>CAVRYM010000007.1:0-28995 GCA_963725495.1 uncultured Alphaproteobacteria bacterium | reverse complement strand
GGTCAATGACCGCGTCGACGTGGCGCTGGCCGCGCAAGCCGACGGCGTGCATCTCGGCCAGGACGACATGGCCGTTGCGGATGCGCGCCGCATCCTCGGCCCCGCCGCCATCATCGGTCTGTCGGTGAAGAATGTCGGCGAGGCGGAAGCGGCGCCGGTCGAGCTTATCGATTATGTCGGCTCCGGTGGCGTCTATGCGACGTTGTCGAAGCAGCAGAAGAACGCGCCGATCGGCCCTGAAGGCTTGGCGCGGATCATCAACGTGCTCCGCGCCCGTGCGCGCAAAGCGAACAAGGAATTGCCTGTGTGCGGCATCGCCGGCATCGACGCCACCAACGCCGGCGCGGTGATCGGCGCGGGCGCCGACGGCGTCGCCGTCATTTCTGCGCTGTCGCTTAATCCCGATCCGGCCGCCGCGGCGCGCGCCTTGCGGCAGATCGTCGACGCGATGCTGGCGAAGCGAGGCGCCTGATGGCCGCGCCGATTGCGCTGACCATCGCCGGCTCGGATTCGAGCGGCGGCGCCGGCATCCAGGCCGATCTGAAAACGTTCTCGGCGCTTGGTGTGTACGGCGCGTCCGTCATCACCGCGCTGACCGCCCAAAACACCAAGGGCATCACTGCAATTCACCCCGTGCCGGCCGATTTCGTGGCCGCTCAGATGGACGCGGTGTTGTCCGATCTCGATGTCGGCGCGGTCAAGATCGGCATGCTGGCGCACGCGGCAATCGTCGAGGCGGTCGCCGCCGGTCTTGAGCGTCACCGCGTGCGCAACGTGGTGCTCGATCCGGTCCTGGCGGCGAGCACAGGCGCCGATCTGCTGCGTGCAGATGCGATCGGCGCGCTGAAGCTGCTGGCGCGCAAGGCGCGCATCTTCACGCCTAATCTGTTCGAGGCGGCGACCCTCCTGGACGTGCCGATGGCGCGGGAGGAGAGCGAGATGTGCGCCCAGGCGCAGGCGCTGCTAGCTCTCGGCGCCGGCGCGGTGCTCGTCAAAGGCGGTCACGGCGGAGGGACGGAGAGTGTTGACGTGCTGGTTGACGGCGACAGTTGCACGCGGTTTGCCGCCCCGCGCGTGGCGACCAGGAACACGCATGGCACCGGCTGCACGCTGGCCTCGGCCATCGCTGCGGGTCTCGCCAAGGACCTCCCGCTCAAGCAGGCGGTGCGCGACGCAAAAGCCTACGTGACTGAGGCGATAGCCGCCGCCGACCGGCTCGCTGTCGGCTTCGGCCGCGGCCCCTTGCATCATTTTTACAAGTGGTGGTGACGTTATTGCCAGCCGTCGGACCCGCGCGACGTCGCGCGGTCCGATGACAGGGTCGCAATGACGACTAGTTGTCGGCGGAACGGCCTACTTATTGCCGGTATCGCACGCGCGCGAGAAAACCTTGCAGAAGGCGCTGCGGTCAGCGCCTGCCGTGCTCCGGCACATGGCCATAGCTTGGTTGTCAGCTTCTTCCTGGGTATCCGCGACGGCCCAGCCGGCCCCTGGCGTTCCATCCTTCGGATCGAGCGCTTGGGCGTAGCATTTATTGGTAAACGTCGCGACGACTTCGCACTTCGCCTGCGCGGCCAGCGTACCGCTGTTGGCCGGCGTACCGGAAACATTGGCCTGAGGCTTTTTGCACTGCGAAAGCGCGTCGGTTTTGGCCGTATCAATGTCCGGGTCGTTGACCTCGTATCCGCTGGCGTAGCCGTTCTGCGCCCCACCGGGCGCGATGCCGATCGCGACGGCGCCGGCCGCGGCCGCTTGCTCAGTCGCCAATGGAGCGACCAGGACCATCAGTGCGGCTAAAGCAAAGAGATTTCGCATTGCATCCTCCCAAATATTGCAACCAGCATCGTACTGTGCGCACCTTTATTTTCAAGGTGATTGATGCAGATACCAATTTGCCAGTGGATTGCCGGGATCAAATACCAACCTGATCGCCAATTCGGAGCCCAGCATTGGGTCAAAAAAGCGACGGCCGGCGCGAAACCACGCGAAATCCCACGAATTGATTGTGACAGGGGTCGACTTAGCCAATGAGTCCCCAGCCTAGTGCGCCGCCGGCGCCCCCGGCTGCTTGAGCGGATGGGCGCGGGCGAAGGCGTCGATCGCCGACAGCGAATCGACGATGCGGTTGAAGGTCGGGAACGGCGCCATCTCGACGTTGAAGAACTTCGCCCCTGCCGCTTGGCTGGCGAGACAGATGTCGGCCAGCGTGACCGTATCGCCGTGCGCGTAGCGGCCGGTTGCTTTGTCGTGAAGATTAGCCTCCAGCGCAGTGAGCGCCGCGGTGTGCCAGTGCCGGCACCATGTCATCACCGCCGGCTCGTCGAGCTTGATCTCGTGCTGCAGATATTCGCGCACCCGCGGCACGATCAACGGATGCGAGTCGCAGGCGACGATCTGCGCTAAGCCGCGCACGCGCGCGCGGCCTTTTGGATCGCGCGGCAACAGCGGCGGGTTCGGATGGGTCTCGTCGAGATACTCGATGATCGCCAGCGATTCGAACAGAGCCGGCCCGTCGCCGTCGACCAGCGCCGGAATCGCCATCATCGGATTGACCGCGCGGTAAGCCGCTTCCCGCTGCTCGCCCTTCATCAGATTGACCTCAATGACCTCTTCAGGGACGAGACCTTTGAGGTTGAGCGCGATGCGCACGCGGTAGGTCGCCAGCGACCGCCAGAAAGAAAAGATTTTCATATGTTCTTCCTCACTGAATGAAATCAAATAAACCGATTTATCCGCTCGCGACTGGCCCGTTACTTGTTCCGGCGTGACCAAAAGACCGTCTGCCGCGAGGCGTCGGAAGTGCCGAGCCCCTTGTTGTTTGCTTCGTCGAGGCCCGCGAGCGCGGCTCTTGTTGCCGGCATGTCGGCGCCTTTGGCGGCGCCGGTATCGACCATCGTCTTGAGGTCCTTGACCGCATTGGCGATGCTGAAGGTGGTCGCGCCGGGATCGCAATTCTCCATCATGGCGACGATCATGTCGGCGCGCATCTTCAGGCCATTATTGGCGCCGTTGCTCTCGACGAACAGATCGAGCAGGCGTTTGGGCTCCCAGCCGACGTCGCGCGCGATGGCGAAGGCCTCGGCGTAAGCCTGCCAGCCGACCATCAGCGGCAGGTTGATCGCAAGCTTCATCGACGAGCCGGCGCCGATAGGGCCGCAATGCTCGACCTTGCGGCAAAGCTGTTCGGCGATCGGCCGCGCCCGCGCCGCGTCGGCGGGCTCGCCGCCGAGGAGACCGAGCAGCTTGCCCTGCCGCGCCGGTCCGGTCGAGCCGCCGACTGGGCACTCGACGAAGGCGGCGGCTTTGCCGCGCACCTTCGGCGCCAGCGCGATCTCCACCGCCGGCGGCACGGTGCTCATTTCGATGAACAGTTTCCCCTTCACGTCGCCGGAGAGCAGGCCCGACGGTCCGTTATAGACCGCCTCGATCGCGGCGCCGTCGGTCAGGATGGTGATGATCGCTTCGCTAGCGGCGGCAACCGCGGCGGGGTTTGCCGCGACCTTCGCGCCGGCGTCAGCAAGCGGTTTGGTCTTTGCCGGTGTCCGATTCCACACCGTGACCTCGTGGCCGACTTCCATCAGCCGCGCCGCAATGGCGCTGCCCATGGCGCCAAGCCCGGCCACTCCGATCTGCATTCCACACGCTCCCGGCGTTTCCGTGTTGGTATCGACCTTATGCGAATGCGGCGCAGTGAGAAAGCGGCTTGCGCCTCAGGCGAGCCGATGCCATAGCCTCGCGTCCTGCGCACAGATTCGAAAAGGGATGCGGAGCAAATGGTTGCAAGAAAAGCGGCAAAAAAAGCGGCAAAAAAAATGGCAAGAAAAAAAGGCGTCGTCGGTATCATCGGGCTCGGCATCATGGGCGGCTCGTTTGCGCAAAACCTGATCGCCGCGGGCTGGCGCGTCGTCGGCTTCGATATCGATCCCGGCCGGCGGCGGGCGATGGCGCGGGCCGGCGTCGAGATCGCCGCCGATGCCGGCGACGTTGCCAGCAAAGCGCGCGACATCATCACCAGTCTGCCCAGTCCCAAGGCGCTGGCGGCAACCGCCGCTGCCATCGCAAAAGCGGGCGTGCCGCGCCGTGTGTTGATCGAAGCCTCGACGTTCACGATCGAGGACAAGGAGAAGGCGGCCGCGGTCTTGCGCAAGGCCGGTCATGCCATGCTTGACTGCCCGATCAGCGGCACCGGCGCGCAGGCGAGGACCAAAGACGTCGTGATCTATGCCTCCGGTGGCTCAGCCGAGATCAAGCGGCTGCGGCCGATGTTCGCTGCCTTCTCCCGCGGCGTCTACGATCTCGGCGCGTTCGGCAACGGCAGCCGGATGAAATACGTCGCCAATCTTCTGGTCGCCATCAACAACGTGGCAAGCGCCGAGGCCATGGTGCTCGGCATGAAGGCCGGGCTGCCGCCGCAAGTCATCTGCGACCTGGTCAAGGCCGGCGCCGGCAATTCACGCGTGTTCGAGCTGCGTGCGCCGATGATGGTGAAGGACAGCTACGACGACGTCACCATGAAGATTTCGGTCTGGCAGAAGGATATGGACGTCATCGGCAGCTATGCGCGCAAGATCAAAGTGCCGACGCCGATGTTCGATGCGTCCGAGGCGATCTACAACAAGGCACTGGCCTCCGGCCGCGGCGCGCAGGACACCGCCGCGGTGTGCGCCGTGCTGGAAAAGATGGCGGGCGTGAAGCGCGGGAAGAAGCGGAAGGGGTGACGCGAGAAGACCGCTAGAACGTCGCCTCCCGCTCGCGCTCCCAGTCGGCGCGCGCGAGAACGCCCGGCAAGTCCGCGACCTGCCGTTCGACGAAGGTCATGATCTCGGCGTCGGACTTGAGCAGATCGACCGGCGCCGCGCAGGGCTGCGGCACGTGCCACTGCGTGTCGATGAAGACTTCGAGCCGGTTGCCCTCAGGATCGCGGAAGTAGGCCGAGATCGCATTGCCGTGCGAGATCGGGCCGAGTTCGGCGATCGGCTCGCGCTTGAGCGCTTTATAGATGTCGCGCAGCCCCGACAGGCTCTCCAGGCGGAAGGACAATTGCTGAATGACGCTGTAGGACAGATCGGCCGGCCGCCCGGTGGCGAGCACGATCTGATGGTGCTCGCGCGGATCGAGCGTAATGAAGCAGACTTCGTTGCCGTCCGGCCGCACCGCGCGATCGCTGACCACGAAGCCGAGCACGCGCGTATAGAAGTCGACCATCTTGGGCAGGTCGGTCACGAACAGTCCCATGTGGCTGAATGAAAGCTTGGGCCGGTCGCTCATGCCCGTCCTCCCTGGCCGCGCGATTGGAAAAACCGCTTCCGCAATTCATACCGGCGCGCATTGCCGGTGTCGATTCAGGTGAGCTTTCGCCCGGCCTGTGCGATTTGTTAAATGTAAGACACGAGAACCACCCGGGAGGTTACGCATGTCATCGCTCGAGGGCGAGGCCCGTATGGCGCGGGTAGCCGCCGGCGCCAAGTCTCATCACAAGTCTCATCACAAGTCTCATCACAAGTCCCATCGGAAGTCCCATCAGCCGCGCGGCGAAGTCCGCGACGGCATGCGTATCGACTGGGATGTCGCGATCGCCATGGACGATAGCCTCGTCCTGCGCGCCGACGTGTTCCGCCCGGTGGCGGAAGGCCGCTACCCGGTGATCTTGAGCCATGGCCCCTACGCCAAGGGGCTCGCCTTTCAGGACGGCTATCCGAGCGCCTGGGAGCGCATGATCAAAGAGCATCCCGACGTGCCGGCGGGTTCGAGCAATCTCTACCAGAGCTGGGAAGTGGTCGATCCGGAAAAATGGGTGCCGCACGAATACGCCGTCGTGCGCGTCGATTCGCGCGGCGCCGGCTGCTCGCCCGGTTTCATCGATCCGTTCTCGACGCGCGAGACCAAGGATTATTACGACTGCATCGAATGGGCCGGCGTGCAGCCGTGGTCGAACGGCAAGGTGGGGCTCAACGGCATTTCCTACTACGGCATCAATCAATGGCACGTTGCTTCGCTGCAGCCGCCGCATCTTGCCGCCATGTGCATCTGGGAAGGCGCCGCCGAGTGGTATCGCGACATGACGCACCATGGCGGCATCCTCTCGACGTTCTGGGAAAACTGGTACGATATGCAGGTCAAGACCGTGCAATACGGTGCGGGCGAGCGCGGCAAAAGGAGCCGTGTGCATGGCGAGCTGGTGTGCGGACCGGAAATCCTCTCGGAAGCCGAGCTCGCCAAGAACCGCAGCGAATTCGGCGGCGAAATAGCCGCCCATCCGCTCGATGATGCGTATCACCGCGCGCACTCGCCGGTGTGGTCGAAAATAAAGGTGCCGTTTCTCTCGGCCGCCAATTGGGGCGGCCAGGCGCTGCATCCGCGCGGCAATTTCGAGGGCTTCGTCCGCGCCGCGTCCAAGCAGAAATGGCTCGAAGCGCACGGCCTCGAGCACTGGACGCATTTCTACACCGACTATGGACGAAACCTGCAGCTGCGTTTCTTCGATTATTTCCTGCACGGCAAGAAGAACGGCTGGGACCGTGAGCCGGTGGTGCTCTTGCAGGTGCGTCATGTCGACCGCTTCGTCGAGCGCGCGGACAATGAATGGCCGCTCAAGCACACCAGGTGGACGCGTTTCTATCTCGCGCCCGACGGCGTGCTGGCTGACAAACCGGCCAAAGCAAAATCAAAGACGGCGGTTCGCTTCGCGGCCACGGGCGACGGTGTCACCTTTCTGTCACCGCTGCTTGCGCAGGAGACCGAAATCACCGGCCCGAGCGCGCTCAAGCTCTACGTCTCCTCCTCGACTGCCGACGCCGACATATTTGTGGTTCTGCGGGTGTTCTCGCCCGATCTGAAGGAGGTGACGTTCCAGGGCGCCATCGATCCGCATACGCCGGTCGGGCAGGGCTGGCTGCGCGCCTCGCACCGCGCGCTCGACAAGAAACTGTCAAAACCGTACCGGCCCTATCACACGCACTTAAAGAAGCAGCCGCTCAAGCCCGGCGAGACGGTGCCGCTCGATATCGAAATCTGGCCGACTTCGATCGTGGTGCCGGCGGGCTACCGGATCGCGTTAACGATTCGCGGCAAGGACTACGTCTATCCGGGCGGCAGCGGCGGCCGGATGTCGAATTTCAAGAACGAGCTGACCGGCTGCGGGCCGTTCCTGCATGACGATCCGCGCGACCGCCCGGCGGACATATTCGGCGGTGTCACCGCCCTGCATTTCGGCGGCGCCGCGCGGCCCTATCTGCTGCTGCCCATTATTCCGGCAAGGAAGCCGGCAAGGAAGCCGACAAGGAAAAAATAAAACCGGGAAAAATCCGCCAGGCCGCGACAATAGCGGTCTTTACGGGCGGAACGGCTTATTGGATTATGGCGCGAAAGTCCGTTGCAGGGGGATGCGGCGGGAAAAAGCAATTCAGGCGCGCTTCGGACCGACCGGGCGCCAGAGGGAGGACACGATGTCTCGCAAAGTCAATCGCCGTACGCTTTTGGCCGGCACCGCAGCCGGCGCGGCCGCCGCGTTGGCCCGGTTCCCGGCGCCCGCGATCGCGCAGGCCGCGCCGTTCAAGCTCGGCCTGCTGACCGTCAAGACCGGACCGCTCGCGCAGGGCGGCATCCAGATGGAACAGGGGGTGCTGACTTATCTGAAGGAGCACGATTATACGATCGGCGGCCGCAAGGTTGACTTCGTCTCCGGCGATACCGGCGGCAATCCGGCGGGCACCAAGGCCAAGGTTCAGGAACTGGTCGAACGCGACAAGGTCGACATCATCCTCGGCCCGCTCGCGGCTTTCGAACTCTACGCGATCAACGATTACATTCAGCAGCAGAAGATGCCGACGATGAGTCTGGCCGCGGCCGACAATCTGACGCAGCGCACGCCCAATCCGTATCTGCTGCGCGCGTCGGCCACCTCGTCGCAGGCCATGCATCCGATGGGGCATTACGCGGCGACCGAGCTGAAACTCAAGCGCGTGTTCTGCATCGTCGAGGACTTCGCCTTCGGTTACGAGCAGATGGGCGGCTTCCAGGCGGCGTTCCAGAAGGACGGCGGCTGTGTCGTCAACAAACTGTGGCCGCCGCTGGTGACGCCTGACTACACGCCCTATGTCGCCCAGATCAGCGACTGCGACGGCGTGTGCCAGGGCTTTGCCGGCTCGAATCCGCTGCGCTTCATGAAGGCCTATGCCAGCGCCGGTCTCAAATATCCGGTAGTGACCGGCGAAACCGGCGGCGATGACGCGCTGCTGAAGAGCTATGGCGAAGAGGCGATCGGCCTTGTCAGCTGCTGCCCCTACACGCTCGACAATGAGATCGACGCGAACCAGCGCTTCATCGAGGGCATGATGAAGAACTACAACACCATTCCCGGCCAATACGCGGCGCTGCTCTACGTCAACTGCCAGATCGTCGACGCGGGCCTCAAGGCGGCCGGCGGCGACGCCAGCGACAAGGACAAGTTCGTCGCGGCGTTGAAAGCCGTCAGTCTGACCGACACGCCGCGCGGGCCGATCAAATTCGATCACCTCAACAACGCGATCGGCAACATCTATGTGCGCCGCATCGGGACCGAGGGAGCCAAATACGGGCTCAAGCTCTGGAACAAGACGATCCACACCTACGAGAACGTCAGCCAGTTCTGGACGTGGCCGGAGGCGGAGTACCTCGCCCATCCGGTCTACTCGCGTGATTATCCGCCGCTGACGAAGTGCTGATGGATTTGTCATCATCCGCGAATGCGGATGATCCAGTAATCGCAGGCAACACGATCTAGCGTCAGGCGTCTTGATTACTGGATGCTCCGCCTTCGCGGAGCATCACACTTGATGACAGGAGGCACCACGATGTCTCGCAAGGTAAGCCGCCGGACGCTGCTCGCCGGCACCGCGGCGGGCGCGGCCGCGGCGTTGAGCCGTTTTCCCGCTCCCGCGATCGCGCAGGCCGCGCCGTTCAAGCTCGGTCTGCTGACGGTGAAGACCGGGCCGCTCGCTGCCGGCGGCATTCAGATGGAGCAGGGCGTTCTCACTTATCTGAAGGAGAAGAATTACACGCTCGGTGACCGCAAGGTCGATTTCATCTCCGCCGATACCGGCGGCAATCCGGCTGGCACCAAGACCAAGGTGCAGGAACTGGTCGAGCGCGACCAGGTGGATGTGATCCTCGGTCCGCTCGCCGCCTTCGAGCTTTACGCCATCAACGACTACGTCATCCAGCACAAGATGCCGACGCTCAGCCTGGCGGCGGCCGACAATCTGACCCAGCGCGCGCCAAATCCTTATCTGTTGCGCGCGTCGGCGACATCGTCGCAGGCCACCCAGCCGCTCGGCCACTACGCGGCGACTGAACTGAAACTCAAGCGCGTCGTCACCATCTCCGAGGACTTCGCCTTCGGCTACGAGCAGATGGGCGGCTTCCAGGCCTCGTTTGCCAAGGACGGCGGCTGCGTCGTCAACAAACTATGGCCGCCCTTGGTGACGCCCGACTACACGCCCTATCTGGCGCAGATCGGCGATTGCGACGGCGTCTGCCAGGGCTTCGCCGGCTCCAACCCGCTGCGCTTCATGAAGCAATACGCCAGCGCCGGACTGAAATATCAGGTCGTCGCCGGTGAGGCCGGCGCCGACGATTTCCTGCTCAGGAGTTTCGGCGACGAAGCGCTCGGCCTGGTCAGCGCCGCGCCCTACACGCTCGACGCCGAGACCGAGGCCAATCAGCGCTTCGTCGACGGCATGCTGAAGAATTATGACGCCATTCCGGGCCAGTATGCGGCGCTGCTCTACGGCAATTGTCAGGTGCTGGACGCCGGCCTCAAGGCGGCCGGCGGCGACGCGAGCGATCGCGATAAGTTCATGGCGGCGCTCAAATCGGTGAGCCTGACCGACACGCCGCGCGGACCGATCAAGTTCGATCACCTCAACAATGTGATCGGCACCATCTTCATCCGCCGCTGCGGCAAGGAAGACGCCAAATACGGGCTGAAGCTTTGGAACAAGACCATCCACACCTACGAGAACGTCAGCCAGTTCTGGACCTGGCCGGAGGCGGAATTCCTCGCCCATCCGGTCTACTCGCGCGATTATCCGCCGCTGACGAAATGCTGATCGGCCCGCCGTCCGGTGATGCCGGTTGCGCTTCGGTTGATACGAGCTGGAAGCAAGGCGAGCAAAAGAGAGACGACAGAGTGGCAGCCGGGGAGTGGAAGGGCGCAAATGAGTTTCTGGCTGCTGCTGACCGTCAATAGCGTAACCTTTGGCGGCCTGCTGTTCCTGCTCTCGGCAGGTTTCTCGCTCATTTTCGGGCTGATGCGCATTCCCAATCTGACGCACGGCTCGATGTTCATGGTTGGCGCTTATCTCGGCAGCTCGTTGCTTTCGGGCGCGCTCGGCTTCACGGTGAATTTTTGGGTCGCGGCGGTCCTGGCCGCGTTGGAAGTGGCGGTGCTGGGCGCGCTGATGGAGCGTCTGCTGCTTCGCCGGCTCGCCGGTCAGCAATTGGCGCAGGTGCTGGTGACGCTCGGCGTCTCGTTCATGGTCGCCGACCTTTGCCTGATGGGTTGGGGCGGCGATCCGATCTCGGTGGCGACGCCGGCGGGACTCGGCGGCTTCGTGCGCGCCGGTGGCGCGGCCTTTCCGCTCTACCGCACGGCCGTCATCGGCATCGCTGTCGTGTTCGCCATCGGGCTCTGGCTGATGCTCGAGCGCACGCGGCTCGGCGCCATGATCCGGGCCGGCGTCGACGATCCGCAAATGGCCCGCGTCGTCGGCATCCGCGTCTCGCAGCTGTTCACCATCGTGTTCGCGCTTGGCGCCGGGCCTTGCCGGCTTTGCCGGCATGATCGGCGCGCCGATCCTCTCCATCTATCCCGGCCTCGATCAGGACATGCTGCCGCTCGCGCTCGTGGTCGTCATCCTCGGCGGCACCGGCAGCTTGCTCGGCTCTTTTGTCGGCAGCATCATCGTCGGCTTCATCTATAATTTCGGCCAGGCGCTGTTGCCTGAGCTCGCTTATTTCGTGCTGTTCCTGCCGATGGTGCTGGTGCTGGTGTTCCGCCCGCAGGGTCTGTTCGGGGGCCAGGTTTCTGTGAACAGTCCTGTGAACGTCGGTTCCGTGAACGCTCGTCTGAACGTCCGCACTCTCGCCATGGCACTTGCCGTCCTCGCGCTGGTGCTGCTGCCCTACGCCATCCGCGAGCCGTACTACGTGAACATCGCGAGTCAGATTCTGCTCTACGCGGTGTTTGCGCTCGGGCTCAACGTGCTGGTCGGCTACGCCGGGCTGGTCTCGCTCGGCCATGCCGGACTGTCGGGAGCGACCGCTTATGCGGTGGCCTATCTGCTCGCCGCCGGGCACGGCCATCTGGTCGCGATCGGCGGCGGGCTCGCCGCCGGCCTGATCGTCAGCGCTGGCTTTGCCGTCCTGTCGCTCCGCGCCACCGGCATCAGCTTCATCATGATCACGCTGGCGCTCGGCGAGATCGCCTGGGGGCTAGCCTATCGCTGGATCAGCATCACCGGCGGCGACAACGGCATCAGCGTGTCGACGCGGCCGGCGCCGTTTGGGTTGTCGCTCGATTCCGCTCCCGCGTTCTATGATGCGACCCTCGTCGTGTTTCTGCTCGCGCTTGGTGCCTGTGCGATCTTCGTCCACTCGCCGTTCGGCGCGGCGCTCGCCGGCACCCGCGACCAGCCGCGGCGGATGAGCGCGCTCGGCTTCCACGTCTGGATGATCCGCTTCTGGGCCTTCATGTTCTCCGGCCTGTTGAGCGCGGTCTCCGGCGTTTTGTTCGTCTACTACTACCAGTTCGTCAGTCCGCCGGCGCTCGCGCTCACCTCCTCGGCGGAAGCGCTGCTGATGGTGATTTCGGGCGGAGCCGGAACGCTGCTCGGCCCCGTGGTCGGCGCCGCGCTCGTCATCATCATCAAGCTCGTGGTCAGCGCCTACGTCTCGCGCTGGAATTTCATGCTCGGCGCGATTTTCGTCGCCATCGTTGTGTTCATGCCGGAAGGTCTGGTGCCGGGCTCGGTGCGGCTCATTCGCTCCGGCTGGCGCGCGGTCAATCGTGGCCGCCCCGCCGCCAAGCGTGCCGAAGCGATGGCGCCGGTTGCGGGGCCAAAGCGATGAGCGCGCTCGCCGTCAAAGCCTTGAGCAAATCGTTCGGCGGTCTGCGCGTGACCAACAATTTCAGTCTGCAGGTCGAGCCCGGCGAGCGCCGCCTGATCATCGGTCCGAACGGCGCCGGCAAAACCACGCTGTTTAATCTGATCACCGGCGAAATCGCCCCCGATGGCGGCGAGGTGCGGCTGTTCGATCGCGACATCACCCGCCTGCCGACCCGCAAGCGCGCCCATCTCGGCATGGCGCGCACCTATCAGATCATCACGCTGTTTCCGCGCGACAGCATCCTGCGCAACGTCACGCTGGCGCTGCTCGGGCTCTCCCCGCTGCGCTGGAATCCGTACAGCGCGCTTCACCGTCACGCGCACCTGATGACCCAGGCGCGCGCCGCGCTCGCCCGCGTCGGTCTCGAGCACATGGCCGAGCGGTCGCTGGCGGAAACTTCCTATGGCGAAAAGCGGCGGGTCGAAATCGCCATGGCGCTGGCCCAGTCGCCGCGTGTTCTCCTGCTCGACGAGCCGTTCGCCGGCCTGTCGATCGACGAACGGCGCGACGTGCGCGAGTTGCTCAAGAGCATTCCGCGCGATGTCACCGTCGTCATGATCGAACACGACATGGACACCGCGCTCGATCTCGCCGACCGCATCACGCTGCTGCATTTCGGCGAAGTCGTCGTCCAAGGCACCCGCGCCGAAGTGGTGGCCGATCCGCGCACGCGGGAGGTCTACCTTGGCGAATAGCGCGCTGAGTTTGGCCGAGATCGACGCCTTCTACGGCGACAGCCACGTGCTGCAAAAAGTGTCGTTCGAGCTCGGCGAGGGCCGGCTCCTTGGCCTGCTTGGCCGCAACGGCGCCGGCAAATCGACCTGCATGAATGTCAGCGTCGGGCTGCTTCCCCCGCGCGGCGGCGCGGTCGAGGTGTTCGGCCTGCCGGTGACGCGGCTGCCGCCGGAATTGATCGCGGCGCGCGGCGTGGCACTGGTGCCGCAGGGCCGCCGCATCTTCAAAAGCCTCACCGTGCGCGAAAACCTGATGGTGGCGGCGCGCGCCAAGGATCCGGTTAGCCGCCACGCAAACTGGGACGCCGCCACGGTGTTCGGGATGTTTCCGCGCCTCGCCGAGCGCCACGGCCAATTGGCCGGTTATCTCTCCGGCGGCGAGCAGCAGATGCTCGCCATCGGCCGCGCGCTGATGAACAATCCGCGCGTGCTGTTGATGGACGAGCCGTCCGAGGGGCTGGCGCCGCAGATCGTCGCCGAAGTCATGACCACCATCCGCCGGCTCAAGCAGAGCGGGCTCTCGATCGTGCTGGTGGAACAGAGCCCGAAGCTCGTCTTCGACATCGCCGACGATATCGTCATTCTCAACTCCGGCCGCGTCGCCGTGGTCTCCACCCCCGCCGCGCTCAAAAACGACGGCGCCGATCTGCGCCAGCATCTCGGCGTTTTCTGATCCCTCGTGCACGACCAAATTAGGCCGCGCACCCACAAATGCCGGCGGTCCCGATGTCCGTACAAACCATGAAAATGGCTTGCTTGGGGGCGGCTACGCAGGCTTAAATTATCAGATCAATCACTTCATTATTGGCATTGACGGCGATGTCTCGTGGGCAAATGTCAGTGGGTCAAGCAGCGATGTATTTCCATCTGGATACTTTTCGACCAAGATTGATAACATCAAATGGATTACAACATTGACCGGTCGTCTTGGCTGTGCAGTCAATAATTGGATGTTTTTTGGAAAAGCGGGATGGGCCTGGGATGGCTTTAGTCACAATGCCGCGCAGTTCAACCCGGCAGGGGTAAACACGACAAATAGTAACACCTTAGATATTCGAAGTGGCTGGACCGTTGGGATTGGTGTGGAATGGGCATTTGCACCTAACTGGTCGGCCAAATTGGAGTACGATTATGTGAAATTTGATACCGACAATTTCATCGCGACGAATACCAGCGTTGCCACAGGTGCCGTCACAACAAGTCCATTGAGCGACACTTCGTCCCTTAACATGGTGAAATTTGGCCTTGCTTATCGGTTTTAGGTAGATCGTTTTATCGAATTGGAGGCATCAGAGGCTGCGTTATTTGATGGCCTTATGTTGTAAAAGATGCAGGCGTGATGTTGCCCATTAGCCCTCTTCGACACTTGCCGCGATGCAACTATTCCGTCGTTATTGGGGGACAAGCGGACATCGCTCTGATATTACGATTGGGTCGTTCGTGACCCAACTCGTCACTTCGCCGCCATCAATTGACGCATTGCGAATGGGTCATTCGATCACCTCGTCGGTGCGGCAGCTATCGAGGGTACTGGCGCCACGACCGGGACAAATCGGCGCGGCAGTCCGTAGACCCAAAGCAGTCATGATCGAGAGGGCGGCCTGGCATGTTCAGAAATATTGAGTAGATTCGGCAGTTTGAACAGGGGCTTGATTCTCTCGCCCCTCGGCTCCGGCTTCTTCGATTGGGAGTACATTTATGAGCATGGGGATTTGGTTTTGCGCTGCGATATTTCTCCAGCTCTCATGTGTTGCCGCTGCCGCAGCCGATCTGAAGGACATGGTGGGGAGATGGCGCTGGCAGCAGTTCACCATCGAGGTCACCAAGTGTCAAAGCGACAGCATTTGTGCAAAGATTACAGAAGGTCCAAAAAATGTGGGAATGGAATTGTTCGCAAATAAGCTCGTAGCAAAGGACGGCAATTTGTTTGGACAGATTGTCCACCCGGAAACCAAAGAAATCTACAATACAAGATTCCAGCAGGTCGATCCGGACAAATGGCGCCTCGACGGTTGCACCGTGACGAGAGTGTGCCTCAGCGGCGAGTTCATACGAGTCAAATGAGAGCGGTAACCTTCTCAGGGTAGCGTTGCACCACACTTTTAATGAAGTGTTCTATTTAGTCTCCGCGAAACTAATAGGCACGCTCCGCCTATCGCGGCGATCACGAGACCGATTTGCCAGAATGGCACCAGGATAAATTGGAATTTCGCTGGATCACCGAAATTGTAGCTGGCACCCAGCCCCATAAAGCTCATTACGAAGTTCGCCACGACCAGAGCTGCACCGATCGAGAAAAATAACCAGCCGAGCCATAGAAAAGTCTTCTGCATCGGTCTTTCGCCTCCCGGAGGGGCTTGCCTATGTGCGCAACCTACCGCGTCTGAGATCTGTGCTGCAGCCAAACGGCTCGATGTTGCGGCCAACCACCAGGAAATTTGCCGTGACGCATCATTTCGCTCGATGTTCCGCGTCGGTGAGTTTCGGTTTTGGTGAGGTTTTGTTGCTCATTTGTGAACGGCTCAATAAATCACCCAAATGTCGACAATCGTCACCGCCATGGCAGTTATAGCAATAACCAGCGCGATAGTCGCTCTTGTATTCGCTCTTTCGGTGGCAATAGCTTGCCGTTCGGCCGCCGCAGAAGCGCGTCTGATCAGCTCCAATTGCGCAGCTTGGGAAGCGTCTCTCCATCGTTTGGCCTCTCGTTCTCTGTCGGAAAGCCATTTGGAGGCGAAAAACACGTACGCTGGAGATATCTTGCCACGGTCCAGGTCGGACTTTACTTGCGTTTCGCCCATTTCTGCCAGTTGGTCGCTAAACAGACGTTCTTGCTCTGGAGTCAAGGCCACGGTGCGATCTCCTACGTTATCTTCTCTCACACCAACCCTATGACGCTCATCTTTCCATCGCTGACATGTGGCGCTGGAGACTTCGTCTATATTCCATGCTGCGAGCCAAGGTCATCCATCGGCGTTCGAGCACGAGCCAACTGTTCCGCAGCCGCAGATCGCCTGTTTTTGCCCGTTGCGCGCAATCCTCCGCCTGCGCATTAGCATTCCGTACTTGTCCATCGAGTTGTTGGACCATAAAAGCGGCCGTTTGAGCGCTCACGACTTCGGACATGTTCCACCTATTCCAATCGAACGGTCACCGAGCAAGCAAAGCCGCTCGGTGAGAAATTGGCCTGCATGGCCCCGGCGAGAGACTTGACGCACAGATCGATGAGCTGACTTCCGAACCCGTGCTTGCTCGGAGGTTCAATTTGCGGCCCACCGTTTTCCTTCCAGGTCAAAGTCAGGCCGGTGCCGTTGCGGCGCCAATCTACAAAAACCTGCCCGGTCGCGTTCGATAACGATCCGTATTTGGCAGCGTTTGTTACAAGCTCGTGAAAGAGGAGAATCAGATGCCGAGCCGCCTCGGGTTCAATGCTGATTTCCGGGCCATTTGTTTGTAAGCGATCTTCGCCGTATGGGGCGAATTCCTGCAACAGCAACGTTTTGATATTGATCGGCTGATCCTTCCCGCCGGTCAGCAGTTCGTTTGCGTATCTGATTGCCCGGAAACGCCCTAAAATCTTTGGAGCGCGCTCAGGATCATCGGCCAGCGTTTTTTGCAAGATCGCTTCAATGACCGAGAAAATGTTCCTGCCGCGATGTTCCAATTCCTTGGCGAGGATTTTATTTGCAAGCTCCCGTCGCCGCAGTCTTTTCAAAACAACTCGGCAGCAATGAGCGAAATAAATCGTGAATAGACAGGACACCACATACCAGAGAATGGCCATCTGATCGCCGTGAGCCAGCCCCCACTTGAATTGGAAATAGGGTGGAATGAAAGCCCACTCGACGATCAAAACAGATGCAAGGGTTGCGCCGGTAGCGGCCGGAACACCCGCGAGCAGCCCTGCGGCCAATATTGCCGGAAGGTACATCGCAAAGCCCAGATCGGACTCGGCCCATCCACCGGCAAAGCGCAGTGCGGTGGCGACAGCTAGACTGGCGATGGCGATGGCGAAGGCGGCGCCCGAGTAAGGCGCAATGCGCTCGCTTATGCGAGCGAGTTGGTCGAGGAAATCGATTTTTTCCTTGTCTTGAAGCGGCAGCGGCAGGGCGTCGTGACCGTCCATCTTGATCGCGTTGAACCGAGACTTCCGCATGGTTGCCACCGCACCATCCCGGCGGGAGCGCGACTGGCCTCCTAGCCACCGATGCCTGGCGCAAAGATCGCCGCCGATGATGGGCAAGCGACACATTCCGCTTTGTGAACAGAACGATTCCAAAAGTCAGGCTCGGCGCACCTCGGCCAAACTCACATATTCAGGCAAGCCCGCCTCGTGCAGCACCCTGTCACGCAGGCGCGTCGGACTGCGCTCGCCAGCCTTTGCCAGGTCAATGATGCGCACCGCCATGACCTGTCTTGCTGAACTATCGTTCCCCAGGTTTAGCGCCTTGCAAACATCATCCAGGGCCATCGACATTGCTGTAATGTCTTTGGGATCGAACACGCCGTCGTTCAGGATCAGGAATGGAAGAATGGTCCCCATGGGAGACCCCTTTATGCTCCCGACAGCGATCCTTGCCGCAGGCAAAGGTTAAGCATGTCCCCCCCCCCCCCCGTCTGTAGGGAACCCGGCATACGGATTGCAAATTCACAAGCGAGGGGATAACAGAAGTAGTCTCCGCCGTAGGCGCGTTTCAGCGCGCCGCCCGACCATGCCGCGGTCTCTGCCCCCTGAACGGGCGACGGAGCGGGTCATGTGTCAAATTCAACAGACGTAAGGCAAAACAGGCTCTTAGACGGGCTTGGTGCTGCCGATCTTGCTCGCCTCCGGCCCAATCTCAAAAAGGTCCGCATGACGCTGGGCGAGTTTCTTCACCCGGTCGGATTGCCAATTGCTCAGGTCTACTTTCCCGAGACCGGGATGGTTTCGATGCTCACCGTCATGAAATCGGGAGAGCAAATCGAGACGGCCATCATCGGCAGCGAAGGCGTCGTCGGCGGTTGGGTTGCCATTGACGGCGGCAACGCAAACACCCAATCGACGGTTCAGATTGAGGGTTCGGCTTGGCAAATTTCGACGGCCAAATTCCTCGAAATGTACAAGGTCAGCGACGCATTCAGGTCTGCCATAAACGGGTATCAAGGCGTCATTCTATTTCAGGCGCAACAGAGCGCGGCCTGCCACGCCATTCACTCCGTCGAAGCGCGCCTTTGCCGTTGGCTCTTGCTCTCGCAGGACGTTATCGGGTCCGAGCAAGTTACTTTGACGCAAGAATTTCTGTCTCACATGCTTGGTGTTCAAAGGACATCGGTGTCGCTGTGCGCACACAGTTTGCAGCAGTCAGGACTAATTCACTACTCGCGCGGCAAAATAAAAATACTGGACCGCAAGGGCATCCAAGAATGCGCCTGCGAATGCTACTCGGTTATTCGTGAGCGCATCGACGCGGCCATCCCGCTTGGCCGGTGAACGTTGCCGCCGCAAAGCCTGGCTAGGACACGCCAACGCTCGCACGTGAAGGAGCGCGAGAGGCTACGGGGGGATTGTGTTGCAAAACTCGGCCAATGGTCGGTCGGCCATCCGAAATGGGCAATAATGGAATCCGCAAGCGCTGTTTCTTGAATCAAAATTTCTTATTCAGCGCTTGATTTAGAAAAGTGTTCCTCAGTTTTGGGCCCAAAATAGTTTGCAACACAATCAGGGGCAACGCCGACATTAGGCCGGCGCGACTTCGCGCGGGTCCGTTGGCTCGCAATGACGATCAATCGAACATCGCCACCGCCCGCGTCCAGCCGGCCGAGCCGTTTTTGATCTTGGTCGGGAAGCAGGCGACCGTGAAGCCGTGGCCCGGCAGCTGTTCGAGATTGTACAGCTTCTCCATGTGGCAATAGGGAATCTCGCGGCCGGCCTTGTGACCTTCCCAGATGATCGCGGGATCGCGCGTTTCCAGCCAGCGTTTGCGCATATGCACGAACGGCACGTCCCAGCCCCAGGCGTCGATGCCGCCGACGCGCACCCCGCGCGAGGTCAGGTACAGCGTCGCCTCGCGTCCCATGCCGCAACCGGCGGTCAAATACTCCTCGGTGCCAATGCACTCGCTGGCGCGGGTGTTGACCAGCACGATGTCGAGCGGATGCAGCGCGTGGCCGATCCGCTTCAATTCGGTTTCAACCTCCGCCGCGGTGACGACGTGGCCGTCGGGCATTTTGCGGAAATCGAGCTTCACGCCGGGCCGCAAGAACCAGTCAAGCGGCACCTGGTCGATCGTCATCATCGGCTTGCCGTCGATCGTCTTCGACTGGAAGTGGATCGGCGCATCCATGTGGGTGCCGTTGTGCGTGGTCAGCTGGATTTGCTCGATCGCCCAGCCTTCGCCATCCGGCAGGTCTTGCGGGCGCAATCCCGGAAAAAGCTCGCACAGCAGCGGCGCGGTCTCCGCATTGCTGCGGTACTCGATCTTCGGCCGCATGAACGGCGGATCGTAGACCGTCTCGTTCTCCAGCGGCGACGACAAATCGACAATTCGGCTGGGCGGCTTCATGGCTCCTCCGGTTGATGCGTGGCCGGCCGCTTGGCTCGGCCCCTTGATCTACCTCTTATCAGGTTCGCCTTGGCGGCCGCGACGGCGGGGTGATGCACGCCGGCAACACCGTGCTGGGAACGTTGCAAGCGGCTGTAAAGGCAGCCGAATACCTCTTGTCAGGTCGAATCTATCGTTACATAATTTTTTCTTGCGTACTGGGGGTTGCTTATGGACAGGGGAGTAGCCGAAGGCCGGTTCGCGGCTGCTAATCAGCCCGCTGGAACGGTTCAGGCTGGGCTGGATAATATCAACCGCCGCAAAGCGTTAGGCCGCATGGTCGCCTCCACGGCGCCCGTTATGCTGGCCTTGCCGACAAGCGAAGCGCACGCCTGCTCGAGCGGGGGCTGTCTGGGTAGGGCGGAACGCTAACCACTGAACAGCAAGAGTCCAATCGTTTGCTTGGGAGAAAGCTTATGAGTTCTGACGAAGGGCGCGACGCAGCCGACACACCGGCCGTTCCAACTCAATCCGATGACAGCGGGCTCAGCCGGCGCAAGGCGTTGGGCCGGATGGTTGCCTACACGGCACCGGTCATGCTGGCTTTACTGGTGAGCAAACCCAGCGCGGCCGGAAGCTGATTGCAACGTGGCGCGGGAAGACCGAGGCTACCGAGCCGGACTTGGTTCGTGTTAGGAGGACAATATGCGTGACGACGACGTACAGGTGCCAGACGGGGAGCCCACTCAGTCTGATGCGGAGGCTCTGAGCCGGCGCAAAGCGTTGGGTCGGATGGTTGCCTACACGGCGCCGGCGATGCTGGTATTGCTGACGAGCAAGGCGCACGCGAGCCCCAGCGTTTAGTACTAGTCGGCTCGATATGTGCGAAGGTGAGTCCGCACCGATATCGGCGCACGCAATGCGTTCGGCGGACTTAGTGCAGCGGTTCGACATCGAGGGCGGCCTCCTCCTTCTCGATCCTGTCCGCAGCCGCCTGTTTGCCTATAACGACACTGCGCGCCATGTTTGGGATTTGATTGAAGCCGGGCGGGGCGAGAAAGAGCTCGTGGCCGAGTTCGCGCAGGCTTGGGACATTCCCGCGAACTTGGCGCAACGCGATATCGAGACCATCCTGACGCAATGGCGTGGCGAGGGGTTGCTGGCCGCGGGCGAAAAGCCGGCGCAGTCGCTTTCGCCCACTGCCGAGGCCGCTCCTGATCAGGATCGTGGCTTGCCGCAGCAATGGACGGCGGAATGGACGTGCACGATCGGGCGCACGACGATTGCATTTGCAATTGCGAGCGACCGGTTGACGCCAGTCCGCACGTTACTCGCGCACCTGGAAACGCCCGGCGCCCATCCGCAGGCGCGGATCGAGATCACAACGGCGCCGTCCGGCGAGTTAGTCCTGGTTGCTGGGGGTGTGGAACGCAGCCGCACCGACGATGTCCCGCTGCTGATCGGCGGCGTATGGCAGACAATCCTGGAGCTCATCCATCCCGGCGTGGAATGGCTTGCCATCATCCACGGCGGCGCGGTCGAGCGCGACGGCGAAGGAATCGTGCTGTGCGGCCCCTCGGGCAGCGGCAAGAGCACACTGACCGCGGGACTGGTCAGCGCCGGCCACGGCTACCTGGCTGATGACCTCGCCGCCATATCGGCGCCGGACGGCATGATCGTGCCCTGGCCGGCGCCGATGAGCCTCAAGCCTGGCAGCTTCGATGTGATCGCGCCGCACCGTCCCGACCTGGCGCAGGCGCCGCGCTACCGCACCAAAGGGGTCGAGGCGCGGCTGTTGGCTCCGCCGCCGGCGGCCTGGAATGCCGCGCCGGTGCCAATGCGTTATTTGATCTTTCCGCGGTTCACCGCGGGTGTATCACCGCAGCTGCAATCGATCTCGAGCTTTCAGGCACTCGAGCGCCTGCTCGGTGACCGGATCTGGATCGGCCATCCGATCGCGGCGGATCATGTGCGCGCGTTGCTCGCTTTGCTGGACAGGACGCCGGCCTATACGGCGGTCTATGGCACGCTCGAAGACGGCATGCGCCTCGTCGAGCAAGTCGCATGAAGCGCTTCGCTGCGTTCTTGACGGTGTGCGACGACCTTGCCGCCGGGTTGCTGCGGCGAAAGCCGCGCAAGCGCGCTCGCGGCATCTCCTGGGAACTGCTGGTCGAAGCCAGCAGCCATCATCGCGTGACGCCGGCGCTCGCCTGGTGCCTCAAGGACCGGCCCGATATTCCAGAGGAAGTTCGCGACTATTTCGCCGCGATCCTTTCCTTCAACGCCGAGCGCAACGAGATGCTGCGCGGAGCGCTGCTGCGCGTCGTTTCGGCGTGCAACGCGATCGGCATCGATCCGGTGCCGCTGAAGGGAGCGGCGAGATTGATCGAGGGCACTTATCCCGCGCAGTCGCTGCGCTTTCTCGGCGATCTCGACGTGCTCATTCCGGCCGATCGCGCGGCGCAAGCGTTTGCTGCCGTGCAGTCAATTGGCTTTCGCGAGAGCCCGGACAATCCACCCTTGCCGCCGGGGCATAATCACCTGCCGATGCTCCACGACAAGGAACGCGGCGGCGGCGTGGAGCTGCACACCGATGTACTCAAGGAGACATCGGGCGAAATCGTTGAGACCGCGTGGTTCCTGGCTGGTACCCGGCCGTGTCCGCTTGACGGCGCGCGCATCCGCCTGCCGGACGCGACGCGCAGCGTGGCGCACATCGTTGCCCACGATCAGATCTTTCACGGCGGCTATATCGGCAACCGGGCCAACAAGTTCGATCTGCGCCAGTTGCTTGACGTCGCCATGATCAGGGCGCGCCACGACGCCGACATCGATTGGCAAGAACTCGATCATCGGTTTTCACGAGTCGGATTGGGCCAGCTTCTCCCGACCTATTTGGCGCTTGCGGAAGAACTGCTCGGCCAGCCGGCGCCGCGGCTCAGCTCTCCGCCACGGCCCGGCGCGCTGCAGGATTACCGGCACATCGTCGAACCGTCGCGATTGTATAACATCGGAAAAATCATACGCGGCTACGCGGCCGCGCGCCGTCGCGATCCGCTCGGCGTTATGCAGTTGCTTGTTTGGTACAAATGGCCGCGCCGGATTCGCCTGGTGAAGGCGGCGCTCAAGCTATCTCCAAGCAGCTGGTGAGCTTGCCTCGGTAATTGTTGTTGCCCGGATGTCGCAGACATTCCGCAATACCGCCTGCGTGCCGGCGCCGGTGGTGTCTCTTTTAGGTCACGCGGAGCAAAGATTGGTAATCGGTTAACGATGTTAACCGATCGTTAACCATACCTTTCTACCGATTAACCGAAGTTAACGGATGTTGCGTGCTGCGTCGCGGCCGGCTGCAGACGATCCCGCGCTGCCCGGCTGGCTCAAGACCTCTCGCCATTCGGAGACAACAATGAAGCCTTTCTCGACTGGGATTGTCGTCCTCGCGCTGCTGCCGCTCGCCTTTTCCGCCCACGCGGCCAACCTTCCCGTGCCCACCAAGGCGCCGTTGGCGCCCGCCGCGCCGCTCGTCGCCAGCCCCGACTGGAGCGGTTTCTATGCCGGTTTCAACGGCGGCATCGCTAATGAGAAGGGCGTCCTGGTCGGCGGCCAGATCGGCTACAATTTCCAGACCGGGCCGACCGTGCTCGGCATCGAAGCCGACTACGATTTCGACCTGGGCCAATGTCGCGGCCCCCGACCTCGGCACGGTCCGCGGCCGCATCGGCTACGCCTTCAATCAGATCATGCCGTATGTCACCGGCGGCTGGGCTTACGGCGACCACGACAGCTCCGGCTACGCGATCGGCGGCGGGTTCGAATATCGCATCTTGCCGACGTTGAGCGTGAAGGCTGAATACCTCCACGTCGAGCTCGATCATCCCGATGACATCGTGCGGGCCGGCATCAACTTCCACTTCAATTCGCTCGGCTTGTTCTCGCCGATCGGCTCGCCGATCGCGACGCGCTACTAAGCCCACGCGGCCCCTGTTCCTTCGCGGCGATTGCGGCTATTCGCTTGCCGGCCAATGCGTCGAGAAGGAACTGGGATCGATGTCGGAACAGTGGAACAAGTACGACCTGACCGCGGCGCGGCAACACGGCCGCCCCGGCCGCGAGCTGCGGCCGAAAAGCGTGACGATCGACGTGCATGCCCATGTCGGCGTGCCGGAGGCGGCGAAATTCGTCGAGCCCTATCTGGATTGGGCCACCATTCCGCTGGCGAACTTCGCCACGCCGGAGACCAAGGCGCTCGGCGCCAAGCAAGAGGCCGATATCCGCGGGCGCGCCGGGATCGCGCAGCGGCTTGCCGATCTCGACGCGATGGGCATCGACATGCAGCTCATCGCGCCGCCGCCGCCGCAATGCTACTACACGGTGCCGCTCGACATCGCCGTGAAGGCAACGCGGCTGGTCAATGACGGCGTCGCCGCGTTCTGCGCGCAGAAAGCCGACCGGCTCAAGCCGCTCTGCTCGGTGCCGATGACGGACGCCGGCGAAGCGGTCAAGGAGCTCGAGCGCTGCGTCAAGACGCTCGGCTTTGCCGGGGTCGAGATCCTGACCAACGTCGCCGGCAAGGAATTGTCCGACCCTGCTTTCGCGCCGTTCTGGAAGAAGGCCGAAGAACTTGGCGCGCTGGTGATGATCCATCCCAACGGCTTCACCGAGGCCTCGCGGTTGTCGCGCTTCTATTTCAACAACGTCATCGGCAATCCGCTGGAGACGACGATCGCGCTGCATTATCTGATCTTCGACGGCGTGCTTGAACGCCATCCGAAGCTCAAGATTCTCGCCGTGCACGGCGGCGGGTATCTCGGCGCCTATCCGGGCCGCATCGACCACGCCTGGGGCGCGCGCTCCGACAGCCACGGCACGCTGCCGCAGCCGCCGACGACCTATCTCAAGCGCGTTTACTTCGATACCGTCGTGTTCACGCCCTATCAGCTCGCCGAACTCGTGCGCGTATTCGGCGTCGATCATGTTCTGATGGGGACCGACTATCCCTACGACATGGCCGAGTACGATCCGGTCGGCCACATCGCCGGCGTCGAGGGCTTCGATGCCGCGACCATTGCCGCGCTCGCCGGCGGCAATGCGAAAAGGCTGCTGGGCCTTTAGGCTATCCCCGCCCATTGCCTGCCATAATCCGAACCTCTATGCCTGCTTAAAGAGTTCCGGCGGCAACGGAAGAACTCGCCCGGGAAGAACACGCGTATGGCGCGGCGGCGAATTGTCGAAGAACCGATGTCGCGGCTCGCGGTCTGGTCGCTGCGGGTGGCGTTATTTTCACTCGTCGCCACCTTCATTGCCATCATCATTGTGCGGTCCGGCGCGCTCGAGATCGTGCCGGCGGTGTCGACGCTGGGCGGGGCCCTGTTGCTCGCCGTCGTCGCCATTCTGCTGGCGCTTGCCGCCGGCGTCGGCATCTGGGTCGAAGGCTATGGGGGCTTGCGTCAGGCCATCTTCGCTGTGTTGATCGGCCTCGCGCTCATCGCCTATCCGACCTATCTCGGCGTGCGCGCCTATCAGCTGCCGGCGATCTATGACGTCACCACCGATCCGATCGATCCGCCGCGCTTCGACGCCATCGCCCGGCTGCGGCCGCGCGAGGCTAATCCGATCGCCTACCAGGGCCTCTATGCCGCCGAGCAGCAGCACACGGTCTATTCGGATGTCGAGCCGGAAGAAACCACCGCGACGCCGCAGGAGGCGTTCAACGCCGCCATGAAGGTGATCGCCAAACGGCGCTGGCGCGTGGTCGATGTTCGCCCGCCGCAGGACCCCGGCACGACGCGCGTGTCCGACTCGCGCACGCCCGATGCGGCGCCCGTGCGCGACGGCATCATCGAGGCGGTGGCGCGTTCGGTGATCCTCGGCTTTCCCGAGGATGTGGTGGTGCGCGTGCGCGTGACCAGCGACGGCACGCGTATCGACGTGCGCTCGGCGTCGCGCTACGGGCGCAGCGATCTCGGCAGCAATGCCGCGCGCGTGACCGATCTGATTTCCGACATCGACGATATCCTGAGCAAGCCCGGCCGGGAACAAAACGAGCCGGAAAAAGCCCCGCCGCCGCCCAATCAGGATCGCGGCCGCGGCCGCTCGGTGAGACGATAGACGCCAGCGATCGACGGCGGCCCGTCGGTTTCGACGATGCCGCGCGCGACCAGATCTTCCAGATGCGCCAGCGTCGAGAGCGCGGCGGCGCCGGTGAGGCGCGGATCGAGCCCGATATAGACCGCCTTCACGATCGAGGGGATATCGGCCGCGCCCTTGCCCAGCCGGTGCAGGATCGAGGCTTCGCGCCCGAGCCGGTGCGCGATGTAGCCCTGCACGAAGGCGGGCGCGTCGCGCACAGCCGTGCCATGGCCGGGCAGATAGAGCGGCTCGGTGCGGCGTGAGAGCTTTTGCAGCGAGGCCATGTAATCGCTCATGGCGCCGTCGGGCGGGGCCACGATCGAGGTCGACCACGCCATCACGTGATCGCCGGAGAACAACAGATCGCGTTCCTTGAACGCGAAGGCCATGTGATTGGCGGTGTGTCCGGGCGTGGTGACCGCTTCGAGCGTCCAGCCGTCGCCGCCGACCACTTCGCCGTCGGCGAGTTTGACGTCGGGCGCGAAAGTCCATGTCGGCGGAGGCATCGAGCCGCCGCGTCTCGCCGATGAACAGCGGCCGCGCCTGCCGGTGCGGCCCCTCGGCGTAAACCGTGGCGCCGGTCGCCGCCTTGACCTTGGGCACGGCCGGCGAATGATCGCGATGGGTGTGGGTGACGAAGATGTGCGTCACCGTCTCGCCGCGCACCGCGTCAAGCAAAGCCGCAATGTGCGTATCGTCGTCTGGGCCGGGATCGAGGATCGCGACTTTGCCGCTGCCGATGATGTAGCTCATCGTGCCCTTGAAGGTGAACGGCCCGGGATTGTTGGCGACGACGGCACGCACGCCGGGCGCGACCTCCTTCACGGTCTCAGGTGCGAGATCGAAGGTCTTGTCGAAGCGGATATCGTCAGCCATGCGCGATGCCCAGTATGCGCATCCCATAATGCGCATTCCAAAATGCGCGTTCCATGTGCGCGCGGCTGCAGCCAAGCGCAAGCGGCCTCGTCCCCCCGCGCAGGGCGGAAGGGCAGGGGGCGCGAAGCGTCAAATTGGGGAGGGGCAAAAATAAATGGAGCCCCGGTGCCGGGATCTCCGGGGCTCCAGCAATCTCTTTCGACACAGTGAGACCGAGATCGCAGCTAATCTTATGCAAGCGGCGGGCCAAGTCCGCGGCTGCCCAGAACAGCCCGATTCACGACGATTTTGCGAACGCGCAGCGCAGAGTGGCTGGTCGTGGAGCGGGCGTTGGCTGACTATTTTGCGGGCAGCCCTAGAACGGTGTGCGGCTGCGGATGGCGGCCGCCAGCGTGCCTTCGTCGAGATAGTCGAGTTCGCCGCCGACCGGCACGCCGTGCGCAAGCCGGGTCACCTTGACGCCGGCGTCGTGCAACAGGTCGGTGATGTAGTGCGCGGTGCTCTGGCCGTCGACGGTGGCGTTGAGCGCCAGGATCACTTCCTTCACCGCCGGATCGTGCGCGCGCTTGACCAGCGCGTCGATGGTGAGATCGTCCGGCCCGATGCCATCGAGCGGCGACAGCGTGCCGCCGAGCATGTGGTAGCGCGCGTTGATGGCGTGCGCGCGCTCCAGCGCCCACAGATCGGCGACGTCGGCCACCACCACGAGGACGGAGGGATCGCGGCGTGTGTCGGTGCAGATGGTGCAGGGATTCTGCGTGTCGATGTTGCCGCAAGTCCGGCACACTTCGACCTTCTCCAACGCGGTCTGCAAGGCGGCCGCAAGCGGCGCCATCAGCGCTTCGCGCTTCTTGATCAGAAACAGCGCCGCGCGCCGCGCCGAGCGCGGCCCGAGTCCGGGCAGACGCGCGAGCAGCTGGATCAAGCGCTCGATCTCGGGTCCGGCCGAAACGGTCGCCATCAAAACAACTTCAGACCGGGCGGCAGCGGCAGGCCGCCGGTGAGCGCCTGCATTTTCTCCGCCAGCATGGCTTCGAGCTTGCGCTTGGCGTCGGCGTGGGCGGCGACGATCAGATCTTCGAGAATTTCTTTCTGATCGGGCTTGAGCAGCGAATCGTCGAGCTTGGTGTTGCGCAGATCGCCCTTGCCGGAGAGCGTGATGGTCACGAGCCCGCCGCCGGACATGCCGGTCACCTCGATGCGGTCGAGCTCGGCCTGCATCGCCTCCATCTTCGATTTGAATTCGGTGGCCTGTTTCATCAGGCCCATGAAGTCAGCCATCGCGCTACTCGTCTCTCTCTTATAGCTCTTCGTCGGCGGCATCGCCGTCGCTCTGCGCCGGCATCTCTTCGCCCTGCGGCGCCGGCGCACCGGCCGGCGGGCGCACGTCGACGATTTCGGCGCCGGGAAACTTTGCCAGCACCGCCTGCACCAGCGGATCGGCGCGCACGCCGTCTTTCAGCTCAGCTTGGCGAGTCTGCGCCTGCGCACGCAGGCTCGGCGCGCCAGGCTCGGCGGAGACCGCTACCATCCAGCGCCGCCCGGTCCAGTCGGCGAGCTTCCGCGACAGTTCGCCGACCAGAATTTTCGGCGCGCTGTCCTCGAGCGCGATTTCGAGCTTGCCGTCTTCGAAACGCACGAGCCGCACGTCGCGCTCGAGCGCGCTTTTCATGCCGAGGTCGCGCTTTTCGGCGGCGAGCACGACAAGATCTTCAAAACTTGCGACGGCGCGGACCGGTGTGCTGGCCTCGACGCTGCGCGGCTCGTTAAGCGTGGCATGCGCAGGCACCGGCGCAAGCGCCGCACGCGGAGCGCCGCGCGGCTCCGGACGCGACGACATCGGCGCGCGCGCCGGCTCTCCGGAACGCGCTGGTGATGCGGCACCTGCGCCATTGCCGCGCGCGTCCTCGTCGAGCGAGCGGCGGATGACCTCGTCGGGCGTCGGCAGATCGGCGGCGTAGGCGATGCGGACGAGAACCATCTCGGCGGCCGCCAGCGGCCGTCCGGCCGCCTCGACCTCGGCGATGCCTTTCAGCAGCATCTGCCAGGTACGCGCCAAGACCCGCATCGACAGCTTGCCCGCAAAGGCGCGGCCGCGCGTGCGCTCGGCCTCAGTCAGCGACACATCGTCGGCGAGCGACGGCACGATCTTCAGCCGGGTGACGAAATGAGTGAATTCGGCGAGGTCGCCGAGCACCATCGCGGGATCGGCGCCGGTATCGTACTGATCGCGCAGCTCGGCGAGCGCGCGCGCAATATCCGCCCGCATCAGCGCCTCGAACAGATCGATCACCCGCGTGCGGTCGGCAAGCCCGAGCATGCCGCGCACGTCCTCGGCGCGCACCGGCCCGGCCGAACTTGTCGAAGTGCCGGCGCCGGAGGCGCCCGCATGCGCAATCCCCTGGTCGAACAGCGACAGCGCGTCGCGCACCGAGCCCTCGGCGGCGCGCGCGATCAGCGCCAGCGCCTCGGTGTCTGCCGCAATGCTCTCCTTCGCGGCGATCCCCTGCAGGTGCTTGACCAGCAGCGCGGCGTCGACGCGGCGCAGATCGAAACGCTGGCAGCGCGACAGCACGGTGATCGGCACT
>CAVRYM010000006.1:0-829096 GCA_963725495.1 uncultured Alphaproteobacteria bacterium | reverse complement strand
GCCGCGGGTATCGGCAACCAGTACCGTTCCGCGCAGTCCGCAAATTTCGATTACATTGTCCGCGCCAAATGCATCCAAGATATCTTTATCGGGTATGCGGACGTAGCCGCGCTTGAGCAGCGATTCGGCGCCCGGATGGTTCGCGCGGTGCGAGCCACGGACGAAGACGTGGGGTCCGCTTTGCGGTGTGACGTCTGTAAGGTACACAAAGAACTTCAGCCACATGGGTGCGCCGTCGTAATCGAAGTGAAATTCTTGGGCGGCGTCTTCTCCAGCCGTGTCCCCGTATCGTGGAGACCACCACATGTCGGTTCCACATAAAATTGGGTGCGCGTTGAGCCGTCGCTCCGCGACGGCAAGGAACACCGGATCCGACATCAGTTGCTGCATTGCTGGATTGCTCACGATGTCTTCCAACGCAATGCGGTAAGTTTTTGATACTGGCGCCTCCGCGTTGAACGGCACGCGTTTCTTCGAGGATCCACCGCGTCCTTCGATGATCGCTGGCGTAGTCCTGGCAAAGTTCTCGAGCTCGTCACAAACTCGGGACGGCATGCGCTGCTCAAAGACATAGTAACCATCCCGCCTTAGTATGTCCGCTATCCCTTTTATTTTATCATTCGAAAAGTTTCCCAACAGGCCTGATGCTGGCGTCGGCGAACGTGGCGGCCGCATCGCGCGTAACAGCATCGCGAGGCGGTCGCTAGAGCGCCCGTTGGTGGCGCAGTGAAGACGAAGAAGCGACATCCACGCGTCAGGATTTGCCTCGCCAGTTGAATAATACGAATGCAGCCCGCGAAAGACAGTCGTCAACTCGAGACCAGCATATTTTGCACTGCTTCGAAGACGCGCGATCGCGGTCATAAAGTGACCTTTCTTAGTGCCTGGCCCCAGCTGGAGAAGGAGATTGCGGACTTCGCGGCAGTGCTGGGGCAAATGCGGCCACGACTAGATAACCGCCCGCTTGTATCGATGTGCTGGTCGCCGGGTCTGTTACGACCATTGCAGCCGTTCTTGAGAGCTGGTCCTCGGCCTCGGCCAGCGCGATTGCCTCGAACGAGCCAAGAGTATAACGGTAAATGGTTTCTTGGCCCGGGTAGGCATGTCCAACATGCAGCAGTTCAGTTGCGATGTTTGCGGCAGCGATGATGCAGCCGCCATAGAAGTCACGTCATTCTATACGAAGTCCGACCCGATGGCAGTTTGCCGTGTTTGCGGCTTCGTTTATGCACGCTGGCGTCCGTCGCCTCCCGAAATCGCCGCCGCTTGGGCCAATGACGTATTTACCGACCGCTTCGACGACGGGCATTACACCGCTCGGGGCATTCCTGCGGTCAGGGCGCGCCATGTCTACGTCGCGGAGTTCATACACACAACCGTCGGCTTGCGTAGCATGCGGACTGTCGACATCGGCGCCGGAGAAGGGGTGTTTCTCCAACTGCTTGCTGAACCATGTTACGGCGCCGTCGGTTTCGGAATTGAATTGTCGGAAGCCAATTGTGCGTCGATGAAGGAGGCTGGAATTTCGACTTTTAGGGGACGAATTCGAGGACTATCTTTCTGCTCCGGAAACCCGCAAGCATTTCTTCGATCGCGCAGTTATTGCCTGGACACTTGAAAACACCGGATCGTGTCGCGCCATGATGACAGGCGCGCGGGCGCTCCTGAAGGACCATGCCTACCTTACGGTTGCAACCGGAAGTCGCATACTCGTTCCCTTCAAGAAACCACTGCATTACTTCCTCAATCCGCAAGTCGCTTCCATTCATCCGTTCTTCTTCAGCACCAATGCGCTCCAAAATCTTTTCACCAATGCTGGATTTACGATCGAGCACGTTAACAGATATATTGACACCGACTACCTCGTCATGATCGGCCAAGCCGCGCCAACGCTCACTCGACAACAATTGGCTGTGGACGATTGGCAAGCGGTTATTGGATTTTTCGAACGCTGGCACAAAGAAACACAAGATCATTATGCCAACTCGTGAGCGACTACGGCCTTGGTCCTGCATTCCTCGTAAATTTCACTCATCCGACGACGACGTTCTGGCGCAATTTGCTGGAGCGGAATCATTCGATCTTTGGACCTTTCGCCGATTGAGTCCAGAAGCCTAATTGTCAATGGTCCAAATCGCTCGCCGAGTCGTTCGACTACTGCGCGAAAATATGCGAAAGGTTGCTCCAATAGGCGCTCGTAGTCCACAATCACGCAATCTTTACGGCCGACCAGATAGCGATACTGCTCGATGTAGCACATAGCGCATCGATCGGCTTCGGGTGCCTGCAAAAACTCTGTGATCATGTGATCCGGCACCCAAGGTGCGATTTTTGTTGTCGTCTCTGAAGTGCGCCTGAAGATCCAATCGCCCCCGGTATTTATCAACTGATGGTCCGAGTACCATCCCCGCTCCATCAACGATGCAATTACAGGCTCAGGCCGGCGAAGCATGACTAAGAACGTCATTTCCGGATAATAGCGTCGCAAGTGATCGAGCTGTGGCAGCGTCTCTGGCATCTTAAAAGCAAGGCGATAATTCTTCGCGCGCGGAATTAGCTCATGGTGCCGATGCGTCCGTGTTAGACGCTCCGCTATCTCTTCGCGGGGCCGCGAGTGGAACACACAGGAATCGTCATTCTCGTTGAAGTTTAGGCGACGGCCAGCCAGAGCGGATAACAGTAGTTCCTCATAAACAAAGCTTTCGAGCAATAGCTTCCATTGCTCTTCGCCAAGATCATTAATCATATAGAAGAATGCATATAGAAACGCTGGCTCATGAAAGCACTCGACACGTTCAAGCGAATATATCAGGCGTCCCATTAAGGTAGTGCCAGTCCGCGTGCCTCCAGTAATAAAAATGGAGCGCTCCGTCTGTTTAGTAATTTCTGGAAGAAGGCGAAATTCCATTGGATCCATCTTGATCTTCATGCAACTGTCACCTCGTTGGCGGCAATATCAGCTGTCGAACATTGGTTGTTCGCAGACCACTCCGCCAGACGAGTGCACATCTTAGATCTTCGGGAATATACCTTTCCGTCCCACACATAGTTACAGTACCCTCCTATGCTCGCAAAGCCTCCGTTGGGCATCTCAGGCCTGACCCCCTCGTTTCTATCGACAAGATACAGTTCTGGATCCGCCGGAGGATTGCGCCCCGTGAACACAAAATGAATAATTCGTCTCAGCTGCTGCCTCACGGCGGCGGCTTCTTGTTCAACGGACGGCCTCGACTCGAGGAATGCTCGCGAACGGACATTGATCTGCCATGCGGGAATATTTTGAAATATGGCGCGAGCAATCTCGTTGGCCCGGAGCGGCCGGCGATAGGGCGGAAGCTCGGTCAAGAACTCTGTCCGACACCACGTCGCTAAAGTCCATCGAACTGGCGAACCGCGAATATCCATAATAGCGCCACGCCATTAGGAGAAAATCGAAGCTCCGTTCGAGCTTCAATCCCTCCAGTACTTCATCGATTAGGGCATCGGTAGACGTCACTGATTTAACGAATTCGCCTTCCGGATAGCTTGAATAACCCCGAAATAGCTTGATCACCGGAATTCCGAGACGCGCCGACTCAAGCCCGATTGTGCTCGACCACACTTGCACCAAATCTGCCACCTCGATGAGATCATAACTGGATATCGGATCGGCCGGCCATACCACCCGTACATTCGACGGAACGGCAGAGAGATGTTTGATCAGTTGTTCGAGATGCTGCGATCTCGCACCTTCGCGTTTGTTCGCATCTTCTCGAGGGTGGATGCGAATCACGAGTTGTAGATCTGGGCGCGCTCCAATCTCGTGCAACATCGATGTCAGCCAGGCTATCTGATCAATGTACGGACGCACGAGCTGGGGCGACGCGAAGCCGAGCACGTCGTCAATGATCTCCTCGGCGCTGTACTCGTCCAAACTACTGGTGAAGGCGACGATCAGTTGTTTACTCGGATCCAAGTCGAGTTTGCTGATGACGTCGGCTTGCGTAGTTTTCGGTGGAGAATAGGTGGTAAAACTTCCTGCCCCAAATCGAATTAGCACATCCCCCCCTGTTTCTCTAATCTCGTTGAGTGCCAAGGGCAAATCCCGCCACTGTGGCCATTCATCAATCATGCGGGCCGTCCACGAATGAGTGTGTACTCCATTCATATAGATGCGGCGCTGGTCGACGCCTAAATGATTGATATAAGCGATTACTCGCCAATTCACGCCCGTCTTCTTGGCGGCGCAGACCGCCGCGATATTGGCTGCGTATTGACCGTAAAATACTACGTCTGTGACTTGCGCCTTTCGCAGAAAGGACTCGACGCCCAAATAAGTAGCTAGCGCTGTGGTCAGGTATTGACGCAGGTACAATCGCTGTTCCGGATCAAGTGGCGTTTCTCTAAAAAGTTTTCGGCTAAGGATAAGATCGTGCAGGCATAGTTTCCCGAGCTTGAAACTATCCACGGTGTACTCGGTCAATTCAGCATCGGCCAATGAAGCGAGCGTTTCTTCTGCTTTCAACAGCACATCATCACCGACGACATTTCGGAGATCAAAGCTTGGCAAACCCCCATATGCTGTCAACCTAAAGCTGCTCGCTATGCAGCTCGCGCAAATCTCTGCCCCAGCAGCATCGGGAGCATCGCCTCGGAGCCCTACACTGTCTTTGCCAACACACCGCTTGAAAAGTCCTCCGCAGCGCGGGAAAAGAACCTCGTGCCCAAGGTCCGCTAAGACCCGACCAATGGTTTGCATAGCCCGCAAATGCGGCTCTACGAAAGCCTCTGGGCAATACATCAGTACCCGATGGCGATCCGATTTAGCGCTGACAAGGGAGCGTCTGAGAATTAGCCTTCCCTTGGATCGCGACAGCATGAATCGCGCTTGCTGATAGCCAACGGCAATTAAAGCCGACGGGTTCGCACGTCGAAGGACGCGCCGAGCCAAGGATGCGATCCGCGTTGTCACGATGGCCTGACCGAAATACCCGCCTTTTGCAGGAAGGTTTTGGCGCTTCGAATGCTCGATTCAGGAAAGTGATAGATGTTAGCGGTGCAGACGGCGGAAGCGCCACCGAGCTGAAAGCCGTCCACAAAGTGTTGCCACTTTCCAGCGCCGCCACAGATAAGCACCGGGATATGTACCGAATTGACCACTTGACGGCACAACGTAATGTCGTAACCAGCCAACGATCCATCCTGCTCCACAGACGTAGCGAGAATTTCTCCAGCACCGAGTTCTTGTGCCCGTCGAGCCCAACGCGCAATTTCTACACCCGTATCCCTTTCAGCAAAGTGCGTGAACGCTCTGTAAGTGCCGCCCGGCAGTCTGCGTGCATCAATGGAGCAGACTACGCACTGACTGCCGAATTGCTTGGCAATCTCGCCGACCAGCTCAGGACGCTCGCTGAGCGCGCTATTAACGACGACCTTATCGGCACCCAGGGAAATTACTCGCCGTACGTCATCTAAGCTTCTGATGCCACCGCCTACAGCTATGGGCACAAAGCAGCGGCTTGCGAACTGACTCACCACAGTCTCGAAATTTCTACGATCTCCCCGTCCCGGCCGCGTGACATCCAGAATGACTATTTCGTCAACCGACCACGCGTCGACAAAGTTCATCGTGTACCGATAATCGGGATTGAACACCTTAGTCCGGAACAAAACGCCATCGTTGACAGTAAGAACGGTTATGAGACGTGAATGGAGCATAATCCTATCAATTAGCTTGCCTTCGTGATAAAATTCCTCAGGACTTGCAAGCCGTGCTTCTGGCTTTTTTCCGGATGGAACTGGACACCAAATATGTTTTCCACCTCAAAAGCGGCAACAAACGATTGCCCATACTCACAAATTCCAATGACCGCCGCCGAGGACGAGGGGAATATTCCAAAGCTGTGCACGTAGTAGAATAGAGCGTCACACGGAATATCGTCGAAAAGGACGGATGACCGTGACTGATTGACGTTATCCCATCCGACGTGCGGCACCCTAAGAGACGTATCCTCCGGTCTGAGCAACCGCACCTGAGCATCAAACCAGCCCAATCCATCGTGGCGGCCAAACTCTTCGGTCTGCCGGCACATCATCTGCGCTCCTAGGCAGATCCCAAGTATCGGGCGCCGTGTTCTTACCGTGTCCAGGGCGCTCAGCATGCCTTTTTCGCGCAGCAGGCGCATTCCTTCGCCAAAGGCACCCACACCCGGCAGAATAATCCTGTCAGCCCCGATGACGTCCGCTGGATCGGAGGTAACCATTGGCTCGAAGCCAATGGCCCGTACAGCGCCGGCCACAGATGTTAAATTTCCCAGTCCGTAATTGACGATTGCAATCTGCAAGCGGCCTATTGCTCCCGATACGGCGCGAATCGCAACTTCCACTGGTTCGATTCGAATTTCCAAATTTCTGGATTACGGTGCTGATCAACAATGCGGTAAAACTCCGGCTCCGTTAGATTGAGATAATCGAGGTGTTCATCGAAGTAAGTAGCGGGAAACTCTTCGTCGTACTTGCGGGCCACCTCCAACGCCTGATCCCTCGTCATTCTCCCCCGATAAATCTGCCGCGATGCATCGCGGGACGCACGACCGAAGCCAAATTTTATCATTTGCATGTAATAATACAGGTTGTCGATTTTATCATCGAGGCTATCGAAATCCGTGAATGTTCCGTCGACGCGACCCTTTGGCCAAGTCCGAAAATCAATGTGACTCTTGATGTAGTTGTAGTTGTCGACCACATCCCACGGGAAAAAATAAGCAAAGTAGAGCGCCTTTATGCCGATCCGGCCGATCTCGTCCATTTCGGGATACATATAGGGAGCGAGGTCGCCCTCGGAGACTGTCTCATCCACCCAATTACTGGGGTGATCGCCAATCTGATGCTCGAGGACTTCCGTAATGTCGCGCAGCTTTGCGTGCTCCTCACTGAGCAATTTGCCCCCGTATTCGCTCTCACCATGCTCGGCGTAGAAAACAAGTGGAATATTGAACCGCACCGCGACCTGGATCGGAACGGCATTGATGCCTGCATCCCAATGGATCTTCGGATTTCCGCGCTCAAGGAAAAGGCGGCGAGCGAGGTGCCGAGAGACTTTTTGGTTCGGTCGTACCATAAAATGATCAAACCCCGCCTGAATAAGGGCTTCGCGATTATGGACGCCAACCTCCGTCGGCATTAATGGCGAGAACGTCACAAGCAGCGGATTGAGACCAAAATCGTACTTTAATCGATAAGCAATTGCGCTTGAATCTTTGCCACCAGACCACGGTACTATACAATCATAAGGGCCTGAGCCTCGATGCGCTTCGATCAAAGATCGGAATTCCTCGCGACGTGCGGCCCAATCGATCTCCTTCTTCATCTCAGCAGTTCGACACGCGTTGCAGACACCATACTCGTCAAAGACGATGCGCGGCCTGGAATCCGGCATCAGACACCTGTTGCAAAATCTTACCATTGATCAAATATTTCTGAGGAACATGTCAGCGATCTAAGAGGGGATTCAAACAGCTTGTTGTCGCGCGACATGTTCAAAGATTCGATATTATTTGCCGCATTTGATCAGGAGTATTGAAGCACACGGGGGCTTACCGGGATCATCCGGCAGCAAAGGTGTCCGATTCTAGGCCGAAGCAGTCTTTGCCATTGGTCGAATTATTCCTCAGAAAAATAGATGCGCAGACAAAATTAAAAAGAAACTTGCTTCGACTGTTCTCCAACCTCGGTTCATTCAAGAGACGTTCGACGGCATCTCGCTTGACGAGATTGTAAATGGGGCCATCCTCTAAGAGCATTTCGCGTACGGCTTCGTCGTCGACCGGCAATAAATCTTTGATTGAAGCGTTGAAGCCCACCTTGCGTCGAGAATTCGAGTACGATGTCAGGTACGATTCCCCGCATGGCATCCCGCAGTACAGCTTTGGCGCATCCATCGCGCACCAAGTAACGAACTCGGTATCGTATTGGCAAATTCGAACAGCACCCGATCGAGAAATGGCGAGCGATTTTCGATCGAACAACTCATCGCATTGAGATCATCCTCATGCAGGATGATCGGCACAACCTCGTGAAACAACTCATTGAGCATGCGGTTGCGCAGGAGACTATCCGTATAGCGCGCCTCCGAAAACGGTTCATTCCATGGATTTGTTAGATAGCTGGAGAATTCCTCGGCATCGAGATAAATGTGGCCACGAAAGGACGGATCGCGACGAAAAAGGTCTGGGTCCCTCAAATAAGGATTACGCACGATGGGCTCGATGTGAGTCCGCCAGTTCGCCAGCGAAACGGCGTGCTGTGCGGGATCGACATCGATTTCCGCCAGATAGGCATTGTGGTGATCGAAATAGCCGGAAAACAGTTCATCGGCTGCCGTCCCGCTGACCGCGATCTTGTAACCATGCTCGGCTACCCGCCGCATCAGCAGCCAATGAAGGTAATATGAGATGGTGTAGACCGGGGCATCGTGCTGACGCACTAGGATGGCCAGGTTCTCCAAAAAGTCTGCGCCTGAAACCGGCACGGCGGTATGCGTGAGACCGAGCTCGGCGATTACTTCCTTGACAATATCCTCCTCATCATAACGAGCGTCCTTCGTCACCACGGTAAAGCCGTGCACGTCGTACCCGAAGACGCGCCTTGCAACAGCGATAATCGCGTTGGAATCGACGCCGCCGCTCATGCAAAACGCCATTGGCACGTCGGCGCGCAGCCGCAGTCGCACGCTTTCGACGAGCCGCTCGCGCACGCCAGCCACCGCGTCGTCGTGGGACATGGTTTCGTCCCGCGCGATTACCGGCAGCCAATACCTTTGTTCTTGCGGGGCGCAGCCGGCCGACAGGGTCAAAAACGTGCCGGCCGCTATCTCCCTCACGCCGAGAAAGAAAGTCTCGTCAGTCTTGTAGAGCGACTTGTAACCGTTCACGAGGTACCGCAGCACGTGCTTTGTATTCACCGCCGGCCATCGACCTGAGAGCGCGGCAACGAACTTGACTTCGGAGGCGAAGTACCAGCCCTCATCGGCCTCAATAACGTACAGCGGCTTCTCGCCGAAACGGTCGCGCGACAGCATCAGTGTGCCGCGTTGTTCATTGTAGAATGCAAATGCCCACATGCCTTCAGCCCGATCGAGCCAAGCAGCGCCATTCCGAATCAAACCGGCCAGCAGGACTTCACTGTCCCCGCTGGTCCTGAAATTGTCGCCAAGCTGCTCAAGCTCAGCGCGACGCTCGACGTAGTTGTAGATCTCGCCGTTGAAGACCATAGTGTGATTGGAACGGCTCATCGGCTGTGCAGCGCGCGGATCAAGATCGAGAATCGACAGGCGCGTGAACAGCAGGCACACCTGCCAGGTATCGCTAAACTTGTGGCGGTAAATACCGGAGTCGTCCGGTCCGCGATGATGCATGCGCGAGAGACAGGTTTTGGCGGCGGCGTCGGACGGGGGCCGACGCCCAACGTAGCCGGCGATGCCGCACATCAGACTGCCATCACCCGCCGCAAATGAAATGGATCGCTGCCCGGTGGATTAACGCCATCGATGGCGGTCGGGCTGCAAACGATGCCGCGGGATTTCAGCGCTAGTATGACGGCTTCCGAGTAGCAATGCGCCAGACCTTCGGGATATGAATAGTGCGGGGTTGCAATGCCGGCGCGCTCTTTCATCAAGCGCAAGCTCGTATCGAGTTCCCAGGCGAGCTTCTCGGGCGGCAGGAAACTAAGGATCGGGTGGGTGTGACTGCGGCCGCCCACCAAATACCCAGGAGCGATCCATTCGCGAACCTGTTGCCAGTTCAGCTTCCTGTCCAAAGAGGATTCGCTTGAATGAATCTCCTCAAGATCGAGTTGGCGAAAAATATCTGACACTAACGCTTCGCTATTGAACGCAATATTGCTCTTAACGTTCCGACGGATGTCATTGAGGACGCGAACCTTACTTTCGTCGTCGTGAAATTGAACTGGCGCAGCCGACCAGGGCAATTCAAGCGTCCCGGCCTCGATACACTCGAACGCCCATTCGATGCGATCGATCCACGACATGGCGTTCTCATCCACAAAACGCGTAGTAACGTAAATCGTAGCGGGAATTTTCAGTTCTTCGAGGATAGGACGCGCCACGGACCAGTTGTTTTCAAACCCGTCGTCAAATGTAACGGCGAAGGCGCCCTTTGGAAACGGACGGGCCGATTTGCATGTCTCGGCGACCTGATCCATGGACAGAGGCTCACCGGCTCGGGCCAGACCCTCGATGGCGTCACGGAACACTGAAGCCAGCAGATGTTTCGAGGTATAGTTCCGTACCCGCCCCTCCGAGTGCGCAATGACGCCGTGAAATAGGAAGATCGTCAAACTGCCGTCGACGGTCAGACGGTCAACGAGTTTCAACATCGCTGCCGGCCGTTATACGAAGCCGACTGGTGTGCGTGGCAAACCGCCGGTTGCACAATTCCTTAAGCGGCGTCGGCATAAACGAGTAATAGCGGCCGCACCGCAGTTGGCGTCGGGCATCCAAAACACCGCGCGATCGCAGTGCTTCTAACGCTGACACAGTGAGCTCAACGCACACCTCAGTGTTAGCCGCGCGCAACTGATGCAGCGCCATGCCGGATCTGAGCGGCACGCGCATCTGCCCTACGATGTCGCCGTCGTCGAGTTCGGACGTGACGAAGTGCAACGTCGTCACCAGCGCCTCGAAATCGCGGTGGTAAATGGCCCACAGATGGCTGTCGAGCCCGCGATAATTTTCCGGATCGCCGCCATGAAGGTTCAGCATGAAGGCAGGCTGCACGGTCAGGACCGCAGATGTTCAACCGACCCGTTCCAAAGACCAGCACAATGTCCGGTTTGAGATTTGCGAACGAAGCGACAGACGACGCTTCGTTCATGGAGACAATTGCGTCCGTCTCGGCAAATTCGCAGAGCCGGGGCTGACGCCCATCAAACCATAGCACGCTCTCGTACTCATCTCGGGTCTTCTCGGATGAATGAAAGGTGTCGAATGATGCGCTCAAGCAGGACGTCTCGCAATAAACCCGAGCGACCGGAAAGCGGCGCGCGATTTCACGAACAAAATAGGTGTGATGCGGCGTCTCGGTTGTCAGGATTGCGAGCTTCATCGCGCAGCCGTATCAGGCTAGGTCTGCAGGGTTCAGTAACTCACCCTGTCTCAGTGGGCGCTGCAAAGTGCGGCCGAGCACCGTCGCCTCGTCGCCCGGAGGTATGCCGCTGCCGGGACGAACCCAAGTCAAATGCTCCGCCCGCAGCGTCGTACCCGCTGAGAGATCGCAGCCTGCCGCGATGGAGCGACGGAGCCCGACCCGATTCCCCTCCTCCGAAGGCTGCGCCGTCTTGCGGCCATCGCCGAGAAGCTTGGCCGCCATTCTCACCCGGTGGACGAGCTCCTCCATCTCTCGCGGGTCCGCCGAAAGCTGGTGATCGCGAAAATCGGAATAATTTTTGTCGAGCGTGAAATGCTTTTCAATTACGCGCGCGCCCAATGCGACGCTCAAGACCGCCGCGTCGATCCCCAGCGTATGATCTGAATATCCGACTAGGCCTCCGAAATGTTGAGCCAAGGTCCGGATAGCCAAGAGATTCGCTTCCTCCACAGGAGCCGGATAAGAGGCGACGCAATGGAGAAGGACAAGCTCGCCGGCGTGGCCAGCCTTCTCCCAACTGCGCAGGATTACACTGTGCGCCCGCTCAAGATCGGTGATATTGGCCAGCCCGGTCGAAAGCAGGATCGGCTTTCGAAAGGACGCGACGCGCTCGATCAATGATAGAAAATCATTGTCGCCAGAAGCGACTTTGAAGATCGGACAAAAGCGGTTTAACACATCCGCACTCGCCAAGTCGAACGGCGTCGAGAAGAAGAGAAGGCCAAGCCTCTTTGACGTATTTGCCAAGCTTTCGAATTGCTGCGACGTAAATGCAAATTTACGCAGGCGATCGAGACGTGCCGCGTCCTGTCTAGACACATAATGTTCGGGAACGAAGGTTTGGAACTTTACCGCCTGCGCGCCCGCCGCGGCCGCACGACCGATCATCTCTTCTGCGAGAGCGAAACTGCCTTCATGGTTGTTGCCGATTTCGGCAACAACCAGCACCTCGCGCGTCAAATCAACGTGTCCTAGCTTCATTGCACGACCAAGCACTATTGCAGGACATCCCCATGACGCAATCTTGCTGTTGCGTCACCCTCGATCGCATGTTTTTCAAGCAAAATGGCGCGATCGGAACAGACTACGTAAGGACCTCGGCCTTGAATGTAACAAACGCGGCCGGGACATCCGCGAAGCGCGAAATCGGGAATCAACGCCCGGAATAGGCGGACCTTGCGATCGCCTAGATATGCGAAGGCCCCCGGATAGGGCGGGCTTAAGGCTCGGACCATGCGATCGATCTGAATGGCCGTCATGGCTGCGAAGTTCAATCTTCCATCGCTGTCATTGCGTTGATGCCAGTAGCACGCGGCCGATTCATTCTGCACTCGGCCGCTATCCGGATTCTCTTCGACCTGCGAGATGGCTTTGACCACCAAATCGGGAAAAAGGCCGTTGGCCTGATTGTGAACCTCAGCAATGGTATCGCGGGGGCCGATCAAGAAATTCGCCTCCGCCACGACAGGGCCGGTATCTATTCCGTTGTCCACGCGCAAAACGGTGATCCCAATAGTCTTTTCGCCATTGATCATCTGCCAATTTAACGGCGAGCCGCCGCGATAGCGGGGAACCGGACCGCCGTGTAGATTAATCGTACCGAGCCGCGGCAGGCTGTATAGCGGTCGCGTGAAGATAGTGGGAAAGCCTGCGATGACAAAAAGTTCTGGCATCGCCACGCGCATTTCCGCAAGGAAACTGTCTTCATTGACTGCATTCGTCGTCCGAACTCCGACGCTGCGTAACCCACACACACGCTCCAAGCCTGGCACTGGCTTTCCCACCGGAGTTATCACCGATGCAACATCGTGGCCGACATCGCAAAGCCTCTCGATAACGGGCAATCCGCGCTGCCCATTAACGAAGACATGAATGCCGCGCATCGATCGTGGATCAAACAGCCACAAAATTCGGGCGAAAGAACTCAGGGCGCGTGGCCGCGAGATCCTTGTACCAGTCGATGTATTCGACAAAACCCCGTTCGAGCGGGTGCGCCGGCTCGTAACCCAGGAGCTTGCGCGCCTTGCCGACCGATAACGTTCCTCGTTCTGGCATCAGGGCGTCACGCGGCTGATACCTCACCTCCACGCCGGGAAATTCGCGTCGCATGATGTCGATCATCTGATTGAGCGAGCGAGCGCCGCCGAAAGTGATGTTGAAGGTCTGGTTTTGGGCGGCAGGATGACCAATGCAAAGCATCAGTCCTTGCACCAGATCGCCGATATAAGTGAAGTCCAGCGCGTCGGTTCCATCGCCGTTCACCGTTAGTGGCAGACCGCGCAGCGCATTCTCGATGAATGCCTGCCCCACACGGCGGCTAACGCAGCGCTGACCATAAAGCGCAGACGGACGTACGATCGTATAAGGCAGATTGAAGACCTGATTGTACGCGATCACCAGACGCTCGCCGCCATATTTCAACGCACCGTATATACCGAGGGGCTCGCAATGCCGGTCCTCGGTCACGGCCTCGCCGTCGAAATTCCCGTACACCATCGATGAGGAAAAATAGACGAAGCGTTCGACCACCGCCGTGTGACCCCGGGAACAATCTAATGCGTTTTCCAACGTTCTGAAGCTGTGGTCGAAGGTGCTGAAGGGATCCTTATTCGATCGATTTGCGTGCGCGATCGCAGCGAGCTGCACCACGACCTGCGGTTTGATTTCGTTGAAGGTACGGGTCAGCACATGGTAATCACGCGCATCGATGACATGAAGCGGAATACCGGCCTCATTGAGCAAGCGCATTCGTTCATTGATGACATGGAGGTAGAGTTTTTTGTTCGGATCGCCGATCACATTGGAAAATGCGCCGAGATTGTTGACCTGAAGGCCGTCGGCGACATGCACGTCGGCGCCGGCGTCGCGCAAAGCCAGTGCAAGGTTGTGACCTATGAAGCCTGCGCCGCCGATCAAAATAATGCGTTTGCCCGAAAGACTGTTCATTAATGAGACTCCTCAATTGCAGCTCGCACAGCCTCGGCCATGTATTCCATATCCTCAATGGTCAGGTGCGGTCCCACCGAGAGGGCTATTGAATAGTCGGCTATTCGCTCAGCATTGGCATACGAACCAGTTTTCCAGCCGTATTTTTGCGCGTAGTAAGTAGTTCGCGGGACCGGGTGCGGGTAATACACGCTCGTTCCAATTCCACGCCGGCTCAGCGCGGCCATGATTTTCGGCCGATACGTGCCCAAATCGGGATCGAGCAATATTGAGAGACAGTAATGACTGTTGACGAGCGCGGGGCCAGATGCCTCGAACAATGAAATTCTCCGAGCGCCTGCGAGGCATTGCCGCAGTACGCGGTAATTCTCGTCTCGACGCTCGAGGAATAACGAGATTTTCTTCAGTTGCTCGATACCGATCGCTGCGTGAATTTCACTCATGCGATAGTTCAAGCCCAGATCGATGACGTCGTAGACACCCGGCGTGTCTCGTTCTCCGTGGCTGCGATCGACGCCGAATGCCTTTTTCAGGCGAAGCTTTCTGGCTAGCTCAGCGTCCTTGAGAATGATCATCCCCCCTTCGGCCGTGGTGATGTGCTTGACGGGGTAGAAGGAAAAGACACCACAGTCGCCCAGCAAACCTGCATGCTGTCCGGCGATGGCGCTACCAAGCGCAAGCGCGCAGTCCTCCATGACGAACAATCCGCGCTCGCGCGCAAACTCAACGATTCGCAGCATTTCGGCCGGCATGCCCAGATAATGCACAATGGCAATACCGCGGGTCCGATTGGTGACAGCGGCGGCAAGTCGATCGATATCAATGTTGCCCGTTCGCGGCTCGGCATCGACAAACACCGCCTTTGCGCCGGTGAGTTCGACGGCATGAGCGGTCGCAACGTGGGTCATCGCCGGCACGATGACTTCGTCACCGGCGCGCAGGCCAAGAGTCAGCCAAACGAGATGCATCCCTGCCGTACAGGACGACACCGACACCGCGTGCGGTGCAGCGGTATAGGCCGCGAAATTGCCTTCAAACTGCGTGGCGCGCGGTCCGTGCACAAGAATGGGCCCCGACAAGACGTCGATGACCGCAGCTCGCTCTTCCTCACCAATGATCGGTCGGCCGAATGGCAGATTTCTGGTCGCCAATTTTGATTGTTGTAACAAACTCATGCCCCTCCGCTCACACTCGCATTATTGAATCGTAATGGTCTGCTCGAGATGCGCAGACTTCTCGATTGCAAGTGATACCGCCATCGCGTTGAACACCTCGCGTGCGGTGACTTCCGGATCGCCGCCGTCGAGGATGGAAGCTACGAAAGACGGCAACATGTCGCCCTTTGCCGGCCCCACGTAAGCGTCTTCGATATCACTTGGAGCGACCTCAGGATTTCGCGACACATAGAACCTGGCGCCCTGATGATCATGGATGAAAGTCGCTGCGGTCCCATAGACGCTGAGATTGTGGTGGTGCGGAAAGACGCAACCGAAATTAGCCGTGATTTTTGCAGTTACTCCACTCGGAAATTTGAGCAACGCGGCGACACAATCATTGAACTTGAATTGCGTTCCGCGGGTTGCGACACCGTTGCCGAAGGCAGTGACCGCGACGGGGTATTCGTCCAATAGCCAAAGCAGAAGATCAATCATATGGATTGCGCCGCCGTGGACCACCGAATAATAGGGGCGTTTTCCCCGCCAACCGTCCACGATCTTATGCAAGCGACCATAGTTGTAGTCCCCCTCGCAGTAATAGGGAATGCCGAGGGCACCAGAGCGAATTCGCTCGCGAAGACCCGCGAAACGTGGACTGCGGCGCAAGATCAAGTTCGATGAAAGCCGCAGGCGTGGCTTGCCCTCAATGGCTAGCCGGATTTCTCGCAATTCGGTCTCATGCAGGCAAAGCGGCTTTTCAACGAAAACATGTTTGTCGAATGCAAAAGCTTCCATGACCTGAGCAAAGTGCGCGTCATCGTAAGAAGCGACCGACACAACGTCGATCTCGGGATCACGCAAGATCGCGAACGGGTCAGAGACCAGCCTACGCCCCGGATGGCGCCCCCCCACTTCCGCGAGCTTTGCCTCATCGACGTCGCACAGAGCGACAACACGGCAACGCGGATCCGCTTCGTAACCCGCGATGTGCCGCTCACCGACGCCAAGGCCGATGACGGCAGCGCGCAGCACGACATCGTTCACGCCGCGACCTCCGCCACGCAGCGTTCGCGCAGCGCGATAAGGCTTGGCAAGTCTAACTGGCCCGGCCTGCTGTCCATCGCCCTAATCATTCGTTCCACAAGCGCAAAATCTGACTCGGTGTCTACCGACATCTGAATCGCGCCCCAGTCACCGCCACTCGTAAGATTGGCAATTCTGAATTGCTCTGGAAGCCGATAAAGCGTTTGTGTAACGTGCTCCTCCTCGCCCGACAGCGTCATCGCCTGCGACTTCCGCAAAGCTTCGACTCGCACTACTTCCACGGATAGGCCTTTGGGGAACGTACGTCGCTGCACGTTGGTAGCAAGATCGACATCGCTTTGCTCGTACAGGCTCACGACCGCATCTGCGACACTAGGCATGAGCAAGGGACTATCACCGCTGATCCGAACAAATTCGGAGGCGCCCATCCATTCGGCGGCTGCGGCAAGCCGTTCAGCGACGTTATTTAATGACCCTCGAAAGCAAGTTAGTTTTGCCTTGGCACAATAGCCTTCAATCAGATTGTCCGTAGAACGATCCGATGTCGCAATCATCACTTGATGGATATGTTTTGCCTGGGTCAGTTGACCGATCAACCAGTCGAGCATCGGCCGCCCTGCCATCGATCGCAAGACTTTTCCTGGCAGTCGAGACGACGACAACCTGGCTTGAACTATAGCTAACATTTTACAGGAAATTCTCGTGTCTTGGTATACATGGGCGGTAAAAGCACAGGGCGACGATAAACGCGTTCACTCAATCCATAACTTGTTCGTTCGAATCGACCCTTCGGAATTCGTGATCAAGCGAAACAACGCCGTGCGATTTTATCTTATTTGTCTCGGCACTGATGATGAGGGGCGGAAAGCCAACGTTCTCATCAAGAACGTCGCTACTTTCGCGGAAGTCAGCGCGTCCAAGCCAGACATAGAGCATCAATCTGTTTGGCATCAGCTTCAATCGCGGCAGTGTCAATTCGACCGCGCCGATTTGACCGATTTGGAGCATTTCCGTGTGCACGACCTCGCGAATTTCCGTGACGATATTTGATCCACCGGCATTTTCGGCTGACAGGCACAACCGAAACAGTAAGCCCAAGCTTGGGAACGGCTTGAACGCTTCGTATTCGAAGCGGAAAGTTATCGTCTCGCCTGGCTCATACGTCCATCTGGACTTGCCGCCTGCATCCAGCGCAGCTGCTCTAGTGAAGCGAACCGCACCAGTACACCGCGCGAGCCGGTCAGCGATGCCGACCTCGCGAATCAAGTCTTCGCTGTAGGTCAAGCGCGGCGGCACCGAGCTAATAGTTTCAGTGTTGGCATGGACCATAGCTTCGTAGCGTTCGCATATCTCGTCGACTGATCCGACGCCGACAAGCTGGCCTTCGTGTAGAAGAGCTGCCTTATTACAGATCGATCGGATCATGGTTTCGGAATGGCTGGCGAGTACGATGATGGGGCTTCGCTCCATAAACTTGTCCAAGCGCTTAGCCGCACGTTCGGTGAAACGAAGATCTCCAGTACCGAAGGTTTCGTCCACCAAGAGGATGCCTGGTTTAAGAGCTGTGGCTAGCGAGAAGCCGAGACGCATTTTCATCCCGGCCGAATAGGTACGCACCGGCAGTGTCAGATATTCGCCTAGCTCGCAGAATTCCTCGATCTCAGGAATTTTTTCCACGATTTCCGCCCGCGACAGGCCATGTAACAGGCCCGCGGTGATGATGTTCTCGTAGCCCGTGTCCCCAAGGTCCAAGCCGGGCATCATTTCCAAAAGCGGCGTTACGCGACCGTCCACAGTCAACCGGCCGGAGACCGGCTCGTAAATGCCGGCGATCACTTTCAACAGGGTCGACTTGCCGGAACCGTTGTGGCCCACCAATCCCAGGCGGTCGCCATCCTCGAGTCGAAGCGAAACGTTGCTTAGCGCGTGAACCATGACCCGAGCGCCGTGGCGGCCTTCGCGCTGTATGGCCCCGCCCGTCGCCCTTTGTAACAGGGCACGGCCCAGGCTGCGTTGCGCGCCATAAATTGGAAAGTCGACGCGGACGTTTTCGAGGTGCACCATCGCCATAAGGGATGTCAGCTCCAGTACGCGATCCGGCGCCGGAATTTTTGGAAGAATAGGTATGTTACACCCCAGCCGAGGACGGTGATCGCCAGTACGGCGAGGTAGCTTGACGCTTCGGGCAGTTGGCCGAGTAGCGGCGAACGCACAACGTCGATCAGGTGAAAGAGCGGATTGATCTCTACGAAGGCCAGGCGCAACGATCCGGACAGGCTTTCGGGCGGCCAAAAGATTGGCGTGATCAGGGTCAAGACCTGCACCGCAGTCTGCATCAAGTACTGCACGTCGCGGAAACGCAAGCACAGCATCCCAAACAAGAGGGCAATCCACACACCGTTGATCAGAACAAGCAGAAGACCGGGGATCGCCAGCAGCGCTGCCGGGCCGAGCACGCTCGGCTTCAGCAACAGCGCGATGATGAGATAGACCACCATATTGTGCGTAAATACAATGAAATTTCGCCAAACCAGCGCATAGGCCAGAACCGAGTATTCAAAGCTAAAGTTGCGAATGAAGGCATCGCCGCTGATGAACAAGCTGCAGGATTCGATGATGACCAGTGAGATGAGCGCCCAAACGATCATTCCGCTGCAAAGGAATGGCATATAGTCGCGCACGTTCTGGTGCCATAGGCCAGAGCCGACAATTCCGACGGCGATGACATAAATCGCAAGCGTCGCCGTGTTCCAGAACGGACCAAGTGTGGTGCGGCCATAGCGCCGCTTGACCTCAAGCCAGCCGATCCGAACCCACAACTCTCTTTTCAGCAAGCCGGCAACGATATCCTGCGCCGCCGTCGAGGATTTGCCCGTATCGGCCAGAGCGTCGGTATTGGATAATGTTCTCATGCCCATAACTTTATTGCGAAGACCACAAATTAAGGCTTCGCTGCTACAACCTAACCACCTCTGGCCAGTCCGGGTCGAACGGCAACCGACCATCGGATGCGTAAAAATACAGATTGTGCCGCCGTTCGAACTCATCGTTCGAAATATTCTCAAAGACCCGCACGTTGGCAAAATGCCGCTTCAAAATGCCCGCCAATTCTTCCTTCGACTTGAATTCGTACTCATGATGCTCCAATGACTTCCCCGTCGGCTTTTCAACGAGGGTGTAGCCGCTCAACACGCCATTGCTGCCAAGACGCCGCTTCATATCGAGCAGGAGCTTTGCCGTCTCTTCGAGGGTGAAATGCTCGATCGCCGCATCCCAGACAATGTTGTCGAAGGTGCCTTCCGGCATATCGATGCGGATATCGGCGCAGCGATAGTCGACGTTCGGCGCGCGGAAGTTTCTTTTGGCGTGTGCAATCGCGCCCGCATCAAAATCCACCGATATGATCGAGGACGCGCGGTTTGAGAAGAAGTGGTGGGCAAAAAATCCGCCCCCGCAACATAAATCGAGAACCCGGCATCCTTCCTTCATCGGCAGCATGCTGAAAATTCCTCGCTCCCAGCTCATCGGATTGCGCGAAATCGGCCAGAGCCAATATTGATGAATCAGGTGGTCGTACCATTCGGGCGTTGGATCGACACGCCACTCGGCCTCGAACTGCAATCGGTAGCCGACGCCGACGAGGCGGCGCATTTGCCGGTTAAACGCCTTGACGGCCGGAACCAAATTCCATTTGCGAACTAGTCGCGCAGCGCGGAACGGCAAGAGCGATAACTTTCTACGGGTAGGTTCGGTTAGTCAGCGCGGTTGGAACGCCAGCGCTCGCTTTTGATGGTGTCGAGGTCAGCGGCAACCATTTCCTTCACCAACTGGCTGAAGGTGGAGCGGTGCGTCCAGCCGAGCTTTCTTTTGGCCTTCGACGCGTCGCCCATCAGAACATCGACCTCGGTAGGCCGGAAGTAGCGCGGATCGACCATGACCATTGGCTCGCCGGTGTTTTCATCGATGCCTTGTTCGTCGAGGCCTTTTCCGCGCCAAATTATCTTGCGGCCAACCTCGGCGAAGGCGCGCTTCGACGAACTCGCGCACCGAATGGGTCTCCCCGGTCGCGAACACGAAATCGTCCGGCTGATCCTGCTGCAGAATGAGCCACATCCCTTCGACGTAATCGCGCGCATGGCCCCAGTCGCGCTGGGCGCCGAGATTGCCGAGATAGAGCCGGTTCTGCAGTCCGAGATGAATGGCCGCGACCGCGCGCGTGATCTTACGCGTGACAAAGGTCTCGCCGCGGATCGGGCTCTCGTGGTTGAACAGAATTCCGTTCGAGGCGTGCATGCCGTAGGCCTCGCGGTAATTCACCGTGATCCAGTAAGCGTAGAGCTTGGCCGCCGCATAGGGGCTGCGCGGATAGAACGGCGTCGTTTCGCGCTGCGGCGTCTCCTGCACCAGGCCGTAAAGTTCGGAGGTCGACGCCTGATAGAAGCGCGCGGTGTTCGCCATACCGAGGATGCGCATGGCCTCGAGCAGCCGCAATGTGCCCAACGCATCGGCGTTGGCGGTGTATTCGGGAGTTTCGAACGACACCTGCACGTGGCTTTGCGCCGCGAGATTGTAAATCTCGTCCGGCTTGGTCTCCTGAATGACCCGGATCAGATTGGTCGAGTCGGTCATGTCGCCGTAGTGCATGAAGAAGCGCACGTTCGGCAGATGCGGGTCCTCATAGAGATGATCGACACGCTCGGTGTTGAACGACGACGAGCGGCGTTTGATGCCGTGAACGACGTACCCTTTCCGCAACAGGAATTCGGCGAGATAGGCGCCGTCCTGGCCGGTGACCCCGGTGATGAGTGCGATCTTGTCGGTCATTTCGTCGATGCCACCAACCGCGCAGGTGATGGCGCTTAAAGCACCGATCTTCCGTGTCGGCGATGCGGTGTTGTTGCAGAGCCTATGCTACCGCACTCCGGGTGAATTCGATCAACCCGAAGCGAAACGATTTACGCGTGTCTCGGAGCGACTTACGCCGCCGCGACGGCATCCCGGTCCAGAACCACGCGCACTTTGCGGCCTAACAGATCGAGCAGGATCGCCACCCGCTCGTGATCGGCCATTCCGTCGAAAAGTCCCAGACAGGCGTCGAATACGCCATCGACCACGCGGATCTTGTCACCCAGCGCAAAGCGCGGCCGCAAATCGAGATGCACGAAGCCGCGCTCATCCTCGCGGCCGCGCAGGTCGGATATCACCTTGTCCGGCACCCAGGCCGGGTCCTCGCCGTTGCAGACCAGATGAGTGACGCCGACCGTCGAGCGGATCGAACGCCAGCGCTGCGTCATGCGATCGATGGCGACGAACAGATAACGCGGAAAGAGCGGCGCGGAGATCGTTTCGATCTTGCGTGCGTGCCGGCGCCGCTTGAGGTAGCGCGGCAGATAGATGCCGTAGCCTTGCCGCAGCAGATGTGAGGCCGCCTTTTCCTCAGCGCGCGGGTGCGTCTGCACGACGTGCCACTGGGAGCCGAAATCGGTCATGCCCGCTCCTCCGGTAGTTCGGCGACGGAGAGCCCGATGAATTCGGGAATGAGAACGCCTTTGGCCCCGAAGCGGCCCACCGCCGCCTTGATCGTGTCGGGCGTCGGGGCGAGGTCGGCGACCAGCAAGGCGTCGATCGAACCATCGAGGGCGTCGAGCGATTTTACGACAGGCACGCCGATGAAGCGGGTCAACTCAGATTTCGGATCGATCACCGCGACGATCGTCACGCCGAGATCGAACGAGCAGATGGCCGCGATCTCAGCGAGGTCGTTGGCACCCAACACAGCGACCCGCGAAAATCCGCGCTCGCGCGCCGTCACAAGGGCCGCCGTACAATCCTTCTTGGCTTGACGAAACAAGGTCAACGAGCACGACAAGTACTCGAGTGTCAGCCGGGATTTTTCGGCGAAGCCATTAGGGGTGAGATAATAGGCGTAGCGCCGCGCCGGCACGCTGCGGACTTTGACAAGCCCCTTGTTGACGCAGCGCTTGAGATACGTGTTGACCAAGCCGAGCGCGACGCCGAGCTCGGACGCGAGACGCCGTTGCGATTGCTCGCCGCCGCGTTCGACGGATTCGAGCAGACCCAGCATGATCCGGGTCTTCTCAACATCGGCTGACCTGGCGGCAGGAAACGGCATGGCCCTCACCCAAGCCGGCAGCCTATCCCGTTCATTGCGTGAACGTCAAGACCGATCGTTCAGACAATGAACGTGATTTATACCAATGAAATCAGATAATTATAAGATATCTATTTCCGGCCGTCGTCGATGGCTCAGGCCTAGTCCGGCGGTGGACTGGCGAGCCGGCGGCCGTATTCCCCCAATAGCCGTTGAACCTCAGGCATTTGCGGAAATCCCACCGTCGTCTTCTGCTGACCGTGCGTGCGGCTGCAGGCGAGGAAATCCGGAATATGGACGACGGTCGCTCCCGCCGCCGCCATGCGTACCCACAGATCGTAGTCGAGCACGTAATTCAAATCCGTGCGCAACCGGCCGCCGCTTCTGTTCCAGATGTCCCGGCTGAAGAAAACCTCCGGCTGATAAAAGAAGCTGCCGGTCAGCCAGAAGCGGTCCATCTCCAACAGCAACCCGAGCGGCAGCGCGACCGGCAAGCCGAACGGCAAGCGATTGTGATGGTTGACGATCACGTCATTGCGCCGGACTCCGATTTGCCGGCACCCACCCGCGACCATGTCGGCGCGGTACGCCGCAAATGTTTGCGCCACGCGAAACAGCGCGCCGGGCTCCAAGAGGTCGTCGCTGTTGACCCAAGTCAGAATATCGCCGGTAGCCCGCGCAAATCCCTTGTTCAATCCATCCGATTGACCGCGATCCGGTTCGATCACCATTGCCGCTGCGCGATCGCGATAGCGATTCAGAATTTCGACGCTGCCGTCGGTCGAATTTCCGTCGATAACGATGAGTTCCAGATTGGGATAGCTTTGATCGAGAATTGAGCGCAGCCCCTCTTCGAGGAAGCTCGCCTGATTGTAGCTGACCATGACGACCGAGATTTTCGGCCACGACGCCTGGCTGACAATGGCCGGCACGGCCCTGCCCTGTTCATCGAGTGGGTCGAGCCAGGAAGCCGGGAAATCCCGATAGGCGCGATAGTCGGGCGCGTCGAGACTCGGTCGGCCAAGCTTCCGCGAGCGTCGAATTTTCCGGCATCCGATCGTCAGGCTCACGGATGAGAATGAGCGTTTGACCGTCGACCAGCCGGCCGCGCAAAAGGCCGAGGCTTACTTCGTCGGTGCCGGAGGCGACGATCGTGCCGAACTGACGCAATCGGCTTGGATCGTCGATAATCCACTTCACCAGGCTGCCGTCGGCGGGCCGCCGCAGCGGCGGCTCGTCGATCTGCTGCACGGGCAGCGATCGTGTCAGGCCAGCTGCAGGACTGACCGAGACCAAGGCGGCCGCGCTCTTATCGGCGGCGAAGCGGCGCGCCACATCGCTCTCGCCGATCGCGAGAACAGATCCGTGTGCGGATGGCGATAACCGGCCTGGCGCGCCGAGCGCTTTGCGTGCCGCGCGACGGGCCTGACTGAGCGCCCGCGCGAGTCCCGGGAAGCGCCGCCAAACCTCAGTAGCGAAATCTCTGCTGGCGGTTTTTTGACTCGCCAGCAGCGAGACTTCTGAACGCAGCGCGATCAGCTCACGCGCCTGCGCGACGACCAGGCCTTGCAACCTGTTCAGCTCGGCTGCCTCGTCTGACTTCGGTTCGTCGGGAGCGCTCACAGCTCGATTGCATCCTCAATGCGAGGGACGAGACAGTGACGCGCCGCACGCGGAGGCGGTCAAGTCTTTTAGGTAATTGACCCAAGCGTTACCCTGGTGCGCAAGCGTAAAACCGGCTTCAACCCGTCTTCGGCCGTTTGCCCCCATCTTTTCGCGCAGCGATGGGTCCTTCAGCAACCGCTCGATCTGGAATTTGAGCTGATCGGGTGTTTTGGCTGGCGCCAGCAGCCCGGATTGTTCGTGCACCACGATGTCGGAAATGCCGCCGACATCAAACGCGACGGCCGGCACACCACAGGCGGAGGCCTCGAGCAGCGTCTGTCCGAACGCCTCCTCGATCGCAGTGCTGACGAATATGTCAGCAGAATTGAGGATCAGCGGCATGATGCGTTCGTCACTCACCAGACCCAAGCTCTTCGTCGCCGGAATTCGCTCCGACGAGAGCCCGAACAGAACCAGAGCCACATCGTCGCGATGACGCAGCCATTCGCAGACTTCCGTGAAAAGAGGCCCTCCCTTCCATTTGTCGTGAACGTCCACCGCACCCATCGTTATCACTGTCTTCCCTTCGGGAATTCCGAGAAGCGAGCGGGCGACAGATTTCGGCATGGGAGCGAACAGTTCGTGATCGATGCCGAGGTGCACCACGTCAGCCTTCGCGGCTTCGCCGAAACGTTTCCGCACAACGCCTCGCGTCCAATGGCTGTTGCAGGCAAGCGGAACGCGATGGTCGCCCGTGAATAATGCCCCACGCTCCAGCCACGCCGGTCTGATCTTGTCGGGGGCAAGACTTGGATATTCGCCCGCCGTCGGACAGCTCGAATTGCAGCCGGTTTGGTAAAGCTGGCATGATTCTGGATGGGCGCACCGGCCGGTCACCAAATACACATCGTGCATATAAGCGACGGTAGGGATTCCATGCGATCGCAACTCGGCAATCACGGCTACGGGCCAATTCGCCGCGTGCAGGCCGCCAATAATCGCAACGTCGGGATCGAGGGCACGCACTTTGGCGGCGACCGCCGCCGCGATCTGCTCGGCCTCGCCTCCCTCACCGTATTGCTCAAATTCAACGGAGTGAACGCCGTGCCAATTGTCGAATCGCGGGATACCAGTGACAAACATCGAATCGCCTGGTCCGGTCGAGCTGCCGCCGACGACCGCGACGTCGTAGCCCTTCAACAGTAACGAAGCGGCTTGCCGTTTTGCCGCCGTACCTGAACCGTGCCGGAGGCCGTTGTCGTTGACCAGCACAACGCTGATCGGCTCAGAACGGGAAAGCTTTTCGGCGATCGATCCGCCGTTGTGTTGCCGTCGTTGCGCCGCTGACGTCCCCGCTTTCGCCAGCGAATAGGCTGAGCGCTTTGCACTGTCGCCTACGATGAGAAGCTTTTTCGGCGGTCGGATTTTTTCGCGGACTGCCGAAATTTGCCAGTCCAGGCCGTGCGCTGGGGCGGCGACGACGAGATCGAACGCGTCAGCGTCGAACTCAAGGGCCGGACGGGCGCTGTCCTGATCGTAATACGTCACCCGCGCGCCGGCGGCATCGAGCACGATCCTGATTTGATCGCGTTCGGCCCCCTCGGCAACGCACAGCACGCGCATCCGCCGGCGCACGGTGCGCGAAATCTGTTCAAGTTCAGCAACATTTAACGCACCGCCTATCGCGCGGGCGGCAAGAATGGCCTCAAGCCCGGGCCCAGCGGTCATGATCCGGGGCGCCGTCCCCGTCAGGCGGCTCAGGGCAAGATAGAATGCCCGTGCGTGCTGCCGCAGGAAAGAGTTTCGCCGAATGAATTCCCGCACCCGGACGACGGCCGGGTTCCGCGAGGCGAAGTACCAAGTCAGAACCCTATTGAGCAATCGCTCGGCACCTGTCGTGAACGGAGTACTCAATGACGGTCGCATACCGCCATCAGGCGACTTTGCTGAGGACACAAAAGTGCCCCGCGAAAGGCAGCGGCAATGCGAATGTATATCGATTTCCGGCGGCGGCAACAAACCTGTCGACCGCAAGCTGCGCGCCCTCTGAAAAGAAACCGTAATCGTCAACCACTATCCGGCCCCCCGCGGGCATTCGTCCATCAACGAATTCCAGGGCTTCCTTGATGGGATCGTAGAAATCAAAATCCACATAAGCGAAAGCGATTTGAGGCGGCAGGTCGGCACTTCTGACAAAGTCTTTTATCCAACCTTTTTTGATCTTCGTGCGCTCAGCCGGGAAATTGACGGCAGCGAGCTTGCCAAGTACCTCGCTCTCCGGGCTGGCCATGGTGCCCGCATAATTTTTCATTTCGCCAAGATTGAACACGTCGTCAATGAGACGATCCTCCTTGCTGGGTGGCGGAAGACCCTCAAAACTGTCGAATAGCCAGAGCTCGCGATCGTTGAGCGCCATGATCTCAGCCGCGAGAAGCTTTGACGTTGCGCCCTGAGCGACGCCAAATTCGCAAATATCGCCGGGAATCTTCAGCGAATCATGCAGGTGCTTGATGAGATAAATCGCCTCGCTGACGGTCGTGCCGATCAGATCGCTCAGTTCCTTGCCGCGACCTTCTCGCCGCGGCAAATCTGGGAATAGGTAGCTCCGGTAGAGCTCCTCGATCTCAATCGAGTTCTTGACGATGGTTGTCGCGCATCATTCGACAGTGCACGAGCTCGTCGTGCAGCGAATGCGTGCCCGCACGAAGTTTCACCACATCATAGCCGAGGCGGTTCAAGATCAGATGAATAGAACGTTTGCAAGAGCCCAGCCACATTTTGCCTTACCGCGTGGAAATTTCGTCCGAGGACAATTTTTCAGGGCCTTAGCAAATTACGCGTGACGTCGCTAGGCAACGTCTGGTCTCCGTTTTAGCAGTTTCCGATAAAAGGCCGCGAGTTCAACCGCGCTGCGCCCCCAGTCGAAATGCTCGAGAGCAAATCGGCGGCCTTCCCGGCCGACGCGGTCCACCAAGGCCGGGTCGTTGATCAGCGCCTCCACGCAGTGCGTGATTTCCGGCGCGTCGCCGCGCTGCATAAGGATTGCGTTGACGCGGTCTTGCATGAGCAGCCCGATATTGGTTTGCGCCGTGACCACCGGTCGGCCCATGGCGAGAAATTCGGGCAGCTTAGAGGGCAGCCTGTAGCTATTAAAGTCGTCCGGCCCTCCAGGCTGAACAAAAACATGCGCGAGCTTGAGCAGCTCGATCAGCCGTTCTCGGCGGACCCAGCCAAGATGGGTCACGTATCGCATGGAAAGTTTTGCAAACCGCGGATCGATGACCGCAATGGTATCTTCTCCCGTACGGATTAGATGAACCTTATGTCCAAGCGCGTTCAGGGCATGAATCGCGGCGTAGAGACTGAACATATCGTCCGCGTTGGCAGGATGGATGTTCCCCGGATAGACGATGATCGATGCATCGGGAGGAATAGCCAGGGCGGTACGGAGGCGGGCGCGCTCGGCGGAATCCAAGCCATGTGCAAAAAGGTCGCCGTCGACGCCCGGCTGCAATAGATGAGCCGGCAGACCTTGCGGCAAAACTTCCCGCAGCGCGTCGACGATGATAGTCGCCCCCGCGGCACCGGCTACGAACTCATGAACGCCCGGTGGTAATTTGCTCACAGGGGTCCCAGCGCGGACGCTGCCAAATGCGCGCGCCACCGCCATCTCGTTATCTTCGAAGTGGACGAGATACGGGCATTTGTACTCGCGCGTCACCGCACGCACAACGCTCCAATTGACAGGACGCGGCGTCCAGCAATGAACGAGATCTGGCGTACCGTTTCCATTGCCAGAAAATAATTTGGCCAATATTCCAGGATTTTCTCGAATGTCCCGATTGGGAACAGTCAGAAAGCCCGATGCATCCGTGCCGTCAGCTTGGCCGGGAGTGCCCATAGCCGAAACCACGACTCGATGCCCCAACGCGCTCAACGCATTGGCGAAGCCGAAAACGTGCATTCCGCTGTTGCTGTCAAACGCACCATAGTTGATCAGCACGACGTTCAATGGCGCCGATTCGGCACTCGCGACCGCTGCTCTAGCGATCGGCCCTTTGGCTGATTTACCCGTCGCCGGTCTCAGCTCCTGTTCGATGGGCAAGCGCTTGGCAGCCAGAATCCCGCTCAGAAATTCCCAGTCACCTTCAACACGCACGTCAGGCGGCCGCGTCCCTACCGTTCGTAGGTAATGGATCAGCGGGCTTTTTGCGCTTAGGCGGGCCTCGGGGTGGAGCGCGAGATAAAGGTTGCCGCGGAAATATGGACTTGGATCGCGTCCTTGCCACCACCCGGACCGCAGGTAGTGATCAACCGGGTCCTCACTGGCGTCATAGACGTCCGGATTCTGCTTCAGATACCAATCGCCATCGAACAGCGGCGAGGATTTAAGCAGTTCGGCATCGCGACAATTCCGCAGCCGCTGCACCCGTCTATATAAGGCACGAAGAATTTCTATCATTCGCAACGAAGATCGAAAGATGCTCCGGCGGCCGATCGCCTGATTTCGCCTAGGAGCTTTATTCTCAAATTGCAACCCTGACAGCGATGAGCGATAAGGCAGCCAGTTGGCCGTTGCGGCAAAGGCCGTACCGCGAATTGCGAGGAAATGTTGGTCCCGACCGGTGAAGGCGTGAATGTCCCCGATCGCAGATCGGCCGCGCGGCGGGCTGCCAAACGGTTCTTCATTTTCACGGCATGGCCGTTAGTCCGCGGCCTCATCCGCCTCAAATCGCTGCTCGCTTACAGAAGGCAGACGCCCAGACTCTATCGCAAATGGATCGACAAGTACGCCGCAATCACGCCGAGGCTGCGCGCCGCTATGACTGCTGACGCGGCCACATGGCCGGCACGCCCGCTGATTTCAGTGATAATGCCGATCTCTAACGTCGATCCGAAGTGGTTGAGTGAGGCGATCGGATCGGTCCGCGCCCAGATCTATCCGCATTGGGAGCTTTGCATTTCCGGCGATGCGTCGACGGCTGCCGGCAGTCGGTCGCCGCTTGAGCACCAAGCCGCGCAGGATAAGCGGATTCATTTGACGTTCGGAACCGAGAGCGGTCATGCCAGTGTCAATTCCAACAGCGCGCTGGCGCTGGCGAGCGGCGACTACATCGCCTTGCTCGACGCGGATGATCTTCTGAGCGAAGACGCCTTGTTTTGGGCGGCCCGGGAAATTGCCTTGCATCCCGAAGTCGATCTCCTGTTCTCGGACGAGGACAAGATCGACGACAGAGGGAGGCTTTTCGATCCTTATTTCAAGTCCGCTTGGAACGCGGCGCTCATGCTGTCGCAGAACGCATTCGGCCATCTCGGCGTCTACCGGCGCCGCGTTGTCGAGGAGGTGGGAGGATTTCGCCCGCGCTACGAAGGTGCCGAGGATTACGATCTCACCCTGCGCTGCTCCGAGCGCACGTCAGCCGACCGCATACGGCACATTCAGCGCGTGCTTTACCATCGACGGACGCCGGCAAGCTCCACCTCCGATCAGTCAAATGCGTGGAATGCTGGTCGATCGGCGATCGCGGACCATTTCCAGCGCCTTCGCATTCACGCGCAAGTCGAGCCCGCCCGCGGCGGTTATTATCAAATAGACTACGATCCGCCAGAGCCGCGACCGACAGTCAGCATCGTCGTGCCGACGACGCTCTCCAACGCCACCACCGCGAAATGCCTAGCATCGGTCTTGTCGAAGTCCAGCTATGATAATTTCGACCTGTTGATCGTAGCGCGCGCAGATCACATACGTGCCGCCAAGAACGATCCCCAATTCGCCCCCCTCCTGGCAAACCCCCGTCTGCGGACGGTCGAATACGAAGAGATGCCCTTCAACTTTTCCTGGGTGTGCAATTACGGCGCCGCCGCCGCCCGCGGCGCTTTGTTCTGTTTTCTCAACGACGATGTGGAAGTGATCACGGAAGATTGGCTGGAGCGATTGGTTTCTCGCGTGCGTCTCGACGGTGTCGGCGCGGCAGGTCCAACGCTGTATTATCCGAATAACCTCATCCAGCATGCAGGCGTGGTTCTCGGATCAGGCGGCGTCGCCGATCATGCCTTCAGGCGTTCGCGCCGGGGATACCTCGGGTATTTCGGCCGGGCCGGATTGGAACAGGACTACTCCTGCGTCACTGCCGCGTGTCTCGTGATAAAACGTGAAGTATTCGACGCAGCGGGAGGCTTTGATGAATCACTTCCGGTCGCCTTCAACGATGTCGACCTATGCATCAGGATCCGCAGAACCGGTGCACGCATCGTTTTCGTACCGTCGGTCGAAATGTATCACCACGAATTGCATACGCTCGGACATCACGCTGCCCCAGACAGGCGCAGCCAATTTCGGCACGATGTCGATCTCATGCGTCAACGATGGAATGCCATTCTCGAGAATGATCCATGTTATAATCCAAATCTGAGCCTCGTGCGCGGTTCAATGTTCTGTCTGGCCTGGCCCCCGCGCCGGCCCGACCCGATGGATGTCGTTTACAGTTCCGGCAAGCTAAGCATGTCGAGAACGTCGCGGCTTGTTTGATCGAAGGTACAGGTGCCAGTCGCCTGAGGTGAAAGCCATCAATGCTGCACAAGGGCGCAAGAGCTGATTTCCATGCAAGACGTCTGTTTGTTCGCCCATTACGACAAGGATGGCAAAGTCGACGACTACGTCCTTCGCTATCTGCGCGAACTCAGGCAGCTGAATTTTTCCGTCATCTTCGTCTCCACCGCGCGGCTCGACTCGACTGAGGTTGCGCGACTCGCCACCGATTGCGAAGACGTCATCCTACGGGAGAATGCCGGGCTCGATTTCGGCTCTTGGTCGGCGGGCTTTGCCAAGCACGGTACGCGCATCAACGGCCGACTCCTGCTTGCCAACGACAGCGTCTACGGCCCGATCGGCGGGTTGCGAACGGCTTTCGAGCGGCTGACGCGCGAGCCGGCCGACTTTTACGGCTTCGTCGAGAGCGCTGAAATTACGCCGCACCCGCAGAGCTGGTTCTTGCTGTTCGAACCACGGGTGGTCCGCCACCCCGCGTTCGCGCAAGCGCTGGGGCAGCCGTTCGTGGCAATGAGCAAGAAGCAGATTATTGCGCAGGGTGAAGTGGGCACCTCGCAACGCCTGCTTGCTGCCGGTTTTCGCTACCAAGCGCTTTATAAGAATGACCGCCACATTCCCGCCCGCCATGCAGCCAATCCGATGCTGTTGTTCTGGCGTGAAGTCCTGTTCGACTGTGGCGTGCCATTTCTCAAAATCGAATTGCTGCGCGACAACCCGTTCGGCGTTGAGGGTGCAGCCGTCATATTGCAGTCCGTCGAGCGCATCGATCCCGCGTCATGCGCCGTCATCAAAGCGCACCTCGCGCGCATGAGCGGCCCGGGCTCGCATCGCCGCTCGCAACGGCCGCTGCCGGCGCGGCTGCGTTACGCGCTCATTCGCAAACGCTATGGCATCGGCGACGCGAATAGCCTGGGCGGAGCCGCGTTGGACGCAGTTAAGCTAGAATTGTTGACCGCAACGGTCGTTGCCTGGCGGACAATCCGATCGGCATTCGGACCGTCAGAGGGTGACAAATAATCCCTGCCGAACGTTATTATGCAGCGCAATTGTAACAACGTTCGAATTCCTCCAGTCCACCCACAGGCCGGCAACGTCATCCGGTTCGAATTTGGGGCGGACCTCTAACCAGTCGAGTAGTGCATTAAGCTTACCCATCCGGCTGCTGTCGGGATTTTTTCGGGGAAAACAACCGATCGCACGGAAGTCCTTGCTTGTTTGGCGCCGAACTCGCAAATTCGCGAAACATATCGAGCCTGCCCTCACCATGCTGCGACCCCTTCTCAAAAACATATTTGGGAGCAGAATATCATTAGGCGCGCGATGGAGCGCGGCCAAACGGGCCTTATGGAATTTCCAGCAGGAAGCGTTTTGGCAGACCCCGATCATCTCTCGCCAGCAAGAATACTTCACCCGTTCTGCCGACAGTCTGACACCCGCCGTTTCTGCGAACGAGCTTGCAGCACATACATGCGGGCACGCCATGATGCATCCTTCGGCAACGTTGCCGATCAGACGGCCGCTGCTTCGCGGTCAATCGGAATTAAAATTTTGTGGACCGTTCCTGCTTTATCCTGAAATCGGCGCAAGTCCGACCGATTTCCCAAGTGTATCGGTATCGCCTCCGCTGACGCTGACATGTCTGTCCGATGCGCTTTGTATGCCCGATCAAGTCATTCTCGCGCGCGACCAGGGTTCTAGCTCATCTGCAGGCGAATTGAGCATTGTCGATGCGTCGTTCACGTCAATTGCCGAGCGCGCCAATCACCTCGAAATTATGCAGGTCGCAGACGGACGCTTCCATATCAAGCGCTCAGTCGGAAGCTTCGAGCGGCTGACGGGAGTGCATCTGTTCCTTGACTGCCAGCACCGCGCTCATTTCGGTCACTTCCTGGTCGACGTTATGAGCATGACGTGGGCTTATCGTGCAGCGCAAGAACTGGGCTTCAGGGATTTGAAGGTGCTCACGACCCGGAAGCTTGCCCCATTTATGACGCCGCTGCTCCAAGGTATGGGGATTTCCTCCGAGGCGGTCGTGCCGCTGCGCAGACCAGTCCAATGCGACAAACTCCTCGTCGCTACCAAATGCTACTCGACGCAGGGTTATACGTCGCCGGTAGCGATCGCTACGTGGCGTCGAGTCCGCGACGCGCTCGACACCGGTCGCGGCCCAGAGCGGGTTTACTTTTCGCGATCGCGTAATCTCAATCGCACGCTGAGAAACGAAGCAGACGTTGAAAGGGTTTTCGCTGCGCGTGGGTTTGAAATTGTCCACCCGCAGGACCAGCCTATTCAACAGCAGCTATCATTGTGGGCAAATGCGCGGCTGGTGGCCGGTCCGGCCGGCAGCAATATGTTCGGGCTAGCATTTCAGCGTCGGCTGCAACAATCGCTTCTGATCAATTCGCCTAATCTAGTGCAGTTTTCCGAGCTGTTCCTGCAGGCCGGGCATGACAGCACTACGACGATCTATCTGGGTCAGGCCATGGGCGCTGACCCACATGCGCCATGGTCAGTGGATACAAAGGACTTGGAGCGCGTTGTCGATGAATGGCTTAATTGATGCCGACGGAATAGGCGAAACTGCAGCGCTTCTTGATGGGCGCCGTGAAGTGGGCGCCTCGCAGCGCCAGCTTGCTGCAGGGCTCCCTACCAGGCGGTTTATAAAAATGATCGCCACCTCCCTGCCCGCCATGCAGCGAACCCGATGCTTTTGTTCTGGCGTGAAGTCCTGCTCGATCGCGGCGTACTATTATCTGCGCTAGCACGGCTATGCGAAGTTCTTCCCGCTCTAGGCGCTGGCGCACTACCGCAATTTCAGAGACGGCCCCGCGCGGGCAGTGGCGGAGGATATAAGCGCTTGAACGGAAAGCGGAATGAAGCTCTAGGCCCGATCGTGGCCGGAATACAACATGCACGGAAAAAGCGAGCGTAAGGACTGACTGGGCCTCGCGGGCAGCGGCAGTGGCTGCGATACTGTCTCAAATTATTCTCGTCCGTTGGCGTTGATTCAGTGCCGTTGGGTCAGTGCCAGTGGCGTTGCTCATGAGGGCTCGTCATGTTGCTCAAGTTGCTTGGCGTTGTCGGTGTTTCTTCCCTGCTCATAGCTGCGCCTTTGAGTGCCGCGAGTGCGGCCGACATGCCGCTCAAGGCCCCGCCCCCGGCACCCTGGTACGATTGGACCGGCTTCTACGTTGGCATCAACGGTGGCTATAGCTGGGGCGATTCTTCAACGAGTTACACGGGAACGGGCACCGGCTTCGCGCCGTTCACGACATCGCAGAAGATGAATGGCGGGCTCGGCGGCGGCCAGATCGGCTACAATTGGCAATTCAATAGGAACTTGCTGTTCGGCCTCGAGGCCGACATCCAGGGCACTGGCCAAAGAGGCACCGCGACGTTACCGACCGTAACGACGACAACTGGCGTGATCTTGACCACTACAGTCACATCCACGGGAACCCTGACGCAAAAGCTGCCCTGGTTCGGCACCATCCGCGCGCGCCTGGGGATCGAGCCGACTGATCATTGGTTGGTTTATGCGACCGGTGGTCTGGCCTACGGCGAGATCAATAGCACCGCCGCCATCACCACAACCGTCGCCACCCCGGGCGGAACGGCTACTGCGGCAACGAGCGGAAGCAACAGCACCACACGCGCAGGCTGGACTATCGGCGCCGGGGTCGAGGGTGTCATCTCGGGTCCATGGACCGCGAAACTCGAATATCTCTATATGGATTTCGGGAACGTCGGCACCGGGTTCGTCGGCCCCGGGGCCGGCGCGTACACCACACTTGGGGCTAGTTCCCGCGTCACTGACAACGTTCTGCGCGTCGGTCTGAATTATCGTTTCCCGAAATAGGCGCGAAGTCCGGATCGACGAGGTTCTCAGACATAAAAGGGGCCGCTCTCTCGGGCGACCCTTTTTTGTTTGATGGCCGAAGAGGTGTTCACCTCACGTCCCGTCGAGTGGAGGCGGAGTGCCTCCGATTGGCCGTGCTTCGCAAAACAGTTATTGCACTGAACCGCAACACGATAGGGACGACTTTGACGTCCCCTCCACCACGGTAGTTCATAGCGAGCGTGCGCGACGACGCCTATACAAGCATGACGAGGTCGCTGTACGCACCAAGCCGAGCATCACTGGTGATCAGCCGCAACGGTTCGCTGATCGCCTGAGCAACGAGCATGCGGTCAAATGGATCGCGATGATGGTCAGCAAGCGTGCGCACTGCCATGGCGTGTCGCCACGTCACTGTCAGCTCGTGAATCCCTGCAGCCGCCATCCGTGCCGGCAATCGACCGAAATCGACATCCAACTTCCCGAGCCCGGCCTTGATCACCATTTCCCAGAGCGACATTGAACTAACGAAAACGACCTCCGCGCTCTCTATTTCCCGACGGGCGGCTTCCGACAATCGCGGACTATCGGCCGCGATCCACAAGACAATGCTCGTATCGAGCAACAGCCGCACGATTTATTCGCCCTCGAAGGCGTCAAGAATCGCATCCGGCAAGGGCGCATCAAAATCATCGGCGATGCGGATTTCGCCCTTCATGAAACCAAATCGGATCTTTCTGGCTGGCGACTCACTGATCGGCCCGAGCCGCGCGAGTGGAGTACCCGATTTGGCGATGATGGTACTTTTGCCGCGCGCCGCTTGATCGACCAGGCTGGAGAGCTTGGCTTTTGCTTCATGAATATTGAGTTGCTTCATCGTGAACATCTCGCCTTCCAGAACACGAATATAGGGGTTGACCAAGGTTGGTCAAGCTGTCGGGCGCTTTTCGGAATCGCTGCGGTGCACGCGGTGGCCGCGGATGCGCCGATCTCATCGTGACAGCAAATCTCAAGGACTTCCCAGCCGGTTGCGCTGGCAGGTGCCACAACCTGACTGATGCGCCCCACAGGCTGCCGATTGCAGGCCGCAGTGCCGCCGCATTCTGGCCGTTCGCTTGTCACCCATGATGGGCTGGCGGGCTGGGGTTTGGGCCGCTTCTCTTGCGGCCGAATTCGCTTTGATATCCGGATACGTCGGCGCGGCGGCGCAGGAACAGCCCGTCGCCCTCGAGCCTGCTGCTGCCCCAACACCCTGTGGCGGCGACGTCATTGCCCGCAGCGGCGTCAAAGCTGTTCTCGACGGCCGCAACATCGTGCTCGACGACGGCCGCGTGGTGCATCTGGCCGCCATCGAGGTGCCGCTCTTATCGGCGCCCGACGGCACGGCGGCCAAGGCCGCACTGGCGGCCCTGATCAACGGTGCACAGGTCGAGCTCCGGCAAGCGGACTCCCGGCCCGGCTTGGAGCCCGACCGCTACGGACGGATCGTCGCCTATGTCGAAGCATTGCACGGTGGCGCGCAACGCTCGGTGCAAGCGGAAATGTTGGCGGCCGGCTCCGCGCGCGTGGGCGGGGACGCGGACAGCCAAGCTTGCGCCGCCCTGCTGTTGCGGCGTGAAGCTACCGCGCGCCAAGCCAAGCTTGGCCTGTGGGCCAGTCCGTACTATGACCCGATCCAGGCGGACGACCCCTCAAGCATATTAGTACAACGAGACCACTTTGCGCTGGTCGAGGGCCAAGTGGCGTCAGTCCATGAGAGCGGAGCCACCCTGTATGTGAACTTCGGGCGGCGCTGGTCCGAGGATTTTGCGGTAACGATTCGCAAGCGCTACGAGCGTAACTTCGCAGCCACCGGCGTCGATCTGAAAGGACTTGCCGGCCGGCGCCTGCGGGTCCGCGGCTGGATCGAGGCGCGTACCGGCGGCAGCGGATCCCAAGACCGGGTGGAGGGCGGCCGTTGGCATGCTCCCTGGATCGAGGCGGTGCATCCGGTGCAGATCGAACTAGTGGTCCGATTCTAACATTCGCATCCCGCTCAGGCAGGCTCGCATGCGAATGTTAGAATCAAAAGGACCACTAGCAAATATAAGTGCTAGTGGAGCTTTTGGATTTGACATTCGCTACTCGAGTTCGCGGCTTGGTGGGTAGCGAATGTCAAATCCGCTCCACTAGCGGACCACGACTAGCAAAACGGATTTGACATTCGCCCCCCACCTGACTGTGAGCGGATGCCGAAGGCAGAACCGAATGTTAGAAACGGTCGACGAGATGCGGGTGACGTAGCAATGGAAGGCGCACGCAGGGGCACTGCGGGCCGCCGGCTTGGCGGAGCGGGCATGGTCGTGCTCGCGCTCGTGCTTGGCGCCTGCGGCGTCAACCTGCCTGCCACCGCCCCGCAAGTCTCGCTGGCGGCGCCTACGCCACCGCCGCCGCCGCAAATGTCGCCGGCCGAACTGCGCGAACACGAGCGGATCCTGGCGACTTACGGCGGCGTCTACGAAGATCCGCGACTGCAGGCCATGGTCGAGCAACTGGTCGAGCGCCTAGTCGCCTCCTCGGAACAGCCTGATCTGCACTATCAGGTCACCATCCTCAATTCGGACTCAGTCAATGCCTTCGCGTTGCCAACCGGCCGGCTCTACATCACGCGCGGATTGATTGCGCTCGCTAACGACGAATCCGAGCTCGCCGCAGTGGTCGGACACGAGATGGGGCATGTGATCGCCCATCACGCCGAACAGCGCGAGGAGGAGGTGCGCGACACCGAGTTGAGCAATCGCGTGTTCGCCGACTTGGTCAACGATCCGCAAGCACGCGCGTTGGCGCTCGCCAAATCGAAGCTTACGCTCGCGAGCTACTCGCAAATGCAGGAGCTTGCGGCAGACGCCATCGGCATCCGCCTTGCCGCGCGCGCCGGCTACGATCCTTACGGTGCGGTGCGATTCCTCGCCTCTCTGGAGCGCAACTCCGAACTAAAGCCGCGACCCAACGGCGCCATCAACCCGGCCGCGCCCGACTTCCTGTCGTCGCATCCGGCAACGCCGGACCGCGTCGCCCACGCGCTCGACGTCGCCCGCCAGTACAAGCCGCCGGCGACGGATTCCCCGCAACAGATAGCGGAGGCGCATAATGCTTATCTCACCAAGATCGACGGCATCGTCTTCGGCGAGGATCCGAGTGAAGGCCTGGTGCGCGGCCGGCGCTTTTTGCATCCGCGCCTGGGTTTTACCTTCACCGCGCCTGAGGGTTTCATTCTCGACAACACCGCGCAGGCCGTACTCGGCGTTCAGCGCGGCGGCGACGCGGCGCTACGGCTCGATCTCGTGCGCGTGCCGGCCGAACAGACGCTGCCCGCTTATCTGAGCTCCGGCTGGATCGAGAACGTCGATCCCTCCAGTATTCACGACGTCACCATAAGCGGCTTTCCCGGCGCCACTGCCACTGCCAAGGGCGACAATTGGGACTTCCGCCTTTACACCATCCGCTTCGGCAGCGACGTCTACCGCTTCATCTTCGCCAGCAAGACTCTCTCGGCCGAAAGTGATCGCACGTTCCGCGAGTGTGTCGGTTCGTTCCGCCGGATGAGTGTGGCGGAGATGCGGGAGGTCAAGCCTGCGCACCTCAAGGTGGTCAGGGTGGCCCCCGGCGAGACAATCGAAAAGCTCGCCGGCCGCATGGCGGTCCCCGACCGCCAAGTCGAGCGCTTTCGCGTGCTCAATGGGCTCAGTCCGAACGACCAGCTCAAGCCCGGCACCGAGGTCAAGATCGCCGTTGAGTAAACTCTCCTGCGACAAACTCCCGGTTAGGGGATGTTTTTCCTATTATTTCGGTCCCCTTACGCTAGAATGGGCCAAATCGCCGAAAAGGCGAGGTAGCGCAGGGGGGCGCATGAGGACAATGAGACGGGTGATTCCCGTTGCCGTATCGCTTGCGGTGGTTTGCGCAATCACGGCAGTGCTTTGGTATTTCAAGCAGGCCGGCGACGGATTGCGTCATCCGGTATTTTTCTACCTTCTGCCGAGCGCGCTCCTTGCGGTCCTCTATGGCGTGTTGCCGGCGCTCCTCTGCGCGTCAGCGGCAACGGTATGCGCCGCCTACTTCCTCTACGACCCAGCCTTCAGTTTTCAGGTCACCAATCCGCTGGAAATCGGCGATCTGGCTTTCTTCGTCTTGCTGGCCGTGATCGGGGTCAAATGCACAGGCAAGCTGCTGCAACCGCTCGCCAGCAGGCCGACGCCGAAGTCGCGTTACGGAAGGATCTGAGCGGACCGCAGGGCGATCAGAACTGGGACGCCAGCTGATCGAGACCCATCGAGTGAGCGAGGTTGCGGACTTCGTCTTTCTGGTCGTCGGAAAAGCTCATCAGCAGCGGAATAGCCGCGGATTTGAGATCTTGCACTTGCGGGCTGTCGGGGTCGATCGCACCCGCTGCCCCGCCCAAGCGAGCTTCACGTTCTCTTTCGACCGAAAGATTGCGCAATGCCGTCTCTACCGCCGGCCACATGCGCTCCTGATCGGGCGACAGATGCAGGCGGCGTTTGATGGCGACAAGCTGCGCGTTGTCGAGGACGTAGCCGGGACGGTGGGCAACACGAGGTGCGACGGGGGAATGCGGTGTCACCGCACCGGTCCGCTCGCCGGTATTGGGCAAAGTGAGCTGCAAAGCCAAGGGCGGAGCATCGGGCGCGACCGCTGAGGGATCGAGCGCGACCATCTTCGTCGGCGCGGGCTGTGCAGCCGATTGCGGGGCAGCCAGGGGAACAGGGCTTGGCATGGTCGGCTCAGGCTCGAACAGGGCGAGCTTGGTATCGCCGACCACCATCGCGCCTGCCGCGGCAGGCAGTTCATAGGCCGCCTTCTCCATGACCGGAGCTTCGCCAAAGGCTTGCGGGAAGCGCAACGCCACCGTCTGCGCGGCTGTCGGGGAGGCGGAAGGTTCTTTATTGCGGAGCGCGGCGGCGTTCCAGCTGCCGATCACATAGCCGAAGCCAGCGGCGAGCAAAACTGAAAGCGCCCGACCACGCCGAAAAGGCTTCTTCGCCCGCATGCTTAGCGCCCCCACTCACCCCTGACTTCCGTTGCCTATGTCCTTTCAAATGAGGCTTAATTTATGACTAATCGGGGGATTTTTGCCGGCAGGGTGAGCGGCCTCGCGCCCACCGGGACAACCGCCATAGCAAAAACAAAGAGCCCGGCGATTGCGCCGGGCCCTTCGTACTTGTGTGTAGCGGGCAAAGAGGCTTAAGCGGCTTCCTCGGCGACCACGGCCTCTTCTTCAGCGTCAGGCTTGGGACCGCGGCGCGGACCCTTGGCAAGCGCCGCCTCGATCTCCTTGACCGCCTCGGTCTCGGTGATCCGCTGGACCGCGGCGATTTCGCGCGAGAGCCGATCGAGCGCCGCTTCATAAAGCTGGCGTTCGGAATAGGACTGCTCCGGCTGGTTCTCCGATCGATAGAGATCGCGGACCACCTCGGCAATCGCGACGATGTCGCCGGAATTGATCTTGGCCTCGTATTCCTGCGCGCGGCGCGACCACATCGTGCGCTTGACGCGGGCGCGGCCCTTCAACGTCTCGAGAGCCCGCTTGATGATGGGGGTTTCGGCCAGCTTGCGCATGCCGACAGATGCCACCTTCGAAGTCGGCACCCGCAAAGTCATCTTGTCCTTGACGAAATTGATGACGAACAGCTCGAGTCGCGCGCCGGCGACTTCCTGCTCCTCGATCGAGATGATCTGGCCCACGCCGTGGGCCGGGTAGACGACGAACTCGTTAGTCTTGAAGCCTTGTCTTTGTGTAGTCTTCTTCGCATTCATTCCCGAAGTTGCTCCTTCCGCCTCCGGCTTGCGCCGTTGCGCGGGCTTCGCCACGCCAACCCTGTTACGGGTTGCCGTGCGCGTGGGCTGAGTTGGCCTCCGGCTCACGCGGGAGGAGGATTTTCTGGCCTTCCGGTTCATGCCGGGAGCGCCTTTCTTAGGACGACGACGAGTTTTCTCTGCCACTGCTATCGCGTGGGTCACACGCCTCTTTTGACGTTTCCTCGAAAAACCCCCGAAGAAATACGCTCCTCAAAGCAGGGGGGCGGGATATCGGGGGCGTTTTTCATTATGTGACGGCTTTATATCACATTTTCAGCCAAAATCAAAGCCTTATGGCGCTGCAAAAGCGCCGCACCTAAGCATCCTTAAGAATAGTTAACGGCAACAATTATCGGTTGTTAGTCGCCCGTGCCGGGGTTCGGAGAGAATTGCTCTTCGAACTTGTTGGCAACGCCTTCCCATTTCTTGGCGTCCGCCGGCGGCTCCTTCTTGGCCGTTATATTCGGCCAGAGCTTTGCGTAGTCGGCATTGATCGAGAGCCACTTTTCGGTGCCGGGCTCCGTGTCAGGCTTGATCGCCTCAACCGGGCATTCCGGCTCGCAGACTCCGCAATCGATGCATTCTTCCGGATGAATGACGAGCATGTTCTCGCCCTCGTAGAAGCAATCCACGGGGCAGACTTCCACACAGTCCATGTATTTACATTTGATGCAATTGTCGTTGACGATGTAGGTCATCTGCACACTCTAAAAGGGGCTTTTTGCGAGGTTTGCTCCTAGCGCATGGGTCGCTGCCGTGCAAGGCTGCCAGCTCCGCCGCCAGCTGCGCCGATGTTCCTATTTCAATTCCTCATATAGCGTCTCGCCAGTGCCGGCGGGACCCCTGCGCTCGCGAAATCCCGTAATTCTGAACACCCGTACGCTGCGCTCGAGTGCAACCGTAATCACGTCCCCGGCGCGCACCATGCGCCCTGGGGCGGCGATACGCGCTCCATTCACCCGAACATAGCCGGCGCCGGCTAGCGCTGCAGCCGCTCCACGGGTGCGCACAAGCCGCGCATGCCACAACCACCGGTCGACGCGCTGGCAATCGAGGGCCGGAGGCACTCAGCTGCGTTCCTTGGCGGCGGCTTCGAGCTGAGCCTTGAGCGCTGCGAGCTTGGCGAAGGGGGAATTCGGATCCGGGGCCTTTTCCCGCTCGCGCCGTTCAAATCGCTGTGGCCGGCCGATCTTCTCGGGCCTTGACGGCCGCCGATCTCCGTCCCGCGCCGGATGCTCCGGACGGTCCTGGCGATGCCCCCCGCGCCGACGCTGCCGCTGAGGCCGCTCTGACCGGGATTCCGGCCTAGACTCGGGCTGTGGCGGAGCAACAGCGGCAGCCTCGCCGGACGGCGCTACATCGGCCTCCGCGCCTGTGACAGCAGCCGGCGCGCCCGCCTCTTCGGCTCGCCGCGGCGATGTCGTCTGCCCATCCCTTCGATGTTCGCGACGCCGCTCGCGCGGACGCCGCCGGCCTTCGCTTCGTCCGGGCCGCCAGACCTCCACCAGCGCCGGCTCCTCGGCGGGAGGCGTCTGCGCAGCAACTTCATCAATTGCCGCTACCGTGATGTTGGCCTCCGCCTCTACTGGGGCGGCTTCCACTTGAGCGGGCTCCACTGAAGCGGTCGCGATCTCTGACGAAACCTCCACAACTGGCGCTACGCCGGCGTCGGGCAACTCCTGAGCTACGCTGGTCGCGACACCCGACAAGTCCTCTTCGGTCCCTGACGGCCGCGGTGGAGCTGCCTCAGTTTCCAGTGCGATCGTTTCGTCGGAGGGGTTCGCAGGCTCGTCGACGCCGGCAGGCTCTACTTCGTGCGCGGTGACTTCCTGATCTGCAGGAGCAACGGACTCCGGTGGCGCCGCAGGCGGCGCAGCCGGTTTTGGCCGCCGCTCCATGCGATAGCCGAGCGAACCCAAGATCGAGGCGAAATCTTCACCGGAGGCGCCAATCAGCGAGGTCATGCCGTTGACGATTGTGAAGCCGCCGCCCGGAAAGGCGGCAGCGGGTTTTTGTCCGCCAGCCCCTTCGCGCCAGGCAAGCGCGGGGCGGATCAGGTCCGCCAGGCGCTCGAGAATATCGACGCGCACGGCGCGCTCGCCGCAGACCCGATAGCCGGCGGTGCGATAGAGAGCTGGGTCGATGTCGCGATTGACCGGGATCGAGGTGCGGCCGCTGCCGGCGAGCTGCAGCAAATCGTCGAGCCCCTTCGCCTGCGAACCATCGGCAGCCAGCGCGAACAACTGAGCGGCAAGCGCGCGTGGCCCCGGCTTGAGCAGCGCCGGAATGTAAATGTGGTAGGCGCCAAAGCGCACGCCGTATTTGCGCAGGCTCGCCCGCTCCGGCTGCTGCAAACCCTTCACGTCCTCCGCCACCTTTTGCCGGTCGAGTACGCCGAGCGCCTCGACCAACTGGAAGGCAACGCCGCGCGCAATGCCGGTCACGTCGGCGGCGGCGGAAAGTTCAAATAACGGGCCGAGCAGTTTCTCGATATGCGATTTGATCCAGAGGTCGAGCCGCGCCTGCACCGCCTCGCGCGGCGCGCCGCTCAGATGCTCGTCGGCAAGCAGCCGCACGCGCGGATGCAAGGCGTCCTCGCCGGCGAATAGTTTGCCGATAGCCGCGCCAGTCCAGCGAACCGTGCCATCGGCGGCCAGTACGAGCTGACCGTCAGGCGCCTCGGCGAGCCGGCCGGCGCGCGCAGCGATCTCGCCGGCCAGCGCCTTTTGCGCAGCGTTCTGCAGCGCCTTGGCTTCCGATCCGCCGGAGGACGCATCGGCCAGGAACACAAACCCGTCGAGGCGGCCGATCACATGACCCTCGACGATGACCTCGCCGGATTTGTTGATCTGCGGCTCGAGCTCCGCGTTCTCGCGCAGCCGCCGCATCAGCACGCTGGTGCGGCGATCGACAAACCGCTCGGTAAGCCGCTCATGCAGCGCATCGGAGAGCCTGTCCTCCACGGCGCGGGTGACGCCCTGCCAATGCTCGGGATCGGCGAGCCAATCCGGCCGGTTGGCGGCAAAGGTCCAGGTGCGGATATGGGCGATCCGCGTCGACAACGTATCGATGTCGCCGTCGGTGCGGTCCGCCTCTGCGATCTGCCGCGCGAACCAGTCGTTCGCGATCCGGCCATCGCGCATAAGAAAGCCATAGACGGTGACCGCAAGTTCGGCGTGGTTGGCTGGTGCGATCTTGCGATAATCGGGAATCTGGCAGACCTCCCACAGCCGCTCGACGTCGGCGCGGCTGTGCGTCATGGCGCGCACCTCGTCTTCGCGCGCGGCATGATCGAGCACGAGAATGTCCTCGGCGACTGGGGCGCGCGCGAGCGCGCTCTCCTTCGGCGGTTCCGCCAGCGTCGCCTGCAAGGCGCCGATCGAGGAAAAATCGAGATCGGTGTTGCGCCATTGTACGAGCTTGACCGGCTCGAACGTGTGCGATTCGAGCGCCTGGGCAATTTCAGTTTCGAATGGCGGGCAGCGGCCGGTGGTGCCGAAAGTACCGTCGCGGGTGGCGCGCCCGGCACGGCCGGCAATCTGCGCCAGTTCGGCGGGGCTGAGCTTGCGGAACTGATAGCCGTCGAATTTGCGGTCGGCGGCGAACGCGATGTGATCGACGTCGAGATTGAGACCCATGCCGATGGCGTCGGTCGCCACCAGATAATCGACCTCACCAGCCTGGTAGAGATCGACCTGCGCGTTGCGCGTGCGCGGCGACAACGAGCCAAGCACGACCGCAGCGCCGCCGCGCTGGCGCCGAATCAGCTCGGCGATGGCGTAAACTTCGTCGGCCGAGAAGGCGACGATGGCCGAGCGGCGCGGCAGCCTGGTGAGTTTCTTCTCGCCGGCGAAGCTGAGCTGCGACAGCCGCGGGCGGCTGACAATGCTGGCGCCGGGCAGAAGCCGCTCGACGATCGGCCGCATCGTGGCGGCGCCGAGCATCAGCGTCTCCTCGCGCCCGCGCCGGTGCAGCATGCGGTCGGTGAAGACGTGGCCGCGCTCGAAGTCGGCGGCGAGCTGGACTTCGTCGACGGCAAGGAAGGCGACGTCGAGGTCGCGCGGCATCGCCTCCACCGTGGCGACCCAGAAGCGCGGGTTCGGCGGCTTGATCTTCTCTTCGCCGGTCACCAGCGCGACCGAGTCGGCCCCGACCCGCTCAACCGCCCGGTTATAGACCTCGCGGGCGAGCAGCCGCAGCGGCAGGCCGATCAGGCCCGACGAATGCGCCAACATGCGTTCGATGGCGAGATGCGTCTTGCCGGTATTGGTCGGACCAAGCACGGCGGTGACGCCGGCGCCACGAGCACGCACGTCACGATCGGCAGGCGGCGAGAACGAAATCGGCATTAAAGGCCCGGCATGGCTCCCCCGGCTTTACCTCGCAGCAAGCGAAGCAAGGCCGGGGACCAGTGTCTGTGTATCACAACGCGACGCTCGAAAGCTCTGTGCTTAAGGTGTGGAACGAGTCTGGAACGAATCGCGGCCGAATCGGCGACTCGAAGGCTGTTCGAGTTTGTTCACCGCGAGATATGGATATGTCGATCATCCCAAACACCATATCGGGTGTCAAAGACGGTTTTAAGCCGTCCTTTTCACGGCCAATCGGTTAACGCGTGGCACGAGCAGAATTTTACCGAGAGTCAAGAGGAAGCACCCTGTGAATTGCGGTGACCGCGAGATGCGGCGCTGCGTCCCTGCGCGCATTTTAGTTCGGATTTCGGTCGCTTGTCGTCTGTTAAGGCGCTTCGCTCGTGCCGCCGCACAAGTACGGCTTCCGGTCACTGCGTCTTCGCGAACGTATGCAGCGGCTCCGCCATGGAGACGAATCGTTTGGCCAGCAGCAAACCGGGGCCGAGCGGCGTCGGCATCGAAAAGCGGAATGGGACCAGCACGCGGGTGCCCGCAATCGGCGCCAGCCAGACTTCCGCGTCACGCAGTTCGATCAGATATTTGATCGCCGGGCGGTCCGGCACATACCCAGAAATCGGCGCGAAAAAGAGCGCGCAGACCACGGCCGGGCCCTCGTAGCCTTTTTCCGCCTTGACCATTTCCATCCGCTTGAATTGGCTGTGCAGGTCGTAGCGCACGCGGCCATCGAACACCGAAACTTTGCGGCTGCAGGCCTCCGGCGTCACCGGGTCGCCGCTGCCGCCGACACGGGTGAGTGCCGACGTCATCGGGTCGACAACGCCGCGTCGATCGGCGTCGGTTATCGGAATGCGGTCGGGTAACGGCATAAGCGGTGGCTCGGCCGAGTAATCCGTCACATTGCCGTTGATGAGGGAGATATGCACCTCGTCGACGTGGCGACTGTCGACAACGGTGGCGGAATAGCTCGTCGGCACCGGTTGCCCGCCGACGACCGCGCCCTGTGCGGCGCCATTGCCGTGCGCGCTGGTGAAAGCCTTCAACAGTCCGGAAGTCGCTCCGCTCGCAGCAGAAACATAACCGGTGTCAGAGATCTCAACGATCCAGGTGCCCTGACCGACCGGAATGCCGGAGATGCTGGCGACATATTCGGCTTCGAGCCGTCCCTGCGCGTGCGCCGCCCCACTCGCATCGGCGGCAAATGCAGCTATCAGCGCCATAGCGCAAACCGCTGCGGCGGGCGCGGCGGATCTGGCATTGCGGTAAAACCGATTGGGTACAGCGAACACGGGGCCTACTTGTCCTCAATCCCCGGCAGGTAAGCCGGTCACTATCGAGAAACGCCTGTCGACGCGGTACTGATTGCATTATCTCGTCGCATTGTCTTGGCAGAGAATGCGACCTTTCTGTGGATTTCGGGGGTCGTTGCCGATCGCTCGCGATAAAACTCCAATGTGTGACATGCGCTTGACGCCCGAAGGGCCCCCCACTATAGCTCCGCAAACTTCCAACTACCCTTTGCCTCAAGGCGCCGCTCGACGCGGAAAACTTAAGGATTTCAGTCATGCCGTGGCGTTGCGAACTGACCGGCAAGACCCGCCAGATCGGGCACCGCGTCAGCCATTCCAACCGCAAGACCAAGCGGCGCTTCCTGCCGAACTTGCTTAAGGTCACGCTCATGTCCGAAGCGCTGGGACGCTCGGTGCGTTTGCGCATTTCGGCCAACGCACTGAAGACTGTCGATCACCGCGGCGGGCTCGACGCTTTCCTGCTCAAAGCCAAGGACATCGAGCTGTCGGCGCGGGCGCTCGAGCTCAAGCGCCAAGTGGCGAAAAAGCGCGAAGCCGCGGCGGCGTAGTTCTCATTATTTCGTTGCGCACCTGGCGTCGCGTTCCGCTTTCTCGCGCGCCTGCCGTGCTTCGATCGCCAACATTTCCTCGTGCGACACCAGCCTGAAGGGCGGCGGCATCTGCGCCGGGCCTTCGTAGGCCAGTGCAAAATCGGCTAGTGGCAATTCAAAGCGCGTTGGAGCATTCTTCGCATTGATCGCCTCTAGAATAAGCAGGCGTCCCTGCTTAAGCCGGTCTATCACCTCCACTCCAGCCTCGACGTCGGCGTAGCAGAATCTGGCATCGCAACGCACGTAGGGTCGTTCGATTGGCTGGTCCTGATCGATCCCGATGCGGACGCCACGCGCTTGGTCCACCGACGCAGGCACGCTGACACGGAGAATCTTTTTTGTCTCCCCGGTGCGTTCGATGAGCGTGGCCGCAAAGACCGGCCCACAGCCGGAGGCGGGCTCGCCGCTGACGCCGGTGAAGCACACGCCAGTGAGGCAGGTCTTTGTCCACAGCGTATAGATAAGCGATGGCGGCTTGGCCTCTTCAGATGCCGCGGGGGTGGCGAAGAGGCTTGCTGTGATCACGGCGCCAGCAAAGAATGAGAGCCTCGCCTGCATGAGCGCATGATTGGCCCCGGACTTTGTCGATATTGGGAAGTTGCCGGCCGGCTAAGCGCGTTTTCGCGATGACTGGCGACGTCATGTTGCACACAGTATGATTGCGGCAACGACGTTCTTGCCCCAAGTTCTTGTCCCAAGTTCTTGCCCCAAGTTCTTGCACTAAGTTCTTGCCCCAAGGAGGCCACTCATGTCCGCGCCAGCCCGCAAAGTCGTCCATGCCGACATCAAACCAGAGAATCCGCTGGAGCGCGCCGCGCATTTTATCGATGCGCCCAATATGCCGTGGGAGAAAACCAAATTTGCCGGCATCCAGATCAAAGTGCTCTACACGAACAATGATGGCGTCACGACAGCGTTGTTCAAACTCGAACCCGGCGCCGTCGTGCCACTGCATGAGCATACCGCGCTCGAACAGACCTATGTGATCGAAGGTTCACTCGAAGATCACGAAGGCAAATGCGGCCCCGGCCAATTTGTCTGGCGGCCCGCCGGCAATCAGCACGAAGCGGTCGCGCCAAACGGCGCCATTCTGCTCGGCTTTTTCTTAAAGCCGAACCGCTTCGCCTACGGAGAAAAATTCTTCACCGAAGCGGGCGAGCGATAGCAACGCGCGCCAGTCCGGGGGGCTTACGATGGAAATTGCGCGGCATCTCATCCTCGATAGCAGCAATTTTAAGCCGATCATCAGCAGTGCCGTGGTGCATGGCAATATCGTTTATCTGTGCGGCGTCACTGCCGACCCGGTCGGCGATATCACCGTCCAAACACGGCAGGCGCTCGAACGCATCGACAAGTTGCTTGAGCAGGCCGGAACCAATAAATCCAAACTGCTTTCGGCCCAGGTTTGGCTCGCCGATATGAGGTACTTCCGGCAACATAATGTCGCATGGAACGAATGGGTCGATCCGCAAAATCCTCCCGTCCGTGCATGTGTTCAAGCAGAGCTGTTCGCGCCTGGACTTCTCGTTGAGATCATGGCGACAGCGGCCACTTGAGTCAGCCGATTGTTTCTTCGCCATTGTTAGGTTGAGCAGCCTTTAGGCAGCGCGCGATTCGGCAGTCTTCACCGTCCGCTCGACGATCGCGCGCAGCTCCGGCAGGCAAGAACCGCAATTGGTGCCGGCGCGAAGAAGCCGGCCGATATCGGCGACGCTTGCCGCCTTGCCTGCTGCAATCACATCGCGGATGGCTACCAGCCCGACGCCGTAACAGGAGCAGATCATCGGGCCGGTTTCGGCGAGACCATCGGCACAGCGTCCGGATAGCAGAACGCGCCGATCGCTTTCGGCGACGATTGGGGCCTCGAACAGCGCGAGCAGCGCGTCCCATTGCGGCAGCGCCTGTGCCGGCCCGACGAAGATGCAGCCATCGAGGCGACCGGCATGGAAGGCCGCAATGCGGACGATGCCGCGTTCTCGATCGACATATTCCGCGAGTTCCGCGTCTGGCGGCGTCAGCTGCATCCCGAGGTCGCGCCACCGCTCGGCCGGATCGTTGGTCGCGAAGAGAATCCCCTCGCCACCGGCGACCGCCACGCGCGCAAACCAGGTACCCACCGGCAATTCGATCGGACGACGGGTCAGCGCGAAGCCCCGGTAGGCGAACGCCACCGGCACCACCCGTGCAGAGGTGGCTTTGAGATCGGGCTGCCCCGAAAACGGATCGGTCGCCGCCGTGACCAAGGCGCCGATGCGGGCATCGCTCGCATTGGCGCCGCTCCAATGAATTGGCGCAAAGATCGAGCCGCGCCGCTGGCCGGCCGCAACGGAGACTTCTCAGAGTAGCGCTACCATGCCGGGTGATGACCTTGGCGAAGCCGCCGTCGGCAAGTTTGTACACCTTTGCATCGGCCGGATGGATTTCGACAAACGGCTCCGGCAGATGCGCGCCAAGACGCGGGCTCGATCCGGTGCGCGTCATCGTATGCCATTGGTCGCGCACGCGGCCGGAATTGAGCCGCAACGGGTAGTCGCCCGACGCTTGCTGTGGATCGGGCCGCTCCGGCGCGACGAAGCGGGCGCGGCCGTCATCGGTAAAAAAATCGCCGGCGGAAAAAAACCGCCGATCTTGCTGCGGCTGCCCCGCGCGCAATGGCCACATCACCGGATCAAGCGCGTCGTAGGCTTCGTCCGGCAATGAGGCGAGCGCGCCGATATCGAAGTCGCGTCTGCCGTTGTTCTCGAACGCGGAGAGTGCGGCATGTTCGCGGAAAACCTCGGCCGGATTGCGATAGTTGAACGCAGCGGTAAAGCCTAGCCGCTGTGCGACTTCACTGACGATCCACCAATCGGGTCGCGCTTCGCCCGGCAACGGCAAGAACGTGCGCTGCCGCGAGATGCGTCGCTCCGAATTGGTCACCGTGCCGTCCTTCTCGCCCCAGGCCGCCGCTGGCAGCAGTACATGCGCGCCCGCCTCGATCGTATCGTTGCTGCGCATGTTTTCGGAGACGACAAAAAAGTCGAGTTTTTTCAACGCGGCGCGCATTGCGCCGGCGCGCGGTAGCGACACTGCGGGATTGGTCGCCATCACCCACAGCGCCTTGACGCTCCCGCGCTCGATCGCCTCGAACAGATCGACGGCCTTTAATCCCTCGCGCGTCGCCATAAGCGGCGCGCCCCAGAAGCGGCCGACGCGATCGATCGCTTCCGGCGTAAAGCCCATATGGGCGGCAAGCTGGTTGGCGAGCCCGCCGACCTCGCGTCCGCCCATCGCATTAGGCTGACCAGTCAGCGAGAACGGTCCCATGCCGGGGCGGCCGATGCGGCCGGTGGCAAGGTGAACGTTGATGATGGCGTTGACCTTGTCGGTGCCTTGCGCCGATTGATTGACGCCTTGCGAGAAGCAGGTCACCACCCGCTCGGTCGAGCGAAACAGATCAAAGAAACGCCCGACGTCGGCTTCCTCGAGCGCCGTCGCAAGGGCCGTGGCGGCCACGTCGGGGGCTATTTCGCGTGAGCGCACCAGCGCTTCAACAAAGCCCGCGGTGTGCGCGCCAACATAGGCGTAGTCGAGCGTCAGCGTGTCGGCGAGGTGGGAGAGGAGGCCGCAATAGAGCGCAGTGTCCATGCCGGGCGCGATTGGCAGAAACAGATCGGCCTCGGCCGCACTCGCCGTACGCCGCGGATCGATGACGACGAGCTTCGCGCCGCGCTCATGCTTGGCGGCGATCATGCGCTGGTAAAGAACCGGATGGCACCACGCCGCATTCGAACCGACCAGCACGATGAGGTCGGCTTCGTCGATGTCGCGGTAAATGCCGGGCACGGTGTCGGCGCCAAACGCGCGGCGGTGGCCGGCGACCGAAGATGCCATGCACAGACGTGAATTGGTGTCGACGTTGGACGAGCCCAGGAAGCCCTTCATCAACTTGTTGGCGACGTAATAGTCTTCCGTCAGCAATTGGCCGGAGAGATAGAACGCGATCGCTTCCGGCCCGTCACGCTCGGTAATGGTGCGAAATTCGCCGGCGACCTTGTCGAGCGCTGTGTCCCAGTCCACGCGGCCAAGCGAACCATCCGCCTGCCGCAGCATCGGATGCAGGAGCCGCCGATCGAGCGACAGCGTCTCGCCCAGTGCGGACCCCTTGGAACATAACCGCCCGTCGTTCGCCGGATGCATCGGATCGCCGGCAATGGTCGCGCCACCATTGCCGTCCGGCGAGGCGAGGACGCCGCAGCCGACACCGCAATACGGACACGTCGTGCGTACGGCCGGTGGATGCGGAGGAAGCGCGTTCATATCGATTTTCGCGCGCTCGGTTTTGCCTCGCGGCAATCAGGCATCACGCCGCACGGCGTTCGGCCAGTGCCCGGCCGAAGACGAGATCCTGGCGGACCGAGTTGATCTCCGTGCCCGAGCGAATGAGCTCGAGGTACCAGAGCGCGTCGATCGTATCGCCGTAGAGCACCACGCCGACGAGCCGCCCGCCGGCGACCACGAGTTTCTTGTAAGAGCTGAGGCCCATATCGGTGAGCACGATGGATTCGGTGCCGGGCGCGCCGAGAAAATCTCCGGCGGAGAAAACGTGCACGCCGGAGACTTTCAGATTGGTGGCATTGACGCTGCCGCTGTAATGCCGATCACGGCCGGCAAGACGCTCGGCAAGCACTCGCGCCTGCTCGTTCACCGGCTCGACCAGCCCATAGCACACACCGCGATGCTCTGCGCATTCGCCTATGGCAAACACGTCGGGCTTGCTGGCGGCGAGACGATCGTCGACCATGATGCCGCGGTTGACGGCAATGCCGCAGGCTGCCGCGATCTCCGCATTCGGTTTGGTGCCGACGGCAACCACCGCCATCTCGGCGGCGATGCGCCGTCCATCCTCGAGTTCGACCGTCTCGATGCGGCCGTCGCCGGCAAACCGCGCGGTTGCCGTGTCGAGCAACACCTCAATCCCCTTGCTCTCGACCGCGCGCTTGAGCATCGCGCCGGCGCGGGCGTCGAGTTGCCGCTCCATCAGCCGGTCCATGAGATGAACGAGCGTAACCTTGGCGCCGGCCTTGGCGAGGCCGTAAGCCGCCTCGATCCCCAGGAGCCCGCCGCCGACTACGACGACACGGGTGCCGCGGCGCGCCGCGCGTGCAATCGACGCTACATCGGCCAGATCGCGGAACGTAAGCACGCCCGGCAATTCGGCGCCCGGAATGGGTAGGCGGATGGCGCGCGAGCCAGTGGCAAAAACAAGCTTCGCAAAATCGAGCTTGCTTCCGCTGTCGAGAGTCACTTGCCGTGCCGGCATGTCGACCGCCGTGACCGCGGCGCCGTAGCACAAGGTCACGCCCCGATCGCGCCACCAGTTTGCCGGCTTGAGCAGCGTATCGCCGACCGCCACTTCGCCGGCGAGCACGGAAGAGAGCAGGACGCGGTTATAGGCGAGCTCCGGCTCCCGGCCGATCACCGCGATGGCATAACGGCCGAGCGCGCGCTTGGCGAGTTCCTCGCAGAACCGCGCTGCGGCCATGCCGTTGCCAACAACAACAAGCGGTTCGCTCATGGCCGCACCGCCTGTCACACGCGCGCTTCGGCGAGGCTCGGTGCACCCGATGCAAGCGTGCTCTTGCGCAGGTAGAATCGCCACGTCATTGCGATGCAGATGACGTAGAACGCCAGGAACCCTACCAAAGCGAGATGCGGACTCCCGGTGGCGGCGATTGAGGCGCCGAAGCTGCGCGGTATCAGATAGCCGCCGCAAGCACCAATGGCACTGACGAATCCGAGCGCGGCGGCGCTCTCGATACCGGCTGTCTTAAACGCCGAGGCACGCACGCCGTCGTCTTGGCCCTTCACCTTCTGCAGATTCTCCTCGCGGAAGATCGACGGAATCATGCGAAAGGTCGAGCCGTTTCCGACCCCGGTGGTGATGAACAGGACCAGGAACGCCGCCAGAAAGCCGGCGAAGTCCTTGATGTTCACGAAGTACATGACCGCGATCGTCGCCGCGGCCATGGCGATAAAATTCCAGAACGTCACGATCGCGCCGCCGATCTTGTCGGCCAGCAAGCCGCCGAGCGGACGCGCCAGCGAGCCGACCAGCGGTCCGAGGAACGCAATGCCAATCGTGATCGCCGGGAATTGCGTCTTGATCAGCAGCGGAAAGGCCGCCGAGTAGCCGATGAAGGAGCCAAACGTGCCGATATATATGAACGACATGATCCAAGTATGCTTGCGCCCGATGATGGCGAGCTGGTCTTTGAAGGTCGAGCGCGCCGAGGTGAGATTGTTCATGAAGTGCGACGCGCCGTACACGGCAATGGCCAGCGGCACGAGCCACATCAGCCCGGCGTTCTGAAGATAGATGCCGCCGGCGACCGGCGTGGCCAGATAGAGATTGATAATGCCCGCTCCCATCAAAATCGGCGACAGCAACTGCACGCTGCTGACACCGATATTGCCGCCGGCGGCGTTGAGCCCAAGCGCCCAGCCCTTCATGCGGTCCGGGTAGAAGAAGGAGATATTGGCCATGCTGGAGGCGAAGTTGCCGCCGCCGAGACCTGCCAGTGCGGCCACCAGCAGCATCGTCTGGAATGTCGTATCGGGCTTGCCGACGAAATACGCGAGCGCGATCGTCGGAATGAACAAGACCACCGCACTGAAGACCGTCCAGTTGCGGCCGCCAAACGTCGTGACTGCAAATGTGTAGGGGAAGCGCATCAGCGAACCGATCAGTCCCGGCAGCGCCACGAGCTGAAACAGCTGGTCGGTCGTGAAGTGAAAGCCGGCCTGCGGCAATTTGGTCGCGACGATGCTCCAAATCAGCCAGATCGAAAAACCGAGATGCTCGACGATGATCGACCACAGCAGATTGCGCCGCGCGACGGCACGGCCAGTCGACTGCCAGAATTTTTCATCTTCCGGGTTCCATTCCGAAATCCAGCTGCTCATCGGCAGTTTCCTTCCGCGTGGGGACCCTCGTCGGGTCGATCTGCGGAATGCCTCGCAAACCGCGTGCCACGACTATCCCCACAGAAATTTGCGGGTTTTTCGTTGGCTGGGAGGAGGATTTGCGCGCTTGATGTGCGTTGCGGCGCAAAATTTGTGCAGTGCAAAATCAATGAGCAGGCCGCCGATCAATTAGGCGGCCGCCGGAATCGATCACGAGAGCAATGTTGAATGCTACGCGTTGAGCCGCCGCGGACGCACCGGACGCGGCGCGCGCTCCTCGCTCGGATGCTCCTCGAACAGCTCGGCGAGCTTTTCGGTCATGACGCCGCCGAGCTCTTCGGCATCGACAATCGTCACCGCGCGCCGGTAATAGCGCGTCACGTCATGGCCGATGCCGATAGCGATCAGCTCGACCGGTGAGCGGGTCTCGATGTCCTCGATCACCCAGCGCAGGTGCCGTTCCAGATAATTGCCGGGATTGACCGAGAGCGTCGAATCGTCGACCGGCGCGCCGTCGGAGATCATCATGAGGATTTTTCGCGTCTCGGTGCGGCTGAGCAGCCGCTTGTGCGCCCAGTCGAGCGCCTCGCCGTCAATGTTTTCCTTGAGCAGCCCCTCGCGCATCATCAGACCGAGATTCTTGCGCGCGCGCCGCCACGGCGAGTCGGCCGACTTGTAGATGATGTGGCGCAGATCGTTGAGACGCCCAGGATTGGGCGGTTTGCCTTGCGCGAGCCACGCCTCGCGCGATTGCCCGCCCTTCCAGGCGCGCGTGGTGAAGCCGAGAATTTCCACTTTGACGCCACAGCGCTCCAGAGTGCGCGCCAGAATGTCGGCGCAGGTCGCGGCCACCGTGATCGGCCGGCCGCGCATCGAACCGGAATTGTCGAGCAGCAGCGTCACCACCGTATCGCGGAAGTCAGTGTCCTTTTCGCGCTTGAACGAGAGCGGATGCATCGGATCGACGACGACGCGCGATAGCCGCGCCGGATCGAGCAGCCCTTCTTCAAGGTCGAATTCCCAGGCGCGGTTTTGCTGCGCGAGCAGAAGCCGCTGCAGCCGGTTGGCGAGACGTGCGACCACGCCTTGCAGGTGCGAGAGCTGTTTGTCGAGATAGCCGCGGAGCCGGTCGAGCTCTTCCGGTTCGCATAAATCTTCGGCGCCGATAGTCTCGTCGAATTTTGACGTGAACGGCCGATAGTCCGGCCCGCGCGGCTCGTTGCGATGCTGCCGCGGCCGCCACGGTTCGGCGGCGGTTTCCGAATCGCCCATCTCAGCGTCGTCGGCCATCTCGGCTGCAGGCGCATCGACCGCCTCCGAGGAGCTGTCGGGCAACTCGTCGGCCGAAGCCTCGGCCTCCATGCTCATCCGCTCGGAGTTCGGCGGATTCGGACGCGTCCCCGCTTTCGCCCTGCTCGTCCTTGCTGGTCTCTTCGTCGCCGTCCTCGCCTTCCTCGTCGTCGGATTCACTTGAGCGGTCTTCGCCCATGTCGAGGCAGTCGAGCAAATCGTGGACGATGTCGCCGAAGCGGCGCTGGTCGTTGACCACGCGCTCGAGCCGGTCGAGATTTTTGCCGGCGCGCTCCTCGATCAGCGGGCGCCAGAGATCGACGAGCTTCTTGGCCGCCGCCGGAGGCATTTCGCCGGTGAGCCGCTCGCGCACCATCATGGCAAGCGCATCCTCGATCGGCGCGTCGGCGCGATCGGTCACCTCGTCGAACTTGCCGCGGTGAAAGCGGTCGTCGAGCATAGCGGCCAGATTCTTTGCGACGCCGCCCATGCGCAGCGAGCCGATCGCCTCGACACGCGCCTGTTCGACTGCCTCGAAGACCGCACGCGCCTGCTGGCCGCCGGGCGCGAGCTTTCTGTGCACGGTCGGATCGTGACAGGCGAGCCGCAGCGCCATCGAATTGGCGTGGCCACGGACGATGGCGGCGTCGCGTTCGTTGAGCCGCCGCGGCGGCTCCGGCAACCGCGCCTTGCCGCCGGATAGCCCCGGCCGTTCGGCGGCAAAAGAGACTTCCAGATCCCCTTTGCCGGCGATGGCGCGTAAACACACGCCGACCGCTTGCTTGAACGGCTCGGTCGGCGCGTCCTTGGCAGAAGCTTTCGGCTTGATGTTGGAGGACATGAGTGTTCGCAGTTCGCTCCGTTATCCCTCTCCCCTTGCGGGAGAGGGTGGATCGCCGGAGCGAAGCGAAGGCGAGCCGGGTGAGGGGTAAGTCTCTGAGGGATCGACCCCTCACCCGCCTCGCAGCCTTCGGCTGCTCGGCACCCTCTCCCGCAAGGGGAGAGGGAAGGATTTCAGCTCAGTGCGACGTTCACCGCGCTTTCCGGCAGTTCCTGGCCAAAGCAGCGCTGATAGAATTCCGCCACCAGCGGCCGCTCCAGCTCGTCGCATTTGTTGACGAAGGTCAGCCGGAAAGCGAAGCCGATATCGCCGAAGATTTCCGAATTCTCCGCCCAGGTGATCACCGTGCGCGGGCTCATCACGGTTGAGATGTCGCCGTTCATGAACGCATTGCGGGTCAGGTCGGCGACGCGCACCATCTTGGAGACGATGTCGCGGCCTTCCGCCGTGCGATAGTGCTTCGCCTTGGCGAGCACGATGTCGACTTCGTTGTCATGCGGCAGGTAATTGAGCGTGGTGACGATCGACCAGCGGTCCATCTGGCCCTGATTGATCTGCTGAGTGCCGTGATAAAGCCCGGACGTGTCGCCCAGTCCGACCGTGTTGGCGGTGGCAAATAGGCGGAACGACGGATGCGGCTTGATCACCTTGTTCTGGTCAAGCAGCGTCAGCCGGCCGGACGATTCCAGCACACGCTGGATCACGAACATAACATCGGGGCGGCCGGCATCGTACTCGTCGAAGCATAGCGCGACGTTGTTCTGCAGCGCCCACGGGAGAATGCCGTCGCGGAACTCGGTGACCTGCATGCCCTCGCGGATCACGATCGCGTCCTTACCGATCAGATCGACACGGCTGATGTGGCTGTCGAGATTGACGCGCACGCACGGCCAGTTGAGCCGTGCGGCCACCTGCTCGATATGGGTCGACTTGCCGGTGCCGTGATAGCCGGTGACGATGACGCGGCGGTTGCGGGCAAAGCCGGCGAGGATCGCGAGCGTGGTCGGCTTATCGAAGCGGTAGTCCGCGTCGAGCTCAGGCACGTGCCCGTCCGGCTCCGAATAAGCCGGCACTTCCAAATCGCTGTCGATGCCGAACAATTGCCGGACCGACACCTTCATGTCCGGCAAGCCGGATTCCGTTTCTGTCGCGAGGGTCATGGTTCCTCCGTAACCGCGGAACGTCCGAGGCGCAAATCGGCTGTCACCGGCGGTCGGATGTCGGCCTAGCTTTAGCAGAAAGGCGTAAGCCAGCGGAAGCCATTGCGGCGGCCACTTGCAGGCCCCTTGCAGGTCCCTTGGGGATCAGCAAAAGCCCGCAGACTTCAGGTAATTGTAGGCTTGGATGATATCCCTGAGCCGCTCTTCCGAGCCGCGATCCCCGCCATTAGCGTCGGGATGGTGCCGCTTCACCAATGCCTTGAACCTGGTCTTGATGTCGGCTCGCTTGGCGTCAGGTTCAAGGCCAAGCACATCGAGCGCGCGGCGTTGTGCATTGAGAATCTTGCGGCCCTCGCCTGCCGGCCGCGCATGACCTGTTCCGGCCGCTGCAGCCTCACCGAAAAGGCCGAGCGGATCCTCCGCCGCCCATCCGCTGGCGGCGCGAAAACCTGAGCGCGAGGGTGGGTTCCGGCTGCCGCCGAGCGAGCCCATCTTCCAGGTCGGGCGATGACCGATGACATCGTCCTTTTGGTATTTGGCGATGGCGTCGTCGCTCATGCCGGCAAAAAAATTGTACGAATTATTGTATTCGCGCGTGTGTTCGAGGCAGAAGCGCCAATATTCGGACGCGCGCAGCCGGCCCTTGGGCGCGCGATGCGTGCCTGGCGCTTTGCACGACGGCCATTGGCAGCCCGGCAGCTCGGCGCGCAGCCGGCGGTCCTGGTCGGGCTTGACCCGGATGCGATCGAAGAGCGGTGAGTTCGTATTCATTCGATCCAATTATGCGGGCGGGTCGATGACGCCCGCAAGACTTGACAGTGCGCAATTTCGCGCGTCGTCACCGGATTTCGCTCTCGCCCAATCCGGCCCACAAGGCTAAAACACCGCGCATGCAAACGCGCGATCAGATCACAGAAAAGTTGCACAAGGCTTTCAGCCCGTTGAGCCTACGCGTCGAAGACGAATCGCACCAGCACGAAGGCCATGCGGGACATCGGCCGGGGGGCCAAACCCATTTTAGAGTCTATATCGTGTCGGAGGCTTTCCGCGGGAAGAGCCGGCTCGAACGCCACCGCCTGATCAACGCTACTCTCGCCGGCGAGCTTGCCGGCGGCGTGCATGCGCTCGCTATCCACGCGGCGGCGCCGGGCGAGGGCATGTAGCCCGGATCGCGCATCGCGCGATCCGGAGTTCGGTGAGATGGTCGCGCGGCGTTGTTTTGTCAACGCTGCGTGCACGCGCGCTTTGCGGTCTCGGAAAGGATACCTGTGCCCTCAGTCACGTCGTTCGTGAATACGGCCCGTAGCCGGGACGATAGCTCTTGTCGTCAAGGAACTGACTCATGCCCTTGGACCGGCCGCCCTCCTTGTCCTGCAGGCGCATCTCCTGGCTCTTGGCCTGCAGATAGTCGGCCGCCTGTTCGTGCGGAACGGCGCGGACGTTTTTGATCGCGATCTTTGTCGCCTTGAGCACTTCGGGATTGAGCTTCATCAGCCGCTGCGCCAACGCCACCGTTTCCTCGCGCAATTTCTCGCGCGGCACCGCTTTGTGGATGAGCCGGATCTTCTCCGCCATCTTGCCGTCGAAGGTTTCGCCGGTCATCGCCAGCCAAACCGCATCGCGCAGCCCGAGCGCGTCGGTGAGCGCCTTCGACACGAAGCCGCCGGGCAAAATACCCCAATTGACCTCGGAGAGCCCGAACTTGGCGTCCTCCGCCGCAAAGGCAAAATCGCAGGCGATCAGTTGGGTGAAGCCGCCGCCGAAACAGAAGCCGTTGACCATGGCGATGGTCGGCTTCGGATAGGTGAAGAGTTTCTGCCAGCGCCAGTAGTGGCTGGCCCAAGCGGCGCGCGCCCGCTCGGCCGGCTTGTTGTCGAGCTCGCGGAAATAAAGCTTCAAATCCTGACCGGCGCACCAGGCTTCGCCGGCACCGGTGAGAACGAGCACCTTGGTGCGCGCGTCGCTTTCCAGTTCATTGAGCACGTCGGCCATGTCGAAGTGCAGCTGCGGCGACATGGCGTTGCGCTTTTCCGGCCGGTTGAGAATGACCCAGGTGATGCCGGCATTGGCGCCTTCCTCACGCTCAATTTTGACCGTCTCGTAGATCCCGTTAGGCATGATTTGTTTCTCTCCCGTGTCTTTCTCAATCTCAATTCCCCTCCCCCTTGTGGGTCCCTTGTGGGGAGGGGTAGGGGTGGGGGTCCAGAGGGGACACGCACCCGTCAACGTTTGTTCGTCACCTCACGACCCCCCTCCCCCAACCCTCCCCCACAAGGGGGGAGGGAGTTTTGTCAACTCGCCTTGGCCGTCACCTTGCGCACAAGCGGAGTGACGCGCAATGCGGTGATGCGGTTGCGAGTCTTGCGCAGGACTTCAAAGCGGAAGCCATAGAACGTGAAGCTCTGCCCCGGCTCCGGAATCGAGCGGGCTTCGTGGATCACCACGCCGGCAATGGTGGTCGCTTCATCCTCGGGAATATTCCAATCCATCGCCCGATTGATATCGCGCACCGGCACGGCGCCGTCGACGTTGATCGAGCCGTCGGGCAATGCCCGCACGCCTTGAACCGGGATGTCGTGTTCGTCGGTGATGTCGCCGACGATTTCTTCGACGATGTCTTCCAGCGTCACCAGCCCTTCCAGTTCGCCATATTCGTCGACCACCAGCGCAAGCGCGGTCTTACGGGCGCGGAACGCCGTGAGCTGCTCATAAAGCGGCGTCGTGTCCGGGACGAACCATGGCGGCGTCGCCAGCGCAGGAACGTCGATCTTGGCGGCATCGCCGCCGGCGGCGTGCAAGGCGCGCAGAAGATCCTTGGCGTGCAGCACGCCGACGATGTTGTCAGGCGTGCCGCGCCAAAGCGGCAGCCGGGTCACCGCGGCCGCCAGCACAGCGTCCACCAAATCCTTCGACGGTTCGTCGGCATCGAGCATCACCATCTTGGTACGGTGGACCATTACGTCGGAGACGGTGAGTTCGCGCAGGTCGAGCACGCCGCCCATCATGTCGCGGTCGAATTTCTCCACGACGCCGGAGCGATGCAGGAGATCGACCGCGCCGCGCAATTCCTCACGCGGCGACAGGATCGATTGCAGCTTGCCGACCGGCATGCCGAGGCCGCGCAGCATGAGCCGCACCAGCCACGCGACCCCTTTGAGGAACGGCAGGAAGGTCTGCACCAGGCGGTCGATCGGCCGCGCCACCCCAAGCGCCATGCGGTCCGGCATGTTGAAGGCGGCGGTCTTCGGCAACACTTCGCACAGCACGAAGATCAGCACCGTCATGACCAGCGTGGCATAGACCTCGCCGACGCTGCCGAAGAAGGCGAGAAACAGTCCAGTCGCCAGCGCCGAAGCGGCGATGTTGGTCAGATTGTTGCCGAGCAATATCGCGCCGAGCATACGCTCGCGGGTGGCCAAGAGCCGGTTGACAATGCCGGCTTCGCGCCTGCCCTGCCGTTCCAGCCGCATCATGGCGGCGCGCGAGGAAGCGGTCAGCGCCGTCTCGCTGGCCGAGAAAAAGGCGGAGATCAACAGGCAGGCGACGATCGCCGCAACGGTCAACCAATCGATGATCGTCATCGCACGGCAAGCTTCTCGTTGAGAAACGCACGGACTTCGGCCTCGTCGACGCCGGTCTCGATGAAGGCCGCGCCGATCCCGCGTACAAGGATAAATGTAAGCCGTCCGCGCTTTATTTTCTTGTCTTGCGCGATCAGCTCCATCAGCTCGCCGACCGACGGCGGCGTCCCTGGAATATCTTTGATCCGCGTCGGCAAGCCAACCGCGGCCAAATGACGGATCGCGCGCGCGGCCTCAGGCTTCGAGACAAGACCCTGCCGTGCCGCCGAGAAATCGAAGGCAAGCGCCATGCCGATGCTGATCGCCTCGCCGTGCAGCAGCCGGGAGGAATAACCGCAGGCCGCTTCCAGCGCGTGGCCAAACGTGTGGCCGAGATTGAGGAGTTGCCGATCGCCGGTTTCGCGCTCGTCGCGCGCCACGATGGCGGCCTTGGCGCGGCAGCTCTCAGCGATCGCATGGTCGCGCGCAAATCCTGCGGAAGAATTGCCGCCGGCGAATACGTACTTCCAGTTGGTCTCAAGCCACGCAAAGAACGCGGCGTCGCCCAGAAAGCCGTACTTGACGAGTTCGGCATAGCCGGCGCGGAATTCGCGTTCCGGCAGGCTGTCGAGCAACGCGGTATCGGCGACGACAAGAATAGGTTGATGGAAGGCGCCGACCAGGTTCTTGCCGTTGATCGAATCGATCGCGGTCTTGCCGCCGACCGAAGAATCCACCTGCGCCAGCAACGTCGTCGGCACCTGCACGTAATCGAGACCGCGGCGAACCACGGCCGCGGCAAAACCGGCGAGATCACCGATCACGCCGCCGCCGAGCGCAACGATAAGATCGCCGCGCTCCATGCGCGCCGCGATGATGGCCTCGCAGACTTGTTCCAAGATGGCGAAGCTCTTCGAGCTCTCACCAGGCGGCACGACGACGCTTTCTTTTTTGATTCCGGCGCGATCGAGAGCCATCTCGGCCGCCGGCAGAACATGGCGAGCGACGTTTTCGTCGGTGACGATAAACGCCTTGGCGCCCGGCCGCAGCGCCGCAATGCGCGCGCCGAGCGTGGCGATGACGTCGCGACCGATCACAATGCCGTAGCTGCGCGAGCCGAGTTTGACGTCGACGACGATGGGTTCGGCATCAGCAAGGTTGCTGCGGACAGGTGCGGTCATGCGCCCTCCTTCCGTTCAGCGGCAGCGGAGACATTGAGGAACGCGGCGAGTGCGGTGATAATTTCGTTGACGATCGCGTCGTGCGGGCCTTCCCGCGACTGCACGGACAAATCGGCCAGCGCGTAAACCGGGTCGCGCTCCTGCAGAAGCTGGCGCAGCGTCTCGGCCGGGTCGGAGGTTTGCAGCATCGGGCGGTCGTTCTTGCGCTTTGAGATGCGCCGCATCAGCACATCGAATTCAGCGGAGAGCCAGACCGAGACGCCCTTCCTCTTGATCAAGGCGCGCGTGCTCTCATTCATGACGGCGCCGCCGCCAGTGGCGAGCACCTGCGGGCCGGTATCCAGCAGCCGGGCGATCACGCGCGCCTCGCCGCTCCTGAAATTGGCCTCGCCATGCCGGGCGAAGATGTCGGGAATGCTCATGCCGGCGGCCTTCTCGATCTCGCTGTCAGCGTCCACGAACGCAACTCCGAGGCGAGCGGCGAGGCGGCGGCCGATCGAGGATTTGCCGACACCCATCATGCCGACCAGCACGACGGAGCGATCGCCCAAGGCGGCGCGGATCGCAGCCGCGGGAGCGGTCGCATTGGCATCATTTTGTAAAGCAATATCAGTCATATACCTCAAGTCCACGGCCGGCGCGGATGTCCAGGATATTGCTCCGCGTCAGCCCAAATACCACGGCAGGGCCTGCCGGATGCCTTGTCAGCGCCGGCCGAACATGATCGTACTCGGTCCGCTCCGCCGGCACCAATAGGATGAGCACGGGCGTTCTGACGATGCCGAGCCTGATCCGTCTCTTAACTGTAGTCGCTGTCCTGTGCGGGCTCGTCTATGGCGGCCTGTATTCGCTGGCGCATTTCGTCAAGCCGGTGCCGCGCCAGATGAGCGTGTTCATTTCTCCCAACAAATTCTACAAAAGTCAGTAAGGCAGGCGCCATGGTTCGTGGAACGATGGTTCGCGGAACGATGGTTCGTGCAGCGATGGCTCCTGGAACAGCGCGAACGACACGCCATTCTGACGAGCGCCTTGTTGCGCTTTTTCTTGACATGCTCGCCGCCGAGCGCGGTGCACAGGCAAACACGCTCGCAGCTTACGGCCGCGATCTGGCCGATTTCGCCGCGCACCTCGCGAGCGGCGGTCACGCCATCGGCGGCGCGAAGACACAGGATCTACGTCGTCATCTGACTGAGCTTGCCCGGCGCGGCTTGAGCGCCGCGACCGTAGCGCGGCGGCTCTCGGCGATCCGGCAGCTCTACCGCTTTCTCTATGCCGAAGGACTGCGCAAGGACGATCCGGCCGCTGTGCTCGAAGGCCCCAAACGCAGCCGTCCGCTGCCGAAAACACTGACGCTCGACGAGGTCGAACGCCTGTTGCAGGCGGCGGCGCATTACGAGCCGGCCGCACCGCTGCGAGAGCGGCTACGCGCGGTGCGGCTCGCTTGCCTGCTCGAGACGCTCTACGCCACCGGATTGCGCGTTTCCGAACTCGTCGCGCTACCCGTTTCGGCCGCCCGCCGCGATGCCCGCGTCATTGTCGTGCGCGGCAAGGGCAACAAAGAGCGTCTCGTACCGCTCAACGAGTCGGCGAAGCGGGCGATGGCGAGTTATCTCGATCTTTTGGCCGATCTCTTGGCGCAGTCCGGTGATGAGGGGCGCTCGAAATGGCTTTTTCCCTCGTTCGGCAAAAGCGGCCATCTGACGCGCCAGCATTTTGCTCGTGATCTCAAGACGCTCGCCGTTTCGACGGGCCTGCGCGCCGCGCAAATCAGCCCGCATGTGCTGCGCCACGCCTTCGCCAGCCACCTGTTGCATAACGGCGCCGACCTGCGCGTGGTGCAGACGCTGCTCGGCCATGCCGATATTTCGACGACGCAGATTTATACCCACGTGCTGGAAGAGCGGCTGAAAAGCCTGGTGCGCGACCTGCATCCGCTGGGGCAGGATGGCTGACAATTCTTGTGCCTATAAAACAAATGATTATATGTCGCGGGCTTAACATCAAAAATTGAGCGCATGATGAACAAACGCGACGCCATCGAGATTTTGCGCCGACATGAGGCCGATCTTCATGCCCGCGGCATCATTCATGCTGCGTTGTTCGGCTCGGTCGCGCGCGGCGAAGCGAGGCCGGACAGCGACATCGATATCATGATCGAGTTTGCGCCGGATGCGTCGCTCGACATTTTCGCCTATGTCGAGTTGAAGAATTTTATCGCCTCGCTCTTTCCCGGCCCTGTGGACGTCGTCAACAAGGGCGCCCTCAAACCCTATGTTCGGCCGCCCGCAACGGCAGATTCGATATATGCCTTCTGATTCTCCTATCGCTCGGTTGACCGACATTCGTGAGAACATCAATCTGGCATTCTCGTTCATCGGCGATGCCACGCTCGATCAATTTCTCGCCGACCGTCGGACGGTCTATGCAGTGACCCGATGCCTTGAAATCATTTCCGAGGCCTCGCGCAGATTGCCGGATGAATTGAAGGCGCGACACCCACATGTTCGGTGGCGCGGCATGGCAGGAGCCGGCAATGTTTATCGTCACGATTACGAACTGATCCTCGACCGAGCGGTTTGGGATACGGTGCAGGGCAGCCTGAAACCATTGCTGGCTGTTCGTCGAAGAGGAACTTCAGCGCTTGGGCGGCATATAGCTCAACTATGCGGTCCTTTCTTGACTCGAACAGGTTCGGCAGGGAATTTGCGGGTTGGCGGTGAAGCGCCGATTTTATTCATCGGGTAATCAAGTAATCGCGTGATGCGCTCTTATCTCGACTTTGAAAAGCCGGTGGCCGAGCTCGAGGCCAAGGTCGAGGAACTGCGCGCGCTGCAGCAGGAAGGCGACGCGATCGCGATCGGCGAAGAGATCGGCCGGATCGAGGGCAAGGCGGCGGCCGCGCTCGATGAACTCTACGGCAGCCTGACCCCCTGGCAGAAGACGCAAGTCGCTCGACACCCGCAGCGCCCACATTGTCTCGACTACATTGCCGCGCTCGTCACCGACTTCGTTCCGCTAGCGGGCGATCGCAAACACGGCGACGACCCGGCGATCATCGGCGGGTTGGGGCGTCTCCACGGTGAGAGCGTCTGCATCATCGGGCACGAGAAAGGCTCCGATACCGACGGGCGGCTCAAGCACAATTTTGGCATGGCGCGACCCGAAGGCTATCGCAAGGCCGTCCGCCTGATGACGATGGCCGACCGCTTTAGCATTCCCGTCGTTGCGCTCATCGATACGGCAGGCGCCTATCCGGGCATTGACGCCGAGGAGCGCGGGCAGGCCGAGGCGATCGCGCGCTCGACCGAGGCATGTCTCGAAATCGGCGTGCCCAACGTGGCGATGATCATCGGCGAGGGCGGCTCCGGCGGCGCGGTTGCGATGGCGACCGCCAACCGCGTCATCATGCTCGAGCATGCTATCTACAGCGTGATCTCGCCCGAAGGCGCGGCCTCCATACTCTGGCGCGACACGTCGAAGGCACAGGATGCCGCCGCGGCGATGAAGATCACGGCACAGGATCTTCAGCGGCTCGGTGTCGTAGACGCCATCGTACCGGAGCCCACCGGTGGCGCCCATCGCGAGCCCAGTGCGGCGATCGCGGCGGCCGGAGAAGCGATCGCGGCAGCGCTCGCCGAACTGCGCGGTCTCGACCGGGCGACCATCGTCCGGCTGCGGCGGGAGAAATTCACCGCGATTGGGCGCACGTTGCCCTGAAGCCTTGCCCTGAAGCCTTGCCCTGAAACCGGCAGCGATCGCGCCAGCTTTAGGGCCGATCCCAAAGACCGGCGTGTCGTGCCGAGGACTTGCCGCAGACTGGCGCCACAATGTTGCCGGGATCGATCCCCAACCGGCCGTGAAGTGACGGTGCCCGAAAGATGGTTAGTGCGTTGGTTAGTCCGGCAAATTTGCCGAAAATTTACCCTTCATTATCACCCGCATGGGCAACCTTGCGGCACACCAAGCGAACTTGCGAAGGCGGCCTCTAAAGGATAACGATTACGTCAGTAATGGCATGGGGACGGTCCATTCGTCGGGGAGTATCCATTTGATCCGCGCCCCCCTTGTCGGTGAGCTCGGTCTGCGCGCGCTGTTGGTGTCGGCAGTGCTTGGCGCAGCGTTGACGCTTGGCGGTTGCTTCGGCGAAGACGGTTACGAATTGCCGAGCCGGGCGATGAAAGAGCTGTCGCCGCAAATGGTGGCCGAGCTCGAAAAGAAAAATATGCCGCAGCAATCTCCGGTCCTCATCCGCCTCTTCAAGGAGGAAGCGGAGCTCGAAGTCTGGAAGCAGGATACCAGCGGCCGGTACGCACTGCTTAAGGTCTATCCGATCTGCCGCTGGTCGGGCGATCTCGGACCGAAGAAGGTCGAAGGCGATCGCCAGGCGCCCGAGGGCTTTTACCCGATCACGCCCGGGCTGATGAACCCTAATTCCAACTATTACCTCGCCATCAATACCGGCTTCCCGAATGTCTACGACCGGGCCAACAATCGGCACGGGGCGTTCCTGATGATTCACGGCGATTGCTCCTCGCGCGGCTGCTACGCGATGACCGACGAGGAGATTGGCGAAATCTATTCGCTCGCGCGCGAATCGTTCGTCGGCGGGCAAAAGGAAGTCCAGATCCAAGCCTACCCGTTCCACATGACGCCGGCGAACATGGCGCGTCACCGCAACAATCCTAACTTCGCCTTCTGGCAGATGATCAAGGAAGGCAACGATCACTTCGAGGTGTCGCATCTCGAGCCGAAGATCGACGTGTGCGAGCGCCGTTACGTGTTCGACGCCGTGCCGCCTGGCAGTTCCACCAGACCATTGTCGTTCAGTCCGACCGGCCGTTGCCCGAAATACGAGACCGATCCCACGATCGCGTCCGCGGTGCAGGTGAAACAGCAGAAGGATGACTACCAGTTTGCTCAACTGGTGAGGGACAACGTGCCAGTCGCGCCGCTCGATACCGGCACCGATGGCGGCATGAATCGCGTCTTCATCGCCAAGCTCGACGATCAGAGCTACACCTACGACGACAATGGACACATTCACGTGCCGCCGCTGCAGGCCGGCAGACTGCCGCCGGCGATTTCTCCGCCGCGCGGCTCTGAAACAGACGTGACGGCGGCGATCCCTGAGGCGCCGCAGAAAGTCACCAACAACGGCCTGGGCAACGTTTTTGGCGGCATGTTTACCTCCAGGGCGTCCGCGGAGCCGGCCACTGTTGCGTCGGCCGACACCGCGACGCCGGCGCCGGCGCATTCAAGCTTCTTCGGCAGCCTGTTCTCGAGCAAGCCCGACGACACCCAACAGCCGCCGCAGACTGTGACCGTGCCGGTGCAGACCGCGACCGCCGACCCGACGCCGCCAAAGCTCCGAACAAACACTCCGACCGCGACGGCAGCTGTGCGGCCCAAGCCGCAGCCGGACACGGCCAGATTGCAGGCACCCAGGTCGGTTGAGCCATCCACCGCACAGGCGGGGCAACCTGACCAGCAGGCCGCGCCACCCACAAATAATGGCAGCGTGATCCCGGGTGCGCAGCCGGTCGTGCCAGCCGGCTCGTTCAATAATCGCTGGGCTGGCCAGTAATCAGGCAATGGGATCGGGTGTCAGGACGATACGTCCTGTTCCGCGATTTCTGAATTCCTGAATTCCGCTCAGACGTAGCGCCCGTGGCAGTGCTTGAATTTCTTGCCTGAGCCGCAGGGGCATGCCTCGTTGCGGCCGACCTTGCCCCAACTGGTTGGATCCTTCGAGTCGCGCGGCGCAACCTGTGCCAAGCCTGTCGCCGCCGCCGCACCGACATTGCCTGCCGCCGACGCGCGAACGATGCCCTGCCGGGCGAGCGTCTCGCCGCCAGCGAGCGCCAACGCCATCTCGTCTTCGCCGGTCAGCGGGTCGATCTTGTGCGCCTGCATCGCGGGCAACGCCGCTGGCTGCTGCTCTGGCGGCGGCGCCGCGACGACCTCGATGCGCATGAGCTGTGCGGTCACCGCCTCGCGCAGACTTCTGGCTCATCGCTTCGAACAGGCTGAAGGCTTCCGCCTTGTATTCGTTGAGCGGATCGCGCTGGCCGTAGCCGCGCAGCCCAATCACTTGGCGCAGATGGTCGAGCATGACCAAGTGCTCGCGCCAGAGATGGTCGAGCGTCTGCAGCAGGATCGACTTCTCGATGTAACGGATGACGTCGGGGCCCCACTGCGCCGCCTTGGCCGCCATGTGCTCGTCGGCGCGCCGCTCGACGCGGGCGAAAATCTCTTCGTCGGCGATGCCTTCTTCCTTGGCCCATGCGACGACCGGCAGATCGAGGTTGAGCACCCGCTTGAGCTCCTCGCCCAGCCCCGGCGTGTCCCACTGCTCCGGATAGGCGTTTTCCGGCACGTGCTTGGCAACGAGATCGTCGATCGCGTTGCGGCGCATGTCGGCGACGATTTCGGCCACCACGTCGTCCTGCATCCACTCGACGCGCTGGTCGAAGATGACCTTGCGCTGATCGTTCATCACGTTGTCGAACTTGAGGATGTTCTTGCGCAGATCGAAATTGCGCGCCTCGACCTTCTGCTGCGCCTTCTCGAGAGCCTTGTTGATCCAGGGATGGATGATGGCCTCGTTCTCCTTCAAGCCGAGCTTTTGCAGCATGCCGTCGAGCTTGTCGGTGCCGAAGATGCGCATCAGGTCATCTTCGAGCGACAGGAAGAACTTGGAATGGCCGGGATCGCCCTGGCGTCCGGAACGGCCGCGCAGCTGATTGTCGATGCGCCGGCTCTCGTGCCGCTCGGTGCCGAGCACGTAGAGACCGCCAGCGCCGAGCGCCTTCTCTTTCAGCCGAGCGACCTGGGCGCGGATATCGGCCGCGCGGTCGGATTTTTCCCGCTCGCGCGGGTCCTCGATATCGGTCAATTCCTGGCGGATGCGCATATCGGCGTTGCCGCCGAGCTGAATGTCGGTGCCGCGCCCGGCCATGTTGGTGGCGATGGTGATAGCGCCGGGCACACCGGCCTGGGAGACGATATAAGCCTCCTGCTCGTGATAGCGCGCATTGAGGATGGCGAACACTTTGGCCTTCGAAGCGCCTTCGTCGCCCGAATAGAGCGCCGCAAAGGCGTTGGGATCGGAGAAATCGTGCTGCTCCCAGCCGTGCTGGCGCAGCATCTCGGCGAGCGCCTCCGATTTCTCGATCGAGGTGGTGCCGACCAGCACCGGCTGACCGCGCGATTTGCAATCGTCGATCAGCGAGATAATGGCGCGGTATTTCTCCGCCGCCGTGCGGTAGACCTCGTCGTCGTCGTCGAGGCGGACCATCGGCATGTTGGTGGGGATTTCCAGAACTTCGAGTTCGTAGATGTCCATGAACTCGTCGGCTTCGGTTGCCGCCGTGCCGGTCATGCCGGCGAGCTTCTCGTACATGCGGAAGTAGTTCTGGAAGGTGATCGAGGCGAGCGTCTGGTTTTCCGGCTGGATCGGCTGGTGCTCCTTTGCCTCGAGCGCCTGGTGCAAGCCTTCGGAGAAGCGCCGGCCGGGCATCATGCGGCCGGTGAACTCGTCGATGATGACGACTTCGCCATTGCGCACGATGTAGTCCTTGTCGCGCGCGAACAGCTTATGCGCGCGCAGCGCCTGATTGACGTGATGGACGACCGAGACGTTCTCGACGTCGTAGAGCGAATCCGACTTGAGCAGCTTGGCGTCGCGCAGCACCCGCTCGACCTTTTCCATGCCGATCTCGGTGAGATTGACGGTGCGCTGCTTCTCGTCGACCTCGTAGTCGGCCTTGTCGAGATTGGGAATATAGGCGTCGATGGTGTTGTAGAAGTCCGAACGGTCGTCGAGCGGACCGGAAATGATCAACGGCGTGCGCGCCTCGTCAACCAGGATCGAGTCGACCTCGTCGACGATGGAGAAGACGTGGCCGCGCTGCACCATGTCCTCGAGCCGATATTTCATGTTGTCGCGCAGATAGTCGAAGCCCAGCTCGTTGTTGGTCCCGTAGGTGACGTCGCAGTCGTATTCCTTCTTGCGCTGCTCGTCGTCGAGGCCGTGCACGATGACGCCGACGGTAAGGCCGAGGAATTTGTAAATCTGACCCATCCATTCGGCATCGCGTCGGGCCAGATAATCGTTGACAGTGACGACATGCACGCCGCGGCTGGCGAGCGCATTGAGATAGACCGGAAGGGTGGCGACCAGTGTCTTGCCTTCGCCGGTCTTCATCTCGGCGATTTTGCCCTCGTGCAGCACCATGCCGCCGATCATCTGGACATCGAAGTGGCGCTGGCCCAGCGTGCGCTTGGCCGCCTCGCGCACGGTGGCGAAGGCCGGGACCAGAATGTCGTCCAGCGACTTGCCCTCGGCGAGCTCTTTGCGAAACGCCGCGGTGCGCGCGCGCAGCGCCTCGTCGGAGAGCTCGATCAGTTCGGCTTCAAGCGCATTGATTTCCTCGACCCGCGCCCGATAGGCGCGAATACGCCGATCGTTGGAAGACCCAAACAGCTTACGGGCGACGGCGCCGATCATCGCATCATTATCCTTCCGATTTGCGGCCGCGCCGAAGTGTTAACGCCATCCGTACCGCAAATCGACGGCAGCCTGTCGCGATCGTGCTGGATGGTCCTCGCGATCGGCATAGGGTGCGGCTTGCTGGAAATACGGCGGTATTCGGGCTTCCGCGAGGCGATAATGCAAAGGCACATATGCAAGGCAATGATCGCCTGGACTGTGCCGGACAGATAGGAGGGGGTGAATTTCTTGTCAATGCGACCGTTCACGCGCTCGTTAAGGCGCGCCCTCATTCTCCCGTTGCCAAAAACGGCCGATTCGGCGAGTGTCCGGCCGAAATCCGCGCCGGCAGTGCGGCCGTGGCCATTGATTGGCAAAAACCGGCAACCCGACAGGCCAACCCATGGTCGCTAAGGCTTACCGGAGCCCGGTCATTTTCCCTGTGACAAAGGACTACGCATGATTGCCCCCGTTCGTTCGCTCGCGCGCGTCGTTGGCGCGCTCGCGCTTGTAGCGCTGTTCCTGATGCCTGCCGCCACACTGCGCGCGGAGGGTTCCGACCCGCTGATTGCGCGCGTTAACGGCGTCGACATTCACGAGAGCGATCTCGTCATCGCCGAGGAAGAGATTGGCAGCAACATGCCGGCGATGGCGCCGCCGCAGAAGCGCGACTACCTCATCACCTATCTGGCCGACGTCATCATGCTGGCGCAAGCCGCCGAGCAGCAGAAGCTTGCCGACGACGACGCCGTGAAGCGGCAGATCGCCTTCGAGCGCAGCAAGGTGTTGATGGAAGCGATCCTGCAAAAGGCCGGCGAGTCAGGAGCGACCGACGACGCGCTGCATAAAGTCTACGACGAAGCCATCAAGCAGATGCCCAAAGAGGAGGAGGTGCGCGCGCGCCACATCCTGGTCGCCACCGAAGAAGAAGCCAAGGAGATCGAAGCCGAACTGAAAAAGGGCGCCGATTTCGCCACCCTCGCCAAGGAAAAGTCCAAGGACCCGAGCGGCGCTGCCAATGGCGGCGATCTCGGCTACTTCACCAAGGACCAGATGGTGCCCGAATTCGCCGAGGTCGCCTTCAAGCTGGACAAGGGTCAGATTTCCGATCCGGTGCACACGCAGTTCGGCTGGCACATCATCCAGGTTGAGGACAAGCGGATCAAACCGACACCGACCTTCGAAGAGGTCAAGCCGCAGCTCGTCAATTACGCGGCGCGCCGCGCGCAAGAGCAATTGGTCGAGAACCTGCGCAAGAGCGCCAAGATCGAGCGCCTGGACCAGCCGGCAGCGCCTGCTGCCCCGAGCGGTGCGCTCAATCCAGCCGCACCGCTGAAGAAGTAGACGTCCGGCTCCCTTGATCGTCATTGCCGGACGACCGCGGCAATCCATGCTGCAAAGACGCTTCAACAAGCGCGCCGCAGTCAGCATGGATACGCGGGGAAAGGGTGTTTCCACCTGACCGGAATTTGCTCTGGACGCGGACCACTGGAAACGGTGGGAGCAAGCCGCCGAGTCGTTCCGGAAACCGGCGAGCGCGCCGCGGCCTGGTGCCGAAGTATTCGGTCGCGATCGGGGGCATAGCGGAAGTCGAAACCGCGCGATCGGGCGGCGCGATTGACCCACAGCGTCATTTCACCACAGCAAATTGATGCATTGCAGAAAGGATCGCTCGATCACCTCGTCGGTGCGCCCACCTTCCTCTGGCGGCTTCGGCCGATTATGGAGTTTTCTTGGAGTGGGTAGTTGAGTAGTCTCGACTGGGGTGGCGTTAGAGTTGGGGGCATTCTCCTCGTGGCGAATACTGCTGGAGCGCATGGCGGTGAGGCAAAGACTAAAGTCTTCATCTCGTACTCGCGCAAGGATATGGCCTTCGCGGATCGGCTCGAAGCGGCGCTGAAGACGCGCGGATTCGACGTGCTCATCGACCGCCAAGAAATCTATGCATTTGAGGATTGGTGGAAGCGAATAGAGGCGCTCATCGGCCACGCGGATACTGTGGTATTTGTGCTCTCTCCCGACGCGATCGCGTCCGACGTGGCGCTGAAAGAGGTGACGTACTCCTCATCGCTCAACAAGCGCTTTGCGCCGATCGTGTGCCGGCGCGTGGAAGACAGCGCGTTGCCTGAGGCGCTGCGGCGGCTAAATTTTATTTTCTTCGATGATCCGACGCGGTTCGACGGGAGTGCCGACCTGCTTGCTGAAGCGCTCCAGACCGATATCGTCTGGATACGAGATCACACAAAGTTTGGTGAAGCCGCGCGTGCTTGGGCGGCTGCCGGCCGCCCCGATGGGCTGCTGCTGCGCACGCCGGCCCTGGAGATGGGCGAGTACTGGATCGCATCACGCCCGCGCGGTGCGCCGGAACCGACTGAGGAAGTTCGAGGATTTGTCGCTGTAAGCCGCCGAGCGGCACGGTCGGCGCAGCGGCTTCGGGGAATTGTAACCGCCTCGTTGTTCACGCTGCTGGTCGGGGTCATCCTAGGCCTCGTTGGGTGGATCAATCAGGATCACATCAAGACGCAGTGGCGCTGGTACACGGTCGAGCGGCCGTTCTTGGCCGCCAATATCTGGCCTTACGTGCTGTCGTCGGCGGCCGAGCAGGGGCTCAAGCCCGATCCCAACAAGAGTTTCAGGGAATGCGCACCGGAGCAGGGCAAGGATTATTGCCCGGAGATGGTGGTGGTACCGGCGGGTTCGTTCATGATGGGATCGCCCACGACTGAGCAGGGTCACCAGAAATTTGAAGAACCGCGGCACACCGTCAGGATCGCCAAACCGTTCGCAGTTTCGAAGTATGAACTGACATTCGACGAATGGGACACCTGCGTCTCCGATGGCGACTGCCTGCAAGGTGCGAGCGATAGCGGCTTTGGGCGCGGCCAGCAGCCGGTGATCAATGTCACTTGGGATGATGCGCAGCGCTACGTGGCGTGGCTCGCCAAAATGACCGGCAAGACCTATCGGCTGCTCACGGAAGCCGAATACGAATATGCGGCGCGCGCCGGGACGCAGACGGCCTATCCGTGGGGCGACGACATCGGCAAGAACAATGCCAATTGCAACGCCTGCGGCAGCAAGTGGGATGGCAAGCAAACGGCGCCGGTCGGCTCTTTCGCTCCGAACCAATTTGGCCTTTATGACACGGTGGGCAACGTCTATGGGTGGGTCGAAGATTGCGTCCACGGCAACTATAATGGTGCACCGACCGATGGTTCGGCGTGGATCGAAGGCGGCAACTGTAAGAACCGTACCCTCCGCGGCGGTTCCTGGAACCTCACTCCAGCCGTCCTCCGCTCCGCGCACCGCAGCGGTGCTTCTGCCGATGTCCGGAGCTTCAATTTGGGCTTCCGGGTCGCGCGGACGCTTCTTGCACCTTGAATTTCTTCGATTGTCTCTCGCTTCTTTCGAGGTTTCGAAGCCATAAACGTTGAACAACGGCACGTACCGGTGCCCGGCGCTCAAAAGCCTTGAAGATCCGCGCGAGCCAAGCATGCGTTTTATCGCATATGCGCACGGCAGCTAATGGCCCATCGCGTAATTTGATGCGACGCAGCGATTTGGACGCTTTTGGGGATAAAGCGGAAGTCGCACGACAATCGCCATTCGGTTGAACAGTGGCACGGGCGTTGTGCGGCGACCGGTCGGCTATTTGGCGCCGCCCCGCTTGTCACGACCCGGAGCGGAACACTACGTCGGTTTCCGTTACTTTTCGTCACTTTTTTCTTGACAAAAGTCTCCCTTTCAGGTACAAGGTCCCATCCTGCTCATCGAATCATTGGGACGCTTCTCGAGACGATCCCTGAAGCGGAGCGGGAGCGGTGCCCGGGATGGGGCTCGTAACCTCGTCCGCGGGCGGTTCGGAAACTCGCCCGGCCGGCCACGTCGCCGGTCTGCCAGGAGCTGGCTGCCCGGGGAGCGGATCGGTTGTCCGCTACCATGAAGCGCGGGACCGGACTGAGCCTTGGGCTCTCAAGGCCTCTGGCGAGAGCCGCGGTAGAGCGCCGAGAGGCGAGCGCGTCCGAAGAGGGCGCGCGCCGCAGCACGCTACGCAAGCGACGCTTCGCTTGTGCGCGAACGCGGCCACTACCACGCGCCTTTCGGCGCTCCGCCTCCCTTTTTGTTTGGAGGCAAGCTTTCGTGCCGTTCGTTGAGCAAACCTCGGGGCGCGAACAAAAAAGCGCAGCGCGAGAACGGGAATCTTATTCTCCCCTCCCGCCCGCGCGCATTAGCGCGCGGTGGGGAGGGGTTAGGGGTGGGGGGCACTTTGAGACTTGAGGCATTTCAGTTCGTCCCCCAACCCGCCGCTCACATTGTTTGCGGCGAGGCGCGGACAGGCAAGAAAGAGCCCCCCACCCCTGACCCCTCCCCGCCATTCGCTGACGCGAATGGGGGGAGGGGAAGCAGCGAGCGCCGCATGCATCTGGCACCGGTGGAAATATGCAAGTATGGCAGAGCGACCCGCACACGGCTTCGCGGCGCTCCTATTGACGAGAAACCATGACGTCCATCTCTCCCCTTGCGCCTGCGTCCTTCCCCGAAATGCCGCCCGTCGCCGGCGTGCGGCTGTCGACCGCGGCGGCGGGAATCCGCTATCCCGGCCGCACCGATGTATTGCTCGCCGTGTTCGATCCCGGCACGGCGGTCGCCGGCGTCTTCACCCGCTCGAAATGCCCATCGGCGCCGGTCGACTGGTGCCGGGCGCGGATCAAGGCCGGCGGTGCCAGCGCGCTCGTTGTCAATTCGGGCAACGCCAACGCGTTCACCGGCAAAACCGGCCGCGCGGCGGCCGAACTGACCGCGCAAATCGCCGGCAAAGCCGCCGGGTGCAAAGCTGAAAGGGTTTTCCTCGCTTCCACTGGCGTCATCGGCGAGCCGCTCGACGCGACCAAGTTTACAACCGTGATGGATAAGCTTGTTGCCGGCGCCGTACCGGGCGGCTGGGAAGCCGCGGCGCGCGCAATCATGACCACGGACACGTTTCCCAAGGGCTCGGCCGCCATCGTGCGGCTGCCGGGAAGCGCGGTGACGATCTGCGGCATCGCCAAAGGCGCCGGCATGATCGCGCCCGACATGGGCACGATGCTCTCTTTCGTCTTCACCGACGCGCCGATCGCGCCCGCAATTCTGCGCAAGCTTTTGCGCGAGGGCGTCGAGGATACTTTCAACGCAGTGACCATCGACGGCGATACGTCGACATCGGACACGCTGCTTGTCTTCGCCACTGGCGCCGCCGCGGCGCGCGGCGTCAGCAAAATCGCGAGCCCGTCGGATTCCAGACTCCCCGCCTTCCGCAAGGGCTTCAACGCCGTGCTCGCCGATCTCGCCGAGCAGGTGGCGCGCGACGGCGAAGGCGCGCGCAAGCTGGTCGAAGTGATCGTCGACGGCGCCAAGTCAAAGAGCTCGGCGCGCCGCATCGCGCGCTCGATCGCCAACTCGCCGCTGGTCAAGACCGCGATTGCCGGCGAGGACGCCAATTGGGGCCGCGTCGTCATGGCGGTCGGCAAGGCGGGCGAACCTGCCGACCGCGATCGGCTGTCGATCTGGTTCAACGGCATCCGCGTCGCCCACAAAGGCGAGCGCGATCCGACCTATGACGAGGCCGCGGTCTCGGCCGCGATGAAAAAACCCGAGATCACGCTTAAAGTCGCCCTCGGTCTCGGCAAGGGCCGCGACCGGGTCCTCACCTGCGATCTCACCAAAGAATACGTGGCGATCAACGGAGATTATCGGTCGTAGGCGAGACAACAACGCATCAAGGTCGCACCGCAGACCGCGCCGCCTGCCGCAACCGGTGCGGCAATAATTCAGGGAGAGCACGATGAAATTTTCTCGCCGCCAATTCGTCCATCTCGCCGCGGGCACCGCGGCGCTCCCGATCGCCTCGTCCGTGGCATGGTCGGAGAGCTATCCGACGCACCCGGTGCGGATCATCGTTGGCTTTGCTGCCGGAAGCACGACCGACATCCTCTCCCGTCTGATCGGACAATGGCTGTCGCAACGGCTCGGCCAGCAATTCATTGTCGAGAACCGGCCCGGTGCCGCGGCAACATCGGCGCCGAAACCATGATCAACGCCGCCACCTGACGGCTACACGCTGCTACATGGTTCCGCCGGCGGTCGCTGCCAACCCGGCGCTCTATCCGAATCTCAGCTTCAATTTTATCCGCGACACCGCGCCGGTCGCCGGCGTCGTCCGCGTGCCCAATGTGCTCGAAGTCAATCCGTCGGTTCCGGCGAAGACGGTTGCCGAATTCATCGCCTACGCCAAGGATCACCCGCTGAGCTACGCCTCGGCCGGCATCGGCACGGCGAGTCATCTGGCCGGCGAGTTGTTCAACCGGATGACGAACCTCAAACTCCAGCATGTGCCGTACCGAGGTGACGCGCCGGCGATAGCCGATCTTATCGCCGGCAACGTACAGGTCGGCTTCGCAACCATGACCGCCTCGATCGGGCAAATCCGCTCCGGCCGGCTGCGGCCGCTGGCGGTGTGCACGGTCGCCCGCTCAGATGCGCTGCCAGGCATCCCAAGCGTCAGCGAATTCGTGCCGGGTTACGAGGCAAGCTCCTGGTTCGGTATTGCCGCGCCAAAGGCAACCCCCGCCCCGATCATCGAGACGCTCAACCGCGAGACCAATGCGGGCCTCGGCGACCCCACGATCAAGGCGCGGATTGCCGATATGGGCGGCATGCTGCTGACGGGCTCGCCGGCCGATTTCGGCAAGCTGATCGCGAACGAAACGGAAAAGTGGGGCAAGATCATTCGCGAGGCCGGCATCAAAGCGGAGTAGGCTGGAGAATATTTGAGTGCAATTGCGTCGCGGTCGCCGCTCCCTATTGGCGTCCGCGGAGGTGGCCGCAAGCATGCCCGCTGAACTCAAACAGGTGCGCACTCCGACGCTAAACGTCGCGTACGAGGAGAGCGGGAGCGCAGGCGGCGCGCCGGCGTTTCTCATGCACGGCTGGCCTTCCCACCACGCGCTACACTCCGTTAACCGTTGCGCCGGTTCCGGCACTTTAAATAAACGAATTGAGTATCCCTTTACCTGCCGTTGGTTAGATGGAGCCAAGGCCGTGAGCGTCAAACTTGTCCTGGTTGCCGCCTGCGCCCTCGTCGACGCCGATGGCCGCGTGCTGCTCGCACAGCGTCCAGAAGGAAAATCGATGGCGGGCCTCTGGGAGTTTCCGGGCGGGAAGGTCGAGGCGGGCGAACGGCCGGAAGAAACTTTGATCCGTGAGTTGAGGGAGGAGCTCGGTATCGTCGTCAAGGAGGAGTGTCTCGCTCCGCTGACCTTCGCGAGCCACCTTTATCCCGACTTCCACCTGCTGATGCCGCTCTATATCTGCCGGCGCTGGGAGGGCTTCGTCGAGGCGCGGGAAAAGCAAAAGCTCAAATGGGTGCGGCCGGCCGAGTTGCGCAACTACCCGATGCCGCCTGCCGACGAACCGCTGATCCCCCACCTCACGGCGTTGTTGTGATTGGAAGCCAGAGGCGACAGGTCATGTTGAATCTTGCACGACGAGCGATCAGCGAAAAACGCGCCCGCCGCTTCCTGCGCGACGAGAGCGGCGCCACCTCGATCGAATACGCGATCATCGCCTCGGGCATTGCGGTCGCCATAGCCTCCACGATCGTGACCCTGGGCACGGGCGTCAAAGGCTTATACAGCAGCGTGCTTACAGCGATGAAGTAGGTTTTTTTAGTTGGAGCATGATCTTTTCGGAAAACCGGTGCCCACTTTTCCGGATAATGCTCTACCCACCGGCCTTCTCTCCCGTCGAAATCTCGCGCGTGCCGAGCGCTTCGGCGAGCCGCACCTGTGCCGAGCCCGGCTTGAGCGGCTGTTGCTGGCTTTCATGCGGCGCCCAGCCAGCGAGCCAAACGAGTTCGAACGTGGCGCGCACGCGCCCATCGGAGTCGGCGAAACGCTGACGATAGATCTCCGCCATCCGCATCAAGGTTGCGCGCCGCAGCGGCGTGCGGCGCCGGGCGATAAGCGCATTGCCGGCGCCCATGCGGCGCAGCTCGTGCATCAGCGCGAAGGGCGTGGGGTAGCGCAAAGTATAGCGATCGCTGTCGGCCACTGGCAGCGCGAAGCCGGCTCGCCGCAGCAGATCGCCGAGGGCGCGGACGTCGGCGAATGGCGCAACGCGCGGCGAGACGCCACCTTCAATCTCGCTTTCCGCCTCGGCGAACGACTGCCGCAGCTCGGCCAGCGTGTCGCCGCCGGCGAGCGCCGCAAGAAACAATCCGTCGGGCTTAAGCGCGCGGCGTATCTGCACCAGCGCGCCCGGCAGATCGTTGACACATTGCAGCGCCAGCGCCGAGACCACGAGATCGAGCGAACTGTTGTGGAACGGCAAGGCTTCCTCGTCGGCGGCCACGAGTTTGATATTTGTTTGCTCGCGCGCGGCGCCGGGCCCGGCAAGCGTATGCGCCGCCACGATCGTGCCGATCGAATCGAGCCCGGCAAGCCGCGTTTGCACCGCCTCGCCTGGCGTGCCGAGATCGACCGCAAGATCGAAGCGCCGCAGCACTGCGCCAAGCCGCTCGGCGAGCTCTTCGGCCACACGGTCGAGCAAGAACGTCGCCGCGCCCAGCGCCTGCGCGCGGCGGCGGTGCCGGCGAATGAGCGCCCGGTCGAAGATCAACGGGCTCGACGGTGTTTCAGCCATCGCCGGATTGTCTCACGTCTCGCCGCCCGCCGCGATGCCGCCCCGGCCGATGACAAGGATCGCGCGGGGGGTTACCGTAGCGGCATGTCGGTTTCGGCGAATTTCGCTGTTGCCCCGCGGGTGAGACGGGTGGCGGCCGCCGCGCGTATGGTGTTGCGGGCGGCGCTCGACATCGCCTTGCCGCAACTGTGCGCTGCCTGTCGCGAGCCGGTCGAAGGCAGAGGACTGTGCCCGTCGTGCTGGTCGAGGCTGTCCTTCATTACCCGGCCCCATTGCGAGCGGCTTGGCATTCCGTTCGTCTACGATCCCGGTCCTGGCGTGCTGTCGATGGAAGCGATCGCCAATCCGCCCACCTACAACCGCGCGCGCGCCGCCGTGCGCTTTGACGAAATTTCCCGCGCGCTGGTGCATTCCCTCAAATACGGCGACCGGCTCGATTTGGCGCCGATGATGGGACGCTGGATGAGGCATGCCGGCCGCGAACTCCTCGCCGAGGCGGATGCACTTGTGCCGGTGCCGCTGCACTGGCGGCGGCAATGGGCGCGACGCTTCAACCAATCGGCCATGCTCGCTTCCGCCATCTCGGCTGAGAGCGGGGTGCCGATCGCCGCCCAGGCGCTCAAGCGGGTCAAGGCCACCGCTCAGCAAGTCGGCCTGTCGCGCACCGAACGCGCCGGCAATGTGCAGGGCGCCTTCAAGGTCCCGGACGAAGGACGCGCGGCGGTGACCGGACGGCGCCTTATTCTGGTCGACGACGTGCTGACATCCGGCTCGACCGTCGAGGGTTGCGCGCGGGCGCTCCTTCGCGCCGGCGCCGCCAATGTCGATGTGCTGATCTTCGCCAGGGTTGCCGATCCGGCGCGAAGTTCCATATAACCTAAATGATGGAAATCGCTCATCATCATGGTCGATATCGATATCTATACCATTCGCTACTGTCCCTATTGCGCCGATGCAAAGGAACTGCTCTCCCGCAAGGGCGCCGTTTTTCATGAGATCGACGCCAGTGGGGACCGGGAGATCCGCAAACAAATGATCGAACGCGCCAACGGCCGCAGCACGTTTCCGCAGATTTTCATCGGCGGAACCCATGTCGGCGGCTGCGACGATCTCTACGCGCTCGACGCGGCGGGCAAGCTCGATCCGCTGCTTGCCGCGGTCAAGCACGAGCCAAAGGAACAGCGTTCATGAGCGCGACGAAGAATTCTGCGTTCAAGGTCGGCCTCATCAGCATGCGCTCCGGAATTGATCCGCAAGCCAATCTGAATGCCGTTCTGGCGGCAATCGACCAGGCCAAGCGCGCCGGCGCCGATTACGTGCAGACGCCGGAGATGACGAATATTCTCGAGAGCAAGCGCGACCGCTTGTTCACCAACATCGTCGCCGACGAGAACGATCCCACTTTGGCGACCATGCGCGAGGTCGCGCGTAAGCTTTCGATCTACATCCATCTCGGCTCGCTCGCCATCAAGGCCTCGCCCGACAAGGCGGTGAACCGCTCGTTCCTCATTGATCGCAAGGGCGACATCGTCGCCCGTTACGACAAAATCCACATGTTCGACGTCGATCTTGCCGGCGGCGAGAGCTATCGCGAATCCAACACGTATCGCGCCGGCGAGCTTGCCGTGGTCGCCGATCTGCCCTGGGGCAGGCTCGGGCTGACCGTCTGCTATGACTTGCGCTTTCCTGCGCTCTATCGCGCGCTCGCCGAGGCCGGCGCTTCGTTCCTGGCCATCCCTTCCGCCTTCACCAAGCAGACCGGCGAGGCCCACTGGCATGTGCTGCTGCGCGCACGCGCGATCGAGAACGGATGCTTCGTGTTCGCCGCCGCGCAAGGCGGCAAGCACGAGAGCGGGCGCGAGACATTCGGCCACTCGCTGGTCGTCGATCCGTGGGGCCGCATCATCGCCGAAGGCGGGACCGAACCAGGCGTCGTGATCGCCGAGATCGATCCGGCCGAGGCCGCCGCTGCGCGGGCAAAAATTCCTTCGCTGGGTCATGGACGGCGCTTTGAACTCGTCGAACCAATGGCCGAACCTGCCTATCTGCACGCGGTGCGGGGCGCGTAGATGATTCGCTACACGCTCAATTGTGCGAAGGGCCACGAGTTCGAGAGTTGGTTTCAGAACTCGGGCGCTTTCGACAAGCAGCAAAAGCGCGGACTGGTGACCTGTCCGGTCTGCGGCTCCGCCAAGGTGGAAAAGGCGATCATGGCGCCGCGCTTGGCGCGGCTTGAAGCCGGTGAACTTGGCAAAGCCATCGAGGCGGCCGAGGCGAAGCCCGCGTCTTCGACACCCGCCCCGCCCGCGCCTCCAGCTTCTCCATCGATGCCGCCGGTCGCGCCGGGCAAAGGCGCCGTGGCGATGACGTCACCGCAGGAACGCGAACTGCGCCAGAAGCTCAAGGAGCTGCGCGACCACGTGACCAAGAACGCCAATTACGTCGGCGGGCAATTTCCAGAGCAGGCGCGCAAGATGCATTACGGCGAGATCGAGCACAGCTCGATCTACGGCGAAGCCTCACCGGAGGAAGCCAAGGCGCTGCACGAGGAAGGGATCGAATTTCATCCGCTGCCGATCCTGCCGGACGATCACAACTGACGGTGCCCAGTTCACGCTGCTTAGTGCTCGAAGATCAACAGCGCGACGCCGGCGACGACCAGCACCATGCCGAGCGCCTCGCGCGGGCTCGTCTTCTGCCCGAAGGCGATGCGGGCGACGAGTTGGGCGAACAGCACCTCGATCAGCGCCAGCGTACGCACGCTCGCGGCGGTGGCAAGGGCGAAGGCGAGAAACCAGAATTGCGAGGCGATCGCGCCCATGAAACCCGCGAATAGCGACCGCTTCCAGGCGTGCGCGATCGCCTTCATCACGGCCGGCTGGCGCAGCCATGAGATAGAGCGAAAGCACGACCGCCTGCATGAGTAGCCCGATCACCAGCGTGAACGTGGCCGCCATGACGAAATTGGGCAGATGCAGATCGAGAATTGCGCCGCGGTAGCCGACCGCCGACAGCGCGAACATGCCGCCCGAGGCAAGGCCGATCAGCGTCGGTCGCCACGCCGCCGACCATTCCGCCGGGCTTCGTCGACATGATGATGACGCCGGCGGTGGCGATCAGTATCGCCGTCATCATCGGCAGGCTCACGCGGTCGCCGAGGAAGATCAGGCCGAAGATCGCGACCTGGATGGGCTCGGTCTTCAGATAAGCGATGGTGACGACGAACGAGCGCTCGCCCATGGCCATCAGCATCAGCGCCGTGGCGGCGACCTGCGCGAAGGCGCCGTCGATCACCCACGGCCAGAACGTCCAGCCCGGGTGCGGCAGCGGCACGTCCGTGCCGAATAACAGACCCGAGAGAAAAACCAGCGCGAACGGAAAGCCGAACAGAAAGCGCACATGCGTCGCGCCGACCGTGCCGAGCGCTGTGGTCAGTTCGCGCTGCATTGCGTTGCGCAACGTCTGGAAGAACGCGGCAATGATGGTGAAGACCGCCCACAGCCAGCCAGCAACAATCACGCGGCTTTCTCCGCAACGACCATGTAATTGACGTCCATGTCGGTCGAAAGCTGAAATCGGTCGGCGAACAGATTGTAGATCACGCCGGTTTCGTCGATCGACCGCAATCCGCTTTGTTCGATGGCGATTTCAAGCTCGTCCGGCGTGATGAATTTGTCCCATTGATGGGTGCCGCGCGGCATCCAACGCAAAATGTACTCGGCGCCGACGATCGCGAGCGCGAAGCTTTTCATGGTGCGGTTCAGCGTGGCGACGAACATCAGGCCGCCCGGCTTCACGAGCGCAGCGGAAGCCTCGACGAACAGCCCGAAATCGGCGACGTGCTCGACGACTTCCATGGCCAGCACGATGTCGAAGGCCTCGCCGGCTTCCGTCAGCGCCTCCGCGGTCGTGGCGCGGTAATCGATCGCAAGCCCGCCTGCGCGGCGTGAACTGCGCGGCGGCGATGTTGCTCTCGACTGGATCGACGCCGACGACGCTCGCGCCGAGCCGTGCCAACGGCTCGGACAGGACCCCGCCGCCGCAGCCGATGTCGAGGATGCGCAAGCCCTCGAGGCTGTCGAGCCGCGCCGGATCGCGACCGAAATGCTCAGCCGCCGCGTCGCGGATGTAGCCGAGACGGACAGGATTGAACCTGTGCAACGTCGCCCATCGGGCCGCGCGGGTCCCACCATTGCCCGGCGAGCCGCGCGAAATGCGCGACCTCGTCCTTGTCGATCGTGCCGGTCGTGCCTTGTCTCTGCGCCATGTGTTGGCCCGTACCTATACACTCGGGTGCCTAAGCTCGAAATGTCCCGGTTTAGTGGCCCATTGAACAGACATAGGCCCGCGAAACAAGATCGGCAGCGGGCCATGTCCCACCGGGAGATGCGCGGACCTGGCACGTTGCACTTCTCGGCGACCTGAACGAGGATAGGCGCCGAAACAGCTTAAGCTTCACAAGAACTGGGAGGGAGCGATGCAAAGACTGCTGTGCGGCATTGCCGCTGTCGCATTGGCGTGGCGTTGGCGCCAGCGCGGCGGAGGCGCAGGAATCGGTCAAGATCGGCATGATCAACGAGTATTCCGGTCAATTCGCCGACACCGGCGCGCAGATCGACCACGGCGTCCAATTATACATCAAGCAGCACGGCGCGACGGTCGCCGGCAAAAAGATCGAGATCATTCCCAAGGACACCGGCGGCATCGCGCCCGATCTCGCCAAGCGGCTGTCGCAGGAGGTGATCGTGCGCGATCACGCCGATATTCTCGGCGGCTTCTCGCTTACTCCAAACGCGCTGGCGTCGGCGGACGTGTCCGCGCAAGCGAAGAAGTTCATGGTGGTGATGAACGCGGCGACCTCGGTTATCACCGAAAAGTCGCCCTACATCGCCCGCACCTCTTCGACCACGCCGCAGTTGAACTATACGCTCGGTCAATGGGCGGCCAAGAACGGCATCAAGACTGTCTACACGATGGTCTCCAACTACGGTCCCGGGCTCGACGCCGAGACCTGGTTTCAGAAGGGCTTTGTAGACGGCGGCGGCAAGGTCATCGGTTCGGTGCGCTTCCCGGTGGCCAACCCCGACTTCTCCGCCTTCATCCAGGCGGCCAAGGACACCAATCCTGACGCGATCTACATCTGGATACCCGGCGGCGCGCAGCCGGCGGCCGTCGGCAAGGCGCTCGCCGAGCGCGGCATCGATCCCAAGCAAGATCAAGATTCTGGGGCAGGATGCGCTCGGCTCCGAGACCGCGCTCAGGAACATGGGCAATCTGGCGCTCGGCATCATCACGGTGTCCGACTACGACTTCAATCATCAGTCGCCGATGAACCTCGAGTTCGTCAAAGCATATAACGACGAATACCATCGCAACCCCGACTTCTTCTCCATCGGCGGCTACGACGGCGCTCATCTCATCTATGCGGCTCTGGAAAAGACCGGCGGTAAGGTCGACGGCGATTCACTTATCGCCGCCGCCAAGGGCATGACCTGGGAAAGCCCGCGCGGCCCGATCCTGATCGATCCGGAAACGCGCGACATCGTGCAGACGGTCTATATCCGCCGCGTCGAGAAGGTCGGCAACGCATTGCGCAACGTCGAGTTCGACCAGCGTCCCGAACGTCAAGGATCCGGCGCACGGAATGAAGAAGTGATCCGCGGCCGATGACGCTGCCAACGATCCCGTAGGCTGAAAGCGCCATGCTGCCTGCCCTTGGCGTGCTGTTCGACGGCGTTGCCTACGGGATGTTGCTGTTCCTGATGTCGGTCGGGCTGTCGGTGACGCTCGGGATGATGAATTTCGTCAACCTGGCGCATTGCAGCTTCGCGATGCTCGGCGGCTACGTCACCGTCACGCTGATGAACGCTTACGGCTGGCCGTTCTTCGCCACGCTTGCCGGTGGCGTTCATCGCCGCGGCTGCCGCCAGCGTCGTACTGGAGCGCGTCTTCTTCCGGCGTTTCTATAATGCCAGCGAACTCAGCCAGTGCCTGCTCACCATCGGCATCGTCTTCGTCTCGATTGCGGCGGCGGCCTACATCTACGGGACGGACCAGCAGCCGATGCAATTGCCGACCTATTTGCAAGGCTCGATTAGTTTCCTCGGTCTCGATTTCGCCATCTACCGGCTGTTTCTGATCGTCGCGGCGGCGCTGGTCACAATCCTCCTCGTGGTGACGCTGGAATGGACCCGCTTCGGCGCGCAGGTCCGCGCGGCGGTGAACAACCAGCGCATGGCGCGCGGGCTCGGCATCGATGTCGACACCTTGTTTGCCGTCACCTTCGCGCTTGGCGGCGGACTTGCCGGATTGGGCGGCGGGTTGGCCATCGCCATGCTCGGACTCGATCCGTCGTTCGCGCTGACTTATTTGATCTACGTCCTCATCATCGTATCGGTCGGCGGCCTGGGCTCGATCGCCGGGTCGTTTGTCGCCGCCATGCTGCTCGGCGTCGCCGACATGGCCGGCAAGTACTATGTTCCCGCGCTCGGCTCGGTGCTCATCTATCTGGTCATGCTGGCCATCATCATGTGGCGGCCGGCCGGCCTGTTCGGGAGGCGCTAGGCGTGCCGAGCGAGACCCTTGCCGCTCGTCCCGGCGCGGCCGCGCCTGTCCGTCCGCGCGAATTTCTGCAGGCGCAGAGCCGCTGGCGTTACAGCGAGATCGCCTTCTGGCTCGCCACCTTGCTGCCCTTCGTACTCACGCCCAATTATCTGTTGCTGGCGAGCCAAGTGGCGATCACGGGGCTGTTTGCGCTGTCGCTCGATCTCATCCTCGGCTTTTCCGGCATCGTCTCGCTCGGCCACGCCGCCTATTTCGGCGTGGGCGCCTATACGGCCGGCCTGATCTCGGTGCGGGGCTGGGGCGAGCCGCTGACCGGGCTTGTGATCGCCGGCATTGCCGCGGGCCTCGTCGGCTATGTCACGAGCTTCGTCATTGCCCGCTTCCGCCATCTCGCGCTGATCATGATCACGCTCGGATTCGGCCTGCTGTTGCAGGAGGTAGCAAACAGCGCAGGCTGGCTCACCGGCGGCTTCAACGGCCTGCAGGGCATCCATACCTGGCCGCTGCTCGGCAAGTTCGAATTCGATCTCTACGGCTACACGGCTTACGCTTACGCGTTGGCTGGGCTGTTTCTCATCTTCCTGGTGGCGCGGCGTATTACGCATTCGCCGTTCGGGCTTGCGCTGCGTGGCATCCGCGAGAACGGCGCGCGTATGCCTGCGATCGGCGCGCCGACGCATTCGCATATCCGCACCATCTACACGATCGCCGCCGTCATCGCCGGCATCGCCGGCGCGATACTGACGCAATCCACCGAGACGGTTTCGCTAGAAGCGCTGGGCTTTCAACGCTCGGCCGACGTTCTGGTCATGCTCATCCTCGGCGGCACCGGCCGGCTTTATGGCGGGCTGATCGGCGCCGCCGTCTACATGGTTGCGCGCGACCAGTTCTCCGGATTGAACCCGCAATTTTGGTATTTCTGGATCGGCCTCCTTTTGATTGCCGTGGTGATGTTCGTCCCGAACGGTATCCTCGGCGGCCTCACTCTGCTGGCGGAGCGCGTGACGGCGAAATGGGCCAAAGCGCGGTGAGCGAGAGCGTCACGACTATAAGCGGCGCTGCTGCCAGCGCGCTCGCGACGCGCGGTATCAACAAGCGTTTCGGCTCGCTCGTTGTCGCCTCCGACGTCGAACTCAGTCTTCCGCAAGGCGTGCGTTACGCCTTGATCGGCCCGAACGGAGCCGGCAAGACCACGCTCATCAATCTGATGACCGGGATGCTGCGGCCGGATGCCGGACGCATCTTCCTCGGCAGCGACGACATCACCACGCTGCCGCCGGAAGAGCGGGTCTGGCGCGGGCTCGTTCGCACCTATCAGATCAACTCGCTGTTCCCGCATCTGAGCCCGCTCGAATCGGTGACGCTTGCGGTGTGCGAGCGCCGCCGCGCCGCGAGCACTTTTTGGCGGCCGCTCACCGCTTATACGGAGGAAATCGACGAGGCCTACGACATCCTCTCCGCGCTGAGGCTGGCGCCGGTCTGCCACCGGCCGACCCGCGAACTCGCCTACGGTCAGCAGCGGCTTCTCGAGATCGCGCTCGCCTTGGCGACGCGGCCCAAGGTTTTGTTGCTCGACGAGCCCGCCGCGGGCGTGCCACGCGAGGAGAGCAAGGATCTGTTCGAGGCCATCGCCGGCCTGTCGCACGACATCACTGTCTTGTTCATCGAGCATGACATGGAGCTGGTGTTCCGTTTCGCCTCGCGGGTAATCGTGCTGGTCGGCGGGCGCGTGCTGGTGGACGGAACGCCCGCAGAAATCGCGGACGACGAGCGTGTACGCACGGTCTATCTCGGCAAGGGACATGGAGCCTTGCGTGTCTGAAGCCGCCAAAGGCCTTGACTGCCCGCTGCTTGCGCTCTCCGACATCCGCGCTGGCTATGGCGCCGGCATCGTACTCGACGGCGTGTCGTTTGAGTTGGCGGAACGCGGCAGCCTTGCGGTGTTGGGCCGCAACGGCGTCGGCAAATCCACCCTCATCCTCACCATCATGGGCATGACCCAGATCGGCCGCGGCCGCATTTTCTGGCGCGGCACAGACATCACCACGGCTGCCCCGCACAGCCGCGCGCGCGCCGGTATCGGCTGGGTGGCGCAGGAGCGCGAGATTTTCTCCACATTGACGGTGGAGGAAAACCTGACCGTCGCGGCCCGCGACGGGCGTTGGGACCTTGCCAAGGTCTATGACCTCTTTCCCCGCCTCGCCGAGCGAAGGCGCAATCTCGGTCACCAGCTCTCCGGCGGCGAGCAGCAGATGCTGGCGATCGCACGCGCCCTGATGACCAATCCGGCGCTGTTGTTGCTCGACGAACCGCTCGAAGGCCTCGCCCCCATCGTGGTCGAGGAGCTCAGCCTGGCGATCCGCCGCATGACTAGCGAAGGTGAAGGCGCCTTCATCCTGGTCGAGCAACATGCCGACGTCGCGCTCTCGCTCACGCAATCCGCGCTCGTCATCGAGCGCGGCCGCATCGTCCATGCCGGCCCCTCTTCTGCGCTGCTCGCCGACCATGCCGCACTCGACCGGCTGATCGGCTTGCGGCTGGCGCGGGCTTGAAGGAACCAGGGAACTTCCGGCGACCGCCGCAGTTTTGCTAAAGGCGCCCCGGCAGCCACCGCGAACAATTGATTTAGATCAAAGTGGTCGCTCGCTGCTGAGGCTTAATCGCAAGCGATATCGCGCAGTTTTTTGGAGTGAGGAGAAAACGTCATGAAATTAGTACCGGCAGTGGCCGTGCTGTTTGCGCTCATGACCGGGGGCGCCTCGGCGCAGGAGTATCTCACCGGCCAATACCTGTGCGTCCAGAACTGTTCGGGACCCGGCCTTGCTTATGTGACGCAGAACGAGTGGGACCTTAATCTCGTCAACGAGGCCGGTGTGCCGTCGCGGGCATGGATCGATCATCCAGGGCACATCTGGGCCGACAATTGGCACATGGGCGCGATTTATTCCGCCGACGGCCTGACGATTCAGTTCAACAACGGCGCCGTCTGGCGGCGCTACGTGGCGTTGCCCCCAGCGCCGCCTCCGCCCCCACTGCGGAGCCGGGGCTAGCATAATCCCGTCGTAACGACGCCTACCAGTTGCCGGTCACCATTCTGACGATGACCGGCAACAGAATGACCACGAACAGCGTGGGGAAGATACACACCATCATCGGGACGGTGAGCTTCGCGGGCAACGCGTAGGCTTTCTCCTCGGCACGTGACAGGCGTTTGTGGCGCATGTCCTCCGAATAAACGCGCAACGCGTCGCCGATCGAGGAGCCAAGCTCCTCGGATTGCTGAATGAGCGTGGCGAAGGAGCGCGCCTCTTCCAGGCCGAGGCGATCGCCGAAGTGTTCAAGCGCCTCGGTCATGGTGCGGCCGGCGCGGATTTCCAGGTTGGTCATGTGGATATTGGCGGAAAGCGAGGGGTAGGAATCCCCGAGTTCGCGCGCGACGCGGTCGAGCGAGGCCTCCATCGCCAGTCCGGCGTCGGCGCACACGACCAGGAGGTCCATGAAATCCGGAAAGCCGGATTGATGCTCGAGGCGTTTCTTCTTGATGATTTTGTCGAGATAAAAGCTCGGCCCCAGGTAGCCGAGGAGCGCGGCGCACAGCACCATCACCCAGAAGGTGCCTTTGCCTTCGAAGCCGAGCATCGGCAGCGCGAAGAAGGCGCCAAAACCGAATGTGACGGCGCCCACGACGCGGGCGAGAAAGAAAACGGCAGGCGCGCGCGCATCATAGATGCCAGCCCGCAGCAGCCGCTGGCGCAACACCTTCGCGTCCTTGGTGTCGGCTGATGAATAATGCTTGGCCGTGTACTCGACGAGCTTCTGCGCCGCCCGCAGGCCGGAATAGCGGAGCGAACGCCGCCCCCCTCCGGTCTCGTCGTCGACGATGCGGACGCCCGCAGCACGGCGGCGCACCGCCTCGCGGGCGCGCAAGCCCACCATTACCGCGAAGGCGAGCGTGCCAGCGGCGAGAAAGATCAGAACGCTCAGTATCGCCGGCGCGCTGAAAGAACTGCTGGTCGGGTCCATGATGGAAAGCCTTCGATCAAATCTTGAAGTTCACCATCCTGAACATGATGATGTTGCCGATGATCATCCAGACCGACGCGCCGCCGACCAGCTGTTTGGTCAACGGTATGTCCCAGACCGAACCATAGAAATCGGGCACCAGCCACAGGATGATGAAGAACATGCCGATCGGCAGCGCCGAGAGGATCATCGCCGAGGCACGACCTTCGGCGGCGAGCGCTCGAATCTTCCGCCGCATCTTGAAGCGCTCGCGGATGACGCCGGAAAGGTTCTGCAGGATCTCGCCCAAATTGCCGCCGGTCGAGCCCTGAATGGCAACCGCGGTGACGAACAGCGGCAGGTCGTCTGAGCCGATGCGGGCGTAGAGGTTGCGCATCGCCGTCTCCAGCTCGGCGCCGTAGGTGACCTCGTCGGTCACGATGCCAAACTCCGAGCCGATCGGGTCGCCCATTTCGCGCCCCACCATGTTGACCGCGACCGGCACCGGATGGCCGGCGCGCAGGCTTCGCGTGATGATGTCGAGGGAGTCGGGAAACTGGGCGGCAAATTTGCCTTGCCGGCGCGAGCGCAGGAAGCGCAGCGCCATGTACGGCAGCAAGGTCGCGCTGAACAGCCCGGCGACGCCCGCCTCGAATAGACTGTGCCTGAACAGCATGACGGCACCGAAGGCGAACAGGCTGAAGACGCCAACGATGACGCCAAGCCGCGTGAATCCGACGGTGAGGCCGGATTGCAGAATGAGCCGGTTGAGCGCCAGGAAGTTGAGCCGATAGTTGCCGCCGGCCGTCAATCCGCGCTCGCGGCGCAGCTCGATCAGCACACCCTCGCGATCGGGGCGGTCCTTCGACAGCATCAGCCGCCGGTTGATTGTGCTGCGATAGGAGGCGGTCGAGAAGCAAAGCAGATAGATCGCCTCGAAGGCGAGGCCGGCCGAGACCGCAACGAACAGCCAGATCAGATAGATCGGATTATCGAACATGGCTGTTCGCACTCACAACGGTTGCGAGGGATCGAAATAGGCGCCGGGGAGCTTGATGCCCATGGCGGCGAGATCGCCGAGGAAGCGCGGGCGCACGCCGGTCGCCTGGAAATGACCCTGTACAGTGCCGTCCGGCGCGATGCCGGTGCGCACGAACTTGAAGATCTCCTGCATCTGGATGATGTCGGATTCGAGCCCGGTAATTTCGGCGATGCTCGTCACCTTGCGCTTGCCGTCGGACTGCCGCGACAGCTGCACGATGACGCGGATGGCGGCCGCGATCTGGCCGCGGACCGATGCCACCGTCATCGGCATGCCGGCCATGCCGATCATTTGCTCGAGACGCGAGATGGCGTCGCGCGGGGTATTGGCGTGAACGGTCGCCATCGAGCCTTCGTGGCCGGTATTCATGGCTTGCAGCATGTCGAAGGCTTCTTCGCCACGGCACTCGCCGAGGATGATGCGGTCGGGGCGCATGCGCAGCGCGTTCTTGACCAGATCGCGTTGGCGAATTTCCCCCTTGCCTTCGATGTTGGGCGGCCGCGTCTCCATGCGGCCGACATGCGGCTGCTGCATCTGCAGTTCGGCGGCGTCCTCGATCGTGAGCAGGCGCTCCTTCTCAGAGATGAACGCCGAGAGCGCGTTGAGCATGGTGGTCTTGCCCGAGCCCGTGCCGCCGGAAATGATCAGCGTCACCCGCGCCTTGACCGCAGCCGCGAGCACTTCCGCCATCTGCGGACGCAGCGCGCCGACCTCGACCAGCTTGTTCAGGTTGAACGGCTTCTTGGAAAATTTTCTGATCGACATTAGCGGGCCGTCGATGGCGACCGGCCTCACCGCGACGTTGACGCGCGAGCCATCAAGCAGGCGCGCGTCGCACATCGGATGCGACTCATCGACCCGGCGGCCGACCGCAGAGACGATCTTGTTGATGATGCGGAGCAGATGCGGCTCGTCCTTGAAGCGGACACCGGTCGGCTCCAAAATGCCGCCGCGCTCGACATAGACGCATTCGTGGCCGTTGATGAGAATGTCGTTGACGGTCGGGTCCTTGAGCAGCGGCTCAAGCGGGCCCAGGCCGGTCATTTCGTCGAGAATTTCCGAAACGAAGTCGTTGAGCTCCTGCGTGTTCAGCGCCAGCCGCTCGACCAGCACGTATTGCGACACCAGTTGCTGGATGTGATTGCGGATTTCCTCCTCGGGCAGCTTTTCCAGCGCCGACAGATTGATTTCTTCGATCAGTCGCCGATGCAGGCGAACCTTGGCGTCGAGCAGCTTGTCGCTGAGCAGCGGATTTTGTGAAGGCGCGGACGCGGCTGCAGACTCGGCGGCAGCTTCGGGGAAGACGGTCCACGACACCCCCTCAAGCACGGTCTCCTCGGCCGGAACGAGTTCCGGACCGGCAGAACGGCGCACTGAGAAACGACCTGCCATGGCGATAACCTGGACCGAACTCCAAATCCGCTGGTTGCTGCTTTACGAGCGCGCCAGCGAAAGCTTGAACTTTTTGCCGTCGCCGGCCGGCTCCTTGCCGGCCTTGGCGTCGGCTTGCGGGAAGATGAGCTTCTTGAGCTGCGCCGATATTTTGTTGCCCGGCTTGATTTCTTCGAGCGGCACGCCGCGATCGATAGCTTCGCGCACAATCCCGTAGTGGTTGGGAATGGTAGCGGCGAACGCTTCGCCGAGCGCCTGTTCGATATCGGCGCGCCGCAGGCTGGACGAGAACAGTTTCTGCTCGAAGCGATTGATGATGACCTGCGGCCGCGGGCCTTCGCCGAGCCGCTCGCGGATGGCCTCGACCAGCTGCTTGGCGTGTCGCAGCCCCGGCACCGTCGTCTCGCTGACGATGAACAATTTGTTGGAGCCGAGCAGCACGCTGTCGGTCCAGGAGAACCAGGTACGCGGCATGTCGAACACGACGTAATCGAAATGCGACGAGACCAGATCAAGGAGCCGCGTCACCACGTCGGGATCGAACGAACGCATCTCCGCCGGCCGGTTCGGCGCCGCCACCACGGCAAGGCCGGACGGGTGCTGCGAGATCATGACTTCGAGCAGTTGCCGGTCGAGCCGTTCCGGACGCGGCTCGATCTCGCCGAGATTGAGCCGCGGCTCGATGTCGAGATAATCGGCACACGCGCCGTGCTGGAAATCGAGGTCGACCAGGCAGGTCGCGGTCTTGCCGCGGGCGCCGGAGTTCAGCAGCAGCATGGCGCTCTGCACCGCCAGCGTGGTGACGCCGGCACCGCCAACTGCTGGCAGGAAGGTCAGAATTTGCGCTTCGGCGGCCTCCGCGGCGGCCGGCTTCTTGGCTACGCGCGCGCAGGTCTGCACCAGCTCGACCGGCGAGACCGGTTTGACCATAAAATCGGCCACCCGGATCTGCATCAGCCGGCGGGCGACGGACTCGGCGAAGTTCTGCGTAATGACGACCACCGGCGGCCAGTTGCCGATATGCGTCACCAGGCGATCGAGCGCCTCCAGCTCAGCATCATCGCCGGCATCGATGTCGGCAACCACAACGGTGGCGCCGTCAACGTCGATCTGCTCACGTCCTGACAGCTTTCCCTTGATGACGTCGAGGCCGATCTGGGCGCTCGTGCCGAAGGTGGCGCGGGCCTGCTCCTCGAATCCGTCGTCGGCGGTCAACACGACCACCCGCGCTTGGACTCCTGGAGTTATCGATCGACCGATACGCATGGCTCAGGTTCGGTTCGCGGAGATGGACATCATTGCCCTGGCGAGGGCGGTGCAGAGACAACCGTCGTGGTCGTGGTGGTCGTCCCCGGCGAGATGCTCGGCGTCGGCAGCGGAGTATTCGACGGTGAGCTGGTCTGCGCCGTAGCCGGCGTTTGGTTGGTAACCTGCAACAGCATCGGGTCGACCGGCTGAGTGACGACGTTTGAGCGGTAGCGCTCGATCGCCGTCTGCATCCGCTGCCCGCTGGCGGCGAGCTGGGTGTCGCCGCTGTGCGGCGGCCACGGATCGTTCATCTGCATCATCGTGTCGGTGGCCACCGCATCGCCGCCGCCGAACGCAACGGTGTCGCGCCGGTCGAAGTAGATTTCGGAGCAGCCGCCCAGCGCTGCCGCCAGAAGGATGGCGGCGGTCAAACGAACGACCATTTGGGGCTCGGGCTTAATCTTTGGCCGACACATAGACGCCTCCATTGCGCGGCAGATCGAGGATGTGACCGACATACGGGCGGCTCTGCGCGCCCACGGCGAGCCGAGCGAGCGACGGGCTGACCTCGGCATTGCCCATCAGGAAAAAATCGATGTCATTGCCGGGCAGCGAATCGTCGAGCGGCGTATGTGCGACCTGGGTCGGCGCCATCGGGTGGATAATGTGAGGCGTCACCAGGATGACGAGGTCGGTCTCGTTTTTCTGATACTGGCTGGATCGGAACAGAGCGCCGAGCACCGGCACGTCGCCGACCCAAGGCAACTGGTCCTGTGCGGTGGTGCTGTTGTTCTGCAAGAGACCGCCGAGCAGGAAGCTCTGGCCGTCGCGCAATTCCAGCGTCGTCGCCGCTTTGCGAATGATCAGTCCGGGAACGGACGTGCCGGCGACCGTCACCGTATGGGCGGTGTCGAGTTCGCTGACCTCGGGCTTGATCACGAGGTTGATAACGCCGCCGCCAAGCACGGTCGGGGTGAAGGCAAGACCAACGCCGTACGGCTGCATGCCGAATGAAATGCCGCCGAGCGAGTTGACCTCCGGCACCGGGATTTCACCGCCGGCGAGGAAGCTTGCGGTGTCGCCCGACAGCGCCACCAGATTGGGCTCGGCCAGGCTGCGCGCGAGACCTTTCTGCTCCAGCGCGTTGACCGACGCCTGCAGCCGGTCCGTCAATTGGCCTACCAGGAAGCCAAAAGGCGCCGAGCCCGACAGCACGCCGGCCGCGACGGCGGGTGAAATGAGCGAGCTCCCCGGGGTGGTGTTGACGCCTCCGCAGCTGACGGAGACCACGCAATTGAGCCCCGGCTGCTGGAAAGCGCCGGCCGGCTGCGTGATCGGCAGCTGCCCAGCGGGCAGCTGGTTGCCGACATTGGCGATCGCCGAGTTGCCAAAATAATTCCACTGCACGCCAAGTTCGCGGTCTGCCTGACGCGAGACCTCGATGAAGCGCACTTCCAGTTCGACCTGCTGCTGCTGCATCAGCTGAACCGCGTTGATCGGGTCAGGAGCGAACTGCCGTGCGATCATCACCGCCTTGTCGAGGGTAGCGGCGTCCTGCGCCGTGCCCGACAGCATGATGCGGCCGTTGATCGAGGACACCTTGATGCCGCCGCTGGTGAAGGTCCGGATCTCGGACGCAAGCAGTGAAATGTCGTAGGACACTTCGACGTCGATGATGCCGACCTGTTTCTTGTTCGCGTCATAGACGGTGACGCGCGTCGTACCGATCTTCTTGCCGAGGATGGACAGCGAGTGATCGGTGAGCGGATTGACATCGGCCACCGAGGGATCGCCGACCATGATGTCGGCGAAACCCTGTTCGGTGCGAACATCGAGCGACTTGCCGAGCGTCACCGTCACTTTCTCGGTATGCAGGCTGTTCACCACGGCGATCCGCTCCTGCGCGTGCGCCGACGCCAGCGCCATCGCCGCCATCATGGTTGCGGCAAGCACGGCGCCGGCGCCGAGCAAGGCGGCGCGGATATTGGTGGTCCCGTCCCGATCTCGCCGGCCTGCGCCGGCCTTTTGGTATTGATCTTTATACTGGCTCTTCACGTCGGCCTCCCCGCCGTTGTTCTCGTCCCCGAAACTTTCATCCCACTTCACACTGTCCCAGTCCGTCAGCCCCCAAAGCTTCATTCATGCGCGAGCGTCTGTGGCGAGCTCGCCGCCGCGTGCGCGCCGCTGCGCTCCATCGGCACGCTGTACTCATCGAGCGAGGTGGCGTCTTTCGACGGCCGCGTGACCACTACGGTGACGTAACCGCCGGGGCGCGAGGACGTCGATCCGTGACTGAGATCGATCGGCGAAACCTGCTTCGTGTTCTCCTCAACGACCTCGCCGGCCTTGCGCAGGAGCAGCGACAGCGTGCCCACCATCGAGGCAAGCGCGAGTTTCTGTCCGCTGAGCTCGTCCACTTCCAGCGTCACCGCCTTGACCACGTTCGGCTTTTCGGTGGTGTCGTCAGCCAGCTGATCGATGGCAAGCACGCGCGTGTCCTGGATCACCACGTCGTTGACCGAAACCTTCTTGTCGCCGGGCCGCGTCAGCAGCACGTCGACGTGATCGCCCGGCAGCACGAAGCCGGCGGCGCCGCTTACGTCGTTGACGCGGATGGTCACCGCCTTCATGCCGTCTTTCAGCAGCGCGGAAAGCGTGGCGCGCTGGCCCGTGCCGGTGATCTTCGACGAGAGGATCGGCTCGTTGACCGCAATCGGCGTCAGCACTACGCGCTTGGTCGCGGTCAGTTCGGCGATCTTGCTGAACGCGCCCTGCGGCAGCGCATCCTGCGGCCACGCTATTTCGCGCAACGAAAAAGTGCCGAGTACATCGCCGAACTTCAACGGACGCGAGGCGACGACGATGGTGTGCGTCGGTGGCGCCGTTTTGCGCTGCGCCTCGAGATTGCGCATCTGCTCGTCGGCTCGGTTGTTGAGCCAGGCGTTCGCCAAAAAGACCGCCAGCAGCCCGAAGACGACTGCGAAGCCGATCATGACTATGGTGCTCGTGCGCACGCCTGTCCCCTGAATGACGCCACGAAATTGTTCTTTTGTCAGAGGGACATTGGTACGCCGGTAGTATGAAATTCGTGAAATTACGGAGGCTTCTGGGCCTATGCTGAAGATTGGTTGAAGCGTTATTCTTTATGGTGCGTGTACCGGTTTGTTTGCATCGAACAGATAACCTTTACGAAGTTTGAGCGGCCGCTCTTCCCGCGATGGCGACAGGCGCAATCGAATGCGCGGCGACAGGCGATTCCGCGCTGTTCAATACCCTCGGCAACGCCGCGATCGGTGCATACGAACTTTTAGGAAACGCAGTAGCACTCCATTAAGGACGACGGGGCGTCACCCTTAAAGTCAACAATTCATGATCGTGCAAAACCGCGCGGCACGGCATGGAACGGCTCGATGCCGCTCTCGGTGATCAGCACCATTTCGCCGGTCTGCACGCCTGCCTTGCCGTCGCGGGTGACGACATTGGGCTGGATGACGACGATCATGCCGGCGCGAAACGGTTCGTCGGGCACGTGCGCGCTCGGCCGGCTCTTCGAGCCAAGTACCGGTGGCAGATAACCGCCGCCATAGCCGTGCAGGAGGTCGTCGATGATGGTGAAGCCTGCATCTTCGATCAGGCGCGCCGCTTCGATCACTTGCCGCGGAAGGGCGCCAGCCTTGAGCACACCGGCGACCGCATCGTAGGCCGCATCGGCGACGGCATGCAGGTCGCGATAAAGCGGCGTCGGCTCCGCGCCAAGCGCGAAGCTGCGCAGCACCTGGCCGGGGTGTTCCCAGAACGCGGCACTGATCTCGGCGAATACGATGTCACCGCTTCGAACCTCGCGGTTGGCCGCAAACTGGGTCGGCACGCCAAGATTAGGCTCCGCCATGGCCGTCACGCCAATAAAGTGGATGACGTTAGTGCCGCCGAACGGCACATAACCGCGCTCGACGATGTCGCCGAGTTCGCGCTCGCTCAGCCCCGGTCTCAAGCCCTCGCGCAGCGCCACCATGCCCCGATCGGTCAGCGCGGCGCCGATCCGCATCCAGTCGATTTCCTCAGCCGACTTGACCTGGCGCAGCCGCGTATAGGCGCGATTGAGGTTAGCGATCGCGCCGAAGCGGCCGGACAGCGTCCCGTGCTGCTCGAATGTCATCGGACCGATCACGCCGACGCGCCCGCTTTGCGCGCCGCGACGCTCCAGCACCTCGATCGCCGCGGCGATCGATGAACCGCCGCCCCACGCGACCTTGGCGCGCGCGGCTATTTTTTGCGCGAGCGGAGCGTGATTAACGTGCTGGACGAACATGGCGTCCACCTCGCCCGGGGTGAGCACGCCGACGGCTTCGGTGGTCACCGGCCAGCCGGTGAGCCATTGCACGGCCGAGCCGAAGCGGTTGGCGCCGCAGAACACCAGATGATCGAGGCTGGATTCGGCGAGCAGACCCTCGATCGCCTTGCGGCGGCGGGCCATTTCGGCGTTCGAAAAGCGCGGGTATTCCGCTTCGTGAATCGCTCGCAGGCGCGCAGGCAGGGCGAGCCCCTTTGCAAGTCCCTGGTCTTGACCGTTCGGAGGCACGCTCACATCGTCACCTTTTAGGGCTGGGCATCGCAAATCCATTTTGATAGGGCAAAGCAAAAACCGCCAGGAGAGTGTCGTCCATGCCCGTCTCATTGATCGATTCCGCCGTCTTTCGCGACATCTTTTCCACCAAAGCGATGCGGCGGGTGTTTTCCGACGAGAACCGCGTGCAGAAATACCTCGACTTCGAGGCGGCGCTGGCGCGGGCGCAAGCGCGATTGAGCATTATTCCGCAACCGGCGGCCGACGAGATCTGTCGGCATTGCAACGTCGCCGAAATCGACTTCAACAAGCTGAAGACGCAGACCGAACGGATCGGCTACCCGGTGCTGCCGGTGGTCCAGCAGCTCGTCGCGCTTTGCCGCGATGGGCTCGGCGAATGGTGCCATTGGGGAGCGACGACCCAGGACATTACCGACACCGCCACGGTGATGCAGATCCGCGAGGCGCTGGTTTTGGTCGAAGCGGACCTCGACGGCATCGCCGACGCACTCGCAGCGCTGGCGCGCAAATACCGCAATACGCCGATGGCCGGGCGCAGCAATCTGCAACAGGCCGTGCCGATCACCTTCGGCTACAAGATGGCGACGGTGCTTGCCGCGTTCGAGCGGCACCGGCAGCGGCTGCACGAATTACGCCCGCGCGTTCTGGTCGGCGAGTTTGGCGGCGCCGCCGGCACCCTGTCGTCGCTGGGCGGCCGCGGTCTCGAAGTTCAGGCCGAGCTGATGAAAGAGCTGAAACTCGGACAGCCGGCGATCGCCTGGCACACCGTGCGCGATGCCATTGCCGAAGTCGGCTGTTTTCTCGGCCTTGTCACCGGCAGCTGCGGCAAGATCGCATTCGACATCAAGCTTCTGATGCAGACCGAGGTGGAGGAAGTTTACGAGCCCTTCTACCAAGGCCGCGGCTCGTCCTCGACCATGCCGCAGAAGCGCAATCCGATCTCGTCGGTCTACATCACCGCGCTCACTGCAGTGGTGCGCCAGCAGGCCGCAGCGCTCCTCGACGCGATGGTGGAGGACCACGAGCGCGCGACCGGACCCTGGGAGATCGAATGGATCGTGCTGCCGGAGATTTTCTGCCTTTCCGCCGGCGCACTCGCTCAGACCCTGTTCGTGCTCACCGGCCTTCAGGTCGACGAGAAAAAAATGCGCGCCAACCTCGATCTGACCAAGGGGCTGATCGTTTCCGAGGCGGTCATGATGGGGCTTGGCCCCTATCTCGGCCGCCAATATGCGCATGACCTCGTTTACGACATCTGTCGCGAAGTGGTAGCGACCGGCCGGCCACTCCTCGATCTGCTCGCCGAGAATGCTGAAATTGGCAAACACCTCGACCGCGCCGCGCTCGAGCGACTGTGCGATCCGGCGAATTATCTCGGCGAGGCCGGCGCCATGGTCGACCGGGTCTTGGCGCTACGCCCGTAGCAACGCCTGCTCCGTCCCGCCAACAGCTCGGTCAAAGCGAGTTCCACCTACCGACGCGTGCAAGCGATGCTTGCCGCACCCGCTGCACGTGCAGATCGGCCCCGTCGCGGTAAATCCGGGTAAAGGTTATCGAATTCCTACACGTCAGGGTTCCTACCTACAACCGCAAAGTAACAAATTTCTGTCAAACAGCGACCACGTGACCGGCGACTGAGCGCAATCGCGGCGATTTCCAGCATGGCCAAGTGGTTTCAGGCGTTTCGACAGACCACGACCTATCTCGGCGTGGCGGTGATCGCCATCATCTGGGGCGGCATTTATCTGCTCGCCGGCCAGGAGCATCAAAACGCCTACGAGGACGCGTTGCGCCAAGGCGGCAACCTCGCGCGCGTGCTCGAGGAGTACATCGAGCGAGTCGTCCAGGAATCCGACAGCGCACTCCTGGAGCTGCGGCGCGCCTACCAGAAGGAGCCGCAAAATTTCGACATCGCCGACTGGGCCGCACGCACGCAGTCTTACACGAACCTCACGGTGCAATTCGGCATCGCCGACGCTGATGGCTTCGTGAGGATGTCGAGCCTCGGGCACGTGTCCGTTCCGGTCAATGTCAGCGATCGCCAGGCGTTCGCGTTCCAGGTGCACAATAAAGACGACCGGCTGTTCATCAGCGATCCCACCGTAGGAAAGGTCACCGGGAAGCTGACGATCGATTTCACTCGCCGCATCAGCAACCCCGACGGCTCGTTCGCCGGCACCGTCGTAAGCTCGCTCAGCATTGCCGAACTTGAAAAGTTCTTCAGCTCGCTCGACCTCGCCAGTTCGGGAATCGTGACGCTGGTCGGCACCGACGGCGTCATTCTCGCCCGTGGCGGCACCGATCCGGCCGCGCGCGGATTCTCCGGCGTGGTGACGAGCCATGCGCCGTTGTGGGGCCACGTGGCGCACAGCCCGGCGGGATACTACTGGAATAATGAAGAAGGCCGCGGGCGCTTCGACGGCATCAGCCGGCTCCTGTCCTATCGGGCGGTCCCCGGCATTCCCATGATCGCCCTGGTCGGCTTGGCCAGAAATGACATCTTTCGACAAGCCGACGCGACGCTGCGAAAGTACATCGCGGCCGGAAGCATCCTGACATTGATCGTGCTCATCGTCATGCTGCTGGGCGCCATGCGACAGGCGCACGTTCTATCCACCTCGGCTGAGCTGCAGAGTTCCAAACAATCGCTTGAGCAATTAAATCTGCTGCTGCAAACCGCGCTTAGCAACATTGCCGACGGCTTGAGCGTGTTCGACCGCGACATGCACCTCGTCGTCTGCAATGAGCGCTACTGGGAAATGTATGGCCTTACTTCCGAGGACACGAAGCCGGGTGCTACGTTGCGATCGATCCTCGAGGCCCGCATCCGTGCCGGAAATATCGAGGAAGACCCGGCCCAATATATCCATTCGCGGCTTGAGAAGTCCGACTGGCGTCACGCGCATTACGCCGAGAACACACTGAGCGACGGCCGCATCTACGCGGTCAACCACCGGCCAATGCCCGGCGGCGGCTGGGTCGCCACCCATATCGATATTACGGAGCAGCGGCGCGCCGAACGCGAACTGGGCGAGACCAAGCAATTCTTGGATTCAATCATCGAGAACATTCCGGTCGCGATCGTCGTCAAAGACGCCAAAACGCGAAAGTACCTCCTGGTCAACCGGGCATTCGAAGCGATGCTCGGTTATCCGCGAAGCGAAATGCTGGGCCGCACCGTGTTCGACATCCACAAGGCAAAGGATGCGCAGAACATCGACGAGGCCGACAACGTCAGTCTGGAGGACGGCGACCGCGTCAACTGTTGCGAAATCGAAGTGGATACGGTGCTGCGCGGGCCGCGCATGCAGGCAACCAGCCGCATGGTCATCAAGGACGACCACGGCGACGCGAAATACCTCATCGCCGTCATCGAAGACGCCACGGAGCGGAAAAAGACCGAGCAGCGCATCGCCTTCCTGGCGCATCATGACGCGCTGACGGGCCTCGCCAATCGCGCGGCGCTCGCGCAAAAGATCGAAGAGGCCGCCGCGCGCCAGCGCCGACGCGGCGAGCCCTTCACCGTGCTGCTGCTCGATCTCGACCGCTTCAAGGAAGTCAACGATACGCTCGGCCATCCCGCCGGCGACAAACTTTTGACCGAAGTGGCGACACGGCTGAAATCGCTGTTGCGGGAGACGGACGTTTTGGCCCGGCTCGGCGGTGACGAATTCGCCATCATCCAGGCCGACGAAGTCGACCAGCGCGAAGCCGGCAAGGCGCTCGCCGAGCGCATCATCTCGCTGCTGGCCAAGCCGTTCGAAATCGACGGTGGCGATATCAGCATCGGCGCCAGCATCGGAATAGCGTTGGCACCGGAGCACGAGACCGGTTCCGACCATCTCCTGAAGATGGCGGATCTTGCGCTGTACCGGGCGAAATCGGCCGGCCGCAACGGATACTGCTTCTTCGATCCGCAGATGAGCGAGGTCGCCAGCGCCCGTCAGGAAATCGAGAACGACCTGCGCCGCGCGATCCAGCAAAATGAACTGGAGCTGCACTATCAGCCGATCGTCGACGCCAAGACGCGCAAGATCTGCAGCATCGAGGCGCTGGTTCGCTGGCACCATCCGACCAAGGGTCTGATCTTTCCGGATCTGTTCATTCCGCTCGCAGAGGAGACGGGATTGATCACCCAGATCGGCGATTGGGTGCTGCGCAACGCCTGCGTTGAGGCGGCCCGCTGGCCGGCCGACATCAAGGTGGCGGTCAATCTGTCGCTCGTGCAGTTCCGCAAGAGCGATTTGCCCGACGTAGTCATGCGCGCGCTCGTCGATGCTGGACTGCGGCCCGAGCGGCTCGAACTGGAAATCACCGAGACGGCGCTCATCGAGTCGGCGGCGGAGTGTCTGCCGGCGCTTCGGCAGTTCAAGAATCTCGGCATAACCATCGTGTTGGACGATTTCGGAACCGGCTATTCCTCGCTCAGCCAGCTGGCGATGTTTCCGTTCGACCGGATCAAGATCGACAAGACGTTCACGCAAAACCTGACCAAGCGCAGCGAGTGCGCCGCCATCATATCGGCGACGCTGACGTTGGCGCAGAACCTCGATATTGCGACCACCGCCGAGGGCGTCGAGACCGTGGATCAATATCGGCTGCTGCGGCTGGCCGGCGTCACGTCGCTGCAGGGCTATCTGTTCAAGCGCCCGGGACCCGCCAGCGAAATCGATTTCAGCGCGACTTACGGCGGCAACGCGATCGAGGAAGCGGCGTAGGCGCTACGCCCGCGCGGTCGCCGCAGGCGCGGCGACCTTTTCGTTCGTCCCTGTTTCCGGCATCAGCGCGGCGGCTTTCAACCCCTCCTGCACTTTAGGCACCGTCGCCTTCACGTCGGTGATCGGCAGGCCGTGCGTGGGCGCGATGGTCTTCACGTCAAGCCGCGCGATCAAATGGTCAAGCCGGTCGCAATAGGCGTTCATGTCGGCGAACTTGGTCCAGAACAGCGCGAGGTCGGCGAAGGTCGACGACACGTCCGGCAGGTCGAGCGAAACCGCCTCCTCGGCGACGAGGCCGCAATGGCCGTCCTCGTGATAGTGGCTGTAGGCGAAGCCGTCGCCGGGAAACAGCACGCGCTCGCCGGTGTCGAAGCCCCAATAGGTGGTGCGCAGGTCGCGGATCACCGGCTCGACCGCCATGAAGGTGCGGCCGCCGAGGTCGATCTCGTCGCCCTCCTTCATCCAGCGCATGCGGTGCTCGTATTGCGGAAAGGCGAGGTGATAGTCGCTGACGTCGCCGACGAGGACCGCGTCGGGATGCGTCTTGAGCACGCGGCCAAGGCCGCCGCAATGCGGCGTTTCCTGATGGGTGACGAACAGATATTTGAGCGGCGCGACGCCGCGGGCGAACAGCTCGTTCATGTGCCGCTCGATGACCGGGAAATCCTTCGGATGTCCGGTCTCGACCAGGATCGAGGCGTCGTCACCGGCCACCAGAAACGCGGCGTTGTAGCCGTGATAGACCTTGCCCTTGTGACGCTGCGCCAGGCAGTCGCCGATCCAGAATACGCCGGGCGCGATCTCGCGCGGCATTCGCTGGGCAACCGGCGTGTCGAGCATGCTTTTGATCGTCGGCTTATCGAGCATGGCTTACCCTTCTGCAACCTGGGCTGCGATTCTGCAGCATGACGACTGCGCCCGCAAGCGCCCGCTTGAACTTGAATCTATGGTAACGGTCTCAACCTAGCCGCACGAACCACAAGGGGAGGAAGCCGATGAGCGCCAAATTCGGGTTCTACGAGAAAAACGGCGTCCGCATCCGCTATGGCGAGATCGGCTCGGGCTTCCCGTTGTTGGCGATCCCCGGCGGCGGCTTGAACTCGCGCATCAGCAACTGGCCGACTATGGCGGTGATCAACATCCCGGAGGAGCTCAAGAACGACTTCCGCGTCATCATCATGGACCAGCGCAACGCCAATGATGGCGAGTCGGCAGGTCCGATCCCGGTCGACAATCCGTGGGACGCCTTCGCCGACGATCAGCTCGGCGTGATGGACCATCTCGGCATCAAGCAGTTTTGCTTTTTCGGCAACTGCATCGGCGGCCCGTTCGCGATGAAGCTGATGGAGCGCGCGCCGCAGCGCGTGGTGGCGGCCGTGCTGAGCCAGCCGGTCGGGCACAAGCCGGACCATCCGGATTACATGTACGATTCCGGCAAGAACGTCTGGGCCAAGGAATTTCTCCCACGTCACCCGCAAGTGTCGATGGCGACGGTCGAGAAATATCTGCACAACCTTTACCGCGTGCAGCCCGACTTCGTGTACAGCGTCTCGCGCGACTTCGCGAAATCGTGTCAGACGCCGATGCTCGTCTTGCCCGACGATGTGCCGGCGCATCCCCTGCAGGTCTCTATCGACATTGCCTCGCTGGCGCCGAACGCCGAGATCACGGTGTTTCCCTGGAAGGAGCCGCCGGAACTGAAAGCCCGCACCATCAACCGCGTGCGCACGTTCCTGAAGCGGTATCAGCCGGCGTAGCCGTCGCGGCTGACGCCATTCTCTTACCGCTCCTCATCGCGCGTCACGTAGCGCGAGGTCGCCACGCTCTTGTCGCAGGCCTTCAGAAAGTCATCGAGCATCCGGTAATGCCGCTCGACCACGTTGCGGCCGGAAAGGATGCAGCCGTAGCCGGGCGCGATGGTTTCGATGTCGTATTTGTCGAAAATGGCGCCGATGGCGCGGCGGATCGAATCGGTCGGCGCGCCTTCGAGCCACCAATAGCGCGTGTTGAGCATGAACGAGCGGACGTCGCGCGGCGAGGTGGAATCGTTGTCGGCCTCGGTCACCAACCACGGGCCGCTCTCGCGATCGCGCCAGACGTGGGTGAACAGGTCGGACGAGAACAGCGTTTTGGTCGCATGGTCGTAGAGCCAGCGCGTGGCGATGAGCCGGATCGGCGCGTTCATCACGTCGATCGAGCGGCCCTGCTTGCCAAGCTCGATGGTGTCGGCGCGCGACACCGCGGTGACCTTCATCGATTTGAGGGTATCGCGCCCTTCCGCCTTGGCGCCAAAATCGAACCACAGGGCGGCATCGATGTTGCTGGTGTAGCAGGTCTCGACGTTGAAATGCCCGGCGAAGCTCTCGACATTGTTGATCGACATGAACTCGTTGAGCCGGAGCGGGAACATCGACAGCGGCATGCCGGGCGCGATCAGCGATTCGATCTCGGCGCGGATCGCCGGCTCGTCCTTGCCGAAGCCGGTGTCGATCAGCATGGCGGCGTCGGGCTGCGTCAGCAGGTACGAGTTGGCGACCGAGAAGCCGCGCGCGCTCGCCGGGTAGAAGCTGACCCGGCCGTCAAGCGGGCAGGTGTGCTGCAGCGCGTAGAGCTTGCCGTCGGCCAGCGTGGCGACGCTACCAGCCAGCGCCTGCCTGTCGCGCGTCCCCCCGAATGCGTGCTGCATCACCTCTGACATGATATTGACCTTATCGGTCTCCTGCGCTCAAGGAAACAGGCTCGCGGCAGGGTGCCCTATTCCGCCGCCGCGACCTTCGCCTCCGCGTGCTCGCGCACAAACTGCGCCAGCGCCAGGTGGTCGACCTTGCCGGAGCCGAGCAGCGGCAGCTTATCGAGCACGATGATCTCCGACGGCAGCATCAATTCGGAGGCATGCTTGCTACGCGCATAGGCCTGGAAGTCGGCACGCGTGGCGCCATGTTTGTCGGTGACGAGGATGAGGCGCTCGCCCTTGCGCGCGTCGGGCACCGCCGCCACGGCGGAGATATTGTTCGGCCAAAAGTCGTTCGCCAGCATTTCGACCGCGGCAAGCGAGACCATTTCGCCGCCGACCTTGGCGAAGCGCTTGGCGCGGCCCTTGATCGTGATGAATCCCTGCGCGTCGATGGACACGATATCGCCGGTGTCGTGCCAGCCATCCGGCGGCGGCTCGAGCACGCCGGGCCGGTCGGCGCGCAGATAGCCGAGCATCACGTTGGGGCCGCAGACGTAGAGCCGGCCGCCCTCATCGACGCCCTCGACGTGTTCGAGCTTCGCCGTCATCGCCGGCAACAGGCGGCCGACACTGCCGAACTTGTTGAACATCGGCGTGTTCAGCGCCAGCACCGGCGAGGTTTCGGTCACGCCATAGCCCTCAAGAATGCGCAGGCCGAACTTTTCCAGATAAATCTGCCGCGTCGATTCGCGGATCGGCTCGGCGCCGGCGATCACGTAACGCAGCGAGCGGAAATCGTAGGGATTGGCCATGCGCGCATAGCCGGCGAGGAACGTGTCGGTGCCGAACAGCACGGTCGCGCACTTCCAGTAAACAAGCTCCGGCACGGTGCGATAGTGCAGCGGCGAGGGATAGAGATAGAGCGCCACGCCGGAGATGAGCGGCAGCACGACCCCGCCGGTGAAGCCGAACGAGTGGAAGATCGGCAGCGCATTGAACAGCTTGTCCTCGCGGCCGAAATCGATGCGCGCCGCGGCTTGCGCCACATTGTTCAGCACGTTGCGATGGGACAGCACCACGCCCTTGGGCAAACCTTCGGTGCCTGAAGTGAACAGGATCACCGCCCAATCGTCCGGCGTGCGCTTGACCAGCGGCTTCTTCGCCCGCAACAGGCCGCGCAGCTTGTCGAACGTCGTAATGCTTGTGCGGACATCTTCCAGATAGACGATGCGCACGACCTTTTCGAGGTGAGCGACAAGATTTTGCAGCCGGCCCTTGTCCACGAACGCGCGCGAGGTGACGATGGTGTCGACCTCGGCCGCCCGGCACGCCGCCAGAATGTTGGCGGCGCCGGAGGTGAAATTGATCATCGCCGGAACGCGCCCGGCCGACATCACCGCAAACAGCGTGACCACCGCGCCGTTCGAACTGGGCAGCATGACGCCAAGCGCGCGCCCGGCGAGCGCCAACCCTTTCAGCTTGGCGCCGAGAATGGCGATCGCCCGCAACAGCCGCCGGTAAGTCAGCGCCCCACTCACCGGGTCTTCGAGGGCGACCCATTTCGCGCCGTGCGATCTTCGCTGCCGCGATCAGCGCCTCGACCACGGTGCGGTCGGTCGGTGTGGCGCGGAACATCAGATCGGACATGACATCGTAGAGCGCCGTGCCCGCCGCCTGCCGGCGCTTGCGGCCTTTGAGCTCCGGATCGAGCTTGAGCCGGATCGGCTCGAGGATGGTGACGGTGATCTTTGGAAACCAGCGGCGACGCACCTGCGAGTTCTTGAGCCGGCTGAAAATGGTCGTCTCCGGTCCGTCGATGTAGACCGGCACCACCATGGCGTCCGACCGGTCCGCGATCATGGCCGCGCCGTCGTAAATCTTCATCAGACTGCCGGTGACGGTGATGCGGCCCTCGGGAAATATCACCAGCATGTTGCCGTCCTTCACCGCGTTGATAATGGCGCGCAGCGAAAACGGCTTCAGCGGGTCGAGCGCCATGGTGCGCGCGAATTTGAGGAACGGCTGGATCCACCAGTTGCGCGACATCGTCACGTCGATGGCGAAGACCGGCCGCTTGGGCAAAAGCGACATGGCGAGCGGCGGGTCGAGAAAGCTGACGTGATTGAGCGCGATGATGGCGTTGTCGCCGGCCTTGGCGATGTTCTCGTAGCCCTTGACTTCAAGATGATAGAAGGCGCGGAAGACGATGGAGAGGAAGTCGATCGCCCAGCTCGCCGGCATGGTACGGCCGATGGCGACAGCCGCCAGAAGGTTGGCGACGCCGATGATGACGAACAGCGCGTCGACGCCGAGGCCGAACTTCTGCAGCACCGCCTGCACGAGCGCACCGACCACCATGAACGCGGCGTTGAGCACGTTGACGCCGGCGACCACACGGGCGCGGCGGTCGGGATGGGCCCACGCCTGCACCGCGGCGAAGGTCGGCACCACGAACAAACCGCCGCCGATGGCGAGCCCAGCGAGGTCGACGGCAATGCGAATGCTGCCCGGCCGGGTAAAATAGCCTTCAATGCCGAGCGGCGCGGCGGCGGCCACGAAATGCGAGACGGCCCAGGCGAGATCGAGCGAGAACAACCCGAGCAAAACGGCACCGAACAGCGTCGGCAGGATGACGATCCGCCCGGCGGCGAGCCATGCGGCCAAGCCGGAACCGAGCGCCACCGCGACCGAGAAGATGGTCAGGAAGAATGTGACGAGCCCATCGTCGCCGTTGATGCTGATATGCGCGAGCGGCAGTAGCAGCGAAAGCACGAGTGAGCCGACGAGCCAGAACCAGCTCACCACGATGGCGCCCCACCACAGCCGCGGATCTTGGCGCAATTCTTTGATCAGGTCCCAAGTCGAGACCATGATGTTGCGGTGAATTTTCAGGTTGGGGGCGCCCTCCCCACTCGGCGGGATCAAGCAGACTCGACAGCCAGCTCGCCAGCGCGGTCACCAGCATCAGCCAGGCGAAATGGATCGGATTGCTGGCGGAGTTGGCGGCGAATCCGGCAAGAATGGTGGCGAGCAAGATCGCCAGGAACGTTCCGGCTTCGATCAGCGCGTTGCCGGCCGGCAATTGGCCGCGGGCCAGGTGATCGGGCAGGATGCCGTATTTGATCGGGCCGAACAAAGTCGCCAGCGTGCCGAAAATAAGGACCGCGACAAACAGCAGCACGATCGAATGAAAGGCGAAGCCGGCGACGGCGAAGCCGGCGGCGCCCATCTCGACAAGCTTGATGCGTTGCGCCAACAACGCCTTGTCGTAGCGGTCGGCAAGTTCGCCGCCGAGCCCCGACAGGAAGAAGAACGGCGCGATGATGGCGGCGCCGGCAAGCGTAATCAGCGCTCCCGCATTGGCGCCGGCGACCTGCGCCAGAATGACGAAGCCGAGCGCGGTTTTGAGGAAACTGTCGCCGAAGGCCGCGAAGAACTGGCAAAAGAACAACGGCGCAAAACGGCGGCTCGTCATCAAGGATTTAAACATCGCTCTCCCGCACTTCCGTTCTTGCCGGCCGGCGCGGTGCGCCTTCCCGGGATGACGGCGAAGCCGCGCCCGCCGGCAGTTTAGACGGCGGCGCGGACGTTGGCGACGACGCCTGCGTTACCGAATTGATTCGGCCGTGTAAACAAGCGCTTATAGCGCAATTGAAGCGCCGGGGACCTTGCCCTATCGTGCCGCGCCGGCAGCCGAAAGCGGCGATGCGCGTGCGATCAGGGAGGCAATGCAGCCGATGAAGCTCAAGGACCAGGTGGCGATCGTGACCGGCGCCGGCCGCAATATCGGCGAGGAAATCGCCAAGCTGTTCGCCGCCGAAGGCGCCAAGGTCGCCATCGTCGATTTGGACCAAGGCGCGCGGCGAACGCGTGGCCGAGGCGATCAAGGCCGCGGGCGGCGACGCGACGCTGTTTACTGCCGACGTGTCGAAGGGCGCTGACGTTGCGGCACTGGTGAAGAATGTTGTCGCCCGTTACGGCCGCATCGACATTCTGGTCAACAACGTCGCCATCTCCGACAACAAGCACATCTTCGACATCAGCGAGGAGGAATGGGACCGCGTGCTGGCGGTGACACTGAAGAGCCAATTCCTGATGGCGAAGGAGGCCGGCAAGCAGATGGCCGCGCAGGGCGGCGGCCGTATCGTCAATATCGGCTCGACTTCGGGATTTACCGGCAGGAGCCGCGCCGTCGCCTACTCCGCCGCCAAGGGCGGCGTCGCCAACCTCACCCGCGCGATGGCCGTCCAGCTCGCCCCGCACAAGATCCGCGTCAATGCCATCGTGCCGAACAAGATCGGTTCGCCGGTCGGCAGGGACGAGTTCGATCCCTCGCGTCCGGTGCCCAACATGGCCAAGCGCCCCGGGCCAGCCGGAAGAGGCCGCCAAGGCCGTGCTTTTTCTGGTCAGCGACAACTCGTCGTTCGTCTGGGGCGCCAACCTGTTCGTCGACGGCGGCGTCTCGGCAATGGATCTGTCGTGACATTCCATTTTTCCTCACCCTGAGGCGGCCGCGAAGCGGCCCTCGAAGGGCGAGGCCCCCGCACCTCGGCCTGCATCCTTCGAGGCTCGCTGCGCTCGCGCCTCAGGATGAGGACAACAAACAAGCGCTCTCATTCTCGCGATGCGTCTACCTCTCCCCTCCCCCCGTTCGCGCCAGCGAATGGCGGGGAGGGGTCGGGGGTGGGTCGGGGGTGGGGGGACGACCTCAACGCGCACGCCGAGCGACAAGAAAGTGCCCCCCACCCCTAACCCCTCCCCACCACGCGCTGCGCGCGTGGGCGGGAGGGGAAATAAATTCTCGTTCTCGCGATGCGTTTTTTGATTCGCACCCGAGCTATTGAGCACGCCAGTCCCAAAAACCTCACCGCATTCCCGACCTTTGTCAGATGATCCCGGCAGTGGAGGGCCGGAACCATCACGATCAGGCGCGGCACGAAAGCCAAAAACGAACGAAAGAACGAAAGAAAGAAAAGGAAGCAGAACGCCGAAAGGCGCAAGTCTTAGCTCCGCACTTGCAAGGTGCGGCGCGCGTCCGGCGGGACGCGCACGCCTTCCGGCGTTCCACTGCGGCTCTCGCCAAGGGGACTGCTCATCCCCAAGGCGCAGCTTAAGCCAGGCTTCCTGCGACTCGGCGGGAGCTTGCGAGCCTATGGACCGCCAACCGGGGCGAAGTCTCGCATGCTTCTCCACGGGCGTTACCCGCGCCCGCCTGTCCCAGTCCAGTGAGCACCTCACGCGCCGGTCATAATGCCGGCAGGCTGATGCCCAAGCCGCCCGAGCGCGGGAGTGACAAGCCCCCGCCCGCGGGCACCGCACCTCGCTCCGCCGGCCGAAGTCACCCGGCCGGCGTCCTTCACGAAGAGCGAGGTGAGCGCTCCTCATACTCGTCACCGGACGAGTGTCAAGCCCGTCTCTATGACGGCGACAACGGCTTTGATTCAGCGGCGTTTTTTGCCCGCCGTTTCGCATTCGCGGCGGCGGCGGACGTCGGGAATTCGGTGAGAATCAAAGAATCATCGTCGTGCGTCGTTGCTGCGTTCGACCCGCCTGCGGGCCGAAGCTTTGCGGGATTGTCGGAAGTTGCCCGCTTCACAGACATGCCGCCGGAGCGGAAAGCCGACGCGAATGAGCCAACGCGCATTGTCGCTTCCACGCTGAGTTCCCAGGCCTACGAGCGCGGTATAGCGATAAGGAGTTGCCGCGCTTGCGCTTTGTGCTCCCGCCTTTGTGAACGACACCTCGGTGTTTGTCAGGAGCTAAAGGGAACCGGGCAGAAAGAGCGGCGTTCCCCGCGCGGTCCGGTCGCGGAACGTGCGGGCGCTCCGTGCGCGACGGGCACATGACTTTCACTGTGCGCAACGGGAGTGACTTCTGTGCCGTGGAAAAACGTTCTGATCGCTACAGCCGTGGTGCTCGGAGCAGCAAACGTGACCACTCACACGGCTTTCGGTCGTGGCATGTCGGGCGGCGCGCATTTTGCCGGTGGCGGGTTCTCGGGTCGTACCTTTACGATCAGCAATAGCTTCGCCCGCCCTCTTCGCAGGAACTTTGCCTTTCGTAACGGCCGTACCTTTGGCAGCACTTTAGCGACCGGCGGCTTGTGGCCTGACTACTACGGCTATGCACCGACTGACGTGTACGGCGACACGGGCACTATGACCTACCCTGAGACAGTCGGCCTCGTGCCAGAGCCAATGCCTGTTCCTGTCTGCCACCGCACCGAAGAGATAGTCAAAGTCCCAGCAGAAAGTGGGGGAACCAGCGAGATCAAGATCACAAGGTGCCCATAAGAACACCACTGCTAACGGACAGATTGGTATTTGGTGACATGTCGCTGCTGGCACTTTGCGTCGGTTCTCGACGTCTGCTGACACGGCAGCTTTAGCGAAAAGCAGACCTCAGTTTGGCGGGTCAATCGGAAACCGCACAGCCGCTTGTCGCACGTTGGAGCGATCATCCGTCATCAGAATTTGCTGCAGACCGCCGATTGCGCTATCGGTGAATGCGCAAGTAGAGTAGTTTTGCAAAAGAGCTGTCAGCGGAACGAGCCGAACGCTCCGGGGCGACGGCAGCGATCATGCCATCGGCAGGCAAGTCCAACTTTGCAACTCAAATCTTCGTCTCACGACCGAAAAGGCTGTGAGCGTCATCAGCCGCAGGCCGCCTCGGCCGCGTGCTTCTTTTCCATACAGACGCAGGAGAATGCAATGAACCGATATTTCACGATTGGACTGGCCATGCTTGCCGGCGCCGCCCTCGGCGCGGCCGCTGTGCAGGGCTTGCACGCTCAAGCCAAGCCGCCCGCTTATTCGGTGACCGAAGTGGATGTGCACGATGCTGACGCCTACGCGAAAGAATTTCTTCCAGTGGTTCAACCCCTCGTCAAGAAAAGCGGCGGTACGCTGATTGCCGGCTCGTTCAAGGTGACCGCAATAAGGGGCACTGGGCCGAAGCGGGTTGCCATCAACCGGTGGGACAGCGTTGACGCCGCAGTAGCTTTTTACAACTCGCCAGAATACAAAGCCGCTCTGGCCATTGGCGAGAAGTATGCGACGTTCCGCCAGTACGCCCTTGAGGGGCTGCCCCAGTAGATCGCTTTATCGCCGAGTTGAGGCCGCTCGTTTGGGCGACCTCAACCGCCGCTTCGCGGCAGGGAAGTGCGGCTCTTGGCGCACATCGAAGCGGGCGCCGATCGACGGCTCGGCTTGGACCGGCGGCGATTGCACCGACCGTATAGTCCCCCATCAAGGAAAGACGGCGAGCTGTGCTTCCATCAGGCCAAAATCGGGAAAGCGCAGGATCATGTTGGCGGTGGCGAGCAAGCCGATCGTGCAGAAAAAGAATACGGTCTGCAGATCGGGATTCGAAATCGCCGCACTGACCCACCACCATCCAATCCGCGCGGCGGACGTGCCGCGATCGGATCGCGCTGCAATGGGACGAAGCTCGCCTCGCATCGGCATATCGATGACTCCGGTTGGCCCCAGCCAAACCTTCGCACGGCCAGCCCTGCACGATACGTGCCAGATCTTTTGACGTGCCAGATCTTTGACGTGCCAAGACCTTTTGACGCGCCAAGACCTTTTACGTTCCAAGTTACGTGCGAAGACTTTTCGCGTGCCGTCTCCTTTGCCGGAGTCATTGCGGCAAAATCCGCAAGCGACGGTGAAATTCACCGCCAAATATCGATTAGATTTTTGTCAGGAACCTTTCGCCGAATTGTCAGTTCTTGATAGTTCGCTCTTCCGCCGCGCCGGCATGGCGGATGAGTGAACTCATCCGTATTTGACCGGCTTGTTGCCGGTCCAGTTCGGCGGATTTGACGCCTTGGTGCGGCGCGCGTCCTTGACCAGTTCCTTGATCGCCCCGGTAATCGGCAGCGACAGTCCGGCCTTATCGGTCATGTCGGCGACGATCTGCATGTCTTTGAGCGCCCAGGTAAACGAGATCATGTCCCATTCCTTGAGCGCGTCGGACGCGCCGGAACTCATCAGCAGCGCCTCGCGCAGTTTGACGAGATCGATGCCGGTGGTCTCGGCGAGCCGTCCTGCCTCAAGGAGGCCGACCGCGTTCACCCAGAGCAAAAGATTGTTCATGGTCTTGCCGACCTGGCCGTGGCCGACCTCGCCGAGATGAACAATGTCGGAGGCGAAGGTGCCGTAGACCGGCCGCGCGCGCGCGACCACGTCCGGCTTGCCGCCGACCAGAGCCAGCAGCGTGCCCGAATCGGCGGCGAAGCGGCCGCGGCAGATCGGCGCGTCGAGCACCTCGATGCCTTTCTCGGCCACGCGCGCGGCAACCGCCTTCACCGTGTCGGGCTTCGCCGTCGACGAAATCGCAATGATCGAGCCGGGCGCCATCGCTTCGAGCAGGCCGCCTTTGCCGAACACGACGTCGTTGACTTCGTCATCGTAGCCAACGCCGAGGATGACGATATCGCTGGCCTTGCCAACCTGCGCCGGCGTTGGCGCGATCGCCGCGCCGATCGCGCGCGCCGCCTCGCGCTGCTTCTCGCTGATGTCGCAGACGGTGACGGCATAGCCTTTGTTGAGAAGGTGCTTGAGCATGGACAGCCCCATGCGTCCGGCGCCAACGATGCCCACGCGATCTTTCTTGCCGTCCGCCATGATGTTCAATCCTTGCTGTCGTACTCGCGCGCCGCCGCGTCGGCCGTTACATAGCCCTCGGCGATATCGCGCTTGAGCGCCGCGCGGTCGCGCTTGTTTGCTTCGCCATAGCCGCCGCCGCCGGCGCTCTGCAGCAGGAAACGCTCGCCGGCGCGCAACTCGTAGCGGCCCGAGGCCGGCGTTTCTTGCTCGTCTTTCGTGCCCAGACGGATCACAAACCGGCTGCGGCTGCCGGGCTTGCCGCCGGCGACGCCGTTCGGCGGAAATTTCGCCCGGTCGTAACGGCGCACGACGGTTGCGTCCTGCAGCAATTCGTAGATGCGGCGGAACGCGAGCCCGCCGCGGAATTCGCCGGCGCCGCAGGAATCCCTCACCAGATCGAACTCGACGATGCGGCAGGGAAATTCCGTTTCCAGAATCTCAATCGGCGTGATGTGCAGATTGCTGGTGTGGGTCGCGACCGCCGAACAGCCATCGCTACCGTTGCCGCCGCCATAGGCCGAGCCGAGGATTTCGTATTGCAGCGACGGCTGGCCCGGGCGGCCGCCGTCTTTCCAGGAGATCGACAGCGCGCCGCTCGACCCGCCGTTGGCGACGGCGCGCTCCGGCCGGAACGGCGCCAGCGCTTGCAGGATCACGTCGGTCAGTTTGAGATTGGCCGCCTGGTAGGAGCTGACCGGCGCCGGCGCGCTCGCATTGGTGACCGTATTGGGCGCGTAGACCAAGCGCACCACCTCGCGCATGCCGTCGTTGAAATGCAGTTTCGGATCGAGCGCGCCGATCAGGCAGTAGAACACGCAGGCCTCGACCATCGACGGGCGCAGATTGACCGGACCTCTCGCCTGCCGGTCGCTGTTGCTGAAATCGAAAGTGATCTCGCCCTTGTTGACACGCACGGTGACGGCAAAGCGCACCGGCCGGTCGAGTTCGACGCCGTCATTGTCCATGAAGCCTTCGGCGGATTCTTCGCCGTCCGGCAGCGCCTTGAGCGCGGCGCGCAATTCGTCGGCGGCGCCCTTAAGCAGCGCCGCGAATGAATCCATCACCGCCTCGACGCCGAACTGCGCGCAGGTCTGCAGGATGCGGTCGGCGCCCATCTGCGTCGCCGCCATCTGCGCATGCATGTCGCCGCGCACGAGCTCGGGCTGGCGGCTGTTGGCGAGGATGAGCCGCTCGAGGTCAGCGTTAAACGCGCCGCGCGAGGCGATTTTCACCGGCGGCAGCAGCAGGCCTTCCTGGAAAATCTCGGTGGCGCTGGCCGAGGTCGAGCCCGGCATGGTGCCGCCGACATCGGCCTTGTGCGCGATCGAGCCGGCAAAGCCGACCAGCGTCGCGCCGGACAGAATGGGCGCGACGAACGCCATGTCGGAGACGTGCGGCAGTCCGCCCTCGTAGGGGTGATTGCAGACGAACATGTCGCCGGCGTGGATGTTGCTCGCGCCGTAGCGTTGCAGGATGTTGCCGACCAGATGCCGGTAGACCGGCGCGTGAAAGAACATCGGCGGCGCCACGATGAGCCCGCCGCGGCAATCGAGGATGACGCAGGAGAAATCGCGCGACTCGCGGATGATGGTCGAATAGCCCGAGCGGTAGAAGTGGTAGTGCATTTCCTGCATCAGGCTGGAAATGCGGTTGCGCACGACCTGCGTGGTGATGGCGTCGACCATAGGCACTGCTTGCCGCAAAAATCGCCGCCGCGAAAGGGCGGCGGACGCAGGGCAAGCGTGTCAGAAATTAATGGCCCGCTTGGCGACTGCCAAAGCCGCCTCCTTCATCGCCTCGCTGAGCGTCGGATGCGCGTGGCAGGTGCGGGCGATGTCTTCCGAGGAGGCGGCAAACTCCATGGCGATGGCGGCCTCCGCGATCATGGTTTCGGCGTCGGGGCCGAGAATGTGCACGCCGAGCACGCGGTCGGTCTTGGCGTCGGCGAGGATTTTGACAAAGCCTTCGGTGGCGAGATTGGCGCGGGCGCGGGCGTTGGCGGTGAACGGGAATTTGCCGACATTGTAGGCGACGCCGGCGGCCTTCAATTCCTCTTCAGTTTTGCCCACCGAGGCGATTTCCGGGAACGTGTAAACGACGTTCGGGATCACGTCGTAGTTCACGTGCCCGGCCTGGCCGGCGATGATTTCGGCCGCCGCCACGCCTTCCTCCTCGGCCTTGTGCGCCAGCATCGGGCCGGCAACCACATCGCCGATGGCATAGATGCCGGCGACGTTGGTGCGGAAATGCGGATCGATGATCACGCGGCCGCGATTGTCCTTCTTCACCCCGATCCCTTCGAGGCCAAGCCCGTCGCTGAACGGCACGCGCCCGATCGCCACCAGCACGACATCGGCCTCGATGGTTTCCGGAGCGCCGCCGGCGACCGGCTCGATTTTGACCTTGAGCGTATTTCCCGAGGCATCGACCGCGGTGACTTTGGCCGAGAGTTTGAACGCGATGCCCTGCTTTTGCTGAATGCGGTGGAATTGCCGCGCCACTTCACTGTCGATGCCGGGCAGGATGTGATCGAGGAACTCGACCACGGTCACCTCGGCGCCGAGCCGGCGCCAGACCGAGCCGAGTTCCATCCCGATAATGCCGGCGCCGACAACGAGAAGCTTCTGCGGCACTTTTGGAAGCTCGAGCGCGCCGGTCGAAGACACGACGCGCTTCTCGTCGATGGCGATACCGGGCAGCCGCGCCACGTCGGAGCCGGTGGCGATGACGATATTCTTCGTCTCCAGCGTCTGCACCTTGCCGTCCTGCGCCTTCACTTCGACTTTTCCCGGCGCGACGATGCGGGCGGTGCCGTGAATCCCCTCGATCTTGTTTTTCTTGAACAGAAAATCGACACCCTTCACGTTGCTCTCGACATTCTGCAGCCGATATTTGTGCAATGTCGGCAAATCGACACTCGCGGAGCCGATCTTGATGCCCATCTGCCCGAAGGTGTGGCCGGCCTCCTCGTAAAGTTCGGAGGCATGCAGCATCGCCTTCGAGGGAATGCAGCCGACGTTGAGGCAGGTGCCGCCAAACGTGGCATCCTTCTCGACCACCGCGGTTTTCATCCCGAGTTGCGCCGCGCGAACAGCGCAGACGTAGCCGCCGGGGCCGGAGCCGATGACGATAAGGTCGTAGGAGGGCATAGTGGCATTGCTCGCTTTGGAGGAGGTCGCGCGAAGTCTGGCCGGCTTTATATAGTTGGTGAGAGACGAGGCAGCATCAATGATGCCTCGCAGCGGTCTCCAGAAAAGGCGACCGAGCGCTTGCCCTGTCAGCCCTTGTAGGTGCGCCGGAACATCTCGCGCAAATGCGCCTCGACCGTGGTCGGGGGATATTTCGCCGTTTCCCCCGGGGCAAGGCAGGTCGGGATGCATTCGACCTTGTGCGCGTAGTTGCCATGGAAAAAGAACGGCACAGAGTAGCGCTCACGGCCTGAAGTATTGATGACACGATGCACCGTCGAGCGGTAGCGGTCGTTGGTCCAGCGGGCAATCATGTCGCCGAGATTGACGACGAAGGTTCCTGGCACCGGATCGGCATGGATCCATTCATCGCAATCGTGATCCCACACTTGCAGGCCGCCGTTATCGTCCTGCCGAAGCAGCGTTACGCCGCCGAAATCGGTGTGCGCGCCCGCGCCCTTTTGTCCAGGCAGCGCATGGGCTGGATGCGGCGGGTAGTGCAGCGGCCGGACCATCGCCATCGCATCGCTGCAGTATTGCGCGAAATAATCTTCCGGCAGGTCGAGCGACAACGCGATGCCGCCCATCATCTGCGCCGACAGCTTGAGCATCGCCCTCAAATACGCCCTCATCACCGGACGAAAGTTCGGCCGCTGCGCCGGCCATTGATTGGCGCCGTGGTTGAAGGTGCCGGCGATGACGCGTGGATCGTCAGGACGGTGCTCGGGGCCGACGTAATAGCCCTCCTTGAGGTCGGGCGGCGCGCCCGGCTCCAGCGTTTGCCCCTTCAGCGGCTCGTAGCCGCGATTGGCTTTGGATTTCGCCTTGTCGACTTCGAGCTTCTGCCCGGTGGGCAAGGCAAAAAATCCCGCCGCCTCGCGGAACACGTCATCGACCAGCGCTTCGGATACGCCGTGATTGGTGACGTAAAAGAATCCCTTGTCGAGACACGCGGCGCGCAAATCTGCGCCGACCTGTCGCCGGTCGGCGGAATTGGGACTGGACAATCCCTCAATGTCGATGATGGGAAGGTAGGCCGCAGAAACTCTTGCAGCGACTCTTGCCGCCCCGAGCGCGCTCGGCATTTGCGCTTTCCTGCACTACGCCGACCGGATCGGACCGTCGGCGGATTGATTTCCAGGTCGCAAGGCCCGAAGGCACAATTTGTACGAGCTTGTGAAATCAACGGCAAGGATTTGTTAACCCCGTTAACCCTTTTGCCGTGCAGGGATTTTTATTCGGCCCCAGTCCGAGCGAGGCTAGATCACAAATCCAGCACCAGGCGCGCCGGGTCTTCCAGGGATTCTGCGGCCAGACCTGCTACCGATGACAATGACGTCGTAAGGCTCGCGTTATTGGGACACGCTTTGGACGAGCGCCCGCAGCTTTGCCCGATCAATATACTCAGGGAGAAGCGTATCATCGTCGATGACAGCTTCTGACAATTGCTGAATTGTCAGATTTTTCGCATCGGTCAGATCGGCTCCGCGCAAGATCGTTCCACGGAGTATGGCGTTGCTGAAGTCCGCGCCACGCAGAATTGCGTTGGTGGCGTCAGCACCTGCCATGTTGGCTTCGCGAAGCGACGCTCCGCTGAGATCAACCCGCCGCACAAAGGCCCCATGAATATCAAGGGTGCGCTTTACCGCCGCATTCTCGCGCTTAGGCATCTGGCCGCTCCAGTCTGCCCTTCGCCACTTCTCGAAGGACATAAATTGCCGCAAGTCTAACTTCGAGGTTGGGATCGCGCAGTTGGCCGGCGGCGCGGTTGAACAGTTCAGTGACATGAGCACGGCGCGCAAGCTCGACATGCGTCCTCGCGGAGCCCGCCTGTGACGTGGCTGGAGACAACTGTCGCCAAGCCAGATAGGCACCGACAAACGCCGCGACCGCAAGTGCGACATTTCGCACAATCTCGGATAACGCGACCCAAATGCTCAATGGCGTCCCCAGCCCCAAGCGCGGTAGCTCGCGAGTCCCCCGTGAGCCACTGGCAGTGCCTTGCCAGCCACTTCTGCACTGCGCTCGGTTTCGCCGTTCGCAATGCGCATGCAAGAAACCGTCCAGGACAATAACAATTGTCGGAATCTTCAACAACCACTGCGCGAGTGCGCATCTGCCACTATCATGGATCACAGATCCAGCACCAGCCGCGCGGGATCCTCCAGGGATTCCTTGACCCGCACCAGGAATGTCACCGCCTCGCGGCCGTCGACAAGGCGGTGGTCGTAGGACAAAGCGAGATACATCATCGGCCGTACCTCGATCTTGCCGGCCACCGCCACCGGCCGCTCCTGGATCTTGTGCATGCCGAGGATGCCGGATTGCGGCGCGTTGAGGATCGGCGTCGACATCAGCGAGCCGTAGATGCCGCCGTTGGTGATCGAGAACGTGCCGCCCTGCAGTTCCTCGATCTTGAGCGCGCCGTCGCGGGCGCGGCGGCCGAAATCGGCGATTGCCTTCTCGATCTCGGCGAGCGACTTGTGATCGCAGTCGCGCACCACCGGAACGACCAAGCCGCGTTCGCTGCCGACCGCGATGCCGATGTGATAGTAATTTTTGTAGATGATGTCGGCGCCGTCGATCTCGGCGTTGACCGCGGGAATTTCTTTCAGCGCCTGCACGCAGGCGCGCACGAAGAAACCCATGAAGCCGAGCTTGGTGCCGTGCTTCTTCTCGAACAGATCGCGATATTGCGTGCGCAGCGCCATGACGTGGGTCATGTCGACCTCGTTGAAGGTCGTCAGCATGGCGGCGGTGTTCTGCGCCTCCTTCAAACGGCGCGCGATGGTCTGCCGCAGCCGGGTCATGCGCACGCGCTCTTCGCGCGCGGCGTCGTCGGGCGGCGAGGGCGCGCGCACTTGCACCGCAGCGGCCGGCTGGGCCACCGGCGTCGGCTGCGCGGCGGCGCGTTCGATCGCCGCCAGCATGTCGCCCTTGGTGACGCGGCCGTCCTTGCCGGTGCCGGGCACGGTCGAAGCATCGATGCCGGTTTCGGCCGAGAGTTCTGCGCACCGACGGCGCCTGCGGCGTCTCAGCGGCGGGCGGAGCCGTCGGCGCGGGTTGCGGCTGCGCGGGCTTCGCGGCAGCGGGCGCCGGGGCTGCCTCGGCCGGCTTCGGTTGCGGTTTTGCCGCGGGGGCGCCAGCGCCTTCTTTGATCTGGCCGAGCAGCGTGCCGACCGCGACCGTATCGCCGTCCTTGGCGGCGATGTCGCCGAGCACGCCGGCGGCCGGCGCCGGCACCTCGATCGTCACCTTGTCGGTTTCAAGTTCGACCAGCGGCTCGTCGACCGCGACTGCGTCGCCCGGCTTTTTGAACCACTTGCCGATTGTCGCCTCGGTCACCGACTCGCCGAGCGCAGGAACGCGGATTTCAGCCATGACATCCTCTTCGTCATGGCCGGGCTTGCCCCGGCCATCCACGCCTTTCTATTCGGATACGCCGTCAAGACGTGGATGCCCGGCACAAGGCCGGGCCTGACGGCTCCCAATTACTTCAACGCATCATCCAAAAATTGTTTCAGCTGCGCCAGATGCAACGACATCTGCCCGACCGCCGTCGAGGCGGCCGCGGACCGGCCGGCATAGCGCGGGCGGCGATGTTTGGCCTCGATCTGATTGAGGATCCACTGCAGGAAGATGTCGACGAACACCCAGCCGCCCATGTTGCGCGGCTCTTCCTGGCACCAGACGATCTCCGCCTGCTTGAAGCGGGACAGCTCCGTCATCAGCGCCTTGGTGGGGAATGGATAGAGCTGCTCGATGCGCAGGATGTAAACGTCGTCGATGCCGCGCTTCTCGCGTTCCTCGTAGAGATCGTAATAGACCTTGCCCGAGCAGAGCACGACGCGGCGGATGTTGGCGTCGGGCACAAGCTTGATCTTCTCGTCGGGCAGGAGCTGCGCGTCGTCCCAGAGCAGCCGGTGGAACGTAGTGTTCGGCCCCATCTCGTCGAGCCGCGACACCGCGCGGCGATGGCGCAACAGCGATTTCGGCGTCATCAGGATGAGCGGCTTGCGGAAGTCGCGGTTTAGCTGCCGGCGCAGAATGTGGAAATAATTCGCCGGCGTCGTGCAGTTCGCCACCTGCATGTTGTCCTCGGCGCACATCTGCAGGAAGCGCTCGAGCCGGGCGGAGGAATGCTCCGGCCCCTGCCCTTCGTAGCCGTGCGGCAACAGGCAGACGAGCCCGGACATGCGCAACCACTTGCGCTCGCCCGAAGAGATGAACTGGTCGAAAACGACCTGCGCTCCGTTGGCGAAATCACCGAACTGCGCTTCCCAGAGCGTCAGCGCGCTCGGCTCAGCGAGTGAATAGCCGTACTCGAAACCGAGCACGGCCTCCTCCGACAGCATCGAGTTGATGACTTCAAAGCGTGCCTGCTTGTCGCCCAGATGATTGAACGGCGTGTAGCGATGCTCGTTCTCCTGATCAGTCAGTACGGAATGGCGCTGCGAGAAGGTGCCGCGCTCGGAGTCCTGACCGGACAGCCGCACCCGGTGGCCTTCCAGCAGCAAGGAGCAGAAGGCGAGCGCCTCGGCGGTCGACCAGTCGATGCCGGTGCCGGTCTCGATCGCCTTGCGGCGGCTGTCGATGAAACGGTTGAGGGTTCGATGCAGGTGAAAGTCCGGCGGCAGCGTCGTGATTTTGTGGCCGATCTCCTTGAGCGTCGCGAGTTCGATGCCGGTCTTGCCGCGGCGCGGATCGTCGCTATCGCCGGCGCTCTTGAAACCGGACCAGCGGCCGTCGAGCCAGTCGGCCTTATTGGCGCGGTAGCTCAGTGCGGATTCCAGCTCGGCGTCGAGGTGGGCGCGCCAGTCCGCCTTCATCTTCTCGACGTCGCCCTTGCTGAGGACGCCTTCGCCGACGAGCTTGTCGCCGTAGATTTCGAGCGTGGTCGGATGCGCCGCGATCGCCTTGTACATCAACGGCTGGGTGAACGACGGCTCGTCGCCTTCGTTGTGGCCGTGGCGGCGATAGCAGAACATGTCGATGACGACCGGCTTCTGAAACTTCTGCCGGAACTCGGTCGCGATCTTGGCGGCGAAAACGACAGCCTCCGGATCGTCGCCGTTGACGTGAAATATCGGCGCCTCGATCATCTTGGCGACATCGGATGGATAGGGCGACGACCGCGAGTAGCGCGGGTTGGTGGTAAAGCCGATCTGATTGTTGACGATGAAATGCACCGAGCCGCCGGTGCGATGGCCGCGCAGCCCGGACAACCCGAACGATTCGGCGACCACGCCTTGGCCGGCGAACGACGCGTCGCCGTGAATGAGCAACGGCATCACCATGGTACGGTCTTCCCGCGTACCGCCGAACTGATCCTGTTTGGCGCGCACCTTGCCGAGCACCACCGGATCGACGATTTCCAGATGCGAAGGATTGGCGGTCAGCGACAGGTGCACCTTGTTGCCGTCGAATTCGCGGTCCGAGGAGGCGCCCAGGTGATATTTCACGTCGCCCGAGCCCTCGATCTCGTTGGGCAGGGAGGAGCCGCCCTTGAACTCGTTGAAAATGGCGCGGTGCGGCTTACTCATCACCGCCGCCAGCACGTTGAGCCGGCCGCGATGCGGCATGCCGATGACGATTTCGCGCACGCCGAGCGCACCGCCGCGCTTGATGATCTGCTCCAGCGCCGGGATCATCGATTCGGCGCCGTCGAGACCGAAGCGTTTGGTGCCGGTGAATTTCAGGTCGGCGAATTTCTCGAAACCCTCGGACTCGATCAGCTTGTTGAGGATGGCGCGCTTGCCCTCGCGGGTGAACGTGATCTCCTTGTCCGGACCTTCGATGCGCTCCTGGATCCAGCCCTTCTGCGCGCCGTCTGAAAGATGCAGGAACTCGACACCGAGCGTCTGGCAATAGGTGCGGCGCAGGATAGCGACGATCTCGCGCACCGTGCCGAATTCAAGTCCCAGCACCTTGTCGAGGAAAATCCGCCGGTCGAGATCGTTTTCGCCAAAGCCGTAGGTACGTGGATCGAGCTCGGCCTCGTTCTTGTCCGGTTCGAGGCCGAGCGGATCGAGCTTGGCATGCAGATGCCCGCGCGCCCGATAGGCGCGAATGAGCATCAGGGCGCGGATCGAATCGCGTGTCGCCCGCTCGACGTCGGCTGCGGCGAGGTCGACACCGCGCGCCTGCGCTTGCTCCTTGACCTTGGCGCCGAGCGCCTTGCCGGTCTCCGCCCAATCGCCGTCGAGGGCCGCGGTCAGATCGTCACGCTCGCGCGGCGGCCAGTCTGGCCGCTGCCAGGAAGGGCCATGCGCGTTCTTCGCCACGTCGCCCGCATCGTCCTTGAGGCTCTGGAAGAACGCCTGCCATTGCGCGTCGACAGATCCTGGGTCCGCTTCGTAGCGGGCGTAAAGGTCGTCGATATAGTCGGCATTACCGCCATACAGAAACGAACTGATGGCGAAAGCGGCGTTCGCATCCTGACGGGACATGAGCTGATCCTTGCGCGATTCCGGGCGAAGCGTGACGAGGCTCGACTTGACGAGGAGTGCAGGAAAAACCTGACGAATTAGCTACGAGAGTGATCCCGCTCGTCCCGGCCCGGTGCAGGCGGTCTCTTCCGAAAACTATCTAATACTTCGATGTGGCCAGCAAAAGACGGAAGGGATGAATTATCCCTTCAATACTTCGGCCAGCGTCTTCCCCAGCCGCGCCGGCGACGGCGAGACCTTGATGCCGGCCCCTTCCATGGCGGCGATCTTGGATTCGGCGTCGCCCTTGCCACCGGCGATGATCGCTCCGGCATGGCCCATGCGGCGCCCGGGCGGGGCGGTGCGGCCGGCGATGAAGCCGACCATCGGCTTTTTGCGGCCGCGCTTGGCCTCATCCTTGAGGAAAGCCGCGGCATCCTCTTCCGAGGCGCCGCCAATCTCGCCGATCATGACAATGGCCTCGGTCGCCTTGTCGGCGAGCAGCATTTCCAGCACCTCGATGAAATCGGTGCCCTTCACCGGATCGCCGCCGATGCCGACCGCAGTCGTTTGCCCCAAACCCTCCCGCGTGGTCTGGAACACCGCCTCGTAAGTCAGCGTGCCCGAGCGCGAGACGATGCCGACCTTGCCGGGCTTGAAGATGTTGCCCGGCATGATGCCGATCTTGCATTCGCCCGCAGTCATCACGCCCGGACAGTTTGGTCCAATGAGGCGCGATTTCGAGCCCGACAGCGAGCGCTTGACCTTGACCATGTCGAGCACCGGTATGCCTTCGGTGATGCAGACGATCAGCGGGATCTCGGCGTCGATCGCCTCGCAGATGGCATCGGCGGCGCCCGGCGGCGGCACATAGATCACGCTGGCGTCGCAGCCGGTTTTCGCTTTCGCCTCGGCAACCGTTTCGAAGACCGGCAAGCCGAGATGGGTCGCACCGCCTTTGCCGGGCGAGGTGCCGCCGACCATCTTGGTGCCGTAGGCGATCGCCTGCTCGGAATGGAAAGTGCCATTCTTGCCGGTGAAGCCCTGGCAGATGACCGTGGTGTTCTTGTCGATCAGGATGGACATGCGTTGACCTTAAGGGGCGGATCCAACAGCTTGCGATTTGCGGCGGCGCGAGACCCACGCATATGCGGAGTAAAGCAGCAGCGGCGGCACCAGGAAGAACAAATAGAGCAGCGCACCGAAACCGTCGCCCGGTCCCGGATATTCAATCGTCGTCGGGTCGAGGATGCCGCCGATCCTGATGTAGATCGGATAGGTAAGAAACAGTGCGGCATACGTCACGATGTGCGCCAGCCATTTGTACTTCGACATGCGCCCGGCGACATTGACCGCCACGATCACGATGACGATCGGCGCCAACGGAAGCCACGAGGACAGAGCGAAGTAAAAATAGGTCAGCTTTTGCATTTAAGCCGCCTGGACCGCCTTGACGATTTTCTGCGCGGCATCGTCGAGATCGTCGCCGGAGGTGACGTTGAGATTCGATTTGGCGATGATCTCCTTGCCGAGTTCGACATTGGTGCCTTCGAGGCGAACGACCAGCGGCACGCGCAGCCCGACGTCGCGCACCGCGGCGACCACACCCTCGGCGATAACATCGCATTTCATGATGCCGCCGAAGATGTTGACCAGAATGCCCTTCACGTTGTGATCCGAGGTGATGATCTTGAACGCGGCGGCGACCTTCTCCTTGGTGGCGCTGCCGCCGACGTCGAGGAAGTTGGCCGGCGCCATGCCGTAGAGCTTGATGATGTCCATGGTCGCCATGGCAAGGCCGGCGCCATTGACCATGCAGCCGATCGTGCCATCGAGCGCGACGTAATTGAGATCGTATTTTGACGCCTCGGTTTCTTTTTCGTCTTCTTCGGTCAGATCGCGCAGCGCGGCGATGTCGGGATGGCGGTAGAGCGCGTTGTCGTCGAAGCCGATCTTGGCGTCGAGGCAGATGAGCTGTCCGCTCTTGGTGACGACCAGCGGATTGATCTCGAGCATGCTCATGTCTTTGGCGAGGAACGCCGCGTAGAGCTTGGGCAGCACGCTTTCGGCCTGTTTGCCGACTTCGCGGCTAAAGCCGAGCGCGCGGGCAACACGGCGCGCGTAATACGGCATGAAGCCGGTCGCCGGATCGATCGAGAAGCTTAAGATCTTTTCCGGATGCGTGTGCGCGACTTCCTCGATCTCCATGCCGCCTTCGGTGGAGGCGACAAAGGCGACGCGCGAGGTGGCGCGATCGATCAGCGCCGACAGATAGTATTCGCGGTCGATCGCCGAGCCATCCTCGATATAGAGCCGGCGCACTTCCTTGCCGTGCGGACCAGTCTGATGCGTCACCAGCGTCGAGCCGAGTAGCCGCGTGGCTTCGCGCTTCACGTCGTCGATTGATTTGACGACCTTCACGCCGCCCGCCTTGCCGCGGCCGCCGGCGTGAATCTGCGCCTTCACCACCCAAACAGGGCCGCCGAGTTCCTTGGCGGCTTTTTCAGCCTCGTCGACGCTGAATGCCGGAATGCCGCGCGGCACCGGCACGCCGAATTCGCGCAGCACCGCTTTGGCCTGGTATTCGTGGATGTTCATAAGAGTGATCCGTCATCCTGAGGTGCGAGCGCAGCGAGCCTCGAAGGATGCCGGCCGAGGCGCTCCCGAAATCGGCAAGCCGATTTCGGAATTTTCGATGTTCAAGTCGGCAACGGCCGACTTGATCGCCGTCGCCCTTCGAGGGCCGCTACGCGGCCACCTCAGGGTGACGGACAATTTTACTTGCCCAGATCCGGCGCGATCTTCTTGCAGGCGTCGACCAAACTCTGCACCGCCCCCACGGATTTCTCGAACATGGCGCGCTCGGCGCCGTTGAGCTCGATCTCGACAATGCGCTCGACCCCCTTGGCGCCGATGACGATCGGCACGCCGACATAGAGATCCTTGATGCCGTATTCGCCGTTGAGCCAGGCGGCGGCCGGCAGCACGCGCTTCTTGTCGCGCAGATAGCTCTCCGCCATGGCGATGGCGGACGAAGCCGGCGCGTAGAAGGCCGAGCCGGTCTTGAGCAGGCCGACGATCTCGCCGCCGCCATTGCGGGTGCGGTCGACGATCTCGTCGATGCGCGCGGCGCTGGTCCAGCCCATCTTGACCAGATCGGGCAGCGGAATGCCGGCGACGGCGGAATAGCGGACCAGCGGCACCATGGTGTCGCCGTGGCCGCCGAGCACGAAGGCGGTGACGTCCTCGACCGAGACGTTGAACTCGTCGGCGAGGAAATAGCGGAAGCGCGCCGAGTTGAGCACGCCGGCCATGCCGACCACCATGTTCTTCGGCAGCCCGCAGCACTTCTGCAGCGCCCACACCATGGCATCGAGCGGATTGGTGATGCAGATGACGAAAGCGTTCGGCGCGTATTTCTTGATGCCGGCGCCGACCTGCTCCATGACTTTGAGATTGATGCTGAGCAGGTCATCGCGGCTCATGCCGGGCTTGCGCGGCACGCCGGCGGTGACGATGCAGACCGATGCGCCTTCGAGCCCTTCGTACGAGTTGATGCCGGTGAGGCGGGCGTCGAATCCCTCGACCGGGGATGCCTGAACAAGATCAAGCGCCTTACCCTGCGGGACGCCTTCCATAATGTCGAACAGCACGATATCGCCGAGCTCCTTCAGCCCGATCAAAAGCGCCAGCGTGCCGCCGATCTGACCCGCGCCGATCAACGCAATCTTGTTCCGCGCCATGCGATAATTTTCCCCGATTGACACAACAGATAAGCCCGCGCGGTCCTTAGACCTTTCGGGCAATGCGTTCAAGCCGGTGGCCGGGATCGATCCGAACGCGGCCGATCCAGCCGCCGGCCGAGCGCTGTCGCAAGGTCTCACGTCTCGACGATGCCGGCGGACGAGCCTGAAGTTTGTGCATGTGCCGCGCCGTGCGGCCGCGCCAGGTAGGCCTGCGAGCGCATTTCGATCAGCCGCGAGGCGGTGCGCTTGAACTCGGCCGCCTCGAACCCCTGCTCGGCGCTGTAGAGCGCATCGGGTTCGGCAGCAGCCGAGGCGATGAGTTTCACATTGTTGTCGTAAAGCGTGTCGATCAGGATGATGAAACGCTTGGCGGCGTTGCGGGTATCGAAATTCATTACTGGTATGTGGTCGATCATCACCGTGTGGAATTCGTGCGCGATGCGCAGGTAATCCGCTGCGCCAAGCGGTTGCTCGCACAGTTCGGCGAAGGAAAAGCGCACAACGCCCATGGCCGCGCGCGGCACGTGAACCGTGCGGCCCTTGAGCGCCAGCTCCACCGGCTCCCCCTCCTGTCCGCCGGTGAGGCGCCGCCAGGATTCATCCAGCGCCGCGTCCGCGCGCGCATCGGCCGGCACGTACCACACCGGCATGCCGGCGAGTTTCTCCAGGCGAAAATCGGCGCGCGCTTCGAGCCTCACCACATCCATGTACTCTTCCAGCATGTGGATGAACGGCACGAACAGCGCGCGGTTGAGCCCGTCCTTGTAAAGTTCGCTCGGCGGCACGTTCGACGTTGCGACCATGACGACGCCGCGCTCGAACAATTGCGCGAACAGCCGGCCGAGAATCATCGCGTCGGCGATATCGGTGACGTGAAACTCATCGAAACAAAGAAGCCACGCCTCCTGCGCCAGCTCGGCCGCGGTGAGCCGGATCGGGTCATCGCCGGCGTGCTCGCCCAGCTTCATCTTCTGACGGAGCGCGTAAATGCGCTCGTGTACGTCGAGCATGAATTCGTGGAAATGCGCGCGGCGCTTGCGCACAACCGGACTGGCGTCGAAGAACAAGTCCATCAGCATGGTCTTGCCGCGCCCGACGTCGCCGTAGATGTAGAGACCCTTGATGGGCGGCGATGAGCTTGCGCTTTTCGCGAACAGCCAGCCGAGCGACGAGGACTTGCGCGCCAGGCGATGCTGCACAATTTGCGACTCAAGCCGCGTCAGCTTGTCGACGACGACCAATTGCGCAGGATCGCTCTCGATCAAATTTGCGGCAATTGCGGCCGCGTATTGAGCTGCGATGGAGTTCGCCATTTGTGGCTAAAAGTTGCGGCTAATGGTTGCGGCTATCGGTGTGCCGATTAACTGGTGCGGATGAAAGATGGCGGAAGCGACCGACGCATAGCGGTGACGCCGGCCGTATCGCAAGTTTTCACGGCCCATATCATAGCCCGGCGATCCAGAATGTTTGGTGAGCCATGCATATTTGGTGAGGCATGCATATAGAGAATGGGCTCATGCCGCTCAATACATCGGCTTGCCATACTTTGCTGGCACACAACATGATCTTTCAATTCGGCGCGCCTGAATTTCAGGCGCGCGCTTTCTTTGGGAGGAAGGCGACGAGGAGGGTCTTCATCGGCGGCAACGTCAGGAGACCATGGAATGCACGAAGTCCTTCCCGAAGGCGCCGTGATCCGCAAATTGTGGATCGGCGAGACAGAACAATACCGCGAACATCTCTTGCGTCTCGATCCGCAGAGCCGGCGCAACCGGTTCGGCGGCGCTGTGTCTGATGTGTACGTTGGCAATTTCGCCGATCAGTCCATTGCGCCCGACATCGTCATGCATGGCTGCTTCGTCGGCGGGACGCTGCGCGGCGCGGGCGAACTGCGGCCGCTCGGCTTGCAGTCTCCCCGCGAGGCCGAAGCGGCGCTCAGCGTGGAAAAGCCCTGGCAGAGCCATGGCGTCGGCTCAGGCCTGCTCGCCCGCACGCTGCTCGCCGCGCGCAACCGCGGCTTTCGTCGCCTGCACATGACCTGCCTCGCCGACAACGAGCGCATGCAGCAATTGGCGCGCAAGTTTGCCGCCGAACTGTCGGTCGATTTCGGCAGCGTCGTCGGCGAAGTGGAGTCCTCGCGCCCGACGCCACTGTCGCTGATGCGCGAACTTGTCACCGACAGCCACGGCTTCGCCGCGGCGGTGCTTGAGCTGCAGTCGCGGATGTTGCGGACGTGACCAGTCATATCGCGACGCGGGCTTGGCCCGCGTCGCTAAAACCTACGCGCGTCTCAGCACTCGCTCTTGCAGCGGGTAATCGGCCTCCACGACGTAGGGGCCACCGCCGACTGAGGCGCGCGAGGAGAACAGCACGAAACGGGAAACCTGGAACGGGGCGGAGCGAAAGTAGCCGCGTGCAGCGAGATAGTCGGCCACCTGCTGGCTCGAGGAGTCGCGCAGCCGCGCCAGCGTGACGTGCGGCGTGAATTTGCGGCCGTCGGGCTCGAGCCCCAGCCGCTGCAGCAGCCGCTCGTGCTCCGCCTGCAATTCCATCAGCGGCGCCACCTGCGTGGCCGCCGCGACCAGCGCGCGCGGCTTGCGCCCGCCGAACGCCGACAACCCATCAAGACACAGCTCAAACGAACGACGCTGCACGCGGCCAAGCATGCCGGCAATCTCGCGCGCGAGCGCGTCGTCGATGTCGCCGATGAAGCGAAGCGTGAGATGATAGTTCTCGGGATCGATCCAGCGCGCACCCGGCAGACCGCCGCGCATCATGCCCAGCGACTGGCCGACGGGGGCGGGGATCTCAAGTGCGGTGAACAGACGAGGCATGAGGATCTAACTGCCCAGCTGTGGCTCGCGTTCGGCGAATTGCCGCACTGCAGCATGGGGGCCCTGCGCCCGACGCGCAACCCTCAAGATGGCCGCATCCCTCGGGCGTGGGCGATAAGGTCTTCCACTTTCGGCAGAATTCGCCCGACAATGACGTCGACGCCCTGCGCGTTGGGATGCAGGCCGTCGGCCTGCGTAAGGCGGAGATCGGCCGCAACGCCATCGAGGAAGAACGGATAGAGCGCCACGGCGTATTTGGCGGCAAGCTCGGGATAGATGCCCTCGAAGGCTCCACCGTAGGCAGCGCCGAGATTAGGGGCAGCGCGCATGCCGCAGAGAAGAACCGCGATGTGACGCGCCGTCAGCTGCTGCAGGATGGCGTCGAGGGCGGCCCTAGTCACCTCGGGCTTGATGCCGCGCAGCATGTCGTTGGCGCCAAGCTCGACGATCACGGCGTCGGTGCCGGACGGCACCGACCAATCCAGGCGGGCAAGTCCGTCGGAAGCGGTGTCGCCGGACACTCCGGCATTGGCGACCTCTGCGGCGATCCCTTTCGCGGTCAGCGCCGCCTGCAGCCGGGGGACGAAGCCGTCCTTGTCGGAGAGCCCATATCCGGCCGTCAGCGAATCGCCGAGCGCGACAATCTTGACTGCTGGGTCGGCGTCAGCGCGTCGCATCGCCAGCGCGCCGATGAGCGGCGCGCCACAAACCGCCGCAATCGCCATTTGGATGAACGCACGCCGCGTCCCATATGAGCGGGCGCGATTGGCGCATGAGGGCCGCTGGCGATTTAGCACCATGAACGACATTTCGGGATTTTCCTCGGCCGGCGCCAGCGCCGGCGACGCCATTGCGCTCAGCGGCGTCAATCTGTCGCTCGGCCGCGGTGCCGCCCGGGTCCATATCCTGCGCGACATCGGCCTGCATATAGCAAGAGGCGAGGCGGTGGCGCTGCTCGGCCCTTCCGGCTCGGGCAAGTCGACCCTGCTCATGATCATGACTGGGCTGGAACGTCCTGACGCCGGCTCGGTCGTTGTCGCCGGCGCAGACTTGGCCAAGCTCGATGAAGACGCCTTGGCGCGCTTTCGCGGCACCCATGTCGGCATCGTGTTTCAGGCCTTTCACCTGATCCCGACCATGACGGCGCTGGAAAACGTCGCCACGCCGCTCGAACTCGCCGGCGCCCGCGATGGACTGGCGCGAGCGGAACGAGAGCTTAACGCAGTCGGGCTTGCCCAGCGGCTGCATCATTATCCGGCCGAACTGTCCGGCGGCGAGCAACAACGCGTCGCGCTCGCACGCGCGCTGGCGCCAAAACCCGCCATCGTGTTTGCCGATGAGCCGACCGGAAACCTCGACGAGGCGACCGGGCGCGAGATCATCGACCTTCTCTTCCAGGGCCGGCGCGAGCGCGGCACGACGCTCGTGCTCGTCACCCACGACACCGAACTTGCCGCGCGCTGCGATCGCATCCTGCACATGCATTCGGGACGCCTCGAAGAAACTTCCGTCCGCGCAGCCAGCGCGGCGACGCCAGCGCAGTCGTGAGGCGATGGCAAAAATGATGCGACTGGCGCTCCGGTTTGCCTGGCGCGATCTGCGCGGCGGCCTGCACGGTTTCGGCGTTTTCATCGCCTGCATCGTGCTCGGCGTGATGGCGATTTCCGGCGTCGGTTCGGTCGCCGCGAGCCTCGCCGACGGCATCGCCACAGCCGGCCAGGCAATCCTCGGCGGCGACGTCTCCTTCTCGCTCATTCAGCGGCCAGCGAGCGATACCGAGCGCGCGTTCCTTGACGCGCACGGCACGGTCTCGGTCGCCACGACGCTACGCGCCATGGCACGCGGTATGGCACGCAGCAGCGACGGAGAACTGATGCTGGTCGAACTCAAAGCGGTCGACGACGCTTATCCGATGTTTGGAACGCTGGTGACCGATCCGAATTTGCCGCTGCCGGACGTGTTGGCGGAGCGCGATGGCGCGTTCGGCGCCGCGGTCGATCCGGCGCTGGTAACGCGGCTCAATCTGAAAGTCGGCGACCGGATCAACATCGGCAACGCCGTGTTCGTCGTTCGCGCGGCGTTGATCAATGAGCCGGACAGGCTCTCCGGCGGCATCAGCTTTGGCCCGCGCGTGCTTGTCAGCGCGCAGGCGCTGCCCGCCACCGGCCTCCTCCAGCCCGGCAGCCTCGCGGTCTGGCAATACCGATTGCGCCTGCCGGCAGACGATGCGAGCGACGCGGCCGTGGCGGCGGTGGTCAAAGAGGCGCAGTCCGCGTTCCCCGATGCCGGCTGGCAAATCAGCACCCGCGATAAGGCCTCGCCGCGGCTCGAGCGCAGCGTCGAACGCTTCACCGAATTTCTGACACTCGTCGCCTTGACCACACTGCTTGTCGGTGGCGTCGGCGTGGCCAACGCGGTTGCGGCTCACCTTGCTCGCAAGCGCGACGAGATCGCCACGATGAAGGCGCTTGGCGCCACCGGCGGCGAAATTTTTGCCGTCTATTGCACGGAGGTCGTGCTGGTGGCGCTTTTTGCCAGCGTGATCGGCGCCGGCCTTGGCGCCGCTCTGCCGTTCGCGGTCGAGCATTGGCTCGGCGGCGTCATTTCGCTCCCGGTCGCGCCGTCATTGCATCCGGCGGCGATGGCGCTGTCGATCGGTTACGGCATGCTGATCGCTTTGGTCTTTGCGCTATGGCCGCTCGGGCGTGCGCACGATATTTCGGTGGCGATGCTGTTTCGCGACGAGATTGCTGCCGAGCGGCGCTGGCCGCGGCCGCGCTACGTTGCGGCGATCGTTCTCGTGGTCGCTGCGTTCGTGGCGCTAGCCATCATCACCACCTTTGAACAGCGCATTGCGGCGATCTTCCTCGCTGCGGCCGCCGGCATTTTTCTCACCCTGCGGCTTGCCGCGATGCTTTCGATGTGGGCCGCAAAGCACTTGCCGCGCTGGCGATCGGCCACGCTGCGGCTGGCGATAGCAAACATTCACCGGCCCGGCGCACTGACGCCGACCGTGATGCTCTCGCTCGGGCTCGGCCTTGCATTGCTCACGGCCGTGATCGAAATCGACGGCAACCTGCATCGCGAATTCACCGCCGCGCTGCCGGCAAAGGCGCCGTCGTTCTTCTTCATCGATATTCCGGCGGCGGACGCGGCGCGCTTCGACGCCGTCGTGCAAGCGCAGGCGCCGGGTTCGCGGCTTGAGCGCGTGCCGATGCTGCGCGGCCGCATCGTCGAGGCGAACGGCATCAAGGCGGACGATCTCAAGCCCGCAGCCGGCTCGCGCTGGGTGCTGCGCGGCGACCGCGGCATCACCTATGCGAGCACCGTGCCGGCAGGCTCGCGCGTGGTCGAGGGCCGTTGGTGGAGCGCGGATTATGCGGGCGAACCGCTGGTGTCGGTCGAGAGCAAATCGGCGCACGATCTCGGGCTGAAGATCGGCGAGACCATCACGGTCAACGTGCTCGGCCGCAATGTGACCGCGCGGATCGCCAATCTGCGCGCTGTCGACTGGGAAAATCTCGGCATCAATTTCGTGCTGGTGTTTTCGCCGGGCGCGTTTGCCGGCGCCCCGCATAGCGATATCGCCACGCTGACCTTTGCCGACGGCGGCAGTGCGGCCGAGGAAGCGGCGCTGGTGAAAGCGATGGCCGACGCCTTCCCGACCGTCTCAGCCATCAGCGTGAAAGAAGCGCTCGACACGCTCGATACCGTCGTCGGCAACATTGTTCTGGCGCTGCGCGGAGCGAGTTCGTTGACGCTCTTCGCCGCGGCTTTGGTGCTCGGCGGTGGGCTCGCCGCCAGCCAGCGTTACCGCATCTACGACGCCGTCGTGCTCAAGACCTTGGGTGCGACGCGGGCGCAGCTATTGACCGTCTACGCTCTGGAATACGCTATCATCGGACTTGCGACCGTGCTTTTCGGTGTCGCCATGGGCTCGCTTGCCGCCAGCCTGGTGGTGACGCAGGTGATGGAATTTCCGTTCGCGTTCCTGCCCGGGCCGGCTCTTGCGGCGGCGCTCATTGCGCTTTTTGTCACACTCATTTTGGGCCTGACGGGGACCTTTACGGCGCTCGGCCGCAAGCCTTCGGCGGTGTTAAGAAATCTTTAGCCGCGGACGCCGCCAAGACTGCCTCAAAAGCCGCCTCAAAGCCGGCATGAAGTGTTCGTAACTATCGCAAATTCGCCCGGCGGCCCATCTGGCGCGGACAGGCCTTTCGCATTAGATTTGGTCCGCGTTATTGGCGTTAGATCCGCCGGACGCCGAAAGCCCGGCCAGGCCGGGCCAAACCAGAGGTAATTCCCATGTCCGACTTCGATCGGAATCTCACCGCCCGGTCCGGCTATGCCGCCGACCAGGCCGCGATCGATGCGGGTCTGCGCGCTTACATGATCCGCGTCTACAACTACATGACGGCCGGCGTGGCTCTGACCGGCGCCGTTGCCTGGCTGACCTTTCAGGCGGCTGGTGGCGACAGCATTCAGGTGATCGGCAACCAGATCAGCGGCCTCACACCCTTCGGCCAAGCCATCTTCAGCGGTCCGCTGCTGCTCATCCTCGGGCTCGGCACGCTGGGAATGGTTTTCTTCCTCAGCTTCCGCATCAATCGTCTGCAGGCGAGCACGGCGCTCGTTCTGTTCATGGTCTATGCCGGCCTGCTTGGTCTCGTGCTAGCGCCGATCTTTCTCCAGTACACCGGCGCCTCGATCACGCAGACGTTCTTCATCTCGGCGGCCTCGTTCGGCGCGCTGAGCCTCTACGGCTACACGACGCAGCGCGACCTCTCCCCGATCGGCTCGTTCCTGATCATGGGCCTGTTCGGTCTGCTCCTCGCCATGCTGGTCAACATATTCTTCGCCAGCGCCACGCTGAACTTCGCCATCTCGGCGATCGGCGTGCTGATCTTCGCCGGGCTCACCGCTTGGGATACGCAGCGCATCAAGGAGATGTACAGCGGGCAGGATGACGGCACCGTCGTCGGCCGCAAGGCGGTGATGGGAGCGCTCGCGCTCTATCTCGACTTCCTCAACCTGTTCCTGTTCCTGCTGCGCTTCCTCGGCAACCGCCGTTAAAGCTCACGCAAGTGCAATCGCGGCGCCCCGGGCCGCTTGACCCGGGGCGTTTTGTTTTGCGCTGCCCATGACCGAAGGTGGCATGACCGACGTCCTGGTCAGGGGCGTCGGGCCCGCCGACATCCCGGCCATCACACGCATCTATACCGATGCGGTCCTGCACGGCACCGCGACATTCGAAATCGACCCGCCGGACGAAGCCGAAATGACGCGGCGCCAGCAGGCGCTGCTGAGGGGGAGCTATTCCTACCTCGTTGCCGAGCGAAGCGGCGTGGTCGTCGGCTATGCCTATGCGGGTCCCTATCGCGATCGGCGCGCGTATGATTGGTGCGTCGAAGATTCGATCTTCATCGCGCCGCAATTCCACCGCCAAGGCATCGGCCGGCTTCTGCTCGCGCGGCTGGTATCGGCAGCCGAAGAAGCCGGTTTCCGGCAGATGGTGGGGGTAATCGGAGATTCGACGCAGGCCGCGTCGATGGCGGTACATGCAAGCGCGGGCTTCAGCCATATCGGAACGCTGCGCGCTGTCGGCTTCAAACACGGCCGCTGGCTCGACAGCGTGTTCATGCAGCGTCGGCTCGGCCGCGGCGACACGACCCCGCCCTGAACGCCTTGAGCGCTCAGCCGGCGACGAGGCGCACCGAACGATCAAGCGCGCCAAGCACGCGATCGAGTTCCCGGCCGCGGCGGACGATGTGGCCGGTCGCCGAGATCACGCTATAGGCGCCCTGCCGGCGCTCGAGCCGCGGATTCTTTTCGATCCGGTAGATGGGGAATTCGCTGGCGCGGCGGAACACCGAGAAAACCGCGCGATCCTTCATGAAATCGATCGCGTAATCGCACCATTCGCCGGCGGCGACCTTGCGGCCGTAGAGAGACAAAATGCGATCGAGTTCACGCCGGCTGAAAGTGACCTCACTGACGGTGGCGGGCGGGCGCAATTCGCCGGCCTGCCAGGGCGCCCCATCGCGCTCTGCGCGACGAGGGGCCCGCAACGCGCTTGGTTCAGTCTCGCCGCTGTCCATCGGCGCCTCCTTTGTCATGCGTTCCGTGTCAGCCGATTATCTTGCGACCGTCCGGCTGACTTCATGATCGCGCTGGACGCAAAGGGCCGCAAGAGCCCAAACGGCCATGAGCGCGGCAAATGGACGAGGCGCACGGAGCTTCCGGCAAGGTGGTCAAAGTCCAAACCGGACCGATCCAGTACCCCGGCACCGTCGCCTGTCGGCTGAATCACGGGTTCGTTAATTGAATCATAATGCGGCCCCAATTCGGCCCAGCACCCGCCAAGCTGACCTGCGAAATGGTGGACCGTTGCCTCACGGCCCGGTCCGGATCGTATTCCGGATTCCTCAGCCCCCCAGCCCCCCGGGGTGCGGTTGGACCGGGCCAGAGTTCATGGTTCATGCGTACGGTTCAATCCCCCAATCTCGGCCGGCAATACGCCGGCCATTTTTTTGGCCGGAGGCCCGGCGGGGGCAAACCGATCCGTCGTTATTTCGCTTCGGTGGTGGCCTGCGGTCTGTCGGCGGCGGCCGGTTCGGCGGCAAGCGGCGTGTACGCCGCACCGAGGATAATTCCCGGCTTGCTCTTCGTGCCTTCCTGCACCACGACCGCGGCGGCGTCGATATTGCCGCTCTCGATCTCCGAGAGCGGGACGCTCCAGCTGGCATCCGTGCCGGTAAAGTCGCCGAGCTTGCGCCAGGCGCGAACGACATTGTGGTAGGTCAGCGTGACGCCGCGGTTTTCGCCGTGGCCGATGGCGACCGCGATAGCGGCGGCAACCGGGCATAACCAAACTTCGCCAACGACCTGTTCGCCGGGCTTCGCCTTGACTGTCACGGTCAAGTGGTCGCCGGCCATCGCCAACGAAACCGGCAGCGACATGACCGCCGGATTGCGATCTGTTTCGGCAATGGCGCGATCGATCGCAGCGCGATCGCTTCCGAGCGCGTGCGCGCCGCCGTTGACCACCATTTGCGGCGTATAGACCTGCCAGTCGGCGCGCATCGCCGCATAGGCACGCTGCCGCGTCGTATGACCCGGTATTGCCAGCGTGTCCTTCCAGCCGAGATAATCCCAAATATCGATCGGCAGGCTCAACGCGATGACTGAGGGATCCTTGGCGTATTCACCGAGGACCTCGTCAGCCGGCGGACAGGACGAACAGCCTTGACTGGTGAAAAGTTCAAGCACCGCACGCGGCGCGGCGCGCGCGAAGCCGAGGCTTGCGATCAAAAAAACGGCGACAGTTGATGCCGAAGCGAGGCGGCGACGCAGCATTCTGGACTCCACCCCGCAAGCCCCAAAGTTTCAAGCGTCACGAGTTCCGTGTGACGGTAGCGTGACGATAACGCTTTTACCGCCAGAGTCGCTCACCGACCACTCAATTCACGGTGAGTGCTTAACCACGCCTGCCGCGGATCCAACCGGGCGAGCAGGCAATCAGGCGGCCAGGTGACGGAGCACGTACTGCAGAATGCCGCCGTTCTTGTAATAGTCGAGCTCGTCGACCGTATCGATACGGCAGATCAGCGGCACCCGCTTGAGCCCGCCGTCCGACGCGACGATTTCAGCGAACAGCCGCTGGTGCGGCTTGAGGTCGCCGTGCAAACCACGGATGGTGACCTGTTCGTCGCCCTTTAGCCCGAGTGTCTGCCAGGACGTGCCCTCCTCGAACACCAGCGGCACCACGCCCATGCCGACCAGGTTGGAGCGGTGGATGCGTTCGAACGATTGCGCCACCACTGCACGCACGCCGAGCAGGATCGCGCCTTTCGCCGCCCAGTCGCGCGAGGAGCCGGTGCCGTATTCCTTGCCGGCGAAGACAACCAGCGGCACGTGCTCCGACTTGTAGCGCATGGCCGCGTCGTACATGGTCATGCGCTCTTTCGACGGATAGTGGATCGTGTAGCCGCCTTCGACGCCCGGCAGCATCTGGTTCTTGATGCGGATATTGGCGAAGGTACCCCGCATCATCACCTGATGATTGCCGCGGCGCGTGCCGTATTGATTGAAGTCCTTCGGCCGCACCTGATGGTCGCGCAGATATTCGCCGGCGGGACTGTCTTCCTTGATCGATCCGGCCGGCGAGATGTGATCGGTCGTGATCGAGTCAAGAAACAGGCCGAGAACGCGCGCGTCGACGATGTCTTCGATCGGCTGGCTGCGCTTTGGCATGTGATCGAAATAGGGCGGGTTCTGCACGTAAGTAGAGCGGTCGTCCCACTTGAAGGTCAGGCCGCCCTTGACCGCGATCTTGCGCCAACTGGTGTCGCCCTTGAACACGTCGCCGTATTTCCTGGTGAACATCTGCTTGTTGATGCTCTTGCGCACCACCGCGGCGATCTCTTTGTTGGTCGGCCACAGATCGCGCAGATAGACCTTGCGGCCCTTCTGATCGGTGCCGAGCGCCGCCTTGGCGACGTCGATCTGCATCGTGCCGGCGATCGCATAAGCAACGACGAGCGGCGGCGAGGCGAGGTAGTTGGCGCGCACGTCGGCGTTGACGCGGCCTTCGAAATTGCGATTGCCGGAAAGCACCGCGGCCGCGACCAGGTCGTTCTTGTTGATCGCCTCGGAAATCTCCTCCGGCAGCGGCCCGGAATTGCCGATGCAGGTGGTGCAGCCGAAGCCGACCAGGTTGAAGCCGAGCTGATCGAGATATTTCTGCAGCCCCGACTTCTGGTAATATTCTTCGACCACCTGCGAACCCGGCGCCAGCGAGGTCTTGACCCACGGCTTGACCGTGAGCCCCTTCTCCACCGCCTTCTTGGCAAGCAGACCCGCCGCCATCATCACGCTTGGGTTCGACGTGTTGGTGCACGAGGTGATCGCCGCGATCACCACGTCGCCGTTGCCAAGCGTGAAGTCGCGGCCTTCGACCGGGACGCGCTTGTCCATTTCGGAAGCCTTGTTGAACTCCTTGTCCATCGACCAAGCGAACCCGTTCTTGACCTCTTTGAGCGCGATGCGGTCCTGCGGACGCTTGGGACCAGCGACCGACGGCTCGACCGAACCCAGTTCGAGCTTGAGCACGTCGGTAAATACCGGGTCGGGCGTGTTCTTGGTCCGATACATGCCCTGCGCCTTGGCATAGGCGATGACCAGCGCGATCAGATCCGCCGGCCGGCCGGTGTCGCGCAGGTAGCGGAGGGTGTCGTCGTCGATCGGGAAGAACCCGCAGGTGGCGCCGTATTCCGGCGACATGTTGCCGATCGTGGCACGGTCGGCGATCGAGAGACTAGCCAGTCCTGGCCCGAAATATTCGACGAACTTGCCGACGACGCCGCGCTTGCGCAGCATCTGGGTCACGGTAAGCACGAGGTCGGTCGCGGTGACCCCCTCCTTGAGCTTGCCGTTGAGCCGCACGCCGATCACTTCCGGCAGCAGCATCGAATAGGGTTGACCGAGCATGGCCGCTTCGGCCTCGATGCCGCCGACGCCCCAGCCGAGCACCGACAGACCGTTGACCATGGTGGTGTGCGAATCGGTGCCGACCAGCGTGTCCGGATAGGCGAGTTCGGTCGCGACTGTCTTCTCCTTGTCGGCGAATTGGATTTTTGCCTTGGCGCTCCACACGGTGCGGGAGAGATATTCGAGATTGACCTGATGGCAGATGCCCGTGCCGGGCGGCACCACGCGAAAATCCTCGAACGATTGCTGCGCCCATTTCAGGAAGCGGTAGCGCTCCTGGTTCTGCTTGTATTCTTCCTCGACGTTCTTCTTGAACGAGTCGCGATGGGCGAAGAAATTCACCGCCACCGAATGGTCGATGACGAGATCGACCGGAACCAGCGGGTTGATTTTCTTCGGATCGCCGCCGAGGTGTTCCATCGCATCGCGCATGGCGGCGAGATCGACAACCGCGGGCACGCCGGTGAAATCCTGCATCAGCACGCGTGCCGGCCGGAACGCCAGTTCGCGCTCCGAGGTCTTGGTCTTCAGCCACAGCGCGACCGCCTGGATGTCTTCCTTGCTGACCGAGCGGCCGTCTTCGTTGCGCAGCAGATTTTCCAGCAACACTTTGAGCGAGAAAGGCAGCCGCGAAATCCCCTTGAGCCCGTTCTTCTCCGCCACCGGCAGGCTGTAATAGGCGTAGGTCTTGGAACCGACCTTGAGCGGCCGCAAACATTTGAAGCTGTCGAGGGAATCCATGATTTTTTTCCTATCCTCGCCGGCCGGGAACCGGGGCAAAGATGAGCAATGATTGCCGGGACGCGCACCAGCGGACCGCTGGCGGGGCGGATACAGCAGAGCCGCCAGGCCGGCCCGCGATCCACGTGCAGCTTATAGGGTCATTTCAAAGATTCTGCCAGATCGGCAACGAATAGCCGCTATATCCTGGAGCGTGCGGCTGTCACACCGCGCCGAGGTCGTTTTTGATGCGGCTTTCCGCCACAAATATCGCCTGCCGCCGTGGCGGGCGCGAGGTCTTTACGGCCGTCGGCTTTGCTCTCGCCTCGGGCGAAATTCTGGCCGTTACCGGGCGGAACGGCGCCGGTAAATCCTCCCTGTTGCGGATCGTCGGCGGCCTTCTCCGCCTGGCCGAGGGCAATCTCGCCTTGGACGGCGGCGATCCTGAGCTGACGATCGGCGAGCAGGCGCATTATCTCGGCCATCAGGATGCGCTGAAACCCGCTCTGTCGGTCGGCGAAAATCTGCGCTTCTGGAACCGCTTTTTCGGCGGCAAGGACGCCGCATCCGTTCCGGCGCTGGAAGCGGTCGGGCTCGACGCTCTGGCCGATCTTCCCGCCGCTTATCTCTCGGCCGGCCAGCGCCGCCGGCTGTCGATTGCACGGCTTCTTGCCGTCAAGCGGCCGATCTGGCTCCTTGACGAGCCGATGAGCACGCTCGATGCCGCGGCGCAGGAGCAGCTCGGCGCCTTCATGCGCGCACATCTGACCGAAGGCGAACTCATTCTCGCAGCCACGCATGGGCCGCTCGGAATCGGCAGCACGCAAGAGCTGCGGCTCGGAGCAGCGTCATGAGCCCGCTCGGCGCCCTCCTCGTGCGCGACATGCGCATCGGCGTGCGCGTCGGCGGCGGTGCGCTCATGGGAGTGTTGTTCTTTCTGGTCGTGGTCAGCATGATGCCGTTCGCGATCGGCCCCGATCTCGCGCTGCTCAAGCGCATCGGCCCGGCGATCCTCTGGCTCGCGGCGTTGCTGGCGAGCCTGTTGGCGCTCGACCGGCTATTTGCAACAGACCATGAGGACGGCTCGCTTGACCTGTTGCTGATGAGCCGCGCGCCGCTCGAACTGGTGGTGGCGGCGAAGGGGCTTGCCCATTGGCTGACCACCGGTCTTCCGCTGGTCATCGCCGCGCCGCTCATCGGGCTGTTGCTCAATCTCGATCCGGCCGCCCAGGTGGGATTGGTGCTGACGCTTCTCGTCGGCACGCCGGCGCTGACCTTTATCGGGCTCATCGGCGCCGCTATCGCGGTGGCATTGCGCCGCGGCGGACTTTTGCTGGCGGTTCTGGTGTTACCACTGACGGTGCCGGTTTTGATCTTCGGCGTTGCCGCGGCCAACGCGGCGATGACTGGGGCGGCGCCGCTGGGGACGCCGTTCACGATCTTGTGCGCCCTCACGCTGATGAGCCTGGTGATCGGCCCGTTTGCGGCGGCCTCCGCGCTGCGGCAAGAAATCGAATAAAGAGATTGAATAAGGAAATGGAATACCAATCGAGTCATGCAGATTTGAACCGCGCCGCTGCAGGCATCATTGTAATGCCACAGCAGGGTGGACTAGGTAGCTGCCGATGACGCTAACCGATCTTGCCAACCCGACGCGTTTCCTGTCGTTCACCAATCGCGCCATTCCGTGGCTCGGCGGCGCGACGGTGATCGCGTTTGCGTTTGGGCTCAATCAAGTGATGAGCGCGCCCAACGATTATCAGCAAGGCGCGACGGTCAAGATCATGTATCTGCATGTGCCCTCGGCCTGGCTCGGCATGATGGCCTGGGGAGTGATGAGCATCGCCGCGCTCGGCACGCTGGTGTGGCGTCATCCGCTCGCCGATGTGGCCGCCAAGACGGCGGCGCCGATTGGCGCGGCGTTTACGCTCCTGTGTCTGGTCACCGGCTCGCTCTGGGGCCGCCCCGAATGGGGCACCTATTGGGTCTGGGACGCGCGGCTCACCTCCGAGCTCGTATTGTTGTTGCTCTATCTCGGCGTCATCGCGCTCTGGCGGACGGTCGAGGATCCTTCACGCGCCGCGCGCGCGGCGGCGATCTTGACGCTGGTCGGCGCGGTCGATCTGCCGATCATCAAATTCTCGGTCGACTGGTGGAACACGCTGCACCAGGGGGATTCGTTCGGTCTGAGCGGCTCGACGATCTACCCGACTATTCTCATCCCGCTGCTGATCATGACAGTGGCGTTTACGCTTCTGTTCGCGACGCTGCATCTCGCCGCGATGCGTAATGAAATTCTGCGCCGCCGCGTGCGCACGATGCGGCTCATGCAGGCGAGCGCGGTGAGCTGACGATGGAATCGATCGACCATCTGCCGTTCATCGTCGGCTCCTACGCGGCCGCCTTCATCGTCGTCGCCGGGTTGGTCGCCTGGGTGACGCTTGACTTCCGCGCGCAGCGGCGTGCGCTTGCCGATCTCGAAATGCGCGGACTGACACGGCGCTCGGTAAATCCCGGCGCGGCATCGCGCATGGAAGAGGCGAAGGAAAAAGCGTGACTGCCGCAGCCGATCAAGGCAAGAGTCAAGGCACGAGCGCGCGCACGAAGCGCATCCTGGTGCTGGCGCCGCTCGCGGTGTTCCTCGCGCTGGCGGCGCTCCTTATGGTCGGCCTGAATTCCGGCGATCCTTCGCTGCTGCCCTCCGCGCTGATCGGCCATGAAGCGCCGCAGATAAACTTGCCGCCAATTGCCGGCCTCGATCGCGACGGCGCGCCGGTTCCCGGCCTCGATCCGGCCGACTTCAAGGGCGCGGTGACCCTCGTCAATGTGTGGGCATCGTGGTGCGTGCCGTGCCACGACGAAGCGCCATTGCTCATGCAGTTGGCGAAAGATCCGAGCGTGCGACTTGTCGGCATCAACTACAAAGACGAAGCGGATAATGCCCGGCGCTTTCTCGGCCGCTACGGCAATCCATTTGCCGCGGCGGGTTTCGACCCGAGCGGCCACGCTGGAATCGAATGGGGCGTGTACGGCGTGCCGGAAACGTTCGTCGTCGGCCGCGACGGCCACATTGCCTACAAGCTGGTCGGCCCGATCACGCCGGACAATTACCTTGGGCTGCTCAAGCCGCAGATCGACAAGGCGGCCGCCGCGGGGTCGTAACCGTCATTCTCCCGCCGGCACCGGCTCCGCCGCATATTTCTTCAACAGTGGCGCCTGCAATGCGGCGAACACGAATGTCAGCGGCATCACGCCAAACACCTTGAAGTCCACCCAGACGTTGGTGGAGGTGTTGCGCCAGACGATTTCGTTGAGCACGGCCAGCAGAAAGAAAAAAAACGTCCAGCGCCAGGTGAGCTTGCGCCAGCCTTCATCGGTCAAGTGGAACAGCGAATCGAACACCACGCCAAGCAGCGGCTTGTTGAAGTAGAGCCCGCCGAGCAGCACCGCACCGAACAGCGCGTAAATGATGGTCGGCTTGACCTTGATGAAAGTGGCGTCGTGCAGAAAGAGCGTGAGCCCGCCGAAGACGAGCACGATGATCGCGGTGACCACCGGCATGATCGGCAGATGGCGCGTGATCGCGTAGGAGACGGCGAGCGCCGCAAGCACCGCCACCATGAACGTCGCGGTCGCGGCAAAGATGCCGTAGTGCGAGTTCGCGACAAAAAACAGCACAAGCGGCCCGAGGTCGAGCACGAGCTTGAGCAGCGGATTGAGCTGCGGCTTTGCGTCTTTTTTCATGGCAGCGAGTATGTAGCTTCGGGCGCCGGCTTTGTCATGCCTCACTCGGTTCCATCGATCCCTGCAATGGCGCGGGCGAAATCGCGCGCCGAAAAGGCAGCCAAATCCTCGACGTTCTCGCCGACGCCGATGAAGTGCACCGGAAGCTTAAATTTTGCCGCCAGCGCGACCAGGATACCGCCGCGCGCGGTGCCGTCGAGCTTGGTCATCACGAGCCCGGTCACGCCCGCCATCTTCTGAAAAATCTCGACCTGCGACAGCGCGTTCTGCCCGACGGTGGCATCGAGCACCAGCAAGACGGCGTGCGGCGCCGATGCGTCAACCTTCTTGATGACGCGCAGGACCTTCTCCAGCTCGCTCATCAGCTCGGTACGGTTCTGCAGACGCCCGGCCGTGTCGATGAGCAGTACGTCGGCGCCGTGCTGTTTCGCCGCGGCGACCGCGTCGAACACAAGACCGGCGGCATCGGCGCCGGCCTCGCGCGCGATGAAAGCTGAGCCGGTGCGGGTCGCCCAGATCTTGAGCTGATCGATGGCCGCGGCGCGGAACGTATCGCCGGCCGCCATCATGACCTGCCGTCCCTCAGCGCGGAATTTGGCGGCGAGCTTGCCGATGGTCGTGGTCTTGCCGGAACCGTTGACGCCGACGACCAGGATGACGAACGGTTTTTGCGCCGCGTCGATGACGAGCGGCCGCGCCACGCCCGCGAGCGTCTTCTCAACTTCGGACGCCACCACGGCTTTGACTTCCTCGGGCGAGATCGCGGCTTCGTAGCGGCCTTCGCGCAAAGCGGCGGCGATGCGGTCCGCCGTTTCCAAGCCGAGGTCCGCGCGAATAAGCACGTCCTCGATCTCGCCGAGGGTTTCCGCGTCAAGCTTGCGCTTGGAAACGAGATCGGAAATAGCGCCGCCGAGCGCCGAAGAACTGCGCTTGAGCCCGCCAGTCAGCCGTTGCCACCAGCTCTGCTTCTGTGCTTCCGCCGCGCTGTCGTTCATCTCACCAACGCTGTCGCTCGCATCGCGCCCGTGATAGCGGTTCCCCCTGCGGAGGCAAACCACTGACGCGATCATGACCCCCGAAGAAATGGTGTCGCGGCTCCTTTATCGCGACGGGCTGATGCTGGTGATCGACAAGCCGGCGGGTATCGCCGTGCACCAGGGCCCGCCCAACGGCAGGGACAGCGGCCGGAAATGCCTGGAGGATCACTTTGACGCGCTGTGCTTTGGCCTGCCGCGACGGCCGGCGCTGGCCCACCGCCTCGACCGCGACACGTCCGGCTGCCTGATCCTCGGCCGGCACCGCAAGGCGCTGGCGACACTCGGTAAGCTGTTCAAGAACGGCTCCATCGACAAGACCTACTGGGCCGTAGTCGAAGGCACGCCAGACGCGACGGAAGGGATCATCGACCTGCCGCTCGGCCGCCTCGATGACAAGATCGGCTGGTGGATGAAGCACGATCCAGCCGGCCAGCCGGCGGCGACCAAATGGAAGGTGATGGGCAATTCCGACACCGGGGAAGGCAAATTGAATTGGCTCGCGCTCGAGCCGTTGACCGGGCGCACGCATCAGATCCGCGTGCACTGCGCCGAAATGGGTTGGCCGATTGTGGGCGACGCGATCTACGGCAACGCGCCGCGCGCGGGCGGGCCGGTGTTGCACCTGCAGGCGCGCGAAGTGACAGTGCCGCTCTACAAGAACCGCGACCCCATTCGTGTCATTGCGCCAGTGCCGGAGCATATGCGCGAGCGGCTGATGCAATGCGGGTGGCAGGAGGAACCTCCGCCGTCCGTCATTCCGGGGTCGCAGACGGCGAATGTCTTGCGCGATTCGTGATTATGGATTCCGGACTCGCGCTTCGCGCGATCCGGAATGACTACTCAATAAATCGTCTCTTTGATGCGAGCCGGCGCGAGGCGGTCGTGCTCAGGCCCACCCATTTTGCCGTCGGTGATTTCGGCGAGGATCGAGCCGGGCGTCGGCAGGCTCTTGCGATCGACTCTGCTTGCGGGGTCCCACAGTTTCGAGCGGATGATCGCCTTGGTGCACTGGAAATAGGCCTTCTCCACCGCCACGATCAGCACGCATTTCGGCACTTTGCCGTTCATCGCGAAGCTTTCGGTGAGCGTTGGATCGGTCGAGATTTTGGCGTGGCCGTGGACGCGCATGGTCTCGCCGACGCCCGGAATGAGGAACAGGAGCGAGATGCGCGGATCGCGCACGAGGTTGCGCAGCGAGTCGATGCGGTTGTTGCCGCGGCGGTCGGGGATGACGAGCGTGTGCTCGTCGACCACACGCACGAAGCCCGGCGGATCGCCGCGCGGCGAGCAGTCGAGGCCCTCGGGCCCGCATGTGGCGATGACGCAGAACGGCGCCACCTCGATCAGCTTGCGATATTGCGCCGTGATCCGGTCGGTTTCCTTGAACACCGCGGGACCATAAGGCGCATCGGAGTAAAGACTCTCGAGCTCCGCAGTTGTCGTGATGGTGTGGTCCTTCGCGCTCTGGTCCATCGGCATTCTCTAATGTCTTAGTTGGAGCATGATCCTTTCGGAAAACCGGTACCCACTTTTCCGGGTCATGCTCTAGCAGAGCTATGTTACCTCACGCAGCGAGCAATTGTCTGCCATCGTGGGCGGCCATTTTCAGGTCGAGGATTTGTCCCGGCTCGGCCGGCCGCGTGAGTTTGACCCTGGTGAATTGCTCGGTGCGGCCGCTCTCGCGCGATTCGATGAGCACGCGCCGCGTTGTGCCGATCTCGGCATCGAGGTGGCGAGCCAGCGCCAACGCGCCGCGCTCGCGCAGCCGCCTTGCGCGCTGCTTGATCACGTCGCGGTCGATCTGCGGCATGCGCGCGGCGGGCGTTCCCGGCCGCGGCGAGAACGGAAATACGTGCAGGTGCGTCAGGCCGCACGCCTCGACCAAGTCCAACGAATGCGCGAACGCGTTTTCGCTCTCGGTCGGAAAGCCCGCGATCAAATCGGCGCCAAACACCACATCTGGCCGCAAACGGCGCACATCGTTGCAAAATGCGATCGCGTCGGCGCGGGAGTGGCGTCGCTTCATGCGTTTGAGAATGAGATCGTCGCCCGCTTGCAGCGACAGGTGCAGATGCGGCATCAGCCGGCCGTCATCGACGATGGCATCAAGCAGGTCGCGGTCGGCCTCGACCGAATTGATCGAGGACAGCCGCAGGCGCTTAAGGTCCGGCACATCCTTGAGGATACGCTTGACCAGTGCGCCGAGTTGCGGCTGACTGGGTAGGTCGGCGCCATAGCTCGTGATGTCGACGCCGGTGAGCACGACCTCGCGATAGTCATTGCCGACGAGCCGCCGCACGTCTTCGACCACCGCGTCGACCGGCACCGAGCGCGAATTGCCGCGTCCGAACGGGATAATGCAGAACGTGCAGCGGTGATCGCAGCCATTTTGCACCTGCACGAAGGCGCGGGTGCGGCCGGCGAACGAATCGACGAGGTGCGTGGCGGCTTGTTTGACCGCCATGATGTCGCCGACCAGCAGCTTGGTTTCGCCATGGTCGCTCGCGCGCACTTTCTTCCACGCCTGCGCACTGAGTTTTTCTTCGTTGCCGATGATCCAATCCGCCTCGGGCATGGAGACGAATGTTTCCGGCTCGGTCTGCGCCGCGCAGCCGGTGACGACGATGCTCGTCTGCGGCTGCTCACGGCGCAGTGCGCGGATTGCTTGCCGCGCCTGACGCACGGCCTCGGCAGTCACCGCGCAAGTATTGACCACGACCGCGTCGGAAACCCCGGCACGCTCGGCCTGGCGGCGGATCACTTCCGATTCGGCCGCGTTGAGCCGGCAACCGAAGGTGACGACCTTGACGCTCACCGCGCGGCTCCCGCGTCGGCCAACAAAGCCGCATCGAAGCGGCCCTTGTGCTCGTACTCGACCGGCCCGGTCATCAGCACATGATCGTCAGCCTCGCGCCACTCGATGGCGAGATCGCCGCCCGGCAACGTCACCGTCACCTTGCGGCCGGTACGCTTAAGGCGCGCGGCGGCAACCGCAGCGGCGCAGGCAGCCGAACCGCACGCCTTGGTCAGCCCGGCGCCGCGCTCCCAGGTGCGAATGACCAGATGCTCTCGCGAGGGTATCGCGGCGAGCGTGATATTGGCGCGCTCGGGAAAGATCGGATGGTTCTCCAGCAGCGGCCCGATTTTCGCAAGATCATAGGCGGCGGGATCGTCGACCCAGAAAATCGCGTGCGGATTGCCCATGCTGACGACGGAGGGCGAATGCAGGATCGGCGCCCCGCGCGGGCCGATTTCAAGCTCGATCCGCCGCGTATCGGCAAACTCCTCCGCCAGCGGAATCTGGTCCCAGCGAAAGCGGGGCGCGCCCATATCGACCGTGAACAGCCCCTCACCGGCGCGCCAGCACGGAATCGTGCCCGCCGCGGTTTCGAAAGCGAGTTTGGTCTTACCGGTCTCGCTAGCGACCAAAGAGGCGACGCAGCGCATGCCGTTGCCGCAGGCGCCCGCCTCCGACCCGTCGTTGTTGTAGATGCGGATCGAGGCGTCGGCGCCGCTGTTCGGATTCTTGGCCGGATAAAGCGCCATCAGCTGGTCGTACGGCTCCTGGCGGGCGGCGGCGCGCGCCTCGTCGGCGGCGATCGGGCCCGGCGCACGGCGCAGATCGACCACCACGATCTCGTTGCCGAGACCGTTCATCTTGACGAAGTCGCGATTGCCGAGCGCGCTCATGATAAAGCCCGAATGTCAGCGAGTTATATGAGGACTTCGGTTGGCCGCGCCAGTAGCATTCAGCATGGGCGCGGCGTATGCGGGGACGGCGATACCATCATACGGCCGCGGCACTCCGGGCCCCGGCCGGCTGGTCAAGGAGACGTTGATGCTTCTGCGCTATGCGGGCGGTACCGTGGCGGCCGCACTTATTGGCACTGCCGTGGTGTTGACGCTGACGCAGCCGTCTTCCGCGCAAAACCCGCCGCCAGCCGCCGCCCAAAACCCGCCGCCCGCTGCTGCCCCCGCCAAGCCGGACACCGCACCGCCGCAGCCGACACCGATTGCTCCCGAGGGCATCACCACCAAGCCGGGCGATCCGTTCGGCGAGGACGTGACGCTCGCGGCAAAGCCGATCGTTTACATCAAGGGCAGCGGCACCTGGGACAAGGCGTTCGAAATCATCAGCGGCTCGCTGAAAAAGGTCGAGGCCTACGTCGACAAGGCCGGACTGAAGACCGACGGCCTGCCGATGATGATCTTTCTTGCCAGCGACGACCGCGGCTTCGATTACGAGGCGGCGGTTCCGCTGGCTGCGGCGCCCAAGGACAGTCCACCCGGCGACATCGCTGTCGGCCAATCGCCCGACGGTCACGCACTCGAATTCGTCCATCGCGGCTCTTATGAGGCCATCGACGACACTTACGAGGCGATCACCAATTATCTCGACGACAAGCGGCTCGAATCGAAGAACGTGCTGATCGAGCAATACGTGACCGACCCGGTGACCGCCGACGAGAAGAATCTCGTGGTCAATGTCTTTGTTTTGATCAAATAGGCATCGTCATTGCGAGGAGCAAAGCGACGAAGCAATCCAGTATTCGTCGTCGACTGGATTGCTTCGCTTCGCTCGCAATGACACTCTCGATTACAGCTCCAACACCTGTCCCGGCCGCAAGATGCGGAATCGTTCGGCCGCAATCCCGGCGGACTGCAAAGCCGCCGCCAGCGCCGTAACCGGAGCGTCGATCGCTTCGTCGGAGAGCGGGAACGTGCCGAAATGGTGGGCGAGCGCGCGCTCGGCGCCGCAATCGATGAAGGCCTGCACCGACTCGGCCGGGTTCATGTGTTGGCTCTGCATGAACCAGCGCGGCTCATAGGCGCCGATCGGCAGGATGGCGAGCTGCAGCGGGCCATGGCGCTCGCGCACGGCATGAAAATTCCGCCCGTCGCCATAGCCGGAATCGGCGACCCAATAGATGCGTCCGCCGGGCGCCTCGATAATGAACGACGCCCATAGCGACATGTTGCGGTCGGACAGGCTGCGCGCCGACCAATGCTGCGTCGGCACGAGCGTCACCGCCACTCCGTTGCCGATCTCTACCCGGTCGCCCCAATCGTAGGCTTCGGCGGCGATGGCCGGATCGCCATTGCGCATGATCGTGTCGTTGCCGAGCGAGGTGATGACGCGCGGACGATGACCGGCCCCGAGCCGCGACAGGGTGGCGAGATCAAGATGATCGTAGTGGCCGTGCGAGACCAGCACGACGTCGATCGGCGGCAGATCGGCAAACGTAATGCCGGGATCGTTTACCCGCTTTGGTCCAATGAAGCGAAACGGCGAAACGCGCGCCGACCACACCGGGTCGAGCAGAATGTTGAGCCCGGCCGTCTGCAGCAGAAAACTCGCGTGGCCAACATAGGAAAGACGCAGCGCCTGACCGTCGATCCGCGCCGGCGGACGATCGGCATAGGGTGACGGCGCCCAGGCCGGCCACCTCGCCCTGGTGCCGCCCCGACGCCGCTCGAATTGCCAGCGCAACAGCTCCCAGCGGTTCCGCGGCGGCGAGCGAAAAGGGTTAAAGAACCGCTCGCCGTCGAAATGGTCGGAAACCGGGCCTTGGTAATAGCGCGACATGGCTAATAGCGGGACATGGCGCCCGCACTATATCCGCTTGGCGCCATCCGCTTGGCGCCATTGCGCGCGGCGGTCATGCAGCGGTTGACTGGGCAAGGGCCGGCCCCTATTTTCCGCCCGCTCTCGCAAGAGACCGCAATTCTGACCGCCGACCGGCCCGTGAGACCGGAGGCAACCGCCCGACAGCGCGATGCGCCCTCGGGCGTTAAACGTCATGCCCGGGCTTGACCCGGGCATCCATGCGACCGGACCGCCGCATGGATTGCCGGGTCAAGCCCGGCAATGACGACGTAAGGGAACGCAATGTTCGAATCGCTGTCAGAACGCTTGAACGGGATCCTCGACCGGCTGACCCGGCGCGGTGCGCTGTCGGAGGCCGACGTCGATGCCGCCTTGCGCGAGGTGCGCCGCGCGCTGATCGAAGCCGACGTGGCGCTCGACGTCGCGCGCGTGTTCACCGATCAAGTCAAGCAGCGCGCGGTCGGCGTCGAGGTGATCAAGTCGGTCACGCCCGGCCAGATGGTCGTGAAGATCGTGCACGACCAGTTGATCGAGACCTTGGGCTCGAGCGGAGAGCCAATCGATCTCAACGCGCCTCCGCCGGTCATGATCATGATGGTCGGCTTACAGGGCTCGGGCAAAACCACCACCACGGCGAAAATCGCCAAGCGGCTGAACGATGTTGGCAAGCGCAAAGTGCTGATGGCCTCGCTCGACACCCGCCGGCCGGCCGCCATGGAGCAGCTTGCGGTGCTCGGCAAGCAGGTCGGCATCGACACGCTGCCGGTTGTTGCCGGCCAGACGCCGGTGCAGATCGCCGGCCGCGCCCAGCAGGCCGGACGGCTCGGCGGCTACGACGTGGTGATGCTCGACACTGCCGGCCGCATCACGCTCGACGACGCGCTGATGGCGGAAGCTGCCGAGGTGCGCCGCGCCGCCAGTCCGCACGAGGTGTTGCTCGTGGCCGACGCGCTCACCGGCCAGGACGCGGTCAACCTCGCCCGCGCCTTCAACGAGCGGCTCGACCTCACCGGCATCGTACTCACCCGCATGGACGGCGACGGCCGCGGCGGCGCCGCGTTGTCGATGCGCGCGGTCACCGGCAAGCCGATCAAGCTCATCGGCACCGGCGAGAAGATCGACGCGATCGAGGATTTCTATCCGCAGCGCATCGCCGACCGCATCCTCGGCATGGGCGACATCATTTCGCTGGTGGAAAAGGCCGCCACCACCATTGACGCCGAAAAGGCTGCGCGCGCGGCGGAGAAAATGCGCCGCGGCGCGTTCGACCTCTCCGATCTGCGCGAGCAGCTCACGCAAATGAAGAACATGGGCGGCATGAGCGGATTGATGGCGATGCTGCCCGGCATCGCCAAGATGAAAAATCAGCTCGCCGAACGCAACCTCGACGAAAAACTGCTCAAGCGGCAGATGGCGATCATCGATTCGATGACGCCCCAGGAACGTCGCAACCCCGACGTCCTGAAGGCGAGCCGCAAGCGGCGCATCGCCGCCGGCTCCGGCACCAAGCCGGAAGACATCAACCGGCTGCTGAAAATGCACCGCACCATGGCCGACGTGATGAAGGCGATGGGCGGCGCCAAGCGCGGACCGATGGCCGGGCTTGCCAACATGCTGGGCTTCGGCGGCGGCATGCCGAGTGCGGAACAGATGGCGGAGCTGGCCAAGAAAATGCCCGGCGGAATGCCCGGCGCCGGGGCGCTACCGCCAAACATGCCCGCTCTGCCGCCTAATTTCCCCGGGCTGCCGGGCGGAATGCCGAAGTTTCCCGGCGGGTTGCCGGGCCTTCCCGGAAAGAAAAAGTGAATGTCGTTTAAAGCAACGAAAGGAAGCTGAATGTCCCTGGTAATTCGCATGGCGCGCGCCGGCACCAAGAAGCGGCCGTTCTATCACATCGTCGTCGCCGACAGCCGATCGCCGCGCGACGGACGCTTCATCGAGCGTCTCGGCTATTTCAATCCGCTGTTGCCGAAAGAGAAGACCGAGCGGCTCAAATTCGATCTGGAAAAGGCGAAGGCCTGGATGAGTAAGGGCGCACAGCCGTCGGATCGCGTGATGCGCTTTCTCGATGCCGCCGGCGTGCTGAAACGTCCGAAGCGCAACAACCCCGAGAAGGCGGTTCCGCGCAAGGAGCGCAAGGCGAAAGAGGAAGCCGCCAAGGCGGCAGCGGGCGCTGCTCCCGCAGCGGCGCCGGCCGCAGCGCCGGCCGCTTCCTGATAAGGACGCGCGATGGCCGGCGGCGCGCGCGTATGCGGTGCCCGAGTCTGTCTTGGGCAGATCGGCGCCCCGCACGGCGTGCGTGGAGAAGTCCGGCTGCGCTCGTTCACCGCGGAGCCGGAAGCGATCGCCGGATACGGACCGCTGCAAGCCGAAGGCGGCGGCGTCATCGAGATCGAGTCGCTGCGGCCGGCTAAGGATTGTTTCGTCGCGACGCTCGCCGGCGTTCGCGACCGGGATGCCGCCGAGCGGCTGACCAACGTCAAGCTCTACGTGCCACGCGAGCGGCTTCCGGAGATTGAAGAAACCGATGAGTTCTATCACGCCGACCTCATCGGGCTCGCCGTGTTCGACCGCACCGGGAAAAGACTTGGCACCGTCGTTGCGGTCCATAATTTCGGCGCCGGTGATTTGATCGAAGTGCGCGCGGACGAGGGCAAGAACGAGGGTAAGACTGAATTGATCGCGTTCACCGAGGCCACGGTGCCGGAAGTCGATGTCGACGCCGGGCGGATCGTGATCGAACCCTCTCCCCTTGCGGGAGAGGGTGGCGAGGCGAAGCCGAGCCGGGTGAGGGGCCCGGCCGATCAGAGAACCACAGCGCAACCCCTCCCCCGGACCGCTGCCGGCTCGCGCCGGCGTCGGTCCACCCTCTCCCGCAAGGGGAGAGGGTGAAATGTGGCGCGCCGGCGTACTCACCATTTTTCCCGACATGTTTCCCGGGCCCGCTCGGAGCGAGCCTCGCCGGCAAGGCGCTGGCCGCCGGGACATGGTCGCTCGACCTGGTCGATATCCGAAAGTTTGCGACCGACAAACATCGCACCGTCGACGACACGCCGGCCGGCGGCGGCCCCGGCATGGTGATGAAGCCCGACGTGCTCGCGCGCGCGATCGATGCCGCGAGCTCAGGACGACCGCCCGCGTCTCTTGATGTCGCCGCGCGGGGCGCCGTTAACCCAGCCGCGGGTGGAAGCGCTTGCTGCCGGGCTGGGCGTGGTTCTGGTTTGCGGCCGCTTCGAGGGTGTCGACGAGCGCGTCATCGCGGCGCGTGGGCTGCAAGAAGTATCGGTCGGCGATTATGTGCTGTCCGGCGGCGAGATCGCCGCCATGGCGCTGCTCGACGCCTGCGTGCGGCTCCTGCCCGGCGTCATGGGCGCGGCCGCGTCCGTCGCCGAGGAGAGCTTCGCCGACGGCCTCTTGGAATATCCGCAATATACGCGGCCGCAGGTATTCGAAGGCCAGGCGATCCCGGACGTGCTCACTTCCGGCGATCACGGCAAAATCGCCGCTTGGCGGCGCGCCGAGGCCGAGCGGCTCACCAGGGAGCGGCGGCCCGACCTTTGGCCAAGGCGTCCTTCAGGCAAGGCGTGACGGGAAGGTGACAAAACCCGCGCGGTAGCGTAGAAGCTCGCCCAACCCGTGACCAGCCCAGACCGGAACGGCGCGACGAAGGCGCAGCCGATGGAGAATTTGCCATGAACCTGCTCAAACAACTCGAAACCGAACACGTGGCGAAGCTAACCGCCGGCAAGGAGATTCCCGAGTTCCAGCCGGGCGATACGGTCGTTGTCAACGTGAAGATCGTCGAAGGCGACAAAAGCCGCGTGCAGGCCTATGAGGGCGTCTGCATCGGCCGCGCCGGTTCTGGCCTCAATGAGAACTTCACCGTACGGAAAATCTCCTACGGCGAAGGCGTCGAGCGCGTGTTTCCGGTCTATTCGCCGATGATCGACTCGATCAAGGTCGTGCGCCGCGGCAAGGTGCGGCGCGCCAAGCTTTATTACCTGCGCGGCCGGCGCGGAAAATCCGCGCGCATCGTCGAGCGGCAGGATCATACCGCCGCCGAGGAGAAGGCCGCGGAGTAATTCGCTCCGGTTCCAGTTTCCCGGGTCGTAGCGAAGCACTCGGATAAGCGCGACCGTTTGTGACGACACCACGGAGCAGCGGCGCACCGCTTCGCTGCGCTGCGCGCTGCACCGCATCCGGGGAAAGCCGCTTCAACGTCCCCACAGCGCCTTCGAAGCGAGCCGCGCTCCCTCTGCCAGCGCCCAAAGCTTCGCCCACACCAAATCCTCGTGCAGCCGCGAGCCTAGGCCGCAATCGGTGCCGGCGATAACGTTCTCACGCCCAACCACGTCGGCGAAATTTTTGATCCGTTGCGCGATCAGTTCCGGATGCTCGACCAGATTGGTGGCGTGGCTCACCACGCCGGGCACGAGTATTTTGCCGTCCGGCAGCTTGACGGCCTTCCACGCCGTCCACTCGTGCTGGTGACGCACATTGCCGGCCTCGAAGCTCGTCGCCTGCGCGTTGACCTCAAGCGCAATATCGAGAACTGCGGCAAGCGGCAGGTCGTGCGTGTGCGCGCCGTGCCAGCTTCCCCAGCAGAAGTGATGGCGCACGCGGTCTGCGGGAATTCCTGACAGCGCGTGATTGAGTGCATCGACGCGGGTTTTAATATAGCGCCGATATTCACTGACGGTCGGTTCGGGCTTGATCATGTCCCACGAGTTGACCAGGCCCGGATCGTCGATCTGCAGGATGAACCCGGCATCGACCACCGCGCGATATTCCTCGCGCAACGCTTCGGCGAGCGCGAACACGAATTCCTCATCGGTCTTGTAGAACTCATTGCCGATGTGATGATCGAGCCAGCCCGGCGCGAACACGCAGATGAATGCCTCGTCGGCGCCGCCAGCGGCCTCGAGTGCATCCTTGAAGACTTTCACCTCGCGGCGGATCGCCTCGGTCGCCCGTCCCTTGATCGGGCCGGCGGCGATGGCCTTGGTGCGGAATGGGACCCGCGGCGCCTCGCCAGGCACGCAGAACATGGTGCCGACGCGATCCATGTCGCCATAGAGCTTGGGAAACTCGTCGCGCTCGCGGGTCTCCTCGCGCGTCGAGCCGCGCTCGCCCGGTCGCAGCGGCCGTTCGGTGACGCCCTCGAACTGGTCCGTGTAATACTGAAAATAGCGCCCATTCCAGAATTCGCCGTCACCGACGCAATTGATGCCGATCTGCACCTGTTTCTTGATCACCGCGGCGACCTGGCCGGTGATGTCGGCCTCGCCGTCGGCGCCACCGGCGGCAATCTGCCGGCATGCGTCGTTCGGATCGCGCCTTCGCTGCGTCGCATCGTTTCCGTCCCTGATTTCTCTATCTCGCAGCCTAGTGGAGCGGATTTGACATTCGCTACCCACCCAGCCGCCAGTTCGTGAGGCTGAATGTCAAATCCAAAGCTCCACTAGAACTTATAGTTGCTAGTGGTCCTTTGATTCTAACATTCGCATGAGAGCCAAGCGAACCGGGATGCGAATGTTAGAATCGGACCACTAGCGCATGGCAGACAGCCGCGACAGGACGGCTGCCCTTTTCCTCGCCCGCCTGAGGCGCTAAAGGACGGCCCAACCACCATATCAATTCGGCACGCCCGAGGAGCATTTTGGCATGGCCAAGCCGCGCACGTTCTACGACAAGGTCTGGGACGACCATCTGGTCGACGAGCAACCGGACGGCACCTGCCTGATCTATATCGACCGGCACCTGGTGCACGAGGTGACCAGCCCGCAGGCGTTCGAGGGCTTGCGGCTGGCCGGCCGCAAGGTGCGCGCGCCGGAGAAGACGCTCTGCGTGGTCGATCACAACGTGCCGACCACCGACCGGCGGCTGAAAAATCCCGACCCCGAGAGCGAGGCGCAGATCGCCTACCTGGCCGAGAACGTGAAGTTCTTCGGGCTCGAATATTACGACGAGTTCGACAAGCGGCAGGGCATCGTTCACATCATCGGGCCGGAGCAGGGATTTACGCTGCCGGGCGTGACGCTCGTTTGCGGCGACAGTCACACCGCCACCCACGGCGCGTTCGGCGCGCTCGCCTACGGCATCGGCACCTCGGAAGTCGAGCACGTGCTGGCGACGCAGACGCTGATCCAGTCGAAATCAAAGAACATGCGCGCGGTGGTCGACGGCAAGCTGCCCGACGGCGTCACCGCCAAGGACATCATCCTCGCCATCATCGGCGAGATTGGCACCGCCGGCGGCACCGGCTACGCGCTCGAATATGCCGGCGAAGCAATCCGTTCGCTGTCGATGGAAGGCCGCATGACGGTGTGCAACATGTCGGTCGAAGCCGGCGCCAAGGCAGGCTTCATCGCGCCCGACGAGAAAGCGTACGCGTATCTGAAAGACCGGCCCAAGTCGCCCAAGGGCAAGGCCTGGGACGAAGCGGTGCGCTACTGGGAGACGCTGCAATCCGACGATGGCGCCCATTTCGACCGCGAGCTCAGGCTCGACGCGGCGAAACTGCCGCCGCTGGTGACCTGGGGCACCAACCCCGAGCAGGTCATCTCGGTGGCTGGCCGCGTGCCGCGGTTCGAAGACATCGCCGACGACAACAAGCGCCAAGCCGCCGAGCGGTCGCTCGCCTATATGGGATTAAAAGGCGGCGAGAAAATCACCGACATCGCGCTCGACCGCGTATTCATCGGCTCGTGCACCAATGCCCGCATCGAGGATTTGCGCGCTGCCGCCAAGATGGTCGACGGCAAGAACGTCAACGCCAACGTCAAGGCCATGATCGTACCGGGCTCCGGCCTGGTGAAGGAGCAGGCCGAGGCCGAAGGGCTCGACAAGATCTTCGTCAAAGCCGGCTTTGAATGGCGCGAGCCCGGCTGCTCGATGTGCCTCGCCATGAACCCGGACAAGCTCGCACCCGGCGAACGCTGCGCTTCGACGTCGAACCGCAATTTCGAGGGCCGCCAGGGCTACAAAGGCCGCACGCACCTCGTCTCGCCGGCGATGGCAGCGGCGGCGGCGATCGCCGGACACTTTGTTGATGTGCGGGAGTGGAAGTAGCTGTCAGTGGAGGTTGCGCGAAGCGCACCCGGAATCGCGCTACCCTCTGACCCACCAACAATACGTCAGCGGATAGAGCACCGGCCCGGTCGGCCGGTATTGCAATTGCAGCCGCTCGGCGCAGCGCCGATAGAGCGGACGCCGCGGCGTGACCACAATGACAGGACGGCCGTTTGCGTATGGCGGCGGCACGTAACCACCGGTCGCGGGCGCGTAGGCGCCGCCTGGATAAACCGACTGCGCCAGTGCCGGCGCGGCGCCGATCGGCAAAAGGCAGAACAGGCCAGCAATCAGGACAAAGTGCTTTGCCGACATGACGCCTCGCGCGAACGCCTTACCCAGAGCCTATACGAGCCGAGGCGTCAGCGGCCGTCAACCCGAGATCGTCAACCCAAAGCCTTCAGCCCAAGACCTTCAGCCTAAGATCAGGCGCGCGGTCGGTTGCTCGATCAGTCCGCGCTGCACGGGACCGTAAAACACGGATAAAAATAATCGCACGCAAAGCTTAACATCGACGCTTCCCAGCGATGGGGAGTATGAGCTTCATGCATCATGCGCGACTTCACATCTGACCCGCTCGCCTGGCAGCCAGCGTACGCCCCGTCGCTGGCAGAGATGGAACAGTGCGCGCTTGCGGTGTTCCGCCGCCTGCCGAAGCAGTTTCGCGATCTGTGCGCCGATCTCGTCATTCAGGTGGACGATTTTCCGAGCACGGAGGTTCTCCATTCGCTGCACGTGCGCAGCAAGTTCGGCCTGCTCGGCCTGTTCCGCGGCCTCGGCCTGCCGTTCCGCTCGGAGAGCGCGCCGCTGCAGATGCCCAACATGATCTGGCTCTACCGGCGGCCCATTCTCGCCTATTGGGCCGATCACGACGACACGCTGGGCGCGATCGTTCAGCACGTGCTGGTTCACGAGATCGGCCATCATTTCGGATTCTCGGACGACGACATGCACGCCATCGAGCGCGCGGCAAGTTGAACGAATTAAGTTGAACGAATGGAGAGAGGCAATGCGAATTGACGGCACGTGCCATTGCGGCTTCATCACGGTCGAAGGCGAAGCCTATCCGGAGAAAACGCAGATTTGCCACTGCACCGACTGCCAGACCGGCACCGGCTCCGCGTTCCGAGTGTCGATTCCGGTCGCCGGCACGGCGTTCAAGATGACCGGGCAACCCACGCTTTACGTGAAGACCACCGCCGACAGCGGCAAGCCGCGCGTGCAGGCGTTCTGCCCCAAATGCGGCTCGCCGATCTACTCGACCACGGCGGGCGAGGGCGTGCAGCCGTCGTATACGGTGCGGGTTGGCATTCTGCGCCAGCGCGGCCAACTGATGCCGCGCCGGCAGAACTGGTTTCGTTCGGCACGCGTCTGGGTCACCGAATTGGCGGCGATCCCGCGCAACGAGAAGCAAGCACCGGCCTGAGGCGCGAATGCACGCCTTTGGTCCGTGCTGTTAATACGGCATATGTTATTCGCCGACGCTCAACCGAAAGAGCAGCGCCATGATCGTCACCGTCTTTCGTTCCCGGCTGCGGCCCGGCGTTCGCGAGGAATATGTCGCGATGGCCAACCGGATGAACGAGATCGCCAGGACCATGCCGGGCTACGTTTCGCATAAGGACTTTTTCTCTGACGACGGCGAGCGAGTGGCCATCGTCGAATTCGCGCACGAAGAAGGGCAGCGCGCCTGGCAGACCAATCCCGAGCACCGGGCGGCGCAAAAGCTCGCGCGGGAGAAATATTACACCGACTATCACATCCAGGTTTGCACGCTCGATCGCGAATTGAAGTTCACTGCGGCCGACCAGGCCGCATTGGCGCAGAAGTGAACGCTTCCGCAAACCGGTCCAACAAATCGGTGATGGAGCGGCGGGCCCGGACGTCGTGCATCATCCTGACGTGATGCCGGCGAACTTTATCACCTTCGCCCATTTCGCGATTTCGTCGGCAATGAACTTGCCGAACTCCTCCGGCGTCATCGGCATCGGCACCGCGCCCAGGCTCGTCAGCCTCGCCTTCAGCGTCGCGTCGGCCAGCCCGGCTTGGACGGCTTGGCCGAGGATCGCGATGATAGGCTCGGGAGTTCCCTTCGGCGCCACCAGACCCTGCCAACTCGTCGCTTCGTAGCCGGGGAGGAATTCGCTCAATGCTGGTACGTCCGGCAGCGCCGCCACGCGTGTCGCTGTGGTCACCGCGAGCGGCCGCAGCTTGCCGCTGCGGACGAACCCGATCGACGCCGGCAGTGTATCGAACATGACCTGTACTTGGCCGCTGAGCAGATCGGGGCGCGGATTGGTGCTGTACGGCACGTGAAGCATCTTCACGCCGGTCATCATCATGAACAGCTCACCGGCGACATGGGGTGTGCCGCCGACGCCGCCCGAAGCCATGTTGAGCTTGCCCGGATTAGCCTTGGCATAGGCGATGAATTCCGGAACCGTGTTCGCCGGTACCAGCGGATTGATTTCCATGACTTGCGGGATGCGCACCACCCCGGCCACCGGCGCGATGTCGTGCATGAAATCAAAACGCAAATTTTTATAAAGGGTGGCGTTCACCGTGTTGGCGGCGATCGCCTGCAGCAAGGTGTAGCCGTCCGGCGGCGCGCGAAGCGCAGCCTCGGTTCCAAGATTGCCATTAGCGCCCGGCTTGTTGTCGACGACGAATGGTTGCCCCAACCGTTCTGACAAATATTGGCCGATCACCCGCGAGACGATGTCGGGCGAGCTCCCGGCCGGAAGCGCGACGATGACATGCACCGGCCGGTCTGGATAACTCTGCGCGGCAGCACCGCCGCCTTCCGCCGCCCAAGCGGCAGCGCCCACTGCAAATTGCAAAAGGCTTCGGCGGTGAAATCCCGACACGGGCCGCGGCATATAATCCTCCATGCCTAATACAGCGGCGCGGCTTCGACGTTACACCGGCGCAACCCGCGGAGTTGGTCAGCCGGCCAGTCGGCGCGCGTCATGTTCGCTCCCGTCAGTTCTGCACGGATTCTATCAAAGCGGACGGCTAGTGTCCCGATTGCGAAGTTCGCATGATTATCCGGCACCCTCGTTTGCGAACTTCGGAATCGAAAGGACACTAGCAACTTATTGATCTAGTGTGGCTTTGGTTCAGAAGTCCGCATGACGAGTTCGCGGCAAGAATGATGCGGACTTCTGAACCGCCACACTAGGCCAGAAGCGCCGCCCCGCAGGCTTGACCAGGCGGCGGCAAGACGCCATTAAGTCGCGCCAGACACCCGCATCCGCCACCAGCAGGAAGCGATAATGCAAAAGTTCACGACCCTCGAAGGCGTCGCTGCGCCGCTGAAGATGATCAATGTCGACACCGACATGGTCATCCCCAAGCAATACTTGAAGACGATCAAGCGCACCGGGCTCGGCAAGGGCCTGTTCGCCGAGAGGCGCTATCGCGACGACGGCAGCGAGAATCCCGATTTCGTGCTCAACAAGCCGGCCTATCGCAAGGCCAAGATTCTGGTCGCCGGCGATAATTTCGGCTGCGGCTCCTCGCGCGAGCACGCGCCATGGGCGCTGCTGGATTTCGGCATCACCTGCGTGATCTCGACTTCGTTCGGCGACATTTTCTACAACAATTGTTTCAAGAACGGCGTGCTGCCGATCAAGGTCAAGCCTGAGGATCTGGAAAAGCTGTTCGACGACGCCGATCGCGGCGCCAACGCCACGCTCACCGTCGACCTTGAAAAACAGGAAATCCGCGGCCCCGACGGCGGCGTGGTCAAGTTCGACATCGACCCGCACCGCAAGAAGTGCCTGCTCGAAGGCCTCGACGACGTCGGCATGACGATGGTCAAGCAGACCAAGATCGAGAGCTTCGAGAGCAAGGCCAAGGCGGCGCGGCCCTGGGCGTGAGCCGCTCCGCCTTTCTGCACCCGCGCGCGCTCACTCCGCCTAGGCGGCCTCGACGTGGACGACCTCGTAGAGGCAGGGCTCGATGTCCTGCACCAGTTCGCCGAAGCGCGGCCACTTCTTGCGGAATTCCGGTGAGTGGTGCGCGGCAGACAGTTTCTTGCTGTCCGTCCATTGGATGTAGTTGACGATGTGGCTGCCGTCCTTGCTGCGGTGCAGATTGACCGATACGAAGCCCGGCTGCGTCGCCATGAAACGCGCGCGTTCGACCATCAGACGGAGAATTTCGTCCTGATTGTCGGGCGGCAGCTTGACCGTCGTGATCTGCGTGCAGATGCCATTGCTTTCGCCTATCTCCGGCATAGATGCATCCTCCTGGTAGAGTTCGGATAACGCATGGCCGGGCTGTCAGTTTCGCTTACGGCGCTTTTGGAACCAAGACGTGAAGACCTTTCCCCGCCGGTGACCCCGCATCCATGACCGATCCCGCAATTTCGGTTTCGCACCTGTCCAAGACCTACGCCACGGGTTTTGTCGCGCTCAAGAGCGTCAGCCTGGAGATCCGCCATGGCGAGATCTTCGCGCTGCTCGGCCCGAACGGAGCGGGCAAGACGACGCTGATCAATATCGTCTGTGGCATCGTCAAGCCGTCGGCCGGCACGGTCAAAGTCGACGGCCACGACATCATCAACGACTATCGCCCTGCCCGCGCGCTGATCGGGCTGGTGCCGCAGGAACTCACCACCGACGCGTTCGAGACGCCGCCGGCGACCATGCGGCTGTCGCGCGGCCTGTTCGGCAAAGCGCCCGACCCCGCCTACATCGAGAAAGTGCTCAAAGAGCTTTCGCTGTGGGACAAGCGCGATTCAAGAATCATGACGCTGTCCGGCGGCATGAAGCGGCGGGTGCTGATCGCCAAGGCGCTGGCGCACGAGCCGCGGATCCTCTTTCTTGACGAGCCGACCGCCGGCGTCGACGTCGAATTGCGCCAGGACATGTGGCAGCTCGTGCGCCAGCTGCGCGCCTCCGGCGTCACCATCATCCTCACCACGCATTACATAGAGGAAGCCGAAGAGATGGCCGACCGCGTCGGCGTCATCAACAAGGGCGAACTGATCGTGGTCGAGGACAAAGTCGAGTTGATGCGCAAGCTCGGCCGCAAGCAGCTGACGCTCGAACTGCGCGAGCCGATGGAGGCCATACCGGCGACGCTTGACGCCCACCACCTCACGCTGGCGGCCGGTGGCCGGGAGATGATCTACACCTACGATACCAGAGCCGACCGTACGGGCATTACCGCGCTGCTCGACGACGTCCGCAATGCCGGCATCAGGTTCAAGGATTTGCGCACGACGCAAAGCTCGCTCGAAGACATCTTCGTCGGTTTGCTGAGGCAGGGACAATGACGCTCGGCATGAATGTTTACGCCGTGCGCGCGATCTACGTCTACGAGATGTCGCGGACCGCACGCACGCTGTTTCAGAGCGTCGTCTCGCCGGTCATCTCCACATCGCTCTACTTCATCGTGTTCGGCGCCGCGATCGGCTCGCGCATCACCCAGATCGAAGGCGTCAGCTACGGCTCGTTCATCGTGCCCGGCCTGATCATGCTGACGCTGCTGACCCAAAGCGTGACCAATGCCGCCTTCGGCATCTATTTTCCCCGCTTCGTCGGCACCATCTACGAACTGCTTTCCGCGCCGGTGTCGCCGTTCGAGATCGTGCTCGGCTATGTCGGGGCGGCGGCCACCAAGTCGATCGTACTCGGCGGCATCATCCTGGCGACGTCCGCGCTGTTCGTGCCGGTGCAGATCGACCATCCGTTCTGGATGCTCGCCTTTCTGGTGCTCACATCCGTGAGCTTCAGCCTGTTCGGCTTCATCCTCGGTCTGTGGGCCAACAGCTTCGAGAAGTTGCAGATCGTGCCGCTTCTCTTCCTCACGCCACTGACCTTCCTCGGCGGCACGTTCTATCCGACCAGCGTGCTGCCGCCGTTCTGGCGCACGGTGACGCTGTTCAACCCGCTCGTCTATCTGATCTCGGGCTTCCGCTGGAGCTTTTTCAACATCGCCGACGTTGACGTGAGCGTGAGCCTCGCCATGACGCTGCTCTTCCTGGCGATCTGCATGGCGATCATCTGGTGGTTCTTCAAGACCGGGTATCGGCTGAAGAATTAGGCTGGCGTCACCTCCCGGCCGTTCACCAAGACGCCCAATTCGCGTCACACACCTGTTGGACTCTGCGGCTGACTGGTTCTTCGCGATCCGGTATCCTCCGTCTTGCTGGATCACGTGGCCGCCAAGCCGCCGACGAGATCGCGGATAACCGGCCGGGCAACGCGCAAACAGAGGGGTATTCCGTGGGCAAGCTTGCTTCGAAATGCGGCATCTCGAATTTGCTGATGGCAGCGTTCGCCGCCGTGGCGCTGATCGCCACGGCAGGGATCGTTCCAGCGGCAGCGCAGAGCCAGACGAATACCGGCGACACGTCGGCCTCGGCTTGCCCCGACCAGCCGGAAATGAGTTTCAGCGCGTGGAGCAGCGATCTTGGCCAGCGCTTCGGCCAGGGACCGCGCGAATACATTTTCGCCGACGGCTACATCTGCTCCGATACCGACAAGAAATTCGAGGACTTCCTCAAGCAAAATCCGCCCAAGACGCCGAGCGCGATTGTCGTGCTCAATTCCGGCGGCGGCGACCTCATGGCCGGCATGCGCATGGGCCGCGTCATCCGCAAGCAGAAACTGTGGACCCAGGTCGGCTCCGAGTTTCCGCTGATGATTCCGCAGAACGAAAACATCCGGCCCGACGCCGTGCCCTATCTATCCGAACCTGCCGCGCCACCTTTTGCCGGCAATTGCGCCAGTGCCTGCACGCTGACCTTCATGGGCGGCGTCAATCGGACGATCAACTACGCCTCCAATTACGGCGTGCACCAATTCGAGTCGGCAGATCAGACGCCAACCTCTCAAACCCAATCGGAGACGGAGGCGGCGGCCGCCAAGGTCGTCGCTTATCTCAGCGAAATGGGCGTGTCACCAAACTACATGGTGTACATGGTCAAAAAGACCGGCAACGACGTCACCAATCTGACCACGGCTGAGCTGCAACAGCTCAACATCGTCACCCCGCGTTGGCAGACCAAGTGGCAGATCACCCCGCTTGACGACCAGAGCGGCTTCGCGCTCGACGGAGTGACCACCGACGCCTGGGGCATCCACGACATTAACTTCACCTGCATCGGAAAGCCGAACGGGGTGCAATCCGTCTCTACCACCCAGGAAAACGAGAGCGCTGGACCAACAGCCAAGGCCCCGCAGACGGCCGGTATCAAAGCGACCTTCTCGCTCGACCCGGGCGTGCGCGCCAAGGCGCCGGATCTGGTCAGCAACGTGCAGAGCTATGTGCTCCAGCTCAGCGGCGTGTTCGTTCCGCTGGTGTTTTCTGCCAAGCACACGCCGGCGGCGGTCGCCGGAAACCGGCTGGCAACAACACTGCAGTTCACGCCGGGCCAGATCCAGACACTCGAAACCTTTCCGAATATCGGGATCGCCTTCATCATCAATCAGTCGGCGAATTTGCCCATGCACTTGTTGAAGTTTGAATCGAGCCTCGACGGCGCGCTGCTCAAGCAATTCGCCGCCACCTGCCACTGATAAGAGCAGCCGCGGTTCGGCGGCAGCGCGCCCTTGCGCGTCGCCTTACGAATTGGCGGCTTTGGCGGTCGGCTGCTCGTTATTATGCGGAACACCGGCGGGTTCGCGTTGCGCGATGGCGTCCGCGATCTCGACCGTGCGCCGCGCCATTTCGGCATGCAGCCGCTCGACCATACGGCCGTCGATTTGAATGACGCCTTTGCCGGCGTTCTCCGGCAGGTCGAAGGCGGCGATGATTTTGCGCGCCGCCTCCACTTCCTCGCGGCGCGGGCGAAAACGTGGCGTTGCAGGCCTCGATCTGTTTCGGATGGATCAGCGTCTTGCCGTCGAAGCCGAGATCACGTGCCTGCTGGCACTCCTGCACGAAGCCCTCGGCGTTGCCGAGATCGTTATAGACGCCATCGAGGATATCGAGGCCGAAGGCGCGCGCGGCGGCGACGCAACTCATCAGCCACGGCACCATCGGCGCACGGCCGGGCACGATGCGGGCGCGCGTGTCCTTGGCGAGATCGTTGGTGCCCATCACGAAGCCCGAGAGCCGCGTCTCGGAGTCGAGCGCGGCCGCGGCAATGACGCCGACGTTGAGCATCGCCAGCGGCGTCTCCATCATCGCCCAGACGCGGATATGCGGATCGGTGCCCATGTCGACGATGCGCGCCGCCAGATCCTGAAGCTGATGCGGATCGGATATTTTCGGCACCAGCACCGCGTCTGGCCGGCAATCGGCCACCGCATGCAGATCATCGACCCACCAGCGGGTGTCGAGCCCGTTGATCCGCACAAAAACCTCGCGATCGCCGAAGCCGCCCTTCGCCAAGGTTTTCTTGATCAGCTCGCGCGCCGTCGCCTTGGCGTCCGGCGCCACCGCGTCTTCGAGGTCGAGAATGACGCCGTCGGCCGGCAATTCGCGCGCCTTTTCAAGCGCGCGGGCATTTGATCCGGGCATGTACAGGACGCTACGCCGCGGGCGGACACTCATCGCTCGACTTCCTCCATTGCGGGGGCAAACTAGCGGTCTTGCACGCAACGTGCCAGCGCGGCGAAGCGCCGCCTTGCCCTCGCTAGCGGCCGGCTCTTTTCCACAATCCGCGCGAAACGGGCTGCGCCTTGGCTGGATTCCGCCGGCAGCGCTGAGGCATGATCGATGTTTGGGAATAATCGATTCTACGGAGGATAACGGTGCTCAAAATCACAAAATGCGCGCTTCAGTTAACACCGGCTCTGGCTGTGCTCGTCCCGCTGGCAGCCCAAGCCGCCGATCCCGGCTTCTGCCGCGAGTATGCGACGGCGGCGGTCAGGCAGGTCGAACTCGCGCGCTCGATCCCTGCTTGCAATCGCGGGACGGGCCCGCGCTGGACCACCGACTACAGGGTGCATTTTGATTGGTGCCTGGGCGCCGCTCCGCCCGCCGTCGAAGCCGAGCGCAACGCGCGCACCAATTGGATTCGGTCTTGCAGAGGGATGTGAGGCCGCCGGTTAAAGCGTGGCCAGTCCGGCGAGGCGCCTAAGTAGGCCTCGCTTGTTATTGTCTCGCCCCAGTGACGGCTAGGCCGCCTTGCGTTTGGCGGTGATCAGCTTGCGGTTGATCAGACACTCGGCGATCTGAATGGCGTTCAGCGCCGCGCCCTTGCGCAGGTTGTCGGACACGATCCACATCGAAAGTCCGTTCTCGACGGTCGCATCTTCGCGGATGCGGCTGATGTAGGTCGCGTCCTCGCCCGCCGCCTCGTACGGCGTCACGTAGCCGCCCGGCTCGCGCGAATCGATCACCAGGCAGCCGGGCGCGGTGCGCAAGATGTCGCGCGCCTCGTCGGCGGTGATCTCGTTCTCGAACTCGATGTTGACGGCTTCCGAGTGGCTGATGAAGACCGGCACGCGCACGCAGGTGGCGGTGACCTTGATCTTCGGGTCGAGAATCTTCTTGGTCTCGACCACCATCTTCCATTCTTCTTTGGTGTAGCCGTCCTCCATGAACACGTCGATGTGCGGGATGACATTAAACGCGATCCGCTTGGTGAATTTCTTCGGCGTGATCTCGCCTATCTGAAATACCGCCTTGGTCTGCGAAAACAACTCGTCCATCGCCTCCTTGCCGGCGCCCGACACCGACTGATAGGTGGCGACTACCACGCGCTTGATCTTCGCGTGGTCATGCAGCGGCTTGAGCGCGACGACGAGTGGCGCAGTCGAGCAATTCGGATTGGCGATGATGCCACGCTTGCGGAAACCGGTGACCGCGTCGGCATTGACCTCGGGCACGATCAAAGGAACGTCGGAATCGTAGCGCCAGCACGACGAATTATCGATCACCACCGCACCGGCAGCGGCGATCCTCGGCGACCATTCGCGGGACACCTCGGAGCCTGCCGACATCAAACAGAAATCGGTCGCGGAGAAGTCGTGGTGTTCGAGCGCTTTGACCTTCAGCGTCCGCTCGCCGTAGGAGACCTCGGTGCCCTGGCTTCTGCGCGAGGCCAGCGCAACCACCTCATCAGCCGGGAACAAACGCTCGGCCAAAATGTCGAGCATTTGCCGCCCGACATTGCCGGTCGCCCCAACGACGGCGACATTGTAACCCATCGTTAACTCTCCATCGAAAATTCGCCCCCATCCGGGTACCGGCGGAAGGAGAGCGGAAGCGCTTCTAGGCGAGAAACGTCCCTAACACAATGTTGCTGGGGCGCTCTCTTGCAGCCGGGCTCCTATTCGCTGTCTCGCGACATTCGCGCAAGTTTGCTGCGCGTTGGCGCCTATATGGGCGGCCTCGGCATCCTTGCCATCGCAGCCATTAGCTTTTTGCGTACGCCGGCTGTGGTCGCCGCCATCGGTCCTTCGACGCCGCCGCAATGGATCAAGGTCGCCCAGCCGCATCCAGCCTTCGAACTCGTCATGCCGGAACTTGCGGCGAGTCCCTTTGACTACGCCATCTTGCGCCGCAACGCCGATGGCGCCCGCAAGGACGTACTGACCTGGGGCGAGGCGGGCGACCGCGGACCCTATGTGATGCTTGAAATCTATCGCGCCGGCAGCCGCAGTGAGGACTTCATCGACGCGGCCAGCGAGATCGCCGCGCGGATTCTCCCCTTCACCGTCACCGACGACGTCAAGCCGGACGGGCGGATCGAGACCAAATTCGGCACGGTGCCGCTGGTCGATTTCGCCATTGCTGGGCAAGCCGGCGAACGCCGCTGTCTCGGCTTTGCCCGGCCGTTCGAGCAGCCGGAGATGCAGATCGCCGGCTGGTACTGCAGCCCGCATCAGGAGGTGGTCGACCGGACGAGGCTCGCCTGCCTGCTCGACCGGCTGACGATCCTCTCCGCCGGCGGCGATTCCAGGCTCGACGCGCTGTTCGCCCGCGCCGAGATCGACCGCAGCTTCTGCGGCCAGCGCGACCCTATACTTGCGGCGACGCCCGAACGCGCAGCGCCGATTCCGAGCCCGTACCATCCGAAGATGCGCAACGCCAAACTGCGCGAGCACATCGAGCTGCACTGACCGCTGCGGCGAGTCGCCTATTTCGGCCCTTTGATCGCCGTCAGATAGTCGACAATGGCCGGCACGTCCTTGTCGTCTACGGGCGCCTTGTAGACGTTGCGCATCTTAGCCACTTCGGCCTCCCAGCTCGCCCTCGGCAGCCGCGGCTGGGTCAAAATCATGCCGGCCGAGTGGCAGGCGAGACAGTGGTTCTGCGCGGCCTCAAGTCCCGGACCGCTCGGCAGTTGGCGCGTGTCTCCCGGCAGCGTCACGTCGACCGATTTCAAAGCAATCGGCGCCTCTGCTTGCGCGAGCGGCGACGCCATCGCGGCGACGGCGATCAACGCGCTCAATAAAATTCTGCGCTTCATGTCAGTCCTCCCTCACGCCGCCGACACTGGGGTCGATTCAATGACGTTGCGCATGAAGCCGGACGGATTCCAGTTTGGCTCGCTCGGTTGCGCCTCACCGCTTGCATTCGTGCAGCGGACCATCAGCGTGTAATCGCCCTTCTCCGCGGGCGTGAACTGCGCGTTCCATTGCCGGAAGCTGTACTTGCCTTCGTCCTTGCCGAGTTGCGCGGCCTGCCAGGTCTTGCCGCCGTCGTGATGAGAAGTCGACGGCCTTGACGCCCGTCGTAGCCGCCGAATGCGATACCGCGCGCCTCGGCTGGCTTGCCGACCGGAAGCGTCGCACCCGCCTTGATGTTGGTGATGAACGAGCGCGGGTTGAGTTTGTTGATCGGCACCATCGGCACGCCGGTCTGTCCCGGCTTCATGTCGGCGTGCGGCGTATCGGGGATCGTGTAGGCCGTCTTCATCCAGAAATTGGTGTCCGGACTATCCAGCACCTCGATGTCGTTGAGCATCTTGATCCAATAGGTCGCATACCAGCCCGGCACGACCAGCCGCAGCGGAAAGCCGTTGAGCAGCGGCAGTTGCTCGCCGTTCATGGCGTAGGCGATCATCACCTCGCCGTCGCGCGCGTGGTCGACCGAAATCGACTTCATGAAATCCGGTCCGTCCGGAACGACCGGCTGATCCATGCCATTGAAGCGGACCTGCACGGCGCCGGCCTTGACGCCGGCCTGGTCGAGGACGTTTTTGAGGCTGCACGCCGATCCAACGGGCATTGCCCATCGCGCCATTGCCCCATTCGCCGCCGGCGACGCGCGGCTGGAAAAAGCCGCGCGAATTTCCCGAGCATTGATTCACCGCCGCATACTCCAACGGCGGCAGCGCCAGAATGTCTTTCAACGAAAGTGACAGCGGTTTGTCGACGTGACCGTGGACGTTGAGACGGAATTGATCGACGTCGACACTCGTCGGAATGACCGCCCAGTGCCAGCGCACGAAGAACTGGTCATTCGGCGTGAAGACGCCTTTGTCGAACACCTCGAACGGCGTCTCCAGCAACGGCGGACGCGTGCGCTGGAGAACCATCGCGCCCTTCTGCGGAAACGCCGTCGTGATGGCGCGCTCGTCCGGACCGCCCGGGAAAGGCAACCGGATCGTCGTTTGCGCCAGAGCTGGTGTCGCGAGGCTCGCCAAGCCGCCGATGCCGGCATGGCGCAGCAAATTGCGGCGGCTCAAGGCCGCCCGCATGACGCGGTCCATGGGACTCCTCCCTGTGGTTGGTGCGCGCGTTCGGCGCGTCACCTGCCATGACCTTCATCAAGGCCGGGCCGGGGAATAATGTGACATACGGAGTCCGAGTCAAAGCAATTTATTCTGCGGTGCGGCTCAGTATTGGTCTACTTCGGCTGCCGAAGAACCGGCGCCCTCGGATACCCTCAACCGGCCGGCGGTCACGACCCGCTGTTGCGGCATGGCGAACCGGGCTAGACTGCCAACGAGGGAAAGCGAGGCGACATGCGCGTATTTACGGTTATTGCGGCTATCCTGATGGCTTCGGCCGCCCTCACCGGCGCGGCCAATGCAGCGACCAAGAAGCGGCCCCCCGTCATCGAGCGATCCGTCGCCGGGACCGTCATTCAGCCGACCCGCACGATCATCCGCCATCCGGATGGAACGACGACGATCTACGTCACCCCGCGGCGGTCGTATCTCAACCCCGGCACCGAGGTGTCCAGAGGAGATGCAAAGAGTATGGACTACGCCTTTCCACCCGCCGGCGATCCGGGCAGGCCGGATTGGTGGTACGGACCCGACCATTCCGGCGGCGGCTACTATATCGTGACAAATCCATATTACCTGCCGGGTATCAATACGAATTCGCCCTTCTGATCCGAGCCGATTTGCCAATGCGCGCGCTGTCGCAGCCGCCCTTCCGCGGCCCGCGGATGTCGTCATGAGTGAAACGACATGGTCGCGCAAGAAGCTGCGCCGGCGCTTGTACAAACCGTTCAACAGGCTTGTACACGGACGGCGCTATTTCGTCTGCCGCTATTTCGGCGCTGACTTTCTGGTGTCCTCGCACAATGTCGGCGGCCTCGAGATTTCCGCCAAGATCGGCGAATACGAGGAAATCAAGTATTTCATGCAGGCCTGTGCCGCGCTCAGGCCGGACGTATTCATCGACATCGGCGCCAATCTCGGTCTCTACACCTGCATCCTGATGAAGAATGGTCTGGTTCCGCGCGTGATCGCGTTCGAACCGGACCGGCGCAACCGCATCCACCTGCGCGCCAACCTGCTGATCAACGATCTGCTCGACAAGGACATCGACATTCGCGAAGTCGCACTCGGCGCGGCGCCCGGCCGTTTCCGGCTGGTGCCGGGTCCAGAGCGCGACATCGGGCTATCGCAGATCGTCGAGGGGGCAAACGCCCAGGCGGGCTACGAGGTCGATATCGTTCGCCTCGATGACGTTATCTCGCTCTCTGGCAAGACGCTGGCGGTCAAGATCGACATCGAACGCTACGAGCGTAAAGCGCTCGCCGGCATGGCCCGCACGCTGCGCGACAATCGCGGTTTCGTCCAGATCGAAGTGCTCGAAGCGCGCGAAGAGACCGTCGCGATGATGGCGGACGCCGGCTACGCCTTGGCGCAAGAGGTGGTGCCGAACCTGGTGTTCAGGAAGGATTGAGCGTCGCCGTCATAACCGCGCTAGGTGGTATAATTATCCGACGTATGGCGACCTTCACCGCGAAACAGCAAAACGAACATCGCGAACCTTTCATGGGGCGCAGCCTGTCACGCAAAGTGGATCGGCAACCAGCTCGACAAACTCGTCGAGGACTATGGCAAGCTGAAAGCCGAGGATGAAAAGCTCGAAGGCGAAATCAAGGCGCTCGAAACGGCGCTCGACTATCACACCGTAGAAAACCGCGACAAGCGCAAATCGCTACAAGAACAACGCAACAGCATCGCAACGCTGATGCAGGGACTCAGCCGCTCTATGCAGGAGGGCCGACAAGCCCTCAACAGTCTTCACCGGAGTATCGAAGCCAGCTTGCTGTTAGCGGCTCATGCGGAGACGTGGGAGTGGAAGGAAGCGGTCGCTGTTCACTGAATCATATTGCTTTATTACGTCGCGTTTTCCATTTCGTTTTCACATAGAACACTATAAGTCCACAGACTGCTGCCATTCCCGAGATGATTACAATGTTTAGCACCCACGTACCGCCACTTTCCTTGGGCATTCCGTAACTAATTGCCACAATGACGCCGATCATCACTGGCCAAGCAGCAGAAAGTAAGGCTGCTAGATACCGTGCCGGGACGAGAAGCCCAATGCCTAACGGTCCCAACACCGCGATGAAAAAAGCGACGGTCTCAACCACTTCTTTCATACCCATCAAACCCTCCCCGTTGGTCCGATCTTCAGACTTACGTTACAATAGGCTACATGCGAATTGTACCTGAGCTTGACCACAAAATTCGCCGCGAATCCGCGATGCCCGCGCTATAGACCCCCTCGTGAGTGTTGTTGACCTGCAGGAGCATTTGGAAGAAAAGTTCAACCGGACATTTCCAGTAATGGCAGGAGCGGCAGACGCAGACGACGAGTCTCTGGTCAGCATAGGTAACTGAGTTGGCACGCGTGATGAGGTGGTCAGCTTGCAAACAAGCCGCCCTGGATTGCTTCGTTTCGCTCGCAATGACGAGCATGCTGCGCCGTCGGCTTTGTCTGATCGCGCCATTCCGATGATGCACTCGGAGTTGGCTATTAGATTTCTGAATTAGGTAGCCGCCGCACGCTCGTAGAGTCCCTTCGTCGTCACGACGAAATCGATGCGCCCGTCAATCAGCGCCTTGAGGCACTCGCTCGGCTTGTTGACGATCGGTTCTTCATGGACGTTGAAACTCGTATTGACCAGCACGGGCAGGCCGCTCTCGCGCTCGAAGGCGGCGATGATGTCGTAATAGAGCGGATTGGTATCGCGCTCGATGGTCTGCGGCCGCGCCGAGCCGTCGACGTGCACGACCGCCGCGATGCGCTCGCGCCATTCCGGCTTCACGTTGCAGGTGATGGTCATGAACCGGCAGGCGTAAGCGTTGACCGCATTGACGTCGAAGACGGTCGCCGCTTTGTCCACGGCGATTATTGGCGCAAACGGCATGAACTCCGACCGCGCCAGACGCTGGTTGAGCAAATCGTGCGTCTCCCGCCGCGAAGGATTGGCCAGGATCGAGCGCGCGCCCAAGGCGCGCGGCCCGTATTCCATCCGCCCGGTATAGATCGCGCCGAGCTGGCCGGCATTGAGCCGCCGCGCGGCGCCTTCGACCGCCGGTTCGCCTGTCAGCCGCACTCCGGCAGATGCCTTCAGCGCATCGTCGATTGCATTTGTGTAATCGCGGCCGAAATAGACGTCGCGCAATGTGTGCCGTTGTTTGATCCAGGCCGGCAGCCCGTCGCGCTGCAACAGGTAGCAAAGCGCCCCGCCGGCCGGCATGCCCTCGTCGCCCATGGCCGGATAGATGAATATCTCGTCGATCGGCAGACGCTCGGCGAGAGTCCGGTTGAGCCGCACGTTGGCGAATATGCCGCCGGCAACGCCGAGATGGCGGGCCTTGTGGCGCTCCAACAGCCGGCTCACCGAGAGCAGCATCGTGTCCTCGAGCACTTTCTGGATCGAGGCCGACGCATCCTCTTTGCTCACCGTTGCGGCGAGCCGGGCGATGTAGTCTTTCATCTCGACGAGATTGCCAAAATCGGAGAACACGCGGCCGGACTCATTGACGGAAAATCGCGCCGCGAGCTTGTCGGTGAGCACCGGCTCGCCAAACCCCGCCAGCCCGGTCAGCTTGCCCTCGTGGCGCAGCGGCACAAAGCCAAGCGCCTCGGTCATGTAGGCATAGGCCCAACCCAGACTGTCTACCGGCATCGGCTCGAGCAGACATTCCTCGCCGCCATAGATCGTGGTCAGCGCGCCGTCAGCAAAGTAGCGATGGCTATAATTGACACTGTCGCCGCCGGCATCCGCGGTGACCAGGAGCGCCTTGTCCCATTGGGTATGAAACAACGCCGCCAGCGCATGCGCCTCGTGATGATTGTAGAAATAAACTTCAGCGTTGTCGCGAAAGCCGCCGGCGCGGCGGAATTTCGCCACATCGAAAATAGCGTCGATGTGCGCGGTGTTGTAACGCCGAATTTCGCCCAGCATGAATCGGCGCGTGTTCTTCTCGACATATTTGCGATATTTCTCGCGCAGCCAGCGTACGCCGCGAATGGTGCGGTAAAATTCGGTCGGAAACTCGCAGCGGCTTACGCCGATGACATCGACGTCCTTGCGGGTGACACCGCCTATGCTCAACACCTCGTCGATGCAGAGGTCCGGATATTGCCGCCCGTCGCCCTTGTAGCGGGTCAAGCGCTCGAGCTGCACGGCGGCGCGCAGCGAATAATCCTCGAACAACGCGGCGCCCGCGTCGTGCATGCCGGTGTGCACGGTGAGGATGAGTTGGGACATTAAGGCTACAGCGGATCCCGCCCGGTTCGAATCAACTGAGAACAGTCGGAGTGGGCCGCATCGAACATTCTCTCTAACTCTCTGCAAAAAAGTGACGTTACTCACAGCGTCGTTTATTATGACCCGATGACCAACTGGTTGAAGCGCATCGAGCATCGCATCGTCAAGCCGCAACTGCGCCGGCTCAGGCCCTGGCAGCAGGTCGGCTATGGCGATATCCGCGTGCAGTACAAGGATCACCTGGACGGCGGCGGCCGCACCAGCGGCCTCGATTATCTTCCGCTGTTTCGCGACCTCGGCATGCCGCGCCAGCCGCGTGTATTCGAATGGTGCGCGGGGCCGGCATTCATCGGCTTCTCGCTGCTGGGCTATGGGTTTTGCGACAGCCTCTGCCTCGCCGACGTCAATCCGGAGGCGGTCGACGCCTGCCGGCGGACGGTCGAAAGCAATGGGCTCGCCGACCGTGTCACGGTCTATCAATCGGACAATCTCGACGACATCCCTGAGGCCGAACGCTGGGATCTCGTGGTTGGCAATCCGCCGCATTTCCCCGATATGTCGCCCGGGCAGCTCCGCTATCACGACGAGGAGTGGCGCCTGCATCGGCGGTTCTTCGGAAGCGTCGGCCACTTCCTCAAGCCCGGCGGGATGATCGTTCTCCTTGAGAACAATCTCGGCTCCACCGCCGAGACGTTTCGCGACATGATCGAGGCGGCGGGATTGTCGACCGTGTTCGTGCACAACTGCGAGGGCCGGCGCACCCCCTACCCGCGCATCTACTTCATCGGCATCGGACGGCGCGGCGACACAGTGCCGGCTTGGGCGCTCGCCGCCGCAAGGCGCCGCGAAACGGCCGCGGCAAGCGCTTCTTAGACCAAGCGCGGGCTTTGTAATGCCAGACAGATGATTTGACGCTAAACCGCCTCAGCCGATGGGCAGGGGTGGTGACGGAACAAGCGTCCAGGCACCGTCACCAAGAAGAAACTGCACGAGCAGCGCGGCGGCCCAAAATGCCGGATATTCCCACCCGCCGCCCGGGCTGTTAAACGGCCAGCCATTTTTGCCGTGTACCGTTATGATCGTTCCCAGGATTTCGGGGATCAGCAGCAAGGCGACATATCTCGGAACTATACCTAGGACCAAGCACCCGCCGCCAATGAGCTCGACAGCAATGATCACATACGCGACCCATCCCGGGAAGCCCAGAGACCGAAACATATCGACGGTACCTTTAATCGTATACACGCGCCACTTCAGCAGCGCGTGCGCAATGAACAGAACCCCGAGACATAAGCGGAGCAACAACGCCGCATAAGGAGCCAGCGCAAAATCAATCATGGCACTCCCGCCGTGGTCGTTTATAGCCTCGACCTGATTGGCTGAAACGGCGGCTGCCGCATTGCCCCAGGCATTTCGAATGTAGGTAAGAACGGACGCAACCTGCGTGTCGCCGAGTCGCCAGTCGAAGCGAGGCATCGCGGGCCCGGTCGGCGCCCCCGCCGTCGCCGCCGCCTGCGAGCCGAACATTACGACTGCGGATCAACGTGGTCGGATCGTCCGACTGCACCGCGGGGCTCCCGGCCAGGCGCGGAAACAGGCCTGCCGCCCCCGTTCCGGCGTCGGTATGGCATCCGGCGCAATTGTCCTTGTAGATCGCCTGACCGGCCGTCATGCGAGTATCGGTGGCGGTAAGGGGCTGCGGGCTCCGCTGCTCCGGCGGCTTGAGGCTCAACAGATAAACTGCGATCGCTTTCAGGTCATCGTCAGTCATGTGCGACGACGAATGCACGACCTCTTCGCCCATGCCGTCCAAAACAAGCGTATCGGAGTTCGCGCCGGTCTTGAGAAAGGCGACGATGTCGTCAACCGACCAGCCGCCGACGCCGGTGCGGGGATCGGCGGTGATATTAGGCGCGTACCAGCCTTGCAGCGTCGTGCCCTGTAGATAGGCCGAGTTCTCGTCGGCACCCATCACGGTCTTCGGCGTATGACAGGTGCCGCAATGACCAAGCGCATCGACAAGGTAGCGCCCCCGATTCCACTGCGCGGATTTCGACGGATCGGGCGCAAATGCAGCGCGTCGTAAAGTTGATCGCATTCCACACGATCAACGAGGATCGGATGTCGAACGGAAACGACAGGTGGTTCGGTTCGATCCTGTCGGGCGCCGGATCGATGGTTTGCAGATAGGCGCGAATGGCCAGCGCGTCCTCGCGCGTCATGTTGGTGTATGCGGGATAGGGCATCGCCGGATAAAGGCGAATGCCATTGCGGCCGCGGCCCTCGCGCAGGGCCGATACGAATTCATCGTCGGTCCAGGCGCCGATGCCGGCGTCGGGATCGGGCGTAATGTTCGGACCGATCATGGTACCGAAGGGGGTCTCGATCGCGACACCGCCGGCGAACGGCTTGCCGCCCGGCTTGGTATGACACGCCGCACAATCGGCGGCCGTCGCCAGGTATTTGCCGCGCTCCACGACGATCGAAAGACTGCAAATCCACTGCGCGCGCGACCCCGGGTGCGAGCAGCGCGACGGCAAGCGCGACTGTACCACACGGTGCGAGCTAAGTGCACGCGTCATGATCTGCACCAGCGGGCCGGGAGACTTGAGATATTTGGTGATGATCGCGTCGGCGGCGTGGAAGGCGAGCGCGCCGACGGTGCCGGTCGGATTGTAGCCGGCGTTCTGCGGAAAGGCGGACGCGCCGATGACAAAGACATTCGGCACGTCCCAGCTCTGCAGATATTTGTTGAGCGCGCTGGTTTTCGGGTCGGCGCCCATGATCGCGCCGCCGGTGTTGTGCGTGCTCTGGTACGGCACCGTGCTGTACGGCTTGGTGCGGCGACCCGACCGATGTATTCGCGCGGTTTGAGCGCTTTGGCGATGTCTTCCGCCCGGTCGGTGACGTAGTTCGACATGCGAATGTCGTTGTCGGGAAAATCGAACGTCATCCGCAGCAGCGGCCGGCCGAAGCGGTCTTTGTAGGTCGGATCGAGATCGAGGTGGTTGGCGTAGACTCGCATAGCTTGAGCCCTGCGTGCCGATCGAGAAGGAGCGCAGATAGGATTGCTTGGTCGCCTGCTTCCATTTCGCGCCCCAGCGCGGCGTTCCGGCAGGAGTCGGGCGGGTCTGGATCGGCCGGCCGTTCGTAGGTCCGGTGCTGATGCCGGCGCCGCCGACGAAGCCGAGCTTGCTGTGATCGAAGGCGTCGCCGTTGAAATCGTCGACCACCTGGCCAAGCGCACCCGATGCAACGAACGGGTTGAAGTATCTTGTCGTCGAAGAACAGCTGGATGCCCGAGGTCGTCTGGTAGGCGTAATTGCGTCCGATCGTGCCCTGTCGGGTGGCTGAATCGTAGGGCTGGCCGATGCCCGAATGCAGCAGCATCTGCACGTTGTTGAAGGCGAACGCGCAGACGAGAACGATGTCGCCGGGCTGTTCCCATTCCGCGCCCGACGAATCCACGTAGCTGACGCCGGTGGCGCGCTTGCCCGAGGCGTCGAGGTTGATCTTGAGCACTTCGCATTCGGTGCGCGCCTCGAAATTCGACTTGCGCATCAGCACCGGCAGCACCGACGTCTGGACGCTCGCCTTCGAATAATTGGCGCAGCCGAATCGCTCGCAGAAGCCGCAATAGGTGCACTGCCCCATTGTGACGCCGAGCGGGTTGGTGTAGGCCTGCGAAAGGTTGCGCCGACGGCTGCGGGAACGGATGATAGCCGAGCGAGCGCGCCGCCTCGGCGAACAAGGTCGGCCCGTAGGTCATCTGCATCGGCGGCAGTCGGATAGTCGCGCTTGCGCGGTCCTTCGAACGGATTGCCGCCGTTCTGGATGACGCCATTGAGATTGCCGGCCTTGCCGGAAATGCCGGCCAGATATTCGAACCGATCGTAGTACGGCTCAAGCTCGTCGTAGGTGATGCCCCAATCCTGGATCGACAGCTCGTCCGCTATGAAGCTCGCGCCGTAGCGCTCGGTCAGATGGCTGCGCAAGCGAAAATCGGTCGGGTTGAAGCGCCAGGTCACGCCGTTCCAATGGATGCCGGCGCCGCCGACGCCGTTGCCCGGTATGAACGAGCCGAACTGCCGCACCGGCAGCGCCGTCTGGCTGTCATTGTTGCGGAAAGTCACCGTGCTTTGAGCCGGACGCTGGAACAGATCGAGCCGCACCGCGTAGCGCAACTCGTCAGGCGCATAGCCGATGTTGAACGAGGTTGCGGTGTCGCGCCACGGACCGCGTTCGATGGCGACGACCTCAAGGCCCTGATCGGTCAGCTCGTTAGCAAGGATCGCACCGGTCCAGCCGAGACCGATAATCACGACGTCCTTCGCTGGCAGCTTTGTCGCCATGAGCGCAGCTCGTCTTCAACCAGGAGCCGACCAATCGCTACGGCCGAGAATCGATACCGGCGGCAACGGATAGGGTTGATTGTGTTTGTCGACGTGGTCGCGATAGTCGTAGCGGGCGCCCGGAAAGCCGACAAGTTTCCAGCCAGCCATATCGCGATTGCCGCCGTAGATCGGATCGGCAAAGAAACCTTCCATCGTGTTCGCCAGGATGGTCTCAAAGAAATCCTTGCCGCTGCCGTCCTTGAGTTTGATCCCGCCAGCTCTCAAGCCCACCGAGCACCTGATCCTGCTGCGCGGGCTCGAGCGCGACAAAACCTTTGCCGGCAAATGTGGCCTTGCAATACTCGTCGAGTACGGCGAGCGAGGTGCGGTAGCGTTCCTTCGGGACGGTGGGCGATTGCAATCCTTGCGACGGCGCCCCGTTGGCAAACGGCGGGCGCATGTAAAGACGGCTGGAATCGCCGAAACGAGCCTGCAAGCTGGCGATCGATAAAGACAGCGCAGCCCGCTTGTTTGCCGCCCGGTCCGGACTCGTCCGATGGGATCAATCGGTCGGTGATCGCCTCGACCGCGGCAGCTTCATCTGCCGTGAAATAAAGCCATGGACCCGGACGTACCGGGACGGGCGGAGCTGTGTCGTTCGGTTCCCATGGCAGCGCGCCGCCGCGGTAAGTGCGAGCGCGCACGCGCGATCCCGCGCCGCTAATCGCCAAGATCGCAGTCGAAGCCAAAAGTTCGCGACGTGTCACATTGCGCGAGCCCACCAGCACACCCCGTGGCAGCGGAACCTCGGCGCCCCTCAACTACAAACAATATCGCAACCACCTCTTCATGTCGATAGCCGCGAGCCGCGCGAACATCGATGTCCGCCGCACGATTGGGTTCGGTTACGGTCAGGACCCGAGCTTTTCCATCTCGCCAATAATCGCCGTGCCCATGTCGCTCGTACTCACGACTGTCGCGCCCGGCGATTTGATATCGGCGGTGCGCAAGCCCTTGGCGAGCGCGGCGGCGATGGCCGCATCGAGCAGATCGGCCTGTTTGCCCATGTTGAACGAATAGCGCATCGCCATGCCGAAGGAGGCGAGCATGGCGATCGGATTGGCCATGCCCTTGCCGGCGATATCGGGCGCCGATCCGTGTACCGGTTCGTACAGCGCCTTGCGCCGCTTGGTCTTCGGATCGATTTCGCCGAGCGACGCCGAGGGCAGCATGCCGAGCGAGCCCGTGAGCATCGCGGCTACGTCGGAGAGCATGTCGCCGAACAGATTGTCGGTGACGATGACGTCGAACTGCTTGGGCGCGCGCACGAGCTGCATGCCGCCCGCATCCGCCAGCATGTGCTCAAGCTGCACGTCCTGATATTCGCGCGTGTGCACCTGACCGACCACCTCGTGCCAGAGCACGCCGGTCTTCATCACGTTGCGCTTCTCCATCGAGGTGACTTTGTTGCGCCGCTTGCGCGCGAGTTCGAAACCGACGCGGGCGATGCGCTCGATCTCGTAGGTGTCGTAGACTTGGGTATCGATCGCGCGTTTCTGCCCGTTGCCGAGGTCGGTGATGGTCTTCGGCTCGCCGAAATAGACGCCGCCGGTCAGCTCGCGCAGGATGATGATGTCGAGGCCGTCAACGACTTCCTTTTTGAGGCTCGAAGCCTCAGCCAGCGCCGGATAGACGATCGCCGGCCGGATGTTGGCAAACAGTCCGAGGTCCTTGCGGAGCCGGAGCAGTCCCGCTTCCGGCCGCACGTCGAACGGCACCTTGTCCCATTTCGGCCCGCCGACCGCGCCGAAGATCACGGCGTCGGCAGCATGCGCTTTCGCCATCGTCTCTTCGGTGACGGCGACCTGATGAGCGTCGTAGCAGCTTCCACCGACGAGGGCCTCCTCGGTCTGGAAATCGGCAATGCCGGATTGGCGCAGGAAACCGACCAGCCGTTTCACCTCGGCCATCACTTCCGGGCCGATGCCGTCGCCGGGCAGAAGAAGGAGATTGTACGCCGCCATGATCGCAACATCCTGTCATGCAAAGACGCGAGACCGTTAGGCGGTCGACAGGCGGGTGACAAGAGGCGGCGGTCGCCGAAGGCCTAGTCTATCGCCGCCAAATTGATAGATTACGCGGCCGGGGACGCCGCGGGTGAGGCAAGGGGATGCCTGCACTCTTCATCAGCCATTCGAGCCATGACGGGGCGATTGCGGCCGAGATCACCGCATCGCTCAAGCAGCTCGGCTATGAGGAAGTCTTTCTCGACTTCGACAAAGAGACCGGCATCGGCGCCGGCGCCGATTGGGAGAAGACGCTCTACGAGAAGTTATCGCGCTGCCACGCGCTAATCCTGATCTTAACGCCGAGCTGGCTTGCCTCGACATGGTGCCGGATCGAACTCGCGCAGGCGCGCGCGCTCGGCAAGGTCATTCTGCCCATCATCTGTCAGCCGCTCGGCCAACGCTACGTCCTGCCTGAAATCCAGGCGGTCGACGTGATCGACTGGAAATCCGACGGCCTCGACCGGGTCGAGATGCGGCTGCGCTCGATTACCTCGGAGCTCGCGCGCGGTTTCAAGTTCGATCCCCATCGGCCTCCTTACCCCGGCATTCACGCCTTCGAGGCCGAAGACGCCGCCATCTATTTCGGCCGCGACGACGAGAGCCGGGCGGTGATCGAGCGACTCGATGCACGGCGCACCCAGGGCGGCGCCCGCATCTTCGTGATCATCGGAGCGTCGGGCTCCGGCAAGTCCTCGTTGCTCAAGGCAGGCGTGCTGCCGCAGCTTGACCGCCGCCGCCGCGAGTGGATCGTGCTGCCCGCGATCCGTCCGGAAAAGACGCCGCTCGAGATGCTGGCGAAGTCGATCGCCGAGCACCGCGGCGATGCGCAGGGCTGGCGGCAGTATTTCGAGCACCTGCAGAAGCCCGACGTCATCGAATATCTGCGGCAGCTGATCAACGATCTTCGCATCGGCGACTCGAAGAACGCGACCGTGTTGCTGCCGATCGATCAGTTCGAGGAAGTGTTCACCGTCACCCCGGCCGCCGAAAACAAGCTCGTTGTCGATCTGCTGACGCGTGCGCTGGCCGCGGACACGGGACTGCCGATGATGGTGCTCGCCACCGGGCGATCCGACGTGCTCGAAGGTCTGATCGAAGCCGGCGACCTTGCGCAATTCACCGAGAGCTATCCGCTGCCGCTCATGCCGCTGAACCGCGTGCCGCGGCTGGTGGAAGGCCCGGCCGCGGTCGCTGGTCTCGTTGTCGATAAGGGCCTTCCGGCGCGCATCGAGCAGGACGTCGAGAGCCCGGAAGCGCTGCCGCTTCTCGCCCATACGCTCTGGCTGCTCTACCAGCGGGGAGCCGCCACCAAGCGGCTCAGCCTGACCGAATATGAGGGACTGCGCTCGCCCGATGGGAAGCTCAATCCCATCCAGAACTCGGTGCGGCTGGTGGCCGATCAGGCCATCGGCGGTCCCAACCCGTCGGAGCAGAGCATTGCCGCGCTGCGCGACGCTTTCGTGCCTCATCTGGTGCGCGTACGGCTCGATGACGGCAAGCGGCTCCGGCAGCCGTCGCCGCTCTCTGAAATTCCCGTCGGTTCGCACGCGCTCATTCAAACGCTGACCGAGGCGAGGCTCCTCACCACCCGCGCCGCCGAGCCGGAGGACGAGGCAAAGGGTGACGAGGCAAAAGCCAGCGACGATAAAATCATCGAAGTGGCGCACGAAGCGTTGTTCAAGGCGTGGCCGATCCTCGACCAGCTGTTGACCGAGGAACACGCCTTTCTCATCGACCTCGAGCGGATCAGAACCGTCTACGAAGTTTGGCGCCAGGCGCCGCAAGGTCAGAAAGACGCCGCGCTCCTGCAGGGCCTGCTGCTGGCGCGCGCCCGCGATTGGCTGATGAAATATCCCAGGCGCTTTGTCGGCCGGGATATCGAGCCGGTGCGCGGCTTCATTGCGCTGAGCGCGCAAGCCGAGGATGCCGCTCGCAAGCGCGCCGAAGAGGCCGCTGCCAAGGCGCGCGAAACCGAGCGGCGATTGTTTCAGGGCGCGATCGTCGCGGCGGTCGTTTTCTTCATCGCCGCAGCGGTCGCGGGCTGGCAATACGTCCGGGCCGAAAGCGCGCGTGCGACTGCCAGCAATGAACGCGCGATCGCCGTTGCGCACGAGATTTACGCCACCTCGCAAGCCGTGGCCGACGTGAACGGCGAATGCAGCGTCGATCTGGCGGTGGCCGCTTACGATGCCGCAAAGCTTACCGCCGGCATGGACCTGCTGCCGTTTGAAACGGCGGTTCGCGACGCGCTCGGTCGGTCTCGCGTTGCCGCCACGATTCCAGTCAATGCACAACTGAACGAGCCGGTGTCGTGGCGCTCCGACGGTTCGGAACTCTCCTTCGTCGATGGTGACGGCAAGCTCTGGCTGTGGACGCAAGGCGCAAGCGCCCCGCACCTGCTCAACGACAAGATTGCGGCGTTTTCCGCCGAATGGCTGCCGGGAGGCACTCAGCTTGTCGTGCTCGACACGAACGGCGTGGAAACCTGGGACGCCGCCAGCGGGAAGTTGCTGAAGTCCGCGCCGTTGCAGGCAGGCGGCTGGGGCCGGTTGCGATTGGACCATACCGGCGAGCAAGGACTGGTGTGGTCACCCAAGGGCGGAACGGCATTGCTCGACATCGCAACCGGCAAGCTGCAAATGCTGGCGCCGCCGACCGGCGTGTTTCGCAGCTACGCGTGGTCGCCGGATGGCAAGCAGGTCGCTCTCGGCGCCGAGCGCGGCGACACGGTCTGGGTTGTACAGCTGGCCGAGAAGAAATACTCCCGGCTGCCAAACCCGGAAACGATCGCAGGCATTGCCTGGTCGCCGGACGGGGCAGTCATTGCGGTCGGGCTCGACAGCGGCCGCATCTGGCTTTGGGCCCCAACCACCGGCGATCACGTCAATACGCTCGACGGGCACAGCAACCAAGTTTTTGGTCTCGATTTTTCTCCGGACGGCAAAATGCTCGTGTCGGCCTCATGGGATCAGTCGCTGCGCATCTGGGATACGCAGACGTGGCGCTCGCTGCAGCGGCTGACCGGACACACCGCCGGCATCAGCACCGTGCGCTGGAGCCCGGCGACCACTCAGATTGCAACGACGAGCGCGGATAAGACGGTGCGTCTATGGTTCGCCGAGACCAGCCAGTCACCGCAAACTTGGCTCGATACGCCGGGCTGGGTCTGGAATACCGGCTGGAACGCCGACGGGACCGCGCTCGCCGCGACCGCCGATACCGAAGTGGTCGTGCGCGACAAGACCGGCAAGGTTTCGCGGATCGCGAGCCCGACGGGCCGCTTTGCCGGCGGCGCCTGGAATGCGTCGCATTCAGCCTACGCCTTCGTCGACGACAAGCGGGTCGTCGTCGTCAACGGTGCGACCTGGGCGGTCATCATGGATCACCCGATCGACCTCCAGCAGACAGTGGCCGTGGCCCTCGCACCCGACGCCAGCCTGGTCGCCGTCGTTTCACGTTCGGGCGTCACGGTCTTTGCCGTACCGAGTGGCGAAGAGCGCTACACCTTCCCTATGATCGCCCCGGCGCTGGCGTTTTCTCCCGACGGCAAGCTGCTGGCATTGGCGCCGACCAATCAGGACACGATCGTGCTGGCCGACGCCGCAACCGGCAAGCCGACCGGATCCCTCGGCGGCCTCGACCCAGATAAAGCGACATGGGGATTGGCTTGGAGCCAGGATGGTCGTTGGCTCGCCGCCGCCTCTGACGACGCCACCGCCCATATTTGGCAGCTCGCCTCGCCGGCAACTCCAATATTGCTTCGCGGTCACATCGCTGACGTCAAGGGCGTTGCCTGGAATAAAGCCGGCGACCGGATCGCCACCGCCTCGCTCGATCAGTCCGTGCGTATTTGGCAAATGCCGAGCGGACGTCTGTTGACGATCCTGAACGGACACGCTTCCGGCGTGCGCAGCGTGGCATGGAATCCGGACGAAACGATGCTGGCAAGCGGCAGCGAAGACGGAACCGCGCGTCTGTTTCTTACCGACTTCAACCAAGTGCTCGCGCTGGCGCGTGCGCAGCAGAAGATCGGCCTGACCGCCGACGAATATCAGGCGTGCAAAAGCCGGATCGCGCAAGACACCCCGACCGGCAAGTAAGCGAGCCACCCGATCAAAGGCCGCTGAACCAGTTATAGCCCTGGTTTTCCCAATAGCCGCCGGCGTCGTTGTTCTGCACCCACATGGCGGTCACGTATTTGGGATTCTTGAATCCGAGCTTGGTCGGCATGCGAATTCTGATCGGAAAGCCGTAAGCGGTCGGCAGAATCTTGTGATCGAATTTCAGCGTCAATTGCGTCTGCGGGTGCAGCGCGGTCGGCATGTCGATCGTGTTCGAGTAGCCTTCGGCGCACTGAAACCAGAGATACTTCGCCCGCGTGTCGGCGCCGATCAGCTTGAGAAAGTCGGACAGCCTGACCCCCTGCCAGGAGCCGATGGCGCTCCAGCCCTCGACGCAGACCAGACGGGTGATCTGCGAAACTTCCGGCAGCTTGTAAAGCTCGGCCAGCGTCCACGGCTTTTTGTTGTCGACGAGGCCGCCAATTTCGAGCTGGTACTTGTCGCCGTCGATGTCCGGCGCTTCGTCCTGCGAGTAATAAGCGTTGAACGGAAACGGCCGCGTCACCTCGCTTTCCGAAAAAGTCGGCGCCAGAACATGCGGGTTGAACAGCCGCGCCTGGACCCAATCGTTGAAGCGCGAGACGATGCGCAGCGCCTGCTCCGACGTATCGCCGTCGACGATATCGCAGCCGGTGAGCGTGGCGAGCGCGCCGAGACTGGCAACGCCGCGCAGAAAGAAGCGGCGCGACTGTGCCGGCACAAGTTTGGACGCGTCCCTGATCAGAAGGTTTGCATCCACGTCGGGCGGCGATTTACGGGAGCGTGGCATCGGCCTCTCCAACTTAGCGCCCAACAATCATCGCGCGCAGACTTTTCGGCACGAGAAGCGCGAGCACGACGTGTACGGTCAGAAAGGCGACGATCGAGGTCATAGCGGCAAAGTGCACGTAGCGCGCGATGCTATAGCCACCAAACAAATCGGCAAGCCACCACAACTGGACCGGCTTCCAGATCGACAGACCCGAGAGCACGATCACGATACCGGCGAGGATCACGCCGAGATAGAGCAGCTTCTGCACCGCGTTGTAGACCGACAGATCGTCATGCGCGAGCCGGCCACGCAACGCGGCGAGAAGGTCGTTCAGCACTTCGCGCGGAGGGATCGGAAACAGCTTCGCGCGGAAGCGGCCGGTCAAGATCCCGAGGCTCACATAAACGACGCCGTTGACCATCAAAAGCCACATGGCGGCGAAATGCCACAGCAGCGCACCAGCGAGCCAGTTGCCGAGCGCGATCTGCGGCGGGAAAGTGAATCCAAACAACGGCGAGGCGTCGTAGATCTGCCAGCCTGAGCCGATCATCATCAACATCGCAAGCGCATTGATCCAGTGGGTCACCCGCACCCACACCGGATGAACGAGCGGCGGAGACTTGGGTGCTGTGGCAACCGCCGCAAGGCTGGAATCGGTTACGGCATCAATCGACATGCGGCGCATCCATTTCGCGCGAGCTATAGCAAACTAACCCCAGTAGCGCGCTCACATTCCCGTCAGAAAGGCCTCTCCCCGCATCGCGGGGAGAGGAGACGCAGCTGACGAGAACAAGCGACGGCCTGGGTTACATCGGCGGCAGCAGCACCGTGTCGATGACGTGGATCACGCCGTTCGACTGCAACACGTTGGCGATGGTTACATTGGCGACGTCGCCCTTGGAGTCGGTGATGGTGAGCTTGCCCGGACCGGCTTCCTTGACGATGAGTTCGTCGCCTTCGACGGTCTTGAGCTTGGCCATGCCCTCGCCGGCCTTCACCGCCTTCATCAAACCGGCAACGGTCATGCGGCCGGGCACGACGTGATAGGTCAGAACCTTCACCAGCGTCGGCTTGTTTTCGGGCTTGAGCAGGTTGTCGACCGTGCCGGCCGGCAGCTTGGCGAACGCCTCGTTGGTCGGCGCGAACACCGTGAACGGACCAGCCCCCTCGAGCGTTTCGACGAGTCCGGCGGCCTTCACAGCGGCGACGAGCGTGGTGTGATCCTTCGAGTTGACCGCGTTTTCGATGATGTTTTTCGACGGATACATCGGCGCGCCGCCGACGGTGACGGTCTTTTCGTTCATCTGCGCGTACAGCGGAGCGGTGGTCACCGCGCCGAACGCGAGCGCGGCGGCGGTGGCGAACAAAACGAAACGCTTGGACATTGATCGTCTCCATTTGCATTAAAATCGCGGCAGGGGGGCGCCGGCGAGAGCCGACAGGATTGTCGGTCGATTTCAGATACGGCGGCGGTTCGCGCCGGTTTCAGGGGCCTCGTCACGCCCGCGTGAATAAATTTTCATCACGGGGCGACGCTTTGGCGCCGAGCTTTCCCGCCCGGCGGCGCTAGGCTATGAACCGCACCGCGCGTTCCGCCTTGGCCAAAAGGAATGATTTATGGGGAAGACAAGTCCCGGCAATTTTTTTGAAGATTTCCGCATCGGCCAGGTGATCCGTCACGCCACGCCGCGCACCGTCACTACCGGGGACGTCGCGCTTTATACCGCTTTGTTCGGCGGCCGCTTCGCCGTGCAATCGTCCGACGAATTCGCCAGAGTGATCGGCTATCCGCGCTCGCCGATTGACGACTTCCTCGTCTTTCACATCATCTTCGGCAAGACCGTGCCCGACGTGTCGCTCAATGCGGTCGCCAATCTCGGCTATGCCGGCTGCTATTTCCGCAAGCCGGTCTATCCGGGCGATACGCTGTCCGCGCTGTCCGAAGTCATCGGGCTGAAGGAAAATTCGAGCCGCAAAACCGGCATCGTTTACGTGCGCACCACCGGAATGAACCAGGACGGCGTGCCGGTGCTCGAATACGTACGCTGGGTGATGGTGCGCAAGGGCGATGAGGCGGCGCCGCCGCCCGGCGACCACGTGCCGCGGCTGCCGACCGTGCTCGATCCGAAAGTCCTTGGCGAGGCGTGCCCGCCCATCGACGTCGTCGATTACGATTTTGCGCTGGCGGGCAGTCCGTACCGTTTCGGCGATTACGAGGTCGGCGAGAAGATCGACCATGTCGACGGCATTACCGTCGAAGAGGCCGAGCACATGATGGCGACGCGGCTTTATCAGAACACCGCGCGCATTCATTTCGACCTCTACAGCGCCAAGAAGGGCCGCTTCGGCAACCGCCTGATCTATGGCGGCCACGTGATCTCGCTCGCCCGCGCGCTGACCTTTAACGGGTTCGCCAACGCCTTCCATATCGCCGCCATCAACGGCGGCCGCCACGTCGCGCCGTTATTCGCCGGCGGCACGGTGTTCGCCTGGTCCGAAGTGCTGGCCAAGGCCGATCTGCCGGGGCGTCAAGATGTCGGCGCACTGCGGCTGCGTACGATTGCGACCAAGGACCGCCCGTGCGGAGATTTCCCGCAAAAGAGCGGCGATGAGGACGATCCCGCCGTCATCCTCGATCTCGATTATTGGGCGCTGATTCCGCGGTGATCTGCGCGCTGCGCTTGGAGATGTGATGGGACGCGGTTGGACCGCAGCGCGCCACCGCCGACCTGCTTGGCTCGGTTTGACGGAATGTAGTTTAAAAACTACATTCCGGTATGCTCGAGCTGAGACAGACCGAAACATTTCGCAAATGGCGAACGCAGCTAAGGGGTGACCGCGCCCGGGCGTTAATTGCGTCCCGTCTGGATCGTCTGGCTTACGGGCATGCGGGTGACACCGCGTCGGTCGGAAACGGGATTAGCGAGCTGCGAATCCATTTCGGCCCCGGTTATCGGATTTATTTTCGGCGGCGAGGCGAGACGGTGATCGTGCTGCTTTGCGGCGGCGATAAGAGTACCCAGGCCCGGGATATCAAGACCGCTAAACGCCTCGCTAAGGAATGGAGCGAATGAATGGCTGAAAAGCTGACAAGCTACGATCCGGCTGAAGACCTCACTTCAGACGCAGCGATCGCGACCTTCATGGCCGAAGCCTTTGCGACGGAAGACGCCAGCTATATCGCCCATGCGCTTGGCGTCGTGGCCCGCGCGAAGGGCATGACGCAGATCGCCAACGAGACCGGCCTCTCCCGCGAACAACTCTATCGCTCATTCAGCGAAAACGGCAATCCGACGCTGAAGACCACCATAGCGGTGATGAAAGCGCTCGGGGTCGAGCTGACAGCGAAGGTGCATGGTTAGTCATTCGGGATGCGGTTCTCCGGCGCGTATATTTCCGGAACTCCAGTACGCGGATTATTAGAATCCAATCAGAGACAACCGACGCTCGGCGCTCTCACGATCGTGCGTTTAAGCGCGCCCTGCGCCGCGCTTCGCGCGGTCCGCCTCTTCCGCTTCGCGGGGAGGGATATTTTGCACCCTCAGATGCTCCACGAGCTGCCTTGCATAGAGCGGCAGGTCGCCGAGCTTGCGGATGCAGAGAGTCAATTCGCGCACCGCCCATGGATCGGTGAGCGGCACCACGGCGATCGCCATGGTCTTTTGCACGCGGCGCGCAGTGGTCTCCGGCACGATGCCGATGCCGACCTTGCATTCTACCAGGCGGCACACGCCGTCGAATGAACGCAGTTGCACGCGCAGCCGCAATGGTCGGCCTATGCGCGCCGCCTTCGAAGCGAGGAAGCGCTGCAAGGCGCTGGCACGATCGAGCCCGACGAAGTCGTGATCGAGCAGATCTTCGAAGGCGATCTCGGCGCGGCCGGCGAGCTTGTGATCGCGCGCGACCACCAGCACGAAGCGGTCGCGCCGGAACGGATATGTCTCGAGCCCGCCCGAATCGACGGTGCCGGCGACGATGCCTAGATCGGCCGTGCCGTCAGCAATCAGGCCGACGATCTCGTCAGAGAGCCGCTCCTCCAGATCGACGCTGACGTTGGGGTGCGACGACAAAAACGAGCTGAGTGCCTCGGGCAGAAATTCGGTCAGCGCATTCGTGTTTGACAACACGCGGATTTGGCCCGCCAAGCCTCCCCCATAAGCGCCGAGATCCTCATGCAGCCGTTCGGCTTGGCGCAGAATGGTGCGGGCGTGCTGCAGCAAGGTGCGCCCGGCTTGGGTAGGGACAACGCCTTGTCGGCCGCGCGTGAGTAGCGCCACTCCGAGCGCTTCCTCCATGTTGCGCACGCGCGTCGAAGCAGCGGCGAGCGCCAAATGCGCGCGCTCGGCGCCGCGCGTGATACTGCCCGCCTCCACGACGTGGCGAAACAGGCTGAGGTCGGCGAGATCGAAGCGCATGCGGGCTTCAGCCTTCGGATTCTGCGAAGTCAGGCTTCACGATATGCCCATTGCGAAAGTGTATCGCACAGATAATCTTTCGCAAAGCGCGAAGCAATGCGACGATGCAGTGGGCCAGCCAGATTGCGGCGTGGGCAAGGATTGGCTAGGACGACCGCCACAAACGCGACGCCTCCTCGGGCACGTACGGACAAATACGATGGCTGATTCACGCTCGCTCGAAGGACACTCCCCCGCTGAGCGGCCGCTGTCGCCGCACCTGCAAATTTACCGCCCAACGCTGACGATGATGATGTCGATCGTGCATCGCATCACCGGCATCGCCCTCTATTTCGGTACGCTGATCCTGGCGTGGTGGTTGAACGCGGCCGCAGGACCGAACGGATACGCCAAGTTCGAGGCCTTCGCCGGTTCCTGGATCGGCCGGCTCATCCTGTTCGGCTACACGTGGGCGCTCATCCATCACATGCTTGGCGGTATCCGCCACCTGATCTGGGACACCGGCCACGGTCTCGGCCCGAACGAGCGCGAATGGCTGGCGGCCGCCAACCTGGTCGGCTCGATCGCCATTACGGTGCTGCTGTGGATCGTCGGCCTCTTGACCGTCGGAGGCCCGCAATGAATGCGCCGAGACATATCCGCACGCCGCTTGGACGCGTACGCGGTTTCGGCGCGGCGAGGTCCGGCACCGGACATTTCTGGCTGCAGCGTGTCACCGCGATCGCCAACATTCCGCTGACCATTGCCGCTTTAGTCATCATCATCACGCTGCTCGGCCGCAATCAGCCTGCAGTGGCGCAGATTCTGGGTTCGCCGGCCGTCGCTATCATCATGCTCCTGTTCGTCGCTTCGATCATGGCCCACATGCGTATCGGCATGCAGGTCGTGATCGAGGACTACGTGCATGACGACATCGCCAAGCTCGGCCTCATCGTCGCCAACAACTTCTTTGTCACCGTTGTCGGACTGACAGCGGTGTACGGTCTCCTCAAGCTTTCGTTCGGATTGTGAGCATGGCAGGCAATGGATCCAATCAAGGCGGCGTAGCACCGTCGATCAACGGCCGCGCCTATCCGATCGAAGACCACGCCTATGACGTGGTCGTGGTCGGCGCCGGCGGCTCCGGGCTGCGCGCCGTCGTCGGCTGCAGCGAGGCCGGATTGCGTACCGCCTGCATCACCAAAGTGTTTCCGACGCGCTCGCACACGGTGGCCGCGCAGGGCGGCATTGCCGCGGCCCTCGGCAACATGGGCGAGGACGATTGGCGCTGGCACATGTACGACACCGTCAAGGGGTCCGACTGGCTCGGCGACCAGGACTCGATCGAATATCTCTGCCGCAACGCGCCCGAGGCGGTCTACGAACTGGAACATTGGGGCTTGCCGTTCTCGCGCCGCGAGGAGGACGGCAAGATCTATCAGCGGCCGTTCGGCGGCATGACGACGCATTACGGCAAGGGCACCGCGCAACGGACCTGCGCCGCCGCCGACCGCACCGGCCACGCCATGCTGCACACGATGTACGGCCAGGCGCTGCGCCACTCGGCCGAGTTCTTCATCGAGTATTTCGCCATCGACCTGATCATGGACGACGAAGGCCGCTGCCGCGGCGTGGTCGCGCTCAATCTCGACAACGGCACGATCCACCGCTTCTCGGCGCAGATGACCATCCTGGCGACGGGCGGTTATGGCCGCGCCTACGCCTCCTGCACCGGCGCGCACACGCAGACCGGCGACGGCAACGCGATGGTGCTGCGCGCCGGGCTGCCGCTCGAGGACATGGAATTCGTCCAGTTCCATCCGACCGGAGTCTACGGCGCCGGCGTGCTGATCACCGAGGGCGCGCGCGGCGAAGGCGCCTACCTGGTCAATTCAGAGGGCGAGCGGTTCATGGAACGCTACGCGCCCTCGGCAAAAGATCTCGCCTCACGCGATGTGGTCTCGCGCGCCATGACCATCGAGATTCGCGAAGGCCGCGGGGTCGGGCCGAAGAGGGATCACATCTTCCTGCATCTCGACCATCTCGATCCGAAAATCCTTGCTGAGCGGCTGCCCGGCATCACCGAGACCGCGCGCATCTTTGCCGGCGTCGACCTCACGCGCGAGCCGGTGCCGATCGTGCCGACGGTGCACTACAACATGGGCGGCATCGCCACGAATTATCACGGCGAGGCGGTGATCAAGAAAGACGGCAATCCCGATCACATCGTGCCCGGCCTGATGGCGCTCGGCGAAGCGGCTTGCGTGTCGGTGCACGGCGCCAATCGGCTCGGCTCAAATTCGCTGATCGATCTCGTCGTGTTCGGCCGCGCGGCGGCGCTGCGCTGCAAGGAACTGCTGACGCCGAACGAAACGCATCGTGAATTGCCGAAGGATTCAGCCGAGCGGTCGCTCTCCCGCCTCGACAAGTTCCGCAATGCCTCAGGCAAAACGCCCACCGCTGAATTGCGCACCAGGATGCAGCAGGTGATGCAGAACAATTGCGCCGTGTTCCGCACCGGCGAGGTGCTGGCCGAGGGCTCGAAGCTGATCCACGAAGTCTTTTCCGGAATATCCGACGTGCGCGTGACCGACCGCTCGCTGATCTGGAACTCCGATCTGGTCGAGACGCTCGAATTCGCCAATCTGATCGAGCAAGCCGTCGTCACCATGGATTCGGCCGGCAACCGCACCGAAAGCCGCGGCGCCCACGCGCGCGAGGATTTCCCCAACCGCGACGACAAGAACTGGATGAAGCACACGCTCGCCTGGCTCGACCTCGAGAGCGGCCGCGTCAGCATCGACTACCGTCCGGTACACACCTACACGCTCACCAACGACGTCTCTTACATCGAACCCAAGGCGCGCGTTTACTGAGCGTCCACGGTGCATTGAACAGATAAGGCAACTCGCATGGTCCAGTTCACGCTGCCGAAAAATTCAAAAATCACCGAGGGCAGGTCCTGGCCGCACCCGGCCAAGGCGAAGGCCGAGCACGAGTACCGCATCTATCGCTGGGATCCCGAGGACGGACGCAATCCGCGCATCGACACCTATTACGTCGACACCGGCGATTGCGGGCCGATGGTGCTCGACGCGCTGATCTGGATCAAGAATAAGGTCGACGCCACGCTCACCTTCCGCCGCTCCTGCCGCGAGGGCATCTGCGGCTCCTGCGCGATGAACATCGACGGCATCAACACGCTCGCCTGCATCAAGGCGATGAGCGAGGTCAAAGGGCCGGTCCGCATCTACCCGCTGCCGCACCTGGCGGTGGTGAAGGACCTGGTTCCCGACCTGACCAATTTCTACGCCCAGCACGCCTCGATCGAACCGTGGCTGAAGACGGTGTCACCCACGCCGCAGAAGGAATGGAAGCAGAGCCACGACGACCGGCAGAAACTCGACGGTCTCTACGAATGCATCCTGTGCGCCTGCTGCTCCACCTCCTGCCCGAGCTATTGGTGGAATTCCGACCGCTATCTCGGTCCCGCCGCGCTCCTGCAGGCGCAGCGCTGGATCGTGGATTCGCGCGACGAGGCGACCGGCGAACGGCTCGACAATCTGGAAGACCCGTTCCGCCTCTACCGCTGCCACACCATCATGAATTGCGCCAAAGCCTGCCCCAAGCACCTCAATCCGGCCAAGGCCATCGCCGACATCAAGCGCACGCTGGTCGAACGGCAGGTGTAAGGCTCCGTCGCCTGCAACCAACCTGCGGCGCAGCGAGTTAGCTGCGCATGACCGACGAGAATCACCTCAAGCGGGTCTGGGACATCATCGAGCGTGTCGGCGTATGCATGCTGACGACATGCTCGCCCGGCGGTTTGCGCGCCCGGCCGGTCGAACCGCGGCTTGAGCGCGGCGCCGGCTTGATCTGGGTGTTGACCGATCTGCGCAGCAGTAAAGAGCACGAGATCGAAGCCGAACACGACATCGGCCTCACGGTCGTCGACGCAAGTGAGCGCGCCTTCCTGTCGATTACGGCGCGGGCCGAGGTCCGGCACGACCGTGCCAAAGCCGCGGAGATCTGGCGTTACACCGATAATCTGTGGTGGAAGGGTCCGGACGATCCGAACGTCTGCGTCCTTTGCATCACGCCGCTGACCGCCGAACTTTGGGACGGACCCGCCAGCAACGCCGTCGCCGCATTCGAATTCATGAAAGCGCGGCTGACCGGCGCCAAGCCCAATCTCGGCGAGAACCGCAAAGTCACGGTCAATTTGCGCTGACGCTTGCTACAGCTTCAGCTTCTTCTTCCGCTGCCCGAGCGTGCGCAGCCGCAGCGCATTGAGCCGGATGAAACCTTCGGCGTCGCGCTGGTCGTAGGCGACCTTGCCTTCCTCGAAGGTCACCAGCTCCGGATCGTAGAGCGAATATTTGCTCTCGCGCGAAACAACGCCGACATTGCCCTTGAAGAGTTTGAGCCGCACCCGCCCGGTGACGTATTGCTGGCTCTTGTCGATTGCCGCCTGCAGCATTTCGCGCTCGGGGGAGAACCAAAAGCCGTTATAGATCAGCTCGGCGTATTTCGGCATCAGCTCGTCTTTGAGATGCGCGGCGCCGCGGTCGAGCGTGATCTGCTCGATGCCGCGATGGGCGGCGTAGAGAATGGTGCCGCCCGGCGTCTCGTACATGCCGCGCGACTTCATGCCGACAAAGCGGTTCTCGACCAGATCGAGCCGGCCGATGCCGTGCCTGCGGCCGAGGTCGTTGAGCCGCGCCAACAGCTCCGCCGGCTTGAGCGTCTTGCCGTCGACCGCGACCGCATCGCCGCGTTCGAAATCGACCGTCACGTAATCCGGTTCGTCCGGCGCCGCGCCGGGATCGACGGTGCGCGAATAGACGTAATCGGGCACCTCCTCGGCCGGATTCTCCAGCACTTTGCCCTCGGACGAGGTGTGCAAGAGGTTGGCGTCGATCGAGAACGGCGCTTCGCCGCGTTTGTCCTTGGCGATCGGAATCTGATTCTGTTCAGCGAAGGCGAGCAACTGCTCGCGCGATTTGAAATCCCATTCGCGCCACGGCGCGATGACTTTCACGTCGGGCTTGAGCGCATAATAGGCGAGCTCGAAGCGGACCTGGTCGTTACCCTTGCCGGTCGCGCCATGGGCAACCGCGTCGGCGCCGACTTTCTCGGCGATTTCGATCTGCTTCTTGGCGATCAGCGGCCGCGCGATCGAGGTGCCGAGCAGATATTCGCCCTCGTAGAGCGCATTGGCGCGGAACATCGGAAACACGTAATCGCGCACGAACTCTTCGCGCAGATCCTCGATGAAGATGTTTTGCGGCTTGATGCCGAGGATAAGCGCCTTGGCCCGTGCCGGCTCGAGCTCCTCGCCCTGGCCGAGATCGGCGGTGAACGTCACCACCTCGCAGCCATAGGTCGTCTGCAGCCACTTGAGAATGATCGAGGTATCGAGCCCGCCCGAATAGGCAAGCACGACCTTTTTCACCTCGCCCTTTTTGCTGTCGTTGTTGGCCATCGTCAATCCTGACTGCACGCGAATGCTGTTGCCGGTCTCCGCACTCGCATCTTTTGCATGCGGCAGTCCGGCGATCATTTCAGGCAAGGCGGCCGGCGTGAATACAGAGGTTTGCCGCGTCGTCGACAGGCCAAGGTCCAGGTACACGGCTTCGCCCGCCCGTTCCAGCAGCCGTTCGACGGTATCCTCATCCATCCGCGTCGCCCGCCAGCGATAGATACAGCCCGTGCGCCGTCCAGATCAGTAGAAACATGAAGACGCCGGCAAAGACCACGTCGGTGAAGAAATGTCCGCCGCCGGCGATGCGCAGAAGCCCGACGGCTGCGCCGAAGACAAGCGCGCCGCCATAAGCCAGAAGGCGCCATTGCGGCGGCGCCAAAGCAGCCGGCGCCAGCGTCCAGAACGCACCCGACGGCTCGCCGGCAACGAACGAGCAATTGTCCGGGCAATCGCCGCGCGGATCCCACCAGGGAGTGAAGTGGAAGTCGCCGCCAAGTTCGGTGATATCGATCGGCCGCGCCCGGCCCCAATGCTCCTTCAGGATCAGATTGGCCAGTACGCCCGGGCCGAGCGCCAAGGTCAGCATCAGAAACAGCGCGGCGCGCCCGCCGATCAGCATACGCCAGTCTCGGCAGGATGAGTTTGCCGATAAGCGCGAGGCACGGCCGGCGCGACGATCAGCGCCGTCAGCCAACGCGCGGCGTCGCGCGAATGCAGCACCCATGGCTGCACATTGGCGTAGAACAGATTGATCTGCCGATTGTAGAAATGAGCCGAAATGCCGATATCGAGCCGCGGATAGATGGCGAACAGCACACCCACCACGACGGCAATCGTCAGGGCGATCGCCAGTCCTGTCCGATTCATGCGATCCGGCCCAAACGCTTTGCGCGCAAGCCCTTTTGCGCGCCCATCACGACTTCCATAAACCAGCCTTGCGGCCGGCAAAAGCCCAGTACACCAGCCCGCCGGCGATGCCGGATGCGGCGATCACCTCGCGCTCGTGCGCAAGAATGCTGTCGGGGCCGAGGAGGGAGCCCGAGAAATCGATACCGTAAGTGAGCGCCAGCGCCAACACTCCACCCAGCACGCCGTAGAAGACGATCGAGCGCCAGGCAAAGCCTTCGGCGAGCGCGATGATCAGAAACCATGGAAGCATCGCCGCGACCCCGATGACCGCGGTGCTGATGCCAACCGCCGACCACAGCGCCGGCTGGGCATCCCATGCGGCGCGATCTGGTCCCATTGCGGCGTCAGCGCGCCGATGGTGAGCACGACAGAGGCGGCGATGCAGGCCAGCACGTAGGCGACGATCACCATGAACAGGCGAACGATGATGGCCATGCCTAGCGCTGCGTCTGCCTGTCAATCCGTCATCGCCATGGCGCGCAGCGCCAATCGCTCGCGGGCGGAAAGTTTCTCGCTCGCGCTTTTGAGCTGGCCGCAGGCGGCGAGAATGTCGCGGCCGCGCGGCGTGCGCACCGGCGACGCATAGCCGGCATCGAACACGATCTCGGAAAACTTCTCGATCTGCGCCCAGTCGGAGCACTCGTATTTGCTCCCCGGCCACGGATTGAACGGAATGAGATTGATCTTGGCCGGGATGCCCTTGATCAGCCGCACCAGCGCCCGTGCGTCGGCGAGCGAGTCGTTGATGCCCTTGAGCATGACGTATTCGAAAGTCACGCGCCGCGCGTTGGACAGTCCCGGATAATTGCGGCAGGCGTCGAGCAGTTCGCGCGAGCGGATATTTGCGATTGAGCGGCACGAGCTCATTGCGCAGTTCGTCGGTGACCGCGTGCAGCGACACCGCGAGCATGACGCCGATCTCGGCGCCGGCGCGCGCGATGTTGGGCACCACGCCGGAGGTCGACAGCGTGATGCGCCGCTTGGAGATGCTCAAGCCCGTCGCCGTCGGCCACCACGTTGAGGCCGTCGCGCACCGCCTCGAAATTGTAGAGCGGCTCGCCCATCCCCATCATCACGATGTTGGATACGAGGCGCTTCTCAGGCTCCGATCGCCGGCCGACACCTTCGTTCACGGCGCCAATCATCGAGCCGGTCGCGCGCCAGCACGACCTGGCCGGCGATCTCGCCGGCGGTGAGATTGCGCACCAGACGCTGCGTGCCGGTGTGGCAGAACGTGCAGTTGAGCGTGCAGCCGACCTGGCTCGAAATGCACAAGGTGCCGCGATCGGTTTCCGGGATATAGACGCATTCGACCTCGTGCGGCCGGCCGTCGATTTCGCCCGGCAGCCGCAGCAGCCATTTTCGCGTGCCGTCGACCGAGATCTGCTCGGCGGCGATCTCCGGCCGCGCCAGCGTGAAATGCTCGGCGAGGCTCGCCCGCAGCTCCTTCGACAAGGTCGTCATCTCGTCGAAGCTCTGCGCACCGCGCACGTAGAGCCAATGCCAAATCTGCTGCACGCGCATGCGCTGCTGCTGCTCCGGCACGCCGACGCCGCCAAGCGCCTCGGCCAGCGCAGCGCGCGGCATGCCGACGAGCGACGGCTTCTCCGGCGCCACATAACGCTCGAAGCGGCCGCTTCTCGACGAAGCCGGAAGCTTGGTTCGTCTCCGCCCGGGTCGCGGCACTGGTCATGGATCGATCCGAAAGAACGCGGCGCCTATTCGCCTAGCCAATAGATAATTGCTGCCCCGCAAAACGAGGAGGCATCAAACGAAGGCGGCCAACGCAGGCTTTCCAGCTATTGGCACTCCTGCGCGATGCGGTCGAGCGCTTCGGTCAGGCCCTTGAGCGAGTAAGTGTCGACGGTCGACGTTCCCTTGCCGGACTTGCCCTTCACCACCATGGTGTCGCCCTGCCGCATGGCGTCGACCATGTGGGCTTCTTCGGCGACATTCTTGATCCAGGCGCCGTCGCCTTGCGTGTAAAGTTCAAAGCTCGTCGAACCAACCGTCGCGGTCGCCTCTGACTCGGGTTTGAATGGATAGCCGACCGAGATGGAAATCTCGTTGACCACCTTGTCGGCTGGCCGCGTTGAAATGAAGACGTAGGGCTGGTTGCGCGGCCGGTTCGGCGGCTTGGTTTCCGAGCTGCTCGGCTTGCCGATGACAAAGCAGATCTTCTTGCCGTTCGGGGTGGCCGTATAGGCGCCCCAGTCGCCGAATTGACCGAGCAGCGTGGGCTTGGCCTCGGCCGGTGCGGGGGGCTTGGGCGCGGCAGGCTTGGGTGCGGAAGGCTTGGGCGCGGCAGGCTTGGGTGTGGCAGGCTTGGGTGCCGGTTTGGGCTTCGCCGCCGGCCGCTGTGCTGGAGTAGGCGCCGGTTGATCGGGCTGCTGCGCGGCAGCCGGAATAGCCAGTGCCGCCGCCACCAGCAGCGATAGCAAAATGGGCAATCCTCGATGAATGCGCATCGGACCTCCCCGAGCCCCCGCCGTTGATACCAAATCTTTCAAATTTATCCAATTCGGGCTCTGGAGGCCGGCATTTTAAAGGCAAACCGGCCCTCCCAGGGGTCCCGGCATCAAGCCTCGCCGAGGCTGCCGACCGGCTCCGGCAACCCGCCCGATGTGCTAATGAGGCGGCATGAAAGCGATTCTCTGCACGCATTTCGGCCCACCGGAAGAGCTTGAACTGGCCGACATCGGCCCCCCGCAAGCCGCCGCCGGCGAGGCCGTAGTGCGCATCAAGGCGGCCGCGCTCAATTTCTTCGACACGCTGATCATCGCCGGCAAGTATCAGCAGAAGCCGCCGTTTCCGTTCTCGCCGGTGGCGGAATTCGCCGGCGTGGTCGAGAGCGTCGGCTCGGGCGTAAGCGAAGTCAGCCCCGGCGACCGCGTCATGAGCTTCATGGGCTGGGGCGCGGCGCGCGAGGCGGTCGCGGTGCCGGCGCGGCAATTGATCAAGCTGCCGGCGAAACTCGATTTCGAGCAGGCCGCCGGTCTGTGCATCACCTATGGCACCTCGCTCTACGCGTTGCGCGAGCGCGCCCAATTAAAGCCTGGCGAGACGCTCGCCGTGCTTGGCGCCTCTGGCGGCACCGGGCTCGCCGCGATCGAACTCGGCAAGATGATGGGCGCGCGCGTGATCGCCTGCGCATCCTCGGACGAAAAGCTCGCCTTCGCCCGCGCCCACGGCGCCGACGAAACGGTGAACTACGCGACACAAGACCTGCGCGATGGGCTGAAGAAAGCTCGGCGGCGAGCGCGGCATCGACGTGGTCTACGATCCGGTCGGCGGTGCCTACGCTGAGCCAGCGGTGCGCTCGCTCGCCTGGGAGGGCCGTTACCTCGTGGTCGGCTTCACCGCCGGCGAAATTCCCAAACTGCCGCTCAATCTCGTGCTGCTCAAAAGCTGCGACATCCGCGGCGTGTTCTGGGGCTCATGGACCAAGCGCGAACCGCAAAAGCAGCATGCGCTGCTCAGCGACGTCGCGCGCTGGGCTGCCGAAGGCAAGCTGTCCGCCCACGTGCACGCGGTCTATCCGCTCAGTGAGATCGTCACCGCGATGAAGCTGATTTCAGACCGCAAGGTGATGGGGAAGATCGTCCTACGGCCGTGAGCCGCTAGCCGCGTAAGCGCACCAACGTGCGCTGCGCCGCCTCGCGATGCTCCGGCTTGATATGCGTGGCGACCGCCTTGATGGCCGCGCCCAGCACCGCCGCGTCGTCGGCGAGCCCGATGAACGAGATGGATTTCGGGATGAAGTGGTCCGGAAGGACGAAGTACGCGATCGCGCCGACCAAAATGCCCTTCACGTAGAGCGGCGTGTTGCGGTCGAAGGCGCAGTAATGCGCGGTCAGCAATTGCTCGGCGAACGGCAGGCTCGCCGCCTCGCGCAAAAGCTTGCGCCAGAATTGGCGGCGCAAGGTCGCTTCACTGGCAGCCGCGCCGCGTGTAAGCGCAGCAAAGTCCTGCCACGAGGCCGTTCCTTGCCAGAATCCCATTGACCCCTCCAACCTCATTCGCCGGTGCTTAGAGCGTCGTCAAATATATCGCCACCAAAGACGGCGCCCGCAAGGCAAAACCTTAACCGGCAAGCCTATCCATGGCGGCGGCGAGCTCGATATCACGCTCGGTGAGGCCGCCCGCGTCGTGCGTCGACAGCGTCACCTCGACCGTCTTGTAGACGTTGAACCATTCCGGGTGGTGATCCATTTTTTCGGCGATCAGCGCCGCCCGCGTCATGAAGCCGAAGGCGGCGTTGAAATCGGCGAAGACGAATTTCTTGCTGATGGCGTCACGGTCGCTCGTCTCGCTCCAGCCTTTGAGCCGGCCAAGCGCGGCCTTGCGCGCGTCGCCCGATAGCTTCTGCGCCATATGAAAGCTCCGTGTGAGCGCCGCCTCGCCCAGCCTACTCTATCATGCGGACTGGCGCAGCGAAGCCGCCTCTTCGCGCTCCGCATTTTCGCGCTCGAGGAGCCGCTCGCGTGCGCGCGTCGAGTAGAACGACGCATTGTGGTCGCCACGCAGCGCCTCGCGCGTGAACGCGATCAGGTGATAGGCGACAAAGCCCATGCTGAGCATCGAATCGATCTGGCCACGGCGCAGCGCCTTGCACGCGGCGCGCCAGAACGGCCGGCGATAATCCGACAGGACGCCGACACGCAACGCGACATTGAACGCCAGCACCAGGGCCTGGCGCAGATTGGCGACGGTGAGCTTGCCGCGCGCCGGGCCGATCAGCCGTTGCGGGTAGGTCGCCTCGACCTGATGAGCAAAACGCGAAAACAGCCGCTCCGGATCGTACGCGTGGGCGATGCAGCGCCGCCAAGTCGCCACCACTTCGTCGTGCGGGCGCAGGAAGCGCACGTTGCTCTCAAGCCCCTCGTCTTCGGTGATCAATCGGCCCTCGCCCTTGAGGCGGTCCCACAGCGGGGTCTTGGGCAATGCCTGCAACAGGTTGATGGTGAGGATCGGCACCTGCGAGACATCGATGAAGGCCTTGAGCCGCTTCTCGCTCTCGGGCGAATCGGTGTCGAGGCCGAGAATGATGCCGGAGGTGACCTCGAGCCCGTAGCTGTTGAGTGTCTCGATCGCTTCCATCATCGGCAGCGCCGCGTTTTGCTCCTTGCGCATCGCCTTGAGCGCGTCGACGTCCGGCGTCTCGATGCCGACAAAGACCAGATGGAAGTGCGCCTCGCGCATGAGCGCGAGAATTTCCGGCTGCTTGGCGAGATTAAGCGTCGCCTCACAGGCAAAGTTCAGCGGAAAATCGTGCTTGCGTTGCCAGGCGATCAGATGCGGCAGCATTTCGCGCGCCGCCTTGCGGTTGCCGATGAAATTGTCGTCGACGAAATAAACGACTGCCGGATGGCTCTTCTGCGCCAGCATGGCGTCGAGTTCGCCGGTGAGCTGATCGGGTGTTTTCAGCCGCGGCTGGCGGCCGTAGAGCGCGGGAATGTCGCAGAACTCGCAGCGATAGGGGCAGCCGCTGGAGAATTGCAGGCTGCCGATGAGATAGCGGTCGAGCCGAATGAGATCGTAAGCGGGCGTAGGAAAGTCGGAAAGCGGCAGCCGGTCGCTCGTTTCGAAGCGGACTTGCGCGGGCGGTCGCGCCACGGTTTCGTCGAGCCGGGCGATCAACTGGTCGGTCGCATCGCCGGCCTCGCCGATGTGCAGATAGTCGAACTCGGGGTAAAGCTCAGGCGCGCCGGAAACCGACGCTCCGCCGAGCACGGAAACCTTGCCGGCCGCCCTGGCGCGGGCAGCGATATCATGGATCTGCGGGCCCTGGATGTGCATGCCGCTCGCCATGACGACATCAGCCCAGGCGAAATCGGCCGCCGTGGCAGGGGCGAGATTCTCGTCGACGAAGCGCACCTCCCAGCCTGGCGGCAGATAGGCCGCGATCACCAAGAGCCCTTGCGGGGGCATAAACGCCCGCACCCGGCTCATCAGCCGATAGGCATGGGAAAACGTGCCGAAGGAGGGGGTATAGGCGGGGAAAATGCAGAGAACCCGCCGGCGGATCGAGACAGTCAATGGGCAGCGCATGGAACTTCCAAGAATGCAAAATTTAAGCCGGAAAAATGGCTAACGAGCCAAGATGTATTACGTTCATCGAACTTCGCTAAAGTGACATTGCTTCAGCGAATCGGCTGACTATATTCCCGGCACGCGCGGGCCCCTCCCTTGGGGCTCGTTTTGGTTTATGGCCCCCGCTCATAGCCCTATGAAATTCCCTCGATGAACCTCCGCAATATCGCCATCATTGCCCACGTCGACCACGGCAAGACCACCCTGGTCGACCGGCTGCTGCAGCAATCGGGATCGTTCCGCGACAATCAGCGGGTGGTCGAACGCGCGCTCGATTCCAACGACCTCGAGCGCGAACGCGGCATCACCATCCTCGCCAAGGCGACCTCGCTGGTCTGGCACGACACCCGCATCAATATTGTCGACACCCCCGGCCACGCCGATTTCGGCGGCGAGGTTGAGCGCATCCTCAACATCGTGGACGGCGCGCTGGTCCTGGTCGATGCGGCCGAGGGGCCATTGCCGCAGACCAAGTTCGTGGTCTCCAAGGCACTGAAAATGGGCTTGAAGCCCATCGTAGTCATCAACAAGGTCGATCGCTCCGACTCCCGTCCCACCGAAGTCGCCAATGCGGTCTTCGACCTGTTTGCCGCGCTCGATGCGACCGAAGAGCAGCTCGATTTCCCGATCCTCTACGGCTCGGCCAAGCAGGGCTGGATGGCGTCCAGCCCGGAAGGTCCGAAGGATCAGGGCATGGCGCCGCTATTCGATCTTGTCATCCGCCACGTCGCGCCGCCCCCGGTCGGGGAAGGCCCGTTCCGCATGCTCGGCACGATTCTGGAGGCCAACCCGTATCTCGGCCGCGTCGTGACCGGCCGCATCTTCTCCGGCAGCGTGAAGCCCAATCAGCCCGTGAAGGTGCTCGACCGGCACGGCGAGCTCATCGAAGAGGGCCGCGTCACCAAAGTGCTGGCCTTCCGCGGCCTCGAACGCACCCCGATCGAGGAAGGGTTTGCCGGCGACATCATCGCCATTGCCGGATTGCCGGAGGCGTTCGTCTCCCACACGCTCTGCGCGCCCGAGGTGACCGAGCCGCTGCCGGCGCAGCCGATCGATCCGCCCACCCTGACCATGACCTTCCGCATCAACGATTCGCCGCTCGCCGGCACCGAAGGCGACAAGGTGCAGAGCCGCGTGATTCGCGATCGGCTCCTGCGCGAGGCCGAGGGCAACGTGGCGCTGCGCGTTTCCGAATTGACCGAGAAGGATTCGATGGAGGTCGCCGGCCGCGGCGAATTGCAGCTCGGCATCCTGATCGAGACCATGCGGCGGGAAGGCTTCGAGCTGTCGGTGTCGCGGCCGAAAGTCCTGTTCCAGCACGACCCATCGGGCGAAATACTCGAACCGATCGAGGAAGTCGTCATCGACGTCGACCACGAGCATTCCGGCATCGTCGTGCAGAAGATGGCCGAGCGGAAGGGTGAAATGGTCGAGATGCGGCCCTCCGGCGGTGGCCGTGTGCGGCTGATCTTCTACGCGCCGACCCGCGGGCTGATTGGCTACCACGGCGACCTCCTCACCGACACCCGCGGCACCGCGGTGATGAACCGGCTGTTCCACGCCTATGGTCCCTATCGCGGCGAAGTCATCGGCCGGCGCAACGGCGTGCTGATCTCGACCGATCAAGGCGACGCGGTTGCCTACGCCATGTGGAACCTCGAAGACCGCGGCCCGATGATGATCGAGCCGGGCTGGAAGGTTTATCGCGGCATGATCGTCGGCGAGCACACCCGCGGCAACGACCTCGAAGTCAACGTGCTCAAAGGCAAGAAGCTCACCAATATCCGCACGCACTCCAAGGATGAGGCCATTCGCCTGACGCCGCCGATCCGCATGACGCTGGAGAAGGCGCTGGCCTATATCGAGGACGACGAATTCGTCGAGGTCACCCCGAAATCGATTCGGCTACGCAAGAAGCTGCTCGACCCGAACGACCGCAAGCGCGACGAGCGACGCAAGGAAGCCGAACGCGTCTGAGCGGCGGGTTCCCTTGCGTCAACCTGGGCAAGCGCCACGCTAACCCAGCGGCGAAGCGGGTGTCCGCGGAGAATTCCGGGAACCGTGGCGCTCTTGCAACAGGGACCGCACATTACGGACCCGCCTTGCATTTTTATCCTTGTCGTCGGCGTAATTCCGCCAATAATCCACATCGTTAACGATGCGTGAATCTCTGCACTTGAAGCCCGTGGAATCGCTTGCTTTGATTATGTCATGAGCACCATCCTGATCGAAGTCCGCCGCGCCAAGGCAAACGATGCCGGCGCAGTCGCCGAATGCCACGACGAAGCGTGGCGGACCGCATATCAGGGCATCATTCCGGGCACCGAACTCGAAAAGCTCATTTCGCGCCGCGGTCCGACCTGGTGGGATAGCGCCATCCGCAAGGGCAGCCGCATCGCGCTCCTGCAATTCGGCGACAAGATCGCCGGCTACGCCAATTACGGCCGCAACCGGGCGCGCAGCCTCTATTACGACGGCGAAATCTACGAGCTTTATCTGCGGCCGGAATTCCAGGGGCTCGGCTTCGGCCGCCGGCTGTTCACCGCCGCCCGCCGCGATCTCGCGCAGAGCGCACTCAAATCGCTGATCGTCTGGGCGCTGTCGGAAAACGACAATGCGGTAGAATTCTACCGTGCGCTCGGCGGCAAGGCGGTGGCGCGCAGCTCCGAGAAATTCGGCACCCGCGTGCTCGATAAGATCGCCTTCGGCTGGCAGAGCTGAATGCAATCCCGCTCCTCTCATGTCGTCACGCCCGGGCTTGACCCGGCCATTCACGTCTTTGGTTCAACCGGGCCACTAAGACGTGGATGCGCGGGTCAAGCCCGCGCGGGACGAGTCAGAGGTCAAGTTCCCTTTCCAAAATTAGATTGCCGTAACGGTCGACCGAGGCCTGCCAGGCTGACGGCACAACCGTCGTCGCATCGAACTGCTCGACGATCGCCGGGCCTGCGAAGCTCGCGCCGACGGGCAGGCGCTCGCGATCGTAGATCGTCGCCTCGGTCGAATGCTCCGCCGTAAAGAACACGGCGCGCTTTCCTTTCACCGCTTCGGCAAGAGGCGGCGCCGGCGACTGTGCTGCTTGCGCTTGCGGGGAAAACTTCGGCACACTCACGCGCACCCGCAAACGATAGCTGACCACCTCGACGCTTTTCTCCTTGGCGGCATGGCCGTGAATGCGCGCATGCACGTCGTCAAAGCGCGCGCGCGCCGCGTCGAGCGCCTTGGCATCGAGCGCGCCGGACCAGAGGCCGCCTAGCGACACGCGCAACTCATAACCCTGCCCGCCATAGCGCATGTCGAGATCGCGCTCGAAGGCGGCGGCGCTCGGATCGAGGCCTTCTTCGGCAAGCTCGCTTGCGGCTTTCGCCTCAAGCTCGCGAAAAATCGCCTCGGCATGCGCGGGATCGAGCCGATCGAGCGGGCAAAGCTCGGAGCGGATGTAATCGTGCAGCACGTCGGTGCAGAGCAGGCCGAGCGCCGAGAACGCGCCCGGCCGCGGCGGCACGATAATGCGGCGCATGCCGAGTTCCTCGGCGACAGCGGCGGCGTGCACCGCGCCAGCGCCGCCAAACGGCAATAGCGCGAATTCGCTCAAGTCGACGCCGCGCCGCGCCGCAAACACGCGCACCTCATCGGCCATGCGCATATCGACGATGCGGCGGATGCCGGCGGCGGCCTCCTCGAGCGTCATCCGCATCGGCTTGGCGATCGTCGCTTCGAGCGCGGCGCGCGACGCCTGCACGTCGAGCTTCTGCGTGCCGCCGAGAAAATAATCGGGGTTGAGCAGTCCGCAGACGATGTCGGCGTCCGTCACCGTCGGATTCTTGCCGCCGCGGCCGTAGCAGACAGGTCCCGGGTCGGCGCCCGCGCTCTGCGGCCCGACCGACAGAAAGCCGGCGCGGTCGATCCATACGATCGAGCCGCCGCCAGCCGAGATGGTGGTGAGGTCGAGCGCCGGCACGTCGAGCTGCCGGCGCGCCACCGTGCCTTCGGTGACTTCGAGCGGCGCGCCGCCTTCGATGAAGGCGATGTCGCAGCTCGTTCCGCCCATGTCGAGCGTGACCAGGCCGCGCGCACCCAAATGCTCCTCGCGCGGCAGAAAGGCGCTCGCCCGTGCGCCCGCCGCCGGTCCCGACAACAGGCTGTGCACCGTCTTGTGCCCGGTCACCGCGGCGGCGAACGGCATGACGCCGCCGTTCGATTGCATGAGAAAACGCTGCTGCGTCGTCACGCCCGCCGCGCTGAGCCGCTTTTCCAGATCGGCGACGTAGGTGACGAGAACCGGCGCGAGATACGCGTTGAGCAGCGTCGCCGACAGCCGCGGCCATTCGCGCACGCGCGAGAGCACCTCGCAGGAGAGCGAAACGTGCGCCTCGGGAAACACCTCGCGGATAAGCGCGCCGCTGCGCTCTTCGTGGGCGGCGTTCATGAACGAGAACAGGTAGCAGACCGCGATCGAAGCAACGCCCGCGTCTTTCAACTCGGCCGCCGCCTTGCGTACCGCGTCCTCGTCGAGCGGCTCAAGCTCGGTGCCGGTATAATCGATGCGCCCGCCGATCTCGCGCGTCAGACTCTGCGGCGCGATCGGCGTTGGCTTCTGGAAGAAATAATCGAACGGATTGCCGTCGCGCGCCTGCCCCTGCGTCTCCTGCACGGCGCGAAAGCCGCGGTTGATCAGCAGCCCGACCTTGGCGCCGCGCATTTCCAGCAGCGCGTTGGTGGTGATCGTGGTGCCGTGGGAGAAGAACTCGATTGCCGAGAGATCGACGCCGCGCGCGGCGAAATTGCCGATGCCGCGCATGATGCCGAGCGCCGGATTTTTCGGCGTCGTCGACACTTTTTCGACCGCAATAGCGCCACTCCCGGCATCGAGCAGCACCAGGTCCGTGTGCGTGCCGCCGACGTCGACGCCCAGCCGATACTTCGTCGCCATTCCTTAGCTCACACGCCTGGGCAATACGCCGCGCCGCACAACCCCCGCGCGGTGTTGGCTCTTGCTGGTCGGATTTCTATAGTCGCCCGCACGCTCTGCGCAAATGATCAATGCCGAGGTTCGATATGAGGTATGCCCGTTCGTGGCTCTTCGCGCTCTTGCTGGCCGTGTTCGCCGCGACAGCAAGCCGGGCGCAGGAGCCTTATCCCACTCACGTGGTCAAGATCGTGCTGCCGGTGCTGCCCGGATCGACCACCGACATCGTGGCGCGTCTGGTCGCGAACGAGCTCAGCGAAACATGGGGCAAGCCCGTCATCGTCGAGAACATGCCGGGCGCGGCGATGAATCTCGGCTCCGAATATGTCGCGCACGCCGCCCCCGATGGCTACACGCTGCTGCTGTGCCCACCCTCGCCGCTCGCGATCAATCAGCTTCTCTATCACGACATCAAATACGACCCGGCCAAGTTCGTGCCGATCATTCTGCTGACGAAGATTGCCAATGTGCTCGACGTGCGGCCGAATTTCCCGGCCAGCAATGTCCAAGGCCTGATCGCCTACGCCAAGGCCAATCCGGGCAAGCTGACCTTCGCCTCACAAGGCGTCGGTTCGACAGCGCATCTGTCGGGGAGCGAGCTCGAAGTCTTGGCCGGCATCCAGATGATTCACGTCCCCTATCACGGCGCGCAGCCGGCGCTGACCGACGTCATGGCCGGCAACGTCGACATGTTCTTCGACACGCTCGCCACCTCGATTCCGCTCTACCGCGCGGGTAAGCTGAAACTGCTCGGCGTCGCCAGCGAGCAGCGCGACAGCGCCATCCCCGACGTGCCGACGGTCGCCGAACAAGGGCTGCCCGGCTTCCGCTCGATCACCTGGTTTGCCATGGCCGGTCCGCCCGGTCTGCCCTCGGCGCTCGCCGACAAGATCAACCGCGACACCAACGCCATCCTGAAAAAGCCAGAGATCGCCGCCAAGCTCGAAGCGCTGCAGCTCGAGCCGATGGGCGGGAGCGTCGCCGACGCAACCAAATTCATCGGCGACGAGTTGCAATTGTGGGGCCGCGTGATCAAAGAGGCCCACATCACCTTGCCGTAGCGCCACGGAGCTCAAACAATGCGTCTCGGTGTTTGCTGCGGCATTATGCGCGCTGCTCGGATTCTGCGCCGTCGCGCAGTCAGCGGCAGCGGACGAGGCAACTCCGGTGATCCCGCTGGCGTGGCTGCAAAAGAAGGTGACGATTGCCGAAGCGGAGGCGCAACATCCCGGAATAAAGGATGACCGGGCCGCACGCTTTCCAGATGCCAGAAAGCCGTTTGGCTTTATGCATCGAGAGTGGGAGGACTTCAAAGCCGCGATGCTGCCGGGCGACGAATTGTGGACCTTCTCCAGCCCACCGGAATCCTGGGTGGATCTGGCCGGCCGCGCCGGAATCGCGCTCGTGCGCAAAGACGTCCCCATCCGGACCATCGTGACAAAGATGAATTGACGCCGAAGCGATACCGTCGAAGGACATCATCGATGAAGATCATCCAATTCCACGAGCCGGGCCCGCCGAGCGTCATGCAATGCCTCGAGGTGCCGATCCCGGATCCCAAGCCGGGCGAAGTGCTGATTCGTGCGCACGCCATCGGCGTCGGCATTCCGGACACCAACATTCGCGCCGGCACGTATAGCTGGATGCCGCCGCTGCCGGCGATTCCGGGCACCGAGCTTGCCGGTACGATCGAAAAGGTCGGAACAGGCGTGACCTCGCGGCAGGTTGGCCAACGCGTCTACACCACCGCGCGCGAGCGTCCGCATCGCGGCGGGCATTACGCCGAATATGTTGTGGCACCGGCCGAGGCGACTTTCGTTCTTCCCGGCAATGTCGATTTCGACGCGGCGGCAACGCTCGCCAACTATCAAGTCGCCTATCACATCTTCAACGATGCGGTGCGCCCACGCAGCGGCCAGAGCGTGCTCATCCATGCCGCCGCCGGCGGGATGGGCAATGCGCTCATCGATCTGGCGAAGGTGGCCGGTCTGACCGTCATCGGCGTTGTCAGCAGCGAAGCGAAAGCGCGCTTTGCCCGCGAGCTCGGCGCCGACCATGTCGTCGATCGCAAAGCCGAGAATGTCGGCGCGCGGGTCAACGAGATTACCGCCGGCCGCGGCGTCGACATCATCATCGATCCGGTCGGAGGACCGAGCATTCCGGCCAAGCTCGCGCTGCTCGCGCCTTGCGGCGTGCTGGTGGTGTACGGCGGTCTCGGCGGCAAGGCGCAGCTCGACCTGCAGCCGACGTTACGCGCGAGCAAAAACTCCGTGGCGATCCGCCAATTCTCGATCCACACTTGGGATCATCTGGTCGAGGAACGCCGCGCCGGCATGCGCGCGCTGATCGACATGCTCGCCGCCGGCAAACTGCATCCGCGCATCCATGCCCGCCTGCCGCTGACCGAGGCTGCCCGCGCCCACCAGATGCTCGAAAGCGGAGTGGTTTTGGGCAAGCTTCTGCTGGTGCCTTAGGGCCGCAAATAGCGGTCGATATTGACTTTTTCGCGCACAAGAACGAAATAGGAACGACGATACCCGCCAACCAGGACGGTCCATGACGCGACGATCGGGCAGCGCGGACCTGCCGCTTCACAACGGCCACGTTCCCAAGTGGCTGGCGGAGCGGATGACACGGCTCGGCACGGTCATCACACAGGCCATCGTGCACCAGTACGGGCGCGATGAATTCCTGCGCCGGCTGTCACATCCGTTCTGGTTCCAGTCGTTCGGCGCGGTGATGGGGATGGACTGGCATTCCTCCGGCATCACCACGAGCGTGCTCGGTGCGCTCAAGCGCGGGCTCAACCCGCTCGCCGGCGAACTCGGCCTGCATGTCTGCGGCGGGCGCGGCAATCACTCGCGCCGCACACCGGACGAATTGGTGAGGATCGGTGAGCGCATCGGCTTCGACGGCAGCGCGCTCGCCGGCGCGAGCAGGCTCGTCGCCAAGGTCGACAGCGCCGCGGTGCAGGACGGCTTCGATCTTTATCTGCACGGCTTCATCGTCGCCGACGACGGACGCTGGGTGGTGGTGCAGCAAGGCATGAACGGCGAGCGCCGGCAGGCGCGCCGCTACCATTGGCTTTCCGAAGGATTGCAAAGCTTCGTCGACGAACCGCACACCGCCATCGAAGGCCGCGCCCAAGGCGACATCATCAATCTCACCGACCGGCGCGCTGAAGCTTCGCGCAGCAAACAACTCGATCTCCTCGCCACGCTCGGGCCGGACGGCATCACGCGCGAACTCGCGGCCATCAACGCGCCAGACGGCGCGCCACCGCCGCAGGCGAGCCTGCCGTTTCTGGTCATGCCGGCGCATCACGACGTGCGCCCGGCGGATGTTCACCTGCGCCGCCTGCACGGCGCGCTCGCCGCAGCGGCCGAACGCGGGCCGGCCGATTTCGCCGATCTGTTGCTCACCCCGGGCGTCGGCGCCCGCACGGTGCGCGCGCTCGCTCTGGTCGCCGAGGTGGTGCACGGCGCGCCCTGCCGCTTTTCCGATCCGGCGCGCTTCTCCCTCGCCCACGGCGGCAAGGACCGGCACCCGTTTCCAGTGCCGACCAAGGTCTATGACGAGACCATTCGGGTGCTGAAGTCAGCGGTGACGAAAGCGAAGCTCGGCCAGGACGAGCAATTGGCCGCGCTGGAGCGGCTCGACCGCGAGTCGCGCCGCCTGGAGCGGGTCGTTGACGGGCCACCGCTGCAAAAAATCATCGCCGAGGAATTCGAGCAGTCGCCCGCTTATGGCGGCCGCAGCGTATTCGGCTGGGAGCAGCCTGCGAATTCCGCCCTCGCGAAGCGGAGGAGAAGCGCGTCAGCCTCTGCGCGATCATCACTCCTCACAGACTGTTCTCTACGCAAAGCGCGTACCATATGATACTCTACGCTATCGGCTGTCTTTCTCGACTTCGACAACGGATTTTTACCCTCGTCTGATAGCGACGCGAGGAACCATGAACGCCAAAGCTTTGATCGAAAAAATCCAAGCGCTTCCGGCCGACCGGATCGCCGAGGTTGAGGATTTTGTCGAGTTCATCGCCGCTCGCGAACAGGAGCGATCATTGACCCGCGCGGCTACGCAAACGAGCGAAGCCTCATTCACCGCAGTCTGGGACAACCCGGAAGATGCCGTCTACGACGCGTTGTAAACGCTATGGCGTTCGAATTCGGCGATATCGTCCTGGTACCATTCCCATTTACCGATCAGAAGGCATCAAAACGCCGCCCTGCCGTGATCGTCAGCAACACTGCCTATAACCACGCCAAGCCTGATGTCGTTGTGATGGCAGTCACCAGCCAGTTTCGTCCGAACCTTACCCTTGGAGAAGTCTGGATCGACGAATGGCGGACCGCCGGCCTTCTCAAGCCGTCCGCCATAAAGCCGGTCTTTGCTACGCTTGAGCAAGGCCTGATCATTCGCCAACTGGGCAAGCTCACCGCTTCCGACCAAGCACACCTCAAGCGAGCGATCGCCGAGACGATCGGGTAAGGGTAAAGCGAAGCCGCCCACGCTTCGCGCTGGGGGCCGAAAAATAGCTAAAACCCCGGCGCGTGTTCGACCTGATCGTACCAGTCAAAGCCCATGTCTTTGACGATGCGATTGCTCATCACGATGATGCGGCATTCCTCGCCGGGCTTGGCGAAGTGCTGGTGCATGGTGAACGGCGGAATGTAGACGTAATCGCCGACCGTCCATTCGAATTTCCTCGGCTCCGGCGCCCATTCCCACTCGAACGCTTCGAGGCAGTCCCATTTCAGGTCCCAGTGCAGGTCGTAGCCTGAGCCCTCGACCACGAAGAACAATTCCTCCCACATGTGACGGTGCTTGCCCGAGCGCTCGCCGTCCTTGAGGAACTGCATGTAGGCCTCGATGCAGCACTCGCGCGTGTGCATCTTCTTGTTGACCAGATGCTTGATCAGGCCGTCGGGCGAGCGCTCCCACGGCATGTCCTCGGCCTTGATGACGTTCGGCAGCGTGGCGTAGTCGGCGCGGAACTGCTCCGACTCGGCGATCGCCTCGGCGAGGAAATTGCTCTGCTGCGTGCCGGAGAGCGACGGCCCCTTGTCTTCGAACAATGACATGCTTGCCCTCCCGGCTCAGATTTCCGTCGGCGGATGGAATTCCTTGACGCCGGGCGGCAGCTTGTCGGTCGGCCATTCCACCATCTTCTGGAACAGAAGGTGCATGAACAAAAACAGCGGCTTCGCCTTGAACACCAGAAGGATGGCCGATTCCTTGTCGTCGTCGTTGAAGTGCTGATGGACGCTCGCGTTCTCCACCAGCATCACGTCACCCGCTTTCCATTTCATGTAGCGGCCGTCGTGAACGTCGTGGCCGTGGCCCTTGAGCACGTAGAACACCGCGCTGTTGAGATGGCCGTGCTTCTGCCCGGCGTTGAGCGGCGCGTAGCACTCGATGTGCGATTCGATCGACTGCACGATGTTGACCGATTGCGGGGAGATGATGTGCTTGCCGTACATCGACGGGCCGCCCTTCCAGGGATGATCCTTGGACGAATAGACCCGCGGCTCTTCGAGCAGCTTCTTGTAGAGATGGCTGTAGGTGCCTTCGAGTGCGCGCACGAAGGTGCGCTTCCGGACCAGCGCTCCCATTTGGCGTGCTTGATCTGCGTCGGCGTCTTCGTCGGACGGCTTGTTGTGGCCGAGCCCGGGTAGTTCGTGTTCCAGCATTCCGGTCATTGTGCGATCCCTAAATGTGCGCGCCGCGCCCCGCCGCGCTGCCAATGAAACTTGCCTTCGCTTGCGCTTGGTGCCTGTCGTTTAGGGGATTTCCGCTGTCCGTGCAACGACATGGCTGAGTTGCAACGGCCTGCGGCCTGATGGGTTGTCGCAACTTTCGGCCAGCGCCAATCAGCCGTCAATGAGGCGGCGGTCCGAGTCGTCCTTGAGCGCCACGCCCGACAGCCGCCGCACGCGCATGGCGCGCAGCAGATGCACGATCTTTGCAGCGGCCTCGCCGTAACCGATGCCTTCGGGCCGGATGTTGGAGATGCAATTGCGCTCGGCGTCGGTCGTTGCGGCATGCGGCTTGAAAGTCAGATAGGCGCCCATGCTGTCGGGCGCGGAAAGCCCGGGGCGCTCGCCGATGAGAGCCGCTACACAAGTAGCGCCGAGAGCGGCGGCGATGGCATCGCCGATCGCGACGCGCCCCTGCCGCACGATGATCAGCGGCGCGATCCGCCAGCCTTGCTGCGCGCAATTGCGGAATGACTTCGGCCAATAGCCGGCTGCGCGTGCGTCTGCACGGCGCGCGCGGAAAGCCCATCGGCAATCACGAAGACGGCATCGTAATTGCCGCGCGGCGCGGCCAGCGCCGCGACGCTATCCGGGTCCACACAGCGGCCAAGGTCAGGACGCATCAGATAGGTCGCGCGGTCGCGCGCTGCGCTCGCAACATTAATGATCGGCAAGCCGAGGGCGGCGAGTTCGGCGCGCAGCCGCGTTTCGTCGAGCTGTTCATGCACGGCGTCGCGGGCGCGCGCGTGCGCGAGCGCAAAGTCGAGCAACGGTCCGGTCGCCAGCGAAGCGCCGGCGCGCGGAAGTCCGATGCGCGCAGCGGTCAGTTGGCGCAAATCCGCCCATAATTCGTCGACGCCCGCCGGGGGTGCGTACTTGGAGTGCGTCGGGACGCCGTTTCCGCTCATGGAGGTCAGGCCGGCAAAAGCGCACGAAAGTGTCCGGGCAGAGTCGCGGGTCGCACGCGCCCGGCGCGATCGATGAGCCCTTGCCGCGCAAGCCAAGTCTCGAACTCGGGCGCTGGCCGGCGGGAAAACAGATCGCGCATGGCGAGCGCATCGTGAAACGAGGTGCTCTGGTAGCCGAGCATGATGTCGTCGGCGCCCGGCACGCCCATGACGAAGTTCACTCCGGCGGAGACCAAGAGCGCGAGCAGCGCGTCCATGTCGTCCTGATCGGCTTCGGCGTGGTTGGTGTAGCAAACGTCGACGCCCATCGGCACGCCCATCAGCTTGGCGCAGAAATGATCCTCCAGCCCGGCGCGGGTGATCTCTTTGCCGTTGTAGAGATATTCCGGTCCGATGAACCCGACCACGCTGTTGACCAGCAGCGGCTTGAACGTCCGCGCCACCGCATAAGCGCGCGCCTCCAGCGTCTGCTGATCGACACCGTGATGCGCGTTCGCCGAAAGCGCGCTGCCCTGTCCGGTCTCGAAATACATCACGTTGTCACCGACCGTGCCGCGGTGAAGCGTCAGCGCCGCGTCGCGCGCCTCGGCGAGCAACGCGAGATCGATGCCGAAACTTTTGTTTGCGGCTTCGGTGCCGGCAATCGACTGGAAGACGAGATCGACCGGCGAGCCCTTGCGGATGAGGTCGAGCGTGGTGGTTACATGCGCCAGCACGCAGGCTTGCGTCGGGATGTCGAGCTTTTGGCGAATCTCATCAAGCATCGAGAGCAGCGCATGCGCGCGTTCGGGGCTGTCGGTCGCCGGATTGATGCCGATAACCGCATCACCCGCGCCGAGCAACAGACCGTCGAGAATGCTCGCCGCAATGCCGCGCGCGTCGTCGGCCGGATGGTTCGGCTGCAGCCGCACCGACAGCCGGCCCGGCAGGCCGATCGTGTCGCGGAAAGCCGTCACCACCGAGCATTTCGCCGCAATCAGAATGAGATCCTGCAGGCGGCAGATCTTGCTGACAGCGGCGGCCATTTCTGGGGTGATTCCGGGGGCGAGTGTGGAGAGGACTGTACTCGTCGTCTCATCCGCCAGCAGCCAGTCGCGAAATCCGCCGACTGTCAGATGCGCAACGGCCGCGAAGGCGCTGTGATCGTGATTGTCGATGATGAGACGCGTGACCTCGTCGCTCTCGTAAGGGACGACTGCTTCGTCGAGAAAGGTGCTGAGCGTCAAGTCGGCGAGCGCAAATTGCGCCGCGACCCGTTCCTCGCCGCTTTCCGCCGCGATGCCCGCCAGCCGGTCGCCGCTGCGCCCGGGCGTGGCCTTGGCCAGCAATGCTTTCAGATCGGGGAACGTGTAGCGTCGAGTTCCGATCGTGGCGCTGTACATTTTTGAAAGCTCGCAGCCCGGCCAGTAAGTCTATACAACGTTCACCTTGTCGTCTGACCGCTTAAAAGGTCATTAGCTGCGGTTCGCATCAGTGTCATAATGAGACCGGAAGGTCCCCGCCGCTCGCAAACCATCCTTCACCGGCACTATCCTCGATGGTCCCCTTTGTCATTTCCTATCCGGTGTTCGATCCGGTGGCGTTTAACATCGGCCCGCTTCCGGTGCGCTGGTACGCCTTGGCATATGTCGGCGGGCTCGGCCTCGGCTGGGCCTATGCCTGGATGCTCCTGCGCAGCAACCGGCTTTGGGGCGCCGCACCGCGGCCGAGTTCGGCGAGCCTCTCCGACCTGGTGATTTATCTCGCGATCGCGGTGGTCGTGGGCGGACGACTTGGGCAAGTGATCTTCTACGATCCACACTACTACCTCGCGCATCCTTTGGAGATCGTCGAGCCGTGGAAAGGCGGCATGTCGTTCCACGGCGGCCTGATCGGCGCCGCGCTGGCGATCTGGTATTTCGCCAGCGAGAAGAAAGTCTCGCTGCTCACGGTCACCGATCTGTGCGCTGCCGCGACGCCGATTGGAATTCTTCTCGGTCGCATCGCCAATTTCATCCGGCCCGAATTGTGGGGACGTCCGACCGACGTGCCGTGGGCGATGATCTTTCCCGGCGTCGATGGTGAGCCGCGACATCCGAGCCAGCTCTATGAGGCGGGCTTGGAGGGTTTGCTGCTCTTCGTCGTGCTCGCGCTGTTCGTGCGCGGCGGCGCGCTCAAGCGCCCCGGCCTCGTCACCGGCATTTTCTGCATCGGCTATGGCGCGGCGCGCATTATTTCCGAGTTCTTCCGCGAGCCGGACCCGCAGCTGGAAAAGCTTGCGCACGGGCTGACTATGGGCATGGTGCTGTCGGCCCCGCTTCTGCTCGCCGGCGCCGCGCTGATTGCGTACGCCCTTTATTTCCGCCCGGCGGATGGTCGCGTCGAACAGCAAGCCGCAGGGACGCCGCCCGCGTAGCGCATGGCTTCCCTGCTTGCCCAAGCCGCTTCTATGCTACGGTGCGTCGCGCAAGAGCTGACCGCCAAAGAAGCGCAGCAGGGAGGTGCAGATGGCCAAAATCGTGCTCGGGCTCGGCAGCTCGCACACGCCGATGCTGCTCGCCTCCGACGAGACTTTGCCGCGCTTTGAGGAAACCGACCAGAAGATCAGGCATCGCGACAAAGAGGGCAAGCCGGCGACTTACGCCGAGCTTCTCGAGAAGGCCGACCCGAAAATGGCGGCGATGGTCGCGCCCTCAGAACTCGTCGCGCGGCAAAACAAGGCGCGCGAGGCGGGCGCGCATTTGAGCAAAGCCCTCCACTCGGCAAACCTCGACGCGCTGATCGTCATGAGCGACGATCAGGACGAAGCCTATCTGGAAGACAACCGGCCGACTTTTGCGATCTATTACGGCGAGACGATCCTCAACAGCAACGAGCAGCACGAACAATACCGGCAGCGCTTCCCGGAATGGTACGTGAAGAACCGGCAGGGATTTTTCGAGGACAACAAGCCGCGCCCCTATCCGGTCGATGCCAAGCTCGCGCTCCATCTGATCGGCTTTCTGATGGACAACGGTTTCGATCCGGCGTCATCGAAGCGCATGCGTGACGGCGAAGGCGAAGGCCACGGCATGGCCTATATGCATCGCCGCGTGATGGACCCGGCAAAGCCGATCCCGATCGTGCCGGTGTTTCTCAACACCTACTTTCCGCCAAACCAGCCGCGGCCGCGCCGCTGCTACGAACTCGGCCGCGCCATTCGCCAGGCGGTCGAAACCTTTCCTGGCAATGCCCGCATCGGCGTCGTCGCCTCCGGCGGCTTGAGCCATTTTCTGGTCGACGAGGATTTCGACCGCGCCATCCTCAAAGCCTGCGCCGACAAGGACGCTGCGTTCCTACAAAACCTGCCGCGCAACAAGCTTCACTCCGGCAGCTCGGAAATCCTCAATTGGGTCGGCGTCGCCGGCGCCTGCGAGCATCTCGATCTCAACTGGTTCGAATACGTTCCGGGCTACCGGACGCCGGCCGGGACGGGCACGGGGTTGAGCTTCGCGACTTGGGCCTAGCGACTTGGGCTTAATACCGGGCCGGGCTTGATACCGGGCCTCCTTCATCTGCGCGTCATCGCGTTTCCCGCCGACGTCCCTGAAAATCCCGCAAAAGCGCGACTAAGACACGCACAGCGAAATTGCCCGCTCGCTTGCGCCATTTTGGGCTTTCGCCCTAGTATCGCGCATCGGGGAGATCGCTGCCGAAATCCGAGGAAAATCTTACGTCACTGGGAGGATTAAGATGTCCAAACGAATAGCCGCTGCTGCTGCAATTGCCGCACTTGCCGTTTCGACGACGGCGGCGATGGCGCAGGAAGTCAAAGTCGGGCTCAGCCTGCCCTTTACCGGCGTTGGCGCCGAAATCGCTCAGCAAATGAACCGCGGCATCGAGCAATATCTCGCGCTCAATGCCGATCAGGTGAAGCCTTATAAGATCACGATCATTCAGCGCGACACCAAGGCGCCGAACGGCGCCGCCGCCAAGATCGACGCACAGGAATTGCTGACCCAGGAAAAGGTCGACGTGCTGGCCGGCTGGGTCTATTCGCCCGACGCCATTGCCTCCGCGCCGGTGATCACCGCCGGCCAGAGGCTGGCGGTCATCATGAACGCCGGCACCTCGTTCATCACAAATCTGTCGCCGTATTTCGTGCGCACCTCGTTCACGCTCTGGCAGTCGAGCTACGTCATGGGCGAGCAGGCCGCGAAATACATGCACGCGAAAACCGCGGTCGTCGCCTACACCGACTATCCGCCCGGCAAGGACGCGTTGGATGCGTTCAAACTACGCGTTCGAGAAGAACGGCGGCAAGGTGGTCGATGCCATTCCGGCGGGCGGCCCCGGCGCCACGCCCGATTTCACGCCATTCTTCCAGCGCGCCAAGGACGAGCATCCGGATGTGCTGTTCGTGTTCGTGCCGGCCGGCGATCAATCGACCGCCGTGGTCAAGACCTATGCGGCGCTCGGCATGCGCGAGGCCGGCATCAAATTGATCGGCACCGGCGACATCGTTCCGGACAACAAGCTGCAGGGCATGGGCGATCTCGCTCTCGGCCTGATCACCACGCATCACTACAACGCCGATCTCGACAATCCGCAGAACAAGGCCTTCGTCGCCGCCTGGAAAAAGGCCTACGGCCCCGATGCGACGCCGGACTTCACCGTCGGTCGGCGCCTATGACGGCATGGCCGCCATCGTGCACGCCGCGCAGGCCACCAACGGCAAACTCGACGACGGCGAGGCGGCGGTGAAATCGCTGCTCGGCTTCAAGTTCGTGAGCCCGCAGGGCCCGGTCATGATCGATCCGGAGACGCGCGACGTCGTCATGAACGAATATGTCGACGAAGTGGTGAAGGGCCCGGACGGCAAGCTGCATGAGAAGGTTCTGTTGACGGTCAACGACGTCAAGGATCAGTGCAAGATGCTGGCGATCGGTCCCTGCGCGCCGAAGAAGTAAGGCGAACAGCGAAATGGCGGAGTAGCGAATAGGACGCCTTCCTGTTCGCTCCTTGCCGTTCGCGCGCGGGAGTACCCGTGAACTTTGTTGCTGACTTGGCCGGCATCGTGTTGGGCGGGCTCGCCGCCGGCACCGTGCTGTTCATCGTCTCGGTCGGCCTCTCCGTCACCATGGGCCTGATGGGTTTCGTCAACCTGGCCCATGGCGCCTTTGCGATGTTCGGCGGCTACATCGTCGTGCTGGCGATGAACCGCGCCCATTTCGGCTTCACCACCGCGCTCGCGCTCGGCTTTATCGGCACCGCAGCGCTGAGCGTCGTGCTCGAACGCACGCTCTATCGCCGGCTCTACCGCGCCGGCGAACTCGACCAGGTTCTGTTCACGATCGGCCTGATCTTCATCTTCATTGCCGGAATCGTCATCGTAGTCGGGCCGGAGAGCCAGACGCTCCAATTGCCGCCAGCGCTTATCCGGCCAGCTCAATCTCGGCTTCGTTCAGTATCGCGCCTACAGCATTTTCCTGATCGTGGTCGGACTGCTCATCGCGCTTGGCATCTGGCTCACCTTCGAGCGCACGCGGATCGGCGCCCAGATTCGCGCCACTGTCGACAACCGCCGCATGGCTGAATTGCTCGGCATCGACGTCGACCGGCTGTTCACCATCACGTTCGCCTTCGGCAGCGGCATGGCGGCGCTCGGCGGCGGGCTCGGCGCCGAATTCCTCGGCCTCGATCCGCAATACCCGCTCAAATATCTGGTCTACTTTCTGATCGTGGTATCGGTCGGCGGGCTGGGCAGCGTCATCGGCGTCTACTACGCCTCGCTCCTTCTTGGCGTGCTCGACTTCGTGCTGACGCTCTATCTGCCGAAGGGCGGCACTATCTTCATCTACGCGCTCACCATCCTGATCCTGCTGGTGCGCCCGCAGGGGCTGTTCGGAAGGAAAGAGCAGTGAGCGACAGCGCCGCGCCCTCCGACGCCGCGTTTGCGGCGGACCCGGCTGCACTTGCGCTGATGCGCCGTCATCGTCTGCGCTGGTGGGAGGCGCTGCCCTGGATCGTCGGGCTCGCCTGTTATTTCGCCTTTCCCGATTATCTGGGCTTCGGCTGCGAACTGCTGCTGACAATTCTGTTCGCGATCTCGCTCGATCTCGCGCTCGGCTATGCCGGCATCATCACGCTCGGCCACGCGGCCTTCTTCGGCGCCGGCGCCTATACGGTCGGCATGCTCGCCACCTACGGGGTGTGGACCGAGCCGATCACGGCCCTGCTCATCGCCGCACTCGTCGCCGGCGTGATCGGCGTGCTCTCCGGCCTCGTGCTCTTGCGCACGACGGGGCTGACGTTCCTGATGCTGACGCTGTGCACCATGGCGCTGCTCGAACAAGCGGCCAACATGGCCTATCCCTGGACGGGTGGCTTCGACGGCCTGCCGAGCTTACCGATCGGGCCCGTATTCGGCGTGTTCGGGTTCAATCCGCTCTACCCGACGACCCAATATCTGTTCGCGCTCGGCGTTCTGTTCGTCTGCTTTATCTTCGTGCGCACGCTGGTCTATTCGCCGTTCGGCCAGAGCCTCACCGGCATCCGTGAGAACGTGCTGCGCATGCACGCGATCGGCTCGCCGGTGCGGCGGCGGCTGATCGTCTGCTACGGGATTTCGGCGGCTTTGGCCGGCATTGCCGGTGGGTTGTCGGCGCAGACCACCGCTTATGTGAACCTGAGCGTGCTCGGTCTCGACCGCGCCGCGACCGTGCTCATCGTTCTCATTCTTGGCGGCTATGGGCGGCTCTACGGCGCGTTCGTCGGCGCGATCGTCTATCTCGCGCTCGAACATTTTCTCGCCGAGGTCTATCCGACCGCTTGGCAGCTCGGCCTCGGGCTCCTTCTGGTCTTGATCGCGCTGTTCGCGCGCAACGGAATTTTGGGCCTCGGCGAGACGCTGTGGCAGCGCTACGGCGCAAGGCGCGGCAAGCCATGACCGAGATCAGGCTCGAGACGCAGGATCTGAGCCGCTCTTTCGGCGCGCTGGCGGCCGTGCAGGGAATCAATTTCAAGCTCGCCGCCGGCGCACGCCACGCGCTGATCGGGCCAAACGGCGCCGGCAAGACAACCTTCATCAATCTGCTCACCGGCGTGCTCAAACCGACGCGCGGGCGCGTGCTGCTTGGCGGCCGCGACATCACCGCCACGGCGCAGGCCGGACGGGTAAAGCTCGGCATCGCCCGCACCTTTCAGATCAACCGGCTGTTCCGCGGGCTGTCGGTTCTGGAAAACGTCTGCATGGCGGTGGCCGAACGCACCGGCGCGGCCGCCTCGATGTTCCATCCAGCCGGCAAGCGCACCGACATCATCGGCGAGGCGATGGGGCTGTTGGCGATGCTCAAGCTCGCCGATGCCGCGCGCCATCGCGTCTCTGAATTGCCCTACGGGCGCCAGCGGCTGGTCGAGCTTGCCATCGCCATCGCGTTGAAGCCGGAAGTGCTGCTGCTCGACGAACCGGCCGCCGGCGTACCCAGCGCCGAGAGCCACATCATCCTGGACGCCATCGAGCGGCTGCCCGAGCATATCGCCGTGCTCATCATCGAGCACGACATGGACGTGGTGTTCCGCTTCGCCAAACGCGTCACCGTGATGGTGAGCGGGGCGGTGTTTGTGGAAGGCACGCCGCGCGAGATCGAGGCGAATCCGCATGTGCGCGAGGTCTATCTCGGCCAGGCCGGGCGCGGCGCGGTTCTTGGCCCCTCGCACGCCACGGCGCAGGGCGCGGTCAATGGCTAGCGCGCTGCAACTGCACGGCGTTTCCGCCGGCTACGGCGAGACCGTGGTCATCGAGGACATCGATCTCGCCATCGCGCCGGGCGAGTGCATCAGCGTGATCGGACGCAACGGCGTCGGCAAGACCACGCTGCTCGCCACCATCATGGGCCACACCACGCTGCATTCCGGCGCGGTCACGCTCGACGGGCAAAAGCTCAACGGCGTGCCCTGCTTCCGCCGCGCGCTCGCCGGCATCGGCTTCGTGCCGCAGGAGCGGGAGATTTTTCCCTCGCTGTCGGTGCGCGAGAACCTCGACGTCGGCGCCCGGCCGGGAGCGTGGACGCAGGCGCGCGTGTTCGAGCTGTTCCCGCGGCTCAAGGAACGTCTCGACAACATGGGCAATCAGCTCTCCGGCGGCGAGCAGCAGATGCTGTCGATCGCGCGCGCGCTGCTGACCAATCCGTCTATCCTGCTGATGGACGAGCCGACCGAAGGCTTGGCGCCGGTGATCGTCGAAACATTGATCGCCGTGCTGGCTCGGCTGCGCGGCGAGAGCGCGCTGTCGATCGTGCTGGTCGAGCAGAACAGCCGCGTCGCGCTCTCGTTCTCGCCGCGCACCGTGATCCTCGACAAGGGCCGCATCGTCTACGACGGCGAATCCGCGCCGCTCTCGACCGATCCGGAGCGGCTGGCGAAGCTGATCGGGATCGTCGAGTGATCGTTTACGCGTGCGCCTTGCGCTGCGGGTCGATGATCTTTTCCAGCTTGCCGAGCACGTGCATGCACGGCAGCAGTTGCGCGAGGCTCGCGTTCGGCTCGCGCTTCTCCTTGATCGCGGCGATGAATTCGCGGTCTTCCAGTTCAATGCCATCCATCGACACGTCCACCTTCGACACGTCGATCTTATTGTCCTTGCCGTCGGAAAGGTCGTCGTAGAACGCCTTGAAGGTGCCGGTGTCGCCGATGTAGCGGAAGAACGAGCCGAGCGGCCCGTCATTGTTGAACGACAGCGACAGCGACAGCACCGCGCCGGACGGGGTCTTGGCCACGATGCCCATGTCCATGGCGATGTTGAGCTGGGGGTGGATCGGCCCCTGCACGGCATAGCAGTCGGAAATGTTCTCGCCGCACTGATACTGGAACAGATCGATCGTGTGGGCGGCGTGATGCCACAACAGATGGTCGGTCCAGCTGCGCGGATTGCCGGCGGCGTTGATGTTCTTCCTTCGGAAGAAATAGGTCTGCACGTCCATCTGCTGGATTTTCAGCTCGCCCTTGACGATTTTCTTGTGCACGTACTGATGCGACGGGTTGAAGCGCCGCACATGGCCGCCCATGGCGGTGACGCCGGTTTCCTTGGCGATTTTCACAAGGCCTTCGGCGTCCTCGACGCTGTCGGTGACCGGAATCTCGACCAGCACGTGCTTGCCGGCGCGCATCACCTGCTCGCTCTGGCGGAAGTGCATCTTGGTCGGCGTGGTGAGGATCACCGCGTCGGCGCGCTTGATGCCCTCGGAAAGTTCGCCGGTGTAATGGGGAATGCCGTATTTCTTCGCCACCTGCGCGGTCGAGTCCTGGTTGCCGCCGACCAGCGACGTGATCTCGACATCGGGGATGCGCTTGAGCGCATCGAGATGCTTTTGCCCGAATGCCCCCTGCCCGGCGACACAGATTTTCATGATGATTCTCCAAAAGCGATGGTGGCTCCGTCATTGCGAGGAGCGAAGCGACGAAGCAATCCAGAGCGGGTATGCCGAGCTGGATTGCTTCGCTTCGCTCGCAATGACGCCTAGCTGCGAACGCGCTGAACCTTGGCGCGCGCCGCGGCGCGCTTGTGCGGCGCAGGCTTCTTTGCCGACGTGCGCTTGCGGTTTTCCAGAATGATGTGACCGACGGCGGTATTCGACGCCGGCACGGTGTAGAAGCGATAGACCTCGTCGACTTTCTCGTCGAGCGCACCGCGCATGATCAACCACATCACCATCTCGATGCCTTCGGCGCCGGCCTCGCGCATGTAGTCGATGTGCGGGATCTTGACCAGCCGCTGCGGGTCCTTGGACAGATTGTCGAGGAAATTCTTGTCCCATTTCGAGTTGATCAACCCGGCGCGCGGGCCGGAAATCTGGTGCGACAAGCCGCCGGTGCCGAAGATCACCACCCTGAGATCATCCGGATAGGATTCCACCGCCTTCTTGATCGCCCGCCCCAGCATGAAGCAGCGGTGGCCGGTCGGTGGCGGATACATGACGACGTTGACGGCGAGCGGGATCACTGGGCAGGGCCAGTGCGCGTTCTTGTCGACCTTGCCGAACAACAGATTCATCGGCACCGTCATGCCGTGATCGACCTCCATCTTGTTGCAGATGGTCAGATCGAACTCGTCGAGGATCACTGACTGCGCGATGTGCGAGGCGAGCGCCGGATGGCCCTTGACCACCGGCACCGGGCGCGGACCCCAGCCTTCGTCGGCCGGCGGGAATTCCGCCGCGCAGCCGAGCGCGAAGGTCGGGATCAGATCGACCGAAAACGTCGAGGCGTGGTCGTTATAGACGATGATGGCGACATCGGGCTTGGTCTGCCGCATCCATTCTTGCGATTTCTCGAAACCCGAGAACACCCGCTTCCAGTACGGCTCCTCGGTCTTGCCGTTGTCGAGCGCCGCCCCGATGGCGGGCACGTGCGATGAACCCACGCCTGCAATGATTCTGGCCACGGTCTACTTCCGTTTTGCTGTCTTGCGCTTTGATGCTTTGGGCTTGGCAATCTTAGACTTGGCTGCTTGAGGCTTGGCTGTTTTGGATTTCGGTTTGGCTTTCGCTGTCGGCTGGGCGACCTTTGTCGGCGCCGCACCGGCGGAGAGGAATTTCGAGGGCGTGTTCTTGCCCGAGCGCGAGCGGTTGCCTTCGACCGAGCGTCCGCCCTTGAGCATCATGTCGGCGTAGTCCTGCTGGGCGGAGCCGGTCATGACGGCGGCCAGGTGCTGGAACGAGTGGCCGTCGGTGGCGCCGAGCTTGGCGGTGAAATAGATGTTGCCGCCGAGTTCGAGCATACCGTTGTAATCGCGCTTGAGCACGGCCTCGGCCTGCTCCGGCGTCAGCTTGAATTTCTTTAGGTACTCCGCCTCGTTGGCCTTGAAAGCCTTGCGGTTCTCGTCCTTCATCAGCGACATGCAGAACATGTTGATGCCGTAGCCCTGACGCGAGCGTTCGGCATCGAAGACGAAAGTGCCCGGGATATCGTCGTAATCGTGCTGTTCGCGGGCCATCGGTCCTGCTCCCGTTTGGTTTCACATATATCGCGCCAGACAGCTTGGCAACGCAAGCCACGCATTGGTAACGCAAGTCACGCGGGGCTTCGAACCGTTCCAACTTGGCTGCGGCCCGCGTTCAGGCCGCTTCCAGCAAGATCTCGGTAAGCCGTTGCGGCATGTCGAGCATGACATCGTGGCCGCACTCGACCTCATAGGTGCGCCAGCCTCGTTGGCGCGCGGTGGCGAGCCCGGCGTCGAAATACGGGCTCGGATAGGCCTTCGCCCTGATGTAGGTCTTTACGCCGATGCGCTCGCGCGCGCCGGTGAGGGTGAGCTTCTGCAGGAAACATTGGATCGGTTGCGGCGTGCATTGCGCGTCCACCCAGGCGCGGTCCTTTTCGTTGACCTTGAAGAACTCGGCGGCCCGCGGCGGCAGACTGGTCGCGCCCGAGCGTTGCGCGGCCAGCACCGCCTCACGCATCTGAAGAGGCTGGATGTCGGCCACCGATTGCCCGTCTTCCGGCATGAACGCATCGAGCATGACGAGCGACGCAATCGACTTTTCCATCTTCTCGGCGACACCGGAGATCACCATGCCGCCGTAGGAATGACCGACCAGCACGACGTCCTTCAACCCCTGCCACTTCATCTCGTTGACGACGTCGAGAATGTGGGTGTCGACGTTGATGCCGGGATTGAGGAGATGCGAGCGTTCGCCAAGCCCGGTCAGCGTCGGGGTGAACACGTCATGACCGGCGCCCACGAGCTGCTTCGCCACGCGGCGCCAGCACCACGCACCATGCCAGGCACCGTGAACCAGAACGAAGGTCGCCATGCCTTGCCCCCTTTGCCTGCAGCCCATCTGGCGCCTTGTTTCCCGGGCGCAGCGCAGCACGAAGTGGTGCGCTGCAGACCCGGGATCGTTACGCACTCCGAGTTCTTGACGATCCCGGATCAGCGGTGCACCGCCATAGCGCGTCGAAGACGCCCGTAAACGCGCTTATGGCGCTGCACCGCATCCGGGAAACGTGTCAGCTCCAATAAAGCCGCATCGGATTGTCGACCAGAAGCGTCTGCTGCAACGCCGCGGTCGGAGCAATCTTCGGAATATAATCGACCAACAAACCATCGTCCGGCGCGACTTTCTTCATGTTCGGGTGCGGCCAGTCGGTGCCCCAGAGCACGCGATCGGGAAATCGCTCGACCAGTTGGCGGCCGAACGGCACCACGTCGTCATAGGGCGGCCCCACGATGCTCATGCGCTCCGGGCACGTTACCTTGACGTAGAAATTCTTGTGCTTGGCCATAAGTTGGTGAAAGCGCTGGTTCTCCGGATGGTCGACGCCTTTCTTGATGTCGGGCGTGCCCATGTGATCGACCACGACTGTCGTCGGGATCGAGGTGAAGAAGCTTTCGTATTCGGGCAGATCGGGCATCTCGAAATAGATCACGATGTGCCAGCCGAGCGGCGCAACGCGCTTGACGATGCGGTTGAGCACGTCGGGCGGCGTGATATCGACGAGCCGCTTGAGAAAGTTGAATTGCACGCCGCGCACGCCCGCCTTGTCCATCCATTTCAGTTCGGCGTCGGTCACTTCCTCGCCGACGAAGGCGACGCCCTTTGCCTTGCCGGTCGAAGCGTCGAGCGCATCGACCATGGCGGTGTTGTCCTTGGAGTGACAGGACGCCTGCACGATGACGTTTTTGTCGAAGCCCAGGAAATCGCGCAGCGCGAACAGCTTTTCCTTTGGCGCATCGCAGGGCGTGTATTTGCGCTCAGGCGCGTAGGGAAACTTGGCCTCGGGTCCAAACACGTGGCAATGCGCGTCCACCGCGCCCGCCGGCGGCTTGTATTTAGGCTTCGACGGATTGGGGTCGAACGGGACGTAGCCCGGGGACATCGGCAAGGCAGTTTCTCCGTTTTCGTTTGCTTTTCTCGCGCGGCCGCAAGTAGCACAGGGCAGCAGCGATGTAACGCGTCTACGACGCGAGCCGCCGTGCGAACCGCCAGTCGGCGATCTCGAGCGCGGCGGCAAGCCGCTCGCGATCGAGCGGCTTGATCAGAAAGCCGTCCATCCCGGCGGCGAGGCAGGCATCACGGTCCTCGACGGAGGCGTTGGCGGTGAGCGCGATGATCGGCGTGCGCGCGCCCTCGTCTTCGGCCTCGATGGCGCGGATGCGGCGCGTCGCCTCAAAGCCGTCCATGCCGGGCATATGCACGTCCATGAGCACACGGTCGTAGAACGTACCGGCCGCGCGGGCGGCGATGAAAGCGTCGATCGCATCGACGCCGTTCGCCGCCATGGTCGGACGGTGGCCGAGCTTGACCAGAAGTGCGCGCGCGAGCAGCGCGTTGATCTCGTTGTCCTCGGCGACCAGGATCGACAGCCCGCCACGGGCGTCCGTTTCGACCGGCAGATCGACAGCCTCTTCACCGACGGGGGCGTCGAAAATGTCAGCGGCGGAGAAACGCGCCGCAAGCGAGACGGCGCGCACCGGCTTGATCAAATAACCAGAGAAACCTGCCTCTCTGAGCACCGCAAGTTCACCACGCATGGCCGGCGTCACCAGCACAAGACGCCGGGGCACCGTCGCGGCGACACGCGCGACCTCTTCGCTCGCCGGCGTGCCCAGCGCGTGATCAACCAACACCGCACTCCACGGCTCTTCCGGCAGGATCGCCGCTGCCACCTTTTCGTCGGGGACGATTCTCGTGTGCGCGCCCCAGCGCTGCAGGCGCCGGGCGATCAAGGACGTTTCGATTGCCCCCGGCGCAACGATCAAAATGTGCTGGCCGGAGAGATCGGGCACCGCGAGCGGCGGCTCCTCCGCCTCGCCGGCGCGCGGCAGCGTAAGTGCGACCGTGAACGTTGCGCCCTCGCCGGGCTTGCTCTCCACCGCAATCGCGCCGCCCATGCGCTCGACGATCCGCTTGGAAATGGTCAGCCCGAGACCGGTGCCGTCGAATTTCCGCGCCGCGCCGCTGTCGGCCTGCTCGAATTCAAGGAAGATGCGCGACTGGTCCTGCGCCGAGATGCCAATGCCGGTATCGCGCACGGAGAATGCGACCGCGTCAGATCCTTCGGCTGGCTCGACAACAATCGAGACGCCGCCACGCTCGGTGAATTTGATCGCATTGCCGGCGAGATTGAACAGCACTTGGCGAAGCCGCGCCGCGTCGCCGACGACGCGCGCGGGCAAGCGTTCGTCGACATAGCCGCCGATTTCGAGTCCCTTGGCCTGGGCGCGCGGCCCGAGCAACTCGACCGCTTCCTCGACGAGAGCGGACAACGCAAACGGCCGCGCCGCCAGATCAAGCCGTCCAGCTTCGATCTTGGAGAAGTCGAGAATCTCGTCGATGAGCGCCAGCAGCGTCCCGCCCGAGGTTTTGGCCGCCTTCAGATAGGCGGTCTGCTCGGCCGAAAGCGTGGTGTCGGCCAGCAGATCGGTCATGCCGAGTATGCCATTCAACGGTGTGCGGATCTCGTGCGAAACCATGGTCAGAAACCGCGACTTGGCGCGGTTGGCCGCCTCCGCCTGATCACGCGCCTCGGCCAGCGCCCGCTCGGCCTTGACGCGGTCGGTGACGTCGCGGCCGACGCTCTGCGTCTCACCGACACCGTCGGTGCGCACGTTGACCTCGCGCCAGGCGATCCAGCGCGCGCCGTCCGGTGAGTTGATTTGCTGATCGTAGGTGCGGGCGCCATCGGGAAGCTCGCTCTTGCCGCTCTCCGGCGAGACCGGGAGCGCGAAGGTGGTGGCCAGAAGGGTGTTGCGTTCGCGGCCGGCCAGCGCACAGAAGGCGTCGTTGACGTAGGTGATCGCGCCCTCGCCGTCGCGGCGAACGATCACGTCGTCCTGCGCCTCGAAGAAGCTTTTGGCGCGCTCCTCGGCTTCCTTGATCTCCCAGTTGCGGTCGGCCGCCTCGTCGAGCCGCGCCTCGAGGTAGCGCAGCTCCTTCTTCATCCGCTGGATGCGGGAAATGAGCAGGCCGATGGCGCCACAGGCGGCGCCGAACAGCGCCGACACGCCGACCGCGAAATTGTACGGGTCATAGTGCGACCCCGGCGCGGTGGTGCCGGACAGAAAGCCGAACGCGATGCCGAAAGACATCGAGGTAATGGCGACGGCGCGGATAACGAGGGAGAACAACCGGCGGGTGATTATGGCGTGCTTCTTGAGGGGGCCGCGAGGGCGCATGGTGCCGTTCCCGCTCGGCACGTCATACTTGGCTGCTGCCGGTCGCAGGCCTGTCCGTGCTCGATTTCGTTGACGCTTGCGGCGGACTTTGACCTATGAACCTTGCGCATCCCTTGCATTTACCAGGCGGATTGGAGGGACGGTTGCCGGTTTGTTAACATTGCGCCCGGCCCGGCAAGTGCTATTTGCCACCCGTAATGGGACGCGGCGGGAGAGATCGAATGGACAAGGCGGTAAACGACAAGCGCGCGCGTGCCCGCGCGGCGGCGGCGACGCCGGAAGAGGCGAAGCCCTCGCGCGAGGAAGCGGAGGCTGCCGTCCGCACGCTGATCCGCTGGGCCGGCGACGATCCCGACCGCGAGGGCCTGCGCGCCACGCCGGCACGCGTCGTGCGCGCCTATGAAGAGTGGTTCTCCGGCTACGGAGCCGACCCGCGCGACTACCTCAAGCGCACATTCGAGGAGACCGGCGGCTACGACGAAGTCGTCGTGCTGCGCGACATCCGCTTCGAGTCCCATTGCGAGCATCACATCGCGCCGATCATCGGCCGCATCCATATCGGCTATCTGCCGCGCAACCGCGTGGTCGGCATTTCCAAACTGGCGCGCCTGGTCGAGGTTTATTCGAAGCGCTTGCAGATTCAGGAGAAGCTCACGGCCGAGATCGCTTCCTGCCTCGACGCGGTGCTCAAGCCGCATGGCGTCGCGGTGGTCGCCGAAGCTACCCACCAATGCATGACCACACGCGGCGTGCACAAGACCGGCGTCTCCATGGTGACGAGCCGCATGATCGGCGTTTTCCGCGACAACGCCGAGACGCGGCAGGAATTCCTGGCCGCGATCGGCATGCGCGGCGCGGTTAATGTGGTGAGCGGGTCGGGGTGATTGGCGTCAAAACTGAAAATCCCGGTCGGGCTCAGTAGCGCTAATTGACCAAATTAGAGCCCCTTTGCGCCGTCGATCGCAATGGATGGAAGTGTTCCAAACAGATCAGCGTGTCAAGGCCGCCTTCGGCGCCGCGAAGCGGTTGCAGCCTTGACACGCTGATCTGTTTGGAACAAACGCCGACCATTGCGATCGACCGCTCTCTCTGATCGCGGGTTTCGCTCTTTCTGTTCTTAATTCTGGTTTCGATCCCGGCGCGCCAGCACTACGCCGCCCGCCTGATCTCATCCGCCAGCGCACGGTACGACAACGCCTCCGCCAAATGCACCCGGCCGACCTTGTCGGCGCCGTCGAGATCGGCGAGCGTGCGGGCGACGCGTAGCACGCGATGATAGCCGCGCGCCGTGAGCCGCATCGCGTCGGCCGCTTCGCGCAGCAGCGAAAGCCCGCTGCCGTCGGGCTTGGCCACGTCTTCCAGCACGGTGGCGGAGACCGCGGCGTTGCTGCGGATGTGCGGCAATCCGATCGCAGCATAGCGCGCCGCCTGCCGCTCGCGGGCGGCTGCGACGCGCGCGGCGATCTCGCGGCTGCCTTCGGCGGGCGGCGGCAGAATGAGATCGGCGGCGGTCACCGCGGGCACTTCGATGTGCAGGTCGATGCGGTCAAGCAGCGGCCCTGAAATGCGCCCCTGATAATCAGCCGAGCAGCGCACGTTGGGCCTGCGGTTGCAGGTATAGCCCGGATCGTTGGCCCGCCCGCAGCGGCACGGATTCATCGCCGCCACCAGCATGAAGCGCGCCGGATAGGTGACCCGATGATTGGCGCGCGCGATCAACACTTCGCCGGTCTCCAGCGGCTGGCGGAGCGAATCGAGCACCTGCGGGGCGAATTCCGGCAGTTCGTCGAGAAACAAAACGCCGTGATGGGCGAGCGATATCTCGCCCGGCCGCGCATGCAGGCCGCCGCCGACCAGCGCCGCCATGCTGGCCGAATGGTGCGGGGCGCGGAACGGCCGCCGGTTGGTCAGTGCGCCGCCTTCGATCACGCCGGCGACCGAAGCGACCATCGACACTTCGAGCAGTTCGGCCGGCGCGAGCGGCGGCAGGATCGAAGGAAGCCGCGACGCCAGCATCGACTTGCCGGCGCCCGGCGGCCCGACCATGAGCAGATTGTGCCCGCCGGCCGCGGCTACTTCGAGCGCGCGCTTGGCGCTCTCCTGTCCCTTGATGTCGGCAAGATCGAGTGCGCCGCCCGCGACCTCGAGGATCTTCGGCTGCGGCCGCGACAGCACCTGCGTGCCTTTGAAATGATTGGCGAGCTGAATGAGCGAGGACGCCGCGACGATCTCGATGTCCGGGCTCGCCCAGGCTGCTTCCGGCCCGCATTTGGCCGGGCACATCAAGCCTTCGCCGCGCGCGTTGGCGCCGATGGCGGCGGGCAGCACGCCGGCGACGGCAGAGATCGAACCGTCGAGGCCGAGTTCGCCCAGAACGGTAAATCCCGAAAGCGCATCGTGCGGGATGGCGCCGATCGCCGCCATCAGGCCGAGCGCGATCGGCAGATCGTAATGGCTGCCCTCCTTGGGCAGATCAGCCGGTGCGAGATTGATGGTGATGCGGCGCGCCGGTAACGCGAGACCTGAAGCAATCAACGCCGAACGCACGCGTTCGCGCGCTTCGGAAACGGCCTTGTCTGGCAGGCCCACGATGTTGAACGCCGGCATGCCCGGCGCCACCTGCACCTGAACATCAACAGGGCGGACTTCGATGCCCTCGAACGCCACCGTGGATACGCGCTGGACCATCTGTCCGCCCCTGGCTTGCGCAACACAGTAGCGGAACCTATTAGAGGTTGCAAGAACAATACATGAACGAAATAGGGAGACCGAAAATTGGTCCCTATCGGCCCGGAGCGGCCAACAGTTCGCGGCGCGTCGCGTCGAGAATCTCGTCCGAGAGTTCGCGCTTGCCGATCGCGCGCGCCAAAAGCAGCGCCCCGACCAGGCCGGCCATGGCGGCCACCGCCTTGCGGCGGCGAGCCGCCGCTGATGCCCCGGGCGCAGACTCCGCGAGAATCTCGATCAGCGGTTCCAGTCCCTCCGCGAAAGCGTCGTGCACCAGCGGGCCGCTGCGCGCCGCGTCGGCCCCCAGCGCCGCGAACACGCAACCGTGCGCCGGATCGTCGCGATGACGCGGCGACAAATAGCGTGTGAGCAACGCGGCGAAAGGATCATCGGGATCGCGCGCGGCGGTCTTCTCCCAGCTCGCGATCGCCAACGCCATCACCCGCTGGCACGCCTGCGCCACCAGGTCGTCCTTGGACGCGAAGTGACCGTAGAAGCCGCCATGCGTCAGGTCGGCGGCTTGCATGATGTCGGCGACGCTGATGCCGCCGAAACCCTTTTCGCGAAACAACGCACCGGCCGCTTCGATGATGTGTTCGCGGTGTTCGGCGGCCTTCTCTCGGCTCACTCTCATGGCGCACCCCTGCTATGCAGCGCGAGGACGTTCTTGACAATTTATATGACGACCGACATGAATATGCAAGCTTATCATGATAGCCGTCATCTAACCGACCCCATCATAGGTCGCGGCAGAAGTTTTTTTAGAGAACGATAATGGAAGCCACCAAGTCTTCCGCCTTGGCTACCACTCTGGCCCGCCGCAACATCCATTACGGCTGGGTCATTGTCGGCGTCACCATGCTCACCACCGTGGTGACCGCCGCCGCGATGAGCACGCCGGGCGTGCTGATCGTGCCACTCGAACAGGAGTTTGGCTGGAGCGACGCGCAAATCTCCTCGGCGCTGGCGCTCCGGATCATGCTGTTCGGCTTGTTCGGCCCGTTCGCCGCCGCCTTCATGAATCGCTACGGCGTGCGCGCCGTCATGGTCACCGCGGTGATTCTGATTTCGGCGGGCTTTCTCGCCTCATTCGCGATGACGCAGGTGTGGCAGCTCATTCTGCTCTGGGGCGTTGTCGCTGGCATCGGCACCGGGCTGACCGCGATGGTGCTCGCGGTGACGGTGGCAACGCGCTGGTTCAATCATCGGCGCGGTCTGGTCATGGGTATTTTCGCCGCCAGCAACGCGACTGGCCAATTACTGTTTCTGCCGCTCATCGCGCAGATGTCGACCAGCTACGGCTGGCGCATGGCGCTGGTGGTCGTTTGTTGCATGCTGGCGATTGCCGGCTGCGTCGCAATGATCTTCATGCGCGACCGGCCGAGCGATGTCGGTCTGCCGCTCTACGGCGAAACCACGGTCTCTCCGCCGCCGGCAGCCGGCGTTGGCCTTGTTTCGCTTCTGCTGTCGCCGCTTGTGGTGCTCAAGGACGTCGCGCGTGTCCCGGTCTTCTGGATTTTGTTCGGCACGTTCTTTGTTTGCGGCTGCAGCACCAACGGCCTGGTCCAGACCCATTTCATCACGTTGTGCCACGACTACGGCTTGCCGGCCGTCACCGCGGCGAGCGTGTTGGCCATGATGGGCTTTTTCGATTTCTTCGGCACGATCGGCTCCGGCTGGCTGTCGGACCGCTTCGATCCGCGCTGGCTGTTGTTCTGGTATTACGGCCTGCGCGGTCTGTCGTTGCTCTATCTGCCGTTCACCAACTTCACGTTCTACGGCTTGTCGCTGTTTGCGGTGTTCTACGGCCTCGACTGGATCGCGACCGTGCCGCCGACGGTGAAGATCACCGCCGACCGCTTCGGCCGCGAGCGGGCGGGCATCGTGTTCGGCTGGATATTCGCTGGCCATCAGATCGGCGCCGCCAGCGCCGCGTTCGGCGCCGGCCTGATCCGCACCGAATATTACACCTATCTGCCGGCATTCTTTGCAGCAGGCGCGCTCTGCCTCGTGGCGGCGTTGGCGATCATCTCGGTGCGCAAATCTGGCGCAGGCATCGCGGCTGCGGTGCCCGTGCCGGCGCGGGGCTAAAGCGCAGGGGTCTCCCTTTCGGCAAGGATGCGTTGCAGCCGGCGGCCTTTCCAGCCGCGACTGGTCGTGGAGGCTTTTTTCGACGAGGAGCTCGCGCGCTGGAAGGACGTGATCGACCGGGTTGGGTTGAAGGTGGAGAATTGAGGGGGCGGCGGAGCTCAAACTGTCGAACGCGCCAGTCTGCGCCGTCGATTGCAATGGTCGCAAGAGTGCCGAACGGATCAACGTGTCAAGGCTGAAACCGCTTCGCGGCGCCAAAGGCGGCCTTGACACGTTGATCCGTTCGGCAAAACACTGACCATTGCGATCGACGGCGCTTTCTGAGTCTCAGTATAGTTTTTGTTCGGCGCTCAGCTAACCTGTAGCCGGCTTCGGCGCCGCGTTCTTGGCACCATCGTCCGGCATCGGCACCGCGTCGAGCAGCCCGTCGACGATACCGTGGAATTTCTCCCACGGTGCTTCGCGGTCGCTCTGGTTGCGCACGATGATCGAATTTCCCGCGTAGAACTTTTCGTAGAGCATGTGACGGCCGGCGAATTCCGAGCCGATCAGGTCCCAGACCAGTTTGTAGAGCTTGTAGCGCGTGTCGGCACGCATGCTGGCCGTGCCCCACCAGCGCTCGAAGCGATCCTTTAATTGCGGGTCGGCGAACAGGTCGAGGCTTGCCGGCATTTGCAGCGGCGCGGCGCCAGCGAGCGTGCGCAGCGTGTCGATGATCTCGGTGTGATGCTCCTGGCACCAGTTGAGCGCGGCATAGACCATGCGCCGGTTGGGCGTGACGTAGCCCTCCGGCCAATTCTCGCACGCTTCGATCTGCCCGTTGACCAAGCCGCCGATGGTGGCTTCGAGCGCGGCGAGGCGGCCGAGCGTCTCGCGCACACCCGGCACCTTGTCGACGCCGTTGGCCTGGCACATGCGGCTCGCCAATCCGACAACGAGCCCCATCTTGGCCCAGAAGCGGATGTTGGACTGCTGGTTCTGATAAACGTTGGCCGGCGTCTCGATATAGATGCGGCGCGACCAAGCGCCGTTGTTGTGTAGAAAAACGCGCTGCCACGGAATCTTCGCGCGGTCGCACACCAAAACGGCGTCGTTTTCGTCGAAACGGTAGCTGAGCGGATAGTCGGCGGCCTCGCGCACGTGCCGCTCGTAGGGCTCGCGCGCCCAGAACGAAACGCCTGGCGCGTTGTTGGGGATCGCAGCGGTGATGCTCTCGCCCTTGCGGCTGTCGTCGATGGCGGTGAGATTGCCGATATAGACTTCGTCGCCAAAGATCGCGCCGGTCGCCAGCATTTTCATGCCGGAGACGGTGACGCCCGCATCGTCCTCGCCGACCACCTGCAGGGTCGGATCGTCGCGCACCACGCCAGTATAGATTTCGCGGTCGCGGATGCCCGACGGCGGCGTGACCGCAAACGACAGATAAAGATCGTTCTTGCGCGCGTGGTTGTAGAAGGCAACGAGGTTGTCACCGAAGCCGGGATGAAGCTCGTCGAGCACTTGCGGCCGCATGGCAAGGCCGGTGATCAAGCCGGCGACATGGTCGGGCGAACGGCCGATCATGCCGTAGGTCGCGTCGGCAATCGCCTTCATGGCGCGCATACGTCGGCCGAGATCGTCGCGCGTGCGGCAGCGCAGCCATTGCAGCCCGATGCGCTCGCCATTCTCTTCGAACGTGAACAGCTCGCGCTTTTGCGGGTCGGCTTTCAGATCGTACAGCGCCGCGATGGTGCGCGCGGCGTTGCGGAACGCCGGATGCGTCGTGACGTCCTCGACCCGCTCTGCGCCGATATAGACGATGCGGCCATCGCGCATGCGCTCCAATCGTTCGCTGCCGGTCGCGAGCATGTGCACGCCCCTCTCGCTTGTCGTTCCCCACCAAAGAACGCCGGCTACTTCCCCGCCCGCTTGTCTTCGATCTTGTCCCAGATCAAAGCGGCGATGTCGGCGCCGCCGAAATTCTTGATCGCGCGGATGCCGGTCGGCGAAGTGACGTTGATCTCGGTGAGAAAGTCGCCGATCACGTCGATGCCGACGAAGATGAGGCCGCGCTCGCGCAAAGCCGGTCCGATGCGCGTGCAGATTTCGCGCTCGCGGTCGGTGAGTTCGGTCACCGCCGGCGTGCCACCGCGCACCATGTTGGAGCGCAGATCGTCGGGCGCCGGCACGCGGTTGACCGCGCCGGCGAACTCGCCGTCGACCAGAATGATGCGCTTGTCGCCCTCGCGCACTGCCGGCAGAAACTTCTGCACCACCCAGGGCTCGCGGAACGTCGCCGCAAACAGATCGTAGAGCGAACCGAAATTGAGATCGTCGCGCTGCAAACGGAACACCGCCTCGCCGCCCTTACCGTAAAGCGGCTTCATGACGATGTCGGCCTGTTCGGCGCGGAACGCCTTGATGGCTTCGAGATCGCGCGTCACCAATGTCGGCGGCATGAGATCAGGAAATTCAGTGACGAAGATCTTCTCCGGCGCATTGCGCACCTGCGCCGGATCGTTGACCACCAGCGTCTTCGGATGGATGCGCTCGAGCATGTGGGTGGTCGAGATATAGGCGAGATCGAACGGCGGGTCCTGCCGCAGCAGCACCACGTCGAATGAAGACAGATCGGTATGGTGCGGCTCGCCGAGCGTCAAATGGTCGCCGGCCACGTCGCGCACCACCAGCGGCCGCACCGTCGCCGACACCTTGCCGTCGCGCAGCACCAACCGGTCGGGCGTGTAGTAGGACACCGCATAAGCGCGCTTCTGCGCTTCCAGCAGGAGCGCGAACGTGGAATCACCGCGGATGTTGATCCGCTCGATCGGATCCATTTGCACGGCGACGTTCAAGCGCATGGGAAGATCGGCCCGGGTGAGATGTGTCAGACGGAAAGCCGCAACAGGCTGCGGTTAAGCTCTACGCAATTTTCGCGCTCCCCGCTACCGCGCCGCGCGGGGCGTGATCAGCGCGTCGCATCGAAGGCATTGACGATGTGGCGGGGCAGTTTCCCCGGCACGACCAGGATGACATCGAAGCGGATCGCGCATTGCGCATCGGCGGGACGATGCGCGAGCCAGAGTTCGGCGGCCGCCGTAATCCGCTGCTTGCTCCGCTCGGTCACCGCTTCGGCGGCATCGTCGAAGTTCTCGCGCGCCTTGACCTCGACGAAGACGAGTTCGTTGCGGCGGCGGGCGACGATATCGATTTCGCCGAACGGCGTTTTCCAGCGCCGCGCCAGGATCCGGTAGGCCTTGGCGACGAGAAGGAGCGCGGCGCGGCTCTCCGCCGACAGCCCGAGGCGGAACGCCTCGACGCGCTCAGGCCGCGGCGGCGCTTTCAGCGGCTTTCTTGCCGGCGTGATCGGATCAGCGCGCCGTGCCATCGCCCGTCCGTTCATTCGTTGCGCCGGCCGATTTTTTCGTCAGCGACAATGCCTGCTGATAGACGTCCCGGCGTGGCAGTCCGGTCAGGGCCGCGACCTCGGCGACCGCATCCTTGAGCGAGGTGCGCGCGAGCGCCTCGCGCAACAGTGTTTCGGCGTCCTCGCGCGACGGCTGCGCCGCCTCAGCCGCCGGCCCGACGACGAGGACGATCTCGCCGCGCAGCTCACCCTCCGCGCAGCCTTGCGCTAGCGTGGCCAAATCGGCGCGGCGTACTTCCTCATGCAGCTTGGTGAGTTCGCGGCACAACGCCGCTTCGCGCTGGCCCAATCCGGCGGCGAGGTCGGCGAGCGCCGCCGCGACGCGCGGCCCAGTCTCGAACAGCACAAGCGTACCGGGGATGCGCGCCAGTTCGGCGATGCGCGCGCGCCGTGCGGCCTGCTTGGGCGGCAGAAAACCTGAGAAGAAGAATTGATCGGTCGGCAGGCCGGCGACCGCAAGCGCCGCCAACACCGCCGAGGGGCCGGGCAAAGCCGTCACTGTACGGCCCTCTTCCTGCGCGGCCCGCACGAGCTTGAAACCCGGGTCGGACACAAGCGGCGTGCCGGCATCGGAGACGAGCGCGATGGCCGCGCCCTCAGCCAGTCGGCGCAGCAGCGCCGGCCGCGCCTTGGCGGCGTTGTGCTCGTGGTAAGGCGTCAGCGGCGTGGTAATCGCGTAGCGGTCAAGCAGCTTGCGAGTGACGCGGGTGTCCTCGCAGGCGATCACGTCGGCGCCGGCGAGCGCCGCGAGTGCGCGCAGCGTCATGTCGCCAAGATTACCGATCGGGGTGGCGACAATATGCAAGCCCGGATCGAGCCGCGGTACGGCGACTTCAGTGGTGCCAATGCTGTAGCGGCGCTGTGCGCGGTCGGGCGCTGCGGAGGGGCGGGGGCTATCGGCGGAGGCGCTCATCGCCACCAATTTAGCCGCAATACCGCCCTATCGTCATGGCATCTTCGAATTCATTATCCTTTTCATTTGGTTAACCATTCGTCGCCAATATGACGAATTGCTGTTGCCGATGCGGTTACGCAGGCTGAGGTGGGGGACCGCAATGTCCGCGGAATTGCAGGTTCGGGTGAGCGCGGCGAGGCCGTCGCGCCGCCGCACGCTTGCCGGCCTTTTGGCGTCGGCAGGCTTCCTCGCCGGCTGCTCGAGCAGTTCCAGCCTGTTCAGCAATTCCAGCCTGTTCTCGTCCTCGCCGTCTTCGCCGCAGGCTGCGAACACGCCGCCCGCGCCCGCCGCCACCATCGGGACCGGTCAGGTCAAGGTCGGCCTGATCCTGCCGCTGTCAGCCGGCGGCAATGCCGCGATTGCCGCCCTGGCCATGCGCAATGCCGCCGACATGGCGCTCGCCGAATTCAATTCGCCTAACGTCCAGCTCCTGGTTCAGGACGACGCCGGCAATACCGACACCGCGCGAAGCGTCGCCCAGCAAGCGCTCGATCAAGGCGCCGAAATCATCCTCGGCCCGCTGTTTGCACAATCGGTCAGCGCCGTCGGCCAGGTGACGCGGGCGCGCAACGTTCCGGTCATCGCCTTTTCGACCGACGCCAATGTCGCCTCGGCGGGTGTTTATTTGCTCAGCTTCCTGCCGGAATCCGACGTCGACCGCATCGTGCAATACTCAGTCTCGACCGGCAAACGCTCGTTCGCCGCGCTGGTGCCCGACAATCCTTACGGCACGGTGGTCGAAGCAGCGTTCCGGCAAGATGTCGCCCGCCGCGGCGGCCAGATCATCGCGCTCGAACATTATCCGCACGACAACGCCGGCATGGGGGCACCGGTGCGGACGATCGCCCAGGCGGCGGTCCGCGCCGACGCGCTGTTCATTCCCGATGGCGGCGATGCCGTGCCGGGCGTGGTGCAGATGCTCCTCGCCGACGGCATGACCCCGAAGCGCATTCAACTGCTCGGTACCGGACTGTGGGACGACCCGCGCATCTATGCCGCGCCGGGGCTCGAGGGCGGCCTGTATGCGGCGCCGGACGCCGCCGGCTATCGTTCCTTCTCGGCCCGTTACCGCCAGCGCTTCAATCAGGATCCGGTGCGCACCGCGACGCTTGCCTACGACGCGGTCGCGCTGGTCGCCGCGCTGGTGAAGACACAGCCGGACCCGCAGCAACGGTTTTCACCTCAGACGCTGACCAACCCGTCCGGCTATACCGGCATCGACGGATTGTTCCGCTTCATGCCCGACGGCACCAACCAGCGCGGCCTCGCCGTGCTGCGCGTTGCGGCCGGTGGACCGCAGACTGTCGCGCCACCTCCGCGCAGCTTCGGCACGTCGGGGATTTAGCGCGGCGCCGACGGCAGGCCCGTTGGGTCATAGCCAGCGAATTTGTGCTGACGCTGCGGCTTCTGCTGCAAAACATGAGCGCGCCGCGCCGTCGATCGCAACCAATTAGATAATTCTTGCCGCGTCCGAATGCGCTTCAGAAAATGCTGGCGGCGGCTAGGCCGGATTCCTTGAGCTTCTCGTTGAACTCCAGCAGCGAAAAGCTCAGTCCCACGCGCAGCAAGCCTGACTGCTCGTCGTAGCTAAAATCGCTGTACGCGTTGCTCAGATCAAGCTGGATGTTGTTGCTGTTGGTCGAAGAAGTGCCCGAGTAGGCGTGGCCACCGGTGCGCACAGCAATGCCGATATCGTTGGCGGCGGCGTATTGGATCGCCAGCTTGACGTCGGCGTCAGCGTTGGGGTGTTGCGGGCAGATGATCGCCCAAGGAGACATATCCGCCACAGGGTTCGACGTCGTGGCGTACTGGTAACGATACCACCAGTAGGACGCGTCATCCATCATATAAACAGGGCAAGAAAAATTTGGGAGCGACGTCATGAAAAATCTCCCTCGCTTGTTGTTGCTTGCCAGGAGTTGAACGCCCCGCACGGGGGGCATGACTGCAACGAGGCGTTAAGCTGATGAGCGATTTTGGCCGGAGCTTTTCCGACTAAAGCCGGCCCACCCTACGATTGCATAATTCCGCAGCGCCTGGCAAGGGCGACACTCGGCGCAGTTGCATAAATATCGGAAAGGCTAGGCCGCGAGATCGGCGACCACCGCGTCGAGCACCGGGAAGCCCGGCAGGGTGACGCGCAGGTGTCCCGCTGGCGTTGTCTCGATCAGGCCGTGCTCGCGCAGAGCGGCAACGCGTGCCGGATCGAGTTTGCGGCCGGAAAGCTCTTCGAAACGTGTAACGTCGATGCCTTCGGCGAGCCGCAGCCCCATCAGCAAATACTCGTCGCACATTTCTTCGCGCGTGAGCACGTCGTCGGCAACGACGCCGTGGCCTTGCGTCTCCACCCGCATGAGCCAGGCCTCGGGACGCTTCTCGGTCGCGGTCGCGTGGCGGCTTTCCTCGATGTCGAGCCGCCCATGCGCGCCCGGTCCGATCCCGGCATATTCGTGGCCGCGCCAATAGACGAGATTGTGCCGGCACTCGCCGCCCGGCCGCGCGTGATTGGAGATTTCGTAAGCCGGTAGCCCGTGCGCGGCGCAGACCTCCTGCGTCGTGTCGTAGAGCGTACGCGCGATATCTTCGTTCGGCGTCTTGAGCTTGCCGGTTTTATGGAGCGCGAAGAACGGCGTGTCCGGCTCGATGGTCAGCTGATAGAGCGAAAGATGCTCGCCGGCATGTTCCAATGCGCGCGCAAGCTCGTCCGCCCATTCCTTCGGCGTCTGCCGCGGCCGCGCGTAAATGAGATCGAACGAGTAGCGCTCGAACACGGCGCGCGCCACGGCGACTGCGTCGAGCGCTTCGCGCGCCGAATGCATCCGGCCAAGCTCGGCGAGCGCGCGGTCGTCGAGCGCCTGCACGCCGAGCGAGACCCGGTTGACGCCGGCCGCGCGATAACCGCGGAAGCGTTCCGCTTCCACGCTGGTCGGGTTCGCTTCGAGCGTAATCTCAGCGTCGGGCGCGACACGCCACTCCCGCGCGATCGAGTTAAGCATGCCGGCGATGGTCGACGGCTGCATCAGCGACGGCGTGCCGCCGCCGAAAAAGATCGTCGACACCGTGCGGCCGCGCGTCCGCTCGGCTGTCGTCACTATCTCTTTCTGAAAGGCGCGCAGAAAACGCTGTTCGTCGATCGACTCGCGCCGCACATGGCTGTTGAAGTCGCAATAGGGACACTTCGACAGGCAGAACGGCCAGTGAATGTAGACGCCGAAGTCGCGCTCAACGCCGCTCAAGACACGCCTCCGCGAGTTTCACAAACGCGCGCGCGCGGTGCGACAATCCTTTTGGAGCGCGGTCAGCAAAAGTGGCTCCCGGTTTTGCGTCCGACCGCGCTTCCACTTTTTCGTTTGGCGCGCAATCCCGGCGGCTGACCGGTGACCACTCAGCCTGATTGCGCGCCGGCGGCGGGAGCCCGTGTTTTTCTTCGCTGTCCATTTCGCCGAACGTACGGGTAAAGCCGTCGGGCAGAAACATCGGGTCGTAGCCGAAGCCACGCTCGCCGCGCGGCGGGAAGACCAGCGTGCCGTCGACGCGCGCTTCGAACTCCTCGACGTGGCCATCCGGCCAGGCGACACACAGAGCAGACACGAACTGCGCTTTGCGGCGCTCGGGCGTGGCGGCGCCGCGTTCGCGCAGTTTTTGCTCGATCGTTTCCATGGCGCGGCGGAAATTCTTGTCCGGCCCGGCCCAGCGCGCGGAGTAGATGCCCGGCTCGCCGCCGAGCGCATCGACCGCGAGCCCGGAATCGTCGGCAAAGGCCGGCAACGCCGCGGCCTTCGCCGCCGCTTCCGCCTTGATGCGCGCGTTCTCCGCGAACGTCATTCCGGTCTCTTCCGGTTCCTTCAGACCCAGCTCGCGCGCTGAAATGGCATCGATTCCATAAGGCGCAAGCAGTTCGCGCATTTCAGCGAGCTTGCCCGGATTATGCGTTGCGATCACAAGGCGGTCCGAGATCTGGCGGCGGGCGCTCACATGCACGCCATCTTCTGCAGATCGATGAGTTTCCCCACCCCCTTACGGGCGAGCGCCAGCAGCGCCGTCAATTGCTCCTCGGAGAACGGAACCTTCTCCGCGGTGGCCTGCACTTCGACGATATTGCCGGCGCCGGTGAGAACAAAATTCGCGTCGGTCTCCGCTTGCGAATCCTCGGCATAATCGAGGTCGAGCACCGCCACGCCGCCGCAGACCCCGCATGAGATCGCCGCGAGATGGTCGCGCAGCACGTCCATTTGGATCATCTCGCGCCTCTTCATCCAGGCGAGGCAATCCCACAGCGCCACCCATGCCCCGGTGATCGACGCCGTACGCGTGCCGCCGTCAGCCTGGATGACATCGCAGTCGACAGTGATCTGCCGTTCGCCGAGCGCTTTCAGATCGATCACCGAACGCAGGCTGCGTCCGATCAGCCGCTGGATTTCCACGGTGCGTCCGCCCTGCTTGCCCGCCGACGCCTCGCGCCGTGTGCGCTCGAGCGTGGCGCGCGGCAGCATGCCGTACTCTGCCGTGATCCAGCCGCGGCCTTGCCCTTTCAGCCAGGGCGGCAGGCGATCTTCCAGCGTCGCCGTGACCAGTACATGGGTGTCGCCGAATTTCACGAAGCAGGAGCCTTCCGCGTATTTCACCACGGCGCGCTCCAGCGATACCGGGCGCAACTCGTCGGGCTGTCGGCGGCTTGGCCGCATGCTGAACTCCTTGCTGGCGGGCGCGGGAAGCCCGCTGCGCTAGGGCCTTTTAGGCGCTCCGGCAGGGTGGCTACAAGAGCGCGGCCGTACAACATCGCGGCATGGTTCACCGCGGCGGCCGATTGGCTTTGGCGGCCGCATTTCGCTAGTTTGCGGTTGCGCTTACAACTTGGCGGACCGGGAGAGCGACATGGCCTTGGAAGCCACGGCCTTGGAAGTCACGCAAACGCTGGCGAATTTCGCAGCTACGCTGCGCTATGACGACCTGCCGCCGCGCGTGCGCGAGCATTGCAAGAATCTTCTGCTCGACGCGCTCGCCTGCGCCGTCGCCGGGCGGCTCGGCGAAGAGACCGGACAGGTTGCGGTCTTCGCGGCGGCGTTGGCGCAGGGGCGCGAATCGAGCGTGATCGGCCGCGAGCCGCTCTCGCTCGCCGGCGCGACGCTGCTCAACGCCTATCTCGTCACCGCGGTGACCATGTGCGACGTCTATCGGCCGACGCTGACGCACATCACGCCGGAGGTCGTGCCGCCGGCGCTCGCGATCGCCGAACGCGACGGACTTTCCGGCCGCGATCTGCTCACCGCGATTGCGGCCGGCTGCGAAGTGACGACGCGGATCGGGCTTGGCCTCGACTATCCGAAATTCCGCGCCCGCGGCTGGCACGGGCCGGGAGTCATCGGCCCGTTCGGCGCCGCGGCTGCCGTCGGCTCGCTCTTGTCGTTCGACGCCGACACCATGGCGCGTGCGTTCGGGCTCGCTGGCAGCCAAGCCGCCGGCACATTCGCCGCCTGGGGCACGCCGACGGTGAAGTTTCACCAGTGCCGCGGCGCGCTGTCGGGCCTGATGGCGGCGCTTTTGGCGCAGCAAGATTTCGTCGCCACGCGCGAGTTTCTCACCGCCAAAGACGGCGGCCTCTACAACGCCTATACGGACGGCGGCAAACCTGAGGCCGCCGTCGCCGAACTCGGCACGCGCTGGGAACTTGAACAGATCGCGCTGCGGCTTTGGCCGTCGGCGTCGCTCATTCAGGGCATGGTCACCGCATTGTTCGACATGATCGGGAAGCACAAGATCGATCCCGCCAGCATGCGCAAGGTGCGCATCGCGCTCAGCCCCGGCGCCCACAAGATGCACGGCGGCTTTGGCACCTACAAAGCCAAGTTCGAAGCCTTGCTGTCGGTGCACTACACGGCCGCCGCAATCCTGCACGACCGCACGCTGACTTTGACGCAGTTCGAGCCCAATCGTTACGACGATCCGAAACTGCGGCGCTTTGCAGCGGAAAAGGTCGAGGTCGTTCCCGACGTTTCACTCGATGGCTCGCAAGCCAAAGCCGACATCGAGATGGCCGACGGTCAAATATTTTCGGCGCGCTGCGAGCATCCGCTCGGCTCGTCCGAAAATCCATTGTCGCGCGCGCAGATCGAACAAAAATTCCGCACCTATGCGCAAGGCGCGATGTCCGAGGCGGCGATCGCCGAAGTGATCGGTGCGATCGCAGGGCTGGAGGATTTCAGCTCGATCGGAAGGCTCATGCAGCTTCTTGCCGCGCCTGCGCGTGCGATGGCCGCCGCCGAGTAATATATTGCGGAGGATGTGAGGGTTTTCGTCCTTGGCCAGCCACGATCTTCCGCTTACCGCGAACCAGCAGGGCCTCGCCCAGCTTAACGAGCGTTCGCGCGAAATCTTTCGCCGGATCGTCGAGAGCTATCTGGCGACCGGCGAGCCGGTCGGCTCGCGCAATCTGTCGCGCATTCTGCCGATGACGCTGTCGCCCGCTTCGGTGCGCAACGTCATGTCCGATCTGGAGCAGCTTGGTCTCGTTTATGCGCCGCACACTTCCGCCGGCCGGCTGCCGACCGAGCTCGGACTGCGCTTCTTCGTCGATGCGCTGATGCAGATCGGTGATCTCAGCGAAGGAGACCGCAAGGCCATCGAGGCGCAGGTGGCAGCCTCCGGCCAGGGCAAATCGCTCGAAGCGGTGCTCACCGAGGCATCGGGCCTGCTTTCCGGGTTAAGCCGCGCCGCCGGCGTGGTGCTCACCGCGAAGTCGAATCCGCGGCTCAAACACGTCGAGTTCGTGCAGCTCGAACCCGAGCGCGCGCTGGTCGTGCTGGTCGGCGAGGACGGGCAGGTGGAAAACCGCGTGCTCAGAATTCCACCCGGCCTGCCGGCGTCGGCGCTGACCGAGGCCGGCAATTACATCAATGCGCGCGTGCGCGGCCGCACCCTCGAAGAGATCAAGTCCGAGATCGCGCGAACCATGAAAGAGGGACAGGCCGAACTCGATCAACTGACGCAGAGGATCATTGCCGGCGGCCTGGCGAGCTGGTCGGGCGGCGAGAGCGACGAGCGCAAGCTGATCGTGCGCGGGCAGGCGCATCTGCTCGACGATCTCAAGGCGATTGCCGACCTCGAGCGCGTGCGGCTTCTATTCGACGATCTGGAGACACGGCGCGAGGTGATCGACCTGCTCGGCCGCGCCGAGCAAGCCGAGGGCGTCCGCGTCTTCATCGGCTCGGAGAACAAGCTGTTCTCGCTGTCGGGCTCCTCGACCATCGTGGCGCCCTACCACGACGCCTCCGGCCACATCGTCGGCGTGCTCGGCGTGATCGGGCCGACGCGGCTCAACTATGCCCGTATCGTTCCCATGGTCGACTACACCGCCAAGGTGGTGAGCAAGCTTTTGGGTGGGTAGGGCAAAGCCCGTAAGCAACCGGCGCCGCCGATCGCCACCCGACTCGATCAGAGTAAGCCATCGATCGCAACGGCCAGCGTTTTTTCCGAACAAATCAGCCTGTCAAGGCCGCCCATAAGGGCGTTCACGCCCGTCTAACGACGGGCTATGGGCGCTGCGAAGCGGTTGCAGCCTTGACAGGCTGATTTGTTCGGAACACTTGCTGCCATTGCGATCGATGGCGTGGACCGCTCAGGTTTTGCCGTAATATCTGTAGCGGCAGCCCAATTTTACGAGCTCCGACCCCAATCCGTCCCTCGCCGCCGGGTCGCTTGATTTTTCCCCGGTCAGCCCTGATATCCGGGGCGCCAGACGATGGGAACAACTGGGAAAAGCCATGACCAAAACGACCGCTCGCGCTGAGGACGACGCGGCCTCTGCCGCACCCGGCAGCGAACCGACCCCGGCCGCGGAACCCGCCCCGGCTGCCGCGCCCGCCGCGGATGCCGCCGCGCTTGCAGCGGACTTCAAAGACAAGCTCCTGCGCACGCTCGCCGACATGGAAAATCTGCGCAAGCGCACCGCGCGCGAAGTCGCCGACGCGGAGCTGCGCGGCATCACCGGGTTTGCCCGCGACATGCTGGGCGTCGCCGACAATATGCGCCGCGCGCTCGATTCGGTGACGCCGGAGGTGCGCGCCAGCGCCCAGGCCGCGGTCACCGCGCTGATTGACGGCGTCGAATTGACTGAGCGCGAGCTGATAAAGGCTCTGGACAAGAACAAGGTCCACCAGTTCTCGCCGCAGCAGGAGAAATTCGATCCCAACCTGCATCAGGCTATCTACGAAGTGCCAGACGCCTCGGTTCCGGCCGGCCACGTCGTGCAGGTGGTGCAGCCCGGCTATATGATCGGCGACCGCGTGCTGCGACCGGCGCTGGTCGGGGTTTCTAAAGGCGGCGCGAAAACAGCGCCGTCCTCCGTCAGCAACGACAACGCGAAGGCTTAAGCCGCGCGAGTCTTGAACGGCCGCCTCGCGGCGCGAGACTTCACTTGAAGTCGATGCCGTCGCGTATGGTGCGCAGCTGCGTCAGCTCCTGATCCCAGATGTCGGCGCGCGAAATACCGATCATCTGCAGAAATGCATTGCCGCCGAAGCGCAACCACTGAATCACCATCAGCGGCGAGCCGGTGCTGAAGTCCTTGGCACGAGCCACGGTCTCGAATCCTTCCTGACTGTTGATGCGCACCGGCTCGGCCATAGTGAGCTGGATGTCCTTTATCCCCTGGATCGTATTGAAGGCGTTCCGCGCGAAGTTCGCCCGGTCGTCCGGACCCGCCGGGGCGCCCGGGCCGGCGGTCACGATGAAGCGCGCATCGAACTCGTATTCAGGCAGGCCCTCGGTCACCACCAGATGCGGATTCTTGGGCGCGTCGATCAGCAGCAATGCCCGGCCGGGAATGATGTTGCCGATGTGGAAGCCGGCAAGATCCCCGATCTTGAACGGCAACAGGCTGAGATACTCGGTGTCGGGCACGTGCCCGCGCACCGCCAAGGTGGCGAGCGAAGCGCGCACGACAGGGTCGGAATAGGGACTGCCGTGGTCCGGCGCCTGCACGGTGATGACGACGGTGAGCTCAGCCGTCGGCACCACCAGGAGCCATTTGCGATAGACCGTTTTGTCAGGCGAGGGCTGCGTGCCGACGATGAGATCGCCCTGGCCGATGCCGAGCAGCAGCGAGTCGCGCTTCTCGACCGTGACCCCGCGCTTTTTCAGCGCGTCGGTCTCGAACGCCTTCTCCGTGTCGGTAAAGGCGCCGGGCGGCAGCTCGTTGATGATGATGCCGGCGTTCTTGTCGATGTCGACAAAACCTGGAAACGTCTTGCTCTCGGTCATGCCGAGCGGGGGCGCCAGGCCGATGCGGGAGCCGATGGGGAATACCGGCGCGGGCGGAGCGGCAGGCGCTGCGGGTGCAGCCGGTGCAGCGGGCGCGGCCGGTTCAGCGCTTTGCGCCGGAACCGCAAGCAGCAGCAACGCCAGCGCGGCGGCAAGCCGCGCGGCCGCGACAATCGGTGTGCGTCTGTATTCGATCATCTAGCAAAATCTCCGCTCAAATCGCCCCGCCACAAAGTTCAAACCTCATGACCGGGTAACGTTACCCGGCGCAGAGTCAAATTGATCCGCCCGCCTTCGGCGAGCAACGTCGAAGTACCCGGATAGATGCGGTCGACGCCGTGGAACGCGAGCCGCTCGCCGCCCGAAAGAACGACGGCATCGCCGGAACTCAACCGAAAGGAACGGCTCGGATCGCCGCGCTTGCGCCCGCCGACGCGAAACAGGCAAGCGTCGCCCAAGGAGAGCGAGACGACCGGCGCGTCCAAATCCTCCTCGTCGCGATCCTGATGCAGTCCCATTTTTGCCGACGGACCATAGAAGTTGATCAGACAAGCCTGCGGCGGGTGCGCGTACGCGCCGAGCTCGCTCCATATCGTCAGCAGCGCTGGCGGCATCTGCGGCCACGGCTGGCCGGTCACCGGATGGGCCGGTGCGTATCGGTAACCGGCCTCGTCGGTGATCCAGCCGAGCGGCCCGCAATTGGACATGCGCACCGACATCGGCCGGCCCGTTTTGGGCATGCGCGGCGTGTAGAGCGGCGCCGCGGCGAAGACGTCGCGGAGCGCCCCGAGCAGCGCCGCCTGGCGGTCGCGGTCGAGGTAGCCGGGATAGAAGCGCAGGCCACCAAATGCTGTTCCAAGCGACAAGGGCGCTGAGTAGGGCAGCGTTTCCATGCCCCGTTTCATTGGATTTTTACCTCTACCCAGTCAATGTCGCGCGCGATGTCTGTGCTCTCCCCACAAGTCGGCATTGTGGCGCAGACCGGCATGCCCGGCAAAGCGTTGGACGAGGACGTCTACGCAAAATTGACGGTGGCCGGCGCGGCATTCTTTGTGATGCTCGAAATCTCGTATCTGGTGATCGCGGGCTTGCCGCCTATCGCTAAGCCATGGATCGACGGCGCAGATTTCGTCTTCGGACGCGACTTTCTCAACACCTGGATGGGCGGCCGTTCCGCCTTTCTCGGCGGCCCGGCGCCTTGGTTTGATGTCCATGCCTACAACGCGGCGCTGCAGCAGATGCTCGGCGGCCCCTATCAAGAGCACTATTGGTCGTATCCGCCGCACTTGATGCTGTTCATTTGGCCGCTCGGCCTGATGCCCTATCTGCCCGCCTATATTGCGTGGTGCGCGGTTGGCATCGCGCTTTATCTGCTCGCCTGCGCGCAGGGCATATCGCGCGACAAGCTCGTCTTTGTCGCTCTGGCTCCCGGCGTGGCTGTCTGCGCCTTCTTCGGCCAAAACGGCTTCTACACCTCCGCGCTCCTCATCGGCGGATTGCTGTGCATGGATCGCCGGCCGGCGCTTGCTGGAATTCTGTTCGGCATCCTCACGATCAAACCACAGCTCGGGGTGTTGCTCCCGCCGGTGCTGCTGCTCGAACGGCGTTGGACGACGATCGCTTCGGCCATCGTGACAACCGCGGCACTGGTGGTGGCGACTGCTGTACTATTTGGTGGGAATATCTGGATCGAATTCTACGAGAAAGTCGTACCGCAACAGGAATGGCTCACCGAGCACGGCAAAGGCTTGTTGCTCGCGATAGTGTCCTCGGTGTTTTATGGTGGACGCATGCTGTTCCTGCCCCTTCGCGTCGACTGGATACTGCAGGGCATTGCGTCAGCATTCGCGGTCGTTGCCGTGGTATGGACTTATTGGAAGCGCCGCGATCCTTCACTGTCCCTTGCGCTTCTCGTGACCGCGACCTTCATCTTCACCCCGTACATTCTCAATTACGACATGGTAATGTTCGGATTTGTGGTCGCGCTTTTGCGAGATCGTCCCGACAACACCAAGCGCGACCATCAATTGTTGATCGCGATATGGTCTCTGCCGGTGACCATGATGCTTTCGGCGCTTATTTTCTTTCCGCTGGCGCCGGTCGTGTTGATTGCGTTCGCAGTACGTACCCTGTGGCATCTGCGGCAAGACGAAAAACGACAGAAAAGACACCAAGATCTGCCGCTGCCGCAACTTGCGGCATCGGCCGCCGTCTGAGGCGCTGTCGGTTAAAGGCGCTGAGGGTTACGCTGCCCGAGTCTCGGCAACCTTCTCCGGCACAAGGCGCACGCTGTCGAGCGCTTCTTGTACTCCGGATTCTCCCGCCTCGTGATATTCGGCGTCCTCGTTGACGTTCCACACGTCATAGAGGCGCTTGCCGGCCAGAATGTTCCGCGCCGTCAGCATCGCCGTCATCATGGCGTGGTCCTGGTTGTTGTATCTGTGCATTCCGTTGCGGCCGACCACATGCAGGGTGGGATAGCTGCCTTCAAGATCAAGCCTGATGGTGGCGACGTTGTTGCGATAGTCCTCATCGTAGACCGGATAGGCCTTGGCCTGCCGCACGACGCAGGCGTCGACGACATCGCCGGGGGACACGAGTCCGATCTGCGCGACTTCCTTTTTTGCCAGCGCGACGAGATCGCTGTCGGGCGCGTTCCACAGCCCGTCGCCTTCAAAGCAGAAATATTCCAGGCCGAGGCAATTCATGCCTTGAGGTACCATTTCGGGCGACCAAGAACCGAAGTTCTGCACCCGTCCGACCTTCACACTCGGATCGTGAATGTAGATCCAGTTGTCAGGGAATAGCTCACTCTTGTGCACCATCAGCGCGACGGTGAGGAAATCGCGGTAGCGGAGCGCACGGGCATGCAGCAGCGAGATCGGTGTCGGGTTGATCCGTTCGGCCAGCTCGCGCAGCGGCGCCGAGCTGACGACGTGGCCCGCCGTGTAACTTTCCCGCGTTCCGTCCGCCGCCGCTACTTCGATCCGCCAATGATTGCGCGCGGCATCGAATTCCAGGCCGACCAGCTCGCGGCCCATGAGGACGTGGCCGCCGAGCTCCTTGATTCGCCGCGCGGCGGCCTGCCACATCATGCCGGGCCCTTTGCGCGGATATTGGAAACTCTCGATGAGGGTTTTGGCAGTATCGGCGCCGCGGCCGAGCCTGCGCCCAAGCCGATGCCCAAGACCAAGCCCAAGTCCACGCCCCAGCCGCAGCGACCGCGCGAGTCCGTTCATCACCGCGCCGCTGAGACTAAGGCCCTTGATGCGCTGCGCCGCCCAATCGGCTGAGATTTTGTCGCACGACATGCCCCACACTTTTTCGGTGTAGGTTTTGAAGAAGATCTGGAACAGCCGCTCGCCGAATTGATTGCGCACCCAGTCATGGAACGTGCGCGGCTCCGCGACCGGAAACGTTTTCGCGTAGGCGTAGGAGATCAGGCATCTGGCGCTGGTGAAGATGCCGAGCTTGAGGAGCGACTCGAACGCTTTGAGCGGATAGGAGAAGAATCTACCGTTGTAATAGATGCGCGACAGGCGCGGCCGCTCGATGAAATCGTCCGGCAGGAGTTCCTGCCAGAGCGCGACGACCTCCTTCGACTTGGAGAAGAAACGGTGACCGCCGATGTCGAACAGAAAACCCTTATAGTCAACGGTTCGGCTGATGCCGCCGACATAGACCGGGTCCCGCTCAATGACCAACACGGACCGTCCGTGTTTGGCGAGGCAATAGGCGGCGGTCAGTCCGGCGGGGCCGGCGCCAATGACAAATGCTTCGGTATCGACAGTCACGGTGTGGGACTCAAACGGACCGGCGCGGGCGGAAGGCGAACATCGCCTGGCCCGTGTAGGAGACGAGCGCACCGGCGGCGGCTCCGAGAACCACGGCGAACTGTGGAATGGCGCTCAGGACGGTGACAACGAGCGCCGCAAAGACGGTGTAGCTCGTGGCCTGGGCGGCGGCGGCCACAGTCGCATAGCGCATTGCTTCGTCGGCCGGTCGGCGACCGCTGCGATCGAAGGTTAGCGCGCGGTTAAGCCGCCAAGTGACGATCGTCGCTACAGCGAGGGAACCGAGACGCGCCAGTAGCGGATGTGGCGCATGCGCGATGATCAGCGTGAAGATTGCCAGATCGGTGATGAGGCCAATGGCCCCGACGCCGAGAAAGCGAATTGGACGGGGGAGCGCTTGCGCTAAGGCGCGAAGCGGGTCATCGGCGGCTGGCGTGCCAGCTGGCATCGCGCTGGCGGCCGTTGTGAACTCCAGGTCGTCGACCGGCATGACTCTCCCTGCGGGCCGGCTGCGACGCCGCTTCCCGGCTGCCGTAGGCGGTTACCCCTGCAAGGCCGATCCTTGGCGGGCTTTCGTTAATGTCAGGCTAGTGCGGCCGCACAGAATTGGCCGCTTGCTCGATACGGTTAAAAAGCGTCAACGCGTCTCGCGAATGGCAACGCGGCGCGGCGCAATCTCACCAACCAGGTCGGGCACTGCCTCCGGCGGCGGCGATCGCAGCTGTTCAAGGCCCGGCGGCGCTGCAGCTGCCTGGCGGGCGTAGCCGCGGTCCAGCAGAAGCACTTGGACGACGACCATCGGCAGTGCCAGGAGGATCGCTGCCTCGACCGGCAGGCCAATGGCGCAAAACGCGGCCGCCGCGAGCCCTGCGGCGACGGCGCCGGCGTCCCATCCGCCCTCGGCAGCAAACTGAAAACGGAACGGGCAGGGCGAGAGCTTCGCTTCGCTATAAACCACCGCCATCCAGGTCGGCATGTAGATGCCGCCAGCCATGACGGTGCCGATCGCCACCGCGACCGCGACAGCCGCATTGCCGAATGTCAGCGAGCGCAGCAGCAAGCCAGCCGCCAAAATCCCGGCACTGATCCACGCGATCGAGCGCGCGTGTCCCTTGTCGATCAGACGGCCGAGCACGATTCCGCTAAGCGCGGCCGCCAGCGCCGCCACCGATAACGTGCCGCCATAGCTCTCGTAGCGGTCATGAAGCGCTTCGAACAGTATGATGCTCCAAGCGCAGCTGAGGCTCACCTGTATCCAGCCGTCGGTGAAATAGAGTCTCGCGCCGTTTTTCGCCGCCGCATACGCGCGACGCGGGGTTTCCCGCGCGACCTGCGGCTCGGTGATGCCAAGAAGCGGAGCGATCCCCGCAAGCGCGATCAGAGATGCCATGCCGAAGCTGAGCCAAGGTCCGCGCGTCGCCAGCAGCAGCCCCCCTGCGGCCGGGCCGACCACCGCGGTCACGATACCGAGCGCCTGAAACAGGCCGACCTGCATGCCGAACCGGCCATCGTCGCTCAGCGCGGCGAAAAAAACATGGTAGGTGGTGAAATAAAACACTTGGCCGAGCGACGACGCGATAACAAAGATCAACAGCCCGATCCCAACTCCATGAACGAGGGCAAGCGCCGGGTACGACAGCGCGATAATGACCGCTCCCAGGATCAGCGTGCGACGAATGCCGATTCCCGGTGCCACAGCCAGCACGATTGGGCGGAGCGCAAAGCGCAGGCCATTGACCGTGGCAAAGACGAGAAAGATCTGCGCCGGCTCCAGACCCTCACGCAGGAGAAAGACGGCCGAGAATGCGTTCGACAACCCCCAGGCCAATGACCCCAAGGCGACGTGGAGCGCAAAGCGGCGGACATCGAATCTAGCAGAGAGGACCATGATGCGCCCAAAGCTCGTAACACGTTTGCCGGGTCTTTGCGATCTTCCCACCGCCCCTCATCTCGTACTTCGTCGCGACGTGATGCCGGGTATCGGTCGGACCACCCGATTGCGGAGGCTCCCACTGCAAAGTCGCGGCGGGACGGGCGCTACGTGCCTTGCAGGCCGATCACGCTCTCCTATATGAGCCAAGGGAAAGTCGTCCGGACCTGCCGGGCGACGGAGAAGACTGTTAGGGGGTCGGACGTGAAGGGTGCCTTCGGGGCCTGCCCGACCCGCCGAGAAAGAGAGGATTAACAACCATGGCCAAGGTCATTGGTATCGATCTCGGGACCACGAATTCCTGCGTCGCCGTCATGGAGGGCAAGAATCCGAAGGTCATCGAGAACGCGGAGGGGATGCGCACCACGCCGTCCATTGTCGCATTTACCGACGAGGGCGAGCGTCTCGTAGGCCAGCCGGCGAAGCGCCAGGCGGTCACCAACCCGGAGCGCACGATTTTCGCCGTCAAGCGCCTGATCGGCCGTCGCTATGACGACCCGATGGTGGAGAAGGACAAGAAGCTCGTTCCCTACAAGATCACGCGCGCCAGTAACGGCGACGCCTGGGTCGAAGTCGAGGGCAAGACGTATTCGCCCTCGCAGATTTCCGCCTTCATCCTGCAGAAAATGAAGGAGACCGCCGAGGCCTATCTCGGCGCCAAGGTCGAGCAGGCGGTCATCACCGTTCCGGCCTACTTCAACGACGCGCAACGGCAAGCCACCAAGGACGCCGGCAAGATCGCCGGCCTCGAAGTTCTCCGCATCATCAATGAGCCGACTGCCGCCGCGCTCGCCTACGGGCTCGACAAGCAGAAGACCGGCACGATCGCGGTCTACGACCTCGGCGGCGGCACGTTCGATATTTCCATCCTGGAAATCGGCGACGGCGTGTTCGAGGTGAAGTCGACGAACGGCGACACGTTCCTCGGCGGCGAAGACTTCGACATGCGGCTGGTCAATTATCTGGCCGATGAATTCCAGAAGGAGCAGGGCATCGACCTGCGGCGCGACAAGCTCGCCTTGCAGCGGCTGAAGGAGGCCGCCGAAAAGGCCAAGATCGAGCTGTCGTCGACGACGCAGACCGAGATCAATCTGCCGTTCATCACCGCGGATGCGTCTGGACCGAAGCATCTGACCATGAAGCTTACCCGCGCCAAGTTCGAGGCGCTGGTCGATGACCTGGTGCAGAAGACGATCCAGCCGTGCCGGCAAGCGATGAAGGATGCCGGCCTGTCGGCGGCCGAGATCAACGAAGTCGTCCTGGTCGGCGGCATGACGCGCATGCCCAAGGTCCAGGAAGTGGTGAAGCAGTTGTTCGGCAAGGAGCCGCACAAGGGCGTCAACCCGGACGAGGTCGTGGCGGTCGGCGCCGCGATTCAGGCCGGCGTGCTGCAGGGCGACGTCAAGGACGTGCTGCTGCTCGACGTGACGCCGCTGTCGCTCGGCATCGAGACGCTGGGCGGCGTGTTCACCCGGCTCATTGATCGCAACACCACGATCCCGACCAAGAAGAGTCAGGTGTTCTCCACCGCCGAGGACGGGCAGACCGCGGTGACGATCCGCGTGTTCCAGGGCGAGCGCGAGATGGCGGCCGACAACAAGATGCTCGGCCAGTTCGATCTCATCGGCATCCCGCCGGCGCCGCGCGGCGTGCCGCAGGTCGAGGTCACCTTCGACATCGACGCCAACGGCATCGTCAACGTGTCGGCGAAGGACAAAGGCACCGGCAAGGAGCAGCAGATCCGCATCCAGGCGTCGGGCGGCCTGTCCGAGGCCGATATCGACAGGATGGTGCGCGACGCCGAAGCGCACGCCGAAGAGGACAAGAAGCGCAAGGCCGATGTCGAGGCGAAGAACCACGCCGAGGCTCTGGTCCACATGACCGAGAAGACGCTCGCCGAGCATGGCTCGAAGGTCGGCGATGCCGAGCGGCGCGCCATCGAGAACGCCATGGCGGATCTCAAAGAGGCGCTCAAGAGCGGCGACGCGGACTCGATCACCGCCAAGGCCAATACGCTGCAGCAAGCTTCGATGAAGCTCGGCGAGGCGATGTACAAGCAGGCCGCCGAGCAGCCGCAAGGCGAGCAGGGCGGCGAGACCGAAGGCAAGAAAGACGATGTTGTCGACGCCGAGTTTACCGAGGTCGACGACGACAAGAAGAACAAGAAGTCCGCGTAAGCGGGCGGGCCAAGATGTGCGGAACTCTCAACACGGCTCACCTCCCCCTTAACGGGGGAGGTTTGCTATAAGGCGGCTGGGAGGGGAGTTTGAGACACGTCGTTCTCCTTGACAATTCATCTACCGTTCTGACCTTCACCGCGAACGGGCAAGCGGAAGCGCTTTATCGGCGTTGCGTCCATTCCCATATTTCTCTCGGTTAGAGATCGGCAATGGCCAAACGCTGTTACTACGAAGCGCTTTCCGTCGAACGCACCGCCAGCGACGGCGACATCAAGGCGGCCTTCCGTAAGCAAGCGATGGCCTGTCACCCGGATCGCCATCCGGGGGACACGCAGGCCGAGCACAAATTCAAGGAAATCAACGAAGCCTACGAGGTCCTCAAAGACCCCGACAAGCGCGCGGCCTATGACCGTTTTGGTCACGCCGCTTTCGAGCACGGCATGGGCGGCAGCCCGACCGGCTTCGGCGCCGATTTCGGCACGACGTTCTCCGACATTTTCGAAGGCATCTTCGGCATGTCGGCGAGCCGCGGCCGCGGCTCCGGCCGCGAGCGCGGCGCCGATCTGCGCTACAACATGGAGATCAGCCTGCACGAAGCCTTCGCCGGCAAGGCTGCGCAGATTCGCATCCCGACGCCGGTCACCTGCGAAGCCTGCTCGGGCTCGGGCGCCAAGACCGGCAGCAAGCCGAAAGCCTGTCCGACGTGTGCCGGGCAAGGCAAGATTCGCCAAGCCCAAGGCTTCTTCACGCTCGAGCGCACCTGTCCGAACTGTCAGGGCCGCGGCCAGGTGATCGACAGTCCCTGCGCGTCCTGCTCCGGCTCAGGCCGCGTCATCCGCGAGCGCACGCTGTCAGTCAACATTCCGCCCGGCGTCGAGGACGGCACCCGCATTCGGCTCGCCAGCGAAGGCGAAGCCGGCGTGCGCGGCGGCCCGCCCGGCGATCTGTACATTTTCCTGTCGATGGCCGCACATCCGTTCTTCCAGCGCGAAGGCGCCGACCTGCATTGTCGCGTGCCGGTGTCGATGGTGACGGCGGCGGTCGGCGGCGAGTTCGAAGTGCCGACCATCGACGGCAGCAAGACGCGCGTGAAAGTGCCGGAAGGCACGCAATCGGGACGGCGCTTCCGCCTGCAAGGTAAGGGAATGCCCGTACTGCGCGCACGGCAGAGCGGCGACATGTACGTGCAGGTCGTGGTCGAGACGCCGCAGAAACTCACCAAAAAACAACGCGACCTGTTGGCCGAATTCGAAAAGCTGTCGTCGAGTGAGACGCACCCGGAATCGACGGGCTTTTTCGGCAAGTTGAAGGATTTCCTTGACGGTCTCGGCGGCCGCCCCGCGGCCGACGCCGAATAAGCCTAGCTGGCCTTTCATTCGCAAATGCTCTAAAAAATCCACGACGCCTTGTCGTGTTGGATGCGATGTCCCTGCCTGCGCTACAAAAATTCGAACGCAAGATCGAGCGGCATATTCGGCTGCTGGAAGCCAAGAAGTATCTGATCGAGCGCAAGATCGGACGGCACTTCCGGCTGTTCGAGCGCAAACGCGACGATTTGAGCAAGAAGATCGAAGAGCGGATCCGCGAGTTCGAACGCAAGAAGGGCATCCGGTTCGACGACGAAGTGCGCTTCATCCGCTCCTGGCTGGAACGGCCGCTGGCAATCGGCGCGGTCACGCCCTCCAGCAAGGTCCTCGCCCGCGCGATGGCGAGCTATGTGGATCCTGACAGCGACGGGCCAGTGGTTGAACTCGGACCGGGCACCGGCCCGGTGACCGAGGCGCTGGTCGCAGCCGGCGTCTCCCCTTCACGCCTGGTGCTGGTCGAATTCAATCCGGCCTTCTGCCGCATCCTGCGCGCCCGGTATCCGGACGCCACAGTCGTGCAAGGCGACGCCTACAGTCTGCGCCGGTTGCTCGAGACGCTGCTGATCCAGCCGGCCGCCGCGGTGGTCTCCGGCCTGCCGCTGGTCACCAAGCCGATCAAGCAGCGCTTGCGTCTCATTCGCGACGCTCTCGACCTCATGCTCCCGGGCGCGCCGTTCGTGCAATTCACCTACTCGGTGGCGGCGCCGCTGCCGAAGCGGTTCGGCGGTTTCCTGGTGGAATCCTCGGAACGCATCTGGATGAACATCCCGCCGGCGCGGGTCTGGGTATATCGGAGATCGGACGGCAGATGACGGACCACAGAGGACGGAAGATTGCTAATCTGTCCTCAATCGCCTGGCCCCCGTCGTCCCACTTCTGATCGCCATGCTCGCTCCAAAGATCCTCGTCATCCCCGGCTCGCTGCGCCCAAGCTCGCATAATTCGCGGCTCGCCGCGCTCGTAGCCAAGGAGGCGGCGCTGGCCGGGGCCGACGTGACGCGGATCTCGCTGATCGACTATCCGCTGCCGCTGTTCGATGCCGAGATGACCGCCGAGGTCGGCCCGCCGCAAAACGCGGTGCAGCTTCAGCGCATGCTGACCGCGCACCACGGCGTGTTCATCTCCAGCCCCGAATACAACGCCTCGGTCACGCCGATCCTGATCAACGTGATCGATTGGCTGTCGCGCGCTCGCGCTCGCGGCGGGCCGACTTACGAAGCGTTTCAGGGCCGCGTCTTCGCCATCGGCGCAGCGTCGAGCGGCACGACCGGCGGCCTGCGATCGCTCACGGCGCTGCGGCAAATCCTCGAACACGGCTGCGGCGCCCTGGTCCTGCCCGAAGAGATCGCCGTCGCCAATGCCAACACGGCGTTCGACGACATGGACAATCTCAAGGACGAAGACCTCTCCACCGCGCTCAAAACCCTCGTCCGCCGACTCATCGGAATGGCGCGCAACGTGGGCGGGGTTTAAGCGATGCAGGACGAGCCGCGCGAACGCCTGATCGTCGCGCTCGATCTTTCGTCGGTCGAGGCGGCGAAAGCCATGGTCGAGCGGCTCGGCGACGCGGTTTCGTTCTACAAAATCGGCTATCAGCTCGCCTTCGCCGGCGGCCTTGCCTATGCGCCGGTGCTGGCCAACGCCGGCAAGCGCGTTTTTCTCGATCTGAAGCTCCACGACATCGGCAACACAGTCGCCGAAGGCGTCAAAAGCGTGAGCAGGCTCGGCGCCACGTTTCTGACCGTGCACGCCTATCCGCAGACCATGAAGGCAGCGGTCGAAGCGCGCGAGGCGGGCTTGCATATTCTCGCCGTCACCGTGCTCACCTCCTATGACGACGCCGACCTCGCCGCCGCGGGTTATGATCTCACCGTGTCCGAACTGGTCGACGCGCGCGCCGCGCAAGCGCGCGATATCGGCGTTGACGGCCTGGTGTGCTCGCCCGCCGAAGCGGCGGCGGTGCGCCCCATCGTCGGCGCAAAGCTTAAGCTCGTCACACCCGGCATCCGGCCGGCGGGTGCCGATGCCGGCGATCAGAAGCGGATCGCGACGCCTGCCGCGGCAATTGCTGCCGGAGCGGATTATCTGGTGGTCGGCCGCCCGATCATCGCCGCCGCCGATCCAAAAGCGGCGGCGGAGCAAATCGTCGACGAAATCTCACGAGCAAGTCACTGAAACGGGAGACTTGAAATGCCCAAAGGCTATTGGATCGGACGCGTCGATGTACACAGCGAAGAAGGCTACAAACCCTACGCAGCGGCCAATCCGGCGATCTTCAAGAAATTCGGCGGTCGCTTTGTCGTGCGCGGCGGCAAATTCGAGAACCCGGAGGGCACCAGCCGTTCGCGCAACGTAGTGATCGAATTTCCCGACTACGCCGCCGCGCTCGCCTGCTATCGCTCGCCGGAATATCAGGCCAACATCAAGGTGCGGCAGCCGCATGCGATGGCCGATATTGTCATTATCGAGGGTTACGACGGCCCACAGCCGTAAGGGAGCACGCCATGCCCAAGGGCTACTGGATTCCGCACATCGATGTGAGCGACCCTGAAGGCTACAAGGCCTACATGGCGGCGACGCCGCCGGCGCACCAGAAGTATCACGGCAGCGCGCTGGTGCGCGGCGGCCAATGCGAAGTGGTCGAAGGCCGCGCCCGCGCGCGCAACGTGCTGCGCGAATTTCCCGATTATGCCGCCGCGCTCGCCTGCTACCGCTCGGATGAATATCAGAACGCGCGCCCGTTCCGCCTCGCGCACGCGCAATGCGATTTCATCATCGCCGAAGGCCACGACGGACCGCAGCCGCCCGCGTCAGCTTCAGCGCCCACACCGGCGGCAAAGAAGGGCTACTGGATCGTCCACATCGATGTCAGCGATCCGGAAGGCTACAAGCCCTACATGCTCGCCTGCCAGGCGCCGTTCGGCGAGTTCGGCGCGCACTACCTGATCCGCGGCGGCAAGCAGGAAATCACCGAGGGCAAAGCGCGCGGGCGTACCGTCGTGCTCGGATTCCCGAGCTACGATGCGGCTCTGGCCTGCCACCGCTCGGCCGGCTATCAGGCGGCGAAGAAGCTGCGCGACGGCAAGGCCACGTTCGATCTCGTCGTCGTCGAAGGCTACGACGGCCCGAAGTTTTAGTCTCTCCCTCTCCCCGCGCGGCGGGGAGAGGTGATATATCGGCTCCCGATGGGATGGAGCTGCGCATGGCTGCAAATTCCGACATGCGGGTGGTGATCGCCGGCGCCGGCGGGCGGATGGGGCGCACGCTCATTCACGCGGTGGCGCAGACCAAGGGCCTCGCACTGGCCGGCGCGGCTGACGCGCCCGGCTCGGCGGCGATCGGCCGCGATGCCGGCGAACTCGCCGGCCTCGGCGCGAACGGAATCAAGGTCGTCAGCGACGTCGCGCCGCTCTTGAAGAACGCCGACGGGCTGATTGAATTCGCGATCCCCGCCGCCACGCTCGCCTTTGCCGAGCTCACGGCTGCCGCCGGTATCGTGCACGTGATCGGCACCACCGGCCATTCGGCCGAGGAAGACGCCGTCATCGCGCAAGCGGCGCACCGCGCCAAGATCGTCAAGGCCGGCAATTTCAGCATGGGCGTCAATTTGCTGGTCGCGTTGACCAAACGCGTGGCCAAGACGCTTGACGACGCCTACGACATCGAAATCGTCGAAATGCACCACAACAAGAAAATCGATGCGCCGTCCGGCACCGCCTTGATGCTCGGCCGCGCTGCGGCTGAGGGCCGGGGCATCGATCTTGCGCAGCATTCCGCGCGCGGCCGCGACGGCATCACCGGCGCACGTAACGCCGGCGACATCGGCTTCGCGTCGCTGCGCGGCGGCACGGTGGTGGGCGAGCACAGCGTGATCTTCGCCGGCCCGGCCGAGCGCGTCGAACTCACCCACCGCGCCGAGGACCGCATGATCTTCGCCCGCGGCGCGTTGCGCGCCGCATTATGGGCGCGCGTGCAGAAGCCGGGACTCTATTCGATGGCGGACGTATTAGGACTTGGCGACTACTAGCGCATGTCCCGGAAAAGTGGATACCGGTTTTCCGAAAAGGACATGCGTCAACGCTCTGAAGGTGCGAACCACTCATGACTCCGCAATCCGCCACGCGAATGAAAGTCATCATTTACGCGCTCATCGGTTTGGGTTTCGCCTTTCTGATCGGCGCGCACGAGTGGGCCGTGACAACGCCGTCGTCCGCGGACGATTCAGCCATGACCATGCCGTTCATCCTTGCCGTGGCCGGTACGCTGTCTTTCGTCGCCGCCGGACTTTTAGCCCGTAGGCTGATGAAAGGCGGCGCCTCGAATTGAGTGGCTGAAGGAGGCTCAGCGCAGCGCCGGCCAGTCATAGGCAGGCAGGCGCAACGCGTCGACCATTTCCCGGCCGAACGCCAATCTGGCAACGCCAGGAATTGCGCAGGCGTTGACCACCAGATTGCGCAGGAGCAAGCCCCAGCGCGTCTTCGGCGCAAATGCTGCGGAAAAACGCTCCGCGGCCTTCTGCTTGAGGGCCAAATACTCGCGCAGACGGTTTTCGTAGCTGCGGAAGGCCTCGTCGTAGCGCCCATTTGCCGTGAGCAGTTCGCCCGCCAGCACATAGGCCGCGGTCATCGCCAGCGCCGAGCCCTGGCCCGCCATGAGCGATACGCAGAATGCGGCGTCGCCGACCAGCGCCACGCGGCCGCGCGACCAGCTCTCCATCTTGATCTGGCTGACGCGATCAAAATAAAGCTCCGGGGCGCGTTCGAGTTCGTCGAGGATGCGTGCGCATTCCCAGTGCCCATTGCCGTAGCGTTCGCGCAGTATCGCTTTCTGCGCCGCCGGACCCTGATCAACCGCGGCAGCGTCGGCGCCGGCCGCGAAAACGAACAAAAACAGAGTGCGGTCGTCGTGCAAGGCGAAACGGCCGAGCATACGGCCCGGTTCGCCGTAGATCACGTAAACGTCCTCTTCGCGTGGGCGATAGCCGCGCGCCTCGAACGCCGCGACCAGATAGCCGAGATGCGTCTCGAAGTGGTCTTGCGGGCCGAATACAAGCTTGCGAACGCCCGAGTGCATACCGTCGGCGCCGATGACGAGGTCGAATTCGGCGTTCGCCGCCGTGTTTGAGCCTAACCTGAACACCATCGTCCTGCTGTTGCAGGCCGACAATCTCGTTACCAAACAGAACCTCGGCCGCGGATTCAATCTTTGCCAAAAGCAGGTGGGAAAGATCGCTGCGGCCCAGGGTGACGAATCGCCCGCCGCTCAGTTCGTCGAACACGCGCGTACCGAAGCCTGCAATCCGCCCCCCGTCCCGGCCGACAAAGCGCAACTCGCGGATGTGGTAGCCGACGCGCTCGATCTCCGCCGTCAGGCCCATGCGTTCGGCGATGTCATAGCCGAGGCCCCAGAAATCGATCACATAGCCGCCGGTGCGCAGATTGGGCGCACGCTCGATCAGCGTCGGCTGCCATCCGGCGGCGCGCAGCCAATAGGCAAGCGTTGGCCCGGCTATTCCGACGCCCGAGATGAGGACGGTCTTCGCGCTCATGCGCGGGACCCGCGCCGCGTTCTACTCCGCCGCGACCGCCACGTCGGCGATATATTGCGAGAGATACTTTTTCCGCCGTTTGACGTTCGCTCGATACATCGCTTCGAATTCGGCTTCGGGGAACGAATGGGTCGAAGGCCGCTTGAGCAACGCCGCCGCCCACGCCTTGAGCCGCGGGAATTTCTCGATCACGCCGAGCGGCCTGATCCGGTCGAGAAAATGATAGCGCTGCAGGAACGGCGCGTAGGACGCGTCGACCAGCGAATATTTCGCGCCGTTGAAGAACGGTCCGGCGCCTTGCTTGTCCAGCGCGCGCTCGAGCCGCTCGAACGCCACTGGGATTTTCGCCGACGCCGCGCTAAAGGCGGCCTCGTTGTCCGCATAGGCGATGCCGGTTGTCGATTTCGGCAAAGGTCGGCACGTAATCGGTCCAGGCGCGGTTGACCGCGCGCGCGATCGGATCGTCGGGATGCAGCCGCGGCGGCAGCGTCTCGTCGAGATATTCGGCAATCGCGCTTGATTCGAACAACGACACCGTGTCGTCGATGCGGAGCACCGGCACTTTCTTGTGCGGCGAGATGGCGAGGAACCAGTTCGGGGCGGTTGTCCCGCTCGATGTGGCGGAACTCGAACGGTACGTTCTTCTCGCGCAGCACGATCGCCGCGCGCTGCACCCACGGGCAGGTCTTGAAACTCACCAGCAGATATTTGGCCATGATGTCCTCGGAAGCTGAGCCGTCCCACCTTCCGAGAACCTATTGCACTTTGCCCGTTGAGGGAATGGGCCAGCCGGGAGACGCGGGCGGCCGGATTTCTCTTCTCGCATCGTCGATGCGAAGATGGCGCAGGCTCAGGCGAACATTGCTCGAGGGGGAGGACGTTAATGACCATCCGCGTTGCCGCCATCGAGGTTCGCCATTGGCATGCGCTCAACGACGCCGCTTATCTGCGCCACCTCATCGCCATGCCGGACGTGGAATTGGTCGGCATCCAGGATAGCGACTCTGCGATCGTCTCAAAGCGCGCGGCCGCGGTGAAAAATCCGCCGACATTCACCGACTACAAGACGATGCTCGGACAGACGCGGCCCGATTTCGTCGTCGCGCTCGGGCGGCACAGCCAGATGGCGGCGATTGCCCACGACCTGCTCGATGCCGGCTATCCGTTCCTGATGGAAAAGCCGATGGGGATCAGCGCCGCCGAGGTCGATGCGGTGGCCGACAAAGCGGCAAAGCTCAACGCCTTCGTCGCCGTTCCGCTCGCCCAGCGCTACGCGCCGTTCGCCACACGCGCGCGTGAACTTCGCGCCGCCGGCCGGCTCGGACCGCTGTCGCACTTCTACATGCGCCTCAACCGGCCGGGCCCGGCGCGCTACCCGGGGTGGGATTGCGCCTGGATGCTCGATCCGGCCGAAGCGGGCGGCGGCTGCCTGCGCAACCTCGGCCCGCATGGCCTCGACATGTTTCTCCACCTGACCGGCGAGGAAGCGGAGGTCACCGGCGCACAGCTGAGCGCACGGTCACATGGACATGCGGTCGAGGACTACGCGACTGTCATGCTGCGTTCGGCGAGCGGCGTTCTCGGCACCGTCGAGGTCGGCAACGGATTTCCGCGCGACGGCACCGACGGCGAGTGGAAGCTCGCCGGCCGCGACGGCATCCTCACCATGAAGGACGGCGTCTTGAAGCTCGCCACCGCCGCGGGCGACGAGATGCTGCCGGGCACCGATGTCACCACGCCCTATTTCACGACGCTGCGCGATGCGCTCGATCATTGGCGCAACGGCAAAGCAGCGCCAATCGGCGTGCGCGATTGCGCGCGCGTGGTGCGCCTGATCGACCGAGCCTACGCGCTCGCCGGCAAAACGGCCCCATCACCGCGTTAGTTACGCGGACACGCACAATCATAGATATGTGGTATGACCAATCCACACGGGCCTATTGTGTCTTCGAACTAAAATACACGTGTCTTGGAAATTGAACATCATTCGACCGGCTGAGGCAGGCGCTGAACCGCAACGTTAAGCGGATAGCGCGCTGGGCATTGCAAGAGCCGGAAAGCGGCCGCGAGGCCGTTGAACATCACGATCCGCTTCTGTTTAAGCGCGCCGCCGCCGCATCGCTCGTCATCGTGAGCCACGGCCTTTCTGGGTCAACGCGTTATGATCGCCGTACTTTGCGTTATCCTGCTCGTGGGGCTTAGTGCAGCCATCGCTTTGAGCGCTGGCCGCCATCCCCAATATCAACGCAAGCTGGAGACTCTGGCCGGCTTTCTGCTGATCGCCGGGTTCGGATTGCTTGGCTATTTGCTGAGGTTCATTGTCGACCAATTCTAGTGGAGCGGATTTGACATTCGCTACCCACCAAACCGCGAACTCGAGTAGCGAATGTCAAATCCAAAAGCTCCACTAGCACTTATATTTGCTAGTGGTCCTTTTGATTCTAACATTTGCATGCGAGCCTGCCGGAGCGGGATGCGAATGTTAGAATCGGACCACTAGCGGCGAAATTCCTCTCGCTGCGAATTTGTTCGATCAAACCCCTACTGACAGTCTTCGCGTTGGTGTATCGTGCTGGCAGAGCCGTCAGCGGGACATGCCGTTCTTCCGCGAATTTAAAGACGGCGGATATGCCTTCGGCGGGCGGCCATTCGCACAGCTTCTGATTCTGATCTGCGCCGTACTTTTTGATCCGGCGATCACAACCGCACCCGCGGGCATGAATGCCCGCCGGCGTGAAGGAGCTTAATCATGGACCCGACCAACATCGCGCTGTGGCTTCTCCTCGTCGGGATGATCGCGATCGTGCCGATCGGCTGCATTTTGACGCGACGAAAGGGCGGCGCACCGCCGCCGGCCGCTCATTGAGGGCGTCAATCGGCGCGGATACCGCGCGCCGGTTATAAGCGCTAAGTTGAAACATGCGCTTTCGGCGGCGGACTATTGTCGTTTGGCTCCTCGGCATTGTGGCCGCCGTCTATGTCGCCGCCGTCGGAGTGCTGTACGCCTATCAGCGCGACATCCTCTATCGTCCACCACAGACGTTTCGTACTGCGCCGGCGGCGGCCGGCCTGCCCGAGGCGAAAGAGGAAGTCCTCGTCACCCACGACGGCGAGAAGGTGATCGTCTGGTCGGTGCCGCCGCTCAAGGGGCACAAGGTCGTCATTTTCTTCCCCGGCAACGGCGATACGCTGGCACTGCGCGTACCGCGCTTTCGCACGGTGATCGCCGACGGCACTGGCCTCGTGGCGCTGTCGTATCGCGGCTATGCCGGTTCGACCGGCAGCCCGAGCGAACAAGGACTGATCCTCGACGCGCAAGCGGCCTACGATTACGCGGCGGCACGCTACCCGCCCGAGCGGCTCGTCGTTTGGGGATTCTCGCTCGGCACCGGACCCGCGGTGGCGCTGGCCGCGGAACGGCCGGTCGGCAAACTGATCCTCGAAGCGCCCTACAGCTCGATAACTGACGTTGCCGCTCGCGACCTGCCATTCCTACCGGTCCGGCTGCTCATAACAGACCAATTCCATTCCGACCGCCGGATCGGAAAGGTGCACGCGCCGCTTCTGATCATGCACGGCGAACGCGATCCGGCCATCCCAATTCGTTTTGCCCGGCGATTATTCGCGCTCGCCAATGAGCCGAAACGTTTCGTCAGCTTTCCCGATGGCGGCCATTTCGATCTCGATAACTTTGGGGCGAGTACGGTCGCGCTGCGCTTCATCAACGAATAGCGGGCGAGTCGCTGCGCACCGTGTCCGCTAGTGCGGTCACGATCCCTCAACTGTCCTTGTTTTCGGAATTCGTCGGTGCTGCCGGCACGGCTTCACCCGGCGGCCCTTCGCCGTCGGAGCGGAGGGCTTTGCGTTGAGCGGCTTTTTCTTCCTTCTTCCGCAACTTTTCGGCGGTCCGGGCGCGGGCCATCCTGTCTCGCTCCGCACGGTCTCTGTTGTAATTCGGCTTGAATGCCACGGGACCCTCCTTTCGGCAGTAGGTTGATATCGATTCTCACGGCCTTATATAGGTCACGGTTGGGATTTTGTTCGCTTTGCCGGAAGAGCGATAGCGTAACGCGAATGACGACACGACAGCAACGCTTGGACGCTTTCGTTCATGAAGGCGACCCGCCGATCGGCGAGCCGCTTAAGCTCCTCTGCGAGGACCATGTCGGCACCTATGTCATCCCATTCCTGTGCCGCTGGACCGGTGCGGATTGGCAAAGTGTAAACACCGGTGAACGTATTCAGGCTGCGGTGATCGGCTGGAACGAGCCATCGGGACGCGAGTAGGTCAATCGTCAGCCCTCGAAGGCTGCTGCGGAGTTGGAATATATGGCTGGGTTCAAAGATCCGGGTTTCACCGAACGGCGGAACGCGGCCGCGGAGGCGAGGAAAGCGGCGCTGGAGAAGTTTCGCACCAATGCCGCCGACCCGGCCGCCGCCGAACGGCAGCAGGCACGCTCGGTAAGTGCTGGCAAGCGCGCCGAGGCGAGCATGCTTCGCGCGACGGCCAAGGCCGAACAAAAAGCTCGCGACGCCCAATTGGCATTGGAGGCGGAGCGCGAAGCTGCCGTACAGGCGGAACGCGCCTTGATCGAAAAAGCTGCCCGTGACGCGGCCTTGGAGGCACAACGCAAGACAGAGCGGGATGCGCGCTACGCCGCTCGCAAGGCTAAATCGAAAAAACGCTAGATCAAGCTAGATCGAAAACTGGGCGATCGGCGGCAGGCTTAATCGCCGCCCCCCGTACAACAGCGACGTGCCGGTCATCTCTCTCGGCTACAGCAATTCCATCAGCTCGACTCATTCATCGCGCGGGGGCGCAGGCGCCCTCCCCGGTTCTGTCCTGGTCCAAAATCATGAACGATCCGCTGTGGAAGGTGGACGCGAATAATGCTTCGCGCACTGGAATGCGCGCGACGGCGTCCGCGGCGGCGATGCCGAAATCGACGCCTGGCGCACCTTCTATGCGCGACAACCCGCCATTTGGATCGAGTTCGAACGCACCGCGATCGGAAAACGCGACCGCGACATGCGAGGCCGGCAATTCGGCGAGCCGATCGAACTTGGCGCCTTCGAGTTCGGCAGGCAGCGGCAGGCGATGAAGCTCGCCGCCGGCAGTCAGTTCGTAGAGGCCGCTGATCGTCAGCACGACGACCTTATTATCTTGGCCAGCGAGTTCGTAGACTTTTGGATAGGCGCCGATCTCGGCCGCGCTCGAATGCGGAACGGGCTTCACGGCCCCCTTCCCGTCATAGGTGAAAATTCCGCCCTTGAGAAGTCTCGATGGTGACAATGCCGCGCGATGCGACGTTGCGAATGACCGTAAAGCCCAAACCGCTGCTGCCCTCGACGGGGGTAAGCTCGTCGTCAAGCTGAAAGAGTGAGGGCGTCGCGCTGAACCAGCTATTGAGCCTGGCATAGACGAGATAGCGGTGAATGGCGGGGTAGTATTGAAGAACGTTCCCCTCGAAGACGTAGCTCGTGAGCTGTTGCGCCTGCCCCGGTGCTGTTAAATCGCCGTCCCGGCGCAGCGGCGCCGTCCAAAGATCTTCATTCGCCTCGATCAAAAGGCGGTCGGGGTCGTCGATTTCTCTGAAACGAGTCGCCGCGTAGGGCCTTGATGCTCGGAAACCCGGCACCTCGCGCACGCTGTTGTCGGAATTGAGGATGAACGCGCTGCCGGACTCCGTGGCTAATGCAACCGCCCGGTGCAGCGGCAAATCGTCGATCCAAAAAACCTTGCCGATGGCCGGACCGGTCAGCTCGAGCCGGCGGACTGTCGGCATGGGATCGCCAGCGAGGGAGTAAATACCGGCGGTCGTTCCTATGAGCGTCGCATGCCGGCTTGCAACCCAAGCCGCTCTCGACACGAACCCGATCGCCCCGTTGTCGGTGCCGGGGAGACCGATGAAGCTGCCATTGGCGGGATCTTGAATGTAGACCTGTGGACGGCCCCGCACCGGCCAGAAGGCGACGAGGCGCCCGGAGGGCTCACTGAGATAGTTGCCGAGCAAGTCGATCGCGAAGCCGTGCGGCACCTCCAGCTGATCCTTTTCGTTCAAGACAAAGGTCCGCGTCGACATTCCCCAGGTGTAAAACACTGGCCAGCGGGAGCCGGGGAAGATGCGTGCCTGCATGATGGTCGGCGGACCGTGGGGACTGTAGTGCTGGTCGGCGGGGCTTAGCGGCACCGGGACGATGCAGAGCCGGGCAGCGTCTGCCGTCCGGGCCGCGCTTTGGGCCGCACCGTGGGCCCACGTCAATAGAAGCACGCTGGTGGCGACCAAGAGCCGACGTAAGCGCATGCCTGCCGACCTCCCGGCTCGGCGCATATCATTCAAATAAGAACCAATTGTTGAAAAAGACCAGCGAAGGGTAATTGAACTTCAATCGGCGCGCAGGAGCGACGTGCCGGTCATTTCCTTCGGCTTCGGCAATTCCATGAGTTCAAGCAGCGTCGGCGCGATGTCGGCGAGCCGGCCTTCGGCGTTGAGCGCGCGGTTGCGTGCGCCGACCAGCATGACCGGCACCGGATTGGTCGTGTGCGAGGTGTGCGGGCCGCCGGTCTGCGGGTCGCGCATCATTTCGCAATTGCCATGATCGGCGGTCACCAGCAGCGCGCCGCCGGACTTTTGGATCGCGTCGGCGATGCGGCCGAGCCCGGCATCGACCGTCTCCACCCCTTTGATCGCCGCGGGCAGGCTGCCGGTATGGCCGACCATGTCGGGATTGGCGTAGTTGAGCACGATCAGATCGTATTTGCCGGAATTGATCGCGCCGACAGCCTTGTCGGTGAGTTCGGGCGCCGACATCTCCGGCTGCAGATCGTAGGTCGCGACCTTCGGCGAGGGCACCATGATGCGGTCTTCGCCGGCGTAAGGTTGTTCGCGGCCGCCATTGAGAAAATAAGTGACGTGCGGATATTTCTCGGTCTCCGCCATGCGCAACTGCGTGCGGCCGGCGTCGGCCACCACCTCGCCGAGGATGTGCTCGAACCTCTGCGGCGGAAAGATCGTCGCCATCAGCTTGTCCAGCTCATCGCTGTACTGCGCCATGCCGACGGCGGCGGCGAAACGCACGACCCGCTTGCGTGGAAAGCCGGCAAAGTCCTTGTCCAGCATCGCGCCCAAGATTTCGCGCACGCGGTCGGCGCGGAAATTGAAGCAGAGCACGCCGTCGCCGTCCTTCATGCCGCGATAATCGCCGACGATGGCCGGGAGGATGAACTCGTCGAATTTCTTGTTGGCGTAGGCATCGGCGACAACCGCCGGCGCATCGGCAAAGCGCGGCCCTTCGGCCTCGACCATCGCGCCATAGGCCTTCTCGACGCGGTCCCAGCGCTTGTCGCGGTCCATCGCATAGTAGCGCCCACACACCGTCGCGATGCGTACCGACTGCGGCAGCGCGGCAATGAGACGCTTTATGTCGTCACCGGCCGATTGCGGCGGCGTATCGCGCCCGTCAGTGATCGCGTGCACCAGCGTCGGCACGTTGGCCTTGGCGAGAATCTTAGCGAGCGCCACGGCCTGGTTCTGGTGCGAATGCACGCCGCCGGGCGACACCAATCCCATGAGATGACAAGTGCCGCCGCTTGCTTTCAGTTTCTTTATCAGCTCGACGAGCGCCGGCGCGCGCTCGATCTCGCCGTCGGCGATCGCCGCGTCGATGCGCGGTAGATCCTGCATCACCACGCGGCCGGCGCCGACATTCAGATGTCCGACTTCGGAATTGCCCATCTGCCCGTCGGGCAGGCCGACGTCCTTGCCGGAGGTGTACAGAAATCCATGCGGGCCGGTCTGCCACAGCCGATCGAAGGTCGGCGTCCTGGCCTGGCGAATGGCGTTGTCGGCTTTCTCCTCGCGCCAGCCCCAGCCGTCCAAGATCACCAGCATCACCGGCCGCCGCTGCTGCATCTCGCATTCCCTTCAGTCGGACAACGCCGACGGGGGTATTGCGGATCGCCGTGGGGGCGTCAATGCACGGCACCCCGGCTCTCTTTCATCGTCATTGCCGGGCTCGACCCGGCAATCCATGCGCCCCTGCCGCGGACGCGGCGAGTCAGTATGGACCCCCGGGTCAAGCCCGGGGGTGACGATTATGGGGTGTGTCGAGGGAGGCGCTACACCGCCACCTGCCCGGCCTCCCAGCCGAGCATGGCGCGCTTGCGCGTAATGCCCCAGTGATAGCCGGTGAGATCGCCGGCCTTGCCGACGACGCGGTGACACGGCACCACGAATGACACGGGGTTTTTGCCGACCGCAGCGCCGACGGCGCGCGCAGCCTTCGGCGCGGCAAGCTTGCCGGCGATGCCCGAATAGGTGGCGAGCCGCCCCATCGGGATTTGCAGCAGCGCTTCCCACACCCGCACTTCCCAATCGGTGCCGATGAGCACGACGCGAAGCGGCTGTTGCGCACTCCACTGCGCGGGATCGAAAATGCGCCTGGCAATCGCCGCCGTGCGCGCGCTGTCTTCCACGTAACCCGCGCGCGGCCAGCGGCCCTTCATATCGGCGAGCGCCGCCTTTTCCTCGCCCGGATCGGCGAAGGCGAGGCCGGCAAGCCCGCGCTCGGTCGCCATCACCAGCGCGCTGCCGAACGGCGACGGATGAAAGCCAAAGCAGATAGTCAAGCCTTCGCCGCCGGTCTTCCATTCGCCCGGCGACATCGCCTCGTGCGTGACAAACAAATCGTGCAAGCGGCCGGGGCCGGACAGGCCGACCTCATAGGTGGCGTCAAGCACGCTCGCCGAATCGCGCAAGAGCTGGCGCGCGCCATTGAGCGTAAGCGCCTGCAAAAACGCCTTCGGCGTCAGCCCGGCCCAGCGGCGGAACAAATGGTGCAGCTCGGTCGGCGTGACGCCGGCAGCCTCGGCGATGGTTTCGATCTCCGGCTGCTCGCGCCAGTGGCCGCTGATATGGCTGATGGCCTTGCGCACCACGTCGTAATCCGCGGCAGCGGCGGCGAGCGGCATGAGATTGGTAACGCGATCGCGTGACAGCATGGATGCCTCCTTCATTTGCTCCCGATTTAGGCCGCGAGGCATCCGCAAACCACCCGATTTCTGTTCCCGTCATTCCGGATTGCCGCCAGCGGCAAGTCCGAAATCCATAATCAACGTCGGTGGATATGGATTCCGGGCTCGCAGGCTTTCGCCCGCGCCCCGGAATGACAGCTCACTCGATCACCGTTCTTGTCGGCCCGCGCCTGGCCTCACCCAAGGCATCCGACAGCGCGCGGGCGAAACTTTCCTTCTCGTTCGGATTGAGCGCGGCGGCGATGGCGAGCCGGCGCCCGCGTGAAACCAGAAACAGCCGCTCGATACCGAATTCCCCGTGCACGATGCGTTCGAGCCGCACCCAGAGCGGATTGAGCGTGAATTCGCGCACGCCGCCGCGCTGGCTGACCTTGCGCACGGTGAGTTCCGATGGCGTGACCGTGACCTCCTCGTAGGCCCGCGCGGCGCGGAAATTGGCGCGGAACGCGACATAGACAAGGAGCACGTCGAGGCCGAAGAAGCCGAACACCGGCCAAGCGCCGATCGACACGAAGATCACGCCTGAGGCGAAGCTCAACGCGCCGAGGCAGATCATCAGCACGAGAAAGCCGCGCGGCGTCAGCGAGCGGTGCGGCGTGATAATTGCGGAAAACAGCGCCGGCTCCGCGATTGCCTCGTTGTCGTTGTTCATGCGGCTCATTATACGGAAAATATGGCGCGCAAAACCATTGGCAAGACCAAACGCAAGACTGCTACTAAGACCGCCAAGACTCGGATCAAGCAACGCCTACAGGTTGCCCGCAAGGGCAAGGCCGCGCGGCTGAAGCCCGCCAAGGCGCAAAACAAAGCCGACGCGAAGGCTGCGCAAGGCACGCTGCCGCAATGGACCAAAGCGGAGGTCGAGGAAGCCTTCCGCCGCTTTGCCGCGGCTAATCCTAACCCGCACACTGAGCTCGCATACGTCAATCCGTACACGCTTCTCGTCTCGGTCGTGCTCTCCGCGCAGGCGACCGATGCCGGCGTCAACAAGGCGACGCCGGCTTTGTTCGCGCTCGCCGATACGCCGGAGAAGATGGTGAAGCTTGGCGAGCCGAAAGTGCGCGACCTGATCAAGACCATCGGCCTCTATCGCACCAAGGCGAAGAATGTGATCGCGCTGTCACACGAGCTCATCGAAAAACATGGCGGCAAAGTCCCCCACGACCGCGAGGCGCTGGAAGCGCTGCCCGGCGTCGGCCGCAAGACCGCCAACGTGGTGCTCAACGTCGCCTTCGGCGAGCCGACCATCGCAGTCGACACCCACATTTTCCGCGTCGGCAACCGCACCGGCCTTGCCGTCGGCAAGACGCCGTACGATGTCGAGATGAAGCTGATGGAAGTCGTGCCGGAGAAATATCTCCTGCACGCCCACCACTGGCTCATCCTGCACGGCCGCTACACCTGCCTCGCCCGCCGCCCACTGTGCGAGAAGTGCATCATCGCCGATCTCTGCAAGTGGCCGGGGAAGACGACGGCGCAATTGTTGGCCGCGTCCTGAAGTACGAAGCTAACGGGCTTGCGCCTGCGAACTCCCTCTCCCCTTGCGGGAGAGGGATTATTTCTTCGCCATCCGCTCCGCCGCCATCCGCGTGAGCGCCACCCGGTCGAGTTTGTTGGTCGAAGCCAGCGGCAATTCATCGACAAACCAGACAAAGCGCGGGTGCTGATAGGCCGGCGCGTGAGCAAGCGCATACTGCTTCACGTCATCCTCGCCCAGTGCATGGCCGGGCTTGCGGATCACGAAGGCGACCGGCTTCTGCCACTTGATCTCGTCGTCGACCGGCACCACCGCCGCCTGGGCGATATCCGGATGCCGCTCCAGCATGCGTTCGACGTCGGCCGGGTAGATGTTCTCGCCGCCGGAGACGAACATGTCGTCGGTGCGCCCGACGAAATAGAAAAAGCCGTCGGCGTCGCGGCGGAAGACGTCGCCGGTGATGTAATAGCCGTCCGCGGTGAACGGCCCCCTCCCTTCCCCTCCCCCGCTTGCGGGGGAGGGTGGGGTGGGGACCGGCCGGTTGTGATAGCCGAGCATGAGCGCCGGGCATTTCATCTCCAGCACGCCCTGATCGGCAGCACGGTTGTCGCCATCGACCAGCCGCAGCGACACCTTCGGATGCGGATAGCCGACCGAAAGCTCGGGCTGCGCCAGTCCGCGCGGATGCGGACCGAACACCACCGGCCCCGCCTCGGTGGTGCCGTAGGCGTTGGTCACCGCCGCCTGCGGCAGCGCCTCGCGCAAGGAAGCCATCAGGCTCGAACTCACCGGCGCCGAGCCCATGCGCACGAATGCGACGCTCGACAAATCGGTGCGCGCCAGCAGATCGCGCTCGCGCAGCATCATGGCGATCATCGGCGGCACCGCGGTGAGCCACGTGCAGCGATAACGCCCGATCGCTTCGATATAGGCGCGTGCGGAAAACTGCGGCAGCAGCACGATCGTGGCATGCGCAGCGCAGGCGAGCTTGGCCAGCGCCAGCGCGTTCATGTGATAGAGCGGCGCCGCGATCAGATATCGATGGCGATCGAGCTCCGCCGCCAGCCGCGTCTCCACCACCCAGATGTGGCTTTGATGCGAGAGCACCACGCCCTTCGGCGCGCCGGTCGATCCCGACGTGTAGAGAAACATCGCCGGCTCGTTTGGCTGCGGGACGATGGCCGCGAAAGGACCGGGATCGAGGAAGGCGCCAAACTCCGCGCCAAAGACCACGCGCGCCATGTCGTTCGGGCGGTCCGCCGCGCGCGGCGCATCGCAGAAGATCAGCTTCGCCCCGGCATCGCGCAAAATAAAGTGAATGGTCTCGCGCGGAAACTTGAAGTTCACCGGCACGGCGACGAGGCCGGCTCGCATGATGCCGTAATAGGCCGCGAGATATTCGGTGCGGTTGAGCGAGAGGATCGCGACGCGGTCGCCGCGATGGAGCCCGCGTTTGACCAGCGCGCGCGCGACAGCGTTCGCCATCGCGTCGACTCGCGCAAACGAATACTCGCGCGGGACACCGTCGCCGCCGAGATCGATAATCGCGGTCTTGGTCAGATCGCGGTCGCGCGGAATGAGATCGCCGAGGTTGGTAAAGGCAGCCATCTCAACTTTTTGGCGGCGCTGGCGGCGCCGTGAAATAGGTGCCACGGCCGCTCGCGATCAGCTTGCCTTCCACATCAAAGAGTTGCGCCTCGGCGGTCGAGAACTGACCGCCGGCGCGTATCACCTTGCCGTGGGCGACGAGATCGCTGCGGATCGTCGGCCGGTGATAGTCGACGCGCAGGTCGATGGTCGGCACCCCGCGGCCGGTTTGTTTGACCATCGCCCAGTCGGCGGCGAGATCGATCAAAGCGGCGAGCACCCCGCCATGCGTATAGCCGCGCTCGGTATTGACCACCCACTCCTCGCGCCATTTCGCCCTGATTTCGATCGAGTTGTCGGTCACAGCGGCGACGGTAAGCCCGAGCCACTGGTGAAACGGCGCGCGGGTGACGAGGTCTTGGATTTGCTCGATGGTCAGGTCGTTGGGCATGCGGCTTGCTCCTCCTTCTCCCCGCGTGCGGGGAGAAGGTCGGGATGAGGGGCCCTAACCGCTGGGCTCAGTATCGCGGCAACGCCCCCTCACCCTCGTTCGCTTCGCTCACTCGACCTCTCCCCGCGCAGCGGGGAGAGGTATTTACGGCACCACCACCACTTTGCCGATCACCTCGCGGTCCTCGATCAGCCGCAAACCCTCGGCCGCCTGTTCGAGCGGCAATACTTTGTCGATCACCGGCTTCATCCTGCCTTCGCCGATCATCTGCATCAGCGCGGAGAGATCGTCATCGTAGAAGGAGTTGGAGCCGATGATTTTCAGTTCGAAGCTCCACACGTAGCGCAAATCTTCCTTCGGATCGTAGCCCGCGGTGGCGCCGCAGACCAACAGCTTGCCGCCGCGCTTGAGACAACGCAAAGACGGCACCCAGGTCTCGCCGCCGGTGAAATTGATCACCGCATCGACGCCGCCGTCGTAGGAGCGCCGCTGCGGCTTGCCGTATTTCTCGACCGCCCATTTCGACCAATCGGTATCGCGGTAATTGACCACCTCATCGGCGCCGAGCGCCTTGAGCCGCGCAAGCTTCTCGGCGCTCGACGCGCAGGCGATGACCTCGGCGCCAAGAAGTTTCGCCAGGATCACGCAGCCGGTGCCGACGCCGCCCGATGCGCCAAGCACCAGCACGCGCTCGCCCGCCGCCACCGTCTTGTGCGTCACCAGCATGCGGTGCGCGGTGCCGTAGGCGACAGGCAGCGCGGCGGCGTCCTCGAAGCTCACGCGCGCCGGCATGGCGACGAGCTGATCGGCGGCGACCAGACAATATTCCGCCATGCCGCCATCGAGCATCTCGCCCATCAGACCCTGGCGCCTGTTGACCGGATTGACCAGCACGCGGTCGCCCAGCCTCCAGCCCTGCACGCCCGCGCCCACCTCGGCGATTTCGCCCGCCATATCGAGGCCGATGATCACCGGCAGCGGCACCTTGATGCCCGGCATGCCGCGCACGGTGAACACGTCGTGATAATTGAACGACGCCGCGCGCACGCGAATGACGACGTGGCCGTCGGTGGCCTTCGGCGTCGGGTAGTCGTTGACGACTTCGAGGTCGTCGAGAGAGCCGTGCTTGCGGAGGACGAGTGCGCGCATTGCTAATCCGAATTCTTAAACGAGAGCCGCAAAGGCGGGGTTACCCTTACATTGCACGGTTGACCGCAGCGCAGAGAGAAATTGAAGTCAAGGACGGCCCGAAGGGCCGCCGCCTTCGGCGGTGCCAAAGGCATCCTTGAGTTCAATTTCTCTCTGCGCTCTAATTCCACCGTGCAATATAAGGATCAATAGCTGCTTTAGGGCAGCTTTTATAAGCGAAACCCAAGCATGACTGCGACTTTCTAATGCAAGAAAACTTCCGCCAGTTCCTCGACCGCCTGCGCGACAATCGCGAGCTCGTCGACCTGCGCCAGCCGGTCGATATCCGCCATATCTCGACGCTGGTCGACCAAGCGCAGACCGCGCTGCTTTTCCATAACGTCATCGGCTACGACATGCCGGTCGTGTCCGGCATCATCCGCTCGCGCGAGCGCGCCATGATGTCGCTTCACTGCGAGACCTATCGCGAGATCGAAGACAAGCTCTCCGCCGCCATCGCCAAGCCGATCCCGCCCAAGCGCGTCAACGGCTCGCCCACCCGCGAGGTGACGCTCACCGGCGATGACGTCGATCTGTTCAAGCTGCCGATCCCGATGTCGTCGATCTATGACGGCGGGCCGATGATCACGGCCGGCGTGGTGATCGCGCGCGATCCCGAGCTTGGCTTCAACTCAGGCATCTACCGCTTCATCGTCAAGGAAAAGGCGCTGACCGGCATCGATCTGGTCACGCCCAACAACATGCGGCTGTTCGTGCAGCGCGCGCTCGCCCGCAACGAGCCGCTGCCGATTTCCATTTCCATCGGCACGCATCCGTTCGAGATCACCGGCTCCGGCTATCGCGCCCCGCTCGGCGTCGACGAGATGGCGATCGCCGGCGGGCTGCGCGGCGAGCCGGTAGCGCTGGCGCCTTGCTCGACTATCGACGTGCCCTACATCGCCGACGCTGAGATCGTGCTCGAAGCCGAAGTGCTGCCGACCGGCTGGACTTGGCCGGAAGGCCGCTTCGGCGAATTCACCCGCCTGATGGGCGGGCTGCACTGGAATCCGCTGGTGCGCATCAAGGCCATCGCGATGCGCAAGGACGCGATCTATTACAATTTGCACATGCCGTGGGAGAACACCTGGCTCGCCGCGCCGACGCGCTACGCGACGATCCGGCAGGCGCTGCGCACTGCCGGCGTGCAGGTCAAAGACATCAACGTCACGCTCGGCGGCTGCGCCTTCTGGCACGCCGTGATCTCGATCAACAAGCAGCCCGGCGAGGGCAAGAACGCGCTGCTCGCCGCGCTCTCGGTGATGGATCTCAAACACGTCGTCGTGGTCGACGACGACATCGACGTCAACGATCCGGCCGAGGTGGAATGGGCGATCGCCACCCGCGTGCAGGGCGACCGCGACGTGATGATCGTTGCAAACGCGCGCGCCAAGCCGCTCGATCCGAGCCTGCCGCAGGGTTACGGCGTGGTGCCGACCGGCGCCAAGGTCGGCATCGACGCCACCATTCCGGAGGGCATTCCGCGCGAATATTACGAGCGCATCACCTACGCCTACGCCGATAGCGTGAAGATCGACGATTACGTGCACGGCAAAAAAGATGCGGCAGGCAAAAGCGGCGATGACGCGGCAATCGCCGCGCTGGCGAAGGAAATTCTCGACGTGATCGCCAAGGAGCCGCTCTATTACACCGACGTCGCCGAAAAATTCGCGCGCTACGATTTCAACACCGTCGCCCGCGCCATCGGCCACCTGCACGCGACTGAAAAGCTCTGGCAGGACCCGCACGGACGGCTGTGCGTGCGCGGGTCGCAGTTCGCCGCCAAGCCGCCGGGGAAGTGATCTTTACGCGCACATAGCCTGGGTTTCCCGGATGCGGTGCAGCACATAGTGATGCACCGCTGATCCGGGATCGTCGCAGATTTCGGAGTTTGTAACGATCCCGGGTCTGCAGCGCACCACTTCGCTACGCTGCGTGCTGCGCTGCGCCCGGGAGACGCAGCGAGTGTGCTACGGCTGCGCCTCGGCGGCCTTCGGCTGCGCTGCCTGCGCGACACCGGTCTGCGCATAGCGCGCATAGTAATCGTTGATGCGATTGCGCCACATCCCGACGAACGCGCCCGAGGTCAGCCGATCGACCGATTTCCACTCGCTTTTGACCGCCGGCAGCGTGTTGGCCCAGATGGCGCGCTTGCACCAATGTTCGCCTTTCGACTTGCCCTCATCGGTCGCGCACATCGACTTCCAGGCGGCCCAGTCGGGATGACTTATGTGTTCGGCGGCGCCCTGCCAGCCCTGCTGATGGATCAGATAAAGATCGCTGAACGTCGGCGTCTTATGCGTCACCCACTCGAACATCGCGGCTTCGTTGAGGAACTTGTAGGCGGCGGCGACCGCGTTGTCGCGCGCATTGGTGATGTCGCCGGTCCCGTACGCGTTGAACTCCGAGTGGCTCAGCTGAAACAGACCGATATAGGAGCCGGTGCGCTGCTTTGGATCGAAGTCGGATTCGATGCGGGCGACCGCCTTCATGAAATTCGGGTCGAGCCCAAACGCATCGGCCGCGCGCTGCACTTCCTCGGCCGGCGTTCCCAGCGGAATGCTGCTCAGCGCATCGAGCACCATCGCCGCCGGTTTCTTCGTCGGCGGCACCTCGGAATAAATATAGTACTTGAGAAAATGCAGATCGCCGATGGTGGAGTTGGTGTCGGCGCCCGTGGCGGCAACCGGCGGCACCACCGGATGAGCGCGCAGCAGGCTTGTTCCGTCCCGCTGCGGCCACACTGCGTCGTCGGTATCCTCGGCAAAGGCGAGCACGCGCCCTTGCGAAAGCGCACCGGTCACATCGGCGCGCATCAGAGTGGCCTCTTCCATCGCGTCGAACGCCGTATCGATGATTTCACTCGGCGAGCGGTCGATTGATTTCGCCAGCACGGTGACATTGCGCGGGGCGACGCCGAGCCGTCTCACTTCAATCATGGGACTGGGCGACGCAATGCTCGGCCGCATCGTCGCGATCTGACAGATCGCTGCGACCGTTATTGCCGTCATCATGAGTACAAAGCAGCTGAGCTGCCAGACTTTCATGTCCCCGGCCGCCGACAGGCGGCACCCCCTACAAATAACTCTTGGTCCCCACGACCGCCTTAACCCTACCCGATCTGGCGGGAGAGAATGAGGCGCACGTGTGGCGGAGTTGCGGTCAAGTTGCTTTCGAGTTCCTGCCCTGCCGATCGTGGAACCGCATGATTCGTTGATTCGGCTGAAGCAACCACGGTGACGCAACGATATCGCCGTGCCGCGGAGCAAAAACTCTCGTTGAATCAAGGTTAACGTCACTGTGAACAGGACACTGTTGACACTCATCCAGTGACTGAATATGTGAGCGCCACCTCGCTCACCGAAAGGACGCCGGCCGGGTGACTGCGGCCGGCGGAGCGAGGTGCGGTGCCCGCGGGCGGGGGCTTGTCACTCCCGCACTCGGGCGGCCCGGGTATCAGCCTGCCGGCATTATGACCGGCGCGCGAGGTGCTCGCTGGACTGGGACAGGCGGGCGCGGGTAACGCCCGTGGAGAAGCGTGCGAGACTCGCCCCGGTTGGCGGTCCATAGGCTCGCAGGCTCCCGCCGAGTCGCAGGAAGCGTGGCTTGAGCTGCGCCTTGGGGATGAGCAGTCCCCTTGGCAGGAGCCGCAGTGGAACGCCGAAAGGCGAGCGCGTCCCGCTGGACGCGCGCCGCACCTTGCAAGTGCGGAGCTACGAGTTGCGCCTTTCGGCGTTCTGCTTCCTTTTCTTTTCGTTCTTGGCTTTCGTGCCGCTACCCGATCGTGATGGTTTCGGTCCTCCACTGCCGGGATCATCTGACAAAGGTCGGGTTAGCGGCGAGGTTTTTGGGACTGGCGTGCTCATAGCTCGGATGCGAATCAAAAAACGCATCGCGAGAACGGGAATCTATTTCCCCTCCCGCCCGCGCGCATAGCGCGCGGTGGGGAGGGGTTAGGGGTGGGGGGCACTTGCTTGTCGCTCGGCGTACGCGTCGAGGTCGTCCCCCCACCCATAGCCGATGCTTCGCATCGGCGTTCTTCATGCAAAGCACGGCGGCCAAAGGCCGCCTATGCCCTCCCCGCCATTCGCTGGCGCGAATGGGGGGAGGGGAGCATCAAAACAAATCGAAATACTCGTTATGCTCCCAGCTCGTCACCTCGCCGCGATCGGCGGCCTCCGCCTTAAAGCGCTTGAGCTCGGCCTCCTTGAGCTGGACGTAATAGTCGACGAAGGCGCCGCCGAAGCCGTCGCGGAACGTTTCGCTCTTGCGCAGAGCGGCGAGCGCCTCGCCCAGATCCTTCGGCAGCATCGCCGCCTTGGCCTCGTAGGGCGTGTCGGCGGAGGGGCCAGGATCCCGGCGCCGCGCGAGCCCGTCGAGGCCGGCGTGGATTTGGGAGGCCATGTAGAGATACGGATTGGCGGCCGGCTCGCCGACGCGGTTTTCCAGATGCGTCGACGGATCGCCGGGCGCGCCGAGCAAGCGCACCATGACACCGCGATTGTCGCGCGCCCAGATGACGCGGTCGGGCGCCAGCGCATAGGCACGGTAGCGGCGATAGCCGTTGATAGTCGGCGTGGTGAAGGCCGTGGCGGCCTGCGCATGCGCCAGCAGCCCGCCGAGGAAGTGCAGGCCGGGCGCCGAAAGCCCGTCGCGTTGGTGACCGACGAACGCGTTGGCGCGCCGCTTACGGTCTATCAGCGACAAATGCAGGTGCCAGCCCGAAGAGAAAATATTGGGCAAAGCCGGCCGGCACATGAAGCTTGCGAGCAGACCGTTCCTTCGCGCGATCTGTTTGGTGGCAGCGCGAAAGAGGATCATCGTGTCGGCGGCGTCGAGGCCAAGCTGCGGGCGGAAGGTGAATTCGCACTGACTCGGGCCGAGCTCGATTTCGACCGAGCGCAACGGCAGGCCGAGCGCCGCGATGCCGCGGCGAATGGGCGTCAGCGCCGCGTCGAGCTGATCGAAGCGGCTTTCGGTGAGGTACTGATAGCCCTGATTGAGCAGGCTCACCTCGGGCGCCATTGGCGGCCAAGTGGCATCATCCGGCGACAGCCGCGGATTTTCCAGCTTGAACAGATGAAACTCGACTTCGAGCCCGGCGAGAAAATCGAAACCGTGCTGCCGCAGGCGATTGAGCGCGTCGCGCAGCACCTGCCGAGTCGAAAACGGCACCGGTCTGCCATTGCCGAAATAAATGTCGCACAGGAGCCAGCCGGTGTTCGGCGCGCCGTTATCTCCCGTCCACGGCAGCACGCGGAACGTCGTCGGGTCCGGCACCATGACGAAATCGCCGGCGCCCTGCATCTCCGCCATGCCGAAGCCACCGCCGGGCGTGAACACCGGCCAGGCGGTCTTGTGCGCGGTGTCCTTGGCCAGCAGCGTCGTCGTCATGGTGACGCCGCTCTTCATCAGTGCCGGCGCGTCCTGCGCCATTATTGTCTTGCCGCGCAGCACGCCGTGCTGATCGGCGAAGGAAAAGCGGATGAGTTCGAGATTATGTTTCTTGATCGCCTGCGCGACCGCATTGGCGGCGCGCGCCTGCTCGTCGCTCCACAAGCCGTGGCGCTCGACGAAGGTTTTATTGGCGGCTGGTGGGCGCGGCGGCATCACATGCGTCCCGGAATGACGAGCTCAATCCCCATTCGCCCAGCTTTTAGTGTCCTGCCGCGCCGCATCGGTGCGCTGCCAATAGCCCTGCCAGTCGGCCGCCGGGCCGATGCCGTCGACGCAGGCGGGGCCGGTGATGGTCTCCGCCTTGGCGTCGTCGAGCACCATGATCGGTCGCTCGCCCTTGCCCGATTGATCGAGCGCCTGGCGCAGGAGCCGCCGGTAGGCGCTGATCGCCTTGTCGGAGGTGCCGAGATGCTCCTGGGTGCGGTCTTGGATCGCGCCCATCGACTCGCAGGCCCATTGGTCGTGGACGTTGATGTCGGCGCCCATGCCCGTGTAGGTCGTGTGCGCCTGCTCGTCGGCGTCGAAACCGTAGTCGTTGTTCTTGTTCTTGCGCGGGATGTAATCCGGCAATTCGTACAGTTCGAGACGCTGATTGCGCATCTTGTCCTTGTCGACCGGCGCGCCGAACGAAGTGAAGATCGCATACCAGTAGTGCTTGCGGTCGTCGACCGGCACGTGCCATTGCGAGATCGTCATCTCGCGGCTCATCGGAATGATGAAGGCATTGGGGAAGATCAGATTGGTGACGCGGATGTGCGCCTTCTCGTCACCGATCTCGCGCAGCGTGGTCAGCCGGAAGCCGTAATCGGTCGGCTCGACCTCGATGCGCGGTCGCGGAAATTCGCGCATGATCTGGGTCATCGGCATGTCCGAGTCCTTCGACGTGTCGCGGAACATCTTGCCGTAGCCCTTGTCCGGGTCCTCATCCTCGAAGAAGCGATGCAGGAACGAGGTGTGCACCGGATCGATGCCGACTTCGAGCGATTGCAGCCAGTTGCAGTCGATCATGCCCTTGAACGCGAACGTGTGGGTGCCGGGCGCGACGAAGCAGTCGAACTGCGGAAAGGCGGGCGGCTCGCCACCGCCGAGATAGGCCCAAAGGATGCCGCTCTTCTCCCTCACCGGATAGGATTTTTGTTTGATGTTGGCGCACAGATTGCTGGTGTCGGGCTCGGCCGGCGTCTGCAAGCATTGGCCGTTGACGTCGAACAGCCAGCCGTGGAAGGCGCAGCGCAAGCCGCCGTCCTCGAGCCGCCCATAAGCGAGATCGGTGCCGCGATGCGGGCAGTGGCGGCCGATCAGGCCGTAGCGGCCCTCGTCGTCCTTGAACGCGACGAGATCTTCGCCCAAGAGCCTCACCGCCTTGACCGGACGGTTGCCGGCAAGCTCGTCGACCAACGCGGCCGGCTGCCAATAGCGCCGCATCAGCGCGCCGGCGGCAGTGCCGGGCCCAGTGCAGGTGATCAGATCGTTCTGTTCGGCGCTGAGCATGGGAAAAACTCCTCGCGGGTATTTTGCTTATACGATGATCAGCAAAAGACCGGAAGGCGAGGGGGCTTCATCCTCCCCCGCGATAGCGGGGGAGGGGGACCGCGCATAGCGCGGTGGAGGGGGCGTCTGACTCATCGCTTCGCTTTCGTTGAAAGAGATTCGTTGCGGCCCGCGCCCCCTCCACCATCCTCCGCGCTGCGCGCTCCGGATGGTCCCCCTCCCCCGTTTGCACGGGGAGGATGATTTCAATGCCCCGGCAGGACCAGCACCTTCGGCTTCGTCGGCAGCGTCGCCTTGGACAAAACGACGGTCGGCACCTCCGCCCGCTCGATGTCCCAAGTACCGCGCGCGCGATCGAGGAAGCGGTCGAGATTTTCTTCGCTGAAGAAGTGCATGGGGATGACGAGCGGCGCTTTCATCGCGTTGAGCACGTCCATCATGCCGTCGAGATCAAGCGTGTAGAAGCCGTCGACCGGCGCCATCACCACGTCGACGCGGCCGATGTCGTCGAGCTGCTGCTGCGTCAGCGTGTGGTGCAGATGGCTCAGATGCGCGATGCACAGATTGGCGATCTCGAAGATGAAGACGGAGTTGCCGTAGCGTTCGGTGGTGCCTTCGAAGCCGCGGATGTTGGTCGGCACGTTGCGCACGCGCACGTCGCGGTACTGCAGGTCCCAGTTCGCCGGCTTGCCGGGATCGTCGCTCCAGCCGCGCAGCACGTATTTGATCGCCGGATCGGGATGGTCGGTGTAGTGCGTCAGATGCGCGTGGTTCATGGTGGCGATATCGGGCAGAACCGGCGGCTGCACATAATCGTTGTAGTCGGTGGCGATGCGCACGCCCTGCGGGCTCTCGATCTCGAACGTGGCATGGCCGATATAGGTGATGCGCACCTGGTCGGCGTTGAGCGCGGCGAGATTGAAGGCGGCCGGCGTCAGCGCGGGCCGGTTGGCGGCGACGAGGCCGGGGCACTCGCGCCGCATTTCCGGCTTCTGTGCCGGCTGCTCGGTAGATTGAGCGCGCGCCGAAGTTACGCACGCTACAGCAGTGAACGCGATCGCCAGAATGCGCACCAGCCGCGCAAAGCTGCTCATGCCTCGCTCCGTTTTGGACCAGCCAGTCCATCCCGTATAAGAGCCACGTTGGCATGGAATGTGACGGCAAAGCGAGCGCCATGCGGTTCGTCAACAACAGTCGGGAACGCTTTCAGCAATAAGGAAGGCTTGCAGCAATGATCGGCGGCCCGCGCCTCGCCTTTGGCATCATCTGGCTCGCTTGGCTCGTCAGTTGGCTGCTGGCCGCATTCTGGGCCAACCGCACCGAGAAGCGCGCGCTCAGCTGGAAGACGCTGGTCTATCGCATCGTCATTCTGGCTGGCGCGGCGTTGATGACGCCGTGGGCGGAGCGGCGGCTGCATATGGCGCCGCTTTGGCACGTGGGTTATGCGGGCGCCTGGCTGCTGGTGCTGTTGACCTTGGCCGGACTCTTATTCACCTGGTGGGCGCGCATTCATCTCGGGCGCCTGTGGTCGGGTTCGATCACGCGCAAGGAAGGCCACCGCGTGATCGACACCGGGCCTTACGGCCTGCTGCGCCATCCGATCTACACCGGGTTGATTTTTGCGCTGTTTGCCTCGGCGATCGCGGCGGCAACAGTCGGCGCGCTCGCCGGCGCGGCGCTCATCGCATTCGGGCTGTGGCTGAAGGCGGGGATCGAGGAACGCTTCCTGACGGCGGAACTGGGCGCCGATGCGTATGGCGCCTACCGCCGCCGCGTTCCCATGCTGGTGCCGGGATTCAGGAAACAGTGATCAGTAATCAGCCATCAGACCAAAGCGTGTCTGATTACCGACTACTGATTACTGACTCCTGTTACGGGTGCGACGTGATCAAACCTTTGTCGGTGACCACGATCCACTCGCCGTTCTGCCGCTTGACGTCCTGCACGTGGCCGAGGCCAGGAAGGACGCTGCCGGAGCTGACCAGAAAGAAGCCGCCGTTGGCGCTCTCCACCATGGCGCGGCCGTTGCGCACGTCCTGTATCACCCAGTCGTGCAGGATGGCGGGAGTGGTACTTGCGATCTGCGCCGGCGCTGCTGCGGGCGGGGTCGTAATCGAGCCGGTGGTTTCGGGCGCTGCGGCGGTGCGCTTCTCGAGGCGATCGATCTCGTCGGCGAGGTGCGCAAGCTTTGCCGCCGGTTCGGCCTGCGCACGTTCGAGGCTATCGAGCCGTTCGCTGAGCTTGGTGAATTGCGCACCCGTGTTGTTTTTGGCGGCATCGAGGCTTGCCTTGAGCGCCGAGATTTCGGCGAGTTGCACTTTCAAGGCGGCAACAACATCGCGCGTGTCGCCGCTTCTCGGAACAGCGGCGACCGCGGCGTTCTGGTGGGTCAATCCGGAAGCCGCGAGCGCTCCAAACAGTGCGCCGATGCCGGCGGCGGCGGCGACGCTGCCGGCAAGCAGCGCGAAGCGGAACGAGCGCGGCGGCGCCGTCGCGGCGGGCGCGGGCTCTCCCGGCGCTTCCTCGTCGTCGATTTCATCGTGTTCGATATGGGGACGGAACAGTGCTGGCAGCGCGCTTCTGACTTCGGTGTGGGGGTGATCGTCAGCGGCTTCCGCGACGCCTTCGTCGCCGGCTTCTGCGCCGGCAAGCTGCGGAGAATCGACGTTCGGCAGATCGTTTTCCGCCGCGTTGCCGCCGAGCGCGTTGGCTTCGTGTTCGGCTTTGTCGGCGGAATTCTTGTCTGCTGCGCTATCGTCGGGCGTGTCCATGGCGGATCTCCGGAAATGCGGTGATCCTTCGTTAACCATGGATCGTTAGCAATCGGTTAACCCGGCACGCTGACGCAGCTCTGGCCGCTTAAGCGCTGGCGTGATTGATGAATTTCTCCGGCGGCGCTTCGCCCCATTGCGAGCGCAGCGCCTCCTCGGCGGCGACCAGATTGGAGCCGTTGGCGAGATTGAGGCGGTCGCTGTCGGCCCAGTGCTCGTGCACACGGCCCCACGGATCGGCCCAGTAATCGTAGACCTGGCTGCCGAGCAGGTGCCGGCCGATGCCCCACATGTGCTCGTACTTGCCGCACTCCTTGAGGTAGTCGTGGCCCATGCAGACATCGTCGATGTCGGGCACTTCGAAGGAGAAATGGTTCAACCCGGTCTTCGGATGATTGAGACAGAAGAAGACGTGATGATCGACGAAAGTGTCGCCGCGGTCGCAACGGTTGAACGAGCCAATCAGATTGTCCTTGTTCTCGACATAGACGTCGTCGGAGCAGATCAAGCCGAGCGTCTCGCGGAACCAGCCGACGGTTTCCTTGAACTTCGGCGTCATCATCACGCCGTGGCCGATGCGCTTGACGTGCGCCGGTCCACGCGGCAGCCGCATCAGTTCGCCGGGGCGCGCGATCGGCGCCTCGCCGGAATTCATTCTCTGTCGCTTCACCTGGATCGGCGCGACTTGCTCCATGCCGCACACGACCTCGATCTGATAGCCGTTCGGCTCGGTCAGCCGCACGCGCTTGCCGCCGCCCGGCTCGTCGATATTCTCGACGCCCGAGGAGCCCGGCGCCTTGGCGAGGCGCTTTAAGTCGTCCTCGCTGTCCACGTAGTAGGCAATACCGACGAACTTCGGGTCGCCTTTCTCGGTGACGTGGATGTGGTGCGCCGGATCGGTGCCGCGCATGTAGAGCGCGTTCGCGGTGCGCTCGGCGCGGTGCATGCCAAACCGCGTCAGGAACTCTTCCATCACGTCGAGGTCGGGCGACCGCAGGCGCGCATAGGCGATGTCGGTGACTTTGACCCAGGCCATTTCGTCCTCCCAAACTTTGTCTCGATACTGGGGCGGAATTTGCCACGGCCGCAAGAGCGGAGCTAGACCATCCGCTCATTCCGGCGCCGGCGAAAACGCAGACGAGAGCGCTCCGCGGCCACTAAAAGCCGCATTCGCCTGCGCGGGGACGAGCCGGCCGCGTGCGGGCCGCGCGCTCTCAGGGCCGATAGTCGGCCGGGACGGTCTCGTCGATCCGCGTCTTGCTCATCCCGTTGAACACGGGCGTCAGCACAACGACCACGACGAGGTTAAGGATGATCGTGTAGAAGGCCGTGTAGCCCGGATACACATGGCCGCCGATGGCGAGCGGATAAACGGCGGTGAGTTTCGCTGCCCAGAACATCCAGCTTCCGCTCGCGATGCCAACCAGCCAGCCGAGCAACAGGGCCCATGAGTTGAACCAGCGTGTGTACAGGCCGAGCATCACGGCGGGCAGAGTATGGATGATCAGGATGCCGCCCAGGAACTGGAATTGGATGGCGTACTGCAACGGAAGGAAGATGATGAAGACAAGCGCGCCGAACTTGACGATCAGCGATACCCATTTGGCTATTTGGGATTCCTGCCTATCCGTCATGCTGCCGTTGATGAACTCGCGGTGAATATTGCGCGTATAGAGATTGGCCGCTGCAATCGACATGATCGCGGCCGGCACCAGCGCGCCGATGCCGATCGCGGCGAACGCTACGCCGACGAACCAAGACGGGAAGATGTGCAGGATGAGCGCTGGCACCGCGAAGTTGGCGCCAAAGCCGGCGGGCGGCGGTTGGAACGCGGCCTTGAATTCGTCTTGAACGCCAGCGGCGATCGCAAAGAAGCCGACCAGCGCCAACAGCCCAAGCATGAAGGAATAGCCGGGCAGCAATGCCGCATTGCGGCGAATGGCGCGCCCGCTGGAGGCGCTCAAGATTCCCGTGATGGAGTGTGGGTAGAGGAAGAGAGCGAAGGCCGAACCCAGCGCCAGAGTGGCATAGACGCCGTAGAGGCCGGTTGCGCCGGCGGGTGGAACCGCCAGCAGCAATTTCGCCGGCGGCACTTTCGCGAAGACATTCGCGAAGCCGCCCATCTGCATCGGCACCGCGACAATGATTGCAATCGCCGTGACGTAAATCAGGATGTCTTTGACGATGGCGATCGACGCCGGCGCGCGCAACCCGCTCGTATAGGTGAAGGCGGCAAGTATGATAAAGGCGAGGACGAGCGGCAGGTCAGCCGCCCAGCCGCTACCGGAAATTCCCATGCCGCCGATGACGACCTGCAGGCCGACGAGCTGGAGCGCGATATAGGGCAGGGTGGCGACGATCCCGGTCACCGCCACCGCTAGCGCCAGCCAGCGATTGCCGAACCGGCCGCGTACGAAATCCGACGCGGTGATGTAATTGTGCTTGTGGCAGACCTGCCAGAGCCGCGGGAACGGCAGGAACAGGATCGGGTAGATCATGATCGTGTAAGGCACGGCGAAAAATGCAATGGCGCCGGCGCCGAAGGCGAGCGCCGGAACGGCAATGAACGTGTAGGCCGTGTAGAGGTCGCCGCCGATCAGGAACCAGGTGATGAGGGTGCCGAACCGCCGTCCACCGAGACCCCATTCGTGCAGCTGGTCGAGATCGCCCTTGCGCCAGTGCGCGGCGACGAAACCGAGCACGGTAATGAGCGCGAACAGCACCACGAAGACGGTCAGGGCGGTCCAGTTGATATCCTGCACGGCATCTCTCCCGAAGAATTTCTTCTTGTTGCGGCTTTAAGTCGGCGGCTCGGCGCGGCTGGACAGCGCCGCTTACGGCTCGGTGACGAAATAGACGATGGCGGTGAGCACGGCGCCGATAATCACCCAGAGCATCTGGTACCAGTAGAAGAAGGGAATGCCGGCCCAGGAAGGCTCCACCGAATTATAAAGCGGCACCCAGAGGACCGCGACGAATTGGATGAGAAGGAGCAGATACCACCAGCTCCAGCCCGTGCCCCGCTCGCTCTGCTGATTTATAGTTTCCCCTCCAAGACTTCGCGTTCAGACGCGCTTTACGGCTTGTGCTGAGACGTGCGTCGAGATTTGGCGTCCCCACGAGCTGTTTGGCGCTCTTGGCAGAGACAATAGCGCCGCACGGCCGGCATGCAAAGCGACTTTCGTCGCAGGCCTGCCTGATGTGGCAGCGCAACAGAGCGAGTGAAGCTGCCCCGCGTCAGGCCGCGCTTTTCTCGGCTGAGACCGTTCGTCGCATGAAGTTCACGAACACGCGCGCGATTTCTTCCTCGTACGCGCCCCATTCCGGGAACGGGATCAGCGGGACTTCCTGATCGGTGATCGGCAGCCGGTGCAGCTCACTGCCGGGAATGAGCTTTTGCGCGGTGAGCCCGCTGGCGCTGGAATGGGTCTGATCGTTGCCCGGGATGATGATCGTGGGCACCTTGATCGACTGCAGCTCCTGCTCAGTCACGCCCATGACCGGATACTTGCCGCCGGCCTCGAAGATTTCCTTCCAGCGCGTGAACACGCGGATGAATTTGTCAGCCGGCAGCTTGGCGAGATAGTCGCGGCCGCGCGGGTTTTCCTTGAAGCGCTCCTTCCACGCGTCCATGGCGCAGACCGCTTCCATGCCGCCTTCCTTGGCGGCACGGATGAATTGCCCGTAATAGTTCTCGGGCAGGCGGTTGGCGGCGAATGCACCGCCGGTCACGCGCAGCAAGAGCAGGCCACGCACAGCGTGCGGGTATTTCAGATAGAAGCGGATCGACGTGCGCGCGCCCGCCGACGAGCCGCAGAAGAACGCCGGCAGCGCGTCCTGGCTCTTCATCAACTCGTACATATCGGGCAACCACGGCGCCTCTTCGCCCGCGTCGCCTTCGATCCACAGATCCGAGGCGCCGGTGTTGCGGCGGTCGTGCAGCATGACGCGGAAGCCGTTTTTGGCGATCTTCTGCGCCAGCGGAATGAATTCGTCATGGCCGCGGCGGCCGCCGGTGGTCGCCATCAGCCAGGGGCCGCGCTCGCCGATCACCTGCCAGTTGATGTTGACGCCGTTGATCTTGCTGATTGGCATTGGATGCTCTCCCTGATTGATGCGCAGCCTAATATGAGATGGTTGGCCTGCCAACCTACGCTGCTTCGCCGCGTAGGTTGGAGCGGGCGATGGGAATCGAACCCACGACACTCAGCTTGGGAAGCTGATGTTCTACCACTGAACTACGCCCGCGCTCGGCCAACCATAGCGAAGCCCAGCGGCAGGCGGCAAGAGCCTCGCCATTTCCTCCGATATCAGCGCGCACGTGCGAGCCACGCGGCGTAGCCTCTGCGCGAGAGCGTGACGGGCTTAATGTTGGGAACTGCACTGATGAATGACAAGTTGACTTGTCATGGGTTGAACCAAGGAATCAAACAGCGGAGCCTGATCCTTTGGATAGGTGAACTCCATCGAGATTAAACCGTCGTCACAATACCAGCGGCGAAAGTAGAACTCCGTCCCACGGTTGATTCCCGACAGAACGTACCAGTTCGTCCAGTTCTGATCCTTTTCGGGCGCCATGTAAGTAATGACAAATCCGATTCCTGTAAGCGAGTTGAATTCATTCTGCCTGCCAAGCTTAGGGTCCTTGCTCTCCGGCAGAGCGGCTTTGCGCACATTCACCACCGGTTGCCCGTTTCCATCCCTTAGCGTCAGCTTTCGCTCTAATCGTTGCGTATTATCCAGAGTCAGTATGTTATTTGGAAATACAACGGTTAGCCCCAATTCTGGGCTGTTGTAGATGCCGGCGTATACCGGCTCCATCGACCTCCTTTGACTGAAGAAAACAAAGGCAAGGATTGCCATGACAGCCACAACGGCGCCCATGGCAATCCATGCGAGCAAATGGGCCGGCTTGGAAGCGAGCCGTTGCCACCACGGCGCATCGTTCAGGGACTTTTCGGGTATCAGATCGTCAATTCTGCGTATGAGGCGTTCCATGTGCGGATTGAAGTCGATCTGCGAATCAATGGTAGCCGCGTGGCGATAGACCAAATCCCTGATCTCCTCGGGAAGAGTGTCCGCGCCGGGCATTGGAGTTCGATCGATCAAGACCGGTATGATGGGGATTGCCTTCTTAAGGGCCGTTTCAATTTCAATGCGTACCCAATCGTCGTCACGCAAAATGCGCGGAGCGTCGTGGCCGCCACCGGCCCAGCGCGGTCCAATTATCGCAAGAACAAGATCGCAATCGTCCAAGATGCCGCGTATGTGGTTGCGAAAGTCCACGCCAACGGGCATTGAATCGTAGTCCATGAAAATGATGGATTTGCTTTTCTGCCCGTCCGTGACAGACTTTTCGAAATGAATTTTCAAACGATCAAATATTCGGCCGGTTATCCAGCCCGTATCTTCACGTCGATATGAAATCGCAATGCCGGCCATGCGAGAACTCCGAGCTCTTTTCTTGCAAGAAACGAAAAGTCGATGAAGCCCAATCCCTCAGGAGTCGAGGTCCTCCCAGGCGGTCTCCCTTTATGCAAACAAGCTAATAGTGGCGCGCGTGGAACTGTCGTAAGCTAACGTTTCGATGTCAGGTGATCAAATCGAGTTTCTCTCTCCGTCTGGCGCCATCACGCCGACTGGGCCGTGGAGCCTCGGCGTTCGCGCCGGCGACTTCGTCTTTGTCGCGGGCATGCGCGGGATCGATCCGGCGGCCAACAGGCTGGTTGACGGTGACGAGGCGCGCGTGCGGCAGGCCTTTCGTAATATGCAGACGATCATCGCGGCGGCGGGTGGCAAACTCGGCGATGCGGTCCGGCTCGTGGTCTATGTCATCGACATGGACCGCTACCGGCCGGTCGTGAACAAGATTCAGGAGGAGCTTTGGGGCACAGGACCATATCCGCCGCGTAGCATCGTCGAGGTGAGGCGGCTCAATCAGGACGACATCGTCGAGGTCGAGGGAACTTTCTTTTGTCCGCTCCCGAAGAGGCGATGAGCGTCCCTCACCCGCCGAAGGAACAAAGTTCCATCAAGTTCCGTCAAACGAGGCCCTCTTTAATCAAATATTAACCACAGTCGTGTGGGATTTGCCGCCTCGGCAGCGTGAGGCGGGAGGCGGCTATGAGCGCTCTTTTATTTTCTTGTCCAAACACCAGCCGGGGCATCGATCCCGGCATTGACAGCGCAGAAGCGAGCCAGTCCGCCGGCATCCGTTTCGTCGCGCTTCATGTCCGTTGCCCGCATTGCGGCGAGCACCACGAAATCAAGATCGACGATCAGGTTCTGAACGAGGCTGCGTAGCGGGCCGGTTGCCGGCAACTCCGCTGGAGCTTTTAGCGATTAAACGTCGACCTTAAATCCCAGGTCGACTTCCGAGGCGGGAACCCCGCCGCGAATACCCCAATTCTCCGCGGCAATTTCAATCAACAGAACTTTGATCTCATCCTTCGGAACGCCTAAGGCGCTCAGATTGGCGACGATCGATTTGTAGAGATTGCGCTTCGCATCCATCGAGCGGCCGGCAAACAGCTTGATCTCGATCCGCGTGTAGCGCTCCGACTTGCCCTCAGGCACGATGCGGCGATTCACGCCGTAGAGATCGATGGCGACGTCGCGATCCCATTCCGGTGTTTTGAGTGCGGCGACGAAGGCCGACTGAACGGCCTCGATCAAGGCCATCTCGACGCCGCGCGCCCATTCGCCGGTGATGATGTGCGTGCTCGGCATGAGCTGTCCTCTGCGCCAGCCGATCCTGCTCAGACCGGCCGTTCGCCTAAGACCGTCACGCGGCGCATAAGCCGGCGTTCGTCGTTGGAGAAATCGGTACGCGCGTGCAGCGCGCAGCGATTGTCCCACATGAGCAGATCGTTGACGCGCCAAACGTGCTCGTAGACGAAGCCCGGGTTTTCCTGGTGCTCGAACAGAAAGCTCAGCAGCTCGTCGCTTTCGACTTCCGGCAGTCCCTCGATCGCGATCGTCATCAGCCGGTTGACGTAGAGCGCCTTGCGGCCAGTCGCCGGATGCGTCCGAACCAGCGGATGGGCGAAATGCGGCACGCCGTCTGCAATGCGGGTGCCGCGTTTCATCGAGGCATTGTCATAGTCGTAGGCGTGCATCGCCTTGCGCCCGTCGAGGCGGCGTTTGATGTCGTCGGGCAGCGTTTCGTACGCCATGTAGGCGTTGGCAAACAGCGTGTTGCCCCCCTCGCCCGGCACCTCGATCGCATAAAGCATCGAGGCCATGGCCGGCTTTTCCTGGTAGCACTGATCGGAATGAAACTGCATCTCGCCGTCTGGCAGTGCGCCGATCTGCTTGCCGTTCTCGCGGATGTTGGAAATCAGCATCACCGCCGGATTGGCGGTGGTGTAACGGCGCGTGTGGCTGAGAGCGAGCGCGCCAAACCGCTCGGCGAAGCGCACTTGATCGGCCTCGCTCAAGTGCTGATCGCGAAACAGAACGACGACGTTGTCGTGCCAGGACTGGAGGATTCTAGCGAACAGCTCGTCGCTCAGCGGCTCGCTGAGGTCGATGCCGATAATCTCGGCACCGAGCGCCCGCGACAAAGGTCTTGTCGGCAAGCCATCGATCGGACGCCGGAGTCCCGTGGCCGAAGTTTGCGCGTCGGTCCGCATCGGCAGCTCTCCCTGCTAGCATAGAAAATCCTACTCCCGGCCGAATTGGCGGCGCAATCCCGGTCTCAACCGCCGCAATCGCGCTCGGACGGAAAGTCGCCAAGCACTTGGCAACTCTACGCAACGAACGCAACGAAATCTTTATTCCGCAGCAATCCTGCGGGCCGATTGCGCTTGAATTTCGGCAAGACACTTGCCGAGCGCCTCGCCTTCGGGATCGAGCAGCGCGGCAGTGCGTGCGTTGGCAATCGCCTCGGCGGCCTGACGCGGCGGCATCGCGCCGGCGAGAGCGGGAAGGATCAGTTCCTTCTCGATCAGGCGGTAGTTGTCGCTGCCGCGCTTGTGGGTGTCGCCATAGCCTTTGATCAGGCGGGCGCATTCGGCGATCTCGATGGCAAGCTCGGCCGAGAGCGGCGCGGCATCGGCGATCAACCGCAGCCAGCAGGTGATCGCGTGCTGTTCCTCCTGATAGCGGGATGTCCGCGGCCGGAAGCCGCGCAGCTTGGCGAGCAGATAAAAGCGCAGATAGCCGGAAACCGAGGCGGTGTTGATCTCCATGCCCCAGTGCGCACGCGCGAGCCAGCTATGCCGCTCCGCGAGCGCCAGAATGCGGGTCGCGAGCCAGGACGGCAGGATCGAGCAGAATTCTTCGACGCCGGGTTTGAGAAACTCGGTGACGGCGAACGGCTGATCCGGCTTGACGTTCATCTGCACGGTGATGCGCGACATTCGCGCCGGATCGATCTTCGCCTGGGCCACGCGGATCACGTCCTCATAGGACATGCGCACGGCGAGATGGCGCGCTGTCTCGGCAAGCAGCTGCCCGTCGGCCTGCGCCTTCGCGTCGGCGTCGCGGACCGGCTTGAGCCGGTCCAGATAGAGCCGCGCATAGGCGAGGTCCTGATAAGCGGCGAGCCGGCGGACGCCTTCGGTCATGAAGACGCGGGCCTCGGCAGGCATCTGTTCGATCTCGCTTTCGAGTTTGGCGAGTGAGGGAGCGGACTCATGCCGGCGCTTGCCGGGCAGCGAAGGAAGCTGCGCGCCGTTCTGTGCGGCGGAGAGGCCGGCGCGGAAACCGCGCAGGTTCGACTCGACTGCCTTGCCGTCGGCGCGGATGGCGGTCTCGAATGCTTCGGCCGGGATCGGCAACGCGCCCGAGCCGGCGATGACGCCAAGCATCACCGCGCTGATCATCGCGCCGCTTTGCCGCGCGACCGCCTCGAGATCGAGCAGCAGGGATTTCTGCGAATTCTTTTCCACCGCCTGGATGAGCCGCTCGGGATCATAGCGCCCGTCGCCCATCGCCATCCTCTCCACCACCAGATACGACCGGCTGGTCGAGGCGATAGTCGTGGTGCGGTCGGGCGTGACGAAGCCGCCGGCGACGGCGCGGCCGGCTTCCATCAGCTCGCTGGCGACGACGAGATCGACATCGCCGACGCCGGGGGCGAGCGCGAGAATGGGTCGGCGCGAATCCGCCCGCGCGAACGCTTTCGGCACCAGCTCGACGTGATAGGTCGTCGCGCCGGTCCGCTGCGCCACACCCGGAATCGACGTGGATTGCACCGGAAAATTCTGGCTCGTCGCCGCCGCAACGATCCAATCGGTGAGCACGCCGCCGCCTTCGCCGCCGAGCGCGGCGATGAGGATCGTCAAAGGACGCAGCTGGTCCGTTCTTCCTCGCGTAGCCGGCTGCAATGACGATGACGGCTTGCCGGTCTCGCGGATCGCTTCGCGATCCGATTTCCCACTCGAGCGGGGAAGTGAACTGGTTTCAGCCCCACGCAGCCAAACAATCACTCTCGAGCGGACACGAAACAGTTCGCGGTCCCACCGGGTCGGATTGCTGATAACGTCGGTGCGATAGAATGACGGGCAGAGCACGGCCGCGTGCGCGACCTCGCCGCACAGTCCGCAGCCGACGCAGCTTTCGATCACGGTCGCCACCGGATCGGTGCGCAACGGATCGGGATTGGGCTTGACGGTCAGCGACGGACATCCCGACAGCCGGATGCAGGAATGGTCGCCGGTGCAGATCTCGTCGTCGACGCCGAAGCGCGTCGTCACCAGCCGCTCGCCGTTTTTGAGCTTTTCGGCGTTTTCAACGCGCAGCCGGCGCTGAAGCGCCAGCATGCATTCGCCATCGGCGATGATGACCTTGAGTCCGCGCTCTGCGGTCAGCATCGCTTCCTTCAGCGTCGCCACCATTTTGGCAACGCTGTAGGTGCGTACCGTGCGCAGCCATTTGACGCCGAGCGAGCGGAGCGCTCTTTCGATGCTGATGCCGGTCGGTGTGCCACTGCGGTTCGATTTGCTCGACGGCAGATATTGCTGGCCGGTGGCGGAGGCGTAGCCGTTCTGCATGATGATGAGGACGCCGTCGCCGTTATTGAACATGCTGGAGGCGACGCCAGTGATGAGCCCGTTGTGCCAGAAGCCGCCGTCGCCCATCACCGCGATAGGACGCCTTTCCATGTTCGGCCCGACTGCCGCCGCACTGGCGAGCGACATGCCGTAGCCGAGGATCGAATTGCCGAGCGAGAATGGCGCGAACGTCGCGAACGAGTGGCAGCCGATGTCGGCACTGATGTGGGTTGGACCGATCTCGCGTTGAGTGAGCTTGATGGCGGCGAAGACCGGACGCTCCGGACAACCGGTGCAAAAATTCGGTGGCCGCGGGGGAATATCGCCGATGGCTGCCATGACTGCCGGCTTGTGCGCGAGCATGTCTTTCACCCGCGCGGCGGCCGTTTCGGCGTCGATACCGGCGGGACGCGTCTCGCTTAAGAATGCCGCGATCCCGCGCAGCAGCGCCTCCGAGGTATAATCGCCGCTTCTCGGCAGGCAGCCCTTGCCGAGCACGCGGGTCTGGATGTCGGCGGCCCGCAAGATGACATTGATCTGCTGCTCGACGTAATCGGGCGATCCTTCCTCGACCACGAGCACAGCGCGCTTGCTCGCGCAGAAGTCCTTCACTTCATCGGGCACGAGCGGATAGGCGACGTTGAGCACGTAGATTGGAATGCGCGAGGCGCCGTAGAGGTCGGCGAGGTCAAGCCGGGCCAGCGCGCGGATGAGGCTGTTGGTCAATCCGCCGAGCACGATGATGCCGACATCGTTGCAGGCGCCGGCAATGACTTCATTGAGTTTGTGTTCGCGAATGAACTTTTGCGCGGCCGGCAGCCGCTCCTCGATCTTGAGCCGCTCTTGCGTGAAAATCACCGGCGGGTGGGCGAGGCGTCCATACTCGAAGCGTGGCGGACCGGCGAGGCGATGCCGGCCGCTATAGGTGCCGCGCTTATTATCCTTAGCAGTGAATTCGCCGGTGACGTGGCAGGCGCGGACGCGCAAATCGAGCATGACCGGCGCGTGGCTCGCCTCCGACAGCTCGAAGGCCTGCTCGACCATGCGCACGATGGTCGGCAGATCGGGCCGCGGATCGAGCAGCCACATCGAGGACTTCAGGGCGTAGGCGTAAGAGCGCTCCTGGATGACGCTCGCGCCCTCGCCGTAATCTTCGCCGAGCACGATCAGCGCGCCGCCGATGACGCCCGGCGAAGCGAGATTCGACAAGGCATCCGCCGCCACATTGGTGCCGACGATTGATTTCCACGTCACCGCGCCGCGCAACGGATAATTGATCGAGGCGCCGAGCATGGCCGCGGCGGCGGCCTCGTTGGTGCAGGTCTCCAAGTGTACGCCGAGATCGGCCAAAAGGTCCTGGGCATCGACCATGACGTCGAGCAGGTGCGATACCGGCGCACCCTGGTAGCCGCCGACGTAGCTCACGCCCGATTGCAGCAGCGCCTTGGTGACCGCGAGGATGCCCTCACCGCGAAACACCTCGCCGTCGCCGAGCCGCAGCGCATCCACTTCCTTTTTGAACGAGCGTTCCATATTGGTTTTCCAGGGCAATCTGCTGTCTCACCTATAGCCGCTTTTGCCGTACCCGTCATGGCGGGTGGCGTATCGGACCGGCAAGGGGCGGCGGAGCCATAGGCGCGGCATCGCTTCAGCTTGGTCTAAAGGACCACACCGGCTAGGTTGCCGCGCGCCGGCGTAGCATAGCGTGCCGGGTAGGTTTGAGGACCGCATGGACAGCGGAGCGCAGATCGTCATCGACAAGGTGAACCACACCTACCGGCCGCCGCGCGGCAAGCCGGTGCTGGCGCTCGCCGATGTGTCGCTCGAGGTGCGCCCACGCGAATTTTTGGCGATCCTTGGTCCCTCTGGCTGCGGAAAATCGACGCTGCTCTACCTCGTCGGCGGCTTCCTGCCGATCGAGGCGGGCCGCATCACGGTCGAGGGCAGACCGATCGCGGCGCCCGGCCCCGATCGGGGCATCGTGTTCCAGCATTTCGCCCTGTTTCCGTGGAAAACGGTGCGCGGCAATATTCTTTACGGTCTCGAACTGCAGGGCCTGCCGCGCGCGGAGCGCGAGAAGCGCGCTCAATCCTTCGTCGACCTGGTTGGCCTGAATGGATTCGAGGACAGCTATCCGTCGCAGCTTTCCGGCGGCATGAAGCAGCGCACCGCGATCGCGCGCACGCTCGCCTTCGATCCAAATATTCTGCTCATGGACGAGCCGTTCGGCGCGCTCGATGCGCAGACGCGCGTGCTGATGCAAACTGAACTGCTCAGCATCTGGCAGCGTACGCCCAAGACCGTTATCTTCGTCACCCACGACGTGCACGAAGCCGTCTATCTCGCCGACCGCGTAGCAGTGATGTCGGCGCGGCCGGGCCGGATCAAGACCATCGTCGACACCAAATTTGCTCATCGCGATCCGAGCATCGTGCGCGAGAAGGAATTCACCGAAAAAGTCGACGAACTCTGGAATTTGGTGCGCGTCGAGGCCCTGAAGGCGCAGGAGGTCAAGGCGCCGTGAAGTCCGTTCTGTTTCGCTATCTCCCGCTCCTGTTGCTGGCGGTCGCCTGGGAGGCGGTGGCGCGACTCAACATTGTTGATTCGCAAGCCTTGCCGCCATTGAGCACAGTGGCGGTGGCCTGGATCGATCTGCTCAAGCCGACATTACCGGCGCCAACCTATGACGGGCATACATGGCAGTTTGTCACGCAGTTTGAGCAATTCGTCCTCAGCGGCGACCTGCTCGGCAACGGCGTCACATCGCTGTATCGCGGCGGGGTTGGGCTTCTGCTCGCCATCCTGTTCGGCGGCGGCTTGGGTATGGCGATGGCGCGCTGGCGGATGCTCGACATCTTCATCAATCCGCTCGTGGAATTGTTCTATCCGCTGCCGAAATCGGCGCTGATTCCAGTGACGGTGATCTGGCTCGGCTTCGGCGACAGTTCGAAGATTTTGCTCATTTTCCTCGGCTGCATGATCCCGGTGACGATCGGCGCCTATAACGGGGCACGCGGCAGCGAACAGGTGCTGGTCTGGTCGGCGCGCAGCATGGGCGCAAGCCGGCTGCGCGTAATGCGGGACGTGATCATGCCGAGCGCGCTGCCGGAATTGCTCAACGGCATCCGCACCGCGTTGGCGCTGGCGTTCATCCTTCTGGTCAGTTCGGAGCTGATCGTTTCCCAGCAAGGGTTCGGCTATCTGATCGGCTATCTCGGCTCGACGGGCTCCTACGAGGGCATGTACGCGGTCGTGCTCACCGTCGCCTTCCTCGGGTTCGCGGCGGATCGTCTCTATCAGATGCTCATACAATGGTTGCTGCGATGGCGCGAGTAGAAGACCAAGCTTCGCTGGCGGCCGCGGAGACCGACCTGACGCAATCGGCGTCGCGGCGTCTCGACATTGTCTTCCGCGGCGGCGCCGGCGTCTTTTCCATCCTGATGTTTCTCTTGGCGTGGGAACTGTACGCGCGCTACGGCAGAGTGACGACGTACATGCTGCCGTCGTTCACGATCGTTGTCGAATACATCTGGAAGGACGCGGTTTCCGGCGATCTGTGGATCAACCTTGCGCTGACGCTCTACCGGGCAATGGCCGGATTCTTCATCGCCGCCGCTTGCGGCATCGCGCTGGCGACATCGATGTCGCAGTTTCGCAGCGTGCGCTGGTTCTTCGACCCGCTTATTTCGGTCGGCTTCCCGATGCCGAAAATCGCCTTCCTGCCGGTGATCATGCTGTGGCTCGGCCTGTACGATTTCTCCAAGATTTCGATCGTGGTGTTTGACGCGATTTTTCCGGTAGTGACAGCGACGCTCGCCGGTATCGCCGCCGTCGAGAAGGAGCTTCTCTGGTCGGCTCGCAATATGGGAGCCAACAAGCAGGAGCTGCTGTGGGACGTCGTGCTGCCTGCGGCATCGCCGCAAATCCTGACCGGATTGCAGGTGGCACTGCCGATCGCGCTGATCGTCGAAATCATCGCCGAGATGGTGATGGGCGGCTATGGCCTCGGCGGCGCGATGATGGGCGCATCGCGCTTTGCCAACTCGCCCGGCGTATTCGCCGGCATCGTCGAGATCGCGGTCGTCGGCTTCATCCTGATCAAGGCCATGGCGTGGCTGCGCCGGCGGCTCCTGGTTTGGCATCAGGAAACGGCCGAGCCGAGCGCGACCTGATCGTCGGTGGTGCGGCAAGTGATCGGCTTGCGCCGCATCGCTGTTTGCCTCCACAATCGGCTTCGAAGGCTGACGACGCCAATTTCGCCGAGAAAGCCGACATCTGGGAGGGGCGGACCATGCGAGCATTCATCGCGCTATTCGGTTTAATCCTGTCACTGTTAGGGGCCGGTGTCGCGTGCGCCGATCCGGTGCAGATTCGCGTGGCTTGGGTAGCGCCGATCGCAAACTGGATTTCCATCTGGCTCGACAAAAAAGAACTCGCCCAACATCTCGGCAAGTCTTACGTATTCACGCCGGTGCATTTCGCCGGCACGCCGCCGATGGTCACGGCGATGGCCAACAACGAGGTGGAAGTCGGCGATCTCGCCTTTTCGACCCTGCCGATCGCCATCAAGAATGCCGGTTTGGACGACATTCGCGTGATTGCCGACGACTTCCAGGACGGCGTCGACGATTATTGGACTATCCGGTTTGCCGTTCTCACGGGCGGACCGATCAAGCGGGTCGAAGACCTCAAGGGCAAGGTCGTTGCCACGAACGCGGCGGGCAGCGCAGTCGATATCGCCATGAAGGCGATGTTGCATCGGCACGGGTTGGAGCTCAATCGCGACTACACCGAAGTCGAGGCGCCGTTCCCGGCCATGAAGTCGATGTTGGCGGAACACAAGGTGGACCTCATTCCGGCAGTACTGCCGTTCGCGCTCGATCCGCAAATGCAGCAGATCGCGACGACGTTGTTCACCGCGAAGGAGGCCATCGGCAAATCCGAGTTCATCAGCTTTCAGGCGCGCAAGCCCTTCATCGACGCCCATCGCGCTGCTTTGGTCGATTGGCTGGAGGATACGTTGCGCATCCTGCACTGGTACACGGACCCGAAGAACCATGACGAGGCAGCGCAGATCGCCGCGCGGTTCGTCAAGGCGCCGCCCGAGCGCATGGGCTGGGTCTTCACCAAGACCGACGCCTATCGCGATCCCAAGATGCTGCCGGACCTCGCGGCGCTGCAGCGGAATGTCGACATGACCCAAGAGCTCGGCTATGCGCAGGCGAGCTTCGACGTCAAAGCCTATTCCGACCTCAGCATGGTCGAAGAGGCGGCCGAACGGTTGAAATGAACTGACGAACTTGCACGTGGAGGACTTGATGCGCTCTGTGAAGTTGATGCTGGCTGGCGTTTGCGCTTTTGCGCTTGCCGGAGTGGCCCATGCGGATCCGTTGAAAATCCGCGGCGCGTGGGTGGCGCCGGTCGCCAACTGGGCGTCGGTGTGGCTGGCGAAGAAGGATCTCGCCAGGCATTTCGGCCAGTCCTACGCGTTCGAGCCTACGCATTTCGCCGGCACGCCGCCGATGGTCACGGCCATCGCCAACAACGAAGTGGAGATCGGCGATCTCGCCTTTTCCACTTTGCCGATCGCCATCTCCAATGCGGGCCTGGACGATATCCGGGTGATCGCCGACGAATTCGAGGACGGCGCTCCGACCTATCGCGATGACACTTACGATGTGCTGGCCGAAGGCTCGATCAAGAAGATCGAAGATCTCAAGGGCAAGGTGGTCGCGACCAACGCCATCGGCAGTGGCGTCGACGTGGCGATGCGCGCTATGCTGCGCCAGCACGGGTTGGAGGCGAACCGCGATTACACGATCGTCGAGGCGCCGTTTCCGGCAATGCGCGCCATGCTGGCCGAGAAGAAAGTCGATATGATTCCGGCGGTGCTGCCATTCGGGCTCGATCCGGAACTGCAGAAGATCGCGCGGCCTTTGTTTACTGTTCACGATGCGATCGGCGTCTCGCAATTCATCGTATGGACCGCGCGCAAGTCATTCATCGATGCCAATCGCCCCGCTTTGCTCGACTTTATCGAAGACTCCATGCGCATCGAGCGCTGGTATCTCGATCCGACGAACCACGATGCGGCGGCGGCGATCGCTTCGCAGCTGACCAAGCAACCGCCCGAGCGCTTCGGCTGGCTGTTCACCAAGAAGGATTACTACCGCAATCCGAATATGGTGCCGAACCTCGACGCGCTGCAGAAGAACATCGACATGACCAAGGACCTGGGCTTTGTCAAAGCAAGCTTTGACGTCAAGGCGCATTCCGATCTCAGCTTGGTCGAGGAGGCGGCGAAGCGCTTACAGTAAGGACGCTAATCGCGAGATGCCGGGAAACGGCGCTCGTATTAACTGGGAGGACGCCATGCGGGGAACGACGCGTGTCCTGACGTTGGCTACGTCGGGACTTTTGAGCTTGGCCGTTACGTTCTGCTGTGCCGGCGTGGCCGGTGCCGATCCGCTGCAAATCAGCGAAGGCTGGGTTGCGCCCGGCAACTGGGCCTCGATCTGGCTGCAGAAGAAGGACTTGGCGCACCATTATGGCCAGTCCTACGTCATGGTGCCGGAGCATTATGTCGGCACGCCGCCGATGGTCACGGCGCTCGCCAACAATCAGATTGCCATCGCTAATCTCGCCTATTCGACGCTCGGCATCGCCATTACAAACGCCGGCCTCGACGACCTGCGCATCGTCTCCGACGAATTCCAGGATGGCATTCCCGAGTACTATTCGCAGGAATTCATGGTGCTCAAGGACAGCCCGATCACGACGATCGAGGACCTCAAGGGCAAGGTCGTGGCCACCAATGCGGCCGGCAGCGCCGTCGACGTCGCCATGAAGGCGATGCTGCATCAGCACGGGCTCGAGCCAAACCGCGACTACACGGTGGTCGAGGCGCCGTTCCCGGCCATGCGGGCGATGCTGGCGGAGAAGAAGGTCGACCTCATTCCGGCCGTGCTGCCGTTCTCCTACGACCCCGCGCTGCGCAGCATCGCCCGCGATCTGTTCGTCCAGAAAGATGCCATCGGCGCGGCGGACATGGTCGTCTGGGTGGCGCGCAAGCCGTTCATCGACGCGCACCGCGCCGCTTTGGTCGACTTTTACGAAGACACGCTGCGCATCACGCGCTGGTATGAGGACCCCGCCAACCACGCAGCCGCCATGCAGATCCTCGGCGACCTGGTCAAGCGGCCGCCTGCCATCTTCGATTGGGCGTTCACCCACCGCGATGTCTATCACGATCCTAATATGCTGCCGAACCTCGACGCACTGCAGAAGAACGTCGACCTGACCCACGACCTTGGCTTTGCCAACGGAACTTTCGACGTCAGGAAATACTCCGATCTGAGCATCGTCGAAGAGGCGGCGAAACGGCTGCAGTGACGGATCAATGCATCGCCTTGCCGCCATCGACATTGATGGTCTGGCCGGTCATAAAGTCGCTTGCCGGTGACGACAGAAACATCACCGCGCCGACGAGGTCGGCCGGATATTGCACGCGCTCGATGGCGCGGCCGGCGACGCGGGTCGACAGATAATTGCCTGACGAGGAGGCGACCTGCGTCTCGCTCTGCGTCATGCCGGGCGTCACCGCATTCACGGTGATGCCGAATTCGCCGACTTCGCGCGCCAGCGCACGGGTAAAGCCGATGACGCCGGCCTTTGAGGTCGTGTAGTGCAGGCGGTTTGGCGTTCCCTCCCACACCCGCGAGGAGGAGATGTTGACGATCTTGCCGCGCCCTTGCGCCTTCATCGCCGGGAAAGCGGCACGGCAGCAAAGAAACATGCCGCGCAAATTCACCGCCATCACCCGGTCCCATTCCTCGACCGGAATTTCGAGCCACGAGCGGCGCGGCAAGGCGCTCATCAGCGAGGCGTTGTTGATCAACACGTCGATCGCGCCATAACGGTCGAGCACGGCTGCGGTCATGGCTTTGGTGGAGTCTTCGCTGGCGATATCGACGCCGAGCCCGATCGTTTCGAGGTTGGACTTGGTCAGCGAGGCGGCGACGCTCTTGGCGGCCTCAACGTCGATGTCGGCGGCGGCGACGCGGGCGCCCGACTTGGCGAATTCCTCGACATAGACCTTGCCGATCCCCTTGCCGCCGCCGGTAATCAGCACGCTGCGCCCGGTAAAATCGAATCGCTCGTTCACGGCCATTGTGTTCGTCTCTGCGGTATTTTCGGTCATCTTGGCAGTGGTGAAGCATGAACCCCATCGACCTCGAAGTCATCTACCAATCGACGCTGCAGATCGCGCGCGAGCTCACGCTCAACATGCTGCGCACCGGCTATCTCCACCATCATCAAGGAGAGCCAGGACTTCACCTTCGCGATCTTCGACGGAGAGGGGCGCATGGTGGCGCAGGGCATCCCGCAGCCGCTGCATATCGGGCCGCTCGCCGCGCAGGTGAACGAAATCCGCCGCCGCTTTCCAGACGCCGCGCCGGGCGACGCCTTCATCGTCAATCATCCCTATCAGGCCTGCCAGAACCATTCGACCGACGTCTGCATCGTCACGCCGATGTTCGTCGATGACCGCCTCGTCGGCTATATCGGCAATACCGCGCATAAGCCCGATCTCGGCGGCAAAGTGCCAGGCACCAATGCGGGCGACGCCACCGATCTGTTCCAGGAAGGACTGCTCATTCCGCCGATGCGGATTTTGCAGCGCGGCGAGTTGATCGCCGAACTTGAAACCGTCATCTCCGCCAATACGCGCACGCCGGAAGTGACCTGGGGCGACATCAGTTCGCAGATCAACACCAATAGTTATGGGCTCACGCGTTTTGCCGAGCTGTTCAAGAAATACGGCGTGGAGAAAGTGCTCGCCTGCTGGCAGGAATGGATGGACATCTGCGAGCGCGAATTGCGCAAAGAGATCGCCAAGGTACCGGACGGCATTTACGGCCCGGAGACCGATTATCTCGACGACGACGGCATCGATCTCAGCAAGTCCTACCGCATTTCGGCAACGCTGGAGGTAAAGGGCGACGTCCTGCACTTTATTCTCGACAGCGACGCGCAGGCGCACGGACCGATCAACCTACGGCCCTGCGTGTCGCGCAATTTCATCCAGTGTCTGGTCAAGATGGTGTTCATCCCGCGCTTGCCGGTGAACGATGGCTTGTCGCGGCCGGTGCAGGTTTCCTATCCGCCGGAAGGTTCGCTGCTCAATCCGCGCTATCCTGCGCCGGTCAACATGTACGTGCGGCCGAGCCAGGTCACGACTTCGGTCGTCATCCGCGCGCTGGCCCATGCCGTGCCGGGACGCGTGCCGGCGCCGGGCAGCGCCGCAGGCGGCTCGATCTCCAGCGCCGGACGTCACCCGCAAACCGGCCGCTGGTATTCGCAGTACGAAATCTTGAGCGGCGGCACCGGCGCGCGGCCGGACGGCGATGGCGTCAGCGCCATGGACGAACTCGTCGTCAACGTGATGAACACGCCGGTCGAGGCGGTGGAGACCGAGTTTCCGGTGCGCGTCGAGAGCTATGGACTCGCCCAGGATTCCGGCGGGCCCGGCGCGTATCGCGGCGGGCTCGGCGTCCGCCGGCGATGGCGCATTCTCGGTGAGGAATCGGTCATCAACTTGCGCACCGACCGGTTCAAGCATTCGTCGCCGGGGATTTTCGGCGCCAAGCCCGCGCATCCGTCGGCAGCGTCGCTGCAATCCGACGGCGCAACGGTGAGGCCTCTCACCTCCAAAGTCGCCGGCTTGCGGCTCAAGAAGGATGATGTGCTGTCGCTCGAATTCGCCGGCGGCGGCGGCTGGGGCGATCCGCACCAGCGTGCCGTCGAGCGGGTGCGCAAAGACGTAGAGCGCGGCTATGTCTCGCGCGAGGCGGCACGTGACGATTACGGCGTCGTGCTCACTGACGATCTTAGTGTCGACGCCGAAGCAACGGCGCGGCTGCGCGGCCAGGGTCAGCCGAAGGCCGCCTCATGAAATTGCGCATCGGGATTGATGTCGGCGGGACATTTACCGATGTCAGCGCCTTCGACGAGGATGCGGGCGCGCTCGTCGCCATCCGCAAATATCTGTCCGATCCGGTGCGGCCTGCTTCCGTCATGGAACAGATCACGCGCGATCTCGCCGCTGATTTTGGCGCCGACTCGGTTGAACTAATCCTGCACGGCTCGACCGCGGCGCTCAACACGATGCTCGAAGGCAAGGGTGCGCGCGTCGGCCTCATCACCACGCGCGGCTTCCGCGACGTCTACGAGATCGGCCGCCAATGGCGCGGCGACGAAGTGTTCAACATTTTCGCCCCGGCGCCGAAGATGCTGCTGACCCGTGACCGCATCCACGAAGTGCGCGAACGGCTCGATCCGTCGGGCAATATCGTCGAGAAGATCGACGAGAGCGATGTGGCCGAAGCGGCGCGCCGGCTTCTCGCGCAAGGCGTCGAGGCTGTCGCCGTTTGTTTTCTGTTCGCCTACGCCAATCCGATGCACGAGCGACAGGCGGCCCAAATCATTCGCGAGATCGCGCCCGGCCTCTACGTTTCGCTGTCGCACGAGGTCAATCCGGAATGGCGCGAATACGAGCGCACCGCCTCGACCGTCGCCAATGCCTATATCGGTCCGCCGGTGTCACGTTATCTGCACGAACTGGAAGAACTGTCGCAGCGGCGCTTTCCGCATTCGCGCGCGCTGATGATGAAATCCGACGGCGGCGCCGCCAGCGCCCGCATGCTCAACAACACGCCGATCGAGACGGTGATGTCCGGCCCCGTCGCCGGCGTCATCGGCAGCCGTCATCTCGGCGATATCAAAGGCATCGAGAACCTCATCACCTTCGATACCGGCGGCACGTCGTCCGACATGGCCGTGCTACCGGGGCGGCCGCTGTTCAAGTCGGAATTCTCGGTGGCTCGCCACCCTCTGCGCACCCACACGGTGGATATAGAAACCATCGGCGCCGGCGGCGGCAGCATCGCTTCGGTCGATCTCGGCATGCTCAAAGTCGGACCGCAAAGCTCAGGCGCCGATCCCGGTCCCGCTTGCTACGATCGCGGCGGCGGGCAGGCGACGCTGACTGATGCCCTCGTGGTGCTCGGCCACTTAAGTCCGACGGCCCTGCTCGACGGCGCGATGCCGATCTCGCGGGAAAAGGCGCACGCGGCCGTCAGCACGCACGTCGCAGAGCCGTTGGGGCTCACATCTGTCGAGGCGGCCTACGGCATCCTGACCGTGCTCGCCACCAACGTCACCATGGCGATGCGCACCATCACCGTCGAACGCGGCTACGACCCGCGCGAGTTCACCCTCATCCCGTTCGGCGGCATGGGTCCGACCATCGCCGGGCGGATTGTCGGTGAGCTCGGCATCGGCCGCATCCTGGTCCCGCGCGATCCCGGCACGTTTTCAGCCTTCGGCATGCTGGTGACCGACGTGCATCAGACCCGCAGTTTTACGCGGATCACACGCCTCGACGCGGCGAAACCGGCGGAACTGGAAGAGACCTTTGCGGCGATGGAAGAGGCCGCTTTGGCGGAATTGCTGCGCGAGCAATTCCCGCGCGAGCGGCTGACGACGCTGCGCAGCGCCGGCATGCGCTATCGCGGCCAATCCTACGAAGTAAGTGTTCCGGTCGCGGCGCTGCAAAGCGCAGCCGATATCGCCGCGCTTGCCAATCGCTTCCATGAAGCGCACCGGCGCCGCTACGGCCACATGGCCCAATCCGAGGCGGTCGAAATCGTCAACTTTGCGGTCACGGCGGTCGGACAAATCCCCAAGCCGCGCTTTCAGGAGCAGACGGTAACGGGGCAATCACCGCAGCCGCATGAACGGCGGACCACTTATTTCAGCCCGGGCGAGGCGATAGAGGCGCCGGTGTTTCGCCGCTCAGCGCTTGCGCCCGGCGCGGTCATCGACGGTCCCGCCATCATCGAGGAAAAGACCTCGACGATCGTGCTCTATCCCGGGCAGCGGGCGCGGATCGACGGCTATCTGAACGTCGAGATTGCCTAGCGACGACGCCGCCGCGCAAATGGCAGCGCCAATGCTTGTCAGCCCACCAGCACGTTGCTGAACTGCCACGGATCGCGCTTATCGATGTCTTCCTTGAACAGCCCCGGCCGGTGTGTGATCGGCGTCCAGTCGGTGTACTGGCCGATCACCGGACCGAGATAGGGCATCTGCACCTCCAGGCAGCGGCGAAAATCCATCTCATCGGCCTCGACGATCCCGGAATTCGGATTCTCCAGAGCCCAGACCATGCCGGCCAGCACCGCTGAGGTGACCTGCAGGCCGGTCGCGTTCTGATAGGGCGCGATCGAGCGTGTCTCGTCGATAGAGAGCTGCGAGCCATACCAATAGGCGTTCTTCTTGTGGCCGTAGAGCAGCACGCCGAGCTCATCGATGCCGTCGACGATCTCGTGCTCATCCAGAATGTGGATCGCCGGTTGCCGGTTGCCGGCCTGGCCGAACAGCTCGTGGAGCGACAGCACCGCGTCGTTACACGGGTGATAGGCGTAGTGACAGGTCGGGCGGTAGACGACTTTGCGACCGTCGCGCAGGGTGAAGTAGTCGGCGATCGAGATCGACTCGTTGTGAGTGACCAGGAAACCGTATTGCGCCTTGGCGGTCGGCGTCCAAGAGCGCACGCGCGTATTTGCGCCGGGCTGCGTCAGATAGATCGCAGCCTGGCAGCCGACCTTATGCTTGAAGCCGTTCTTCGGCAGCTTCTTCTCGTGCGTGCCCCATCCGAGCTCCGCCGGCTGCATGCCTTCCGACAGGAAGCCTTCGACCGACCAGGTGTTGACGAACACTTCGAGAGGTTTCGGCTGCTTGGCGCGCTGGGTATCGCGTTCGGCGATGTGGATGCCCTTGACGCCGACCTTCTTGGCTAGTCGACACCAGTCCTCACGGGTCTTCGGCTCCTTGAATTTCAAGTGAAGGTCGCCGGCGACGTTGAGCAGCGCCTGCTTGACGAACCACGACACCATGCCCGGATTGGCGCCGCAGCAGGATACAGCGGTGGTGCCGCCGGGCTTTTTGCGCCGCGCCGCCAGTATGGTCTCGCGCAGCGCATAGTTTGAGCGCTTCTCGGGCCCAAGCTTTGAGTCGAAATAGAACCCGGCCCACGGCTCAACCACGGTGTCGATGTAGAGCGCACCGATTTCACGGCAGAAGTCCATGATGTCGAGCGAGGAGGTATCGACCGACAGGTTGACGCAAAAGCCCTGGCCGCCGCCCTCGGTGAGCAGGGGCCGGAGCAGCGTGCGATAATTGTCGCGCGTCACCGCCTGATGAATGAAGCGGATTCCCCGCTGATCCAGCATCTTGCGATCCTTGTCCTCGGGGTCGATGACCACGAAGCGAGACTTGTCGTACGCGAAGTGACGCTCGATCAGCGGCAGCGTGCCTTTGCCGATCGACCCGAAGCCGATCATGACAATGGGTCCGCTGATGCGGGCGTGAATGGGCCACTCGGTCATTACCGTGCCTCCAGCCAGAGCAAAGAATTGCTTGAATGCACTCAGGCGGCGCGCCGTACAAGCCTTTGAGCGTTGGCGCGTCGGTTATCGCCATTGGCGGCGACCAGCTTGTTCAGATCAGGCTTTGGCTGAATCTTGCCCGTTGCACCAATCAGCCCGCGCGCGCCGGTCAGCGCCCCTGGCTTGAGCTCAAGCGCCAGCAGCCGGTCGCGTTCGTAGCGGCCGGGCATCCACAAAACATCGGTTGCTGCCGCGGAAAATCCGAAGCGGCCGTAATAGGCGGCATCACCGACCAGGAGGATCGCGCCATGACCGGCGAGACGCGCGCGCGCGATCACCCGGCGCATCAGCGCCGAGCCGATGCCGCGATTGCGATGCGTCGGATGAACCGCAAGCGGTCCGAGCAGCAGTGCCGGCTGCTCCGGCCCGGCAGCGACGTGCCAGAGCCGGACCGTGCCGATGACGTGCCCGCGGTCTGTCGCAATGAGCGACAGGCCGCTGGCCGGCAGACGCTCCTCGCGCAGCCGCTCGGAGGCTTTGCCGAAGCGCGCCGGCCCGTAAGCCTGGTCGAGCAGGGCTTCACGGGCGGCGACGTCGGCGATTTTTTCTTCCCGAATCGTGACCATGATTGCTCTCCTTTCCCCCGCTGCGCCCGGCGCACGGTTTTGCCATGCGCCGGGGCAGCGGGAGTCCGCCGCGCTTGTTCAGATGTGATAGGTCCGCAACGGCGCGAAGCCGTTGAAGGCCACCGCCGCGTAGGTCGCCGTGTAGGCGCCGGTGCCTTCGATCAGCACCTTGTCGCCGATCTCAAGGCTGATCGGCAGATCGTAAGGCCGCTTCTCGTACATCACGTCGGCGGAGTCGCAGGTCGGCCCAGCCAGTACGCAGGGACCGACCTCGTCGCCGTCTCGCGGCGTGCGGATCGGGTAGCGGATCGACTCGTCCATGGTTTCGGCGAGCCCGCCGAATTTGCCGATGTCGAGATAGACCCAGCGCACGTGGTCGTGTTCGCTCTTGTTGGAGACGAGCACCACCTCGGCCTCGATCAAGCCCGCATTGCCGACCATGCCGCGGCCCGGCTCGATGATCGTCTCCGGGATGCGGTTGCCGAAGTGCTTGCGCAGCGCACGGAAGATCGAGCGGCCGTAGGCCTCGACGGCAGGCACCTCGCGCAAATACTTGGTCGGGAAGCCGCCGCCCAGATTGACCATCGACAGGTTGATGCCGCGCTCGGCGCAGGTGCGGAAGATTGCCGCCGCCGACTTGAGCGCTTCATCCCAGGCCGCGGTCCGCCGCTGCTGCGAGCCGACGTGGAACGACACGCCGACCGGCTCGAGGCCGAGCTGCCGAGCATGGTCGAGCACCTCGACCGCCATCTCCGGATCGCAGCCGAACTTGCGCGACAGCGGCCATTCGGCGCCGGCGCAGCCGAACAGGAAGCGGCAGAAGACCTTGGCGCCGGGGGCGGCGCGGCCGATCTTCTCGACCTCGGCCTTGCAGTCGACCGCGAACAGGCGGACGCCGAGCGCATAGGCGCGCGCGATGTCGCGCTCCTTCTTGATCGTATTGCCGAAGGAGATGCGCTCGGGCGTGGCGCCGGCCGCGAGCACCATCTCGATCTCGGCGACCGAAGCGGTGTCGAAGCAGGAGCCCAGCGAGGCGAGCAGGGACAGCAGTTCGGGCGCCGGGTTCGCCTTCACGGCGTAGAACACCCGGCTGTCCGGCAGCGCCTTGGCAAAGGCCCGGTAGTTGTCGCGCACGACGTCGAGGTCGACGACGAGGCAAGGCCCGTCATCGCGACCTTCATCGCGGCGGTGACGCAGAAATTCGCGGATGCGCTCGGTCATCGGAGCCGCTCCTTCATCCAGGTTCAAGGGGCCAGGCTGCAACGTGCAGCGGCCCAGCGTTGAAGTTCGGCCGCCAGCGCGTTTGCGCGCAGACGACCGGCGTCAGCGGCTTCAAGAGCCTGGCGCCGGCCGTGCGTTGGGGACACGGTGGAGGCGCGCGGCGCTTTCGCCGAGATGCTGCCTTGGATTGGAGCGGGATAACCCGTTCCGCACGCCGGCAAGATGGACAAGCCTCTTCGGTGTTGACGTTTGGACCGCCAACGAGACCAAAAAAGCCCGCTCCGTCGTTGCTTTAAGCCGCGTCCCCCGTTGAGCGCGGGGTGCGCCGGTTTCGCCTCCGGCTGCCGATCACGTAGTGAGGTCGATCTTCTGACCTCAGGCGACTGTCCGGCCTCTTGTCCGGATGCCTACCGATCGACACACGGCCACAGGCACGTGCGAATTTGGGCGAGCGGCAAATAATCGCGTTGGTTTCCCATTGCAAGAAAAATCGACATGCGCGGCAAAAATTTTTGCTCGGCGACGCCTGCGAGGCTGCGCGCGAGCGTCGCGCGCTCGCCGGATGACGGAGGAGGACGGCTGTGTGATAGTGGCGCGCGCTCAGTCCAAACCTCGAGGATGCAATTCGATGACCTCTCTGCCGATCACGTTCGCCTGCGGCCTCTACGATCGCATGCTCGCCCTGCAGACCGGCGAGGTTAAGCCGGAGGGGATCGATCTGAATTTCCTGGTCATGGACAACCCGCGCGAAATCTTCGACCGCATGTCTAACCGGCTTGAATTCGACGCCTGCGAGATGTCGAGCTCCGAGTTCGTCACCCGCTTCGCGGCGAAAAAGCTGCCGTTCGTGGCGCTGCCGGTGTTCGCCTCGCGGGTCTTTCGCCACGGCTTCATCGTGGTCAACCGCAAGCACGTCACCTCGGCCAAGGATCTCGAGGGCAAGCGGATCGGCGTGCCGCTCTACACCCAGACCGCGGCCATCTTCGTCCGCGGGCTGATGCAGCACGACCTCGGCGTTAACCTTGATACGATCGAATGGGTGGAGGGCGCGGTCAACGAGCCAGGCGGCTACGGCAATCCCAATGTCGTGCCGATGCTCAAGACCGTCAATCGGAAGCCGAATACCAGCGGCAAATCGCTGAGCGACCTTTTGGCAGCCGGCGAAATCCACGCGCTCATCGGCTCGAACCTGCCGCGCTCGCTCAAGCGGCATCCCGACGTGGTGCGGCTATTCCCCGATTATCGGGCGCGCGAGAAGGACTACTACCAGCGCACCAAGATCTTCCCGATCATGCACCTGATCGTCATCCGCAACGACGTCTATGAGAAGAATCCGTTCGTGGCGACGAGCCTCTATGACGCCTTCTCCAAGGCCAAGGACCGCGCCTGGGAGAAAATCCGCTATTCCGGCACGCTGCGCTACATGCTGCCGTGGCTGCCCGACGACGTGGAGGAAATCGACACGCTGTTCGGCGGCGATTGCTGGCCCTACGGCGTCGAGCCCAACCGGCCGACGCTCGAAGCGCTGGTGACCTACATGGTCGAGCAGGGTCTCATCCCCGACAAGATTCCGATCGAGAAGCTGTTCGTGCCGACTTACGGGTAAAATGAGCCTTTCAGCCGAACGGAGAGCGCCAATGAAGCGTGTGCTCTGTGCCGCAATCACCGCGTCCTCGCTCAATCTGCCGACGTTCGCCTTCGCCGCCAATTACGCACCGCTCAATTGCGCCAAGGCGTCTTCTGCGGCCGAGCAGACGATCTGCGGAAACTACGCCCTTGGCCAAGCGGAGGCGCGGATGGCCACGCTCTACGGGATCGCCATGTCGCTGGTGGCCATGGGCCAACGCGGCGATATTGGCGACGCGCAGAAACAGTGGCTGAAGGTGCGCGAGGCCTGCGGAGCGGATGTTGGCTGCTTGACCAGGGCTTACAGCGACCGCATCGGGCAATTGAACAAGGTCATCGACGCCATCGCATCGGGCGGTCCGTACTGATCAGACCACGCCCCCATCGCGCCTAATTACCCGGCTTGGAGTAGGCGGCGCAAAACTTTGGCGCGCCGTCACCCAGACCTGCGCATCTGAAGATATTGTGCGAGATGATCAGTTCGCACGAATTGTCCGCATTGCAAGGCGGATGTGTCTCGGTGGCGACCGCCACGCAGTCTTTGACGTAGATGGCGGCCTGCGCGGCGCCGACCACGTCGCGGCACGGGACATCCCTGCCGCTATTGCCGACCATCAGTGCTGCTCTGCGAGTCACATAGGCCTTGTAGATGCATCCCTTATCAGTGCCGCAGCGGTCCCGGTTCGCCAGCCAGGCTTTTTGCGTGATGGCGAGCGATTTGACCAATTCGTCCAGTGCATCGGCCGATTCGATCGGCAGGCCGTCGAACTTGTATTTGTAGGCAGCGGCCACCTCCCGATCGAGAGCCGCCAGGCTGTCGTCCGAGCAAATCACCCTCTCGGTCGCGTTGAGCGAGCCGGTGCAGGGAAAGCTCGGCGTGGCCGCGGCGGCGGGCGACGCCATCTGCCATATCAGGACAGCCGCCAGCACGGCGGCGGCCGATCCGGTGCGCGGACGCACTACACCGCCTTCAGGTGTGCATCCTTGCGCTTGTAGAGATCGTCGTCGGCGTAGCCCATCGTCTCCGGCTTGCCGCGGCCGAGCATGACCTGGAAGTAAACCGGCTCCAGCGAGTCGTTCTGATAGCCGTGGATCACGCCGGCCGGGCAGGCGATGCATTCCCACGGTCCAAGCCGCGCGGTGAGACGCTTGCCCGCTTCGTCCTCGACGAAGACATCGAGAAAGCCTTGCAGCACGAAGAAGCACTCCTCGACCTCGTGCGTATGCGCGGCGTTACCCTGGCCGGGCTCCACATACATGATCGAGAGCGTGAAGTTGCCAGCCGGGATCACGGTCGTATCGCCGTGCTTGCCGGAGCCGCCGGCGCCGATGAAGCGGTGCTGCGCGCGCTTATAGCCTTCGATCTTGGCGTCCTCGAACGCCGCCCAGTCCGGCTTCTTCTCCTTGAAGCGGCCGACATACCTTTTCATGATGTCTTCGATCGGAACGCCTTCAAGTTCCTTCGGGCGCGGATGGCGGGCGACGCTCATGGCATGCTCCTGTCGATTGGCGCGTTGAAGCGAATCTATTCTTGCGGCCTCCGGGCCGTCAATGAATGCAGCGGGCTACTTTCGGGCGTCCTGAACGAGCTGCCAGACGGCGCTTGGCGTCAACGGCAGGGCGCGCGGCTCGACCCGCAATGAAGACAGCGCGTCGGCGACGGCATTGGCGATCACGCCGCCAACCGAGATGATGCCGCCTTCGCCGGCGCCCTTGGCGCCGAGCGGATTGATCGGAGACGGGTGAGATTCCATCACGAAGCCGCGAATCTTCGGGAAATCGCTCGCGGTCGGGTATGAGATAGTCGGCGAGCGAGCCGGTGAGCAGCTGGCCGTTCTCATCGTAGGCGAGATGTTCCAGAAACGTGCCGCCGAGGCCCTGGACCGCTGCGCCGACGAGCTGGCCCTTGAGCGTGAGCGGGTTGATCATGCGGCCGCAATTCTCCACCGCGACGTAGTCGATGAGCGCGACGTGGCCGGTCTTGATGTCGACCGCGACGTGCGCGGCGTGCGCGCCGTAGGCCCAGGTGTGCTTGTGATTTAAAAACGCGCCTTCGACCGAAATCGGTTCGGGCGCGAGTTCGGCCCAGGCGACGGACTTGCCGTCAGGGCCGTTGGCGCGCTCGTCGGCCAGCACCACTTCGCCGGCCGCGCAATTCAAGCGCCGCGCCGCTTGCGCGCGCATCACCTCGCGCAGTTTCTTCGCGGCGTCGAGTATGGCCGAGCCGCCCATCACGATCGAACGCGAGTGATAGGCGCCGTAGCCGTCGCTGACATAGGCGGTCGAGCCGTGGAACACACGGTTGATGCGCTCCATCGGCATTTCCATGGCGTCGGCGGCGATCTGCGCGAACGCCGTCTCCAGGCCCTGACCGACGCCGGAGGAACCCATATAGACGGTCAGCGTGCCGTCGGATTCGAGCACAAGCCGCGCGCTCTCCTTCGGGCCGGCGGCGCCGCCCTCGATGAAGCAGCTGACCGCAAGGCCGTGATAGCCGTCCGTCGATGCACCGGCCCTTGAGCTTTGCTTTCTCGTTCCAGCCGATTTCGGCGAGCGCAGCGGTCGAGCGTGACCTGATAATCGCCGCTGTCGAGTTCGTCCTTGCTCTCGAACGGCGTAATGGTGGCGAACCGGTAGGGCATGTCGCCTTCGCGCACGAGATTGCGGCGGCGGAATTCGACCGGATCGATGGCCGAGGTCGCGCGCCGCCATGTCGAAGCAGGCGCTCGCGAAAGAAATCGGTCTCGAAACGGCCCGGACCGCGGTAGGTGCCGACCGGCGTCTTGTTGGTCATCAACAGCGACACGTCGATGTCGATGTTCGGGATCCGATAAGGCCCCGACATGAATTGCGCGATGTTGCGCGCGCCGACGGCGCCGTTGGTGCGCATATAGGCGCCCATGTCGACGAAGGCGTGGCCGCGCAGGCCGAGAATGGTGCCGTCGCGCGCGCAGGCGATCTCGATGTCGCAGGCCGCCTCGCGCGCGTGGTTGATCGTCATCAGGTGCTCGCGGCGGTCCTCGGTCCATTTCACCGGGCGGCCGCAATGCCGCGCAGCGAAGGGAATAAGAAAATCCTCCGGGTAAAACTCGCCGCGCGCGCCAAAGCCGCCGCCAACGTCGTATTCCACCATGTCGATTGCGTCTTCGGGCAAACCCATCTGCTTGGCGAGGATGCGCCGGTTGGCGAACAGCACCTTGGCGGCACCGGAGACGGTCAAGCGGCCACGCGCGGCGTCCCATTCGGCCAGCACGCCGCGCGGCTCCATCGGCAGCGCGGTATGCCGCTGTGTGCTGAAGCGCTCGCGCCGCGTGTAGGGCGCGGCGTTGAAGGTCGCGTCGGCGTCGCCGAGCACCGCGCGAAATTTCATCGAAACGTTGCTGCCCTTATCTTCAAACAGCAATGCGTCGCCGTTGAGCGCGCGTTCCCAATTTGACACCGCCGGCAGCGGCTCGATATCCACGTCGATGGCGCCAATGGCATCCTCAGCGATGGCGGAGGTGTCGGCCAACACCATCGCGATCGCTTCGCCGACGTAGCGGACCTTGTCTCGCGCCATCACCGGCTGCGCGAACGGCGCAAATTCCGGCATCGGCTGCAGCCGCATCGGGACGACCGGCAGCGGATCGCCCAAATCGGCCGCCGTGATCACGGCATTTACGCCCGGCATTTTGCGCGCGGGCGCCACGTCGATGGAGCGGATACGGCCGTGGCCGACGGAACTACGCAGGATCGCCGCCTGCAGCATGTCCTCGCGGGCAAGATCGTCGACGAACTGGCCGCGGCCGCGGACAAGACGCAAGTCCTCCAGCCGTTCAATCGGCTGGCCGACGAACGAATTGACCGTTCTCATGCGCCCATTCTCATGCGCGGGTTCTCATGCGTCCGTCCCGCCGCGCTTATAGGCGGCGCGCGCGTCGAGCACCGCTTCGACGATGGAGATATAGCCGGTGCAGCGGCAGAGATTGCCGGAGAGCACTTCGCGCACGCGATCGGCGTCGCAATCGGGCTCTTCGCTGAGCAGCGCGTGCGCCGTCGTGATCATGCCAGGCGTGCAGAAGCCGCATTGCAGGGCGTGATGCTTGCGGAACGACGCCTGCAGCGGCGTGAGGCCTTCGTCGCGCGAGAGCCCTTCAACTGTGACCACCTTGGCGCCCTCGGCCTGCACCGCGAGCGTGAGGCAGGAACGCACCGCCGCGCCATCGACCAGAACAGTGCAGGCGCCGCACACGCCGTGTTCGCAGCCGACATGCGTGCCGGTCAGGCGCAAATGGTGACGCAGGCAGTCGGCGAGCGTCAGCCGTGGTTCGACTTCGACCTCGACCGGCTTGCCGTTGACTTCAAACTTGACCGGCATGGATGTCTCAATTCGCCGCCGCAGCGTCTTTGAACGCGCGTTCGACCATGACGCCGACGAGCGCCTTGCGATAGGCGCCGCTGGCGTGAATGTCGTCGCGCGGATCGACCGCGGCGGACGCCGCGGCTTCCGCCTTGGCGATCACGCTCTCATCGACCTTTTGGCCGTTCACGACTGCTTCCACACTCGGCAGCCGCAGCGGACGGTCGCCGACCCCGATCACGCCGACATGCGCATTGCACGCCTTGCCGCCATCGTCGTCGTAAAACACGGCGGCCGCCGCCATCGCGAAGTCGCCGCGGCGGCGGGCAAATTCCTGAAATCCGAAACGGCGCCCCTTCGGCCACAGCGGCAAGCGGATTTCCGTGATGATTTCGTCGGGCTTGAGCACCGTCATCAGCGGCCCTTCGAAGAAATCTCCAGCCGCGATGACGCGCGCCCCGGCTTTGCCGGCGACGGCGATCTGCGCTTCGCAGGTGACCGCGATGCCGGGCATTTCGGCAGCAGGATCGGCATGCGCCATGCTGCCGCCGACGGTGCCGCGATTGCGGATCTGATAATGGGCGACGTGCTCGACAGCGGCGACGAGCAGCGGATGCGCGGTGCGGAGCCTCGCATCGTCGAGAATGTCGCGCCAGCGCACCATGGCGCCGAGCGCAACGCCGTCCTGCGTGATCCTGATTTGCCGCAGTTCGGCGAGCTTGCGCAGATCGACGAGGAGTGAAGGCGAGGCGACGCGGAACGCCAGCATCGGCACGAGACTCTGACCGCCGGCAAGCGGCTTTGCCTCGCCGTCATGGGCGGCAAGCAGCGCAATCGCTTCGGCAATGCTGGTCGGGCAGGCGTATTCGAAGGGCGGTAATTTCATTTTGGCACGTTAACGCGACGCCGCGTCCCGTATCAACTGCCACACACGCGGCGGCGACAGCGGCAGTTCGCGCGGCTGCACGCCAAAGGAGCCGAGTGCCGCCGCTACCGCATTGGCGACCACGCCGCCGACCGGAATGATGCCGCCTTCACCGGCGCCCTTGGCGCCGAGCGGATTGAGCGGCGACGGCTTGTCTTCGAGCGCGATGGCGCGGATTGACGGAAAATCGCTCGCCGTCGGCAGCAGGTAATCGGCGAACGAGCCGGTGAGCAATTGTCCGTTCTCGTCATAGATGAAATGTTCGAGGAAGGCGCCGCCCAATCCTTGCACCACGGCGCCGACGCATTGGCCGTGCAGGGTCAACGGATTGACGATGCGGCCGACATCCTCGACCGCGACATAATCGATCAGCTTCGACATGGCCGGTCTTGGCATCGACCGCCGCATAGGCGGCATGCGCACCATAGGAGTAGGTTCTTTTGTTGCTCGCGAACGTGCCATCGGCTGAAAGGCCGCCGAATTCGCCGAGCGGGATTGCGGCACGGCCGGAGCCGATCGCCATGCCGTGGTCGATGACGATGTCGGCCGGCTGGCAGTTCAGACGCTGCGCCGCCACCTCGCGAATAAGCGCGCGCAGCTTGCCTGCGGCGTCGACGATGGCATTGCCGCCCATCACGATCGAGCGCGACGAGAACGAGCCGTATCCTTGCTTCACGTAATCGGTCGAGCCGTGCAGCACCTGGTTGATGCGCTCCATCGGCATTTCCAGCGCGTCGGCGGCGATCTGCGCGAAGACAGTCTCGACGCCCTGACCGACGTTGGAAGAGCCGACGTAGAGCGAGATCGATCCGTCGGCCTCGATGACCAGCCGCACATTCTCGCGCGGCCCGGTGCCACCGCCTTCGAGATAGCAGCCGATGGCGATGCCGTGATAGCGGCCATCGATGAGCTTGCCGTTTCGCTTCGACCGCTCGGCCCATTTGAATTCGTCGAGGCAACGGTCGAGTGTTTTTTGGTAATCGCCGCTGTCGCACTCAGTTTCGATGTCGAGCACGAGCACGGTCGGCAGCGGGTAGGGCATATCTATTTCGCGGATCAGGTTGCGCCTGCGGAATTCGACCCGGTCGATGCCGAGATCGGCCGCGACCATGTCGAACAGCCGCTCGCGGCAGAAATCGGACTCGAAACGTCCCGGCCCGCGATAAGTGCCGACCGGTGTCTTGTTGGTTACCACCAGCGTCACATCCACGCGCACATTCGGGATGCGGTAGGGCCCCGCCATGACCTGTGAAATGTTGCGCGCCGCGGTGGCGCCATTGGTGCGCACATAGCCGCCTATGTCGGTGAAGGCCCGGCAACGCAGTGCGATGATGGTGCCGTCGCGCTCGCAGGCGATTTCGAGATCGCATTCCATGTCGCGGGCGTGGTTGAGCGCGGTCAGGTTCTCGCGCCGGTCCTCGGTCCATTTGATTGGACGGCCCAGCAGGCGGGCGGCAAACGGAATGAGGAAGTCTTCGGGATAGAATTCGCCTCGCGCGCCAAAACCGCCGCCGACATCGTATTCGAGCATGCGGACCGATTGCTCCGGCAGCCGCATCATCTCGGCCAGAGCACGGCGGTTGGTGAAGGGCACCTTGCAGACGCCTTTGACCGTGATGCGATCATGCTCGGTGTCCCATTCGGCGAGGAGCCCGCGTGGCTCCATCGGCACCGCGGCATGGCGCTGCACGGAAAAATGTTCGCGTCGCGTGTAAGGCGCAGTTTTGAACGCGGTCTCGGCGTCGCCGCGCACGGCCGTGATCGTGTCAGGCAGGTTGGTGCCGATGGTTTCGAACAGAATGATGGATTCCTTGCGCGCCGTGTCGCGATCGGCAATCGCCGGCAGCGGCTCGATGTCGACGGCGACCGCCTCCAACGCGTCTTCGGCGAGCGCGGCGCTCTCGGCGATCACGACCGCGAGCGGCTCGCCGACATAGCGGACCTTGCCGTTGGCGATGACCGGCTGTTCGAACCGCCTGATCGCCGGCGTCGGATCGTGGCGCAACGGGATGGTCGGCACTTCGCCGATATCCGCGGCAGTAATGACCGCGTACACACCGGGCCGGGTGAGCGCCGCCGCCTTGCCGATTGCGCGAATGCGGCCGTGTGCGATCGAGCTGCGCAGGATCGCGGCGTGCAGCATCCCCTCGCTGTGAAGGTCGTCGACATATTGGCCGCGCCCGGTGAGAAAGCGGAAATCCTCCAGCCGTTCGATCGGACTGCCGACAAACAGATTGCGCGCGCGTTGCGTCGGCGTGCTCATATCACGATGGCCGCCTGCAAGTTGGCGAGCGCCCGGGCGACGCTGAGTGCCGCCAGCGCCGAAGTTTTCGGATTCGTCCGTGAGGGCCGGCCTTGCAGTTGAATGGCGAAGTGGCCGGCGGCCCCTTCGGCTTCGATCTCGTGCACGTTGCCGGGCGCGGCCGGATCGGCGACGAGTTCAACTTCGGTATGATCAAAACCGAGGCCGGCGAGCGCCACGGCCGCTGCCACATTCGCGTTTTGCGGATAAAGCAAAGCCGCCTCGCCGGCATTGCCGCGATAGAGCACCGTGCAGCTCGTCAGCTTGTCGAGATCGGCGATCTTTTCCGCCGGCGAGCCGCGCCATGCTGCCGGCGGCTTGCGCGAGCGATAGCGCACCGCATCGAGGCCGCCGAGTCGCATCGCCGCTATCGCATCGATACCGCCGATCGCGCCGGCTGGCAGCAATATGCGGCTGCCGCCTGCTTGCGCGGCCGCTTTGAGTTCTTTCAGCAGCTTCGGTTCGGCGAGAGCTCCGATGGAGATGATCAGAAAATCTACCCCACGTCGCAACACTGGAGGGCCATATTCGGCCACTGCGCCTTGGCCCGCGACTTCGGCGACGACTTTGGGGGTGCGCGCGAGCAAATCGTCCAGCGCTTCCACAATCGGAATGCCCGGCACCGCGGCGCGCGCATTTGCAATACGGCCGGGCCGGCAGAGAGCGCCGACAATTTTGACGCCCTCGCCAAACTCGCGTAGCGCCGCCAGTGCGTCCTGCGCAATACCGCCGTATCCGATCAACCCGACGGCTATCACTTAAGCTGTCCCTCTGTGCTGCGCTGCCGCGATCAAAGCAAACAGATTAGCCGGCGTCACCGGATAATCGCTGATGGTGACGCCGAAGGGCGACAGCGCGTCTTCGATCGCCGCAACGATGGCACCGGCTGCCGGCACACAGCCCGAACTCGCCGACGCCTTTTACGCCGAGCGGATTAAGCGGTGACGGCGACTGCAGAAAGTGCAGTTCGATGTTCGGCACTTCGGGCGCCGTCGGCAACAGATAATCGGCGAACGTGGTGGTGAGCGGCTGCGCTTCGTCGTCGTAGCGCATCCATTCGTAGAGCGTGTTGCCGATCGCGTGCACGGCGCCGCCGACCAGTTGGCCTTCGACGATCATCGGGTTGATCAGCCGGCCGGAATCGTTGACGACGACGTAGCGCAGAATGCGCACGCGGCCGGTCTCGACGTCGACCTCGACTTCGACCGCATGGCAGCCCATGCCGTAGGTGAGCGCGCTCGGCAGAAAGCTCTGCATGCTCTCGAGGCCCGGATCGAATTTTCCCGGCATCGAGTAGCCGGGCACGCCAGAGACCGCTTCGGCCACCTCGCGCAGCGAGAGCCCGCTGCCCGGCGCGCCGACCACCTCGACGCGGCCGTCGCGCAGTTCGAGATCCTCCACGGATGTTTCGAGCAGGTGGGCCGCCACCTGCAACGCCTTCTCGCGCACCTTGATGGCCGCCATATGTACCGAGGAGCCGGCGGTTATAGTCTGCCGGCTCGCGAAGCCGCCTTGGCCATAGGGAATAACCGCAGTGTCGCCGGCGACCACACTGACGCTCTCCGGCTCGACCGCGAATTGTTCGGCGCAGATTTGCGCGAGCGCGGTGCAGATGCCCTGGCCCATCGGCATGGCGCCGGTATAGACCGAAATGCGGCCGGAGCGGCCGATGCGGACGATGCCGGATTCGAATGGGCCGCGCCCGGTGCCCTTGACGCCGTTGCCGATGCCGATGCCGAGATGGCGGCCTTGTTCGCGAGCGCGCCGTTGCCGCTGAGCGAAGCCGGGATAATCGATGGCCTCCACCGCCATGTTGAGGCAGCGGGGGAAGTCGCCGCTGTCATAGGCGACCGGCGAGCCGGAACGCGTCTTGAGCGGCGTGACATAGGGCATCTTTTCCGCTGGCACCAAATTGCGCCGCCGCACTTCGGCGCGATCGAGTTTCAGCTCGCGCGCCATTGCGTCGAGCAGCCGTTCCATGGCGAAAGCGGCTTCCGGATAGCCGGCGCCGCGCACCGGCATGGTGGCGACCTTATTAGTCTCCACCACCCTGACCCAGAGATCGTAGGCCGGCACGATGTAGGGACCCGGCACACCGGTCGAGGTGTTGTAGGGCAGGTTAAGCCCCTGCGGCGTGTAGGCGCCCTGATCGTGAATGAGTTCGCCGCGCACACCGAGCACACGGCCTTCGTCGTCGAAGGCGGCTTCCATGTCCCAATATTGATCGCGTTCCTGCACGCAGGCGCAAAAGTGCTCGCGGCGATCTTCGATCCATTTGACCGGACGGCGCAGCCGTAGCGAAGCGGCGGCGACTGCGACTTCTTCGGGATAAAGGACGAACTTGCCGCCGAAGCCGCCGCCGACATCCGGCGCCACGACGCGAACGCGGTTCTCGTCGAGCCGAAGAAGCCGCATCAAAAACGCCCGCACCTCATGAGCGAGCTGTGTCGACGACCACAGCGTCAGGTGATCCTCGTTGACGTCGTAGACGGCGGCGGCGCCGCGGCCCTCCATCGAATGCGCGCCGCCGCGGTGCTGTTTGAGGTTCACGCGGACACGGTGTGGCGCGCGCGCAAACGCCGCGGCAGCATCGCCGTAGGCTTGGCGGAATTCGATGAGCAGGTTGCTCGATTTGCGGCGATGAACGAGCGGCGCGCCCGGGCGCAAAGCGGCGCGGCAATCCGAGATCGCCGGCAGCGGTTCATAATCGACCTCGACCAGAGCGGCCGCATCCTCCGCAATGGCGCGCGTCTTCGCAACGACAAGCGCGATCGCCTCGCCGACGAAAACGACCTCATCCTTGGCGAGCACGAAAGGCGCAACGTCCTGCGGCAACTGGTCGGTGCGGAATTGCAACGGCAGCCGCTCCTGCGTGAGCAGCGGCGCGAGATCGGACGAGGTCAGCACCGCGTGCGCGCCGGGCAATCGGCGCGCCGCATCGGCGTTGACGCCGCGGATGGCGGCGTGCGCGTGCGGGCTGCGCACAAAGGCCGCTTCCAGCATGCCGGCGAACTTGAGATCGTCGACGAAGCGGCCTTCGCCGCGGATCAGCGGCCCGTCTTCGAGCCGCAATACGCTTTTGCCGATGGCGTGGTGTTGCGTTGTTTGCATGTCCCTGGGTTTCTGATTCAGGATTTCTTCGTCCGCGGTTTCGACCGCGGACCCATCGGCTCGGGTTGGAACGGGCCGTCGCGCAAATCCAGATAGGCCTTGAGCCCGCCGTCGCGCTGCGCTGCGAACAATTTCTCGCGCTCCTCGCTGTGCGAGGAATGCGCGAGCGCGCTTAAGGCGCCTTCAAGCAACAGCGCGGAATGCACGCCCGCGGCTTGAATGCCGAGCATGGCGATGGCCTTGTTGAGGCGGATCGACGGCTCCGGCACGAGCGCGATGCGTTTGGCGAGCGCGCGGGCGCGCGGAATCAACTCATCATGCGGCACGACTTCGTTGACCATGCCGATGCGCAAAGCCTCCTGTGCATCGAAATGGTCGCCGGTCAGCGCCCAGCGGTTGGCGGTTTTCCAGCCGCACAAAGCCGTGAACAGATAACTAGTGTTGGAAATCTGGCGCACTTCCGGTTGCGCGAATACGGCCCTGTCCGATGCGATCGTGATGTCGGCGGCGAGCTGATACCAGAACCCGCCGCCCATGGCCCAGCCGTTGACTGCCGCGATCACTGGCTTGCCGAATCTCCACATATGCTCCCAATGGCCGACGCGGGCGCCGTCGTGGCGCTGCCACTGCTCGATATATTCGGCGTGCGTTTTGCCGGTCGGGTCCAGTGGCCGCACGCCGGAAGCCGAGGTTGCGGCCTGATCGTAGCCGGCGGAAAACGCCGCGCCGTTGCCGGTCAGAATAATGGCGCGCACCTCGCGGTCTGCGTCGGCCTCGTCGAACGCGCGGTGAATTTCGGCTTCGAGGTTGCGCGACAGCGCATTCATCCGCTCCGGCCGGTTGAGGGTGAGGGTGGCAACCTTGTCCTCGACCTCATAAAGCAGATCCTGGTAGCTCATCGTCGTGATCTTTCCGCCGCTGGCTCGCTGCCGCGCTTCTGGCAGCATGGGGGAGGCAGCGGAAAAAGCAATCGCCGAGGGCGGCTGCAGCATGGCCGGTGAGGTCCGCACGCACGGCTCGCGGCCGATTTCCCGTGGGCACCGCCCCGCAATGCTGATAGGATTTCGCAACCTGCCGAGGTCGCGCACACGCACCCGTTGCCCGTTTGGAGGAAACCGATGCTGACCAAAACGCCGCGCAATGGAAAGAACGGAAAAAACGGCAAAAAGCAGCCGCGGATTGCCGAACTGCCGAAGATCGACACGACGACCGACACGCGCGCAATCCTCGCGCATGCCGCCAAGGAAGCGCGGCAGGACAATTACTTCATCGTCGACGTCGATGCCCATGTCACCGAGACCGCGTTCTGGGGCGAGGTCGTCGACCGCATGGAAAGCGACGTCTACAAGCAGATGGCGCGCGCCTTCAAAGGCCGCGGGCCCGCGCCGGGCCTGCTCAATTCGACGCCCGGCATGCTGTACCAGGACGTGTTCGGCCGTATCCCGCATCAGCAGCGGCTCGGCGAGGCGGTGCCGCCCGGGCGCACGCACGCGCAGGTGACGCTGGTGCAGCGCGCCATGGATTCGATGGGCATCGATTACATGGTGGTGTTTCCCACTCCGATGCTCGTGCTTGGCATGCATCCGCAAGTCGAGATGGAGGTGGTGATCGGCAACGCCTTCAACAAATGGCTGACCGAGGAAATCCTGCCGCAGGATCCGCGCATCAAGGCGATGCTGTACCTGCCGTTCAATCATCCCGAGGCGTCGCTGAAGGCTGTGGAGACCTATGCCGATAATCCGAGCGTCATCGGCTTTTCGGTGACCTCGACGCGCTTCCGCGCCGTCAATCACGACAGCTACATGCCGCTCTATTCAGCGATCCAGTCCGCCGGCAAGCCGCTCGCCTTTCATTCCGGCTTCCACTGGGGCGACCAGTCGATGCAGCAATGCAACCGCTTCATCTCCATGCACGCCATCTCGTTCGTCTATTACAACATCATCCACATGACGAACTGGATCATGAATGGGCTGCCGGAGCGGTTCCCGAAACTCAAAGTGATGTGGATTGAAAGCGGCCTCGCCTGGATACCGTTCCTCATGCAGCGGCTCGATTCCGAATACATGATGCGCTCTTCGGAAGCGCCGCTGCTCAAGCGGCGGCCGAGCGAGTACATGGCTGAAATGTTTTATTCGAGCCAGCCGCTCGAGCGCTCGAACATGGAGCTGACCGAGGCGACGTTCAAAGCCATGAAGGCCGACACGCAGCTTTTGTTTGCCTCCGACTGGCCGCATTGGGATTTCGACCTGCCCAGTTCGATTACCACGCTGCCGTTCCTCGACGAGCAGGCGAAGCGCAATATTCTGGGCTTGAACGCGGCGCGCTTGTTCAATCTCGAAGTGCCCAAGCACAAGATGGGCGGGGCCAAAGGCGCGCCCAAGACTAAGAAAGCGCCGGCCATGCCCGAGCCGGTTACGGCCTGAAGCACGCATGTCGAGGGCGCTGAAACGCAAGGCAGCCAAGCGAACCGGCAAGCCGCGTCGCGCGCTTGCGCGCGCTGCCGTTCCAGGCGCCGACTTCTGCGCGGCAGCGCGCGATGCACTCAAACGCGGCGAACCGGATGCGATTTCCGACCGCGCGTTGCAGCAGGTGCTGAGCGCGGCCGCAAAGATTTATGCCGCCAAGGTGGAGCGGCGCGGATACGAACTGGCGCCGGTTCCACCCAACACGGTCACGGCGACCGAAACCGTGGTCGCCGCCTGCGGCATGATCCGCGCCGCCGACCTCAACATGTTCGACGTGGCGATCTGGTTTCATCGCCCGCCGGGGATCGAGTGAAAAGACGGGAGGGCGAGATGGAAGACGTTGCGGTCGGCAAGCTCAGCGATATTCCGGACGGCGATTACCGCGTGTTCGCGATCGACGAGGGGCTCGAGGTCGGCATCTTCCGCACTGGCAGCAAAGTGCTCGCCTACGAAAACAATTGTCCGCACGCAGGCGGCCCGGTCTGTCAGGGCAAGATTTTCAACAAGGTCGAGGAAGTCATTACCTCCGACAAGAAGAGCGCCGGGCTGCGCTTCGGCAAGGCGCGACACATCGTCTGCCCGTGGCATGGCTACGAATACGATCTGTCGACCGGCTGCCATCCCGGCGATCCGTCGCTGCGGCTGACGCCGGTGAAGGTCGCCGTGCGCGACGGGCAGATTTACGTCAGCGTGCCGGAGTAAAGCGCTCGCTCATCAGGTGAGCTTCAAAAGAGCTGCAAGCGCACTGAGACCGGCAATCAACATGACGCCGAAACGCACGGTCATGCGTAGCGTGACGCGATCGAGCGCAGCTTCCAAATCAAGCTTCGTGACCAACTCCGCCATTATGAAGTCCCTTGCGGCCTCGGCATGCGCTTCCGCTTGGTCGTTCGGCACGCCGTGATCCCGAAGATGTTTTGCGTAGCCCAAAGTATCAAGAGCAAACACCATCCGTCTTCCCCTAAACTCAACGAGAACAAATAGAGAACAATGCGAGGGGGGAGTCAATAGCTCAACTGATAATTCCCGGATTCAAAGAGCCTTGCTGCATTTCAGCAGCCAGTTTTTCCGCCACCATGAGAGTCGCAATGTTGGTATTGCCGCGCGGCAGCGTCGGCATGATCGAGGCGTCGATGACGCGCAGGCCCCCGACGCCGCGCACGCGGCCGGACGGATCGGTCACCGCCTCGCGATCATCGGCGGCGCCCATGCGGCAGCTGCCCACCGGGTGAAACATGCCGGCGACGTTCTGCCGGATATGTTCGGCGAGCGCGGCGTCATCTTCGGCCAGGGCGGCGAGATCGACGCGGCGATCGGCAAGGGTCGAAAAAATCGGATCGGCGAGCGACGGGGCAAGATCGATCAGTGCGGCAATGGCTGCGCTTTTGATCTTGTTGGCGGGCGTGATGCGATTGAGCCGCCGCAGCCGGTCGGAAAATTTGACCGGAAAAGTCAGGCTCGTCATCCCGCGCACTGCATCGTGCGCAAGGATTTCGACGCAGCGGCGGAAACTCTGCATGAAGCGCCGCAGGTCGAGATCGTCGCCGGTAAAGTTGAACTCGACGCGCGGCGGCACCGCCGGATCGGCGGAAACAAGCGACACGCGCCCACGCGCTTTGGGTTTGAGCAGCGTCGGCGCCAGATTGGCGACTTGCGCGCCGAGCGCACTCCACGAGGTCTTGCACTGCACGTTGATGTACATGTCGAGCGGTGGCGCGCCGGGCAGGTTCGAGGAATAGCGAAAGCACGTCATCGGGTGCGGCCGGATTGCCGGGGATTGCCGCGCGCCGGGTTTCTGCAGCAGACCGAGAAACAGGATGGCGTGGTTGGAAAGATTTTTGCCTACGCCAGGCAGGTCGGTGCGCACGTTGATGCCTTGATCGCGCAGTTTGGTGGCCGGGCCGACGCCGGCGCGCATGAGAAAAGTCGGCGAATGAATGGCGCCTAGCGCAACGATGATCTCGTGGCCGTGAAATTCCTTTTGTTCGCCGCCAATCGTTGCGGCGACGCCGACAGCGTGCCGACCCTCGAACAAGAGGCCGGTGACAAGAGCCCCTGTAACGACCGACAAATTGTCGCGGCGGCGCGTTGCTGCATCGAGATAACAGATCGCCGCCGACGCGCGCTTGTCCGGCCAATTGCTCATCGGCACCGCGCCGTAGCCGTCGCGGAAGTCCGTATTCATATCGGCGATGAACGGAAGCTGGCGCTCCTGCGCGAAGACATGCACGGCCTTCGCCAGCGGCGCCCAATCCTCCATTTTCGTTCGCCGGATCGGCACCGGGCCGTCGTTGCCGTGCTCGTCGCCGCCGAAATCGAGATCGCTCTCGAGCTTGCGGAAATAAGGCAGCACGTCGTTCCAGCTCCAGCCGGTTGCGCCGAGCGACTGCCATTCGGTGTAATCGTCGGGCGTGCCGCGATAGGCGACCATGCCCATCACCGACGAGCCGCCGCCAATGACGCGGCCTTGAGAGAATCCGACCAGCGGCGAATTGCCCTTCAGCCGCCAGTGCACCTTCAGCTCGGGCCAGAAGTAGGCGTCGTTGTAGTAGGAGCGCGGGTAGGTATCGAGGATGTCGTCGGGCTCGGCGCCGGGCGGCGCATCGCGTCCGGCTTCGAGCAAGAGCACGCGCGTGTTTGAGCGAGCCGAAAGCCTGTTGGCCAGCACGCAGCCGGCCGCGCCGCCGCCGACGATAATCACATCAAAACTGTCAGGCATTTCTCTCGCCGGAGCGCTCGCCGCGTTATGCTTCAAATAGCCGCTGCACCAGCCGGCGGGCAAGCACGCCGGCAACGCGGCGGCGATAGTGTCCGGGCGTGAACGTCGTCTTCATCGCCATGATCTGATCGCGCACGAGCGCGTCAAGCTCCGCGAGCACGCGCGCGTCGAGCGCGCCGCCGCACAGCGATGCGGTACCGGAGAGAAGCACCGGGCGCGGATTGGTCGCCGGTGAAGGCGACGCGCAGGTCGACGAGCCTGTCGCCGTCGCGCCGCAAGCGCCGCGGCGACGCCGGTGACCGGATATTCGATCGAGCGGCGGATGCGGATCTTGTCGTAAGCCGAACGCAGGCCCGGCGTGTTCCTCGCGCGCACCGCGGCGACGAACTCGCCGGGGCGCAGCGACAGAAAATATTTGCCGTCGCCTTGCGTTTCCGTCACCGGCACGTCCTGCCGCGCATAGCCGATGTAGAGCTCGGCGAGCGGCATGGTGCGCCGCCCGGCCGGTCCGGCAACATCGATCTCGGCGTCGAGCACGAGCAGTGCCGGGGCCAAGTCGCCGGAAAATGTCGCGAAGCATACGCCGCGGCTCTTTGGCGCCACGTGGCATATGTCGCCGGTAGTCTTCAGACAGTGATGGTTGGCCGCGCGCCACCATTCGCTCTGATTGTAGAAGATGCAGCGCGTGTCGAGACAGAGATTGCCGCCGACCGTGCCCATGTTTCGATGGGTCGGACCGGCGATATGCGCGGCGGCCTGTGCGACCACCGGATAGTGCCGCACGACTTCGGGATGCGCCGCAAGCTCGGCAAGCGTGACCGAAGCGCCGATTTCGAGCGCGCGGGCGTCGGCCTTCACGCGCGCGCAGCTCTTCCACGCCATTGATGTCGATCAGCACCGGCGGAGCAACGATGCCGCGGCGAATGTTGACCACGAGATCGGTGCCGCCGCCGAGGAGCTGGCTTTCGGCATGCGCGGCGCGCGCAGCGATCAGCTCGTCGAGCGAGCGCGGGCGGATGAGATCGAATTGCGGCAGCGCATCCATCAGGCGCCGCCGTTGCGCTTGCGTCCCACTTCGCGGGCGCGCTTCTCGAGCGCAGCAAAGACGCGGTCGGGCGTGACCGGTAGATCGTTGAAGCGTAAGCCCGTCGCATCGGCGATGGCATTGGTGAGCGCAGGCAGGAACGCGGCGAGCGAGCCTTCGCCCGCTTCCTTGGCGCCGAACGGGCCGTGCGGGTCGTTGCTCTCGACGATGCCGACTTCCATCGGCGGCGAATCCTGGATCGTCGGTACACGGTAATCGAGCATGTTGGCGGTAAGGAGGAGGCCGTTGTGGAAGCCTGTCTCCTCGCTCAAAGCCTGGCCCATGCCCATCCACACCGAACCCTGCACCTGGCCCTCGACTGTCAGGCGATTGAGCGCGCGGCCACAATCGTGCGCCACCCAGACCTTGTCGACGGTGACCACGCCGGTCTCTTCGTCGACGCTGACTTCCACCACCTGCGCCGAATACGAGTAGCCCATGGTGCCGCCGATCGCGGCGCCGCGATATTTCTTCCCGCCATGCGATTCCGGAATCGTCGAATAATTACCGGTGACGGTGATGGTGCCGGTGTCTTTGAGCGCCTCGGTGACCACTTCGTTGAAAGTGAGCCCCTTGTCCTGCGCGCCGGCGCGATAAAGCTCGCCCAGACATTCGATCTCGCCCGGCTTCGCATCGAGCTTGCGCGCCGCGGCAGCGATCAAGACGGCCTTGAGATTGTTGGCCGCGTCGATCGCCGCATTGCCGACCATGAAGGTCACACGTGACGAATAGGAGCCGTTGTCCTTCGGCACCACCTCGCTGTCGCCGGTGACCACCCGCACGCGGGAAAGATCGAGGCCAAGCACTTCGGCGACGGTCTGCGCGAGGATCGTCGTCGAGCCCTGACCGATATCGGCGGCGCCGGAGAGCACGACGATCGAGGCGTCGAAATCGAGTTTGATCTTCACCGTGGCGTGCGGCTCGCCGGTCCAATTCACCGGCTTAGAGGCACCGCTGATATAATGTGAGCAGGCGAAACCGAGGCCTTTCTTGATTCCGTTACTGCCGCGCAATTGTCCTTTGCGCTCCTTCCAGCCGCTTTCCTTCTCCACCCAATCGACGCACTCGGGCAGCCCATAACTGTTCACCATCAGATCGTTATCGGTGAACGTCGGAGCGTTGAGATAATTGGCGCGGCGCACCGCGATCGGATCGAGGCCGATTTCGTGCGCCATCTGGTCGAGCAGGCTCTCGAAGGCAAAGCGGATGTCGACGGTGCCATGGCCGCGAAAGGCGCCGCAGGGCGGCGTATTGGTGAGCACGCGCTTGCCGATGTATTTGACGTTGTGCAGGTCATAGATCGCGTAGAGCATCGAACCGGCATAGAGAATCGTCACCACGCCGTAGCCGGAATGGGCGCCGCCGCGCTGAATGCACTCGCACTCGATGCCGGCGATGCGGCCGTCCTTGCGCAATCCCATCTTCAGGTGAATGTCGGTCTCAGGCCGGCCGCGATGGGTGATGAAGGTCTCCTCGCGGTTGACCACAAGCCGCACGCAGCCGCCGGTCTTGCGCGCGAGCAACGCGGCGATCAGTTCGACATTGAGCGTCTCGGTGCGGCAGCCGAAGCCGCCGCCGACATGCGGCTTGACCACGCGAATGCGCGACATGTCCATGCCGAGAATTTGCGAGAGCATCAGGTGCACGTAATAGGGTACCTGCGTCGAGGCATGCACGGTGATGCGGTCGCGCACCGCGTCGTAATCGGCGAGCGCGGCGTGCATCTCCATCTGATTCTGGCACACCTCGGCGCAGTTGTAGGTGCCTTCCCGGACCAGATCAGCGGACGCGAACGCGGCTCCGACATTGCCCAGTTCGAACAGAACATCGCGCTCGATGTTGTGCGGGCGATGGTCGTGGATGTTGATCGCGCCGGGCGCCATCGCTTCCGCGGCGGTGTGATAGGCCGGCAGTTCGCGGACTTTAAGTTTGATGCGGCTCAACGCCTCCTTCGCGGTGGCGTCGTCGATGGCAGCGACCGCCGCAATCGGTTCGCCGCGATAGCGCACGCGGTCGCGCGCGAGCGGGTACTCGGTGCGTGCGATCGGCAGTACGCCAAAGCCTTTGTCGCAATCGGCACCGGTGACGATCGCCTTCACGCCGGGCAGCTTGAGGGCTTCCGATACGTCCACGTCGAGGATTTCGGCGTGCGAATAGGGGCTGCGGAAGATTCGCCCGGAGAGCGCTCCAGGCACGAGCAGATCGGCCGTGTACTTCGCGCGCCCGGAAACTTTTTCCGGGCCGTCGATCATCGGCACGTAGTCGCCGATGTTATGCGCCGGCACGATCTCGTTCATGGCGACGCTCCGGCGGCGCAGAGTTCAGCCGCGTGTTGCACCGCCTCGATGATTTTGACGTAGCCGGTGCAGCGGCAAATGTTGCTGCCGAGCGCCTCGCGAATCTCGTCTTCGTTCGGGCGCGGATTGCGGCGAAGCAGTCCGGCCGACGCCATGATGAAACCCGGTGTGCAATAGCCGCACTGCGAGCCGAGTTTTTCGTGAAATCCGCGCTGCACGGCCGACAAGCGGCCGTCGATGGCGAGCGATTCGATGGTGTCGACGCGGCGGCCGGCGACAGTTGCGGCCAGCGTCAGGCACGACAGGCGCGGGATATCGTCCACCAGCACCGTGCAGGCGCCGCATTCGCCGCCATCGCAGCCGGTTTTCGTTCCGGTGAGCCCAACGATTTCCCGCAAATAATCCAGCAGCAGCAAATTATCGGGCACCGCGTCGGTGCGCGCGCGGCCATTGAGCGTGAGCGAGAGTACGCGCGTCATGGCTCGATGAATGGCTCTCTCAGAAGCGTTTCTATTTGTAGGCTTGGCATATCAGCATCCGTCCGTTGCTTCAAATCAAGCATGCACGATCGATGCAATGAACTCTGCACGGCGACGCAAATCGGTGGCGCATGTCACTCTGCGTCTTACCGTTGCTGAAAACGCGCAACGACGTCGGCCGGAATAGGTTGCGCTTTGATCTGAGCGGGGTTCGATGGATCGCGCGCGGCCCATACGCGCGTTTCCTTGCCCTCCACGGCAAGTTCGCCGCGAACGTGGAGTTGGTGCGCGACGTCGAAACTTGAGCGGCGGAATTCGGCGACCTGCGAGGTTACCTCTACGACATCGCCGAACCGCACCGGCGCGATGAACCGGGCGCTGGCGTCGACCAGCGGCAAACCGACGATGCCGAAGGTCCCGGCCAAATCGGGTGGCCTTACGCCGAGCGCCGTTTCGAACAGCATCCAACTGCCCCAATCAAAGAATTCAAAATACCGGCTGTTGAACACGTTGCCGACCGGGTCGCACTGCGACCACTCGACAGTGAACTGCCGCTTGTTGACGAGATTGGCCATTATTCCAAACCGGATTCCAAATCGACTGCCGCCCGTATTGTGGCGCTGCTCGGCGAAAGAGCGCGCACGAGAGCCGATGTCAAACCTGGCGGCGCCAGACCTGCATTCGCCCGTGTTTTGCCCAGGAGAGAATCCAAGAGAGCATCACGACAATCGGTCCGCAAATGCCCGTACCCGGAGACGCTCGGCGCTAGGAAGGAACCTGTTGCAGCGCATAATCCGGCTATCCGGCAAAGGCTACGTGGCAGACGAATCGCGAGATTTTCGCGGATATCACTCGTTCGCCTCCGCACAAAATGACAGGGACATGACGCGAACGATTGGTCCTTGACGCTTGGCGCGCAAATCACCAAGCTTGCTGCATGGCGGCGGATTATTCGACGTCGGTGGTCACCGTGAGGGGCTGCCGCATTCGGCTTATGCGCGGCGGTGCTGGCGACCCGCTCATTTATCTGCACGGAGCGAGCGGCGCGGCTTGGCTGCCGTTCCTGCAGACCCTGACCAAACGTTTCGACGTGATCGCGCCGGAACATCCCGGCTTCGGCGAATCGGATACGCCGGATTGGCTCGATAACATCCACGATCTCGCCTACTTCTATCTCGATCTCATCGACGAGCTCAAACTCAAGAACGTCCACCTCGTCGGCAACTCGCTCGGCGGCTGGATCGCCGCCGAAATCGCGGTGCGCTCGACGCAGCGTCTCGCCACGCTGACGCTCGCCGGCTCGGCCGGCCTCTATGTGCCAGACGTCGCCCAGGTCGATTCGTATCTGATCAGCGAAGAACAGCGGCTGCACCATTTCTTCCATGACCCGAACAAGGCCAAGGAGATGATCGCGCGCGTGCTCAGCCCGGAGCAGCAGGACATCGCGCTGAAAAATCGGGCGATGACGGCCAAACTGTCCTGGCAGCCGCGCAGCCACGATCCGCATCTGGCCAAATGGCTGCACCGCGTCGACGTGCCGACGCTGCTGATCTGGGGTGACACCGACCGCTTTTTCCCGAAGGAACACGCGTTCGCTTACCAGCGTTCGATTCCGAACGCCCAATTGGTAATTGTTCCGCAGTGCGGCCACGTTCCGCAAATCGAACAGCCCGACGCCTTCGTTGCCGCGCTCGAATTGTTCATTGGCGGCGGACGTAAGGCGCGAAAAACGGCCTGAGGACCGAGCATGAAGTTCTTCAACTTTCATCTGATGCCCTACGCGGCGGCCGATCTCGAAGCGATCGCGCAGAACGGCTCGGCCTGGGTGACCTACTCCAACAGCCACTACGACCCGGAAAAGGGCGCTGAGCTCTATCACGACTATCTCGACCAGATGGAGTTCGCCGACCAGCTCGGCTTCGACGGCGTCTGCCTCAACGAGCACCACCAGACCGCCTACGGCCTGATGCCCGTTCCGGCGGTGATCGCCGGCGCGCTCTCGCGCAGCGTCAAGCGCGCCAAGATCGCGGTGCTCGGCCGCGCGCTGCCGCTGGTCAACAATCCGCTGGTGATCGCCGAAGAATACGCCATGCTCGACAACATCACGCGCGGCCGGCTGATCGCGGGCTTCGTGCGCGGCATCGGCGCGGAGTATCATTCTTCGGGGGTCAATCCGGCGCAGTCGCAGGAGCGCTTCAACGAGGCGCACGATCTGATCGTGCGCGCATGGACTGAGCCCGGGCCGTTCGCCTATTCGGGCAAGCACTATCAGTTCCGCTACGTCAATCCGTGGCCGCGGCCTTATCAGACGCCGCATCCGCCGATCTGGATTCCCTCGCAGGGCTCCGCTTCGACCATCCGCTGGGCGGCGCAGCAGCGTTATACCTACTGCCAGACGCTCTCGCCGATCGCGGCCGTGGCGCGCTTCTTCCAGCTCTACCGCGAGGAGGCGGACAAGGCCGGCTATCAGGCCGCGCCCGACCAGCTCGCCTGGTCGAACACCATCTATGTTGGGGAGACCGACCGGAAGGCGTTGCGCGAGGCGAAGCCGCATCTCGAGGCGTTGGTCAATTACCTGCTCAAGATGCCGACCGAGATGCTGCTGCCGCCGGGCTATAGCGACCCCGCGTCGATCAAGCGCGTACGCGCCGCGAAGGTCACTGGCAAGACGCAATCGATCGAGGAATTGATCGCCTCGGGCGTCGTCATCGTCGGCGGTCCGGAGACCGTGCGGCAGAAGCTCGCGGAGTATCAGGACCTCGCCGGCTTCAATACGTCGCTGACCAAGACGCAGTTCGGCACGCTGCCCAACGAAATGGCGCGCGCCAACATGACGGCGATCGCCGAGGAGATTCTGCCCGCGTTCCGCGAGCGGGTGGCGTGGCCGGCGCCGCAGCAGGCGGCGGAATAAATCTTCCTCTCCCGCTTTGGCGGGGGCTGACGAAACAGCACCATGACCTTCAAAGATCTGATGGGCGCGCTGGCGGTCGTCATCGCGATCGTCGCCTACGCGATCTACGCCTGGCAGACGCTGCGCGGCGACGCGCGGCCGCACCCGCTGTCGTGGCTGATCTTCGGCATCCTCACCGGCACCGGCTATCTGGTGCAGCTCGATCAAGCGGCGGGACCGGGAAGCTGGGTGATGGGCGTGACCACGATCGTCTGTCTGCTGCTTTGTCTGATGAGCTTTGCCAAAGGCGAGCGCGTGTTTCCCTGGTACGAATGGGCGTTTCTGGTCGCCGCGGCGGTCGTGTTCGGCTTTTATCTGTGGTCGCGCAGCCCCGCGCTTCTCGACGCGACGCTGGCCGGACCGGCGCGCGAGCGCATGATCGCCAACGGCGCCACGATCTCTGCTCTGCTCGCTTCGCTGGTGAATGTGCTCGGCTTCGGTCCGACGGTGACGAAAGCCTGGTCGCGTCCGCACTCCGACAGCGTCACCACCTTCGTGCTCAATAGTCTCAAATTCGTCCCCTCGTTCTTTGCCATGGACAGCCTGTCGGTCGCGACCTGCGCGCTGCCGGCGACGCTTGTCGTCGCCAATGCGGCGGTGGCGGCGATCATTTACGCGCGGCGCGCGTCAGTCGCCACGCCCGCGGCTGCGAGCGACGCGGCGTAGTTTCGCCGGCGGCGCCTTGTCTTCCTTGTGCTTGTCGATCGCCGCCTGCACCGCCGCGCGCGATTGCGCGCCGGCGGTTGCGTATTTGGCGTGCGCGTCGTCATAGCTCCATTGCCGCAGCGCATTGGCGTCGCGCTGGAAGTGCGGGTGAACATAACGCGCCATCAGCTCGTAGCTCTTTTGCGTCGCCGCCCAGTCCGCCCAGTTGTGCGCGAGCAGCAGCACGCCGCCGAAGCCGCCGTTCGAACCCTTCCACAGCCGCTCGAAATGGCGGATGCAGTCGTCCGGCGTGCCGATGCAGGCGACGCCCGACGACACCAGATAGTCGGCCGGATCGCCGGTCATGTCAGGCGGCACGATCGGGAAGGTGCCGACTTCGCTGAAATAACGCCGAAAGTCGTCGAGCCCGAACTTCACGTCGGCGCGCGCCTGCTCGCGCGTCTCCGCTACGTGCGCGAAGGTGACGATGCGCCACTTGCCGCGGTCGGGCACATGTCCGTTCGCCCGCGCCGTTTTCTCGTAGACGCCCCAATTGCTGGCGTGCGCCTTGAGCGCATCGTCCGAGGTGCCGCCGATGGCCAGCATGCCGATGCCGTGCTTGCCGGCCTGCAGCGCGCCGGTCGGCGAGCGCGCCGAGGCGACTGCCATTTCCATCATCGGCTGCGAATAGCTCGGCAGCTGCAGGCGAGCCTCGCGGAGCTCGAACCAGTCGGTCTTTTTGGTCACCGTGCGGCCGGTCATCAGCTCGACGATGACGTCGAGCGCTTCGTCGAGCATGCGCCGCTGGTTCGCCGGCTCGATCCCGATCTTGACCGCGTCGTAGACCAGCGAACCGGGACCGACGCCGAACATGGCGCGGCCGCGCGTCATGTAGTCGAGCTGGATCATGCGGTCGGCGAGCGTGAACGGGTTGTGATAGGGCAGCGAAACGACGCCGGTGCCGAGTCGGATGTGGCGCGTGCGCTCGGCCGCGCCGGCGATGAACATTTCCGGGCAGGCGATGATCTCGAAACCGCCCGAATGATGCTCGCCGATCCAAGCCTCGTGATAATTGAGCCGGTCGAGATGGACGAGCAGCTCCATGTCGCGCTCGAGCACGAGCAGCGGATTCTCGCGCAGGGGATGAAACGGGGCGAGGAAAATGCCGGTCTTCAAATATCGGTCCTGCATTTATCGGTCCTGTGTTGGCGTCATCTTCCGCTCCTGCGACGCCGCGCTATGGTAGCGGCTTCTCGCGGGGTCGTCATTGCGAGGAGCGATAGCGACCCGTTTTCCTCACCCTGAGGCGCTCGACGCGAAGCGTCGAGCCTCGAAGGGCGAGGCCCCGGCCCCTCGGCCTGCATCCTTCGAGGCTCCCATAGCGCGTCAAAGACGCGCGTAAACGCGCTAATGGCTCGCGCCTCAAGATGAGGATAACAAACAAGCGCCGTCACTCTCGCGATGCGTCTACCTCTCCCCTCCCCCCGTTCGCGTCAGCGAACGGCGGGGAGGGGTCGGGGGTGGGGGCGCACGATCTCAAAAACGTACGCCGAGCGACAAGAAAGTGCCCCCCACCCCTAACCCCTCCCCACCACGCGCTGCGCGCGTGGGCGGGAGGGGAAATGGATTCTCGTTCTCGCGATGCGGTTTTTGATTCGCATCCGAGTTATGAGCACGCCAGTCCCAAAAACCTCACCGCTAACCCGACCTTTGTCAGATGACTCCGGCAGTGGAAGACCGGAACCATCACGATCGGGCGCGGCACGCCAAGAAAGCCAAGAAAGAAAAGAAAGGAAGCAGAACGCCGAAAGGCGCAATTTAGCAGCCGCGCTTGCAAGGCGCGGCGCGCGTCCGGCGGGACGCGCACGCCTTCCGGCGTTCCACTGCGGCTCCTGCCAAGGGGACTGCCCATCCCCAAGGCGCAGCTCAAGCCACGCTTCCTGCGACTCGGCGGGAGCTTGCGAGCCTATGGACCGCCAACCGGGGCGAGTCTCGCACGCGTCTCCACGGGCGTTACCCGCGCCCGCCTGTCCCAGTCCAGCGAGCACCTCGCGCGCCGGTCATAATGCCGGCAGGTTGATGCCCGAGCCGCCCGAGCGCGGGAGTGACAAGCCCCCGCCCGCGGGCACCGCACCTCGCTCCGCCGGCCGAAGTCACCCGGCCGGCGTCCTCCACGAAGAGCGAGGTGGCGCTCTCATACTCGTCACCGGACTCGTGTCAAGACTGTCGCGATATGAGTCACTTACCCTTTTGATCGCGCGGTACTTTTTGCTGCGGCTGTTTGCTTGGGGACGCCGGCGATGCGAGGCAATTGGCGAGTATCAAAGAATCATCGTGACGCGTCATTGCCGGGCCGCTCGTAGCGCGGCCGCTTTGACTTCTGCAATGAGGGAAAAAGGCGGACTGGCGGGGACATCGCCGGTAATGCGTGAAACCGACGCGAGGCTCGCGCGTTACCGGCCGCATGCAAGACCAAAGATACAGACCGCCGACAGAAGAAGATCGCGAGGCATTAATCATGCCCGCGTACGAGTTCTTAGGGCCTATCATGGCGCTTGCGCTGTTCAGCGGCTGTGCCTGGATGCTTTATGGCGAGCCGCACCGTCCGGACGACCACGCAGTGGCGGCACAATATGGAAAGCCCCTGCCCGCGATGGCGCGGCAGGATGAATCCTCATTTATTCGCCACCCTCAAGGATGGGATGCTGCGTCATCCCCCAAGCTCCATCGCGTTGCGCCACCGATCCAAATAGGTTCAAATTGACCGGGGACTCCGCTCATGCCTGAATAAGGGGCTGGCTGAATAAACGGCTCAGGGCGGGGGGCTGACGTGGACGCATCCGGTTATCTTTACACACTCGCGACCATCGGCATGACCTTCACGGGCCTGTCCGTCCTGACCATGATCCTTCGGCAAATGCTCGGCGGACGGATCACCAAGTGGGACAGCTGGGTGACGCGCACCTGGGTCGAACTCGGGTTCATGACGACGTTCGGCGCGATCCTGCCGCCGCTGTTGCTGTTGTTTGGCGCTCCGGCGCCAATCGCTTTGCGTATCGCAAGCGGCGTGATGGCTGTCCTGCTCGGCAGCTGGGCGCTGACATTTCCGCGCCGCCGGCGGACGGTAAACCCGATGCGCTTGCCATGGCAGGTGGTGATCTACGCCGTGTCGATGGATATCGCCGCGCTCGCTTTGGCGGTAAACGTGATTGTTGTTTCCGGCGAGCTATTGGCCGGCGTTTATGCCGCGGCGGTGACCGCGATTCTGATCGGCGCCGGGTTGCTGTTCCTGTTCGCGTTCGTGCATTGGTATGATGCAACAATCGGTCACGAGCCGCCGAAACCGTAAAGTCTGGAAATGGCGCATTGCAGTCGAGCTTCTTCGCGCAGGGGATCGCCTTCGGCCTGAAAGAGAGATTCTGATTTTTCCGCTTGCGGCGTGCGAGCGTTAGCAGCCCCGAAGGATAAGCCGGAAAAGTTATCGTTCATTCCCGCGAAAGCGGGAATCCAGTCCGCAGAACATTGAGCGAGAGAAAAGAACTGGGCCCCCGCTTTCGCGGGGACGAGCGGCAATATTCGCTCAGAAATTACACATCCACACTCGCTGCCAGCGCGTTGTGCTCGATGAAAATGCGGCGGGGTTCGACCTTGTCGCCCATCAGTTCGTCGAAGATGGTGTTGGCCTCGTCGATTTCCTTCACACCGACCTGCAATAGCGAGCGGGCGTTGGTGTCGAGCGTGGTTTCCCAGAGCTGGCTGGGATTCATCTCGCCCAGCCCCTTGTAGCGCTGCAGGTTGAGGCCCTTCTTGCCGGCTTCGGTGACCGCCTCGAACAGGCCGACCGGGCCGTGGATCGGCGTGTCCTCGTCCTTGCGGCGAAGGATCGCCGGCGGCGTCGGCCGCGGATAGATCTGCTGCAGCGAGGGTGCGTATTCGTCGAGGCGGCGCGCGTCGGCGGAGCCGAGCAGCGCCTGGTCGATCAATGCGGCTTCCTTGACGCCGCGCAAGGTGCGCTCGAAGTGGAAGCCGCCGTCGCGGAATTCGCCGTGCCAGCCGCGCTCGGTCTCGTCGCTCAGCGCATCGAGACGGCGGGCGATGTAGGCGGCCGCCTGTGCGGCGCTCGCCGCGTCGCCGGTGACGCGCGGATGCAGCACGCCGGCGATCGCCGCCTGCTCGATCACCTTGCGGTTATAGCGGCTGTGCAGGCCGCGCAGCAGATTGCGAATCGTGCGCGCCTCTTCGACCAGGCGCCGCAGATCCTCGCCGGCGCGCACTTCGCCCGAGGAGAGCCGCAAGGTCGCGTCTTCGAGGCCGGTGTTGATCAGATAATCCTCGAGCGAGTGCTCGTCCTTGAGATACTGCTCGGACTTGCCGCGCGCGACTTTGTAGAGCGGCGGCTGCGCGATGTAGAGAAAGCCGCCGTCGATGATGTCGCGCATCTGCCGGTAGAAGAAGGTGAGCAGCAGCGTGCGGATGTGGGCGCCGTCGACGTCGGCGTCGGTCATGATGATGACCTTGTGGTAGCGCAGCTTGTCGAGCGTGAATTCGTCGGCGCCGATGCCGGTGCCGAGCGCGGTGATCAGCGTGCCGATCTGCTCAGAGGACAGCATCTTGTCCATGCGCGCGCGCTCGACGTTGAGGATCTTGCCGCGCAGCGGCAGCACCGCCTGGAATTCGCGGTTGCGGCCCTGCTTGGCGGAGCCGCCGGCGGAATCGCCCTCGACAATGAACAGTTCGGACTTGGCCGGATCGCGCTCCTGACAATCGGCGAGCTTGCCCGGCAGCGAGGTGATGCCGAGCGCGCTTTTGCGCGTCATCTCGCGCGCCTTGCGGGCGGCCTCGCGGGCGGCGGCGGCCTGGATCACCTTGCCGACGATGATCTTTGCTTCCGCCGGATGCTCCTCGAACCAGGCTTTGAGCATGTCGTTGATGACGCCCTCGACCACCGGGCGCACTTCCGAGGAGACGAGCTTGTCTTTGGTCTGCGAGGAGAATTTCGGGTCGGGCACCTTGACCGAGAGCACGGCGGTCAAGCCCTCGCGGCAATCCTCGCCGGTGAGCGCCACCTTCTCCTTGCGCGCGCCGCCGCCGGAATCGGCGTAAGCGACGACCTGGCGGGTGAGCGCGCCGCGAAAGCCGGCCAGATGGGTGCCGCCGTCGCGCTGCGGGATGTTGTTGGTGAAGCAGAGCACGGTCTCATGGTAGCCGTCGTTCCACCACAGCGCGCAGTCGACGCCGATGCCATCGCGGTCGGCCTTCATCAGGATGGGCGAAGGCACCAGCGGCGTCTTGTTGCGATCGAGATATTTGACGAAGGCCTCGACGCCGCCCTCGTAGCGCAACACCTCGCGGTGCTCGACCGCGTGGCGCATGTCGGAGAGCACGATGGTGACGCCGGAATTGAGAAACGCGAGTTCGCGCAGCCGGTGCTCCAGCGTGGCGAAGTCGAACTCGGTCATGGTGAACGTGTTCTTCGACGGCAGGAACGTCACTTCGGTGCCGCGCTTGTCGTGCGCGGCGGCGACCACGGCGAGCGGCGCCACCGGCTCGCCGTCGTGGAATTCCATGAAATGCTCCTGGCCGTCGCGCCAGATGGTGAGCTTGAGCCAGGCCGAGAGCGCGTTGACGACGGAGACGCCGACGCCGTGCAGCCCGCCGGAAACCTTGTAGGCGTTCTGATCAAATTTTCCGCCGGCGTGCAGCTGGGTCATGATGACCTCGGCGGCGGACACGCCTTCGCCCTTGTGGATGTCGGCCGGAATGCCGCGGCCGTCGTCGCGCACGGTGCAGGAGCCGTCCGGATTGAGCGTGACGATGACGTCCTTGGCGAAGCCGGCGAGCGCTTCGTCGATCGCGTTGTCGACGACCTCATAGACCATGTGATGCAGGCCCGAGCCGTCGTCGGTGTCGCCGATATACATGCCTGGCCGCTTGCGCACGGCGTCGAGCCCCTTGAGCACCTTGATCGATTCCGCGTCGTAATCAGAGGGTGCAGGAGGGGCAGGCTTGCGGGCGGGTTCGGCCATGAAAGGGGCTTTCGAATCGGTCGCGGAAGGCGACGGAGAATCGCTCATTTCTTGTACACCAAAAAGGGGGCGCGTACAGCGCAAAGTGGACGCTGTTAAGATATTGTTAAATCGGCGTTTTTCAAGGATTTCGCGGTCACAAATTTGGCTCCATTCAGGACCGCCAAATCGCGCTTCTGCGCCACCGCAAATCAGCCGATTCGCTGGCTGAAGATTCGCCATGACAAGAGCCGAACCCGAGCGGCTAAGCGCTGTGCAAATCGTGTGGCGAAACGCGCTTTCAGGATCGCAGATGCGGCGGGCGGCCGTTCGAATTGGGCGGCAACACGTAACGATTACTGGTGCTGGGCTCATAGTCCGGAACCGGAGCCCGAAAGTAACCAAGCGCAGCGATCCACAGATCGACCTTGTCCAAATCTTCGCGCAGGCGCTCCAGCGCCTCGAACAGATTGCCGACAATCATATGCTCAGCCGTTTTCGGCATCGCCAACCGCCTGCGCCTTGGACCTTGAGCCACACGTTTTCTCCATGACGTTAAGGGGTTTCACGGCCGTCTTGTTCCAGGTGCGGAGGTCGCATGTGGGACGATGGAACTGAAGAAACTGCTCACAGAACAGGCATATGGAACACAGTGCTGCGGTCACGTTTTCTCATGCGGCACGCGATCAGTGGGAACCGCCCGTCGCGCGCCGCTTAAGCTGCCCGGCATCGACTTCAACCATGGCCGCGCCCGCGCCGATCTCAGCGAACAGTGCTGGATCGGCGCCCGTCATCCACACTTGGGCGTCAAGCTCTCCGAGTTCTCCCTGCAGCGCCGCGCGCCGCGCCGGATCGAGATGGGCGACAACCTCATCGAGCAGCAGCACCGGCGCGAACGAGGTCATATCGGCGATGAGCCTTGCGTGGGCGAGGATGAGGCCGATGAGGAGCGCCTTCTGTTCGCCGGTCGAGGCGTCGGCGGCGGGAATATTTTTTGGTGCATAGACGACGGCGAGGTCGGTCAGATGCGGACCATCGAGCGTGCGGCCGGCCGCGGCGTCGCGCGCGCGGTTGTCGCGCAGCACGGCGCGGTAGCGCTGCTCGATCTCGCCGGCGGGATGCGCGGGGATGAGCTTCTCGATCCAGCCGTCGAGTGCGATTTCCGCCGGCGGGAAGGCTGCCTGCTTGCGGCTTGCCAGCACGGCTTCGAGCCGGCGAACGGTCTCAACGCGGAGCCCGGCGACGGCGACCGCAAGCTCAGCAGTCTCGTGCTCGACGGCATCGAGCCAATGCGTGTCGGGCCGCGGCTCTTCGAGCAGCCGGTTGCGCGAGCGCAGCGCGCGTTCGAGCGCGTTGACGCGGCTGCCATGCTCGGCATCGACCGCGAGCGCGAGACGATCGAGGAAGCGCCGGCGCTCGGATGGCGAACCAACGAACAGCGAGTCCATCGCCGGCGTCAGCCACACCACGCGCACGTGGTCGGCAAAGGCCGCGGCCGATGTTGCCGGTTCACGATCGATGCGGAACTTACGCGAGAGCACGACGCCCTCTTCGAGCGGGCGCTCGATGCCGGTGCCGAGCGTGGCAAGGCCGAGCGCGCCCTCGATCTCGGCGGAGACCGCCCAAGAGCCGTCGCCCTCGCTGAAAGCGACCTCGTCGAGCGTAGCGCGGCGCAAGCCCCGGCCCGGCGCCAGGAACGAGATGGCTTCAATCAAATTGGTCTTGCCGGCGCCGTTCGGCCCGACCAGCACGACGATCTTCTCGCCGGCGTCGAGCGACGCCGCGTGGTAATTGCGGAAGTTGGTCAGAGCGAGCCGACGAACCAAAGCAGCAGTCATGGCAAGTCGGTTTTAGTCGTCATGGCCGCGCTTGTCGCGGCCATCCACGCCTTACGCGGGGTCCAAAGACGTGGATGCCCGGCACAAGGCCGGGCATGACGCTGTCTCAAGCGCGTGCGTGTAAAGGCGGTCAAACCCGCATCGGCATCAGTACGTACAGCGCGCCCTTGGACTCCTTGTCGGTAATGAGCGTGGGCGAGCCGGGATCGGCGAGCTTGAGCACGGCGGCTTCGCTCTCGATCTGCGCAGCGATGTCGAGCAGGTAGCGCGAGTTGAAGCCGATATCGATCGGATCGGCTTCGTACTCGACTTCCAGCTCTTCGTTGGCGCTGCCGGAATCCGGGTTGGTGACTGACAGCAAAAGCTTGCCGCCGGTGACCGAAAGCTTGACGGCGCGGCCGCGTTCGCTCGACACCGTCGACACGCGGTCGACAGCGGCTTCGAACTCCTTCTTGTCGACCATCAGTTCCTTGTCGTTGTTGGCCGGGATGACGCGACCGTAATCGGGGAACGTGCCGTCGATCAGCTTCGAGGTCAGCACCACCTCGCCGACGGTGAAGCGGATCTTGCCCGGCGACAGCTCGATCAGTACGTCGGCGTCGTTGTCCTCCAGCAGCCGCTGCACCTCGGCGACCGTCTTGCGCGGCACGATGATGCCCGGCATGCCGTCAGCGCCCTTCGGCAGCTCGATCTCCATCTGCGCGAGCCGGTGACCGTCGGTCGCCACCGCGCGCAAGCGTCGCCGCCTTGGCCGTGCCGGCGGCGTGCAGATAGATGCCGTTGAGATAGTAGCGGGTTTCCTCGGTCGAGATGGCGAACTGGGTCTTGTCGATCAGCCGCTTCAGGTCGCCGGCCTTGAGCGTGAACTTGTGGGTCATCTCGCCCGGCGCCAGATCGGGGAAATCGCTCTCCGGCAGCGTCTGCAGCGTGAAGCGCGAGCGTCCGGCGCGGATCGCGAGCGCGGCGCGGTCGCCGGAGGATTCGAGCACGATCTGCGCGCCCTCGGGCAGCTTGCGCACGATATCGAAGAACATGTGGGCGGGAACCGTGGTCGATCCGCCGGGGCCCACTTCGGCGGCGATCGTGTCGGTCACTTCGACGTCGAGGTCGGTGGCCTTGAGCGTGAGCTTCGAGCGATCGGCGCGAAGAAGCACGTTGGCGAGGATCGGAATCGTATTGCGGCGCTCGACCACGCGATGCACGTGGCCCAGCGATTTCAGCAATTCGGACCGCTCTACCGTGACCTTCATCGCATCCGTCCGCTATCCCGACCGCGAAAGTGACGCGGCGAGCCGGATTCGGCAAGAGCGTGCCGCAAGCGGCCCGCATTTTCCAGGGTTTTAACAGCCCCACCGGCTGCCTCAATTCCTCGCCTGCCCCGTGCGAAGCGGCGCAGGCGAGAACGGCTAATCCTGCAATTGCCGCTTGAGCGCCTCGATCTCCTCGGCGAAGGCGGTATCGTTGCCGGTCAGCGCCTCGATCTTGCGCACCGCGTGCAGCACCGTGGTGTGGTCGCGGCCGCCGAAGCGGCGGCCGATCTCGGGGAGCGAGCGCAGCGTCAGGATTTTTGCCAGGTACATGGCCACCTGGCGCGGGCGCACGACGTTGGCGGTACGCCGCGAGGACAAAAGATCGGCGCGGCTGACGTTGTATTGCCGCGCGACGATGCGCTGGATGTCCTCGATGCGCACGCGCTTGGGCTCGGCCGGCCGGATCAGGTCGCGCATTTCGCGCTCGGCCATTTCCAGCGTCACCGGCTGGCCGGTGAGCTTGCTATGGGCGAGCAGCCGATTGACGGCGCCTTCGAGGTCGCGGCCGTTATGCGTGACCGACTTGGCGATGAAGACGAGCACCGGCGCCGGCACTTCGAATGCCGGGATGATGCAGGCGGGCGGCGGCGATGCGGCTCTTGAGGATTTCGAGCCGCAATTCCTCGCCGAGCGAACCGATCTCCACGACGAGGCCGCCGGCGAGCCGCGAGCGGACGCGATCGTCCAGACTCTCCAGATCGGCGGGCGGCCGGTCGCTGGCGATCACGACCTGCCGGCCGGCGTCGATCAGCGCGTTGATGGTGTGGCAGAACTCGTGCTGCGTCGAGCGGCCCTGCAGGAACTGCAAGTCGTCGATGACCAGCACGTCGTTGGCGCGCAGCGCTTCCTTGAAGGCGAGCGTGGTCTGGCTCTTCAGCGCCGAGACAAATCCAAACATGAACCGCTCGGCGGTCAGATAGAGCACCTTGCGGTCGCCGTTGTTGCCGGCCCAGGTGATCGCCTGCAGCAAGTGGGTCTTGCCGAGCCCCACCCCGGCGTGGATGTAGAGCGGATTGAACATCAGCTGATCGCCGCGTCCGGCTGGTGGCGATCTGCTTGGCGGCCGCGTGCGCAAGCGTATTCGAGCGGCCAACGATGAAAGTCTCGAACGTAAGCCGCGGATCGAGCGGTGAACCGCCGAGCGTGTCGTGCATCGACACGAAGCGGTCCGCCGGTGCGCAGTTCGCTGATGTCCACGCTCGCGCGGTTCGCGCGGCAGCATCGGCGGCGGAGCGTTCGCCGGCTTCGGATTGGCATCGGCAGGCGGATCGCGGCCGAGCGAACGCTCAATTCCAGGCGGTAGATCGTGGGCTCTTCCACCTGCCATTGGGCCAGTACGCGGTCCGCGTAGTGGGACTGGATCCACTTGCGCAGGAACCGGGTCGGCACCGACAGCCGCACCGCCGCCCTTGTCCACGGATTCGAACTCCATGCGGCCGAACCAGCTCGAGAAGATGTCCTCGCCGAGTTCGAAACGCAATCGTTCCTTGATGCGCTGCCAGCGATCCTGATCGATGCTCATGATGGCGTGCTGCTTTTGTGGGAACACGGGTCAACCCAACGGATGAGGCGAGGGCAAAACTCCTACCCTGCCGCGTTACCGGGGGACGCAACGCACACTGAGACTAAAGAACTTGAAGAGGAGCCGGCGGCCGCAATCGGACGGCGGTCGGAGCGCCGAGCCTTAACCGCTCGGCGTCGGCGACGGTTCAGGCCAGACGATTCTCGATGCCGGTCGGGTAGGAGAATTGTCATGATCATTGCCTCACCTCCATCGTTCCCAAAAACGATGGTTGTTGACCGAGCTTGGCCCAGCTGTCGCTAAGAAATCCGCGCGACTGTGAATCGCCACCTGTGTAGTTCCTCGCCGCCTACGAAGATCATAAGCAGGTCTTTTCGCTGAGAACTTGCGACTTACAGTGTGAGGACAGTACTCAACTGGACGGACACACACCCGCCCCATCTCATACTTCGATGAGGTTAATACTGTAGACCGGTGTTGATAATCTTCGGCGGACCGAAGACAATTGGAAGCTAACACGGCGATTTCGGCCCGCAATGGGCAGCTAAATAAACGGCGGAGACTTTTAGGATTGCAAATAGAAAAATGGCCGTGGAGCCTTCGAACAACTCATTGATTCGAGATGCAATCTTCCGCCGCGTGAAACGGCGCGTAAACGCGAAGTGAAACGGAGCAAATTAGCTAGGCATCACGCCGCCAGTGGCATTTTTTCAAGTCCCCACCGGATGTCTGTATTAAGCCCTTCATTGCTCAAACATTCCTGTGCACAAATCTGTGGGCACCCATCCGCAGAACGCGTGCAGAGCGCGCGGAAATGCGCATGAAATAAGGAAAAAAAGGCTATCTCCGACGCCGAGGAACGCTCGGCGGCCGGGACTACCCCGATACCCATCGAGGAGTTCATTTTTTCTAAGGATGTGACAATTACGCAACAAACGTGCGACGCTATCCCGCAATCCACAGGACATACGTTCATCCGGCCAGCGGACCACGTGCGCCGATCCCGCGCCGGGGTGGCCCCGCTTGCCGGTCGCCTACTTACCGAGCTTGGCGATGCGATGGGCGAGCCGCGACACTTTGCGGCTGGCGGTGTTGCGATGAACGATGCCCTTTTGCGCTGCGCGAATGATCGCCGGCTCCGCCTCCACCATAGCGAACACCGCCGCGGCACGGTCGCCGGCTGAAATCGCTTCTTCGACCTTGCGCACGGCCGTGCGCAGCCGCGTACGCCGCGCCTTGTTGACGATCGTGCGGCGCGCGATTTGGCGCGCGGCCTTCTTGGCTGATTTCGTGTTGGCCATCGTACTGAACGTGCGGTTGGTGAAAAAAGCGAGGAACGCGGCAAGCGCAGGGGCTTCCCGGCCTTGGGCGGTGCTTATAGGGGGGTCGGGCCAAGCCGTCAACGCTGTGGCAGGCGCCCGCTCGCGCTCGTTCAGGCCACCTGTTTGGCGCGGACCGTCTCGTAGCCCGCATCAACCGCGGCGCGGTCGGCGGCCGAAAAGGCCGCAAGCGGCGGCGCCACGCGCGCCCATTGTGGGTCGCCGTGAATATGGGCGAGCAGGGCCTTCACGCCGGGTACGAGCTGCTTGCCGTCGAACAGTTTGCGGATCGCCACCGCTTCGGCCAGCGCCACGGCGTCGCCCGCCGCGAAGGCGCGGGCGCAAAGGTCGGCGTTGAGATTGGCGGTCGCGGAAATGCAGCCGGCGAACGTGCCCAAGCGGGCCTCCGGCAGCACCGCCTCGGTCGAAGGAAACACCTTAAAGCGCGGCGAGATGGCCGCTGCCGCGCGGGCGAAATCCATGTCGCCGGAGGAATCCTTCAGGCCAACGATACGCTCGCCGAAGGCGTCGAGCAGCCGGCGGATCAACGCGACGTGCCAGGGCAGACCGGACTGCGCCGGGAAGTGATAGAGGTAAATCGGGATCGGCCGTCCCGCGGTCGCGGTCGCGGTCACGATGGCCTCGACATAGGCGACGAGCCCGTCGTCAGGCACGCCCTTATAGTAGAACGGCGGCAGCACCAGCGCCCCGGCAAAGCCGAGTTCGGCCGCATGCCTGGTCAGCGCAATCGCGTCGGCGCTCGCGGCAGCGCCGGTCCCGACCATCATGCGGTCGAGCGGCAGGCCGCTTGCGGACGTAGGCGCTCATCACCCGCTTGCGCTGCTCGAGCGAAAACGAGGTGGCCTCGCCGGTCGTGCCGAGCACGTTGAATCCGTCGCAACCATTGTCGAGAAGAAACCGCGCCAGCGCCACCGAACGTGCGCAGTCCGGCTCGCCGCTGGCCTCGACCGCGGTTGCGACCGGCGGCGATGACGCCGTGCAGTGTCTTGGTGCTCATCGAAACTGTCCCCGCTTGCGGCATCTTCCCTAGCATCCGGCAGATAGAGGCGCGAGGCCGCAACAGGCCAGCGGTCAGCGCTCCGCCGAAACCTGCTGCCTGCGGCCGCAGGCCCTTGCCGTCGACACCGAAATCCTTGGAGCGTGCACCGCCGGGCGCAGTGGCGAAACCCTCCGCCGCCAAGCCGCGGCGAAACAGTTCGCGCACCGTCGCCGCTCGGCTCGGCATGCGTTTGGCGAAGCGGAAATTGTCGATCAAGGTCAGTTCTTCCGGCGTCAGCATGATCTGCAGCCGTTCGCCGCGTAACCGGTCGGCCATGGTCGATCCCCCTCGTTGATCGAATTTATGTTAGTATAATTTGTATATAATGCTCTTTACGTCAATGGGGGTATGAACGTTTTTAACGCTTTTGATCCTGTGCCATGAATTTGAGTGAAATAAAGTAATAGCGTGCATGCTGTACAATGAGCCATCGACAAAAAAGGCAATAAATGAGCAGCTGACTGTATAGGTAAAGTATAATTGACAAATGATATCAAATGGCGGGAGTATCCGAAGCCGTCGGGGAGAGCGGCAGAACGCGGCAATACGGAAGGGGCACAGCACGGGGTTTCATGGGCACCATTCTTCCCTTCCTCAAGGAGCGCAACGTGTTCGATCCGGAAGCAACAAACGCCATGTCAGTCGCATTCGACTCGGTCTGCGATGAGCTGAAATTGTCGGCCGAGGATAGGCGCAGCCGAGAGACCATTGCGATGAGGATCATCGAATTGGCGCGACGCGGCGAGCGCGACGCGATGCGGCTACGCAACCGCGTGCTGCACGAGGCAGGCGCCGCGGGCTAGCGCGCGACCTCAGATCGCGGCATCGGCATTGGGTCACGGGCATTGGGCACGACGGACATTTTGCGCTGCGAGCGTCAACTTCCGCTCGCAGCGCGCGACATCCACGTTTCCACAATGCGCTCAACGCGCGGTGCACTGAGCCAAGCGCCGCGTGCCAAACGCGCGCCCCGCTGCGAACCAACGGATCGCCTTCTGGCGCCGCAGTTACTCGTCCGACGCGTCGAGAACGATTGCCGCCTCAGTGATTCGGCGGCGTGTGGATATTGTAGGTGACGCTGGCAGGGCCGGGTGGCCAACCGCCGTTGCTATACGGCGCTGGCTGCTCGTAGGGATAAGCATAGGGGCCCGCGTATCCGTAGTAATACGCTGGCGGGGCTTGGGCGAAAGCTGGCGATGCAGCGCTCATGGTAACAAGCACCGCCGCGGCGATAGTCGACTTGCTGATCATGACTGAACTCCCGGTTTGCGAAGTCGAAAGCACGAGCTTTTGTGCTCGACAAAAGGACATGAGCTTCGCACCGGTTATTTCAATAGGAACTTCATCGAAGCGGATTATTTCCCGCACGAGGGAACCACTTCGCGACAGGAAGAATCATTTCACGACAGAAAGAGCAATGTCGTCGGTCCATTCGGCTGACCATGCGGAGCCGAGGTTCCCCGCTACAATCGCGGCTACAGTTCCAATTCACGTCGCCGGACTTACCGGTCCAATTCTCGCAGCTTGAAGCGCTGCAGCTTGCCGGTCGCGGTGCGCGGCAGGTCGGGGCGGATATCGATCCAGCGCGGATATTTCCACGGCCCGGCGCATTGCTTGACGTGGCACGCGCAGCGTTTCGATCAGGCGCTCGTCGGCGGCAAAGCCGTTGCGCAGCACGATGAAGGCCTTCGGCTTGACCAGGCCGTCGGCGTCCTCCTTGCCGATGACGGCGGCTTCCAGCACCGCCTCGTGCGAGGCGAGCGCCGCCTCGACCTCGAACGGCGACACCCACATGCCGCTGACCTTGAACATGTCGTCGGTGCGGCCGCAATAATGATAGTAGCCGTCGGCGTCGCAGAAATATTTGTCGCCGGTAAAGGTCCATTCGCCGGCAAAGGTGCGCCGGCTCTTGTGCCGCTGATTCCAATAGCCCTCGCCGGCGGTCGGGCCGCGCACGATGAGTTCGCCGATCTCGCCGTCGGCGACCTCGCGGCCGCTCTCGTCGACGATCTTCAGCTCGTAGCCGGGCACCGCCTTGCCGGTGGTGCCGTAGCGCACGTCGCCCGGCTGGTTGCTCAGAAAGGTCTGGAACATCTCGGTCGAGCCGATGCCGTCGAGCACGTCGACGCCGGCGGTCTCGCGCCAGCGTTCGCCGAGATGGCGCGGGCAGCGCCTCGCCGGCCGAAATGCACAGCCGCAGCCGATCCGAGCCGGCGCCGCGCGTCATCTCCTTGTGCGCGAGCAGCGAGGCATAACAGCGTCGGCACGCCATAGAAGATCGTCGGCTGATGGCGGCGCATGACCTCGAACACCGCCTCGGGCGTCGGCCGCTGCGGCAGCAGCACGGTGGTGGCGCCGACCGACAGCGGAAACGCCATGGCGTTGCCCATGCCGTAGGAGAAGAACAGCTTCGCCGCGGAGAACACCACGTCGTCTTCGCGGATGCCGATCACGTGCTGGCCCATCAGCCGCGCCGCCGCCATCGGCGTCGTGTGCACGTGCTTGACGCCCTTGGGCTCGCCGGTCGAGCCGGACGTGTACATCCAGAACGCGACTTCGTCGGACAGCGTCGGCGCGGCGAACAGATCGGTGCTGCCGCGCGCCAGCAGATCGGCGAAGTCGTGCACGTCGCGGCCCGGCAAACGCGGCTCTGTCCTCGGCGCTCGGCGCCGACGAGAATGATCGTGCGCAGCCGCGGCAGGCGATCGAGAATGGGAACGAGCGTCTTCGCCAGCGACGCCGAGGCGACGATGGCCGACGGCGCGGCTGTCGCCGAGAATGTAGGCGTATTGCTCGGCCGTGAGCAGCGTGTTGAGCGGCAGCACCACGATGCCGGCGCGCACGCCGCCCCAGAACGCCACCGGAAAATCGACGGTGTCGTAGAGCAGCAAGACCGAGCCGCTCCTCGGGCCGCAGCCCGAGATCTTTCAGCGCCGACGCGAACGCGGCAGGTGCGCGCCTGCAATTCGCCGTAGCTCAGCGAACGGTCGGCATCCGCGAACGCGATCTTCTCGCCAAGTCCGCGCGCGACCGGCGCGTCGACCAGATCGGTGACGGCGTTGTACGGCCGGCGCTGTAGGAAATCGTCCAGCATGGACTCTTGGCGCGCTCCCCAGCAAACTCGCGGCGTTCTCGCTGTTACGCGAAGCCTAATCTGACAGCTCAACGCCTGCAACGCGCGCAGGCGCGAGCCGCTCGGCAATGCGCGCTTGCAAGAGTGCAACCGTTTCCCAGAAAAATACCGGAGCATCCGTTCACTCCCGTGATCTGCCAAGACGCCGTGATTTGCCATGAGCCGCGCCAACGCCATTGCCCGCGCCCACGCCTATTTCGATGACGGCGGCTTTCTCGCCGACCTGACGCGCCGCGTCGCCATCCCGAGCTCGAGCCAGGAGCCGGAGCGCGCGAGCGCGCTGCGCGCCTATCTGACCGACGAGATCGTGCCGGCGCTGACGCGGCTCGGCTTTACGCTGCCGCGTTCTCGACAATCCGCTCGGGCCGCCGGTGCTGGCGGCCGAGCGCATCGAAAATCCGGCCTTCGTCACCGTGCTGGTCTACGGCCACGGCGACACCATTCGCGGCCTCGACGATCTGTGGCGGCCGGGCTTGACGCCGTGGCGGGTCGTCGTCGAGGGCGAGCGCATCTACGGCCGCGGCACCGCCGACAACAAGGGCCAGCACAGCGTCAATATCGGCGGCGCTGGCGGCGGTGCTCGCAGAGCGCGGCGCGCTCGGCTTCAACTGCAAATTCCTGATCGAAATGGCGCGAGGAGGTCGGCTCGGTCGGGCTTGCGCGAATTGTGCGAGCGGCATCGCGACGATCTGCTCAAGGCCGACGTGCTGATCGCCTCGGACGGACCGCGCATCGCGCCGGCAAGCCGACGCTGTTTCTCGGCGCGCGTGGCACGCTATCTGATCGATCTGTTCGTCGATCTGCGCGAGGGCAGCCATCATTCCGGCAATTGGGGCGGGCTGATCGCCAATCCGGCGATCATGCTGGCGCAGGCGCTGGCCTCGATCACCGACGCGCGCGGCGCGATCCGCGTGCCGGAATGGCGGCCGGCCGCTGCCGCAATCGGTGCGCGACGTGCTGGCCGGCGTGCGAAGTCGACGGCGGCGATGACGGCCCGAAGATCGATCGCGACTGGGGCGAGCCGGGCCTGACGCCGGCCGAGCGCGTGTTCGGCTGGAACAGTTTTGAGATTCTTGGCCTTCACCACCGGCACGCCGGAGCGGCCGGTCAACGCCATTCCGGGCACGGCGCGCGCGCACTGCCAGCTTCGCTACGTGGTCGGCACCGATGTCGACGACATCATTCCGGCGCTGCGGCGGCATCTCGACCGCCACGGTTTCGCGCCGTGTCGGCTGCGGCCTGGCCGCGGCAGCTTCTTCCATGCGAGCCGGCTCGATCCGGCCGATCCGTGGGTGACGTGGACGACGCAATCGATGACGCGCACGAGCCGGCCGCGCGCCGACCATTCTGCCCAATCTCGGCGGCTCGCTGCCGAACGACATCTTCGCCGACGTGCTCAAGCTGAAAACGATCTGGGTGCCGCACTCCTACGCCGGCTGCTCGCAGCACGCGCCCAACGAGCATCTGCTGGCGCCGATCGCGCGCGAGGGGCTCGGCCTGATGGCCGGATTGTTCTGGGATTTAGGCGACCGCGATTTGGAACGGCCGGCGTTTTGATTGGTGGTGGTCCGTCAGGCGGACAGCGCCGCCTCAGTGGTGGAAAGGCGGAATGATAATCGCTGCCGCGACGAGCGTGATCGCGCTGTATTTCATACCGTAATAGATCTTGGGCGACCACTCCACCGACGAACTCGAAAAGCGTCTCGCCCGGCATGCGCGCGAGGCCGCGTTGACGCCGTGAAAAGCAAGCGGCACTTGCCTCGCCGCGCTATGGCGTCTCAGCGACGAAGCGGTTGCGCATCTTGCCGAGACTTTCGATCTCGGTCTCCATCACGTCGCCAACCTTGAGAAAGGTGTTGGTGCCCTGCCCGACGCCGCCGCAGGTGCCGCAGCTGAAAAAATCGCCGCTCTGCAGCGAAAGAATATTCGAGGCGTATTCGATCTGCTCCTCCGGCGTGAAGATGAATTGCGAGGTGTTGCCGTTCTGCTTGACCTCGCCGTTGACCGTGAGGCGGATGAACAAGTTCTTGTGATCGGGCACGAACGCGCGCGGCACCAGAAACGGCCCGGTCGGCGCGAAATTGTCGTGGCTCTTGCCGTTGAGCCAGTCGGAGCGCAGGCCGGGCCGGTCGGCGCGGATCTGCAGGTCGCGGGCCGAGACGTCGTTGGTGGTCATGAAGCCCGCCACATGCTCGAGTGCGCGTTCGGCCTTGATGCGCTTGCCGGGCTTGCCGATGGCGAGCGCGATCTCCGCCTCCCAGTCGATCTTCTTCAGGCCGGTCGGGATCGCGATGTCGTCGTGGGCGCCCGCACAGCGTGCTCGGCGCCTTGAGGAAGAGGTACGGCTCACTGGTCGATTTCTCGCCGGTGAAGCGTCGGACCGCTCGCCGGCGTCATGCCGGCGCGCAGCATCTCGTCGACGTGCTCCTGAAAATTCTGCGCCGCGTAGAACATCTTGCCAGGCCGCTGCACCGGCGCCAGCGCGCGCAGGTTGGCGAGCTTTTCGGCACCCGGCCGGTCCTTCTTCCGATCCGCGCCACCATCTCCTGCAAGGCGGCGAAATTGGCGTCCCAGTTTTCCAGTAGCGCGTCGATGCTGGCAATCGAACACAATGGCCCTGGGCGTGCGGCGATATCAAAGACATCGTCACCCGAGACGATTGCGGCGAAAGGTTTTCCGCCATTCTTTGCAAACGTGCCGAGTTTGAAGGGAGTCCCGTTCATGTGTTGGTTTCCTCAGACGAGATTTCTGTGATTGAAGACAAAGAAAAGAGTTCGATGCGGCGCGCCGTCAACTTTCAGTTCGCTCTAACTTCCCCGAAACACAGGCTTGCGCTTTGCGTGAAAGGCCTCGACGCCTTCGCGGAAATCGTCGGATTGGCGCAGGCGGCTATAGCAATGACCTTCCAGTTCGATCGCCGCTTCCAGATTGGTGTCTTCGGTCTCGTTGAGCAGCGTCTTGGCGGTGCGTTGGGCGAGCGGCGAGAAGGTCCGCAACTCGTCGACCAATGCATCAGTTGCAGATTCCAGCTTATCGTCGGGCACGCACTCGGTGGCAATGCCCCATTCGTAGGCCTGCTTGGCGGGAATGCGCTTCGAGCGCATTACGACGTCCTTGGTGCGGGTGATACCGATGATCTTCTGCAGCCGCGCCGAGCCACCGGAGCCGGGAATTTGGCCGAGCCGCTGCTCGGGCAGCGCGTAGAGGCAGGTTTCCGAAACGATGCGGAAGTCGCAGGCCAGCGACAGCTCGAAGCCGACGCCGAAGCAGTAGCCGCGGTTGGCGGCGATGACCGGCTTGGCGCAGCGCGCCGGCGCCGCGATGTTGAAGGCGAGCTTGGCGACATGTTCGGGCGAAGCGGCCAGAAAGCCCGCGATATTGCCGCCGGAGGAGAAATGCTCGCCGACCGCGCGCAGCACGATCACGCGCACGCGCCCGTCCTCGTCGAGCGCTTCGAACACCATGCGCAGCTGGTCGCGCTCCCTCATCTCGATGACGTTGAGCGGCGGCCGGTCGAGCACCACGTCGGCGCGCTCGCGCGCGGCATCGATCTCAACGCGGAAGCCGTCGAGCTTCTCATCTTGCAAACGCGGATCGGACAATACGCTCATGCGGCACTTCCTTGCTGACTTGAGGCGAGAGCGGGGGCGGACGCGGCCGGCTCGGCGATATACTCGCCGGCCACGAGCTTGCGGCGCAAAAGCTTGCCCACCGGCGATTTCGGAATTTCGGCGACGAAGACGTAGCGCCGCGGACGCTTGAAGCCGGCGAGGCCGGAGGAGCGGCAGAACGCGTCAAGCTCGCCCTCGGCGACGGCAGTGCGGCGCTTGACGAACGCGGTGACGACCTTGCCCCAGCGCTCGTCGGGCAGGCCAACCACGGCGACCTCCGATACGCCCGCATGCAGCGACAGGCAGGATTCGATCTCGACCGGCGAAATGTTTTCGCCGCCGGAGATGATCATGTCATCGACGCGGCCGGTCACGAAAAGATCGCCGTCGGCGTCAACGAAACCGGTGTCGCCGGTGAAGTACCAGCCCTCGCGCAGCGCCTTGGCGTCGGCCTCCGGCCGCCGCCAATAGCCCTCGAACGATTCATCGCCGGCAAGGAGCGCGATCACTTCGCCCTCCTCGCCAGCGTCGGCAGTCTCGTTCACCGACTTGGCGCCGAGCTTCACCACCCGCACCATCTGATTGATGCCGGCGCGGCCGGCGGAGCCAGGCTTGCCCGGCGCATTCTGGTCGATGGTGAACGTGTAGATTTCCGACGAGCCATAATGGTTGACGAACAGATCGGGCTTAAAGGCGGCCTGCAGCTCTTTCAGCAGGCCGTCGGTCATCGGTGCGCCGGCGAAGCCTAGCTTTTTGACCGAACTCACATCGCTGGCCGCAAACGAGGGATGACGCACCAGGCCGTGATAGAGCGTCGGCACCAGATAGAGATTGGTGACGCGCTCGCCGGCGATCAGCTTGAGCGCCTCACTCACGTCGAACCGGCGCAGGCAGACGAAAGCGCCGCCGATGAGCGACATGGCGATGAGCGAGCGCACGCCCATCGTGTGATAGAGCGGCATGACGCCGAGTGTGCACTCACCGTTCGCGTAGAGGTTCTGCGCCACGTGCGCGAGCGCGGCGGCGCGTTCGGCGCACTGGCGGCGCGGCACGCCCTTCGGCCGCGCAGTCGTGCCTGAGGTGTAAAGCATGACCGACCACGCTTGCGCATCGACACGCGGCGTGGCGTCGGGCGCTGATTGCGCAGCGAGTGCGGCAAAGGCGACGTCGGAGACAGCGGCCGCGTCGAGCGCGATGCGCGGTAATTCTTGCGCGCAAGCCGAGGCGGCGACCGCCTGCGCGGACACATCCTCGTAGACGATCGCCTTGGCCTCGGCGTCGGTGAGAAAGAAATCAAGCTCGTCTGCCGTCGAGCGCCAATTGACCGGCGTCACGATGACGCCGGCGAACTGGCAGGCCCAATGCAGGCTCGCGGCCTCCCAGCGGTTTGCCAGCGCGGTGACGAGATGGTCGCCGGCTTTAAGCCCCATCTCGTCAAAGCCCGCGACCAGCGCCGAAATACGCCGGTACCATTGCGCGTAAGTAAGTCGTACGCCGCCGTCGACGATCGCCGTTGCCTGCGGGTCGCGGGCAACACTTGCAACAAAACTAAGACCGAGATCGAGCATGGGCGATCGGCAGGGCTCGCAATGGGCGGCGAGAGAGAGTGCACGCCGCCCGCACGAGAAACCTAGTGCCAGCCCTTCATCGGCAATTCGAGTTTGCTGGTGGCGCGATCGGTCGGCCAGACCGAGACGTATTCCTTGCCCTTCAGCTGGACCAGGAACGTCGACGCCAAAGTGTTCTGGCCGGTGGAATCGAACTTCACGCCGTTATAGCCGATCATCAGCTGATCGGGCTTGAGATCGGTGTCGCGCAAGGCCGCCTGGATCTTGTCGGGCTCGGTCGAACCGGCGCGGTTGATGGCGTCGACGAGCACGAAGAAGCCCTGCATCCAGCGCGCGCTGGTGTCGTCGAGATCGCGGCCGTATTTCTGCTTGAACATCTGATCGACGATGTAGCTGTTGCTGCCGGGCTTACCGATGTCGAAGGCGCTGCGGTTGACCGCGCCCTGGGCGAGATCGCCGACATTGGGGATGAAGCTCGGATCGGAGAAGCCGGCATCGTCGCCGATGATGATCGGCGGCAGGTAGTCGAGATTCTTCATCGTCTTGAAATAGAGGATGATGTCGGCCGTGTAGCTGACGAAAATCACCACGTCCGGATGAAGCGTCTTGAGCTGAAGGACCTGGGCGGACACGTCCGGGCTGTTGGCGTTATAGGCGATCTGCGCCGCCACCGGAATGTTGGCGGTCTTGGCGGCCTGCACGATGGCGGCGCCGACCGAGGTGCCGTAGTCGGTATTCTCGTTGACGATGGCGATGCTGTCGACTTTCGTGCCCGCCTTCTTCAGATCGGTGAGGAAGTCGGCATAGGCCTTGGCGAAATCCGGCGCGATCGGCGTGGTGCGGAATGTCCATTTGAAGCCGCGGCCGGTAATGTTCGATGCCACCGAGTCGGCGACCAGATAGGGGACGCCCTGCCGCTCGGCGACCGCGGTAGCGACCAGCGAGACCGAGGAGTGATACGAGCCGAGCATGGCCACGACATGGTCCTGCGTGATCAGGCGCAGCGTCTGCTGCTGGCCGATTTGCGGGTTGCCCTGGTGGTCGGCTTCGTCAACCACGATCTTGGCGCCGCCCAGGCCCGGCAAGCCGCCGGTATTGCCCTGCGGCAAATTCTTCAATTCGGGATGCGCGGTGTTGACGATTTCGACGCCCAAATGGACGGCGTCGCGCGCCGACTGGCCCGCGCTCGCGGCATTGCCGGTCAACGGATAGATGACGCCGATCTTAACGTCGTCGGCGTTGGCCGGCGCCGCCAGCAAGGCGGCGAGCCCCGCCACGACGATGCACCACGCTGTCTTCTTCATTGGTTCCTCCCTGTTCTGTCAGGCTCAAGCGGACGGGTCGCGAAGGCGCATTTGAACGAAAATGCAGCGGCTTTGTCTATTGGCTCTCGATTGCACGATTAAGAACGGGGGAAACGGGCAGCGCAAACGTGTCTTGCCCCCGCTCTCCCCTTCATGGGGACGGCGGAGGCAAGGAGGGGGCGCGCTTTATCTGGAAGGTGGAAGAAAGGCCCGGCGGTCAGCGCCGCGTTGGGAACAACGCCGCGGGGAAATCCGCGGCGTAGCGCGGGCCTCGCTCGCGGGGCTGATAATCCGAGTGGGGATTAGGATCAGGCTCGACCGCCCGCCGATAAAGATGCCAGGTGGCGTGTCCGAGCACCGGCATCACCACCGTGAGCCCGAGGAAAAGCGGCAGCGAGCCCATCACCAGCAGCGCGGCGACGATCAATCCCCACAAGGCCATCGTCCCCGGGTTGGCCGCGACCACGCGGATCGAGGTGAGCAAAGCGACCGCAGCACCGACGTCGCGGTCGAGCAGCAGCGGAAACGACACCGCCCCCATCGTCAGCGCCGCCACGGCGAACAAAAAGCCCACGCCGGTGCCGACGACGATCAGCTTCCATCCGGCCGGTGTGGCGAGCACGTCATGGGCGAATTGCGTGACCGAAGCCGGCGCCGAATAGCCGAAAAACGCGACATAGATCTCGTGCGCGACCGCGAGCCAGATCAGAAAGATCGCCATCAGCAAGAAGCCAAGCGCAAGGATGGCGGGAAGCGAGGGCGAATGCAGCACGTCGAACGCGTGCGCCGACGAGCTGTCGAGGCCGGCTTCGCGCCGCCGGCTCAGCTCGTAAAGCCCGATCGCGGCCAGCGGTCCGATCAGCGCGAACCCGGCGGCGATCGGAAACGCCAGCGGCATCGCCGCGTAGCCGAACGCCAGCGCAATCAGAAAGAGGCCGAGCAGGGGATAGATGACGCAGAGGAAGATCGCGTGGCTCGGCATGGCCGCAAAATCTTCGACGCCGCGGACCAGCGATTGCCCGAGATCGGCCGGACCGATGCGCCGGATCACCGGCTGTGCCGCGGTCTCGCCGACGAGAATGTGAGTCAAAGTCATGGCGCACCTCCGTGAACTCTTCGTTCAAACGAGTCGCGCTTCGCGGCCGGGCCGCAAAGCAAACCCAAGCTCCTGACCCGCATCATCTTGGCACCTGTGCAGCGCGGTCGTCACTCATCATTCGTTCGCACGGCCGCCCGCCGTCTTCACAATGCAGTGTGCTTTCGTGATGCTGCACTGCAACGATTGCGGTGCACGGAACTCTTCCGCTCCCCGATGCAATACGTAGGATTCACAACAAAAACGAGGAGGCTCCCACCGGAACCTCCTCGTAGTTTTCACAACTCCTTATTATGCCGTCATGTCGGCGTTAGTTACCAGCGATGCCAATGGTGGCGGTATCCCCACCTTGGGCCGACATACACGCCCGGGCCGGGGCCGTAATAGTCGTAATAGCCCGGACCATAATAGGGCGCTCCCACGCCGACCCCGACGCCGCCCGGCCCGGCATAGAAACCAACTTGGGCCATGGCCGGTGCTGCCGCGCCAAGGAGCGCGGTCGCCGCAACGAGGCTCAGTGCAAGTTTTCTCATGTTCTCCTCCTTTAGCAGCTGCAATGAAAACGCGCCGGTACGCGGCCTAGTTCCTCAAAAAAATACGAGGTTCCGCCGACAAAATTCGCGGAACAAACAGATGAACAAATTGACAGATTAAGTTATCGCGCTTGCGCGCATTGCAACGCGCGGATCATTCGGCTGCGATGCGCAGCTCTTCCGGCTCTTCGTGATGCTCGCGCGTCTCGCCGCGCAGCCAAGCCTGGAAGCGGTCGAGATAGAGATAGATCACGGGCGTGGTGAACAACGTCAAACATTGACTGAACGCCAGCCCGCCGACCATGGCGAAGCCGAGCGGTTGGCGCAGCTCTGATCCCGAGCCATGGCCGAACATCAGCGGTACGCCGGAAAGCAGCGCCGTCATCGTCGTCATCATGATCGGACGGAAGCGAAGCAAACAGGCCTGCCGCACCGCCTCAAGCGGCGTCAACCCGGCGCGCTCGCGGCTGATGGCGAAGTCGACCAGAATGATACCGTTCTTCTTGACGATGCCGATCAGCAGAATGAGGCCGATAATGCCGATGACCGAAAGGTCGAAACCGCCGAGCCACAGGCAGATCAGCGCGCCCACGCCGGCGGAGGGAAGCGTCGACAAGATCGTCAATGGATGGATGTAGCTCTCGTAGAGCACGCCGAGAATGACGTAGACGACGACGAGCGCGGCGGCGATCAGCACCGGCTCATTCGACAACGCAGCCTGGAAGGCCTGCGCGTTGCCCTGGAAGGTGGCGATCAACGACGACGGCATGCCGATCTGGTCGGCGGTCTTCTGGATAGCGTCCACCGCCTGACTGAGCGCTACGCCCGGCGGCAGGTTGAAGGTGACCGTCACGGCCGGATACTGACCCGAGTGGGAAACCAGCAAGGCGCCGATATGATTGGTATCGACGGTCACCAGCGTGGAGAGCGGAACCAGCTGCCCGGTGATCGGCGCCTTGACGTAAAGCTGGTTGAAGGTGTCGATGTTCTGCTGCAAGCTCGGCAGAACCTCCATTTCCAGATAATAGGAATTGTTGGTAAAATATTGCGTCACCTGGCGCTGACCGAACGCGTCGTTGAGCGTGTCGTCGATCAATTGCGGCTGAATGCCGAAGCGCGCCGCCGCGTCGCGGTTGATCGTCACCGTCAGGATCGGCGCTTCGTTCTGCGCGTCGGTAGCGACGTCGGCCAGTTGCGGAAGCTTCTTGAGCTTTTCGATCAACCGCGGCGTCCACTCGTTCAGCTCGTGCTGGTCGGGATCCTGCAGCACGTATTGGAACTGGCCGCGGGCGATGCGGCCGCCCACGGTGATGTCCTGCGCCGGCTGCAGGAAGAGCTTGGCGCCGGGGATCTTGGCGAGCTGCGGACGCAACCGGTCGACGATCTGCGAGGCGCTGACGTCGCGGTCGTCGCGCGGCTTCAAGCCGACGATGAAGCGGCCGGTATTCTGGGTATTGCCATAGCTCGGGCCGAAGAAAGAGCCGAAATCCGCAACGTCGGGATCGCGCGCGATCACGTCTGAGAGCTGGCGCTGGATTTCCTTCATCTTGGTCGGGGAAACGTCCTGGCCGGCTTCGGAAATGCCGAGCAGCATGCCGATGTCCTGGGTCGGGAAGAAGCCCTTCGGCATGAAGTAGAACAACACGCCGGTGGTCACCAGCGTCGCCATGAACACCATCAGCGTGGCGAACTGATGCCGCAGCACGACATCGAGCCCGCGCCGATAGCCTTCGAGGGTCGCGTCGAAGCCCCACTCGATGGCGCGGTAGATGCGGCCGTGCTGGCGGCCGTGCTCGCTCACCAGGAAGCGTGAGCACAGCATCGGGGTGAGCGTCAGCGACACGACCACGGAAACAAGGATCGCGGCGGTGACCGTGATAGCGAATTCGTGGAACAGGCGGCCGACGATGCCGCTCATCAGCAAGAGCGGAATAAAGACCGCGATCAGCGAAATGCTGATGGAAATAACGGTGAAGCCGATCTCGCGCGCGCCCTTGATCGCCGATTGCAGCGGCGTGGTGCCGGCTTCGAGATGGCGGAAGATGTTTTCCAGAACGACGATGGCGTCGTCGACGACGAAACCGACGGCGATGGTGAACGCCATCAGCGACAGATTATCCAGGCTGAAGCCGCCGAGATAGATCACCGCCGTGGCGCCAAGGAGCGACAGCGGCACTGCGGCGGCCGGAATGAGCGTGGCGTGAATACTGCGCAGGAAAACAAGAATGACTAGCACCACCAGGATGCAGGACAGGATCAACGTGAATTCGACGTCCCTGACGGACGCGCGGATTGTCTGCGTGCGGTCGACGATGGTGTCGAGATGAATGCCCGGCGGGATGAGCGAGCGCAGATTGATCAGCGACTGCTTGATACTGTCCACGGTGTCGATGACGTTGGCGCCCGGCTGCTTGAAGACGAGCAGCATGACCGCGTTCTCGTCGCGGTGCAGCGCGCCGAGCGTCACGTCCTGCGGTGCGTCGACGGCGATGCCGATGTCGCGCACGCGGATCGGCGCGCCGTTGCGATAGGCGATGATGACGTCGTTGTAGGGCGCCGCCGACGTCAACTGGTCATTGGCGGTGATGGTGAAGCTCTGATTTGTTCCTAAGAGGGTGCCCTTGGCGGCGTCGGTCGTGGCGCTGTTCAGCGCGGCGCGTACGTCCTCGAGCGTCAGCCCCCGGGAGGTCAGCTTGGCCGGATCGACCTGCACCCGCACGGCCGGCCGCTGCTGGCCGCCGATTAGAACCTGTGCGACGCCGGCGACTTGCGAGACCTGCTGGGCCACCACGTTCTCGGCGAAGTCGTCGACCGCGGTGAGCGGCAGAGTCTTCGAGCTCGCGGCGACGATGAGGATGGGAGAATCGGCGGGATTGACCTTCTTGAAGGTCGGCGGCGAGGTCAGATTTTTCGGCAGTTGCGGTCCCGCTGCCGTGATGGCCGATTGCACGTCGAGCGCAGCGCCATCGATATTGCGATTGAGATCGAATTGCAGCGTGATCACGGTCGAGCCGAGCGAGCTGACCGAGCTCATTTGCGCCACACCGGCGATCTGGCCGAACTGGCGCTCGAGCGGGGTAGCGACGGTGGCGCCCATGATATCCGGGCTCGCGCCGGTGAGCGTCGCGGTGACGTTGATGGTCGGAAAATCGACCTGCGGCAGCGGGGCGACCGGCAAAAGTGGGAATGCCACGATACCGACCAGCGCCAAGGCGGCCATCAACAGCGAGGTCGCGATCGGCCGACGGATAAAGGGTTCGGAGACGTTCATCGGCGCTAGCTTGACTTGGGCGCCGTGGCGGCCGGCGGCCGGATGTTCACATGCGTGCCCTCATCCAGTCGCGACTGCCCGTCGAGCACGATGCGCTCGCCGGTGGCGAGACCCTTGGTGATGATCGTCGTGTGTTGGTCGACGACCAGCGCCTGGACCGCTCGCATTTCGACGGTATTGTCGGGTTTGATCACCCAGACATAGAGGCCGTCGGGGCCGCGTTGCACCGCCACCGACGGAACCGTCACGGCGTCCTTGCGGGTGACGACATGCATGCGGATATGGACGAACTCTCCCGGCCAGAGGCGCGCGTCGTCGTTCGGAAATTCCGCCTTCAGCCGGATCGTGCTGGTGCTCTGGTCGATCTGATTGTCGATCAGCAGCAAGTGACCTTGCGCGAGCTGATTCACGTTGTCCTGATCGTAGGCGAAGACTTCGACGGTGCCGCCAAGCATCGCCTCGCGCACCGGCCCGAGATCGTCCTGCGGCAAAGTAAAGATCGCCGTGCAGGGTTTAATCTGGGTCAGCACGGTCAGCGGATTGGGGTCCGTGGTGTGGATGATGTTGCCGATATCGATCTGGCGGAATCCGACCACGCCGCCGATCGGCGCGGTGATGGTCGTGAAGTTGAGCTGGGTCTGCGCCGCTTCGATGGCGGCCTGATCGGCGGCGACCATCGCGGTGAACTGATCGACCTTGGCCTGCTGGGAATCGACGTTCTGCTGGGTCTCGGCGCTCCTCAGCACCAGCGCCTTGAACCTCTCCAGATCTTTCTGGTCGTCGACCAGCTGCGCCTGGTCCTGCTTCTTTTTCGCCACCGCCTGATCGAGAGCAGCCTGGAACGGCGCGGGATCGATCTTAGCAAGCACATCGCCCTGCTTGACCTCCTGCCCTTGGCGGAAGTTGATGGAAACGATCTGGCCGGTGACCTGAGCGCGAATGGAGACGGTGTTGAAGGCGGTCACGGTGCCGAGCGCATCGTAATAGATCGGAACGTCACTCTGTCCGGCCGCGGTTGCGGTAACCGGAATCGACGGCGGAGCAGCCGCGTGCACGTTGCTCGGCCTGAGCAGCCGAGAGACAGCCACGCCTGCGATAACAACAATGACGAGTCCGGCGACCACCCAAACGGCCGACCGGGCCTTACGCCCCTTCATCAACCCGCTCATTCGTTCAGCTATACCTTGCTCCGGCTTCAGCTCAAAGCGCGAACAGCACGCTGCTTATTGGCCGGCAATTGGCCATTGCAGTTTAGCGCACAGCCGGTCCCGTTCAACGCTGGGCGGGATTAAGTTTCGTTAAGGTCGCGGGTGGCCAACGCCTTGTTCCGCGCGCGAAATTTACGCGGCGTTTACACGCGGCTGAGCTGCAGACAACAGCGAGAAATAATGTCCCGCATAGATTTCCGCCGAGCGTTTCATCGACAAGTTTTCGCGTACGTAATCTCTCGGCCGCAACCGTGGCAGGCGATCGATAAACCGCTCAAGAGCAGGCTCGAAGCCGGGCCAATCGACAAACCGCTCGCCGCAATCGGCCGAGAAGTACGGAACCGACGAGGCGGCAATCCCCGGCACGCCAAGTTGTTTCGCCAGCGGATCGACCCAGACGCCGGGATCCCAGGCGAGCACGGGTACGTTTGAAGCCATGGCCTCCTGATAAGCGAGACCCTGCGACTCGTGCTCGCACAAAAAGATCATCGCGCGCGAACGCTCAAGCAGCGCCCGGTAGGCGGCATGGTCATGATGATTGTACCGGATGACCTCGATACGGAACCCGCGCCGCTGCAGCAATTCGCGAATGGGCTGCAGAAGCGCGCGCTCGTGGTGGGAGTGATCCCACCTGATTTTATCGTAGATGAGAAAATCCACGCTCTTCGGCTTCGCCGATATGTCGGGCCATTGCGCGGTGTCGATGCCGGCGAACCATTGGGCGCACGCATCCCCGTAATAGGGATGAAACATATCGTAGGGCCACTGCGAGGGAACCAGATATCTGCGGAATCTGCGGTCTTCGAGAAGACGCGGCGCCTGCTTCGGATGATCGTAGAGCGCCGAGCCGAGCACTGCCGGATTGGGCAACTTCCATCGCTCGAGCAGAACCGGATAGCCGACCAAGCCGACCGGATAGTCCGGATATTTTCGCGCGGTGGCGTAATCGTTCACCCGCACCAGCCAGCGCTGCTGCTGCTGCAGCGCTTCCTTGAGCAGATCGAAGGAAACCCGGAAGCCGGTCTTTTTTCGTCGCTGAAGCAGCTGATTGTATAGCGGTCGCACCGCGCGCTTGAGGTACCGGTCGTTCCTGAAAAACGTATCGCATTCGGCTTCCTGATAGAAAAGCAGAATGGCCTTTCCGTCCGCAATGTAACGGTCGATCAATGACATTGATTACTGGTCCGATCTGGAATTCCATCCGCTGCTGTCGCGCCGCCGCAGATGTCAAATTTCACTCCACCGGCCTTTCGAGCACGATGTGGAAATCTCCGCAGCGAAGATTGCGGCGCGACACGATCTCCACGGCGCGCAGCAGTCCGCTCAGGATTTTCGAGATCGCCGGGGAGCGTTCCCGCAAGTTGCCCAGCTGCGCCGATTCAAATTTCCTGAAATAGACGACCCGGTATCCGACGCGCTTGCAGAAATCGATCAGGTGAGCGGGCGACGCGATCGGATGATAGACGACCGGAAACGGCGCGTTACCCGGCCGACCGGCGTTCTTGTTGCCAAGCAAGTAGCGGTAGCAAAGGACATGGAACCAGTGCGGCGTGTGTTTGGTGACAAAGCCGGTGAACGAGCGCGGATTGGGCGCGGCAATAAACAGGAGCCCGCCCGGCTTGAGCGCGCCGAAGAAACGGCTGATGGCCTGGTCAGGGCGCTCGAGATGTTCGATGACGAAGTTGCAGGCGATGAGATCAAAGCTCCGCGGCGGGAATTCCTTGACCTGGATGTCACCGCAGATCTTCGTCTTGGCGTAGGAATTCTTTTCCAGCTGGGCTTCGTCGATATCGACCGCTGTTACGTCTGCCGTCTCGAGCAATTGCGCCGGCAGGTAGGACAAGGAGCCGCCGCCAGCTTCATAGATCTGGATCGCTTTGCGCGACAAACGCGACAGCAGAAAGTCCTGCACGATCGCCAAAGCTTGCTGCCACGGCAGTACATCGTTGACCGTATCGGCTGGAGCGGCTGATTGCCCTGTGCCGACCAGTACCGAATTCGAAGTCTGCATCATGACGCTGCCGCTATCGGATGAATTCGGCGCGCGACCCTTTGCAGGATCGCGCGCCTGCCACGCGGGGACCAAGAACCGCGCTCGGATGGTCCCACACGCAGCGGCCATTACGAAGCGATTGCGGGCGTAAAGGTTAACCCGATGAATTAAAATTGCCGCGATGCGCGCGGCTATAATCCGCACGCGATTGGCAGCGCGCGGCGCGTGGCGTCCCAGACGCGCCTCGCAACTTGATCGGACTTGAGATGCTATCACGCCGGCAGGCGCTATCAGGCAGCGCGGCATTGATCGGAACATTGGCGAGCGGCGCTCTCGCGATGGACCGCGCCAAGGCTGCGCCGGCATCTCACGGCAGCCAGCGCGTTCCGTACGGTTCGTGCGTGGCCTTTGGACCGCTGCAAAATGAGCCCGACTATCGCGGCGCGCTGACGGCCTATTGTCAGCAATTGACGCCCGAATGGGGCTTCAACTGGGATTACGTGCAGCCAAACCCCAGTCAATTCAACTTCGATTTCGCCGACAGCGTGCTCGCGTTCGCGCAAGCAAACGATATGACCGTGCGCGGCCATGCGCTGGTCTGGTATGCCTCCCTGCCGGATTGGGCGAAGGACATTCGCAGCGCCGCCGAGGCCGAAAGCGCGCTTACCTCTCACATCGAAACGCTCGTTTCCAGGTATCGCGGCAAGGTGAAGACCTGGCACGTGGTTAACGAGCCGCTCGAGGACCCCCAGGGCGGCAGCGCCGCCAGCCTGCGCCAATCGGTGTGGATGCAAAATCTCGGCGAGAAGTACATCGACACGGCGTTTCACCTGGCCCATCAGGCCGACCCTACTGCCGAGCTTCTTATCAACGAGTACGGCATCGAGTTGCTGGACGAGGGTTCAACGCCGAAGCGTCAGGCACTCCTCAAGCTCGTTAAAGATTTGCTCGGCCGCGGCGTTCCGCTGCACGGGATCGGGCTGCAGGGGCACCTTCTGGACAAGTATGAGATCGACACCAGCGGGACACACGATTTCGTGTCCGAAATCAGGTCGCTCGGATTGTCGGTTCACGTCACCGAACTCGACGTTGTCGACGATAGCTTGCCGGGAGCGATTTCGGCGCGCGATGCTGTCGTGGCCGCACGTGCGTACGATTTCCTCGATGCCGTCTTCGCCGCCACGCGCCCTTCGATGGTCGGGACCTGGGGCATTACCGACCGCCATACGTGGGTGCCGATGTATCACAAGCGCGCCGATGGACTTATCAACCGGCCGCTCCCTCTCGACGACCATTACCGGCCGACGCCGCTCTGGTCGGTGATCAATCATTTCTGCCAGCAGATCGCCTAGCCGCCACAATGGCGCCGCGCCAGCAGCAGTCAAAGTATCGAGTGATATGAGTCCCTACGCGGCAATCTATCTCATAGCCAATATCGTGCCCGCGATCCTCGGGGCGCTCGCGCTCATCCTCTACACGCACCTTTTGTCGCCGGCGCAATACGGCCTCTACGTGATCGCCGCCAGCATAGCCGGCATCGTCTCCGCACTGTTCTTCAACTGGGTACGGTTGTCGGTGTCGCGCTACCAGGCAACCTCCCCGGAGCTCGATCTGCGCCCCGAAGCGGCCGTCGCCTACGGCGGAACGGTCATCGCGGTTGCCTGTCTCGCCCCGCTGGTGATTTTCGTCGTGCGGCCGGATATCAGTTTCGGCATTCTGGCGGGCAGCCTGTTCCTCTCGTTATCGGTTACCGCGTTCGAACTCGGTCAGGAATTTCGGCGCGCGCGGCTCGACCCGCGCCAGTACATCATCGTTGCAGTGACGCGCAGCGTGCTGTGGCTGGTGCTGGGATATCTTGCGGTCAAGCTCGGCGGCGGTGGACTCGGTTTGGTGGCCGCTTTCGGGGCGAGCTGTTTGATCGCCAACGCCGTCGGATTCCGCGGCGAACAGGTCAAAGCCGCCCGGCCGCTGCGCGCCTGCTCGTCCGACCATCTCCGGCAATTCGTCCGCTACGGCGCGCCGCTCTCGCTGGGCGCGCTGATCATCGCCCTGCACAACTCGGTCGACCGCCTGGGCATTGCCTATCTGCTCGGCGACAGCGCCGCCGGCTATTACGGCCTTGCCGCCGACATAACCCGCCAGGTCATCGTACTGCTGGGCTCGAGCGTCGCTTCGGCAATGTTTCCGGTGGCGTTCCGCAGCCTCGCCCTGTCCGGCGCGGCGGCAACGCGCGCGCGTCTTGCCGAGGGCGCCGAGCTTTTGTTGGCACTCATCGCGCCGGTCACCGTGGGGCTTGCGATCTGCGCCAATCTGATCGCCGGAACGCTGCTTGGAAGCCAATTTCAGGCCACCGTCACCATGCTCCTGCCCATCCTTGCCGTCGCCCGGCTGTGCGGCACGGTCAATCAGTTCTATCTGCACGCCAGTTTTCAACTGGCGGAAAAGCCGCTGCTGCAGCTCGCCCATGACGCTCTGGTGCTTACCGTCAACCTCGCGCTGCTTATTCCACTGACGCTCTCCTTTGGGCTCCTCGGCACGGCGGCAGCCATGCTGATCGCCGAAGGTCTTGGGGTCGTCATCGGAATTTGGCTCTCGCGCAAGGCGTTCGTGCTGCCGTTCAATGGCGCGGGAATGGCGCGCGTGCTCGCCGCGACGTGCGTGATGGCGGCGGTCACCTACGCCGTCAAAGCCGCGTATGGCGGGCAGAGCACGCTTGCGCTTCTGAGCGTGATGGCCGGCGGCGGTTTTGCCTATGCGGGCGCCGCGTTCTTGCTCGACGTCGCCGGCGTTCGTTCGTCGCTCGTCGCAATCGTCGCGCCGCGCCGACTGGCGGCGGAATAGCGCCGGCCTTTTAGGCGCGCGCTGCGGCCGCCGCGGGTCTTCGGAGACTGCGGCAGAACAGATAAACCAAGCGCGGCCGCAAAATGCTGTCGGGATAGCGCAGCGCGCCGACGAGGAGATATCGGGCAAATTCCACGAAACGCCCTTTGGCAAATTCGTTGCGGGCGCCGCCCCAGAACGCATCGATCTCCGCTAGCCGGCGCCGATGGCTTAACTCCTTCGCGGTGAAGCGCTCGCTGATCGCCGGGTTGGAATAGACCGCCTCGATGGCCTGAAAATTCGGACGCAATGCCGTTTGGCGCAGCCGATGGTTGGCGCCGCCGAACCGCTGGCGATAGAGCAGAACGACATCGTCGGGCATCGCCACGAAATCGCCGAGTGTGGCGAGCCGGCACCAAAACTCCCAATCCTCGCCCAGCTTCAGCACGGTACTGAATCCGTCGACCCGCCGCGCCGCATCGGTCCTGATACAGATAGCCCCGCAGGCGATGAAGTTTTTGGCGATCAGGTGGCGCAGCGTGTCGGCCGCGGGAAAGAATTTCCAGCGCAGATCGGTGGGTGTCGAGAGCGTGGAGCCGTCCTCCGTGATCCGCAGATGATGAGCGAAGCAGGCGACGCGCTGCGGCGTTCGATCCAGCGTGTCGGCCATCTTTGCAAGCGCGTCGTGTTTGAGAACGTCATCGGCGTCGAGAAAGAAGATGTAGGGAGCGCGCGCCACCGCGAGGCCGGCATTTCTCGCAGCGCTCACGCCGGCATTCGCCTGCCGGATAATCTTCAGCCGACCGTCGGTAAAAGCACCAAGCACGGCTTGCGTGTCATCGGTCGAGCCGTCGTCGACCACAATCAATTCAATGTCACGCAGCGTCTGCGCGAGCACGCTTTCGACCGCTTCACCAACGAACTTGCCGGTGTTGTAGGCGGCGATCACTACCGTCACTTTGGGAGACATCGCTTCACCCAATCATGCAACGTCGTATTCGATTTGACGCGCCGCCCGGGCGGCCGCGCTGCGTCTGGCGACGCTCGCGATATCGATCGCGCCGGCAACCGTACTCACAACGCATCCCGATTGCCGCGCGGTTGCCACCGCGAAGGCGAGCAAGTCGGGCGTAACGCCGTACCGGTTCGGCCGCTCTGCCACCTCATGGCTGTAGAAGATCAGCCAGCCATTTGTGCGGGCGGCTTCGGCGATCAAAGCGGCGATCTTTGCGCGATCGATTGTGGCGCTCTCCAACGGCCAGGCCTTGAGCGAGCCGAGATCGGCCGAGCCACGATTGATGCCGGGATGGACCGAACGGCAGGAATTGAAGTGTGATTGTAGATAACGCTTGGTACGCCACGACAAGTCGCCATACGGATAGGCGAAATTGTGCAGTTCGACCTCGCTATCGATGTTCCTGAGCGCCCACCGGTTGCGCTCGAGATCCGCGCCGAGCAGGCCGAGACTGATGCGCGACACGGCTGGATGCGAATAGGTGTGGCAGCCGATCTCGTGGCCCTTTGTCCAAATGGCTCGCAATTGCTCAATCGATGCCATGGGCGGTCCGCCCGCGCTCGCGGTGCCGCAGCCGCGCCCGGCGACATAGAAGGTGCCGCGCGCGTTATAGGCCTCGAGAATGCCGGCGCCCAATTCGCAGGCCGAGGCCGGCACGTCGTCGAAAGTGAACGTCACCATCGGCGGCGTATGGCGCAGCCGCAGCGCCTTGCTGCGCACGTGGCGGGCAAGAAACCGCGTGGCCTTGCCTGTCCATTTTGCGGACAGCTCGCCATCGTCGAGGGCTCGGTCGGGACGCACAAACACTACCGGTATTCCTCGTAAATAATGCCGAACTCGGCGGCGATGCGGCCTGCTCCGCGCGCCGTGCGGATCAGGCTGTGCATGATCGCGGGACGGCCGGCACAGGCGGCAATCGGCAAAGACAAAATTCCGATGCCGACGAGGCCGAAACCCTTGCACCAGCCGCGCAGCGCGCCGGCGGCGTTGCGGCCGAGCCGGCGTTCGATGCGCGTCGCGCCCGTGCCGATGCGAAATTTCCGCTTGAGCACATAGCCGACACTCGTTCGCGATTGCGGCACGGTCTCGAAGACGAGCGCCTCGTCGGCCCAGGCGAAGCGGTGGCCGTCGCGGCGGCAGCGCCAGAAGAACTCCTCGTCGCTGCCGCCCGTGAATGCAAAGTCGTGGCGGAACGGCTCGTCGAGATAGTGTGCGAGCACGTCACGCCGGATGAGCATGTTGCCGGCCCCGTAGATCATCGGCACCGGGCCGCTCGCGTAGCGCGTCGGGGCGAAGATGCCGCCGCGGGCGAGCCAATGAGTGGGATCGTCGAAGACCGGCAGCACCGGCCCCCCGACAATGTCGGCGTCGTGCTGCGACGCAGTCGCGACCAGTTCTGTGAGCCAGCTCGCGTCCGGATACTCGTCGTCGTCGAGAACCGCGATGTAGTCGAAAGCCGGCGTCGCCCGGCACGCGAGCGCGAAGGCGCGATTGTACGCATAGGTCTGACCGCGCCTGGGTTCGAGCTCGCAGGTCAGCGGGAATGGAAACGAGCCCGAGAGCGCCGCGACGACCTCGGCTCCGGCGCGGCCTTCGGTGTCGTTATCGACGACGGTGACCTCGAGCGGCCCCGCATAGTCGAGCCGGACGATATGCGACAACAGACGGCGCAATCCGTCCGGGCGGCGAAACGTCGGCACGCACAGACAGACGCTCGCCGCTGAGGCGGTGTTGTTGACGCCGCCCATTATCTCACCGTTCCCTGGCGCTCCGCCGCGAGGCTAACGCTCGCCCCGCCGGTCCTGGTGAGCAAGAGGAGCGCGGCGTGCGGATTGGTCAGCAGATAGCGGCCGGCGAGCCGCCGCGGCTCAAGATAGGTACGGTAGGCCCATTCGAGGCCGGCGCGCTGCATCCAATGCGGCGCACGCGAATTTCTCCCCGAAAGAAAATCGAACAGGCCGCCGGATGTCTTGATCAGGCCGACGCTGCGCAAGCGATCGCGATGGCGGAGCGCAAACTCAAGCTCCCGCGGCGCGCCGAGACCAAGCCACAGGATGTCCGGGCGGGCCTCGTTGATCCGCTCGACGATCCGCTCTTCGTCGCCATGGCGGCGAAGATAGCCGCTGGCGTAGCCGCAGAGTTCGAGCTCCGGGTAAAGCACGCGCACGTGCTGCACCGCCCGCCCCACGACATTGTCGGTGGCGCCGAGCAGAAAGAAGCGAGCGCCGTGCGCCGGCGCGATACGCGCTACGTCGTGAAAGAGGTCCGTGGTGGCGACCCGCTCCGGTAGTGCGGTTCGCCGGAACAGGCGCGACGCGAGGACGAGCGGCGTGCCATCGGCGTGGATGAGGTCAGCCGCGAGAAACAGGTCGCGAATGTCCGGACGCCGGGCGCAAAGCGACAGCACCTGGCCGTTCGCCGAAGTGAAGACGAGCGGCCGCTCCCCGCCGCCACGGCGGGCGAGCGCCACGTCGATCATCAGCTGCGCGGAGCCCGCGCGATCGATGACCGCAATCGGGAGCCCGCCGATCCGCGCTAGCGGCGGCGCCCAATCGGGCGTGGATTTCTCATCAAAATGAATGCTTTGGGTGGTGGCCGGCACTGCTTCGCATTCCTTGTCCGGGGACCTTTAGGGACCCCCGGATGGAAGGCAAAGCCATTCGGAAATTAAGCTTAAAGGCAGCCCCCCTGCCTCACGCCCGCAGGCGCGCCACCGACAGCAATCGCAGTCCGAAGACCGCGATCAAGAGCATGAACCAGACGTCGCCCATCTGAAAATAAATGCTCTCGAAACAGGAGGCTAAGGCGCCATAGAGGCAGATGCGCAGCAGCAATACACGCAAGGGATCAGCGGCCGGCTCAGACCCAGCGCGGTAGTAATCGGCGAGCGGCAGCGCGATCAGCCAGAACGCCACCAGGGCCGACCCTGGAATGCCGATGGTGAGCGCGAGGTTGACGTAACTGTTGTGCGCTTGCGCCGCCGCATTCGCCCAAATTGAAGAACCGCCCATGCCGTAGACGACCTGGCTGGTGCCCCAGAAGCTGGCGAAGCCATAGCCCGTGATCGGGCGCTGCGCGACGTGGTCCAAGGCAAATTGCCAGATGTCGGTACGGCCGGTGAACGATGGGTCCGGCAGCAGCGCGCCGAGCACGTCGCGGACGGAGCCGAGGTAAAGCGAGCCGACCGAAAACAGGTTCATCACGATCACGAGCGAAAGCACGACCGCAATGCCGATCGCCGGGCGACGCCAGCGTCCGATCATGGCGGAAATCAACAAAACCGGGAGCAGGAGCGCCAGTGCGGTCTTGGAATGGGTGAAGATCAAAAATATCGCGGCCAGTATGGCAATGAGTAAACCAAGGAACACGCTGCGCGCACGCGCCACGAACAAGCCGACGAAAATAAACATCGCCATCACCGCGCCGGCTTCGTTCTTGTGCGAAAACAGCCCGCGCCAATCTCCGGCGAGGTCCGGTTCGACGAAGTCGGAGGCCTGGTGAATCGAAAGATTGGGCGCGAACAGAACACCCAGATAACACAGCGCAAGCACGATAAGCGCGACCGCCGTGAGAAGATCGGCGAAGTGACGCAGATTCTTCGGCAGCAACAGCAGCATCCCGGCGATGCTCATCACCAGCAGCGCGTAGGCGAAGCGCCGTGCCGCGAGCGACGGCTCCCAGGACATAAGCACCGACAACGCGCACCAGCCGAGCACCACTAGCAAAGTCGGCCGCAGCAACGGCCAAATCCGCGCTGGATTGTGAAGCAAGACCCAAGCGCCGGTCGCCAGGAACAGAAGCAAGAAGCCGATCTGATTGAGGCGGTCGCCGGCGTCGGTGATGTCCGGCGGGGTGCTGAGGTCAGGAAACGGATGGAACGAGGTCGCCACCGCGAGGAAGGCAGCGACAAATAGAACGCTGGGTATGAGCGTGTCGAGGTCCAACGCCGCAGCAGCGGCGGGATTTGCAGATGAGGGCGTGCCGTACGAGGTCACGGCTGTTCACGCCGCCGCGGCGTCAGTGAGCACTGCGCCACGGACTTTCCGTCCATCGACGCCGAGGCTCAAAACGATCGCATCGATGGCGGCTTCGTCGATCTCCTCTGCCCTGCCGACCAGCACGATTTGGTCGACCAGGCCGGCGAAAAAGCGCGTGCTCGGATCGCTTGCCGCGCCCATCGCGGCGACGATCACCATGTCGAAGTTCCTAGTCTGCGCAAACGCCGCGCGCACGTCGCCATCCCTGATCTTCCGATCGCGCCGGCTCTGCGGGGAGACGAAGGGGACGAGGTTGATGTTGGTGGCGCGGTCGCGGATGACGACATCGGACAGGAGCCGGCGGCCGATCGCAACGTCGACCAGCCCCGCTTCGGACTCCTCGGCGTCGATCGCCGACAGGGTTCTACGTTCCATGTCGGCGTCAATGAGCAGCACGTGCTCGGTCTGCGCCGCCGTCGCGGCAAACGTCAGCGTCACCGCCGCTGCATCGCCGTCGCCATCGGCGGCGACGATCAGGATGGTTTGACTGCCGTGTTTGTGGCGGCTCTCGCGCATTGTCTCGTAGACGTGACGAACGCCCGCGGCAAAGCGAGAATTCGCGTCGCCACCGACGTAGAGGCCGAACGTCTCGCCGACATCCGGCAGCTCTGCCAGCACCGGAACACTCGGCGAAAGCTCGTCGGGGAGCGATGCAGGGACGTGGTTCGCGCCGCGGCGGCGGCGGCGCGGGACGGCGGCAGCGGTCGAACCACTCGAAGCCCCCCGCAGCGCATCCCGCAGCAAGACCAGGCCGCTGCCGGCCGTCAGGCCGAGAAAGACGGCGCCCAAACCCAGCAGCGTGTTTGACGGCGGCGAAGAACGGCTCAGCGGCATGTCCGCCTTGGAGATGACCTGAATATTCTTCGTATCGATGCCCGCCTCTTCGCCGGTCTCGCGCGCGCGAACGAGGAACGCCTCATAAACCGTACGGCTTGTCTGCGCCTCGCGCTGCAATTCGCGCAAGGCAACCATGTCAGAGTCGGTCGCAAGTGCGCCCTGCTTGAGCGCATCGACATTGCGACGGAGCTGATCCTCGCTCGCCTTGGCACTCTGGTATTCGGAGCGGGTGGCGAGCGCGACGCGATTGACCTCGTCGTCGATCATGCGCTTGAGCCGCTCGGCCTGCGCGTGGATCTCGATCACCGCCGGGTGGCGGTCGCCGAGACTAGTCGTCTGTTCAGCCTCGCGGCGCATGACTTCCGCGTATTGGCTGCGTAGCGCGGTGATGGTCGGCGACAGCACCGCGTCGGGAAAGGCGCCGATGTCGGTTTTCGATTTTTGCACGGCCTCGATCTGATCGAGGCGCGCCTTTGCCGCCGCGGTGCGTCCACGTGCGTCATCGAGCTGCTTGTTGAGGTCGGTCAATTGCTGCTCGTTGACCAATTGACCGTTGGCGTTGACGATATTGTGGCTCGCTTTGAATTCCTCGACCCGCTCCTCGGCGTCGCGCACCCGATCCCTCAGTTCGTTCAACCGCGCGGTCAAAGATTGCGAAATCTGGCGGGCGGCGTCGGCCCGCACGGATGTTTGCTCGGCGAGGTAGGCATCGGCGACGGCGTTGGCCAATCGCGCCGCCTTTGCTGCGTCAGTACTGCTGACGGCGACGTCAACGACATAAGTGCGATCATCGCGCTTGACCTGCACGCGGCTTCGCAAAGTGTTGAGCGCAGCAAGCACCGGGTCGATCGCAGGGGCCATCTGGCCGGGGTGCAGTACGGCGTCGATCACCGCGCGAATTGTCGACGGACCGTGCACGAATTCCGGGTCGTGGGCGAGCCCCTGGCTTTCGACCACGCGGCGGAGCACATCGTCGGAGGACAACACCCGCACCTGGCTGTCGACCTGCAGGAGCGCCGTCTCGCTGGCCGCAGGGGGCGGCACCGTATCGTTACCAACGCCGCGCAGATCGGCGGGCTCGATGAGAAGTTCAGTGACCGCCGTGAAGCGATGCGGCGCGACGACGACAAACAACGCGGCCGCCGCCAGGCACACCACAACCGCCGACACGATGGTCATTTTGCCACGCCACAGCGTGGCGCAGACTTTCAGAAGATCGATGTTAGAGGACGGGGCAGCCGGCCGCTCGGCGTTGGCGAGCGTTGCCGAATCGACCCGAGGTGGCGCTTCGAACATCGACTACTCGACTGTGTGTTGCAGCGAGCCGCGCCAATCTGTTGGCGGCGCCATCACTCAGTGGCATTTGCAGCTCGCTGGGTGGGAACTCAATGCGCATGGCGCCCCGGCGTGTCCAGACAACTTCGCGAAGTCGTGAAATTCATAAATGATTAAAGTTAACGGCCGGTGTATGCGGCGGTTCCGCGATAGTCCTGCGCAGAGCGCTTCCGCGGCAAACCGATGTGTCTAGTCGAGCATGATCTTGTCGGAAAACCGGTTTCCATCCCGGATCAAGTCCGGGACAGGCTTCTTCCGGATCATGCTCTTAGTAGCGGCGAAAAAAGCGGAACAGCGCGGCGGCGACAATCAGCACCGCAACGACCGGAATCCAGATCAGCACCGCACCAAGCACCGCGATGAGCACGATCGCCACGATGGCGGCGACCGCCAGCATCAGGAGCGCGATGCCGAACGGTCCGAGCCGTGCCACAAAGATCCGCTGCGTTCCGCGCGCGTCGCCGTATGCGCCTCCGCGCCATGGCGACCGGCTCCAATTCGCGCCGCGCCCGGTGTGGTCCGGCGGGATGATTTCCGGCTCAACGCGCGGCCGTTCTGGGCGCCCCCGATCGTCGTCCGTCATGACTTGAATGCCTTCTGGCTTCGTTGGCAGGTATGTATGGCGGAGAATCGCGACCACAAGTCATTCGAGGCGCCTGAGCCGGTTCAGCGCGTGTGGCTGCGCGCGTAATGGTCGTGCAGGAATTTGGCCAGTTGCTCGCGCAGACTTTCATCGCGCTCACTTTTGTGACCGAGCACGACCGCGCGCTCGAACAGCATTTGCTGCTGCTCGTGCGGCATTTGGCTCCACAAGTCGGCCGCCGCCGCGCCAAGCACGATAAGATAGCGTGCTTCGCTTTCGTCGGCGGCAATCGGTTGCGATGGCGTCGGCATGGCTGATCCTCTGCCGGTTGGCATGCAACCGTAACCGAGCGCCTGAGCGCGGGCAACCGACGACGGTGAAGAAATTACGACGCGGCCACTTCCAGCAGGTCGAACCGCCGAAGCCGATAAACTGCGATAGAGACTAGCCAGCTGCCGACGAAGATCGCGATGATCAGATAGCCGAGGCTGCCGAAATTCTCGTTGAGCGCGCCGATCAGAGTCCAGAACGGTCCCTCAAGCTTCAACTGGTCGGCAATGAGCCCGAGCGCTTCGATACCGCCGACCAGCACCGCAACCAGCACCGAAACGAAGGTGATGGTCAGATTGTAGTAGAGTTTGCGGATCGGCTTGTTGAACGCCCAGCCATAGGCGCCAAGCATCAGCACGCCGTCGGTCGTGTCGATGAGCGACATGCCGGCGGTGAACAAAGCCGGGAAGACCATGATCGACCACACCGGCAGACCGCGCGAGGCTTCCGCCGCGGCGATGCCGAGCAGCCCGATCTCGGTCGCGGTGTCGAAGCCAAGTCCGAACAAGAAGCCGAGCGGGTACATGTGCCAGCTGCGCTCGACCAGACGAAACATCGGACGGAACAGCCGGCCGAGCAGTCCGCGCTGCGCCAACAGATGATTGACGTCCTCCTCGACGAAGGCGCCGCCGCAGCGCACCTCGCGGAACGTCCGGTAGACCGAAAGCAGGATGAGCAGATTGGCGGCGGCAACCAGAAACAGAAAGCCGGCAGAAACCAGTGTGCCGATCACGCCGCCGATGAGCTTGAACGAAGCGAAGCGGCCCTGCAGCAGGCCAGCGGCCAATGCGACGCCGACCGAAGCGAGCACCACCACGGTCGAATGGCCAAGCGAGAAGAACAAGCCGACCGAAACAGGACGCTTTCCTTCTTGCATGAGCTTGCGCGTCACGTTGTCGATCGCCGCGATGTGGTCGGCATCGACGGCATGACGGAGGCCGAATGTGTAAGCGAGAAAGGCGGTGCCGACCAATATCGGATAGTCGCGGAATGCGATCAGCGCCCAGACCCACGCCAATACGTTGGCGCCGATGAGCACGGCATAGATGCCGGCGACCTTGCGGCTTAGTTCCGCGTTCCGATCGTTGAACAGGTTGGCGATGGTCGTTCGCATACGCGCTCCGCGGCCGGCCACCGTCGCGACCGGACGCCCGGCATCGATACGATGGGGCCCATGCCGGCGCAAGAGCGCGTGCGACGAATGGATAAAATCGTCATACTGGCGATTTCGCAGCCCCGCCGCGGGCGAGACGAATAAAGGCGATCAGGTTGGCGCGATACCGACCGCGCGGATGACGTCGCCCCACTTTTGCGTCTCCGCCTTCACAAAGGCGGCCATCTCGGCGGGCGTGCCGCCGCCGGGGCGCAGATTGAGCGTGTTGAAACGGTCGATCACTGCAGGATCCTTCAACGCCTTGTTGACCGCATCGTTGAGCTTGTCGACGATGGCAGACGGCGTCTGCGGCGGCGCGCTCAGCGCCTGCCAGGTGTCGGACACGCAGCCGGGCACGCCCGCCTGCGCGAGCGTGGGAGTATCCGGGATCGCCGGAATGCGCTCATCCATCGCGACGGCGAGGATTTTCGCCTTGCCGCCCTGTTGGAGCGGAAGCGAAGTCGCGATCTCGGTGAACATGAGATCGACGTGACTGGCGATGATGTCGTTGAGCGCCGGCGCGGTGCCCTTGTAGGGCACGTGGACGAGTTCAGTATGCGTGATCTTCTCGAACAAAGCCGCAGTGAGATGCGACGTGGTGCCGATGCCCTGCGACGCATAATTGAGCTTGCCCGGATTCGCTTTGGCCAGCGCAATCAGCTCCTGCACGGTCTTGGCTGGGAAATCGGGACGGACGAGAAGCACGTTGGCGACGTGAGAAAGAACAGCGATCGGCACCATCTTGGTCGGATCGTAGTCGAGCGACTTGTAGAGGAATTGATTGGTGGTGATCGGCGAAGGCTGCGAGGCAAGCACCGTGTAGCCGTCAGGGTCGGCATGAAACACCGTGTCGGCGGCAAGGCTTCCGCCCACCCCCGCTTTATTTTCCACCGCGAGCGGCTGCCCAAGAAAGTCGCGCATCTTGGCGGTGACGATCCTGGTGACGGTGTCTACGCCGCCGCCCGCGGGCACTGAAACAATCACGCGGATCGGATGGTCGGGATAGGTGGCGGCGCTGTCCTCCGCACCTGCTCCAGCGGGAACGAGGGCAAGACCGAGAGTGCTCAGCAAGGCGGAACGTCTGGAAATCACTGGGCCGGACACGGCGTAAGCTCCCTTTATCCTTAAACACGGCGGGCGGCCTTATGGCATAGCGCGAACCGCCGGTTAAGTCCCGCGACGCACTGCCGCTGTTGCTCGCATGCCGTGGATGCAGTTCACAAACCCTGCCGCCGCCCATAGGATCGCCGGCCCACAGGGGAGAGGCGCTTCAATGAGCAAACTCGATTTCATTCTCGAAGAACTGGTAACCGCCAACCGCATTCTCGCGAACGAAGGCGTGGTCGATTCCTTCGGCCATATCAGCGCCCGGCACCCCGACAATCCGCAGCATTATCTGCTCTCGCGCGCCCGCGCGCCCGAACGCATCGAGCGCGGCGACATCGTCGAATATACGCTCGACGGCACGCCGATCGACGAACGCGGCCGCACGCCTTATCTGGAACGCTTCATCCATGGGGCGGTCTACGAAGCGCGGCCGGACGTGCAGGCGGTGGTGCACAATCATTCGCCGAGCGTGATCCCGTTCGGCGTCACCGGAAAGAAGCTCAAGCCGCTCCTGCACATGTGCGCCTCGATCGGCCACGAAGTACCGATCTGGGATTCGCATGACAAGTTCGGCGACACCACGCTGCTGGTCACCGACATGGACATGGGCCGCGACCTCGCCGGCGCGCTCGGCGCGCGGCCGACCACGCTGATGCGCGGCCACGGCGCGACCGTCGTCGGCCGCTCGGTCCGCCACGCCGTGTTCGTCTCGGTCTATCTGGAAGTCGGCGCCAAATTGCAGATGCAGTCGATGGCGATGGGCGAGATCAAGTTCCTTACCGCCGGCGAGGTCGACAAGATCACCGCGCGCGTTTCCGACTACACGCTCAACCGCGCCTGGGAAAACTGGGCGCGCCGGGCCGGACGGGACATGCAGTCGGCCTAGAGCACGCTCCACTGTGCCGCCTCGCCGGCCGCGGCGAAATTCCACTCGATATTGAGACGCAGCCGCTTTCACAAATCGCTGCCGCCTGGGACGCAAAGGCGGCAGGCGTGCGTCGCCGTCAGGTGCTGATTCCCAGCTGAGTTCGCGGAGTGGGTCGGCGCTACACGTTTTCGATCGCGGCGCTGATGAACTTGGCGCCGACGTCCTGACCCTGCCGCCAGACAACCTTGTAGGTGCCGTCGCGCGCCGGCCCGCCCGCCCCATGAAAGAGGAGGACGAATTCATCGAGCATATCGATGCCGTTGAGTTGCAGCCGAACGCCCTCCTGAGAAGCATTCGTGACCAGCACGAAGCGCGGCGCCATGCCCACGCCCATTTTGATGGTGGCAAGCCGGCCCATGCGCTTGCGCGGACTCTGCCGTCTTTCCGCGTCAAGGGGCGAAAGCTTTTCTTCGAGATGCGGCGAATCCGTCATGGGCGGCTCCAGCTTGCCAACGGACTGCGCGCTCGGCGGGCAGCCCTCGTCAGTGAAGATACGTAGCGGGCGCCCATTGCACGCCGCCTAATGCCATCAGCCAAATTCGTTTCGCATTTTCTCAAAAAGGTGTGACGTTCGAGCTGGATGCTCAAATGAAAAGGGCGGCCCAACGGCCGCCCTTTTCGACGTTGGGGTAATAGAATCTATTCCGCCGCGAGGCGCACTTCCGGCGCCGCGGCGCGCACGTCGGGATCGACGTGCTTTTCATATTTGGTGAAGTTTTCCTGGAACATGCGCACCAGTTTGCGCGCGGTCTCGTCGAAGGCCGCTTTGTCCTTCCAAGTCTTCATCGGATAGAGCAGGTGCGGCTCGACACCCGGCACCGACGTCGGCACGGCGAAACCGAAATACGGATCGGTGCGATAGCTTGCGTTCTTGAGCGAACCGTCGAGCGCGCTGGTGACCAGCGCCCGCGTCGCCTTGATCGGCATGCGGCGGCCGACACCGTAGATGCCGCCGGTCCAGCCCGAATTGACCAGCCAGCAGTCGACATTGTGCTTCTTGATAAATTCCCGCAGCAGGTTGCCGTACTCGGCCGGCGGCCGCGGCAGGAACGGAGCGGCGAAGCAGGTGGAGAACTCCGGCTGGACGCCAACGAGCCCCTTTTCGGTGCCGGCGACCTTGGCGGTGTAGCCGGACAGGAAGTGATACATCGCCTGCGCCGGCGTCAGCTTGGCGATCGGCGGCATCACGCCAAAGGCATCGGCGGTCAGGAAGATGATGTTTTTCGGCTGCCCGGCGCGGCCGGTGCGCGACGCCAGCGGCATGAATTCGATCGGATAGGCCGAGCGGGTGTTTTCGGTCTTCTTGTCGCTGTCGAAATCGCAGATGCGGGTGTCCGGATCGAATACCACGTTTTCAAGCACGGCGCCGAAGCGATTGGTCGCTGCGTAAATCTCAGGCTCCGCCTCCTCCGAGAGTTTGATGCACTTGGCGTAGCAGCCGCCCTCGAAGTTGAAGACGCCGTTCTCGCTCCAGCCATGCTCGTCGTCGCCGATCAGCGTGCGGTTCGGATCGGCCGACAGCGTAGTCTTGCCGGTGCCCGAGAGACCGAAGAACAGGGCCACGTCGCCGTCCTTGCCGACGTTGGCCGAGCAATGCATCGGCATCACGCCTTGTGCCGGCAGATAGAAGTTGAGCGTCGTGAAAACCGACTTCTTCACTTCCCCGGCATAAGAAGACCCGCAAATCAGAACGATTTTGCGGGTGAAATCGATCGCCACCATCGTATCGGAGCCCTCGCGGCCGCCGTGACGCTTGGCGTCCGGCTTGAACGACGGCATGTCGACGATCGTCATGTCGGGCACATAGCCGCCGAGCTCGGCGCGTTCCGGACGAATAAGAAGCTGACGAATGAAAAGAGAGTGCCAAGCGAGTTCGGTGAAGACGCGAGCCTTGATGCGGTACTTGGGATCGGCGCCGCCATAGAGGTCCTGCGCGAACAGCGTCTTGCCTTGGGCGTGGGCGAGAAAATCCGCCAGCAGATTATCGAAGTGCTCTTTGTTCTGCTTGCGGTTGCCGTCCCACCAGACGGTATTTTCTGTCAACGCGTCGACAACGGTGTGCTTGTCCTTCGGCGAGCGGCCGGTGTGGTGTCCGGTTTCGGCACACAAGGCGCCGCCCTGTACCAGCGCGCCCTCATTGTTGCGGATCGCGTGCTCGACAAGGTGCGTATCGGGCAAATTCCAGTGGACGCCGGCTAGGTCCTCAAAGCCGAACTTGTCCGCGCCATGGGCGCTGTTTCTTAGACCCGTCTCCCTCACGCTTGCCTCCGCTGATTGGCGCAATGGACTTAGCCGAAATCTTATTGCCCACTTTGTGCGCCGCGACGCTACACATCACCGCTCATAAGCCCGCCTGGCGGCGGGACTGCGAGCCTATACTCGGTCAATGTAGCATCTGCCAAGACCGAGTCTCAACGAAAGTCCCGTTGCAGACTTAACCGAGGAATCGGCGCCAGTTTCGCTGCTGCGCTGCAGCGTGCGCGGCCTAAAGGGCGCGCGCCTTGGCGGCCAAATTCACCACCATCTTGCGCAAGCCTTGCGGACCGGTGACGCGCTCGGGAAATGGCAGGCGAAGCGTGGCATCGCCAAGCGCGAGATCGAGGCCTTCAGGATCTATCCCGGTCAGCCGCCAATTGCCTACTTCGGCGCCAAGAAGCCGCGTCGCATAGAGCCGCACGGCCTCGGCGTGGTCTTCATTCATGTGGGCGATCGCGCCATCTTCGGCATCGATCAAGCTCTCGGCGCCGGTGAGATCGGTCAGTACGTCGGCGGCTTGCAGATCGGCGGCGCGCGCAAATCCGCCGTTGAGATGGGCGGACACCGCAGCCAGGCGCCAGAACGAGAAATCGCCGAAGCCCGCGTAAAGCGCCGATTTGGGATGCCGCGCCAGGAAGCGGCGGCGCAGCCGCGGCTCCTCCACCGCCTCGCGGGACACTCGTACAAAGGCACCGACGATTGTCAGCCGCGGATGGGCAAGCGGATCGCCTTTGCCGCCGGAAGCGACTAAGACCGACGCGCGGGCGTCGTTTTCCAGGTTGGCGGTATGGGTCGACAGCCGTGACACCAGGATGATCGGAGACCCGTCAACGTCCGTCGCCACGTTGACCAGCGACGCGAACGGGTGGCCGGTGTTGCGGTCAAGTGTCGCCAGCGAACCCGCGCGCGCCGTCCTCAGCAAGACCTTCGCCACCGACCTGGGGTCGAAATCCGGCGCCGGTGCTCCCTCGGGCAGCCGGCCGGGCATGGAACCAGGCAAGGGTACTGCCGGGGAAACGGGACCAGCCGGGGCCGCTTTGTCGGCCTCCCCCATAACCACATTCCTTTCCTAATCCTTACCTATACCACCCCAACTCTCAGCAATTGCCGCGATTCCGCCTTGTCCTGTCACACTTCCGCCCCCACATGGGGATTTACGGAAGTGCGGGGCCGGGCTCTCTAGTGAAGCTGCGGCCGACTCATGTTAGAAGGCCGCAATGCCGACAATCGCCCTCGTCGACGACGATCGCAATATCCTCACTTCGGTGTCCATTGCACTCGAGGCGGAAGGATATCGCATCAACACCTACACTGATGGCGCCTCTGCCCTCGACGGCTTCAAGACCGCCCCGCCCGACCTCGCCATTCTCGACATCAAGATGCCGCGCATGGACGGCATGGAGACGTTGCGCCGGCTGCGGCAGAAATCCGACTTGCCGGTCATCTTCCTGACCTCGAAGGACGAGGAAATCGACGAGTTGTTCGGCCTGAAAATGGGCGCCGACGACTTCATCCGGAAGCCGTTTTCGCAGCGCCTCCTGGTCGAACGGGTCAAGGCGGTGTTGCGCCGCGCCGCGCCGAAGGACGGCGCGGCGCCAAAGGAAGCCGACAGCAAGGTGCTCGAGCGCGGGCTTTTGCGCATGGATCCCGAGCGTCACACCTGCACCTGGAAGAACGAGCCAGTCACGCTGACCGTCACCGAGTTTCTCATCTTGCAGGCGCTCGCTTCGCGGCCCGGTGTGGTCAAAAGCCGCAACGCTCTGATGGACGCAGCCTATGACGATCAGGTCTACGTCGATGACCGCACCATCGACAGCCACATCAAGCGGCTGCGCAAAAAGTTCAAGGCAAGCGACAACGAATTCGATATGATTGAGACGCTTTACGGCGTCGGCTATCGTTTCAAGGAATGACGTGTTTAAGCCTTGGGCGCTGCCAAGCGCCCTGATAAGATGAAGAGGTCTTAAGACCTCCAGACAGGCGGAGAGAGCCGCCAACCTGTAGCAGTTGTCGTGCGTGAGCAACGGCAGGCGTAGGGCCAAGCTGCCAAAGATTTGATCGAGAACGATAACGGCCCACTGACTGGGACGGCTGGCGTGCGGTAGTAATGGCGTTTGGTTCCTGCTCTCACCGCCGCTCGCGCGGAGGGGAGAGGAGGACCGATCGGAACCCCGGCAGACCACGTGCTCGATCGAACCAAAGATATCACCGACGACAGCGCCCCGCCGCTGGCTCCCGTCGAGTCTCAAACCGAGAGCGAAGCTCTCGGCGAGGCTGTCGTGCATCCCGACCCCCGTGGCCTCACCCGGATCGGCGCATGGCTGCGCCACGCCTGGCAGTTCTTCGTCAATCAAAGCTCTTCGAGCCTCACCCGCCGCATTGTTGTTCTCAACGTCGCCGGATTGTTCGCGCTGTCCATCGGCATCAATTATCTGTCGCCCTTCCGCGAAAGATTGATCGACGCTCGCGTCCAAAGCCTGTTGCAGCAAGGCCAGATCATCGCGCACGCGATCGCCGATGCGGCCACCGTCGAAAACGGCTCTTCGATCACCGTCGATCCGGAGAAGCTGCAAAAACTGCAGCCCGGCGAAAGCTACGGTCCGTCGGAAGACGCGCTCTACGGCATCGATTTTCCGATCAATCCCGAGCGCGTGGCGCCGGTGCTGCGCGACCTCGTCTCACCGACCAAGACGCGCGCGCGCATCTACGACCGCGATGGGATTTTGACAGTCGACAGCCGCGACCTGTTCGGCCGCGGCGACGTGCTACGCTTCGACCTGCCATCGCCGAACGCCAGAAAGCCCGGCTTTTTCGAACGGCTCTACGCGGCGGTCCGCCTATGGCTCAACCGCGGCCATCTGCCGCTTTATCATGAGCTGGGTCCCGACGACGGCAAGGGCTATCAGGAGGTCGCGCAGGCGCTCACCGGCCAAGACGCCAGCATGGTGCGCATCACCGAACGCGGCGATGTCATTGTCTCGGTCGCCGTGCCGGTGCAGCGTTTCCGCGCGGTGCGCGGCGCGCTCCTGCTGTCGACGCAAGGCGCCGACATCGACAACATGGTGACTGCCGAACGGCTCGCCATTCTCAAGATCTTTCTCGTCGCCGCCGCCGTGATGGTGGTGCTGTCCATTCTTCTGGCCGGCACGATCGCCGAGCCAGTACGGCGGCTCGCTGACGCCGCCGAAAGCGTGCGCCGGCGCATCCAATCGCGCGTCGAGATTCCCGATTTCACCAAGCGGCGCGACGAAATCGGCCATCTGTCGGGCACGCTGCGCGACATGACCAACGCACTCTACAGCCGCATCGAGGGCATCGAGCGCTTTGCCGCTGACGTCGCCCATGAGCTGAAAAATCCGCTGACCTCGCTACGTTCCGCGGTGGAGACGCTGCCGGTCGCCAAAAGCGAGCAGAGCCGCGAGCGGTTGCTTGAAGTCATCAAACACGACGTGCAGCGGCTCGACCGGCTGATCTCCGACATTTCCGATGCGAGCCGCCTCGACGCCGAATTGCAGCGTCAGGAGTCCGCACCGGTCGATCTCGCCAAGCTCCTCAACACGGTCGTTGCCGTCGCCAACGAGGTCAAGCGCGACGACGGCGTGAAGGTGACGCTCAAATTCGAGGGCGGCGGTGTGCGCGCCTTTCAGGCCCCGGGCCACGATTCGCGGCTCGGCCAGGTCGTCGATAATTTGATCGAGAACGCGCGCTCATTCTCGCCGCAGGGCGGCGGCGTGCGCGTCACCTGCCGCCGGGCCAAAAACAACATCGAGATTTTCGTCGACGATGATGGACCGGGCGTGCGGCCGGACGCAGTCGAGAAGATCTTCGAACGCTTCTATACCGACCGGCCGCATCAGGGCTTCGGACAGAATTCCGGCCTTGGACTGTCGATCTCCAAACAGATCGTCGAAGCGCATGGCGGCGCCATCTGGGTGGAGAACAGGATCGCGGCTCCTGCCGGTCCGGGGCCCGACACGGAGCCAAAGGTGATCGGCGCTCGTTTCATTGTTCGCCTGCCAGCGACCTAACAGATGAACGCGACCGTGCATGCCTCGGCGGTCCTCGCCGGCGCGCGCGCGGTGTTGATCCGCGGTGCATCTGGCACGGGCAAGTCGCGGCTCGCGCGCTCTCTCATCGAAGCCGGCCGCACCGGCCTGCTGTCGTTCGCGCGTCTTGTCGGCGACGACCGTGTGCACCTGCAGGCTGCCGGAGGGCGTTTGCTGGTCCGGCCGGCCCCGACGCTTGCCGGACTGATCGAAGTGCGCGGCATCGGCATCGCGCGGATGCCACACGAGCCTGAAGCGGTTGTCGGTCTCGTTGTCGACCTGGGCGCGAGCGCCGAACGTTTGCCGGAACCTGAACAGCGCTGGACGGAAATCGAGGGCATAAGGCTGCCGCGGCTTGCGGTCGCAGCGGGGAACGACGCCTTGCCGATGATATTGGCGGCCCTCACATCACCGCCCGAATGATCGGGCCGGATTGCTTATCGTAGGAATAAGTTCCGGCCGACGGCAATTACGAACGCCTGAGCGCATCGCGCTTGGTGGAGATTGGTTAACCATAAAGCCCTTAGAATCGGCCCGTGCTGTAGCGGTCCGGCGTCGGATCGCGTGGCTAGACTTATGCGGAGATCTGATTCGACTTTGGTCTGCCGCAATGCAACAACCCACGAAATTCGCCGATAAGGCCTCTTGCGCTGCGACTTCGGATGACGATGATGAGGGCCCTTTCGTGCGGTGCAACCGGGATGCGCCCGCGGTGAGTTCCATGATCGGTCTTGTTCTTGTTACCCACGGGAGGCTTGCGGTCGAATTCCGCGCCGCCTTGGAACACGTGGTTGGGCCGCAGGAGCAGATCGAGGCCGTCACTATCGACCCTGAAGACGATGTCGAAGCGCGCCGCAAGGACATCATCGCGGCGGTCAAGCGCGTCGATACCGGCGACGGCGTCGCCATTCTCACCGACATGTTCGGCGGCACGCCGTCCAATCTTGCCATCTCGGTCATGAGCCAGCCCAAGGTCGAAGTGCTGGCCGGCATCAATCTGCCGATGCTGGTCAAGCTCGCCAAGGTGCGCGGCGAATGTCCGTTGGCCGAGGCGGTCACAGCCGCGCAAGAGGCCGGACGCAAATACGTCACCATCGCTAGCCGGGTGCTCAACGGAAAATGAGCGGGCCGGCAGAAGGCCGCGGCGAAGGTCAGTCCGCGGAGCCGCCTTCGCGCGAAGGCGCTGTCGTTCGCACCTTCACCATCTGCAACAAAAAGGGATTGCACGCCCGCGCCTCGGCGAAGTTCGTGCAGATGGTTGAAAAATTCGACGCCGACGTTCGCGTCAGCCGCAACGGGGAAACGGTCGGCGGCACATCCATCATGGGACTCATGATGCTTGCCGCCGCCCCCGGCACTTCAATCACGATCGACGCCACCGGCAAGGAAGCAGCCGAGGTCATCGACGCGCTCGCGGCGCTTATTGCCTCGCGCTTCGGCGAGGACGATTAAGCGTTCTCACGGCAGCGAAGCGCGATTGATCGTACCCGCCGCGTCCACCGTGTGTGCCGCACTAGAGGCCCGGTGCAACTCATGCCATTGCAGGGCCGCCACGCCCACATTGACCGCGGTCGCGATCGCTATGATCCACAGAGCCCTGCGGACGCTGCGCGCGGCGCGCGCCTCGCTCCCCTCTTGGTTCGCGTTGGGTGCGGCCAGCACCGGCTTTGGGTCGCTCTCTCTCAATGTGACAAAACGCCGGGGCGTCATGCCGTAGTTTCCATGACGGACGGCCTGCCCCGGGCGGCGTTTCGATACCGGCAGCGGCCGAGGGGACCAGCTTTTGCCATTGCCGGCAGCTGCGATGCCGGGGCTGCCGTGATCGGTGACTTCAGCCGTTTCAGCAGGTTCGGCAGGTTCAGGTTCAGGTTTAGCCGATATCGCAGGTTCAGGCGGTACGGCGGCTTCGGCAATTTCGGCGGCGAAATGTTCCGCCGATGCGCTGGGTGCAAGCGTCGATTCCGGAATCGTTCCGGCATCCGGAGCGGGCTGGAGGTTCAGTATATCTTCATCGGCCATCTGTGCTGCTCTCGTGTTGGCCCGCAAGTGGTGGGGCTGTGTTGCCGCTCCGATGTCATGCTCCGGCGGATGCTCGGTGAGGAGCACCATGAAAATAAAGTCCCGAGGGCGTGCTGTCCCCGTTCCACACTGACTACAAAACAGGCTTGACTTGACGGGCTTGACTTGCGGCGGCCGGCGAGTGACGCGCCGGAGGCTGCACAAGCAACAATCTTGCCAAGCAGCGCTCGTTCGGCAGGGGCTGCGTCGGCATGAGGCAAGAACTCGCGCGGACCGCACATAAAGGTATCTTTATGTCTTTATTGCCGTGAGCCGGCCGCCCTGCTATAGCGAGCCGCGTCCGGCGTCTGCGCCGGCCAGCCCGACACACCTTGCACCAGTTAGGCCCACCGCCGAAGGAATCCCGATGAGCACGTCGACCAAGCCAAAAAGCACTGCGCCGGCCGATTACGTGGTCAAGGACATTGGGCTCGCCGAGTGGGGCCGCAAAGAGATCTCCATTGCCGAAACCGAGATGCCCGGGCTGATGGCGACCCGCGAGGGATACGGGCCCCGTCAGCCGCTGCGCGGCGCCCGCATTGCCGGCTCACTGCACATGACGATCCAGACCGCCGTGCTGATCGAGACACTCGCGGCGCTCGGCGCCGATATCCGCTGGGCCTCCTGCAACATCTACTCGACACAGGACCACGCCGCCGCCGCCATCGCCGCCGGCGGCACGCCGGTGTTCGCCGTCAAGGGCGAGTCGCTGATCGATTATTGGGAATACACCCACCGTATTTTCGAATGGGCCGACGGCGGCGCGCCCAACATGATCCTCGACGACGGTGGCGACGCCACGCTGCTGATGCATCTTGGTTCGCATGCGGAGACCAATCCGGCAGCGCTCAATCATCCCAACAACGAGGAAGAGGAAGTGCTGTTCGCCGCCATCAAAAAGCGGCTCAAGGACAAGCCGGGCTGGTATTCACAGACGGCGAAGAATATCCGCGGCGTCACCGAGGAGACCACCACCGGCGTGCACCGGCTCTATCAGATGCAGAACGAAGGCCGGCTCCTGTTTCCCGCCATCAACGTCAACGACAGCGTCACCAAGTCGAAGTTCGACAATCTATACGGCTGCCGCGAGTCGCTGGTCGACGGCATCCGCCGCGGCACGGACGTGATGATGGCCGGCAAGGTGGCGATGGTCGCCGGCTTTGGTGACGTCGGCAAAGGCTCGGCCGCCTCGCTGCGCCAAGCCGGCTGCCGCGTCATGGTTTCGGAGGTCGATCCAATCTGCGCACTGCAGGCGGCGATGGAAGGCTACGAAGTCGTTACCATGGAGGACGCCGCACCGCGCGCGGACATTTTCTGCACCGCCACCGGCAACGTCGACGTCATCACCATCGACCACATGCGCAAGATGAAGCACCGCGCCATCGTCTGCAACATTGGCCACTTCGACAGCGAGATTCAGGTCGCGGCGCTCAAGAACCTGAAATGGATCAACATCAAGCCGCAGGTCGACGAGATCGAATTTCCCGACGGCCATCGCATCATCCTTCTGTCGGAAGGGCGCCTGGTCAACCTCGGCAACGCCATGGGTCATCCGAGCTTCGTCATGTCGTCGTCGTTCACCAACCAGACGCTGGCGCAGATCGAGCTGTGGGCCAATTCGACCAAATACGAGAAGAAGGTCTATACCCTGCCGAAGACGCTCGACGAGAAGGTGGCGCGGCTGCATCTCGACAAAATCGGCGTCAGGCTGACAAAGCTGTCAGACAAGCAGGCGACCTACATCAACGTGCCGCAGGACGGCCCGTTCAAGAGCGATCAGTACAGGTATTGATCGGCCAGGCCGCGAGTTGCGCCATCGCCCGCGGTGGCGCTTCAAGCGGGACGAAGACGAAATTACAGATGTAGTGGGCCCTGCGACAAAAGCGAGGCGGCGTCTTCAACGCCGTCTGCCAGTCCTGGTCGCTTTGCGCACGAAACTTCTCAATCGGCAGCCATTTTCCGTCGGTGAGGAAATATCCGCCATAACCGAGTTGAGAGAGCCGCCGCGTGACCCGATCGACGGCGCCCGGATTGTGACGCTCCTCGAGCTCGATCATCAACACGGGACGGCACCGCTCGATCAGGTTTTTAGCGCCTTCGAGAACCTCCTCCTCGTGGCCTTCGACATCGATCTTGATGAACCCGCAATTGGCGTAGTTGTACGCATCAAGAGGCTTCGACAAAATCTCGGCGACAATGAACTTGCCGCCACCGAAATCGATTTTCTCATCAACTGTCGCGAGATCGTCTATGGTGTGGCCGCGCCCGTTGACTGGAATGCGGAGCGTGGCGCGCTTGGCCGCCGACGAGAGCGCAATGTTGATGACCTCAACGTTGCGCGGGGCTACCGCCCTGGCGAATGTCGCCACTGTGGGGTTGGCTTCGAAGGACACGACTTTGGGCACTAAACCGGCGAGCGCTCGGGAATAAAGACCTATGGACGATCCCACGTCGATTGCCATCTTCTCCCCCTGCGGCAGAAAATCGCGCAAGGCGAGGATTTCGCTCTCTCCTGACAGGTATTTGTAATGCAGGAACTTGAAAAAGAACCAAAGACGGGGGCAAACCCGGCGTACTTGTGTGGTCATGCCCAAAGGGGGTGCTCCGGCAAAGTTGCCCGCGTATACCATTTCAAGACGAAATCGTCGTCAAGTTTGCCACGCTGATGCGCGACCCGTCTGTCGATATCAGCGTACCGCGGAACGGTCTCCGGGCGCCCGCTTGCCGCTCGCCCACCCCGATGTTATCTGCGCCCCATGAGTGCGGTTCCCATCGCCAACATCCGCAATTTTTCGATTATCGCCCACATCGACCACGGCAAATCGACACTGGCCGACCGGCTTATCCAGCTGACCGGCGGGCTCGAAGCGCGCGAAATGGTCGAGCAGGTGCTCGATTCCATGGACATCGAGCGCGAGCGCGGCATCACCATCAAGGCGCAGACCGTGCGGCTCAAGTACCGGGCGCGCGATGGCAAGGACTACGTGCTCAACCTGATCGACACGCCCGGCCATGTCGACTTCGCCTATGAGGTCAACCGCTCGCTTGCCGCCTGCGAGGGCTCGCTGCTTGTGGTCGACGCCAGCCAGGGCGTCGAGGCGCAGACGCTTGCCAACGTCTATCAGGCGATCGACAACAATCACGAGATCGTGCCGGTGCTCAACAAGGTCGACCTGCCGGCCGCTGAGCCCGAGAAGGTCAAGCAGCAGATTGAGGACGTGATCGGGCTCGACGCTTCCGACGCCATTCTGATTTCGGCGAAGACCGGGCTGAACGTGCCGGACGTGCTGGAAGCGATCGTGCACCGACTGCCGCCGCCGAAAGGCGACGCCTCCGCTCCGCTCAAGGCGCTGTTGGTCGATTCCTGGTACGACGCCTATCTGGGCGTGGTCGTGCTGTTCCGCGTGGTCGACGGCATTTTGAAAAAGGGTCAGCGCATCCGCATGATGGGCACCGGCGCGGCCTACGAGGTCGACCGCGTCGGCGTGTTTACCCCCAAGCGGGTCGAGCGCGATGAACTCGGGCCTGGCGAGATCGGCTTTCTCACCGCCTCGATCCGCGAAGTGGCCGACACCCGCGTCGGCGACACCATCACCGACGACCGAAAGCCAGTGACCGAGCCGCTGCCCGGCTTCCGTCCCGCTATTCCGGTGGTGTTCTGCGGCCTGTTTCCGGTCGACGCCGCCGACTTCGAGGCGCTGCGCGCCGCCATGGGCAGGCTCCGGCTCAATGACGCAAGCTTCTCCTACGAGATGGAAACCTCGGCAGCGCTCGGCTTCGGCTTCCGCTGCGGCTTTCTCGGCCTCCTGCACCTGGAAATCATCCAGGAACGGCTTGAACGCGAATTCAATCTCAACCTGATCGCGACTGCGCCGTCGGTGATCTACAAGGTCAAGCTGCGCAACGGCCAGCAGCTTGGAGATTCACAATCCGGTCGATATGCCCGACCCCAACCACATCGAAGAGATGCAGGAGCCGTGGATCGAGGCGACGATACTCACGCCCGACGAATACCTCGGCGCCGTGCTCAAGCTCTGCCAGGACCGCCGCGGCGAGCAGAAAGAACTGACCTATGTGGGCAACCGCGCGCTGGTAAAGTACAACCTGCCGCTCAACGAGGTCGTTTTCGACTTTTACGACCGGCTCAAATCGGTGTCGCGCGGCTACGCCTCGTTCGACTACCACCTCACCGATTACAAGCCCGCGGACCTGGTTAAGCTTTCGATGCTGGTCAATGCCGAGCCGGTCGACGCGCTCGCCATGCTGGTGCACCGCACGCGCGCGGAGAGCCGCGGCCGCGCCATGGCCGAGAAGCTCAAAGAGCTCATTCCGCCGCACATGTTCCAGGTGCCGATTCAGGCTGCCATCGGCGGCAAGATCGTCGCGCGGGAAACCGTGCGCGCCTTTCGCAAGGACGTAACGGCGAAGTGCTACGGCGGCGACGTGACGCGCAAGCGCAAACTTCTAGAGAAGCAGAAAGAAGGCAAGAAGCGCATGCGTCAGTTCGGCAAGGTCGACATCCCGCAGGAGGCGTTTATCGCCGCGTTAAAAGTAGATGTCTGAGGCGCGCCGACTTGGGTTCGTCACCACCGGGCTTGACCCGCTGGTCCATGGCGACAAGCGGCTCCCGTTGACCTCTCAGAAGCGCTCTTCTTTCGTGGAGTCGGCATAGATTGCCGGGTCAAGCCCGGCAATGACGACTTACTGATCGAGGTGAATATCGTTGGCGCGGATCACCTCGCCCCAGCGTGCGATCTCGCTCTTGAAGAACGTTTCGCCCGCCTCCGGCGAGCGTTGTTCTGGCGGGAAGACGGTGACGCCCTGCGTCGCCCAGTTCTTCACGATGGTCGGATCGGAGACGGCCTCTTGCAGCGCGGCGTTGAGCGTCGTGATCACCGGTTCGGGCGTCTTGCCGGGCGCGAACAGCGCCTGCCAGTAGGCGAAATCGAGCTTCGGGCCGAGCACGCTGACGAAGCTTTCGACGTTCGGCAGTTCGGACAGTCTATCCTTGGCGGTCACACCGTAGGCTTTCAGCTTGCTGGTATTGACCAGCTGCACCACCGATTGCGGCGTGGCAACAGATCGACCTGTCCGCCGAGCAGATCGGTGATCGCTGGCGTCGCGCCGCGGTAGGGAATCATGTCGACCTTCACGCCGGCCTCCTGCGCGAGCAGCGCGGTGGCGAGGTGGCCGGTTGCGCCGTAGCCGGGAATGGCGGCCCTGAGCCGCTCCTTTTTCATCAGCGCGATCAGGTCGTGCAGATTGTCGGCGGGCAGCGTGCTGCGGCCGACCAGCACCAGCGGATTGCGGTTGATCAGCATCACCGGCCGAAAATCCGTCACCGTATCGAACGGTAGCGCCTTGAACAGCGTCGCGTTCGCCGACAGCTGCAAATTCGGCAGGATCAGCGTGTAGCCGTCGGGCGCGGCGTGGGCGACTTTTTCGCAGGCGACGATGGTGTTACCGCCGCTGATATTCTCCACGATGAAATTCTGCTTGAGCTTTGCTGCCATAAATGACGCGACCACGCGTGCGGTCTGATCGGTCGGGCCGCCGGCCGGATACGGCGTGACGATGGTGACGGTACGGCTCGGATAGGACTGCGCAGAGACGGCCTGCACCGCGGCGATCAAGCCGAACACTGCGGCCGCAACAGCGGCGAAACGCGTCGTCGTCATCCGAACCTCCCGGTATTTTTTGCTTCTTATGGAGCTTACCGCTGCGGAATGATCGGCAACAAGAGATAGGGCTGCCCCCGGGAGCGAAGTGCAGCGTATTGCGCGTGGCGAAGATTTCCGGCGGGCGGTCGTCCGCATCGACGTGCAGGAACGGCCCGACGCCCTTCATCGGATAAGGCGCATGCGGCAACGCCGCGTCGGTGCCGTCCACCTCATAGTCTTTGCCGCGCACGGTGAGCGCGAGACGGTAGCCCGGCGGCACCACAATCGAAGTCGGCCAGATTTCAATGTCGAGCTCAACCGGCTCGTCGGGGGCGAGCGGCCATTCCTCGGCGTGCGCGTGCCAAGGCCGGTGTGGCAGCGAACGCTCCGGATCGAGCTTGCGCTGCGAGGCACGCAGCCAGCCCAATCCGACCGGCACGCGCGGATCGTTCGAGCCGATGAAGGTGACTTCCTTGCCGTCGGGGTCGAACAGGCGCAACACGAGGAACAAGTCGGCGTCTGTGGTTTGTGATGAGACGAACAGCTTGGCGGCGACCGGGCCAGTGATTTCGAGGTCTTGCGTCATCGGCGCCGTGCAGAATGTCAAACCCTCACCGGTCGTGTCATAGTCGAGCCGCACATCGGCCCCCAACTCCTGCGGCGAAAGTCCCAATCCGTCCGGCTGCAAGAAATATCTGGTCCACTGCGTGCGCGCGATCGGCCATTCGGCTTCGCCGCGCAAGACGAACTTCTCGTGCGGATGGCGGACGTTGAGCGCCACGCGCGGCTGCTGCTGCCAGCCGGTATCTTCGCCTTTGAGAAAATGGCCGAAGAAGCGCTTCTGCAGCGTCTCTCCGTAGCGGCTGTAGAAATGAGTGAAGTGGGTGTCGCCGTGCACTTCCAGCCATTTTTGTTTGGAGCCGGCGCGCAGAAAGCCTTCGAAATTGCCGCGGGTGTGTAAGCCCATGCCGCCCCAATTGGCGGCTGAGAGCAACGGCGCCTCGATCTCTCCGAAAGCAGCGGTGCGGGAGGCGTAATAGTCGTCGTCGAGGCGACGCCGCTTCGCTTCATCGGGCGAGTCGGCGCAGTTTTTGGCAAGTTCGTTCGCGGGCAGCGTTTGCGGACCGGCCACCGGCTCGCCGGTGGCCGCACTTTTCGCGCCACGGTCGCTGACGCCGTACTGCACACTCGCCACCTGGCGCGGATGCCAGCTATGCAGAAAGTCGCAGAGAATGCCGCCGTGCCGGCATAGCTCGCGGTAATAGTCGGACGAGCCTTCCCAGATACAGAGCGCGGCGAGATGCGGCGGCTTGAGTGCGCCGGCATTCCACTGATTCATCGCGTAATAGGAAATGCCGTTGATACCGACCTTGCCGTTGCTCCAGCTCTGCGTGCCGGCCCACTCGACACAGTGATAAAAATCGAGCGCCTCGCGCGGCGACCAGACGTCGAGAAACCCCGGCGAACAGCCGGCGCCGCGCGAATCCACGCGCACGATGGCGTAGCCGTCGGGCACCCATTTCTCCGGATCGACCAATTCCCAATTCTGATATTTGTTGCTCGATCCCTGCAGCACTTCCGGCGCCGCTTTGGTGAGCCGCGCCCAATTGCCCCGGTAGCCTTCCTGAAACGACAAGCCCTTGGCGTACGGGCCGTAGCTGAGAATAACCGGATAGTGGTCGTCGGCGACCGGCCGGAACACGTCGGCACGCAGGATAAGTCTATCGTCCATCGTGATCGGCGCATCCCAGTCGATGCACATGCCGTCGCGAATTTCAGATTTCATCTCGATCATCATTGCGCCATTTCGACAGCGAAAATTTTCGATCCGCCGGAACTATCACGGCAACGCGGGGTTAAGAGCCTTTCGACAACCCCAATCAACTTTCTGCGACAGCCAGGAATCATTCGCCAACGTCATTTGCCGGGCACATCGACCGTACTAGACTTGAGCAAGCATTCAACAGGGAGGATCGCCATGCCGGAGCGAAGCACCTTGTCCATGCGGTGGCCCTATCGCGCCGCCACGCTTTGCGCCATCTCATTGTTCGGTTTTTTGCCGAGCGGGTCTTCGACCTTCGCCCAGACGCCGCCCGCCTGTCCGGGCAACAATGGCGGCATCACCCTGCCCCCGGGATTCTGCGCGAGCGTGTTCGCCGACAATCTCGGCCACGTGCGCCACATGTCGGTGGCGCCAGACGGCGTGCTCTACGTCAACACATGGAGCGGCCGTTATTTTCACAACGACACGCCGCCCCCCGGTGGCTTTCTGATCGCGCTCAGGGATTCGAAGGGCGAAGGCCATGCTGATGTAATCGAGCGCTTCGGCGCCAGCAAAGCCCAAGGCTCAGCGGGCGGCAGCGGCATCGCCTATTACAACGGCGCGATCTATGCCGAGCAGAACGACAAGATCATCCGCTACGTCTTGCCGAAGGATCCCAGTTCGATCGCACCTACGGGCGAGCCAGAGATCGTCGTTTCCGGGCTGCCGCTCACCGGCGATCATCCCATGCATCCATTCATCATCGATGCGAAGGGAAACATCTACGTCGACATAGGCTCGGCCACTAACTCGTGTCAGATCGACAATCGCATGCCGGCCTCGCCCGGACACGATCCGTGCACGGAACTGGAAACGCGCGCCGGCACGTGGCGGTTCGACGCCAACAAAACCGATCAGCATTTCTCGCCGGCCGAACGTTACGTCACCGGCCTGCGCAACGGCGAAGGCTTCGGCTTCGACTCGGCCGGACGGCTGTTTGCAACCCAGCACGGCCGCGATCAGCTCTCGCAGAACTTCCCCAAGCTTTACACGCCGGAGCAAAGCGCCGAGGAGCCGGCGGAAGAAGTCGTCGAGCTTCGGCAGGGCGCCGATTACGGCTGGCCTGAATGCTACTACGACCTCTCCCAGGAGAAGCTGGTACTGGCGCCGGAATATGGCGGCGATGGCGGCAAGACGGTCGGCATCTGCGCACAGAAGACCCCGCCGTTGGCCGGCTTCCCCGGACATTGGGCGCCCAACGATCTGGCGATCTATACGGGCAACGCATTTCCCACGGCGTACCGGGACGGCGCCTTCATTGCCTTCCACGGTTCGTGGAATCGCGCGCCAAAGCCGCAAGGCGGCTACAACGTCGTCTTCCAACCGCTCAAGGACGGCAAAAAGGCCGGTGCCTTCGTCATTTTCGCTGACGGCTTTGCCGGCGCCATCAAGCAACCAAAGCAGGCTGCGTTCCGGCCGACCGGACTAGCCGTGGCTCCCGACGGAGCCTTGTTCATTTCCGACGACCAGCACGGCCGTATTTGGCGCGTCACCTACCAGGGCGCCGCCGATATCCCGGTTGCTTCCGCCCCGACGCCAACGGCATACGCCACCGCATCGGCTCCCAGGACTGCGGGACTGAACCCGGCGACTCTCCCAATTCCGCCCGGCGGCACCAGAGAGCAACTCGTGCTCGGCGACCAGATCTTCCATGGCAAAGCAGCGGGTGGCACCTGCAGCGGTTGCCATGGCTCGGACGCGGAGGGCGGTCCGCAAGCGCCTTCGCTGGTAAGCGGCAATTCGTTCGTGAGCGACGGCAGCCTTCTGTGGATCAGAGAAATCATCGAGAACGGCGTGCCTAGACCGCACGACTACGAAGTGCCAATGCCCCCGAAGGGCGGCGCCAACTTGACTGAGGCAGATGTCGACGCGGTTGCTGCTTACGTTTGGGCGATCAGCCACACTGCAAGCAAATAAACGTCAGGCGAGCTGGCGCCGGGCAACCGAGCGCGGCGTCAGCTCTCGCCGATCTCTCTGAGAACCTCCGCCGTGTGCTCGCCGAGCCGCGGCGGCGGGCGATCGGAAGCGATCGGCGCGCCGTCGAGCACGATTGGCGTGCGGATACCCGGACTGGTGCCGCCCTTGGCGGCAGGATTTTTCAGTTCAAGCCGCATGCCGCGGTGAATCACCTGCGGGTCGGCGAAGACCTGATCGAGATCGTTGATCGGGCCGGCCGGGATCGTTGCCGCTTCGAGTTTGTCGAGCAGCTCCTCGCGCTTGAGCTTGGACGTGAGTGCGGTGAGCTTGCCGACCAGCTCGGCGCGATGGGCGAGCCGGCCCTTGTTGTCTTTGTAGGCCGGCACCTCGGCCAATTCGGGCGCGCCGAGAAGGCCACACAATTTGACGAACTGCGCGTCGTTGCCGGTGGCGATGATGACGCGGCCGTCGGCGGTGGGGAATTCCTGATAGGGAACGAGATTCGGATGAGCGTTGCCGATACGCTTTGGCACCTCGCCCGAGACCAGATAGTTGAGCGCCTGGAAGGCGAGCGTGCCGACAGTGGAATCAACCAAGGCTGTATCGACGTAGCCGCCGCGGCCGGTTTTTTCCCGCCGCGCCAGCGCCGCCAGGATGCCGACCGCGGAATAGACGCCAGAGAAAATGTCGGCGATCGGCACGCCGACGCGCATCGGCGGACCATCGGGGGTCCCGGTCATCGCCATGATACCGCCGACGCCCTGCGCCATCAGATCATAGCCGGCACGCGGCGCCGACGGCCCGGTCTGGCCGAAGCCGGTAACCGAGCAGTAGATGAGCCGCGGATTGTCCGGCCCAAGGCTCGCGTAATCGAGGCCGAATTTCTTCAGGCCGCCAACCTTGAAATTCTCGATCAGCACGTCCGAGCGCGACACCAGCTTCTTGACGATGCGCTGGCCCTCCGCGGTTTCGAAATCGAGTTCGATCGAGCGCTTGCCGCGGTTGGTGCAATGAAAATACGCCGAGGAAAGATTGCCGCCGTCAGCCGCCGGCACGAACGGCGGGCCCCAGGCGCGCGTGTCGTCGCCCGCGCCCTTGCGCTCCACCTTGATCACGTCGGCGCCCAGATCGGCGAGGATCTGTCCCGCCCACGGCCCGGCCAGAATTCGGGCGAGCTCCAGAACGCGCAGACCGGCTAACGGACCCGGCATAACAACCCCCAGCGACGATTGACCAACGCGAGGCAGACCACCGCCGCGCGGCGCTTTAACTGGCGCAGCCGGCGGGGTTTGTCCACTGCGCCGGCTGGGCCGCCCAAGTCGGGTGAGCGCAGCAATCCGCTTGTCGGCGCCATTTTCGATCACTAGCTAAAGAGTGCCGAGCGGAGGGGATGAGCGGTGAACTCTTCGTTTTTCAGTGAAATGTTGCAAAGCATCGCCGATCGCGGACGGGCCTTGATCCAACGCCGCGAACCGGCGCGCGAGCGCTCGGCTGGGCTTATCGAGCTGTGCGAGGCGCTCTTATCCGGCCGCGGCGAAGCGTCCGGGGTGGCGCTGGCGCGCGAAATCCTCGCCCGCTACGCCACGCTCACCATCGGGCCGCGCATCGCCTTCTTCGAGGCGCTGGAGAATACGTTCGGCTATGACACCTCTCGCATCGAGGCCGTGGTCGCCGACTGGCGCGCCTCGCCTTCGCCCGAAACCGCGGCCGAGCTGCATCGCGCCAGCGAGCCGCGCCGGCTCGAGCTCTTCCGCCGGCTGAACCTCGCGCCTGGCGGCACCGCGGCGCTGGTGCACATGCGCGAACAGCTCATGGACGCGATAGAGCACCGCGACGATCTCGCCGCCATCGACAACGATTTCGTCCACTTGTTCTCGTCCTGGTTCAACCGCGGTTTTCTGGTGCTCCGTCGCATCGATTGGTCGACGCCGGCATCGATCCTGCAGAAGATCATTCAGTACGAGGCGGTGCACGAGATCCGCGACTGGGACGATCTGCGCCGGCGCATCGACCTGCCCGACCGCCGCTGCTACGCGTTCTTTCATCCCGCGCTCGTCGACGAACCTCTGATCTTCGTCGAAGTGGCGCTGAGCCGCGAAATTCCGTCGGCGATCGCCCCGATCCTTGCCGTCAAGCGCGACGTGGTCGACCCCGAGCGGGCGACGACAGCGACGTTCTATTCGATCACCAACTGCCAGCGCGGACTCGCTGGCGTGAGTTTCGGACATTTTCTTATCAAGCAGGTGGTCGAGGAGGTTTCGCGCGAGGAGGGACGGGTGTCGACCTTCGTCACGCTGTCGCCGGCGCCGAATTTCGCTGCCTGGCTCACGCGTGAGCGCGCGCAAGAGGCTTCGCTCGCGCTCGACGACGAGGACCGCCAGGCGCTCGCTGCACTCGATAATCCGGATTGGTGGAGCACACCGGAAATCGCCGAAAACGTGCGCGAGCCGCTGCTGCGCGCCGCCGCGTGGTATTACATGCGCGGGCGCAACGGCCTCGGTTTGCCGGTCGATGCGGTCGCGCGCTTCCATCTTGGCAACGGCGCGCGGCTCGAGCGGCTCAATTGGCTCGGCGATACTTCGGCACGCGCACTCGCCCAGTCGTGTGGGCTGATGGTCAATTACCTCTATGACCTCGACTACATCGAGCGCAATCACGAAGCCTACGCGCAGCAGCACGCCATCGTCGCCGCGAGCGCGGTGAGCCGATTGGTCCGCGCCCCGCAGCGCGAGATCGTTCCGGTTTCGGGATAAACCTGTGCAGGTCATGGCAAGAAGGACAGGCGCATGCCCAACCTGCTCGGCGTGCTTGAAACCGTGCTCTATGTGGACGACTTCGCCCGCGCCTGTCCGTTCTACGAGCTAACGCTCGGACTTAACAGCATTTATCGCGATCAACGGCTGTGCGCTTATGATGTCGGCGCGCGCGGCGTGCTGCTCTTGTTCTTGCGCGGTCATTCACTGCAGACCGTGCATTTGCCAGGCGGCACGATTCCGCCCCATGACGGCACCGGTCCGGTACACATCGCCTTCTCCATCGCCGCCGATGCGCTTGCCGCCTGGGAAGAGCAATTGACTGCCGCCGGCGTGGCGATTGAAGGCCGCACCAAATGGCCACGCGGCGGTGAGAGCATTTATTTTCGCGATCCCGACGGGCATTTGCTTGAACTGGCAACGCCGGGACTGTGGCCGGGCTATTAGCGCAACGCGTCTATGTTGGCTTCCCAACCTGTCAGGCGCGCTCCGATGCAGCTTCTTTTCGCCGAGACCCGCTCTACGATCGTCCGTAAACCGGCACGATCCCGCCGCGGGTCACGCGGTTGTCGGTCGAAGCCAGAAAGACGATCGTCGCCGCTACCTCTTCGACCTTGGGCCAGAGTGCGAAATCGGCCTTGGGCATAGCTTGCCGATTGGCCGCCGTGTCCATGGTCGAAGGCGCGACCGCATTAACCAGGATGCCGTCTTTGACGACCTCTTCGGCGAGCGCAACCGTAAGCGCGGCAACCGCAGTCTTGCTGGCAGCATAGGCTGCCATGCCAGCGCCGCTGCGCCATTCCAGCGCCGGGCGGGCAGCGACATTGACGATGCGGCCGCCGGCGCCCGCCATCGCGTTCACGGCGGCACGGCAGCACAGCGCGCAGCTGACAAAATTCATGTCGAGCTGCTGGCGCAGCGTCTCGATGCTGGTCTTGGCCAGCGGCCCGGCGGCAAAGCCGCCGGCGATATGGATCGAGGCCCAGAGCGGCGCGGTTCCCTGATAGGCGCGCTCGACATTTCCCTCATCGGCGAGGCTGCCAGTAACGCTGAGCCTCACCTGTTTATTGTCGCGCAAAGGGAAACGCTGCGCCTCGGCCTCGTTGAAGCAAGGCACATGGCAGACCGCGCCAGCTTCGACCAAGGCCGCAACGACGGCGCTGCCGAGCGCGCCGGCGCCACCGCTGATCACCACATGACGATCGCGAAAATCCATATCAACCTGCCAACGCATATCATCGCCGATTTGCCCCACGTTGTCATGGCCACCGAGGCGGGCGAGCCGGTAAATTGCGGGTGATGGCGCCGGCGGAACCTATCTGGTTTCTCGATGACGAATGGCGTGAGCGTTCGCTGACGATGACGATGTTAGTTATGCTCTTCGCAAAGGAGAATCGGTGGCTGACTTCGATCTGGCCGTCATCGGCGGCGGCATCAACGGAACTGGCATCGCGCGCGACGCCGCCGGCCGCGGCTTGCGGGTCTTGCTCGTCGAACAGAACGATCTCGCCTCCGGCACCTCGTCGGCTTCCTCGAAATTGATTCACGGCGGTTTGCGTTATCTGGAGCACGGCGAATTTCGCCTTGTGCGCAGTGCGCTCGCCGAGCGCGAGATACTGCTCAAATCGGCGCCCCACCTCATTCGTCCGCTGCGCTTCGTGCTGCCGGTCAATCCGGCGCGCCGCTCGGCCATCCTGCTCCGACTCGGTCTACTCATCTACGACTGGATCGGCCGGCGCGAAATTCTCCCCGGCACAAGCGAACTCGATCTATTGACCGACCCGGCCGGCCATCCGCTACGCCCTGCCTTTCGTCGCGGCTACGAATATTCGGACTGCTTTGCCGACGACGCGCGCCTTGTCGTGCTCAACGCGGTCGACGCCGCCGAGCGCAGCGCCACCATCCGCACGCGCACACGCTGCGTGCGCGCGGAGCGCAGCGACGTCTGGCGCGTGATTCTCAATGCGCGCGGCCAGCGCGACGTCGTCACCGCACGCGTGCTGGTCAGCGCTGCCGGTGCCTGGGTCGAGACCGTCGCTGAAAACGCACTGCGGCAGAAATCGAAGCCGCATCTGCGGCTCGACAAAGGCAGCCATGTCGTCGTACCCAAGCTCTACGATCACGACCGCGCTTACATTCTCCAGGCGGCCGACCGCCGCGTGGTGTTTGCGATTCCGTTCCAGAGCGATTTCACGCTGATTGGCACCACCGACCGGAGCTTCACCGGCGAGCCCGCCGCGGTAACGCCGACCGCCGAGGAGATCGACTACCTGTGCGGCGTGGTGAACGAATATTTCCGCAGCCCGATCAGCGCCGCCGATGCCGTGTGGGCTTATGCCGGGGTGCGCGCGCTTTACGACGACGGCGCCGGCAAGCCGCAGGATATCGGCCGCGACTACACGCTCATTCTCGACGAGCGGTTCGGCGAAGCACCGCTGCTCACGGTCTATGGCGGCAAGATCACGACCTACCGGCGCCTTGCCGAGGACGCTCTCGGCAAGCTTGCGCATTTCTTTCCACCGTCGCGGCGCTGGACCGCAGAGAGCAAGCTGCCGGGCGGAGATTTCGCCTATGACGGCATCGAGGCGCTGATTGCACACACCCTGCAGCGCTGGCCGTTTCTGACCGACGAGCACGCGCGGCGGCTCACGCACGCCTATGGCACGCGCGTCGGCGACGTGCTCAAAAACGCGACGCGGCTTGACGATCTCGGGCAGCGCTTCGGCGCCGACCTCACTGCCGCCGAGGTGGACTACCTGATGGACAAGGAGTGGGCGCAGACCGCCGACGACGTGCTCTGGCGCCGCTCCAAACTGGGCTTGCGGTTTTCGCCGGCGCAGCGCACGGCACTGGAAATCTTCATGGCGAGCGCCAAAGCGTGAACGCGCGTCCGCGGGGCCAAGAACGTTTAAAATTTTACGCATCTGTTTCATCTCAATTTTATGTGTCCGTGGTGTCATCATTTGAATGAAATTTGCCGTTTCAGGGCGGCCTCGATTGCAGGGACACGATGGATAAGCTTGCAGGCCAAATACAAAAGCAGCTTGTCGAACTGAAAGTGCTTGTCGTCGATGACGAGCACACCATGTGCAAGGTGACGCGCTCGCTCCTGCAGGCCATCGGTATCAAGACGATCTACGAGGCCAATGACGGCCGCAGCGGACTGGAAGCAATCAGCACGCACGCTCCCGACGTCGTCATTCTCGATTGGGAAATGCCAAGCCCCAACGGAGCGGAATTCGTCCGCGAGGTGCGCTCGCCCGGCAGCTTCCCTTTCCCGAACGTGCCGATCATCATGCTCACCGCCTTTGCCGACCGGTCGCGGGTGATCGAAGCGGTCAAACTCGGCGTCAACGAATTCCTGCTCAAGCCGGTGTCTTCCAAAGCGCTGCACGTCCGCCTCTTTTCAATCCTCGCCAAGCCGCGGCCAATGGTGCAGAAGGGCGGTTACTACGTACCCGAGCCGCGCAAGATTTCGAGCTACAAACCGGAATCCGATCCGGGACTGAGCGAAGTTGTGCTGATCAATTGAGGCACCAAGCCTCGTCGGAACCACACCGGTTCGCCGCGCCGATCGCCGTGCCGCTCAATTAACGGAAAGCTCACCACGCCAAAACCGCAACAGCCTTCGACGCGGATTGCGCCTGCAACTTTACCAAGCCGCAAGAGGCGCGTGATCTGATAGCGGTGGGCGAGCCAATTTGGCGTCCGCATATTTCAACCCCGACTGCGCCGCCGCAACATGACACCTACGTTGTCGAAAAAAGAAGTCGAGGATCTCATCCAGTCGCTCTGGGTGTTGGTCGTCGACGACAACCAGTACATGCGCAAGATGATTCGCAATCTGCTGGTCAATTGCGGCGTCAAAGACATCTACGAGGCGCCCGACGGCATCACCGCGCTCGACGCCATCCGCACGGTGGCTCCCGACGTGGTGATCCTCGACTGGGAAATGCCGCTATTGAGCGGGGCGGAACTCGTCCGCATCGTGCGCTCGCCCGGCGTGTTCCCGATGCCGGATATCCCGATCATTATGCTGACCGGGCATTGCGAACGCTGGCGGGTGGTCGAGGCGGTGCGGCTTGGCGTCAACGAATACCTGACCAAGCCGGTGTCCGCGAAAGCAATCTATGACCGGCTGGTCTCGATCATGACGCAGCCGCGGCCGGTGGTGCGTCTGGGCGATTATTACGGTCCCGAACCGCGCAAGCTCTTGACCGATTCGGTCGACGACGCCGTCCTTCCGCCGATCGTATCCGCCGCGGAATAACGCTGCGCAGCGGCAGCACAGCCGCCGTATTGTGGCCGCAGGATTCCCTCTCGACCGTCATATGCGCTAGGTATTTGCGCTGGGTATTGTGGGGCGGCGCGCAGCCGGCATGGCCGCGACGTGGGCGGAGCATCAATGCACACGGTCGAAGCGAAATTGAGCCCGGCGGCCGAGGGCAGCGCGCGTCCGCTGTTGCGCATCGAGGGCTTGAGCAAGCGTTTTGGCGGCTTCGCGGCGGTCGATCATCTCTCCCTCGACATCCATTCCGGTGAGTTTTTTGCTCTTCTGGGTCCGTCCGGCTGCGGCAAGACCACGTTGATGCGGCTGATCGCCGGTTTCGAACGGCCAGACACCGGCCGCATCGTGCTCGACGGCGTCGATCTCGCGCCGGTGCCGCCCCACCGGCGGCCGGTCAACATGATGTTCCAGAGCTACGCGCTGTTTCCGCACCTGTCCGTGGAAGCCAACATCGCGTTCGGTCTCAAGCAGGAGGGCCTGCCGAAGCATGAGATCGCCGGGCGTGTCGCCGACATGCTGGCGCTGGTCAAGCTTGAAGGCTTCGGCGCGCGCAAGCCGCATGAACTCTCCGGCGGCCAACGCCAGCGCGTGGCACTGGCGCGCTGCCTGGTCAAACGTCCGCGCGTGCTCTTGCTCGACGAGCCGCTGGCCGCGCTCGACAAGAAACTGCGCGATGCGACGCGGTTCGAGTTGATGGAGCTGCAGCGACAGCTCGGGCTCACGTTCATCATCGTCACCCACGACCAGAGCGAGGCGATGGTTGTCGCCGACCGCATCGGCGTGATGGATCGCGGCCGACTCGTGCAGGTCGCCGAACCGGAAGAAATCTACCAGCGGCCGAATTCCCGCTGGGTGGCAGATTTTGTCGGCGACATCAATCTGTTCGAAGGCCGCGTCGGCGACGACCGCCTAAGCGTTGAAGGAACGGCGGCCGGCCAGGTGCGGCTGGCTGAGCCGATTGTTGCGGAGCCGCGCACGCTGGTCTGGGTGGCGGTACGGCCCGAGCGCATGCGCGTTTCCCGCGACGAGCCGACGCCCGACATGGAGAACCGCCTCGCTGGGACGATCGCCGAAATCGGTTATCTGGGCGAACTGTCGATCTATCAGGTAAGGCTTGCCGACGGATCGCGCGTCAAAGCCGCGATTGCCAATACCGGCGACGATGGCGCGTGCGCTCTGCGCGCTGAAGAGAATGTCTGGCTGAGCTTTTCGGCAGCAGCGGCGATCGTGCTGACACGGTAAGTGCTGACATGATGAAGCCATGACCGACGCCGCGACCGCGCGCCTGAAACGTCCGCTTGCGCAGAAGCTTGCCGTCGCGATTCCCTATGTATGGCTCGTCGCTTTCTTTCTCGTGCCGTTTCTGATCGTGCTCAAGATCAGTTTCTCGGAAAGCGCGATCGCGCTGCCGCCTTACACGCCCGTGCTCAATCTCGGCGCGGGCTTGCGCGGAATCGAGAATTTCATCCACGGCCTCTCGTTCGACAATTACCGCCTGCTCGGTTCCGATCCGCTTTATCTGTTGTCCTACGTGAAAAGTCTCGAAATCGCCGCGTTCTCGACGCTGATGCTTTTGGTCATCGGTTACCCGATCGCCTACAGCATGGCGCGTACGCCGAAGCTGCTGCAAGCCATTCTGGTCGTGCTTGTCGTGTTGCCGTTCTGGACCTCGTTTCTCATCCGCATCTATGCCTGGATGAACATCCTGCAGCGCGACGGACCGCTCAATCAGCTGCTGATGGCGTTGCACATCGTGCGCGAACCGCCGGTCTGGCTCGCCACCGACACTGCGATCTATATCGGCATCGTCTATTCTTATCTGCCGTTCATGGTGTTGCCGCTCTATGCGGTGCTCGAAAAGCTTGACGAGTCGCTGCTCGAAGCGGCCGCCGATCTCGGCTGTCCGCGCTGGAAGACGTTCTTGCTCGTCACCATGCCGCTGTCGTCGCCAGGTGTGCTCGCCGGCGTGCTGCTGTGCTTCATTCCCATCGTCGGCGAATTCGTCATCCCCGATCTGCTCGGCGGCTCGCGCAACCCAATGATCGGCCAGACGATCTGGATGGAATTTTTCGGCAACAAGGATTGGCCGACCGCGGCGGCGGTGGCGGTCGTGCTGACCTGTCTTCTGGTCACGCCGATCGTTCTATTTCAGCACCAGGCGATGCGGAGCGGGGAGCGGGGCTGAGCATGCGCAAGGTCACCGCATTCAATCTCCTCGCTCTCGTGCTTGGCATCGCTTTCCTCTATGTGCCAATCGTCGTGTTGGTGATCTATTCGTTCAACGCTTCACGCCTGGTCGCCGTATGGGGTGGCTGGTCGACGCACTGGTACGCCGAGCTTGCCGGCGATACGGCGCTCCTCGATGCGGCTTTCATCAGCGTGCGCGTGGCGTTCGTGTCGGCGAGCGCAGCGACGGTGCTGGGCACGCTAGCGGCCTTGACGCTCGTTCGCTTCGGCCGCTTCCGCGGCCGGCTCCTGTTCGCGTCAATGATCTATGCGCCACTGGTCATGCCGGAAGTGATCACCGGGCTGTCATTGCTGCTTTTATTTGTCGCCATCGCGATCGACCGCGGCTTCTGGACCGTGGTCATTGCCCACACCACGATGGCGAGCTGCTTCGTCAGTGTCATTGTCCAGTCGCGGCTTGTCGATTTCGACATGAGCCTTGAGGAGGCGGCGATGGATCTCGGCGCCCCGCCGCTGCGTACGTTTTTGACCGTGACCTTGCCGCTGATCCTGCCGGCGATTGCCGCCGCCTGGATGCTCGCCTTCGCGCTGTCGCTCGACGACCTCGTCATCGCAAGCTTCGCCACCGGACCGGGCGCAACAACGCTGCCGATCCGCATCTACTCGGAGGTGCGTCTTGGCGTGAAACCGGAGATCAACGCGGTGTGCACCATCTTCGTGGCGATCGTCGGCGTCGCCGTGCTCACGGCCTCGCTGCTCGCCAAGCTCACGGGCGCAAGGGGAACGCCGGCACAGAGCTAGCATGTCTCCGACTCAATCCCTGCTCTCGCCCGGCGGGCGAAATAGATAGAACACAAACCAGACCGGGACGATCACCAGCGCGCCGAGCAGCACATTGGGCAGCGCCCAAGCGACGCCCTGGCGCGCCAAATCCTCGATATGGTCGGTCGAGAGCCCCGCCGCCCGCATCAGATCGTCGACTGTCAAGCCGAAATGGGCAAGGATCGTCCCGACGATCAGCGAAGCGATCAGCACCTTGACCACAGTGCGGGTGAAGTGCCTGAGCATCCGGGCCCCGTCGCGGGCCACAAAGCCCGCTGATTCGTGCGCCGCGAATCATAGAGCATGAGCCGAAAAAAAGCCTGCCCCGGCTGTTTCAGCCCGATGCTATCCTGAAACCGTCGATCTGATGAGGGGCAGGCGCTGCCGCCGCCACGCCGTGCGGCTGGCCTTATCGCGAGGCCGGTGGCGCGGCCGCGGCGGCCGGCGTTGTCGCGACCGGCGCGGGCGCCGGTGACGTCTCCGGCCCGGCGAACAACTGATCGATCACCGAGCGAACGGCGTCATCCGCTGAGTGCCTTCTGACCGAGTCCAGCAACGGCGCGGCCGCATGTGACCGGCGGATCAGGCTCGATGCATCGGGCAAGATGAGCGGGTCGTCCCAAAGACCCTGAACCGCAAATGGCAGGTCGAATTGGTCGGCGGTAGTGCTCGAAACCAAAGTCGCCGTTCCCAGCAAATCGAGGTCGCGCCCGGGAATGGAAGCCTGGCCGCCAAGCGTCAGCCGTACCGACGGGCCCTCAACTTGAAGGTTTTGAACAGAGATGATTCCCTGGTCGATCTTGATGTTGAGCACGAGCTGATCGAACGGCGTGCGGCCGCTGCGGAGGTCACCGTTACCGGACAGCGGGCGCTTCTCCAGGCGGCGCAGCAATTGCTCGACATTGACTCCGATGAGTGCGCCGTCACGCGCGTTGAGGCTCGCCGTTCCGCTCAGCGTATGGGTCAGCATCCATACGGAACTTCCGGATCCCTCAATGTCGAACTTGAGCGTGCCGCGGCCCGCGAGCTTATGCAGGCCGAAAATCTGGCTGAGGCTATTGGCGAGATCGACATCGGCCAATTCCACGTGCGAGGTCACTTCGATGCCGCCATTGGCGATGCCGAACCCGAAGGAGCCGGTGGCCGTGCCGCCATACGCCTGCGATTTGCCGATCGCCACTGTCAGCTTGCCATCGCGCATGTTGGCGGCGACCGCCGTCTCGCCCAATTGCGCGTCGGCAATCTTGATGCCGGCGGCGGACAGACGCAGATCGAGATTGAAGTTCGCGAAGCCATCGAGCGTTATCGGCAGTGGGTCCCAGCTGCGCTCGTTCGTGGACATAAGCCGCGCATCCGCGACGTAAGGCGTAAGGTCGAGCAAGTCCGCCGCGAGCGTGCCTTGGACGGTGCGATGATCGTCGGCGGCCAATGTGAGGGCGCCCTCCGCACGGTTGCCGTCGAGGTCGACGTTGACGTCGGTCAGCGAGATCGTGCCGTTGCTGATGCTGCTCTGTGCGCGCAACGCGAAGCGTCCAAAGCCGCCAAACGGCACCTTGGTCTTTCCAGTCCAGAACAAGGCATCGCGCAACGAGGGTGAGTCAACGTTCAGCGTGCCTGCCATCTTCAGCGTCGGCTCATCGCTGCCCGTGCCGTCGAAGGCGACATTGAGCTGGGCCGAGCTGAGCCGGAACTTGACGCCAGAGCTCTGGCCAGTCAGCGCAGCCAGAAAGTCGCTCAAGGTCAGATTGGCTTCGACCGGCTCGTCGCGCCAGACGAAGCGGCCATTGGCAGCGAAGCTGCGCGATATCGAGGGCCAGGCGACCTGGAAGTCCACATTCTCGAGCCGCTCGGCGGGCTGGCTGCCCGCTTGGTGCACCACGACCGTGCCGTCGCGGATGCCGATTTCGGAGAACGAGGCGGCACGGCTCGGATTCGGCTCGACTGCGTGCGCGAGCGAAGCGCCAAGCCCCGACCAGCTCGATCGGCCGTCCGGCGAAAGCGTAACGTCGATGCTTGGCCGCAGCAGTGTCACATCGGCGATCTCAATGCGTCCGGCGAGCAGCGGGAAATAACGGAGCCGAGCGGTCATCTCCTCGGCCACAACCGCCGGCTTGCCGCCGCCGACGTCGCCGAGCAACACATCATGAAAGGTGACCGAGGCGTGCGGAAACAGCGAAACCGAAATGTCCCCGCGCAGCATCGGGTCGAGGCCGGTGACCTCTTTAATCTCTTTCTTGACCGCATCGCGCACGGTCGAGGCCGGGATCAGGAATGACATCCCGATCAATACGGCGAACGCCGCCGCGCCCAGGCCGGTAAGAGCAATCGCGAGGCGTTTCAAGCCCTTAGCCGCGGTCACGATAGACGTTTCCGATGTTGCAGGACCAATAGATCAGAGCGGATGGCAGATGAGTTTTAGCATGCGCGGCCTCTGTGTCGGATTCGTGGCCGGGCTACTGGCGCAAGCCGTGCGAAAATCGCTTAGGCGGGCAATTGAGCGGCGAGCCCAGATTGTGCGGCGCTCAGTGCGCGCTCACACGGCTCGCGGGAAATGTAATCTCGACGAGCGTGCCCGCGTTCGGAGCACTCTTGATGCTGAAATTGGCGCGGTTCGCCTGGGCGAGCGCTTTGGTCAGCGGCAGACCCAGGCCGATGCCGCCAGAACCCCAGCTCGGCGAGGTCTTAGTCTGACGGAACGGTTCGAGCACCGCCTCGATGTCGGCCTCGCGCATGCCGACGCCAGTGTCGCGCACGCGCAGCACGGTCTCGCCGCCTTCGGCGATCGCGGTCGACACAATCACTTGGCCGCCCGGACCGGTAAACTTGATCGCGTTGGCGAGCAGATTGATCACGATCTGACGTAGCGAGCGCGCGTCGGCGACGACCGGAGGAAGGCCGGCCGCCAGCGCGGTGCGAATGATGATGCGGCCGCGATTGGCCTGCGGCTGCATGACGCCGACGCATTGCTGGGTGAGATCGTTGAGCTCGATGTTGATGAAGTTGAGATCGAGCTGGCCGGTCTCGATCTTGGACAGATCGAGCAGATCGTTGAGCAGCGAAACCAGATGCGTTCCCGCTGCGTGCATGTCCTTGAGATAGTCGCGGTAGCGCTCGTTGCCGATCGGACCAAAGCGCTCGGCCATGATCACTTCGGCAAAGCCGATCATGGAATTGAGCGGCGTGCGGATTTCGTGGCTCACCTTGGCGAGAAAGTCGCCTTTGGCCGCCGACGCCTTCTGCGCTTCGCGCCGCGCGGTTCGCTCGAGGTTTGATTTCAGATCGCCGATCTCACCCTGCGCCGCTTCGAGCGCAAGCTGCGTCGCCCGGTGCTGCTCTTCCGCTTGGCTGCTGGTCAAAATAAGCGCGAGCGCCGACGACCCGTTCCAGGGAACGCTGAACAGCCGGCCTTCGACCGGAAGCTTCTCGCCGCCCCGCGTCAGGATACAAAGTTTTCCGGTGGCGCCAGTGTCAGCAAGCGGGCTGGCGCCGGGTTCAGCAAAAAGAGCATGCAGACCGCCCGCCGCCGCAAGCTCGGGCAGATCGTCATAGCCGGTCAGCTCGAAGAAATGCCGATTGGCGTAGAGCAGCGACTCATCGCGGTGGATCAGGACGCCAGCGGGAACGCGGTCAAGCACCGCGTGATCGGCGATTGGCGGCGCGGACGGCTGCGCTTCGGGCGCGACCGGCAAAGCGTCGGCCGCAATCTGCGCTGCCAGAGGAGCAATTTCCGCGACCGCTGCAGCAGTCGGTTCGTTCGGCGTCGCACGCAACCGCGCGGAGAGCTCCTGCGCCAACTCGCTGAACGCATTGCGTTCCCCTGCGGAGAGGCTCGGCGCCTTGGCATCCGGGGCCGCGCCGGTACGGAACGGCACTACGTTGCCTGCAGCTGGCGTCTCTTCCATGCCCTGACTTTCGCTCACTGCTGCCGGCTCGGCGCTGGGTTCTGAGATTGGCCCCTGCATCGCGGACGGTGCGGAAACGATTGGTGCATGTTGCGGTGACGCCATCTCACCGACGCTCGCCAACGGCGCCTGCGGCACGGGCATGAAGCCGATCGGCCGCGAGCGCCGCGAGCGCGCCAATTCGTTGATGCGGACAACATCGCGGCAAACGCCGAAGCCGCGATAGCCTTGGAAAGCGCGATCACGATCGAACACGGGAAGACCGGAAAGCTCCACCGGCAGCCGTTCGCTCGTGTCGTCCACCGGCCATGAAATCTGCACGCCGCTCCAGGTCTCGTGTGTGGCGACCGCGCGAGCAACCTGATTATCGGGATCGAGCTTCAGTTCGGCGGCAATCTCGCTCCACGCCCGGCCGCAGGCTGCGATCGTGTGTGCGCCAACCAACTCGATGAATTCCTCCGAGCCGACCACGAAGCGGCCTTCGGCATCCATCTGCCAGACAAACCGCAACGGGTGGCGGCGTTCAGCCGCCAGTCCAATGAGCGAATCGCTCGGACGTGAGGGTGACGGCGCTGCTGATACGTGTGCTGCAGCCGACGGCGCGGCTTTTGGAACAGACACCGGCTCCACAGTGTCGCTTTCCTGCGGCGCGTTCGTGTCCGCAACCGCTTCCCTGGGCGGCCCCAACGTAAGCACCAACACGCGAGACTCATCTTTGCCGAGGCGCCACACGTTCGCTGCGCTGTCAGCTTTTCCTAGTCGCGCTGTGCCGCTCGCATGACCAACTTGGACCGCGGTTGAGGCAAGCGCCTCGATGCCGAGGGCGGACAATGTGTCTGTGCCGCCGAGACGGGCCAGCGCGGCGGCGTTGGCATGCAGCAACGCACCATCGGACGAAAACGCCGCGAGCGCCTCCGCACTATCGGGCAAGATACGGCGCACGCGTTCGCGCAGCGGCAGTGTAGGCCCCGCCGCTTCGGTGGCGGCAACGAGGATCGCGGCCGAGCCATCGGGCAACGTGATCCTGGCGCAATTGCAAAGGAGAGCTCGCCCGAAGCCGGCGCCAAAGCCCCGCAGCCTCTCGAGCCGCCCCTGTTCGCCCGACGGGAGACTTGCCGCGATCCGGGAGATCTGCGCGGCGGCCGCATCTGTGGCACCCGACCGAACGGCGTTGACCTCGGCGGCATTGGCGGCGCCAAAAATCGCCGCGCCTACGGCATTCGCCCAGACGATATGCGAGAGGTCGACGCTCCACAGCCAAGCCGGCCATGCACTTGTCGCCAAAGCTGCAAGTCGCGGGATTTTCAAGACGGCGAGTTCTGACTCAACACTCGACATACGACGGAACCCGTTGCCTAAGAAATTCTTAATAGTGCGGACGCTGCGCGCCGTCCATGGCGGGCGGCCTTCCGCTACTCGGCCAAGGAGCAATAACCTTAATCGAGCTCAATGGCGGCGGCCGTCAGGTCGCATCCGAACTGAATCCGAATGTTCCTAGGCGTGTCCGTTTGTCTTGCACGTCCCCGGCAATTTCGCGCTAGGATCGAGGGGCCGGCCACAAGGAGAACCGCACTATGGCCAAAGGTCCATTCGAGAAGGGTTCGTTCGAGCAATTTGCCATTCCCAACGAACTGCGCAGCCTTGCCGAGCAAAGCGTGACGCAGGCCCGCAAGGCCTTTGAGAGCTTTATCGAGGCGGCCAATCGGACCGTCGGACAAATGCAGGGCAAAGCGCAAGCTGCGCACAGCGGCGCCAACGACATCGCCCACAAATCGATGGAATATGCCGAGAAGAACGTGGCGGCGACTTTCGACTTTGCGCAAAAGCTGATGCACGCCAAGGACCCAACCGAGGTCATGGGGCTGCAATCCGAATTTCTCGGCCGGCAGATGCAGGCGCTTTCCGCGCAAGTTCAGGAGCTTGGCCAGAGCGCGGCCAAAATGGTGGTGGACGCTGCCAAGCCAAAATCATGATTTCGTGATGGCAAGCGCGCTGGCGGCCAGAAATGAAGCCGATTCAATAGCTTAATTATTTTGTGCAGCGCAATAAGTTCTATTGCAATGCACCAAAGTGTCTGCTATATGTTTGAGCAGGAAAGTACCTCGGCCTGAGTTCGGCCGCAGGATTTCACGATCCAGTCGGGCCTTGCGCAAAGGGCGGCAGGGCCAAGTGCAAATCATCATCCGAAACTGCCCCAGAGCCAAGGACAAGACCAAGGACACGTGTCATGGCGGAAGCCACAACGACAACCCCCCCGAAAGCAAAGACCAGCAAGCCGTCGACCGGCGCATTCGAAATGCCGAAGTTCGAAATGCCGAAGTTTGAAATGCCGAAGGTCGAAATGCCGGCCGCCTTCCGCGAGTTCGCCGAGCGCGGCGTCGCTCAGGCCAAGGACACTTACGAGAAGATGAAGGCCGCCGCGGAAGAGGCGACCGATATGCTGGAAACCACCTACTCGACGGCCAGCAAAGGCAGCTCCGATTACGGTCTGAAGATGATCGAGGCGGCGCGCGTGAACACCGATGCGGCGTTCGACTTCTTCAGCGAAATGATTACGGCGAAGTCGCTGTCGGAAGTCATCGAATTGTCGAGCGCCCATACGCGCAAGCAGTTCGAAACGCTCACCAAGCAGAGCAAGGAGCTTGGCGCGCTGGCGCAGAAGGTCGCCACCGAGACAGCGGAGCCGATCAAGAGCGGCATCAACAAGGCGTTCAGCAAGGTCGCCTGACCTCGCTGCCCTTCATACTCTCGTCTCTGCGCAATGTGAGCCCGGGCCTAGCCCGGGCTTTTGCGTGTAACTTGCCAAAAACGTTTCCCGGCCATAGCTTTCGGCGCATCTTGTGCGCGTGGGTAGCGCCTGTGCAGCTGTAGCTCAGTTGGTTAGAGCGCCTGACTGTGGATCAGGAGGTCGGTGGTTCGAATCCACCCAGCTGTACCACGTAAAACACTGAGAATATTATCTGTTTCGACAACCTGTCGCTGACATAGCGGCCGGTGGGGCGTCACGGTCTTTCAAACGATTGGGCATTCATGGTCGCCGCCGCGTCAGGCGAGAAAATAGGCAGCCTTGAAAGGTGGCGCTGATAAAATAGGCGTCCTAGAGCGGCTATTTGCGGCACGCTCGGTGCAATTCCCAGTGCTCCGTGAATTGTTGCACAAATGTAAGTGCTTAGCCGCCTGTCACCCCTGGCACGGTCTTTGCGGTGTCTGCGCTTAAGGGAGGCGCGGTGCACGCGCTCCAAGACAGGAGAGGCAGCCGATGACTATAGCAAGGACAAAAACTGAAATTACACGCCGCCGCTGGCTGGCCGGTGCCGCCAGCGTCGCTGCGGTGACGATGCCTGCGGTTCGCGCCAAAGCTGCCGACACCATCAAGGTCGGCATCCTGCATTCGCTGTCCGGCACCATGGCGATCAGCGAGACGACGCTGAGAGACGTCATGCTCATGCTGATCGACCAGCAGAACAAGAAAGGCGGCGTGCTCGGCAAAAAGCTCGAAGCGGTCGTCGTCGATCCAGGCGGCGGACCGAACTGGGCGCTGTTCGCCGAAAAGGCGCGCGAACTGATCAGTCAGGACCACGTTGCGGTCGTGTTCGGCTGCTGGACGTCGGTGTCGCGCAAGACCGTGCTGCCGGTGTTCAAGGAGCTCGACAATCTCCTGTTCTATCCGGTGCAATACGAGGGCGAAGAAAGCGAGCGCAACGTGATTTACACGGGCGCCGCGCCCAATCAGCAAGCCATCCCGGCCGTCGAGTATCTCATGAGCCCCGACGGCGGCTCGGTCAAACGCTGGGTGCTGGAAGGCACCGACTACGTTTATCCGCGCACCACCAACAAAATCCTCGAAGCCTTCCTCAAGCTCAAAGGGGTAAAGGACGAGGACATCATGATCAACTACACGCCATTCGCTTTCAACGACTGGCAGAGCGAGGTATCGCGGATCAAGGCCTTCGGCTCGGCGGGCAAGAAGACGGCGGTGGTGTCCACCGTCAACGGCGATGCCAACGTGCCGTTCTACAAGGAGCTCGGCAACCAGGGCATCAAGGCGACCGACATTCCGGTGATGGCGTTCTCGGTCGGCGAAGAAGAGCTCGCCGGCCTCGACACCAAACCGCTGGTCGGCCACCTCGCCGCCTGGAATTATTTCGAGTCGATCAAGACGCCGGCCAACACCGCCTTCATCAAAGAGTGGCACGAGTTTATCAAGAACCCGAAGCGCACCACCAACGATCCGATGGAAGCCCATTACATCGGTTTCAACATGTGGGTGAAGGCGGTCGAGGAGGTCAAAACGACCGATGTCGACAAGGTCATCGACACCTTGCCCGGTACGACAGCCCCGAACCTCACCGGCGGCATCTCAACGCTGCTTCCTAACCACCACATCACCAAGCCCGTCTTCATCGGCGAAATCAGAGGCGACGGACAGTTCAACGTGGTGTGGAAGACGCCGGGTCTGGTCCCAGGCGAGGCATGGTCGCGCTACCTCGAAGGTTCAAAGGACATCGATGCCGACTGGGTGAAGCTCAAGTGCGGCCACTACAACCGCGTCACCAAAGTGTGCGGCGGCGCATAGGCCGTCCGTGTCGCGATCGTGAACTGGCGGGAAGGCGCCATCGCGCCTCCCCGCCGCCAAGCCCCGGGATCTTCACGATGTGTTACGGTCGAGCTTGCCTCGCCGCTTTGCTATTGGCCTTTGGCTTGACCCTGGGCTCCGCCGCTGCGCGTGCGGACGCCCTCGACGATGCGCTCGTCCATTTCACCGCCGGCGATTTCGACGAGACGCTGGTCGGCATCAACGCCGTCGTCGCCAGCGGCAGCCCGCGCGCGGAAATCATCATCAGTGCTCTGCAGAACGGCGCGCTGATGTTCAGCGCCGAAAAGAAGGCGGTCTATATCCAGGACGATGCCGGCAAACTGTTTGATGCCGCGACCGGACAGTCGGTGAGCGGCGATCCGCCGGCCGACTTGGACAATGTCCATCTCAACAATCGAGTGCGCAGTGCCCTCGATGCCGCGGTCGGCCAGCTCACGCTGCTATCGCGCGATCCCGATAAGCGCTACGCAGCCGCCGAGGCCGTTTTCAAGTCACGCGCGCTGAGCGCTTTGCCGATCCTCGAAAAGGCGATTGCCCAGGAAACCGACCCGCGTGTCAAGCGCGCGCTCGAACAGGCGCGTGCCGCTATTCTCCTCACCACGCCTGGCACGCCCGACGCCGAGAAACTCAAGGCGATCGAGATCGTACGCGATCGCGGTGATCAGGATGCGCTGGCGCTTCTTGCCGACATTCCGGCGCGCGAATCGCCGCCGGTGGCGGCCGCGGCAAGGGACGCGATCAGCGCGATCAAGACCCGGCTTGCCGTATGGGATGCGATCCAGAACGCCTGGGCCGGGTTATCGCTGGGCTCGGTGCTGCTGCTTGCCGCGATCGGGCTTGCCATCACCTTCGGCGTGATGGGCGTGATCAATATGGCGCATGGCGAAATGGTCATGCTGGGCGCCTATGTCACGTTCGTCATCCAGGAGATCATCCGCCAGCATGCTCCGGCGCTGTTCGACTATTCGCTCGCGCTCGCCATTCCCTCGGCGTTTCTGTTCTCCGGCGCCGTCGGCATCCTGATCGAACGTTCGATCATCCGCTTTCTGTACGGGCGTCCACTCGAAACGCTGCTCGCTACTTGGGGCCTGTCACTGGTCCTGCAGGAGGCGGTGCGGACGGCTTTCGGCCCGACCAACAAGCAGGTCGGCAATCCGTCGTTCATGAGCGGTGCGTTCGACCTCGGCGGCTTGACCATCACCTATAATCGGCTGTGGATCATTTGCTTCGCGCTCACGGTCTTCGTCGGCCTCATCGCGTTGCTGCGCCTGACCCGGCTCGGGCTGGAAATGCGCGCGGTGACACAGAACCGCGCTATGGCGGCCTCGATGGGCATCCGCACCAGCCGGATCGACGCGTTGACCTTCGGATTGGGGTCGGGAATCGCCGGCATGGCCGGCGTGGCGCTGTCGCAGATCGACAACGTCAGTCCCAATCTCGGCCAGGGCTACATCATCGACAGCTTCATGGTCGTGGTGTTCGGCGGCGTCGGTAATCTCTGGGGCACCCTGGTCGGCTCGTTCGTGCTTGGCATCGCCAACAAATTCCTCGAACCCTATGCCGGCGCGGTGCTCGGCAAGATCGCGATACTCGTCTTCATTATCCTGTTTATCCAGAAGCGCCCGCGCGGCTTGTTTGCGCTCAAGGGCCGCGCGGTCGAGGCATGACGCGCGTGGAGCCACATCTGCTCATCCGCTCGGTCGACCGCACTGCTGTGCTGTTTGTCGCCGTGCTGGCGGCGATCGCGCTCTTGGTGCCGGTTCTCAATCTCGCGGTTACGCCGTCGTCGTCATTCCATCTGTCGAATTATCCGGTGTCGCTGCTCGGCAAATACGCCTGCTACGCGCTGCTGGCGTTGTCGATCGACCTGATCTGGGGCTATTGCGGCATCCTCTCGCTCGGCCATGGCGCGTTCTTTGCGCTCGGCGGCTACGCCATGGGCATGTATCTGATGCGGCAGATCGGCACCCGCGGCGTCTACGCCGACCCGGTCCTGCCGGATTTCATGGTGTTCCTGAACTGGAAGGAATTGCCGATCTATTGGTACGGCTTCCACAGTTTCGCCTATGCGGGACTGATGATCTTGCTGGTGCCGGGCAGTCTCGCGTTCGTTTTCGGCTGGTTCGCGTTCCGCAGCCGTGTCACCGGCGTTTACCTTTCGATCATTACGCAGGCGCTGACCTACGCGTTGATGCTTGGGTTCTTCCGCAACAATCTCGGCTTCGGCGGCAACAACGGACTGACCGACTTCAAGGACATTCTGGGCTTCAACGTTCGATCCGATGCAACGCGCGACGCCCTGTGCTCGATCTCCTGTGTGGCATTGATCGCCGCATTCATCATCTGCCGTGCTGTTGTCGCATCGAAGTTCGGCAAGGTGCTCATCGCCATCCGCGACGCCGAGGCGCGCACGCGCTTCCTCGGCTATCGCGTCGAATCCTACAAGTTGTTCGTCTTCACGCTGTCGGCCTGCATTGCGGGCGTCGCCGGCGCGCTGTTCACACCGCAGGTCGGCATCATCAATCCGAGCGAGTTCGCGCCCGGCAATTCGATCGAGGCGGTGATCTGGGTCGCAGTTGGCGGCCGCGGCACGCTCGCCGGACCGGTGATTGGCGCTGTGCTGGTCAATTATGCCAAGACCTACTTCACCTCGGGGATTCTGGCGCCCTACTGGCTGTACATGCTGGGCGGACTGTTCATCGCGGTAACGCTGCTGCTGCCGCGCGGCATCGTCGGCAGCCTGCACCACTGGTCCGCGTTGCGCCGCGACCGGGCATCCGCCGCCGCCGAAGAAGGCGTCAGCGAGCCAATGCCGGCGGAGTGAGGATCGGCGATGAAGATTCAGGAACGATTGGAGAAGAAAGAAGACGAGGCGATGCAATCCTTCGACCGGACTCTCCTGTTCATCGAGGGGGTCACGGTGTCGTTCGACGGCTTTCGCGCGCTCAATAACCTTTCGCTGTCCGTCGAACCTGGCGAGATGCGCGCCATCATCGGACCGAACGGCGCCGGCAAGACGACCATGATGGATGTTGTCACCGGCAAAACCAGGCCCGACAAGGGCACGGTGATCTTCGACCGGGAGCACGATCTGGCGCGCCTCGACGAGACGGAGATCGCGCTGCTCGGCATCGGGCGGAAATTCCAGAAGCCGACCGTGTTCGACAGCCATACCGTATTCGACAACATTGAGCTTGCGTTCAAAGCCGACCGGCGCGCGCGCACGACGCTGTTCTGGAAGGAGACTGCCGACGAAGACCGCAGCGTCGAGGAGCTCTTGAAAGCCGTACGGCTTTCCGCGATGCGCAACCGCCTTGCCGGCAGCCTGTCGCACGGACAGAAGCAATGGCTGGAGATCGGCATGCTGTTGGCACAGGACCCGAAGTTGCTTCTGGTCGACGAACCGGTGGCCGGCATGACGGACGCGGAAACGCAGCAGACCGCCGAGCTTCTTAAAGAGATCAACCGGGAGCATACCGTGATCGTGGTCGAGCACGACATGGCGTTCGTGCGCGAGCTCGGCGTCAAGGTCACCTGCCTGCACGAGGGTTCCGTGCTCGCCGAAGGCACCATCGATCAGGTGTCGGCCAACGAGCGGGTAGTCGAAGTGTATTTGGGACGCTGAGACATGCTCGAGGTCAACGCTATCGATCTCCACTACGGCGCCGCGCAAGCGCTGCGCGCGGTGTCGCTGACGGCCGAGCCGGGCAAGGTGACTTGCGTGCTCGGGCGTAACGGCGTCGGCAAGACGAGCCTGCTCGACGCGCTTGCCGGCCAGCATCCGGTGAGCAAAGGCACCATCACCTGGGAGGGCAGCGACATCACCGGCTTGCGGCCGCCAGATCGCGCGCGGCGGGGCATTTCCTACGTACCGCAGGGCCGCGAAATCTTTCCGCTGCTCACCGTCGAGGAAAACCTCAAGACCGGTTTTGCACCGCTGCCGAGCGCCGAGCGCAGCGTGCCGGACGACGTTTTTTCGCTGTTTCCCGTGCTCAAGGACATGCTGCGGCGGCGCGGCGGCGACCTCTCCGGCGGACAGCAGCAGCAGCTCGCCATCGGCCGCGCGCTAGTGATGCGGCCGCGGCTCCTGCTGCTCGACGAACCGACCGAAGGCATTCAGCCCTCGATCATCAAGGATATCGGGCGGGCAATTTCCTACCTGCGCTCGCTTGGCAAGATCGCCATCGTGCTGGTCGAGCAATATCTCGACTTCGCCCGCGAACTGGGCGACCATTTCGCCGTCATGGAGCGCGGCGCGATCGTCTATGCGTGCAGCCGCGCGGACCTCGACGAAGGCGCGCTGCGGCGCGCGATGGCGATATGAGATGGACGCGCGCAATCCAGACGTTCTATCGGGCGAGCGCACTTTCGCCTCCAATCGAGCAACCGGCGACATTGCCGTTACGGTCTCGGCCGCTGCCGGCACAAGCCGGCGCTCGCGCGTGCATGAAGCAGGATCGCTGCGGGTGCGATTTCCGAACACGCATGACGCGGGCGCGCTCGACGCGGTCATCGTCAACACCGCCGGCGGCATGACCGGCGGCGACCGCTTTGCCATCGGCATTGACGTCGAGGCCGGCGCGCGGCTGACGGTTACGACCGCGGCCGCTGAGAAGATCTATCGCTCGCTCGGGCCCGATACTGAAATCGGCGTGCGCCTCGCCGTCGAAGGTGGCGCGGCGCTGGCTTGGCTGCCGCAGGAGACGATCCTGTTCGACCGGGCGCGGCTTCACCGCACCATCGACATCGATCTTGCCGGCGGCGCTAGCCTGCTCGCGGCCGAGGCCATCGTATTCGGCCGCTCAGCCATGGGCGAGACGGTGGCTGACGGCTCCTTGTTCGACCGCTGGCGCGCGCGCGTTGACGGTGCGCTCGTCTTCGCCGAGACCATCCGGCTCGACGGCGCGATCGCGCGGCGGCTTGCCGAGACCGCAATCGCGAAGGAAGGCGGCGCTGTCGCCAGCGTCCTGAAAATTCCCGGAAACGACGACATGGTTGCTGCGGTGCGCGCCATGCAGCGGGGCTTCGTCGGCGAAGTCGGCGCCTCGACCTGGAACGGGCTGGCGGTGGCGCGCCTGGTCGCGCGCGATGGCGCCGCATTGCGTCACGATCTCACTTGCGTACTGACCGCGTGGAACAACGCGCCCTTGCCGCGACTGTGGCTCAATTGAACCGCCATGCATCTCACTCCGCGCGAGAAAGACAAGTTGTTGATCGCCATGGCCGCGATGGTCGCACGCCGCAGACTAGAGCGCGGCGTCAAGCTCAATCATCCCGAGGCGGTCGCACTCATCTCCGATTTCATCCTCGAAGGCGCGCGTGACGGGCGTAGCGTCGCCGACCTGATGGAGCAGGGCGCGCACGTGCTGACCCGATCACAGGTGATGGACGGCATTGCCGAAATGATTCCGGAAATTCAGGTCGAGGCGACGTTTCCGGACGGTACGAAACTGGTCACCGTGCATGAGCCGATCAGATGACTGACGCAAAGGAGCGATGACACGCCATGATCCCGGGCGAATATTTCATCCAAGACGGCGACATCGAACTGAACAAAGGCCGCAAGACCATCACGCTCAGCGTTGCAAACAGCGGCGACCGGCCGATTCAGGTCGGCTCGCACTATCATTTCTTTGAGACCAACCCGGCGCTAAAATTCGATCGCAAGAAGGCGCGCGGCATGCGGCTCGACATTCCTGCCGGCACCGCGGTGCGCTTCGAGCCCGGCCAGACGCGTGAAGTGACACTGGTCGCGCTCGCCGGCACGCGCACGGTCTACGGTTTCCGCCAGGAGATCATGGGCAAATTACAGAAATGACGAGGCACAAGAATCATGCCGTCGAGAATTAGCCGCTCCGTCTATGCCGACATGTTCGGGCCGACCAAGGGCGACCGGGTGCGACTCGCCGATACCGACCTCGTCATCGAGGTGGAGAAGGATTTCTGCACCTACGGCGAGGAGGTCAAATTCGGCGGCGGCAAGGTGATCCGCGACGGCATGGGGCAATCGCAGATCACCAATAAGCAGGGCGCCGTCGACACCGTCATCACCAATCCGCTTATTCTCGATCACTGGGGCATCGTGAAAGCCGATGTCGGCATCAAGGACGGCAAGATCTTCGCCATCGGCAAAGCCGGCAATCCCGACATTCAGCCCGGCGTTACCATCGTCATCGGTCCAGGCACGGAAGTCATCGCCGGCGAAGGAAAAATTCTCACCGCCGGCGGCTTCGACACCCACATCCATTTTATTTGTCCGCAGCAGGTCGAAGAAGCGCTGATGTCGGGCGTTACTTCGATGCTCGGTGGCGGCACCGGGCCGGCGCACGGCACTTTCGCCACCACCTGCACGCCCGGCCCATTCCATCTGGCGCGTATGATCCAGGCGGCCGACGCGTTTCCGGTCAATCTCGGCTTTGCCGGCAAGGGCAACGCATCGCGGCCGGCGGCGCTCGAAGAGATGATCAAGGCCGGCGCCTGCGCGCTCAAGCTGCATGAAGATTGGGGCACGACGCCGGCGGCGATCGACTGCTGCCTCTCGGTCGCCGACGATTACGACATCCAGGTGATGATCCACACTGACACGCTCAACGAATTCGGCTTTGTTGAGGACACAATCGAGGCGTTTAAGGGCCGCACCATTCACGCCTTCCATACCGAAGGCGCCGGCGGCGGGCATGCGCCGGACATCATCAAGGTCGCTGGACTGAAAAACGTGCTGCCGTCGTCGACCAATCCGACGCGGCCCTACACCAGGAACACCATCGACGAGCACCTCGACATGCTGATGGTGTGCCACCACCTCGATCCGTCGATCGCCGAAGATTTGGCGTTTGCCGAAAGCCGCATCCGCAAGGAGACGATTGCGGCCGAGGACATTTTGCATGACCTCGGCGCGCTCTCGATGATGTCGTCGGACAGTCAGGCGATGGGCCGTATCGGCGAGGTGATCATTCGCACCTGGCAGACGGCCGACAAGATGAAAAAGCAACGCGGACCGCTGAAGGAAGAAAAAGGCGACAACGACAATGTCCGGGTCAAACGCTATGTCGCAAAATATACGATCAATCCCGCCATCGCCCACGGCGTATCGAAGCTCATCGGCTCGGTGGAGAAGGGCAAGCTGGCCGATCTCGTGCTCTGGTCGCCCGCGTTCTTCGGCGTCAAACCCGATTGCATCATCAAAGGCGGCTCGATCGTCGCCGCGCCAATGGGCGATCCCAACGCCTCGATCCCAACGCCGCAGCCGGTGCATTATCGGCCGATGTTTGCCGCCTACGGACGCGCGCGCACCGCGTCGTCCGTCGTGTTCACCTCGAAGGCGGCGCTCGACTCAGGCTTGCGCAAAAAGCTCGGCATCGAGAAAGAACTTGTTGCTGTGCAAAACACGCGTGGCAAAATTTCCAAGAAAAGCATGATTCACAACAATGCGACGCCACAGATCGAGGTCGATCCGGAAACCTACGAAGTGCGCGCCGACGGGGAACTCCTGACCTGTGCGCCCGCGGAGACTTTGCCGATGGCGCAACGCTATTTTCTGTTTTGATCCGCGAGGACACATCCGGGCTCATGCGCGCGACTTCGATCAAACAAGCTTCGACCTGGACAGGCGAACCGGCCGATTGCGTCCTGCTCGATTTCGATGACCGGCATCGCCGCCGAGTTGCGATGACGGGAACCAAAGGCACCGCCTTCCTGCTCGATCTGCCTGCCTCGGTCTCGCTGCACGGGGGCGATGCGCTGGTATTGGAAGACGGAAGGCTGGTCGAAGTCGTCGCCGCTTGTGAGCCGCTTTTGGAGATCCGCTGCTCCGATCCGAAACATTTGGCGCGGCTCGCTTGGCATCTGGGTAACCGGCATTTGCCGGCGCAGATGCTGGACATGGCTATTCGCATCCGGCGCGATCACGTCATTGCGGCGATGGCCGTTGGCCTTGGCGCCCGCGTCATCGAAGTCGCAGCGCCATTCGATCCCGAGGGCGGTGCTTATCAGGCTTATCGAGCCTCGCATGCCCACAGCCACAAACATCCGCACGACCATGGCTAAGGCCCGCGCGCTTCAGCGCTCCTCACCGCGAATACGCAGCACCCGGTCGCAATCCGGCTTGCACGGATGCGAGCGCGAAACGTCGTGTTGCCTCGAACACGCTGCGCTCTACCGGCTAATGACTTGGCTCTCGCCAGCCTACCCGGTCGGTGCCTTTTCCTATTCCACCGGCATCGAATGGGCAGTTGAGGCCGGCGACATCAAAAGCGCGGAAACGCTGCGAGATTGGATCCGGACGATGCTGACCGACGGCGTCGGCATGAGCGACGGCATTTTCTTTAGCCAAACGCACCGCGCCATCGCGCGCGGCGACGATGCCGCGCTTGCGGAAGTCGCTGAGCTGGCCGCGGCCTTTGTGCCGACGCGCGAGCGCTATAGCGAAACCACAGCACTTGGCCGCGCGTTCCTCGAAGTCACCTGTGCCGCCTGGCCGTGCGACGCACTCGACCATCTACGAAAGATTCGGTCGGGGCCCCTCGCCTACGCGATCGTCGTGGCGGCGGCTTGCGCCGGCCACGGCATTCCGCTTGCTCCGGCATTGCACTGCTTTCTGACGGCGGCCGCAGCCAATTGGGTCTCCGCCGGCATGCGGCTTGTCCCGCTTGGGCATACTGACGGTCAACGCGTGCTCCGTGCGCTTGAGCCCGTGATTGCGGCGGCAACGGAGCGCGCATTGACCGCGCGGCTCGATGATGTAGGCACGGCGACGTTCTGCGCCGATCTTGCGAGCATCAGACACGAAACCCAGTACACTCGCCTGTTCCGCAGCTAAGGAAATAAGGAATGTCGAGGCAAGAGATCAATCATGACTAGCCCCAACGGTCCGCTGCGGATCGGCATCGGCGGACCGGTCGGCTCCGGTAAGACCGCGCTGATGGACGCGCTGTGCAAAGCGATGCGCGACACCTATGACATTGCGGCAGTGACCAATGACATTTACACCAAATGGGACGCCGAATATTTGGTGCGCGCCGGCGCCCTCGACGCTGACCGCATCGTCGGCGTTGAAACCGGCGGCTGTCCCCATACGGCGATCCGCGAGGACGCGTCGATGAACCTCGCCGCCGTCGCCGATATGCGCGTCAAGTTTCCCGATCTGGATCTGGTGCTGATCGAATCAGGCGGCGACAATCTCGCCGCGACCTTCTCGCCAGAACTCGCGGACCTGACGATCTACGTGATCGACGTGGCGGGGGGTGATAAGATTCCCTCCAAAGGCGGCCCCGGCATCACCCGGTCGGATTTGCTCGTCATCAACAAGATCGATCTTGCGCCCTATGTCGGCGCTTCCTTGCCGAAAATGGAAGCCGATGCCCGGCGCATGCGCGGCGAGCGGGCATTCGTCATGACCAACCTTCGTCGCGGCGACGGCGTCGAGACCATCGTTCGTTTCATTGAAACGAAGGGCGGCCTTGGCGAGGGCTAACTGGACTGGCTGCCAATCGTGACCGAGACCGTTGCAGAAATACTCAAGGCCTATCGCGCCGGCACGGCTACGCCGGAAGAGATCGTGGCGCGCAGTTTCGCGCGCATCCGCGCCCATGGCGATCCGGCCATCTTCATCACGCTGCGCGAGGAGGCCGACGTCCGCGCGGAAGCGAATGCGCTGGCGCGCTCCGACGACATGGCGCTGCCGCTCTACGGCATCCCGGTCGCAGTGAAGGACAACATCGACGTCAAAGGACTGCCGACCACGGCGGCCTGTCCGGCATTTCTCTATCACCCGACCAAGGATGCGACCGCAGTCGCGCGGTTACGCGCGGCCGGTGCGCTCATTCTCGGCAAGACCAATCTCGACCAGTTTGCCACCGGTCTCGTCGGTGTGCGCACGCCGTACGGGATCGGACGCAATCTTTTCAATAAAAACCTCATTCCGGGCGGATCGAGCACGGGATCGGCGCTCGCGGTCGGCGCCGGGTTTGCGCCGATTTCACTCGGCACCGACACCGCTGGCTCAGGCCGCGTGCCTGCCGCATTCGGCAATATTGTCGGCCTCAAACCGAGCCGCGGCATGGTTTCCTGCGCCGGCGTCGTTCCGGCCTGCCGCACGCTTGACTGTGTTTCGGTCTTTGCGCTTACCGTCGACGACGCGGTGACGACGCTGAAAGCGATCGCCGGCCCTGACACCGCCGATCCATACTCGCGGCACTATCCGCTCGGCACGATCGGTCCGGCGCCCGAGCGCCCCCGCCTCGGCGTCCCTGCTGTCGGCCAGCGACTGTTCTTCGGCGACAAGGAATCGGCGAAAGCCTATGACGATGCGCTGACGCGCTTTTCCAGCCTCGGCGCCAGGATCGTCGAGATCGATATGGAGCCCTTCTACGCGGCGGCGCGGCTCCTCTACGAAGGTCCCTGGGTGGCCGAGCGCTACCTCGCCGTGAAAGCGTTGATCGCGTCCGAGCCCGAAGCAATGCATTCCGTAACGCGGCAAGTGATTCTCGGCGGTGCGCGCGCCAGCGCCGCTGATGTGTTCAGCGCACTCTATCAGCTCGAAGCGCTCCGCCGCGTCAGCGATCGCACCTTCCGCGGCCTCGACGCGCTTGTGGTGCCAACGGCGCCGACGATCTATTCGGTCAAGGAGGTGCTGGCCGATCCTATACAACTCAACAGCCGGCTCGGCACCTACACCAATTTCGTCAACCTGCTCGATCTGTGCGGGCTCGCCGTGCCGGCGGCAATGCGGGCCGACGGCGCGCCGTTCGGCGTGACCTTGCTCGCGCCGGCGGGCAAAGATGCCGCGCTTGCCGCAATTGGTCGGCGATTTCATTACGCGACCGGCCTTCCGCTCGGTGCGCTCAAGGCACCGCAGCCTGCGTTGGCGTGACGGCGATTACAGAGGCGGGCGCGGCGCTGCAACCACGCCTCTTGCCTCCAGCGCGTATGCCAGCCGCAACGCCACGTCCTCGCGCCAAGGCGCGGCGATGATTTGCACACCGATCGGCAGCGGTTCGAGCGGCACCGGCACGGCAACGACCGGCAGGCCGATGAAGGAGATCGGCTGGGTGTAGAGGCCGAGATTGGCCCGCACCGGGAGTTCGACGCCGTCGAACGTGAAAGTCTGTTGCCCGATCAGCGGTGCGGGACATGGCGTCGCCGGCGCCAGGATGGCGTCCACCTCGGCGAACAGTTTGAGGACCTCGTCGCGGTACCAGCGGCGGAATTTTTGCGCCTTCACGACGAGCGACGCCGGCAGCATGGCGCCAGCGAGCAGCCGGTCGCGCACGGCGGGATCAAAGTCCTTGGCGCGCGTGCGCAGGCGGTCGAGATGCAGGCTGGCACCCTCGCTCGCGGTGATGATGAAGGCGGCAGAGCGGGCGGTCTCGGCCTGCGGAATGTCGATGTCGCGGTTGGCGCCGAGCGCTGCCGCCACACGGTCGATGGCCGTGAGGGTCTCGGCGGTACGGCATTTGAAATAGCCGCCGGCGACGGCAACGCGTAAGCCGTCAGCGCCGCGGTCGAGTAGCGGAACGACCGGCTCGACGGGTCGATCTACGCAGGTGGCATCGTCGGGGTCGTACCCCTGCATGGCGTCGTAGGCGAGCGCAAGATCGCGCACGCTGCGTGCGAGCGGTCCGACGTGATCGAGGCTTGCCACGAACGGAAAGCTGCGCGCCCGCGAGAGCCGTCCATAGGTCGGCTTTAATCCGAACACACCGCAGAGCGAGGCGGGAACGCGGATCGAGCCGTTGGTGTCGGAGCCGAGCGCAAACGGCACCAGTCCGCCCGCCACAGCGGCGCCTGATCCGCTTGATGAGCCTCCACTCATTCGCTCCACGTCATGCGGGTTGTGACAAGCGCCGTCGTGGACGTTTTCGCCGGTGAAATCGTAGGCGTATTCGCCCATGTTGAGCGCGCCGACCAGGACGGCACCGGCGGCTTCCAGCCGCTCGATCAACGCCGCGTCGCGCGTGGCCGGCGGCAGATCGCGATTGATCTTAGATCCGGCGAGCGTCGGAAGGCCGGCGACGTCGAACAGGTTCTTGACCGCGAACGGAACGCCGGCGAGCGGGCCGAGCGGTTCGCCGCGCCAGCGCATCTCGTCGAGCGCGCGCGCACGATCGAGGGCACGCTGCTCGGTCGTTGCGGTGAAAGCGTTGAGCAACGGATCGCGGTCGCTGACGCGAGCAATCGCCGCTTCGGCGATCTCGACGGCGCTAGTGCGGCCGTCAGTGACCGCGGCGGCGATCTCAGCGGCGCTGCTCCACGCGAACGAGTCCGCGGGCATCTTAAGCATGAAACACCGGCGCCGGTTCGGCGTCGTCGGGCAGCGGAAATTCGTCGACCCGCGCTGCATGATCGAGCACCAGCCGCAGGTGAAACCTCACGCCTTCGCGCCAGGCAGGATCGACGGTCAGGCCGAGCGCTTGCGCGGTTGCGGCCATCAGCGCATCGATGAAATCGCTATGTTCCTGCTTGACCGTCGCGCGGCGTGTGCGCGCGCCTGACTTGGCGCGTTTGCCGTTCGGTTTGGCGCGAACAGATTTAGTCTTGGTGGATTTTTGGCGTTTGGATTTACGTCGTTTCATGATCGCGGCAGAAATTCTTCGGCAAAATGGCACGCCACCTCGCGCGCGCCAAAGCGGCGTAACGCGGGCATGGCCGCCTTGCACGAATCATTACCGCGTCGGCACCGGCCGTAAAAGCGGCACACGTTAGGATCGGGATCGATCGGGCTCATCGGCTCGCCGATGAGCCGCAAACGAGCACTTTCGGTCTCATGCAAGCGCGGCACGGCGGCCACCAGCGCCTGCGTGTAGGGATGCAGCGGGTGCGCGAACACCTCCGCGGCCGGGCCCGATTCGACGATCTTGCCGAGATACATGACCAGCACCCGGTCGCACAGAAGCCGCACCACCGAAAGATCGTGTGAGACGAACAGATAGCTCATGCCGAGTTCACGCTTGAGCCGCTGCAGAAGCTGCAGGATGACGACCTGCACCGACACGTCGAGCGCGGCGGTGGGCTCGTCGAGCACTAGCAGGTCGGGTTCGACCGCTATGGCGCGGGCGATGCCTACGCGTGCACGCTGGCCGCCGGAGAGTTGGTGCGGGAATCGCGACAACAATTCGAGCGGCAGTCCGCATTGACGCGCAACAGTTTCGACGCGCTCCCGCAACGCCTTGCCGCGCAGTTTGCGCAGCCGGCGCACCGGGTCGGCAATGGCGGCGAAGCCGGTGAAGCGTGGATTGATGCTCTCGCCGGCGTCCTGGAACACCATCTGGATTCGCGCGCGGCCAGGGTCGCGGGCAAACACGCGCGCTCCCTTGCGTGCCAGTTCGCGCTCGCCAAGCTTGATGCTGCCGTCGCTGACATCAATCAGCCGCGTGAGTGCACGCACCAGGGTTGACTTGCCGCAGCCGGATTCGCCGACGAGGCCGACCGTCTCGCCCTTGCCGATGACGAAGCTCACGTCATCGACCGCGTGCACCTTGGGGAGGTTTTCCGGACCGCCGGCGAAGCGCCGCCGCAATCGCTTCCACGCCCCCGGTCCACCGCCGGCAGGGAACAATTTGGATATTGCGGCGATCTCGATGAGGTCGGTCATGCGGCGCTCGCGCTCGGCGTGCCGGCCGCTTCGGACGGCAGCGGATTCCAGCAAGCGACGACGTGGGCTGCGCCGACTTCAGCGGACGGCAGCGGCTGTGCGCAACGCTCCGTCTTGCGCGGACAGCGCTCGGAATAGCGGCACGGCGGAAGATCGATGCGGCGCAGATCAGGCAGCGAGCCGGGGACGGACGCCAGTGCATCGAGGCTCGTTGCCGAGTTCGGGCGTGGCCGCGATCAGTTCGGCCGTGTAGGGATGTCGCGCATCGGCGAACAACTCTTTGGTCGGCGCGGTCTCGACCACGTGGCCAGCATGCATCACCACGATGCGCGCGGCGCGCTGGCCGGCGAGCGCCAGATCGTGGGTGATGAAAATCGTCGCCATGCCGAGCTTTTGCGCAAGCTCGCCGATCAGATCCATGATCACGGCCTGTGTGGTGACGTCGAGGCCAGTGGTCGGCTCGTCGGCAATCAGCAGCGAGGGCTTTGCGGCCAGCGCAATGGCGATCATGACGCGCTGGCACATGCCGCCGGACATTTCGAACGGATAGGTCTTGGCGCGCCGCGCCGGATCGGTGATGCCGACCGCGCGCAGCATTTCGACCGCCGCCGCCGGCGCTTGCCGGCGTGTCAGGTTGCCGTGGCGGATCAGCACGTCGGCGATCTGGCGGCCGACTGGGCGGATCGGATTGAGCGCGGTACGCGGATTTTGAAAGATCATTGCGATCTCGCGGCCGCGCACGTCGGCAAGCTGGCGCGGTGTCGCACCGAGAAGATCGAGGTCGCCAAGCATCGCGCGGCCGGCAGTGACGCGCCCGGCAGGATCGAGAATACCCATGATCGCGTAGGCGGTGACCGATTTACCCGAACCAGACTCGCCGACCAGAGCAATGGTTTCGCCCTTGGCGACGTCGAAATTGACATTGTCCAACGCCCGCACGACACCGGAACGGGTGCGGAATTCGACGCACAGTCCTTCCACGCTCAAGGCCGGTGCGGGACTCATGTGCGCCTCCGCGGATCGACAATGTCACGCAGTCCGTCGCCGAGCAGATTGAAGCAGAACACCGCAACCATCAGCGCGGCGCCGGGAAAGAACGCGATCCACCATTCGCCGGAGATGATGTTGCCAGCGCCCTCGGCGACCATGATGCCCCATTCGGGCGTCGGCGCCCGCACGCCGAGCCCGATGAACGACAGCCCGGCGGCGTTGAGAATGGCGTAGCCCATGGTGAGCGACATCTGCACCACAAGGATGGGAAAGACGTTCGGCAGGATGTGAAAGGCGAGGATGCGCCACTCCCTGTTGCCGGAAAGCCTTGCCGCTTCGACGAAGCCCGCGTCCCGGCGCACATTAGCCTCGGCGCGAGCGACCCGCGCGTAGAGCGGGAAGTTGATGATCGCGGTCGCTAGGACAATGTTCTGCACCGTGTTGCCGAGGGCGGCGACGATGCCCATAGCGAGCACGAACAGCGGGAAAGCCATAATGGTGTCGGCAATGCGGCCGACGATGAGATCGGTCCAGCCGCCGAAGAAGCCGGCGGCGACACCGGCAAGCCCGCCCATGAGGAACACCAGCACGACCGAACTCACCGCGATGGTGAAGTCGAGCTGCGTGGCGGCGACCACGCGGCTGAAAATATCGCGGCCGATCTGGTCGGTGCCGAAAAGATGCTCGAACGACGGCGGCTTGAGCGCCACCGCAGTGTCGCTCGCCAACGGATCGTAAGGCACGATCCACGGTCCAAGCATCGCCGCGACGAAGATGAGCACGAACAGGCCGAAGGCGAGCCCGGTGACGGGATTTTCGCCGACCACGTAGCGCGCGTGTCGAAAAAACGCGCCCGCGCCGCTCGCAGTCCGGGAATTCGCGGTGATGTCGGTCATGCTTCCAGCCGCATACGCGGATCGACGACGCCGTAGAGGATGTCGATCACAAGGTTGAGCGCCACATAGAGGACTGCCATGGTAAGCACGAAGCCTTGCACCGGCGCGTAGTCGGACGCGATCAGCGCCTCGACCGCGAACGATCCGATGCCCGGCCAAGCGAACACTTTTTCGACGAGCACGTTGGCGCCGAGCAGAAATGAAAACACCATGCCGAGCGTGGTGATGACCGGCAGCATAGCGTTGCGGAACGCATAGGTGACGACCACCGTGTAGGCTGACAGCCCGCTTGCCCGGGCAGTGCGGATATAATCGGAAGCGAGCACTGCCAACATCGAGGCGCGCGTCATGCGCGCGATCGGAGCCAGCGAAAATATCGCCAGCGTCGCGCCCGGCAAAATGAGTTGGCTCAATGCGGCGCGAAACAATTCGAAGTTGCCGGCGATCAGGCTGTCGATCAGATAGAAGCCGGTTACTTGTGGCGGCGCGTCATAGAACACGTCGAGGCGGCCGATCGGCGATGGCGCCCAGCCGAGCCGGAAGTAGAATACGTAGATCAGCAACAGCCCAGTAAAGAACACCGGCAATGATACGCCGGCCGTGGCGACGATGCGGCAGGCGTGATCGATCCACGAGCCTTGCTTGACCGCGGCGAGGATACCGAGCGGGATGGCGATCGCCATCGCGATGAACAAGCCGAATAGCGTCAACTCGGCGGAAGCCGGCAGCCGCGATGTGATTTCGGCGAGCACGGGACGGCCGGTGGCAAGCGAATTGCCGAGATTACCATGCGCGAGGTCGTCGACGTAGCGGGCGAACTGCTCGGGTAGCGGCTTGTCGAGCCCAAGCGATTTGCGGACCTCAGCGATCGATTCCGCCGTGGCGGCAGGGCCGGCGAAGTAGACTGCCGGATCGCCGGGTAGCACGCGCGTGAGGAAGAAAGTCACCACGATGACGCCGATCAGTGTCGGAACGACGGTCGCTGCGCGCTTGAGGATGATCGTCAGCATGGGAGCGCCTGGTTGCTCACCTCTGTCCACGCGCTACGCGAACGATCACCACGGCACCTCATGGCGTCATGCCTTGACGATGCTGCGGTAATCGACCTGCCGGTGGAACCAGTACGAGTAGCCGGAAATGTTCTTCTGCGTGGCAACATTCAGATAGGGCTGGAACATCGGAACACGCGGTACGTCGTGATAGGCCTTGGAGACGAAGCCTTCGACGTTGGTGGCATACGTGTCCCACTGGCCGACGGCGGCGGCGGTGCGGGCGCCGTCGATGAGGGTGTCCATGTCTTTGTTGACGTAGCTCGGCGTATTGAAGACCGCGTTCTGTCCGGAATAGCACCAGAAAAAGAAGTATTCTGGATAATCGAGCCAGCCGGAGAAGAAGTTGATCATCAGCGGCATGGTCTTCTTCGCCATCTCGCTGCGCCAGTTGGAGCCCGGCACTTTGTTGATGGTGGTGGTGATGCCGATATGGCCGAGGCTTTCCTGAATAAGCTCGGCAATCGGCTCGCCATTGGTGGCGTCACCGAGATCGAACGAAATGGTGGTGCTGATCGGGCCGGCGCCCGCTTGTGTCATCAGCGCCTTGGCCTTGTCGATGTCGGTGACGTAGGCGGTCGGCTGCGGCCAGGCGATGGTGGATACATCGTTGGACTTGCCGCCGAATAGCGGGTTGGCGACGCCGAACATCGCCGCGTCGATGATCTTCTGATAGGGGATCGCGTAAGCGACGGCCTGACGGACCAATTCGTTGTTGAATGGCGGATTCACCACGTTCATTTCGACGCTGTACATCCCGTTGGTGATCGGATTGGAGATCAGCTTGAGCTTGCCCTCCTGCTTCATCTCGGACAAATCCTTGGCCGGAAGGTCGAAGGACATGTCGGCGTCGCCGCGCTCCATCAACGCGCGGCGATTGCCGGAGGAGGGAATCGTGCGCCAGATGACCTTCTTAAGTTCGGGCAGCTTGCCGCCGACCCAGCCGTCATAGCGCTCGTAGACGACCTCGACGCCGGGCTTCCAGCTTGTCACCTGGTAGGCACCGCTGCCGGCGGTGTTGGCCTTGGTGTATTCGAGCGCCCAAAGATCCTTGTCGGTGGCCTTCGTCTTCAGCAGTGCGGAATTGTAGATCCCCGGCACAATGACGGCGAGGTCGGGAACGGTCAGACGATCCTTCTTCACGAGATCGACGCGAAACGTAAAGTCGTCGACGGCAACGAATTGTTCGGGCTTGACCAGCGAGCCGGCCTTCATCTGCACGGTCGGGAAGCCACCGACCGAGACTGCGCGGTCGAATGACCACTTCACGTCTTTGGCGGTGACGGGCGTGCCGTCCTGGAATTTGGCGTCCTTGCGCAGTTTGAAGGTGACGGACATGTCGCCGGTGGTCATGTCCTCGGCCAGTTCGGGGACGAACTTGTCTCGGTCATAGACCACGGAGCCGTCGGCGAGAGTCTTCTTGTCGTTGCTGATCAGACGGTCGTAGCAATTCCACGAAGCCTCATAACCGGGCCGGTTTGTGCCGACGCCGTGAATGTCGAGATTGTTCGGACCGTTTTCCGTCACCAGGAGGAGTGTCTCGTTGCGCGCTTGCGCCTTGGCCGGCGACCAGACCGCAGGGGCCGAAAACGCGCCGGCGGTGGTCAACGCGGTCATCGATTTGAGAAATTCGCGGCGCCTCATTGGGCTTCTCCTTGGCTTGCGCATGATGTCTCGGAACTTCTTCCGCAAGCCGCGTGCCACGCCGCCTAAAGCCTTGATTCGATAAGGATCGCGTTTGCGCCGCGGCAATCGCCGGCGGACGTCAGCACGCACTCGGCAGCGAAAGCTCAATAATTAGGCAGCGGCCTTAAGACGTATCGGCCTCTCGCCACGTCTATGCTGGCCCTAAACTTGCAAGTTTTTAGTTGTAGCGAGGCGGGAGAGCGGGATGCCACGCCTGACCGTCGAAGCAGAGCCGGCAGCGCTGTCCGTCGACACCGCCAACGCCGCGCTCCTCATCATTGACATGCAGCGCGACTTTCTCGAGCCGGGCGGTTTCGGCGCCGCGCTTGGCAACGATGTGTCTCGTCTGCAGGCTGTCGTCTCGCCGCGCCGCAACCTGCTCGCTGCTGCGCGCAACGTCGGCATGCTGATCATTCACACACGAGAAGGGCATCGGCCGATCTCTCGGACGCGCCACCGCTCAAGATCGAGCGCGGCGAGCGTAAGAACCGCATCGGCGCGCGCCGGCGCTCACCGGGTCACAGGCGGTAGTAGCCGCTACGCCCGCGGAGTAGCGGCCTAAGCAAGTTTCTGAAATTGCGTGACTATTTAGATCGCGCAAATTGTAATGATCGGCTTCAGTCGCGCTTTACCTTAACGCGAAGGGAGAGCAGGCACGCGATGCTCCCTTAGTCATTCTGCACTATCACGCTGATGGGCTCACCAGATCAGCGAATTGCGTGACCAGCGCCACACCATTGCCGGCCGTTCAAGGCGTGCCCCTGGCATTCGAGGCCGAGGCGGTCGCGAGCTATTGCGCGCAAGAAGCGAGCGACGCGCCGGCCAATCTGCGCCTCGTCCTGTACGACAGCTTGGACGAGGTGGAAGCGCTGTGGCGGCGCTTCGAGCGGGTCGCCGATTGCACACCGTTTCAGACCTTCAATTGGCTGAACACGTGGCAGCGGCAGATCGGTGCGCCGGCAGGTGTGCGTCCCCTCATCGCGGTTGCATCTTATCCGGACGGGGAAACCGCTTTCATCCTGCCACTCGCTGTTGAGCGTAAGGGGACGGCGCGGCGGCTGTGCTGGCTCGGTCAGGAGCTCAACGACTACAACGCGCCGCTTCTTGCCGCCGACTTTTCAAAGCGTGTCGGCGCGGACGGCTTTCGCTCCGCCTGGGCTGAGCTGTGTGCCCGCGCGCGGCGCCAACCGACGCTGCGCCACGACTGGATCGAGCTTGAGAAAATGCCGCAAACGGTCGGCAGCCAGCTCAATCCATTCTTTCATCTGCCGCTCGCCGACAATCCGAGCGGCGCCCATTCCACGCAATTGGGTAGCGACTGGGAAAAGTTTTATCTCGCCAAACGTTCTTCAGCGACGCGGCGGCGCGACCGTTCCAAGCGCAAGCACCTGTCGGAATTTGGCGAGATCGAATTTGTCACCTGCGTCGAGCCGGCGGACGCCAGGCGCACGCTCGAAACCTTGATGGAGCAAAAGAGCCGGCTGCTCGCGCACAAAGGCATCGCCGACATCTTCGCGCGCCCAGGCTGGCGTCAATTCTTTGTTGATCTCGCGTCGAATCCGGCGAACCGCGCGCTCGTGCACGTGAGCCGTGTCCAGATTGGCGAGGTCTGCGCCGCCGCGAACCTCGGCCTCGTCTTTGGCGACACCTACTATCACCTGCTCACCAGCTACGATGACGGTGCGCTCGCCCAATACGGGCCGGGCAGCCTTCATCTCCGCGAACTTCTGGCTTATGCGATTGGACGTGGACTGCAGCGTTTCGATTTCACGATCGGCGATGAGCCTTACAAGCTGGAATGGTCCGATAGCGGGCTCAAACTCGCCGACTACATCCACCCCGTCACGTTGCGGGGCCGGCCGGCCTACGGCCAATCGCTGTTGCGGCGCCGGCTCAAGCGCTTCATCAAACAGACGCCATGGGCGTGGCGAGCGGCATCTCGTGCGCGCTCTTATGTCGGGACGCTGCTGCAACGACCGCCACCGTCTCTACAGCAGACCGTTTCGCACCGTTCTCCAGCGGGCTCAGCGCTGGCCTGCGTCATGGGCGACATGGACCTTGTGCGTCCGATTGCGCTCGCCGGCATACGCTGCGCGGTGGTGACGCAGCCGGGCGCCCCTTCGCTGTATTCACGCTATGCGCAATCGCGCTTGCCGTGGGTCGATTTCTCGACAAACGCCGATGCGCTGGTCGAAAGCCTCGTACGGTTTGGTCAGGCGCAGCGCGAGACGCCGGTCCTGTTCTACGAAGAGGACGCACAGTTGCTCCTGGTGTCGCGGTGTCGGGACCGGCTGGCGCAGGCCTTTCGTTTCGTCATCGCCGAGGCTTCCCTCGTTGACGATCTCGTCGACAAGGCGCGATTTCAGGATTTGGCCGAACGGCATGGTCTGCCGGTGCCGCCGTCCCGCCACTTCCATCCGGTCGCCAGCGAGCCCGACGAACTCGATCTCTGCTTTCCGGTCATCATCAAACCGTTGACGCGGACCAAGCACTGGAACGAGAGCTTCGGCTTGCGCAAGGCGCTCGCGGTCGAAAACGCCGCGGCGCTGCGCGCACTCTTGCCGCGACTGCTTGAAGTCGGCGTCGATCTGATTGCCCAGGAATTCGTTCCCGGCGCGGAATTGCAGATCGAGAGTTATCATTGCTACATCGACCGGAGCGGCGGCATTGCGGGCGAATTCACCGGCCGGAAAATCCGCACCTATCCAGCTTCCTTCGGCCACACTACGGCGCTGGAGATCACCGAGGCCGCCGACGTGCAGCGGGAAGGACGCGCGATTGCCGAACGGTTGGGGCTCACCGGCGTTGCCAAGTTCGACTTCAAACGCGACCAGGCGGGCACGTTGCACCTCTTGGAGATCAATCCGCGCTTTAACCTGTGGCATCACGCCGGCGCCATTGCCGGCGTCAATATCCCCGCGCTTGTCCATGCCGACCTGACCGGAACGAGGCGGCCGCAATCCTCGCGGGCGCGCGTGGGCGTGCGCTGGTGCCGCGCCTGGAAAGATTTTCCGGCGGCACGGAATGCTGGAGTACCGATCGCGCACTGGCTCGGTTTCACCGCGGGCTGCGAGGCAAAGTCCGGTCTCTCTTGGGACGATCCGATGCCGCTGCCGCGCGCCGCGCTGCATCGTTCGATGCGAACTCTCAGGTCGAGCCGGTGAAGCTCGCGCTCATCTCCGACATTCACGCCAATCTCGCGGCTCTGCAGGCGACGCTTGCCGACATCGCGCTGCGCGGCGTCGACCGCATCGTCTGCCTCGGCGACATTGTTGGCTACAACACGCAGCCGTCCGAGTGCATCGCGCTGCTTCGGCGCGCTGATGCTCTCTGCGTTGCCGGCAATCACGATTTGGCTGTGTGCGGGCGCATCACGACCAAGGGCTTCAGCGGCACGGCCGCGCGCGCGGTCGCTTGGACGCAGCAGCGCCTATCTCGCGAGGACCTCCCGTTTCTCGCTGGCCTGCCGCTCAAGGTCACTATCGAAGGTCAGCTCATTGCTGTGCACGGCGCACTGTATCCGCAGATCGATTGCGCGACGGTCCGGCTCGATAGCGACGAACGGCGCATGCAAAGTTTTCAGGCGCTGGCCGCCGACCCCTCCGGCGCGCGCATCTGCGCGTTCGGGCACACGCATCACGCCGGGATCTATCAATTCCGCGATGGCCGTATTACGTCACGGCCGGAAGAAAATTATCGCCTGCAGGACGATGCGTATTATCTGATCAATCCCGGCACCGTTGGACAGCCGCGCAGCAGCGATCCGCGCGCAAGCTACATGGTTCTCGACCTGGCGCGGCGCAGCGTGACTTTGCACCGCGTCGCCTACGACGGTGCCGCGACGGTCACGGCCACGCGCAAGGCCGGACTTGCGCCCGTCTTCGCGTTCATTCCCGCGCCCCTTCGCGGGCGGATCGCGGCCTCTTTGCGCGCGCTCCACCTTGATCGTCCAGTCAGACAGATCGCGGCTTACTTGGGACTTTAGCTTGGGTCTTTAGGCTAACAGCCCTACCGCTCGATCCGGTCCAGATTAGCGGTCATTAGTGCGATGACACGGCGGAAGCCGGCGAGATCGCGCGCGGCGATGCCAGTCTCGGCGTCGTCGGTGATGCTCCGCGCCACGCCGAGCAATTCATTGCGCAGCCGTTTTGCCTTGGCGGTGAGCAGTACGCGCACCTTGCGGCGGTCGTCGTCACTGCGCACGCGGGTTATTAGGCCCGTTTTCTCCATGCTGCGCAGCGCGATCACCGTGGTCGGCTCCATCATGCCGACCCGCGCCGAGAGTTCACGCTGCGAGAGTCCGTCACTCGTCCACAACACGCGCAGAAAATACCATTGACCGCGGGTGACGCCGTAGGGCGCGATGCGGCGCTCGAGCAGCCGCTGAAAGGCGCGGTGTGCGTCGCGCACCAAATAGCCGGAAGAAAGCCGCGGCGGGAACGCGACAATGGCGCCGCCCGGCGCGGGCCTCGATGTCTTGCGTGGCGGCATCGGCGTTGACAGCCCGCCCTTTCCCATGCAGGAATTACTTAGAAATCTATGCAATGGGACCGCCGACAATGCAACAGCCGCTGCGCAAGGAACAACAAACCGCAACGCCGAACCAGGCCTTCGATCTGCGCTCGACGCTGGCCTGGCTGCGCGCCAACGGCGAGCTGATCGAAACCGACAAGGAGGTCGATCCCGATCTGCAGGTCACCGGCTTGCAGAAGCACATGGACGGCGGCTGCCCGGTTCTGTTCAACAACGTCAAAGACAAACCCAACCACCGCGTCATCACCAATCTGTTCGGCGACATGGCGATCATCAACAAGATGTTCGGCTGGAGTGACGACGCCGACCGCGTGAAGAAGCTCGCGCACGCGCTGTCACATCCACTCAAGCCGGTGGAGATCGCGCAAGATGAGGCGCCGTGCCAGGAATTCGTTGTTGAGAAACCGGACGACGTGAACAAGTGGCTGGTGCCGATCCGCCACACCACCTACGAACCGGAGCTCACGGTCGGCTCCGGCATCCGCTGCGTCACCGGTCCGCAATTCGAGGGCGGCTCCGACCTCGGCTACAACCGCATGAATTTTCGCTGGGGCAATATCGGCACGTTCCAGATCTCACCGGGCTCGCACATGTGGCAGGTGGTCAACAAATACTACAAGGAAGACCAGCCGGTGCCGATCACCATGTGCTTCGGCGTGCCGCCCGCCTGCACGCTCCTCGCCGGCGCCGGCTTCGATTATGCCGTGCTGCCGATGGGCTGCGATGAGATCGGCATCGCTTCCGCGGTCCAGGGCGCGCCCATTCGCCTCGTGAAAGCGCGCACGGTCAATGCCATGGCGCTCGCCGACTGCGAACTGGTGCTCGAAGGCTACGTCAATCCGCGCGACCGGCGCTTCGAGACCAAGGAAGCCGAGGATGCCGGCGTACAGGGCCGCTATCACTTCCACCCCGAATGGGCCGGCTACATGGGCAAGTCCTACAAGGCACCCACCTTCCACGTGACCGCCATCACCATGCGCAAGCCGGAGACCAAGCCGATCATCTTTGCGCTCGGCGTGCACATGCTCGACGACCACAACATCGACACCACAGTGCGCGAGGCGGCGATCTACGAATTGTGCAACCGCCTGCAGCCCGGCATCGTGCAGAATGTGGTGATCCCCTACTGCATGACCGACTGGGGCGGCTGCGTCATCCAGGTCAAGAAGCGCCATCAGATCGACGAAGGCTGGCAGCGCAATTTCCTCGGCGCCGCGCTGTCATGCTCGCAAGGCATGCGGCTTGCCATCGCGGTGAGCGAAGACGTCGATCCCTATTCGATGGATGATGTCATGTGGTGCCTGACCACGCGAGTAAATCCGCAGACCGATATTCTCAATCCGATCCCCGGCGGCCGCGGTCAGACCTTCATGCCCGCCGAGCGCATGACCGCGGGCGCCCAGCAATGGACCGCCTCGCACACGCGCTTCGAAGGCGGCATGGGCATCGATGCCACCGTGCCGTTCGGTTACGAGAGCGATTTCCTCCGCCCGGTCTATCCGATCGACAAGGTGAAACCGGAGGATTGGTTCTCGAAAGCCGACATCGAGAACGCCAAGAAGCGCATGCACGGCTGGGTGCATTCACTGGCTAAGAGCGGGCGCTAAGCTTCATTGGCCGCCCTGCGCCCTGACGATCTTTCACCAGCGCCGAACAGCCTAAAGCAAGATCAGACTGCACAAATATTCTGCAGTATTGCACGTCCCGTGTGCACGCCAACGCGCGGTGAATGGCATAAGCTGAGCGTGAGGAATCCTCACCGGAGGCCGCAATGCGCTTTTTCGCTCTTATTGGCGCCCTTGGCGTTTTGGGTGCAATTGCCGTCGGCGCGTATTTATTGACCGGCTACTACAGTGTGGCTGCGAACACTCCGCGCGATTTCGTCGACTTCGCGCTGATCCACATCCGCGAAGCCTCAGTAGCCCATTTCGCCGCCGACAAGCCGCCGATGTCCCTCGATGACGCGGACACGATCAAGGCCGGAGCGGGCAAATTTGCCGAGGCGGGCTGCGCAACGTGCCATGGCGGGCCGGGTGTCGTGCGCGCAAAATTTGCCAGAGGCGCAATGAATCCCGGACCGCCCAGCCTCGCCACACTCGCAAAGCTCGAGCCAGCAGAAACCTTTTGGGTGATCCAAAACGGCATCCGCATGACTGGCATGCCGAGCTTTAGCAAGGCCGGTGTTCCCGATAACGACATCTGGCAAATCGTCGCCTTTGTCAGAAAAGCGCCGACCGTTTCTGCAGCGGACTATAAGACGTGGACGGCGCCGCCTGCTCCGCCTCCGGCGGCAGCGACCCCGACGCCTGACACACCTTCAAAACAATAGGACGCTCGCCTCACCCGGTGCGTACAGGATTACCGGCCGCACGAGTTTGGTTTTCGGCGCGTCAACGGCGGGCGTCCTTAGGCCACCGCGCTTGAGCTTGTCGTACGCGGGTTAACTGGCGCTTCATCCGCCGCGCACATCCCTGCTACGATTGATCTGATGCGGCGGCGGCATGCTGCCGCGAACTGCGCAACGCGGTCTGACAACATTGACCATCCGCAACAGGGTGCGCGCTCTTTTTCGGACCTACAGAGCGCAATTGCGCTTCTGCGTGCGCATGACTTTGGCCGGATTGATTACATTCGCGCTCGCTCAACAGCTGGCGCTGCCGTTGCACGGACTGTGGGCGGTACTGACCGCGATCGTGGTCACGCAAGCAAGCGCCGGCGGCTCGATGCGCGCGACCGCCGAATACGTGATCGGCACGCTCGGCGGCGCCATCTATGCCGCGATCATCGGCGTGTTCATTCCCCACGCGACGCCGCTGTCGCAGGCTGGCGTTCTTGCGCTCGCGGTCGCGCCGTTGGCCTTCGTGGCGGCGCTCAATCCGACCTTCCGCGTCGCGCCGTTCTCCGCCGTGCTTGTGCTGCTGGTCTCCGGCCAGCTTGGCGAAGGTCCGATCACGTCGGCAATCACGCGTTTTGGCGAGGTCGGGCTCGGCGGTGCGGTTGCCATCGCGGTCTCCTTGATCGTGTTTCCAGAACGGGCGCACCGGCTCGGCATCAAGGCGGCGACGCGCATCCTGCACGAATACGCACGATATGTTCCGGAATTGTTGGCCGGCTTCACGCATGGCCTTGATCCCGACGAGAACAGGCGCCGCCAGGACGAAATCGGCCGCGACCTGGCGGAGTTCCGGGTTATCGTTGAGGAGGTGAAGCACGAACCCTTCGCCAGCCTCGTCGCAGAGGCTGATATCGGGCCGCTGTCGCGAACCTTGCTCCGGCTGCGCCACGATCTGGTGATCATCGGCCGCGCGGCGGGATCGCCGCTACCAAATAGCGTCGGGCATCGGCTCGCTCCGCTCCTGGACAACCTCGGCGCCGAGGCGAGCAGTTTTCTGCGGCAAAGCGCGACAGCATTGTCGCTCCGCGAGCTGCCGCCGCCGCTTGAGACAACGCAAGCAGCGCTGCAGGCCTACGCCTCGGAAATCACGGCGCTCCGCGGGGATGGGACCACCCACACTTTGGCAACCGACGAAGCCGAGCGTCTTTTCGCGCTCGGCTTTGCGCTCGACGAACTGCAGCGGAACTTTTCCGACCTGCAACGCGTCGTGAGCGATCATGCGCGCCGGCGAGGATAAAGAGAGCGCCGGGTTGGGCGGCAGGTTCTGCTCATCACGCAAAAGCGAAGAGCGGTCGCCTTTCCTGATCTATCTCGGCCGCAACCTTGACTGATAGTCTGACGTTAGTCCCGCCGGCCAGACACGATTTGCTTGAGCGCGGCGGCAAGCGCCGTGTTGCACGGCCTTAAGGCCGGCATCCGGCAAATTGCAGAAATCGAATTTGCGGAGGCATTGATGTCGCAAACAGTAGCCGAGACGCTGGTCGGCGTCCTCGAGCAGATTGGCGTCAAACACATTTTCGGTCTGATCGGCGACTCGCTTAATCCCCTCGCCGATGCCGTGCGGCGCAGCAAGATCGAATGGATCGGCGTGCGCCACGAGGAAGGCGGCGCGCTCGCCGCCTCCGGCCAGGCCAAACTCACCGGCCGGCTCGGGGTGTGCTGCGGCACGACCGGTCCCGGCAGCACGCACATGGTCGCCGGCCTCTACGAAGCGAGCCGCGACCACGCACCGGTGCTGGCGATTTCCGGCGACATGCCGCGCAAGATGCACGGCACCGACTTCATCCAGACGACCGAGCCCGATCTGTTGTTTCGCGACGTGGCGCTCTACACGGAAACGATCGCGTCGGCGGCGCAAGCACCCGCGGTCATTCATCAGGCGATTGCGGCCGCCTATGCGGGACGCGGGGTCGCTCATCTCACCGTCCCCCAGGATGTTTTTGAAAGTAAGACGGACGGCGGCGTTTCCAGCGTGGCGACGCTGCGGCCGCGCCCGCAGATCGTGCCCAGTGTGGAAGAGATCGATGCCGTCGCGCGCCGCATCGACGACGCCGGCAACATCGTCATCATGTGCGGCGGCGGCTGCGAGGGCGCTGCGGAGGAATTGCGCGCGCTATCAGACCGGCTCAAGGCGCCGCTCATCCACTCGGTGAAAGGGCAGGACATTCTGCCTTACGACGATCCGCGCTGGATGGGCGGCGTTGGCATGATCGGCACCAAAGCGGTCTACAACGCCGTGATGAATTGCGATCTCTTTGTGATGCTCGGCACCGACTATCCCTATTCGGAATTTCTGCCGCGCAAGGGCGGCGCAATCCAGATCGACGAGCGCGCGCAAGTGCTCGGGCGGCGCGCGCCGACCGCGCTCGGCGTCGTTGGCTCCGTGCTGCCGACCGTGAAACTATTGCTGGACAAAGTCGCCGCCAAAACGGACGGAAGATTTTTCGAGCGGGTGACCGGCGAGCGGAAAAAGTGGGACGACATGCTTGACAAGCAGTCCGACCCGGCGCGCAGCAAGGATCTCATCCATCCGCAGGCGGTGGCGCGCATGGTCAGCGATCTCGCCAAGCGCGACGCGATATTCGTCTTCGATACCGGGCTGAACACGCTGTGGTCGGCGAACTGGATACGGCAAAGCGGCGCGCAGCGGATCGTCGGCTCGTTCAACAACGCCGCGGTCGGGACCGCGCTCGGCCAGGCCAACGGCATTCAGGCGCTCGACCGCTCGCGCCAGGTCATCGCGCTGACCGGTGACGGCGGCTTCAACATGCTGATGGGTGAATTCCTCACCGCCGTGCACCACAAGCTGCCGGTCAAGGTCGTCGTCTACAACAATTCGTCCTTCGGTCTCATTCCGCTCGAGGCCGAATCGATCGGCCTGCCCGCCTACCGCAAAGGCACCGACTTTCCCAATCCCGACTTTGTCGCGCTCGCCCGCGCCTGCGGCGGTCAAGGCTTCAAGGCGAGCAAGCCGGGAGAGCTTCGCGGCGCGATCAGCGACGCGCTGTCGGTGAGCGGCCCCGCGATCGTCGATTGCGTAGTCGCCGCCGACGAGATGCCCAACTTCCCGCATCTCGAGCTCGACAAGATCGGCAATTACGCAATCGCCAAGGTCAAGGAAGCACTGCTCGCGTTCAGCGGAGGGTGATTTCCCTCACCCTCCCCGACTACGCGGAGAGAGGAAGTCGCTCTTCCACCGCTCCGTCAGTGCCTTGCGGTCGAGCTTTCCGCGCTCGGTCTTCGGCAACGCCTCGGCGAGGAGAATCCGCTTCGGCGCCTTGGCGGCTGGCAGCGCGCCGCAGTAGCGCAATAGCGCAGCGGCGTCGGCCGCGGCGCCCGGCCGCGTGACGACATAGCTCACCACTTCCTCGCCGTAAATCTTGTCGGGCACGCCGACGGTGGCGGCTTCGATCACGTCCGCGTGTTGCATCAAATACGAGTCGATCTCGAGCGGCGAAATCTTGGCGCCGCCGCGAATGATCAGCTCCTTCTCACGGCCCGACAGCGTCAAGAAGCCGTCGGGATCGAGCGAGCCGAGATCGCCGGTGCGGAATCGCCCGCGGCTGTGGATTTTTATGTCGCCGTCCTCGCCGAGATAGCGGTACGGATGATCGCCGAGCCCACCAAGCTCCACATAGCCGATCTCGCCCGCCGGCAGGCGACGGCCCTCGGCATCGACGATGGCGAGATCGTGATAGGCAAACGGCCGCCCGACCTTGCCCAACCGCCTGTGCTCGCCGGGAACGGCGGCGATCCAGCTCACCTCGCTGGCGCCGCAGCCCTGCGCGACCGGGATGCCAAATTTCTGTTCGAACCGCTTCCACTCCTCCAGCAGCAGCGGCGCCGAACTCGACGTGACGAAGCGCAGTTTCGGCAGATCATCGCGATGCGCATACTGTTCGCTATTGAGCAGGATATTGATCGTGGTCGGATTGCCGGTGGCAATCGTTACGCCGTGCTCGCGCAGATGCGCAAAGAACCGGCTTGCCGAGAATTTCTCGGCCAGAACGAGTGTGGCGCCACGGTTGACCACCGACAGGGCCCCCAAGGTCTGCGCCGAATTCCAGCTGAATGGGCGAAAATCGTAGAGCCGGTCGTCGGCGCTGATGCCGAAACCCTCGGCCAGCGGATCGATGTTGAGCAGATATTCCCGAAAATCGAGCACCACGCCCTTCGGCTTAGCGCTGGTACCCGAGGTGAACAGGATGATGGCGTCGTCGTCGGGCGCCGCCGTTGCGTCCGGCTCAGCCGGTGCGAGGTTGGCAAGCTCGCCGAACAGCGTCTCCGGCTCCGCGCGATCCAGGCGCCCGATCCGCAGACGCGGCGCACTCGCCTGCGCGAGGAGGTCGTCGAGGCCAAGACCATCTTGGTAGAGGATGAGCCGCGGTCGGAGCCGCTCGAAAATGTTGCCGAGCTGATTGCGGTTCATCTCGATGTGAATGGTGCAGATCGTCGCGCCGGCTGACATCACGCCGAGAAAGCAGACGAGTTGCTCGACCGAATTGTTGGCCAGGAGCGCGACCCGGTCGTTGCGGCCGATGCCGCGCCCGCGCAAGCAGGCGGCGAGGCGGCCGACCACTTCGCGCAGTTCGCCGTAGCTTACCGTGCGCCCGTCATCGGCCGCGATCACCCACGGCTTCTGCGGCGCGCGCGCCGCGGCACGCACGATCCAGCTTTGCAGCAGGTTTGAGCCGGCGTCTGCCTGCATGATAGGATGACCAATCGCAATTGCTTAGCAATATAAGCATTTGGCCGGAAGGGAAGACAAGGTGCAGGCGATGGCGCAGAACTTCATGCCCGATCCGATGTCGACGCCACTTGGCACGGGAACCGCCGCGGCCGCGGGTTCGAATACAGCTCCGTTCTTGCCCTACCACGATCTTCGTCAATGGCTTGAAGAGGCGCAAAAACTCGGCGAGGTGAGAGAGCTGGGCGGGCTTACTTATCAGCGCGACATCGGCATGGTCGCCGAAATGTCCGCGCATGCCGACGACGCGCCGTGCTTTGTGTTTCGCGACGTGCCCGGCACCCTGCCGGGCAGTCGGCTCCTGGTCAATTTCTTCGCCGGTAAACGCAAGGCGATGACGCTCGGCTTTTCCACCGAGCAGTCCAAGCTCGAATTGAGCGAAAGCTTCCGCGTCAATCACGCCGGCATGGTGAGGCGCATTCCGCCAAAATACATCGAAACCGGCCCGGTGATGCAGAACGTGTTGACCGGGGACGCAATCGACGTGACCAAATTCCCCGCTCCGCAATGGCATCCGCAGGACGGCGGCCGCTACATCGGCACCGGCTGCTACAACATCATGCGCGATCCCGACGACGGCTGGATCAATTGCGGCACCTATCGGGTGATGATCCACGACGAGAAGACGCTCGGCTTCTACATCTCGCCCGGCAAGCACGGCCGGGTGATGCGCGACAAATATGCCGCGCGCGGCGAGCGCATGCCGGTCGCCATCGTCTGCGGCGGCGATCCGATGAGCTTTCCTGATGGGTTCGAGCGAGGTGCCGCAGGGTGTATGCGAGCTCGACGTCATCGGCGGCATGCGTGGGCAAGCTGGTCGAAGTGATCAAGGGCCCTGTCACGGGCCTGCCGATCCCCGCCAACGCCGAAATCGTCATCGAAGGCTTCGTCGAGCCCGGCAATGTGCGCGAGGAAGGCCCGTTTGGCGAGTGGACCGGCTACTACGCCTCCGACGAACGGCCCGAGCCGGTCATCGACATCAAGGCGATCTATCATCGCAACGAGCCAATCCTGCTCGGCTGCGTGCCGCAACGTCCGCCCGACGAAATCTGCCGCTATCGCGCCATCGTGCGTTCGGCGCTGTTGCGCGAGAATATCGAGAAGGCCGGCGTGCCCGGCGTCACGGCGGCCTGGGCGCACGAAGTCGGCAATGCGCGGCTGTTCCTCGCCGTCGCGGTCAAGCAGCGCTATCCGGGCCACGGCAAACAGGCCGGCCATATCGCCGCGCAGTGTCACGTCGGCGCCTATTGCGGGCGCTACGTCATCGTCGTCGACGACGATATCGATGTTTCCAATCTGGAAGAGGTGATCTGGGCGCTGATCACCCGCTCCGATCCGGCAACCTCCATCGACATCATTCGCGGCGCCTGGTCGACGCCGCTCGATCCACGCATCGAGCCGGAGCGCAAGGCGGCCGGCGACTACACCAACAGCCGTGCCGTCATCGACGCCTGTCGCCCGTGGCACTGGCGCAACAAATTCCCGGCGGTCAACATGCCGTCCGCGGAGGAGCGGCGCGAAGGGCTGGCGAGGTTCGGGGATTTGATGCGGTAGGATGGACAGAGGCGCGGAACACGCCGTGCCCACGTTGGATTATCTAAAGAACGTGATAGGCCGAGTGAACCATGAGCGATAGTCAACACTGGCCCGACCTGCCGCTCACAGCCTGGAGCGACACCTGCGACACGCTGCAACTGTGGACGCAGATTGCCGGCAAGGTCATCATGGTGCTGACGCCGCTGATCAATCATTGGTGGAATGTGACGTTTCACGTCACCGCGCGCGGCATGATCAAGCGCGCGATTCCATATCCCGGCGGCGTGTTCGATATCGTGTTCGACTTCATCGACCATCGGCTAGACATCGCAGCGAGCGATGGCCGCACCGAAAGTATAAAGCTCGCGCCGATGACGGTGGCTGACTTCTACGCCGCATTCATGGAACGGCTGCGGCGGCTCGGCATCGACGTCGATATCTCGGCGATGCCGTGCGAAATCGCGAACTGTGTGCCTTTCGATCGCGATCGGCAGCACGCGCAGTACGACCCGGTCTGGGTGGGCAAATTCCACCAGGCGCTCCTGCAGGCCGACCGGGTGATGAATCAGTTCCGCGGCCGCTTCCTCGGCAAGTGCAGCCCGGTGCATTTCTTCTGGGGCAGTTTCGATCTCGCAGTGACGCGCTTCTCCGGCCGCACCGCGCCGCCGCCGAAGAGCCACACGCCGGGTGTTGCCGACTGGGTCATGGCGGAAGCCTATTCGCACGAATGTTCGAGCTGCGGATGGTGGCCTGGCAACGGTGGCCTCGGTCACGCGGCGTTCTACGTCTACGCCTATCCAGAACCGCCGGGCTACGGCGAAACGCGTCTGAAAACCGCAGACGCCACCTACAACAAAGACGCCGGACAGTTCTGGTTGCCTTACGACGCGGTGCGGCAGGCGCGCGATCCGGACACGCTGCTGCTCGGTTTCCTGCAGGAGACTTATGCGGCGGCGGCCGATCTGGCCAAATGGGATCGCGCAGCGCTGGAGCGACCGCTCAAGGGAGCGAGCGTGCCTTGACCGTGGGGTTGGCAAGCCGCAATGGCTCGCCCTTTTCGAATTTTTGGATCTGCTCGAAACATTCGCGGAAATAGAGTTCGAAATTGTCCCACTCGGCCCAGCCGAGATGCGGCGTGCACAGAACGTTCGGCATTTCTCAGGAACGGATGCTCGCCGCCGGTGACCGGCTCCTCTTCATAGACATCGACCGCAGCGTAGCCAGGCCGGCCGTTGTGCAGCGCTTCGAGCAGGGCGCCAGGTTGCACCAGCTCGGCGCGCGCGACATTGACGAACAACGCGGTCGGCTTCATGCGGGCGAAATCCGCCGGCCCGACAATTCCTCTCGTCTCGCGCTGCAGGCGGACGCTGATCGACAGCACGTCGGCGCGCTCGAACAGATCGGCCTTCGATTGGGCGAACTCGTGACCGGCGGCGGCGGCCTTCTCGCGCGACTTCTGCTGACCGAAGGCGAGCACCTTCATGCCCAAACCCTTGCCACCCTCGGCCACCAGCGAGCCGATCGTGCCCAGGCCGAAGATGCCGAGCGTCGACCCGCGCAAGCGGTGCGACAGCGTGCAGGGCCAATCGCCGCGCTTCATGCGCTCGGCTTCGAGCGCGATATTACGGCGCGAGGCGACGATCAGCGCCAGCGTCAGTTCGGCCGGCGCCACCGGGGAATTGCTCACGCCGGTGGAGACTGGAATGCCGAGTTCGGTCGCGGCGGCGAAGTCGATCCGCTGCGAGTTGCGGCCAACGAGCGCTAGCAGTTTGCATTTAGGCAACCGTTCCAGCAACGCGCGCGAGAAGTGAACGCGCTCGCGGATCGATACGATGACGTCGGCATCGCGTAGGCGCTCGACCAGCTGATCGAGATCGCGCGCCGGCTCGCGATAACGGACCACCTCGTGATGGCGGATCAGGGCGAAGCATGGCAGCTGATCCACCATGTTCTGATAGTCGTCGGGAATGGCGATTTTCATGCGCGTACAGGACTGTGAGAGCACAGGACGGCAGGCGGGAGGACACGTGTACCGGCCGGCGAACATGGCGAACTATACCGCTAAATAGCAAGCGGGCGCGCAGCTTGACGCGCCCGCGTCACTTCGCCAAGGCGCGGCGTGTCTGTCGTCGCGCCGGTCTATCCGACAATCAGGGTTTGTAAACGCCACCGCAAACGGCGGTCTCGTTCAGCGGTACGCAATACATCTCCTTCGGCGCAACCGTGTGGGTCAGCGGATCCATGAATTTATATTCCTGCCAGAACGGCTGCCCCTTCTTAGCGAGCTCGATGCGCTCAGCCACGAACGCTTTGCCATCGGGATCCTTGGCCTCGCTCTGGTTGGTCCCGATCAGCTTCTCGTTGGCGCCGTGCGCGTAGACGACACCGTTGAACCCGTAGACGACGATGTAAAGATCGCGGTCGGTGAACATGCCGCCCTTCTTGTCGATCTCGGCATAAGCCTTCTCGGTGCCGCTGGCCTTGATGTAGTCGATCGCCTTGTTGACCATGGCGATCGCTTCATCCTTGGTCGCGCGATCGGCGGCCCCAGCGGCACTGACCGCGATTACTCCGATAACAGCAGCAAAAAGACAGATTGACGCTCTTCTCATTGGTCCCTCCCGGAAAGACGCTCCACCCCAAAACATGCGATCGCGGGCAAGAGTCGGCTGCCCGCGTCGCCTTTTTTCAATTTTTGCCGCCGCAAATCTGCGGCAGCAGATACCTGCAAATCAGCAGCGATTGAGCCGGTTACGCCGCTGCAGCCTGCGCCTTGCGTTCGAGCACGAAGTCGTAGTTCACGACGTAGAACGGCTCGTTCATGATCTCGCCCGACGGCGCCTTGCTGCCGGCCGGCATCTTCTTGAAGTCGACGATCAGCGGCTCCTTCACGCCATAGACCGCGTCCTGTTCGATCCACTTGTCGCCGGACTGGAACAGATGGGTCACCAGGCCGTGGTAGCCGGGCGCGCCGAGGGCGAAATGAATGTGCGCCGGCCGCATGTGGCTCATATTGGTGCGGTTCATCAGTTCGCCGATGGTGCCGTCCATTGGGATCGTATAGGCGATCGGCGCGACGGTACGGATGAGATAGGAGCCGTCGCCCTGCGTGCGATAGAGCCCGCGCATCCAGGAGCCTTCGATCTCGGGGCGTTGCGCCTCGTAGAGGCCATCGCCGTCGGTCTGCCACAGATCGAGGGTGGCGCCGGCGATTGCCTCGCCGCTGGCCCCGCTCACCTTGCCGATGCAGAAGCAGGGAATGCCGGGCGCATTGACGGCCATGTTGCCGCCGTTTGCCATCACCGGCGCATCAGGCACGTGGAACGGACCTTCGACCGTGCTCGGCGTGGCCGCGCCGCTCTGTCGGTGATTGATGGCGTCGACCAGCATGCTCACGCCAAGCACGTCGGAGAACAGGATGAATTCCTGGCGCTTGTCGTCGCACAGCTTGCCGGTGCGGGTGAGAAAATCGATCGCTGTGGCCCACTCGGCCTGCGTCGGCTCGATCTCGCGCACGAAGGCGTGCGCGTGCTTCACCAAGGCCTGCATCACCTGTTTGAGCCGCGGATCGGGAATGTCGCTCCAGCGCTTGAGCACGATGTCGGTCAAGGTCTTTTCGGTCACATAGGGCATGGTCATCTCCCTGAAATTCGTCTGATATCTACGCGCCGTTCAGCTCGCGCCGGACAAGCGCCGCGCCGTCGGCCATGGCCTTCATCTTAGCAAATGCCACCGCGCGTGGCAGGTATTTCATACCGCAATCCGGCGCCACCACCACCCGATTTGCCGGGACGTGGGCCAATGCCCGCCGGATGCGTTCGGCGACGATCTGCGGCGTCTCCACGTTCATGTCGGAAAGATCGATGACGCCGAGAATCACGGTCTTCGACGGCAGCTCGCGTAAAACCTTCAGATCGAGCTTTGGCTGCGCCGCCTCGATCGAAATCTGCTGCGCCTTGGAGCCTTCAAGCTCCGGGAGGAACGAATAGCCCGCCGGCTTGTCATGCACGACGGCGGCGTAACCGAAGCACAAGTGCACCGCGACCGTGCCACGCACCCCGTCGAGTGCGCGGTCGAGCGCCTTGAGGCCGTATTGCCGCGCCTTGTCCGGATGCTGCTGCATCCACGGCTCATCGATCTGCACCACATCGGCGCCGGCTGAAAACAAATCCTTGATCTCGGCGTTCACCGCGTCCGCGTAAGCGAGCGCCAGGGCTTCTTCGTCCTTGTAGTAGTCGTCCTGCGCCTGCTTGCTCATGGTGAACGGGCCCGGCACGGTCGCCTTGACGGCGTGCTCGGTGTTGGCGAGCAGCACTTTGAGATCGCGCAATTCGACCGGATGCCTGCGCCGGATCGGACCGACAACGCGCGGCACTGGAATCGGCTTGCCGCTCCGATTGATCGTCGTGCCGGGATTATCTGGATCGATGCCGTCGAGCGCCGTAGCGAATCGGTTGGAATAGCTCTCGCGCCGCTGCTCGCCGTCGCTGATGATGTCGAGACCGGCGCGCTCCTGGTCGCGGATGGCCAAGATGGTGGCGTCGTCCTGCGCGGCTTCGAGCTTATCGGACGGCACCAACCAAAGATCGGCCCGCACACGCGGCACCTGCTTCGACAGCTTGGCGCGGTCGATCAGCCAATCCGGCTGCGGATAAGAGCCAACGAGCGAGGTGGGAAGCAGCATTTAGTTATCCTCCCCTGCGGAGCGAAGCGTAGCGGGGGAGGGGGACCATGCGAAGCATGGTGGAGGGGGCATGCTGCATAGCGGTTGACCTCACGGCCAGCGCCCTTCCACCGCCCTTCGGGCGGTCCCCCTCCCCCACTTTCGTGGGGGAGGATTGATCCTTACGCCTTCACCGCATTGGCGTAGGGATAGATCACGTCGCCGGTCTTCATTTCATCCGGCTTGAGCACCGTCTGGTAGCTCATGCCGCGCCAGGTCTCGAGGTTCGCGGCATCCGTGATGTCGTGATACTGGACCTGCAACTGACGCGCGACAGTCCACTCGCCGTTTTTGCCGAACTTCACTCCGTCCGCCATGATGCTGTTGACGGCGTTACTGCGCAGGTAGTTGGCGAGCTTTTCGTCGTCGATGCTCTTGGTGCCCTCAACGGCCTGCTGCAAAACCTGCAGGTAGGAGTAGCCCCATCCGCCGAGATAGTAGCCGAGCGGATCGATGCCGAGGCCCGGCGCGCGCGCCTGGTATTTTTTGAAGAAATCGGCGGCGGGCGCCATCATTTTCTCTGACGGGACCCAGTTGTCGTAGTTGACGACGCCATTGAGGTGACCCTTGAGCTTGCTCTTGATGGCGGTGGCCTGCAATCCGACCATGGCGCCGCCGAACATCTTCGGCTTGAAGCCCAGCTCGTTGGCTGAGAGCAACATGCCGACCGAACTGAGCGGATAGGAACAGACGACCATCAGATCAGGATTGGTCGCCTGGATCGCGCGGATGACCGGCGAGAAGTCGGTCGTGTTCGGCGGGTAGCTTTTGTCGTAGACGACATTGAACCCATATTGCTTGGCGTTGGCGCGCGCGCCCTCGGCGGCGTTGCGCGAAAACTCGGCGTCCTCGGCCGCGATCGCGACGGTTTGCGGCTTGGGATTTTGCGCCGCAGCCACCTGAAAGAACCCTTCGCTGATCGTCTGCTTTGGATTCGGGCCGCCGGTGGGGATGTACGAGAAGTATCTCGGATAGTGGAACTGGCTGTTGGCATCGAGCGCGAACAGACTGATGAAAGTCTTGTTCTTCTGCATGACGATCGGAATGGCGGGGGCGACCATATTGGTCGCATAGCCGCTGACCACGAGATCCGCTTTGTCGACGTCGAGGAGCTTGGTGTAGATGCCGGGCACGTTCGACGGGTTGGACTGATCGTCATAGTGGATCAGTTGAACCTGGCGGCCGAGCAGCCCGCCCTTGGCGTTGATCTCTTCCGCCCAAATCGTGGCGCCCAGCAGCGCCTGTTGGCCGTTGACGGCCAACGGGCCGGTAAGCGCCATGCCGAAGCCGATCTTGATCGGCGCAGCGCCTTGCGCAAAAGCGCGAACCGAGGACAGCGCCGGCGAAATCAGAGCGGCGCCGATGCCCGCGTTTACGCCACGCCGGGTTACGTTATTGCTCATGGGTTCCCTCCAGAAAGTAGCTTTTCATTTCATGGCACCCTGCCATGCCCGCAGCGCCGGACAATTCCGCCCGCCGCGAGGCTGACGCGTCAGTGTCGGGCCTAGGATGCCCTGCTTTGGCGCCCGTGAAAAGGGAGCCACTTGGTAACGTGGCAATATGACAGGGGCTTTGTCGTCCGATTTCTGCCCGGCGATTCGTGCCGACCAGCGAAGCGCCCCTCCCAGCGTGCGCCGATTCGATCGTGCGCCTCTTGCATGCGCCTTTTGGTCATTGTCGCGACGATGCCTTGCTGTGGGGCAGCATGAACACCACGGTTGGGCCATAATTCCTTTAGGCCGCTGATCGCGGCCGCTGGTTTTCGGCTTTTTCCTCAGATCGGAAGGGGATAAACTCACAATCAGGGTGCGACGAATCCCCAATTCGGCGTGCCGCCGTAAGCGGCTTGCCGCCTTACCCAGACCAAGCATGATTGCGCTTTCGATCAACGGAAAAACCTACAACGTCGACGTCGAAGCCGACACGCCTCTGCTCTGGGTGCTGCGCGACACGATCGGCCTGGTCGGCACCAAATACGGTTGCGGCATCGCGCAATGCGGCGCCTGCACCGTCCACATCGACGGTGCCGCCACCCGTTCCTGCCAAGTCCCGGTCGGCACCGTCGGCAGCAAACAAATCGCAACGATCGAATCGCTCGCGCAGAACGGCAAGCTGCATCCGGTGCAGCAAGCGTGGCTCGATCTCGACGTGCCGCAATGCGGCTATTGCCAGAGCGGCATGATCATGGCCGCGGTCTCGCTGCTGCGGCAGAAGCCGAAGCCCACCGATGCCGACATCGACGCGGCGATGACCAACATCTGCCGCTGCGGCACTTATCAACGCATCCGCGCGGCGATCCACGCCGCGGCCGGTGCGTGAGGAGAGAGGTGGCGATTCGCCGCGCGGGCGGTGCTCACGCCGTCGCCGCCACGAAGGGCAAGCTCACCCACAGTGTTCCGCTCAACCGCGCCGATCTGAGCGCGGCCTGGTGGTGGCTATGAGCAGCCCGAGGAGGAATCGCCGATACCTTCTCGGCAGCGCATTGGGCGCCGCTGCCGCCGCTGCGCTGTGGCCGCGCGCCGTCCTCGGGCGGGCCGCACCACGCATCGTCATCGTCGGCGGCGGCTTTGCCGGCGCGCGCTGTGCTCGGGCCTTACGCAACGCCAATAGCCGGCTTGCCATCACGCTGGTCGAGAAAAGAGGTGTCTACACCGCGCCGCCGCTCAGCAATGCGGTGCTCGGCGGATTGCGCCATCTGTCCGACCAGCAATTCACTTATGACAGGATCGCCGCTGCCGGCATCGAGATTGCTGTTGCGACCGCGACCGGCGTTGACGCGCAGGCGCGGACCGTGATGCTTTCGACTGGCGACAAACTTTCCTACGACCGGCTGGTACTCGCACCTGGCATCGATCTGCAGTTCGATGCGCTGCCGGGCTACAGCGAATCCGCCGCCGCCGAGCTCCCGCACGCCTGGACCGCGGACGGCGGCCAAATCGAGCTGCTGCACCGGCAGATCGAGGCGATGGAGGACGGCGGGCTGGTGGCGATCACGGCGCCCGTCAATCCGGCGCGCTGTCCGCCGGGACCTTACGAGCGAGCAAGCATGATCGCGCATTATCTGAAGAACAATAAGCCGCGTTCAAAACTCGTCATCATCGATGCCAAGGACGAGTTCACCATGCAATCCTTGTTTCAGAATGCATGGCATACGCTCTATCCAGGTCTGATCGAATGGGCCCCGCCGTCGAAAGGCGGCGATATCGCCTCCATCGACGTGGCCAAGCATACGATCAACACCGATTTTGACACCTACAAGTTCGCGGTCGCCAACGTAATTCCGCCGCAGCGGGCGGCGAAGATCACGGCGCTTGCCGGAGTGGCCGATCGCACCGGCTGGTGCCCGATCGATCCGGTCACGTTCGAATTGCTGCAGCAGAAAAACATTCACGTGGTCGGCGACGCGGCGATCGCTGGCGCGATGCCGAAATCGGCCTTCTCCGGAGCGATCGAGGGCAAGCTTTGCGCTGCCGCGGTAGTGCGCCTACTCGCCGGCAAGGCGCCCACGCCGTCCAGGCTTGACAGCAATTGCTACAGCGTGATCGCGCCCGACTATGCGATCTCGCTCGCTGCGGCCTTTGATCCGGCCGGCGGCGGATACGTCGAAATAGCGGGCTCCAGCAGCACCACTCCGCTGGATGCGCCGCCTGCCCTGCATCGGCGGCTGGCAAAATCAGCCGACGCCTGGTTCCGCGCGATTACGTCCGAGATTTTCAGCTAATTCGGTGTGTCGCCGGGCGCCGTTGCCCGCCTGCCGTTCGCCCCTTATGGTCCGCCGCGCAATCGAGATAAGCGAGGAGCCGACCGATGAACGACGTGACCGCCAAATCGCAGGCGCAAGCAAGCTACGCCAAGAAGGCCTGGCAGTCCGACGTCATCGTCGATCTGATCAAGCATTACGGGTTTCCCTATATCGCGCTCAATCCGGGCGCGAGCTATCGCGGATTGCACGACTCGCTGGTCAATTACGGCGGCAATCAACCGCCGCTGCTCCTTTGCCAGCATGAGAAGATCGCCGTGCAGATCGCGCACGGCTACGCCAAGGCGACCGGCAAGCCGATGGTGGCGATCGTGCACGACGTGGTCGGCATGCTGCACGCCACTATGGGTATCTACTACGCCTATATCGACCGCTGCCCGGTGTTCGTCATCGGCGCCACCGGCCCGATGGATGAAAGCCGGCGGCGGCCGTTCATCGACTGGATCCATACGGCCAACGTCAACGGCGAACAGCTCCGTCACTATGTGAAGTGGGACTATCAGCCCTCCAGCATCGAAGGCGTGCCTGACTCATTCATGCGCGCCTATGCGGCGATGATGACCGAGCCGCAGGGCCCGATCTACATGTGCTACGACGCCTGGCTGCAGGAGCAGCCGCTGACGACCGACGTCAAGCTGCCGAAGCCTTCCGACAACAAGGTGCCGGTGCCGATGGCGGCCGATCCGATCGCGCTCGCCGAGGTCGCCGATCGGCTCCTTGCCGCCAAATATCCGGTGCTGATGGCCGAATACGTCGCGCGCAGCGCCGATGGCTTCGACAATATGGTGGCGCTCGCCGAGACGGTCGGCGCTGGCGTGTTTGACGTGCATGCGCGGCTGAATTTTCCCAACCGCCACAAACTCAATCTGTCCTGCGAGAAGGAAATCTTCCGCGACGCCGACCTGATTTTGACGCTCGACACGCGCGATTGGGAGAAGTCGACCCACTTCAACGACCGCACCAAGCGCCAAGTGGTGCCGCATTACCCGCCGCACTGCGAGATGATCGAGCTCGGCTTCGGCGAGATCAATTTGAGCAAATGGTCGATGGACTACGCGCGCATGCCGACCTGCTCGCTCCGCGTCCTCGGCGACACGCTCACCGCCATTCCCGAACTGACCCGGCTCTGCCGCGAGCGCATCGCCAGGGATCCCGCGCTCGCGAAAAAAGTAGCCGAGCGCGCCAAACTCGTCGGCGCCAAGCACGACGCACTGTTTGCGAAATGGGCCGCCGACGCCAAGCAGGATTGGGACGGGCTGCCGACCACGCTGCCACGGCTCGCCAGCGAAATCTGGGAGGTGATCAAAGACGAGGATTGGGTGCTCACCGGCGCCAACCTGCAGGACTGGTGCTACAAGCTGTGGGACTTCGACAAGCCCTATCGCCATTGCGGCCAGGCGCTCGGCACCGGCACGCAGATCGGCACCTCGCTCGGCGTCGCGCTCGCCCATCGCGGCACCGGGCCGGCTCGTCGTCGACATCCAGCCCGACGGCGACCTGATGTTCGACGCCGGGGCGCTCTGGAGCGCGTCGAAGAACAACATCCCGATGCTCATCGTCATGTACAACAACCGCGCCTACTACAACGACTGGGAGCACCAGATCCGCGTGGCGAATTTCCGCGGCACGCCGGTCGAGCGCGCCTTTATCGCGCAGGACATCGCCGGTCCCGAGCCCGACTTCGCCACCATGGCGAAAAGCATGGGCTGGTACGCTGAAGGCCCGATCGAAAAGCCTGCCGATATCGCGCCGGCGCTCCGCCGCGCCATCGCGCAGGTCAAAGCCGGCAAGCCGGCGCTGGTCGATACGGTGGTGAGGCCGCGGTGAGTGATGCGCCTTGCTGACTACCAATATCGCCCGGTGCCGCCGACGATAACGACGGCAATGCCTAGCGCGAGATTGATCGCCACAATCTGCCGGATCTGATTGAGCGCCTTCGCGGCCTCCGGCAGCGCGCCGGAATCGACCGCGGTGCGGAAGCGTTTCCACGGCGCAAAGAACAGATGCAGATAAAGCAGCACCATCAGGATGCCGAGACCCTGCATCACGTTGATGTAGGTTGGCGCACCGGCGAAGCCACCGAAATAGCGCGCCAGCATCGCGTAGCCAGAGCCGAGCAGCACGACGATAGCGACGCCGACCCAGGGCAGGAAAACTGCGAACACGCGCCGCCACAACGGCAGCCGCACCGGCGGATCGAGCGGTCCGGCGGCCAGCCGCACCACCCAATACGCGAACGCCATGCCACCGACCCAGAACAGTGCGGCGAGGAGATGGAGCGCGAGCAAAGCGACGAGCATCTGGATTCACCTCGCGTAGGTCGCCGTATCAAACACTTCGACACAGTACGCCGACTTACTTATCCTTCACGCTCTTCACCGGCGTTTCCGGCGTGAGCCCGCCGCGGCGTTGGGCAAAGGTCTCCTTGCCGGTCTGTTCCCATTTGTCGGTCACCGCGCGTTCCGCGTAAGTATCCCAGATCGGGTCCCAGTCGCCGAGCGAATAGCCGTGCCAAGGTTCGCGCACCTTGAGCGGCGGCAGACCAAGCTCCTCCCAGATCGCCCGCGCGTGTTCCATGAATTCGCGCTTGGGCAGCGAGATCGGCGGATCGGGCTCCTTCTGCGTGGCGTCGATCAGCATGGTCGAATCGTCGTGCGGCTCGCCGGATTTCGGCCCGTGGCCTGCCGAGCGATACGGCGAGATATGCACGTCCTCGATCGGATTGGCCCGATAAGCGAACGACCACAGCACCGCGTCCAGATTTTCTGGATTGATGTCCTCGCTCACCGCAATGACGTATTTGCCGATATCGGCCTGCAGGCTGGCGGCGCCATTGAGCGCGCGCCAGATTTCAGTGCGCGGGGTGCCGGCGGCAATTTGCAGGAACATCACCTTGCGCAGATTGGTGAGCGCCTCGTGCATCACCACGCGGCGCACGCCCTTGATCGACAGCGTATCGCGCAAATAGCACAGGTAGCGCGGCTCGTAGGCGACGCGCTTCATCACGCTCGATTCGCTCGGCGTCACTTCGCTTAAGATCGACGCCCAGACCGGTGATCGCTTGCGCGTGATCGCGGTGACCTGCATCGACATATTGAAGCCTTCGAGCGCGACGTGGCCATGGCTTTCGCCGAACGGCCCCTCCGGCTCGAGCAGTTCGGGATCGATCAGTCCCTCGACCACGACTTCGGCATCGGCCGGCACGTGCAGATCGACCGTGACCGCCTTGACCGTGCGGATCGGCGCACCAGCGAGCCCGCCCGCAACCGCCATCTCGTCGCAATCGATCGGCAGCTTCTGCGGTCCGGTGAACATGACCACCGGCGCGCAGCCAATCACAATGGCGATCGGCATCGGCTTTTTCAGCTTGCGGTATTTCTGCCAATGCAGATAGCCGCCGGCGCCGCCTGGCCGCGCCGCCATGCGCACGCCGAGCCGGTCGGTTGCTTTCAGCCCGGCCCGGTAGGTGCCCATGTTGCGGACACCGGTCTCCGGATCGTCGGTGATGCACAGGGTCGCGGTGAGATAGGGCGCGGCGTCGTAGCCCGGCGTCGAAATCGGCACTGGCAGCGCTTTGAGCCCGCCATTCGGCGCCCGCAGCGCATCGCCTCGAATGACGACCTCCTGGCACGGCGCCGACGTCACCTCGACCGGCGCAATCGGATTAGCGATGGCTTCCATCCAAGCGTCGCCGATCTCCGCGACCGGCCGCCCCATGCCAACCGCATAAATGCGCGCCGACGCCGCCAGCGCGCCGATGGCCACCGGAGTGTCGTAGCAACGGCCTTCGGAATCGACGACGTTGGTGAACAGAAAGGCGCGCCGTTCGTCCTCTTCCATGCCGCCCTGGAATTGCCAGCGCACCAGCGGATGCAGCTCGGTGTCCTTGTTGATCGGCCGCTCGATGCGCTTGAGCAGCCCCGCGGCTTCCAGCCGCGCGAGATGCTCCTGAAAATCGAGCGGCGGGCCCGCCTTCTGGCCGCCGCCGCGCTGACTGTCCGGCCGATCCTGCATGTCTGCTATTTCTGGTTCTTCAAATGCTCGGCGATGATCGGCCGCGCCACGCGGAAGCAGTCGACCCCGATCGGGGCGCCGCAATAGATCAGCACCTGCGTCAACGCGGCGCGGATTTCGTTTGGCGTGAGCCCGTTGTTGAGCGCGCCACGCACGTGTGTGCCGAATTCTTCCATCTTGCCGAGCGCGGCGATCATGCCGAGGTTGAGGATGGAGCGCTCGCGGGGCTTGAGCGTTTCATCGCCCCAGGTCTCGCCCCAGCAATATTCGGTGAGCAGGCGCTGAAAGTCGCGGTTGAAGTCGTCGACGTTGTTGAGCGCACGGTCCACATAGGCTTCGCCCAGCACTTGTTTGCGTTTGGCAAGGCCGATCTCGTAGCGTTTCTGGTCCATGATGTTCTCTCTCCCTGAATTTGCACCTCTTCCCGGTGGGATAAGGCGAAACTTTCACTCCTCTGCCGGGCCGCCCTTCCAGCGTTTGACGACACCGGTATCGATGCCGAACAGGTCGAGCAGCCGCCCGCAGGTGTGATTGACGATGTCGTCGACCGTCTTCGGCCGGTTGTAAAACGCCGGCACGATCGGCGCGACCACCGCGCCGATCTCGGCGAGCGTAAGCATGCTGCGCAAATGGCCGACATGGAGGGGCGTCTCGCGCACGGCGAGCACCAAGCGCCGCTTCTCCTTGAGCGCCACGTCGGCGGCGCGCGAGAGCAGCGACGAGGTGACGCCCGCGGCGATTTCGCTCATGGTGCGGATCGAGCACGGCGCGATCACCATGCCCATCGTGGGGAACGAGCCGGACGAAATCGCCGCGCCGATGTCGGCGACCGGATAGTTCACCGAGGCGAGCGCGCGCACGTCCTTGGGCTTGAGATCGGTCTCGTAGACGAGCGTCATCTCCGCCGACTTGCTCATCACCAGATGCGTCTCGATTCCCGCGTGACGCAGCATTTCCAGAAGCCGCACGCCATAGACCGTGCCGGAAGCACCGGATATGCCGACGATCAACCGTTGCGCAGGTTTAGCCATGAGCTCCGTTACCCCCGTTCCGCGCCCGCCGATGCCACTGAACGCTCGCCCGGCGTGATCGAATTGAATGCATCGAGCAGGACGTCTACGGCGTCCCGCGGAAATGTCGCGCCCATGAAGTGTTCGTAGACGCAGATATTAGCGTGCGCGGCCGTGCGCGGGTCGGCGCTCTTGCCGATCGGCGCCGATTGGTTGAGCGCGTATAGCGCCTGCTGCTGCAGACGCTCCGCCTCGAGTTCGATCGCCTTGATCTTGGTCCGCAGCGCTTCCTGCTGTCCGGGATCCATCGGAGTCCGCGCGCCTTTGAGCTTTCGGCGGATGTCGCGCAGCGGAATGACCGTGAGGTTGCGCCAGTCGCGCACCGTGTCGTCAAGCTTTTTGACCTCGTCGGTCGAAAGCGATCGTCCTTCGTCGGCGCACCACAGCAGAAACAGCAAAAGATTGACGTCGACGCCATATTCGTCCTGCAAGGCGATGCAGGCGTCGGACACTCCCGATTGCCGATAAAAGCGCAGCGAGAAGCGCCAGAATGGCGTTTCAGTTGGCGCTGGCGAGTCACTCATGCGGCAAACATCCTCTCATAGGCGCCGGACGCACGCATGGCGGTGACGATGCGCTCGGGCGTGAGCGGCGTGTCCGCAAAGTGCACGCCGAACGGCGTCAGCGCATCTTCGATCGCGGCGATGATCGCCGCCGGCGCCGGGATGGTGCCGCCCTCGCCCGCACCTTTGACCCCGAGCGGATTGAGCGGATTGACGGTCTCGACGTGCGTGATCGCGCAGGTCGGCACGTCGGTCGCCATCGGCAGCATATAGTCGGCAAACGACGTGGTCAGCGGCTGCGCGTCGGCGTCGTATTGCATCCACTCGAGCAGCGCGTTGCCGATGCCGTGGGCGACACCGCCCTGCACCTGGCCATCGACGATGAGCGGATTGATCACCCGCCCGGCGTCGTGGGCGACCGTATACCTGAGGACTTTCACGCCGCCGGTCATTGGGTCGACCTGCACTTCGGCGACGTGCGTGCCGGAGCAATAGGCCGCCTGGCTCGGCGTGTAATAGGCGGTGTGCTCGATCCCCGCCGCCTGCGCTGCCGGCAGCGAGACGCCAGGGATGCCCTGCGCGAGCCGCGACAGATCGCCGAACGAGATCGACGGCTTGTTGCCGCGCTGCGATGTTGCCCGGCCGTCTTCAAGCTCGATGGCGTGCTCGGACACGCCGAGCGCGCGCGCGGCGAGCGCGATGAGCTGCTTGCGCACCGTCTGGCCGGCGATCAGTGCAGAGGAGCCGGCATTGACCGCCTGGCGGCTGGCGAACGCGCCGACGCCTTGCGCGATCGCGCCAGTGTCGCCGATAGTCATCACGATGTCTTCGAGGCGGCAGCCGGTTTCTTCCGCCACGATCTGCGACAGCGTCGTGCGGGTGCCCTGCCCCTGATTGGTAGCGCCGGTGGCGACCGCAACCTTGCCGCTCGGCAGCACCCGTATGGTCACGCCCTCGAACGGACCAAGGCCTGTGCCTTCGACGTAATTGGCAAGGCCGATGCCGATGAAGCGGCCGCTCTCCAGTGCTACCTTCTGCCGCTCGCGGAAGCCCTCGTACTCGGCCAGCGCCAGTGCTTTCTCCTGCGCCTTCGGATAATCGCCACTGTCGTAGACGAGCGGTTTTCCGTCGCGGAACGTAAGCCCGACCTTGTACGGCATCTGCTCGGGCTGAATGAAATTGCGCCGGCGTACCTCGGCGCGATCGAGCTTCAGTTCGCGCGCAACGCGGTCCAACAGCCGCTCCATAGCGAACACGGCCTGCGGGCGGCCGGCGCCGCGCACCGGTGTGGTCGGCACCTTATTGGTGAACACCACGACGGTATCGAGCGCATAGGCGGGCACCACATAAGGGCCGGGCACCGTTGAGGCCGCGATATAGGGCATGACGATGCCCCATGGCACGAACGCTCCGGTGTCGTGCAGCATGCGGCCGCGCAGGCCGAGAATTTTTCCCTGTGCATCGACCGCGATCGAGACGTCCCAATACTGATCGCGTTCCTGCGTCGCGCAGAGAAAGTGCTCGCGGCGATCCTCGATCCATTTGATCGGCCGGCCGAGCTTGAGCGCCGCCGCCGGTATCACCGCCTCTTCCGGATAGAAGATCGCTTTCGGCCCGAAGCCGCCGCCGACATCGGGCGCGATCACGCGGATCGACTGCAGATCGCGGCCGAGCAAATCGGCAAGCGCTTGCCGGCCGAGATGCGGGGTCTGTGTTCCCGACCATACCGTGAGCTGATCGGTGACTGGATCGTGGTTGGCCAGCACCGCGCGCGTCTCCATCGCCATGCCGCCGCCGCGGTGCTGCCAGAGCTCTTCTCTGAAAACGTATGCGGCCTTTGCAAACGCGGAGTCGGTGTCGCCGTAGGCCAAGCGAAACTTCGAAGCGACATTCGAGGCGAGATCGCTATGCGCGCGCGGGGCGCCTGCCTCGGCCGCGGCACGGCAATCGGAAGCCGCCGGCAGCACGTCGTATTGGACGATCAGAGCCGCCGCCGCGTCTTCGGCGATGTAGCGCGTGTCGGCGATCACTACCGCGACTGGCTGGCCGACATAAGTGACTTCATCGCGCGCCAGCGCCAGCTGGGTGCGCGCCACCGTGATCGACGGATTGGGCAGCAGCATCGGCAGCGGCTCGTGGCACATTGGCTCGGGCAGATCGTCCACTGTCAACACCGCGTGCACGCCGGGCATCACCAACGTCGCCCGGCTGTCGACCCCACGAAACTTCGCGTGGCCGTGCGGCGAGCGCACGAAACAGGCATGCAGCGCGCCGTTTAGCTTCACGTCGTCGACAAAACGCCCGCGCCCGGAGAGCAGCGCCGGATCTTCGAGCCGCGTGACGCGCGCGCCGAAATGTTTTGCGCCCATTACGCGGTCCCCGTTTGAGGAGCTTCGGCACGCAGCCGCCGTGCCGCATCGAGCGCCGCCGCCACGATGCCGGCGTAGCCGGTACAGCGGCACAGATTGCCGGTCAGCGCCTCGCGCACCTCCTGCTCGCTCGGCTCCGGCTTTTCGCGCAACAACTCGGTAAGCGTCATCAACATTCCGGGCGTGCAGAAGCCGCATTGCAGGCCGTGATTGTCGATGAAGGCCTGCTGCAGCACCGAAAGCTTGCCCTCGGGCGCGAGCCCCTCGACCGTCGTCACCTCGCAGCCATTGGCCTGCACCGCGAACATCAGGCACGAGCGCGCCGTATGGCCGTCGACCAGCACCGTGCACGCGCCGCAGACGCCGTGCTCACAGCCGAGATGCGTGCCGGTGAGACCGATTTCGTGACGCAGAAAATCGGCGAGCGTGAGCCGAGCATCGACGACCCGCGCATAGGACTTGCCGTTGACCGACACTCGCGCCGCCTGTTTGACCATACGCTACTCTCGATCCTGCACGCCGGCACGCCGCGCCGCATCGTTAAGCGCGCGCGAACTCATGACCTGCGCGAGATGGCGGCGGTACTCGCCGCCGGCATGGATATCCGAAATCGGCTCGATCAGCCATGCCGCCGCGGCGGCAGCGCGGATCGCGGCGCCATCGAGCGGCTGCCCGACAAGCCGAGTTTCGGCGACTTCAACGCGCAGCGGCGAAGCCGCCACGCCAAACAAAGTGAGCGCCGCGCGGCGCACGACGTTGTCGGCACCGACATCAAGCAGCGCGGCCGCCCCGGCGATGGCGAAATCGCCGTGCCGGCGCGCGAACTCATGGAATCCATGGCCGTGGCTGCTGCGCCAGATCGGCAGGTCGACTGCGGCAATCATTTCATCGGGGGCAAGCGCGGTCGCCATAAAGCCAGAGGAAAATTCGCGGAACGGAATTTGGCGAAGGCCGCGGACGCTCGCGACATGGATGATCGCATCATAGGCCGCACACACGGCAGGCAGTTCAGCCGCCGGATCGGCGTGCGCCAAACTACCGCCGATTGTCCCGCGGTTGCGGGTCTGGCGATGCCCGACGTGATGCAACGCTTCGGCCATCAACGGACAATTTTTGGCGATTTCGGGCGAGGTTTCCAGGTCGTGCTGACGGGTCATCGCGCCGATGCGTACACGGCCGTCGCCGACTGCAATGCCGCGCAATTCATCCAAGCCGCCGAGATCGACCAGATGATCAACGATCACGTAGCGGTAATTCATCATCGGCACGAGCGATTGCCCACCCGCCAGAATCTTGGCGTTGGGCAATTTCGCCAGCAGCTCGGCGGCTTCCTGGAGCTGCCGCGGCGCGTGATAGTCAAACGGCGCTGGTTTCATCGTCCCGGCATCGTCCCCACCGGGCACAACCCGGCGGTCCAAGCTGAATTACGGCTTTGATTGCGGTCAAAAATGCCCGCTCGCGCCGACTTTTGTTGTTCAAAAGTCAGCATAGATGGCCGGGTCTGGTCCGGCAACGAGGGTCCGGCGGGACCGCCAACAGCAACGCCTACGCCGTCTTGACCCCAAGCTGCTCCATCTCCTTGGCGTAGGCAGCGTCCATGCGCGAGGTCTGACCGTGCTTGGCGAGCTCAGTCGCGAACAGGCGGCGGATCTCGGGCTTCTCGTCGATATAGTCAAGCTGATCGCCACCGACGCGCTTGCTGATCCAGGCCTTGGGAACGCCTTGCGCGTTGCGGATGGCGACACCCTCGTGCTTGAAGGCGAGATAGCGCGCCGGCGTGGCGCCGGAATTGAAGTGCTGGTGAAACCACATATTGGGCGGCACGATCAGCGTGCCGACCTCCCACTCATAACGCAGGGCCTCCTCGCCCTCCGGCCACATCAGCGAGAAGCCTTCGCCCGAGAGCACGATCACGTGCGCACCCGGACCGTGCGCGTGCGCCTTCTTGTAGGTGCCAATCGGGAACTGGGAGATGTGGCTGTTCATCGAACCTTTGGCGAGGTTGAAGCGGATATGTCCGCCGCCGGCGCCGCGCTCGGCCGCCGTGACCAGCGGAATGTTGACCGCGTCGGGCACGAAATTGGTGGTGAGCAAAAAGCCCTTCTGCTCGCCCTTCGAGCTGAAATAGTCGGGCTCGCCGGAGAAGCGATCCTTGAAGTCGTATTTGGTGTTGAAGATAAAATCGGCGTCTTCGTAGAGGTTGATCACCGGCGGCGCGTTGGTCACCGCGACGTAACGCACCGGCTCGCGGCCCGATCCGTTGAAGTGCTGGTGATGGCAGTTGAGCGGAATGGCGAACAACGCGCCCTCCTTCCACTCGAAGGTGATGCGGGCGCCGGCATCGTTCCACACCGTGGTCGAGCCGCGCCCGGACAGCACCAGGATCATTTCCTCATAGAGTTGCCGGTGCGGGTTGAGGGTTTTGCCCGGCGGAATTTCCATGACGTGGCAGTCGTTCGAGGTGCGCGAGGCGTCATGGTTGAGGAAGACGGCGTTGCCACCGCGGCGTGCCCAGGGTTTCAGCTCTACCGTGCGCAGGTTTTGCACGTAGATCGACGGAATGATGTCGAGGCCTTCGGCCTTCACCCAACGCGTATACGGCGTTTCCTTCTCGGTCTTGAATTTGTTGGCAAGATCTTCGGAAACGACAGCGTTCTTGGCCATTTGGCTCTCCATTCAGCACACGACTTACGATCTCATCGAAAACCGTAAGCCCCGCAGCGTCAGCCCGAGCGGGCGCGGCGGTTGCCCTGCATTTAACCTGCCCCATGCGCAGGTGATACGGTCGACCGTTGGCTGGTGCAAGGTGGATGGCCTTCCGATTGCAGGCGATCGCCGCGCTTCATGCGGTGCGGGCATAACCCTCCAGCGCGCCGCGCAAGATTTCGCGTGAGGGCTCCGAGCCGTCGACCAGGCGAATCGAGCGCCGCTTGATCTTCCAGCCCGACGCTGTGCGCTTGAGTTCCCAGCGGCTCGTGACCACCCGATGGATGTGATAGCCGCGCGAGGCGCCATGGTTGGGCACCTCGATGGCTTCGCCGGATTTATTGGGCGTGAGAATCTGCAGGTAGGAGATGACGACCGCCTCGTCGCCCTCGAGCGTGATGTGCGGCAAGCCGGTGAAATGCGCGATCCCGCCGGCAATTGCAGCCTGATGGGCCGGGCTCGTGAGGACCGCTGCAATTGCCTTATTGCCGACCGCACCGACGAGGTTTGCGCCACGATCGAACACGCCGTCCTCGGCGTAAACCGCTTCGGCATAATAGTCGGCACCGGTATCGGCGCTCGGCGGGTGACCGGCGATTAGATTATAGATTTCCAGCCGATCCTCGATGGCGCGGACGCGCCGTTCGAGCGTGCGATTCGCGCCGTTCCCTGCCGAATTCATAGCGACTCCCTTACTTTTGATTGAACCTCCCGAACTCCCTACCCTATCATAGCGGTGGGGGTGGCGTTGCCGGCGATTCGAGGCTGCGGCATCGGCATTCAAAGTCGAGAACAAATCGGTTATTGCAGTGCACACGGTGCCAATTTTGGCATCGTTCGTGCGTTATGAAGTTATTTACGCGAGGAATACGCGAGGAAATCCATGAATTCCGGCGAACTGGATCGCCGTTCATTCCTTATCGGAAGCGCGGCTGCGGGGAGCGGGCTTGCGCTCGGCATCCCCATTCCAGGAGCGACTACCGCCAGCGCCCACGGCGCCTCGCCACCGGAAATCACCTGCTGGTTGGTGATCTCGCCCGACAACCGGGTGACCATACGCGTCGCGCGGGCGGAGATGGGCCAGGGCGCGATGACCGGCCTCGCCATGCTGGTGGCCGAGGAACTGCAGTGCGATTGGTCGGCGATCCGCACGGATTTTGTTTCGCCGCGGCAGAATTTGCGCCGCGGCCGCATCTGGGGCGACTTGTCGACCGGCGCCAGCAGATCAATCGCGTCCTCACAGGAGTATCTGCGGCGCGCCGGCGCCACGGCGCGTGAAATGCTCATCGCGGCCGCCGCCGCGCGCTGGAAGGTGCCGGCATCGCAATGCAGCGCGCAGAACGGCACGATCACCCACGCGCCGACCGGCCGCACGCTGACGTTCGGCGCCGTCGCCGATGATGCAGCCAAAATCGAACCGCCCACCGACGTTGCACTCAAGCCCCCCGCCGACTGGACGCTCGCAGGCAAGCCGAGACGGCGGCTCGACGTTTTCGAGAAGGTCACCGGGCAGCCGATCTACGCCATCGACGTTCGCCTGCCGGGCATGCTGTACGCGGCGATCGTGCAGTGCCCGGTCTTCGGCGGGACATTGAAGTCCGTCGACGACAGTGCCGTCCTACGGATGAAAGGCGTGCACCGCGTGGTGCGAATGCCGGACGCGGTCGCCGTGGTGGCCGATTCGTGGTGGCGCGCCAAGACCGCCGCGGCAGCGCTGCGGGTTGTTTGGGACGACGGCGGTAACAGTACGGTTTCGAGCGAAGAGATCAGCGATTTCGTACGCGGCGGCCTCGATGCGACGCCTGGCCAAGTTGGCCGCGCCGATGGCGACGTCGTCGCGGGCCTCGCCCAGGCCGCACAGCGTATCGAAGCGGACTACACGGTGCCGTTTCTCGCTCACGCGACCATGGAACCGCAGACCTGTACGGCTCATGTACGAAAGGATCGCGTGGAGGTTTGGGCACCAACCCAGGATGCATCGACCGCGCTCGCCACCGCCGCGATTGCCGCCGACGTGTCCGAAGATCGCGTCATCATCCACCGGGTGTTGCTCGGCGGCGGCTTCGGCCGGCGCGGCACGATTCAGGAATACATCCGCCAGGCAGTGCTGATCGCCAAGGAAGTCGCGCAGCCGGTCAAGCTCGTCTGGTCACGCGAAGAGGATATCCAGCACGATCTCTACCGGCCGTTCGGTATGGCCCGCCTGGTCGCCGGGCTTGATCGCAACGGCATGCCGATCGCGTGGTCGATCCGGCTCGCCGGACCGTCGTTCGTCGCCGCGATCCTGCCCGGCTTCGGCACGAGTTTCGTCGATCGCAGCTTCGTCAGCGGGCTGGCGGACGAAATGCCGTACGACGTGCCGAATTATCTGGTCGATTACGTCGTGCGCACAACGTCGGTTCCGCTCGGAGTCTGGCGGGCGATCAACTACACACAGAACGCCTTTTATAAGGAATGCTTTGTTGACGAGATGGCGCACGCCGCGCGCATCGATCCCTATCAGTACCGACGCCGGCTGTTGCGCAATAGTCCGAAGAATCTCGCCGTGCTCGACGCCGCCGCGCGCAAAGCCGATTGGGGCATCCCCGCCTCCCGCCGGCATCTATCGCGGCATTGCGGTGAACGAAGCCTGCGGCAGCTACTGCGCACAGGTGGTCGAACTGTCCGTGGAGGCGGGCCGCGTGCGCGTGCATCGGGTGATATCGGCGCTCGACTGCGGCCATGTGGTCAATCCGCTCTCGATCGAGATGCAGAACGAAGGCGCGATCATCTATGCCCTGACGGCGGCGCTCTATGGCGAGATCACCATCAAGAACGGCGCCGCCGAGCAATCCAACTTCGACACCTACCGGATGCTGCGTATGCGCGAAGTGCCGAAGGTGGAGACCGTGATCGTGCCGAGCGGCGATTTCTGGGGCGGGGTGGGCGAGCCGCCGGTGCCTCCGCTCGCGCCGGCGCTCTACAACGCGATCTTCGCGGCTACGGGGAAGCGAATCCGCTCGATGCCGCTGGCGAACCACGATCTCGGCAAGTCGATCTGATCGGAGAGACGTTGCTCAAAACCGGGCGAGCGGCCGGATCGTCACGCCGCACGCTTGCGCGTCAGCAGCATCGGCATTCCGGCCTCCGGTCGCAGCGTGACCCGCAAGAGCGGCCAGACGCGCTTACCCGGCGCAAGCTGGAGGTGAAAATTCTTGACGATGGCGGCCAGAACCAGCGTCGCCTCCTGCAAGGCGAACGCCGAACCAATGCAGGTCCGCGCACCCGTGCCGAAAGGAATGTAGCTGTAGCGGTCGATCTCCGCGCGCACTTCGCCGAGGAATCGCGCCGGGTCGAATGCGTCCGGATTCCGCCATAGCAGCCGGTGCCGGTGCAGAACATAGGGCGCGATCACCACCAACGAGCCGCGCTTGACCTTTGCGCCCGCCAGCTCATCAGCATCCAGCGCAACGCGGCTGATGGCGGCGATCGGCGGATAGAGCCGCGCCGCCTCGTCGATAACCGCACGCGTCACCACCAGACGTTCGGCAAGACCCGCGACCGGCCCGTCAAGCTCGCGCTCGGCCTCCGCCTCGACTCGCTCGCGCCAGAGCAGCGATTGCGACAAAAGGAACAGCGACCAGGTCAAGAGATTGGCCGTCGTCTCGTGCCCGGCTGCGATGAAGGTCAGAATATTCGAGCGAACCTCGATCTCGGACATACGATGGCCGGTCTCGGGATCGAGCGCCTTCAACAGCAACGTAAGAATGTCTTTCGCGTCGTCATTGTGATTTTCGGCAACGCGCCGCCGCCGCGTTTCGATGATCTCGTCGATCGCGGTATCGAAGAAGCGCAACGTCGAGCGCAGGCGCCAATGCGCAATGCGCGGCACGAAAGACGGCACGCCCAGCACGTCGAGCGGATCGATACGGCCGATCGTGTCGAAATAGGTTCGCATCGCGAGGCGGAATTCTTCCGGCGCGCGGCCGAGGCCGTCGGAGAAGATCGTGCGCTCGAGCACGTCGAGCGTGAGCTTGGTCATCTCGGCTGCGACGTCCACGGTCGCCCGGTCGCGCTCGCGCCAGCGCGCGACCAGCGCCTGGCTCGCGGCGAACATGTCGGGAGCGAATTCCATGATGGTCTTGCGCCCGAATACCGGCGCAAGCGTACGGCGCTGCACGCGCCATTGATCGCCCTCGGCGCTCAACAGACCGTCGCCCAGGCCGGCCGACAGCACGCGGCGCTGAAACGAATCCTTGTGGTAGTTGGCGGCGTTGCCGAGAAGGATGCGTTCGATCGCACGCGGATCGTTGACCAGAACGACGTGAGCGAACGGAAGCCCGCCGACGACAACTGGCTTCTCGAAATGATCCTTGGCCCAGCATTCGAGCGGGTTGCGCCGCAGCGCCGCAATGAGACGAAAGACACCAAGCGGTTTCGGCTGCGGAAGAGGTGCCGGCGGCTGGTAAGACGAGGGCGCCAATGTCGGAGAGCTAGTCAGCACTTCGCCCGCGAGTTCGCTTACGTTTTCGCCCATGATTTTCTCACGGACTAAATTGAGCTGAGAATCGCAAATAAAAGCTTATTAAAACTCGCCCGGCTTTTTAATTGTTCTCAATTCGGTCGGCGCGTCAACAGCTTTCGGACGGAGGGCCTGGCCTGTGGACGCGCAATGTGCGGCAAGAGGCAGCGGATGCGATCCTTGTCAGCCCCCCTTCACGATGAAATAGTCCCCGCCGTTTTCTCCCCCCGACGGCCTGAAAACCGCGCAAATCTTTAAGGAACCCCCCTATGCTCCAAGTGCGCTTTGTTCGGCATTTCATAACGGCGGCGGCGGCGGTCGCCGCAGTACTTTTTGTTTACGCGGCAGAGGCCAGCGCTCAAACCTATCCAGCCAACAAGATCACAATCATCGTCGGCTTTGCCCCGGGCGGCTTCGCCGACACGCTCGCCCGTCTCATTGGTAAGGGCTTGAGCGAACGTCTGCACCAGACCGTCGTGGTCGAGAACCGCCCGGGCGCCGGAGGAAATATCGCCGCCGGCGTGGTCGCCCGCGCCGAGCCCGATGGCTACACACTGCTGGCCACCACCACCGCGCTCGCGATCAACGAGACCCTGCACGAAAATAATCCGTTCTCGCGCACCGACCTTGCCGCTGTGTCCATCGTCGCGTCGAGCCCAGAGGCGTTGGCAACAAGCGCGACAAATCCGGCCAACAACCTCGTCGACTTCGTCAAGGAAATGAACGGCAAAACCATCAATTTCGGCTCGGCCGGCGTCGGCACCGGCTCGCACATCGAGGCCGCTTATCTCTTTCAGTTTCTCGCCAAGGCCCCGGCACAGCACATTCCTTACCAGGGCGGCGCGCCGGCGATCGAAGCCACCATGGGCGGTCAGATCGATCTTCTTGCCACCACACTTGGCGGCCCTGCTGCCGCGCAGATTGTCGCGGGCAAGCTCAAGGGGCTGGGCATTGCCGCCGACAAGCGCGCGGCTGTCGTGCCCAACGTGCCGACCTATGCTGAGCAGGGCTTCCCAGGTTTTACGGCTGCGTCCTGGGTCGGCTTCTTCGCCCCGGCCAAGACTGATCCGAAAATTCTCGCAACGCTCAATCAGACGATCAACGACATCCTCAAGACGCCTGACGTGCAGCAGCGCCTGATCGACGTCGGCTTCGACCCGATCGTCGGAGCGCAGACCGAAGCCAACGCTATGTTCAACGCGGAAGTCGACAAGTGGGGCAAGATGGTCAAGGCGCTCGGCCTGTCGATCAAATAGCGGGGCGCAACGTCGGACCTTTGGCCTCACGAAACTTAACTTCAAAAAAACCCTTCGACGCTACTTTCCGTTAACCTCGCGCGGGGTTAACGAATGCTTAATGTTCAAATACCACTCATGGTGCGGCGCGGCTGGCTCGTCGTCATTGCCGTCGGCACGATCGGTGTCGCGGTGAGTCTCGCGATCGGCATCGACAGCGCGCTTTTGGCGTTGCTCGCGATTGCCGCCGCCGGCGCGGTGGTGATCCGGCGCCTGTACGCGCATATCCGCGTGCTCAACCGGGCGCTTGAGGAAATGCCGCAAGGCCTCTGCCTGTTTGATGCGTCAGCGCGGATCGTCCTCTGCAACGAGCGCTATCTCGAGATCTATCGGCTCAATGCCGAACAGGCGAGGCCAGGCCTTGCGCTGCGCGACCTGCTTGAAAGCTGCCGCACCAGCGGAACATTCGTTGGCGATTCGGAACGCTTCGCTGCCGAGTGCATCGCCAAGATCGCACAAGGCAAGTCGACCAGCACCGCATGGGAGATGAAGGACGGACGCATCGTCGCCCTCGCCACCCGGCCGGCGCAGGGCGGCGGTTGGGTCGACACCCATGAGGATATAACCGAGCGTCGCCGCGCCGCGCTGCAGCGCAACTCCCTGCAGCAAGATCAGCAGCGGCGCGTCATGCTCGAACAGGCGATCCAATCGTTCCAGCAGCAGACCGAACAGTTGCTGCAATCGACGACCGACAGCGTCAAGACCATGCGAACGATGGCAAGCGCGCTGCTCGGCGTCTCCGGACAGACCTCGCATCACGCCGAGAGCGGCGCGGCGACTTCCCGCGGAGCGTTCACCAGCGTCGAAATGGCGGCGACGGCGACGGTGGAGCTGTCAGCCTCGATTTCGGAAATTAGCGAACGACTGGCGCGCACGACCGGTATCGTGCGGGACGCCGTGAGCGAAACCCAGCAGACCAACGAAAAGATCGCGAGCCTGGCGCAGACCACGCAAAAGATCGGCGACGTGGTCAAGCTCATCGGCGATATCGCCGGCCAGACCAATCTGCTGGCGCTTAACGCGACCATAGAAGCGGCGCGCGCCGGCGAGGCCGGCCGAGGTTTCAGCGTCGTCGCCTCCGAGGTCAAGTCGCTCGCCGCTCAGACCACGAAAGCGACTGAAAGCATCGGCGCGCAGATCACCGCCATTCAACAATCGACGGCCGTAGCGGTCGCCGCGATCGGCCGCATTGCTGAGCGCATGCAGGAGATCAACGAGGATGCAATGTCGGTTGCGGGCTCGATAGAGCAGCAGGCGGCTGCAACCGAGGAAATTTCGCGCAATGTCACCAGCGCTGCCGACGGCACCAAGGACGCGGTCTCCTCGCTTGAGCAAGTCGCTGGCGTCGCCGGCGAGACGCGCGTGTCGGCGCAAGCGCTGCTGCAATCCGCGGAAACGGTCGCCAGCGTGGCTGCCAGCCTGCGCGGCGCCGTGGAGACATTCCTCGAACAAGTGGCAGCTTGAAAGCGCTTCAGCGCCGGCCAAACAGTTTGTCGAGCAGCCAGAAATCAAGCCCGCTGCCCCGCCCGCCCGTTTGAGTTTGAGTTTGCGGCGGCGGATAGGCTGGTGACGGCGACGGTGCCGCACCGTAAGGCGAACTAGTGGCGACCGGCGGCGCGCTCATCCAGCCGTTGGCAAGACCGGGCAGCGGCGTCGGTGCCACGCCGCGCAGCGCCACCCGCATGAAGGCGCTCCAAATATCGACCGGAAGCCCACCTCCGGTCGCCCGATGTGTCGGCGAAGAATCGTCGTTGCCGAGCCACACGCCGGTAACCAGGCGGGAGGTGTAGCCGATAAACCAAGCGTCGCGATAATCCTGGCTGGTGCCGGTTTTGCCGGCCGCCTGCCAGCCGGGCAAGTCGGCCGTGTGCGCCGTGCCAGAGACGAGTGTCTGCCGCATCATCGCGTTCATCATCGCGACGTAGCGCGGATCGATGATGCGGCCGAGCGCTTGCGGCGCGTGCACGTAGAGCGTCTTGCCGTCGGCGGTGCGGATGCGCGTGATCACGTGCGGCGAGCCGGCGAAGCCGCCATTGGCGAACGGCGTGTAAGCCGAGACCAGTTCAAACGGCGAGACTTCCGATGTGCCGAGCGCGATCGAGGCATTGGGATCGAGCTGCGAGTCGATGCCCATGCGGTAGGCGGTGCGAACGACCGATGCGGGACCCACTTCGAGCGTCAGCCGCACCGACACCGTGTTGATCGAATCCGCAAGCGCTTGGGTCAGCGTCACCGGCCCAAGATAGCGATGCTCGAAGTCCTCCGGTTTCCAGCCGTTGACGGAGATCGGCGCGTCGTCGCGCACCGTGTCGGGCGTGAGCCCATGTTCGAGTGCGGTGAGATAGACGAACGGCTTGAAGGCGGAGCCGGGCTGGCGCTTGGCGGCGACGGCGCGGTTGAACTGGCTGTCCGCATAGTTCGTGCCGCCAACCAGCGCGCGCACGATGCCGTCAGGCGTCATCGCGATCAGCGCACCTTCGCTGACGCCGAATTTGGCGCCGCGCTGCGCCACCGTTTCGACCAGCGCCTGCTCGGCAGCGTTCTGTAGCGACGGATCAATCGTCGTTTCGACCACGATATCCTGATCGAAATTGCCGACGAGGTCGTTGACGGCGTCCATGACCCAGTCGGCGACGTAATTGACCGAGCCGGCGCCGCTCGGTTGTTTTGCGCGCGCGGGGTGAAGCAGCGCAGAATGCTCGGCATCGGCGCCGATCATTTTCTGCTCCCACATGGCGGCGATGACCAATTGCGCGCGGCGTTCTGCCCCATCCGGATTGCGCGTCGGCGCGAGCCGCGACGGCGATTGCACGAGGCCCGCCAGCATGGCGGCCTCGGCGATTGTCAATTGCCGCGCCGATTTGCCGAAATAGCGCTGCGCTGCTGCTTCCACGCCATAGGCGCCGGAGCCAAAATAGACGCGGTTGAGATAAAGCTCGAGAATTTGCGCTTTCGAAAATTTATGTTCGAGCCAGAATGCCAGCGCCACTTCCTGCAACTTGCGAGAGAGCGTGCGCTCCTGCGTCAAGAACAAATTCTTGGCGAGCTGCTGGGTGATGGTCGACCCGCCTTGCGTTGCGCCACGATGGAGCACATCGGTGATGGCCGCGCGCAAGATTCCCCACGGATCGACGGCGTAATGCGAATAAAAGCGGCGGTCCTCGATAGCGACGAAGGCATTGGGCACGTAGGACGGCAGTTCGCGCATCGGCACCGCAGCGCCGCCCATGTCGCCGCGCGTCGCCAGCGTCGCGCCGTTATCGCCAAGGATGAGGACCGAAGGCGGGCGCTTGGGGATTTCCAGCGACTGGATCGGCGGCAGGTGAATGCCGACCCAGATCATAACGCCAATGACGGCGATCAGCCCCCAGAGCGCGAGCACCGCGCCCCAATAGATGATGCGGCCGAAACCAGAGCGGTCGCGTGCGCCGCGCCGGCGGCGTTTGCGCGGTGCCCGCGGCGCATCGCTATCGCGCCGTCTGCGCGAGGAGCGGCCGGCCGGCTGGGCTGCCGATTCGATCCTGCGGGCGCAGCCGCAGGTCGAGTCTCGCGCCACGGGACGTGCGCTTGCGGCCACCCTCTCCCCACGCCATGTCCGGTCCCCGGCGCGATTTGCGCGCTGGCGGAACCGTAGAGAGGGCGGTTTAAGGCGCGGTTACCGCTGTGTTATCGGCTCGCAGCAGCAAATTCGACCGTCCAGGCGCCCCCCGCCAAAGGACACCGGCCGTGCCGCCAATTGGTCGCAGTTTGCTTCCAATGCGATGGCGCTAAGAGCTTTCCTGATGCCGGCCTCGGTTACAATCGAGCGACGAAGAAAAAGAGCCGGCAAAAGCAGGAGGAAGTCCCCCGATGAAGGCGCGCACAGCACTGGCGGCCATGTTCCTTTTGACTGGAATCGCGGCCGCATCCGCGACGGTCAGAATCTCCGACGATACCGGCGGGCAGATCGGCGATTATCTGTCCAAGTTCAGAGCGCTCCGTGAGTCCGGCGAGCGAGTGGAGATCGACGGCACCTGCGCGTCGGCCTGCACGATGCTGTTGGGGACCATTCCGCATAACCGGATCTGCGTGACGCCGCGTGCCGTGCTCGAGTTCCATTCCGCCTGGGACCCGACGCCTTCGGGTGGGATGGCGACGAGTGAGGCTGGCAATCAGATCTTGTGGTCAACCTACCCGGGCCAAGTGCGCAATTGGATCAAGCGCCACGGCGGATTGCAGTCGCGGATCATCAAACTGAGTGGCGCTGCCTTGACCGCAATGTATCCGGCTTGCCCGCGCTGACCATCCGACGTTTTGCGGATCGATCATTCACCGCTGCGCAAGGGTCCGCTCGAACTCTTCTCATTAAGAGCGTCGTTATTGCGCCGATCTCGCGGACGCACCGTGAAGATCGCACCGACGCGATTTTTCGGCATCTCGAAATGGTCCGTTCAAAAGAGCCCTCATTAAATCTGGCCACGCCGAACGCATCTTCTGAGCACGGGAGTTTATCTCTCGTTTGCTTTCTAACTCAGGAGAAGAACAATGAACAGAATGTCAAAGCTCGCGCTCATCGCCGCTGTTGCGGCGGTCAGCATTGCGTCACCGGCGCTCGCCCAGTCGTTCAACCCGCGCGACGGAGGCGCCAATACGTTGCCGTTTAGCTACGGAGCGGGCGGTTCCCGCGTGTATATGGGCAGCGGCACCCCGTCGCAGGAGCAGAACGGTCTGCACTCTTTCGCGTCGATCCCAGAAAATCGGCCGGCAGCGACCTCGATCAATCCGGGAGCGACCGGCGGCGGTAGCGCAGGCTACAACACGCGGCTTCTTCAGCACTGATGGCGCTGACAGCGCAAAAAAACGGGGTGGGCCGCTACGCCCGCTCCGTTTTTCTTTAGCTGCTTGTACCGCTATGAGCGGCGATCCGCGCTTCGCCCATTTGCATCAGCCGTGCGCCGAGCCCCTCAGTTCCGACGCTCTGCGCGGTCACCCGCGCGCCCTCCAACAACAAATAAAGCTCGTCGGCCAGCAGCTCGGGATCCTTAAGGCCTGCGCTTGCACACAACTGCGCAAGATGGCCCCGCTGAGCCAGCTTGTACTCTTCGACCACGCGGCGCGCCGGATGAGTTTTGTCTGGCAACTCGATCGCCGCATTGGCGATCGCGCAGCCGCGATGATTCTCGCCGGCAAGAATTTCGGCCATTTCAGCGAGCCAAGCGCGTATCTGCGCCAGCGGATCGCTCGGATAAGCCGCTTCGTACCGCTTCCAGCGGAGCGTGCCCTCGCGCGCAACTTGGCGCAGGCATTCGGCCACCAGCTCGTCCTTCGATGGGAAATGGCGATAGAGCGTCATCTTGTTAGTGCCGGCCGCCTCGGCGATTGCTTCGACCCCAATCGCCCGGATTCCGTGGCGGTAGAACAGCTCCGAAGCGACCGCGAGCAGCCGCTCACGGGGCGGAATTCTCTCGTTCTTCTCGATAGTTAAGACCTCTGCCCCGGATTTCATCGTGTTTCCGCCCTTGACGTAGGTGTTACCGGTCAGTATCTAGCCAATTGTTATGTGGTGTTACCGGTCAGTACCACAAGGCTCGGCATGTGTCACTTAGCGACGCACCACCTCGTCTAGTGCCCTGGGGAGAGCCGCGATGGCGCAGCAATCGATCGCCAAAAGCGGCCTCCGACATAGGCTAACAGACGCAATCGGCGGGCTGCGGGAACCAGAGGACTGATTTCATGGATCGTATGACTAGCATCGCGACCTTTGTGAAAATCGCGGAGGCAGGCGGCTTCGCAGCAGCAGCCCGGAAGCTTGGAGTTTCCGCCAGCACCGTGACAACGCAGATTCAGGATCTGGAAGACCGGCTCGGCGTCCGCCTGCTCAACCGCAGTACGCGCAAGGTCAGCCTCACCGACATCGGCCGGGCCTATTACGAACGCTGCATGCATATTCTGGCCGACATGGAGGAAGCCGAAGGTGCGGTGCAAGCGATGCATGCAAAGCCGCGCGGCACCTTGCATCTCAACGTTTCGATTGCGATCCCGTTCTTCGTAGCGCCCGTCGTCGCCGAGTTCGCGTCGCTCTATCCCGACGTCAACGTGAGCATGACGATGAGCGATCGCATGGTCGATCTTGTCCAGGAAGGGATCGACCTTGCGATCACCACCATGCCGATACCGAATTCAAATTTGGTCATGCGGCGCGTGGGCTCGTTTCGGCTGTTGGTGTGCGGCAGCCCGGACTATTTCGAGCGTCACGGCGTGCCACACGAGCCGGACGATCTCGTCAATCACAATTGCATGAAATACACATACTCGTCCTGGGGCAGCGAGTGGCGCTTCAAAACGCCGGACGGCGAGCGCGCGATCCACGTCACGGGCAATATGGAAGCCAACAGCGCCAACGCACTCAGACTCGCGGCTGCGCTTGGACAGGGTTTGATCCTCATGCCGGATTTCCTGGCGCGCAACGACATCAAATCGGGTAAGCTTGTGCCGGTATTGACCGAGTTCTGCTGTCCTGAGCTGTCAATCAATGCGGTCTATCCGCATCGTGCGCATCTGGCGACCAATGTGCGAAGCTTTCTCGATCTGGTCACCAAGCACGTCCGCGGAGCCGATATCGAACCTGCCGCCACAGAGCTGGACGTTTCGCCGGCGTTCCTCGCCACCAACGGCGCGGGCGGCGCACTGCAATTCATGACGCCATCCGCACCGGCTTTGTGAGCCTTCGGCGCCCCGCCAAGCATTGCGGATCGCAGTAGAACGAACTCGTGTGGAGTTCGCGAAGGTAGGATTGCTCGAGTTTGGTCCCGCACGATGCGCACTCTCGTTTCGCGCGCGGCATCCGATCGTTGACCAGGACAAACCTAAGGCGAGATTGCGGTGTGCTGCGGAACATATCGATAATGCTCATGGAACCCTCCGTCGCATTTGATCCGGCTCACTCTGTATCCGCTGCACGATCCGTGCCACCCGGCCGAGCATTGCGTGATGGCTTTAAGTGTCTTGCATGTTGTTCACGCCGGGTTGCCTCTGCGGAAAGCGCCACAAGGCCGAGCCAAAGGCTTGCCCAAAAGATGTAGAGCTGCATGGCATCCTCAATTTGGTGGTCACGCACGAGAAGTGGGGGAAGGAGGATCGGCCTGGCCCATCCTCCTTTTCCGCCTACCAGACCGGGCGCACAAGTTCGTTGTAGCCGCGGCTTCCGCCGCCGCTCAGCGCCGGAATGTCGATGAACTGTCCTTGCGGGTGCGGCACCGCCGCGTATGAGCTGAGGCCGCTGGAGTCCGGAGCGTACGCATAAAGGCCCCCGACGCTGGGCGTCGTATAGCCTTCTGCTGCTCTGTTCTCTGCCGTACCGGTCGTCCAGGCGCTTTGCGCCAGCGCTGCCGACGACGCACTGAGCAGGATCGCGGCCGCCACGATGATTTTCTTCGCAGTCATGGTCTGTCTCCTTCTTCTGCAGCAAGTGGCGCGCTGCCGCCGCCCGCTGGCGAGGGAGTTGCGTACGACACAGCCGCTCATCATCGGGCATTTTTCGAATGGTTCGTGCGACAGCACCGAATGGTCGGGCTTACGACTCGCTGGCTGCCCAACTGACGTGATCGGCCGAACGCCGGATTTATTCTTCGGCAGAGCCGAATGGCACATTCGGAATTATCTGGATTTTCTTTGCAAACGTGGCGGGACAGATTCCAGTCAGATGATTGCAGGAGGCCGTCATGGCTAATGCGAAAGTTGCTGCACTCCCGACGCCGGAAAAAGGCTTTGCTCTTTACATTGACGAAATCAGGCGGTTCCCGATGCTGGAACCGGGCGAAGAATTCATGCTAGCCAAACGCTGGCGCGAGCACGGCGACCGCGACGCCGCGCACAGGCTCGTCACCAGCCATTTGCGGCTTGTCGCCAAGGTCGCCGCAAGTTACCGCGGCTATGGGCTGGCGATCTCCGAAGTCGTCTCCGAAGGCAATCTCGGTCTGATGCAAGCGGTCAAACGGTTCGAACCGGAGCGGGGTTTTCGGCTCGCAACCTATGCCATCTGGTGGATCAAGGCCGCAATCCAGGAATACGTCCTGCGCTCGTGGTCGCTGGTGAAGATGGGCACCACGGCGAACCAGAAGAAACTGTTCTTCAATCTGCGCAAAGCGAAAAGCCGCATCTCGGCGCTCGACGAAGGCGACATGCGCCCGGATCAAGTCAAGCAGATCGCCACTCGGCTTGGCGTTGCCGAGCAGGAGGTGGTCGAGATGAACCGCCGGCTCGGTGGCGACGCCTCGCTCAATGCGCCGATCCGCGAGGATGGCGATTCCGGCGAGTGGCAGGACTGGCTCGTGGATGACAGCGCCAGCCAAGAAAGCCGGCTCGCCGAATCCGAGCAGTCCGAGAATCGGCACAAGGCGTTAGGTGAGGCTCTCACCGTGCTCAATGATCGCGAGCGCCGCATCTTCGAGGCGCGCCGGCTTGCCGATGAGCCAAGCACGCTGGACGAACTGGCTAACGAATTCGGCGTCTCGCGCGAACGCATCCGGCAGATCGAAGTGCACGCCTTCGACAAGGTGCAGAAGGCGACGCGAACCGCGATCACGGCCATGGAGCGGCCGATGAGAGGATCGGCTTCGTTGTCCGCCGCCGCGTAAGCGAGGCGAGATCGACCGTTTGCTCGCTCGGGCTTCAGGGTCGCGATGCGCCTGAGGTTTGTGCTCCGCTGCCCGCGGATCATCGAACGTTTCTTACCAACTACCAGCGACGCCGACGCGGCTCATTGCGCGGGCCGGGCAAATAATGTGTTTCGCGCGACACCTCTTATGCCAATCCGCCCCTGACGCCATGTTTGGCGTACGCAAGCGTTTAAGGGAATCCCGGCCATGGACCAGATAACACCCGCATCAGAACTCAGGATCGAGCGAGAACGGCGCGGATTTCGCGAGGCGCAGCTGCCGGCCGGATTGCGAAAACTAGTCGCGTCATCTGAGATCAAGAGCAAGCTTACGGTGCGGCGCCTCGGCGCATTGATCGGAGCGCTCGCCGCTGTTGTCGCGTTCTCGTATTACGGCTGGCAATACTGGACGGTCGGGCGATTCCTGGAATCGACAGACGACGCCTACGTGCAGGCGGACTCGACCATCGTGGCGCCAAAGGTCTCCGGGTACATCAGCGACGTATTGGTCGACGACAATCAGCCGGTAAAGGCCGGCCAGGTGCTGGCCAGGATCGACGACCGCGATTACCAGGCGGCGCTTGCCCAGGCGCGGGCGAATGCCGCCGCGGCGCAGGCCGACATCGACAATCTCAATGCAAGTCTGAAGGAGCAGCAGGCCGTGATCGCGCAGGCGCGCGCCACGATTGAGGTCGACCAGGCCAACCTCACTTTCATGCAGCAGGATAACGACCGCTACTCGACGCTGGCCAAGCAAGGCTCGGGCACCGTCCAGGCGGCACAGCAGGCGCTCTCCAAGCGCAACATCGCGCAGGCGACGCTGGATCACGACACCGCTTCGCTCGACGCGGCCCAAAGGCAAGTCAGCGTGCTCGAGGCGCAACTAGGCAAGGCCCACGCGGTGCTGGCGCAGGATCAGGCATTCCAGCAGCAGGCGGAATTGAACGTGAGTTACACGGCTATCGTCGCGCCGATCGAGGGCGTCGTCGGCAATCGCACCCTGCGCGTCGGCCAATATGTGCAGGCCGGCACCCAGCTCATGGCGGTAGTGCCGCTTGCTTCGACGTACGTGGTGGCCAACTTTGAGGAGACTCAGCTTGCCAACATACGGCCGCGCCAAGCGGTCGACCTCGCCGTCGACACCTACGCCGGCATAAGAGTGCGCGGCTATGTCGACAGCATCGCGCCCGCCAGCGGCCAGGAATTCGCGCTGCTGCCGCCCGACAATGCTACCGGCAACTTCACCAAAATCGTGCAGCGCATCCCGGTGAAGATTGCGATCGACCGCAAGGATCCGCTGCGCGGCGATCTGCGGCCGGGCATGTCGGTGATTGCGACCGTCAACACCAAGACTGTCAACACCGAGACTGCCGCCCGCACGATCCCCGGCGCCGAGTCGGTCGCCGCAATTCAGCAACGTTAGGGCGCTCAGCGATGACCGCGGCCGACGCAACAGCTTTTCAAGCTCCGGATCGCGCCAGCCTTACCACCTGGGCCGCGGTTCTCGGTGCGCTGGTCGGCGCCTTCATGGCGGTGCTGAACATCCAGATCACCAACGCGTCGCTGCTCTACATCGAGGGCGGAATCGGCACCGGCGTTGACAACGGCACCTGGATTTCCACGGCCTATCTGATCGGCGAGATCATCGTCATTCCGATGACGGATTATCTGACGCGCGTGTTCTCGTTCCGGCGTTTCCTGATTGTCAACACGGTGCTGTTCCTCGTGTTTTCGGTCGCCTGTGCCTTTGCCCACGATCTGACGCAAATGATCGTGCTGCGCGCCGCTCAGGGATTTACCGGCGGCGTCCTCATCCCCATGGCCTTCACGCTGATTTTGACCAAGTTGCCGAGACCGCAGCAACCGCTCGGCCTCGCGCTGTTTGCGATCACGGCGACCTTCGCTCCTGCCATCGGCCCGACGATCGGCGGCTATCTGACCGAGGCCTATGGCTGGCAATACATCTTCTTCGTCAACGTCGTCCCGGGCGTGGCGATGGTGGCGGTGCTGTGGCTGACGCTCGAGCGCGAGCCCATGCAGCTCAACCTTCTTGGCAGCGGTGACTGGTTTGGTATCGCCACGATGGCAATTGGGCTCGCCGCGCTGCAGACGATGCTCGACGAGGGCAACAAGGACGACTGGTTCGATTCGCCGTTTATCGTCAGGTTAGCCGTTACGGCCGCCGTCTTCCTGACCGTGTTCGTGTGGACCGAGCTCAGATCCGACAAGCCGGTCGTCAATTTCCGGCTGCTGGCGATGAGGAATTTCGGCTTCGGGACGTTGGCCGTCTTTCTTCTCGGCTTCGCGCTCTACGGCACGATCTATCTGCTGCCGGAATATCTGGGTCAGGTGTTCGGTTACAACGCCGAGCAGATCGGCTTCGTGCTGGCTTGGACCGGACTGCCGCAGCTCGTCATCATTCCGTTCGTCCCATTGTTGATGCGGCGCGTCGATGCCCGCCTGATTACGATAGTTGGCCTTGTCATCTTCGCGTTCAGTTGCTTGATGAACGCGCACATGTCGCCCGACTATGCCGGCGACCAGCTGTGGGTGCCCAACATCGTGCGCGCGGCTGGGCAGGCGATCATACTGACGCCACTGTCGGCCATCACCATGACCGGCATCGCCAAGCAGGACTCCGCCGCGGCCTCCGGCCTGTTCAACATGGCCCGCAATCTCGGCGGCGCGTTTGGCACTGCGTTGCTCGCCACGCTGGTGACCAAGCGCGAGCAATTCCACTCGAACGTGATCGGCAGCGCTGTGAACCTGTTTCGCAACAGCGTGCGCGAGCGCCTCGCCGAGCTGATCAGCTATTTCTTGGCCCACGGGGTCAGCGATGCCGCGGCGGCGCAACACAAGGCGATCATCGCGCTCGGCAATATCGTGCGAAGGCAGGCCCTGATTATGGGCTATGGCGACACGTTCGCCGCACTCGCGCTGCTTCTGGTCTTGGCAGCGGCTTCGCTGCTATTCACCAAGCGCGCGGGCGCGAACGGTGCGCCTGCACACTGAAAGCGCCGTGTGAAGCCACCTAGTGCGCCAGGCACTTCAGCCCGTCCTCGGGCAAGCCCGGGGGAATGAAGTAAAATGGATTTGGCAGCTTGAAGCAGCGCTCGGCGTGTTCGCCGGTCGCGTTGCCGATCAGATCGCTATACTGGTCGCCCAGATTGGCGATGATCGTATAATGGTCTTTTCCTTGTTCGATCGCCGCGCGCTCGCCCGACTTGTAGGTTGCGACATCCTCGCTTTTCGTCGACGCCGGCCGCAGCGTTAGTCCGTCCCACCCATAGTAACCCACGTCGCGCAAGTTGTGCGCCGTTGCCGCGTGCTCGGCGCGACTCTCGTATCGACCAGTGATGAAGAACGCACCGACCCTATGGCCGTTCTTGTCCCTGAGCGTCTTGATGAAGCGGAACAGTTCGAGTGTCGGCTGCAGTGCGGTAGCGCGCGCACTCAATTCCCACGCGCTCTCGCCACAAAAAGCGTGGGGGTTGTTGAGTCTGCACGGTCCGGTTTCCAAATAGCCAAACTGATTGTGGTAGAGGTCGTCCCAGTTCGACAGCGACGTTTCATCGATGTCGAGCACCACCGCGGCGTTCTCGACCTGCGGCGCACGCTGTGCGATCCAGGCGTGCGCTTCATCGGTAACGGCGGCGAAGTCTTTCATATAATCGGTGCAGCGGTAGAGGATTAGTTGTGGTTCCAGCACCCCGATATTGATCGGCCACGTGGTGTCGACCGTCTGTTTGGCCGGTAGATTTTGACAGCCGGCGGGCACTTCATCTGCGCGGGCAGGAAGCACAGCGGCGGCCAGTACCATCGTCACTGCCGCGGCAATGATGCACGAGCCAGACCGCAGGCGCACGTTTTTCAGAGCTCTGATTGAATGCTGCATCTTGGGTCACCCGCAATATGACGCAGAGTTTAAAGCCTGACAGAGAAATACGACAACTGGAAGATGCGCCGCAGCTGCCGTGTCAGCCGGTAACGCTTTCCTTCGTCGTCGCCTCGCCATCCGGCGCGGTGAACAGCGCGAGCAGCGGGCGTTTGATTGCCGCCTGGCGGGGCGGCGCCGCCACCTGCGCGCCGGTCAGATCGGTGACGTAAAACACGTCAACGACACGCTCGCCGAACGTCGCCACATGCGCCGACGCGATGTTGAGGCTGAGCTTGGATAGCGTCGTGGTCAATTCGTAGAGCAGGCCCGGCCGGTCGAGGCCGGTGACTTCGACCACGGTGTAGCGCGTGGACCATTGGTTGTTGATGGAGACTTCCGGCTCGATGGTGAAGGCCTTGAGCCGTGCCTTTGGCGACGCACGCTTCGCGACGACCTCGGGCAATTTGATCCCGCCGCGCAACGCCTTCTCGATCAGCTCGCCGATGCGCGCCGCGCGCCGCGCTTCGTCCTCATCGCGCTCGAACTCGCGCGACATCGCGATGGTGTCGAGCGCGATGCCGTCCGTGGTGGTGTAAATCTGCGCGTCGACGATGTTGGCGCCGGCGAGTGCGCAGGCGCCGGCGACGGCCGAAAGCAGCCACGGGTGATCGGGCGTGAAGATGGTCAGCTCGGTGACGCCGCGCTCGGCATCGAAGCCGACGCTGGTGGCAAACCGATTGCCCGCCGCTTCCGCGGCACACACGAAGCGCGCCTGATCGACCTTGTGAGCGAGATCGACCTTGAGCCAGTAGGCCGGATAATGGCGGCCGATATAGGCTTCGCGATCCGCTTCCGGCCAGTCGGCCAGCTCGCCGCGAAACTCGGCCTGCGCGGCGGCGACGCGCTGGGCGCGATTGACTTCGGAGAAGCCGCCGGTGAGCACCGGCTCGGTCTCGTAATAGAGCGTGCGCAGAAGTTGCGCCTTCCAGCCGTTCCAAACTCCCGGTCCGACCGCGCGGATGTCGGCCGTGGTCAGGATGGCAAGCAGCTTCATGCGTTCCAGCGATTGCACCACTGCGGCGAAGTTCTCGATCGTCTTACGGTCGGAGAGGTCGCGCGATTGCGCCACCGTCGACATGACGAGGTGCACCTCGACCAGCCAGGCGACGAGTTCGGTCTCCGCCGCGCTAAAACCCAGCCGCTGACAGAAGCGGCGGGCGATGCGCGCGCCGGCGATCGAATGGTCCTCAATCCGGCCCTTGGCGATGTCGTGCAGGAACATCGCGACGTAGAGCACGGCGCGGTGCTCCGGCTGGATCGAGCGCATCAGTTCGCTCGCCGACGCCAGCGCCGGATTGTCGCCGCGTTCGATGGCGGCGAGCTCGCCGATGCAGCGGAGAAGATGCTCGTCCACCGTATAGTGGTGGTACATGTTGAACTGCATCATCGCCACGATGCGGCCGAACGCGTGGACAAACGCGCCGAGCACGCCGGCCTCGTTCATGCGCCTTAGCACCGTCTCGGCGTCGTTCTTCGACGTCAAAATCTCTAAAAACAGGCGATTGGCTTCTTTGTCCTCGCGCACGCCTTTGTCGATCAGCTTGAGCGAATGCGTAGCAGCGCGCATCGCTTCGGGATCAAGGGCAAGATTGTGCTTTTGCGCGAGATAAAACATCCGGATCAGATTGACCGGATCGCGCTCGAAAACATCGGGCCGCACGATCGTGATACGGTTGTTGTCAACGATGAAGTCGTGGCTTTCGCTCAGCGTGCGCGCACTCTTCGCCGGCCGCAGGCGGGCAATGATGCGGCTCAAGACCGGCGCCGGCTTTGCCTGCCGGTCCTCAAGCCTGGAGCAAAGAATCGCGGTGAGGTCGCCGACGTGTTTGGCGGTGAGGAAGTAGTGCTTCATGAAGCGCTCGACATCCTGCATGCCGGGATGCTCGGTGTAGCCAAGCCGCACCGCGATCTCGCGCTGGATGTCGAAGGACAGCCGCTCCTCGGCGCGGCCGGTGACGAAATGCATGTTGCAGCGGACCGACCAAAGAAAGTCCTCGCAGCGGCGGAATAGCCGATATTCCTCGGCGTCGAACACGCCGCGCTTGACCAGTTCCTCAGGCTCGCGCACGCGGTAGACGTATTTGGCGATCCAGAACAGCGTGTGCAGATCGCGCAATCCGCCCTTGCTGTCCTTGACGTTGGGTTCGACCAGATAGCGGGACTGGCCGGCGCGTCGGTGGCGTTCCTCGCGCTCGGCAAGCTTGGCGGCGACGAATTCCGGCGCGGTGCCCTGCACGACCTCCTTGTCGAACCGAGCCGTGAGTTCTTCGAACAGCTTGGCGTCACCAAGCAGGTGGCGCGCTTCGAGCAGCGCGGTGCGGATGGTCATGTCGGCCTTGGCCTGGCGGATGCAATCGCTCACTGAGCGCGTCGCGTGGCCGACCTTCAGTCCCATATCCCACAGGCAATAGAGCAGCGCCTCGGCCACCGACTCGCCCCAGGCGGTCTGCTTGTAGGGTAGGAGAAACAACAGATCGATGTCCGAGCCCGGCGCCAGGAGGCCGCGGCCATAGCCTCCGGTCGCCACCACCGCCATGTGCTCGGCTTCCGACGGCACCTGCACGGGATAAAGCGTCTGCCCGATGAATTCGAATAGGATGCGGATGATCTCATCCTGCATCTCGCACAACCGCTCAGCGCAGCGCCGTCCGTGGCGGTCCTTGAGCAGAAGTTGCTCGGCTTGCGCGCGCGCCGCGGTCAGAGCCGTTTTCAGCCGCTGCGCCACCGCCGTGCGCAATTCGCGGTCGCGTCCGGCATAGGTTTTCGCGAGCTTTTCCAGATCGGCGAGGATCGCGGCGGTGTCGATGAGTTCGGCGTCGCCGCGGGCGGAACGCTGGATGTCGAGCATGATCCCTACGAGATAGCGAAGAGCACGTGCGCTGTCATCGCCTCCGCAGTAGCACTGAGGCAAGCGGCGATCCCACCGCCAAAGGGCTTTTCATAAAAATAATATTCCCCATTTGCCTTACTATATGGACATATATTTCTATTGACGCTCATTGGAACCTCCCTTAACGAATAAATATAGCGCCGATTTGAGCGAGCAGCTTGCGTGCGCTGAACCAAATTGTTCAAGCTCACCGAACGTTATTGCGTCGTCTACCGGACGATCAAGAACGGGCCGCCGGTGGCGCTGAGCATGAGGCGGACCGGCGCATGAGCGCAGTCGTCGCGCTCGATCATCTGCAACTGGCGATGCCGCGCGGCCGCGAAGCTGAGGCGCGCGCCTTCTACGGCAATATTCTCGGCTTGCGCGAGCTTACAAAGCCCGCCAATCTCGTGGTACGCGGCGGCGTGTGGTTTGAACTCGGAACGCAGCAATTGCATCTCGGCGTCGAAAACGAATTTCATCCGGCCAAGAAGGCGCACCCGGCATTCCTGGTGCGCGACCTGGACCGCTTGCGTGCGCGCCTCGAACAAAGCGGCCATAAGCCCTACGAGGACGAGCCGCTCGACGGCTACAAGCGCTGCTACGTCGCCGACCCATTCGGCAATCGGCTTGAGCTGATGGAGAAGGTAACGCGATCGAAGTGACGCGTACCGCACGTCTTCTCTCTCCACCGCTCATCCCGTTCATTGCCGAAGAAGTGTCATGTCTCCTCTCGTCCATTTTCTGCTCGATCTCGCCCTCAAAATGGCGCTGACGGCGTCGATCGTCGTCATCATTTCCGTCGTGGTCGAACGCTCCGGTCCGTTCATCGGCGCGCTGATCGCCGCGCTGCCGACCGCCGCCGGCGCCGCCTACATCATTCTCGCCTTCGAGCATCCGCCGGACTTCATCGCCGCGAGCGCCGTCGGCAGCGCGGCCGGAGCGGCATCCGTCTCGATCTTCGCACTCACCTACACGGTGCTGGCACAACGGCATGGCCTTGTGCTGAGCCTCGCCACCGCCATGGCGGTGTGGTTCGTGGGCGCGGCGGCGTTACGGCTCGTGCAATGGACGCCGCTCACAGCGACGCTGCTCGACCTCGCTGTGTTTGGAACGACCGTGACGCTGAGCTGGCGCTATCGCACGTCGGGACCGCCGGCGAAGTTCATCCGCACGCGCTGCGATATTCCGCTGCGCGCGCTCACCGCTGCGATCGTGGTCGCCGCCGTGACGACGGCGAGCTACAGTATCGGCTCGTTCGTGTCGGGCGTGTTCGCGGTGTTTCCGATCGTGATGGCCTGCTCGGTCGTCATCCTGCATCCACGCGTCGGCGGCATCGCCGCGGCGAGCATGTTCGCGCATGCCCAGATCGCCTTGAATGGGCTGTGGCTCGGTTTTCTCGTCGTCCACTTCACGGTCGCGCCGCTCGGCGTTTGGGGCGCGTACGGGATCGGACTCTTGGTGTGCATCGGCTGGAGCGGGCTGCTGTGGTTGACCCGGACGCCCAGGGTTAGGATTTGGTTTTCGCGAGTTTTGCCTTGAGCGCGTAGAGCGCTTCGATTGCTTCGCGCGGCGACATTTCGTCGGGGTGGAGCGCGGCGAGCGCTTCAACCAAAGCCACGGACGCGCTGTCCTGCTCCGGTACGGCCGACGGGCGCGCCGCCGCGAACAGCGGCAGATCGTCTATCAGCCTGTGCGCCGGCGAGGTGCGGTCCTGCGCCTCGAGTTGCGCGAGCACGAGCTTGGCGCGCTCGATCACCGCCAGTGGCAGGCCGGCGAGCTTCGCCACCTGGATGCCGTAGGAGCGGTCGGCGGCGCCGGGCACCACTTCGTGGAGGAACACGACTTCGCCCTGCCATTCCTTCACCCGCATGGTGGCGTTGTGCAGCCGCGGCAGCTTGGCGGCGAGCGCGGTCATTTCGTGGAAGTGGGTGGCGAACAGCGCGCGGCAGCGGTTGGCTTCGTGCAGATGCTCGATCGCCGCCCAGGCGATGGAGAGGCCGTCGAAGGTCGCGGTGCCGCGCCCGATCTCGTCGAGGATCACCAGCGCGCGCTCGCCCGCCTGATTGAGGATCGAGGCGGTCTCGACCATCTCGACCATGAAGGTCGAGCGGCCGCGGGCGAGATCGTCGGCAGCGCCGACGCGCGAGAACAACCGGTCGACCACGCCGATATGCGCGGCGCGCGCCGGCACGAAGCTGCCCATCTGCGCCAGCACGGCAATGAGCGCGTTCTGGCGGAGAAACGTCGACTTGCCCGCCATGTTCGGCCCGGTCACGAGCCAGATGCGGCCGCCTGACAAATCGCAATCGTTGGCGACGAACGGCGTGCCCTCACCGCCGAGCGCCTGCTCGACCACCGGATGGCGGCCGCCGGTAATGGCGAAGGCGAGACTACCGTCCACCTCAGGCCGCACATAATCGCGCTCGACCGCGAGATTGGCCAAAGCCGCCGCCACATCGATGAGCGCGAGCGCGTCGGCCGCTTCTTTGATCGCGGCGCTCGCCGCCGCCACGCTCGCAGCGAGGCGATCGAAAATGTCCAGCTCGAGCGCCAGCGCGCGCTCGCCGGCATTGGCGATCTTCGCTTCGAGTTCGCCCAGCTCGGTGGTGGTGAAGCGCACCTGCCCGGCCGTGGTTTGCCGGTGAATGAAGGTTGCGTTGAGCGGCGCGCTCATCAGCTTCTCGCCGTTCTGCGCAGTGACGTCGACGAAGTAGCCGAGCACGTTGTTGTGCTTGATCTTCAGCGAGCGGATGCCGGTCGTCTCGGTGTAGCGCACCTGCAAGGCGGCGATGACGCGGCGCGATTCGTCACGCAGCGCACGCGCCTCATCGAGCGCCGCCTCGTAGCCCGCGCGCACGAAGCCGCCGTCGCGGCGATAGGCTGGCAGTTCCTCGGCCAGTGCCCGATTGAGTTCCCCGGCAAGCGCCGGATTGGGGCGGCGCAGACCGGTGGCGCCGCGAGCGAGATCGCGCGGCAAATCTGTTCCCTCGCGCGCAAGTCTGGAAACTTCGCCAGCGAATTCGGCCGCCGCAAAAATACCGTCACGGATAGCGGCGAGGTCGCGCGGTCCGCCGCGGCCAACGACGATGCGCGACAGCGCGCGCTGCAGATCCGGCACGGCGCGCAACCGCTTGCGCAGATCGCCGCAGGCGGTGTTGTCCTCGACGAATGCCGCGACGGCATCGAGCCGATGCGCGATCTCGGCCGGATCGGTCAGCGGCGCGGCGAGCCGCTGCGCCAACAGCCGCGAGCCAGCCGCGGTAACGGTACGATCGATGGAGGAAAGCAACGAACCACGGCGCTCGCCGTTAAGCGTGCGGTGCAGTTCGAGATTGCTGCGGGTAGCCTGGTCGATCGCAAGCGTCGAGCCCGCCGCCTCGCGCGTCGGCGGCGACAGCGGCGGGCGCTTGCCGATCTGCGTGCGCTCGACATAAGTGACGGCCGCTGCGGCCGCCGTCAGTTCGAGGCGCGAGAAGGCCCCGAACGCCTCCGTCGTCGCCACCGCGAAGAACGACGCGAGCCGCCGCTCGGCGGTAGCACCGTCAAATACGTCGCGGGCAACGGGCGTGAGCGCCGGCAGCGCGTGCAATGCGGGCGCGAGTTCGGTATCCGCGTAAAGCGCATCGGCGACGATGATCTCACCAGGCTCGATGCGCGCGATTTCGGCCGCGAGCGAAACGCGCTCGCATTCGGCAACGCGGAAATCGCCGGTCGAAATATCGATCCAGGCCACCGCGAAGCGGTCATCGCCAGCCGAAGAGCGGGCGCGCGCCAGCGCGAGCAGATAATTGTTGCGCCGTGCGTCGAGCAGTGAATCCTCGGTGAGCGTACCGGGCGTCACCAGCCGCACGACGTCGCGGCGCACCACGCTCTTGTTCCCGCGCTTGCGCGCCTCGGCCGGGTCTTCGAGCTGTTCACAAACGGCAACGCGGTGGCCGAGCGCGATGAGCCGGTGCAGATACTCGTCGGCGCGCTCGATCGGCACGCCACACATCGGAATGTCGTGGCCTAAATGCTTGCCGCGCTTGGTGAGCACGATGCCGAGCGCACGCGAAGCGACTTCGGCATCATCGAAGAACAATTCGTAGAAGTCGCCCATCCGGTAGAACAGCAGGCAATCCGGGTTGGCGGCTTTGATCTCGATGTACTGCTCCATCATCGGCGTGACGCGGCTGCTCTCAGCAGAGCGCGCGGCGTCATCGCCGGTGGTGGAATGTGGAGCGTCCATAGCGTGCGACGCTAGCAGATGCGGCGAGTTCTTTCACCGCATGAAAACTGCCTCTCCCCGCAAATGGGGAGAGGTAACTTACTTAACCAGCTTCTTGCCGGTGACCGCTTCGAGGTTCTTGTAAAACACCTTGTCGCTCGTGGCTTTGTCCATCTTCAGCGAATCGAGAATCTTCAGTGTCTCGCGCGGGAACATGGTGCCGCCCTCCGGATCGAACGGGCAATCGGAGGCGAACACGATCTTGTCGATCGGGAAGAACTCCATGCCGCATTTGGTTGCCGGGATAGCGGTAAAGGCGGCGGTGTCGGCCCAGAAATCGTTCTTGAAATAATCGAGCGGCCGCTTTTTCAGGCTTTTGCGCAGGCCCACGTAGTCGTGGTCGGTGGTGCGGTTGCCCATCACGTCGTTGCCCGGCCCGAACCGGCCTTCGAGCATCGGCACGATGCCGGCGAAATGGTGGGTGATGATTTTCAGGTTCGGATTTGTGTCCATGATCTTGGAATAGACCAGCCGCAGCATGGCGCAGGCGGTCTCATACGACCAGCCGATCGTCCACCAGATTTCGTAAAGCGATTGTTTCTCGTCGAGGTAATCGGGCGTCTCGGCGCCGCGCGCCGGATGTATCCAGATCGGTGCGCCGAGCTCGTTCATCTTCTTCCAGAACGGCAGATACTCCTTGTTGTCGATCGCCCGGCCGGCGACGTTGGTATAGATTTGCACGCCGAGCGCGCCGTTCTTCAACGCCCGTTCGGCCTCGGCGACGCCCGCGTCACGCGCCGCGAGCGACACCTGCGCGACCCAGCCGGGGAAGTGGTCCTTTTCCTTGGCGCACAACTCGGCGAAGCCGTCATTGATGATCTTGCAGAACTCGTCGATATCGGCGGGCGACTTGGCGAAGCGCTCGACCGGCGGCTGCGGATAGGACAAAATCTGCTGATAGTCCTTGTGCCCGTCGACGATCTTCTTGCGCACGTCGAGATCGAACAGCGCCGGCAGCGAGCGGATGCGCTTGCCCATGTCCTTGTAGTCGCCGGCAACCTCGTTGAGCTTGTCGAAGAACTTCTTCGGGAAAAAGTGGGTGTACGCATCGATGCGCATGGGCGTTTCTCTCCTTGTGGCGGGAAGGCTTCTAGCATCCGACTCGGGGGCCGTCACCCTGCGGTAACCGCGAAGCGGCCCCTCGTTTGGCTCACGCCTCAAGATGGCGGAGCTGGCGCCTGCGTCAGTTTGGTGACGATATCGGCCGGTATCGCCTGCGACTTCATGCGGCGCGGATCGTCGGGATGGCGGACGACCCAGACCCGCGTCTCGAAACCTTCGGCGGCGAGCGTACCCGCCAAGGAAAGCTTGTGCTCGATCTTGAAGCTTGAGCGGTCACAAGCCACCACCGCGGTCTCGACCACGACATCGTCGCCAAAGCGCGTCGGTCTTATGAAGCGCGCGCGGGTCTCCACCAGCGGATGGTCGAGGAAGCCGTAGGCTTTCAGATATTTGATCTTCTTCATGCCCAACGCACCTTCGAGCATCATCGTCGTTGAAATGTCGAAAATGTCGAAATAGCGCGCGTAGAAGATGATCCCGGCGGGATCGCAGTCGCCCCATTCGATTCGGGTGGTGCGGATGAACGTGAGCATCGTGTTTGTTTGATTCCGGCGCTCTTATTCCCTCCCCTTGCGGGAAGGAAAGATCATCTCGGCGCCATGCGCAACGCGCCGTCAAGCCTGATCGTCTCGCCGTTCAGATACCGGTTCTCGATCATGTGGCGCACAAGCGAGGCATATTCGGGCGGCTGACCGAGCAGCTTGGGAAACGGCACCGCGGCGGCGAGGCTCTGCTGCGCTGCTTCCGGCAGCGCGTGCAGCATTGGGGTCGAGAAAATTCCGGGCGCGATGGCGTTGACGCGGATGCCGAACTGGGCGAACTCGCGGGCCGCCGGCAGCACGAGCCCGACCACGCCGCCCTTCGAGGCTGCATACGCGGCCTGGCCGATCTGGCCCTCATAGGCGGCGACCGAAGCCGTGCAGATAATGATGCCGCGCTCGCCTTCGGCCATCGGCGACAATGACTGCATGGCCGCAGCGGCAAGCCGCATCGCGTTGAACGTGCCGACGAGATTGATCGACACGACGTGCGCGAATTCTTCCAGCGGCATCGGCCCGTCGCGGCCGACGATGCGTTTCGCCGGCCCGACGCCGGCGCAATTGATGAGGATGCGGGCCACGCCATGATCGGCGGCCGCCTTGGCGAAAGCCGCCTCGGTCGCGGTGCTATCAGTCACGTCGCATGGGATCGCAATGCCGTTGATGTCGATCGCCACCTCGGCGGCGGCTTTCTGGTTCACATCGAAGATCGCGACCTTGGCGCCGGCTCCGGCCAGCATGCGCGCGGTCGCTGCGCCGAGGCCGGAAGCGCCGCCGGTGACGATCGCGGCATGTCCTGCAATGTCCATTTTTCAACTCGCTCTAGGCGGGGACCGCAGCGCGCGCGACGATCACATGCGGTGGCGACGGGTCGGCGTATAGCTCTTCGACCAAAGCCGCGCGATGCGCAAGCACCGCGCGCTGGTTGATCGAGCCCTTGTCGGTCATCTCGCCGATATCGAGCGAGGGCGGCTCGGCCAGCAAGACCGCGCGCACGACGCGGCTTGACGTACCGCGGCCGCGTTCGGCCAGGGCGTCGAGCCGGCGGGCAAATTCCGCGCGCACCCGCATATCGGCGAGAAGCCGCGCCGCGGCGACGTCGCCGGCGAGATCGGGAGCAAGCCGCCGGCAGGCATCGAGGTCGGGAAAAATCAACGCCGTGACGTCATCGCGTTCGGCGCCAGCAAGGACGACATCCCGCGCCAGCGGGGCAAAATGCGCGATGAATTCCGCGCGCAGCGGGCCGACGCTGACCCACGTCCCAGTCGCGAGCTTGAAGTCCTCGGCGAGGCGGCCATCGAACAGAAGGCCCTTGGCCGGGTCAGCCGGGTCAGCGAATTTGAGCGCATCGCCGATCTTGTAGAACCCCTCGTCGTCGAACGCTTCGGCATTGAGCGCGGGCGCACGCCAATAGCCGGGCGTGATGTTGGCGCCCTTGAGCCGCGCCTCGAGCTTGTCCTCGCGGGGAACGAGTTTCAGCTCCACGCCCGGCAGCGGCAGGCCGATATTGCCGGCGCGCTCGCACTCCCAGTTGCAGCCAAGCGCTGCCGGCGCGGTTTCGGTCGAGCCGAGACTGGAGAGAAAGATGATGCGCTCGCCGGTCGTCTCGACCGCCATGTCCTGGAGCGCCTCGAGCACGTGCTGGGCGAGACTCGCGCCCGCGTAGAACATCACTTTCAGACGGCTGAAGAATTTTTCGCGCAGCACCCGATCGGCAGCGAGATGCGGCACCAGCATCTCAAAGCCCTTCGGCACGTTGAAATAGATCGTCGGTGCTATCTCGCGCAGATTGCGAACGGTCGCCTCGATCGCGCCGGGCAGCGGCTTGCCCTCGTCGATGTAGAGCGAGCCGCCATTGTCGAGCACGAGGCCGAAATTGTGATTGCTGCCAAACGTGTGATTCCACGGCAGCCAGTCAACGACGACGGGCGGATCATCGGCGACGAACGCAAGGCCTGCGCGGATCATCGCCTGATTGGCGCAGAGCATGAGCTGCGTGTTGATGACGCCCTTGGGCTGGCCGGTGGAGCCGGAGGTGAAGAGGATCTTCGCGATCGTCTCAGGGCCCACCTTGGCGTGCGTCTCCGCCACCGCCGCTGTCGGTTTTCCCGCTGACAATTCGGTGAACAAAGTGGCGCGTCGGCCGTCTGGCGGACTTTCCGTCACCACGACTTCGACGTCGGCCGGCACCGCGGCAGCGAGTGCGCGGGAAAATGCCGTGCCGTTGGCGGCGAACACGAGCCCCGGCGTGAGCGCCACCATGATGGTTTTCAGTTTGCCGAAATCCCGCGACAGCAGCGAATAAGGCACCGAGATCGGCGCGTATGGAATGCCGACATGCATGGCGGCGAGGCCGAGAAGCGCATGCTCGATGTCGTTGCCGGACAGAATGGCGATCGGACGTTCGGGCGAAAGCTCGCGGGTCAATAGCGCCGCCGCGATGGCACGCACCGCTGCCAGCGCCTGCGCGTAAGTCAGTGTGCGCCAGCCGCCCGAGCCGTCACGCTGCGCGAGAAAAATGCGGTCAGGCGCGGTCTGCGCCCAATAGGTGAGACGCTCGGTCAGTTTTTGTGGAAACGGCGGCAACGGATGCGGCGAGCGCATCAGGATCACGCCGTCGCTTCGCCGTTCGACCACGACATCGGCGGGGCCGAGCTTGACGGCCCGCAGCGGCGCGCGGTGCTGCATCGCCGCGGTTTTGCCGGACGCGCTCGACATTGGTCAGCTCCGCGCCACTTTCGGCCCGCGCTTTTCCAGAAAGGCCTTGAGCCGCTCTTTCGCCTCGCCCTCACCCTGCGCGATCGCGGCGGCAAGCGCCTCGGTGGCAAAGCCCGCGGCCGGATCGGCCTGCGCGATGCGCGGCAAGAGGTGCATCGCCGCGTAATTGGTGAACGGCGCATTGCCGGCAATGCGCTCGGCAAGCTCAAGACCCTTGGCGAGGCCCGCGCCGGTCTCGACCAGATAATGCGACAGCCCGATTGCCTGGCCCTCCTCGGCGGACAGCGTGCGACCAGTAAGGATCATGTCCATCACGCGCGAAGTGCCGATCAGCGGCGGCAGCCGCACCGAACCGCCGCCGCCAAGGAAAATGGCGCGGCTCGCCTCCGGCAGCGCGTAGAACGCCGAGCGCTCGGCGACGCGCACATGCGCCGCGGCGGCAAGTTCGAGCCCGCCGCCGATCACCGCGCCCTGCAGCACCGCGACCACCGGCGCCTTGCCGAACTCGATGCGCTCGAAGGCGCGATGCCAGGAGCGCGAATGCTCCATGCCGGCATAGACGTCGCGCTCGGTGAGTTCGGTGAGATCGAGGCCGGAGGAAAAATGCTCGCCCTCGCCGGTGAGGACCACGGCACCGATGCCATCCGGCAGTGCAGAGAAAAACGTTTCGAGCCCGCGGACGGTTACATCATCGAGCGCGTTTCGCTTCTGCGGACGCGCGAGCTTGAGTACAGCGACGGCGCCGCGGCTCTCGGCGGAGAGCGTCGGCGGCAGGTCTGGAAATTTGGCATGAGCGGCGGCCATCGCCGCCATTTGACCCTGTCCGGTGCGACCCGTAAATAGCCTTAAACCAGCGGAAAAGCCTTAAGGAGACGCCCCATGCGCGAGGTCTTCATTTGCGATGCTGCCCGCACCGCAATCGGCCGCTACGGCGGCGCGCTTGCCAAGGTACGCACCGACGATCTCGCCGCGGTCCCGATCAAGGCGCTCGTTGGCCGCAACCAAAAGGCCAACTGGTCGCAGCTCGACGAGGTGTTCTTCGGCTGCGCCAACCAGGCCGGCGAGGACAACCGCAACGTCGCGCGCATGGCGCTGCTCCTTGCCGGGCTTCCCGATATGATCCCCGGTGTCACCGTCAACCGGCTCTGCGCCTCTGGCCTCAACGCCGTCGGCGACGCCGCGCGCGCGGTCCGCGCCGGCGAAATGGAATTCGCTATCGCCGGCGGCGTCGAATCGATGACGCGCGCGCCGTTCGTCATGGGCAAGGCCGGCGAGGCGTATTCGCGTTCGGCGGAAATCTACGACACCACGCTCGGCTGGCGCTTCATCAACCCGGTGCTCAAGGCCCAATACGGCGTCAACTCGATGGCAGAGACTGGCGAGAACGTCGCCGAAGATTTTCAGGTGACACGCAAGGACCAAGACGCGTTTGCGCTGCGCTCGCAGCAGCGCGCCGCCAAGGCGCAAGCGTCTGGTTACTTCGCCGAAGAGATCGTCCCGGTGCAGGCGCCCGGCGGTAAAGCGGGACCGGTCGCCGTCGACAAGGACGAGCATCTGCGCCCCGACACCACGCTGGAAAATCTCCAGAAGCTGAAGCCGATCGTGCGCAATCCCGGCACCATCACGGCCGGCAACGCCTCGGGCATCAACGACGGCGCAGCCGCGCTGATCCTCGCCAGTGAAGAGGCAGTGAAGGCGCACGGACTGACGCCGCGCGCGAAAATTCTCGGCATGGCGTCGGCGGCGGTGCCGCCGCGCATCATGGGCATCGGCCCGGTGCCGTCGACCAGGAAACTTATGGAGCGGCTCGGCTTGAAAATCTCGGACTTCGATCTGATCGAGCTAAACGAAGCCTTCGCTTCACAGGGCATCGCCGTCCTTCGCCAGCTCGGCGTTCCTGAAGACGCCGACTACGTCAATCCGCATGGCGGCGCCATCGCGCTCGGCCATCCGCTCGGCATGTCGGGCGCCCGGCTTACACTCACCGCGGTGCACGGCCTGCAAAAGGAGGGCGGCAAGCGCGCGCTGGCCACCATGTGCGTCGGCGTCGGCCAGGGCGTGTCGTTGGCGTTGGAGAGAGTTTAGCTCAATCACTTCTCCCCGCGCGGGGAGAAAGAGGCGCAAACGTCGCCACTAAATTACAGCCGCCGCAGCGCGACCTCTTCGACTTCATGACTCTCACCCTTCTTCAGGATGAGGTCGGCGCGCGGCCGCGTTGGCAGGATGTTTTCGTGCAGGTTGACGAGATTGATGCGGTTCCAGATTGCGGTCGCGGTCGCCGCCGCCTCGGCGTCGGATAGCTTGGCGTAGCGGTGGAAATAGGACTTCGGATCGGCGAAGGCGGTGCCGCGCAGCGCCAGAAAGCGCTTCACGTACCAAGACAAGAGAATGTCCTCGTCGGCATCGAGATAGACCGAGAAATCGAAGAAATCAGAGACGAACGGCACCGCATTGCCGTCCTTGGGCAGCCGGCCGGCCTGCAGCACGTTGAGCCCCTCAACGATCAGAATGTCCGGCCGGTCGATCTCGATCCGCTCGTTCGTGATCACATCGTAGACCAGATGCGAGTAGACCGGCGCGCGCACCGGGCGGCGGCCGGCCTTGATGTCGGAGAGAAAACGTAACAGCGCCGGCAGGTCGTAGCTTTCCGGAAAGCCCTTTTTCTCCATCAGGCCTTCGCGCTCGAGCACGGCGTTGGGGAAGAGAAAGCCGTCAGTGGTGATCAGATCGACCTTGGGCACATTCGGCCAGCGGGCGAGCAGCGCCTGCAGCACGCGCGCCGTGGTCGATTTGCCGACCGCCACCGAGCCGCCTACCCCGATGATGTAGGGCATCTTGGTGTCCTCGGTGCCAAGAAAGCCCTGCTGGGCGCGGAACAGGCCCTGGGTGGCAGCGACATAGAGCGACAACAGCCGCGATAGCGGTAGGTAGATTTCCGCCACCTCGCTCATATCCAATGGATCATGGGTCGAGCGCAGGCGCGCGATGTCCGCCGGCTGCAGCGTCATCGGCGTGTCGGCGCGGCGGGTCGCCCATTCGGCGCGCGAGAATACCCGATAGGGCGATACGTCCTGCTGGGTCCGCTGCTCCATCCGATCGCCCTTCAGCCGCCCTTGCGCGCGGCCTTCTCGTCGAGGCCCGACTGGCGCGTGCGCGCGGCGAGCTCGGTCTCGACCTCATCGAGCGAAATGCCGCGCACGTGCAGCACGACGAGCAGGTGATAGAGCACGTCGGCCGCCTCGGCGATCATGCGGCTGTTGTCCTCGGCCAACGCGGCGACGGCGGCCTCAACCCCCTCTTCGCCGAGTTTCTTGGCGCATTGGGCGATGCCACGGTCGATGAGCTTGCGCGTGTAGGAAACCTCCGCGCTCGCCTGCGCGCGGTCCTGCACGCGCTTTTCCAGGTCATGAAGCGTAAACGCCGACATAAGAACATTCCTTATCACTTCCCGGCGAGGTTTTCGCTAGCAAATACCCGCGTAGCAGGCCCGACCGCTCGGAATATGATGAATAATGCGGCGATTTGCTACGGGTCGAGCCGCATCGGCAGGCCGGCGCGGGCCATGTAGTCCTTGGCCTGCCGCACCGAATATTCGCCGAAGTGGAAGATCGAGGCGGCGAGCGCCGCGTTGGCATGGCCGTCACGGATGCCTTCGACCAAGTGTTCGAGGGTGCCGACACCGCCGGAGGCGATGACCGGAACCGGCACGGCGTCGGCGACTGCGCGGGTGAGCGCGATATCAAAGCCCTGCCGGGTGCCGTCGCGATCCATCGAGGTGAGCAGGATCTCGCCAGCGCCGAGCGCGACGACTTCGCGCGCATAGTCGATCGCGTCGATGCCGGTCGGGTGGCGGCCGCCATGGGTGAAGATTTCCCAGCGGTCAGGCTCGCCCGATTTGGAGACTTTCTTGGCGTCGATCGCGACCACAATGCACTGGTCGCCGAATTTCTCCGCCGCCTCCTTGACGAAGCCGCGCCGCGCCACCGCCGCCGTATTAATCGAGACCTTGTCGGCGCCGGAGGTGAGCAGCGCGCGAATGTCCTCGATGGTACGCACTCCGCCGCCGACCGTGAGCGGCATGAAGCAGGCTTCCGCCGTGCGCCGCACCACATCGAGCATGATGCCGCGGTTCTCATGGCTTGCCGTGATGTCGAGAAACGTCAGCTCGTCAGCGCCGGCCCCGTCATAGGCGATCGCCGCCTCGACCGGATCGCCGGCATCGCGCAGGTTGACGAAGTTGATGCCCTTGACGACGCGGCCGTCCTTCACGTCGAGGCAGGGAATGAGGCGGACCTTGAACATGGCTCAAGCGACCGCCGCGCCGTCGGCGACCACGACACAGCCGCCACGCTGACGTTTCGCCGTGTCCATCGCCGCCTCGGCGCGTTTCATCATCGCCTCAAGCGTCTCGCCTGGGCGCAACGCGCTGACGCCGAAACTGCAGGAGATATTCGTCTCGATGTGACCGACGCGGATGGCGGCAAACTCACCGCGCAGGCGCTGAGCGGACGTGGCGGCGCCAGCTGCGGCCGCTCCGCTCAACAGCAGCGCGAATTCATCGCCGCCAAGCCGGACCGCAGTACCTCTCTCGGCGGTCAACAGAGCGGCGATGCAGCGCAAGACTGCGTCGGCGACGGAAGGGCCGTGGTCATTGTTGGTCCGGTTGAAACCGTCGATGTCGAGCACGACGATGGCGAACGGATCGCCGCTTTTCATCCGCGCGCTGATGAGCTGCCGCTGTGCCGAGAAACCGCGCCGCGAATAAAGATTGGTCAGCGTGTCGAATGAGCGTTCCCAGATCAGCTTTAGAGCCTCAGCCGCGTCCAGTTTGCCGTCGTAGAGCGCCCGGCCGGCGATCGCGCCAGCGATTTTTCCGGTGCGATGCGCGATGGTGTTTACCTTGTAATCCCCGAGCAACACGCGCACATCATCGAGCGAGGCGAGACCCCCCGAAGCAATGATCGGAATAGAGATTTCATCAGCAAGCGCGATGGTCGCATCCACATTGAGGCCTTTGAGCATCCCGTCGCGCGAAACGTCCGTGTAGACGATGGCGGCAACGCCGGCGTCCTCGAAACGCTTGGCGAGATCGAGCGCGGCAAGCTCGGACGTCTCGGCCCAACCCTCCACCGCCACCTTACCGTCGCGCGCATCAAGCCCGACAGCGACGTGGCCCGGATAGGCGCGCGCAGCTTCTTTCACCAGCGACGGATTGCGCACCGCCGCAGTGCCGATGATAACCCGCGCAATGCCCTTGCCGAGCCAAGCTTCGATGGTGGCGCGGTCTCGGATGCCGCCGCCAAGCTGCACCGGAACCTTCACCGCGGCGAGGATGCGCTCGACCGCGGCGGCGTTCATCGGCTTGCCGGCAAAGGCGCCATCGAGATCGACCAGGTGGAGATATTCGAAGCCCTGTTGCTCGAACGCTTTCGCCTGCGCGGCCGGATCGCTGTTGAACACTGTCGCGCGCGCCATGTCGCCCTGCTGCAGGCGCACTGCTTCGCCGTTTTTCAGATCGATCGCGGGGAACAGGATCACGGCGTCCACTTCAAGAAATTCGCGATCAGCGCTAGACCGAATTTCTGGCTCTTCTCCGGGTGAAATTGCGTGCCGAAGATATTGTCGCGCGCGACGATCGCGGTGATCGCGCCACCGTAATCGGCCTCGGCAACGAGATCGGCGCGCTGCGCCGGATTGAGCTGATAGGAGTGGACGAAATAAGCGTGACGGCCCTGCGCACCCAGATTGAGTCCCTCGAGCAAAGGGTGCTGCCGTACGACATTGAGCGTGTTCCAGCCCATGTGCGGTATCTTCAGTTGCGGATCGCCCGGCGTGATCCGATCGACTTCGCCGGCGACCCAGCCCAATCCGTCGGTCACTTCGTATTCGAGGCCGCGCTCGGCCAGAAGCTGCATGCCGACGCAGATGCCGAAGAACGGCCGGCCCTTGCGGCGCACCGCCTCTTCGAGCGCCGCGACCATCCCGTCGACGGCGTCGAGGCCGTGGCGGCAATCGGCAAAGGCGCCGACGCCAGGCAGTACGACGCGATCGGCGTTCGCCACCGTGGCCGGATCGCGCGTCACCACGATCGGCTGGGCGTGACCGGACTCGCGCGCGGCGCGCTCGAACGCCTTGGCTGCCGAGTGCAGATTGCCCGAGCCATAATCGACGATCGCAACGCTCACCGGCGCGCTCCCGGGTCGGGAAACAGACCGATCACATCGGCGGGCCGAAACGCACGCGGCATCCTTGCCGTTGTGGTTGCCGGCGGTGGCGCAGGCGGACCGGCAGCGGCGCCTCGCGCGGCGAAGTCGCGCAGCCAGGCATCGAAGAAGCGCCGTTCGGCATCTTCAACATCGTCGCCGCTGACGATGCCGGCACCGACCCAGCCGCGGCGGTGAAGCGTAAAGCGGCGCAGGGTGCCCGCCTCGAGCCCGATGAGGAGTGAAATCAACAGCCCGATGACCAAATCAGCGCCTAGCGAAGCATCAAATGCAATCGCCAGCGTGCCCAGCACCACCACAATGGCGATGTAGCCGGCCAGCACCAGCCACATGCGGTGCCGCAGCATCCACAACGGCGCGAACAGAAAGGCCCAGAAGGAGAAACCGTCGCGCACGAAGACAATGCGCTCCGCTTCAGGCAGCGGATCGGCAGGCGATGCCGGCGGCTGAAGCACTGTGTACACGGACATTTCAGGTCTTCAGCCGCCCTAGCGGCTGCCTTTTCAATTCGCACGACAGAAGACCGTCATCTGTCCCCTGTCGCCGAAAAATCAACCGCCAAAATCAACCGCCGAGGCTGCCCTTGGTTGACGGCACCTCGTTGGCGGCGTGCGGATCGATGGCGATAGCGGCACGCAACGCCCGCGCCAAACCTTTGAAGCAGGATTCGGCGATGTGATGATCGTTGCTGCCATAGAGCGTCGCCACATGCAGCGTCACCGCGGCATTGCCGGCAAAAGCCTGGAACCATTCCTGCACCAGTTCGGTATCGAACGAGCCCACCTTGGCGCGCCCGAAACTTGACCTTGAAGACCAGGAATGGACGCCCGGAAATATCGATCGCCACCCGCGTCAGCGCTTCGTCCATCGGCACCTGCACGTCGGCATAGCGGGTGATGCCCTTCATATCGCCGAGCGCCTGTTTGAAAGCCTGGCCGAGCGCGATGCCGACATCCTCGGTCGTGTGGTGCTGGTCGATGTGCAGGTCGCCCTTGGCCTTGATGGTGAGGTCGATACGCGAGTGCCGCGCCAACAGGTCGAGCATGTGATCGAGGAAACCGATCCCGGTCGCGATTGAAGAGGCACCGGTGCCGTCCAGATCGAGCGCGACCTCGACGTCGGTTTCCTTGGTCTTCCGCTTGACCGCGCCTTTGCGCATAGCGTGCTCCAGGGCTCCATGCTCCAAGGCTCAATGCCTGAAGACTCAACGCCCGAAGGCTCAAAGCCGCGGGCCTTTTATCAGGGCTTGGCCGCTTCCGCCACGCCGCCCCTCTAAGACGCAGCAGGCTGCGCGTGCATTTGCATTGCCCCCGGCTAATTCCTAAATCATGGCGTCGACAAGGGCTTAGATAAGGGCCTGCCCCACATGCAACATTCCGAAAGCGGCCGAGCCGGCCTCTGGCACGGCACCACCATATTGACCGTCCGCAAGGGCGGCATCGTGGCGGTGGGCGGCGACGGGCAGGTCTCGATCGGCCAGACCATCGTCAAGGCCAATGCCAAGAAGGTCCGCCGGCTCGGCAAGGGCGACGTGATCGGCGGTTTTGCCGGCGCCACCGCCGACGCTTTCACTCTGTTCGAGCGGCTGGAAGCCAAACTCGAACAATATCCCGGCCAGCTGACCCGCGCGGCCGTGGAGCTCGCCAAGGATTGGCGGACCGACCGCTATCTGCGTCGGCTCGAAGCCATGATGATCGTCGCCGATAAGAACGTGTCGCTCGTGCTGACCGGCACCGGTGACGTGCTCGAACCGGAGGCCGACATCGCCGGCATCGGCTCCGGCGGCAATTATGCGCTGGCGGCAGCGCGCGCCTTGATCGACGGACCGCTCGATGCCGAGGCGATCGTGCGCCGCTCGCTCGACATCGCCGCCGATATCTGCGTCTACACCAACCGCAACGTCACAGTGGAGAAACTGTGATGTTCGACGATGACGATCTCGAAGCAGCCGTTGCCGAAGGCATTCTCACGGCGGGGCAGGCCGAAAAAATGCGCGCCTTTGTCGGCGGCCGGCGGCTTGCAGCCGACCGCGCCGACGATGAGCGCTTCCGCTTCATGCGCGGGTTCAACGATTTCTTCTTCGCGGTCGGCATCGTCCTGTTCGGCGTGGGCATCGCCTATTTCGCCGGCAATAGCCCGTTGGAAAATCTCTTAGCCGCCGCAATCGTGTGGGCACTCGCCGAATTCCTGGTGCGGCGCATGCGTCTTGTTCTGCCCGGCATCCTGTTGGCCTGCCTGTTCGCCTTCTTCTTCTTCAAACTAACTGATTGGACTTGGATCGATCAGCTGACCGGTCTGTCGTCGCACGTGCCGCCGCAACTCGCGGTCACGCAATACACGGCATTCGGCATTCTCAGCCCCGCCGCGATTGCAGCGAAGGCACTGGTCATGGCGATTGGGACCGCGATCTTCTATGCGCGCTTCCGGCTGCCGTTCGCGCTTCTTGCTCATCGCCGGCAGTCTTGTTCTGTTCGTGTCGGTCTTGCTCGGCCCAGTCCTGTCTGCCGGCAGCGTGACCTATCCGCTTCTGCTCTTGGCGTGCGGGCTTGCGGTGTTCGCTGCCGCCATGACCTATGATCTTTCCGATCGTGCGCGCACCACGCGCAACGCCGATTGCGCATTCTGGCTGCACCTCTTGGCAGCGCCGCTGATCGTCCATTCGCTGATCCGCCTGATCCTGCCGGCGCCCCCACCCACGCGCGTGCCCGCCCCTTTCGCACTCACGATGACGACGGGAAGTGCGGTGACCATTATCGTCATTGTCGCGTGCCTGACCGCGGTCGCCGTCCTGATCGACCGCCGCGCCTTGCTGGTCTCGGCGCTGATCTATCTGGGCACCGCCATCGGTTATGCGCTCACTAGCGCCGTCCGCGCCGGCGCCGATACCCAGCCGGCCGTCTTCTTCGCAACCCTCGTCATCCTTGGCGGACTGGTGCTGGCGCTTGGCGTCGGCTGGCAGCCGTTGCGCCGGGTTTTCCTTCGTCTGTTTCCGCCAGCATTTGTGAATCCGTTGCCGCCCGGGGCGTATCCAGCATGAGTGACTTCTCGCCCCGCGAAATCGTCTCCGAACTCGACCGCTTCATCGTCGGCCAGGGTGACGCCAAGCGCGCGGTCGCCATCGCGTTGCGCAACCGCTGGCGCCGGCTGCAGCTCGACGAGCGGCTGCGCGAAGAGGTGCTGCCGAAGAACATCCTGATGATCGGGCCGACCGGCGTCGGCAAAACGGAAATCTCCCGGCGCCTGGCCAAGCTCGCTGGCGCTCCATTTCTCAAGATCGAGGCGACGAAATTCACCGAGGTCGGCTATGTCGGCCGCGACGTCGAGCAGATCGTGCGCGATCTTCTCGAAATCGGCATTGCGCAGACGCGCGAGAGGAAGCGCAAGGACGTGCAGGCGAGGGCCCAGCAGGCCGCCGAGGACCGCGTGCTCGATGCGCTGGTCGGCGCCAGCGCCAGCGCGTCGACCAAGGAAGCTTTCCGCAAGAAGCTGCGCGCCGGTGAGCTTGACGACAAGGAAATCGAAATCGAGGTGCAGTCCGGCGGCGGTGGCATGCCGCTGTTCGACATTCCCGGCATGCCCGGCGCGCAAATGGGCGCCATCTCGATCGGCGACATTTTCGGCAAGCTCGGCGGCGGCCGCACCAAGACGCGCCGCGTCACCGTGCATGATTCCTACGACGTGCTGGTCAACGAGGAGTCCGACAAGCTTCTCGACAACGACCAGCTCACGCAGGAAGCGATCAAATCGGTGGAAAATAACGGCATCGTTTTCCTGGACGAGATCGACAAGATTTGCGTCCGCGAGGGCCGCGTCGGCGCCGACGTCTCGCGCGAGGGCGTGCAGCGCGACCTGTTGCCGCTCATCGAAGGCACCACCGTCGCCACCAAGCACGGCTCGGTAAAGACGGACCACATTCTGTTCATCGCCTCAGGCGCGTTTCACATTTCCAAGCCGTCGGACCTGTTGCCCGAATTGCAGGGCCGCTTGCCGATCCGCGTCGAACTGAAGGCGCTCAGCCGCGACGATATGCGCCGTGTCCTGACCGAGCCGGAGGCGTCGCTGATCAAGCAATATATCGCGCTGATGGCGACCGAGGGCTTGACGCTCGAATTCTCGGACGACGCCATCGACGCGGTGGCCGACGTCGCGGTCGCGGTCAACTCGAGCGTGGAGAATATCGGGGCGCGGCGGCTGCAGACGGTGATGGAGCGCGTGCTCGACGAGATCTCGTTCGCCGCTCCCGATCGCAACGGCGAAACCGTCAAGATCGATGCCGCTTATGTGCACAAGCACATCGGCGACCTCGCCAAGAACGCCGACTTGAGTCGATTCATTTTGTAGACTGATTGCGCGTTGCCCGTGCGAATGGGCCTTGCGCCCTCCCGGTCAGCATGACGCAGCCCCACCACGTGGCACCCATCCGGCCGAACGGCTAAGCTACAGCAAAAGAATCGGGGAGGATCGCCATGATGAGTCGTCGCCACTTCATCGCGCTTTCTGCAGCGTCGGTATCCGCATCAGCGATCGCGACGGGTGCCGCGCGGGCAGACACTTGGCCAAGTCGGCCCGTGCACCTAATCGTGCCGATCGCCGCGGGCGGACCGACCGACACCAACGCGCGGATCGTGGCGGAGCAGCTTTCGAAGATTTGGGGTCAGGAAGTCGTGGTCGACAACAAGGGCGGCGCCGGCACCAATATCGGCAACGAATTCGTCGCCCATGCCGATCCCGACGGCTACACGATCCTGTACGGCACCTCGTCGCTGTCTTCGAACGGGGCGCTTTATCGGGCTCTCACTTACAGCCCGACCAAGGATCTGGCGCCGGTCTCGCTGGTGTCGAAGTTTCCATTTTTCATGTTCGTGCCAAATTCCACGCCGGCAAAAACCGTCAAGGAGTTTATCGATTTTGCCAAGGCAGATCCAGGCAAGCTGATCATGGGCTCGCCGGGAACCGGTAGCGGGCCGCACCTCGCCGAAGTGTTCTTCATGCAGATGGCGCAGATTCAGATGACACACGCGCCCTATCGCGGCGCGGCGCCGGCGTTCATCGACCTCATCCCCGGGCGCATCAACTGCTATTTCGGCAGCGGTGAACTCCTCACCTATTCACGCTCCGGCCAAGTTCGCGTGCTCGGTTCGAGCGGTTCAAAAAGATCGGCAGGTGCGCCGAACGTGCCGGCAATCGCAGAAACCGTACCTGGCTACGAAGTCGAATCGTGGCAGGGCATCTTCGCGCCGGCGAAGACGCCGCCAGACATCGTGCAAAAGATGAATGCCGGCATCATCAAGGCTCTGGCCGAGCCGGCGCTTGTCAGCAAGCTCGAGAATACCGCCTATACGCCGGCGCCTTCGTCCCCGGAAGAACTCGGAAGATTTCTCGAGGCGGACACGGCGAAATGGAGCGGCGTAATCAAGTCAGCCGGGCTGAAGATCGATTAGTTCTTCGACTTCTCGCTGCTGACTTCGCGGATGATGGCCATCCACTTTTCGACCTGCGCCAAAGCTGCCTTGTCGGCGGAACCGCTTCGCGTCGCATTGGGCTTCGGCTGCGCGGTCATCGTTTCGGCCATAATCGTACTCCGGTACGCAAGTAGATCGATCGCGTCATTGTTGCGGATAATATTGACCGTTGTTTGAACATCGGCCGAGATTGGGACAGTTAACGTTAATGGTTCCTAGCTGGTTCATCCGCTAGCGCTGCCGCCGCAAGCGCACATAGAGCGCGCCCTGCCCGCCGTGGCCGATATGGGCGTCCTCAAATCCGAGGACGAACGACCGGAACTCCGGCAATGACAGCCAGTTTGGCACCTGCCGCTTGAGCACCCCGCGCTCGATGGCGCCCTCGCGCCCCCCGCCTCCTCCTTTACCGGTGACAACCAGCACAATTTTGGCGCCGTCGGCCTGCGCACGCTGCAGGAAGCTGAACAGGCCACGGTGCGCCTCGCTCTGCGTCATTCCGTGCAAATCGATCCGCGCGTCGATCGGCTCGCGGCCGCGCGCGACGCGCTGTTTGAGCCGACGGTCGAGCGGCGCCAGCGGCGGCGGCTTTTTAGGCGGCGGAGCAATTGGCTCCGTCTTGGCAACTTTCACGGGCCTCGACGCGGGTTTTTCTGCAGGAGGAGCGGATTTACTGGTCTTCCGGAATGCGCGCAGCGGCGTAATCGAGTGGGCAAAACCACTCCACAACGCCCGTTCCTCATCGCTCAAATCGCGCCGCCGGCTCATTGTCGGCGCCGCTGTTTCTTCGCCTTTGCTGCGGAGGCGGATACCGCGACCGGATCGGGCTTCTGCTGGGTCGTTGTCGGCCGCTCGCTTGCGTGCTCGGAGGCAGTCGCCGTGTGTAGCCTGGTTGAGCCGCTCACGACCGGCCGCTCGAGCGGCAACGGCATGTCGCGGCCCGCCTCGACCGGATCGAGTGCGCGCGGCAGCAGCATGAAGAAGCGGCCCGCATTCTTGATACGGCCCGCCATCCGCGCCGCCTCATCGCCCGCGCCGAAATAGATGTCCGCTCGCGCCGGCCCGACGATGGCCGAGCCGGTATCTTGCGCGACGACCAATCGGCGGAATTTGGTCGCGTGCCCATCGGCAAGCGGCAAATCGGCGGCGATGAAGAACGGCGTACCGTAAGCGTGCAGCGCCCGATCGATGGCGATCGAACGGCCCGGCACCAGCGGCACGCCCTCGGCGCCGATCGGCTCCTCCTCGTTCGAAAGGGTGGTCACGCGGAAGAACACATACGAATTGTTTGCGCGGCGCACCTCTTTGGCTTGGTCAGGATTGGCCTGCATCCACTGGCGGATGCGTTGCATGGACATCTCTTCGGCGGTCATGACCCTACGCTCGACCAGCACGCGGCCGACCGACGTATACGGCCAGCCGTTATAGGAATTGTAATTCACCCGCAAAATCGATCCGTCTTCCAGCCTGATGCGGGCCGAACCTTCGATCTGCGCGAACAGCACGTCGACGTCGCTGCGCAAATAGCAGATTTCCAGATGCCAGCCGTTGATCGCGCCGTCCTCGATCTGCGCGCGCGTATAGTAAGGCACAATTTTCCGGCGACCGACGCGGCGGCCTACCTCGACGCTCTTGGATGGAAACGAATTGCCGAGCTTGCGCCAGCCGGAGGCAACGAGATTGGGCGGCCGCCGATAGAGCGGCGCGTTAAACTCGGCGGTCGGCACGCGCGAACCTTCGATGATGGGCTCGTAATATCCGGTGAGGAAGCCCTCGGTCTTGCCGAGCTTGGAGATCAGGATCGGGCGGAAATTCTTCTCGAAAAACTCGCGCGCCGCAGCGTCATCGAGCGGCACGGAATTGCGCGCTTCTGTGCACACCTGGCGGAGCGCGAGCGCGACGTCAGTCGTTTGCGGCAAAACTTGCGACAAAAGTTGCGGCTTGCCGGCGAGCGCCCGGCATGAATCGAGAAAGGTCGTAAACGCCGCGGCGTGATCGTCGGTGGCCCAGCCATCGAGATCGGTCCATTCGACCGGCTCATACTGAGTATCGGGGAATTTGAGCGGCGCGCCGCTCTCGCAACGCGCCACACCAGCGGCGCTGAACGCGCTCACACAAAAGACGACGAACCACAAAATCCGACAATGCGCCGCCATCGGCCTCACTGTCCGGCTTCGGTCGCCACTACCTTCCAGTTGGGATCGCGCGAGGAAAGATCGCGCGCAAAGGTCCACACGTCGGTGACGTCGGTAACCCGCTCGGCATTGCCGTCGATCACCGTGCCCGACCGGTCGCGCGTGGCCGAAACCAGCTTGGAGACGAAACGGACCGTTATCTGGGCGGTGCGGTTGCGCAGCTCGGCAGCGGTGATGGTCGAAGAATTGATGGATACGAACTTCGTCTCCGCCGTCTCACCGCGCGATTCGCGTTCGCTGATGTGCGCATCGAAACCGTCGAATACTTCGCGCGACAATAGTCCGCGCAACTGCCGGCGATCGCCAGCGGCAAAGGCGTTGACCACCATCTCGTAGGCCGTGCGCGCGCCGGTGATGAAATGCTTGACGTCGAACTCGGGCTCGGCGCCGACGATCACATCTAGTCCGGCCGCGACTGTGGAGCCGGTGTCGGCGATGCCCTTCCAGCGTTCCGTCGACGGAGGCGTCGCGCCAGCAGGGCGCGGCGGCGCTTCGGCGGGCCGTGTCGGTAGCGTCACCACCTTCTCGCTGGCGGGGCTGCGCACCGCATCACGAGCTGAATACGGATCGTAAGGCGGTCGCTCACGGCCGGTGCGGCGTCCCAGCACACTGCGCAGCCGCAGGAATATGAACACTGCGAGCGCCAGAAAGATGATGGTGTAGATGTTGTCCTCGAACACGTCTGCTGATCTTTCGGCGTTCACGCGGTGCTGCGCGGCTTGCCAAGGACGATCTAACTAGCAAAGCCGCAAAGGAAAGCCCGGTTCCTCGGCTTAATGTAGGCACGCGCCGGGGACCCTCCCAGAGGGCGCCGGAACCACCCAGGCGGTCATGCAAAGACTAGACGATTGTTCGCTTAAGGCCAAGATTCGATGCATCGGCATGCTTACCGATTGTGGTCGAATTCAAGCGATCGGGGGCCACTGGCAGCCGCAGAGAGGCCGGTGGCGTTATTTTAGGCGTGAAATCGGCGCTTGCCGGGCGGGAACGCCGCCCAACGAGCGCCATTGTTCGCCGCTGGCCGCTGTGTTAGCCAACCGCCACCGCGCGATGGCGGCCCGGAGGTAAGCATGTCGATGACGAATGGTGGTCCCGAACCGCAGATGGCGATGCCGCAGATTGGCGTCCTCGTCCAGTATGTAAAGGACCTCTCATTTGAAAATCCGAGCGCGCCGCGCTCGCTCGCTCCCGGCACCCAGCAGCCGGCCATCAACGTTCAGGTCAACGCGGATGCGACCCCGGTCACCGACACCGATTTCGAGGTAGCGCTGCGGATCGAGGGTAAGGCTGAATCGCAGGGCCTGCTGCTGTTCGGCTTCGAATTGGTCTTTGCCGGAATCTTTCGCATCCAGAACGTGCCGGCCGAGTCGATGCAGGCGGTGGTGCTGATCGAGTGCCCGCGGCTGCTGTTTCCGTTCGCGCGCGAAATCATCGCGACCGCCACGCGCAACGGCGGCTTCGCACCGCTCCTGCTCAATCCGATCGATTTCGTTGCGCTCTATCGCCAGCGCCTGGCGGCGACACAGACCGCACCGGGCAATCAGCCGCTCAACCCAAGCTGATGTAATCGAGCCAGATCGCGCTTTCGCCCAGTCCGGCGATGAATTGCCGGTGGGCCGCGCGTTCCTCGGCCGAGACCCGTTCCGGCAGCGGCTGCGGCCGTTGGCGCACCGCGTTGGACGCGCCGATTGCCAGCGACGGCAGTCCCGTTTGCGAAAGAATGAGCTGCGCCTGGCGCGCACCGATCAACTCGATATAGACCTCGGCCAGTAGCTCGGCATCAAGCAGCGCGCCGTGCTTGGTGCGGCGGGAATTGTCGATCGCATAGCGCACACACAGATCGTCGAGCCGGTTCGGGCTGCCCGGATGCTTACGCCGCGCGATGATCAGCGTATCGACGATGCGCTCACGCTGCACCGCGGTGCGCTCGGCGCGTTCCAATTCGGCATTGAGAAAGCCCAGATCGAACATCGCATTGTGCGCCACGAGCTGGGCATCGCCGAGAAAGTCGATGAGCTCGTCCACTCTGTCGGCGAACAGCGGCTTGTCGATGAGGAATTGGGCCGACAGGCCGTGAACCTGGAACGCCTGGTCCGGCATGTCGCGTTGCGGATTGAAGTATGAATGGAAGGTCTTGCCGGTCGGAAAACGATTGACCAGCTCGATACAGCCAATCTCGACCAAGCGATCGCCCTGCAGCGCATCGAGCCCGGTGGTTTCGGTATCGAATACGATTTCCCGCATCGGCTATTCCGGCTGGCAGCGCTGGCGAATCAGCGCCGTCTCCGCGGCATCTTAGCCACAGCGCGCAGAATGTCGCGCACCTGAGCGCGGGCGTAGTCGAGATCCTTCGAACTATCCACGACGAAATCCGCGCGCCGTCGCTTTTCCGCATCCGGTATTTGCTTTGCCAAAATCGCGGCGAATTTCTCCTCTGTCATCCCCGGCCGGTCTAGAGCGCGAGCGCGCTGCACCTCGGGCGGCGCCGACACCACGACCACGGCATCACAGCGGCATTCCGCGCCAATCTCAAACAGCAACGGGATATCGAGAACGACAACGTCCACTTCGCGCGCCGCTGCGTCGGCCAAGAACCTGTCGCTCGAATCGCGCACCAGCGGATGCACGATGGCCTCCAGGCGTGCAAGAGCCGCACTGTCGTTGAGTACCATCGCCGCAAGTTTGCTGCGGTCGACCTTGCCGGCGGAGGTCGAACCGGGAAATGCCTGCTCGATGGCCGCTACCGCCTCACCTTCATAGAGTGCGTGGACCGCCGCGTCCGAATCGTGCACCGGCACGCCGGCCTCGGCAAAGAACCGCGCCGCTGTCGATTTACCCATGGCGAGCGAACCGGTCAGACAGAGCACAAACGGTGGCTGAGGCCGTTTTTCCAAATCGGTTGCTCCCGCGCTCATGGCAGCAGGCATCCCTGCCGCCGCAGGAAACTCAAGACCTCCATCAGCGGCAAACCCAAGACGGTGAAATAATCGCCCTCAACACGTTCGAACAGCTGGATGCCAAGCCCTTCCAACTGATAGGCGCCCACGCTTTCGGTCGCCGCCTGGCCGACGGTATCAAGATAAAGCTCGAGGAAGCGGTCTGAGAGAGCGCGCATCGTCAACCGCGCCGTGCTCACGTGCTCGAACAAGACTTCATCGTTCTGCACGAAGGCGATCGCCGAATGAAGCTCGTGGGTCGTCCCCGAAAGGGCGCGAAGCTGCGCGCCGGCCGCCGCGCGATCAACCGGCTTGGCGAAGCGCGCGCCGTCGAGCGCCAGCATCTGATCGGCACCGAGCACAAGCCGGCCCGGCAAGCCTCGCGCCACAGCGAACGCCTTTTCGCTTGCCAGCAGCGTCGCGATTGCACCAGGGCCAAGCGTTGAGGCACCGGCTTCGAGCTTCCTCTCATCGATGTCGGCCGGGCGTACCTCAAGCGGAATTCCCGCATTGGCGAGCAACGTCCGCCGCACGCTGCTCTTCGAGGCGAGCACAAGCGGAGCGGCGGCAAGCCAAAGTGGCATCGCTTACGACGCCTTGCGCCGGCGTCGCTCGGCCAGGTGCGCAAGCACCGCTGCCGCGGTCTCTTCGATTGAGCGCTTGGTCACATCGATCAACGGCCAATTGTGCTTGGCGCAGAGCCGCCGCGACGCGGCGATCTCCTCCGCCACCGCGGCGCGATCGATGTATTGGTCATCATCGCGATGCGCCTTCAGTCCGAGCAACCGATTTTCTCTGATCTGCACGATCCGCTCGGGCGTGGCAAAAAGACCGACAATCAGTGGATGCGAAAGCTGCTCAAGCGAACTCGGCACCGGCACGCCGGGTACCATCGGGACATTCGCGGTCTTTACCCCGCGATTGGCGAGATAGATCGAGGTTGGCGTCTTCGAGGTGCGCGACACACCGACCAGCACGACATCGGCTTCTTCAAGATCGTCGGTCTGCTGACCGTCGTCATGCAGCATTGTGTAATTGAGCGCATCGATGCGGCGGAAATATTCGGCATTAAGTGTGTGCTGTGCGCCAACTTTATGGGTGGATTCAGCGCCCAGATAGGCCTGGAACAGGTGGAGCACCGGACCGAGAATCGACAGGCAAGGCAAGCCAAGTTCGCGGCACTTGGTCTCCAGCCGTTCGACCAGGCCTTCCTCCAGCAGCGTGTAAAGCACGATGCCCGGCGATTCCTCGATCTCGCTGACCACGCGATCGAGCTGCTTTTGCGTGCGCACCAGTGGATGCATGTGCTCCACTGGCATGACCTTTGTGTATTGAGCAGCAGCAGCCCGGGCGACGGTAATGAGTGTCTCACCGGTAGCGTCTGACACTAAATGTAGATGGAAATAACCCGCTTGCGCCATGGAACGACTCAATGAAACAGCTCGAAGATGTCGTGGATAACCTGTCGATGAGTGGGGAGAAGGCCACGCCTTGAGTGCCCGCGCAAGCGCCCTATGGGGAAGACTGGCTTGCCCGTCCACATTCCTGTCACGCCGCAGTCGTTATCGCACGAGCATGTGGGCGAACGGTGAAATGTGGATAGAATTCATACCGCTGCCGAAAGCGACTGACCTCAGAGGAGAATCTATCCACACGTCACAATTTCGCCAGAGATGAATCTCGGGAAAATGTGCGTAGCGCGTAGATCACATGTGAAGACAAATGTATGAGTCTAATCAACCGTCAAAGCACAACTACAGATTCTATTTAACTAAGATTTAGTTTAAGACAGCCGTGTGTCGGATATCCCGCAAATCAAATCGCTGCTCCACGTACTGGCAGGTCAGCGCGCCACCACTCCACCGATCTGGCTGATGCGTCAGGCAGGCCGATACCTGCCGGAATACCGAAAAATTCGCGAAGGTGTCGGAAGCTTCTTGGAACTTTGCTTCAATCCAAAACTAGCCGCGGAGATAACGCTTCAGCCGGTGGAGCGCTTCGGTTTTGATGCCGCGATCTTGTTCTCCGATATTCTGGTAGTTCCTTACGCGCTTGGTCAGCAGGTCAACTTTGAAGGTGGCGATGGTCCGAGGCTTGATGCTCTTGCCGATCCGGCTTCTCTTCGACGGCTGAGACGTGAGATCGATCATAGACCACTCGCGCCGGTGTACGAGACGATCGCGCGGGTCAAGCAAGGACTGCTGCCTACCGTGACACTCCTTGGTTTCTGCGGTGCGCCATGGACATTAGCCACCTACATGATTGCCGGCCGAGGGACGCCAGATCAGCTTCCGGCGCGGCTTTTTGCTTATCGGTATCCGCAGGCATTTACCGGGTTGATTGCGGTGTTGATTGAAGCATCAGCAAGTTATCTCGTTCGGCAGTTCGAGGCGGGTGTCGATGCCGTGCAAATTTTCGACAGCTGGGCGGGGGTTTTGCCGTCCGATGAATTCCGGCAATGGTGTACCGAACCGGTCGCGCAGATCGTTGCACGAGTGCGCAAGCAAATTCCGGCGGCACGGATAATCGGATTTCCGCGCGGTGCCGGAAGCAACCTTCTGCCCTACCTTTCTGCAGTGGCGGTGAACGCCATTGGCCTCGATTGGACCGTAGAGCTTGGCTTTGCTCGCGAGACAATCCAGCGGCTACGGCCTATTCAGGGCAATCTCGATCCGCTCGCGCTTTTGGCCGGAGGCGACGCGCTCGATCGGAGCGTCGATGCAATCGTTGAAGCATTCTCAGGCGGTCCGTTTATTTTCAATCTCGGCCATGGCGTGCTGCCGGAAACACCAATCAAACATGTCGAGCAGATGATCGCACGCGTGCGCCGTGCGTCGGTTGGTTGATAGTCTTCAAGAGCTGAAGGATCGCACGCGATGACAGCGCTCTATGCCTGGCTCAAGGCCTTTCACGTCATCGCGGTGATCGCCTGGATGGCCGGCATGCTCTATCTGCCGCGCCTGTTCGTCTATCACTGCGCGGCCGAGAAGGGCTCGGTGCAGTCGGAGACCTTCAAGGTGATGGAGCGCCGGCTGTTACGCGCCATCATCAATCCGGCGATGATCGCCACTTGGATCCTTGGCTTGTGGCTGGCCTGGAGCGGGCACTGGTTTGATTCGGGATGGTTGCAGGCCAAGTTTACGCTCGTTCTGGCACTGTCGGCCCTGCACGGATTATTTGCCCGCTGGGTTAAGGCTTTTGCTATCGACGCCAACCGGCATTCTCAACGGTTCTATAGGATTATCAATGAGATACCGACGCTCTTGATGATCGCTATCGTCATTCTGGCGGTGGTGAAGCCGTTCTGAGCGGGGGGTGTGCCAGTGCAAAATACGTCTCGGCTCTTGCTTGGAGTGCGGTCTTTTCCTATGTTCGCGTTATCCCACCGAACGTAGGCGGATGCAGTTTACGCCCTGGCTCCAGTGAATTGGAGCCGATCGATGCATCGGGGTTCGGGGCCTAGCTTCCAAGCTTCCCGAATCCGCGGCCTACGCCTCTCTTTTTTCCCGCCAGCGACGCTGTGACCCCAATCCCGCTGCTGGCGCAATCTCCGTAGGACATCCCATGCGGGAAATGAAACTCCAAGAACTCAAGACCAAGACTCCGGCCGAGCTCGTCTCTTTTGCCGAGGAGCTCGAGGTCGAGAACGCCTCGACCATGCGCAAGCAGGAGCTGATGTTTGGCATCCTCAAGCAGCTCTCCGCGCGCGAGACCGATATTGTCGGCGAAGGCGTGGTCGAGGTGCTGCCCGACGGCTTCGGCTTTCTGCGCTCGCCCGAGGCGAACTACCTGCCGGGCCCGGACGACATCTACGTCTCGCCCTCGCAGATCCGCCGCTTCGGCCTGCGCACCGGCGACACCATCGACGGCCACATCCGCAGCCCGAAGGAAGGCGAGCGGTACTTCGCGCTCCTCAAGGTCAACTCGCTCAATTTCGAGGACCCCGAAAAAGCGCGCCACAAGGTCAATTTCGACAACCTGACGCCGCTCTATCCGGACGAGTGGCTGAAGATGGAATACGAGGATCCGACCAAGAAGGATCTCTCGGCGCGTGTCATCGACATCGTCGCTCCGGTCGGCAAGGGCCAGCGCGCGCTGATCGTCTCGCCGCCGCGCACCGGCAAGACCGTGCTGCTGCAGAACATCGCCCACTCGATCACGCACAATCATCCGGAATGCTATTTGATCGTGCTGCTGATCGACGAGCGGCCGGAAGAAGTCACCGACATGCAGCGCTCGGTGAAGGGCGAGGTGATCTCCTCGACCTTCGACGAGCCTGCCGTGCGCCACGTCCAGGTCGCCGAGATGGTGATCGAGAAGGCCAAGCGCCTGGTCGAACACGGCCGCGACGTGGTCATCCTGCTCGATTCGATTACCCGCCTCGGCCGCGCCTACAACACGGTCGTTCCCTCCTCGGGCAAGGTGCTCACCGGCGGTGTCGACGCCAATGCCCTGCAGCGGCCGAAGCGCTTCTTCGGCGCCGCGCGCAACATCGAGGAAGGCGGCTCGCTGACCATCATTGCCACCGCGCTGATCGATACCGGCAGCCGCATGGACGAAGTGATTTTCGAAGAGTTCAAGGGCACCGGTAACTCGGAACTGATCCTCGACCGCAAGGTCGCCGACAAGCGCACCTTCCCGGCCATGGACATCACGCGTTCAGGCACGCGCAAGGAAGAGCTGCTGGTGCCGCCGGATCAGCTCAAGAAGATGTACGTCCTGCGCCGCATCCTCAATCCGATGGGCACGATGGACGCGATCGACTTCTTGCTCGACAAGCTGCGCAACACGAAGAACAACGGCGAATTCTTCGACTCGATGAATACGTAATCTCGGCGCCGGCGCGATGATCGTCGGCGCGGGATGAGATCGAACTAACCCAATTCAGAATTTTACGGGCGAAGCCAGGTCCGCCGGCCGAGCGGCATCCTATCCAGCCGCTTCGGGCTGACGGGCGAGCGGCGTCGCGCGCCGGTCATTGAGCACCAGGTACGGATTGACGAAGCACATCGAGCCCTTGCCGAGGACGTTCTGGCAGCTCTCAAGGCTCGTATAGCCACATTCGACGACGGCGCCGAGCTGCGGGTGAAATCCGCAATATTCCTCGGCATGCGCCCCGGTCGGTGAGACGGCCGCGAACGGCACGGCGATGACAGTGGCCGCTAAAATGAGTCCGGATCGCATGGTATTCTCCTTTGGTCGGCCTCGTCGGTGCTTTGAATAGCCCAAATCGTCACCGGGTGAAGCGGCACGTCAAGTATGTCGCACCGCATCGATGGCGCCAATGAGGCGGGCCGGTTCGGTGACCGGTAGCGAACAGGTTTCGCCGATGCAGACGAAGGCCTGCGCCTCGGTTGACGCCGAAAGCTTAGCCCGCGCGGGATGCCCGGACGGCAGGGCCGCGGCCGCGGGTGCGTGCAACACGATTCGGTCGAGCGGCGGGAGCGCTCGGGCCATGGCGAGCAGCGCCTCGGCACGCTCGCCCTCCCCGGTCACCACGATCTCGGCCGCGCGCAGCCGCAGGTCGATGGCGTTGAGCAACGTCATGTGCATGTAGAGGTTCTCGACCGCCGCCGGCGCGATGGCGGCGATCAACCGGTCGGCCTTTTCGCGCCAGCTATCGTCGCCGGCAAGCAGCGCCAGGCGAATAAGGTTGCCGGCCGCGACCGCGTTATGGTTGGGCGTCGCTTCGTCGGCCGTGGCTGCCGGACGAATCACCAGCCCCTCCGCGTCTGCGGCCGTCAGGTAGTACGTGCCGGTCTCGGCATTCGCATAATCGCGGTCGAGTGCGTGCTGCCAAGCGAGTGCTTGGTCGAGATAGGTCCGCTCCCCGGCTCGCTTCGTAAAGCGCGAGCGCGGCACGGATCATCGCGGCGAAGTCGGAAGCAAGGCCAGGAAATTTCAACTGCCCCGCCCGCCAGGAATGACCGAGCCGGTCACCGCGCGTCATCGACTGCGCGATGAAATCGAAAGCGCGCTTTGCGATCTCGCACCAGGACGGTTCAGCAAACATCAGGCTCGCATTGGCGAGCGCGGCGATCATCAGACCATTCCAATCGGCGAGCACTTTGTCGTCGAGGCCGGGGCGCACGCGGGTGCTGCGCGCGGCAAACAATTTTGCGCGCAGCGCGGCAAGGCGCGTCTCGTCTTGTTCGCTGCGCGGCAGGGGCTTGAGCCGATTGAGAATGTTGTGGCCTTCGAAATTGCCGGCCGGCGTCACGTCATAGTGCTGAGCAAAAAATTCGCCGTCCTCGATGCCGAGCGTGCGCACGACTTCGTCGTATGACCAGACATAGAACTTGCCCTCCTCGCCTTCCGAATCGGCGTCGAGCGAGGCCGAAAACGCGCCTTCCGGCGTCGTCATCTCGCGCTTGAGCCATTCGACCGTCTCGTGCGCGCGCTGGCGATAGAGCGGCTTGCCGGTCCGCTTATGTGCGATGGCGAGAAGCTCGAGCAGCTGCGCATTGTCGTAGAGCATTTTCTCGAAGTGCGGCACGAGCCAGCGCTCGTCGACCGAATAGCGGGAAAATCCGCCGCCGAGATGGTCGTAGATGCCGCCTTCGCAGATGTGGTCGAGCGTGATCTCGACGGCGGCGAAGTAGCGCGCCTCGCCGGTGCGCAGTCCGGCGCGCCAGAGAAGCTCAAACAAAGCGGCTTGCGGAAACTTCGGTGCGCCGCGCGTGCCGCCGTTGACCGGATCGATCAGCCCGCCGAGCTGGCGCGCGGCATTATCAAGTTGCGCCGTGCCGATGGTGACGCGCCCTGCCGGCTGCGCCGCTGCGGCGAGCCGCTCCATCAGGGCCGCGCGGTTGCGCTCGATCTTTTGCGGCTCCTCGCGAAAGATGCGCGCGATCTCGCGCAGCACGTCGACGAAAGCCGGCTTGCCGTAGCGCGAGGTGTTCGGAAAATAAGTGCCGCCCCAGATCGGCTCGCCATTGGGCGCAAGAAACATGGTCAGCGGCCAGCCGCCGTGCTCGCCGAGATGATGCAGCGCCGCCATGTAGATCTGGTCGATGTCGGGCCGCTCCTCGCGGTCGACTTTGATATTGACGAAAAGCTCGTTCATCACCGCCGCAGTGTCAGCGTCCTCAAAGCTCTCATGGGCCATCACGTGGCACCAATGGCAGGCCGCGTAGCCGACCGAGAGCAGGATTGGTTTGTTGGTACGCTTGGCCTCGGCGAGCGCGTCAGGTCCCCACGCCCACCAGTCGACCGGATTGTCCTTGTGCTGCAGGAGATAAGGGCTCGTCTCGCGGGCGAGACGGTTTTCGTGGGCGGAAGTTATTTCTGCGGCCGTTGACATAAAGGCACCGTAGCAACTAGCCCGCCTTGCGCGAAGCACTCGATGTAGAACCACTGACGATGCCCGATCGATCCACCATCTTCGCCCTCTCTTCCGGCCGGCCGCCGGCCGCGATCGCGGTGGTGCGCATCTCGGGGCCGCAAGCGGGCGCGGCGCTGAAGGTCTTGGTCGGGCGCGTTCCCGAGCCGCGCAAGGCGGCGCTCGCGCGCGTGCGCGAGCCGGCGAGTGGTGAGATCATCGACGAGGCTTTGGCGCTGTGGTTTCCGGCGCCGCACAGCGAGACCGGCGAAGACGTCGCCGAGCTGCAGCTGCACGGCGGTCAGGCGGTCATCGCCGCACGTGCTCGATGCGCTCGCCAAGATCGAAGGCTGCCGGCTTGCCGAACCCGGGGAATTTACGAGGCGCGCCTTCGAAAACGGCAAGCTCGATCTCACCGAAGTCGAGGGCCTCGCCGACCTCATCGCCGCGGAGACGCAGGCGCAACGGCGGCAGGCCTATCGCCAGCTCAAAGGCTTGATCGGCGACCGTGCCGAGGCTTGGCGCCGGCGGCTCATCGAAGCGCTGGCGCTCGTCGAGGCGCGCATCGATTTTTCCGACGAAGCCGACGTACCCGAAAACCTGGTCGAGCCGGCGCTTCATGCTGCGCAGCAATTGCGCGACGAGATCGCGGCCAGCCTGGCCGATGCCGGGCGCGGTGAGCGCCTGCGCGAAGGCCTCGTCGTCGCCATCGCCGGTCCGCCCAATGCCGGCAAATCGACGCTGCTCAACCGCCTGGCGCGCCGAGAGGCGGCGATCGTGTCGCCCTATCCGGGAACGACCCGCGACGTCATCGAAGTGCACCTCGATCTTGGCGGCTATCCAGTGACGCTCCTGGACACGGCCGGGATTCGAGACAGTGACGATCCGGTGGAGCAAGAAGGCGTCCGCCGCGCCCGCGAGCGGGCCGCCGGTGCGGACCTCGTGCTGTGGGTCACTGACCTATCAGCCGGCGGCGGAGCTTCTGTCGGACAAGCTGAGCCCGAGCAATGGCTGATTAGAAACAAGATCGATCTCGTGTCGACAGCGGTGCCAAATAAGCCAGATAAGAGTGAATCCCAATCTAAGGACGGGATTAACCATTCATTAACGATTTCGGCGCGCACCGGCGCCGGAATGGATGCACTAGCGGCGGCGCTGACGGCCTACGCGAAGGACTACTTCGCTGCCACGGAGTCCGCCCTGGTGACTCGCGCGCGTCACCGCCGGGCGCTCGAAGAGACCTTGGCGGCGCTGGATCGGGCCCTAAGCGAGAGCGCGGATGGGCGCGAAGAGCTGATCGCCGAGGAACTGCGCTCGGCCGCCACGACTCTCGGCCGTCTCACCGGCCGGGTCGACGTTGAGGACATTCTCGACGTGATTTTCCGCGATTTCTGCATTGGCAAATGAGAGGTTAAGAAACGTGGTTAATAAAAGGTTAACGCGTTTCGCGAGGGCTGTTTCACGTGAAACATCCATCCATTTTGTTGAGACGCATCGCGCGGTGGAGAACGGTCTCAATCGGGTCTATATGCGCTGGACTCTTTCATAAGGCCCTGCGCGGCTGAGTTTCGATGTCTGAAATGGACACCCGTTTCGATGTAATCGTTGTCGGCGGCGGTCATGCCGGTTGCGAAGCGGCTGCCGCGGCCGCGCGCATGGGCGCCCGCACGGCGCTGATCACTCATCGCTTCACGACCGTCGGCGCCATGTCCTGCAACCCTTCGATCGGCGGGCTCGGCAAGGGTCACCTCGTGCGCGAGATCGATGCGCTCGATGGGCTTATGGGGCGCGTTGCGGATGCCGGCGGCATTCAGTTCCGGGTGCTCAACCGCCGCAAGGGGCCGGCGGTGCGTGGGCCGCGCGCCCAGGCCGACCGCAAGCTTTATGCCGCGGCCATGCAGCAGGCGATCCGGCAGACTGAGAATCTGACCGTCGTCGAAGGCGAGGTCGATGACCTCCTTGGCGACGCATCCGTTACCGGCGTGCGGCTAGTCGGTGGTCGCGAATTTGGTGCCGGCGCGGTCGTATTCACCACGGGCACCTTTCTGCGCGGCCTTATTCATATGGGCGAGCGACAGATCCCAGCGGGCCGGGTCGGCGAAGCGCCGGCGATGGGTCTTTCGCGCACCCTTGAGCGCGCAGGCTTCGCGCTTGGTCGTCTCAAGACCGGTACGCCACCGCGGCTCGATGGCACGACGATTGACTGGGCGGCGCTTGAGTTACAGCCCGGCGACGATCCGCCCGAGCCTTTCTCGGCGCTCACCGAGCGCATCACCAATCTGCAGGTTCAGTGCGCGATCACGCGGACCGTACCGGCGACACACGACATCATCCGCGCCAACGTGCATCGCTCGCCGATGTATTCCGGCCAGATCAAGAGCCGCGGTCCGCGCTATTGCCCCTCGATCGAGGACAAGATCGTGCGCTTTGGCGAGCGCGATGGGCATCAGATTTTCCTCGAGCCGGAGGGCCTCGACGACACGACCGTCTATCCGAACGGCATTTCCACCTCGCTGCCCGAGGAGGTGCAGGCCGCGCTGGTCGCCTCAATTCCGGGGCTCGAGCGCGCGCGGATGATCCGGCCGGGCTATGCGATCGAATACGACCACGTGGACCCGCGCGAGCTTAAGCCCACGCTAGAAACCAAGCGGTTGTCCGGGCTGTTCTTGGCTGGTCAGATCAACGGTACCACCGGCTATGAGGAGGCCGCCGCGCAGGGCCTCGTTGCCGGGCTCAATGCGGCTGCGCGGGCAGGCGGCGGGTCGGCGATTCTGTTCGACCGCGCCGAGGGCTATCTGGGCGTGATGATCGACGACCTGGTGACCCGAGGCGTAAGCGAGCCCTATCGGATGTTCACCTCGCGCGCCGAATATCGGCTTACGCTTCGGGCCGACAACGCCGATCAGCGGCTGACCAATAGGGGCATTGCACTCGGCTGCGTTGGGGCTGAGCGCACGCGGGCACACCAGTCCAAAATAGCCGCGCTCGAAACGGCGCGCAGCATGGCGCACGCGCTCAGCCTGACGCCGAGCGAAGCGGACCGTTATGGCCTTTCGCTGCGCAAGGACGGCCAGCGCCGGACGGCCTTCGAGTTGTTGTCCTATCCGGATATCGGCATCGACGATCTGGCGCGCATCTGGCCGCAGTTTGGCGAGCTAGATCGCCGGATCGCTGAGCAGATCGAGATCGACGCCAAATACGAGGTCTATCTCAGCCGCCAGGCAGCCGATGTCGAATCCTACCGGCGCGACGAAGGCGTCGTTCTGCCGGAAGATATCGATTACGCCGCGCTGCCGGGTCTATCGAACGAGGTCCGGCATAAGCTGCAGACCCATCGGCCGCGCACGATCGGGCAGGCGGGTCGCATTGACGGCATTACGCCGGCCGCCTTGACGCTGCTCGTAGCCCATCTGCGCCGCGACAAAGGCCGCAAGGCGGTGCGCGGGGCGGCATGAGCGGGCAGGGCCGGCGCGATCCGCAAAGCGTGCGTCCGGCGGTTGTACGCGCCGCAGCGACCCTCCCCGCGAAGCTCGAGGAAGATCGCACCCGTGCGCTGGAGCTCGTGCCTGTTTCACGTGAAACGGAAGCCCGTCTCGACCGCTTCATCGCTCTGCTTCTCGACTGGCAGCGGCGGGTCAATCTAATCGCGCCATCCACCGAGCCGGCCCTATGGACCCGCCATATCGCCGATTCGCTGCAGCTCCTCGCGCTGGCGCCACAAGCGCGGGTCTGGGCCGATCTCGGCTCCGGCGCCGGCTTTCCCGGCTTGCCGATCGCCTGCGCGCTGGCGGACACGCCGGAGGCCTGCATGCACCTGGTCGAGAGCAACTCGAACAAGGCAGCGTTTCTGCGTGAGGCCGTGCGGGCAGCCAATGTTCCGGCCAAAATCCATGCGGTCAGGATCGCGGATTTCGCCAAAAACCCGCCGGAGCGCATTGAGGTGGTGACTGCGCGAGCGGTGGCGCCGCTCAGCGAGCTTTTGGCGATGGCCTATCCACTGTTGATAAAAGGCGCTGTGGGCCTGTTTCCCAAGGGACAAGGGGTTGAGGCCGAATTGACCGAAGCCGCTAAATGTTGGAAGATTCAAGCCAGTTTGACCCCGAGTCTGACCGATCCGAAGGCCCGAATAGTCACCGTGCGGGGGCTCGAACCGGTCAGCGGTCCGCACGGGCAAAAGCATTCCACGACGCGGTGAGCCGGAGGTGGGCTTCATTCAATGAGTGACGTTTCAACGTCCCCACATTCGCCCGAGCTCGTGCCCGCCCCGGCGGCGGATCGGGACCTGCGGATTGCACCCGCGCGCGCGCCGCGCGTACTCGCCGTCGCCAATCAGAAGGGCGGCGTCGGCAAGACCACCACCGCGATCAACCTTGGCACCGCGCTAGCTGCAATCGGCGAAGAAGTTCTGATTATCGACCTCGATCCGCAAGGCAACGCGTCGACCGGTCTCGGCATCGATCGCCGCAGCCGGCGGCACTCGACCTATGACGTTCTGATCGGCGAGGCGACGCTGCGCGACGCCATCGTGCCGACGGCGGTCCCGCGCCTGCACCTTGCCACCTCGACCCTCGACCTGTCCGGTCTCGAACTTCAGATCGGTCAGCAACGCGACCGCGCGTACCGCCTGCGCAACGCGCTCGCGCCGTTGAGCACGCCGATGCCGGGCACAACGAATTTCAGCTACGTGCTGGTGGATTGCCCGCCGTCGCTCAACTTGCTGACGGTCAATGCCATGGCGGCGGCGAACGCGATCCTGGTGCCGCTGCAATGCGAATTCTTCGCGCTCGAAGGATTGTCGCAACTCCTTAAAACGGTGGAGCAGGTGCGCCAGCAGCTAAACCCTGAGCTCACCATCCACGGCATCGTGCTCACTATGTATGACTCGCGCAACAACCTCTCGACCCAAGTGGTTGCCGACGTGCGCCAGTTCATGGGCCGCAAAGTTTACGACACCATCATCCCGCGCAATGTGCGCGTCTCGGAAGCGCCGTCCTACGGTAAGCCCGTGCTGGTGTACGATCTCAAATGCAGCGGCAGCGAGGCGTATCTGCGGCTCGCCACCGAGGTCATCCAGCGCGAAAAAGAATTGTGCGTCGGGTGATGGAAAATTTCGCGTGAGCGATCGTTTGGGAGATTTGCCGGTGGCCGAGGAGGCGTCGCGGTCGCGATTGGGACGCGGGCTCGCCGCGTTGATCGGCGACGTTGGCGCCGAAAGCTCTATCGAGCGGCCACGCGGGCAGAGGCGATTGCCGACCGCTTCGCTTAGGCCGAACGCGCGCAATCCGCGGCGGATTTTTTCCGACACCGAGCTCGACGAACTTGCCGCTTCGCTGCGCGAGCGCGGCATCATCCAGCCGATCGTGGCGCGGGCGCTGCGCGACGTGCCCGACACGTACGAGATCGTCGCCGGCGAGCGCCGCTGGCGCGCGGCGCAGCGCGCCGGTTTGCACGAGGTTCCGGTTGTCATCGTCGAAGCCACCGACGACGAAGCGCTGCAGCTCGCGATCATCGAGAACGTGCAGCGCGCCGACCTCAATCCGCTGGAAGAGGCTGAGGGCTATCGCTCGCTGATCCGCGATTTCAGCCACAGCCAGGACGACATCGCTCGCATGGTCGGCAAGAGCCGCAGCCATGTCGCCAATACGCTGCGGCTGCAGACGCTGCCTGATCGGGTCAAAGAGCATGTCCATTCCGGCCGGCTCAGCGCGGGCCACGCACGTGCCTTGATAGGACATCACGACGCGGAGCGGCTGGCGGAAGAGATAGTTACCCGCGGCCTCAACGTGCGCCAGGTCGAGGAGATCGCGCGCGAGACTGGAAAGCGCAGCGGCAAGGAACAAACAAACAGGCACAAAGCGCGCGCCGGTGCCGCGAAAAACACTGACACGTTGGCGCTGGAGAAACGCTTGGCAGATGCGCTCGGGCTTGCCGTGAATATCGATCACAAAGAGCGCGGCGGTACGCTTAGCATCCGCTACCGCAGTCTCGACCAGCTCGACGATCTGGTGCGGAAGTTGGAACGCAAGCACTGAGCGCGGAGGTTTCTTCGGGCTAAGCCGGAATAGTCTTTAGCTGTCCCTATCGGAATGGTGATGAGAGAATTCGCTTAAACTTGCAAAGGGGGGTCGACATGAAACAGGCATTCATCAAGTCCGCGTCGCTGATCGCAGCTTTCGTCGTGGTGGTCGGGTTAACATCAGTCGGCGTCCACGCTGAGCAGGCAAAGCGTTCGCCGCGTATTCATCTGGCTGCCGGTGGCAATCCGGCGGTGTGCAAAGCAAACTTTGATCAATGTTACGCGGCGTGTGACCACATGTCGGGCTGCGAGAATCAGTGCTCGGCCAATTATCGCGCCTGCCTCGGCCAATAGCCGTCGGCGTTACGAGGCGGAGTTCGGTTAGCCCCGCCACTGTGCCTTGAATGCCTTGCGCTTCTCCGGGTCGTAAAGGCTCGGATAATCGTAGGTGAGCGGCTTTGACGGCTCGACGTGGAGCGTCGCGAAGACGGGGCCTTCCTGTTCGAGCACGTGCGCGACTTGCTGCTCGAAAATTTTCAGGTCTGAAAAATCGTACGCGGCGGCGTAGCCCGATGCGCGCGCCATGCTGGCGAAATCGATCTTCGCATTCGGGATCGGCTGACTGCCGTTGGCCTCGTAGATGTCGTTCTGCGCGACGAGATGTACGAGGTTCTTCGGTGCTGCCGCGCCGATCGTGACCAGGCTGCCGAGGTTCATCAACAGGCTGCCGTCGCCTTGCAGCACGATGACACGTTTGTCCGGCCGGCCGAGCGCGAGTCCTAGTCCGTGCGAGGAATCAAGACCCATGGCGCCGATCGACAGATAATTGAGCGTGCGCGGCGCGACGCCGACCCAGTCGACCGCCGAACTATAGGTCGCCACCACGGCTTCGTCCTTGAGGTGCCGAGCCAGGATACGGAAGCACTCTTCGCGTTTCATCATGACGCCTTCGGCCTCCGCCCGATCAGGAGCGCGACCGGCGCGGAATCGCGATAGGCCTGTCTCGATCGCCGGCTGAATCTTGCCGACGTCGGAATCCAGGCTGATCAGATGATGCGCGAGACCCATGTCCTCGCAAATCGGCTCGATGATGCGCACGCCATAACGCGGCGAAGCCTTCGGCGCGACGTCCGGATCGTGGCCAAGGAGCCCGACCATCATGCAGATCGGCTGCTTGTACTCCACTGCGATGCCGCGGATGGCGTTGAGCGAGTCGAGGAAGCCCGTGTACTGGATCAGGATCAGCGCCCGCTTGTCGGCATAGGAGAGCCCCGAGGCGATGCCGACGCACTCGTCCTCCTTGCAGACGCGAATGAGCTTGAGGTCCTTGTCGCACGCAATCGGCGCCAACAGGCCGGAGCTGGTGACGATATCGGGCACCGCCAACACGTATTCGATCCCGCTCGCCTTGATGGCGGCAATGATCGGCCCGCCATGCAGTTTGGGCGGACTTGTATCAACCATTGACCCCGACCCTTCCATCCCTGCCTCCGAGTTCACTCAGCAGCTCAAGCGTAGCTTGGGCGCGGGATTGGTCAATCGCGCTTTGATATGGAAGGCCTAGGCTGCCACGGGGACGAATCTGATGCGGCCGCTTTTGCCCGCCTTCTTATGCGGCTTCACGACAATATCGACGTCCCGGTCGAATAGGGTCAAGAACTCAATCAACCGCTCGATCGAATATTCGCGAAAATGTCCCTTGAACATCCGCGACACTTCCGGCTGGCTGATCCCCATCCGCTTCCCGGCCTGGACCTGCGTCAGTTTGCGTTCCTTGGTCAGCCGGTAGATTTCGGACACGATCTGCGCCTTGAGGAAATGCGTCTCGGCGTCGGGCAGATTAAGATCGGCAAAGATATTACCGCTGCCCGTTGTGATATCGGTCTTGCGCTTCATCGCTTTCACTCCTTCCCATATCGCTGCGCGTAGTCGCGCGCGGCCTCCGTCAGCCGACGCTTAATCAGATCGATATCGCTTTGCGGCGTCTTGCGGCCTCGCTTCGATTTCTTCTTGAAGGCATGAAGGACGTAGACCGCCTCAGCAAAATGCACAGTGTAGACAGCGCGGTAGGTGTCGCCGGCAAAATCCTCGATCAGCTCCACCGTGCCGCTGCCGAGCCCGCGGAGCGGCTTGGCCGAGGGCGGGTGTTGCCCGGTTTGCGCCAGGAACAGCTCAAATCCCATCGCTTCCTGCATACGTGCCGGGAATCCGTTGTAATCGCGCTTGCTGGAAGCGACCCACAACAGCGGACGAAGCGAGCGAGCAAAGCTCGGCATTGAGGCGATCATATGAGTATCCACTCATATTATCAAGTGCGCGTTTATGGCCGTAAGGCAAACCTTGCGTGCGGAACAAAACGAAATTGGTCAATCGGCCGGAGGAGGCTAACGCTGCTGCTGGCGCGCGGCGTCGATACGGTCGATCAGATCATTGATGATCGGACTGGTTGCAAATGGAATCATGCGAACCGGCGCCGCAAAAGTAATCTGCTCGCCGAACACTGTCGGCCGCCGCAACGACAGTGTCACGCGCGGTGGGTTCATATAAGGCGAATAACTGACGTTTTTGATATCGCTCAAGGCGATCCGTTGCTCTTGGCCGCGGTTTTTCACGATGAGCGAATCGCCGTCCTCCCAGACCTCGTCGACCAGATCGAAGACCAGCTTCTTCATCATGAAAAATCCGCCGACTGCCATGATCGCCGGAACGATGAAGAACGGGAAAGGGGGCGCGGAATTGTGCTGCGCGCTGGTAACAATAGAAGTACCGACGATGACGATCAGGATTCCAAACCAGACCGTCGGGAAGACCCACTTTTTGAAGAAGGTTCCTCTTGATGAAATGCGGCGCATGTTGTGGAGGAGGCTGTCCTACTCGGCTGCCGTGCGCGCGCCCTGGCCGTAGCGGCGTTCGATGTAATCAATCACCAGTTTCTGGAAATCGGCCGCCACTGTCGCACCGCGCAAGGTTGCGGCCTTCTTGCCGTCGATGAAGACCGGCGCGGTCGGCTGCTCGCCGGTGCCGGGGAGCGAAATACCGATGTCGGCGTGTTTGCTTTCGCCCGGGCCGTTGACGATGCAGCCCATCACTGCGACGTTGAGCGCCTCAACGCCCGGATAGCGCTTCTTCCATTCCGGCATCGAGTCGTGGATGAAGCTCTGGATGCTGGACGCGAGTTCCTGGAAGGTCGTCGAGGTGGTGCGCCCGCAACCCGGACAGGCGGCGACCAGCGGCACGAAGGTGCGCAGCCCCATGGTCTGCAACAATTCCTGCGCGACTTTCACTTCCCGTGTGCGGTCGCCGTTTGGCTCAGGCGTGAGCGAAATACGGATCGTGTCGCCGATGCCCTGCTGCAGCAGCACCCCCATGGCGGCTGACGAGGCGACGATGCCCTTCGAGCCCATGCCGGCTTCGGTCAGGCCAAGATGCAGGGCGTAGTCGGCGCGCCGCGCCAGCTCGGCATAGACGCCGATCAGATCCTGTACGGCGGAGACCTTGGCGGAAAGAATGATGCGGTTCTTCGGCAGGCCGATCTCCTCGGCGCGCTGCGCCGACAGAAGCGCCGATTGCAGCATGGCCTCGCGCGTCACATCGCGGGCGTCGACCGGATGGTTCGACTTGGCATTCTCGTCCATCAGATGCGTGAGCAGCTCCTGATCGAGCGAGCCCCAATTGGCGCCGATGCGCACCGGCTTGTTGTGCTTGATCGCAGTCTCGACGATGGCGCCGAACTGCCGGTCCTTCTTCTCCTTGAAGCCGACATTGCCGGGATTGATCCGGTACTTGTCGAGCGCCTCTGCGCAGGCCGGATGATCGGCGAGGAGCTTGTGGCCGATGTAGTGGAAGTCGCCGACGATCGGCACGTCGACGTTCATTTTGAGGAGCTTCTCTTTGATGTGCGGCACCGCGGCTGCGGCCTCGTCGCGGTCGACGGTGATACGGACGATCTCAGAACCCGCGCGGGCTAGCGCCGCCACCTGCTTGACCGTCCCGTCCACGTCGGCGGTGTCGGTATTGGTCATCGACTGCACCACGACGGGCGCGCCGCCGCCGACAGTGACGTTGCCGACGGTAACGGCAACGGTCTTGTGCCTCTCGGCGGGTCCGGAAAATTCCATCATCGGGTAAATCTCTTTGTCGATTCCCTCCCCCTTGTGGGGAGGGGCTAGGGGTGGGGGTAGAGAGGTGACACGCACGCCTCGACGTTCTTCGTTACCTCGCGACCCCCCTCCCAACCCTCCCCCACAAGGGGGGAGGGCAAGGACGATATAGCCTCAGCTCGGCCGATTTACGAGGACCAAGCCTCCAGCCACCAACAGAACGGCCATGGCGAACGGCGGGGTCAGCGGCTCGTTTAATACGAGGTGCCCGGCAGTCACGCCACACAGAGGGGTCAAAAAGGTGAATGCCGACAGCCTAGCCGCCGAATAACGCACGATAAGCGCGAACCACACCACAAATGTGACGCTGACCACCCAAACGGTCTGATAGACGAAGGAGCCGAGCGCTACGGCTGACGGCATGGCGTCGATGTGCTCGCCGAAGAAGAGCGCACCGATACCGAGCAGCGGGGCGGAGACCGCGAGCTGATAGAGCAGGGTCTTTTCGGGACTGATGCGGTTGAGCGCGCTGACCTTGATCAACAGCGTCGTCGCCGCCCAGGCTAGCGCGGCGCCGACCAGCATGAGGTCGCCGAGTACTTGGTGTGGGTCGACTGCCGGTGTGGGCAGGCCGAATGCGACGACCATGCCGATGAACGACAACAGAAGGCCGAGCCATTGCGACAGATGGATACGGTCGCCTGGAATAAGCCAGCGCGATCCAATGGCGACGAAGAACGGCGCCAGATAAAGAAACAGCGTGCCGCGGGTGACCGTCGTCCAGACGAGGCCGCGATAGATCAGCAGGAATTCGAGTGCGAACAGGAGTCCGGCCAACAGTCCGGCGGCGAGCGTGCCGTCACGCTTGAATAGCGGAATGCCGCGCACCCGACACCATCCGGCGACCAGGATCGCGGCGAGCAGCGAGCGAGTCGATGACTGGATCAGTGGCGGAATATCGTGGATCGCGAGCTTGATTGCGACGTTGTTGAAGCCCCAGCAGATGCAAATCCCGACAATGACCGCGATAGCCAGTGCGTCTAACCGACCGGACGAAGGTGAGGTGGGCACGGCGGCTTGTTTTTCCGTCGAAGGATCAGCGCTGCCGGCAATGCGAGCAGATGCCGACAATCTCGATCAGCGGACTTTTTGGCGAGAAGCCGGCGGCGCGTGACGACGCCTTTAATGCTTCGGCGACCGCTCCGCCCGGCCCTTCGCCGACGGCGCCGCAGCGCTCGCAGATGAGGAACACGACGAGATCGCTGCCGGCGTGATTGTGTCCGCAGGCGACGAAGGCGTTGCGGCTTTCGATCCGGTGCACGAAGCCGTTCTCGCGCAGAAAATCGAGCGCCCGATAAACGCTGATTGGGGCCGGCCGGCTGTTTTTGTGCGCGAGCCGCTCGATAATTTCGTAGGCGCCGAGCGGATTGTGGCTCGCGAGCAAAGCCTCCAACACGCGGCGGCGCATCGGCGTGAGCTTCTGTGCGCGCGCCGCGCATTGCGCTTCCGCATAGGCGATGGCGTCGCTCGTGCAACGCTCGTGGTCGTGGTCAGGCGACAGAAAGATTGCGCGCGCCATCAATGCGAGTCCTGAAGCAAGTGCTGAACGCGAGGGCTGGAGCGTAAATCCTGGTGTGGCGGTTCAGAAGTCCGCATCATTCTTACCGCGAACGGGTCATTCGAACTTCCAAACCAAAGTCCCACTGGTCGCATTTGCGACCTGTCGGCCCCCGCCGGCTGGCCATACTAGCGTTTCCGGCTGGATCGCGAAAACGTGACGCGGGCGTCCATTTTCATGTTGCACTGCAGCAGAAACGGCCGCAAATTCCATCCGTCTCACCCAAAGGCCCGGCTCCCTTCTCCGCGATTTGGCGTTGTCCGGGCCATTTCCGTCAAACTTGACCATCAATTGGGGTTCGTCATGCTGAAAGGAAAGTCCGCGCTGGTGACTGGCTCGACCTCGGGCATCGGGCTCGCCATGGCGCGCGCGTTCGCAGCGCAAGGCGCCAACGTCACCATCAACGGCTTCGGCGACAAGGCCGCGATCGAGAAGGAGCGGGCCGGCATCGAAAAGGATTTCGGCGTCAAGGCCGCGTATTCGGCCGCCGATATGACCAAGCCCGCCGAGATTGCCGACATGGTGCGCACGGCGGAGAAGACCTTCGGGTCGCTCGATGTGCTGGTCAACAATGCCGGCATCCAGTTCGTCTCGCCGATCGAGGATTTCCCGGTCGAGAAATGGGACCAGATCATCGCGATCGGTCTGTCGGCCGCGTTTCATGCCTGCCGTGCGGCGGTGCCTGGCATGAAATCGCGCAAATGGGGCCGCATCATCAACACCGCGTCGGCGCATTCGCTGGTCGCCTCGCCGTTCAAGGTCGCTTACGTCTCCGCCAAGCACGGCCTTGCCGGTCTCACCAAAACCGTCGCGCTCGAGCTCGCCACTTACGGCGTCACCTGCAATTGCATCAGTCCCGGCTATGTGTGGACGCCGCTGGTCGAGAAACAAATTCCCGACACGGCGAAAGCGCGCGGCATGACCGAGGAGCAGGTCAAACGCGACGTGCTGTTGGCGGCGCAGCCAACCAGAGAATTCGTCACCGTCGATGAAGTCGCGAGTCTTGCGGTCTATCTCTGCTCGGATGCAGCAAAGGCGATTACCGGCGCCAACCTTTCCATCGACGGCGGCTGGACGGCGGAGTGAGAGAGTCATTCCAGGCTCGCGTTGCGCGTCTCTCGGAATGACAAGCCCATGAAAAATCCGTTCAGCTCACTGAAGTCCGGCCGCGCGCCAGAGCAAAATGCGTCGGCAACGACCAAACGCATCAATCTGGCGCTGCAAGGCGGTGGCGCACATGGTGCATTCACCTGGGGCGTGCTCGATCAGATATTGTCCGACGAGCGGCTGTCGATTGAGGGCATTTCCGGCGCGTCGGCAGGCGCGATCAATGCGGTGATGCTGGCCGACGGCCTTGCTCGCGGCGGCCGTGCCGAGGCGCAAAAGCGACTCGCCGACTTCTGGCGCGAGCTTAGCAGCAACGGCAAACTGCCGGGCTTGCAACGCGCGGTGACGGAACGGCTGCTGTCATTCACGCCGCTCGACGGCTCGCCGGTGCAAGCCTGGTTCGATGCGCTGTCGCACTACTTTTCGCCCTACGACGTCAATCCGCTCAACATCAATCCGCTCAAGGATCTGATCGACCGCTTCGTCGACTTTGAGGCTTTGCAAGCCTCCGATCTGCAGATCTTCATTTCGGCGACCAACGTGCATACCGGCCGCGTGCGCATTTTCTCGCGGGAGAAGATCACCGCCGAAGCGGTGATGGCGTCGGCCTGCCTGCCCAATCTGTTCCGCGCGGTCGAGATCGACGGCGTGCCCTACTGGGACGGTGGCTACCTGGGCAACCCGGTCATTTTTCCGTTCTTCGGCAGGACCCAAACCGAGGACGTGCTGGTGGTGCAGATCAACCCGGTGGAGCGCGACTCGACGCCGACCTCCTCCAGAGAGATCATGAATCGGATCAACGAAATCACCTTCAACTCCTCGCTGATCGCCGAGTATCGGGCCATCGACTTCGTCGCCCGCCTGATCGATCAGGCCAAGCTGCCGCACGGCATTGGACCGGGCCAGTACCGCCGCATCAACGTGCACCGCATCCTGCTCGACCGCTTCGGCACGCATTTCGACGCCTCCAGCAAGCTCTCGACCGACTACGATTTCTTCGAAATGCTGCGGGTGAGCGGCAAACGCGCGGCGCGGCGGTTTCTCGACGAGCATTTCGACGACATCGGTCACAAGAGCACGGTCGATCTGCGGGCGGAAGCGCAGGCCGAGTGGGCGTGATATGTTTGCTGCCGATGACGAACGTGACGCCGCTTCTCACCGCCGAGGTCGGTAACGCAAGACTTGAAGTTTGCATTGCCGATATCACGACGCTTGCGCTCGACGCCATCGTCAATGCGGCGAACCGCGCTTTGCTGGGTGGTGGCGGCGTCGACGGCGCGATCCATCGCGCCGCGGGTCCGCAACTGCTCGACGAATGCAAAAAGCTCGGCGGCTGCGAAACCGGTGCGGCAAAGATCACGCGCGGTTACCGGCTGCCGGCGAAGCACGTCATCCACGCCGTCGGTCCGGTCTGGAACGGCGGTGGCTCCCGCGAGGATGAGTTACTCGCAGGGTGCTATCGCACGGCGCTTGATCTTGCCGCCACGCACGCGCTGGCGTCGATCGCGTTTCCGGCGATCTCGACCGGCGTCTATCGCTTCCCACCCGATCGCGCTGCGCGCATCGCGGTCGGAACAGTCGCCTCCGAACTTGCCGCCGCGCCGCGCGGCATCACGCGCGTCGTGTTCTGCTGCTTCGCGCAGGAGGCAGCCGACCACCACATCGCGGCCTTCGCCGATCTCGCCCTGGGCTGACACCGATCAGGCGATGCGCCCGCTGCAGGACAGTAATGCGGGCGGGTCGTTGCGAATTAATAAGCTAACTCATATTATCTAACCACGAAATAAGCACACGTAGTAGCGGAGGTGGCATTGCTGCCGCGATCGCCAAACCGAGAATTTGCCTTCATGCTCAATGATGTAGCGCGCATGCTGCGGACTTACGCAGATCACCGGGCGGCGCAATTTGGCATCACCCGCGCCCAATGGGTGGTGCTCGCCCGGGTCGATCGTTCCGAAGGCCTCAAGCAATCGGAACTCGCCGACATGTTGGACCTGCAGCCGATTTCGCTCACGCGCCTGCTCGACAAGCTTTGCGACAGTGGCCTGATCGAACGCCGAGCCGATCCGGCTGATCGCCGCGCCAAGCGGCTGTTTCTCACGCCCGCGGCGCGGCCTCTTCTGGAAAAGCTCGGCGAACTTGGCGAAGACCTGATGGCGACCGCGCTTGCGGGTGTCGAGCCCGGGAGCGTCGAACGGATGATCGCGCAGCTTGGCGTTGTGAAAGAGAATCTACGCCAGGCCATCCAGCAACGCAGCGAGGCGGCGGGGGAGCGGCACTATGGCTGAGCCGCTTCGCAAGGTCGTGCCGCCTGAGACCGACGAGGCGCAGGAGGCGCCGCGGCCGGTCCCGTTGGCGCCGGCGCCCGACAAGCCTCCGCCGAAAGAGACGAGCGACGAAGTCCGCAAGCGCCAGCGCCGCGATAGGATCCGCTGGGGCTTGTTCGCGGCTCTGCCGCTCGCACTCCTTGTCGCCTGTTATTGGTACGTCACCGGCGGGCAGATCATGTCGAGCGACGACGCTTACGTCGAAGCCGAGAAGGTCGGCCTGTCCACCGACGTATCAGGTATCGTCAAGGATGTGGAGGTGAATGAAAACGAGCGCGTCGCCACCGGCCAGGTCCTCTATCGCCTTGATCCGCGGCAGTTTCAGATCGCGCTCGACAACGCCAAGGCCAATCTGGAGCAGACCGCGCTCGCTATTGAGGCGATGAAGCAGGATTATAAGCGCATGCTAAGCGACATCGCCGCTCAGCAGTCGCTCGTCGAGTTCGATCAAACGACGTACAACAGCTACGAGATGCTCTTTCGCACTCACACCGTCTCCGAGGCGGTGTTCGATCAAGCGAAAGCCACGCTGGGCAACGATAACAACAAACTCGAATCGCTGCGTGGACAGGCGCAGGTGCAGCTCGCCAAACTCGGCGGCAATCCCGACATCGACGTGACGCAGCACCCGCAATATCTGCAGGCCAAAGCCCAGGTCGACGAGGCCCAGCGCCAGCTCAACGATACGATTGTCACCGCCCCGTTCGCCGGCGTCGTCACCGGCGTGCCTTCGATCGCGCCGGGCAAATATCTCTCCGCTTCGGCGACCGCCTTCTATCTGGTCGATACCGATCATGTCTGGATCGATGCCCAGCCGAAGGAAACCGAGCTGACCTATGTGCGGCCCGGCCAGAAGGTCACCGTGACAGTGGACACTTATCCGGATCACGTCTGGCACGGCACCGTCGAGAGCGTGAGCCCCGCCGCCGCGCAGGAGTTCTCACTTCTTCCGGCGCAGAACACCAGCGGCAACTGGGTCAAGGTGGTGCAACGCGTATCGATGCGCGTTCGGGTCGACACCAGCGACAAGACGCTGCCGCCGCTCGCCGCCGGCATGAGCGTCGAGGTCGACGTCGATACCGGCCACGCGCGCGGCTTTCCGCACTGGTTCTAAGGCGCGCCGATGGCTGCCGAAGGCACATCAGAGATCGGCGGCAATCGCGGCGCAATCACGCTGTGCGTGATTCTCGCGACTCTGATGCAGGCGCTCGATACGACGATCGCCAACGTGGCGCTGCCCTACATGCAGGGCACCGTGTCGGCGAGCCAGGAGCAGATCGCCTGGGTGCTCACCTCCTACATTGTCGCCGCCGCGATCATGACGCCGCCGACCGGATTTCTCGCCGGCCGATTCGGCACCAAGCGGCTGTTCCTGATCTCCATCGGCGGCTTTACGGTGGCGTCGATGCTGTGCGGCATGGCGCAGACGCTGGTGCAGATCGTGCTGTTCCGGGTGATGCAGGGCGCCTTTGGCGCGGCCTTGGTGCCGCTCTCGCAGTCGGTGCTGTTCGGCGCCTATCCACGCGAGCGCCAAGGCTTCGCCATGGCGCTGTTCGGCATCGGCGTGATGATCGGCCCGGTTCTCGGTCCGGTTCTCGGCGGCTGGCTGACCTACAATTATTCCTGGCGCTACGTGTTCTACATCAACCTGCCGATCGGCATTCTCGACCTGATCGGCATCATGATCTTCCTGCCGGAGTCGCCCGGGAACGCGGTGAACAAGCTCGACTGGTTCGGCTTTGGAACGTTGAGCATCGGGCTCGCCGCCCTGCAGATCATGCTCGACCGCGGCGAGCAGCAGGACTGGTTCAGTTCGGGCGAGATCATCATCGAGGCGGTCATCGCCGCTTCCGCGTTCTATTTGTTCCTCGTCCATACGTTCACGGTGGAAAAGCCGTTCGTGCGCCCGTCGATGTTCCGCGATCGCAATTTTTCGGCCGGGATGCTTTTCATCGTTATCATCGGTCTCACCTATTACGCCTCGATGGCGCTGCAGCCGCCCTATCTGCAGGAGCTGATGAACTATCCGGTCATCACCTCGGGCATCATCATGGGACCGCGCGGCGTCGGAACGATGGTTTCGATGCTGATCGTCGGCCGCCTGGTTGGGCGCACCGACATGCGCATCCTGCTGGCCATCGGACTCTCGCTCACCGCCTGGTCGTTCTACCAAATGACCGCCTGGACGCCGAATGTCTCGCAGGCGTCCATTATCATCGTCACCATGGTGCAGGGTTTCGGCCTCGGCTTTTTGTTCGTGCCGCTGAGCGCCGCGACTTTGGCGACGCTGCCGCAGGCGGAGCGGACCGAGGGCGCCGGACTTTACAGCTTATTTCGCAACATCGGTTCGAGCATCGGAATTTCGGTGGTGAACGCACTGCTTGTGCGCAACACGCAGGTCAATCACGCCGATATCGCCCAGAACGTCACCGCAGTGAATCGGGCGTTGGAGAATCCGATGGTCGCGCATTTCTGGAATCCGCTGACCGCCGCCGGCCGCGCCGCGCTCGACGCGGTCGTCACCCAGCAGGCGCAGATCATCGCCTATATCGACGATTACAAGCTTCTGATGATCGCGACGCTCGCGGTGCTGCCGCTGTTGATCGTGTTCAACAGACCTTCGCAGGCCGCACAACCCGTTGTGGTGACTGAGTAAACGTCTATCCGGGCGGCGCCTGGCGCCGCCCGGGATCAACAATCTTTACTCCGCAGCGCCGGCCGCTTCGCGCGACGGCTCACCCTCGGCCTTTTGCTTGGCCTCGAGGTCCTCGCCGGTCTGCTGATCGACGACCTTCATCGACAGCCGCGTCTTGCCACGTTCGTCGAAGCCCAGGAGCTTGACCTTCACCTTGTCGCCTTCCTTGACGACGTCGGAGGTCTTCTGCACCCGGCGCGAGGCGAGCTGGCTGATGTGGACGAGGCCGTCCTTGGCGCCGAAGAAGTTCACGAAGGCGCCAAAGTCCATCACTTTGACGACAGTGCCGTCGTAGATGTGACCGACTTCGGGCTCAGACGCGATCGACTTGATCCAGTTGATCGCCGCCTTGATCGATTCCGCGTTGGCGGAAGCGACCTTGACAGTGCCGTCATCCTGGATGTCGATCTTGGCGCCGGTCTTTTCCACGATCTCGCGGATCACCTTGCCGCCCGAGCCGATCACTTCGCGGATCTTGTCGACCGGGATCGTGAACATCTCGATGCGCGGAGCGTGCTCGCCAAGCTCGGCGCGGGCTTGCGTGATCGCCTTGGCCATCTCGCCGAGGATGTGCATGCGGCCGTCCTTGGCCTGGCCAAGCGCGATGCGCATGATCTCTTCGGTGATGCCGGCGATCTTGATGTCCATCTGCAGCGAGGTGACGCCGCGTTCGGTGCCGGCCACCTTGAAGTCCATGTCGCCGAGGTGGTCCTCGTCGCCGAGGATGTCGGAGAGGACGGCAAAGCGCGCCTCCTCCTTGATCAGCCCCATGGCGATGCCCGCGGTCGGCCGCTTGAGCGGCACGCCGGCATCCATCAGCGCCAGCGAAGTGCCGCAGACGGTGGCCATCGACGAGGAGCCGTTGGACTCCATGATCTCGGAGACGACGCGGATGGTGTAGGGGAAGTCGGTCTTGTCCGGCAGGATTGGATGGATCGCGCGCCAAGCGAGCTTGCCGTGGCCAATCTCGCGCCGGCCGGGAGCGCCGACGCGTCCGGTTTCGCCGACCGAGAACGGCGGGAAGTTGTAGTGCAGCAGGAACGATTCCTTGTAGGTGCCCTGCAGCGCGTCGATCCACTGCTCGTCCTCGCCGGTGCCGAGCGTGGCGACGACCAGCGCCTGCGTCTCGCCGCGGGTGAACAGGGCAGAGCCGTGGGTGCGCGGCAGCACGCCGACCTCGCAGACGATGGGTCGGACGGTCTTCACGTCGCGGCCGTCGATGCGATTGCCGGTGTCGAGAATATTCCAGCGTACGATCTTGGCCTCGAGGTTCTTGAACACGCCGGCGACTTGAAGCTTCGGGTATTTCGGGTTCTCGACGTCCGGCGGACAGAAATGGCCCATCACACGGTCTTTGGCGGCGTCGACCGCTTTGTGGCGCTCCATCTTGTCGGGAATCGCGTAAGCAGTGCGCAGCTCCTTCTCGACCAGGCCGAGCATCTCTTTTTCCAGCGCCGCATTGTTCGGCACGGTGAGTTCGCGCGGTTCCTTGGCGGCCTTTTCGGCGAGTTTGATGATGGCCTCGATCACCGGCTGGAAGTGGCGGTGGCCGAACATGACCGCGCCGAGCATGATGTCTTCGGACAGCTCCTTGGCTTCGGACTCCACCATCAGCACGGCGTCTTGCGTCCCGGCGACGACGAGATCGAGCTGACTCTCCTTCATCTCGTCGATCTGCGGATTGAGCACGTACTCATTGTTGATGAAACCGACGCGGGCGCCGCCGATCGGCCCCATGAACGGGGCTCCCGAAAGCGTGAGCGCTGCGGAAGCCGCGATCATCGCCACGATGTCGGGATCGTTTTCCAGATCGTGCGACAGCGTGGTGATGATGACCTGGGTGTCGCAGCGCCAGCCGTCGACGAACAGCGGCCGGATCGGTCGATCGATCAACCGCGAGGTCAACGTCTCCTTTTCGGTGGGACGGCCCTCGCGCTTGAAATAGCCGCCGGGAATGCGGCCTGCGGCGAAATACTTTTCCTGGTAATTGACGGTCAGCGGCAGGAAATCGATACCTTCCTTCGGCTGTTTGGCCGCGACTACGGTCGCGATCACGCTGGTATCGCCGTAGGACGCGAATACCGCGCCGTCGGCCTGGCGGGCGATCCTGCCGGTTTCTAGCGTGAGCTTGCGGCCGCCCCAGTCAAGTTGCACGCGATGGATATTAAACATTCTATTTGTCTCTCATGGTTTTCGCGGGAAGCGCGAAAGCCATAAGCAAGACGGCGAGACGTTGGCGGCGCAGCGTTGCTGCATAGCCTCACAACGTCCGGCGATCCTGCCATGGCCTTCGGACCTTCCCGTAGGTTATGAACGGACGACGGCCCGTTCCACAATCGGCAGCAATGCTGCCGGGCAAAAAGCGGACGCTTCATGCGCTCCGCTCGAAAGCGCGCGGGATTTTTCCGCACGCGAACTTTCAACGGCGAATACCCAGCCGTTCAATCAAGCCCTTGTATCGCGCCTCGTCGGTGCGATTGAGGTAGTCGAGAATCTGGCGACGCTGCGACACGAGCTTGAGCAGCCCACGTCGCGAATGGTTGTCCTTGATGTGGGTCTTGAAGTGGTCGGTCAGGTTGTTGATTCGCTCAGAGAGCAGAGCAACCTGTACTTCGGGCGAACCAGTGTCGTCGGACTTCGCGCCATACGTCTTGATAAGCTCCGCCTTACGCGCGGTCGTAATCGACATCGTCATTTCACCTTTCTGCCGGCTCGACCAACGATGCCGGTCAAATTGAACACGCGTTTGGGGACGATCTCGCCGCGGTCCACCTCGGCAATGGCGATAATCTCGCCGCCACATGCCACTTGAACCATGCCGCGGAAAATGGAGGCGTCCCGTCCGCGCAACAAAGCGGCTTGGCCCCTTTTGAGCCTTGCCGCATCTGCCGGGCTCACGGCCAGCGCCGGGATGTCGTCCAGCGCGGTCTCGATCGGCAGGAGTATGTCGGCGAGGCTTTGGTCGCCCTCACCGGCGGCCGCTCTATGACATAAAGCCTCCAGGCTTTCCAGCGAAATCATGTCGGTTTCGCCGAACGGCCCGACCCGCTGCCGGCGTAGTGCCGAAACATGGCCGTGCACACCCAGCGCGCGGCCGAGGTCGCGGGCCAGCGACCGGACATAGGTTCCCTTGCCGCATTCGCACGCCACGACGGCATGATCAGGATCGGGAGTGTCGATGAGTTCGAGCCGGTGGATTTCGACCGCCCGCGGCTTGAGTTCGACCGTCTCGCCCTCGCGGGCCAGGTCGTAGGCTCGTTCGCCGGCGATCTTGATCGCCGAGAAGCGCGGCGGCACCTGCTCGATGGTGCCGATGAAACGCAGCAGCTGCGTGCGGACCGCTGCCGCCTCAGGGCGCAGCGCACTTGTGGCGACCACCCGGCCTTCGGCGTCGTCGGTGTCGCGTTCCTCACCCCAACGTATGGTAAACAAATAGCATTTACGGCTGTCGACGACGAACGGCACCGTCTTGGTCGCTTCTCCCAGCGCGATCGGCAGCGAGCCCGACGCCAGCGGGTCGAGCGTGCCGGCGTGGCCGACGCGCTTGGCGGAAAACAGGCGCTTGATGACCGCCACGGCATGGGTGGAGGTCATGCCGACCGGCTTATCGAGGACGAGCCAGCCGTGCACGTCGCGTTTCTTTGATTTTTTTTGCTCTGGCTTGCCCGCCTCCCCCTCGATCGGCGAAATGGCAGCCGAAATTTGCGCCGCTCTGTGCATCATTCGTCTTTCAGGTCGCGTTGGACTGCAGGCGTTCGCAAAAGCTTCTCGATCCGTTCCGCTTCGTCGAATCGCTCGTCGAGACGAAAACGAATGTCGGGTGCAAATTTCAGGTTAACGCGGTGCGAGATTTCACCGCGAATGTATTTCTTGTTGCGCTCGAGCGCCTCGATCACGTCCGTCGCGTCGCGCCCGCCGAGCGGCATGACGTAGATCGTGGCGAGCCGCAGGTCGGGGCTCATGCGCACCTCAGGCACGGTGATCATGTGGCCTTCCAGCACCGGGTCATGGATGTCGCCGCGCGACAGCATGGCGGCGAAGTCGTGGCGAATCAGTTCGCCGACGCGCAGCTGGCGCTGCGAGCCGCCGGCGCGATCCTGTGAATGACTGCGTGCTTTCATCTTGCGACCGTGATCTTGTGCGCGCTTAAGCTGCCGGCGCGGCTGGGACCTTCGACTTTATATAGGCCGCGAGCGCGGCTGCTGCATCGTCGGACGGCAGCGCGCGGCGCGGCACGATGATGGTCTCGGCGCGGCTGATCCAAAGGTAGAGATAATCTTTCGTCTCAAGAACGCGCGCCACCGCGCTCCAGGGGATCTTGCCTTCCATGCCGCTGTTCTTGGTGTGAAGGCCGTCGTCAGCGAAGGTGATCGTGATCTCCTTGTTGGCCACGACGAAGCGCGGAAAGATCCAGAGCGACAGAATGCGGTCGGCTGCCCACTCGCCGACTGGCGCCATGAGCACGACGAGTACAAAAGCGATTGCCGACGTGAGGCCATCAATCAGCGGATCGAACGTCCACGACAGGATGTTGTTGAGGTTGATCAAGGCGACGAAGAAGAGGCCGTAGCAGGCGTAACGGCCCCAGCGGCCAAACCGGCTAAAAACACTCAGCGAACGTCGGGCCTTGAGCAGCGCAATATAGTCGGCGCGCTCGAAGCGATAGGTGACCGTCTGGTCCATAGTTTGGGATCGAAATTAGTTTTGCGATCGAAATTGCGCTGTGCCGTGCGGGCGTCCGTGCTCAAAAACCGCCGTTCCGCTCACAGTGTGCGCTGCACGGACTCCACGCGATAGCACTCGATGACGTCGCCCGCCTTCATGTCCTGATAATTCTCGAACGCCATGCCGCATTCCTGGCCGGCGAGGACTTCGCGGGCGTCGTCCTTGAAGCGCTTGAGCTGCGACAGCTTGCCCTGATGCACGACGACGCTGTCGCGGATGAGCCGCACATTGGCGCCCCGCTCCACGGTGCCGTCGGTGACGCGGCAGCCAGCGATGTTGCCGACCTTCGACACCTTGAAGATTTCCAGGATGAGGGCGTTGCCGAGCAGCGTCTCGCGCAGCATTGGCGGCAGCATCCCCGACATGGCCTTCTTCACGTCGTCGACAAGGGCGTAGATGATGTCGTAATAGCGGATCTCGATGCCGGCCTGCTCGGCGGCCTCGCGCGCTTCCTTGTGGGCGCGGACGTTGAAGCCGATGATGACGGCGTTCGACGCCTCCGCCAGCGTCACGTCAGATTCGGTGATGGCGCCGGCGCCGGCAAACAGCACACGTGCGGCCACTTCGTCGGTGCCCAATTTCTCGAGCGCGCCGACGATCGCTTCCACCGAGCCTTGCACGTCGGCCTTAATCACAAGCGGGAATTCCTTGAGCCCGGAGGTCTTGAGCTGACTCATCATCTGCTCAAGCGAGCCGCGCATGCCGGTCTGCCGCGCCGCCATTTTCTCGCGCTTCTGACGCTCGCGATACGCGGTGATCTCGCGCGCCCTCGCTTCGTCGACGACGACGGCGAGCCGGTCGCCAGCTTCCGGGGTGCCGTTGAAGCCCAAGATTTCGACCGGCATCGACGGGCCGGCGGCGACGACCGAATGACCGGTGTCGGAGACCAGCGCACGCACCCGGCCCCATTCCGAGCCGGCGACAATGATGTCGCCGGGCTTGAGCGTGCCACGCTGGACGAGAACGGTTGCCACCGGGCCGCGGCCGCGATCGAGTCGCGCTTCGATCACTGTGCCCTCGGCGGGCCGATTCGGGTTGGCCTTGAGCTGCAGGATTTCCGCCTGCAGCGCGATCACGTCGAGCAGCTTGTCGAGATTGGTTTTCTCTTTCGCCGAAACGTCGACTTCGAGTACCTCACCGCCGAGCGTTTCGACCTGGATTTCGTGCTGCAGCAATTCGGTGCGCACGCGCTCCGGCTTGGCGTCCGGCCGGTCGATCTTGTTGATGGCAACGATGATCGGCACGTTCGCCGCTTTGGCGTGCTGGATCGCTTCCACCGTCTGCGGCATCACGCCGTCGTCGGCGGCAACGACCAGAACCACGATATCGGTGATCTTGGCGCCGCGAGCGCGCATAGCGGTAAAGGCGGCGTGGCCGGGCGTATCGATGAAGGTGATGCGGCCGCCGGAAGGCGAGGTGACCTGATAGGCGCCGATATGCTGGGTGATGCCGCCGGCTTCGCCGGCCGCCACTTCGGTCGAGCGAATGGCGTCAAGCAGCGACGTCTTGCCGTGATCGACGTGGCCCATGATGGTGACGACGGGCGCGCGCGGCTGCAAGTTTTCCGGCTCGTCGACGACGTCAAACATGCCTTCTTCGACGTCGGCCTCGCTGACACGCCGTACGGTGTGGCCAAGCTCCTCGGCGATAAGCTGCGCGGTATCGGCGTCGATCGTATCCGTGCTGGTCGCCATGTGCCCTTGCTTCATCAACAGGCGCACCACGTCGACCGATCGCTCGGACATGCGATTGGCCAAATCCTGGATGGTGATCGTTTCCGGGATAGTCACTTCGCGCGTGATTTTTTCCTTCGGTTCGGCGTCACGTTGGCCGCTGCGGCGTCGCTCGCGGCGGTGAAAGGCGGCGGTGGAACGCTCGCGCACTTCGTCGGCGGTGAACGCGGTGACAACAGTCAGCCGGCCGCGGGTGCGCTTTTCGGCGGTGGTGCGCTGCGGCTTGGGCGCGGGTGCGGGGCGCGGCCCTGCGCCGCCGAGGCCACGGCGCGGGCGCGGCGCCTCCTCTTCCTCTTCGACATTGACGCGCGCGAGGCCGGGCTTTGCCAGCGTCAGCTCGGCGCCGAAACGCTTCTTGGCGACTTCGTCAGCCTTGCGCTTGGTTGCCTCATCGTGCTCGCGGCGTTTCTCTTCCTCGCGCTTACGTGCCTCGGCCGCAGCGCGCTCGGTGCGCTCGGTCTCTTCGCGGCCTTGGCGCACGCGCGCCTCTTCCTCGGCGACCTTGCGCTCCTCCGCCTCGCGCACCCGCGCGTCGGCGAGTGCATGCGCGCGTGCGCTGCGTTCTTCTTCGGTGAGCGTGCGCAGAATCACGCCCGGCTTGGGCGAAGCCGGGACGACCGAAGGTGCCAGCTCGACCGCCGGCGGAGTCTTGGTGGGCGCCGGGCGCTTGAGCGCGGCAGCACGGTCCTGGGCGGCAGCGGTTTCCGCAGGCTTCGTATCGGCCGGTGGGGCGACGCGTCGCTTGACCTTTTCGACGACGACGGCCTTGCTGCGGCCGTGGCTGAAACTTTGGCGCACGACTCCCTGTTCGACGCCGCCGCGCTTCAGCGTCAGCGTCTTAGTGGGGGTTACACTCAGCTTTTCACCGGTATTTTTCGTCGTTTCGGTCATACGCGTCCATATAAGGGGTCGGGTGGGTCTGCTGAACCCTCGCCGGCCTGATTGCTTCGATCACCTGCACCGCCGGTCCTATACCGTTCAAGGCGCCGCGAACGCGATAAAAACGTGTCGCTGGCGGATCCGGCGAGCAACGCTGCATGTACCACATTTGGGCGGCCCAATGCCAAATCCAATTGAGCCGAAGCCAGGAATTCAATCACAGGGAGCTGATTGCCCGGCTGGCGGCGCCGGATGGCGTCGAGCTTGCGAACCCCGTCAGTCGAAGCCTCGGCGGCATGCAGGAGAGCGACCGCCTGCGCGTCCTCCAGCGCCGATGCGACCTTGGTAAACCCGGCTGCGACCAGTCCGGCCTTGCCGGCGATCGCCAGGGCGTCGAGGGCCGCTTGCTCTAAGAGCCGCTCAGTCCGGGCGGCGAGGTCGGCGGGCAGCCGAACGTCCCGCTTGAAGCCGCGGGCAAAAACCTTGCGCTTGACCGCATCGTCAAGCGCCGCCCGCGTGCCGGTGACCCAGACCCCCCGGCCCGGCAGTTTGGCTTTGAGGTCAGGGACCACCTCGCCGTCGGGCCCGACGACGAAGCGGATCAAGTCGGCGACTGGACGCACCGCGCGGGTCACGACACACAGGCGCTCGGGTCCGCGCGCGTGCGGGCCGTCGTCAAGCTCGGTGTCGATGTCCCGCGCCTCTGCTGTCATGCGCCTGGCTTACCCCATCAGGCCTCAGCCTCGGCTGCCGGGGTCTCTTCGACGGGCGGTGGAGCCAGATCGGCTTCGCTAATCCAGCCCGCCTTGACGCGGGCCTGCATGATAATCCCTTCGGCCTCTTCACGGGTCAGATTGAAGCCATCGAGGATGCCTGCCTGGCGGACGGCCTCGCCGTCCTTGCGTTCGGTCCAACCGGCGAGGTCGTCGGTGGCGCAGCCGGCCAGATCTTCCACGGTCTTGACGCCGTTCTCGCCGAACTTGAGCAGCATGGCCGTGGTGACCCCCGGCACTTCTTTGACTGCGTCCTCGACGCCGAGCTCCTTGCGCTTGGCATCAAGCTCGGCTTCGATTTTATCGAGATAATCGCGTGCGCGCGTCTGCAGCTCAAGCGCGGTGTCGTCGTCGAAGCCTTCAATGCTGGCGATTTCTTTCAAATCGACCAGCGCCAAGTCCTCGACCGAACTGAAGCCTTCCGATGCCAGCAATTGCCCGATCACCTCGTCGACGTTGAGCGCATCGATGAAGACTCGCGTGCGGTTTTCGAATTCCGCCTGCCGGCGCTCCGATTCCTCCTGCTCGGTGAGAATATCGATGTCCTTGCCGGTCAACTGCGAGGCGAGCCGCACGTTCTGGCCACGCCGTCCGATGGCCAGCGAAAGCTGCTGATCGGGGACCACGACTTCGATGCGGTCGCGCTCCTCGTCGATAACGACCTTGGCGACTTCCGCGGGCGCCAGCGCATTGACCACGAAAGTGGCGATTTCCGGCGACCACGGGATGATATCGATCTTTTCGCCCTGCAATTCGTTCACCACCGCCTGCACACGCGAGCCGCGCATGCCGACGCATGCGCCGACCGGATCGACCGAGGAGTCGCGCGACAGCACGGCGATCTTGGCGCGCGAGCCAGGATCGCGGGCGACCGCCTTCACCTCAACGATCTCATCGTAGATTTCCGGCACTTCCTGCGCGAACAGCTTCGCCATGAATTCCGGATGGGTGCGCGAGAGGAAAATTTGCGGTCCGCGCTGCTCGCGGCGCACGTCGTAGATATAGGCGCGGATGCGGTCGCCGTTGCGGAAGACTTCGCGCGGCAGCAATTCATCGCGCCGCACGATGGCTTCGCCACGGCCGAGGTCGACCACCGCGTTGCCGTACTCGACCCGCTTGACGATGCCGTTGACGATGTCGCCGATGCGATCCTTGAATTCGTCGTACTGCCGGTCGCGTTCGGCCTCGCGCACCTTCTGTACGATCACCTGCTTGGCCGATTGCGCGGCGATGCGGCCGAACGGCAGCGGCGGCAGCGGATCGGCGATGGTGTCGCCGATCTGCGCCGCGGGATGACGCCGGCGCGCCTCTTCGAGGCTGATCTGGATCGCGGGATTTTCTACAGCCTCGACCACCAGCATGTGGCGCGAGAGATGAAGCTCGCCGCTCTTGGCATCGATCTCGGCGCGCACTTCCGTTTCGCTGCCGTAGCGCGAGCGTGCCGCCTTGGCGATCGCGTCCTCCATGGCGGCGAGCACGATCTTTCGATCGATGGCCTTCTCGCGCGCCACCGCGTCGGCGATCTGCAAAAGTTCGAGCTTGTTGGCGCTTACAGTCGCCATGTTCAGTCTCCACTCGGTTGAATTGTGCGCCGGTTTTGCTCCAGCGTAGCGTTTTCATGTCCGTTACGGCGCGGTGCTTTCCGCTCGTGCGGACCCCGTGTCTCTTTGTTGCGTTCACCGTGTTTGCTTCGGCGCAGCGATTGCGCAATCAGCGCGTCGGTGAGCAGGAGCCGCGCCTCCATCATGTCGTCGAATGGCAGCAGAATTTCGGCGCCTTCGCCCGCCGCCGCTCCGTCGCCCGTGCGTAGCCGCACGCAATCGCCCTCGGTGCCGTTAAGTTCGCCGCGAAAGCGCCGGCGGCCGTCGATGGGGGCCAGCATTTCCACCTGCGCGACATGGCCGGCGTAGCGGTCGAAGTCGGAACGCCGCACCAGCGGCCGGTCTATGCCAGGCGAAGAAATTTCCAGCCGATAGGACTCTTCGATCGGGTCGGCCGCATCGAGCACCGGCGAAAGCGCGCGCGAGGCAGCCTCACAGTCTTCGATCGTCATGGTGCCGTCCGGCCGCTCGGCCATGATCTGCACCGTGCAGCCGGCGAGACCGGAAATGCGGATCCGCACCAGACGGTAGCCAAGGGCGGCGAGCAGCGGCTCGGCGAGAGCGGCGACACGTGCCGCCCGCCCCGGCTCGGTGATAAGCCGCGGCTCGTCCGCAAAGGTGCTGTCGTCTATAGCGCTGTCGTTCATTGCCAAGAGCGCCATTGTCTCCTGCGTACACGTCCGACACGGAAGTCCGGCCTTGAGGTAATAAAAAAGAGCGGGTCCCGGGGGAACCCACTCTCAAAGCCGTTCGGATCAAACCGACCGTTATGAGGTATCCATGACGGATGCCGCATATATAGCGCGCTACCCGCCGAAGGCAAGAGGCTTTCAGGGATCGGTAATCAGTAACCGGTAATTAAGATCGATGAAAATCGCCGCCAACCGCGCATCGGCTATTGATTACTAATCTCTCAATGAACGCCAATCTCTCGCTGATTCCGGAACTCGAACAGGTGGTCCAGCACGGCACGCGCGAGAAGCGCGCCGAGACGCTACAGCGTATCACCAATCTGTTTCTCAACGGCGCCAGCACCTACAACGTTGAGCATGTCGACTTGTTTGACGACGTGTTCGGGCTGCTCATCGAAGAGATCGAGAGCAAGGTGCGCGCCGAACTTTCTACTCGTCTGGCTCCGGTCAGCAACGCACCGGTGAAGGTGCTGCGCACGCTCGCCAAGGACGACGATATCGCCGTTGCCGGCCCCGTGCTCCAGCTTGCCCCGGCGCTCCCCGAAGCCGATCTGGTCGATGTGGCCAAGACCAAGAGCCAAGCCCATTTGCAGGCCATCTCCGCGCGCCGCGTGCTCGGCGAGGCGGTCACCGATGTGCTGGTCGGACGCGGCGATCGCGAGGTGGCGCGCCGCGTCGCCGAAAACCGTGGCGCGCGCATCTCCGAGACCGGTTTCTCCCGCCTGGTCAAGCGCGCCGCCGATGATGGTGTTCTGGCGGAAACGGTTGGACTGCGGCCGGATATTCCTCCGCCGATGTTTCTCGAGCTGCTGAGTCGCGCGACCGACGTCGTGCACAAACGCCTGCTCGCTTCGGCCTCGCCCGAGCTTAAGGCCGACCTCCACGATGTCCTGGCCAAAGTCGCCAACGAAGTCAGCGCGCGCGTGGCGCCGCGCGACTACAGCGCCGCGCAGCGCACCGTGCTCAACTTGAGCCGCTCCGGCCAGTTGAACGAGGCGGCGCTTGCCGGCTTCTGCAACGACGGCAAATTCGAAGAGACGGTGGTGGCTCTCGCCACGCTCGCCAAGGTGCCGATCAATGTCGTCGACCGGCTCATGGGTGGCGACCGGCCCGATCCGGTGCTCATCCTGTGCAAAGCGGCGGGTCTCGCCTGGCCGACGGTGAAGGCGATTTTTTTGGTTCGTCCGGACGGGAAACGGACCTCCAGCCAAGGGCTCGACGACGCCTTTGCCAACTACAACCGCTTGTCGGCTTCGACCGCGCAGCGCGTCGTGCGCTTCTGGCAGGTGCGCAAGGAACCGTAATCACTTTCTGCGAAAAATCAGAAAGCACGAGGCACGTTGTGCGTGCGCGGCCTTGGTGTGGTAACGGGTCGGCGCGAAGCCGGACCACGGTTTTCGCCAATCGTCAGCGGACTGTGCGGTCCAGGCGAATTCATCCGATCGTAAAAAGCGCAGCAACGTCCACGCCGCATAATCGGCAATGTCGGTGACGAAACGGAACTCGCCGCCGCGGCGTAGAATGCGGGCAACCCGCCGGATCATTTCATCCTGCACGAAGCGCCGCTTCCAATGCCGGCGTTTCGGCCAGGGATCGGGATGGATCAGGTCGATGCGGCTCAACGACGATTCGGGGAGCCAATCGATCAAGTTGGTCGCGTCGTCGAAGTGCAGGCGGACATTGCGCAGATTGCCTTGGTCGATGGCCGCGAGCGCCTTGGCCATGCCGTTGACGAAAGGCTCGACGCCGAGAAAGCCGGTATTCGACTGCTCGGTTGCCTGCGCGACCATCGACTCGCCGCCGCCGAAGCCGATTTCAAGCGCGATTTCCTTGACCGGCATTCCGAAAAGCACGGTGAGATCGGCGGGCGCGGGCCGGGAAAGATCGATCGCCAGTCGCGGCAGCAGGGTTTCGAGCAGTTCCGTCTGACGCGGCCGCAGCTTGTGGCCCTTGCGGCGTCCGAAGAACGCGCGCGGTTGCTTTTGCGGTGCGCATCCCATCAGTCTGTCGCGGCGGCACTTATCGCCGCCGTCCAAGTCCATCGTCTTGCGGGAATATCAAAGCGAACGGCCGGCACAAGCTTGCGCTCGGGCCGGCCTTCGGCCGGTCCCGGGTGGCCGGCCGTGACGATAAACCCATGCCGCTGCGCGAACGGATCAGCGCAGCGCGCGCTTGAGCGCGTCAGCGAGATCGGTCCGTTCCCAGGAAAAACCGCCGTCCCTCTCGGGCGCGCGGCCGAAATGCCCGTAGGCCGCGGTGCGCCGATAGATCGGCCGGCTGAGCTTGAGCGAACGCCGGATATGGGTCGGCCGCAGCGGAAAGAGTTCGGGCAGGAGCTTTTGCAGCTTCGCTTCCTCGACCTTTCCGGTCCCGTGCGTGTCGACATAGAGTGACATCGGATCGGCAACGCCGATCGCATACGCGATCTGGATGGTGCAGCTGTCGGCAAGTCCTGCAGCCACCACGTTCTTGGCGAGATAGCGCGCCGCGTAGGCGGCCGAGCGGTCGACTTTCGTTGGATCCTTGCCGGAGAAAGCGCCGCCACCATGCGGCGCGTATCCGCCGTAAGTATCCACGATGATCTTTCGTCCGGTGAGGCCGCAGTCTCCGTCTGGTCCGCCGACGACAAAGTTTCCTGTTGGATTGACCAGGAAATCGCCCGACTTCTTCGGCATCCAGTCGTCGGGCAGCGCCGCCTCGACGGTGTCGGCGATCATCTCCTTGATCATGCCGGGATTGTATTTCTTGCCATTGCGGGTCTGCGCGTTGTGCTGGGTCGACACCACCACCTTGGTGCAGCCGATCGGCTTGCCGTCGGCATATTTGACTGTGACCTGACTCTTGGCGTCCGGCTGCAAGTCGAACAGCGCGCCAGAGCGGCGCTTCTCCGACAGCACTTTGAGAATTTTGTGCGCGAAATAGATCGGCGCCGGCATGAACGAGCCCTTCTCGTAGACCTCGCTCTCGGTGCAGGCATAGCCGAACATCATGCCCTGATCGCCGGCGCCTTCCTGCTCGCCGCTTTTGGTCTTCTTGGCATTAACGCCCATGGCGATGTCGGGCGATTGGCCGTGCAGCAGCACCTCGACGTCGGCCCCGTAATAGGAGAAGCCATCCTGGTCGTAGCCGATATCCTTAACCACGTTGCGCGCGATCTGCGCGATCATCTCGCGGTTAACCACCGCTTGGGCGCCGTGCTTGTGAAACAGCGGCGCCTGGCCACGGCCCTCGCCGGCGATGACGATCTTATTGGTGGTGCACAGCGTCTCGCAGCCGAGCCGCGTATTCACGAGGCTCTCGTCGGCGATGCCGAGCTTGACGTCGTTCTCGATGAAGGCGTCGAGAATGGCGTCGGAAATTTGATCGCAGACCTTGTCCGGATGTCCTTCCGAGACGGACTCGCTGGTGAACAAGTAATCGGTACGTCCCACGGGACACTCCTCCTTGAACATGATCCCGAAGCGCCTGCCCTGGCTTTGCGCGGGGCTGGATAGCGGCCCTCTGGGATCGATCGCGTTTGGTTAAGACAACCTAGCCCCTACGGCGCCGTCGACGACGGTGCCGGCCGCCGGTGCCCCGGCGCCGACAGGCGGCGCGCATCCTGCGGACGGTTGTTGCAGCGGAGAACCGCTGCGGTCAAGATGTGGGCGAAAAGTGGGCGCTTGCCTCTTCGGCGCGGGCCGCCAGGAAGGGCCTGCTCAGCGCTTCTCGCTCGCGGCGATCTGCTCGACCAGGTCGACGATGCGGCGCCGCAGCTTGTTATCGGAAATGCGCATAAAGGCTTTGGTCAGCGCCAGCCCGTCTGACGTCGCGAGAAAATCGGAGACGTAAGCGGGCGAGGGTGCTTCCCCCATCCCCTCCCAGCGGCTGGAACCGGGAACGTGAGGCGCGCCGTCGAAAAAGAACGAGACGGGTACTTGCAGGATGTTGGAAATTTGCTGCAGGCGGCTCGCGCCGATGCGGTTGGTCCCTTTTTCGTACTTCTGCACTTGTTGAAAAGTCAGGCCCAATGCGTCGCCGAGCTTCTCCTGACTCATACTGAGCATCATACGGCGCATACGCACTCGGCTGCCGACATGTTTGTCGATCGGATTCGGCGCCTTTTTAGCGACCATCATAATAAGGCAACTCCTGCGTATTTATATTTACAGTAATGAGCAGCCAGATCAAATCGGGCTAGTTGAACATCCCGCCGTTACAACTACTCTCCGAAATATATTTTCACGTCGTCTGCGAAAAATTACTGTCGCGTGAGCGGGTGGACCCGAAATTTGATTCTCACTGCGTCGGTAGCACGCGCCTGAAATTGCGTCCGCACCACCACGATACCAACTTATCGCAGGTTGAACTCAACGTCATCGCTACTTTTCAGATTTTACTCATATCCACACGAAGCCGCCGGCGCACGACGACGAGCAGCGCGATGGCGACGACGAGAAAAGCGGGCGCGTCGCCGACGCGCGTGTAAATCGGCGGAGCGATTGGTCGCGGCAAGGGCGAGTCAAGAATGCCTTCGACGCCGAGTGGCAGTGAGTTGATGATGCGGCCCACTGGATCAACTACGGCCGAGATTCCGGTGTTTGCTGCGCGCACGAGCGGCAAGCCTTCCTCGATGGCGGCGACACGCGCTTGCTGGAAATGCTGATAAGGCCCGGTGCTGATGCCGAACCATCCATCGTTCGTGATGTTGACCATCCAGCCGCCGCGTTCATCGGGCGGCGCAAGTTCGCCGGAGAAAATGATCTCGTAACAGATGAGCGGAAGGGCGCGCGGAGCCTCCGGAACATCAATCAGCCGGCGCCGCTCGCCGGACAGAAAGCCGCCTTGCTGCTTGGTCAGTTCCTGCAGGCCCAGACGTTGGAGCACGCGCTCGTACGGCAGATACTCGCCGAACGGAACGAGATGGACTTTGTCATAGACGGAGAGAATGCTGCCGTCATGATCGATGACATACATCGAATTGTAGGCGTGCGGATCGGCGCGATCGAAGTTCTCAGGAAGCCGCGTCGCGCCGGTTATCAGGATGGTGCTCGGCGACAACAGCTTGACGATTTGCGCGAGCGCGTCGGGCTCGCGCGCGAGGATGAACGGAAAAGGCGATTCTGGCCAAATCAGATGGGTGACGTCGGTGATGCCGGGCGCAGGCGAACCGTGGGAGCGGCTGGATAGCGCGACGTAGCGATCCATCACTTGCTGCCTGGCCGCGTAATTGAATTTTACGTCCTGCTGCAGGTTGGGCTGCATGATGCGCAAATGCACTTTCTCGACCAGCCGTGTCGGCGTGCGGTGCAACCGCAACGCGCCCCATGCGCCGAGTCCGCCGAGCACAACAAGGCCGAGTACGAGCGGCAGCCACGGCCGGCGCGTTTCGGCGCGCTCGTCGATGAGCGTTGCCGGGCTCGCGCCAATGCAGATGGCAGCGAAAGTCAAGCCCCAGATGCCGACGACAGACGTGCTCTGTGCGAGCGGTAGTGGTGCGGTGAGCGCATAGCCGAATGTGTTCCACGGAAATCCCGTGAAGAGGTGACCGCGCAGCCATTCGGTGGCGGTGAGCGCCGCGCCGAGTGAAAGGATGCGGGTCGCGCCGCGCGTCCACAGCATACGGGCGAGTGCAACGCCGATACCGGTATAGATAGCGAGCACGGCGGGAAGCCCGATCACCGCGAACGGCATCAGCCAGGCGAAAGTCTGCGCGTCGACCAGGAAGGCGTAGCCGAGCCAATAAAGGCCGGCGACGAAATAACCGAAGCCGAACCACCAACCCGTCGCGGCGGCGACAATCACGCCACCCCAGCGGCTGACCGCGGCCCCGTCGATCAGCCAAACCAGCGTCGGGAAGGTCAAAAAAAGGATCGGCCAGGCATTGAACGGCGCTATCGCCAATGCCGACAGCGCGCCGGCGGCGAAAGCGATGAGCCACCGCCGCCATCCCCACGACAGCATAATCGCGTGGATCAACGCCTTTGGCTTCACGGGGAGCGCGACGAGTTCGGGTTCGGTTGGCTCGCGTCTTCGCGCGGCGCCGCCGGACGTGGCGCCGGCGCTTTCGACAGCGCAGGGAATTCGCGCGCCGCGGCGGTGCGGCGATCCTTGCGCCGATAAATCTTCACCCGTTTGACCCGGCGCGGATCGGCGTCGAGCACTTCAGCTTCGAATGAGCCTGGCCCGGGCACCAATTCGCCGCGGACCGGCACGTGGCCGGCTCTGATGACGAGATAGCCGCCGAGCGTATCGACTTCGCTGCCGGCCTCGCCGACATCGAACTCCTCACCGATCACGGCGCGCACATCGTCGAGACTGGCGCGGCCGTCGGCGAGATAGGAGCCGTCGTTTTGCCGCACGACGCCCGGCATCTCATGCGCGTCGTGTTCGTCGGCGATGTCGCCGACGATCAGTTCAACGAGATCCTCCATGGAAACGAGCCCGTCGGTGCCGCCATACTCGTCGATGATGAGCGCAAGATGAATGCGCGTCGCCTGCATTTTGGCCAACAGATCGAGCGCCGGCATCGACGGCGGCGCATAAAGGATTTCGCGAATGATTTTGGTTGCAACGAGCGGCAACGAAAGATCGATATCGGCAAAATAATTGGCACGAGCCTGTGTGGGCCGATCCTGCGCGGCGTCCAAAGCCAGGTTGGCCGCAGCGCGCGCCGCCATGAAAGCGACCAGGTCGCGGATGTGAGCCATGCCGGTCGGATCGTCGAGCGTATCGTTATAGACGGCGAGCCGCGAATGACCGGCATTGGCGAAAATCTTGACGAGATCGCCGAGCGCGATGTCCTGCTGCACGGCAACGATATCGGCGCGGGGCACCATGACACGTTCGATCCGGCACTCGCGCAAAGTGAGGATGTTCTTGAGCATAGCGGCTTCTTCGGGTGAGAAGCCGGATGCAGGCTGTTCGGCGGTCAGGACGTGTTCAAGCTCGGCGCGGGTCGCAGCTGCCTTCCAGCCGAATAGAATTCGCGCGACGCGGGAAGGCCAGCCTTCAGGCTGTGTTTCGCCGGGGCCTCCCGCAAGTGCTGGCAGAGTGGTGCGATTGCTCTCACTCGGGTCGCTGCGCGTGTCGCGTTGAGCCATGGGTATCGCCCGCCTTCAGCAGCAGATCTCAGCGCGCTTTGGTCGACTTGCGCGCGGTCTTCTTTGCAGGCTTGGCGCTAGATCGGGCGCGCGGCCGATAGGGGTCCGCGATGGCAAGCCGCCGCAGAATTTTGCGCTCAAGCGCTTCCATCGCCTCGGCATCTGAGTCCCGCTGATGGTCGTAGCCGTTGAGGTGCAGGAAGCCATGCACCGCAAGATGGGCGAGATGATGGGCAAACGGTTTGCCTTCGTCGCAGGCCTCCCGCGCGATGGTCTCATAGGCAAGTACGATATCGCCGAGGAGTGGCGGTTCGCCGTCGGCAGTTTCGGTGGAGAACGACAGTACATTCGTAGCCTTGTCGATGCCGCGCCATTGCCGGTTGAGCAGGCGGACTGCCGAATCATCAGCGAGAACGATAGCAAGCTCCGCGCCGGTTGTTGACAGCGCCGCCGCGGCCGTCCGCACCGCGCGGCGGAGCGTCGTTTTCGCCTTACCGGGCTCCTTCCAGAGACCGGACTGAACGAGCACGTCGATTTTGCACGTCTTAATCTCGGACGTATTGCGCACCGGGCGCGTCATTTACGGCCGCTCGCGCTTGCGCGCCGCCGCCCTGTCATAGGCCTCGACGATGCGGGCAACCAGCTCGTGGCGAATGACGTCGGCGGAAGAGAAGGCAACGTGGCCGATGCCCTCGACGTTCTGAAGGAGCCGCACCGCGTCGGCAAGTCCGGACGTCTGCCCTGGGGGAAGGTCGACCTGGCTCGGATCGCCGGTGACCATCATCCGGCTGTTTTCGCCGAGCCGCGTGAGCAGCATCTTCATCTGCATCGCGGTCGTGTTTTGCGCCTCGTCGAGAATGATGGCGGCGTTCGACAGCGTGCGGCCGCGCATGAAGGCGAGCGGCGCGATCTCGATCTCGGTCGTTTGCAGCGCGCGCTCGACGATACGGGTGTCCATGAGATCGTAGAGCGCGTCGTAGATCGGCCGCAGATAGGGATCGACTTTCTCGCGCATGTCGCCGGGCAAAAATCCGAGCCGCTCGCCGGCTTCGACTGCGGGGCGCGACAACACGATGCGGTCGACTTCCTTGCGCTCGAACAACTGCACGGCGTGGGCGACGGCGAGCCAGGTCTTTCCGGTGCCGGCGGGACCGGTGGCAAGCACCAGCGGATGCCGCTTGAGCGCGCGGATGTAGGCGTCCTGCGCCGGGGTGCGGGCGCGCACGCGGCGCTTACGCAGATTGATTTCCTCGAAGCTCTCTCGCGCCGCAGCCGGATCGAAGTCGAACAGCGAACCCTGCGCCATGGCGAGGCGGATGTTGCCCTCGACGTCGCCCTGCACCAGTTCGTCGCCGTTCTTCAGCCGCTCATAGAGATTTTCCAGGACACGCCGCGCCTGCTCGCAGGCCTCGCGCGTGCCGTCCAAAGTCACGTGATTGCCGCGCGAATTGGCGACGACGCCGAGGCGTCGCTCGATCAGCGCGAGGTTCTGGCCGTATTGCCCGAACAGCATGGAGGCGAGGCGGTTGTCGTCGAAGGTGAGGGCGATTTGTGTCGCGTTGTCGGGAGCGACGAAGACCGATTCATCCGTTCCAGCGGGACCGCGTGCTGCCAATTCAGGCTCCTGCGCCAAGAAGGGCTGGCTCTAGTTTCGAATTTTGCGCTGGCGCATGCGCCAGCGCACCAAACAACGAATTGCTGGCGACTTCGGTGATCGTCACGGCGGCCACCTCGCCGATCATCGATGCCGGCGCCGTCACCTGGACCGGCTGCAGATAAGGCGAACGGCCGACGATCTGGCCATCATAGCGTCCGAGCTTTTCAAACAAAACGTCGAACGTGCAGCCGAGGCAGCTTTGATTGAAAGCGTCTTGCTGGCGGTCGATCGCGGCTTGCAGCCGGTGCAGCCGATCGGATTTCACGTCTTCGTCGATCTGCTCGTCCATCTCGGCCCCCGGCGTGCCGGGACGCGGCGAATATTTGAACGAGAACGCGCCGGAAAAGCCAACTGCGCCGATGAGGCTGAGCGTGTCGGCAAAATCGCCTTCGCTTTCGCCCGGAAAGCCGACGATGAAATCGGAGGTGAGCGCGAGATCGGGCCGCGCCGCGCGCAGCCGCGCGACGATAGCGAGGTAGTCCGCGCGCGCATGGCGGCGGTTCATCGCGGCTAGGATGCGGTCGGAGCCTGACTGCACGGGCAGATGCAGTTGCGGCATGAGTTTGGGCAAAGCGCCATGGGCCTCGATTAAATCCTCATCCATGTCGCGCGGATGACTGGTCGTGTAGCGCAGCCGCTCGACGCCATCGATTTCGCTTGCGCGTTCGAGCAGCCGTGCCAGCGGCCACGCCCGTCCGTCCGAACCCTCGCCGTGATAGGCGTTGACGTTCTGGCCGATCAGCGTGATCTCGTGGACGCCAGCGGCAGCCAGCCGTTCGATCTCGGCAATGATTTTCGCGGCCGGCCGCGAAACCTCGGCGCCGCGCGTATAGGGCACGACGCAGAACGTGCAGAACTTGTCGCAGCCTTCCTGCACCGTGACGAAGGCGGAGACACCGCGCGCGCGTATCGCCGACGCGCTCGGCGCGGCAAGCTGATCGAATTTGTCGTCGAGCGGGAATTCGGTATCGACCGGTTTCTCACCGCGCTCGGCGCGATCCAGAAGTGCCGGCAGCCGATGATAGCTTTGCGGCCCAAACACGAGATCGACCGCGGGCGCGCGCCGGATGATCTCCTTGCCCTCGGCCTGCGCGACGCAGCCGGCGACCGCGATAAGCACCCGCCGGCCTCCGCCCGCGGCCGCCTCTTTCAGGCGGCGGATACGGCCAAGCTCGGAATAGACTTTCTCCGCCGCCTTCTCGCGGATGTGGCAGGTGTTGAGGATGACGAGGTCGGCATCGTCGGGGGCCGCGGTCTCGACGTAACCCTGCGGCGCCAGGGTGTCCGCCATCCGCCGCGAGTCATAGACGTTCATCTGGCAGCCGAACGACTTGACGTAGAGCTTGCGGGGTTCGTTCATGCCGGTATGCGGAACCTAAGCCTTTATGTTTGCTCGTAAAATCAGGTTTGTTGCAGGTCGATCCGAGTCTTACTGGATTTTCCGCCAAAAAGGAACATCGACGTTCTCGGCCGCTCCCATCTTAATATAGGCACGCGCCACCGTCAGCCGAGATCCCGCCGCAGCACCAAAGCGGTGGCGCCGCCCTCGTAATAGCCCGCCCGGCGGCCAACTTCGGCAAAGCCAGCGCCGGCGTAGAGCTGGCATGCGGGCTCGTTGTGCTCGTCGACTTCAAGAAATACCGCGCGCACGCCGCGGCCGGCGAGGCTGCGCAGGTGAAAGTCGAGCAGCGGACGGGACAGCCCGCGGCCGCGCCGGGCAGGCGCGATCGCGACCGACAGGATTTCCGCTTCGTCGGCAGCCAGGCGCGACATGATGAAGCCAACCAGCGCGCGGCGGATCATCAGACGGTCGGTGGCAACCGCGCTGTCCAGCAGCAAGCGAGTGACCTCATCCTCGCCCCAGCCGCGACGGAACGAGGCGGCATGCAGTGCCGCGATCGCGGCGGCGTCGCACGGCCGTGCCGTGGAGAAAGTCGGCTGCGCAGCCGCGAGCAGGCGGGAGACGATGGTCATCGGCGCGGCAATTGGGCGGCGTTCTGCGGCTGTGCGTCAGGCGCACGCAAGTATTGCGGCTTCGGCGGTGATTGACCTTCCGGCAGCACGGCGCCCATGCGTGCGACCCAGCCGATGTCGGGAGCTTCGCGGGCGTCGACCCGCAACGGCGCGCGCCCGCCTTTGGGCAATCGGTCGGCCACGGCAAGCGCGGCCGATCCGACAATGCGCGATGGCGCCTCGGATGCCGCGCGCACGGCTTCGCCGATAGGAGCGAGCCGCGGCGCCACGACGATGCGGCCGCCGGGACCGAAGACTTGCAGGTAGACGTGGTCATGCCGGGCATCGATGACCGCGATCACGGAATTGATCTCGTCCTCGGCGAGATGCGGCGCCGCATAGGCGGAGAGCGTCGACACGCCAAACGCGGGTAGATTGGCCGCAAGCGCAATGCCGCGCGCAGCCGAGATGCCCACGCGCAAGCCGGTGAAGCTGCCCGGTCCGGTCGTCACCGCGACGCGGTCGATATCGGCAAACGTCAGTTCCGCGCGCTGCATCACCTGTTCGACGATGGGCATCAGCGCTTCGGCATGGCCGCGCACCATCGGCACGCTCTGGCCGGCAATGACGCCGCCGAACACCGTGTCGAGGACTGCCGCGGAGCAGGCCGCTAGTGCCGTATCAATCGCGAGCACGCGCATCGCATTGAACTTACGTCATTCCGCAAGCCGAGCGAAGCGAGGCTGTCCGGAATCCATAAGCACCGACGGCGAATATGGATTCTGGGCTCGCGGGCGTCCGCCCGCGCCCCGGAATGACGAGTGAGAATTTGAGTTAGCCGCTGGATCGCCCGATCAGACCGGCCGTACCTCGGTGACTTCAGGAACGAAATGCCGCAGCAAATTCTGGATGCCGTGCCGCAGCGTCGCCGTTGACGACGGGCAGCCCGAGCAGGCGCCCTTCATGTTGAGATAGACGACGCCCTCCTTGAAACCGCGGAAGGTGATGTCGCCGCCGTCATTGGCAACCGCTGGCCGCACCCGCGTTTCGATCAGATCCTTGATCGCAGCGACGGTCTCGGCATCGGCCGCCTCGTAGAATTCGTCGCCGTCGCCCTTCTCGGCAGCGCCTTGGGCGAGCAGGGGCTCGCCCGACATGTAGTGCTCCATGATGGCGCCGAGGATCATCGGCTTGAGCTGCTGCCATTCGCCGGCGTTCTTGCTCACGGTGATGAAGTCGGAGCCGAAGAACACGCCCGACACGCCGGCAATACCGAATAGCCGTTCGGCGAGCGGCGACTGCGCCGCCTCGCCCGGCTCGCGCAGATCGAGCGTGCCGTTCTCCAGCACCGGCCGTCCGGGCAGGAACTTCAAGGTCGCGGGGTTTGGGGTCGCTTCGGTCTGGATGAACATTTTGGTCCTCCGGCGCTGGTTTGCGCTTGGCGCCGCGTGGCATTCAATCTTAGCCTAATACGTGGCGAATTTCCCTTGGAAGTTCAAGGCGGCAGGTGGGCCGGGCCACGCCGGCGACGGGAAACGTCCCTCGGGCGGGCATCTTTAACGGAGTCTTAGTCCTTGTCATCAAAGTTTAATTTATGCTGCACCCGATCATCGAAGAGGTCTGGACCGCCGGCAGGGAGCCACGGCCGCTGCGGCTTGCCCGCATCAAGGACGCGCGAGACGGCCGCCAGGCCGCTTACCAACGGGCCAAGGAACTTGCCGCCGGCTTCGACGAGTTGGATTTCGTGCATTGCGAGACTTATTCCTACGCCTGGGGTCGGAATAGGAATTCCGCCGAAACCTACCGCTTTATCGTCAGATAAAGGTTCGACGCGCTATCGGCGCACGAAGCCGACGATATCCTTGACCGCCTTCATGGTCTCGTGGGCGATTTTCTGCGCGCGCGCTGAGCCCTCGGCGAGCACGGCGTCGATCGCCAGCGGATCGGCGACCAGCCGTTTCATCTCCGCGCCGATCAGGCCAAGCTTGGCGACGGCGAGATCGACCAGCGCGGCCTTGAAAGTGGAGAACTGCCCGTTGCCGTACTCGGCCAGTACACCGGCGCGCGTCATGTCGGCGAGCGCGGCGTAGATGCCGACCAGATTGTCGGCTTCCGGCCGGCCCTCGAGACCCTTCTCCTCGCTGGGCAGCGGATGCGGATCGGTCTTGGCGCGGCGGATTTTCAATGCGATAGCGTCGGCATCGTCGGTCAGATTGATGCGCGACTGATCGGACGGATCAGACTTCGACATTTTCTTTGCGCCGTCGCGCAGCGACATGACGCGCGTTGCTTCGCCGGTGATCACCGGCTCAGGCAGCGGAAAGAACGCTTCGCCGAAGCCATGCGCGTGGATCGACGAGGCAAAGTCGTTGTTGAATTTCTGCGCGATGTCGCGCGACAGTTCGAGGTGCTGTTTCTGATCCTCGCCGACCGGCACATGGGTGGCGCGATAGACCAGAATGTCGGCCGCCATCAGCGTCGGATAGGCGTAGAGCCCGACGGAGGCATTCTCGCGGTCCTTGCCGGCTTTCTCCTTGAACTGCGTCATGCGGTTGAGCCAGCCGAGCCGTGCCACGCAGTTGAACACCCAAGCCAGCTCGGCATGCTCCGCCACCTGGCTCTGGTTGAACACGATGTGCTTCTTGGGATCGATCCCACAGGCGATGAACGCCGCGGTCACTTCACGGATGGCGCGCGGCAGTTCGGCTGGGTCCTGCCACACCGTGATGGCGTGCAGATCGACCACGCAATAAATGCAGTCGTAACGGTCTTGCAGCTCGACGAAGCGCTTGATCGCGCCGAGATAATTGCCGAGGTGCAGGTTGCCGGTCGGCTGCACGCCGGAGAATACCAACTGCTTGAACGCCATAGAAAGCTCCGCGCCGAACGCGCGACCCCATGCCATGGCCGCTCTCTGTCGTCCAGCGATTAAGACCGCTTTTGCGGCAGTTAGGCGCTTAAGCCGCGCGGAACGACCGGGGCGCTCCGAGCGCCGCGCCCTGCCGGTAATTCTCGATGATCCGCACGAGGTCGTCGGGCGAGATCGCCTTGCCGTCAGCTCCTGCCGGCATGCGCGCGAGGCTGAGCCTTTTGCCGTTCGGGTCGCAGCCATATCGCATGTGCCGCCACAGCGTTACGAGCGAGGAGCTTGGCGTTGTCGGTTGGTTGCGCTCGATCAAGACGACCTTCTTGTTGAGAATCTTGACTTTACTGATATCGCGCCACGGCGTGGTCCAGGTGCCGATCCCGCTCTCAAACAAAATGCCGTCGGGGCGAATGACGAGAGTGCCGAGATCCGACAGCGCCCGCGCCGCAGAAGCGAAGGCGAAGATTGTCAACCAAGCGCCGATCACGGCGAAGAGGCCGATGCGCGCCGGATTGGGCAGGAAGTTCATCAGCCCTGCACCGCGTCCATGCAGCCGAATTTCGGGATGTGCCGCCAAATGAACAGCGAGCCACAGAATCGCAGGGCCGAAGATGCCGGCCACGATCGCGAAGGTGACGATCGGCCCGATGCGCACGTCAAAGCGCAACGTCTTCGGTGATAGGTCTCCTCGCAGCATGGGCCGGAATGTGGGCGAAGAAATTTAACAAGGCGTTTGGTGGGTGATAGCCGCTTCTTGGTTTTTGCCAAGCCCTCCTGCTATGGTTTATCGATCGGCAATTCCACTGAAGGTTTTTCCCTTGATCACTGCCCGTTACGACGTTCTCGGCATCGGCAACGCGATCGTCGACGTGATCGCGCGCGCCGATGAAGACTTTTTGCTCAAGCAAGGCATGCACAAGGGCAGAATGGAGCTCATCGACGAGGCGCGGGCGGAGGCGATCTACGACGCTATGGGGCCGGCGGTGGAAATGTCGGGCGGCTCGGCGGCCAATACGATCGTCGGCCTATCCTCGCTCGGCGCGCGCGCGGCTTTCGTCGGCAAGATCAAGGACGATGTGCTCGGCCGCGCGTTTGCCCACGACATCCGCGCCGCCGGCGTTACCTTCGACACCGCGCCCGCCCCCGCCGGTCCGTCGACCGGGCGCTGCTATGTGCTGGTGACGCCCGACGGCGAGCGCACCATGAACACCTATCTCGGTGCCGCGCAGGATTTGCATCCCGCGGACATCAATGACGACGCCATCGCGGCCAGCGCCATCACCTATCTCGAAGGCTATCTGTGGGATCCAAAGCACGCCAAGGAGGCGTTCCTCAAGGCGGCGAAGATCGCGCACGGGGCCGGGCGCAAGGTGGCGTTGACGCTGTCGGACGCGTTCTGCGTCGATCGCTGGCGCGACGAGTTCCTGCAGCTCATGCGCTCGCGCACGGTCGATCTCATCTTCGCCAATGAGGCCGAGCTGCGCAGCCTTTATCAGAGCGCGGATTTCGACGCGGCGGTGAAGGCGTTGCGTAACGACATCGACATCGCGGTGGTGACGCGCAGCGAAAAGGGCTGCATCGTCGTCAATCCCGAAGATATCGAGGCGGTGCCGGCCTTCCCGGTCGAGCGTGTCGTTGACACGACCGGCGCCGGCGATCTGTTTGCGGCCGGATTTCTCAGCGGGCTTGCGCGCGGCGCCGATGATCGTGTCTGCGGCCGCCTCGGCGCCATGGCGGCCGCCGAGGTCATCCAGCATCTCGGCGCGCGGCCGGAGACGTCGCTCAAAGAACTCGCGCAGCAGAACGGGTTGTTGGATTAAGTAGGGTGGGGCAATGCGCGCTGTGAGGAGCGTCCGCGTGGGCAAAATCGTGCACGCGCATTGCCCACGCGGCTGGGCTTTATCAGACGATTTTGCCCACCCTACATTTTGGTGACGCGCGCGTGCAGCAGCGCCGTGCGGCCGTTGCGCACTTCCTTGAGACAGCGTTGGATGGCGGCCGGCACATCGGCCGGATTGCTGATCTCCTCGCCGTAGGCGTCGAATGCCTCGGCAACCTTGGTGAACTCGACTTTCGGCGCAAGCTTCGCCTCGAACTCGCTCGCTCCTTTGGCCTCGCCTTCTGGATAGACGCGGAGCGTCGACTGCTTCACCGCGTTCCAGCCGGTATTGTCGAGCACGATCGAGAAGAACGGCAGTTTGTACTGCTGCGACACGGCGAACACCGAACTCGGGTTGCCGAAATAGAAGCCGCCGTCGCCGGAGATCTGCACCATGAGCCGGTCGGGCGCCGCGAGCTTGGCGCCGAGCGCAAAGGCTCCCGACCAGCCTAGCCCGCCGCCGCCCGAACGCATGGTGGTGTTGGGTCTCTTGCGCGGGATTTGCATCAGCACCGCGCCCGCATTGGTGACGCCCTCGTTGAAGATGATGGCGTCATCGTCGAGCACCTTGCCGAGTTCGGCCATCAGATAATGCGGATTGATGGCGCCGGCCTTGCCCTTGTCGGTGGCGAGCTTGGCGGCGCGCGCAATGCGCTCCTCGCGCAAAGCCTTGATGCGCTCAAGCCGTGCGGCCGCCGCCTTCTTGAACTTCGGCGTCGCCTTGGCTTTGAGGTCGTCGAGCACCTGTTCGAGAATGCGCCCGGAATCGCCCTGCATGCGCAGGTTTCCCGGGAAGGTCCACATCGGCGAGCCGGGTTTGAGCGTGTCGATATCGATGTGCGCCCAGAACGACTTTTCGTGTGTCTGCACGTCGCTCGGGAACCAGGGCACGTCGACGTCGACCAGAACGCCGACATCGGCGGCGGGCACCGCCTTGTCGGGCGCAAAGCCGACGAAGCACGGGCTATCGTGCGAAATGTTGTTGGTCATGTTGGCTTCGTAGACGGCGATGCCGGCGAATTGCGCCAACGCGTCGATCGCCTCGGAGGCGTGTTCGTTGCGCCCGGCATAACCGGTGATCAGTACCGGATTCTCGGCCTTGAGCAGCCGATCGGCGAGGGCGGCGACAAGCTTCGGGTCGGCGCCGCCGCCGGAGGTTGACGCGAATTGGTCGGCCGAATAGCGGCGGATTTCGTCGGTGCTCCATTGCTGGGTCAACGTCTCGCGCTGCATCATCAGATAAACCGGGCCGCGCGGCTCGCTCTGCGCAATCGAATAAGCGCGCCGCAGCGCCTCCTTTACCACCACGCCCGACGGCAGCGTCCATTCCCATTTCAGATACGGCCGCACCAGGCTCGCCTGGTCGAACGGTTCCTGGATGAAATGGACGTAGGTGTCGCGCGAGCCGACCAGCTCGTCGTTGACCGTGTAGGGCGCCTTGCCGGCCATCAGCAGCACCGGCAGGCGGCTGCGATAAGCGTTGTGCATCGCGTTGGCGGTATTGGCGGTGCCGACATCGACGTGCACCAGCACGCCCTGGCCGCGCCCGGTGACGAACGCATAGCCTTGCGCCATGTGCGCCGCGGTATTTTCGTGCGGGCAATGCAGAATGCCCGGCATGGGTTCGCCGCGCTTCTTGCGGTGCGCCATTTCCTCGATGATCGGCGCGTGATCGGTGCCGAAATTGCAGAACAGATATTCGACACCAAGCTCGGTCAAACCCTCCAGAAAATAATAGGCGGTGGCGAAATTCGGAGCATTGGTCTTGCGCGCGGCGGACGTTTCCATGTTGCGGTTACTCTTTCAGTTTGTTTGTTAAGGCGGAGAAAGGGATCGGTCAGGCCACCTTGCGTTCGACGGCGAGACCGTCGAGATGCGCCAGAACTTCCTCGATATGCATCACGTCGGCGTATTTGTGATGCAGATCGAACAGATTGACTTTGTGGCTGATCATCGCGCGATCGTAGGTGCATTCCTCGACCAGCACGTTGTGGAACCCGTACGAGTAAGCGTCGACCGTCGAGGCGCGCACGCAGCCCGAGGTGCTCTCGCCGCAGATGATCAGCGAATTGATACGCATCTGCTGCAGGTGCGCGATCAGCGGTGTGCCGAAGAAGCCGGAGGCGCGCTCCTTATAGATGACGATTTCGCCCGGCAGCGGCGCCAGTTCGGCCTTGATGTCGTAGATGTCGTCGCGCTCGCCCTTGATGTTGCGGTTGGTCGAGTGCACGCCGCCGGTGTCGACATGGCGCGTGGTGTAGAAGATCGGTACGCCGGCGCGGCGGGCGGCGGCGAACAGCTTCTGCGTCGGCGGCAGCGCGTTCCAGGCGTTCTCGCCGCAGGAACCGGAGAACTCGCGGTCGACCTCCCGCACCGGCCGGCTGCCGCCCTGATAGGCCTTGTTATAGAGATCGATGGCCAGCACGGCCGGATTGTCGCCCACATAGGTCTTGCGCCGGTAGGCCTGATAAATCTCGATCGTGTCGGCGTCGACGATGTCTTTCCAGCAATGATCTTCGAAGTCGTGCGCCATCGATGGCTCCCGCTGCGTGCCGGCTCCCTTATAGCTTTGTCGGCCGCTTCGGCGAAAGCGCATAACTGCCGGGATAGTCATGTTTGCGGCGCGCAGCAGCGGCGGACTCTGCCGGTGTCAGCGCCTAGACATACATCTGGCCATGCATGATCCTCGCGTCGGGCGGTCCCGCATAGGTCCCGCCGACGAAAAAGCTCTGATGGCGAATGGCCTTCACGGCTATTCCATCCGCACGTTCTTCGAGAAATCGTAATTGGCGGCGTGGTCGCAGGCGTAAACCTGGACGCGCCGGGTCTTGTCGCGGCTGGAGTCGAACACCTGCCGCAGGAATTCAAGCTGCAGCATCCAGGCGGCCTCGGCGGCCTCGCGGCGATAGCGTCCCGGCATGGTGTCATTGAGCCAGCCGTGCGGGGCGCCGGCAAATACCTGGATTGTGTAGCTCTTATCGTGGCGGTCGAGGCTGTCGCGGAAGCGGCGCACGTCATCGAGCGAGATCAAATGGTCGGCCTCGCCGAAAATGCCGAGCACCGGGCATTCGATGCGCGCCAGCATGTCATCGAGAGGCTTCATGTAGCGGTCGTTCGGCTGCCATTCGCGCGCCGATGCCGCCCCGTACCACACCAGAGCCGCGCCGATCTTGCTCTTGCCTTCCGCCGCCAGCACCAGCGGGTGCCGGCCAGTCTGGCACACGCCTTTGACCGCGATCTTTCCGGCGTCGACTTGCGGCAGCGCAGCGAGTTGCGTGACCGCGCTATCGAGATATTCGATCGCCTCGGCGTCTTTCAGCGGATAACCGACGTCGCCCCGGTGCAGCGCCTCCTGATTCGGGTGCTTGTAGAAAAAATCCGGCGCGATGCAGACGAAACCGTCACGCGCGAATCGCTCGGCGAGATCGCGGGTGTGTTTCACCAGGCCGTAGCGTTCGTGCATGAGCACGATGGCCGGAATTTTCTGTTCGCGGCTGGCTGCCGGCATGGCGAGAAAGGCCGGCAAACCACCGGCACAATCGATCATTTTCGTCGTGATATCGGGCACCGCTCCCCCTCGAAATTCGAAACTCAAGTTGCCGATCCTAACACTCAGCATGCGCGCTCGGCAGCGCACAAAGTTCCGATGCTGCGACGAAAAGCGCGGAAAAATCCCGTATCCAAAGGCCTGTTTCCCGTAGTCTTGCCATAATACGCAGACATCGTAGTATCCGATTGAGGGGAGGGTTCTCCGATGAAATGGCGGGCGCTCGTTGCCGGCGTGATTGCGCCGGCGCTGTTCAATATGGTCATCGCAACGGTGTTCGTTGCATCCCCGGCATCGGCCGAAGTCCGCATCGTCGGCGACCCAGGCGGCCAGGTGGCTGCCTATCTACAAAAGTACCGTGAGATCCGCGACTCCGGGCAGAAGGTGGTGATCGACGGGGCGTGTCTGTCCGCCTGCACCTTGCTGACCGCGATCATTCCGCGGGACCGGGTCTGCATCACCCAGCGCGCGATGCTCGGCTTTCACGCCGCCTCCTACTACGACGACACGTCGCGGCAGTTCGTGCCGACGCGCGCCGGCAGCCGGGTGGTGATGGGCTATTACCCGCCGGAAATCCGCCGCTGGATCAACCAGCATGGCGGCTTGACGCCGCACATCATCCAGCTCCGCGGCCGCGAGCTCGCGGCGATGTATAGGACCTGCCAGTAAGATCGGTTTCGCCGCGCCTACCGCAGCCCGGTCCAGGCGCCCGCGCCCGCCCTCGCGAGTTGTCGCCGGCCGCGTTCCGCCCTATCTACCGGCCATGCCCGAGACCGTTGCCCGCCGCCCGTTGTCGCGGCCGCTAATAGCGGCCGCCGGAGTGGTTGCCGTTGCGCTTGCCGGCACTGTCTTGCTTTGGGCGCATTACGGGGCAACCGTCTTTTTCGAAACGATCCGCGCCGGTTTCGTGGCGTGTTTTGGCTGAGCTCAAAGCGGTGAACTCAAAGGCTTCGCGCGTTATCGTGGTTCTGGGCGCCTTTCTGGCCGGCCTGGTGCTGTTCCTCGGCGCCATCTACCTGGTCACCGGGCTTTCGCCGACGCCGACCGCCAGTGCCGAGATCGGCGGCTCCTTCGACCTCGTGGATGAGAACGGCAAGCCGTTCACCAACCAGGACATGAAGGGAAAGCCGTATCTCGTGTTCTTCGGCTACACCCACTGCCCCGACATTTGCCCGACCACGCTGTTCGACATGACCCAGCTCTTTCGTAAGCTTGGCCCGGACGCGGATAAGGTCGGCGCTCTTTTCATAACCGTCGATCCCGCCCGCGACACGCAGCCGGTGCTCAAGGATTACATGGCGAGCTTCGATCCACACTTGCGCGGGCTCACCGGCGGGCAAAACGCGATCGATCTGGCGATCAGGGACTATCGGGTCTACGCCAAGAAGGTGCCGCTGGAAGGCGGCGACTACGCGATGGATCACACGGCAATTGTCTATCTGATGGACAAGGACGGCCATTTCATCGCGCCGTTCAACATGCAGCGGAACGTCGACGCTGAAGCTGCGGATTTGCGGCGTTACATGTAACGTCCGCCCTTTCATCCGGCTACGCGCGAATTTCCGGCGAAAGCACCTCCTCGCCTCGACTTTTTGCCGCACTCTCGCTAAGCGGCAAGTCTGACGAACGGCGGCGGCACATGCCTATGGCACGGAAAAAGACAATATCCCGCTACCGCCGCGACCGCTTTGCCATTGTCGCCATCTCGGCGGCGCTGGCAGTCTGCGTGCCGGCGGCGGCGTCCGTTTGGGCGCAACCGGCGCCGCCGGAAAGTGGCGCCGCAGTGCCACGGTCCGTGGTGGTCCCGGGATTTTGGGACCCGCGCCGGCGGCCCGAACGGCCCGACATGTCGCGCCTGCAGAGCATCCGCTTCCTGACCGATCTCGACTATCCGCCGTTCGACTATGCGGGCCCCGATGGCAATCCGGCTGGCTTCAATGTCGATCTCGCGCGGATGATCTGCGATGAGATCAAGGTTGCCTGCACCATCCAGGCGCGTCCGTTCGCGACCCTGCTCGATGCACTCGACAGCAATAACGGCGACGCCGTGATCGCGTCGATCGCCGCCAACCCCGATACCCGCAAGCGCGCGGATTTCAGCGATCCGTATTACCGCACCCCGGCCCGTTTCGTGGCGCGCGTCGACAGCCCGATCGGCGACGTGCTGCCCGAGCTCGTCGCCGGCAAGAAGATCGCGGTTGTCGCCGGGACGGCGCACGAGGCTTACCTCAAGCAGATGTTCACCCAGGCCGATATCCACTCCTATCCGGATGCCGGCGCGGCGCGTGCGGCACTCAAGGATGGGCAGGTCGACCTGGTGTTCGGTGACGGGATTGCGCTCTCGTTCTGGCTCAACGGCACCAGCTCGGGCGGCTGCTGCGCGTTTCGCGGCGGCCCTTTCCTCGACGACCGTTTCTTCGGCGAAGGGGTGGGCATCGCGGTCAAGCGCGGCAACACCGTCCTGCGGCAGGCGTTCAACTGGGCGCTGTTCCAGGTCTGGGAAAAGGGAAGCTTTACCGATTTGTGGCTGCGCTATTTTCCGATCAGCCCATTTTGAGCAAGATGCTCAAATACGAATCCGCATGAACATGACGACCACTGTGATCGAAACGCCGACCGACCTGCGCGAGCTTGCAGAGCAATCGAATGCTTGGCCGTTCGAGGAAGCGCGCAAGATCGTCGCGCGGCTGAAGAAGGCGCCCAAAGACGAGGTGATTTTCGAGACTGGCTACGGGCCGTCCGGCCTGCCGCATATCGGCACGTTCGGCGAAGTGGTGCGCACCTCGATGGTGCGTCACGCCTTCCGCGTGCTCACCGGCGATACGATCAAGACCCGGCTGATTGCCTTTTCCGACGACATGGACGGGCTGCGCAAGGTTCCCGATAACATTCCGAACAAGGAGATGGTGGCGCAGCATCTGGGCAAGCCGCTCACTCAGGTGCCCGATCCATTCGGCACGCATGACAGTTTCGCCGCGCATAACAACGCGCGGCTGCGCGCCTTCCTCGATCATTTCGGCTTCGACTACGAATTCATGTCGGCGACCGCCTGCTACACGTCAGGCCGTTTCGACGCGGCGCTGCTCAAGGTGCTGGAGCGTTTCGAAGAGGTCATGGCGGTGATGCTGCCGTCGCTGCGCGAGGAGCGCGCGCAAACCTATTCGCCGTTTCTGCCGATCTCACCGAAGACCGGCATCGTGCTGCAAGTGCCGGTCGTCGCCCATGACGCTAGACCGGGTACCATCACGTACGAGGATCCGGAGACGAGCGAGCGCGTGACCACGTTGGTGACCGGCGGGCGCTGCAAGCTGCAATGGAAGCCGGATTGGGCGATGCGCTGGCTCGCGCTCGGTGTCGACTACGAAATGGCCGGCAAGGATTTGATCGATTCGGTGAAGCTGTCCGGAAAAATCTCCCGCACGCTTGGCGGCACGCCACCGGAGGGATTTAACTACGAACTGTTTCTCGACGAGAACGGGCAGAAAATCTCGAAGTCGAAGGGCAATGGCCTGACCATCGACGAGTGGCTGCGCTACGCCAGCCCCGAGAGCCTCTCGCTGTTCATGTATCGCGAGCCGAAGGCGGCCAAGCGGCTCTATTTCGACGTCATTCCCGCGCCACGTCGACGAGTACCAGCAATTTCTCGAAGCCTATGAGCGGCAAGCTCCGCGCGAGCGGCTGTCCAATCCGGTCTGGCACATTCATTCAGGCTCGCCGCCGAAGGCCGACAATCCGGTGACGTTCGCGATGCTGCTGTCGCTGGTCACCGCTTCGAACGCGGAGAACGCCGACACGCTGTGGGGCTTCATCGGCCGCTATCGGGCCGGCGTCACGCAGCAAACTCATCCGCATCTCGCCGCGATGGTCGAGTACGCGCTGCATTACTTCAACGACTTCGTGCTGCCGAAGAAGAAATTCCGCGAGCCGAGCGCAGCCGAACGCGCCGCGCTGATCGATCTGCGCGATGCGCTTTCGCAATTGCCGCAGGACGTAACGGCCGAGGACATCCAGAACGTCGTTTACGAAGTCGGCCGGCGCGAGCCGTTTCTGGACGAAAAGAAGAAAGCCAAGGACGGCAAGCCCGGCGTTTCGCTCGTCTGGTTCGACATGCTCTATCAGGTTCTGCTCGGCCAGGAGAAAGGCCCGCGCTTCGGCTCCTTTGTCGCGGCCTACGGGTTGCAGAATACGATCGACATGATCGACGGAGCGCTGGCGCGGAGCGCATAGTCATTCCGGGGCGCTGCGCAGCAGCGAGCCCGGAATCTATAATCACGAAACTAGAAGCCGTTGCTCAGTGCAGATTCTGTTTCGTCAGTGATTATGGATTCCGGCCTTCGCTCGCTTTGCTCGCTCAACCGGAATGACAGCCCTACTGGCTCGCCCACAAAATGCGTGCGATCCAAAGGACGTCTCCGACCGCCAGCGTGCGGTCGGGATGCGCGGCGTTGAGCGATTTCAGCTCGATCGATTTAGTGGTGCGCCGCTTGAGCTCCTTGGCCATCACTTCGCCGCCCTTCGTACGCACGACGACGCGGTCGCCGCGGCGGATCGGCGCCGACGGCGAGACCAAGATTACGTCGCCGTTACGGTAGGCCGGCTCCATCGACGCGCCGGAGATTTCGAGCGCGTAGGCGTGCTCGTCGTTGACGGCAGGGAAGGCGATTTCGTCCCAGCCCTCGCCGGCCGGCAAGCCGCCATCGTCGAAATAACTGCCTGCGCCGGCCTCGGCAAAACCGAGGAGGCGAACGGCTTGCGTCGTCGCGCCGCCGGCCGTCTGTTCGATCAGTCCGACAAAAACATGAAGCGGAGTGGTTGTTGCGGTCAGGGCCTTCGAAATCAACTCGGTCGAGGGCCAGCGGGCACGGCCGGCCGGCGTGATGCGCTTTGATTTGTTGAACGTTGTGGGATCGAGCCCCGCGCGCCGGGCAAGCCCGGAGGCGGAAAGGCCCGCGCGCGCCGCCAGGCGATCGATCGCCGACCAGATCTGCGCGTGGGTGAACATCGGCCTCGGCTCCCCGGACGCCGGCGTGCGCCGGGCATCCAGGGGCGCATGATAGGAATATATGCTGCAGGCTCAAGCCCCCCCGAATGGCCATGTTGCCTCGGCCAGAGGCTCGGACACGAAGCTGGACACGAAATCTTGGACAAGCGCCACGCCGCCGCTGTACGTTCGCGCCGGATTTTTGGGCTCGCTCTGGTGGCGACGATTTACAAGATCTGCGAACGGGCGCAGTGGCTGGCCGCCGAGGCGGCCGGCGCGTTTCACGGATCGGCTGTCGACGAACGAGACGGCTTCATTCATTTCTCCACCGCTTCGCAGCTTGCCGAGACCGCCGCGAAGCACTTCGCGCGCCAATCCGGTCTGATGCTGCTTGCGATCGATGCGCAGGCGCTGGGCGAGAAGCTCAAGTGGGAGCCGTCGCGCGGCGGCGATCTCTTCCCGCACCTTTATGCCGCCCTGCCCCTTACGGCAGTGCGCTGGGCGTTGCCGCTGCCGGAAGAGGTCGACGGACGCCGTCCAATGCCGGAGCTTGAACCGTGATCGGGCTGTTTGAGCGTCTGACCCTGCCGCTTCTGCACGCGTTCGATCCAGAAGACGCTCATCGGCTCGCGATCAGGATGCTGCAGTTTGCGCCCCTGCCGACTGTCGCCGCTGACGACGCACGCCTCGCCACGCGCGCGTTCGGGCTCAATTTTCGAAATCCAATCGGGATCGCGGCGGGCTTCGACAAGCATGCCGAAGTCCCGAACGCGCTCTTGCGGCTCGGCTTCGGCTTCGTCGAAGTCGGCACCGTCACGCCGCTGCCGCAGCCGGGCAATCCGCGCCCGCGGTTGTTTCGCCTTGACGCCGATCAAGGCGTCATCAATCGGCTCGGCTTTAATTCGGAAGGCGGTGCTGCGGTGCTCAAGCGACTTGCTGCCCGCGCCAGCGCGCCTTCCCGTGTCTCGCTCGCAGGCGCTCAGACGCGCGGTGGCGGAATCGTCGGGGTCAATATCGGCGCCAACAAGGATTCGGCCGATCGCATCGCCGATTATGTCGGATTGATCGAGCGCTTCGCGCCGGTCGCGAGCTACGTCACCATCAATATTTCATCGCCCAACACGCCGGGTCTGCGCACCATGCAGCAGGCCTCGGTGCTCGACGATTTGCTGGCGCGCGTAATCGAGGCACGCGAGCGCGTGACGCAGAGTGCCGGCCCGACGCCAGTGTTGTTGAAAATCGCGCCCGATCTGTCGCTGTCCGATCTCGATGACGTGGTCGGCATTGCCCGTTCGCGTCGGGTCGACGGCATGATCGTCGGCAACACCACGATCGCGCGGCCGCCGTTCTTGCGCGATATTGCGACCGCAAAGGAAGCCGGCGGATTGTCGGGGCGGCCGTTATTCGCTCTTGGCACCCGCATGCTGGCGGAAACCTATGTGCGGGTGGAAGGCGTTTTCCCGCTGGTCGGCGCTGGCGGAATCAATTCCGGAAAATCAGCGCTCGCCAAAATCCGCGCGGGGGCCACTCTCATTCAGGTCTATTCTGCGCTGGTATTCCACGGTCTCGGTCTCGTCGGCGAGATCAAACGTACGCTGATCGCGGCGCTCGATCGCGATCGTCAGGACAGCTTGAAAGACTATGTCGGCGCCGACGCAGCGGCAGTCACCGCGGAGAAATGGCCGCAGTAAGAAGCGCGGGGCGTGGCTGCTGCGTTGCGCGGGCCGCACGACGCCAATAGCATTGATCATTCCGCGCGGGATCGGGCGTCCGAGCCAGTCGGATATCGCATTGATCGCAAATGAAGGCGGGGACGATAAGTCATGGCTGACGGCGTCGTGGTGGGATTTGTCGGGCTCGGCATCATGGGGAGCCGCATGGCGGCGAACCTGCAAAAGGCTGGCTACAAGCTGGTCGTCCATGACCTGCACAGACAGGCGGCGAGCCACCATCTCGCCGCTGGTGCAGTGTGGGCGGACAGTCCGCGCGCGCTCGCGAGCCAGTCCGATGTGATCTTCACCTCGTTGCCGGAGCCGCCCGACGTCGAGGCGGTCGCACTTGGATCGGATGGGCTGCTCGCCGGTATGAAGCCCGGCGCCGGCTATTTCGACCTGTCGACCAACTCGCCGAGCGTCGTGAAGAAGATCAACACCGCGTTTGCCGACAAGGGTGTCCACATGCTCGATGCGCCGGTGAGCGGCGGCCCGGCTGGTGCGGCATCGCGGCGACTGGCGATCTGGGTCGGCGGCGATGAAAGTGTATTCAACAAACACAAGCCGGTGCTCGACGCGATCGGCGATGCCACCGCCTATATCGGGCCGATCGGCAGCGCCACCGTGGCCAAGCTCGTGCACAACATGTCGGGCTACGCGGTGGTCTGCGCGCTCGCCGAAACCTTCAGCTTGGGCGTAAAGGCGGGCGTGGAGCCGCTGGCGCTGTGGCGGGCGGTCCGTAACGGAGCTGTCGGGCGGCAACTCACTTTCGACGCGCTGATCGATCAGTTCTTGCCCGGCAAATACGATCCGCCGGCGTTCGCGTTAAAGCTCGCCCACAAGGATGTTGCACTCGCCAACGCGCTCGGCCGCGAACTCGGCCTGCCGATGCGGCTGTGCAATCTGACGCTCGCGGAAATGACCGAAGCGCTCGGCCGCGGCTGGGGCGGCCGCGACTCGCGCGCGGTGATGCTGTTGCAGCAAGAGCGAGCCGGCATCGAGATCGAGGTGGATCCCGAAAGGCTGCGCGAGGCGCTCGCACCCGCCAAGGCCGGCACGAAACCCGCTTGAAGGAGAATCGAATGATCGATTGCTACACGTGGATGACCGACAATGGCTACAAGCCGCGCATGATGCTCGAGGAAACCGGACTTCCGCATCGGATCGTTCCGGTCAATCTGCGCGAGAAGGCGCAGATGTCGCCCGATTTCATGAAAATCAGTCCGGGCCACAAGATCCCGGCAATCGTCGACGATGAGGGACCCGGCGGCACACGGGTGACGCTTTGCGAGTCCGGCGCGATCCTCAAATATTTGGCGGAAAAATCCGGCAAGTTCTACCCGAGCGATCCGGCCGCGCGGGCGAAGGTGGATCAGTGGCTGTTCTACGGCTCAGCGACGTTCACCACGCTGTCGCAGCAATTCGGGCATTGGACGATACGGTCGCCGGTGAAGGCGCCGACCGCGCAACAGCATTACGAGGCGAACATGCGCGACATGCTCGGCATCCTCGACCGGCATCTCGCCGCCAACGAATATTTCGGCGGCGCCTATTCGATCGCCGACATCACCATGTATCCGGACGTGCACTTCCACGGCGTCAACGACATCGGGCTCGCTAACTATCCCAATGTGAAGCGGTGGCACGATGCAATCGCAGCCCGGCCGGCGGTGGTGCGGGCGTGGGGGCCGTTCCCGAGCTGAATGTCAGTTGGCTCAATCGCGTCTTCCCGCTCGTCATTGCCGGGCCCGACCCGCCTGCGGGCCGAAGCAGCAGACCAATACTCAGTTGCCGGACAAGCCCTTCGGCGGGCGAAGGCCCGGCAATCCATGCTGCGAGCCGGAATGGATGTGCGGGTCAAGCCCGCGCATGACGCGGTTAGATTTTTATGAGCATTGAGCCTAATGCGGCAAATTGCGTACGAAGGTCCGCTGCCGCTTGGTCGGAGGTGGACGGTGATGGCTTATGTGTTCCTGTTCCATCAGTTCCGCACATCGCACCCAGCGTTGTGCCAAACCGGTCCAGACGGCTTTATTCTCTGGGCTGCGGGTAAACTTGGCCATCACTTCGCATTCGGCGGCGAATCGAAGGAACTGATCCGTCGTATCCATTGAGCAACCTCCGAATCTCTGTCGGATATCGAACAAACGAACACCCACATGGGTGCAAACGCGCCATCGGCGAATCGTTCCTGGCGGAGAACATTAAATTTCGCGGCACGTGGAATAGAGACAGGTGTCGCGGCGGCATCAGCGCAAAGCCGCCGCTCCCGGTGCCGGCGCCAATACCGGCTTGAGCGCGGGCATGAGCCGGCGCTTTTCGCGGCGCGCGGGAATCGCGCGATAAACCTGTTTGGTCGCTTCGACGATGTGAACGCCGGCAAATGGAGCGGACAGCGTCGCGCCAGTGCGTTCCCATGCGACTGCTGAGCGAAGGAACCAGCCGCGTGCAACCGGCGGAACATAAAGTGCCTCGCCCCAGCCGGTGGGCGTGAACCAGGTTTCGCGCAGGAGTTGGGTGATCTGCGGGCGCGAATAGGGGCGGCCTTGGCCGAACGGTGTCGTGTCCATGCGCGCCCATAGTCCGCGCCGGTTTGGCACCACCGCCAGCAACCGGCCGCCGGGCGCCAAGACGCGCCAGACTTCGCGCAGCAACTCGGCCGGGTCCGACGACATTTCGAGCGCGTGCATGAGCAGCACGCGGTCGACGGCCGAGTCGGTCAGCGGGAATTCGTCCTCCTCGACCAAAGCGGCGAGCGCCGGCCGCGTCGAGGGCCAGCGCACGACGCCCTGTGCCGCCGGCATCAGCGCCAAACACCGCTCGGCCTCCTCGCGAAACAGGCCGAGATAAGGCGTCGCATAGCCGATCCCCAACACGCGCAGTGTTCTGGTGTCGGGCCAGCGCGCACGAATGCCACGGCTGACAAAGCGCCGCGCCACGACACCGAGCCGCTGGGCATAGAAATTGCGAAGGTCAACGACGTCCATAGCTGCCAAAATAGCACGGCATTGCCGGGCGCGGCGAAGGCGTGGCCGCGGAATCTGCAACCGCTGGCCTTGCGGTTAACGGTTCGGAGTGCCTACCTTGCGCTGCTGCGATTATGAATTTTGGCTCCGTCCTACGGGCCGGCGCCGCAAATGACGGTGAAACATGCCGGCACAAATCGATCTTTTTCTCTGTCTCAAGGACAACTTCGGCGTGCTCTTGCACGATCCGCAAAGCGGCGCCACTGCGGCGATTGACGCGCCGGAGGCGGGACCGATCGAGGCGGCGCTCAAGCGAACCGGCTGGAAGCTGACCGATATTCTGGTGACGCATCACCACGCCGATCACACCCAAGGGATCGGCGAACTGAAAGCGCAGCATAAATGCCGCGTGGTGGCGCCGCGTGCGGAAGCAAAACGCATCGCACACGTGGACGAGAGTGTGGGCGAGGGCGACCTTGTGAAGGTCGGCATGCTCGAAAGCCGCGTCATCGATACGCCGGGCCACACCGCCGGTCACATCTCCTATTTCTTTCCGGCCGATAAGCTTGCCTTCGTCGGCGATACGCTGTTTTCGATCGGTTGCGGCCGCGTCATCGAAGGCAATCCGGAGATGATGTGGAATTCGCTGCTCAAGTTGCGCCATCTGCCCGATGACACGCGCTTTTACTGCGGCCACGAATATACCGAGGCCAACATCCGCTTCGCCAATACCGTCGAGCCGGCCAACAAGGCGCTCGCCGCGCGGGCCGAGGAAGTGGCGAAACTGACCGCCGCGCACAAGTTCACCATCCCGGCAACCATTGGCGCCGAGAAGAAGGACAATCCGTTTTTGCGCGCGGACGTGCCCGAGGTTGCGCAGGCGGTCGGGCTCGCCGGCAGCCCGGCGTGGAAAGTGTTTGCCGAAATTCGCGAGCGCAAGAATCGATTTTAACCGTGGCTCTGACCGCCCCGTCACTTCCTGCGGCCGACATCATTCGGCTGCTTGATCTGAAGCCGCATCCGGAAGGCGGGCATTTCCGCGAGACCTTTCGCGATGCGCGGCTGGTCGAGGGCGGCCGCGCGGCATCGACCGCGATCTGCTTTCTGCTCGCGCGCGGAGAGCGCTCGCACTGGCACCGCATCGATGCGGTGGAGGTTTGGCACTGGTATGCCGGCGCCCCGCTCGTGCTCGAAATCGCGTTAGGCGCGGCCGCGATCGAACGTGTCGCGCTCGGCGGCAATCTCGCCGCCGGCGAGCGTCCACAAGCCGTCGTTCCGGCGCACGTCTGGCAGGCGGCAGAAAGCCTCGGCGATTGGACGCTGGTCGGCTGCACAGTGGCGCCCGGCTTTGATTTCGCGAAGTTCGAACTCGCACCGCAGGACTGGTGGCCTGCATAGGTAAGCGTCGTTTAAGAACAACAATGCTGCCGCATTGCGCATAAGACGAATGTTTCAATTTCGCCTTGCTGCATCATTGGAAGCACTTTCTGTCGCGCGACGCCTATATAAGGGCGGACTAGCGATCAATATTGCCTGCCCATGTTGCACGCGACCGATCCAAACCGAGCTGACGAGACGCAATCACAGTTGCCGCTCGATGCGGCGGCATTTGCCGCGCTGCTCGCCGACGCAAACCCGCATCAGATCATCGAGGCTGCGGCCGCCGCGATGCCCGGGCGGTTGGCGGTGGTATCTTCGTTCGGCACTGAGTCCGCGGTCCTGCTCAAGTTCGTGGCCGATGTCGATTGCTCACTGCCGATTCTGTTTCTCGATACGCTGTGGCTGTTCAAAGAAACCCTCGCCTACCGCGACACGTTGATTGCGCACCTTGGGCTGACCGACGTTCGCACTATCACGCCGTCGCCCAGCACGCTGTCGATACGCGACCCCAAGCGCGACTTATGCTTCAGAAATCATGACGCCTGCTGCGGCATCCGAAAGGTGGTGCCGCTGGAGCGGGAGCTCGCGGCATTCCACGGCTGGATCAGCGGCCGTAAGCGCTATCAGGGCGGCGAGCGTGCGACCCTTGAAGTCGCCGAGGCGGAAGGGCGGCGGGTGAAATTCAATCCGCTGGCGCGTCTCGATCCGGCCGAGCTGCAAGCGATTTTTGACTCGGCGCATCTGCCGCGCCATCCGCTCGAAGCGATTGGCTTTCCGTCGGTCGGCTGTGTGCCATGCACGAGCCGCGCGGCCGTCGGCGCACCCCGCGATGGCCGCTGGAGCGGCCTCAGCAAAACCGAATGCGGCATTCACGCCCGGCCGCGCACCGCGGCGGGCTGAGGACTTACGTCAAATACTGCCCGCCATTGACGGTGAGCGTCGAGCCGGTGATCAGTCCGCCGTCGTCGGAGGCTAGAAACACGACGCACCGCGCGATTTCCTCCGGCTCGCCGAGCCGGCCGATCGGGATGTGCGGCAGTATGCTCTTCTCCAGCACGTCCTTCGGCACCGCCTGCACCATTTCAGTATTGATGTAGCCCGGGCATACGGCGTTGACGGTGATGCCTGCGCGGGCACTTTCCTGCGCGAGCGCCTTGGTGAAACCGATCTCGCCGGCTTTGGCGGCCGAATAGTTAGTCTGGCCGAACTGGCCCTTCTGCCCGTTGATCGAGGAGATGTTGACGATGCGTCCGAACTTGCGCTCGCGCATGCCTTCGATCACGTGCCGGCACATGTTGAACAGCGAGCCGAGATTGGTGTTGATCACCGCGGTCCACTGCTCCGGCTTCATCCGGTGCAGCTGGCCGTCACGCGTGATGCCGGCATTGTTGACCAGGATCTCGATCGGCCCGAGCTCGGCCTCGACCTGTTTGATGCCGGCCGCGCACGCTTCGAAAGACGATACATCCCATTTGTAGGCCGGGATGCCGGTTTCCGCCTTGAATTTCTGCGCCGCCTCGTCATTGCCGGCGTAATTAGCCGCGACGCTGTAACCGGCCGCCTTAAGCGCCTTGGAAATGGCCGCGCCGATGCCTCGTGTTCCGCCAGTCACCAATGCGACGCGGGGCATGAGAGCCTCCCTATTTGCGGTGACTGGTATTGGCCAGTCCTTCGCCTGTTCCGTTTGCAGATAGCTTAGAGACGTGCATGGCCGGGACAAGCCCGGCCATGACGTAAATCAAGAGAGAAAGCGGCTGATCCGCCTAGCGTTCCACGCACATGGCGATGCCCATGCCGCCGCCGATGCAGAGCGTTGCGAGGCCTTTCTTGGCGTCGCGCTTGCCCATCTCGTAGAGGAGCGTGACCAGGACGCGCGTCCCCGAGGCGCCGATCGGATGGCCGATGGCGATGGCGCCGCCATTGACGTTGACCTTTTTGGTGTCCCAGCCGAGGTCCTTGTTGACCGCGCAAGCCTGCGCGGCGAACGCCTCGTTGGCCTCGATCAGATCGAGGTCGGCGACGTTCCAGCCGGCTTTCTTCAGCGCGGCGCGTGAGGCTGGGATCGGCCCGGTGCCCATGATCTTCGGATCGACGCCGGCCTGCGCCCACGACACGATCCGCGCCAGCGGCGTCTTGCCGAGCTTGGCCGCTTCGGAGGCCTTCATCAGCACCACGGCGGCGGCGCCGTCGTTGATGCCCGAGGCATTGCCGGCCGTGACCGTGCCTTCCTTGTCGAAAGCCGGACGCAGCTTGCCGATGGCGTCCAGCGTGGTGCCGTGCTTCGGATACTCGTCGGTATCGATGACGATATCGCCCTTGCGGCTTTTGATGGTGACCGGCGTGATCTCGTCCTTGAACTTGCCCGCCTTCTGCGCCGCTTCGGCCTTGTTCTGCGAGGCGACCGCAAATTCATCCTGCTGCGGCCGGGTGATCTGCCATTGCCGCGCGACGTTCTCGGCGGTGTTGCCCATGTGGTAGCCGTTGAAGGCATCCCACAGACCGTCCTTGATCATCGTGTCGATCATCTCGAAGTTGCCCATCTTCACGCCGCTGCGCAGATACGCGCAGTGCGGCGCGACGCTCATCGATTCCTGGCCGCCGGCCACGACGATGTCGGAATCGCCGTTTTCAATCGCCTGATAGCCGAGAGCGACCGAGCGCAATCCCGAGCCGCAGAGCTGGTTGACACCCCAGGCCGGGACTTCAACGGGAATGCCGGCCGCGATCGAAGCCTGCCGCGCCGGGTTTTGTCCCTGTCCGGCGGTGAGAATCTGTCCCAGGATGACTTCCGACACGCGCGGCGCCTCGACGCCGGCGCGGTCGAGCGCCGCCTTGATCGCCGTTCTTCCCAATTCATGGGCGGGCACCGACGCAAAGACGCCGTTGAACGCTCCGACCGGCGTACGCGTCGCGCTGACGATGACGATGTCGTCTTTCATGATGGGTTCCTTCTGGGCTCAAGGGGTTCGGTCAGGGGGCTGCGTGCCCGCAGCCTGATCGGGATCTCAGCCTATGTCATAAGGATGCCGCCCGCCGCCGACAAGACGGAAGCGCCCGCGCCGGTGCCACAACGCCGTGATTGGCCTCTCCCGCGGCGGTCGGTCACAAAACGGTAGCCGCGCCGCAAGAAACCGCCTATTTTGCTGGCAGTGCCACGCGTTCCTGGAAACCCATGTCCGAAACCACGACCAGCAAAGCCGCCGAGCCGGTTGAAATTAAGAAGTACGCCAACCGGCGACTCTACAACACCGGCACGAGCGCCTATGTGACGCTCGAAGACCTCGCCGGCATGGTCAAGAACGGCCAGGATTTCATCGTGCACGACGCCAAGAGCGGCGAGGACATCACGCGCCCGGTGCTCGCGCAGATCATCTTCGAGCAGGAAAATAAGGAAGGGCAGAATCTCTTGCCGATTGCCTTCCTGCGCCAGCTCATCCGCTTCTACGGCGACAGCATGCAGATGCTGGTGCCGCGCTATCTCGAGGCCTCGATCGAATCCTTCACTCGCGAGCAGGAAAAATTCCGCCATCAGATGGCGCAAGCCTTTGGGGTCGGCGCCTTCACCCCGCTCGACGAGCAGGTGCGCCGGAACATGGAGATTTTCCAGCGCGCCTTCGCCATGTTCACGCCGTTTGCCAGGCGCGAAAGTCAGGGTGACGCCGCAGAGCCCGAAAAGTCTTCCGGCAAGACGGGCGAGATCGACGACCTCAAACGCGAGCTCGACGAGATGCGGAAGAAGGTCGACAAGCTCACCGACAAGGGCGGCGGCGGTTCGAGCTAGATTGAAGAACTCACATCGCCTGCGCGAGCGGTTTAATCCACGGCCGCTCGGTCGAGGCGAGGCCGACCAGCGCGCCTTGCAGGTAATCGCAGCCCCACGCTTGCAGCATCGCCGCCGCGTCTTCGCTTTGCACCCATTCGGCGACCGTCGACATTTTGAGCCGTTTGGCGAGTTCGATCAGCGTGCGCACGAAGGTTTGGTCGTCCTCGGACCGTGTAATGTCCTGCACGAAGGCGCCGTCGATCTTCACGATATCGACGCCGAGCTTGCGCAGGTTGCGGAACGACGTGTAGCCGGCGCCGAAATCGTCGATGGCGATGCGGCAGCCGAGATCCTTGACGCGCACGACGAAGCCGCGCGTCTCTTCGACGTCCTGAATAGCCGCGCTTTCGGTGATTTCGACGACCAGGCGCTCGGCCACGCCCGCATGCGTGCGCAGAAGCGAGCTTAGCCCCGCCCACCAATCGGGATCGTTAGTCGAGGCCGGCGACACGTTGAGGCTCGCCTGTAATGCCGGCGCTGCGGCCAATTCGTCGACGACGAGTTCAAGCACGCGATGGTCGAGCAGGCGGACAAGGCCGAGCCGTTCGGCGACCGGGACGATGTCCTGAGCGGCGATGAGACCGCCGTCGGCGCGGCGGATGCGCATCAAGCACTCGTAGAAGACCGGCTTACGGTCCGCCGCCGACACCACCGTCTCGTAGGCGAGAAAGATGCGCCGCTCGTTGAGCGCGGAGACGATTTCGTCGGTGGCCCGGAGCGACTCGCGGCGCAGCGCGTCGCGCTCGATGTTTGGCTTGTAGGCGAGGAACGAGCCGCGATGTTTGGCCTTGGCCGCATCGAGCGCTTCCTGGGCGCGGCCGAGCACGTCCACCACGCTCTTGGCATGGCGCGGCGCCGTCACGCCGCCGATGGTCGCAGTCACCGCGATCGGTCCGGCGCCCGTCTGCACCATCTCCTCGCGGACGCCGGCCAACAGCCGCTCGGCGGCGATCGTCATGTCGTCGGGCGTGCAATCGCGCAACACCAGGCCGAATTTGTTGCCGGAATAACGGCCGAGCGTGTCCTTGCCGCGCATGCGGCTGCGCAGGCGCTTGCCGATTTCGGCGATCACCTGATCGGCGGTTTCGAAGCCGTAGGATTCGTTGACACGGGAGAGATTGTCGATGGCGACTAACAGAAAGCCGCACGACGAGCGGAAGCGGATCGCGTCTTCCAGCGTGTCTTCGAGAACGTCGGTGAGACTGTGCCGGTTCAGTTCGCCGGTCAGCCCGTCGTAGCGCGCGAGATAAGTGAGCCGGCGCTCTTGCTCGTAGCGCTCGTTGATGACGCGCAGCAGCCCGTGCGCGCGCGCCGGCTTCCCATCGGGGCCGGCAAACCAGCGGCCGGTGTCCTCGACCCAGAGCCGTGTTTCCGAGCCGGGATCGGGTCGGATGGCGTATTGAATCTGATAGGCGACGCCGCTGCCCTCGTCGCGTTTGTCCGATTTCATGACGGCGTCAAAGCGCGCTTGCGCGTTTTCCACTTGCAGCAATTGTGCGTAGCCGCGCCCGCTCGAGATCGCCCCGATGTCGGCGACGAGCAGGACGTCCTTGGCATTGGCGCTCCAGGCGAGCGAGTCGCTGTCGATGGCCCAGTCGTAGGCAACCTCGCCGACCGAGGCGAGGATCTGGCCGGCATCGATCCCGCTGGATTGCGCGGGGCGCGGTGTGTTGCCCGCTGCCGCGCCGTTCTTGGTCGGTCGGCCGGGTGGAAGGCAATCTCGCGAATCATTGCGGATCACGGTCGCCTCCTTGGTCATTTGGTGATGGCGATTGTGTCAGTCGGCTTGAGGCGGCATCGAACGGCGCCGCGAAACCAAGCTATCGACGATCGTTAAACAATTCGGAAAATTCGGCTCACCCGCGTCCGCTGACCGAGGCGCGCGCCGGCACACCGCTTGCGACTTCTCGGCAAAGGTCCGGAATCCGTCCCGAATTGGGACAAGAGGGTGGAAGCGGCGCAATGAACAATGCTCTCGTCCCGATCGCGCCGGCTATTTCCGAGCGGGAAGCGCCAGCGGCGCAGCCTCGCGCCAGCGCCGATTTTATCGCCCATCTCATCGCCACGGCGGCACACATGCCGCAGACGCGCGAACGCCGCCGCGCCGAACCGGCTGAGGCGCGTGCCGCTTACCAGATACTGGGCCAATGGCCGAGCGAAACCGGCCGCACGCTGTCGAAATCGCTTTGACGAAGCGAGCTCGGCTTAGGCTTTCGCCCCACCTTCTAATTCGACCTGCCGCGTGGCGGAGCGAATGCCGATGATGAAGCCGGCGAGCACGTCGACCAGGCAGATGACCAGCAACAGGAAGAAGGTCGAGGTCCCGGCGACTTTCACCAGCAGAAATTCGACCAGCATGGCGATGAACAGGAGCATCGCCAACGAGTGATCGATGATGCCGCGCAGCCCAATCTGGGTGGCTTTTATGATCTCGATCCAAAGCAGCAGGATCGAGCCGGCGAGCAGAATGTCTTCCCAGGTCAGCTGCCAAACCTCGCCGGACGTCATCGGCACGGCAACCGCTTGTGTGGTCCAGATCGTGTCAGGCAGGTGCAGAATGAACGCCACGATATTGTAGATGGCGAAGGGAATAAGCATCAGGGGAAAGCCAAGAAGATACATGGCGAAAGTCCCTCATCCGGGGCGGCGCCTGCCCGTCGCGGCGCGCGAAGTCGTCAACTTATCTGTCCCGACGCCTGCACTCTAGCCCGCCCGCGTGACCGGGGGATAACATCGCCAAGCTTGGACTTGGCAGCCTGGACTTGCGGCCTAGGCTTCCGGCTTCTTGGTGATGACCTGCCGGCCGCGATACATGCCGGTCTTCAGATCGATGTGATGGGGACGGCGCAATTCGCCGGAATCCTTGTCCTCGACATAGGTCGGCGCCTTGAGCGCATCCGCCGACCGGCGCATGCCGCGTCTAGACGGCGATACTTTTCTCTTCGGCACGGCCATGACGGCGTACTCCTTGTAACCAGGGCTTGTCGGAAGCCGGGCTTATAGAAGACCAGCGGCGGGAAGGCTAGAGCGGATTCTGTTCAGGTAGGAACCCACTTTCCTCGTCATGCGCGGGCTTGACCCGCGCATCCATGCTGACCAGCCGCAAATCGAATGCGTGCGAGAGGCTCGTTTAAGCGTCTCCGCAGCATGGATTGCCGGATCAAGCCCGGCAATGACGAGTGGAGAGGCGCGGTTCAATTGGATTGGCAACTGGCTTTAGACTAGCGCGCGTGGAGGCAGGCGTCGTGCGTCGGATAGGTGGCGGCGCGGCGGACATATACGCCAGCGAGTTGCCGGACCAGCGCGCCCGGGTTCCGCGCGCTGCGATCGACCGGGTCGGGCAGAATGGCGGTCAGTTCGGCGGCTTGCACGGCGTTCAGCTCGCGCGCTGAAATGCCAAACGCCCAGCGCGCGCCGGCCTCGACGCCAAACTCGCCATCGGGACCCCACTGCGCGGTGTTGAGATAGATTTCCATGATCCGCTGCTTTGGCAGCACCAGCGTGAGCCAGACGGCCAGCGGAATCTCCAGCACCTTGCGCACGACGCTGTGTCCTTCCCAGAGGAACAGATTCTTGGCGACCTGCTGGGTGATCGTGGAGGCCCCGCGCGACTCGGAAATATCGTTGCCCGACTGCTCCAGGGCTTCGCGGATGGCGCTCAGATCGATGCCGGGGTTGTGGCAGAAGCTCGCATCCTCGGCGAGGATCACCGTCAGCGGCAACGCCGGCGCGATGCGGCTGAGCGGTACGGCGATGCGTTGCATCCGCTGGCCGGTCGCCCAGCGCCAGAGCATCGGCGTCGAGACCGGATCGATCCAGCGGTAAAGCGGAGCGATGAAATAAGGGATCAGCAGCACGGCGGCGACGGCGATCGCCGCGCCTGTCGCGAGCCGACGCCAGGGCAAATTTTCTCGTCTGCGGGGCATTGCCGGCCATACTAACGCGCCCGGCCACGCTGGCGCGAGCAGCGCGCCGCTGCTAGACCTCAGCCGATCCCGGCGGGAGGTGGACATGGCGAAAGATGCCGCCGTTTCCGACGAACTGGCGCAGAAATTCTCGGCCGAGAAGGACTCGCCTTACCTGCGCTTCGTGCGCGGTGACGGGCTCGACATCATCAGCGCCCACTACGTGCCCAATCTGCGCACCGTCGAGTTGAAGCCGTGGCCGCGCCGCGGCGGCCAGGGAGCAGCAAAGGGCGTCTTCATCAACCACGAGGCCTCGCGCTTCTCCAACGATTGCTACGTCTGCGAGATCGCGCCCGGCAAGACGCTTGAACCGGCGCACCATCTCTACGAGGAGATGCTGCTGATCCTGTCCGGCCGCGGTTCGACCACGGTGTGGAACAATGCCGGCGCGCGCATCACCTTCGAGTGGAAAGAAGGCTCGATCTTCGCCATCCCGCTCAATTGCCGCTATCAGCATTTCAACGGCTCCGGCCGCGAGGGCGTGCGCTTCGTCGCGGTGACCAATGCGCCAAGCGTCATCAATCGCTATGACGATCACAATTTCATCTTCAATTGCGATTACGACTTCAACAACCGCTTTTCCGGCGAACCGGACTATTTCTCATCGAAAGGCGAGCAGGACGGTTTTCTGCTGCGCACCAACTTCGTTCCCGATGCCGTCAATCTGCCGCTGATCACCGCCAAGGAGCGCGGCGCCGGCGGCGGCCACATCCGCTTCAACATGGCGCGCGGCACGATCGCGAGCCACATCTCGCAGTTTCCGGTCGGCACCTACAAGAAGGCGCATGCGCACGGGCCGGGCGCGCACGTGATCATTCTCTCCGGCGAAGGCTATTCGCTGATGTGGCCGGAGGGCGAGGAGCCGCAGCGCTTCGACTGGCAGGTGGGCACGTTGGTGGTGCCGCCCAACATGTGGTGCCACCAGCATTTCAACTCCGGCCCGACACCGGCGCGCTATCTCGCCTTCAAGCACTGGTCGCCGCGCAACACGCAGGGCGTGCCGATCTCCTGGATCAGCCGGCGGCTCGGCGGCACGCAGATCGACTACGCCGACGAGCATCCGAAGGTGCGGCAACTCTTCGCCGACGCGCTCGCTGGCCACAGCCTCACTTCGCGCATGGACGGCGTCTACGCCGCCGAGGCCGCGAACTTGCCGCCGCAGGCGGCGTGAGGGGGTTGCGCCTTCCTTCTGCGCCGCCAAGCCTTCTGCGCCGCCAAGCCGGAAACAGTTCGGAAATGGGATTGAACGGACATCAAGCTGTCCTGCCGCACCGGCGCGAATGACCCCGTTCAGCAAGTACCGGCACTGATTTGCTGTGGTGCACAACCGACCTCCCGATGTGCTAGCCTAAACGTCGTCCGTCCAGGGAGGTCCCGGTGAGACGGCCTCGCATGACAACCCGTAAGCCAGCGAAAGCGCGGCATACGACGAAGCCGAAGCGCAGTGCCGCGAGCAAGGCAGCGCGCCGACGCGGCTCGTCCGTCGCATCTCTTCAATACCAGACTGAGCGCCAAGTTCTGACCGAAGCGCTGGAGCAGCAGACCGCTACCGCGGAAGTGCTCCGGATCATTGCCAATTCGCCGACCGACGCCCAACCGATCTTCGATGCCATCGTCAGCAGCGCCGTGCGAATCTGTGATGCACGATTTGGCGCCGTTTTCCGCCTCGACGACCGCGGCCTTCTGCATCTGGTGTCGCATTACAATTTCGAGGGCGAACAACTGGCGCTGCTGCAAGATACGTATCCAATGCAGCCGAGCGCAGAACACATTTCCGGACGGGCGATACTCGCAGGCACGGCGGTGCAGATTCCCGACCTCCTGGCCGATGACAATTATCGTAGCACGCAGGGCCGCAAGGCCGGCTTCCGCAGCCTGCTTGCCGCGCCCATGCTCCGCGGCGGACGACCCGTTGGCGCCATCGTCATCTATCGCTTGGAGCCCGGCGCTTTTGCGGCGAGGCAGCTCGCAATGCTGCAAACCTTCGCCGACTCGGCGGTGATCGCGATCGAGAACGCGCGCCTGTTTGAGGAGGTGCGCGAGTCGCTGGATCAGCTGACGGCGACCTCTGAAGTGTTGAAGGTCATCAGCGCGTCACCCGGCGACTTGCAGCCGGTGTTCCAAGCCATCCTGCAAAACGCGGTGCGCATCTGCGATGCCAGTTTCGGAACCTTGCCGCTCTATGAAGGCGATGCGTTCCGTATCGTGGCGATGCACAATGCACCGCGCCGCTATGACGAGCTACGCCGCCGCGAGCCGGTGATCCGGCCCGCAGCCTTGATGCGCGTAGCCGCGACCAAACAATTGCTCCACATTACAGATGTGACCCTCTTCGAAGGGGAGGATCCCGATTCTGTGGCGTTTAACAGGCTTACCGGCGCGCGATCGCTCGTTGTCGTGCCGATGCTGAAAGAGAATGAACTGATTGGCGCCATCACCATCTACCGCCGGGAAATTCGGCCGTTTACCGATAAGCAGATCGAGCTGGTGCAGAACTTCGCCGCCCAGGCGGTGATCGCAATCGAGAAAGCGCGGCTGCTCAATGAACTGCGCCAGCGCACCGACGAACTGGCGCGCTCGGTGGAGGAACTGCGAGCGCTCGGCGAAGTGTCGCAGGCGGTGAACTCGACGCTCGATCTGCAGACCGTGCTGTCTACCATCGTCGCTAAGGCGGTGCAGCTTGCCGGCACCGAGGCTGGCGCTATCTACGTGTTCGACGATGCCGACCGCCAATTCCGTCTGCGCGCGACTTACGGCATGGATCGGGAATTGATCGAGGCGGTGACCAACCTCCGCATCGGGCTCGACGACGTCAACATCGCCCACGTCGTCGCGCAGCGCGAACCGCACCAGACCGCCGATCTGCGGCTGGAAGCCTCGATCGCGCTCAACAAGATCACGCTCGCCGCCGGATACCGCGCGCGGCTGACCGCGCCGCTGTTCCGCGGCGATCAGATCGTCGGCCTGCTCGTGGTGCGCCGCCGGACGCCCGGCGCATTCCCGCAGAACACTCTCGAGCTGATGAAAACCTTCGCGGCGCAATCGGTGCTGGCGATCGAGAACGCGCGGCTGTTCAGCGAAAACGAGAAGACTCTTGCCCGCCTTTCCAAGGAACTGGATGCCGCACGCGCGCTTCAGCTCGGAATGTTGCCGCACGAATTGCCCAAACATTCGCCCGATCAGCCGATCGAGATGCATGCGTTCATCGAGCCCGCCCGGGAAGTCGGCGGTGATCTTTACGATTGTTTCTACGTCGCCGATCACCTTTGCTGCTTTCTCGTCGGCGACGTTGCGGGAAAGGGCGCACCAGCGGCCATGTTCATGGCCCGCACAAGCAGTCTGGTCCGGATGGCGGTGACGTTTTGGCGTCAAGCAGGCTCGGACATCACAGCCCGCAAGCTTGTGGAGAGCGTCAATCGCGAGCTTTGCCAAAATAACGACGAAGACATGTTCGTCACCGCATTCGTGGGGCTGCTCGACACGCAGTTCGGCACCGTCGACTACGTCAACGCGGGCCATCCCGCTCCATACATTTTACGTGCCTCGGGCGGCGTCGCGCCGATCGAAGGCAAATCCGACTTGCCGCTGGGTTTGCAAAACACGGCCGTGTTTCACAGCCATTCCCTGACGTTGCAGCCTGGCGACATGATTTTCGCGTACTCCGACGGAATCATCGAAGCGGCTAATGAAAGCGAATTGCTGTATGGTCAGGGACGACTGCGGGCTGAATTATCTGCCGCAGGTTCCACTGCAATGCCGGCCGAACTGGTGCGCGCCGTGATTAAGAGCGCACAGACCTTTGCCGGCACCGCACCGAAGTCCGACGATGTCACGGCGCTTGCGTTGCGGTGGTTGCCAGTTGACATCTAATCGCACGGGGGATGGAGCAATTACGCCGCTTCCGCGCGCGGCAGCGCCGGCCTGCCGCGGATGATGTCGGAGGCTTTGTCGGCCATCATGATCACGCAGGCATTGATGTGGGCGGAGACGAGGTCGGGCATGGCGGAGGCATCGCAGACGCGCAAACCTTCGATGCCGCGGACTTTCAGATCGGAATCGAGCACGCCGTCCGGCGCGATCGCGCAGGTGCTGGCCGGATGGTGCGCGGTGATGACAACCTTCTTCAGCCAGGCGTCGATGTCGGCGTCGGATTTCACCTTCAGTCCCGGTCCGATCTCCTCGCCGCGGAACGGATCGAGCGCCTTGTGAAAGGCAAGCTCGCGCGCGCGCTTGAAGCCTTCGCGCAGCGTCGGCAGATCGTTCGGCGCGGTGAAGAATTTGTAGACGATGCGCGGCGGCGCCATCGGATCGGCGCTGTTGCAGCAAAATCTCGCCGCGGCTGTCGGGATGCAGCAGCGTCGGCCGGATGCCGATAGCCGTCCAAAAAGGCCGGCCGAACGAGCGGAAACCACAAGGTGCGGATTGTGCGAGGTGCCGCGAAACATGAACTCGATGTCGGGCACCGCGAGTTCGGGCCGCGTCTTGATGAAAGCGTGCAATCCGCCCGGCACCACCGTTCCCGGCCCGGTGCCGAACAAATACGCGCGCACCATGCTCGCCGCCATGCGGTCGAAGCGCATCTCGCCGTGGAACGTGCCCGGCTTCGGCCGCGTGTAGGTCATGTAGGCGCCGAGATGATCCTGCAGATTTTTGCCGACCGGCAGATCGGCGGCGACGTCGATGCCGAAGTCTGCCGCAAATGCTCCGCCGGGCCCGATGCCGGACAGCATCAAAATTTGCGGCGTGTTGAAGGTGCCGGCGGCAAGGATTACTTCGCGCGCCGCGTTCGCCCGCACGGTCGATCCATTTTGCACGTACTCGACGCCGCGTGGCGCGCGTGCCGTCGAGCAGCACGCGCGTGGTCTGCGCGCCGGTTGCGACGGTGAGATTTTTTCGGCCGCGCGCGGGCTTGAGAAAGGCGTTGGCCGTCGACGAACGGCGGCCGTTGCGAATGGTGAACTGGCCGCGGCCAAATCCTTCCTGCTGTTTGCCGTTATAGTCGGAGGTGAGCGGGTAGCCGCAGGCTTTGGCGGCGGCGAGCCAGGCGTCGTAGAGCGGATCTTTGGTCCTGGCGAATTCGGTGCCGAGCGATCCTTCGCCGCCGCGATAGGTATCGGCGCCGTCTTCCCAGGTTTCGCAGCGGCGGAAATAGGGCAGCACGTCGGCGTAGGACCAGCCGCGCGCGCCCTTTTGCGCCCAGCGGTCGTAGTCGCCCGCATTGCCGCGCGTATAGGCCATCACGTTGATCGAGGAGGAACCTCCCAGCACCTTGCCGCGCATCGCTTCGATGCGCCGCCCATTGAGGTTCGGCTCGGCCTCGGTCTCATAGCCCCAGTCGAACATGCCGTATTCGTGCATGCGGCCCATGCCGAGCGGGATGTGGATGTAGGGATGCCAATCGCGGCCGCCGGCTTCGAGCAAAAGCACGTTCGCGGCGCCATCTTCCGAAAGACGGTTGGCCAGCACGCAGCCGGCCGAGCCGGCGCCGACGACAATGTAATCGTATCCGTTCCCCGCCATCCCACTCCCCTTACGCTGACTGCTGCCGACCGCGCGCTAGCGCTTATTTCCCTCATTCCCGCGCAAGCGGGAATCCAGGTGAGCTTGCCCCTTCGCCGCGGGAGCTTCTGGGTTCCCGCTTTCGCGGGAACGAGCGGTTGAGATGCCAAGCTGATTTACGTGAAACATCTTTAATCGCGCGCGTAGCCGATGAGTTTCTTCTTCTTGCGGCCGAGCATCACCAGGATGGTCGACACTACGGCAAGCACCAGCCAGGTCGGCAGATCGAAAAATCCGCGCACGTAGGGGTCCCAAGCCCAGAGCATCCGCTGCTTGAACCAGTCCTGCACCGCATTGAGGCTGTGCTGGTCGATTATGGCCCACGCTTGATCAACTCGAAGGATGTCCAAGTGCTGATTCGCGATGGTCTTTTCACCGTCATAGATGAAAAGCACGAACGCAATCGCGAGAAGAAACATGCCCAGGAATCGAAACAGGAATCGGATCATGGCATTGCCGGCGCGGTTTTCGGTTGGCGAGACCTTCGCAGGCCTTACTCTTACGCGCGCTCAAGTTCAATGCGTGGTTTGGTTGCGCCCCTGCCGGCGATGTGAGCCGATTGCGCTCCCGTCGGCGGTTTCGCTAAGTTCCGACAGGGCGGCGCCTGTCGCAAGGGCATTCGTCAGTAGGGTAGGGCAAAACATGGCTTCCAAGAGCAGCGGCGCCAACGGCGGCCGCGCGAACCGGCCGACGTTCACCGATCAGGAAGCCCTGCTGTTTCATAGCCAAGGCCGGCCCGGCAAGCTCGAAGTGGTCGCCACCAAGCCGATGGCGACGCAGCGAGATCTGTCGCTCGCCTACTCGCCCGGCGTCGCCGTGCCGGTTCTCGCCATCGCCGAAGACGAGGAGAAGGCCTTCGACTACACGACCAAAGGCAATTTCGTCGCCGTCATCACCAACGGCACGGCCATTCTGGGGCTGGGCAACCTCGGGGCGCTGGCGGCAAAGCCGGTCATGGAGGGTAAGGCGGTCCTGTTCAAGCGCTTTGCCGACATCGACTCCATCGACCTCGAAATCTCTTCCGAAGATCCCGACGAAATCATCAATTGCGTCAAAGTGCTCGGCAAGAGCTGGGGCGGCATCAATCTCGAAGATATCAAGGCGCCGGAATGCTTCATCATCGAGCAGAGGCTGCGCGAGCTGCTCGACATCCCGGTCTTTCACGACGACCAGCATGGCACCGCGATCATTGCCGCCGCGGGCCTGATCAACGCGCTCGAACTCACCGGCCGCGAAGTGGCGACCACCAAGCTCGTCTGCAACGGCGCCGGCGCGGCCGGCATCGCCTGTCTCGAACTCCTGCGCGCGATCGGCTTCCGCCCAGAAAATCTCGTTCTCTGCGACACCAAGGGCGTCATCTACCAAGGCCGCACCGAGGGCATGAACCAGTGGAAGTCGGCGTTCGCGGTTAACACCAAGGCGCGCACGCTCGCCGAGGCCGTGGCCGGCACCGACGTGTTCTTCGGTCTTTCGGTCAAGGGCGCGATGACGCCTGAGATGGTGAAGTCGATGGCCGACAAGCCCATCATCTTCGCCATGGCCAATCCCGATCCCGAGATCACGGTGGAGGAGGTGGCGCAGGTGCGCACGGACGCCATCATGGCCACCGGCCGCTCCGACTATCCAAATCAGATCAACAACGTGCTCGGCTTTCCCTACATCTTCCGCGGCGCGCTCGATGTGCGCGCGCGCGCGATCAACATGGAGATGAAGATCGCCGCCGCCCGCGCGCTCGCCGCGCTCGCGCGCGAGGACGTGCCCGACGAGGTCGCCGCGGCCTATGGCGCGCGGCCGAAATACGGTCCCGAGTACATCATCCCGGTGCCGTTCGATCCGCGGCTGATCTCCGATATCCCGCCGGCGGTGGCAAAGGCGGCCATGGAAACGAAGGTCGCGCGGCGGCCGATCGACAACATGGAGACCTACCGGCAGCAATTGCGCAGCCGGCTCGATCCGATCGCCGGCGTATTGACCGGAGTCTATGAGCGGCTGCGGCGGCGGCCGCGCCGCGTCGTCTTTGCCGAGGGTGAAGAGGAACAGGTGATCCGCGCGGCGGCGAGCTTCGTCCATCAGGGGCTCGGCAGCGCGCTCCTGTGCGGCCGCGAAAGGCGCGTGCGCGAGACCGCCAAGGCGCTCGGCGTTGAGCTGGGCAGCGGTATCGAGATCATCAATGCGGCCTTGTCCAAGCGCAATGCCGCGTATGCTGCTTATCTTTACGAGCGGCTGCAGCGCCACGGCTATCTGCAGCGCGACTGCCAGCGTCTGGTCAATCAGGACCGCAATCACTTCGCGTCCTGCATGGTCGCGCTTGGCGACGCCGACGCCATGGTGACAGGAGTGACCCGCAATTTCTCCGTTGCGCTCGAAGACGTGCGCCGCTGCATCGATCCGAAGCCTGGCCATCGCGTGATGGGCGCCTCGCTGGTGCTGGCGCGCGGCCGCACTGTGCTGGTCGCCGACACCGCGGTGACCGAGATGCCCAGCGCGCGAGACCTTGCCGAGATCGCAAAAGAAGCCGCCAGCGTCGCGCGCACGCTTGGCTACGAGCCGAAGCTTGCCTTGCTCGCCTTCTCCACCTTCGGCCATCCAGCCGGCGAGCGCTCCGAGCGGGTGCAGGAGGCAGTGCGCATCCTCGACCGGGAGCGGGTCAATTTTGAATACGACGGCGACATGGCCGCCGACGTGGCGCTCAACATGGAGCTGCGCGAGGCCTATCCGTTTTGCCGGCTGTCCGGACCCGCCAACGTGCTGATCATGCCGGCCTATCATTCGGCCTCGATCTCGACCAGAATGCTGATGGAGCTCGGCGGCGCAACCGTGATCGGTCCGATGCTGGTCGGTCTCGACCGCTCGGTTCAGATCGTGCCGCTGTCGGCCAACGACTCGCAGCTCGTCAACATGGCCGCGCTCGCCGCTTATAACGTAAGCGGGTGAACTCCCGCGGCTCCGCAAGAAGCATGCAAAAGCGCAAGCTCGGCACTTCGGGCCCGAAGGTTTCGCTCGTCGGGCTTGGCACCAATAATTTCGGCGGCCGTATTGACCTCGCCGCTTCGCGCCTCGTGGTCGACAAGGCGCTCGATCTCGGCATCACGCTGATCGACACCGCCGACATCTACGGCAACAAGGGCGGCTCCGAGGAGTGTTTGGGGCAAATCCTCGGCCTGCGGCGCAAGGATGTCGTGCTCGCGACCAAATTCGGCCTGCCGATGGACAATGCCGGAAGTCTGCGCGGCGCCTCGCGGCGTTACATCATGCAGGCGGCCGAGGCGAGCTTGCGGCGGCTCAAGACCGATTGGATCGATCTCTATCAGTTGCATCGGCCCGACACGGGCACGCCGATCGAAGAGACTTTGCGCGCGCTCGACGATCTGGTGAAGACGGGGAAAGTCCGCTTCATCGGTTGCTCCAATCTCTCCGCTGCTCAGCTCGAAGAGGCGCAACGCGTCGCCGGGCGTAATCACCTGACGTCGTTTATTAGTTGTCAGGATGAATACAATCTGCTCGAGCGCGGCGTGGAAAAAGACTTGCTTCCCGCGATGCACAAGTACGGCTTAAGTCTGTTGCCCTACTTCCCGCTCGCCAGCGGTCTGTTGACCGGCAAATACAAGCATGGTGCGCCGTTGCCGCCCGGCACGCGGCTTGCGGACAATCCACCGCGCGGCGGCGGCGTCCTCAATGTGCGCAATTGGCGCATCGTCGATCGGCTCAACGCATTTGCTGCGGCGCGCGGGCACACGCTGCTCGAACTGGCGATGAGCTGGCTCGCCAGCCGGCCTTACATCCCGAGCATCATCGCCGGCGCCACCAAGCCCACGCAGGTCGAGCAGAACGTCGCCGCCATCAATTGGCCGCTGTCGGCGGCGGACCTCGCGGAGATCGACCGGATAACGCTTTAACCGTTACCGGCAAAACGCAGAACCCGATTCACGTCCCCGAAACCAGTCTCAACTAGCGTCGACCGGCGCCTCGGCCGCATCCCGCGAGGCTCGCATTGCAGCTTGAGGATCGCGGATCGTGCTGTCACCCACACCCTTCGCTCTGGAAATTCACGGCCTCATCAAGCGCTTCGACCGGCCCGCGGTCGATGGCTTGGAACTCACCGTGCGCACCGGCGAATTTTACGCCCTGGTCGGCCCGAACGGCGCCGGCAAGACCACGACGCTGCGAATGATCGCCGGATTGCTTCGCCCCGATGCCGGCACGATCCGCGTCGGCGGCATTGACGCGCTCGCCGATCCGGTTGCGTCAAAGCGGATCGTCGCCTGGGTTTCCGACGAGCCGATGATCTACGACAAGCTCACACCGCGCGAATATCTGGAATTCGTCGCCGGCCTGTGGGGCGTCGAGCCCAAACTCGCGCAGGCGCGGGCGAACGAGCTGCTCGATTGGCTCGCGCTCGCGCCGCATGCCGACGAGCGCTGCGAGGGCTTTTCAAAAGGCATGCGGCAGAAGGTGACGCTTGCCGGCGCGCTCATTCACGAGCCGCGCGTGATCATTCTCGACGAGCCACTCACCGGGCTCGACGCCGGCTCCGCGCGCCAGGTCAAGACCGTGCTGCGCGAGCGCACGCAATCGGGCGGCACCATCATCATGACCACACATATTCTTGAAGTCGCCGAGCGCATGGCTGACCGTATCGGTATCATCGCCCACGGCAGGCTGATCGCCGAAGGCACGCTCGAAGAGCTGCGGCTCAAGGCCGGCCGGCAGGCGAACGCGGACGCACGCGAGGGCGGCAGCCTCGAGGACACCTTCCTCGCGCTGGTAGCTGAGCAAGCGCAAGCCGCATGAGCGCTGCGGCCGGCACCGCGTTCTGGTTCGCCGAGCACGAGTCGCGGCTTGCCTGGCGCGATTGGCTGTCGATGATCACCGCTGGCCGGCGCGAACGGTTGCGCAAGGTCGGCATCGGCATTGTTGCCTTCGTCATCTTCATGCATTTCGTCGCCTATAGGTTGGTCGGAAGCCACGCGAACGCAGCGATCGACAAGCAGACGCTGGTGACCATCACGGGGACTGTGCTGCTGTCCTGGATGCTGATGATTTCGCAGGCGATGGAATCCATCACCCGCGCCTTCTATGCGCGCTCCGATCTCGACCTGGTTCTCGCCTCGCCGGTCGACAGCAACAAATTGTTCGGCGTGCGCGTCGTCACCATCGCGCTGGCGACGACCATGATGGCGCTGCCGCTCGCCGCTCCGTTCATCAATGTGCTGATCGCGCTCGGCGGCTGGCGCTGGCTCGGTGCCTACGGACTGATCGCGGCGATGGGCGCCGCGGCGACCGCGCTCGCCGTCGCACTGACGGTTGCGCTGTTCCGCGTGCTGGGCGCCAAGCGGACGCGTTTCGTCGCGCAGGTGGTAGCCGCATTGATCGGCGCGGCTTTCGTCATCGGCCTGCAAGTCACTGCGATCCTGTCCTACGGCACGATCTCGCGCGTTGCGGTCTTGCAGTCGAGCACGCTCTTGGCGCTGGCGCCGGGCATGGACAGCGTTTTGTGGTGGCCGGCTCGCGCTGCGCTCGGTGAGGGGCTTCCGCTTTTCGCCGTTCTCACTACGAGCTTCGCTCTGCTTGCTGCCGCCGTTGCGCTTGTTTCTCCGCGCTTTGGCGAATACGCAATCGCTGCGGCAGGCGCGAGCAACTCCGGTACGGTGCACGCGCGCCGAAATGCCTTCGGCAGACAAATTTCGCCGCGGGGAGCGCTGCGCCGCAAGGAATGGACCCTGCTGCGCCGCGACCCATGGCTGATGTCGCAGACGCTGATGCAGATGCTCTATTTGGTTCCGCCGGCGCTGATGCTGTGGCGCGGTTTCGACCAGGGCAACGGCGCGCTGCAGCTCGTCGTGCCGGTGCTGGTCATGGCCGCGGGACAACTCGCCGGTGGCCTCGCTTGGCTCGCGATCTCCGGCGAAGACGCGCCCGAACTCGTCGCCACTGCACCGGTGCCCCCGCGCTTTATTCTCCGGGCGAAGATCGAGGCAGTGCTCGGGGCGGTCGCCGTCATCTTCGCGCCGCTGCTCGCCGCACTTGCGCTGGCCTCGCCCTGGCACGCACTGGTCGCCGGCAGCGGCATCGCCATCGCGGCCTCGGCGGCCACCGCCGTGCAGTTCTGGTTCCGCAGTCAGGCCAAGCGCAGCCAGTTTCGCCGCCGCCAAGTCTCCTCGCGGCTCGCTACCTTCGCGGAGGCGTTTTCCTCGATCGGCTGGGCCGCTACCGCGGCAGTCGCCTCGGCAAGCCTTTGGCTCGCCATCGCGCCGGCCGTCATGGCGCTCGCTGTGCTCGGCGGCGCTTATATGCTGAGCCCGCGCACGCGCAATGCCTGGTGACATGCCCCGGTTGATCTAGGCGCGGTAACGACAGCCTCGACGCGGTTATCCCGAGTGTGATTTAACGTTGGTTCCTGCCCGCGACGCCACGTGCTGTGCGCGGTGTCGAGCAACAGCAAAGAAACTGCCGGGAGAACCATTCAGTGATTCCGTTCGAAATGGTGGAGCCGACCTCGCTCAAGGAGGCGGTATCGCTGCTCGATCCGGAGGAGCCGACCATCCGCCCGGTCGCGGGCGGCACCGCCCTGATGCTGATGATGAAGGCGGGCGTGTTTGCGCCGACCCGGCTGATCTGCCTGCACAAGATCGAGCCCGAGCACGCGCGCATCACGGTGACCGGCGACGGTGGGCTGCGCATCGGCGCCATGGCGAGTCTACGCGAACTGGAAAAGAATTCGGACGTCGCCTCGCGACTACCCGTACTGACACAGGCCATGCGCAATCTGTCGAGCGTGCGCGTGCGCAACGTAGCGCGCGTCGGCGGTGCGCTGGCGCATGGCGATCCGCACATGGATTTGCCGCCGGTATTGAGCGCGCTTGGCGCGCGTTTGTCGATCACGGGGCCGAACGGGAGCCGTGAACTTCTGCTCGAAAAGCTGTATGCCGGCTATTACGAGACCGTTCTGGAAAAAAACGAACTGATCGCCGCTGTGACAGTGCCGCCGCTCAACGGCCGCAAGGCCGCCTACATGAAGGTCACGTCGCGCACGGCTGACGACTGGCCTTCGTTGGGCGTGGCGGTCTCGTTCGCGCTCAAGGACGGCGCGATCCGCGATCCGATCGTCGTGGTCAGCGCGGCGACCGAGAAGGTCACCCGCATGCAGACGACCGAGAAAGTGCTGCAAGGCGCGGAGCCCGAGGACGCTGCGCTGCGCCGCGCCGGAGACGCGGCGGCCGAGGAGGTTGAAACTCTTTCGGATGCCCACGGCTCCGCTCCGTATAAAAGAGAACTGCTGCGGGTTTATCTGCGCCGCGCCGTCCGCCAAGCGTTGGACGACAGCGCTCACTAGCCGCCCACCCATTCGAGAACGAACGATGAGTACACGTCTGATCAATTTCACGCTCAACGGCCAGCCGGTTTCGACCTCGATCGAACCGCATCGCAATCTGGTCGAGCTGTTGCAGCGCTTCGATCTGTTCGGCGCGCGCGAAAGCTGCGGCCAGGGCCTGTGCGGCTGCTGCACCGTCGTGGTCGATGGCAAGGCGGTGTCCGGCTGCCTCTATTTCGCGGTCTGGGTCGACGGCAAAAGCGTCAGCACGGTCGAGGCGCTCGACGCCGACGGCGCACTTTCGCCGGTGCAGCAGGCCTTCATCGACACCGGCGCGTTCCAGTGCGGCTACTGCACGCCGGGGTTCATCCTGATGTCGCATCAGTTGTTGAAGGAAAATCCGAATCCGAGCGACGACGACATCCGCCATTATCTTTCCGGCAATCTGTGCCGCTGTGCGGCCTATCCCGAAATCATCGAGGCGGTAAAGCAGGCAGCGCGGAAGTCGTGATCGGGGAAAGCCCTTGCCCGCCATCCGCCTTGGTCTGATCGGCGACAACATCGCGGCGTCGCGCTCGCCCGCACTGCACCGTCTCGCCGGCCAGATGTGCGGGCTTGATGTCAGCTACGATCTGCTGGTGCCGCGCGCGCTTGGCCTCGACTTCGAGGCGACATTCGATCGCGCGCAGGCGGAGGGCTATCGCGGACTGAACATCACGTTTCCGTACAAGGAAAGGGTGCTGCCGCGAGTAACGATTGAAGAACCGATCGTCCGCGCGATCGCTGCCTGCAATACGGTTTCATTCGAACCTGCGGGAGCGATCGGAACGAACACGGATTACACGGGATTTCTCGGCGCCTACCGCGCCAATTTCAGCAACTCCACGCCAGGACGCGTTGCCATGGCGGGGTGCGGCGGCGTCGGCAAGGCGATTGGATTTGCGCTCGCGGCCCTCGGCGCCAAGGCGCTTTATGTGTTCGATGCCGAGCGGGCCAAGGCGGATGAATTGGCGCATGCGCTTGTTGGCGCGCACCATACGCTCGATGTTCAAGTGGCCGGATCGATCCAGCAGGCGTGCGAAAGCGCTGACGGCCTCGTCAATTGCACGCCGTTAGGCATGGTTGGTTATGACGGCAGCGCGTTTCCCAATCATGTGCTCGATAAAGGCAGTTGGGCGTTTGACGCTGTCTATACGCCGATGGATACGCCATTCCTGGTTGGCGCTCGCTCTGCTGGATTATTGACAATGGGCGGCTACGAACTCCTTCTGTATCAAGGCATCGCTTGCTTTCGCATCTTCACCGGCTACGAAATTGGCGCGGCTGAGTTGCGTCGCGCGCTGGCTCATTCGGAGCAGAGCGCGCACTGATCGGCCAATCGTCACGCACCATTCAATGCCGCTATGAATCGCAGTTTGATGGCGTGTCCGTCGCGCAACGGCAGCACGCGCGGGGTTTCCTCGGCGCCGATACGCGCATTGACGAGAATCGGGCCTTCGCCCGCGTGCAGCAATCTACGCACCTCGCCCGCCTCATCGAGGCGCGAGACCGCGCGCGCATCCTTGAAACGACAAGCGAGTGCTGCGGCGACCAGATCGATGCCGGATTGCGTGGCGCTCGCCTGCATTCCGGTCTCGCCGTAACGGGCGTTGTCGAGCACGACGACGGCGAGGTTTTTCGGCTGCTTGACACCGATCGTGGCGAGGCTGCCGATCCCCATCAGCATGTCGCCGTCGCCCGTGAGTACGGCGACGCGGCGGTCGGGCCGCGCCAGCGCGAGGCCTAATCCGATCATCGCGGTGCCGCCCATGGCACCCCAGAGATAAAAGTTCAGCGGATGATCGCCGGCGGCAGCCACATCGTAGGTCGCCGAACCAAGCCCGCTGACAACGAGCAGATCGCCGCGATCGGCCAAAAGCTCCCGCGCAAAGTCCCGCCGGTCGAGCATCAGCGGACCCATTGTTTGCGGCCGATCAGCTGCTGCGAAAGCAGAATGGCGACCTGCAGGTTACCGTCGAACGCCATGTCACAGCCGGCGCCGACGATCTCATCGACGTCATCCGGGCTTTCGACCCGATAAGTGAGAAAGCCGGAGAGCCGCAGCACGTCCGCCGTGATCGAGCCCATCGGTACTTGCCATTGATTGAATTCGCCGAACTCCCCGCGCATCGTTACCAAGAGCACGCAGCCGAAGCCGCAATTGCGAAACAGCGAAAACATGTTGATGCAATTGCCCACGCCGCTCGATTGCATCAACAGCGCCGCGCGCTGGCCGCCAAGCGCTGCGCCGGCGACGAGCCCGACGCCTTCCTCCTCCGTGGTCAGCACCACGTCGGCGATGTCCGGATCGACCTGGCAGAGCGCGATGAGCCGGCTGTGGCCGGCGTCGGGCACATAGCCGACCTGGCGGATGCCGACGCGCTGGAAATGGCGGAAAATCGCGTCCGGCCAGGCCATGTTGCTATTTGCTGTGTGCAAGCTGCCCCTCCCGAATGACGTTACGCATTGCTTGGTGGCAATGGCGGGCGTTCCCTTATCATATCGGCGGCCTTCTCGGCGATCATGATCACCGGCGCGTTGATGTTGCCGCCGACGAGGTCTGGAAACACGGACGCGTCGACCACGCGCAACGCTTCCACGCCGCGCACGCGCAATTCCGGGTCGACGACCGACTGCTCATCGGCGCCCATGCGGCAGGTGCCGGCTGGATGATGCACGGTGATGCCGGTCGCGCGGATATGGGTATCGATCTCGGCGTCGCTCTTGAGCGGCGTCAGCTCGGCGCTGACGAACGGCGCAAGCGGCGTCTGCCGGCCGACTTCGCGTGCCATGCGCAAGCCGGCGCGCAAGACTTTCAGATCGTCCTCATCCGCGAGGAAGTTCTGATAGATGCGTGGCAGCGCGCGCGGATCGGCGGAGGCAAGCTCGACACGGCCGCGGCTGTGCGGCCGCAGCAGCGCGACTCGGCAGCCAAAACTGTCGGGGAATGCCGGCAGGAATGGCGGCAGATAAGGCCTTGCCGCCATCGATCCGGCGTTGAACAGAAACTGGACGTCCGGCATTGGCGCCGCCGTGTCGGTCTTGAGAAACGCAACCAGACCGCCGGGTAGATCGCTCGCGAAGCCGGTGCCGAACAGATAGGCCCTGGCGAGCTCGCGCGTGATGCGGTCGAGCCGCATTGCCTGGTGAAATTTGCCTGGCTCTTTGCGTGCGTAGACCAGTCCGGCCGAGAGGTGATCCTGCAGATTTTTGCCCGACGCTCGGCAGCGGCACTTTCACGTCGATGCCGTGGGCATGTAGTTCGGCCGGATCGCCGATCCCCGATAGCATCAAGAGCTGCGGCGAGTTGATGACGCCGCCGGCGAGGAGCACTTCGCGCGTCGCGTGGGCGGAAACGGTTCGGCCGTCGTGTGCAATATATTCGACGCCGATCGCGCGGTCGCGTTCGATGAGCACGCGGCTCGCCAGCGCGCCCACCTCGACGCGCAGATTTTTACGCGCTGATTTTTCGCGCCATGGCCGGCGCAGATACGCGGCAGCCGCACTCCAGCGGCGGCCTTTGCGGATGGTCGATTGCCAGCGGCTGAAGCCCTCTTGTTCGCGGCCGTTGTAATCGCCGGTCCAGCGATAGCCGGCAAACGCGCCGGCTTCCGCGTAGGCCTCGACCAGCGGATCGGAAAAGCGCGTCGAGCTGCGTCGTCAGCGGCCCGTCGCCGCCGCGATATGGACTTGCGCCGCCTTCCCAAGATTCCTGCCGCCGGAAATAGGGCAGCACGTGCGCGTAAGACCATTGATCGAGACCGGAGGCGGCCCAGCGATCATAGTCGCCGCGATGGCCGCGCACATAGGCCATGGCGTTGATCGACGACGATCCGCCGATCACCTTGCCGCGCGCGCATTCGATCTGCCGGCCCTTGCATTCCCGGTTCGGGCTCGGAAAAGTACATCCAGTCGTGCATGCGCCGACCGAGTATGCGGCCCCAGCCGAGCGGAATGTGAATCCATGGATCGCGGTCCCAGCCGCCCGCTTCCAGCACGAGCACGCGCGCGTCTTCGGACAGCCGGTTGGCCAGCGTGCAGCCGGAGGAGCCGGCGCCGACAATGACGTAATCGTATTCGGTAGCGTTGGCGGTGCGCGGCATGGCTGGATTACGCGTTACTGGGCGCAAGCGCGGTACGGCCACGGATCATGTCGGCTGCCTTCTCGGCGATCATGATCACGACCGCGTTGATGTTGCCGCCGGTCAGGTCCGGCATGATCGAGGCATCGACCACCCGCAACGCCTCGACGCCGCGCACGCGCAATTGCGGATCGACGACGGCGTCGTTGTCGCTGCCCATGCGGCAGGTGCCGATCGGGTGATAGACGGTAATGCCGGTCGCGCGCACATGGGCGTCGATCTCGGCGTCGGTGTCGAGCTTCGTCATTTCGGCGCCGACGAACGGCGTGATCGGACGCTGACGGCCGACCTCGATCGCCATGCGAATGCCGGCACGCAGCACTTTCAGATCGTCGTCGTCGGTGAGAAAGTTGAGCCCGATATGCGCCGGTGCGCGCGGATCGGAAGACCCCAAGCGATACGCGGCCGCGGCTCTTCGGCCGCAGCAATGCCACCCGGCAGCCGAAACTGTCGGCGAAGCTCGGCAGGAACGGCGGCAGATAGGGCTGCGCCGCCAACGATCCGGCGCGGTACAGAAATTGAACATCGGGCAGATTGGGGTCGAGGCCGGTCTTGAGGAACGCCGTAACGCCGCCCGGCACATCGCTGGCGAAGCCGGTGCCGAACAAATAAGCCTGGGCCAGATCGCGTAGAATGCGGTCGAGCCGCATCTGGCGATGGAATGTCCCCGGCGTTTTGCGGAGATAGGACACGTCAGCGGACACGTGATCCTGCAAGTTTTTGCCGACGCCGCCGAGCGGCACTTTTGTTTCGATGCCGTGGGTTTTCAGCTCCGCGGGATCGCCGATTCCTGAGAGCATGAGCAATTGCGGCGAGTTGATCGCACCGCCGGCGAGGATGACTTCGCGCGCGGCGTAGCTCCGCACCGTGTCGCGGCTGGCGGATCGATATTCGACGCCGACGGCGCGTGCGCCTTCGAGCAGAACGCGATTGACCAGCGCGCCGACTTCGACATGCAGATTCGGCCGTGCCAGCACCGGTCGCAGATAGGCGACCGCGGTGCTGCAGCGGCGGCCGTTGCGGATCGTCACCTGCCGCCGCGTAAAGCCTTCCTGCTGACGGCCGTTGAAGTCGTCGGTCCAGCCGTAACCCGCGGCGGCGCCCGAAGCCGCGAAAGCCTCGACGATCGGGTCGTCAAAGCGGGTGTGCCGCGTGATCAGGGGTCCGCCGCCGCCGCGATATTGATCGGCGCCGCCTTCCCAGGATTCCTGGCGCTGGAAATAGGGCAGCACGTGCGCATAGGACCATTGCGTGAGACCGTTAGCTGCCCAACGGTCGTAGTCGCCGCGATGGCCGCGCACATAAGCCATCGCGTTGATCGAGGACGATCCGCCGATCACCTTGCCGCGCGGGATTTCGATTTGCCGGCCGTTCATGCCCGGCTCGGGGTCGGTCGAATAGCGCCAATCGTGCATGCGCCGCGCCATCATGCGGCCCCAGGCAAGCGGGATGTGAATCCAGGGATCGCGGTCCCAACCGCCGGCCTCCAGCACGAGCACGCGCGCATCTTCGGACAACCGGTTCGCCAGCGCGCAGCCCGCCGAACCGGCACCGACGATAATGAAATCGTATTCGTTTGGCGGCGCCCGGCATGATGCGATGTTCGCCTTTGCTTTCGACCGGTGCCATCATCCGCAAACGCGCGGGCTTTGCAAATAGCAATGCTGGTTATTATTGTGCCGCACTCAAAGCCAAGAAGCAGAAACGGAGAAGTAGCATGGCCACCAGACTTCGCCATATCGCGATCATCGTGCCCGATCCGGAGCAGGCGGCGAAATTCTTCGAAAGCGCTTTCGGCATGACGCGCGCCGGCACCGCGCGCCGCGGCATCTACATGTCGGACGGTGTGATGAACGTCGCGCTGCTGAAGACCGAGGGCGACGAGAAACCCGGTCTCTATCATTTCGGCATGTGGGTCGATGATCTCGACGAGGCGGAGAAGAAGGTCTTGGCCGCCGGCGGCAAATATCTCGCCGGCCGGCCGACGTCGCCGAATTCCTTCTACGAGGCCAAATACAAGAATCCCGACGGCGTCGTGTTCGATCTCACCCACAACGGCTGGGCCGGCGCGACCAAGGAAGTGGTGGCGAAGGGGTGATCGTCATTGCCGGACCTGATCCGGCAATCCATGCGGCGGCGAGGCTGCATGGATGCCCGGGTGAAGCTCGGGCATGACGAACGAACAACATCCGATGCCCACCTACCCAGATCGCATCGTCATCGTCGGCGCCGGACCGGTCGGCCTTTGCTTGTCGCTGGCGCTCGCGCAGGCCGATCTGAAAGTCTGCCTGATCGAGGCGCTCGGCGATGACAATTTCCTCGAACAGGTGCCGCGGGCGGGGACCAATCATCCGGCCACGCTCGAAATGTATGACCGGCTCGGGCTGTACCAGAGGCTCGAGCCGCGCGGCATCATCGCGCCGGTGTTTCATTACTGGGACCGCCATGAAGGCAAGCTCATCGCCGCATTCGATCACGCGCATCTGAAAGGCGACACGCGCTTTCCCTACGTGCTGCAATGTGAGCGCATCAAGATCGTCGAGGAAGCGCTGAAGATGGCGAAGGCGCATCCCAATATCGATCCGCGCCTGAACACGGAATTCATCTCGTTCGCGCAGGACGGCGACGGCGTCACTGCACGGATCGTCAATCCGGCGGGCGAAGAGGAGATCGTCGAGGGCCGCTATATCGTCAGCGGCGAGGGTGCGCGCAGCATCGTACGCAAAGAGCTCGACATCGCCTTCGAGGGCTTCACCTACGACGATCGCACGCTCAACATCGAAGTCGCGTACGATTTCACCAAGCACGGTTACGCCCATCGCAATTACATATCGGACCCTGACGAGTGGTCTAATCTGTTCCACTGGAAAGGGCCGCCGGACCGCTGGCGCGTGCACTTTCCGACCGACCCGAAGGCCGACGAAAAGGCGCTGATGCGGCCCGAGGTCTTGCAGGCGCAGATGCAGAAATTTCTGCCGACCGGCAAGCCGTTCGACATCATCGGCAGCAATTTGTATGTCGTGCATCAGCGTGTGGCACAGAAATTCCGCGTCGGGCGCGCCATCCTCGCCGGCGATTCAGCCCACGTGAACAGTCCGATCGGCGCCATGGGCATGAACTCGGGCGTGCATGACGCCATTAATCTCGCCGACAAGCTCATCGCCATCGCACGCGGAGAAACCGACGACGGCGTGCTCGACCGCTACGAGCGCCAGCGCCGCCACGTCGCTATCGCGCACACGCAGGCGCAGACCATTCGCAACAAACGGCTCTTGGCCGAGCGTGATCCCGCGGTGCGCAAGCGCAATCACGACGAGCTGCGGCGCACGGCGGAAAATCCGGAACTGGCGCGGAAGTTTTTATTGCGCACGGCTCTGTTCGAAAGTTTGCGGGAGGCCGAGGCCATTCTCTGACAACAAGGGGGTCGATGATGAAATTCAGATTTCTTGCAATGTTGGCGGCGCTTGTGGTCGTCGTAATCGACGCCTCATCTGCGGCCTGTGCGGGTGATTGGCCGGAGCGGCCGCTTCATCTGATCGTGCCATTTCCGGCCGGCAGCAGCTCCGACATCGTGGCGCGCGTGGTGGCGCAAAGGTTAGGCGAGAAGCTCGGTCAAACCGTCGTCGTGGAGAACCGGCCCGGCGCCAGCGGCGAAATCGCCTACGAATACGTCGCGCGCGCGGCCGCGGACGGCTACACGATCGGCCTGCTCAACACGAGTTACACGCTGCTGCCCAGTCTGGTTGCCACGCTCAAGTTCGATCCGATCAAGAGCTTCGCGCCGGTGTCGATGATCGGCGCCTCGCCGTTCATTCTTGCCAGCTACCCCGGCCTCTCGGCGCACACCGTGGCGGACGCTCATCGCGCTGGCTAAAGCCGAGCCCGGGAAGCATACGTTTGCCGAGGCTGGGCCGGCGACGCTCGCCAATCTCGCCGGCGCTTCTGTTCAACAAAATGGCCGGCATCCAGATTACGGCGGTGTCTTATCGCGGCACCGAGCAGGAGGTGCCGGACTTGATCGCCGGGCGGGTCGATATGGCGTTCGTGACCATTCCGCCGACATTGCCGCTGATCCAACAAGGCCAAGTTCGCGCCATCGCGGTGACCGGAGCGCAGCGCAGCGCGTCGCTGCCGGACGTGCCGACGATCGCGGAGTCCGGCCTTCCCGGCTATGAGGCCGTCCTGTGGCAAGCCCTCAATGCGCCCGCAGGAACGCCAGCGCCGATTCTGTCGCGGCTCAATGCCGAGACCAACGCGCTGCTGCACGAACCCAAGACCGTGACCGAACTGGCGAAAGTCGGCGTCGAAGCGGCGCCGAGTTCATCGCAGCAACTCGGCGACCGTATCGCATCCGATATCGACAAGTGGCGCGAAGTGATCGTCAGCGCCGGGATCAAGGCGAAATAGGTACGCACTGAGACGGTGCTTGACGCTTAGCAACTGGCGGCGGATGCTTCCGTCATATTCCGCGGGGTTGCCCTGCTGGCAAAGGAGGCTGCCATGGCTGCACGGCTTCGACACATCGCGCTGTCGGTTCCAGATCCCGACAAGGCGGCCAAGTTTTTCGAGGAAGCCTTCGGCATGAAGATCGTCGGCAAGGCCGGCATCGGCTGCTACGTCTCCGACGGCACCGTCAACGTCGCGCTGTTGAAATACGACGGCGACGTCCCCGGCTTCCACAAGGGTTATCACGGCCTCGTTCACTTCGGTATGTGGGTCGACGATCTTGAAGAGACCGCCAAGAAGGTCACCGACGCCGGCGCCACTCACTTCAGCGGTGCGCCGCAGAACAACCCGAACGCCTTCTACGAGGTCAAATACAAAGACCCCAACGGCATCATCTTCGATCTGACGCACAACGGCTGGCGCGGTGCGGTCAAGGAAGTCGTGCCGGCCGAGCCCGAGAAGGTCCCGGCTGAATAGCAGCGTTCGGCCGGCTCTCTGAATTATCGCGCCGTTAGTGCCGCCACGGCAGCCAGGCCGGTTGCTCGACGAAGAACCAGGCGCCCTGGCCGAGCTCGATCGGAAAGGCCGCCGTTATTCCCTCTTCGAATGTGTGCCAGGCGAGGTCGGCGCGCTCGACCGCCGTTTCCGCGGCGGCGAGCGACTGAACGCGTACAGCATAGCCGATCATGAAAGGCAGCCTCGTTATCGCCACTTCCGGCACTCGCTCGCTGATCCTGTCGTAGTTGACGAGATAAATTCCGCCGCGATCGAGCTGCAGCGCCGCGCCGCCTGATGTCCGCGTTGCGCTGCGACCGGTGAAACGCGCGAAGCGTTGCGCGGCCTCTTCAACGTCGGCTACCGCGATGACAACGTCGATAAGTCCGACCGCGCTGTTTGGATGATCGAGCCAGCGCTGCTGCCACACCGCCTGCTCGGTATGGTGCGTGAGCATCTGAATCCGGCCCTCCGGCATGACACCGTGCTCAACGCGCGCGATGGTGAAGGCTGCCGTGGCCGGGCCAGCTTCGGTGTCGACCGGCCGCGACATGCGGACCAGTTCGCGCACGGCGAAGCCACTCGCGTCGAGCCGCCGGTGCGCCAAAGCCGCGTCGGCGACGGCAAAGGCTGCAAGATGCAATCCCGCGTACTCTTCCAGCATCGCGTCGAATTCGCGCGCGAGCGGGGTGTCCGAAGTCTTGAACAGCACTTCGGTATAGCCACGCTGGAACATCGCCGTGACATTTCCCGTCCCGGTCGGACGCGCGCCGCCGGAAGGATCGGGATTGACCTGGATCGAGATCGGTGTCGGTGCGAAGCCGCAGCGGATCAGCGCGCGCCGCGCCGCTTCGGGGTCGCGCACAAAATGGGCGACGTGATCGAGGAAAATCTCATCGCCGGCGGGAAGCTGCCGGTCGACCTCGTTTGGCGCGGATGACGGCACGGCAAGCCCTCGCTTTGCGTCACTCGGACTTCGCGATGCCGGCCGTCTCGACGATTTTGCCCCAGCGAACGATCTCCGTCTGCAAAAACGAAGCGAGCTCTTCCGGATTGCCTTTGCCGACGGGATTCATGCCAAGATCGTGGAGCGTCACTTGCAGGTTCGGCGTGGCCACGATGACGTTGAGCTGCGAGTTGAGCTTGTCAACGATGCCGTTCGGCATTCCCGCCGGCGCGATCACGCCTTGCCACGCGGCAAGATCGAAGCCCGGGACGCCGGCCTCGGCGAGCGGCGGAACATCCGGCAGTGCAGGCAGCCGCGTTTTTGTTGTCACTGCCAGCGGACGGAGCTTTCCGGAAGCGATCATCTGCGCTGCCGGGCCGTAATCGGTGAACATGAGCTGGACGTAGCCGGCGACTACATCGTTAAGTGCCGGTACAGTGCCACGATACGGCACGTGCGTGAGCTTGATGCCGGCCATGGTGGCGAATAATTGCGCGGCCAGATGATGGAAGGCTCCGACCCCGCCGGAGCCAAAGCTCAACTGTTTTTGCTTGGCGAGTTCGATCAGATCGTCGACGCTGTACACCGGCAGCGATGGGTTGACCACAAGCACGAACGGCACGTTGGCGATGACAGCGACCAACGCCAAGTCCTTGGCCGGATCGTAGGGCAATTTCTTGTATATCGTCGCGTCGATTGCGAGCGTCGAAACCGACATCATGATCGTGTATCCGTCGGGGGGCGATTTCGCGACGAAGTTGGTTGCGATGACCGTGCCCTCGCCCGGACGGTTCTGCACCACAAAGGGCTGACCGAGTTGTTCCTGCAGCTTTTCGGCCCAGGACTCGCGCCAGAATGTCGGTGCCGCCGCCGCGGGCAAACGGCACCACGAAAGTCACCGGGCGGGTCGGGTAATCGTCCTGCGCGCGCGCCGTTCCGGCCGCCAGCGCCGGCAGCGCGACCGTCAGCAATGTCCGGCGCGACAGCCTCGTCATTGCTGTTTCCTCCATCGAACCAACTGACCGCTCGGACTGCTTTCGACCTACGGTCGTGCCGGGCTGCACGATTGCGGATTCCGCGAGTGCTTCCAAGCTTATAGAGGCAGTCCTTCAGCGGCACGTCGCCGCAATAGTTAACACTAACGAAGGCGGGTTTATTGCGGCCCGCCCGCGCGCCCCAGGCTGGCCTGCTTTGCATTTCTTGACAGTGACTTAGGGTCTAGCCATAAGAGCCGCGGCCCGGCGTCGCGTCGGTGCGGTCTTAGGCCGTCACTGAGCCGCCGGCAACCATCAACCCAATCGACTGGAAAAAGCCGGTCCGGACTTAACTCCGAGCGCCGGGATCGAACACGGAGAATGGGATGTTCGCGGTCTTCAAAACGGGCGGCAAGCAATATCGCGTCGCCGCCGATGACGTGCTCGAGGTCGACAAGATCAAGGGCGAGCGGGGCGAGATTGTCGAGTTTGGCGAAGTGCTGGTCGTGGGCGGCGAGGCGGTAACGCTTGGCGCGCCGACCATCGCCGGCGCCACTGTCGCTGCCGAGGTGATCGAGCAGGGTCGGGGGTCGAAAATCATCGCCTTCAAAAAGCGCCGGCGGAAGAATTCGCGGCGCAAGCGTGGTCATCGTCAGGAATTTACGCTTCTGCGCATTACCGAAATCCTCACCGACGGCAACAAGCCGAGCAAGACCGCGAAGCGCAAGGAAACGGCAGCGCCAGCAGCCGCGACCGCATCCGCCGAAGCGACGAGCGCGGCGGCGGCCGAGGGTGGCGCTGAAGAGGCCAAAGCCAAAGCGCCAAAGACCAAGGCTGAAAAGCCCGCGCCGAAGCGCGCGCCAAAGAAATGACCCGATTTGTTGGTGTTTTTGTCACGAATCCGGTATAGATAGCGGTCAATAGAGTTCGGAGCGGTAGAGATGGCTCACAAGAAAGCAGGCGGATCCTCGCGCAACGGCCGCGATTCGGCGGGCCAGCGCCTGGGGCTCAAGATTTTCGGCGGCGAAGACGTTGTTGCCGGCAACATTATCGCACGCCAGCGCGGCACCAAGTGGCATCCCGGCCGTAACGTCGGCATCGGCCGCGACCACACGTTATTTGCCCTGATCAACGGCAAGCTTGAGTTCCGTACCAAGACCAAGGGCCGCGTTTTCGTATCGGTACTTCCGATGACGGAGGCCGCGGCCCAGTAATACGGTGGATCAAACGAGGTCCGCCGGTATCCAGTCGAACCGGTGGGCCCGAATGGGCTCCGAAAGAGGGGAGACCGGGATACCGGCTCCCCTTTCGGCTTTTTGGCAGGAGCCCGTGCCATGACCCTTTGTGCGACGACCCTTGCGGAAGACGTGCCTGCGCGGACGGAGCAGGAGCAGCGAACCGTCGCGGTGCTCAAGACCGTGCGGCTCGTGCTGCGCGCGCCGCGCCGCGAGGACGCACACGCGATCGCTAAGCTTGCCGACGATCGCCGCATCGCCGTGAACACCGCACGCCTGCCTTATCCCTATGGGATCGAGGACGCCAAGGAATTCATCGCCGCCGTCAACCGCTGCGCGCGGCGAGGCCATATTCGTGATGACGCTCGATGATGTTCTGATCGGCGCTTGCGGCATCGATCCGTACGAAAGCGTCGCCGAAATCGGCTATTGGCTCGGCGTTCCTTATTGGGGCCAAGGCTATGCGACCGAGGCCGCTCGCGCGGTGATCGATCACGCCTTTGGCGACTTGGAGCACGAAGCGCTGCAGGCCGGCGCTCGCGTCAGCAACCCGGCCTCGCGGCGGGTGCTGGAAAAGTGCGGTTTTCAATGGACCGGCGTGCGGTTGTCGCGTATCCGCGCCATCAATTCCGCCGCTCCTACCGACCGCTTTCGTCTCGATCGAAAGCTTTGGGAATCGCTCAAGGCTTGGGGCAAATGATCTCGGCAATGGTCTTGGCAAATGGTCTTGGGGCAGGTGAACTGCTTGGCGTAGTTTCCCGCTACTGCCCTTCGCTAGTCCGCGCGTGACCAAAGAACGGCGCGAGCTTGGCGACCAGCGCCGGGCCAAAAGAACCTTGCGGATTGGACGGCGGCGCGTGGTCCATCACTTCCCAGCCCTGGATCAGGACGCGGGCGCGGTCGAAGGCATTCTGAAAATCTGTTCCGGGCGCAAGACCCTGTCTGAAAAACGCGTCGCCGAAATAGGTCCAGTCGTTTTCGGGAGCACAGCCGAACGAGGTGTGATTGGCGTCGGCGGCAGTCATGACGATGGTGTTGTCGTTCTGCAGCGGCGGTACAAAAATTCCAGAAAAGCAGGCCGATACGATCACCACACGATTCGTGATGCCTTCGCGGTCGAGGGTCGTTGCCACCTCATTAGGCGTGAGCGCAATCATCTTGAAGGGCAGTTGCAGCCCGACGCCGTTGCGATCGCCGTGCGAGGTCATCAAGAGGACGAGAACATCGTCCTTCTTGTCCATCACGCTGCCAGCCGCATGCACGGCCGCGGCGAAATTTGGCGCGGTGGCGAGCGGCAGGGTTGAGACCGTCGCCGGATGATTGATGAGGCGAAGGGTGCGGCTTTTGATCGGCAGCGTCGTGCCGATTGCGGCGAGCCCGCCGTCGACTTCCTTGAGGAAGACGTCCATCGGCCAGCCGGCGATCCCAATGGCGTAGATATCGGTTTCGCCTTTGCGGTGCGGTGCGAGCTTGGCGGCTTCGGCTTTAAGCAGCTTCGGCTGCGACTGCATGATTTGGCTGAAATCGAGAACCTGTCGCTGCGATTGCGCATTCGCCGAGGCAGCCATGGCGCAAAGAAGCAGCGTGCCAGCGGCCCGCACCATCACTCGCAATGCGGCGCAGCGGCCCGCCGGCATTGCATCCTCGAAAATCGGCCCCACGCCATGCCTCACTGTCGGTACAGGGCCGGCGGGCCTCGAACGCCGGCTACCGAAGCATTTCTAGCTCAGGTCGCCACCGCCTGAACACCACTTGGATGAACACAACTTGGGCAAACACGTTCGGCAAAAATGGCTATTGGCTTCCCGTCACGGTGACGTCGACCGCTTTGGTCGCGGTGATGTCGCCCTTCTGCCACGACCGCGAATAGGTGAACACGACCCTTGCGGTCCCGGCCGCCCGCGCCGTGATTTGCCAGCGATGCGAGCCGGCCGCTCCAAGGAGGCCGCTCGCTTCGGCGCGGTAACCCCGATCGATCACGCGAACGATCTCCAAGTTGGTGCTTTGCGCCGTTTCGAGCCGCCACGAGTATCCGGTTGACCGGTTTTCGCCGAGCGTGACCATCGTCGATGCGCCGATGGAAAGCGATACCGTCTCCTCGCCCGGCGCGGGAGTCTGAGCTTGACCCAGGTCGGGAGCGAACAGCACGAACAGCAATGTGAGAACGGCCCCGGCTGCAACGATGAATCGTTGAGGCTTCGCTGTCGCGACCATCTTTTTGACCTCCGAGCGCTATTGACCAAATTCTAACGCGCGACCGATGAAATGCCCCAATCGGCCTTGTCGGAGCATTGATTCCGATCAATTGGACGCCAAGTGGGTTGAAATTAAAGCAATGCGAGTACAGCTGTCAGTACGCTCCGACCCCTGTGGACGGCCATGAAATTCCTCGACGAAGCCAAGATTTATGTCCGCTCCGGTGACGGCGGGAACGGTTGCGTATCGTTCCGGCGCGAGAAATTCATCGAGTATGGCGGACCGAACGGCGGCGATGGCGGGAAGGGCGGCGATGTGATTGCGGAGGCAGTCGAAGGCCTCAATACGCTCATCGACTACCGGTACCAGCAGCATTTCTACGCCAAGAATGGCCAAGCCGGCATGGGCAAGGACCGCCACGGCGCCAATGGAGCTGACATCGTCCTCAAAGTGCCGGTTGGCACGCAAATCTACGAGGAGGATGGCGCCACACTCATCGCTGATCTGACCGAGTCGGGCGAGCAGATGGTGCTGCTGCGCGGCGGCAATGGCGGCTTCGGCAACGCCCATTTCAAGAGCTCGACCAACCGGGCGCCGCGCCATGCCAATCCAGGCCAGCAGGGCGAGGAGCACACCATCCGGCTCCGGCTCAAGCTCATTGCCGACGCCGGCATCGTCGGCCTGCCAAATGCCGGAAAATCGACGTTTCTCGCCGCGGTCAGCGCGGCCAAGCCGAAGATCGCCGATTATCCGTTCACCACGCTCACGCCGCAGCTCGGCGTTGTCGATGTCGATGGCCGCGAATTCGTGCTCGCCGATATTCCCGGCCTGATCGAGGGCGCGCATGAGGGCACCGGCCTCGGCGACCGCTTTCTCGGTCACGTCGAACGCTGCCGGGTGCTGCTCCACCTTGTCGACGGCACGCTCGGCGATGCCGGTGACGCATACAAGACGGTGCGCGCCGAGCTGTCGGCCTACGGCCACGAGCTTGCGGAGAAACCGGAGATCGTCGTTCTCAACAAGGCCGACGCCATGAGCGCCGCCGAGATCAAACAACAAGTCGCCCGGCTCAAGCGCGCCGCTGGAAAATCGCCGTTCGTTATTTCCGGCGTCAGTGGCGAGGGCGTAAAGGAGGTCTTGCGCGCCGTGATGAAAATGATCGAGGCCGCGCGCGGCGAGCCCGCCGAACGAACGCCGGCGCCAGCGGCCTGGCACCCCTGAAAATGCTGCCGCAGGAAGTCCTTGGGCGGAAAATTCCGCAACGTTAGTGCGCAGATCCGCCGACGCAGGAAAAGTGAAGGGATCCATCGCGCGCGATGCGCGGCAACAGGTCGGTCTCCCAGGCCAAATATTCGGCCATCGCCGCTCTCGTGTTGCCTGACCGCTCGTACGGCTTACGCCATTGATCGACGGGCTCATCAGCCATGTACCTAGCATCGTTCTCGGGCTCGGCCGTGAGCGTATAGCGGGCCGCCTGCCAGGCGGCATTGCCGCCGGCAAGCCAGCGCACCGGGCTATCGATCAGCGATTCGGCTTCGGCCATGGCATAGCGCGCCAGCGTGCCGTCTTCGGACGTGAGCACCAGCGTGCCACGCAGCGGAATGTTTTTGACCGCGTGCTCAAGCCGCGTCCGAATAGCGAACCATGCGCCCGGGATATGCGCTTTCAGATAATCCCGGCTGAGCGAAAGGTCGACGACGGTCGCTTGGCCGCGGGCCAGCAAATCATTGAGCGCGCCACACTCGATGGCGTCGCCCTTGGCCGGCGCGGCTTGCAGAACCGACGCGTGCGGCGAACCGGTCTCCGTTCCTGAAGAGGCCAGCACGAACACGTCCTGCCAGCCCATCTGCCGCAGCCACGACGCGGTCATCAGCGCCCGCACTTCACGGTCATCGACCAGCACGATGCGCGCGCCGAGCGTACCGACATACTGATCGGTAGCCTGCACCAGCTGTCCGCCGGGCGCCGAAATCGCACCGGCCACGTGACCGGCTGCGTACTCGGCGGGATCGCGCACGTCGAACAAATAAAGCGTCCGCTCGGCGTCGGCCCCAAGATCATCGAGCGTCTGGCGGTCGATCGGTTTGACGCCGCACTTTTGCGCCACCTCCGCCGCGGCCTCCCGCGCCCACTCGAGCGTTTTCCCGGAAACGTCCGGCGCCCGGCGGTTCTTGCCGCTGTCGCAGGAAAAGCCGGCGAGGCTAAATCCCATCGTGCCGTTGCGCAGCGCCACGACCTTGTTGGGCAGGCCGGCGTTGATCAGCGATTGCGCGCCGATGATGCTGCGCGTGCGGCCGGCGCAATTGACGACGACTGTGGTGGCGGGTGACGGCGCAGTTTCGCGGGCTCGCAAGACAAGCTCGGCCCCCGGTACGTTGATTGCGGTCGGGATGGACACCCGCGCGTATTCGTCGAACGGCCGACTGTCGAGCACCACGATATCGGCACCCTCGCGTAACAGACGCGCAAGCTCGTCGGCGGCGATGTTCGGCGTCCCGGCTTTGTGCTCGACGAACTCGCCGAAGGCCTTGCTGGGCACGTTGACGCCCGAAAACAGCTCGAAGCCAGCCGTGCCCCAAGCCGCAACGCCGCCAGCAAGAACAGCAACGCTGGTGTAGCCATTGCGCGTCAGGATCGCCGCGGCGCGCGCGGCTAGGCCGTCACCGTCATCACAGAGCACAATGCGGGTTCCGCGGCGCGGGACAAGACTTACGAATTTCAGCTCGAAGCGGCTGAGCGGCACAGAGCGCGCCAACAAAAGATGGCTTTGTGAGAAAATAAGCTCCTCGCGCACGTCGATGAGCGCGAGTTCTCCGCCATCGGCGATCATGCCGCGGAGCTCTCTCGCGGTTACCGAAGGCGTCTCGCGCTGCGGCGCCGGCGCGGCGTCTATGTTCTGACTGACCGCCGAAGATGTCACGTCGCCTGCTGCGGCGTCATCCGGTGCACTTCGCCGGTCTTCAGGTCGAAGCGCACGCGATTGATTTTGTCGAGATTGGTTCCGGTCACCCGCACGAAACGGGCATAATCCGGATAATCGATCGAATGGATCTTGCCATCCTGGTAGATGCCGGCGTGGCCTGGTGTGAGACGGTATTTCTTCACCGGCTTGAGCTTGGCGTGGCTCAAATCGCCGCCGTTGTCCTCGCGCTCCCATTCGGTCATTTCGGTGTAATGGGTGGCTTGGCCGTAGATGGCCCACGAAGCGCCATGGTCGTGCGGCGGAGATACGCGCGCTTTGTCGTTGATGTGGGCGAGGATCTGAAAGCCGAGTTCCGGATCATCATAAAGCACGTGCAAGCCGCGCGGTGTTTGCTCGCCACAATGCTCACTGACGAAGTCGGGATTCTGTAAGAGCGATTCGAGCTTGGTGCGTACTTGCTCGCGGCCATTCGGGCCGGGATCGCGCTTGAGGATGGAACGGCAGTCGGAAATGAACTGATCGAGCTGGTAGGCCATTGCGGTGCTCCATTCGGATCGGTGCGCGCCTGCTCCGGGCACTTGCGGCGGCGCGCCGCGTCGATTTCGTCATATTTTGCCGCATAGGCGGCGCCGATGCTAGTGTGGCGGTTCAGAAGTCCGCATCACCCGTGCCGCGAACTCATCATGCGGACTTCAGAACCAAAGCCACACTAGGTCAATAAGTTGCTGGTGTCCTTCGATTCCGAAGTTCGCATACGAGCGCGCCGCCCAATCGTGCGAACTTCGGAATCGGGACACCAGCGTCACCTTGCCCCCTTTGGATTGCGCCCCGGCAAAAGCTACATTTGTCTCTATGTTCGGTCTGCCTCGCAGCTACGATCGCCCGCGCAACGTGCGGCTCGACACGCTGGTCCGCCTGCGCTGGCTCGCCGTTTTCGGCCAATTGGCGGCGCTCTTCGTCGTGCATTCGGGCCTCGACTATGTCGTGGTCCCGATCTGGTCCTGCCTGGCCGTCATTGCCGTTGCCGTGCTGCTCAACGTGGCGCTGCGTCTCGGCTTTCCGAAGACGCAATGGCTTGAGCCCGACCGCGCCGCCTGGCTGCTTGGCTTCGACATCGCCGAGCTTGCGGCGCTGCTCTTTCTGACCGGCGGTCTGGAGAATCCGTTCTCGTTCCTGCTGCTTGGCCCGGTGCTGATCTCGGCGACGGCGCTGCCGCCGCGCATGACTCTGCTGATTGGCACCTTCGCCATGCTGTGCGCGACGGTGCTCGTCTTCTTTCATTACGATCTGCCCTGGGAGACCCAGCACGGGCTCGAACTTCCCGAAATCTACATGGTGGGGGTTTGGCTCTCGATCCTGCTGGCGATCGGGTATATCGGCGTCTACACGTGGCAAGTCGCCGAAGAGGCGCGCCAACTATCGGACGCGCTGGCGGCGACCGAATTGGTCCTGGCGCGCGAGCAGCATTTGTCACAGCTCGACGGTCTGGCGGCGGCCGCGGCCCACGAACTGGGTACGCCGCTGGCGACGATCACGCTGGTGGTGCGCGAAATCGAGCGCACGCTGGAACCGAACTCCCCCCATGCCGAGGACGTGAAGCTGTTGCGCGAGGCGGCGCAGCGCTGCCGTGAGATCATGGCGAAGATCACCGAGCTGCCCACCGCCGAGCCATTCGACCGGTTGCCGCTTTCCGCCCTGCTCGAAGAGGCGGTCGCTCCGCACCGCAATTTTGGCATCGCGGTCACCGTCACCTATCCGCCCGGCCACGCGGGAGAGCCATTCGGCGCGCGTAATCCGGGAATCCGCTACGGCCTCGGCAATCTCATCGAAAATGCGGTCGACTTCGCGCGGGTCCGGGTGGAGATTCTGACGCAATGGAATGCCGACGAGGTCAGCGTCACCATCAGCGACGATGGCCCCGGCTTTGCGCCCGACGTTCTCAGCCGCCTGGGCGAGCCTTACGTCACTCAACGCCGGCCGGAACCGCTCGACGGAGGCCGAGACGATGAAACGGTATTTGGCCTGGGTCTCGGGTTTTTCATTGCCAAGACGCTGCTGGAGCGTTCCGGGGCCAAGCTGTCGCTGATCAATCAAGCGCCGCCGCTGCATGGCGCCACCATCAAGGTGACCTGGAACCGCGCCGACTTCGAGCGCCCGCTCGCGTCGCCGCCTTCGGCCCCACTTGAGGCGGCGGCTCCGGTCTCTTAAATCTCAAACAGCGATCGGCTTATCGTTGACTTTTTGTTGACCGGTCACCGCCGGCCGATACGGCGCATTCCGATTGCCGCCGGAGCCGATCGCGGCGATACTGGTGTACCAGTGACGGGCCTCGGGCGGCGCACGCACGGCGTGGAAGCCTTGTCTTTGCGTTGACGGAGAATTGCCATGACCAATGCAGCCGCCACCAATGCAGTCGCGGGCCAGCTTCCCGCCGAGCGTTCGCTTCTGATTGTCGAAGACGACAAATCGTTCCTGCAGCGCCTGGCGCGCGCCATGGAGGGCCGCGGCTTCACGGTCTCCACGGCCGAGTCGGTCGCCGACGGGCTGTTGCAGGTCGAGAAGGCCGCACCTGCCTTCGCCGTCGTTGACATGCGGCTCGGTGACGGCAACGGGCTCGACGTCATTTCGGCAATGAAGAAACGGCGGCCGGAAGCGCGCGCCATCATTCTGACCGGCTATGGTAATATCGCCACCGCGGTCAACGCGGTGAAGCTTGGCGCGGTCGACTATCTGGCGAAACCGGTCGATGCCGACGATGTCGCCTCTGCGCTGCTGGCGCTCGATCATCGAAAGATTGACCCGCCGGAAAATCCGATGTCGGCTGACCGCGTGCGCTGGGAACACATCCAGCGCATTTACGAACTCTGCGGCCGTAACGTTTCGGAAACCGCGCGCCGGCTCAACATGCACCGCCGCACGCTGCAGCGGATTCTCGCCAAGCGCGCGCCGAAATAATCAAAAGATCGAAGTTGCGGCGAATTATTTACCGGCGACTAACCCCGTTGGGGCGCCGCCGTGGAAACTCGAATTAAGCGAAACTCATTAAGCCAAATTTCGCATCGGTGGCGTATTCTTTAGCTCGACTATCGGTTGCGATAGTTGACGGGGGACGCGATGCTCGATCAGCCGGAATTGACCGTGACCGGTCAGGAGGGTTTGGCCCAGGAAGGCTTGGCTCAAGAGGGCTTGGCTCAGGCGGGTCACGCGCAGCCGGGATCGCTGCGCCTTCTCGTCATCGATGATGACAACCTCCATCGCATGATCATCTGCCGGGTTGCCGGCAAGGCGGGCTATTTTCCGGCGGGCGCGGCCAGCTACGACGAGGCCGCGCAACTCGTCCAGGACCACGTGTTCGACTGCATCACGCTCGATCTGTCGCTTGGCGAACACGCCGGCGTCGAACTGCTGCGGCGTCTCTGGGTTCTCGGCTGCAAGATTCCGATCATCATCATCAGCGGCTGCGACCAGACCGTCTGCGGCGAGGCCCAAAAGGTCGCCGAGTTGCTCAAGCTCAACGTGTGGGATACGCTCACCAAGCCGGTGAATCTTGCGGAGCTGCGCGCTTGCCTCGAACGGCTCAAGGCAAGCCGCGACGGATCCGCGCTCGCCACCCAACCTGCCGCTTAGATTTCACCCGCGTAGGGCCCCTGCGGATCGGCCAATGCCTGCAGCCGCAGCGCCGCCGCGTGGGCGAAGCGCAGCATCATCGCTCTGCGCGTCGCCGGCGCCAGCCGATGCTCGGGCGCTTCGCCGATGATGGACGCCCCGAATGCGTCGGCGACGATGAGGCCGGCGTCGGGCGGAAAGATATCGCGCGGAACTTCGAGCAGCGTGGCGAAGAACAGCCGGTCGCAGTGCAGCCGGTAGTCGGTCCACTTCTGATCGGCGCGAAAATCGGCTACCGACGATTTGATTTCAACGATGAGGATTTCGCCGTCGCCGCCGAGCGCAACCAGATCGGCGCGCCGTCCCGACGGCAGCGGCAATTCGCTCACCACGCAATAACCGAGCGCATGCAGGTAGCGCGCGGTACCGCGGGCAACGGCAAGCGCGTTCGGCGATTGCCGCCCGTCCGCAGGCAGCGCTGCCACCAGCGAATTGACGCTCATGGCCAGTATTCCGGGTAACGGCGGGTTGGCCGAGGATCGACCGGAGAGCTTACGCACGCCACGGACTTCGACGGAAACATCCGACGATGGATGAGAGACGAGAATTTGTCGATCATTGCAACTTATCCGTGCTTTGTCATCATCTAGGATCGGCCGGCTCGTTTCCGGCGCGTTCGGGAAATGCCCCGGCCAAGCCGGCGCGCGAGGCGGCGATGACGCCGCGTTCGGTAATAAGGCCGGTGACAAGCGGCGCCGGGGTGACGTCGAAGCCGTAGTTTGCCACCGGCGAGCCGTCGGGCACGATGCGCACCGTCTCGATACGGCCATCGGCGGTGCGCCCGGTGATTGTCGCCACTTCGTCGGCGCTACGCTCCTCAATCGGGATTTCGGCGACGCCATCGGCGACGGCAAAATCGATCGTGGGCGAGGGCAATGCGACATAGAAGGGTACGTTGTTGTCGCGGGCGGCGAGCGCCTTCAGGTAGGTGCCGATCTTGTTGCAAACGTCGCCGTTGCGGGTGACGCGGTCAGTGCCGACGATGATGATGTCGATGAGGCCGTGCTGCATCAGATGGCCGCCGGTATTGTCGGCGATCACCGTGTGCGGCACGCCGTGGCGGCCGAGTTCCCAAGCGGTCAGCGAGGCGCCCTGATTCCGCGGCCGCGTCTCATCGGCGAACACGTGAATGGGAAGCCCCTTGTCGTGCGCGAAGTAGATCGGCGCGGTTGCGGTGCCGACGTCCACCGCCGCCAGCCAGCCGGCGTTGCAATGGGTCAGCACGTTGACGCGCTCGCCCGTCTTCTTGCGCGCCGCGATGGCCTCGATCAGCGGTAACCCGTTGCGGCCAATCGCCGTGTTGATGGCGATGTCCTGATCGCAAATTTCGGCGGCGCGCCGGTAGGCGACGGCGCTGCGCTCGGCGCGCGGCCGGTTGCGCACCGCGGCGATCATCTCGTCGAGCGCCCATTTGAGATTGATCGCCGTCGGGCGAGTGGCGAGCAGCAGCGCGTAGGCGCGCTCGAGCCCTGCATCGGAGGCGTCGGTGCGCAGCGCAAGACAGATGCCGTAGGCTGCGGCGGCGCCGATGAGCGGCGCGCCGCGAATGACCATGCTGCGGATCGCCCCCGCCGTCTCGTCGACCGTGGTCAGGCGTGCAGTCGCGAAGCGATGCGGCAGCATCGTCTGATCGATAACGCCGACGGACCAGCCATCGGGTTCGACCCAGATCGTTCGCATCGGTTTGCCATCGACGTTCATTCAGGTCACCTAGCAGATTCCCGCCGCCTGTCGACGGTCAAATGGTCAAGGCTGCAGCGGCTTGCCGGCCGGGCTTTGTTGCGCAATCTTCGTCGCCAACAGGAGGCGACGATGGCCGACATGGATTACGAGGTCGAGTACAACAATCGCGCCCGTGTGCCGGAGCATGCGGAGATCTTTCTACGCTGGGCGCGCGATGCGGAAAACTATCGCGCCGACACGCTCAAGGCAGGCAGCGCCGAGCTCGGCCTCGCTTACGGCGATACGCCGCGGCAAAGCCTGGATTTGTTTTTTCCGCAAGCGGGCAGTAGCGCGCCGCTCGCTCTGTTCGTTCACGGCGGTTATTGGCGCTCGCTCGATCCATCCCTGTTCAGCCAGGTGGCGCGCGGGCTGAACGCGCACGGCGTCACGGTTGCAGTCGCTGGTTACGACTTGTGTCCGCTGGTCACGATCGCCGACATCATCGAGCAAATCCGCCGCGCCTGCCTGTTCCTGTGGGACCGGCTCGGCCGTCGCATGCTGGTCTTCGGCTGGTCGGCCGGCGGCCATCTCACCGGCTGCATGGTCGCTACCGATTGGCCGTCGATCTATCCCAAGGCGCCGGCCGATCTGGTGCCGTCAGGTTATGCGGTTTCGGGCATTTATGACCTCAGTCCGTTGATCAAAACGAGCATGAACCAGGATTTGCGGCTCGACGCCGAAGGCGCGCGCCGCGTTTCGCCGTTGTTGTGGCCGCTGCCCCAAGGCCGCACCTTCGACACCGTGGCCGGCGCGCTCGAATCGAGCGAGTTTCGCCGGCAGAGTCAGGCGGTCGCGGACGCTTGGCGGAAGGCCGGTGCGCAGACGCGCTTCGGCGAGATCGCCGGCATGAATCATTTTAGCATCGTCGACCAACTTGCCGATCCGCAGAGCGCGATGACGGTGCGCGCCGCCGAGCTCGCGCTGGCCGTCAGACCGTAGCGCCGCGCTCTTTTTCAGCGCCGGATGCGGGAAGGCGGATGGCTGGCTCGTTCGGCGAGAACAGCACGCAAGTCGAGGCGGCCAGAATCATGGCGAAGCCGATGACATCGGTCACGGTGGGCCGCTCACCCAGGATCAAGACCGAGGCGATGACGCCGATGACCGGACTGCCAAGCACGCCCAGCGATGCCGTCATCGCCGGCAGCCGCTGGATGATCGAGAACCAGAGGCCATAGGCGATGCCGGTGCCGAGCAGTCCCGACAGTATGGTCGCGACCACGCCCTCGGTATGTGCCGCATGGAAGTCGGGTCCGCCCTCGAAGATCAGCATGCATGCGCCGATGACGAAAAACGAAATCGCCACCTGCCAGACCGCGATGGCCATCGGATCGGCCTTGATCCGCGCCCATTTCAGATAAACCGTGCCGGCGGCCCAGCTCACGCCCGTAGCCAGCGCCAGCATGAGGCCGAGCGGAATCCCGGCGGCGGTCAGCGGATAGATCAGGACAGCCAGTCCGATCGCGCACAAGCCGATGGCCAAGGGTTGCGTGCCGGTTGGCCGCTCACGCAAGAAAATCCAGCTCAGCACAACCGCCCAGATCGGCATCGTGTAGGCAAGAATGGCCACGCGCGACGTCGCTGCGTAGAGCTGAGCAAAGGTCGAAAACACGCTAAAGCTGGCGACGTTGAGGATTGCAGCGATGAAGACGTGGACCCAGCCCTTTGCTCCGGGAACGCGCAGGCTGCGCCGCATGACGGAGCAGAGCGCGAACAGCACGATGCCGCCGACAAAGGTGCTGGTCGTGCGCATGGTGAAGGGCGGAACGTCGCTCAGCGCGATGCGCATGATCGGCCAGGTGGAGCCCCAGACGATGCACAAAGCGATCAACATGACGCGCGCGCCGCGATCGGCGTGCGCCGGCGCGGCAGCGCGTTCTAAATCACTCACGGAAATTTCCCGGCGCACTAGTAGAGCGGATTTCTCACGGAGGTTGGGGCCCGGCGCGCAAATACCAGTCGACGATCTGTGCGCCGGTGCAGAACAGCACGTCGTGTTTTTTGCGGATCGTCTCGAAGATCTTGCGGAAATATTTTACCCGGTGCGCCGCGCCCATGATGTAGGGATGGACCGACAGCGCCATGACGCGCGCCGAGTCTGCGGCGTCCGCGTAAATCTGCTCGAACTGATCGAGCGCGCGCTCATAATATTCGGAAGCCTTGTGATGCTGGATCAGCATCATGGCGACGTCGTTGCATTCCTGCGTGTAGGGGACGTTGACGATCGGCTTGCCGCGCGTTTTCAGCCATACCGGCTGATCGTCGAGCACCCAGTCGGCAACGTAATCGTAGCCCTCTTCAATGAGCAGATCGGGCGTCTGCCAGGTCTCGGTGAGGCCGGGTCCGAGCCAGCCGCGCGGCGGCTTGCCGGTCGCCTTGATGATGGCCTCGCGCACTTTGCGGATATCGGTGCGCTCGTGGGCCACCTTCTGCATATTGCGCTGGGTAAAGCCGTGGCCGACAAACTCCCAGTTGCGTTCGACCGCGGCTTGCACGATCTCCGGGTAGGCGGCGAGCGCAGAGCCATTGATGGCGATCACGCCGGGAATTTCGAATTCGTCGAACACCTTGACGAAACGCCAGAAGCCGACCCGGTTGCCGTACTCATGCCAGGCCCAGTTGGGCACGTCGGGCATCGGCGAGCCGCCGGCCGGCGGCGTCAGCACCGTGCGCGGCATCGGCTGCGTCGCGTCCCATTCTTCGACATTGACGACGACCCAGACCGCCACACGGGCGCCATTCGGCAATTTCAGCGGCGGGCGTTGCGTGATGGGCGAATAGGGAATGCGGTCACTCGGCAGCATCCGTCGCGTCGACGAGCGCTTTCGCGGCGCAGCTTTCTTCGGTCGGGTGGCCATGCAGAATCGTTCCTCCGCGCTCAGCTATAGCAAATCCGTAATTAAAACCTGAGCAATGTCGGCATTATCGGCCAGGTACTTGTTCAGCCGGCGGACGATGCCGTGTGACCAGCGTGCCGAAGACGGTCATTCCCACGGCGCATAGACAGAGCGGGAGAAACACGGTCCACGGCCTGCCCGTTAGATCCCAAAGCCCACCGCTGATCGCCGGTATGACGATCCCGCACGTATAGCTTACAGTAAACATGCCGGCCGAGGTACGCGGCACGTCGCCTTGCGGACTTAGCAGCGCAGGAAGCGCCAGCACCGGGGCAAACGTCATCGCGGTGGTGAAGCCTACCAACGCGGCGGACACGATGATGCCGAGCCGCGTCGGGAAGAGTATCAGCGCCAGGAACGACACCAGCAGCAGAGGGCCAAAGAGCAAAAACGGCCAGGCGCGCCGCTCGAACCGCTTGGCCATGAGCAGCATGAGAACGGGTGCCGCCAGTTGCAATCCGTTCAGCCAAGCCAATGCCGGGCCGAGCAGGTCCGACTTGCCCAGGCTGGCGAGATATTCGCCGAGGAAGGCATTGGTCGAAAAGAATGAGCTGTTGTTGCAGCCCAGCGCGAAGCCGAGCAGCCAGGTCAGCGGATTTTTCCAATCCGGCCACCAGCGGCCGCCGATCGCGCTTCCTTCCGTCTTGCTGTCCCGTCGCTTCGGACTGAGCAGATAAAATACCGGCACGATCAGAAACGCCGGAACCGCCCAGAATATGAGATCGTGCCGCCAGGAGCCGCCGAGGAGCGGCAGCACGAACGGAATCGTCAATGACGATGAAATCGTCGAGCCGATCAACATGCCGGACGTGTACGCGATGGTGCCGAGCGCGATGCGGCTTGGCAGCCATTCGCGCACGAGCGTTGGCATCCCCGGCTGCATGATGGCGACGCCGAAGCCGGTTGCGATCACCGCGGCATAGAGCGTCGGCACGTCGATCGCCGCGCCGCGGGCGGCGCTGGCGAGAGCGGCGATCACCATGCCGGCGATCACCGCGAGATCGGGGCCGATCCGCGCGATGAGCAGCGAGCCGGGCACGGCCGCAATCGCAAATAGCGCCAGCGGAAGCCCGATGAGCAGACCGACCTGCGTCTCCGACATGTGCAATTCGTCGTGCACGAGCGGGATCACCGGCGGCATGGCGAGAATCGTCATGCGCATCGCGACGCCGGCGAGGAAGAGCAGGAACAGAAGCTTGAGCAGACCGCCGGGGGCGAGGCTGTCCGCGGAATTCCCGGTAGAGGGCATGGAGAAGGACGACCCTTGAGGGTGCAACCTGCCCCAGCGGAAGGCCCGGTGCAAGGAAGGTTGCGAGGCGATCTTTTCCCGCTCTTGGCGCGGACTCGCTTGAAGACGGTTGAGGGCGAGAGTTGAGTATCCGTAAGAACATAGATAGAACATCGACATGGTGGCTGACCCGGCCGATCATCTTGCCGCCGCGCAGCGCGTGCTTCGCGCGACCTTCGGCTTCGACGACTTTCGGTCAGGCCAGGCCGAGATCGTCGCGGCCATTTTGGCGGGCCGCGACGTGCTGGCAGTCATGCCGACCGGCAGCGGCAAGTCGCTGTGCTATCAGCTGCCGGCGCTCGTGCGCGACGGCCTGACAATCGTGGTGTCGCCGCTGATTGCGCTCATGCGCAATCAGGTTGCGCAGCTTTGCTCTTATGGGGTTGCGGCGGCGGCGTTGAACTCCGCGAATGATGCGGCCGAGAACCGCTCGATCCTCGAGCGGATCGCGCGCGGACAATTACGCCTCGTCTACGTCGCGCCCGAGCGCCTGGCGAAAGCCGAAACGCTCGAACTGCTCAGGCGCGCCAAAGTCGCGATGCTTGCGGTGGACGAAGCTCACTGCATCTCGCAATGGGGCCACGATTTTCGTCCCGAATACGCCGAGCTCGGCAAGGTTCAGGCGATGCTCGGCAACGTGCAGACAGTCGCCTTCACCGCCACCGCCGACGCGGCCACGCGTTCCGACATTCTGGCCAAGCTTTTTCCCCGCTCCCCAGCTGTGTTCGTGCACGGCTTCGACCGGCCGAATTTGCGGTTGGCGATGCGGGCGAAATCAACGAGCGGCAAGCAGGTCGGCGATTTCATCAGCGCGCATTCGGGACAGAATGGCATCGTCTATTGCGGCTCGCGGCGCAAGACGGAAGAACTCGCCGAAGACCTTCGCCGGGATGGCATCAAAGCGCTGCCGTATCACGCCGGCATGGACAATACCGACCGCTCCCGTAACCAGGATGCCTTCCTGCAGGAGGACGGCATCGTCGTGGTCGCGACCGTGGCGTTCGGTATGGGCATCGACAAGCCGGACGTACGCTTTGTGCTGCACGCCGATCTGCCTGCCAATATCGAAAGCTACTATCAGGAGATCGGCCGCGCCGGCCGCGATGGCCTGCCGGCCGATACGCTGACGCTCTACGGCATGAGCGACATTCGCTTACGGCGCATGCAGATCGACGAGGCTAACGGCAGCGAGGAGCAGAAGCGGGTCGACCGCCAGCGGCTCAACGCGCTCGTCTCGCTGTGTAAATCGCCGCGCTGCCGCCGGCAGACGCTGCTCGCCTACTTCGGTGAGACCACGGAACCTTGCGGGAATTGCGATTTCTGCTGCGACGGTGCCGAGGTGATCGACGGAACAATCGCGGCGCAGAAGGCGCTTTCCGCCATGGTGCGCACCGGTGAGCGCTTCGGCACGGAGCACCTGACCAACATCCTCATCGGCGAGCGCAGTGAGGCGATCGAGAAATTCGGCCACTATCGCTTGCCGACCTTCGGAGTCGGCGGCGAGTACGGCAAGCAAGAATGGCGCTCGATCTTCCGTCAGCTTTATGGAGCCGGCGTCATCACGCTTGACGTCACCGGCTACGGCACCTGGAAGGTCACCGAGGCGGGCCGGCAGGTGCTCAAGGGCGCCGCCAAGGCGCAATTGCGGCTCGATACCCTCAAGCCGGCGAGCCGGAAGGCGGCGCGCGCGGCCGCCAAGGCCACCAAGGCCGCGGCGCTCATCAGCGGCTCTCCGGGCGATGCGGAATTGTTCGAGGCGCTGCGCCGGCGCCGCTTGGAGCTCGCGAAGGCGCAAGGGGTCGCTGCCTATGTGGTGTTCGCCGATAAGACGCTGATTGACATGGCCGGGCGCAAGCCGAAGAACGCAACCGAGATGGGCGCGGTGCACGGCGTTGGTGAGGCCAAGCTCAAGCAATACGGCGAGATTTTCCTCGAAGTCATCCGCGCGTATGGGGCGGCCGCGGCCTAGTTTCTACGCCGGGTCACTGAGCGGTTGCGGATCGCCGCCCCACCGTTCTTCCCCTCATGTTGCGCCCTATTTCGCCCTATGTTAGCTACGCAGCGATTTCGCGGGGCGCGGGATCGCCCGCACCACCGCGATCCTCAAGTCCCGCTTAAATTCCAAAGGCTTGCGCCGAGCCGGGCGCCGGTCGTGGCTCTTGCGGAGAACTCCAAAAGAACCCGTAACGAGCGCGCAAACTACACGCGAGCGTAGAGAACTTACTTTGGCAGCAGAAGAAACCATCGTATCCGGCATGGCCGGCCGTTACGCGACCGCGCTGTTCGACTTGGTGCGCGACAGCAATACGATCGACGCGGTGAAGGCGGACCTTGACCGCTTCGCCGCGCTTCTCGCCGAGAGTCCCGACCTGCTGCGGCTGGTTCGCAGTCCGGTCTTTTCCGCCGATGAGCAGATGCAGGCGCTTTCGGCAGTGCTCGAGCGCGCCGGGATCGGCGGGCTGGCAGCAAAATTCCTCAAACTGGTAACGGCGAACCGCCGGCTGTTTTCAGTTCGCGACATGATCAAGGCGTTCGGCGAGCTGGTGGCCGACTACAAGGGCGAGGCAAGCGCCGAGGTTACGGTCGCCGAACAGCTCAAGGACGAGCATGTCGCCGCACTCAAGAGCGCGCTTCATGCGGTCAGCGGCAAGGAAATCGATCTCAATATCAAAATCGATCCCGCTATCATTGGCGGGCTCGTGGTCAAGCTCGGCAGCCGCATGGTCGATAGCTCGCTGCGCACCAAGCTCAACGCCATCAGGCACGCGATGAAAGAGGCCCGCTAATGGACATCCGCGCGGCGGAAATTTCCGCCATTCTCAGGGATCAGATCAAGAATTTCGGCCAGGAGGCCGAAGTCTCCGAGGTCGGTCAGGTGCTGTCGGTCGGTGACGGCATCGCCCGTGTCTACGGCCTCGACAACGTGCAGTCCGGCGAGATGGTCGAATTCGAAAGCGGCGTCAAAGGCATGGCGCTCAATCTCGAAAGCGACAACGTCGGTATCGTGATCTTCGGCACCGACCGCGAGATCGCGGAAGGCCAGACCGTCAAGCGCACGCGCGCCATCGTCGAAGTGCCGGTCGGCAAGGGCCTGCTCGGCCGCGTGGTCGACGCCCTCGGCGAGCCGATCGACGGCAAGGGGCCGATCAAGGCCGATCATAAGGCTCGCGTGGACGTCAAGGCGCCCGGCATCATCCCGCGCAAATCGGTGCATGAGCCGATGGCCACGGGCCTCAAAGCGATCGACGCGCTCATTCCGATCGGCCGTGGCCAGCGCGAGTTGATCATCGGCGACCGGCAGACCGGCAAGACCGCGATCGCGCTCGATACGATCCTCAACCAGAAGCCGCTCAACGCCTCGAGCGACGAGAAGGTCAAGCTCTACTGCGTCTATGTGGCGATCGGGCAAAAGCGCTCCACCGTCGCGCAGTTCGTCAAGGTTCTGGAAGAAAACGGCGCGCTCGATTATTCGATCGTCGTTGCCGCGACCGCGTCCGATCCGGCGCCCATGCAGTTCCTGGCGCCATTCTCTGGCTGCGCCATGGGCGAATATTTCCGCGACAACGGCATGCATGCGGTCATCATCTACGACGATCTCTCCAAACAGGCGGTCGCCTACCGGCAGATGTCGCTGCTTCTTCGCCGGCCGCCGGGACGCGAGGCCTATCCGGGCGACGTGTTCTATCTGCACTCGCGGCTGCTCGAGCGCGCGGCGAAAATGAATGACGAGAACAAGGCCGGTTCGCTTACCGCGCTGCCGGTGATCGAGACGCAGGCCAACGACGTGTCGGCTTACATCCCGACCAACGTCATCTCGATCACTGACGGCCAGATCTTCCTGGAGACCGACCTGTTCTATCAGGGTATTCGTCCGGCGGTGAACGTCGGGCTGTCGGTGTCGCGCGTCGGCTCGGCGGCGCAGACCAAGGCGATGAAGAAGGTGGCCGGCCGCATCAAGGGCGAGCTCGCGCAATACCGCGAAATGGCGGCGTTCGCGCAGTTCGGCTCTGATCTCGATGCCACCACGCAGCGCCTGCTCAACCGCGGCTCGCGGCTCACCGAACTCCTCAAGCAGCCGCAATTCTCGCCGCTGAAGATGGAAGAGCAGGTCTGCGTCATCTATGCCGGCGTCAACGGCTACCTCGATCCGCTGGCGGTCGACCGCGTGCGCCCGTTCGAGGACGGCCTGTTGGGCACGCTGCGCAGTCAGCACACCGACATCCTCAACGCCATCCGCGATTCGCGCGACCTCGACGACGCCACTGCGGCGAAGCTCAAGGGCGCGGTCGATAGCTATGCAAAGACCTTTGCGTAACCCATGCCGTCGCTGAAAGACCTGCGCACCCGCATCGCCGCCACCAAGGCGACGCAGAAGATCACCAAAGCCATGCAGATGGTGGCGGCGTCGAAGCTGCGCCGCGCGCAGGTGGCGGCCGAGGCGGCGCGGCCCTATGCCAGCCACATGGACAAGGTGCTGGGCAACATCGCTGCATCAGTCGGCAGTCTCGATACCGCGCCGCGGCTTCTGCGTGGGACCGGCAGCGACAACGTGCATCTGCTTCTGGTCTGCACCGCCGAGCGCGGCCTGTGCGGGCCGTTCAATACCGCCATCGTCCGGCTTGCCCGCGAGCGGGCCAACGCGCTCATGGCCGAAGGCAAGGAGGTCAAGTTCTTCTGCGTCGGCCGCAAGGGTTACGATCAGCTGCGCCGGCTCTACGCCAAGCAGATCGTCGAAATGGTCGACCTTCGCGCCGCGCGTACGCTGCAGTTTTCTCACGCCCAGATGATCGCCGAGAAGGTGATCGCGCGCTTTAACAATTTCGAGTTCGACATCTGTACGCTGTTCTTTTCCCGCTTCCGCTCGGTGATCGCGCAGATCCCGACCGCGCTGCAGATCATTCCGCCGGTGTTCGACCAGAAGGCGGCGGACGCGCTCGGCGGCGCCGTTTACGAGTTCGAGCCCGAGGCCGAGGACATCCTGCACGAACTGTTGCCGCGCAACGTCGCGGTACAGATCTTCCGCGCGCTCCTGGAAAACGCCGCGTCGTTCTACGGCGCGCAGATGTCGGCAATGGACAACGCCACCCGCAATGCCGGCGACATGATTCGCAAACAAACGCTCCGGTATAACCGCACCCGCCAGGCGATGATCACCAAAGAACTGATCGAGATCATCTCTGGAGCTGAGGCGCTCTGATTGATGCGCCAATAAAGGTAAGGACTTCTCGATGGCCAAAGCAGTCGGACGGATCACCCAGGTCATCGGCCCCGTGGTCGACGTGCATTTCGAGGACAATCTGCCGCCGATCCTCAATGCGCTGGAAACGCAGAACCAGGGCCGCCGCCTGGTGCTCGAAGTTGCGCAGCAGCTTGGCGAAAACACGGTGCGCACCGTCGCCATGGACGTCAGCGAAGGGCTGGTGCGCGGCCAGGAGGTGACCGATACCGGCTCGCCGATATCGGTTCCGGTCGGCGACGGCACGCTCGGCCGCATCATCAACGTGATCGGCGATCCGGTCGATGAGGCGGGTCCCGTGCCGCACAAGCAGACGCGCGCTATCCATCAGAATGCCCCAGCCTACACAGATCAGTCGACCGAGGCCGCGATTCTCGTCACCGGCATCAAGGTCGTCGATCTGCTCGCGCCCTATGCCAAGGGCGGCAAGGTCGGGCTGTTCGGCGGCGCCGGTGTCGGCAAGACCGTGATCATCATGGAACTGATCAACAACATCGCCAAGGCACACGGCGGCTATTCAGTGTTCGCCGGCGTGGGCGAACGCACGCGCGAGGGCAATGACCTCTATCACGAGATGATCGAGTTCGGCGTCAACAAGGACCCGCACAAGGGTTCGGTCGAAGGCTCCAAATGTGCTCTCGTCTATGGGCAAATGAATGAGCCGCCAGGCGCCCGCGCCCGCGTCGGTTTCTCGGGACTGACGGTTGCGGAATATTTCCGCGATCAGGGCCAGGACGTGCTGTTCTTCGTCGACAATATTTTCCGCTTCACGCAAGCGGGCTCTGAGATGTCGGCGCTGCTCGGCCGTATACCGTCGGCGGTCGGCTATCAGCCGACACTCGCCACCGACATGGGCGCACTGCAGGAACGCATCACCACCACCACCAAAGGTTCGATTACGTCGGTGCAGGCGATCTACGTGCCGGCCGACGACCTCACCGATCCGGCGCCCGCGACCTCCTTCGCCCATCTCGACGCGACCACGGTGTTGTCGCGCTCGATCGCCGAGAAGGGCATCTATCCGGCGGTCGATCCGCTCGACTCCACCTCGCGCATGCTCTCTTCGGCGGTCGTCGGCGAGGAGCACTATACGATCGCGCGTCGCGTGCAGCAGATTCTGCAGCGCTATAAGTCGCTGCAGGACATCATCGCCATTCTCGGCATGGATGAATTGTCCGAGGAGGACAAACTCACCGTGGCGCGCGCGCGCAAGATCGAGCGCTTCCTGTCGCAGCCGTTCCACGTCGCCGAAGTGTTCACCGGCTCGCCGGGCGTTTTCGTCCAGCTCGAAGACACGATCCGCGGCTTCAAGGGCCTGTGCGAGGGCAAGTACGATCACCTGCCCGAGGCTGCCTTCTACATGGTCGGCACGATCGAGCAGGCGGTGGAGAAGGGCAAGAAACTCGCCGCCGAGGCGGCGTAAGGGGCGAGGGCGCGCTATTCGCGGGTTAGGCAACTATGGCTGAATTGCACTTCGAATTCGTATCCCCCGAGCGCGTCTTGTTCTCCGGCGACGTGGATCAGGTCGATCTGCCCGGCGCCGAGGGTGACATGGGCATTCTCGCCGGTCACGCCCCGCTCGTCACTGCATTGCGGCCTGGCATCGTGACCATATTCCGCGGCAGCGTGCGCGAACCCGTTGTGGTGATCGGCGGCTTTGCCGAAGTCAGTCCCGCCGGGCTCACCATCCTCGCCGACCAGGCCATGCCGCGGGGCGATTTCGATACCGCGATGCTCGCGTCTGAAATCAAGGATGCCGAGGAAGACGTCGCCGACGCCACCGAAGAAGGGCAGCGAGACAAGCTCGCCCGCCGGCTCGAGCAATTGAAAACGCTGCAAGCGGCGCTGGCGCAATAGCGCTCGTCATCGTCTGCCCTTCGTCATCCGGAAGCGAATTTCGCAAACTCTTGCACGACGCGCTCGTACACTGGGCGCTTGAACGGCACGACCAGATCAGGAAGGTTTTTCAGCTCCTGCCAGCGCCAGGCGGAAAACTCCGCGTGGGCGGCGCCGGCGGGACATGCGATGTCGATCTCGCTTTCGGCGCCGACAAAGCGAACGGCGAACCACTTCTGAGTCTGGCCGCGATATTGGCCTTTCCAGGCCTGTCCGACGAGATCGCGCGGGATGTCGTAGTTCAGCCATTCGGCGACTTCGCCGAGCCGCTCGACCGAGGAAATGTTGGTTTCCTCACGCAGTTCGCGCAACGCCGCCGGCCACGGTTCTTCGCCGGCATCGATGCCGCCCTGCGGCATTTGCCAGGCGTGGATCAGATCGACGTGCTCCGGACCTTCAATGCGGCGGCCGATGAAGACCAGGCCGGCGCGATTGAGCACCATGATGCCGACGCAGGGACGATACGGAAGGTCTTCATACGATGGCATGGATGAGCGGCGAATAGAGGATGAGGCGAGTAGTACATCGTGAATAGCGACCTTGATCTATTCGCTATTTCGCCAGCCGCCAACCGCTTCGCTATCAGCTCTGCTTATCCTTGAGCGCGACGGTTGTGATCGGAACGAGGAGAAAGCCGCGGCTCGCCGCCGCCTTTGCCCATTTGGCGATGTGGGCGATCGAGACTGGCAACCCCGACGCGATGCCGACGGCGAAGTGCCGCTCACGGGCGGTTGCTTCGAGGCGAGCGAGCGCGCGATCGATTTCGGCCGGCGTCGGAACCGCGTCGAGAACCACATCGGAGCGCGCGAACGGCAGGTTGTTGGCGCCGGCAATACGGCCGGCAACGCTTCTGGGATTTTCGCCGTCGTCGACGAAGATCAGGCCGCGCTGGGCGGTCTCGCGGAGCACCGGCGCGAATGCCGGCTCGGAAGCGGTAAAACGCGCGCCCATCATGTCGATCAGACCGACATAACCTTGGAACCGGCTCATCAGCCAGTGCAGCCGCTCGGTGTTCTGCTCCGGCGCCAGCGAGGTGAGCAATGTCTGCGGCCCCGGGTCATTATCGGGATAGTCGAATGGCTCCATCGGCACCTGCAGCAGAATTTCGTGACCTGCCGCGCGTGCGTGCGTCACCAGCCCGGCATCGCTGCCATAGGGGATGAACGCGAGCGTGACCGGCCCCGGCAGCCTGACGGCATCTTCGGTGGATTTTGCGCTTACGCCGAGACCGGCGACAATAATCGCGATGCGCGGGGCGTCGGGCTTGCCGGGAATCGGGCTGACCGGTTGGGCAAACGCGTCTGCCGGGCGCACGCCGTCTACGGCAATCTTCGGCAGCGGGCCCAACGAGGTCATCTCGACAAATTTTTGATCGATCGGGGTGCCCCCGGGCGGTTCGCCGCCGTGTTCGGGGGCTGGGATGCTGACTTGCTGGTGCTCTCCGGTCGTGCCGTTGATGATCTCGACGGTCGTCGTGCCCGGCGCGGCGGCTTGTTTTTGCTGCGGATCAGCGGGCGGTTGCTGCAACTTCGGGCCATCGTAGTGGCGCGCGCCTGGGTCGGCCGCTTTGTCAGGAGGGACCGGCGTCTCCGCAATGGGTGGGGGCGGAATCCGGACGATCGCAATAGGTTCGCCGCCGAACGGGTCGTCGCCGACCGCAGCCCAAAGGACGAACACGCCGAGAAAGAGGGCGAGCGTCCCGGCGATGATGTGCGGGACCGGAATACGGACGCCGCGCCGCCGCCGCGGTCTTTGGCCAAGCGGGGCGCTCAGGTCATCCGCCGCCATGGGTCGGTCCATGTTCGGCAGCCTGGGCGCGTTGCTCGCGAATCGATAGCGGGCGAATCATGCGGTAGCTTATCACGGTGGCGAAATCGGCCGGCCGCACCGTACCCGGCAAGACGCCTGCAGGCGGCCGGAACAGTGATCGCAGAAACGAAAACGGGGCGGCCCTTGGGGCCGCCCCGAACTCGATTCGGAAGGATTTGCTCCCGTTTATTAGTTCGGCACGGGGGCCTTCGGGTTCGGCGGGAAGGCCGCGTTGGTCGCGGTCCCGCGCAACAGGTCGATGGCCTGCTGGAGCGCTTTGTCGTTCTTCTCGTCCGGCGGCACATAAGACTGCGAGCCCGACGTCTCGGAGCCGGTCGCGGCGAGGTGACCGGGCAGCGAGGCCTCGCCCTTGCTGTCGGTTTCGCCCGCCAAGGCGGCAGGAACCTCTTGCAACACGACGATGTCGGGCACGATGCCCTTAGCCTGGATGGAGCGGCCGGACGGCGTGTAGTAGCGCGCAGTCGTCAGCCGCAGCGCGCCGTTGCCGGCGCCGAGCGGGATGATCGTCTGCACCGAACCCTTGCCGAACGAGCGGGTGCCGATCAGGGTTGCCCGTTTGTGGTCTTGCAGCGCGCCGGCGACGATTTCCGACGCCGACGCCGAACCGCCATTGATGAGCACGATCACCGGTTTGCCGCCGGTCAGATCGCCGCCCGGGCGAGCGTTGAAGCGCTGCGTCTCGTCGGAGCTGCGGCCGCGCGTGGAGACAATCTCGCCCTTGTCGAGAAAGGCGTTGGCGACCGAAATCGCCTGATCGAGCAAGCCGCCGGGATTGTTGCGCAGATCGATGATATAGCCCCTGATCTTGTCGGCGCCGAGCTTGTCCTTGATATCGGCGATCGCTTGCTTCAGTCCTTCGGTCGTCTGCTCGTTGAACTGGGTGATGCGGATGTAGCCGATATCCTGGCCCTCGGGATGCGAGCGCACAGATTTTACGCGGATGACGTCACGGGTGATCGACAGCACGACCGGCTTGTCGGTGCCCTTGCGCAGGATCGTGAGTTTGATCTTGGTGTTGACCGGGCCGCGCATCTTGTCGACGGCTTGGTTCAAGGTCATGCCTTGCACCGCCTCGTCGTCGAGCATCGTGATGATGTCATTGGCCATCACGCCCGCCTTGGCGGCCGGTGTATCGTCGATCGGCGCGACCACCTTGATCAAGCCGTCTTCCATGGTGACTTCGATGCCGAGACCACCGAACTCGCCGCGGGTCTGCACCTGCATGTCACGGAAGCTTTTCGGGTCCATATAGCTCGAATGCGGATCGAGCCCGGTCAGCATGCCGTTGACCGCCGATTCGATAAGTTTGGTATCGTCGGGCTTATCGACGTAATCGGCGCGCACGCGCTCGAATACGTCGCCGAAGAGGTTGAGCTCCCGGTAGGTGTCCGAAGATGCCGCTCTCGCGCTTGAGCCGGTGAGCAGCAAATGGGGGTGGGTCACCAGCAGTGTTACCGCGGCTCCGGCCAGGGCACTGAGGAACATCACAGAGGTCTTGCGCATCATCCGCGAACCTTTTCGCTTTCGTTAGTCGCCCACCAAGGGCTGGGATCAATGGGAGTGCCGTCCTTGCGGAACTCCACGTAGAGTACCGGTTGCTTCGATCCGGTGCCAATTGCGGCCGATGCCTGCGCCTCGCCGCCCATGACCGCTACGGGTTCTCCGGTCAGTACAAACTGGCCCAGATCGACGGATATCCGATCCATTCCCGCCAATAGCACATGATAGCCGCCGCCAGCATTGAGGATCAAGAGTTGCCCATAGCTGCGAAATGGGCCGGCGTAAACAACCCAACCGTCGCACGGGGCGGTAATTTGCGCGCCGGCATGGCTGGCGATTGTGAGCCCCTTTTGGCTTCCGCCCAGCCCGTCGGGAGCGCCGAAACTGCGGATTGCCACACCATTGACCGGCAAATGCAGCCGGCCGCGCGTGTCGGCGAAGGCGATGGCGGGAGAAAGCCGTCCCGGATCGCCAAGGGCGGCAAGGTCGGGCTTGGTCGCGTCGTTGGCGATTGTCCGGTTGGCTTCCCGCGCCGCGCGGGTCGCCGGATCGAGACTGCCTTCGAGCTTGATGATGAGGTCCTGAAGATTATCGACTTGGCGCGCCAGGTCGGTGGCGCGCTTTTGCTCGTCAGCGAGCGCCAGTTCGGCGGCGGATTGGTTTCCTTGCCGTGCGTCGATGAGCATGCTCAGCCGCAGCTGTTCGCTTGCCAGTTGATCGAGGTTTTGCGCCAATCCCGCACGCTCGGTCATGATGTCCTGACGCACGCGCGAAAGATCGGCCAAGTCGCCGGCAATCGCATCGGCCTCGGCCCGCATATCCGGCACCACGGCGCCGAGTGTAATCGCGGTGCGCAAGGCGGTGAGCGCATCGTCCGGCTGTACCAGCAGAGCGGGTGGTGGCTGCTGGGATACGCGCTGCAGAGCAGCGAGGATCTCCATGATCGTGCCGCGCCGTTCGTCCAGCGACTTCTGAAAAATCTGCGCGCGCTCATCGAGCGATTGGAGCCGCGCCTGGTTTGCGTCGATTTTCTCCTCGACCTCGCGCACGCGCGCCGCGGAAGCGATCAGCTGTTGATTGAGCGCACGGCGGTCCTCGCTCAGCGCCCGGATCTGCTGCCGTAGTTTTTCCTGGTTGTCCGCCGACGCACGCTGCTGTGCGCGGACGGCATCAAGTTCCTGATCGTGTTGCTTGAGCGGGTCGCCCGCCGGCGTAGCGGCTGGCACTGGCGGCGTAGCGGCGCCCGGTGTCTGCGCAAAAGCAGCAAGACTGGTTCCAAGCGGCAACGCCAATGCCAAGCCGAGCAAAAGGCGCGGATCGGTTTTGCGCGACCGTCGGAGAATCATCCTGCTCACGGTAAAAACATACCCACGGCAAAAACAAGCCTCACGAATGCAAGAGAAAGCAATCTTGGGACCAGATTAAGACGGCCCCACTATCCGCCCAGTATCCAACCCTCACAAACCAGTGAGACCAGATTAAGAAGAATTAAGGGCGCATACGTCATGCCCGGTGGTAGGGATGGCCGGCGAGCATGCTGGCGGCGCGATAAATTTGCTCGAGCAGCATGATGCGCACGAGTTGGTGCGGCCAAGTCGCCGTTCCAAAGGCTAGCCTGCGCGTCGCCCTTTCGCGCAGGCTCGGCGCCAGACCGTCGGCACCACCGATGACGAAACAGACCGCCGGGCGGTCTTCCGCGCGCCATTGCTGCAGCAAGGCCGCTAGCGCCGCGCTGTCGAGGTTTTCGCCGCGTTCATCGAGGACGACGATTGTTGCGCGCTCGGGAATCACGTTGGCGACGGCGATCGATTCCTCCGTGCGTCGGCGTTCCACGTCCTGCGCGCGGCTCTCGCGAATCTCGACGATTTCGATGTCGCGCATGCCAAGCGCGCGGCCGATCGCCTGCGCACGCTTGCGGTAGGACTCGGCCAGCTCCCGTTCGGGACCTTGTTTGAGACGACCGACAGCGATGACGATGACGCGCATGTTGCGTCATTCCCGCGGTAGCGACGAAGCGATCACCCCGGAAGGACGCTAACTGGCGCGCCGCGCGGCGCGGCCCGGCAGCCACATCCCTTCGAGATTGTAGAAGCTGCGCACTTCGGGCCGAAAGACGTGGACGATCACGTCGCCGGCGTCGATCAGCACCCAATCGCAATGCGGCACGCCTTCGACGCGCGCCGCTCTGCCCGCTTTGTGCAAATCCTCGACGACCCTGTCGGCGACCGATCCAACATGACGTTGCGAACGGCCGGACGACACGACCATGTAGTCGCCGATCGAGGATTTGTTGCGTAGATCGATGGTGAGGATGTCCTCGGCCTTCATATCGTCGAGGCTCGCGAGGACCAGCTTCAGGATCTCCTCGGCGTCGAGACGCCTTCTGGAGACCGTTTCGGGCACGCGACGTTCGGCCCGAGAAATGGCAGGTGTGGACAGGGGTCCTTTTCCTTTCGCTCCTTACCCACGCTCCGGCGTTCGAATCCGGGACGCACGGCTAAGATAGGCATGCCCAGTTAATAGTTTCAACCGCTTTGCAACGAGCGCTTTTGCAAGCCGCGTGCCGTCCGCAATGCCGTCGAAGATAGCGGCGATTTGAGCCCATGGAGATAAATCCAGGCTGGGGGCCTTCGTTCCGCGAGCGTTTTTGCCGCCGATTCGGGAATGCGGAAGCGGCCCAAGGCCTGGCCGGCAGCGCTTGCCGACGCGTAAAGGCTTGGACCGAGCCGGTCAATGACGGCAATCGGCACGAGCCTCGCTATGTCCCACCATCGCTGCCAGCGGTGAAAGCTGCGCAGGTTGTCGGCGCCCATGATCCAGACGAAGTGCACGTCGGGGCATCTGCGCACGAGATAGGAGACCGTTTCGTAGGTGTAGTGGATGCCAAGCTTGGCCTCGAAGTCGGTCACGTCGATGCGCGGATGGTGAGCGAGCGCGCGGGCGGCGGCGACGCGTTCCTGCAATGGCGCAAGGCCGCGCGTGTCCTTGAGCGGATTGCCCGGCGTGACGAGCCACCAGACGCGGTCGAGCCCGAGCCGATGCAGAGCGAGCAGGCAAGCGGCGCGATGCGCCGCGTGCGGCGGATCGAATGTTCCGCCAAATAATCCGATGCGCATGCCGGACCCGTGCGGCGGCAGCGCAACCCGGGCGCGCGGGGTTTCGGAGCCCGCGGCAGGCAACTTAGAACTCATGGCCCTCGGAAACGTCCCCCCTCACGCACCGTCCGCCGGTATCCGCTCACCTTCATCGGCGGCGGTACCGGTCTCGATCACGGTCGTGTCTGACCTCCGCCGCGGATACGGTATTTGAAACTGGTGAGTTGTTCGACGCCGACCGGGCCGCGTGCGTGCAGCCGGCCGGTGGCGATGCCGATCTCGGCGCCGAAGCCGAACTCGCCGCCATCGGCAAACTGCGTCGAGGCATTGTGCAATACGATCGCCGAATCCACCTCGCGGAGGAATTTCTCAGCCGCTTGCTTGTCTTCGGTGACGATCGCATCGGTATGATGAGAACCGTAACGTTCGATATGCGCGATGGCGGCATCGACGCCGTCGACCACGCCCGCGGTGATGATGGCATCGAGATATTCGGTGCTCCAGTCGGCGTTGCTGGCCGGCTTTACGCGATCGTCGACGGCCCGCACGGCCTTGTCGCCGCGAATTTCACAGCCGGCGTCGATCAGCATGGTGACCAGCGGCTTGAGCAGTTTGGCCGCGCCGGCGCGATCCACCAACAGCGTCTCGGCCGCGCCGCATACGCCGGTCCGGCGCATCTTCGCATTGAGCACGATAGCCTTGGCCATGGGCAGCTTGGCCTTGCCGTCGACATAGACGTGGCAGACGCCTTCCAGATGAGCGAAGACCGGGACGCGCGCTTCAGTCTGCACACGGCCGACCAGGCTCTTGCCGCCGCGCGGAACAATGACGTCGACGGTGCCTCCGAGTTCGGCCAGCATCATGCCCACGGCCTCGCGATCCCGCGTCGGCACCAGCGTGATCGCCGCTTCGGGCAATCCGGCCTCGCGTAGTCCGGCGGCGAGCGCCGCATGAATGGCCCGAGAGGAGCGAAAGCTCTCCGAGCCGCCGCGCAGGATGCAGGCGTTGCCGGCTTTCAGGCATAGCGCGCCGGCGTCCGCCGTGACGTTCGGGCGGCTCTCGTAAATCACGCCGACCACGCCGAGCGGCACCCGCACGCGTTCGATCCGCATGCCGTTCGGCCGCCGCCAAGCGGCCATGACCGTGCCGACCGGGTCCTTGAGCTTGCGGATGGTCTCGAGCCCGCTCGCCATCGCCTCGATTGCTTGCGGGGTGAGCGTCAGCCGGTCGACAAAGGCCGCATTGGCGCCCTTGGACTTCGCTTCAGCCACGTCCTCGGCATTGGCCGCCAGGATCGTGGTGCGGGCACCGCGCACGGCCTTGGCCATACTGGCAAGCGCGCGATTCTTCTGCGCCGCCGGCGCAAGCGCGAGCACGCGCGCGGCCTCGCGCGCCTGCCGGCCGAGGGCGCGCATCGTCACTTCGAGGTTCCCGGGGCTTTGCACCGCCTTGAGGGGAGCGTTCACGGCCCTGATCCATTAGTATTTGGCAATTTCTAGCATGGTTGGCCGGCGACCGCGAGGTATGCCCCCGCTTTAGGTTGCCCACACTCGTCCACAGCAATCCACAGCGAGCTGGGGCTGCCGGGCGGTAGCCGGGAACTCCGTCGCGGGCGGCCGGTTGGAACTTAACGGAGTCCACAAGCCGGAGTGTGCCATGCGTTCAACTAAACACCGTCTATCGGGCGTCCTGCCGAAGTATTTTCCGATCGGCAGCGTCTACGTGGTCGAGGGGCGAGCAGGTGAAAACGGGCGTCTGCGGGTTTCGTCGCGCTATCTCGTCATGCCCGGCGCGGGTCGGATCGATCTCCTCAGTCGGTCGGATCGTGTGCACAGCCACGGCCCTCTGGCAGGTTCCCGGGCAAGGCGGGAGCGTGTGGCCGGAACCGGGATGAAGAAATCTGCCAGGCAGGCGAAAAAATTTGTGGTGGTCGCCGGAACCGCCGCATGAGAGCGACGTTGGGTACCAGACGCCGGGCGAAGCCCCCCAGCCCCTCACCCTCAATCACCCGGTGTCGAACCCCGGCCGCTTTTAGTGGCCGGGGTTCTCTTTTGCGCGCGATCCGTAAAGGTGGAGGCCCAAGCGGATCATGCCCGGACGAACGATCGAGGTAACGATCCGTCGAATTGGATCATAGTTCGGTAACCACCTCTGCACGCGTGCGTGGCGAAAGCCGGAACCGAACCTTGGCCAGCTTGTTGAGCCCGCGTTGTGTGAGGCAAGTTGCGTCTTCGATGCGTTGCGTCACGCGCGTGGCAATGACGGGGGCCGGGTGCGCGGACCCTTCCTCTAAGGATGGCGCCCGGCCCCTCATTGCGCGAACCAGCCCCCGGCTCTCCCGTCCGCACTCCCCCGACCGCAGTTGCTCCTGACCACTGCTACTCCTGACCAACCACAAGATCGTCGCGATGGATCATTTCGGCCCGGCCGCTGAAGCCGAGGATCGAGGCGATATCGGCCGAGGATCGGCCGGTGATCCTTTGCGCATCGGCGGAATCGTAGGCGGAAAGGCCGCGGCCGATTTCCGCGCCGTCGGGGCCACGGATGATCACCGCGTCGCCGCGATCGAAGCCGCCCTCGACCCGCACCACGCCGACCGGAAGGAGGCTATTGCCCCGCCGAAGCGCCGCGACGGCACCGGCATCGATGGTGAGCGTGCCCTTCGGTTCGAGCGAACCGACGATCCACTTCTTGCGCGCGGTGACCGGGTTGCCGGCGGCGATGAACCAGGTGCAGCGGGCCCCCTCGGCGATGGCGCGGAGCGGATGGTCGACGCGTCCCGAGGCGATGACCAAGTGTGTGCCGGCGCCGGTGGCGATCTTGGCCGCTTCGATCTTGGTCTGCATGCCGCCGCGCGAAAGTTCCGAGCCGGCCGCGCCGGCCATCGCCTCGATCGCGGGAGTGATGCGCTCGACGCGCGGCACGTGCCGTGCCGAGGCAACGAGGCCGGGCGGGGCGTCATAAAGGCCATCGACGTCAGACAACAGCACCAGCAGGTCGGCGCTCGCCATGGTGGCGACGCGCGCGGCGAGACGGTCATTGTCGCCGTAGCGGATTTCGCTGGTAGCCACCGTGTCATTCTCGTTGATCACCGGCACGGCGCGCCATTCCAGCAGCTTCTCGATAGTCGAGCGCGCGTTGAGGTAGCGGCGGCGCTCCTCGGTATCGCCGAGCGTCACCAGCACCTGCCCGCCGGTAATTCCATACCGCGACAGCGCTTCGGTCCAGGTGCGCGCCAGCGCAATCTGGCCGACGGCGGCGGCGGCCTGGCTGTCTTCGAGCTTGAGCGCGCCTGGCGGCAGTTTGAGCACGGCACGGCCGAGCGCGATGGCGCCCGAGGAGACCACCAGCACGTCGCGCTTGTCGCCATGCAGCGCCGCGAGGTCGGCGGCGAGCGAGGCGAGCCAGGATTCGTTGAGGCGTCCGGCCCGCGAGTCGACCAGCAGCGAAGAGCCGACCTTCACGACGATGCGGCGGAAGTCGTCAAGCTGAGGCGTTTTCATATCGGCGGCGTGTGCAAGCCGGGTCGGCTATCGTTACAGCTCGGCTTCATGTTCGAGGTTTGCCTTGTTCTCAAGGCAATAATAGCTCGACAGCCAGCTGACCAGCCTTGCGAAGCATTGCCTTCCTTGTCGGCGCAAAACGGGAGCGCACCGAGGCCGCGCGCGCTCCCGGAGCTCAGATCGCGGCCCGACTACTGAGCCAGTACGCCGTTGTTGTTGCTGATATTGTTGAGCGACAGGCTGGTCGGCTCGGAGCGGCCGTTGGTGGTGCGGCACAAAGCTGACAGCAGCGTGTTCGGTCCAGTGACAAGGATCTGGATATTGCCACAACTTTGCTGGAACGTGGCCGCGCCGGTCCCTTGCACCAGCTTGCCGTTCTGATTGCTGATCCCCTGCAGCGTCAGCGACGTTGCGTTGGCAGTGCCGTCAGCCTTCAGGCACACGGCCTGGATGGTAGCTTGGTTGCCCGAATAGGCGAATCGGATTTCCGAGCACGTATTTTGGTAGGTGTTCGCCGCGAAGGCAGGTGTGGCTGCGATGGCGAGCATGCAGCCCGAGAGTAGACCACGCCACATTGTCGTCTCCTGTCATTGTTGGTTCGCCCTTCCCCCGCGATGCATCTATCCAGGGCCGGTTGACAACTTCAAGTAGAAATTAAGGCAGCGCGACAATTTCAACGGCGAGCACGCGCGTTTGGATCGCGGCCGGTAGACCCACCGATTGTCGGGCGGCTCGAATCCCGGCTTATGACGCCTTCGGCGCGCGTATCTCGACGCCGGCGCGTTTCTCGATCGGCTTGACGACCTCGGTAATGTCGCTCTCCGATCCGAGTTCGTCGCAGGTGAGCTTTGAGCAGCGCAGCGACGGCTTCGATTGCTTGAACCGGCACGCCGAGCGCTTTCGCTTCCGAGATGAACAGGTTCACGTCCTTGAGCATCAGACCGGCCGTGAAGCCCTGATTGAACGTGCGCGGGATGACGACTTCGGGAAATTTCTGTTCGGTCGCGGTGCTGCGTCCCGAACTCGCATTGATCACGTCGACCATGACGCGCGGATCGAGCCCGGCCTTGACGCCGGTCACGAACGACTCCGAGGTCGCCACGGTGGAGGCGGCGGAGAGCACGTTGTTGCAAAGCTTCATCGTCTGCCCGGCGCCCGGCCGCTCGCCGATGTAGAAGAACTTGCCGATCACCTTGAGCGCCGGCTCGACCGCCTCGACGTCGGCGCGCGGCCCCGACGCCATCACCGCGACCGTGCCTTTGGCCGCTCCGCGTACGCCGCCGCTCACCGGCGCGTCGATCTGCACGATGTTCTTCGCCGCCAGCAGCTTGAAGATGCGCTGCGCCATCACCGAGCCGGTGGTGGAGAGATCGACGAAGCGGCGCACGCGCTTGCCTTCGATCACGCCGTCCGGCCCGGTTGCCACTTTGAGCACGATGTCGGGCGTCGGCAGGCTCACCATCACGGTCTCGGCGGCGTCGGCGACTTCCTTCGGCGAGCGCGCGGCCGTCGCGCCCAGCGCCGCGATGTTGCCGATCGCTTCCTGGCGGACGTCGTAGACGATGACCTTGTGGCCGGCCTCGACCAGCCGGCGCGCCATGTGCGCGCCCATGTTGCCGAGACCGATGAAGCCGATTTCCATGATGTTTCTCCCGATTATTTGGCGCCGATTGTAGACGGCATGAATTCTTCGCGCACCTTTTCAGTGTGCTCGCCCAGCGCCGGCACCGGTCCGTAGCGCCGCGACGCCGAGGCGCGCTGCTCGGCGGGCGCCGGGTACGATACCGGACCGCTCGGGGTGCCGACCGTGATGCGGCGCAGATGCGGATGGTGGGCAAGCTCGGCCGGCGTATTGACACGGGCGAAGGCGATGTCGGCTGAGGCGAGCTTTTGCTCGAGCGCGTCGGCATCGAGCGCGCCGAACATCGCGGCGACCTTGCCGTCGGTCTCGCCGCGGCGCTTCACGCGGTCCACGTTGGTGGCGAAGGCCGGATCCGCCGCGAGCGCGGCATCGTCCAGCACCTTTTCCGCCAACACGCGCCATTCGCGGTCGCTCTGAATGGAGATCAAAATATCGACGCCGTCGCGGCTGCGGAACGCGCCGTAGGGCGCGATCGAGGTGTGGGCGAGCCCAACGCGCCGCGGTGGCGCGCCGGCTTCCTGCTGCAACAATGGCACCGCCATCCAATCGGCCATCGCGTCGAACATGGAGATCGAGAGTTCGGCGCCTTCGCCGCTGCGGCCGCGCGCAATCAGCGCCTCGAGCACGGCTTCGTAAGCATTCATGCCCGAAGCGATGTCGCAGACCGAAACGCCGACGCGCGACGGCTCGACGGTGCCGGTGATCGAAGCGAGGCCGGACTCCGCCTGGATCAGCATGTCGTAGGCTTTGCGCATCGCGTATGGGCCGCTTTCGCCGTAGCCGGTCACCGAGCAGCAGATGAGCCGCGGATGTTCGCGGCGAAGCCGCGCGATGGGAAAGCCGAACTTGCCCACCACGCCGGGTTTGAGGTTCTGCACAAACACATCGGCGCGCGCGATCAGCGCGGCGAGCAGCGCCTTGTCGGCGGATTTGGCGAGATCGAGGACGACCGAACTCCTTGCCGCGGTTGAGCCAGACGAAATAGCTGCACTCGCCATGCACGAGCTTGTCGTAATAACGGCCAAAATCGCCCTCCGGCCGTTCGATCTTGATCACGCGCGCGCCGGCGTCAGCGAGCCGGCAGGTGCACAGCGGTGCGGCCACGGCCTGTTCGAGCGAGACGACGAGGAGGCCCTCGAGTGGGGAAGTCATGCGCAGTACCTTATTCCGTCACCCTGAGGTGGCCGCGAAGCGGCCCTCGAAGGGCGACGGCACCCAAGCCGGCTATAGCCGACTTGGGCATTAAAGAACGCGTCGAAATTGGGTTTGCCCGATTTCGATTGGCCGTGCATCCTTCGAGGCTCGCTTCGCTCGCACCTCAGGATGACGGTGAACATTCAATACGACCTGGGCAGTCCGAGCACGTGCTCGGCGAGATAGGAGAGGACCAGATTGGTCGAGATCGGCGCTACCGTATAGAGCCGCGTCTCGCGGAACTTGCGCTCGATGTCGAACTCTTCGGCGAAGCCGAAGCCGCCGTGGGTCTGCAGGCACATGTCGGCCGCGGCCCACGAGCATTCGGCGGCGAGTTGTTTGGCCATGTTGGCTTCGGCACCGCAGTCCTTGCCGGCCTCATAGAGGGCCGCGGCTTCGTGCACCATCAGCTCGGCGGCGCGCATCGCCATGTACGAGCGCGCGATCGGAAACTGCACGCCCTGGTTCTGGCCGATCGGCCGGCCGAACACCGCGCGCTCTTTGGCATAGCCCGCGGCCTTGTTGATGAACCATTTGGCGTCGCCGATGCATTCGGCGGCGATCAAAATGCGCTCGGCGTTCATGCCGGAAAGGATGTAGCGGAACCCTTCGCCCTCGTTGCCGATCAGATTGTCCGCCGGCACGCGCATGTTCTCGAAAAACACTTCGGTGGTGGCGTGGTTCATCATGGTGCGGATCGGCCTGATGGTGAGGCCGTGGTCCTTCGCGTCCCGCATGTCGACGATGAAGACCGAAAGTCCACCGGTCCGCGACTTGACCTGCTCGCGCGGCGTTGTTCGAACCAACAGGAGCATGAGATCCGAATGCTCCGCACGAGATGTCCAGATTTTCTGGCCGTTGACGACATAGGCGTCGTTGCCGTCGCGCACCGCCGTCGTGCGTAGCGCAAGCGTGTCGGTGCCGGAGCTTGGTTCGGTGACGCCGAACGCCTGCAGCCGCAATTGTCCGCGCGCGATATCGGGCAGGTAGCGGGCCTTCTGCGCGGCGCTGCCGTGACGGAGCAGCGTGCCCATCGTGTACATCTGCGCGTGGCAGGCGGCGCCGTTGCAGCCGCACGCCTGGATTTCTTCCATGATGGCGACCGCCGCACTCATGGAGAGCCCGCTGCCGCCATACTCTTCCGGAATCAGCGCGGCGAGAAAGCCGGCCTTGGTCAGCGCAGCGACGAATTCCGCCGGATAGGCGCGCTCGCGATCGAGCGCCCGCCAATATTCGCCGGGGAAATTGGCGCAGAGCGCGCGCACCGCCTCGCGGATGGGCGCAAGCTCGGCGCTTTCGCTCACGATCTGACCTCGGCGCGGCCGTTGTTGACCGCGATCGCGTCGCGCTCGACGACGCGCGTGCGGAAGCTCACCACCGCGCCGTCGCGCCACATCTCGGTGCGCAGCGTCTCGCCGGGAAAAACCGGTGCGGTAAAGCGGCAAGCGAATGAAGCAAGTTTTTGCGGGTCATATCCGCAGAAGGTTTTCAACACCGCGTGGCCGGCGAAGCCGAAATTCCCGAGCCCATGCATGATCGGCCGCGGATAGCCGGCCTCCTTCGCCACCGCCGGCTCGGCATGGAGCGGGTTGCGGTCGCCGGAAAGCCGATAAATCAGCGCCGATTCCGGCCGCGTGGCGAGATCGCAGACCGCGTCGGGCGCGCGCGTCGGGATCGGATGCGGCTCGGGCGCCTTGCGCGGCGGCCCGCCGAAGCCGCCATCGGCGCGGCAGAACGTGGTTTGCGTCACCGTCGCGATCGGCTCGCCGGTGGCCTTGTCGCTCACTTTGCGCTCGGTGAGGATGAGCGCGCCCTTGCCGGCGCCCTTGTCGATCACCTCGACGATGCGCTGCTTGCCGACGACCGTGTTCTGGCCCTTGAGCGGCTGGTGCAGCGTCACGCCCTGCTCGCCGTTGACGATCCGCACCCAGTCGATGCCGGTGTCGCGATCGCGCATCCAGAAGCCGGGATGGCCGAGCACCGCGCCCATGGTGGGCAGGACTTTCAGATTCTTTTCGTAGACGAACGGCAGCTCGTCCTCGTTCATCGGGTCCTGGCCGAGCCCGACGCCGAGGGCGTAGAGAATGCAATCCTTCGGCCCGTAGGTCTGCTCGGCGGCCGGGATTTCGAGCGCCATCAGCTTGTCGTAGACGATGGTCATTGCGTACCTACCTTCGCGATCGTCATTGCGAGCGAAGCGAAGCAATCCAGGGCGGCTTGCTCCGAGCTAACGGCCCCTGGATTGCTTCGTCGCTTCGCTCCTCGCAATGACAAACTCACACCGGATCCCATGAGAAATAATCGCTCGAACGCTCAAGCGGCGTGAACGAAGAGGCGAACGCGCCCTTGAGCTGCGCGTCGATCTTTTCCGGCGTCCAGCCGTCGGAGCGATGCAGCGTGCGGATCGGGCGGGTCTGGCTGAACAGATAGATTTCGTTGTTGCGCACCGAGAAAATTTGCCCGGAAATGCCCTCGGCGCGGTCGGAGCCGAGATAGACGGCGAGCGGAGCGATCTTCTCCGGCGTCATTTCGCGGAAGCGGGCGACGCGCTGCTTTTCCTCCTCGGTCTCGGCTGGAATCGAATCGATCATGCGCGTCCAGGCAAACGGCGCGATGCAGTTCGAGCGCACGTTGAAGCGCGCCATGTCGAGCGCGATGCCACGAGACAGCCCGACGATGCCCAGCTTCGCCGCCATGTAATTGGCCTGGCCGAAATTGCCGACCAGCCCGGACGTCGAGGTCATATGCACGAAACTGCCCGAATTCTGCTCGCGGAAATGCGCGGCGCAGGCGCGGCTCATGTTGAAACTGCCGTGCAGATGCACCGTGATCACGTCCGACCAGTCCGACCAGCTCATCCGGTGAAAGATGCGGTCGCGCAGGATGCCGGCATTGTTGACCAGGATGTCGACGCGGCCGAAGGCGTCGAGCGCCGATTTTATGATCTTGTCGGCATTGCCGGGCTCGCTGATCGACAGCGTCGAAGCGATCGCCTCGCCGCCCGCTGTCTTGATTTCATCGACGACTTGCTGGGCCGGCCCAATGTCGGTGCCGGCGCCGTCGAGGCTCGCGCCGATGTCGCAGACCACGACACGCGCGCCCTCCGCCGCCATCAGCAGCGCAATGCCGCGCCCGATCCCGCGCCCCGCGCCGGTGACGATGGCGACTTTGCCGGCAACGATATTCGGCATCGCAACAGCCCCCACGCTCGTTCTTTCGTCACCCGCGGGCTTGACCCGCGGGTCCATGCAGCGATGCCGCCATATGGATTGCCGGGTCAAGCCCGGCAATGACGAATGGAAAAGCCTACCCCCACACCTCGCGCGCGACCTCACCGATCATGCGCAATTTCGCCCATTGCTCCTCTTCGGCGAGGATATTGCCTTCCTCGGTCGAGGCGAAGCCGCATTGCGGCGACAGACACAGCTGGTCGAGATCGGCGAACTTGGCCGCCTCTTCGATCCTTCGCTTGAGCGCGTCCTTCGATTCGAGCGTGCCGGTCTTGGTGGTGACGAGGCCGAGCACGGCGATGCGGCCCTTTTGCAGGCGGCGCAGCGGCTCGAAGCCGCCGGCGCGCGCGGTGTCGTATTCCATGAAGTAGCCGTGCACCTTGATCTTGTCGAACAGCACCTCCTGCTCCGCCTCGTATCCGCCCGTGCCCATGAAGGTCGATTTGTAGTTGCCGCGGCACAGATGCATGGTCACGGTCATATCGGACGGAATGTCGGAAATCGCGGTGTTGATGAGATCACCGTAAAGCGGCCCGAGCGCGTCCGGATCGTCGCCACGGTCCTTCATCTGCTGCCGGTAATGCGGATCGCACAGCATGGCGATGAACACTTCGTCGAGCTGGAGATAACGACAGCCGGCGTCGGCGAAGGCGCGCACGGCCTTCTTGTAGGCCTGGCCGAGGTCGTCGAACATTTTCTCCTTGTTCGGATAGACCGACTTGTCGACTGGTGTTGGGCTCGGCCGGCCATAGATCGCCGACGGCGCCGGAATGGTCATCTTCGGCGTACGCGTGGTGTGCTCTTTGAGAAACTTGAAATGTTCCAGCATCGGGTGGTTGGAGAAGCCGATCTTGCCGGTGACTTTGATGCCCTCGTTGCGCGTGGTCACCGCCGCAAAGGCGATGCCGGTGTCCATCACGTGACGCTCGACGCCATCGAGCCCCCACAGAAAATCGAGGTGCCACCAGGAGCGGCGGAATTCGCCGTCGGTGATCGATTGGAGGCCGGCCTCTTCCTGCTTGCGGATCACGTTGGCGACCTCGCGGTCTTCCACCGCTTTCAGCTCGGCGGTCGCCGATCTCGCCCTTCGCGCGCCGCTCGCGCGCGGCTTTCAGCGCGGCAGGCCGCAACAGGCTGCCGACATGATCGGCGCGGAACGGCGGCTTGGTTCGTTGCATAGTTTTCTTCCTTCATTCTGTCTCATCGTCACCCGCGGGCTTGACCCGCGGGTCTATGCTGCGTCACCGCTGTATGGATTGCCGGGTCAAGCCCGGCAATGACGAATAGAATTACCTACCCCACACCTCATCGGCGATCTCGACGATCATCCGCAGCTTCGCCCACTCCTCGTCCTCGGCCAGAACGTTGCCTTCCTCGGTCGAGGCGAAGCCGCATTGCGGCGAGAGGCAAAGCTGGTCGAGCGGAACGAACTTCGCCGCCTCGTCGATGCGGCGCTTGATGTCGTCCTTCTTCTCCAGCGTGCCCGATTTACTGGTGACGAGCCCGAGCACGACGGTCTTGTTCTTTGGCACGAAACGCAGCGGCTCGAAACCGCCGGCGCGCTCGCTGTCGTATTCCATGAAATAGCCGTGCACGTTGATCTTGTTGAACAGAAGCTCGGCCACCGGCTCATAGCCGCCCGAGGCGACGAAGCTCGAGCGGAAATTGCCGCGGCACAGATGCATGGTGATGGTCATGTCAGACGGAATGTCCGCAATCGCCGCGTTGATCATGCCGGCATAGGTCGCCGGCAGCGTTGCCGGATCTTCGCCGCGATCGGCGATCGTCTTGCGCAGCGATGGATCGCACAGATAGGCAAGGTTCACCTCGTCGAGCTGCAGATAGCGGCAACCGGCGTCGGCAAACGCGCGCACCACTTTGCGGTAGGTTTCGCCGAGGTCGCGGTAGAAGTCGTCCATCGACGGATAGATCGATGCCGGCACCGCATCGCGGCCATAGCGGAAATGCAGCGATGACGGCGACGGAATCGTCAGCTTCGGCGTCTGCCGCGTGTGCGCTTTGAGAAACTTGAAATGCTCGATCATCGGATGCGGCTTGTAACCGCCGAGCTTGCCGATGACGCGCAAGAGAATCGGCCGCGGCTGGGGGCCGGTCGACGCAAACTTGATTTTGCGCTCGCCCACATAGGACTCGACGTTGTCGAGATTTTCCAGAAAGTCGTAGTTCCAGGAGATGCGCCGGTATTCGCCGTCGGTGACCGATTTGAGTCCGACGCCCTCCTGCTTGCGGATGACCAGTTCGATCTCGCGGTCTTCGATCTCCTTCAGTGCCTCGGCTGACATCTCGCCGCGAGCGCGCTTCGCCCGCGCCTCTTTGAGCGGCGCCGTGCGCAGGAGACTGCCGACCTGATCGGCGCGGAAGGGGGGCTTGGTACGCTGCATGGTTCACGCCTTCATTCTTTTCCGATCGTCACCCGCGGGCTTGACCCGCGGGTCCATGCGGTCTGATCGCTGCATGGATTGCCGGGTCAAGCCCGGCAATGACGAACTAAGAAATCTCTACTTTCCCCACACTTCCTCGGCCAACTCCGCGATCATGCGCAGCTTCGCCCATTGCTCGTCTTCGGCCAGCACGTTGCCTTCCTCGGTCGAGGCGAAGCCGCATTGCGGCGAGAGACAAAGCTGCTCGAGCGCGACATATTTGGTCGCCTCGTCGATCCGCCGCTTGATGTCGTCCTTCTTTTCGAGCTTGCCCGACTTCGAGGTGACGAGGCCGAGCACGAGCGCCTGCTTGCCCTTCGGGAAGTAACGCAGCGGCTCGAAGCCGCCGGCGCGCTCGCTGTCGTATTCGAGGAAATAGCCGTCGAAGCCGGTGTGGCCGAGCAGCTGCTCGGCGACGAACTCGTAGCCGCCCGAGGCGATGAAGGTGGAGCGGAAGTTGCCGCGGCACGAATGCATGGTGATCGCCATGTCGGCCGGCTTGCCGGCCAACGCCGCGCTGGTCAGCCGCGCGTAACGCTGCGGCAGCGTATCGGGATTGTCGCCGCGCTCCTTGGAATGGGCGCGCTCGCTCGGATCGCAGACCATCGCCCAGGCGGTGTCATCGAGCTGCAGGTAGCGGCAGCCGGCATCGTAGAAGGCGCGAATCGCCGCCCGGTAGGCGGCGGCGAGGTCGTCGAAGAACGGATCGAGCGTCGGATAGAGCTCCTTGCTGATCGCAGCACGGCCCTGGCGGAAATGGAACGTCGATGGCGCCGGGATCGTCATCTTCGGCATCACGCGCGCATGGCTTTTGAGGAACTTGAAATGCTCCAGCATCGGATGGCCGGAGAAACCCACTTTCCCGCTGATCTTGATGCCCTCGGACTTGGTCTGCACGCCGTGAAACTGAATGCCGCCTTCGGTGGTGTGCGGCGTCACCCCGTCGAGGCCGCGGAAGAAATCGAAATGCCACCAGGACCTGCGGAATTCGCCGTCGGTTGCGAGTTTCAGACCGACGTCTTCCTGCTTCTTGATGACCTTCTCGATCTCGCGATCTTCCACTTCTTTCAGTTGCGCGGCATTGATCGCGCCTTGCGCGCGTTTGCTGCGCGCCTCTTTCAGCGGCGCCGTGCGCAACAAGCTGCCGACGTGATCGGCGCGAAATGGCGGTGTGGTTCGTTTGGTCATCAGCTTCCTCCCGACTTTATTTCCCGTCATCCTGAGGCGCGAGCGAAGCGAGCCTCGAAGGACGACGGCCCGGGCCAGTGCATCCTTCGAGGGCCGCTTCGCGGCCACCTCAGGATGACGGAACGGGTCTCAATGCTTGTCGCTCTTGAGCACGTATCGTCCATCATCGAGTTGGCCGAGCCGCTGCGCCGCGTAAAGCGCGTCAAGCTCGCGCACGATCTCGCGGCCGTCCTTGCTGCCCAGCGCGGCCATCAGGTCCAGAAAGCTCGCCGGGCCGGCTGCGAGCGCGTCCGTGACGGATTTCTGCCGCGCGACTTTCTTGGCCGAAGGCGGCATCGGCACCGAGAACTCGAACGCCTCGGTCTTGCCGAACGGAATGGTGCAGTCGAAGCCGAGCTTGGCGCCGGTGCGCGAGCCCTGCAGCGACGGGTCGAGCGGCACCACGCGGAAGCCCGAGCCGGTGATCAGATCGCGGTCGGCCTGGAATCGGGTGGCAAACGCCCAGTCGGCCTCGGCGTCGGAGAACACATCGATATCCGGATCGTAGACGAAAACGTGCTTGGCTTCGGCATGCGAGCCGAACACGGCGGCAATCGCATTCTTGGCGTCGCCGGGCATGCGCTGGCGGAGCGAAACGCGCACGTTGTACATGCCGCCGCTCGACGATGTCGCGTAAACCGCAAGCGGCTCGCGCACCGAGGCCATCAGTGCCGCCCATGCCGCCGATTCGGTCTTCATCGCGGTGAGCTGCGTGGTGTCGGTATGCGCGAGCGTGCGGCCGCCGATCGTCAGTGTCTGAAACAGCGCGTCCTCACGGTGGGTGATCGCGGTGACGCGCAGGACGGGATTGCGCTTCACCACGCCGTAATAGCCGACATATTCGCCGTACGGCCCTTCCGGCTCGACATGGCCGGCCGGATCGAGAAAGCCCTCGATCACGTATTCGGCGTCGGCCGGCACGTAGACATCGTTGGTGACGCATTTGACCACCGGCACCGGCGATCCGCGCACGGCGCCGATGACATCAAGTTCGTCGATCGAAGGCAGCGCCGCCATCGCGGCCAGATAATCGGCCGGATGCGAGCCGACCGCATAAGCGACCGACACCGGCTCGTTGCGGGCAGCGCCTTCCAGATAGATGGCGCGCATGTCGCTCGGCGCGATCAGGTCGACGCCGGCCTGCCGCTTGCCGCGCAGCATGATGCGGCGGCAGCCGACATTGGTTTTGCCGGTGCCGGGAAACAGCGCGTAATCGATGCCGGCGGAGATGTACGGCGCGCCGTCGGCGCCATGCTGCAGGTGCACCGGCAGCGCAGTGAGATCGGCTTCGTCGTCCTTGAGCACGACCTGCTGCACCGGCGCCTGCTGCGACGACACTTTGATCGGCGGCTGCAGCCGGTTGAGCCGCTTGTTGAACGTGCCGAGGAGGTCGCGTTCGTCGGTGCCGAGCGCGCGGGCAAGCCGCTTGCGCGAGCCCATCACGTTGCCGACCAGCTCAGCCTTTTCCGGTCCCGCGGCCTTGAACAGAACTGCGCGCGGATTGCCGTCGAGCGCGGCGGCGACATCGATCAGATCGATCGGCTTGTCGTGGACCTCGCATTCGCCCGCCGCGACGAGCTGCTCGACGAAATTGCGCAGGCGGAAGCGCTCGGTATCAATCGTCGGCATGGGCGGCCTCCCAACGGGCGCACAGTAGAAGTTCAAGTCCAAGGCGATTTAGCAACGCGCGCGCCGACGTGTAAATGGCGTGCTGTCATGCCCCGCGAAGGCGGGGCATCCAGTAATCACCGTCGCCGTTGTCAAACCTCTGCCATTGGTGATTACTGGATTGTCCGCCGGAGCCTGTCATCGGGCCGGCCACTTCGGGCTGGACCCGTTGGCGGACGATGACAATTTGGAATAGCTTCCATGCCCTCTCTGCTTCGGCTTTATGAAGACGTGCTCTCCAGCGATGCCGCTGCGGTCAATCTGCCGGCGACGCCGCGCATGATCTTCGTCGCGCACGGCGCAGTCATGAGCGGCGATCGCGCGTTGCGCGACGGCGAGGCGTCGGGCGGCGAGGGTCCGGTGACGCTCAAGGCTGGCGGCGAAGGCGCGACGCTGTGGCGTTGGGACTTCGTGCCGGATAGCGCCGCTGCCGGCCCGCTTTCAGGTCCAGGCGTCGTCTCGCGCGAAAAACTTTCCGCGCGGCTCGGCACGCTGCCTGACGGCCCGCTCCTTCTGCGCGGCGACAGCGTCGCCTTCCCGCCGGGCGGCTGCGCCTATCTGCACCGGCATCAGGGACCCGGCATCCGCTGCTTGTTCGAGGGCGGCATTCGCATCGATACGCACGGCCGCTCGATCTCTTACGGGCCCGGCGGTCCGTGGTACGAAAGCGGACCCGACCCGGTGTTCGCTCAAGCCACCGACCGGCCGACCCGCTTCATTCGGGTCATGCTCCTGCCGGCCGCCTATCTTGGCAAAAGTTCGGTCGAGTATCTGCGCGAGGAAGACAAGCCGAAACCGAAGTCGCAGACCTACAAGATGTTCGTCGATATGGCGCTCAGTTCATCGTAGCCCGCATGAGCGATAGCGATATGCGGGTTGCAGTCGAGTGGGGTACCCCGGATTTCGCTTCGCTCATCCGGGCTACAACGCCGCGCCAAAATCACATCGGCTTGTAGCCGCGCTCCATATCCACATCGATCAACATCGGCACCCCATCCTTGAGCGCCTTGCCGATCAGATCGGTTGTCTCGCTTACCGTCTTGGCGCGCGCCGCTTCAATGCCGAGCGAACGCGCCAGACCGACGAAATCGATTGGCGGATCGGTGAGCTCCATGCCGACGAACTTGTCGGCCTGCTCGGCGAGGCCACGCAGCATGACCAGGCGCTGCTTGAGGATGCGGTAGCTCGTATTGTTGAAGATGACCCAGACGACCGGCAGCCGGTAATGCGCCGCGGTCCACAGGCCCTGTATCGTGTACATCGCACTGCCGTCGCCGACCAAGGCCACGACCGGGCGGTCGGGCAACGCAATCTTGGCGCCGATCGCCGCGGGCAGGCCCCAGCCGATGCCGCCGCCGCGCAGGCCATAAAAGCTTTGCTCGTCGTTGCTGTTGATCAGCATCCTGATGCCCGGCGCCGACGAGAGAGCCTCCTCGATCACCACCGCGTCCTTCGGCAGCATGGCGCCAATCGCTTCGAGCAGCGCGAGCGGTTGAACGGGAGTCTTGCCGGCCATGGCGCGCGCCTTGGCGCGAAACGCGTCGAGATCTTTTTTGATCGCCTCGGCCGTGGATGTTAGCCGCGCTCGCGCGGCGCTCTTGGCGCCTGCCGTCATGCGCGCGCCGACGCCGGCCGTGATGTCGGGCAGCGTCGCCTTGGGGTCGCCGAGGATCGCGACCTGCGCCGGATAATTCTTGCCGATCTGCCAGGGATCGGTGTCGAGATGAATGAGTTGCAGGCCCGCCGGCCACGGATTGACGGTCGACGGCAGCGACCAGGTGAACAGATCGCCGCCGACAGAGAACAGCAGGTCGTGCTTCTCCAGCACATCGCGCACGCCAGCCTGCGTGCGGGTCATCATGCCCCGATAAAGCGGATGCGAGGCCGGGAACGACGCCCGGCTCGGAATAAACTCGACATAGACCGGCGCTGCGACCGCCTCGGCGAGCGCGACCAGCTCCTTGTGCGCGCCGCTCTGCGCCACGGCGTCGCCGGCGATGATGACCGGGCGCTCGGCCTTGGCGAGCAGCTCGGCGGCGCGGGCGATCGCCTCGGCATCGCCGCGCACGCGCGGCGCCACCCGCGTCGGTTCGAGCATGTCGATGTCAGCGTCGTTTTTCAGAATGTCGCCGGGCAGCGAGAGAAAGACCGGACCGGTCGGCGGCGCCAGCGCGGTCTTCACCGCGCGGTGCACGTAGCGTGGTAAATCCTCCGCTCTATGCACCTCGGCGGCCCATTTGACGAACGGCCGCGCCAGCGTCGGCAGGTCGGCGGTCAGCACCGGCTCGGTGACCAGATATTCGCTGTCCTGCTGGCCGGCGGTGACCAGCACCGGCGAATTTGCCTTCATCGCGTCGTAGAGCATGCCCATGGCGTTGCCGAGCCCGGGCGCGACGTGAAGGTTGAGCACCGCGAGTTCGCCGGAGGCCTGCGCGTAGCCATCCGCCATCGCCATCAGCGCTGCCTCCTGCAGGCCGAGGATGTAGCGGATGTCGTTCTCGACCGCGAACGCGTCCATCAGCGGCAGCTCGGTGGTGCCGGGATTGCCGAACATCACCTTGACGCCTTCCTGCTTGAGCAGGTCGAGGAAGGCGCGTTTTCCACTCATCACGGGCAAGGGGTTCCTCCACTCATCGCCACGGGCCGCGAACTGTGTCGCGATCCAAAATCCAGAATCACGATATTCGCAGTTTTGCGAGCAGGCGACTATGCGGCAGGCAACGGTGATGTTCACCAAGGCGCACCTGTGCCTGACGGGCTGAGGGGCGGCTCAAAAATCGGCTTCGTATTTCCGCATCTGCCTTGCGGGGTTTTCCTAACCATCGGACTTGCCACCCTAAATTGTTCATGATATGTTCTCAACACTTCACGTTGAAAAACTGTTGGAATGACCCGTCTGGGGCAGACAGGGCACGGGGTGGCGTCATGTGGTTCAAGGTCGAGGGCACACGCGCGTCAATCGGACAAAAATACGTTGTGCGCTGCACTTCAGAGATCGGCGGCAGCCGCGTGGTCGAGGAGCGGCCAGTCAAGGGCGTCACGGCCGCGCGCAAAACGGCTGAAATATTAGCCGCGAGCTTGAACGTGACAGCTACGGTTTATGGCACGGATGCGGAGGGCGAGTTCGTATACGGAGTACACGAGGTTGCAGACGGTGCGGCCAACGCAAACAGTCCTCTCATCAAACAGCTATTCACTGAATTGGTGGCCGCCTCCTTGGTGCTGAGGGATCAGTTGCTCGTAAACATCCCCGAGGACACGATTAGAGGGTTTGCCTCGATGTCGGCGGCGCTGGGATACATCGTCAACCAGCACAAGCAGATCAAGCGCGCTTCGGCGCCACAGATAAGCTATTCCACATTGTACCGCATTTTCTGCGGGGCGAGCGATCCGAGCGTGCTTTCGCTGCCGTCCGACGACGCCACCATCGCGATACTCACGCAAAAATTGGCCGACATGCCCGGCTGGATGTGGCTGAGCGACCTGCCCGGCGTGGGCGCAGCGGACCGCAACGTCGTGACGCCGAACGCGCGGCCCGGCAAGGTGACGCTCAACATCGACGGTGAATTGCAAGTCATTCGACCCCGCACCGTCTTCCGCGGCACCGTGCCGGAGAGCGGCGCACAATTTATGCTCATCGTACAGCCGGGCGAGCGGCGCGGAATTGGCAGCGCCCGCGATAGCGTCGGGCTTGTCTATCTCGAGAAAGACGAGGCCGCCGTCATCGCCCTGGTAAACCGATTGCTGCGCGAGTTGAACCCGTTCAAGGGCCGCGTCGTGCTGATCAACCGCGATCTGCGTACCGTTCGATCGCGGATGTCTGACCGATCTTGGGGCGACGTGATTCCGCACGAACATGCGCGCGCCGAACTCGACTTTATCGCCGCTTCAATCCGCAATCGCGAAATGCTCAAAGCGGAGGGGCTGAGCATGAGGCGTGGCCTGTTGTTGTCCGGACCGCCAGGCGATGGAAAATCGACAGCGATCGAATGCTTCGCCAATGATCTCGCCGGTGAAGTCACAATCATCATCGTCGAGGCGGTAGAGCATATCCGAGCGGTTTATCATCTCGCTCAGATGCTGGCGCCGACGGTAGTCATCCTCGAGGATCTCGACCTCATGACGAAAAGCCGCGAAAACCCCTATGCCTTTGCGGCTAAGGACGACGTCACTGGTGAGTTACTGCAGGTTTTGTCAGGCGGCTCGGCCTATGCCGATATCGTGACGATTGCGACGACGAATCATCCGGAGGCAATCGACGAAGCGCTGGCAAAGAGAGCCGGACGCTTCGACGCGCATATCCGGATGGGCTATCCAAGCGACGCCGACAAGCAACGAATTCTGGACCTTTACCTCGATCGCTTCGCCGTCAACGACGACTTCACGCGGCGTCGCCTGCGGCAGACGCTTCATCGGGACCTAGGTCGACTGCACCTCGTGCCCGCGCATATAGAGGAATTTGTAAAAGCTGGAATCAAACGCGCTCGCTTGGCGCATCGAGCGCCTGAGTATTTGGACTTTGAGCCAGGCATTGAGGCGACAAAGTCCATAGCGACGCAGAAGCCGTCAGCATAGAGCGCGACGATTGGCCAACGACGTCGGTGCGAAAGCGGTTGATACCGCGCCATCGATGCTTCGAGGATGTGTTACAAGCGCTTGCGGACCGCCTCGACGGAGCGACTGGGCGCCGAGAGCATCCATGACCGAGGCTGAGGAAATATCCACCTGCACGTCGCAAGACTACGCGCAGATTCTCGACGACTTGACTGAATTCTGGGATGGGCGTGACGTTCGTCACCTGCATCACCCGTTCCTGATCCATGAGTTTGGCAATTCGGCCTTCGTCGTTCGCGGCGGCTCGGAGGTTGCCGCCTATTTGTTCGGCTTTGTCTCGCAAACCGAGCCGGTCGGCTATGTGCACACCGTCGCCGTGCGGCCATCGGCACGCAGGCGACAACTCGCACAGCAACTCTATAGCCATTTTATCCAGTTCGCACGGCAGCGCGGCTGCAAGTCCATCAAGGCGATAACGACGCTGGCGAATTCGAGCTCGATCGCCTTTCACAAGAGGCTCGGCATGCAGCTTCTCGGCGAGCCGAATGCGGACGGTGTGCCCGTTGTTGCCGACTATGCCGGGCACGGCGCGTCGCGCGTGGTCTTTTGGATGGCGATTTGAAGAAATGGTGCCGCGGAGAGGATTCGAACCTCCGACCCACGCATTACGAATGCGTTGCTCTACCAGCTGAGCTACCGCGGCCTACCGGTAGACCGGCGACCAAGTAATACCCGGCGCAGGTTAACGCAAGTCCGTCACTGAGGTGCTCGGCGCCAACGGATCCGGCCCGACGTGGCCGGCCCGATAACAGGCTCCGCGCCGAGCCTCGAAGGGCGACGGCGTTTGTTCGTCACTTCCCCTCCGCCTCGGCCCTTAACTTGAAGCGCTGAATCTTGCCGGTCGCCGTCTTCGGCAGTTCAGCGCGAAACTCAATCCAGCGCGGATATTTGTAGGGGGCGAGCTGCTTGCGGCAGTGATCCTGCAAGGCGCGGGCGAAATCGTCGCCGGCTTTTCCCTGCGCTTTGAGCACGACGAACGCCTTCGGCTTGATCAGTGAGTCGTCGTCCGGCCAGGCGACCACGGCGGCTTCGAGCACCTCGGGATGGCTCTGCAGCGCGCCCTCGACCTCGAACGGCGACACGTACATGCCGGAAACCTTCATCATGTCGTCGCGGCGGCCGCAATAAACGAAGTAGCCGTCCTCGTCCTCGACGTATTTGTCGCCCGAACGGGTCCATTCGCCGAGAAACGTCGTGCGCGACTGCTCGCGGTTGTTCCAATACATCATCGCGCTGGTCGGTCCGCGCACCTGCAATTCGCCCATCTCGCCGCGCTTGCCAACGACATTGCCGTCATCGTCGATGAGGCGAAGGTCATAGCCGGCAAGCGGCTTGCCGCTGGTGCCGTATTTCACCTCGCCGGGCCGGTTGCTGAGATAGATGTGCAGCATCTCGGTCGAGCCGATGCCATCGAGGATGTCGGTGCCGTAGCGTTCGCGCCAGCGCCGGCCGACGTCTGGTGGCAGCGCCTCGCCGGCGGAAACGCAGCGGCGGAGTTTCAGCTCGGCGCGCTGCGGCGCGGCGGAGCTTGCCAGAAATCCCGCATAGAACGTCGGCACCGCGTAGAACACCGTCACCTGATGTTTTTTCAGCAGTGCGGCGACGGCGTCAGGCGTCGGCCGCGACGGCAGCAGCACGGTCGTCGCTCCCGCCGACATCGGGAAGGTGAGCGCGTTGCCGAGCCCATAGGCGAAGAACAGCTTCGCCACCGAATAGCAAATATCGTCTTCGGCAATGCCCAGGATCGGGCTGGCATAAAGCGCGTCGGTGAGCTTGAGGTCCGCGTGCGTGTGTACGGCGCCCTTGGGCCTGCCGGTCGAGCCCGAGGTGTAGAGCCAGAAGCACATGTCGTCGCGCACGGTCGGCGCGGCCACCGTGTCGGCCTTGTTGGCGGCCAAAAGATCGTCGAAGCGCGGATGGCCGTGCGCGTTGGTGCCCGAAATGACGACGTGGGCGAGATCCTTGGCGGACGCGATCGCCTTGGCGAAGCGCGGATAGAGTTCCTCCGACACGACCAGGCAGCGCGCCCGGCTGTCGGTCACCATGAACTGATAATCGTCCTCGGTCAGCAGCGTGTTGACCGGAACGGCGACCACGCCGGCCTTGATGGCGCCGAGGAACGCGGTCGGCCAGTCGATCGTATCGGTGAGGCAGATGAGAATGCGCTCCTCGCGGCGGATGCCGAGCGAACGCAGCGCGTGGCCGAAGCGCTCGACCCGTTCGGCGAGCTGGCCGTAGGTCACGCTGCCGCGATCGTCGACATAGGCGATCTTGTCGGCGCGGCCGGCGGCGAGATTGCGGGCGAGGATATCGGCCGCGAAATTGTAGTCGCGCGGGATCGCGTCGGCGGACGCGACGCTGCTCGATTGAGCGACGCTCATGATGATTTCCTCCCGACGCGATTATGCGCGAATCCCCTCCCCCGACAAGCGAAGCGCGGTGTGGTCTCCGCTGCCTCCCGCGAGCGCTTGCGAGCGATGGGGGGGTGGGGGGGTGGGGGATGAGTAGGACGCGCCCCACCCCGACCCGTTTTGCTCGTGGGCAGGAGATTTGAGGCGCTCCGCTCGCTTGCATCCCTTCGCTCGATATGCTCAGGCACATTCCAAAATCGCCGCCGGGAGTTTTCTCATGCAGTTGAGCCGCGACCGCATCCTCACCACCCATGTCGGCAGCCTGCCGCGCAACGAGACGCTGAGCGATCTTCTGGTAGCCCAGGAGGACGGCAAGCTGTCCGATCCCAAAGTGCTCACCGCCGAGATGGACAAGGCCGTCCGTCACGTCGTCGAGAAACAGATGCAAGCCGGCATCGACATCGGCAATGACGGCGAGCAGCGGCGCATCGGCTTCCAGACCTACGTGCCGCAGCGGATGACGGGCTTTGCCGGCATCTCCAAACGCCGCCGCGGCCGCGAGTTCGAGGAATTCCCCGAACTGATGAGCTATCTGATGCGGCGGTTCCCCAATCCGCCGAAGAGTCAGCACGGCGCGCCGGAGGCGCAGGCCGAGATCAAATACCGCGATCTCAAGCCGATCACCGAGGAGACCGAGGGTTTCAACAAGATCGCCGGCGAGCTGCACGCCTTCTCGGAGCGGTTCATGACCGCGGCGTCGCCGGGCATCATCTCGACCACGATGCTCAACGCCTTTTATCCGTCGCACGACGCCTATCTCGACGCCATCGCCCGCGAGATGGGCAACGAATACCGCGCCATCAACAAGGCCGGCCTGGTGCTGCAGATCGACGCGCCCGACCTCGCCATGGATCGCACGATGATGTACCGCGATCTTTCCGACGCCGACTTCGTCAAGCGCTGCGAGCGGCACGTCGCCGCCATCAACAAGGGCATCGAGGGCATCCCGCGCGACCGCGTGCGGCTGCATATCTGTTACGGCAACTGGGAAGGCCCGCACATCCACGACGTCGCGCTGGAGAAGATCCTGCCCGCGCTTTATCAGGCAAAGGTCGGCGCGCTGTCGATCGAGTTCTCCAATCCGCGCCACGCGCACGAATATGGCGCGCTCAAGCGCGTGCCGTTCCCGAAAGACATGATCCTCATTCCCGGCGTGGTCGAGACGACGAGCAATTTCGTTGAGCATCCGGAAGTGGTGGCGCGGCGCATCGAGGAGGCGGTGGCGGCAGTCGGCGACCGCGAGCGTGTGATCGCGTCGGCCGATTGCGGCTTCGGCACCTTCACCCGGCGCGAATGGGTCATCGAGCCGGTGGTGTGGCTCAAGCTCGCCGCCATCCGTCAGGGCGCCGATATCGCCTCGGCGCGACTGTGGGGTAAGAAGGCCGCATGAGCGAGTTGATTCTCTACGATTTCGGCAACTCGGTTTGCTGTCAGAAGGTGCGGATCACGCTCCGGGCCAAGGGCCTGGAGTGGAAGGCGATCCCGGTCAATCTGTTCACGGCGGAGCAATACGACCCAAAATATCTGAAGCTCAATCCCAAAGGCGTGGTGCCGACGCTCGTTCACGACGGCAAGCCGGTGAACGAATCGACGCTGATCTGCGAATATATCGACCAGACTTTTCAGCAGCCGCCGCAACTCATTCCCGCCGATCCATGGCTGCAATCGCGCATGCGGCTTTGGAGCAAGATGGTGGACGAAGGGCTGTTCGAGGGTGTTACCGAATTCAGCTTTTCTGCCATGTTTCGCGAGCGCATGAGAAACATGCCCGAGGAAATCCGGCAGAAGCGCTTTCGCAACGTGGGCGATCCGCGCCGCACCGATCGCTTCAAGTCCACTTACGAACTCGGCGTGCAATCGCCGTTCGTCGTGCACGCGGTTGCCGCGTATGAGCGCGCCTTCAAAATGCTGGAGCAAATGCTCGGCGAGATGGGCGGGCCATGGATCCTTGGCGCCGAGCCTTCGCTCGCCGACATCAACTTGATGCCGTTCGCAGCGCGATTGGACTATCTCGGATTGCTCGATCTATGGACCAGCGACCGTCCGCGCGTCCAGCTCTGGTGGAGGCATGCGGGCGCGTGGCCGCACTTCGTGTCCGGATTGCGCGATCTCATCTCTGACGCTGAATTCGCCGAAATGCGAGCCCACGGCCCCAAAATCCGCGACGGCGTTGCAGCACATCTTGCAGCGCTTCGGCGCGATGCGGCGGCGGCCGCGAGCAAAAGTGCGGCTTGATCAATTAACCATCGTTCACTTCAACCAGCACAGGACCGAAAACCGTGATTGATCTTTACACCTGGACGACGCCGAACGGCCGCAAGATTTCCATCGCGCTCGAGGAAATGGGATTGCCCTACACCGTGCATCCCGTCGACATCGGCAAGGACGAGCAGTTCAAGCCGGAATTTCTGAAAATCTCGCCGAACAACCGCATCCCGGCGATCGTCGACCGCGACAACGGCATGAGCCTGATGGAGTCGGGCGCCATCCTGATCTATCTCGGCGACAAGACCGGCAAGCTGCTGCCGAAATCCGGCGAGGCGCGTTACCGCACCATCGAATGGCTGATGTGGCAGATGGGCGGCCCGGGACCGATGTTCGGTCAGGTGCACCACTTCACCAAATACAACCCCGGCAAGGCGCCCTATGCCGAGGAACGCTACCTGAAGGAAGCGCACCGGCTCTATGGCGTGCTCGACAGACGACTCGCCGAGCACGAATTTGTCGCCGACGCCTATTCGGTCGCCGACATCGCCATCTGGCCGTGGGTGTCGCGCTACGAATGGCAGACGGTCGATCTCAACAAATACCCCAACGTCAAGCGCTGGTACCTCGCCATCGCCAAGCGCCCGGCCACGCAAAAGGGCTATAAGGTGCCCAAGGACGTCGGCGAAGTGCCGATCCCAGCCTAGCCATACCGTCGTCCTTCGAGGCGCCCCTGCCTTGGTGGGGCGCGCCTCAGGATGACGGACTAGAGTAAGGAGACTCCCATGGACGACATCACCCGCGACCCGACGGCGATCCGCGCCGAGGACGTCAACCCGCGTTACAATTGGGGTCGCGCGCTGCCGGCGCTCGGCACGATGGCGGTCGACTTCGAGGAGCGGGTCGATTACCGGCGGCTGCACCGCTACCGGCTCGGCCGCGTCCGGCAGGCGCTGGAGAAATCCGAACTCGGCGCGCTGCTGGTCTTCGACGTCAACAACATCCGTTACTGCACCTCCACCAAGATCGGCGAGTGGGAGCGCGACAAGCTCTGCCGCTGGGCGCTGGTGACGCGAACGAGCCCCGATCCGATCCTGTGGGATTTCGGCTCCGCCGCGGTGCATCACCAGCTCTATACGCCGTGGCTCAAGCCGGAGAACTGCAAGGCCGGCCTGATCGGACTGCGCGGCACCGTCAATCCGGCGTTCGGATTGATGACGCGCCACGCCAAGGAAATCGCTTCGCTGCTCAAGGAGGCCGGCGTCGACAAGATGCCGGTCGGCGTCGACATCATCGAGCCGCCGATGATGTTCGAGCTGGAAAAGGTCGGCCTGAAAGTCGCCGACGGCCAGCAGACCATGCTGGAAGCGCGCGAGATCAAATCGGCCGACGAGATCGCGCTGCTCAACCGCTCGGCCGCCATGGTCGACGGCGCCTATCATCTGATCAACGAGCAGCTCAAGCCCGGCGTGCGCGAGAACGACATCGTCGCCGAGGTCAACAAGTTCCTCTATCACCACGGCTCCGACGACGTCGAAGCGATCAACGCCATTTCCGGCGAGCGCTGCAATCCGCATCCGCACAATTTCACCGACCGCATGCTGCGGCCGGGCGATCAGGCGTTCTTCGACATCCTGCAATCGTTCATGGGCTACCGCACCTGCTACTACCGCACCTTCAACGTCGGCCGCGCCACGCCGGTGCAGCACGACGCCTACAAGAAGGCGCGCGAGTGGCTCGATCTCGCCATCGACCTGATCAAGCCCGGCGTGATGACCGACGAAGTGTGCAGCGTATGGCCGAAAGCGCCGGACTTTGGCTTCCCCGACGAAATGACGGCGTTCGGTCTGCAATTCGGCCACGGCATCGGCTGCGCCATCCACGAGCGCCCGATCATTTCGCGGGTCGTCTCGCTCGATCATCCGACCGAGATCAAAGAGGGCATGGTGTTCGCGCTGGAGACCTACTGCCCGGCCAAGGACGGCTTCTCCGCCGCGCGCATCGAGGAGGAAGTGGTGGTCACCGACAAGGGCTGCCGCGTCATCACGCTGTTCCCGGCGGAAGAACTGCCGATCGCGAACAGGTATTAGACGCTCTGGTTCCCCGGACGCGGTGCAGCGCGAAGCGGTGCACCGCTGATCCGGGGCCTTCGCACGCTGAGCCTGCGACGATCCCGGGTCTGCAGCGCATCATTCCGCTTCGCTCCATGCTGCGCTGCGCCCGGGAAACGTACAGCCGTAAGGTTCTCATGTCCTCCACCAACCTCCCCGCAATCGCCGTTGCCGAAACACTCGCGCAAAAAATCTGCCCGCTCGATGCCGCGCGCCTGCCGGACGCGGTGCGGAAGAAATGCGAGGACTTGCTGGTCGATGTCGTCGGCCTCGCGGTCACCGCGCGCAACGAGGATTATGTCAAAGCAGCGCTCGCGGCGTGCGAGGACGAGGGGCCGTGTACGGCGATCGGCCACATGCGCACGTTGACTGCGGCAGGCGCTTGCATCGTCAACGGCACCGCAATCCACGGCGAGGATTTCGACGACACTTTCGAGGGCGGCCCGGTGCATGCCGGCGCGGTCATCGTCCCCGCCGTGCTAGCGGCCTGCGAGCGGCACCAACTCGACGGCCGCGCGGCGCTCGTTGGCATCGCGGTTGGCGTCGAGACCATGTGCCGACTCTCCACCGTGGCGCCGACGCTTACCCACAAGGCTGGATTTCATCCGACCGCCGTGTTCGGCGCCATGGGGGCTGCGGCCGGCGTCGGCGCGGCGCTCAAGCTCAATGCGCGACAGCTCGTCGATGCGCTCGGCACCGCGGCCTCGCTGGCTTCGGGCATCATCGAATATTTGGCCGAAGGCACGTGGACCAAGCGCCTGCATGCCGGCTGGGCGGCGCAGTCCGGAATGAGCGCAGCACTTTTAGGACGCGCCGGGATTTTCCGGGCCGCGCACGGTATTCGAAGGCGTGCACGGTTTCTTCCACGCCTTCGCGCACACGACCAAGGGCGATTACGGCGCGCTGATCGACGGATTCGGCAAAGAATGGGTGACCGAAACGCTCGCCTTCAAGCCCTATCCGTGCGGGACCATGACGCATCCGTACATCGACTGTGCGCGGCGGCTCTCCGCGCGCGGCATCAAGGCGGCCGATGTCGCCGAGATGGTGTGCGAGGTCGGCGAGGGCACCGTGCACCGGCTGTGGGAGCCGCTCGCCGCCAAGCAAAAGCCGGCCAACGGCTATGCCGGAAAATTCTCCACGCCCGTACTGCATCGCCGCTGGTTTTGTTCGCGGCAATGTCGGCTTGGACGATTTCACCGACGTGGCGGTACGCGATCCGCACGTCTCCGCGCTCGCCAGCAAGGTGCGTTATCAGATCGATCCAAACAACCCCTATCCGAAGAACTTCACCGGCCACATCCGCTTAACGCTGCGCGACGGCGCGGTGGTCGAAGAGCGCCAGCCCTACATGCGCGGCGGCGCACAGGAGCCGCTCACGCGCGCCGACATCGAGCAGAAGTTTTTGCTCAATGCCCGGCACGGCGGCTGGAACGAGGATCGCGCGGCATCAGTGCTCAAACTGCTCGGCACAACGTTTGACGGCCCGGTGCAGCTTGGAGAATTGCGCGGTTAAAGCATTGTGCCCTCTCCCGCAAGGGGAGAGGGCACCACCAGCGGCGCCGTGCGTGCAACGCTGACCTCGATGATTCTTTCGATTCGCTCCATTTTCTCGCCAGCCCCTGCAGCGGACGCGGAACGGTGGAGCAAAAACCGTCGCTGAATCAAGGCCATGTCACTTTCACAGAGACAACGCTTGACACGCGTACGGTGACTGGTATGTGAGCATCACCTTGCTCTTCGTGAAGGACGCCGGCCGGGTGACTTCGGCCGGCGGAGCGAGGTGCGGTGCCCGCGGGCGGGGGCTTGTCACTCCCGCACTCGGGCGGCTCGGGCATCAACCTGCCGGCATTATGACCGGCGCGCGAGGTGCTCGCTGGACTGGGACAGGCGGGCGCGGGTAACGCCCGTGGAGAAGCGTGCGAGACTCGCCCCGGTTGGCGGTCCATAGGCTCGCAAGCTCCCGCCGAGTCGCAGGAAGCGTGGCTTGAGCTGCGCCTTGGGGATGAGCAGTCCCCTTGGCAGGAGCCGCAGTGGAACGCCGGAAGGCGTGCGCGTCCCGCCGGACGCGCGCCGCACCTTGCAAGTGCGGTTGCTAGACATTGCGCCTTTCGGCGTTCTGCTTCCTTTCTTTTCTTTCGGTCGTTCTTTCGCTTCTTGGCTTTCGTGCCGCGCCCGATCGTGATGGTTCCGGTCTTCCACTGCCGGGATCATCTGACAAAGGTCGGGTTAGCGGTGAGGTTTTTGGGACTGGCGTGCTCATAGCTCGGGTGCGAATCAAGAAACCGCATCGCGAGAACGAGAATCTATTTCCCCTCCCGCCCACGCGCGCAGCGCGTGGCGGGGAGGGGTTAGGGGTGGGGGGCACTTTCTTGTCGCTCGGCGCGCGTTTTTAGATCGCTGCTCCAACCCGGCCGCTTCGTGCGCGGCGGGTCAAAGAGCCCCCCACCCCCGACCCCTCCCCGCCATTCGCTGGCGCGAATGGGGGGAGGGGAGAGTTGGATGCATCGCGAGAGCGGGAATGCATCGCGCGAGCGAGCATCCACTTCGTCATTGCCGGACTTGATCCGGCAATCCATGCTGACGCCAAGCGATGAAGTGAGGGGAGGAAACGCATGCCCACCATGATCGCGGCGCGGCTGCATGCTTATGGCCAGCCGATGACGCTCGACCGCATCGAGGTGCCGCAGCCGCGGCCGACCGACGTGCTGGTCGAGGTCAAGGCCTGCGGCGTGGTGCCCAATCTGGCGCGCGTCATCAGCAACTTCTTCGGCACGCTGACGCCCGACAACAAGATGATGCCGCCGCTGCCGGCGATCTTCGGTCTCGATCCGGCCGGAATGGTCGCCAAGGTCGGCGAGCAGGTCTTGCTCGGTGCGGCCGGGCGAGCGCGTCTATGTCAATCCGGGTCGCTCGTGCGGCTCCTGCCGCATGTGCCGGAGCGGTCACGACTACGATTGTCCGAACTGGACGCTGCAGGGCTATTTCGGCCGCTCGCAGGACATCATGCGCGCCTATCCTTACGGCGGGCTCTCGCAGTTCATCACCGCGCCGGCGACCGCCCTGGTCAAGCTGCCCGACAATCTGAGCTTTGAGGCCGCCGCGCGCTTCGGCTATCTCGGCACCGCCTATGCGGCGATGAAGAAAATCGGCGTCGGTCCCGGGACAAACGCTGCTGATCAACGGCATCAGCGGCCAGCTTGGTCTCAACGCCGCGCAACTGGCGCTGGCCATGGGCGCAACAAAAATTCTCGGCACCGGCCGCAATCAAACATTGCTCGATCGGGTCAGGGCGCTGGCGCCGGGGCGGATCGACGTGCTGTCGGTGCCGAACGCCGCGCCCGGTCCGGCCGATCCGCTCGTCGCCTGGGCGAAGAAAGCGACCGACGGCCATGGCGTCGACGGCATGATCGACTGCCTGCCGCCCGGCGCGCCGGCCGCCGCGATGATGCGCGCGCTGTTTTGTCTCCGCCGCGGCGGCCGCGCGGTCAACGTCGGCGCGGTCATGGAAACGCTGCCGCTCAACGCGTTCTGGATGATGACCAACCGCATCGGCCTGCAGGGCTCGGTGTGGTTCACCACTGGCGAAGGCGAGGATATGGCGGCGATGGTTGCCGCCGGAACGCTAGACCTTTCCGCGCTCGAACATCGCGTGTCGCCGCTGTCGAAGGTCAACGAGGTGCTGGCCGGCATGGACGACCGCAACGGCGGTTTCACGAATTTTGTGATCGATCCGACGCGCATGTAGGGTGGGCATCGCGTCTCCCGGCCAAGCCGCGTGGGCAAAATCGTGCGCGCGCGATGCCCACGCGGCGGGCGGAACAGACGATTTTGCCCACCCTACGCAGCGCCGGGAAAACCTGCTAATCCTTCGCCCAACAGGAAACCCAAGGAAACAAGCCCAAGCGAGGACGTCATGTACGGCAATCTCGAACTTTTCATCGACGGCAAGTGGCACGGCGGCGACGGCCGCAAAGGCGAGGACGTGATCAACCCGGCGACGGAAAAGCCGCTCGCGCGCCTCCCGCACGCCAGCAAGGCCGATCTCGATGTGGCGCTGGAAGCCGCGAAGAAAGGCTTCGCGGTCTGGCGCGCCACGTCGGCTTACGACCGCGCCAAGATTCTGCGCAAGGCCGCCGACCTGATGCGCGAGCGCTATGACGCGATCAGCAAGATCATGGTGCTCGAGCAGGGCAAGACCTATCCGGAGGCCCGCGCCGAGGTGACCACCTCGGCCGACATCATCGACTGGTACGCCGAGGAAGGCCGCCGCTCGTATGGGCGCATCGTTCCCGGCCGCGGCAAGGGCGTGCGCCAACTGGTGGTGCAGGAGCCAATCGGCATCGTCGCCGCGTTCACGCCGTGGAATTTCCCCGTGCTTACGCCGGCGCGCAAGATCGGCGGCGCGCTCGCGGCCGGCTGCTCGCTCATTCTCAAAGCCTCGGAAGAAACGCCGGGCGCCTGTGTCGAGTTGGTCCGCTGCTTCGCCGATGCCGGCTTGCCCGCGGGCGTGCTCAATCTCGTGTTCGGCGTGCCGGCGGAAGTGTCCGAATATCTGCTGGCCAAGGACGCGATCAAAAAGATTTCCTTCACCGGCTCGATCCCGGTCGGCAAGCATCTTGCCGCGCTCGCCGCCAAGGGCATGAAGCGCACCACCATGGAGCTCGGCGGCCATTCGCCGGTGGTGGTGTTCGCCGACGCCGATCCGGAGAAGGCGGCCGACACGATCGCCGCGTTCAAGTACCGCAACGCCGGCCAGGTCTGCATCTCGCCGACCCGCTTCTACGTGCAGCAGGACGTCTATTCGCGGTTCCTCAAGCGCTTCACCGAATATGCCAACGGCATCAAGGTTGGCGACGGCCTGGAGAAGGGCATCACCATGGGCCCGATGGCCAACGCGCGGCGCATCGAAACCATGGAAATGTTCGTCAACGACGCCAAGGCGCGCGGCGGCAAGATCGAGACCGGCGGCAAACGGCGCGGCAATCAGGGCTATTTCTACGAGCCGACCGTGATCACCGAAGTGCCGGACGATTCCAAGATCATGACGCAGGAGCCGTTCGGGCCGCTGGCGCCGGTCGTCACCTTCAAGACCTTCGATGAGGTGGTCGAGCGCGCCAACTCGCTGGAGTACGGGCTCGCCGCCTATGCCTTCACCACCTCGAACGCGACCGCGGCGGCCATCGGCGACGCGCTGGACTCCGGCATGGTCGGCGTCAATTCGATCGCGATCTCGACGCCGGAGACGCCGTTCGGCGGTGTGAAGGAAAGCGGCCACGGCAGCGAGGGCGGCATCGAAGGCTTGGGCGCCTATTTGGTGACCAAGTTCATCTCACAGGCCTGAGCCGGCTGGGGCTATCATGTTATTTGGGCCGCGCGCGCTGGTCTGCGTGCGGCCGCTTGTTTGGTATTCCTCTCGTGGCGGCGGCGCGGCATTGAGTTGAGGAGGTCGCGGCGTGAGTGAGGATTTCTGGACTTACCCGCTCTCTTTCTTGATAGTAGGCGCCTTTTTCGCCATTTGGTTCCGCAAGGAATTGCGCGCGCATTTCCGCCGCCGGCGGGAAGCCAAAATCGGCGCGCAGGCTGAGATTCTGCCGCCTGAGTCGTTTAATGCGCGGGCGCTGACCAGCCGCCTCTACGAACTTGACCAAACATTCAGCCCATTCGGGTCGAATGCGGCGCACCCGAGCGACCTTTATTCCAAGGCGGAATTCCGCGAGGCGGCACGGCTCTTGGCGCAGCCGAGCACGCCGCTTGCCACCGTCATGCAGTTTGTCGAGGGCAACAGCTGGTCGCTCGCGAGCGCGGCGCTGGCAGCGCTGAAAGGGCGGCCGGACCGCAACCAGGCCACTGAGCAGGTCCTGAAACATTGCGCGCATTATTCGCCCTGGACGATGTATTTCGCGCTTGAGGTGCTGTTCGAAGCCGAACCGCGCATTCCCGTCGGTGCGCCGCTCGCCTACGCCAAGGAATGGTGGCTCGATAACCGCTGGATGCCGAACATTATCCGCGATTATCTCATCCGCTGCGAGGCGCGCGGTGATGCCATGACGTTCGGCCGGTCGCCATGGGCCGCGGGCGCCTCGCCCAAGGAGCTGATCAAGAGATTTCTCAAGACGATCACTAATCCGATCGCGGCAAAGCTGATCGATGAGATTGATGACGCGGAGGTGCCGCACGATGCGGACATGCCGGTCGAACGCACGGAAACATTGAACTCGGTTGGACGCTTCTGGACGAGTGACAGCGAGCTCAAAATCCTCGTCGAGCCCGGCGGCTGGGATAAGGCGTTCGCGCTTGCCGAATCGGCGCTCCGTCAGCTTCCGGCGCGGTCCTTGCTGGTTGCGGGCGAACCGCTGGTCGGAAAAACCTCGTTCTTGCGGCTCTTGGCGCAGCGGATCGCCGGCGACGGCTGGACCGTGTTCGAGGCCAGCGGCGCCGATCTGCAAGCCAATCAGATTTACATCGGCCAGCTCGAAGGCCGCATCCGGCAGGTCGTCGAGGAACTGGCGAAGGGACGCCAGATGATCTGGTACATCCCCGACATCGTGCAACTCGCCTTGAGCGGTACCCATTCGGGGCAGAGCGCGACCATGCTCGACCAGATATTGCCGGCGATCACCGCCCGCCGGCTGGTCGTGTGGGCCGAAGCGACGCCCAAGGGCGTCGCCCGGCTGGTGCGACTTAAACCGTCGCTGCGCGGGCTTTTTGAAACCGTCACGCTTGAACCGCTGCCGGCGGCCGACACGCTGGCGCTCGCGCACGAGGTGATCGGTACGATGGCGGACAAGCTGAAAATCCGCTTCGATGACGACTGCGCCAAGGTGGCTCTCGATACGTCCACGCAGTATCTCGGCGGCGGCTCGATGCCGGGCGCGGTGCTTCTCATCCTGAAGCTGACCGCGGCACGCGCCAAAAAGGCGAATGAACGCATCGCGGCGCGCCAGATTCTCGAAACGCTCGCGCAGATATCGGGCTTGCCGCTTTCGATCCTCGACACCAGAGAACAGCTCGACCTCAAAGCGGTGCGCGGGTTCTTCACTGCGCGCGTTCTCGGCCAGGACGAGGCGGTTGCCGCCGTCGTCGATCGCATCGCCATGCTGAAGGCCGGCCTGAATGACCCGGACAAACCGATCGGCGTCTTTCTGTTCGCCGGCCCGACTGGCACCGGCAAGACCGAGCTCGCCAAGGTCGTTGCCGAATTCCTGTTCGGCTCGGTCGAACGCATGATCCGGCTCGATATGAGCGAATTCCAGACTCACGATTCGATAAGCAAGATTCTCGGACAAAGCGCGGCGGCGGCGGTGGAGGCCGACTCGCTGATCAGCCGGGTGCGCAAGCAACCCTTCTCCGTGATCCTGCTCGACGAGTTCGAAAAATCCCACCCGATGATCTGGGACCTGTTCCTGCAGGCCTTCGACGAGGGCAGACTGACCGACGCCATGGGGCAAACCGCGGACCTTCGGCACTGTCTGATCATCATGACTTCCAACCTCGGCTCGACGGCGCACCGAAGCCTCGGGCTTGGCTTTGTCCCGCAAGCGGACGAGTTCAGCAAAGAGCAGGTCTTGCGCGCGATCAGCCAGACCTATCGGCCCGAGTTCCAGAACCGGCTCGACAAGGTCATCGTCTTTCATCCGCTCACGCGCGAGTTGATGCGCGGCATCCTTCGCAAGGAGCTGGCCGGCTTGCTTGAACGGCGCGGCTTGAAGGATCGCGCCTGGGCGATCGAGTGGGAATCCTCCGCGCTCGAATTTTTGCTCGAGCACGGCTTTTCGCCGGAAATGGGCGCGCGGCCGCTCAAGCGGGCGATCGACCAGTATGTCGTAGCGCCGCTCGCGGCCATCATCGTCGAAAAGCGGTTTCCGGAAGGCGAGCAATTCTTGTTTGTGCGCAGCGACGGAAACGCCATCCAGGTCGAGTTTGTCGATCCGGACGCGGACGTGACGGCAGCCGAAGAGGACGAGGCAGCCGCTCCGGCAGCGCCTGCGACGCCTTCCGCGCTTGCTTCCGCGATCCTCGCGCCGACCGGAACCCGCGCGGAATTTCAGATGCTGGAGGGCGAATATGACGACGTCGGGCGGACGCTCAATTCAGCCGAATGGAATGGGCTGAAGGAAAAGCTCATCGAAGAAATGTCGGCGGCAGATTTTTGGAGCCGCGCCGATCGGTTTGCGACGCTCGCGCGCTTTGCGCTGATGGACCGCGTCAAGGCGGCCGACGAGACAGCGAATGCGTTGCGCCGCCGATTGGAGCGTTATGGGCGCCCGCCGGCGCGCTATTCCGTCGAGCTGAGCGGCCGCTTGGCTTTGCAATTGCACCTGATCCGCGAAGGCATCAGGGACGCGTTCGAGAATGCGCCGATCGAGCTTGCGCTCGCGATCGAGCCGGTATTCGACAGCGGCGGCGATCGGCCGGCGACGTTCGCATGGTGCGATCGGTTGCGGACGATGTATCGCAGCTGGGCGGATAAGCGGCGCATGCAGCTCAGCGAAGTGGCCGGCGCAGGAAAGGACAAGGACCAGCCGATCCTTACCATCGGCGGCTTTGGCGCGCATCGCGTTCTGTCGCCGGAAGCGGGGCTGCACGTGTTCGAGCCATCGGAGAGCGCGCCGGGCCGCGTCACCGCGCGCGTGCGCGTAGCCGTCGCGCCGCTCGGCGATGTGCCCACGGCCAAGGAGCGTAAGCTGATCGTCGAGGCGCTCGACCGAGCGCCGCGGGCGAGCGCCGTCATCCGCCGCTATCGCGAAGAACCGCCGCTGGTGCGCGACGCCGCCGGTAAATGGCGGACCGGCCGGTTTGATCTCGTGCTAGGCGGAGACTTCGATCTGCTTCAAGCCGGCGAGCGATAGGCGGCGACTTCCGATGCCACCAAGTCTTGAACCGTCAAGTCCGGCACCGCAAAGCTCGGTTGCGCCGGTTCCGGGCGGCTCGAGTCCACCAGCCCGAATTGCGGACCAAGCAATTGCCGCACGCGCACCATCTCGGAGCGCGCAAGGTAGGCATCGAGCGAGACGCGGAGCAGGCTCGACAGTTGCGCGGGCCGCGCGATGATTTCGCGCAAAACGGCCGCCGCGTCGGCGCGGGCGCCCGAACCCATGCCCAACAACGCCGCCGGCGGTATGGCGCGATCGGCCGGATCGACGACGACTCGCAAGGCGGTGAAGGCAAGCCCGTGCGCGGCGGCAACCTGGGCGAGCACGTGCGATTCCATATCGACAGCGGCTGCGCCGGTCGTGCGATGCAGCGCCCGCTTGGTTTCCGGCTTGGCTACCGGAGCATCGACGCCAACGATTGGAGCGAAGCTTGCTCCCTTGATGGCGTCGCAGAGCCTGGCCGACCACGCCGCGTCGGTAGATCGGGCTCTATCGGAGTCAACGATGGCCGAGGCCACAATCCAGTCGCCGGGGCGCAAGTGCGGAGCGAGCCCGCCGGCAACGCCAAAGCTGATCATGCCGCGACAGCCGAGATGGGAAGCATGCTTGGCTGCGGCGGAGAGTTCGCGCCGCGAGTGACGCGTCAGCACCAGAACGCCGGGACCGGCGGCGATCTTGGCCTCGAACGCCATGCCGACAAAAGCGATCACGGGGTGGCGATGCTTTGGCAGCGAAGGTTCGGTGGATTGACCGGTTCCATTACTGCAACCCAGCAGAGTTTCGGCAAGGGTTGCATCGGCAAGTTGGGCTTCGAACGTCATGGGCAGCGGCGTCCCGCGTCTGGGATCGAGCGTGGATGACACCCCCACATGGGGTTACACGAAGACGCTTCCACCTAAGCCGGGGTCAGTTCTCGCGCAGTCAGTCGGGTTTGCAACTGACGGGAGAAGCGCGGCTTTCCCCTTTTCGTTCCTTCACCGGGGCCGAACTCTGCATTGATATGGTATGCGGACCTTGAACGGAGTTCAGCGGATGAAAGATACGAATCGCCCCTATCACGACATTACCATGAACCCCGGAAGGCCGCTATGTATCGCAGTGCACAAACGTTGATCACGGGTGCCTCAGGATTCGTCGGTTCGGCGGTGGCGCGGACCTTGGCGGAATCGGGCTTTCGGGTGCGTGCGCTGGTGCGGCATGGCAGTCCCCGCTTCCATCTCGACGGACTCGACCTTGAGTTTATCGAAGGCGATCTGCGCGACGCAGATTCGGTTCGCCGTGCGATCGACGGTGCGCGCTACGTCTTTCACGTCGCCGCTGATTACCGGCTGTGGGCGCGCGATCCGCGCGAAATTTTTGCCACCAACGTCGACGGCACGCGCAACGTCATGCGTGAAGCGTTGCGCGCCGGTGTCGAGCGCGTCGTCTATACCAGCAGCGTTGCGACGCTTGCGCTGCGGCACGACGGAACTCCGGCAGACGAATCTCAGGGCCTTTCGGAGTCAGAAGGAATCGGTGCGTATAAGCGCAGCAAGATTGCCGCAGAACGCTTGGTCGAGACAATGATCGCAAACGATCGACTTCCCGCGGTCATCGTCAATCCGTCGACACCCATCGGTCCGCGCGACGTGAAACCCACGCCCACCGGCCGCATCATCGTCGAAGCGGCGCTCGGCCGCATTCCCGGCTTTGTTGATACCGGTCTCAACCTCGCCCACGTCGACGACATCGCGGAGGGTCATCTTGCGGCTCTCAAGCGCGGGGTCGTCGGCGAGCGTTACATTCTGGGTGGCGACAACGTCGTGTTCGCCGATATGCTCGCCGACATCGCGCGCCTCGTCGGCCGCAAGCCGCCACGCCTACGTATCCCGCGCGCTGTGGCCATGCCGGTTGCTTATGCGGCCGAGGCGATGGCTTTGGTGACGGGAAAGGAGCCGTTTGCCACCGTCGACGGCATCCGCATGTCGGAACACCGCATGTTCTTCACCGCCGCGAAAGCCGCGCGCGATCTCGATTATCGTCCGCGGCCATATTTGCAGGGTCTCGAAGACGCGATCGGCTGGTTCCGGCAGGCCGGTTATTTGGATCGCAACCGACGCAGCTGAGGTTCAGCGCACCAGTTCCCGGCGTTCGCGCAGGAACGAGAAGAATTCGACCCCTTCACGCAGCCTGCGCATCATCACTTCCGGACTGCGCACCATTTCGCCGACGATCGACGCGATCTTCGGTGCGCGGAAGTAAAACCGCCGATAGAAATCCTCGACCGAATGGAAAATCTCCGAATGGCTCAAATGCGGGTAATGCAGCGGCGCGATCTGCACGCCGCTCGCGTCGACCAGTTCCGCGTGTTCCTCGTCAAGCCAGCCGTGATCGAGCGCATCGCGGTAAAGCTCGGTGCCCGGATAAGGCGCCGCGAGCGAAATCTGGATCGTGTGCGGATTGATCTCGGTGGCGAAGCGGATGGTCTCTTCGATGGTTTCTCGGCTCTCGCCGGGAAGCCCGAGGATGAAGGTGCCGTGGATGGTGATGCCGAGCTCGTGGCAGTCTTTGGTGAAGCGGCGCGCCACGTCGATGCGCATGCCCTTCCTGATATTGTAGAGGATCTGCTGATTGCCGCTCTCATAGCCGACCAGCAGAAGCCGCAGGCCGTTGTCGCGCATGACTTTGAGGGTGTCGCGCGGCACGTTGGCCTTGGCGTTGCATGACCAGGTGACGCCGAGCTTGCCCAGCTCGCGGGCGATCGCCTCGCTGCGTGGCCGGTCGTCCGTAAAGGTATCGTCGTCGAAAAAGAATTCCTTCACCTGCGGAAACGCGGATTTCGCCCAGCGAATCTCGTCGATGACATTGCCGACGCTGCGAGTGCGGTAGCGATGGCCGCCGACGGTTTGCGGCCACAGACAGAAGGTGCAGCGCGATTTGCAGCCGCGGCCGGTGTAGAGCGAAATATACGGGTGCTTGAGATAGCCGATGAAATAGTTCTCGATGGTCAGGTCGCGCTTGTAGACCGGGGTGACGAACGGCAATTCGTCCATGTTCGCCAGCATCGCACGCGGCGGATTGTGCCGGATCGCGCCGGCGGCGTCCCGGTAGGACAGCCCGTCAATGCCACTCCAGTCGCGCCCTTCGGCGACCTCTCTGATCGTGAAATCGAATTCGTTACCGGCGACGAAATCGATCGCCGGCGAACCTTTAAGGCTTGCCTCCGGTTCGACAGCGACCTTCGCCCCGACAAATCCGACCTTGAGCCGCGGATTGGCTTCTTTGAGCGCTTCGACGACGCGCACATCGGACGCGAACGAAGGAGTCGAGGTGTGCAATACGGCGAGATCATAGTTGCGCGCGGTGCCGACGACGTCGGCAAGCGTGAGCCGATGCGGCGCCGAATCGACGAGCTTGCTGCCGGGAACCGCCGCTGCCACCTGGGCGAGCCAGGTCGGATACCAAAAGGATCGAATTTCACGGCGTGCCTGGTAACGCGATCCCGCCCCGCCATCGAAGCCGTCGAAGGATGGAGCTTGCAGGCATAAGGTTCGCATCATGAATGCCTCAGGTCTTCCTCGATCAGCGTGCCGGGGTCTTCCTCAATAAGCGTGCCGTCGTTTGCCACGCGGAAGTCGGCTCCTCGCCAATGAACCGTCGTGCCGAAGAAGCTCGCCACGTAAGCCGCGAACGCAATGAAGTCTTGCAGCGGAATAAGCCACGGATTTTCCCGCGGCAAGCCGAATCGCCGCTCGACGCAGCGGCTCACGGCGACACGTGACGCGAGCGCCGCCACCGCGACCAGCGCCGCCGCGGTGGTGCCGGACAGCATGCCGATGAGCGCCAGCGGGAACGGATGGGTAATGATGGAGCCGGCATAGCCGATCGGATCGATGCTCTTGATGGTGCGAGCGACCCGGATCTGATGCCGCAAAAGCTCGCGCAGGCTGTGTTCGAAGCAGCAGTGACCGACCACGAACGGCGCGGTGGCGACTTCGTAGCCTGCGGCGCGCACGGCCGTTCCGATGGCATAGTCGTCGGCAAGATCGTCGGCGAAGCGGCCGAAGCCGCCAATTCGCTCGAGCGTCGATCGGTCCAGGGCAATCGTGGCGCCGAAGCACGGCTTGCTGAGCTTGAGCGCTATCGCGATCATTGCCTGCGGCAAGAAGTGAGAATTGATCGCCAACGCCGAGAGGCGCGACCACAACCCGTTGCCGCCGATGCCGTGATAGAGGCAGGTCACTGCGCCGACCTTGGGAGACGCCAGCAGCGCGGCGACGACGCGCAAGTAGCCGGAATGAACCAGGATATCGCTGTCGGACAGTGCGATTGTGCCGTAACGGGCCCGCGGCAGCATATTGATGAGATTCGACACCTTGCGGTTGGTGCCATACTGGCGCGAATCAACGTTGAGTTCGATTGGCGCGTCCGGATGCTCGCGCTGCATCGCCCGTACCGCGGCAACCGAGGGTGACGTCGAATCCCGCGCACCGCAGAGAATTTGAACCGAGCCTTCATAGTCCTGCCGGCAGAACGCGGCGAGACGATCGGCAAGACCGGGCTCGACGCCGTGCAGCGGCTTGAGGATCGTGATGGGCGGCTGAGGACCTTCGCCGGCTGTCTTGTCCTCGCGAAACGCGGACACAAAGCCGGCCTCGACGAGCATGAGGATGCAGCCGAAGAAGGCGCAGGCAACACATAGATCGCCCAGCGACACGATAAACGATGTCGGATCGGGAATAGACGCAACAAAACTCATAACGCCCCCCCGGCTTCCCCTGGCACTCCTCCAATGTTACCGAACTTTCGCTCAAGAGTCCTGCGCGAAAGATAGATTGGCACCCGCACGCGGTTGAGCGTGTCGAGGCGAAGCGCGGCCGCGTTGTGCGCAAAAACGATGAGCGAGATCAGAACGTTCTGGCCAAACCGGTGCAGGCGTTCGCCGATTGGCGGCGGTCCATCGTCGTTGCGCGTCTCGAACCCGTAATAGCCCATGATGTGTGCGACTTGCCGGCTCTGCGCTCTCGTGCCGGACGGAACATCGCCGCAAATCACTGAAATGTCGCGCAGGTCGGGCCGCAGGGAGAGAAAGTGTGACAGCTCGCGCAGCGAAATCGCAATGCTTTTTTGCATCTCGCGCGCCCAGCGGATCGTTGCCCCATTCTGCGGCACGTGCGGAATGTGCTCGTTCCAAAAATGCAGCTGGGCGATGCGCTCGCCTGCGCGCACTTGCGTGCCGTCGCGCAAGCTGGACTGGCGGCCGGCAAGCCCGATCTCGAGACGGAAAATGCATGCCGGATGGGCGCTGTATTCCACGATCGCGTGGCCGCGGCGCAACCTTGAATCGAGTGCAAAAATAAGCTCCGCCAGCCAGGGGTGGCTGTGCGGTGACTGCACTCTTTGAGTCGCGGAATCCCACACCGCCATTACGCGGGTCTCCGCCTGTTTCCAACCGTCAGACAACTTTTCCGCCTCGAAAAAGTTGCCCCGCCGAAGCCGCATTATAGCCGGACTTTGCAACCACCGCGAGACGCCGCCGAATCGGCAGGCGTCCTCCGATTGTCATTGTCTATCAAGCGCTTGTTCTGGCTCGTCTCGTCGCCGGCGCGAAGAAGCTAATCGCTCTGGTCGCCGTACAATGTCGCGAGCGTGCTCTTGATCAGCAATGCTACCGGAACGCCAAGGATGATGCCCGGGATGCCAAACACAATGCCGCCGGCAAGAAAACAAAAGATGATGAGCACCGGATGCACGTGCGCGGCGGTGCCGAGCACGATCGGACCGACCAGCTGGTCGATGGAGAGGCGCAGCGCGGTGGCATAGAGCGCATAGTCGACGATGCTCATGATACCGGTCGCAGTGCGCAGCGAAACCAGTCCGGCAATGATTGCCGCCGATGTAGGACCGACCACCGGCACGGTTTCTAGAATGCCGGTCAGCAGCGCCAGCAATACCGCGTGCTGAATGCCGAGAAAGAAGCCTAGCCCGACATAAGACGCGATCGTCGCGTAAATCACGACCACAATCATGCCGAGGAAGTAGCGCGTAAGCACCGGGTCGAGGCGCGCCCAGATACGCCTGACCAGCGGCCGGCGGTGCGGTGGTGCAATCCACAATATCCCGCTCGCGATGCGCGGTCCGGTAGCGAGGAAGTAGAACAAGAGCACGACTGAGAGAAAGACGCCCATGATTGTGGCCAGGCCGTAGCCGGTGATGAGCGCCAATTGATCGGTCTGGCCGATCCACTCGTGAAAACGATCGAGCGCGGTTTGGGCAATCTGGTGGGCGTCGACGGATATTCCAAAAATCTGCACGCTATGGCTGTCGGTCGCCTGAGCGGCGAAGTTCTGCAGCAATTCCTGCAGAGATCCGACGAGGTCTCGCGCCTCAACGGCGATCCGCTGGCCGGCAAAGACGACAAACAGCGCGCTGAGTGCCAGGATTGCGATAAAGAAAGCGACCGCGAACAGAAGGCGGGGCAAGCGCGTGCGTCTCGCGAGCCAATCGAGAGCCGGCGTGCAGATATAAGCAAGGATGGCCGGCAGCACGAACGGCAGCAGGATCAGTTTGATGAAGTAGAGAAAGATGGTGAGCGCCGCGGCAGACAGAATGACCGCGCGGATTTCGCCGCTGTCGAGCGGATCGGGAGCGCGGTCGCGCCCAGGAGCGCTTTCGTGCTCGCTCGACTTGCCCGCGGCGTTCATGAATAGGTCCGTCCTTTCCAGCTCACTCTGCCGCGCAAGCGCAGGTGAACGCTGTCGAGCGCGATCAGCGCCCCTATTGTATAGCCGAGCGGAAACAAAAATCCGTAGTAGAAGGGAATGCGAAAGTGGCGCGCCGCCGCAAGATGTAACCCCAGCGCCGCCGCTGAGCCAATGCACGCCACGATCAGCGCGGCTTTGGCCTGCGGCACGCCTTGCGCCCACCCGGCCGCATCGATCACTGGCAACACCACGGCGGCCCAAGCCAGCAGTACCGCGGCAGTGGCCAGTGTTACCGTGGCGCGAGGTCCGCCAAGCGTATCGACCAGATTCTTCGCCAATCCCGGCCACAATGTGCGCCAGCCCGTATACATTCGCGTCGAAACCAGGTCCTCGCCGCTCATCAGCAGCACCGCCCGCCCGGATTGCTTGAGCAGACGGGCAAACTCCAAATCCTCGCAGATCGCGCTTGAGACAGCGGCATGGCCGCCCACGTTCTCGTAGACGCTGCGCCTTACCAGCATGAATTGCCCAGTCGCAGTTACGCCGGATCCCGAGCGTGCCTGTAGCTCGTGCAGATCCTGGACGAACGACAAAAGGATGAGGCCGCATGGCAGGATCAGCCGCTCGGCGAAGCTCTGCAATTCCTGACGCGGTGCGAGCGACAACAGGTCGAGCGCTCGCGCCTGTGCGGCGCACACCGCGCTTGAGATGAGCGCGCTTTCGCCCCAGACGTCGGCATCGATAAAACAGAGCCATTCGCTATCGGACGCGGCGCTCCGCGCGCCGATCCAGCAGGCGTGGCATTTGCCGGTCCAGCGCGGCGGCAGCGGGGGGCTCGTCAGCAGGGACACATGCGGATGGCCGGCGCCGATCGATCGCGCGATTGCGGCAGTGCCGTCGATGGACTGGTCGTCGACCACGATGACGCTCAGCCGGTCCGCCGGATAATTCTGCGCGAGCAGTGAGCGCAGGCAGCGCTCGATATTTGATGCTTCATTGCGTGCGGGGACGATTACTGTCACGCGTGGCTGATCGCCGGATGGGATCACCGATGCGGGCGCGAGGCGGGGCAACAGTCCGCGTTGCTTGACGGCCCGCAGTATCAACCACGCTACGCTGGCGAGCCATACTGAGGACAAAACAAGGGCCACGTTCTTCGGCAATGCTTTGCTGAAATTGAACGGCTACGCATACGACCGCGCCAGATAGTTCACGGCATCATTGGCAAGCTGGGCAGGCTCTCGCTCGCCACCTTGCGCGGTCTCGATGATGCGCTTAGCGACGATTTCCTGCGCCGCCCGCCGGAAGCGGGGCGAGGCGAAAGCGCTGCCGGATTTCTCGATTTGCTGCCAGGCGTCTTCATAAGCGCGGACCAGTGTTTCGATCACTTCCGGATCGAACGCCGACTGCGCAAGAAGCGAAGCGATCACCATGGGCGATCTCCCTGCTGCGCGGCTGCGCGCGGAGCCGGTCTCCTCGACGTCGCGCTGATGCCTTTGTCATTGTCGTCGAGCATGAGGAAAATATGCGTCTGGCAAAGCGGTTTTGCCAGTACTGCGGGTTCGCCCGCACCGGGGCGTGGTGGCAAGCGGAGGCAGCGGGTGCTGAGGAGCATGGGCATGTGTCTCAGGTCGCAACAAACAGTTTCGGAACCTGTGAACCGTCGAGAACGGCTCCCACGGTATTGCCGAAGAATAACGTATCGCCGGGCCGCCGGTTCGCTCCGAGCACAATCAGATCGTAGCCGCGTTTGGCCTCTTTGAGGATCGCCTCGTCGGGCGCGGCGTCCCGGCGTACGCTGCGGCGCACGCTGACGTCGTAACGGTCGGCCAGGGCGCTGATATCCTTAAGCACGGCTTCCTCACTGCGTCGGCTGGCGCGCGCGCTCTGGCGGTCCGTCCGGCCCGCCGCGGCAGGGGCTGGCGTTACGTAAAGCACGGTGATTTGCGCGTCGTTGGCGCGCGCTAGCGCAAAGGCTACTTCGGCCCCGCGGCGCGATACCTCCGTCCCGTTTACCGGTACCAGGATCTTGCTCGGGCGTTTACCGAACGGATCCGCCGGCGATTGACGCGAATCGACTATTGCAAGCGGACCCTCAAAGCCCTTGACGATCAACGAAACATCCTCGCTGAAGCCGCCGCCACTGGCGCGCGTTTTTGCAATGCCGACGAGCAGAAGATCGTAACCCTTGCGCGCCTCCGCGGCGACGTCCTGTGGGCCGATGAAATGTTTGTGCACGGTGGTCACCTCGACGTGGCCCGGCTTTTCTTCGTCGGGATGCGCTTCCAGCATAGTGACGCGCTCGGCGGCAGATTTGACTTTACGCGCTGACGTCTCGCGCTGTGGCTCAGCGACTTCCCCGGGTCGCGATATTTTGCCGTCGGGCTCATCTTTGTCTGCGCCTGCGGTCATCTCAAGGATGGTCGTCGGCTTGCCGCCCGAGCCGCCGATAATGCCCGCCACGCGCGCCGCGAGCTTGCCGTTGGGGCTGGCGTCCACGACCAGCAGCAGGCGCTCGAGGTTGGTCACAAATCCGCGCGCATCCAGTTCTTCGCGCTCGAGCCTGATCCGCTCCTCTTCACGCATCGGCAACCGCTGCAACGACCAGCGCAGCATCGGCGGCATCGAAACGGTCGTGATGACCGCCATGGTCACGATGAGGGTGAAAAGGTTGTGGCTGAGCACGCCCGTCGATAGACCGATGGAGGCGACGATCACCTCGGTCGAACCGCGCGCGTTCATGGCGGAGGCGAGCGCGAGCGCCTCGCCGCGGACCAGGCCGCCAAGTTTGCCACCAACAAAGGCGCCGAGGAATTTGCCGATGCAGGCGACGAAAACGAAGATGGCCGCGAGCAGCGCCAGACTGGGATCTTTGAGAACGGTCAGGTCGGCGCTCAATCCGGCCAGACCGAAGAACACGGGCATGAACAAGGCGACGGTCAGCCCGCGCAATGCCTCATCGACATGGCGGGTCAGGATCGGCGATTTGCCGATCAGAACGCCGGCGACAAAGGCGCCGAGAACCATGTTGACACCCAGCCATTGTGTGATCAGCGCCATGGCGGCCATGACGATCAGAATGGTGGTAATGACCGGAAATTCGCTGCGAAAGTTATCGTTGGCAAAGCGGATTAGGCTGAACACGACGCGGCGGCCGCTGGTGAGACTGGCGACGAGAAACAACGCCGTTCCGACGATCGCGCGGCCCACCGACCATGCATCGATGCTTCCGGCTGAAGCCAGGCCGAGAGCGACCGCGATGATGATCCAGCCGATCGTGTCCTCCAGGATGGCAGAGGCGACGATGATCTGACCGATGTCCCGGCGCATGAAATTCATTTCGCGCACGATCATCGCCACGATTTTCACTGACGAGATCGACAACGCGGTGCCGAGAAAAAGCGCGGTGATAATGCGCGCTTCGGGCCGCGGCAGCAGCGAATCCGGCAGCGCCGCGCCGAGTGCAACGCCGCACACGAACGGAATCGCTACTCCGGTTATTGCAACGGCGATTGAGGTGCGGCCGACGCGCTTGACCAGCGGCAAGTCGGTTTCCATGCCGGTCAACAGCAACAGCAGAAGGATGCCGAGCTGAGAGATGCCGTTGAGCATGCTCTTTGCGGCGGCGCCAGCCGGAAACAGCAGATGTTGTGCATCCGGCCATATCAAGCCGAGCGCCGACGGCCCGAGCAGGACGCCACCGATGATCTGCCCCATCACCGCCGGCTGGCCGATCCGCTGCGCCGCCTCGCCCATGATCCGGCCGACCAAGAGCAGGATGCCCAGTTCGGCGATGAACAGTGCTGCCGTGGTGTCTTCCGTCGGCGCGCTCGGCGCATTCTGCGCTGCGGCGGCGGCCGTCGAGACAATGAAAAGAAGCGCGGCAAGCAAGCATCCGTCCGCGCGCCGACCGCGCGCTGGCCACCGCCGCGAAAGTCGAATGGGAACGTCCATCGCGGACACTCACCATGGCGTCATGATAATGCTTGAGAGGCCCTCGTGCATCGGCAAGCGTACGCCGCGTTGGGCAGCAACGGAATCAGCCGGCAAGGCGCTCACGGGCGTCGAGTGGTCCGCCTGGTTGCGAGCCATCGGGCGACCGCCGTTGAGGCGGCGAATCTTTGCTCTTGTCTCGCCGTGCAACCGCTGCCGATAGGCGTGTGCGCAGGCCGTGCAACAGAACCGCATGCGCCAGTAGCGATGGACGACAAGGCCGAACTTGCCGCGGCAATGGTCGCATCGCATGGTCATACGCGTCGGCTCCATGCGCTCGGCGCGGGCGCGCGATTGCCCAGCATCCTGACCGACGTCGCGACCGCGGTGCTGTAACAGCCGAAATTGCAATACACGACACTGGTGCCGATCTCGCGAACATAATTTGTGCTGATCGTGTTGCCGCAATGGGCGCACAATGTCGGCGCCTTAAGCTTGGCTCCGTTCACAAGTACGCAACGCATCCGCCTGCTCCTTGCTTCCATATCTGGCAGGCGGCCAACGTCGTCCCCACCGTCGCAACAGTGGCATTCCGCGACCTCGATCTTCTCGGGAAAGTAGCGCGAGCTGGTCGAAGCGATACGCTGCGCTCGGAAACTTCACGACACTTGAGCCTGCCCGGACGGCGCTCACGGTAAGCTCCCGAGAGCGTCCGCCCGTTCGCACAATCAACGCCAGACCGGGCGCGTAGGTTCCCAGCTCGGCGGATGGCTGACGGGCATAATCCGATTGATCCAATCGGATTATTGTCTAGGAACGCTGGCGCTCAAGTATCTGTTTGATATGGCGAGTCAGATCCTCGCGTTTGATGGAGACCTGAGAAGCCGCGCCTTTGGCCCATTCCTCGCGGCTTTTGATCTCACTGGACAGTTCCGCGCCGAGCGCCATGTCCTTCAACGTCACTTCGCCCTTGGCCCGCTCATCGCCGCCTTCGATGACGACGATCGGCGCAGCGCGCTTGTCGGCGTATTTGAGCTGCGCGCGCATGCCGCTTTGTCCGAGATAGAGTTCGGCGCGAACCCCGGCCGCGCGTAATTCGCTGACCATGGCCTGATAGCGCGGCAGCTGATCGCGATCGAGCACCAGAACCACGACCGGTCCGATGTGCGTCTTGGCCGACAGCAGGCCGCGCATCTCCAGCGCCGCCGCCAGCCGCGACACGCCGATCGACGCGCCGGTCGCCGGCACCTTCTTGCCCAAGAAGCGCTCGACCAGATTGTCATAGCGCCCGCCGCCGCCGATCGAGCCGTAGCGAATTGGACGGCCGTCATCGTCCTTGATTTCGAAATTCAGCTCGGCCTCGAATACCGGTCCCGTGTAATAGCCGAGCCCGCGGATGATGGCTGGGTCGAACCGCACCCGGTCGGGACCGAAGCCCGCCGCGGTCAATGTCGCGTCGATTTCCAGAAGCTCGGCCGCGCCCTCCTCAGCGGTCGCACTGCCTTTCACCTTCTCCAGCATCGAGGCGCACACCGCGGCACGATCCCCGCTCTGCGCGTCAAGAAAACTCAGGACGCGATCGATGTCCTTGGTTGGTAGTCCGGCGCCCTTGGTGAAATCGCCGGACTCGTCCTTGCGGCCACCGCCAAGAAGCTGTCCAACGCCTTTGATGCCCAGCCGGTCGAGCTTGTCCATGGCGCGCAGCACGGTCAGCCGGATGGCGTCGCCTTGCGAGCCTTCCGGCACGCCGACCATGTCCAGCATGCCGTTGAGGACTTTGCGATTGTTGACTTTGACGGTGTATTCGCCGCGAGCGAGACCAAGCGCTTCCAGGGCATCCGCCATGAGCATGCAAAATTCGGCATCCGCCGCCATCGACGCGGTGCCCACTGTATCGGCGTCGAATTGGATAAACTCGCGGAAGCGGCCGGGCCCGGGCTTTTCGTCACGGAATACCGAGCCGGTCTGAAAGCGTCGATAGGGAAAGGCCAGCGAATCGTAGTTCTCCGCGACATAGCGCGCCAGCGGCGCGGTGAGGTCATAGCGCATAACCAGCCACTGGCCGTCATCGTCCTGCAGAGAGAACACGCCCTCGTGCGGCCGATCCTGATCGGGCAGAAACTTGCCGAGCGCATCGGCGAATTCGATGCAAGGAGTGGCTAGCCGGTCAAAGCCGTAGGACGCAAACACTGCCGCGAGCTTGCCGATCAATTGCTCATGGATCGCCAGGACGCTTCCCGTGGAATCGAAGAATCCGCGCGGCAAGCGCGCTTTCGGCCGGTCGAGGGAACGGGACGCCTGGTCGTTCATTGCCGCGAGTCCTGGTGCATCGGAGTATCAAAGCACGTAGCAATTCGTCCGGCGCTGCGCCAGCGAGCGCGGCTTCCGGCTCGTGTGCTAGCGATTGGCAGCGGCCTTGCTTTTCGCCGCATCGTTGCGGCCCTTCAACGTCCGCCTGAACGCTTCGAAAGCCGGCGAGGATCCTTCGAAAATGAATTCCCCGCGATCGACGATGATGGCGTCCGCGCCCGACGATTTGAGAAACTTCACCGCACTGTAGAGCTGTGTCCGCCGGCAATAGGCGACGACGAACGCGCGTTCGCCCGCCGCCATCTCCGCGCTTTCGTTCCAGGAGCTGAGAACGCAGCCGAATTTTTCGCTGAGCTCTCGTTTGGTCTTGACCGCTGCCTTTACCGGAATGGAGAAACGCAGGACAAGCTGCGAGGTGGCACGAATGCGCGCCTCGATCTGCTCGATCAAGTGCTCGAGCGCCGACGTGGCACGGGTGCTCCATAGCGCGCCGCGCAGCGAGGCGATGAGACAGGCCTCGGTCGCCAGCACGGTGCCGCCTTCTATTTCTTTAAGATGATTTTCGGCGAGCGTCGTGCCCGTCGACGTGAGATCGACCACGAAATCCGCCACGCCCCCTGCCGGCGCGCCCTCGGTGGCGCCCGAAGACTCCACCAGCGAGTATTCGACGATCCCGCTTTCGGCAAAAAAGGCCCGCGTCAGTCGGGAAAATTTCGTGGCGACACGCAAGCTTCGGCCGTGACGCTGATGGAATAGCATTGCCGCTTCGTCGAGATCGGTCGTCGTCGAGACGTCGACCCACGATTGCGGAATAGCCACGACGAGGCGCGCGCCGCCGAAGCCGAGCTTGGGCATGACCAGCATCGAGGACGGCGGTCCCTCACCGTATTCGCGGTAAAGATCCTCGCCGGTTATGCCGGCGTGGGCGTCGCCCTGCTCGACCCGGCTCGGAATCTCCTCCGGGCGGAAATAGATGATATCGACGTCGCCGAGCCCGACCAGGCTCGATACATACTCGCGGCCGTTGCCGACGCGGCGCACATCGAAGCCGCAGCTGCTGAGGAAATTTGTCGATTGCTCCTGCAGCCGTCCCTTGCTGGGTAAGGCCAGCACGAGTTTTTGCTGTTGCGAACTCGCGCTCATGACTTCTTGCCCGGCGCGCCGCGCCCGTTTTCGCCTTTGGCGAAGTCAACCAGAGCCGAGATGGCCAAGCGCTGTTCCGTGCGATCGGCGAGGCGCCTGACGCGCACCTGGTCTTTGCCGGATTTTTCTCCGGCGAAGATGACGAAGGGGATTTTGCGCTTGGCCGCGTAGCTCAGCGCACTCTTCTCGTCGCACGGTGACGGTTCAATCTCGACCGACCACCCGGCCTCGCGCAGCGTAGCGCCCGCGCGGATGCAGTCCTCGGTCCGCTCTGCTCGGGCGGTCACCACCAGTGCCTGCGGCGCCGGCATCGCGCCCGCGGCGGGCCGTTTCTGTAAAGCCAGCAGCAACCGATCGAGCCCGATGCCGAAACCAACCGCTGGGATCGATGCGCCGGCGCCCAGGCCTTCGAGCAGGTTGTCGTAGCGCCCGCCCCCGCACACATGACCGATTTGCGGGGCGTTCTTCGCCGACACTTCAAACAAAAGCCCGGTGTAGTATTCGAGGCCGCGCCGCAATCCGACATTGAATTGCAACGCCGTCGAACTCCGGCGATAAGTGCTGAAGTAGTGGAGCCGCGTTTCGCATCGCTCCAAAACCGGTTCGATCGCGGCGATGCGAAACTTGCGGAAGTGCTCGCGAATGGCTTTGAAAGCCGCTTCCGGCTTGGCGCGGATATTCAACAGCGCTGTAACCCCCTTTATCAGCTCGGCGGAAATCGGTTCCGCCTGCTGCGCGGTGCGGCTCGCCAGCCGTTCGACGATCTCTTCCGGCGTCCGCCCGCCGACATGGCGTACGTCCGCGAGCGCGAACACCTCCTTGATGAGGAGTTCGGCCTTGCCGGGCTCCGCCGAGGCCAACAGCGATGCGAGCTCGCCGAACTCGATCGACGCGGCAGCGGCTGACCCTTTCGCCGAATCCAGCGCGGCGGTGCGCGGCGCTTTTTGGTTGCGCAGCGTCATCCGGCGGATGCGCGTCTTCGATCGCTCGCTGATCGGCAAGTTATCGATGAACGCGTTGCGGATATCGACGTCGCCAATTTCGATCGCCGTTTCGGCGAGACCGGCTGCCTCCAGGCAGTCCAATGCGGCGGCAAGAATTTCGGCGTCGGCGGCTTCGCGGGCCTGCGCGCCGATGAATTCCGCTCCGGCCTGATAAAACTGCCGGTAGCCGCCCTCGCTCGCCGGCTCGTAGGTGAACGCCGGGCCGAAATAGGACAGCCGCGCTTCGCGCTCCGGCCCGGTCGCGTCTCCGGCCGCGTGCAACTGGCGCAGATACGCCCGGCAAACCGGAATCGTCAGCTCGGGCCGCAGACATACCTCGCGCCCGCCGGGGTCGGGGAAAATGTACATCTGCCGGCGAATGTCCTCGCCGGACCGGTTCAAGAAGGGCGAGGAGCTCTCCAGGATCGGCGGATCGATCGCCGCATAAGCATAGCGGCGCAACGCCGCCTCAATGGCGTCGCGGGCCGTCTGCAATGCGACGGCATCTCCTCCGGCATAATCGCGCGTACCGGAAATGCCTGGTTGTGGCGCCTGCATCGTCGGAACCTTTGGACCGGCCTGTTTCCGGGCGGGAAGAAGGCCGGCGCGTTGGCGCCTGCATATACCTGATATTCCCGGCGAATCCAGCGCCGGCGGCACACCCGGCGGGCTTTTTCCGACTGAGAATTAAAACCGGGCCATCGTGGGGACGAGAGCCGAGAGCAGGCAAGCAAATCAGTAAATGGCGGAGAGGGAGGGATTCGAACCCCCGATACGGTTGCCCGTATGCCGCATTTCGAGTGCGGTGCATTCAACCACTCTGCCACCTCTCCGCGATTCGAGGTTCGAGCGGCGCGGGCCGTGTTTAGCGGCGGCAGGTAACCGAAACAAGGCGGCAGTCGGAGTGGCCGCCGCGCGCTAAAGCTCCCAGCCGATCTTGCGGTCGAGCGAATAGGGTCCGCCGCCGCGCAGCGCGATGGCGAAGAAGATCAGCCCCCACAGAAACACGAATTCCCAACCGTGCTTGCTCCACGCGTAGCCGTTGGGGACGAATTGGAGGCTGATCATCGCCAGTTCGATGGCGATCGAGGCCGCAAAGAACCGCGTAAACAGACCAAGAATGACGCAGACAGCGCCGACAGTTTCGTTAAGAAGGGCGAGGACGGCGAACGCCATGGCCGGTTCGTGCCCTGACTTGGACATCTCCTCGGCGGCACGAAAGAGCGGCATCGCCGCCCTGTTGATACCGTGGACTAGCAGGGTGCCGCCGACCGTCACGCGGATCAGCGGATAGGAGATCTCGCGGGCGAATTTATAGAATGGCGCCAAGGCCGGAATAATCAGACGCGGCTCGGCGGCGCCGCCCTGTTCTGTCGTGGTGCTCATTGATGCTCCCGGATTCGGCGGCCACTGCCGCCAGAGCGTTTCTCCCGTTGACCAACACCGAGTTGCCCGCAAAATTGCCGCAAGCGCAAGACAGGGGTGCGGCGCGGCAGAGGCGCGCTGCAGCGGATGCATGACCGTACATTCGTGCCGCTCTTGTTGGCCTCGGCGCGAGCCACCTATACTGGCCGCGGCAAAGCACCGGTAGGCGCGGCGAGATCAAGGACGGAAGCGGCAAGGGCGCAAGCGATATGGCGGAGTGGTTCGTGGCCAAGGCCTCCGATTTGCCGGAGGGCGACCGGCGCATCGTGACGGCCGGCAATGACGAGATCGGCGTGTTCCATTACGGCGGGGCCTATTACGCCTACAGCAATTATTGCGTCCATTCCGGCGGCCCGGCCTGCGAAGGCATCATGATCAACAAAGTCGTCGATCTGATCGACGCCGACCGCACGTATCAGGGACAGACGTTTTCCGACGAAATGCACTTCGTCTGCCCTTGGCACGGCTACGAGTACGAACTGACCACCGGCCGCTGCGCCGGCGACCACAGACTCAAGCTGAAGAAGTACAACGTGGTGCGCCGCGGCGACGATATTTACGTCGTCGCCTAGCGCATGATCCGAAAGGATCATGCGTTCTTGAAAAGAGAGAGAGCCATGGACACGGTCCCGAACGAGGTTCGCAAGCTCAATTTCGACGACTACTCGACCGCGAAGCACCTGGAACATGCGGCGCAACGGGCGCGCGCCCGCAATTTTCAGGATTTTCTCATCGTCGACGTTGACGCTCACCATTACGAGAACGAATCCTACAAGGAAGTCTTTCAGTACATCGAAAGCCCGGTGATCCGCCGCGACATGATCGATTCGGCAAAGCGGCCTGGCCGCTCCGGGCTGCTCAATACCTCTGTGGGCAATCAGAACCTCGGCGGTCGCATCACGCGCGCCAACCTGCGGCCGCTGCAAAAGGTGCCGAACGACGGGCGCCATCGCGATGTCGCGATGACGCTGGAGTGGATGGACGCGATGGGCGTCGATTACGCCTGCATGTTCCCCACCCCGATGCTGTTCCTCGGGCTGCATCCGCAGGTCGAGATCGAGGTCGCGCTGTGCCGCGCCTATAACCGCTGGCTCTGCGAGCGTCTGCTCGATGTCGAGCCGCGGCTCGTATCGATGCTTTACATCCCGTTCAACGATCCGGACGCCGCCTACAAGACGGTGAAGGATTTCGGCGACAAAAAAGGCGTGGTCGGCTTCATGGTCACCTCGCCGCGCTATAAGCCGGTGCACGATAACGCCTATATGAAGACCTACGCGTTGCTCGAGGAGATGGGCAAGCCGATCTCGTTCCACGCCGCCTATTCGTGGGAGGATCGCGCGCTGCAGATGACCAACCGCTTCATCTCGGTGCACTCGCTCGGCTTCATGTGGTTCAACATGATTCACATGACCAATTGGGTGGTGAACGGCCTCTCCGAGCGCTTTCCCAAGCTGAAGGTGATGTGGATCGAAAGCGGGATCACCTGGGCCTATTCGCTCATGCAGCGGCTCGACCATTCTTTCATGATGCGGACGTCCGATTGCCCCTCGCTCAAGCGCAAGCCGAGCGAGTATATGCGCGAGATGTACTACTCGTCGCAGCCGATGGAAGTGCCCGACGACAAGTCGATCCTCGAAGCCACCTTCAAGATGATCAACGCCGAGACGCAGCTTCTCTGGTCGTCGGATTATCCGCACTGGGATTTCGACCTTCCGAGCGTGATCTACGATCTGCCGTTCCTCTCCGAGAAGGCCAAGCGCAACATTCTCGGCGGCAACGCCGCCCGCGTGTTCAATCTCGACAGCAAGGTGGTGAAGCGGATTCCGTAGCCGGAAAGACCGCGGCGACATCCGATAGTGGTTGCGAAACCTAAGCCTCGACGGCGACCAGGCTAGGGCTGACCGCCTTTCGGCGCCGTGGTTTGAGCGCCAGAGCGTGCTTTTCGACCACATGCCAGGAGAGGAACGCGCAAGCAAAAGTCGCGACGCCGGCCAACAGAGCAAGCTGAATTGGCCCGATATCGGGAAGGAAGTGAACGACGGTCTGCTGCACCGGAAAAGCGAACAAATAAATGCCGTAAGAATAATCGCCGAAGCGGCGCAAGTCGCACCTGCCGTGGACCGCGATCAGGATCACCGCGAACGGCAGTGCCGTGGTGAGCAGTATCGCCAAGTAGGCCGTATGGATCGACAGTGCTGTCGCCAGCACGAGCGCGGCGGTTATGCCGAAAAACAGCTTTGAATCGAGGTTGGTTTGCGCCAATGCGGCCCCGGCAAAGAAGGGAACGGCATTGAGAAAGAGAAACAAGTCTTGATGATAGAAGGGGATGTTGCTCAAGGCGTCGGTCTGCATCAGTACCGCGCTGGCCACCAAGGACAGGACTGCGAGCGCAACATTCACCCACCGTAAGCGCGCCAAACCGAGATAACCCAAGACCGCGACAACGACATAAAGTCCAAACTCGACGCGCAATGTCCACAGCGAACCGTTGACGACAATCGGATAAGGATTCTGCTCGAAAACGCCCGGCAAGCCGTATTGAGTTGGATAAATCAGGATTTTGGCGAGATAAGTCCAGGCTTGCCGATTTGAAAAATAGTCATTCAGGGAAAGTTGCGTCGTCAGCGGACCGATCAGAACGAAGCTCACAACGATCACAAGCGCCAAGGCAGGAACGATGCGCAGCGTCCGCCGCGTCATGAAGCGAATGGGGGAAGGATCGCTCATCCAGCTCAGCGTGACCAGATAACCGCTCATCGCGAAGAACGTGAGGACCGCGACTCCGCCGAGACCGAGGCGTCCGCCCGTGAGTTCAAACAGCGGCTCTGATCCTCCGGTGCGAACCAATGCGTAACTGTGGCTGAACAACACCGCACTTGCGGCAAGCAATCTGAGACAATCGAATGCGCCATGCGCATTCTTCTGCGCGGCGGCTCGGCCTTTCTTGAATCCCCTGATCGAAAACGCTGTCATAAACCGATAGCGGCTGCCTTATGTCCCGGTAAAGACTGGCTTGCGCTTTTCCATGAAGGCGGCACGGCCCTCGTTGTAGTCGCGGCTGGCAAAGCACGTCTCCACCATTTCGACCGTGCGTGGGACGTTGCGCTTGCTCTCGTCTTTGAGGATCTCGCCGACCGTGTATTTCACCGCTTTGATGGTCAGCGGTGCATTGGTGCAGATCATGTCGGTGATGCCTTTGACGGCGCTTTCGAGCTGGTCCGACGGCACGACGCGGTTGACGAGCCCCATGGCGAGCGCCTCCTGCGTATCGAACTGGCGCGCGGTGTAGAAGATTTCCTTGGCGAAGGCCGGCCCGACGATGTCGACGAGGCGCTTCAAGCCGACATAGCCGTAGCCGAGCCCGAGCTTGGCGGCAGGCACCGCGAACTTCGAGTTGTCCGAGGCGATGCGCAGGTCGCAGCAGGTGGCGAGCCCGAGCCCGCCGCCGATGCAATAGCCGCGGATCATGGCGATCGTCGGCTTGGGAAATTCGTAGATGCTGGTGTAGGCGGCGTCCGACTTGGCGCCGTAGGCGCGGGCAGCTTCAAGGTTGGCGCGCTCGCTTTCGAATTTGGAAATATCGGCGCCGGACACGAAGGCCTTGCCGCCGGCGCCGGTCAGCACCACGACGCGGATGTCGTTGTCGGCGGCGAAGCCGTCGAGAATGCGCTTGGTCGCCTCCCACATCTCCAGCGACACCGCATTGTGCCGCTCGGGATTGTTGAAGGTCACGATGCCGACACCGCCTTCCTTGCGCGAGAGCATCTTATCGGTCATGGCAGCACCCCTCTTTGTTCCGCCATCATCCGGGCAAGCGGATGATTCGGTCGTCGTTTGTGTTCGAGTTTGATTTCACGTTCTCCAATTTACCGGAAGCCCGCTCGGCAGGGCATGACGCCGCCTCACACCGCCTTCGCCTTGTGCAGCGCGGCGATGTCGCGCGCGGAAAAGCCGAACTCCTTGAGCACCGTGTCGGTGTGCTGGCCGATGTCGGGCGGCGGCGCCACGAAACGCGACGGTGTGCGCGACAGCGTCATCGGCTGGGCGACGAGCTGCATCTTGTTGCTCTTGCCCTTTTTGGTGACGCTCTGCGCCATCTTCAGATGCTTCACCTGCGGATCGGCGAACATCTCGTCGACCGAATAGATCGGCCCGCACGGCACGCCGGCCTTGTTCAGGCGCTCGACCCAATCGGCGCTGGTGCGCTTGTCCATGTAGCCCTGGATCTCGGCGTTGAGCGCATCGCGGTTCTTCGACCGCGCCGCGCCGCCCTGATATTCGGGCTTGTCCAACAGCGCGGTCGCGTCCGCTGCCTCGCAGAATCGCTGCCAGATTTTCTGCCCTGTCGCAGCGATGTTGACGTAGCCGTCCTTGGTCCGAAACACGCCGGTCGGGATGCTGGTCGGATGATTGTTGCCGGCCTGCTTGGCCACTTCGCCCTGGACCAGATAACGCGCCGCCTGGAAGTCGAGCATGAAAATCTGCGCCTGCAGGAGCGAGGTCGAGATGTATTGCCCTTTGCCCGATTTGTCGCGTTCGAGCAGCGCAACGAGGATGCCGATCGAGGCAAACAAACCGGCGCTCAGGTCGGCGATTGGAATGCCGACCCGCACCGGCCCCTGTCCGGGCAGCCCGGTGATCGACATCAGGCCGCCCATGCCCTGCGCGATCTGGTCGAAGCCCGGCCGGTTGGCGTACGGCCCGTCCTGGCCGAAGCCGGAAATGCTGGCGTAAACGAGCCGCGGATTGATTTTGGCGAGCGTCTTGTAGTCGATCTTGAGCCGCTTCTTCACGTCGGGGCGGAAGTTCTCGACCATGACGTCGGCCTTCTTGACCATGCGTTTGAAGGCGGCCAGCCCCTCCGGCGCCTTCAGATTGAGCGTCATGCTCCGTTTGTTGCGGTGCAGGTTCTGGAAATCGCCGCCCTCGCGCGGCCCGCCCATTGGCTCTTCCACGCCGGGCGGACTCTCGATCTTGATGACGTTGGCGCCCCAATCCGCGAGTTCGCGCACGCAGGTCGGCCCCGATCGCACGCGGGTGAGATCGAGCACGGTGAAGCGGGCAAGGGCCTTAGACGCATGGGGAAAGGGCATTGCTGGCGCCTCCAACGCCGGACGGGATTGGCGGCGAAACTTTGCCGATCTGTTGGCGATTGTCTACCGGTTCGACCCAGACCGGCGAGCCGGAATACCCGTCCTTGCCGGGCAGGCGATCGGCTAGAATAGCGCCCAGCCGGGCCATCGTTCCGGCACTTTCAGGAGGCGATCATGAACGAGGAAGCCCTTAACGTGAGCGTGCGCAAATTCCTTAAGCAAGTCGGCGTCACCTCGCAGCGCGAGATCGAGCAGGCGGTGCGAGCCGGGGTGGGCACGGGCCGATTGAGGGGAAATGAGATGCTGCCGGCCAAGGTCATGCTCACCCTCGACGGCGTCGGGCTTGCGTTGGAGATCGAGGGCGTCATCGAACTCGAATGACGCTGTGCACTGAAGGCACCGTGAACTGAATAAGACCAATTCCCCGGAATCAATGATGCTCAATCTGCGCCGCGCCTTTGCTGTCCTTCTGCTTGCAGTTCTTGCCGGCACGGCGCTGGCGCAAGAGCAGCCCGAGCCGGGTGACCGGCCAGGCCGGGGCGAACAAGTCCGCACCGGCGGCCCCCGACACGGGCAACCGAGCGGGCCCGGGGTCCTTTCGCTTCTGCCCGGTGACGCGGTCAGCGAGCACAGCATCGTTCTCGCTGGCGGCGGCAAGCTCGACTATACGGCAACCGCCGGAACGTTTTCGCTGTTCGACCAATCCGGCGAACGCTCGGCGGCGGTCTTCTACACGGCTTACGTGGCGAAATCGGCTGACGCTACTAACCGTCCGGTGACGTTCGTGTTTAACGGGGGACCGGGAGCGGCGTCGGCGTTTCTCCATCTCGGTTTGGTCGGTCCGCGGCTTGCCGTGTTCGGCGACCATGGACGCGACGGGGCGCAGGTGCGCATTGTCGACAATCCCGAGACGTGGCTCGCCTTCACCGACTTGGTGCTGATCGATCCGGTCGGCACCGGCTGGAGCAGGGCGGCCAAACCCGATGGCGCCGAGAATTTTTGGGGCGTGCGCGCCGATGCCGAATCGATGGCGAAGGTGATTGCGCTCTACGTCGCCAAGAACGGCCGCGTCTCTTCGCCGAAATACATTCTCGGCGAGAGCTATGGCGGCTTCCGCGCTGTCAAGGTGGCACGCGCTCTGCAAGACGATCAGGGCATGTCGGTCAGCGGGATTCTGATGCTTTCCCCGCTGCTCGAAGGCGCCTTCCAGTTTGGCGGCGATCGCTTCGCGCTTGGCGCGGCGCTGCAGCTGCCGTCGCTGGCGGCGGCAGAACTCGAGCGCAAGGGTGCTTTCAGCGAGCAGGCCCTCGCGCAGGCCGAGCATTTCGCGCTCACCGATTATCTCACCACGCTTGCCGGTCCGCCGCTGCAGGGCGATGCCGCGAAGAATTTCTACGGACGTGTCGCTGCGATGACCGGATTGCCCGAGGACATCGTGGTCCGCCAGCGCGGCTTCATCGGCGATGCCTATGTAAAAGAGCTGCGCGCTGGCGAGCACAAGATCGTCAGCCACTACGACGCGACTTTTGCGGTAGACGATCCGAATCCCGAATCTTCGGCAGCGCGCGCGCCCGATCCGATCCTCGACGGCCTCGTGCGCTCCTACGGCAGCGCCTTCGTGTCCTATGCGCGCGATGAACTCGGATTCAAGACCGACATGACCTATAATCTCCTGAACTCCGATATTTCCGGGAATTGGAAGTGGGGAGAAGGCCATGCGCAGCCCAGCGTCACCGAAGACTTGCGCGTGCTGCTGGAGTTGACGCCCTCCTTCCACGTGATGATCGCCCACGGCTATAGCGACATGGTTACGCCCTATGCGGTTTCGCGCTACGTCCTCGACCATCTACCCGCCGCGGAAACCGGGGATCGCGTGCGGCTCAAGCTTTACCGCGGCGGCCACATGCTCTACCTCGATCCGGATTCGCGGAAGACCTTTACCGCCGATGCCCGAACCATGTACGCGTCGCCCTGACCGCGCATTGCGGCCGGACGAATCAATAGCGTCAAGAAGCTGCGCCAAGAAACTGCGCTAAGACACAACCTCATGACGCTCGCGCATCATAAATTCGGCGACGGCATCGACGAGTTCATTCCCGTCCGCAAGCACGACATCATCGAGGCCCTGGTCAAATCCGGCGGTCTCGACGGCGGCGAGGAGTGCGAGAAGTTTCGCCTTCTGTGCCGGACGCTGGAGGCGATCTATCACCAGGAGTATTTCGCCGTCCTCAAACGGCTGCGTCACGACTATTATTATTTTAGTCCTGACGTCGAGCCGCACCGAGCCATGGACCGCGATTCGATCGAGCGCGGCTATGCCGACCTCGTGCAGTCGCTCGATCGCCTGCTCAAGGATGCCAATTTTATCGAACTGCCGCACGATCAAGTCACGGACGCCCATCGGCGGCGCACGCTGCTGCCGGTCGAGGTCAAAGCGCCGCTCGACGATTTCCGCGAGGTCCGCTTCTACCGGCGCGGCCGCCACACCGAACAATTCGAGGCCCGAGAATGGCTCGGCCTGCGCCGCCGCAAGGTGGAGGCCGAAGTCTATGACGATCTCGTGCTGATGGTGGCGATGAAGTCGGCGGCCCAGATCGATTCGAAGCGGCAATTGCGGGCACTCGAACGCCGCAAGATTCGGCCGGGCTCGGTGTTGCTCAAGTATTTTCGCAATATCGCCGCGAGCGACCTCAAGGCGCTGTTCCCGAATGTCCGCGTGGTGATGAGCAACGTGGACAAGCTCGTTCTCGGCGTACCGGCGCTCATCGGCGGCATTCCGATTCTGCTCAATATTTATGCGACGATCAGCGTGCTGTTCCTGGTCATCGGCTACTATTTGGGGCAGACCGCAATGATCCACGATAAAGACATGAAAACGGCGCTGGCGGCGCTGGGCGGACTGGCCGCGCTCGGCGCCTTCGTCGCCCGCCAATGGGTGCGTTATCAGCGTCAGTCGCTGCTGTATCGGACCGAGCTTGCCGACAACGTCTACTATCGAAACTTCAACAACAATGCCGGCATCTTCGATTATCTGGTCGGCGCGGCGGAAGAACAGGAATGCAAGGAGGCCTACCTCGCCTATCATTTCCTGCACACGGCGAGCTCGCCGCCGACCGCCGACGAGCTCGATTCGCGCGTCGAAACCTGGCTCCGTGAAGCTTTTGGCATCGACCTCGATTTCAAAGTCGATGACGCGCTGTCGAGGCTAGAATCGCTCGGCCTGCTCAGGCGCGAAGGGGAGCGGCTCTTTGTCTCACCGCTGGATGGGGCTATCGCCCAACTGCAGAGCACGTGGAATCGGCTGCTTCCGGGCGAAAAACCCGCGACAGCGATTTGAGCGAAGGCGGAAAACCCCCTGTGGCGGTTAACTTTCCCGTTTTCTTTTGCGTCGCTTTTCGTAATATGCTGATAGAAAAGACCGATTGAGTGGGGGAAAGCCGGCTTCTGCAGGCAGACCTTCTTTCAAGAAACCTCAACAACACCGCAAAAGGAGATAACGCGATGTCCAAGGATCGTGGCAGCCCGCCTGTGCAGCGGCGTACGCTGTTGAAGGCCGGCCTGGCGCTCGGCGCCATGCAAGTTGCCAGTCCGTTCGTGGTGAAGTCGCTTGCCGACGAGCCGATCAAGATCGGCCTCGACAATCCGCTGACCGGCACCTTCGCCGCGCTCGGCAAGAACGAATTGATCGGCTGCCAACTCGCCGTCGATCAGATCAACGCCAAAGGCGGCATCCTCGGCCGCAAGGTTGATCTTCTGGTCGAAGATTCGACCAGCGGTGACGCCGCGACCGCCGTGCAGAAGGCGACCAAGCTGGTCGAGCGCGACAAGGTCGATTTCTTGATCGGCAACATCAACTCGGCGCTCGCGCAGGCGATAGCCAATTACTCCTTCGAGAAGAAGGTGTTCCAGATCGTGCCGGGCGGCCATATCGACTCGGTTACCGGCAAGCAGTGCCATTGGAACGTGTTCCGCGTCTGCAACACGACGCGCATGGAAACCAACTCGGTTTCGAGCCTCCTGCTCTCATCCTACGGCAAGAAGTGGTACTTCATCACCACCGACTACGCCTTCGGTCACGGACTGCAGGCCGGCTTCGAGGCAAGTCTGAAGGCCGCCAACGGCACGGAACTCGGCAACGATTTCACGCCGCTCGGCACGACCGACTTTTCGGCCAATCTGATCAAGGCGCAGTCGACCAACCCCGACGCGATCGTCCTGCTGTTGGCGGGCGACGACATGATCAACTGCCTCAAGCAGGCCGTACAGTTCGGCCTCGACAAGAAAACTCACATCGCCGGTGCGCAGCAGGAGATGGAAGTTCTGCTGGGTCTCCCGCCCGAGGCGCTGATCGGCGACTGGTGCTTCGAGTGGTACTGGAAGCAGCCGGGCGTGCCGCACGTGGAGGAATTCGTCGCCGACATCCGCAAGCGCACTGGCGGGCACGTGCCGACCGCGCGTACTTGGTTCGGCTATGCAGCGATCTGGTCGTGCAGCCTGGCCGCCGAGAAGGCGAAGTCGCTGGAACCGATCGCGCTGGCGAAGGCGATGCAGGGCATGGTGCTGCCGCCCGAGGTCGCGCTGATGCCGAACAACCCGTTCTACCGCGTCGGCGACAATCAGCTGATGCCGACGCTGTTCGTCGGACATTCGCAGAAGGCACCGGCGGGTGGCGACAAGGAAGACCTGTTCGCCGTTACCCAGCTGGTAAAGGGCACCGACGCGGCTCTGTCGGTCCAGGACACCGGCTGCCAGATGGTGTGGCCGTCCTAGTTTCGGCTGAAGATTCCGGGGGCCGCGGCGTTGCGGCCCCCGGACTATTTTGGTACGGGGAAGGGTTCGCACGCCGTGCCATCGGGGGTGATCGTCGGGGCCCGCCCTTTCGGCGGGCCGATTGTTGATTAAGCGGGTGGGTGGGGAACTCGTTATCTTGGCATGACGCTGCTGTTGTTCAACGTATTCAACGGACTGATCATCGGGGCGTTCTACGCCCTGATGGCGCTGGGCCTGTCGCTCATCCTCAACCTTTCGGGCGTCATCAATTTCGCCCATGGCGGCTTCCTGGCGATTGGCGGCTATCTTGCCTACACGCTGATCCCCTATGTGGGCTTCTGGGGCGCGCTGCTCGTCTCCCCCCTTCTCGTCGCCTGCATCGGCATTCTCGTCGAGCGCGTGCTGATCCGTCCGCTGTACGGACGCGATCCCCTCTACAGCCTGCTGCTGACCTTCGGCCTCGCCTTCATGATCGAGGACGGAACGCGCTTTATCTGGGGCGCGCAGAGCCTGCCCTATCAGATCCCGAGCTGGCTGGCGGCGCCGTTAAGCAGTGAGTACTTTTTTGTGACCGGATACCGCGTCTTCATGATGATCCTGGTGGCGGCGGCGGTGATTGGGCTGTTTGTGGTTCTCAACCGCACGCGGCTGGGATTGCGCATCCGCGCCGGTACGCTCGACCTTGAAACCGTTGCGGTGCTCGGCGTCAACGTGCGCGTCCTCCGAAGTTTGAATTTCGGCCTTGGCATCTATCTCGCCGGCCTCGCCGGCGTTCTTGCCGTTGGCATGCTCGGCCTGCAGCCGACTATCGGCGACAATCTCATCATGCCGAGCTTCATCGCGATCATCGTTGGCGGTCTTGGTAGCCTGCCGGGCACGTTGCTGGGCGGCCTCCTCATCGGGGTCGCCTCGGGCATCACCAGCGTCTACTTCCCCTCGGCGAGCGAAGCGGTGATCTACGTCATGATGGCGGCGGTGTTGATCGTGCGGCCGCGCGGCATCTTCGGTGAAGAAGGCCGCTTCTGATGCCTAAGTTCGACAAGCGCATTGGCGATGCTTTGGTTTGGATCGCGCTGCTGACCGCGCCATTCTGGATTGTACACACCGGTGGTTATGTCGAGCTCGGCACCCGCGTGCTGGTTTACGCGCTGGCGGCGATGGCCCTCAATTTCCTGCTCGGATATACGGGCGTGCTCTCGTTCGGTCACGCCGCGTATTTCGGGCTCGGCGGCTATGGCACCGCCATGACGATCAAGTTCCTTTACCCGAGCACGCCGTTGGCGATGCTGGTCGGCATCGCGGTTGGGACCGTGGCGGCGGCGATCATCGGGCCGCTGATCGCGCGGTTGCGCGGTGTTTATTTCGCCATGTGCACGATCGCCTTCGGCCAGGTCTTCTACTACATTTCGTTCCAGTGGAGTTCGGTCACCGGCGGCGACGACGGGCTCAGCGCTTGGACGCGGCAGCCGATCAATCTCGGCTTCATGGTCCTCGATCTGCAGAACAACAACAAGGAATTCTATTATTTCGTGCTGGCGGTCTTTGCCGTCTGCGTCGGGGCGATGGCATTCCTGCTGCGGTCGCCGTTCGGCCGCACGCTGTTGGCCATTCGCGAGAACGAGCGGCGTGCGCGCTTCCTCGGCATTCCAGTGGATGGGCACATCTGGATGTCTTGGGTCATTTCCTGCTTCTTCGTCAGCGTCGCCGGCTGCCTCTACGCGCTGATGAGCGATTTCATCGACCCGCGGGCGATCCGCTGGGATCAGTCGGGGACCTTCGTCATCATGACCGTGCTCGGCGGCATGCGCTCGTTCTGGGGGCCGCTGATCGGCGCGGCGATCTATCTGGTCCTCCAGGACTACATTTCGAGCCATACCGAGAACTGGATGTCCTTCATCGGCGCCTTCTTTGTATTGATCGTGCTGTTCTTCCCGCGCGGCGTGCTCGGCGTGATTCGGCGTAAGGCGGTGACATGAGCCTGCTCAAGGTCGAAAAAGTTACTAAGACTTTTGGCAGCTTGGTTGCCGTAAGCGACGTGTCGATGAACGTCGAGCCGGGCGAGTTGCGCGCCGTGATCGGCCCCAACGGGGCCGGCAAGACGACGTTCTTCAACCTGATCACCGGCTTCTTCCGGCCGACGTCGGGCCGCATCGTGTTCGACGGTCAGGACGTCACTGCGCTCTTGCCGGCGCGCCGCGTCTGGCGCGGCATCGCCCGCACTTTCCAGATCACCGAGGTGTTTCCCGAACTCTCGGTCTACGAGAATCTGCGCATCCCCGTCGAAGTCGCCTCCGGTTTCCGCCTGAAGCCATGGCTGTCGCGCGAGAACGAGACCAAGATCCGGGCCCGCGTCGACGAATTGCTCGCCATGGGCAGCCTCACCGACAAGGCGCCGCGGCTCGTTGGCGAGCTTGCCCACGGCGACCAGCGCTCGACCGAGATCATGATGGCAATTGCGCTCAATCCGCGTTTGCTACTGCTGGATGAGCCGACCGCCGGCATGGGCGAGCAGGAAACGTTCGAGATCATCCAGTTGATCCGCCGCCTGCACAAGGAAGCAAAACTGACGATCGTGCTGATCGAACACGATATGCGCGTCGTATTTCACCTAGCGGACCGCATCATGGTGCTCGATCAGGGCAAGTTTCTCGCCGAAGGTACGCCGAAGGAGATCGCCGCCAACGAGGCGGTGCAGACCGCTTATCTGGGTAAGGCCGCATGAGCGCCGCACTGATTGCCGAAGGCCTGCACACCTATTACGGCAAAAGCCACATCCTCCATGGCGTGAGCCTGGAGGCGGCTGAAGGCCAAGTGACTGCGCTGCTCGGCCGTAACGGTGCCGGCAAGACCACGACGCTGCGCAGCCTGATGGGTCTGACACCCCCGCGCCAAGGCAAGGTCACGATCTTCGGCACGCAGACCACCGGCTGGCCGCCGTTCCGGGTCGCCGCGCTGGGCGTTGGCTATGTCCCCGAAGGCCGCAGGGTTTTCCCCAACCTCACCGTCGATGAGAATTTGCGCGTGCCACTCGAGCGACCTGGCCCGTGGACGCCGGAAACGGTCTACAAGCTGTTCCCGCGGCTCAAGGAGCGCAGTTCCAACCGTGGCCGCCAGCTTTCCGGCGGCGAGCAGGAAATGCTCGCTATCGGCCGTGCTCTCTTGATCAATCCCAAGCTGCTTATCCTCGACGAACCCTCGCAAGGCCTTGCCCCGCTGATCGTGCGCGAAGTGTTCCGCATCGTGGCGCAGATGCGCGCGGAAGGAATCACTGTGCTGCTGGTCGAGCAGAACGTCCGCATGAGTCTGGAGATCGCCGACCACGCCTACGTCCTCGATGATGGCCACGTAGTCTATTCGGGGCCTGCACGCGAACTCGCCGCCGACGAGGCGCGCGTCCAATCGCTGGCCGGCGCCAGCGCCGAGGAATGGTCGCCGTCGGCGTAGGACGACTCACGCGTCACCGCATGCGACGCTTATTCACATCGTCTTGTTGGGATCGAGATTGTACTTGGCGCACATCTTGGCGACGATTGCGGCGTCCTTACCGCCGGCAATCAGTCCGACCGTGGCGCCGGCGACTTTTTGGCCGGAAAGCCTGACCTCAACGATATAGGCTTGGCGGCCGTCGTAAGGCGCGTACGGACTCTTGGCATCGACTGTCGCGCAGTAATTGACGGTATCGCCGGTGACGAGCGCCGGGAACTTCGTCCAATGATATTTTGCCGATGCCGGGTCCCTGATGTTCCCGGCGATCGCGTCCATGATCACTTTCTTCTCGTCCGCGCCGAGGTCGCGTTGTCCAAGCCCAGCGGACGCCGGCGCGCTGCTGGTCGTGGAAGTGCCCGCGCTCGGCAGGCTGGGAGTCGGCAGCCCGGCTGCGCACGCCGATAGCGCCAATCCGGCCGCCACGGTGGCGATGATTTTCACTCTACTTGTCTGCAAGGGCCGTCCATTCGTGAGTTGAACTTGCGGATGGGCCGAGGAGGGCGCCTATGGGCCAGCGAGATGCCGGCGCGGACACGCCGAGGCGAAGCCGGCCTCGCTCGCCTTTCAATCGTATGGGGCGGGCCATTCCGCTCCGTCAACCCCTCAAATTGTCGTGCGCGCTCTGATTCGCAAACGGGAGCAAGTGATTTGGCGTTCGCCCCGCAGATTCGAATCGGGTTGCGGCTGACCACGACGGAAAAATGAAGCCGCGCGCCTGTGGAAACAGCTGATGACAGTGGAAAACCCCTCGCGATTTATCGGATTGCGCGACGCGACCAATCAGTCGCGCCTATTTTTGGCGCACAGAAACGATCAAATCGCCCGATTCATATCCACTGTGGCTTTTCAGCACTAGAGGGGTAGTGCCCCGCTGCCTATGTTGCCGCCGTCCATGGCACGGGGGACTCCTCAATGAAAAAGCTTGCCCTAGCAATCATCGCGGTGCTTGCAGTTGCGAGTATAGCTGGCTGCGCCACTCCACCGCCACCGGTCGTGACGAAGGGGTAGTCAGTTCCAGTTCACTGGAATGGGGGAAGGGCCGGCTTCTTGCCGGCCCCTTTTCCTTTTGGGGCGGACGATGACCGTCCGCAATTCGCTTTCCGCTGTTCGCCTTGCTACTCGGCCGCGCGCTTCTGCGTGAGTGCTTGCGCGCCCTTATCGTAGCTTTCCTCTCGCGTCAGCATCGCCTTGAGCCCGACCAGCTCGTAATAGTCTTCGAGCGGCAAGAGATGGTCGAACGTGGCGGTGAGCGAATTCTCCCGTTTGAGAATACGCAGCACGTTGCGAACCGCATTGGCGGCCGCGAACAGCGCGATTGATGGAAAGGTCGCCGCCGCGACGCCCGCGGCTTTCAGGTCCTCGAGGCTCCGTCGCTTATTGCCGGCGGCCTGCGACAAGGTCGCCATGTGAGGCCCCGGAATTTCGCGCATGGCGCGTTTGATCTCGTCGATCGTATCGAATCCCATCGGCTTAGCCATGTCGGCGCCAGCCTCCATGGACAGTTGGGAGCGCGCGATCGCTGCATTGGGACCTTCGACGGCGGCGGCATCCGTCCGCGCGGCGATAAAAAAATCCGCATCCCGCCGCGCATCAAGCGCAGCTTTGACCTTGGCCAGCATTTGCTCGGTTCCAATCACCTGCTTGCCGGGCAGATAGCCGCAGCGATTGGGAAACACCTGATCGCTGATGAAAATGCCGGCTACGCCCGCCGATTCGAACGCGCGCACCATCTGACGGACATTATTGACGCCGCCAAACCCGGTATCGGCATCGACGTAGACCGGCACTTCGACTGCCGCTGCGATCCGGCCGTAATGGTCGGCATAGTCGCGCATGTTGGATTGGCCCATATCGGGCTGCGCCAGCAGCGAGCCGATGGCGGCGTAACCGCCCGCGCAAATCGCTTCGAAGCCCTCGGCTTCCATCACGCGTGCCGATAGCGCGTCATAGGCGCCGGGCATCAGCACAAGGCGCCTTTCGGCCATCATTGCTTTGAATTTTTGGCGGACGTTCATCGAGCGCTTTCCTTTCCGTCAGCGCGCATCCCGCGCCATTTGCAGCCACGGTTGTGCCGCCGCGGCACGCTGCTCCCAGTTTGCAATCTCTTGCATGTGCTTGAGCGTCAGTCCGATGTCGTCGAGGCCTTCAAGCAGGCGCATGCGGTCGGCGGGGGTGATATCGAACGCGATATCGGCGCCGCCCGGTCCGCTGATCCGTTGTGTCACCAGATCCACCGTGAACGGCGCCGCGCCGTTGACGGCGACGACGCGCTCGATGAACGCCTCGGCCGCATCGCCCGCAAGCACGATCGGCAACACGCCGTTTTGTAAGCAATTTTCGCGATAGATGTCGGCAAAGCTCCCGGCGACGATCACGCGGATGTTGTTCGCCGTCATGCTCCAAACCGCCGATTCGCGCGAAGAACCGGCGCCGAAATTGTTGCCCGTCACCAAAATCCCGGCATTGCGGAATTGCGGCTTGTTGAGGACGAAATCCGGATCCTGGCTGCCGTCCTCGCGTTGTCGCGCGCGATAAAACAGCATCGCCTGGTAATCGTCCTTGAGGCTACGCGTGTTCATGATCGGCGCGATGGCGTCCGTGTTGATGTCGTCCTTCAGCATCGGCGCGGCGACGGCGGTATGAGATACGAACGGCTGCATCACTCAAGCTCCCGCCAGCAGTTGCCGCACGTCGGCGATGCGACCGGCGATCGCGCTCGCTGCGGCGGTCGCCGGCGAAGCAAGATGGGTGCGTACTTTCACGCCTTGCCGGTTCTCGAAATTGCGGTTGGTGGTCGACACGCATCGCTCGCCCGGCGCGCCGCGATCGCCGTTGCCGCCCGCGCACATCGAGCAACCGGACTCGCCCCAGAAGAATCCAGCTTCGCGGAACACGCGGTCGAGTCCGGCCGCCTCTGCCTCGCGTTTGACGGTCGAGGAGCCGGGCACCACCATCGCGGTGACCCCTTCGGCAACGCGGCGTCCGCGCACGACCGCGGCAGCGGCTTCAAGGTCGGGAAGCCGGCTGTTGGTGCACGAGCCGATGAAGACCCGATTGATGGGCAACCCAGCAAGAGGTGTTCCCGGCTGCAATCCCATATAGGCGAACGCACTCTCGGCAGCGGCGCGGCGGTTGGCGTCGACGCTCGAAGGGTCCGGGATACGCCCGGAAATGCCGACAACCTGGCTCGGATCTGTGCCCCAGGTGATTTGCGGTTCGAGCGTGCCGCAATCGAGCGTTACCTCGCGGTCGAACGCTGCGTCATCGTCTGTCATGAGCGTGCGCCAGTAGGCAAGCGCGCGATCCCACATGGCGCCCTGCGGCGTATAAGGACGCCCCTTCAGCCACTCGAAGGTCTTGTCATCGGGCGCGACGAAGCCGGAGCGGCCGCCCATCTCGATATTGAGATTGCAGAGCGTCATGCGCTGCTCGATCGGCATGGCCGCGATCGCCGAGCCGGCATATTCGACCGCGTAGCCGCGCGCGCCGGCCACACCGAGTTCGGCGATGAGCCGCAACGCCACGTCTTTGGCGGAGACGTGCGCGGCGAGTTTCCCGTCGAGCCGTGCGCGCATGCGCTTTGGCCGCTTCAGCGCCATCACTTGAGTGGCAAGAATGTGCGTCATTTCGGTCGTGCCGCAGCCGAAAGCGAGCGCGCCTACGCCGCCGACGGTGCTGGCATGGCTGTCGGGGACGGCGTGAGTTCGCGCCCGGCAGGACAATGCCGACTTCCGGCGCCACCACGTGGGAAATGCCCTGTTCGGGGTCGGCGACGTCGAACAGTCGAATGCCGTTGCGGCGACAGCCTTCGCGCATCGCCTTGATAAAGGCCGTGCCCGACGGATTGGTCTCGTCGCCGCGGCCCGGTCTGGTGGCGACCGTATGATCCTGCACCGCGAAGGTCAGATCGGGTCTATGCACCTTGCGCTTTTGTTGCTCCAGATGCGCAAATCCGTGGTGCGCGTGCAGCTCGTGCAACACGTGCCGGTCGATGTAGAGGAGGTCGCGGCCATCGGTGCGCTGTCCGACGAGATGAAAATCCCAAATCTTGTCGAACAAGGTGCGCGGCATGAGATTATCCCTGTGGCCGATGATTTGCGCCACGCTGACTTACGCCATAGTAGCGGACGCCATGAAGGCTTGCGCTATCTTGGGCGGCCCGGCGGGTCAAGGCAAGCGGGGCGGTCCGGATCTATAGTACTAAGACTGCTCGCACCTATCTGAGCCGCCACACGGAGAGACTCCCATGCCGCGCGTTGTCGGCATCGATCATCTCGTTCTCAGCGTCGGCGATTTCGACCGCTCGAAGGAGTTCTACAAAAAACTGTTGGGTTTTCTCGGCTTCAAGCTCAAGTACGAATATGTGGACATGGCGGGATGGAGCAACAGCAAGACCTTGTTCTGGATCGCCGCCGCCGATGCTCAGGGCAAGAAGCACAAGTATCGCAAAGGCGATATCGGCTTCCACCACTATGCGTTCGAACTGTCGAGCCGCAAGGATGTCGACGAACTCGGTGCCTTTCTGGAAAACAACAACATGACGATCGTCGACCCGCCCGGCGAATATTACGATCGCAACTACTACGCGGTGTATTTCACCGACCCGGACGGCATGAAGCTCGAAGGCATGATCTGGGCGCCGCCCGAGAAAACGCGCAAGTCTGCCGCGCGAAAGAAGAAATGAAAATCGTAGATACGATTTTACGATGCCATGCTGAACGGCAACGGCGGGTGCGCGACGACCGTGTTGCGTCCGCCCCGTTTGGCGGCGTAAAGCGCGTTGTCGGCGGCTTCGACCAGATCGCCGACCGGTTCACCCTCGTGCGGCACGAGCGATTCGACGCCGATGGAAATGGTGACGAGGCCGCACGGCGCTTCGGCGTGGGTGATCATGAGATCTTCGATCGACTTGCGCGCCTCCTCGGCGAGCGCCGTGGCCCTGTCGAGGTCAAGACCCGGCAGCAACAGAGCGAATTCTTCGCCGCCGTAGCGGGCGACCAGCACGGCTTCTTCAAGAGTGACCAGCGACAGTGTCTCGCCGACCGCGCGCAAGCAGGTGTCGCCGGCGACATGGCCGTAACGGTCATTGTAGAGCTTGAAATGATCGATATCGATCATCATCAGCGCGACCGGACGGCGGAAATCGGTCGCGCCCCGCCAAGTGCGCTCCAATTCGCGGTCAAAGCCGCGGCGGTTGGCAAGGCCGGTGAGACCGTCGAGGCTCGCCAGTTCGTCCAGGTGCTGGTTGGCGATGCGCAATTCCTCCTCGCGCTCGGCGAGTTTGTGCGCCATGTCATCGAAGGCAGCGGCCAGCGGCTCGAATTCCGCCGCCCAGCGTTCCTGACTGGCGCGCGCGCTGAGTTCGCCGCGGCCGAAGCGCGCCACGGTGCGCACCAGCGAGCGGATCGGCTTCACAATCAACTGCTCGCCGCCAAACCAGGTGACAATAAGAACGAAAATGCCGATCCCGCCGAGCTGCACATAGGCGATGCTGATTTCGCGGTCGACATCGGCCTCGACCGCGGCCTGATCGAGCCCGATGGCGACCCGGGCTCGCGTCCAAGGCACGCGCATAAAGCCGAAGATGCGCTGCCGGCCGTCGAGACCTGTTACGGTCATCGTTCCTTGGTCGCGCGCGAGCATGTCTTTCACCAGCGGCTGGCTGGCGATGTCCTTGCCGACAAACTCCTGTTCATTGGCCGAAGCGGCGACCAACGTGCCACCACCGTCAATCAGCAACGCCGATGTTCCAGGACGCTGCGCGGCGTTCGCCGTCAGCTTATTCATCCATTGCAGACTGATCGAGGCGAGAACGACGCCGCCGACGGCGCCGTCATCTCCGATGATCGGAAATGCGGCGAACATGGTCGGCACTTGCTGTGTTTGACTGACGATGTAGTCGCTGAGTGCGAATTGGCGCATATTCAGCGCCTGCTGAAAATGCGGACGGTCGGCAATATTCAGCCCGATCGCGCGTGCTTCGGTCGAGCATTTGATCTGGCCGTTCGTTCCGGCGATCGACAGCACGCGGATCGACGGAATATTGCCGGTCAGGTTGGTCAAAAAGTGATCGCAGCCTTCCGAATTGAACGACATCTTGACGTGGACGCTCGCCACGATTTGCAGGAGCGCGCGCACCGAGGCGATGGTCTCTTCCTGCGCGTCGGCTGCGCGCTGAGCCATGGCCGTCACTTTGCTGATGCGCCCGTTCAGAGCGTTCGCCGCGCGCCGATTCGAGGGCGTGGACACGCTCGAACATCAGGGGCGCGATGGCCAGAAGCGCCAGCACGATCAGCCGGGCGCGGATGCTCAGAATAGGCCTCCGTCGCTTGCGCGGCTTCGAGCGCTTGTTGGCCACCGCCCGATCGTCAGGCATTCTACTCCCTCCACCCGGTTCCGTAGGCTAGTCCACAAGCGTAAAGAGGCCCTTCTCACGGTCGGGAAAATTTGAGGATACAACCACCTGTTGTGGAGAGTGGATTTACCAAATGGAAACCATGACCAAGTCCTCTGGCCTAGGCTTGGTGCGTCAGCGCATCGCGCAGGCCTGCCAGGATGCCGGGCGCGACCCGGCGAGCGTTACGCTGGTGGCGGTCTCCAAGACCTTTGACGGTGAAGCGATCGAGCCTGTCATTGCCGCCGGCCAACGCGTCTTCGGCGAGAACCGCGTGCAGGAGGCTAAGATCAAATGGCCGCCGCTCATGGTTCGCCATCCCGGGCTCGAACTGCATCTCGTCGGCACGTTGCAGTCTAACAAGGCCCGCGATGCCGTGGCTCTGTTCGACGCCATCCATTCCGTCGATCGCACGAGCCTCGCCGAAGCGCTCGCAAAGGAAATCTCCCGGCAGGCCCGTAACCCGCTCCTCTTCGTCGAGATCAATACCGGCGGCGAAGCGCAAAAGGGCGGAGTGTCACCGCAGGACGCGGACAGCTTTCTCACCGCTTGCCGCGACCGTTATGGGCTACCTGTCTCGGGGCTGATGTGCATCCCGCCGCACGACGAAGCCCCGGCGCCGCACTTCGCGCTTACTGCCCAAATCGCCCGGCGCAATGGGTTGTCACTGCTTTCCATGGGCATGAGCGCCGATTTCGAGACGGCGATTGTCTTCGGCGCCACCCATGTTCGGGTGGGCACGGCGATTTTCGGCACTCGCACGCCGCTTGCCTAGAAGTGGATTAAGATTCTCGTTCTTGGTGAAAGGCGCTGCAAGAGAAGCCGAAGGTCCCGGTCTCTCAAGCCTACGCACCCCGCGGTTGGCCCAAATCCGGGGCGGGCGAGGTGGATGAATACGGCACTGCCACGGCCCCTGACGCGCGGCCGCGTATTGTGGTCAATTTCCACGATGAGATCATACAAATGATCGGTGCGGCGCAGCCGATCGCCTGGTTCATTGGCCGATCGTCGTACGGGCTGGTTGTAGCGCCGGTCGGCTGGGTCTTCACACCAGGCGTCGGCAGGGCCGATCGGGCGGACCGGCAGCAGGGTGCGGGGGCGAATAAGCCGGTCGGCCCGCCACCACAGCCGTAACGGGTGGAAACAGCCTTGCGGCGTGGCGCCGTCCCTCTCGCGCTTGTCGGCCAGGATACCCGCCCTGCCGAGCGCGACCGGCAAGGTACGCGTCCCGGCAACCAGAAAACCTTGCGTCCGCTGGCCGGGCCGCGAGCCGATACGGATAAGGCGAAGCGAAGTCCGTCGCATGCTTGGGGCCGGATCTTTCCAGTGGCCGCTTGCTCTTTTGCCCACGGATGTTCTACTTCGCCCCAAGCGGCGCGGCAAAGTTGCGGCCAGTGGAGGGGATTGGCCGCCTACCGGTCAGCGCGGGACGGCTTTTGGGGCTCTGATGAATGCCGAATACGCGTAAGATTCTCATCGTCGAGGACGACCCGGAATTGCGTGACGCGCTCACCGAGCAGCTTTCGCTGCACGAGGAGTTTGAAGCAGTTTCGGTCGAGAACGGCAGCAAGGGCGTGCAAGCCGCGAAGACCGGGCAGATCGACCTCGTCATCATGGACGTTGGCCTGCCTGATATCGACGGTCGTGAGGCGGTGCGCATTCTGCGCAAGAACGCCTTCAAGGCGCCGATCATCATGCTGACGGCGCACGATACCGACTCTGATACGATCCTCGGCCTTGAGTCCGGCGCCAACGACTATGTGACCAAGCCGTTCCGCTTCGCCGTTCTGCTGGCGCGCATTCGTGCACAGTTGCGTCAGCATGAGGCGAGCGAGGACGCGGTATTCACCATAGGTCCTTACACATTCCGGCCCAGCTCGAAGCTGTTGCTCAATCCCAAGGGCAACAAGGTGCGCCTGACGGAAAAGGAGACCTCGATCCTGCGCTATCTCTACCGCGCCGGGCAGAGGCCGGTTTCGCGCGAGACGTTGCTGCAGGAAGTCTGGGGCTACAATTCGGGAGTGACCACGCACACGCTGGAGACTCACATCTACCGGCTGCGCCAGAAGATCGAAAAAGACGCTGCGGCGCCCGCCATCCTCGTCACCGAAGCGGGTGGCTACAAACTCGTGCCGTGATAGGGGCCTGCCAAAGGGGCGGCAATGACTATCGAGGACGAAATCGCCTTCCTTTCCAGGGTGCCCGCACTCGGGCGGCTTGGTGACGGCGCATTGCGCAGCCTCGCCATCGCCGCTGAAACCTATTCGGCGCAGTCCGGCGAGGTTGTTTTCACCGCCGGCGATGTCGCCGACGGAGCCTTGGTCGTTCAGCAGGGCACGCTCAGCCTGAAATCAGAACGCGGCGATGAAGTCATTGCCGGGCCCGGGACGCTGCTGGGCGAATCGGCATTGCTCACGGAGACCAGGCGACCGGCGACCGCCACTGCGCGCGAGGCCTGCACCTTGTTGCGTCTTCCGCGCGCGACCTTCTTGAAAGTTCTCGACTCCTATCCGGACGCCGCTCAACGGCTGCGCGACGTCTACGCCGCGCGCACCGATCAATGGGCGAGGGAGATGGAGAACGTCCGCGCCGTGCTGGTGCAAACCAGGAGGCCATAGCCGGTTCTGCGCGCTATTGCGGCGTGAGCCGAAGCTCGAAAGTTTACTCGGCCGCCTGCATATCGTCGGCGTCCAAAAAACCGCCAGCTTGGCGCCGCCAGAGCGCGGCATAGTGGCCGTTCAGCGCGAGCAATTCGCGATGGCTGCCTTGCTCGACGATGCGTCCATGTTCGAGCACGAGCAGGCGGTCCATCTGCGCGATAGTGGACAGCCGGTGAGCGATGGCGATGACCGTCTTGCCCCGCATCAATGTGCCCAGGCTTGATTGGATCGCTGCCTCCACTTCGCTGTCGAGCGCCGAGGTGGCCTCGTCGAACACGAGGATCGGTGCGTCCTTGAGGATGACACGGGCGATGGCGATGCGCTGGCGCTGACCGCCCGAGAGTTTCACGCCGCGCTCGCCGACATGAGCTTCGTAGCCACGCCGGCCCTGCCAATCTTCAAGCTCGGTGATGAATTCATGCGCGTGGGCAAACCTGGCGGCGCGCTCGATTTCCTCGTCGCTCGCCTGTGGCCGCCCGTAGCGGATGTTCTCGCGGATCGAGCGATGCAAGAGCGAAGTGTCCTGCGTCACCACCGAGATTTGTCCGCGCAGCGATTCTCTGCGTCAGCCCCGCTATATCCTCACCATCGACGACGATCGCGCCCTCTTCGAGATGGAAGAAGCGCAACAGAAGATTGACGACCGTCGATTTGCCGGCGCCGGAACGGCCGACCAGACCGATCTTCTCGCCTGGCTGGATGGTCAGATCGAAGTTCTGCAGCACGCCGGTCTCGCGCCCGTAACCGAAGCTGACGTTCTTGAAGTCGATGCGACCAACGCGCACGGTGAGCAGCCGTGCGTCGGCCGGATCGGGCAATTGCAGCGGCTGCGCGATGGTCAGCATGCCTTCCTGCACCACGCCGATGTCCTCGAATATGTCGGTGATGCGGCTTGCGATCTGCCGCGACATGTTGGTGAGCTGCAGCGTGAGCGGAAGCACCATGGCGATGGCGCCGACTTCGAGCTTGCCGTAGCGCCAGAGCAGGAGCGCGAGCGCGCCCGCCCCGGCAATCAGCAGCGCATTGAGCACATCGAGCAGAGTGCCGAACACGGTGAGCAGGCGTTGTGCGGCCTTGAACAGATCAACATGGGTTTCTACCGCGTCGCGCACATATTGGTCCTCCTCGCGGGCGCGAGCGAACAGCTTGACCGTGAGGATGTTGGTGTAGCTGTCGACGATGCGGCCCATCAGCGTGGAGCGCGCGATGGAGGAAACCTTCGAGCGCTCGCGCATGCGCGGCACGAAATGAAAGAGCAGCGCGGCGTAGCCGGCGAACCAAAGCAGGATCGGCACCGCGAGCCAGCCGTCGGCGCGCGCGGTGAGCGCGATCGCAGAGACGCCGTAGACCATGATGTACCAGACGGTGGTGATGGTCGCGGTCAGCGTCGAGCGCACCGAGGGCCCGGTCTGCATCACGCGATTTGAAATGCGGCCGGCGAAATCGTTCTGAAAGAACGCCCAGCTTTGGCGCACCACGTGCCAGTGCGACTGCCAGCGGATGAGGCCAGTGAACGGCGCAGCGATGGCCTGATTGGTGATCAGGTAGCGCAGCAGCGTCACCGCCGGGCGCACCAGCAGCACCACGATGCCCATGCCGACAAGCCAGGGCCAGCCTTCGGCGAGGAAGCGGTCGGCCGGGACCTTGGTCACCAAGGTGACCACGCGGCCCATGAACCACGGCACCGCGGAATTGCTCAGCGCCACCACGAACTCGACCACGAACAAAGCCGCGAACAGCCACTTTGCCTGGCGGGCAAAGTGCCACAGGAAGGCAACGAGATTGGGCGGCGGTTCCGGGCTTTCCGGCGGCGCTGTCGGCGTCAGGAATTGTTCGAAAAATGCAAACATTTTCGGATGGTTACAGGCGATATATAGGAGGCGTCAATCGGCCGATCTAGAGGGTGGGATAAGCCGCGGGACGACGGTCGCGACAGTGTTGCTGACCTTTTAGCTGGCGACCGGTCGTGTCATCGTCGCGGCAACGAACGACAGGGAAAGCCTGCGCCAACACGGGGGGAGGACGATGAGAATTGCGACGCTCGCGATGGCGTTGATCGCCGTCCTGTTCGGCACCGCCGCGGCGGCCGAAGATTACCCTTCGCGCCCAATCACCATGATGGTGGGATTCCCGCCCGGCGGTCCGACTGACGCGCTGGCGCGCCTCCTCGCCGACGCAATGGGCCGCGCGCTACACCAGACCGTCGTTGTCGAAACGGCGAGCGGCGCCAGCGGCTCGATTGCGACGGGGCGCGTTGTCCACGCTGCGCCTGACGGCTACACGATCGGCATCGGCAACTGGTCGAGCCATGTCGGCTCTCCAGCGATCTACAATCTCGATTACGACGTGCAGAAGGATCTTCAGCCGATTTCGCTGGTGGCCTACTCGCCGCTGCTGATCCTCGGTAAGGGTACGTTACCGCCAAACGATGTGGCCGACTTGATCACCTGGTTGAAGGCGAGAGCCTCGCCGACAACCTTCGGCACGGTAGGCACGGGCAGTGCCGCGCAGCTCGGGGCGGTGTCGTTTTCGAATGCCATCGGCGTGCGATTTCAATATGTGCCCTACCGCGGAGCGGGCCCGGCGTTTCAGGATTTGCTGGGTGGCCAGATCGACCTCTCCTGCCTGGAAGCTTCCGCCTCGCTGCCGTATGTGCAGGCCGGCAAGATCAAGGCCTATGCCGTGGTCAGCGACAAACGTTGGTCGAAATTGCCGAACGTTCCGACGCTGATGGAATCGGGTGCGCCCGGCGTGAGTCTCTCCTTCTGGCACGGGCTATGGACGACCAAAGGGGTCCCCAAGGATGTCGTCGACCGGCTCGATGCAGCGGTCAAAACCGCGCTGGCCGACCCGGTGGTACGGCAACGGCTAGACACATTGGGCATGGTCATTTTCCCGGACGATCAGCAGAACCCGGCCGCTTTGGCAAAACACGAAGCGGCTGAGATCGACAAGTGGTGGCCGATCATCAAGGCGGCCGGCATCAAGGCGAGCAACTGAGCCGTTCGTTGCTACGCCAATTCTTGGCGCCGCAGCCGCAGCAAGCCTTCCTGTGCCACCGAGGCCACCAGCGTGCCGTCGCGGGCAAAGATCAGGCCGCGGGAAAATCCGCGTAAGTCAGAGAGATTCGGGCTGTCCTGTGCATAAAGGAGCCACTCGTCGGCGCGGAACGGCCGATGGAACCACAAGGCGTGGTCAAGGCTCGCCGCCATGATGTCTTTATCAAAGACGCTGCGGCCATCGGGGATCAGAGCCGCATCAAGCAACGTCATGTCCGAAGCGTAAGCGAGCACACATTGGTGAATCGCGGGCGAGTCTGGAAGCGTGCCGGTGGCGCGGATCCAGACGTGAAAACGGCCGTCTTCGAATTTCTCGCCGAGATAGCGGCCCATTTCGACCGGCCGCAATTCGATTGGCCGCTCGCGTTCGTAGTAGCGGCGCACGGCCTCGGGCATGAGCGGCCAAACTCGTTCCTTCATCTCGGCTTCGTTGGGTAGCGCGTCCGGCGTGGGCACATCGGGCATCTTCATCTGATGGAAGAGCCCTTCTTCGGTGACGTGGAACGAGACCGCCATGGTGAAGATGGCATGTCCGTGCTGGATCGCCACCACGCGCCGTGTCGTGAAACTTCTGCCGTCGCGGATACGATCGACCTCATAGATGATAGGAACCTTGGGATCGCCGCCGAGCAGAAAATAAGCGTGCAGTGAGTGCGGTGGCCTTGTCGCCACATCTTCGACTGTACGGCAGGCCGCCACCAAGGCTTGGCCGATGACCTGTCCGCCAAAGACGCGCTGCCAGCGCGATTGCGGCGAGCGCCCGCGGAACAGGTTGACCTCGAGCGGTTCGAGATCGAGGATTCCAAGTAATTCCTCTACGGCTGAAGCCATGACCTGTTCCTCGCGGCCATGCCGTCGGCCGCGCGCCCTTTGCATATGGGATCGCCGACCGGGTCAAGCCCAGCGAGGCCAAGCGTGCTAGACTTGCAGGTATGACGGACGACCAAACGGACGTGCTCATCGCTGGCGGCGGCTTTGCCGGGCTGACGCTCGCCATTGCGTTGCGTCAGGCGCTCGGGCCGTCGTTCGGCGTCACTGTCGCCGATCCGGCGCTGGGCGCAAGCCACGCCGCCGACGAACGCGCCTCCGCCATTGTTGCGGCGGCGCGCCGGCTGTTCGAGACGATCGGAGCATGGGACGGCGTCGCTGCCGAAGCGCAGCCGATCCTCGACATGGTAGTGACTGACAGCCAGCTGAATGACTCTGTGCGGCCGGTCTTTCTCAGTTTTGCCGGAGAGGTCGAGCCGGGCGAGCCATTCGCCCACATGATCGAGAATCAGCATCTCGTCGCTGCGCTGGTAGCCAAAGCGCGCGAGCTTGGCGTCACGTTGTGTGCAAATGCTGTTGCTCAGGTCTCACCTCGCTCAGCAGATCGTTCGGCGCAACGTATCGATGTTGAGTTGACCGACGGCGGCAAGATTTCGACCCGCCTCCTGGTCGCTGCCGACGGCGCGCGCTCGACCATTCGCCGGGCAGCGGGCATCGCCACCCACGGCTGGGACTATCCCCAATCGGCGATCGTGACCAATGTCGCGCATGAACGCGACCATAACGGCCGCGCCGAGGAGCATTTTCTCCCAGCCGGACCGTTCGCCATCCTGCCGCTCAAAGGCCGACGCTCCTCGATCGTGTGGACCGAACGCGCACAAGAGGCCGCGCGCATTGTGGCGTTGCCCGATGATGTCTTTCATGCGGAACTGGAACAGCGCTTCAAGCTGCATCTGGGCGCCATCGAGGCCATCGGCGCGAGGCGCGTGCACCCGCTCGGTTTTTTCGTCGCCCGCTCCTTCATTGCCGAGCGCATCGCGCTCATCGGTGACGCGGCGCACGTCATTCATCCGATTGCCGGCCAGGGCCTCAATATGGGCTTGAAGGACGTTGCCGCTCTTGCCGAAGTTATTGTCGACGCGGCGCGGCTTGGCCTCGATCCAGGTTCGGCAGGCGTGCTCGAGCGCTATCAGCGCTGGCGCCGCTTCGACACCATGGCCATGGGATTTGCGACTGACGGCCTTAATCGGCTGTTCTCGAATCGCTCCGATGTGCTGAGGATTGTGCGCGATGTCGGCCTCGGCGTGGTCGATCGTCTGCCCGGCCTCAAGCGCCTGTTCATTCGCGAAGCGGCCGGACTGGTCGGCGAGGTGCCGAAACTCCTGCGTGGCGAAGCGCTGTAATTGCCGTGGCAGACTTCAACGACATCGCGGTCATTGGTGCCGGCGCCTGGGGAACGGCGCTGGCGCTCACTTGCGCTCGCGCTGGCAGGAACGTCACGCTGTGGGAGCACGATGCCGCCAATGCACAGAACCTGAAAAGCAAGCGCGAGAGTTTGTATCTCCCCGGCGTACGCATTGACGATCCTATTACCGTCGCCGCCGATCTTGCCGATGCCGTGCGGGCACAGGCGATCCTGCTCGTCGTTCCAGCGCAAGCGGTGCGCAGCGCGGCGAAAGCGCTTTCGCCGTTGCTCGCGGCCGACACGCCGGTGATTGTTTGCGCTAAAGGCATCGAGCGCGGGACGAAAAAGTTCATGTCCGAGGTCATTGTCGAGTGCGCGCCCAAAGCCGAGCCGGCGATTCTGTCCGGACCGAGTTTTGCCGCCGATGTGGCGCGGGGCCTGCCGACGGCGGTGACACTCGCCGCCAAAGACGGTGAACTTGCCGCCGCGCTCGCGCGGGCGATCGGGTCAGCTGGCTTTCGGCCGTACCACTCAGCCGATGTGCGCGGGGTGGAGATCGGCGGCGCCGCGAAGAATGTGCTCGCCATCGCCGCCGGGATCGTCGCCGGCCGGAAGCTCGGCGCTAGCGCCGCGGCGGCCTTGACCACCCGCGGTTTCGCCGAGCTTGCGCGTTTCGGCAGAGCTTACGGCGCAAAGACGGAAACGATGATGGGACTTTCCGGCCTCGGCGATCTTTTGCTGACGTGCTCGAGTCCACAATCGCGCAATTTTTCCTTCGGCGCCGCCCTCGGCCGCGGCCAACGGCCTTCCGAAATCCATGGTGGTCTTGCCGAAGGCGTCTTCACCGCGCCTGTGCTGCTCGAAATGGCGGCTGACCGCGGCGTCGACATGCCGATCTCGGCTGCGGTCGCTGCTGTTCTCTCCGAACAGATAAGTGTGGACGAAGCCATCGAATCGCTTTTGGCAAGACCTTTGCGGGCGGAGGAATAATCATGAGCTACTGGTTGCTGAAAACCGAGCCAGAAGAATTTTCCTGGGACGATCAGGTCAAGCGCGGCGCCAAGGGCGAGCCGTGGAGCGGCGTGCGCAATTTCACCGCGCGGCGTTATCTGAAGGAAATGAAAAAGGGCGAGAAATTCTTTTTCTATCACACCGGCGATCAGAAGCAGATTGTCGGCATCGGCGAAGTCCTCCGCGAGGCTTATCCCGATCCGAGCGCCGGCAAGGGCGAGCCGTGGGTCGCCGTGCAGACCGGCGCGGTCGAGCCAGTGCCGAAGCCGGTGACGCTTGCTGCCGTCAAGGCGGAGCCAAAATTGAAGGACATGGCGCTGGTGAAATATTCGCGGCTCTCAGTACAGCCGGTAACGGCCGACGAGTGGAAAATCATCTGCAAGATGGCTGGCGTGAAGGCTTAAAGTCTCAATGCCGGAAATGCCGCGTCCCGGTGAAGACCATGGCGACGTTATGGTCGTCGGCCGCCTTGATCACCTCGTCATCGCGCACCGAACCGCCGGGCTGAATAACCGCGGTAGCGCCGGCTTCGATGGCGACCAGAAGGCCGTCAGCGAACGGAAAGAACGCGTCGGAGGCGACCACCGAGCCTTTGGTCGCGGGCTCGGAAAGTCCAGCCGCCCGCGCCGCATCGAGCGCCTTGCGGGCGGCGATGCGCGCCGAATCAACGCGGCTCATCTGTCCGGCGCCGATGCCGACCGTTGCGGAATCCTTGGCATAGACGATCGTGTTCGATTTCACGTGCTTGGCGACGCGGAAAGCAAAGCGCAGATCGCGCAACTCGGCATTGGTCGGTGCGCGTTTGCTCACCGGTTTCAGCTCCATGTCGTCGACTACAGCATTGTCACGCGTCTGCACCAAAAACCCGCCGGCAACGGTCTTTGCCGTCAGGCCGCCGCCGCGCGGATCGGGTAGGCCGCCGGCAAGGAGAAGCCGCAGATTTTTTTTCGCTGCCACGACCGCGATCGCCTCGTCGGTCGCGTCGGGAGCGATAATGACCTCGGTGAATATTTCTGTGATGGCGCGCGCTGCCTCCGCATCGAGCGTGCGATTGAGCGCCACGATGCCGCCGAACGCCGACACCGGGTCGCAGGCGAGAGCCTTGCGATAGGCGTCGATGAGATCAGGCGCCTCAGCGACGCCGGATGGATTGGCGTGCTTGATGATGGCGCAGGCAGCGGTGCGCGCCGGATCGAACTCGGCGGCGCATTCGTAGGCCGCGTCGGTATCGTTGATGTTGTTGTAGGAAAGCTGCTTGCCCTGTACCTGCCGCGCGGTGGCAACGCCAAAGCGAACTTCCGGCGCGCGGTAGAAGGCCGCCGCCTGGTGCGGGTTCTCGCCATAGCGGAGCTTTTCGAGGAGCCGGCCGCCGAAAGCGCGATAGTCGGGGGCGATCTCGTCAAGCTCGCGGGCAAACCAATTGGAAATGGCCGCGTCGTAGGCGGCGGTTCGCGCGAACGCCTTGGCGGCGAGCCGCCGGCGGAGCTTAAGCGTCGTCATGCCGCCGTGCTGCGCCAGCTCGCCGAGCAATGCACCGTAATCGCCTGCGTCGACCAGTACGGCGACATCCTCGTGGTTCTTGGCCGCGGCGCGGATCATGGCCGGACCGCCGATGTCGATATTCTCGATAGAGGCGGCGAAATCGGCGCCGCGCGCCACCGTCTCCTCGAACGGATAAAGATTGACGATGAGAATATCGATCGGATGGATTTTTTGCGCGCGCATCGCTGCGGCGTGCGCCGCGTTGCCGCGTATTGCCAGCAATCCGCCGTGCACCGCCGGATGCAGCGTCTTGACGCGGCCGTCCATCATCTCGGGAAAGCCGGTGAGATCACTCACGTCGATCACATTCAGGCCGGCGTCGCTTAATGCCTTGCGCGTGCCGCCGGTCGAGACAAGCTCAATGCCATAGCCGGCAAGCGCGCGAGCAAGTTCGGCAATACCGGATTTGTCGGACACGGATATGAGGGCGCGCGTTGCGCGGCGCAGATGCTCGGTCGTAGCTCGCTCAGTCATGGCTCGCCCAGTCATGGCTCGCTTAGTCATGGCTCGTTCCATCTCATCCTCCGCCGGTAAGCGCAAGCGGAGCGGCGAGGAGGTGGATTACAACGGCAGCTTCGGCTCTTCCGCGCGGGCGGCGCGCACCGTGGCCTTGGCCAGCGCGGGAGAACCGGACTGCTGCAGGTTCCAGGACACACGTGGCGCATGGCGCGCGTGGCCGTAGATGACGATCTGCACGGTGCGGCGCGGGCCTTCGGCGCCGGCAAGATAGACGCTGTCCTCGAGTTCGACCCGGCCATCGCGTACCGTGAACGTCCACAGTTCCTTGTCGGGCGTCATCAGCATGACGCCATGGCCGTCGCTCAATCGCGTCGCCTTGACGGTCGGATGCAAATGAAGACGCACAGCGTATTTGTCGCGGGTGGTGCGCACTTGCGCGCTGCCGTCGACGGCGAGAAACGCGTCTTCGCCTTCGAGCCGCGTGCCGTTGGTGGCAAGCGTGATGGTGCGCTCGTGCAGGATGCCGTAACGCTCGGCGTAGCCGTCGTGCGTTGCGCGCAGCACGATCGCGTCGGGACGATCCTCACGCGTCACCGCGACGTGGCTCGGGCCGTCAAGCATTGGCGCGCCGCCAAGCACGCGGCGGAACATTGGCGAGGTGACGAAGCGGGCCGAGGACGCGTCGTTGAACGTCACCGTCGAGTGCGCGGCCGTCGAGCGGGCGAGCTGGCGCCAATCTTCGCGTCCGGTCGGCGGCATGCCGCAATTGACGATCAGCATGTTGTGCTTCGGCGAGGAATATTCGAAGGCGAGACAGCCGGCATGCGCGTCGAGGCTCATCTCGACCGGCGGCGCGCGGCCCACGTCCATGATCAGTACGCCGCCGCTCGCTTCCAGCCGCTGATAGCCGGAATGCGGCGCGTTCGACAGCGGTGCGCCGCGCGTTTCGTCGTAGGCGAGCAGCGTGAGCAGCTGACCGCCCGGCGTCGCGCCCATGCCGTTGAAGCGCGCGAAGCTACCGTCGGAGTGGCGGAAGAAGCGCAGCGTCGGCATCATCCGGTCGATCGCGTTGAGAAGCGCCGGCGGTGGCGGAATGTTGCGCGACGCGTAGGCTTGGCGCAGCGGAAGCAGCTCGAGCAATATTTCGATGTTCGCGCCGGGGTCGCGGCTGATATGGCCGCCGTCGGGAAGAATTTGCCGCTGCAATTCGGTGCGCAGCCGGTCGGTTGCCGGCTTGATGCGGCGCGCCTGCCCGGCGATGCACAAAGCTGCATCGGCGAGCGCGATCATGGCCTGCAAATGCGCCACGCCGCGGCTCGCGTCGCCCGCCGTATGGCGCAGATACCGCACCTGGCGAGTGAGACTGCGCAAGAAGCGCCGGTAGAACGGCACGTCCGCGTCCTGCAGCACCAGCGTCGCTTGGCTGAGCCAGGAGATGATGCGCCGCGATAGCACGTCCGGGCGCCAGGCGAGATTGTGCCAGGAGCCCTGCAGCGCGATCCATTCATCGACCAGCGCGCGGGCGTTGGCGCGGGTGATTGCCGATTCGGCGGCACGTAAATGGCGCAGCCAGCCAAATCCCAAAAGCTCAGCCGCCCATTCCTCTGAAGGCGGCTCCATTTCAAAAATCGAACGGCCGTCGCAGATCACCACCTTGCCGGCAAAGGCAAAGCGCCCGGAATAGATTTCGCTGGCGCACGTCGCGTCGGCGGTGCGCAAATCGGGCGGAGCAAGCAACAGCCGGTCGGTGCGGAACGGGAAGACCGGCCAGCGCAGCAACGGATGTCCGTTGACGCGCCCCGCAAGCCGCCGCACCCCACCGCGCAACAGCAGCCAGGACAGCTTTGCATGGTTGCCAATCGCAAGGCGCGCCATTGCGGCGCTCGCCCCTTTCTGCCCGCTTGCTGCGGGCGCCCGTGCCCGTGCGCACCATAATGAACTGACGCCGGGGCACCAAACCTATGTGTAATTAATTGATATTACTATAATTTTGTGAGCCGCGCCGCGTAGAAGCCGTCGAGACCTGAAAGTCGCGAATCGGCATCGGGAAGCTGGCACGGCAGCGTACGCAGGTCACCGTCTTTGCTGATGAACTCGGCGTGACCAAATAGCTCACTTGCTGAAATCGGCGCCCGGCGCACTCCCGGCTCGCGATGTAGAAGCGCCTCGACGACGTCCTCGTTCTCCTCCGGTTCGAGCGAACAGGTGCAATAGACGAGCGCGCCGCCAGGTTTGAGCAGCGACAGCGCGTGCGCGATCAATCGGGTCTGGATGCGGGCCAAGTCAGCGACGTCGGAAGTGTGCTTGAGCCAGGGCAGGTCGGGATGGCGCCGGACCGTGCCGGTCGCAGAGCACGGCGCGTCAAGCAGCACAGCGTCGAATTTTTCCTCGGCCGTCCATGTCTGCGCGTCGGCCTGGACAAGTTCGGCCGTCAGCGACAGTCGTGCGAGATTTTCGCCGACGCGCTTGAGCCGCGCCGGCGCGCGGTCGACCGCGGTGACATGCGCGCCTACCGCCGCAAGCTGCGCGGTCTTGCCGCCGGGCGCGGCGCAAAGATCGGCGACCCGCTTGCCGGCAAGGTCACCGAACAACCGTGCCGGCAACGCTGCCGCGGCGTCCTGAACCCACCAAGCTCCGTCGGCAAAACCAGCCAACGCGGTCACCGGGCCATGCGCGATGGTGCGCACCGTGCCGGTCGGCAATACGCGCCCGTTGAGCCGTGTGGCCCAAGCGGCTGGATCGCTCTTGACGGTGAGATCGAGCGCCGGCTCGCAGCCGTTGGCGGCGGCGATCGCGCGGGCTGCCGTCTCGCCATAAGTCTTCATCCATCGCGCCAGCAGCCACTCGGGCGTATCGAGCGCGACCGTGTCGAGCGTGGCAAGGCGCTGCGCACCCTCGCGCGCCACACGCCGCAGCACCGCGTTGACGAGGCCGGCGTAGTGCGCAGCGTTCCGGTCAGTCTGGGCGAGGCGCACCGAGAGATCGACGGCAGCGTGGTCGGGAATTTGCAGAAAAAGAATTTGCGCCGCGCCAAGCAGCAGCGCGGTCTCGACGAGCGGTGCCTGCGCCGGCAAGCCGCGCTCGACAAACAGCGAGATGAGGTGACGCAAGCTGCCGAGCCGGCGCAGAACCGTTCCGACGAGCGCCCGCGCCAGCGCGCGGTCGCGGTCAGGCAGTGCGCCGAGACCCGCGTCGTGCGCCGGCGAGCTGTCCAACAGCTCATCGAGCGGACGGTGACGGCGCAGCACACCGTCCACGATGTCGGCCGCCGCGCGGCGCGCCGCGAGGCCGGGCACTGTCTCTGGATTTGAAGCGCGAAGCGGCGCTTTGCGCGCACGTCTCATTGGCCTGAAAGTTCCTCGGTGCGGGATGGCACTTGTGGTTTTGTCACGGCTACGCCAAGTCAGAGCCCATGCCAACCGACCAGCCGGCAACCGACCGCCAAGCGACCTCGATGGACCGCGACGAATCCCGGGAACGGCCTCCGCTTTCGCCTGCCGCGGAACGTGCGCTGGCCGAAGCGGCGGCGCGCCGCGCCGAGTGTGAGCGCAATGCCGCCGAGACCTCGAAGGAAGTCGGTGGCCGCGGCGGTCCGGATCCGATCCGCTATGGCGACTGGGAAGTGGGCGGGCTCGCGTCGGATTTTTGACCGTTCTCGGCGCGAGCCATCATTCGTCTTTATCTGGTCACCACCACAGTCGTGCCGACGCTGACGCGGCCGAACAGATCGGTGATGTCGGAGTTCAGCATACGGATGCAGCCGTGCGAGACGAAGCCGCCGATCAAACCGGGTTGGTTGGTGCCGTGGATGGCGTATTGGCCGCCGCCGGAGAGCGTCATGGCGGCGACGCCCATTGGATTCTGCGGCGTGCCACCCGGAATGACGTCCGGAAGCCGCGGGTTTTCGCGTTTGATCGAAGCCGGCGGCGACCATGCAGGCTCGACATATTTGCCGTCGATTTGCACGGTGCCGGACCACTGCATGCCATTGCGCCCGACGCCGACCGGATAGCGGATCGCTTGGCCGCCACCGAGCATCAGATAAAGACGCCGTTCGCTTTCGTGCACCACGATGGTGCCTGCCGGATAATTATCATTGACCGCCACAAGATCGCCCCGCGCGGCCGCCGGTTCCGGCGCCAGAGTAGATGCAGCGAAGGTCGCCAAAGCGGCCGCGAATAAGATTTTTGCTCGCATGATTGCAATCTCCGCCACGATGCCGCCGCGCGGACTCGCCCCCGACCCCGCGACCTCAAGCGCAACGCATCATAGCCGAGATGGCCGTGACCCTCAGCAGCGCGGCAGTCTTACGGTAAAGTTTTCCTAAATTTGTCCACAAGGACGAGCGGACGGATGGTCTGGCCGACAAACGAAATTTCGCTACGCGCCGTAAATTTCGGCCAACGCGATTTCCAAGCCGGGCGGATCGAGCGCAATCATACCCTCGGTCACAACGCGAGTAGTGATGTCGTTGCCGAGTCCGCGCGAATGGTGAACGATCATCGGCTCAATCGGGTCGACAATCAGATAGTGAGCCACGCTCGGCAGACGGAAATAACCGGTGAGCTTGACCGACGCATCAAATTGACGTGTCGACGGCGACAGCACCTCCACCACGATAAGGGGATTCGGCACCTCAATCGCGGATGGGTCAATTTTCTCGCCGGAATAGACTACGGCATCCGGCTCGAAGGCAGTGTTGCCGTCAATCCGTACTGTCATGCCGTCCGGAAACACATGACACGACAGGTCGCGTGCACGAATAGCTGTCCGGAGCGCCACATAGACGGCGGCCTTCGTCTCTGCATGGCCTGCCGTTTCGGGTAACATTGCGTAGACTTCGCCTCTGTAAAGCTCGTAGCGCCCTGCCCTGCCTCCGGCCCAGGCCAGGAATTCATCGACTGTCATTCTCGGCTTCGTTAGCACCGTCATAAAGAAAGACTACTCCCAGTCGCGATTGATTGCACTAACACCTTAAACACCTACGCGCTCTGCTTGCTCCGGTTCTGCCGATTGTTGACCAGGTCGTCGACCACGGCCGGGTCGGCAAGCGTCGAGGTGTCGCCGAGATTGCCGAACTCGTCCTCGGCGATCTTGCGCAGGATGCGGCGCATGATCTTGCCGGAGCGTGTCTTCGGCAGGTTCGGCGCAAACTGGATGAGATCGGGCGAGGCGATCGCTGAGATTTCCTTGCGCACCCAGTCGACGAGCTCCTTGCGCAAGCCCTCGCTCGGCTGTTCGCCCGTCATCAGCGTGACATAGGCGTAGATGCCCTGGCCCTTAATGTTATGCGGATAGCCGACCACGGCGGCTTCCGACACTTTTGGATGCGCCACCAGAGCCGATTCCACCTCGGCGGTGCCGAGGCGGTGGCCGGCGACGTTGATCACGTCGTCGACGCGGCCGGTAATCCAGTAATAGCCGTCTTGGTCGCGACGGCTGCCGTCGCCGGTGAAATATTTGCCCGGATAGGTGGAGAAGTAGGTGTCGACGAAACGCTGATGGTCGCCGTAGACGGTGCGCATCTGGCCGGGCCAGGAATCGGCGATGCAGAGATTGCCGCTGGTCGCGCCCTCCTGCACCTTGCCTTCGGCGTCGACGATCTGCGGGATGATGCCGAAGAACGGCCGCGTCGCCGAACCGGGCTTGAGCCGCGTCGCGCCGGGCAGCGGCGTGATCAGAATGCCGCCGGTCTCGGTCTGCCACCAGGTATCGACGATCGGGCAGCGGCCATCGCCGACCACGCGGTGATACCATTCCCACGCTTCCGGGTTGATCGGCTCGCCGACGGTGCCAAGCAGCCGCAGCGAAGCGCGCGAGGTTTTATTCACCGGCGCGTCGCCGGCTTGCATCAGCGCGCGGATCGCGGTCGGTGCGGTGTAGAAAATCTGGACCTTGTGCTTGTCGATCACTTCCCAGAAGCGCGACACGCTCGGATAATTCGGCACGCCCTCGAACATCAGCGTGGTGGCGCCGTTCGCAAGCGGCCCGTAGACGATGTAGCTGTGGCCGGTGACCCAGCCGACATCGGCTGTGCACCAATAGATGTCGCCGTCGTGATAGTCGAACACGTATTGGTGCGTCATCGAGGTGTAGACCAGATAGCCGGCGGTGGTGTGCAGCACGCCCTTCGGCTTTCCGGTCGAGCCCGACGTGTAGAGAATGAACAGCGGGTCCTCCGCGTTCATGTGCTCGCACGGGCATTCGGCGGTGACGACTTCTTTGGCCTCGTGGTACCAAACGTCGCGCACCGGATCCATGTCGACGGGCGCCCCGGTGCGCCTGACGACGACGACGTTGTCGACCTTCACATCCTTCAGCTTGGCGATCGCCGCGTCGGTATTGGCTTTGAGCGGGACTTTGCGGCCGCCGCGCAGGCCTTCGTCGGCGGTGATGACGAAGTTCGATTTGCAGTCCTCGATGCGGCCGGCGAGCGAGTCCGGCGAGAAGCCGCCGAACACGACCGAATGGATCGCGCCGATGCGCGCGCAAGCGAGAATCGCATACGCGGCTTCGGGAATCATCGGCATGTAGATGGTGACGCGGTCGCCCTTCTTGACGTTGCGGGTGCGCAGGATGTTGGCGAAGCGGCAGACCTCGTCGTGCAGCTCCTTATAGGTGATGTGCTTGGAGTCTTTCGGATCGTCGCCTTCCCAGATGATGGCGGTCTGGTGCCCGCGCGTATGCAAGTGGCGGTCGATGCAATTGTACGCGGCGTTGGTGACGCCATCCTCGAACCATTTGATCGATACCGGCTTGGCGAAGGAAGTGTTCTTGACCTTGCTGAAGTCCTTGTACCAGTAGATGCGCTTGGCCTGCTCGGCCCAAAATGCGTTCGGATCCTTCAGCGAGGCCGCGTACATCGCCTGGTATTTGGGATCATCGATAAAGGCGCGCTTTTTCCAATCCGCCGGAACGTCATAAATCTTTTCGCTCATCGCGCTCCTCCATCGGCCGCAGCGTAAGCCATTGCTTGCATATGCTTATTGATACCGCGGACCTGCTTGCAGGGTGGCATTATGCTCTGCTCACGGGCGACGGCCAAGGGTCGGTCAAGGCGGCTTACGTCATCCGTTTGTCGTAGTACGCCAATTCCGCAGTGGCCTCCCGTGCAGTATGATGCGTGACGCAAGCAAGGGGGCCGAGATGCGCTACGCCAACATTGCTGCCTTCGCTGTTGCCTTTTTCCTCGCCATCAGCCCGCTGCAGGCGCAAGCGCCTTCGACCGCGGCTCCCTCCCCGGAAAATCTCGCCGCCGCCCGCGAGTTGGTCACGACCATGCGGGCGACGGACCAGTTCAAGGTGCTGCTGCCGACGATCGTAGAAGGAATGAAGCCGGCCATTGTGCAGGGCCGGCCGCAGGTCGCGAAGGATTTCGACGCGATCATGCCGATTGTCATCCAAGGCGCGATGCAGCGGTTGGATCAGCTCGCCGAGATGCTGGCAGTGGTCTACGCGCGCAACTTCACCGTTGATGAGATCCACGACCTCATCGCCTTCTACAAGACGCCGACCGGCGAGAAGCTGCTCGAACGGCAGGGCGTGATCGCGCGCGAGAGCATGGTCGCAGGCCAGCAATTCGGACAGCAACTGGTGCAGGACATCCAGCAGCAAATCATGGATGAGCTGAAGAAGCGCGGCGACAGCGACTGACGGCGCATTCGCAAAGACGCGTATGGCCGGAACGAGTTCGGCCATTAAGTGGTGCAACGATCAGACGGCGATCACACTGAGCCAGTGATCCACTGTTCCAGCTTCTGCTTAGGCGCGGCGCCAACCTGGCGTGAGGCGAGCTGACCGTCTTTGAACAGCATCAGCGTCGGGATCGACATGATGCCGTACTTGGAGGCGGTGCCCGGATTTTCGTCAACGTTGAGCTTGACGATCTTGACCTTGCCGTTGAGCGACTTGGAGATCTCCTCGAGCGCCGGCGCAATCATCCGGCAGGGACCGCACCACTCCGCCCAGAAGTCCACGACCACCGGCTCGCTCGCCTTGAGTACGTCCTGATCGAACGTTGCATCGGTAACTTTCTCGACCATGAAATCCCTCGCCTTTTTCAGAGAATCCTCGTGCCCGCGGCCAATCAACGTATGAACCGTCCCCGCTTGCGTCAAGGGACCTTCACCACAGCGTGACGACCGCTTCGCGACAAGCTCGCGACCGCAGCGTTCATCGCCTTCGCGGGTAGTTCGATCAAACGCGGCCCCTCGGTAAAAACCAGCGCCGCGCGAACCTCTTTGTCAGGATAGAGCCGCGAAAGCACCGCACGATAGAGCCCGAGCTGAGCGACATAGGGTTCGACCTCATCGAGCCCAGACGGCACGCGGCGGTCTGTTTTATAATCGGCGATGAGGATCGTGTTGCCCGTGATCGTTAGGCGGTCGACCTGACCCGAAACGAGAAGAGGGTCGTCGCCGGCACGCGGGATTCGGCCGATGATCGGAACCTCGGCTCTGCTTCCCGGGGCGAAGATTTGAGCAAAATTCTCATCGTCGAGAATCGCCAGGACTTGGTGGACGATGTCTGCTTGCTCGTCCGCAGCGATGATTGCCGCGGCTTTGGCAACATAACGCTCGGCGGCGAGCTTGCGGCGCTCCGGCGCAATATCGGGCAGCGATTGCATCAGCCGGTGTACCAGCCGCCCTTTTTCGAGGGCGCTTTGCCTTTCGATCGCTGAGGCTCCGACGCGCGCGAGTTGACCGCTCTCCTGGTCGAAAGCCGCGGATGGCGACAGCGGCGCTGCCGGCTTCTTTTCAGCCGGCGCCAGTTGCCGCAGCCAGGGCGGAAGCGCGCGCCGCGGTGAAGTGTCGGCGGAAGCGGCGGGGACGGTCTCCTCGGCCGCGAGCGTAGGCGGCGTCATTGGAGCTTTCCGGTAGCGCCAGACTTTCTCGCCGTTGTCTTCTTCCTCGACCAGGAAGGGATCGAGCGCATCGCGCACCAGATCGTACCAACAGCCTTGCGGCCGTTTGCGGATGCCGTCGGCGCCGCAGACGATCAGCCGATGCGCCGCGCGAGTCATAGCGACATAGAGCAGCCGGCGGTATTCGTCTTCGGCTTCACCCAATGCCGCCGCGCGGGCGGCCGCGCCGGCCGGAACGTCGTCGTCCTTGCGCCCCGCCCAGATGATCGCGCCTTCCGCAAGTTGCAGGAGGCGCGGCGGCCGCGGGCCGCCAGGCGGAGTCATCGTATCGGCAAGAATCATCACCGGCGCTTCGAGGCCCTTGGCACCGTGCACGGTCATCACCCGCACTTCGTCGCGTGCAATCTCCATGTCGCGCTTGACCTCGGCGCGCGCGTCACGCAGCCAGGTTATGAAGCCCTGCAGCGACGGTGTCTCGCGCCGCTCGTATTCGAGCGCAAGATTGAGAAACTCGTCGAGTGCGTCGTTCGCCTCGGCGCCAAGCCGCGCCAGAAACTGCCGGCGGCCGCCGCCTCCGCCCAAGACTTGCGCGTAAAAGGCAAACGGCGTTTCGCGCCGCGCGAGCTCCGCAAGATCGTCGAGCCGTCTTATCGCGCTCGCAAACAGTTCATTCTCGGCGGCCTTACGCCGGAGCGATGTGCGCAGCGACGCGCGCCCGCGGTCCCAGGCGATAGCAAACAGATCGTCATCTTCGAAGCTGAACAGCGGACTGCGCAGTACGGTTGCCAGCGCCAGATCGTCAGCGGGCAGCAACAGCGCGTCGGCCAGCACCAGCAGATCCATCACCGCGATGTGCTCGGTGAGCATCAACCGGTCGGCTCCGGCGACCTCGACATTCTCGTTTTTGAGCGCGCGGATGATCGCCTCGAACAGCTCCCCGCGCTGACGCACCAAAATCAGTACGTCGCCGCAGCGCGCGGTGCGATCATCCACCGCTTTGCGCACCGTGCGGGCGATGCGCTTGGCCAGCTTCACGCGCGGACTGGTTTCGCTCACGGTATCGAATGGCGCGTCCCAGCCCTCGATCTCCCGGCGCTCGTCGGGCTTCTCCGGTTCCCAGATTTCGACAACGCCGGGCGGCATGTCGGGCAGCGCGATATGCGGCGGGAAGCCGTCCGTATCCGAACTGACGCTCGCCGCGACATCCTTGTGTTTGAACACCTCATCGACCGCCGCCAGGATGTTTTGGCCGGAGCGGAACGAGTGTTCGAACTTGCTGACGATAAAATCCTGTCCGCTGTCCTGGTGCGCCTTCCGAAAATGCCGCAGCATCTCGGCGAATTCCTTCGGAGCGGCGTCCTGGAACGAATAGATAGATTGTTTTTCGTCGCCGACGGCGAAAATGGTGCGCTTGAGACTGCGCGCGCCCTCGCCGGCGGTGAATTCGGCGGTCAGTCGGCGGACGATCTCCCACTGTTTGTGGCTCGTGTCCTGTGCCTCGTCGACCAGCACGTGATCGATGCCGAGATCGAGCTTGTAGTGTACCCATGCGGCGTCGACGCTGGCGAGCAGGCTCAGCGTCTTGTCGATGAGATCGTCGTAGTCGAGCAGGCCGCGGCGCGCCTTCTCGGTGGCATAGCGGCGCAGCACCTCGTAGCTTACGGTCAGGATGGCGGCGCTGCGATCGCGGCAAATAACGGCGCGGCGGCGCTCAAGCAGCGCGCAGATGCGCTGTTGCTCCGCTCGCAGCCGCTCAATCAAGGCCGTGTCGGTGATCGCTTTGGTCGCAATCGATTTGCGCGGAGCGAGCGTACTCGTGCAGAAAATACCGAGATAGGTATCAAGCCGGTCCGATCCGCCCAACGTTGCAAGGCTGGCGAAGCGATCCGCCTGCTCGCAGTCGCTTTTTGATCCTTGCGCCAGAGCTTCGGCAACCGCCGGCCATTCCGCCGGCCCGATCAGGGAGCCGGCCAGCATTTCCGCTTCGACACTTTCGATCTGGTCGGAGAGGTCGACGCCGAGCGTCTTCGACAGGTTCGCGATGGCATCGCCGACGCCGCCGGCTTTGTCGACCCACTGGCTTACCGCGTCGCGCATGCCGATCGCCTCGCGCACCACGTCGCGGAAGGTTTGATCGGCCGCCGCCGTCATGGCGATGTTGAGCGCGCGGCTCAACGGGCTGTCCGGCGTGGCGGCGCCTTCGAGCAGCACGGCGAGCGTGAGCCGCTCCTGAAGTTGCGTCTGCTCGGCCTCATCCAGCACCGTGAAGCGTGCGGCGACGTTGGCTTCAAATGGGAATTGATGCAGGAGCTGTGTGCAGAATGCGTGAATGGTCTGCACCTTGAGGCCGCCGGGCGTTTCCAACGCGCGCGCGAACAGCCGCCGCGCCGAGGTTCGCCGCCGCGCATCGTCCTCGACATTGGAATGTTCGGCGATGGCCTGATCGAGCGCGGCATCGTCGAGCGTGGTCCAGCGCGCCAGCCGATCGAATACCTGCTTCGCCATATTGGCGGCCGCCGCCTTGGTGAAAGTGATGCACAGAATCTTTTCCGGCTCGACTCCGCCAAGCAGCAGGTTGATCACGCGCTGCGCCAGCACATAGGTCTTGCCGGAGCCGGCATTGGCGGCGACCCATGCCGACACTTTTGGATCGGACGCCTCGGTCTGCAAACGCCGCACGTCCTCCGGAATTGGCAGCGGCGCTCTCATGTGCCGCTCCCGAAGCTTGCGGCAAACTTGGCGTCATCGTTCTCGCCGCCGGTCGCCGACCATTCTTTGACCCGCGCGAGATGGTCGTAGTCGCCGTAATATGTTGTCCACATCGGATGGACGAGCGAACGGTACGGCACGTTTTCGTCGGTGAAACGCTGCGCCAGCTTGGCGAGCTTTTGCAACGCGCGATCGGCCTGACTGTCGGGCGTGCCCTCGATGAAGTCGATAAATCGCGGTTCGCCCGGCCGCGCTCCGCCTTTGAGAAGCACGTAGCCGATCTGCGCGACGGCGCCGCCTGCGGCGATCCCCGGAAAGCCGCCTTTGCGCAGGATGGCCGCCTCGAGCGTGAGCTGCGGCGCCAGTCCTGTGCGCACCTGTTTTTCGGTCCGCGCCGATCCGGTCTTGTAATCGAGAATCACATAACGCGAATCGCCGTGGCGCTCGATGGCGTCGGCAATGCCGCGCAACTTGAATACGCCGTCGTCTAGCGGGATTTCGATCTGGCCGCGAATCTCAGCTGCAATGGCGGTGATCGCAGGCCGCCGCCGCTCTTCCCAATCGGCGAACCAGCGCGCGATCCGTTCGAAACGCGGCCACCAAAATGCGCGCGTCTCGGGAAAATCCTCAAGCGCCGCGAAATGCCGCCGGCCAATCTCGATGAGATCGCGCGCTGGATCGGCCGACAGGCCGTCGGCAAAGCGCTGCACGAATTCGCCGATGGCGGCGTGGATAATGGTGCCGCGCTCGGCGGCGCCGGGCGCAACGTCGACCGGATCGAGCGGGATCAGGCGAAGAATGTGCTTGGCATAGATCGTATACGGGTCGCGCAACCAGTCTTCGATTTCAGTGACCGAAAGGCCTTGCGGTCGCGCCGCGCGCGGCGGTTTCGGCGCCGGTTGCGGCGCACGCACGACTTTGTCCGGCCGGTCGAGCTCGCGCGCCCAGGTCAGATAGATCTTGCCGCGATCGAGGGCGCGTTGCCAGCGCGTCTCGGCCACGGCGGCAAGGCGCTGAATAAAGCGCGATGGAATCGTCGGCGCGCCTTCGATCTTGGCGGCATAGCTCAGCACCACCTCGCGGGCGCCGAGGAGCTGTGCGAAATCGTGGGCTGTCAGCCCGATGCGCCGCTCGGGCAGATCGAGGCCGAGTTGGAGCCGCATCGGCCGGCTCAACCACGCGTCGCTCCGGCTCTCGGGCGGCCATGTCCCCTCGACGAGACCGCCGAGCACCATGCGGTCGCTTTGCGTGAGACGCGCTTCAAGGAGGCCGAGGATACGGATGCGCTCGCCCGGCCGCGAAGGCCGCCGCACGACCTGGTCGGCAAGCGCGGCGGTAAAGAGTTCGATGTAGTCGGCCGGATCGACAAGCAGATCGGCAGCGGCCGGGCTTGCCGTGAGTTCGTCGAGTGCCTGCGCGAGCTTGCTGCCGTCAGGGCCCGCGAAGGCGAATTCTGCGTCGCCATGGCGCGACAGCGTGGCCAGCACGGCACGGTGCCGTACGGCCATGTCAGCGAGCGGCCGCGACTGATTGGCAATGCTTTCGAGCGGCGCAAGCGCGGCGCCCAACTGCGCGATCAAGTCGTCCGCCGCCGCTAGCGCGTCATCCATTAGATGCGTCCGCGGATCGGATGGATGCAGATCGACTTTCTCCTTGCGCCGGAATTTGTCGAGCTGGGCGCGGAAGGTACGCAGCGCATGCGCCAGCCCGCCGCTGCCCGGACGCGGACGTGGTCCGCGCAACACGCTTTGCTCAAGGGTCGCGACGGCGCGGCTGCGATCGCCCGTACCAAGGCGCAAGTGCGGATGCTTGAGCAAGGCGAGCAAGGCGACCGGCGCCAGTCCGCCAAGCGCTGCGTCGGCGGCGAGCCGCGCGAAAACACCGGCGGGCGTTTGTGCGAGCGCATCGCCGCCGGAATCCTCCGCTGTGATGTTCCAGCGTGCCAGCGCCGCCAAAACGCGACGTCCCAGGGCGCGATCCGGCGTAACCAACGCCGCGGTCTTGCCGTCTTGAACGGCTTCGCGGAGCACAATTGCGATCGCCAGCGACTCTTCTTCGGCATTGGCGGCCTCGATCACGCTGATCGTCGCCAACGCCGCGTCAGCGGCCGTGGCAAATTGCGGCTCGGTCGCGTCCTGCCGCCATCTATCCGTGGCGGCCGCTGGGCGCAGCACTTCCGACGTCACCCGCTCGCGGCTGCCCGGCTCGGCGAGACTGACCACGGCATCGCGCCCGATCCCGATGCGCGTGAGCAGCGCCTGCAAGGCGGATTGTGGATGACCTGGCGCCGGCGCGACGCCTTTGGCCGGATCGCCTGCGATCAGACGCCACGAGTCTTCGTCGAGACCGGTATCGAGGCCCGGCAGCACGACAGCGCCGTGCGGCAACCGCGCGATCGTTGAGATCAACTCTGCAGTCGCCGGGATCGAGCCGGTCGAGCCGGCGGCGATGACCGGGCCATCGGTCTTGCGTGCGAGCCGTGCGGCTTCGGCCTTGATCAGCGCATCGCGCCGTGCGGCTGGCTCGATCAGACCTCGCTCGCGTAGGACTTCCGGCCATGCCTCCCGCGCGACCTGCAAGAATCTCAGCGTCAATTGCCAGTACTCGTCGAATTGTTCCGGCACGAGCTTGTCGAGGCGGTCCCACGGCACGCCGCGCATCGTCATGTCGTCGATCAGGCGGGCGAGGTCATCGGCAAGCGCGCAGGCGGCTGCTGGCGTTTGTGCCACCAGCGGCGTGCCAGCGGCGCCGTGCAATTGGGCGGTCGTCGCCCATTTGCTCACCAGTCGCGTAAGCAGAAGTCGCCGCTCGAACTCGCCGCAGCGCCGGCGGCAGGGCCAGCGCCTCCTCGGCGAGATCGCCGGCCGCGGCCTCCGCGAAGGCGATCTCATCTTCATCGATATCGCCGATGGCAACGATGCGCGGCAGGATCGCCGCATCGTCTTTGAGAACGTCGAGGAAGGTATCGCGGGCGAGACGGCACGCGCGCCGTGTCGGCAGATAGAGCGTGGCGGCCGCGAGCGCCATCGGATCGGCGGCGGGCGCAAAGCCGAGCTTGCCGCCGATCAACGCTTCAATCAGCGTGGGCAGAAACGGCGTTGAAGCCGGTATGGTGAAAACGCGTGGGGCCATCGTGATGGTTTTTGCAGTCTCGTGTCGTTCCCGCGAAGGCAGGAATCCATAACCACGAGTCGAGCAGATATTGCTTTGGCGGTGATTATGGGTCGCCGCTCTTAGGACACGACCAAGGCGTGCGTAGCAGATTCTACACGGCGTCGGCGAGTGCCGCCTCGGCCTCGGCCACCGCTTCGGGCGTGCCGACATGCATCCAGACGCCTTCGAGGCGTAGCCCGAACAGCCGGCCGCTGCCGCCGGCGCGGTCGAACAGGTGCGTCAGCGGGAATTCACCGGACGGGGTGTCGGCGAACAAGGCGGGCGACAGGATCGCGGCTCCGGCATAGACATATGGCGACACTTCCCTTTCCGCCCGCCGCCGCAGACGCCCGTCGGACAGCATGGTGAAGTCACCCGTGCCTTCATAGCCGACGCTCCCGGCGGTCGGCGCCAACAGCAGCAGCACGTCCATTTTGTCGGCGTGGAACGCTTCGGCGAGCCGGACGAAATTCGGCCTGACGCCGTCGAGCCAGAGCGTATCGGAATTGACCAAAAAGAATGGCGCGTCGCCGAGTTTCGGCAGCGCCTTGGCGATGCCGCCACCGGTGCCGAGCAGCATGCCGCGCTCGTCCGAAATCACGATCCGCGGCTTTTGCCGCGCAGCGAGATGCCGTTCGACCGCGTCGGCGAGATGATGCACATTGACAACGGCGCGTTCGACGCCGGCGTCGGCGAGACGGTCGAGCGAATAGTCGATCAGCGATTTGCCGCCGACCTTCACCAGCGGCTTCGGTATCGCGCCGTTATGCGGCCGCATGCGCGTGCCGAGGCCTGCCGCCAGCACGATCGCGGATTTCGGCATGGTTGCGTGAATTGATCCAGCCATCGTTGCCCCTTGGCCGTCCCTCCTTGGCCGCCCCCCGCGCGAGCCCGATTCGCGCGATCATACTCCCTACGCGGCCGGCACGTTGGTCGCGTACCACGCCTTCAGTGAGGCGAGCGCCGGGTGGGCGAGCGAGCGCTGCAGATAGCGCCATAGCCGCGGAATATGGCGCAGGTATTGCGATTTGCCGTCACGCCGGTTGAGCCGCGCGAAGATGCCCAGAATCTTGGTCGCGCGCTGGGCGGCTAGCGTTGCATAGAGTTGCGCGAAGTTCGCCGGGTCGAAGCGCGCGTCACTGTTCTGCTGCGCGCGGACGTAGCGGCTGAGCAGCATCACTTCCAGAGATTCCGGCACGTCGACGCGCGCATCCTGCAACAGCGAAGCAACGTCGTAGGCGGCGGGGCCCAGCATCGCGTCCTGAAAATCAAGCACGCCAATGCGGGTGATGTCCCGGCGCTCGTCGAGCCACAGCAGGTTAGGCGAATGGAAGTCGCGCAGCACCCAGGTCGACGGCGCCTCGATGGCCGGCGCCAGCGCTTCGCGCCACAGCGAACTAAAATCCGCGCGGCGTGCGTCGCTCACCGGCGCCTTGACGTGTGGAAGATACCAGTCGAGCAGAAGTTCGGCCTCGATGAGAAACGCATCCATGTCGTAGCGCGGCAGCCGGTACTCGAGATGCGGCGCGACCTGCAGCGTCTCCGGCAATCGCCGGCGATGCAGTGTGATCAGCACATCGAGCGCGCTCTGATAGCGCGCCTCGATCGGGGCCGGCGGATCGCCCTCGACGATACGCTCGTCGCCCAGATCCTCCATGATGATCATCCCCTGTTGTGAATCGGCGTGCAGAATCACGGGCGCCGAGAGATGGCGCTCGCGCAAGCCGGCCGCGAGCGCCACGTAGGGAATCGTATTTTCGGCAAGGTGGGCGATCGCGCTGTACGGCTTGCCGCCGCGCACAGGCGGCCCGTCTGGATGTGGCGGCGCATTCATCAGCACGAAGGTTTGCTCGTCGAGCGTCAGCCGCTCGAAAATGCGGGTCGAGGCGTCGCCCTGCATGCGGCGGCGTTCCGCTTCGCCGTAACCGGCCTCGTCGAGAAAGGCACGCAGCAGGCCGATCCGTTCGGCGCGCACGGCAAAAGCGCCGTAGCCGGTGTAGCGGGCGGTGCGCGCTTCGGCGCCAAGCGCCGGCTCAAGTGTAAATGTGATATCGAGCCGGTCGGCGGGCAGAAATCCGGCGGCGCGATCGGCCCATTCCATCAGCACCACGGCATTCTCGGGCAGGTCCTCGAAGCCGAGTTCGGACAATTCGGCCGCGCCGGAGAGCCGGTAGAAGTCGGCATGCACGAGTGGAAAGCGCGGCAGGTCGTAGGTCTGCAGCAAGGTGAAGGTCGGGCTCGGCACTTCGATCGAGTCGTTACCGGCGAGGTAGCGGATCAAAGCGCGGGCGAACGTGGTCTTGCCAGCGCCGAGGTCGCCCGACAGCGTGACCAAGTCGCCGGGTTCGAGCGCACAGGCGATGTCGGCGGCAAAGCGCGCCGTCGCGTGCTCGTTCGGCAAATTGACGGAAAAGTTTGCGCCACCCGTGCTGGTCAGAAGCATCGCGGCCGATCCGCTACGCGATTATTTGAAAGCGCACAAGGATGCTCAAAAACTGCTAGGCCGCGCTCAGCGCCTTGGCGGCGGTGCCGGTCGGGAACGCACACGTCACCGTCGTGCCCTGTCCGACGATCGAAGCGATAGTCACCGTGCCGCCGTGCAGTTCGACGAACGAGCGCACCAGCGAGAGACCTATTCCCGGCCCGCGATGATGCGAGCCGAGCGAATGCGTCTCGAACCAGTTGAAGACTTTTTCCAAGAGGTCCGGCGGAATGCCCGGACCCATGTCGGTGACCGAGAAAGCCACTTCATCGGCGCGACGCTCGGCCAAGAGCGTGACAGTGGCGCCGCCCGGCGAAAAGCTCACCGCGTTGGCGAGGAGATTAAACAGAATCTGGCGCAAGCGCCGCGCGTCGGCGACGAAGCTGCCGATGTCAGCGGGCGCCCTTATGTCGAGCGTGATCCCCGCGCTCACCAGGCGATCCTGCACGCCCTCGGCCGCCGCTCGCATGGTTTCGCGAATGTCGACCGAACCGAGATTGAGCTGCATGCGGCCGGCATCGATGGTGGCCAGGTCCAGAATGTTGTTGATCAGCGCAAGCAGCGTGTTTGAGGAGACGGTGATGTAGTCGAGGTACTCGCGCTGTTTGGGCGCGAGCGCACCGGTTGCTGGATCGGCCAAAAGGTGCACGAAACCGATGATGTTGGTGAGCGGCGAGCGCAATTCGTAGGACACGTGGTGCACGAAGCTGATCTTGACGCGGTCGGCGTCTTCCAACGCCTCATTGCGTTCGCGCAACGCGCGCTCGACGTTGACCGAGTCGGTCACGTCATGGAACGTCACCAGCGTAGCGCCGGCCGGCAGCGGCACCGTGGTGCAATCGACCACGCTGCCGTCGCGCCGTTCGAAGCGCTCGGACAGCGATTGGCGACTGTCGATCGCGGTGACTGCCTCGCGCAGCGATTGCCAAACCGGATCGTCGCCGTGCAGCGGCTGGCACTGCGTGGTGATCGCCTCGATATGCGGCCGTTCGGCAAGCAGCTGCGGGGTGAGCTTCCACATCTTGGCGAAAGCTGAATTGTGCAGCCGGAGCCGGCCATCGCTGGCGAACACGGCGACGCCTTCGGCGAGATTATCGAGCGTTTCGCTTTGCACGCGGATCAGTTCCTCGAAGCGCCGCTCGAGATCGAGCCGCTCGGTCGCGTCGTGGAACAGATAGGTGACGCCGCCGTCCGGATTGGGCGTGGTAACCACGCGCAAAGTGCGCCCGTCCGGCAGATGCCAAACCTGCTCCTGCGGCTCGATCGCCCGATAGGCTTCGTGCAGCTCGGCCTTCCACTCGCGGAAGTTCGGCTGCTCCGGCAGTTTGCGCGCCACGCGCAGGTCGTCGATGATCGCTGAATCGGTCGGGCGCTGATCGAGCGTGGCAGCGTCGAGGTCCCACAGCGCGCGATAGGCGGCATTATAGAAGGTGAGTTTCTGATCGGCGTCGAACATGGCGACGCCGGTCGGCAATTGATCGAGCGTGCGCCGATGCGCGTCGACGAGACGCGCCAGCGCGCTGCGCATCGTCTCGGCTTCGGTCACGTCGATGCCGAGGCCGGCGCTGCCGGTGTCGGTGCGGATTTCGAGCACGTCGAAGCTGCGTCGCGCGCCGGCGACGACCGCGGGCAGCCGGCCCGAATAGGCTCCATCTCCGTTGTTGCGCGCGTGTGCGATGGTTTCGCGTGCGGAGCTGTCGAGCAATTCCAGGTTCCGCTCGACGGCATCGGTTGCATCCTTGGCTTCGACTGCCCGCGTATAGGCGGAGTTGACGAAGGTGAGCCGTCCGACCGTGTCACGCGTCCATGCCGGCGACGGCAGCGTTTCGACCAGCGTGCGCAGCGAGGCGATCTCGGTGAGCGATTTCTCATGACGCCCTTTGAGCGCGACGAGTTCGCGTGTCACCGCGCCGGCGTCCTTCAATCGCAGCACGGCGCGCCCGCCGATGGCGCGGCCTTGCGCTTCGATCGGCTGGCCGGCGAGCGTCGTCAGCGTCATCGCGAACGCCTCGCCGCGTGCGCGCAAGGCTTCGACCGCGCGTTCCATCTCGGTGGCCTTGCCGGCGTCGAGCCACGAGCCGAACGCGAGCGCGCGATGCGGCTCGTTGATGCCGAGGATTTCCGGATCGCCTTCGATGTTGGGCAAGTCGGAAGCGGCCGGCCAGTCGACCAACACTTGCCGTTCCGACAGGATCAGCGCGTGGGCGCGGTCGAGGCGGTCGCGCAAGGCCGCGATCTCGCCGCGGGCGGCGTTTTCCAGGCGCGCCGAACGCGCGCGTGTGCGTAGCAGCAAGATGGCGGTGACCGTGGCAAACAGCACGAGCCCGAGCATCGGCACCAGGAACGCAAACTCGTGGCGATCGATATTGCGATAGGCGCTGAGCGCGAATTCCTCGAGCGCGCTCTCCTGCGCCGCCGCAGGCGCCGGCCAAATAGCGGCAAGCGCCGCGAACAAGCCGGCCGCAAGGAGTCCGCCACGCTGTAGCAGAGCATCGCCCCCGCTGATCGGGATCGTCTCCGGCATGCCCCTTTAGCCTCTGCTGGCGATTTCCCGCCGCTACGCCAGCCGCGAATTGAGTCACTTTACTCTCAACGGGAATCGCGCCGAAAGAGTCCAGACCGTGAACGGTGGCCGGGTTTACGGTCAGCCCGTTCCCGTCGAACCCATGCCGCCCTCGGCGCGCGCCGTTGCATCCAGAACTCTCGGCCTCGATCAGCCTGGCGTGCGTAACGCGGGCGATCACCAATTGGGCGATCCGCATGCCGCGGCTGACGACAAACGGCTCGCTGCCGAGATTGATCAGGATGACCTGAATCTCTCCCCGATAATCGGCATCGATGGTTCCCGGAGTGTTAAGGACGGTGATGCCGTGGCGGATGGCGAGGCCCGAACGCGGCCGAACTTGGCCTTCGCTGCCCGGCGGCAGGGCGATCGCGAGCCCGGTTGGAACCATGGCGCGTCCGCCCGGCGCGATGGTGAGCGGCGTGTCGGCGGGCACGGCGGCGTGCAGATCGAAACCGGCGGCCAGCGCGCTCTGATAGGCCGGTAATGGCAAATCCGCGGCGTGCGGCAGCCGCACGATACGTATTTCTACGGTCCCCCCATCGCTCATCGTTTTTCTTTCGGCTTTGCCTTCGCAAGTGCCGCCGCAATCCGCTCGATCAGCGTACGCGCGACAGCGTCCTTCGATTGCGGCGGCCAGGATTCGATGCCGGATGCGGTCACAAGGCTGATCGTGTTGCTGTCGCCGCCCATGATGCCGGTCTCGGGCGAGACGTCATTGGCCAAAATCCAGTCACAGCCTTTCTTGGCGAGCTTGGCTTTGGCATTGCCGATGACGTTATCGGTCTCCGCGGCGAATCCGATGACGAGCTGCGGCCGGCTCGATTTGCGATGGGCGATCGTCGCCAGAATGTCGGTATTCTCGACCAGCGCGAGTTGTTGGGGCTTGCCTTCCTGCTTCTTAATTTTGCTGCCGCTCGGCCGGTCGACCCGCCAATCAGCGACCGCAGCGGCGAAGATGGCGACATCGGCCGGCAGCGCCTTTTCGACGGCATCGAGCATCTGCCGCGCGCTCTCGACTTTCACAACGGCAACTCCCGGTGGATCGGGCACTTCGACCGGACCTGAGACAAGCACGATGTCGGCGCCGGCCGCCGCGGCCGCGGCCGCGATCGCGTGGCCCTGCTTGCCGGAGGAACGGTTGGCAATGAAGCGCACCGGGTCGATCGGCTCGTGCGTCGGTCCCGACGTCACCACAACGCGCTGGCCGGAGAGGGGTCCGGCCGGGCGCAGGATCGCCTCGGCGGCGGCGGCGATTTCCGTGGGCTCCGCCATGCGGCCAAGCCCAGCTTCGCCGCGCTCGGCCATCTCGCCCGCATTGGGGCCGACGATGCGGACACCGTCGGCGATGAGTTGCACGAGATTACGCTGCGTCGCTTTCGCCGCCCACATGCGCGGATTCATCGCCGGCGCAAGCAGAATGGGTTTGTCGGTGGCGAGCAGGACAGCGGTGGCAAGATCGTCGGCGTGACCTCCGGCGATCTTCGCCAATAGGTTGGCGGTCGCCGGCGCGACGACGATCAGATCGGTGTCGCGCGCGAGGCGAATGTGGCCCACGTCGAACTCGCTCTGCGCATCAAACAAATCCGTGTAGGCGGACTCGCCGGAGAGCGCGCCGGCGGCGAGCGGCGTTACGAAATGCTGTGCGGCTTGGGTGAGAATGCAGCGCACGCGCGCGCCGCGATCCTGCAAGCGGCGAATGAGATCGAGCGACTTATACGCCGCAATGCCGCCGCCGATGATGAGAACGACACGCTTGTGTTCGGCTTGATTGTCCCGCCCTTGCTTCCGTTGTGCGGGAGGCTCGAAACGTTCGAGCGCGTCACGGCCCGCGTCGTCCGCCGCATCCTTGAGGATGACGCGGATCTCATCCTCCATCGACCGGCCGTGCCGCGCCGCGCGCAACCGCAGCATCGTTTTGAGCTTGTCGTCGAGCTGGCGGACGGTGAGGCTGGCCACGAATTCCTCCTGTGCCATCAAAGGTTAACAGGAACGTGATTGCATTGCAATCAATGCAATCACCAGTGCAGGATGATCAGCCAAGCCAGCAGCGCCGCGATCACCCAGAGTGCGGCCACGGTCCAGCGGCCGCGCCGCCCTTCGGCCTTGTCGAGTTCGGCGATGGTTTGCGGTGACAGAACAAGCCCGTCGCGGGTGACGTCGTCGAGCTGGTCGAGCACGCGCGCGCCGCGGCGCAAGAGCCCCGGTGTCTCGCCGGCGAGCCGGCCAAGTTCGGCAGCGCCTGAGACCACGCTTTCGAGCTTGCCGGCCGGGCCGAGGTGGCGCGCCATCCATTCGCCGACGACCGGCTCGGCGGTGCTCCACATGTCGAGCTTGGGGTCGAACGAGCGCGCGACGCCTTCGACCACGACCATGGTCTTCTGTAAGAGCAAGAGCTCCGGCCGGGTGCGCATGTCGAAAATCCCGGTCACTTCGAACAGCAGCGTCAGCAGCCGCGCCATGGAAATTTCCTCGGCGGTGCGGCTGTGGATCGGCTCGCCGATGGCGCGGATCGCCTGCGCGAACTCGTCGACCGAGTGCTGCGGCGGCACGTAGCCGGCCTCGAAGTGGACTTCAGCGACGCGGTGATAATCGCGGGTGATGAAGCCGTGCAGGATCTCGGCAAGAAACAGCCGTTCCTTGACGCCGAGCCGGCCCATGATGCCGAAGTCGACGGCGATCAAGTGGCCTTCATCGTCAACGAACAGATTTCCCGGATGCATGTCGGCGTGAAAGAAGCCGTCGCGCAACGCGTGGCGCAGAAAGGTCTGGATCAGCGCGCGGGCGAGCTGGCGCAAATCGAAGCCCTTGGCGATAAGCCGCGCGCGGTCGGACAAGGGCGTCGCGTCGATCCATTCGAGCGTCAGCACTTCCTTGCTGGTGCGATCCCAGTCAACCGCCGGCACGCGGAAGTCCGGATCTTCTTTGGTGTTCTCGGCCATTTCCGAGAGCGCCGCTGCCTCCAGGCGGAAATCCATCTCCACCATGACGGAGCGCCGCAATGTCTCGACGACTTCAACAAGACGCAGCCGTCGCGCCTCGGCGGAAAGGTTCTCGGCGTGGCGCGCCGCGAACGTGAAGGCGCGCAGATCGGCGTGAAAGCTCTGCTCGATGCCGGGCCGCAACACCTTGACGGCGACCGCGCGTGTTCCTCCGGCCGTCGTCACCGCGGCGCGATGGACCTGCGCGATCGAGGCGGCGGCGACCGGCGGGCCGAAGCTCGCAAACACCGCGGCGATCGGCCGGCCCAATGAGGTAGCCACAGCCTTCTCCGCTTCGGCTTGCGGAAACGGCGGCATGTGGTCCTGCAATTGTTCAAGGTCGCGGGCAATCGCGACGCCGACCACGTCCGGGCGCGTGGCAAGAAATTGACCGAGCTTGACGTAACTCGGCCCGAGCCGGGCGAGCGCGGTCGGCAGCCGCGCCTCGGCCGTGCCGCTGCTCGGCCGCTCGATGAGGCGCGCCAGCCGCAATCCGGCGCGTGCCGGCGCCGGCACCATCGCCGGATCGACGAGGCCGAAAACGCCTTCGCGGGCGATTACGTATCCGGCGCGGCCAAGGCGAACAAGATGAGTGGCGCCGGAGATCACAAGCGCCAGCCGCAATGCTGCGCCACGATCCCGCCGCTCATCTGCTTGTGAGTGACGCATGCAAAGCCAGCCGCCTGCATCATCGCGGCGAAGGCTTGCGGGTTCGGGAAGCGGCGGATCGATTCCACCAGATAACGATAGGATTCGCGCGTCGCCGGCGACGACGCGGCCAAGCGCGGGGATGACGTTGACGGAGTAAAGCTCGTAGAGCCGGTCGAGGCCGGGCACATCCACGGCGGAAAATTCCAGGCAAAGAAATTTTCCGCCGACCTTAAGCACGCGAAACGCTTCGGCGAGCGCGGTGTCGATGCGTGCCACGTTGCGGATGCCAAACGCGATGGTCGCGGCGTCGAAGCTGCGGTCGGCGAACGGCAGCGTCTCGGCATTGGCCTCAATGAAGGTGACGGCATCAGCCAATCCGCGCCGGGCGGCGCGCTGGCGGCCGACAGCCAGCATGTCGGCATTGATATCGCACACCGTCGCGCGCGTTTGCTCGCCGCCGGCTGCGATGGCGCGGAACGCCACATCGCCGGTGCCGCCGGCGATATCGAGTAGTGCAAACGGCCGGTTCTTCGGCGGATCGAGCGCGGTGACCAGCGCATCCTTCCAGGCGCGATGCAGACCGAACGACATCAGATCGTTCATCAGGTCGTAGCGCCGCGCGACGCTGCGAAAAACGTCGTCGACCAGCGCCTGCTTGTCGCCAAGCGGCACGTCGCGCGAGCCAAAATGGGTGGTTTCCGTCATCGCTGGCCTCTACCGAATATACATAGCGCGGCCGCTCGCGGCGACGCCATGCGTGGCCATGAGCTTATTTGTTCTCGAATTTCGCCGGCCGCTTTTCGATGAACGCGTTCATTCCCTCCTTTTGATCGCGCGTTGCGAACAGGGAATGGAAAATGCGCCGCTCGAAGCGGATGCCTTCGGCGAGCGAGGTTTCGAACGCGCGGTTGACCGCTTCCTTCGCCGCCATCACCGAGGGCAGCGACATCGCGGCGATGGTGTCGGCCACTTTGAGCGCCTCGTCGAGAAGGTTCGCCAGCGGCACCACGCGGGCAACGAGACCGCTTCGCTCGGCTTCGGCGGCGTCCATCATCCGGCCGCTGAGGATGAGATCCATGGCCTTCGCCTTGCCGATGGCGTGCGTGAGCCGCTGCGTGCCGCCGATGCCGGGAATGATGCCGAGCCTGATTTCCGGCTGGCCGAATTTCGCGTTGTCGGCGGCGATGATGAGATCGCATTGCTGCGCGAGTTCGCAGCCGCCGCCAAGCGCAAAGCCCGCGACCGCGGCAATGACCGGCTTGCGCGCCGCCGCGACGCGATGCCAGGAGGCGCAGAAATCGGCGAAATAGACGTCGGTGAAACTTTTGTCGGCCATTTCCTTGATGTCGGCGCCGGCCGCAAACGCCTTCTCCGAGCCGGTCACGATCATGCAGCCGATGTTGTCGTCGGCTTCGAAGGCGTCGACGGCGGCGCTGAGTTCGCGCATCAGCGCGGCGTTGAGCGCATTGAGCGCCTGCGGCCGATTGAGCCGAATCAGACCGACGCGGCCGCGTGTTTCGACAATGATGTTATCGGTGCTCATTGGTGTTTCCCGGGACTGAATTTTATTTCTGACACGACGGACAATAGAACGTCGAACGCCCCTGCTGCACGATGCGTTTGACCGTGCCGCGGCAGCCGGGCGTCAGGCACTTTTCGCCTTCGCGGTCATAGACGCGGAAGTGATGCTGGAACATGCCGAGTTCGCCATCGGTGCGCCTGTGATCGCGCAGCGACGATCCGCCGGCCTTGATCGCGTCGGCGAGCACCGCCTTGATGCCGGCGACCAGGTGCTCGGCGCGTTCGTTGGGCTCCCCGTTCTTGGTCGCGATGGTCGAGGCCCGGCGTTTGGGCGACAGCAGCGCGCGATGCAGCGCTTCGCAAACATAGATATTGCCGAGGCCGGCGACGACGCGTTGGTCCAACAGTGCTGCTTTCAAACTCGTCTTCTTACCTTTGCAGGCACGCGCCAGCATGGCGGCGTCGAATTCGTTGCCGAGCGGCTCGGGACCGAGCTTGTTGAGCAGCGGCTCCGCGTCGAGCTTTGCCCGCGGCACGATTTTCATCGAGCCGAAACGGCGCGGGTCGTTGAAAGTGACGGTCGCGCCCGACGACATGTGAAACACCACGTGGTCGTGGGCGGCGTGTTGCGAGCGCTCATGGTAGTAATTGCCGGGCGCGCCGGCGGACGTCCGCGCCTTTTCATCGAAGACGTAGAACGAGCCCGACATGCCGAGATGCATGAGCAGGACATCGCCGGACGAAAGATCGGCGAGCAAATATTTCGCCCGGCGGCCGAGGCCGGTCACGGTCTTGCCTTGCAGCCGTTGCGCAAAATCCTTCGGCAGCGGCCAGCGCAGATCGCCGCGGTGAACCTCGACCTTGGCGAAGCGCGCGCCCTCCATGGCCGGTTCGAGCCCGCGGCGCACCGTTTCGACTTCGGGCAATTCAGGCATCGGCCGGTTTTATTTCCTCACGCAGATAAAGCGCACAACGGATTGATCGATTTCGCCTTGGCCGCTCACAGGCGTGATGCCTTGCGCCGTAAGGAAGGTGCGCACGGCGTCGGCGGGCACGAGCGAGGCCTGCGCCGCTGCTGGAGCGAGGCTGGCGACAGATGGCGATTTCAGTTCGACGATGCCGGCAAAGCGGCCCTGCGCGTCGATTGCCGCCGCCCCGGAGAAGCCGGGCGGAGGGGCAGGCGTGATGGCCCCTCCGTCGAAGTGCGTCGCCTGTCTGCTCACCGTGCCGCCGCCCTGTTGCGCCAGCGGATCGGCGATGCCGATCAGCGTGAGGCTGTTGTCTTGACTGCTGCGTTGGCCGGCGAGCGGGGCCGGTTGCAAGTTGCCTGCGCCATAGAGGCGGATGAGCGCGAGATCGGCGGTCTTGTCGGCGGCGATGCGAACGGCGTGGCCGAAACCGGGCACCAAGATAACCTGGCAATCCGCCGTCGCGGCTTGCGTGGTGAGGAGATCGCCGTTTCGATCGGCCACGATCGCGGTGGCGTAGCCGACCGCACGCTCCTCTTCCGGCGCGATCGCGTTCGGGTCGGGAAATCCCTGGAACGAATTGGCGATTGCGATCGCTGCCGGCGCCATGATGCCGGCAAAGGCCTGATCGTAGAGGATGGTGATGCCGCGCACCTCGCCGCCGACGGTGACAGCGCGAACGACGAAATTCCGCAACCCTTGCGTTCCGGAAATGACGAATGAATCCGGATAGAGCGCGCTGTATTCGACGAAGCGTCCCTTCGGCGACTTCTTCTCCTCTTCGAACAGCGCCGGCAGGCTCGCCTCGCTCAGGCGGAAATCCTCGACCTGGATCTGGCCGCGCCCGGACGTCCAACGGCTACCGAGCCGTGAAGCGCCGACCGGGGAAACGAGCTTTTCCGGCAGACCGAAACGCGCGCCGGTCGCCGGATCGTCGATCACATGCCAGCCCACCGCGGCCTTCGGCGATTGCGCCGCCGCCGCGAGGCGCGCGCGTTCGTCATCGTTGATAATGCCGGTTTCCTTGCCGCCGCCCGCTTTCTGAACAAGCTTCACGGCGTCGATCACCCGCTGATCGGTGAAATCGCCGCCGGGCGGGCCTTCGTAGTCGCCGATCCAGGCGAGGTCCGATTGGATGGCGAGACGCGCGGCCGCTGGCATTGCGGCATAGGCGTTCGCGGTCGCGGCGGGCGCTTGCTTGCCCGCGGGCTTGGCCGCTGCTGCCGGCGCGGTATGGCCAGCGGCGGGCTTATGGGACCTGGGCGTTTTGGCTGTACGGGCGAGCGCCGGCGAACTTGCCAGCGCGAGGCACGCGATGATCGCTGTCACCCGCATCTTCCTGAGCCCCGACATCAGGCCGCGCCCGCGGTCAGGCGGCAAGCCTAGCCGAACCGCCCGCCAGCGCAATCTTGCCTGCGTGCGCTTGACGGTTATCTGCATCCAGCGTTCGGTGGCGCGGCGAGGAGAAACATGCTGAGCGACGAGGAGCTTGAGCGCTACGCGCGCCATATCGTGCTGCGCGAAGTGGGCGGCCCGGGGCAGGCCGCGCTCGGCCGCGCGCGCGTGCTGGTGGTCGGCGCCGGCGGGCTTGGCGCGCCGGTGCTGCTCTATCTCGCCGCGGCGGGCGTCGGCACCCTCGGCATAGTCGATGACGACGTGGTCACGCTGTCCAACCTGCAGCGGCAGGTGATTCACGCGACGCCGGATGTCGGGGTGCCCAAGGTCGGCAGCGCCGCGGCGGCGATCCAAAGGCTCAATCCGCATGTCACGGTGGAGGCGCATGGCGTGCGGCTTACCGCCGGCAACGCGCTCGATCTGATCGGACGCTACGACATTGTCGCCGACGGTTCGGACAATTTCGCCACCCGTTATCTCGTCGCCGACGCCTGCTACTTCGCCAGGAAGCCGCTGGTCACCGCCGCGCTCGGCACCTTCGACGCCACGCTGACGACGATCCGCGCGCACGAGCAAAGACCCGACGGCAAGCCCAATCCGACCTATCGCTGCCTGTTTCCCGAACCGCCGCCGCCCGGCAGCGTGCCGGCCTGCGCCGAGGCCGGCGTGCTCGGCGCGCTCGCCGGCGTGATCGGCTCGATGATGGCGCTCGAAATCATCCGCGAGATCGTCGGCTTCGGCGAGAATTTGGTCGGCCGGCTGGTGATGATCGACGCGCGCGCGATGCGGTTCGAAACGCTGCGCTACGACTGGGACCCGGCTAATCCGCTCTCGGGTGAGCATCCGACGATCCATGATTTGTCTGGGCATGGGTAATCATCCTCCCCCACGGTAGTGGGGGAGGGGGACCGCGCTGCGCAGCAGCGTGGTGGAAGGGGCGCGGGCCTCGACGAAACTCCTGCGACGAAAACGAAGCGTCGCGTCCGGCGCCCCCTCCACCACCCTTCGCTCGCTGCGCGAGCTACGGGTGGTCCCCCTCCCCCGCTATCGCGGGGGCGGAGGAAATAGATTCTCGCTCTCGCGATGCGGTTTTTGATTCGCATCCGAGCTATGAGCACGGCAGTCCCAAAAACCTCACCGCTAACCCGACCTTTGTCAGATGTCCCCGGCTGTGGAGGGCCGGAACCATCACGATCGGCGTGCGGCACGAAAGCCAAAAACGAACGAAAGAAAGAAAGAAAGAAAAGGAAGCAGAACGCCGAAAGGCGCAGGTCTTAGCTCCGCACTTGCAAGGTGCGGCGCGCGTCCGGCGGGACGCGCACGCCTTCCGGCGTTCCACTGCGGCTCCTGCCAAGGGGACTGCTCATCCCCAAGGCGCAACCCAGGCCAGAGCTTCCGGAGACTCGGCCGGAGCCTGCGAGCCTTATGGACCGCCAACCGGGGCGAGTCTCGCAAGCCTCTCCACGGGCGTTACCCGCGCCGTCCTGTCACCGTCCAGCGAGCACCTCGCGCACCGGTCATAGTGCCGGCAGGCTGATGCCCGGGCCGCCCGAGTGCGGGAGTGACAAGCCCCCGCCCGCGGGCACCGCACCTCGCTCCGCCGGCCGAAGTCACCCGGCCGGCGTCCTTGTCAAGGGAGCGAGGTGAGCCGCATCTACCAGTCACTGGATGTGTGTCAAGTGTCGTCTCTTTGGAGGCGACATGACCTTGATTCAGCGACAGTTTTTGCGGCGCCGTTTCGCCTTCGGCGCGCGGCGAGCTGAGAAAATTGAACGAATCAAACTTATTTGCTCCACGCCGCAATCTGACCGTTGAACCAGTCTAGATCGCTCTTCCAGCCGCCATTATCCGGCGAGAGCGTCACCAGCCGCGCCATAATCGCTTGTCCCTGCCGCAGCGCGGCCAGCGCATCATCGGCTTCATCAGATCGACGATACACGCCGGCCAGGTCCGCATAGCTCAGGGCCAGATCGCGCTGCCAGCCGGCGTTGCCGGGATCGGACTGCGCCAGCCGCTCCCTGATGGCGAGGCTTGCCTGATACAACTTGAGCCCGCCCGCAAGGTCGCCCTGCGCCACTTGCACGTCGCCGACCTTGTTGTACGCCACCGACAGATCGCGCTGCCAGCCGGCGTTGCCGGGATCGGACTGCGCCAGCCGCTGTCTGATGGCGAGGCTTGCCTGATACGACTTGAGCGCGCCCGCAAAGCGGCCCTGCGCTTTCTGCACGTCGCCGACCTTGTTGTACGACACCGACAGATCGCGCTGCCAGCCGGCATTGCCGGGATCGGACTGCGCCAGCCGCTCGGCGATAGCGAGGTCCGCCTGATAGGACTTGAGTGCACCGGCCAGATCGCCCTGCGCCACCTGGACGTTGCCGACATTCTCGTCCGACACCGACAGGTCGCGCTGCCAGCCGGCATTGCTGGGATCGGACTGCGCCACCCGCTCTCTGATGGCGAGGCTGGCCTGATAGGACTTGAGCGCGCCCGCCAGGTCGCTCTGCGCCCCCTGCACGTCGCCAACCCTGTCGTACGACACCGACAGATCGCGCTGCCAGCCGGCATTGCCGGGATCGGACTGCGCCAGCCGCTCGGCGATGGCGAGGTCCGCCTGATAGGACTTGAGCGCGCCGGTAAGGTCGCCCTGCGCCACCTGCACGTTGCCGACCCTCTCGTCCGCCACCGACAGATCGCGCTGCCAGCCGGCATTGCCGGGATCGGACTGCGCCAGCCGCTCGGCGATGGCGAGGTCCGCCTGATAGGACTTGAGCGCGCCGGTAAGGTCGCCCTGCGCCACCTGCACGTTGCCGACCCTCTCGTCCGCCGCCGACAGATCGTCCTGCCATTGCGGCATTGCCGGGATCGGACTGCGCCAGCCGCTGCATGATGGCGAGGTCGTCGCGGTAGGACTTGAGCGCGCCGGCAAGGTCGCCCTCCGCCACCTGCACGTCGCCGACCTTGATGTACGACACCGACAGATCGCGCTGCCAGCCGGCATTGCCGGGATCGGATTGCGCCAGGCGTGGACGATTGCCTGCTTCGTTTGGTAAGATTTCAGAGCGCCCGCCAAATCTCCTTGCGCCATTTGCACATCGCCGATCCTCTCATTGCTAATACCCAGATCAAACTGCCATCCGGCGTTGCCGGGATCGGACTGCGCCAGCCGCTCTCTGATGGCGAGGCTTGCCTGATAGGACTTGAGCGCGTCGGCAAGATCGCCCTGCGCTTTCTGCACGTCGCCGACCTTGTTGTACGCCACCGACAGATCGCGCTGCCGGTTCGGATCGTTGGGGCTCGCGGCCAAGAGGTCCGCGGAAATTTGTCGGGCCTGATCGGCGGCGGCGAGCGCACCTTTGGTGTCGCCGATCGCCAACAGCGTGTCCACGGTCTCATCGAGTGCCGCGGCCTCGCTGCGCTGAAGGTCAGGTGTCACCTGCCCGGATTTGATGAGCTGCTCCTGCAACGCCCGCGCCTTGTCGAGAATGTCCTTGATGAGGGCTGTCGGCACCCCCACTGCATCCTTGAACCGCTGGGCCAGGTCGAACACTAGGCTGTTGGCGGTCTCCGTAGCCGCCGCCAGCGTCGCCTCCGCGCGGTTGCGCTGCGCGATCGCTTCCTGTTGCTCGCGGTAAGCCAGGATGCCGGCGGCCGTCGCCGCAACGGCAAGCACGAGCAGCGCAGCCGCCGCGCCGACCGCGAGCCGCAGCGCCCGGCGCTGCTGGCGCACTTCCTGCGAGAGCAAATCCTCCTTCGGCATGCCGCGGATGGCGGCGGCGAAGTCGGCGGCAAGCTCGGTGAACTTGGCGTCGCGCTTGTCCGCGCCTTCGCGATAGGGGCGCAGGTCCACCCATTTCGGATCGGTGGCGAACTGCTTCGCCAATGCCGGCGGCAGCGGCACACCTTGGCCGTCGCGCGGCACAAAATCGCCGCTGGTTTCGTCCCAGGCAAGTTTGCCGTCGGTCAGCCCAACGAGCACCGTGTCGATCGAATTATGTTCGAGCCAGTGCGAGACTTCTTTGTTGACCCATTTGGAGGCGGCGGCTTCGGGAGAAGCAAGCAAGAGAAAATAGCGCGATTGCCCAAGCGCCTGCTGGATCGACGGCCACAGATGCGGGCTGGCGGAGAGGCTGGTGTCGTCGCGAAACAGCCGCAGCGCGCGCCGCCGATACCAGGGCTTGCCGAGTTTCTGGATCGCCGATTGCAGCGCCGCGGCGATCGGCTTGTCCTTTAGCGTGGCTGTACGAAATGAACGCGTCATAGAGCGCCATGGCGCAACCCCGTGCTGAGCCTATTTGGTCAACGCCGCAATCTGCTCGTTGAACCAGTCTAGATCGCTCTTCCAGCCGGCATTATCCGGCGAGAGCTTCACCAGCCGCGCCATGATCGCTTGTCCCTGCCGCAGAGCCGCGAGTGCATTTTCACGATCGTTGGATCGACCATAGACGTCCGCAAGTCTCGAATAGCCCGCGGCCAGATCGCGCTGCCAGCCGGCATTGCCGGGATCGGACTGCGCCAGCCGCTGTCTGATGGCGAGGCTCGCCTGATAGGACTTGAGCGCGCCGGCAAGATCGCCCTGCTCCACCTGCGCGTCGCCGACCTTGTCGTACGACACCGACAGATCGCGCTGCCAGCCGGCATTGCCGGGATCGGACTGCGCCAGGCGTGAGACGATTGTCTGCTTCGTTTGGTAAGATTTCAGAGCGCCCGCCAAATCTCCTTGCGCCATTTGCACATTGCCGATCCTCTCATTGCTAATACCCAGATCGCGCTGCCAGCCGGCATTGCCGGGATCGGACTGCGCCAGCCGCTGCATGATGGCGAGGTCCGCCTGATAGGACTTGAGCGCGCCGGCAAGATCGCCCTGGGCAACCTGCACGTCGCCGACCCTCCTGTGCGACACCGACAGGTCGCGCTGCCAGCCGGCATTGCCGGGATCGGACTGCGCCAGCCGCTCGGCGATGGCGAGGCTTGCCTGATAGGACTTGAGCGCGCCGGCAAGATCGCCCTGCGCCACCTCCACGTCGCCGACCTTCTCGTCCGACACCGCCAGATCGCGCTGCCAGCCGGCATTACCGGGATCGGACCGCGCCAGCTGCTCGGCGATGGCGAGGCTTGCCTGATAGGACTTGAACGCGCCGGCAAGATCGCCCTGCGCCACCTGCACGTTGCCGACCCTGCTGTACGACCCCGCCAGATCGTTCTGCCATTGGGCATTGCTGGGATCGGACTGCGCCAGCCGCTGCGTGATGGCGAGGTCCGCCTGATAGGACTTGAGCGCGCCGGCAAGATCGCCCTGCGCCACCTGCACGTCGCCGACCTTCTCGTCCGACACCGACAGATCGCTCTGCCGGCTCGGATCGTTGGGGCTCGCGGCCAAGAGGTCCGCGTCGATTTGCCGGGCCTGATCGGCGGCGGCGAGCGCACCTTTGGTGTCGCCGATCACCAACAGCGTGTCCACGGTCTCGGCGAGCGCGGCGGCCTCGCTGCGCTTGAGCTCCGGTGTCACCTGCCCGGATTTGATGAGCTGCTCCTGCAGCGCCCGCGCCTTGTCGAGAATGTCCTTGATCAGGCTGGCGGGGACGCCCACCGCATTCTCGAAGCGTTGTGCTAGGTCGAACACGAGGCTGTTGGCGGTCTCTGTGGCCGCTGCGAGCGTCGCTTGCGCGCGGTTGCGCTGTGCGATCGCTTCCTGTTGCTCGCGATAAGCCAGGATGCCTGCGGCCGTCGCCGCCACGGCGAGGACGAGCAGCGCAGCCGCCGCGCCGACCGCGAGCCGCAGCGCGCGGCGCTGCTGGCGCACTTCCTGCGAGAGCAAATCCTCCTTCGGCATGCCGCGGATGGCGGCGGCGAAGTCGGCGGCAAGCTCGGTGAACTTGGCGTCGCGTTTGTCCGCACCCTCGCGATACGGACGCAGGTCCACCCATTTCGGCTCGCTCGGAAATTTTTTCGCCAAAGCCGGCGGCAGGGGAACGCTACTGCCTCGCGCGCCGCAAAGTCGCCGGCCGCATCGTCCCAGTTCAGCTCGCCGTCGGTCAGCCCGATCAGCAGCGTCTCGACCGAATTATGTTCGAGCCAGTATGAGACTTCCTTGTTGACCCATTTGGAGGCGGCGGCTTCCGGCGAGGCGAGGAGGACAAAATGGCCGGATTGCCCGAGCGCCTGCTCGATCGTCGGCCACAGATGCGGGGTGGCGGAGAGGCTGGTGTCGTCGCGAAACAGCCGCAGCGCGCGCCGCCGATACCAGGGCTTGCCGAGTTTCTGGATCGCCGATTGCAGCGCCGCGGCGATCGGCTTGTCCTTCAGGTGGCTGTACGAGATGAACGCATCATAGAGAGCCATGGCGCAATTCCCGTGCCCAGCACCCGCAACCCGCTATCATCAAATATGCGGCCGGGTCGTCCGTCCAATTCAAGCCGCTTGGTCAATCCGAATTCAGTGATTTGCCAACTCTTATTTGCCGATTTGGGGATCGATCGATTGAGCGTGGGCGACGTCCTTGTCCCCTCCCGCGGTGTCGCCATTGATGCGTTTCACCAGCCCGCGCGTGTAGTAGGCGAGTGCGTTGTCAGGCTCGATTCCGATCGCCTTGTCGCAATCGTCCAGGGCTTTCGATCAAGTCGCCGGCGAGTGCGTTGGCGCGGCAGCGGGTGGTCAAGAAACTCGCGTTCCTCGGCTCAATGGCGAGGGCCGCGTTGAGGTCGGCGACCGCGCGGTCGGGCTCGGACTTGTGCAAATAGGCGGAGGCGCGTTCGGACAGGAGCAGGGCATCGTTCGGACTGAGCGCGATCGCCTGATCGAAATCGGTCAGCGCCTTGTCCTCGTCGCCCTTGCCCTCGTAGGAGAGCGCACGCAGCGCGTAAGCCCTGCGCATCGTCGGCATTCAGTTTGATGGCTTCGTTGGCATCGGCAATGGCGTGATCGTAGTCTTCCTTGAAGAACAGATAGATGACGCCGCGCGCTCTGTAGAGATAACTGACGCTGGCGACTTTGGGTTTTTTGAGCGTCTTATAGTCCGCGATAGCCTCCGTGTAGTCGGCGATGGCGTGATCGTAATCCTTCTTATCCCCATAGGCGTCGCCCCGGTACGTCAGGGTTTCCGCCTCCACTTCCATCACCTGGTCTCCGGTCAGCCCGCGGCTCTTCAGCAAAAAGATCAGCGCGCTGCAGGCTTTGATCACCACGTCGGGCGAGTATTTATGCCCGTCATTGGCGCATCGTTCGGTTTGCTGATCGATTTGTGCCGACGCGGGCGGAGCCGCCAAAACCAGAACCAGCGCGGCCCCAAGCCAGGCGCTGCCCAGACGAAACGAAAGAGAAGTGCGCATGAAATCTGTCCTTCCCCTCTGCCAATTTTTGTTAGCGAATGTAGGGGAAAGTCGCCATCCTCACAAGCACGCGGGCGAATTAACTGTTAGCAACCAAAGTTGGTGAGACCGATTACAGATGCGTAATGTTTGCGCGTAATGTTGCGCAAACAAACAAGCTTCGCAGCGCCTTACCTCGCCTGTGCGTGATAGACGCTGTTCGGCCGCATGTCGGTGGCCGACGCCACGCGGTTTGTCATGTTGAAGAAGCCGGCGATGGCGGCGATGTCCCAGATATCGCGATCGGAAAATCCGGACTCGCGCAGCGCGGCGCGATCGGTGTCGCCGGTGAGCCAGGGCTCGGCGGTGAGCTTGACGGCGAAATCGAGCATGGCGCGTTCGCGCTCGGACAGCGGCGCGGCGCGGTAGTTCATCACCATCAATTCGCCGAGCACCGGATCGCCGGACAGCGCGCGCACGGCCGCGCCGTGGGCGACCAGACAATAATAGCAGCGATTCTGCGCCGACACCGCGACCGCGATCATCTCGCGCTCGAGTTTGCTCAAGCCGGACGGCGCCAGCATTAGATCGTTGTACATGGCGACGAAGGCCGAAAGCTTGCTCATGTCGAACGCGTAGGCCTTGAGCACGTTGGGCACGAAGCCGAGCTTTTCCGTGCATTTGCCGAAATAGGCTTCCATCTCGGCGGACAAGGGCGCCGGCGGCAGCGAAAGCGCCGTGATCTGTGTGTCATCCTGTGCCGCCGCACTCGGCCGCGCCTTTACCGCGCGATCCGCTGCACCGCGTTTGCCGTTGCGCTTGGCCATGCTCGCTCCTGTTCCTGCCCGCCGCGGACGCTGCCGCCAACCACATTATAGATTAGACGGCACTGTAGCGGTTGCGGGTGCCGCGCGAGTAGTATCGCGAGGAAAAGCCCTTAAGGGCTGGCAGGCGGAAATCAATTCATGAACGCCCAGGACGGTTTGCGCAGAGACGATGGCGGCTCGAGCCAGTGGCTCATCGGCGCGGCCACCGCCGCGCTGGCGCTGCGCGAGCCGACTGTTCCGACTGAATTCATTGCCAAGGTGTTCGGGCTGGCCGCGCCGGAGGACTTGCAGCGCTACCGGCCCGAAGACCTCGCCGCGATGGCCGATCATTCCTGGGCGTTTCTTGGCCAGCGGAATGCGGGATCGGCCAAAGTGCGGCTCGCGCCCGATGCCGCTGGACGCGGCGTGTCGGTGCTCGAAATCGTCAATGACGACATGCCGTTCCTGCTCGATTCGGTGACCGCCGAACTGCACGAGCGCAATCTCGACATTTCGTTCATGGTCCATCCGGTCATTTCGGTCGAGCGCGACGAGGCCGGCAACCTCGTTGGCTTCGAAACCGCACGCAAGGGCAAAGGCGCACGCGAGAGCTTCATCCACATTCACATCGAGGGCTTGGCGGACGCGGCGGCGCGCGCCGAGGTCGTCGCTGCGCTCGAGGAGATCCTCGCCGAGGTGCGCGTCTGCGTGCAGGACTGGCAGCCGATGCTTGCGCGGGCGCGCGAGACCATCGCGGATCTGCGAAAAAATCCGCCGCCGCTGCCGGCCGATGACGTCGCCGAGGCGGTTCAGTTCCTGGAATGGCTGGCCGGCGAGAATTTCACGCTGCTCGGCGCGCGCGACTACATCTACACGAACGAGCTGCAGCCTGACTTCGAGACCGGGCTCGGGCTTCTGCGCTCGCAGGATATGCGGCTCCTTCGCCGCGGCGACCAGCTCCTCACCGTCACGCCGGAGATCCGTGAATTCCTCCAACAGCCGCGCCTGCTGATCGTCGCCAAGACCGGCCTGCGCTCGCGCGTGCACCGGCGTGTGTACATGGATTACGTCGGTGTGAAACGCTTCGATGCCGACGGCAAGCTGGTCGGCGAACGCCGCTTCTGCGGTCTGTTTACCTCGACCGCCTATACGCGCTCGACCCGCGCGATCCCGTATCTGCGGCGCAAGGTCGATCAGATCATCCGCCGCGCCGGGTTCGATCAGTACAGCCATTCCGGCAAGGCGCTGGTGAATGTGCTGGAGACCTATCCGCGCGACGAGTTGTTTCAGATCGACGAGGACACGCTCTACGAATTCGCGCTCGCCATCCTGCAGCTCGACGAACGGCCGCGCGTGCGCGTGTTGCCGCGGCGCGACCGCTTCGACCGCTTCGTCTCGGTTCTCGTCTATGTGCCGCGCGATCGCTTCGACAGCCGCATCCGCGCGGCGATCGGCGATTATCTCGCCACCACCTACAAGGGCCGCGTGCGCGCCTTCTATCCGTTCTTTCCCGAAGGCCTGCTGGTGCGCGTGCATTTCATCATCGAGCGCAACGAGGGCGAGACGCCGAACCCCGATCGTCCACGTCCTCGATCGCGCGGTGGAAGAGATCGTGCGCAGCTGGACCGACGGGTTCGACGAGGCGCTCTCGGCCGCGCCCGAGGGCGCGCAGGCGCACGGATTGCTGGCGCGCTATCGCGATGCCTTTCCGATCGACTACCGCGAGGTCTATTCGCCGGCGATGGCGGTCGGCGACGTGCGCGTTCTCGAGACGCTCACGCCCGAACGCCCGCTTGGCGTCGATCTCTACCGTCAGGGTGGCGCGGGACCGACGCGCGCCGGGCTGAAAGTGTTCAGCCAGAGCCGGCCGATCTCGTTGTCGGAGCGCGTGCCCGTGCTGGAAAACATGGGCTTCCGCGTCGTCGACGAGCGCACCTATCACATCCAGCCGCAGGACGCGCCCGACGTCTGGTTTCACGACATGGAGCTCGAAAGCGCACTCGGCCAGCCGATCGATCTTTCCACCAGCGAGGAGCGGCTGGAACAGTGCTTCCTCGCGATCATGAACGGCAACGCGGAGAACGACGGCTACAACGCGCTGACGCTTGCGGCCGGGCTGGTCTGGCGCGATGTCGCGCTGATCCGCACCATCTCGCGCTTCCTGCGCCAGCTCCGTGTGCCCTATTCGCAGGACTATATGTGGGCGACGCTGCGCAAGCATGCCCGCATCGCCACCGGCATCGTCGCGCTGTTTCACGTGCGCTTCGCGCCGCGGCTTAGCCAAAGCACTGTCGAACGCGCCGCGCGCGAGACCGAAATCTCCACCGCCATCGAGGCCGCGCTGCAGACCGTCGACAGTCTCGACGAGGACCGCATCCTGCGCCACTTCGTCAACGCGGTGATGGCCGCGATCCGCACCAATTTTTATCAGCTCGACGAGGACGGCCGCACGAAGGAATTGATCGCGATCAAATTCCTGAGCCACAAGGTTGACGGCATGCCGCTGCCGCGGCCGCTCTACGAGGTGTTTCTTTATTCGCCGCGGCTCGAGGCCGCGCATCTGCGCTTCGGCAAGGTGGCGCGCGGCGGCATCCGCTGGTCGGACCGGCCGCAGGATTTCCGCACCGAGATCCTCGGCCTGGTGAAGGCGCAGAACGTCAAGAACGCGGTGATCGTGCCGGTCGGCGCCAAGGGCGGATTTGTGCCCAAGCGCATGCCAAGCGGCGGCACGCGCGAAGCGATCCAGGCCGAAGGCGTCGCCACCTACCGGATGTTCATCTCGGCGCTGCTCGACATCACCGACAATATCGGGCCCGGGACGGCCGGCGTGATTCCGCCGCCCGACGTGGTGCGCTACGAGGGCGACGATCCTTATCTGGTGGTCGCCGCCGACAAGGGCACGGCGACGTTCTCCGACATCGCCAACGAGCTTGCCATCGCGCACGATTACTGGCTCGGCGACGCGTTCGCGTCCGGCGGCTCGGCCGGCTACGACCACAAGAAGATCGGCATCACCGCGCGCGGCGCCTGGGAATCGGTCAAGCGCCATTTCCGCGAGATGGACGTCAATATCGGCTCGACGCCGTTCACGGCCGTGGGCGTCGGCGACATGTCGGGCGATGTGTTCGGCAACGGGGCGCTGCGCGAGAAGACGATGAAGCTCGTCGCCGCCTTCGATCATCGCGACATCTTCATCGATCCGGAGCCCGATCCGGAGAAGAGCTTCGCCGAACGCGCGCGCCTGTTCGCTTTGCCGCGTTCGAGCTGGCAGGACTTCGACAAGAGCGTGATCTCGGCGGGCGGCGGCGTTTATTCGCGCGCGCACAAGGAACTCCGTCTTTCGGCGCAAGCGCAGAAATTATTCGGCGTCGCCGAGCGGCTCACCCCGGCCGAACTCATCCGCGCCATCCTCAAAACGCAGGTCGATCTTCTGTTCTTTGGCGGCATCGGCACCTATGTGCGCGCCGCCGACGAGACTGATGAGTCGGTCGGCGATCGCGCCAACGATGCGCTCCGCGTCACCGGCGGCGAGTTGCGCTGCAAGGTGATCGGCGAAGGCGCCAATCTGGGCATGACCCAGCGCGGGCGCGTCGAGGCCGCGTTCCGCGGCATCCGGCTCAACACCGACGCCATCGACAATTCCGCCGGCGTGAACACCTCCGACATGGAGGTCAACATCAAGATCGCGCTGTCCATTCCCCTGCGCGACGGCCGCCTCACCATGGAGGCGCGCAATGCGCTTCTGGCCGAGATGACCGATGAGGTCGCGGCCCTCGTGCTGCGCAACAATTTTCTGCAGCCGCTCGCGATCTCGCTCGCCGAGCGCCGCGGCCTGGAAGATTTCGGTTTCCTGCAGCGCCTGATGCAGACGCTGGAAGCGCGGCAAATTCTCGACCGCGCGGTCGAATATCTGCCCGACGATATGGCGCTGGCCGAGCGGCGCCGCCGCGGGCAAGCGTTCACGCGGCCCGAACTGTCGGTGCTGCTCGCCTACGCCAAGACCTCGCTCTACGGCGACCTTCTGGACTCGGCGGTGCCCGACGATCCCTATCTCGCCCGCGAGATGGGCCGCTATTTTCCCAAACAGATCGCCGAGCGTTTCCCCGACGCGCTCGAACATCATCGCCTGCGCCGCGAGATCATCGCGACCCAGCTCGCCAATTCGATGATCAACCGCGGCGGCCCGTCGCTCATCGTGCGCATCGCCGACCCGACCGGCGCCGCGCCTTCGGCCATCGCCGCTTGCTTCACCGCCGTGCGCGACTCGTATGCGATGACCGCGCTCAATACCGCGATCGACGAACTCGACAACCGCATTGCCGGCAAGCTCCAGCTCGATCTTTACGCGGCGGTGCAGGATCTGTTGCTCGACCGCATTGTTTGGTTCCTGCGCAACATCGATGTGTCGAAAGGCCTCGCCGAGCTCGTCGGCCACTATCGCGACGGCATCGAAGCGGTGGCGGCTAGTCTCGACCGTGCGCTCTCGGAGGATGGGCAGCGCGCGCGCGCCGCGCGGCGAAAGGAACTCGCAGCCGCCGGCGTACCCGATGCGCTTGCCGCGCGCATGGCCGATCTCGGTCCGCTCACCGCCGCGCCCGATATCGTGCTGGTCGCCGATCGAACCGGTAAACCGGTCGGCGAGGTCGCGGCCACCTACTTTGCCGCCGGCAGCTTCTTCCGCCTCGATCGCATCGTTGGAGCTGCCGCGGGTATTGCGGTGACCGATTATTTCGATCGCTTGGCGCTTGATCGCGCGCGCGATTCAATCGGCGACGCGGAGCGACGTCTCGCCGCAGCCATGGTGGGCAACGGTGCAGCAGGCGCCGGCGCGGTAGAGGCTTGGGTGGCGCCGCGGCGGGGCGAGGTCGAGCGTATCCGCGGGGCGATCTTCGAAATCGCCGGCTCGGGATTGACCCTTTCAAAACTCAGCGTGGCGGCCAGTCTGCTCGGCGAACTGGTAAAACAGTAACGTCCCGCTCAGTAAAAAAACTAAGTCCTGTCAGTATTTTCCACGATCATTACAAAATGGCCATAAAAAAGAACCCCAAGCAAGATACGCGCTTGGGGTTCTTCGAGTCGTTGCCTCAACTTAGGCTTATGGGGACCGGGCGGCGGGGTGTCGGGGGATGGGGGAGCCGTCCGGCCGGCCTAATGATCGGAAAATAGGACCGCGATCTGCAGATGCAATGCGGATCACGCATTAGTGTTATCAGCTCGAACAAACAGGCTTTTCTGCTGTTCCCGGAACGGAACCTTCGTTGGTCCGTTATGCGAAGCTGAATGCTGCATCGGCTGCCACGCCTGGGGTCTGCGTTGCCGCAAACGCAGTGCAATTTTGCCGGCCGCCGGATCGCCGCAGAACGAAACCGCCGCCAAATGCCGCCGGCCGATATGGAGATTTTTAATATTTCGGCGCCTGCCGTAAGGCGTGGCGCACGCCTTGCAAAACCGGCTAGAATTGCCCGAGAGCAACAGGGAGTTCGCGAAGCAGCGCATGAGTGCGATCCAACACTTCCAGCCGCTTTACTCGTCGACCGGGTTTGTCGTTGGCCTGTTGGTCGGACTGACCGGCGTCGGCGGCGGTGCGCTGATGACGCCGCTGCTGATTTTGTTGTTCGGCATTCATCCGTCGACTGCCGTTGGCACCGACCTTCTTTACGCTGCGGCGACGAAGTCGGCGGGCAGCGTCGTGCACGGGCTCAATCGGAATATCGATTGGCGGGTGGTCGGCCTGCTGGCGGCGGGCAGCGTTCCTTTCACGATCGTCGCGCTGATAATGCTGCAGCATGTCGGCATCAACAGCGCCGTCGCGCGCAATCTGATCACCATCGTGCTGACCGGCGCGCTGTTGGCGACTTCGGCGACGCTCGTGTTCCGCGACCGGATCGCCGCGCGTTATGCGACGCGGCTCGCGGTGCTGCAGCCGCGACAAATCGCAGTTCTCACCGTCGTGGTGGGGGCCGTACTCGGCGTGCTGGTGTCGATCTCATCGGTCGGCGCTGGCGCCATCGGCGTCGCTGCGCTGCTCTTGCTCTACCCGAAACTGCCGACCGCCCGCATCGTCGGTTCCGATATCGCGCACGCGGTGCCGCTCACGCTGGTCGCCGGCATCGGCCATTGGTGGCTCGGCTCGATCAATGTCGACGTGCTGATCTCGCTCTTGATCGGATCGGTGCCCGGCATCGTGATCGGCAGCTACGCCGCCTCGCGCATCCCGGAAGTGGCGCTCCGCTTTGTGCTGGCCGCGGTGCTCATCGTGGTGGCGGCCAAGCTGCCCTTCGACATGCATACGGCATCGGCGAAACAGTCGTCCTCGCCCGAAGTCGCCGCGTCCCCAGTGGCGCCCGCTTCCTCGACGGACACCAAGATCACGGCCGTCGGCATTCGCCATCCCGACGCGACGGCGAGACAGCCCTGAGGCGCGCTCAATCGATCTCAGCGCCGGGAGTGAGCAGGCCGTAACGGTGCAGATCGGTGCCGTGCACGTCGAGCCAGACCTTGGCGCGCTCGTGGTCCGGGCACAGCCGCTGCACCAGCCGCCAAAAGCGCGCGGAATGATTCATCTCGACGAGATGCGCCACTTCGTGCGCGGCGAGGTATTCGAGCACCGTGCTCGGCGCCAGAATGAGCCGCCAGGAAAACGACAGCGATCCGGTCGTCGAGCACGAGCCCCAGCGGCTTGATTGATCGCGCACGGCCACGCGCTTGATGCGCACGCCGAGTTCGCCGGCAAAGCGCAAGCTCGCGGCTTCGAGATCGTGCTTGGCCTCGCGGCGGAGGAAGTCGCTGATGCGGCGGTCGATGTGCGGCGGCTTGCCGGCGACGCAGAGAAGCGGCGCGCCATCGTCGGCGGTCTCGGTCCACACCGTTCCGCGAAGCTCGCGGCGATGCACGATGCGATGCGGCACGCCGCGCAGCGGTACGACGACACCGTCGGCGAACGGCGCCGCCTTCGGCAGCCGGTCGAGCCGCGCGGCGATCCAGGCGCCGTGCTTCTGCGCGAACTCGCGCGCTTCCTTCAGCGTGCCGCGCGGTGGAATGGTCAGCACCACCTCGCGCGTCGCCGACTGGATGCGCAGCGTGTAGCGGCGCGCCTGCCGGTGCCTTCGCAGCCGCACGATATAAATCGACCGGTCGAAGACGATTTCGATCGCTTGCGGCTCACTCGGCCGGCGATAAAGCAGCGCGCGCTGCGCCATGACAGGTACCCCGAACCCAACCCCGCACCAACTCTGCCATAACCCGGGCACCGTGTAGCCCCCGTGATGAGAGGAGCGCATACCCCCAAGATATTGGAGTCGCTGCGCTGCACCAACACCACTTGCTGTGCATGATGTGATGAACCCTCGTCCGGTTCTTAGTGCCGATAATTGACTCGGCATGATTCTGGAATTGCTGAGGCGCCTCAGACTCTTAGGTCTGCAGCTGAACTGTGGCGCGCAGGTTGGGCCGATGGAATCGGGCGTTCTGGGGGCGAACCCCGGCCAAATCACTTCAAGGTCGGGTGGGGGCGCCCCGACGCGCAACGGATGCGCCGCGGCACCAAGCAGATCATTCGGCCAGCAATTTTTCGCGAATAAGCTGCTTGTGCTCGTCGGGCAAGGTTTCCGCCAGCTCGGCTGCGGCAACCACCTTCCTCGCTTCATTCATGCTCATGGCGCCAAGATATTTGGCTTGCGCGATGTCATCCGCCACGTGCCGGACCAGCTGCTGCAACTCGATAAAGCTGTCGTGCGTCAGAAACGAACGGTTGTCGACACGCGATATCGGATGGCACGGCGGGAAAATGGCTTCGGAATTTATCCGCAGGAACAGCTGACGTTCATCGCAAACGCACAAATGAAGCTTCGGCTTATTCGGTCTTGTAAACCGATCAAAAATGCGAATGACGTCGCGTGGAGCCGCCATTGTTGGTCACAATACGGCGGCCCTTGCGACCTCTTCTAGATACGCAATTTTCTTCTTTCTGTCGGGATCGGAGGGAGGCAAGAAATCACGGTAATCCATCACGCCCGCAACCGCATTTTCATAGGCTGGATCGCTGTGAGTTTCTCTCACCAGCTCATCGAAGGTCTTGTCGTGAACCTTTTCCCAACCGAATTCCAACGCCTTTATGTCGCTAGCAGAGAGTTTTTTGCTGTTCGGTCCGCGGTCTCCATGGACGCGGAATGTTTCCGCTTCGACGCGAAACGGCAATTTCCCATTGCCGCCAAGGGCGAGAATTTCCATCGGCTGAAAGCACAACAGACCGTAGATGACGTGCGGCAATGGCCCCCACCATGCCGCGCGATAATGATCGCCGACGATGGGGCGGCCGTGTCGTTCGATATGGAATTTGTCGGCGTAAAAAATTGCTTTGACGATGTGGTACACATCGATGCCGGGCTGACGTTCGGCCAGCCATAAGATGACTTCCAGCGCCTTTGGGACGCTGGGAATATAACGCACCGCACGGCGCTCCATCTTCGCCATGCCCGCTATATGGCAGTTTTTCTCTTATGAATCAAAGGGGTGTCTAAGTCTTTGCTGGAATCCAAGTTTTTCACTTTTATGCACAGCGGCGGCTCCACAAACATGGGTTCAAGACGAAAGGCGAGGGGTCGGTCACGAATAAGCTCAAACGGGGGGAGTTTCCGGCGACGTTTTTTCTCGCGTGCCTAGCGGCCTTGGAATTGAATGGCGTCGCGCTGGAAGAGATTTAGTTGAACGGTTGCTTGTAATAGCCCCGTATATTGTCCACCAGCGCATGAACCTGTGAACTTGTCATAGTGAATGGATAAACTCCAAACTCACCAAGTAAGAACACTCCGCCCTGGTTCGTCCCTATGACGGGTGCCCCTAATGCTCCGGGTTTCCAGTCCATTTTTCCAAGATCAAGCGCGAACGCCAGATCGCGTCGCGCAACCTCTTTTTCATTCACCAATACCCGCATCATTGTTGAGTTTTCAGATATGCCGATCTCGCAAAACAGCGCAACAAACTGGTCGATTGGTATGCCGTCTCCTCCTACTCTCACCTCTAAAGGATAGGATTCTCCGCGAAGATCAGTCGCAGCCAATGTGAACACGCTACTCGCCGACAAATAAAACGACACCTTCGCGCCGTCGCTGGAAACGAGTTCAAATACATACCGCCGACGAGATTCCGGAGTGTCGTAGAGTCTGATGACGGAATAACCGGTAAAGCCCGGTATGGCCTTGTCGCGCGGAAAATAGACAAACAGGATTACGCCGACCATTACGATGCCCAAAGCACCGTAAGTGCCAACCCGCCATTTCGCGCTTGCGTTAAGTTTTCTTAAGCCTACGCCCGCCGCGCTAAAAACCATGGCGGTAATGCCAGCCCAGAAAACAATATTCCACAGCAGGGCAGCGGTGGCGTACTTCACTGCAAGGGCAGTCAAGACAGCCCCCGCCGCAAATATGAAAATGTCCTTCCGCATGTCGGACTCCTATCATGTCCGGCATCGGCGCGATTCCGGTGCTTGCGCGATAAATGCCGGGAAACGCGTCGTCTGGGTCCCAATAGGATTCGTCGTGGAAAATCCGCTGTTCACGGCCGGGCCACTCCCGGCCGACAGGTAAGCGTGACTTACTTCGCTTGTGGCGTCTGCGCTATAATACCGGATGAAATCGCGTGTTCTGGGTGCTTTACGACACGCGAGAGGGATCGCTTGTCGTCGCCGTCAGGCGTGCAGCGCGCCGCCGTTGTGCGCGTGCCGCTTGCCGATGCCGTTGTGCGCGCGGCGATTGGCGTGGCTCAGCGACAGCACGAAGTCGGCGATGCGGGGCGCGATCTCGGCGCGGAAGCGCGAGCCGTTGAACACGCCGTAATGGCCGACGTCGGGCTGCAGCCAGTGCACTTTGCGGTCGGCGGGAATGTTCATGCAGAGAGCATGTGCCGCCTCGGTCTGGCCGACACCTGAAATATCGTCGTGCTCGCCTTCGACCGTCATCAATCCCACGCGTTTGATCTTGCCCAGATCGATCGGCCGGCCGCGATGGGTCATCTTGCCGTTGGGCAGATCGTGACGGACGAACACCGTCTCGACGGTCTGCAGATAGAACTCAGCGGCGAGATCCATCACCGCCAGATACTCGTCGTAAAACTCCCTGTGCTTGGTCGCCGAGTTGCCGTCGCCGCGCACCAAATGCATGAACAGTTGTTTGTGCGCCTCGATGTGGCGCTCAAGATTCATGCTGACGAAGCCGTTGAGCTGCAGAGAATCCCGGATAGACGTCGCGCATGAAACCCGGATTGGGGAACGGCACCTTGGTGATGACGTGATGGCGGAACCAGTCGGTGCCGCGTTCTTCGGCGAGCTTGTTGACGCCGGTCGGATTGACCCGGGTGTCGATCGGGCCGCCCATCAGCACCATCGAGGTCGGCACGTAAGGATCGTTGTCGGCCTCCATGAGCGCGACCGCGGCAAGCACCGGCACCGACGGCTGGCACACAGCGATGACGTGAATGTCGCCACCGAGCGCGTGCAGCATCGAGATCACGTAGTCGATGTAATCGTCGAGGTCGAAGGGTCCTTCCGACAACGGCACCATGCGCGCATCGACCCAATCGGTGATGTAGACGTCGTGGTTGGGCAGGAACGCCTCGACCGTGCCGCGCAACAGCGTCGGGTAATGGCCTGACATCGGCGCCACCAGCAGAAGCCGTGGCTGCGGGCGTTGCGGTCTGTGGGTGAAGACGCGCTCGAAGTGAAGAAGCCGGCAGAACGGCCGTTCCCATACGGTCTTGATCTGCACCGGCACGCGTTCGCCGCCAACCAGCGCCGAGGGGATGCGCCATTCGGGACGGCCGTAGCGGCGCGTCGAACGTTCGAACAGCTCGCAGGCGGCGGCGACCGATTTGCCGTATGGGGTGAACGAGAGAGGATTGACCGGGTTCTTGAACAACAGGCGAGTGGCATCAGCCCATGCGCGCGACGGATTGAGCGCCGCGTGGCTCATTTCGTAGAACCAATAGAGCGGTGCGGCCAGCAACACGCCGTCGCCCGGAGCAGTGGGGGCGCCGCCGAACTCCCCGATCGCCATCGATGATCCCTGCCCGACTTGCTGCGCTGCAGCATCCTCACGGTGGTCTGTCATACCGGCATCATAAAAGCAATTTCCTCGTTACTGGTTACGTATGCCGGCCGCAGGTTCCGCGCTATTCGCGCCGCACATGGCCTCCATTCGGGCCGACCCCTTCCGGGCATCGGCGCTGGCGTCGAGGGAGGTCTATTCGCCGGTCTGCATCAGGGAACCGTGGCGGCGCGCGCTGCGCAGCAGCGCCAGAAATCCAGCCACGCCGGCGGCGAACAGGATGGCGTTCAGCCCCAGCGCATCGAGCATCAGATCGGGACGGAACGTCTTCTGGATCAGGAGCGTCCGCATGCCTTCGAACACGTAGGTCGGCGGCAGCGCCCAGGCGACCGGCTGCAGCCAGACCGGCAGCGTCGTCACCGGGTAATAGACGCAGGTGAGCGGCATGAACAGGAACATGATCGACCAGGCGAAATTCTCCGCGCCCATGCCGTTGCGCAGGATGAGGCCGGAAACGAAAATTCCGATCGCCCACGAGGTCAGCATCAAATTGAAGAAGAACGCCACCAGCGCAAAACCCAATCCGTAGAGATTGAAGCCGAAGAAGGCGATGGCGAGCAGCGTCACCGGGACGGCGCCGATCGACAGCCGCACCACGCTCATCACCATCAGCGCCGAGATGAACTCCATCGGCCGCAATGGGCTCATCATCAGGTTGCCGATGTTGCGCGACCACATCTCCTCGAGAAACGAAATCGAGAAGCCGAGCTGGCCGCGGAACAGGATGTCCCATAACAGCACGGCGCCGATGAAGGTGCCGCCGGCGCGGGCGAAGAAACCGGCGTTGCTGGCGATGTAATATTGCAGGAAGCCCCAGGTCAGCATCTGCACCGTCGGCCAGTAGACCAGATCGAGCAGCCGCGGCCACGACGAGCGCAGCAGATACCAGTAGCGCAGCATCATCGCCGCGACGCGGCGCGGAGAGAACGACAGCGAGGCTTCCGTCCACGTCGTCATTGCGCGGCCTCGCTTTCGACGCTTGAACCGCGCGCGACGTCGAGAAAGACTTCCTCGAGCGTGCGCCGCCCATAGCGCGCGAGCAGCTTGGCCGGCGTGTCGTCGTCCTCGATGCGGCCGAGCTTCATGATGATGACGCGCTCGCACAGCCGCTCGACCTCGGCCATGTTGTGCGAGGCGAGCAGCATCGTGGCGTGACGCTCGCGGCAATAGCTCTCGAGATGGCCGCGCACCCAGTCGGCGGTGTCGGGATCGAGCGAGGCCGTCGGCTCGTCGAGCAGCAGCACGTCCGGATTGTTGATCAGCGCCTTGGCGAGCGACACCCGCGTCTTCTGTCCGGCCGAGAGCCGACCGGTCTGGCGGTCGAGCAGTTCGGTGAGGTTGAGCTCGCGGGCGAGCTTCGCGATGCGTTCGCGCGCATCCTCGACACCGTAAAGCATGGCGAACACGGTCAGGTTCTGCCGCACCGTGAGCCGCATCGGCACTTCCACGTAAGGGCTTTCGAAATTCATCCGCTGCAGGACGCGATAGCGCTGCCGCGGCATCTCGGCGCCAAGCACGGTCACGCGGCCGGAGGTCGGCGCGACCAGCCCCATGATGGTGGCGATAGTCGTGGTCTTGCCGGCGCCGTTACCGCCCAGGAGCCCGGTGATCGAGCCCGGCGCGAGCGAAAATGAGATGGAATCGACCGCCGTGACGGTCTTGTAGATTTTGACCAGGCGCTCGACGGCGATGGTGGGGGAGGCGGCGGGCATAGGCCGCAGATGTGGCTTGTGGCGCGGATGGAGGCAAGGGGTCGAATAAGAGGGCGCATCGCACCGATGCGCCAAAGCGGCTTGGCAGCGCGCGGCGGAAGATGGCACAAGACGCCCGCAAGGCCGCAGAGGCTTTGTCAGTCGGGTTTTGGGTGAATGAGCACCATCAAGCTTGCGCAGGCCGAGCGCATCATCGACGCCATCATCGAGCGCGGCGCGGCGCTCAACTGCCGGCCGATCAGCGCGATCGTGGTCGAGCCCGGCTGCAAGGTGAAGGCGTTCAAGAAGGAAGACGGTTCGTCGATGATCCGTTTCGAAATGGCCTACGGCAAAGCCTACGCGGCGCTCGCGCTCGGGCGGAGCTCCAAGCTCGTGCATCAGCGCGCCGAGGAGCGGCCGATCTTCATGCGCTATCTCATTGCGGCGAGCGGCGAGCAGATTTTCCCTGAGGGCGGCGGCATGCTGATCCGCGACGATAGCGGCGAGGTGATCGGCGCGGTCGGCGTGACCGGGGACACCGAAGACCGCGACGAAGAGCTCGCCGCCTTCGGCATTCGCGCCGCTGGACTGAAGACCGACGAGGATTGCGCCGGCATGGGCCGGAAGATTGGACTCATCAAATGAAAATCGGACTGTTTGATCACATCGAAGACGGCGCGCGCCCGCTGACGACTTTGTTCGACGAGCGGCTGCGCTTTGCGCAAGCCGCCGACGCGGCCGGGTTCTACTGCCTGCACCTCGCTGAACACCACGCCACGCCGCTCAACATGGTGCCGGTGCCGGGCGTCTTCATGGGCGCGCTGACGCAGGCGACCAAGCGCATGCGCATGGGTCCGCTCGTCTATCTGTTGCCGCTTTATTCGCCGCTCCGCCTGATCGAGGAAATCTGCATGCTCGATCACATGAGCTACGGGCGGCTCGACGTCGGCGTCGGCCGCGGCGTGTCGCCGTATGAGCTGCGCTACCACAAGGTCGAGCACGACGATTCGCGCGATATCTTCTTCGACGCGTTCGATTGCGTCAGCGCCGGCCTGTCGACCGACTCGCTCACCTACAAGGGCAAGCACTACGTCTACGAGAACGTGCCGATTGCGCTGCGCCCGCTGCAGCACCCGCATCCGCCGTTCTGGTACGCCTCATCGAACGAGATCGGTTCGGCCTGGGCCGGCGAACAGGGCCTGCATTATGTGACGCTCGGACCCACGCCGTTCGCCAAGACCAATATCGACGCGTTCAAGAAGGCGTTCGCCAAGCGCGGCGCGCCGGTGCAGCCGAAGGCGGAATTTCCCGGCGGCATCGTCGTCGGCGTGCAGCGGCACATCTTTGTTGCGGACACCGACGCGGAGGCGCACCGCTTCGCCAAGCCGGCGATGGAGGTCCATCTCACCAACATCAATTGGTTGCGCAGCAAGCACGGCGTGAGCGGGCCGAACTCATTGGCGGCGCGGCTGAACACGCCGCGCGGCGCCACCTACGAGGAGTGCCTCGCCGACGGCACAGTGATCACCGGCTCGCCGGCGACCGTGCGCGCCGAGATCGAGCGGCAGACGGCCGAGCTCGGCATCAATTATCTGCTCACCTATCTGTTCCTCGGCACCATGTCGCTCGCCGATGCGCTGCGTTCGCTGCAGCTGTTCTCGACCGAGGTGATGCCGCATCTGGTGGGGTTGTGAAGTCGCCCTCACCCTGAGGCGGCCGCAAAGCGGCCCGCGAAGGGCGAGGCCGAGGAGAGCCCGGGCCTGCATCCTTCGAGGGCCGCCATAGTGGCGGCCCGCCTCAGGATGAGGATTATTTGCCTTCATCCGCCGCCTGCTTCGCGTCCGCCCGCAGCGCGTCCGGATGCGGCATGGCGATGACGTTGTAGCCGCAATCGACGAAGTGAATTTCGCCGGTGACGCCGGTGGACAGGTCGGACAGCAAATAAACTCCCGCGCCGCCGAGTTCGTCGAGCGTCACGCCGCGGTGCAGCGGTGAGTGCCGCTGCTGGAACGCGAACATCGCGCGCGCGTCGCCGATACCGGCGCCGGCGAGCGTGCGGATCGGTCCGGCGGATATGGCGTTGACGCGGATCTTGTTGGCGCCGAAGTCGACCGCGAGGTAGCGCACCGAGGATTCCAGCGCCGCCTTCGCCAACCCCATCACGTTGTAGTTCGGCATGGCGCGGTCGCCGCCGTTATAGGTCAGCGTGATCATGGCGCCGCCGTTCGGCATCATGGCGGCGGCGCGCCTGGCCGCTTCGGTGAACGAGAAGCACGAAATGACCATGGTGCGCACGAAATTATCGCGCGTGGTGTCGGCGTAGCGGCCGGTCAATTGGGCCTTGTCGGAAAAGCCGATGGCATGGACGAGGAAATCGAGCGTGCCCCAGGTGCGGCTCAACTCGGCAAACACGGCATCGACCGAGGCAACGTCCTCGACGTCGCAGGGCAGCACCAGATCGGAGCCGACCGATTCAGCGAGCGGCTTGACGCGTCTGCCGAGCGCGTCGCCCTGGTAGGTGAAGGCAAGCTTGGCCTCGTGCGCAGCGAGCGTCCGCGCAATGCCCCAGGCGATGGAGTGATCGTTGGCGACCCCCATGATCAGGCCGCGTTTGCCGTGCATCAGCCCCTGCATGCGTACCTTCCTGCTACAGCACCGGAATTATGGATTCCGGCTCCCGCTTCGCTCGGCCGGAATGATGGAAGGACAGCTCAGGCATCCACGCGCTTGAACACGACGGAGGCGTTGGTGCCGCCGAAGCCGAAGGAGTTGGAGAGCACGCAGCCGAGCTTCACGTCGTCGCGGCGGGCGCGCACGATCGGCATGTCGGCGAAAGCGGGATCGAGAGTTCTGAATGTTGGCGCTCTCGCAGATGAAGCCCGAGTTCATCATCAAAAGCGAATAGATCGCTTCCTGCGCACCGGCGGCGCCGAGCGAATGGCCGGACAGCGATTTGGTGGCCGAGATCGGCGGGCATTTGTCGCCAAAGACCTCGCGGATCGCCTCGATCTCTTTCAGATCGCCAATCGGCGTCGAGGTCGCGTGCGGGTTGATGTAGTCGACCGGCGGTTTGACGCCGGCGAGCGCCATGCGCATGCAGCGTACCGCGCCTTCGCCGGAGGGCTGCACCATGTCCGAGCCGTCCGACGTGGCGCCGTAGCCGGCCACTTCGCCGTAGATCTTGGCGCTGCGCGCTTTGGCGTGCTCGAGTTCTTCGAGCACCAGCACGCCGGCACCGCCGGCGATGACGAAGCCGTCGCGGTCGGCGTCGTAGGCGCGCGAGGCTTTATCCGGCGTCGCGTTGAAGTTCGACGACATCGCGCCCATGGCGTCGAACAAGACCGACAGGGTCCAATCCAGTTCCTCGCAGCCGCCGGCAAACACGATGTCCTGCTTGCCCATCTGAATGGTTTCGAACGCGTTGCCGATGCAATGGTTCGACGTCGCGCAGGCCGACGAGATCGAATAGTTCACGCCTTTGATCTTGAACCAGGTCGACAGTGTTGCCGAGGCGGTCGACGACATCGCCTTGGGCACTGCGAACGGGCCGACGCGCTTGGGTCCCTTCGAGCGCGCGATGTCGGCGCTTTCGACAAGGGTGCGCGTCGATGGGCCGCCCGAGCCCATGATCAGGCCGGTGCGTATGTTGGAAACTTCGTCTTGTTCGAGGCCGGAATCGCGGATCGCCTGTTCCATCGCCACATGGTTCCAGGCGGCGCCGCCGCCGAGAAAACGCATGGCGCGGCGATCGACGGACTCGCTCGGGTCGAGGGTGGGGGCGCCCTGCACCTGCGAACGAAAACCAAGCTCGGCATATTTGTCGGCGCGCACGATGCCGGATTTGGCCTCACGCAGCGAAGCGATAACTTCCTGCGTGTTGTTGCCGATGGATGAGACGATACCCATCCCGGTGACGACCACACGCCTCATCGTTGCCTCGTCCGCTTTTGTCCGCCAGACGCCTCGGGCCGGGCGCGGCTAGATTATTGTGTTGAGCACGATCTGCTCCGAAAAACCCGTGACTGTTTTCGGATCGTGCCTTAGACCATGATCCGATCGGATTGAATTGGATGGTCTAACTTCTTTAGTTGGAGCATGATCTTTTCGAAAAACCGGTGCCCACTTTTCCGGATCATGCTCTAGGCGCCGCTCGCCTGCGGCGCGGCATTCTGGAACAGGCCCACTTTCAGATCGAGCGCCCGATAGATCACATTGCCGTCGGCGGAGAGCCAGCCGTCGGCGATACCGAGCACGAGCTTCGAGCGCATCACGCGCTTGATGTCGATGCCGTAGACGATGTTTTTCATCGTCGGCAGCACCTGGCCGGAAAACTTGATCTCGCCCATGCCGAGCGCGCGGCCTTTGCCCAGCGACCCGGTCCAGCCGAGAAAGAAGCCGAGCAATTGCCATAACGCATCGAGACCCAGGCACCCCGGCATCACCGGGTCGCCCTTGAAGTGGCAAGGGAAGAACCAGAGGTCGGGCTTCAGCTCGAGCACCGCGCGCACCAAACCCTTGCCGTATTCGCCGCCGACTTCGGCGATCTCGGCGATGCGGTCGAACATCAGCATCGGCGGCAGCGGCAATTGCGGACCTTCGGCGAACAGTTCGCCGCGCCCGCAAGCGAGAAGGTCCTCGTATTCGAAGTTAGAACGGCGTTCCTGCATCCGTGTCATCTCCGCCCGGCGCCCCCGACGGGCAGTCGCCGATTCCCTAACATATGGGGCGAATGCGGCAAAGCCGCATCCCCGCTTCCCGCCGTGCCACAGTGGGGAAAACCGCCTACTAGTGGAGCGGATTTGACATTCGCTTCCCACCTGGCCGGAAACTCGTGAAGCGAATGTCAAATCCAAAAGCTCCACTAGGACTTATACTTGCTAGTGGTCCTTTGATTCTACCATTCGCATAAGAGCCCGCCGAACCCGGGTGCGAATGTTAGAATCGGACCACTAGGCATGCGGCGGGGGCTGTTGCAGCCGGCCGCTGGCCGCGTATAATGTTTCACTTGCAACGATCTAGAGCAGCCCCCAAAGGGGCGCTGGTGAAGACAATGACACAGTCGCGTCCAACCGCCCCCGGGCTTGCCTACCAGCCGTATACGGCGATGCGCGGCGATATGACCGGCTGCCCCTGGCATGACGTCAAGTCGAAGCTGCGCGAAGTGGGCCTGCGTCCGACGCGGCAGCGCATGGCGCTCGGCTGGATCCTGTTCGGCAAGGGCGACCGCCACGTGACGGCGGAGATGCTGTACGAGGAAGCGACCCGCGCCAAGGTGCCGGTGTCGCTCGCCACCGTCTACAACACGCTGCACCAGTTCACCGAAGTTGGCCTCTTGCGCCAGGTCGCGGTCGACGGATCGAAGGCCTATTTCGACACCAACAATTCCCAGCACCATCACTTTTTCGTCGAGGACGAAAACGACCTTCTCGACATACCCGCAAGCGACGTCGTGGTCGGCAAGGCGCCGATCCCGCCCGAGGGCTACGAGATCGCCCGCATCGATGTCGTGGTGCGGTTGCGGCGGAAGCGCTGAGCCATCCGCGGCGGGCGGAACGCGCAGGCCGGGAAGCCATAATCGTAAGAACGTCGGCTCGATCTCCGGGGCAATAGCTTCGGCGATTGCGTCTATGGATTCCGGGCTCGCGAGCTATGCTCGCGCCCCGGAATGACGTCACTCGATCTTCTCGTTGGGATAAACGCCCCACAGGTCATTCTGCTCGATCCAGCCGTCGAAGGTCTGGCCTATGATGTGGCACCAGCTGCCGTTGCAGGTCTTGACGGTTCCGAGCACGCCGACGGCGAGTTGCGCCATCAGCGGACTCTTGGCGTCGGGTTTGGAGTAGAGCGGGGCGAGGTCGGTCTTTTGCTTTAATTGCACGGCCGCCGTGCGCTTGCCGGAGAGAAGCGAATGATAGACCCAGCCCTCCGTGCCGTCCGAGTCGCGGATACGCCGCCAGTTCTCGGACTGGGCGATGATTTCCACCGGCCAGCCGACGCGGGTGAAAATGAACGAGACCTCGTGATCCTTGTCGGGGCCGCCGCGCACATCGACCCGATCGGCCTTGATGCTGACGAAGCGCGGAACCGGCAGGCTGTTGGCCGTGGTTTCATTGCTCGCGTGCGTCGGGGCCGCCGCGGATGCGAATGCGAGCAAAGCCGCGAACAAGGCCTCGAGCCACGCGATCATCAGCCTCCCATGCCGCAATTCGCTGCGACATGCCCCCCAACGGTACTTCGATACGCAGTCAAGCCGGGCGGAGCGGCCCGCTTGGTGAGAGCACAGCCCATCTGGTAGGACAGCAATGGATGAACCGGGCCCCGGTCTTTCAGTCTCCGCGAGCGGAGTTAAGGAGACCTGAACGGGGGTTCGGGCAGCTCCTCGTGCCGGGAATTTTCGTACCGTGGTAAAGCAGGGTGGAGAGGCGCGCCGCTTCGCCGAAACTCCGGGTCGTGCTGCAAGAGGCAGGCAATGGCACAGGGCAAAAAGCCGCTGGTTGTGGTCACCCGCCGGCTGCCGGACAGCGTCGAAATGCGCATGCGCGAGTTGTTCGACGCGCGGCTGAATGCCGACGATAAGCCGATGAGCCAGGCGCAGCTGGTCGAGGCCGCCAAGACTGCCGACGTGCTGGTGCCGACGGTGACCGATCACATCGACCGCGCCGTGCTCAGCCAGACCGGCGAGCGGCTCAAGCTGATCGCCAATTTCGGCAACGGCGTCGACAATATCGATGTCGCAACCGCAGTGCAGCGCGGCATCACCGTCACCAACACGCCCGGCGTGCTCACCGAGGATACCGCCGACATGACGATGGCGCTCATCCTGTCGGTGCCGCGGCGGCTCGCCGAGGGCGCCAACGTGCTGATTGGTGATGGCGACTGGAGCGGCTGGAGTCCGACCTGGATGCTTGGTCATCGCATCTGGGGCAAGCGGCTCGGCATTGTCGGCATGGGCCGTATCGGCCAGGCGGTGGCGCGGCGTGCGCAGGCGTTCGGGCTGAAAATCCACTATCACAACCGCCGCCGCGTGGCCCCGCGCATCGAGGAGGAACTCAACGCGACCTACTGGGAAAGCCTCGACCAGATGCTCATGCGCATGGACATCATTTCGGTCAATTGCCCGCACACGCCGGCAACCTATCATCTACTGTCGGCGCGGCGTCTCAAGCTCATCCGGCCAGAGGCCTATGTGGTGAACACGGCGCGCGGCGAGGTGATCGACGAGAACGCGCTCGCGCGGCTGATCGACACGGGCGAGGTGGCCGGCGCCGGCCTCGACGTCTTCGAGAACGAGCCCGCCGTCAGCCCGAAGCTGGTCAAGCTTGCCAAAACCGGCAAGGTCGTGCTGCTGCCGCATCTCGGTTCCGCCACGATCGAAGGCCGGGTCGACATGGGCGAGAAGGTCATCGTCAACATCAAGACCTTCATGGACGGCCATCGCCCGCCCGATCGTGTCCTGCCGTCGATGTTGTGATCCTCCGAGACTGAAATTCAGGTAATGCCGAACACTTCGCGATTCCTGATGCGATCCGTGTTGCGTCTCGTCGTGCGATTGCTGGCGCTGCCGGTGCTGCTGGAGCTCATCGCGCTGCACGGCGCGGTCATGGATCCGGCATGGGGCGAGGACCTGATTGGCTCCGCCCAATCGGCGGTCGGCCGCGACGGCATGGTAGTCGCGCAAGAAGCCGAGGCGGCGCGCATTGGCGTCGATATTCTCAAGCGCGGCGGCAATGCGGTCGACGCCGCGGTTGCGATCGGCTTCGCGCTGGCCGTGACCTATCCGCGCGCCGGCAATCTCGGTGGTGGCGGCTTCATGGTGATTCACCTCGCCAACGGGCAGGACATCACGATCGATTATCGCGAGATGGCGCCAGGCGCGATCACCGCCCAATCGTTCCTCGACGCGCAGGGAAACGCCGACCCGCAGAAATCCCGCAACTCGGCGCTTGGCATCGGCGTGCCCGGCACTGTCGCCGGTCTCGCGCTGGCCGAGCAGAAATACGGCTCCGGCCGTTTCACGCTGGCCGAGCTGATCGCGCCAGCGATGGCCTTGGCGCGCGACGGCATCACCGTCACCGCGCGGACGCTTGAACATTCGCCGTTCGATCCGACGCGGCTCAAGCGCTGGCCGTCGTCGGCGAAGATATTCTTCAAGCCGGACGGCAGCGACTTCGCGGCCGGCGACCGGCTCATCCAAAGCGATCTTGCCGATACGCTGCAAGCGATCGCGCAAGGCGGATCGCGCGCTTTCTATGAGGGGCCGGTCGCGCAGAAAATTGCCGATGCCGTGCAGGCCGCGAGCGGGGTCATGACTGTCGGCGACCTGAAAGACTACCGCGCCGTTGAGCGGACGCCGCTGCGCGGCGCCTATCGGGGCTACGACATCGTCTCCATGCCGCCGCCGTCCTCGGGCGGCGTCGAACTCATCGAGATGCTCAACATCGTGGAAGGCTACGATCTCGCCCATGACGACCGGGCGCAGCAATTGTTCCTGATGGTCGAGGCGATGAAGCGCGCCTATGCGGATCGCGCGCTGTTCCTCGGCGATCCGGACGCGGTGCAAAATCCGGTCGCGCGGCTCACGTCAAAGGATTACGCGGCGACCTGGCGCGCCACCATCGATCCCGCGCGCGCGACGCCGGCGAGCGCCATCCGCGCCGGCGGTGGCGTCGCGCCGGAAGGCCGCAACACCACGCAATTTTCCGTGGTCGACCGCTTCGGCAACGCGGTCTCCAACACCTACACGCTCAATCTCTTCTACGGGGTCGGCATGGTCGCCGGCGGCACCGGCGTTCTGCTCAACGACGAGCTCGACGATTTTGCCGCCAAGCCGGACTCGCCCAATGCCTTCGGCCTCACCGGAGAACGAGCCAACGCGCCCGGACCCGGCAAGCGGCCGCTGTCGTCGATGACGCCGACGATCGTGCTCAAGGATGGAAAGCCGTTCCTCATCACCGGCTCGCCGGGCGGCAGCCGCATCACCACGGCGGTGCTGCAGGTGATCGTCAACGCAATCGACCGCGGGATGAACATCGCCGACGCGGTGTCGGCGCCGCGCGTGCACAATCAGTGGCTGCCCGATCAGGTGTCCGCCGAGCCAGGCGTGCCGGCCGACATGCTGGCTGCGTTGGCCGCGCGCGGCGACGTCATCGTTCCGATGCGGCCGGCCACCTCGACCAATTCGATCGAGATCACGCCGCAAGGTTTCGTCGGCGCCGCCGATCCGCGCGAGGGCGGCGCGCTGGCGGTGGGGTATTAGCGGTCAAAGCTAATAAATTTGGCTCGGCATCGGCGGTCTTTTCGACGAAGCATGAGCATTCCCCGCCATCGATCGCAATGGGAGCAAGTGTTCCGAACAAATAAGCGTGTCAAGGCCGCCCATAAGGGCGTTTACGCCCGTCTTGCGACGGGCTATGGGCGCCGCGAAGCGGTTTCAGCCTTGACACGCTTATTTGTTCGGAAAAACGCTGGCCATTGCGATCGATGGCTTTCTCTGATCGTGTTACGGACAAATCACTACCCGCCCCGCAACTCCCGCCGGTCCGCCAGCCTGACCGTCGACGACAGCGCGACAATAACAAGCCCGCACAGTGCGATCGGCGTGAACGCCGCGATCGGCTGCAGCGTTGCGTCCCATATCCAGCCGACAACGACCGAAAGCGCCATGGCGCAGCTATAGCTGATGGTGAACATGCCGGCGGTGCTGCGGTGAACGTCGTCGGACGCGCTGAGCAATGACGGCAGCGCCAGCGCCATGATCAGCGTCACCGCGCCGGTGAAGCCGAGCATGCCGGCCCAGAATACGATCCAGAGTCCGTTCGTCAGCAGCATCGCGGCGACACAGACAAACGACAGCAAACCCGTCGCCACGTAAGCGAACGGCCGCGTCACCAGCCGATCGGCGAGCGGCAGCATCAGAAACGAGGCCGGCAATTGGCCGACATTGATCGCAGTCAGCGCGGCGCTGACGAGGTCGGGCCGTCCGGCCGCGGTGACGAGATCGGGCAGGAACGCGTTGGTGACGAAATAGGTGGCGTTGACGCTGCCGAGGATGAGGCCGAGCCGCCAGATCAACGGATCGCCCCAGTCCGGCCACCAGCGCCGGTTCGGCGCGATGGCGGCCTTCGCCGCCGCGCCGCGCGGCGCGCAAAGCGCGAACAGCACAGCGGTGGCGAGGACCGGGACTGACCAGACAATGAAGTCCGCCCGCCAGCTGCCCTGCAGAAGCGGCAGGACCAGCGGGATGGTCAGCCCGACCGGGATGATTTCGCCAACCAGGAGACCGTTCGTATAGACCGACGTCGCGAAACCGATGCGCTGCGGAAACCAAGTGCGCACCAGCGCCGGCATGACGGTCTGCACGATCGAGACGCCGGCCCCCATCACGATCGTGGAGGCGAAAAGGAAGGCAGCGTCGGCAATCGCCCCGCGGGCCGCGCCTCCGAGGGCGTTAAGGACGAGCCCCACCAGCAATGCGGGCACAAGGCCAAAGCGCGCGATCAGCAGCGAGCCGGGCACCGCGGCCAGCGCGAACAGCATCGGTGGCAGGCTCGACAGCCAGCCGATGCCGGTTTCGGCAAGGTGCAAGTCCGCGTGCAGGAGCGGCACCAGCGGTGGCAGCGCAAGAACGGTGAGCCGCAGACACGCGCCGGCAAGCCAGAGGAGGATAAAGAGAGTCAGACGATTTTTGATTTTGTTCTCTCGACTTTTCGGCGTCGTTGGTTCAGCGGCTCGTGGGCAGGGCACAAGGCCGCGAGCTTACACGATCCGCCGGGGTGAGCCCCAGAACCAATACCAGGGCGGCAACCAGAACAAGCCCGGTAGGGTAGGCTGAGCGGAGCGAGGCCCCGCGGACGATTCTGCTGGCGTTTAAGGTGTGGGCGCTTCGCCCATCCTAGGCTTGCTGTTGTAAAGGACGTAGGCGCGGCGCGTAGCCAGCTTTTGGGTCGTTTGGGGTCGTGAGCGCAGTATAGATGCGCTGGTCGTTTCGAGCTAGGAGATACGGCGTGGTGGGTTGGGGAATAGGCGTTGATCGAAATTGGCGTTGGTTCCGTTAATGATAGTCACTTGAGCCGCGTCCGCATGAAGCGGATTTAACAGGTAATTGTTGGCGTGAGGAAGAATCACCGACGGCAATCGCAAGAGTGCGGTTCTTTGCTCCGTAAACCAAGAAGCGGTGTGTGTCCTCGCGATTTTCGAATTTTTGTCCCAGCCCGGCGCGTCCTTATCGAGCTTCGATCTTGGAATTTCCTCCACTGACATAGTATCCGGAGCCTCGACTTCGAGCAATTGATAGTTTGTTGGTAGATCGTCGGGGTCAATTTCCAGATGCACGAGAGTTTCAAGGAGTGCCAACGCTGAACTCTCAGCCAAATAGACGACTGGCTGCCCCTTTTCATGCCAGCGTCCCTCGGCGCGCCGACCACCTTCTCCTGATAAATCGACGTAGTTTGAGATTCGCCAGAGGCGCATCTACGCCAGCATACCGCTGTCGATGCGCACTAACATATCCTCAACGACACGAGCACCGGCCTCACTGGTGAGGTAATTGACGGGCGTATCTCCATCCAGCGAGCGTTTTGGCTTTCGAAGCCATCGTTGTGCTTTGTCCTTATCGCCAAAAACTTTGCTTGCAAACTCCGCAATTCTCGCAAGGCGGAGAGCCTTGTCAGTTTCATCAATGCTTAGAGGTTCCTTCTTTGATTGCCGCCGATCTAACGTTCGTTTCGGTATCACAAGATTGAAAAGCTCTGCGTCAGAGTATCCCCAGTCAACCAACATGGACCATGTCGTGTCGGCTGATGCGCGAAAAGAAGGGGCGCCAGGTAATTCTTCGCTCGAATACCGTCCATAAATCCTCGTGAACTCGCGAGGACGCCAATGCTCATGAAGTGTGGATGACATAAGTATGGAATTCCCCACTTTCTGCCACTTCAAAGCCGGCTTGACCTGCGAGGCCTTGGACTCATCAACTACCGACACGCCGCCTTGGGCGTCGAACGTTAGTATGACGACCTGTCCCACTTTCAGGTTCTTGAGCAGCCTTTCGCTTCCCTCGGCGATTTTCTTCGCCGTGGTGCGCGGAACCTTGATCCATGAGTGCAAATCATCGGTTAGCTCCCCGAGAGGAACCACCTCGGAGATTGGAGTGTCAGAGCCCAACTTGTCGCGAGCCATTGCACGTTCCGCCAAATGCCAGATTTATCTTACAAAATGCCATATAGGCGTAAAGTTGTCCAATTGGAATATCTAATCGAGATCGCCGCCAAGCTTGGAATGCCAGTCAACCTAAGCCCAGGACAAGCCGGTGCACCTACTTCAGACCTACTCCGCTAAAGGGGAAGTCGAATGATGATTTGCATAAATCATTGAGAAAACTGGAGCGGGCGAAGGGATTCGAACCCTCGACCCCAACCTTGGCAAGGTTGTGCTCTACCCCTGAGCTACACCCGCATCCGAGAAGGGTAACGCGGCTATCCTAGGCGGCAGCCGCGGCAAAGCTATGGCAAAGTGCGCCCGCCTTTGCAACCTCGCCTCGGGCGCCGGCCCCTGTCCATATCCCCTGAGGAACCAGATTGGGCGGAAAACGGGGCCGATTTCTTCCTGTTTGCGCGTGATCTTTTCCGAAAACCGGATTTCACTTTTCGGGATCATACTTTAGAAGCCGCCGATGCCTGCCACGCCGGACGAGCTTTTCGCCTATCTGGACAGTCTCGGCATCGCTCACAAGAGCGTCAGCCACCCGCCGCTGTTCACGGTCGAGGAATTGCAGGCTCTGCGCGGCAAAATTCCCGGTGCTCATACCAAGAATTTGTTCCTCCGCGACAAGAAGGGCGTGCCGTTCCTGGTCGTGGCGCTGGAAGACGCGGCCATCGAGCTTCGCTCGCTGCATCGCCTGCTTGGCGCCTCCGGCCGCTTCTCCTTCGGCTCCGCCGAGCTGATGCGCGAATTGCTCGGGGTCGAGCCGGGCTCGGTGACGCCGTTCGCGGTCATTAACGATAACGATCGCCGCGTGACCGTGGTGCTCGATGCCGGCCTGATGGCGCACGAAGTGCTCAACTTTCATCCGCTGCGCAATACCGGCACGACGACGATTTCGCGGCAGGGACTGCTGACATTCCTCGATGCGACCGGGCATAAGCCGCGCATTCAGGCGGTCGCGGGGGTGACGAGCTAGGTACTGACTTCCGCCGTTACCTCACGAGCATTCGGAGAGTCAGCAGACCCCCACCTATCCTCCCCCTTTCAGGGGGAGGAATAGCAAGCGGCCTACGCGGCGCTAGTCTCAACGAGGCCGACTTCTCTTTCCTCCCCCTGAAAGGGGGAGGATCAAGGTGGGGGTCGCGGGCCGCTGGGATTACTTTGAGGTCGTGCGATGTCGGGCCGCGTCACCGGCCGACGACACGATTGCATTCGCCCCGTTTCTTCCCATTTAATCAAGCGACCAAGGGGGGCTTTGCCGGCCCCAAAAAGCAAGGCATATCAAGGCCCATGTTGCAGCCAGCCCAAACCGCCACCGCCCCTGACGTCGTCAAGGACACGACGACGCAAGCGTTCGTCAAAGACGTCATCGAGGAATCCAAGCGCCAGCCGGTGCTGGTCGACTTCTGGGCGCCCTGGTGCGGCCCCTGCAAGCAGCTCACGCCGATTTTGGAAAAAGCCGTCAAGGCGGCCAAGGGCAAGGTCAAGCTCGTCAAGATGAACATCGACGAGCATCCGGCCATTCCCGGTCAAATGGGCATCCAGTCGATCCCCGCCGTGATCGCTTTCGTCAACGGCCAGCCGGCGGATGGCTTCATGGGGGCGCTGCCGGAAAGCCAGGTCACGGCTTTCCTGGAGCGCCTCACCAAGGACAGCATTGGCGGCGAGGCGCAGGATCTGTTGAAGGCCGCCGACGCCGCCTTGGCCGAAGGTGACGCGACCGGCGCGGCGGACCTTTATGCGCAGCTCCTCGCCGAGGATTCTACCAACGTTCATGCGCTCGCCGGCCTGGCGCGCTGCTATGTCGAAACCGGCGCGCTCGATCAGGCGCGGCAAACGCTCGCCATGGTGCCGGAGGCAAAACGCAACGAATCAGCGGTGGCGGCGGCGCGTGCGGCGCTCGAGCTTGCCGATCAGGCGAAGAATGTCGGACCGCTCGCCGAGCTGGAACAGAAAGTCGCCACCGATCCGCTCGATCATCAGGCGCGCTTCGATCTGGCGGTGGCGCTCAACGGCAACGGCCGCCGGATGGAGGCGCTCGAACAGCTCATCGCCATCGTCAAGCGCGACCGCAAATGGAACGATGACGGTGCGCGCAAGCAGCTTGTCCAGTTCTTCGACGCCTGGGGGCCGACCGACGAGGCCACGGTCGAAGGCCGCAGGCGGCTGTCTTCGATCTTGTTTGCGTAGCGTTCGCGGATTGACCAAAGTTCCGAGGTTACTTCCGCGCGCGGAACAGGCGCAATTCGGTGCCGTCGCCACGTGGAGCGCGACATGCCGATAAACACTACATACCGTGGGCCCGAGGCGCTACCGGAGGAGATTCCGGTGTTCCCGCTGCCGGGAGCCTTGTTGCTGCCGCGCGGGCAGATGCCGCTCAACATTTTCGAGCCGCGCTATATGGCGATGATCGACGACGCGCTGCGCTTCGGCCACCGCCTCATCGGCATGATCCAGCCCGATGCGACGCATCCGGGCGCGGATCCCAACCGGCCCAACCTGTTCCATGTCGGCTGCGTCGGGCGGATCACCCAATTCGCCGAGAGCGGCGACGGCCGCTATCTGATCCAGCTTACCGGCGTCGCGCGCTTCCGTATCGAGGCCGAGCTTCCTGTCTCCACGCTCTACCGGCAATGCAAGGTGAGCTACCAGCCGTTCGTCGACGACTTCACGGCGCGCAAGGGCGAGGACGAGGTCGATCGCAAGGCGCTGCTGCGCGCGCTGACGAATTTTCTCAAAGCCAACAACCTCAAGGCCGACTGGGAAGGCATCGAGAACGCCCCCAACGAAGCGCTGGTGAATGCGCTCGCCATGATGTCGCCCTATGACGCGGCCGAAAAACAGGCGCTGCTGGAAGCGCCCGATTTGAAAACCCGCGCCGAAATCCTTATCGCGGTGACCGAGATCGAGCTTGCCAAAAGCAAGACGCCGGGCGACACGCCGCTGCAATGACGGATAATATGATTTCCTAAACGCGGAGCTTTTCATGTCCACAACCGACCGCCCGGGCGATGGCGTTGATCCGAAGCTGCTCGAAATCCTGGTCTGCCCGCTGACCAAGTGCCCGCTCGAATACGACGCGGAAAAGCAGGAGCTGATCTCGCGCGCCGCCAAGCTCGCCTATCCGATCCGCGATGGCATTCCGATCATGCTGCCGGAGGAAGCGCGGCGGATCGATTGACAACCGCCCCGTAACGTTCCTCCATCGTCACCCGCTGGCTTGACCCGCGGGTCCATGCGGGGGTGCCGCATGGATTGCCGGATCAAGTCCGGCAATGACGACGTTGAGAATGCGCGGAGGAAATCGTGATCAAAATCTGGGGGCGGAATACCTCGTCGAACGTGCAGAAGGTGATGTGGGCGGTCGGTGAGATCGGCCTGCCGCACGAGCGCATCGATGTCGGCGGATCGTTCGGCAAGAACCGCGAAGCGGACTATCTGGCGATGAACCCCAACGGGCTCGTTCCCACGCTCGAAGAAGAGGATGGCTTTCTGCTCTGGGAGTCGAATTCGATCGTGCGCTATCTCGCCGCCAAGCACCGCTCCAGTGTGCTCGAGCCGGCCGACCTGCGCATGCGGGCGCAGGCGAGCAAGTGGATGGATTGGCAATTATCCGTCTGCGGGCCGGCGATCACGCCGGTGTTTTGGGGACTGATCCGCACGGCACCGGAAAAGCGCGATCATGCGGCGATCGAGGCCGGGAAGAAGAACACGAATGCGGCCATGATCATGATGGATCAGCAGCTCGGCAAAACGGCTTATCTCGCCGGCGATGCGTTTTCCTACGGCGACATTCCGGTCGGCATCATGGCCTATCGTTACCGGCAGCTCGTGCCTGACCGCCCGCCGCTGAAAAATTTCGAGCGCTGGTACGCCGCGATCTCGGCGCGGCAGGCGTTCAAGGATCACGTCGGCGCCGTGCCGCTGACTTAGCGCCGCGCCGTCATCCTGAGGCGCCCGCGCGTAGCGCGGGCCTCGAAGGACGCTGCTCAAGCGCCGGGGCCGTCGCCCTTCGAGGCTCGGCGCCATAGCGCGTCGAAGACGCGCGTAACCGCGCTTACTGCGCCGAGCACCTCAGGGTGACGGGACATAGTCACTCCGCCGCGGCGCGTGCGGCACTCGAATGCGCCGACACCAGATAATCCATCGCCGCCTGCACGCCGCCCTTCTTGTGCGGCACGCCGGCGACGGCGAGCGCCATCTCGGTCGCCGCCAGCACGCCCATCATCCAGGTATCGTTGATGTCGCCGAGATGGCCGATGCGGAAATATTTCTTGGCGTAGGGACCGAAGCTCGCCCCGTAGGAAATGTTGAAGTTCTCCAGCGCCAGGCCGCGGAAGGCGTCAGCATCGTGGCCGTCCGGCAGCAGTACCGCCGTGATGGTCGGCGAATAATATTTCGGATCGCGGCAGAGGATTTCGAGCCCCCAGGCGCGCACGGCGCGGCGCGTGGCTTCGGCGAGCCGGTGGTGGCGGGTAAAGACGTTGTCGAGACCTTCCTCGTGCAGCATGTCGATCCCAACCGCGAGGCCTTGCAGCATCTGCGTCGCCGGCGTGTAGGGGAAGAAGCCGACTTTGTTCATGTTGATCATGTCGTCCCACAACCAGAACGACTTCGGCAGCTTCGATGTCTTGGACGCGGCCAGCGCCTTGTCGCTCACTGCGTTGAACGACATGCCGGGCGGCAGCATCAGTCCCTTCTGCGCGCCGCCGATGGTGACGTCGACGCCCCATTCATCGTGGCGGTAGTCGGTCGAGGCGAGCGACGAAATGGTATCGACCATGAGCAACGCCGGATGGCCGGCGGCGTTGATCGCCTTGCGGATCGGATCGATCGGCGACAGGCAGCCGGTTGCGGTCTCGTTGTGCAGCACGCAGACCGCCTTGATCTCGTGCGCCTTGTCCTTACGCAGGTGCTCTTCGATGACCGCCGGATCGGCGCCGGTGCGCCAGTCGCCGGGGATGAATTCCGGCTTGAGCCCGAGCTTGCCGGCCATGTCCTTCCATTGCGTGGCGAATTGACCGGTCTCGACCATGAGCACGCGATCGCCGGGCGAGAGCGTGTTGACCAGAGCCGCTTCCCAGGCGCCGGTGCCGGTCGCGGTATAGATGATGACCGGATTGGTGGTCTTGAAAATCGTCTTGATGCCGTCGAGGCAGCGCTTGGCCAGCTTAGCGAATTCGGGGCCGCGATGGTCGATGATCGGCGTGTCCATCGCCCGCAGCACGCGGTCCGGCAGCGGGGTCGGCCCCGGAATTTGCAGGAAGTGGCGCCCGGCGGCGCGCGAGGCATTCTGCGGCATTTTCGCTACTCCTTGGGATGAATTGAGCGGACCCGGCAGCCCAGACCGGAGGGGCGCTCGCGGCTTGCGCCGTTGAATAGCCAATGCGCTATTGCGGTCAAGTCCATTTGACGGATCGAGCCATTCAGCGCGGCAATCGCACGGTGGGAAACGGCCCGTCAGCGCCAATAGCTGTGCAATAGGCCCTAATCTCGGCGGTTCCGGGCCAGGCTGCCGCGCACCTGCGCATCCAAGTCCAAGACCGTGCAAACGAGAATGAGAAGGAATTGCCCGCCGAAATAAACTGGCACCTTGACGATGCTTATCAGCAGCTCGGGCAGCAGGCACACAAGTACCAAGTAGAACGCGCCGATAAGCGTGATGCGCGAAAGCACGTAATCGATATAGCGCGCGGTGGATTCCCCGGGCTCGACCGCGGCGATGGATGCGCCGCTCTGCTGCAAGCGCGCGGCGATGTCTTCCGGATCGAACAGATAGGCGGCGTAGAAGAATGTGCCAAGGACGATGAAAATCGCATAGAGGGTCACGGACACCGGCCGTTCGGCCATAAACAGCGCGGCGGAGTGCGCCAGCTGAGGCGCCCCAAGAAGGCCTAACAAATTTACCGCTGCGCTGAGGATCCAAAGCAGCCAGGCAGCGAAAATGACCGGCATGAGTCCAGCCGAATTGAGCTTGACCGACAGGTTGGCGGACACAGTGTCGAGCACACGATCGCCGATTCGGCACGCTGGATAGTTGATTTCGAAATGCCGCCGCGCACGCTCCATCACCACGACCAAGCCGGTAACGACGACAACCAAGATCACCAGACTCAGAATGAGTTTGTCCGATGCGAAGGTGCGGGTCGCCAATTCCCGGATCTCGAAGATCGGCTCACGCAATGCCGAAACCGTTCTGGCAAGGAGGATGAGCGCGATCCCGTTGCCGATGCCGCGCGAACTGATCTGCTCGCTGAGCCAGGCGAGCAGCAAAGCGCCGCCGGTCATCGTGGCAACGGTCGAGGCGACAAAGAGCGAGTTCGGAATCGCAACGATGCCGCCGTTTCGCGCACCTTCAATCACCTGCGCGAGGCCGTAGGCCTGCGACGCCGCCAGCAATACGGTCAGACCGAGCGTTATTTTTCGGATCACCTGCCGGCCATGCTCGCCTTGCCTGTTGAGCGCTCGCAATGGCCGGCACACGATCGTCGCCAACTGCACGACGACTGCTGCGGTGATGTAGGGCGTGAGATTGAGGGCGAAGATCGCAAAGCGATGGTCGGCGCCGGTAAACAGCAGCAGCGAGTCCAAGTTGCCGGAATCGCCGCGAACTATTTCGCCCCAGATTTCCAGATCGATGCCGGGCAGCGGGATGTTGCTGCCCAACCGATACAGCAGAAGCGCCCCAAGCGTGAAAGCAATACGCCGCGCCAGCTCGGCCATCATCGCCCCCAACCATGCGTTGCCGGAGGAAATATAGCATCACTCGCGCCAGTTATCGGCGCAGAACCAGCGTTGTCCTCAACTAACGACTACGGATGGACCGGCGTCAAACACGTTGCTATCCAATTGTTAGTCTGGGCGGCCGATCCGGACACTAGGACAATAAATGGCTGTTGCGCTGTTGCCGGGACTTGAACGACGGCTCAAATCGGAGCGCGTGGGCGAGGTGTGCTTCGACGCCTTTAGCCGCGGCCGCTACGCGACCGACGCGTCCCACTACCAGATCATGCCGCTCGGCGTGGTCACACCGCGCACGATGGAGGAAGCCGAACGGGCCATCGGCATTTGCCGCGCCGAAGGGGTGCCGGTGACACCGCGCGGAGGCGGAACGTCGCAGTCAGGCCAGACCGTCAACCGCTCGGTCGTGATCGACTGCTCGGAGCACCTCAACCGCGTGATCGAGGTCGACACCGTTAGCCGCCGTTGCGTGGTCGAACCGGGCATTGTGCTCGACGAACTCAATCGCGGACTCAAGCCGACGGGGCTGTGGTTTCCGGTCGATATCTCGACCGCCTCGCGCGCCACCATTGGCGGCATGGCGGCCAACAATTCCTGCGGCGCTCGCTCGCTGCGTTATGGCAACACGCGCGAGAACGTGATCGCGATCGACACCATCCTCGCCGATGGCACGCATGCGCATTTCGGCCGGCTTGGCGATAGCGCGGTCAACGTGCCGAGCGCCTTGACGCGCGACCTGCTCGCCATCGCCGCGCGCGAGGCCGCCGAGATCGGGCGGCGTTTCCCGCAAGTGCAGCGGCGCGTCGGCGGCTACAATCTCGATGCGCTCATTCCCGGCCGCAACGACATCAACCTCGCGCATCTGCTCGTCGGTTCCGAGGGCACGCTCGCCTTCTCGACCGGGATCGAGCTGAAACTCTCGCCTCAGCTCGGCCGCCGCGCGCTCGGCGCCTGCCATTTCGGCAGCTTTCACGAAGCGATGAAAGCGGCCGCGCACATCGTGACGCTTGGGCCGATTGCGGTCGAATTGATCGATCGCACCATGCTCGGCCTTGCCCGCGACATCGCCATGTACCGGCCGATCGTCGACGCGTTCCTGCGCGGCGATCCGGAGGCGATCCTGTTTGTCGAGTTCGCCGAGGACGATTGGGACGAGAACTTGCGCCGGCTCAAGCGGCTCGGCGAACTCATTGGCGATCTCGGCCTCTCGTTCGACCACAGCGGCGCGAAATGGGGCGGCGTGGTCGAGGTGCTCGATGCGAAACTGCAGGCGGGCATTTCAGAGGTCCGTACCGCCGGCCTCAACATCATGATGTCGATGAAGGAGGCGGGCAAACCGATCTCCTTCGTCGAGGATTGCGCGGTGCCGCTCGACCATCTGCCCGACTATACGGCGCGGCTGAGCGAGGTGTTTGCCAAGAACGGCACGCGCGGCACCTGGTACGCGCACGCCGCGGTCGGCTGCCTGCACGTGCGCCCGGTGCTCAATCTGCGGCTCGAGAAAGATACGCGCGCCATGCGCGCTATTGCCGAGGAAGCCTTCGCGATGGTGCGCGAGTACAAAGGCTCGCATTCCGGCGAGCACGGCGACGGCATCGTGCGTTCGGAATTCCACGAGCAGATGTTCGGCGCCGAGCTGGTGCACGCCTTCGAAGAGGTGAAGGACCGTTTCGATCCGCACGGCCTGTTCAATCCGGGAAAGATCGTGCGCGCGCCGAAGTTCGACGACCGCGCCAATTTCCGCTACGGCCCTGATTATCGCCCGCAGGAAATGACGACCGCGCTCGACTGGTCGGCTTATCCCGGCGAGGGCGGCGGTTTCCGCGGCGCGGTCGAAATGTGCAACAACAACGGCGCCTGCCGCGCGCTCTCAGGCGGCGTCATGTGCCCGAGCTATCGCGTCACCCGCGACGAGCGCGACGTGACGCGCGGCCGCGCCAATACGCTGCGCCTCGCCATCACCGGCCAGCTCGGGCCAGACGCGTTCGCTTCCGATGCGATGGCCGAGACGCTCAAGCTCTGCGTCTCCTGCAAAGCCTGCCGCCGCGAATGTCCGACCGGCGTCGACATGGCGCGCATGAAGATCGAATTTCTGTCGGCGCGCGCGGAGAAACACGGGCTGTCGCTGCACGACCGGCTGGTCGGTTATCTGCCGCGCTACGCGCCCTATACGGCGAAGGTGCCGTGGCTGATGAATCTGCGCGACCGGCTGCCCGGCGCGGCGAAGTTGTCGGAGGCGATCACCGGTTTCAGCGCGCGGCGCAAACTGCCGAAATGGCGGAGCGATTATTTTCGCGACGATAGCGCGCTCGTTCCCCATTCCGCGAGGGAGAAGCCAACAGACAAAGACATCGTCCTGTTCGTTGATACCTTCAACCGCTACTTCGAACGCGAGAACATCGATGCCGCGTGCGCCGTGCTAAGCGCTGCCGGCTATCGCGTGCATTTCGCAACGCCGCCCGACGACGAGCGGCCGCTCTGCTGTGGCCGAACTTTCTTGTCGATTGGCAAGACCGGCGAAGCCCGCATCGAAGCCGAGCGCACCTTGGCCGCGCTGGCGCCGTTTGTGGCTAAAGGTATGCCGGTGGTCGGGCTTGAACCAAGCTGCCTGTTCGGCTTCCGCGACGAAATTCCCGCGTTGCTCAAGAGCGATGCGGCCCGTCAGCTCGCCGGCCAAACTTTTCTGTTCGAGGAGTTTTTGGCGCGCGAAGCCAAGGCCGGAACGCTCACGCTGCCGCTGCGACCGACAAAAAGGAAGGCGTTGCTGCACGGCCATTGTCATCAAAAATCCTTTGACGCGATGGGCGCGGTCGAGACGGCGTTGCGGCTGATCCCAGACCTCGAAATCGAAAAGATAGAATCGAGCTGCTGCGGCATGGCCGGAGCCTTCGGCTACGACGCCGACACGATCGAAGTCTCCCACGCGATGGGCGAATTGTCGTTACTGCCGGCTGTGCGTAAGGCGCCGGCCGATGCGCTCATCGTCGCCGACGGAACGTCCTGCCGCCAGCAAATTCAGGATGGTGCGGGGCGCAGCGCTGTTCACGTCGCGCGCGCTCTTATGATGGCCTTGCCGGGATCGTGAATTAGCGCTCGGCCCCCAGCGCGCTTTCGTGCCAGCGCCGCAGCGCCAGATAATTGACCAAGGCCAGCAGATAAAAAATCACGATGCCGGTGATGGAGAGCAGCAGCAGCGCCGCGAACATGCGCGGGATGTTGAGGCGGTATTCGGATTCCATGATGCGGTAGGCGAGCCCGGAGCCGGCGCCGGCCGAGCCGGCGGCGATCTCGGCGGCCACCGCGCCGACCAGCGACAGTCCGCCGGCGATGCGTAGGCCACCGAGCAGATAGGGGAGCGCCGAGGGGAACTTCAGATCCCACATCACCTGGTCAGGCGAGGCGCCGTAGAGCTTGAACAGATCGACGAGATTGCGGTCGACGGAATTGAGCCCCAGCGTGGTGTTGGCCAAAACGGGAAAGAACGCCACGATCCACGCGCACACCAGCACTGCCGTCGGCTGCTGCAGATAGACGAGCAGGAGCGGAGCGATGGCGATGACCGGGGTCACCTGCAGGATCACGGCGTAGGGGTAGAGTGAATATTCGATCAGGCGCGACTGATTGAACGCCATGGCGAGCGCAAAGCCGCCGCTCGCCGCCAGACCGAAGCCCTCGACAGTGGTCTTCAGCGTTACCAACAACGATGGGCCCAGTATCCCCCAGTCGCTTACCAGCGTTTGCAGGACGAGGCGCGGTGACGGCAGCACGTAGGGCTGAATATCTTCGATCCGCACGGCCGCCTCCCAGATCGCGAGCAGCGCCGCCAGCACGATGACCGGCAGCGCGACGCGCAGCACGCGCTCGCGCCGCTCTCGGGCGGAGACCGGACGGCTCATTGCGCGCCTCCGGCTGCCGTTGCGCTGGCCAGCGCCTGCGAGGTGCGGCGGCAGAATGCGGCGTATTCGGTGGAGGTGCGGAAATTGGCATCGCGCGGGTAGGGCGCACCAACGGCAAGCGCCGTGTGGGTGCGGCCGGGCCGCGCGGTCATCACGGCGATGCGGCTCGACAGATAGACCGACTCGAACACCGAGTGGGTGACGAAGATGATGGTGGTGCGCAGCGCCTGCCACATCCGCAGCAAGTCGTCGTTGAGCGCAAAGCGCGTGATCTCGTCGAGCGCGGCGAACGGCTCGTCCATGAGCAGAACTTCCGGCTCGGTGACGAGCGCGCGGGCGATGGACACGCGCATGCGCTGGCCGCCGGACAATTCGCGCGGATAGACCCGGCTGAATTCTTGCAGGCCGACGCGATCGAGTGCGGCATTGACGCGCGCGGTGGCGCCGGCGGTGGAGATGCCTGCAAGCTTCAGCGGCAGCCACACATTGTTGAAGACATTGGTCCAAGGCATCAGCGTCGGCTCCTGGAAGACGAAACCGATGCGGCCGCCACTGCGCGGCCGTGCGCCAGCCTGGGGCCATTCGACTCGGCCCTCTGTCGGCTCGCTCAAGCCGGCGATGATGCGCAGCGCCGTCGATTTCCCGCAGCCCGACGGCCCCAGCAGCGAAAGAAATTCGCCTGCGCGGACTTGAAGGTCGAGCCCGGCCAGCGCCAGCGTGCCGTTGGGAAACGTCTTTCCCACGCTGACGAGAGAAATGATCGGCTTTGACGAATTTATCATCGGCGGTTGACCGCGCATTAAGGCTCGTCAACTAGAGGTCGGACGGCGCATCTGGCGGTCAAACCCCATGCTGATGCTCAATGTGTTCTTGCTGATGATAGCGATTCCGGTGGCAACCGCCATTTTCGTGTCGCCGCGCGTGTTCGGCATTTACGTGGCCCTGTTGGCGGTTCTGGCCATGATCGCAGCCGCCAATCCTCCCGAGCAGGATTTTTCGTCCCCGCTTGGCGGATTCGACGAAGCCTTGTTGGTCACGTGGGGTGTCATCTGGGCTGCGGTGGTGTTCGTCAAGGCGGTCTTCATCATCGACAAAGCGGGCAAGGCGGGGAGGGGGCCGAGCCGCCCGGTCCTGTGGACCGTCCTCCTGTCGGTCGCGTTCGTCATGGTGTGGTGGCAGCCTGATCAGTCATGGACCCAATCTGCAATTATTCTCGGTAGCGCCGCGGCGGTGATGATCGTCCTGAAGGCGATCGTGGACGGCCGCCGCCTGCCGCGATTGGCCGCCAGCCGATAAGCCGGCCGGTCGTTCCCACTGTCACTTGGGCCGGTCATTTGGGCCGCAGATCGAGCCCGACCTTCTTGTTGACGAATTGCAGCGTGTAGCATTTGCGGTAATCGAGATCGGGCTTGGCGACGCCGGCGCGCGCCATCTGGTCGAAGAAATTCTTCATCCGCGCGTCGGTCATGGCGCCGACGCCGAGCGTCAGCGTGTCGCCGGAATCGACGATGCCGTGTTGCTTCATGGCGGCGACCGAATAAGCCAGAAGGTCGTCGGTCATTTCCGGGTTTTCTTTTTTGATCAGCGCGTTGCCCGGCATGTTGTCGCCGTAGATGTAATTGTACCAGCCGATGATCGAGGCATCGACGAAGCGCTGTACAAGGTCGGGCTTCTGGTCGACGAGCATGCGGCGGGTCTCGATCAGCGTCGAATAGGCGGAAAAGCCCTGGTCGGCGAGCAGAAAGACTTCGGGCTTGAAATGCGCCACCTTCTCAATCGCGAACGGCTCCGAGGTCACGTAGCCCTGCATCGCGCTTTTCTGGTCGGCGAGAAACGGCTGCGGATTGAAGGTGTAGGGTTTGACCTGCGCGTCTGAGAAACCATAATCCGCCTTGAGCCACTGATAATAGCTCGCCATTCCCTCTTTCGAGATGAACAGCGTCAGGTTTTTCAGATCGGCGAATTTTTCGACGCCGGGATGGACGATGAAAACCTGCGGGTCCTTCTGGAACAAGGCGGCGACTTCGATCGTGGGAACGTTCTCCGCCACCGCGTCGAACCCTTGCAGCGTGTTGGCAGAGAGGAAGAAGTCCATCTTGCCGACGGTAAGCAGAATGCGGTTGTTCACGTTCGGCCCGCCCTGCACGATGGTCACGTCAAGTCCGTGCTGGCGGTAGGTGCCATCGGCGAGCGCCTGGTAAAAGCCGCCGTGCTCGCCCTCGGCCACCCAATTGGTGCCGAAGGAGACCTTGTCGAGATTTTGCGCCGACGCGGGCCGCGCCGCGCCGGCGGCGGTGCTGGCCGCCAGCCCCAGCAGGGCCTTTCTTCGCGTCAGGGCTAAAGGCATCGGTTGCTCCTTTTGCTCGGCGACGCGAGAATAGGGGCCCGAGATAGGGACGCAAGGTAGGACGATTGGCGAGCGAAGCGTGATGGCACTGCCCCGACGCAACTGGATGGAAATGACCTGGCAGGAGATCGCCGCGGCCGGCGGCGTCGCCGCACGCTGGATCGCCGTTCTGCCGCTTGCCGCGGTGGAGCAGCACGGCCCGCACTTGCCGCTCGGCGTCGATAGCTACATTGCCGAAGCCTATCTGGCGCGGGTGCAAAAGAACCTGCCCGACGACCTGCCGGTCACCTTCCTGCCGGTGCAGCGCGTAGGCGTCTCGGCGGAGCATCTGTCCTATCCGGGCACGCTGACGATCTCGGCGACCACCGCGATCGCCGCCTGGACTGAACTCGGCGAGAGTCTCGGCGCGCGCGGGCGTGCGCAAGCTTGTGCTGATTACCAGCCATGGCGGCAATGTCGCGGCCATGGAGATCGTGGCGCGCGACCTGCGCGCGCGGCTCGGTATGCTCGTGGTCACCGTCGGCTGGCACCGCTTTGGCTATCCGGACGGCACGTTTTCGGCCGAAGAGAAAAGGCACGGCATTCACGGCGGCGACGTCGAGACTTCGCTCATGCTCGCCGCGAAGCCGGAAACGGTGCGCATGGACAAAGCGCCGAATGCGACGCCGGCGACGATCGCGATGGCGCGCGAGTTCAAATGGCTCGGCGCCTATCGGCCGGCCGGCTTCGCCTGGATGACGCAAGACCTCAACCCGACCGGCGCTGTCGGCGACGCCACGCTGGCGAATGCCGGCAAAGGGCGAGGCCGCGTTCGAGCAAGGCGCGAAGGCGTTCGTGGAGCTTCTTCGCGAGATCGACCGATTCGATCTCGCGCGCCTGCGCGAAGGCCCGCTGGCGCAAATGAACCATGACGCCGTCGGACTACGTGAAGCCGCGATGTCTTACGGCGTCCCTGCTCGCGCGCGCGCTTCTGGCGCGGTCTTTCTGTACAGCGGCCAGGACAAGCTCCGCCACTGGCAGGTCGGCATCAAGGAAGTCGCCGATCTCGGGTTGCCGTGGCCGCGCCTGTTCGCAGCCGCAACCATCGCGACCCAGCTCCTTGGCGGCCTTGCCGTCCTCTCAGGCATCGGCGCCGCGTATCGGGGCGCCGCGGTGCTTGGCGCTCTTTACGGTCGCGCTACGGTAGCTGGGACATCGCTTCTGGCTGCTGCACGGCGCACCGCGCCACGCAGGAGTTCACGACCAGCATGGAGCACCTCGCGATCGTCGGCGGGTTGCTGCTGCTCGTCATCTTGAGCACTGCATCACGGCCGTTGACGCGCACGCGCGATGCTCGCATTGCAGCGGCGCTGTGCACGGTAACATGAGTCAGCGAGGGCGCGTGGCCATCACTGCGGCTGGGGGGCCGCTGAGATCGGTGGTCGACGTGAACGCTCCGGTCCTTCCAGACGAAGTGGCGAAGCTCTGGCGCGTCCCACGTCGGGATCATCTCGCAGCGCTCGGCGATTTGGGACGGCGTCGTCTGCGACCTCATCGTCAAAGGCCCGACCGGCGGCCACGAGGTCGTCGTTATCGCCGACCGTCGATACGCTTCTTTCTGACGCGCAGCAGCGATCCGCACCCGTTCGTCAAGCGACTTGAACAAGCGGTCCGTCGCGCGCGCTGGTTCATCCCGGTTCGATCGTCAACTTTCGTCGCCGCGGCGACACGCTGACCACGCAAGTGCCACGCGGCAACAGCGGCATGGAGCGAGCTGGCGCTGTCGATCCTGCCGCAGTGCGCTGAAACGACTCACTGCAGTCCGACGAGCTTCGCAAGGCGCGAGTTGCGGTCCGCACGGTGCTGATCGAGCGCCCGCTGCCGCCACGAGCTGCTCAAGGCGCTTGGCCGAGGAAGTCACAGCGCCGGGCCTGCACGGGCGGCTTTACGCCGACACGCTTGGTGCTCGCCGCTTTGATCGATCTGATCCGGCACTCCGGCGCGCCACGGCGCGTCGCCCCGGTCAAGGGCGGCCTTGCGCCTTGGCAGCTTCGGCGCGTCGAGGCACTGATCAACGATCGGCTCGGAGAAGACGTGTCGCTGGCCGAACTCGCCGGCGCCGCCGACCTGTCGAAAGTCTCATTTCGCGCGCGCCTTTCGCCGCAGCACCGGAATGCCGCCGCACAAATACCAGCTCAATGCGCGCATCGAGCGCGCCAAGCGCCTGTTGCGCCGCGGCGACATGTCGTTGACAGAGATCGGCCTCGCCTGCGGCTTTCGCGCGCAGAGCCAATTCATTCGCGCCTTCCATCGGATGGTTGGAGTCAGTCCGGGCGTTTGGCAGCGTCTGCAAAGGGCTTGAGAAACTTCAGAGGCGATTGCAGCAATTTCGGCCAATTGTGCCGGTTTCCGGCAATCGACGACCACCATGCGCGGACCGCTGTAGCAGTCGGGACACAGCGGACCGAGCCGTCACTGCCGCCGGAGGACCGCTCATGACTAGCACCGCCCGACGCCCCCGATCTCATCCTGCACAGCGGTCTGTTCACGACGCTCGACCGCTCGAACCCGACCGCCAACGCGGTCGCGATCAAAAACGGCGTGTTTACCGCCGTCGGGCGCACCGAAGAGATCATGCCGCTCGCCGGCCCTACGACGCGGGTCATCGACCTGAAAGGCCGGCGCGTGCTGCCCGGGCCTGATCGACAACCACCTGCACATCATCCGCGGCGGCTTGAACTTCAACATGGAGCTGCGCTGGGACGGCATCCGCAGCCTCGCCGACGCGATGGCGATGCTCAAGCGGCAGGTCGCGGTCACGCCGCCGCCGCAATGGGTGCGCGTGGTCGGCGGCTTCACCGCGCATCAGTTCGCCGAGAAGCGCCTGCCGACCATCGAAGAGCTCAACGCGGTCGCGCCCGACACGCCGGTCTTTCTGCTGCACCTCTACGATCGCGCCTTTCTCAACGCCGCGCGCTGCGCGCCGTCGGCTACACCAAGGACACGCCGGAGCCGCCGGCCGGCGAGATCGTGCGCGACGCCAACGGCAATCCGACCGGACTTGTTGCTCGCCAAGCCGAACGCCGCGATCCTTTACGCGACGCTCGCCCGCGGCCCGAAATTGCCGTTCGACTATCAGGTCAACTCGACCCGGCACTTCATGCGCGAACTCAACCGGCTCGGCCTCACCGGCGCCATCGATGCCGGCGGCGGCTTTCAGAATTACCCGGAGGATTACGCGGTCATCCAGAAGCTCGCCGACGACGGCCAGCTTACCGTCCGCCTCGCCTACAATCTGTTCACGCAGAAGCCCAAGGGCGAGAAGGCCGACTTCCTGAACTGGACCAAAACGTCGAAATACAAGCAGGGCGACGATTATTTCCGTCACAACGGCGGCGGCGAGATGCTGGTCTTCTCCGCCGCCGATTTCGAGGATTTTCGCCAGCCGCGTCCCGACATGCCGCCGGAAATGGAAAGCGAGCTTGAAGAGGTCGTGCGCATTCTCGCCGAGAACCGCTGGCCGTGGCGGCTGCACGCGACCTACGACGAAACGATCTCGCGCGCGCTCGACGTGTTCGAGCGGGTCAATCAGGACATTCCGCTCGACGGGCTGAACTGGTTCTTCGACCACGCCGAGACCATCTCCGACGAATCGATCGAGCGCATCGCCGCGCTCGGCGGCGGCATCGCCGTCCAGCACCGCATGGCCTATCAGGGCGAATATTTCGTCGAGCGCTACGGCTTCGGCGCCGCCGAAGCGACGCCGCCGATCACGCGGATGATCGACTGCCGGCATCAAAGTGTCGGCCGGCACCGATGCGACGCGCGTTGCGTCCTACAATCCGTGGGTCTCGCTGGCGTGGCTGGTGACCGGCAAGACCGTGGCGGGCTTTCGGCTCTATCCGCCGCGCAACTGCCTCGACCGCGAGACCGCGCTGCGGATGTGGACCGAGAACGTCACCTGGTTCTCCAACGAGGAAGGCAAGAAGGGGCGCATCCAGGTCGGCCAGTTCGCCGACCTGATGGTGCCCGACCGCGATTATTTCGCCTGCGCCGAGGATGAGATTGCCGACACGACGTCGCTCCTGACCATGGTCGGCGGCAAGATCGTCTATGCGCGCCGGCGACTTCGCCGCGCTCGACGAGGCGCGAGCTGCCGCCGGCCATGCCGGACTGGTCGCCGGTTCGCACCTTCGGCGGCTATCGGCGCCTGGGGCGATCCGCGGGCGCGCCAAGTCCGCGGCGCATCAGCGCTGGCCTGCAGCCTGCGGCTGCGCCAATGCCTGCGGCGTCCACGGCCACGACCATGCGATGGCCTGGTCGAGCCGACTGCCGATTGCCGATCTGAAATCGTTCTGGGGCGCGCTCGGCTGCGCCTGCTGGGCGGTGTGAGGTTCGCGTTCGGCGCTGAATGCGATAGCAAGGGAGGTGCAGCTTTCGAATTTGCGCACACATCGCCGTTCCATTCTGAAAGTGGCCGCCGCCGGGCGTAGCTGGTCGCGGCGAGCTGCCGCAATTGGATCGCTCGTACCGGCAGGCCAAGGAGACGCGAAAGCCTGCCGAGCATCCCGGCCGGCCGCACCCACGTGCTCGAATCGACCAAGGACACCGTGAGCATGGGCGTGCTCGATCCGGCGCGCCCGCCGGCGCTCACCATCAATTCGGCGACATCGTCCACTACCCGAACACCTGGACGGTATGGGGCAACGAGGCGAAATACGGCCTGTCGTTCGACGAGCGCGAGCCGATCCGCAAGCGCTATCCGTCCGGCCCCTATTCCAACGTCGGTCCGGTCGCGGTGCGCGGCGCCGAGCCGGGCGACGTGCTGGAGATGCGCTGGCTGCAGCTGCGGCCGATCGACTGGGGCTGGAATTCGTTTCCGCTCGGCGTCGGCGCGCTGCCGCACGATTTCGACAAGCCTTACGTGCATTATTTCCGGTTCGACGAGGAACGGCGCTACGCGCCGTTCGTCGACGGCGTCACCATTCCGCTGGCGCCGTTTCAGGACATCGCCGCGGTGCAGCCGCAAGACGACAAGCCGGTCAGCGGCATTCTTGCCGGCGCCTACGGCGGCAATCTGGCGCTGCCCGAAATGGTCGTCGGCACGTCGCTGCTGTTGCCGGTGCAGCGCAGCGGCGGACTATTCTGGACCAGCGCCTCGGTGGCCGCCCAGGGCGACGGCGTGGTCGATCAGACCGGCATCGAAACCGCCATGGAGGACATGCGCATCCAGTTCGTGCTGCACAAGAACGTACCGCTCGACGGCCCGATGGTGGAAACGCCGACGCACTGGATCGGCTTTGGTTTCGCCGAACTCGCTGGACAACGCGCTGGTGGCCTGCCTGCGCGGCATGATCAAATGGACCAGCCGCACCGCCAAGATCGATCCGCGCGACGTCTATCCGCTGTGCAGCATGGCGGCGAGCTTTCGCGTCACGCAATATTCCAATCAGACCGGCAGCGTCTACACGTCGGTGCCGCCGCGCGCGGTGCACTGCATGCTGCCGAAGAGCGTATTCTCGCTGGATCTGCGGGCGGCGATTTCTAAAGCAGCGCGATCGGCCTGAGCGGCGCCCGAGCCGAGCCATGCTGAGGGAAATGCCATGAGATGGTTCGGCGTCGCGGCGTTGTTGAGCTTTAATGGCGGCTTCGTCGACACGGCTGGGTTCCTCGGCCTGCAGGGCCTGTTCACTGCCCACGTGACCGGAAATTTCGTGACGCTCGCGGCCGCGCTGGTACTCGGCACGCACGGCGTCATCGCCAAACTGATTGCGCTGCCGGAATTCATCATCGTGGTGGCGCTGGGGCGCGTGGTCGGGTCGGCCTTGCGGGCGCGAGCACTGCCGGCACTGCCGATCCTGCTGGTGGCCAAAGTCTGCTTTCTGCTCGCGTTCTTTGTGCTGGCCGTCACGCTCGGCCCGTTCCCCGACAGCGACACGCCGGCGGCCTTGCTCACCGGTTTCGCCGGCATCGCCGGCATGGCGATCCAAAACGCCGTGCAGCGTGTTCATTTCCCGCACATTCCGCCGACGACGCTGATGACCGGCAACACCACGCAGGTCGTGCTCGACGGCGTCGATCTTCTCATTGGCAAGGAGGTCGACAAGGCGCCGGCACTTCGCGCCCGCTTCGCGCGCATGCTGCGCGGCGTCGTCTGGTTCGCCGTTGGCTGCGCGGCTGCGGCTGTTCTGTACTATTGGGTCGGCTTCTGGTGCCTGGCGCTTCCGGTGGCGGTTGGGGCCGCGACCGCGATCCTGCACAATGACGACGAATTAGATCCGCACCGGGCGGCGTAACTCCATCCGCCCCCGCGATAGCGGGGGAGGGGGACCATCCGTATCGCGTTTGCGCGAAGGATGGTGGAGGGGGCGTCTGACTCGTCGCTTCGTTTTCGTTGAAAGGGATTTGTTGAGGCCCGCGCCCCTTCGACCACTCTGCTTCGCAGGGCGGTCCCCCTCCCCCGCTTTCGCGGGGGAGGATTAAGGGCTAAGCCGCGATCTTCACGTACTCGAAATCGCCCGGCTTGTTGTCGATGCCGACGCGCGGCGGCGCGATCCAGCTGGCGAATTGGCCGGGCTCGGTGACCGGCTTCATCAGGCTGCCGATGAAGTCGCCGTCATCCTTCGACGGCAGCCATTGGCTCGCGTCGCGCTTCCAGGCCGCGTCGTCGATGAGCTTGCCTGACGGCGTCACGCGCGCGTCCTTGAACTCGCCGATCAGGCGATGGAAGCCGACATGCGGCAGTTCGAATTTGAAGGGCACGCCGATCTTGTCGATGATCTTGTTCCAGCGATCGAGGCCGCGCTGGCAGTCGGCGGTGTAATCGTCGCGCAGCCGCATGTTGATCGCGGTGAGCGCCGGCTCGTCGACGCGCTTGATCTCGCCGTTGACGAGCTTGAGCACCGGATAGGTCGCGTTCTCAAGCCGGTGATCGTCCTCGATCTTGGTTTCCTGGAAACGGCCCTTGATCCCGGCGGTGAAAGTGTTCGCCGCGTTGGTCGAAACCTCCGAGCCGAACAGGTCGAGCGACAGCGAATAGTGCAGGTTGAGCTTTCGCTGCATTGTCGGCAGGTCGATGACGCCGAGCGCGCGGATTTTCTCGATCTCGTTCGGGTCCTCGATGCCGGCTGCTTTCATTGCCTCGCAGGTGCGCTGGATGGTGCGGCCGACGCCGGTCTCGCCGACGAACATGTGATGAGCTTCTTCGGTGAGCATGAAGCGGCAGGTGCGCGACAGCGGGTCGAAGCCGGATTGGGCCAGGCTTTCGAGCTGCATCTTGCCGTCGCGGTCGGTGAAGAAGGTGAACATGTGGAACGACAGCCAGTCGGGCGTCTCCGCGTTGAAGGCGCCGAGCATGCGCGGCTTGTCGGCGTCGCCGGAGCGGCGCTGCAGGAGCTGGGCCGCTTCCTCGCGGCCGTCGCGGCCGAAATATTTCTGCAGCAGATAAACCATGGCCCACAGATGGCGGCCTTCCTCGACATTGACCTGAAAGACGTTGCGCAGGTCGTAGAGCGACGGCGCGGTCTTGCCGAGGTGGCGCTGCTGCTCGACCGACGCCGGCTCGGTATCGCCCTGGATGACGACAAGACGCCGCAGCATGGCGCGGTATTCGCCCGGCACGTCTTGCCAGGCCGCCTCGCCCTGGTGGCGGCCGAACGGGATCGTGCGGCCCTCTTCCTTCGGCGCCAGCAGGATGCCCCAGCGGTAGTCGGGCATCTTCACGTAATCGAACTTCGCCCAGCCTTTCGGATCGACCGAGACGGCGGTGCGCAGATAAACCAGCGCCTCCTGGAAACCCACCGGCCCCATGTCTCTCCACCAGTCGATGTAACCCGGGTGCCAGCTTTCGAGCGCGCGCAGCACTTGCCGGTCCTCGGCGAGATTGACGTTGTTCGGAATCTTGGTGGTGTAGTCGACGGTTTCGATGGTCATGGCTGGCTCCTGGTTCTCGCTCCGGCCTACGTCTCCCTCTCCCCGCGTGCGGGGAGAGGGTTGGGGTGAGGGGGCTTTGCCGCTTGGCTCAGAATTGCGGCGAGGCCCCCTCACCCGCTCGCTTTCGCTCGCGACCTCTCCCCGCGCGGCGGGGAGAGGTGAATTACACCCTCCTCGTATCGAACACCGGCTTCTGCCCGGTGCCGTAGCGTTTCAGCGCGCCTTCTTCGCCGATCGCGTTGGGGCGCTGGAAGATCCAGTTCTGCCACGCGGTCAGCCGCGCGAAGATTTTCGATTCCATCGTTTCCGGTCCGGCGAAGCGCAAATTGGCTTCCATGCCGGTGAGCGCGTCGGGCGAGAAGCTCGCGCGCTCTTCGAGAAACACGCGCACCTCGTCGTCCCAGTCGATGTCGTCGAGCGCGAAGGTGACGAGCCCGAGTTGTTGCGCACGCTCGGCATCGAGCATGGCGCCGCGTTCGGCTTTGGCCGTATCGATGTCGGCGGGGTTGCCGAGGAAACGGCAGCCAAGGCGCGTGAGCCCGTTCGACATCGGATAGGGACCGAAATTGGCGTCGCCGAGCGCAATTGTTGCCGGCGGTTTGTTATCCCCCTGCCCCCTCCCTGACCCTCCCCCGCTTGCGGGGGAGGGAAGGGAGGGGGACAGCATGTAGGAGCGGTCGCTGGCGAAGACCAATTCGGCAAGCGTGCCGGCAAAGCACGAGCCCGGTTCGATCAGCGTGACCAGCGAACGCGAGGTGAGATCGACCCGCTTGAGCACGCGCTTCCACAAATTGCGAATTTGCCGCGCGAGCCAATGATCTTTGTTGTCGTCGAGGAATTGATCATAAGCGAGCACGGCGGCCGCATCGCCGGACGATTTGAACACGATCGCCGCCACGTCGAGCTCATTGAGCCGGATGTGCAGAATGGCGTCGTCGAGTTCACGCGCAAGCTTGAGCGGCCAGAATTCGGCGCCGAGCGACGTCATCGCATCGGCCGATGCGGACGGCGCGGCCGACGGCCCGCGCAACGTGATGGTGGCAAGCCGACCCGCGCGATCGAATTCGACCGAAAGCGCTTCGTACTCGACGCCGTCCGGCGTGAAGGTGCGCTTGAGCGGGACGAGCTTAATTCCTTGTACCGCATTGCCGCGGTTTGACTTCGCAGCAAGCGCGCGGGCGCGCGCTGCGATCGTCTCGTCGAATTTTGAGCCCGGCACGACTTCGTCGACCAGCCGCCAGTCGACCGCACGCTTGCCTTTGACGCCTTCCTCGGTGGTGCAGAAGAAGTCGGCATGGTCGCGCCGCACCTTGCGCTTGTCGGCAACGCGGGTGAGTCCGCCGGTGCCGGGCAGCACGGCAAGCAGCGGCAGCTCCGGCAGCGAGACCGCCGACGAGCCGTCGTCGACCAGCATGATGTGATCGGCGGCGAGCGCCAGTTCGTAGCCGCCGCCGGCGGCGGTGCCGTTGATCGCGCAGATGGTGGCGACGCTGGAGTTCTCCGAAAAATCCTCGATGCCGTTGCGCGTCTCGTTGGTGAATTTGCAGAAGTTCACCTTATGGGCGTGGGTCGCACCGGCCAGCATCCGGATATTGGCGCCGGCGCAGAACACGCGCGGCTTGCCGGAGCGCAGCACGACCGCGCGAACCTGCGGATGCTCGAAGCGCAGCCGCTCGATCGCGTCGGCGAGTTCGATATCGACGCCGAGGTCGTACGAGTTGAGCTTCAGCTCGTAGCCCTCGAACAGGGCGGCCTTCTCGTCCACGTCCATGACGAGGGTGGCGATGTCGCCGTCGACCTTGAGCTGCCAATGCCGGTAGCGCGACGGATCGGTCTGGAAATCGATTCGCGTCTTGCCGTTCGCCAGCACGCGTCCGCCAGAGTGCTCCGCCTCGGCCATGTTGTCGCCTCGCCTACTGACTCGCGTGTGAATTATAGTGCAGTCACGCTTCAGCTTAGGCGCTAATATGCACTATAATACCGATATTGTCTACGCCGTATCCACGGCGGCGAATATGGCTTTTCGATTTGAATCGACTTGGTTAGGGCGATAGATTTCGACCTTACGCCTTGAGGTTGAGGCGTCTAAGCTCCTGCTTGAAATATATCAGGATATAAGGAGGCCGAGATGATCGATCGCTTCCGAACCGTAGAAAACGCTCCCGAGCCGCGATTTACAACATTCGCCGGGCTCAAGAATGAGGTTTATACTACGGTCGTCCGCTATTTTGCGCCGGTTGTCGCAATCTACGAAGAATTAGAGAAGACGGCCGGCATACCCCCCGCTTGGCAGCGCAAAAAACTCAATGAGGATCGTTTAGGTGAGCAAGAGTAGGCCGATATCCTCATTATCTTTCATGTCGCCGCAAGCGGGGACATGACGGCCTTTTCGCCCTCGTGGTGGTCGCGCAACAGCCGGTCGATGAAGGCGTCGGTGACGGCGAGCGTCTGCTCGGGCGCCTCGCGGCAAGGGTCATGGCGGATGCCCGGCAGCACCGCGGTCTCGACCGGGCAGAAGCATTCCTCCTTCGCCACATCGAGCTGCCGGAGCGTTCCGTATTGGTCGTCCGCACCCTGCACGATGAGGATCGGCACGCGGATGTAGCCGAGCGCCTCGGTGATGTCCCACTTGCGAAATTGCGGATCGAGCCACGGCTCGCTCCACGAGCGGAAGGCGCAATCGACGTCGGCGTGCCAGCGCTTGAGCTTGTCGCGCAACGTGCCGGTGGCAAACGCGGCCCGCGCGCGTTCGATCTCGGCGATGCCCATCTCCTCGGTGAAGAAATGCGGCGCGACCAGCACCAGCCCGCGCACGCGATGATCCTGCACCGAGCCGGCATAGATGGCGGCGATCGAGGCGCCGTCGCTGTGGCCGAACAGGAAGCCGCGCTGCGAAGCCGATCGCATCGAGCACGCGCGGCAGCACGTCGATCGCTTCCTCGTGCATGAACGTGACCGTGCGCGGCAGTTTTCCCCCGCTCGATTTGCCGTAGCCGGCGCGCGAATAGACGAACACGCCGGCGCCGGTCGCGGCCGCGAGTTTTTCCGGAAACGTGCCCCACAGCGCGACCGAGCCGAGCCCCTCGTGCAGCATCACGATGGTCGGCGCCGCGTCGGGCCGCGGCCCGATCATGCGGTATTCGAGCCGCATCGGCGGCAGGTCGAGGAAGCCTGTGTCGGCCAGCGTCACGGTTTCTTCCCTTCACCTCTCCCCGCCGCGCGGGGAGAGGTCGACGCGCGAAGCGCGGCGGGTGAGGGGGCGTTTCCGCGATTCTGAGCCTGAGTCTGAGCCTGGCGGAAGCGCCCCCTCATCCCAACCTTCTCCCCGCACGCGGGGAGAAGGAGCTACAGCGTTGCCGCCGAGTATTTTCGTCGCGGCCTGCAGCAGCTTGGCAAAGCTCTGCTCCACCGCTTCGCCCGAGGTGTCGAGCTCGGCCTCGGCGCGCGCATAGTCGGCGCGGCGCGCGTCGAGGATCGCCACCAGATCCGCCATCGCTTCGCGGTTCTGCGCCATCGGGCGGAAGTCGCCCTGCGCCATCACCCGGCTCATGTGATCCTCCGGCCGCGCCTTGATCCAGATCGTGTGCGTGCGGCGAAGCAGCAGCGCATAGGTTTCCGGATCGGCGACGATGCCGCCGGCGGTGGTGATGATGGCGGCCTCGTGCGCGGCGATGACGCGTTCGAGCGCGCCGCGTTCGATCCGGCGGAAGGTGGCGGTGCCGGCCATCTCGATCAGATCGGGAATGCTGGCGCCGTAATCCTCCTCGACCAACTTGTCGAGCTCGATGAACGGCCAGCCGAGATGCGGCGCCAGCATCCTGCCCGAGCGTCGACTTGCCGGCGCCGCGCAGACCGACGAGCGCGATGCGCCGGCGCGCGGTCGGCACTGCCGGAGCGCGCGACCCGCGCCTCGATCTCTTTGGTCGAGCGACGGCAACTCGGCTTCGCGGCACTTGCGCGAGGAGATCGATGATGCGCGCCGAGCGCCGCGGGACGCGCGGCTGTTTCCGGCAGCAGCGCGGAGGCCGGAAGGTCGAGCGCCCGCGCGATCGCGCGCAGCACGCTCGCCGACGGATTGCCGGCGCCGCTTTCGATCTGCGCCAGATAGCGCTCGGAGGTTTCCGAGGCCTGCGCCAATTGCCGCCGCGTCATGCCGCGCTTGGCGCGATTGCGCCGCACCTCGGCGCCGATGGCGGCGAGGAATTCCGCGTCGGATGTGGACGCGTCCTGCGCGATGGTAGCTGTCTTGCTGGGCATTCCTGCAACGGTTGGCCCCAACACCGAGCCAGCTCTCATGAATTATAGTGCATGTAAAAACTATAGTGCATATTGGGTACCATTAGACAAGCCGGTGTGGAGCTCTACGCCCTCGTCGACCCCCGGATCGTCCGGTGCATGGACGAGCGGAATCACCGGCTCGGCCTTCGGCTGTGGTCGCTTGGCGCGGCGTGTGCGCGGGGGAAGGGGTCGTCGTCGCCGACAACGGCGCCGCGTCCTCGTGAGCCTGCGGCACCTCTTCGATTTTTGATTCGGCCTTGGACTCGATCGGCTCTGAAGCCCCCGGTTCGACGGGCGCGACGGATGTCGGCTCAGGCTCGATCACCGGCGCGCTGAGAACACCGGTCAGCGGCACGCGCCATTCCAAGGCGTCGAGCCGGCCGCTGACCGGAGAGACCGGCAGCCAGCGGTCGGACACGTGGCCGTCGGCGGTCCATTGCGGGTCGGGCGCGGCGTGGAGCGCACGCGCTATCCACTCGCGCGCGCGGCCTTCGTCGTTGCGTTCGGCGCGTTCCAGTTCGGCCATCATCAGCGCGACGCGGCGGGTCAGCGCGCTGAGATACGGCGAGAGTGCGTTGCGCGCCTTGTCGAATTCGCGCGCATCGAGCGCGGCGCGCGCCACCGCCAGCGCGCTTTCGATGTTGCCGGGTGTCTTTTTGACCAACGCCTCGATGCGGGTGAGCCGGTCGCGCGCGGCATCGCCGAAGCGCAAGTCGGCGTAAGTCTGCGCGAGGTCGGGATGCGGATTGGCGCGCCAGGCCTTGGCGACGATGCGCGAGGCGCGGCGCAGGTCACCGTCCTCCGCCAGCCTGCGCCCGGCGAGCGCGGCAGCCGGCGCCAAGGTCGGCGCGAGCTTGACCGCTTCGAGCGCATACGCCTTGGCGGCGTCGCGGTCGGTTTCCTCGGCGGCGATCGCGCGCGCGGTCAGCATCACCGCGCGCTGGCGGCGATAGATTTCCTTGTCGAGCCCGCTCTTGGCGCGTTCGAGCAGCGCCAGCGCGCCGGCCCAGTCGCCGCTGGCGCAGCGGAATTCGAGCACCGCGCGGCCGGCCCAGGAGAGCGACGGCGCGGTCCGCACCGCCTCCTCCGCGTAGGCGCGGGCGCTTGCGAAATCGTCGCGGCGATGCGCCTCGACGTAAAGTCCGTGCAGGCCGAGCGCCTTGGTGTCGGCGCGGCTTGCCATGGCGCGGAAGGCGCGGTCGGCGGCGTCGCGGTCGCCGGCAAGCTGGGCAGCCTGCGCGTGAAGAAGCAGCGCCAGCGGCTCGCCGGGCGCGATGCGGTTGACTTCGGCGGCGAGCTTGCGCGCGGCGGCGATGTCGCCTGAGCCGACCGCGATCAGCCCGCTGGAGATCGCCTCGTAGGCGCGCACGCCGCGGCGATGGCGCATCAGCTTGGCGAGCACGATCGGCGAGCGCAGCACCGCGCGAATGAGGGTCCAGACAGCCGCGATGATCGCCATCAGCGACGAGGATCGCCGCGCCCATGACCATGAGCGAAGTTTCGATGCGCAGACCCTGCCAGATGATGACCACATCGCCTGGCCGGTCGGCGAGCCAAGCCGCGCCGAGCGACAGCGCGCCGATCACGATGAGGAATAAAACGACGCGGATCATCGGCGCATCATTGCGTGTTGGCGTTGCCCAGTCCGGCGAGCGCGTCGGCGGCGATCCGCCGGCTCGCCGCGATGGCGGCGTCGCGCGCGTTCGCCTTCTGCACCCAGGGTTCGGCCAGCGTCTTTGCCGATGGCGGCAAGCGGGCGATGTCGGCGACAGCGGCGCCGATGTCGGCGCGCGCGGCGTCGGCATCGAGCCGCGCGATCACCGAGGCCGGATCGTCGCCGGCCGGTGTGCCGATCGGCGTAACGCGCACGAGACTCTTGGCGTTGCTCTCCAGGCGGCCGAGGAAGGAGGCGTCGCTTGACGTTGATTCTGTGCTCGAAGCTTTCAGCAGGGACGGCGTGAGTTGCGCGAGTTCTTGCGCCAGCGCTGCGGTGCTCGGAACGCCGGTCGCGGCAAACGGTTCGAGCGATGCGATGGCGCTTTGGTCGGCGCCGAACGATTTCACCGCCGCAAGCTCGGCCTGATAGGGCGCGCCGCGTTCGACCACGGCGCGCAGCGCTTCGGCGGCGACGGCCGCGCGCGCCGCCCGGTCGTTGGCGCTGATTTCGCCGCTGTGCGGTCGCCTCGGACAATGATTTGATCGAGCTTTCCAGCGCGGCGATGCGGCCGGCCAGTGCATCGAGATCGCTGCGCTGGACTGCATTTTCGGTGGCGCTCTTGACGGCCGTCGAAGCGGCATCGGCATGCTCGCGTGCGCTTTGCGCCGCGACCGCAATCTCGTCGAGCCGGCGATTGATGGCGGCCAGCGCGTCGCTCAGCGTCTTTGTCTGCGCCTCGACCGTCGCCAAGCGGGCGGCAAGCGCCTGTTCGGCCGGCAGCGCCTGCAGCGCGGCCTGAATTTTGCGCAAGCTGCGCCGCAATCGTCAGGCGTGCCGTTGTTTGCTGCGGCGAGGTGCGGCGTTCTGCGACGGCAGCAGACGCCGGCGAGCCAAAGGCCAACAAGAATCGCCGCCATGACGACGGCGCCGACACCCGCACCGATCGCGTGCGGCCGCAGCAGGCCGGCGAAATTCCATCGTGCACGCGATTGCGCCGACGTATCGGCGTGATCGCCGGCCGTCCGGCGTCTTCCGCGCGCCGGTTGCTCGGTTTCGATTTCGGTCGCCGTCAGATCGATGGTCGGCGGCCGTCGGCGTGGGGTGCTGTCAGGCTCGCTCGTCATGCGCCCTCGGCGAATTCGGCTGGGGAGGCTCGGCTTGCGGCTCCGGCATAGTACGCGGCAAGGATGGCGGCAACTCATCGGGGCTCCACCGCAGACAACGAATTTAGTGCGTCGTTGGACCAATGAGCCCGAGCAAAGCGGCTTCATCAGGCCGTGAGGCAACTTTGATGGACGCCGCGCCGGCGCCGGTGCAGCGGTTCGGCGATCTGGGCAGACAGGCACAGATGCAGCGGTTCGAGTGCCTTGGTCAGCACGCCGCTGCGGCGTGCGGCCTCGATATAGGCCTCGGCACTGCGGCGGGAGTAATGCAACACCGCATCGATGCCATTCGCCAAAGCGTCGAGTGCCGGCTGCGGCATTTTTTCCGCCACGACCGAGCGATAAACGACGACGGTATCGACCTCAAATCCCTTGGCGCGCAGCTCGCCGGCAAGGTCGCCGGAACGATCCTCGCCGCCAAGATAGAGAAGGCGCGCCGGCGGGGTCAGGCGCGCGGCAACAAGATCGACGAGATCGTCGACGTTGCCGTCGGCCGAGGTGACGGACAGCAAATTGGCGCCGCCGGATTTCCTGCGCGCGTTCGCTCCCCGACCGTGAAAACCGGCACGCGCTGCACCTCCTCGCGATGGGTCTGATTGGCGAGACCCCACAGGGCATTGGACGCTGGTGATCAAAAACGCCGCCCACGGCCCCTTGCTGAGATCGGCGTACGACAGGATCTCGATCCGCATCAGCGGCGCGATCACCGGCTCGTGGTCGCGCGCGCGCAACGCAGCCGCGGTATTCTCGGCGCTCGGCTGTGAGCGGAGGACGAGGACACGCATCGCCTAACCCGCGGCGAAAAAGCCGGGACCGGCGCGGCGCTTGAGTTCGCGCCCGGCGTCGGCGCCAAGCGCGGCCGCATCGCTCGCGCGATGCCTTCGCGCAAAACCTCGAACGCCGCGCTGCCGTCGGGCTTCACGACGATGCCGCGAAAGCGCACGCCGTCCGCGCCCACGCGCGCATGGCCGCCGATCGGCGTGCGGCAGGAGCCGTCGAGCTCGGCGAGAAACGCACGCTCGGCGGCGAGCGCCGTTGCGGTATCAGCATCGTTGATGCTGGCGACCAGCGCGCGCGTCTTGTCGTCGTCGGCGCGGGTCTCGATCCCGATGGCGCCTTGACCGACCGCCGGGAGAAAGTCGTCGATTTCAAGGATGGCAGTCGCCGCCGACAACAGGCCGAGCCGTTTGAGGCCGGCAACGGCCAAGAGCGTCGCGTCCGCCTCGCCAGCCTCGAGCTTGCGCAGCCGCGTCTCGACGTTGCCGCGCAGCGGCGCGACCTTCAGATCCGGCCGCAAGCGCTTGGCCAGCGCTTGCCGCCGCAGCGAGGCGGTGCCGATCACCGCGCCTTGCGGAAGATCCGACAACGACTTGGCCTTGCGGCTGATGAAGGCGTCGCGCGCATCTTCGCGCGGCAGGAAGGCCGACAGCACGAGGCCGGCCGGCAGCACCGTCGGCATGTCCTTGGAGGAATGCACGGCGAGATCGATGGCCCCGGCCGCGAGCGCCTCCTCGATTTCCTTCGTGAACAGACCCTTGCCGCCGGCTTCCGCCAGCGGCCGGTCCTGGATCGCATCGCCGGTGGTGCGGATGACCTTGATCTCGATCTGCTCCGCCGCAAGGCCGCTCGCGGCGACGAGCCGGCGCAGCACGTCGCGCGCCTGCACCAGCGCCAGCGGCGAGCCGCGCGAGCCGATTCTCAAAACGGACGGCGAGGAGGACTGAGCCATTACACCTGCGTGCCTTACGGGGCATATATAATACACCCATGGTGATCCTCGGCATCGAGACGACCTGCGACGAGACGGCGGCGGCTTTGGTCGAACGCGCCGACGACGGCCGCGGCCGCATTGTGTCCAATGTCGTGCTCTCGCAGGTGGACGAGCACGCCGCGTTTGGCGGCGTGGTGCCCGAGATCGCCGCCCGCGCGCATGTCGAGGCGCTCGACCGCATCATTGCCAAGGCCATGGCTGATGCCGAAACTTCCTTCGACGCGCTCGACGGTGTCGCCGCCGCGGCCGGACCGGGCCTGATCGGCGGCCTCATTGTCGGGCTCACCACCGCCAAGGCGATCGCGCTGGTCAACGGCAAGCCGCTGATCGCCGTGAACCACCTGGAAGGCCATGCGCTGACGGCGCGGCTGACCGATGGCACGCCGTTCCCCTATTGCCTGTTCCTCGCATCCGGCGGCCACACCCAAATTCTCGGTGTGCGCGGCGTCGGCGATTATGTGCGGCTCGGCGGCACGGTCGACGACGCCATCGGCGAGGCGTTCGACAAGACGGCGAAATTGCTCGGTCTCGGCTATCCGGGCGGCCCGCTGGTCGAGAAGGAGGCGTTGAAGGGAGACGGCGCGAGGTTTGCGCTGCCGCGGCCGATGAGCGGCCGCCGCGACGCCGATTTTTCGCTCTCCGGCCTCAAAACGGCGCTGCGGCTCGAGGCCGAGAAGGTCGCGCCGCTGGACGATCAGGACGTGGCCGATCTCTGCGCCTCGTTCCAGCAGGCGGTGGTCGACGTAGTCCTGGACCGGCTGCGGCTCGGCTTGCGCATGTTCCGCGACCGCATCGGCGCGCCCACTGCGCTCGTCTGCGCGGGCGGGGTCGCGGCCAACCAGGCGATCCGCAAGGCGCTGCATCGGGCGGCGTTCGAGGTCGGCACGCAGCTCGTCGCGCCGCCGCCGGCTTTGTGCACCGACAACGGCGCCATGATTGCCTGGGCCGGCGCCGAACGGCTGGCGCTAGGCCTCACGGACGGACTCGATTTCGCCCCGCGTCCCCGCTGGCCGCTGAGCGAAGTGACGAAGGTCGCGCCGGACAGAAATTGAAGGAGATGAAGTCGTGGCAAGAAGAAACCCGCACATAGGGTCCAGCTTCGAAAGCTGGCTCGACGAGGAGGAAATCCGCGAAGAAGTAACGGCCGCCGCCATCAAATCGGTGGTTGCGCGCCAACTCGCCAGCGAGATGAAAAAGAACATCACCAAGCAGATGTGAGCGCGAAAGACTTTAGGGCCTATTGCTCGAACCGGTCGATGAACCAACGCAGCAGTCGGGTCCAGATCTCATCCTTGCCGACGGCGTCCTCGATGCCGTGTTCGAGGTTCGGATTGTCGTTGACCTCCATGACCACGATGCCGTTGTCGGTCTGCTTGAGGTCGACGCCGTAAAATCCGTCGCCGATCGGACGCGCGGCCCGCACGGCGACGTCGATAATCTCGCGCGGCGCCTGATCGAGATCGAAGGCGCGGAAGCCGCCTTCGCGCGAGGAGCCGTCGGGCCGGTATTTCACCACCTGCCAGTGGCCGCGCGCCATCCGGTACTGGCAGGTGAACAACGGCTCGCCGGCCAGCACGCCGACTCGCCAGTCGAAATCGGTCGGCAGGAATTTCTGCGCCAGCAGGAGGTCGGTCTCCTCGAACAGCTCGTCGCAGATGCGCTTGAACTCCGCCGCCGACTCGATCTTGTGCACGCCGCGCGAGAATGAGCCGTCGGGAATTTTCACCACCAGCGGCAGCCCGAGTTCGTCGATCGCTTTGCCGAGGTCGGAATCTTCGGCGATGATCACCGTCGGCGGCGTCGGCACCTGATGCTGCTGGAGAAGCTCCATCAGAAAGACCTTGTTGGTGCAGCGGATCATCGAAATCGGATCGTCGATGACCGGCATGCCCTCCTGCCAGGCGCGGCGCGCGAAACGGTAGGTGTGATTGTCGATCGAGGTGGTTTCGCGGATGAGCAGACCGTCATACTCGGCGAGTTCGGCGAGCTGCCGCTTGGTGATCGGCTCGACGTCGACCGACAGCTTCTCGGCGATGCGCGCGAAATGCTTGATCGAGCTCGCCGACGACGGCGCCATTTTCTCGTTCGGATCGTAGAGCACGGCGAGGTCGTATTTGGCGACCGAGCGTGCCTTGGGATCGCGCCACTCGCGCTTGGTATGATTGTGCAGCGACTCGCGGAAGAACTCCGCTTCGCCGTTAGCCAGCCGGGTGATGTTGCGCGGCCGGATCCGGTCGATGGTCAGCCACTCGCCCTGATCGACGATCACTTCCAGCGCCGGGCAGCGGAACCAGTCGAACAACAGGCGGCCGAACGATTCAAAGCGGGCGTCGCGTGCGATGCCAAAACAGACCAAGAGCCTCAGCTCGCCGTTAGGCTGGAAATCGGCGCGCCGGGCGCAGCGGTTCAGCTCGTCCTCAAGGTCGGGGAGCGCATGTTCGTAGAGCTTCTGCTCGCGCAGTTCCAGCATGGTCTCGACGGTCGGCACGACGCGATGGCCGCGCGCCTCGGCCAGCAGCGAGGCGTAGTAGCCCTTCGACTGATAGGCGTAGGAGCGGGCGAGATTGACGAGCTTCGGCCGGCCCATGTCGAACAACCGAGGCCGCGCCAGGTACTCGCTGGTGCTGATGACCTTGTGCGGGGTCTCGGCGTTGGGCAGATCGCGGGCCTGGTCGACAAGGATGACCCAGCCGGTCATGGGCGGGTCCCTTTCGTGGCGCGGACGAAATGTATTTGGCCGATCATGCGTTCGAAGTCAGGCGCGGCGCGAACCGTCATAGCCGGAAGCGAAACGATTGACGACTGCCCCGTCCGCGATGTCCACCATCAAAGCCGATTCGCGCATGGGAGTCAGGCGGGGTCTGTGGAACGTCCAAGCGGCTTTTCGAAGCGGAGTGCGTCAGCGTGGTCGTCATAATAGTCGCGGTGTCTTCCGAACAGCCGATAGCCTGACTTTTCGTAGCGCGCAATGGCCCGCTTGTTGCGCACGTGGACTTCGAGCCGCATCGCTCGCCGGCCGCGCCGCCGCGCCGCCTCCTCGGCGGCCGCCAAGAGCCGCGGGCCGAGGCCGCGCCCGCCGACGTGGGGGCCGACAGCGATGGAATAGAGGCGGGCGAGGCGCGAGCGCGGGGAGTAGCGGACCAGCGCATAGCCGGCGAGGCCGCCGCTTTCTTCGGCGACGATGAGAGAGGCCCAGCGCGAAACGATATAACCGCGGAAGCTTCGCCGCGAGACGATGTCGGTCTTGAACACGTCCAGTTCCAGCGTGACGAGCGCCAGGAGATCGCTCAAGCGGCCGCGCCGCAGCGTCACCCGAATGGGCTTAGTCTTTCGCCGCTTCCTCAAGACGCCCCCCGCCCCCCGTGCTCGATCCGCGCGATCATACTCTCCAGGAGTTCGAGCCGGTCAGCCTCACCCGGCGGCTTGTCCCAGCGCAGCCGGCTGATGCGCGGAAATCGCATCGCCAGCCCGGATTTGTGCCGCGTAGAGCGCTGCAGGCCCTCGAACGCCACTTCCATCACCAGTCCCTGATCGGGTGCGTGCACCACCTCGCGGACCGGCCCGAACCGCTCGGTCGTATTGCGGCGGACGAAGCGGTCGATCTGGTGCAGCTCTTCATCGGTGAATCCGAAATAGGCCTTGCCGACCGGGACCAGTTCATCGCCCGCCTCGCCGCGCGTCCAGACGCCGAACGTGTAGTCGGAATAATATGAGGAACGTTTGCCGTGACCGCGCTGGGCGTACATGAGCACGGCGTCGATGATGAACGGATCGCGCTTCCATTTCCACCATGGGCCTTTCGGCCGGCCGGGCAGGTAAGCCGCGTCGCGGCGCTTGAGCATGAGCCCTTCGACGGCAGCGGCGTCGGCGCCGGCTCCGGCACTCGCCGGATTCTTCCGCGCCGCCGCGAGGTCCGCCCAATTGGAAAATTCTACCGATGGCGAAAGGTCGATGCGCGGTTCGTGCAGCCTGGCGACGAAATCGGCCAACCGCGCGCGGCGCTGCGCGAACGGCAGTGCGCGCAAATCTTCATCGCCATCGGCGAGCAGATCGTAGGCGCGCAAGTGGGCGGAAAATTCGGCCAGGAGCTTCGGCGTGACGGTTTTGCGGTTGAGGCGTTGCTGCAGCACGTTGAAAGACTGCACGAGGCCGTCGCGGCGGATCAAAAGCTCGCCGTCGATGGCACCGGGCAGGTGCAGGGCGTCGATGAGATCGGGGAAGCTCCGCGAAATATCCTCGCCGGTCCGTGAGTAGAGGCGCGCGATATTTCTGCCGTCGTGCCGCGCGCTCACCGCTTGCACGCGGATGCCGTCCCATTTCCATTCGGCGGTGAAGTCGGCCGGATCGAGCGCGGCGAGATCGGCCTCGTCGAGAGCATGCGCCAACATCGGCGGGCGGAATGCGGCGGGATCGTTGCTCGCCGGTTTTTCCCCGCGGCCTTCGAGCCAGGCGAACAGCGCGACATAGGGCGGCGCGAGGCCCGGCCAGAGCAGCTCGATATCCTGGGCATCGGTGGCGCCCAAAGCTGCGACCGCGGCCTTAGCGAGCCTTGCCGAAACGCCGACACGCAATCCGCCGGTGACGAGCTTGATCAACGCCCAGCGTCCCGTCTCGTCGAGCGCGTCGAGCCAGCGCGCCAGTTGCTGCGGCAACTGCGCCTTGCCGAGCGTCGCGAGCGTTTCCACGACGGAGGTAAGGGTTATTTCCCCTCCCCCTGGTGGGGTGGAGGAGGAAACTGAGGGCCACATCAGCGCGACGGTTTCTGAAAGATCGCCGACATAATCATAGGACAGTTGGAACAGCACCGGGTCGGTACGCTCGGCAATGAGGTTGCGGATCAGTCCGGCCTTGGCATGCGGGAAGCTGAGCGCGCCGGTCAGCGCCGCCAGCGCCCATCCGCGCTCGGGATCGGGCGTGGAGCGGAAATACTCAGTGATGAGGCGAAGTTTGCTGTTGCGCGCGGGTTCGTAGGCGAGGCGGTTCAAAAGCTCGGCGAAGCGGTTCATTCGTCCGTCCCGCCTTGCCTATCCGCGTCTGGTTCCTCCTCATCGCCATAACCGACGATATCGAGCGGTCGCGCCTTGAGCCCGCGCGTCGCGCACCAATGCACGAGCGCGTCCTCTTGCCCGTGGGTGACCCAGATTTCGCCGGCGCGGGTCGCCGCGACTGTCGTCGTAAGTCCGTCCCAATCGGCATGATCGGAGATCACCAGCGGCAGCGTGACGCCCTGTTGGCGCGCCCGCGCCCGCACGCGCATCCAGCCGGAGGCAAACGCGTTGACCGGATCGGGAAAGCGCCGCGCCCATAGATCGTTGAGCGCCGACGGCGGACAAATCGTGATGCTGCCGGCAAGCTCGCTCTTGTTGGCGCCGCGCACCGCGCGCAGTTCACCAAGCGCAATACCGCGGCTCACGTAGTATTGGGTGATCGCTTCCATCGCGCCGTGCAGATAAATCGGACTGGCGTAACCCGCTTTGCGCAACAACGCGATCAGCCGCTGCGCCTTGCCGAGCGAGTAGGCGCCGACCAGATGCGCCCGCTCGGGAAACAGCGCGACCGAGCGGAGCAACTTTGCGATCTCGCCGTCGGCGTCGCCGTGGCGGAAGACCGGCAGCGCGAATGTCGCCTCGGTGATGAACACGTCGCACGGCACAAGCTCGAACGGCACGCAGGTCGGATCGGGCACGTTCTTGTAATCGCCCGAGGCGACGATGCGCAGCCCCTCAGCCTCGACCGCGATCTGCGCCGAGCCAAGGACGTGCCCGGCGGGATGAAACGTCACCGCCGCGCCGTTGAGCTCGAGCCGTTCGCCATAGCGGGCCGCCTGCGTCGATCCGGCGAAATTCTCACCGTAGCGCAGCCGCATCAGATCGAGCGTCTCCTGCGTCGCCAGGACGGCGCCGTGGCCGGCACGCGCATGGTCGGAGTGCGCGTGGGTGATCAGCGCGCGCGCGACCGCGCGCGTCGGATCAATATGAAAGCCGCCGCGCTTGCAGCACAATCCGGCCGGGGAGAGGGCGAGGATATCTTCAGGACGCATCGTGACTGATTAAATAAGCACTTCCCACAGGGGCGCGAGGACTGTGGCGCGAGGATGGGGCGCGAGCACGTCATGGCTGATACCGGCCCGCTTTTTGTCTCTTCCGGCGACCTGATCGCCGACCGGCGCTACCAATGGGCGCTCGACCAGGCCGCGCGCGGCGATCTTGCCGCCGCTGCCGGCATCCTCGAACAGACGGTCGAACTCGCGCCGAACTTCGCCACCGCCTGGTTCGCGCTCGGCGCCATTCGCGACCAGAGCGGCGACCGCGACGGCGCGATCGCCGCATTCGAAAAAGCCCGCGACGCCGATCCTGAAGATTATCACGGCGCCCGCTTGCAGCTCGCACGGCTTGGCGCCGGCCAGGCCGCGCCGGCGATGACGCGTACCTACGTCCGCCGCCTGTTCGATCAATATGCCGGACGATACGACGCCGCGCTCACCGAACGTCTCGAATACCGGGGCCCGGCGCTGCTGCGCGAGGCCGTCGAGGCGGTGCTGCGCGCAGCGGGGCGGCCGATGCAGTTCGCCGCGATGCTCGATCTCGGCTGCGGCACCGGGCTTGCCGGCGCCGCCTTCCGCCCTTGCGTCGATCGTTTGGTCGGCGTCGATCTTTCGCCGGCGATGATCGAACGCGCGGCGGCGAAGGCCATTTACGATCGCCTCGTTGAAGCCGATCTCTTGGGCGCGCTTGCTCAAGAAGCGGCTAGCGCGGCAAGCTATCAGCTCGTCGTCGCTGCCGATGTCTTCGTCTACGTCAACGATCTCGCGCCGGTTGCCGCCGCTATCGCGCGCGTTTTGCCGCCCGATGGGCTATTTGCTTTCACGGTCGAGACCCATGCCGGCGAGGGCGTCGCGCTTTTGCCGACGCTGCGCTACGCGCATTGTGAGGCCTACATCCGCTGCGCATTGGGCGAGGCCGGCCTTATGGTGGCGCGGCTCACCAGAACGCCGGTGCGCAGCGAGAAAGGCGTGCCAGTCGATAGCCTCGTCGTGGTCGCGCGCTCCGCGGCGCTCACCACGTATAACGGATCGTCCCCGAGCCGGCGTAGGTCTGCGCGCTCGGCGCGAACTCGCCGTCGAACTTGGCGGTGAACGACAGGTCCGCCGTGAAGAAGTATTGCGCGCTCGCGCCAGTGAGCGCGGAATCGCGCGGCAGCGACGCGCCGTTGACGGTGAAGTTCGAGCCGGGCAGCGCCTCGAACACGGCGTTGAGCCCGGTGCCGCTCTCCCAATCGTGCGCCCAGGCGAGTCGGGCGCGGAAGATCAGCGGTTTGTTGCTCCAGGTGGTGAAGTCGTCGAACCGCGCGCCGAGTTCGCTGCGGGTGTCGTTGGCGGTGTTGGCGCCGTAGGAAAGCCCGAAGCCGCCGCCGGTGAGATCGGTCTCGCTGTAGGTCGGCGTGTGGAACCATTGCGTCTGCAACGCGCCATAAGGCGTCACCCCGATCACCCCCCACCCTAACCCTCCCCCGCTTGCGGGGGAGGGAAGGAGGGGGCCGGCACCGTGTAACGATAACCGGCCTCGCCGCGCAGCGCGTAGCTCTGGCCGGTGAAGCTCGCAGTGAGCTGATCGCCCACCGCAATGCGGTTGGTGGTGAACCAGTTGTTGCCGAAGGCTGCCGCGCCGGTCACATAGGCCGGACCCCAATGCGTCTTGGCGTACACACCGGCCTGGAAGGAATTGCTGCGTCCGGTGCCGAGATTTTGCGCCAGTCCCCAGTTCAAGCCGCTGCCGGCGAGCGCGAAGCCATAGACCGTGTGCGGGTCGGCGCGATACTCCATGCCGGCGGCGCTGCCGTAGGTCGAGGCGGTGACGTTGTTTGATCCGACTGTCGCATTGCCGTTGAAGGTGGCCGTGCCGCCGAAGCCCGCGCCCCACACGCTCCAGCGCTGGTCGAAGGTTTGCGGTTTGGGCGGCGCTTTCAGGATCGAGTCGTAGGCGAGCGCGAGCTCGGGCGGCAGCGCGGCCGTCTGCAGGTCGGGCGCAAAGCCGAGCCCACCGCCATTCCCGCCAGCGCCGCCGCTCTGCGCCGAGTATCAAATCCAAAAACTCGGTCATCAGCGTGAACGCGCTGATCTGCGCGCCGGTCGCATTCTCGCCGTCGAGCTGCGTGAGCGCGCTCTCCAATTGCATTCCCGACAGGTTGAACAGGTTGGCGAAACCGGTGGGCAGCGTGCCGCCGCCATTGATGTAATTGTCGATCGCGTTCGCCACCGCCACATCGTTGGCCGGCGCGCCGGGCGGCAGCAGTCCCAGCAGATTTGCCGACGTGCTCCCGAACGTCAGAAAAACGTCGTCGGCGTCATACGAGAGCGTGCCGGTCACGCCATTATAGGTGACCGTCGGGCTGAAGATATTGCCGCCGCCGAGTCCGCCGCCGGTATCGGTCAGGATCGTGTATTTGGTCCCGGCGGTGACTGTGCTGCCGCTGGCGATCTGCACGCTGGCGCCGCCGAGCGTCGCCGCGCCGGTCACCGCGGTCTTGCTGTAGGCCGCGCCGCTGATCGTTTCGAGATAGGCCGCCGCCGATGCGAAGACGAGATTGCCGCTGATATTGAGTGTGCCGACGGTGTGCGGCAGACCCGGCGCCAGCGTACCGCCGGCATTGACGTTGACGCTGCCGGCGCTGATAAGCCCGCCATCGAACAGCGTGCCGGAATTGACGTTCACCGTCTGCACGCCGGTGATCGTGCTGCCGTAAGCGAATGTGCCGCCGAGATTGAAGTTGACGGTGTCGCCATTGCCGGTGCCATTGCCGACAATGTTGCCGCTGATCGCGCCGCCGGTGATGTCGACAGTCATGTTGTTTGGCGCGGCGCTCATGTCGATCGCGGTGCCGCCGGTGCCGGTAATAGCGCCCGAATCGGCGATCGCGCCCTGGAACGTCGAGACGTTGTTCACCACGATGCCGGTCTGGGCGGAAATTGTCCCGCTGTTGGTGATGCCGCCGGAGAAGGTCGAAATCACGAAGCTCGATGCACCGATCGCCGTGCCGCCGACGAAAATGCCCTTGCCGCTGGCCGAGATCGTACCGGAATTGGTAATGCCGCCGCCGAATGTTGCGATGGCGACGGTGCTGCCGCTCTTGGCGGTGCCGCCGACGAGGATGCCGTTCGCAGCCGAGATCGCGCCGGAATTGCTGATCCCGCCCGCGAAGGTCGAGATCGTCACGCTCGTGCCTGTAAAGCTTGCCCTACCGCCCACCCCAATGCCGACCTGGCCCGCCGAGATCGTGCCGGAATTGGTAATGCCACCGCCGAATGTGGAGATGGCGACGCTACCGCTGCTGAACGCACTGCCGCCGACGAAGATGCCCCTACCCCCAGCCGAAATCGTGCCCGCATTGGTAATGCCGCCGGCAAAGGTCGAGATGGCGACTGAGGCAGTGACCCAGGTCGCGCTGCCGCCGACCCAGATGCCGTGGCCCTCAGCATTAATCGCGCCCCCGGCACTGTTGACGATGCCGCCGCCGAAGCTCCCAATCTCGACTTGGCCAGTCTCAAACGCGTGACCCCCGACCCAGACGCCCTGGGCACTCGCGGTGATCGCGCCGGCATTGGTGATGCCGCCGGAGAAACTCGCAATCGTCACCGTGCCGGATGAATTCGCGTGGCCGCCGACGTGGATGCCGTTCTGGAACTTGCCGTTCGCGCTGATGGTGCCGGTATTGGTGATGCCGCCCGAGAAAGTCGAGATCGTCATCGCTGCCTTAGTCGCGCTTCCGCCGACGTAGATGCCCTGGCCCTGCACGCTGATCGTGCCGGCATTGGTGATGCCGCCGCCGAAGCTCGAAATCGTCACTGCGGAAGACGAATACGCTTCGCCGCCCACCCAGATGCCCTGGCCGGCCGCCGTGATGGCGCCGGTATTGGTGATGCCGCCGCCAAAGCTCGCGATCAGTATTGTTGTGTTGGTATCGCCGAAACCGCCGACCAGGATGCCGTGGCCGCTAGGCGCGGACACCGTGCCAGCATTGGTGATGCCGCCGGAGAAATTCGAGATCACCACCGATGCGCCGTTGCTGGCAGTGCCGCCAACGACGATGCCGCTACCGCCCACTCTGATCGTGGCGCCAGCGGCATTGACGATGCCGCCGGAGAAGCTGTCAATGAGGATGGCGGCGCTGCCGCTGTCTGCATGACCGCCGACGAAAATGCCGTTGCCGTTATAGCCCAGCGCGGTTGCACTGATCGTGCCGGCATTGGTGATGCCGCCGCCGAAGGTCCCGATCGTCAGCGCGCCACCCGTTTTTACGTTGCCGCCGACCCAAATGCCGCCCCCGGCCGAAATCGTGCCGGTATTGGTGATGCCGCCGATGAAGGTCGAGATCGCCACGGTCGCGCTGCCACCGCCAGTGCTGTTGTTAGAAACTACGCCGCCAGCGAAGATGCCGATGCCGGCCGCCGTGATCATGCCCGAGTTGCTGATGCCGCCGCCGAAGGTCGAGATGGTAACAACCGCAGTATTATCAAAACAACAACCGGCAGAGGCGTTGCCGCCGACCCAAATGCCGTTGCCGCCCGCAGAGATCGTGCCGGAATTGGTGATGCCACCGCCGAAGGTCGAGATGGCCACGGTCGCGGTGTTCAGCGAACCAAAGGGAATTGAGGCGTTACCGCCAACCCAAATGCCGTTGCCGCCCGCAGAGATCGTGCCGGAATTGCTGATCCCGCCGGCGAAGGTCGAGATGATCAAGGTTGCGGTGCTCCGAGAACGACCGGAGGGAGTTGAGGCCGTGCCGCCAACGATGATGCCGCTGCCGCCCGCCGAGACCAGCCCGGCATTGCTGATGCCGCCAGTGAAGGTCGGGCCGTTGACCAAAATGCCGGTGTGGCTCGAGGTCACCGCGCCGAGACGGCCGATCAGGATGCCGTTTGCGAAGGCGGCGATGACACCGCTGGCGGTGATGCCGCCGCCGATGGTGACGTTCTCAATGGCGATGCCGGTTTTGGCGTTGATCGTGCCGGAATTGGTAATGCCGCCGGTGAAGGTCGAGATGGCAACGCCGCCTGAGCTGTTGCCGACCGCGATGCCGGCGCTACTGCCGGCCGAGATCAGCCCGGCATTGCTGATGCCGCCGCCGAAGGTCGAGATCGTCACCGTGCCGCCGTTATAGGCAAGGCCGCCGACGACGATGCCGTTGTCGAGGCCCGCGGACACGGTGCCGCTGTTGATGATGCCGCCGGAGAATGTCGAGATGGTGACGGCGCCGCCGGAATGCGCTGTGCCGCCGACAAAGATGCCGTTGCCGTTCGCCGCGATTGTCCCGGAGTTGCTGATGCCGCCGCCGAAGGTCGAGATCGTCAGGGCGCTGCCGCTATAGGCGCTGCCGCCGACGATGATGCCAATGTGCGCTGCGGAGATCGTGCCGGAATTGCTGATACCGCCGGTGAAGGTCGAGATCGTGACGGGTGCGCCGAGGAGTGCTTCGCCGCCGATGATGATGCCGTCGTAGCCCGCGCCGATCGTGCCGGAATTGCTGATGCCGCCGGCCACGCTGGCGTTATTGGTGACCAGGATGCCGTTGTTGGCTTCGATGTTGCCGGCGTTTGTGACCGAGCCGGCCACGGTGCTGTTGTTGATGGTGATACCGGTTACGCTCGGCACCCCGGTGCCGTTGGTCGTCAGAACGCCGGATGAGGTGTTGATGACGTTGCCGGTAACGACGGCGCCGTTTTCAACGAGAATGCAGTTGCCGGTCGGCGAGCTGTTGCTGACCGTGGCGACCGTGCCGCCGTTCTGGATGATCTTGCAGTTCTGCGCGACCGCCGGGGGCGCGCCGCCGCCGATCAGCAGCGCCGCCACCGAACACGACGCCAGCAGCAGCGCGCGCGCCTCCGCCACCCCTACCCCACGCCCGCACAAACGCCCCCACGCCTACATGTTTTCCGCGTTACCAAACAAGACGTTACCGGAGCTTGGCGCTGACCCGCAATCCACGCGCGCGATCCGGCATCGGAATACCACCGTTCCCCGCCATCTGTGGCGGAAATGACACACCGTCATTGCTGAGGCGGCGTCACCGAGTCGTCCGTTTTTTTGCGACAAACTCTTGACTTTCGTCCCCGGTTCGGATACATAACGATCCTCGCCCCCGTGAAGGAGGTGGGCCCGGAGGCAAGCCGGGCCATCGGGCGAGACCGGTGCCCGCGGACGGATTTGCAGTCCGTTCCCGGGCGGCTTTGGACATCACGTCTGCCGGCACCATGACCGGCACGCGAGGTGCTCGCTGCAAACGGGGCCGGCGCCGGCGGGAAAACCCCGCCTAGCTTGGCGCTGGCTCCGCGAAACATGGTCCGAAGCTGAGCCCTTGGGATGCGTGAGTCCCTTGGGCAAGAGCCGCGGTGGAACGCCGGAAGGCGTGCGCGCCCTGCAGGGCGCGCGCCGCGTCGCAAGACGCGGAGGTTGGTGAACTGCGCCGTTCCGGCGTTCCGCATCCTTTTTGTTTTGTTGTTCGTGCCGCGCCCGATCGTGATGGCACCGGCCCTCCACCACCGGGATCATCTGCAGACGATCGGGAATGCGGTGAGGTTTTTGGGACTGGCCTGCGCATAGCTCGGATGCGAATCAAAAACCGCATCGCGAGAACGAGAATCTATTTCCCTCTCCCCGCGTGCGGGGAGAGGTCGGCGCGAAGCGCCGGGTGAGGGGGCCTCTCCGCGATTCTGAGCGCGTCGGCGACACCCCCTCATCCCCAACCTTCTCCCCGCACGCGGGGAGAAGGAGCAGCAAGCGCGAAGCGCCGAGCCTCGAAGGACGAGGCCAAGCGCCAATCGAAATCGGCAAGCCGTGACTGAAGGGATATATACGAAATCCGTATGAGCGTTGTCGAACGCACCGCCATGTTGCCGGAAAAATTCGCGCGCTGGTTCGCCGGTCGCGGTTGGGCGCCGCGCGCGCATCAGCTCGAACTTTTGGCCAAGGCGCAGGCTGGCCGCTCCGTGCTGCTGATTGCGCCGACCGGCGGCGGCAAGACGCTCGCAGGATTTTTGCCGAGTTTGGTGGAGTTGAGTGGCGCTTCTATTCCCATCCTCCCGCATGGCGGCGAGGTCGGGTTGGGGGTGGGGGAAACGGCTTCTTCAACAAAGGAAGCGTCCCCCACCCCCGACCGGGCACCCCATCGCGCAAGCGCGATGGGGTGCCCCCCCTCCCCGCCATTCGCTTCGCGAACGGGGGGAGGGGAGAGGCGAAGGCTTATCTCGACCGGGCGCGATGTGCGCCGCGAAGATGGCCTGCACACGCTCTACATCTCTCCGCTCAAGGCGCTCGCGGTCGATATCGCGCGCAACCTCGAGACGCCGGTTGACGAGATGGGGCTGCCGATACGCATCGAGACGCGCACCGGCGACACGCCGGCATCGAAACGCCAGCGCCAGCGCCGTTATCCGCCGCAAATTCTGCTGACCACACCGGAGCAATTGGCATTACTGCTCGCCTCTGCCGACGCGCCTTATTTGTTTGGTTCGCTCCGGCGCGTGATTCTCGACGAACTGCATGCGCTGGTCACCTCGAAGCGCGGCGATCTCCTGTCGCTCGGTCTGGCGCGGCTGTTTCGGCTTTCGCCGCAGCTCACCAGCATCGGGCTATCAGCCACCGTGGCCGAACCTGAAGACCTTTGCCGATTTCTGGTGCCCCAACGGCAGAAAGACTCGCGCGCCGATCTCATCGTCGCCGAGGCCGGCGCCGCGCCCGACGTCGGCATGCTCGATACGCGCGAGCGGCTGCCCTGGGCCGGCCATTCGTCGCGCTACGCGCTCGGCGAAATGTATCAGCTGATCAAGGCGCATCGCACCACGCTCGTGTTCGTCAATACACGCAGCCAGGCTGAGGGCATTTTCCAGGATCTCTGGCGCATCAACGACGACAACCTCGCGATCGCATTGCACCACGGCTCGCTCGATGTGGCGCAGCGGCGCAAGGTCGAAGCCGCGATGGCGGAGGGACGTTTGCGCGCGGTGGTGTGCACGTCATCGCTCGATCTCGGCGTCGACTGGGGCGATGTCGATCTTGTCATCAATGTCGGCGCGCCGAAGGGCGCCTCGCGGCTCCTGCAGCGCATCGGCCGCGCCAATCACCGCATGGACGAGCCGTCGAAGGGCGTGCTGGTTCCGGCCAACCGCTTCGAAGTGCTCGAATGCCGCGCCGCACTCGACGCCATCGCCGAAAATGCCCAGGACACGCCGGCCGCCCGTATCGGCGCGCTCGACGTGCTCGCCCAGCACGTGCTCGGCTGCGCCTGCGGTGAGCCGTTCCTCGCCGACGACCTTTACGCCGAAGTGACCACGGCTTCGCCCTACACCGGGCTGGCGCGCACGAATTTCGATGCCGTGGTCGATTTCGTCGCCACCGGTGGCTACGCGCTGAAGGCCTATGAGCGCTTCGCCCGCATCCGAGAGGGCAAGGACGGGCGCTGGCGCATCACCAACCCCAACGTGGCGCAGCGCTACCGGCTCAATGTCGGCACCATTGTGGAAGCCGACATGCTGAAAGTGCGGCTGGTTCGCTCGCGGGCTTCGAAAATGATTCCGCGCGGCGGGCGTCTGCTCGGCCAAGTCGAGGAATATTTTGTCGAGACCATGGTGCCGGGCGACACCTTCGTGTTCGCCGGCGAAATCCTCAAATATGAAGTGCTGGTCGAGGACGAGGTCTATGTCTCGCGCTCGGCCTCCGAGGATCCCAAAGTGCCAGCCTACGAGGGCGGCAAGTTTCCGCTGTCGACCTACCTCGCCGATCGGGTGCGCGGCATCCTTTCGCATCCGCAGGAGTGGCGGGAGCTACCGGCCCAGGTGCGTGAATGGCTGGAGATTCAAGAATGGCGCTCGCAGTTACCAGGGCAACGCGAGTTGCTGGTTGAGACGTTCCCGCGCGCCAACAAGCATTATCTGATCTGTTATCCGTTCGAAGGAAGGCTTGCGCATCAAACGCTCGGCATGCTGCTGACACGGCGGCTTGAACGCGCGGGGCTAAAGCCGATGGGCTTTGTCGCCAACGAATACGCGCTCGCGGTCTGGGGCCTCGGTGACGTCGCACGGTGGATCGCGGACGGAAGTCTGTCTCTCGCCGAACTCTTCGACCAGGATATGCTCGGCGACGATCTGGAAGCCTGGCTTGCCGAAACGGCGCTGATGAAGCGCACGTTCCGCAATTGCGCGATCATCGCCGGCCTGATCGAGCGCCGCTTTCCGGGCGAGGAAAAGTCGCGGCGACAAGTCACGATCTCGACCGATCTGGTCTATGACGTGCTGCGCAGTCATCAGCCCGATCACGTGCTGCTGCGCGCCGCCCGCGCCCGTCACCAGGCCGGCGATCG
>CAVRYM010000005.1:0-917954 GCA_963725495.1 uncultured Alphaproteobacteria bacterium | reverse complement strand
TACCCTTATGGCGAGGAGCGCCGTGAGTTCGGTCCACGTCGGCGTCACCCACCAGAACGGCAGCGTCGCTAGACCGGCGAGCGCACAGATCGCGGAAAAATAAAACACGATCGAGGATGTCTTCTCGCTCCTGGTCAGATGGCGGGTCTGGATCATGGTGCCCGCATTGGTGACTGAGCCGGCGATCGCGTAGATGATCCCCGTCAAACTCGTGGCGCTCGCCATGACGACGGCCAATTCGTCGCCGGAAAGGTGTGGCGACAGCACCACCAGCACGCCGAGAAAGCCAACGATGACGGCCGTCCAGCGATAGATGCGCACGCGCTCCTTGAGCACGAGCGCCGCAAGCGCCACTCCGATCAACGGCGAAGAAAAGCCGATGGCATTGGCCTCGATCAGCGGCAGTCGCGCCAACGCGCCGAAATTGCAGAACATGCCGACGATCGACAGCGCGCCGCGGCTCGCCTGGCCGAGCGGAGATTCCGTGCGCAACGCCGCCATAAGCTCGCCGCGCCAGGCATAGACCAGCATCACCGGCAGGATGGCGAAGGCGGAACGGAAGAACACCACCTCGCCGATCGGATAGCGGACGCCGAGATAGCGGATCAACGCCGACATCACGGCGAACAGGACCGCCGAAATGAGCTTGAGCACAATGCCTTTGCCGGTATTCATGGCTGGTGTTGATGGAGGGTCCGGTCGGCTCGGCGAGGATTGCGCCCCGCGACTCGAGGAGGGGGGACGGTTGTAGCGCGCCGTTTTGGACTATTAAATGAACTTGCGCACAATGAGCGGCGATCAGTCGCTTTTCTTCGGCGGTTCCGGCCCCGTCCTGGGCGGCAGCGAGGCGATGTAGGCGGCAATCGCTGCGCGGTCGTCGGCGCCAAGCTGCGACGTGTTCTGGATGACTTCCGCCATCTCGCCGCCGGCGAAATCTCCGCTCGGCGTCATTCCGTCGCCGAGAAAGCTCGCGATGTCCTTCTCTCGCCACGGGTCCTTCGCATTTTCGCCATGCTGCAACCCGGCCGGCGTAATGTTCGGCACCCAGTCCTTGCCGTCGGGCGTCGGACCTCCGGCGAAGCGCTCGCTCTCGATGATGCCGCCAAGCGCGTTGCGCGGGCTATGGCATTCGGCGCAGTGGGCGGGGCCGGTGACCAGATAGGCGCCGCGATTCCATTGCGCCGATTGCGACGGATCGGGCACGAACCGGCCACCACGCAGGTACAAGAGTTTCCAGATTCCGACCATGCGGCGGATACTGAATGGAAACTGCAGATCGGGCGGGCGCACCTTGCCCGGCACCGCCGGCAAGGTTTTCAGATACGCAAACAAGTCGCGCACGTCGTTGAGCTGCATGTGGCGAAACGACGTATAGGGGAAGGCTGGAAACAGGTGGCTCCCGTCAGGCGCGGTGCCGTCCCAAAGCGCGGTGACGAAATCGGCCTCGCTCCAGCTGCCAATGCCGTCTTTCAGATCGGGCGATATGTTGGGCACGTAAAACGTGCCGAACGGACAAGGCAGTGCAAGTCCGCCGCCGAGCCGGGTCGGATCGATCTTGGCGGGGTCGTCATTAGGCACGGCGTGGCACGACGCGCAACCGCCGGCATTGAACATCGTCTTGCCGTTCGCGAGGTTTGGCGTGTAGGCCGGCAACGCGGAGGCCGACACCGTCGCCGGCATGGTCAATATCCAGAAGCCGACGATGCCGGCAGCGATCAGTCCGGCCGCAAGCAGCGCCAGCCGCTTGCCGAGACGCTTTCGTGCCTCTTGCTTGCTCATATCCCGCCTCCCCGCGCCGTTCGCGGGACTCTATGCGGTCAGGCAACCGACAGAAAGCGAAAGCAGAGCGTCACTCCGCAACGCCGAGACAACAGGCAGACTGAAAGCGACAAGCGGGGCGGCCTTGCGGTCGCCCCGCCTCCCCCACTCTCCCCCGATGCGGTTTAGCCCTTCTTCTGGCGATAGATCTGGTGGCAGGCGGCGCAATCGTTCTTGCCGATATTGGTCAGCGCGGCCTTGAAACTATCAAGATCCTTCACGGAAGCGTCGGCGGCTTTGGCGTCCTCGCCGAACTTCGCGAACCTGGCTTTGAAATCGGCCATGTCCGCCCAGACCTTGGCGGTCGGGCTGAAATCGTCCGCCGCGGGCGAACCGGCCTCGGATTCGGAGCCGGCCGGAAACAGGTCCGGCATCTTCGTTGCCGCATCCTCGAAGGCCGCGAAGATCTTGTGCACGGCGGCCATGTCGAACGGCCTGTCACCCTTCATCATGTCGGCGGCAATTTTCGCCTGCTGGCCGTTTGCCTTCATCAGGTCCTTGCGCTGCTTGATGACATCCTGCTGGGCGGCAGCAATGCCGATGCCGAGCACGATAGAAGCAGCGCAGCCGACTGCGAACACGGTACGGATCATCTGGTGATCTCCCTTCGATGAATGGCGGATGACGCCCCGAACCGCCGCTGATTTCGTCCCCGACGCCGGCGGGCGGCAACCTATCAACACCGGACCGGCGGTGTTATTCGTCGGGGGATTCACCGCGCAGACCTGCTCCCCGCTTGCCGGAGCCTCTTTCGCAGCCTCTTTCGCAGCCTTGGCGCGGGCCGAGGGCCACTTTGGGGCCACCTTTCTCCGGCGGCTGCGGCTCCCCATTTCTGCCCACACGGCGGCGCCAAGCGAGGGCCGCTGCGTCAATGCTGCGGTCGTGGGATTGCTCGGCGCGGCGTTGTACAATCCGGTGTGGACGAGTTCCGTCAAAACGCCGGGTGATTTCGGTATAGTACTCGTCGGCTTCGTTCTCCTCACCGTCTGGCGTGCTCCGCCGCTCTTGGTTGTTGTCATGAGCGCGCTAGCTGGCGCTAGGGTAATGGGTGACTTGCCGTGATAAGTGCACCGATCCATCGAAACTTTGCCGGTCTCTCAAGAAACGTGACGGCGGCAAAGCGCACCAAGCTCGGCAGGTGCTCGGCTGCGATGGCGATCGTGTTGGCGGCGTTAATACCTAGCGCCGCGATTGCCGGGCCGCCGTTCATGACCGACGATCCCGAGCCGGTCGATTATCAGCATTACGAGTTCTACACGTTCACCACGGGCACCGGCATCACCGGCGACACTTCTGGCGTCGGTCCGGCCTGGGAATTCAATTACGGCCTCATTCCGAACGGACAGTTCCACATCATTGCGCCGATGGCATTCGATAGCCCGGCCGGCGGCTCTAGCCAATTCGGCTACGGCGATACCGAACTCGGCTTCAAGTATCGATTCATCGAGGAAGACAAAAACGGCTCGACGCCGATGGTCGGCGTGTTTCCGCTTCTGGAACTGCCGACCGGAAACCAAGCCGAGGGCCTCGGCGCCGGACACGTGCGCGCCTTCCTTCCCGTCTGGGTGCAGAAGAGTTTTGGCGACGATTGGCTCACTTACGGCGGCGGCGGCTACTGGGTCAATCACGGCGGCGGCACGAACGATCAGGATTATTGGTTCTTCGGCTGGCTGCTGCAAAAACAGGTGACGAAGAATCTTGCAATCGGTGGTGAACTCTTTCACGAGACCCCGCAGACGATCGGAGGAGAAGATACGACCGGGTTCAACATCGGTGCCGTCTACGACTTTGACGACCACAACCATTTGCTGATTTCCGCCGGTCGAGCGCTCCAGAACGCCGCCGCGACAAATCTCTATTCGTGGTATCTCGGCTATCAGATCACCGGGCCTTAAGCGATGCCGGACGAAGGGAGTTCGCCGTTATGTTAACGCGACGCCAATTTGCAAGCGGCGCTGCGGCAATTGTGTCGAGTGCCCTCATTGGCGGTCGGTCTGGAATGGGCGAACCAGCGCCGTTCAGCACTCCTCTACCCATCCCCAAGCTGGTTGATGCGGCAAGTCAGGGTAATGCAGTCAAGCTAGAGGTCATGTCCGGCCGGCACGCCTTCATCAAGGGCAAGCCTACGCGGACTTATGGCTACTCGGCGCCGATCCTTGGGCCGGTCATTCGCCTGCGCCGCGGCGATAAGGTCGAAATGACGGTCTTAAATGCGCTCGATGTTGTCACAACGGTGCATTGGCACGGGCTCTTGGTGCCCGGCTATGACGACGGCGGGCCGCAGCAACTTATTCAACCTGGCAACACTTGGCGTCCGGTTTTGACTGTTGACCAAGCCGCTGCGACGCTTTGGTTCCATCCTCATCCGCATCACGATACCGCCCGCCAGATTTATATGGGTCTAACGGGAATGATCATCGTCGATGATGGCTCCGATGTTCGACTCGGTCTGCCACGGACGTTCGGCATCGACGATTTGCCGGTCATCCTCCAGGATCGCTCGCTCGGTGATGATGGATCGATTGAATACGACAACAATGACTCGGACCCGCTGGAGATCATATACGGTGCCAGAGGCGGCACGATTATTGTGAATGGAGCAATTGCCCCGTTCGCCAAGGTCCCACCCGGTCTGGTGCGGCTGCGGCTTCTCAATGCCGCTAACGCCCAGAATTACGAACTGCGCTTTTCCGACCGACGCACATTTTACGTCATAGCGTCGGACGGGGGCTTTCTTGCAGCACCGGTCGCGGTGACACAGCTCACGATTTCACCAGCAGAGCGCTTTGAAGTTCTCGTCGACTTCGCGAACGGAAAAACGGTCGCGCTTGAGACCGGCCCCGACGAGGAAATGGGCATATTCGGTCGTGTGGCGCCGGATGGCAGCGCAGACTACGTGCCTGTGATGCGCTTCGAGCCAACGGCGACGACGCCGATGGTTAGAGAATTGCCGATCCGCCTCGTCGAACCCCCGGCCGCCTCTCCGACATCGGCGGTGCGCCGCCGCCAGTTCATTCTCAACAGCGGCTTATGCGCAAGCCCCCGAGAAGGCGGTGCACATGCTGGCACGCTCGTTCTGGTGGGGATCAATGGAAAGCCCTATGACATCGGCCGCATCGATGTCGAGACAAGGCTAGGAACGACCGAGGTCTGGGAGGTCGTGTCGGTCGGAATGGCGCATCCGTTTCATGTCCACGGTGCGCTGTTTCGCGTCTTATCGATCGAAGGAGCGCCGCCGGCAGCGCATCTCACGGGCTGGAAGGACACGGTGCTGGTCGAAGACAAGGCGGAACTGCTGGTCGCCTTCAATCAACCGGCAACGCGAGAACATCCGTTCATGTATCACTGCCACATCCTTGAGCATGAGGAAGCAGGCCTCATGGGACAATATGTATGCGCCTAGCGCAAGAAGCCGGAGACGCTCAAAATGCGCTTTGACCTGTCTGGATGCGGTGCCGGCTTGGACGAATCAGCGAGTAAACTTCTCCAGCTAGGCCCGTGGGCGGAATCGCTCGGTCACGACGGCTTGTGGCTTAATGAGGAACATTTTGGTCAGAATAGCCGTGTCTGTCGCCGTCTTGGGGCTGGGCATGGGTGCGGTGGAAACTTTCGAGCCGACGCTTGTCGGATCAACCACGCTCTCGCGTCTGCAGCCGCGGACGCTGCCGGCGCGGTTCGCAACCCGCCCTTTCCTTGCCGGCGTCTGCTTCCCACATATGCAGCCATCCCGGCTTTCCGCCGACGCTGACAGACGCCCACAACCGTTTTGAGGATCCATGAAGATCATTCCGCTCACCAACGCCTTCTGGGGCCGCCGCGAAGGCCCCCAAGCGCAGGATTCGGCGGTGCCGAAGGAAGATCAGGCCCTGCTCGACGCCTATTCGCGCGCGGTCATCGACGTGGTCGACCGGGTCGGTCCAGCCGTCGTGGCGCTTGCCATCCGCAATGGACAAGCCAGCGGACATGGTGGCGGGCCTGGCGGCGGACAGGGTGGCGGACATGGCGGTGGACCTGGGCGCGGTGAGGGCGGCGCCGGTTCCGGCGTCATCGTCGCGCCCGATGGCCTCATTCTCACCAACAGCCACGTCGCCGGCGCCGCCGGCGGCACCGGCTCGCGCATCGACGTGGCGACCGCCGACGGACAGGATTTGCGCGCCCGGCTGGTCGGTGACGATCCCGATACGGACCTCGCGTTGTTGCGGGTCGACGAGGCGGTGACGCTGCCGGCGGCGACGCTCGGCGATTCCAAGCAGCTCAAACGCGGCCAGCTCGTCATCGCCATCGGCAATCCGCTCGGCTTCGAATCGACCGTGACGACCGGCGTCGTCTCCGCGCTCGGGCGTTCGTTGCGGTCGCGCAACGGCCGGCTGATCGACGACGTGATCCAGACCGATGCCGCGCTCAACCCCGGCAATTCCGGCGGGCCGCTGGTGTCCTCGCGCGGCGAGGTCGTCGGCATCAACACGGCGGTGATCATGGGCGCGCAGGGCATCTGCTTTGCGGTCGCCGCCAACACCGCCAACTTCGTGCTCGGCGAATTGGTGCGTCACGGCCGCGTGCGCCGCGCCTTCATCGGCATCGCCGCCCAGCAGATCGTGTTGCCGCCGCGGCTGCGTCATGCGGGCGGCCTGTCGCAAGACCGCGCGGTGATGGCCGCGACCGTCGAGCCGGACAGCGCCGCCGGGCGCGCCGGCTTGCGGCCGGGCGACATCATCCTGCGCCTCGACGGCGAAGCGATCAGCGGTGCCGACGATCTCGTTCGCGCGCTCACCGGCGACAAGATCGGCCGCAAGGTGGCGCTCGATGTGCTGCGCAGCACTGAACGGCTGACACTGTCGATGACACCGCAGGAGCGGCGAAGGGCGGCCTGACGGCGCGCGGATTACGCGCTGGCCAGCGCGGGAATGCGGATCGGGCTGCGCAAGGCCGCCGCCGCGCCGAGCACGATGCCGGTTACCGCCAGCGCCGACGGCAGCGCCAAGGTGGACAGGCCGGTCAACCCCTGCCCGATCGTGCAGCCATAGGCCATGGCGCCGCCGCATCCCATCAACGCCGCGCCGCCGATCGAGCGCAGCATATGGCGCACGGAGCCATAGCCCTCCCATGCGAAGCGGCGGGTGACGAGCGCAGTGACGAAGCTGCCGACAAGCACGCCGGCAACGAGCGTCACACCGAAGCTCAAGCTCGTCCCAGTCGAGAACATCACATATTGCAGGCTGTCGGCGCTCGGCGCCACGAAGGTCAGCGAGCCGACCGGCGCCGGATTGAACGGATCGGCGCCGAGATATCCAGTGGCGAACCAGCCGGCTGGAATCAAAAGCCCGATCACGACCCCCGCCGCGATCTGCCCGTACGAGCGGCGGAACGGCGCGTGCGCCAGCGCGAAGATCAACAGAATGAGGCCGACGAACGCCGCGGCGGCGAGGCGGGCCGTCGAGGCCGAAAGCCAGTGATCGGAAAGCAAATGCGCGGACAGCAGATCCGGCAACGCGATGATCTGAAACGTGCTCTGCGACCATTGCAAGAAGGCGAGCCGGGCCGGCGCGAGCAGGCCCTTCAGCGTCATCTGCGCCGTTACTGCGACAATAGTAACGACGACAAGCGAGCGCAGATTGCCGCGGCCGAGCAGCACCCAAGCGCGCGACACGCAGGCATTCGCGGCCACCATGCCGTAGCCAAACAACAGGCCACCGAACAGGATCAAGGCGCCGGAGAACGACGGCTGCAGATAAATCGACTGGCCGAGATCGACGAGGCCGGCGGCGGCGAGCGCCTGCGTGCCGACGATCGCCACCGCGAGCGCGAGCGCAAAGCTGCGGATCAGGATGCCATCGCCTTTGGTCAACCAATTGCGCAAGCCGCTGGTCAGGCAGAAGCCGCTGAGCAGATCGACGGCGCCGAAGATGAGGCCGAGCACCAAGCCGGCGATGTTAGCGACGTAGGGAATAGCCGCCATGGCGACACCTCGAACCCGCGCCAATGCGGGATGCTGATTTCAAGTGGAGCATTCTGCGCCAAGATTCAATGGCGCGACCGCAGGCGCGCTACGAACTTGCCAAGTTTAGGAGTTTGCCAAGTTTAGGAGCTTGCCATGTCGAGCTCGGCCGCAACAGGCACTTCACCCTTGAGCAGAAGCCGGTAAAGGTAGCGGCGCTCGCTCATGTCGTAGTCGGGGTTGGCCTGGTGCATGACGCTGCGGTTGTCCCAGATGACCCAATCGCCGTGCCGCCACTTGTGCCGGTACTCGTATTTCTTCTGCGTGGCGTGCGCCATCAGCTCCTCGATCAGCTTGAGCGCCTCGCCGTCGTCCATGCCGACGATCGATTCCATCCGCACCGGATTGAGATAGAGCGCCTTGCGGCCGTTGTCCGGGTGGGTGCGCACCAGCGGATGCAAACCGGGCGGCGGCAGGCTGCGGCGGCTGTCGTCGTTGAGGCCGGCGAGCGCGCGCGGGCTGTATTTGCTCTGATAGACGTGGACCGCCTTGAGCCCTGCGATCTTCCGTTTCGTTGCCTCCGGCAGATCGTCGTAGGCATCGTGCATATTGACGTATTGGGTGTCGCCGCCGCTCGACGGCAATTCGATGGCGAACAGCGTCGTCGCCTTGGGCGGGCGCGGATGATTGGAATGGTCGGTGTGGAACGTCTCGCCCGGAATGATGCGCCGGCCGTTCACGATCTCCTGGTTGGAGATGCATTCGATGTCGGTGTGGCCGGGAACGTGCCGCTCTCTTTTGTCGTGCGGCTGCAGCGCGCCGAACAGCTGCACCGCGGCCTTGAACTCTTCCGGCGCAAAGTGCTGGCTGCGCATGACCAGCACGTGATGGGTGGCGAAGGCGTCGTTGAGCGCGGCGCGGTCGTTGTCGCCTAGCGGCTCGGTGAAATCGAAACCGGTGATTTCCGCGCCGGTGTGACCGGTCAGCGGCGTGACGGTGAAGGAAGTCATGGTGCGTTCCTCCCACATTGTTATTTGTTGGCCGAACGCTAGCGCCGGCAGCAAGGCGGGTCAAGCAATGGCGAGGGCTGGTCGCGCTGCATTATATGCATTGCAACTTTTGTCGCGTCCATAAGACGCTTAGGATTACCCCTGCGATGGCCGCCGGCGTGACGGATCATGTATGGAGCGTTGCCGACATTGTTTCAATTATAGAAGCGGCCGAACCAGCACCCGCGAAGCGGGGCAGTTACAAGAAACGCGCGGCATAGAATTATTCGACGATACGTCGCTTCGGTTCCGGTTCCTGCTCTTCCCTTTGGATTTGTTCCGCTAGTCCGGCCCACTGTCTAGCGAGTTCCAAAAATTTATCTTTCGTAACAGCATCCTTCGCGGTGCCTGCCTGTTCAAGACAATCAACCGCTCTTTGCTTATAAATTTCGGCGCGCGATGCCATCTGCTGCCTAATACGCAGCGCGGCTAATCGTTCCGATGGAATATCCTCGATGGAGCTACCTTTAAGGGAGCCGAGAACAATGACGCACCGCAACAGGTCAGGACTTGCAATGCGTGAAAATTCAAACTGAGGCACTACCCGACAGCGCCAAAGCGGCGGGCCGCGCGCGTCATGATTGCACGGCCGCGCTACCCATTCGGCCCGCATTAGTCGTTCGCGGTTTCAATTTATGAACTGATGGCGCGTGGGCGGCATGCATCGCCGATAGCGATTGCACGTCGGGCGCCGCCGCTATTTCTTCTCGAACAGCGCGTCGGTGGCGGTGATCAGGCTGATGTCAGGATGGGCGCGGCAATAGTCGCCAAGCTCCTTCGCGTTGGCGAGGTATTTTTGCAAATCGATGACCGGCGGATCGTTCTCACCCCGGTAATAGGCGTCGATCCACGCCAGGAGAATGTTGACCGTGTCCTTGTCATAGCTGAGGAACTTCTGACAGGTGACCGTCGAGAGGTCCCACGTCTGGGCGTAAGCGGGCACGGCCAGAACAAGAACGGCGATAATGATGGCGGCACGACGGAAAAGCATGGAATCGTCCTTTCGCGATTGAACCACGTTGCCTATCCTACACGATGGTGGCGTTGTACGAACAGCGCCATCGCATCCCGCCGGAGGCCGACAATCGTCGACCGATCGCAGCAAGATAAATCTGCCAAAATAACGCTCGAGCAGCGTCCCTCTCACATCCATCCGAGATCTGCTTTCATGCCTTTCGAGTTAGGACTTTTTACGTTCGGCGATCTCATGCCGGACACCGCGGAGCGCAAGGCGATCGGCGCGCAAGAGCGGCTTGCCGAAATACTTGCCGCGGCGAAGCTTGCCGAGGAGTGCGGTCTCGACGTCTTCGCCGTCGGCGAGCATCATCGGCTGGACATGGCGATTTCGGCGACGCCGGTCGTGCTGGCGGCAATTGCGGCGGTCACGCAGCGCGTCCGGCTGGCGAGTGCCGTGACCATTCTGAGCACCGCCGATCCGGTCCGCGTGTTCGAAGACTTCGCCACCGTCGACCTGATCTCCGGCGGGCGCGCCGAAATGATCGCCGGCCGCGGTATTTTCACCGAGTCGTTTCCGCTGTTCGGTTACGATCTCGCCGATTACGACGCGCTATTTACCGAAAAACTCGACCTGCTGTTGAAGATCAATGCCGCCGAGCGCGTGACCTGGCATGGCAGTTTCCGCTCGGCGCTGAATGATGCTCCGGTTCCGCCACGGCCGGCGCAGCGCGAATTGCCGATCTGGATCGGCACCGGCGGTACGCCGGCGAGCGTCGAGCGGGCCGGCACGCTCGGCCTGCCGCTCGCGCTCGCCAATATCAGCATGCCGCCTGCCAAGCTCGCGCCACTCGCTGGCCTCTACCGCGAAGCGGCGTCACGCGCCGGGCACGGCGCGAGCACGCCGAAGATCAGCATCGCCACCCACATGCACATCGACGACGATTCGCAAGCCGCGCTCGACACGTTCTATCCATACTACGCCGGCTACTTCGCCACGCACTCGGCGTCACAATACCGTGCGCAACAAACCACACGCGCCGCCTACGACGAACGCGCGGCGACGCACGGCGCGATCTTCGTCGGCAGCCCGCAGCAGATCATCGACAAGATTCTCTACGAGCGGGAATTGTTCGGCCACGATCGCTTCATGGCGCAGATCGACATCGGCGGCCTGCCCTACACAGACGTCGCGCGGGTGATCGAATTGTTCGCCAGCAAGGTCGCGCCAGTCGTCCGGCGCGACGCACATCCAAGCCGGCAATAGCCATCATCGAGAAACGCTGTTCGCGCAGATCGGCGACAGCTTTTTCTTTCCGACCATCGGTGCTGCGGTGACCAGTTACCTCAAGACCCACGCCGTGGATTGGGTCGACTGGAAAGACCGAAATCCGACGGCCAAAGAAGACTGACGCCCGGGATTTTGCGGCCCGCTCGTGGCGAGTCTAATGGCCACGCCGAATCGTAGAGCTGCGTGCCAGCGTGCGACGCAGTACTTCGAAGATAACGGCAGTCGACCAGCCGAACAGCAGCACACCGTTCATCGCCGTCAGCGGGCCAAGAAGCCTCCAGCGCTCCACCGGAGTCACGTCGCCATAGCCCAGTGTCGTGTAATTGACGAAGGCAAAATATGTCACGTCGGCGCCGGCAGGCGCTGCATCGACAAACGAATAGGCAAGCGACCAGACGATGACTTCGAGAACATGGGTGGCCATCAATACCGTCACGGTCGGGATCATGACGCCGATCAGGAGCAGATTGGAATGCGTCGTGATCTCGGCGCCGCGGACCTGGGCAACGCGGCCGCGGGCCTGGGCAACGCGCACGACGACAGTCATGACGAGCGCGTGAATGGCGATGTTCAGGACGCTGATGCCGCCACCCACCAGGAATTGCCGTAACATGCTGTCCTCTGCGGACCCAACTGCGCCTATTCCAGGCTAGGCGGCAACAGGTAAAGCGCCAACGCGAAAATCGTGTAAACGGCAGTGACCAGCGCCCCAACAAACCATGCGGAACGGCCAGCGTTGGTAACCAGGGCAGCGACCATGGTGGCGATCAGCATCATCGCCACCGCGGCCGGCCAGAATCGGAGATCCATCGGCGCGGGAGCGATGACGTAGCTCGCGAGCACCAGCACCGGCGCGACAAAAAGCGCAATCTGCGAAGCGCTGCCGAGCGCAATGCCGACGCTCAAGTCCAATCTGTCCTTACGCGCGGCGGCAAAAGCCGACACCATTTCCGCAGCTCCACCCACCAGCGCTACGACGATGAAGCCGACAAAGGCGGGGGCGATGCCGAGCGCGGTCGCCGCCTGCTGTACCGACTCGACGAAGATTTCGCTGACCAACGCCACCAATATCGTGACCCACGCCAGCGTGCCGAGGGCAAGGCTCAACGGCCACGGTGCTTCGTCAGGCTCGGAATTTCGCGTGCTGGCAAAAAACTCGCGGTGCGTGCCGAGCGTGAAGATAAAACCCAACCCATAAAGCCCGATGAGCAGCACGGACAGGCTCAGGCTCAGCGCTTGGGTAAGCTGTACGGTCGAGCCATCGCCGTCGGTATCGGCGAGCACCGACGGAACGAGCATGGCGATGGTCGCCACGAACAGGAGTCCCGCCTGCAGGCGTGCGCTGCTCCTGTTGTACTCCTGCACATGGTGCTTGAGTCCGCCGAGCAAAAACGACACGCCGAGCATGAACAGCGTATTGGTGACGATCGCTCCGGCGATGGAAGCCTTGACCAGTACGTATTGTCCGGCGCGCAGTGCGGCGAGCGTGATGATTAATTCTGTCAAATTTCCCAAGGTCGCATTGAGCAACCCACCGATCATATCGCCTGTTTTGGCGGCGACAGATTCGGTTGCGCGACTTAACAAGGCGGCTAAGGGTACGATGGCGAGGACGGAAAGAGCGAACAGTAGCGTGTGCGCTTCCGGTTCGATGGCCTGGGCAAGCAATACCACCGGCACAAGAACCAGCAGCCAGAGCACGGGAGCGTGCCGAATTTCCTGAATGAGCGGGCCCACATCTAGCCTCCGGTCGCACGGAGAGAGCGTATTGGCAGCGCAAACCCGGCTTCCTCGCCAGCTCGAACCAATCTTTAGCGACGTTAAATCGCCGCCTCGGTGCGGCCGTCGAAAAAGTGCAGCCGCTCGGGATTTAGCGAGAGCCGCAATTGGTCACGAACGCGTGCCGGAACCGTCGGTTCCACCGACGCAACCATCGTGCCCGACCCCACCTTGAGGTCGAGCAGAATTTCCGAGCCCAGCCGTTCGACCACCTCGACCACGGCATCGAAGCTGAGACCGCTGGCCGCCTCGCCATTGACCAGGCGCACGTCCTCGGGCCGGATGCCGAGCGTGACGTCCTGACCGAGATAGGGCTTAAGCCGGCCGGCAATCGGTGGCGGCAACGCAAGGCGGAGGCCGTCGCCGACCGCGTGCGTCGTCCCGCCATCTTCGGCCAGCGCCACGGTCGCAAAATTCATCGCCGGCGAGCCCAGAAAGCCGGCGACGAAACGGTTGGCCGGCTCATTGTAGAGAGCAAGCGGATCGCCGACCTGCTGCACGAGGCCGTCCTTCATCACCACGACGCGATCGCCAAGCGTCATCGCCTCGACCTGGTCGTGGGTCACGTAGATCGCGGTGGTGCCGAGCCGGTCGTGGAGCTTTTTCAGCTCGACGCGCATCTGCACGCGCAGCTTGGCGTCGAGATTGGACAGCGGCTCGTCGAACAAAAACACCTGCGGATGGCGCACGATGGCGCGGCCGAGCGCGACGCGCTGGCGCTGGCCGCCGGAGAGCTGGCGGGGCTTGCGGTGCAAAAGATTCTCGATGCCGAGAATATCGGCCGCCTCGCGCACCCGCCGGTCGATCTCGTCGCGGGCGAAGCGGCGCATTTTCAGACCAAACGCCATGTTGTCGCGGACGCTCATATGCGGATAGAGCGCGTAGTTCTGAAACACCATGGCGATGTCGCGATCCATCGGCGGCAAATCGTTCACCACGGTGTCGCCGATCAGAACGTCGCCCGACGTGATCGAACTCGAGGCCTGCGACCATGCGCAGCGTCGTGGTCTTGCCGCAGCCCGACGGGCCAACCAAAACCATGAATTCGCGGTCATGGATTTCCAGATTGACGCCTTTGACGGCGTGAACCTCGTTGTACATCTTGTTGAGGTTGCGGATGACGACGCGCGACATTGGTTCGACCCTGCTTCGACCCTTGTTCGTCCCTTGGGCTTTAGCCCTTCACCGACCCGGTGAGGCCGGCGACGTAGTACTCGACGAAGAACGAATAGATGAAAGCCACCGGGACCGAGCCCAACAGCGCGCCGGCCATCAGCTGTCCCCAGTAGAAGACGTCGCCACGGACCAGCTCCGAGGTGACCCCGACCGAAACCGTCTTCTGTTCGGCCGAGGACAGAAAGACGAGCGCGTAGATGAACTCGTTCCACGACAGCGTGAAGGCGAAGATGCCGGCCGAGAGAATACCCGGCACCGCAATCGGAAAGATGATGTAGACCATCGCCTTCCAGCGCGTCGCGCCGTCGATGCGCGCGCATTCCTCAAGCTCGCGCGGAATGGCCTTGAAATAGCCCATCAACAGCCACGTGCAGAACGGAATGAGGAAAGTCGGATAGGTCAGGATCAGCGCCCACGGCGTGTCGCCAAGGTGGAAGTTGCGGATGATGTTGGCGAGCGGAATGAACAGCAGCGTCTGCGGCACCAGATAAGTGATGAAGATGCCGGTGCCGAGCGTGCCGGCCAGCGGAAACTTCAGCCGCGAGAGCGCATAGCCGGCGAGCAGACCGCAAAACAGCGAGATTAGAGTCGAGACGATGGCGATGAACAGCGTATTGGCCATCCATCTGATGAACAGCGTCTCGGTGAGCAGATCCATAACATGGACGAGCGTCGGATGGGCAGTCCAGAACGGCGTGTAATTGGGCGCCATCCACGGGCGATAAAGTTCGCGGTCGGGCCGCACCGACGTCACCAGCATCCAATAGAACGGGAACAGCAGCCAAAGGACGAAGATACTCAGCGGAATATAGAAGTACACCCAACGCCGCCACTTCGCGCCTTCGATCATGGCTCAGTGGACCTCGACCCGCCGGATGTAGAGGAGCTGCCCCACCACGATGATGAGCAGGAATGGGAACATGGCGAGCGAAATCGCGGCGCCCTGGCTCAATAGCCCGGTGCCGACGCCGATCTGATAGGCATAGGTGGCGAACAGCTGCGTCGCGTTGGCCGGCCCGCCGCCGGTCAGCACATAGACAAGCTGAAAATCGGCGAAGGTCTGAATGACCGAGAACAGCACCACCACCATGGTGACCGGTAACAGCAGCGGCCAGGTGATGTGCCAGAAGCGGTGCCAAGGCCGCGCGCCGTCGATCGCGGCCGCCTCCTCCAGTTCAGGATTGATGGTCTGCAGCCCGGCAAGCAGACTGATGGCGTAGAACGGCACGCCGCGCCAGACGTTGACGATGATCACGGAGGTCAGCGCCAGGGTGGGGTCGCCAAGCCAATTGATCCGTGAATGGATGATTCCGAGCTGAAACAGCGTCCAGTTGATGACGCTGAAGGTCGGGTCGAACATCCATTTCCACGCGAAGGTCGACAGCACCGTGGGAATGATGAACGGCAGCAGAATGAACGCGCGGGTGAACGCCTTGCCTCTGAAGTTGCGGTTGAGCAGCAAGGCAAGCCACAGCCCGAGGCCGAGTTTGAACACGGTGGCGACCGCCGTATAGACGAACGTGTTCCACACCGCGACGCGGAAGATGCTGTCGTCCCACAGCAACTCGAAGTTGGCGAGACCGACGAATTTTCCCGGCACGCCGACCGTCGCGTTGGTCAACGCGAGCCACACGCCTTCGACGAACGGATAGGCGATGAACAGGCCGAGCAGAATGACCGTCGGCAACAGCAGCGCCGCCGCGAGCCAGCGTTCGTCCTCAAGGAGCCGGGTAGCCGGTCCACGCGGGCGAACTTGAACGTAGGCACGCTGGGTGACGAGGTCGCTTACGGCCATCGCCAACTCCTTATTAGCTCGGCGGCGCGATTATCGCGCCCCGAGCCGCGGCAGATCATAGCATGGCGCGTGCATTGAGGCGCGCGCGGCAAGTCACGTGGCAAGTTCAGGTGTAGATCTTCTGCACCTCTCCGGCCGCCCATTTCACCGCGTCTTCCGCCGGCATGCCCTGCACCGCCTTCGCGTACATGTCGACGATGATGTACTTGGCGAATGACTCGGCGGCCCTGCGATCGGCGGGCCCGGTATAGCCGGGAACCTTGCCGCTGCGGCCGGCGGTGCGGAACGGCAGCATGACCGGATCCTTCTGCCAGATCGGGTCCTGCTCCCAAACCGTCGTCGGCCCGACCGAGTAGCCCTGCTGCGAATCGAACCACGCCTGATAGACCGGCTTCGAAGTGATCCAGGCGAGGAACTTCTTGGCGGCCTCCTGCTGCTTGGAATAGCCCATCAGCATGTTGGTCTGCATCAGTTGATAGGAGAATTGGCCAGTCGGCCCTTTGGGCAGGGCACCGTGCAGAGTGTCCTGCCAGAGCGGCGTGCCTTTCTCCGTCGAATACGTGTCCGGCTTGCGCTTGGCTTCGAGATAAATCGACGCGCCGTTGAGCGTCGAGGAAATCGTGCCGGCAAGGAAAGCGCGGTTGTTGCTGGAATCGTCCCAGGCAAGGCCGCCTTCGTCGCAGCAATCCTTATAGAAGGCGACGCCATATTTGACCGATTCGAGCGTGGCCTTGCTGTCGAGCGCGACCTTGCCGCTCTCATCGACCTCCATGCCGCCGAAAGACCACAGGAACGGATACCAGAAGGTCGGCGGATCGCCGAAGCTGTGGCCGAGCGCTTGCCCGATCGGCTGGCCTTTGGCTTTGAGCTGCTTGCCGGCGGCGCGATACTCATCCCAGGTTTCCGGAAACGTGGTGACCCCAATCGCGTCGAACCAGGATTTGCGGTAGGAGTTTTTGTTGCCGAGGATGCACCACGGCACGCCGAGCCACTTCTTGCCGTTATTGGCCACGGCCGTCGATGCGCCATAGAAGCCGCCTTGGTCCTTGGCGATCGCCTCGGCCACGTCGCTGACGTCGACGACGCTGTCGGGATAGAGCTGCGGCGCCAAGTTCAGGGCGCAGATGACGTCTGCGCCCGTTTCCGACTGAATGGCTGCGGTAATGCGCGCCGGGATATCGTTGCCGTTGATCATCTCGATGTTGAGCGTGATGCCCAAATCCTTGGCGCATTGCGGGATGATCTGGTTGCGCAACAGCGCGTCCGAAGTGGGAACGAAATCGTTCCAGCGCAGCCAATGAACGGTAGTGCCCTGGGCGTAGGCCGGCGCCCTGCCGGACGCCAATATCGCCGCCATTCCACCGGTTGTTGCAGCTAGCGCTCCCGCGCCGGAACCCTGCAGAAACTTTCGCCGACCAATGCGTGGCATGAGAAGTCCTCCCTGGACGTTCGTTCCTCTGAAGAGACCATATTTTATTGTTGTGCCGGCAAGGCTACGACCGCGGATGGCCAAAGTCCATCGGCAAAGCGTCGGCTCGAGGCGGTGGGAAACGCCCCAACGGCCGGAAACAGCGATCTAGCACGGCCCCGGCGCCGCCGCGCCCATCCGCGCGGATTCCTTTGCCGTGCTTTTAGATCGAGATTTGCCGTCCGATCTCGACCACCTGCTTGCTCGGCAGGCGGAAATAGTCGGTCACGTGCGAGGCGTTGCGCACCATCGCGGCAAACAGCGCCTCCTGCCAGACCGGCAGCGCAGGACCGCGCTCGCGATGCACGATGTTTTCGTGGCCGACATAATACGTCACATCGTCGAGATCGATCGCGCAGCCGCCCGTATCGTGCGCTTCGCGCAGCAGACGCGGGATATCGGGCCGTTCGATGAAGCCGTAACGCGCCGTAATGCGCCAGAAATTTTCGCCTTCCTGTTCGACTTTCATACGTTCGGCGGTTCTGACCCGCGGTCTCGATTCCGTCATCACGCTCAGCACGATAACGCGCCGATGCAGCGCCCTGTTGTGCTGCAAATGCCAGCTCATGACCGGCGGCACGCCGCTCATGGTGCGGGTGAGAAAGACCGCGGTGCCAGGCACGCGCGGCACGCCGTTGGTTTTGAGATCGGCGAGGAATTGCTCGACCGGCATCCGCTTCTGCAAGAGGCGCTCGGCGACCGCCACGGTGCCGCGATGCCAGATGAACATGACGCCAAAAACGGCGGCGGCGAGCAGGAGCGGCACATAGCCGCCGTCGAGGACCTTCAATGAGTTCGCCGCGAAGAATGCGCCATCGACGATCAGAAACAGGCCGGCCAGAGCGGCACTCGGCAGCAGACTCCAGCGCCAGACCTCGCGCATGGCAACGAACAGCAGGCACGAGGTCATAAACATCGTGGCAGACACGGCGATGCCGTAAGCGGCGGCGAGATTATCGGATTTACGGAACAGAATGGTCAGCGCAATGGTCACGATCATCAACAACCAATTGACCACGCCGACGTAGATTTGGCCGTATCCCTCCTCCGAAGTCTGTTTGATATTCAGGCGCGGCAGCCAGCCGAGCTGGATCGCCTGTCGGGTCATGGAGAACGCGCCGGTGATGATCGATTGGCTGGCGATGATCGTGGCCACGGTTGCCAGAAAGACGAGCGGAATAAGTAGCGGCTGCGGGCACAGCCGATAGAAGATATTGTCGGCGATCGGCGCTCCGCGCAGCGCGATCGCGCACTGGCCGGCGTAGTTGAGCACCAGGCACGGAAACACGATCAACGACCACGCCAGGCGGATCGGTCCCCTGCCGAAATGTCCCATATCGGCATAGAGCGCCTCCGCTCCGGTCACGCAGAGGAAGATACCGCCGAGCACGAAAAACCCGCGCATCCCGCCATGAGTAAGCAAATAGAGGCCGTAATACGGATTGAGCGCGCGCAGCACCGATGGATCCTGCGCGATGCCCCACAGCCCGAGCAAACCGATGGAGAGAAACCATAGCGCCATCACCGGCCCGAAGGCGGCGCCGATCCGCGAGGTGCCAAGCGGTTGCACCGCGAACAGCAGCGCAAGGACCGCGACCGCAGCCGGAACGGCATAAGGCTGAAACGATGGGACAGCAATGTTGAGGCCCTCGAGCGCGGAGAGCACGGAGATCGCGGGTGTAATCGCACCGTCGCCATAGATGAGCGCCGCGCCAAGCAGCCCGGCGGCGACAATGGCCGGCCGGTGCCGCTGCTTGACGCCGAGCAGCGACATCAGCGCCAGGATGCCACCCTCGCCGTCGTTGTCGATGCTCATCGCCACGATCACGTATTTGACCGTCGTGATGATGATCAGCGTCCAGAATACGAGCGACAGCATGCCCAGGATGCTGTCCGGCGTCGGCTCACCGCCGAGAAAATCGAACGCGGTCTTGAGCGTGTAGAGCGGACTGGTGCCGATATCGCCGAAGACGACGCCGAGCGCGCCTAAGCCGGCAAGCGCGAGCGCGGAGTAGCGCGCAGGCCTTGCCGTCGGGTCGCTTGCGTTAGCGGGCGAAGTCGATGTCATACGCGATCGTCAAACCGGACAGGACCATGATGCGGTGCGTAGCGTGACAAATTCATGATGCTGCTGGCGCGCGGAGCGCCGCGACAATCTGGTGCGGCGCAATCGGCGTGTTGTTGAACTCGACCCGGCGCGGGCGCAGCGCGTCCGCGATGGCGTTGGCGAGCACCGCGGGCGGCGCGATCGGGCCGCCCTCGCCGACGCCCTTGACGCCGAATGGGTTCGCTGGCGATGGCGAGTGCTGGTGGATGAGCGTCACCCGCGGCATCTCCTCCGCCGTCGGCAGCATGTATTCGGCAAGCGTCGTGGCGAGCGGCTGGCCGTCCGCGCTGTAACTGATCGCTTCCAACAGCGCACCGCCAACACCCTGTACGGCGCCGCCGACGATCTGGCCCTCGACCAGCATCGGGTTGACCACCACGCCGCAATCGTGCGCAATCGCATAGTTCTCGATGCGCACAGCTCCGGTCTCGGTATCGACCTCGACCACGGCGGCGTGGGCCGCATACGACCACGTCACCGTCGGCGGCTCGAAGTAATAAGTCTCTTCAAGGCCGGCATCGATTCCAGCCGGACGGCCGTGATCCCAACCCGGCCGCGCCGCCTGCGCCACCTTGGCAAGTGTGACTTCGGCGCCCGGCACGCCGACGATGCCAACGCGGCCGTTGCGGAGTTCCAGATCGATCGCCGAACATTCCAACAGATTGGCGGCGATGGCGAAGACCTTGGTGCGCAGCTTTTCGCTGGCGCCGTGGATCGCCGCCGACAAGGTGACCGTGGTGCGGCTCGCCAGCGTGCCAAAGCCGATGGAAATCGCCGCCGTGTCGGCGAGCGTGACAACCACGTCGTCGGGATGCACGCCCCAAGCATCGGCCACGACCTGGGCGAAGATCGTTTCCATGCCCTGTCCCTGCGGACAGCCGCCGGCGGAGAGAAAAACTTTTCCGGACGGATCGATGCGCACCAGCGCGCTCTCGAACGGCCCGACGCCGGTGCCTTCGACATAACAGCCAAGCCCGAGACCGAGATGGCGGCCATCGTCGCGCGCAATCCGCTGCCGCTCGCGAAACGCGGAAAGGCCACCGACCGCCTCCAGCGCCTTCTCGAGCGCCGCCGGATAATCGCCGCCGTCATAGACGATCGGCTGCCCGTCGCGATACGGAATGCCCATCGGGTAGGGCATTTCGTCGTCGCGGATCATGTTGCGCAGCCGTACCTCGGCGGGTTCGAGGCCGGTCTCGACCGCGACCAGATCGATGATGCGCTCCATCGCGAACGCCGCCTCCGGCCGGCCGGCACCGCGATAAGGCGCGTTTGGCGTCTTGTTGGTCGCGGCGATGCGGGCATCGACCGCAAGCGCGTCGATCTTGTAAGGGCCGGCCAGATGCGCCGCGGTGTTGTAAACGACGCCGGCGCCGATCGGGTTCCAGGCGCCGCAATCGACCATGAAGCTGTCGCGCAGCGCGAGGATGCGGCCGTTCTCGTCGAAGCCGACCTCCACGTCGTGAATTTGGTCGCGCGAATGGCAGGCGCAAATCAGATGCTCGCGGCGGTCCTCGACCCATTTCACCGGCCGGCCGAGCCGGCGGGCGAGAAACGGAATCAGCAAATCCTCCGGATAGACGTGACCCTTGACGCCGAAGCCGCCGCCGACGTCGAGCGCGAGACAGCGAATGCGCGCCTCGGGCAATTGCAGCACGGCGGCCGCCTCGCGCCGCACCCAATGCACCACCTGCGTCGACGACCAGATGGTCACCGAGTCGGTGCGCGGATCGTGCAGGCCGATCACGCCGCGGCATTCCATCGGCATCGCGGCGTAGCGGTGGTGATGAAAGCGGCGCTTGAGCCGGTGCGGCGCGCGCGCCATCGCGCGCTCGGTATTGCCTTTTTCGATGGTGAAGCCGCCGATCAAATTGGTGCCGAAGCGTTCGTGTACGATCGTCGAGCCGGCGGCGAGCGCGGCCTGTGGATCGAGCACCGGCGGCAGCGGATCGAGATCGAGCTCAACCAGTTGCGCTGCGTCTTCGGCGGCATGGCGGCTGTCCGCGACGATTACCGCGACCGCCTCGCCGACGTGGCGGACCTTGTCGTGCGCGAGCAGCGGCTGCTGCGGATTGATGAATTTGTGCTGAACCTGCGTCGTCCATTTGCTCGGCAAGACGAGCTGGGTGTCGGGCACCGGCGGCACCAACTGCGCCAGTTCAGGACCGCCAAGCACATAGGTCACGCCGGCGGCGGCCGCCGCGCGCGATAGGTCGATCGCTTTGATGCGCGCGTGCGCGAGCGGGCTTCGAACGAACACCGCATGCAGCATGTGCGGCAGCTCGAAATCGGCGATGAACTGCCCGCGCCCGGTGAGCAGCCGCTTGTCCTCGCGCCGCTTCATCGAGCGGCCGATGTAGGGGGTCTTTGCGAGGTCGTTCATCGGCACTTTTCGGTGGCAGTTTTCAGTGGCAGTTTTCAGTTCAGCCGCAGTTCGGTGATGTGGCGCGGATCGGGCTTCAACTCGCCCTTCTCCACCCGTTTGACGATATCGACCAGGACCGCATTGGCGCGGCAGACGATGCCGACCTTCTCGCCCTCGCGCACGACGTGACCGTTGAGGAACTCGATCTCGGTGCGGCGGCCCTTTTGCATGTCCTGCCCCATCGAGGGACGCTGCCCGGCGGCGGTGTGTTTGGAATCCTTGAACCGCTGCTCGTCGCAGATGCGCATCGCCGCCTCGTCGCCTTCGCCGGCGCGCGCGATCGTATCCGGTGGCAGGTGCAGAATGTCCTCGAGCGCGTAGCCGTGCGCCTGGCCGACGCGGATCGCCTCCGAGCCGAGCCGGGTCGAGAAGCGGCGGATCGGATCGTTCTTGATCAAGTCGCCACCGCCGAGGCCCGTGCAAGCTGAAAGCCCGTTGGCCATGGCATTAGCGACGAGCTTCGACCAGCGCTCGCCCCACAGGTTCGAGGTCACCTTGGCGCTGTCGGAAAAACCGACCAGACGGCATACCTCTTGCGCGCGCTCGGTGATGCGGCCGTGCACCTCGCCGGCGCGAAAGACCGTGTGGTTCGCGCCGTGTTTGGCGGCGCCGCGATGGATGTGGCCGGGCTCAGGAAGATTGACGGTAATGGAACTCGCGATGCAGCCGAGCGTCTTGCCCCAGCCCACGACCTTGGCGACAGTTTCCTCGTTCATGCAGTTCTGCAGCGAGACCACATAGGCATCGGGCGCCAGATATTGGGAGATCAGCATCGCCGCCCAGGCGGTGTCGTAGGACTTCATGCAAACGAAAGCGATGTCGATCGGCTTTTCCTTGGCGAGCTGCTGCGCTTCGGTCACATGCAGGGCGCGCACCGGCACGGTGAATTCCGGCTCCTTCATGGCGTGCGTGACGCGCAGGCCGTGCTTGCGCATGTGCTCGACGTGCTCCGGCCAGGGATCGATGAAGGTGACGTCCTCGCCGGCTTGCACCATGTGCGCGCCCGTGTAGCCGCCGACGGCGCCCGCGCCCATAAAGGCGATTTTCTTCTTGCTCATGCGTTTCTCCCCAAATTATCTGGCAGGCTGGTCGAAAGCGGAAGCCGCCGCAAGGCCCTTGCGCAGGCGCGCGCGCCGTCGCAAACAATCCAAACATCCGCATCGAGCCGCACAAGGATTCGGGGGGCAATGCCATGAAACTTCTTCGCAGGCAATTTCTGCAACTCGCGGCTGGCGCCGCCGCGCTGCCGGCCGTGCCCGGTTTGGCGCGGGCGCAAGCCTCCTCCTCGCGTTCGGTCCGCATCATTGTCGGCTTTGGCCCAGGCGGCGCGCCTGACATTCTGGCGCGGCTCGTCGGACAATGGCTGACCGAACGGCTCGGCCAGCCGTTCGTGGTGGAGAATAAGCCGGGCGCCAGCGGCAATCTCGCCACCGAGGAGGTGGTCGGTGCGCCGGGTGACGGAAGCGTGCTGCTGCTGGCCTCGCTCTCGAACGCGGTCAACGCCTCGCTCTATAGCAAGCTGAATTTCAATTTCATCCGCGACATCGCCCCGGTCGCTGGCATCAGCCGCGATCCGGACGTGATGGTGATCAATCCGTCGTTCCCGGCGAAGACGGTCCCCGAATTCATCGCTTACGCCAAAGCCAATCCGGGCAAGATCAACATGGCCTCGCCAGGGGTGGGCACCTCGCCGCACATGGCCGGCGAACTGTTCAATTACATGGCCCAGATCAAGATGACGCACGTGGCTTATCGCGCCTCGCCGCCTGCCATCGCCGATCTGTTGAGCGGCCAGGTGCAGGTCTATTTCTCGCCGATCAGCGCCGGCATCGCCTTCATTCAGTCCGGCAAGCTCGTTCCCTTGGGCGTCACCACGGCGGCGCGGTCGGAGGCGTTGCCGGACGTTCCGCCCTTGGCGCAATTCGTGCCCGGCTACGACGTGAGCGCCTGGTACGGCATCGGCGCGCCCAAGGGCACGCCGGCCGAGCTCGTCAGCAAGCTCAATGCCGAGATCAATGCCGGGCTCGCCGACCCGAAGATGAAGGCCAAGTTTGCGGCGCTCGGCTCTTCGCCGTTCATCGACACGCCCGCCGCCTTTGGCAGCTTCATGGGGAGCGAAACCGAAAAGTGGGCGAAGGTGGTCGCGTTTGCCGGCATCAAGGCGGATTAGTTGAAACCTCGATACTGCGCGCCGTCGATCGCAACGGATAGCGTTTCTTCCGAACAGATCAGGCTGTCAAGGGCAAGGCCGCTTCGCGGCGCCGAAGGCGCCCTTGACAGCCTGATCTGTTCGGAAGTTTTTGCATCCATTGCGATCGACGGCTTTCTCTGATCACCTTTTGATCCAATGATGAACCGGGAATTGGTGATGAGATCAACGAGTTTCGACCTTCAATTTGACCACCCTACGTACTGCGGAGGCAAATCATGCGCGGCGTGACGTTCCTCGGCGATCGCAAATTGCAACTGACCGAATTCGCCGATCCCGCTCCGGGGCCGCACGACATCGTTGTCGAGATCAAGGCGTCCGGCATGTGCGGCAGCGATCTGAAATTCTATCGCGCGACCGGCGAGACATCTTCGCTCGGGCTCGGCAAGGTGAGCGGCCCGGTGATCGCCGGCCACGAACCGTGCGGCGTGGTGGCTGCCGTCGGCAGCGGGGTTGATACGCGCAACGCCAAGGTCGGCGCGCGCGTCATGGTGCACCACTATTCCGGCTGCGGCGTCTGTCCGCACTGCCGCACCGGCTGGTCGCAGATGTGCGCCGAGGGCAGCACGGTCTACGGCGTCACCGGCCACGGCGCGCACGCGCCCTATATGAAAGTGCCGGCGCATACGCTCGTGCCGCTGCCGGAGGACTTAAGCTTCTCGACCGGCGCGGCGATTTCCTGCGGCACCGGCACCGCCTACCAGGCGCTGCGGCGGATGAATCTCGCCGGCGGCGACACCATCGCGATCGTCGGTCAGGGACCGGTCGGGCTGTCGGCGACGCAACTCGCCGCCGCCATGGGCGCGCGCGTCATCGCGCTCGATGTGAGCGCCGAGCGGCTCGAGCGCGCCAAGGAATTCGGCGCCGACGCCGTGATCAATCCAAAGAGCGATGATGCGGTCGCTGCTATCAGAACGCTCACCCACGGGACCGGTGCCGATCTGACACTCGACACTTCGGGCACGGCAGATGGACGCTCGATCGCGGTGCGCGGCGCGCGCGCCTGGGGCACCGCCTGTTTTGTCGGCGAAGGCGGCGACGTGACGATCGATGTGAGCCCGCAGATGCTGCGCAAGCAGCTCACCATCATCGGCTCGTGGACCTTTTCCACGTCCATTCAGGCCGACTGCGCGCGCTTTGTCGCCGACCGCAAGATCGACATCGACCATTTGTTCACGCACCGCTGGCGGCTCGATCAGGCTGAGGAGGCCTACCGCGTGTTCGACCGCCAGACGAGCGGCAAGGGAGTCTTTCTGATGCACTGATGGCCCGCGCTCGGTCGGGCGCTTTGGCCGAAGTCAGCTTTGATCGCGTCCAGACCTGTGACCCGCCACGACGGTCGAAAACTGCCAATAGCGTCTTATGGCTTTGCACCAAATGCCATTAGTCCCCGGCGCTCGCTTTCACCTCAAAATTGCTTATGATTGGTGCTGATCTGCGCGAGGCGACGCTATGGTGACTGAACGTCCAAGCACCTTCGACCCAAAATCATTTCTCGACCGTATTGGGGAAGGCCGGAGCATCGGCAAGTACCGCAAAGGCCAGATCGTCTTTTCCCAAGGGGACGTTCCCGATGCGGTGTTCTACATCCGAAAGGGCAAGGCGAAGCTCACCGTTGTTTCCGAGCAAGGCAAGGAAGCGGTCATCGCAATACTTGGGACGAACGATTTCTTCGGCGAGGGCTGTCTTGCCGGCCAGGCGCAACGCATCGCGACGGTCACGATCATGACGGATTCGGTCATCGTCAGATTGGAAAAGTCAGCGATCATCAAGGTGATCCATGACGAACCGGCATTCTCCGAGATGTTCATTGCCCATCTTCTGAGCCGCGCCATCCGCATCGAAGCAGACCTTGTCGATCAGCTCTTCAATTCGAGTGAAAGACGGCTTGCCCGCTTGCTCCTACTGTTGGCGAATTTCGGCAAGGAAGGTCGGCCGGAGCCGATTATCGCCAAGATCAGCCAGGAGACGTTGGCGGAGATGATCGGAACGACCCGGTCTCGTGTGAGTTTCTTCATGAACAAATTCCGAAAACTGGGCTTCATTGGCTACAATGGCGGCACCGAACACGGCATTGAAGTCCATAGTTCGTTGTTGAATGTCATTCTGCACGACCAGTCGCCAATCAAGATTTGATTTTATATGAGGGATTTCATTGTGGCAGTCGTTGGGTCGACGTTAGTTTAGCTCCCTGGCGGCGTTCTCCGCTAAATCGTCACGCCTGGATACGTCGCGAGAGTTTGCAAGTGAGCACTCTTATACAGAAATCATTCGCCCACCGTGCATGATTGTACAGTGCTTGTCGATTTCCTTAACGACGGAGAACCGTCATGTCTTTGCAACATCGCTTCCCGGACCCGGTCGTCCCCGGCGTTCCGGCGGCTGTTCGCCGAGATGGAAACCGCCCGACTCCGCTTCGTCGGGCGCTATTCATTGCTCTCGTCGTGAAGGCGAGCCTTTATCTGGCCCAGCGTGGCAAATTCGACAAAGAAACGATTCTCCGAAGTGGTGACGAAATACTCCTGATAACCGGCGCGCGCTATCGGCTTCATGGCGCCGGTATCGAGCAGTCCGTCCTTGATAAATCGTTCGTCGATATGAACCCCTATGACTTGGCCAAAAGCGATGAACCGCGGGGCGGGATTTCCATCCATATCGTTCAGTCGAACCGTCTGCAGCCACTTGCATTCCAGTGCACATGGCGATCGCTTCACTCTCGGTGGCTTGACCAGCACAGACGGCGTTGCGTCCAATCCAACGACCTCCATCTCGTTCACGCCCCGCGGATGCGCCCAGGAGGTGTCTTTCACATGGTTGCGCAAGTCCCAAACCGCGAGATTGCAGACAAACTCGCCGGTCTCCTCGACGAAGGCGATGGTGTCCTTGCGGCCGTCGCTTGCAAACATCACCATCGGCGGCTCGCTCGATACGCTGTTGAAAAATGAGTAGGGCGCGAGATTGATCTCGCCTCTCGCGCTCATCGATGTAATCCAGCCGATCGGCCGGGGTCCGACGATCGCGTTGTAAGGATCATGCGGAAGCCCATGGTTTCGCTTGCGAGGTTCGTAGAACATCAGTGACCTGCCACGACGGTTGAAAAGTACCAGAAGGAGATATCACTGCGGTCTGGCCATCGCCTTTGCCAAGGCTCTGTCCATTCCGCGTCGGGCCCTTTGTCCGGTCGCTTTCATTGTCCCGGATACGTAGAGTGAGCTAAGATCGCCGGGCCGGCGCGAACGTACGGAGGACGACATGACAACGGCGATCGACAGCGCTGAGTTGACGCGCGTCGGCCCCGGCACGGTCATGGGGCAGTTGATGCGGGAATACTGGATTCCGGCGCTGTTGTCCGCCGAAGTTGCGCGCGATGGCGTGCCGCTCCGTTTGATGCTGCTCGGCGAGAAGCTCGTCGCGTTTCGCGACAGCGCGGGCCGGGTCGGAGTGATGGATCATCGCTGCCCGCATCGCTGCGCGTCGCTGTTCCTCGGCCGCAATGAGGAGGGCGGCATCCGTTGTATCTATCACGGCTGGAAATTCGACGTTTCGGGTAAGTGCCTCGACATGCCGAACGTGAAGCCGCATCAGGATTTCAGACACAAGGTCAAGGCCAGAGCATACCAAGCGGTCGAGCGCGCCGGAGTGGTCTGGGTCTATATGGGCTCGCGCGCCAAGGCGCCGCCCCTGCCGGCGTTCGAGATTTTGGACGTTGCGGGTGACGAGGTCGGAGTAAGCCTGATCCAACGCGATTGTAATTTTCTGCAGGCGCTGGAGGGCGACATCGACACCTCGCACTTCGGCATCCTCCATGCCGGCCACCTCGATGCTGACGACCTCGGCGAGGACGATCCAATCCGCCACACGGTTGCGATCCGCGCACCGGAATATCACATCGCCGATACGGCGTGGGGCACGACCTACGCCGGCTACCGCGAGGCCGGCTCCGGCCGCACCTCCTGGCGTTTCGGCAACTTCATGTTTCCGTTCTGGACGCAAGTGCCGAACGGCGAGTTCAGCCGTCACGTGCAGATCCGCGGATGGGTGCCGCTCGACGATGAGCACACCATGTACTGGGTGCTGTGGTGGAAGCGCGGCCTATCAGCCATGACGCAGCGGGACCCGACGTTCAAGGACGGTACGCCGATCGGCGGCATGGGACGCCGCAACGATTTTCTACTCAACACCACCGACTGGCTCGGCCGCTGGCGGCTGGCAGCGAATGCGAGCAACGACTGGGGAATGAACCGGGCCGCACAGCACGACAACCTGATCTACAGCGGAATCGACAGCATCCATCTGCAGGATCAAGCCGTCACTGAGAGCATGGGCGCGATCTTGGATCGCAGCTTCGAGCATCTCGCGCCGTCGGATCAGATGATCACGCGCACGCGCCGCCGCCTCCTGATGGCGGCCCGCGCGTTGCGCGACAAGCGCGTGCCGCCGCCAGGCGTCGAAGACGTCGAGGTATTCCGCGACGCGCGCGGCGGGTATTTTATCAGCGACGACGGCAGCGGGTGGCAGGATGCCTATGCCGCGCAACTGGCTCTCGCTTCGCGTCCGCCTTCGACCACTTCGCGCGCCGCGGAGTAGCCCGTTGCAATACGCTCTTAAGCTTTGACGCCCGCCAGCCGCGTTTTTCCGTGCTATACTCTGGCGCCGGGTGATCCTTGGGGGAGGGTGAAATGACAATGGCGACACATGCGGTGATGCGGGGTGCCCGGCTTTGCGGCGCTCTTGTGCTGACGTTGGCGCTGCCGGTCGGGGTGGCGCAGGCGCAAACCGAATCCTACGTCATGAAGTTTTCGACTCCGACCGTGAACGACGTGCCGGATCAGTTTTCCAAGCTGCTTGGCACCGCACTCGAAAAGGATTCCGGCGGCCGCATCAAACCTCAATACTTTCCCGCGAGCCAACTCGGTTCGATGCCGCGCCAGATCGAGGGCGCTCAGTTTGGCGCCATTCAGTGCGTCGTCATTCCGCCGGAGTTCTTCACCGGCGTCGACGAGCGCTTCGGCGTGATGGCCGCTCCGGGGCTGGTCGATTCCGAGGAACACGGCCAGCGCATCGCCGCCGATCCGGCGGTGCTCAAGCTGATGCTTTCACTCGGCGCCGAAAAGGGGCTGCACGGTGTCGGCTTGTTCATGGCCGAGCCGTCGGCGCTGCTCACCAAGACCGGGATCCGCCAGCTCGGCGACTTCAGAGGCAAGAAAATCCGCATCTTCGCCTCGCAATTCCAGAGCGTGGGGCTTGAGCGGCTCGGCGCGACGCCGGTGGCGATGAGCCTCGGTGACGTACTGCCGGCGATTCAACAGGGCACAATCGACGGCGCAATTTCCGGCGTCGGGCCGTATACCCATATGCACTTCATTGACGCCGCGAAATACATCACGCTGACCAATCAGCCGGCGATCTTCATCATCGCGGAAGTCAGTAAGAAGTGGTACGACGCGCTGCCCAAGGATTTGCAGACCCTCATCGACGCAGACGCGGCTGCGGCCGCGATCGCCGTCAATCCGTGGGCTACCGATTTTCGCAAGAAGAACGAACTTTTGTGGACCTCGTCCGGAGGCGAGTTAATCCAGTTGCCGGCGGACCAGCAGGCATCGATGATGATGACCCTCGCCAGCGTCGGCGCTGACGTATCGAGAGCCAAGCCGGAGCTTGCAGCCGCCTACAAGATTGTCGCCGACACTGCCGTGCGGCTTAAATAGCCGCCCTGCGCAGGCTAGCTAACATGCCCGCCTGAGCAAGCACCGCCGTCGTTGCCGATCGCCGGTCGCGATCAGCCCCGCTTGCGGGCGATGATGTCTTCGCAGCGCACGCCTTCGGGCGGCTGTTCGCCGAGATAGAAGCCGCCCGACATGGCGAATTGCATGCGGTTCGACGGCGGGCCAGCCGTGCCCCAGCGGTCGCCGCGCGTGGGCACGACCTTTTCCCAATACTTCGGGTCTTGGGCAACGTGGGTTGCTTCGTCGATCTGATCGAGCTCGGTGGTATATTCGGCGACGAAGCCATCCGGCTCGATGAAATAGGTGAACACGTTGTTGCCCGGCCCGTGGCGGCCGACGCCCCACTCGATGTCGAAGCCGTTCTTCTTGACCCGGCCGGCGCCGCGCATCAGCCCGTCCATGTTGGGCACCTCATAGGCGACGTGGTTGAGCGAGGGCCCGTTGGCGCGAACCAGAGCGATGCTGTGGTGGTCGCGCGAGCAGCGCAGGAAGTCCATAAAGTGCGTGCTGTCGGAGTGCTTGAAACCGAGCACGTCAGTGAAGAACGACATCTGCTCGGCGGCCGAGCCGCTATTGAGCACGACATGGCTGATCTTGCTCGGGCGCGAGCGGTCGAGAACCACGTCGGAGTGCTGCACGGTGTCTGCCGAGATGCTCATCGGCAGCCCTTCCGGCGTCTCGAAACGGAAGCCGTAGCCGCCGCCATCGACGGCCGACAGCTGGGCCGGCTCGCCCAGCACTTTGACGCCATAGGATTTCGCCTTGGCGCAGAGCGCATCGACCGCGGCGCGATCGGGAGCGGCAAAATTCACCCGAAGCAGCGCCGGCTTGCCCCGTTCGCGAATGGTGAGGACGTGGTGCTCGCCGCCGGTGGCGCGCAAATGGATGCTGTCGGCATCGGCGGCGACCTCTTCGAGCGCCCACGCCTTGGTGTAGAAATCCGCAGATTGCCGCAGATCGCGCACGCCGAGCTCGATGCTGCGCACGCCGCTGACCTTGCCGTTCGCCATGATGTTCCTCCGATAGCCGCCGAATACGCGGGCCTGTTGGCCGTCACAATAGGTCCGCCCCGGGGGCCAATCAACGACTATGTCGCAATGCGCGCAGGCGGCGTTTATGCTTTGGTGACGGCCGCCTGAACGGCCTGCGGAACAGGGGAGAAAGATGCCCGGATATCTGATCGCCAATCTCGACGTGACCGATGCGGCGGGGTTCGAGGAGTACCGGCAAAAGGTCACCCCGCTGATCGCAAAATTCGGCGGGCGCTATTTGGTGCGCGGCGGGGAGGTGCGCACGCTGGAAGGCAACCTTCCCATCCGGCGGCTTGTGGTTCTCGAGTTTCCGTCGATCGAGGTTGCGCAAAGCTTCTATGACAGTCCCGAGTACCAGCCGCTGCTGAAGATCAGACTGGCCAGCACGAAATCCGACCTGATTCTGGCGGCTGGCTATTCGGGTTAGGCCATATCGAGCATCGGGATGACATCGGATTTTCCCCGCAGACAGTTTCTCCGTCTCGCCGCGGCGGCGGCCGCGCTGCCGGCGTTTGCGCAGGCGGCGCGGGCGGACACCTATCCGTCGCGGCCGGTGCGCATCGTCGTCGGCTTTCCCGCCGGCACCTCCTCCGACATCACCGCGCGGCTGATCGGGCAATCGCTATCGGAGCGGCTCGGCCAGCAATTCCTGGTGGAAAACCGGCCGGGCGCGGGCACCAACATCGCCGCCGAGGACGTGGTGCACGCGCCGCCCGACGGCTATTCGCTGCTCTGGGTCACGCAAACGAATGCCATCAACGCCACGCTCTACGACAATCTCAATTTCAACTTCAGCCGCGACATCGCGCCGGTCGCCGGCATCATTCGCGTTCCCGCGGTGATGCTGGTCACGTCATCGCTGCCGGCCAAGACCGTTCCGGACTTCATCGCCTACGCCAAGGCCAATCCGGGCAAGATCAACATGTGCTCGCCGGGCATCGGCAGCGCCAACCACGTGTTCGGCGCGCTGTTCGAGATGATGGCGGGCGTCGATCTGGTGCACGTTCCCTACCGCGGGAGCTGGTTTGCCGATCTGATCGGCGGGCAGGTGCAGGTGACGTTCAATCCGTTGCCGGCGTCGCTCGGGTTGATCAAGGGCGGCAAGGTGCGCGCGCTGGCGGTGACCTCGGCGACGCAGCAGAGCGTGGTGCCCGATCTGCCAACCGTGGCCGAATTTTTGCCCGGCTATGAGGCGACCGCATGGTTCGGCCTCGGCGCGCCGAAGGCAACGCCCGGCGACATCATCGCCGCACTCAATCGCGCGACCGATGCCGGCCTCGCCGATCCGAAGCTCAAGGCGCGGCTTGCCGATCTCGGCAGCGAGGAATTTGCCGGTTCGCCCGGCGATTTCGAGAAGTTCATCGCCGCAGAGACTGCCAAGTGGGCAAAGGTCATCAAATTTGCGCATATCACGGCTGAATGATCGGCGCATCGCAGCCGGCTGATTTGGGAGAAAGTCATGAAGCTTAATCGGCGACATTTGCTGCATCTGTTACCGGGCGTCGCGGCCCTGCCGGCAATGCCGCGTGTCGCAACTGCCGCGCTCGATTACCCGACCCGGCCGGTGCAGATCATTGTCGACGTGGCTGCGGGTCTTGCCCCCGATGTCGCCGCGCGTCTCATCGCCGCGCCTTTGTCAGCCCAGCTCGGGCAGCAGTTTTTGGTCGAAGACCGGCCGGGCGCTGGCGGCAATATCGGCGCCGAAATCGTCGTGCGCGCGGCGCCGGACGGCTACACGCTGCTTCTGGTCATTTCCGGCAACGCGGCGAGCGGAGCGCTCTACCCGAATCTCACCTTCAATTTCGTCCGCGACATCACGCCGGTCGCATTCCTCGGCTACACGCCGTTCGCCGTGGTGGTCAATCCGGCCTTCCCCGCCAAGACGATGCCTGAGTTCATCGCTTACGCCAAAGCTAATCCCGGCAAGGTCAACTTCGCCTCCGCCGGCGTCGGCACGGCGCCGCATCTCGCCGGCGAATTGTTCAAGATGATGACCGGCTGCGACCTCGTCCACGTGCCATATCGCAACACTTACATGCCGGACCTCTTGAGCGGGCAAGTGCAGACCGCGTTCACCGCGATCGCGCCGTTGATCGGATATATCCGCGACGGCAAGCTGCGGGCGCTGGCGGTGACCAGCGCGAAACGCCTCGACGTGCTGCCGGACGTGCCTGCGCTCGACGAATATGTGCCGGGCTATGAAGGCAGCGGCTGGGTCGGCGTTGGCGCGCCGAAGGACACGCCGGCCGAGATCGTCGACAAGCTCAACAAACAGATCAACGCCATCATCACCGATCCGCCAATGAAGACCCGCTTCGCCGGCTTGGGCATCTACGAGCAGCCGGGTACGCCGGCGCATTTCGGCACGCTCATCGCCGACGCCAGCGTGAAGTGGGCGAAGGTGGTCAAGTTTGCTGGCATCAAGGTCGAGTGATCGGCCCAGCCAGTGATCCGCGGAACCAATGCGCATCGAACGGAGAATCGCATGAAACTTCCACGCCGAGCTTTTCTGCATCTTGCCGCGGGCGCCGCCGCGTTGCCGATATTGCCGCGCGCCGCCAGCGCGCTCGATTATCCGGCGCGGACGGTGCGCATCATCGTCGGCTTCTCCGCCGGCAGCGCGTCCGACATCATCGCGCGTTTGACGGCGCAGCGGCTATCCGAACAGCTCGGCCAGCAATTCGTCGTCGAGAATCATACCGGCGCTGCCACCAACCTCGCCGCCGAGTACGTCACCCGCGCAACGCCCGACGGCTACACGCTGCTGCTGCTGACCTCGGCCAATACGGTCAATGCAACGCTCTACACCCATCTCAATTTCAACCTCCTCAACGACATCGTGCCGGCCGCACCGATCGACGTCGTGCCCTACGTGATGGAGGTCACCAATTCGCTGCCCGTCAAGACCGTTCCCGAATTTATCGCCTATGCCAAAGCCAACCCGGGCAAGATCAACATGGCCTCGAACGGAATCGGCTCTGGACCGCACGTGGCGGCCGAACTGTTCCAGATGATGGCCGGAATCAAGCTCGCCCACATCCCCTATACTGGGAATCCCTACTCCGATCTGATCGCCGGCCAGGTGCAGATGATGTTCTCGCCGATCCCAGCATCGATCGCCTATGTGCGATCGGGCCAATTGCGGCCGTTGGCGGTCGGCACCCCGACGCGAATACAGATATTGCCTGATGTGCCCACGGTCGCGGAATCATTGCCGAGTTACGACGCCAGCGGCTGGCATGCGCTCGCCGCCCCGAAGGGCATGCCCGCTGCCGACATCGAGCTGATCAACAAGACCGTGGTCGCAAGCCTCGGCGATCCCGCCTTCAAGAAGAAGCTTGAAGATTTGGGCAGCATACCCATGCCGATGACCGTGCCGGAATTCGGCAAATACGTCGCCGACGACATCACGAAGTGGGCGAAGGTGATCAAGTTCGCTGATATCAAGGCGGACTGACCGGGAGCTCGCGGCTTTCCACCTCTTCGGTGCCCTGTGCTAGTCTTCTCGCTCGACGTTGAGCCGTCGCCGGGAGAGGATTCGCCATGATGCAATCGCCGCAATCGGTGCCTGCAGCGACGAGGCCATCGCAAGAGCTGATCGGCGGAGGTTACGTCCGCAACGCCTGGTACGTGGCGGCATGGTCCGACGACATCGGCGACGGCGCGCTCGTGCATCGCACCATCATGGACGAGCCGATCGTGCTCTATCGCAAGGCCGACGGCTCGGTGGCAGCGATCGGGGATCGTTGCCCGCACCGCTTCGCACCGCTCTCGATGGGCAAGATCGTCGGCGGCGACCGCATCCAGTGCCCGTATCACGGGCTCGAGTTCGACGGCAGCGGCGCCTGCGTGCGCAATCCGCACGGAACAAAAAACATTCCGCCGCGGGCGCGCGTGAAAAGCTATCCGGCCACTGAAAAACACAAGGCGGTGTGGATCTGGATGGGCACGGCGCCGGCCGATGCCGGCAAGGTGCCGGACTTCGGCGTACTCGACAACGTGCCGGAGATCCACACCACCAAGCGCGACAGCATCACCATCCGCGCCAACTATCAGCTGATCATCGACAACCTGCTCGACCTCAGCCACACCTCGTACCTGCACGAGGGCATTCTCGGTAACGCCGATACGGTGGAATCGGAAATCACTGTCGAGCAGGACGGCGACGACGTGGTGGTGGGACGGCACGCCACCAATTCGGCGCCGCCCGGCATGTTCGCGCAGTTCTGGCCGAACCATCCGCCGCGCGTCGACAAGTTCACCAGGATGCGCTGGATGGCGCCGATGACGCTGCGGCTCGTCACCGGCATCTGCAAGATCGGCGCGGCGCCGGAAAGCGGCACCGGCTACAACGCCATCCACATGCTCACGCCGGAGAACGAGCGCTCGACGCTCTACCATTTCACCGCCGTGCGTTTCGGCGTGATGACGACCGACGAGAAGCTCAACCGCGATCTGCAAAAGAAGATCGCCGACATGCGCCGCTTCGCCTTCGCCGAACAGGACGCGCCGGTGATCGAGGCGCAGCAGCGCATCATCGAGAGCGCGAACGAGCCGCTCGACCCGGTCGTCCTCGCCGTCGACGTCGGCCCGGTGCGTTATAAGCGCGTCCTCGACAAGATGCGCCAGGCTGAGCAGGACTGAGCACGCGGCACTTCGTCGACTTGAAAGCGCGTTGAGAGAGTTGAATGTCCAAATACGCTGTCTACCAGAATGCTGCGCCGTACTTCGATCTGGTGAGAGGTGCGCTGGGCGATCTCGTTGACGGCGAGCACTTCTTCGACATCATCAAAGACGAGATCATCTACGAAGTCCTCTACGATGTCCCCGGCTGGCCTCGCGTGATAAAGGGGCGAACCGATCTGATGGCTGCATTCAGGGGCTATGTTGATAACATCGCGCTTCGGTCCGCCAACGAGCTGATTGTGCATAAGACCGGCGACGGCCACGTCGCCGTCATCGAATACGAAGTCCACGGGACAGTCATCGCCAATGGCGCGAAATACGACAATCGGTTCTGTTCGATTATCAAAATCGAAAGCCGGTAGGTCGCGCATTGGCGGGACTATATGGACTCGCTCGCAGCTTGGAACGCGTTGACCGCAAAGCGGTAACGCCTCATCGCTTTTGGCACGAAGCAGACATGGGTGATCGCCCGGCGTTGTCTGTTTTTGGCACGTCGTGACAGTCTGCCATCTGTGCCGCCATGTCTGTGCCGCCATGTCTGTGCCGCCATGTCTGTGCCGCCATGTCTGTGCCGCCGTGTCGGCTCTTCCGGAAGGGCAAAGGATCATTGCCGGTTACCAGATCAACGGGCAACAGCTTTTCTATCCGAATGCAAATGATCCGAACGCTTGGGGGCGTGTCGCGCTTTCGGGCAGCCGGGAAAACAGATAATGTGACGCTCGCGTTCGAGGCCTGCGGGCAAATACGAGCTTACACGACTGGGAGGCGGCGATGGCGGCATTGAAGAAAGCCTTGTTCATTCTCGTTCTCGGCGTGACCGCCGCTTCCGCAGCGGAGCTCCCGCCCCGCAAAGCTGGGCTATGGATTGTGAGCATGAACACCCCCGATGGCCACGCCGTCTCGATGCAACAGTGCACCGACGCCAAGACCGATGCGGCGCTGCAATCGATGAGCGGTAGCATGGTCCAGCGCGCGTGTTCCAAGCGCGACGTACAGCGGTCAGGCGATACGATAACGCTCGACTCGGTCTGCACGATCGCCGGAAAAACCCGCACGACGCACGCGGTCATCACCGGCAGTTTCGACAGCAACTACACGATGATGCTGACGAGCCAGGGCGAAGGAGCGCCAACGAGAAGCACCACCATGACCGCGAAGTGGAGCGGGCCCTGCGCGGCAGGCCAGAAGCCGGGCGATGTGATCATGGCAAACGGCTTCAAGATGAATATTCTCGACATGAAAAACGGCCTGGGTCAGCCCGGAATGCCCGGGCCGCCGAGCCGCTGATCGCGCCCGGAAGCCGTTCCTAACAAAACGGCGATGCGATCAATCTGGCTGTGATGCACCTTTGATCCATTTCAAACATGGTCAGCAAGAAAGCGCGAACATCGAGCCTCACCTTTTTGGTCGTCGCTTGCCTGTTATCGTCGATGGCGCCCGGCTGGGCTGGTCTCGTCAAGCCGAGCGAGCTGGCAACGATGAGGCCAAGGCTACCCTGTCGGAAGTAGCGGAGCTGCTCCACCGGCATGCTTACGTCCATCGTGCGCTGGAGATGCCGGAGCACAATGACAGCGTGCAGGACGCCGAGGCGTATCTCCGTCAGCTGATCGCCGCAAAGCGGCGAGTTTGGAATCCATACTCACAGGTCAGCGACTATGGATTCCGGGCTCCTCGCTTCGCTCGGCCCCGGAATGACGAGGGAAGCGATCAACCGGAGACGCCCGGACTGGATATTCCTAAATCGGCGCTGCAAATGGTACAGACCTGTCAGGCATCACAGCGGAGGAAAAGAATGCGCACCGTCGCGCTCGAAGAGCATTTCAGCCTGCTCGATGTCGGCGGCATGGTGCCGTCGTCGCGGCCGCCGATCGCGGTCGAGAGCCTGCCCTCCATCGTTGTCGAGGCGGGCGACAAGATCAACGATCTCGACGGGCGCGTTGCCGACATGGACCGCCACGGCATCACCGTGCAGGTGCTGTCGCGGGCCGGCATCTCCAAGGGCCCGAGCGCGGAGATGTTCGCCGACGACGAGGCGGTCGTGTTCGCGAAAAAATATAACGACCTCCTGGCCAAGCGAATTGCCGAGCGCCCCGATCGCTTCGCCGCCTTCGCGCATCTTGCCGCGAGCGTGCCTGCCGCAGCGGCGGACGAGCTCGAGCGCACTGTCGCCGAATATGATTTCAAGGGCGCGCTGATCAGCGGCATGATCCGCGGCCGCTTTCTCGACGATCCCATGTTCGCGCCATTGCTCGCGCGCGCGGAAAAACTCGGCGTGCCGCTCTATCTGCATCCCGGCGCGCCGTCGGCCGAAATCCGCAAGGCCTATTACTTTCACGAAGGCTCGTTCCCGGCGAAAGTCGCCGTCGGCCTTTCAACCTTCGCCTGGGGCTGGCACTACGAGACCGCGCTGCATGTCATGCGGCTCGCGGTGTCGGGGGTGCTCGACAAATATCCGCGGCTCACTCTAATCATCGGCCATCTGGGCGAGGCGCTGCCTTTCATGCTGGCCCGCGCCGAGCATGAATTCGGGTCCGACCTCTCCTACCTCTCCCGCCCGCTGTCGAAAATTCTCACCGATCAGGTCTACATCACCTCCGCCGGTCTGTTCACCAACCCGCCGTTTCTCGCCACGCTGCAAACCTTCGGCATCGACCGGCTGATGTTCTCGGTCGATTATCCCTATTCGAGCAACGCCATGGGCCGCAGATTCCTCGACAATTTGCCGCTCTCGCCCGCCGACCTCGAAAAATTCGCGCACGGCAACGCGGATCGGCTGTTAAAGCTGAAGGCTTAGGGCAATTAGAATCGGACACTCTGCGCCGAGGCCGTGCGCCCTACTCCACCTCGGCTCGCCCGATCGCCACGTAGCGGAACTGCGCGCGCTTCATTTCGTCGGGGCGATAGATGTTGCGCAGGTCGACGATCACCGGCTGCGCCATGATGCTCTTGAGCCGGGCGAGATCGAGCGCGCGGAATTGCTCCCATTCGGTGGCGATCACCAGCGCATGGGCGCCCTCGGCGGCCTCGTAGGCGCTGCCGCAATAATTCACCGCCGGCAGCGCGGGCTTGGCCTGCTCCATGCCGGCCGGATCATAGGCGCACACCTTGGCGCCCAAATCCTGCAGCGCCGTGATCAACGGGATCGCTGGCGAGTCGCGCGTGTCATCGGTGTTCGGTTTGAACGCCAGCCCGAGCACCGCGATGGTCTTGTCGCGCACCGAGCCGCCGAGCGCGGCGACGACCTTGCGCGCCATCGCACGCTTGCGCGCATCGTTGACGGCCGACACCGCCTCGATGATGCGCAGCGCAACGCCGTGATCCTGCGCGGTCTTGAGCAGCGCGGTCGTATCCTTCGGAAAGCAGGAGCCGCCGAAGCCCGGACCCGGATGGAGGAACTTCGAGCCGATGCGGCCGTCGGCGCCCATACCGCGCGCCACGTCCTGCACGTCGGCGCCGACCTGCTCGCACAGATCGGCGATTTCGTTGATGAAGGTGATCTTGGTGGCAAGGAAGGCGTTCGAGGCGTATTTGATCAGTTCGGCGGCGCGCCGGTTGACATAGAGAATCGGCGCGGCGTTCAGATAAAGCGGCCGGTAAATCTCCGCCAGCACGGCGCGAGCGCGGGCATTGCCGGTGCCGACCACGATCCGATCCGGATGCTTGAAATCCTGTATCGCTGCGCCCTCGCGCAAGAATTCCGGGTTGGACACGACCTGCAGATCGGCGTCCGGGCGCATCTCACGCAGGATGCGTTCGATCTCGTCGCCGGTGCCGACCGGAACGGTGGATTTGGTGACCACGACCGTATTAGGCGCAAGCAGCGGCGCGATCGCGCGCACGGCCTCGTAGACGAAGCTCAGATCGGCGTACCCGTCGCCGCGCCGCGACGGCGTGCCGACCGCGATGAAAACGGCCTCAGCCTTGGCGACCGCGGACGCCTCGACGGCGAACTTGAGCCGGCCGCCGCGGACATTGGCTTCGACCAGCTCGGCGAGACCAGGCTCGAAGATCGGGATCTCGCCGCGATTGAGCGCGGCGACGCGGCCAGCATCCTTGTCGATGCAGGTGACGTCATGGCCGAAATCGGCGAAACAGGCGCCGGAGACGAGACCGACATAGCCGGCGCCGATCATGCTCACGTGCATCGCGAAAATCTCCGTGTCGGCTTAAGACGCATTGATCGAAGGCGCCGAAGGTCCGCCCGGTTCGGCTTTGTCGCCCCGCCGCAAGAGCGACATCCAGCGTCGTCCAAACATGATCAGAACGAGCACGCCATAGAAGCCGCCACCGATCAACGTCAAGACGATCAGCTCCAATTCGTTGCGAAATCTGGACAGCGAAGATAACAGCGCGGTGACAATCGGCAGCGCGGCCATAAGCAAGAGAGTCATGGCGACGCCAGCCGCGGCAAGCTTACCGAGCGAGGATTTGAGCTCCCGGTCGGCGGCGATGAAGCCCGCGCGCCCCGCCAGCCAAAGCACCAGAATGAAGTTGATCCAGGCGCCGATCGAGGTTGCCAGCGCAAGCCCAACCTGCGCCAGCGGACCCATCAGCACAATCTTGAAAACGATATTGACGGCGGTTCCGGTCAGCGCCGCCTTTACCGGCGTGGCGGTGTCACCACGGGCAAGAAAGGGCGCCACCACGCTACGGATCAGCACGAATGGAACGAGCCCGATCGTATAGGCCATCAGCGTCATCGCCGCGGAGTGCGCATCGCCGGCGGTAAAGCGGCCGCGCATGAACAGGCCGCGCATGATGGTCTCGGGCATCACCAGGAAGGCCACGATGCAGGGAATGCCGAGCAGAAGCGCGAACTCAATCGCCCGGTTCTGCGCCGAATGGGCGCCGACATCGTCGCCGGCGGCGAGCCGGTGGGTCATTTCCGGCAACAAGACCGTGCCGACGGCAATGCCAATGACGCCGATCGGCAGCTGGTCGATGCGGTCGGCGTAATAGAGCGCCGAGATCGCTCCGGCCGAGAGGAAGCTCGCGATGATGGTATCGGCGAACAAAGCGAGCTGCGTGCCGGCCGAGCCGATGGTCGCCGGAACGAGCGCGCGAAAGAACCGGCGTACGTCTTCGTCCCAGCGCAGCCCGCGAAACGACGTCATCACCCCGCTGCGCCACGCGTCACCGCCGACCAGCATCGCCTGCAGCACGCCCGAAATGAGCACGCCCCAGGCCGCCGCGTAGCCGGCGCCGGGGAAATAGAACGCGACCGCCAGCGTCGCCATCATCGCGAGGTTGAGCAGGATCGGCGCGCCGGCGGCCGCGGCGAAACGGTGCATCGCGTTGAGAATGCCGCTCCACAGCGTCACCAGCGTGATGAGGAGAAGATAGGGAAAGGTGATGCGGGTGAGCGAAACCGCGAGTTCAAACTGGTGCGGTTCGCGCGAAAACCCGGGCGCCAGTATTTCGATCACCTGCGGCGTAAAGAGGAGCGCCAGCACCAGCAGGACCACCTGCGTCTCGACCAGAAGCGTGAAGATGCGGTCGCCGAACTCCTTGGCGGCTTCGGGGCCGCCCTGGGTGCGGATGCGGGCGTAGGCCGGGATGAAGGCGGCGTTGAACGCGCCTTCGGCAAAAATGGCGCGGAAATGATTAGGCAGCCGGAAGGCGACGAAAAACGCGTCGGCGGCGGGTCCCGCGCCGAGGATCGCCGCGAGCATGATGTCGCGCAGAAACCCGGTCAGGCGCGAAAGCAGCGTATAGCCGCCGACGGTGAGAATCTTCTTGAGCATTGGCGCCGTCTAATTTCCACTATCCGCTCGTCCCCGCGAAAGCGGGGACCCAGCGCATTTGAGAGACTAGCGGATTCTTCGCCTGGTTTCGCGCTTACGCGGGAATGAGCGGGATTCACTTATCCCTTCAGCGCGCCGCGCACCGCCGCGACGATGCGATCCTGCACCGGAGGATCGAGATAGGCGTGCATCGGCAGGCTGATGACTTCGTCGGCGAGCCGTTCGCTCACCGGCGCGCCGCCGTCGGCGACCGGGAAGCGCCGATAGGCCTCCGTGCGATGCAACGGCTTGGCGTAATAGATCGCGGTCGGAATGCCCTGCGCCTTGAGCGCGGCCGCGAGACGCATCGCGCGTGCCAGGCGCAAGCCTGATCGTGTATTGCGCCCAGACCGAGGTCGAGTGGTTGCCGACGCGCGGCACGATCGCGACATCGGCGAGAGCGTCGCTGTAGCGGGCCGCCACCCGATTGCGGGCAACGATTTCGTCGGGAAATATTTTGAGCTTTTCCAGCAGCACCGCCGCCTGGATGGTGTCGAGCCGGCCGGTAATGCCGATGCGCACGGTATCGTATTTGTCCACGCCCTCGCCGTGCACGCGCAGACTCTTGATCCGCGCCGCCAGCGCGTCGTCATCGGTGAAGACGGCGCCGCCGTCGCCGTAGCAGCCCAGCGGCTTGGCCGGAAAAAAGCTGGTCGTGGTCGCGGTCGCGAGCGCGCCGAGCTTGCGGCCCCGATAGGTGGCGCCGAAGGATTGCGCCGCGTCGTCGAGCACGAACAAGCCGTGTTCAGCGGCAATGGCAGCGATCGCGTCGTGATCCGCCGGCAGGCCGAACAGATCGACCGGGATGATGCCGCGCGGCTTAAGCCCCAGCCGCTTCGCGGTCGCCACCGCGCGCGCCAAGCTGTCGGGATCGAGATTGAACGTGTCCGCCTGCACGTCGGCCAGGATCGGCGTTGCGCCAAGCAGCGCCACCATCTCGGCGGTGGCGCAGAACGTGAACGTCGGGCAGATCACCGCGTCGCCCGGCCCGACATTCCAGGCCATGAGCGCAAGCAGCAGCGCATCGGTTCCGCTCGAACAGGCGATGACGTGGCGCGCGCCGCAGAAGGCGGCGAGCTCGGCTTCGAGCGCACGCACTTCGGGCCCCTGGATGAACTGGCAATGGGCAAGGACGCGGGCGATCGCGTCATCGACGGCACTGCCGAGCCGGCGGCGCTGTGCCGCAACGTCGATGAACGGGATCGGCCGCTCGTCAAGGCGAGTGTGCTGGTTCATTGTCTGATCCAAGGCTTTCGCGTCCAAGGCTGCCACGACCGCGTCAGCCGGCGACGCGGCGCGGTCCTTTGCGTTGCGGCGCCGCCTGCGCAGTGCGGGCGTCGAGGCAGCGGATGGCGATTTCGAGGCTCGCGACCGCTTCTTCGCCGGTCACCGCCGGCTGTTCGCCGCTGCGGACAGCATTGACGAAGGCCAACAGTTCCGCGCGCAGCGGCTCGGCGTAGCCGACCGACAGATGCCGCATCGAGTAGCTGCCGTCCGGCTGAAAGCCGAAACATTCGGTGACCTGCAGCGTCAACAGATCGCCGATCAGATATTTGTCGCGGGTGGCGATATGGATGTTGCGCGCCTTGAACGGGGTGAGCCAGTTGGTGTTGATGTGAGCGAGCACGCCGGAGGCGGTGCGGAACTGCAACAGCGCGATGTCCTCGCGCTCGGCGACCGCGCTCGAGGTCTGCGGCTGGATTTCGACGATCTCGGATTCGGTGAACCACCGGATGAGATCGATGTCGTGCACGCCGAGATCGATCACCACGCCGACATTCGACATGCGTGGCGGAAACGGCCCGACCCGCGTGATGGCGATCGACAGGATGTCCTGGTCCTTGATCGCCCGCTTGATCGATTGGACAGCGGGATTGAAACGCTCGACATGGCCGACCATGAGCGTGACGCCGGCACGCTTGGCCGCGGCGACGATCGCGCGGCCTTCCTCGACGGTGGATGCAATCGGCTTCTCGACCAGAACACTGGCGCCGCGGGCGATGCATTTGAGTGCGATATCGTGGTGCAGATGGGTCGGCGCCGCGATGGTGACCGCATCGACCCCGCGCCCGAGCAACGCGTCGACATCAGCGAAAGCGGCGCAACCGAGCGTGCCGGACACTAATTCCCGCGGCTTGCGCTCGGGATCGACAATGCCGACCAGTTCCACGCCGGCCATATCAGAGAGCACACGCGCATGGTTCGAGCCCATGACGCCGACGCCCACCACGCCGACCCGCAATGCACTATTCCCCGCCACTTCGACACCCTTACCTTCGGCCCGAACGCGCCCCCACAGGCCTGCAACCCGCCACTTTCCCTAGCACGACCCGTGCCGGATGGCGACCGGGCTGCGCAGAGGCCCCAACACATTTTGCGTCCAAGGCTTACAATCTGGCCGCCCCGAACGTTGACGGGGGCGGCGCCCGCTCCGAAGCAAATGGCATGCCGACAGGCAACCCAGCTGCAGCTGGCGGGCGAGATGCTCTCAACTGGCAGTGGAAAAGCGCGCGTTTATCGGCGGTGATAATCGTCCTCGAAGCGGACGATATCGTCCTCGCCCAGATAGGAGCCGGTCTGCACTTCGATCAATTCGAGGTCGATCTTACCGGGATTTTCCAGGCGATGGCGCGCACCGCTGGGCACGTAGATCAACTCGTTCTCGTGCAGGATCTTGACCTCGTCGCCGACGGTGACCCGCGCGGTGCCGCGCACGATCACCCAGTGCTCGGCGCGGTGGTGATGCATCTGCAGCGACAATCGTCCGCCTTGCTTGACCACGATGCGCTTGACCTGAAAACGGTCGCCCTGATCGAGCGATTGGTAGGAGCCCCACGGGCGATGCACTTTCAGGTGATCCTCAGTCACCGCCGGCGCCACGTCCTTGAGCTTGGCGACGACGCGGCGCAGCCCATCGGCGTCATCGCGCCGCGCTACCAGGACGGCATCGGCGGTGGTCACGACGACCACGTCTTGCAGACCGAACAGCGCGACCAGCTGCTTATCGGCGGCCACATAGCAGCCGCTCGAGTCGACGAAGAACGCCGAACCTTGCGCGGCGTTCTGCGCCGAATCGCGCGCGGACAATTCCCACACCGCCTGCCACGAGCCGACATCGGACCAGCCGTAGGAGACCGGCATGACGGCGGCATGGTTGGTGCGTTCCATCACAGCGTAATCGATCGACTTCGGCGCGGCGCGCGCAAACGCTTCGGCATTGAGCGTGACGAAGCCGAGATCGTCGCCGGCGGCCGCGACCGCCTGGGCGATCGCACCCGCGCTGTCCGGCTCGAACGCGCGGTACTCTTCGAGCAGGAGATCGGCGCGGAACAGAAAGTTACCGGAGTTCCACAGATAGCCCTCCGCAACGTAGCGCTTCGCCGTCGCGGCGTCGGGCTTCTCCACGAATTGATCGATGGCGAAGATGTCGGCGCCGATGGGGGCGCCGGCGCGGATATAGCCGTACTCGATCGCCGGCCGGCTCGGGCGAACACCGAATGTCACGATGCGATTGTCCGCGGCAGCGCGAGACGCCGCGGCGCAAACCTTGACAAAGGCGTCCACGTCGGTGACGACGTGATCGGCGGCGAGCGCGACCACCAAACAGTCCTTGTCGCGGTTGCGGGCAAACAGGCTGCCGGCAACGATGGCCGGGCCGGAGTCGCGCCGCATCGGCTCAAGCAGAATGTCGGCGGCTACCCCGATGGCGGCGAGCTGCTCGGTGACTTGAAAGCGGTACTGGCCGTTGGTGACGATGACCGGCCGGCCGAACAAGGCCGGATCGGACACTCTGCGAACTGTTTCCTGAAAAGTGGAATACTGCCCGAACAGCGGCAGGAACTGCTTCGGCCTGTTCTCACGCGAAGCGGGCCACAGCCGCGTGCCGGCGCCGCCGCACATGATCAGGGGGACGATGGGAGTGGCCATATCGTTCCTACAAGCCCGGCCGCGCCGCAGCCGGCAACAGCCTCATGACACACGACCTCTGAATGAATTGCGGCCACAGCGGAAGTCAAGACAAACGTCCGGCTGCGACGACACCCAGGATGGCAACGGCCGGATTTGACGCAGTCTCGACGCTAAACCGCGCGTTCGCGAGCAGCGATGCCTGTTCGCGCTCGCGCTCGTCAAGAGGAACCAAAGTCCCGCCGGCAAGCCCCGCCGCCAAACCAGCAGTGAGATCGCTCGCCCTGTCGCCAACGATCCAGGACCGAGAGAGGTCGAGATTGAGGCCGAAGGCGGCGGCCAGAAGCATGCCGGGATTGGGCTTTCGCCAAGGATGGTCGGCAACCCGGAACGGCTCCAAGGCCTCGCCGTGATACGCGCAAGCAAACACACCATCGAGATGAGCACCGACGGCCGCCAAGGCTTCAGATATCACTGCTTGCACGCGGTGGAAGTCGTCCCAGCCGTAAAGACCGCGGCCAATCCCCGACTGGTTGGTGGCCACCACGACTGGAATGCGTAAGCCGTTGCAGCGGGCGATTGCCGCGGCGACGCCATCGATCATGCGCACGTCCTCGGCGCGGCAGAGGTAATTCGTTTCTTCGACGATGATCCCGTCGCGGTCGAGGAACAATGCCGGGCGCAAATGCTCGCCCGCCTCACCCCGTTCACACCATAAGCCGATATCATCGGTCGTCATCGCGCGGTCCTAACGACCCGGACGGTGTCGGAAGCAAATAACAAAGACGATTGTAGCTGACACGGCCGGGCAGCCCGCGTGGCGTTCGTGATCAACCGGCCTTTGCCGATCCGCCGCCGAACAGATTGCGTTCCACCAGCCCGCAAATCGCGTGCGCGGCGACGATGTGGATTTGCTGAATGAGCGGCGTCTCGGCGGACGGCGCCGCCAGAAAATGATCGCAATGCGCCGCCATGACGCGCTCCCCGTCGCCACTGAAGCCGACGGTGGTAACGCCGATTTCGCGAGCCGCTTTCAGCGCCATCAGCACATTGGGCGAGCGCCCGGACGTCGAGATCGCGATAAACACGTCGCCTGGCCGGCCCAGGCCGCGCACCTGCCGCTCGAAGGCCTGATCGAATCCGTAATCGTTGGCGATCGCTGTCATCACCGAGGAATCGCAAGTGAGCGCGATGGCGGGCAGCGGGTGGCGGTCGAAATTAAGCCGGGAGAGGAACTCGCCGGCGATATGCTGGGCGTCCGCCGCGCTGCCGCCGTTGCCGGCGATCATCAGCTTGCCGCCACCGCGGAAGGCTCGCGTCACAGTATCGGCAATGGCGTAGATCGCATCGCGCAGCCGCGGATCCTCCGCCGCGCGATCGAGCGCCTCGCACGATCGGCGAAAATGCACCGCCACCATATCGTCCGGTTCACGCATAACCCTGCCCTCGCCTCGGCCCTTTGACTATGGAACACCCGCCCGGCGCAATCGGGCATATATCAGAAGCCTTGTCAGAACCCTTGCGTCAACGCATCCGGGCCCAAGGTACGCAGGCTCAACTGCAGAGTGAAGCCCGAGTTTTGGACCGGCGTAGCCGTGCCGTTATACGTATAACCGGTGACGTAATTGACGGCCAACATGAAGCAATCGTCGACATAACCGACGCCGACCCGTGTTTGATTGAATTGATGCGCGATGAGGTCGTAGCCGGCGGAGCCGAGCACGACCCAGTTGGCGTTGACCTTGTACGTCACGCCCGACGAGAAATCCCTCGCGGCGGGTGAGGAACCCGAGCTCCGGCTGGGCCGCGTAGTCGCCGTAGAGGAAGCTAAATCCCCAGCGATCGAAATTGGCCCGCGACTCGAGTTCGAAGCGCTGCATGGCGAACGTCTCTTCATCGAAGCGCGCCCGCGCCAGGAACATGTAGGTCGAGTTCGGCTGATAGGAGATACGGCCGACATAATCCGAGATGGTCTTATCCAGCCCGCTGTCGAGGCCGGTATTGGTGATGTCGCCGACGGTATACGAGTTGAGGCCGTAGAGCTGGTAGGATTGCCCGAACAGCGCGTTCACCGAGCCGGCCTGATTGAACTGCGCGGTATATTGCATGCCGGCATTCAGGCGGCCGCCGCCTTCGACGCGGTCCCAGCCGGAAAACTTGTCCACCGAGAACAGATCGGTGTCGTCGAAGACGAGGCTCTGCGCGTCTTCGTTGGGAAACTTGCCGATGTCGGTCTCGTTCGGGCGCAGGATGAGCTGCGCGATCGGTTCGACCGTCTGCGTGCCCCAAGGTTCGACGTCGATCATCGGATAGCGGTATTCCACGCCGACCGCCGGCATGGCGCGGGCGAGTTCGCTGTCCCCGGTCGCGATGTAGTTCGACACCCCCGGCTGACTGGAGACGTCGACCGAGGCGACGTCGCCGCGCAGCTGGAAGAAGGGAGTGATCATCTGACCGTTATCGGTGACCACGGTGCGGCGCCAGTCGACCTCGCCGGAGGCGCGCGTGTAAACGCCCGGAATACCGCGTAAGAGGCAGTTGGATTTGTTGAGGAGCGCCGTGTCGGCAGTCTCCGCCAAGCCGTTGGCGCAGATGTTCTGCTGGACGGCGGCCTCGCTGATCGGGTCATAGCTTGCCTGTTCACGCGACAGGCTGGTCAGGTTGAACTTGTAGCTCACTTCGCCGCCGAACACCTGGTTAGGCAGCGTCTTCGAATAATCGAGCACCGGCGCGACGATCGGCAATTGACTTTGCTGGTCGAGTTCCGAATAGCCGGTGTAGTAGATCGTGCGCAGGTCGAAGTAACTTCGATCGCCGCGGCCCACCAGATAAAGCTGCGAGATGCCTTCCGAGGACTCGCTGGTGCCGGTGTGGAACGGATCGAGATTGGTGCCGTTTAACCGGCTCAACGAGTAGTCGGTGATGAAGGTCGGATCGGTCACCAGAACGCCGGTCCAGCCCCAGACCCACTGATTGGTGATGTCGAATTGGCCGGCGGTCAGGATGGTGCCGCGAAAGTCGTGCGCCGCCTCGGTGCCCGGGCCGTATTCGGTGGTAAAGAACTGCGGATCGAGCTGATAAATGCCGGCGGCCTTGATCGAGTAGGAGCCATTGATCAGCCTTTGGTTCCACTCGGCCTCCACCAATGCGCCTTGCTTTGTCATGAAGCGCGGATAGAGGGTGAGGTCGTAATCCGGCGCGAGATCAAAATAATACGGGGTGGTGACGCTGAGCCCGTAGGCCGAGCTTGTCGCTAGCGTCGGAAAGAGAAAGCCGCTCTTGCGTTTGACCGTTGTGTCGGGGGCAGACAGGAACGGAAAATAGGCGACCGGCAGTCCAAAAAAATCGACGGTCGCGTCTTCGAAATAGAGCATCTTCTCATTGTCGGAATGAATGATGCGCGCCGCCTTCACCTGCCATTCGGGGGGCTTTTCGGGATGGTCCTGGCAGGGCTCGCAGGCGGTGTAGACGCCGTTTTGCAATACGGTGTAATTGCCTTGCGAGCGATCGGCACGCTGCGCGGCAAACCGGGTGTCGTCGGGCGCTTCGAGGCGAAGCGAATCGACAAATCCCTCGCGGTAATCGTCGGTCAGATTGATGATCTGACCATAAGTGATGCGGCCGTTCGGCTCGGTCAGCCTGGCGTTTCCCTGCGCACGCAGCTGCTTGGTTTTTTCGTCGTAGATGACCTCGTCCGCCTCGATCGTCGATCCGCCGTAATAAATCTGCACGTTGCCGACCGCGGCAACGGTGTTGTTGTTGTAGTCGTACCTCATCTCGTTGGCCTGAACGAGCATCGGCGTGTTGGCGGGCACCGGCGGACTGGGGGCAGGCTTGGACCGGGGCGGAAAACGCAGTTCGTTGGGGGTGCTGACGGTCCCGACCTGGCTGAACGCCGGCGTGCAGAGGGGGGCAAAGCCCATCGCCAAAATAGCGAACGCCCGGACCACGAACGCCCGGAACGCCGGAGCACTGCAGCGTTGTCGCCGCCGAAACTGACGGCCACCCCGAAGGTCCGCCACTCACGTGCTCCCCAAGCAAAACAACGCTATAGCGCCGCCCGGATGGTCCGGGCCGCGCGGTAAAAACGTTCGACGAGGCTATCCCCCTAGGTCTAGTCGTGTTCCCAAAAAATGGCTTTGGCAAGGCAAAGGCCGTTGAAAACAAAGAAGAATTGGTTGTTGATTATGAACAAGAATTGGTTAAGGCCAGCGCTGCCAGGGTGTAGTTTGGGACCGCCGTCAGGCGCCCCGACCGGATGGGAACGGCGCGGTCCGCGGCTTACTCAGGTACCCGCGACGAAGAACGACGCCAGCCGGTTCCGGATGTTCTCGGCGGCCGTGTTCGCCGCCCGATCCTCGGCGTTGCGCCAAGCGCGCTGCTGGGCGAAGCGCTGCGCCGTGCCAGGAATGTCGAATGAGGCGCGGGCAAAGGTCGTGGTGCTCAGCACCACCTTGCCGGTCGCTATCTCGGTCAAAGTAAAGGTGACATTGAGCACCTCGACCTGCGTATCCGGCCGGCCGCTCGCCACGTCAACAATGACCGTATTGATGCCAGAACTTAGCCTCACGTCCAGCCGGTGGGTCGGCGCGGACGGCGCCGCCCCGCCGTTGAAATCGTACATCAGCGCATTACGCATCCCGACCGCGAGACGGGCTTCCTGACTGCCACTAGCGGCTGGGATTTCGCCGACCTGGACGGAGGCTAGCTTGTCGCGAACCGTGTCACCCGCCGAAAGCGTGCGATCGCCGTAGAGCGGCTGGAAACAGGCCCCGGTAAGCGCGCCGAGCGCGAGCACAACAGCGACGCGGAAGAGTTGGCGCGAAATACCGATTTGTTTGCCCCTGCGCATCGATCCCCCGGCTACCCACGGCTAGCGCAGAAATCTTAACACCTATACATAGCCCCTGGCCGGTGCTTCAAGGGCCGGCACGGCATGCGAGACAAAGCGACGATGAAGGCGACAACGTGGCGGCGGCACGTGCCGAGCCTTGCGGTCGCCGGCCCTGCCGGTAGTCGCGCTGTTGACGGCCGCGACGCTGCTCGCGCAATGCACCGTGGCGCTGCCGGAAGATGTGGCGCAACCGGCACCGCCGGCCAATTACGGCGTGCTGATTGCCAACTCGCTCAAGAGCTTCAAGAACCTCACAAGCTACGGCAACTTTCAGATATCGCCCCCGCGCTGGGTACATGTCGAGACCGGCTGGAATTGGCTCGCCTGCCTGCGCTACGACGATCACGGAGTGACGCGGTTCTATTCGTTCTTCATCGACGGCGATAAGATCGTCAATGCCGCGCTACGACGTGCGCACCGACCGCTGCCCCGCGCAGCAATATGTTCCGTTCGACATCACGACCGGCACTGTGGGAGTCGCCGACGCAATTCACCCAGCAGCCGATCTATTGATCGGTCAGGGCTTCGGCCGCTTTTTGCTCCGACGTGCGGGCACGGGCCGGGAAGCGCGCAGGACTCTGCCAGCTACCGCGTCGAGCTTTTTTAGAAGCTTGGGATCGCGCGCCTGCGGCGCTGTTATGATCGCGTTGTCGAGTGCCCGGTCGGAGCCGATCGGGCACGGCTCGTGCTCGCGGGGAAAATCGCGGGCAAGCCGCGCCACCAGAAGCCTCGCCTTTTCGGAATTGCCGACCAACACCTTGATGACATCCTGCACGGTGACCGCATCATGGTCGGGATGCCAGCAGTCGAAATCGGTCACCATGGCGACGGTGGCGTAACAAATCTCCGCTTCGCGCGCGAGCTTGGCTTCCGGCATGTTGGTCATGCCGATCACCGAATAACCGAGATTCTTGTAGGTGAGGCTCTCGGCGAGGCTGGAAAATTGCGGACCCTCGATACACACATAGGTTCCGTCGCGCACTACGTTGATGCCTTCGGCCAGCGCGGCTTCGGCGAGATGGATGCGCAGCCGCGGCGACACCGGATGCGCCATCGACACATGTGCGACGCAGCCCTCGCCAAAGAATGAGCTCTCGCGCTTGTGCGTGCGGTCGACGAGTTGATCGATCAGCACAAACGTGCCCGGCGGCAGTCCCTCCTTGAACGAGCCGCACGCCGACAACGAGACCAGATCGGTGACGCCGGCGCGTTTGAGAGCGTCGATATTGGCGCGATAATTGATGTCGGAAGGCGAAAGCCGGTGTCCGGTGTCGTGCCGCGACAGGAACACCACCGGCAGTCCCGCGATCTCGCCGATGCGCAAAGCCCCTGACGGCTCGCCCCACGGGCCTGAGATTTTTTTGCTGCGGACTTTTTCAAGTCCGGGCAGATCGTAAATGCCCGAGCCGCCGATGATGCCGAGAACTGCTTTTGTCATCGGACCTCACGTCCCTCAATCGTATTTCGATGAAGTGGAATCATTGAAGTAGAAATCATATCAGGCGCTGAAATTCGCCGCCGGTTTCATGAGCACGCCGCGCCATCGATCGTGTGAGTGAGCTCTGCCTCAGCGCGCTTCGCTGCGAAAATCCGGCACGGCCTCGCGCAGCACTCCGACGATCGCCGCGTGTTCACTGCGGTCGATGCCGCGCTGAAGCTTGCCGACCCATTCGCGCACGGTCTCGACCGGCGGGAAGACCGGGGTGGCGGCGACGACGCCGGGGATGCCGACATCGACGCTTGGCTCCTCGCGCGCGAACAGAATCTCTTGCAGCCGTTCGCCGGGGCGCACGCCGGTAAAGACGATATCGACATCGCGGCCCGGCTCCAGCCCGCTCAGACGGATCATGCGTTCGGCGAGATCGACGATTTTGATCGGCTGGCCCATATTCAACACGTAAACGGAGGCCGCGGTGCGTGCCGGGCCGAGCGCGTGGCTCGCCGCCGTGATGACGAGATCGCAGGCTTCGCGGATGGTCATGAAATAACGCACCATGTCCGGATGCGTGACGGTGACCGGACCGCCGGCTTCGATCTGCGCCTTGAACTTCGGCACCACCGAACCGTTGGAGGCGAGCACATTGCCGAAGCGGACGGCGATCAGCCGCATCGGCGGCTTGCCGCCATTTGTTGTCCGCGCGGCGGCGCCATCGAGCGCCTGGCAGTACATTTCAGCGAGCCGCTTGGTGGCGCCGAGCACCGATACCGGCTCGATCGCCTTGTCGGTCGAGATCATCACCATGGCTTCCGCGCCGGCCTTCAGCGCGGCGTCGGCGACGTTGATCGAGCCGAGAACGTTGGTCCTGATCGCCTCGTCCCACTCGCGCTCGACCAGCGGCACGTGCTTGAGCGCGGCGGCATGGAAGACGAGGTTCGGTTCGGCCTCCGTGATCAGACGCGTGAGACGTTCGCGATCGCGAATATCGGCAATACGGCCTTCGACCGCGGTGGAACCGGGATTCGCCGCGAGCTTCTCCAGCACCCCGTGCAGCGCGAATTCCGAATTCTCTAGGATCAACAGCCGGCCGGCGCCAAAATTGACGACGCGCTCGCAGATTTCGGAACCGATCGAACCGCCGCCGCCGGTCACCGCGACGGTCTTTCCCTTGATGAAATTCTCCAGCCGCCGGTAGTCGATCTTCACGCTCGGGCGCAGCAACAAATCCTCGACGGCGACCGGAGCGAGCCGCAGCGCCTCATCGCCGGCGTCGAGCGACGGCAGCCGGCTGGTGGCGAGACCGAGCCTGCGCGCGAGCATCAGCATCGCTTCCGGATGAACGTCCGGCGCGAGCGCCGTGGGCGTGAGTACGAGGCGAGCGACGCGAATCTCGTGCGCGGCAAGCGCCGCGACGATCCTCTCCAGATCGGTCAGATAGCCGCGCACCGGCACGCCGCGCAGCGACTGGCCCTGATCGGAGTGCGAAGGCGACAGGATGCCGACCGGCCTGATCTTGGTCACCGCGCCGCTCTCGATGGCGCGCAGCAGAACTTCCGCATCCGCGGCGCGGCCGGCGATCAGCGTCGGAATGGCGTCAGGACTTCTCGCGTGCTGCTGCTGCGTGCGCGCGTGGCGGAACAAGCGGTAGGCGATGCGCGGCCCACCGAGAAAGAACATCTGCAAGACCCAGTAGAGCGCGATGGTGATCTTGCCGAAGAAGAACGTGCCGTAAAAATTCGGCGCCACCAGCACGTAGTCGAGCACGAGCAGCGAGAGCGCCAGCACCGTCACCGCGCGGAAAATGTTCCACAGGTCCGGCAACGAGGCGAAACGCCACTTGGCCTGGTAGAGATTGAAAAACCAATAGACTGCGCCGGCATAGACCAGGTAGCCGGGCAGAATGATCAGGAGCCAATGGAAGCGTTCGGTGAGCCCGATGTCCTCGAAGCGGAAATAAAATGCGGCGAGTATGGCGAGCGCCGTCATGACGAGATCGTGCACGACGATCAAAACGCGGCGCGGATTGCCGAAAAATCCCCTCATGGCGCTACCATATAGACCGGCTCGCCCGATAAAAAAACGCAAACTCGAAGGCCATCGACGCCGGCCCGATTGGCCGCCACGGAGACCAGCGTAAGCCATTGAGTCTGCGGCGAATAGTCTGACCGCCGCGATTTGGCTCAAGACGCCCGTGAGCCGATCGGCTAGAACGGCCGCCGGGAACGCGAAGCTTGCGATGAAACGATGAGCGCGGCGACGACGGCAATCTGGGTTTTCCGTGGGCTGGCGGTTGCGCTCTTGTCCGCGCTCATCTGCGCCGGCCTGATCGTCATCCTGCATCCCGTCCTGCAACGCTACGCGCTGGCGAGACCGAATGCCCGCTCCTCGCACCGCACGCCGACGCCGCAAGGCGGCGGCATCGCGGTGATTGCGGCGACCGTTGTGGCGACGCTGCTCAGCCTGTTCATGTTCGGTGCATCGCTCACAGCCCCGCTCGCGACCGTCTTCGCGGCCGTCATCGTGATGGCTTGCATCGGCGCCGCCGACGACATCCATCCGGTCGGGGTAATCCCGCGGCTTGTTCTACAGGCGCTCTGCATCGCCGCGATTCTCTATGCGCTGCCCGCCGATTTGCGCGTCCTGCCGGTGCTGCCGTGGTGGATCGAGCGTATTCTTCTGTTCCTCGGCGGCCTGTGGTTCGTCAACCTCGTCAATTTCATGGACGGCATCGATTGGATGACGGTCGCCGAGATCGTCCCGATTGCCGGCGCGCTGGTGGCGCTCGGCGCGCTCGGCGCGATGACGCCCGACGGCGTGGCGGCAGCGCTCGCGCTCGGCGGCGCCATGCTCGGCTTCGCCTATTTCAACCGGCCCACCGCCAAGCTCTTCCTTGGCGACGTCGGCAGCCTGCCGATCGGCCTCCTCGTCGGCTGGCTCCTGGTGCTGCTCGCAGGCCATGGCCATCTGGCGGCGGCGCTGCTCCTGCCGCTCTATTATCTGGCCGACGCGACGCTGACGCTCATTCGCCGCCTGTCGCGCGGCGAGCGGATCTGGCACGCGCATCGCACGCATTATTATCAGCGCGCCACTGACCGCGGATTTTCTGTCACCGAAATCGTCGCGCGCGTGTTTGCGGTCAACGTCTGTCTCGCCGCGCTTGCATTGATCACGGTTGTCGAAGTAAGCCGCGTCACCGACGCCGCCGTCGCTCGCGCTCGGCGCGGCCTTGGTGGCTTGGCTGCTCTCTTCGTTTACCCGCAGGCGGGATGGCTGAGCCGCCAATAATCGCCCGGCTACACGCGGCCGTCCGTCACCCGGAAATGGCGTTTTTCTAATTGTTTCTGTATATAAAGGTTATTGCAGATGATCGCCCCGCGGCTAAGGGGGACGATTCCGGGCGGTTCCCGATTGATAGGGATACATTGCCAATGGAACTGCGCCATCTCCGTTACTTCGTCGCCGTCGCTGAGGAAAAGAGCTTCACCAAGGCGGCCAAGCGCCTGGGCATCAAGCAACCGCCGCTCAGTGCGCAAATTCGCCAACTTGAAAAGGAGCTGGGCGCGCAGCTGTTGCGCCGGGAGACGCGCGGTGTCGAACTGACCAATCCGGGACGATTGCTGCTCGAGGAAGCACGCGTCATCCTTCATCAGGTGGAACGGACCAAAACCGACGTGCGCCGCCGCGTTCGTGGCGAAACCGGCCAGGTCAATGTCGGCTTTGGCGTGGGCACGCATTTCCATCCATATGTACCGACGATCATCCGTGATTACCTCGCGCACTATCCCGATGTCATTTTGCACCCGCAGGCCAGCGGCTCCGCTTTGCTGCGGGCGCAGTTGTGCGCCGGCAAACTCGACGCGGCCTTTATTTATCTGCCGATCAACCAAGCGGAGGGTCTCGCAATCGATGTCATCGCCAAGGAGCCTTTCGTTGCGGTCCTTCGCATTGAGCACCCGCTGAGCCGGTCGCCGTCGCTCCGCCTCTCGGCACTCGCGGATGAAAAGCTCGTGATGTTTGCCCGTGAAAACAATCCCGCGAACTATGATCTGATCGTCGCGGCCATCAGGCTCGCAGGCCTTACGCCAAAGCTCGGCCAGACGGCATCGCTCAATATCGCCGTCATACCGCTGGTCGCCGCAGGATTGGGCTGGTCGGTGGTGCCCCAATCCTTCAGCCGGGTTTTGCCGTACGACGTCGCCTATGTGCCGATCGACGACGAAATGCCGCAGGCCGTCATCGGGCTCGCTCATCGGCGCAGCGACAAATCGGCGGCCGTGCAGAAATTCGTCGCCTGTGCCCGACGCCAAGCGCGGGAACAAGCAAATGCCAAAGAGCTGATAAGCGCTTAGTTCTTGCATTGCGCGCAGCGCTAGCCGTCAGTTCCGCTCTATTGCTGGAATCCCGATGGCGCGGATTCGGCAACCCATATTCTGCGAATATCAAAGAGGCTAACCCCACGTATTGGACAATCGCGGGTTGGTCATCCATCTGCGGTGCATGGCGCGTGAAACAACCTCGATTATGGGCACATCTAAAATAAGGGAATTGGAAGCGGAAAATCATCGGCTCCGCAACTTGCTTGTGTCGTTGAGCGCCACTTTGTTGCGCAACATCGCCTCGGAATCCGAAACGCGCCAGTTGCTTGGCACGCCCGACGCCGCTCGGCTGATCCGGGAGGCGGAGGAGTGTTTCCGCTGCGCCAGGATACCGGGGCTGCACAGCGCGATTGCGGAAGGCCTGGAGGCGGCGGGCCGCGAACTGATGGCCATGGCCGTGGTGATCGAGACGGACCTGCAACGTGGCAAAAGAAAAGACTAGTCCGGTAATGCAGGACCGTAGCGATGCGATCGACGGATACGCGCGGACGCTCCTTCGTCTTTCATATATCAGCAACGAGAGAGGAGTCGCCGAAGAGATCAGAGAAATTGCCTACGCGTTGCTAAGCCTTCGGAAAAAAAACGACGACGAGCGCGAGAGATAGAGCGACCGCCGCCCATTTTGGCAAACGCTATCCGCCAAGTCAGCCCCAACTACTCCGCCGCTGCGGCTTTCGGCTTGCGCTGATCGAAGCGGCGGTCGAACACGTGCTCGGCGATGCGGTTCTTCAACATCTCGATCGAGCCGCCGGCGATCATCCAGCCGCGCGTGCGGCGCATGCAATATTCGACCAGCGTCTCCTGGCTGTAGCCGAGCGCGCCCATGATCTGCACCGCCTCGCTCGCCACCTCGAAGCCCGCCTGATTGCAGGCGGCCTTGGCGAGCGCGGTCTCGTAGGCTGACGGCAGGCCGTTATCGGCGCTCGCCGCCGCGCGGTAGAGCAAGAGCTGCGCGCTCTCGAGCTTGAGCGCCATGTCGGCGAATTTCCACTGCAGGCCCTGAAACTCGCAGAGCGGCCGGCCGAACTGCTCGCGCGTCGACGCATAGTCGCGCGCGGCATTGAACGCGTAGCGTCCATAGGCGAGCGAGCGCGCCGTATTGCCGAGCCGCTCGACATTGAAGCCGGCCATCTGCTTCTTGAAGCCGCCGGGCCCGAGCAGGACGTTTTCCGCCGGAATGCGGCAGTCGGAGAAATGCAGCTCGCACCATTCCTCGCCGCTCATGAAAGCCGACGGCTTGCCGATCGAAAAACCCGGCGTGCCGCGCTCGACCAGGACGGAGCCGATGCCGTTTAGGCCCGGGACCGAAGCGCAGGTAGACGAGGAAGATCTGCGCCTCCGCGCTGAAGGTGGAGAATACCTTGCCGCCATTGACGACGTAGTGCGTGCCGTCCGCGCCGCGCGCTGGTTTTCAGATCGGTGACGGCGGAGCCCGGCGTCCGGCTCGGTCATGCCCAAACTCATGACCATGCGGCCGGAGAGAAGCTCGCCGAGCCAACGTTTCTTCTGTTCCGGCGTGCCGTATTCGGCGAACGTGCGGATCGGACCGAAATTGCCGAACTGCACCACGTCGGCGCTGCGCGGACACTCGGCAACGACCTGCTCGATCGCGATCACAGCATCCATCAATGTGCCGCCCTGGCCGCCGTCCGCTTGCGGCAGCGTGATGCCGATGAGGCCCTGCTTCGCCATCACTTTTGCCACGTCGAACGGAAAGCCTGGCTCGTGGGCGCGCTTGAGTGCTCCTTCGGCGAGGTGCTCGTGCGCAAAGCGGCGCACCTGCTCGGCGAAGAGCTTCTGTTCTTCGGTAAAATCGAAGTTCATCGCGCGACCCTCATCTCTCTAACCTATGTCGGACGCCCATCAGCGAGAGCCCAAATTCGGCAAGCCTCATCTACCCGCTCGCCATCTTCTCCATCATCGCATGCATGAAGCGCACGGCGGCAGGGCCCTTCAGCGCGTGAGCCCATAAATCCTTCGCCATTTTCTCGTGCAGCGCCAGCGCCTCGGGCGCCGAGGTGATCATGGCGACGCCGACGCGGATATTGGGCTCCTCGCCGAGGCGGAACGGGCTGAACGCCAGAATCTGCCGGTCGGGCTGGCGGAAAATCTGAAAGCTCGTGTGCGGCAGCGTGTCGAGCACGATGCCGATCTGCACGCCGATCGGCTCGTTCTCCATCAGCGCGGTGAAATGTTCTGCCTCGGCGCGAGCGAGCGCGCGGCGTTCGCTGCGCAATTGCTCCGGCAAGATCGTGCCGGCCGACCAGACCGTTGCGCAGAAAGCGCTCCATTTCGGAGGCGGAAATCAGATTGACGATCGCCGGCTGGCGGCGCCGGTAGCACTCCTTGCGCTGGCGCAGCACGATCCATCAGCTCGTCGATCTGCGCGAGCGCGCGGGAGCGCGCGAGGATGCCGTCCGGGCACCGACTCGCGCAGCATGTCGCCGAGCGCGGCATCGAAGGCGTCGGAGGCGAGCACGTAGGAGATCGGCCCGGCGAGCACGATGATGTGCTCGGCGGTTTCCTCGATCTGCCGCATGCGCTCGAAATAACTCACCGCCGAGGCGACGTATTCGACGCCGACGCCGAGCAAGCGTCGGCACCGACACTTGCAGAAGGTCGGCCAAATTCTCCAGCGTCTCGATCTTCGCGAGCTCGCCCTTCTCGAAGCGATAGAGTGCGGTGCGCGAAATGCCGAGCTTCTGCGCGATCTCCTCGGCCGACAGTCCGGAGCCGAGGCGGAAAGCCTTCAGCCGATTACCGATGTCGTCGAAGCGGAGAGGCATCTAGTCTCCCTCTCCCCGCGTGCGGGGAGAGGGTTGGGGTGAGGAGGCGTCTCCGCCGGGCTCAGACTTGCGGCAACGCCCCCTCACCCTCGCTCGCTCCGCTCGCTCGACCTCTCTCCGCGCGCGGGGAGAGGTGAATTGCGCAGCCGCTTCGCCGCATCGAGCGCGGCGATGACGATGTTCTGGTAGCCGGTGCAGCGGCACAGATTGCCGGAAATGCCGATGCGCACTTCCTCCTCGGTCGGGTCGGGATTGTCGCGCAGGAACTCGATCAGCGTCGTCAGAATTCCCGGCGTACAGAAGCCGCATTGCAGGCCGTGATTGTCGCGGAACGCTTCCTGCAGCGGATGCAGCGTGTCGGCGTTCGGCGCGATGCCTTCGACGGTGAGGATGTCGTGGCCGTCCGCCTGCACGGCCAGCATCAGGCACGAGCGCGCCGAGCGGCCATCGAGCAGAATCGTGCAGGCGCCGCACACGCCGTGTTCGCAGCCGAGATGCGTGCCGGTGAGCCCGAGCTGATGGCGGATGAAGTCGGCAAGCGTCACGCGCACCGGCACCGTCTCCTCGTAGCGCGTGCCGTTGACGGTGACGGCGATCTTTCGTGTCTCGCTCATGACCGTGCCCTCTCGGCGATTCGTTCATGCGCCTTGATGAGCGCGCGGCGCGGCAGCACCGTCGCCAGTTGCTGGCGATAGGACGTCGGCGCGTGGATGTCCTCGATGGCGTCGAGCTTGCGCAACGACTTCGCAGATTTCGCGCATCCGCTTTTCCTCGATGATCTCGCCGATCAGCGCCCGCTCGACCTCGCTCGCCCGCACCGGCGCCGGCCCCATGCCGCCGAGCGTCACCGAGGCGCGCGTCACCTTGCCGTTGCTTGTCCTCCTCGATCAGCACCGCCGCCGAGACGATGGCGAAGTCGCCGTGCCGGCGCGAGAACTCGACGAAGGCATAGCCGTGGCCCGCCGGCCAGCACGGGAACGTCGCGCCGGTGAGCATTTCGTCGGGCTCGATCGCCGGCGTCATGTAGGCGACCGGAAAGGCGGCAGAAATCGATGCTGCGGGTGCCGTTCTTGCCGGCGACCGTCACCTTGGCGTCGAGCGCCGCGGCGAGCGAGACCAGCTCGGCCGACGGGATCGAGATGACAGAGCGAGCCGCCGAGCGTGCCGCGATTGCGCGTCTGCCGATGGCCGACCTGGCGGATCGCCTCGTGCATGAGCGGGCAGCGCTCGCGCACGAGCGTCGGAGAATTCGATGTCGCGCTGGCGTGTCATGGCGCCGATCTCGAGCGCGCCGTTCTCGCTCGCGGATGTAGCTCAAGCCGTCGACCCGATTGAGGTCGATGATGTGGTCGGGCAGCACGTAGCGCATGTTGAGCATCGGCATGAGCGACTGCCCGCCGGCGAGCAGCTTGGCGTTCTCGAGGCTGCCGAGCAGGCCGACGGTGTCCGCGAACCGTGCGCGGATCGTGATACGAAAAGGGCGGTGGTTTCATGCCGGATTGCTTTCTGTGCTTTGACTCTGTGCCGAAAACGTGCATCAGTTCAAAAACATACGTCAATCCCAAAGTTGATACCAGTGGAGCGGATTTGACATTCGCTCCACACTGGCCGTAAAGTCGTAGAGCGAATGTCAAATCCAAAGCTCCACTAGAACTAGTACTGCTAGTGGTCCTTAATTCTGACATTCGCATGAGAGCATGCCGAACCGCATGCGAATGTCAGAATTGGACCACTAGCCGATGAAGCCTGCGGCGTTCCGCTACCACGCGCCGAAAACCGTCGATGAGGCGGTGGCGCTGCTCGCCGAAGTCGCCCCGCAGGACGGACGCGTGCTCGCCGGCGGCCAAAGCCTCGTCCCGACCATGGCGTTCCGGCTCGCCAAGCCCGCCCATCTCGTCGACATCAACGGCGTCGAGGCGCTCGACCGGCTCACGTGTCACGAACGGCAAGCTCGTGATCGGCGCCTGCGTGCGCCACGCGGCCTTCCACCGCCCGGTCTGCGACGGCCCGCTCGGCACGCTGCTCAGCCGACGTGGTGCGCCACATCGCCCATTATCCGATCCGCAATCGCGGCACGTTCTGCGGCAGCCTCGCGCATGCCGATCCGGCGTCCGAATGGGCGCTGGTGCTGATCGCGCTCGACGGCGAGGTTTTGGCCAAGAGCGCGCGCGGCGAGCGCGTCATCGCGGCGCGCGATTTCTTCCAAGGCATCATGACGACGGCGCTGCGCGACGACGAACTGCTGGTCGAAGCGCGGCTGCCGATGCTTAGCGCCGAGACGCGTTGCGGCTTTTACGAGTTCAGTCGCCGCGCCGGCGATTTCGCGCTCGCCGCGGCGCTCGGCACCTATCGCGTCGAAGGCGGCAAGATCGATCGAGCCGCGGCTCGCGCTTGGCGGCGTCGAGCCCAATCCGCGGCGCATCGCCGAAGCGGAACGTGCGCTCGCGGGCGCCGCTCCCGGCGACAAGGCCTTTCGCGCCGCCGCGACGGCGGCAGCCGCCGTGGTCGATCCGATGGAGGACGTCATCAACAGCGCCGAATTCCGCCGCGACCTCGTGCTCGCGGTGGCGCGCCGCGCGCTCGAACGCGCGGCGAACTCCTCACCCGCGATAGCAGGGGAGGGGGACCGCGCGTAGCGCGGTGGAGGGGGCGCTTGCCTTTTCGCTCATGAGAGCGCCGTCGCGAATTGTAAAAAGTGCCAAGCGATTGCGGCGCAAACTTTCCGTGCCCGAGGTGCGGATGTGGAATCGCCTGCGTGCTCGTCTTCCTGGCAAGCCGGTCTTCCGCCGACAGCACCCCGTCGGTCCCTACGTACTCGACTTCTACTGCGCGAAAGCAAGTCTCTGCATCGAAATTGACGGAATAAGCCACTCCATGGCTGATCAGCCGCGCCGCGACGAAAGCCGTGACGCTTGGCTGGCGAAGCACGGTATCACGGTCATGCGGATTCCGGCGGTTGAATTAACTCGCGATCCTGATGAAGCTGCGGACGCGATCGTTCAACTCGCGATGGAGAAACTGTGAGTCCCGCGCCCCCTCCACCGCCCTTCGGGCGGTCCCCCTCCCCCGCTGCGCGGGGGAGGACGAGTTGGATCGGCCAATCGGTCGAGCGGCTGGAGGATCCGCCGCTGGTTACCGGCCGCGGCGAGTTCGCCGGCGACATCAATTTTCCGCATCAGCTGCATATGCGCATCGTGCGCTCCGCGCATGCGCATGGCCGCATCGTCTCGATCGACACGAGCGCGGCGCGCGCGCTGCCGGGCGTGTTCGCGGTGTGGACCGCGGCCGACGTTGCCGACGTGCCGCCGGTCGATTTCCGCGAAGGCAGCATTCCGGCGCTCGATCCCTATCGCCAGCCGGTGCTGGCGAACGGCATGGTGCGCTATGTCGGCGAGCCGGTCGCCGCGGTCTTTGCCGACGATCCGTACATCGCCGAGGACGCCGCCGACCTGGTCGACCATGGAGATCGAGGAATTGCCGCCGGTGCTCGACGCGCGAGGCGCCGCCGGTCGAGTTCTCGCCGGGGCATCGACAGCGAGGCGGCGATCATCCGCCAGGGCTATGGCGACGTCGATGCCGTGTTCCGCGCGCGCGCCGCATGTGGTCGAGCTTGAGCTCGCCATCGGCCGGCATTCCGGCGTGCCGCTGGAGACGCGCGGCGCCATCGGCCGCTACGACGCCTCGCGCGGCATTCTCGAACTGCACGGCGCCGCCAAGGTGCCGCACCGCAATCAGGAACTGCTGTCGCGCATGCTCGGCATCCCGCCGAGTTCGGTGCATGTTCACGAGTCCCATGTCGGCGGCGGCTTCGGCATCCGCGGCGAGCTTTATCCCGAGGACGTTCTGGTCTGCGTCGCCGCCAAAAAGTTCAATCGCGCGGTGAAATGGATCGAGGACCGGCGCGAGCATCTGATCGCCGCCAATCACTCGCGCCAGCAATTGCACAAGATCCGCGCCGCGGTCGACGAACGAGGGCGTCATCCTCGCCATCGACGACGTCTATTTCCACGACCAGGGCGCCTACGTGCGCACGCATGCGACGCGCGTCGTGCACATGACGGCCGGCATTCTGCCGGGCCCCTATCGCGTGCCGGCCTATCGCTCGGTCGGCCATTTCCGCCTCACCAACAAGACGCCGGCGGCGACCTACCGCGCGCCCGGCCGCTACGAGACGACCTTCGTGCGCGAGCGGCTGGTCGACGCGATCGCGGCGAAGCTCGGCATCGACCGCATCGAAGTGCGCCGCCGCAACGCCATCACGTCGGCGGAACTGCCGTACGAGCGCCCGCTCGAGGCGCTCGGCGAACACATCTTCATGGATACCGGCGACTATATCGGGCTTGCTCGACAAGCAATTCGCCCGGATCGACTGGGAACAACTCAACGCCGAAGTGAAAAAGCGCAAAGCCGCCGGCGAGCTGGTCGGCATCGGCGTCGCCATGTTCGTCGAAAAGAGCGGGCTCGGTCCGTCCGACGGCGTGAAGATTTCCGTCGACACGTCCGGCATGGTCGAAGTCGTCACCGGCGGCGCCTCGCTCGGCCAGGGTTTCGAGACCGTGATGGCGCAGGTCGCCGCCGACGCGCTCGGCGTCGATTACAAAAACTGCCGCGTCATCCACGGCCAGACCGACCGCATCGCCTACGGCATCGGCGCGCACGCCTCGCGCGCCACGGTGATGACCGCGTCGGCGACGCATATCGCGGCGCTGAACGTGCGCAAGAAGGCGCTCGAAGTCGCCGCCGAACTGCTGCAGGCGACGCCCGACGCGCTCGACATCGTCGATGGCGACGTGGTGCGCAAAGGCGGCGGCGGCCTTCGATCAGCCTCGGACAACTCGCGGCGCAGACTGGCGCCGGGCAAGAAGACGCTGGGCGGACGCGATCCAGGCCTATCCGCCGAAGGCTGGTTCAACGTCGAGCATCAGGTCTATCCCTACGGCAGCCACGTCGCCGTGGTGCGCGTCGACGCAGAAACCGGCGGCGTGACCGTCGAGCGCTATTTCATCGCCTACGACATCGGCCGCGCGATCAATCCGGCGCTGGTCGAGGCGCAGATCGTCGGCGGCTACGCGCAAGGGCTCGGCGGCGCGCTGTCCGAGGAGTTCATCTACAGCGAGCGCGGCGATCCGCTCGCCGTCACGTTTGCCGATTATCTGCTCCCCGCCGTGCACGAGACGCCGACGCCGGACGTGCTGCTCACCGAGGATTACGCGACGCCGCGCAATCCGCTCGGCATCAAGGGCGCCGGCGAAAGCGGCATCACCGGCGTCGGCGCCGCCATCGCGTCCGCGATCGACGACGCGCATCGGCATGCCCGGCGCGGTGACGCAAATGCCGGTCACGCCGCAGCGGCTGAAAGAGATTTTGCGCAAGCGCGGTAGGCGCGTCTGATCTAAACGCGATTATTTGCCACTAGCAAGTCACTCTGCTTCGCCCAGCCTGGAATTTTCATCCATCTCGTCGAGGAGCTTTTCTATCGTTTCGGGACCGTGTTGAGGTTCTGGCGGCTCTGGCGATTCGGGCGGCGGCGCCGACCGCATGACGGGTGGTGGCGGTGGCGGCTCCGCGGTCATGATGGGTGGTTTTTCGGGACCCGGCCGCGGAATAGGTGCGACAGTGGGCGAGTTCGGTGGAGTGCCGCCGATTTCTGGTGTTCCCTGAGACACTTTCGACGGCGGGACCGAGCTTGTGTTCGGATTTGCCATGACAATGCCTTTCCGCTGAGTTGTCCCCGCTAAGTTTTCAAAATACGGGGTAACATGATCGAATATCAGATAGGATCAACTGTCAATTGTATTTATCGATTGCACGGACAGCGCGACGATCATCGTCCTAATTGCCGCCCGCGCTTTATTTGCTAATATCCCTTTCACCGCGGCCGCGAGAGAGATCGTGTCATGTCCGCATGGGAGATATTGAACAGCCCTATCGGCATTCTATTTGTCGGCTCGGTCATCGGCTTTCTATTCGTCCATCTGGTTTGGGAGCCGTTACAGGATCGCCGCGCAGACCGTGAGAAACGTCGAACGATCCAGCAGGAAGTAAAATATCGCCTGTTCTGTTACGATCGTGAGTTCGAGGACTTGCGCCGCGGCGTCAAAACGACGGGCATCGGTTGGAGCAGCCTCGACCCGACTTACAACAAGTGGAGTTTGGCCGGATTGGTCTATGCCGGCTGGGGAGACGATGTCATGACGGATTGCTCCAGTCTGATCGAGAACCTCGAGAATGGCTCCGACTTGGCGCTGCGCATGCAATCCCGAGACGAGCTCCGCAAAAGGCTGTTTGGAAAGTGAAAGTCAACGTCCGAAATTCCACGGCGCTTCTCGCGTAGAAATTTCGGCAGCTCGACGGGGCGGGGGTAGATTGCCCTCTTCACGGTCGATCCCGCATCTCGCTTCGCTCATACCATCAATGTTTGCAAGCAAATCGGTAAGTCGCGCGGCCGTCAGAACCTCAGATAGGGAGTGCTATTTCGCATACTAATCCTGCCGGATGCCAGTCAAACCTTATCTCGCCTCTTGCCTGGTGGATCATATTCGCCATCACCCTTGTACCGAAGCCTTTACGAGTGGGCGTTGTTACGGCAGGCCCATCAGTTTCAGTCCAGCGAACAATGAGGCGTCCAATTTCTGGACGGGTCCAAGAAACGCCAATTCGGCCCTTGCGCACGGACAAAGCACCGTACTTGACTGCATTGGTCGCCAGTTCATGGAGGACCACAGCCATTGTCTGCGCCGTGCTTGGTTCAAGCATAAGCGCGGGGCCTTCGATAGCGACGCGCGTGCCGTCCGCTTTGCGGTAGGGGGCGAGTTCTTTGCTGATAAGGTCATGCAGTTCGGCGCCGGACCAGCGCGACTCAACGAATAAAGTATGGACATTTGCGAGAGCTTGCAGACGCCCCTCGATTGCATTCTTAAAGTCGGCGACGGTTTCGGCTTCCGTGAGATTTACGACCGCTTGCGCGGTCGCCAATACGTTTTTGGCTCTATGCTCTGCCTCGCGCGCGAGCACTGAGATATGCGCCTGGCTTCGCTTGCGCTCGGTAATGTCCCGAGCGATTTTGGAAGCACCAATGACCCGGCCGTCCGTAGCCATGATTGGCGATACGGTGAGGGAAATATCGATTAGGCTTCCATCCTTGCGACGCCGGACGGTCTCATAATGCTCGATTCGCTCGCCGCGCCGAATGCGACTGATGATTTCCGGTTCCTCGTTGAGCCGGTCGGGTGGAATCAGGATTTCCACCGACTGACCAATCGCTTCGTCCGCCGTGTAGCCGAAAATCCGCTCGGCTCCCGCGTTCCAGCTTTTGATTATGCCTTCGAGATCCTTGCTGATGATTGCATCGTCAGAGAATTGCACAATCGCCGAGAGACGCTGTCTGACTTCTTCGGCGCGTTTGCGATCCGTAATGTCAATCAGCATATTCACCGCGCCGATGAGGGCGCCGGACGCGTCGAAAAGAGGTGTCGGGAAAGGCTCGAATGGCACGCGCGTGCCGTCCGGGCGCTCAGCAATCGCTTCCACGCCCCGCACAGGGCGCTCTTCCTTGATCGCTATCGCCATGGGACATTCCCCATGCGGCAGCGCGCGTCCGTCAGGCCAAAACAGCTTCCAAGAGCCGCACCATTCACTCGTCCCGATGGTGGGGCGATGGCCCCACAGCGTCGCCGCCGCTTCATTGAAATATGTGATGCGGCCAAGAGCGTCCGTCACATAGATCGCGGCCGGCATCTGGTCGAGAATCTCGCGGAAATAATCTTCACGAGAATCGACCTCAGCTGGCGCGACAAAGAAAATCCCGCCACCCGCCTTGGCAATTTGATCGCCGAACGTATCAGTCATGGCACGGTCCCAAAAAGCCGGACACTTGCTCGCCTGCGTGACTAAAGGATAAGTACTGTCCGTTAGCGGAAGACGCCCGGCAATCCGATAAAGGCTAAGTTGCGCCCGTATGAGTAAGCGCGGCTATTCGCGCATTTTACGCTGGCTGAGCACGCCGTAGTCGCTCGACTTAGCACCCTCGGTGACGACAGACCCGGCCCTGCCCTCCGCCACCGACAGACCGAGACGAAACAATTCGCGAACTGCAGCGGCCCGGCTGGGCATTCGATGCTCAAAGCGGAATGTGTCCACCGCGCGCAATTCATCGGCGTCCAGCATGATTTGAAGGCGCTCTTCTCTGAGTGCGCTTTCTGCCCGCCCGTTCGTCCCGTTCTTCATGGCAATCCACTCCGATGAGAGGACTTAGACTACTATGTATAATACACCACTTACTCATTTGTTTCAATTGCCTCACCAAAAAAATAAAATGTTCTTGTTATGTTCTATTATGTTGCTCGACCGCACCTTGCTCCTCGACTCGTCCCTCGAAGGGGCGCACAGCTTTTGCATCAGCGACAGCGGCTATGTGGGTCAGGCGTCGGTGGCTGAGAGAGTGGTCGCGCGCTCCTGCCTGCGAAAGAGGAGTGCCGATGACAATCTTTCAGCCGGCTACACCGCATTCTGATTCAATCAAACGACCTGACTGCCCCAAGTGCAAAACAAAGATGCGACTGTTCGGCATAGAGGCTGAACGCCTTGGCTATGAATTGCACTCTTTCGAATGCCCCAAGTGTAATCATATTGAAACTGCAATCGGCAAAGCCCCATAGATCGTGGCAGTCAAGGATTCCGGGGATGAGGTGCCAGGCGTTGGCCCGGTTCGAATTCGGCGGTCTCCGGTTTGGGAGGCCTTTGCTTCTTGCCGTGCCACAAAAATCGGGCGCGATTTCAAAAAACGCGCCGCGAGAATGGAAATTCTTTGCTTCAGCTCGAGGCGCTCGTCTTCCGATAAAGCGATCAATCGATCTTGACGCCGATCGCCTTGACTACCGGCGTCCAGCGCGCGACTTCCTCGGCCATGAACTTGTCGAACTTCTCGGTCGACCAGTCCTCGGTCACCGGAATGACCGCGGCGTTGATCAGCGATTGCCGGTAGGCCTCGTCCGCCATTGCGGTTCGATTCGCCTTGGCGATCTGTGCGGTCGCGTCGTCCGGCGTTCCCGCCGGCGCGAACAGGCCGAGCACCTGCTGCGCCACCAGCTCTTGTACGCCCGCCTCGACCGCGGTCGGAATCTCCGGCGCCACCGGCAAGCGCGTCGGATTGGTGATCGCGAGCAGCCGCAATTTGCCGGTGCGGTGGAATTCAAGCACTTGGTTGGTCATGGCCGGAACGATCATCGGAATCTGTCCGGCGATGGCGTCGGTGATGGCCGGACCGGCGCCGCGATAGGGCACGTGCGGCAGATCTTTGATGCCGGTGAGCGATTTCAACATTTCACCGCTCAAGTGGTTCATCGTGCCGGCGCCCGGCGTGCCGTAGGAGAGCTTGCCGGGATTGGCCTTCACATAGTTCACCAGCTCCATCAGGTTCTGCGCCGGCACCGACGGATTGACCGCGATGGCAAAACAGCTGGTCGCCACCATGGTCACCGGCTGCAAATCCTTCATCGGGTCCAGCAGCGGGTGCACCCGCAAGATCATGTCGGTGAGATGGATCGCGGTGCTGCTAAGCAGAATCGTGTAACCGTCCGGATGGGAGTGCGCGACCGCCGCCGCGGCCAGCGACCCGCCGGCGCCGGGCATGTTTTCCACGATCACCGTGCCCATGACCCTGCTGACCTTGTCGGCCCAAGGGCGGCCGACGATGTCGAACACGCCGCCGGGCGGAAACGGCAGCACGAGGCGGATCGGCCGCGACGGGAAGGTTTCCGCCCGCAAACGGCGCGGGGCTAAGGACAGAGCCGCGGCGCCCGCCGCGAGTTGCAAAAGCCTTCGACGCTGCACGATCATGTTCCTCTCCCCTGGCGCGGCGGACGCCCTTGCCGGCGTCTCGTCGTCGACTCAATCCGCCTTGATGCCGGCGAATTGGATCACCTTCGCCCACTTGTCGGTCTCGGCGGCAATAAACTTGCCGAAGTCGGCGGGCGAGCCGGTGAAGACATCGCAGCCGAGATCGGTGAAGCGTTTGCGCGTCGCCGGATCGGCCAGCGCGGCGTTGACTTGTTTGTTGATCGTCTCGACGACGTTCTGCGGCGTGCCCTTGGGCGCGACGATGCCGTACCAGCCGTTCGCCTCGTAGCCGGGCAGAAATTCGGCCATGGCCGGCACGTCCGGCAACAGCGCCTGGCGCTTCGTGCTGGTCACCGCCAGCGCCCGCAGCTTGCTGGCCTTGATGTAGCCGATGGAAGCCGGCATGACGCCGAACATGGCCTGCACCTGACCGCTGAGCAAGTCCGGCATCGCGGCGCCCTCGCCCTGATAGATGACGTCGACCAGGTTGACGCCGGCCATCATGCGAAACAGGGCGCCAGCGACGTAAAGCGGCGTGCCGCTGCCGCCCGACGCGAGATTGATCTTGCCCGGATTGGCCTTCGCATAAGCAATGAACTCCGGAACGGTCTTCGCCGGGAACGCGGGATTGACATCCATCACCAGCGGGATCGTGGCGATGCTCGCCACCGGCTCGGCATCCTGCAGGAAGTTGAAATTCAGATGATGGTAGAGACCGGGATTGATCGCGTTCGACGACATCGCGAGCAAGAGCGTGCCGCCGTCGGGAGGCGCCTTGAGCACCAATTCGGTGCCGATATTGGTCGAGGCGCCGGGCTTGTTTTCGACCACGAAGGCTTGCCCGAGCTTCTCCGACAGCCATTGCGCGATCAGCCGGCCGATGATGTCCGGCGAGCCGCCGGCGGGCACGGTGACAACGAGTTTCACCGGACGGGACGGATAGGCTTGCGCGCGCGCAAGACTCGGCAATGCCGGCAGCGCGGCGGCGGCACTCGCCAGTTGCAGAAAGCGGCGGCGGCGAAGTCTCATGCGATGTCCTTTCGTCATTCTAACAGCGGCGGTCGGGATTCAATCCGCCTTCAGCCCGGCGAATTGCACCACCTTGGCCCATTTCTCGGTTTCCGTGGCGATGAACTTGCTAAATTCCGCCGGCGTGGTCGACATCGGAATGACGCCGATGTCGACTAGGCGCGCCTTGATCGCCGGGTCGGCTTCGAAGGCGCCGATCTCTTTGCTGAGCGTATCGACGATCTCGACCGGCGTGTCCTTCGGCGCGCCGATACCAAGCCAGCCGTTCGCCTCGTAGCCGGGGACGAACTCGATCATGGTCGGCACGTCGGGCAGCGCATCAACCTTGGTCGCCGTGGTCACTGCCAGCGCCCGCAACTTGCCGGCGCGCACATAGGCGATGATTCCGGGGATCGCGCCGAAATAGACCTGCACCTCACCGGAGAGCAGATCAGGAAACAGACTGGTGCGATACGGCACGTGCACCATGCGCACGCCGGTCATCATCTCAAACAGTTCGCCGAACAACTGATTGGCGGCGCCGAGGCCCGGCGAGGCCATGTTGAGCTTGCCCGGATTGGCCTTGGCGTAGGCGATGAATTCGGGAACGGTCTTGGCCGGCACCGATGGATTGACCACCATGGCGAATGGCGTGCGCCCGAGCGTCGCCACCGGCGCAATGTCGGTGCTCAAATTGAAGTTCAGATGCCGGTAGAGCGAGGTGTTGATCGCGTTGCCGGCGGTGATCAGAAGGAGCGTATAGCCGTCCGGCGCCGCGTGCACGACCGCCTCGGTGGCGATGTTAGTGGCCGCCCCGGGGCGGTTGTCGACGATGAAATTCTGCTTGAGCCGCTGGTCGAGCCATTGCGCGGCGAGGCGGGCGAGAATGTCGGGAGCGGCGCCGGGCGGCAGGCCGACGATCAACCGCACCGGCCGCGAAGGATAGGTTTCCGCCCTGGCGATGGCAGGCAACGCCGGCAGCAGGCCGGCGCCGCCCGCGAACTGCAGAAACTGTCGGCGGTGAAGCTGCATGATGTTATTGCACCTTGATGCCCGCTTCCTTGATCACCTTGGCCCATTTCGCGGTCTCGTCGGCGACGAACTTGCCAAATTCGGCCGGACTCATCACCATCGCTTCGGAGCCGAGATCGGCAAAGCGCGCCGCGATCGCGGGATCGGTCAGCACGGCATTGATCGCCTTGTTGAGCTTGTCGATGACGTCCGGCGGCGTTTTCGCCGGCGCGCCGATGCCGTCCCACACCACCGCCACATAGCCCGGCACGAATTCGCCGACGGTCGGCACGTCCGGCAGCACCTTTGAGCGGCTCGCGTCGGTGACCGCCAGCGGACGCAATTTGTCCGCCTTGATGTAGCCGAGCGATTGCAGGATCGGCGTGAACGACGCCTGCACTTGGCCGGCGAGCAGATCGGGCAGATAGCTCTCGCGATACGGCACGTTGACGAGACGCACGCCGGCCATCGCGTTGAACAATTCACCGGCGACGTCGGTCGCCGCACCGCTGCCGACCGAAGCAAAATTGATCTTGCCGGGATTGGCCTTGGCATAGGCGATGAATTCCGGAAGCGTCTTCGCCGGAACGGCAGGATTGACCACCAGCACGAGCGGCAGCCGCACCAGGCCGGACACCGGCGCGATGTCGCGGAGAAAATCGAAATCGAGATTGTTGTAGAGCGACATGTTGAGCACGTTGGTCATCGTCGCGGTGAGCAGCGTGTAGCCGTCAGGCGCCGCGTGAACGACAATCCCGGTGCCGATATTGGCGGCGCCGCCCGGCCGATTGTCGACGATGAACTGCTGGCCAAGCCGCTGCGACAGCGATTGGGCGACCAGGCGCGTGGCGATATCGGGCGCGATTCCCGGCGGATAAGGAACGACGATACGCACCGGCCGCGTTGGATAGGTCTCCGCACGCGCGATCGCCGGCAAACCCGGCAGTACGAGTGCGCCCGCCGCGAGCCGCAGAAAGTCTCGACGTTGAGGCTGCATTTCTTTGCTCCCTAGACGCTCGGCGGCACCCGCGCGCGTCAGTCCAATTTGACGCCCGCGAATTTGATCACCTTGGCCCATTTCGCGGTCTCGTCGGCGAGGAACTTGCCGTATTGCGCGGGCGTCATCGGCATCGTCTCGCCGCCCAGATCCTTCACCTTCGCCTTGAGCGCCGGATCGGCAAGGCCGGCATTGATGGCGCCATTGAGCTTGTCGACAATCTCAGCCGGCGTGCCTTTTGGCGCGCTGACGCCGTCCCAGGCGGTCGCCTCGAAGCCAGTCAGGAACTCGGCGATGGTCGCCACGTCCGGCAGTACGTCTGCGCGCGCCGAACTGGTCACCGCCACGGCGCGCAGCCGGCCGTCGCGTATGAAGCCGATCGCGGCCGGCAAGGTGATGATAAAAGCCTGCACCCGGTTGGCGAGCAGATCGGTGAACGCGCCCGCGGGTCCGCGATAGGGCACGTCGACCATTTTGACGCCGCCCATCAGATTGATCAGTTCGCCGGCGAGATACATCGGCGTTCCGATGCCCGGCGAGGCCATGTTGACCTTGCCGGGATTGGCCTTGGCATAGGCGAGGAATTCCGGAAACGTCTTGACCGGAAACGACGGATTGACCAGCAACACCATCGGCAGGCTGATCAGGCCGGCGACCGGCTCGGTATCGCGGAGGAAGTCAAAATCAAGATCGCGGTAAAGCGACGCGTTGATCGCGTTCGCCGACAGCGAGGTGAGCAGCGTGTAGCCGTCCGGCGCCGATTTGACGACCGTCTCAGTGGCGATGTTGCCGGAGGCGCCGGTCTTGTTTTCGACGACGAAGGGCTGACCGAGGCGCCCGGTTAGCCATTGCGCCATCAGCCGCGAGATCAAGTCGGGCGTGCCGCCGCCGCCAAAGCCCTCGACCATGCGCACCGGCCGCGTCGGATAATCGAGCGCAAAGGCGCGCAACGGCAGCGCCGCGCCAGCGACGACGCCCGCTGCCAGGGCCAGAAATTTCCGGCGCTCCGCTCTCATAACGTTCCTCCCGGCAACGCAAAACTCTGCTTCTGGCAACCAAGACACGCGGGATCGCCTGTTCTTGGCCCGATCATAGCAACAGCGCCCCTTTGGCGTACACCGAAGAGGCCGCGCGGAATGCAATCGCGGCTGCGGCAGAATGCCGGGGCTGGAGGGCCGGTTTTCAGTTGCCGTCGCGCGGCCGCCGCTCAGATTGACCTCGGTTGCGCGCGGAACTCCTTGGCGCTCGCCATCGCCCAGGGGATTTCGTAGCGCTTGTCGGCGCAACCCTTGAGCAGCTCACCGGGCTCGAGCGGCGGATAAAGCTCGGCGAAGCTTTTCACGTCGTGAGGGGAGACGCGGCGGGAAAAATGCGCCGGCGACAACTCGGTCGGGTGGTCCAATCCGGCAGCCGCGACCAGCTCGGCCAACGCCTCCACGGTGGCGCGCTGAAAATTGGCGACGCGCTCGGATTTGTCACCGACAACAAGCGCGCGCTGGCGGGAGCGGTTCTGCGTCGAGACGCCGGTCGGACAGCGGTCGGTATGGCAGGACTGCGACTGGATGCAGCCGAGCGCGAACATGAAACCGCGCGCCGAATTGCACCAGTCGGCGCCCAAAGCCATGACGCGCGCGATGTCGAAGGCGCTGATGATCTTGCCGGCGGCGCCGAGCTTGATGCGGTCGCGGGCATTGATGCCGACGAGCGCATTGTGCACGAAATTGAGTCCCTCGCGCAGCGGCATGCCGAGATGGTCGGTGAATTCGAGCGGCGCCGCGCCGGTACCGCCTTCCTTGCCGTCGACGACGATGAAGTCGGGATAGATTCCCGTCTCCACCATCGCCTTGCAGACGGCGAGAAACTCCCACGGATGGCCGATGCAGAGCTTGAAACCGGCCGGCTTGCCGCCGGAGAGCCGGCGCATCGTGGCGATGAACTGCATCATCTCGATCGGCGTCGAGAACGCCGAGTGGCGCGACGGCGAGATGCAGTCGACGCCGATCGGCACGCCGCGTGCGTCGGCGATCTCGGCGGTGACCTTGGCGCCCGGCAACACGCCGCCGTGACCGGGCTTGGCGCCCTGGCTGAGCTTGAGCTCAACCATCTTGATTTGATCGCTCTTGGCGTTCTGTTCGAATTTCTCGGCGCAAAACGTGCCGTCCGGGTTGCGGCAGGAAAAATACCCGGAACCGATTTCCCAGATGATGTCGCCGCCGTTTTCGCGATGATAGGGGCTGTAGCCGCCTTCACCGGTATCGTGGGCAAACTTGCCGCTTTTGGCGCCGCTATTGAGCGCGCGGATCGCGTTGGGCGACAACGCGCCGAAGCTCATCGCCGAAATGTTGAACACGGAAGCCGAATAAGGTTTGCCGCAATCCGGCCCGCCAATGGCGATGCGGAACGGCTCTTTGACCACAGGCTTCGGCGCGATCGAGTGGTGCAGCCATTCGTAACCGCTGGCATAGACGTCGTTCTGCGTACCGAACGGGCGCTTGTCCAAGGCCTGCTTGGCGCGCTGGTAGACGATCGCGCGCTGGTCGCGGGAAAACGGCGTGCCGTCCTTTTCGCTTTCGAGGAAATACTGCCGGATCTCGGGGCGGATCTCTTCCAGAATGAACCGCAGATGTGCCGACAGCGGGTAGTTTCGTAATACCGCGTGGCGGGTCTGGATCAGATCGGCGGTGCCGAGAGCAGACAGCGCGGCGAACAGGACAAGCGGGATCGTGACGAAGAAGGACGTATTACCGGCGAGGAGTTCAGCCAGCAAAATTGCCGTGACGACGAGGACCGTGGTGTAGACGATAAAGCGCGGCTGTAACGGCAATGGTAGTGAACGCATTGGAGCCTCCCCTTGCCCAGGCTTCGCGTGCGCGGAGGCCTGCAGAACGCCCGGTTACGATTACCTTTATGAAAGATACTTGTCAGTTTGATGAGACTTGATCTGCCGCCAAGCGAACCGTGTTGCGCCGCAACAGTTGCAAGCCGCAGCGCTATTCGGTCGGCTCCACATCAAGCCGTACCACCCAGCCCTCGAGGCCCGGCTTTGCGGCCGGATAGCGCGCCAGCACAAGCGGGTCGTGGCCGGGTACGACATGGCGCGGCGAACTGGCGAGCTTTTTCAGCGTCCGGTAGCCCTCGACGACCTCGCCGACATTGTAGGTGATAGGAAACACGCGGCCGCCGTCGATGTGGGCGTAGAGATGCGAAGCATCTGCCGCCAGCACGACGTAGCCGCGCTTGGTTTTCACCCGCACCGACTGCAAGCCCTTCGAGTGGCCGCCGATGTGGTGCACGCTCACGCCGGGCGCGATCTCGTCCTCGCCGTCGTGAAACGCCGCGCGTCCGGTGAAAACCTTGCGCACCATGGCGATGACGTCATCGGCCTCGAACGGCAGCCGCAGTGCCTGATGGCACATGCAGCGGCCGGTGGCATAGGCCATCTCACGGTCCTGCAAATGATAGCAGGCGTGCGGGAACAGATCGTAATTGCCGCAATGGTCGTAATGCAGATGGCTGATGATAACGGTCTTGACCGACTCGGCGGCGATGCCGAGCGTGGCAAGCCCGTCGCGTATGGGCTTGATCATCTCGCGCTTGCGCTTCTGCGCCATTGCCTCGTCGAAGCCGGTATCGACGATGATCGTTCCAGACGGTCCGACGATCGCCCAGACGAAGTAATCGAGCGGCTGCAGCACGTCGTGCGGATCGCCGTCCAGGAAATTCGCCGGCGAGCGCCGGCTATGATGGGCGTAGCGGATCGCATAGACTTCATGCACGTCGTCGCTCATGGCTTCCTCCCGCGTTTATTGCGCGCATGATAGCGCACGCGGCGGCGCCCGAAACGACAAACCCCGGCGCAACGCACCGGGGCTCAACAGCAGACAGACATTATAAGCAAGACAGATGATGGGAAGCGCCGCCGCGGGCCGTTGGCGGCCGAGCGCCCTACATCTGCCCGTACTTCCGCAGCACTGCGCGGCAACGGCTGTTCACGCGCCAGCTTTGCGCGGCAAGCGTCGCGCCGCAACGCAACATATTGCTCCAGGTCATGCCGCCGGTCTGGTCGCAAAACTTCGCAGCGGCCGGTCGGCACGGCGCCAGTTCGGCGAGATCAACCGCATTGGCGGCGGTGGCGGAAAGGCCCACGAGAAGGCAGGCAGCTATGACTAGCTTCATTCTAAGTCGTCCCTCATGTTTTGGCTGGGAGTGGTCTGCATAACGTGCTGATGCGTAAAAGACCAGCAATTCTTCGCACTGCACAAAGCAAGGTAAATGCCTGAAGATTCAATGAAATGCCCTTATGAATGGAACCCGTCGGGTGGAACCCTGCCGCTTTGCCGCCGCATTTGCCCTACTTCCCCGCGCTGCGTGGCCGTCATATCGAATCAGCGGCCAAAATGACGATGCCCGGCGCGAGGCCGGGCATCGGACTTTCAGAAGCTGGTCTGGGTGGCCGGCTCAGGCCGCCGCCATTTCAGTCGTCAGGTTGCCGAAGCGCTTGAGATTTTCTTTCTGCTTCTCGTTGCGCGGCGGCAGCTTGAACAGCCGCGCCGCGGTGCCGCCGAGGATGTTGTGCTTGGCCTTCTCCGACAGGAACGGCAGATCCCAGATCGTCGACGGCAGATCGAAATCCCAGTGCGGATAGTCGGAGGAGTACAGCAGCTGCGTCTCCGCATTGATCATGCGGAAGGTCGTTTCCATCGCGCCGCGATCCTGAATCTCCATCGGCTGCGACGAATAGAACATGTCGCGCATGTAATCCGACGGCTTCTTCTTCAGCAGCGGGGCTTCCGACGGCCGCAGCATGTATTCGTGGTCGAGCCGCTGCATCAGGAACGGCACCCAGGCGAGACCGGCCTCGATCCAGACCACCGGCAGTTTGGGGAAGCGCTCGCCCATGCCGTTGACCACCCAGTTCGTGCAATGCAGCACGTTATACCAGGAGAAGCCGAGCGCATGCGCCGACATGAAGCGGTTGCAGCTCCGGTAGATCGGCTCGCCCCAGTTCGGGCCGGAGTGGAACGACAGCACCAGGCCGCGCTCCTCCATCGCCCGGTACATTTTCATGTAGGCGTTGTCGTAGACCGCCATGCTCGGGCGCACGGTGGTGACCATGAAGCCGCCGACATGCTTGCGGTCGCCGAACGTCTCGACTTGGCGGAGCGACGCCTCGGGATCGGAAAACGGCAGGCAGAGCATCGAAAAGAAGCGGCCGCCGGCTTCCGGCATTACCTTCTCGGTGAGCCAGCGGTTATAGGCCCAGCACAGATCGACCTCCATTTCCTTCTGCGGATGCATGCCGATGTTGAGCATGCCGGTCGGGAACAGGCAGGAATAGTCGACGCTCATCGCGTCCATCCAGCGGTAGCCGAGCTCGGTGTCGCGCTCCGCGCCGTTTGCCGACTCGGTCTTCTCCGAGCCGCGCATTGGATAGCGGGTGACGCGGCCGCCCATGTCCTGATAGCCGACATTGGTCGGCATGATGCCGGTGCGGTTGCGTTTGCTGCCCGCCGAAAGGCTCAGCTGGCGCAGCACGTCGTTCTCCATGAACGGCAGCCATTCGTTCTGGTTTTCGTTCTCATAATGGTGCGCGTCGACGTCGACGATCACCATGTCGTCGAAGTTGCGCTGATGCGCCTGCTTGCGCGCATGCGCCAATAGCCGGCTGGTATTGAGTTCCTCGATCGTTACGCGGCGACCGCGATCAGCGATGAGATCCATGGCGTTTCTCCGTTCCTGTCTCTCTAGTCGACGGCGCTCACCGCCCCGTCCAGCTTTGCCACATGCCGAGCTCGAACACCGCGAGATCGGCGGCCTTTAACAATCCGCTCGCCGTCACCATGACGTCGGTTGCGGAAATCGAATTTCTCGGCACCGGCGTGATCGCCTCGCCCGCCTCCACGCGCGCGGTATAGACCCGGCAGGCGGCGGCGATCAGCTTCTGCAGCGCCTCGGCCGAGACCAGATCGAGCTTGCCGTCGACGATGCAGCCTTCAAGCACGGCGGCGAGCCGCTTGGCGTCGGCGGAGGCGCCCTCCACCATTTCGATCTGCGGCTTTGCCTGCGCACGCACAACCTGGCGCCGTGCGCTCTTGCCCGCCGGCTTTGCCGCGGATTTGACCAACGACTTTGCCGCTCGCTTAGGCGACGACATAAAGGTCGTCTCCCTTCTGCACCGTCTTGTACTTTTTCAGCTTCATGCGGCGGTCGCTGACGCACTCGCCGGTCTTCATGTCGTATTCCATGCCGTGCCACGGGCAGACGAAGTGCATCTCGTCTTCGGAGAAGAACAGGCCCATCGAGGTCTTGTCCGGCCGCAACCGCTCCTCGACCTTGGCGATGGTCAGTCCTTCGCAGGCCGGTCCGCCCTGATGCAGGCAAAAATTGCTGTAGGCGTAAATTTCGCCCTCGTGCCGGAACACGCCGATCTCGTTGTCCCCGACGAAGACGATCCGGCGATCGCCGTCCTTGAACTCGGCAACCTTTGCGACGAATTTTTCCGCCATCTGCTTCAGACCTCTGCGTTTCCCTACACAAGCCCGCCCTTGCCCGGGCGGTGACCGGCTAAGTCATGCTCATAGCACAGACCGCCCCCCCCGCGCGACGGGCATAACGCGGCTCCCAGCCATGCGCTTTCCCTCCCCGCTCGCGGGCAGAGGCTAAGTCACACCATCCGGTTCTCGATCTCACCGATCTTTTCGATCCAGAGCTTCACCACGTCGCCGGCCTTCAGAAAGGTGCCGCTCTCGGCGCCGGTGCCGGACGGTGTGCCGGTGAGGATGAGATCGCCGGGATGCAGCGTCATGTTGACCGACAATTGTTCGATCTGCTCGGCGAGCGAGAACAGCATCTTGGCCGTATTGGAATTCTGCTTCAGTTCGCCGTTGACCCACAGTTTGAGGCCAAGCTTCTGCGGGTCGCCGACGTCACTTGCCGGAACGATCCAGGGGCCGAGCGGGCACGAACCCTCGAAGGTCTTGTGCTTGGTCCAGTCCATCTTGAACGGCGAGGTGGCAGGAACCGGCGGCCGCCGGCCGCGATCGCGGGCAGAAAGGTCATTGGAGACCGTATAGCCGGCGACATAGGCAAGCGCCTTTTCCTTCGGCACATCCTTGGCCGGCCGCCCGATCACGGCGCAAAGCTCGATCTCCCAGTCCATGGAATTGGCGTAGCCGGAGATTTTCACGCTGGCGCCCGGGTCGGTGATGGTCCGCGAAGCCTTGATGAAATGCCAGGGCTTGAGCCCTTGGTCGTGCGGATCGGCCGGCGGCGGATTGCCTTCGCGCGCCGCCATCGCCGCGGCGTGGTCGGCATAATTGGCGCCGGCACAGTAGATCGCCGAAGGAAAGCGGACCGGCGCGAGCAACTTCGTCTTCTTCAGCGGCTGGCGCTTGGCTCGGCTTTTCGCAGCCCCGGCCGCGGCTTTTCTCAGGGCGCCGTCGGCGGTCTTCCAGTCCTCGAGGATGCCGATGATTGTGGCGTAGGCCGGCTTGCCGGTCAGCTTGGCGGCGTCGAACACCTCCTCGCCGATGACGAGCCCCGCGCGCGGGCCTTCGCTCGATTTATAGGTTGCAAGCTTGTAGCCCGACTGTTTTGCCCCAGCCATTTTTGCCCCAGCCATCTGCGTTCACTCCCTGATGCGTCGCAAAGTTCGATGACGACAAAACCGCGATCCCGTCTAATTGGCAAGGCCGCCTTGCTCACCGCACAGGCCGGCCGACTTGAGTTCAAAGAGCCGTGGTGATTGATTTGAGGCAAGATATAAGGACACGCGCCACTCTGGAGAGAGCCATGATCAAGCCGCGCCGCATCGGCCACGCCACGTTCGAGACGCCCGACCTGCCAAAGATGATCGACTATTACACGCAGGTCGTCGGCCTCGTGCTCGCCGAGCGCGAGAAGGATCGCGCGTTCCTGACGTCGCCGATCGGGCTTCTCGCCATCCAGCTCAACAAGGGCGACACCGAACGCTGCACCACGCTGTCATTCGAGGTGGCGCCCAATTCCGATTTCGGCCAACTCGCCCGCGATCTGGAGAAGGACGGGATCAAGAGCGAGCTGCGCAACGATTCCGTTCCCGGCATCGGTCCGGTGCTGACCTTCAAGGACAACAAGGGCACGACCATCGCGCTGTTCAAGGAATGGAGCTATCTCGGCAAGCATCTGCAGCATCTCGGCATCGGCGCGCTGAAACTCGGCCATATCGCCTGGGTGGTCGATGACCCGCAGAAGACCTGCGAGTTCTACCAGAAGGTCCTGGGCTTCCGGGTGTCGGACTGGATCGACGACTTCTTCGTGTTCATGCGCTGCAACACCGATCATCACACGGTGAATTTCATCCGCGGCAAGAACATCAAGATGCATCACATGGCGTTCGAGCTGAAGGATTTCATCCACTTGCAGAATTCATGCGATCTGTTCGGGCAGAAGAACATCCCGATCATCTGGGGACCGCTGCGGCACGGGCCGGGGCACAACGTCGCCACCTATCACCGCAACCCGGACGATCAGGTCATCGAGTTGTTCTGCGAACTCGATCAGATGGTGGACGAGGAACTCGGCTACTTCGAGCCGCGGCCGTGGCATCGGGACACGCCGCAGCGGCCGAAGACATGGCAGGGCGGCAAGACCAGCGTCTGGGGCCCGCCGCCCTGCCGGATTTCCATCGCGGCAGGGATTGAGTTTAATCCTGCCCGCGAACGGGCAGGATGACGATCACTCGCTCTTGCCGCCGAGCTGCTTGAGCTTGGCGAACACCGCTTCGACGTTGAGTTCCTCGACCGGCTTCTTCGTCGCGGCGGCGGGTTCCGGCTCTTCCTTCGGCGCGGTGGTGACCGAGGCGGGAAGCAGCGTCGCTCCCTGCTCCTCGACCGGCACCGGCTTCTCCTTCGCGGCGCGCTGCACTTCGAGGTCGAGATCGGTCTGCGAGCACAAGCCGAGCGTGACCGGATCGAGCGGCTGCAAGTTGGCCGAGTTCCAATGGGTGCGCTCGCGGATCGCCAGGATGGTCGACTTGGTGGTGCCGACCAGCCGCATGATCTGGCTGTCTTTGAGCTCCGGGTGATTGCGCACCAGCCAGAGGATCGCGTTGGGCCGGTCCTGGCGGCGCGACACCGGCGTGTAGCGCGGCCCCTTCTTCGGTTTGCTCTCGGGGACGCGCACCTTGGGCTCCGAGATATGCAGCCGGTAGTTCGGGTCGGCTTCGGCGGTGGCGATCTCCTCACGCGTCAACTGACCGGTGAGCACGGGGTCGAGCCCTTTGATGCCCTGGGCTGCGTCGCCGTCGGCGATCGCCTTAACCTCCAGCGGATGCAGGTTGCACAGCTGGGCGATCTGGTCGAACGACAGCGAGGTATTGTCGACCAGCCACACGGCTGTCGCCTTCGGCATCAACGGCGCGGTCGCCATGGTAAATCTCCTCTGCGCTCCGTCCGCCCTTGGCTGGCGAAGCCACTTTTCGACGATGACTGGAAAAGCTGCCGGAATATAGGCGGCGGGCTAGTCCCGCGCAACGGTTGCGGCCAGTCACTTTGCGGCAAGCCGCCCGCCCATGCGTTCCATGGTAAAAGCCGATCCCCCGAATATTTTTGCCTCGCATAGTCGACGAACGAAGGAGCAACGATGTCAGGACCGCTCGACGGCAAGGTCGCCCTTGTCACCGGCGCTGGACGCGGCCTTGGCCGGGTGATGACGCTCGGATTGCTCGCCGCCGGCGCTAGCGTCGCCGCCGTCGAACTCGATGCCGAGGCGCTCGATGGGACCGGACATGCCGCCGAAGCAAGCGGCGCCGGCGAGCGCATCCTCGACGTGATCGCCGACATCACGCGTGACGACAGCGGTCCGAAAATCGTGCGCGCGGTCACCGAGCGCTTCGGCCACCTCGACATTCTGCTCAACAATGCCGGCGTCAACATGAGCCTGTTCCGCCGGGCGGACACGAAGCCGAGCGGGAAATTCTGGGAGGTCACGCCGGAGGAATTCCGCCGCATCATCGAGGTCAACGTCGTCGGCACCTTTCTGATGACGCGCGCGGCGCTGCCGGTCATGCTCAAGCAGCGCTGGGGCCGCGTCATCAATGTGACCACGAGTCTCGACACCATGTATCGCGGCGGGATGCAGCCATACGGCGGCTCGAAGGCGGCGAACGAGGCGCACCTGCTCGCGCTGGCGCAGGAACTGGAAGGCACCGGCGTCACTGCCAACGTGCTCGTTCCCGGCGGCGCCGCCGATACGCGCATGGTCTCGATCGGCCAAGAACCGGATCGCTCGAAGCTGATCGCGCCCGAAGTAATGGTGCCGCCACTCGTCTGGCTTTGCTCGAATGAATCGGACAGGGTGAACGGTCAGCGCTTCATCGCCATGCGCTGGGACAGCGCGCTGCCGGGCGCGGAAGCCGCGAAGAAAGCTGGCGCGCCGGCGGCCTGGCAGCAACTCGGCCGCCAGGCGATCCTGCCAAGCAGCACGCCGTAAGTTATTTGATCGGCGCCGCGTTCTGCGGGGGTGGCGCGACGGTCATCGGCACGGCCATCTTGACAAAGTTCGGCGGCGGCTTGTGCACGCGCTTGGTCCATACCGGCGCACAGCCGCTCAATCCGCAGATATTGGCGACGCGGGTGATCGGCGCAACTTCTTGCGGTACGCCAATCGCGGTCGGCGCGGCGCGCGGTATTGCCTGCGCCGCGCTCCATGGCGTTGCGCCGATCAGCATTGCTGCTACGACGAAAGCAATCGAGAGCGTTCTCTGCATCGGTCTTTCCTCGCGAGCTGTAAGGGATGACCGCTACGAAATTATGGTGAATGAAGCCTTAACGGTGCGCAAACCTATTGCGGCACGCGGCCTTTCACCGCGTTGGCGAAGGCTTCGTAGGCGATGCTGCCGTCCGCCGCGATCGGCAGTGCTTCGCGGAGCCGCGCCTTCAATTTCTCCAGCTCCGCCGCCGACATCGCGCCCAAGGACTTGCCGCTTGCTCCGTCGGCAACGCTGTTCGCCTGCCAGAACTCCTCGAAGCTGGAATAGAAGACAGGAATGCGAATGGCGCGGCTCTCGACCGCGCGCAGCGCGGCTTTCTCCCACAGCGCCTCCAGATTCTCACGTCTTGTCACATCCTCTCCGGGCAGCGAGACCTGCGCGCCCATGTATTTGAGCGCGTCATGCAGCGGCTTGATCGGTATGCCGCCGCCGGGCATGTCCCACATATAAGTCGCGACCATACCGCCCGGCTTGACCACGCGGGCCATCTCGTGCGCGGCCTTCTGCGGTTCCGGCACGAAGCTGATGGCGAGCGCCATCGAGGCGGCATCGAAGCTGTGGTCGGCGAACGGCAACGCCTGCGCGTCGCCAATGTGAAATGTCGCGAGCTTAACGCCGGCACGCGTGCGCGCGAAGCGGAGCTGGCCTTCGGACGGATCGATCGCGTCCACCGCAGCGGGCGCGCAGCGCGCGATCAGCACCTCGGTGAAGGCGCCGTTGCCGCAGCCGACGTCGATCCAGTGCAGGCCGTTCGGCGGCGCCAGCCAATCGAGGAAAATGTCGCCGACCTGCCGGCTGAAGCGACCCATGCGCCGCTCATAGGCCGCACCATCGTTGAACATCGGCTTGTTGTCGTTCATTGCCCTACCCGCCTCCGATTACTGCACCTTGATGCCGGACTCTTTGATGATCGGCGTCCATTTGGCGATTTCGGCCTTCTGCTTGGCTGCCAGCGCTTCGGGCGTCTGATCCTCGACCGGCCAGATTTCCTGGCCGACTTTCTTGAAGCGGTCCTGCACCTGCGGATCGGCCAGCGCCACGCGCACGGCGGCGTTGAGCTTGGCGATGATGTCCGGCGGCGTGCCCTTCGGCGCCCACAGGCCGTGCCAAAAACTCGCGTCGATATTTTTGTAGCCGAGTTCGTCAAGCGTCGGCACGTTGGGCGCCGCCCACCAGCGCTTCGGCTGCAGCACGGCAAAGGCTTTCAGTTGTCCGCTTTCCACCGCGGTGAGATAGCCCGCCGCCTGTCCGAACGCAAAATCGACGTGACCGCCGATCATGTCCTGCAACAGCGGCGCGCCGCCGCGGTAAGGCACCATCTGGAACGAAGTCCCGGTCTCTTTCTGAAAGGCACGCGCGGCGAATTCGCCCGGGGCGCCGATGCCGACCGTGCCCATGGTCGCCTTGCCGTCGCGTTCCTTGAGCCAGGCAATGAAGCCTTTGACGTTGTCGGCCGGCAGCGACTTGCCGGTGACGATCCAGATCGGCGTGTCGGCGATCAGCGAGATCGGCGTGAAGTCGTTCACGACGTCGTAGTCGAGCGTAAGGATCGCGGCGTTAAACACATGGGTCTGCGTGTGACCGATGCTCAGCGTGTAGCCGTCGGGCGCTGAGTGCGCGACCCGGCCGACGCCAATGCTGCCCCCGGCGCCGCCGATGTCGGTGATGATCACCGGCTGACCGAGCGCGGCGCCCATTCGCTCCGCCAGAATGCGCGCGATGGTGTCGGTCGGCCCGCCGGCCGGATAAGGCACCACGATCGTGACCGGCCGCGACGGATAGGTTTCGGCACTCGAAGCCGAAATGCCAGCGGTGCAAACTGCGAACAAAGCGAAGAAAAGCGCAACGAACTCCCGCGGAAAGAACTTTCGCATGCGAGATCCTCCCTGTGTTGCGCCGCATTTTGGCCGCGGACGTTTGCCGGCCTTTTTGCGGTTGCCTCGGTGCCGCGATTGTATTTTGCTGCCCGCGCCCTTGTCACGGGAAGAAACGACTGGGAAAGATCATGGACTTCGCCTTCACCGAGGAACAGAACCTGCTGCGCGAGAGCGTGCGCAAATTGATGCAGAAGCATGCGCCGCCCGATTATGTGCGCAAACACGACCGCGAGCGCACCTATCCGGAAGAGCTGCACCGCGCCTTCGCCGACGCCGGCCTGTTCGCGCTGCCGTTTCCGGAAGAATTCGGCGGCGCCGGCGGCGCGCTGCTCGACATGACCATTGTCGCCGAGGAGATCGCGCGCGTCTCCGCCGATCTGGTGATGGCCTATACCGGCAACATCTTCTGCGGGCTCAATCTTGTGCGCAAAGGCTCTGAGGAGCAGAAGCGCCATTGGCTGCCGAAGCTCATCTCCGGCGAGATCAAATTGTCGATCTCGATGTCGGAGCCCGACGCCGGCTCCGATATCGGCGCCATGCGCACCAAAGCCGTGCGCGACGGCAATCAATGGGTCATCGACGGCACCAAAATCTGGGCGTCGATGGCCGGCGCGTCGAACAATGTCATCAGCCTTTACGTGAAGACCGATCCACAAGCGCATTACCGGCAGGGTCTGTCGCTGTTTCTGGTCGACAACGACGCACCGGGATTGACCTTGCGCAAGCTCGACATGCTTGGCCGCCGCGCCACCGGCACCTACGAACTCACCTTCGATCATGTGCGCGTGCCGCCCGATCGGCTGGTCGGCGGCGAGAACAAGGGCTGGGACGTGGTGCTGTCGGGCCTGCAAGTCGAGCGCGCGGCTTCTTCCGCCGGCAATGTCGGCGCCGCACAGGGCGTGCTCGATCTCGCCACCCAATACGCCAAGGACAGAAAACAGTTCGGCCGCCCGATCGGCGCCAATCAGGCGATCGCCCATATGCTCGCCGACATGGCGACCGAGGTCGAGGCCGCGCGCACTTTGATGTGGCGCGCCGCCTGGCTCGTCTCGAACGGCAAGGACGCGCTGCGCGAGATCACCATGGCGAAGCTGTTCACCTCGGAGACCTATGTGAAAGTCGCCAATCAGGCGATGCAGATTTTCGGCGGCTTCGGCTACAGCGAGGAGTTCGACATGGCGCGCCACTATCGCGACGCCCGCGCTTCGACGATTGCGGCGGGCACGTCGCAGATCCAGCGCAACCTCATCGCCAATCTGATGGGGCTGAAGGTGCAATGATTTATCGCGGCTACGCCCCACGTCCGGGCTCGGCGACCGATAACGGTATTGCGGCCGGCACTGCGTCGCGGCGGCGCGATTGCACGAGCTCATAAGCAGCGAGCGCCGCCGCCAGCACGGCGATCGAAACAATCCGGCTCTGATATCGGTCATTGATGCCGGAGAACGTGGCGCAGACCGTGGCGTTGGCAACGGTCGCGATGGAAACGGTGAGCGCGAGCGCGGCCGCGCGTGGATGACGCCGCCAGCACAACAGGACGAGGACCGGAAGCAACAGGGTGGCGCAAAGCGCGAGCGGCATCTGCAGCCATTTATTGATCGGATCGAAATTGATCGCGTTGTGCTGCTGCCGGTCGGCGAGGAACGGTGGCGCGGCTTGCGGCGCGTAGGTGCGGATCGCCCACTCGGTGTGCCAGTTTTCCGTGTCATCGAAGCCGTCGCCGGTCGCCACCGAGATGAGCTGGCCGTATGAGTTGATTGCGGCAGCGCGGATGTTGGCGAGCGGCTGCTGTTCGATGCTGCCGAGGATGATGCGGCCGGCTTGCGGCGCGAACGCGCGCCAGCCGCCGAGCGCGCGGAGCGGACTGTCGCCATCCCACAGCCACTCGTCGTTCTCGTCAGGCAGCTTTTCGCCACGGTAGGCGCAAAGCGTCAGCCCAGGGCTCGGACAGTTGCGGTCGAGGTAAGTCTCGACCAGGCCGTCCTGCAGGAGGCGGGCGAACAGAAAGTTCACCCCGCCCGGCGTGAAGGTTGCCGCGCCGGCGATCAGATAGTTGGAGAAGAGCGCCAGCGCGATGCCGGCGGCAATGCCGACGGCCGGCAGGTCCAAGCGCGGGCGCAGCGATGACGCGCTTGGCGCCGCAAACCGCAGCACGGCGAACGAGACAAAGAGGACCAGCAGCACGGCCAAGATGGACATGTGCACCGCGATGGCGAACGCGATGACGGCGGCGAGCGCCGCGATTTCGGAGCGGCGCAATTGCGGGGCAGCGAATGCGATCAAATACGTCGCCAGCACGGCGAGCGGCATGAACACGTCGGGCATCAATTGACCGGCGTACCAGGGCAGACTCGTGCAAACGCACAGGGCGACGACCACTGCGAACGCGGTCGCCGGGCGCGTCAGCCCTTGCGTCCGCAGCACGAGGCTGACCAGCCACGCGCACAACAGCGCCTGCACGATGACGCACGGCCAAAAATCGAGCGAAATGCCGGCGGCGAGGAATGCGCCGTAAAGCGCCGAGCGCCCCAATTCCAGCGTGCCCATGAACGGCCGAATCAGATAGCCGCCGGTGTCGGCAAAGACGAACGGAAAGCCGTTCCAGATGGCGGGCAGCAGCATGACAGCCGCCATCGCCGCGCAGGTCGCCGGCCAACGCAACGCCCGCCCCGCGCTGGCGAGGTCATCCCGGTCAGTCCTGATACTCACCACCCCTCGATTTTCCCCTGGCTTGCGGCGAGGCCAATTCTATCCTCCCTCGCGGTAGCGGGGGAGGGGGACCATCCGGAGCGCGCAGCGCGCAGGATGGTGGAGGGGCGCGGGCCTCGACGAAACTCTTTCAACGAAAGCGAAGCGGCGAGTCAGACGCCCCCTCCACCACCCTGCGTTCGCTGCGCGAACTCCGGGCGGTCCCCCTCCCCCGCTATCGCGGGTGAGGATGAGTCGTAGCGTTCTCACGGCGCGATTGTTTGATTCGCACCGCGAGTTCTGAACCTCCAGCCCCCGTTTCCCACCAATCGGGGCTTTGTTTGTTCCTTTCGCTCACTGACCAACGAAAGGAAGAAAAGGAGGCGGAACGCCGGCAGACGCAGATCCAACCGCCGCAACCGTCGCTGCGGCGCGCGTCCTGCGGGACGCGCACGCCTACCGGCGTTCCACCGCGGTTCTCGCCAAGGGGACTGCTCATCCCCAAGGCTCAGCCCAGGCCAGAGCTTCCTGCGACTCGGCGGGAGCCTGCGAGTTCTTAAGGACCGCCAACCGGGGCGAGTCTCGCATGCCTCTCCACGGGCGTTACCCGCGCCCGCCTGTCCCAGTCCAGTGAGCACCTCACGCACCGGTCATAGTGCCGGCAGGCTGATGCCCAAGCCGCCCGGGGACGGGCCGTATCGTCCCGCCCGCGGGCACCGCACTCGCTCCGTCTCCGGGAGTACCCTCGGCCGAAGGCGTCCTCAACGAGCGAGATTCGAACGCCCGCTATGTAATCTAAACGGGGACCATTGTCAATGCTGCGGTGACAATTTCGGCGAACCGCAGCAAGGGACGCTGCCTCTCGGCCGTTTGGTTACGGTAGGGCTGTCCTCTGAATTGAAGGAAGATTGGAAATGGAGCGCATCCAGGTGGCGAGCTGCGGGCGGCCATTAGTGAGATCACCGGAGCCGCGCTTGTGCGCCATATCGAGAGCCACAGCGAGGATCAAGTGTGCCATGCAGGGTGCTCCCTGCATCGGCGGGTCGGTCACGCGCCCCTCAAAAACGTCTGCCATTCGCTTCGCACGGGCCTCTTCATGCGCAAGGACGGTGGGCGAACGCTCACTGTCGGGGCGACTCATTTCGCGCACCCATACGCAGATTCCTTCACACATATTGCGCGCCGCGTATTCGAGCCGCAGGTAATCCCAGTCGGATGCGCGGAGCAGATCGTGGAACCGAGGTTTTCCATCGAGGCTGTCGAGATAGGCGCAGATGAGCTGGCTGTCCTCCATGCCAATGCCGGCATCATCAACTAGAAAGGGCACGCGGCCAGAGGGATTAATCTGATAGTAGGGACTGCCCGAGGTACGCGTTTTCGCCGGAATAATCTCAACGCGGTCCTCAAGTGCCTTCTCTAGAACGAGAATGCGCGCTAACCGCGCGTATGGCGAGCCGAGTGTGACATAGAGTTTCATTAGATGTTCGACCTATTCAGTAGCTGAAATGTAGTGCCCGTATCGTAATCGTCGCCTCCGGTTTTGGCGATCACTATTGGAACACCGCGGGGCAATCATCCTTGCGTGCTGCGATGCACATTCCACTTCCGTTGCGGGTCATCTTCGACATTCTGAGTGTGCGCCGGGCATGTTCGCTATCCCACCGATCGCTACCCGGTTGCGGCACTACGGCAGCGTACAATAAGGATTGGCAAAAGGACTTTGCATGATTCCGGTCTTTTACCGTCCCGAGCAATCCAGCGATGCGGCCGTATCCTTTACCCCAAGCGCGGGCAAGCCAAAGCTTGTGATTGAAGATTGGCTCTCCCGTCCTGAGATTGCACAATACATTCAGATCGAGTCTTTCGCTCCGGCAGGCGATGAGCTTTTGTTGAGTTCGCATGACGTCAATTACGTAAGGGGCATATTTACGGGTGAAATACCCAACGGCTTTGGTGACACAAGTCGAGCGATCGCCAACTCGCTTCGGTATACCGTTGGCTCACTCGTTGCAGCTACCGAACACGTTCTCACGACGACATCAACGTCAACGTTCCGGGTTGCTGTGTCACCTACATCAGGTTTTCACCATGCCGAGTACGACTGCGGTAATGCGTTCTGCACATTCAACGGGTTAATGATTGCTGCAATCAAAGCCCATACGTTGGGTCTCGCGAAGCGCATCCTCATTCTGGACATGGATCAGCACTACGGCAACGGTACAGACAATATCATCAAAAAACTTGCGATCGGCTATGTCGATCACATCACGGCTGGCAGGCCGTACGAAACCCCCTCGCAGGCATTACAATGCGCTGACCTGAGCGCCAACAAAGGCATCCGTGAAAAGCGTTACGACTTGGTTCTATATCAAGCAGGAGCAGATATTCATATTGATGATCCGCTCGGTGGATTGCTGACCACGGAGCAAATGATCATGCGAGATCAGCTGGTTTTTCGTGGATGCGCAACATACGACATTCCGGTTGTTTGGAACTTGGCGGGCGGCTATCAGCGCGATGGCGATGGTGGGATTAGTCCGGTGTTGGCATTGCACAGAAACACGGTGCATCAGTGCCTAAGGCAGGCCGCTGCGATTGCGCCATGAAGGCCCGATGAATCTCCCGCAATGCAGTGAACGACAGCCCGGGGAGTCCGCTGTGAGTCAATGGCGTCGTTTTAGCCATGTCATTGGAATGTCTGTTCTTCGGACAAAGCGACCTTTGCCGCAGCGAGTCACGTGGTGGGTCTATCCGTCATTAGCCGGCGTGAGCACCAGCCCGGTTTACTCACAGGCTTTCCCACGGATTGATTGCCTCGGCGAGAGGTATAGAATTACCAACTACTACTGGGCTGTGGTCCAACACCGCATTTTCCCAAAAGCGCAACTGGCTAGATGAAGGGGAGCTTCCAATGAAATCTCTGGTCGGACTTTCATTCGCTGCTGCCATGCTTGTCCCGCAATTGGCGCAGGCGCAATCCGCGGCGCCGATCGGCGTGTGGCAAGGCCTTAACAGCGGCGATTACCTCACCATCGAGGCCAACGGAACCTGCGGCGCCAGCGGCACCGTCAACGTTGCCGGCACCTGTACTTGGCAATCAAGCTCGGCGGGAGGCATCTTGACCATGACCTATCCGATGCCCCTCGAGCCCGGGCACATTTATTGGAACATTATCTGGGTCAATCAGACCACCATTCTGGTCAACAGCGTGGAGCGGTTTGTGAGGCGGGGCTAAAGCCGCAGAAGGAAGATCGCCGCCGCCGAGCAGCCACGGTAAAGTTAACATGCATTTCGGAATCGGCATGTGCACCCCGCGTGCTACCCAAATCCGGCATGCGAGCGGCAATCTGCTGATGTGAGCAGACGGCCGAGCGGCAATGACCGTCACCTTTGCCGGGACGAGGCGGAGCAGCCGCGTGAGAGTAACAGCCTTCAAAGAAGCTCTGAAAATTCCCTATTTCAAATTGCTCGGCTATCGACCGCATGCAGTCTCGGCGGAAACTTGGGATGACGAATACCGCGCCGGCCTGTGGGACTACCTCGGTCACCTCGACCAACTCGCCGGCCAGCTTACGGTGTTTGGCTACTGCCAACATCTCGCCGCCAACAGCATCCTCGATGTCGGTTGCGGCGCCGGCCGGCTGGCCGAAAAGCTTAAAGTTCTCAGCTATGCAAGTTACCTCGGCGTCGACATCTCTGCCGAGGCCATCAGCAACGCGGACCGAGTTCTCGGCGACGCGCGAACCAAGTTCGCTGTCGCCGATGCGGAGAAATTTGTACCCGGCGCGTTGTTTGACGTGATCGTCTTCAATCAATGTCTGTATTACATGCCAGACCCGCTCGGCATGGTTGGGCGCTATGCGGCATTTCTACCAAGCTCCGGACGCATGATCGTTTCGATGTCCGACTCTGCCCGCTCGCGCAAAGTTTGGTCGCTGTTGGAGAACCACGTCGCCATCGAGGACTCGATCACCGTGGTGCAAGCAGGCGGGCGCACAACGACAAGGCTGCTGCGGCCAAGCGTCTCTTAAAGCGCCGCTTAGCTCAATCGCCGCACTTGCTGATCCAGGGGCTCGGTTGCTGGTTGGCCTGGAGGATGCCGTCCTTGATGTAGACTTTGCCGTCGCTGGCGGTGGATTCGGTGGTGCGAACGCGGTTGTTATCGATGGTCTGAACGGTATCGAACGTGAGGCCATTGCCCGGGCCCCATTTTGGATCGTCGTTGCGCAAAATGGCCCGCAATGTCGCCGGCGTGAGGATTTGCGCGCTGTCCACGGCGCCCATAAGGGCGAAGACGCCACCGTCGACCTTGCGTTTGACCGATCCGTCGGCATCCTCGCTCAGAGTGATCCAAACATTCTGGCCGCCGGGCGGGCTCGCGCAGGAGGGCGCCCAGTTGCCGGTCCAGCCGAAACGCTGCAACGTGCTCCAGGTCGAACTCGGCGGAAGCCGGCGCCGAATGGAGGGCGACGAATGCCGCCAGGATGAAGCAAGTAGCTCGCATGAACAAAACGCTCCCTCGCTTCGCGGAGGCGGATCAACCATTCCGTCGCCGCTTGCTCCTCCTTCTCCCCGCGTGCGGGGAGAAGGTCGGGATGAGGGGGCGTCGCCGACGCGCTCAGAATCGCGGATAGGCCCCCTCACCCGGATTGCTTCGCAATCCGACCTCTCCCCGCGCAGCGGGAAGAGGTAATTTCACTCCGCCGCCGCCTTCATCCCCGCGCTGGCCTGGATCGCGGCCCAGACGCGTGACGGCGTTGCTGGCATATCGATGTGCTCGATGCCGAGCGGCTTGAGCGCATCGAGGATGGCGCCGATCACCGCGGGCGGCGCGCCCGTCGCGCCGGCTTCGCCGGCGCCCTTGACGCCGAGCGGATTGGTGCGCGCGGGCACTTCGGTCAGCTCCGATTGCAGATCGGGAAAATCGTCGGCGCGCGGCATCGCGTAGTCCTGAAAGCTGCCGGTGACGAGTTGGCCGGACTCATCGAACACGATCCGCTCCATCAGCGCCTGGCCGACGCCCTGCGCGACGCCGCCGTGGATCTGCCCCTCGCAGAGGAGCTTGTTCATGATCTTGCCGACGTCGTCGACCGCGGCGTAGCGGTCGAGCGTGACCGCGCCGGTCTCCGGATCGATCTCGACCTCGCAGACGTGACAGCCGTTCGGATAATTCGGCGGCTCGGCCGCGAACGTGCCGGAGGCTTCCAGCCCGACGTCGAATTGCGGCGGCAGGTGCGCCGGCCGGTAGAACGCCTTGGCGACATCGGTCAGCGGCAGCGCGCGGTCGGTGCCGACGATGCGGAAAGCGCCGTCCTTGAACTCGATGTCGCCGGCGGCGGCCTCGAGCATCATCGCCGCCATCGGCTTTGCCTTCTCGATGACGGCGTCGGCGGCGCGCTTGAGCGCATTGCCGCCGACATGCATCGAGCGCGAGCCGTAGGAGCCGCGGCCGATCGGCACCGCGTCGGTGTCGCCCTGGACGAAGCGGATGTTCTCGAACGGCACGCCGAGCCATTCGTGCACCATCTGCGCGTAGACGGTGGCGTGGCCCTGGCCGTGCGAGTGGGTGCCGGCGAGAATTGTCAGCATGCCGCTCGGATCGAAGCGCAGCACCATGCGGTCGTTGAACACCGCGGCCTCTTCCAGAAAATAGCCGATGCCGCGGCCGCGCAGCCTGCCGTGTTTCTTCGATTCGGCGGCGCGCTTTTTGAAACCGTCCCAGTCGGCGAGTTTCAAACATTCATCCATCACGTGGGTGAAGTCGCCGCTGTCATAGGTGATGCCGGTGCCGACCTTGTACGGCATGGCGGAGGCTGGAATGTAGTTGCGCCGCCTGATCTCGATCGGATCGATGCCGAGGACCTGCGCGGCGCGGTCGAGCAATTGCTCGATCAGATACGTCGCCTCCGGCCGCCCGGCGCCGCGATAGGGTGCAAGCGGGATGGTGTTGGTCAGCACGGCCTTGCCGAACGCGAACACCGCCGGAATGTGATAAACGCCGGGCGCGAGACGCAGCGCGAACAGCGGCACCACCACCGCGGCGCCGAACACGTGCGAGCCCATGTTGTGCAAGGCGCTCACCCGCATGGCCAAAATCTTGCCGTGCTCATCGAGCGCCAACTCGCCGGTGACGACCTGATCGCGGCCTTGCGCGTCGCCGAGCAAAGCTTCGGCGCGGGTCGACACCCATTTGACCGGACGGCCGCCGACATGGCGCGACGCCCACACAACGAGCGCGTCCTCCGGATAGCCGCCGTGCTTCATGCCGAAGCCGCCGCCGACATCGGGCGAGATCACGCGCAGCTTGGTCTCGGGGATTTTCAACACCTGCCCGGCGACCGCCGAGCGGGTGCCGTGCGGGTTCTGCGAGGTCGAGTAGAGCGTGTAATTATCGGCGTCGGGATGATACTGGCCGATCGACGCGCGCGGCTCGATCGAGTTGGCGGTGATGCGGGTGTTGCGGACTTTGAGCGACACGACGTGCTTGGCACCGGCAAACGCCGCGTCGGTTGCGTCCTTGTTGCCCATCATCAGAGCGAACGAGACGTTGTCGGGCTTTTCGTCCCATACCGCCGGCGCGCCGGGTTTGACCGCGTCCTCGGCGTCGATCACCGCCGGCAGCGGCTCGTAATCGACCTCGACCAGCTCGGCGGCGTCACGCGCCTGCGCCTGAGTCTCGGCGACGACGAAAGCGACGCGGTCGCCGACCGCGCGCACCTTGCCGGTCGCGAGAATCGTGCGCAGGGTGCGGAAGCCCTTCGGCCCGCCCATGTCTTCAGGCATCGGCGGCGCCAAGCCGCCGAGCTTGTCGGCGAGCATGTCAGCGCCGGTGAGCACAGCCAGCACGCCCGGCGCGGCCTTGGCCTTACCGGTATCGATCCGCTTGATGCGCGCGTGGGCGTGCGGCGACATGATCAGCACGGCGTGGCACTGGCGCGGCAGGTCGAAGTCGTCGACGAAGCGGCCGCGGCCGGTGATGAAGCGAGGGTCCTCGACCCGGGTGACGGGCTGGCCGATGCCGAATTTCATGTCCACGCGATTTCCTCCGAACTTTCCTTCCCCGCGAAGCGGGGAGAAGTGATTGGGGAGGATGTTATCGGCTCACGCCGCAAATGAGAATGGAGCACGTCTCGGCTCGGCATGCTCCTGCCCGGCTCGAATTAAGACCGCAAACTTATCCAAGCGGCCCGCGACCCCCACCTTGATCCTCCCCCTTTCAGGGGGAGGAAAGAGAAGCCGGCCTCGCTGACCTTGGACCGTAATGCCGCGTAAGCCGTTTGCTCTTCCTCCCCCTGAAAGGGGGAGGACAGGTGGGGGTCTGCTGACTCTCCGCATGCACGTCGAGTCAGGTGACAGCGAAGACCGCCACGCGCGCGGCTTACTTCGCCGTGCGTTGGGCGGCCGCGACGAACACGTCGTAGGCCGCCTTGAGCTCCGGATTGCGGCCGGCGATGTCGGCGCCGACGCTGGCGACGGTCTTGATGAATTCGGCCTGCTCATCGGGCGGCAGATCGATGATTTCGCCGTGCTGTTTCCAAACCGCGGCCTCCGAGTTGTAGAAATCGACCGCCCACGGGTTGACCTCGGCGGCGGCCTTGAGCGCGTCGTCGTTGAGTATTTTTTGCAGATCGGCGGGGAGCGCGTCGAACCATTTCTTCGACAGGAACGCCATCGAGAAGATGAAAGGCTGCCCGGTCGCGGTGATGTATTTGGCGGCGTCGTAGTAGCGCATGGTCGCATCGACGGTGAGCGCCAGCAGCGCGCCGTCGATCGCGCCCTGCTGGATGGCCGGCAGCACGTCGCCGAGCGTCATCGCGATCGGCGACGCGCCGAACCGCTTGATCATTTCCTGCTGCATGTCGGCGGCAAGCACGCGCAGCTTCTTGCCCTTGATGTCGGCGAGGTGGCGGATCGGGTCTCGCGACACGATCGAGGACGGCTGTGACACCCACATCGCGGCGCCGTGGATGCCTTTGTTGGCGCCCAGGCCGAACATCATTTCCTGCAGCTGCGGATCGCCGGTGACGCGGACGCCATGCGCCATGTCGCTGATCAGGCCGGGTGCTGACACGACCTGGAATCGGTGATCGACGCCGACCAGAAATTCCGGCGGCCCGATGTAGCCCTGGATGGCGCCGAACTGCACGCCCTCGACCTCGCGCGGGATCGGGCCGAGCTGGCTCGCCGGATAGATCTCGCCCTTGATGCGGCCGTTGGAATCCTTCTCGACCATCGCCACGAAGCGCTTGCACCATTCGTGCTGTGCGTCGTTGATGGTGGCGAGCCCGAGCTTCATCACAGAGGTTTGGTCCTCGGCTCGCGCTGCGCCTCGCGAGAACAAGGCGGCGCCTGCAGCCCCGGCAAAAACAGCTCGCCGCGACAGAACGGGATTAATGCGACCCATGACAGTTCGACCCATGATGATTCCTCCCAATTGTTGAACATTTCTGGTCGTGGCTTCCCGATGCTTCCCTCTGGGAACGGCCCGCTATAGCGCAAATTCGGCGCCGTTGCACTTTGATGCCGGCCAGCCGATGCTCGCAGGCATTTAGCGAGGACGGCGATGCAGAACAATCCCGGCGTGACTGAAAGACTGGCCCAACTGGTGGTGGGCACGCAATGGGAAGACTTGCCGCAGGCGGTGCGCCATCAGGCCAAGCGTTCGACGATGAACATTGTCGCTGCCGCCCTGTCAGGCTGCCGCGAGCAGACGATCGACACCGCGCTCGCTACTCTCGCGCAATTCTCGGGCGGCCGGCAGGCGGCGCTGCTCGGCCGGCGCGAGCGGATCGATGCGCTCAATGCGGCGTTTCTCAACGCCGCCGCCGCCAACGTGCTCGACTTCTGCGACACCCACGTGCCGACCGCGATCCACCCGACCGCGCCGATCCTGCCGGCGTTGCTGGCGCTGGCGGAGGTCAAACCCGTGAGCGGGCGCGACCTGCAGCTCGCGCTCGTGCTCGGCCAGGAGGCGGCCTGCCGCGTCGGGCTTGCGATCTCGCCATCGCACTACAACAAAGGCTGGCACATCACGGCGACCTGCGGCGTATTCGGTGCCGCCGCCGGCTGCGGCCGGCTGTTAGGGTTAAGCGCGGCGCAAATGGTCTGGGCGCTTGGCAGCGCGGCGACGTCAGCCGCCGGCCTGTGCGAATGCCTCGGCACGCCGGCAAAAAGCGTCGGCGTCGGCAACGGGGCGCGTAACGGGATGCTGGCGGCGCTGCTCGGCGCGCAAAACTTCGCCGGGCCGGCGGAGCCACTTAATGGCGCGCAAGGCTACTACCACGCGCTCAATGAAACGCCTGATCTGTCGCGGGTTGCAGATGGCCTCGGCGACAGCTGGGAGATCATGAAGACGTCGTACAAACCTTATCCGTGCGGCTTCGTGATGCATGCCGTGCTCGATTGCGTGCTCGATTGGCGGCGCGCCAACCCGGACATCGCGGTCGAGAAGGTGCTGGTCACCGGCAATCCGCTGCTCGGCGTCCGCACCGACCGGCCGCATATCTCGACCAGCGCGCAATCGCAGGTCAGTGTGCAGCACGCGGTCGCCGCCGCGCTCGTCACCGGCAAAGCCGGCGTCGCGCAGTTCTCGCAAGCTTGCGTGAACGATCCGGCGGTCGCGGCGCTGCGCGGCAAGGTGGAAGTGCGGCGCGATGAGAAGATCGCAACCGTCGCCTCCGCGGTCGAGATCACCGCCGCCGACGGCAAGGTTCATAAGCTCTGGCAGGCGGCATCGCGCGGCAGCGACGACAATCCGATGACCGATGCGGACCTGGAAGAGAAATTACGCGAGGCCGCCGCGTTGTTGAAACCACGCCCGGACGTTGGGCGGCTGATCGAGGCGATCTGGCAACTGGACACGTGCGGGGATATTTCCGAACTTGCGGCCCTGACCATTCCGTGCCAGTGATCTTTGCCAGTGATCTAATGGCGGATTACGCTGCGCTAATCCGCCCTACGGACTCACCCCAGCGTGATGTGCGCCTCCTTCACGACGCGGCTCCACAACTCCATCTGGCCCTGCACGTAGGCGCCAAATTCTTCCGGTGTGTTTTGGTGCGACTCGATGTTGAGCGCGGCAAAGCGCGTACTCACCTGCGGGGAGACCAAAGCCGCGTTCAGCGCGGTGTTGAGTTTGGTCACGATCTCGCGCGGGGTGCCGTGCGGCACGAACACGCCGTTCCATTCGTAGGCTTCGAAGCCTGGCAGCGTGTCGGAGATCGGCGGCACGTCGGGCAGGTTGGCGAGACGCCCTTTGCCGGTATGGGCGATCGCCTTGAGCTTGCCGGATTTGATGAAGCCGATCGCCGCCGAGCCATTGGCGAAGAAGAATTTCACCTGGCCGGCCATGACGTCGGTCATCGCCGGACCGCCGCCGCGATAGGGCACGTGCGTGATCTTGAGCCCGGCGCGCTCTCTGAACAGTTCAAGGCAGAGATGCTGCAAGGTGCCGTTGCCGGATGACGCCATGGCGATGCCGTCGGGCGATGCCTTGGCCAAGGCGATGACGTCGGCCGTGGTGTTCACCGGCACCGAGGGCGTCACCACCAGGATGTTCGGCACCAGAGAAACAAGAAAGACAGGGTCGAAATCCTTGCGGTAGTCGAACGGCAGATCGCGGTAGAGCGAGCCGTTGACCGAAAAAGCCGTGGCGTCGTGCAGGATCGCGTAGCCGTCGGGCGCGGCCTTGGCGGCGACCGCCTCGCCGATCGTGCCGCCCGCGCCGCCGCGATTTTCGACGGCAAATTGCTGGCCGAGATCTTCGCTCAATTTGGCGTAGATGATCCGCGCCGTGGTGTCGGCGCCGCCGGCCGGCGGATACGGCACCATGACCCGCACCGGACGGTCCGGCCACGCGGCCTGCGCGCGCGCCGCATTCGGCCATGTCCCGCTTGCCAATGTCCCGCTTGCCAATGGCGCGCTCGCCATCGCGGCCAGCAGCATGCGCCGCGTCAAATCGGTTCGCGACATATCTTCCTCCCCCGCTCTCCCCGCTTGCCGCGCGTTCGCTTTTGACGGCAATGTAGCATCGTAACGCGCCGGGCCGCGAGGGCCGTTCTGGTTCCGGCCACAAACACGAAAAGGGGGGAGTGGCGTCGATGACTACCGGGGTGAACAACAAGCGGGTCTTCTGTGTCGCGCCGCACCGGCCGATCGGCTTCGCCGAGATGCTCGGCAAGCGCGACGACGTGCGGCTCGACATGCTCGAGCAGAAGACCCCGGATGCGGACGCTCTGGACATTCTCGCCGCCGCGCACGCCTACCAGACCGGCTCGGCCCGCGACGAACTGGTGTCGCATTATCACACCGGCGCCGAACTCCTCGGCCGCGCGCCGAACCTGCTCATCGCCTCAACCAACGGCGCCGGCTACGATACCGTCGACGTGAAGGCCTGCACGGCGCGCGGCATCCTGGTGGTCAATCAGTCGGGCGGCAATGCGGAAGCGGTCGCCGAGCACGTCATCGGCATGATGCTGTGCCTGTCAAGCGCGTGGTCGAGAGCGACCGCGCGATCCGCGCCGGCAAGATCGAAGCGCCGCATCGACTACATCGGCAACGAGGTTTTTGGCAAAACCATCGGCATCGTCGGGGTCGGCAATGTCGGGCGGCGCGTCGCCGAGCTTGCCGGCACGCTGTTTCGCATGCAGGTGCTGGCCTACGATCCTTATCTCTCCGCCGAAGTGCTGCGCGCGCGCGGCGCGACCAAGGTCGAACTCGACGATCTGATGCGCCGCTCCGATTTCGTCTCCATCAACTGTCCGCTCACGCCTGAATCGCGCAACCTGATCGGCGCGCACGAATACGCGCTGATGAAGCCGACCGCCTATTTCATCACCACCGCGCGCGGCTCGATCCACGACGAAGAGGCGCTGGAGCAGGCGCTGCGCGACAAGAAGATCGCCGGCGCCGGCCTCGACGTGTGGGAGAAGGAGCCGCCGGCGGCGGAGCATCCGCTGATGAAATACGACAACGTCATGGTGACGCCGCACATGGCCGGCGTCACGCGCGAGGCGCGCGTGCAGGATGGGCGAATACGCCGCCGTGCAGATGCTCGACGCGCTCGACGGCCGGCCGGTGCCGCGCATCGTCAATCCGCAGGTGTGGCCCGGCTACGCCAAGCGCTTCGAGAAGACGTTCGGTTTCAAGCCGCAGGATCCGCCGGCGGAGCCGAACTGGCACGAATTCGAGAAGTGAAGCTTACGAGAATTACCTCGGTAGAATATCGCTGTCCGTAGTCTGAGCGCATGGGAAGCCGTCGATCGCAATGGCTAGCGTGTTCTTCGAAAGTAATTTCCCTGTCAAGGGCGCGAAGCGCCGCCTTCGGCGGTCATTGACCCTTGACAGGGAAATTACTTTCGAAGGTTTGTTCAGCCGTTGCGATCGACGGCAGACTCCGAACTAAGAGACTCTGCAGAAAATGCCGAAGGATCCTAGGCAATCACGACAAAACGGGAGGCGCCGTTGTTCTCAGCAGCTCAAGAAAGCCGCGCTGGCCGGCTTGCTGCTTCGCGTCAGGCTTCGCCGCACCCGCGTCCGCGCAGGAGCCGCATGCGTGGCTCGACCCGGGGCTGCTCGCCGCCGCCAAGGCCGAGGGCGGCGAGATGGTCATCTATTCGGACACCAACGAGGGCGAAGGCCTGCCGCTGTGGAAGCTCTTCACCGAGGCGACCGGCATCAAGGTCAATTACGTGCGCGGCGCCGATCCGCCGCTGATGGCGCGCATGCTGCTCGAATTCCGCGCCGGTCAGAAGTCCTGGGACGTGGCGCAGCTCGGCACCATCGACAAGATCCCGCCGCAGCTCCTCCTTCCGTTCGATCCGGCCGAGGCGAAGAACATTTCGCCCGACGCGCGCGATCCGGGCCGGCGCTGGTACGGCCTCTACGCCAACTACAATTCGCCGGCCTACAACACCCAGCACGTGACGGCGTCCGCGCTGCCGGCGAGCTACGAAGAGTTCGCGCAGCACAAGGAATGGGCCGGCCACGTCGCCATCGACGGCACCGACAGTGAATGGCTCTACGCCATATATCAGTACTTCGGCGACGACAAAGCCACCGCGATCGTCAAGGCGCTGGTGGCCGGTCTGCAGCCGGTCATCACCGACGGCCACTTGGCGCAGGCGCGCTCGGTCGGCTCCGGCGAATACTGGGTGTCGCTCAACAATTTCGTCAATCTGACCATGAACGTGAAGCTCGCCGGCGGGCCGATCGATTATTTCGCGCTCGATCCAGTGGCGCTGACCTTCGGCGCGGTCGGCATCAGCGCGATGGCGCCGCATCCGAACACGGCGCAGCTGGCGGCGAATTTCGCGCTCAGCAAGGAATGCGAGACGTTCCTCGCCAAATTCGGCCGCATTCCGACCCGCGCCGATGTCGAATCCAATCCACCGGGCATCGTCGCCGCGCTCAACAAGAAGAAAGTGATTACGGTGTCGCTGTCGCCGCAGGACGAACACAAGTGGCAGAAGAAGTTCAACGAGCTGTTCAAGGGGCACTGACTGTCTGGTGGTGTCTCAGGCGAAAAATTATGAGCATCGTGAGCATCGTGATAAGAATTTTGATTGTGGCTGCGGTGTTTGCTGCCGCCACTGTAGCGGCGTACTTCATCGAAAATAGTTTGGGTATTGACCCCGGTGGCTGGCAGCACGCGGTCAGTATCGGCGTTGTCGTTGCGGTTACCGGAGTCGCTTGGCGGAACGCGTTCCCGAAACGGACACAATCAAGCTGAGACACTACCAACTGTCCAGTTGCCTGCTCGAGTTGATTCGTCACCCTGAGGTGCGAGCCATTAGCGCGTTCACGCGCGTCTTCGACGCGCTATGGCGAGCCTCGAAGGGCGACGGCCCGAATGCCTCGGCCGGCATCCTTCGAGGCCCGCGCTGCGCGCAGGCACCTCAGGATGACGGAATTTTGGAGTGCTGCGCGTGACCGCCGCCGAGATTGTGCCCGATCTGGAGCCGGCGAGCGAACCCGCCTCGCGCTGGCGGCGCCCGAATTATTTGCTGATCGCCTGCGTCGCCGCCGGGCTGTGGCTCGTGCTGGTGCCGATCGCCGGCCTTTTGTACACCGCCTTCACCGAGGATACCGCCTTCGGGCCGGGCGCATTCACGCTCGACAATTTCGTCGAGGCGTACTCCAGCGCGCGCATCCTGCCGCTGATCGGCAACTCGCTGATCTACGCCGCCGGCACCGCGCTCGTCACCTTCCTGATCGGCGGCCTGGTCGCCTGGGCGGTCGAGCGCACCGACGCGCCGGGCGGCATGCTGTTTCACAATCTGGCGCTGGTCTCCTTCGCCATTCCCGGCCTGCTCATGGCGATGGCGTGGATTTTCGTGGCGAGCCCCAATATCGGTTGGATCAACGCCGCGCTGAAATCGGCGCTGCACCTGACGAGCGCGCCGTTCAACATTTACTCGATGGGCGGCATGATCTGGGCGTTGTCGAGCCATTATTTTCCCCTCGCCTATCTGGTGCTCGGCCCCGCGCTGCGTTCGCTCGACGTGCGCATGGAGGAAGCGGGGCTCGTCTCCGGCGCACGCTACTGGCAGGTCTGGCCCAAGATCACGCTGCCGCTCCTGCGGCCGGCTATTTTCTCCGGCCTGTTGCTGCTCTTTATTATGGGGTTGTCGTCCTACGAGGTGCCGCGGGTGATCGGCCGGCCGGCGCGCATCGACGTCTTCACCACGCAAATCCAGGGCGCCACTATCGAGACGCCGCCGGAATTCGGCGTCGCCAGCGCGCTCAGCCTCACGCTGCTCGTCGTCTGCCTCGTGGCCGTTTATTTCTACCGCCGCGCCACCCGCAACGCGGAAGCCTTCGCCACCATCACCGGCAAGGGCTATATGCCGACCCGCATCGCGCTCGGCCGTTGGCGCTGGCCGGTGTCGGCGTCCATCATGCTGATGTTTCTCATCGCGCTCGGCCTGCCGCTATTCACGCTGGCGTGGCAATCGTTCTTCTCCAACCTCTCGCAGCCGTTCATGGGCTCGCCGCCGCCGGCGACGCTGGCCAATTACCGCTACATCCTGCGCTATCCGATCTTCCTCGACGCCGTGCGCACAAGCGTCGTGGTTTCCGCCATGGCGGCGACAATCGTGGTGGCGCTTACGCTAGTCATGGCCTCCATCGCCCGGCGTTCGGCCTCGCGCTTTGCTTTCCTGCTCGACGCGCTCGCCTCGGCGCCGATCGCCATTCCAGGCGTCATCATCGGCGCCAGCATCCTGTTCACCTATCTGATGATTCCGATCGGCATCTACAACACGATCTGGATTCTGCTCGTCGCTTACGTGACGCTGTCGCTGCCCTACGGCATGCGCTTTGCATCGAGCGGCATTGCGCAGATCCATCGCGAGTTGGAGGAAGCAGCCGAGGTATCCGGCGCGAGCACCGTGCAGGTGCTCGGCCGCGTGCTGCTGCCGCTCTTGCTGCCCTTTCTGCTGGCGGCGTGGATTTACGTGTTCGTGCTCTCGGTGCGCGAGCTCGGCGCCTCGATCTTTCTGATCGGGCCGGGCACCAACGTGCTCGCCACCATCAGCCTCACCATGTGGGAGGAAGGCGGCAGCTACGGCGCGGTCGCCGCGCTCGGCATTCTGCAGATCGTACCGCTTCTGTTGATCGTCGCCGGCTTGCGCTTCCTGGAAACGCGGGTGCATCGTCGCACGCGCGGCGGCGCCAAGGCGCCCGCGGCAGGCTGAAGCGATGTTCACGATCGAAAATTTGCATAAGTCCTACATAGTCGCCGGCGCCGAAGTGCGCGCCGTCGATGGCATCAGCGTCGCGGTCGAAACCGGCAAGCTGATCACACTCTTGGGTCCATCGGGCTGCGGCAAGACTACGACGCTCCGCTGCCTCGCCGGTCTGGAGCGCCCGCAAACCGGCCGCATCGTCATCGGCAATCGCGCGGTGTTTGATTCCGAGAAGCGTATTTTCGTGCCGGCGAGCGACCGCGGCGTCGGCATGGTCTTCCAGTCCTACGCGATCTGGCCACACATGACGGTGTTCGAAAACGTCGCCTTTCCGTTGCGGGTGTCGCGGACGAAAAAATATTCCGCGCTGGAGATCCGGGACCGCGTCGCGCGCATGCTCGACATGGTGCAGCTCACCGGTTTCGCGCGGCGGCCGGCGACGCAGCTTTCCGGCGGACAGCAGCAGCGGCTCGCCTTCGCGCGTGGGCTCATTCACGAGCCGGCGATCCTGCTGCTCGACGAGCCGCTGTCGAACCTCGACGCCAAGCTGCGCGAGCAGATGCGGCTCGAACTCAAGCGGCTGCAACGCACCTTCGGCATCACCACGGTCTATGTGACGCACGACCAGTCGGAAGCCTTGGCCTTGTCCGACGAGATCGCCGTGTTCGATTCCGGCCGCATCATTCAGCGCGGCACGCCGCAGGAGATTTATCGCCAGCCGAGAAGCAGGTTCGTCGCCGATTTCGTCGGCTCAGCGAATTTTCTGCCCGGCACGGTGCGCGGTATCGACGGCGGCGTGACGCAGGTCGAAACCGCGCACGGCGTCATGCGCTGCGTCTTCGCCGAACCGGTCGCGGCCGGCACGAAAGCCTCGGTAACAGCACGTCCCGAAGACATCGCGCTTTCCGCCAACGGTCGATCCGCCGCCCGATGGCCTCAATGTGCTCAAGGGCAAGATCGTCAACCGCGTCTTTCTCGGCGAGGTGGTCGACTACGTCGTCGACCTCGGCGACGGCGAGCTGCGCGTGCGCGCCCGCAGTGATGATTTCCAGATCGGACAGGTGGTCACGCTCGGCGTGGCGCCGGGCAAGTGCGTGGGATTGGCTGGCTAGGCGGCAGAGGTTTTGGTCGGAATTCCTTGTGCGCCGCCGCCAGTGGAGCGCGCCTCGATCTGCGCTTTGAGCTCTTCAAGCTCCTCGTCGCAAAGCTCCTCGACTGCGATCAGCCGATTGCGGCCCTTGCCGGCGCGGATCAATTCGTCGAGCTTGAGCTGGATTGCCGCGGTGTCCCGGTTCTGCGTCGCTTGGATGAGAAACACCATCAGAAACGTCACGATGGTCGTGCCGGTATTGATGATCAACTGCCAAGTATCGCTGTAGTGAAACACCGGGCCGGTAATTCCCCAAACCAGAACGATCGCGACCGCAGCGCAGAACGTGACGGGTCGCCCGGAATAGTGAGCGGTTTTGACCGCGAGCGCCCGAAACCAGTTGCCGCGGCCGTTCCCGGCGGCGCTCCCGGCGTTCCCGCCCATCGATGACGCCGTAATTGACCCACGCATCGCGAATCTCGTGATTGGTTGCTCCAACGCAACGCGGTTTGCGGTCCTAAAGTTCCATCCGGCTATTTGTCGCCAGTCCCGCGCGCCTCGGAATCACTCACCCGGTAAATTCCAAAATATGCATCCCCTGCCCCCAGCGGTCGATCAGATAAAGCCGGCCGTCATCGTCGCAGCCGATATCGTTTGACTGAATGCCGGGCGTGCCTTCCGGCGTCTCCGGCACGTAACAGCCGACCTCCTTCGGGTGCAGCGGGTCGGCGACGTTGATCGCGCGTAGGCCGGCGTTGAAGTAGGTCAGGAACACGATGTCCTTCCACGGCCCGCTGGCCGGCAGGTTTTCCAGAATGTTGTGCGCGCCGAAGCGGCCGGGGCGGTCGTAGTATTTCTCGCGCTCGGGCATGAAGGTCGCGACCGGCACCGGGTTGGTCTCCTCGCGCGCGTCGATGATCCACATGAACTGCGCGTCCCAGTATTTCTGCTTGGCGCGCGCTTCGTCGGTGGCGATCAGATAAGGCCGGTCGCCGATCGGCCACAGCGTGTGATTGGAGCCGGGAAACGGCGGCGCCCATTTGGTGTGGCCGACGAGCTTCATGGTGCGCAGATCGCTGCAGTCGATGATCGAAACGCCGCCGCCCCACCAGGCGCAATACATGCGGTTGCCGCGGATCATCGGCGGGCCGTGCAAGGTGGTTGCTTCCTCGGCCGGCATCGGGTCGTTGCCGAGTTCATCGGAGTCGGTCTTCATCCACGGCAGGCCCCAGATCGAGATCACCTCGGGCTTGAGCGGGTCCTTGATGTCGAGCGTCCAGATCACGCGCCGCGTCCAGCCCGGCGCGTCGTTGGGCATGAAAGCGAGCCCACGCTCAAGATCGACGCCGAAGCGGTGCGGACCGGAGCCCGGCATGTCGTAGAAGCCGACCGGCTTTGGCGCCGACGGCGTGGAGACGTCGAAGATGAAGAAGCCGGCGCGCGCGTTCTTGCCCTTGTCGCCGGCGAGCCGCTCCGAATTCACGTAAAGCAGATCGTCGCCGACGATGCGCAGCTTGTGGCAATGGATGCCGGGCGGCGCGCGGAATTCGCCGACCTTCTTCGGCTGCTTCGGATCGCGCACGTCATGCACGGTGAAACCTTCCGGCCCGTTGTAACTCGAGCCGCCGACCGCGCCGACGTAAGCATGGCCCTTGTGCACCTGAACGAGCGAGCCGCCGCCCCATGCCGCCGACGCATCGTGGCCGATAAGCCGGAAGTTCTTCGCTTCTTCGGGATAATAGGTGGCGGGCATGCGGCCTTTCCTCCGTCCATTTCCGCGTCATGGCCGGGCATAGCCCGTCGAAGACGGGCGTGAACGCCCTTTTGCCCGGCCATCCACGTCTTTAGTCTTCATCGCTAGCAAGACGTGGATGCCCGGCACAAGGCCGGGCATGACGATGTCTGAGAGGCTTCACATCTTGGTCGAGCGCATTCAATCCTTGCCCGCCACCGCGCGTGCCGAGTTGTTCGGCCATCCGCGCGGGCTGACCTTCCTGTTCTCGACCGAGATGTGGGAGCGCTTCTCGTTCTACGGCATGCGCTCGCTGCTCGTGCTCTACATGACGAAGTATCTCCTGCTACCGGGGCACTCGGGCGCGGTGATCGGACTTGACGGCGTGCGGCGCGCGCTCGAAGCCGTGTTCGGGCCGTTGCCGGTGCAGCCGCTCTCCTCGCAGATCTGGGGCTTCTATACCGCGCTCGTCTATTTCACCCCGATCTTCGGCGGCTTGCTCGCCGACCGCGTGCTCGGCCGCCGCAAGACCGTGGTGATCGGCGCAGCGCTGATGGCGATCGGCCATTTCATGATGGCGGTCGAGCCGCTGTTTCTGTTCGCGCTGTTGTTTCTCATTGTCGGCAGCGGCGCGTTCAAGCCGAATATCTCGACCCAGGTCGGCGGACTTTACGCGCCGGGCGACCACCGCCGCGACCGCGCCTATTCGATCTTCTATGTCGGCATCAATATCGGCGCGTTCCTGGCGCCGCTCGTCTGCGGCACTTTGGGCGAGGAAGTCGGCTGGCACTACGGCTTCGCCGCCGCCGGAATCGGCATGTGCATCGGACTTTGCATTTATCTCTATGCGCTGCCGATGTTGCCGGCGGACCAAATTTATACGTCCATGTCGGCGCGTGCAGAGCCAAAGCAACCGCTGACCCGTACGGAATGGCGCGCGGTGATCGCCCTGCTGGTGCTGTTCGTGCCCAACACCCTGTTCTGGGGCGCCTATGAGCAGATCAGCAACACCATCGTGCTGTGGGCCGACGCCAATACCGATCGCACCATCCATCTGTTCGGCCTGACCGGCCAAATCCCGACCACGTCGTTTCTCGCCTTCAATCCGTTCATGATCTTCGCCTTCACGCCGTTCGTGGTCGCGCTGTGGTCTTGGCAAGCCGGGCGCGGACATGAACCGTGGACGATCAGCAAAATGGCGCTCGGCTGCCTCGGCCTCACGCTGGCCTATCTGCTCATGGCGTTCGCCGCGTTCTACACCGGCGGCGTCAACGCGAGCTGGCTGTGGCTGTTCTGGTTCTTCGTCGTCATCACGCTCGGCGAGCTTTATCTGTCGCCGGTCGGGCTGTCATTCGTCACCAAGGTGGCGCCGGCGCGGCTTCTCTCGATGCTGATGGGGTTGTGGCTCGCCTCGAGCTTCACCGGCGGTTTTCTGGCCGGCTGGCTCGGCAGTTTCTGGAGCCGGATGGAGAAGCCGGAATTCTTTCTGATGATCGCCGGCATCGGCGCGCTCGCCGGCGCGATGATCTTTCTCTGCCGCTGGCCGTTGCGGGGAGTGCTGGGCGAGTAGTTCGTCGTTGCGAGGAGCAAAGCGACGACCCTCCTTCGCTCGCTGTGCGAGCTACGGCGGGTTTGAGTCCGCCGAAGTGCGGAGCGCGAAGGCGGAAGCAATCCAGGGCCGTTAGCTCCGCGCAATTCGGCTAGTTGAACGTGATCAGATCCGTGCGGCTGAGGGTTGAGGTCGCATTCTTCAGAGGCTCGTTCATGGGATTCGAACTGTGTTGATGCAAGATTTGGAACAGCCCTACGGCAATTTCGTAATCCGTGGCATCCAAACTCGCGTCGACGGGAACAACGACCGTGTAACCGCGCAGCGTTGCTCCGACCGACGTATAGGTCACCGATCCGCTCACCTTCCAACCGGTCAGAATGAGCGTTGTAATCCCTTTGGCCTTCAGCGCTTCGTCGAGGCCGGTTTTGTAAAAGCGGTCCTGAGCCTGACTTTCAATCTTGATGTCCCCGGGCGCAGGAAGAACTTCCGGCAACCACTTTGACATGGTGGGTGGTCTGGTCCCGTACGCAATGGTAACACCAGCCTTGCGTGCCCGCGCCAGCAGTGAAGCGATCGCCGGCACCATTTTCCCCGTGCAGTTCGGTTGGCGCGTGCAAATGGGATCGACGATGTCGAATACGAGCAACGCCGTTGTTGCGGGATCGAGGACCACTGCGACCGGAGCCGGCGGCGATGGCATTTGGAGGGTCAACGTGGAATTGCTCATTGGAAACCACCCTGTTGCGAGGAGCCGTCCCACTGCTTATTGCCAGCACGAAACCGCTCGTCGGCATGATAACAGAAGGGCCGAGATGCAAAGCGGACTATCTCGCCCCGAGCCAGACGTCGCCAGAGTGACCTCCATGCCGAACATCTCGTCCATGAAGCCAGATATTCAAGTCGCAGGGGAGCGATAGCAATCATGAAGAAAAGCACGAGCGCCGCGACCAAGGCAAAGGAGACCGCCTCTCCCTCCAAGCTCATCGACGGGCGGATCAAGGAGCTCGGCGATTGGCGGGGGGAGACGCTGGCGCGGGTGCGCAGCCTCATCAAAGAGGCCTGCCCCAGCGTGGTCGAGGAGTGGAAGTGGCGCGGGGTTCCGGTGTGGGAACGCGCCGGCATCATCTGCACCGGCGAAACCTACAAGGCGGTCGTGAAGCTGACCTTCGCCCGGGGCGCCGCACTCGCCGACCCGTCGCAGCTGTTCAACTCCAGCCTCGAAGGCAACGTGCGGCGCGCGATCGATCTTCACGAGGGCGAGAAGATCAACGAGAAGGCGCTCAAAGCGCTCATTCGCGCGGCGGCAGAGTTGAATGAATCGAAGGGTAAACGCTGATAGGCGGCCGCTATTGCGGAGCCGAGCGCAGCGGGGAGTTCCGCAATGACCGTTACCCGAGCAGCGCTTTCATGCGCTCCTGATTGATATTCTTCACCAATTGATCGACCAGGCCGGACAGCGGCATCGGCACTTTGGCGGACTGTGCCAGTTCGAGCGCGTGGTCCATGTCCTTCTCGGCCCACTTGCCGGTCGACTTGCCCCAGCGCGACAGCGACCAGTTGGCGCCAGAGCCCTTGCCGAGCGCGGCGGCAAGGCGCGGAACATCCATGCCGAGTGTCTTGGCGAGCGTCAGCGATTCAAAGTTCGCCACCATCGTCGCCCACAACAGCGTGTTGTTGATCATCTTGGCGATCTGGCCGGAACCGACATCGCCGAGATGGATGATGTCGCGGCCGAAGCTCGCCAGCACCGGGTGTGCGCGCGCAAACCGGCGCTGCTCGCCCCCGACATAGACCGTGCAGGTGCCGTTGTCGGCGGCCTCCTGGCCGAGCACGACCGGCGTGTCGAGTACGCCGATGGTCTTTGCCGCCGCGAGCGCGGCGAGCCGCCGGCAGGTCTCGGGCGCGACGGAACTCGCGATGCAGACGACCGAGCCGGGCGCAAGCGTATCGAGCAGGCCGGAGCGCTCGACCACGTCGTCGACTTGCCCATCGGTCGCCACCATCACCACGACGATTTCGGCGTGCTTGCCGAGTTCGGCAGGCGAGCCACGGTGTTTGATGCCGTCGTTCTCGGCGCGGCGCACGGCGTCGGCATCAATGTCGTAAGCGACGACGTCATACCCTTTGCGCAGCATGTGGCCGGCGAACTGGATGCCCATGGCGCCGAGCCCGATCATGCCGGTGCGCCTGACTGGATTTGGTTGGTTCATCGGGTCCCTCTTTCTTCGTCATGCGCGGGACGGACGCCCCACGACGCGAGCGTCGTGGGGACCCCGTTGACCCGCGCATCCATGCAGCGTCGCGGCTTCATGGATTGCCGGGTTAAACCCGGCAATGACGATTAAGTTGCCGTCTTCAACCGCTCTCGTTTCTGCGCCGTCGCCGCCTCATCGACTGTACTTCCATCCGCCGTGAGCACGACGGCATAGTCGCGTTCCGCCGCCTCGGGCGAAACGACACCTTCGCGCACGTCGGCCAATACGCGCTCGGGCGCACGCGAGAACGGATCGCCATAGCCGCCGCCGCCGGGCGTATCGAGCTGGAAAATATCGCCTTCGCGCAGCGGGTAATCGGCGTAGCGCGTCGGCAGGCGCTTCCCTCGATCCGTGCCGGGATTGATCCAGATATCGCCCGGCCGGCCGTCACCGCCGCCCGCCATGCCGTTGGGCGGAATGACGTGTTTCATCGAGCGGATGGAAAAGCGCGCATCGGCGAGATTGAGATATTCGCGCCGCACGCCGAGCCCGCCGCGGAACTGCCCGGCGCCGCCGGAATCGCGAATGAGTTCGAAGCGGACGAGCCGCGTGGGAAACTCGCTCTCGATGATCTCGATCGGCGCGATCTTGGCGTTGCTCTGGTTGACGGTGGTCGCGGATGCGCCGTCCTTGTTGGCGCGGGCGCCGCCGCCGCCGGCAATGATCTCGTATTGCACGTAACCCTGCCCGGCCGACGTGCGCCGCCCACCGATGACAATCGAGCGGCTGCCGGAGCCGTCGGCGCGTACTTTCGCCGGCACGATCGGGGCCAGCGCAGCGAACAGTGCATCGACCAGGGCATGGACGGTCGGGTTGTAGGTGTTGACCGGCGCCGGAAAGCGCGGGTTGAGCACGCTGCCCTCGCGGGCATCGATCGTGAAGGCGCGCAACAGCCCGCTCGACACATACATGTGCGGATCGATCATCGAGATGAGCGCATAGGCGCAAGCAGCCTGCACCAGCGGCGGGCGGATATTGGCCGGCCCACGGGTCTGATCGGCCGAGCCGGAGAAATCGAAGTGCAAGTCGTCGCCCTTCTTCTGCGCGATCACGTGGATGCGCACCGGCTTTTCCAGTTCGATGCCGTCGTCATCAACGAAGCGTTCGGCTTGGTAGCGTCCGTCGGCCCATTCGGCGATGGCGGCGCGCACCCTCGCCTCGCCGATCTCGAACAGCCGCGCATAAGCGGCGAGGATTTTCCCGCGGCCGTATTTGCCGACGAGTTCGTGCAGCCGCTTTTCGCCGAGCCGGTCGGCGCCGAGCTGGCCGCGAATGTCACCGAGCACGAGCTCGGGCGTGCGGCTGTTGGCGGCGATTATGCGCTCGATATCGGTGTTCGCTTCAAAGTGCCGCTGGTAGCGCACCGCCGGCAACTGCAAACCTTCGTTGAAAATCTCGCGCGCCTGACCGGAGCAGCTTCCCGGCACCGGCCCACCGATGTCGCCCTTGTGCGCGATCGAGCCGCAGAAGCCGAACAAGGCGCCGTCGACGAAGATCGGCGTGAGCACGCACATGTCGGGCGCGTGCGGACTGCCGCCCTGATAGGGGTGGTTGATCAGAAAGGCATCGCCAACGGCAATCGCACCGCCGAACGCTTCCAGCACGGCACTGCAACAGGCGGGAAACGCGCCGATGTGGAGCGGCAGCACCACGTGCTGGGCGACCACCTCGCCCTTCGCGTTCATCAGCGCGCAGGACGCGTCCTGCAATTCGCGCACGATGGTCGAGAAGCCGGTGCGGAACAGCGAGTTCTGCATCTCCTGCACGATACCGGAGAGGCTCGCCTTGATGACTTCAAGATCGACGGCGTCGATGGGCATGTTACGTCTCTCATTCCTCCGTCACGATCAAATTCTTCCATTCGTCGACGCGCGCGGTTTGTCCGGCGCAGATGATCGTGGTGCAGTCGAACTGGTCGAGAATGGCCGGCCCGCGCAAGCTTAGTCCGACGTCAAGCTTCTCGCGCTGATAGACCGGACAGGCAACCACCGTGCCGTCGAAACGCACCGGCCGCGTCTCGCGCAGCGCTTCCGCAAGCTTTCCGCCTTGCGAGGCAAATTTCGGCATCGACACCGGCGGCACGAGGCCGGTGCCGCGCACGCGATAGGACACAACCTCGACCGGCTCTTCCGGCGCGCCGTGGCCGAACTGGCGCCTGTGCTCGAGGTCGAATTGCTTGCGGATCTCGGCGAGCGCGCGCGTTTCCTCCTCCGTGCACAGCAGCGTAATCTCGTAGCCTTGTCCGGCGTAGCGCATGTCGAGCGCCTGCTCGATGCGGATATTCTTCTCGGCAAAGCCGTCGCGGGCGAGATCGTCGCGCGCCTGCCGTTCGAGCGGCGTGAAGATCGCCGCGACGTCGGCTGGATCAAGCTCGGCGATCGGCGTCATGCGCGAGCGGATGTAGTCGTGCTTGACGTCGGACATGATGAGCCCGATTGCGGAAAGAACTCCGGGATAGAGCGGCACGATCACGCCGGCCATGCCGAGCGCGCGAGTAAGGCGCGCCGCGTGCAGCGGTCCGGCGCCGCCGAAGGCAAGCAGAAAAAAGTCGCGCAAGTCGTGGCCGCGCATAGTGGAGATGGCCTTGATCGCCTCTTCCATTTTCACGTCGATGATACGCACGACGCCTTCGGCGGCGGCGGCGAGGTCGAGCGACAGCGGCTCGGCGACGCGGGCGACCGCCGCTTCGGCGCTCGCGCGATCGAGCGTCATCCGTCCGCCGAGGAAATTATCTGGCGAAAGATAACCGAGCAGAAAATTGCAGTCGGTGATGGTCGGCGCTTGCCCACCGCGGCCATAGCAGGCCGGCCCCGGCACCGCCCCGGCGCTGCGCGGGCCGACTTCCAGCACGCCGAAGCGGTCGACATTGGCGATGGTGCCGCCGCCGGCGCTCACCGTGTTGATGTCCATCATCGGCACGGCAAGATCGCGGCCTTCGATCTTGCCGCGGTTGGCAAAGATCGGCGCGCCGTCCTTGATCAGCGCCACGTCGCAGGACGTGCCGCCCATGTCGAAGGTGATGATGTTGGCAAGGCCGGTTTGCCGGCTCAGGGCAACGCCGGCGGTGACGCCGCCGGCGGGACCTGACAGTACCGTGGTCACCGCGGTGCGCGCAGCTTCCGCAAACGTCGACATGCCGCCGTTCGACTGCATGATGTATTTCTGTGCGGTAGCGACGCCGGCAGCGGCGAGGCGGCGGTCAAGGTTCGCGATGTAGCGCGCGAGGATCGGCTGCAGATAAGCGTTGATGACCGTCGTCGAGAGCCGATAGTACTCGCGGATCTGCGGCAAAATCTCCGACGAGAGCGAAACATCGCAGCCGGGCAACACCTCGCCCGCGATCTCGCGCACGCGCATCTCGTGCTCGGGGTGCAGGAACGAGAACAGCAAACAGACCGCGAGCGCTTCGATCCGCTGCGCCTTGAGACCGCGGAGTGTTTCGCGCAAGGGCTCTTCGTCGAGCGGCACCAGCACGTTGCCGCGGAAATCGACGCGCTCGCGCACCTCGCCGGTCAAGTGCGGCGGAACGAGCGGCGCCGGCTTGTCATACATGACGTCGAAGATGGCGGCGCCATAGGGACGCGCCTGCTCGGCGACTTCGTAGATGCCGCGGAAGCCTTCCGTCACCAACAGGCCGGTCTTGACGCCCCTGCCCTCCAGCAGCGCGTTGGTGCCGACCGTGGTGCCGTGACAGAAATTGGCCACATCGGCGACGCTCACGCCGCGAGCGATCAGCGCCTCGATGCCCTGCAAGATCGCACGCGATGGGTCGTCCGGCGTCGAGGCGACCTTGCCGATCGTGACTGCACCGGTCTCCTCGTTGAGATAGACGAAATCCGAGAACGTCCCACCCGTATCGACCGCAACCCGGTAACGAGCCATTCGTCGGCGTCTCTCAAAGCTCCCGCACCGGCACGAAATGCCCCGGTTTCGCGCCGCCTGACAAGTGGCCCTTGGTTATCAGATCGTTCACAATCCGCTCAGCCTCGCATCGCCTACCAATCCGCGTGCCAGTTCGACGGCCATTCGCCCCCCCGAACCTTTTGGCGGAAGGGCGATACGGAGCGGGTCTGGCGCACTCTCGCATTCTCCATACATTTGACAAAACTCGGCCCATACGAAGCCGAACGCTGCCGTATTCTCCCTTGCGAGAGGCTTGGCCGCCGGAGCGGCACCTCGTATCTTGCAGCTGGCGCAGTTGGTGGTTTGGCTTGTCAGGGTAACGCATTTGAGCGCTCACGTTCATCAGCCAGCCGACCGCAACGCGACGCTGCCTAAAGTGCGGCGGCCGCTTTCGGTTCGGCACTACCTGGTTCTGCTGGCGCTCGCGGTCGCTATCCCGCTCGTGGGCCTGGCCTTCTACGTCAGCTCGCGTGTCGCGACGGCGGAGCGTGAATCGACGCGGACTGCGCTTTTGAGTAGCGCCCGCGCGCTTGCCGCGGCGGTCGACCAGGAAATCGAGAAGGACATCGCCATCGCCTCGACGCTCGGCCACTCGCAGGCGCTGCTCAACGCTGATTGGCCGGATTTCTGGCAGCAGGGCGAAGAATCGCTCGCCTATCTCCCCGGCTCCTGGCTTGACGTCATTGACCCGAGTGGACAGATGCTGCTCAACACGCTGGTCGCCCCGGGCACCGCCTTGCCCCGCCGGCCGCTCGACGTTGCCGAGCGGCAGGCCCTGGCGACCGGCAAGACGCAAATCTCCGATCTGGTGCAGGCCACGATCTCCAACCGCAAAGTCGCGGAGGCGGTCATTCCGGTGCTGCGCGACGGCAAGACGGTTTATCTGTTGGACGTGATGCTCAATCCCGATCGCTTTCAAACGATGCTGCAGGATCAGCACTATCCAAGCGATTGGGTGACCGCCGTCGTCGACCGCCACCACGACTTCGTGGCCCGCTATCCGGTCGAAAGCGCACAGATTGGGGAGGCCGCAAGCGAAGGATGGCGGCGGGCGATGCAGCGGACGCCCGAAGGCCTCGACGAGCACCCATCATTCCAGGGCTATCGGATCATCAACGCCTACGCTCCGACGACCTACGGTTGGACCGTCGGCGTCGCCATCCGGCAGAGCACCTTGGAAGCGCCATTGCGGCGAACGCAATGGCTGCTGTTGGCCGCGAGCTTGGGCTGCATTGGCCTCGCCGTCTTTCTCGCCTCGCTGATCGCTCACCGCATGCATCGCGGCGCTACCCTTTTGCACGACGCGGCCAAGGCGATGGCGTCCGAACAGCCGGTGGGCGCAGTGTCCACCGGCGTGCGCGAATACGACGACGCGGTCACTGCCTTTGCCGCCGGCTCACAGGCGCTACGCGCCCGCTCGCAAGAGCGTGATCGCGCCGAAGCGGCGCTGCGCGCTCACGACGCCGAACTCGAGGCGATCATCAATCGCACGCCGTTCATGCTCGCGCGCTGCAGCCGCGACCTGCGTTATCGCTTCGTCAGCGATGGCTTTGCCGATCTGCTTGGCCGCAAGCCCGACGAGATCGTTGGCCGGCCGATGGTCGATATTCTCGGCGAAGAGGCATTCAAGATCATTCTGCCGGGCATCGCCAAAGTACTCAACGGCGAACGCGTCGAGGGCGAGAACGAAGTCAATTATCGCGGCGCCGGAACCCGCGTCATCCACGCCATATCCGTGCCGGAAACCGACGAAACGAACCGGATCGTCGGCTGGGTGGCGTCGATGCTCGACGTGACCGAGCGCAAACGCGCCGAAGTGGAGCGCAAGCGCGCCGAGGCGGCGCTGGCCAGATCGGCGGACGAGAACGCCGCGCTCTATGAGTTCACCAACCGGCTGTACCGCGCCGAGTCGCTGAGCGTGGTTTACGAGGCAGCGCTCGACGCGATCGTGCGCGCGATGCATTGCAGCCGCGCCTACGTGATGCGCACCGACGATGTGGGCGTCTTGCGCTTCGTCGCCTGGCGCGGCGTGTCCGAACGCTACCGTGCGGCAATCGACGGCCACTCGCCGTTTGCCGCCGGCGCGTCCGATCCGCGACCGGTCTGCGTCGAGGACATCGACAGCGCGGATTTGCCCGAGGCGATCAGGGCCGCCGCAAAGGCGGAAGGCATCCGCGCCCTCGCCTTCATCCCGCTCATGTCGTCGGATGGCAGGCTCGCCGGCAAATTCACCGCCTGCTACGAGACCACACGCAAGTTCACGCCCGACCAGATCGCTCTCGCCGGCAACCTCGCCCGCCGGCTCGGCTTCGCCGCCGAACGCATGCAGGCCGAACAGGCGCGCCAGCAGGCTGAGCATGAGCTGCGCAAGCTCAAGGAGAAGCTGGAAACCGAGGTCGAGGTGCGGACGCTCGAGCGCGACCGCATCTGGCAGGTTTCCGAAGACTTGCTCGGCGTGTCCAATTTCGAAGGCTACTTCACCAGCATCAACCCGGCATGGAGCCGGCTGCTGGGCTGGAGCGAGGATGAGATCAAATCGATGCACGTGAGCGAACTGCGGCATCCGGACGATGCCGCGGCCTCGATCGCCGGCCGCGCGCAATTGGCTGAAGGCGCCACCAGCGTGCGCATGGAAAATCGCTTCCGGCACAAGGACTGCTCCTGGCGCTGGATCCAATGGACGATGACGGCGGAGAATGGCTTGATCTACGTGTCGGGCCGCCACGTCACGCTGGAGAAAAAGGCCGCCGAGGCGCTGGCGCAGGCGCAGCTGCGATCCGCCCATTCGCAAAAGATGGAGGCGCTCGGGCAGCTCACCGGCGGCGTCGCCCACGACTTCAATAATCTTCTGATGATCGTGTCCGGCCACGCCCAGAGCCTCAAGCGCCGCCTCACCGATGCGAAGGACAAGCGGGCGCTCGATGCCATTCAAATCGCCTCGACGCGCGGCGAAGCGCTGACCCGGCAGCTGCTCTCATTCTCCCGCGGCATGCCGCTCAATCCGACGGTGATCAGTACCGCCGAGACGATCCAGGCCATCCGCGACGTGCTGGCGGGCTCACTCAACATCAACATCGAATTGTCGATCGACGTCGCACGCGCCGTATGGCCGGTGCGCGTCGACAAATCAGAACTGGAGCTGGCGCTGGTCAATCTGGCGCTCAATGCGCGCGACGCGATGCCCGACGGCGGCAAGCTGTCGATTTCCGCCGCGGACGCGAGCCTCAGCGGCGATCAGGCACCCGACGGGCTGGAAGGAGAATTCGTCGCGATCTCCGTCACCGACAGCGGCTGCGGCATCGCCGAGGAGGTTCTCAGCCGCGTGTTCGAGCCGTTCTTCACCACCAAGGGAGCCGACAAGGGCACCGGTCTCGGCCTGTCGCAAGTCTACGGCTTTGCCCGCCGCTCGGGCGGGACCGCCATCATCAAGAGCGAACTCAATCGCGGCACGACGGTGACCATCTATCTGCCGCGCAGCCGCGCCAGGATCGAAGCCCCGATCGAAGAAGACGCTGGCCATTATGCCGCGCCGGCCGGGGCGACCGTGCTCGTGGTCGAGGATAACCACGACGTACGCGCGGTGACGGTATCGCTTCTGGAACAGCTCGGTTACCGGACGATCGCCGTCGACAACGCCGCCGGGGCGCTTGATGTGGTGGCATCCTCGGCAAGCGTCAGCATTATTTTCTCCGATGTGGTGCTGCCGGGCGAGATCGACGGCCTGTTGCTCGCCCGCACCGTCAAGGCGCGCTACCCGGACGTTCCGATCGTACTGACGACCGGATACACCCGCGTGTTCGATTCCGAGCCGGAATTTCCAGTGTTGCGCAAGCCCTATCAGATTTCGGCGCTCGGCCGCTTCATCCGCGAGGCGCTCGACGGCGCGCAGGCGAAGAAAACCGCGCTGGCGAGTTAGCGCGCAGCTTTTGCCGCAGATTTACGGCCCGAACCGGGCTTGACCGCGCACCCAAGACAAGAATAGCGTTTGCCCAGATCGCATAGCTGATCCACAATTCGTGCAGGGTTTCACGGCCCTTGAGAGCACGGGGCAGGCAGGGGGCGACGGCAATCTTGCGGCTGACACGAAAAAGAATCCTTTAGACGACGGCGCTCGCCGGGCTCTCATCAGGCCGGCGATTTCCAGTCGTTACAAACACTGCGCATGTCAGCCAAGTATCGCCTCGAGGCGAGAACAAACTTGGGAGGTAGCGCATGTTTCATCGTCACGGACTGGCGCTCGCCAGCACACTGTTGGTGTCGTCATTGCTGTCTTGGCCGCTCGCGGCCAATGCGGCGGAAACAATCAAGATCGGCTTTCCAATTCCCCTCTCCGGTCCGGGCTCGGTTTATGGCAAGCCGATCTTGGCCGGCGCGCAGATGGCGATCGCGGAAATCAATGCCAGAGGCGGCGTGCTCGGCCGGCAGCTCGAATTGGTCCCGCGTGACAGCAAGGCGAACGCCGATGAGGCGGTGCGCCTGGCGCGCGAGCTGATCATCAAAGACAGCGTCGACTTCCTGGCCGGAACGTTGACCTCGGCGGAAGCGCCGGCGGTATCGACGGTTGCTAAGGAAAACAAGATCGTCTTCGTCGCCCCGACCTCAAAGAGCACGATCCTCACCGATCCTGCGCACATTCATCCGTACGTCTTCCGCGTGGCGTCTAACACCGACGTGGAAGGGACGGCGGGGGCCGGCCTGCTGGCGCAGTGGAAGGATGTCAAAACCGTCGCCACCATCGCCCCCGACTACGCTTACGGCCGCGACTCCGTTGCCGCTTTCATCGCGGAGATCAAAAAGATCCGGCCCGACATCCAGATCGTCGATCAGCAATGGCCGAAATTCGGCGAGCCGGACTTTACCGCCTTCATCACCGCGCAAATGGGCAAGAAGCCGGATGCGGTCTATTGCTCGCTGTTCGCCGGCGATTTCGTCACCTTCGTCAAGGAAGCGACCCCGCTCGGCTATTTCAAAGCCATCAACAACCGGATGGTTGACCCCGCCGAGGTCGGCACCCCCGACGAGGCGCAGGCGCTCGGCAACGATTATCCCTACGGGATCATCGCCAACGCCTACGACCCGGTCCAATGGGGCGCCAACGAGCCGGCCGCTCATCATACGTACATCGAAAACCTGAAGGCGTTCACGCATACCCAATACGCGTCGGGCTGGTCGATTGTCGGCTATCAAGCGATCTACGCGCTGGCCGCGGGCATCGACAAGGCGGGCGTAGCGACATCGGAGGCGGTTGCGAAAGTGCTGCCCGGCATGTCGTGGGACACGCCGGTGGGCGTGCGGACCTTCAGTGTCAAGTCGCATGAGACCTTCGCGCCGGAATATTACGGCGAGATGGTCAAAGAGACGGCGTATCCGTTTGCGATCATCAAGGAGCCGGATGTGCTGCCGAAGTCGTTCCCGACGAATTGATGGCCGGGACACGAGTGTGCGCCGCTCGCACTCGCCGATAGGCGCGAGCGGCGCAGTCACCTTGAGGGGCTGATCAGCAGTGTCGCCATCCTTTCTGTTCAGCCAGTTCATGGGTGGCCTGACCACTGCGATGTTTCTGTTCCTGATCGCCTCGGGACTGTCGCTGGTGTTCGGGGTCATGCGCGTGATCAATTTCGCGCATGGCTCCTTCTACATGCTGGGCGCCTACATGGCTTGGCAGGTGGTGCAATGGGTGCACCCGACCGGCGGCGGTTTCTGGCTGGCCGCTGTGTGCGCGGCGCTCGGCGTCGGCCTTCTCGGCGCGCTGACGGAGCGGCTGTTCTTCCGCTCTCTTTACGGCCGCGAAGAGCTCTATCAGCTCCTGTTCACCTACGCGCTGGTGCTGATCCTCGGCGACGCCGCGAAGTTCATATGGGGTACCGACCAGCTTTCGGTCTCCACGCCGCCGGCGCTCGTCGGCAGCGTACAGATTTTCGGCACCACGCAGCCGCTCTACACCCTGTTCATCATCGCCATCGGTCCGGCGATCGCGTTCGCCCTTTGGCTGGCGCTCAACCGGACCAGCGCCGGCCGCATGGTGCGCGCCGCGCAGATGGACCGCGAGATGCTTGATGCTCTCGGCGCCAACGTCGCCGCCATCTACACGGTGATGTTCGCGCTCAGCGCGGCGCTCGCCGGCCTGTCCGGCGCGCTGGTGACGCCGATCCAAAGCATCGTCCCCGGCATGGACGTGCTCATCATCGTGCAGGCGTTCATCGTCGTGGTGATCGGCGGCATGGGATCGCTGTGGGGGACGTTCTGGGGCTCGGTGATCTACGGCCAGGTGCTGTCATTCGGCATCCTGATCTTCCCCGGCTTTTCGCTGTTCTCGGTGTTCGCCCTGATGGCCGTGATTTTGATCGTACGGCCGTGGGGCCTGTTCGGGCGGCCGATATGACGGTAGCTCTCCCAACAACGGCGTTGCAGCGCCACGTAAGCGTGGCGGCAGCCCTTTGGCAGCGCGTCGCCTCCGGCCGCGTCCCGTGGACCCTGGTGGTCTTTCTGGTCATGGCGACGGTGCCGTGGCTCGGCTCGCGTTACGACACGTTTCTCGCTTCGCAGATCGTCATCGACGCGCTGTTCGCGGTGAGTCTCAACCTGCTTCTGGGCACGACCGGCCTCGTCTCGTTCGGCCACGTCGCCTATTTCGGCGTCGGCGCCTATGTCTGCGGCATCCTGATGAAGACCTACGACGTGCCGTTTTCCCTGGCGTTTCCGGCCGCGGGCCTCGGCGCCGCTTTGTTCGCGCTGATATCTGGTTTCTTCTGCGTGCGGCTGATGAAGCTCTATTTCGCCATGCTGACGCTGGCGTTTTCGCAGATCGTCTGGGCGATTGCCTATAAGTGGAACGACGTCACCGGTGGCGACCAGGGCCTGCCCGAGATTCCCTATCCGCATCTTGACTGGATGTCGGCGCTGCCCGGCTTCAGTGATCTATCGATCGGCAGTCGCTTCTATCTGTTGACGCTCGCACTCGTGGCGGTGTCGCTCGCGGCCGTGCACCGCGTCATTCGTTCGCCGTTCGGCCGCGTGCTGACGACGATCCGCGACAATCCGGAGCGCGCCGCCTTTCTTGGCATCAACGTGAAGCTTTATCAGCTCGCAGCGTTCGTCATCGCCGGAGGGCTCGCCGGATTGGCCGGCGCGCTCTACGGCATTTTCAGCCGCGGCGTCTTCGCCGATTACGTGTTCTGGTCGAAATCGGCCGAAGTCCTCATCATGACCATTCTCGGCGGCATCGGCTATTTCTGGGGACCGCCGGTCGGGGCCGCGGTGCTGGTCTGGCTCAATCAGATCACCACCGACTACACGCAGTATTGGTCGTTCGTGCTCGGGACCATTCTGCTCGTCTTGCTGTTCGGCTTCCCCGGCGGCATCGTCGGCGGCATCGTTCAGCTGTGGCAGCGCCTGAAGCGGCTGCGCAATGCTTGAGATTTCCGGCCTTTCCAAATTGTTCGGCGGATTTCGCGCGGTCTCCGACGTCAGCCTGACCGTCGATACCAAACAGATCGCCGCCGTGATCGGCCCCAACGGCGCCGGCAAGTCGACATTGTTCAATCTGATCACCGGCCATCTGCAGCCGACCAGCGGCACCGTGCGGCTCGACGGCCGCGACATCACCGGCGCGCCGCCCTACCGGATTTGCCGCATGGGGATCGGGCGTTCGTTCCAGCGCACCAACATCTTCCCGCAACTGACCGTGTTCGAGAACCTGCAGGCGGCGTTTATCGTGCATCACGGCCGTGGCGGTAACTTCTGGGCCCGCGCCGACGGCCTTTACCGCGACGAAACCACGGCGCTGCTCGGCTCGATCGGGCTCGCCGGCCAGGAAGACGCGGTCGCCGGCACCTTGAGCTACGGCAACCAGAAGCAGCTCGAACTTGGCCTGGCGCTGGCGAGCGAACCCGCCGTGCTGCTGCTCGACGAGCCGACGGCCGGCATGTCGGCGACCGAGACGCACGAGACGATCCGGCTCCTGCAACGCATCGCCAACGAACGCGGGCTGACCCTGCTGTTCACCGAGCACGACATGGAAGTCGTGTTCTCGATCGCGCAGAAGATCGCCGTGCTGCACCAGGGCCGCATCATCGCCGAAGGAAAGCCGGAGGACGTGCGCGGCGATGCCGAAGTGAAGCGGGTCTATCTGGGACACGGGCTGACGCACGTGCAATGACCATGACGGCGCAGACCCCGCTACTCGCGATCGAGGATTTGCACGCCGCCTACGGCCTGTCGCGCGTGCTGTTCGGCGTGTCGCTGGACGTGCAGGCCGGCGAGTGCGTCTGTTTGTTGGGCCGCAACGGCGTCGGCAAGACGACGACGATGCGGTCGGTGATGGGTTTCTTACGGCCGACCGCCGGCCACATCCTGTGGAAGGGCACCAACATCGCCGGCTGGGCGCCGCACCGCGTGGCGCGTGCCGGCATCGGCTTTGTGCCGGAAGACCGCCGCATCTTCGCCGAGCTGACGGTGTGGGAAAATCTCGATGTCGCGACCCGCGCGGCGCAGCGCGGCGGCGAGTGGACAATCGATTCCGTCTACGAACTCTTCCCGGTGCTGCGCGAACTGCGCGACCGGCGCGGCGGATTTCTCTCCGGCGGCGAGCAACAGATGCTGACCATCGCGCGCACCTTGATGGGCAACCCCGAACTCCTGCTGCTCGACGAGCCGTCCGAGGGACTGGCGCCGCTCGTCGTCGAGGCGCTGTTGCGCAATATCCGCGCGCTCAAGGAGCGCGGCGTTACGATTCTGCTGGCCGAACAGGGCGTCGATTTTTCGCTGGCGCTTGCCGATCGCGTCTACGTCCTGGAGAAGGGATCGATCCGCCATACCGGCCCAGCCGCCGAGCTGCGCGACGATGAGGCATTGCGCGGCCGTCTGTTGTCACTGTAGCGGACGTGTCCCACAAACAAAGACCCCGGGACTTGCGCCCCGGGGCTTTGCATTTCCACGCGCCTGAAGTTCTTCTTGGCGATCGGCGCCGAAGCGCCTTTCGCAATTAATGCATCGCCGCAGCGGCCGCCTGCGGGCTTTCCATCGCGGCGATGCCGCTTTTCACCGCCTTCTGCACCTTCTCGAAGGCACGCACCTCGATCTGGCGCACGCGCTCGCGCGAGACGCCGAATTCGTCGGCGAGTTCTTCGAGCGTGATCGGATCGTCGGCGAGCCGGCGCGCCTCGAAGATGCGGCGCTCGCGGTCGTTGAGCACGGTGAGCGCCTGACCGAGCGCCTTATGGCGGTTGTCCGACTGCTCGGATTCGGCCAGCCGGCTTTCCTGACTGATGCTGTCGTCCATGAGCCAGTCTTGCCACTCGCCGGAATCGCCATCCTCGCGGATCGGCGCATTGAGCGACGCGTCGCCGCCGAGCCGGCGGTTCATGTCGATCACATCCTGCTCGGTGACGCCGAGGCGCTTGGCGATGATCGCGACCTGATCGGGGCGCATGTCGCCCTCCTCAAGCGCGGAAATCCGGCTCTTGGCCTTGCGCAGATTGAAGAACAGCTTTTTCTGGTTCGCCGTGGTGCCCATTTTCACGAGCGACCACGAGCGCAGGATGTATTCCTGGATCGCGGCCTTGATCCACCACATGGCGTAAGTCGCAAGCCGGAAGCCTTTATCGGGCTCGAAGCGTTTGACCGCCTGCATCAGGCCGACATTGCCTTCCGAGATCACTTCCGAGATCGGCAGGCCATAGCCGCGATAGCCCATGGCGATCTTGGCCACGAGCCGCAAATGGCTGGTGACGAGCTTGTGCGCCGCATCGCGGTCGCCGTGCTCGCGCCAGCGCTTGGCCAGCATGAATTCTTCCTGCGGCTCCAACATCGGAAACCGCCGGATTTCTTCTAAATACCTGGTGAGACCAGTTTCACCCGACAAAACGGGTAGTGCAGCAGTTTGGGCCATGACAGCGCCCTCCTTCTAATGCCCCTGCGGAGCAGCGGGCGAATGGGCCGCCGCTCCCCGAGCCGACGGCGCCAGTTCCGTAGTTCGCACCCGCAACATACACGGTCGAATCAGGTCCGCGAAGGGGAATTGGCATCACTTCAATGCGATGCCGCCTTGATCTGGATTAACCGGCGGTGATTTACCGGTGGCCCTCAGCTGGACTCCGCCCGACCGCGGATCAATTCAGAGCGTAAACGGCCAAGTTCGGCCGGCAGTTCCGACCGAAACCTGACAATTTCGCCGCTTAACGGGTGCTTGACCGACAGAATATGGGCATGCAGAGCCTGCCTGCCAAGGTCCGCCAGTGCGGCTTGTGCATTAGTCGCCAGCAGGGCCCGTTTGGTTCGAAAGCCCGCCCCATACTTCGGGTCCCCCATCAGCGGGTGGCCGATCGAGGCCAAGTGGACCCGGATCTGGTGGGTTCGGCCGGTTTCGAGCCGGCAAAGCAGGAGACTGGCGACGGATTCCTGCCGCTTTTCGCCCTTTCCGGCCTTGGCAGCCTTAGCGTGGCCGGAGCCGGGCTCGCCGCCGTACCGCTCCAGCACCTGCCAATGGGTGACGGCCTCCCGCCCGCCCTCACGGACGGCCATTTCGTCGCGGGCGTGCGGCGACCGCTCGATCGGCCGGTTGATGGTCCCCTGCGGGCGGTCGGGCGCCCCCCACACGAAGGCGAGGTACGCGCGCTCGAACGGCTCACCGTCGCGGCCGTGGCTGGCGAATTGTTCGGCCAGCGCCCGATGCGCCCGGTCGTTCTTCGCCACCACCATCAGCCCGCTCGTGTCCTTATCGAGCCGGTGAACGATGCCGGGACGCCGCTCGCCGCCGATGCCGGAAAGACTGTCGCCGCAATGGGCGATGAGCGCGTTGACCAAGGTGCCGGTCGAATGCCCGGCGGCCGGATGCACGACCAGGTTCGCCGGCTTGTCGATGACGATGATGTCGGAGTCCTCGTAGACGACGTTGAGCGGGATCGCCTCCGGCGCGGGCTTGGCCGGCTCGACCGGCGGCACGTCGAGCGCGATCGAGGCGCCGGAATTGACGCGATGGCTCGGATCGCGGATCGTGCGGCCGTCGATCGCGACCGCGCCGGCCTCGATCAGCGCTTTGAGCCGGCTGCGCGAAAATTCGCCAACGCGCGCGGCGAGCACGCGGTCGAGCCGCGCGCCGGCATCCGCCTCTCCGGCGACAATCAATCTCTTGCTCATGGTGAGCGTCATGCCCGACCGATCCGATGAAACATTCGAAAAAATCGAAACCCAGAATACTGAAACCCAGAATACCGAAACGGTTGGCGATCTCGCTGCCACCTTCGCCCGCGCCCGCTGGCTGATGATCATATCGGCGCTGACCACCGCGATCGCCATTGTGGCGGTGGCGGGCGTCATCGGCTATCGCTTTTTCAATCGCGGCGAAAGCATCTCCGGCACCATCGTTAACGGGACCGTCTTTCTTCCCAAGGGCGCGCATGTGGATGCGACCACCATCTCCGAGGGCCGCATCGTCGTCACCTTCGACATCGAGGGCGCGACCGAGGTCCGCTTCTTCGACCTCAAGACATTGCAACGGATCGGCGAGCTTCACTTCGCTACCGAGCATTAGCGCGAACGCGTCTCCAGAAAGCGCGCCTGGGCGCTGACAACGCAGCGTTTCCCGGATGCGGCGCAGCGGCATAAGCGCGTTCACGCGCGTCTTGGACGCGCTATGGGTGCGCCGCTGATCCGGCATCGCCGCAGGTGAGGCGTTTGGAACGATCCCGGGTCAGCAGCGCATCATTGCGCTTCGCTTCATGCCGCGCTGCGCCCGGGAAACGCTTGCGCCTGCCCGCCATTACGTTTATTTCGGGCTCTTGGCTCCCTTCGTCTAGCGGCCCAGGACGTCGCCCTCTCACGGCGAAAACAGGGGTTCGAGTCCCCTAGGGAGCGCCATATCCTGATTTCCACTCTAAAAATAAGCGCCAGCTTCTCCGAATTGTCCCAACCAGAGGCAAAGCGGGGCGCTTAGTGTCTATCCCTTGAACTTCACCATCATGCCCAGTTCGAGGTCGCTGGGACTGGCGATCGCCGGAGATTTCCATTGGAGCGTTGGCACGTGGTCAGGCTGCTCAATGTGAGGCACGTCGCTCGGCGCGAGCAGCTCTCCTGCCACCAAGATCACACCGCCAACAAGAACGGCTACAAAGATTTTGCGCCAGTATCGTGTCGCGCAATAAATGGGCGCATGCAACGCAGAGTCGGACATCTTCACCACCGCCGATCAGATCGAATCGATTTGGACCATCAATTATAACCGCGTTGCTCGCTCGGCGCATCGTGCGGCGTGGTTGGCGGACGAACGGCCAGCCGCCGATCCTCCGTTCATCCCATACACGAGCTATTAGGTATTTTCCCGTCACTCTCAGAAGGGGCATCTACGCCGAACTGGGGGCGTCATGCGTTGGCTCTTGCTTATTTCGACCCTGATGCTCGGCGCCTGTGCCGGGAGCGACATGACCCTGCCGACGGCGTGGGTTCGCGCAGATCGTCAGCCAACCAACGCCGAGTTATTGAACATCGACATACTTTATTGCAAAGACGAGACGCAGGACATCAATGAGGCAACCGTCGGCAAGGTGGAGAAGAGCGCCGTGGTCGGCGATTTCGTCAGCTGCATGAGAGACCGCGGCTACGTGCAGGTCAAAAGCTAGACTTGCAAAGCTAGACTTGCCCTGTTCCAGACTTGCCCCGTTCGAGCGCGACGAGGCGCAGCGCATCGCGGCCAACGGCAAGGCGGCCCGGCTAGACGACCCAGCACGGCCAAATCGCTCAGCACTGAACGAAGACGGCGCAATTCGAGCGCAGATCGGCGACGTCCTCGTTGGTGTTTGCGTTGGTGCAGAATTCACCCATCTGGCGCCAATTCGGCACGTTGCCGGTGTAGCCGGAGCAAAAATAAAGCGCGGTCCCGGCGCAGCAATATTGGGTGCCGCAAGGCACCGGGGTGTCATCCGGACAGGTCCCTTGCGCACGCGCGCTTCCCCACATGGCCGGGAGCATGGTGGCGACCGCCATGGCCGCAAAGGCCTTGGCGAATGTCCCGAACAGTTCGCGCCGGCTGGGTTTGATCGTCAAACCACGGAGGCCCGCTGCCGCAGCGGCGGTGCGGTGGCGAGCGACCAGTCCGGCGTAGGTCGCGAGGTGGACCAACCAAAGAAGCGAAAACGCTGTTGCCGCAGCGATCAGCGGGACGAGAATTTCAACCCGCGACGTGATTACAAAAGCGGCAAGAACGAATAGCCACAGCGAAACGGCCGAGAAAAACGCGGCGCGCATGCAAAACATGCAGCGCCCCAGGTTAACCGTGATGCCCAACCGCCCCAGTAATCCGCTCATGATCCCCTCGCCAATTGCAGAACTAATAACAACAAAAAACTAAGTTGCCGCACTTTCACTGTCAATCTAGCCTTGCGATCGAACAGACAGTCATCAACCGATAACGTCTCTCCCGCCGCGGCGGCAGAGACGTCGATCGCAACGGCTGCAGAGCTGCCGAGGCGATGAGGATGGCCGTTGCGATCGACGGCGGTTTGACGCGCGGTGATCGAATCCGCGCAATCCACCGACAAAGCTCTTGCTTCTCCGCGCGGTATCCGGGTGCTGACGGCCCGCTTGCCGCGACGTTCCGCTGCCCGTCGGACCGCGGCATGACAATAAAAGCGCCAATAAAGGCGCCATGCCGGGAACCTGACGCGCATGACGTACTTACGTTGCTTAGGGGATGTGTATCGCGCCAAAAGCGCATGGGAGGGGAGCGAGTACGATGTACGCTCACCCATTCGGCAAAAACGCGTTCCTCACCGGACTGACCAGCGAGGATTTTTCGCTGCTGCGTAATCACTTGAGCCAGAAGGACCTGCCGGCCGGCACTACCTTGCACCGCTGCGGGCAGAGGATTGATGACGTCTTCTTCCTCCAGTCCGGCCTGGTGACCATGACCTTGCCGGTCCGGGAGGGGCGCGGGATCGAGGTCGCCCTGGTCGGTTTCGAGGGGCTGGTCGGCGGCTTTGCCGCGGTGGCGATGGCGCCGTCAAGCTCGGACAGCGAGGTTTTGGTCGCAGGCCAGGCGTCGCGCATCTCCGCCCCGGCGTTTCGCTACGCTCTCGACCGCAGCGCCATTCTTCGCCACTGGGCAGCGCAATTCGACAATGCGTTGATCGCGCAGACGCAGCGGACGGCTCTCTGCAATGCCGCGCATCCGGTCGAGGCGCGCATTTGCCGGCGTCTCCTGGAGGTGCAGGACCGTATCGGCAGCGACAGAATTCCTCTCACCCAAGACACCCTGGCGCGGCTGCTCGGCGTGCGCCGCACCACTGTCACCTTGGTGGCCGGCCGCCTCGAGAGTGCCGGTACGCTCAAATGCCGCCGCGGCTTCATCCAGATCGTCGATCGCGCCGCGATCGAGCGGCATAGCTGCGCGTGCTATGCGCACGCGAAAGATTACGCCGTGCAACTGCGCCTGGACCACAGTCACCCCGTGCCGCCGCGCGTGGCCGGCGGCTCGCCCTACGCCGATCCAGTGTCCGGCAAAGCGACCACGTCCTGATAGGGAGCGCCGTCACCTCGATGAAAGTCGTTGCGAGCCAAGGTTTCGGCCGTTCCCGGCTGTGGACAACCCCTCGCGGCAGAGTGCAGACCTTGCCTGCGTCACAAACTGCGGCGAGAATCGGCGTTGTTCAGATTTCGCTTTATTCTCCAGCCCCCCAGCCCCCACCTTGAGAGGCATTCATGAAGCTGAAAATCGTTTTCGCCATCGCCGCCCTGTTCGCAACGACAGTTCTTGCGCAGGCGCAAGGCGCTCCGCCGAACGTGCCGAAGCCGACCAAGGCCGACGTGCAAAAAGTGGTGCAGATCGTCAGCGGCGATAAAGCCAAGACGCAAGCCTATTGCGAACTCGCCAAGCTCGACGACCAGATGGCAGCCCTCGACCCGAAGAAGGACGAGAAGAAGCTCGACGCGCTCAGCCAACAGGCGGACGCGCTCGCCCAGAAGATCGGCCCGGAATACATCAAGCTGATGCAGGGGCTCGACCAGATCGACGAGAACTCCGCCGAGGGTAAGGAGTTCGGCACGCTGCTGGCGCAGCTCGACAAGCTCTGCCAATAAGGTTTGTTTGGCGGATAGAGCCAAGCTGACGCCCAGACATTGATAGGCCGTCGATCGTCGCGATCGACGGCTTAAGTCCGATCGGCGCGAATTTGTTCGGGCCGCACTCCACCCCTCATTGCAGCCTTTCAGGCAACGCGCGGCATTTTGTCGGGACGCCTATGCATCCTTTGCAGCGGCCCGGCGAGTTGTCTTGACATAGTTTTGTCACGGCTTTCTTTGTGAACGTCCAAGGATCCAAAAGCAGCGGTCTATTTCTCGTGAGCTAAAAATGAACAAGGCCGATAGGCGCAGAGGGAGAAACACATCATGGAACCGCTGCCGAAGGGCGCTAATTTCGTCCGCTCAAAGACGCTGTGGGAGATCGGCCTGCACATCGCCGGCAACCCGGCGACGCCTTACGGCGGCAACCGCGACATGGTCATCACCGTCGGCTCAGGCTCCGGCGAGCGCTACCGGCCGTGGCTGCGTCTGGCGACCGGGTCGGCGATCCTCGCCGAAGAAGTTGCCGCGCGGCGGCATCGAATGCGCCTTCGTCAATCCATCGGCATTGTTGACGCAAGCCTATCGCGGCGTCGGCCTGTTCAAGACGCCGCTGCCGGTGCGCATCGTCGCCTCTTATCCGAGCTGGGACCGCATGGTGTTCGCCGTGCATCCGCGCAGCGGCATCCGCACATTGGCCGACATCAAAAGCAAGCGTTACCCGCTACGCATCTCGGTGCGCGAAGATCCCACCCACTCGACCCATGTGCTGATCGAGCAGGCCTTCGCGCTGCACGGCTTCACGCTCAAGGACGTCGAATCCTGGGGCGGCCGCCTCATCCTCTGCGGCGGCCCGTCCGACAAGCGGCGGCTCGATCCGCTGGCGCGCGGCGAGATCGACGCGATCTTCGACGAAGGCATCAAGGTCTGGCTCAACGAAGCGCTGGCGGCGGGCCTCGTGCCGGTCGAGCACAGCGAGGACGAATTCGCCGCGATGGGAAAGCTCGGCTGGCGGCGCGTGCCGCTGCCCAAGTCGCGCTTTCCGGCGCTGCCGAAGGATTTCGAGACGCTCGATTTCTCCGGCTGGCCGATCTACTGCAACGCGTCGCTGCCCGATCAAACCGCCTACGACATTTGCGACGCACTGGCCGCGCGCGAAGCGGAAATTCCGTTCGAGAAGGGCACCGAAGGTACGGCGGTGCACATGGTCAGCGAGACGGACACGACGCCGATGGACGTGCCGCTGCATCCGGGCGCCGAGCGCTGGTTGAGAGAACATCGTTAACTCAATTATTTTGCTTCCGCGCGGCGCACGTGTTCATCAGGTTTCTTATTTGTTCCGGGGTTGTTCGGTCGGCTGGCGCGGCGAAGCGCTGGCCCGTCGTGCGCGTTTCTGGTAGAAAGAAGCGACCGTCGGAGAGCGCGGAACCGGCTCCATGCCGGGTCGGTTGAATCGCAGCTCTCAAACAGTGGAGTAGAGCAGTGGCCCCGCGCGCGTATTGGAAAGGCTACTTGAAGCTGTCGCTTGTCTCCTGCCCGATCTCGCTCTTCCCGGCCACTTCGGGCCGCGAGAAGATCAGCTTCCATCAGCTCAACCGCAACACCGGCAACCGCATCAAATACCGCAAGGTCGACGCCGAGACCGGCGAAGAGGTCGAAGCGGCCAACATCATCAAAGGCTACGAGGTCGACAAGGGCCAGTATATCGAACTCGAACCCGAGGAGCTCGAAGCGATCGCGCTGGAAGCCAAGCACAGCATCGACATCGAGAAGTTCGTGCCGAAGAATGAGATCGACGACCTTTATCTGGCCGATCCCTATTACGTCATTCCCGACGGCGAGGTCGGCCAGCAGGCGTTCGCGGTCATTCGCGAGGCGGTCCGCAAGGAAGGTATGGTGGCGATCGCCAAGGTCGTGTTCACCTCGCGTGAGCACATGATTGCGCTCGAGCCGCGCGGCAAGGGCATGATGGCAGTGACGCTGCGCTACCCCTACGAGGTGCGCAAGCCCGACGAATATTTCAGCGAGATCGAGGACGAGAAGGTCCCCAAGGACATGCTCGAGCTGGCGACCCACATCGTCGAGACCAAGCGCGGCAAGTTCGAGCCGGACAAATTCGAGGACGAATACGAGGGCGCGCTGAAGGACCTGCTGCGCAAGAAGCAGAAGGGCGAAAAGATCGAGCCGACCAAGGAGCGCGAACCCTCCAATGTCGTCAATCTGATGGACGCGCTGCGCAAGAGTGTCAACGAAGATGGGCAGCGGCCGGCGCGTGCCGCCAAGAAAGGCCGCAAGCGAATCGAAGGCCAGCGCGAGATGCTGTTGCCGATCGCCGGCAAGAAGGCCAAGGAAGCACCCGCCAAACGCACCGCCCGGCCGCAAGCGCGGCGCAAAAGCGCGGGTTGAGTTAGAGAAATTATCCGGCCGATTATTTGCCGCGTCCGCGCGGCGGCGGGTTTTTCTTGTCGCTTTCTCTATTGCCGTTCTTGAGCGGAATGACCTTGGCGCTTGCGCCCGCGCTCCCGCGCAAAGCCGCGCGCAGATCGACCGGACGCCCGTGCTTTTTCAACAGATCGGCGAACGCCTCATCGGCCAGCTCCTGAAACGTCATCATACGGTCGCGCGCCAACAGGTCGAGCGCGGCCCAGCTTTCAGGATCGATCTCGACGCGCTTGCCGGGCATCCGGCGTTCCCCTCACCGCGCCAAAGAGTCTACCGCTTCGGCCTCGGCGGGACCTTTTTGCCTTCCTTGCGCGCCTCGGAAAGCCCGATCGCGATCGCCTGCTTGCGGCTTTTCACCTTGCCGCCTTTGCCACCGCGGCCGCTCCTGGCGGTGCCGGCGTTGTAGCGGCGCATCTCTTTTTCGACGTCCTTGCTTGCTGCGGGCGAATATTTGCGTTTTCGCTTGGTGGCCATCGCATCCTCCTTGACGACGGGTCGCAAAAAAATGAGCCGATCAAACAATCGTCCATGCGGCCATCGGTTCCGTCAGTCGCTTAAATCCTGCACTTCAAGGTGCACGCAGTCGCCGAGGCGCTGCCGCTCACCCAGCCCTTGTGCGAGCAGGGCGCGCGCCTCCTCGGCGGATTCCGCCTCGACGCACCAATCCTCGATGCGCGTCACCTGCATGCTTGCGTGATAGGTCTTTCGCCGTCTTTTGGCTCTCGCCATCGGCACGCGCCTCCGAATCAGACCATTTCGGAAACTATAGCGGTCATCAAGTCTGGCGGTCGATGGGCGGAGATTCTATGCTGCCGCCCTGCTTCGATTTCCACGTGCCTGGGTGGTGGCGTGCCCGATTCTTCGACGAACCCTTCCGAGACTGTCGAGACGTGGCCGAGCACCGAGCCGGCGCTGCGCGCGGTCGCCATGCCGGCCGACACCAATCCGCATGGCGACATTTTCGGCGGCTGGCTGCTGTGCCAGATGGACCTCGCCGGCTCGACGTTCGCGACCAGGCACGCTGACGGCCGTGTCGTCACCGTGGCCATCACCGCCATGGCGTTTCATCGCCCGGTTTTGGTCGGCGACGAGGTCACCTGCTTTTGCAACGTCGAAAAGATCGGCAACACCTCGATCACCGTGAAGATCGAGAGCTGGGCGCGGCGGCGGACGGCGCTGCTGCCGATCAAGGTGACAGAGGGCGTCTTCACCTACGTGCGCGTCGACGCCGAAGGCCGGCCGCGGCCGATTGCAGAGACGCTGGAGGCCTAGAACGCATCCTGTTTCTGTCGAACCGGGATGCGTTCTAGATTCTTGCATTGGCGCATGTCCTTCTCGGAAAACCGGTAGCCACTTTTCCGCGACAGGCGCTAGTGGAGCGGATTTGACATTCGCTACCCACCAAGCCGCGAACTCGAGTAGCGAATGTCAAATCCAAAAGCTCCACTAGCACTTATATTTGCTAGTGGTCCTTTTGATTCCAACATTCGCATGCGAGCCTGCCTGAGCGGGATGCGAATGTTAGAATCGGACCACTAGCGCGCCTCATTCGGCCGCTTGCCGCGAGTCCTCCGCCGTGACGCCGGGCGGGTCCCAGTCGACGCGATGAAAGTCGAAGCCGGCGGCGAGCGTGGGTTTGATGATGGCGAAAAACGGCGACACGTCGAAGTCGCGCGGCGTAAACAGGCCGTGCTTGCGGATATGGTCGATCTCGCTCTGCACGTAGGGCGCCACGCCGTAGAGCTTTCCGTTGATCGAGACTCGTTCCGGCAGGATCGGATAGCGGATCGACGCGAAGGCGTCGGCGATCAACACCGAGCAGATCGCCTTGGTAGGATCGCCGGCGCCGATCGCCAGCATGCGCCGGCGGAACCACACCGGCACCGGCGGATAAGGAAACAAATAGCGCGCCAGATCGACGATGCGCTTGGAATCGTATTGGGTGCCGACCCGCGCCAGCGCGTAATCGACGACCTTCTGGCTCTCCTGCGCGCTAAGCCCGACGGGACGGCAGATGCGGGTGTGAAAGCCGGCATATTTCGACAGCGGCACCGTGCTGACGCCCGGCCCCGCATCCGCCTCCAGCAGCACATTCGGCTCACCATTGGGCGCAACGTCCCCCGGCCGCTCGCCCACGAAGAGCGCGGCGTGCGACCAGGTCGATTGGGTCAGGTACTTGATGATGCCGGAGAGCCGCGAATTGCCCTCGATGAGCAGGACGTCGCCGGGCTGCAGCGCGCTGCGGACCACGCTCGGATCCGGCGCAAAGAACGGCGCATAGCGCGGCACCGGCTGCTCTAGAAATCGCAGAATTTGGCGGCTGACGGAATCCTCGAACCGCGCGAAAATCCGCCGCGATTCGGTCTTTAGACTGGAAAGATGAGGCGCCAAGCCGAACCTCCGCCCCTCCCTTCGTTTTTTTTCGAAGGCGGGAGGGTCGCAATCACGGGGCCAGATACTAACATTTAGGGCGTAGAACCTATAGTGTTCGCGTCCGAAGCGGCAATTTCACGAACGAGCCAGTCGGGGATTTCCGATGCCCTCAACCTTCCGGCGGGACTGGATTACCAAGCCCATCTTCCGCGTCGCGCAGCGCGCGCTGCCGCGGCTCTCCGACACCGAGCGCGAAGCGATCGAAGCGGGCGATGTCTGGTGGGACGCCGAGCTGTTCGGCGGCAATCCCGACTGGAACAAGCTTCTCGCCTGCGCACCGGCGCGGTTGTCGGCGGAGGAGCAGCAGTTTCTCGCCGGACCGGTCGAAGACCTGTGCCGCATGGTCGACGACTGGAAGATCAATTGGCAATGGCACGATCTGCCGCCGGAAATCTGGGAATTTCTCAAGGCGAAGAAATTCTTCGCCATGATCATTCCGAAGCAATATGGCGGGCTCGGCTTCTCCGCCTACGCGCATTCGGAAGTGATCAGGAAGCTGTCGTCGTGCTCGATTTGCGTGGCGGTGACGGCGATGGTGCCGAACTCGCTCGGGCCCGGCGAGCTTCTGCTGCAATTCGGCACCAAGGAACAGCAGGATTATTGGCTGCCGCGGCTTGCACGCGGAGAGGAAATTCCCTGCTTCGGCCTCACCAGTCCGGAAGCCGGCTCCGATGCCGCCTCGATGATCGACAGCGGCGTGGTCTGCCGCGGCCAGTACGAAGGACGCGAGGTGCTTGGCATCCGGCTCAACTGGCATAAGCGCTACATCACGCTCGGGCCGATCGCGACCGTGCTCGGGCTCGCCTTCAAGCTCCACGATCCCGATCACCTGATCGGCGACCGCGACGACATCGGCATCACGCTTGCGCTGGTACCGACGCATCTGCCCGGCATCAGCATCGGCCGCCGGCATCTGCCGGCCATGCAGGTGTTTCAGAACGGTCCGAACTGGGGCCACGACGTGTTTATCCCGATGGACCACGTCATCGGCGGCGTCACCCAGGCCGGCAAGGGCTGGAAAATGCTGATGAGCGCACTCGCCGCCGGCCGCGGCATTTCGCTGCCCTCGCTGTCGGCGGCCGGCGCTGCCTACACCGCCCACGTCACTGGAGCTTATTCGCGCATCCGCGAGCAGTTCCACGTCCCGATCGCCAAATTCGAAGCGATCCAGGAACGGCTCGGCCGCATGGCGGCGACCGCCTATCTGCTCGATGGTGCGCGGCGCATGACCTGCGCGGCGCTCGACGACGGGCATCATCCCGCTGTCATCACCGCGATCATGAAGGAGCAGGCGACCGAGCGCATGCGGGTTTGCGTCAACGACGCCATGGACGTGCACGGCGGCAAGGCGATCATCGAGGGACCGCTCAACTATCTCGGCAGCCTCTATCGCGGCGTGCCGATCGGCATCACCGTCGAAGGCGCCAACATCGTCACTCGTGCCCTCATTCAATTCGGCCAGGGCGCGATCCGCTGCCATCCCTATCTGCTCAAGGAAATGATGGCGCTCGAAGACACCGACCGCGCGCGCGGCCTCGACGCCTTCGATGAAGCCTTGTGGGGGCACATCAAGCACAGCTCCGCCAACGCGGCGCGCGCCTTTGGCCGCGCCTGGACCGGCGGATTGTTTGCGCCGGCGCCCGACGCCGGAGCCGCGACGAAGTTCTACCGTCAGCTCAGCCGCTATTCGGCTTCCTTCGCGCTCGCCGTCGATCTCGCGCTGCTCACGCTCGGCGGCGCATTGAAGCGCAAGGAGATGATCTCGGCGCGCTTCGGCGACATCCTCTCCGAGCTTTATCTGTCGAGCGCGGCGCTCAAGCGCTGGAACGACGAGGGCCGGCAAGCGGACGACCTCCCGCTGCTCGAATGGTGCATGCAGGCTAGCTTCGCCACCATCGAGACGCGGTTCGACGAGATTTTCGCCAATTTCCCGATCAGGCCGGTTGGCTGGCTGTTGCGCTTCTTCGTCCTGCCGTTCGGGCGCCGCCGCCGCGGCCCGTCCGATCGCGTCACCAACCGCTGCGCGGAGATCGTCACCAATCCATCGGCAGTCCGCGACCGTCTGGTCGTCGATCTGTTCCACCCGCCGCAGACGGTCCGTGATCATGGCCTTGCGCTGCTTGAGCGCGCCTTCGCTGCGGTCGTCGCCACGCAGCCGATCCGCGACCGCATGCATGCCGCGCGCGTGCGCGAGATCGATCAAGCCGTCAAGCAGCGCACGATCAGCGAGTCCGAAGCCGAGCAATTAAAGGCCGCAGCCGACGCCGTCGCGGCGGCCATCGCAGTCGACGATTTTGCGCCGGAAGAACTCACCGCGCGCGGCGCAGCCAACAAGGAAGACGTGTCATCGCAAACGATATCTCAGCCGGCGCCGCGGGCGCAGCCGGAAGCGGCCGAATAGGACGCCGCCCGGTCTACATCATCGACGGCAGCCGTACGCCCTTCATCAAGGCGCGCGGCCGCCCCGGCCCGTTCACGCCGGTCGACCTCGCCGTGCAATGCGGCCGGCCGCTGTTGCTGCGCCAGCCGTTTCCGCCGGATGCTTTCGACCAGGTGATCCTCGGCTGCGTCAACGTCATCGCCGACGAGATGAACCCGGCCCGCGTCGCCGCGCTCCGCCTCGGCATGGGCGAGGCGATGACGGCCTTCACGGTGCAGATCAATTGCGGCTCCGGCATGCAGTCGATCGACACCGCCTACCGCTATATTGGCGATGGCTCCGCCGATCTGATCCTCGCCGGCGGCGCGGAATCTTTAAGCCACGCGCCGCTCGTCTTCAGCCGGGGCGCGGTGAACTGGTATGCGCGGTTCTTTGCTGCCCGCAATCTCGGCGCCAGGCTCTCGGCGCTGCTCAGCCTCCGGCCGTCGTTCTTCAAGCCGATCATCGGGCTTGAACGCGGGCTCACCGATCCGATCACCGATCTCAACATGGGGCAGACCGCCGAACTCGTCGGCCATCTTTTTCACATCACCCGCCGGCAAGCCGACCAATACGCCGCCGAGAGCCAGCAGCGGCTGGTGGCGGCGCAGAAGGACGGCCACTTTGCCGGCGAGGTCGAGCCCGCGTTCGCGCGCGACGGCAAGGTGTTCGATCATGACGACGGCGTGCGGTCCGACTCGACCGTCGACAGTCTCGCCAAGCTCAAGCCGGCCTTCGAGCGGCCGTGGGGCAAGGTGACGGCGGGCAACAGCTCGCAAATCACCGACGGCGCCTCCTGGGTCATTCTCGCCTCGGAGGATGCCGTCAGCAGATACAGGCTGACGCCGAAGGCCGTCATCGTCGACAGCGAATGGTCGGCGCTCGATCCTTCCGTGATGGGGCTTGGGCCGGTCTATTGCTCGACCGCCATTCTCAAGCGTCATCAGTTGGCGCTGAACGACATCCAGCTGTGGGAGCTGAATGAGGCCTTTGCCGCGCAGGTGTTGGGTTGCCTCGCCGCCTGGGAGGATGCCGAATTCTGCCGCGATGCGCTCGGCCTTAACGGGGCGGCCGGCAGCATCCCGCGCGAGCGGCTCAACGTCGACGGCGGCGCCATTGGTGTCGGCCATCCGGTCGGCGCCAGCGGCAACCGCATCGTGCTGCACCTCGTCAACGCGATGAAGCGGCTCGGCTACAAGCGCGGCATCGCCACCGAATGCATCGGCGGCGGCCAGGGCGGCGCCATGCTGATCGAAGCGATTTGACCGGGCCGCACAGATGAAAACATTGCCAAATCCCAAGCCCGTGCTCGCCATTCTCGGCAAGCGCAATCTCGAGCTCGGACCGTTCGCGATCGACGATCCGGCCGCCGAGCCGAGCCCCTGGACGCATTGGCGCATGCGCACCGACGAGGACGGCACCGTCTGGCTCCTGTTCGACAAAAAAGACGCAAGCGCCAACACGTTGTCGGAAGATGTGCTGACCGAACTCGACGCGGTTCTGGAAAAGCTCGAGCAAAATCCGCCGTGGGGCTTGGTCATCCGCTCGGCGAAGCCAGCAGGTTTCATCGCCGGCGCCGACATCGCGCAATTCCGCGGCGTCACCGATGTGGCGCAGATCGAGGCGACACTTGCGCGCGGCCACGCAGTGCTTGACCGGCTCGATCGGCTGCCATCGGTGACGGTCGCGGTGATCCACGGCTATTGCCTCGGCGGCGGGCTCGAACTGGCGCTCGCCTGCGATTTTCGCATCGCCATCGACGGCGCGAGCTTCGGCTTTCCCGAGGTGCAGCTTGGACTGCATCCCGGCCTCGGTGGCACGGTGCGGCTGCCGCGCCTGATCGATCCGCTCAAGGCGATGACCATGATGCTCACCGGGAGGAGCGAGCGGCCGCGAGGCGCGCGGCGGCTGGGCCTGGTCGATGCAGTCACGCAGGAGCGCCACGTGCGCGCCGCCGTGCGCTCCGCCGTCAGCGGCGAGATGGTCAAGGCCAAGCAAGGTGTCGTCGGCTCGCTGCTCAACGCCAAGCCGGCGCGGCGTCTCTTTGCCGCGCGGATGGCGAGCGAAGCCGCCAAGCGGGCGCCGCGCGCGCACTATCCAGCCCCCTACGCGTTGATTGACCTTTGGGTCGAGCATGGCGGCGATGCCGAGGCCATGCAGAAAGCAGAGATCGCGTCGTTCGCCAAGCTTCTGGTCGGCGACACCGCGCAGAATCTTGTGCGCGTGTTCTACTTGCGCGACAATCTGAAAAACCTCGCCGGCGGCGTGTGGGGCGGACAACGTATTCACGTCATTGGCGCCGGCACCATGGGCGGCGACATCGCCGCCTGGTGTGCCTGGAACGGATTTGTCGTCACGCTCGGCGACACCAGCCAGAATGCGATCGGCGGCGCCGTCAAACGCGCCGCCGAGCTCTACGCCAGGATCGGCCGCGACGACCGCCTGCGCGCCCGCGATGCGCTCGACCGCCTCGTTCCTGATCTCAACGGCGACGGCGTGGCAGGCGCCGACCTGATCATCGAGGCGGTGCCGGAAAATCTCGAACTCAAGCGCAAAATCTTCGCCGGCATCGAGCCGAAGATGAAGCCGAGCGCGATTCTGGCCAGCAACACATCGAGCATTCCGCTCGAACAATTGCGCGAGAGCCTGCCGCGGCCGGAGCGGCTCGTCGGCATCCATTTCTTCAATCCGGTGTCGCGCATGCAGCTCGTCGAGGTGGTGAGCCACGACCAGGTCGCGCCCGACGTGCTCGCCGATGCGCGCGCCTTCCTCGGCCGCATCGACCGCCTGCCGGCGCCAGTCAAAAGCGCGCCCGGCTTTTTGGTCAATCGCGCGCTCACGCCCTATCTGCTCGAAGCTTTGGTCATGCTCGACGGCGGCATGAAAAGGGAGACCATCGACAAGGCCGCGGTCGATTTCGGCATGCCGATGGGACCGATCGAACTGGCCGATGAAGTCGGGCTCGACATCTGCCTGCACGTCGCCGAGATGCTGCGCGGCAGTCTGCATCGCGAGATGCCGGACGCGCCGCAATGGCTCAAGGACAAGGTGGCAAAGGGCGAACTCGGCAAGAAGACCGGCAAGGGCCTCTACGACTGGAAGGACGGCCATGCCGTCAAATCGCACGAAGACGCCGCGCCGCCGCCGGATGCAGCCGACCGGCTCATCCTGCCGATGCTCGATGCCTGCATGACCTGCCTGCGCGAGGGCGTGGTCGCCGATGAGCAGATCCTCGATGGCGCGATGATCTTTGCCACCGGCTTCGCGCCGTTCCGCGGCGGACCGATGCACTATGCGCACACCCGCGGTTTTGCTGACGTGCGCGACACGCTCAAGCGGCTCGCCGATCAATACGGAGCGCGCTTCCAGCCCGATCCGGGCTGGGACATCCCGCGATGATCCATTCGCCTGCGGCAGCGGCGCCGCGATTTTTCGACGACCCGGCGCGGATTGCCGACGCGATCATCGAAAAGGTCGGCAAGACGATCATGCTCGCCTTGCCGCTCGGCCTCGGTAAGGCCAACCATATCGCCAATGCGCTGTTCGCCAGGGCAGCCGCCGATCCTTCGCTCAAGCTCACCATCTTCACCGGATTGACGCTGGAAGCGCCGCGCGCCGAGCAGTGAGCTCGAACGGCGTTTTTTCGATCCTATCTCGCAACGCGCGTTCGGAGGCTATCCGGCGCTCGATTACGCGGCGGCGATCCGCGCCGGCAAGCTGCCGCCGAACGTCGAAGTCAACGAGTTCTTCCTCCTCGCCGGGCGCTGGCTCGGCTCGCCTTACGCGCAGCAGCACTACATTTGCGCCAATTACAGCCACGCGCTCCAAGCGGTGCTCGCCCGCGGCGTCAATGTCGTCGCGCAACTTGTCGCCCACCGCGCAGAGGAGACGCCGCTCCCCTACAGTCTGAGCTGCAATCCTGACCTGACGCTCGATCTGCTGCGGCTGCGCCGCGAAGGCCGCACCGATTTTGTGTTCGCCGGTCAGACTCAATTCCGAGCTGCCATTCATGCCCGGCGACGCGGCGATCGCGGCCGAGGAATTCGACGTGATGCTCGACGGCCCGGCGACCGATTTTCCGTTGTTCGCGCCGCCGCGCGCGCCGGTCTCGCTGTCGGATTATGCGGCCGGACTGCATGCCGCCAGCCTCGTCCTCGACGGCGGCACGTTGCAGATCGGCATCGGATCGCTCGGCGACGCTGTGGCGCAGGCGCTGGTGCTCCGGCATCACAACGGCGAAGAATATTGCCGGCTGCTCACGCAGCTCGGCTACGATCACGCGCGCGACCCCGACGTTCATTGCGAGCCATTCGACGATGGCGTCTACGGCTGCTCGGAAATGTTCGTCGAGGGCATGCTCGATCTCTATCGTGCCGGAATTCTCAAGCGCGAAGTCAACGGCGCGGTGCTGCACGCCGGATTCTTCCTCGGATCGCGCGCGTTCACCCGCAGCCTGCGCGAGATGAAGCGTGAGGAAATCAAGAAATTCGGCATGACCGCGATCTCCTACGTCAACGAACTCTACGGCGACGAGGCGGAAAAGCGGCGCGCGCGCGTTGGCGCGCGTTTCCTCAACGACGCAATGATGGCGACGCTTCTCGGCGACGTGATCTCGGACGGCCTCGACGACGGCCGCATCGTCTCCGGCGTCGGCGGCCAATATAATTTCGTCGCCCAGGGTTTCGCGCTCGAAGGCGCGCGCTCGGCGCTCATTCTGCACGCGACGCGTTACGCCAACGGCAAGCTGACGTCGAACATCCGCTGGCGCTACGGCCACACCACCATTCCGCGGCATCTGCGCGACATCATCATCACCGAATACGGCATCGCCAACATCCGCGGCAAAAGCGACCGCGACGTGATCGCCGCGATGCTTTCGATCGCCGACTCGCGTTTCCAGGACGACTTGCTGCGGCAGGCCAAGGATGCGGGCAAGATCGAGGACGCGTTCGAGCTGCCAAAATCGGCGCGCGGCAATTTTCCCGAAGTGATCGAACGGAACATGCGGTCGGCCGCCGATGCTGGCCTGTTGCCGGCATTCCCGTTCGGCAGCGATTTCACCGAAGTTGAGCAGCGGCTTCTCCCGGCCCTGGCGACATTGAGATCTGCATCGTGGCGGGAGCTTCCGGCCTTGTTGCTGCGCGGCCTCTTCTCGGCCGCGCCAAAGGACGACGAGCGCCTCGCGCGGCTCGGTCTTGAGCGGCCGAAAACCTTGTCCGAGCGGATTTATGCGGCGCTCGTGCGCGGCGCGCTAGTGAAGCGGATTTGACATTCGCTACCCACCCAGCCGTTAGCTCGCGAAGCGAATGTCAAATCCAAAGCTTCACTTGAACTATAGTTGCTAGTGGTCCTTTAATTCTAGCATTCGCATGAGAGCCTGCCGAACCAAGATGCGAATGCTAGAATCGGACCACTAGAGTGATGGCGATCACGCGATGATCAATGCCGCCATTGTCGGGCTCGGCCGCTGGGGCCGATCGCTGGCCGCTGCCGCCAGCGGCAGCGGCGACATCCGCTTCCTCGCCGGCGCGAGCGGTACGCGCAAGAATGCCGAGGACTTCTGCCGCGCCAATGGCATTGCGCTCGCCGACAGCTTCGAGGAGATTCTGCGCCGGCCGGACATCGAGGCGGTCGTGCTCGCCACGCCGCACAGCCAGCACGAGGCGCAGGCGCTGGCCGCACTCGGTGCCGGCAAGCACGTCTTTGTCGAAAAGCCGCTGACGCTCGACCTGCAAGGCGCGCGCCGTGTTGCCGCGGCGGCGGCCGACAACGGTCTCACGCTTGCCGTCGGCTTGAACCGCCGCTTTCACCCGAGCGTCTGCGAGCTGCGCAAGCGCCTGCGTGGCGGCCGCCTCGGCAAGGTCGTCGCGATGGTGGCGCAGCACACCACCTCGACCGCGCAATTCGTTCCGCTCGACAATTGGCGCGCGGCGCCGGAGGAGGCGCTGGGCGGCGCGTTTACCGCAACCGGCGTGCATTCGCTCGACCACATGATCGAACTTGCCGGCCGCGTGCACGAGGTGCGCTGCGTCACGGCGCGCAATTATCCCGGGCCCTCCGACGACACGACGACGCTCATGCTGCAATTTGCGAGCGGCGCGTCCGGGCTCGATTTTCTGCTCGGTGGCAACTGCCACCAATTTCAATTTCACGCTCTATGGCAGCGAAGGCCTCGGCGAGATTTCGCGGCCGGATTTGTCACGCTTTCGCTTCGTGCCGGCGTCGACGGCCGCGCCGATCGGGCCGGTGCGGGCGCCGCCCGACGAGATCATGGAATTTCCCGGCTTCGATACGCTTAAGGCTGAGCTCACCGCGTTCGCGCGGGCGATCCGCGAAAGAAAGCCATACCCGGTCCCGATCGGTGAGGTGTTGCACGGCATGGCGGTATTTGATGCCGTCGTCCAATCGGCGCAAAGCGGCGGTATCGTGCAGGTTGCCGAATAGGCTCGCCGCGCGCGACGGGGCCTAACCGATCCAGATCAGAAAATTGCCCGCCAACGCGGTCACGCAGGTCGCGGATTTTCCGAAAACATCCTGTTCAAACAAATGCCTACGCGGCATTCTCATTCCGTTAAGACTGCGCCGGCCGCCCGCATAAGGACCCCCTTCCGGTCTTGCACAGCCGGAAGGTTGCGGCTACATAGGGCCAATCGAGTTTTCGGCCGAAAGGCTTGGCCACGCAGCGACGATAAGTGCGCCTAACTGACGATCCTTCACCAAAATCTCGAGCTAACCGGACCGGGCACTCTCGCTCGGTTCAATTTGACGTTTCTATCAAAAGGGGTGCCCCGTGAGCAACGGTACCGTGAAGTGGTTCAACACGCAGAAGGGCTATGGCTTCATCCAGCCCGAGGGCGGCGGCAAGGACGTGTTCGTCCATATCAGCGCCGTCGAGCGCGCCGGCCTGCGCGACCTCAAGGAGGGCCAGCGCGTGTCCTTCGAGATCGTGACGGACAAGAAGACCGGCAAGTCTGCGGCCGAGAACCTGAAGACCGCCGGGTGATTGCGCGATCGCGCGTCCTCGCGGGGCCGCGACCGTTACGCTGGAAATAAAAGCATGGCCCGATCAAATCGGGCCATGCTCAAGCAGAGTGTTTGCGGCAATTGTTATTGGGCCTCCCGCGCAAGCGGGCGGCCCTTTTGGTTATTTGTAGTAGCCGACGCCGCAGCCTTCGTTGCCGACTCGCGTCACGAACGATTCCTTTGGAACCGGCTGGGTCGTGCCCGGCTTCGGGAAGTCGTAGTCCACCGTCGTGATCGTACCTTCCTTGGCCGCGGCGAACACCAGCGCGCCGACCGCTTGGCCGCCCACTTTCAGATTGCGGACGTCGGTCCCCATTAGCGCCGGGTTGACATGTGCGTTGAAATTGCCGGTCGTCATGTCGAAGCAGAACACGTAGAGGTCGCGGTCGCGAAATCCGCCGGTCGGGCTGTTGAACTTGGCCAGCGCGTCCGCCTCGTTGGCCTTGAGCGCGGCGACCGCCTTCTCAAGCATGGCCTTGGCTTCGGCGGCGGTGCCGAATTGCTGCGCAGACCGCGACCGCTAGTCCGATCGTGAGCGCGAATGCCGCCAGCGCCGACGACAATATTGTCCTTCTCATGCAATCCTCCTCCGATAAATCCGCGTGGTTTTTGCGCCGCTTGGCCGTTGCAGAGGTTCACGGCGTGGCGCGCACGATAGTCGCAATCGACGAAATTGTCAGCTGTCCGACAGTTGCGCCTACGCCGGCGGCGACAAGCCCGGAATCGGAACGCCGCAAATCTGCACAATGAGGAACAGGTTGAGCAAGAGCACCACGGCCGTGCCGATCAGCGCCGCAGCTCTGCGTGAACCGGCTGTTGGCGAATTGGCCCATGATGTCGGCGCGCCGCGTGAAGATCAGCAGCGAAATCATCGGCAGCGGCAGCGCGATCGACAGTACCACCTGGCTGATCACCAGCGCGTTCGTCGCATTGACGCCAAGCGCGACGACCACGAAGGCCGGCACCATGGTGACGAGGCGGCGCAGCCAGATCGGAATCCGAAAACCGATGAAGCCTTGCATGATCATTTGCCCGGCCATCGTCCCGACCGTCGAGGCCGACACACCAGAAGCAATGAGAGACAGAAGAAATATGCCGGCAGCGCCGATCCCGAGCAGCGGCGTCAGAGTGTGATAGGCCGTCTCGATCTCGGCGACTTCCGGATGACCGGCGTGAAACGCACCCGAAGCCATCATCACCATGGCCATGTTGACAAGGCCGGCGACAGTAAGCGCGATGATCACTTCGTGGTTGGAGAAGCGCAGCACATTACGCCGCTCGGCATCGTCGTGTACCGGCATACGCGCCTGCGTCAGCCCGGAATGCAGATAGACCGCATGCGGCATGACGGTCGCACCGATAATTCCGACCGAAAGCAGTAGCGCCTGGGCGTCGGCGATTTCCGGCTTGAAAGTGTGCAGCAGCGCCGACGGCCAATCGACCGGGACAATGAACATCTCGACGACGTAGCAAAGGCCGATGATGAACACCATGCTGCCGATGATCAGCTCTATTGGCCGGAAGCCGAATCCCTCGAACATCAGGATGCCATAGGTCACGACTCCGGTAATGACCATCCCAACCACTAGTGGCATCTGAAACAGTAATGAAAGCCCGATGGCACCGCCGAGAAACTCGGCGAGGTCGGTTGCCATGGCGGCAATCTCGCTGACCACCCACATCGCCCACACCACGGGCCGCGGAAACTGCTCGCGGCACATTTCCGCGAGATTGCGACCGGTCACGATGCCAAGCTTGGCCGACAGGGCCTGGAACAGCATGGCGATCAGGTTGGCGACCAGCACCACCCAAAGGAGGCTGTAGCCGTATTTCGCTCCCGCCTGGATGTTGGTCGCGAAGTTTCCCGGATCGATGTAGGCAATCGAAACGATGACCGCAGGGCCGGCGAATGCCAGGTAGCCGCGCCAGCTGCCGCGTTTCCCGTCCAGCACCGCACGGGCGGCGGCGACCGTCCGCTCGGTCAGCGAGGCCGGACGAACCACTGCCTCGGTCACCGCAATATCCTCATCCGTAAACCGGCGAAGCATGGCTGTATAGCAGTCACACCAAAATGTAGCATTAGTTACAATATACGCGACGCGGCATTTCGTCAACGGCTATAAAATGTAGCTTTGTCTACATTTTGACACGGCCGTAAAAATGTGTTCTCGGCTGGCGCATGGCGCGCTCACCCTCACCAGCGGACGGGGTCCATCCGGCCCCGGCAAAGCTCCCGGCCGAAGGCACCCAGGCGCGCCGTTTCGGCAAGACGCGCTCGGCGCAATCGACCGCGCTGCTCGAGGACTATGCCGAGCTGATCGCCGATCTTCTGGCCAGTGAAGGCGAGGCGCGGCCGACCGACATCGCGCGCCGCCTCGGGGTTTCGCACGCCACCGCGATCAAGACCATCGCGCGGCTCAAGCGTGCCGGGCTCGCCACCGCCCGCCCCTATCGCGGGGTCTTCCTCACCGAGAAGGGCCAGGCGCTCGCCGAACGCGTACGCGTGCGCCACCGCCTTGTCGTCGATCTGTTGCGCGCGCTCGGCGTGCCCAGCGAAGCGGCGGAGGCCGACGCCGAAGGCATCGAGCACTACGTCTCCGAAACGACGCTGAAGGCGTTCGCGCAGTTTTTAAAGACGCGGGGGTGAAGCTGTCATTCCGGGGCGCCGCCAAGCGGCCAGCCCGGAATCCATAATCACGAACGCAGCGGCACGTTCGTCGAAACGATTGCCAGATGACTGTGGTTATAGATTCCGGCCTCCGGCCTGCGGCCGGCCCCGGAACGACGGCCTTCACACCGCGTGCGCGGTGAGTGCGTCGACGATGTTGTCGACGATCTCCTCGATCATCGCCTTGTTGTCGCCTTCGCCCATGACGCGGATGACCGGTTCGGTCCCCGACGGCCGCACCAGGAGCCGGCCGTGGCCATTGAGCCGCTTCTGCGCGCTCTGGATCGCCGAACGCACCTTGGCGTGTTCGAGCGGCTTGCCGCTCTTGTAGCGCACGTTCTTGAGCACCTGCGGCAACGCGTCGAAGCGGTGGCAGACCTGCGAGACCGGCTTGTTCTGCTTCTGCACCACGGCGAGTATCTGCAAGGCGGCGACAAAGCCGTCGCCGGTCGTGGTGAAATCGGACAGGATGATGTGACCGGATTGCTCGCCGCCGACGTTGTAGCCGTGCTCGCGCATGTGCTCGAGCACGTAGCGGTCGCCGACCGGCGTGCGGATGAATTCAAGCCCGAGCGTACGCAGACGCCGCTCAAGCCCAAGATTGGACATCACCGTGCCGACGATGCCCGGCTTGGCGAGGCGGCCGTCGTCGCGCCAGCTTTCCGCGATCACGGCGAGAACCTGATCGCCGTCGATCAGGTGACCGTGCTCGTCGGCAATCAGCACGCGGTCGGCGTCGCCGTCGAGCGCGATGCCGATGTCGGCACGCATCTCGCGCACCTTGCGGCAGAACGCTTCCGGGGCGGTCGAGCCGCAATCGTGATTGATGTTGAAGCCGTCCGGCTCGACGCCCATGGAAATGACGTCGGCGCCCAGCTCCCAGAGCGCGTCGGGCGCCACCCGGTAGGCGGCGCCGTTGGCGCAGTCGAGGACGATGCGCAGGCCTTCGAGCGAAAGGTTGCGCGGCAGCGTGCGCTTGGCGAATTCGATATAGCGGTCGTGCACGCCGTCGATGCGCTTGGCGCGGCCAAGGTCGCGGCTGCCGGCGAGCCGCTTGGTCAGGTCGGCGTCCATCAGCCGCTCGATGTCGCGCTCGGCTTCGTCGCTCAGTTTGTAACCGTCAGGACCGAACAGCTTGATGCCGTTGTCGGCGAACGGGTTGTGCGAGGCGGAAATCATGACGCCGAGATCGGCGCGCATGGAACGAGTGAGCATCGCGACCGAAGGCGTCGGCATCGGACCGAGCAGCAGCACGTCCATGCCGACCGAGGTGAAGCCGGCCACCAAAGCCGTCTCGATCATGTAACCGGAGAGGCGGGTATCCTTGCCGATCACGACCCGGTGGCGATGCTCGCCGCGACGGAAAGCAAGCCCGGTCGCCTGTCCCACCTTGAGCGCCAGTTCAGGCGTGATCACGCCGTTAGCGCGGCCGCGAATGCCGTCTGTGCCGAAGTACTTACGCGCCATGTGCCCCGCCGCCTACCTCTCCGCGGTCGGGATAATAGCCCTTTTCCCGCCTCGGCCGCTTCAAAAAAAATGCAGTAATCTTACTGCCGTGAGTAGCCTGTTATTCAGCATAGGCCAGGAAATCTGACGAACCGTCAACACGTTGATGACGTCATGCCGGAACCGGGCGTGGAACCGGCGGGCAGTCGGCGATCGGCGCGCCTATTTGGCTCTACGCGCCGTTCTTGTCGTAGGGGCTGCGCGGCGGCTGGGTGACCGAGACCGGATCGGAGGCCGGAAAGGAGTCCTCCAACCCGGCGTCGAGCGCCTCGTCGAGTGCCTTCCGGTGCTCCGCCTCTGTGGGCCCGCGCTGGCGCTCCTCGAAATCTTCGTCGCGCTCGCGTCGCCGGCCGGAGCTCTGTCTATCCCATGCGTCAGCCATTGCCTTCATCCGGAAGATATTCATCCGAACCCCGCTCAACATATAAGATAACGACCGAGGCGAAACTGCGTTCCCCGTCCGCCGGGAAGCGCCGAATTCCGCGTTTCTTGTGCTATCAAGACGTCCGAGAGGCCGGGATCCACAATCCATGAAAAACATGACCTGCATCGAGGACTTGCGGCAGCGGTACCACCGCAGGGTCCCGCGCGCATTTGTCGATTATTGTGAATCCGGCTCTTACGCCGAGCAGACACTGCACGCCAATCGCGCCGATCTCGAACGCATCAGGTTGCGCCAGCGTATCCTGCAAGATGTCGGTCATCGCAGCACCGCGACCACGATCGTCGGCGAGCCCGCTTCGCTGCCGCTCGCGCTCGCGCCGGTCGGGCTGACCGGCATGCAATATGGCGACGGCGAGATTCACGCCTGCCGCGCCGCGCAGGCCGCCGGCATCCCCTACACGCTCTCAACCATGTCGATCTGTTCGATCGAGGATGTCGCGGCAGCAGTCGACAAGCCGTTCTGGTTCCAGCTCTACGTCATGAAGGACCGCGGCTATATCCGCTCCCTGATCGAGCGGGCGGCGGCGGCCAAGTGCAGTGCGCTCGTTCTCACCGTCGACCTTCAGGTCATCGGCCAGCGCCATCGCGACATCAGGAACGGCATGACCGTTCCGCCGGAGCTTCGCCTTTCAAATCTGATCGACATTGCCACCAAACCGGCGTGGGTGTGGAGCATCGCGCGGGGCAAACGAAAGACCTTCGGCAATATCGCCGGCCACTATCCCGGCATGGCGAACGTCACCGTGCTGTCGAAGTGGATCGCCGAGCAGTTCGATCCGACGCTGACCTGGAAGGACGTCGAGTGGATCAAGAGCCTTTGGCCGGGCAAGCTAATCCTCAAGGGTATCCTCGATCTTGAAGATGCCCGCGCCGCCGCCAAGGCCGGCGCGGCGGCTTTGGTCGTATCCAATCACGGCGGCCGCCAGCTCGACGGCGCGCCATCCTCGATTTCCGTTCTGCCGCAGATCGCCGAAGCGCTCGGCGCCGAGATCGAGATTTTGTTCGACGGCGGTATCCGCTCCGGCCAGGACATATTCCGCGCGCTCGCGCTTGGTGCGCACGCATGCCTGGCGGGCCGCGCCTACATCTACGGCCTTGGCGCCGGCGGCGAGCGAGGCGTCGCCCGCGCCATCGCGATCATGCGCAACGAGCTCGACATCACCATGGCGCTCGCCGGGGTGAACAAGGTCGGCGAGATCAACCGGCAGACGATCGCCGAGTTGTAGGCCGTTACGGTTAAGCCGTTACGGTGGCGTCGCGCCGCCGCTGCCGACATTGATGCGCGCGGCGTTGAAGCTTCCGTCCGGCTGCTTCACGGCCGCCAGCACCGCGAACGGTGCGCCCGGGGTAAGCGCGCTCATGTCGCCGAGCTCAAACCGCACGACCGGCACGCCCGGCGGCACGACGATTTTCTGCTCGCCACCCTTATACGTGACGGTGATGACCTGTCCGTTCACGCCGGTCACGGCGGCGCCGACCGTGCCGTTGGTCATGGTCGAGCCTGGGCGAGTCCACGGCCGGAAACCCTCGCCGGTACCGCGCATCGATTCCGGAAAGATGTGAACTTCGATGGCCTTCTGCGTGCCGTCCGGCTGCGCCATCGCTCCACTGCCGATGAAATCGCCCGGCTTGATGTCTGACAGCGACGCCTTGACGACGACCACCACCGTAACCTTGTCGGCGAGGTTGAGCTTGAGTTCGGCGCCCTTGTCGGACTTCGCCGCCACCGTATGGCCGTCGACATTTTCGATCACACCGCTTAGTCGCTCTGGTTTCGGTGCCTCTGGCGCCTGCGCCAAGGCCGGCATCGCCGCCAAGGCGGCCAAGAGTGCAACGATTGCCGCTACGTTCGTGGTCTTCACATCACGCTCCATTACGATTGACGAAACGCTGAAAGAGCGGTCGAGGTCAATCGATCCGCTCTCCGTTGCCCGCCGCAGCATAAGCGCGATCACGGATCGCTAGGTTTCAGCGCCACACGCCGTAATCGCCAAATGACATATTCGGCGCTTCAAGCGACCCGTCGGGAAGCTTCTTCGCGGCAAAGACCATGATCTTTTGTCCCGCTTTCACATCAGCAAGGGACGCCTTCTTACTGGTCACGATCACGGCATCGGGCGGAACGACGACCGTCTTCTCACCGTCCTTGTATTTCACGGTCAGCGTCGTGCCGTCCTTCTCGACGACCTGGTTGGCCACCGTCGCATTCGTCATCGTACTGTTGGGCGCGAAATCCCACGGTCTGAACCCTTCGGGTGGATGCACGCCGGGCGGAAAAATGGAAATCTCGATGGCCTTCTGGCTTCCATCCGGCTGCGGCATCGCGGTCACCGCGATATAGGAACCTTCCTTGATGTCGCTGAGCGATGCCTTGACCATTTCGTTGACCGGCCCATTATCGGCAAGCTTTATCTTCAGCGCCGCGCCATTTCGGTCCTTCACCTCGATCACCGAACCGCTCACGTTCTCGATCGTGCCGCGCACGCGCACCACATCCGGCGCCTGCGCAGCGGCGAATGAGGCTGCGCACAACAACGCGAGCGCGCTCGCGCCGACCAATCTTTGAAACATTTTCGTCATTGTCGTCCTCCCACGTGTGCCAGCGGCCGATGAAGCCACGGGCAAGGCTTAGAACCCCTTTTTAGCCATCTTATTCCTTTTCGCTGGCGAGATCAGCTTCGACCAAGGCGCGGAGTTCCCCGGTCACTTCGGGCGTTCTGCCGAACCACAGCGCAAAGCCGCGCACGGCTTGATAGAGCAGCATGCCAAGCCCATCGGCGGTGCGCAATCCGCGCGCCTTTGCGGCCCGCAGCAGCGGCGTGACGAGCGGCGCATAGACCAAATCGGCGACGATGGCGTGGCTGGGCAATCGCCCAATGTCGAGCGCGAGACCCGGCTGATGGTCCATCCCGAGCGTGGTGGCGTTGACCAGGAGCCCAGCGTCGGCAAGCAGCGCGTCGCGTTTGTCCCAATCCGCCGCGCGCACCCCTTCCCCAAACCGCTCGCTGAAAAGTGCGACACGGTCCGCCGTGCGGTTGACGACCGTGACGTTGGCGATCCCGCGCAGCACGAGACCATAGACCACCGCGCGCGCGGCCCCGCCGGCGCCGAGCACGACCACCTTCCGCAGGCCGCGATCCCAGCCGGGGGCGTCGGCATCGAGACTGTCCAAAAATCCTTCAACGTCGGTATTGGTCGAGCGCAGGCTGCCGCCGTCGAACCAGAACGTATTGGCGGCGCCAACCGCGCGCGCGCGATCGTCCGGCTGCGAGAGCGCCAGCGCCGCCTCCTTGTGCGGCACGGTCACGTTGGCGCCGACGTAGCCGCGCGCCGGAAGGTTTTTGAGAAAGTCCGCAAACTGGTCGGGCGGCACCGCCTCGCGCCGGTATTGCCCGGCAATGCCGTAGTGCTTGAGCCAGTAATTATGAATGAGCGGCGAGCGCGAATGCTCGACCGGCCAGCCGACGATGCAGGCTGAGCGGATTCGATCGGGTGCCATGCTTGCTCAGTAATAGCCGACGGTGGCGCCGCCATCGACAGCAATCGCGGTGCCCTGGATGTGGCGCGCGCGCTCGGAGCAGAGAAACAACGTCAGCTCGGCGATGTCCTCCGGCTTGCCGACGCGGCGGATGCCGCTTTTCGCCAGCGCCTCAGCCTGCAGCTCGGCCACCGTTCTGCCGGTCGCCGCCGCGCGCTGGGCGAGCAGCTGCAGATTGCGTTCGGTCTCAGTGGTACCGGGATGGATGACGTTGACATTGACGCCGTCGCGTTTGCCGAGCTGCGACAGCCCCTTGGAGAAGTTGCCCATCGCGGCATTGACCGAGCCGCCGATCAAAAACTCAGCCGACGGCGAACGCGCCGCGCCGCCATCGATATTGATGACATGGCCTTCTACGGCCTTAAGCAGCGGCCAGAACAACCGGCACAGGCGCACGCAGCCAAGGAATTTCAGCGCAAAGCCGTCGGTCCAGGCGGCGTCCGGCAGATCGAGGAAAGAACCGGCCTTGGTCGCGCCGGCGCAGTTGACCAGCACATCGCAGCGGGCAAAACGCTCCTTCACCTTGGCGAAGGCGCTGTCGCAGCCGGCAAGGTTGCGCAGATCGGCTTCGATCGTGAGCGCCGCAGCCCCGCCGATCGCGTTGACCGCCTTGGCCGCGTTCGCGAGGTTTTCCGCCGATGAAGACACCAGCACGGTTTGCGCGCCCTCGCGCGCGAACGCCTTGCCGATACCGAGCCCGATGCCGCGGCTGCCGCCGGTAATGACGACGATCTTGTTGGAGAATTCGCCCGGCATGATCAGTCCCCCTCGCCTGCCGCTTGCGCCACAGCGGCGCGCCGGCCGCGCAAGCGCCAGATACGGCCGCTACGTCTCATCGACCACGGAATTGCGCAGCACGCCGATCTGCGGGCACTCGACCTCGATCGTGTCGCCGGGCTTGAGCCACACCGGCGGGTCGGCCTTCACCTTTTTGATCGGCGTGCCGGTGCAGATGACGTCACCCGCTTTCAACGTCATGAAAGTCGTGGTGTAGGCGATGATGTCGGCGAACGAGAAGATCATGCTCGCCGTGGTGTCGTCCTGAATGAGCTCGCCGTTCTTGCGCGTGACAAGGTGCAGCGGCTTGGTCAGATCGAACTCGGTCTCGATCCACGGCCCGATGCCGCCGGTGGCGTCGAAATTCTTGCCTTGGGTGACGTTGAATTGTCCATGCCGCGTCCAGTCGCGGATCGTTCCTTCGTTGGCGAGCGTGATGCCGGCGATGGTGCCGAGCGCGCTCTCCTTCGGCACGTGCTTGCATTCGCGGCCGATCACGATGGCGATTTCGCCCTCGTAGTCGAGCTGCTCGGAGATTTTCGGCCGCACCAGATGCTGCCCCGAACCGACCATCGAGTTCGGCGCGCGATAGAACATGCTCGGGTATTTGGGGTTATTGGTGACGTTGTAGTCCGCCCCGCGATTGGCGTAGTTGATGCCGATGCAGAGGATCTTTTCCGGCGCCAACAGCGGCGGAAGGAGTTCGACCTCGTTAAGCGGCACCTCCGGGCGCACGCCGTCGGAAACGGCCTTGGCCTCGGCGAGCGCCTGCGCGCGGAACACTTCGAGCAGCGTCGAGAAACGGCTCAGCCGCCCGCGCAAGTCGACGATGCCTTCGCCGACCACCGCGCCAAAACTCGGCCGGCCGCGCAGATTGTAGCTCGCAAGGCGCATGTCGCGTCTCCTGGTGAATCCCTGCGATGTGTTAGAAGTCATCGCTGGAAGCGTCAACGGCCTAAACCCCAATGAAAACCCTGTTCATCGATTGCAACGACCAGCTCGCGCCGGTGTGGGAGCGGGTGTTGCGCGCCGGCGACCCGCCGATCGAGGTCAATCGCCGGCCGTTCGAGCGAACCGAGCTGCCGCGACTGCTCGACGGCTACGACATCTGCATCGACGACCATTCCTACATGCCGACCGAGCTGGTCGTGCAATGCGGCGCGCTCAAGCACATCGTTTTTCTCGGCACTGGGCCGTCGAGCTACATGAACCCGGCCGAACTCACCGCGCGCGGCGTCACCGTGCACAGCATCAAAGGCTACGGCGACACCGCCGTGGCCGAGCATACGATTGCGCTGATGCTCGCTGCCTGCCGCGACGTGACCGCCATGGACCGGCTCATCCGCTCCGGCACCTGGTCGACGCGCGAAGGCGTGCAGCTGTTCGGCAAGACGCTGGGCATCATCGGGCTCGGCGGCATCGGCCGCGAAGTTTCACGCATCGCCCGCGGGCTCGGCATGGACGTCATCGGCTGGAACCGCACCCGGCGCGACGGCGAGCCGCTGGTCGAACTCGACGACCTGCTGGCGCGCGCCGACGTGATCAGCCTGCACCTTGCACTCAACGACGAGACGCGCGGCTTTATCGGACCGGCGCAGCTTGCGCGCATGAAGCCGGGCGTCATTCTGGTCAATACAGCGCGCGCCGCGCTGATCGACGAGGCGGCCCTGCTCGACGGCCTGCGCAGCGGCCATATCCGCCACGCCGGCCTCGACGTGTTCCATGCCGAGCCGCTCAAGCCCGACCATCCGCTCGCATCGATGCAAAACGTGACGCTCACCGCGCATGCCGGGTTCCGCACGCTCGAAGCCTCGATGATTTTGCTGCGCCGCGCCATCGATATCGTGTGCGGGATCGTGGGCGCCCCCTCTCCCCGCGCGAGGTAAGAGGTATAATATGGTGCCGGCATGAACGAGCACCTTTGCCAGGTCAGCCTGCAGGTGAACGGCGAAGACGTGGATGAGCGCGTCGAGGCGCGCAGAACGCTGGTCGATTTCCTGCGCGACGACCTCGGCCTCACCGGCAGTCATATCGGCTGCGAGCACGGAGTGTGCGGCGCCTGTACGGTGCGGCTCGATGGCGCCGTGGTGCGCGGCTGCCTGGTGCTGGCGGCACAGTGCGACGGGGCGCAGGTGGAGACGATCGAGGGCCTGTCCGATTCCGGCGCCATCGCCGACCTGCAGGACGCCTTCCGCAGGCGCAACGCGCTGCAATGCGGCTTCTGCACCCCCGGCATGCTGATCAGCGCGCAGGAACTGCTCGGCCGCGGCGGAGTGCCGAGCCGGGATGCGATCCGCGAACACATCTCCGGCAACTACTGCCGCTGTACCGGCTATCATGCTATCGTCGACGCAATAGAATCCGTCGCCCTCGCCAGGGCGGGAAAGGCAGCCTGATCATGAACGAACACGTCCATACCCCGACGCTGTCGGAACGCGCCGACGAGCTCGAAGAAAAGATGATGCATGAGCTGGCCGAGCGCGTCGCCACCAAGTCGGTGCTGTTCGGCATGGCCGATGGCACGATCGAGATGCTCAACGGCTTCGAGTTCAAGAAGAACAATCCGGACAAATATTTTCTGATGGGCGCCGATCCGCGGCTGCCGAAGATGCCGGCCAAGCCGACGCTGATCGACTTCTTCAAGAACCGCTTCGCCTCGCTCAATCATCTCTTGCAGAGCGCAAAGCTGGCGCTGAAAAACGGCCACAACGAGAAGATCGTGCTCGCCTGCCTGCTGCACGACATCGGGGTGGCGAGCTTCATCCGCTGCGACCACGGCTATTGGGGCGCGCAGATGATCGAGCCTTACGTGGACGAGGAAGTGAGCTGGGCGGTGCGCATGCACCAGGCGTTGCGCTTCTTCCCGGATTCGTCGGTCGGCTACGAATATCCGCAGATGTACGTCAATAATTTCGGCGCCGATTATAAGCCGGAGCCGTACATCGTGCGCGATTACGAGCGCGCCAAGAACCACAAATGGTACATGAGCGCGCGCTTGATCTGCGTGAACGATATCTACTCGTTCGATCCCAACGCCAAGGTCGACCTCGACGACTTCGTCGACATCATCGGCCGCAATTTCAAGCAGCCGGAAGAGGGCCTCGGCTTCGACAGCTCGCCGTCGGCCCACATGTGGCGCACGTTGATGTGGCCGACGCGGTATCTATAGAAATTCCCCTCCCCCTTGTGGGGAGGGGTTAGGGGTGGGGGTCGAGAGGTGTTGCGCTTACGTCAACGCTCGTCGTCACCTCTCGACCCCCCTCCCGGGACCCCCATCGCGCAAGCGCGATGGGGCGACCCCCACCCTCCCCCACAAGGGGGGAGGGAAGAAAAATGAAACTCGCCGACGACCAGCCCTCCGGCCTCTCCGCGCTCGACCGGCCGAATTCCTACATCGGCCGTTCGGTACCGCGGCCCAATCTGCATCGGCTCACCGCCGGGCGCGGCCAATATGTCAGCGACGTCGTGCTGCCGCGCATGACGCATGTCGCCTTCGTGCGCTCGCCGCACGCGCATGCACGCATCAAAAACATCGCGACGGCGCAAGCAAAAAAAGCGGCGGGCGTGATCGCGGTCGTCACCGGCACCGAGCTTGCAAAGGTGATCACGCCCTGGGTCGGCGTGCTCACGCATCTCAAGGGCATCAAATCGGCGCCGCAATACGCCATCGCGGTCGAGCGCGCCTGCTGGCAAGGCGAGGCGGTGTGCGCGGTGGTGGGCAAGAGCCGGGCGCAAGCCGAGGACGGCTGCGCGCTGGTCGAGGTCGACTACGACGTGCTCCCGGCCGTGACTGATGCCGAGACCGCGCTCGATGCGTCGACGCCGGTGATCCACCCCGACCTCGGCGACAATCTCACGTTCGAGCGCACGCTCAATGCCGGCGATGCCGACAAGGGATTTGCCGAAGCCGATGCGGTGGTCGAGACGACCTTCCTGTTCGGCCGCCATACCGGCGTCACCAATGAGCCGCGCGCTATCGTCGCCGACTGGAACGAAGGCGAGCAGCGCCTGACCGTGTATCAGGGCACCCAAGCGCCGCACATGACGCAAAATCTGTTTGCCAAGCACCTCGAGCTCGAGGAGCACCAGGTGCGCGTGCTGACAAAGGACGTCGGCGGCTCATTCGGCATCAAGGTGCATATCTACGCCGACGAGATGGCGACGGTCGCGCTGTCGAAGCTCATCAAACGGCCGGTGAAATTCGTCGCCGACCGTCTGGAAAGCTTCGTCACCGACATCCACGCCCGCGACCACCGCGTCAAGGCGAAGATCGGCGTGAAGAACGACGGCACGATCACCGCGTTCGCCATCGACGATCTCACCGGCATCGGGCCTTATTCGGTCTATCCGCGAACGAGCGGCATCGAGGCGAACCAGGTCGTCAACCTGGTCGGCGGCCCCTACACCTGCCCGAATTACCGCGCCCGCGCACGTGTCGTCTTTCAGAACAAGAACGTGATGTGCCAGTACCGCGCCGTCGGGCATCCAATCGCCGTCGCGGTCACCGAGGGACTGGTCGAGCTGGCGGCGGCGAAGATCGGCGTCGATTCGGTCGAGCTGCGGCGGCGCAACTTGTTTGCCGACGACAAATATCCGGCCACCAGCGCCGCCGGGTTGAAATTCGAGGGGCTCTCGCACCACGCCTCGCTCGACAAGATCCTGGCGATGATGGACTACAAAAGCCTGCGCGCCGAGCAGGCGGAATTGCGCGGGCGGGGCATCCATCGCGGCATCGGCTTTGCCTCCTTCATCGAGGTGACCAATCCGTCTGCCGCCTTCTACGGCGTCGGCGGCGCGCGCATTTCCTCGCAGGACGGCGCCACGGCGAGGCTCGATTCCACTGGCGCCGTGTTCGTGCATTCCGGCGTCACCGAACAGGGCCAGGGCGCCGAGTCGGTGCTGGCGCAATGCGTGGCGACATCGTTCGGCGTGCCGATCGAGCGCGTGCGCGTCATCACCGGCGACACCGACAACGTGCCCTATGGCGGCGGCACCTGGGCCTCGCGTGCCGCCGGCATCGGCGGCGAAGCCGCCTGGCAAGCTGGCAAGGCGTTACGCGGCAACGTCCTCGCTGCGGCCGCCTCTATCCTGCAAGCCGACCCGAAGGCGCTCGATATCCGCGCCGGCATGGTGGTCGACGCCGACAGCGGACGCGAGCGCATGGGCCTCGATGAAGTCGCCCGTGTTGTCTACTTCCGCCCCGACACGCTGCCGCCCGGCTTCCAGGCCGAGTTCATCGCGACGCGCCATTACGTGCCGCGCGCGTGGCCATTCGCCTTCACCAACGGCGTGCAGGCCTCTTATCTCGAAATCGACATCAGGACCGGCGAGATCAAACTGCTCCGCCACTGGTGCGTGGAGGATTGCGGCACCGTGATCAACCCGCAGCTCGTCGACGAACAGATCAGAGGCGGCATCGTGCAAGGGATCGGCGCCGTCATGTTCGAGCACTGCCTCTATGACGAGGCCGGCCAGCTCCTCAACGGCAACATGATGGATTATCTGGTGCCGATGGCAACGGAAATGCCCGACATCGACATCGGCCACGTGGTTACGCCGACGAAGGATTCCGAACTGGGCGCCAAGGGCGCCGGCGAGGCCGGCACCGCCGGCGCGCCGGCCTGCGTGATGAATGCCATCAACGACGCGCTGCGCCCGCTCGGCGCCACCCCGATCACCGCGATGCCGATCACGCCGGAACGGGTGCTGGGGGCGTTGCAAAAACTTCCTCCCCCGCAAATCGCCGCGAGAATTTGCAGACGGACGGCATTGTCGCTGGTGCCGAGAAAATTACGGATGTCGAGATGCTGCTTGATCCAACGGAACAGCAGTTCTATCTGCCAGCGGCTCTTATAGAGCGCGGCGATCTCGACTGCGGTGCGATTGAGATCGTTGGTGAGAAGGGTGATCACGCCGCCCTGACTGCGCCTGATCTGGATCCGGCGCAGCGGGATCGGCAGCCGCGAATTGCCCTTGCTGGCGAGCTTGACTTCGTCGTCGGCGAGGACCTTGAAGCCATCGCCGTTACGCTTGCGCAGCGGCCGATGCCCGCTTGCACGCAGCCGCATCTTCCGCTTCGTCCGGGTGACGAAGAAAGCCCCGCAATCATTGATGTTCTGCCACCAGTCAAAGCGGCAATAGGCCTTGTCGAACACGTAGGTCGTGCCGGCCTTGATGGCCACCTGACGGCCGATCTCTATGTCGTTGACATTGGCGGCGGTGACCACCGCGCCGATCGGCACGTCGGCCACTGGATCGTAAACGACGTGCAGCTTCATGCCGCGGATGCGGCCGTTCCATTTAGCCCACTTGCACAGCGTGTGCAGCGGAACCGGACTGGCGTCGATCAGGCGAACCATCTCCGCTCCCTGCTGACGCGTCCGCCGATCCGCCAAGGTCGAAAGCATCGCGAAGGTTTGCGCAAAAATCCCGACCGGCCGCCGCGCATTGGCATCCGAAAGCGTCGAGCGGACAAGCTTGCCGGTGCCCAAATGGTAATGGTGCTGAGAATTGGCGTTGAAGCCGGCCACCAACGCGCGCAAGCCGTCAAGCCCGGCCAATTGTGCGTAGATTAACGCCACCAAATGATCCCAACTCTTGAACGACTTGTCGTAGGCATCGCCATTATGCGCGTCCACAATCTCCCCAAACCGCCGTCGGTCGATTGGTTTAAGCAGGCCGACAAAAATGCTATTGGCAAACCGCATGCTCGGCTCCTTCTGTGTCTCGACAACCAGAAACGACCGATTTGCATCGGCCAGGCCGAGCATGCACCGCGACACAGTGAATCATTCCCCGGACAGCCCTGCGCTATAGCGGGGGAGGGGGACCATCTTGCGAAGCAAGATGGTGGAGGGGGCGTCGAACTCGTCGCTTGGCGTTCGTTGCAGGAGTTTCGTCGAGTCCCGCGCCCCTTCCACCATCCTTCGCGCTTCGCGCTACGGATGGTCCCCCTCCCCCACTGGCGTGGGGGAGGAAAGAAGCTTCAGCGCATTCTCGCGCGCGATCTTCGCGATCGCATCAGACGCGAGGAAGCCGGGCGCAGTGAAATCTTTCACTTCCTCGGCGACGACCGCATCATTGCAGAACGGCCAGTCGCTGCCGAACAGAATGCGCTCGGGTGCTGCGATCTGCGCCAGCGTCGCCATCGGTTGCGCACCGGAGGCCAGTGCGTTGTCGTACCAGAAGGTCTTTAGCCCGGCGAAAATCTCCTCGCGCGAGCGCTGTTTGAGCCGCTTGTCGATCATCGGCGCCACCGACAGTCGCCAGGCGAGGTACGGCAACGTACCGCCGGCATGCGAAAGGATGAAGCGGATTCTGGAGAAGCGCTCGAGCGCGCCGGAGAACAGGAGATTGACCGCAGCGCGCGTGGTGTCGAACGGATATTCGATCATGAAGCCCGGCCATGGCAGATCGAGCGACCGGCTCGACGGATGCAGCCCGGGATGAATGTGGACCACGGCCGCGCGCGCATCCAGATAATCCATCAACGGATCGAAACCCGGATCGCCGAGGAATTTGTCGCCGTAGCTCGCGAACAGCGAGATGCCGTGAAAGCGCAGCGTTTCGAGACAGTACCGCGCTTCCGCGATGGCGGCGTCCACGTCGTGCATCGGCAGAAGCCCGAAGCAGCCGAAGCGCCGCGGATGCTGCGCAATCAATTCGGCGGCGTAATCGTTGCAGCGGCGGGCGAAATCCGTGGCCTTCGCGTCGGGCATGAAACCGACGCCGGGCTGCGCGATCGAGGTGATGGAAAGCGCGATGCCGTGCTTGTCCATCAGTTCGAGTGCAAGTTCTTCCGACCAGTCCGGATAACGGCCGATCGCAGGACCCCTGCCCGCCTCGTACACCGCATCGCGATAGAATTGCGGAATGAGGTGGAAATGTACGTCGATCATGCCGGCATCGTTGTCTGCCATGCGCGCTCCGGTCGGAACACCTGCCGGCGATAATGCGCATGATGAACGGGGGACTGTCTAGTCGGTCGTGTCGCTCTAAACGCGGCCGATAACGTCAAACATCATTCGCCAATCCTGGCGATGAGGAACCGGCAAGACGCCCTCACTGCTGGGACGCTGCGTTCTGCAGGATCGCAATCAAGCGGTCGACGACCGCATCGACGACAGTTCCTAGCGGAAATTCGATTTTCTGGTTTGAATCTTCGACCCAGTAGTAGCCATCCGAGTGAGTTCGATACCCCACAATCTGATATGAGCCACTTTTCTCTTTGATGCTCCAGCTCGATGCATTGCGGGCGAAAGCCGACCAGCTTTTTACGCCGGCGTATTTAAGCACGACAGGCGGAGGATGCTGACCTTTTAGGAGCGGGACAGGGACATTTCCTCTGCCAATCGCCTCAAGAAGCGCCCGGCGCAGCCCGTCCGTATTCGCCAGCGGAACGACGGCGACAGGCTCAATATCGGTGTAGGCGCCTCCGCGTCTACCGACGGTCGGCACGTAAACGAACGAGCTTCTGAGATAACAGTTGTGGAGCATTTTCTATTCCGCGGCACATTTGGCGCGCCAAATTCTGCTGTTTCGCGGGCACTTGATTCGATCTGGGTCCCACCGGTACTCGGCGCGTTACGTTGGCTGCGTCCTGCAGGATCGCGATCATACGATGCCCCCTGTTTCAGCGACGATTAGTCTTTTATTACCTGCTGCTCCGCGGCCTCTTGCAGGACCGCGATCATGCGGTTGATCACCGTATCGGGTGCGGTTCCGAGAGGAAATTTAATTTTGTGATCGTGATCTTCCGCCCATCCTCCATCCGGGCGCAGTCGATGGCCAACAATTTGGTATTGGTCGTCGATTATTTCAATATTCCAGGTTAGCGTGTCGCGAACGAAGTCAGGCCACGATTTGGTTTTCGTGTATTTCAGCATCACTGGCGGCGGTCGTCCGTCCTTGAGCAGCGGGAGCGCCGCGTTTCCTCTGCCAATTGCCTCTTCGAATGCGCATCGCAGATCCTCGGTACTCTTGGCGGGAACAACAGCTACGGGCTCCATAACGACATAGGCGCCGCCTCGTTTGCCGATCGTGGGCACATAGACAATGCCCTTTCGGAGATAACAATTATATAGCATGGGGAAACCTAAAGTTCGTCCACAGCGCCGGCGGACGAGCCGGCATGTCAAGGCTTTCAATCGACCCTTGCCGCGCGCTCATTGCGCATCATTACGCACGCGCCGCCGGCGATGACGAGCTTGTTGCATAGCTTGGCAAGCGTCGCGTAATCGTCGTTGGCGATGCGGATGATGTAGCGCTGGGCGGGGCCCATGCCGGGGATGCGGCCGCGCAGTACGATCGGTTCGCTGTCGCCGATCAGCGCCGGATAGCGCTTCTGCAGCCGGCGATAGTCCGCCCAGGCGCCGGCCTCGGACAAACTGGCGGTCAGCTGCGCGCCCCATTTCGGTACGTAGGCGGCGATGCGTTTTTGCTCGGGCGGCTTGGCCAGGATCAGATTGGCGAGCCGGGTGCACGGAATGCCCTGCGGGATCGTCGTGTCCGCCGTATCCGGCGGTGACGGCAAGGCCCACTCGTCGGCGGTCCAGCCGGTGATGATGGCGACGTAGTTGCGCGTCTCGGCCGGCAGCGGGCGCCTGCCGCCGAGCCAGGCACTCACGCGTGCGGGCCCGGCATTGTAGCCGGCAGCGGCGAGGCCGAGATTGCCGAATTGCTTTTTCAGATCGCCCAGATAGCTCGCCGCCTCGCGGATCGCCGCGATCGGATCGAACGGATTGGCGAGCCCGCGGAAGTCCGCCGTCGCCGGCATGAATTGCGCGATGCCCTGCGCGCCTTTGCGGCTCACCGCTTGCGCGTTGAAGCGGCTCTCCTGCCAGATGACGCGGGCGAAGAACTCAACCGGCAGCCCGTTCTCCGCCGCCGCCTGCTCGACCGTGCGGCAGATATCGTCGGCGGTGGGCGGGCTGGCGGGCGCTTGCTTGTCGTCCGTTTTTTTATCTTCAGCCGGCTTGGCGGGCGTCGTTTCGGCTGGCGCCGGCGTCGCGGTTGTTACGACCGGTTTTGCCTCATCCGCAGGTGGACTCGCGGGAGTCTGCGCGCCCGCTGGCGCGCAGCACATGACCAAGCCGATGACGAGCCAGCTTCCAGCGAGGCGCATGATTTCACATAACGCACGAAAGTGAGAGCGGTGCCGCGCTCTCGAGTTAACCTCCGACCCTCTTCCCTTTCAGCGCCGCGTACTCCCGAAGTTAAAGCGCTTAGTCGCCTAGGCCGTAACGAATTGCTACTGTTCTGGAGCCTTGATTCCATGAGCAGCTAGACGACGCTTCGCCAATGTCACTATGTCGTCGGGAAATCGATCGGCGTAACGAACTACGAGATACTCCCCAGTATACTCGGATAAGCCCTTTTCTACGAGCAACTTGAAGCCATTTGTTTCAATCTTACCCCAAGTCCACTCGATCAAGCTTTCATGAATACCCTTGTTATCAATCTTCTGCCGCGTCCGAGACGCTAGTGTAGTCCGACCGTTCTTCTCCGTGAGCAATTGCTCGTAGGCAGCGAGTGTCTTGTAAAAGTCGCTGACCAGCGGATCAGAGGGATCATCATTTGCTGTTCCGACCAATTCACAAAATCGCTTGAATGCCGCGTTGTAAACGTCAGGCAAATTCCTATCGCGCGCTCTCTGCATAACGGTGCGACAGCCTTCAGGCGTCGTCAACTTGGATGCGTCGTACATCGCTATGCCCCCACACCCTTCCCTTTCAGTAGCAAGTAGCCCGCATGAGCGCAGCGATATGCGGGAGAGCCGTTCCCGGATTTCGCTTCGCTCATCCGGGCTACATTCGCCTTACGCCCCCACGCCCTTCCCCTTCAACGCACTCCCGATCTCATCGAGAACCGCCGGATCGTCGATGGTCGCCGGCATCGCCACTGCTCGCCGTCGGCGATTTTTTTGATCGTGCCGCGTAAAATCTTGCCGGAACGCGTTTTCGGCAACCGCGCCACCGTGATGGCGAGGCGGAAGGAGGCGACTGGGCCGATCTTTTCGCGGATGAGCGCGATGCACTCTTTCTCGATGTCGGCCGGCGGGCGGTTGACGCCGCTCTTGAGCACGATGAAGCCGCACGGCACTTCGCCCTTGAGCTCGTCCTTGATGCCGAGCACGGCGCATTCGGCGACGGCGGGATGGGCGGCCAGCACTTCCTCCATGCCGCCGGTCGAGAGCCGGTGGCCGGCGACATTGATGATGTCGTCGGTGCGGCCCATGACGAAGACGTAGCCGTCGTCGTCCTTGAAGCCGGCGTCGGCGGTTTTGTAGTAGCCGGGAAATTCGTCGAGATAACTTTCGCGCATGCGCTCGTCCGCCTGCCACAGCGTCGGCAGGCACGACGGCGGCAGCGGCAGCTTGACCACGATCGAGCCCATCGTGTTGGCCGCCACTTCCTTGCACGCCTCGTCGACGACGCGCACGTCGTAGCCCGGCATCGGCACCGTCGCCGAGCCGTATTTGACCGGCAGCGTGCCGAGCCCGACCGGATTGCCGGCGATGCACCAGCCGGTCTCGGTCTGCCACCAATGATCGAGCACGGGAATTTTTAGCAAACTCTCAGCCCACTGCACCGTATCCGGGTCGGCGCGCTCGCCGGCGAGAAACAGCGTGCGGAATTTTTTCAGGTCGTATTGCGCAAAAAACCTGCCTTGCGGGTCTTCCTTCTTGATGGCGCGGAATGCGGTCGGCGCGGTGAACATGGCGGCGCAGCCGTGCTCGGCGATCACCCGCCAGAACGCGCCGGCGTCGGGCGTGCCGACCGGCTTACCCTCGTAGAGGATCGAGGTGCAGCCGTGCAGGAGCGGCGCGTAGACGATGTAGGAGTGGCCGACTACCCAGCCGACATCGGACGCCGCCCAATACACTTCGCCGGGCTCGACGCCATAGAGATTTTTCATCGACCATTTGAGCGCGACCATGTGGCCGCCATTGTCGCGCACCACGCCCTTTGGCCGCCCGGTCGTGCCCGACGTATAGAGAATGTAGAGCGGATCGGTCGCCTCGACCGGCACGCAGTCCCACGCCGAACGGGCATGAATGAGCGCGTAATCGCGCATCGCCGCCCAGTCGCGGTCGCGGCCTTCGATCAGCGCGGCTTGCAACTGCGGCCGCTGCAGGATCAGGCAGGCATCCGGCTTGTGCGCCGAGAGCGCAATCGCCTCGTCGAGCAGCGGCTTATAGGCGACGACGCGGCCGGGCTCGATGCCGCAGCTCGCCGACAGAATGACTTTCGGCGTGGCATCATCGATGCGGGTGGCGAGTTCGCGCGGCGCGAAGCCGCCGAACACGACGGAATGAATGGCGCCGATGCGCGCGCAGGCGAGCATGCCGATGACCGCCTCCGGCACCATCGGCATGTAGAGGATGACGCGGTCGCCCTTGCCGACGCCGAGATCGCGCAGCATGCCGCCGAGCACCTGCGTCTCGGTGAGCAGGCGATGATAGGTGATGGTGCGCTTTTGCCCGGCGAGCGGGGAATCGTAGATGATCGCCGCCTGCTCGCCGCGGCCGGCATCGACGTGACGGTCCACGGCATTAAAGCAGGTGTTGCAGACGCCGCCGACAAACCAGCGGCCGTAAATGCCGGCCTTGGGATCGAACACCGTCTTGGGCTTTTCGAACCAGTCGATCGCTTCGGCCGCCTCGCCCCAAAAGCCGGTCGGGTCGCGCTGCCAGCGCGCGTAAACCTCGTGATAGCGGCTCGAACGGGCGTCCATGGCCTTCTCCTCCCTCTCCCCGCTGGCGGGGAGGAGGTCATCTTCCGCCTCGCGGCGGCGTTTGCAAGCGACGACGCGGGAGGGTCATGCAAACACAAGGCTGGCCTAAGTCTGCGCGCTTTGATCTATGTCATCGCCGTTCGACACCGAGACCCGCTCACGCCGTGATCGATGATCCGCTGTTCTATCTGGTCGCCATTCCCTCGGTGATCCTGCTCGGCCTTGGCAAGGGCGGCTTTGCCGGGCTCGGCATGATTTCGGTTCCGTTGCTGACCTTAAGGGTGCCGATCCTGCAAGCCGCCACCGTCATCTTGCCCCTCCTGGTCACGCAGGACGCGATCTCGGTGTGGGCCTACCGGCGTGCCTGGAGCGGATGGAATTTGAAGGTGCTGATGCCGGGCGCGGTGCTTGGCATGGCCGCCGGAACGCTGTTCGCGAGCCATGTCTCCAACGCCGCGATCGAGATCGCCGGCGGCGCGATTGGGCTCTCCTTCGTACTCTACCGCTGGATCGGCCGCTGGCTGTGGCCGCATCTCGTGCGCGCTGGCGAAAAGCCCACTCGCCCGCATGCCGTGCTCGGCGTGTTCTGGGGGTCGCTGGCCGGCTTCATGTCGCTTTTGATCAATGTCGGCGCGCCGGCTTATCAGATTCACGTCCTGCCGCAGCGACTCGACAAGCTGACCTTCGTCGGCACGACCGTCATCATGTTTGCCTTCATGAATATGATGAAGGTGCCGTCCTATTACCTGCTCGGGCAATTCTCAGTGCGCAATTTTTTGACCTCGCTCGCGCTGTTGCCGCTCGCGGTCGCGTCAAATTACTTCGGCATCTGGCTCGTCCGTAAGACGCCGACCGAGCCGTTCTATCGGATCACCTATTTGCTGATGTTCGCCATCTCGGTGGCACTCATCCTGCAGGGATGGAAAAGTCTCTAAGCGAGCGGGTGGCAAATTGCGCGCGGCCAAAAGGGAAAGCGCGATCCTCCGTTCGCTGTTCGCTCTTCTCCTTCTCTGCTAGGGTCGGCGGAAAGAAGGGAGGAAAGAGATCGTGCCGACGCCCTACGATACCGGGCTTGACCGCAATGCGGCAAATTTTCAGCCGCTGACGCCGCTGTCGTTTCTCGCCCGCGCGGCCGCCGTCTATCCGGAGCAAACGGCGGTCATCCACGGTGCCCGCTCGTGGAATTACCGGGACTTCTACGCACGGACGAAGAAGCTTGCCTCCGCGCTTGGCCGTCGCGGCATTGCCCGCGGCGACACGGTCGCGGCCGTGCTCGCCAATACGCCGCCGATGCTGGAAGCGCATTACGGTGTCGCCATGGCCGGCGGCGTGCTCAACACCATCAACACGCGGCTCGACGCCGCCATCATCGCGTTCATCCTCGACCACGGCGAAGCCAAGGTGCTGATCGTCGACCGCGAGTTTTCCAAAGTGGCGAAGGATGCGCTGTCGATCTGCAAGGCAAAGCCGCTCGTCATCGATTACGGCGATCCCGAATTCAACGGCGCTGGCGAACGGATTGGCGAACTCGAATACGAGGATTTTCTGCACGAAGGCGGTGCCGACTTTGCCTGGCTGATGCCGGACGACGAATGGGACGCCATCTCGCTCAACTACACCTCCGGCACCACCGGCGATCCCAAAGGCGTCGTGTACCATCACCGCGGCGCTTATTTGCTGGCGATGGCGAACGTCATCACCTGCGCCATGGGCAAGCATCCGGTCTATCTGTGGACGCTGCCGATGTTCCACTGCAACGGCTGGTGCTTCCCTTGGACCCTGTCGGTGGTCGCGGGTACTCATGTTTGCTTGCGTGCAGTTCGCGCGGGGCCGATCTTCGATGCCATCGTCACCCACAAGGTTACGCATTTGTGCGGCGCGCCGATCGTGATGTCGACGCTGCTGAACGCCTCGCCGCAGGAGAGGAAGCCGCTGCCGCACACGATCGAGTTCGTCACCGCCGCGGCGCCGCCGCCGGAAGCCGTGCTGGCGGCGATGAAGGCCGCGGGCTTCAACGTCACCCACGTCTACGGCCTGACCGAGACCTACGGGCCGGCGAGCGTCAACGATTGGCACCGCGAATGGGATGACTTGCGCGGTTCCGAGCAGGCGGCGAAGAAGGCGCGCCAGGGCGTCGCCTATCCGGTCCTCGACGCGCTCGACGTGCTCAATCCACACACGATGCAGCCAGTGCCGCGCGACGGGCAAACGCTGGGCGAGGTCATGTTCCGCGGCAACGTGGTGATGAAGGGCTATCTGAAAAACCGGACGGCGACCGAGCGGGAATTCGCTGGCGGCTGGTTTCATTCCGGCGACCTCGGCGTCATGCATCCGGACGGCTATGTTCAGCTCAAAGACCGCTCCAAAGACATCATAATTTCCGGCGGCGAGAATATTTCCTCGATCGAGGTCGAGGACGCGCTCTACAAGCATCCCGCCGTGCAGGCGGTGGCGGTGGTCGCCAAGCCCGACGAGAAATGGGGCGAAACGCCGTGCGCGTTCGTCGAGCTGAAACCGGGCGCGAGCGCGACGCCCGAAGAACTCATCGCCTGGTGCCGGCAGAACCTCGCCGCTTACAAGTGCCCGCGCTACGTCGTGTTCGCCGAGATTCCAAAAACGTCGACCGGAAAGTTGCAGAAATTCAAGCTGCGGGATGTCGCGAAGGGGATGTGATCCATGCCTACCGACTACTTATTCACTTGGACGCCGGATGGCTGGCCGTACGCCGAATTACGTCACCTTGTCGATGAGTTCCAATCCGGGAAGGAGGTTACAGAGCCATGGCGATGTTTGGCTCACAAATCCGCACAACAAGGTGACATCGCCTACATGCTTAAACTTGGGGTTGGGCCGCAGGGTATTTTCGGCGTTGGCACCATAACAGGGGCGGCCAAGCAAAGCCCGACTGCGCTTCCCAAGCAAAACACATGGCAGGTGCCAATCACGTTTCATCAATTGGTCGATCCAACAGAAAAGCTTCTTGTCTCCACGCAGGAGTTAGCATCGATCTCAGTGCCTGCACATACATGGCACCCGCGAGGTAGTGGCGTTCGTCTAGTCCCAACAGCCGCCCGTAAAATCGACGAGATAATCAATTCGGGAAAGGATGAGGCAATTGCTTCAACGGCAGCGGATCAGGACAGATTTGATGCGCAGAATACGAAAGACGCGCGCGACAGAATTAATCGTTCGATTGCGGTAAGGCGAGGCCAACAGGCATTTAGGGCAAAGCTTATTGAGGCATACGGCGGGAAGTGCGCTGTAACTGAATGTGATGTCATAGATCTACTGGAGGCGGCGCACATACAACCGTATCGCGGTTTTCACACCAATCACGTCCAGAACGGATTATTACTTCGATCAGACATTCATACCCTCTTCGATTGTCGCCTTATCGCGATCGAACCGGCTTCTATGAAGCTCTTAGTCTCTCCGCGATTGATGAAAAGTAGCTACAAGACTTTAGCAGGCAGAAAAATTCGCTCGCCCAAAGCGAGCGATCAAATTCCAAGTACTGAAGCGTTACAAAAGCACAGACGACTAGCTGATCTATAACTTTCGAGCAGCCTTTACGCCGCTTCCTCCTCCATCACCCCGACCACCAGCCGCTTGCCGAGCGCACGCAGCGCGGCAGTGAGCGCCGGCAATTTGGTCGGATGCTTGGGGTCGAGGATGCGGCGCACTTCCTTTTCGTCCTTGCCGATGCGGCGGGCGAGTTCGCTCTTGCTCATTCCGGAGGCCGCGAAGGCCTCCAGAACGGCGAGCTTGGCCGCCACGTCCGGCGCAACTGCCATATCGACAAGATTGCGGGCTTTGGCGCGCGGCTTCGGCAGCGCTTTGCCCCGTTCGAGATAGCTGAGCAGCGCGAGGCCAAGAGCCTCTTCGGCCATCGCCCGGGCATCCGCCTCGCCGCGTCCCTGCGTGATCGCCTCGGGCACATCGGGGAAGCTGACCACAATATTGCCGCGCCGGTCTCCCGGCTCGAACAGCGCACGATAGACATAGGATTTCATGCGCCCACATTTCGGACAAAAATGTCCGAAGATCAAGGATATCAGTATCCGCTCATTCCCGCGAAAGCGGGAATCCAGCCGGAGCTTTCCGATGTCAGAAAAAGAAACTCTAGGTCCCCGCTTTCGCGGGGACGCGCGGATGAAAATGCCGCTCTGTTGACCGCTAGTGCAGGACCACTTCCTGCCGCAAACGCGCGATCTCGTCCTTTACTAGCAACTTCTTTCGTTTCAACTCACAAATTTTCAGATCGTCGGCCGATGGGTGGGTGAGCGCTTCGGTGATTTCCTGCTCCAATGACTGGTGGCGTTTTTCGAGTTCGGCAAGATGCGCTTCGATCGCCATATGGCCTGTCCTCCTTGCGTGAGATTGCAGTCTAATGGACCGCCCCTACCGCCTGACATAGCAAGCACGACACATAACCATCATACTCCGTTTGGGCAGCCGCGAAAGTCCCCGGCTGTGCATGGCGCGGCGAGCCGAGCGGGCTTGTCCGGCGTTAACCAAAACGCGATAATCGCCGGCAACTTACCAGCCGTATGACCGTTCCCAAGCCGCGGCGATAGAGCCGGCGAGGGGCGCGACCAAGGCGGAAATGACGCAAGAGGAAGAACGCGAGCTTCGGGCGCAACTGGCGCGCCTGCAGCAGGAGCATCGCGACCTCGATGCCGCGATTGCGGCGCTGCAGGACTCGCCGGGCGCCGACATCATTCAGGTGCAGCGCTTGAAGAAGCGCAAGCTGCTATCTGCGCGACCGCATTACCTTCATCGAAGACCAGCTCACGCCCGATATTATTGCGTGACGCCTTTCTTCTCGCGCTTGCGCGCGTACATCGCCGCGTCGGCGCGCGCGAGCGCTTCGGCAGGAGAATCCAGCGCACCGATAAGCGCGACACCGGCCGCGGCGCCGACGACCAGAGTAGAGGAGCCGCAGCGCACCGGCGTCGCATAGACCGCCCGCTCGAGAGCGCCGGCCTTGGTCACGGCGGCGGGGCCGCTGACGTTCCACAACAACACGACGAATTCGTCGCCGCCCAATCGCGCGACCACGTCGGAGGCCCGCACTTGGCGCAGCAGCGCCGCGGCAAGCGCCTTGAGCACGGCATCTCCCGCCGCATGTCCGTGACGGTCGTTGACCGGCTTGAAGCCGTCGAGATCCAAATAGACCAAAGCGGCGCTCGCGCCGTAACGTTTGACGTAAGCGATCGAGCGGGCGAGCTCGCGCTCGAAGCCGCGGCGGTTGATCAGGCCGGTGAGCGGATCGATGTCGATCTTGGCCTCAAGCTCGACGATGCGCGCGTGCGATTGCTCAAGCTGCGCGGCAAGCCGATCCACCTCGGCCGCAAGCCGCATGGCGGCCGAGCGCGGCCGCGCCTTCGGTGGCTTCGCCGCCTCGGCAGGCTGGTCGGGACGGGAACGCAAAGGCTTCGCCGGCTGCCGCCGCGGTGCCGCCGTCCTGCGCTGCGACCGTGCCGCGCCTCCCCTCATGGCGATGCCCACCCTTCCCCACGAATCAGGCCGCAAACATAATGCGTCGCGGCAGGAGGAATTGTGCGGTTTGCGGCCGACCGGCGCCTACATTAAATCACCTGCGACAAGTTGACGCAGTATGGGTGGCAGCTCAGGCCAAGCTCACTCGGCCTGCAAATAAGCGACCGGTTCGGTCTGCGTGTCGTCGAACAAGGCCGCCGTCAGCGGTCCGCCGAACACCGCCGCGGTGTCGAGATTGAGCCGGTTGCTGCGCAGGTCAGGCTTCGCGCCAGTGAGCGGCGTGTGGCCGTGCACGATCAAACGTCCGTAGTCGCGGGCATCGGTGAGGAACGGCTCCCTGATCCAGAGCAGAACGTCTTCGTCCTGCGCAGCGAGCGGCTTGTCCGGATCGATGCCGGCATGAACGAAAAATCGGCGGCCGTCGTCGAAGCACAATCGGAGCGAGCGCATCCAGTCGAGATGGGCGGGCGGCAGATCGCCGATGTCCTTGGCAGCATAGCTGGCGAGCGTTTCGCCGCCGCCGTTGCGCAGCCACGTACTCACCTCCGCCTCGCCGTCGAGGAGCGCAAGCGCCCACGCCTCGTGATTGCCCTTGAGCGCGATCAGCCGCTCCTGCAGCTCCAACTGAAGACTCATCAACAGGCGCACGACACCGGCGGAGTCAGGCCCACGGTCGATGTAATCGCCGAGGAACACCAAACGCATGTCGCGCCCGTCGGCGTGCTCCAGGCAAGCCTCGACCAGGCTTTTCAGCTTATCGAGCGAACCGTGGATATCGCCGATGGCGTAAGTAAGCGGCATGCGATCTGACCTTCACTTTTCCCAATGATGGCCACATTCGGGCACCATTGTTCAGACGACATTCACTGATTAAATGGAATCTGTGCGACGTAGAGGGTGGGTCGGGACTTGGGTGACAACACATCCTGTCGAGGAAATGTCATGAGGAAAATTGTGACTGTTCTGGTCGCCGCCGCAACCATCGCTGTTGCGGCATTGGCAAGCTCCGGTGCCGCTGAGGCACGTTGGGGTGGTGGTTGGGGTGGTGGCTGGCGCGGCGGCGGGTGGGGCCCCGGACCGGTGATCGGCGGCTTCGTGGCCGGCGCCGTTATCGGCAGCGCACTGGCCTATCCGTACGGCTATTACGGCCCGTACCCCTATGGTTATGGTGGCGGACCGTGCGTATGGCGGACCGTGTGGAACGGCTATCGCTGGGTACGCGCCTGCTATCCCTATTAAGGCAAACCAGCTCTCTGCTATCGCCACGCATGGCGGCGTCTCCATCCGGCGACGCCGTCATTCAGATTGGCCGGAAAATTGGCTGAGTTGAGCCGGAATCTGGCTCGCGCACCAAATTTCCGCCAAAGAGCTCTGTCCTCAATGGCCGCGAGGGGCTCGAGGACTAATCGGGGGTAAGACGGGGACTTCCGCTCTACAACATTCCGCATCGGCACCCGGCCGATTGCACGAGGAGAACAGATGTACAAATCGGTCATCGGACTTGCCGCTGCGGCAAGTATCGGCCTCGCGACATTGGCTGTGCCGCAGGCTGCGAATGCCGGCTGCTTCGGCTGCGCCGTCGGCGCGGGCGTGTTCGGCGGCCTCGTGGCCGGCGCCATTGTCGGCAACGCGATTGCGAACAATCCGCCTCCGCCGCCTCCGGGCCCTTATTACGGACCGCCGCCCCCGCCGCCTCCGGGCGCTTATTACGGACCGCCGCCCGCCTATGCCCAGGAGCCTTGTCATTGGGAGAAGCGCCGGGTTTGGGTTGAGGAAGTACAGGGCTATCGGATCCGGCCTGTTCAGGTCTGCCCCTGAGCAGAATGACGATGAGCGCGCCTGAGCGCGCAGAATTCAGCCGGCCGGCTCTCGCGAGCCGGCCGGCTTTTTTGCGCAACACCGCCGCATTCGCCTATGCGCTTGCGGTCGGCAAGTGGCTCGCAATCATCGCGGTGTGCCTCTATGTCGGCTTCGCGCTTATGCTTTATCTGACGCAGCGCTCGCTGATGTACTTTCCAGACACCGAGCGCACCACGCCGGCACAAGCGGGCCTGCCCGAGGCGGAAGAAGTGCCGCTCAGGACATCGGACGGCACTCACATCACCGCCTGGTATGTCGCGGCACAAGAGAACACGCCAGTCATCGTCTATTTCCACGGCAATGGCGGATCGCTCCGCTTGCGCGCTGCCCGATTCAAAAAGCTTGTCGGCGCGGGTATCGGCCTGGTCGCGCTTGAATACCGCGGTTTTGGCGGCAATCCAGGCAGCCCGACCGAGCGCGGCCTCATCGACGACGGCGAAGCTGCCTACGCGTTCGCCGCCGCGCATTATCCGACCAAACAGATCGTGCTGTGGGGCGAGTTCGATTGGCTCCGGTGTCGCGGTCGCAGTCGCTGCCGAGAAGCCGGCCGGCCGCGTCATTCTGGAGGCGCCGTTCACCTCCACCGCTGCGGTCGCTTCGCTGCGCTACTGGTACATGCCGGTGCGGCTATTGATGAAGGATCAGTTCCGTTCCGATCAGAAGATCGGCAAAATTACCGCGCCACTTCTGATCCTGCACGGCGTGAACGATCAGGTCGTCCCCTATGCGATGGGCGAGCGGATGTTTGAACTCGCCAATCAGCCAAAGCACATCGTGCGTTTCCTCGATGGCGGGCACGAGAATCTTGACGCCAACGGCGCGCTCGTGGCGGTCGCCCGCTTCCTCGCCGGGGATTTGGATTGATGGCGCAGTGTGCGTGCTGCGCGATCTAGCTAGAACGTCTGGTAGGTTCTGCCGACCTGGCCGCCGACGCGGGCGAAGCCGGCGACGGCGGGCTCATATTTGGCGTTGAGATTGAGCGCCTTGGCGTAGGAGCCGGCCGCCTTGTCGTTTTGCCCGAGCCGTTCATAGGCAAGTCCGCGGCTGGTCCAGGCTTTCGGATCGCTCGGATTGAGTTGCACCGCCTGGTCGAGATCTGCCGCCGCCGCGCTGTTGTTGCCGCCGACCAGATATGAGAGAGCGCGCGCCACGTAGGGTCCCTCGCGCTGTGGCGCGAGCCCGATTGCGGTGGTGAAATCGTCGATGGCGAATTGATGCTGGCCCTGGCTCTGATAGAGCAGGCCGCGATTGTAATAAGCCTCCGCATTGTTGGGGCGGAGCGCGATCGCTTTGTTGAAATCGGCGAGCGACTGCGTGGTCTGGCCTTGCAGGCTGTAGACGATGCCGCGGCCGAGATAGGCGGGCGCGTATGACGGCTCGATCGACAGCGCCTTGTTGTAGTCGGCCAGCGCCGGATCGAGACTGTTCATGTGCCGGTAGACGAGGCCGCGATTGGCGTAAGCTTGCGCGTAATTGGGGTCGAGACTGATCGCCTTGTTGAAGTCGGCGAGCGCCTGGTCGTTCATGCCGGCCTCGCCATAGGCCGAGCCGCGCATATTATAGGCCTGCGGATCCGACGGATGCTGCTGAATGACTTCGCTGAGCGAAGTCAAATTGGACTGCGAGGGCCCATAGAGCGCGTCGTCGTTCTTCTCGGTGACCGACGGATTGCCCAGCGTCGCGCAACCGGCGAGCGCCACCGCAACGACGATCGATGCTGCGACGGGAAAGGCTTTGCGCCCGATGCGGCTCTTGCCGCCGGGATTGGCGGTCGTTGGTCCTTTCATCCGCTGCCTCGCGGCACCCCGAAAATGGAACTTTCGTTCCCAAGCCAAGGCTAGACGATAGTCCGTATGCCCGCCAAAACAATGGCGCGGACCGTGAGGCCCGCGCCAATCATCCAATCCAGTCCGATGCCTTTAGCCAAAGCGCGGAGCGCGCGACGGTCCACCAGCCCTGCTGGGGGCTCCCCCCGGACCGGTGGGCTTCGGCTTGGCCGGCAGCAGGCCCTCGCGCTGCAGGCGCTTGCGGGCAAGCTTGCGGGCGCGGCGGATCGCTTCCGCCTTTTCGCGCGCCTTGCGTTCTGAGGGTTTTTCGTAATGGCCGCGGAGCTTCATCTCGCGGAAAATGCCCTCGCGCTGCATCTTCTTCTTCAGCGCCTTGAGGGCCTGGTCGACATTGTTATCACGGACGAGAACCTGCACGCGCGCTCCTTTTGCAGTGGGTTCGCGGAATCAAATGGCGGCATAGCTGTGCCCAGCTACGCCACGTTGGGCGCGGCATCTAGCAGAACAATAGCGGAAAGTCCATATGCGACGGCCTTTTGCGCCCCTCAGTCGGTAAACACTTTACTCGGTAAAGACTTGGGTAACGTGCCCCATCTTCCGGCCCGGCCGCACGGCGGCCTTGCCGTAGAGGTGGACGGCAGCGCCGGGGACCGAAAGCCAGCGGCGATAGTCTTCCACCTCACTGCCGATCAGGTTCGTCATCTGCACGCGGCCGTAGCGGATGGGCTTGGCGAGGGGCCAGCCGGCCACCGCCCTGATGTGCTGCTCGAACTGCGACACCGAGGCGCCGTCGAGCGTCCAGTGGCCGGAATTGTGCACCCGCGGCGCGATCTCATTGACCAGGAGTTCGCCGGCTCCGCCCGGGAGCACGAACATTTCGACCGCGAGAACGCCCACATAATCGAACGCCTTGGCGATCGTCTCGGCGATCTGCCGCGCCTCGAGCGCGCCGGCTGCCGACAAGGCGGCCGGCACGCGCGAGACTTTCAGAATATGGTTGCGATGCTCGTTCTCGGTCACGTCGAAGCATTCGACGGCGCCGTCGTATCCGCGCGCGGCCACGACCGAAACTTCCCGCTCAAACGGCACGAACGCTTCGAGAATGCAGGGCTGGCCGCCAACATCGCGCCAGGCGGCCTGCGGATCGGTTCCGTTTTTGATCGTCGCCTGGCCCTTGCCGTCATAACCGTAGCGCCGCGTCTTCAGCACGGCCGGCACGCCAATCCGCTTGACCGCTGCAGCCAACTCATCAGGCGCGCCGACAGCGGCAAACGCGGCGGTGCGGATGCCGAGGCGGCCGACGAAGTTCTTTTCCGCAAGCCGATCCTGCGTTGTCGCCAGAATCTTCGGATCGGGCAGGACCGGAACACGCGCGGCAAGAAACGTCGCGGTCTCGGCCGGCACGTTTTCAAATTCGTAGGTGACCACGTCGACGTCGGCGGCGAAGCGGTCGAGTGCTTCGGTGTCGGTGTAATCGGCGCAGGTGACGCGGTGCACGACATCGAAGGCGGGCGAATCCGGGCTCGGCGCGAAGACGTGGCACTTAAAGCCAAGCCGCGCTGCCGCCAGCGCCAGCATGCGGCCAAGTTGGCCGCCGCCGAGGATGCCGATCGTGGCCTGCGGCTCGAGAACGACTCCGGCTCACGCGCCGGAATCCTTCGGCTCGTTCGGCGACCGCTGCGGTCTGGCGCGCTCGCCAGGCATCGAGCCGGTCGCTGAGCGCCGGATCGCTCAATGCCAGCACGCTCGCCGCAAGCAGCGCGGCGTTGATTGCGCCGGTCTGCCCGATCGCCAGCGTGCCGACCGGAACTCCCGGCGGCATCTGCACGATGGAGTAGAGGGAATCGAGACCAGAGAGCGCCTTGGACTCGACCGGCACGCCGAACACCGGCAGGCTGGTGAGCGCGGCCATCATTCCCGGCAGGTGCGCAGCGCCACCGGCCCCGGCGATGATCACCTTGAAGCCGGCCGCCTTGGCTCCCTTGGCGAAGGCGTACAGCCGTTCGGGAGTGCGGTGCGCGGAGACGATGCGGGCTTGGTACGGATACCCCGAGCGCGTCGAGGGTTTCGGCGGCATGCTTCATGGTCTGCCAGTCGGACTGGCTGCCCATGATGATCGCGACTGATTTGGCTCCCGGCGGCGCCACAGCAAAAAATCCCTGCCCGAAGGAAGCGGCGAATTATAGGCTCGCGCGTTGGAGTGGCAAGGCAGCTGTAGTGACGAAGCACAAGTAAACGGGTGTCAAAGAGGCTGATTTTTCTTATGGTTACCGCGCTGACCACGCCCGCGCGCCGCGCCGTCATCCGCCGCCCGTCGGCGGGGCTTCGCACGCGAAAGGACTGCCGCCAATGAGCGATTATCAGTATCTGCCGCTCACCCCTGGCTACTTCGCCGTCCTGGTCGTCATCTATCTCGGCATCCTCATTCTTTTGTTGTCGACACTGCGCTACGCGTATTTGAGCATTGGCTTAAGCTCGCACGGCGCGCTGCTTTTGCTGTTCGCCTCGCTGATCGGCAGCTATTTCAACGTCACGGTCTGGCACTTGCCTCCGGAGCCGATGGCTACCGACAGCGTCCGCGATTACTTCGGCATGTCCTGGGTCATTCCCCGCCCGAGCACTGCGCAAGGCACCGCGATCGCGGTCAATATCGGCGGCGCCGTCATTCCGACGATCATGTCGTTCTATCTGCTGTTCAAGGACCGGCTCTGGCTCAAAGGATTGATCGCAACCGCCATCGTGGCGCTGGTGCTGCATCGGCTTGCGCAGCCGGTGAGCGGAGTCGGTATAGCGGTGCCGATATTCCTGCCGGTGCTGATGACGGCGCTTGTCGCCTGGGTGCTTGCCGGCGAGCACGCGGCGCCGCTCGCCTACATTGCCGGCAGCATGGGCACCTTGATCGGCGCCGACCTCACCAACCTCTACCGCGTGCCCGGGCTTGGCGCGCCAGTTGCGTCGATCGGCGGCGCCGGCACATTCGACGGCATTTTCCTGACCGGCATCCTCGCCGTGCTGCTGGCGGGCCTGTATCATCCGAGGCACGCTGCCGCACAGCCGCCGTGAGTTAATCTCCTACGATCCGTTGGAGGCCATTTCGTCATGTCCGAAATATCAGAGGCGCCGCCAGCACCTGCGAAGGACGCAGGCGCGATCGGCGAATATCACGCCCACATCTATTACGACCCGGCGACGAGCCGTGCACGCGCCGAGCGTCTGCGCGAGCGGGTCGGCGCGGACTTTCCGCAGGCCAAGCTTGGACGCTGGCACGACGAGCTGGTCGGACCGCATCCGCAATCGATGTATCAGATCGCCTTCCCGAGCGAGATGCTGGCGCGCTTTGTGCCCTGGCTGATGCTCAACCGCGACGGCCTGACGGTGCTGCTGCATCCGGAAACCGGCGATAATTATGCCGATCATAGCGCACACGCCGCCTGGTTTGGTGGCATGCTGCCGCTGCGGCTCGAGGTCTTTCAGAAAAAGTAGATCGAAGAACGATTCAATCCGAAGCGGCTTCGCCTAGGCGTCGTCCTCGACATCGGTATCCGGCCGGTCGCCGCCGAGCGCGCGCTCGACGTGCCATTTACCGTTTGCGTCCTCGTACTCGATGGTTTCGCTGTTGCCTGGCACGCGCTGCTCGGCGGCAGCGCGCCGCGCGGCACTGAGCGCCTGGGCATGGGTGGGAAAACTCTCCGAAAAAACACCGTCAACGGTGTAAGCCCAGCCGTCTTCGTGGCGGACCACCTTGTAGGTCACATGTGCCATAGCTTCACCTGTCAGAGGAGCGCGACGCGATCAGTATGTAGGTGCAGTCTATCGAATCGCCGCGATGAGACGCAACAAAGGCAAGCCGCAATCAACGCGGCTGGCCGTCGTCGAACTTGCGCTCGAAAATCTCGCCGATCGTGGAATAGAAGAAGCCGTTGAGCCGCCCGATCGGATTGAGCTTGCGCATGTCGATATAGCCGTTGGTCATGCAGGCCGGATCGACATGCATGAACACCACTTCGCCGATCACCAGCGGATGCCGGTTGGGACCAAGCTCGATCACCTGATGCAGCTTGCATTCGAAATGGATCGGAACCTCTTTGACGCGCGGCGGTTTGATCTTGACGCTCGCAACCGGCGTGAGCCCGGTTTCTGTCGAATTCGGAATCGTCTTCCGGGAAGCCGTTGGCCGAGTCGACCATCTCTTTCCACACCGGCTCGGTCACCACGTTGAAGCAGAACTCGCCGGTCTGCCGGATGTTCTTGAGCGTATGCTTTTCGCTGCCGTCCGGATTGCGCGCGATGGTGAGCGAAATCATCGGCGGCACGACGCAGACGACGGTGAAGAAACTGAACGGCGCCAGATTGGCGTGGCCTTGCGCGTTCACCGTCGAGGCCCAGCCGATCGGACGCGGCACCACCGAGCCGACCAGCATCCGGTAGATCTGACGCCGTTCGGCGGTCGCTGGATCGATTGCGAGCTGATCAGCCATGCAGTCTTGTCCTATTCGCAGTGCAGATTTTCGTCAGTGCGGCTTTTGCTTAGGTCGGCGTCCGTGCGATAGTCAATGCTGCTGCGGGGGCACCAACGGGGTCGACGATGAACGTCAATGTCGTGCCGGAAAAGTCACTCGAACGCGCCGCACCGCCGTTCCAGGTCGAGCGGCTCGGCGTCAAGCTCGGCGCCGAAATTCGTCGGCCTCGATCTCAGGGAGCCGATGACGCCGGCGACGTTCGCCGCCTTCGAAGCGGCCTTGATCGAGCACAAGGTTCTGGTGCTGCGCGAGCAGGATCTGACCACGGCGCAGCACGTCGCGATGAGCCGGATGTTCGGCGAACTCGAAGTGCATCCGATGCGGCCGCAGGGCGAGTTTCCGGAAGTTTTGGTGCTGGACAATCACAAGGACAATCCGGTGCTGTCGACCGACGTGTGGCACAGCGACACGACGTTCCGGCGCAATCCGACCAAATACACGATCCTGCGCTGCCAGATCATGCCTGAGCTCGGCGGCGATACGCTGTGGGCCGACATGGAAGCCGCATATTCAGGGCTCAGCGATCCGTTCAAGCGCACAATCGATGGGCTTCGCGCCGTGCACGATTTTCAGAATTTCCGCGTGCTGTTCAAGAACACCGCCGAGGACCAGGCCAGGCTGCGCAAGATGGAGGAACTGTTCCCCAGCCCGTCGCACCCGGTGGTGCGCACCCACCCCGTCTCCGGCCGCAGAAGCATCTACGTCAATCCGCAATTCACGCTGCGCATCGAAGGGCTCGAAGCGGCCGAGAGCCGCGCCCTGCTCGACGTCCTGTTCGCGCAGGCGCAGGTACCCGAGTATCAGCTCCGCCTGCGCTGGGCGCCGGGCACCATCGTGTTCTGGGACAACCGGTCGACCCAGCATTACGCCGCCAACGATTATTACCCGGAGCGCCGCCGCATGGAGCGCACCGCCGTGGTTGGCGACGTCCCGTTTTGAGCCATAGCCTGCTGAATCATGGCCTGCTGAGTCATGGCCTGCGCACGACCCCGCTGTTTGTTCCGCGCGTGATTGCACAAAAAAGCAACCATTCGTGAGCGAACAAACAAGGCGGTTGCCGAGTTAGTTATGTCAGTCCGAACAGGGAGACTGAACATGACGGCAGGAAAACTCGCGGCAGCAGCCGCGCTTCTTCTGGGCACCACACTGGCCATGAGCAGCGCCAGCTTTGCGCAGGATGTTTACGGATACGGCCCGGGATATGGCTATGGCCCCGGCCTTTACGGTTACAATTCTAATTACGGGCCATCGCTTCCCAATTGCGACCGAGGCGGACCCGGCCCGCGTGTCGGCTGTGGCTCGGGCCTAGGCGTCGGCTCCGAACGATAAATCAATCGAAGGCACATGACCCGGAAGGGGCCGGTCCACCGCGGGCCGGCTCCGTCCTCTTTGGTCGTCGTGCTCGGTACAGGGAACACGATCTGGACTTGCGGGTTCCCATGTGAGCGTCACGAAGCATAAGGAGATTGCCAATGACCGTTAAAAAATTGGCCGTCGCCGCGGCACTCCTGCTGAGCGTTACATCGATCGCGCTGGCGCAGAGCCAGCAGAATTGCGCGCCCGGTGCACCCGTGCGCGGGGATTGCTTCGGCCAACCCTATAGCGGCTCCGCCGAGTTGAGATGCGTTTGCCCGCACTATGGCGGCGGATACTACCGCCGCTGGTGGTGATCGCCCGCGATAAGGCCTGTCTGCTTGGCCGCCACGCACACGTTGCGCGGCGTACGGTTCCCAGTAGGCTTGGGCGATGCCTCCAGAATCGCTCGTCGATCGACGCTTATCGGTTGCCGTTGTCGGGCTCGGCAGCATCGGCGGCGTGGCTGCAGGCTGCCTCGCCGCCGCCGGGCGGTACGACGTGGTCGGCTGCGCACGGCACCCGCTAACTCAGCTCACGCTTGAGGAACCGCAGCGCACGATCGAGCTGCCGCTCGTCGCGCTGACCGATCCGTCGCAGGTCAAAGCGCCGGCCGATTGGGTCCTCGTGTGCACCAAGACACACCAGACCGCGTCGACGGCCCCGTGGCTCAAGGCTCTGTGCGCGCCGGGCACGCGCGTTGCCGTGCTACAAAATGGCATCGACCACGTCGCACGCGTGGCGCCGCTCGCGCAATGCGCCGCCGTTGTGCCGGCGATCGTCTATTACAACGGCGAGCGGCTCGCGCCCGACCGCGTGCGGCTCCGCCAAGGCGCCGATCAGGACATCGCGGTGCCGGATGACGATAACGGCCGCGACTTTGCGCGCCTGTTCGACGGCACCGCACTTCGCATCGCCAAAGACGCCGACTTCGCCACGCTCGCCTGGCGCAAGCTTCTCATCAATGCCGTGGCTAATCCGATCACGACGCTAACATTGCAGCGGCAGGCGGTATTGCGGCGGCCGGACGTGAAAGAGCTGTGCCTGAAGATACTCGACGAGGCAGTGGCGGTGGGACGCGCCGAGGGCGCGCGCTTCGCCGAAGACGAGCCGATGCGCGCGCTTGAGACGCTCTATACGTTTTCCGGCGAACTCGGCACGTCGATGTATTTCGATCGCCTCGCCGGCCAGCAGCTTGAAATCGAGGCTTTGACCGGCGCCATCGTCGCCGCGGGCGAACGCCACGGTATCGCCACTCCGCTTAACAGCGGGCTGCTCGCGCTTCTGCGCGCGATCAACGATGCGATAGCGGCGAAGGCGAGCTGAGCATTTTTTGGTCAATGCGATTCCCTGCGCGCGATCAATAAGGCTTCAGGGGAACGGGATCACGTAAACCCGCCGCTTCAAATACCCCGCTCGCGCTTGATGCGATCGATGTAGGCCTCGATGTCCGGCGGCAGCGACTGCAGGCCTTCTTGTCCGACCGCGGAGAGATACGGCCGCAACTGCGACTGAGCAAGGAATTGCGGCAGGCGATCGGCGGGAATGATGCGGTCAAAAATGACCACGACCAGCACGGCGACGAGACCAATCCGGGCCGCGCCGAGAGCGGCGCCGGCCACGCGATCAACAAACCCGATATTGGGACCGATGAATTCGCCGACCGCGATACGCAGCAGCGCGCTTACAGCGGCACCCAGTGCGACGAATATGATGCAGAGCGCCAGCGACGTCGCATCGGGCGAGAACGAGGCGCTCCCTAACACGAATGTCGTCATGCCCGGCGCGATCGCAACGGCCACGGGTGCGGCCGCGAGATAGCCCGCAATTGTCGCCAGGCTGCGGAAGAGCCCCGCTTGGTAACCCATCACGATGGCGGCAAGCGCCGCGGCAAAGACGACAAAGTCGAAAGCGTTCACGGTGACACGGTTCCCGACGATCGGGCTCTTAGGATGACGCTGCCTGTCGTAACGCACGGCAGCGGCGGCAACGTCCAAATTTACAGATTGAGCCTTAAGATTTTCCTCAGCCGCCCGGCGGATTGATTGGCCTCGACCGGCGGCGCGGCCGCTAAATCAACTGTGCCGAAATGTTGAGTGCGCCGAAATCTTGGGTGCGGCGAAATTTTGAGTGCGCCGAAATCTTGAGTACGCCGAAATCTTGAGTACGCCGAAATCTTGAGTACGCAACGTGGTCTCGCCCTGCTATAAGCGTGCCATGAGCCGACGACCGACTGATCCACGCGCAACCGCCGAAAGAGCCTTCAAGGCGGCGACTGCGCCGAAACCCGCCGAGCTCCCGCCTAAGCCGCCACCGGTGCCCGGTGTGAAGGAAACGGTGAGTTTGCGTATCGACCGCGACGTGCTCGACTTCTTTCAGGAAGATGGGCCGGGCTGGCAGGACCGCATCAACGCGGCTCTGCGCAAGGCGGCGGGAAAGTAGCATTCAGTTTTCCCCCAGTGAACTATTTGTGTTTGACCGCGTTGCCTTGGGCTGGTTGAAGCCGCGGCCGGTTGAAGCCGTCGATTGACTATTGTCCTCCTCGCAATCTCACAGACCAAACATGAAAGACATCTTCGACTTTCTGGCAACCAAACACGATCTCATCGCCGCCATGACCGCGGTCGCCGCGCTGTTCGTCTCGGCGGTCTCGATTGTGCTCGCCATCTTCAACATGACGACCCAGCGCACGCACAACCGCAAGAGCCTGATGCCGATCGCGCATGTGCGGCTTGGCGACTATGAGAACCGTATTTTCGTGCGCCTGCACAACGACGGCATCGGCCCGATGATGATCAGCCGGGTGATCGTCAGCAAACTCGGCGGCAAAGCCAAGAAGCAAACCTCGCTGCTCGCGTTCATGCCGGACCTGCCGGCGGGCATCTTGTGGACGACCTCCGTGGCCGATCTTGCCGGCTGGGCGCTCTCGGCGGACAAGGACATCACGCTCCTGATGCTGGAAGGCGATCCGGCCGACCCAAAATTCGTCAGCGCGCGGCAAAGCGTCCGCCACGCTCTCTCCGAACTTAAAATCGAGGTCAGATACCGCGACATTTACGGCGCCAAGATGCCGGCGGCCGTGCGCGACCTGACATGGTTTGCCAGCAACGTTGACGTCGGCGGCATGGTGCGCCGGCGAGCCGACGCCTGACCGCCACCCGGCGCGATCAGACGGCGTCGGCTATTTCTTCTTCGCGAGCGCGTCGCGTTCGCGGGTCAGCCGGTCGAGCTCTTCGTTCTGTTGCGCGATCCGCTCGGCGTTTCGCTCTTCGTCTTCGGCGCCGGAAAACGCGGCCGCCTGCTCGACCAGCTCGCGGATGTTGTCGCGCACGATAGCGATGCGGGCTTCGAGCTCCTCAAGCGAGACTGTACTGCCGTTGCTCATGATCCCTTTCTCCGCCGTGCGGCGTTGACCCTCAAGCGGGGCCCGACCGCAATCGGATTGTCGGGTTTGCGCCCGGTCGTCACAAGTCCCCGGTTGACGCATTTTCGGCATGTAGCGGCCCACCCGGGTGAATCCGCGCGCGCCAAGCGACAACTTGACGTTGACGAGGTCTGGATTTTATGTTCTTCTTTTGTTCCTACATGGGCCAGTACCTGCCTAATGTGGTCAGTCAGCACAGGGGAGACGCATATGCGTACGATCATTCTGGCACTTTCCTTCAGCATGGCGGCAGCCGTGGCGACGGCGGAGCCGCAAATCATCACGGCGGGCGACGCCAAGACCCGCATTGGCGAGACAGTAACGGTCGAAGGCACCGTGGCCGACGTTCACGTCGGCCGCTCCGGCACGGCCTTTATCGATATCGGCGGCCGCTTTCCCGACAACGCTCTGACCGCGGTGATCTTCGTCGACGATCTCGGCAAATTCCCCGGCGCGAAGGCGCTGGCCGGAAAGCAGGTGGCGATCAGCGGGCCGGTCCAGCTCTACCAAGGCAAGCCGGAGATTATTCTCAAATCCGCCGACCAGCTGAAGACCAGATAAGCGCTGGTCGCGCTCATTCAGCGCGCTTGGCGTCTAGTGCGCGCCAGCGGGTACCGCCCGCTGGTCCGCTGGCGAAGGCGGGTCTACGCTTCCCGGCCGCAGCTGCGAGCGGAACGCTCGTCAGCTGTTGCGCCAGGATAGCGTTGCATGCACGAAGATCGATTTGCCCCGCGGCCGCGCGCGTTTACCCGCAGCGTGCCGATCCGCTTTTCCCATTGCGACGCCGCCGGCATTGTCTACTTCCCGCATTACTTCGACATGTTCAACGGCGTGATCGAAGACTGGTACAAGGAGGAGCTCGGCTACGATTACGCCGAATTGGTCATGGAGGGCCGCTACGGCTTTCCCTTCGTCCACATCGAATGCAACTTCAAGATTCCGAGCCGCATGGGCGAAGTCATCGACCTCACGCTCCTGGTCGAACGAGTCGGCCGCTCGTCGCTTTCTATACTCATCGTCTGCCACCGCGACGGTCTTGAGCGGCTGCGCGCGCGCATGACCACCGCGATGATGTCGCTGGAAAGCCGGAAGCCCGTGCCAATGCCGGAGGCGCTGCGCAACGCGATCGAGACATATCGGCAGCGTACGGCTGGCTGAGGCGGCCGTGCCAAGGACTTCTTCCAATACTCGCCACCGGTTACACTGCCGTTGCAGTGACCTGATAGCCGGGAAGCGCGCCGCGCGGTGAAAACGCACGACGTTTGGAGACGCCGATGACGTTAGACCCGACGCAAACGGGCACCGCACCGCCGCCCGCAGGGCCGCAGGTCCCGCCGGCCGGCGTAGAAGCGTTTCGCAATCCCGGCACAATCACCAAGATCCTGGTCGTCGTCTTGTGGGTGGCGCTCGGGCTTGACGTCGTTGCGGTGGTATCGGGCGTGTTCGAGTACCAGCTGCTGCAGCAGGTTCAGAGTGGAGCGATCAGCGGCTCGGACCTGACCGATGCCGCCGCGGCCGACGATTTGCGCCAGCGCGTCATCGGGCTCGGCCAGATCGCGCTCTACCTCATCACCATCATCGTGTTCAGCCGCTGGGTCTACGTGCTCAACTGCAACAAAAAGCCACTGGGCGCCAGCGATCTGACTTTTACGCCGGGCTGGGCGGTCGGCTGGTTCTACATTCCCATCGTCAATCTGTGGAAGCCCTATCAGGCGATGAAGGAACTCTGGCAGGTGAGCGCCAACCCGCTTCGCTGGCAGCAGCAAGAGCGCGGTGGACTGCTGCCGTGGTGGTGGTTCCTGTGGATTTTGAGCAATGCGCTGGGCTGGATCTCGTTCCGGCTCAGTCTGAATGCTAGCGACATCTCCGGTATCGTGGCCTCAAACGTCACCGACATCTTCGCCGATTGCAGCAGCGTCGCTCTCGAAATCGTCGTCATCGTTATGGCGAGCGGCATCGCACGCATGCAGCTCGCGCGCCGGCCGGGCGCTGCCGGCTAGAGCACCGCCGCAAAAGCGGAGACCGCGGGCGCGACCTCTCCTCCCCTAATTTATCAACTTGACGTTGCCTAAATTATATGTTCCTCTTTTGTTCTATAGGCCATCGCTGCGCCTATGTGAAGTTGAGGGAGCGGACGATGGGCTACGATCTGCACATCACACGAAAAAAGAACTGGGACGGATTCCAAGACGAGCACGGTCCGGAAATCTCGTTCGACGAATGGATGGCCGCCGTGAACGCGGACCCCGAATTCCGGCTCGAAGGGTATCTCGACACAAGGCAGCCCGATGGTCAGGTTTTTCGCCAGCCGCTCGCGGTGTGGACGTCTTGGTCGCGCCATCGTGAGAACGTCGAAATGGTCCCGTTCGCTTGGTTCAATGGCAGTGTCGTTGTCAAAAACCCTGATGAGGAAATCTGCGCCAAGATGTGGCGCCTTGCACAGGTGTTGAAGGCCGGAGTGCAGGGCGACGACGGCGAGTTCTACGACAGCTCGGGCAACCCGATGGACGATTCCGCGGCAATGCGGAACTAGCCGATGTTCAAACGGACGTTCGTCGCTTTGCTGGTACTCATAACGCCGCTGTCCGTCGGCGCACAGGACACCGACACTTACCGTGATCTCCTGATGCAATATCGCTGTCCGGTAGTCGACCGCCTGCAGCAGATTTACAGCGCGTTCGATACATCGAACCCGCAAAATTGGTTTTTGATCGTCTATTTTGCCGGGTATACGCATGATTACGTGCAATGCGTATTCGACACGCGCACGCGAATGCTTTGCGAAGCCGCCTCCGGCTTTTATGACGACGTAGCGAGTAAACCGCGGACCCGCTGGCTGCCTGCCGACGCAGTCGCTGCACTGGCACGCCTCGGATTTTCCACTGACGATTTGACGGGAAACTTCCAAATTTGGTTCGACGTGCCCGCGCCGCCAGACCTCGGCCGCATTGCGGATTTCATCTTGAAGGCTTTGCACGATGGCTACGGCGCCCGTGCAACTGACGACTTAAAGTTCGAAGCGCCGCTTGCACCGCACGCAAAATCGACATGCGTGCCGGTGAGCTAAGGCGATGGCAACGGCGCGGCGAATGAAATCCGTGCGGCTGATCGCGATCATCTTAGCGGCGAGCGGTGGATTGGGATCGGCCTTTGCCGACGACATCGCCTTGTCGTTGGTGAACCCGCAAGGCCGCATCGACATCCCGGCGAGCACAATCACCCGAGTCGAAGCCCGGGCAACAATCGAGTTTCGCAATACTGAGACCGGGAAGACCTTCGGGCATGAAGATCCGCACGTCGAGCTCTGCTACTCTGAGGACATTCGGCAGCGGGTTTGCCAGCTCGACCAAGCAAATCGTCGAGCAACCGCTGGCTATCATGATCGACTGCCAGGTCGTCACAAAGCCGATCGTGCGCGAACCGCTCTGCGGCTCGCCCTGCCTTAGCGTAAGTACCGCTGATATGGCCGAAGCCAATGCATTGGCGCAGCAGATTCGTCGCGGGTCGAACCGCGCATGCGCACCATCAAGCTGAAGATGCCGCGACGTCTACCTTTTCGGCCGCTAGGCTGGAAACCGCGTCGCGATCTCCGCAAGCGGCGGGCGCTCCCGATCTTCTGGCACGCCCGGCGGGCGGCCGATATGGACAAAGCCCGCGATCTTCTCGTGCGGCTTTAGTCCCAGCGCGTCGAGCACCGCGCGGTCGTAGGCGTACCACTCGGTGATCCAGCTCGCACCGTAATCGAGTGCGTGCGCGGCGAGCACGAGATTCATCGCCGCCGCGCCGGCCGAGAGCACCTGCTCCCATTCGGGGATTTTCACATGCGGGGCGGCGCGGCTGATCACGGCGATGACGAGCGGCGCGCGGGTGAGTCTTGCCCGCTCGGCCTCGGCGTGTTCCGGCTTGGCGTCCGGATATTTGGCGCGGAAAGCGGCGACGATGGCGTCGCCGGCCGCGCGCCGGGCCTCGCCCTCGAACACGATGAAGCGCCACGGCGTGAGTTTGCCGTGATCGGGCACCCGCGAGGCGACGGTAAGAAGCGTGTCGATCTCGGCCGCGGACGGGCCGGGACCTGACAATTCGACCGGCTTGAACGAGCGGCGGCTTTTGAGGAGTTCGATGGCGTCGGTCATGGGCAAGCTCCAGGCGCGTGCGCCTAGCACGGCTGGGCACGCGCGACAAACCGGGTCCGGCAGCGCGCGAAAGTCTCGCCTAGCACTGGTCCCGCACTTTCAGATCGCCCGGTAGCCGCCATCCGCCATCACGATCGCGCCGGTGACATAGGCGGAGAGATCCGAGGCGAGGAAAATCGCCGGGCCGACGATGTCCTCCGGCTTGCCGGTGCGGCCGAGCGGGGTGTGATCGAGAAAGATCTTCACCAGCTCCGGATTGTTCTTGCGCACCTGCTCGTTGAGCGGCGTTTCGATCAGGCCGGGGCCGACGGCGTTGACGCGCACGCCGTCCTTGCCGAGTTCGGCGGCGAGCGCGCGGGTGAAGCCGAGCACGCCGTGTTTGGAGGTGGTGTAGGCCGGCGAGTTCGGCGTGCGCACGTGCACGAACGACTGGATCGAACCGAGATTGACGATACGCCCCTTGGCCGCGCGCAGCGGCGCCAGAAAAGCATGCGTGACGTTGAACAGGCCGTTGAGGTTGATCGCCATGATGTCCTGCCAATCCTTGAGCACGGCATCCGGATCGCCGGTAAAAGGATTGCGCCGGTTGATGCCGGCATTGTTGACCAGGATGGACACCTGACCGACATCGCTTGCCGACTTTCGCCGCAACGTCGCGGCAGGCGGCGCGGTCGCGCACGTCGAGCGTGAACGCGTGCGCCACGCCGCCGGCGCTGTTGATGTCGGCGGCAGTCTTGCCCGCGGTCGCGCCGTCGATGTCGAGCACCGCGACGGTTGCACCCTCGCGCGCAAAGCCCTGCGCGATGGCGCGGCCGATCCCCGACCCAGAGCCGGTGACGACCGCGATGTGATTTTGCAAGAGCCCGGGCATGTGCGCCTCCTCTGAATTTTATCGGCGCAACATATCCCTTTCCTTCCCCGCGGAGGGCTACGCTTGCTGATAAATCCCCGATAGATTGGCCCTGCAACAGTGTGCTGCTGGCAATTGAGAGGAAACGTTGTGGGCAAAGGACACAAGGACAAAGTCGCCGTCATCACTGGCGGGGCCAATGGCATCGGGCAGGCCTTCGCCAAGCGGCTCGCCGAGGACGGCGTGCATGTCGCCGTCGCCGACATGGCCGAGGCGCGCGAGACTGTGAAGCTCGTCGAAGCCGCGGGGCGCGATGCGCTCGCGGTCGTCTGCGATGTGTCGAAGGAGGACTCGGTCGCCGCGATGGCGAAACAGGTGCAGGCCAAGTTCGCTCGCGTCGACATCGTGGTGAACTGCGCCGGCATTTTTCCGCAGCTCGACTTCGCCGCCATGACGTTTGCCGAATGGCGGCGCGTCCTCTCCATCAATCTCGACGGCACCTTCCTCGTCACTGCCGCCTTCGTGCCGGGCATGCGCGCGCGCAAGTGGGGGCGCATCGTCAGCATGGCGTCGAGCACGTTCGGCTCGGTGACCACCGGCTTTGCGCATTACGTCGCGAGCAAAGGCGGCATCATCGGCTTCACCCGCGGGCTTGCCGGTGACCTCGCCGCCGACGGCATCACGGTGAACGCCATCGCGCCGGGGCTGACGCGTTCGCCAGGCACGCTTGTACGCAAACCACGGCCCGGATTCGCCAACATGGACGAGGAATTTCTCGCCGTCGCCCAATTGCAGGCAATCAAGCGCGTCGAAGCGCCGGACGATCTCGTCGGCGCGCTGTCGTTCCTTACCAGCGACGACGCGGCTTTCATGACTGGGCAGACACTCAATGTGGATGGCGGCCGGGTGAGGTCGTAGAACTCGAGCGAAGAATCTCGCTGCGCCGTCGCTTGTCACCACCTCATTTTGATTGGATATCGCCACCTCGATTTTCCCGCTTGACAACTTGACGTTGCTTTATATGTTCTTGGTTTGTTCTAGTCAAGCGGATCTGTGTCATGTCCGGCGGTGAACCTATCGAACGGATGATCGGTGATTGGCTTGAACTGAATTACCCGAATGGGCCGACCTGGTACGGCCGGCCGGCGACGGAAGGGCCGCCGCTCGAGATCAAGATGATCCCGGCGTTTGTGGACATCGAATACAACATCAGCAACGGCGGCTGGGCGCAGTTTTTGTGGAACTGCTTCCCGCACTGGCGCGAGATCATCAACATCGCGCGGGAAGGATATCTGCTGATCGGCACATCGGAACAAAGCGCCGCGCTGAGCGAGCTGTGGACTTTGTGCGAACGCGATGAGCGCGAATGCGGTGACATGCGTGAGCGCGCAAACGCTGAATTCGAAGCAAATGGGCCCGATGGATGGTCGGATATTTTCGGCAAATTCACCTCACGCGGCTATTCCGCACCGGCTCCCGACTGGGAAAGATTGTTCTGGGACGGCGCTCTCTACGAAAAGCGCTCGGCCTGGCTGGCGGCGAATGAGGCGCGCCTGCGGGCCGCCATGGGATTGGATTAGCAGGAAGGTTGCGCTGCCCGCCCTTCTCCCCCCGTCCGCGGGGCGAAGGAAGGTAATAGCTCGCTCATGCGGGCGCCGGCGCGGTATGATTCCGCGCGGCAAAGCTGATTCGCGTCCACACAGCCGATTCACGTCCTCACACACCTCCGGGGAGCAAACGCCTATGCGCGCCTTATCCACCTTTCGAGCAGGTCTCGTCGCAGTGCTGGCCTTGGCCGGCGTCACCTTTCAGTCGGCACAGGCCGACGAAGGCGGCATCACCTTCACCATAGTCAAAGCGGGCTTCGTCGTCGGCGGCTCGGGCGGCTCGGGCACGCTGTTCTTTCACGGCGCGGCCTACCCGCTCAGCATCGGCGGGCTGAGCTATGGCTTCACCTTCGGCGCTTCGGAAACGCGCTTCCGCGGCACCGTCAGCCATATCCGCGGACCGTCGGACGTGAGCGGCGTCTATGCCGCCGGCAATGTCGGCGCGGCGGTCGGCGCCGGCGCACAGGCGATCGTGCTGACCAATGAGAAGGGCGCGATCCTGACGCTCAGCGGCCGTTCGATCGGCGCCATCGTCAGCGCGGACCTCAACGGCCTGATCCTCACGGTGAGGTAAATTTTGCAGGGTGGCTGAGCGCGGCGAAGCCGTCCGACCCGCGGGGTTGCCTTTATCAACCATGCCTTGCATGATCGGCGCAGCATCCCGCTATCTGCGCCGACCGGGCAAGCCATGCCAGCAAATGAAGGCTCCCAGCCACTCATCGAGCAGAATTGGCCCGGCCTGCTGGCAATCACCGCGTTCAATTTGATTGCCTTTGGGGCGGTGGCAGCCATTGACCCCAAGCCGTTATCCGAGCTCGCGACAGCCTGGGCGTTCCTGCTGCCCGCCGGCGTCGGCCTGGCGATGATTCGCGTCGTCAGCGGGCTGTTCAGCGCAACGACCAAAGACCGGCTGGTTTTTATCTCGCATTGGAAGCACCCGCTTCCCGGGTCGCGAGCGTTTACGGTCTACGCCAAAGACGACGACCGCTTTACCGAAGAAGAAGTCCACAAGAAATTCCACGTCACGGCGGCAATGAAGAAGAACCCCAAGGAACAGAACGCTCACTGGTATAAGCAGGTGTACTTTCCGGTGCAGGACATGCCGTCCGTGCAGCAGGCGCACCGCAATTTCCTGTTTACGCGCGATTATGCGGTCATCAGCTTTGCCATGCTGATCGCGCTCGGCGCCGCTGGCTTCTTCGTGATCGCGCCGTGGACACATTGGGCGCTCTATTGCGGCGGATTGTTTTTGCAATATCTGCTGGTCCGCCAGGCGGCGCAAAACTACGGGATTGAGATGGTGAAAGACGCTCTGGCCGCGGGCGTTGCGCGGCCTTAGGGCGGCGAAGGAAACGATGGGTTTGGCACGGCCTCAACCATCTACCGGCCCCGCGTTAAATCCAGGCCGGCGCTGTCGAGCGGAGCGAGACTGAGCCGGGTGAGGAGCATCGTTGCGAGCCAACGGGTCCGGCCCGAAGTGGCCGGCCCGACGACGGGCTCGGCGCAGCCGACGCGCATGCCATCGCCGATCAGAGCGCACGGGCACAGCGCGGGGCTTGTCATTGGCCTGCGTCGTGCGGACCCAATCCGACGCTCGCTGCCCATCGATCGACCGGCCGGCGGGCAGCCGATTTTCCGCCGATTCCGGCCGCAGTCTGCTATGCTGATGAGGAACCTTTATCGACACCCTCAAAAAGGACTTTGATGACCGAGAAATCCAATAAATACAACGCCAGCGCGGAATTCGCGAAATTGCAGCGCGCCAACGACGCCAAAAAGGCGACGTCGGATTACGAGAACGAAGCTGCCGCGACGCGCGCGAAGACCGAGCGGCTCAAGGCGCTGCGCCTCGCGCGCGACGCCGCCGCTCCGCCGCCGCAGGCCGCGCCGAAACGAAAAGCCAAGAAAAAAGACAACGGCACCTTGTCGGAGTTTTTGGACGGACAAGCCAAGGAAGGGCGCGACCGCTGAGCCGGCTATAGGCCGGCGCGGCGCGATCAGGCGCGCGCCGGCATGGAGCATTCAATGCCGCTGCTGCGAGGCGAGGTGCAAGGCTACGATTTCGACCGGATGGTCATCGACTTCACGATGCGCGATCAGGACACGATCGTGGTTTGCGCGATCAGCACCACCGCGATGGACGATATCGAGCACGCGCGCGGCGTGAAGGCGGAGCAGCGCATCGAGCAGTTCTTGCGCTTGCGCGACGTCATCGAACAGCGGGCATCAAGCAAATTCCACGATGAGCACGCGCGGCCGGGCCGGGTTTTGGTATTGCGCTCCAATGATTTCGTGAAATAGCGCGCAGTAAGTCACCCGCTCAATCCCGGTTATGCCTTCGCAACGGCCAGTCGACGACGCCGGAGCAAAACAGCGCCCACCAGATGATCACCGGCTGCAAGGCGAGCCGCGGCGCGTGATACCACCAGCTCGACGACAAATGCGGGATGTCGATGCGGTCGAAGGCGTGCTTGAAATTAGCGGGCCACACGCAGACCGCATAGACAGCGAGCCCGATGCCGGCCCAGTATCGCAAAGGCCGCGTGACCAGCGCCAAGGCGCCGGCGAATTCGCACAGCCCGGTAACGAAAATCACCTGCGGCGCGAACGGCACCCAATCCGGCGTGATCTTGAGAAGCTCACCGGGCACCACGAGATGCGCCACTCCGGCCGCGACGAAGAATGCCGCCAGCAACCAGCGCATGATGGCGCGGGTGGTGGGGAACGTGAGCCCCGCGGGAAGGTCGCCGTCGTGGACAGTGGCCATCGCGGGGAATTATAGCCCGGATTGGGCCAACGGGTCGGGCCCGAAGTGGCCGGCCTGATCACAGGCTCCGCGAAATCCGGGATGAAGCCGCAAGGGGTCGACACCTCGTGCGTCTATCGCCGACATGTTGAGACGCGTATCATGCATCAGCCACCATCGGGCTCTCGCACGGAGTATTCGGCATGAAGAAGAGAAAGTCGGCAGTCGCCAAAAGCCGCGGGAAAAAACCAAAGGTATCTCATCCCGGCATGATGGGCGATGGCACCGAGGAGCAAAACCTCGGCGAGCGCGGCAACCCGGCCGCGCGCATCAGGAAAAAGGAAGTGGTCGCGGCCTTCGGCAGGAAAAAGCGGAAGAAATAATCGCCCTGCGGCACGAGCAAATGGGCAAAAGCGCGGAACGCGCCGTGCCCACGCGTTTTAAGCCGAAGCGTCGATGCGCCCCTGTTCGTCATTGCCAGACTTGATCCGCCTGCGGACCGTAGTCATCCATTGTTATCCGTTTAGTCGGGCATGTTTCTCGGCGGACGTATGTCCTTCGGCGGACGAAGGTCCGGCAATCGATGCTGCGCTGGAGTAACCCAGCGCGTAGGCCAGCCGAAATTTGCCTCTTGCCTTGAGCAAGAGGTGATCCAAAGATTCTCGTTCTCGCGGCGCGTCTTGTCGGCGCCCGAGGTTGTCAAACAGCGAACGAAGCGCCTCCCGAGCAAATAAAAGGGGAGGCGGAGCGCCGAAAGGCGCGTGGTAGTGGCCGCGTTCGCGCACAAGCGAAGCGTCGCTTGCGTTGCGCGTCTGCGGCGCGCGCCCTCATCGGACGCGCTCGCCTCTCGGCGCTCTACCGCGGCTCTCGCCAGAGGCCTTGAGAGCCTCAGGCTCAGTCCGGTCCCGCGCTTCATGGTAGCGGACAACCGATCCGCTCCCCGGGCAGCCAGCTCCTGGCAGACCGGCGACGTGGCCGGCCGGGCGAGTTTCCGAACCGCCCGCGGACAGAGTTACGAGCCCCATCCCGGGCACCGCTCCCGCTCCATCAATCAGCCGTCACCGGTTGACGTCCCTTGGCCGAGCAGGATGGGCGTTTGTACCCAAAAAAAGGACATATGTCAAGAGAATAGTGACGGGAGGCGACGGGTTTTTTCACCGATTCATCCCTTGCGCGGGGGAGAATTTTTCACGCCCGCTCGATGCGCGCGGCGTAGCAGCCAGGCGCGGCGAAGTGCACGTGCAGATAGGCCGTGCGCGGATTGGCGAATTGCCGTTCGATCGCCTCTTCGAGCTTGACGCCCTCGGTCAATTCCCAACCGGTCATCATCGCGCCGCCGTCGAAGCCGCGCACCGCGAGCGTGCGCGTGCGCAACTGCTCCGGCACCGTGTCGAGCGCGTCGAACGTCGCCTCGCCCGCGCGCACGTAAATCGCAAAGCGCATGCGGTACGGCGAGGCCACGGCATGATGCTCGAAATTGACCAGGATCAGCTCGTCGCCCGGCTTGGCGTCGGTGAGGCTGATGCGGCAGGGGCGCGGCCCGTCGGCAATGGTGCGCACCGCGCCGCGTTCCTGCAGCGCCTCATCGGACAGCGCAAACAGCGGGGCGAATTGTTCGGCCGGCAGGCCCTGGATGCGAAAGTGCATGATGGTTTCTCCATGTGTTGGTGCGAGAAACATGGAGCTGAAACGCACGCGGCGACACCCGATTTCTGGACACTGAGTAGCCCGCATGAGCGAAGCGACATGCGGGGTTGCGCAGGACAGCAGATCCCGGATGTCGCTTCGCTCATCCGGGCTACGCTTGCTCGGCTTTCATTCGCCGAAGGCGCGCCTGCGCGGCGCCGCCGGCATTCGCGCACGTTCGCCGGCATCGGCTCGTCCTGCCGCAGCGCCCAGCGCGAAGTGAGCAGATGTAGGGTGGGCACCGTGCCGGAACAGCGGCCGCGTGGGCAAAATCGCTCATGCACGCGGTTGCGCCGAACAGACGATTTTGCCCATTCTACGTTTGCTACGCGCTAAGCCGTTACCTTTTGAATGGTGAAATTCTTCAACTCAGCTTCGGATCCATTGAATAAATCGGGATCATAATCGTCGATGCCGATGTTTTGGATGTCGACGTTTTGGGCGTATTGCCAGAATGCGAATGTCTGCCATGTCGGCGGCAAGTTTAGTGGGGTCGGCATTGTCTCATAGTTCATGATCCAAAGCGGGCAGCTTGCAAACTGCATGGGATTAGTAAGGTCGTTCCAGACCCGCGTTTTGGTATAGATAAGTGGCTTTTGGCCGTTGATACGCTTCGATATGGAATCGACCATCGTCTGGATCAGGCTAATACGTGCCGGCGCGGACAAACCGCAGCTATTGTCCCAAATATCCTCAATATCCAACGTCGGCAACAAATCGCCCGGCTGTGGCGTATAGGCCTTAAAGAACGTATCGGTCGTCACGGCCGGATCGGCGAGTGGATGGCAAAGAACATAAGCGCCACGCGGTATCTTGAGTGGCAGCAGATCAGGCCAATAGATAGGAAACATCGGGTCAGCATTCGCGTCAATTTTTTTTGGATTCGTTTTATCGGCCTCCACGTAAGCAGCACAGACGAAGACGAAACGCGGGTTTACGTTGGCGACGACCTTTGTCCAATCTACCTGGCCGCTATACCTGGAAATATCGATGCCGAAGGTTTGCAGGCTGATCATGAGATTGCTCCATCGGACCTGGCCGGGCGAATACTTAGCGCACAGCACGTAGCTCGGATTGAGCGCCAGCGAAATCCGGGACCCCGCCGCGAGGTTTACCCCTACGCTCTTGGCCGCGCCCTAACCGCGCGGCGGATAGGTGCCGTTGATGCAGATAAAGTAGTACGGGCCTTCTTGCGTCACCGGCGCAAGCTTGGGCAAGGCGAAATTCGTGGTGCCGTTGCCGCCATAGTTCGTGCCGATCAGGCTGAAGAGCTGCTGATTTTGTGAAATGGCCAAAAGCTGGCCCTGACACGCGGCGAAGCCTTGCGGGGCGAAATTGAAGCCGAACAGCTCGATTTGGCCGAGCAGATATCCGGAAGGTCCGGGGGCTTTGGCCATGGCCTTGGCTTTGGTTGTGGTTGTGGTTGTGGTTGTGGTTTTGGCTGGGGTTTTGGCTTTGATTTTGGCTTTGGCTTTGGCCATGGCGATCTCCCAAAATGACGGCCAGCCATCATACAATGTCAGGTAGAACTTGGATAGCGGCCGCATCCACGGGGCCGAAAGGGTTACCCAGATTTCGTTTCACTCAATCTAGGCTGCGCTTGCTAATCCGCCGCATGGCCTTCACGCATCTGCGCCTTGCCTCGGCTAGCTGAGCGAAGCGAAGCCCACGCGGATTTCACCGCCAATTAAAACGCGTGGGCACGGCGCTCCGCGCCTTTGCTCACCCTGCGCTCGCTGATGATTCAGCATGGATGCGCGGGTCAAGCCCGCGCATGACGGAAGAAGAGCGCGATGGACTACGCCCGCTCGATGCGCGCGGCGTAGCAGCCGGGCGCGGCGAAGTGCACGTGCAGATAGTCCGTGCGCGGATTGGCGAACTGCCGTTCGATCGCCTCTTCGAGCTTGACGCCCTCGGTCAATTCCCAGCCGGTCATCATCGCGCCATCGTCGAAGCCGCGCACCGCGAGCGTGCGCGTGCGCAACTGCTCCGGCACCGTGTCGAGCGCGTCGAACGTCGCCTCGCCCGCGCGCACGTAAATCGCAAAGCGCATGCGGTATGGCGAGGCCACAGCGTGATGCTCGTAATTGACCAGGATCAGCTCGTCGCCCGGCCTCGCGTCGGTGAGGCTGATGCGGCACGGGCGTGGCCCGTCGGCAATGGTGCGCACCGCGCCGCGTTCCTTGAGCGCGTCATCGGACAGGGCAAACAGCGGGGCGAATTGTTCGGCCGGCAGGCCTTGGATGCGGAAGTGCATGATGGATTCTCCATGTGCTGATGCCAAAATATTGATGCAGAAAACATGGAGCCAAAACGCACGCGGCGACACCCGATTTCTGGGCAGGTTTTGTCTCCGCGTTGGGACGCGGATAGCTTTCTTGTTTGTGACTGTCGGCTGCCTGTGCCCCGACTTGATCGGGATGATCCGGCCGTCCGCGGGAAAGTAGCCCGCATGAGCGCAGCGACATGCGGGGCGCGAGCGCAGAGGCAGACCCCGGATATCGCTCCGCTCATCCGGGCTACGCTCGCTCTGCCGTGAGGTTTGCCTTGGATTTCGTTCCACTCAATCCGGGCTAGACTTGCGGCATTCAACCCGCCCGCTACGCCTGTTCGTATGAATAAGTCCGCCGTGGATCTGAGGGCCAGTTCAAATGGCAATCCACCGGAGTTTCGTATGCTATTGCTCGAATCAATTTCGTTCCTATATTGTTCTTATTGTCACTGTTGGGCGACGAGAACCTAGATGGCCGATGCAACTTACAACCTTAATGGCGGGTTTAAGCCGACTCTAAAGCGCTTCGCCGACTTAGATGGGCCAGATTTCTTTCCGACGCCTGGATGGGCGACGCTTGCCTTGATGGATAATGAAACGTTCGAAGGTCAGATATGGGAGCCGGCCTGTGGTGATGGTTCCATGGCGCGGGTTCTGGCATCCAAAGGTAACGAGGTGATCGCCTCCGATTTGTATGACCGCGGATTCGGTGAGAGCGGAATAGATTTTCTGAACACTGATCGAGTGGCGGACAATATCGTGACAAATCCCCCTTACAATGCAGCTGAGGGCTTTGTGAAAGTCGGCGTTCGACATGCGCGCCGCAAATTTGCGTTGTTGCTTAGGTTGGCGTTCTTGGAGGGAGCAAACCGCTATCGGACGATTTTTTCGGTTAGTCCACCCGCTCGAATTTGGGTTTTTAGCGAGCGCATTACATTTTATCCCGCCGGGGCAATTAAGAAGGGCACGGGCACAACAGCGTACGCCTGGTTTGTGTGGGACAAAAATTCGGCAGGTCAAGCCGAGATGAGATGGTTCAAGCCCGGCTACAAACGTCACTCGCAGGAAGCGGATTGCGGGGCAAAGCCGATGCTCTTTAGATAATCCAGTCCTTTATTGGTTAGCTTCAATCCACCTCTTGCAGGCTGTGCTAGGCCCCGAGTAAAAGGCGATTTGTGAACAATTACGTTGCCGACAATCTGCTGCCACAGTTGTTCTCGTCGTCGAGTAGATGACGGCTTGCGATCGGCCGGAGAAAATGGATAAAAGCGTCCAACCTCTTTTTTGGCGAAGCTTGTAGTAACGGTACATGCAGGCTGTAGAGCAGCAATTTTTAGGAATAACATTTTGGCTTCGGACTCTCCAAGTCGGTCTTTTGGATCGCGAGTAACCGAACCCGGGTTGAAGTCCCAGCCTCGTCGCCAACTGACCGCTCTCTTTGGAAGAGCGAACTCCTTTATGATCCTGTCTATTATATCGTCGATTTCGCTTTGAGTTTCGATTTGCATTGGCAGGTAAACCGAGACTGTAAACTTCGGATGCGCCGCATAATTTCGCAGGTCGAAGATTTGATTTCCAATCAAAAACGATGCTCCCTCGAATTCGTCAAGGTCATCAACTTCCTTACGAAAGCTCATCGTAAAATAGGCAAGAGGGCGCCAAAAGATCGCCTGAGGTACGGCCTCAAACTCGTGCCCATATGAGGAGACAGTAATCATCAAACTATGGCTGAAGATTTGTCACCGTGGCGGGTATCGCAGCATAATCTTGACCTCCCTTACTTCGAAGCTCGACCCCTGGGGTGTGCGGATAGTACCAGTGAGCTTCCAAGGGAGATTGATTGGGATGAGGCTTGATGGGTGTCGTAAATTGGATACCTCGTTCTGCGAGGGTCCCTGCGTAGGCTTTAACGCTGAGTATTGAGCTACCTCGCGCCTCTTTGCCCCAAATCTCTCCCGATTTGACCTGAATTTTCGCATCTTCGGCGGTCTGCGTGCGACACTCTCTTCTATAGAACGTTTCGGCCAAGGTACGCCTCAATCAAAGGACGCAATCCAGCCTAGATGCTCTTTTTCCTTGTTACAACGTCTTATTACTCTCCTTCACCTTATCCGCCTCGACATAAACCTCCGCCCCCATGTCGAGAAACTTCTTCGACATGTCGGCCATGCCCTTCTGTGCGGCGTCCGGATAAAGCGCGGCCTTCTCGTTGTCGGTGAGGCCCGAAGCGTACTCGCGCACGTCGGCGGTGATCTTCATCGAGCAGAATTTTGGCCCGCACATGGAGCAGAAATGCGCCACCTTGTGCGCCTCCTTGGGCAGCGTCTCGTCGTGGTATTTGAGCGCGGTGTCCGGATCGAGCGACAGGTTGAACTGATCGACCCAGCGGAACTCGAAGCGCGCGCGGGAGAGCGCGTCGTCGCGCAATTGCGCGGCAGGGTGGCCCTTGGCGAGATCGGCGGCGTGCGCGGCGATCTTGTAGGCGATGACGCCGTCCTTCACGTCGTTGCGGTCCGGCAGGCCGAGATGCTCCTTCGGCGTGACGTAGCAGAGCATGGCGGTGCCGAACCAGCCGATCATGGCGGCGCCGATCGCAGACGTGATGTGGTCGTAGGCCGGCGCGATGTCGGTGACCAGCGGGCCGAGCGTATAGAACGGCGCCTCGCCGCACTCCTTGAGCTGCTTGTCGACGTTGATCTTGATCTTGTGCAGCGGCACGTGGCCGGGGCCTTCGATCATCACCTGGCAGCCCTTGGCCCAGGCCACCTTGGTCAGTTCGCCGAGCGTCTCCAGCTCGGCGAACTGCGCGCGGTCGTTGGCGTCGCGGATCGAGCCGGGGCGCAAGCCGTCGCCGAGCGAGAACGACACGTCGTAGCGGCGCATCAGGTCGCAAATCTCGTCGAACCGCTCGTAGAGGAAGCTCTCCTTGTGATGCGCGAGGCACCACTTGGCCATGATCGAGCCGCCGCGCGAGACGATGCCGGTGACTCGGTTGGCGGTCAGATGGATGTAGCCGAGGCGGACGCCGGCGTGGATGGTGAAGTAATCGACGCCCTGCTCGCACTGTTCGATCAGCGTGTCCTTGTAGCACTCCCAGTCGAGCTTGACCGGATCGCCGTTGACCTTCTCCAGCGCCTGATAGATCGGCACGGTGCCGATCGGGACCGGCGAATTGCGCAGGATCCATTCGCGGGTGTTGTGGATGTTGCGCCCGGTGGAGAGGTCCATCACCGTGTCGGCGCCCCAGCGGATCGCCCACACCATCTTCTCCACTTCCTCTTCGACCGAAGAAGTGACCGCGGAGTTGCCGATATTGGCATTTATTTTTGTGAGAAAGTTCCGCCCGATCGCCATCGGCTCGAGTTCGCCGTGATTGATGTTCGATGGGATGATGGCGCGGCCGCGCGCCACTTCGCTGCGCACGAATTCGGGCGTGACGAACAGCGGCACCGAAGCGCCGAAGCTCTCGCCGTCGTCGGCGCGTTCCTGCGCCACGTCGAGCATCGTCTTGCGCCCGAGATTTTCGCGCTCGGCGACGTAGATCATTTCCTTGGTGATGATTCCCGCGCGCGCCCATTCGAGCTGGGTCACCGGCTTGCCGGGCAGCGCGCGCATCGGGCGCGGCGTGTTGGCGAAATTGCGCGCGAGGTGCTTGCCGGTGGCATTGCCGTTGTCGACCGGCTGGATCGGGCGGCCGTCGTATTCCTCGACGCCGCCCCGCTCCTTCACCCATTCGATGCGGGTGCGCTTGAGCCCCTGCTCGACGTCGATCGCCGCGTCGTTGTCGGTATAGACACCGGAGGGGTCGTAGATCGGCAGCGGCGGCTCACCCGAGGAGGCATCAAGCGCGATCTCGCGCAGCGGCACGCGCAAATCCGGCGCGGCCTCCGGCACCGAATAGATCTTGCGCGAGCCGGCAATCGGTCCGGTGGTGACCTTCGGCGTGGCGAGATCAGCTTCGGAGAGGGGCTTATTCATCGCGCGGTCCTTTCGGGGTCGTTCCACTATCGTTCGAGCATGGCCTCATACGAAAACCGGGACCGGCTTTCGGGGACCATGCTCTAGACCAATCCGGACGCACTACGGCTGGGGCGGGCTTTTGGAAGGAGTTTCCGTCCCTTCGCCGGCATGACCCGGATCAGGTTCAAAGGGTCACCGCAGTTTGCGGTCTCTCAGCGCCTCATCGGCGCTCCCCTCGGAACCCCTGTAATCTAGGCCCCCTGCGGCGCGTGTCAACGCGGTGACGCCATGGCTGTGTTGGCCGCGGAACATGACTGCCAGGGCGGGCTTAGCGGCGCAGGAGGCGCGGGGTGATGTTTCGCCTGCCATGCAGGACGCGCAGCAGGGTCAACGTGTCGTCGCCGGGCGCATAATCGTAGATAAGCAAGTAGGGCTGTACGATCGCAATGCGTGTCCCCACACCCAATGCGGGCCGCGGAGCGCCGAACTCGGGGAAATTCAGCAGGCGCGCTAAGGCATGCTGAAAGCCCTGACGGTAGCGCTCGGCGACTGTTAGGCCGGCTTCCCTAGAGAGGTAATCAGAGAATCTCGATAGCGTCCGCGTCGGCTTCCGGCGTGACGACGAGACGTGTCATTTAGAACGCAACGACGCAATCTTGTCGTTGAGATGCTTGAGGAACTCCTCGCCGGAAATCAGCTCGCCACGGGCAACCGAGGCGCGCGCTTCGTCTACGTAAGGTTTTGCCCAAGCTAAATCGTCTTCTTGCAAGGCCTGCAGTTCAGCGACCGCAATCGCTAACGCCTCGTCGATCGACGAAAAACGGCCGGCGGCAACCTCGGCCTCCAACCATTCCTGCTGTTCACGAGGCAATGAAATGTTCATTTGTCAGATATAGCGCCGCCCGCCAGTGGAATCCATCGATCCACTACTGGAACGATATCAATAATCCTTCAGCAGCCGCTCGATGTAATCGAGTTCTTCCTGCGTGCGGCCCAGGTCGCCGAAGCGCTTGCGCAATTCCTCGATGATGCGGCGCGCACGCTGTACATCGATCTCGCCCGGCACTTTCACCGTCGAATCATCGCCGTATTCGTGGCCGCGCAGCGGACGGCCGAGCGGATCGGTGTCCTGGTCGGCGCGCGGTTGGGCGAAGCGGCCGAGGCGGCCGCCGCCCTGCTGCCCCATTTGCTGCTGCTGCATCGCCTGCGCCAGCGATTGCGCGCCCTTGCGCAGTTCCTCGAGCGCGCGCCCCTGCGCATCGACGGCGTTGTCGGCGTCGCCGTTGCCGAGTTCGCCTTGCGCCTCGTTCATGGCGTCGCCGGCGCGGCCGAGCTGATCCAACTGGTCCTGGCCGGCGCCTTTGCCCGGCTCGGTCTGGCCCTGCTGGCCGAAGCCGTGATCGCGCAACTCGTCGAGCAGCTTGTTGAGCCGGTCGCGCAGCGCCTGCTGGTCGTGCTGCAACTGGCCCATGCCTTGGCCGGGTTTTTGGCCGGGCTTTTGGCCGGGCTGACCCTGCGGCGGCGGCTGGCCGTTCTGCCCGCGCTGCGCCTGGCCTTGTTTGAAGGTGCGGTCGCGTAAATCCTGCTGCTGGCGGATCATGTCGCCGAGTTCGTCGAGCTGCGACATCATCTGGTCGTCGTCGCTGCTGCCCGGCGAGGCCATCTGCAGATTTTCCATCATCTGCTGCAGTTGCTGCAAAAGCTCCTGCGCCGCCTGGCGCGAGCCGCTGCGCGCCATGTCCTCCAGGCGATTTAACATCTGTTGCAAATCGCGCTGGCTGAGCACGTGCGCATTGGGGTCGAGCGGGCGCGCCAGCTCGCCCTTGTTGCGCAGCTGTTGGGCGAGCGCCTGCAGGTAACGGCTCATCGCTTCGCGCAGCTTGTCCATCAATTGCTTGATCTGGGCGTCGCTGGCGCCGTTCTGCAGCGCCTGCCGCAGCGCCTCCTCGGCGTTGCGCAAGGCGGCCTGCGCGTCGGCCATCTCGCCGTCTTCCAGGTCGACCGCCATCGTCCACAGCTGACTGGTGACGTCGCGCAGATCGTCGTCGCTCTTGGCGCGCACGAGCTGCCAATAGATTTCGCGCAAGCCAAGATAGACGCCGGCATCGGGCATGAACTTGTCGGGCGCGATCATCAGCGCGTCGAGCGCCGTGAGCACGGGCTCGCGCGCGTTGGCGTCCATCGCGAGATTGCGCCGCTGCTCGACCAGCGCCCGCGCCAGCGGCTTGGTGAACACGCGCTCGGGCAGGCGGAAGCTGAACGGCTCGCTCTTGCCGATATTGCCGGCATCGTCATGGGCGACGAGCGTCATCGTCACTTCGGCGCCAGCCCAGGGATGGTCGGTCAAATCCTTCAGCGTCTGGCCGACGCCGTTGCGGGTGCGCACCTGCGGCATGATCAGCGGAAAATCCGGCGGCCCGAACAGCGGGCGCGGCGTCTGGGCCTGCGCGTTGCCGCCGTCCTTGCGGGTGAAGGTCGCCTCCGCCTTGGTCACTCCGTAATCGTCCTCGAGCCGGTAGGACAGGAGCACCGAACCGCGGTTCTGCTCCTGCGGATCCTTGGCCAGCGCGATGGTCGGCGGCTTGTCGGGAATGGCTTCGAACGTCCAGCTTGCGCCCTCGCCGACGCCGCTCAAGGTCGCGGTGCCCGCCGCCGTGATGGTGAAGCGGTGCTCCTCGGTGCCGGCCGGCGCATGGACCTCTTGCTTCGCCGGCGTGAGGCCGCCCGATCCCGACACGTCGAGGGCGACGCTGCCGGTGGCGCGTATCACCAGCGTCGAATTCACCGGCACAGAGACCGGCCCGGTCAGCTGCGCGAAGCTCTCGCCCGGGCGCATGCCGGGCAAGGTGACTGGCGGCTTACCGGTATAGAGCGGCGGGATCACCCAGGCGTCGACGCGGAAATTGACCGGCATGACCACGCCGTGCCAGTCGAACGCCGCGGCGATGCGTTTGATCCGCTCGCCGCCGGCGGCAAAGAAGGTGGCGATACAGGCGAGCAGCACGAGCCCGCGCAGCGCATAAGGATCGCGTCGGGCGACGCGCGGTTGCGGCGGCCCGGCCTTGAGCGAATGCGCGGCCTGCCGCGCGCGCTCGACATGCGCGTTCCACAGCGCCAGCGAATGGGGGTCTTGCGCGCTGACCGCAAGTTCATCGGCGATCGCGGTCGCCGGGCGGTGCGCAATTCCGCTGTCGCGGTCGAGCCGGCGCACCGCGTCGGCCGCGCCCGGCATGCGGACAAACACGAACGGCATCGCGGCCGCGGCGGCAAGAGCGGCAAAAATCAGCAGCCCGGCGGCGCGCGCGAGCGGCGGCACCCACAGCCAGAGTCCGAGCCACGACACTGCGAGAAACAGGCCGCATACGGTCGCCAGCGCGGCGAGCGGCGGCCACAGCCGTTCCCAGAAAATCGTCCAGCGCGCCCGCTTGAGCGCGGCGGCAAGCGGCGAGCCGGCAGCCGGCCCAGCACCGCTAACCTTGGGCTGTAAATTTGACGAACTGGCCTCGGTCACCGCAGGCTCCGCAGCGCATTATCGCGCATAAGCATCGGACATCACACGTTAACATGACGGCGCCTTCAAGGCGCAACGCGGAGGCACCGCGTTAAGGTCATGCAAAATCGACGCCACCGCTATGAAAGCCAATTTGGCAAGCGGTCGAGCGCGATCAAGGCCTCGGCCTCCAAACGAGGCCGCACGACGGCCCATTCGTCAGCCCGGACAAGCACTTCGGGAACCAGGGCGCGTGTGTTGTAAGTTCCCGACTGAACCGCCCCATAGGCGCCCGCCGTCATCACAGCGAGAAGGTCGCCGGGCTCCGGCGCAGCGAGCGAACGATCCAGCGCGAGGAAATCGCCGGACTCGCAGACCGGGCCGACCACATCGGCGATGATTCGCTTGGCGCCGGCGGGCGCCTGCCGCACCGGAATGATTTCGTGATGCGCGTCATAGAGCGTCGGGCGAACAAGATCGTTCATGCCGGCGTCGACGATCAGGAAAGTCTTCGCCTCACCGCACTTCACATAGAGCACGCGCGTCACCAGGATGCCGGCATTGCCGACGATGAGCCGGCCCGGCTCGAAAATCAGTTTGCAGTTAAGCCCGGCGGTCGCGCGCTTGACGATCGCCGCGTACGCCGCCGGGTCAGGCGGCGGGTCGTTGTCTTGCCGATACGGAATGCCGAGCCCGCCGCCCAAGTCGACGTGGGAGATCGCGTGTCCGTCGGCGCGCAGCGCGCGGACGAAGTCGGCGAGCAGCGCGAACGCGTCGCTGAACGGGCCGAGGTCGATAATCTGACTGCCGATATGCATATCGACGCCGGCAACGCGCACGCCTTTGAGCTTGCCGGCGCGGGCGTAGACTTCACGCGCGCGGCTGATCGGAATGCCGAATTTGTTCTCCGATTTGCCGGTGGCGATCTTGGCGTGGGTCTTGGCGTCGATATCGGGATTGACGCGGATCGAGATGTTGGCGGTCCGCCCCTTGCTGACGGCAATCGCGGCGAGCTGCTCGATCTCCGCTTCCGATTCAACATTGACGCAGAGGATGCCGTGCTCGACCGCGAGCGCAAGCTCGTGCGGCGTCTTGCCGACGCCGGAGAACATGATCTTGTCCGCCGAGATTCCGGCGGCGCGGGCGCGCAACAACTCGCCTTCGGAAACCACGTCGGCGCCGGCGCCGAGCCGGGCGAGCGTCGCAATCACCGCCTGGTTTGAATTCGCCTTCACGGAGTAGCAGACGAGCGCGTCAACATCGGCGAAGGCGTCGGCAAAGACCCGATAGTGCCGCTCGATGGTCGCGCTCGAATAGCAATAGAACGGCGTGCCCACCGCGTCCGCGAGCGCGATCAGATTAACGTTCTCGGCGTGGAGGACGCCGGAGCGATAGTCGAAGTGATGCATGGTCCGTGTTTAGCGTGGCGCGACGCTGACCGCCACCAGAGACGCGCCCGGTAAGCCGCGCGCGCTATTGGATGAGCGGATCAAGCGCGAAGGTCTTCCTCGGCACCTGGGTCGTTTGCACCGGAGCCGGCTGCAATGGCTGCGCCTGCTGCGGCGCTCCGGTCGGTGTCGTGGGGTCGATGTAGGTCGTCCGCGCGGGCGGCGGAGGGATCGCCGCGCTCGGCGGCGGGTCGAGCGCCCCTTTGCGGCCGCAGCCGCACAGCGCAAGCGGCAGCATGAGCGCCAGGACAAGTGCGCAACAAACGCTCAAACGATCACTGGCCAAATCCCACTCCCCACCCCACAGGCCCACCCCACATGCGCCCACCCCGACACCGCACTCTAGCAAAGCCGATCGGAACGGCGACATTTTGTCGGCAAGCCGTTGCCGCCGCGTTTACGGCGTCTTTTCCAGCCGTTTGAGCCAGCGTTTGGCCTGGGCGCGCACGTTTTTTGGCGCCGTGCCCCCGTAAACGGCCCGGCTTTGCACCGATTTCTCGACCGACAGCACCTCGTAGACCGCCTTGGTGATGCGCGGCTCGATCGCCTGCATGGCCGCAAGCGGCAGCTTATCGAGCGCAACCCCGGCCTCAGCCGCCTTGGCGACGATCCGGCCGGTGAGATGATGGGCCTCGCGGAACGGCAGCTTGAGCGTCCGCACCAGCCAATCGGCGAGGTCGGTGGCGGTGGAATACCCCTCGCCCGCCGCCTCCTTCATGCGCGCCACATCCGGCTCCATATCGCGCACCATGCCGGTCATGGCCGCGATCGCGAGCTTGAGCGCGCCGAGCGCGTCGATTGCGCCTTCTTTGTCCTCCTGCATGTCTTTCTGATACGCGAGCGGCAGTCCCTTCATCACTGTCAGCAGACCGACCAGCGCGCCAACGATGCGTCCGGTCTTCGCGCGCACGAGCTCTGCCGCGTCGGGATTGCGCTTCTGCGGCATCATCGACGAGCCGGTTGTGAAGGCGTCGGAGAGCCGGATCAGGCCGGCAAGCGGCGACGACCAGATAACGATCTCTTCGGCAAAGCGCGACAGATGTACCGAGGCGATGGCTGCCGCCGACAGCGTCTCCAGAACAAAATCTCGATCGGACACGGCGTCGAGCGAGTTCGCCATCGGCCGGGCGAAGCCGAGCGCCTTCGCGGTCATGGCGCGGTCGATCGCAAACGAGGTGCCGGCGAGCGCGCCGGCGCCGAGCGGACTTTCGTTCAATCGCTCGCGCGCATCGGCGAAGCGGCCGCGGTCGCGCGCCGCCATCTCCACATAGGCGAGCAGATGATGCCCGAACGTCACCGGCTGCGCGGTCTGCAGATGAGTGAAGCCCGGCATCACGGTCGCGGCATGTTCAAGCGCCTTTTCGGCGAGCGCGCGCTGATAGGCGGCGAGCGCCGCGTCGATCTCGTCGATGGCGTCACGCACCCACAGCCGAAAGTCGGTGGCGACCTGATCGTTGCGCGAGCGCGCGGTATGCAGCCGTCCGGCCGCCGCGCCGATCAGATCGGCAAGGCGGCTCTCGACATTCATATGAATGTCCTCGAGCGCGCGCTTGAACGAGAACTTGCCGGCCTCGATCTCTGACAGGATCGTGTCTAGACCGTGAGCGATTTCTCTCGCATCTTGCGCCGCGATGATGCCTTTTTTGGCGAGCATCGCCGCATGGGCCTTGCTGGCGGCGATGTCCTGCCGGTAGAGGTTGCGATCGAAGTCGATCGAGGCGTTGATCTCCTCCATGAGCGGATCGGGCTTTCCACTGAAGCGTCCGCCCCACATTTTGTTGGCCATGATGCGTCCGCGCGTTTGCCGTTAGATGACCGATCCGAACCAAACAGCCACTGAACCGTATAACAAATTCCGCCGCCGCCGCGTCACCGTCGTGCTCGCGCTGGGCGGCCTGCTCGTCGTGCTGGCGGGGGTATACGGGATTGAGCATCGGCGAAGCAATCCGGCTGATGCCGCCTGCGCCGGCGCGGTCGACACCGCGGCGCGGATCGCGCCGCTGGTGCATGGTGAAGTGGCCGCACTGGCGGTGGCGCAGAGGCCGTTTCGCGTCCCCGATCTGGCGTTCAAGGACGCCGAAGGCCGCGACCGCACGCTCGCCGATTGGCGCGGCCGCACCGTGCTGCTCAATCTCTGGGCCACCTGGTGCGTCCCTTGCCGCCGCGAAATGCCGGCGCTCGATGCGCTGCAGGCCAAGCTGGGCGGCCCGAAATTCCAGGTCGTCGCCGTCAACATCGACCAGAACGCTCCGCAAAAGCCGCTCGACTTCCTCAAACAGGTCGGCATCACTCACCTCGCCTATTTTGCCGACGACAGCGCGCAAGTGTTTGAAACGCTCAAAACCGCCGGCAAGGCATTCGGCATGCCGACGACGCTCATCATCGATCCAAAGGGCTGCGAGATCGGCGACATGGCAGGCCCGGCTGAGTGGTCGAGCGACGACGGCGTGAAGCTTGTCAGCGCTGTGATCGCAGATACATCTCATTGACCTTCGCGTGGTAGCGTCATTCCGTTCGGCGCGATGCAACGCGCCGGCGGGGCGCGCCAATGTTCAGGTCTTTGTTCATCGAAGACGTGGTCCGGTTTTACAAACAAGGACTATTGCCTTTTGTTTGCGTGGCGCTCGTCACGCGCCCTGAAATCTGGATCACCTACGCAGGCATCGGCGTGATGTTCCTGCTGTTTGCGCATGGACCGCGGGACGACGCGATTGTCGTGCTGCTGGCGGTGATCGTCGCCTGCTTCTACGTCACCCATTACACCGTCTACATCCTCACGCCGCTCTGGTTCGGCTCTTACTTCTACGGCCGCCTGACGGACAAATATCGGCGCTTGTTGGGACGAACGTGGAGGTACGGCAATTGGTTTCTGCTGGTGCCGTCGGCTGCGGAGCTCAATATCGAGTTCATTGATGTGCCACCGAGCGGCACGATGGGAAGAACCTACCTGCTGCTCCGGCACCCCGCGGATCAATCGATTGTTCTGCCGCTGATCGACGACGACCCCCGCTTCATGCGTCACATGATGGGCTTTGTCGGCAGCGAACGGCAGGCGGAGCTCGCGGCTGAAATCGAGAAACTCCAGCCGATTCCCTGCCAGTAACCTACGCGCTGATGTCGAGGTTCGTTCCGATACCGGCGGCCACGTTGGCGAGCGCATTGGCGCTCTGATCGGCAGCATTGGCCAGTTGGGATACGGCCGAGCCCGTGCCGGGCGTGTCCATGCGCGCAAGCCGCGCCGCGACGGCGAGCTGCATCTCGCCGACATCGGCGCCGATGAACGCGGAAATCAGGCTCGTATCCATGCCCGGATCATCGCGCGCCGTCATTTAAGAACGGTGAATCCGTCCCTCACAATCTGTCCCCAAATGCCTCCTCGAAACGGCGGCGGACTACATCCGTTGTCCGTAGATCGCGGGGCCTTGACCGTGGCGGGCTCACCTGATACTAAACCATATGGTTAAGTTTTTGCCGCCCACTTTGGACCGCACTTTTGCGGCTTTGTCCGACCCGACGCGTCGGGCGCTGGTGATGCGGCTTGCCGCCGAACCCGATCTGTCGGTGAGTGAACTGGCGGGGCCGTTTGCGATGTCGCTGCCGGCGGTGATGAAGCATCTCGGCGTGCTGTCGGACGCGGGCCTGGTGGCGCGCACGAAAACCGGCCGCACCGTCGCTTGCCGGCTCGACGCCGAGCCAATGCGCGAGGCGTTCGAATGGCTCAATCGTTACGAAAAGTTCTGGACCGAGCGGCTCGACAGCCTGGCCGCGTTTCTGGAGGAAGAAGAGTCATGTCCACCCAAGCAGCCACCAAACCAAGTGTCACACTCAAGCGCCGCCTCAACGCGTCGCCGGCCAAGGTCTTCGCCGCCTGGACCGATCCGGAAAAAGTAAAGCGCTGGATGGGTCCGGGCGAGATCAAGGCAGTGAGCGTCGAATGCGATTTGCGCACCGGCGGCCGCTATCGCTGGGTGATGCAGAGCCCGGCCGGGGAGATCCACGACGTCAGCGGCGTCTATCGCGAAGTGATCCCCAACGAGAAGCTCGTCTTCACCTGGGCGTGGAAGTCGATGCCCGAGCGCGAGTCGCTGGTGACGGTGCTGATCAAGCCCGACGGAGACGGCTCACTGCTGACGCTCACCCACGAGCAGTTCTTCGACGACGAGGCACGCGACCGCCACCACCAAGGTTGGAGCGCCGCGCTCGACAAAATGGAAAAATTCTTCGCCTGACTTCGCAGGAACGACACAGTGCCGCGTTAAGTCGGACGTTATACGAGTAGTGGAGACATCACATGACCTGGTCACACGGTACGTTTCACTGGAACGAGCTGATGACGCGCAACGTCGAGAGCGCGAAGAAATTCTATGCCGAGACGCTTGGCTGGAGCTTCGACGGTATGCCGATGCCGGGCGGCGGTACCTATTGGCTGGCAACGATCGACGGGACGCCGGCCGGCGGGATTTTCGACATCAGCGGCGCCGACTATCAAGGCGTTCCCGAGAGCTGGATGCCGTATATCGCGGTCGACAATGTCGATGCGCGGGTGAAGAAGGCGATCGCCGCCGGCGCCAAGCTGATGAAGCCGATATTCGACGTACCCGAGGTCGGCCGTATCGCCATTCTGATGGAACCGGGCGGCGCCGGCGTCGGCTGGATGACGCCGGCGGAATGATCAGAGCCGCACTTTCTTTCATTTATCGTCCACCCACTGTCCACCGATGGAGTTGATCATGAAACTCTATGGCTTTGCTGCTTCGCCCAATACTTGGAAAGTTCGCGCCCTTGCGTCGTATCTGAAAATCCCGCTGGAGTTCGAATTCGTCGACCTTCTGCAAGGCGCGCAACGCACGCCTGCGTACCTCGCGCTCAGTCCGGTCGGGCGTACGCCGGTGCTGGTCGACGGCGATTTCAAGCTCTGGGAATCGAACGCCATCCTGCAGTACCTGGCGAGCAAGAATGCGACCGCGCTCTATCCAAGCGACGCCCGCGGCCGGGCCGACGTCACGCGCTGGCTGTGCTGGGACCTCGCGCACTGGGGCGCGCAGGCCTGCCAGCCGCTGATCTTCGAGAACCTAGTGAAGAAGTTCGCCAATATGGGACCGGCTGATGCCGCAGCCGTCGCCAAAGCCACCGAATGCTTCAACAAGGAAGCCAAGATGCTCGACGCGCACCTTGGCAAGCAGAAGTATCTGGTCGGCGACGCATTGACGGTCGCTGATTTCGCAGTGGCGGGGCCGCTGTTCCACGCCGAAGGCGGGCAGATACCGTTCGGCCCACACCCCAACGTGCGCGCCTGGTTCCAGCGCGTCGCGGCGCTGCCGTGCTGGAGCGAAACCGCACCGCAATTCTCGGCTGCGGCTTGATCCGAACATAGAAGACAGAGGACGGATATTCCGTCCTCTGCTCGGCCCAGCGGGGGTTGTAACCGCGTGCCATTCCCCGGGCGACGTCTGTGTTGCAAACGCGCCACGTTCGCCCGGAATATGCGCTTCTTTGTGCTTACCGGCCCATCAATGAGCTTTATCGGAGCGTAGGGCGACGGTACATTGTCGCGCAGAAGGGCCGATTCATCGGCCCGGTCATAGCCGGATGGCCAGCGTAATGTACAAGCGTATCGCCGTAAGCCTCACCGCAATTGCACTGTTCGGAACGTCTGCTTTGGCGGCCGATCTGCCTCCGACGCCGATGTACAAGGCGCCGATCGAAACCCCAATCTACAGCTGGACCGGCTGCTACATCGGCGCGAACGCCGGCTATGGCTGGCAATACAATTCTCCGTCCGATCCATTGGCTCCCGGGGTCAGCGTCGGCAGTGACACCGGCACCGGTTTTGTCGGCGGCGGACAATTCGGCTGCGATTATCAGTTGTCCGACCGGTGGGTGGTCGGCCTGCAGGGGATGTTCGATGGCGCGACGGTGAACGGCAGCCATATGGTGCCGGTGGCGTACGCGGGAGACGCCGCCGAACAGATGACATTCAAGTCCGACTGGCTGGCAACAGTGACCGGACGCATCGGTTACGCCGTGCTGCCGCAAACCCTGCTCTATCTCAAAGGCGGCGCGGCGTGGGTGCACACCAACTATACGGACGTGGACCCGAGCGGTCTGACCTACGCGCCATTTGCTGGGCAAGCGAGCGCAACGCTCGATGGCTGGACCGCCGGCGTCGGCGCCGAATATGCGTTGCGTCCCAACTGGTCGGTTCTGCTCGAGTACGATTACATCGGGCTCGGCACGCATTCCGTTGCGCTCACCTATAACTGCGGCACTGGCTGCGGCTTTGGCAACCCGTACCTCTACCAAGAAACGCATAATTTCCAGTCGATCCTCGTCGGACTGAATTATCGTTTCGGCGGCAGGGGATGGTAAGCGCTTAGCGGGCGCAAGCGTTCAAGAGGCCTGATCTTCTGACCCGATCGAGGCTGCGACGCTAGCGCGTCGGCACCGGCTTCTCGCCGCGATAATCATAGAAGCCGCGCTGCGTCTTGCGACCGAGCCAGCCGGCCTCGACGTATTTCACCAGCAGCGGGCACGGCCGGTATTTTGAATCGGCGAGCCCCTCGTGCAGAACCTGCATGACCGACAGGCAGGTATCGAGCCCGATGAAGTCGGCGAGTTCGAGCGGCCCCATCGGGTGATGGGCGCCGAGCCGCATCGCGGTGTCGATCGCCTCGACGTTGCCGACGCCTTCGTAGAGCGTGTAGATCGCCTCGTTGATCATCGGCAGCAGGATGCGGTTGACGATGAAGGCGGGAAAATCCTCCGACACCGCGATCTGTTTGCCGAGCTTGCCGATGAATTGCTTGGTGGACTCGAAGGTCGAATCGTCGGTGGCGATGCCGCGGATCACTTCGACCAATTCCATCAGCGGCACCGGATTCATGAAATGGATGCCGATGAAGCGCTCCGGCCGGTCGGTGGCGGCCGCGAGCCGCGTGATCGAGATCGAGGACGTGTTGGTGCCAACCATCGTTTCCGGCTTGAGCACGGGGCAGAGCGCGGCGAATATCTTGCGCTTGACGTCCTCCTTCTCGGTCGCCGCCTCGATCGCCAGATCGCAATCGCCGAGCTCGTCGAGCGTCTTGGCCGCCGCGATGCGCTTGATCGCGGCCTGCCGCTGCTCCTCGCTGATGCGCTGGCGGCTCACCTGGCGCGCCAGGTTGCCGCTGATGGTGGCGAGCCCCGCGGTGATGCGCTCGGGATCGATGTCGTTGAGCAGCACGTGTAAGCCGGATAGCGCGCACACATGGGCGATGCCGGCGCCCATCTGCCCGGCGCCGACCACGCCGATCTTGCGTATCGTGTGCGGCTCTGTCCGCGCGGAACGCGCCGCCGGCCGCTCCCTAACTTCGCTCATATCCGTTGCCTCTTTTACGACGATCCGCCGCGCCGCGCCACACGGGGAGGCCGCAATGTTCGACGATGGTCAACGCCGTACCTTGTCGAGTTCTGCCGCAAGTTCCGGCAGCACCGCATAGAGATCGCCAACCAGCCCGTAATCGGCGACCTGGAAGATCGGCGCTTCTTCGTCCTTGTTGATGGCCACGATCACCTTTGAGTCCTTCATGCCGGCGAGATGCTGAATGGCGCCGGAAATACCCACAGCGATGTAGAGGTCGGGCGCTACCACCTTACCGGTCTGCCCGACCTGCCAGTCGTTGGGCGCATAGCCGGCGTCCACTGCCGCGCGCGAAGCGCCGACCGCCGCACCAAGCTTATCGGCCACCGGCTCTATATATTTGGTGAAGTTCTCCCGGCTTTGCATCGCCCGGCCGCCGGAAATGATGATCTTGGCCGAGGTCAGTTCCGGCCGCTCCGACTTCGATAATTCCTCGCCGGCGAACTGCGACAGGCCCGGATCGGCCGCGGCAGCCACGGTCTCGATCGGCGCCACGGCACTCCCCTGCCCGGTCGCCTGGAAGGCGGCCGTGCGTACGGTGATGACCTTTTTCGGCTCGCGCGAGCGCACCGTCTGGACGGCGTTGCCGGCGTAGACCGGCCGCTCGAATGTGTCGGGCGCGTCCACCTTGATGACGTCGGAGATCTGCATGACGTCGAGCAGCGCGGCGACGCGCGGCATGAAATTCTTTCCCGACGTGGTCGCCGGCGAGACGATCGTCTCGTAGGGCCCGGCGAGCGACACGATCAGGGCCGCCACCGGCTCGGCCAGCATGTGCGCATAGGCGGGCGCGTCGGCGAGCAGGACCTTGCCCACGCCGTCGAGCTTCGCCGCCGCCTCCGCCACCGGCCTGCATCCCGCGCCCGCGACCAGGATGTGCACCTCGGCGCCAACCGCCTTGGCGGCCGTGAGCGCCTTGTTGGTCGCATCTTTCAGTGACGCATTGTCGTGTTCAGCAATCAGAAGCGTAGGCATTGATCAGTAACTCTCTCGCAGCAAAGCGATGACGGCCGACATCAAATCGCCCCCGCCTCGTTTTTCAGCTTGTCGACCAGATCGGCGACGCTGGCGACTTTTACGCCGGCCTTGCGCACCGGCGGCTCGGTGGTCTTCACCACGTCGAGGCGCGGTTTGACGTCGACGCCGTAATCGGCCGCCGTTTTCTCGTCGATCGGCTTCTTCTTCGCCCGCATGATGTTGGGCAGCGACGCGTAGCGCGGCTCGTTCAAGCGCAGATCGGTGGTCACGATCGCCGGCATTTTCAGTTTCACGGTCTGCAATCCGCCGTCGACCTCGCGCGTCACCGTGAGCGCGTCGCCGTCAAGCGTCACTTTGGAGGCGAAGGTGCCTTGCGGCCAATTCAACAGCGCGGCCAGCATCTGACCGGTCTGATTGCAATCGTCGTCGATCGCCTGCTTGCCCATGATGATTAGGCCGGGCTGTTCGGCGGCGGCAATCGCCTTGAGGATTTTGGCCACCGCCAGCGGCTCGACAGCGCCATCGGTCTTGACCAGGATGCCGCGGTCGGCACCCATGGCGAGCGCGGTGCGGATCGTCTCGGCGGCCTGCTGCGGTCCGATCGAAATGGCGACGATTTCGGTCGCCTTGCCGGCCTCCTTGAGCCGGAGCGCCTCCTCGACGGCGATTTCGTCGAACGGATTCATCGACATCTTCACGTTGGCAAGCTCGACGCCGGAGCCGTCTGCTTTGACCCGGATTTTCACGTCTTTGTCGACCGCCCGCTTGACGGGCACGAGAATTTTCATGGGTTTTCTTAGGTTCTTCTTGTCCACGCAATGTCGATCGCGCGGCCGATGGTGCGGTGCGGAAACCTACCGGCCGTGGCCTTTGGGGTCAACGCCGGTCAGCCTGGCGGTTCGAATCTGCCGCCCAGCTCAACGGGCTCCGAATGAACGCAATCGAACAGCCTAACGCCCGCCGGCCGCATCACCACGAACAGGACTGCGCCGACGATCAGGCCGCCGACATGGGCCCAATAGGCGACGCCATCCTGGACATCGTTAGTGGCCTCGACGACCTGCAAGATCGCCCAACTGCCGATGATCCAGTAGGCGCGCAGATGAAGCGGGATGAGACCGAGCAGGCACCAAATCTTCGCGCACGGACGAAACAGCAAATAGGCCGAGATGACTCCGGCGACCGCGCCGGAGGCGCCAATCAATTCGGTCGTTGCGGTTGGATCGACAAGAACGAACAGCAGGCCTCCGCCAACGCCGCAGGCCAGATAGAAGACCAAAAAGCGCCAATGCCCCAGCACCTCCTCGATGTCGTCGCCAAACACAAAAAGGTAGAGCATGTTGCCGAACACGTGCATAAAATTCGCGTGCAGGAACAGCGAGGTGATGAGCGTGATCGGCGCCGGAAGCGCGCCGGGAACGCCGCCGCCGGAGAACGCCGCCGGAATGAGCCCGGCGACGTGATCGGCCTGATCGAGCTGGCCGGTGCTGACCTGATAAAAGAACACCGCGAAGTTGATGATGACCAGCGCCCACATCACGTAAGGCGGCGACGGCCACTTGAGCGGATTGTGATCCCATATCGGCGTGAAGACCATGACTTGCCCCCTCTCACTCTCAGCGATTTTGTCCCGGCATCCAAAGCACGTCACGCGCGCCCTTGTCGTTGGCGTAGCGGCTGGCGACGAACAGATAATCGGACAGGCGGTTGACGTATTTGAGCACCTCGTCGCCGACGTCCTCGCCGGGTTTGTCTTTCAGTTCGGCAATGAGCCGTTCGCCGCGGCGGCAGATGGTGCGGGCGAGATGCAGATAAGCCGCGGCCGCGCTGCCGCCAGGCAGCACGAACGAGCGTAGCGGCGCAAGCTCGGCGTTGAGCCGGTCGATCTCGCCTTCGAGCCACGCCACTTGCTTCTCGGTCACCGTCAGCCGCGCGCCGTCGGGCCCCTTGCCCTTGCCCGGCATGGTGAGATCGGCGCCGGCATCGAACAGGTCGTTCTGGATATGGGCAAGCGCGGCATCGAGCGCCGCGTCGCCTGCCGTATGCAGCCGGGCAATGCCGATCGCGGCATTGGCCTCGTCGAGCGTGCCGTAGGCGGCGATGCGCAGATCGTACTTCTTCCGCCGCTCGCCGGTGCCGAGCGCCGTGGTGCCGTCGTCGCCGGTGCGGGTGTAGATGCGGTTCAGGATCACCATGGATGCATCGAACGCGTCAGCGGCCCATAATCCAGACCGCCAGCATGATCACGACGATGGCGATGAATTGCAGCATGACCCGTAACCGCATCAGCTTTTGCGACGTCCACGGCGAGCCGCCGCGCATCATGTTGATGAGGCCGAGGAGTAGCACCAGGGCCACGGCGCCGACGGCGATCGGAACGGCGACGTGCGACATGAAATACGCCATGGGAAGAGTGTAGCCCGGCTCGCGCGGGGGCGAAACCCCGGATGTCTGTCATGCCGGATTGCATGAGACGGCGGAGCCGGAATGACGAGCCGGAAAACCTACGCTACAAGAGCGGCCGCACAAGCCAGGGACGCCCAGATGATCGTTGATTTCCAGCACCATTTCACGCCGCGCGAGCTGATCAAAGAGGACCCTGGCGACCGCCTCATCCTGCATTACGACGCGCTCGGCGCGCCGAGCTACACCATTCATTCGCTGCTCTACGATCTCGACGAGCACGTACGCATGATGGACGTCGCCGGCATCGACGCCGCCTGGCTGACCAGCGCGGCCGGCATGTGCGCGGACCTCGAGACCTCGCGCTTCGTCAACGACAAGGCGAAGAAGGCCGAGCGCGACTATCCCGGCCGCTTCATCGGCGCCGCGCACGCGCATCCGCTCGGCGGCGCGGCGGCGTTGAAGGAACTCGCCCGCTGCCGCCACGAGCTCGGCTTCCAGGGTGTGACCATCACCTCGGAATTCGACGGCAAATGGATCGACGATCCGGGCATCGAGCCGTTCTGGAACGAGGTGGAAAAGCTCGGCATGTTCGTGTTCGTGCACCCGGCGCTCAAGCTCAACCAGGCGCAGCAGTTCGACGCCTACGACACCGCGCGCGGCGTCGGCCGCGAATTTTCGCTGATCATGGCGACCATCCGGCTGGTCAATTCCGGTCTGTTCGACCGCCATCCCGGACTGACCGTACATATGGCGCACCTGTCCGGCGGCATCGCCAGCATGCTCGCGCGCATTCGTTCGTTTCAGGACAAGCAGTTCTGGGGCACGGCCGGCAATCCGCGCCACGGCGTCACGCCCAAACACGATTTCGATTATTACATCGCCCACAATCTTGTCTTCGACACCGCGGGCTTTGCCGGCGGCATCGGCGCGGTCAAAGCCGGCCTTTGCGAAATCCCGGCCTCGCGCATCGTGTTCGCCACCGACTATCCGCAGGAAATCAGAAAGCGCGAAGTGGTGCGCGATTTCGTGCGCGACCTCCGCGCGCTCGGCGCCGCCGGCGAGCGGATTCTTTCAGGCAACGTCGGGCTGTTGTTCAAAGAGCCGATCGGCAAGAACTAGTGGAGCGGATTTGACACTCGCTACCCACCAAGCCGCGAACTCGAGTAGCGAATGTCAAATCCAAAAGCTCCACTAGCACTTATATTTGCTAGTGGTCCTTTTGATTCTAACATTCGCATGCGAGCCTGCCGGAGCGGGATGCGAATGTTAGAATCGGACCACTAGGCCATCACAACGTCTTTTGTTTCTCGCCGCATTCCTTACACGTGTACGGCATACGATCCTGTCCCGGCGAGGCCCAGACGCGATTTGGCGCTCCGCACTTTCCGCATTTGGCCTCAATACGAGTTTGACCCTTCTTAACGGTGACGTTCCTCCGCTCCAATGCCTCTTTCACCAGACGTTCGGTCTCCTCGCGCATCGCTTCTTTTGACATTCCCAACTTTCTCTGTGTCTGCCCCTCGGTCCTGCATGAGGTCTCAGGCGGGCTTTCCCGGACCGTGTCCTCATCATCCACGATGTCCGCTTCAGCGCCGATCGTGGCGGCGCAAAACGAATATCACGAAACCCACGTTAAGTGCCAATAAGCGGCGTTGAGGTGCATACATCCGGTGTCTAACTGCTGACGCCGGCCGACAAATGTTCGATCATCCACTGCCCCGCGGGGCCTAACCGATGGTCGGCGAGGTAAGCGCCGCACATCACGAGTTGGGCCACTCTCGGGTCGAACCCCATTGGTCGAATGGCTTTTAGTCGTCCTTGCGCAAGATCGTTTTGGACCACATGCGCGGGCATGTTGCCCCAGCCCAGACCCGCCAGCAGCATCGAGTGCTTCGCACCGAGATCCGCCAAGCGCCACGTGCGGCTCGACAACACGCCGAAGTCGCGTCCTGCGGTCAGCGGTGAGCGATCGGTAAGCACAAGCTGGACGTGCTGCCGCAGGACGTCAGGGTCGATCGGGCCGTCGAACGCCGCCAGCGGATGATCGGGCGCGACCACCGGGATGAGATCGACGGTGCACAAGGGAAAGCGCTTCAGGCCCGCCATGTCGCTGAAAAAAAGCGGCAGCAATCCAATCATGCAGGTGCCGTCGAGTATCAGTTCCGCGGCCGCGCCGAGCGACTGTACGTAGACCCGCGGCGGGACGGTTGGGAATTTGGCCGTGAAGGCGCGTAGCGCCTCGACCACCGCACTCATCGGGAACATGGAGTCGAGCACGATCGTCAGCTCTGCTTCCAATCCGCTCGCCAGACTTCGCGCGGTATCGCGAAAGGCATTTGTCTCTTCGGCGATCCGGCGCGCCCGCGGCAGCAGCGCACGCCCCGCCTCCGTCAGTGCGGGCCGATAGGCGGTGCGGTCGAATAGCGAAACGCCGAACTGCGCCTCTAGCTTTTGGATTCCGTAAGTCACAGCCGACTGGGCTCGATTCAGCCGTTTCGCTGCCCTCGAGAAGCTTCCGGTGTCGGCGACGGTGAGAAATAGCCGAATTTGGTCCAGGGTCAGCGAATCGATCATAATCAGATATATAGAATATCTCTATCTAAACTTCATCTCTTTTATGGATTATCCGTACCTCCTAAGTTTCGGGCCAGGCAATCAGGCGCATAGGAGGCCCCAAATGCCCACCCTGCTCGCGATCGAGGTCAGCCCTCGCCATGAGTTCTCCGCCTCCCGAAAGCTGACCGCGCATTTTGTCGACCAGTGGAAAGCCGCTCACGCTGGCTCGGTCGTCGTCCGCGACCTGACGAAGACGCCCCCGCCGTTCGTCGACCATGCTTGGATCAGCGGCGCCTTCACGCCGCGTGAGCAGCATTCGCCCGAAAGCGTCGCCGCCATCAAAGTCTCGGACGATCTCGTCGCCGAGCTCAAGGCGGCCGACCACATCGTGATCGGCACGCCGATGTTCAACTTCTCAATCCCGGCGGTGCTCAAGGCCTATATCGACCAGATCGTTCGGGTTGGCGTGACAGTGTCGCCGAATAATGTCGGCCTGCTCACCGGCAAGAAGGCGACCGTCATCCTGGCAAGTGGCGGCGACTTCAGCCCGGGTTCGCCGGTGGAGAAATACAACCAGGCGAGCGGCTATCTTCGCCAGGTCCTGGCCTGGATTGGGATCAAGGACGTCGAAATCATCCTTGCCGGGCGCGCACGTGCCGGCGCCGTTGGTGAAACGGCAGTCGATCAGTTCGGCGCCGCCGTCAGGTCGGCGGCAGCGCCCGCGCCAGCTGTCGCCGCGTGACTGCAACGGGGCGACGGCCGTTTTCGCAGGAGCACGCTATGACCAATTTAACCGCCAAGCTTGGCGCAGCGCTTTACGTGTGTTGGGGACTCCTCCACTTCACCGCAGCCTATGGTGTTTACAAATTGGCGCAGAATTCGCCGCCAACCATGGCTCAAGGGCGCCTGATGCAGACGGCGTTTTATTTGGCGGTGTTTGCTTTGACCGCGATCGTGCTCGCACTCACGCTGAACTGGCGCAACGATCGGCTCGGCTTCTGGGTCAACGGGATCATGGTCGGCATCGCCGACATTCCGTTCATTCTGTTTGTCTTGATCCCCGGATACGCACCATGGTGGCCGGGCTTGCTTGGTCCGGCGCTTTGGATTGCGGCCTTTTCGGTCACCGGCGTCGCCCGAATGGGCGCCGGCAATACCGCGTCGTCGGCTCTCTGAGAATCTGCGAGCAACCGAACGCCCGTAGGAGTTCAGCCCCGGCCGCCGCTAGAGACGCTCACATATTGCCGTGACCGCGCTTGATGGTCTGGCGGATCACCGGCGCCGTGACCTTATCTGATATCTGGATGTTCCAGATTTCGCTTTCGCCCTGCGCGGCGAAATCGGCGAACAGCTTCGGAATAACCGAGACATCGCGTATCTCGCGGCCGCGCAAACCGAAGCCGCGGGCGATGTTTTCGAACGCGGGCCGGCCGAACACAGCCAAGCCATCGTCGATGCCGTCGGCGCGCAGTTTGTGAAATTCCGAGCCGTAGCCGCCGTCGTTCATCGATGCAGATCAGGATGCGATATCCGCACCGCTTGAGCGTCTCCAGTTCCTGGATATGGAACAAGAGCCCGCCGTCGCCTTCGAATAGGACGATCTTGCCGTCGCGGCCTTGCCGGCGCGCGGCCGCAACGCCCAGCGCATATGACAGCCCATTGCCGACCGCGCCGAATTCGCGGACGGTCGTGTAGCGCTCCGCCGGCCGCCCGCGCATCTGCGTGTTGAAATAGGCCTGATGGCCGCCACCGACGACGCAGTCCCAATCCTTCGGCACGACCGCGTCGATGTCTTTGATCACCTCGCGTGGATCGAGCACCCCCGGCTCGATGTCGAACGGCATCGAGTCCGCCGGCTCGGTCGCGATGCGATGCGCGAGCTCTTTCGAGCGTATGGAGGCCGCCGTCGGCTTACCGGCGCCGAGCTTCTTGTCGAGACCGGCAAGGATCGCCTCGACGCCGGCGAGCGCATCCGATCTGACGTAAAGATCGGCGGCCTTCTGCCCGTCGCGCAAGCCGCGTGGCGCATCGTCCAACTGGATCTTGTAGGCCTTTCCCCAATAGTGCCCGCCGCCGACGTAGTAGGAGAGGCTCGTGCCGACCGCGAGCACGAGGTCCGCGGACTCGTACATCTCTCGGCCCAGCGACGTGAAATAGCTGCCGGTGGTGCCGAGTCCGAACGGATGGTCGTGAAAAAGACCGCGCGCAGGCAGCGTGTTGGAGAGCAAGGCGCCGGAACGATCGGCGAGCTTGATCACCGCATCGCGCGCGCCCGACCACAGCACGCCGCGGCCACCGAAGACGATCGGCCGCTTTGCCGCCGCGAGCCGCTCGACCGCTTCGGCGACGAGCTGCGGATCCGGCTGCATGCGCCCGACCTTGGGCTGATACATCGCCGAGGTCTCGTAGGGCTGGTTGGCCATGTATTCGACCTTCTGCAGGTCGTAGGGAATGCCCAGCACCACCGGGCACCGCTCGTACTTGGCCACGTGAAAGGCCTCGCGCACGTAGTCCATCATGCGCGGCACACTGTGTGCTGCGATGTAACGCGCACCGGTCGCGGTCACGAGCGGCGCCTGATCGATGTACTGGTTGTAGAACTTGGCGTTGATCGGCGACTCACCGGCGAACACCACCATCGGCAGGCGGGCGCGAACCGCAGCCGGCAGCGCCGTCATCAACTGGGTCACGCCAGGGCCGCAGGTGACGGAGGCAACGGCGACCTTGCCGGTTGCTATGTTGTAGGCTGTCGCCGCCGCGACGGTCACGTGCTCGTGCCTGACGTGGACGGAATGCACGCCGGGCAGTTTGGCGAAGGCGGTAGACCAATGCATGTTACCGTCGCCCATCAGGACGAACTGCGTGTCGACTCCCTCGGCGAGGAATGCTTCGGCGAGGGCTTCATAGAGCTTGGGCATGGGCGCGGTACCGGCTGGATTGTGAGCTGATCTGGCAGGCGGCGAGGATATTGGACATTCCGCTGGTTTGCGAGTCTACGTCCTACGCGTAGGCCGCGCGCGAGCGGCTGCGCAGCAGGAGCCACAGCACGATCGTGCCGTTGACCGCGTTCCAGCCCAGCCCATTGAAAAACGCGGCGCGGTAGGAGCCGGCGACATCGAAAATGTATCCCGACATCCAACCGCCGACCGCCATGCCGAGCAGGCTCGCCATCAGAATGAGGCCGATGCGCGCGCCCGCTTCCTTGGCCGGGAAATATTCCCGCACGATGATCGCGTAGCTCGGCACGATGCCGCCCTGAAACAGGCCGAACACGGCCGAAATGACATAAAGTGAAACGAGCCCGTCGTAGAACAGATAAAGCAGAAGCGCGACGCCTTGCAGCGCCGAGCCCAGCATCAGCGTCGGCAAGCCGCCAATGCGGTCGGCGATAAATCCCGAACCGATGCGGCCGACGATGCCGAATGCCATCATCAGCGCCAGCATATCGGCGCCGCGCGCGACGCCGTAGCCGAGATCGCCGCAATAGGCGACGATGTGAACCTGAGGCATCGACATCGCCAGGCAACAACATACCGACGCGAGCACCAATAGGGTCTGCAGTGCGCCGGCTGACAAGCCGAGCGTTGCCGGCGATCCCTTACGCGCCTCGCCGGCCGCGTTGAGGAGTGAAGCCGGCGCCCGCCGACGCAAAGTGAGCAGACTGATCAGCAACATCGCGGCGCCGCAGCAGAGCCCGATGCCCGCATGGGTCTCCCGCCAGCCGTAATGCGCGATCGATTGCTGCACCAAAGGTGGCCAAATCGCGCCGGCAAAATAATTTCCCGCCGAGCAGAGCGTCACCGCCGCGCCGCGCCGGCGGACAAACCAATTGGATATGTCCGCCATCAGCGGGCCGAAGGTCACTGAGGCTCCGAATCCAATCAGGGCGTGCGCGAGCGCAAACACGAGGAGACTGCCGGCGCCAGCTGCGCCCAGATAGCCGACGCAAAGCGACAGCGCGCCAAGAACGAGCGCCGCCAATATTCCGGCAACGTCGAGGAGCCGGCCCATGATCACGCCGCCGGTGGCCAGTCCCACCATCGTCAGCGTGAAAGGCAGCGACGCTTGCGCGCGCGGAACCGCGAATTCCGCCTGCACAGCCGGCAACGCCACCACCACCGACCACATGCCGACGCCGCCAATCGTGGAAACGACCATCGTTGAGGCAAGCCGCAGCCACGCCTGTCCCGAATCGGGGGCGGATCTTTCACGCGTTTTGATTCTGTGATGGCTCCCATCGGGCGACATTCACTGACGCGAACATCGTGGTCAATCCCGGAACGCGCAGGGCCGCGTCGCGCACTTGGCGCGCGAAAAGCCGTCGATCTCTGACCGCCTTAGCGATCAGATTTGAGATTTTAGTCTAGGTCATCAACTCATTAAAGCGCATCCAAATTCGAATTGAGGCGAGTTGGACGGATGCGAGGTAGTTGTCGTCGCGCTTGTCGTATCGGGTTGCGACGGCGCGAAAGTGCTTGAGTTTGTTGAAGAAGCGCTCGACGAGATTACGTTTCCGATAGAGGCGCCTGTTAAAGCGCGGCGGCTTGAGCCGGTTTGGCATGGCGCGGATGGCGGCTCTGACGCCGCGCGCGGTGAGCGTCTCACGCAGGGCGTTGGAGTTGTAGGCCCGGTCGGCCACCAGCACGTCGCCGCGACCGACCGTGCCGAGCATATCCTGGGCGCTGCGTCCGTCATGGGCTTGGCCTTCGGTGAGCTTGAGCATGATCGGCAGCCCGCAGGCATCCACCACAGCGTGGATCTTGGTCGTCAGCCCGCCGCGCGAGCGACCCATGCAACGGGATCGCGTTTCTTTTTTTGGCCGTTGGCGGCGTGCTGATGCACGCGGATCGAGGAGGAATCGATCATCTGGATATCTCCATCGTAAGCCTTTGACACCGCATTCAAAATGCGGTCCCAGACGCTCGCCTTGCGCCACCGATTGAAACGGTTCACGCAGGTCGTGTGCGGCCCGTAGCGCTGCGGAATGTCCGCCCACGGTGCTCCAGTGCGCAACCGCCAGAAAATGCCGTTCAAAACCCGGCGATCGTCCGCCCGGGCGACACCACGCACCTTGTTCGGCAACAACGGGGCGATCACAGACCATTCGAAATCCGTCAGATCGAAACGAGCCATCCAACCCTCCATCGCTGCAAGGTTGAAATCACTGTTCGCCAAAAATGGGAATCCCCTTTATGGGTTTGTGACCTAGTTCGATCCGTCCAGCAGCCGGCGTGCGATCACTTGCGCCTGGATTTCGGCGGCGCCTTCAAAAATATTGAGGATGCGCGCGTCGCAGAGCAGCCGCGAAACGGGAAACTCGAGGGCGAAACCGTTGCCGCCGTGGATCTGCACGGCGTTGTCGGCCGCGGCCCAGGCGACGCGCGCGGCAAGGAGCTTCGCCATGCCGGCTTCAAGGTCGCAGCGCCGCCCGGAATCCTTCTGCCGCGCCGCATAGTAAGTGAGCTGGCGCGCGATCATGATCTCGACCGCCATCATGGCGAGCTTGTCGGCGACGCGCGGGAAAGCGACGATTGGCTCACCGAATTGTACGCGCGTGGTGGCGTAGGTGAGCCCCTGCTCCATCGCCGCTTGCGCCACGCCGATGGCGCGCGCCGCAGTCTGAATACGCGCCGCCTCGAAGGTCGCCATCAGCTGCTTGAAGCCCAATCCCTCGACGCCGCCGAGAAGATTGTCGCTCTTCACTGCGAAGCCATCGAAGGCGATCTCGTATTCCTTCATGCCGCGATAGCCGAGCACCTCGATCTCGGTCCCCGACATGCCCGGCGCCGGAAACGGATCGTCGTCCGTTCCGCGCGGCTTTTCGGCAAGCAGCATGGAAAGTCCCTGATAGCCCGCCTCCGCCGGATTGGTGCGCACCAAGAGCGTCATCAGGTCGGCGCGCACCGGATGCGTGATCCAGGTCTTGTTGCCGGAGACCTTGTAAGCATCGCCTTCGCGCGCCGCGCGCGTTTTCAGCGAGGCAAGGTCGGAGCCGGTATTGGGCTCGGTGAAGACCGCCGTCGGCAAAACTTCACCCGAGGCGATCTTCGGCAGCCACTTGCGTTTTTGTTCGGCGGTACCGCTGCCGAGAATAAGCTCGGCGGCGATCTCCGAGCGCGTGCCGAGGCTGCCGACGCCGATATAGCCGCGCGACAGCTCCTCGGAGACGACGCACATCAACTCCTTGCCGAGTCCCATGCCGCCGTAATCTTCCGGGATGGTCAGGCTGAAGACGCCCAGCTCGGACATCTGCGCGATCACATCGAGCGGAATGTATTCGTTGCGCAGATGCCATTCCTGCGCGTGCGGCTTCACCACCTCGTCGGCGAATTTGCGGATCTCCTCGCGGATCGTCTCGAGCGTCTCTTCGAGAGCGCAGGCGCCGACCGTCGCCCGCTGGTTCTCGCACATCAATTCGGCGAGCCGCGCGCGACGCGCGGCCGTGTTGCCGGTTGCGATCAGATGCTCGACTGCCGGGGTCACGCGCGCCATGACCGCCGCGGTGCTGAGCCCGAGATCGGACAGGCGGACGATCTCGCCTTGGCTCATCGGGATGCCGCCGAGAATTTGCGCCAAATATTCGCCGGCCCCGATGCGCACCAGCAGGTCCTCGATCTCGCCGAGAGTGTCCGCCTCAATGAGCCGCTGCGCGTAGGCGGCAAGCTGCCGGACCGCCTCCACGTAGGTGGCAAGCCAGGCGAGCCCGTGTGCCGCGCGCTGTTCGCGGTCGAGCGACCGGGCCGCCGGGCGCCCGTCGACTGTCACGCGCTCGGCAACGGCCCGGCGGGCGTCGGCGAACAGCGCTTCAGCCGCCACGAGCCCTTGTCGCAGCGCAGTAATCAGTTCGAGACCCGCAGGCATGGAGGATGCGGCAGGCGGCATGAGAACTCCAATCTTTAAGCGATTCTAATGGCTTGACGAGTTAACTCGCCCGGCACGGAACTCAACTTTACGCATGCGCTGCAGCAAAGCCAATGCGGGCAGCGCAAAATGCACCAGCGAGGGAACCGGAACCTAAATGCCGTCGCGGACCGGACCGGTCGCGCGTACACCGCTCGCTAACGATGCTCGGTGGTGCGGCGCGACGTGGGCGCCCATCCTGGAGCTGGTCTTCAAAGCTGGTCCGACCCCGATTTGCCGCCGATTCTTGCCAACGATTCTTGCCAAATATTAACCATTTTCCGCTTTGCTGGGCTCCGCTTACCGCCGCGTGGAGCCGCGCATCTTCGCAACCTCAAGTCCAACGCCCGGATGTTGATCAGTCAGCTTTTTCCCAAACTGTCGGTGCGCGCCCGCGTGGTTGCGCTCGGCGTGATGCCGCTCATTGGCGTTCTCGCCTACGGCGCCGCCTACATGTTGAGCGACATCGAGGTGGGCCGCGCCTTCGACAGCGTTCGCAGCGACACCGCCGTGGTCGACGCCAGCAGCGATCTGAAAGCCGGGCTCTTGGCCATGCGGCTTGCGACCACGGCATTCGTCGCGCAGCCCTCCGACAGCGAAGTGAAAAGCTTCGCCGCCGGGCAGGAGCTGGCAATGCGCTCGCTCGATCGCATCGAGGCGGAGCGCGCGTTCTCGCAGCACGACACGATCATGCCGCTGCGCATCACGGTTCGCGACCTCAAAGCAAGTTTTGACAGCCTCGTCACCGAGCAACATTCGCTCGGCTTCAACGAGAGCGAAGGCACGACGGCCCAGCTGATCGCCGCCAGCGCCACGATCGAGCACATCATCCACAACGATCTGTCGTGGGTCGCCGACGAGGCCGCCGCCAGGCTTCTGGTGTCGCTCCTCACCATGCGCCGCTATGAGATGGAGTTCCGGCTCACCCGCGCGGCCGACGCCGAGCAGCACTTCCTTGATGAGGTCAAGAACTTCAACAATCTGTTTGATTCCGTCGATGGACAGCCGCAGGCAAAAGAGAAGCTCAAAGCGCAGGTGCAAACTTACAGTTTCACCTTCGCACAGTGGGTCGCCAGTACGCAGAACATCCAGCCCCTATTGTCGCTGATCGATCACGACACCGAAAGCGTGCTGCCCCAGGCCGATAAAATCAGCGACGCCGCGCAAGAGAATGCCGACACCGCCGCGCGCGTGCTTGCCAGTTCACGGGTGCGCACGCGCTGGATCATCGTTTCGGTTGGATCCGCCTTCGCGCTGATCGGATTCGTGTGCAGCTGGTTGATCGGCCGCTCGATCACGCTGCCGCTCGAAGGTCTTGCCACGGCGATGAATCAGCTCGCCGGCGGAGATACCAGAGCGCGCATTCCGACATCAGAGTCGAGCCACGAAATCGGCGCCATGAGCCGCACCGTGGTGGTATTCCGCGACAACATGATCGAGCGCGAGCGGCTTTCCGGCGTGCAAACCGAAGCCAACGCGGCGCGGGAACGGCGCGGCGAGGCCATCGCCTCCATGATCGGCCAATTCCGCAGCTCGGTGGAGCAGGCCTTGGCGCGACTGCGCGAATCTGCCGGCCGGCTTGAGAGCGCGTCGAGCGGATTGAACCAGGCGGCCGACGCGGCGACCGCTGAGGCAAATTCGGCCGAAACGAGAGTCGGCGCCGCCTCGGTGAATGTGACCACGGTGGCGAGCTCGATCGAGGAACTGGCCGCCTCCATCGGCGAGATCGCCATGCAGGCGTCCAAATCCACCGAAGTCGCCGGCCGCGCCGTTGCCGAATCTAAGCGCACCGTCAACACGATGTCGGAGCTCGGCAGCGCCGCCAACCGCATCGGCGAGGTGATCGGCCTCATTCAGGCGATCGCCGGCCAGACCAATCTTCTCGCACTCAATGCGACCATCGAGGCGGCACGCGCCGGCGAGGCCGGGCGCGGCTTCGCCGTGGTCGCCTCCGAAGTCAAATCGCTGGCCGCGCAGACGGCGCGGGCAACCGAGGATATCGCCGCGCAAATCGGCTCGATTCAGTCGGCAACCGCCGATGCGGCGCAAGCGATCGAGCAGGTCTCCTCGATCATCGACGACATGTCGACCATTGCGGCAGCCGTCGCCGCGACCGTGGAGGAGCAGAACAATGCCGTGTCCTCCATCGCGGAAGGCGTGAACCGCGCATCGCTCGAAGCGCGCGGCGGGGCCGATGCCATGAGCCGCGTCGGCATCGCCTGTACGGGCGCCCGCTCGACCGCCGCCGACGTCAAAGCGCTTGCCGACGCGCTCTCGGTCGAGGCGGAAGGCCTGCAGGGCGAAGTGCGCCGCTTCCTCGCTGACGTGCAAGCCGCGTAAGCTTCGCGGATTAGTTCCAGCCACCCGCTCAAACGTCATCCCCTGAAATACCGTCCGGGATCATCGTCAATCGCGGTCAGATGACATATCTCAAGGGCCGGAACCGCTTCCGGAGGCCTCGAATTGAGCCCGATCGCCCGGTATACGCGCGTCGCCGTCGACGCGTTTCGCCGATTCAACGCCGATGACGGCTGGGCGATCGCGAGCCACATCGCGCTCTCGATCCTGATGGCGATGTTCCCGTTCCTGATCCTGGTCACGGCCATCGCCGGGTTCATCGGCTCGCGCGGCCTTGCCGACGAAGTTGCGCAGCTCGTGGTCGCCGCCTGGCCGCCACAGGTTGCCGGACCGATTGCCGACCAGATCCACAATGTGCTCACCACCGCGCGCGGCGACGTGCTCACGCTTGGGGCGGTATTCGCGGTGTACTTTTCCTCGAGCGGCGTCGAGAGCCTGCGCATCGGGCTCAACCGCGCCTATGGCCTCGCCGAGTCGCGCCCCTGGCTGCTGCTGCGGCTTGAATCCATCGGTTACGTGCTGCTGAGCGCGGTCAGCCTCTTGGTGCTCGCCTTCTTTGTCATACTCGGCCCGCTGGTGTTTCGCACCGCGACCGCCTATGCGCCCTGGCTCAGCCCGCTCGCCGGTCACTACAATTCCAACCGTCTCGGTTTTGCCGCCGCGGTGATCGCGACCGCACTTTTCATTCTGCACCTGTGGCTGCCGGCAGGCCGGCGCCGGCTGCGCGATGTCTGGCCGGGCATCGCCGCCACCCTCGTGCTCTGGCTTGCCTGCGGTTTTCTGTTCGGCCGCTATCTTGCGCGCTTTTCCTCCGCCTACGTGACCTATTACGCCGGGCTCGCCTCGGTGATGATCGCGCTGGTGTTTCTCTATTTCAGCGCCTGGATCTTCATCTATGGCGGCGAACTCAATGCCGCGATCAGGCGCGCGCACAAATGCGGAGCGCCGGAGGCGAAAGAGGTCAGTTCGGCTTTCCGCGCGCTGCCCGACTAGCGCGCACTACCCCGCGCTCCGATCGCACCGTCACATCCGGCTCGATTGCCTATTCAATTCCGGCATCGAGGCGGCCTCCAGCACATCCTCGAAGTTGCGCAAGCCCGTGCGCGGCGCATTGACCAGCACCGCCATATTGCCGGGCTTGTGGCGATTGGTGCGCATGAGTTCGTGGGCGTACGGGATCTTCTCCCAGGCAAACACGTCGCTCATGCACGGATCGATGCGGCGGTCGATGACGAACTGATTGGCGGCGCTCGCCTGCTTCAAATGCGCGAAGTGCGAGCCCTGCACGCGCTTCTGCCGCATCCACACGTAGCGGGCGTCGAAGGTGATGTTGTAGCCGGACGTCCCGGCGCAGAACACGACCATGCCGCCGCGCTTGACCACGAGGCAGGAGACCGGAAACGTCGCCTCGCCGGGATGTTCGAATACGATATCGACGTCGCGCTTGCCGGTGATGTCCCAGATCGCCTTGCCGAAGCGGCGCGCCTCTTTCACCCAGGCATCGTATTCGGGCGTGCCGACTTTCGGCATCGACCCCCAGCAATTGAATTCGCTGCGGTTGATCACGCCCTTGGCGCCGAGATTGAAGACGTATTCGGATTTGCTTTCGTCGGAGACGATGCCGATGGCGTTGGCGCCGGACGCGGCGACCAGCTGCACGCCGAACACGCCGAGCCCGCCGGAGGCGCCCCAGACCAGCACATTGTCGCCGGGCTTGAGCGTGTGCGGCGCATGGCCGAACAGCATGCGATAGGCCGTCGCCAGCGTGAGCGTGTAGCAGGCCGATTCTTCCCAGGTCAGATGCGCCGGCTTTTGCATGAGCTGCCGCGACTGCACGCGGCAAAATTGCGCGAATGAGCCGTCCGGCGTTTCGTAACCCCAGATGCGCTGCGATGGAGAGAGCAGCGGATCGCCGCCGTTACAATCCTCATCGTCGCCGTCGTCCTGATTGCAGTGCACGATGACTTCGTCGCCGACCTTCCAGCGATGCACTTTCGATCCGATCGCCCAGACGATGCCCGAGGCGTCCGAGCCGGCGATGTGAAAGGGATTCTTGTGCACGTCGAGCGGCGAAATCGGCTGGCCAAGGCCGGCCCACACGCCGTTGTAATTGACGCCGCCGGCCATGACGTAGACCAGCACTTCGTCCTCGGCGATCGGCCAGGTGGGCAGCACCTCGACCTGCATCGCCTTTTCGGGCGGTCCGTGCCGCTCCTTGCGGATCGCCCACGCGTGCATCTTTTCCGGCACGTGGCCGAGCGGCGGAATTTCGCCGATGGCGTAAAGATCCTTCAGCGGCGCGGCGGACGGCTTTCTCTGCGCGACGGCCATGAACGACTCCGGCTGAACCCTCAGCGAATACAGTCTGCCGCAGTTCATGTTGCAGTGCAATAAATACTTCAGGTGAATAACCGCCCCGACCATCGTGCGGCATTGCTGACACTTCGCCAGCAGCGTCCTATCGTGAGCGCGGCGCGAAAGCGCGCCTGCGCACCGGCCCTTGCCGGGAAAGGGAAGCGGGGAAAGTCATGATTGTAGACATCATTATCTGGATCATCGTCGGCGGCGTTGCGGGCTGGCTCGCCGGCATCGTCGTCAAAGGCGGCGGCTACGGCCTCGTCGGCGATGTTATCGTTGGCATCGTCGGCTCGCTGATCGCCGGTTGGCTGCTGCCGAGGGTTGGCATCTTCATCGGCGGCAATATCATCGGCGACATCATCAACGCCTTCATTGGCGCTGTGATCCTGTTGTTCATCCTGCGGCTGATCAAGAAGGCCTGACCGCGCGCGTAAGGCGGCGGAAAGGATTGCGCCGTAAGCCAAGGTGCCTGGGCGTGTGAGCCTTGGCACCAACGCAATTTATTTGTCCGCGCTCCATGAATACGTCGCCTGCCCTGATGCCTGCCGCTGCGGCGCCCATTGCGGCGCGGCGTCTTGTTGCCGTGATCGGACTATCGCTGGCGCTCGGCTATTTGGTCATCCTAGCCGGCACTTACCTGCAAGGTCACTTTCTGGTCGATGCGGAGCGCCAGCCGATCACCAACGATTTCGTCGCCGTTTACGCCGCCGGCCGCCTTGCGCTCGATGGCCTCGCCGCTTCGGCTTACGACTGGCCGGCGCACAAAGCGGCCGAAGTGCAGGCGATCGGCCACGATTTTGCGGACTATTACGGTTGGCACTATCCGCCGCCGTTTCTGTTTGTTGCGGCAGCGCTGGCGCTAATGCCTTATCTCGGCGCCGCCGTTGCTTGGCTCTTGGCGACGCTGTGCGCTTATGCAGCGACGTTGCGTTTCATCTTGCGCGACCGCGCCGGCATTTTTCTCGCGCTGGGATTCCCGGCAGCGATCTGGAACATCACCGCCGGACAGAACGGCTTTTTCACCGCCACGTTGATCGGCGGCACACTCGCGTCGCTCGAGCGCCGCCCGGCGCTGGCCGGCGTTTTTCTCGGGCTCCTCACCTACAAGCCGCAATTCGGTCTCTTGTTTCCGCTCGCGCTGATCGCCGACCGACGCTGGCTGACGATCGCAGTCGCAACTTGCGTCGCCATCGGCATGGCAGTGGCGTCATGGATCGTCTTCGGCACCGCGAGCTGGCTCGCGTTCTTTCACTGGCTTCCGGTCACCGGCGAAATCATTCTCGGTCAAGGCCGCGCCGATTTCGACCGGCTGCAAAGCCTGTATGGCCTCGTCCGCGCCCACGGCGGCAGCGAGACGATCGCCTGGTCGTTGCAGGCGGCGGCGAGCGTTGCCACCGCAGCTGCAATCGTCTGGCTGTGGCGGAGCCGAGCCCCGTACGAACTCAAGGCGGCCACACTTGCCGCCGCAACGCTTGTCGCCACCCCGTACGTGTACATGTACGATGTGGTGGTGCTTGCGGTCGCGGTGGCGTTCCTGCTCCGCTTCGCGCTCGACCGCGGGATGACCTCCACTGAAATCATCGGGCTCGCAGCGGCGGGCGCGCTCATTCTGGCCTTCCCCTACATAAAGACTTAGACGGGACTGGCTGCAGTCCTGATCGTGTTGGCGCTCGTCCTGCAGCGGGCGCTGTCGGGCCGGCATTCCGAGCATTCCGGCATCGTCTAAGCGTGTTGCATTGCAGCAAAAAGCGGCTCACATTGTCCTTGCCGGAATGTGTGCGAGAGCCATGGGCGAGAAATCCGTTCGCGACACACAGACGCGCGACAAGCCGTGGATATTCCGAACCTATGCCGGGCACTCGACCGCCGCGGCGTCGAACGCGCTTTACCGGAACAATCTAAGCAAGGGGCAGACCGGCCTCTCGGTCGCCTTCGATCTGCCGACGCAGACCGGCTACGACAGCGACCATCCGCTGGCCAAGGGCGAGGTCGGCAAGGTCGGCGTGCCGATCTCGCATCTCGGCGACATGCGCACGCTGTTCGATCAGATACCGCTCGGCGAGATGAACACGTCGATGACGATCAACGCGACGGCCGCCTGGCTGCTCGCGCTCTACATTGCGGTCGCCGATGAGCAGGGGGTGCCGCGCGAGAAGCTGCAAGGCACCACGCAGAACGACATCATCAAAGAATACCTGTCGCGCGGCACTTACGTGTTTCCGCCGGCGCCATCGATGCGGCTGATCAAGGACATGATCCTGTTCACGACGCGCGAGCTGCCGAAGTGGAATCCAATGAACGTGTGCTCGTACCATTTGCAGGAAGCGGGCGCGACGCCGGTCCAGGAACTCGCTTTCGCACTCGCGACCGCGATCGCCGTACTCGACACGGTGAAGGCGGCCGGCGGCGTCAATGATTTCGGCGAAGTCGTCGGCCGCATCTCGTTCTTCGTCAATGCCTCGACACGTTTCATCGCCGAGATGTGCAAGATGCGGGCATTCACGGATCTCTGGGACAAGATCACCCGTGAGCGCTATGGCATCAGCGAGCCCAAGCAGCGGTTGTTCCGCTACGGCGTGCAGGTCAATTCGCTCGGACTGACCGAACAGCAGCCGGAAAACAACGTCTATCGAATTCTGCTGTCGATGCTGGCGGTGACGCTGTCGAAGAAGGCGCGGGCGCGGGCCGTGCAGCTGCCAGCCTGGAACGAGGCGCTGGGGCTGCCGCGGCCGTGGGATCAGCAATGGTCGCTGCGCATGCAGCAGATTCTCGCCTACGAGACCGATCTGCTCGACTATGCCGACGTTTTCGATGGCTCCGCCGAAATCGCCGGCAAAGTGGAGGGGCTCAAGCGCGCGGCGCTGGAGGAACTCGACCATATCGAAAAGCTTGGCGGCGCCATCGCCGCGGTCGAGATGGGCTACATGAAGAGCCAACTCGTCCAAAGCAATACAGCGCGGTTCGAAGCGATCGAGCGCAACGAGCAGATCGTCGTCGGTGTCAACCGCTATACCGAGACCGAATCGTCGCCACTGACCACCGGCGAAGACACGATCATGACTGTGGCGCCCGGGGTCGAGGCCGGACAGATCGCGCAGCTCAATGCCTGGCGGGCGGCCCGCGACCAGAACGGCGTCAATGCGGCGCTGGACCAACTGCGCCGCGCCGCCAGAAGCGGCGCCAACATCATGCCGGCTTCGATCGTGTGCGCCAAAGCGGGCGTCACCACCGGCGAATGGGGCTTCGCGTTGCGTTCGGCCTTCGGCGAATATCGCGCGCCAACCGGCGTTGGCACCGCCATGCGCAACGATGCCGAGGGGCTCGACGACATCCGCGCCGAAGTCGACCGGGTGTCGAGAAAGCTTGGCCGGCGGCTGAAAATTTTGGTCGGCAAACCCGGCCTCGATGGCCATTCGAACGGCGCCGAGCAAATCGCCTCGCGCGCACGTGACGCCGGCATGGAGGTTGTCTATGAGGGAATCCGGCTGACGCCGGAGGCGATTGTCGCGGCCGCCGCCGAAAAGCGCGTACATGTCGTCGGCCTGTCGATTCTCTCCGGCTCGCATCTGCCGCTCGTCGCCGACGTGATCGCGCGGATGAAGGAGGCCGGCGTCGACGACGTGCCGGTCGTGGTCGGCGGTATCATCCCGCCGCAGGACGCCGACGCGCTCAAAAAAGCCGGCGTCGCCGAGGTCTATACGCCGAAGGATTTCGAACTAAACCGCATCATGAGCGACCTCTGCCGGATCGTCGACGACGCTGCCGAGGCCGCCGACACACAGGAGTGATCAGCGCGGCACCGCCGCCGCAATCGCCGCGCTGAGCGCGCTCGGGCTGATCGGTTTGCGCAGATAGCCACTCATTCCAGCCGCGCGCGCGGCCGCTTCATCGCCGGCTTCGCTGCGGCCAGAAATGCCGACGACGGGTATTGCGGCGACGGCGCCGGTCAGCGCACGGATGCGCCGCGTCGCTTCCATTCCGTCGAAACCTGGAAGTGTCCGATCCATCAGCACCAGATCGTAGCCGCGCGCCACCGCCGTTACCGCCTCCTCGCCCGAACCGACAAAGTCGGCGCGGTGGCCGAGTTCGCCGAGGATGGTGTTGAGAATGACGCGGCCATAAGGGTTGTCCTCGACGCACAAGATCGAAAGCGAGCGCGACGGCGCTGAAACAGATTTCTGGGCTTGAGCGTCTCGCGCGGATTCTGTTGCACCGGCCAGCAGCTCCGCCGTGAAGCAAAAACGCGAACCACGGCCGGGCGTGCTGGTCACGGTGAGATCGCCGCCCATCTGCTTGGCCAAACGTTTGACCGTGGCGAGGCCGAGGCCGGCGCCGCCGTAGCGGCGCGCGATGTCCGCGCTCGCCTGAGCAAATGGACGAAATAACCGCTTGATCTCGCTGGGCGTCAGCCCGATGCCGCTGTCGGTGACGGTGAGAATGAGTTTGATGCGCCCGCGCGGCGCGCCCCCGACGCGCGCGTCGAGGCGCACGCTGCCGCTGTCGGTGAATTTGACCGCGTTGTCGATCAGGTTCTCCAGCGCCGCGCGCAGCCGCACCGGGTCGCCGACGAGAACATCCGGCAGGTCGTCCGCGATCGTCACCTCGGCGTCGAGACCCTTGGTGCCCGCGCGCGCCTGCAGCGATTCCGTCAACGCTTCGACCAGGCGGCGCGGCCGAAACGCCTCGTGCTGCAGCGTCAGCGAGCCGCCTTCCGCCCGCGCGGCGTCGACCATCAGGGCGGTGAGCGCGGCCAAATGCTCGGCGCTGGTCTTGATCGCGGCGGCCCAGTGGCGCTCGCGTTCGCCGAGATCGGAGCTCGCCAGCAGCTCGCCGAGCGCCAGGATGCCGGTCAGCGACGTGCGGATGTCGTGCGCAAACGCGGCGAGCGCAAACCCGCTGTCCGCCGCCAAAAGCTGCCGGCGTTTCGTTTGGCGTCGCGCCGGCCGCGCGGCTTGCTTGCGCTTTTTTTTGCGCTTTTGTTTGGACCTCATTCCCGCCATGGCGACTCTCAGCCCCAACTCAAACGGCGGCGCGCCCAAGAATGCTACTTTCGTCTCTCGCACAAAACCAGTTCTGAAAGCAAATATGCTTGGCAGCCGGGCCTTTAACAGTCGATATTCAACGTCCTAATCCCACCATGCGTCTGATATCGGTTGGGCTCAATCCGGCCGCGCGCAGTTCGCGCAAGCCAGTCGCCTGCGTCGTCTTCGACAGCTTGCCGCCGTCTGCATCGAGGATGAGCCGGTGGTGATGGTAGGTGGGCTCGGGCAGGCCGAGCAGCGTCTGCAGCAGGCGGTGGATGCTGGTCGACCAGAACAAGTCCTGCCCGCGCACGATGTCGGTCACACCTTGCAAGGCGTCGTCGACCACGACGGCAAGATGATAGCTGGTCGGCAGCTCCTTGCGGGCCAGAACGACGTCGCCCCAGCGTTGCGGCGCGGCGGTGACGAGACCGCTCTCGCCTTTCGGGCCGTTTCCGGTTTCCGTCCAGGTCAGCACGCCGGCACGCGCCACCGCCGCGTCCATGGCAAGCCGCAACGCAAACGGTTCGCCGGCACGGCGGCGGCGCTCGCTCTCGGCCAACGAAAGATTGCGCGCGCGGCCGGGATAAAGCGGCACGCCCTCGGGATCGCGCGGCCAAGCTCCTTGCCGTTCCCGCTCGGCGACCAGCGCCGCGATTTCGCTGCGGCTCTCAAAGCTCGGATAGATGAGCCGCGCGGCCTCGAGCTTGGCGATCGCCGCCTGATAATCGGCGAAATGCGCGCTCTGCCGGCGTACCGGCTCGGCCCAGTAGATACCAAGCCAGTGCAGATCCTCGTAGATCGCGGCCTCGTATTCCGGGCGGCAACGCGTGGCGTCGATATCCTCGATGCGCAGCAGCAGCCGTCCGTTTCGCTCGCGCGCCAGGTCGTAGTTGAGCAACGCCGAATAGGCGTGCCCGAGGTGCAGATAACCGTTCGGGCTTGGCGCGAAGCGGAAAACGCGGGTGTACATCGGGGTTGGGGTGTGGCGATCCGGGTGTCACCAACGAGCTTGACCGGCCACGCTCGACCGATCAATCAGAGAACGCGGTAGTCCGATAAATTGGAGTAGGCTGCCGCGAAGGCTCGCATGGTCACTCACATCAACACCGAAAGCGATCTCGACTTGGCGCTGGCCGCGCTCGGGCGAGCCGAGCCACGCTTCCAGACGCTCGTGGCAACAGCAGGGCGGCCGCCGTTGCGGCGGCGTCCAGACGGCTTCGCCGGGCTTGCCGCCATCATCGTCGCGCAGCAGCTTTCGACCGCCAGCGCCAATGCGATCTGGACGCGGCTCGCCGCCGCGTGTCGATCCGCTCACGCCGGAGGCCATCGCCAAGGCGCGCCCCGAGCGGCTTAAGCGCGTCGGGTTGTCGGCGCCGAAAATCCGCGCGTTCAAGGAAATCGCGCGCGCCATCATTCGCGGCAAGCTTGCGCTTGCGGAAATCGCCGAACTCCCCCCCGACGACGCGCACGCCGCGCTCACAGCCATTCATGGCATCGGCCCATGGACCGCGGACATCTATCTTCTGGCCTGCCTCGGTGACGCCGACGCCTGGCCGGCGGGCGATCTGGCGCTGCAAGAAGCGGCCCGCCTTGCCTTCGGTCTGCGAGCGCGACCGACGGCGAAGGAGATGATCGCGCTCGCCGAACCATGGCGGCCATGGCGATCCGTGGCGGCGCGCGTGCTATGGACATACTATCGTTCCATCAAGGGACGCGAAGGCGCGCCGGCCGCTTCCGTTGCCGCCGCGGGCACGCGAAAAAAATCAAACAAGCCAATGCGAGGTGTCCCAATACGAGGTGTCAATGGCCGCCGAACTTGATGGTCCGCGGCTTAATCCGCGCTCCGGAGCCGCCCGCCAGCTCGTGGTGTTTCTCCACGGCTACGGCGCCGACGGCAACGATCTCATCGATATCGGCCGCAGCTGGCAGCAATACCTGCCGCAGGCCGCATTCGCCTCGCCGCATGCGCCGGAGCCATGCGGTCAGGCGCCGGCCGGGCGGCAATGGTTCCCACTGACTGACCGCAATCCCGACGAGCGCTGGCTCGGCGTCAACAAGGCCGCGCCGCTGTTGCAGCGATTTCTTGACGCCGAGCTCAATCGGCACCGGCTGTCGCCATCGGCGCTGGCGCTGGTCGGTTTCAGCCAAGGTACGATGATGGCGCTGCATGTCGGGTTGCGCCGTGCGACTGCTCCGGCCGCGATCGTCGGCTATTCCGGACTGCTGGTGCTGCCGTCGCAAGGCGAGATCGAGGCCCTCGCCGCTGAAATCACCTCACGCCCCCCGGTGCTGCTTGTGCATGGCGACCGCGATGACCTCATTCCGCCGCAGGCGCTTTTCCAGGCCGCACAGGGACTGGCCGCGCTCGGGCTCGCGGTCGAGTGGCACCTGTCGGCCGGTGTCGGCCACGGCATCGACGCCGAGGGCTTGCGCCACGGCGGCGAATTTCTCGCGCGCCGATTTGCGACTATCCGTTAACCCCGTGGAACCGCGCCCAGTAACGGATTTCTAGCAAATTCCGCCTAGAAACGCTGTGTTGGAGCGTGTGCGCATGTTCGTGGCTTTGCGGGAAAAACTGGCCCGAGGCGCAATGATGCTTCGGTCCCCAAAACATTTCGCTGTCTGCCAAAAGGGCGCCACCGCGGTGGAGTTCGCGCTGGTGGCGGCGCCGTTCATGGCGCTGCTCGTCGCGCTGTTCGAAACGGCTCTGGTCTTTTTTGCCGGCCGCGTCCTCGACGAGGTCACCGAGGAGGCCAGCCGCTACATCCTGACCGGGCAGGCGCAAAACGCCAACGTCACCCAAGCCGGGTTCAGCAATTACATCTGCACAGGCTCCAACACCTCCGCTCTGGTCAGCGCGCTGTTCACCTGCAGCAAGATCTTGGTCAACGTGCAGACCTACGCAAGCTTTGGGTCGTCGAGCTGCTCATCGCCGACGCTTACCTACAATGCGCAAGGTACGGTGACCAATACGTGGAGCTATAACCCGGGCGGCCCGAGCGACATCGTGGTCGTGCAGGTCATGTATCAGTGGCCGATCGTGCTCGGCCCGCTCGGATTTAATCTATCAAACCTCTCCAACGGCGATCGCCTCCTGACGTCGTGCGCCGTGTTCAAGAACGAGCCATATTGATGACAGCGGGCGGATACATCGTGAGCCTTCGCCGCTATCTGCACCGCTTCGGCAGCGATCGTGACGGCGTATCCGCCGTCGAATTCGCCATCATCCTGCCGTTCATGCTCACGCTCTATGTCGGCAGCGTCGAGTTGGGCGAGGGGCTGTCGATCGACTTCAAGGCGACGGAAACAGCGCGTACGCTGACCGACCTCGCCTCCCAATACGTTACGATCGACCCAGCGACCATGCAGACCATTCTCGGTGCATCGTCGCAGGTCATGGCGCCGTATACAACGAGTAGTATGGTCGTGACGCTGTCGGAAGTGTCGCCAACCAACGCCTCCGGCCAGGGCACGATAACCTGGAGCTGCTCGCTCAACGGCACCGCGCGCACGGTCGGATCGTCGGTGACGCTGCCGACCAACCTGCAAACGCCGAGCGGCGTCTCGATCATCTGGGGCGAGGTGACCTACCCCTACAAGCCGTCGATGGGCTACGTCATCACCGGCACGATCAATATCTATCAGATCAGCTACTTCTATCCGCGGCTGTCGAATTCGGTGCCGCTGTCCTCGACCTGCTCATAAAACTCCTCGCCTTAGCCCAATTTGCTCCGAACGTTGTTCGCTCCGCCCCGTCTCTCGCGACGAGCGATTGCGAGTGCGTCGTCAGTCCAAAAAGCGATCAAAGAGGGTCGTTCATCGCAACGGATAGCCGTCTTGCGACCGTTGAGATCCTGCGGCCGTCATCCTGAGGCGCGAGCCCATCAGCGTACGCGCGTTCGACGCGCGTGCAGCTTCGAAGGATGGGCGCCTCGGCCTCGCCCTTCCGCCGTAGCTCGCACAGCGAGCGCAGGCGGTCGCGCCGCCGCGTCGCAGCCCCTCAGGGTGAGGGACAACGGTCAGCGACGAGCGCTTCGCAGCAGGACCAAGCCAGGCAAGTTCAGGTCCAAGCCTGTCACTGGCTCAGGCGCGCTGTCGCGACCGCGAGCTGGAACAAGGTCTGCATGGCGGCCGTGATGTCGCCGTCCGTGGTGATCTCGAAGTACAGGCCGGGCGATGCACAGCTCTGCATATTGGTGCCGAGCGAGCTTTGATACGGCGCGACCCAGCTGTTGTACCAGGTGTTGGTCGGCAACGGCAGATACTCGGTATAGAGCACCGCGATCATGATGCCGCGATTCTTGATCGTGGTGCACATGGCCGTGTTGAACGGCTGCTGGCAGCGGGTGCCGGTCAGCGACTGCGAGCAGGACGACGAATTGACTTCGTCGTCGACGCCGTCGGAGACGATGAACAGCACCTCCTGCGGCGTGCTGCTGGAGGTGCCCGTTCCCGGATTGGGCATGATGTTGTTGATCTGCGTCATCGCCGTCTCGAAATTGGTATCGGTGTCGTTGTTGTTGTTGCTGCAGGTCAGGTAGTTGTTGGAGCAGACTTCGAGCACGTCGATGTTGCTGGCGGCGCTCGACGCGGTCGAAAGACTTGATGTCAGCGATTGGATCGTGGTGAGGGCCGACGAGCTCGAACTGCCGTAATTGAAGGTGTAGATCGCCACCTTGTAGGTGGCGTTGTTCGCCGCCTCCGTATCCGAAGCCGAGGTCATCAGCGCCGACGTCGCCGTGGCCATGTTCTGGATCCGCGTCACCACGCTAAGGTTTTTCGCCAGCGTGTAATTGTCTTCGCCACCTGGATTGCCCAGGCTGTCGGCCGACGGATTGGTCTCATGGCAGGCGAACGCGCAGCCGCCCTGCGCCGAGGTGTTGGCCACCATCGTGTTGATGCCGCTCGTGGTCGCGGCGATCGCCATCGACGGCGAATTGTCGAGCATCAGATAGAAGTTGATGTTGGGCGCGCTGTACGATGTCGCCGTCGCCGTTCCCGAGATCGGCCATGTCGATTCCGACGTTTTGGTCAGCAGCGCCAGCACGTTGGGAAACGTGTTGGTCGAGGTCGCGGTGTAGCTGACCGTAATGGTGCGAACGAGCCCGCTGTTGGTCACCGCAACGGTCGGCGGCTGGATGGTGACTCCGGTCATGTTCGCGGCGGCCGCATTGAACATGTTGGTCGCCGCCGTCTGCGCCGCCGTGTTCGATTGCGTCATCATCGCCGGCGTCACCGCGGCGAGCGCCGCGGCATCGGCGGCCGCATTCAGCCGCGCGCGCTTCTGCACGGCGGAACTGAAATCCAAGCCCATACCGCCGAGGAAGATGATCGGGATCAGAGACAGCGCGAAGGTCATCGCGACGGTGCCCCTGCGATCGCTAACAAAATGACGAAACACGACGCCCAACATGGCCTTAACCTCGGGAGCAAAACGAAATTTGCGCTTTGGTACTTTTGTCCAATAGAGCAAGCGCATTGATTTTTCGTTGTTCTGAACGCAGAGACGCGCCCTCTCATCGTTAACGGACCCTTGCACCAAAGCCGCGAGATTCGCGGCGCGACGGCGCTCGGGCCGGCAATCTGGATTTCGCTGGAGAGACGACGAGGCCGCGCCTTAGACCGCGAGCGGAACCGCGTTGGCGACGTCGAAATAGTTTACGATGAGATTAGGAACTCGATTTCATCTAATCCAAATTGGACTCATCCGCTTCTGGCGTCTTTCGCCGTCGCGACGGTGCGCGGCGGGCCCATCAGCGCGGGCTGGAACAAGGCGGCGGAGGCGAGCGTGCAGGCGAGCGACAGCGCCAACAGCTTGCCCATGCTGGAAATTCCCGGGTGCGCCGAAAACCACAGGCTGCCGAAGGCGGTCGCCGTCATCAGCGCGCTGAAGAACACCGCGCGCGTCAGGCTCGACTCGAGGAAATTATATTCGCCGCGCCGCCACGCCATGACGTAATAGATTTTGAAGGCGACGCCGACGCCGAGCAAAGCCGGCAGCGCGATGATGTTGGCGTAGTTGAGCGCAAAGCCGGTCAACGCGCAGATTTCGAGCGTCACCGCCGCCGCCACCAAGAGCGGAATCAAGGTCAGCAGTACGTCGCCGATCCGCCGCAGTACCAAAAGAAGCAGAAGGGCGATCAAGCAGATTGCCACCGCGCCCGCCTGGATGAAGGCCGACGTGATCGTATTTCCCCATTGGTAGGTCTCGATGGCCGCGCCGGTCGCGTCCGGCTCGACCGCGAGCACCGCCTGCGCGAAACCGCGCTGCGTCGCGCTGTCGTTGGCATTGCCCCGCGGCAGGATCTCGGTGCGGACGAGGCCGTCCGGCGCTGTCCACTGCCGCACGAGATCGCCCGGCAGGTCGGCTTGCGTCACCGTCTGCGGATGCAATGACGCCGCGATCGCCTGCAGATTGATCTGCAGCGGTGCAATGAACACCTCCTGCGCCTGCTCGCGCACCTGCGCGCTCGCCCCGGCGAGCGCGTCGAGATCCTTGGCAAGCCTTTGGGCGGCCTTTGCGCCCGGCCCGGCCGCCTCGCCGGCGACTTCCTGCAACGCCTTCGCGTCGCCGCGCAGCGCGGCGATATTGTCAGCGTCGGAGGGCTTTGCGGCGGGCTTGCCTTGCAGCGCAGGATCGAGCGCGGCGGCCGCTGCGGCGATAGCTTTCAATTTCTCCGGTTGATCGGCCGGAACGAAATTGTCGAGGCTCCGCGTGCTGGCGACTTCGGGCAGGGACGATAGCCGCTTGGCGGCCTCCGCGGCATTGGCCGGCGAGGTGAGCACGTCGGCGGTGATGAAGGCGAATTGCGGATTGCCGCTCAACTGATGCAGCGTCGTCACCGCTTCCGCGTTGGGAACTTGCAGGCTGTTCGGATCGAAATTGAAACGGAGCCAAGCGAGCGACGGCAGCCCAGCGAGCACGACCAGCGAGGTGGCAACGATAATCAGTACGCGATGCCGGTGCATGAAGCGGTCGGCGCCTGCCATTCCGGCATAGCCCATCGGGCGCGGCTCGGGCGGCGCTTTGAACAGTGACAGCAGGGTGGGCAACAGCGTCATGCTGAAGATATAGGCCACGATCATGCCGACGCCGGCGATCAAGCCCAGTTCGGCAACGCCGCGATAGCTGGTCGGCACGAAGGACAGAAAGCCGGCCGCCGCCGCCAGCGCAGCAAGCGTCAGCGGCGCCCCGACATAGCGAGCCCCATCGACCAAAGCAGGTGCGAGCTCTTTTAATTCGTAGCGTTGCTCACGGTAGCGGACACTGAACTGGATCGCGAAGTCGGCGCCCAGTCCGACGAACAGCATGGCGAAGGCGACCGAAATCGGATTGAACGCCCCGACCAGAAGGAGCCCGAGCGCGGCGGTTGTGACCAGGCCGACGAAAATGGTCACGATCACCGCGAGCACAATGCGCGGCGACCCAAGCGCCAGCCAGAGCACGATGAGGATGATCGCCGCCGTGATGATGCTGTTGAGCCATAGTCCCTGCTGCAGGGAAGCGAACTGCGCGTCGGCGAGCGGCGTCGGGCCGGTCAAGCGCACGGACGCGTCATAGTCCGCATCGAGATGCGCCGCCGCGGCCGTGTTGCGGATGGCTTGCGCCGCCGCGTGGCCGGGCTCGAGCGTGTTGAAATCAAGCTTCGGGTATATGTCGACGAGCTGATTCAAGTCCGCGAAGGTGGCCGGCTTGCCGTTGACCAGAACCTGCCAGGAAAACGCGGTCTGTTTTCCGGCAAGCACGCTCTCGATGGTGTCAGCGACCGTATTGAGCGGCTGCGCCATGGCATCGAGACTGATGCGGCCAACAGCAACGCCTTGCAGCGTCATGGACAATGTCTGCGCTAGGCCACGCAGCGACGGATCGGCGGCAAGCGTTCTGATCAGCGGTACGGCTTGCGTCAATTTATGCAAACGGTCGTTGAGTTCGTTCTGCGGCAAATAGAGAAGTCCGTTGCGCGCGAAGAACGCGCCGCCCCCAACGTTCGAGACCGAATGAAAGAAGCGCGTCTGCGGTTCGAGCTGGTCAGCTAGCTTGGCAGCGGCAGCGTCGGCAAATTCCGGCGTCGGCGCACTGACTACGGCAAGGATCGAGGTCACCTGTTGCGGGAACGCGGCCTCGTACGACAACTCGCGCTGCCGCCAGGGCAGGTTGGGCGACAACAACGTACTGACGTCGGTATTAATGGCGAAGTGGCGCGCGACGTAGACTGCCGACCCAGCCAGAATGACCGCGCTCGCCAGCACAACGAGCCCGGCGCGGCGGATGCAAAAATCGACGATGGCTGCAAAATTCACATAAGCCATGAACTGACACGTTGGCCGGTTGGTATATAGCCGGCGTCCTCGAGTTGCCGTGACGTCGGCCGCGCCCGAACAGATCCACCCCGCCCGGTAGATGATGGCGACTTAGTCCTTAATGCGGGCTGCGGCGTTTTGTTCGGGGTGTCTGGTTCCAATCACCGCGCGACCTTGTCGCCGGTCGGGCGGCAAAACGGCGCCCGCGTGGCCGTTTCACGCCGCCGTTACATCGGCACAGTCCGGCGGTTTTTCGGCACGGACTCCCGTTCTTCGTCGACCCCACATGACGACTCGGCAACATGCGTAACCAGGGCCCATAACCACCGGACCGGTCTTCACAATCCTGTCACCTCCTCCTATAAACTAGCGCTTGATGCCGCCGGTGCGGCATTGTGAGTCGCGATAGGAAATCGCCTCTTGAACGTGCAGGTAACACCACCTGGATCGCCTTCCCTATCGCCGTCCGGCTTTCCGGCGCTGGTGCTCAACGCCGACTTCCGACCGCTGAGCTATTATCCGCTGTCGCTGTGGTCGTGGCAGGACGCCATCAAGGCCGTCTTTCTCGATCGGGTGAACATCGTCGCCAATTACGAGCGCGCGGTGCGCAGCCCGAGCCTGGAGATGAAGCTGCCGAGCGTCGTGTCGCTGAAGACCTTCGTGAAGCCGACGACGCATCCGGCGTTCACGCGTTTCAATGTGTTCCTGCGCGACCGCTTCAGCTGCCAGTACTGCGGCACGCGCGACGATCTGACCTTCGATCACCTGCTGCCGCGCTCGCGCGGCGGCCATACGACCTGGGACAACGTCGTTGCCGCCTGCTCGCCGTGCAATCTGCGCAAGGGCAATCTCACCTCGGCCGAGTCGAAGATGTGGCCCTCGCAAAGGCCGTTCCAGCCGACGGTACAGCACCTGCACCGCAATGGCAGGCTGTTCCCGCCCAACTATCTGCACGATAGCTGGCTCGATTATCTGTACTGGGACACCGAGCTCGATCCGTAAGCCGCTCGCATCGGGCAAAACCGCGGATCCGAGCTTAGCCTGTTTTAATTGTCTCGATAGAACCAGCAGCCAAACGAGAACTCGTCGGCCGCCAAAAACGCGTGCAACGCTGCGACGACCTGCGCGCCCTCGCCGACTGCCGCAGCGACGCGCTTGACCGATTTCGCGCGCACGTCGCCGATGGCAAAAACGCCGCGCCGTGCCGTCTCCAGCAGATGGCGGTCTTTGCCAGCTTCCTCGCCGGTGAGAATAAAGCCCTTGGCGTCGAGAGCGATATCCGATCCGCGCAGCCAGTCGGTGTTGGGATCAGCGCCGATGAACAAGAACAAATGTCTGATCGGCCGCTGCACTTCTTCGCCCGTCTTGCCAATGCGCCAGCGGACGCTTTGCAGGATGCCGTCGTGGCCGTCGAGGCTGGTCACTGTGGCGTCCGTCACCACCTCGACGTTGGCCAGACCGCGGATGCGATCGACCAGATAACGCGACATGGTGGCGGTGAGGTCGGAACGGCGCACCAACATCCGCACCTTCGCGCCTTGGCTCGCCAGATAGACCACCGCTTGGCCGGCCGAATTTCCGGCGCCGACCAGCAGGACTTCCTGGTCGGTACATAGTTTTGCTTCGATCGGCGAAGCCCAATAGTGCACGCTCGATCCTTCGAATGCGTCGAGATTTTTCACATCGAGCCGGCGATAGCGGGCGCCGGTGGCGACCACCACCGAGCGGGCACTCACTTGCTCTCCGGTCCGCAGACGCAAGGCGAACGAATTGCCGCCCTGCCCGTCGAGCGTCGCCACCTCATCGGGGATCGCCATGTCGGCGCCGAACTTCTGCGCCTGATTGTAGGCGCGCGCCATCAGCGCCATGCCGGTGATCCCGGTCGGGAAGCCGAGGTAGTTCTCGATCCTGGCCGACGCGCCGGCCTGACCGCCGAAGGCGCGGCAATCAAGAACAAGGACAGACAGACCCTCGGACGCGGCATAGACAGCCGTGGCGAGACCGGCCGGACCGGCGCCTACGACGGCGACGTCATAGACGCGATCCGGCAGCGATCGGCCGCACCAGACCGAGGCAGCGCGCCAGTTCGTCCACGCCCGGATTGCGCAGGAACTGCCCGCTCGGACAAACGACGATTGGCAGTTGTCCGGGATCGATGTGAAAACGTTCGATCAGCGTCTTCGCCGCCGCATCGGTCTCCGGATTGAGCAACTGGTGCGGATGACCATTGCGGCGCAGGAAATCCTCCAGCCGCAGCACGTCGCCGTCATCGGCGCGGCCAAGGATGATCGGTCCGCCTGCCCCGGTTTTCAGGATGGCGACGCGGCGCAGAATCAGCGCGCGCATGATGCGCTCGCCAAGTTCCGCCTCCGCAACCATGAGCGCCCGCAAGCGATCCGGCATGATGATGAGCGCTTCCACCGGCTGCTCGGCGGTAGCATCAAGCAGCGCGGGGCGGCCGGACAATTGCGCCAGTTCGCCCATGAAACTGCCGTGGATATGCAGCGTGATCTGCTGGTTTACGCCGAATTGATCGTGCTCGGTGACAGCGACACTGCCGGAGAGGATGACCATCAGGCCCGGACCGACCTCGCCCGCGGTCATCAGCCGGTCGCCGGGCGCAAAAGAACGCACCTCGCCAAACCGCCGCACGCGATCGATCTCCAGCGGATCGAGCTTGGGAAATGTCTGATCGCGCCGTTGCTCAAAAACGGCCTGAATTGGTGGCGCCATGATGCTCCGCCACACGAAAACGGTGGCTACCATTCGGCCTTGTGCCAGCGAAATCAGGTCATCGCAAGCCGACAAGGCTAAGCGGCGTAATTCGTTCCGGCGCTTTAACCCATCTGAAGACCCGCCTCGGGCACACGCCGCTTCAGACTTGACGTGCCCCCGCTTTGTCTGAATTACGCCGCGGCCTCTTTGCGCGCGCCGGCGAAGGCGGGAGCGACTTCGGCCATGAAGCGCGCCATCTCATCCTTCACTTGCTGGTGCGGCTTCAATCCCACATTGACGTAGAGGATGACCTCGTCGAAGCCGGCGGCTTCGACCTTCTTCAGGATGTCGACGATGCGCGCCGGCGAGCCGAGCAGCACCGAATTCTCGGTCAAATCCTCGGGCTTCACCTTGCCGAGCTTGGCGACCATGTCGACGAAATAGCGATAGCTCGGCGGCGCGGTTTTCGGATCGCCGGGCAGCGCCGGGATCACGCATTCGCGGTAATAGCGGACCTGCCGCGCCCGCTGCGCGTCTTCCTGCGCCTTGTTGTCGGCGAAATGGGTGAAGTAGCTGCACATCAGCCGCTGCGGCGTGGTGCCGTGCTTGGCGCAGGTCTCGTGATAGAGATCGGACACCTGCTGCAGGCCGCCGAAGCTCATCGTCGCCGCGAACGGCGCCACGATCAGGCCGCAGCCGAGCCGCGCGGCAAGCTCGATCGAGGGCTTCGAGAACGAGCCGACATAGGTCGGGATCGGCCGTTGCACCGGCTTCGGCGTGATGCGCACGTCGTCGAATGAATAATGTTTGCCGTGATGCGAGATGCGGTCATCGGCCTGCCAGAGGCGGCGGATGAGCTCGACGCCCTCTTCGAAAATGCCCTGATTGTCGTCGAACGACACGTGGAACGGCTCGTATTCGCGCCGGTCGTAGCCGCGGCCGCAGGCGAAGTCGACCCGGCCGTTGGAGAGAAGATCGAGCGTTGCCCATTGCTCGGCGACGCGGATCGGATGATGCAGCGGTGTCACCGTGACCGCAGGCGCGAGACGGATGTTTTTGGTCTGCGCCGCGACATAGGACAGCACGAGATCGGGGCACGACAGCACGCCGAGCGAATTGAAATGATGCTCGCCGATCCAGGCCGAGTGCATGCCGAGCTTGTCGGCATAGAGCGCCTGATCGGTGATATCGGCGACGAACTGGTTCGAGGAGCGCGAATTGTTTTCGTAGTGATTGTCGCTCAGCGTGAAGTAACCAAAGTCCATGACATCCTCCCTGCACGCCTGGTTCGTTTGCGAAACAATAGTTGAAATTGCATCTGTTGTAAATTCAATAATTGTGCGATAAAAGCGCCCGCAAATGGCGGCAAAACCGGCTTCGCGGCTCAATCTTTCCGACTATCTGCCCTACCTGGTGAACCGGGTCGGTACCGTCATGGCCGATCAGTTCGGCGCCGAGACCCTGGCGCCGCACCGCGTGAGCATCGCGATGTGGCGCGTGATGGCGGCGCTGTCGGCAAACGGCAGCCAGCGGCAGATCGACCTCGCCGAACTGACCAGCATCGACGCTTCGACTTTGTCGCGGCTGGTGACGCGGTTGATCCGGACCGGACTGGCGACACGCACGCGGTCAACCAACAGCAATCGCGAAGTGGTGGTGGCGCTCTCGGCAAAGGGCAACGCGCTGGTGGCGCGGCTCATTCCGCTCGCGAGAGCGATCGAAGCCGATGCCAGCGCGGGACTTTCGATGGAGGAGCTGGCGGCGCTCAAGCGTTCACTCCGTCGCATGTACGCCAATATGACGAGCCGGAACGCCGCGGCGCCTATGAGGCCGAGGCGCCTCGCCAGCCGAGCAAGCTTGCCTTAGCCGCATTGCGCAGAGCGCGATTGCTTGTCGCCGTTCAGCCGGGAAGTGCGAATGCCGCAGCGCCTTGGAATTTTTGTCTCGTCGGCGGGTGAAGCGCCGGACGAACAGCTTTCCAAACCGACGATGCAATACCCTTTTGGCCAAATGAGCCTGCGGCCGGGGTTGCTTACTGGGGTCGGCTTTGCGCTCGTCGCCGCCAGTCTGGGCGCCTTCCTTCTGGAAGCGTTCTACATGTGCCAGGACGTTCCTTTCCTCGATGATTGGGCTCTCATCTCTTTGCTGAAGGCCTTCATCAATCATCAGATCGGCTGGCGATATTTCTTTACTCCGCACAACGGACATCCTCTTCTTCTCGCCCGCACGGCGACGTATCTGGACTGGCGGATCGCATCCCTTGACCTGGCCTTGCTGCGCTGGTGCGTCGTCATTGTGATGCTCCTCTCTGCGGTCCTGTTTTGCGCGAGCCTGGTATTCGATCTGGTCGAAACCGGAACGACACGGAAGCGAGCGGGCGCAATCGGGCTCGCCGCCCCAGTGTTCGCACTGACCCTTTCGCTTGGACAATGGGAAGTCCTGACGGTTGCAACGTGTCTCGATTTTGTCACAGTGAACCTGCTTTTTCTGCTCGGCGTCCTGTTGATCGATCGCTGGGTGCGGACAAGTCGCGTCGTCTTTCTGGTCATGGCGACGCTGTCGGCGATCCTGTGCTCACTGACCATGCTCCAGGGCACATTGATCTGGCCGGCTTTTATTGGGTCTCTGCTGCTCGGCGGGCGCGCCCGGAACCGCCTCGTACTGGCTTCATTCCTCGCCATCTTCCTTGGCTTTGCTGCTTTCACGTTGACGCGCCTGCAAGCGGAAGCCGGGACTTTCGTTTTCGCACCGCTGTCGCTGCTGTTGGGAAACCTCATTCTTGCCGGTTCGGCGTATGTGGGGCAAATCCACAATCATTCGGTTTTGCCGCTTGATATCGCGGTTGGTGCGTTGGCCTGGTCACTGACGGCGCTGGCCGGAACGATTTATTGGCGCGCGCCCACGGAATTGCGCGCGCGTATGAACAAATATGTTGTGCTGATCGCGCTTGGCATCGGCACGAGCCTGATGATCGAGATCGGACGGCTGTCCGCTTCGATGGAGACTATGGCGACGTCGCGTTACATCACGTCAATCATGCCATGGGGATGGGGCCTCTACGGCGTGCTGATGCTCGGCGTCAGGTCGTCGGCTTGGGCTGCCGCCGCAGCGGGAATTCAGATCGCGCTTGTTGTCGTCGGAGTCACAGTTGCAGATTTCGAAGAATTGCAGAACGCGCCCTATCGGCGCGAAATCAATCTGCATGAGATCCAGGTGCTGCGCGACGGCAAGGACCTTGATAACCGGTCTGTGCTCGGCAGCGTCTTTTACATGGATCGTCCGAGCGGTTACTTGGTTGCACTGGATCGCGCCTTCCTGTTCGAAAACAAGCTGTCGCTGTTTCGCCCCGGATATCCCGGCGCGGCGCCGTCGCGCTGATACCCCAGCAGCGCCCGTAGGCCGGGGAAGGCGGCACGCGCCTGCCGCATAGCCGCCCAGCACAACCAAACTCATCGAGCCGGTCACGCCAACTCAACCAAAACGGTCCGCGCTCGCTCCCGCCGACGATAAATCGTTGCCCTTCGGCCACAGTCGCCGAAATTGCGCGCCGACAAGTGGTCTGGACGCTAGATACGTTTGGATCGTTCCAGCATCATCGTGATGATACGAGTAAGGTCGCGCGGTGTTGCGTCCGTTTTTCGTGTTCGGGGCAATCGGCGCGGACGGGGGGCGAATAGTGAAGCGGCATCTATGGCTGACGGCGGCGCTCATTCTGGCAATGGGGCTGCCGAGCGGAGTTGCGCAGGCGGGTGACAACCCGCTCTGGACCTTTCTCTTCCGTGGGCAAGACCCGCGCCTGACTGCGACCGGCATCGCAGTCGGTGTCGCCACGACCGGCGCCAGTTATGCGCTCGTACACAAGCATGGTGTTCCGGCGGTGCGCCCGGCTTCCCCATTTATCGCGCTGGCGGTGACGACCTACGGATGCGCGGTCGTCTATCCGATCGCGGCGACGATCGTGCTGCGACGCGCACTCACGCCGCGCGAGGCCTATACCGGCATGGCCGATTGCGTCATTCCCTTCATCGGCGGGTGGATCGTCGACGCAGCGCTGCCGCACACGGCCTGGAATGACGGCCTTCCTGCTCGCCGGCACGGCCACCACCATTAGCCGCCGATGTGACAGCCGCGACTTTGCTGCCCGCGCTCGCCGTCTGACTGGCGAACGATAGCCGCGCGGCGGCGCTCGCTCGCTACAAGCTGTTTGTCTGATAGCCTTCTTGCCTTGCCGGCCGTAGATTTGTCACCCGACACCGGGGCAATCACCGCCGTGACTGACACCGCCATAACTGACACCACGATGACCGATGAACTGATCATTCGCGCGGTCGCGACGACCGATTTCGATCAATGGCTGCCGCTGTGGGACGGCTACAATGCTTTTTACAAGCGCGCCGGCCCTACCGCAATTCCCGCCGAAGTGACGCGCATGACCTGGGCGCGTTTCTTTGACGCCTACGAGCCCGTGCATGCGTTGGTCGCCGAACGTGGCGGACAACTCGTCGGCCTGACGCACTACATTTTTCATCGACATACCTCCATGCTCGGACCGATCTGCTATTTGCAGGATCTGTTCACCAGCGAACAGGTGCGCGGCCAGGGCGTCGGACGTGCTCTGATCAATGGCGTGTACGATCGCGCCAGAGAAGCGGGTTCACCGCGCGTGTACTGGCAAACTCAGGATACAAACGTCGTGGCGCAACGGCTTTACGACAAAGTAGCAGTGCGTTCGGGATTCATCGTCTATCGCAAGACTATTGACGCGCGGAGCGACCCCCATTTTGAGCCCGTTGCATCCGCGCCGCGCTGCTGATCGCAACACCTAGTCGACCTTTGTCCCCGGCGCTGCATCCTCGAACACCGACACCGCCGGCGGACTGCCGGAAAAGCCCAGCTCGTTCCAGCGCGCCACCACCTGCTCGTACATCGGCTGCGACAGCTTGGTGCGCTTGGAGAACGTCTTGATGTAGCGGAAGTCCATGCAGGCGTTGATCAGCGCCTTCGAGCCCCACGGGCGGATTTCCGGCGGATTGAGGCTCGGATCGAGGAACGTGCTCCAGGTCTCGCGCAGGATGTCGATCGACTGCGCCGGCCGCGAGCGCGTCGCCATCGCCCACAGCACCTGATGCACGTTGGTCGGATCGACGTCGTCGTCGACCACGATGACGTATTTGCCGAAATACGCGCCGCTGACGCATTGCGCGGCGAGCGCCATCACCTGCGGAGGCGTGGCCGGGATACTGCTGTTTGATCGAGACGACGGTGATGCCCCAGCCGGCCGCTTCCGGAATCGACCAGACGCCCTTGATGCCGGGCACGCCGAGCTTCTGCAGATCGGCCCAGATCGCCGCCGAACGCAACGCCGCCCAGAACAGGCCGGCTTCGTTGGCCGGACCGTCCGCCATCAGCGCGCAGGTCAGCGTCGGATTGTTGCGGAAGCGCACTTTCTCCACCCGCATGAACGGCGTCGCGCCGCTCGGCCGCCCGTAATAGCCGGTGAACTCGCCGAACGGACCTTCGGCGAACGTCTCGTCCGGATAGACGAAGCCCTCGATGATGATCTCGGCGCGCGCCGGCAGCGGCAGGCCGGTGAGATCGCTCTTGAACACCTCGATCGGCGCTGCCGTCGATGCCGCCGTAATATTCGTATTCGCTTTCGGTCTTGGGAAAGCGTCGTCGCGCCGACCAGGAACAACAGCGGATCGATGCCGTAGGCCGCCGCGATCGGCATCGGCTTGCCCATCTTCCACCACTTCTCGCGGTCGAGCGTGGCGTCCTTGCCGGGCGAGGTATAGACGCCGATCTCGCGCGGCCCTTTGATCATCATGCGGTAGGTGCCGACATTGATGCGGCCGGTTTCCGGACATTGCGTCACCACCGCGTCGCCGGTGCCGAGATAAAGCCCGCCGTCGAGCGGCCACATCCGCTGCGCCGGGAATTGCCGGATGTCGATCTTGCCTCGCCGGTGACGACGTTCTGATTGCAGATCGCCGTGTCGGCCGGCACCTCGCGCGGCTTCATGGTGCGGCCCATCTTGCGCTGCAGCGCCTGCACCGCCTTGAGCGGATGATCGACCGGCTCCTCGCCGATCATCAGGCAGAAGCGCGACAGATTGCAGCCGATCATGTTGTAGAGCGCGCGATGGCCGGGATGACCCTTGATGTTCTCGAACAACAGCGCCGGGCTCTTCTGGCTGCCGACCAGATAGGTGATGGTGGCGGCTTCGAGATCGGGATCGACCTCGGCGGTGATGCGCTTGAGTTCGCCCATCGCTTCGACCTTGGCGAGCCATTCGTCGAGGTCGCTCGCATTCGGGCTCCTGACCGCGATTCGCGCGGCTTGCTCCGTCACCGCCTGCTTCTCGGGTGCGACCGAAACGCTCATATCCATGGTCAGTTTCCTACGCTCTCGCTAATCGGCATTTGCAGCCATCATAGTTGTCGCATGGCAGCTAGGCGATAGCGCATTTTCCGGTTTGGCGGCGAGGCCCAAGTCGTGCGAGCATGAGCCCTAAGGAGAATTCTGATGCCAAAAAACCTATCGGCGGCGGCCAGATCGGCCGCTCGGTGCCGCGCCTCGAAGCGCGCGACAAAGTCACCGGCCGCGCCGAATACACGCATCTGATGCGGCTGCCCGGCATGCTGCACGGCAAGATCTTCCGCTCGACGGTCGCGCACGGACGCATCAAATCGGTCGACGTGAGCGAGGCGGCGAAGATGCCCGGCGTCTTTCGCGTCATCACCGCCGACGATGTCGTCAAGGTCATTCCCGAGCCCGTATTACGGCCCGGCCTTCCACGACCAGCCGATCCTGGCGATGGACAAAGTGCGCTTCGTCGGCGAGCCGGTGGCGGTGGTGCTCGCCGCCGATCCGCACGTGGCCGAAGCTGCAACGCAGTCCATCGTCGCCGAATACGAAGAGATGGAGCCGATCTACGACGAGGTCGAGGCGATGACCGCCGACGCCTACGTGCACGACGAGCTCAAGCCCGCCGGCACCTTCGCCGACCTCAAGCATCTCAAGGGCATCAAAAACACCAATCTCGCGCTGCAGGCCAAGACGCGGCGCGGTGACGTCGATAAGGCCTTTGCCGCAAGCGGCGCAGGTGTTCGAGCACGAATTCCGCACGCAAAAATGCCTGCACGTGCCATTCGAGCCGTTCGCCTCGATCGCCGACTACAAGGATTCCGGCCTGACCATCCATAGCGGCGCGCAGGGACCGTCGTTCGTGCGCTCGGAGATCGCGCGGCTGCTCGGCTGGCCGGAAAACCGCGTGCGCATCAAGGTGCCGTATCTCGGCGGCGGCTACGGCGGCAAGCTCTACATCAAGCTCGAAGCGCTGGTGACGGCATGCTCGATGATCGCGCGGCGGCCGGTCAAGATCGCGCTGACCATGGAAGAGCAATTTTATCAGATCACCAAGCACCCGGCGACGGTGCGCATCAAATCCGCGGTCGACAAGAGCGGCCGCATCACCGCGCGCAAATGCGAGGTGTTCTGGAACGGCGGCGCCTATGCGGATATCGGCCCGCGCGTGACGCACAAATCCGGCTTCACCGCCGCCGGTCCCTACGACATCGACAACGTCTGGATCAATTCCTACGCCATGTACACCAACATGACGCCGGCGGGCGCGCTGCGCGGCTTCGGCATGCCGCAGCTCACCTTCGCCTACGAGAGCCATACCGACATGATGGCGCGCGCGCTCAAGATCGATCCGGTCGAATTCCGCCGCAAGAACGTGCTGCGCAACGGCCGGCCGCAGGCGACCGGCACGATCCTGAAAGACGCGGCGCTCGAAGCGGTGCTCGAACACGTCGCCGACCGCATGCGCTGGTCGGAGAAATTCGACCGCGGCAGCGGCACGGTCAAGCGCGGCCGCGGCATCGCGTTTGCGCTCAAGGCCTGCGTGTCGCCGACCACGTCGGTCGCCATCGTCAATGTCGGCGCCGACGGCAGCCCCACGCTTTACATTTCGACCGTCGACATGGGCCAAGGCTCCGACACCGCCATGGCGCAGATCGTCGGCGAAGTGCTCAACGTGCCCGCCGAGTCGGTGCGCGTCGTCGCCCGCGACACCGACATCACGCCCTACGACATGGGCACGCTCGGCTCCCGCTCACTGTTCCACATGGGCCACGCGGTGCGGCTTGCCGCCGAGGACGCGCGGCAAAAAATCGAGGAGCTGCGCCGCGAGGTCGGCGAGCCGGAAGGCAGCAACACGCCCGTCTCCGGCCTGTTCGTGAAGAAATACGGCATGAAGGCCGGCAACATCGTCGGCAGCGGCAGCTACAAGCCCGAGCACGTCATGCCCGACCATGACACCGGGGCCTCGACCGCGATCACGCCGTTCTGGATGGTGGCGGCCGCCGGCGTCGAGGTCGAGGTCGACACCGAGACCGGCCGCGTGCACGTCGCCAAGCTCGTCAACGCGGTCGATTGCGGCACGCCGGTCAACCCGCGCATCGTCGAGACGCAGATTTCCGGCGCCGCGATGATGCAGCTCGGCTTCACCCTGTTCGAGAAGATCAATCTCGACAACGGCCAGATCACCAACGCCTCGCTCGCCGACTACAAGATTCCGGGCATCGGCGACCTGCCGGCGATTGATGATCAACGACGCGATCGACGCCTATCAGAGCAACGCGCCGTTCGGCGCCAAGGGCGTCGGCGAGTCCTCGACCATGCCGCTCTCGCCGGCGATCGCCAACGCCATCGACGACGCGGTCGGCGTGCGGCTCACCGAATTGCCGCTCACGGCCGAGGCAGTCTTCCGCGCGCTGCGCGAGAGCGAAGGAAGGCCGCTCGCAGCGGCCTGACGGAGCGGCAGCCAGCCTTCCCCGGCGCCGCGCGGTCGCCTAAAGTCTCCGTTGCGACAAGCCACTGGCATTTTCGCCGGATGATTTCGACATAAGACATTTGGCGTTTCGCCGATGGAGTCCGCCGCATTGAGCCCATCCGCACCGACAGACGGGGCGCCTGCCGAACCGCAGGAGGTCATGCGACGGCTCACCCGCGCTGCGATCTTTATGGTCGTGACCATCAATTCCGGCGACGCCAGCCGCGACGCGGTCCGTTCGCTATGCGCCGACTTGCCCGCACTGTTGCGCGCGGTTGGCTTCCGCGACATCGAAGGCAACCTGTCCTGCGTCATGGGATTTGGCTCGGACGCGTGGGATGTGCTGTTCGGCGCGCCGCGGCCGGCGGAACTGCATCCGTTTCGCGAAATCCGCGCCGGACCTCGTCACGCGGTCGCGACGCCCGGCGATCTCCTCTTCCACATTCGCGCCAAGCGCATGGATCTGTGCTTCGAACTGGCGACGCAAATCATGGCGCGGCTCGGCGATGCCGTTTCCGTGGTCGATGAGGTGCACGGCTTTCGCTATTTCGACGACCGCGATCTGATCGGTTTTGTCGACGGAACCGAGAACCCGACCGGCCAGACGGCGATCGACGCCGCCTATATCGGCGCGGAGGATCCCGACGTTCGCCGGCGGCAGCTACGTGATCGTGCAGAAATATCTGCACGATGTGGCTGGCTGGAACACGCTATCCACCGAAGCCCAGGAACGCATTATCGGCCGCACCAAGCTCTCCGACATCGAGCTCGACGATGCGGTCAAGCCGACCTCGGCCCACAACGCGCTGACCACGATCGTGGAGAACGGCAAGGAGAAAAAGATCCTGCGCGACAACATGCCGTTCGGCAACGTCGGCCGCGGCGAATTCGGCACCTATTTCATCGGCTACGCCAAGTCGCCGCGGATCACAGAGCAGATGCTGCAAAACATGTTTGTCGGCCGTCCGCCCGGCAACTACGATCGGCTGCTGGATTTCAGCCGTGCCGTAACCGGCAATCTCTTCTTCGTTCCGTCGGCGACGTTCCTCGACAATGTCGGCGACAGCACCGCGCCGGCTGAAAGCGCGCCGGCCGAAACGTCAACCCCCGCTCCACCAACGCCGCCGGCGCCGGCCCGCGATGGTTCGCTCGGCATCGGCTCGCTCAAAGGAGACTCCTCTCATGAATAATCTTCATCGCGAGCTCGCCCCGATTTCCGAGGCGGCGTGGGCCGACATCGAAGAGGAAGTGTCGCGCACGCTCAAGCGCTATCTCGCCGCGCGGCGCGTCGTCGATGTGCACGGACCGGGCGGCGTCGCCCTGTCGGCCGTCGGCACCGGCCATCTGCGCAATATCAAGCCGTCGGGCGAAAGCATCCTGGCGCGGCAGCGCGAGGTCAACGCGCTGGTTGAACTGCGCGTGCCGTTCGAACTCAGTCGCCAGCAGATTGACGACGTCGAGCGCGGCGCTACCGATTCCGATTGGCAACCGGCAAAGGATGCGGCGCAGAGCATCGCCTTCGCCGAAGATCGCGCGATCTTCGACGGCTATGCCTCAGCCGGCATCGGCGGCGTCCGCGAAGGGACCAGCAATCCGGTGATGACGCTGCCGCCCGATATCCGCGATTACCCGGACGCCATTGCCCAGGCGCTGAGCCAATTGCGTCTCGTCGGCGTCAACGGTCCCTACTCCGTGCTGTTGAGCGCCGACGCCTATACCGGGCTCAGCGAAACCAGCGATCACGGATATCCGGTGCTGGAGCACGTCAAGCGCCTTGTCGACGGCGAGATCATCTGGGCGCCGGCGATCGCGGGCGCGTTCGTGCTCACAACCCGCGGCGGCGATTTCGCTCTGCACATCGGCCAGGACCTCTCCATCGGCTATCTGAGCCATACGGATGCAACCGTCCGGCTCTATCTGCAGGAGACTTTCACCTTCCTCCTCCTCACGACAGAGGCTTCGGTCGCCTTGTCCCCGGCTAAGAGCGCGGCGGCGTAACGTGCGCGGTAACGGCGGCAGCGCGGGCCGCCTTTAACGCTGTCAGCATGGAGAACCATCTCCGCCTTGCGCGTGCCCAGATGTGGGAGAAGTGGGAAAATTTCATGCGATCATACTGCTGATGATCAGGTTGCGGGCGACTCGCTAAGCGCGCGCAGCGCATAGGCAAGGACCACTAATACCGCGAATGTGACGAACCAGCCAAACAGCAGCGCGCCGAATTGCAAAGCGCAGTCCGCCGCCCGCGGCAGGACCGGCTTTCTCGCGCTCAGATAACGCGAGAAGAAGAAAATGAACCAGAGCGCCACCGACGGCCCGAGCCAGATGCCGTCGATCATGCCGAGGAAGTCGCGATCCGCGCGGCTGGGCTCAGCGCACTATCGCCGCCGATCGACAACAGACCGCCGAACGGAACGATCGGCAGCCCGGCGAGAATCCCGCGCGTGGAATCGCTCAGCGGAAAATAGTGAACCGCCGCGACGAAAACGGTAAGCGTCGCCGCGAACAGCGCGATCTTGAGTTGGTTGTGCGCAATCGCGCCGAATAGCCCGCCCGAGCCTGCCGCATTCGCTACGGACGCAGCAGGTGGCGAGACATTGAAATGAGTCATCGCCAGCACGGTCGCGGCCGCAAGCGCGAGCCCGACCAAGGTTGCCGCCACCACGACCATCAACTGCGCCGGACGGCCGATCCCCGCCCGGATATGCTCTCGCGATACCCAGGTGAACCAAAGCACCGCCGCGATCACGAAAAGAGTCCAGCCAACCGCTGTCGGCGACAGTGCTCTCGTCAAAACAAGGAAGAGCATAATGTAGGCTGCGCAAAACGCGCCGTTGACGATCGGCATCCAGAACATCGTCTTGGCGATGGCGGCCGCCCTGTCATCCTCGGAAAAGTAGAACGCGAGTCCGTTGAGCGCCGGAAAGGTCAGCATCAGGCCCGCGGCCGCCGGCAGCGGCGCCGCCAGCGCGATGATGGCTACATAGATCGCGGTCCCGACGACAATGCGGCTCGCGAGGCGGCCCAATGTTGTCATCTGGCCGGAGAGCATCGCGCAGCGCATTGGCGAGGCCATCTCGATGCTGGTCGGAGCAGCGAAGGATGGTGCCGTGGAGGGACCAAAATTAACGCCTGACTAAAAATTAACGCCTGACTAAATGGGCAGCCGCACGGCACTCATGTGTGCATGGGGTGGGCTTTGCGTCCGCCGCGCTCGATCGATGTTGGGGCTTCATCACGCGCGATGAGATGGCTCGCGAGATCGAGACAGCGCTTTGCCAGCATGGCCGCGCCCTCGGCAAGCTCTTTCGAGTCGCGCACAATCGCGACGTTGCGTTCCATGTCTTCGCGAGACCAGCCGCGCGAATGGGCGATATACGGGAACTGCGGAAAGATGAAGCCGAGCTCGCCGAAGAAGCCAAGCATCTGGCCTGCAACCGACTGAATATTGTCCTGTCCACCGACAATAATAAAACCCGCGACCTTGTTGCGAATGAGAACCTGATTGCGGATCGTGATCGCGTTCTGAACGCAGTTCAAGCGTTCCGCCATCTTGAAATACAGCGACGATGCCGCTCCCCACCGTATCGGCGATGCGACGATGACTGCATCGGCCCAATGCACGAGAGCTTCGTAGACTTGATCCATCCGGTCGTTCGTATCCATCTGGGTGATCGAGCATGGCCAGGTGCACGCATGTGCCGCCTTCGAATAATAACCCTCGCAAGCGCGAAATGTGAGTTCGTTCAACCGGATCAGCCGCGTTTCGGCGCCGAGATTGACCGCTTCTCGCAGCGCATGACCGAGCAAATGGTCGGAGCCTGAAAAACGCGGGTTCGCTGCGTCCATGGCCGACGTTGCGATCCCGACAAGCCGCAACGGTCCCGATGCACGCTCGATCTTGCGTGCCAGCGGATGTGGCGGGTGTGGGTGCTTCGCCCGTTTGCTGGCGGCCGCAACGTTGACCAGGACCCGGCCGCTTTCGACTGTCACCGGATACGCCGGAACGCGATCCTCCTCAAAACCCGGCTCTCCCCGGCCATTACAGCGATGAAATTTCCAATTGTGCCAATGGCAGACAACGTATTCGCCATCCAGCCGGCCGTCGCCAAGCGGCCCACCGGCGTGGTTGCATACATTTGATAGGACGCCGAATGTCCCATTCTTGAACGAGACCGCAAACTCGCGATTTATCGCGCTGACGCGCTTGAGCGGCGCGGCGGAAAGCTCCTCAACTGAACCGATGTCGATCCAGGTATCATTTTCGGCCATGACGATTCCGTGCTCTAATGGGTTTGCTTCGGCGACCTTACCATTTAGTCCGCCGTGCGTCTGTGATCGTGAGGCGCGTATCCCCATAACTTGGAGCAAGTCCACTTGGCGCAGGATCGCTTGGCGCGGTTGCACGTTGAAAGCAGCGCGTGGACGGGCGGTTCGCTCAATTGCCGTCGCGTAGGATCATCTTCGAGTTTTCCTCTACCTGATAAGGCAGACGGAAGCAGGCTGTGAGTGAGAGCACGGTTCACGGTTTGCACTGGCTGCCGCTTCGCGGCGTCGACCAGCTTCGCCTGAGCGAGGCCCGCCTGCAGGCTCATTACGCGATCCAATGGCTGGCGCGGGCGGCGCGGGCGTATGTTGCGCCGCAGCCGGACGACAGCCACACCAATCTGGGTTGGGACAGCGCCCTTGGAAGCTTTACAACGCACGCGTTCAAAGACGGCCTGTGGCTGAGCTTGCGGATTACTGATCTCACCCTTTCATTACATGGCGGCGGAACAAGCTCGTCCGTCCAATCCTTCCCTCTCGACGGCTGCCGGGATACCCAGGCACGCCAATGGCTGAGCGGGCAGTTCGATGCACGGGGGCTCGATGCACACGCCATAGCGGCCCCGTCGCCCTACGAGATGCCCGCGCACGCCGTCGCTCGAGGCGCCCCTTACTCCCTGACCGGTTTGACCGATGCCTTGGTGGAGCTTGCGGCATGGTTCAACAACGCGGAGCTTTCGCTCGGGTCAATCCAAAGACAGATGATCGGACGCAATTGGGCGGCCTCACCCGTGCGCTGCTGGCCGCACCATTTCGATCTCGCCACTTTGACGACACTGCCGGCGCGAAATCACGGCACGGACCGGATATATCGGTGCCGGACTGTCTCCCGGCGACGAGTATTACGACGAGCCCTATTTCTATGTATCGGTCTATCCCGAACCCGATCCTGCAGTGCTTCCGACTCTGCCGATGCTCGGTCACTGGCATGGCCGCGATTTCATTGCGGCCGTGGCGACGGCTCATAGGATCGTTGCGGTCAAAGAAGCCAACAAGCCGCAACCGACGATTTCTTGCAGGCTGCGATCGACGGCGCGATCAAGGTCTTTAGCTGAGACGGTAACGAACAAGGCCTCTCCGACATTCGATCGGAGTATTGGCGCGGCGATTACGCCGCCAGTTCAGTTGCGTGAAGCGCTTCGAGTTCCGGCAACAACACGACGCTTTCCTGCTCGTTGGGATCGGTGCGCGCAATGACGGCGATGCAGGGTTCGGTCTGGCTCATGTTGTAGGGCTGGTGCGGCACATCAGCGGGTATGTACAGAAAGTCACCCTTGCGCGTGACGAGATGGTGCTCAAGATGCTCGCCGTAATACATCCCGCCTTCGCCGCTGAGCACGTAGATCGCCGTCTCATGGGCCGCGTGCTTGTGCGCCTTGGCCCGCCCGCCTGGTGGAATGGTGAGGAGCTGCATATGAACGGCTGCCGCCCCCACCGTCTCGGCGGAAACCGCAGGTGCGTAGGAAAAACCCTGCTTGCCGACGACCGGCGACCCCGCGCGCACCACCTTGCAGATCGGGCGCCTAGCGGACGTTGTGCTTTGCTTCAACATGGTCAGTCTCCGTTGTAACGCGTATCGTTGTGGCGCTCTTCAGACCTCAGGCCGCCAGGCGCTGTGTCTCGCCAGCGTCGCGCAGGGTCGTGGCGATCCCGTCGGCCGTGCGCCAAACCTGACCCAGTGCGCCGTCACGAACCTGCCAGCATATCGTCAGATGCTGCCGCGCCGGGCGCCTTGCCGCGATGACACCGTTGCCTAAGGTGCTGACGCGTCGGGCCGCCTGGATGGCATGGGCGTGAATGTTCATGATCGTCTCCATCGGTTGTCGTGTTTGCTGGGACATTGATCGCCCTAATCACCGCCGGTGAACAGCCGGAGAGCGGCTAACGAGACGTTAGCCGGAGCGTAACGAGCCGGGCTGGTCCGGACTTAAGGCGTGCAAAACCTGCATCCGCGGAGGGTCCTTGCGGCGCAAGCCGGAAAATGCGCATGTTTTTGCCCTGGGACGGGCGGTGGCAGGGCGCAGGCCGTGGAATTGCATCAGGTCCGCTATTTTCTCAAAGCCTGCGATACGTTGAACTTCACGCGCGCCGCCGAGCAATGCGGCGTCAGCGTGCCCTCGTTGAGCCGCGCCATTCATCTGCTCGAGGAGGAGCTCGGCGGGCAGCTGTTTCGCCGCGAGCGGCACCTGACACACCTGACCGATCTCGGCCGGCTGATGCAGCAGCACCTTACTGCGATGAATGAGGCTGCCGAGGCGGCCAAACGCGACGCCGGCGACTATTCGCGGCTCTCCGGCTCCCGTCTCAAGTTCGGCATCTTCGCCTCGATCGGGGCCGATGTGCTGACCGGTTACCTGGCAACGCTGCGGTCCGAAGCGCCGGAGTTGGAGTTGCACATCTGGGAGGCCAATTGCGAGGAGCTCGAAGGAGCTCTGCTCGGCGGCGAGATCGACATCGCATTGACCAGCGCCGTCGATCTCGACGAGCGCATTCGTTCGGTGTCGCTGTTTCGCGAGGCCTTTTACATCTCCTTCGCTCCGGGCCATCGCTTCGGCCGGATGAATGCCGTGCCGATGCGCGAACTGCAGGGCGAGAACTACGTCAAGCGTTTGCACTGCGAATTTCCAGCAAACCTCCTGCGGCTAGGCGTCGCCAAGCCTTATGAGGCCGTCAATGTGCGTTATATCGGCGAGCGGGAGGACTGGATTCAGGCGTTGGTGCGGGCCGGTCTTGGCTGCGCCGTGATGCCCGAGCATTTGCCGTTGTTGACGGGCATCGAGATGCGCAAGCTGGTCGATCCCGAGGTCTACCGGCAAATCAGCCTGGCGACCGTCGCCGGACGGCCGCACAGTGCTCCGGTGGCGGCAGCCGTGCGGGCGGCCCGGCGCTATCAGTGGCCGAACGCGGCGGCGAGCGAAAATTCGGCTGGCAGCTCCGCTTGAGCCGATTTCCCGCCGTCAGTCGTCCGCGCTCTCGATCTATGAGGCGCGACGAACAACTATGAAAAATCAGATTGGTGCCGTGGAGGGACTCACACTGAGCGGCCTAGTGAATTGACATAGCGTTGCTTTTCGCTGTGCGGTTTTGCCGCTTACTCACACCTGTACTCACAGTCCCAAAACGCTAGCGGGTTCGATTCCCGTTCGGGTGCTCTCGGATCAGCAGCATGCCCTTTCGTAGCTTGAAATTGTAGCCGGGCCAATTCGCGACCGCAGCCTCGAACGCGGCATGCGCGACAGCTGATGGTATCCGTCGCCGCGACGACCCATCGGACGTGCAGGTCAGGCTTCGTCCCATAGCTCGATGTGGTAGCCGAGGTTCGGATTGATGTCGTGCAGGTTTGGGTTCGCCAGTTCGCGCAAAAGCCCGTCCACGCGAAAATAGAGGTCCGACGAGGTGCCCCACAGGCTCTTCGTTTCGGCGCGCAAGCTGCTCAAGCAGGCCAAGCGTATGGAGCTGGCCGTCGTCAGGCGGCTCGGTTGACATGAGAACAAAATGAGAACATAAGTGGTAGAAGTCAACGGCCGAAACTGGCTGTTAACCGAAACCAGCAACTAGATAGCCCCATGGGGGACACCGATTTTCTGCGAATTTCGCGGACTGCTCAGGCCAGGCTGGTCGCCGCTGCGCGCGACGCTGAGCCGGTGCGCGGACTGACGCACGGGTTCTACAAGTATCCGGCGCGCTTCTCGCCGATGTTCGCCCGCGCCGCCATCGAGACATTCACCAAACCCGGCCAGCTCGTCCTTGACCCCCATGTCGGCGGCGGGACAAGCCTCGTCGAGGCTCGTGCGCTCGGCCGCGAGTTCGGTGGGCGTCGATATCAGCCAGCTTGCGGAATTCGTCGCTCGCGTGAAGTGCACAGTGTTCTCGGAAGCGGAGCTAGAGACGCTCGAAGCATGGGCGTCACGCGTTCGAGGTGTGATCGATATCCACGGACGCTCCGTCGAGTTCGCGGATTACGCGGAGCTTGGCTACTACAAGCATCTCGACCATCCGTCGCGCTGGCGTCTGCGCAAGGCGATAGAGCAAACTTTGGCGAGCGCCATAGGTCTCGGCAGGCCGCGCCTTGAGGCGTTCGGCCGGTGCGCTGTACTGCGGACCGCGCAATGGGCGCTTGATGGCCGGAGCAAACTGACGACCGTCGATGAATTCCGCGCGTCGCTCGGCGAGGTCGCTTCTCAGATGGTCGAGGGGGCGCGTGAATTCCGCGCGGCCGTGAAAGCGAATGGCCGCTATCGAGTGACGGTCATCAATCGCAGCGCGGCCGGTCTCGAAGATGATGAGCGCATGGATGAACTGCGCACGCCGCGGCTGGTCCTCACTTCGCCGCCATATCCCGGCGTGCATGTGCTGTATCACCGTTGGCAAGTGGACGGCCGTAAGGAAGCGCCGCTGCCGTTCATGATTGCTAACAAGCTCGATGGCGCCGGTAGCAGCTACTACACGATGGGGGACCGGAAATACCCGGAGCTGCGGACTTACTTCGAGAACATCAAAGCCACGATGTCGTCAGTCGCAGCACTGGCGGACAAGCGTACCATCGTCGTGCAGATGGTCGCGTTCTCACAACCGAAGTGGCAGCTCCCGCGCTACCTGGAAACTATGGAAGAGGCAGGACTGCGCGAAGTGAAGCTGTCGAAGCTCCGTGGCGAACGCGACGGCCGGCTATGGCGAAGCGTGCCGAGCCGACGCTGGTACAGCGACCAGCGCGGCGAGACACCCGCCTCGCAGGAAGTCGTGCTTATTCACCGCAAGGCGGATACCATTCCTACGCGGCCTCGCCGGCAACTGCCGACAGCGGCTCAGCAACACCTGTAAGCTCAGACAGGCTGTCCACCAGCGGCAACAGGAACGGCGCCAGCGCGCTCGTCACGTCAGCCACGGTCTCGTGGATGTCCTGGGGTTTCTGTTTCCCCTCTTGGTCGTCGGCCTCAGGCTTGTCGCCTTCGCGCTTTTTCGCTTCAAGGTCGAAGCGGATGAGCGCCAGCGAGATAATCGTCATGCCGAACTTGAAGCGCTCTTTGAGGTCGAGCGCGCGATTGGGCTGGGCCTTCAACGCCTGGACAAGGAACACGTTGTCCATGTTGATGAAGTAGTCGTAGACGTGGGAATCCTCGGGCGCCTTCGGCGGACGCTTGACGCGCATGGCGGTGAAGCGGTCGAACTTGGGATCTTGCTGGCCCCACGCCGGCTCGTAGACTTCCTGCGGCTTCGGCATGTTGAGCTTCGTGTCGTTCGGCTTGTCCTTGCCGTCCTTGTCGGTAGGCGTTTCCGGTTGTTTCGGCTTAGGCGGCTTGGGCGGCTGCTCCTTGCGCTCCTCGCGCACGGTGAGCGTGAAGCGGTTGGTGAACGGCTCGATGCGGCTCGGGTCCGTGATGACGGCCTCGAACGTCAACGTGTCGCCAACCTCAGCCTCCTCGGGCAGCGCCAACGTCAAGGTGGCCGAGCCCTCGAATAGATGGGGCGTCTGCCAGTTCTTAGCCGGCGTCAGCTTGCCGTTGATGAGCTGAAATAGCTTGCAATCGCCGGGCTCCTCGTCGCGCCGGAAGTATTCGTTCTCGGCGTCGGTGTCGAAGGTGATGCGGACTTGCGAGTTGAGATGTGCGTCACGGTCCAGCGCTTTGCTGGGCTGTAAGCCCTTGAAGTGGAACCTGGTAGGGAAGCGAACACCCTCGAACGGCTTCTCCTCAATCTCGACCAGGTGCGGCTTGAACGGGTTGGGGATACGGAAGCCCGGCCCGAGGAGCTGTTCAAGCAGCGGATTCTTCTTGACCATCTCCTCCATGAACTTCTCGAACGACTCCGACACCTCGGGGCTTTCGGAAAGCTCGGTCTTGCGCCGCGCGATGGCGATTTGCTCAAGCTCCTTGTGGCCGCGAAGGTTATTCTCCAACTCCTCAATAAGACGATTCTTCAACATACCATCGCGCAAGCTCTCGCGATTTGGCATGAACAGCTTCTCTTGCGGCCGGCCAATGAGCGCCGAGCAATCGACGAAAACCAGAAGCGAGTTCCACAGATAGTCCTGCTTCACGCGCTTGCGGCGAAAAAAATCCTTGCTGAGCACCGTTTGCGCTTGACCGTTGTACGTGAAGACAATGCCCTCATCCTTCCGATAGCTCTCGGCCGGGTTCTTCTTCTCGTCCTTGCCAGCCTTGCGGAAGAGATAGATGCGGGCAGTAAATTTCTGCCCGTCGATGTCGATGTCGAACTTGTCGAACCACTCGACGTTCTTGCGCTTCGGGCTCTTGCGGTCCTGTTCGAGTGTGTAGATGAGGCCGGCCATCGACGTATCGAACGAACCGGAGTGGCCCTTGTAGTCGCGGCACTCGTGAAAGCGAATGGGGAGCGCCGGCTCCGGGAGCAGGAGCCGCAATTTCATCAACAGCCCGTCTTCAAGCATCATGTTAGTGGTGGCACGCGTGCCGTACTCATACAGCTTGAAGAGCGTGCCCCACGCAGCTTGCCGCGCGTACGCTTCATTCTTGTCTGGGAAAATCGGCATCGTCGGAGCGTCGAACGTCAACAGCGAGCCATGACCTTCCGCGTCCTTCGGACCGGGCGCAAGATACGTAAAGCGACTCGATCCGTGCGACATGTCGGCGGGCGGGTCCTCGCGCCGGATGATGGTGAAGCTCCACTTCTTGTCCTCGGCGATAGCATTCGCCGGCAAGAGCTTTGGGTTACGTCGGGACAGCACCAGCTCAACGTTGTGCTCGACGCCGCAGTATTCCAAAACCCCGCTACCGCCCATGTTGAACTTGCCCTGGACGAACGGGATTTGCTCCTTGTTGCCCTCGTGCAGTGAGAGGATGGTCTTCGGCATCTCGGAGGGCGTTACGCCCTCTCCGTTATCGGTGATGGTGATGGTCGGCCGCTTGCGCTGACCGGTCGCGGCGACCGTGATGGACTTCGAGAGCGTCTCGATGTCCAAGAATTCCTTGCCGTATAATTCGTTGCGGGCTTCGTAGATGTCGGTTGGGCAGTTGGGGGGCTCTAACCGGTTTGCGATGCGCGCGGCGGCGATGAGCTTGGTGTCGATGGCGTTGGTCAGCTTCTCCACAAGGGCGTGGTCCGGCTTGCTCTGCTGGCCGCCGACGGTCGCGTAATTACGGGGCTTGTCACCGTAGTAGCGCCATACTTTGGGGTCGTCCCAATAGCCGGCGTTCGTTAGGATGGTGACGATTTCGGCCTCAGTGTCGGCCGCAAGCAAACGATTGAGCAGGTCTTTCGGACTTACTTTCAATTGCCCCTCCCCTCAAAACCGCACAACGGTTGTAGGATTAATCTTTCACAGCTTGAAGTCCACCGACTCTTTGCCGCTGTTCGAGGACATGCGCGCTTTGAGCGCTTCGATTTCCTTGGTCAGCGCGCGGACGATCTTCTGCACATCGGACTCGTCGAACTGATAGGCGTTCTTGTTGCCGAGCTTTCCGATGACGCGGATGGCTTTCATGGCGTTGCGGGTACGGTTCTCCGCTAAATTGACGAACTTTTCGCGCTTTTCCGCTTTCGAGGGCTTGCTGGTATCAGTGGTCTTTTCGAGCATCGTACGCCTCCATCGATCTGACAAAATCACGTCTAAATTATCTCACTTTTCGTCATGTAATTTACGGTCCAAAAAGAGTCGAGTTGAATCTGCGAATTTCTCGAAAATAGTTTCTGTTCCGGACGCCCATTTAGGGCTGCGCTTGACTCTCGCTAACGATTAGTGACTCATTGCACTAATTGTTCATGGAGGAGTCAATGCGTTCTATTCAGGTTTCGACCGATGTATTCGCCGCTCTCTGGGCGGCACGGCAGGGCAATGAGCAAACCGAGGATGAGATTCTGCGCTCGTTGCTTGACCTGAAACCGGCAGAGAAGCGCGCAGAGCCAGCGACAGAGCCGCCGCCGAAGATCGGCTTTGCCGACCAGCGCAACGGTCTTGAATTCCCGGAAGGCTTCGAGGTGTTCCGCAATTACCTCGGAACAGAGTACCGGGCACGCGCGACGAACGGAGCGTGGCAGCGAGTGGACAGCGGCAAACGTTATCCCAGCCTCAACACGCTCAATCAGTCCATCGGCGCAAAATTTCAGAACGCATGGCGGAGCTGGTATTGCATCGACGGCGGTAAGAAGAAACTGCTGCACGACCTACGCAAAGAAGAAAACATCAATCGACGGGCACTCGATTGAGAGCGCGCTAGTAGTCGGCAATGATGAGACAAAGGTGCCCCGTCTCATAGGCGCCCTTGACGGTGCTACTCTCGATCGTGAAATTCTCCTTCTTCAATTCGGCCATCGGCCACAGTTGGTGTATAATGCATCGCGCGTATGGTGCTGGTCGAAACTGAACAAAAAAGAGCAACATCGACTGACCAAAAATTCTCGCGCGGTTTTGTAAACCGGATCATTTGCGGCGATGCAGTTTCAATAATGGGAAAAATCCCGGACGGGGCAGTTGATCTCGTCATCACGTCACCGCCCTACAATCTGCGAAACTCAACCGGCAACGGCATGAAGAACGGCCGCGGCGGCAAGTGGGCCAATGCAGCTCTGCAGAAAGGATACAGCCACCATCACGACTGCATGCCGCACGATGAGTACGTGGCGTGGCAAAGAGCTTGCCTGTCGAACATGATGCGGCTGATCCCGGATACCGGCGCGATTTTCTATAACCATAAATGGCGCGTGCAGAATGGAGTGCTGCAAGACCGACAGGATATCGTGAGCGGATTTCCGGTGCGGCAGATCATAGTTTGGCAGCGCAAGGGCGGCCTGAATTTCAATCCGGGTTATTTCGTGCCGACTTACGAGGTGATCTATCTCATTGCCAAGAAGAATTTTCGCCTTGTCCCAAAGGCGAATGGTGTTGGCGACGTGTGGTCATTTACGCAAGAGATGAACAACGCGCATCCCGCAGCGTTTCCGGTGGCGCTGATCGATCGGATCGTGGGCTCAACCGACGCGCAGCTGATTCTCGATCCATTCATGGGATCGGGGACGACCGCGATCTCGGCTCTGAACTTCGGCCGGGATTACATCGGAATAGACATCTCGCCCGAATACTGCGCGCAGGCGCGAAGGAGGATCGCCGCGCATCTCTCATAGAGGTTTATGGCCGATGCGCCGATCATCTACACAAAAGAGGTTTTAATCGAAAGGTTCAAAGAGATTGCGGCGTTCGGTTGGATTGCAAATGCAAGGCAGGGCAACCAGGGCGGCATCGGCAACACCTTGGAGGACCTGCTCGGCATCAAGGAAAACAATCTGCCGATCCCGAACGCGGCGGAGTGGGAATTAAAAACGCAGGCGCTGCACACAACGTCGCTGACGACACTATTTCATTTGGAGCCGTCGCCGCGGGCGCTCAAGTGGGTGTCGCAAATCCTGCTGCCGAAATACGGCTGGGCTCACCAAGAGGATGGCAAGAAGTATGCGGCCGGCGAGATGAGCTTTCGGCAAACCATAAACGGGCAGGCGCGGACCGATCGGGGCTTCATGGTGATCGTGGATCGGGTGGCACAGAAGGTGCTGATCTCGTTCGACGCCTCCAAGGTCGCCGAACGGCACCGGAAATGGCTGCAATCCGTCGAGAAGCGGGCAGGCTTAAACGAACTCGATCCGCAACCTTATTGGGGCTTTGACGATCTGAAGCACAAGGCAGGCACCAAGCTGCCCAACACCTTCTATGTTCAGGCTGCTGTAAAGCGGGAAGGGGATCGGACGCTATTCAAATACGAGAAGGTCACGATGCTGCGGCAGTTCAGCTTCGCCGGCTTTCTCCGAGCACTGGAAACCGGGAAAGTGCTGGTCGATTTCGACGCGCGCTCCGGCCACAACCATGGGACAAAGTTTCGGCTCCGCCAAGATTGCCTGCCGATGCTGTATAGGGACCAGAATGTCGTCATACAGTAGTAAACTGGTTCAGGAATAGTGGACTCCATAGTATAGGTTTGCAGTATGCGAGTTCGATAAGTGCCCCCTCCCACGCAAACCTCATTGCCAGTTCCTCATTCTTACGCCAGCCGCGTGTGGCTCTCATTTCGGCCGATCACTTCAAGCGTGTCCTGCTTAATGATGCGACCGCATCGGCCGCACACATATAGCTCGTTCCAACCGCTTCCTACGTTGGGCTCCATTTCGTCGCCTTTGTCGTCGCAAGGGAAGAAGCCGTCGCCGGTTGGCGTGTTGCCGCAAATACAGCGCCAAGCATCGGTGTCACTCTGCTCTGCGGTGATACGTTCCGTTTGTTTGTCTATAAATCGAGTGATAAGAATCCAATCAAATAATTGTACCTTTCCACTTCTGTACTGCAAGCACATGCGTACAGAGTTGCGCGGCCGAGGCAAACACTCAATCTTGCAATGAGTGCGGCAATCGAGGCCGCGCCGCATCTGGGCGCCAACATGTCCCACCCGACGCCGAAGCGTCGGGTGAGAGCGCGCTACCAGTTTGCTACAATGAGACAGGGCTGTCCGGTCTCACGTTCCTTGCGCGCGCATAGCGCAACGAACTCACGATAGCTCCTGAGCACGCAGTCGATGTCCTGGACGTTGGTCACGCCGTAGACTTCGCGCTCGTGCGTTTCCGCGATGTGGAGTGCCAAAGGGAGGCGCTCCACCATCGTGGCGGCATCGATCGGCGCCCGTCCGTGCTCGAAGGCCTCGGGGACAAGGTGCTTCGTCGCAAACGGCTCGCCGTGGTACGCCTCGCGCAGGTAGCCGACACTGGCCGTGCTCGATGCTGCAGCCCGTGAGCTGCAAGGCCTCTTCCGCCGCGGTCATACCGTCCCACTGCGCATAGATATCAATCCACATACGATGTTTGATGATGAGAGCTGATAAGTTCGACCGGCCGCCAACGCCCTATCGGCGGCCTCTGCCGATGTAAGGATTTACCGGCTTGGGTCGGTCGGTGAGTGGAACGTACTTTCGACACTCGCAACCGGGCACGAGACACCGTCCGCGCAACCGCCTCGGATGCTGGAGGGCGCAGTTGCACCTCGCTACTGTGCACGGAGGCACAAGCCAGTTGTGATCGGCACCGTGATGGAGGCACTGAGAACAGACGGGCATACGATGAGTGATGGTTAGAGCTAATAAACTCGACCTTCGCGTCCGCTCCGCGAACGCTCTCCATGGCAAGCGGCCGTCAGAGCGCGCGGTCAAGGGCTCGTCCCTTGACGGCGCGCTGCGGCCGCTACCATGAGGAGAGCGTGCGGAGCCTGGGGTGATGAAGGGGAGCATTTCCTGCCGAGGGAACCTTGTCAGCGACGACGGGACCTCGTCGCCATAGGCGACGCTCGTCCCGTTGGAGCGCCTGCTCGCCGCGGTTCGGTGCGACGGGACGGCGACGGCTTGCCCTCGCCGCCTGGCGCGCCGTTCGGCGGCGAGCAGACTGATGGGTGGGTTGGGCGGCAGGCGTGAGGCAGCGCATAACGCGACGACCGCGGCGGACTATCGGACGGCTTTGCTGTTCGATAGCCCGTAACGCGGGTGTTCGTTATGCTCCTCAGAAGATGTGACAGCGGGAACGGCCGCAGGGCGCCTGCGGGCGTTCCCTCCCCGGCGGATTGAGGCGACCACCGATCCGTGGCTGGTCGGCCCCACCGACTCTCACCGAGGGCACGACGACCTTTAGGTCGGCGGGCCCGAGGCACCAATCATCATCACCAACCAAGGGCGCGATAGCGTCCGCGACAAGACAATCAACAGAAAATGAATCACAGTCGCGGACGGAATTCCGCAGTCGCAGATTTGAAAGCGATTGATCTTGAAGGCAAAATTTGCTCGCTCCTTGTGGTTACGGCCTATGGATACGGTAACCAGGGGCGTATCCATAGGAGTAGGAACAACCGTATCCATAGGGGATGGGGAAGTGGGCCAGCTCGTTCCACGCCTCGCCAGCCCGGAAAACCGACACCATCGAATAAAAAAAGTATGAGCCGCCGGCATCGCCGGCGGCTCTGAGTCTGCCTCGCCACGTGGGCGGGGCGGCTACCGGCGTCGAGAGCCGGATTTGTTGTTGGGGGCGCTTTGGTCGGTACGCCCCTGCGCTTGCTGATCGTCGTCGGCCTTGGGCGGGCGCAAAACGATCTTGCACTGGCCGTCCGGACCTGGGATCGGCAACGCTTGCAGGACCACATTGAACCCGTCGCCCGATTGGTGCGGAAAAGCCGCGCCAATGGCGAGCCAGAAGTCATCCTGGCCTTCGGGACGTTTGACGACGGTGTAAGCACGATACGCGGGTTGCTGGGCCATCACTGGCTCCTGTCGGTTTGAGTTGCGGGTCAGTACTCGTCGGCGCGCATGATGGTGAGCACGCGCGTCGTCTTCTCCGGGTCGGCGGGATCTTCCGAACCGCCGTCCATGTCGAGGGCGTAGTAGTCGATCTTGAAGAAGTAGGTTTCGCCCTCGATCTCGAAGCTGCCGAAGTCGTGCTCGTGGTGCGGGTCGTTGTCTTTCGTGAAGTCTCCGAAGGACTGAACCGCCAAGAGCACGCGGGCCTTGGTATCAACCGGCAGGGCATTGACGCCCGCCGTCATGAACATCCGGCCGCCCACGAAGGTGGTGCGGAAGTTGTCATTGAGAAGCCGGATGCGGTCGGCCGGATTGCGGTCGGTCGTGCTGCTCATGCCACCACCTCAGCTGGGCTGAGATGGCAGCGAAGCAGCCGGTCGGCCGATACGGACGTGGGCGCGAATGAGTGCGATCACGTCGTCGATCGTCTCGACGCGCTCGAAGGCGACTTCCTGATCGAGGAGCTGGGGTTCGTCTTCGTCAACGGTGGTGGCCGTCAACGAAACCAAAACCTTGCCGTCAATTTGGGGCGAGAGCTCCATGCGCAGGAAGTCAACGCCCGAAATGACGGAAGGCGCGCAACCCGCGGATTCGCGGGTGTGTATGTCAAGCATCAATTCCTCCGTCTTGCTCCGCCGACACCCGAGGAATTCAGGGGGCGGCGCGCAAGCCGGAGGTCCGTCAAAAATTCTACACCCACTCTCCTTGTGCACAATCGACGGCAGGGGAGTGAGCGTGCGTTACAATTGAAGTATGTACGTCGAGACGAGAGCGCGCGGGCAGATTATTTGAACGGCCGGAGGAGCCGCGTACATTTCGGATCACGCCACGCGACCTGAGTTTGCTCGGCAACCTGGCGCGGCTGCGGCTGGCTTCGGGAGAGCAGCTCGCCGCACTCGATGGCGGAAGCGGACAGAACGTGTCTCGCTCGTTGCTCGCGCTATGGGAGAACGGATACGTCGAGCGCCTGCTCGGCCAAGCCGAGAAGCGCGTGCTCTACAAAGGATCGTTCCCGCTGATCTACGGCCTCACCCGGCCGGGCGCGTGGCTGCTGCGCAAGCACGGCCACGATGTGCGGCGCCGGCTGCTCTACGAGACGGACAAGCAGCGACGCGCGGGCTGGCGGTTCATCGAGCATCGCGTGGACATTACGGAATTCATGGTCCGGCTCGAACTGGCATGTCGCGCGCGATCCGATGTCGAGCTGATCGAGCGGAAGGATATTGTAGAGAGCGCGCCGAAGACGCAACGCGATCGGCGCGTGCGCCTCGTGGCCAAGGCTCGCATCGACGGAGCGCATCAATTGCTCTCGGTCGATCCGGATGAGTTATTCGGATTGCGCTTTGCCGAAGCGCAAAGCAAGCGACCTATTTCATGTTCGAGCGCGACCGCGGCGAAATGCCGGTGCATCGCCGCAAGAGCAAGGATCAAACCTACTACGCCAAAAAGATGCTGACCTACTACGAAGCGAACAGGGTAGGGGAGCACGTCCGGGAACTCGGCATTCCGAACTTCCGCGTCGCGACGGTGACGACAACGCCTGAGCGGGTCGAGCAGATGATCGAAGCGCAAAAGGAGTTGACCGACGGGCGTGGATCGAACCTGTTTCTATTCATCGACGACGCAAAGCCTTTTGAAGAGCAACCCGCTCGATGTGCTCTGGACGACGGGGAAGGGGAACGTCACCCGCCTGACCGATTAGGTATGAAGGAAATAACGAAGGACCAGGTGAGAGAGGTGCTCGAACGAGTTCATGAATGGCCGGCTGAACGTCAGGCGAATTTAATCCAGGTCATTGAGCTAGCGGAAGAGGAATACACCAGCGGAGAGTTCGGGGACTAGCGTCTGCGCTCACCACGGCCGGTTACGGGCGGCGTGACGCACGTTGCGAATGATTACTGCGTCGTCCGCAAGCGCGTAAAAAACGAGGTAGCGATAGGGGAGCACCGGAGCCATGCGCACGCCTACAACGTCGGTCTCGATCGCCAAGTGGGGAAACTGCGCAAGTCGATCTATCGCCGTGCGCAGCATGACGCTGACCTCGTGAGCAGCGAGGGGATTATCCTTGGCGATGTAGGAGAGTATCTCGTCGATCTCAGCGACTGCCGTCGAGGAGTATCGAACCTTCATGTACGATGAAATCGGCCGAACACGGAATTCGACATCCCGCTCCGATGCGTAGCGGCCGTTGCGTACATCCTGAGCACTGCGATCCAACGCAGCGCGCTCGTCCTTGCTAACGCGATAGACATTGCCATAACGCTTCTCGATTTCAGTTATCGACCGCACAAGCTCGTTGCGAGCTTGCTGCGGCCACTTCTCTACGCGCCCGAGCAAACTTTTCATCGTCATACGCATACACGTGATTATAGCATAGTTGCTCGACATTCCAGATTTACAGATCAGAGATTGGGTCGGAAATTAGATATTGCGCGACGCTTGATTGGTGGCTCTGTTGAGCTATCAAATAGATGTATCAGATTAAATGGCTTAACAAAGCCTCGCATTGGTCAAACGACGGTGGCTCTATAGAGCCATTCCCTGGCGGATGCGGGATGCCAAAAATTCTTTTGAATTTCACGCGGCGCGTCTCTGATCGACGTTACGTCGCGTTTGAGAATGGTGCGCGGGAAGAATTCGCAATACTGCTGCTCATTAAACCACGCGCATTTGAAATCGAACAGCGAGATGCCGGTGAGCTGCGATAGCGCAAGCGCGTAGATCGTGAGCTGCGCGAACGGCTTGTTAGTCGTGGCGTCGGGCTTGTAGTCGAGGATGTGAATGGCGCCGTTTCTGATCTGGAGAAAGTCGATGTGGCCGGTGATGGCGCGCTCCTGGCCGGGCACTTTGGGAACGAGCGCTATCCCCCACCGGGCCTCGAGCGCGGCGATGTCCGGCTCGCGGAGCCATATCGGAATTTCGACGGCGACCGTGACAGAATCGTTCGCCAGCATGAAGCGCTGGAGCGTCTCGTGGCGTAGCTTGTTATTGCCGACGGCCGGGATGATGAGCGCGGCCGTTTGGGTCGCGGCGTTCTCTCTGACATTGACGATCGCGCGCGAGGTATCGGCGAACGTGGGTGCAGCCTGGGAGGCTCGGGCCTTGGGGTCCCCTTCCCTTCTGAACAGATCGTGCGGGCAGTCGGTCGGCACGCTGTTCGAGAAAATCGGCGAGTGGCGCGAAGCGCGTGTCGCCTTTGCGCTTGTCGTCGAGCACTCCGGCGCGCAGAAAGTCGAGCTTCGGGCGGTGGTAGGCGTAGCTGTAGATTTGGCGGTGATAGAGCTTGATCGTGCGGATGGTCTGGTTCGCGGGAAAGCGCGAGAGGCCCTGCGCGCGCAGACGGCGATAACTGCAATGACGTTTGTATTGCTCCAGCCACGACGCGATCGTCGATGGCGAGACGTTGCGGTTGGTTTTCTTCTTGAGGCGGGCAGCGGTCTCTTCGAGCGTGAAGCCGGTATCGTAATCGGTCAGCGCCGAGAGGATCATGCGCAGCGGATAGGTCTTGTTGCGCAGTGCCGTCGGGACCGGGCGTGAACGTGCGCTTGCAAGAGGCGCAGCGCCACAACTGGACGATCTCAAGCTTCTTCTTGCGGGTGCCGCGGCGCGTCAGAGAGTGGCTGCCGCAGTGCGGGCAGGCCTCCGGCGCTTTGATCGTGAGCGGGACGCGAGCGCTGCGGGGAATGGCGGCCATATGGGCGGGAGGCGCTTCACCGTACCATGAAGCTCACGAAAATCGAAAATGTGAGCACACGGATTTTGGAGGGTGAGGCCACGGATTTTGGAAATCGGCGTAGCTCACGGATTCTGGAGCGGCGGACGGTTGAGCGGGCGGCTTTGTTGAGCGGCGGACGGGGCTTTGGTTGAGGCGGAGCGGGGAATTGCGGACGTGGTTGATTTGGTATGATGCGAGCGTGGGAGTGGGCTGGCGGTCGGGACCCCTGCCGCCGGCCCGCTTCCCTACCCTACTTTGTATGCCGGCTTGTAAAAATTGTGAGCACGCAGGGACGGATCATAACTGGGTGTCGGCGCCGTGTTCGCGCTGCGGTGGGAGAAATTCGGGTTGTCCGTGGTGTTTTGAAAAGTATCAGCAGCGGCGAAAGCGCGGGCAGTGTCGCTATCCAGGCTGCACGTGTGCGAAGTATGTGCCGTTGAGCGATAAGCCGGCGCCGGTGAATCGGGTGCTCGGGCGGATGCTGTACCGGAGGCGGAGATAGGATGACTGGTGATATAATGGCCCCGTGTGATTCGTGACGCATAGGAATGTTGGAGCGATCAATGATGCGAGTACTCGTTGTCGAGAAAATCGATGAAAATCCGCTCACAGTTTTGCGCTCAATAAACCTCGACGCCGAAAGCAATGAATTGGAAGGAGCGGTCAGAGCAATTGTGAAAAGGCACAATGAGCGCGCTGTGGTGAAAGCCGACGGCGCCCTTACATGGTCCCTGGATGGAAGCGTGCGCCAAGAATTTCGCTTATACGGCGACGATCTGCTAATGATCGATCCTGTCGAGAGCTACAGTCTGCATGGTTCTCACGTATGCTTTGAGAGCGGCGCGAAATATAAATACTACGGCAGGTACACCGCGTTCACGTCGGGTCGTGAGTCGAGTTGGCAAGCACGCATATTCCATCACGACAAGAAATTTCGATACGACGGTATCTTCAACAGCCCGGACCTTCTTGGAAAACTCGCCGGGCCGCTGCTGAATATTCGGATGGACCGTGAGCTTCTCCGAAGACTGGTCGTGAACCAGGTAGAGATGGCGATCGAACGCTGGGATGCGGCGCCAGGCGGCAGCGACAGTGCTGGATACGATAATTGAGCTGGTGAAATTTGTCGGCGGACTGGGCGGCTTGGCTTCGTCGGCCTTCCTCGTCTATGACCGCATTTATCGCTATCGACCATCTGCGTTTCTGATACCGGTCGAGTACAAGACCAGCGTGCGCTTTAAGAACCTCGCGGCCGAGACCATCATCATCGACGAAATCGTCATCACGCCGCCGATGCTCACAGTGGCTAGAGCCAATGACCTCGTTACGCGGAACGAGGAGCGGGCCGCGGTTATGTATCCGACAACGACGAATAAGGAGGATAAAGAGAGGCTGGAGGGGATTTATATCGTCATCAAACCGATGGAGGAGCGGACGTTCGCCTTGCACCGGTTTGCGGATTTTGAGAACGCCAACGAAAAGACCGCAATCGCCATTCGATGTCGGTGGAGGAACACTCGAAAGCCCTTCCCTATCCCCCGGTACGTGCGCGTCAAAACGACGGTCAAGGAAGTCCGGGACCTCAGAGAAGCATCGTTGGCCGGAAAGGCGTAACAGAAAACGCGTCGCATGGCGGCGCGCGGGATAGCTAGAGCAGATTCCGTTCGATTTCACGCATAGCCTGCATGCCTGAAATAATTGGAAGATTCTCGGGCGGTGAGGCTCCTCGCGAACGAGCCGATTCTGCGGCGCAGGCGAGGAATTGTTCGCTCTGCGGCCTTGCGCAGATACGCCTTTAGCTTGCTGAAAGGCATCTCGATCGGGTTGAGGTCCGGCGAGTATTGGGGCAGATAGCGAAGCGTCGCCCCGCGCGCTTCAATCGCCTCGCGGACACCAGCAGCTTTGTGTGCTGGAAGATTGTCGATTACCACAATATCCTTGCGCTTGAGGGTCCGCGCCAGACACTGTTCGACGTAGCCTAGGAATTTCTTTCCGGTCATTGGGCCATCAATGGTGCGTGACGCTGTCATACCATTGCGACGCAGGGCAGCCACAAAGGTGATCGTCTTCCAGTGGCCTTGCGGCACATGGCTCACCAACCGCTCGCCGCGCGGGCAACGGCCGTACAGCCGCACCATCTTGGTATTGGCGGCGGTCTCATCGATGAACACCAACCGGGCCGGGTCAAACATGCCCTGTTCTCGCATCCAGCGCCGCCGGGCTCGCGCCACGTCCGCGCGCTCCTGCTCGGCCGCGCGCAGGCTTTTTTTTGAAGCTGATCTTATGGCGCTGAAAGAAACGCCATAGCGCGGTGCGGCTGCCAGCAATCCTTCGCTTGCGCATCGCAGAAACCACCTCATCCAGCGTCAAGTCCGCCTGCTCCTCGATCAGCCGCAGCAAGAAATCCGCATGCTCTTCCAACGGCGAGGTACTCCCGCCGCGGCTTCGCTGCGCAGCGCCCAGTCTCGTGAAAGCACTTCACCCAGATCACTGCGGTACTGGGACTGACGTCGTAATGTTCGGCCGCCTCACGCCGCGACCCGCCGCCTTCCACCCGCCCAATCACCCGCGCCCGCATATCCGCAGAATAGGCCTTCGGCATCGTTCCGCCTCCCAAAAGCGAATCAATGTCGATAGACTCCCTCATCCATAGCCCCGCGGGAATCCCCGATTCAATCGGGGCGGGAACATGCTCTAGGATGCTCGCCGTTAGCCTGCTATTCCATCCCTGCTCGATGTCGTCGATTCCTCGAATGAGGATATAGACAGCGATGAGGGTCGCGAGCGGAATCACGTACCATGGAAATGATCGGCAGGACTTGAGCGAACGTTCCACATGTTTGTTGTACCAAAGGACAGTCTGAACGAGGGCTGCAATGCCCACGATAACCTCGCAAATGCCGTAGAGCATGCGATGGTACTTGCGAAAGGCATACAAGATAACAGCGATGATGAGGCCTGCGATGACGTGTGTTAGCGTAGAGCCGTACAGCGCGAACCAGCCGGCTGCTACAGAGAGAAGGACCAGAAGGCCAATCTGGATATATCTGTAGTAATTTTCGAGAGCTCGCATGTGTCACCTCTTAAAGCACAGCGACTCTATGCTGCTCATTCCGTTCGCGCAATCAAACGTAACGGACCTTTTGCTTCGTGATCGCGTCCATCAGCGAGATATTCAGAGGGCAAACTCTTCGAGGTTTAGCGATGAAGCCCAAAGGCCAAAAGCTCGTTTCGGGCATGGACGATCTTTTAAGCGATTAGACGTGGCGAAGCTGGCGCCTGCTTCCCTGCTGAAAAGCGATGCTCAAGAAGGAACACTACGAATTGCTGGTGATGTTCGCATATAGAAAATACCAGGCAGCGCGATATCATCGGCGGCGTGTGGCCGATCTGCTGGACGCGCGACAGAAGGAAACTGATGAGCGTTTCGGCGGTCCAATGACCCCGGACACAAATACGTCGGCGATGAAAATGACGTTTAGCAGGACGGCTAACGAGTTCACCTATGAGCTTTCCGCCTTCTTCGCCGCGATGAGATCGGCGGTCGATTTTCTGGCGAAAGTCTGCGTCCTCCATTCGAAAGGAGTTCAGGCAGATAGCATCAGCAATTTCTTGAAATGGATTGGTCAGGGCAAGACCGGACCAATATGAAGTGTAGTTGCCAAACGTACGAAGTGGCTGGAACATCTGCGGGATTATCGAGACTACGTGGTTCATCGCCTTGTAATCGGCACACTCGCCGGAGGCCAACGCGAATGGAAAGATGGAAAGTGGTACGACGCGCTATATCCGGTCGTGGTGCCTTCGAAGACGCCGTCGCATACGCCGGATACCAGGCGGGCTCGGGCGCTGGCCGACGACCCCGACGCTCTGTTCCAGGTAGCAACTTTTCAAAGCACGGTAACAAGCACCGACGGCAGTGAGCTGTTAAGCGAATACAAGGTGGAGATCACCCCTATTAAGGGGTACATGAAAATCGAGGACCTTATGGATCGGGAGCTCAAGGACTTCGAAGGTCTCTTTACGGACATACTAGCCGCGTTAAATAAGCTCGATTTCCAACAGGTGGCGATCGTGAGCGGTTAAGCTTGGCGACTCGTCGCTGCTCCCCACCTTCGATTAAAACAGTTCCAACTGATTGCGGCTTTCGGTGTCGAAGAGGCCGAGGTCGCAGGGCTTCTGCTGCTTGCGCGGCTGCATCGGCTGGGCGATGAGCCAATCGAGCTTGTCCTTCATGCTCTGCGGCTTCACTCCCCCGATCATCAGCTGCAAGCCTTCCGGCGTCCGCTCCACGTCGGCCGCGTAGCGTTGCCCGTCTGGCCCAAGGTACGTCTCGGTCTCCGACATTTTTTGCTCCGCAATTTGACAACAGGACATGGCCTCCGCCATGGCCCCTGCCCGTCGGCGAGACCGGGGGTAGCAAGCGCAATGAGGGTCTGGGTGCGGGCGCAGCGCAGCGAGCCTCGGCCCTCTTGCGCGCGCGAGGGGCAGCGCCCCTTCGGTTAGCGGGTTTTGCCGAAGACTTTTTCTTCCAGGTCGGCGACGCGGCCCTCAAGCCGCACGTGGTTCATGCCGCGAAGTTGCGACTCGATGGAGGTGACTTGGGTTTGCAGCGAAAGGATGTCTCCTTTTAATTCGGTCCGCGTGCTGGAGATTTCACCTTTCAGCTCAGTGCGAAGATTGTCTAAACCATCTTTCAGGTCTTCTTTCATCGCCATGTGCTTGACGACGTGGGCGAGCATGTCGCCGATTTCTTTGAGCGTGATCTTCTTGACCATGCGGGAAGTATAGCACGTCGCGACTTCGGGCGCGGCGAGCGCACGGGTATTGGAAATTCTGCGCACGGATTTTGGAATTTTAGAGCACGAATATTGGATGCGAAGCGGCTCACGGGTTTTGGAAGTGGGCGGCCCGTTTGGGAGCGCAATGGAGCCGTGGGCTGGGTGTTGGTCGCGGGGCGCTATTGAGCGGTGGAAGTTGCGGTGGTTGTGGCGGCGGTGTTGGAGTTCGCAGTGTCCCCTGCTGCGCTCGTGTCCGCGATCGATGAGTTGGAGTTGGGTGGCGCTTCCACGATGACGGTCCTGGTTGATGTGGAGGTGAGACCGTTCTGGTCGGTGGCGACGTAATCTATTGTGTCGGTTGCGGCTTGGGTGGTGTCGATGATGATGTTGCTGGTGAGTTGTCGCTTCCGGAAGGTCTTGATGCTACGATGGCGGAACGCAAAGCGCTGTTCAATTCCTCAAGTGAACTCTGAAGGTCTCTCAACCCTCGGAAATATGATTCGGGATTTTGCTGGGCCTCCCTCCGAAGGTTCTCCTCGACGGTGATAGCCATCCGGTGCAATAGTTCTGTCGTAGCGTCTGCCGAATTTTGTCTGTTGTTTGGCATACGGTAATTTTATCTTCCAATTTTATCGAGCGTTCTTTTAATATCGTCAGCCAGATTCATCTGTTCTAGGACTAAAGTGAGGAGTGTTCCCGCGAGACCGGCGGAGCCGATTGCAGTCCCCGCGAGGATTTGCTTTGTATCCCCCGCCATTGCGGCAAGTCCCGCATAACTGAAGCCTGCAATTCCTATTCCGCCAAGAAGTTTTGTTATCAGCGCCGTCGCGCGCTGGGCGGCGTCATACACTCTTATCAACGTGACCTGACCTTCGGCGGCTGACGCAAGGTCAAGTATTTTGCCGCTATCTAATGCGGCGGTGTTCTGCCTTGCGGCAGCTACGAGCGACTTAACGTCATACTCCAAATTACGAAGTCTCTCGCTTGTGTTTTTTGAGTAATCTCTATTAGGTTTATTGGTATCAAGGTCCATGCACACAAATGTAACAAAGGTGCTTTGTTTGTCGATCAACGACTGTGCATAGGGAACCGCTATTGACATATGGAACGCTATTGCTTGCGCCTGCGTAATTCTTCCTGCCGACGTTGCCACTCCTTTTCTTCTTCTTCGCGCTTGCGCCTCTGTTCGTCTTTTCTTTCCTCCCTTTCTTCTTTCCGTCTAGAGCGTTCAATTTTGGAGCCAAGTTCTTCCATGGTGGTGGCCACAATCGGTAGTACGACAATGAAGGCAGCGCCAGCAGCTGGAATCCACAAATACCAGCCGACTTGCAAAATATAGCGCAGATAATACGTTAGAGCCGCTGTTGCGAAGGCGGCGACAATTAACCCATAGAGCATGGCGTTGCCGAAACTAAAAATGCGAGGACGAACTGGCCACCGCGTCAATGAACTTCTATCGGCTGTTCGAGTGTCTGACTTCAAGCTTGGCTCGTGCTGCGCGAGCTTCGCACGCAGTGCCGGGATTTCGGTTGGGTCATATCGCAATATCGCATACATGAGGACGGACAGAACAAATACAAGATTTGGTAACAAGTGAACAAATTTCGCTGACGGTGCGCCCCCGAAAGTTGCAAAATATGTATCGCAGTAGAGGAAGAAAACGAACGTGGTGACGAGGACTAACACTCGGACGCTGAGAGCGTCACGGGCAGGATCAAGACGTTTTAACTGTCTAATTACGTACCATGAAACGAAAAATCCGATTGCTGACGGAGCTATAACTCCTGCAAGACCAACGGAAATTGGAAACGGAGCAGATAGACTTTTATACATCAGCTCTGGTACAGAGAGGCCGATCGCTTTCGCGCCGATATAGAACAACAACCCACAGGTGGCAGCCAAGGCGCGCATTACTAATTCTGCGCCGGTTGTGAGCCGTGGGAAGCGAAAGATGATAATCATAACCAATAGCAGGATGCCAATAGCGGCGGCAAATAGAACGCTTTGGACAAGAGCGTTCAGGAGAGCGCTTACGGTGCCCGACATCTCAGCCCCCAAGCAATCTGAGGTCGTGTGAAAGCTACGCGAGTGTAGTCCCATCGTAGTTTCGGGAAAAGCCTCTAATTCACACGTATCGGCCGTTGGCGCTCGATCGCAGCGCGGGGCCGGCCGAAGCGCTGCCGGCTCTGCTCGCGGATGAGCGTCGGCGGTGCCGAGCGGCTCGTACAGCTTCGGCTCGGCGAAGATGCGGTCGCGGCCGATGCCGCGGCGAAGCCACGCGGTGAAGGGCTCCTGGTCGGCGAGGCCGCCGGGGTCCATCGGGCGAAACTCCGGCGCGAGCAGTTCGGCGTCGCGGCTGCCGACGCGGAACACGACCAGCGTGCCGGCGTTGCCGATCACCGCGGAGCGCACGGCCGTGCGAGAGCTGGTCGGTGTACTGGTTCGCGAGACAGAAGTGGAGTCGCGAATTTGCGCGCCTCGGACAGCAAGGATGCGAACGCGTCCGAGCTGAAGGTCTGGAATTCGTCGACGTGCACGAAGAACGGGACGCGCTCTTCGGGCGGCAGCGCGCCGCGCTCCATCGCGATCGAGCTGCAGGTGCGAGACGAGGAGCGAGCCCAGAAGATTTGCCGCCTGCTCCCCTATCGTCCCCTTGGCCAGGTTCGCGATGAGGATGCGGCGGTTGTTCATCGTGAACGAGAGATCGAGGCGCGGAGCGACCTGCCCGAGGATGAGCCGCAGGTGCGGCGAGGCCGCGATCTGTCCGACCTTGTTGAGGATCGGCGCGATCGCGTCCGAGCGCAGCGATCTTGGTGTAGCTCGGAAACTCCTCCTGCCAGAAGCGCTGCGTCTCGGGGTCGGTCACGCTGGCTGACGATGCGCTCGCGAAAGCGATCGTCGGTGTAGAGGCGCGCAAGATCGATGAGGGTCGCGTGCTCGCGCGAGATGAGCGCGGCGACGCCGTGAAAAAGGAAATGCTCAAGGCGCGGTCCCCAGCTGTCGGACCAGAGGTGCTTGAACGCCGCGACGATGCCGGAGGCGGCGAGCGCCCGGCGCTCGGGCGCGATCCTGGTCGCGGGATTGAAGCCGACCGGATACTCGGTCTCGCCGGCGTCGAGGTAGCACACGTCGTTGATGCGCGAGCGCGGGATGGCGTCGAGAATGTCCGTCGGCGAGATCGCCGTGCGGATCGATGACCGCCACTCCCTCGCCCGCACAGATGTCGCCCATGGCGAGATTGAACAGGAACGTGCTCTTGCCCGAGCCGGACTTGCCGACGATCCAGACGTGGCGCTCGCGCTCCTCGCGCGAAAACACAACGCCGCTGCCGTGCGAGGTTGTCGCAATTGAAAAAGGCTCTGTCTCCATATCGTCGCGCCAGCCCCCGGTGATAACGCGTTCTGCCAACGCAGCTCGCGTTTGCCGTCGTGCGCACTTCCCTACTTGTGGAGGTCGGGAGAACGCGGCACGCCGAGCGACCCATGGTGAGGTGTAGTCGGCGACCTACAAGAGACCGGCGCCACGCCGTGAGACGTGGAGACTTCAGTTTACTGCGGTCGCTCGATGCGATGAAGATGTTGGCGCGTGTGGATGTGTGGATATGGATGCGACGTGCTGCTCGCTCCCCTATCCATTCCCGCTGGAGAGACAAGAGCGACATTCCCGCCGGAGCCGACGCATTCGTGCGTGCGCGCCGGTAGCGCCGGTCAAGGTCGGCGATCAGCCGCCCGCGAAGCGGGTCGCCTTGACGGGCGCGTGATCCGGCGCGCGAGAAACCGCTGGAGTCCAATTCGACACGAACTTGGTAGGTATCGCCCGCAATGTAGCCCGGTTCGGGAGAGGCACGTTAGCAAATCCGAACTACGTCGGTCACTGGTTTTTGAGTTTCTTCACTCGATGCTTCTGATAGCCGACAACAGCCGCGCACCTGTCCGCCGTTGGTTATCTCTTCAGGTTAGGCTTGGCGTCGCAGTAGCGTTTGGCCGACTCATATGAGTAGCCGAGACGCTGGCTGTCCCGGAGGCACGTCGAGTACCTGCCGTCCAGGCAGAGCGTCAGCGTTTTGCCGTTGGGACCTGTGCGGCTCACCAGCGGTCCATTGCATGCCGCTTGGGCGATGCCGGTCGTGGCCACTGTCAGCGCGAATACAATCAGAACAGTTGACTTCATGCTTCCCCCCATCAGCGATGCAGCAATCAGATTAGCATCGAGGGCACGTAGGGGGAATGCCTCGAAAGAAGCATTCCTGACACGTCTGACAAGCCAGATTTCGCACTTGGTGCGGCCTGTGAATGGCGCGTCGCCTAACCGCAACTGGTTCTCGGCTGCGGCAGGTTGATCAGCGTCGGTGTTCTCGCCCCCGCTTTGTCGGAGCCCAAAGCAAGGAGCCGCGCCCCAGCGCGGCGACTATGCGACGGCGTCCGGCGCAGCCGGCCGACCCCGTGCCGCCAGCCCGAGCACCGCAGTCACCAGACGAGGAGCGCAGCGGCCGCCAGCTTTGCCAGATGCATAATTGTGGAAAGCTATTATAGGCAAAGTGGCGGCGCGGGGTCGGGCGGCTTGCCCGACAAAGCGGGGGCGAATTGTAAGGACCAAAAAGAACTTTTTGGTTTGCTGAGGGTACAAGTCAGGTGTACCCCTGTTGTACCCGTTCGGCGTCATCGATCGTGTGATCGCGATTTAGTGCGTTTGAGTCCTTTTCTTATTTGAAAAATGCATTTCCCTACTGGGTATTATTTATATGAGTATTCTTAGATGCGTATTCTTATATAGAGAGAGCGGAAGATGTTGCCGGTCAGGAACGGCAACCGTTTCCGGTCCAGACCGGCAAATATTTTCCGGTCAGGACCGGCGGCCTTGACTGGCATTTTTTGGCTTAACCGTGAGGTGCAGTCGGTACAGATTGGTCTTACCGAGTCCGCGCTGTGTGATCTCCAGCAGCTCTGCGGTCTCAAGCTCTTTGAGATAGGTGCGGACGCTGCGGTCGGTGGCGCCCATGTCCTCGGCGAGCTTGACCTGCCCCGGAAAGCAGGCGTCGTTATTCCATGCATATTTGAGCAGCATCGCGTACGCGAGCTTGGCGCCGACGGAAATATCTTTGTTCGTGAGAATGAAATTCGGAACTTGGGTGAAGCCGTGGCGCGTCGCAAGATCGGCGCCGACAATTTCGATGTTGCGTTCTCTGAGGATGTCGCCGATGTGACGCTCGGGACTGTTGCTCCATACGCTGTCATTATACGTGGCGCGCAATGCGATATTCACTGGTTATCCCCCTTTTGGTGGTGCGGTGCCCGTAAAACTATTTTTGTAAAGATGTCGCGACACGTCGCGACTGGTCGCGACGGGTCGGGACCATGCGCGCGGGTGCGCCGGGGACCTCCGATGACGCAATGCATCTGAAAGCCGACATTCGATTGCAGAGCAATATCGGTCGATGTGGGCCAATAGCCGACATGCCGTTGCGCTGCGGCAACGAACGCCTTGTGCCAATAGGCGAGATCATCGTGTCCGGTCGTGTCGCGCCATTTGGTCGATTAGTTATGCGGCAATCATTCATTGAGAATGCCGAGATTCCCAAAGATCGTTTCGAAGGGTGCTGGCGCTCTTGTCGAAGATGTACCCAGGAACTGTGAGTCGGCCTCCAGATTTCAGGAAAATACGCAATTCGTGCGACCAATACCGATGAATGAACCATTGGATTTGAGCCACTTCTTCCCATCGCAGATGATAGGCATAGACAGGATAGCTCACCCATCCGCCGACCGGGAAACGAATAAAGATTCCGTCGGATCCCGCCCTAAAATATATATTCTTGCTAAAAGCGGCTCGCATCCGGCCAATGCCATCGAGAACCATCCACATAAAGCCTAGCAAGAGTACTCCAAGAAATATAAAGGTTCCCGCCGGGATTTTTCCCCCTGGCAAATTGCCGTATGCAAGGAAATGTATAAGGACACCGACAATAGTAGCCATGATGAGATAAGAGATCGTTATCGCAAGCCCGCTGCGGAAAACCCGCCCCGGCGAGAAACGAGCAATGTCTCTGGCGCGAACTTCAGGTTTGGAATTGTCAGATGAGGCGCGGAGTTGCGCCAGCGCGTCGCGCGCATAAGCACTGTTCTTGGCAGCGGCGAGCTTGTAAAGGCGCGCTGCCTCGCGGTCGTCCTTGGGCAGGCCGCCGCGGCCGTTCTCATAGAAAAAGCCGAGATTGGCCTGGCCCGACGTATCGGCTTGTTCGGCGGCGAGCTTAAAAAGACGCGCGGCTTCTTGATCGTTCCGGGGCAGGCCACCGAGGCCGTCCCGATAGAAGGACCCGAGATAGCTCTGCGCGGTAGCATCGCCCTGATCGGCAGCGAGCTTGTAGAGCCGCGCTGCCTCGTGGTCGTCCTTAGGCAGGCCGCGACCATGCTCGTAGCAATTGCCGAGGTAGAGCTGGCCCGAGGCGTTGCCCTGATCCGCAGCCAGCTTATAGAGCTGCGCTGCCTCGCGGTCGTCCTTAGGCAGGCTGCCGCGGCCGGTTCGGTAAAAGGTTCCAAGATTGACTTGCGCGAAGGCGTTGCCCTGATCGGCAGCGAGCTTATAGAGCCGCGCTGCCTCGCGGTCGTCGTTAGGCAGGCCGCCGCGGCCAGTTTCGCAAAAGGCTCCAAGATCGACCCGAGCGGTGGCGTTGCCCTGATCGGCAGCGAGCTTATAGAGCCGCGCTGCCTCGCGGTCATCCTTGGGCAGGCCTCCGCGGCCGTACTCGTAGCAATTGCCGAGGTTGAGCTGGCCCAGGCGTCGCCCTGATCGGCAGCCAGCTTATAGTGCCGCGCTGCCTCGCGGTCGTCCTTAGGCAGGCCGCCGCGGCCGGATTGGTAAAAAATTGCAAGATTGACTTGCGCGAAGGCATCGCCGCGCTCCGCGTCGCGCAGATACGCGCTCACCTTCCCGTGGTCGTCCTGTTCGCTCATGATGAAGCCGGACTTCGCTTCAATGGAACCGTCGACGTCACCGCGAGCACTGTCCAGAGCAAGCGCCACATGAGCCACTCTCCAGTTGGGTCGCCAAAACTATTCCAATTTGCCTGCCCGATCCAATGCGGTCGCGCAGACGCTGGAATATCTCAGTTGGGTCATTTTCGACGGTTTGGGTGCGCGGAAGGAAGGTCCGCTCTTGCTCCGATAGCCACGGAATCACTGCGTCGCGGTAAGTGCTGCGGAGAGGGCCCTATGTGTCGCGTTGGGGCGGCTCCCCGCGAGGCTCCTCCGAACGGCCGAGCAGCGGGGCCAGCATTTTCTGCAGGCCGGCGACGAGGTGGTTGGTTTCCCTATCGCGCTCCAACAGCGCTTCAATGGTCTTGTCCTTCACGCCGATCTGTCCTCGGAGAAATTCGTTCTCGCTTTCGAGGCGCTCGACATAGGCTGTCGCGACTGGTCGCGGCTTGTCGGTGCCTGTCGGGCCTTCTTGTCGCGGCTCTTCTTGCGTTTCTTCAGGAGCGACAGTTGTCGCGACCTGTCGCGACTTGTCGTGACCTGTCGCGGCATGCCGCGACAGGTCGTCGCTTGTCGCGGTCTGGCGCACCTCCTCAATGTAGGCAATGTGCTTGTCGATTGATTCCGGCGAAATCAGATACTTCTCGCCGAAGGACGTTTCGATCAGGCGGCATTCCAGGTGGCCTTTGGCGCAATAGCGCTGGATGCTGCGCGGCGTGCGGGGGAGTCCGGCCCGGGCGTATCGTTCCAAGGCCTCATCTATATTGAGGGTGAAATCACTGTCGGGCGCTTGTCGCGACAGGTCGCGACGGGTCGTCGGGCATAGAGCTAATCATAACCGGCTTCGTTCCACGCCTCGCCGGTTATCCCCACAAGGGAAATATGGGCGTATGGGCGAGCGCCGGAGGGCAAAATTGGCGAGACCATTCGCCGGCCCCAAGACCGGTGAACAGGGCAGCCGTAGGAGCGTGAGCATAGCGACGCCACAGCGGCACGCGGGACCGACTGCCCCCGGCGAGGGGTGCAATCTATCTTGCGCGCGGGATCGTGACCGGACCCGGCCGAGACGCCAAATCCCGTGGACGGGATCTAAGGCGGCGCGGTGAGCGGGAGCGAATAGAGCCCGGCCCGAAGGGCGCGCCAACGATTAGCTTGCATATGCCAACACGTCGTCCATGGCGTACAGCGTCAGGACGCGGAAGGTCTGCTCGGGATCGGTCGGGTCAGGGGAGCGGCCGGTGCCGTCCTTGCCGCGGTATTCGATGCGCCACTCGAATGAATAGCCGGCGAAGATAAAGGTGCCCCAATCGTGCTCGCTGTCGGCGGCGAACTTGTTGTAGCGCGCCAGCACCGACAGAGCACGGCCGCGCAAGCGGTCGTCCAGTTCATAGACGCTCGGTGTCATCTGCACCCGGCCGCCCTTGAACGTCGTGCGGAGCTGGTCGTTCAGCGCAATGATCTTGGCGCGCCGGTCCACGGCGCTTCAGCGGTCAAGCGAGAGGGGAGCGAAGCCGACGCGTTGCCACGGCTCGGTCAGCATGTGGCCGCTCGGCGCCGGTGGTGTCTCAGGCGATGTGAAGCTCGGAAAGGTCTTGAACAAAAACATCTTGGAGCCGCGACCGCCGGTGAAGCGGTTGAGCAGCTCCATCATGGAATCCATGCGCGTGGCGTTGGTGGTGATGAAGGGGACGAGGAAGTTGGGGAAGCCGAAGTGCGAGCGGTGAATGCCTTGCTCGGCGATAGCCGTATAGGCGGCGAACTTTCGGACGATCGAGGACCGTTCGATGGACGCCGGTGTCGAGCGGCTCGGTCGCGCAGTCGGCCTCGATGCCGGGGAAAAACAGATAGCTGCGCGCGCCGTCGATGGTTCGCTCCAGCCCGAACGGCCGACCGTCGGCGATAATCTCGCCGGAATGCGTCTCGCCGCGCAATGAAAAGGTGACGCGGATCGCGGCGGGGTTTGTCGCCTCCCGCGTCGCCTTCGGCGTATTGTCGCTGGCGAGAATCTCGGGCCACGTGATGAGCCTGATATTCCTGTTCGCTCTGGTGCCCAGCTCGACGGACGCCGTGGTCTGCGCGACCATCAGCTCGTGGCTGAAGTTGCGGTGATAGCTCTTGGGAAGGAACGCCAAGTCGCGCTCCCGCAATACGCGGGAGCCGCGCTCGTCGAGTTCGTAGATGAGCGGGCGATAGTTAGCGTTGGCGTTCTGGCGCTGCTGGTGGGGCCGCGCCAGGTAGAGGTTCGGCTTGCGCGATAGCAGATTGAGGCGGTGGAGAAGCGCCTTGGCGCTGCCGCCGACAAAGGCGTGGATGTAGTCGCTAGGCAGATAGCGGAAGCGAACGAGGAGCTTGAATATCTCGATGTCGCGCTCGGTCGGGTAGACCGCGACCGCGGCCCCGGCCCGCCCGACGACGGGATCGCGGGTCCATCGCGAGTTGCGTGACTGCTTTTCGGCTATCGCGTCCATGACAGGCGCAATAGATCGAAAAGAAACGAAAATAAACGTTCGCTATGGCGAGCTAATGGCTACAGCGGAAGCCCATGAGCGACGACGCACAATCTAACAAATTACTCCTCCTCGCCCCACTTGTCGGCTGGATCGGCGGGATCGTCGGCGGGCGGATCGTCGCGTAAAGGAGCGGTTGAAGGCTTTGCAGCTTGGTCGGCCGTACGGGCCGCTGGGGCTAGGCTTCGCTGCGTCAGGGAGCTGAGGATGGCGCGCTCCGTCACTCTCCGCTGGCGGAGCGAAGGTGAATTGAGCCCGCATCCGTTCACGGATCGAGGCTTGCTCGTCGGGTGTCATTCTCGGAAGCGCCGACATATCGGTATAGGGAACTTTCACCGCAACGCCGGTCCGGGTGAGATCGCGCACGAACGTAGCAAACGTGCCTCTCGGCAGCGAGCGCAGCGTATCGGTGTCGATCCGGAGCTTGTCGGCAAGAAATTTGGCGTCGTCATCGCTATTGGCCATGCGGATGGCGCAATTGGCCGCGGCGTCCAACACCGGCGCGCTCAACTGCGCGGTCCGCTGGTGAGCCAGTATGAGCGCTATTTTCTGCGAGCGGCACTCGTCGAGGAGAACAGGAATTTTGGTATCTTTGGATATCACGGCCTGGCACTCGTCGAGGTACACGTAGCACGGCTTCTTTTCGTCGGCTGGACGCCCGGCGCGCTGCTGCGCGGCGCGGCTGATCAGCGCGATGAAAAAGCGGCCGAAGAATTCGGCGCCTTCGTCGGCGAGGATGGCCTTTGAGTTGTTGATGACAATGACGCGGCCGGCGTCCATCTCCTTGCCCATGTCGAGCTTGGTCTGCACGGCGGAGAACATGGAGCGCAGGACCGGATTGGTCATCAGATAATCGAGCCGCCACACGACCTCCTTCCGAGTGCTTTCGTAGGTCCGGGAGTAGAAGCCCGTGTCCCTGTCCTCAAAGAAGTCTCGGGCATGCGGATCGAGCTTGCCGAGAGAGTCCTTTGGCAAGCCTTTGACCATGACGGCCTTGAACGTCTCAAACGTCGGATTCTCGACCGCCTCGACGATCGCCGGCACGACATTGCGAAACAGCGTCGATTGCAGCGACGTAAACTTCGCATCGAGCAGGCCGGCCATGATGTATTCGATGAGGGTAACGGCCTGGGTTACGGTTGAGCGCGATACGTCCAGCGGATTGAGGGCGAAGGCGAAGTCGGCGTCGGGCTCGATCAACAGGAGCCGGTCCTTGACCGCAGCGAGCCGTTTGATCGGCTCGATAAGGTCGCCCTTGCTGTCCATGACGATTATGGAAGCATCGCGCTGCAGGTCGTCCAAGAACATTGCATGCAGCAGAGTGGTCTTACCGCGTCCCGGTGGAGCGATAATCCAATGGCCAGCGAAACGAGCTTCGTCAGGTAGCGAAAATGTCGTGGGCGCCAAAAGGCGTTCTAACTCTTCGACGGTATGCGTTGGTTTAGATACAAACCGCCGTAAAAAAGGAGTAAAAACATCACTCGGGGACATAAATTTCGTCCTGCCCGGTGAAGGTATCGGCGGTTATCAGATATTCTTTCAAATATTGTGCTGTTTGCTCCATTGCTTCCTTAGCTTGTAAGACAAGCGTGAGGTCGCTGCTTTCAATGACGGTGCCGCGAACGAGTTCTTGCTATCGTGACACGGATAAAAAGAAAGCCGGTGAGAAAGCTGAATATTGCGCGGAAGAGGTAGAAGAGCATCAAGAAGAGGGTTTTGAGCGTGGCAAGGAACTGGGAGAGTGGCTTTTTGTCTTTCGCCTCCAGTTTAACGCTAGCTGCCAGTTGTAAATGGAGTAGGGCAAGCTCGTTCTGACGTTGTCGCCTGAGGCTATCGAATGCAATGACGCGGCCTAGCCAATATTTTCGTACAGAAGCTAATTGCTGCTCGCTGACCGTCAGTTTTGTAACGATGCCGAAAATTACGCGACCGCACCAATTCACTCGCTGAGTGCGCTTGAAGAGAACCTTTATCTCTTCTGGATAGACAGGCAGTTTATAAGGGAGCCTATCGTGGATGATGAGATTAATGATTGCGGCGCGACGCGCGTAGATGACAAGCGCGATGATGACGCCCAAACCGAATAATAAGCCGTCGGTTATATAGCTCATTGGGTGAATGGATTGGTTGGAGGGTGTTTGTTGGGAAGTGGGCGATAGCTTGGGTTGTTGGATATTGGGTGGTGGTCTGGGAGGCGGAGGCGGTAAGGGTTGCTCGGCGACAACGGGAGGAGCGGGATTCTTCCAGAAAATTATGATTACTCCGTCTTTTGCAAGTCCCCAGTCGCCGTTACCCAACACCATCAGTTGATAGCAGATTTCCAGTTGGGACGCGCCCTGCATGCACAAGGCATCTTGGCCATTGCGTCGCCATGTTCCATGTTGGGTTGGTTTGGGATAGGTAATGTCCTGCTCTATGTAAGTGCCATCGCTATTAAGCGTTATTCGAGATACCGCGCGGTAAGATGTAACTGTCTGCGTGAAAGTTCGACCAATAAATCTGTCTACAGCGTCAGCGAAGCAACTGACGACAAAAATCCCATAAATGATAGCGGTTGCGAGAAAGAGCCTGCGCACGACGAAGCCCCCAAAAGGAAGCGGCCCCGAAGTGCACTCGGAGCCGCCCCTTCATCTCCCGTCAGGAAAACTCGATGTCCTCCGGAACCGGCAGACCGTGCCGCTTGAAGTAGTCTAGGACCGCTGGGGTGTACCAGATCGGATGTGCGTTCCGGTGCGTGCCGAGCTTCCCGCGTAGCGGAAAAGGATCATGCGCGTATTCCGGCTCGAACATCATTCTCCAAGTATGCGCCCTGCAGTAAGGCCAGCCCATCAACTTCTTCAAAGCGCTCCAAGAGAGATAGAGCGGTAGCTTCACCTTGTTTTGCATCGGGGTCTCCATCTGGAGACACCGGTGCTCCACGTGGGTTAAGCCACTAGCAGCGGCGCGAATTTATGAAAAACCGGGCGCCAGTGCAACGTGCACATAGCGCCCCATGGTGACCGTCACGCGGTCTTTTTTGCCGCAGAAAGCGCTTTGAACTGGTCGAGCAAGTTACTCCAGTCTTGGAGAAGCTTGACCCTCTCCTTCCAATACTTGGCCCTGTTGTAGGCCCGCCGCACTTCATCGTCATCAAGATGGGCGAGTGCTACCTCGATGACATCGGGGTTGTAGCCCCGCTCGTTGAGTACCGTGCTGGCAGATGAACGGAAGCCGTGAGCGCACATCTGCTCTTTGGTGTAACCCATACGGCGCAAGGCGGAGTTCATCGCATTTTCCGAGAGCGGCCGGAGAGGCGAGCGGATGGACGCAAAAACAAGACCGTTGCCTTGCGACAGGTCCCATACCTCGCGCAGCACGGCGAGGGCCTGAGGCGAAAGCGGCACATCGTGCGGACGGCGCATCTTCATGCGCTCGGCGGGAATGGTCCACGTGGACTTTGGCCAAACAATCTCGTTGCGACGCATGAAGCGCACTTCGCCAGGCCGCGTCATCGTCAGCGCGAGGAAATGGATAGCAGCCCTGAGCGTCGGCCAGCCGTCGTATTCCTCGATAGAGGACATGAGGGCTCCGAGCTGTCGCTCATCCGTTATTGCCGGCCGGTGGGTGACGATAGGCGCCGATAATGCACCCTTGAGGGAATACGTCGGGTCGGTCGGCGCACGGAGCGTCGCGACTGCGTATCGGAATACGGTACCGACCATGCCGCGCAGCTTTCGCGCGGTCTCGCGTCTGCCGCTCTTCTCCACCTTCTTGAGAACGGCAAGAATTTCAGCGGCAGTGATCTCGGCGATAGGTCGCTTGCTGAGTGGAGCTGCGAGCGCGTGAAGCATCCAGCGGTTCTTGACCATCGTGGTAGCAGCCGCACCATTTTCTTCGCGGCCTTCGAGCCACTCTTCGGCAATTCCGCCGAAAGTGTTGTTGGCCGCGGCTGCGGCGGCAAGCTTGTCCAGCTTCTTTTGCTGTGACGGGTCCTTGCCGTCCGCAAGCATTGTCCGGGCTTCGTCACGTTTCGCACGAGCCGAAGCGAGCGACACGTCGGGGAACAAACCGAAGCTGAGCATGTTCGCTTTGCCGGCGAAGCGATAGCGGAAGCGCCACAACCTTTTGCCGTTGGTGGTGACAAGGAGATGCAAGCCACTGCCATCGGCGAGCGCATATCGTTTCGCTTTTGGCTTGGCGTTTTCAACCTTCAATGCGGTGAGAGGCATGTGAGTACGCCTTTGTGTGCCAAGGAACTGTACTCACAATCGTACTCACAAATGTGAGTACTGTCACAGGTCGCCATGAGGAACGACGAACACGTGTTTCGTTATAAGTTATTGATTTTAATGTTCTATGAGGAACAATGGGGAACTATGGAACGCCGTAGTGGTGCCCGTGGAGGGAATCGAACCCCCACTCCTTGCGGAACACGATTTTGAGTCGTGCGCGTCTACCAGTTCCGCCACACGGGCCCCTAGGCCGCTCTCTATATCGTTGCCCCGCCCGCGCGGCAAAAGGAATTCGCCAAGCCCCGCTTGCGGCGGGCCGGCCTTGCTTCCACCTTAAAAGTCGGCCAAGCGTTCGCCCAAGTGCTCGACCGAACGCTTCGGACTTGACGCTCGCCGAGACGGGCTCAAAAGGCCAAAACAACGATGCGCGTGAGGATTGCGAATGGACCAGGTTACGGCGATCGGCGGCGTCATTGATCGGCCGCGAGGCGCAGTCGCGGCCAATGCGGCGCTGTTGATTTTCGCGATCAGCCTCGCCACGCTGCTCGGCGCCTGGTACTTCCAATACGTGCTCGGCTATCCGCCCTGCCCGCTCTGCCTGCAGCAGCGCATCCCCTATTACATCGTCATTCCGCTTTCGCTCATCCTCGCCATCGCCGCGCGCCGCCCGGCGCCGCGCTGGCTTCTCGCCGCCGGCATGCTGGCGATCCTGCTGGCGACGCTCACCGGCGCCGTGCTCGGCGCCTACCATGCCGGCATCGAATGGGGCTTCTGGCCGGGTCCGCCCGATTGCAGCGGCCCGCTCGCCGATCTCAACAGTGGCGGCGGATCGCTGCTCGAGCAGTTGAACGGTAATCTCCACATCGTGCGCTGCGACCAAGCGGCGTGGCGCTTTCTCGGCATTTCGCTCGCCGGCTACAACACGCTGATCTCGCTCGGCATGGCGTCGATCTCGGCCTACGCGCTATCGCGGCGCAAAAGCTAGCCGGAGAGGCTCCCTTCCCAAGCCAGCCAGTCGATCTGCGGCAGCCGATCTGCGGCAAAGGAGCGCTTCCCGGCCGTGGCCGCGTTGCAAGGCCTCCGGCGATCAATTAACGTCATCGCGCTTGCGTGCTCGCAGTGTGGGGCCGATCGAATATCGGCTGCGGGTGTCCGCAAATAACAACCATTCCGCCAATGGCGGCACCCGACGGGGAGGAAAAATGCGCGCAGAACTGCGCTCCAATTCGCATGCTTCGAACGCGACTGCTTCGAACACGTCTGTTGCGAAGGCACAGCGTTTAAGGCCGTATCGCGTGGCCGCGCGCGCCGCCTATGACATCGTGAAAGAGGCCGCGCAGCGAGCGAAATAATCTATTGAAGCAATCATGCGCCGCCGCATATGGCGCACGGATCAGGCTGGGGAACACCTGAGAGGGAGGACGACATGCGTATCTTCGAACGTGGAAATATCGCGTGGTTGGCTGTCGCCGCCGGCGCGCTTGCGGTTTCGCTGGTCCTACCGTCCGGCGCGGCGCGGGCGCAGCAGCAGACCTATGTGATGAAGATTTCGACGCCGACGATCCACGATATTCCCGACACGTGGGCGAGGAATTTCGCGGCGGCGCTGGAAAAGGATTCGGGCGGACGCATCAAGGTCGAAGTCTATCCGGCGAGCCAGCTCGGCTCGATCCCGCGGCAGATCGAAGGCACCCAGTTCGGTTCGATCCAGATGGAGGTCGTGCCGCCCGAGTTCATGGTGGGCCTCGACGACCGCTTCGCGATCATGGCCGCTCCGGGGCTCGTGGATTCGCAGGCGCACGGCCAGCGCGTCGCCGCCGATCCCGCGGTGCTCAAGCTGATGCTCAGCCTCGGCGCCGATAGGGGCCTGCACGGGGTCGGCCTGTTCATGGCCGAACCGTCGGAGCTCATTACTAGGGTCCCCGTCCGCCATCTCGCCGACCTCAACGGCAAGAAAATCAGAATATTCGCCTCGCAATTCCAAAGCGTGGCCTTCCAGCGGCTCGGCGTTACACCGGTGGCGATGTCGCTCGGCGACGTGCTGCCCGCCATTCAGCAAGGCGCCATCGACGGCGCCATCACCGGCATTGGGCCGATCGCTGGCTTCCACATGGTCGATGCCGCCAAATTTGTCACGCAGATCGGTCAGCCAGCCATCTTTATCATCGCCGTGGTCAACAAGAAGTGGTACGACGCTCTACCGAAGGATTTGCAGGACCTCGTCGATAAGGACGCCGCGGAGCAGTCGCTGGCGATCAATTCGTTCGCCGCGCAATCGGTCAGGGAAAGCGAAGCGAGCTACACTGCGGCCGGCGGCGAGTTAATCACGCTGCCACCCGACGAGCAGGCGCAGATGATGAAGACCATCTCGAGCGTCGGTGGCGATGTGTCGAGCAAGAATCCGGCGCTCGCCGCCGCCTACAAGATCGTCGCTGACGCTGCCGAGCGGACGCGACAGCCTGCGGGTCAATAATGTGCGCGGCCGCCGCCTTCGGGCGACGGCCCACCACATATTCGGCTTACGGTCACGTCGGGAGGTGGGGAATGCTCCTCGGGGGACGTGCAGGCGCGGCGCTCAAATGCGTCACGGCCACTTTCGTTTTGCTGTCCGCGGCACTCCACGCGCAAGCGGCGGACGACAAGACCTACGTGATGAAAATCGCGATCGCGACCGTCGGCGATGCGCTGCATCAATATGCCAAGGACTACGCCGCCGCGGTCGAAAGGGATTCCGGCGGCCGCATCAAGACCGAGATCTATCCGGGGAGCCAGTTAGGCTCGACCCAGCAGCAGGCCGAAGGCGTGCAATTCGGCGCCATCCAATGCCAGGTCGTGCCGCCCGAGTTCCTGGCCGGCATCGACGAGCGCTTCGAGGTCCTGACCGCGTCCGGCCTGGTCACTTCCATTCAAGCCGGCCAACGCCTCGCCGCCGATCCGGCGGTGCGCAGCCTGATGCTCGGCCTTGGCGCCGACAAGGGACTGCACGGCGTCGCGCTGTTCATGACGGCGCCGTCGGTCGTGGTTGCGGTAAAGCCGATCCGGCAACTCGCCGACTTCAAAGGCAAGAAAATCCGCATCTTCACCTCCCGGTTTCAAGCCGTGGCGATGCAGCGGTTGGGCGCGGTCCCAAAGCCGATGACCTTGGGCGAGGTGTTGCCGGCATTGCAGGATAACGCGCTTGATGGCGCGGTCTCCGCGATGACCGTCATCACCCCGATGAACTTTCAGAAGGCCGCGAAATACGCCACCGAAACCGGCCAGCCGGCGGTGTTCGCCATCGTCGAAGTCAGCAAGAAATGGTACGAACTCGCTGCCGGCGGACCTGAAAGAGATCGTCGACCGAGACGGCGCCGCCACTGCTGTCGCGATCAATCCGCAGGTCATCACCATCAACGACCAGGCGCGCAAAGCATGGGTCGGTGGGGGTGGCGAATTGATCAGCCTTCCGCCCGACGAGCAATCCACGATGCTCAAAATCGTCGCCAATGTCGGCGATGAGGTATCGAATTCAAAGCCGCTGCTCAGCGCCGCCTACAAAATAGTCACCGAAGCCGCGCACCGAACGCAATGAGGAGATTCTCATTGTCCGCCGAGTGCCGATCATTTAACGTTCATAGCGGACGCAAGCACGGGTGCGATCAAACGCCGCATCGGTCCGCTAACAAAAAAAGCCAACGCCTTGGGAATTGCCGCCCGGTCGCCGCGTTCTACGCCTCGATCGGCGCCTAATTGGGAGGAAAGACATGCGCATCGAGGACTTGGGCGTCGAGGACTTGGGCGTCAAAAACTTGGGCGTCAAAAACTTGGGCGTCAAAAACTTGGGCGTCAAAAACTTGGGCGTCGGGGCACGGAGAATTCTGGCGCGGGTGGCGCTCGCCGCCGGCGCATTGGTCTTGTCGCTGGGGCTCCATTGGGGCGCGGCGCGAGCGCAGGACCAGACTTACGTGATGAAAATCACGCTGCCCACGTTGCACGACACGCTTCACCAGGTGGCGCTCAATTGGGCCGCCGCGATCGAGAAGGATTCCGGCGGCCGGATCAAGGTTCAGGTTTACCCGGCGAGCCAGTTGGGCTCGATCTCACGGCAGATCGAAGGCGTGCAATTCGGCTCCATCCAGGCCTCGATCATTCCGCCCGAGTTCTTCGTCGGCGTCGATCAGCGTTTCGAGGTGATGGCGGCGCCTGGTCTCGTCGACTCCATGGTGCAGGGCCAGCGCGTCGCCAACGACCCGGCGGTGCTCCAGCTGATGCTCTCCCTTGGCGCCAACAAAGGACTGCATGGCGTCGGTCTGTTCATGGCGACGCCGTCGTCCATCGTCTCGAAAACGCCGATCCGCCACCTTGCCGACTTCAAGGGCAAGAAGATCAGGATTTTCGCCTCGCAATTCCAGAGCGTGGCGTTTCAACGGCTCGGCATCACGCCGGTGGCGATGACGCTCGCCGACGTGCTGCCCGCGCTGCAGCAGGGCGCCATCGACGGCGCCGACGCGGCGCTGAACGTCTACGTTCCGTTCCACTACGTGGACGCGGCCAAATACGTGACCGAAACCAACCAGCCCGCCATCTTCGCCATCATGGAAGTCAGCCAGAAATGGTTCGACACGCTGCCCAAGGATCTGCAGGACATCGTCGTCAAGGATGCCGCGTCCGAGTTGGTAAAAATCAATCCCTGGGCGCTGGATTTCCGCCAAAAGATGCAGAAGGACTGGGTGGCGCAGGGCGGCGAGCTGATCAGCCTGCCGCCGGATGAGCAGGCTTCCATGCTGAGGACGCTTGCCAGCGTCGGCGATGACGTTTCGAAGAGCGATCCGGCGCTGCGCGACGCCTACGAGACGGTCGTGGCCGCCGCGAAACGGGCCGCCCAGACGCCGAGTCAGTAAACGCGCCGGGTCGGTACCGGACTTGAGGCGCTCGCGGGCCGCCACAGCGGCAGTCTCGGGAGCGGGGCGACGGTGGAGTAGAATGATCGAGGCGATCCACAAGGGCGTTGCTTGGTTGCTGACGTTGACCCGCAGCCTGTCGGCGATCTGCCTGATCGCCAGCGTGGTGATCAACTTCATCAACATCATCGGCCGCTACGTGTTCAGCGTGTCGATCCCGTGGGCCGAAGAGATCATGCTCTTCCTCATGGTCGGCTGCGTGTTCACCGGCTGCTGCGCGGTCGCCTGGCAGGGCCGTCACATTCGCATGGACGTGATGATTTCGGCGCTGCCGAGGAGGTTCTACAATTTCTTCAATCTGCTGTCGGACCTGGTGCTGATCGCCGCCTCGATCACAGTCACCGTATTTTCCTACCCCGTAGTCACCCAGCTGGCGGCATTCGACGAGCGTAGCGAGGCGGCGAATTTCCCGTTGGTGATTCCGCAATCGATGGTCCCGATCGGCTTTGGCCTGATGGCGCTGCTTGTGGCCATCCGGCTGCTCACGCCGCGGCGAACTCCCGCCGGTCCATCCGGCGACACGCACGGCTGAGCGGGCGACGACGATGGCCTACTTCATTTATTTCGGCTTGCCGGTGCTGCTCCTCATCATCGGCTTTCCCATCTTCCTCGTCCTGCTGGTGACATCGATAGTAGCCATCGTCACGGTCGCCGGCGTGCCGACCGACGCGCTGCAAACCTACATGTTCGGCAGCCTCGACAATTTTCCGCTGCTCGCCGTGCCATTTTTCGTGCTCGCCGGCGAATTCATGGCGCAGGGCGGCATCGCCCGGCGCGTCATTGCCATGGTCATGGCCATCATCGGCGGTATACGCGGGTCGCTCGCAGTCACCACGGTGGCGGCGTCCGAGCTGTTCGGCGCGATGTCGCATACCGCCATCGGCACCGTGGTCGCCATGGGCCGCATGATCTATCCCACGCTCAAGGAGAACGGATATAACGACCGCTTCGCCGTCGGTCTCATTGCCTCGTCCGGCGCGATTGCTGTCGTCATCCCGCCGTCGATCGCGATGATTCTCTATGCGGTCTCGGCCGAGCAGTCCGCCGTGCAGTTGTTCACTGCCGGCATCCTGCCGTGCCTACTCATCGGCGTCATCGATGCCGCATTCGTTATGGCCTATGCCAAGGTAAAGCGCGTGCCGCTCGCCGCGCGTGCGCGCTGGGAGATTATCTGGAAGACCACCAAGGAGGCGAGCTGGTCGCTCGGCACGCTCGCGGTGATTTTCGGCGGCATCTATGGCGGCGTGTTCACGCCGACCGAGGCGGCCGGCGTCGCCGTGGTCTATACGGTTTTCGTGACAATGTTCATCTACCGCGAGGTCGATATCTTCCAGTTCTGGAAAATCCTCGTCGACTCCGCCTACCTCATCTCGCAGATCCTGCTCATCGTCACCTCGGCCGGCATCTATTCGTGGCTGCTCACGACGAGCGGTATCCCGCAACAGATCGTCGCCTCGATCGGCGGCCTGCATCTGGCGAAATGGGAGCTGCTGCTCATTCTCAACTTCGGCCTGCTGATAGCGGGAAGCTTTTTGGAGCCGCCGGCCGCGATCCTCATTCTGACGCCGTTGCTGCTACCGATCGTCGAAGCCGTCGGCGTCAACGCCATTCATTTCGGCATCATCGTCGCGGTCAATCTGAGTCTCGGCATGTACACGCCGCCGTTCGGGTTGAACCTGTTCTCCTCGCAGGCGATCTTCAACGCGCCGCTCGGCCGCATCTATCTTGGCGTGCTGCCGTTCCTCGTCTTGAATTTCGTCGCGCTGTTGATCATCACCTACATCCCGTCGATCTCGATGGTACTCCTGCATCACTGACGCCGCGTGCGCTTGAGGCACGCCTCATTGTGCAAAAGGGGCGACATCGTCCCCTCCTGACGCGGGCTTTCCTCCATCTTGCACCCTAAGATTGCATTATCTGTTGCCCTCGAATAGAGTAGCGGCGATCCGCGGACGGCGAACCCGTCGCGCCTCAAGGGGGTTATCCGCCATGAAAGCCAGTGTGTTGATAGCATCGGGAATTCTTCTTGCAGCTTTTGCTCACGCCAGCGCCCAAACCGCGACGCCGCCGGCGCCGCCCGCGAGCGGCAACGTCGTATTTCCGTCTTCCGTCTCGCCGCAATATGCAAAAGAGTTGGCGTTCCGCGCGCGCCTGCACACCTGCCGCGACCAATACCGGGCGAACAAGGCCTCAGGCGGCAACGGCGATCTCAAATGGATCCAAAAAGGCGGCGGCTATTGGAGCCAGTGCAACAAGCGCCTGAAGGCGGCGTAACAACTGCGCTCCGGCGGTCACTATACTTCGTGAGAGTTGTTATGAGCCAGCGAGCTGAAATGGCTGGCTTGCCAGCCGTAGCTCGCGGGAGCTCGCATCGCCCGGCCTCGCTGCGCTTCGGCGCGGCAGCCTTCGTTTGCTCTCGCGAGCGAAGGCTGGTGGGCGGTAGAGGGATCGAACCTCTGACCCCTTCCATGTCAAGGAAGTGCTCTTCCGCTGAGCTAACCGCCCGGCCAGATTCCCGGCATGTAGCGTCGCACGGCCCGGCCGGTCAAGACCGGCCGCCGCCGCTCAATAAACCGCGCGGCCGCCGGAAATGTCGAACACCGCGCCGGTCGAGAACGAGCAATCGCTTGACGACAGCCAGGCGATCATTGCCGCCAGCTCCTCGACGGCGAGAAAGCGGTTCATCGGGATCTTCGACAGCATGTAGTCGATGTGCTGTTGCGTCATCTGCGCGAACATTTCCGTCTTGGCAGCGGCCGGGGTGATGCAGTTCACCAGGATGCCCTTGGTCGCCAGTTCCTTGGCAAGCGACTTGGTCAACCCGATCAGTCCCGCTTTCGACGCCGAATAATGCGAGGCGTTTGGATTACCCTCCTTGCCGGCGATGGACGCGATGTTGACGATCCGCCCGTAGCCGGCGGCGATCATGTGCGGAACGACGGCGCGGCAGACCAGATACGGGCCGATCAGGTTGACCTCGACCACCGCCCGCCACACCGCGGGCTCAAGCTGCCAGAGCGGCGCGTTGCCGCCGGTGATGCCGGCATTGTTGACGAGGATGTCGATCTTGCCGGCGCCGCGGATCAGATCGTCGACGGCCTCACCTATTGATTTCTCATCCGTCACATCAACGGTCGCGGCATACACCTTCCCGCTTTGCTTGAACGAGGCGGCGGCCTTGTCCAACGCGGCCGCATCAACATCCCACAACGCGACCGCGGCCCCGCACGCTTGCAGCTTCTGTGCAGTGGCAAGCCCGATGCCGCGCGCTGCGCCGGTGACAATGGCCGTGCGGCCTTTAAGGTCGATGGTGTTCATGGCGAATGAAGGCCCCCGCGAGGCGTTCGTTCATCAGAGAGAGCCGAAGCGACCCGCTCAGAACTTCACCCGGTCGCCGCCCTTGAGCCCCAGCATCTGCCGCGCCTCCGTCGGCGTCGCGATTTCGAAGCCGAGATCCTCGATGATGCGGCGGATCTTGGTCACCTGCTCGGCATTGCTCTTGGCGAGTTTGCCGGGACCGATATAGAGCGAGTCTTCGAGACCAACGCGGACGCTGCCGCCGATCATCGCCGCGGCGGTGCAGAAGTTCATCTGATGACGTCCGCCGGCCAGCACCGACCACATGTAGTCTTTGCCGAACAGCTTGTCGGCGGTGCGCTTCATGAAGAACAGATTGTCGAGATCTGGGCCGATACCGCCGAGGATGCCGAAGATGAGCTGCAGGAAGATCGGCGGCTTGAACATGCCGCGGTCGACCAGATGCGCGAGATTATAAAGATGGCCGGTGTCGTAGCACTCGTGCTCGAACTTCACCCCGTGGCCTTCGCCGAGCGTCTTGTAGACCTTCTCGATGTCGCGGAAGGTGTTGGGAAAGATGTAGGCGTCGGAATTGGTGCAGATAGCTCTCTTCCCAATCGTACTTCCAGTTCTTGTAGCGCTTGGCCATCGGATAGAGCGCGAAATTCATCGAGCCCATGTTCATCGAGCACATTTCCGGCGACAGCGTGTTGGCGGCCGAAATGCGCTGGTCGACCGTCATAGTCACCGCGCCGCCGGTGGTGATGTTCACCACCGCGTCGGTCGCCTGCTTGATGCGCGGCAGGAACTGCATGAACACCGACGCTTCCGACGACGGCCGGCCGTCCTTTGGGTCGCGCGCGTGCAGATGCAGGATAGCGGCGCCGGCCTTGGCGGCGTCGATCGCCTGGGTGGCGATCTGATCGGGCGTGATCGGCAGCGCGTCCGACATGGTCGGCGTATGGATCGAGCCGGTGATCGCGCAGCTGATGATGATCTTGTTCGCCATGGTTGGTTCCTCTCCCCTTAACTCGTTTCCGCACTCGTTTCTGACTTTGCCGTCACCGTGCGCGCTTTGGCTTCTTTGATCGCCGCCCACACCTTATAAGACGTCAGCGGCATCGACAAATCGTTCACGCCGATCTCGCGCAGCGCGTCGAGGACAGCGCTCATCACCACCGCGGGCGCGGCGGTGGTGCCGCCTTCGCCGCCGGCCTTGATGCCGAGCGGGTTGGTCGGCGACAGCACCTCGGCGATCTCGGTGCGGAACGACGGCAGCCCGTCGGCGCGCGGCATGCCGTAATCCATCAGCGAGCCGGTGAGCGGCTGCCCGCTGTCGGGATCGAGATACATTTGCTCCCACATCGCCTGACCGACGCCCTGCGCAATCGCGCCGTGGGTCTGGCCGTCGACGATCAGCGGATTGATGCAGCGCCCGACATCGTCGATGCAGGCGTAGCGCGTGATCGCGATCGCGCCGGTATCGGGATCGATCTCGACCTCGCAAATGGCGGTGCCGTTGGGAAACACCGGATCGTGCATCTCGTTGTCGGTCACCACCGCGACGCCATCTTTAAGCGCGTCGGGCAACTTGTGGCGCGCCGCCTCGCTCGCCAGCTCGAGAAAATCAAAGGTCAGATTGGTATCGCGCGAGCTGAAACGGCCGTCGTCGAAGACGATATTCTCCGGCTTCGAGCCCATGACGATCGCGGCAATCTCCTTGCCGCGGGCGATGAGATCGACCGCGGCCTTGGAGAAAACTGTCGCGGCATGGCGCATCGAGCGGCCGGAGTGCGAACCGCCGCCAACTTTCACCACCGCGGTATCGCCGTAGATGATGTTGACCGCCTCGTCGGGAACGTGAAGCAGATCGGCCACCACCTGGGAGAAGCTCGTCTCATGGCCCTGCCCGTTCGATTGCGTGCCGATCACGGCATCGACACGGGCGGGCCCGGAGGAATCTCGCGGCCGCACCGTGATGCGTGCCTGCTCTTTTGGTGCGCCGATCGAGGACTCGACATAGTTGGCGAGCCCGCGGCCCAGCAGCTTGCCGCGACGTTTGGCGTCGCGGCGGCGCGCGGGAAATCCCTTCCAGTCGGCGATCTCCATCGCCCAGTCCATGTTCTTCTCGTATTGCCCGCTGTCGTAGAGCATGCCGACCGAATTGCGATACGGCATCGCCTTTGACGACACGAGGTTCTTCCGCCGCAGCGCGATGCGATCGACACCGAGCTGCCTTGCCGCCTCGTCGACCAGCCGCTCGACCGCGAAGGTGACTTCCGGCCGGCCGGAGCTGCGGTACGCATTGGTCGGCATCGTATTGGTGAAGACGGCGACCGATCGCAGCGTTGTCGCCGGAATGGCATAGGAGCCGGGAATAAGGCCGGAGCCCTTGCTCAACGGCGACAACGACACGCAGCGGGCGCCGACGTTGCTGATATTGGTGGCGCGCATGCCGATGAACCGATGCTTCTCGTCGAGCGCCAGTTCGACCGTGGTCACCAGATCGCGGCCCTGGTAATCGCTGAGAAACGCTTCCGAGCGTGTCGCGGTGTATTTGACCGGCCGGCCGAGTTTCTTCGCCGCCCACAGCACAAGGCCGAACTCGACAAAGGTGCGATTGCGCGTGCCGAAATTGCCGCCGACATCGGCGGAGATCACGCGCAGCCGCTCCGGCGGAACGCCGATCACTTGGATCAGCTCATTCCGCTGCCGCACCGCGCCGCCTGAGCCGGCATAGAGCGTGTAGCTGTCGGTCGCCGCATCGTATTGGCCGAGCGCGGAGCGCGGCTCCATCGGCACGCCGGTCACGCGCCCGATGTGGAATTTCTTCGTCACCACATGGGCCGCGCGCGCGAACGCCCGATCAGTCGCTTCGCGATCGCCGAAAAAAGTCTCGACCGGCATGTTGTCCGGCACCTGCTCCCAGAGCGTGGGCGCACCGGGCTTGATCGCATCTTCCGAATGCAGGACGAACGGCAGCTCCTCGTACTTCACCTCGACGGCCTCGGCGGCATCCATCGCCTGCGCCTTGGTCTCGGCGACCACCATCACAACCGCTTCGCCGACGTGCCGCACCTTGTCGGCCGGCAGCAGCATGTGCGGACCGGCGAACACCGCGCCGCCGCCGGGCGCGTGCAGCTTCATGTCGAATTTGGTCTTCGGTACCGGATCGTGCGGAATCGGCCCGATCTTGTCGGCCACGCAATCGGCGCCGGTGAAGACGCCGAGCACGCCGGGCATCGCCTTCGCCCGCGCCGCGTCGATCGAAACGATGCGCGCGTGCGGATACGGCGAGCGCACCATCGCCGCGTAGGTTTGGCCGGGAAGAGCAAAATCGTCGGTGAACCGCCCGTGGCCGGTGATGAGGCGCTCGTCCTCCTTGCGCGGCAGCGGTTTGCCGATAAAGCGAAAGCCGGTTGGATCCGGTCTTGTTGTGTCGTCCATCAGGTTCGTCCGCGGCCGGGGACCGTTCCTCACAATGACTAACTCGCCCCTGCCCCGCTTGCCCTCACCTTAGCCGAAGGTAAAGGCGTCGTGATAGGCGCCCTGCACGCTGCCGCCGGGCACTGGCCCGCCGCCGGGCACGTGCACCATGTTGCCGATCACCGCGCAGGTCGCCCCGTGCAGGCCGTGACGCGGCAGCGCCATCGGGGTGAGCGCCTCCCAGCTGTCGGTCTTCGGATCGTAACCCTCGTTGGTGCCGAACACCCGGCCGGTCGCCTCGCCGCCGAACACCACGATCTTGCCGTTGATATAGACGCAGGACGGCCCGCTGCGCGCGGTCGGCAGCGGCGCGCGAAAGCTCCAGCTGTCGCTCTGCGGATCGTAGACGGCGTTGAGCGAGGTGTTGAAATCGTAGGAATCCATGCGGCCGGCGATGGCGTGGATTTTTCCATCGACGATGGCGACGCCCATATGGTCGCGCTGGCCGACAAACGGCTGCGTCGCGGTCGAGCCGCGCATGCTGGCGCGCTCGGAATATTTGTTGGTCGCCGGATCGTAGACCTCGTGCCATTCCACCGAGCGCACGTCGCGGCCGCCGAGCAGATGAATCTTGCCGCCGAGTTCTATCGCCGAGATGGCGCCGCGCGGGCGCGACAAGCCGGCGATCGGCTCCCATTTGTCGGTCGCGGTGTCATAGACGAAGCAGCGCGAATGCGGGCAGCGGTTCTGCTCGATGAAACCGCCGAAGGTGTAGAGCTTCGCGCCGATCGCGACGCCGGCAACGTGGTTGCCCGCCACCGGGAACGGCGCCTTCAGCGACCACGTCCCTTTCTTCGAATCGAACACCTGGTGGAAATTGGCGTCGAAGCGGTGGCGCGCATAGCCGGCGACGACGTGGATGTTGCCCTGGCACTCGATCACCGCGTGCTCGCCGGTCGGGATCGGCAGCCGCGGCTGCTCGACCCACTTGCCCGGATTGGCCGCCTTCGGCGCCACGCTCGTCATGTAGCGCTGCTTCTCGACGGTCGCCGGAATGGCGGTGATGCGTGCGGTCGTTGAGGCCGGCGAACAGCGGATCGGTTGTTGTGTCGTTCATTGTTTTCCTCACATCGCGTTAGTATTCAAAACTCACGAGCCTGGAAGCACCAAACCCTGAGCATTCCGCGCCATCGATCGCAATGGCAGGCAAGTGTTCCGAACAAATCAGCGTGTCAAGGGTCAAGCCGCCGAAGCGCGGCGGTTTGCGCCCTTGACACGCTGATTTGTTCGGAAAAACGCTGGCCATTGCGATCGATGGCTTTCTCTGATCGTGTCGTGATGGTCGCCCGTGCGTCCTTCAGTTTTGATACGCGGGCACAGCATCCCTGAGCAGCTTGCGCGTCAGCTCCACGCCCTCGCGCGCGACGTCGTAGGGCGAACGCTCCCATTGCTCGGGGTTGGGCGCTTCATAGCTCAGATAGCCGGTATAGTTCTTCTCCGCCAATAGGCCGAGCATCTCGCGCCACTTCACCACGCCCTTGCCGGGCGGCAGCCGGTCGGTCGGGCGCGCGACGCCGGTCACCGGATTGGGCGACAGGTCGCTGTATTGGAAGCAGAAGATCTGCTCGGCCGGGATGCTTTCAAAGCCGCGCCCGCCGGCGCCGCTGCGGGTGAAATGATAGGCGTCGACCAGATAGCCGCAATTGGCTTTATCTGCGCCGGTGATCAGCTCGGTCAGAACCGCGAGCTTGTTGAGAATGGGGTGTTGCGAATTGAATTCGATCGCAAGCTTCAGCCCGTACTCGCCGGCAATATCGCCCGCTTGCTTGAGATAGCCGATCGCATCGCGGATCATTCCCTGCGCCGGGCCCGGCGCGCTCATCAGCATGCTGCAATTGAGCGCGACCGCGTTCTCGCAGGATTCGCGAAACACCTTGAACAGCCGCTTGCTTTCGTCGCCGGTGGCGAACAGCCAGCCGTATTCGACGCCCAGCACGCCGACCGGGATGCCGCTCTGCTTGATGAGATCGAGCACCTGCGCATTGCTCATGCCGGCATCGTAGCAGCGCTTGAAATCGGTGCGGCGCAGCTCGACCGCGTCGTAGCCGGCAACGCGCGCGGCATCGAGCGCGGTCGCCAGCGGCGTGGTGTCGATCGTCCACATGTGCAAAGCGAGCCGTCCGAATTTTTCCGTCATGCGTTTCTCCGTGATCGAATTCGTCTCTAGCGGCTCTTTACTTTGCCGGGGCCGAGGTTGGCCAGCAGGCGGAGCCTACCGGCGGCACTCGTCGATTCGATGCCGCGAGGCCTCACCGATAGACCTCACGCCGATGACCGATCGCCACCACCAGCACCACGAACCGGTCGTCTTCGATAGCGGCGATAATGCGATAATCGCCGACACGGTAGCGCCAAAGCCCTTTGCGGTCGCCGACGAGCGCATGCCCGAAGCGGCGCGGATCGTCACTGCCGGTGATGCGCTCGCGCAGGTAACGCAGCACACGCCGTTCGGCGTTCAGGCCGAGCTTGCGCAGGTCGCGAGCGGCGGCGCGATCGAACTCGACTTGCCACGCCGGCGCAGCCATCAGCACATGTCCCGGAAAAGTGGGAACCGGTTTTCCGAAAACGACATACGCCACTCAAAATCTAGCGTTTCGTGCGCTTCTTGAGGTCGCGCTCCAGGCTTTCGAGCGTCAGACGCGGCCCGCCGCGCGCAAGCCGCCGGCGCGCCAGGTAATAGTCCTCGATATCCTCTATATGGCGCAGGATCGCCTCGCGCGCGTAGTAACTTTTGCTGCGGCCGGTTTTCTTGGCGAGTGCGTCGAGCCGCTGCTCGATTTCAGGGGGCAAGCGAAGGGCAAGCATGTCATGGGGCTCCAAATTTGCTATACATGTATAGCAAGCCATGCGCCGCGACAATGGCGCGGTTCCGGCTCAAAGCACGAAATTCGTCGGCGGATAGCCGCGCAAGTGCCATTCCCGCAGCGTCGCCGACGGCACGCCGCGCGGGCCGCCGTCCCTGACCAGATCGTAGGCCCGTTGCCGCACGTCCGCTGGCACAGCCCGCCACGTGCGCGGCAGGCAGACCTTGCCGTCGCCAAGGCAGCAATGATGACGCCGGCAATAGGCCCGCGTGCAGGTCCGCCACAGCGGCAGCAACTCGCAATAGAAGCGGCGGATCGACGCGAAAGCCGCTTCGCGCTGCTTCTCCTGCCCCGCATTCGTGGCGGCGTCGATGTAGGGACTTCGCCGTTTCCTGCGGCGTCCTCCCATATTTGATCTCCGATTGTTCATCCTGCCCCGCGATAGCGGGGAAGGGGGACCACCCTGCGCAGCAGGGTGGTGGAAGGGGCGCGGGCCTCGACGAAACTCTTTCGACGAAAGTGAAGCGACGAGTCAGGCGCCCCCTCCACCACCCTGCGTTCGCTGCGCGAACTCCGGGCGGTCCCCCTCCCCCGCTATCGCGGGGGCGGATGAAAAAATCTCATTCTCGCGGCGCGTTTGCGTCCGAGTTTTGCTACGCAACTGAAAGTCACCAACGGCCTCCCCAAAAAAGAGGGAGGCGGAGCGCCGAAAGGCGCATCCATCCAGGTCCGCGCCGCACGTCGGAGCGTTGCCGTCCCGACCTGCCTTGCAGACCGCGGGCTTGCGGGCCCGCTCGCCTTCCGGCGCTCCACCGCGGCTCTCGTCGCAGGGCGAACACTTTCGACTCGGTCCAGGCCGCGCTTCACGCGAGCGAGAGGGAACGGGCGTTACCCGCGCCATCGATCGCGCTTAAGCCAAGCACCTGGCTCGCCGGTCTTCATGCCGGCGGGGACGATGCCCGAACCGCCCGGGAGCGGAGTGTATCGCTCCGCCCGCGGGAACCGCTCTCGCTCCCTTCCGTGAGCACCCTCGGCCGAAAGGTCCCTCGTCGATGCGAGCGAGATGATAGTCATGTAACCCAAACAGAGACGAATGTCAAGGAAAAAGTTACACTCCGTGACGAGGGCGCCGTAGCGAGATGAGGCTGCATCGTTGGCAAAAGCGCGTCCTCGAGCTGCGTCTACGCACAGTTGCGACCACGTGGGCTTTGCTTCGCTCAGCCCCACTTGCAAAGACTGCGTTTCCCGGGCGCAGCGCAGCATGGAGCGAGGCGGAATGATGCGCTGCTGACCCGGGATCGTCACAAGCGCGGAGTTCGCGACGGTCCCGGATCAGCGGTGCACCGCTTCGCGCTGCACTGCATCCGGGAAACGGCTGATGTTGGAGGAGGCGCAGGGTAGGCACAGGCGCGTCTTCGCGCCGTACCTGCGTCAGCGTCAACGCAAACTGTAAGTCAGCACGTGGGCACGCTTCGCTTTGCCCACACTACGCTTGCTGGGGCGAGGGTTGGCTAGCGTCGCGGGGACCGGATTGCAAATCGTAACCCGCATGAGTGCAGCGAAATGGGGGGTATTTGTACCGGGAAATCGCGACCTTGCAGCCGTTCATCCGGGTTGCGCTTCCTGACCGCACGTCAGGTGATGTTGTGCCAATCGATCAAATGTGCGAGCCATCGCGGCTGTGGCGTTACCCCGAGATTTGAAATGACGCGAACTGCCGTCACGGGAAACTCACGCGGGTCCGTGTTTAGGAGCGCGTCGTACAGCGATCCCTTTGCGATCTTGCCGGTGTTCGGATATTGGTCGCCGCTTTTGAAATGAGTGGAGGCGTCGCGAACGTCCTTCAGCTTGTCGAATGATTGCCATTCGCGGCCGCCCTTAATGGTGGGCACGTTTAGCAGCTTCGGCAATATCGTGGCGATTTTGTCCGAAGCCGAAGCCAATCTTTGTATCTGCTCGGCGTCCATTTCCTGAGGACCATTCCTCCGCTGCACACTCATAGTTCTGCTAAGAAATCTGGCAATCGTCGCGTTCGCAAATGCCTCGATCGCTTGAAAACTCGAATTCGCTGCGGCAAGAGCTTCCTCAAAATAATCGAATAGCACGACAATGTTGGTTACACCGTTGCCCGGACCATCAGGCGTGAGCACAGCTTGGTACTGCACCTGATTCCAAAGCGACACAGCCAAATCGGCGGAGCGAAAGCCAGCGCTCAACGCCAGTGCGGCCGCACTCGGGGTAATGAATCCTAGATTGGGATGCCGAGCGGTGGTGGCCATTGTAGTTTGGGCAATGACCGTTCCCGCCTTGTGTGAAGGACCACCGGGATACGCGGCGGGCACGTCAGATACGATCCGCGTTGCGGCCTGTAATCGCCAATCTCCGAGGCCATCCTGTTCAACCGAGGTAGTGGTCTTCGACGTAACGTTCACAAGCCTTCTCCAGAAACGGGCCCAGCGCGCACAAACTGAGCGCAGCAGATCTCCAAGGCTCACAATGGAGGATCCCTCAATTACCTTCGCATGTAATTTCACGTGTACGATCTCGCAAGCAGTCGCAGGGTCGGCAAAGGCGCCAGCGGGTCCGCGCGAAGCGCGGCCCAATGACAGGCTCCGCGTCGTGCCCGCGCGACCGCGTGCACCGTCATCCTGAGGTGCGAGCGAAGCGAGCCTCGAAGGATGCGGCCGAGGCGCGCCGGCCTGTCGCCCTTCGAGGCTCACCGACTACGTCGGTGAGCGCCTCAGGGTGACGGAAACGAGTCGTGCGTTGTTGCCGCCCACTACCCCCCATCCAACCGCACCACCTGCCCGGTCGCCGCAGCGCGTTCGATGGCGTAGGTGGTTTTCAGGTTGAGCATCGCCTGCTCGGCCGTGCAGTGGATGCTCGGCCGGCCGGTGGAGAGAAAATCGAGCCAGGCGCGCGTTTCGTTGCCGAGCGGTCCCCAGAAATCGCCCATCGCCCAGTCGCCGGCGGTGTTGCTGCCGAGGAACGCCATCTCCACCGAATGGCCGGGCACGTAGGGATGCGGAATACCTTTCTCGGAAAAGATCAGATGCTCCATGTGGTCATCGTCGATGATCATGGTGCCGTCGGTGCCGAGCAGTTCGACGCGGTCGGATTGGCCCTGGGTCGGATAGCGCATCGGCAGCGCGTAGCCGATGCCGAAATTGACCACGGCGCCGTCGGCGAAGGTGACCAGCGCCCAGGTCACGTCGTGCGCGCTATAGCCAGCCTCGCGGAAGATTCCCGATTGCGCGCGCGCCACCACTTCGACCGGCTTGTTGCCCTCGAGCAGCCAGCAGATCAGGTCGACGTAATAGGTGAGCACGTCGAGCACCGGCGTCGCGTGCGGATCGCGCTTGAGGATGGCGAAGGTCTGCGCGCGCGAATTATAGACGCGGGCGAGCGCGCCGCTCACCTTGCCGAGCCGGCCGTGCCGCATCTGCTCCTTGGCGCGCAGGAAACATTCCTTGAAGCGGCGGCTATAGCCGACGCGCAGCACGCCGCCGGTCGATTTGAGCGTCTTGAGAATGGCCTCGGCGTCGTTGAGCGACAGCGCGATCGGCTTTTCCACCAGCACTGGCTTGCCAAGTTCGAGCGCGCGGCACACCGCCGAGGCGTGCTCGCCCTCCGGCGTCGAAACGAACACGGCGTTCACCTGCGGGTGCGCGATTACCGCCTCGTTGTCGGCGGAATGAAAGTCGGCGCCGGCGAGTTCGGCGAGCGCCTTCGCGTTGCCCGCCTCCTTGTCGGAGACGGCGAGGAAGCGCACGGCCGGGTGCTTGGCGGACAACCGCGCCCGCAGCGTGCCGATCCGGCCGGCGCCGATGACGCCGATGCCAAGCTCGGTGGACTTCATCTTTTCCTCCCTGTTCCTATGTTAGCGTTTTCGCTGGTGGATGGCAGGAGAAATTGCATGAGCGAGCGCGCCCTCGAATTCGTCGAGTTTTGGGTTTCGGAGAAAATCGAACAGGAGGGCGTGCCCGAGGACGGCGCGGCATCGCCGGCGAAGCGATGGGCGGCCGAGTGCATCGAGGCGGCCGGCGAGGAGGGCATTCCGGCAAGCGAGATCGAGGAGGCGTTCGACAGCCTGGAAGAATTCATCGACGGCGAGATCGCGGAGGCCAAGGACCGGGAAGAAGATGAGGACGAGGAGGAAGAGGAGGAAGAGGACGAAGACGAAGACGAACTCGACGATGATGATGATGATGAAGAGGACGATGAAGAGAAAGACCAATAGGGCGGCATAAGTGATCGCGCTCACGGCCGCTGTTACCTGACTGATCAGCGTTCGGAGAGTCAGCGGACCCCCACCTATCCTCCCCCTTTCAGGGGGAGGAATTGCAAGCGGTTTGCGCAGCGTTTCTCGTCTTAATGACGCGGAGTTCTCTTTCCTCCCCCTGAAAAGGGGGAGGATCAAGGTGGGGGTCGCGGGCCGCTCGGTTAACTTGCAGGTCGTGCGGTATCGGGCCGCCCATCAGTGATTCTGAGTACTAGGCCACCTTCCTCGCGGTAAATTCCTGCTGTCGGCGCCGCAGGCGTTGCTCGTCGACGTCAATGCCAAGCCCTGGACGATCGGGCGCCTCGACGTGACCGCCATCGATCGGCAGCGGCGCCACAGTCGCATCTTCGGCGAGCCCGCTGCTCGTCAACGTCAGGCCCCAGTCGAGGCCCGGAACGGTCGCGGCAACGTGCAAGGCGGCCGCCGAGGCGACGCTCGATTCGCCGGTCTTGCAGGAAATGTTGACCTTCATGCCGAGGCGGTCGCACAGCCGGCAGGCTTCGGCCACGGCGCGCAGACCGCCAAGCTTGATCGCCTTGAGACTGACGCCCACAGCCGCCTTGCGCGCGTGATGGCGCTCAATGTCGTCGAGCGAATGTATGCCTTCGTCGGCGCCGATCGGTACGCGGCCGGTGGCGGCGACGCGCGCCATGCCGTCGAGATCGTGCGCGCGGACCGGCTGCTCAAAGAAATCGAGCCCGCAATCGCCGAGCCCCGTCACGTAACGAATGGCTCCTTCGACATCGAAGCCCTGATTGGCGTCGGCGGAGACGAGGCACTCGCCGCGGCTTTTGAGCGCCCGGCAAATTGTCGCCGTGCGCGCAGCGTCCGCATCGGCCGCGTCGAGCCCGACCTTGATCTTGAAGGCGCGAAAGCCTGCGAGCCAGCGCGCTTCCGCCTCGCGCAGATCGGCGGCTACGTCGGTCGATCCGATCACGGCGAGAAGCGCCATGCGCGTGCGCCGTTTGGCGCCGAACGCTGCGTAGATCGGCTGCCCTGTGGCGCGGCCGACCAGATCATAGAGCGCAATGTCGATGGCGGCCTTCGCGCCGCTATTGCCGTACATGGCCGCATCCATCGCCACCGATACGCCGGCATGATCGCCGGCGTCACGGCCAATGAGCGCGGGCGCGATGTGGGCAACGGCCGCCAGCATGCTGGCCGTGGTCTCGCCCGTCATGGTCGGCGCCGAAGCCGCCTCGCCCCAGCCGAAAAAGCCGCCATCGGCTTCGACCCGCACCAGCACATTGTCGGCGCGCGTGACGGTCTCGGCGGCCATGGTCACCGGCTTTTTCATCGGCAGGCTGACCGCAAGTGGCTCGATCGATTTGATTTTCACGCCGCTATCGCCTTTGCTAACTGGCGTCATTTGGCCGCATGGGCGCCATGGTGAACGATTAGGCCCGCACGCGCCAGATGAATTTGTACGGGAAAATGCGGGGCGCCCAGGTTTCGCCGCGCCGCGCGCTGGCTTATTTGTAGGTTCGCGCAACAACGGAGCCCACCATGCGAGCAATGCTTCTGACTGGTTTCGCCGCGCTTCTGTTGATTGCTGTGGGCAGTCTTGCCGGCAGCCTTGCGGTCAGCGCGGACGCGAACACGTCGCCGGTGGGGCTCTGGCAGGCCACCGACCCGGATACCAAACAGCCCTCCGGCTGGTTCCTGATCAGCAATCATGACGGCGTCTACGACGGCGCCTTGGTCAAGATGTTCCTGGGGCCCGGCGACGACCCCAATAAGGTCTGCGACGAGTGCAAGGACGATCGCCACGACCAGCCATGGCTCGGGCTGCAGATCATCCGCGGCATGAAGCCCGAGAGCGACAACAAATATACCGGCGGCACGATTCTCGATCCGCGCGACGGCAACGTCTACAGCGCGATGATGACAGTGTCGCCCGACGGCCAGACGCTGATTATTCGCGGCTATCTCGGCTTTTCATTGCTCGGCCGCAACGAGTATTGGACGCGCCTGCCGGATTCCGACTTGAGCCAGCTCGATCCGGCGATCAAGAACACGCTCGTGCCGGCGCCGGCGCCGCCCGGGAAGCCTGCGGTGAGTCCGCAGCGGCATTAAGGACAATTAGCGCTCAGAGAGAGCCGTCGATCGCAATGGTCGACGTTTTTCCGAACAAATAAGCATGTCAAGGCTGAAACCGCTTCGCGGCGCCCATAGCCCGTCTTCGACGGGCTATGGGCGGCCTTGACATGCTTATTTGTTCGGAACACTTGCGACCATTTCGATCGACGGCGCTTCCCGGCTCAGACCAAAATCGTCATCGAGCGAAGCGAAGCAATCCAGGGCGGCAAGCTCGGAGCTAACGGCCCCTGGATTGCTTCGTCGCCCTCCGGGCTCCTCGCAATGACTGCTAAAATCCCTTTTCCTGCTCGCGCGGCTTGCCCATCAGCACCGGCTGGAACAGAGCCGCTGCCGCCATCGTGGTGAGCAGCGAAATCGCCAACAGCTTGCCCATGCTCGAGGTGCCCGGGTGGCTCGATAGCCACAGGCTGCCGAAGGCGGTCGCCGTGGTGAGCGCGCTGAAGATCACCGCGCGCGTGAGCACTGACTGCAACAGTTTGGTCTGCCCCTCGCGCCACGCCATGATGTAATAGATCTTGAACGCGACGCCGACACCCAACAAAAGCGGCAGGGCGATGATGTTGGCGAAGTTCAGCGGGAGGCCTACGATCACGCATATTTCGAGCGTGACGACGCAAGCGAGCAGGAGCGGCACCAACGTCAACAGCACGTCGCCGATGCGCCGGAGCGTGAACCACAGCAGGATGGCGATCGAAACGAGCGCGCAGCCGCCGGCCTCGATGAACGCGGTGACGACGGTACGGCGCGCTTCGAGGATCGAAATCGGACCCTCGATCGCGTCCGGCGCGACCGATTGAACGGCGGCGGCGAATTTTTCCAGCACGGTGTTGTTGTTGGAATCGCCGGTGGGTGCGACTTCGATACGCGCCTTGCCGTCCGGCGTCATCCATTGGTTTGCGACCTCCGCCGGGATCGTCTGCCGGGTAATAAGCTTTGCCTTGAACAGATCGCGCAGCTGGTCCAGCGCGGTGCGCAGCGGCTGCACGATGGTCACTTGGGCGAGCTCGCGCCTGGCCGGATCGGCCTTGGCGAGTACGGCCATGGCGGCGGCGAGGCGGCGCGCCGCCGCGGCGCCCGGGGTCTTGGCGTCATCGGCGAGCCGGTTGAGTGCCTCGATGGTGGAATTGATCATGGTGACATTCTGTGCGTCGGTCGGCGGCGCCGCCAAAGTCGCCGGATTGAGCACAGGATTGAGCGTCTTTGCCGCGTTGCCGATCAGCGTGAGTTTTTGCTGCTGATCGTCGGGAATGAAGGTCGACAACGTCACCGCGCGGGCGACCTCGGGCAACTTCCGCAACGCGACCGCGAGCTGGTCGGCGTCGGCGAGATCGGGCTCCAGGATCTGGATGTCGTTAGCGCCGCTGTTGGGATCGTTCTTCAGCTCCAGATAGGTGGCAACCGACTCTACATTGCGGGCGCGCAGGTTCATCGGATTGAAGTCGAACTGCAGCCAGTAGAGCAGCGGCAAGCCGGCCACGACCGCGGCGGCGGTCCCGATCAGGATCGGCACGCGGTTGCGCTCGAGAAAGGCATCGACCGGCGCCAGCCACGCGTAGCCCAGCGGCTGCGGCTCGCTCGGCGGATTGAGCCGGCTCAGCAGCGCCGGCAACAGCGTGATGCTGGTGGCGAACGCGATCAGCATGCCGACCCCGGCAATCAGCCCGAGTTCGGAGACGCCGCGGTAGGCGGTGGGCAGGAACGACAGGAAGCCGGCGGCAGTGGCGAGCGCCGCCAGCGTCAACGGCGCGCCCGCGCGGCGTCCGGCATGCAGCAGGGCTGCGTACAGATCGTCGACTTCATGCCGTTCGGCGCGATAGCGGACGGAAAATTGTATGCCGAAATCGACACCCAACCCGACAAACAGCACGGCGAAATAGATCGATATCAGATTGAGCGTGCCGACCATGAGCAGGCCGAGCGCCGCGGTGATCGAGAGGCCGACGACCAGCGTGACAAAGACCGCGAAAATGATCCGCCACCAGCGCAGCGCCATCCACAGGATGAGAAGCACCACCACGATGGTGGCGGTGGCGTTGATGCCGGCGTTTTCCTTGATCGTGGCGAACTCTTCGTCGGCGAGCGGGACCGGACCGGTCAGGCGCAGGTCGGCCTGATATTTGCCGGCGAAGTCGAGGTCCTTGGCCGCCTGGCGGATCGTGTCGCTCGCCTTTTGGCCCGGTTCGAGCGACGAATAGTCGAGCGCCACGCGGATCTGCAGGATGCGGCGGAGTTCATTGGGCTTGGCCGCTTCCCCCGTCACCATTTCGCGCCAGGAGAAGCTTGCCGGCTTTCCCGCGTTGATCGCTTCGATGGTGTTGGCCGCGAGCGTCAGCGGCCATTTCATCGCGTCAAGCGTGAGGCGGCCGCTCTGCACGCCGAGCAGTCCGAACTGCAGCGCCTGCAATGTGCCGCGCAGACTTGGATCGCCGGCGACCACTTGAATAAGCCGCGTCGCCTGGGTGAGCGTGGTCATCCGCGAGGAGAGCTCGTCGGTTTTCAGAAACAGCAACCCGTTTTGCGCAAAGAACGAGCCGCCGCCCGGCTCCTCGATGGTGAGAAACATTTTCGGCTGCTGCGCCAGCCGCGCCATGAGCGCATCGGTCGCCTCGTCGGCCAATTCCGGCGTCGGCGCATTGATCACGGCGACGACGGTTTGAAAATGCGGGAAGGCCTTTTCCAGCGCGGCTTCGCGCTCGCGCCAGGCAATGTGGCTCGAGATCAACTGATTGATGTTGGTCGACATGGAGAAATGCGTGGCCGCATACCAGCCCGACACAACGGCCAGCAGCAGACCGCCGGCAATAACCGGCCAGGCGTATCGCCAGCAAAAGGCGATCGCGCGGACAACAAAAGCAGTCGTCGTCTTCATGATCGGAGTGTTGAAGCCCTTAAATGGAACCTGAATGTATGAGTAGCGGCACGCGGGCCTTAGGTTTGAGGCGTTAAGAGAAAGGCGAAAAGGAGGCGTGCCTCATGGGGGTACGTGATCGAAGGCCTATGCGCCCGCCATTTACGTGATTCGGCGGGGTTTCGCCGCGCTTTAAATGCGCGGAAATGACGCAAAATCGGGAATTTTTCCTCGAACCGCGAGAAAAGCCCGGGAATATCGGTGATTTCGCCTCCGCGGCTGCCCGGCCGCATTGGTGTTAGCAACAATCCTGGCGCTCAGCCGTTCGACTGGACAGGACCGCCCGTGCGCTCCATGCTAGGAACCTCGCGGGATTGAACGGGCCGCCCGGCCCAAAATGCAGGCGAAATCCGGGGTCGGACCGCAACAAGGTTAACCGCTGGGCTTGATTGTCCTCGCGGCAGGTCCGAAGTATATGGCCGCAGTATCAGGGACATAGTGCGTCAGCGCGGTCGACGGGCATCCCATCCGGGGACCCAGTGTCAAATCGACCGGGAGGTCTATTGCCGATGAAGGTCATCCTTGCCCAGCCGCGCGGCTTTTGCGCCGGCGTCGTCCGCGCCATCGAGATTGTCGAGCGCGCGCTGCAGAAATTCGGACCGCCGGTCTATGTCCGTCACGAAATCGTGCACAACAAGCACGTCGTGGAGAGTCTCAAAGCCAAGGGCGCGCGCTTCGTCGAGGACCTTTCCGAAGTCCCGCCCAACGCGGTCACCATCTTTTCCGCTCACGGCGTGGCCAAGAGCGTCGAGGAAGCGGCGGCGGCGCGGCGGCTGCCGGTGCTCAACGCCACCTGCCCGCTGGTCACCAAAGTGCATAATCAGGGCAAGCGTTATGTCGGCCAGGGCCGCCGGTTGATCCTGATCGGCCATGCCGGCCACCCCGAGGTCGAAGGCACGATGGGCCAGATCGCCGAACCGGTCACCTTGGTGCAAACTGAAAGCGACGTCGCCAAGCTCGACATTCCTTCCGATACGCCGGTCGCCTACGTGACGCAGACGACGCTGTCGGTCGACGACACGCGCGGCATCATTGCCGCGCTGCACAGCCGCTTCACCGACATCGTCGGGCCGGAGACACGCGACATCTGCTACGCCACGCAGAACCGGCAGACCGCGGTGCGTGAACTCTCCGAACTGGTCGACGTTATCCTGGTGGTTGGCGCCAAGAACAGCTCGAACTCCAACCGCCTGCGCGAGATCGGCGAGGAGGACGGAACGCCGAGCTACCTGATCGCCGACGGCAGCGAAGTCGACCCGGACTGGTTCGGCGGCGCTGCCACCGTCGGCATCACCGCCGGAGCGTCCGCGCCGGAAGTCCTGGTCGAGGACGTGATCGACGCACTGCGCCGGCTCGGTCCGGTCGAGGTGAGCGAACTGACGGGCCGTCAGGAGACCATCGAATTCCGCCTGCCGCCCGAATTGACCGACGGCCTTGCCGCCCGCCGGGCTACCGCAAAAGTCTGAAACCGCGAAAGTCTGATTTGAACGCCTGGCTGCTTCTCAACTACAAACGACAACGAGGATCGTTACCGTGACTGTATCATTGCGACAGAAAGTGGTTGTGGGCTCGTACGTGCTGAGCCAGCGGCTGAAGGGGCGCAAGCGCTATCCGCTCGTGCTCATGCTGGAGCCGTTGTTCCGCTGCAATCTCGCCTGCACCGGCTGCGGCAAGATCGACTATCCCGACGCCATCCTGAACAAACGCCTGTCGGTGCAGGAGTGCCTCGACGCGGTCGACGAATGCGGCGCGCCGATGGTCGCCATTCCGGGCGGCGAGCCGCTCATCCACAAGGAGATCGGCGAGATCGTCAGCGGAATCGTGGCGCGCAAGAAATTCGTCTCGCTGTGCACCAACGCGCTGCTGCTCGAGAAGAAGCTGCATCTGTTCGAGCCGTCGCCGTATCTGTTCTTCTCCGTGCATCTCGATGGCTTGAAGCATCATCACGACAAGTCGGTGTGCATGGAGGGCGGCTACGAGCGGGCGGTCGAGGCGATCAAGGCCGCCAAGGCCAAAGGTTTCGCCGTCAACGTCAACTGCACGGTCTTCGACGGCCATCCGGCTGAGGACATTGCCGCCTTCCTTGATCTCACAACCGAACTCGGCGTCGGCGTGTCGATCTCGCCCGGCTACGCTTATGAGCGGGCGCCCGACCAGGAGCACTTCCTCAACCGCCGCAAGACCAAGGAGCTGTTCCGCAAGATCTTTGCGCTCGGCAAAGGCAAGACGTGGAACCTCACCCATTCGGCCATGTTCCTCGACTTCCTCGCCGGCAATCAGGAATTCCACTGCACGCCGTGGGGCATGCCGACGCGCAACATCTTCGGCTGGCAGAAACCCTGCTACCTGCTCGGCGAAGGCTACGCCAAGACATTTGCCGAGCTGATGGAAACGACTGATTGGGATACCTACGGCACCGGCCGCTATGAAAAGTGCTCCAACTGCATGGCGCACTGCGGTTACGAAGCCACCGCCGCGACCGCGACCATGCAGCATCCGCTGCAGGCGGCGATGATCGCCTGGAAGGGCATCAAGACCGAGGGCGCAATGGCGCCCGAGATCGACATGTCGAAGCAGCGCCCGGCCCAATACATGTTCGACGGCCAGGTGCAGCAGAGGCTTTCCGAAATCCGCGCCAACGAGGCGCGCGAGAAGGCGGCCAAGGCGGCACGGACATCGGCCAGCGCGGCGTAACCGCACTGACCGAGTCCGATCCGCAATCAGCAAACTCGACTATCCGCGACCTCAGTAATCCGAGGCCCGGCCCGCTACCGCAGGCCGGGCGCGGACGCACGGTCAGGAGAAGGTCGCGTTGCCTCCGCCGACATTGGTGCAGATGCGGCCGACCATCTGGCCGCCGGTCGGGCCGACCTGATATTCGCTGAACTGCCTGATCGCACCGGGATGCGTCAGATTCTGCACGGTGATCGGCGCATTGAAATTGGCCGTATAGCCGCGTGAGACCAGCGCCGTGCCCGCCTCATTCATGATGTCGGTATTGAGCGCCACATCGCCCGCGAGCAGGGCAAACTCGCCGCCGGCCGCGCGCACGAGCGCGTAGGACGTGACCGTCCAGGTGCCGTCCGGATTGTACGAAACACTGAAGGACGAATAGCCCGGCGTCGCGTCGCAAAGGGCAGCGGTTGCCGAGGAGGAGGTGAAGTTCATCACCGTCCCAGGCGTGTACGTGCCGGTCTGAACATAGAACTTGATGATCGGCTGACAGTCGATGTTGCTGTTCGGTTGCGCGGTGACGAAGTTCGACAGAACGATGCCGCCGGTCAGCGTCTGCACCGCCGATCCGGCGTTGTAGTTCATGAGCACCGGATTGAAGACCGGCGAAATGATCCGAAACGAGCCCGCTTGCGGTCCGGTCGTATTGACCGGCACTGACAGACCCAGCGACGGGCTGACAATCATCGATGTTGTGTTGTTTGTCGGCGTGCCGCCTTGGGCCGGGGTCAATCCGATCGGTTGACTTGCCGCGAGCTGGCCCGAGGGCTGGCCGACGACCGGCGGGCTGACTTGCTGCTGAACGCCGGCGTAATACTGCAAGATGACGGAAAATGTCAGCACCGCGCCCGAACTGGCGTAGGGCAACAACGCCTGTGAATACAGACTGTTGGTGTAGACTTCCGCGCCGCCCGTGTAGATCGCAGGCTGCTGGAAGAAGAAAAGGTTCTGTAGCAGGGACGAGTTATTCTTAACGTTGATGGTGATGGTGGTGGCCATGGCCTTACTCCCTCGTGACCGGACAGTCGGTTGTTTCTCCGCAACCACAGATTATGTAGCGGATCGTTTACTACGTTACCGTTTGGCATCGGCCGGCACACCTTTCTGTCATTGCGCACGAGGCAAACGGCGATGGATGCACTTGCGCGCAGTGCAAGTGCATGCACGCGCCATCGCCCGGTGCGGTGGCATCGCTGGCTGCAATAGTTTTGCGCGAATGAATGGTTCGGAGGATCGCGGAAGACGACTTGCTGGTTATTTGAGCGCCGCGCCTACGTCTCACGCTCGCGGTCAACCGAGGGCTTGGCGCTGTCCCGCTTGCGTCTCAACGCATACGCAGTCACGGACCAAGTGCCGTCCGCATTGTACGACACGTTGAAAGTCGAATAGCCGGGCGTCGCATCGCAAACGGCGGCCGTGCGCGATGAAGCGGCGAAGTCGATGACGGTGCCCGCCGGACAATCACCGATCTGAACGTAGAAAACAATTTGCGGCTGACAATCGAGATTGCTGTTCGGTTGAACCGTGACGAAGTTCGACAGCACGACGCCATCAGTCCGCGCCTGCATCGCCAGACCGCCGCTATATTTCGCAAGCTGCGGATTGAAGACCGGCGTTACGATCCTGAAAGCACCCGGTGAGGGCCCGGAGCTGGACACCGGTACCGACAATCCCAGCGACGGGCTGACGATCATCGTCGTCGTGTTGTTGGTCTGCGGGCCGCCGGCAGGCGGCGTCAATCCGATCGGTTGGCTCGCGGTAAGTTCGCCGGCATAGGCGCCGACGGCGAGCGCGTTCAGCTGTTGTTGCACGCCCGCGTAGTTCTGCAGCGGCAGCGAAAATGTCAGCACCGCACCGGAGGTGGCGTAAGGCAGCAACGGCTGACAGAACAGGCTGTTGGTGTAGACCTGTGGCGCGTATGAATAAGTGGCGGGCCGTTGAAAGAAGAAGAAGCTCTGCAGCGCCGAACTGTTGTTGCGGACGTTGATAGTCACGGTAGCGGCCATGGGATTCCTGCCGGTCAGATAGCGGCTCCGCCGGTTACGGCGGCGCCATGGATTCCATGAAGGCCAGCAGCAGCGCCTTGGAGCGCGGCGTCATCACGACGCCGATTCTCTTCAGCGAAGACCACAGCCGCTCGTCTTCGATCGCGGCACCCGATCGATCGGGGCGCCGGTCGATCGCTCCGCTCCCGACCAAAAACCAATCCAGAGAGATGTCGAGGAATTGGCTGAGCGCGATAGCGCTTTCCAGCGACATCGGTCCATCATGCTTCCATCGCGTCACCGTGCTCTCGTTCACCCCGAGCGCGAAGGCGAGTGCGTGCTGCTTGTTCAGGCCGCGTACTCTCATGGCCTCGATCAGTCGTTCCCCACGGGTAGACACGGTACGAAGAGCTCTTCGGAATCACTATGTCGTCCTGTGGAATATAGCATCCGCAGGTTGCTAGGATTTTAATCCTTTACCATTGGCTTGCGCAGGCCGCAAGACCCCTGGCGCCACTGAGACTTGCGCTGAGCGCAAGTTCCGGCTGTTTGAAAGCGCAGGCCAGCAGGAAGCGGCCCCCGGTTTCCCCCGGGGCGCTTGTCGTCAAGCAAAGATGCGCGGTCAACCGATCAGGAGAAGGTCACGCTTCCTCCGCCGACATGGGTGCACATGCGGCCGACCATCTGGCCCCCGGTCGGACCGACCTGATACTCGTTAAACAACTGGATCGCTCCAGGATTCGTCAGATTGTGCACGACGACCGGCGCATTAAAGTTGGCTGCATAGCCGCGTGAGAGCAGCGCCGTACCCGCTTCATTCAAGACGTCGGCGTTGAGCGCAGCGTTGGCGGCAACCGAACCCTCAATCCGCGGCGCATCGTGCGCGACCAGGGTGAACCCCCCGTCGCCCGCGCGTCTTAGCGCATAGGGTGTGACCATCCAGGTGCCGTCCGGATTGTACGTCACGCTGAAAGACGTGTAGCCCGGCGTTGCATCGCAGAGGGCGGCGGTGGCCGAAGAGGAAGTGAAGTTCATCACCGTCCCCGGCGTGTAGGAGCCGGTCTGAACGTAGAATTTGAGCATCGGCTGGCAGTCGATGTTGCTGTTCGGCTGCGCGGTAATGAAGTTCGACAGAACGATACCGCCAGTCAGCGTCTGCAGGGCCGATCCGGCATTGTAGTTCTGGAGCACCGGATTGAAGACCGGCGTAATGATCCTGAACGCGCCCGGTGGCGGTCCCATCGTGTTGACCGGCACTGAGAGGCCCAGCGACGGGCTGACAGTCATCGTTGTCGTGTTGTTTGTCGGCGTGCCGCCTTGAGCCGGAGTCAATCCGATCGCTTGAATTGCCGCGAGCTGGCCCGAAGGCTGGCCCACGATCGGCGGGGTAATCTGCTGCTGAACGCCCGCGTAATTTTGTGAGGTTACCGTAAACGACAGCACTGCGCCCGAACTGGCGTAGGGCAACAGCGCCTGTGAGTAGAGACTGTTGCTGTAGACTTGCTGGCCGCCCGCGTAGATCGCGGGCTGCTGAAAGAAGAAGAAATTCTGCAGCATGGGGCTGTTATTTCGAACGTTGATGGTGATGGTGGTCGCCATGGCCTCGCCTCTCGTGACTGGGTTGTCGGTGGTTTATCCACAACTCAAGATTGGGTTGAAGATCGATAACTACCTTAGCGCAAACAACCCCTGCTTGTCATTGTGGTTGAGGTCGAATTCCGGCCGCCAGTCGCCGAGCTAAAGCGTGACACTTAACTGTCATCATCCGCGGAGACGGACGATCCAGCGGTTCACAGACGGTTGTGGGAGCAACGACTGACGCCGCACTTGCGCGGAGGCACGACAGCGCTCAGGGACGCTACATCCCCCACGCCGCCGCGCGCGCATTGCCGCGCGTGAGATTGCGGTAGCGCGCCAGCGCCCATAGCGGGAAGAATTTCGAATAGCCGTGGTAGCGCAGATAGAACACGCGCGGGAAGCCGGTCGCGGTATAGCGCGGCTCGTTCCAGAACCCGTCGTCGCCCTGCGTAGTTTCCAGATAAGTGATACCGCGTGCGACCGCCGGATGATCGGTCTCGCCGACGGCCATCAGGCCGAGCAGCGCCCACGCCGTCTGTGACGCCGTCGACGGCGCGCGCTCGTAGCCGTGATAATCGAGCTTGTAGCTGGTGCCGTCCTCGCCCCAGCCGCCGTCCTCGTTCTGGATGGCGACGAGCCAATCGCGCGCTTTGCGCATTTCCGGCGCGGCGTGATCGATACCCGCGGCGTTGAGCGCGCACAGCACCGACCAGGTGCCGTAGATGTAATTCATGCCCCAGCGGCCGTACCAGCTGCCCTCGGCAAGCTGGGTGCGGCGCAGATAATCGACGCCGCTCGCGATTGCTTCATCCTCCCCCGTGGAGCGCAGCGGAACGGGGGAGGGTGACCGGCCCGCGAAGCGGGACGGTGGAGGGGGCGTCCGGCGCTGCGGATTTGCGTCGGCGCCCGCGCCCCCTCCACCATGCTCCGCATGGTCCCCCTCCCCCGCTTCGCGGGGGAGGATGTTATTTTTGAACTGCGCCAGCATCGACAGGCAGCGTGCGGTCACGTCCTCGGTCGGCGGGTCGAGCAACGCGCCATGGTCGGCGAACGGAATGTTGTTGAGATAGTAATATTCGTTGTCGGCATCGAACGCGCCCCAGGCGCCATTCTTGCTCTGCATGCCGACGATCCACTCCTTGGCGCGATCGAGGCTCGGGCCGAAATCGCGGCGGCCGGAATTTCCCTGCCAGCGGTCCATCGCCATGGCGACCACGGCGGTGTCGTCGACGTCGGGATAATGTGGGTTGGCATATTGAAAGGCCCAACCGCCGGGGCGCAGATCGGGCCGCCGCGCGATCCAGTCGCCGCGCACGTCGAGGATCTGCATCGGCACCAGCCAATCGAGACCCTTGCGCACTTGTGCGACGACGCTCTCGCCGCCGACTTCAAGCAGCGCGTGGGCGACGAGGCCCGTGTCCCAGATCGGCGAAACGCAGGGCTGGCAGTAGGCTTCGTGTGGATGCACGACCAGGAGCTTCTCGACCGACTTGCGCGCGATCGCTCGGCGCGGGTCGCTCTCGGGAATGCCGAGTGCGGCGAACATCATCACGCTGTTGGCCATCGCTGGGAATATAGCGCCGAGTCCGTCCTCGCCGTTGAGCCGCTCGGTCACCCAGGCGACGGCACGATCGATCGCGCGCTGCCGCGCTCTTTCAGGAAAGAACGGCTCGGCCGCGCGCAAGACATTATCGAGGACGCGAAAGAACCAAAACCACGACGCCTTCTGTTGCGGCGCTTTTGGCGACGGACCGAGGGTTGCGGGCGGCGCAAGAAACAGTTCATCGATGCGCACGCCTTTGTCGTTGCGCGCCCTCGGCTTCTTCGCCATCAGCACCAAAAGCGGCACGATGACGGTGCGGCTCCAATAGGAAATCTTGTCGAGATGGAACGGAAACCATTTCGGCAGCAGCATGATCTCGATCGGCATCACCGGCACGGCGCGCCAGGGAACGAACCCGAACAGCGCCAGCATGATGCGCGTGAAGACGTTGGAACGCTCGGCGCCGCCGCGCGCACGCAACGCTTGCCTCGCGCGCCGCATGTGATCGGCATCGACGGAATCGCCGATCATCTTCAGCGCGAAATAGGCCTTCACTGTCGCGCTGACATCGAGGTCGGCGTCGGCGAACAGCGGCCAGCCGCCATGCGCGCCCTGAATCCGGCGCAGATAAACACCGATCTTTGTCTCAAGCTCGGCATCGACCGGCTCGCCCAGGTAATGTCGTAGCAGCACATATTCGGCCGGAATGGTGGCGTCGGCTTCCAGCTCGAACAGCCAATGGCCGTCGCCGTGCTGACACTCCAGAAGCGCACGCGTCGCCCGGTCGATCGAACCATCGAGATCGTGCGCAATGACGGTCGCGTCGGTCATTGAAGGCTCGCCGCGCGCCGGGCGACGAGATCGGCGGCGCGGTTGCCGGAACGGATCGCGCTCTCGATGGTCGCCGGCAGCCCGGTATTGGTCCAATCGCCCGCCAGCGCAAGGTTGTGCCACCGTGTTTGCGCGCCCGGCCGCTTGGCGTCCTGCGCTGGCGTGGCCGCAAAGGTGGCGCGGCGTTCGCGCACGATCTGCCAAGAGGGTAGTGGGTCTTTCAATCCGGTCACGCTCGCAACTTCATTCCAGATCGTTTTCGCAAGCACGTCGCGCGCCATGTCGAGGTAGCGATCGCCGGCGCTGATGGTCACTGACAGCCGGCCCGGGAAGGCGAAGATCCATTGCGTTGTGCCGTTGAGTACCCCGACGAGCGGCGGTGCCCCGGCCGGCGGATCGATGCGGAAATGCGCATTGACGATCGCCCGATATTCGGTCGGCACCTGCAGGCCGGCGATCAACGACGCTGCCGCATAAGGAGGAACCGCAAGAATGACCGAGTCCTCGCGGGCGAGCACGGCCGAGTCCTTGCCGAAATCGAGCGCCTCGACCCGGTCGTCGGCAAGACGCATGGCGTGCAATTGATCCTCGAGCTGCAGCGTCACGCCCCGTTGGGTGAGGCTCGCGACCGCCGGCTCGATCAGCGTTGGACCGAGTCCGTCGCGCGCAACCAGCGGCCGGCAGGCCCATCCGCCAGCGGCGAGCGTTTCCCGGATCACCGCGGTCGCGAGCTTGGCCGATCCTTGCGGCGCATCGATATTGAGCGCGGCCAGCAAGAGCGGTTCAAGCAGCCGGTCATAGAGCGGCCCCTTACAGGCAACGACGTCGCCGACGCTCTTGCCGGGATGGGCCCACAGCAGCCGCGCCAACGGCAGATAATCGAGCGGGCGCGTTCCCGGCACGCGCCGGGCAGAATCGAAAATCCAGAAGGGAAAGCGGCCGTCGTCGAAGCGCAGCGTCCAGCGCTCACCGCTGGCAAGATCGACGAAAGGAAACTCCGCGTGCGCCGGACCGATGAGATGCGCCTCGGCGCCGACGCCGCGCAGATAATCGAGCGCGGCGTGATTGCCCGAGAGCAAAAGGTGATTGCCGTTGTCGATCGTCATGCCGATCGTGGCGTCGTGATAGGAGCGGCAGCGGCCGCCGGCGAACGCGGTCGCCTCATGCACCACCACACGTTCCCCGCGCGCGGAAAGTTTGAGCGCGGCGGAGAGGCCGGCAAGACCGGCGCCGATGATGTGGATCACTCCGGGCATCAGAAAAGATTTCGCAGCACGATGAGCAACAGGCGCGCGCGCGGCAGGCGCACGCGCGCGCGTGGCGGAGCAAAGCCGCGCGCGACCAAATGGTCGAGGATGAGCCCGTAGGCTTCGCCCATGATGCGCGGAGCGCGGACCACGCGCCGCGGGCTTTGCGCCATGATCGTCTTCGCCTGCGCAAAGTGGTTCTGCGCCTGCTCGACGAGCACGCCGCAGGCCTCGCCCAGCATGGGATTGGCCAGCACCACGGCCGGCTCGGTGGCGATGATGCCAACGGCGCGCAACGCCTCGCGCGGCAGATAAAGCCGGCCCATCGCCGCGTCCTCATCGAGATCGCGCAGGATGTTGGTGAGCTGCAGCGCGCGGCCGAGTTCGTTGGCGAGCGCCAGCCCGGCTTTGGGCTCCATGCCGAACACCCGCACCGAGAGCCGGCCGACCGCACAGGCGACCCGATCGCAGTAGATGTCGAGCGTCGACTGGTCCGGCGCGCGGATATCGGCGACGACGTCCATCTCCATGCCGTCGATGACGGCGAGAAAATCCTCGCGTTGCAGATCGAAGGTTCGCACCGATTGCGCCAATCCGGACAATTGCGGCGGCGGCGTGCCGGCATAGAGCGCATCGATGTCGGCGCGCCAGCGCGCTAACGCCTCGCGCCGCGGCTCGCGCGGTCCAGGATCGTCGGCGATGTCGTCGACGGCGCGGCAGAACGAATAGATTTCGAACATCGCCTCGCGCTGCGGCCGCGGCAGAATGCGCATGCCGCTGTAGAACGAGCTGCCGGCGGCGCGCACCGCGGCGGAAGTTGGCTGCTCGCTCACTTACGCACCCCGCGGCTTGTGGGCCGCGTCAGCCGCGCGCCGGGACAATCGCCGCGCCGTTCCGGTAACCGCCGCGGCGAGCGTCAAGCCGGCCACCGCGGGCGCGCCGAGATGCACGCGCTCGCACAGCGGATCGCGCGTCATGAGCAGTCGCGTGAGGCGGTGCGCCAAAGTATTGATGACGGAGACTTCAAGGCCGAGGCGCCAATCGTTGATCAGCGCCGAAAAACCGTCGCTCTCCGCGAGCAGCCGTTCGGTTCGCTGCGCCAGCCGATGCAGGCAGTCGAGCAAAGCCGGCGAGGCGCGCGCCTCACCGAGCGCTTCCACATTGGCGCCGGCGGCCGCAAGCGCGTCGAGCGGAACGTAGACGCGATTGAGATTGAGGTAGTCTTCCTTGCAATCCTGCAGATGATTGATGATCTGCAGCGCCGCGCACAGCGCGTCGTTGGCCGGCCAGACCGCGCGGCTTTCGCCGTGCACATCACAGACAAAGCGGCCGACCGGCATGGCCGAGAGCGAGCAGTAGCCGATCAAATCGTCCCAGTCGCGATAGCGGAGCTTAGTCACATCGAGCCGAAACGCGGCGAGCAGATCCTGCGCGTGCTTGGGCGAAAGATTGCGCTCGGCGAGTTCTGCGCGGAGCCGCACCGCCACCGCGTCGTCGTCGTTGCGGCCTGACAGTCCCGCTTCAAGCCGGTCGAGCAGCGCAAGTTTTTGCTCGCCCGGCATGCTCGCGTGGTCGGCGATGTCGTCGGCGGTGCGCACGAAGTTGTAGAACGCGAGCACCGGACCGCGATGGCGCGGCGCAATGAGCCAGGACGCCACCGGGAAATTCTCGTCCCGATGGCCCTTGCCCGAGCGCCAATTGGCAGCGTCGTTTTTGTCCGCACCGTTCATCGCAATTCCGACACGTTGGGTTTTTTCGAAAGATCAGCTTGCGCGCGGCCCTTCCACATGCCGCCGCGCCCGCGCGCATGCTGATAGGCGGAATCGACCGTAAAGGCCATATAGATCGCCGCAATCGCCGGCAGCGCCAATCCCCACAGCATCGACAAGCCATAGAGGCGCAGCGTCGGCTGGAATGCGAACGCCATCAGCAGCCAGGTCAATAATCCGAAGAACTGCGCAAGGCCGCCGGCAAAGAATGTCAGCGCGACCGGCGCCAGATAGGTGAGCGTCAGGCCCACAACCGTGCCCGCAAGCAGCGGCGGCGAATAGCGAAGCTGCGCATAGGCGGTGCGCGCGACCATCGCGCGGATGTCCGCCAAAGCCGGATAGCCGCGGATGCTGTGCACGCGCTCGGTCAATCCGATCCAGATCGGTCCGCGCGCTTTCAGCAATTTGGCCAGCGCGCAGTCGTCGATCAGCGCGCCGCGAATCGCCGCCATGCCGCCCGCTTCATGCAATGCGTCGCGGCGCACCAGCATGCAGCCACCGGCTGCCGCCGCGGTCGGCCGCCGCCGGTCGTTTGCCCAGGCGAACGGATAGAGCATCTGAAAGAAGAAGACGAAGGCGGGGATGAAGGCGCGCTCGGCCAGGCTTTCGCAATGCAGCTTGACCATCAGCGAGGTGAGCACGAGACCGCCCGCCCGCGCGCGGGCGGCGAGTTGCAACACCGCATCCGGCCGGTAGACGATGTCAGCGTCGGTGAACAACAGATAATCGGGCGGATCTGGCAATTCGTTGACGAACGTCACGCCCTGATGCTGCGCCCACAGCTTGCCGGTCCAACCGGCGGGCAAGGCGCGCCCGGTCAACACGGTGAGGCGATCGGCCTTGCCGAGGTTCTCCGCCGCCTCGCGCGCGGCCTGCGCCGTGGCGTCGCGGCTCTGGTCGTCGACCACGACGACGCGCAATTGCCCGGCATAGGTCTGTTCGAGCAGCGACGCGACGGTCTCACCTACGGAGGCCGCTTCGTCACGGGCCGGTATGATCGCCGCAATGGCCGGCCACGCGCCCGTTGAGAGCGGCATGTCGTCGTCGCGCACCGCCGACTGCCAGAATCCTCCGCGCGCCACGAGGAGGTAAAGCCAGATCGCCAGCACCATTGACGCTATAAGGTCGTTGGCCACAAATGCTCCCTCGCCGGCTTGCATTAGGGGGCCGACATGGCCTTACCGGGCGCCTTCGCACCCGGATCGGCTCCATCGTTATCCCGTAAATGTAGGATCGAAAATAGCATCCCAAAGGGAGGCCGAAACGTTGGTCAGCGCGCAATGAATGGCAAAAACGCCAATAATCAGAGCCCTTTCCTTGCCCGCCTCGATGCCGTGGCGGCGGACACCGAGATGCTGCTCGATCGCCTGCTTGCCGCTGCGCCGGTGGACGGAGAGCTCGGCCGTCCGGCGCGCCTGCTTGAGGCCATGCGTTATTCGAGCCTTGGCGGCGGCAAGCGCTTCCGGCCGTTTCTGGTGGTGGAATGCGCGCAGCTGTTCGAGGTCCCGCGCGAACGGGCCTTGATGGCGGGCGCGGCGCTTGAATGCGTGCATTGCTATTCGCTCGTGCACGACGATCTGCCGGCGATGGACAATGACGCGTTGCGGCGTGGACAACCGACCGCACATAAGAAGTTCGATGAAGCGACCGCCATCCTCGCCGGCGATGGGCTTCTGACCTTCGCCTTCGACATCCTGTCGCGGCAGAAGACGCACCCCGATGCGGGCGTGCGCGTCGAGCTGGTCTGCGCGCTCGCCCGTGCCTCCGGATTAGGCGGCATGGCGGGCGGCCAGATGCTCGATCTCGCTGCCGAGGGTCGCTTTGCGAAAAACGGCCCGCTGCGTCTGTCAGCGGACGAGGTGCGGCTGCTGCAGGCGATGAAGACTGGTGCACTGCTGCGATTTGCCTGTCAGGCCGGCGGCATTCTCGCCGCGGCGTCGGCGGCGCAACGGCGAGCGCTGGACACTTATGGTTCGGCGGTCGGCCAGGCTTTCCAGATCGCCGACGATCTCCTCGATCTCAAAGGCGATACGGCGCTCGTCGGTAAGCAGACCGGCAAGGACGCCGCCGCCGGCAAGGCCACCATGGTCAGCGCACTCGGCGAAGCGGGAGCAAGGGCGCGATTGAGACAGCTTGTCGCGGAAGCCGAACAGGCGCTGGCGCCGTTCGGCCCAACGGCGGCGGTCCTCATCGAGGGCGCCCGATTTGTCGCCGAGCGCCAAGCTTAAAGGGATCAGGCATAAAAGGATCAAGCTGAGGGGATCAGGCCTGAACGGAACGCGAATTGCCGTGTCGGCAGGGCGACATCGGACACGTTTAATGATCAGCTGTGGCAAAGGAGCCACGCTTTGCGCGGCGCTCATCAATTGCGCTTGAGTATAGACGCTCAATACGATTGAAGTTGGCGTTGTGCGGGCCTATTTGCTCCCTGGACTGTTCATTGCTGCATTATCGACCGGGATCATAACGGGAGCCCGAACCTTTTACCGATTTCGGGACACCTAATCACCATGACCATGAATGCGTGGCGGACCATTTGCGCGATTGCGGTATCGCTGTCGGCGCTCATTTTCGCGCAAGCGATCGTGCCGCCGGTGCCGGCGCATGCGACAGAGCGCAGCCCATCGGCGCGCAAAACCTCCGCGAGAGCCGAGCGCGCCGGAAGCTCCAGCCGTGCAGGCGAAGCAGTTACCGCCGCGTACACCTTTCACCGCTGAGGAGGATGCCGTCGCTTCCATCCCCGGCATGCCGGACGCGCGCTTCTTTGCGGATTCAACGGCCGACTTCAACAAGGCGCTGCCGGCCACGCCCGGCCCCTGGCTCATTCTGTCCAGCGGCGGCGAGGATGGCGCGTTCGGCGCCGGACTGCTCAACGGACTGACGGCAGCAGGCAAGCGGCCCGATTATGCGGTGGTGACTGGTGTCAGCACCGGTGCGCTGATCGCGCCATTTGCCTTCGCCGGGCCGCGCTATGACGACGCGTTGCGCGACGCCTACACCAAGATCACATCGGCGGACATTTTTGAAATCGGCGCGACGCCGGAAAGCTTCGTCGACACCTGGCCGCTGAAGGATTTGATCGCCAAGGAAGTCACACCCGAACTCCTCGCCGATATCGCCACCCAATACCGCGCCGGCCGCCGCTTGTTCGTGGTCACAACCGATCTCGATGCGGAGCGCTCGGTGGTCTGGAATATGGGCGCGATCGCTGCTTATGGCGGCCCGGACGCGCTCGATCTGTTCCGCAAGGTGCTGCTCGCGTCGACCAGCGTTCCAGGCGCGTTTCCGCCGGTGCTGATCGACGTCGAGTCGGGTGGCAAGCGATTCTCTGAAATGCACGTTGATGGTGGCGTCGGCGGACAGTTTTTCGTTGCGCCGGCCGCCTTGATGGCCGCCACGTCCGATTATCGGCTGCCGGCGACCGAGCTTTATGTCGTGGTGAATTCGGGCCTGCAGCCGGAGCTGGAAGTCGTGCCGCGCACGATCCAGGGCGTCCTCTCCGAATCGGTCGATCTCGCGGTCAAGGTCGATACCAGGCTGATGCTCGACCGCGCTTACACCGTCGCCAAGCGCAGCGGCGTGCACTTCAACGTGGCCAGCATTCCGCCGGGTTTCACCGTGCAAAGCCGCGGCACCTTCGATCCCGACTACATGCGCGCCCTGTTCCAGGCCGGTTACGATTTGGGCAAGAGCGCAACGCCGTTTGCCGCCGTGCCGCCACCCGGTCCCGGCTGGCCGCCGTCGCCGACACAGGATCCTGATAAAGCCGGAGCATCCCGATGAGAGATTTTCTGAAAGTCGTTTTTGCTGCCGCCACTGTGGCCCTATTAGTGGCGAGTTCGGCAGCAACCTCCAACGCGGCAGCGCGGACGCGCGCCTTCGACGGCATCTGGAGCGTGTCGATCCTCACCTATCGCGGCGACTGCGATCGGGCTTATCGCTATCCGCTGCGCATCTGGAACGGCCGCGTGATCAAGGCCGACAACGACCCGAACTATCGGGTCGCCGGCGCAGTCGCCAGCAGCGGCGCGATCGGCGTGACCGTTGCGGGCGGCGGACAGGCCGCGACCGGCACCGGCCGGTTGCACGGCAATACCGGCGCCGGCATCTGGCATACGACAAACGGGCGCTGCTCCGGCCGCTGGACCGCTCAGCGCCGTAGCTGAAGCTTATATGTCTCAGCCAGTCTTGCGCGCGGCGACGTTGGCGTTCCACCACGGACAAACATCGCTGGCGCGCAGGTAATTGCCGTCCATGACGTCGAGCGGAACGCGGCCGTCGGCTTCGGCGACGGCGACGCGCAAGTTTCGCGCCTCTTCGCGGGCTTCCGGCGTCAGCCACATACGGTCATGGCCCCACAGGCTCGGGCCTTCGGTACGCTCATGCGGCGTCCAGTTCGCGGTGTCGATGGTGCGCCCGCCCCAGCCGTATTCGACCAGAAACTTTGACGGCGACCACGAATAGAACGAGGTGACGTGGTCGTTGACATGGCGGCCGAGCGTGGTGCCGATCATCTCGGGCTTGCGCAGCGCGAGATCGTAAGCCTGCCCGACATCGTCGAGATAACACAGCTCCACCATCAGATGATGGATGCCATTCTTGCCGGTATCGATGAAGGCAAGGCTGTGGTGGCGCCCGTTGAGATGAAAGAAGTAGGCCTTGAACGGCTTGAGGATGTGGTCGGTCGGCTTGAAGTTGAGAATCTCGGTATAGAACGGCAGCACGTCTTCCAGACGCTCCGCGGTGAGCACCGCGTGCCCCATGCCGAGCGGGCCGGTGCGGAAGCCGGAGATCGAGCGGCCGGGCTTGAACGCGTCGCTGGCGATTTCGGCGCCGTGAAAGGCCTCGAGCCGATTGCCGATCGGATCGGCGAACACGATCAAATCCTTCACTCGCCGCTCCTCGGCGAGCGCGCGCGAGCCGCGCGCGACCTTGATGCCGTTGCTCTCAAGGTGTGCGGCGAGCGCATTGAGCGCCGAAGCATCGGCGACTTCCCAGCCGTAGAACGAAGGCCCCTCGCCGTCGTCGCTGTGCACGATCACGCGCTGCTTGCGATCGTCCATGCGCAGCGCGAGCGTGCCGCGGCTTTGATCGACAAGCTGCATGCCGAGGAAGCGCGTGCCGTAGGTCGCCCAATCGTCGAGAGACTTGGTGCGGATGCCGACATAACCGAGCGCGTTCAAATTCATCGCCGCTCTCCTGTGGGAGATTGAGCGCTAGCCTTATCACATTGACGTAAATGCGTAAATCAGCGCCCACCAGCCGCACATGCGCGCGCGGTGGCGCCTGTCGCTCGATCACCAGCCGTGGCGCCTCAAACCTTGGCGGGCGTAGGCCAGGTTCGAACGCAATAGTGCTTGGTCTCGCTCGACGCCTGCGGCATGGCCGCGAGCGCTGGCCCAGGCGTAAACACCACATTGAATGTACAGATCGACGCCCGAAACTGCTGCAACGCCAGCCGCGCATCCATCAGCCCGTCGAGGACCATGATGCGGGCCGCATAGCCAGTCGTTTTTTCAATTTGCTCGATGCAGCGAAGCGGGTCCTCATAAAGCGGCAATAACTCGACCATCAAATTCGGCCGGTGGCGCCTGATGGTCTCCTGCGCTCCCTCGATGACGTCAAGATCGGAGCCTTCCGTATCGACCTTGATGAATCCGACGTCGTCGAAGCCAAATTGATCCAGGGTCGAAACCGGCACGTCCACCTCGATATATTTCTCGCGGGGGACGTCCTTGAGCGTCGCGCTGTAGTGAATGTCGATGCTGCCTTTACATTGCGGAACGCGCAACTTCGCCGATCCGGAGTAATTCGACAGGGCTACTTCGTGGAGGCGGACGTTGCTGCGGAGCTTGCCGCGCGCGAATTGCGCGATAGCCGGATACGGCTCGAACGCCTCGACTCGGCTGGCAATTTTGGAAAGCGCGTAGCTGTAATAGCCGCGGTTGGCGCCAACATCGATGGCAAGCCGGCCGGCCGGCACAATCTCGCGCAAGATGCGCAGCTCCGGCTCCGTGCCGCGCGCCTCTTTTGCGACTTTATGGGGATAGTAGAGAAAGCCGGGCAGCAAGCGCTTGAGCTGATCATGCAGCGGAAGTGCCATCAGAATACCCCGTACGCAACACGAAGCGAAGTTATCTGTAGCTGCCTGCGTGCAGGCGCGCTTAAATTAACATGTAAAGTGACAGCCGAACTGCTGAAAAGCAAGCCTATAAAATCAGCTAAAGCGAGACCGGACGCGACGCCGCTTCGCTTACTCAAACCCAAAGAACTGACAAAACTCCCCGACCTCCGCCCGCGGCGAGCGAAAAGAGTTGGCCGCGTGCGCATGGTCGCCGTAGCCGATGGCGAGCGCGCAGAACAGCATCTGCTCCGCCGGCATTTTCACCACATCGCGAACGATGTGGTGCATGCGCGCCCACGATTCCTGCGGACAGGTGTCGAGCCCATGGCCGCGGGCCAAAAACATCAGCGCGTGGATATAGCCGCCGAGGTCGGCCCATTGGCCGGGCCCGAGCTTCCTATCGATGGCAATGAAGAGCGCGACCGGCGCGTTGAAGAATTCGAAATTGCGCTTGTACTGTTCGAGCCGTCCCGCCGCGTTGTCGCGCGCGATCTCGAGCGCGCCGTAAAGCTGCACGCCGTGCTCTTCGCGACGCGATTTGTACGGCTCCCACATCGTCTTCGGATAGATCGGATATTCGGCCTCGTCGTGGCGCGGATCGTGACCGCCGATGTGCTCGGCGACCCGCCGCTTGATCGCGGCGAGCGGCGCGCCGGTGAGCGCATAGATCTGCCAGGACTGCAGATTGCCGCCGGACGCAGCGCGCGCCGCGCGTTCGACCAGCTCGCGCACGATCTTCGGATCGACCGGCTTGTCGAGAAACCAGCGGCAAGCGATGCGGGAATCGACGGCTTCAAAAATGTCCATAATCGATCCAGGCAAGTATCCGGTGATCGTCTTTTACGTGGTAACGCCTTCGATCACGGAGAAAAAGCTGCCGGCTATGGGCACAATGCGCTCCAGCGCGAATCCCGCTTCGCTCATCAACTTGGCATACTCCGGCTGTGTGCGTTCCTTCCCGCCAAAATGGACCAGCATTTCCAAGTCGACGAACCGGTGAGGATTTCCGACGGCGTGTCCCGGAATGAGCACCTCCTCGATAACCAGGAGCCGGCTTTCCCCCGTTATGGCCTTACGGCATTGCCTCAGAATTTCGGTGGCCTTGGCATCGTCCCAATCATGCAACACCGATTTGAGCAGATAAGCGTCGTAGCCGCGCGGCACCTCGACGAAAATATCGCCGTCGACGACCTCGCATCGGTCCGCAAGACCGCGCGTGCGCAAAAAATCTCTGGCCAGGACCGCTGTCGGCTCGATGTCGAACAACGTAGCTTTGAGGTCTTTATGCGCAGAGAGAATTGCGGCGATGATATGCCCTTGCCCGCCGCCGACATCGATCAGGTTCTTGAATTGCCCGAACGGATAGTCCGCTGCGATCTTGGCGGCTTCCGGTCCATAGAGATTGATCATGCATTTTGCGAAATACTCGCTCAGCCGCTTGTCCTTCTCAAACAGCTCGAAAAGCGGGGCACCGTTGACTTCAACAAAATGCGATCGGCCGTCCTTCAGCGAGCGATCAAGTTCGAACCATGCGCGAAGCGAAACGTCGTGGTTCAAGAAGAGTATCGCGTCACGCAAGGACGGCGAGGCATCCGAGCGCATGTATTCGGACAAATCGGAGTTTTCGAACCGGCCGTCCGACTTCTCGCTGAATACGCCAAATTGCGTCAGCGCGCGGAGTACGCGGCGCAACGGCTCGGCGGCCAGCCCCGTTTCTTGCGCCAGCACTTCGACAGACGCGGGTTCGCCTGCCAACTTGTCGGCGACTCCGTGCTCGGCCATGGCTCGGAGCGCAAGAGCAATTTTCGCTCCGAGCAACAGATCGGCAAGTCGACGAAACGATTCAGAGTTCCTGTCAAGCATCTGATCGACCATTACATGCTCGCAATTCCCGACTCAATACGCGGTCTTGTTGATCTCCCCGCTCCCGGTCACGTACCAGCGCTCGCTGACGAACGGCTTGCCGGCGAGGCGGTCAGCGAGCCAGTCGGCGACCAGGATCGGCGGGAACGGGCCGAGATTGGCGGCCGGCACGTTGCCGACCGAGTGGCGCGATTCCGCATAGACCACCATCTGCTTCGGCCCCTGCAGCGCCGCCATCAGGCGCTCGGAATATTCGAGCGGGCTCAATTCTTCGGCTTCGCCGGCGACGCAGAGGTAAGGCACGCGGATCTTGTCGGCGTGGCCTTCCCAGGTGATCTTTTTGCGGAACTCGTCGAATTCGTCCTCGTCAGTAATGCCGGACATATACATGAAGCGTTTCTTGAACGTCGGCGAGGCTTCCTGAAAAATCGTGTGGCAGCCCGGCTCGTGGCACACCGACATCACCGCGCAGGCCTTTATGCGCGGCTCATTCGCAGTCAGCACCGTACCGAACAGCGAGCCGAAGCTCGTGCCGGAAACCCCGACGCGCGTCGCGTCAAGCTCGCCCCGCGCGGCGATCCAGTCGAGCAAAGCCTTTCCGGCTGCCATCCAGTTCTCCATCGAGAAATAAAGCCCGATCATCGGCGCCTCGTATTGTCCGGGCCCGTCGATCGCCAGCACCGCCATGCCGCGGTTGAGAAACTTGTCGCCGTAGAGCGCGACCTGAATCTCCTTGTAGGAATCCATGCCCGGCACCGAGATCACCACCGGCAGCTTGCCGCCCGAATAGCCCGGCGGCAGATGCAGCCAACCGGGGATCGCCTTGTCCTTGAATGGAACCCACACCGCCTCGACGTGATGGTCGGCGAGCGCCGCGTATTTGGCGTAGCATTCGCGCTTCTTGTTGTTGTAGGCGATGTTGGTCTCGTCGTTCTCGTCATAGGGCCATTGCGCAGCGCCCCAATGCACCGCGGCCATGAAGAAATTGTCGCGCGCGGTGACTTTGTGATCGGCGAGAGCGGCGGCATTGGCCTTGGCCTCGCGGCGGCGCGCCACCGCGGCGAAGGCCGGGCCGATATCGGCCATCTTCTTCACCCGCTCGCGGATGCCGGCGAAATCGGCGTTGGCTTCGATCCCGCAGGGCGCATGGATGTAGAGCGAGCGGGGCTGATCCCAATCGATGCCGTTGGCGCGGATGACGTTGTCGATGAGCCAGCGCTGCGCGTCAAAACGGCGCACGCGCGGCGCGCCGCGGTGATCGAGGATGGGCGCAAATCCTTGGGCCGGGCGGTTCATGGCTCCTCCTGTCGCGGGCGGCACGGAATTCTCGTTTTCCCTCAGTGTCGCGGCAGGCAATATCGCCGTGGCGAGCGCACCGTTGTCAACGACGGCCCGCCGGAACCCCAAAACCGCTTTTAAGGGCCCCGAAAGGCCTCTCCGCGGCACTTGCAATTCCGCGCTAAAGTCGGTGACTTACGCCCCATGCACTCGATCGTACCGAAGCCAAGGGGGCAGGCCTCGGATCGCGTCAGTTTGCGCGACGCCCTGCGTGTTTGGGGCGAGGTTTCGGTCGCCGGCATCGGCGGCGCCGCGCTGCAGCTCGCGACCATGCACCGGCTCCTGGTGCAGAAAAAGCGCTGGATTTCCGAGGAGCGCTTCTTCCACGCGCTCAGTTATTGCATCGCCCTGCCCGGACCCGAGACGCAGCAGCTCGCGGTCTATATCGGCTGGCTCACCAATCGCATGGCAGGGGCGGTTATCGCCGGTGGACTGTTCATCCTGCCCGGCGTGATCTGCATGATGGCTCTGTCGTTCGGCTACGTCACCGGCGCGGACTCGCCGGCCGGCCAGGCCATTTCGCTCGGGATCAGGCCGGCGATCCTCGCCGTCATGATCGAGGCCCTCGTGCGCTTCGGCCGGCACGTGCTGCACAGCCGATGGATGGTCGCATTGGCCCTGGCGGCGTTCGCCGCAGCTTTCGTCAATGCTCCTTTCCCGCTGATCATCATTACTGCGGCCACGATCGGGTTCGGCACGGCGCTGGCCGGACTACCGGGCTTCGCACGGCCCGTATCCGCCGCGTCAAACGAGGCAGGCGGTGCACAAGACGACGAACTGCCCGATCACGCACGGCTTCGGCCGGGACGGTTCATCCTCTCGCTGGCGCTTTGGCTGGTGTTGTGGCTGGCGCCGCCAATCGCGCTGTTCGCCATCTTCGGGCTGGACAACATCTTCACGCAAATCTCGCTGCTGTTCGGCAAAGTTTCGCTGATGGCGGTTGGCGGTGACTATGCGGTCGTCGCCTATGCGGCCCAGCAGGTGGTCAGCACCTACCACTGGCTGTCCGCGCGCGAGATGCAGGAAGGCATTGCGATGGGCGAGATGGTGCCCGGCACCATCATGATCGTCACGCAATTCCTCGGCTCGATCGCCGCCTACCGCCATCCCGGCGAGTTGCCGCCGCTTCTTGCCGGCGCGCTCGGCGGGCTGTTGGCGACATGGATGACGTTCTGCCCTTGCTTTCTTTGGATCATGCTGGTCGCTCCCTTCATCGAGGGGCTGCGCCGCAACGCGCTGCTCAACAGCACGCTGCAAGCGGTCACCGCCGCGGCCGTCGGCATGATCCTTAATCTTTCAGTCTGGTTCGGCATCCGCACGCTGTTTCACAGCGTCGAAAAAGTCCGCTACGGGTGGCTCAAATTCGACTTGCCGGACCCGGCCAACATCGACTTCTGGGCGCTCGTGCTGTTCATCTGCGCGGCGATCGCGGTGCTGCGCTTCAAGCTCGGCACCGCGCCGACCCTGATCGGATCGGCCGCGGTCGGGATACTGCTGGTGTTGTTCCGCGTTACCAATTGACGCGCCACCGCGTCACCGTCACAGCGTCATCCTCACAGCCACGCCCGCTCGACGCCGCGCGCGGCCATCAGCTCGGCGATGCGCTTGCGGGCATAGAACACGCGCGTCTTCACCGTGCTTTGCGGCACGCCGATGATTTCGGCGACCTCGTCGATCGACTGCTCGTGATAATAGACCAGATCGACCACTTCACGGTGTGCCGTCGACAATTGCTTCAGACAATCCTGCAGAATGGCGCTGCGCTCGATCTTCTGCACGGCTTGTTCCGGATCGTCGGCAGAATCCGCGACCGATTCGTAAGCGTCGTCGTCGAGCTCATCGAGCGGACGCCGGCGCAGCAACGCCAGCGCCTTGTAACGCGCGATCGCCAAAATCCACGTCGAAGCCTGCGAACGTGCCTCGAAGCGGCCGGCATTGCGCCAGACGTCGACGAACACCTCGTTGACCAGATCCTCCGCCGACGCTTCGTTGCCGACAAGCCGCATGAGGAAGCGGAAGACGCGGACATTGTGCCGGGCATAAAGGAGCCGCATGGCGTCCTTGTCGCCGCCGGCGATCAAGCCGATCAGCACGTCGTCGGAAGTGGCTTTGCCGGACGAACCGGCCTTCAGGTGGGAAGGCCGGTCAACGGCTATTCCCGAAACATGGTGGTTGTAATTCATGGAAACGCCCCTGTGTTGGGGCGGAACTTAGTGTTCGCAGGCGCCATCGCTCCATTCTACATTGGTAAACAACCGGTATCGGAACTGGTTGGGCATCCTATACGTACGTATAAGTCCGCATGCCGCGCCCGCGCCGAATGACCCGTATTTACGCAGGAAAAGGAGGTGTGCGGAACGCTTCTATTGCGCGGCCGGCCCGCCATTGAGCGCCTTGTTGAGGCACTCGATGAGGCTTTGATCGCTATAGGGCTTGCGCAAAATTCCAAGCGCTCCGGCATCCATCACCCGGGCGCGCACGCGCTCTTCGAAATAAGCCGTCACGAAGATGATCGGCACCCGGTGGCCTTCGGCGATCAGCCAATCCTGCAGGTCGGCGCCACTCATGCCGGGCATGTGCAGGTCTGCGATCAGGCAGGAAGAGTCCAGCACGGTGCCTGACTGCACATAGTCCTCGGCCGAGGAAAACGCCTGCGCCGTGTGCCCCAGCGAGCGGATCAAGCATTGCGTTGCTTCGCGGACCGACGGGTCGTCGTCGATTATTGTTATCACGTGTTCTTTTGCCAATTCCAAAGTCCTTGGAAACAGGCGAATACCGCACGGCGGCGGGAGTCGCCACTGTACATCGGCAAGCTTTGGGTATCGCAATGGGGCACGGAACTATACGATAGTATAGTTGCGGCGGCCTTTTCAGCGCGTTGTGCGGCGGACCCCGAGCGCGTCGGCCATGCGAACGAGTTCGGCGAGCGATTTCGCTCCCATTTTTCGCATGACGTTGCCGCGATGCACTTTGATGGTGATTTCGCTCACGCCGAGCTCGCCGGCAATTTGTTTGTTCATCAGGCCGGCCGTGACCAGGCCCATGATTTCCTGCTCGCGCGCGGTCAGCGACTCGAAGATCGCCTTCAGCTTGGCGGCATCGCCTGCGCTCTTGCGCCTTGAGCGATCGCGTTCGAGCCCGGTCTGCACCGCGTCCAGCATGTCCTGATCGCGAAACGGCTTGGGCAGGAATTCGACGGCGCCCGCCTTCATCGCCCGCACGGTCATCGGGATATCGCCGTGCCCGGTCATGAATACGATCGGGACGTCGATATTGGCCTTGGCCAATTCGGACTGGAAATCGAGCCCGCTCACGCCCGGCAAACGCACGTCGAGCACCAGGCAAGCCGGTCCGTCGGGCAATTTAAATTGCAGAAACTCGGCCGCGGAGCCGAATGATTTCGCCTGCAGGCCGACCGAGCGGAACAGGGTCGAGAGCGCCTCGCGCAATCCCTCGTCATCGTCGATCACGAACACGACCGCTTGCGCATCGGCAGGCGCATTCATCGGCTCGCCTCCGTCGCCGGACGATGTCCAATCGGCAGAACGACCTGGAAGATCGAGCCGCGCGGCTGCGCCGGCGACGCCGAAAGCTTGCCGGCGTGCCGCTCGACGATCATCCGGCACAGCGCAAGTCCGAGCCCGGTCCCTTCGGGCTTGGTGGTGACGAACGCGTCGAATATGTTTTCCACCTGCGCCGGATCGATGCCCGAACCGGAATCCTCGACCGCGACGAGGACTTTGCTTTCACCCTGACGCGCGGTGCGCACGCGCAAGGCGCGGCGACCGTTAGCATTCGCCTGCATCGCCTCGATCGCGTTGTTCATGAGGTTGATGAGCACTTCCTGCAATTGGCCTTTGTGGCCCATCACCGGCGGCAAGTCCGCCAACAGTTCGACGCCGCTGGTGATGCCGTGATCCTCAAGCTCTCCATGCAAACTATCGAGCACGCCGCGAACCAAGTCGTTCAGATCGACCGGCTCGTGGCCCCCGTCGCCCTTTCCAAACAGCGCGCGGATGCTGTCAAAGACCTGGCTCGCCCGATGGCTGTCGTTGACCATCCGGTTGAGCGCCGCTCGCACCTCCTCGTGATTGGGCGGATTGTGGCCCAGAAAACGCAAGGCGGCGCTGCCGTTGGTGGCAATGCTCGCAAGCGGCTGCCTCACCTCGTGCGAGATCGATGCCGTCATCGCCTCCATGTTCATGAGCTTGTTGTTTCGCTCACGGCGCAATTCGGCGACCGAACGGCCGAGCTGGTTCGTGCGTTGGCGCAGCTCGGTGAGCAGCCTCGTATTCTCGATGGCGACGACGGCTTGGTCAGCAAAATTCTGCACCAGCTCGATCTGCCGGTCGGTAAAGGGCCGAACCGTGGACCGCATCAGCGCCATCACGCCGATCGGCTTGCCTTCGCGCAAAAGCGGAACGCCAAGGACGGTACGGTATCCGAGCCTTTTCTGCGCGTCGTTGAGTGTGTATTCCGGATCGGCCAGGACATCGGCGACCTGAACCGGTTTTCCTTCGAGCGCGGTACGCGCCATGACGCTGCCCCTGCCCGGCTCAAAGCGCACCGTTTTGGCGACTTCCTGGTGAGTGACCGGTCCGCCGTAGATCGCAAAGGCGCGGAAATAGGCGCGATCAGGATGCAGCGCGCCCATGTCGGCGTCGCAGATGCGGACGGCCAATTCCACCAGAGTATCAAGCACGGCTTGCAGATCGAATGCCGAGCCGCTCAAGATCTTGAGCACGTCAGCGGCGGCGGCCTGATGGCGCAGCGTCTCCTGCAACTCCTGCAGCAACCGCGCGTTTTCGATGGCGATCGAGACCTGGCTGGCGAAGCTCGCCATCAGCGCGATCTGCCTGTCGGTAAACGGACGCACCTCCTGACGGAAGACCGTGATCACGCCGATCATTTTGCCTTCTGTCAGCATCGGAACGGCCAAATACGTCCGCACTCCACCCAATTCGACTGCGGCGACAACCGTGGGATCGGTCCGCCCGGTGTAGTCAGGATCGTCGGCGGCATCGACGACATGGGTGACCGTTCTGGTGATCGCCATGCGTCCCATCCGGCCCGTCGGCAGGGGGCGAAAGGGCTGGCTCCTGCGATGCGCGATAAGCGCGGGCGGCGTGTTGTGCCACGCGGTGAGGAGCAACGCTTCGCCGTCCCAGCGGTAGATGTTGGCGAATTTGGCGTCACAGAATCGCCCCGCATTCTGAAGAACAGTGTCGAACACCGGCTGCAGATCGCCAGGCGAGGCAATGATCGCCTGCATCACTTGCGATGCGGCTTCCTGCTGTTGCAGTGTTTCGCGCAACTCATGCAGCAGCCGCGCGTTTTCGATGGCGATAACGGCCTGCTGGGCGAAATTCTGGACAATCTCGATCTGCCGGTCGGTAAACGGCCGCACCTCCTTGCGGCCGACCGTAAACGATCCGATCAGCTCCTGATCCTTGAACATCGGCACGGCAAGCGTCGCCCGAACGCCAGCCGATTCGACCGCCGCCACCGTCGGCGGATCGCCGTCAAGATAGGCCTGATCCTCCGCCAAATTGGCGATGTGCAGCGGCGCCCTGACTGTCAGCAAGCGGCCGCTGACGGAATTCTCGAACGGGCGCGCCGGCGCATGCGTGCGCAGATCGATATAGGCCGGCGGCATGTTGTGGGTGGCAACGAGCCGCAGTGCCTGTCCGTCCCAGCGGTTGATCGCGCCGTTATCGGCGTCGCAAAGCCGAACCACGCTCGCCAATATGCTGGCAAAGACCGGCTGCAGGTCGCCGGACAAACCGCCGATCAGGCGGAGCACCTCGGAGGTGGCGCGCTGCTGCTCGGCCGCCTCGTTCAGCTCGCGATCGAGCCGGACGCGCTTTGCGTCGCGCGCGCGTGCGGACGAATCTCGAAGGCGCACGGTCTTGCTGGCGCTGCTGCGCATTCGTGTTGCGGTCTTGCGCGTTGCGGTCGTGCGCATTGCAGTCTTGCGCATTGCAGTCTTGCGCATTGCAGTCTTGCGCATTGCAGTCTTGCGCGTTGCAGTTTTGCGCGCGCGCGCGCCGACACGCTTACCGCCTGCTTTGAAGCGCTGCCTCATGGCCCCGCCCTGATTCTGAATCAGGTCCCGACGGTTGCAAATTAGCACACTTGGTGACGTAACGGCAGGCGCCGACTACCGCTACGCACCTATCCACGGGTCTATCTTGACCGGCCCCCACCCAAATCACTTCACGCAGGTCACCCCGGTTTGCCGACGCGGCCTTCGCCGCTCGCTCGCGACGCATACGCGCCCTGCCTATCAAACAGAGAAAGAAGCGCCCTTGCAGCAGAGGTACGTCCGGTTGCAACGCCACCGGGCATTGACAAGGCAGCCGCACCGGCCATCCTGCCGTCCACAGGAGGACGTCCATGCAGCAGAGTAATGTGAAAGCCGCAATCGGCTATGACGATTTGCGCGAATGGCTCGCCGGCGCCGAGGCGCTCGGCGAAGTGCGCAACGTCAGCGGCGCCTCGTGGCAGGAGGATATCGGGCTAGCCGCCGAGGCGATCCTGCGCGACGAGAACGGCCCCTGCGTGGTGTTTGACGACATCCCGGGCTCCCCCAAGGGCTTCCGCGTCCTGCTCAACATGTTCGCCGGCACCCGCCGCAACATGACGCTCGGCTTTCCCGATCACCTCAGCAAATGGGAATTGAGCGACGCCTACCGCGAAGCCTATTTGGCGGAGCCGAAGTTCATCCCGCATGAGATCGTCGAGGACGGACCGGTGCTGGAGAACGTGCTCACCGGCGACGACGTCGACGTGACCAAATTTCCCTCGCCGATCTGGCACGAGAAGGACGGCGGCCGTTACATCGGCACCGGCACCTACAGCATCACCCGCGACCCGGAAGAAAACTGGCTCAACGCCGGCGCCTACCGCGCCATGGTGCACGACAAGACCTCGGTCGGCTTCCTCACCGCGCGCGGCCATCACGGCTACATTCATCGCGAAAAATACTGGGCGCGCGGCGAGCCGATGCCGGTAGCGATGGTATTGGGCGGCGATCCGCTGGCGTTTTTCTACGGCGGCGTCGAAGCGCCCTACGGCACGTTCGAACTCGACATTGTCGGCGGCATGCGCGGCCGGCCGACCAAGATGGTGCGCGGCAAAGTCACCGGCCTGCCCTTTCCCGCCAACGCCGAGATCGTGCTCGAAGGCTACGTCACCCCCGACAAGCGCAAGGACGAAGGACCGTTCGGCGAATGGACCGGCCATTATGCCGGCGGCCGCAGCCCGGTCGCCGTGCTCGACGTCAAGGCGATCTATCACCGCAACGATCCGATCCTGCTCGGCGTGCCGCCGATGGGCGGCGGCCCCGACGAGATGGCGCGCTATCGCGCGGTGATGCGCTCGGCGATGATCAAACAGAACATGACCAATGCCGGCGTGCCCGGCGTGCGGCAGGTCTGGTGCCACGAGGTCGGCGGCGCGCGCATGCTGCACGCCGTCTCGATCACGCAGCGTTATCCCGGCCACGCCGTGCAGGCCGCCCATATCGCCGCGCAATGCGGCGCCTCGGCCTACGCGTCGAAATACATCGTGGTCTGCGACGACGACATCGACGTCACCAATCTCGAGCAGATGCTGTGGGCGATGATCACGCGCACCGACCCGAAGGAATCGATCCAGTTCATCACCGGCTCGTGGGATTCGCCGGCCGATCCGGTGCTGACGCCGCAGCAGCGCGCCACCGGCGACTTCACCCATTCGGTGGCGTTGATCAACGCCTGCAAGCCGTGGCAATGGCGCGATAAGTTTCCGCCGACCAATGCGCCGAGCGCGGACGTGGCGCGCAAGGCGAAAGAGAAGTTCGGCTGGCTGTTGAATGGGAAGAAGTAATGTTGATCCTTCCCCGCGGCAGCGGGGAAGGGGGACCGTCTTGCGAAGCAAGATGGTGGAAGGGGCGCAAGCGGTACCGCTTGCATGGATGCAGGATGCGCTACTCAACTGAGACGTTTGTTGGTACAGCGACGATCGGTTTGCCGGGGAGCCCCCTCCACCGCGCTCGCGCGCGGTCCCCCTCCCCCGCTTCGCTGCGCTCCGCAGGGGAGGATAATTCATGAAAATCGCCGTCCCCGATAAAATCTCGCCGTCCTACTTCGTCGCCGAAGCCGCGGTCGAACTCGGCTTCTTCAAGAACGAAGGCCTCGATGTCTCGCTCGAGCTGGTTTATCCGGTCGACAAGGCCTATGCGGCGTTGCGCGACGGCGCGATCGATTTTGTCGGCGGCGCCGCGCACGCGGTGCCGTCAGCGTTTCCAGGCTTCAAAGGTGCCAAGCTGATCGCCGCGCAGGCGCAGGGCATGTACTGGTTTCTGGTCATGCGCGCCGACCTCGGCGCCAAGCGCGGCGATCTCGACGTGGTCAAGGGCCGCACCATCGGCGCGGCGCCGTGGGTCAATATGGGGCTGCGCGGATTGTTGATGGCGGCGGGCATCGATCTGGACCGCGACAAGGTCAACATCGCGCCGGTGCCGGGCGTGCTCGACACGGTGCCCAATTTCGGCGTCATGGCCGCCAAGGCGCTGGAAGCCGGCAAGCTCGACGGCTTCTGGGCGAACGGCATGGGCGCGGAAGTCGCGGTGCGCGGCGGCTACGGCACCGTCGTCATCGACGCCCGCCGCGGCGACGGGCCGAAGCAATGCTTCAACTATACGGCCCCGGCAATCGCCACGTCCGACGCGCTAATCGCGCGCTCGCCTGACAAGGTCGCGGCGGCCGTGCGCGCCATCGTCAAGACGCAGGCCGCGCTGAAAGCGAACGTGGCGCGTGCCACGGAAGTCGGCAACAAACTCTTTCCGGCTGCGGAAGCGGCGCTGATTGCCGAACTCATTCGCCGCGACCTGCCCTATTACGACGCCACGCTGTCGCGCGACTTCATCGCCGGCGTGACCGGCTTCCTGCGCAGCGAGCGCGTGCTCGACGGCGATGTGGCTTACGAGACCATCGTCGCCACGCAGTTCTCGCCGCTGTGGAAGGGATGACCCCTTGAGGGCTTGCCCGAAAGCGTCGGCCTCGAGCTTTGGCTTTATCTCACCGTGCAAGAGACATTGGACGACATGGTACGCGAAGGCTACCTGCGGCGCGTGCGTTGACGCGGCCACACCGAGAGGATGACGACACATGAGCAAAAACCCGGCTGACGCCGTAGACCAGCAAGCCGCCAACAAAGGCGGCTTCACCGCTATCTGAGAAAGCTCCCCATAAGGTCTTGGCAGGTGTTCATATAACGAGCTTTTTCTTCTCCCGAAGCCGAAGAATTGTTTTGCAGATCACTCGCACATTCTTCGGTGAGCGCCATCGTCGATTTGGAAGCTTCATTGCTGTGGAGCTTTCGTAGCTCAGCAACCATTGCCAAACAAGCTGGACGAGGCAGCGAGCCGCACACTTGGAGAAGGTGGTAGCCCGCGTAGGGTTTCGTGGGGTTGTATATTTCTCGCGACAACTTCATCACGGCATAGCAAACGTCACGAGTCGTATAGACTTGCTTTGGCCCTTGTACGGCGCATCCGACCATTTCGTTCGGATTTTTCTCCGCGCTCCTGCGTATGGCCTCCATAGGATCATTGGGCGGCTCGTTAAATCGCACGCCGGTCGGCCAGGACATACTACGGCCGCCAGCATCATCGGCCCACGTTATTCTTTCGTACCCGCTATATCTTTCGAGCTTAAATTTTCCGGGTGCCCGCTTGCCATTCTGCACGACCGTCGCACGGCAGGTTCGTGGGTCTACTGCGGTAACATCCTGCAATTCAAGATCGGAGGAGCCGCTAATTTCGCGAAGTTTATTCCTCAAATAAGACAGCGCATCCGGTTCCGCGCAGACCAACTTTCGAGTCTCCGGCGACGATCCGACAATGGCGGCGATCGACGCTTGGGCAAACGTCGCCGTTGGCATGTTGCAGGCCCACATCGCCACTGCAAATGTCAACACAAAATTTTTCATTGGCGCAGCCCCGTGGAAACGCCGCGAGCGCCATCCTACCGGCAACAGCAATTTCCGGCAACGTCGGAATATGGTATGATAGGGGCAACTCACCGGGGTATGAGGCCATGTCAATAACCATTCCGAAAAGCCGCAAGCACGAATTTGAGAACCGCTTGATGGACCATCAGCGCGAACACAATCGAGGGCAATTCGGCGTAAGCGTGATCCTTGGTGCGACCAGTGAGGACCTTGCTGGCAACATCACTTATTTCTCTTTGCCGGACCAAATTGCTTTGCCGATCCTAAAGAGCAGCGGAATTCCGTACAGAGTGCATTGAAGCCGAACAGGGGCGCGTCGTCGCTTCGCTCCTCGCAATGACGTTAGTCAGAACCCGCCGGCGGTGAAGTTGAGCCGCTGCGTCACGTCGTAGGGCTGCTTGGCGACCGGGTAGGCGTAATTGACCTGCAGCGAGCCGAACGGCGAATTCCAGATCAAAGCGGTGCCGATCGACGCGCGCATGGCGTGCGAATTGGCGATCTGCTGCGACGGCGAGAGTGTCGACAGATAGGAGTTCGACGCGCCGGTCGCCCACAGGCTGCCGACATCCGAGAACAGCGCCACCTTCAGGTTCGCATCCGCCGGCACACCCGGCACCGGTGCCGCGAGCTCCGCCGAACTCGACCAGTAGATGTTGCCGCCGATATTGTCCTGCGTGGTGCCCGGCGTGATATCGCGCGGGCCGAAGCCGTTGGGGGCGAAGCCGCGGACGAGCTGCGGCCCGCCGAAGAAATTGTCGAGCAGCGGCAATTGCGCGCCGCCATAGGGCGCCACATAGCCGCCTTGCGCGCGGACCATGCCAGTGAGGTCGCCGACGATCGGGTGATAGTAACGCACGTCCTGCGTCGTCTTGGCGAACTTGGCGGCGCCGCCGAGACCCGCCAGCTCGTTGGCGGTCTGCAGGTGCAGCCCGCTGGTCGGATCCTTCGCGTTGTCGAGCGTCGAGTAGGTGACGGTTGAGCCGATCGAGGACACCCAGATCGGACCCAGCGCCGCCGCCTGCTGAATCGGCAGCGAGGAAATTCCATCGACCGTGTCGAGCGAGACCGCCTGATTGTAGATCGAGTAGCTCCAGCTCACCCCGAGCTGATCGGTCAGCGGCGTGGCGACCGCGAACCTCGCCCCATAGACACTCGAATCGAACGATTGATTGGGATTGGCGAAAGTCTCATTGCCGAACAATTCGACGCCGGTCGCCATCCGCTGGCCGAGGAAATACGGATCGGTGAGCGCGAGGTCCAAGCCCCTAGCGTACTGGCCGTAGGTCACCGACGCCTTGCCGCTCAAGCCGGTGCCGAACAAATTCCGGTCGCTGACGCTGACTTGGGCCATGATGCCGGTGCTGGTCGAATAGCCGCCGGAAATGTTGAAATCGCCGGTGTCCTGCTCGGTCACGTCGACCGCGAGGATGGCGCGGTCGGGCGCCGAGCCGGGCCGCGTTTCGATCTTCACCGTCTTGAAATAGCCGAGCGCCTTGAGCCGGCGTTCGGCGCGGTCGATCAGCGCGCGGTTATAGGCATCGCCTTCGCCGAAATCGAATTCGCGGCGGATCACGTCGTCGTGCGTCTTGGTGTTGCCGTGAATTTCGATGCGCTCGACATAGACGCGCTTGCCCGGCTCGATCGTGTAGACGAGGTTGACAATCCCCGTTCCGCCCGCCGCCGCCGGCGGCACACGGTCCTTACGCGCGAACACGCTGGCGAACGGCTCGCCCTTTCTGGCCAGATCCATGGTCAGATCGTCGACGGTCTTGTTCACCGCATCGTCGTCATAGGTATCGCCGGAATGCGTGCGAAAATCCTGCCGGAAACCAGCGGCATCGACCGTCTTCAGCTCGGATTCGATGTCGACTTTGCCGAGGCGATAGGGCGGACCTTCATCGAGCACATAGGTGACGACGACGCCCCCGACGCTCGCATCATAACTCGCCGACGAGCGAACGCGCACGTCGGCATAGCCGTGTGCGCGGTAGAATTGGAGCAACAGGTCGCAATCGTTCTCGATCTTGTCGGCATTGTAGAGGTCATTGTCGAGCAGAAAGCTCAGAATGTTGGTCTTGCCGGTCTTGACCGCCCCGGTGAGCTTGTAATCTGGAAAAGCGCGATTGCCGGCAAAGGCGATTTTCCGCACCGCGAGCTTCTCGCCCTCGTTGATTGCAAAGACCAGTTTGACGCGTTCGCCTTTGTCGTGCGGTTTGGCGGCGGCGTCGCGACGATCATTGGACGCTGGCGATTTCGCATTGTCACCGCCGCCCGCGACCTTGACCGTGTCCGGGACGATCTGCACCTGGAAATAGCCGTGCTGACGATAAAGCTCCAGCATCTGCTCGACGTCGGCCTGAACCAAAAAGCGCGAGAGCGGTCCGCCCTCCTTCGATTGCACAACCTTTTTCAAGTCGGCGTCCTTAAGCTTTTTGTCCCCTTCGAACGCGATTTGCGCAATCGTCGGGTTTTCGACGACGGTCACCAGCACGCGGCCGCCGTCACGGATGATCTTCACATCGGCAAAGAGGCCGGTGGCGTAGAGCGCCTTGAGCGCACTGTTAAGAACGTCGGCGTCGAGGCGTTTGCCGGGCGCGGCGTGAAAATACGAGCGGATCATCGCCGCGTCGGTGTGTCGGTTGCCGGCCACCACAATCGTCGAATCGGCCGCGCCTTCCGCATGCGCGGGCCCGCCGCCGGCGATCACCGAAAGAGCGGAAAGCACTGCGAACAGCACTGCGGCAGCCAGCCAGCGGCGCATAATCCCACGCTTTCCCTTCAAAGCTTCCCCGTTCAAACGGCCGTATGAATTCACCCGGCCGGCGCGGCGGAAGCATGACGGTTTGTGTCGGAATGTAAGGAATTGTCGGGGCGGCGGTCACAATGATTGACGCGCTAGTGTGGCGGTTCAGAAGTCCGCATCATTCTTGCCGCGAACTCGTCATGCGGACTTCTGAACCAAAGCCACACTAGATCAATAAGTTGCTAGTGTCCTTTCGATTCCGAAGTTCGCAAACGAGGGTGCCGGATAATCATGCGAACTTCGGAATTGGGACACTAGCGCCAAAGCCGCTGTTCAGGCGCTCCGCGCTCGGTTATCGATAGCGCGTGGAAGAACCGCTTGGCGACGATCAAACAGGGGGACCACCATGCTGTTCTGGCGGGGCTGGGGCATTCTGGTATTTTTCATACCGTTCTTGTGGATCTTCATTCTCATCGGCGTGTTGATCGGCTCCGGCGCTTACGAGCCCGATCCCGTCAAAGCGGCCGCCGGGACAGACCGTCTGTTTGCGCTCGCCTTCGCACTTGCCGGCGCGAGCGTGTTTCTCATCGTCCGGCACCGTGCGCGCAAGGGGATAAACTACGACGATTTCATGTTCATCCGGATGAAATACTGGGCTTGGCTGCTCGGGATCGTCGCGCTGGGGCTCGTCGTCGCGTCCTTCGTCGCCGTAGGCCCATAAAAGCCAAGCCGCCCGGCGACCGTCGCGGCCACCGGGCGGCAATAAATATCAGCGAATAAACATCAGCACAGGTGGAAGGCGCGTTACAGCGCGCGCGTGACGTCGTCGAACAATTCCTCGACCGAATAGCGGCGCGGAATGATTTTCATCTCCAGCGCATAGCTCGACATCAAATCGAGCGCCGGCTTCACCGCATTAAAGCCGTACGGCAGCGTGTCGATCGAGCCGGGCTTGGGCAAGCCGGCCGCCTTCTTGCTCTCGGCCAGCATGCGAAACACTTCGCGCACCGCGCCGGGATCGGATTGCGACAGCGAGGTCTTCACCACCACCATGTGGTTGATCGGCACCGTGCCGTATTTCTTGTACCAGTCCTTGGCGGCATTATCGGGATCGGGGATGACGCTTTTGAGCCGCGGGTCCGGCGGCAGCGCGGTGCCGAAGATCGCGGCGTCAAGTTCACCGTCGAGCAGCATCTTGGTCATGTCCTTGCCTTCGGCGGCGCGCTCGACGCCGGCCGGATCCTTGAATTCGGGGACGTGGGCGTCTTCGAACGTCACCCATTTGACCTTGCTGTTATCGAGGCCGTAGTCCTTCCACAAAATGCCGCGCAGCCAGCAGCCGGTGGTTTGTGCAAACGAACGCACGCCGATGCGGCGGCCCTCAAGGTCGCTCGGCGTGACCGTCCCGCGCTCGGAATTGTACAGCATCGTGCCGTGCTGGAAGCGGCCGACCATGGTGGCGGGCACGAGCACAATCGGCTTGCCGTAAGCCTTGCCCTGCAAGTAAGTCACCAGCGCCATCTCGCTGATGTCGAACTTCTGTTCGCGCACCATCATGGCGAACGCCTTGTAGACCGGATTGACCTCGGTCAGCTTCAGCGCGACGCGGTCGGATTTGATCTGGCCGCTCTTGAGCGCCTGGGTTTGCGGATAGGTCCCGAAACAGCCGCTGATGGTTTCGATTTTTTCGGCAGTCATGCTCATGGCGTTTATTTACCTCCGAGGTCGGCTTGATTTTATGTTGTGCCGCGGGGTTAAACCAGTCCTGGCCATTCATCTGGCCATTCATGAGGGACATGACATCCATGAACGAAGCCGCCGCGATTAAAGCCGGAGAGCGGGTTCCCGCGGCCACGCTCGCCTCCTTCATCGCCCGCGCGCTCGCCGCGGCCGGTCTGCCGCAGGCCGATGCGGAAGCTGTTGCCGGGCTGATGACCGAAGCCGACTTGCGCGGCAGCGATACCCACGGCGTGATTCGCCTGCCGCTCTACCTGCGCCGCATTCGCGCCGGCGGCATCAACGTGACGCCGAATATCCGCGCCGTCAGCGACCGGCCGTCGGCGGCCTTGGTCGACGGCGACAACGCCATGGGGCACCTGGTGATGCGGCGCGCGACCCACCTCGCCATCGAGAAGGCGAAGACGACCGGAATCGGCTGGGTCGGCGCGCGCATGAGCAACCACGCCGGCCCGGCAGCGCTTTATGCCACCTTGCCGCTGCACCACGACATGATCGGGCTTTATTTCGCGGTCGGCAGCAGCAATCACCTGCCGCCCTGGGGCGGCAGCGAGACGCTGCTCGGCACCAATCCAATGTGCGTCGCGGTGCCGGCGCACGACGAGCCGCCGATTGTGCTCGACATGTCGCCGACAGTCGCCGCTTTCGGCAAAGTGCGGCTGAAAGCGCAGCGCGGCGAACAGATGCCGGTCGGCTGGATGATCGATCGGCAGGGCAAGCCGCTCACCGATCCCAAACGCGCCGACGAAGGCCATCTCCTGCCGATCGGCGACTACAAGGGCTCGGGCCTAAGCCTGATCATCGGGCTCCTTGCCGGTACGCTCAACCGCGCCGCGATGGGCCGCGAGGTCGTCGACTTCGTCAAGGAGGCCGGCAAGACCACCAATACCGGCCATGCGATCGCGGCGATCGCCATCGACGCGTTCATGCCGCCTGCCGAATTCAAGCGCGCCGTCGATCAAGTGGTCCGCGACATTCGGCAATCGCCGCGCCTGCCCGGCTTCGATCGCATCTGGCTGCCTGGCGAGCAGAGCCACGCCAAGCTCGTCGAGCGCCGCGTCCACGGCATCCCGATACCGAAAAGCCTGCGCGAGACGCTCGACGGCGTGGCGCGCGATTTCAACATCGGGCCGTTGGAGTGAATGTCATTCCGGGGCGCGGGCAAAGCCCGTGAGCGCAGAATCCATAATCACAAGCGATACAGGACAGGTGCCAACGTTGCGCCGCTCTGGCACGTCATCGCCGCCGGGCTAACTGCGGGACTTCGTCACGAAGAGGCGGCCGCCGCCTCGACCAGGGTGTTCGAGTTATCGACGCTGTCGTAAACCGACACCTGCACGATCGGGTATTTCTTTTTGATGACCAGAGCCGCCGCCTGAGCGGCTTCGGAGGTCGTGTAGGAGCCCTTCGTTTGCCGGTCGACTTGAAGCAAAAATCGGCCACGCTCCGGCCGCTTGCTTTGCGAGAACACTTCCTCGGGTTCTTGTTCCGAATTGTCCTTTACCGGCATTTTCATTTGGCGGGGCGCCATTCGCTGCTCCTTTTTGGGGGTCCTTTAGAAGATATCCGGTGTAGCGGTCGCCGACCTTGGCCGCCAGTCCCGTCCGTGCAGCGCCGCACATCGCGGCACAAACAGTTAAAAAATCGCCTCGGCCAAGATGTATCGCCAGGCCGTGCCGGCAACGGAGCAGGCCATGCGGCGTCCGTTCAGTGCTTGCGCGCGTCGACGCGGTAGCCGGCGATCGTTGTCTCACCGAGCGCCTTGGCCGCTTCCAGCCGGTGCAGCCCCTCGATCAGCACGAAGCGCGCGCCGTCCGGCCGCACCAGGATTGGCGTCTGCTGCCCAGCTTCGAGCATGCTGGCGGCGATTTCGTCGACGCGCTTCTGCTCCAGCGTAGCGCGTCGCTTGACCGGCACGTAAATGTCGCCGACGGCGAAAATCTCGCGCTTCATCGGGCTCCGGATCCAAAGTTCAGGAGCGAAAGATCGGCGGGTTTACAGACGGCCGCCACCTACCGTGACATCTACCGGAAAGAGGGACGTCCTCGCGCCGGGCCGCCTCTTCCAGGCGCTCCCGCGACCACCCGCGGTTTCATTGGCAACAGGCCCTCGCGCTGCAATTTCTTGCGGGCAAGCTTGCGGGCGCGGCGGATGGCTTCCGCCTTCTCGCGCACTCTTCTCTCCGAAGGTTTTTCGTAATGGCCGCGGAGCTTCATCTCGCGGAAAACGCCCTCGCGCTGCATCTTCTTTTTCAGCACCTTGAGGGCTTGATCGACATTGTTGTCACGGACGAGAACCTGCACGCAGCGTTCCTTTACGATCGAGCGGTTAACGGGTCCGCCGGCCATGGCGCTCGGGCTGTTGGCGCGCGGATAGGCACACTTCAGACGCCGACGCTGGGTACGTCAAAGCGGAACTGCCCATGAATTTCGTGCCCTGGACATCTTGCGATGGGCACCGCGCGATGGGCGTCGTGGGCTGCCGATTGGCAGAAACGGAGACTTCGGTACGTCGCCGTTTTGTCGGCCGCGGGAACATGACCCCGCAAGATTATGTCAGTTGGCCGAAGCAAAGCGCCCTATTTGGCCGAATAGCAAGCCGCAAAGCTTATATTTTCCGGTGTCCGCTATCTTTATTTTCGCCGCCATAGAGGGCCAATCGGCGGCGCACCTGGATTCCCACCAGCGCGGAACGAGTGAAATTAAGCTTCTAGGAAGCGCCCACGGCCGCTGGCATAATCCCGCCGCGCACAAAACCGCCGGGAGGCCGTCATGGCGCAGCTGCAGCTGGACGAACCACGAGCGCGTGGCAGCCGCGATTGGTCATTCTCGGTCACGCCGCTGCATCCGGTGCTCGGCTGTGAGATCGGCGGCATCACGCTGGCGGAGGCGGTGTCGCCCGCCTTGTTCGCCAAAGTCTACGAGGCGTTTCTCGCCTTTGAGCTCATTCTGTTCCGCGAGGTCGATTTGCCGCCGGCAACGCAGGTCGCGTTCGCGCGCAATTTCGGCGAGGTCCAGGTGCACGTGATGAGCGGCACCTACGGCTACAAGGGCCACCCGGAAATCTATCTGTTGTCCAACCTCGACCAGGACGGCAATCCGAGCGGCAAGCATCCGGACAAGGGCACGCTCTACTGGCACACCGACGGCTCGTGGCGCGAGCGCACCGGCCAGGCGACCATGATGTATTCGGAAATCGTGCCGCCGCCGGGGCTCGGCGGAGAAACGCAATTCGCCGACATGTATTCGGCCTACGAGCTGTTGCCCGCCGCGGTGCGAGCAAAGATCGACGGCAAACGCGCGGTGCACAATCTCGACTTTTCGCGCAGGCGCCGCCACGGCGAGGATTTGCTGACGGCAAAACAGAAATCCGAGGTGCCGCCGGTCGCCCATCCGATCGTGCGCACGCATCCGCAGACCGGACGCAAGGCGATCTTTCTCGGCGATCATGCCGAATACATCGAAGGCATGGATTACGACCAAGGCCGCGCGCTGATCGAAGAAATCAACGGCATGATCACGCCACCCGAGCGCATCTATTCGCACACCTGGACGCCGAGGGAGTGCATCGTGTGGGACAACCGCTGCACGCTGCACCGCGCCACCGGCTTCGACGAAGCGCGCCAAAAGCGCGTCATGCGCCGCTGCACCATCAACGGCGACCAGCCGTTTTGAAGTGTGCGTGGCACGGTAAGGTGGGCAAATGCGCGCAAGCGCCGTGCCCACGCTTTCATCACCGGCTCGCCAGACCGCGTGGGCTTCGCTCCGCTCAGCCCACCGCACACCTGCTGCATGTCGGCTAAGCTCCCCGATAGCCACCGTGGCAGCGGACATGCGACTTGGTCGCGAAGGGCCAACACGCGACATGAGCGGGCGCAGCAATCCATCCCGTCGATTTGCACTTTTAGCGGATCGTTTGTGTGCGCCGTCGCTGTCTGCCATGTCATCGAAGCGCTCTCTGCTCAGAACTGCCAGTGAAATCGTCCCCGAGAAGACGTTCACCGGTCCGCGATCCTCGTTGTAGCCGGGATTGACGATGAACTGATAGTCCGCGGTCAGATGCGTCGAGGCCGATAGCGCGTAGCTGTAATAACGTCTCGATGATCTGTTCCGGCCCCGGATGCGGCAGCATGCCGTCGCCAATGAGGATGCCGAGGCCGCCGTCGTTGAGAAATTGCTGATGGATTTTTGAAATGCCGTTGACCACCCCGGCAAGGCCGACGGTGTCATCCGGCCGGCCCCATTGCTTGCCGTTGAGCGATAGGCCCGCCGCAGCGGTGCGATCGATGTCGGTGAATTCGTACGGCTCGATGTTGCCGTTCGCCCAGCCGACGCGCACGAAAGCCCCCAAATCGGCCGTGATCTCCTGCTCGAGATTTAGGCTCACGCCGCCGCGGCTCTGGTATTGGCGGACCGCGGCGATATCGGCCGGGCCGCCGGTTACATCGGCCAAGGCGATCGCGTCCGCGAAAGTACCCATGCGGCCGCGGCTCAAAAATCCGGTGACGGCGAGCTTGCCGGGATGGCCCCACAGATCGTAACGCCGCTCGATCTCGCCGACCCATTGGAATTGGTCGAATGTCGGATCGAGTTCGAGGTTATTGGGGAGAATCGACAGATCGAACAAGCCCGCCGCGCAGGGTCCAGTCGCCCTGGTACCACTCGGCGGCAGCGCCAAGCGTATAGCCCCACGGCTCGGCCGCGTAATCGAAGGTTCCGGTGTCGATGATCGCCCAGTTCAAGAAATCGTTGCGCGGATCGTGGGCGTATTTGTTGGTGTCGAAGACATCGGCGACGCTGAATTTCCCAACCGTTATCACGAGGCGGTCGGCCGTCTGGCTTTCGGCAAACTGATTGATGCCGGCGTCTACTTTCTGATCATCGCCGCCGAGATTGATGGTCTGCCGAATGAATGCGCGCTGCAATCGGGTATAGGGATAGGCGAATCCCACCTTGTAGGCTTCACCGCTCGGGTATCCCGCAATTCCAAGCGTGTTACCGAGCCCAAACCCCTGATCGATTTCCGGGTTGACCCATAACTCAGCCCCTTGCCACAGGCGAACCCCGGCATACAACGTCGCGTCCCAGGTCTCGCGACCCTGGCCGCTGGCGGGCAGGCTATTGGTGCCCTGATAGGGCGATCGGAACGCAGGATACCCCTGCCATGTGAACGTGGTCTGGCCGTGAAAGTTGACGAAGTCCGGGTCCGGTGTCGTCGCCGACACGTTTGCCGACTGCCGCGTCGTCGCCGAATTGATAATTCAAGCCGGCGCGCAGCTCATGCAGCGACAAATCGGAATTGAACCGCTGCCCGGCGTTCGCGAACAACACGGCTGCTGGGCCCATAATCGGTGTACAGATATTGGATACTCGCGGTCCAGTGTGGCGCCACCGGCACCTCGACGCCGGCGCCGGCCGTCCATCCCAATCGCCACAAAAATGGCATGTCGGTCGTGCCGGTGGCTAGTTGCGTCAGTGTCAGCTGGTCGTAGGTCCAGGCAAATCCGCCGGTCGCGTAAAGCAGCCAGTTGCCCGGAGCATAACCGATGCGACCACGCATAGTGCCGGACGAAAGCACGGTCTCGCTGTAGGTCTCCGGGCCGACCGGCGAGGAAAATGTCGAGGTGCCGCCTATGGAGATTCCAGAGGGATTTTGAAAACTTGGAAACGATGCATCGGCCTCGGCGCCGATGACAAACCGGTTCGGCAACATATAGTCGTAGCCGGCTTGCAATCCTGCAAAAAAGCTTCCCGTTCCTTTGAACAGATCAAACGGCTGAAACATGTCGAGCGTGCCAGCGAGACCCGGCGCCGTCGTCCAATTCGAGTTTCCCCACGCATAACCGAGATGTCCACCCACATAGAAGCCAGTCCAATCGTACTCCAACGGAGCCGCTGGCGGCGGCGCTTTCGTCAAGACATCCGCGGCGTCGACAGCCGTTGTCGATCCGTCAACCAAAAGCGCTCCCACGCACGCCAACACCCAAGCCGCCCGCACCTCACGCCCCCCTAGCTTATTCCCGATCTCAATGCACCCGCGTGCGTCAACGCCTCCGGTCGAGCAGCGGCATCAGCGAGCGCAACCAATACGCATCCCAGCAAGATCAAATCGTTGCTTGTCAGGAGCGCCCACATGATTGTTGATCTGTACGCGGCGACTTAGTTGCCCGCCGGCAATCCCGGAATGGGGATGCCGATTGTCTGAACGATGAGAAAAGTGTTGAGCAGCAACACGATCGCGGTTCCGACCAGCGCGGCGATGTGGGTGAGCCGGCTATTGGCGAATTGACCCATGATGTCGGCGCGTCGCGTGAACATCAGCAGCGAGATCATCGGCAGCGGCAGGGCGATGCTGAGCACGACCTGACTGATGACGAGCGCATTCGTTGCATTGGCGCCCAGACCGACCACGACGAAAGCCGGCACCATCGTGACGAGCCGTCGCACCCAGATCGGGATCCGGAACCCGACGAAGCCTTGCATGATCATCTGGCCGGCCATCGTCCCGACCGTCGAACTCGAAATCCCCGAAGCGATGAGCGACAGCAGAAACACGCCCGCCGCGCCGATGCCGAGCAGCGGCGTCAAGGTGTGATAGGCCGTCTCGATCTCGGCGACTTCGGGATGACCGGCATGGAATGCGCCCGACGCCATCATCACCATCGCCATGTTGACCAGGCCGGCGACGGCGAGCGCGATGATGACCTCGTGATTGGAGAAGCGCAGCACCTTGCGCCGTTCGTCCGCATTGTCGCGCGCCGGCATGCGCGCCTTGCGTCAGCCCGGAATGCAGATAGACCGCGTGCGGCATGACGGTTGCGCCGATGATGCCGACCGAAAGCAGGAGCGCCTCGGCATCGGCGATCTGCGGCAGGACCGTGTGATACGCCGCCGAGCCCCAATCGACCGGAGCGATGAACATCTCGATCAGGTAGCAAAGGCCGATCAGGCCCACCATGCTGCCGATGATCAGCTCGATCGGCCGGAAGCCAAAGCCTTCGAACATCAGGATGCCGTAGGTCACGATCGCCGGTAACGATCATGCCGACGAGCAGCGGCATGTCTGGAACAGCAGCGACAGGCCGATGGCGCCGCCGAGGAACTCGGCGAGATCGGTCGCCATGGCGGCAATCTCGCTGACCACCCACATCGCCCAGACCACCGGGCGCGGAAACTGGTCACGGCACATTTCCGCAAGGTTGCGGCCGGTGACGATGCCGAGCTTGGCCGACAGCGCCTGAAACAGCATCGCGATCACGTTGGCCAGCAGCACCACCCAAAGCAGCCCGTAGCCGTATTTCGCGCCGGCCTGAATGTTGGTCGCGAAGTTCCCCGGGTCCATGTAGGCGATCGAGGCGACGACCGCCGGCCCGGCAAAGGCCAAATAGGCGCGCGCCCCGCCGCGCTGACCGGCAAGCACCTGGCGCGCCGTGGCGACGGTGCGTTCGGTGAGCGATTCCCGCCGGGCGATGATCTCGGTCAAAATGCTAGTCCAGCATCGACATGAAGATGTAGCCACGGCTACAGACTAATGGCTGGACTGCACTTGTCAATGTGCTACGCTGTGTTCCCTTGGCTACAATTTGGCATAAAGGCCCGAGTGTGTTCTTTATGCAACAATATCATTTAGGAATTCAGGCACAGCGGTGACGATACAGCCGACGCTCTCAGTCAGGACCAAGCAAAAGCGTGGCGGCCGAGCCGTATCGGAACTGCCCGCCGAGTTGACCCAGGCGCGCCGCTTCGGCAAAGCGCGATCGGCCCAATCGACTGCTTTGTTGGAAGACTACGTCGAGCTGATCGCGGACCTGTTGGCCAATGTCGGCGAGGCGCGCCCAACAGACATCGCGCGGCGTTTGGGGGTATCGCACGCCACCGCGATCAAGACCGTCTCGCGCTTGAAGCGGGCAGCATTGGCGACCGCCCGTCCGTACCGCGGGATATTCTTGACGGAAAAAGGCCACACACTGGCCGAAAGAGTGCGCGCGCGCCACAGGCTCGTTGTCGATCTACTTCGCGCGTTGGGCGTTCCCGCCGAGTCTGCGGAGGCCGACGCCGAGGGAATTGAGCACTACGTCTCGGAAGCGACGTTGCAGGCATTTTCCCGGTTCTTGCGCGACCGCAAATAGCGATAGCGCTACCGTCAAGCACAGCACTCGCATTCGTCCCCCGACCAAGCTTCACGGCCTTCCTTCACCAAGAAGTACACGATTGCCAGTGAGCCGACGCCATCAATCCACCACGCGCCTACAGCCATTGCGCCGCGAGACTGGCAACAACCACGAATGACAGCCATCCGCATGTCACGGCTTCCATCGCGTCAGCGCGGAGCGCACGGCTTCCGATCTTCTCGGCAATGGCGATCTTGCGTCGCGCCAAATAGCGCATAGCGGGAATCGCGACCACCGCGACGAGGAAGCCCGGCCAAGAGAATTCCTCGCCGATTCTGTTCCATAGTTGCCATACGGCCGCAGTCGTGACGTATGCCGCCAAGGCGAACAGCAACGCGCCGCCGATGCGACTGGCGATACGTTCAGCGTGCTCGGAAAATTTCTGCCCGTGGCGGAGCTCGACAGACAAGCGCCACATGAGAACGCCAGCCGATGCCAACTCAATCACGCTATCCAGTCCAAACGCGATCAACACGAGACTACCTGCGGTCACGCCCGCAGCGATGGCGACGAGGGCCTCAACCGTCATCCATCCGATTGTCAGCCATTCTAGCCGGAATGCCTCACGAATGAGCGGCAGCCGGTCGGCTCGCGGCGGCAAGAAAAGCGGTGGCGGGGCACAGGAGTATGCCATGCACGAACGATATCCCAATCAGGTCCCAATGTCTGCGGTGGGTCCGTCAACGTCGATCTGGGCGCGTCCCAGCCACGTCTGAAATTCCCTTCAAAGCCGACATTCCTTACCTTACGCCACAATATCTCTCGGAAAGGGCCATGAACAGACATTCCGCCGGCCACCAGTCAAAACTTGTCAAAGAAAGAGCCGCCGAAGGACTACTGCTTCTTCGCGGCCCCACTTCCGCGGGTGGCGCCTGCTCCTGGACCTGCCCGCCGATCCGGATGTTTCCTGCGCACGCTCGCCGATCGTCTTTCACCGACCAGCGCCTTTTCTTCTTCGCTCCGCGTATCAACGCCGCTGCGCCGATCTTTTCCCGACCGTCGCCCCGCACCAGACCGCCGTTCATCGGGTTCCATGATGCATCTCCAACGTAATCCCGCAGGCTCTGCTATTATCTAAACTCCTGTCGCACAACGGCAATCTGTTAATTGTACCCGTAATTCCCAATTGCTCAAAACGCCGCATGTGAGTTTCCTTGCGACTCACACAGTTTCGGAATTCAACTAGGCTCACGCTCCTCACAAAAACGAATACCCCTGAGAGATTTCTGGGTCCGCCGCATCTCCTAGGTCTCCAGGGTTAAGCCGGCCGGAGAGCGGCAGGAGTGGCCTCTCCAAAGAACCGCTCCCGGCCGGCCACCACTTTATTAATCGATCAAGAAGCCCGTGGCGCGCAGGGCGGATTAGCCGAAGGCGTAATCCGCAGGCCGCGGCTCGGCGTCTCGTCAGCGAATGGAAATGGCGGATTACGCTACGCTAATCCGCCCTGCGGCCTGCCACAATTCAAAAATGTCCGCAGTCTCCACGCGTTAGCGGCAGAATTGAAAGAATCAACGAGCATGCCACAAATGTGGCGCCGACGAATCAAACAAACACAAAAAAAGACTCTTGTCAGATCAGAGGGATGGCTCGCCTCACCCGAATTTCTTGAAGTCGCCCCACGCGGCGAACTAAATAAAGCCTCACCTCGCTTACCGAAAGGACGCCGGCCGGGTGACTTCGGCCGGCGGAGCGAGGTGCGGTGCCCGCGGGCGGGGGCTTGTCACTCCCGCGCTCGGGCGGCCCGGGCATCAGCCTGCCGGCACTATGACCGGTGCGCGAGGTGCTCGCTGGACGGTGACAGGACGGCGCGGGTAACGCCCGTGGAGAAGCATGCGAGACTTGCCCCGGTTGGCGGTCCATAGGCTCGCAGGCTCCCGCCAGTCCCAGGAAGCTCTGGCCTGGGTTGCGCCTTGGGGATGAGCAGTCCCCTTGGCAGGAGCCGCAGTGGAACGCCGGAAGGCGTGCGCGTCCCGCCGGACGCGCGCCGCGCCTTGCAAGTGCGGAGCTAAGACTTGCGCCTTTCGGCGTTCTGCTTCCTTTTCTTTCTTTCGTTCTTGGCTTTCGTGCCGCGCCTGATCGTGATGGTTCCGGCCCTCCACTGCCGAAGTCATCTGACAAAGGTCGGGAATGCGGTGAGGTTTTGGGACTGGCGTGCTCATAGCTCGGATGCGAATCAAAAAACGCATCGCGAGAACGAGAATCTATTTCCCCTCCCGCCCACGCGCGCAGCGCGTGGCGGGGAGGGGTTAGGGGTGGGGGGCACTTGCTTGTCGCTCGGCGTGCGTTTTTAGATCGCACCCCTACCTCGCCGCTTCGCGCGCGGCGAGTTAAAGAGCCCCCCACCCCCGACCCCTCCCCGCCATTCGCTGACGCGAATGGGGGGAGGGGAAAAGTAGACGCACCGCGAGAGTGATGGCGCTTGTTTATTGTCCTCATCCTGAGGCGCGAGCGCAGCGAGCCTCGAAGGATGCAGGCCCCGGGCGCCTCGGCCTCGCCCTTCGAGGCTCGACGCTTCGCGCCGAGCACCTCAGGGTGAGGAAAACGATATGCATCGGGAGAGTGACTGTTTCCCGCCCCTGCTCGCGTGGCACTTGCGTGGCGCGGGATGAAGTGAGACGCATCGGAGTAATAGCGACTAAGGAAGTACAAATGCCCCCTCCAACTCCCGTCGGCCTGATCGGCATCGGCCTGATGGGCGAAGTCTGCGCGGGCAGGCTCATCGCGGCGGGCTTCTCCGTCATCGGCTTCGACATCGATCCGGGCAAGAACAAGCGCCTTGAACAGATCGGCGGCCGCAGCGCGCCGGTCGCCGAGATCGCGCAGATCTGCGACCCGATCGTACTGGCGGTTTTTTCCACCGACCAGGTCGAAGACGTTGTCGAGCGCGGCCTGCTGCCGGCGGCTTCAGGCAAGATCGTCATGTGCACCTCGACCTGCGACCCTGACCGCATCGCCGCACTGGCCGAACGCGTCGCCGGCCGCTTGCGCTTTCTGGAAACGCCGGTGTCGGGAACGAGCGAGCAGGTCCGCCGCGGCGAAGGCGTCGGCCTCATTGGCGGCGATGAGCGGATCGCGTCCGCCGCCGCGCCCGTGCTCGATACGCTGTTCCCGGCGCGCTTTCATATCGGCAAGGCCGGCGACGGCGGCCGCGCCAAGCTCGCGATCAATCTGATCCTCGGGCTCAACCGTATGGCGCTGGCGGAGGGGCTGGTTTTCGCCGAAAAACTCGGCCTCGATCCACTGGCATTCCTGCGCGTCGCCCGAGTCTCGGCGGCGTCCTCGCAGGTGATGGACACCAAAGGGCCGAAAATGGTGCGCGGGGATTTTTCGCCGGAGGGTTATGTGCGCCAGCACCTCAAGGACGTGCATTTGATGCTTGAGCAGGCCGAGCATGTCGGGCAGAAGTTGCCGCTCCTCGAAGTCCATGCCGACGCACTGGAAGCCTGCATGCGCCACGGCGAAGGCGACGCCGACAACAGCATCATCATCGAGGAAATCCGCCGGCGGGTGAGCTCATGAGCTTTCGCAATTGGCTTAAGCGAAGCGTCTTGCGCCGCCGCGCCGACTTGTCCAATCCTGCTTCGGAAAAGAGCACCCGCAGTCAATCGGAGCGCGCCCTGTCCGACCCGAATTTCCACGGCCGCCGCGAAGATGCGCGCCTCCTCACCGGCCGCGGCCGTTACACCGCCGATGTCGCGGTCCCCGGCCAGGCTGCGGGCTACTTCCAGCGCAGCGATCGCGCGCACGCGAAGATCGTGCGCATCGGCACCGAAAAGGCGCGGGCGCTGCCCGGCGTGCTCGGTATTTTGACCGGCGCCGATCTGGTGGCCGCCGGTTGGAAGGGCCTGCCGGCCATGGCGTTCTTCAAAGGCGTCGGCGGCTCTTCGCCGCGCGTTCCGCCGCGCTATGGGCTCGCGCATGAGCGGGTTCGCTTTGTCGGCGAGCCCGTGGTTCTGGTCGTCGCCGAGACCGACTACATCGCGCAGGACGCCGCCGAAGCGGTCGAGATCGAGTACGAGGACCTGCCGGTCTATGTCGAGGCCGCTGCCGCCAATGCCGCCGGTGCGACGCCGATCCACGACGACGCGTCCAACAATCTCGCTTTCGACTACGAGTACGGCAACCGCGAAGCCGCCGACACAGCGATGGCCGGCGCGGCGCGTGTCGTCAAAGTGCAGCTGCGCGCGCAGCGCATCGCCGGCAATCCGATGGAGCCGAAATCCGCGGTCGCGTCCTACGACGCGGCGAGCGACACGTTTGAGCTGAGCGTGCCGACGCAAGGCACCTCGGACATCAAGAACGCGCTGTCGACTGTCACCGGATTGCCGGCGGAGCGTTTCCGGATTCATTCGGCCGATGTCGGCGGCGGCTTCGGCATCAGGAACGAGGTCTATCCGGAATTTCTCGCCGTCCTGTTGGCAGCGAAAACGACCGGCCGCGCGGTGAAATGGACCGGCACGCGCGGCGAGACACTCTCCGGCGATCATCACGGCCGCGCCGCCGATCTCTCCGGCGAACTCGGCCTCGACGGCGATGGCCGCTTCGTCGCGCTGCGGGTTGAATGGCTGGTCAATCTCGGCGCGTTTAGCAGCAACGCCGGCCCGCTCATCAACACGGTGGCGGCGCCGACCAGTTCCGCGATCAGTCTTTATAATGTGACGGCGGTCCACGGCCGGCATCGGCTCATCTTCACCAACACAACGCCGGTGACCGCCTATCGCGGCGCCGGGCGGCCGAACGTCGCCTATCTGTGGGAACGCCTGGTCGAGGAAGCCGCCGCCGCGACCGGCATCGATGCGGTCGAGCTGCGCCGGCGCAATGTGCTGCGCAAGGACATGTTCCCGCTGAAGACGCCGACCAACTCGAACTACGACAGCGCCGATCCCGCGCGCCTGCTCGACACCGCGTTGGCCGCCGCGGATTGGAAAGGCTTCGGCAAGCGGCAGCAGGAAGCAAAACGCCGGGGTAAGCTGCGCGGCATCGGTCTCGCGCTTTTTCTCGAACCGTCCGGCGGCATGGGCAAGGAGCAGGTCGAAATCCGCGTCGCCACCGGCGGGAAGCTCGCGATGTATTCGAATGCCGGCCCGTCCGGCCAGGGCCATGAGACTGTGTTTCCGGCGATCGTCGCCGACGTGCTCGGCATCCCGGCCGACAAGATCGAGCTGCGCTACAACGACGTCGCCGCGCCGAAAATGCTCGGTACCGGCTCGTTCGGCTCACGCTCGCTGATCAGCCACGGCAGCGCGCTGCAGGCGGCGGCAAAGGAGATCGTCGAGAAGGGCCGCAAGCTCGCCGCCGCGGAAATGGAAGTGGAAGCTGGCGATGTCGTGTTTGAAAAGGGCGAGTACAAAGTCGCCGGCACCGATCTGAAAGTCCCACTGCAAACGCTGATCGAACGCACATGGAGCGAGCCCACCAATCCGCTCGACACCAACACCACCATCGACCTCGCCACCGCCTTCCCCTCGGGCGCGCATGTCGCCGAGGTCGAGATCGATCCCGATACCGGCGAGCTTGACGTGATGAGCTACGTCGCCGCCGACGATTGCGGCAACATCTTCAACCACACTCTGGTCGAGGGTCAGTTGCACGGCGGGCTGATGCAGGGCCTCGGCCAAGTGGTCGGCGAGCACATCGCCTACGATCCCGATAGCGGACAATTATTGTCCGGCAGCTTCATGGATTACGCGATGCCGCGCGCCGACAATCTGCCGGCGATCACGCTGATCGATTGCGGCGCCCCCTCGCCCGCCAACGCGCTCGGCGCCAAAGGCGCAGGCGAAGCCGGCGCCACCGGCGCGGTGCCGGCGCTGGCCAACGCGGTGCTGAACGCGCTCAAGCCGGCGGGCGTGCGCAAGCTCGACATGCCCTACACGCCGGACCGGATTTGGCGGGCGCTGACGGAAGCGAAGGTGAAATGATTGGCCTGCCAGCCGTAGCAAGCGGCGGCTCGTACCGCCCGCCTTCGCTACGCTCCGGCGCGGCAGCCTTCGCTGCGCTCCGCTTGCGAAGGCTGGTGGGCGCACAAGGACTCGAACCTTGGACCCGCTGATTAAGAGTCAGCTGCTCTACCAACTGAGCTATGCGCCCGACCGAGGGCAGCATATAGCCACGATGCAGAGCACGAGCAAGGCGGCTCGGGTTAGGCAGCGGCCGTACGCGGCAACGGGCGCAAATCCGTCACGGGCGCGGCTGCCGGGCGAGACGCCCGCCGGCGCGTCTTTTGCGCCGGGCGCAGCGCCGCCATCATGATCAAGTCGACCCATTGGCCGCTGATGAAGGCGGCCTTGCGCATGCGGCCCTCTTTGCGGAATCCGGCTGCTTCATACGCGCCGATGGCGCGGACATTATGCTTGAACGCGGTCAGTTGCAGCCGGTTGAGATTGAGATGGTTCCAGCAATAATCGAGTGCGAGCCGCAGCGCTTCGGTGCCGTAGCCCTGCCCGCGATTTTTATCCTCGCCGATCCGAATGCCGATTTCCGCGCAGCGGTGCACTGGGTTGATGCCGCCGATCTGCACGAAGCCGATCAGCACCGGCTCGCCGGTCTTGCGGATAGCGAACACGACCTTGCTCGGATCCTTGCCGAGCCCCTGCCACCATTGCTGGTGCGTCATCATATCGACCGGACGGTAGGCAAAGTCGAGGCGCGCGGCGGCAACGTCGTTGAACCAGCAAAACATCGCCGGAGAATCTTCGGGCACGAACGGCCCGATCGAAATGCGGCTGCCCACCAGCATAGATCGCTCCCGACGTCGCCCGTTAGCGATTGGTAAACAAACAAGGTAAACAAAAGCTTGCCAACGCGGCTGACAGCCGCGGCCTTCGCTGCGCTTTGGGAAATCGACCTCTCCCGCGAGGGGAGAGGCGAATCTCACGCCACATCCGTCGAATGAATCCGGCGTTCGGCGACGGCGATCGGCTCGAGCTTGCCGGTGCGCGCGCGGCGGGCGACAAGCTTATTCAAGGCCGCGATATAGGCCCTGGCCGAAGCGACCAGCGTGTCGGGATCGGCGCCCTTGGCGGTGACTGAACGGCCATTCTCAGACAAGCGAACCGAAACTTCGGCCTGCGCGTCGGTGCCTTCGGTGACGGCGTGGACCTGATAAAGCTCGAGCACCGCCTCGTGCGGCACCATCGCCTTGATGCAGTTGAAGATGGCGTCGACCGGCCCGTTGCCCTCGCGCTCCTCGATCATCGAATTGCCGTCGACGTCGAGCTTCATGGTGGCGCGCTGCGGCCCGCGCGTGCCGGCGATCACCGACAGCGAGACGAGCTTGATGTGGTCCTGCGCGGTCGCGATTTCCTCATCGACCAGCGCCTCGATGTCCTCGTCGTAGACGTGCTTCTTGCGATCGGCGAGCGCCTTGAAGCGCACGAAGGCGTCTTCCAGCTGATTGCCGGCGAGCTTGTAGCCCAGTTCCTCGAGCTTGTGCGCGAAGGCGTGGCGGCCGGAATGCTTGCCCATGACCAGCGAGGTCTGCTTCACGCCGACATCCGCCGGCATCATGATCTCGTAGGTCTGCGTGTGCTTGAGCATGCCGTCCTGGTGGATGCCGCTCTCGTGCGCAAACGCGTTCCGGCCGACGATCGCCTTGTTGTACTGCACCGGGAACGAGGTGACGGCGGCGACGAGCTTCGACGCCCGCGTCAGCATGGTGGCGTCGATGCCGGTCCAGAACGGCATCACGTCGTTGCGCACCCGCATCGCCATCACCGCTTCTTCCAGCGAGGCGTTGCCGGCGCGCTCGCCGATGCCGTTGACGGTGCACTCGATCTGGCGGGCGCCGGCGCGCACGCCGGCGAGCGAATTCGCCACCGCCATGCCGAGATCGTCGTGGCAATGCACCGAGAAGCGTGCCTGATCGGAATTGGGTACGCGATCGCGCACCATCTTGATCAGCGCAAAATATTCCTCCGGCACCGTGTAGCCGACGGTGTCGGGAATGTTGATCGTGGTGGCGCCGGCCTTGATCGCCGCCTCGACGCAGCGGCAGAGGAAATCGTGCTCGGTGCGAGTGCCGTCCTCGCACGACCACTCGACATTGTCGGTGTATTTGCGCGCGCGCGTCACCGAGCCGATCACCATCTCGTAGACCTTCTCGGCCGGCAGCTGCAGCTTCCACTTCATGTGCACCGGCGAGGTGGAGATGAAGGTGTGGATGCGCGGCTGCTTGGCCGGCTTGATCGCCTCGCCGGCGCGGTCGATGTCGTTGAAGCCGGCGCGGGCGAGCCCGCAGACGACCGCGTTCTTGGTGCGCTTGGCGATCTCGTTGACGGCGGCGAAGTCGCCCTCCGAGGCGATCGGGAAACCGGCCTCGATGATGTCGACGCCCATCTGATCGAGCAATTCGGCGACTTCGATCTTTTCCTCGTGCGTCATGGTGGCGCCGGGGCACTGCTCGCCGTCGCGCAAGGTGGTGTCGAAGATGACGACGCGGTCTTTCTCGGACTTCGGCGGCGCAGTTTTGGGCGGCGCAGTTTTGGCTTCAGCTACGGCGGGCGCCGGTTTGGCTGGGGTGGTCATGATGTGGGTCCTTCTCGCTTGCGCCCTCCGCTCGGGGATTCGGGCGCTCTTGGGTTCCGGTTCTGCCGTCGACCCCTGAGTGCCCAGGCGCAAACGCCCGGCCGGCCCTCAGGGGGCGCTAAGCAGCAGGAGCCCGCCAAGAAGCTTGGAATTTCCATGCGTGAGGGCAGCACCGGAACCGGCCAGTGCGGCCGTCCGAGTCATCGCGCCAAAGTGCGGCTGCGCTGACATTGCCAAAGCCCTCGTCATCTTCCCAACGTCGCGGATCAGGGTGAATTCCGCGTTAACCCTGCGTGGGAGTGGTTTGGTTGTAGCGGAATGCGGCACCCGCCGGCAAGACCCTTGGCCGACAAGACCCTTGACCGACGTTGAACCCACCCATGACGCCACACGACCAAATAGGGGGGCGCGCTCCTCAATGTGACCTGGACGCCTCGTTGGCGAGCCGCTTCGGACCCGATCGCAATTTCCGCTTCCACAATGGCCATGCCGGACACAGACAATCCTTGGTTCGTCAGCGAAATTTCCGGGACCCGGAAATTGCTCGGTTGGCTGATCCGCGCCTTTGGCTTCCTGCTCGGCGCCGTAATCGCAATGCCTCTCGCATACCTCATGTGGACTTCGCCCGTGGATTTACAGCACATAAGGCCAAGCGCGACCCTGCTCTACTTCTCCACGCCGATTCTGGTTTTCGCAGGACTGGTATGGCTGTTTGATCGGATCGCGTCGTACGTCGATAAGCGCCGAACAACCGAATTGAGCTAATCGGGCGTTTGATTGGCATCTTGCCATTTCGACATGTCACTGCCGCCAGATGCGCTTTAGAAATTCGACCACGAAGGGCGGCATGTTCTGCTTGAAATCAGCCAGAGAGCGCACAATGTGGATGTCGACGAATTCGGGCCGTTGTTCGCGCGCGAGATGATCCACGATGCGCGCGCGAAGCTCAGCGGCGCCGAGCGGTGAAGTCACCTGCCTGAGCAGCGCGAGATAACAGCGGTCGCGCACCATCGTCCAACCGGGCGCGGATTTGAGTTCGGCGATGCTGATGCCGGTCTCTTCCAGAAGTTCGCGGCCGAGACTGCCCGCAAGATCGAAAAGGCCCTGGGCGTCGACGTCACCAGGGTCCGGCGTCCCGCAGGGAAAATAGATCAGCCCTGCATTGGCCGTCGACGCCGCCATTTCCCCAACCAGAAAGGCGCCGTCGGCGGATCGCAGCGCCGCGGCGGCGAACACGTTATGGACGCTCGCGTCGGCGAAACCCCAATCGCGCCACGCGCACAGGTTGGCATAGTCGGTCTCGAAGCATGTGCCGCGCAGCACTCGGCCTTCGATCGCGAAGCTTCTCAGAAGGAGAACGCGGCCATTCCAAATGTCCGAGCGGACACGCTGCAAGTCGGTAAAATGCGCCGCGATCTCCTCGCGGCGCTCGGTGGCGAACGGCCAAGACCACGGCTCAAGCCAAATCTCCGTTCCATCGAGCGCGGCGATTTCGATATCGGACGCGCTCGATGGGCTCACGACGGATTACGAAGTCCGCTCGTCGGTCACTCGTGCCACGGATTGACGAACAGTCCGATCATGCCGGTCACGCCCTTCACATGCGCCGGCGGCGGCCCGAACTTCGCGATGATGTCTTCGCGGGTCAGACCGGGCGGCAGATCGGTCGGGGCGAAGTCGCTGGCGATGAGAATGAACGTGTAATGGTGCGGCGTGGCGTTGGGCGGCGTGCACGGACCCGAATAATGTCCGACCCCCATCAGGCTCTTGCCGCCGACATATTGATCCGAATCCTTGCTGGTGGCGCCTTCGGCGAAGCCGGTAACCTTGCTGGGGTCGATGCCGTAGGCGACCCAATGACTCGACGCCGCTCGGGGCGCGGCCTTCGGGATCGGACATCAGCAGCACCAGGCTCTTGGTGCCATCCGGCACGTTGCTCCAGTGCAGCTCCGGCGATACGTTCTGACCGACGCAATTCGGGTTTTTGTTCACCGCGTCGGTATTGGACACCTTCTTCGGCATCATTTTGCCGTCCGCAAAGGTCTTTGAGGCCAGCGTGAAGAGTCCGGCCGCATGGGCTGTCGTGCCGGCGAAGGCAAACGCAAGCGCGAAGCTGGCGGCCGTGAACAAATGTCGCTCGGCTTTCATATTCGATCCTCCCTTTTTATTTGTCGCCACCGCCATCGAGTGTAGCAGTAGCAATTTCGCGATCAAGACAGGTTCGAACATTCCGCGCACGTGGGGAGAATACCCCAGCGGCACGATAAAATTCCTCTCCGACGGAAGGTCCGCGAGCGCTCGTGCAGTGTCCGCTCTTTGAGCTAAAACGGGCTCGCCATCGCGAGCCCGTCTTGATGCAAGACGCCGTGCATCAGTTCCGCGATCGATCCACCAGCGCGCGCTCCTTAATCCACGGCATCATCTCGCGCAGCTTGGCGCCGACCGCCTCGGCCGGATGCGCAGCGAGCTTGGTGCGCATCGCCTTGAACGAGGTCTGGTTGACCTTGTTCTCCAGCATCCAGTCCTTGACGAACTTGCCCGACTGGATGTCGGTGAGGATCTTTTTCATTTCGGCGCGGGTGTCGTCGTTGATGACGCGCGGGCCGGAAACGTATTCGCCGTACTCAGCGGTATTGGAGACCGAATAATTCATGTTGGCGATGCCGCCCTCGTAGATGAGGTCGACGATCAGCTTCATCTCGTGGATGCACTCGAAATAGGCCATCTCCGGCGCGTAGCCGGCATCGACCAGCGTCTCGTAGCCAGCCTTCATCAGTTCGACGACGCCGCCGCACAGCACGCTCTGTTCGCCGAACAGATCGGTCTCGCATTCCTCGCGGAAGCTCGTCTCGATGATGCCGGCGCGGCCGCCGCCGATCGCGGCGCCGTAGGACAGGCCGAGATCGTGCGCGTTGCCGGATGCGTCCCGGTGGATCGCCAGCAGGCAGGGCACGCCGGCGCCGCGCTGGTACTCTGAGCGCACCGTATGGCCCGGCCCCTTCGGCGCGATCATCATCACGTCGATGTCGGCGCGCGGCTCGATCAGATTGAAATGGATGTTGAGCCCGTGCGCGAACATCAGCGCAGCGCCTTCCTTCATATTGGCGTGCAGCGCGTTGTTGTAGATGTCGGCCTGCAATTCGTCGGGCGTGAGCATCATCATCACGTCGGCCCACTTGGCGGCCTCGATGACCTCCTTGACCGGCAGCTTCTCCGTCTGCGCTTTCTTGACCCCCAGCGAGTTCTTGCGCAAAGCCACCGTCACTTCCTTGACGCCGGAATCGCGCAGATTGAGCGCATGGGCATGGCCCTGGCTGCCATAGCCGATGATGGCGACCTTCTTGCCCTTGATCAGATTCAGGTCGGCGTCGCGGTCGTAATAAACGCGCATGGTGTCTCACCCCTACTGGCGGCCGCTGGCGGCCATTTGTTTTCCGGCGCTGCTTCTAGTTTCTGGCGGCGTCTGGCACAAGCCCGGACCGCCCGCCTTTTGCCGGCCAGTCAGGCAGCGCTGGCCAGATCTTGCTGCCGTTGAGCCATCGAACTTCTCGCGCGCGCGGGCGATTTTCGGCTGGTTGCGGAGCGCCCAGTCGCCGAGCGCGGAAACCGGCTGCGAGCAGATCGCGGCCGAGCGGGGTCAGCGCGTAATCGACCCGCGGCGGGATGGTCGGAAAGACCGTCCGTGTGATCAGGCCGTCGCGTTCGAGCCCGCGCAGAGTGAGCGTCAACATGCGCTGCGAAATGCCGCCGATCGAGCGGCGCAGTTCGTTAAATCGCATCGGCCGCTCGCCCAGCCGGGTGACGACGAGCACCGACCATTTGTCGCCGACCCGCGCGAGCACGTCACTGATGGCGCGGCAATCGCCGGGTAAATGCATGTGTCTTGGTTTCATCGATGTGCCTACTTGCGCGAAGCGTGCTTAGTCACCTAACTAGCCCTAGTTACGAATTCTAACTGAGGTGTGCAACATGGCTCTTCCGCAAGTCGCCGTCATCGTCGGCTCCAACCGCAAGGAATCGATCAACCGCAAACTCGCCCTGGCGCTGATCAAGCTCGGGACCGGCAAATTCGACGGCAAATTGGTGCGCATCGACGATCTGCCGCTCTACAACCAGGACAACGAAGGCAATCTCCCGCCCGAAGTGGCGCGCTTCAAGGACGAGATCAAAAAGGCCGACGGCGTGCTTTTTGTCACGCCCGAACATAACCGCTCGATCCCGACCGTGCTGAAGAACGCCATCGACTGGGGCGCGCGGCCGTTCGGAACAAGCGTTTGGCCGGGCAAGCCTGGACTTCATCACCGGCACCTCGCCCGGCTCATTGGCACCGCCTTGGTGCAGGCCAATCTGCGCACCGTCATGCTCGGCCTCGGCATGACACTGCTCGGCGGCGAATCCTACGTCCAGTTCAAGCCGAACCTGTTCGACGATAACGGCAATGTCAGCGACGAGAGCACGAAGAAGTTCCTGCAGGGCTTCGTCGACCGCTTCGCCACGCTGGTGACGAAGCTGAAAGCGTAAGCGCCGTCACATCCCCTCCGGCCCGCGCGCGATGGCGACCACGCCGGTGCGCGAGACTTCGACCAGGCCGAGCGGCAGCATCTGGCCGATGAAACTCTCGATCTGGTCAGACGCGCCGGTGACTTCGAACACGTAGCTTTCGGCGGTTTCGTCGATGATGCGGGCATCGAAGCCCTCGGCGAGCTTGCGCGCCTCCGTGCGGTTCTTGCCGTTGCCGCGCACCTTGACCATGGCCAGTTCGCGCTGGATCGCCGGGCTCGTCGTGGTCAGATCGATCACGCGGTGCACCGGCACCAGGCGTTCGAGCTGATTTTTGATCTGTTCGAGCACCATCGGCGTGCCGCGGGTCACGATGGTGATGCGCGACAGATGCTTCTCGTGCTCGGTTTCCGAAACCGTCAGCGAATCGATGTTGTAACCGCGACCCGAGAACAGCCCGATGACGCGCGCGAGCACGCCCGGCTCGTTGTCGACGAGCACGCACAAGGTGCGCGTCTCGACGCGCTCGCTGACGGCGGCGGCGGGATAATGCGTGGTCGCGGGTTCGTGCTCACGATAGTATCCTTATTTCATGCGTCTCGACCTAGACCAGCATCTTGCCTTCTTCGGTCACCGCGTCCTCGACCCGCGTCGCCGCGTCGCCGAGCAGCATCTCGTTATGGGCGCGGCCGGACGGGATCATCGGGAAGCAGTTCTCCGCCGGATCGACCACGCAGTCGAAAATCACCGGCTTATTCACCTCGATCATCTCGCGGATCTTCTCGTCGAGCTCGCCCGGATGCTCGCAGCGGATGCCGTGGGCGTGATAGGCCTCGGCGAGCTTGACGAAGTCGGGCAGCGCCTCGGTGTAGGAATGCGAATAGCGCCCGCCGTGCAGCAATTCCTGCCACTGCCGCACCATGCCCATGTACTGATTGTTGAGGATGAAGATCTTGATCGGCAGGTCGTACTGCACCGCCGTCGACATTTCCTGCATGGTCATCAGCACCGAAGCCTCGCCGGCGATGTCGACGACCAGCGAGTTCGGATGCGCAAGCTGCACGCCGACCGAAGCCGGCAGGCCGTAGCCCATGGTGCCGAGCCCGCCCGAGGTCATCCAGCGATTCGGCTCCTGGAACTGATAGAACTGCGCCGCCCACATCTGATGCTGGCCGACTTCGGTGGTGATGTAGGTGTCGCGGTCCTTGGTCAGCTCGTAGAGCCGCTGGATGGCGTATTGCGGCTTGATGATCTCGTTGGAGTTGCGATAGGCGAGCGAATTCTTCGCCCGCCACTTGCCGATCTGCGCCCACCAGGCCTCGAGCGCCTTCTTGTCCGGCTTGGCGCCGCCGGCACGCCACAGGCGCACCATGTCCTCCAGCACATGCGTGCAGTCGCCGACGATCGGGAGATCGACCTTGACGTTCTTGTTGATCGAGGACGGATCGATGTCGATGTGGATTTTCTTCGAGCCCGGCGCGAAGGCGTCGAGCCGGCCGGTGATGCGGTCGTCGAAGCGCGAGCCGACCGCGATCATCAGATCGCAATCGTGCATCGACCAGTTGGCTTCCCAGGTGCCGTGCATGCCGAGCATGCCGAGCCATTGCGGATCGGCGGCCGGAAACGCGCCGAGCCCCATCAGCGTCGAGGTGACCGGAAAGCCGGTGAGCTTGGCCAGTTCGCGCAAGGATTCGCTCGCCGCGGGGCCGGAATTGATCACGCCGCCGCCGGTGTAGAACAGCGGGCGCTTGGCGGCGGCCATCATCTCGACGGCCTGCTTGATCTTGTCCGGGTCGCCCTTGAGCTTCGGCCGATAGCCTTTGTGCTGGAATTCCTTGGGCCTGGAATAAGTACCGTTGGCGAACTGCACGTCCTTGGGGATATCGACCACCACCGGCCCGGGCCGGCCGCTCGCGGCGATGTGGAAAGCCTCGTGCAGCACGCGCGGCAGGTCGGCGACGCTTTTGACCAGATAATTGTATTTGGTGCACGGCCGCGTGATGCCGACCGTGTCGCATTCCTGGAACGCATCGTTGCCGATGAGATGGGTCGGCACCTGGCCGGTGATGACCACGAGCGGGATCGAATCGCAGAGCGCATCGGTGAGGCCGGTGACCGCATTGGTGGCGCCGGGCCCGGAGGTGACCAGCACGGTCGCCGACCTTGCCGGTCGAGCGCGCATAGCCTTCGGCCGCGTGCACCGCGCCCTGCTCGTGCCGCACCAGGATGTGGCGCACCTTCTTCTGCTGGAAGAGCGCGTCGTAGATCGGCAGCACGGCGCCGCCCGGATAGCCGAAAATGTGTTCGACGTCCTGGTCGGCAAGCGCCGCCATCACCATTTCCGCGCCGGTCATTTCAGTCATAGTCCGCTCCGTATCTCGATCTTCGCTGGCATTTTCGGAAATAAAAAAGGGGCTCAAGAGCCCCTGACATAGCGCACCGCCACGTTCGCGGGTGGATCATCCACCCGCGGCGGTGCGCGGTCGTACGAGAATCAGTCCGAAACAGATTCGCACGAAGTGCCCTCCTTGTTAGCGCACACTTTATAAGCATTGCGGCAACGACGTCAAGCAAAATGCGGCCGGAATCTGGCGGAGCGACGCTCGCGTCCCTTCAAACGCACGTTTGAAATCGAAAATCGCGCAAATCCGCATTCATTAAGCACCCAGCCAGCCACAGCGCGGCCCCGATTTCGCGACCGAGCGGGCCTGCAAATCGCCCCGGCAGGCTGATGAATTCGCCGTCGACTCGACCGCGGCGCGCGCACGGAGCGCTCGCCGCTGACGCTCCATCTGGAGGGGACTATGGTTTCAGTCTTGCGCAGAACGCCGTTGGCGTCGCCGTCTCTTGCTCGGCTCCCGCTATCCATCGCAGCGGCGCCCGCGGCGCGCGGCGCCGAACGCCACGCCGTTGTCCACGGACGCGATCCTGAATGGATCAACGACTACCGGCACCAGCCGGACCCCGACCGGCTTCCGCTTGCTCGTGCATGCGCTCAGCGAAATGCAGGCGTTCAAGGACTCCGAAACCAGCGGCGCCTATGTCGGCTTCATCGCCGGCGTGCTCGGCGCCAATCCGGTACGCGCCACCGCCTGGTCGCCAAAATGTTGCCGATTGCGCCCGCGGACCACTGGGTGCTGGTGCGCGCCATCGCCTATTCGGGTCTGCCGAACTGGAAGGACCTGCTCACCGCCTTCGCCGACCGGATGCCGGAGCGCCGCCCGATGATCGACCGATATCTGGACGGCAAGCTGCCGACGCTCGATCAGATCGCCTACCAGACCGGCGAAGCCCGGCATGTTCGACAAGATCAAAGTCGCGCTCAAAATCGACAGCGACGACAAGAAAGCCGGTGGCGCTCGCAGCCGAGCCCGGAATTGATCGACGTGCTGTGGGGCTATTACCTCGCCACCGGCGCCTACAAGCCGATCGGACAGATCATCAAGCTCCTGCCGCTCGCCGACGACAAGGACAGCGTCGACAATCTCACCACCGGCAGCGCCGCCAAATTCACGCTCGCCAGCAACGCCGTGCGCGACCTCACGCTGCTCGCCATGCTGAAATGGTCGGTCAAGAGCCAGCCGAAGGAGACCGCCAAGGTGCTCAACGAAGTGATCGAGACCGCGGAGGACGTCGACACCGGCGACATGCGCAAGCAATCGCTGGCCGCGATCGAGCGAGCTCAAACAGAAGGGCCCGAACTCCAAACGCGATCTGACCGGCATCGGGCAGATCGGCCAGGGCGCACTGTCGATGGGCTGCATCGTCGCCGCGGCCACCGGGCAAATCGAACTCGGCATTCCCTGCGTGATCGGCGGCGCGGCCTATTCGGCCGGCATGCAGTACATGGCGAACCAGTAGGGCGTGCCGCCATCGCAGAAACGATCAAAGAAAGCTGTTTCAGGAGTTGCAGATTCCGCCTTACTGCGCCTGCTCCGACGAAATCATGCTCCCGAGCATGCGCCGTGCCTGTAGCTGAGCGGCGTCGGCGGAGATGTGGATGAGGCCGTCCAGCGACCCGTCGACCCGATTGGCCTGCACGGCTTCGAGGAAGTCCACGTCTTCCAGGAACGTCGCCCGCGAACCTTCGTAAAGGAGCTTCGACATTTCCGCGTCGTCAAGGCTGAAGTCGCGCGAGAAGCAAAACATGTAGTGACTGGTCAGCTCGGTTTCGGGCGTCAGCAGATGAGAGGACCAGATCGAAATGCCCTCGCTGCGGTCGCCCTGCGGCGCGCCCGTTCCGACCTTGGCGCAGCCGACGTCCAGATAGACCACGCCCGGCGGATGCCATCGCGCCAGCTGCCAGCGGTCCACGTTGCTATTCAAGTTGCCCGCCTTGGCAAACAGCGGCGGCGGCAATACGTCGAGCAGCCAGCGGCTCACGCGAATGCCGTCGTTGAGCCGCTCGGCCTTGAGCGGTTCGGTCGCTTCGCGCGGGTCGCCGGCGATCGTGCGCTTGTGCACATGCGCGACATGGGTGAAATCAAGCAGGTTGTCGACGATGAACTGATAATTCGATTTCACGTGCAGCCGGCCCGGCGTTGCGGTCCATTTCGGCTCCGACAGCCAGGGCATGTCTGGAATCTTTGCGGGGTCCGCCTTCGCCGGCTCTCCCATCCAGATCCACACCACGTTCCATTTTTCGGCGACCGGGTGGCTGCGTACCTTGGCGCCAGACGGAATCTGGGTCTGGCCTGGAACCTCGACGCATTGGCCGTGCACGTCGAATTTCAGCCCGTGGTAGCCGCAGGTGAGGTATTCGCCGGTAATCTCGCCGAGCGAGAGCGGCGCGGCGCGATGGCAGCAGCAATCCTCCAGCGCGCCGACGTCACCGCTGGCGTTGCGGAACAAGACGACCTTCTCATTGAGAAAGGTCTTGGCAACCGGCTTGTCTTTGAGTTCATGGGACCAAAGCGCGGTGTACCAGCCATTGCGCAAAAACATGTCGCCACCTCGCCGCTGCCATCATCAATAAGTCTATTCTTACCGCGGCGGCCGTCCGCCATCCAGCCGGCGCGCAATCATTTTCGCCACGCCGAAGGGTTGAATCGCGACAAACATCAACGCGGGAGCGCGCGCAACTGTGCGTCGACTTCCTGTTCAGCGCCGCCAGGCTCGGTCCAGACGAAGTCGGGCAGTTGATTGCGGAACCAGGTGGCCTGCCGCTTGGTGTATTGCCGCGTATCGCGCTTGGCTCCCTCTACCGCTTCGTCGAGCGCGATCTCACCGTGAAGATGGCGAACAAGCCAGGGTACACCATGTGCCTTCATCGCCGGCAGGTTAGGATCGAGGTTGCGCCCGGCCAGCGCGCGCACCTCGTCGAGCGCGCCGGCCGTCATCATTGCATCGAAGCGCGCGTCGATGCGGCCGAGCAGTTCGTCGCGCTCGGGCGTAAGAAAGATTTTTGCCGCGCGCGCGGCGTCGACGCCCGCCGGCTTGTTGTCCTCGTGCCAATCGAGCAGCGAGCGGCCGGTTGCCAGCACCACTTCCAGCGCGCGGGTAATGCGGGCGCGGTCACCGGGCATCAGTCGCGCTGCTGTCGCCGGATCGCGCCATTTCAGTTCCGCATGCAGAGCGGCGGCGCCATCGCTCGCCAGCCGCGCACGCACCTGCTCGCGAATTTTTGCCGGAATAGGCGGCACGGCGGCAAGCCCACGCGTGAGCGCATTGAAGTAGAGGCCGGTGCCGCCCACGAGAATTATCGGGCGCGCGGTGCGGCGCGTCTCTTCGATCACGGCAGCGGCTTCCTCGCACCAGCGGCCGACGGAAAAATTCTCCGCCGCATCAACGTGGCCGTAGAGCCGGTGGGGAACGCGCCGCTCCTCGTCCGCGCTCGGCCGTGCCGTGATGATGCGCAGGTCGCTATAGACCTGCATCGAATCGGCGTTGACGATCACGCTGCCAAACTTTTCCGCAAGCTTGAGCGCCAGCGCCGACTTGCCGCTCGCGGTCGGTCCGGCAATGAGGATGATCTCGGGTTCGGTCACGGCCTTGACGTAGTGCTCCTGAGCGCGAATTAAACGGCGGACCTAAGTCTAGTGCATACGAGCGAGGTTCCGTGACCCTGATAAAACCTTTCCGCGCGCTGCGGCCGGCGCCCGGACGCGCCGCCGACGTGCTGGCGCCGCCCTATGACGTTCTCTCCAGCGCCGAGGCGCGCGAGCGGGCCAAGGGCAAGCCGTGGAGTTTTCTGCACGTCTCCAAGGCCGAGATCGATCTGCCGCCCGCGACCGATCCTTACGACCGCTCAGTCTATGCCAAGGCGGCGGAGAATTTGCGGCGCATGATCGAGGCCCGTGTCCTCATCCGTGACGAGAAGCCTTGCTACTACGTCTACCGGCTGACGTGGCGCGGCCATGTGGAGACCGGGCTTGCGGCGGTCGCCGCGCTGGCCGCCTATGCCAATAATCGTATCCGCAAGCACGAACTGACGACGCCGGCCAAGGAAGACGACCGTGTGCGCCAGATCGAGGCGGTCAACGCGCAGACCGGGCCGGTCATGCTCGCCTATCCAACAGCGCCGCAGATCGACGCTCTGCTCGCGCAGCAAGCCATCGACCCCGCCGCGGTCGACGTGACGGCCGATGACGGCGTACGTCACCAGCTTTGGCCGGTCACCAACGAAGCGGCGATCAAAGACATCACGCGCGCGGTCGATGCCTTGCCGGCGCTCTACATCGCCGACGGCCATCATCGTTCGGCCGCGGCACTGCGGGTGGCGAACGCGCGCGGCGGCAACGGCGCTCACTCCTACTTCCTCTCGGTGCTGTTTCCGCAGAGCGAAATGACCATCCTCGATTACAATCGCGTGCTGCGGGATTTGAACGGGCATACGCCGCACGCACTCGTGGCGGAACTTCGCAAGCGTTACACGGTCGAAAAAAGTCCAGAACCGGTGCAGCCCACATGCGCCGGCGAGGTCGGCATGTATCTCGCCGGAGGCTGGTATCGTCTGATCCTGCAGGCGAATGCGGTAAGCAAAACGAACGCCGACGACCCAATCGGCGTTCTGCCGATCACGCTTTTGACGCGCAACGTGATCGAGCCGATCTTCGGCATCACCGATCCGCGCACCGATAAGCGCATCGACTTTGTCGGCGGCGGCCGCGGGCTCGCCGAGTTGGAGCGGCTGGTGTCATCGGGAGAGTTCGCCGTCGCGTTCGCGCTCTACCCGACGCAGATGGACGATCTGATGGCGGTCGCCGATGCCGGCAAGATCATGCCGCCGAAATCGACGTGGTTCGAGCCCAAGCTTGCCGACGGCATGGTCAGCCACGTGTTGGATTGAGCAACATCAAAAAAACAAATGGCGAATTAGGATCAAGCGCCCTATTCGCCATTCCGTACTTCGCTAATCGCTGCCTGAAGCTCGATCAGTTCAGCGGGAGCGCCACGAACCGCGTCTCGCCGTCGCCGTTGGAGACGAGCAGGATCGCCACCTTCTTGCCCTGCGATTTGAGCTCGTCGACCCGCTTCTGCAGATCGGCCGGCGTGCCCACCGCCTCGTATTGCACCTCGACAATCACATCACCGGGCTGCAGGTGCTTGTCCGGCTGATCGTTCGCTGCATTCGGATCGACGCCGGTGACGAGCACGCCTTTGACGGTGTCCCTGATCCTGAATTTCTTGCGCACGTCGTCGGTCAGGCTCGACAATTCGAGCCCCAGCGTCTTCTGCACGACCGATTTGTGATCGGGCTCGTTCTTCTTCGTGGGCTCAGCCTCGGCGACCTTCTCGTCGTCCTTGAGCCGGCCGACGGTGACCTTGACAGTTTCTTCCTTGCCCTTGCGGATGACGACGACCTCGACCTCCTTGCCGACCGGCGTGTCGGCGACGGTGCGCGGCAGATCGCGCATTTCCTTGATGTCGTGGCCGTCGAAAGTGATGACGACGTCGCCCGGCTGCAGGCCGGCCGGCTTTGCCGGCCCCTTGGGGTCGACGCCGGCGATGAGAGCGCCGCGCGGCGGTCCAAGGCTCAGGCTCTCGGCGAGCGATTCGGTCACCTCCTGGATGCGCACGCCGAGCCAGCCGCGCCGGGCCTCGCCGTATTTTTGCAGTTGGTCGATCACCGGGATCGCGCTGTTGGACGGAATGGCAAAGCCGATGCCGATCGAGCCGCCAGAAGGCGATATGATCGCGGTATTGATGCCGATGACCTCGCCGTTGAGGTTGAATAGCGGGCCACCGGAATTGCCGCGATTGATTGCCGCGTCGGTCTGAATGTAGTTGTCGTACGGTCCCGAATTGATGTCGCGATTACGCGCCGAGACGATGCCGGCGGTCACCGTACTACTCAGGCTGAACGGATTGCCGATGGCGATTACCCATTCGCCAAGCCGCATCTTGTCGGAATTTCCGAACTTCACGAACTTGAGCGGCTTGTCGTAGTGCACGCGCAACAGCGCCAGATCGCTCTTTGAATCCTTGCCGACCAGTTCGGCCTTGAGCTTGGTGCCGTCGTTGAGAATGACGTTGATCTCGTCGGCGCCTTCGATGACGTGATTGTTGGTGACGATCAGGCCCGACGGGTCAATGATGAAGCCCGAGCCAAGCGAGTTGATGCGCCGCGGCTCGGCATCCGCATCACCCTCGCCGTTCTCGCCGCGGTGGTGCTTGAAGAAATCTTGAAAGAATTTCTCCATCGGCGAGCCGGGCGGCAGATCGGGCACTTCGCCGATGTGCGGGTCGACCTTCTGCGAGGTGGACACGTTGACCACGGCGTCGATCACCTGCTCGGCAACGTCGGCGATGTTGTCCGGCCCGCGCAACACGGTGGTTGGCGTCGATGTTGTGGCGGCCGCCGCCGGGGTGGCCGCACTGGCGGCGTGCGGCAGCGGCCAAACGATGACTGCCGCCACCAGCGCGGCGATGGCCGCGTCCCGCCGCACAAAGCGGGAGGGCGGACGGAAGCAAAACTGGCGAAACATGGGTGTCAGCGCTCCTAAACGGGGCTCATTCGAGGTAAGTGCTCCCGACCCAATCGGGATGCAAGGGAATAACCGGCCGATCCGGTCATAAGAAGTCCGATTGGGGCGGAAAAGCGACTCGCATTCAATCGCGTATCCAACAGACCATGGTGACGCCGGTCGGTGCCTATCTGGCGGCCGGCGCGCCCGCGGCCGTGCGCTTGTCCTGCGCATTCGGCGGCGTCGTGCCCGCATGCGCATCGGGCGGCGGCGTCACGCCGGCCTGCACCGGAGTTCGTCCCGCGGCACTGCCGAAAAAGCGGAAGAAGTCCGAATCCGGCCCGAGCACCAAGTTGGTGTTGCCGTGCTGCAGGCTTTGCTCATAAGCGCGCATCGAGCGGTAGAAGGCGAAGAAGCCTGGATCCTGCCCGTAGGCTTGGGCGAAGATGGTGTTGCTATCGGCATCGCCCTCGCCGCGTATCGTCTCGGCTTGCGAGTTGGCTTCGGCAATGAGCACGGTCACGTCGCGGTCGGCCTTGGCCCTGATCTCCTGAGCTTTCTGGCTGCCTTCGGCGCGGAACTCCGCGGCTTCGCGCTGGCGCTCGGTCTGCATGCGCTGATAGACCGCCTGGCTGTTCTGCTCCGGCAGGTCGGCGCGGCGGATGCGCACGTCGATCACTTGAATACCGAAGTCGCGCGCCTTGTCGTTGAGCTGGCTGCGCATCTGCAACATCAGCTCCTCGCGCTTGTTGCGCACCACATCGGCGAGCGTTGCCTGTCCCAACACCTGCCGCAGCGTCGAATTGAGCAGGAGCGAGAGCTGCGAATTGGCGCCGGCCGGACCGATCGTCTGAAAGAATTTCAGCGGGTCGGTGATGCGATAGCGGGCAAACGCGTCAACGACCAGCCGCTCTCCCGCCTGCGCGCCGAGATTTGAATTGTCCTGGCTCGCCGCGATCACCTCCTGCGCCGCCGACTCGATGGCGAGGATCCGTTTGTCGATGTAGATCACGCTGTCGATGAACGGCACTTTGACGTTCAGTCCCGGCTCGGTGACGACGCGCACCGGGTTGCCAAGCCGCACCACCAGCGCCTGGCTGGTCTGGTCGACGGTGAAGAACGTCCCGTAGCCGACGATGACGGCAATCAGAAGAATAACGGCGACGGCGCCGCTGGTGAGGCTCATTCTCATGGCTTGACTCCCGTCGTCGTCGAGCCGGCGGTCGGCTCGGAGGACGATTTGCCGAGTTCGGGGAGCGGCAGGTAGGGCACGACGGCCGGCGACTTCGCTCCGGTATCGATGATGGTTTTGTCGGTGCCGGACAGAATGTGTTCCATCGTATCGAGATACATGCGCTCGCGGGTGACGTCGGGCGCCTTCTTGTACTGGTCGTAGACCTGCAGGAAGCGCGAGCTTAGCCCCTTCGCGTTGGCGACGACCTGCGACCGGTAGGCTTCAGCGTCCTGGATGATCCGCGCGGCACGGCCCCTTGCTTCCGGCACCACGCGGTTGGCATAAGTCTGCGCTTCGTTCTGCAGCCGCTCGAGGTCGGACCTCGCCGCCTGCACGTCGCGGAAGGCGTCGATCACTTGCGCCGGCGGGTCGACCTTCTGCAGTTGCACCTGCTGCACCAGCACGCCGGCATGGTACGAATCCAACGTCTTCTGCATCTGCTCCTGCACCGCCGCCTCGATCGTCTGCCGCGCCCCGGTGAGCACCGGCTGAATGTTCGAGCGGCCGATGACCTGGCGCATGGCGCTTTCGGCCACCGCCTTAACGGTGCTCTCCGGATTCTGGATGTTGAACAGATAATCACCAACGCCGTTTGGCTTTACCTTCCACAGCACCGAGAAATCAACGTCGACGATGTTCTCGTCGCCGGTGAGCATCAGGCTTTCCTCCGGCAGGTCGCGTTCGCCGCTGGCGCTCTCGCGAATGCCAACGTCGGTCTTGATTATGCGCAGCGCCGGCGGCGTGAGCACGCTCTCGATCGGATAGGGCAGGTGATAATGCAGCCCCGGCGGCACCTCACGCACATACTTGCCGAAGCGGAGCACGACGCCGAGTTCATCGGGTTCGACGCGGAACAGGCCGGAAGAGGCCCACAGCACCACCGCGATGAGCGCGATCAGCACCACGCCCCAGCCGCCGAAATTTCCCGGCATCAGATTGCGCAACTTGTCCTGACTGCGGCGCAGGAATTCCTCAAGATCGGGCGGACGCGGCCCTTGTTGCTGCGGACCCGAGCCCCAAGGTCCCCGCGGCCCCGAACTCCACGGGCCGCCGGGCTGATTGCTCCACGGCATCAATTCTCTCCTGAAAGCCGGCGGGGCGGCGCTTCGGCTCGCCCCGATTTCCGGGGGGATATAGGGGAACGGACCGCCCGATGCAACGAAAGGCGGCGCTAAGCCGTTGAGGCAAGGCGGATTCTCAATCCCTTCCCGTGGCTTGCGAGGCGGCGATACGCTCGTAATCGGCGACGGCAAAGGCGGCATCGTCGCCTGGGCCTGCCGTATGCGCAAGGCGCGACACCTCGCGCCAGAGTGCCGCATCGATGGACGGAAAGCATGCGTCGCCCTCGACTCGCATATGGACCTGCGTCAGCGCCAGCCGCGTCGCCCGCGCCATGGCCTGGCCGTAGATCTCGGCGCCGCCTGCGACAATGATCGCAGCGGCACCTCGCCGCAGCGCGTCACCGCGCGCCGCGGTCAACGCCGTATCCAGACTGGGCGCGACCAAAACTCCTGGCGCGGCGAAGCTGTGATCACGGCTCACCACAATCGTGGTGCGGCCCGGCAGCGGTTTGCCGATCGACTGGTAGGTCTTCCGCCCCATCACCACCGGCTTGCCCATGGTGAGCGCGCGGAAATGCGCCATGTCCGACTTGAGCCGCCACGGCAGTGCGTTGCCGCGGCCGATGACGCCGTTCTCGGCGATGGCGGCAACGAGGATAATATCCATGCTCACACTGCGACCGCGGCCTTGATGTGCGGATGCGGGTCGTAGCCTTCGAGCAGGAAATCCTCGTAGCGCAGAGCGAACAGGTCCTTGGCGGCGGGATTGATGCGCAGCGTCGGCAACGGATGCGGCTTGCGCATCAGCTGCAGCCGCGCCTGATCGAGGTGATTGAGATAGAGGTGTGCATCGCCGAAGGTGTGGATGAATGTACCCGCTTTAAGCCCGCTCACGTGGGCGACCGCAAGCGTGAGCAGCGCATAGGACGCGATGTTGAATGGTACGCCGAGAAAGACATCGGCCGAACGCTGATAGAGCTGGCACGACAGCGCCCCGTCGGCGACGTTGAACTGAAACAGACAATGGCACGGCGGCAGCGCCATGCCCTCGATTTCCGCGGGATTCCAAGCGGTGACGATCAGGCGGCGTGAGGACGGGTTACGGCGAATCTGGTCGAGCACATTGGCGATCTGGTCGATGTGCGTTCCGTCCGGCGCTGGCCACGACCGCCATTGACGGCCATAGACTGGACCAAGATCGCCATTCTCGTCGGCCCACTCGTTCCAGATCGAGACGCCGTGTTCGTTGAGATATTTGACGTTGGTATCGCCGCGCAGAAACCAGAGCAGCTCATAGATGATCGACTTGACGTGCAGTTTCTTGGTGGTGACGAGCGGAAAACCCTCGGTGAGGTCAAATCGCATCTGATGGCCGAAAATCGAGCGCGTGCCGACGCCAGTGCGGTCGTGCTTTTCCACGCCCTGTTCGAGCACACGTTGCATCAGGTCGAGATATTGGCGCATCGGCGGTTTCGATTTGCGAGTTCGCAGGGATTCTAGCCCCAAATGAGCGCGCGACGAAGAGCGCGCAAGACCGCGGTGGACAGCGGCAGCGCCGGACGGCTCAGAGCGCGTCCATGACCACTTCGCCCAGACCATCGACAGTGAACACGGCACGCTCGCCGCTCGCGATCGATACCGTCGGAATGAGGCTGCCGGTCATCACCACCATGCCGGCCTTCAGGCCGCGTCCTCGTTCGGCGAGATGATTGGCGAGCCAGGCAAGCGTGGCACACGGATCCTCAGCGGCGCCCTCGCCTATTGTCTTACCATTGATCGCCAGATGGCCGACAATGCCGACAAGGCGATCGACCGGCATGGCTTTGGCGGCGCCAACAACCACGCCACCGTTCCAGGAATTCTCGACGATCAGCGAGACGGCTTCGGTCGCCGCGTAGTCGGCGTGGCGATCCTCGATCAGTTCGAACGCCGGCATCGCGCCGGCCACGGCCGCTGCAGCCGTCTCCCGCGTCCACGGCGCGCCCGAGGCCGCCAAATCGCTGCCAAGCTGCAGCGCGATCTCGCTCTCGACGCGCAGGTTGATGTAATCCGCGCTGCGCACCTTGCCCGGCGAGCGATGAATCGTCCGCGCGAAGATCGCCCCGCCGCAGGGGTGATCGATACCCATTAATTGCTGCATCACTTTTGTCGTCGTGCCGATTTTTGCGCCGGCGACGGGGCCGTAAACCGGTTCGGCCAGGCGGTAATAGACTTCTTGCGCCGCATACGCCTCGGCGATGGACGCCGGTCGCAAATCGGCGGGCAGGTTGCGATACGGCAGGCGCTGGCTGCGCGCGTCCCACATCCATCGCGCCATGGTTTCTAAGCGCATGGCTTCCACGCGATCGCTCTTATCCATGGCCGGCCACCTTCAATGCAGAATGCCGTGACGGCACCATCACGCTTTTCGCGCTAAAATGCCACCGCTTGCGAGCGCTCAAAGACTGTATCAGCCCCATAACACCGCCCCGACGCTCTTTTTTCGGCAACCTTTTGCGCCTATATTCAATGTGCCGGCGCAAGCCGGCTATGGCGATAAATGGCCGTCGTAATAAACCATTCGGACCCGGGGGCGGTACCCGGCGACTCCACCAATCACGGGGTCGAAATAGGATCGACGAGGGCGTAAAGGGCGTTGCTTTTGCTCGGCATGGTTCCGCCGTTATCGGGCCAAATCATAGTTGCAAACGACAACTATGCTCCGGTTGCTCTGGCTGCGTAAGCAGCTCGAAAGACCGACTTAAAGCCCTGGCGTCTTAGCAGCGTCAGGCGGGGTTCGGAGGCACCTGGCAACAGAAGCCTCCACTTTCCAGAAATCAGCAGTCAGTAATCAGTGATCAGGCTACAGATTCACTGGACTTCCGCGAGCCATCCCCTAGCTTTCACGTGTTATCTGATTACTGACTGCTGATTACTGATCCCTGACCCTGATGCCCGAAGATCACATCCGCTACGACCTGCTCACCCAAGTCGCGCTGCGCGGCGTGGTGCGCACTGTGCTGGCGGACGCCGCCAAAAACGGCCTCCCTGGCGAGCATCATTTCAAGATTACCTTCGCGACCGGAGCGCCGGGTGTGCGGCTCTCCGAGCGCATGCGCGCGCAATATCCGCAGACGATGACCATCGTCCTGCAGTACCAGTTCTGGGATCTGGCCGTACGCGATGACGCTTTCGATGTCGGATGTTCGTTCGGCGGCGTCGGCGAGCGGCTCACCGTGCCGTTCGAGGCAGTGACCGCGTTCTTCGATCCCGCCGTGCAATTCGGCTTCCAGTTCGCAACCGAGGACGAACAAGCACAAGAAACACAGACCGCCGGCAAAACATCCGAGGATGCCGCGAGCCCCGCGGCGCAGACGCAGAAAGCCGATGCGTTGCCTGCTCCCGAGGAGAAGCAGGACAACCCGTCCGGCGCCGAGGTGGTCAGCCTCGATCGTTTTCGCAAGAAATAGACAGATCGCCGGTCGGCGCGGCGCACCGCGCTTCACATCAATTCAGATGATAGTTCAAGCCCGCGCGCACGATGTGATCGTGGATCGAGGGCGGTAGCGGATGCCCGGAATGTAATTGTGGACAGCGGTAGACCGTCGCAGCCCAAATCTGCCGTTGCGTCATCGCCGCTTTTCGCAGCCAACACGCCGCCTCAATTCGGTCCTTGAAATTATCGCGTGTTGCAGGACCGCGTTACACCTCTCGATAGTGAAAGCGATGGCCAACGCACCGCTCGACTGCGACAATACTCGCGCATGACGTAAGGTTCGCCTCCGCTAGGCCCGTTGTAAACATCGACATAAAACAGCTATGTCGTGAGTATTCACTCAATATTTCTCTATTCTCGTCCGCGTCTCCCGCAATATTTGCGGGTTCGGGATATTGCGTATGCTTGTCCTCAAGCAGGCGTGTCTTGCCGAGCGTCGGGGGTATAGCCACACTTCTCGCGGTAATTGTGAGTTGCATCGTCGAAGGGGCTCACAATTGGCTGTTCCAATGTCGGCGTGAGGGCGTAATAATCCAATTATGAGGGCCAGAAATGGCTCAGCACAACAACATCCGGGTACCGTCGAGTTTCTTCATGGGACCTATTGTCAACCTTCGCACCGCGCGCAAACAGGCCAAGCGGCGTGACGCTGAGCAAGAGGCGGCGCAAAACCGTCTCGCTCACGGACGTTCGAAGGGGGAAAAGGCGCTACTACGGTCGCAGGCGGACAAGGCCCAGCAGAGTCTCGACTCGCATCGGATCGAAAGGAAAGACAGGCCATGAAGTCGCCGGTCATCAAACGCTCGATCGTGATCGCGGGACACAAGACGAGCGTAAGTCTCGAAGACGCATTCTGGAAAGGGTTGAAGGACATCGCGTCGGCCCAGCGGACGACCTTGTCCGATTTGGTAGCAGCGATCGATACGGCGCGCCGTCACGGCAATCTGTCGTCGGCCATCAGGTTGTTCGTGCTCGACCACTTTCAAGCGCGAACAGATGGGAGCGCCGACGTCGGACATGACGGGGACGGACACTCCATCGCCGTCCAGCACGCGGAAGCGAGCCGCACGCCGCGGGCGATAGCGCTAGCGCGCGTCTGACGCGCCTGGCGGCGAGCATCTTAGAGCGAACCGCAAATCCAAGGCGCCGACTCAGTCCGCGCGAGGCACACTCGGTTCGGCCTCTTGCGGCGCCGAGCGGCGCCCATTTTGCTCCGCCGTGCCGGCCGTGGTGGCGCTCGGCCGTGCACGCGGCACTGGCGGTGGCACGCTCGGCCTGATCACGATCGGAGCCCCGACGGCGGGAGCAGTCTCCGTCTGATTGCCGCCCGTAGACGGCGCTCCCGGTTGCGGCTGCAGGCGCTCGATGCCGCGCGTCGGCGCAGACAGCAGATCGGGCGGCAGCGCCGATTCGACATCGGTGCCCGGCGACACCACGCGAATATCGGGCGGCTGCGGGTGAACATCTTGACCGGCCGTGCCGGCGCGCTGGGCGGCCTCGATCATCTCAATCTGGCGCGTCTGCAATTCAGCCGCGCTCAAGCTGAGCCAAGTGGTCAACGCCGAGAGATCGAGCGTGCGTTGCGGCGCCGTGAGTGGGCCTTTGAGATTGACCGAAAGTTCGGGCCGCATCGCGATCAAGGCGCCGGCCGGCGCTGTCTGCGAGAGCGTCATGCGTGCATCGACGGAGGCGCGGCCGAGATCGATAGCGCCGTTGAAGGCGAGCTGGGCATCGCCTTGCGCCTGCAGCGTCAGATGATTGAGATCCATCGCTCCTGAGACGATCGTGATGATGGCATTGCCCTGCGGCACGACGAGGTGGCCGCTCGCGAGCACGGCCGTCACCGCGCTCTGCACTTTACTCATGTCGATTGGACTCGCTTGACCCGCGGCGGCCTTGGCGGCGGCGAAGGCACCTGCGTCCAGTCCGGCGAATTGCACGTCCTTCAAGGCCACCGCGGCGCTGCCGTGAAGCGAGTTGACGAGACTCGTTGGACTTGCGCCAAAGCCTTCACTGGTAATCTTCAAGGTCAGCTTCCCGCCGGTGACATTCATCAGCGGCCCGGCAAGGGCGGCGGCGTCGGTATCGGTCAGATCGAGCCCGACATGCGCGTCGAGACCATCCGGCGTGCGGCTAAACGTCAGCGAGCCGGCGACGCGACCGCCGCCGAAGCCGCCTTCGATGCTGTCCAGTGAGATCGCCGACGGACCAAAACGCGCGATCCCCTTCAGGTCGGTCGCGACCAAAGTCGGCGTGAGCACCGCGCGATCGAAGGTGAAATTCACCGCACCCGTCATCGCCGTGAACGCGCCGCCGCCAACTTTTGCGGTCGACCACGGCGCTCCGCTGCTGTCTGCATTGGCGGGCAGACCGAGCAGCAACGCCACCACGCTCGCGGCGTCGACATCGCCGGCCTTGATGTCGCCGTCGACGCCGATCGGGCTCGTCCAATCGACGGCAAGATTCCCGTGCAGCGAACTCTTGCCGACAGTGGCGGCGAGGTCGGTGAAGGAAAGTTTGCTGCCGTCCAAAGCCAACGCGGCGCGCGCCGAAACCCGCACCGCGTCTCCCGGCTGTCCGGTCATCGCCTGGTGCAGCGGCCGCAGGTCGCCGGCCGCCGCCTGCCATTGCAGCGCCGCCGACGGCGCGCGATCGCCAGTCAGGCGCACGTGCCGGCGAGCGTTGAATCGAAACCGCTGGTCGCGATCTTGGCGTCGACTTTGATATCGCCGTTCAGCGCCCCGGTCGCGGAAACAGTCAATTGCCCCGGGAGTTGATCGACCGCCAGCACGCGGTCGAGGCCGACGAGCGCCACCAGCGCCGAGCCGTCGTCGGCGTCGATGCGGCTGTCGACTTGCATAATCGCAGCACCAAGATGCGCCGGTTCGCCGCTCGCCTTGCCGTTGAGCACCAGACGCATCGCCGCCAGATTGCCGTTGACCGCAAGGGTCGCGGTGCTGCCCGCGGTCGCCGCGTCGCGCTCGACGTTGAGCACCGCATGCACTTTCGCCGGCGCCAGCCGCGCGGCGATGCGGCGGAGCGCATCCGCCTGCTGCGGCATCAGTTTCGCCACCATTTCGCTTAAGCCATCGAGCGCGCTGGCATTGAGATCGAGCGTCACCTGCCCGCGCGGCTGCGACGACAATTCGTCGATCCGGCCGCTCATATCGAGCTTGGCTCCGGCCAAGTCGCCGACCGACAAGCGGTCGATCTGCAGCCTGCCGGCATCGAACTTGACCTGCGCGTTGATCGCGCGCGCGTCGACGCCGGCGAACGTCGCCTTGCCGATGTCGAGCGCGAGCCTGACCTCCTGCGGGAGCACAAGACTCTTCGTGCCGGCCGCCGATTTGGCGAAGGCGGACAGCGCATCGAGATCGATTTCGCCGGCGCGCAGTTCGGCATCGAGCCGCGCCGGGCGATCGCGGATGGGCCAATCGTAGGCCAGCCTGCCCTCGATTTTCTCTTGACCCAAGGAGGCCGTCAGCCGCTCGAGCGCGACGCGGTCGCTGGCGATGGTGAGATCGCCGGCGGCATTCAACGTCCTGGCTTCGCCGGAGACGCGGTCGTTGCCGCGGCCGTCGAGCCACGCCAGCAGCGTCTCGACATCAGACGAGGCAAGCGTCGCCGGGCCGCTGAAGGCAAAGCCTTGCGGGGTGTCGGCCAGCCGGCCGCTCACCGTGACCTCGGTCAGGCCCGGCGCGTGAAAATGGAATTTGTCGAGGCCCCAGCCGATGCGGTCGAAATAAAGTACGCCGGAGAGCGACTCGATGGTGGTGCCGCCGACGGTCAGCGCGTCGACGCTGAGCGCAAGCTCGGCCGGCACCGGCAACTTGGCCGCGGTGACGAACGCTTGCAAAAAGTTCTTCAGCACGACGAGCGGCGGACGGTCGGTCACGTCCGGCTCGGCAAGCGCCTGGTCGACATTGAGCTGCATGGCGGCCGCCTTGGCGGCGATGCGCGGATGTGCCCCGAAGGTCAGCGCGGCACTGCCGGTGACGTTGATGGCGCGGTCTTCCGGTCCATAGCGAAAGGCCACGTTCTGGATCGAGGCCGATGCAGGCGTCGCCTGGATCGTGCCGGTGGCGCGCCAAGGCGCACTGATCACCCGCTCGCCGTTGGCGAGCGCCGCACCAACCGGCCGCGTCAGCGTCAAGGCGCCGTCAAGTTGCGGCACACCCTGCGCGAAGGTCAGCATCCCGTCGAAGTCGCTGGTCAGCGGCTGATTGGAGGGATCGATGCCCAAACGGAGCTTGAATCCGCCGCCCTGCGCCGGACTTCCGGAAATGCGATAGCCGTAGAGCTGGTCATCAAACACCGTCGCGCCCTGGCCGCTGAACGGTCCGGTGAACGAGGCGATCTGACCGTTGAAGTAGAGCTTGCTAAAGACCAGTTGCGCGCCAGAAGCGGCATCGTTGAGCGTGACGCGTGCATCCTCGACGTCGAACTGCGAGATCGACAGCGCCTGCGGCTGGGACGATGGCGACAGCGACGGCAATTCGATGGCGCCGGAACGGTCGATCGTTAGATTGAGCTGCGGCGCGATTAGATGCACTTCGGAGGCCTGCACCTTGCCGCGCAACAGCGGGCCGAGCGCCAGTTCGAGCCGTAGTGTGCCGGCGCGTAATTGCGGCGTGTGTCCGGCCTCGCCGACGTCGACGTTGCTCAGCGTGATCACCGGCGTAGGAAGCAGGTGGGCGTCGATCGTTCCGTTGACGCGCACGTTCAAGCCGGTGAGCCGGCTCGCCTCGGCCTCGATCGGGGCGCGGTAGTGGTTCCAATCGACCACGAGCGGCGCGACCAGCGCCGCGAGAATCGCCAGAATAAGCGCGATTGCCAGTCCGAGCAGGGTCGTCTGCACGGCGCCTCCGAGCGTCCAATTTGTCCGAACTCTAGGTGCGAACCCGGCCAAAGCCTAAAGCAGGCGGCTCAGGTTTGCACGTCTCAGTCGGTCCGCCCCGTCCGCATCCCGGCGGGAGCTTTTCGGCACCGCCAACCGTCATTCGTTAGCGGCGTTCGGGGCTATCCTATGTCCCCATCCTACTCTGCCGGACTCCGATCCTCCAGGGGGGCACGCAATGCAATACGTTCTCGCGATGCGTCCAACTCTCCCCTCCCCCCATTCGCGCCAGCGAATGGCGGGGAGGGGTCGGGGGTGGGGGGCTCTTTGAACTCGCCGAGCCCTTATGAAGCGGCGCGGTGGGGTGGCACGCGATCTCAAAACGAACGCCGAGCAATAAGAAAGTGCCCCCCACCCCTAACCCCTCCCCACCACGCGCTGCGCGCGTGGGCGGGAGGGGAAATAGAATCTCGTTCTCGCGATGCGTTTTTTGATTCGCACCCGAGCTATCAGCACGCCAGTCCCAAAAACCTCACCGCATTCCCGACCTTTGTCAGATGATCCCGGCAGTGGAGGGCCGAAACCATCACGATCGGGTAGCGGCACGAAAGCCAAGAACGAAAAGAAAAGGAAGCAGAACGCCGAAAGGCGCAACTCGTAGCTCCGCACTTGCAAGGTGCGGCGCGCGTCCAGCGGGACGCGCTCGCCTTTCGGCGTTCCACTGCGGCTCCTGCCAAGGGGACTGCTCATCCCCAAGGCGCAGCTCAAGCCACGCTTCCTGCGACTCGGCGGGAGCTTGCGAGCCTATGGACCGCCAACCGGGGCGAGTCTCGCACGCATCTCCACGGGCGTTACCCGCGCCCGCCTGTCCCAGTCCAGCGAGCACCTCGCGCGCCGGTCATAATGCCGGCAGGTTGATGCCCGAGCCGCCCGAGTGCGGGAGTGACAAGCCCCCGCCCGCGGGCACCGCACTCGCTCCGCCGGCCGAAGTCACCCGGCCGGCGTCCTTTCGGTGAGCGAGATGAGGCTTTTTAGTTCGTCACGTGGTGCGAGTTCAAGAAATTCCGCCGCAGCGAGACATCCCTCTGATCTGACGAGAGTCTTTTTTTGTGTTTGTTTGATTTGTCGGCGCCACAGTTGTGGCAGCCGGCTTGATTCGCACTTTTTTGCTGCTAACACGCGGAGAGCGCGGAGGTTTTCGAATTGTGGCAAGAGACGGTCCGCGTTCTCATCCGTCATTGCAGGGCTTGACCGGTGGTGACGAGCAAATAGTCCGGACTTGCGAAGCGAAATCCGACTATCAGTGGCTCGGCTTGCCGGGCCTTTCGCTGCGCAAGTCGGCGGGCTGCCCTTGCTCAAATTGGCTGATTTCGGCTAGGCCTTGAATAACCGGAGCGTGATCTTCCGCATCGTTAGAAAGGCATTGCCCCATGACGAAAACGTCCGTCGTTCGCTCTGACCCTGAGATTCTCGGGGGCACGCCGGTCTTTGTCGGCACGCGCGTCCCCGTGCAAGCCCTCATCGACTACATCGAAGCCGGTCATTCGCTGCAAGAGTTTCTTGACGACTTTCCCACCGTGACGCGCCAGCTTGCGGTCGCTGCACTCGAGCAGGCAAAGGACCACTTGATCGCCGATGCGCGTGCTGCTTGACGAGTGCGTTCCACGCGCCCTGGGCAAGGAGCTTATCGGCCACGACGTGAGAACCGTTGCCGAATCGGGATGGGCGGGCGTGAAAAACGGCGAACTCTTGCGGTTGGCCGCGGACCAATTTGACGTTCTTCTCACTGTCGATCGCAGTCTCGAATATCAGCAGAACTTCACCGGTGTTCGCCTCGCCGTCATTGTGGTTCATGCGCCGAGCAATGATGTCGCCGTGCTTCGCCCGCTCATGGCGGCGGTACGCGCCGCTATCCCTGAGGCCAAACCCGGAATGGTGACGCATATTCAGCGATGAACTCGAGTGCATCGGCAGGAGAGAGACTCAAAAATAAGTCCTCGGTTCGGATCTCAACCGATTCCAGAGTGATGACGACCGCTAGCAAAGGACAAGCGCAACCCGGATTGAGCGAAGCGAAATCCGAGCTACAAACTGACAATCTTCCCCGGATTCATAATATCGAGCGGATCGAGCGCGCGTTTGATCGCCCGCATCGAGCCGAGCGCGGGCTCGCCGTGTTCGGCCAGCATGTATTTCATCTTGCCCTGGCCGACGCCGTGCTCGCCGGTGCAGGTGCCGTCCATGGCGAGCGCCCGCTCGACCAGCCGCTCGACCAGGGCCTTGGCGCGGACGACCTCGTCGGCATCGTCCATGTCGACCAGCAGCGTGAGATGAAAGTTGCCGTCGCCGACATGGCCGACGATCGGCGCCATCAGCCGGCTCCTTTCGATATCGCGCTGGGTCTCGACCACACATTCGGCCAGCCGCGAGATCGGCACGCAGACGTCGGTGGCGACGAGCTGCGCGCCGGGCTTGAGCACCTTGCACGACAGCGCCGCATTATGGCGCGCGTCCCATAGCCGGGTGCGATCCTCCTGCCGCGTGGTCCATTCGAACGGGCCGCCGCCGAACTCCTGGGCGATTTCGCCGAAGCGCTCCGACTGCTCGGCAACGCCCGCCTGCGTGCCGTGGAATTCGACAAACAGCATCGGCGTCTCGGGCAGCCCGAGCTTGGAATAGATGTTGATCGCGCGGATCTGCAGCGCGTCGAGCAGTTCGATCCGCGCCACCGGAATGCCGGACTGGATGGTCATGATGGTGGCGCGGCAGCACGCCTCGACCGAGGGGAACGGGCAGGTGCCGCCGGAAATCGCCTCCGGTATGCCGGCGAGCTTGAGCGTGAGCTCGGTGATGATGCCGAGCGTGCCTTCCGAACCGACCAGAAGCCGGGTGAGGTCATAGCCGGCCGAGGATTTCTTCGCGCGCCGCGCCGTGGTCATCACTTCGCCGTCGGCGAGCACGGCTTTGAGCGCCAGCACGTTGTCCTTCATGGTGCCGTAGCGCACCGCGTTGGTGCCCGAGCAGCGGGTCGCCGCCATGCCGCCGAGCGAGGCGTCGGCGCCCGGATCGATCGGGAAGAACACGCCCTTGTCGCGCAGCTGTTCGTTGAGCTGCTTGCGCGTAATGCCCGGCTCGATCACGCAATCGAGGTCCTCGGCGTGCACGGCGAGCACGCGGTTCATGTCGCGGAAATCGAGGCAGATGCCGCCGCGCGGCGCGTTCACCTGGCCTTCGAGCGAAGTGCCGGTGCCGAACGCGATCACCGGCACGCGCTCGGCGGCGCAGAGCCGCACCACCTCCTGCACGTCCTGCGTAGTTTGCGGGAACACCACGGCGTCGGGCGGCTGGTTGTCGATCCAGGTGACCGTATTGGCGTGCTGCGCGCGCACCGCCTGCGAGGTGACCAGCCGGTTGCCGAACCGTTGCGCGAGCTTGCCGATCACCGTCTCGGTCGCCTTGCGGGCGCGCCCGTCGCGCTGCGTTACCTCCGCCAATGCCATTTTGTGTCCTCTTGTTGGGACGAACGTGGCGATTTGCGGCGCCGCGGTCAAGAATAACGGGGATGGCGAGCGGCTTTCTCGCCCACGGCCGCGCGCCCCGCCGCACGCATGCTACTGATCGAAGGCCATGCTCGACCGCCGCGACCCAGCGCCGCCGTTCTTCGCCCCGTTCGTGTCCTCGGTGATGCGGGTCGAGCCGGCGTGGATCGACTACAACGGCCATCTGAACATGGCCTACTATAACGTGTTGTTCGACCGCGCGGTTGATGAGGTTTACGAGGTCCTTGGGCTCGGGTTGAGCTATGTCGAGACCACCAAACACTCGACCTTCACCGCCGAAGTGCACGTGCGCTATCTGCGCGAGCTGCTGGTCGATACGCCGGTGCGCGTCACCTTCCAGCTGCTCGGCTTCGATGGCAAGCGCATGCATTATTTCGAGCAGCTTTTTCACGCCGAGGAAGGCTGGCTGTCGGCCACCTCGGAGAACATGGCGCTCAACGTCAATATGGTCGCCAAGAAGACGGCGGCCTTTCCCGACCGCGTGATGGAGCGGCTCACAATGATGAAGGCCGCGCACGACCTCTTGCCGGCGCCCGACGGCGCCGGGCGGCGGATTGGGATGACGCAGCGGGCGAGTAGTTAGGACGCGTTCGGATCAGACTGAATCGCTTCTCCTCACTCGTCATTGCCGGGCTTGACCCGGCAATCCATACTGCCGAAACGCTTGAGCATGCCGCACGCACTTGATTTGCGGCCAGTCACCATGGATGCGCGGGTCAAGCCCGCGCATGACGAGGAAAGAGGCGATGACATCTTCGCCAGTCACCATCCGCGAGCACCGCATCCCGAGCGCGGACGCAAAACCCTACATCGCGGTGGAAGGCCACGACGGCGCGCTCTGGTTCTGCGAGAGCGGCGCGTCGAAGATCGGCCGCTTCGATCCTGACCGTGGCACGTTCACCGAATTCGCGCTCGCCGGCCAAGACCGCGACGCCGATCGGCATCGTCGCCGGCGGCGACGGTAATCTGTGGTTCTGCGAAAAAGCGATCAACCGGATCGGCCGCATCACGCCGCAGGGCGAGATCACCGAGTTTCATATTCCGTCGCCCTATGCCGGCCCCGACGGCATCGCGCTCGGCCCCGACGGCAATGTGTGGTTCTCCGAAGTTCGAGATCAGCAAGATCGGCCGCATCACGCCGGACGGCGCGATCACCGAATTCGGCGACGGCATCACGTTCGGCGCGCGGCCGCTGTCGATCGTGGTGCGCGACGGCGCGCTGTGGTTTTCCGAAGCCGCCGGCAACCGCATCGGCCGCATCACCGTCGACGGCAAGGTCACCGAGTTTCCGATCCCGAGCCACGACAGCCAGCCGCGCGCCATGGCGGCGCATCCCGACGGCAGTCGATCTGGTTCGTCGAGACCTCGACCAACGCGCTCGGCCGCATCGACCGCGACGGCCGCATCACCGAGCACAAGGTGCCGACGCCGAAGTCGTCGCTGCGCGGCGTCACCGTCGGCGCCGACGGCGACCTCTGGTACACCGCCAACGCCGTCAACAAGATCGGCCGCATGGCGCCCGACGGCAGCGTGCGCGGCGAGTACGACATCCCGACGCCGCAACAGCGGCGCCCGCTGCATCACCGCGTTTGCCGACGGCCGGCTGTTCTTCACGCAATACGACGCCGGGCTGATCGGGGAAGTGGTGGTGGGGTAGCATCATCCTGCCCCGCGACAGCGGGGAAGGGGGACCATCCGAGCGCGAAGCGCTCGGATGGTGGAAGGGGCGCGGGCCTCAACGAAACTCTTGCAGCGAAAGTGAAGCGTCGCGTCCGACGCCCCTTCCACCATCCTTCGCTCGCTCACGCGAGCTACGGATGGTCCCCCTCCCCGCTATCGCGGGGGAGGATGTGAGCAAGCCTCGTAAATGCCGCGCGCAAGTGCCATCTTCCGGGCATGAGAATCACTGGCAGCGCGTCCTTTGGCTGAGCCGCTGAAGCATCATCTAGAGCCCGCCGAACCGCCGGCGCCCGCGCCGGGCGGCATTGCCGCGCGCGCCCGCGCGGCGGCCGGCGGCGGCGCGTCCTACCTCGCCGGGCTGAATGCGGAGCAGCGGCTCGCAGTGGAGACGCTCGACGGCCCGGTGCTGGTGCTGGCCGGCGCCGGCACCGGCAAGACCCGCGTGCTCACCGTGCGCATCGCCCACATTCTCGCCACCGGCCGCGCCCGGCCGAGCGAAATCCTCGCCGTCACCTTCACCAACAAGGCGGCGCGCGAGATGAAGTCGCGCGTCGGCGACATCGTCGGCCACGTGGTCGAGGGCATGCCGTGGCTCGGCACCTTCCACTCGATCGGCGTGAAAATCCTGCGCCGCCACGCCGAGCTGGTCGGGCTGAAAAATAACTTCACCATCCTCGACGTCGACGACCAGATCCGCCTGCTCAAGCAGCTGCTGGAAGCGGAGAACATCGACGAGAAGCGCTGGCCCGCGCGCGTGCTGGCGATGCTGATCGACGGCTGGAAGAACCGCGGGCTGACGCCCGAGCAGGTGCCGTCGGGCGAAGCGTCCGCCTTCGCCAACGGCAAGGGGCTGAAACTCTACCGGGCCTATCAGGAGCGGCTGAAAATCCTCAACGCCACCGATTTCGGCGATCTGCTGCTGGAGATGCATCCGGCTGTTCCGCGAGCAGCCCGAAGTGCTGCGCCAGTATCAGGCGCGCTTCAAATACATCCTGGTCGACGAATATCAGGACACCAACGTCGCGCAGTATTTGTGGCTGCGGTTGCTGGCGCAGAGGCCGAGCGCGCAAAGCGCTCTCTCCCCCTCTCCCCTTGCGGGAGAGGGTGGTTCCGAGCGAAGCGAGGAACCGGGTGAGGGCCTGAGAATCGCTGCGGCCCAGCCCCGGACCCTCACCCGGCGCGCTGCGCGAGCCGCCCTCTCCCGGCAAGCGGGAGAGGGAAAGAACATCTGCTGCGTCGGCGACGACGACCAGTCGATCTACGGCTGGCGCGGCGCCGAGGTCGACAACATCCTGCGCTTCGAGCACGACTTTCCCGGCGCCGTGGTGATCCGCCTGGAGCGCAATTACCGCTCGACCGCCCACATCCTCGCCGCCGCCTCGCATCTGATCGCGCACAACGAAGGCCGCCTCGGCAAGACGTTGCGCACCGACGACGTGCCGGGCGAGAAAGTCTCCGTCACCGGCTCCTGGGATTCGGAAGAGGAAGCGCGCGCCGATCGGCGAGGAGATCGAGCAGCTGCAGCGGAGCGGCCACAAGCTCAACGAGATCGCCATCCTGGTGCGCGCCTCGTTCCAGATGCGCGAATTCGAAGACCGCTTTGTCACGCTCGGCCTGCCCTATCGCGTCATCGGCGGCCCGCGCTTCTATGAGCGCGCCGAAATCCGCGACGCGCTCGCCTATCTGCGCGTGGTCAATTCGCCGGCCGACGATCTTGCCTTCGAGCGCATCGTCAATGTGCCCAAGCGCGGGCTCGGCGACGCCACCGTGCAGCTGCTGCACGACCACGCCCGCAAGCGCCGCGTGCCGCTCACCGAAGCCGCGCGCGCGATGGTCGAGACCGACGAGCTGAAACCGAAGCCGCGCGGCGAGCTTGCGCGGCGTGCTCGAACTCGTTCGACCGCTGGCGCAAGCAGCGCGACGCGCTGCCGCACACCGAGCTCGCCGAAATCATTTTGGACGAATCCGGCTACACCGAGATGTGGCAGAAGGACCGCTCCGCCGACGCCGCCGGCCGTCTGGAGAACCTGAAAGAGCTCATTCGCTCGATGGAGGATTTCGAGAACCTGGCCGGCTTTCTCGAGCACATCTCTTTGGTGATGGACAACGATAAGGCCGCCGAGGCCGACGCGGTCAACATCATGACCTTGCACTCGGCCAAGGGGCTCGAATTCGACACCGTGTTTCTGCCCGGCTGGGAGGAAGGCGTGTTTCCCAACCAGCGCACGCTCGACGACCAGGGCCGCTCCGGCCTGGAAGAAGAACGCCGGCTCGCGCATGTCGGCATTACGCGGGCCAAAAAACGGGCGAAGATTTATTTCGCCACTAACCGGCGCATGCACGGCCTGTGGCAGACCAACATTCCGTCGCGCTTTCTGGACGAGCTGCCGGAGGCGAACGTCGAGGTCACCGAACCGCAGGGCGGCTTCGGCGGCCATGGCGGCTACGGCGCCTCGCGCTTCGACGCCGCCACCTCGTTCGGCTCGAGCTACAACACGCCGGGCTGGCAGCGCGCGCAGGCGAAAAAAGGCGAAGGCGGATTTTCCGAGACAGGATCGCGCTACGCCGCAGACGACGATCGCGGCGAGGACGACAGCTCATCCCCGTCCCCCTGGCGGGCGAGGGACGAGCGCAGCGCCCGGCCGCACCTGCCGCTCACCATCGAAGGCGAACTGGTCGCCAAATCGACCGGCACCATTTCGGCCTTCGTGCTCGGCGACCGCGTCTTCCACCAGAAATTCGGCAACGGCAACGTCACCGCCATCGACGGCAACAAGCTGACGATCCAGTTCGACCGCGCGGGCGAGAAGCGCGTGGTGGATAGTTTTGTGGAGCGGGTGTGAAGAGACACGTTTAGATTGCTCCCGAAGCTCGATAACGATAAAAGCGATCATAAATCGCGGAATTTGGAATTCCATGGCTCTCAATAACTTACAGAGGATCGTCTATCAGAACTTGGCGGAAAAGCGCCTCCTCGACCACGAAGGTCAGGCGTTCGAGGACTTCTTCGTTGACGCCGCCCGCCGTTATTGGGGGGACGATTTTGACCCAGTGCGCGCCTACGGAAAGCAGGGCGATCTCAAATGCGACGGCTATCGCAAATCCACTGGCACCATCTACCAATGTTATGCGCCACGTCGCGCAGATTCAGCAAAGGTGCATACAAAAATAACAGGTGACTTCGCCGGGGCGCTAACTGTCTGGCAAGCGAAGATGAAAGGATGGGCAGTCACTATCAATGACCGCCAAGGGCTTGACGCTCTGGCAACACAAGAGGTCGAAGCGCTGCGTGAAAAACACAAGAACGTCGCAATCTCGACGGTACTTCCGATCGAGATCGTCAATATGATCTTGTTACTTGACCTCGCAAATCTCGCAGGTCTCTTCGGAATCGAAATCTCGGAGCGCGATACCGCACTTACACGCGTTGCGTTTTCCGATTTAGGCGCCGTAATCGACGAGATTGCCGGCCTAGACCCGAAACCATCGTTGATGCCGATCACGCTACCCTCAGCGAACAAAATCGAATTCAATTCTCTTGGTACCGAAATTGCAGCGCTCCTCCGACAGGGCGACCTTCTGGCTAGTCACGTGGATGAGTATCTTCGCACCTCTGGCAGAATAGAGGTTGGTGAGAGATTGAGCGCGCTGATGAAATACAACTATGAAACGATGAAGGGCGCTGGACATGATACCACGCAGATTTTCCACGGACTTATAAACCTGTGCGGAGGTCTCGATCGTCCAAAGCGACAAGGGATCGCCGTGCTTGCGGTTGTCGCTTATTATTTCCACAAGTGCGACATCTTTGAGAATGTGTGAGACGATCGTGATACTTCCCTCGAAACACATTCCACCAAGCCGTGCACTTCTCACTATTGGCGGGGAAATACTTAAGCAACTGGATAGACCCAAAACAGTCTCAATCCTTTGGGATGGCGTGCGTGCGAAAGATTCTATTCAGGTACATGGCCGCATTGGATATGATTGGTTTGTGTTAGCGCTCGATCTTCTGTTTTTGACAAACGCGGTCGAATACAAAAATGGGGCACTCCATAGAGGTCGCCCATGATTCACGAGGTCTGGAGCGATCGACCATCGTTTAAGCGGCTCAAATTTAGACATGGCCTCAACATCGTGTTGGCCGCACGGAGCGCGGGCGGCGATGACCCGGCTTCTGATGATCAAGGCCGCACCAGAAATGGGGCGGGCAAGTCAAGTCTTGTTGACATTTTCCGCTTTATGCTGGGAGGCGACGTTCAGAAGAGAAAGACCATTGTCGCCGCACCGGTGCTCAAGGACGACAATTTTTTTCTTTCATTGGATGTGCTGGATAAGCCGGCAACCATCTCACGAGCACCGTCAGGTAGAGGAAAAATAAAAATAAACGCTGATTTTGCTCATTGGCCAGTTCAGCCCGACGTCAGCAAAAAGACGGTGGCGTCGCGAGGTTGGTAGGAATTGAGGGTGGCGTAGTCTCCGGGGTGTTCAACCTCGAATCATCTGACGTTGGAGCGTCAGACAGGAGACCACGCCATGACGATCACTACCACGAAGCCTGATTCTTCGCAGCCTGCAGCCGAGATGGCTGTTGATCTTTTCGACAACTGGTTTGATCCGATCGAGACCGAGGTGCGTGCTCGGGCGCGTGAGTTCATCGAAGAGATGATCCGCGGCGAACTCGACACTGTGCTTGCCCGCCCGCGTTACAGTCGAAGCCAGATGGCCGGCAATGAAGGAAGAGCAGGCATTGCGGGCCACCGCCACGGAAGCCGGACGCGGTCGCTGACCGGGACCTTCGGGCCGATCGAGATCGCGGTGCCGCGTGCCCGACTGAACACCCCGGAGGGCAAGACGACGGAGTGGAAGAGCCAAGCGTTACGGGCTTATCAGCGCCGTACGCTGGCCGCCGACGCGCTGATCGCGAGCACCTATCTGGCTGGCACCAACACGCGCCGGGTGCGCCGTGCGCTCGGTGCCCTGTTTGGCGGTGCGGTGGGCAAGGACACGGTGAGCCGGACCTGGCGCAAGGTGAAGAGCGATTGGGACGCGTGGAACTCCCGCTCGTTGGCCGAAGAGCCGATCGTGCGGCTCATTCTCGACGGCACCGTGGTGCGCGTGCGGCTTGACCGCAAAGCGACCTCCATCTCGCTCCTCGTCGTCATCGGCGTACGCGAGAACGGCCAAAAGGTAGTGCTCGCGATCAAGAGCATGGGTGGCGAGAGCACCGAGGCCTGGCGCACCGTCCTCGACGATCTCATCAAGCGCGGCTTGCGTCGGCCCGAGTTCCTCATCGTCGATGGCGCGCCCGGGCTCGACAAGGCGATCGCCGCCGTGTGGGACGGCGTGCCGGTGCAGCGCTGCACGGTCCACAAGCACAGGAACCTTTTCGCGCACGCGCCAGAGCGCCTGCATGACGAGATCACCGCGGATTACAACGACATGATCTATGCGGCGACGCGTCAGGAGATCGAGGCGCGCCGCAAGGCCTTCATCCGCAAATGGAGGCTCAAGCACCGCGCCGTCGCCGACAGCCTGGAGGAAGCCGGCGACCGGCTGTTCACCTTCACACGACTGCCGCCAAGCCAATGGCGGAGCGCGCGGACAACGAATGCAATCGAACGACTGCACGAAGAGTTCAAGCGAAGGATCAAAACCCAGACCGTGCTGCCGTCGGCAGACACCGCCGCGATGCTGTTCTGGGCGTTGCTCGCATCCGGCCAGATCAACATGCGCAAGGTCGATGGCTGGCAGACGCTCGCCACAAAGCTCATCGATCAGCCAATTGACCTCGCGGCCTGAAACGATACCTTCATGTTACCGGAGATCGCGCCACCCGAATTCCAACCGCTTTCCGGACGCCACCAAAAAGACCGGCGAAGTAACGATGTCGGTTCAAGTTTGGACTGATCTGCTGGGTCGCACTCTATTTGGATTACCTCCGGCGTCACAGATCGAACATGGAAGCAACCTGAGCTTTAATACGTGCATTGCCTATTTTATTCGCCGTTCGCGTGACGGCGCCTTTAGTCACTGGACCCTTACCCACAAGTCTCAGTCTCAAAATCGCGTTTCTGTCCCTTTGAGTTTTTTATTCGGCTTAGACACCGATATCGCGTTACGTTTTCTGCGCGCAGATGAGACTGCCAAATCGGCGCAGGAGCTCAGACGGGCCATTGCTCAAGGCATGTTGGCTGCGACTGTGGGCTCTTCGGGGCAACTACGTAGTGCCGCGTTGAAGGCGCGTCGACGGTCGGAAAGACTGCAAAGTAGGCTGGAGAGGCAAGAAGTTTTAGATTTCTATGGCTCCTACGAAGCGGAAGCGGCTCAACTGGATGCTCGCATTCGCACTTTGAATGACGACAACTACACTGATCAACAGTTGGCCACCGACTTAGAACAGGCGACGAGGATAGAGGCCGCACCCGCGATACCGGACCTAGAGCGGCTTTACAGAGAAGCCAATGTTGTACTGCCCGATGTTTCTCTCCGGCGGTATGAAGAGGTTCGCGCATTTCACGATCAAGTGATTGCCAATCGTCAGAATCACCTCGCCGCAGAGATTAGTGCTGCTCGTTCACGACTCGAAGAGCGAACTAAAGAGCGTGATCGGCTGTTAGTGCGTCACTCTGAAATATTGGATTTGCTGAGATCGGGCGTATCTGCTGGTCACTATAGACGTTTGGAGCGTGAACTAATTGATGCAGAGACTGAGTCGAGAGAACTTGAGAGGCGGCTTGAGCTTGCCGAACGTATCGAGCAAGCGCGCGTGGATGTTAGAGCGCAAAGGGTCGAGGCTGAAAGGGCCCTACTTCAAGATTTGAGCGAACGGCGCGCCACGATTGATCAGGCCGTGGAGGCATTCATCGACATATCATCGGAGCTCTATGAAAAGCCGGCCACTCTTGAGTTGCAAGCAACTCCAAACGGCCTGCGATTTGTCATTGAGCGGCCTGACCTGCCGAGCGAAGGCGTCGCGCAGATGCAGATTTTTACGTTTGACCTAGCCCTAGCAACTGTCTGCGCGCGAAGGGGGGCATGGCCGGGATTTCTGGTGCACGACAGTCACATATTTGATGGGGTCGATGGTCGACAAGTTGGCCATGCTTTAAAGGTTGCTCACGAGCGAATGCTCAAATTGAACGGCCAATACGTGGTGACAATGAATTCCGACGATCTGGACAAAGCAAAAAGGGAATCTGGGTTAGATTTCACCCAGCATATCGTCGAGCCGGTGCTAGACGATACGGAGACTGGCGGCTTATTTGGCTTCCGCTTTGACTATGACATGAGCGATGCCGCCATCGAAGATTCTTCCGAGGAAGCCGGTCGCTAACCAGGGCATGACAAAGCGGCATGCGGTCAATCTCATCACCCCTCTACATCGACGCCGATGCCTGCCGGGTGAAACAGGAGGTGTATCGGGTCGCCGAGCGCCACGCGCACAAGGGCACGGCGCTGAGGGTCTTCGTCGTCAGCAACAGCGCGATCGCATTGGACCGATACGTGCTATAAAAACGCGCCTTATGCGATCTGGGACAGGATGCTCACGAACAGCCGCGATATAAAGCGCCGTCTGGAGCGCGAAGGCTGGATTCTCGAACGCATCGCCGGCTTGCATCACGTATTTAAGCACCCGCGAACACGGGCAACCGTCGTCTTACCTCATCCCAAGAAGGACTTGGGCCGCGACCTTGTCCGTAATATCTATAAGCGGGCTGGATGGCAGCCCGATTGATGATGTCATGACCCACTATGTCGCCATTGTAGAGGATGCCGGCGCGGACAAGGCCGTCGGCATCTGGTTTCCCGATCTTCCCGGCTGTTTTTCGGCCGGCGACGATATCGACGATGCATTGCGCAACGCCCATGAGGCGCTCGCTCTTTATGCCGAGGCGGAGGCGCAGGAAGGTCGCGCTTTGCCGAAGCCTCGCACTATTTCTACATTGAAGTCCGACCCCGCCGTCCTCCCCGATCTGCGGGACCACATGGTGGCGTTGGTCGCGCTCGATAGCCGAGCGGTGCATGCGGCGGAATAGATGGCGAAGAAGGTAAAAAAGAACAAAGCGGAAAGGGCGTGAGTTCTTTCCCGCCGCCGCCAAAGCCCATCTCCCTCTACATCGACGCCGACGCCTGTCCGGTGAAGCAGGAGATTTACCGCGTCGCCGAGCGCCATGCGCACAAGGGCGTCGCGCTGAAAGTCTTCGTCGTCAGCAACAGTCCGATTGCCGTGCCGCGTGATGAGTTTGTCGAGCGCGTCGTCGTCGGCTCGGGCATGGACGAAGCCGACAACTGGATCGCCGAGCGCGCCCGCGCGGGCGACATCGTCATCACCGCCGACGTGCCGCTGGCAAGCCGCGCTGTCAAAGCCGGCGCCGAGGTCATCGCGCCGAACGGCAAGCGCTTCACCGCGAATTCGATCGGCATGACCTTGGCGACGCGCAACCTGATGGATTCGCTGCGCTCGGCCGGCGAAATCACCGGCGGCCCGAAGCCGTTTTCGCCGCGCGACCGCTCGAGCTTCCTCGCCGCGCTCGACCAGGCCATCGTGCGGCTGACGCGCGCGCCGGGTTCGGGAAGATAGCCGCGTAGGACTTGTTTGCCATCATCCGCTCGTCCCGCGACATCGGCACCCCCGGCCTGGATTCCCGCTTGCGCGGGAATGAGCGGAGAGCTGCGGGCGCAGGTTTTATTTTGCAATATGCTATAATTCGCGTGCCTTCTCGCTCGTGGAGCAGATCAATGGTTGACCGGCTTACTTACCATTTGGGCGACGCACTCGGTTATCTGCTCTGCGAGTTGGCATTCAAGACTGATTGCCGCGGTCCATTCGCATATGCTTATCGCACCGGCTGTTGGCTCCACGGGCAAGCGACCGATGCGGGCCTCCGGTGCGGCGAACTCGTGCAGAATCCGGCATTCGCTCGCGGATCGGGCGAACCCCTCTATATTTCCCGTTCGCGATGACAATCCCGGAACCAGGACGCCGAAACGAGGCTTAATCGCGCGTCGCCTGAATTTGGCGAGGTCTTTCCATGATCCGCAAACTTCCCTCCGGCAAATACCGGCTTTATTCGCGCAAGATCAATCCGAAGACCGGCAAGCGGCGCAATCTCGGCACCTTCGACAACCGCGCCGCCGCCGAGAAGCACGAGCGCGCGGTGCAGTATTTCAAGCGGCATTGAGCCATCCACCTCACCCTGAGGTGCGAGCGCAGCGAGCCTCGAAGGGCGAGGCCCCCGGCACCTCGGCCTGCATCCTTCGAGGCTCGTCGCTTCGCGCCGAGCGCCTCAGGATGAGGATTTAGGTTGTGCGCGAGGGCTTAGGTCGTCCGGCTCTGCGCCGGGCAAGGAGCTTGATCTTGGCCCAATCATTGCGGATCAACGCTTCCTTCTTAGCTCTGCTCCATCCCTTGATATTTCGCTCTGCGGCGATCGCGTCGGTAATCCGGTCAAAATACTCGGACCATACGAGTTCGAACCGGGCGCCTTGTCGACGTATAGCCCTGATACGCGCCAGCCTGATGCTCTGCGACACGCTGCCCCAAATCGTTGCCTCTCGCGCTCCCGACGTAATATGAGCCGTCCGCGCACTGAAGCATGTAAACGAATGCGCCCATCTTCTGGCTCCCTTGGGCACGAAGTTTGCCATTAATTCTCCGCCCCAAGCGTCACGTTGCCGTAACCCGCACAGGTTGTTACTATGCATGGTTGCAGAACGAGGGAGGGATCTCATGCATTCACGGCGCCGGTTTCGCAATCATCTGCTCGCCGCGGCGATTGCCGCTTTTGCCACTGTCGCGGCCTGGCCGGCCGCGGCGCAGAACATCGCGCGGGTCGATTACGTGCCGGTCGCCTCGCATCCGCCTATTCCCGCCGGCCTGCAGGAGGTCTGCGTGAAATCCTCGGACAACGGGGCGGCGGCGAGCAAGACCTGCCCGGTCGTGCACTACCAAGGCATCACGACCTGGGCCTACAGCTATCTCGACAATCGGGTTTCGCTGGCGCTGGTCAAATACGACGCCAACAACAACGTGATCGGCACTATCGAAAAGCCCGGCGCCCGCTACGTGTTTGAGGCGCTGTCGAGCGCCAGGACCCAGACGGTGTTGTTTGTCGGCCAGGCGAGGCAACGCATCTCGGCCACCTGGGCCGAACTCGCCCCGCAGTAACGGCGCCCTTTCCCCCGCGCTTCCCCGCTTCCCCAACCGTGCGCGACGAATATGCTACCGTCGCGGCATACGGGCGGCGGGCGCGGGCGTAATGGCGAAAGAACGCGAAGTCGATCTGCTGGTGGCGGGCGCCGGCCCTGCCGGCATGACCGCGGCGTTGGTGGCGAGCCTGCAAGGGCTCACCGTGCTCGTCTGCGAGAAATCGGACAAGGTCGGCGGCACCGGATCGACGTCGGCGGGCACGCTGTGGATTCCCGGCAACCGGCAAAGCAGAAGCGCCGGCTTCGACGACAGCGCGGCGAAGGCGCAAGAATATCTGGACGCGCTGATCGGCAGCGCGGCGAACCGGGAGCTGCGCACCGCGTTTCTGCGAACCGGGCCGGCGGCGATCGATTATCTGGAACGCAACAGCGAGGTGAAGTTCGTCGCCTGCGGCCGCCATCCCGACTATCGCAGCAACATGAAGGGGGCAGCCGTCGCCGGCCGCGCGATCATCCCGCAACCGTTCGACGGCCGCCTGCTCGGCGCCGATTTCGCCAAGCTGCGCCCGCCCATCGCCGAATACATGCTGTTCGGCGGCCTGATGATCGGCAAGGCCGACATCCCTCCCCTGCTCGGCCGTTTCAAATCGCTGGCCAATTTCAGCTACGCCGCCAGGCTGCTCGCGCGTTACGCCGCCGACCGGCTGCGTTACCCGCGCGGCACACGGCTGATGATGGGCAATGCGCTCACTGCGCGGCTGTTCTACAGCCTGCGCAAACGCGGCGTCGAAATCCTGTTCAACGCGCCGATCGCCGTGGTGACCTACAACGATGGCCGCGTCAGCGGCGCGACGATCAAAGCCGCAACCGGCGAGATCGCAGTCAAAGCCAAAAAGGGCGTCGTGCTGGCGACCGGCGGCTACGGACACAACAGGCGCTATCGCGAAGCCTTCATGCCGCGTCCGACGCCGGTTCATTCGATGAGCAGCGAGTTCAACAAAGGCGATGGTCTCGCCATCGGCGAACGGCTCGGCGGCCGCATCGCGGCGGACGAAGGCGGCCACAGCGGATTGTGGACGCCGGCCTCCGTCACCACGCGGCCCGACGGCAGCAAGGGCCTCTATCCGCACCTGCTGCTCGATCGCGCCAAGCCGGGCTTGATCGCGGTGAACGTCCGCGGCGAGCGCTTCGTCAACGAAGCCGTCTCGTATCACGACTTTGTCGAGGCGATGTTCGAAGCCAACGAAAGCGCGCCGTCGATCCCGTGCTGGCTGATCTGCGACGCGGTGTTCATCAACACATATGGCCTCGGCCTCGTCTATCCCGGCGCCAGCAATCTCCGGCGCTTGCTGAAAGCGGGATACCTCAAAAGCGGCGACACGCTGGACAGCCTGGCCAAACAATTGGGCGTGGATGCGGACGGTCTGCGGCGCACGGTCGCCCGCCATAACGGCTTCGCGCAAACCGGCGTCGATGCCGACTTCGGCAAAGGCGAGACCGAGCTGAACCGTTTCAACGGCGACGACGCGCACCAGCCCAATCCGTGTCTCGGGCCGCTCGCCACCGCGCCTTATTACGGCCTGGAAATCTGGCCCGCCGACATCGCGGTCGCGACCGGCCTGTCCACCGATGCACACGCGCGCGTGCTGAACCAAGACCGTCAAGTCATCGCCGGCCTTTATGCTTGTGGCAACGACATCGCCTCGATCATGTGCGGGTCATATCCGGGGCCGGGCAGCACGCTGGGCCCCGGCATCGTCTTTGCCCTTCGGGCGGCGATGCACGCTGCCGGCAGGCCGCCGCCCGAGGAAGCGATCGAGGGCGGCTAGCCGACACCCCGCCGCCACCAGGGGAAAGGCGACGTAACCGTGAATGCCGTGACAGCGCATGTGTGGCGGCGCATGGGCGAAATGCGCCGCATTGAATTCACCATTTCGACAGCAGATTTTCTTACTCGAATTGAACCATTTGCCCGCGAAACGCTTCTAATAGGCTGGGTGTCTCTTTACGTCTTCCCAGACGTCGATCATTCCGCCACATCGGGTGTAACCATGCGTCCGCTCCATCTTCTCACTGCCTCGCTCCTCGCCGCCGGCATGGCGTTGCCGCTCGCTAGCGCGGCGTCCGCCGCCATTTTCATTTCCGTCGATAAGAGCACGCAGCACATGCTCGTCTCGGTCGACGGCGTGACCCGCTACGACTGGCCGGTCTCCACCGGGCGGCCGGGCTACGACACGCCGAGCGGCGTGTTCAAGGTCAAATGGATGGACGCCGAGCACTATTCGAAGGAATACGAGGAGGCGTACATGCCGGACGCGATGTTCTTCGACCTCGACGGCCACGCCATCCACGGCTTCAACGACGTGCCCCACCTCGGCATGGCGGTATCGCACGGCTGCGTGCGGCTCTCGCCGACCAACGCTGCGGCGCTGTTCGCGCTGGTGAAGGAGCAAGGCATGGCCAACACCACGGTCGAGATCAGTGGCCACATTCCGCCGCGCGCCGCGCCGCTCGTCGCCGGTCAGCCGGCGCCCGCTCAACAAGTCGCGAACGCGCCATCTTACGGACAGCCGGCTTATGGACAGCCCGCGCCCTATGCTCCGCCGCAAGCGTACGGCCAGCAGCCTTATTACGGCCAACAGCAGCAGCCCGGTTACGGTCAGCCTGCGTATGCTCAGCCCGCATACGGCCAGCCGAGCTATAACCAATCGGCCAACCAGCCGACTTTCCCGCGGCAGCCGCCGCCGGTCTATGCCCGGCCGGGTTACGCCCAGCCTCAGCCCCAGCCCTACGGCGGACAGGCCTATTACGATCAGCAGCAGCCATCCGGCGAGCAGGGCTATCAGCAGCAGCGCGGTTTGTTCTCGCCGTACTGACTTTCGCTGACTCACTAGTATTCGACGAGTCAGCAGACCCCCACCTATCCTCCCCCTTTCAGGGGGAGGAAGAGCAAGCGGCCTACACGGCGTTTCTAATCTCAATCAGGCCGACCTCTTTCTCCTGCCCGTGAACTTCCTTTTCCTCCCCCTGAAAGGGGGAGGATAGGTGGGGGTCGCGTGCCGCTTGGATAGCTTTGAGGTCGTGCCGTGTTCAGGCCGCAACGCGGTGCATGCCGCCGGCGTGGGCGCCGTGGATCGCCTTCACCGATTTCTCGATGGCGACCCACAGGCGGGCGATCTCGGCGGCGGCGCTTGAGTGCGCGTCGTACTCCTTGGCGCCTTCGCCCTCGGCCAGAGCGGCGGAGAAATTCGCCCGCTGGGTAATCTGCCCGCCCCACACCGGAATGTTCAGTTTGCCAAACTCCTCGCGCGCCAGCGTCACCGCCGGCGCTTCGGCGTCCTGCCGCTTCGGCGGCGCCGCGTTGAGCACCACCGCGTAGGGCTTTCGCACCTCGCGGGCGAACCCGATCGTGTCCTTCACCGCCTCGAGGTCGAACACGCCGGGGCGGCAGGGGATGACGACAAGCGTGGCCGTGCGCATCGCGTCGGTCACGCTCGCCGACATGTTGGGCGCGGTGTCGATGAACACCCAGTCGAAGCCGTCGTGCTTGGCCTCCTTCACCGCGTCGGCGATGTTGCGTTGGATGGTTTTGATCGGCAGATCGTCGGTGGCGCCCTCGGTGACGCGCAGCTTGTGCCACAGTGTCAGCGAGCCCTGCGGATCAGTGTCGATCAGCAGGCACCGCCGCGCCGGCTTGTGCGCATGCGCGGCGAGATGCGCGGTCAGCGTGCTCTTGCCCGAGCCGCCCTTGCGCGACGCGAAGACGAGGACCTCCATGAACTGCTCCTGTCGTGAGCCGGCAAGGCCGCTATCACAGCCGCAACGACGTTATCACATCGGTTTGCCGAATTTGAGCACGAAGTTGTCGACCGGCATGTCGCGCTTGTAGCTCGGGAAGTCGTGAGTGTCGGCGGCGTTGCGCCAGAAATTGCCCTCGGCGACGACCTTGAATCCGGCCGCCTCGACTTCCTGGCGCAGCGTCGCTTCCTCGATACGATGCAGCGTGTGGCCAACCGAAATCCCCTGCCCCGGCAGCGCCGAATGATCGGCAATGACCAGCAAGCCGCCCGGCTTCAGCGCTGCGAACATCTTGCGGTCCATCGCCGCGCGGTCGACCTGCATGTAGGTCGTGTCGTGATAGTAGAAGAGGAAGGTGATCAGATCGAGATCGTGCACGCCGGGCGGGATCGGATCGTCGAACGCCTGGTAGTCGGCGGCCGCGTCCTTCATCGCCGGTGTCTTGAGCCGCGCGTCGAACGCCGCTTTCAGCTTGTCGCCCGCATCCGGCGGATTCTGCCCGTAGACCATGCCGTCCGGCGCCACCGCGCGCGCCATCAATTCGGTCGAGTAGCCGCCGCCGGCGCCCATATCGAGCGCCTTCATGCCCGGGCGCGCGCCAGCGAAGAGCAGAAACGGCAGTGGATCGCGGCGCTTGTCGGCTGCGCGGTCGGCATCGCTGCGGTCAGGCGCCGCCAGCAGCGCCTGATAGTCGGGCGTCGCCTGCGCCTGCGCTCTCTCTGCGGCAATGAAGATACAAAGCGCGGCGAAGAGCCCGCAAACAAGACTAAGCGCGACAGATAACGAGGCGCGCGTGAATTTTGCGCGCGCGAACTTTCTAAGTGTCATTCCATGTCTCCCGGCATCGAGCCCCTGCGCGATGGTAACGCCTAAGCCGCCGCGCGCCGTTGACAAGGCTGTGAAAGGCCGGCGCAAATATTGTGGAAAACAGCAGGAATAAACGTGGATAGCGCGTGGATAGGCTGTGGATATGATGCGTGATAAGTGGAGCAGTCTGTGCGGCAATGCAGCGGCGCTCCATTCGCTGTGAGTTGGTGGGATAAGTACGATCGGACCTGACAGATCAATGACTTCGGTACCGGGCCCACCGCCTATTCATTGCTGGATTGCTAGTCTCGAAGCCGGTGAACAATCAGCGCGCAGGCTAACCGACGCGTTCACCGAGGCTTTTGCCGGCGACAAAGCGGCCGTCAGTCTGACACTCGCCGGCCACGGCCATTGGCGGGTGACGGTCTATTTTCATGCCGCACCCGACGAGCGCCGCGTTCGCGATCTCGTCGCATTGGCCGGCGGTGCCGAAGCCGCGCGGTCGGTTCGCTTCGCACCCGTCGCCGCGAAGGATTGGGTGGCCGAAAGCCTCGCTGGGCTCAAACCGGTGCAGGCGGGACGGTTTGTCGTGCATGGCGCGCACGATCGCGCGCGCATTCCAGGCAACCGCATCGGCATCGAGATCGAGGCGGCCCTCGCCTTCGGCACCGGCCATCACGGCACCACGCGCGGCTGTCTGCTGGCGCTCGACCGGATCTGCAAGGCGCTGAGGAAGCGGCGTAACCTACGCATTCTCGATCTCGGCACCGGCTCGGGCGTGCTCGCCATCGCTGCGGCGCGGGCGCTGCGCCTGCGCGTGCTGGCCACCGACATCGACGTGCAGGCGGTGCGGGCCGCGCGTGGAAATGCCCGGCTCAACGGCGTCGGACCTTTCATCGAAGCCGTGCAGGCGGACGGCGTCGCGCGCCGCGCCGTGCTCGAGCGCGCGCCGTTTGATCTCATCTTCGCCAACATCCTGCTCGGGCCGCTGCAGCGCTTGGCGGCGCCACTTATCAGGCTCACCGCGCCGGGCGGGCGCATCATCTTGTCGGGCCTGTTGACCGCCCAGGCCAATGCGGCGATGGCCGCTTACCGGACGCTGGCGCTGGAGCGGCGCATCAATCTCGACGGCTGGACGACGCTGGTGTTGACCCGCCGCAGCTCATAAATTCTCCGCATGTTCGAGGCGCATTTCCAATCGTTCGAGGAACGCGGCGAGCGCGGCGAAAGCGCGCCGCGGGTGGCGGCGCTGCGCGCCGAATTGGCCCGGCGCGGGCTCGACGGTTTCATCGTGCCGCGCGCCGACCGCTATCAGAATGAATACGTGCCGCCCTGCGCCGAGCGGCTCGCCTGGCTCACCGGCTTCACCGGCTCCGCCGGCGTCGCCATCGTGCTCGCCGACCGCGCGGCGATCTTCGTCGATGGCCGCTATCAGGTGCAGGTCGGCGAGGACGTCGACGGAGCGGTCTTCACCATCGAGCATCTGGTCGAGCGGCCGCCGGCGGCATGGATCGAAGCCACGCTGAAACCCGGCCAGAAGCTCGGCTATTCGCCCTGGCTGCACACGGTCGACGGCGCCGAGCATCTGGCCAAGGCCTGCGCGGCCGCCGGCGCGAGCCTGGTGCCGGTCGCCGACAATCCGCTGGATGCGATCTGGCCGGACCGGCCGGCGCCACCGCTCGGCGCCGTGGTGTTGCACGATCTGCGCTATGCCGGCGAAACCTCGGAACAGAAAATCGCCCGCGTGCGCGCCGAGATGCAGAAGCTCGCGGCCGACGCGCTCGTGGTCTCCGACCCGCACGCCGTCTCCTGGCTGTTCAACATCCGCGGCAGCGATATTCCGCACACGCCGGTGGTGCTGGCCTTCGCCATCGTGCCGAAAGAGGGCCGGCCCGCGCTCTATCTCGACGCGCGCAAGCTCGGCAACGATGTCCGGCACCGGCTGGAAGACATCGCCGCCATCCGCAGCGACAGCGATTTCGAGCGCGACCTCGCCGCGCTCGGCACGGAGAAACGCGCCGTCCGCCTCGATCCGGCGAGCTGCGCGGAGGCGATCGCGCGGCTCGTCGCCGATAACGGCGGCAAGATTCTGCGCGGCAGCGATCCGATCGCGCTGATGAAGGCGGTCAAGAACACAGCCGAGATCGCCGGCGCGCACGCCGCGCAGCTGCGCGACGGCGCCGCCGTGGTCCGCTTTCTCGCCTGGTTCGACCGCGAGGCGCCAAGCGGGCGGCTGACCGAGATCGACGCCGTCGAGGCGCTGGAAAGCTTCCGCCGCGACACCGGACTGCTCAAGGACGTGTCCTTCCCCACCATCGCCGGCGCCGGCGCCGACGGCGCCATCGTGCATTACCGCGTGACCCGAAGGAGCAACCGGCGCATCGCGCCGGGCGAAATCTTTTTGATCGATTCCGGCGCCCAGTACGAAGACGGCACCACCGACATCACCCGCACCGTCGCGGTCGGTGAACCGGCCGGCGATGTGCGGCAGAATTTCACCCTCGTGCTGAAAGGCCACATCGCGATTGCGCGCGCGGTGTTTCCCGACGGCACCTCCGGCGCGCAGCTCGATACGCTGGCGCGGCAATTTCTCTGGCGCGAAGGGCTCGATTTCGATCACGGCACCGGCCACGGCGTCGGCTCCTATCTCTCGGTGCACGAAGGCCCGGCGCGCATCTCCAAGCTCGGCGGCGCGCCACTCAAGCGCGGCATGATTATCTCCAACGAGCCCGGCTATTACCGGACCGGCGCTTACGGCATCCGCATCGAAAATCTGGTCCTGGTGATCGAAGCCGAAGCCGTGGCCGGCGCGGAAAAGCCGCTCAACGCCTTCGAAACGCTCACGCTGGCGCCGATCGACCGCCGCCTCATCGAACCAGCGATACTCACGCAAGAGGAGCTCGCCTGGCTCAACGCCTATCACGCGCGCGTACGCGACGCGCTCTCGCCCGGTCTCGATGCGCCGACGCGGCAATGGTTGAGCACAGCCACCGCGCCGCTGACGCCGACGCAATGCTGAGCGATTGCCGCTTATTTCCGTCATCCTGAGGTGCGAGCCATTAGCGCGTTTACGCGCGTCTTTGACGCGCTATGGCGAGCCTCGAAGGATGCGGCCGAGGCGCCAATCGAAATCGGTCTTTTGCCGATTTCGAAAATGTTTTAGTGCCCAGATCGGCTACAGCCGATCTGGGGGCTGTCGCCCTTCGAGGCTCGGCGCTTCGCGCCGAGCACCTCAGGGTGACGGTCATATCAGTTGACTTTTAGTTTCCTCGCTGTTGCAGCGCAGTGACTTTATTTGCCGCGCGATATTGGAACTTTTATTTGCTGCGGACGTTTTACTTTCAAGTTTGGCAAGGTGGAGGAGACGCCATGCTGTCGACCATTCTGATCGTGATTTTGATTCTGCTGCTCATTGGCGCATTGCCGACGTGGCCATATTCGACCGGCTGGGGCTACTATCCCGGCGGCGGTCTCGGTCTCATCCTGATCATCGTCCTCATACTGGCTGTAGCCGGCCGAATATGAATAAAGGGCCGCGCGAAGCATCTTACAGAAAACAACGCCAAGAAAATAACAGCGCCGCGGTGCGAGTATGCCGCGGCGCCAACTGTTTAGGAACGGCAAGATCGTCATTGCGAGCGGAGCGAAGCAATCCAGGACGGCTCGCTCCGAGCAAGCGGCCCCTGGATTGCTTCGTCGCTACCGCTCCTCGCAATGACAACTAGCGTATGAGCTTCACCCACTCGTCTTCGGTCAGCACCGTGACGCCGAACTTCTTCGCGTCCGCAAGCTTCGAGCCGGCGCCCGGCCCCGCCACCACGTAATCGGTCTTCTTCGACACCGAGCCGGACACTTTCGCGCCGAGCCGCTCGGCGGAAGCCTTCGCCTCATCGCGCGTCATTTTTTCCAGTGAGCCGGTAAACACCACGGTCTTGCCGGCGACCGCCGAATCGGCGCGCGGCTTTTCGGCGTCGATGATGCGCACCTGTGCGGCAAGCCGCTCGACCCGCCGCCGGTTATGCGCCTCGGCGAAGTAATCGCGCAGGCTCTCGATCACGGTGTCGCCGATCTGATCGAGCGCGTCCATTTCCTCGACCGCCTCGGCATCGCCTTTGGCGAGCCTGAGGCAGGCGTCGTGAAAGGCGGCCCAGCTGCCGTAGCCGCGCGCCAGCGCCACCGCCGTGGTCTCGCCGACGTGGCGGACGCCGAGCGCGTAGATGAAGCGTTCGAGCGAAATCTCGCGCCGCGCCTCGATCGCGTTGAACAGATTGCGCACCGAGGTCTCGCCGAAACCCTCAATGTCCTCAAGACGGGTCTTTTTGCCGGTCTCGCGCAGCGCCAGTTTGCCGTTGCGCTCGCGCAGGGTGAAGATTTCCGCCGGCTCTGTGATCCAGCCCTCGTCATAGAAAAACGCGATCTGCTTTTCGCCCAACCCGTCGATATCGAAGGCGCGGCGGGAGACAAAATGTTCGAGGTGACCCAGCGCCTGATACGGGCAGGCGAACTCCCCGGTGCAGCGGGCGCGCGCGCCTTCCTCGCCGCCGGCAATGATCTCCCGCACCACGTCGGTATGCAGCGGGCACGGACACTTCGTTGGAAACTTGTAGGGCTTGGCGTCGCGCGGGCGCTTTTCGGCGATCACGCCAAGAACTTGCGGAATGACGTCGCCGGCGCGCTGAATGGTAACGGTGTCGCCTTTGCGCACGTCGAGGCGCTTGATCTCCTCCTCATTATGCAGCGTGGCGTTCTGCACCACGACGCCGCCGACCGTGACCGGCTCGAGCTTGGCGACCGGCGTGAGCGCGCCGGTGCGACCGACCTGGATCTCGATGTCGCGCACGATGGTGGTCGCCTTCTCGGCCGGGAATTTGTGCGCGATCGCCCAGCGCGGCGAGCGCGAGACGAAGCCGAGCCGCTCCTGCCAATCGAGGCGATCGACCTTATAGACGACGCCGTCGATGTCGTAGTCGAGCGTGGCGCGCTGCAACTCGATCTCGCGATGGAACGAAAGCAGCTCCTCGACCGAGCGGCACATTCGGGTCAGCGGATTGGTCTTAAATCCGCAGGCCGCAAACCACTTGATCATGCCCGACTGCGTGTCCGCCGGCATGTCGCTCATCTCGCCCCAGGCGTAAGCAAAAAAACCGAGCGGACGCGACGCGGTGATCGAGGGGTCCTTCTGCCGCAACGACCCGGCCGCGGTATTGCGCGGATTGACGTACAGTGGCGCTTTAGCCTCGGCTTGTTGCCGATTGAGTTCGAGGAAAGCGTTCTTGGTCATGTAGACTTCGCCGCGCACCTCGCAGATCGCCGGCACGCCGCGGCCCTTGAGCCGGTGCGGAATGTCGGCGAGCGTTTTGATATTGGCGGTGACGTCCTCGCCCTCGGTACCGTCGCCGCGGGTCGCGCCAGTGACCAACTCGCCGTTCTCGTAGCGCAACGACATCGACAGCCCGTCGATCTTCGGCTCGGCGCTGAAGCTGATCTCTTCGCTTTCCGGCAGGCGCAGGAAGCGGCGGATGCGGCCGACGAAGTCGACCACGTCTTCGTCGGCAAACGCGTTGTCGAGCGAGAGCATCGGCACCGCGTGGCGCACTTTGGCAAAGCGCGCCGACGGCGCCGCGCCGACGTGCTGCGTCAAACTTTCGGCGGTGCGCAGTTGCGGGAAGCGCGCCTCGATGGCGTTGTAACGCCGGCGGAGCGCATCGTAGGCCGCGTCTGAAAGGCTCGGCGCGTCGTCCTGATAGTAGCGGCGGTCGCTGTCGGCGATGTCTTTCGCCAGCCGCGCATATTCGGCCTTCGCCTGGTTTTCGCTCAGTGCTTCGACGGCTGTTTCCGGTTTTTTGCGAGACGCCATGACGTATCAGCCGTATCAACTCGCCGCGCGGATGAGCCGTTCAGCGGCGGCGCGGGCTTCGGCGGTGATTTCCGCGCCGGCGAGCATCCGCGCAATCTCCTCGCGGCGGCGCTCATCTGCCAGTTCGAGGATGCGGGTGGTCACCCGCTTGCCGCCGCCAAGCGCATCCTTCGAGATCAGGTAATGCCGGTCGGCGCGCGCCGCCACCTGCGGTGCATGCGTCACCGCGATCACCTGCACGCCGGACGCAAGCCGCGACAGCCGCACGCCGATGGCGTCGGCAACCGCGCCGCCGGCGCCGGTGTCGATCTCGTCGAAGATCAGCGTCGGCGCCGAGCCGCGATCGGCGAGCACGACTTTGAGCGCGAGCAGAAAGCGCGCGAGCTCGCCGCCGGACGCGATCTTCATCAGCGGCCCCGGCCGGGTGCCGGGATTGGTGCGCACCCAGAACTCGACCCGATCGATGCCGTCCGGACCTTCGTCCGCCGCGGCGATCTCGGTGGAGAAGCGGGCGCGTTCGAGCTTGAGCGGCTTCAGCTCCGCATTGACCGCCTTGTCGAGCGCGGCGGCTGAGCGCTTGCGCGCGGCGGAGAGTTTTTGCGCCGCCTCGCGGTAGCGCGCATTGGCGGCTTGCGCCGCGCTCTCAAGCGCGGCGAGCTGCTCGGCGCCGGCGTCGATCAGCGCCAGATCGCCGGCGTAGCGCGCCGCCAGCGCATTGAGCGCGTCGACCGGCGCATTGTATTTGCGCCCGGCCGCGCGCAGCGCAAATAGCCGTTCCTCGATGCGTTCGAGTTCCTTTGGATCGTATTCGGCGACGCGCAACGCCGCTTCCAGATGCCCGCGCGCCTCTTCCAAGGCGGAGAGCGCAGCGTCGATCGCTTTGACCGCAGGGTCGATCAGCGCGGGCGCCTGCGCGGCGCGGCGTTCGAGGCGGCGCAGCGCGGTGGCAAGCGGCGGCACCGGAGATTGCGGACCGCCGATCGCCTCGTGCGTGGTGCGCAAATCCTCGGCGACTTTTTCCGCTTGCATCATGGATGCGCGCCGGTCGGCAAGCTTGGTCTCCTCACCCTCTTGCGGCGCCAGGCGGCCGAGTTCGTCGACCGCGTGCCGCAGCCATTCGGCCTCGCGATTGGCGCGCTCGACATTGTCGCGGTGCGCGGCGACCGCGTCTTCGCAGGCGCGCCGCTCCCGCCATAACCGCGCGATGTCGGCGGCTTCCTCGTCGATGCCGCCGTAAGCGTCGAGCAACGCACGATGCGTGGCGGCATCGACAAAGGCGCGTTCGTCGTGCTGGCCGTGGATTTCGACCAGAGCCGCGCCGAGCGCGCGCAACACCTGCACGCTGACCGGCTGGTCGTTGACGAAGGCGCGCGTCTTGCCGTCGGCGAATTGCACGCGCCGCACGATCAATTCGTCTTCGCCGCCAAGATCTTGGCCGCCGAGATCGTTCTCGGCGAGGACGCGCCGTGCCGGATGTTTTTTCGCCAGCTCAAAGGCGGCGATGACCTGGCCCTGCTCGGCGCCGGCGCGCACCAGCCCGGCCTCGCCGCGAGCGCCGAGCGCAAGCGCGAACGCATCGAGCAGGATCGACTTGCCGGCGCCGGTCTCGCCGGTAAGCGCGGCAAGGCCGGAACCGAAATCGATGTCCAGCCGATCGATCAGGACGATGTCGCGAATAGACAGGCGGCTCAGCATGATGACAGACGAGTAAAGACGGAAAAGAGATAATACGCGATTCCCGTTCCGCCGTCCGTCCTCCGCTGTCTGGGATCAGCTACCCGGTCAACTTCTTAAATGCCTGGCTGATCCACGAAGATTTATTCTCGTTGGGTTCGCGGCCCTGGCCGCGGAGAAGATTATAGGCGTCGTGGTACCAAGGGCTGTCCGGGAAATTGTGGCCGAGCACCGCCGCCGCGGTCTGCGCCTCGTCCAGGATGCCGAGCGCCACATAGGCTTCGGTCAGCCGCTCCAGCGCCTCCTCGACTTCGCGCGTGGTCTGGTACTGCGTAACGACGACCTTGAATCGATTAATCGCGCCGAGGAAATCGCGCTTTTTCATGTAGAAGCGGCCGATCTCCATTTCCTTGCCGGCGAGCTGGTCGCGTGCCATCTCGATTTTCTTCTTGGCCGCCAGTGCGTACTCGCTGTCCGGATATTTGTGCACCACGTCGCCGAAGGCATCGATGGCCTTCTGCGCGCGCTCCTGATCGCGCGATATGTCGAGAATTTGATCGTAGTAGGATGAACCGATCAAGTATTGGGCGTAGGCCGCATCGGGGCTGGCGGGATGCAGCGCCACATAGCGCTTCGCCGCATTGATGCAGTCCTCGTATTGATCCGACTGATAATCGGCGAAGGCCGACATCAACAGCGCCTTGCGCGCCCAGTCGGAATACGGATTCTCGCGCTCGACCTGATCGAATTTCTTCGCCGCCGCCTTGTAGTCCTGCTTGTCGTTCAGCAGGAAAAGCCCCTCGTTGTAGAGCTTGTCGGCCGGCGTATCGGGAACGTAATCGTCTTCCTTGTTGAACAGACTGCAGCCGATAAGCGGCGCAGTCAGAAGCGCAAGCGCCAGGCAACCCGCCAGCGCACGCAACTTGCTACCGGACCGTCCCGATCCTCGTACTCGCAGCATCATGAGCGTGATTTACGTTCCGGTCCCCGCGACGCGTCAGCACCGGGCGCGCACCCCCGCGCGTGCCGGCGCATGCTTCGCAACCCCATACAAGCTTGGCATTATGGCCGACAATCGGCCCGGATTAAGGCGGAAAAGTTAAGCAATTCAAGAGACGTCGGGGCCGTAGGCGGGCGCCACGAAGCCGGCGGGCAGGTCGGCATGGCCGCGGGGGCGGCGGGGGCGGCGGGCGGGTTGCGGCGTCTCCACATAGGTCCATGCGCTCGGATCGGCCATCAAGGCGGTCAGTACGGCGTGATTGAGCTTATGGCCGCCGCGCACCGAGCGGTAGGTGGCGAGCAGCGGCGCGCCGGCCAGCGCCAGATCGCCGATCGCATCGACGACTTTGTGGCGGACGAATTCATCGGCAAAGCGCGTGCCCTCGGGATTGAGAACGCGATCTTCGGCGACGACGACCGTATTCTCGAACGACGCGCCGAGCGCATAGCCTGCGCTCCACAGCTTGGCGACGTCGCGCATGAAGCCGAAAGTCCGGGCGCGGGCGAGTTCGCGGCGGAAGACGTTCGGCGCGACATCAGCGGAGAACGACTGCCGGCCAACCAGCGGATGGTCGAATTCGATTTCGGCTTCGATGCGCAGCCCGCCCAAGTGCGGCAGCAGCTCGCCATAAGAACCGTTTTTGCCCACCCGTACCGGCTTGAGCACCTGAATGTAGCGCCGCGGCGCAGTGAGCTTGACGATACCGGCCTGATCGATGGCGGCGACGAACGCAGCCGCACTGCCATCCATGATGGGGACTTCAGCACCGTCGACTTCGGCGATGGCGTTATCAACCCCGAGACCGCGCAAGGCTGCGAGCACATGCTCGGTGGTGGAAACCGCGGGTCCGCTTTGATCGCCCAACACAGTCGCGAACTCGGTCGCGATCACAGCGCGGAAATTGGCTTTGAGTTCGCGGTCGCGTTTGCCGTTGGTGCCGCAACGGACGAAGACGATGCCGCTATCGGCCTCGGCGGGATGGAGAGTCAATGTAACCGGCGAACCGGAGTGAACACCGACTCCGCGTACGACCGCCTGATTACGCAGGGTTGTCTGCCTGCCGGACTGCAAGCCCCAGCTCATACCATCGTCCCACACCCGATAACCGCGTTGCACGAGCACAGTCGCGGCCGACCCCAACTTCAAGGGTATGCGGGTTTGCCCGTCGTTTCCGGGGAGGTCCACTGGACCGCCTAAACTCCGTTCCCCGACACTACCCTCTGACGGGTTGGAGATTACCGGCGAAGCCCGATACGACCAACTCACGCTTTCTTACCGACTGTTACCATGTTCTGGCCGTACTCTTGTCGGCAAGGCGCCGCAAAAAGACGGCCCGCCTGCGCTTTGGGCACATCGCGTGCCAGTAGTCGGCGATCGCTGCTACACTTTTCGGTGCACGGCAACGTGCTCTGCGGCCGCGAATAAAGGGGCGCGGAATCAAAGCCTTCGTTCGTACCGGCGTACCGGAAGCGAGGCGGCCGGCAGGATGCTTGCGGGCCACCTCGTCAGGACAAGATGCAAAACTTGCAGGCGCTCAACGCACCTGCCGCCCAGGAAGGCCGGGATTTCCAACGGGTCCTCTTCGCTCCGGTTATGCACAGGAGTCTACCGCCATGCCGATCGTCGCAGCGCAAGTTTGACCCAGGTCAACTCGCCAAAGTCTTTTTTGGCGTTGTTTCAACGCCGAAAAGACAGCGAGAGGCTCACCGTTGAAAGCTGTCCAGTATTCGGCGGTCGAGACACTGCGCGACGGCCGGCCGATGGAAATCCGCGCGCTGCGGCCGGCCGACCAGGCCGAACTCCTGGCGGCTGTGGAGCGCAGCAGCGCCACGTCGCGCTATCGGCGTTTCTTCGGCGCAAAACGTTACTTCAGCGACAAGGAAATCGCATTCTTCGTCAATGTCGACTTCATCGATCATGTCGCGCTGGTCGCGGTCGTTGAAGATGGCGGGCGGTCTACGATCGTCGGCGGGGGGCGCTATGTCGTCGTCCAACCCGGACAGGCTGAACTCGCGTTTGCTGTTGTCGACCTATACCAAGGACAGTCCATCGGCGCCGCACTGCTGCGCCACCTCATTGCGATCGCACGGCACGCCGGGCTCACGGAATTGATCGCCGACGTTCTACCGGACAACATTCCGATGTTGAAAGTCTTCGAGAAATGCGGCCTGCGTGTGAGTACGCGGCACGAAGCCCGGAGTGTGCGCGTATCTCTACAATTGACTTAAAACGCATTGTTGGACGTGCACGTAATCTTTGCAGCGGATTTTCGTCGCCTGGCCGCCGTCTCGAATGGGTGCTGAGGCAAAGCTGCGCACTGATTGCTTGATCCAGATCAAACCGCGGCGGAAAGGCGCGGATATCATAGAGCAACGCTAATTGCCCCGAGGCGCCGCCATGTCCACCGCACGCGACAGCGAGATCGGCAACATTCGGGCCGTGGGCCCGTTAAGTCAGCCACCGGGCTCGAAATACGATCGTCTGATCGCGCGAGCCAAAGGAGTTGCGGCACGAACCGTGGTGGCGCACCCCTGCGACGAGACCTCGCTTCGCGGCGTCATCGAGGCTGCCGACGCCGGAATCATCGTCCCGATACTGGTCGGACCGGCCGCCAAGATCGGCGCGGTCGCCCGGGAGCACGGACTGGACATCGGTCGATTCGAGGTGGTCGACGCTCCCCATAGCGAAGCCGCCGCGGCGAAAGCGGTCGAGCTTCTCCGCGAGTCCAATGGCGAGCTTTTGATGAAGGGCAGCCTGCATACCGACGAACTGATGCGCGAGGTGGCGGCGAGCAAGACCGGGCTGCGCACGGCGCGGCGGATCAGTCACGTCTTCATCATGGACGTGCCGACTTATCCGGAGACGCTGTTCATCACCGACGCCGCTATCAACATTTTCCCCGATCTCGATGCCAAACGCGACATCATTCAGAATGCCATCGACCTGTTCAATCAGGTCGGCCTCGGCACGCCGCGCGTCGCCATCCTGTCCGCCGTCGAGACGGTGACCTCCAAGATTCCCTCGACCATCGAAGCCGCGGCGCTGTGCAAGATGGCCGATCGCGGTCAAATCACCGGCGGCATTCTCGATGGGCCGCTCGCCTTCGACAACGCGATTGATCCCGAAGCTGCGAAGATCAAAGGCATCGTATCGCCCGTCGCCGGACGGGCACAAATCCTTGTCGTTCCCGATCTCGAGGCCGGCAATATGCTGGCCAAGAATCTTACCTTCCTGGCCAAGGCGGATGCAGCCGGGTTGGTGCTCGGCGCGCGCGTGCCGATCATCCTCACCTCGCGCGCGGATTCTGTGCGCAGCCGGATGGCCTCCTGCGCAGCCGCCGTGCTCTATGCCGAGGCCCGCCGGCGCGGCACGGCCTTGCCCGCGGCATGACTGCCATGGACACGATCATGGACACGATCATGGACACGATCCTGGTCGTCAATGCCGGCTCTTCGAGTGTCAAGTTCCAGGTGTTCGCGGCGGATGCAGACAGTGGGCTGCGCCGCCTGGTCAAAGGGCAGATGGACGGCATCGGCACGCGGCCTCATCTGCGCGCCGAAGGTCCCAATCAGCAACTCCTGATCGACCAATCCTACGCTCCCGCGCAAATCGGCGACGTCCCCGCAGCTCTGCTCAGCGCCGGCGCGTGGCTACGCGAGACGCAGAAACTCGAACCCGCAGCTGTCGGTCACCGCGTTGTGCACGGCGGGCCGCAATATGATCGGCCGGTCAGGGTCGATGGTGAGGTGCTCGCCAATCTTGAACGTTACGTGTCGCTGGCGCCCTTACACCAGCCCAATAATCTGGCCCCGATCCGAGTCCTTCTCGCCCGCTTCCCTGACCTCCCGCAGGTCGCCTGCTTCGATACCGCCTTCCACCGCGGCCACAGTGCCGTCGCCGATCATTACGCGATCCCCGAACGCTTCTACGCCGAAGGGGTCCGCCGCTATGGCTTCCATGGACTGTCCTACGAATACGTCGCCGAGCGCTTGCGCGAAGTGGCACCGGCCATTGCCAAAGGCCGAGTCATCATTGCCCACCTCGGCAGCGGCGCGTCGATGTGCGCGCTTGCCAAAGGCCGAAGCGTCGAGAGCACGATGGGCTTCACCGCGCTTGATGGACTGCCGATGGGAACGCGGCCGGGGCAGATCGATCCCGGCGTCCTGCTCTACCTGATCACCGAAAAAGGCATGACAGCGGCGGCGGTGCAGGATTTGCTCTATCGCGAAAGCGGTCTGAAAGGCCTCTCCGGCGTCAGCAACGACATGCGGGAGCTACAAACGAACCCCGCGCCTGCTGCAAAACTTGCCGTCGACTATTTCGTATATCGCGTGGCGCTCAATGCCGGAATGCTGGCCGCTGCACTCGGCGGACTTGATGCTTTCGTCTTCACCGCCGGCATCGGCGAACGCTCCGCGGTCATCCGCGGGCGCGTTGCCGAGCAGCTGGGCTGGCTGGGTGTCGTTTTCGATCCGGTGGCCAACGAAACGGGCAAATCCGTGATTTCGCATCCGCAAAGCCGGATCGGGCTCTACGTCGTGGCGACCGACGAGGAATTGATGATCGCGCGCCAGACGTTGGCGCTGTTGAAACAGGGCGCCGCGACGGCCGGCGAGACCATTGCCGAGAACGTTTGATCGAATTTGATCCTGATCAAACAGTGGGCTTGTGGCGCAGCTATATCCGATAGGGAGCGCGCCGTGCTCGTCAGAGACGCGCAGCAAGGCGAGGAGAGGTGCCATGGAAGGATCCGTTGGACTTGCCAATAATCGACTTGCCAACAATTGCAAGGATGAAAATTGCTGGCGAGGATTTCAACCTGGGTCCTGGTGCAGCAGCATCGACGTCCGCGATTTCATCGTCTGCAACGTCACGCCGTATGATGGCGATGAGAAATTCCTCGCCGCGCCGTCGCAACGGACCAAGGCGGTGTGGGACAAGCTCCAGCCTTATTTCAAGGAAGAGCAAAAGACGGGCGTTCTGGCCGTCGATGCAAAAACACCGTCGACGGTGCTCGCGCACAAGGCCGGCTACATCGATCGCGACAACGAAGTCATTGTCGGCCTGCAAACGGATCAGCCATTCAAGCGCGCGATTTTCCCTTACGGCGGATTGCGCATGGTCGAGGCGGGCCTCAAAGCCGCCGGCTTCGAGGCCGACCCGCAGGTCCACGCTGCATTCACCCACTATCGCAAGACCCATAACGACGGGGTCTTCGATGCTTACACGCCCGAGATCATGAAATGTCGCAAGTCCGGCATCATCACCGGGCTTCCGGATGCCTACGGTCGCGGCAGGATCATCGGCGATTACCGCCGCGTCGCGCTTTACGGCACCGCGCGCCTGCTCGAAGCCAAGCATGCGGAGCGGTCGCAGGTCGACGACATGTGGCCGACCGACGAAGTGATCCGTATCCGGGAAGAGCTCGCGGAGCAAATGCGGGCCCTGCAAGATCTGGCGGCGATGGCGAAGCTTTACGACTGCGACATTACCCGGCCGGCGGATGACGCGCACGAAGCCGTGCAGTGGACCTATCTTGCCTATCTCGGCGCGGTCAAGGAAGCCAACGGCGCCGCGATGTCGGTTGGCCGTATCTCGAGCTTTCTCGACATCTATATCGAGCGCGACCTGCGCGAGGGCACGCTAGACGAGGCCGGTGCGCAGGAATTGTGGGATCAGTTGGTGCAGAAGCTGCGCATCGTGCGCTTCCTGCGTACGCCCGACTACGATGCGCTGTTCAGCGGCGATCCGTACTGGGCAACCGAGTGCGTCGGTGGCATGGACTTGAATGGCCGGCCGCTGGTGACCAAGAGCAGCTATCGCATGCTGCACACGCTGACCAATCTCGGGCCGGCGCCGGAACCGAACATCACGGTGCTGTGGTCGAAGCATCTGCCCGACAACTTCAAGCGCTATTGCATCAAGGTCAGCCGCGACACCTCATCTCTGCAATACGAGAATGACGACCTGATGCGGCCGAACTGGGGTGACGATTACGGCATCGCATGCTGCGTCTCGGCCATGAAGCTCGGCCGCCAGATGCAGTTCTTCGGAGCGCGCGTCAATCTGGCGAAGGCGCTGCTCTATGCGATCAATGGCGGCAGGGATGAGATGTCGGGCGATCAGATCGCGCCGGCGACGCCGCCGGCAACCGGGGACGTGCTCGAATACGATGAGGTTTTCGAAAAATTCGATCGCACAATGGAGTGGCTGGCTCGCACCTATGTGCACGCCATGAATTGCATCCACTACATGCACGACAAGTACTTCTATGAGCGCCTGGAAATGGCGCTGCACGACCGCGACATCCTGCGAACCATGGCGTTCGGCATCGCCGGCTTGTCGGTCGCCGCCGACAGCCTTGCGGCCATCAAATATGGAAAGGTTTATCCGATCCGCGACAACACCGGTCTCGCCGTCGACTACAAGATCGACAGCAAGGGCCCACTGCCGCAATTCGGCAACAACGATGACCGCGTCGACAGCATCGCTGCGGATCTGGTCACGCGGTTTATGGGCAAGATCCGCAAGCATCCCACTTACCGCGGAGCAACCCACACGCAAAGCGTGCTGACGATTACCTCGAACGTGGTTTACGGCAAGCACACCGGAAATACGCCGGACGGGCGTCGCAAGGGCGAGCCCTTTGCACCTGGCGCGAATCCCATGCATGGCCGCGACAGCCATGGCTGGCTCGCGTCATGCCTGTCGGTTGCGAAGCTGCCCTACAAAGACGCTCAGGACGGCATCAGTTACACCGTATCGGTGGCGCCGCAAAAGGCGCACCTGTCGGCTGCGGAACTGATCGACGCGGCGGTCAAGGCCTGCAACATCTATTTCGACAGCGGCGGCTTCCACATGAACCTCAACATCGTCGACAAGGCGACGCTCGAGGATGCGATGAAACATCCCGACAAGTACCCGCAGCTGACAATTCGCGTTTCCGGCTATGCCGTGAACTTTGTCCGCCTGACACGCGAGCAGCAGCAGGATGTGATCAGCCGCACATTCCACGGCCAACTGTGACACGCCGCTACGCCGCTGGTGCAGCCTGCATGCTGGGTTGCGGATATCGCATTTGATTGACGGTATTCGACGGACGCAGCGCGCATTTCGGGATCGGATGCGTGCGTGTTGTGCCGGCAACGTTGGAGCCTGGAGGACGCGTCATGTCACAGGAAGGCACCATCGAGGCTGGCAGCCGGCATGATCTCCGCGTCGGAATATCGCCGGACGCGCCGGATGAGAGTGAAGCTGGCGACGATTCGGATGGCGCGTTCGGCTACGTCCACTCCTACGAGACCTCATCCCGTTACGACGGCCCCGGCTTACGGATTGTCCTGTTCGTATCGGGCTGCCTGCTGCGCTGCTCCTACTGCCACAATCCCGACACTTGGCATCTGAAGGACGGAACCTACATTTCGGCGCAACACGTCATCGAGCGCCTGGGAAGCTTTGCGCCCGCCCTGCGTTCGCTCGATGGCGGCCTGACCATCTCGGGCGGCGAGCCGATGGTGCAGCTTGGCTTCACGCGACGAATACTTGCCGCTGCCAAGCGCATGGGCCTGCACACTGCGATTGAAACATCGGGATTTCTCGGTGACCGCGCCGATCACGGATACCTGTCCTGCGTCGACCTCGTGCTGCTCGACATCAAGAGCTCGGATCCGGAAACCTATCGCAAGGTGACCGGCCGAGAGCTGGCTCCGACCTTGCGCTTTGCCGAACGGCTGGCAGCGCTCGGCAAGCCGGTGTGGGTGAGGTTCACGCTGGTGGCGGGCTCCACCGATGACCCCGCGAATGTCGAGGGCATCGCGCGATTGGTGGCGCCGATGAAAAACGTCCAATGGGTCGAAGTGCAGCCGTTTCATCAGCTTGGTGCGTTCAAGTGGAAGGCGATGAATCTGGAATACGTGCACTTGGATACGGCGGCGCCGACTACCGCACTCACCAACCGCGTGATCGAACAATTCCGTGCGGCGGGCTGCAACGCCCGCTGACTGCGTCATCGCAAATTGAACGCCTCGAATACGAGCCGGAGAGAACCTCATGTTGGACACCGTCCGCCAAATCCTCGGCACACAGCCAATTCTCACGATCTTTCTTGCCATCGGCGTTGGCTATCTGGTCGGCCAGATCAGGATCGGCACCTTTTCGCTCGGTGTCGGCGCCGTCCTGTTCGTCGGGCTTGCCATCGGCGCGTTCGCGCCGAAGGCACAAATTGTGGGCCCGATCGGTCTCACCGGGTTGATCATGTTTCTCTACGGCATCGGGATCCTATATGGACGCGAATTTTTTGAAGGAATGAGCGGCGTCGGCCGCAAGTATAACCTGTTGGCGTTCGTAGCCTGCATCGCCGGCCTGTTCGTCGCGCTTGGGCTTGGCCATGTGTTTGGCATAAAGCTTGGTCATACCCTGGGCATTTATGCGGGTTCGATGACGAGTACGGCCACTCTGCAGGCTGCACTCGATACCACGGGAAACAGCGAGCCGTCGGTCGGCTATTCAATTTCGTATCCGTTCGGCGTCATCGGCCCGATTCTGTGCATCTATTTCCTGGCGCGCATGGTGCAGCCGAGCTTCCCGCCGAAATCGCAACGCTTCCATATGGGCGAGATTACCCTGGGCGACAATTGTTCGGACCAAAGCCTCAGCGATCTGAGCAAAGAATTGCCGCCCGGCGTTCAGGTAACGATGGTGAGAACGGAGGGTCAAAATTTTATTCCATCGGACGATCTCATCCTTGCCTCCGGTGACAGCCTCATGCTCGTCGCCGAACAGGAAGGAGCGCTCGCGCAAGCGGCGGCCAAGCTCGGAAGCCTGGCGCCGGGTCGGATCGTCAAGGATCGCTCCAGCCTCGACTACATTCGCGTCTTCGTCGGCAAAGCAAATGTCGTCGGCGTGCCGCTGGCGCAGCTCAAGCTGCCGGCAGGATTCCCGATCAATCTGCTGCATGTCAGACGCTATGACTCGGACATTGTTCCGAACCCCGACCTGACGCTGGAATTTGGCGATCGCGTAGGCGTCCTCATGCCGCCCGAGCGCAAGGAAGAGGTGCGGCGCTATTTCGGCGACACCGTGAAATCGGCGGCCGAGTTCAGCTACGTCTCGCTCGGGATCGGCATGGTTCTCGGCCTGCTGGTCGGGCTTATTCCCATTCCTATTCCTGGAGTCGGCACCGTCACGCTCGGCGTCGGCGGTGGCCCGCTCATCGTCGCGCTCATCCTCGGCAAGCTGCGCCGTACCGGTCCAATGCTCTGGGTCATGCCGCTGCCAGCGAATATCGTGCTGCGCAACTACGGCTTAGCCATATTCCTGGCTGCGGTCGGTATCAACGCCGGCCAGCCGTTCGTTCGAACGCTGTCGGAGTCCGGGTTGACGATGCTGTTCATCGGCGCTGCAGTCTTGGTGACGACTGTGCTCATCGTGCTGCTCGTCGGCTATCTGTTTATGAAGATTCCACTCGACGATCTATTGGGGGTTGCCTCTGGCGCGACGGGAAACCCTGCGATCCTGGTTTATGCGGCACGCATGGCGCCCACTGAACGCCCCGATATCGGCTACGCCATGATCTTCCCCTCAATGACCATCGTGAAGGTGATCGCCGTGCAAATTGTCGGCATCGTGTTCGGAGTTGGAACAGGCTGATGGAAGATTCATCACTTTCCTGCGACCCTTTTGCATAACTTGATCTGTATCAAACTCGCGTGAGAAGTCCGTGCCAACGTTCGCCTTGCAGTCCAGAAGAAGAAGGCAAGGAGGATATGATGTCTATATTCCACAACAAAGCTGCGCTGGTCTTCGCGGCTGCCGCGGCGGCTGCTCTGCTTTGCGCAATGCCCGTATCGGTCAAAAGTTCAGCGACATCGGGCGTCGTGCTTTCCATCGACCGCGCACAAGCGGAGATTGGTCGCCCGGCCACACCGGGAAGCGTAGCCGGAGCCCATCGGCGCGTAGAACGGCGAGCTGTGCGACGCTGCGCGGCCGGCGTCACTTGCAACACCTACTGACTTTCGGTGTGATTCAGAGGTTTGCAGTTTTCCGCTGCCGGTTAAGAGGCGCGGAATCAAAGCCTTCGTTCGTACCGGCGTGCCGTGAACAAGGCGGCCGGCAAGCATACTTGCGGGCCACCTCGTCAGGACAAGATGCAAAACTGGCAGGTGCTCAACGCACCTGCCGGCGCAGGAAGGCGGGGATTTCCAGCTGATCCTCTTCAGCGTGGTTATGCACAGGAGTTTGGCGGCCATGTTGGTCGAGCCCCTGAGGCGCGGCGCGCTTGGCGTAATCGGAGACCGGTTCCGGGCGCGGCTCTGACGGGCGCGGCATAGGCCGTCCGGCCAGCCGGTCGGTCGGCGGCGGCGCGGACTGAGGTGTGCGCGGCAGAGGCACTTCCTCCTCCCTGCTCTCGTCGCGGCGTCCGCGGCCGACCGAGGCCAAACGTTCCAGCAACGACTTCCGCCGCCCCGGATGCTCCTGCTGCGGCAACTCTCCGCGGCGGGCAAGGATCTGGTTCTGCGCGGGCACCGGCAGTTCGTCGAGCCGCGGCATGCGCGGCGCGCGCGGCAAGCGCTCCGCCTTCGGCGGGATGAACTCCTCGGGCTCCTGCACCGCTGCCTCTTCCTCGCTGGTCTGCGGATCGGGGAACAGCGAAGGATTGAGCGTCAGCGGACGGATGTTGATGTCCTCCATCGCGGCAGCCGCGATCGCCGCCTTGGCAGCCGACTCGATCGTGGCATTGAGCGAGGCGGGCGTCGGCGCTGCTGCTGCGGGCGGGCGGACCGCCTGCGGCTGTGGCACCGGCTGTGGATGCGGCAAAGGACGGGATTGCGGCGGCGCTTGCGGGCGCTCGCTCATCCGCTCCTTGTCGTTCTTCAGCCAGCTCGCGAGCTCGGCGATGCGGGCGTCGGGCGTGGCCGGCGCAACACGCTGTTCGGCCACGTGATCGATTCCGGTCGCCACGACCGACACGCGGATGATGCCATCGAGCGTCTCGTCGAAGGTCGCGCCGACGATGATGTTGGCGTCCTGATCGACTTCCTCGCGGATGCGGGTCGCTGCCTCGTCGACCTCGTAGAGCTTGAGGTCGCGGCCGCCGGTGATGGAGATCAGCAATCCCTTGGCACCCTTCATCGACGCGTCGTCGATCAGCGGATTGGAGATCGCCGCTTCGGCGGCGGTGAGCGCGCGCTTGTCGCCTTCCGCCTCGCCGGTTCCCATCATCGCCTTGCCCATCTCGCGCATGACGGTGCGCACGTCGGCGAAGTCGAGGTTGATGAGGCCTTCCTTCACCATCAGGTCGGTGATGCAGGCGACGCCGGAGTAGAGCACCTGGTCGGCCATCGCGAAGGCGTCAGCGAAAGTCGTCTTCTCGTTGGCGACGCGGAACAGATTCTGATTCGGAATGATCAGCAGCGTGTCGACGCATTTCTGCAGCTCGGTGATGCCGTTCTCGGCGACGCGCATGCGGCGCTGGCCCTCGAAATGGAACGGCTTGGTGACGACGCCGACCGTGAGGATGCCGGCGTCCCGCGCGGCCTTGGCGATGACCGGCGCCGCGCCGGTGCCGGTGCCGCCGCCCATGCCGGCGGTGACAAACACCATGTGGGCGCCGGCGAGATGATCGCGAATTTCGTCGATCACCTCCTCGGCGGCGGCGCGGCCGACGTCGGGATGCGCACCGGCGCCGAGGCCTTCGGTCACCTGCACGCCCATCTGGATGATGCGCTCGGCCTTCGACGTGGTGAGCGCCTGGGCGTCAGTGTTGGCGACGACAAAATCGACGCCCTGCAGGCCGGCGGTGATCATGTTGTTGACGGCATTGCCGCCGGCGCCGCCGACGCCGAACACGGTGATCCGCGGCTTGAGCTCGCGAATGTCGGGAATGTTCAGATTGATCGTCATGTTTGCCTCTTCTTCCTCGCACGGACGCTCCGCGCGCCCTGCCCCGACCGGTCCGCCACCGGCCGCTGTTGGTCACTAGCTTGCGATCTGGGGGCCATCAGAAGCTCTCGCGAAGCCACTGTCCGACCCGGGCGATGTAGCCGCCCGTGCCGTTCATCACTTGCCGCTTGCGGCGGTGTTCGAAATGTTCGAGATGCGCCGCCTGCGGATAAACCAGAAGACCGGCCGCCACCGCGAAGGCAGAACCTTTCGCTGCATCCGGCAGTCCGGAAATGCCGAGCGGCCGGCCGATCCGAACCGGCCGATCGAGAATGCGCGCAGCGAGATCGGGTAAGCCGGTCAGCTGGGCGGCCCCGCCGGTAAGAACCACGTGGCCGCGCCGCTCGGTCGCGAACGGTGAAGCGGCCAGCCGGTCGCGCACCATTTCGAGGATCTCCTCGACGCGCGGCTTGACGATGTGTCCAAGCGTCGCCCGCGAGACGAATTGCGCACCTTCGCGCTCGTCTTCGCTGATTGGCGGCACTGTAATCATGTCGCGCTCGTCCGACCCGCCGATCAACACGCTGCCGTAGAACGTCTTGATGCGCTCGGCATCATCAACACGAGCATTAAGTCCGCGCGCGATGTCCGTTGTGACGTGGCCGCCGCCCAGCGCGAAGCCTTCCAGATGAACGAGCCGGGCGTTGAGAAATACCGCCATCGTGGTCGTGCCGGCGCCGAGATCGACGACGGCCGCGCCGAGATCGGCCTCATCGTCGGCAAGCACCGCAAGGCCGGCGACATAGGGGCTCGCCACCATCGCCTCGACGGAGAGATGGCAGCGCTCGACCGCAAGCATCAAATTGCGCGCCGCTGCGATATCCGTCGTCGCCACGTGCATGTCGACGCCGAACCGGCTGCCGAGCATGCCGCGCGGATCGCGGATGCCGTCGGCGCCATCGATTGAATAACCGACCGGCAGCGAGTGCAACACGGCGCGACCGTCGCGCAGCGAATGCCGGCTGCCGGCCGCGAGCACGCGCGCGATGTCGCTCTCCGCCACCGCGGAGCCGACGAGGTCGATATCGGCGGCGAACAGTTCGCTGGTCAGGCGGCCGGTGGAGACCGACAGCACCACCGATTCGATCTCGACCGCGGCCATTTGTTCGGCGGCGTCGACGGCGAGGCGGATGGCTTCCTCGGCCTGCGCCAGATTGACCACGACGCCCGCCTTCATCCCGCGCGATTCGGTATGGCCGCAGCCGATGACTTCGACGGCGTGCGTTCTGCGGGTGAGCACCTGCTGCGGCGGATGCGGCCGCAGACGCGCGATCAGGCAGGCGACCTTGCTCGATCCGATATCGAGCGCGGCGACGAGCGCGCCTCGCCGTGGCGAGATCGGCTTCATCTTCGGCGTGAGACCGTATTGGAGGGCGTTCACGCGTTGCCCCCCTTCTTCTGCTTCTGGCTGGCCTTGAGCGCCTCCTCGCGGGCCGCCGCGGCGGCGTCCGACAGCCGCACCGTCACCCGATCGGATAGGCGCAGATCGACGATCGTGATGTCGCGCGAGAGCAGTTTCTTGTCGCGGTCGAGCGTGACCAGCCGATCGAGCGCGGCGGTCGGATTCGTCTCCGGCAGTTGGACGTCGATGCCGTTGTCGAGAACCAGATCCCAGCGCCGCTGCGCGACCAGAACGGACGCGCGTACCCGCTTGGAGATATCCGGATAGCGAGCGAGGATGTCGAGAAAATCCTTGGCCTGACGTTCGGCGCCCTCACCCACCACCAGCGGCAAGTGCAGATAGCGGCGCTCGACGAACGGTTCGAGCACCGTGCCGTCGTCGGCGACGACTTTGATCCGCCCGTTCTTTTGCCAGAGCGCGAAGGCCTGCCGTTCGGTGATCGTGATCTGCAGGCGCTCCGGATAAAGCTTCAGCACAGCCGCGTCGGCGATCCACGGATTCGCCATCAGCCGAGCGCGTGCCGCGTCGGCATCGAGGAACAACAACGACGCGCGGCCGGTCACGCCGGCGGTGGTCAGTATTTCCTCGCGGCTGACTTCTTTGTTGCCCGACAGCGCAATGGCGGCGATGCGAAAGCCGACCGAATTCGCCGCCGCGTCGCGCGCATCCTTGGCCCAATCGATCACCGCCGGCACGTGCTGTCCGGCGACGACGCCATAGCCGATCGCCGAGCCAAGCAACAAAAGCGAGGCGGCAATGCCGGCGCCGCGCGGCGGCGGCAGACGCACAATCCGCCCGACGAAGCGCGTAGTTCGGTGCAGGGCCGCGCCGAGCCAGGCCGGCAGCTCGCGCTGCAGCCAAACTGACAGCCGCAAGCGACGGCCGCGATTGCTGCGCGCGCGCGTCTGCTTACGCCCGTCAACCAGCGTGCCGGCTTGGTCCCCTGATCGATGCCCCGACCGCCTCAGCGGTTGGTCGAGGCGTCCTCCACCATCCATCGCACCAGCTCATCGAACGTGATGCCAGCGTATGCGGCAAGCTCGGGCACGAGCGAGGTTTCGGTCATGCCCGGCTGTGTATTCACTTCAAGACAAACCAGCTCACCCGTCCCCCGATCGTCGTAGCGAAAGTCAGCGCGGCTCACGCCGCGGCAGCCGAGCGCGTTATGGGCAGCCAAAGCGAGTCTGCGGACTTCCTGGTAAACATTTGGTAAAATTGGCGCTGGCAGGAGGTGTTTAGAGCCTCCCGCAGCGTACTTTGCCTCGTAATCGTAAAAACGGGTGGCCGGCACGATCTCGATGACGTCGAGCGCGCGGTCGCCGAGCACCGCGCAGGTCAGTTCCTTGCCCGGGATGTAGCGCTCGAGCATGACCGTGTCGCCGAAGGTCCAGTCGTCGCGGTAAAGCTCCTGCGGCGGGTGCGGATGGGCCTGCGTGACAATGAAAACGCCGACGCTCGAGCCCTCGGCGATCGGCTTGATCACATAGGGCGGCGGCATCAGGTGGCGCTTGGCCGCCTCGAGGCGCGAGGCCAGCAAATCCTCCGCGACCGGCACGCCGGCGGCGCGGAACAGCGTCTTGGCCGAGTCCTTGCGCATGGCGATCGCCGACGCCATGACGCCGGAATGGCTGTAGGGAATGCCGAGAATTTCCAGAAGCCCCTGCAGCGTACCGTCCTCGCCCGGCCTGCCGTGCAGCACATTGAGCGCGACGTCGGGTTTGGCGGCGGCGAGCGCCGCCGCGATCTCGCGGGTCACGTCGATCTCGGTAACCCGGTAGCCGACCCGCCTGAGCGCGTCCGCGCACGCCTTGCCCGAGCGCAGCGAAACGTCGCGCTCGGCCGACCATCCACCCATCAGAACGGCGACATGCTTGGTCATGCGACAGCGCTCACCTCAGCCGGTCCGCCTGATTCGCGTGAAGGCCAATAGAATCGACATTGGGCGAAACGTCGAGAGTTCTAGGTGGCCGCGATGGCCGGTCCGTTGGCCACTCCGATCCGCTTGATCTCCCATTCAAGCTCCACGCCTGCGTTTTCCTTGACGCGCGCCCGCACGGTTTCGCCCAGCGTCTCGATGTCGGCGGCTTTGGCGTTGCCGAGGTTGATCAGAAAATTGCAGTGCATTTGCGAGACCTGTGCGTCGCCGATGCGCAGGCCGCGGCAACCGGCGGCGTCGATGAGCTGCCAGGCCTTTTGGCCCGGCGGATTCTTGAACGTGGAGCCGCCGGTGCGGCTCTTGATCGGCTGCGTCGCCTCGCGCGATTCGGTGATCTTTTCCATTTCAGCGGCGATGACCGTGGGGTCGCCGCGTTCGCCGGCAAACAGCGCCTGCGTGAAAATAAAATCGTCAGGCGCGCCGCAATGGCGATAGGTGAAATGCATGCCGGCATTGCTCAGGAGGTGAATGCGGCCCTGTCGATCGACAGCGCGCGCTTCTCTCAGCGCATCCTTGGTCTCGCGGCCGTAGGCGCCACCATTCATCCGCAGCGCGCCGCCGACCCCGCCCGGAATCCCGCGCATGAAGGACAGCCCGGCAATACCTGCCTCTTGTGCGACGCGCGCGACTTTGACATCCGGCACCGCGCAGCCAGCGCGCACATTCAATCCTTCGACGGCAAGCTCGTTGAAACCCCGGCCAAGCCGCAGCACCACGCCCGGCACGCCGCCGTCGCGCACGATGAGATTGGAGCCGAGCCCGACCACGGTGACCGGCACCTCGCCGGGAAGATTCGACAGGAAATAACAAAGATCGGCCTCATCCTCGGGCACGAACAAGGCCTGCGCCGGTCCGCCGACGCGAAACCAGGTCAGCTCGGCAAGCGATTGGTTGCTCAAAAGCCGGCCGCGCAGTGTCGGCATCTTCGCCTTCAGCGCGGCAACGATGTCGGGAAAGCTCATGCGGCGGCTCCGCCGACCGCGTCGAGCCACGCCGCCAGCACGCCGCGTCCGGCATCGCGCAACGCCAGCCCGAGCGTGCGCGCCTGTTCGCGGAGTTTGCGCGGATCGAGGCCGGCCTTGCCGAGTTCGACGGTGTGGCCGACCAACCAAGCCTCGAACCGCTGCGGCTCGGCTTCCAGATGAAATTGCAGCGCGAGCTGCACCGGCGTTCGCGCAAAGGCCTGCACCGGGCAGTGCAGCGTCGACGCCAGGCACTGGCAATCCGCGGGCAGCTCACAATTGTCGCCGTGCCAATGCAGCACCGGCGCACTGCCGAGCGGCGACAGCACCGACCGCCGGCCGACCTCCGTCAGTGTCAGCGGCGCATAACCGATCTCCTTCACTGGCCCAGGAGCGACGCGCGCGCCCAATGCCGCCGCCATCATCTGTGCGCCAAGGCAAATTCCGAGAATCGGCTTGCCGGAACGCAGGCGAGCCGCGACCGCGGCGATTTCGGAACTGACAAACGGATACGTCTCGCCTTCATAAACGCCGATCGGACCTCCCAACACGATGACTAAATCAGGTGCGACAAGCGTATCGACGTCAAAGGGCTCGATGCCCGCATCATGATAGCGAACATCGTAGCCGCGCGCCGAGACGAGCGGACCTAAAAGTCCGAGATCCTCGAAGGCGACATGACGAACGGCAATGCATGTTTTGGTCATATTTGATCGTGAGTCGTCGTTCGCTGCGGCAAACTCAATCAAGCCGCCTCTTCCACTCTGCGGGATTTCGCCGGGTGTGGCGGCAGCCGATGATCAAAATCTCCCGCTCTGAAGCAGTATACATCACCGCATAAGGAAAGCCGTGCAGCATTACCCTGCGCATATTCCATTGCACGATTTGGTACTGAAGCGGATTCCGCTCGATCGCAGCCAACGTCGCTTCGAACGCGCTTTGAAAGGCCGTATCCAATCCCGGTCTATTGTTCCGATACCAGACGATTGCTGCAGCGAGATCGCTGGCGACTTCGCGCCGAAAAAGGAGCCTCCGGCTCATTTGAGCCGCGATAGTAATTCTTCCTTCAACTCTTCCCAGGTAATCGCCGTGCTCGGATCGCGGCGATGCTCCTCAAGACGACGCTCAAATTCGTCTTTTTCATCGTCGGTAAGCGGGGGCAACGCGTCGGATCCGATGCTGTCCCACAAATCCTGCACTAGATCGAGGCGCTCGTCCGCAGTTAATTTCATCAATTCTGACCAGAGCTCGGCGCGTCCCATGGGAACCTCGAAGAAAGAGTTGGCCTCACTTTAGCCAGCGCGTCATTGCCGAGCAACAAGGCGGCACCAGGACGATACCGTGCAATTACGACTGCTTGCCAAGCGCCGCCAGTTCGCCCGGTAGCGCGTAGGCCCATTGGGTGATCGAGCCGGCGCCAAGACAGACGACGTAGTCGCCTGATTCGGCCATGCCGGCGACCAGCCCGGCGAGTTTGTCCGGTGTCTCCAGCGCGAAGACCTGGCGGTGGCCGTGGTTCTGCAGGCCTTGCACCAGCGAGTCGCGGTCGACGCCCTCGATCGGCGCCTCGCCGGCCGGGTAGACGGGCGCGACGATCACCGAGTCGGCGTCGTTGAAGCAGGTGCAGAACTGCTCGAACAAGGCGGCGAGCCGCGTGTAGCGGTGCGGCTGCATGACGGCGATCACGCGGCCCTTGGTCGATTCGCGCGCCGCCTTGAGCACGGCGCCGATCTCGACCGGATGGTGGCCGTAATCGTCAATGACAGTGACGCCGTTCCACATCCCGGTGCGGGTGAAGCGCCGCCGCACGCCGCCGAAATTGGCGAGCGCACGCTTGATCACGTCATCTGAAATGCCGAGCCGGTGTGCGACCGCGATCGCGGCCGTGGCGTTGAGCGCGTTATGCCGGCCCGGCATCGGCAGCGCGATCTTGTCGATCGAATGAACAAGATTGCCGGCGCGGTCGCTGAACATGACCGAGAACAGCGACGTTCCGCCGGCGTGCGAGACGTCGAGCAGACGTACCTCCGCCTGCGGGTTCTCTCCGTAGGTGAGGATGCGGCGATCCTCGATGCGGCCGATGAGAGTCTGCACAACCGGATGGTCCATGCACATCACCGCAAACCCGTAGAACGGCACGTTCTCGACGAAGGCGCGGAACGCGTCCTGCACCGCCTCGAAGGTCTTGAAGTGATCGAGGTGCTCGGGATCGACATTGGTAACGATCGCGATATCGGCCGGAAGCTTGAGAAAAGTGCCGTCGGATTCGTCGGCCTCGACCACCATCCACTCGCCGGCACCGAGCCGCGCGTTGGTGCCATAGGCGTTGATGATGCCGCCGTTGATCACGGTCGGGTCGAGACCGGCGGCATCGAGCAGCGCCGCCACCATAGAGGTTGTCGTCGTCTTGCCGTGGGTGCCGGCGATAGCGACGCAGCTTTTCAGCCGCATCAGTTCGGCCAGCATCTCGGCGCGGCGCACCACCGGCAAGCGGACCGCGCGCGCGGCAAGAAGCTCGGGATTGTCGGGTTTGATGGCGGAGGAGACGACGACAACCTGCGCGCCGTCGACATTGGCTGCATCGTGCCCGATGGCGATCTTCACGCCCTTCTCGCGCAGCCGCTTGACGTTGGCGCTGTCTGATTGGTCGGAACCCTGGACGGTGTAGCCGAGATTGACCATCACCTCGGCGATGCCGCTCATGCCGATGCCGCCGATGCCAACGAAATGCACCGGACCGATGTCGCGCGGCAATCTCATGAGTACTCCCTCAATCGAAACGGCGGGCCGAACCTACTGGTTTGCGCCGCTCGCCGCCACCTTCAGGACCAGGTCGGCCAGGCGGTCGGCGGCGTCGAGCCGGCCGAGCGACCGCGCGGCCGCCGCCATGCCGGCGAGCCGGCCCGGCGCGGCTGCCAGCGCGGTGATCTCCTCGGCAAGCCGCTGCGGGGTGAAGGTGTCTTGGACCAGGCGGATGGCGCCACCGGCCCGCTCGAGCACGCCGGCATTGGCGTATTGGTCCTGATCGAGCGCGTGCGGCAGCGGCACCAGGATGGACGGGCGGCCGATGGCAGCAAGTTCCGCAACAGTCGAGGCCCCCGAGCGCGCGATGACCAGGTGGCTCGCCGCCATGCGCTCGGGCAGATCGGCGAAGAACGGCGCCAGTTCAGCCGCCATTGAGAGAGAGGCGTAAGCCTCCCCGACGCGCGGCAAATCCTCCGCGCGAACCTGCTGCACGATGGCGAGCCGCGCGCGCAACACGGGATCAAGCAGCCTGATTGCCGGAGGAACGATCTCGGCCATGATGCGCGCGCCCTGGCTGCCGCCGAAAACCAGGAGCCGCAGCGGATCGCCCGCGACCGGATAAGGCGTGGCTGCCGCCGCGACCACCACCGGCCGCACCGGGTTGCCGGTCAGCGTCGCCTTGGCGGCAAGCTTGGGCTCGCCGCCGAACACATCAGGGAACGTCGTGGCGATTGCGGTCACCCGCGGCGCCAGCAAACGGTTGGCGCGGCCGATGACCGCGTTGGCGTCGTGAATGAGGCTCGGAACGCGCCGCCAAGTTGCCGCCAGCACCGGCGGAATGGTCGGATAGCCGCCGAAGCCGATGACGCAAGTGGGCTTGAGCCGGCCGATCAGAGCGTAGGCCTGAGCAAAACCGAGGCTGAGCAGAGAAGCGGTTCTCGCCATGGCGAACGGATTGCGCGCGCGCAGCGTTGCGCTTGCGACAACATGGATCGCGTCATCGGCGAATTCGCCGCCATAGCGCGCCGCGCGGTGGTCGGTGGCGAGATGAACGGCGATGCCGCGTCGCGTGAGCGCCGCCGCCAACGCTTCGGCTGGGAAGAGATGGCCGCCTGTTCCGCCGGCCGCTACCAGAATCGGCGACCGGCCGGGCGGCAGTGGAGCGGATTTGACATTCGCTCCCCCCCAGCCGCGCGCTCGTGAAGCGAATGTCAAATCCAAAGCTCCACTGCGATTAATATTTGCTAGTGGCCCTTTGATTGTAACATTCGCATCATGGCTCACCGCACGGGAATGCGAATGTTACAATCGGACCACTAGATCACACCCGGCTCCCGGTGATCAGAAGTTTGCCCGGCAGCTGTGCCTGCGGCCGTTCGCGGGTGAGCGCGATCAGCATGCCCATGCCGTAGGCGAGCGAAATCAGCGACGAGCCGCCGTAGGAGATGAACGGCAGCGTCATTCCCTTGGCCGGCATCAGGTGGAGATTCACCGCCATGTTGATGGTCGATTGCAGTCCGAACAGGATGGCGAGCCCGGCGACGGCGAAGCGGCAGAACGGATCGTCGTTTCGCATCGCCTTGCTGAGCGCGCGGATGACGATGAACGCAAACAGCGCGACCAGAATAAGGCAGAGCACAATGCCGAATTCTTCCGCCGCGACCGCGAACACGAAGTCGGTATGACCCTCGGGCAGAATGCGCTTGATCGTGCCCTCGCCCGGGCCGCGGCCGAACCAGCCGCCGCGGATGAACGATTCGGTCGCGATATCGACGTTGAAGGAATCGCTCGATGCCGGATCGAGGAAACTCCTGATGCGCTGGGCGACGTGTGGAACCGTGTAGAACGCCGTCGTCAGTCCGATGCCGGCGGTCGCGGCAAGCCCGATCACCCAGATGAAGCGCATCCCGGCCATGTAGAACAACGCGCCCCAGACGAGCGCGATCAGCATCGTCTGGCCGAAATCGGGCTGCATCACCAACAAGGTGACCACCACGAGCAGCAAAGCGAGCGCAAACAGATTGGCCGGCATTTCCGGACGCTTCGCCGATTCACCGAACAGCCAGGCGATGAGGATCACGAACGCAGGCTTGAGAAATTCCGACGGCTGGATGTTGACGCCGAGGATGACAAGCCAGCGGCGCGCGCCCTTGATCTCGGCGCCAAAATACGGTGTCGCCGCGACAAGGATAAGACTGATCGACGAACACGACCAGCGAGACTTGGCGCACCTCGCGCGGCGAGAGGAACGAGGTCGCGATCAGGACGATGGCGGCCGGGATTAGAAAGAACACCTGCCGGTCGACGAAATGGAACGGATCAAGTCCGATGCGCGCGGCGACCGGCGGGCTTGCCGCCAGGCACAGCACGATACCGCCGAGCATGAGCGCGACCAGCGCGCCGAGCGTCAGCCGGTCGACCGTCCACCACCATTCATTGAAAGCCGTGCGTTGCGCGCGGGAGCCCACTACCCGTCCCCAAAATGACTCGCCTAGCGTCCCGGCCTAGTGGTGACACCGAGGTGGTTTAAGGGGAATTAAGAATTCGCCGGCGTGAGCCCCGGCAGCGCCCGCACCAGCTCGCGGAAGGCATCGCCGCGGACCTCGAAATTGCGATACTGGTCGAATGAGGCGCAGGCGGGCGAGAGCAGCACGACCGGTTCGTCGGCGGCTGAGGCCTGGGCATCGCGCACCGCCGCGGCCAAAGCCTTGTCGAGCGTGCCGTCGATCTCGTGCGGCGCCGCGTCGCCAAGGGTTGCGGCAAATTCGGCCGCCGCCTCGCCGATCAGGTAAGCCTTGCGAATGCGCGGAAAGAATTTGCGCAGGCTTTCGATGCCGCCGGTCTTCGGCTTGCCGCCGGCGATCCAGAAAATATCGGCAAAGCAGGCGAGCGCCTGCGCCGCTGAATCGGCATTGGTCGCCTTCGAATCGTTGACCAGCAGAACCTTGCCGAGGCGGCCGAGCTGCTCCATCCGGTGGGCGAGACCGGGGAAAGAGCGCATCCCGGCCTGGATCGCCGCGGTATCGAGCCCGAGCGCCAAGGCGGCGGCCGTGGCGCAAGCGGCGTTCTGCGCGTTATGCAGGCCGCGCAGCGAGCCGATGCCGGTGAGATCGGCAATCGCTACAGCTGGCCCACCTTGCGCCCGCATGATCCGCCCCTCCTCGGCATAGAGGCCGTCGCTGAGCTTGCCCCGCACCGAGATGCGCACCACGCGCTTGCCGGATCGGGCGAGCCGTTCGGCGATGGCGCTGCACCATTCGTCGTCGATGCCGACGATGGCGGTGCCGTCCGCCGGCACGCCGGCGACCAGGCGCTCCTTCACGGCGGCGTAGTGCTCCATGCTGCCGTGGCGGTCGAGATGATCTTCGGAGAGGTTGATCAGGATGCCGATCGACGGATCGAGCGAGGGCGCAAGATCGATCTGATAGGACGAGCACTCGACGACGTGCACGCGGCCTTGCGCCGGCGGCAGCAGCGACAGGATCGCGGTGCCGATATTGCCGCCGATCTGCACGTCCATGCCGGCCGACTTGGCGAGATGCGCGACCAAAGCCGTCGTCGTCGATTTGCCGTTGGTGCCGGTGATGGCGACGAACGGAGCGTTCGGCGCGACGTGCGCCCGCTCGCGGCAGAACAACTCGATATCGCCGATGACTTCAACGCCGGCCGCTGCGCGCATTGAACGACCCAATGCGGCTTCGGATGCGTGAGCGGCACGCCGGGCGCGAGCAGCAAAGCCGCGATCTTCGACCAGTCGGAATTTCGCAGATCGGCGGTCGGGATACCGGCCGCGTTCGCCTTTTCGACGCTGCGCGCATCGTCGTCGAATCCGACGACATCGGCGCCGCCGGCGAGCAACGCGCTCGCGCTGACCAGCCCCGAGCCGCCAAGGCCGAAGACCGCGACCTTCTTGCCGGCAAAAGTCGTGATCGGGATCACGACGGACCTATCGGAGCTTCAACGTCGACAGTCCGGCCAGCGCCAGCACCACCGCGACGATCCAGAAGCGGATGACGATCTGCGGCTCGGTCCAGCCGAGCTGCTCGAAATGATGATGGATCGGCGCCATCTTGAAGACGCGCTTGCCGGTGAGCTTGAACGAAACGACCTGCACGATGACGGAGACCGCCTCGAGCACGAACAGGCCGCCGATGACGGCGAGCACGATCTCGTGCTTGGTGGCGACCGCGACCGCGCCGATCATGCCGCCGAGCGCCAGCGAGCCGGTATCGCCCATGAAAATCGAAGCCGGCGGAGCGTTGAACCAGAGAAAGCCCAAGCCCGCGCCCACCACTGCGCCGCACAGCACCGCCAATTCGCCGGTGCCGGCGACGTAATGAATCTGCAGATAGTCGGCGAACACCGCGTTGCCGGACAGATACGCAATCATGCCGAAGCTGGCGGCGGCGATCATGACCGGAACGATGGCGAGGCCGTCTAGTCCGTCAGTCAGGTTCACCGCGTTGCCGGCGCCAACGATGATGAACATGCCAAAAATGACGAAGAACCAGCCGAGATTGACCACCAGCTCCTTGAAAAACGGAAAGACGAGCGAGGTCGCGAAGGTCGGCACCGCCGGCACCTGCGCAAGTTTGATCAGCGTGACGCAAGCGACGCCGGCAATCAGCGCTTCGATCGCGAGCCGCGCTTTTCCGGCAAATCCGCCATGCGCCTGTTTGGTCACTTTCAGATAATCGTCATAGAAGCCGACCATGCCGAAGCCGAGCATGACCAGCAGCACCACCCAGACGTAGGGGTTGGCCGGGTTAGCCCACAGCAGCGTCGACACCAGCATGCCGGAGAGGATCATCAGGCCGCCCATGGTCGGCGTGCCGGCCTTGGCGACGATGTGCGATTTCGGCCCATCGGGGCGGATCGGCTGGCCCTTGCCCTGCAGGACGCGCAGCCGGCCGATGATGGCGGGACCGAACAAAAAGACAAACAGCAGCGCGGTGATGATCGCGCCGCCGGTGCGGAACGTGATGTAACGAAAGACGTTGAGGACCGAAAGCTTGTCCGACAAACCGACCAGCCAGTAGAGCATCGCATCAACCTTGCGCGGACGCGCCTTCGAGGATGTTGTCTTCGTGCGTTTCTTGGCGGGGATACGCGCGTTGCAGCGCCTTGACGATGGGCGCCATGCGCGAGCCGAGCGAGCCCTTGACCATGACCGCGTCGCCGGCCCGGATCGCGGACACGACTTGCGCTTCGAGCGCGGCGGAGTTCTCTGCATAGCCGCCGCGACGGCTGGCGGGAAGAGCCCGCCACAGATTCTGCATGAGTGGCCCACAACAGAACACGAGATCGACCGTGTTGGCCTCCACCGGCTTGACCAGGCCGCGGTGCAGCGTCTTGCCCTTCGGTCCGAGTTCCAGCATGTCGCCGAGCACGGCGATACGGCGTCCGCGCGGGCCGATCGGCGCCTGGCCGAGCAGGGCCAGAGCGGCGGCAACCGACACCGGATTGGCATTATAGCTCTCGTCGATGACAAGCGCGGGACCGCCGGGAAGATCGATTTCGATCGGTACGCCGCGGCCTGAGACCGGCTTGAGTTCGGCAAGCGCCAACGCCGCCAGCGCGAGATCGGCGCCGACCAGCACGGCGGTCGCCAGCACCGCGAGCGAATTGCCAACAAGATGGCGGCCCGGCGCGCCGATCTTGTAGGTCACTTCGGCGCCGAAAATCTGCGCCTCGACCGTCGAGCAATGCGGATGCAGCGAGCACTTGATGAGCCGCGCATCGGCTCTTGGGTGCTCGCCGAAGGAGACGATCCGGCCGACGTTGGCTTCCCTGGCGCGGCGGCGCAGTTGCACGAATTGCGCAATATCGCGGTTGATGAGCGCAGTGCCGTCGCCTTCAAGGCCGAGGAAAATCTCCGCCTTGGCGTCGGCGATCTTGGCCAGCGTGCCGAAGAATTCCAGATGCACCGGTGCGATCGTGGTGATCAACGCCACGTGCGGGCGCGCCAGCCGCGACAGCGGCGCGATCTCGCCGGCATGATTCATGCCCATTTCAAGCACGGCGTAGCGTGCACTTTCCGGACAGCGCGCGAGCGAGAGCGGGACACCCCAATGATTGTTGTAGGAGGCGACCGAGGCGTGCGTCTCGCCGTCTTTGGAGAGTGCGAGCCGCAACGCCTCCTTGGTGCCGGTCTTGCCGACCGAACCGGTGACGGCGATCACCTTGGCCTGCGTTCGCGCGCGGGCGGCGGCGGCGAGATCGCGCAAGCCCTTCAGCACGTCCGGTACGACCAGCAGCGGGGTCTCCGCGCCGAACTGTGCGCGCTTTTCCGCGGCAACCACCGCGAGCCCAGCGCCGCCTTGGAGCGCGGAGGCGACGAATTCGTGACCGTCGCGCCGGTCGGCGATGGCAAAGAACGCTTCGCCCTGAACGATGCTGCGGCTGTCGATCGAAAGGCCCGGCACCGATTGCGGCAGTGCGCCTTGCCGTTGCGCGCCCATTGCCGCTGCCATCGCATCGACCGTCCAAAGGGCGCGCGGCGTCATGCGGCTAGCTCCTTAAGCGCCGCGGCAACCGCCTCGTGGTCGCTGAACGGCACGATCCGGTCGCCGATAATTTGGCCGGTTTCATGGCCCTTGCCGGCGACGAGCAGCACGTCGCCACGGCGCAGATCGGCGATTGCCGCGCGGATTGCTTCGCGCCTGTCGCCGATCTCGGCCGCGCCGGGCGCGGCGGCGAGGATGGCGGCGCGAATGGACGCGGCATTCTCGCTGCGCGGATTGTCGTCGGTGATAACGACGCGGTCGGCCTTGGCAGCGGCGACCGCGCCCATCAGCGGCCGCTTGCCGCGATCGCGATCGCCGCCGGCGCCGAACACCACAACGAGCCTGCCCGCCGCGTAGGGACGCAGCGCCTCGAGCGCCTTGGCGAGCGCGTCGGGCTTATGGGCGTAATCGACAAAGACCGGCGCGCCGCGTTTTTCTCCGACAAGTTCGAGGCGGCCCTTGGCGCCGACGAGCTGCGCAAGCGCGGCAAAGACCGCGCCGGCTTCGCCGCCGGTCGCGATAGCAAGCCCGGCCGCAACCAGCGCGTTTTCGACCTGAAACTCGCCGACCAGCGGCAGCCGCACCTGAAAATTCTGTCCGCCGTGTTCGATTTTCAGGTTCTGTGAAAATCCGTCGATCGTCGATTCGCCGAGACGAATAGTCTTTCCCGCGCGCCCAACAGAGATAATCGACAGGCCGCGCGCCGCGGCAGCGGCGATGACCGCGTCGGCATGTTCGTGATCGACGTCGACGACGGCGCTACCGCCGGGCATCAGCAAAGACTCGAACAGCCGCAGCTTGGCGGCGAGATAGGCTTCGAAGCTTGGATGATAATCGAGGTGATCGCGGGTGATGTTGGTGAAGGCGCCGGCCGCAATGCGCAGTCCGTCGAGCCGGTACTGATCGAGGCCGTGCGAAGACGCTTCGATCGCCAGATGCGTGACGCCCTCACCGGCGAGCCGGTCCAGCGAGCGGTGCAGCGCTACCGGGTCGGGCGTGGTCAGCGAGCCGTAGATTTCTCCGCGCGGCGAAACGATGCCGATCGTGCCGATGCTGGCGGCGGAATGTCCGAGCGCGCCCCAGATCTGCCGGGTGAAAGCCGCTACCGACGTTTTGCCGCTGGTGCCGGTGACCGCCGCAATGGTTTGCGGTTGGCGCGGATAAAATTTCGCCGCCGCCAAGGCGAGCGTGCGCCTCGTGTTACCGACCTTCGCGAAGGTGACGCCGGCCGGCAGCGCGGCCTCGGGCGCCCGCTCGGCCACGACCGCCACCGCGCCGGCAGCGAGCGCCGGCGCGACGAAACGCAGGCCGTCGTCCTTGTTCCCGGCAATGGCGACAAACACATCGCCCGGTTTGACCGACCGGCTGTCGGCCGTAATCCCGCTCACGTCGATTTCGGCGCTTCCCGCGGCGATTTCGGCGTCAGCAGGTAGAATCTCGCGCAGTTTCATGGCGGACCGTCGGCATCAGGTCACCGCCTTACCGATTTTCCTTCAGCGAGGCCAGTATCAGCTGGTCGGCCGGCGGCAGGTCCATGCGCGGCTCGATGCCCAAGAGCGGCGCGATGCGCGCGACCACCCGGGCGCCAGTCGGCACGGCGTTCCAGCCAGACGTCGTGAACCCGTGGGTTTCGGGCGTCGCCTTCGGCTCGTCGAGCATGATCAGCAACAGATAACGCGGATGATCGGCCGGTATGATGGCCATGAAATCGGTGAGCACCCTGTTCTTGGAATAGCGGCCGTTGACGACCTTGTCGGCGGTGCCGGTCTTGCCGCCGATGTAGTAGCCGGGCACGTCGGCTTTCCTGGCAGTTCCCTTCTCGACGTTGAGCCGCATCAGGTAGCGCATCATTTCGCTGGTTTCGGGCTTGATGACGCGCTTGCCCAATTTCGCAGCTTCCGCCTCGGACCGTTTGAGGAAGGTGGGCGGAATGAGAATGCCGCCGTTCATGATCGCGGCGACGCCCATCACCGCTTGCAGCGGCGCCACCGACAGCCCGTGACCGAAGCTGATGGTGGCGGTGGTGAGTTCGCTCCAACGTCTGGGCAGGATCGGCTCGGCGCTTTCAGGCAATTCGGTGTGCAGCCGGTCGAGCTGTCCCATCTTTTTCAGGAAAGCCTTTTGCGCGTCGGTGCCGAGGAACAGCGCAATCCGTGCCGCGCCTTTGTTGGACGAGTAGGTGAAGATTTCCGGCACCGTAAGATTGCGATTTTGCGGCTCGAAATCGTGAATTTCGAAGCGGCCCATGCGCAGCGGCGAGCGCGCGTCGAACGACGAATTGAGCGTCACCTTGCCGGAATCGAGCGCCTCCGCAACGGTGAACGCCTTGAACGTCGAGCCCATCTCGTAGACGCCGGTGGTCAACCGATTGATCAGCGTCGGATCGCGTGGATTCTGCGACTTGTTAGGATCGTAATCGGGCTCCGACACCATGGCGACAATCTCGCCGGTATTGACGTTGAGCACGAGACCGGCGGCCGCCAGCGCATGGAATTGCTGGAGCGCGGCGGCAAGCTCTTCGTGCAACGCGTGCTGCACACGCAGATCGAGCGCGAGCTCGACCGGATTCTGCTGGCGGTCGGTGGCAAGGCCCGCCATGTGCAGCGCGGCGAGCCCCTGGTTGTCGAGCCATTTCTCGATGCCGGCGGTGCCTTGATTGTCGATGTCGACGCGGCCGATCACGTGCGAGACTTCATCGCCGTCGGGATAGTCACGCTTGTTCTCGTTCAGGAAGCCTATGCCGGGCAGGCCTTGGCGATAGATCTCCTTCCGCTGCTCGGACGTGATGTCGCGCTTGAGCCAGACAAAGCCGCGTTTGGAGCAAAGCCGGCTGCGCACCTCGTTGGCGTCGAGATCGGGCAGGTCGGCGATCAGGAGCTCGATCGCTTCATCGCAGTCGATGATGCGCCGCGGCTCGCCGTAGAGCGACGGCACGCGCACGTCGGTTGCCAGCACTTCGCCATTGCGATCCTGGATATCGGGGCGCGCCGTGGCGACCGCGTCGTCAACGATGATCCGGTGCGGCGCGCTGCGGTCGCCGGCAATGCCGAACATGACGAGCCGCAGCGCGATCACGGAGTAAACGCCGACGAAGGCGACAATGGCGAGGCCCACCCGCGCCCGCGCCTTGGCGCTGCGATCGGCATTGCGCCCGTAGAGCAGCGTGCGCTTGAGCCGGCGCGTCCAGGGTTCTGCAGGCCGCCCGCCAGTTTGCCCGGCGGCCGCAACCGGCAAGGTTTCCGCAATCGCACTCATCGGCTGACCGCTCCGGGTGCAGTAGGCACTGTGGGCACTGGTGAGGCAGGCGTATTCTCCGCGGGGGCCGTGCCCGAGGGCGTCTCGCCGGCTTGCGCCGACGGCGGCGGTACGCTCCCGGTCACGGCATCGGGATCTCTTAAAGCCTCGGGTTCTTCCAAATGCTCGATCATGCCGCCGATCGGGTCTTTGCTGCCTGGCCGCATGTAAGCAGGCGGCTGATCGGGCAGGTGATCGAGATCGGCGAACTGCGACGGATCGACCGGCTTGAGCTTGAGGAACCGCTTGACCAAGCCCTCGATGCGCGCGGGATCGTCGAGTGCGCCCCACTGTGCGCGCAGCGAAGCGACCCGGTCGCGCGCGTGCTGCACCTCGTCGCGCAGCTTGGCGACGTGCTCGGCCTGGACCGTGCCTTCGAACTTGATGCGATAGACGTAGGCCGCCGCCACGACGAGGGCGCCGATCACGATGAAATTGAGGATGCGGAGGATCATGGCCGTCCCCGCATCATTTCGGCCAACGACGGCAGCCGAGGCAGCAAAGACTCGATCGACGCGGCGCGCGAAGGAGCCTCGGTTCGCTCGGCAGCGCGCAGCTTGGCCGAACGGGCGCGCGGATTGGCGGCGATTTCCTGCTCATCCGCCGTCTCCGGCCGCCGCGTCAGCACGCGAAATGTCGGCGCAGCCGAAACCGCAAGCGGCTGATGACGCGAGGCGGCGGGCGCGCGGCTGCGTTCAGTGAGGAAAGTTTTGACGATGCGATCTTCGAGCGAGTGGAAGGCGATGACGACAAGACGCCCGGAAGGTTTCAGCACGCGCTCGGCGGTGGCAAGGCCGCGCGCCAGTTCGGCAAGCTCGTCGTTGACGAAGATGCGCAGCGCCTGAAAGGTCCGCGTGGCCGGGTGAATGCCGACGCCATGAGCCGGCGCCGCGCGCGCGACCAGCTCGGCGAGCGCGCGAGTCGAGTCGATGGTGTGCTCGGCCCGCGCTTTGACAATGGCGCGCGCGATCGAACGCGCGTGGCGTTCCTCCCCCAACGTAAAAATGATGGCGGCGAGGTCGCGCTCGCTTGCGCGCGCAACAATGTCGGCGGCGCTCGGACCGACGTTGCTCATGCGCATGTCGAGCGGGCCATCGAGCCGAAACGAGAAGCCGCGCTCGGCTTCGTCGAGCTGCATGGAGGAGACGCCGACGTCGAACACGACGCCGTCGATCGCCGCAGCGCCGCTCTTCTCCACGACCGAGTCCAGATTCGAAAACCGGTCCTCGACCAGATCGAGCCGGCCGCTTGCTTCCTCAACGAAGCTGGCGCCGTTTTGAATTGCGCTGTGATCGCGATCGATCCCGATCACGCGCGTGCCGCTTGTCGCAAGGATTGCGCGGCTGAATCCGCCAGCGCCGAACGTGGCGTCAACGTAGAGACCGCCTTCACGCACATCGAGCCAGAAGGCGGCGCGGCGGACGAGCACGGGAATGTGACGGGCCAGTCCGCCAGCGACAGCATGGCTGCCGCTGCCCGTCGTCATTCCCGTGCTCCAAGCGGATCTCCCGACATCCCCGCTGCCGCCGTCCGGTCGCCCAGCTCCGCTTTGAAGGCGCGAACCTTCTCGGTGGCCTCCGCGAGTTCCGCGCGAAAGCGGCCGGGCTCCCAGATCCGAAATTTGTGGCCGAGACCAACAAACGTGACTGTGTCGGTGATCCCCGCATGCGTCTTGAGCGTATCGGTGAGCACCACGCGGCCCTCGCCGTCGATTTTCAGCGTCTCGCTCGTCCCATAGAGCGAAAGCGCGAACTGTTCGCGCCGATCCGAATAGGGCTGAAAGCCTGCGATCAGTGCCTCGATCTCTTTGAGCAAGGCGTTGCCGCCCGCATCGAGCGCCGGCCGGTCGAGCGCCGGATGGCAATAGAGGCCATCGAAGCCATCGCGACCGAGTACCGCGCGGAAGGACGCCGGCACCGACACCCGCCCTTTCGCGTCCAGACGGAGCACATAGTGGGACACGAACCGGTCCATCTCGCCCCTCGTGGCGCGGCGGTTGGCAGATTGCGCTGCACTGCCAGGAATTTCGCCGCCCGCTGAAACCGTCCCGCACTAGCTGCCGCTTCGAGCCGCGCGCCACGCTCAAATGTGGGACAAAATGGGCTATCATGGGTATATATGGGCGTCAACGGAACGCAGATGGCAAGAAGGCAGATTCGCTCAATGTGATTAGCGAGCGGCATGCTTAAGGAAGGGTTGAGATATCCCTTCGCTTTCGACGGACTCTCTCGGGCGCGCTTATGAGCGAGCTGATTCTGTCTGTGCGACGGGGATGAGGCTCTGAGCGATTTGTGCACGTGCGAACACAAGCGTTGCTGGAGAGCCACAAGTGTTGCCTTTTTTCACAATCGACCGGCAAACAACTTGTGTGCGGCCGGTGTCGCCGTAAGGTCACAACATGCCGCGTAGCGTGTTTCTGGCAGATTCCAGTGTGGTGGCTGCGGTCGTCCCTTCGCCAAACCATGGCGAGCGCAAGGACGGCCGGCAGCCCGATATGATTTTGCTGCACTACACCGGCATGCGCGATGCCAACGCGGCGCTGGAGCGGCTGACCGACACCACGAGCGAAGTTTCCGCGCACTACCTCGTCTTCGAAGACGGCCGCATCGTCCAAATGGTCGAAGAAAGCCGCCGCGCCTGGCACGCCGGCGAGGCGATGTGGGCCGGCGAGAAGGATATCAATTCCTGCTCGATCGGCATCGAGATCGCCAATCCCGGCCACGACTTCGGCTATCCGGACTTTCCGGTGCGCCAGATCGCAGCGGTCACGGCGCTTTGCCGCAGCATCGTCACCCGGCACACAATTCCGGCCGGACGCGTGCTCGCCCATTCCGATGTGGCGCCGTCGCGCAAGCAGGATCCGGGCGAGAAATTTCCCTGGCGCACGCTGCACGATTCGGGAATTGGCCATTGGGTGAGCCCGGCGCCGCTCAACGAGCGCGGCGAAATACTGGCGCTTGGCGATCGCGGCGAAGCGGTCGTGGCGTTGCAGAAATCGCTCGCCGAATACGGCTACGTGGTCACCGTCAGCGGGGCCTACGATTCCGCGACACTGGATGTGGTGACGGCGTTGCAACGCCACTTCCGGCCGCAGCGGATCGACGGCGTCGCCGATCCGTCCACCCGCACGACCTTGCGCGAGTTGCTCGGTGAGCGCGGGCGGCCAAGAACCATTGCGGCGCGTGCGCGGGCCTTCGAGCGCCTCGCCGCCCCTTGACGGCGGCGGCCAGTGCCCCCATCCGTCTCACTGTCAGTCGGCCGGACGGCCGCCGCGGCAATGGTCGAAAGGCCGCCGGGGAGGAAAGTCCGGGCTCCATGGACGAACGGTGCCGGATAACGTCCGGCGGGCGCGAGCCTAGGGACAGTGCCACAGAGAACAAACCGCCGCGGCGCGTTGCGTACTAAGCCGCGGTAAGGGTGAAAAGGTGCGGTAAGAGCGCACCGCGCCGGCGGCAACGCCGGCGGCATGGCAAACCCCACCGGGAGCAAGACCGAATAGGGGCAGCACGGAGCTGCGAGCGCGCAAGCGCGAATGGCTTCGGGGTCGATGTCCAGACCCTGCTGTCCGGGTAGGTTGCTGGAGGCGCCGGGCAACCGGCGTCCTAGAGGAATGGCCGTCACGTATGCGGGCCCGTCCCGCATGCCATCCAGAACCCGGCTTACAGGCTGACTGGCATTTTGACGTAAGGGCGCCCGGCGGAAACCCCGTCGGGCGCCCGCCAAGTTTCTGGAAGCAAGTTTCTGCCCGCCCGATTGCCCAGTGCCGGCGCAGACTGCTCATTTTTTACACATGCACAATACTTTGGCAGGACTTGCGCCGAGATTCGCCAGACATCTCGGTGCGGGAGGCAATAATCAAGTAATATCAAAATCGATAAGCGTGGCACGCGACTTGCTGCTTTGCAGCAAGTTTGACCCTGACCGGCCTGTTCGCGAGCGCGTCCATGCCGGCCGACCTAGGCGGGAAGCAAGTACCGGCCGAATGAACGAAGGCGATCTCAAACGCGTTGCCGCGGAGCAAACCGGCGACTTCAACCCCGAGCAGAAGCGTTACCTCGAAGGGTTTGTCGCCGGTCTGCAGATCGCGAAGGCGGCAAAGAGCGTAGCTGGCGCGCTGGCGCCGACTGGCTCAGCCAAAGCCGCTCCCGAGCCGAACGGGCCCGGACGCGGCCGGCCTGCAGGCACAGAACCGCGTGCTCGCCGGTGGCGGCAAACTTGCCGATCAGGAGAAGTTCAAGCGCGATGAGCACCCGTTCGATACCTACGAACGGCTCAAACAGCACGCAGCCAAGAACGAATATCCCAAGCCCGCGGATAACTTCCGCTGGCGTTTCTTCGGCCTGTTTTACGCCGCGCCCAATCAAAACTCTTTCATGTGCCGGCTGCGCATCCCCAACGGCATCGTCAAAGCGGCGCAGTTCGCAGGTCTCGCCGATCTCGCCGAACGCTATGGCGGCGGCTACGCGCATGTGACCACGCGCGCCAACATCCAGATCCGCGAGATCGAAGCCCGCAACACCGTTGCGGTTGTCGAGACGGTGCAGGATTTGGGATTGTGCTCACGCGGCTCCGGCGCCGACAACATCCGCAACGTCACCGGCACGCCGACCGCCGGCATCGACCCGCAGGAATTGATCGACACGCGCCCTTACGCGCGCGAATGGCACTTTCACATCCTCAACGATCGCTCGCTCTACGGCCTGCCGCGCAAATTCAACGTCGCCTTTGACGGCGCCGGCACCATTGCCGTGCTCGAGGACACCAACGACATCGGCTTCCAGGCGGTCGAGGTGGAAGACGGCTTTGGGCTCAAACCCGGCATCTGGTTCAAGCTTTGCCTCGGCGGCATCACCGGCCATCACGACTTTGCCCGCGATACCGGCGTGCTGGTCGAGCCGCGCGATGCGTGCCTCGTGGCCGACGCCGTGGTGCGCGTGTTCATCGATCACGGCAACCGCACCGACCGCACCAAGGCGCGGATGAAATACGTGCTCGACGCGATCGGCGTGGAAAAGTATCTGGATCTGGTCGAGCAGAAATTCGGCCGCAAGCTGACCCGCGCAGTGCCGGGCGCGGTCGCGCCGCGTCCGCTCTTCGATCGCACCGCCCATATCGGCGTTCACCGGCAGAGACAGGCCGGCCTGCATTGGATCGGCGTTGTTGTGCCGGTCGGGCGGCTGACTGTGGCGCAGATGCGCGGCCTCGCCGACATTGCGCGCGAACTTGGCGACGGCGATCTGCGGCTCACAGTCTGGCAGAATCTGCTGCTATCGGGCGTGCCGAGCGACAAGCTTGCGGCGGCGCAGGCGCGCATCGAAGCTCTCGGCCTCGCGATCAAGACCAACGCGATCCGCTCCGGCCTGGTCGCCTGCACCGGCAATAGCGGCTGCAAGTTTGCCGCTTCCGATACCAAGCGCCACGCCGAAGAGATCGCCCGCTGGTGCGAAACGCGCGTGCCGCTCGACATGCCGGTCAACATCCATCTGACCGGCTGCCATCACTCCTGCGCGCAGCATTTCATCTCCGAGATCGGCCTTTTGGCCTGCAAGGTTCAGGAAAGCGAAGAGACCGATCCGATCGAGGGCTATCACATCTTCGTCGGCGGCGGCTTTGGCCCGAACGCCGCGCTCGGCCGCGAGCTTTTTCACGACGTCACTGCGCAAGACGCGCCACGCAAGGTCGAGCGCATCCTGAAAGCCTATCTGGCGCACCGCGCTTGCCCGGATGAGACGTTCCTCGCCTTCGTGCGGCGGCTCGAGCTTGATGCCTTGACGGCGATGACACAGATGGAGGCGGCTGAATGAGCATCACGCCGCGGCAGCCCATCCCTTCGTTCATCCCGGAATCGGCGCCGTTCACGCCGGAGCAGCGCACGTGGCTCAATGGCCTGCTCGCCGGCCTGTTTGGGCTTGAAGAATCGATCACGCCGCTCTCATCGGCCGACGTTGCCAAACTGCTGCCTGGCCTGTTGGCCGGCGTGGAGGTGCCCGCGCCGGACAAGGCCGGCGAAACGGCCGCCGACGATGGCGCACCGTGGCACGATCCGGCGATGGCGATGCCCGACCGCATGAAGCTTGCCGAGGGCCGGCCATTGCCGCGGCGTTTCATGGCGGCGATGGCGCAGCAGGATTGCGGCCAGTGCGGCTATAACTGCAAGGATTACGCCGACGCGCTGTTTGCCAAATCAGAGAAGCGACTGAACCTCTGCGTACCGGGCGGCAAAGAAACGTCCCGGATGCTCAAGCAGCTTTATCCCGAGCTTGAAGGTCCGCCGGCGCAAACTGTTCCGGCAAGCGTCGCGCCGCCGCCACTCGCGAAGCCCGCGTCCGCCATCTCGCCTGCCCGCTCACGCGAGAAGCCGGTCCACGCCACGTTTTTGGCTCGCCGCCGCCTCAACAAGCCAGGCTCGCAGAAGGAAACCTGGCACATCGACATCGATCTTGCCGGCACCGGTGTCGACTATGTGGTCGGCAACTCGTTCGGGATCTTTCCGACCAACGATCCCGCACTGGCCGACGCGGTGCTCGCGGCCATCGACATGCCGCCGGATTTTCCGATCGGCGACCGCACGCTGCGCGAGGAGCTGATCGACGGCGTATCGCTGTCGCCTGCTCCCGATATGTTGTTCGAGCTGATCTCCCATCTCACCGGCGGCGAGCGTAAGCAGAAAGCCAAGAAGCTTGCGTCCGGTGCGGATCCGGACGGCGATGCCGCGACGCTTGACGTACTCGCGGCCTTGCACAAATTTCCCGGCATCAGGCCAGATCCCGAGGCCTTTATCGAGTCGCTCGAACCGTTGCAGCCGCGGCTTTATTCGATCTCGTCGTCGCCGAAGACCCGCGCTGGCCGCGTTTCGCTCACCGTCGATGCCGTCCGCTACGAGATCGGCGCGCGCGTCCGCCACGGCGTCTGCTCGACCTTTCTCGGCGGCCGAGTCACTCCGGGCGACAAGATCAACGTCTATGTCCAGCGCGCCCAGCACTTCGCCCTGCCCGCCGATCCATCGACGCCGATCGTCATGATCGGGCCCGGCACCGGCGTCGCGCCGTTTCGCGCCTTCCTGCACGAGCGGCACGCCATCGGCGCGCCAGGGCGCAACTGGCTGTTCTTCGGCCATCAGCGCAGCACGCACGATTTCTTCTACGAGGACGAAATCAACAGCATGCAGGCGAGCGGGTTCTTGACGAAATTATCGCTCGCCTGGTCGCGCGACGCGCGCGAGAAAGTTTACGTGCAGCATCGCATGCGCGAAGCCGGCCGCGAGCTGTGGTCATGGCTTGCCGACGGCGCGCACGTCTATGTGTGCGGCGATGCGCTGCGCATGGCGAAGGATGTCGAGACGGCGCTCCTCGATATCATCGCCGAACACGGTGGGCGCACACGGGACGAAGCAGTCAAGTATCTCAGCGACCTGAAAGCCGGCGACCGCTATCAGGTGGACGTCTACTAGGAAAGTTTTGCACGTGACCGCAGATCGCTCGCCAGCTAACGTTACTTCGCCGCGCATTGGGCATTTGGCGCGGCTGCCGGCGTTCTTCGCGCTTGAAGACAAGCGCGCCGTCGTTGCAGGCGGCAATGCAGCGGCCGTGTGGAAGGCCGAATTGCTCTCCGCTGCCGGCGCGCGCGTGACCGTCTACGCGATGGCGGCGACAGAAGAGATGCGCGCGCTTGCCGCTTCGCCGCCGCGCGGGCCGGTCACGATTTGCCAACGCGCGTGGGCCGCTGGCGATTTCGCCGGCGCCTCGATCGCCGTTGCCGACTGCGCCGATGACGTGGAGGCCGAAGCGTTCGCCGCCGCCGCGCGGGCAGCCGGCGTGCCGGTCAACGTCATCGACCGCCCTGCCTTCTGCGATTTTTCCTTCGGCGCCATCGTCAACCGCTCGCCACTCGTCATCGGCATTTCAACCGACGGCGCCGCCCCGGTGTTCGGTCAGGCGATCCGCGCCAGGATCGAAGCGCTCATCCCCAAAGGCTTCGCGCGCTGGGCGGAAGCCGCACGCGCCTGGCGGCCGCGCGTGCAAGCGCGCGCGTTGCCGTTTCGCGGCAGGCGCAATGTCTGGGAGCGTTTCACCGAACGCGCCATCTCCGCACCGGACGCGATGCCCAATGACGCCGATCTGGATGCTTTGTTCGCTTCGCCGAACGCGCCGCAGACCGGATCGGTCGTGCTGGTCGGCGCCGGTCCCGGCGATCCCGAATTGCTCACGCTGCGCGCCGTGCGCGCGCTGCAATCGGCCGAGGTGATATTGTTCGACGACCTCGTCTCCACCGACATTCTCGACTTCGCGCGGCGCGAGGCCAAGAAGATGCTGGTCGGCAAGACCGGCCGCGCGCCGTCATGCCAGCAGGACGACATCAACGCGCTGATGATCTCGCTCGCCAAGGCCGGACGGCGCGTGGTGCGACTGAAGGCCGGCGATGCGATGAATTGCGGCCGCGCCGACGAAGACATCGTCGCCTGCCGCGCGGCGGGAATTAAAGTCGAAGTGGTGCCCGGCATTGCGACCGCGCCAGCGGCCGCCGACGATGGCGAAGCCGCAGTGGACGATACGGCGAAACCTCGTCAGGTCCGCGCCTGACGCGCGGCGACAATCTCTGCGACGGCTTCGTGCGCTTCGCCCGGCTCGGCCTTAAGCCCTGCCAGCACGCCTGATACATCCTGCGCCGGACGGTTCTGGCTCATCTTCCATTTGCCTTCGAGCTTGGTGATTGGCAGCTTGAATCCAACGATGGCTCGCACCATGCCGTCAACAAACTCCTTCGGCGCATCGCTGACCGCCCACGGCGCCGCGCGCGGCGCCTCGTGGGTCTCAGTCATCCTGGTGACGTGCGCGCGCAATTCCTCGGCATCATCGAAGAAGCTCAGCGTGCCGTAGGCGTGGATCGCCAGATAATTCCACGTCGGCACGACTTTGCCGCTCTCTTGCTTGGTCGGATACCAAGACGGCGTGATGTAAGTGTTCGGGCCAAGGAAGATCGCCAGCGTCTCGACGCCGGGCTTCACGCGCTTCCATTGCGGATTGGCGCGGGCAAGATGGCCGAGAATCGTGCCGTACGGCGCAGGCTCCGGGTCGAGCAGCATCGGAATATGGCTCGCCTCCATCTCCGTGTCGTTCAACGTCACCAGCGTGCCGAAGCCGTATTGACGGATGGCGTCGTGCATGACCGCGACGTTATCTTCCTTGAACAGCGCCGGAACGTACATTGCTTCCCCTTAAGTGTGATAGCTTTGGTCCCTCCAATATAGGGGATGCCGCGTCATCATGCTCGACCAAACCGATGATCTTCGCCGTGCGCCCGCCACGCGCGCGGGTCCGCGGCTCGATTTTCAGGAGCACATCGCCGATCTCGAGGCCGCCGGGCTGGTCCAGCGCATCGATACGCCGGTCAACAAGGACACCGAGCTGCATCCGCTGGTGCGCTGGCAGTTCGTCGGCGGCGTGCCGGAGGACAAGCGCCGCGCCTTCGTCTTCACCAACGTCACTGACGCCAAAGGCCGCCGCTACGATATTCCGGTCGTGGTCGGTGCGCTGTCGGCGTCGCCGCAGATATACGCCATGGGCATGGGGCGGAACGTCGAGGAGATCGGCGATGCCTGGATGACGGCGATCGCGCATCCGATCGCGCCGATCATGGTCGGCACCGCGCCCTGCCAGGAGATCGTGCTCACCGGCGACGATCTGAAAGCGCCGGGCGGCCTTGCCGCCCTGCCGGTGCCGGTGTCGACGCCCGGCTTCGACTCGGCGCCGTATCTGACCGCAACGCTCTGCGTCACCCGCGATCCGGAAACCGCCGTGCAGAACATGGGCACCTACCGCGCCGCGCTCAAAGCCGCCGACCGGCTGGTCGTACGCATGGTGGCGCGCGAGGCAACCGGCGCTGGCGGCTATCTGCATTGGCTCAAATGCCGCGAGCGCGGCGAAAAAATGCCGATCGCCATCGTCATCGGCGCCGCTCCGGTGGTCATGTTCACCGGTCCGCAGAAGCTCGCCATCGACCTCGACGAGCTTGGCGTCGCCGGCGCATTGGCCGGCGAACCGATCCGCACCGTCAAATGCAGAACGATCGACCTGCACGTTCCGGCCGACGCTGAAATCGTCATCGAGGGGATGATCGACCCGCAAGTGCTCGAGCCCGAGGCGCCGTTCGGCGAGAGCAACGGCTACGTGGCGCTCGAAGCCTTCAACATGCCGATGCAGGTGACCGCGATCACGCGCAAGCAGAAGCCGGTTTTCTGCTCGATCATCAGCCAGGTGACGCCGAGCGAATCGAGCGTGATCAAGAAAGTTGCCTACGAACCGCTGTTCCTGGCGCACCTGCGCAACACGCTTTCGATCAAAGGCGTCCTGCGCGTCGCCATGCATGAGCGGCTGACCAACTTGCGGCCGGTTCTCTTCCTGCAGATCGCCTACGGCACGCCGCGCACGGAGGTGTGGCGCGCGCTTGAGGGCGCTTCCACGCTGATGTCGAACTGCGGCAAGATCGTCGTCGCGGTGAGCGACGACATCGATCCGACGAGCGTCGATGCGGTGCTGTGGTCGCTCGCCTACCGCTGCAATCCGCGCGAAGACGTCCAGCTCGTGCCCTATCGCGGCGGCGTGCAGGGCGCCCAATACGGCCCCGAGCAGTTCGATTTCGGCATGCTGATCGACGCCACGCGCAAGCGTCCGATGGCGCCGCTGGCCTTGCCGACGCGCGAGCACATGGAACACGCGCGCGCGCTGTGGGACCAGCTCGGGCTGCATCCGCTCACCATCACCTCGCCCTGGCACGGTTATCAGCTCGGCGACTGGATCGACCGCTGGGAGACCTTCGCCCGCCGCGCCACCGCCGGCGACTGGGAGCTTTCCGGAACAGAGACGCTCGCCCGCCAGCGTGGTGGCGTGATGCCCGAAACCTCGGTCCGTGTAGTGGAGAAGTAAATTCACCTCTCCCCGCGTGCGGGGAGAGGTCGGATTGCGAGCGCAGCGAAGCAATCCGGGTGAGGGGGCGTTGCCGCGATTCTGAGCCCGGCCGAAAGGCCCCCTCATCCCGACCTTCTCCCCGCATGCGGGGAGAAGGAGGCGGAAACCCGGAGCCCGGAATCCGTACTCCGGGCCGCATGAAAGTTGGTACGGCGTTCTAAAAACTCGCCAATTAATGAAACGCCCAAAGAACAGGTTGCGAAACCCCGGCTCGGCCGCCTATTTAAGCCGCGCATGGATACCGTAGCCGCACCGATGACCGATCAGGCGCGCCCCACCGCCGCCTCGCATCTGATCCCCGCCCGTCTGACCGGCATCGAGACGGTCGCGCGGGACACCAAGCTTTACACGTTCCGCCGCACCGACGGAGCGCCGCTGCCGCCTTACAAGCCCGGCGCCCATATCGACTTGCATCTGCCCAATGGACTGCTGCGGCAATTTTCGCTGGTCGTGCCCGCCTCCGATCACGCAAGCTACACGGTCGGCGTCAAACGTGACGGGAACAGCCGCGGCGGCTCGCGCTACATCATCGATGAGATGAAAGTCGGCGACGAGATCAAGATCAGCGCGCCGCGCAATAATTTCCCGCTGGTCGAGGACGCCGAGCAGGTGACGCTGTTTGCCGGCGGCATCGGCATCACGCCGATCTGGTGCATGGTGCAGGAGCTCAACGCCAAGAAGCGCGCGTGGAAGCTTCACTACGCCTGCCGCTCGCGCGCCGACATGGCGTTTCTCGACATGCTCAAGCAAATGGCGCCCGATTCCGTGCATCTGCATTTCGACGATGAGGCGGGCGGCGTACTCGACATGGCCGCCGCCATCACCGCGACGCCGGCGGGCGCGCACATTTATTGCTGCGGTCCCAATCCGATGCTCAAGGCGTTCGAGGCGGCCGCCGCCGGCCGGCCGCGCAGCAACATTCACGTCGAGTATTTCACCCCGAAGGAAGAGCCGGCGACGGATCAGTCGTCGAAGCTCGGCGGCTTCTGGGTGGAGCTGGCCCGCTCCGGCGAGGAATATTTCATCCCGGAGGGTCAGAAGGTCCTTGAGGTGCTGTTCCAAGCCGGCGTCGATGTCGACTATTCGTGCGAACTCGGCATCTGCGGCGCCTGCGAGACCAAGGTCATTTCCGGCACGCCGATCCACCACGACTCGGTGCTGTCCGAAGAGGAGCAGGCGACCAACGAGAAGGTCATGATCTGCTGCTGCGGCTGCGCCACCGAGCGGCTGGTGCTGGATATGTAATGCGTCATTGCCGGGCATAGTCGTCCGCAGGACGACGTCGCTTCGCTAGTCTTTGCCGGCAATCCATGCTGCGATAAGGTGCGTGAGGGCCTTGCCACAAGGTTTGCGGCAGCCGAACCTCAGCATGGATCACCGGGTCAAGCCCGGTGATGACGGGAAAATGGACGCACCGGTCAAAACTCGCACGCAAAAACACGTCGCGAAGAAGCAGTCGGCCACCAACCCGCGCCAGGACCTGCGCGCCTGGATCGAGAAGCTGCGCGCCGCCGGCGAAGTGCAGGACATCACCGGCGCCGAGCGCGAGAAGGAGATCGGCGGCATCGTCGACATCTATCAGCGCCAGATCGGCAACAAGGCGGTGCTGTTCGACGACGTGCCGGGATTTCCGCGCGGCCGGCGCATCCTCGCCAACATCCTCACCTCGGTGCGCCGTATCAACATCACACTCGGGCTTGATCCCGACGCCAGCGCGGTCGAACTCGTGCATTACTGGCGGCGCACCATGAAAGAGGCCAAGGCCATCCCGCCGGCGACGGTGAAAAGCGGGCCGCTCCTGGAGAACGTGCATACCGGCAAAGCCATCGACATTTTCAAGATCCCGGTGCCGCGCTGGCACGAGCATGACGGCGGCTATTACATCGGCACCGGCGACATGGTGGTCATGCGCGATCCGGATTCGGGCTGGATCAATTACGGCGCCTATCGCGTCCAGGCGCATGAGCGCAACATCGCCACGGTGATGTTCTCGAAGGGCAAGCACGGCGACATCATCAAGCGCAAATATCACGAGCGCGGCGAGCCGTGCCCGATCGCAGTGGTCGCCGGCATGCACCCGTCTCTGTTCATGATCGCCGGCCTGGAAATTCCCTACGGCAAGAACGAATACGACGCCGCCGGCGGGTTGATCGGCGAACCGGTCGAGGTGATCAAAGGGCCGCGCACCGGACTGCCGATCCCGGCGCATGCCGAGATCGCTTTCGAAGGCTTCATTCATCCCAACGATCTGCGCGACGAAGGCCCGCTCGGCGAATGGACCGGCTATTACGCCGGCGGCCTGAAGAAGGAGCCGGTGATCCGCATCGAGACCTTCATGCACCGCGACGACCCGATCCTGCTCGGCGCCATTCCCGGCATCCCGCCCGACGACGATTCGTTCTATCGCGGCACTTACCGCTCCGGTGCGGTGTGGAACCAGCTCGAAGCCGCCGGCGTGCCCGAGGTCAAAGGCGTGTGGGCGCACGCGGCCGGCGGCAGCCGGCTCTGGCTCACGGTCGCGATCAAGCAGCAATACGCCGGCCACGCCAAGCAAGCGGGGCTGATCGCCTCGCAATGCCACGCCGGCGCTTATGCCAACCGCTTCGTCGTCGTGGTCGACGACGACATCGATCCGGCCGACATGGATAAAGTCGTGTGGGCGATGTGCACGCGCTTCGATCCGCGCGAGGGAATGGAGACTTTGCGCGGCTGCTGGTCGACCGCGCTCGATCCGATGGCTTACGCCAGCGACGATCCGCGCAACGCGCGTGTCGTCATCGACGCCTGCAAGCCGTTCAAGCGCCGCGACACTTTTCCGGTGGTTGTGCGCGCGAGCAGGGAAGTCGAGGACCACGTGCGCAAGAAATTCAACAAAGTGCTGCCGCGCTAACCCGAAGATGCAATGACAGAAAAATTCGACATCACGCTCACTATCAACGGCCGCGATTATCCGATCCGGGTCGAGCCGCGCAAAACACTGGTCGACGCCATCCGCGACGATTGCGGCCAGACCGGCACGCATATCGGCTGCGAACACGGCGTGTGCGGCACCTGCACCATCATCGTCGACGATCAAGCGGTGCGCTCCTGCCTGATGTTCGCCGTGCAAGCGGCCGGCAAGAAGATCCGCACCGTCGAAGGGCTCGCCGACGGCGACAAGCTCTGCGTGCTGCAGCAGGCCTTCATCGACAATCACGGCCTGCAATGCGGCTATTGCACGCCGGGCTTCCTGATGCTGGCGACCAACGCGCTGGAGAAGAACCCGCACATCGACGACGAGGAGTTGCTCGACGTGCTCGCGTCGAACCTCTGCCGCTGCACCGGCTATCAGAACATCATCAAGGCGGTGAAGGCGGCACGGGATAAGCTGCAGAAGGAGCCGGCGTAGGGTAAGGCAAAGGCGCGCCGTGAGGCGGTCCGCGTGGGCAAAATCATTGACGCGCCGTGCCCGCGCCGCGCGATACGGCAGATGATTTTGCCCACCCTACAGACTATATTTGGTGTGTGAAGCGCTTCGAGGAATAGGCCATGGCCCGCCCCATCCTTATTCACGCTGATTGGGACCCGGAAGCGTTGGTGTGGGTCGCAACGACAAACGACCTGCGCGGTCTCGTCACCGAAGCGGACAGCATCGAGACGCTCCGAGCGAAATTACCCGGCATGATCCTCGATCTGCTTGAAGAATATGGCGTCTCCGACCTGCCGGCTTCGATCGAAATCGTCGCGCACGCCAGCGATCGCCTGACCGCCGCCGAGTAGCGCTCGCTACAAATTCAGCGCCGCCAGCGCCGCCTTCGCCACCTCGACATCCTGCTCGATCTTCGCGCCCCCGGCGGCGACCGCGCCGATCACCTGGCCGTCGACCGTGATCGGGAATCCGCCCGGCACGTTGGTGAAGTCGCCCATGCGCACCGCCATCGAGAGCGCGTTCTCCTCGGGCGCGTAACCGGTCGGCATGCGCTGCGAGGCCGAGGTGATTGCCTTGCGCTTGGTGGTGATGATCGAGAAATGCCGGGCCCCGTCCATCATCAGAAAGGCGATCAGCCGGCAGCTTGCGTCCACCACCGCCAGCGACACCTTACAATTGAGCGCGTTCGCTTTGGCGACGCCGGCTTGCAGCATCTTCAGGGTCGCTTCCTCGGTGAGCCGATGAGTGGGGACGAAGTCGGACATGGTCCTGCTCCTCGAGCCTTGACCCGCCTCCCATGACACAAAATAGGGAATGCTGTTAGTCTCCTCGCCCTTGCGGCGGCGGCGCATCGAGGAGCGAGGCGTGCATGAACGTAGACAAGTGGGATCGCGAAGCCGACGTGGTGGTGATCGGAACGGGCGCGACCGGATTCCCCGCCGCGCTCGTCGCGCGCGAGGCCGGCGCCTCGGTGATCATGGTGGAGGCCGAGGCCCACGTTGGCGGTCACGCCATCACCTCGGGCGGCAACCTGCCGCTCGGCGGCGGCACCTCCTATCAGAAGAAATACGGCATCGACGACTCGGCTGAACTCTTCTTCCAGGATTTGACCGACTGGTCGGTGGTCGAAACCAACGGCTTCCCGCCCTACCGCTACAACGATCGCGAGATCATCCGCGCTTTCGCCGACAACAGCGTCGCCACCTTCGAATTCCTGCTGGCGCACGGCGTCAAGGTGATCGACCGGCTGCCCAACAAGGTCGGGCACGAGATCGGCGTGTCGGCGCTGCGCACCATGCAGATTTCAGTCGAGGACTACGCCATGGTCCATACCGGCGGGCCAGCTGCCCCCGACGACGACGAAATCCGCGCCGGCGCCGGGCTGATCCGGCCGCTGGAAGCCGCCGCGCGCAAGGCCGGCGTCGACATCCTGCTCGAGCATCGCATGACCGCGATCCACCGCGAGACGCCGAAGTCCGGCCGCGTCACCGGCATCGCCGTCGATCACCGCGGCGCCACGCTCAACATTCGCGCTCGCAGGGCGGTCATCGTCGCCACCGGCGGCTCGACCGGCAACGTCGAGTTCCGCCGCATGTTCGATCCGCGGCTCACCGAGGAATATTGCGGTCTCGCCGGCATGCCGTGGTCGGATCAGGACGCGAGCGGCGAGCTTGCCGCGATGGATATCGGCGCGGCGTTGTGGGGCGCGTTCAACTATACCGGCGAGTTCGGCTCCGGCATCACCAAGCCGGGCGCCATCGGCTGCCAGTACGGTTATGTGAACGTGCGCTGGTATCCGGACAGCGAAGTGTTCGACAAGGCGCGCGCGATCGGCCTGCCGGTCAAGGACTGGCAGGACGCCATCCTGGTCAACATGCTGGGCAAGCGCTTCTACGACGAGACCGCCGGGCACTTCAATTACAACAGCTATCAGAGCACCAATCCCTACGAGCCCAACTCTTATCTCAACGCCAAGAACCAAAAATATAATCCGAGCAATTTCATCAATGCCGCACTCGCCGGCATCGGCGATGACCATAACGGCGGCGGTCCGATCTGGGCGATCTTCGACGCCGATGCCTGCGCGCGCGAGAAATGGAAACCGCACCCGCCGCACGTCGATTGCGACGCTGGCTTCTTCTTCAGCGCCGGCACGATCGGCGAACTCGCCGCCAAGATCAAAATGAAATATCAGCGCGTGAAGATGCCGCCGGACAATCTCGCCGCCACGGTCGCGCGCTATAACTCCTTCGTCGATGCCGGCAAGGACGGCGACTTCGGCAAGCCAACACCGCGCTACAAGATCGCAACGCCGCCGTTCTACGCCGCCTGGGCGACGCCGGTCATCCACGACACCCGCGCGGGCTTGCGCATCAACGCCAAGTGCCAGGTGATCGACCGCAACGGCGCGGTGATCCCCGGTCTTTATTGCGGCGGCGAATCCGCGGGCGGCTTCTCGATGCACGGCTTGCCGCGCGCCGCCTGCCAGGGTTTCATCGCCGGGAGAAACGCGGTCCTGCAGAACGACCTCGGCTGACGGCAGGCGTTATTCCGTCGACTACGGCCGCACGGTAGCTGGATGGAGAGAAAAGTCATCCGCTTGGTCCGGCGCCTGTTGGTGCTGGCGTTGGGCGTTCTCAGCGTTTGGCTGATCGTATTCGTATTCAAATTTGTCGACCGCAGGCTGCCGTCGATTCTCGCCCTCGCCTGCAGTTATGCGATTGCGGCCTATATCATTTTACCGCGCAGCGTTCGTCTCGGCGTGAAAGTCCTCCAGCGCGGGCATGTGCCGAGCTACACGCTGACCGGCGACGGGTTGCCCGGCGATCCCGTCAATGTCGTGCTGATCGGCACGCATTGGCAGTTGCGTTGCGCGTTCGAGGCGGCCGGCTGGTCGGAGGCCGACCCGCTGACGCTCAAGAGCTCGTGGCGCATGGTCCGGGCATTCGTACTCAAGTCGCCGTATCCGACCGCTCCGTTCAGCACGCTTTATCTGTTCGGACGCAAACAGGATATCGGCTTCCAAAAAGCAATCGATGACAGCCCGCGTAAACGGCACCACATTCGATTCTGGGCGCTGAGCCTGTCGCACCAGGCCGATCTGGGCGAGGCGAGTTTTTGGCGAAGCGCCACGCTTCCGCCCGCCGACGCGCCGGCGCTCTGGGTCGGAGCAGGAACCAGAGACACCGGCTTGTCCTTCACCCGCCTGACATTTCAGATCACCCACTCAACCGATGCGGATACCAATGCCGAGCGCGACTACATTGTTGCCGAGCTCCATGGATGCCGGGCCATCGACGAAGTGACCTCCTATCGCGCCGGCCAAAACTTGCTGACAAAACAAGTCAACCGCTACATCACCGACGGCGAACTGACCGCGGCCAAGCTGGTGGTTGATGCGTGAAGCTGGACTATCGCTGAAAGAGACGAAATAACGGGAAAACCGGCGCACCGGCCGCCGGCTGTGTCTCTCGCATCACTGTGATGTGTTTGACCGGCTCGCCCGGCGGCAATTTCAGCAAGTCCGACACCTTGACGAAGGTATACCCTTGCGAACGCAGACCTTTGATGATGTCGGGGAGCGCGTTCCCGGTCGCCGGAGCATTAGGACCGCCCTGCAGGTGAAGAACAACGATGCTGCCCGGGCGCACCCGCGTCACGACGAAGGACGCGACCCACTTCGGATTTTTTTCGAAGGCGTCGGCGCCGTCCACATCGCCGCCGATTGCGGTATATCCCTGATCTTCGACTTTCTTGACCGATGCGGCATCGAAGCAGAGTCCGGGGAAGCGGAAGAGCTTCTTGTAGGTCGTCGCGTAGGTTTTGAGCAGCTCATCGGTCTTTTGCACTTCGGCGCCCTGCTTGTCTGACGGTATTGGGGGCAAGCGGTAGCAGGGAGAATGAAAGGCGCCATGCGAATAGCTGTGATTGCCGAGCTCAAACAGCGGGTCGGCGGACAGGTCCTTGGTTGCGGCGCTGTACACCTCGATCCACATGCCGGTCAGAAACAAAGTCGCGGGCACCTGCTCCTGCCTGAGCACCTCGATAATTTTTTGGTTGTACCAGGACGACACCCGCCTGCTCTTCAGTTCGCTCAGCATGCCCGGCGTCATGTCGCCGTCGAAGGTGAGCGCAACGATCTTGTCGCTGGTCGCGGCGTGATCGAATTCAAGCGGCTGGTCGGATGCCGCCAGCGTGATCGACAGCGAGCCGACTATCGCGGCAAGCGTGGAAAGCAAAATCGCGGCGCGTCGGTATGGCAATGTCATGTACTGGTGGGAGATGACAGAGCTTGTGGCGTTGCTTTACATTATTATAGCGATTATAGCGCGCCCGCGACCGTTCGTCCGTTGAAGAATCATGTCGGGAGCCGGAATGCGCCGTCGATCGCAATGGTGGCGTTTGTTCCGAGAAAATCAGGATGTCAAGGGCGCCTTCGGCGCCGCGTAGCGGCCTTGCCCTTGACATCCTGATTTTCTCGGAACTTTTGTCCACCATTGCGATCGACGGCGCACTCTGCCTGTTCGTAAAGCAATTCTGATCAAACGGGGAGCGCTCTAAATCCGCTCGAACACCTCGCGTTCCGCCTTCGCCTCCTGCCCCGGCGAACGGATCATCAGAAACTTCCCCGACCAGACCTTGGCGATGGTCCAGCGGCCTTCGATCTCGGTGCCCTCGCCGTTGAGCGCGCCTTCATAATGGATCGGGCTTCGGTGAAAGACATCGGGCCGCTCGTAGGTCTTGATGAAGGCGACCGAAGAACCGCGGCGCGAGCCGGAAAGGCTCGCATAGAGCGTCGCGCCGCCGCTGCCGGGAAGCGTGCTCTGCTCGTGAGTCGTGCCGGTGAGCGAGCCGCCGCTGTCGATCAGCGTCGCCACGAACGCGGTCGACCTGCCACCCGGATATGTATAAAGGCCATTCCAAACACCGGTCAGGTTCCGCTCGCTGCCGCGAGGATCTTCGGTCATCTGACCTGCCTGCCGGTTCGCGTAGGGTGGGCAAAATCGCCTGCCCTGCCGCGCAATACGTATACGGCGCTACAGCGATTTTGCCCACGCGGTGCTGAATCGCTGAACAGCGTGGGCACGGCGCTACGCGCCTTTGCCCACCCTACAATTCTACACCGTCGTCTGCGCCATGCCAGCCTTCGCCGGCGTCAGCGCTTCCTTGGCGCCGTCCTTGAACGCCACGTCCGGCGGCAGCACGATCGAGCACGAGCGGATCTTCTGGTGTGCCGGATCGACCCCAGGCGGCACCACGCCCTTGTCGGACAAGGCCTTGGCGGCGCGCAGCAGGCGGTGCCGCGCCATGATGATGCCGTTGTCGGTGGAAACGAGGTTTTCTTTGGTGCGGTCGCAGATCGGCCCCATGCTTTCCTGCAGCGAGGCGTCCTGCATGGCGAAGCCGGCCACGCCGCTATAGGTCTTGCCGGCCCGCTGCGCCGCGCGATCGATCAGATAATCGTTGTCCTTGTTGGCGAGCGGCCGGAACGCGGCGTCGACCTTGCAATGCACGCCGGCGCCGTCCTTCATGGCGTCCACCTCGGTTTTGGTCAGCTTGCGCACCGGGTGGAAATCGTAGGACCACGCCCAGCAAGTTTCGTCGTCGATCGGCACCCAGAAATGGCCGTGGATCGGATGATCGCCGCGCGGCGGGATCATGGTGAAGCACGGCATCACCCACGGCGTGATGCGCCAATAGTATTTGCCGTTCTCCGCGTTGCGCCGTGCACCGATGAACAGGCCGCCCGGCATCTCGACCACTTCGAAATGCGGCTGCATGTCGGAGAGATTGTACTGGTTGCCCTTGGCGCCCTTGAACAACGGGTCGGACGAAAGATCGCCGCGATGCAGGAACGACACGTGGCTTGAATCGATGCCGCCCTCCATCGCCTGCAGCCAATTGCATTCCTGCAGCCGCTTGGAGACGAACGTCTGCTCAGCCGGCACCATGGCGAATTCCCATTCCGGCAGCGGCGGCTTTTTCTCCGGCGGCCCCATATAGGCCCACAACACGGCGCCGACTTTGACCAGCGGATAGGACGTGAGCTTGACCTTCTTGCAGAAGCCGCTTTCGATCGGCTCAGACGGAACCTCGACACACTGGCCGGTCACGTCGTATTTCCAGCCGTGATACGGACAGCGCAGTCCGCCTTCCTCGTTGCGGCCGAACCACAGCGAGACGCCGCGATGAGCGCAGAACTCGTCGATCAGGCCGTAACGGCCTTCCGAGTCGCGGAACGCAAGCAGGCGCTCGGAAAGAAGTTTCACTCGCACCGGCGGGCAGTCGTTTCCGGGCAGCTCCTCGGCGAGCAGCGCCGGCAGCCAATAGGCGCGGAACAACTGGCCCATTTGGGTGCCCGGGCCGGCCTCGGTCAAAAGCTCGTTTTGTTCTTTTCTGAGCATTGCATTGGTCCGTCATCAATCGCCGCTATGACAGTAAGGATTCGACGTTTCCGGGGCAAGCCGCGCCCTGATGCCGGCTCCTCGCGCTGCCGTTGCCCTTACGGCACAATTACGGTAAGTCGGCGGCGCCCGGGGCGATAAGTTGGAGACATGCGATGGCCGAGCACGGTGACCTCGAATACGCGACCGCCGAGGGCAACGATTACGCCGCTCACGTGCGGACGTATCGCGACTTCATCACGTTCGTCAAAGTCGGCATTGCAGTGGTCGTCGTCATCCTTATCCTGATGGCGTATTTCCTGACCTAAGCGCGCGGGACTGGCCGGCATCGGCCGATTGCGGCGGCGCCAACGGCGGCCGCCCAGCGGAGGCCAATTGGCCGCGACGCGCACCGCCCCTCGGAGGACTTCATGAAGGTTGCGGTTGTTGCCGAAACGGATGGGGACGAGCCGCGCGTCGCCGCGACGCCTGAGACCGTCAAGAAGATGATCGGCCTTGGCGCAGAGGTTGCCGTCGAGCCGGGCGCGGGCGTGAAGTCGGGCATCCTCGATGCCGACTACACGCAAGCCGGCGCCAGTGTGGCGGCCGATGCGATGAGCGGCGCCGACGTCGTGCTCACGGTGCGGCGGCCGGAGCGCGCACGCCTTGAGCGCAGCAAGAAGGGCGCGCTCATCATCGGCATCATGGACCCCTACGGCCACGACGATGCGCTGCGCGCCATGGCCGAGGCAGGCGTGAGCGGCTTCGCCATGGAGCTCATGCCGCGCATTACCCGAGCGCAGGGAATGGACGTGCTGTCGAGCCAGGCCAACCTCGCCGGCTACCGCGCCGTGATCGACGCCGCCGCCGAATTCGGCCGCGCGCTGCCGATGATGATGACCGCGGCCGGAACCGTTCCGGCCACCAAGGTTTTTGTCATGGGCGCCGGCGTCGCCGGCCTGCAGGCGATCGCTACCGCGCGCCGGCTCGGCGCCATCGTCACCGCGACCGACGTGCGCCCGGCCGCCAAGGAACAGGTCGAAAGCCTCGGCGCCAAGTTCGTTGCCGTCGAGGACGAGGAATTCAAAGCCGCCGAAACGGCAGCCGGCTACGCCAAGGAAATGTCGAAAGAGTACCAGGCCAAACAGGCCGCACTCGTCGCCGACCACATCAAGAAGCAGGACATCGTCATCACCACCGCGCTCATTCCCGGCCGGCCGGCGCCGCGGCTGCTCTCCAAAGAGATGGTCGCCTCGATGCGACCGGGTTCGGTGATCGTCGATCTCGCGGTCGAGCGCGGCGGCAATGTCGAGGGCGTGAAGCCGGACGCGGTCGCCGCCGACAACGGCGTCAAGATCATCGGCTATCGCAATGTGCCGGGCCGCCTCGCCGCCACCGCTTCGAGCCTGTACGCCAAGAATCTCTACGCGTTCCTGGAAATCCTGATCGACAAGAAGACCAAGGCGCTCGCCGTCAATTGGGACGACGACATCGTCAAGGCCACCGCGCTCACCCGCGACGGCGCCATTGTCCATCCGAATTTCCGGCCGAAGAGCGCGGCGTGAGCGTGTTAGGATGAGGCAAACCACACCATCGTCATTGCCGGGCTTGACCCGGCAATCCATGCGGTCGCCGAGTTCGCCTCGGAGTTCTCACCAATCACAAGTCAGCATGGATGCGCGGGTCAAGCCCGCGCATGACGAAGAGTAGGAGACTCCCATGGTCACTCTCTCCATCCTCGCCCAGGTCAACACCATGGCGGCCGCGGTGCCCAGCGTGCCGGACGCGGCCGGCGAGGCGGTCAATCCGTTCGTCTTTCGCCTGTCGATCTTCGTGCTGGCGGTGTTCGTCGGCTATTACGTCGTCTGGTCGGTGACGCCGGCGCTCCACACCCCGCTGATGTCGGTCACCAACGCCATCTCCTCGGTCATCATCGTCGGCGCGCTGCTCGCCGTCGGCGTGCCGCTCGTCGGTGGCGATAGCGGGCCGATCTGGGCGCGCGCGCTGGGGCTGGTCGCGCTTACCTTCGCCTCGGTCAACATCTTCGGCGGCTTTCTGGTGACGCAACGCATGCTCGCCATGTTCCATAAGAAAGACAAGCGATGAGCGCCGACATCACCGCCCTTTGTTATCTGGTCGCCGGCGTCCTTTTCATCCTGGCGCTGCGCGGCCTGTCCAATCCGGAAACGAGCCGCCGCGGCAATCTGCTCGGCATGATCGGCATGGCGATCGCGATCGTCACCACGCTCGCCTCACATCCGCCGGCCTCGTTCAGCGCCTGGGTGCTGGTGATCGTCGGCATGGCGCTTGGCGGCGGCGCCGGCGCGGTGGTCGCGCGGCGGGTGCCGATGACCTCGATGCCGGAACTGGTCGCCGCCTTCCATTCGCTGGTCGGCATGGCGGCGGTGCTGGTGGCGGCCAGCGCGCTCTATGCGCCCACCGCGTTCGGCATCGGCACCGTCGGCGCCATCCACGGCCAGAGCCTGATCGAAATGTCGCTCGGCACCGCCATCGGCGCCGTCACTTTCACCGGCTCGATCATCGCGTTCCTCAAGCTTTCCGGCCGCATGAGCGGCAAGCCGATCATCTTGCCGGGCCGGCACATCATCAATATCGCGCTTACCTTGGGCCTCATCGCACTGATCGTCTGGTTCTTTCAGACGCAGCAGTATATCGGCTTCTGGGCGATCGCCGGCGTGTCATTCCTGCTCGGCGTGCTCATCATCGTTCCGATCGGCGGCGCCGACATGCCGGTCGTCATCTCCATGCTCAATTCGTATTCGGGCTGGGCGGCGGCCGGCATCGGCTTCACGCTCGGAAAACACCGCGCTGATCATCACCGGCGCGCTGGTCGGCTCCTCCGGCGCGATCCTCTCCTACATCATGTGCGCGGGCATGAACCGCTCGTTCATTTCGGTCATTCTCGGCGGCTTCGGCGGCGAGGTGGCGGGACCGGCGGCCGGCGCCGAACAGAGACCGGTCAAGCTCGGCTCGGCCGAGGACGCCGCCTACATTCTGAAAAACTCCTCGAAGGTCATCATCGTGCCTGGCTACGGCATGGCGGTGGCGCAGGCACAGCACGCGCTGCGCGAGATGGGCGACAAGCTCAAAGCCGAAGGCGTCGAGGTCAAATACGCCATCCACCCGGTGGCCGGCCGCATGCCCGGCCACATGAACGTGCTGCTGGCCGAAGCCAACGTCCCCTACGACGAGGTCTTCGAACTGGAAGACATCAATTCCGAATTCGCTCAGGCCGACGTCGCCTACGTGATCGGCGCCAACGACGTGACCAATCCGGCTGCCGAAGACGATCCGAAATCGCCGATCTACGGCATGCCGGTGCTGCAGGTGTGGAAGGCCGGCACGGTAATGTTCAACAAGCGCTCGCTCGCCTCCGGCTATGCCGGCATCGACAATCCGCTGTTCTACCGCGACAACACGATGATGCTGCTCGGCGACGCCAAGAAGATGACGGAACAGATCGCCAAAGATGTTTGAGCGCCGATAGAGCGTTTCAAAAGCAAGAGGCCGGACCCGTGGTCCGGCCTCTGCAATTGCAAAACTTGTTAAAGTCCGGGTTGAAACCGTCAGTGATGGGTCGCGCCGTACGCGATGCCTTCGCGAACTCTGGCGATCGCCTGGTCGACCAGAGCGATGGCCTGTTCGCGGTGGCCGCCCTTATTGGGCGTGGCCTGCTCCAATTCGGCGCGCGCGCCTTGCAGCATGTGCAGAGCTGCATCCATGTGCGGCTGCTGGGCGAGCGCATAGCCGACGCCCATGCTGGTCGCAACGATAAGTCCCATGATCAGCTTTTGGCCGGTCGTTCGAAGCATAATGTCCTCCGCCTAATTTTGTGAAAGTTGTTCGGCAAACTGCGCCGCCAGAACGCAATCGCTTCATATTGAATCGATCGGCGCTCTAGGATTTTGGTGGAGCATGATCTTTTCGGAAAACCGGTTTCCACTTTTCCGGATCATGCTCTAGCAAGACGCCGCATCGTGCTAGCATCGCGACTAATGCCGTTCAATAGCGACAAGACCGTGACCGCGAACGTGCGCGCAGCTGTTTAAGGAACTTTCGGATGGCCGATGACGATCGCTCGGCAAAACCCGCGGCCCCAGTCCGCGCGCGCCGCTGGACGCGCGATGGCACGCCGTCCACCAGGCGCTCCACTCCTTATCGCCTCGCCTTCCGCCTGATCGGCATTCCGGTCATCGCGGTCGCGGGGGTAATCCTCTATCGCGGGCTGCGCGGCCATTTCGTGCTGCCGGCGTGCGATTCTGACTCGGCCAAACAGACGCTGTCGCAGGTCCTCAAAGAGCTGAAACTCGAGCCGGTGCGCTATTCGCCGATCACCACTGTTTCGTCGAGCGACGACAAGGTCGTCTGCAACGCCGTCTTGCCCCTGCCGGACGGCGGCAACGTCGTCGTCGACTACACCTTTTATTGGCAAGGCGACAAAGCCAGCATGCGCTACTCGATCCGCCACCAGGCGGCGCAGGGCTCACAGACCAACCCTCCGCCACCAGCGCAGAAGTAGATCAACACTCATACATCTGACAAACGCCGCCAAAATGGCCGCCAGTTGTCTGACATGATCAGAGAAAGCCATCGATCGATGACGCGGACCGCTCGTATTTCGTTCTGATCCAAACGAAATCAATTCGCCTTCCCGTACCCGCCCGCCGTCGGCGTCTGAATGACGATCGCCTCGCCAGCATCCACCACGGTGGCGTCGGCGCCTTTGAGCCGGTCCATCCGCCCGTCTTTGCGACGCACCCAGTTTTCGCCGATCTGGCCGTCCTCACCGCCGGCGAGCCCGAACGGGCGGATGCGGCGATGGCCGGAGAGGACGGTGTATTCCATCTTCTGCAGGAAGCGGATGATGCGAATGATGCCGTCGCCCGCATTCCATTGGCCCTTGCCGCCCGAGCCTTTGCGGATGTGGAAGTCCTCCAGCACCACCGGGTAGCGGAATTCCAGAATCTCCGGATCGGTCAGCCGTGTGTTGGTCATGTGCGTGTGCACGGCGTCGGTGCCGGGGAAACCGGGGCCGGCCGGCGAGCCGGAGCAGATCGTCTCGTAATACTGATACTTGTCGTTGCCGAAGTTGACGTTGTTCATCGTGCCCTGCGCCGCCGCCATGGCGCCGAGCGCGCCGAACAGCGTATCGGTCACCATCTGCGACACCTCGACATTGCCGGCGACGACCGCCGCCGGATAGCGCGGCGCCAGCATGGAATTTTGCGGAATGACGATGTGGATCGGCCGCAGGCAGCCGGCATTCATCGGGATGTCGTCGTCGACCATGACGCGAAACACGTAGAGCACGGCCGCGCGCGTCACCGGCTCGGGCGCGTTGAAGTTGGTGCCCTGCTGCGGCGAGGTGCCGGTGAAATCCACGGTCGCCTCGCGTTTTTTCTTGTCGACCGTGATCCGCACGGCGACCACGTTGCCCTGATCGGCCTCGTAGCGGAACGCGCTGTCATGCAGCCGGCCGATCACCCGGCGCACGCTTTCGTCGGCGTTGTCCTGCACGTGCCGCATGTAGGCGTGCACGACCGGCAGGCTGAAATCGGCGACCATCTTGCGCATTTCTCGCGCGCCCTTCTCATTGGCGGCGATTTGCGCTTTCAGGTCATTGATGTTCTGCACCGGGTTGCGCGCCGGATATTTTGCGTTGGTGAGCAGGTCATAAAGCGCTGAACTCGCGGAATTTGCCGCGGTCGACCAGCTTGAAGTTGTCGATATAGATGCCTTCCTCGTCGATCGTGGTGGCGATCGGCGACATCGATCCGGGGGCGATGCCGCCGATATCGGCGTGATGGCCGCGCGAGGCGACCCAGAACAGGATCCTCTTGCGCGCACTGTCGAACACCGGCGTGCAGACGGTGAGATCGGGAATGTGGGTGCCGCCGTTATACGGCGCGTTGATCAGATAAGCGTCGCCCGGTTTGATCCGGCCCTTGTTCTCGCGGATGATGGTTTCCACGGCGCGGTCCATCGAGCCGAGGTGCACCGGCATGTGCGGCGCATTGGCGACCAGCGAGCCATTCGGATCGAATATGGCGCAGGAGAAATCGAGCCGCTCCTTGATGTTGACCGAGTAGGCGGTGTTCTGCAGCGCCACGCCCATCTGTTCGGCAATCGACATGAACAGATTGTTGAACACTTCGAGCATGACCGGATCGGCGTGGGTGCCGATCGCCCGCGCGCGTTTGAGCTTCTGCACCCGGCGCAGAACGAGGTGATCCTTCGCCGTCAGTTCCGCCTGCCAGCCGTGCTCGACCACCACCGTCTGATGCGGCTCGATGATGATGGCCGGCCCTTTGACCTTGTGTCCCGGCAAAAGCGTGTCGCGGGTATAGACCAGCGCGCGATGCCATTTGCCGTTGGAGAAGAATCGCGTGCGCCGCGCCGGCGCCGGCAGCTTGGCGCGCGTGGTCTTGCGCGCCTTTTCCTTAAACGTCGTGCCGCCGCCAACCGCCTCGACCGACACCGCCTCGATCACCAGCTCCTTGGTGCGATCGATGAAGCCGAACTGCGCCTTGTGCGTGCGCTCAAAGGCGGATTTCATTTTGGCGAGCGAAACCAGCCGCACTTCCCCTCCCCCTTGTGGGGAGGGGTTAGGGGTGGGGGTCGGGAGGCGGCGCGCGGACGAAGACTGGCGCACGAGAGCCCGTCCATTTTTGACCGCCACCTCTCGACCCCCCTCCCGGGGTCCCCGTCGCGCAAGCGCGACGGGATGACCCCTTCCCTCCCCCACAAGGGGGGAGGGAAAGAACGTTCCTGCCTCGACGATCAGCGGCGTATCGGTTCCGGCGTAGCGGATGTGCGCGCGCACATGCAATTTGATCTTGTCCGGCGCCACGCCCTGGCTTTCCACTTCAAGGATCGCGTCCTTCGCGAGCTTCCCGGACACCGCCTGCAGCGTCGCCCTGCCCTTCTCACCGAATGTCTCTTCGATCGCCTGCTGGCGCACGCTGCGGATATCGGCCAGTCCCATGCCGTAGGCGGAGAGTAGCGACGAGAGCGGATGAATGAGTACGCTCTCCATGCCGAGCGCGTCGGCGACGAGGCAAGCGTGCTGGCCGCCGGCGCCGCCGAAACAGTTGAGCGCGTAGCGGGTCACGTCGTAGCCGCGCTGCACCGAAATCTTTTTGATCGCGTTCGCCATGTTCTCGACCGCGATCTTGATGAAGCCGTCGGCGACTTGCTCGCCGGTGCGGCCGTTGCCGATCTCTTTCGCCATCGCGGCGAACGCCGCGCGCACCGCCTCGCCATCGAGCGGCTGATTTTGCGCGGGGCCGAAGATTTTGGGAAAGAAATCGGGAATGAGCTTGCCGACCATCACGTTGGCGTCGGTCACCGCCAGCGGGCCGCCGCGCCGGTAGCATTTCGGCCCCGGATTGGCGCCCGCCGAATCGGGCCCGACGCGAAAGCGCGCGCCGTCGAAATGCAGGACCGAGCCGCCGCCCGCCGCCACGGTGTGGATGAGCATCATCGGCGCGCGCATGCGCACACCCGCGACTTCGGTTTCGAAGGCGCGCTCATACTCGCCGGCGTAGTGCGACACGTCGGTCGAAGTGCCGCCCATGTCGAAGCCGATCAGCCGCGAAAAACCGGCCGCGCGTCCGGTCTCCGCCATGCCGACCACCCCGCCGGCCGGGCCTGACAGGATCGCATCCTTGCCGCGAAATAATTCCGCCGCCGTAAGCCCGCCCGACGACATCATGAACATGAGGCGGGTTGTTTCCCCTCCACCTTGTGGGGAGGGGTTAGGGGTGGGGGTCGCAAGGGTATGCGCGCGCGCCAACGAACGGCGCTCCACCTCACCACCCCGCTCCCGGGGTCCCCGTCGCGCAAGCGCGACGGGATGACCCCCTCCCTCCCCCACGAGGGGGGAGGGAACAGAATTCAAATCGCCCGCAACCTGCTCGACGTATCGGCGCAGGATCGGCGAGAGATAGGAATCCACCACCGTCGTATCGCCGCGGCCGACGAGCTTGATCAGCGGGGACACTTCGTGGCTCGCCGACACCTGGTCGAAGCCGATCTCGCGGGCGAGCGCGGCGGCGCGCCGCTCGTGATCGCTGTAGCGGTAGGAATGCATGAACACGACGGCGACGGCGCGGATGCCGTCGGCTTTCGCGCGCAGCAAGCTCGCCGCGCACGGCGTCAAGCTCGAGCGCGCGCTCGACCGTGCCGTCGGCGCGCACGCGTTCGTCGACTTCGACGACGCGCTCGTACAGCATGTCCGGCTTGATGATGTGCTTGGCAAAAATCTTCGGCCGCGCCTGGTAGCCGATGCGTAGCGCGTCGCGAAATCCCTTGGTGATCAGCAGCAGCGTGCGCTCGCCCTTGCGCTCGAGCAGCGCATTGGTGGCGACCGTGGTACCCATCTTCACCGCGCCGATCCGCTCGCTCGGTATCGGTCCGCGCGGCGCAACGCCGAGGAGCTGGCGGATGCCCTCGACCGCGGCGTCGCGATAGGCTTCGGGATTTTCCGAAAGAAGCTTGCGGGCGATGAGCGCGCCGTCCGGTCGCCGGCCGATCACGTCGGTAAACGTGCCGCCGCGATCGATCCAGAATTCCCAAGCCCCCTCTACAGTGCCTGATGAACTGCCTGCAGTACCGGACATGCGCTCGATTCCGTTCAACTTCTATGCCAGAGTGGCCTCAAGCCGGCCCGACATGACGACTAGTTGAGGAAACAAAGATGCACAAGATCACGATTGCCAAGGCCCAGACCGACCGCCTGCAAATGCGTCTCGGCAAGCTGCATCCCTTCGATGTCATCGACCCCAGCAAGACCGCCTTGGTCGTGGTCGACATGCAGAATTATTTCGTCAAGCAGGGACATCAGGCCGAAGTGCCATTGGCGCGCGAGATCGTGCCGAATATCAACCGGCTGGCGGCCGAGCTGCGCCGCCGCGGCGGCCATGTCGTCTGGGTGCGTAACGGCACCAACGACACGCGCGAGAGCTGGTCGAACTACCACGGCTACCTGCAAAGCCCGGACCGCGCCGAGCGCCGCCTGCGCGACATGGACATCGGCGCCGAAGGCTACGAATACTGGCACCTCAACGACATCCGGCCCGAGGACGCGCAGATCACCAAGAAGCGCTACAGCGCCTTCATTCAGGGCTCGTCGGACCTCGAGCGCCATCTGCGCGACCGCGGCATCGACACGCTGCTTATCACCGGCACCGCCACCAATGTCTGCTGCGAGAGCACCGCCCGCGACGGCATGATGCTCAATTTCAAGGTCGTGATGGTGGCCGATGGGCTCGCCACCCACACCGACTACGAGCACAACGCCACGCTATCGAATTTTTACGGCCAGTTCGGCGACGTGCAGATTGTGGACGAAGTCGTCCAGTCGCTGGAGCGCGGGGCGAAGAAGAAGGCGGCTTAACCGCCTGGCCGCCAAGGCAGATCGAGGATTTGGCTTCCCAGTTCGCGGTTCACCGCGATCGCGTGCTGCTGCATGGTGAGCGCGCCGGCTTCGTCGTCGCTGCGCGGGCATTGCACGTCGTCAAAGCGCAGCCCCATCCGGCTCAGCGTGCGGCCGAACTGGGACTCGACATCGTCCATCGGCACGGTCGCCGGAACGGCCGCGAGATATAGATCTTGTGCTCGGCATGCGACGGCGCGAGGCAATAGCGCCAATCCTCCGCAAGAGCCGTCTGCGAAAGCAACGCCGTCAGGGCGAGACCGAGAAGCACGCGCATGGGATGCAATCCTGCCGGGGTTCCGAACCGCGAACGTGCCCGATTCGCGCGGCAAGTTAATGAAGAAATCGCCGCGAACCCAGGCGACAACGCTGCAGGTTAAAATCCCGCGACCATTTCGAGCGTCTTGCCCGCCTGCGCGCGGCGCACGGCATCGAGTTGCTCTGGGCGAATGGCGAAGTTGCCCGACCTCCTTGGCGAATTCCGGCTTCCCTCGCAGTTTCTCCGCCCAGGCGTGAACATGCGGATGCAGCCGGGCGAACGGGTAACCGGCGAGCGTCAGCCGGTGCTCGTAGATGAACCAGGCGATGTCGAGCACGCTTAAATCGTTGCCCATCAGATAGGGCTGCTTCGCCAGCGTCCCGTCGAGCGCGTCGAATTCGGCGCGGAATTTTTGCGCCGAGGCGCGCGCCCGCTCGTCGGTGAAACCCTCCCTGGCGGCGCGCTGCCAGAACTCGATCTGCACCTGCCTCTCGTGGTCGCGTTCGCCCCCCACGGTGCCGGCGCCGTTGTTGATATAGCTTTCGAGCGCGGCGGCCGGTTTCGGCGGGCCGGGCGGCGCGAATACGAAGCGAAAACTCAAGGTGCGAAGATCAAGGTGCAGATCGTCCTCGTGCCTGAGCAGCGCCGCCACCTCGTTCTCATGGCCCGCGGGAATGAGCCTCGGCGCCGGAAATGTCTTGTCCAGATATTGGATGATGTCGTTGCTCTCGATGTGCACGGCGCCGTCAAGGACTAGCACCGGCACGAGCCCGCGCGGATTGATGCCGAGAAACCATGGCTGCATGTTCTCGTGGCCGGGCAGGTCGACTGGATGCGACTGCCACGGGATTTGTTTGAGGTTGAGGAAGATGCGGAGCTTTTGCGAACATGACGAGCCGGCAAAGTGCAAAACGTGCACGCCCTTCCAGCTCAGCACTTCACGCGTCCTGATATCCCTGTCGACGAGTTGAACCATGATCAACTCCTTAATCCGCAAAACTCACAGCGCCTTGGCCGCCTCCTGCCAGCGCCGGGCGGCGGTTGGGCTGGCGACGATGTCGTCGACATTGGCGAGCTTGACGCGGTCGCGCACCAGCCCCTTGTAGAAATCGGCCTTCGACACCGGCGGCACGTCGGCGATGACGGTCCAGCTCTCGCCCACCATCGAGGCTCTCGAACACCTGACCGTCGGTATCCGCCGCATGGAGCGAATAGCCGTCGCCGTGCACCTCGATGGTCAGCGCGGAAAACAGCGCGCGCTGGCCGTTGGGCAGGCCGCCGAGCAGCCGCTCCCAGGTCTTGCCCGCATCGCGGCTCCTGAAAATCTTGCCGCGCGCGCGGCCGAGCTCGTACCAATGCACCGGCCAGCCCACGCCCGCCGACATGAACAGCAGATCGGGATCGTCGGGGTGCAGCACGACCGCGTCCGGATAATTGGCATCGGCCGGCATTTTCATCCGCGCAAAGCTCTTGCCGCCGTCCTCGCTCGCCATCATGCCGACGATGCCGTTGGCGATGATGATGCGCTTCGGCCGCTTCGGATGCACCAGGATGCGGTGGATGTCGCACTCGCGCGGATCGGGATCGACCGGCAGCTCGGTGAAGGTGCGGCCGAAATCATCCGAGTATTGCAGCGAGCCGATCTCGACGCCCGCCCACAGCCGGTCGCCCTCGATCACGATGTCCTTGATGTGGCCGATGCGCGGCGGCGGCGGAAAGGTCCAATGCGGCACCGACTTTGCGTCGCGAAACGCCGGCAGCTCGCGCCAGCTTTTGCCGCTTGATCCTCGCTGACATAGAGATGCGCGGGCAGCGCGCCGGCAAACACGACTTCGCGCCCCTGCAGGCGACCGGCGCGGGTCGACCAGAATTCGTGATGGGCAAGGCCGTCGTTGACCCAGCTCCACTTGATCCCACCGTCGTCGCTGCGGGCCATGCCGACGCCACGGGTCGAGGCGAACAACGTGCCGTCCTCAAGCGCGGTGACGCCGGAAACGAACACGCCCTGCAGCGCGCGGTGTTTTAACGCCCAGCCACGCTCGGACTTTGCCAGCAGCGCGATGCCGTCCACCGTGCCGACCGCAATCGTGTCGGACGCCGCAGAGGCGCGCTGAATGTTGTCGCCGCCGTTCGATAAGAGAATCATTGGACTACCTGGCCAGCATGATCGGAATTCCGGCCAGAATAGTCCGGGCACGCCGGCGTCGGACAACGCCCTCGCCAGCGCGCCGCGGCTTTGGACCAGCTTACGCTCAGTTGGGAACGCAGGCGTGCACGTTCCACCCGATGTGGTAGCCGTACGGGCAGCCGGAGTTGCGGCCGTAATTGGAGACGCAAACCCCGTTGTAATTGCGGTGCAATCCGTGCCCGCAATTATCCCACGCCAACGCGTTGGTCGAGAACAAAGCCGCCAGCATGGCGGAGGCGGACAACAGACCCAGCAGCTTTCGCATGATCAACTCCTCGATGTGATCGATGACGGTGCGGCCGTCATGCGTTGGTGGCGCGAGGGCGTCGGCCGGTTCACTGAGGGCAAGTCAGTGGAACCCGATGCAGATTCCACATGGCTAGCGACCGCGCGACGGGCCAAGGCGCGTGACTGGATGTACGGCTGGTGTATAGTGCGGTTCCTTCGCCATCCGTCTTCATCCCAATTCAAGAACAGGCATCATGGCCCGCATCTCCTATGTCGAGGAAAAAGATCATCCCGAGCTTGCCGAACTGATCGGCAAGATCCGCGCCGGCCGGCGCGGCACCCTGATCAACGTCTACAAGCTGCTGCTGCATTCCCCGCCGCTGGCCGCGATCTGGCTCGATTTCGTCAGCACCGCGCGGTTCAAGACCGAGCTCGACGGCCGGCTGCGCGAGATCGTCATTGTGCGGGTCGCCCACCTCAACCACACCACCTACGTGTTCAAGCAGCACGTGCCGCAGCTCTCGACGCGCGAAGGACTGAGCGACGAGGAATGCGATGCGCTGGCCGACTGGCGCAAGGCGCGTTCTTTCCCCGCGCGAGCGGCCGCGCTTGGCCTATACCGACGCGATGACGCGCGACATCGCCGTGCCGGACGCGGTGTTCGACGCGCTGCGCCCTCATTTCAACGAGCGGCAGATCGTCGAGCTGACCGTGCTGATCGGCCTCTACAACATGCACACGCGCGTGTTCACGGCGCTCGGCATCGATCCCGAGCCGCATCACCGCTGAGCGCGCCATCCCATGCCCAATGTTCTTGTCGCCGAAGACGACCGCTTTCTGCGCGTCGTGCAGGTCGTGCTCGATCCCGATGTGAGCGCCGAGCGTGTCGCCGCCTACACGGATTTCTTCGCCCACGACGAGCCGGATTTCGCCGGCTGGTGTGCGAAGGTGCGGGCGAAGGCGAGCACGCTTTATCCGGCGCAGGTGCGGCTCGTCGAAACGCAGGAGGACTTGCAGGCCAATTTGGCCGACGCGCGGGCGCTCATCGTTGAAGGTCTTTCCGTCGGCGCGGCCGAGATCGCAGCAGCGCCGCATTTGCGGGCGGTGCAGAAATACGGCGTCGATCTGCGCCGCATCGATACCGAGGCGTGCGCCGCCAAGGGCATTGCGGTGCTGAGCCTGCGCCGTCGCGCCAATATCGCCTGCGCCGAACTTGCGTTCACACTGATGCTGATGCTGGCGCGGCGGGTGAACGAATTGGCCGGCCGCATCAGCGTCGAGGCGCTCGCCGAACTCGGCTATCACTATCAGCCCTACGACCGCCGCCACACGCCCAACTCCAACTGGGGCCGCGTTCCCGGCCTGAAGATTCTTTACGGCACGACCGTCGGCATTATCGGGCTCGGCGAAATAGGCCGCGAATTCGCGCTGCGCGCCGCCGCGTTCGGCATGCGCGATCCTCTACACGCAGCGCCAACGGGCGCCGGCGGCCATCGAACAGCAATACCAGGCGACTTATCGCCCGACGGCGGACTTGCTCGCGCAGAGCGATTGGGTCGTGCCGCTGGTGCCGGGCTCGCCGGCGACGGTGAACCTGATCGGCCGCGACGAACTTGCGCGCATGCGGCCGGGCGCGCGGCTGGTCAACATTTCGCGCGCCGGCGTGGTCGATCGCGCGGCGCTGATCGAGGCGCTGCGGTCCGGCCATCTCGGCGGCTTCGCGCTCGATCCACTCTACGAGTTGCCCGGCCGCGATGACGACGAACTGCTGAAATTTCCTAACGTCATCATGACCCCGCATATCGCCGCGCAGCCGCGCTTCAACGCGCTCGACGATTTGGAGGACATGATCACCGGCATTACGCGGGCGGTTGGTTAGCTCACCGCCGTCGGCGCCAGCGCGTCGATGTCGGTGACCACGTCGATGACCGCCGGGCGGCCGGAGGCGAGCGCCTGCGCCAAAGCCGCCGGGAAGGCCGAGGCCTGTTCGACGCGGATACCGAGCGCGCCCATGTCCTCGGCGAGACGGGCGAAGTTGACCTTGCTGAACGTCCACAGCTCGCGCGCCTTGTCGGTCTGTTTGCCGCCATAGACGCGATCGAAGCCGCGCTTGGATTGATTGCCGCCGCCGTTGTTGTTGACCACGGTGACGGCGGCGATGTTCCAGCGCGCCGCCGTTTCCACTTCGGCGATGTGGTACCAAAAGCCGGCGTCGCCGGTGAAGGTGACCACGGGCCGGTCGGGGCAGGCGCATTTGGCGCCCAGCCCTGCCGGGAACGCCCAGCCGAGATGACCGGCGCTGCGTATATAGCTCTGCCGCGGGCTTTTAAGATCGAACATGCCGCCCATCCACATGCCGGCATGACCGGTGTCGACCACCACGATGGCGTCGTCCGGCACGTGCTGGCTGAGTTCATGGCAGAGCCGCTCCGGCCGGATCGGCACCGCGTCGGACTCAAGCGCCGATTTGTATTTGCTTCGCCACTCGCCGGAGATTTTCTGTGCCTCGGCGACCCACGCTTTGCGCCGCTCGGCCGTTGCGCGATCGGCCATCTTGGTCATGGCGGCGAGCGTGACTTTGGCGTCGCCGTTGACGGCGGCCTCGAACGGATAATTCCGCCCGATCGCCTCGGGATCGATATTGATCTGCACCGTCGGCGTGCCGATCTTTGGTACCGCCCAGAAATGCGTGGTCATGCCGCCGGTTTCGGTGCCGATGAAGCAAATAAGGTCGGCGGAATTGACCACGCGGTTTGCGCTCTCGCGCGAATAGGTGCCAACGACGCCGACCGACAGCGGATGATTGCCGGGAATCGTATCCTTGCCGTTGAGCGAGGTGGCGACCGGGATTTGCAACGCCTCGGCGAGCGCGACGAGTTCGGACTGCGCTCCCGATGCACGCACGCCGCCGCCGGCGACAATGACCGGACGCGCAGCCTCTTGCAGGCACTTGAGCGCGGCGCGGATGCTGGCTTCGTCCGGCTGCGGACGAAACGCCGGCACGCGGGCAAATTGCGCCTCGACCAGCGGCTCCATCTCCGCCTCCTCGGCGTCGATCTGCCCCTCGTTGCCACGGAATTGCAGATGCACGGGACCGGGCGTGCCGGACGTCGAGACGCGGAACGCTTGCCGCACCATATCGGGAAAGCGCGCCACGTCGTCGATCGTGGCGTTGAACTTGGTCACCGGCTCGAACGCCGGCACGTCGTCGACCTCCTGATAGACTTGCCGGAATTTCGTCTTCGGCTCGCGCCCGCCGGTCATCGCGATCACCGGCGAATGGGCGAGCCAGGCATCGCGCAAGCCCGCCGCGAGGTTGAGCGCACCGATCACTTGCGCCATGCAGATGCCGGGCTTGCCGGACGCGCGCGCATAGCCGTCTGCCATATAGGCGGCGGCCTTCTCGCCATGCACGTGCAGCCGCTTGATATCGGTGCGCCGCTCCATCTCAGCGTAAGTGGTGCGCAGCACGGCCGGTACGTGAAAGACGTGAGTGACGCCATAGCCCTTGAGCATGTCGGCGAGGCACTGCGCGCCGGTCATTCTGCGATTGTGTCCAGGTTGCATTGGGTCGTTTTCCTTTGACAACTTTTCCCGGGCGCAGCGCAGCACGAAGTGAGCGCTGCAGAACCGGGATCGTTATGCATTCTAAGTCTTTGACGATCCCGGACGTGGTGCACCGCGTCCGGGAAATGTAGCCCCTAGTCGTTGAACACCGCGACCGCACGAACTGGCGAGCCGGTGCCCTCGCGCCATTTCAGCGGCAGGCAGATGAACTGGAATTCGCCCTGACCGAGCAGCGTTTCGAGATTGCACAGACTTTCGAGATGCGTGATGTCGAGTTCGAGGCAGGCCTTGTGCACCAGCGAGTTGATCTTGCCCTCCGGGCCCGGCCGCATGGAATCGATGCCGAAGTGGACGACACCCTGCCGCGCGAGCCACTCGGTCGCCGCGACGTTGACGCCGGGATTGTCGGTCGCATAGGCCGCCTTCGGGAAGGTGCGCACGTGATGGCCGGTGCAGAGCAGCACGGTGCCCTTTTTCGGAACGGGCACGCCGGCCTTGTCCACCGCCGCTTTGAGATCGTCCGGCGTGATCTCGGCGCGCGGGGCGATGTGACGCAGATCGATGCAGATACCCTGCACGATGCAGTTTTCCAGCGGATACTCGTTGATCGGCGTGCCGCTCTTGCCGAAATGGCGCGGCGCGTCGATGTGGGTGCCGCCGTGATCGGGCATGGAAAAGAACATCACGCTATTGCCCTGGATGTTGCCGGATTCGGCGAACGCCTCTTCGTGGGTCTTCCAGATGCCATGAATGATCGGCGGCTGTCCGGGGTAGGACGGCGTGCGATGATAAAGCTCCCGGCTGAGATCGACGATCCGCATTGCATTTTCCTCCCTTGCCGTCCGCGGTTGGGACGAACACTATCGCCGGCCCGAGACGCCGACAACGCCGGTGTGGCTTTGGTTCAGAAGTCCGCATCATTGTTGCCGCGAGCTCGTCATGCGGACTTCTGAACCAAAGCCACACTAGATCGAAAAGTTGCTAGTGTCCTTTCGATTCCGAAGTTCGCAATCGAGCATGCCGCATAATCATGCGAACTTCGGAATCGGGACACTAGGCCGGAGCGCCGCATGAAAACCTCGACCGATCGCATTCTCACCACCCATGCAGGCAGCCTGCCGCGGCCGAAGCCGCTGGTCGATCTGATCCTCGGGCGCGAAAAGGCCGGCACGGTTGACGCCGCGACGTTCGAGGCCGAAACCGCGCGGGCCGTCGAGGATGTCGTCGCCCAGCAGGTCGCCTGCGGCATCGACGTGGTCTCCGACGGCGAGATGAGCAAACCGTCGTATACGACCTATATCCGCCACCGCGTCGAGGGCATCGCGACCGACCCGCGCGCGGCGGAAAAGGGCCGCGACATCATGATCGGGCGCGATCTCCTCGATCATCCGGATTTCGGCCGCAACCGGCGGAGCTTTTCCGAAGTGGCATTCCCCGGCTGCGTCGGCGAACTGCGCTACAAGGACCGCTCGGCGCTCGACCGCGATCTCGCTCATCTCAAGGCCGCCGCGCAAAAGTCGCAGGCCACCGAAGTGTTCATGACTGCGCCGTCGCCCGGCATCCTGACCCGTTTCATCATCAACCTGCACTATCCGAATGAGGAGGCCTATGTCGCCGCACTGGCCGAGGTGTTGAAGACCGAATATCGCGCCATTGTCGAAGCGGGCTTCATTCTGCAGATCGACGCGCCCGATCTCGGCTCGGCGCGCAACAACCAATATCGGCATCTCACCGACGACGAATTCCGTTCGAAAATCGCCGAGCGCAATATCGCGGCGGTCAACGCCGCGACCGAAGGCCTGCCGCCCGACCGTATGCGGCTGCATATCTGCTGGGGCAACTACGAAGGCCCGCACACGCACGACCTGCCGCTGCTCAAAATCATCGACATCGCGTTCAAGGCGCGGCCGCAAGGGCTGAGCATCGAGGCCGCCAACCCTCGCCACGAGCATGAATGGGAGGACCTCAAGACGATCAAAATTCCCGACGACAAGATCATCATTCCCGGAATCATCGATTCGACCACGAATTTCGTCGAACATCCGCGGCTGGTGGCGCAGCGCATCGGCCGGTTTGCCGACGTGATCGACCGCGAGCGGCTGATCGCCGGCGTCGATTGCGGCTTCGGCACCGCCGTGCGGGCCGAGCCGATGGTCACCGATTCGATCGTCTGGGCGAAGCTGCGCGCGCTTTCGGAGGGCGCTGCGATTGCGAGTCAAAAACTGTGGGGCCAGAAAATCACTGCGGCTTGAGCCCGGCGAATTTGACCACTTTGCCCCATTTCTCGGTTTCGCTGACGATGAATTTGCCAAACTCGTCCGGCGGCATCGCCAGCATAGTGACGCCGACATCGGTCAGCCGCTCCTTGAATTTGGCATCGGCCTGAATAGCCTTCACGGCGTTGGCGATCTTGTCGACGATCTCTGGCGGCGTGTTCTTCGGCGCCACGATGCCGTTCCAGCCATTGGCCGCAAAGCCCGGCACCGTTTCGCCGACGGTCGGCACATCCGGCAATTGCTCGAGCCGCGTGGCGGTCGTCACCGCGAGCGCGTGCAGCTTGCCCGCTTTGATGTGACCGAAGCCGGTGGAAATCCCGCCGAAGGCGACCATGATCTGGCCGCCGAGCAGGTCGGTGACCATCTGGCTCTCGCCGAAATAAGGCACGTGCACCGTCTTGATGCCGGCCATCATGTTGAAGAGATCGACACACAAGTACGGCGGCGTCCCTGCCGACGGCGATCCCACGCTGATCCCGCCCGGGTTTGCCTTCGCGGCGGCGATCAGGTCGGCCACGTTCTTTGCCGGGAACGAGAGATTGGTTTCGAGCACCAGCGGGATCGTGTTGACGGCGGCGACTGGCGTGGTGTCGCGGACAAAGTCGTAGGGGAGATTGGGGAGCAGCGTCGTGTTGACGGTGTTCGAAGACGCGGCGAAGAACAGCGTATAGCCGTCCGGCGGCGCCTGCACGATCGCCTGCGCGCCGAGGCTCCCGCCAACGCCCGGCTTGTCTTCGACCACGACTGTCTGCCCGAGCGCTTCCCCGAGCCATTGCGCGGTAACGCGCGCCACAATGTCGACCTGCCCGCCGGCCGGAAACCCGACGAGGAGGCGGATCGGATGCGCCGGATAGGACTGCGCCCGGGCAAGCCGCGGCTTAAGCGGCAGCGCGGCGGACGCTGCCAGTTGCAGGAACGTTCGGCGTGCGAGGCTGCGGCGTGCGAGCTTCATGGCGTTTCCCAAGGTTTAGCGCGCCGGAAGATGCGCGTGGACGCGTCGAGGCGAACGGCTACAATATACAGAAGGATCCAGCGTCACGCTAAAGCGTAGCCGGCGGAGGACTTCAGTGAAGGTCGCCATCGTCAATCTCGGTGAAATCGTTTCCGGCGACTGGCATTCGCCGTTCGTTGCCGGCGACACGATCGTCAGCGACGGCGAGCACATCACGCTCGTCGGCACCGCCGACGCGGCCGCGATCGACAGCGCCGACGTCGTGATCGACGCCGGCGGCATGACGGCGATCCCCGGCCTCATCGACTCGCACGTCCACATCACCTTCGGCGATTACACGCCGCGGCAGCGCACGGTCGGCTATCTGGAGAGCTACATTCACGGCGGCACCACCACCGCGATCTCCGCCTCGGAGGTGCACGTGCCCGGCCGGCCGACCGACACGGAGGGCGTCAAGGCGCTGGCGCTGGCGGCGCAGCGCTGCTTTGCCACTTACCGGCCGGGCGGCATGCGCGTGCTCGCCGGTTCAGTCATTCTCGAACCCGGGCTCAAGGCGGTCGACTTCGTCGAGCTTGCGGTCAATGGCGTCCGCCTCGCCAAGGCCGGCTTCGGCGCGGTCAAGACGCCGTTCGACTACGTGCCGCTCGTGCGCGACGCCAAGACGGCCGGGCTGATCACCACCTGCCACACCGGCGGCGCGTCGATCCCGGGCTCCGGCGCGATCACCGGCGATCACCTGCTCGCCATGCAGCCGCACGTGTCGTTTCACATCAACGGCGGACCGACGGCGATGCCGGACGCCGACTTCGAGCGCGTGATCAAGGAAAGCGAGATCGCCCTGCAGGTCTGCACGGCCGGCAATCTGCGCACCACGCTGTTGTGCGCGCGGCTGGCCGAACAGCATGGCGCGTTCGACCGCTTCATCATCGCAACCGATACGCCGACCGGCTCCGGCGTGATGCCGCTCGGCATGCTGTACACGATCGCCCATTGCGCGAGCCTCACCGAAATGCCGCCGGAAAAATTCATCTGCGCGGCGACCGGCAACAACGCGCGCGTCTACGATCTCGATTCCGGGCTGCTCGCGGCCGGCCGCGCCGCCGATATCGTATTGATCGACGCGCCCGACGGCGGCACCCAGCCGACCGCGCTTGCCGCCATCAAGAACGGCGATATCGCCGCGATCGGCGCGGTGATCACCGCCGGCGTGCCGCGCTTTGTCGGCCGCAGCCGCAACACGCCGCCGACCACGCGCAAGGCGCGCGTCGTGCGCTCGACGGTGATGCAGGATTTTTCATCGGCGCATTAGGGTGCCGGCCGGATGAGGCGAACGCAAGCAAGACAGCGGCAAGGGCCTTTGAGCCGCCAACCGAGGCTGCCTCATCTGGGACGCGAGAACATGAATATCCCCGTCAAAGTCTCGAATGCACTCGTTCGCTGGTTCGGCCTTTTCGTCAGCCTATGCATTGGGTACTGGGTCGCTGGACAGCGAGAGCCGAAAGACGGCTGGAACTATTTCGTGACTGCCCTTGTCGTCGGCGTTGTCGCGTGGGCGGTCTATTGCGCGCTGGTCTACTCGCTGGCATTTGCTTGGTCGCGGTGGCGACGCTCCTCATGAATTCAAAACCGGCGACCTCTGCCGGAAACCGGCCAGCACCCACATAAGCGCAGGTCCGAAGCATGAACGAGCATGTCAATCCCGGCATCATCAAGAACAGCCGGCTCGCAGAGGCAGCGAAGTATCTGCAAGACCGTGCGCTCGACGGCATGATTGCGGCGAGCAACGGGCTCAATAATTTTCTGGAATCGAACGCCGTCTATGTTTTCTCGGGCGTGCGCCCGATCGGCGAGAGCGCGGCCGTGCTAGATCGCGAGGGACGATCGACGCTGATCGTGACGCCGGGCTGGGACGGCGAGCGCGCCACCGCGTTGTCTTCGACCGACGAGACGATCGCGACCGACGATCTCGCCGCAGCGCTTGCCACAACCGTCAAAAAATATCGGCTGAACCTGGAGCGTACCGTGTCGGTCGGCCTGTCGTTTCTCGGCCAAGGCCTCGTCGCGCGTATCGGCGCGGCGATGGGCGCGCTGCCCAAACTCGCCGATGAATTGGCGCGCGATATCGCGCGCGTGCGCTCAGCCGAGGAGCTTGCCGCCGCCGAGCGGGCGACCTGGATTGCCGAGCGCGGCTACGAGCGGCTCATGGAGGTTGCGCGGCCCGGCATGCGCGAGTTCGAGCTCGCCGCCGAGCTTTATTGCTTCACCAAGAAGCTCGGCGCCGAGGATAATTTTCTGCTGATGAGCGCCTCGCAGCATAATCTCGCGGTGCGCGCCGCGGGCGAGCGCATCCTCGACACGGGCGACATCATCCTCTCCGAGATCACGCCCTGTTATCGCGGGCAATTCGCGCAGATTTGCCGGACGACGGTGATCGGCGAGCCGCGCCCCGTGGTGCGCGAGAAATACGCGATTTTACAGGACGCGATGGCGGAAGGCCTGACGGCCGGACGCGCCGGCGCAACCGTCGCCGACGTCACGCGCGCCATCAACGCAGTCATCGCCAAGGCCGGCTACGGCGAGTATTGCCGGCCGCCCTATATGCGCGTGCGCGGCCACGGGCTCGGCATCACTTCGGACCGTCCGGGCGACATCGTCGATACCAACGAGCGCGTGCTGGAAACGGGCATGGTGTTCGTGATGCATCCCAACCAGTACCTGCCGGAGAGCGGCTATCTGATGTGCGGCGAGCCGGTAGTGGTGACGGAAGGCGGCTGCCGTGCGCTCTCGGCGCGGCCGGCCGCGCTCGATGTGATTGCGGCATAGGGCGCAACAATGCTGACCACGCAGCCCTGCGTCACCATCGGCTCCTACACCTGGGCGCAGGATCGCTTGCCGAATGACGAATTTGCGTTGCGGCTCGACGATCTGCGCGCCGCCATGGAGCGCCACAACTGGCCGGCGGTTCTCGTCTATGGAGATGTGCGCGAGCACGCGGCTTTGGCCTATCTGACGAACTTCATTCCGCGCGTGCGCTGGGGCATGGCGTTATTGCCGAGAACTGGCGACGCGCGGCTCCTTTGCGCCATGAGCACGCGCGACCTGCCGGCCATGCGCACGCTCACCTGGATCGCAGACGTGAAATCCGGCATGGGCCCGGAATTGCAGAAGGCTTTCGATCCGTGGTTTGAGCGCTTCACCGGCGCCGACCCGCTCGAATTTGGCACCCTCGGCTTCGACATCATGGCGCCGGCGCTGCACGACGCCGTGCGCCGCGGTCTCAGCACGCGCTTTTCGCTGCGCCGGGCCGACGATCTTGTGGCCATTCCGCCGGAGCGCAAACGCCCGCGCGAGCTGACGATGATGCGCGCCTCTTGCCGGCTTTTGCAGACGGCGGCGAAAACGTTCGTCGAGAACTGGCGCAGCCGCCGCGAACCGGAGACCGCGGCGCTCGCAGCCGAGCGCATCGCCCGCTCGCGCGCCGCGCAGGATGTGCGGACGCTGGTCAGCCTCGACGGCGGCCGCACTGTCGTGCCCTTCGCGGGCCACTTCGAGCCGAAAGCCGGACCGCTGGTCGGCTATCTCGCCGTCAAGGTCATGGGCTACTGGGCCGACCTGTTCGTCACCGTCGATGATGGCGCAACCAGCGTCGCACTGCGGCACGCGGAAGCCGCGCTCGCCGTGCTCATCGACGCTATGCGGCCGGGTGAGCGGTGCGGAGAGCTCCACGCCAAGGCCATCGAGGCGCTCGCGCCTTATGCTGCTGCACCCCGTTCTCGGCGGCAGCGTCGGCCACGGCATCGGCCTGTCGCTCAACGGGCAGCCCGAATTTCGCGACGGCGTAGACGCCGAACTGGTCGAGGACGGCGTCTACACGCTGCAAGTCGGCATGGCCGACGCCGCAGCCGGCAATGTCCTGTTGTCAGCGATCGTGCGTAACACAGCGAAGGGGGCAGAGGTCCTGGCGTGCTGATTTACAGCTTTGCAGCCGCGAGTTCTTCGTTGGAGCGTTCGAGCAATATCTCGGTGCAATCGACAGCGCGCGTTCACAGCCGAAGAATTTTTGACCCAGGCCAGTTCCACGCGCGGCGATAACCTGCCGTCCTGGCCCTAACCTCATGCCGCGTTAACCCTTTCAGTCTTGATAGCGGTGGCCGGAACTGCCACATGCAGGCCACCATGCACATGCCTCTTCGCAACCCCGAGGGTGTTCCGGCCAGCGTCCCGGCTCAGCCAACTTTGGCCACGGAGGCGCGGCGGCGGCGCACCTTTGCGATCATTTCGCATCCGGACGCCGGCAAGACCACGTTGACCGAGAAGCTGCTGCTGTTCGGCGGCGCCATTCAGCTCGCCGGGCAGGTCAAGGCCAAGCGCGACCGGCGCTCGACCCGCTCGGACTGGATGGCGATCGAACGCGAGCGCGGCATTTCGGTCGTCACCTCGGTGATGACCTTCGAGTACGACGGCCTCGTCTTCAACCTGCTCGATACGCCGGGCCACGAGGATTTTTCCGAGGACACCTACCGCACGCTCACCGCGGTCGATTCGGCCGTCATGGTGATCGATGCCGCCAAGGGCATCGAGCCGCGCACCCGCAAGCTGTTCGAGGTCTGCCGGCTGCGCGATATTCCGATCATCACCTTTATCAACAAGATGGATCGCGAAAGCCGCGATCCGTTCGAGCTGATCGACGAGATCGAGAAAACGCTGGCGCTCGATACTGCGCCGATCAACTGGCCGGTCGGGCGCGGACGCGATTTCGTCGGCACCATCGACGTTGCATCCGGCGGCGTGCGGCTCCTTGACGGTGATGCCGGCGCGGCCGGCAAATTGCGCGAAATGACGATCGCCGAGCTGGCGGCGCTCAATCCGAATCTCGATGCGGCATCGCTTTCCGGCGAACTCGATCTCGTGCGGCATGCCTGCAAGCGGTTCGACCCGCGGGCTTTTGCCGAAGGCCACCTGACGCCGGTGTTCTTTGGCAGCGCGCTGAAGAATTTCGGCGTCGGCGATCTGCTCAATGCGCTCGGCGCTTTGGCGCCTCCGCCGCGGGCGCAAACCGCCGACAAACGAACGGTGGCGGCGGCCGAACCCGGCATGTCCGCATTCGTTTTCAAGATTCAGGCGAATATGGACCCGAATCATCGCGACCGTATCGCCTTCGTGCGGCTTTGCTCCGGCAAGCTGACGCGCGGCATGAAGGTGAAACAGGTCCGATCGGGCAAGACCATCAGCCTGCACGCGCCGCAATTTTTCTTTGCCCGCGATCGGGCGCTCGCCGAAGAAGCCTATGCGGGCGACGTGGTCGGCATTCCCAATCACGGCACGCTGCGCATCGGCGACACCCTGACCGAAGGCGAAGACCTCAATTTCGAGGGCGTGCCCAATTTCGCGCCGGAGATTTTGCGGCGGATTCGCCTGCCCGATGCCATGCGGGCGAAAAAGCTCAAGCAGGCGCTGCAGCAACTCTCCGAGGAAGGCGTCGCTCAGGTCTTCCTGCCGACCGACGGCTCGCCGGCGCTGGTCGGCGTTGTCGGTCCCCTGCAACTCGACGTGCTCAAAGCGAGGCTTGCCGCCGAATATGGCCTCGACATCGGCTGGGACACGCCGCAGTTCGCGTTTGCGCGCTGGATCGCTGCCGCCGACCGCAAGCTGCTCGATCAATTCGTGGCGAGCTACGGTTCGAGCATCGCCGAGGATTTTGACGGCGATCTGGTTTTCCTGGCGCGCAACGCTTTCGACCTTGAATATACCGGCAGAAACAATCCCACCGTGTCATTCGCCGACGTGAAGGATATTCACCGGCGCAAGCCTGCCGGTTGAAGCGCGCTGAAACTAGATCAAGAGCACGACGAGGTTGGCGTACTCATCGTCATTGCGAGCGAAGCGAAGCAATCCAGAGCGGCGCGCTCGGCGCTAGCGGCCCCTGGATTGCTTCGTCGCTTCGCTCCTCGCAATGACGCCTAATTTCATCTTGTTCTAGCTGCCGGCGATTTCCTCGCGCCGGATTTCCAGCTCCAGCCATTGCGCTTCCGCCGCCGCAATTTTCAGCTGCAGTTCGCCGAGCGTGACCGTGGTCTTTTCAAAGCCGGCGCGGTCGCGCGCGTAAAATTGCGGATCGTCGAGCTTGCTCTGCAGCTCCTTCATTTCAGCCTGTAGCGCTGCGATGGTCTTCGGCAGCGTATCCAGCGCGTGCTTGTCCTTGAACGTCAGGCGCCGCTTTGTCGGCCGCGGTTCCGTATCCACCGAAGCGGCCGTTCTACCGGCCTTCGGCGCTGCCTGCTTTGGCCTCTCGCGAGTCAAATCCGCGCCCCGTTGCGCCAGCATATCGCTGTAGCCGCCGGCATATTCGATCCAACTTCCGTTGCCCTCCGGCACGATCACGCCGCCGACCAGGCGGTCGAGAAAATCGCGATCGTGACTGATCAGTAGAACGGTCCCCGGATAGTCGGCCAGCATGTCCTCCAGCACGTCCAATGTTTCCATATCGAGATCGTTAGTCGGCTCGTCGAGGACCAGCAGGTTGGACGGCTTGGCGAGCGCCTGCGCCAGCATCAGGCGCCCGCGCTCGCCGCCGGACAACTTGCCGAGCGGCGTGCGGGCCTGTTCGCTCGCGAACAGAAAGTCCTTCATGTAGCTCATGACATGCTTGGCCTGGCCGTTGACCATCACGGTGTCGCCGGCGCGGCCGGTCAACGCGTCGGCGACGGTGACATCCGGGTCGAGACTGTCGCGATGCTGATTGAGCGTGGCGACGGCAAGCCCCGATCCGAGCCGGACCGAGCCGGTATCCGGCGGCAATTGACCGGTCAGCAGGTTGATCAGTGTGGTCTTGCCGCTGCCATTGGGCCCAACAATGCCGATGCGATCGCCGCGCGCAATACGGATCGAGAAATCGCGCACGATCGGGCGGCTAGCATAGCTCTTGCCCGCATAGCTCTTGCCGATGCCGGTGGCCTCGATGACCTGCGCGCCAGACGGCGCCGCTGCACCGGCAACGATAGCGGCATTGCCGGGGCCGGCGCGATAGGTGCGGCGCCGCTCGCGCAATGCCTGCAACAGGCCGACGCGGCGCATGTTGCGCTTGCGCCGGCCGGTGACGCCGAAGCGCAGCCAATGCTCCTCGGCGACGATTTTGCGGCCGAGCTTGTGTTGCTCGCGTTCCTCGTCCGCCAGCACGCTGTCGCGCCATTCCTCGAAATGGGCAAAACCACGCTCGATGCGCCGCGTCCGGCCACGGTCGAGCCAGACCATGCTACGTGAGAGATTAGAGAGAAAACGGCGGTCGTGGCTGACGATCACCAGCGCGGTGCGCCGGGCGTCGAGATCGCGCTCCAGCCATTCGATCGTGGTCAGGTCGAGATGATTGGTCGGCTCGTCGAGGAGGAGGATATCGGGGTTTGCCGCCAGCACGCGCGCGAGGCCGGCGCGGCGCGCCTCGCCGCCGGACAGATGCGTCGGATTTTCCTCCCCGGTGAGGCCGAGTTGCTCCAGCTTTTGGCGAGCGGCGTGACGGTCATCGGCATGGTGATCGTCGCTTGGCCGCAGCCCGGCCTCCACGTAGGCGAGCGAAGTCGCAAAGCCCGAGAAATCCGGCTCCTGCGGCAAGTAGCGCACCACGGCTCCGGGCTGCACGAAAACCGCGCCGCGGTCCGGTTCGGTCACCCCGGCGGCAATTCTCAACAGCGTCGATTTGCCGGAGCCGTTGCGTCCGATCAGCGACACCCGCTCCCCCGAGCCGACGGAAAGCTCCGCGCCCGAGAGAAGCGGCGTGCCGCCGAACGTCAGCACGATGTCTTTGAGCTGAAGAAGCGGAGCTGCCATACGCCTTGTTGAGCCGCCATGAGCCGCCGGCCCTCAAAGGCCCAAGCCGTCGTGCGCTTTTACTCCGGCTTGAAATTCATCGCCACGCCGTTGATGCAGTAGCGCAGATGCGTGGGCGGCGGGCCGTCCTCGAAGACGTGGCCGAGATGGCTGCCGCAGCGGCTGCAATGCACCTCGGTGCGGGTCATGAAATAGCTGTCGTCGGTCGAGCTCTCGACCGCGCCCGGCTCCGGATCGTTGAAGCTCGGCCAGCCGGTGCCGCTGTCGAATTTCTTCTTCGACTTGAACAGCGCCTGCTCGCAGCCGGCGCAATAAAACGTGCCGGCGCGCTTTTCGTAATTGAGCGCGCAGCTTCCCGGCCGCTCGGTGCCGTGCTCGCGCATGATGTGATACTGCTCGGGCGTGAGAATCTTCCGCCACTCCGCCTCGGTGTGAGTCACCGGATATTGCTTGGTGTCCAGCTTCGCATCCATGTTCGCATCCTTGGGCCGCGTTCCTTGGCCGTATCTGCGCGGGAGGGATGCCGGTAAACGTAATCGATGCGCCGCAAAGCGCAACCGTGCCAACCGCCAGCTTCGAAACTGTGAGTGCCGCTTGATCGGCAAGCGAAGCCTAGTAATCGGGTGGCGGACAATCGGCGGCCGTAACACGTAACAGGAAACGAATCAGGCCCGGCGTGACGAGCATTACAACCCTTCGGAACCGCAATTCTCTCGCGCTGGCGATCGTCGCCATCGAACTCGGGATGATGTTTGTCGGCGCGATTTTGCCGACACCGCTTTATCCCCTGTACCGGGAGGCGTTCGGATTCTCCCAAATCACGCTGACGCTGATCTACGCGGTCTACGTGCTGGGCAATCTCGTTGCGCTGCTGTTCTTCGGCCGGCTGTCGGACCAGATCGGTCGCCGCATCACCAGCCTGCCGGCGGTTGGGGTCGGCATCGCCAGCGCCGTCGTTTTCGCCGCCGCCGCGGGCACGCCCTGGCTGTTCGCCGGCCGGGCGCTCAGTGGTTTCTCCACCGGGCTCGCGTCGGGGACGGCGACGGCGTGGATTGCCGAACTTTACGTGGGTGCGCGGCCGGGCGCCGCGGCAAGGATCGCGGCGGCGGCAAACTTTTTCGGTTGCGCCGCCGGGCCGCTCCTCGGCGGGCTCATCGCGCAATTCGCCTTCTGGCCGTTGCAGCTGCCCTATTACGTTTATCTCGTTCTCTTGTTTGGCGTCGCCGGTACCATCCTGTTTGCACCCGAAACACTGGTAAAGCCGAAATCTCTGCGTGATGCATCGCTCAAACCGCGGCTCGGCGTACCGCGTAATATCTGGCTGCCGTTCGTTTCGCCGGCGGTCGCAGGCTTCGCCACCTTCGCGCTGATCGGCTTCTACTCGGCGCTGATCCCGAACCTGCTGGCCGAGAGCCTGCATCTGTCTGCGCCTATAGTGGCGGGCGCGGTCGTGTGCGAGCTGTTCGGCATTGCGGCGGTCACGATCCTCTCGACCGGCAGGCTCGGAAGCCGCGCCGCCATGTTCAGCGCGCTGGCGCTGCTCGTCCCAAGCGTCTGGCTGCTCGTCAGCGCCGAAATTGCCCACTCACTGCCGGTCTTGCTGTTCGCCGCCGCCATCGGCGGCGTCGCCGGCGGGCTTGGCTATCGCGGCAGTCTCGAAGTGATCAATCGCATCGCGCCCGCGGACCGCCGTGCCGAGGTCGTCTCCAGCTATCTGATCGCGCTGTTTGCCGGCAATTCGCTGCCGGTGATCGGCGTCAGCCTGTTGTCGGCCGCAGCCGGCGCATTTGCGGCGCATGTGACGTTCGCCGCCGTGATCACGGCGCTCGCCGGCTATCGCGGCGCTCGCCGGGATCAAATACGCGCCGGCGAACTAATCCCACCTCTCGCCCGCGCACCAAACTGCGGTAAGCTTGGCAACATCAAGCCGCGGCATACAGGGAGCGAGGGCATGTTCTACGAACCGGACAAGGACAATCACGGTCTGCCGTTCAATCCGTACAAGTCGATCGTGGTGCCGCGCCCAATCGGCTGGATTTCGACGCTGTCCGCCGACGGCATCGTCAATCTCGCGCCGTACAGCCAGTTCAACAATCTCGCCTACGATCCGCCTTACGTGATGTTCTCGGCGAGTTCGTTTCCCGAGAGCGGCCGCCGCAAGGACAGCGCCAAGAATGCCGCCGATACGGGAGAGTTCGTCGTCAACATGGCGACCTACGAGTTGCGCGACGCCGTCAACGTCACCTCGCGCTTCGTGCCGCCGGACGTCGATGAGGCGGCGCTCGCCGGGCTGGAAATGATTTCCTCGCGGCTGGTGAAGCCGCCGCGGGTGAAGGCGTCGCCGGTGCATCTCGAATGCAAGTTTCATTGCTCGCTGGCGCTGCCGGCGCGCGTGCTCGATCAGGTCCATCATCTCGTCGTCGGCCGCGTCATCGGCGTGCACATCCGCGACGATGCGCTCACGCCCGACGGCAAGCTCGATGTCGCCAAGATCAAGCCGCTCGCCCGGCATCGGCTACTTCGACTACACCTACGTGGACAAGGTTTTCACCATGCGGCCGGACGGACCGCTCGGCGATCACCGCGAGGCCGGACTGGAAGGACGGCCGGTGCGCAAGGAAAACGTGTAGGTGGGCAAAGGCGCGCAGCGCCGTGCCCACCGTCAGCGTCAATGCAAGCTGGGAGCTTGACGTGGGCACGCTTCCGCCTTCGTTCGTGAGCGCTTCGAGCGGATGAGTCGCTTCGCCACCGTACATTTATTTGATCGCCAACGGATTGGTCGGCGAGCCGACCGCGCCGGTGATCGGAATGGCCGGCGCGACGAACATGAACTCGTACACGCTGTCGGCGGCGCAATCCTCGGCCAGGTCTTTCAGATAAAAAATCTCGCCCATGGTCATGCCCATGATCGGGATCGTGATCCAGTGCCAGGGCTGGTTGATGCCGCCCTCGGTGTTGTTCGGCCGCACCTCGCAGCCCCACGTATCCGATGGCGAGCGCCGCCAGCTCGGTCTTCGCCACGAATTCCAGCGTCTCGAAGGCGAAGCCCGGCGCGTCGCCGCCCGGATAGCCGTCCCAGTTGCCGGCCTTGAGGCAGCGTTCCATCTGCCCGGTGCGCACGATGATGTAATCGCCGCGCTTGAACTCGATCTTCTGTTTCTTCGCCGTCAGGTCGAGATCGTCGCAGGTAATGCCATAGCCGTCATCGAGGCACTCCTTGCCGAGCGCGCGGGCGACGTCGAGAAACACGCCGCGGCCGACCATCTTGGCTCTTGGTTTTCTCGATGCCGCATTTCGCCGCGCCGAACGACGACACTTCGCGGCAATCGTAGCCGTTCCACATGTTGTTCTCGTAGAACACGTGGCCGAGCCCGTCCCATTGCGTGCCGCATTGCAGCGGCATCACCACCATGTCGTCGGCGGCGCGGATGCCGCGCTTGTCGAGCACGCCCGAATAGGCGTCGGTGCCGGTGCGCAGCATGGTGTGCAGCGGATTGATGCGGCCGAGCACCGGATAATTGGTCTTGCCGCCCTGCGGTCCGTTATTGTCGAAATTGAGCGCGAGCGAGATCACCTTGCCCTTTTTGACCAGCCGCGCGGCCGCGACGATGTCTTCCGCGCTCGTGTAATTGAGCGTGCCGATCTCGTCGTTCGGCCCCCACTTGCCCCAGTTCTTGTACTTCTCCGCGGCTTGGCGGAGGTCGTCGCGCGTCACTTTCTTTGCAGGCATTGGGGTTCCTTTTGGGGTTTCCTCTGGCGTTTCCTTCGCGGTGAATTGTCGTGGTGGGCATCACCCTCGCGCGGCAGTTTGCCGTTTACTGCGCTGCCAGGGCAAGCGATGATAGTAAGAACGATTTACGGGAGGACAGGTGGTGACAATGAAACGAACACTGGCGGGCGTCGCGTTCCTGCTGACGGCGATGATGGCGGGAACGGCGGCTGCCCAAAGCACCTACCCCGACCATCCGGTCAAGATCATCGCGCCGTTCGCGGCCGGCGGTCCATCTGATCTGATCGGACGGCTCCTCGCCGACAAGCTCAGCGCGAGCCTGAAACAGCGATTTTATGTCGAAGACCATCCGGGCGCCGGCGGCAATATCGGTATGACCCAGGTCGCTCGCTCCGCGCCCGATGGCTACACCATCCTGGTGGCGAGCTCGAGCTTTTCAGTCAATCCGAGCCTCTATGCTGGCAAGCCGTACGATCCATTCAAGGATTTTGCCCCGGTGACGATGGCGGTGGATTCGCCGAATGTGCTGATGGTGCATCCCTCGGTGCCGGTCAAAACCGTCAAAGAACTGATCGCGCTCCTGCAGGCCAACCCGGGCAAATACGCCATCGCCCAATCCGGGCTCGGCACCACGCCCATGCTCGCCGCCGAACTGTTCAAGCTGACCTTCAAGCTCGACGTCACGACCGTGCCTTACAACGGCGGCGCGCCGGCGGTGCAGGCCGTTCTTGCCAATCAGGCACCGATCGGATTCGCCACCCTGCCGCCAGCCTATCCGCAGATTTCGAGCGGCGGCATCCGCGCGCTTGCGGTGACCTCGGCGAAGCGGTCCCCGGCGCTGCCGGACGTGCCGACCATGGCGGAGGCCGGAGCCGAAGGTCAGAACTCCGACACCATGCAGGGCATCTTTGTCGCTGCGGGAACGCCGCCGGAGGTCGTCGCCTTGCTGAACCGCGAAATCGTCAAAGCGCTGCAACTGCCGGACGTGCAGGCCAAATGCAAGGAGCTAGGCTTCGATGTGATCGCCGATACGCCGGACGAATTTGCCGCCTACCTCAAGAAAGACATCGACAGGTGGCACAAGGTCATCGTCGACGCGAAGATTCCGCAGATTCAGTAGGACTCACCTCTCCCCGCGTGCCAGAGGATCGTCGCATGTCTGCAAAGGGCCGCTGCTTTCCCCTCCCCCCTCGCGGGCGAGGGTGGCGAAGTGCCAAATTTTCTTTCAACCCTCAGGTCAAAGAGAGTAGACTTTATTTATGACCAAGCTCCTCGACCAAGCCGTTGAAATCGTGCGCGACTTGCCTCCGGACGTCCAGGACGATATCGCCCGCGTTCTCTTGCAACTCGCTGGCGGAGAGGAATCGACAATTGTGCCGCTTTCGTCCGACGAACGTGCAGCAATTACCGTGTCCAAGGCCGCCGCCGCGCGCGGTGAATTTGCTACGGACGAACAGGTGAGGGCTGCCTGGACCAAACACGGCCTGTGAAGGTCCGTTATACCCTTCCGGCGCTCGCCGACCTTACCTCGATCCTCGATTACATCGCCGCGCATTCGCCGCAAGGGGCGAAGCGCGTTCAAGCCCGTATTCAAGCGATTATTGAGCTTCTATTGAATCACCCCCACATCGGCGTGCGTACCGATGACCCGGCGATCCGGCGGCTCACTACACCGCCGTATCCGTTTCTTGTGTTTTACGAAGTGACTGAAAGCGAGATTATCATCCACGCTGTCCGCCACAGCGCCCGCGATCCGAGTGGGATGCCCGGTTCCGCTTAGAGGCGTCGGCTCTGTCAGGTATCAGGAGGGCGAAGAGTAACCCATGCGCATCGTCGACATCCGCGAGACCGCGATCCCGCTCAATTCCTCGCTCGCCAATTCGGGCTTCAATTTTTCCGAAATGACGACGTCGGTGGTCGCGGTCATCACCGACGTCTTGCGCGACGGCAAGCCCGTCTGCGGCTTCGCCTTCAACTCGACCGGGCGCTACGCCTGCGGCGCGCAGATGCGCGCGCGCTTCATTCCGCGCATCCTTAGAGCGCCACCTGCCTCGCTGCTCAACGAGGCGCGCGACAATTTCGCGCCGGAAAAAATTCTCGCCTGCATGATGCAGAACGAGAAATCCGGCGGCCACAGCGAGCGCTCGATCGCGATCGGCACGATCGAGGTCGCGGTCTGGGACGCGGTCGCCAAGATCGCCGAAAAGCCGCTGCACCGCCTGCTCGCCGAGCGCTACAACAACGGCAAGATCGCCGAGAAAGTGTTCTGCTATGTCGGCGGCGGCTGGTATGCGCCGGGCAAGACCACACAGGATCTGCTGGATGAGATGCAAGGACATCTCGATACCGGCTACACCATGGTGAAGATGAAAGTCGGCGGCATGCCGCTTGCGGACGACCTCAAGCGCGTCGAGGCCGTCAATGCGATTCTGCCGGCGAACGGAAAACTCGCCGTCGATGCCAATTCGAAATTCGCGCGCGACGACGCATTCGCCTATGCGCGCGGGCTCAAAGCCTTCGCGCTGCGCTGGTTCGAGGAGCCCTGCGATCCGCTCGACTTCGCGCTCTTGACCGAGATCGCCGCCATCTACGACTCCCCGCTCTCGACCGGCGAGAATCTGTTTTCCACCCAGGACGTCGAGAATCTCGTGCGCTTCGGCGGGCTCAAGGCAACGCGCAACGACGTGATCCAGGTCGACCCGCCGCAGGCCTACGGCATCGTGCAATACGCGCGCACGATCGACATGCTGGCCCGCCATCAATGGCCGCGCAGCCTGCTCTTCCCGCACGGCGGCAACCAGATGTCGCTCGCGATTGCCGCCGGCTTCGGGCTCGGCGGCGCCGAATCCTATCCCGGCGTGTTCGGCGATTTCGGCGGCTTCGCCGACGACGCCGAGCTTGCGGACGGCTATTTGAGCCTGTCGGAAAGGCCCGGCATCGGCTTCGAAGGCCAGGCGCGGCTTTATCGGATCATGCGCGAGCTTGCGGCGTAACGACTGCGTGGTTCTGCAGAAGCGTGTGCGTAGTTCTACGCACATCTTTGTTAGCCGCTCGGCAACGTTGCGCGGTCTAATTGCATTGTCGTCAGACGACGGTTTGACGCGGGTGGGCGGCCCCGCAGCTTGCCATAGCGCTCCTAGGTCGGTGGGGCCGCCCATTCCAGCGTGTGGATCATTCCGCGCGCGGCGGAACTTGCGGCCATTGGCCAGCTTCGATGCGGCCGGCCGCGATCACCGCCTGGGTGCGGCTGTCGACGCCAAGCTTTTGCAGGATCGCTGACACATGCGCCTTGACGGTCGCCTCGGAGACGCCGAGCTCGTAGGCGATCTGTTTGTTCAACAGGCCGCCGGACAGCATCATCAGCACGCGGACCTGCTGCGGCGTCAAGGTCGATAGCCGCGCGATCATCGCCGCGCTCTGCGCATCGGGCTCAAGCGCGAGATCGACGTCGGGCGGCGTCCACACTTCGCCGGCCAATACGCGCACGATGGCCGCCCGCAACGTGTCGGCGCCGAGCGTCTTTGGAATAAATCCCGAAGCGCCGAACTCCATGCAGCGCCGGATCACCGCGGGATCGTCGTTGGCCGACACCACGACGATGGGTACGCTCGGATATTGCGCGCGCAGATACATGAGGCCGGAGAAGCCGCGCACGCCCGGCATGCGCAGATCGAGCAGGATCAGATCGACCTCGCCGCCGCGTTCGAGCAGCTCGGTCACTTCCTCGAACGTGCCGGCCTCGCCGATTTGAGCGCGGGCGAATGCGCCGGAGACCGCCTGGCGCAAGGCGCCGCGGAACAGCGGGTGATCGTCGGCGATCACCAGACGATGAAGATCGTCTTCGCTCAATGCTACATCCCTGCTTAGCCAAGTCTCTGCTAAGCCATATCCCTGCTAACAGCTTGGTCCGCTCTTCGGAGCGATGTCGGTCGCGCCGTCGTCCTTCGCCGCGCATGGCGTCGGATATTCCTTCCGCTTGCCGTCCTTGGTGCCGCAGGAGATCACCTGCGCGCAAACTTCTGCGGGTTTGGACTGCGCCAGGCGCGTGTTCGGCGAGCTTGCGCGTTCAGCCGCGCCAACTGACCCCGTCATCGCAATGGCCGCAATCGTCAATGCCACGATCGTTTTCATGACCCCTCCTTGGACAGCGTTGCCTGAACCTATCTTACCGCGCCCCGCACGTGCCGAGAAACGTCAGCGCGACTTCGCGCCGATGCGGCGCCGCCCGATGCTCGGCCACGTAGATGCCTTGCCAAGTGCCTAGGCCCAATGTGCCGAGGCCCAAGCGGCCGCCGCCGACCGGAACGTGCAGGCAGACGCCGTCGACCATGGATTTCACATGCGCGGGCATGTCGTCCGGCCCCTCGGTGTCGTGCACCCAGCCGGCATCCGCCGGCGCGATGCGGTCGAGCGCGGAGACCAGATCGGTGCGCACGTCCGCATCCGCATTCTCCTGGATGACCAAAGATGCCGAGGTGTGGCGCAGGAACAGCAGCATCACGCCGTCGCGCGCCTCGATCGATGCGAGGAAGCGGGCAACATCGCGCGTGATGTCGAAAAAGCCCTCGCCGCTGGTTTCCACCGACAGTACGGCGCTCGCGATCGTTTCCGCGCGCGCGAACTGGATGGACGACAAGGAGGTCACGGCAAGGTGCTCAACAAGATCGCTCGCCGCACCCGGCGGCGCTCAGCTTCGATGCAAGACCTGATTTTGCGCATTGGCGATCGCCTCGACCAGCCGATGCCAGAGCTGGCCGACATAAACCACCATGCGGTCAAAATCGCCACTGGTGGGCAGCCGGATCGTCACGCTGCCGCCGCCGCCCGCCGCCGGCGGCTCTTCCGTCGTGCCGGCCGGTAAGGAGAGGCCGTGCGCCAGCAGCTCCTCCTTGAGCGCGGCGTTATCCTTGCGCAGCCGCGCAATTTCGCTGTCCAGCACGGCGCGATCTTCCGTCGCCGCCAGGCAGGCCCAGCCGACGGCCTGCCGGCCGCACAGGGCGACTTCGCCTGTCTGTTTGTCCAGACGCACAAATCCATCGTCGACTTTGTGGAAGACGTAGCGCGCTTCGTCGTCGCTCGGCGGCGCCGGCGATTCCTCGGCAACAGCGGATGCGGTCAAGATAAGCGCGGACACGGTCAGGACCAAGGCGGCAATGACGGCGGTGAATGGCTTGCGGATCATGCTGATCTCCTCACCCCGGTCATTGGCGAGCGACCCTGCTCGCGGTCCACTATAGCAAATAGCGCCGCAGCGAGAGAGACGGATCACTCGTGTCCCCAGGCGGGGAAGGGCGGCGCGGTGTTTGAGCGACAACCGTTTGACGGCGTCTTGTAACAACAGCTCGGCGGGCCAAATAGGTGGGAGAAGGCGCCGCGGATGAGGGCAAAAATCGACGATATTTATCGTCGATTCAATGGATTAGCGTCGATGTACGGTTTCTTGACTTGGCATACTCGGCTCAGTATGGTCCGCGCGGTTTCAGCGGGCGGGCAAGCCGCCATCGCCGCAAGACCGCGAGTGTCGGCAGCATGAGCGACGGCGCGCGCGACAGCGGGGAAGGCGGCAAAGCGCACACCGATGAAGCCGCTCTCTCCGCGAGACTCCAGCGGCTCGGCGAAAGGCTCGCGCACGAAAAAGCGGCCAGGCCTTCCGCGGGTCCTCTTGAGGAACGGGCGACGACTGCATCCGGCTACGCCAGAGGCTTCCGGCTCTCGAGCGAACTTGTTGCAGGCGTGGTAGTCGGTGCGGGCCTCGGCCTTCTCATCGACCGCTGGCTCGGAAGTTCGCCGTGGGGGCTCATGATATTCTTGCTGCTGGGTTTCACCGCGGGTGTGCTCAATGTGGTGCGCTCGGCGGCGGCAAAAAACTAGGCTCTGATACGGCGCTCGACCGCGAACAGCATCATGCAACTCAATCCGATCGAACAGTTTGAGATCAAGAATCTGATCCCGTTGGTGGACGTGAACGGTCACCAGATCGCCTTCACCAATTCGGCGCTCTACATGTTCGTTATCGTCGGCGGTGTTTCGGCGCTGTTGATCGGCGCGACTGCGCCGCGCGCGGTGGTGCCGGGACGGCTGCAATCGGTGGCCGAACTGAGCTACGAATTCGTCGCCACCACGCTGCGCAATTCGACCGGCACGGCGGGGATGAAGTTCCTGCCGTTCGTGTTCACGCTGTTCATGTTCGTTCTGGCCGCCAACCTGATCGGGCTGATCCCCTATTCCTTCACGGTGACGAGCCAGCTGATCGTGACGGCGAGTCTCGCCCTGCTCGTGTTTCTCATCGTGGTGTTCTTCGGGTTCTGGAACAACGGACTGCATTTTTTCAAACTGTTCGTTCCCTCCGGCGTGCCCTGGTTCTTTCTGCCGCTGATCGTGCCGATCGAGATCCTGTCGTTCCTCTCGCGCCCGGTCTCCCACAGCGTCCGTCTGTTCGCCAACATGCTCGCCGGCCACATCACGCTGCAGGTCTTTGCCGGCTTCATCATCATGCTCGCCGGCGCCGGGGTGCTGGGCATTTTCGGCGCGGTGCTGCCCTTCGTCATGGTGGTCATGCTGACCGCGCTCGAGCTTCTGGTGGCCTGCCTGCAGGCCTATGTCTTCGCCATCCTCACCTGCATCTATCTCAACGATGCGATACACCCGGGCCACTGACGGCCCTGCTTGGCAACCTCGAAAAGGAGCTTTCTCATGGATGCAAATGCCGCGAAACTGATCGGGGCCGGCATCGCCTGCATCGGCATGGGCGGTGCCGGCGTCGGCGTCGGCCTGATCTTCGGTAATTACCTGGCGGCCGCGCTGCGTAACCCTTCCGCCGCCCAGGGCCAGTTCGGCAACCTGATCTTCGGGTTCGCCATCACCGAGGCGCTCGGCATCTTCTCGCTGCTGATCGCGCTCCTGCTGCTCTACCAGTTCTGATCCGGCGCCAGGTCTCTACCTATGGCCGCAGCTATGGCCGCACCTTCCGCCACTACCGAAGTGCCGAGCGCGCATCACGGGTTCCCGCCGTTCGAGACGGAGAACTTTCCGTCACAGCTCTTCTGGCTGGCGGTGACCTTTGTGTTGCTCTACGCGCTGATGGCGAGGGTGGCGCTGCCGCGCATCGGCTCCATTCTGGCCGAGCGATCCAAACGCATCGCCGACGATATTGCGGCGGCGCAACGCCTGAAGGAACGCTCGGACGCGGCGCACGCCGCCTACGAGAAGGCTCTGGCCGATGCACGCAGGCGCGCGCAGGGCATCGCCAATTCGACCCGCGAGCAACAGGCGGCGCAAGCCGACGAAGTGAACAAGCGGCTCGAGGCGCAGTTGCACGAACGGTTGGCGGCGGCCGAGAAGTCGATTGCCGCGACCCGCACTGCGGCGATGGGCAATGTCGGCGCGATCGCATCCGACACCGCCTCGGCGATCGTCGAGCGGCTGATCGGCAAAGCGCCCAGCGCCGACGAGGTGGCCGCCGCCTTGACCGCCACCTTGGGCGAGACGAGTAAACGGTAAGGACGAGCCCATGATTCCCCCGCCCGAAGCCTGGGTTGCCATCGGTTTCGTCAGCTTTCTGCTGCTGCTCGGCTATCTGGGTGTCCACCGCAAGCTGATCGACGGGCTCGACGCGCGGCAAAAGCGGATCAAAGGGGAACTCGACGAGGCGAGTCGGTTGCGCGAGGAGGCGCAAGCCTTGCTGGCTGAGTTCGAACGCAAGGGCCGCGCGGCCGAGAGCGAGGCCGAGGCGATCATTGCCAGCGCCAAAAGTGAGGCCGAACGGATCGCCACCGAAGCCAAGCAGCGGATGGAGGACTTCGTCGCCCGCCGCACCAAGATGGCGGAAGCGAAGATCACTCAGGCCGAGGCGCAGGCGCTCGCCGAGGTACGATCCGCCGCGGCCGACGCCGCAGTCGCCGCTGCCGAGAAAATCCTGTCCGCGGCCGCCAAGGGCAAAACGGCCGAAGACTTGCTCGCGCGCGGGATCGAAGACTTAAAACAGAAACTGAATTGACGCGCCGCTGTCAGCCGCGCGTCGGCTGAGCGTCACGCGCTCTGCATAATCCACAGCCCAGCTGCGAATCCTGTGCATAATTCTGCCGCGCATAAGCGCCGGTCTTTGAATACCGGTACCCCCGATTATGGTCATTACGGTGTCGAGTCTTGCGTAGCCGGAGGGACGGCCCCGCCTTACGACCGGGGCATCGGGGGACCCTGTTGGTTATCTTCGACTGCAATGGCGTACTCGTCGATAGCGAGTCGATTGCCAGCACAGTACTTGCCGAGGCATTCGCGTCTGTCGGAGTACATATAACGCCGCAGACTGTGGCGCGCCGTTTCCACGGCCGCCGGCAGGCGGATATTTTTGACGCCGTCGAAGCGGTCACCGGCAAAAAGCTTCCGGCCGGTTTTTCCGCCGACGTGACGGAGCGGACCATGCAGCGGATCCGCGAGGAATTGCGGCCGGTGGCACATGCCGCGCGCGCGCTGACCTGGATCCGCGGACCGAAGGCCGTCGCCTCATCCTCGCCATTCGAACGCATCCGAGCGAGCCTCGAGGTCACCGGGCTGTTGGGGTTTTTCTCCGATCGCCTGTTCTCCGCGAGCGGCGTGTTCAAAGGCAAACCGGCGCCCGATATTTTTCTGCACGCCGCGGCGCGCCTGCATGTCGATCCGGCCGAGTGCATCGTGGTCGAGGATTCGGTGGCCGGCGTGACAGCGGCCTTGGCGGCGGGAATGACGCCGATCGGTTTCGTCGGCGGCAGCGACGCTCCCGGCCGACTCGCCGGCGACCTCGGCCAGGCCGGCGCACGCGCGGTGATCGCGGACATGCGCGCGCTGCACAACACGATTGTCGAGCTGCGCGGCCGCTAGGCTCTGCTTATCTTTTCAAGATGCGAAGATATTAGCCCGTCGGCGCGGGTGTCGGCTTCGGCTTGCGGGCCTTGGGCTTCGGCTTCTCGTGCTTGGCCGGAGCTTCGACGGCCAGCGGATCAAAACCGATATAGACGGTGTAATTCTCAAGCTCATCCGACTGAGGCAGCGGGAAGGTCACATTATCCTCGACATGGGCGAAATCCGGATTGTCGTCGACCGACCGTATCATGACCGGAATGAGGATGAGCTTGGTCACGATGGTTTTCGACGATGACGGCTTTTCATCGACGACCGCGATACGCAGCGGCACGTTCAGTTCGCCGGGCGCGCCCTGCGGCCCGAGAATGATGCGTCCCTCGATGCCGACTTTCATGACCATTTGTCCGGCCACCACCGCGCATTGGCGGGCGGCGCGTACGAATGTGCCTTGGTATTTCAGCGCCATCGCACCGCTGTCGCCACCGCTGTTGACAACGAGCGTCGAGGCGCCCGCGCGGATCTGGATGAAGGGGCATTCGACATCCGGCGACGCACCGGCAACCGGCTGCGGCGCTCTATCGGAAGAGCCGGCGAAGAAATTCGATACGCTGTCAGGCACCCAGCGATTGGAGGTAGAAGCCGGTGGAGGCGCCGCCGCCGCGCTCGGCGCAGGAGCGACGGGTGTCGAGGCCGGCGGCCCGCCAAAAAAACTACCGCTGCCGCCGCAGCCCGCTGTCAGCAACGCGAGCCCAAGCGGCGCCGCGATCACGGCGTGACGAGACCACCGCTTGCGTTGAACGTACTCCGGCATTCCCCCAACTCGCCGCAAACCGCGCCCAAACCGCTGCAAACGCAGCGCAAAACCGCCCACTCCCGGCATAATAGCCAGCCAACAATGGCCTTCCCAAGGCGGCTCGCCAAGGTGCCGCGCGCAGTGTGGTTAAGGCCGGTTAAGAAACCACTTCCGCCAAGCGCGCGTAAAGCAGGTGGTCCTGCCAGATGCCGTTGATGCAAAGATATTCGCGGGCATAGCCCTCGCGGGTAAAGCCGCTCTTTTCCAGTAACCGGGTCGAGGCCGCATTGGTCGGAATGCAGGCGGCTTCCAGACGATGCAGCCGCAGCGTCGCAAAGGCGAATGGGATGACGGCGCGCACCGCCGCCGTCATGTAGCCCTGACGCACGAACGACAAGCCCATCCAATAGCCGAGACTGGCAGCCTGGGCGACGCCGCGGCGGATATTGGCCAGCGTCAGTCCGCCGACCAGCGCGCCATCCGTATTGCGAACGACCAGAAACGCGTAGCCTTGGTCGGAGCGCAGATCCTCGGCGTAGCGGCGCACGCGGCGCCGGAACGCGCTGCGGGTGAGGTCATCGGCCGGCCAAGTCGGCTCCCAGGGTTTGAGAAATTCCCGGCTTGCCTCGCGCAGCGCCGACCATTCGCCGTGATCGGTCATCTGCGGCGTGCGCAGCGTCACCTCCTCGCCGGCGATCGAGGCCAGCGGCTCGGAAAAGTTGATGGTGCGGAAGAACGCCATCGGCTTCTAGTACGGCTGGTCTCGTCGACGATACGCCGGCACGATGTGATCGGTTACGCGGCGCAGTGCGTGAGACTCTCCGCAATTGCCGCGGCGCTTTCAAGTCCGGCGCCCACGCCGAGCACCGCGGTCGCGAGCTTGCCACGCCGCAGCAGCGCGCGGCCGGCGGCGCGGGCGCTTTCGACGGTGACGGCGTCTACTTTGGCGACGATTTCGTCAGTAGGAATGGGACGGCCGTAAGTGAACATTTGCCGGGCGAGCTGTCCGACGCGGTCGCCTGAGCTCTCCAGCGCCATCAACAGCCCGGCCTTCATCTGCGCCTTGGCGCGCGCGACTTCCGCCTCGTTGATGGTCTCCGCCGCATTGGCGATCTCGTCGACAATCAGGCGCATCAAATCGGCAGTGTCGGCCGCGTCGGTGCCGGCGTAGAGCCCGAACATGCCGACATCGGAATACGGCATGTGAAACGAATAGATGGAATAACAAAGTCCGCGCTTCTCGCGCGCTTCCTGGAACAACCGCGACGACATTCCGCCGCCCAGCACATTGGTAAAGGTCTGTAACGAGTGCAGCGCCGGATCGGTTTGCGGCACGCCGGCAAGCGCCAGCGCGATATGCACCTGCTCGAGATCGCGCTCCTCGACGTGGTTGCCGCCGCCAAAACGCGCCGGCTCGGGCGCGGGGCTCTCCGGACCGCTAAAACTCGCGAAACGCTTTTCCGCCTCGGCGACGACCTGCTCGTGGTTGATCGCGCCGGCCGCCGCCACAACCATGTCGGGCGCGCGATAGTTGCGGCCGAGATAGTCGCGCAGCCTGGCGCCATCGAATGATTTGACCGTCTTGGCGGTGCCAAGGATGGAGCGGCCGAGCGGCTGATCGGGAAACGCGACCGTCTGCAGATGCTCGAAAATGAGGTCATCCGGCGTATCGGCAACGGCGCCGATTTCCTGCACGATGACGTTTTGCTCGCGCGCGAGTTCGTCGCGGTCGAAGATCGGTTCCGACAAGATGTCGGCCAACACGTCGATGGCGAGCGGCACGTCCGCCTTGAGCACGCGCGCATAGTAGGCCGTGGATTCGACGCCGGTGGCCGCGTTGAGATCGCCGCCCACCGCCTCGATCTCCTCGGCGATCTGCCGCGCCGTGCGCCGCCGCGTGCCTTTGAACGCCATGTGTTCGAGAAAATGCGAAATGCCGTTTTCGTCGCGATGTTCGTCGCGGCTGCCGGCATTGACCCACACACCGAGGGACGCCGTCTCCAGGTGCGGCATCGTTTCGGTCACAACGCTGATACCGGACGGCAATTTCGTCACCGCAACACTCATGCTGCCGCTCCTTTTTGCGCCGCGCGGCTCGTCGACAGGACGAAACGTTCGACCGCTGACTGGTCGGCCGGCAGCACAGTGACGCGCTCCGGCCTTGTATCGAGATCGGAGAACCATTCCGGCAGCGACGGCCGCACACCGCAGGCCGTCTCGACCGCGTCGGGAAACTTGGCCGCATGCGCGGTGGACAAAACCACCATCGGCACGGTCGGATCGCGCTGTTCCTTCTCCGCCACCGCGATGCCGACCGCGGTGTGCGGGTCGACGAAATTGCCGGTCTCGCGCTTGACGGTGCGGATGGTTGCGGCGACTTCGTCCTCGTCGGCCCGGTCGGCGGCGAACAAGGCGCGGATCTGCGACAGCGCGCCCGCCGACAGCGTGAAGCGTCGCGACTGCGCCAGCGAGCCCATCAACGCGCGGATGGCGTTGCCGTCGCGGTTATAGGCGTCAAATAAGAGCCGCTCGAAATTCGAGGAGATTTGGATGTCCATCGACGGCGAGGTCGTCGGCACGACGGCGCGAACCTCGTATGTGCCGGTCGCGAGCGTCCGCGCGAGAATGTCGTTGACGTTGGTGGCGATGACCAGGCGGTCGATCGGCAAGCCCATGCGCCGCGCCACGTAGCCCGCATAGACGTCGCCGAAATTGCCGGTCGGCACGGTGAACGCCACCTTCCGATAAGGTGCGCCGAGCGACACCGCGGCAGTGAAATAGTAGACCGCCTGCGTGATGATACGCGCCCAATTGATCGAATTGACTCCAGAAAGTCGCACCCGGTCGCGAAAGTCGGCGTGACCGAACATTGCCTTCACCAGCGCCTGACAATCGTCGAAGGTGCCTTCGATGGCGACCGCGCTGACATTGCCCGCCTCGACGGTCGTCATCATGCGGCGCTGGACGTCTGAGATGCGGCCTTGCGGGAACAGAACGATCAGGTCGACCTGATCGCGGCCGCGAAACGCCTCGACGGCGGCGCCGCCGGTATCGCCCGAGGTCGCCACCACGATGGTGCGGCGCTCGCCGCGGGCGGAGAGCACGTGGTCCATCAGCCGCGCCAGGAGCTGCATCGCCACGTCCTTGAACGCCAGCGTCGGGCCGTGAAACAGTTCGAGCGCGTAGGTGTTCACGTCGAGCTGCGTCAACGGCACCACCGCCGGATGGCGAAACGTGCCGTAGGCCTCGCGCGCCATGCGGGCGAGGTCGGCTTCGCTGATGGAATCGTCAACGAATTTCCGCATCACCTCGACGGCGACATCCGCATATGGACGGCCGGCAAAGGAGACGATCGTTTGCGGCTCGAGCCGCGGCCAGGATTGCGGCACGTAAAGTCCGCCATCGCGAGCCAGCCCCGCGAGCATCACCTCGGCGAAGCCGAGCGAGGGGGCATCGCCCCTGGTTGAGACGTGACGCACGATGAGTTCCCTACTGCCGATCGCTTTCGGCTCGTGATATTAACCTATTGATATATATATTCTTTTATCGGCGGAAAGCGAAGCATCCGCCTGCCGTTCGCGAGCGACACACTTATAGAAAAGCGGATAGCTTCACAAGGAAGGCCCAAGACCCTGCATGGATCCAGGCCGCGCGGTCGGTCCAGGCTGAGACCCGCACGCAAAAATCGATCGGCTAGTGCAATTCTTAATAGGGAAACGCGACCTGAGCGCCGGCGCAGCCTACTTCGGCGGCGTGCCCGGTTTGACCCCCGCCACGGGAGACGGCACCAAACGCTGGGCGACACCGTGACCCTGTACGGAAACGAATTTCATGGTGTTCATTGACGCGCGCAGCGGGCTCGCCGGCATCGCGTCGCGCCCGCCCGAGGTCACCACCGCACGGGTGTTGGCTTTGGCCGCCAGCGGGATAGCAACTCTGGTGGGGGGAGTTGGCGTTTGCGCGGCTGCGATCGTCGCCGACAGTGTGATGGCAATCATGGCGATGGCAATCATGCTGGCTGTCATCTTGAACATGTCTTGTCTCTCCATCGGCAGGATCACGAATCGTAAGATTTGAGGACGTTCCGCTCTCGTCTCACACCACTTTGTCACAACGAGGGCATTCGGTTAACAGCCGGATCAACAGATCGTCATTGGTTGCAGCACTGCGTGTTGTTGTTGCAGCAGACCTGGGCAGCGCCGGAGCAATAATTGCCGCCACCGCAATAGTTGGGGCCGCCGGAGGCGACCGGAGCGCAAAAGCCGTCCGGCTGTGGGAAGTCGCCGAGCTTGCAACACGTCCCGGTGGAGACGAACACGGTCCAGCACGTGTCTTCCGGATTATCGCAATAGCGGCTGTTGCCACAGTAACTGTTTGCAGTGGTGCTGGCTGGGGCGCACCCGCCATCGCCAAAGCCCACGTCACCCTGCCTGCAGCAGAAAGTGGTGCCGTTGTTGGCTCCCCAGCAATTGTTGCCGGCCGCGCAGGCACCCCCGCCCTGGCAGCACTGAGCGCCCAGGGGATAGCACAAGCCGTCATCGCATTCGCCTTGACCAATACCGCAATCGGCGCGCGCCACACCGGCAGAACCGACGCTCAGAATTGCCAAGGCCGCGAGCAGCAGAGCGCCCTGCAAGCGCCGCCCGCAGCCAATGCGCACCGCGGACGCTCCTTTGACGGCGAACCACTTGATGACTTCGACCGCAAGCTACGTCAGAGCCGATCCCGTCCATGACTTCCCCCGAAAGTGACTTCCCCCGAAAGCCGTGTAACGCGTTGCCAACAGTCATTTACAGCTTCTCAATTCGGCCGCCGGCGCGCGGCAGCGATCTGCGCCTCCAGCGCCGGAACTCCGATCGCGCCGGGAATGATCGAGTCGCCGATCACGTAGCCCGGAGTGCCGCGAATGCCGAGCAACTCGCCGAGCTGCGTGGTTTCGGCCAGCGTGGCGGTGACTTCGTTGCTCGTCATATCGCGGTCGAGCCGCGCCATGTCGAAGCCCTGCGCCTTGGCCACGGCCAGCGCTTTTTCCTTGCTGGTGGCCCCCGTTTCGCTGAACAGCGCCTCATGGAACGCGAGGTATTTGCCGGCATCCGGCGCCTGCATGCGCACCGCGATGGCGACGTGCGCCGCGTCCACTGAGCCCGGCCCCAGGATCGGAAACTCCTTGAGGACGATTTTCAGTTTCGGATCGTCCTTGAGCAGCGTGAGCATGTCCGGCACTGCGCGTTTGCAGAACCCGCAGCTATAGTCGAAGAACTCAACCAGTGTGACGTCGCCGTTGGGATTGCCGAGCGTGACCTGATGCGGCGAGGAGTAGAGCGCCCGCGCATTGCTCGCGATCAGCGCAGCAAATTCGGCCCGCGGCCGCATGCCCGCCGACGGGACCGCGACCGTCCCCGCAATCGGGGCAGAACGTGATTTCAGAGCATCCGCGACAATTGCGGCGAGAGCCTCGGGGTGCTTGGCGAAATAATCCCTGGCCAGTTCGCCAACGAGCTCCGGGTGAGCCGTCAGGTAGTCTCTGACGATCCCCTCGATCTGTGTGCGCAAATCCTGGGCCGGGGCTTGTTGCGGGCCGAACCAGATCAACGCGGCGAGCGCGCCACTCAGCAGCACTCCGAATCTCATTTGTCCCTCCAATACAGGGGAGCATAGTAAAGCAAATTCTACTCTGCCAGCAGCCGCGACGAAGTTATTGGTTCAAAGCGGTGGGTAACGAGGAAAAATAGCCGCCGGCGACGCCACTAGGCGCCGGCCAAGCGCCTGATCACTCATTATCGGCACTGTTATCATCCCTGGATTGCCGCCCCCAGCATTTCGTCACGCGGTTGTGCAGCGGCTTCGCGCTCTGCTTTGCAGCAGAACTTCGAAGGTCTGGATCATCTGCTCGGCCCAGAACGGCTTATCGAGAAACACTGCGTCGCGAAATGGGCGGACCGGAACACCCTTCGAGCGGTATAGGCCGTGGGCTGTGCAGATCGCGAACGGAATGTTCCTTCGCCTCAACTCATCGGCAAATTGATAGGCTGGAACGCCGTGGATCGTGCCATCGACCAGGGCGGCGTCCACCTTGTTTCCTTCGATCAGCAGCGATGCCTCCTCGAAAGTCCGCGCCGGCCCGATCACATCGCAGCCCGCAAGGATCAGCGCGTCCTCCTCGATCAATCTGATGAAGGCTTCCTCTTCAACAATCAAAACCCGCTTGCCGGACAAGTCGATCAAAGCACGTCCAATGTTGGTGAAGCTGATTACTTTCAAGAACCCAACAAGAAAAACTACGTGGCGTCCCTTTGTTCGCGCGGCTGGCCGTACGCCCAGGTGGCAAAGGATATGACCAGAACGAGCGCCAGGCCGTACCAGGTCAGCGCGTATTGCAGATGATTGTCGGGCAGCATCACCTCGAGCTTGCCCGGCTTCGGCAAGCCGCCGGGCGGGACGGGATTCTCCTGCTCGACATAAAACGGCGCCACCGCGCCGAGCCCTTTGGCGGCAGCGATGGCCTGCGGGTCGCCGGTGAACCAGAGATTCTTTGCCGGCTCGTCGGCCGGCGTGAACCAATGCTCCGCCTCGGGCCAGCGCATCGCGCCGACGATCTCGACCGGGCCCGCGATCTGCCCTTGCGGACGCGATGCCGGGTCTTGCCGCCCGTCGGGCACGAAGCCGCGATTGACCATCACGATGCTTCCGTCCGCAAGCCGCGCCGGCGTGAACACCCAATAGCCGGGATCGGAGACATCGGGACGAAAGGTCGACGGCGCGGCATACACCAGCGCCTCGTGGGAATTGTCGAACGTGGCTTGGAAAGTGACGCGGCGGTATTCGTTCGCTTGCCGATTAAGTTGCGTCCAGGCAGCGGGCAGCGGTAGCGCAATCGGCGGCGCCGCAAGCTGGGCGTTGAGCGTAGCAATCAGGCCTTCCTTCCAGGCCTTGCGCTGGACCTGCCAAGTGCCGAGCCCGATGAGGACGCCAAAGGCGATCAAAGCCGGGATTGATAGCCCCACCCACGATCGGCGCTTTGTTTGCTCCGCGCTCATGGCGGGCCTGTGCCGCCGAACCGCCGCTCCTCGGCTTTGTGATAGTACTGCAGCGCAATCATCAGCCCCTTCATCGGCCGCAACGGGCCGAGCGTGACGATCAGGATCAGCGGCAGCCACAACGCGGCGTGGACCCAATAGGGCGGATGATACAGCGCCTCCGTCACCAAGGCGGCGCCGACCACGATGAAGCCGGCGAAGAACATGATGAAGACGGCCGGCCCGTCGCCGGCATCGGCAAAGCCGTAATCGAGCCCGCAAACCTCGCAACGCGGCCGCGGCGTGAGGAAGCCCTGGAAGAGTCTGCCCTTGCCGCAGCGCGGGCAGCGACAGGACAACCCGGCCTTCATGGCTCCGGATAGCGTGGTGATCGTCTCAACGGGCATGGCACAGATTTAGATATCCGCCCGTCCCCGCGAAAGCGGGGACCCAGCTACTGGATTCCCGCTTGCGCGGGAGTGAGCGGACAAAATCGCCGTGGCTACCCGGCAGCGGCGCCGCCGCCCCACACATAGATGCAGGCGAACAGGAACAGCCACACCACGTCGACGAAGTGCCAGTACCAGGCGGCGAACTCGAAGCCGAGGTGCTGCGTCGGTGTGAACTGGCCGGCCATCGCGCGGAACAGGCAGACGATCAGGAAGATCGACCCGATGATGACGTGCGCGCCGTGGAAGCCGGTCGCCATGAAGAACGAAGCGCCGTACATGTTGCCGGAATAGTGGAACGCGGCGTGCGCATATTCCCAACCCTGCACGCAGGTGAAGCTCACTCCGAGCAGGATGGTCAGGCGCAGTCCGTTGATCAGTCCCTTGCGGTCGCTCTCCAGGAGCGCATGGTGCGCCCAGGTCACGGTGGTGCCGGAGGTGAGCAGGATCAACGTGTTGAGCAGCGGGAAATGCCAGGGATCGAACGTTTCGATGCCCTTGGGCGGCCACACGCCGCCGGTGAACGCGATCCGTGCAACGTCCTTCGCCTCATCCGGAAACAGCGCGGTGTTGAAATAGGCCCAGAACCAGGCGACGAAGAACATCACCTCAGAGGCGATGAACAGGATCATGCCGTAGCGGTGCGAGATCTGCACGACTTGGGTGTGATCGCCTTCGACCTCCGCCTCGTGAATGACGTCGCGCCACCAGCCGATCATCGTAAAGGCGATGCCGATGATCCCGACGCCGAGGATGAGCGCCGCATAGCTGACGACCGAGTGCATCCACAGGATCAGGCCGACCGCGGTGATGAACGCGGCGGTGGCGCCGATCGCGGGCCACGGACTGGGGTTGACCAGATGGTAGTCGTGGTTCGGCTTGGCGTGTGCAGCAGCATCGGCCATGTCATCGTCTCCACTTTGGCGCGACCGGTCGCCGTCCGCGCTTTTCGTTACCTCTTGATGCCGAACCCAACCGACTATATCGGCTCAGCAAATTAAAGTCTTCGCTCGAAGATAGCCCCGTCCCTAACGGTTTTCGTCCTTGCGCGATCACAGTCTAGATCCGGCCGATTGGTTTCCCGTGGCGCTCTCCTTAACCGCCGGCGGGGCCGGCTCGCGCACCGGATAGAAGGTGTAGGAGAGCGTGATCGTTGAGAGGTGATCCTGTTCGGAATCCTTGACGAGTTTCGGATCGACGTAGAACACGACCGCCATGTCGCGGGTCTCGCCGGGCTGCATCGTCTGCGTGGTGAAGCAGAAGCAATTGATCTTCTCGAAGTAGATGCCGGCGGTCGGCGGGCTGACATTATAGCCGGCCTGGCCGACGGTGACGCGGGCGGCCTGGTTGGTGACCTTGTAGTAGACGGTCACCACCTGCCCGAGATGCACGTCGATGGTGTTTCTCTCCGGCTGGAACGACCACGGCAGGCCGTCGGCGATGTTGGAATCGAAGCGGACGGTGACGGTACGCTCGGATTGTTGGGTCGGCAGCGATTTCGCCACCTGCGTGGTGCCGCCGAACCCGGTGGTGCGGCAAAACCAGGAATAAAGCGGCACCGACGCATAGGCCGCGCCGACCATCAGCGCGACAAAGGCCCCGCACAGGAAGGCGACGGTGAAATCGCGGCGGCGGCCTTTCGGTTTTTGCTGTTCGCTCGGTTCGCGCATGGATGGCTTCGCTACATCGGCCCCGTCAGCGCGTGCGAGCCGAGCCTGACGATCGTAACGGCGAAAATCACCACCACGAAGGCGCCGAGCGCGAGCGCGATTGCGATCGAACGGGCGCGGCGTGCGCGCGACTGTTCCGGCGTGAGCCTGATGCCCTGCTCCACCTCGCCCTGCCCGGCAAGCGGAGGCGAGTGATGAGGAGGAAGCTCGTTCGAAGGCGGTTCGCGGAGCTCGTTCATGATCTCATTGCCTATCGTCATGCCGCGAAATGGCCGAACAGCCCTCCCGACATCCGATCGACCAGCAACGTGGCGAACAACAGGAACAGATAGAGGATGGAGAAGCCGAACAATTGCTTGCTGGCGCGGTATCCACTGCGTTCGCGGCGTACCCGGAACGCCAGCACGATCATCGCCATTCCGGCCGCGGCGGCTACGATGCCATAGGCCGGTCCGGCAAAGCCCAAGAGCCAGGGCGCGACGCCGAGCGGGGCGAGGATCAGCGTGTAGTAAAGGATCTGGCGGCGTGTTTCCTCTGCACCGGCCACCACCGGCAGCATCGGGATCCCGGCGCGCGCATAATCTTCGCTGCGATAGAGCGACAACGCCCAGAAATGCGGCGGCGTCCAGAAGAAGATGATGAGAAACAGCAGCACCGGTTCGAGCGCGAGGCTGCCGGAAGCCGCCGCCCAGCCGATCATCGGCGGCAGCGCGCCGGCTGCCCCGCCGATGACGATGTTCTGCGGCGTCGAGCGCTTCAGCCAGATCGTATAGACGACGACATAGAAGAAGATGGTGAAGGCGAGCAGCGCCGCCGCCAGCACGTTGACCAGAAGTCCGAGCGTGACGACTGAGAATCCCGCAAGCGTGAAACCGAAGCCGGCCGCCTCGCCGGGCGCGATTCGGCCGCGCGGGATAGGCCGGCCGGCGGTGCGCTCCATACGCCCATCGATGTCGGCGTCGTACCACATGTTGAGCGCACCGGCGGCGCCGGCGCCCACCGTGATGCACAACAGCGCGGCAAACGCGATCACCGGATGGACATGGCCGGGCGCCACGGCAAGGCCGACCAAAGCCGTGAATACCACGAGCGACATCACCCGCGGTTTCATCAGCTCGATGTAATCGCCGACGCTCGCGATCGAGGGCTCGGCGCGGGCAAGCATAACGCTCATCGGATCAGCGGCAGCGTCTCATATTGGTGGAAGGGCGGCGGCGACGGCAGTGTCCATTCCAGCGTCGTGGCGCCTGGACCCCAGGGGTTTGCTCCGGCGAGTTCCTTTTTCCTGAACGCAAGCACCATGCAGTAGAGGAAAACCAGCACGCCGAAGCCGGAAATGTATGAACCGATCGACGAGACGAAGTTCCAACCGGCGAACGCGTCGGGATAATCGGCATAGCGGCGCGGCATGCCGGCAAGGCCAAGGAAGTGCTGCGGGAAGAACGCCACATTGACGCCGATGAAAGTCAGCCAGAAGTGCAGCTTGCCAAGCGTCTCGTTGTACATGTAGCCGGTCATTTTCGGGAACCAGTAGTACCAGCCGCCGAAGATGGCGAACACGGCGCCGAGCGACAGCACGTAGTGGAAGTGAGCCACGACGTAGTAGGTGCCGTGCAGCGCGCGGTCGACGCCGGCATTGGCCAGCACGACGCCGGTCACCCCGCCGATGGTGAACAGAAAGATGAAGCCGACCGCCCACAGCATCGGCGTCTTGAACTCGATGGAGCCGCCCCACATGGTGGCGATCCAGGAGAAGATCTTCACGCCGGTCGGCACCGCGATGACCATCGTCGCGGCGATGAAGTAGGCCTGGACGCTGGCCGACATGCCGACATTATACATGTGGTGCGCCCAGACCACGAAGCCGATGCCGCCGATCGACACCATGGCGTAGGCCATGCCGAGATAGCCGAACACCGGCTTGCGCGAGAAGGTCGAGACGATCTGGCTGACCATGCCGAAGCCGGGCACGATCAGGATGTACACTTCCGGATGGCCGAAGAACCAGAACAGATGCTGGAACAACAGCGGATCGCCGCCGCCCTGCGGATCGAAGAACGTGGTGCCGAAGTTGCGATCGGTCAGCAGCATGGTGATGGCGCCGGCGAGCACCGGCAGCGCCAGCAACAGCAGGAACACCGTCACCAGGATCGACCACACGAACAGCGGCATCTTGTGCATGGTCATGCCCGGCGCGCGCATGTTGAAGATCGTGGTGATGAAGTTGATGGCGCCGAGGATCGAGGACGCGCCGGCGAAATGGATCGACAGGATGGCGAAGTCCATGGCCGGGCCCGGGGTGCCCGACGTCGACAGCGGCGCATAGATCGTCCAGCCGGCGCCAACACCGTTCGCGCCGGGCTCGCCGGGGACGAACATCGAGGTCAGCAGCAGCGCGAAGGATGCCGGCAACAGCCAGAACGAGATGTTGTTCATGCGCGGGAACGCCATGTCGGGCGCTCCGATCATCAGCGGAACCATCCAATTGCCGAACCCGCCGATCATCGCCGGCATGATCATGAAGAAGATCATGATCAGCCCGTGCGCGGTGATGATCACGTTGTAGAGATGCGTATCGCTGTGAAAGAGGAACGCGCCGGGATACATCAGGTTGATTCTGATCAAGATCGACATCGTGCCGCCGATCAGACCGGCAATGAGCGCGAACACGAGGTACATCGTGCCGATGTCCTTGTGGTTGGTCGAATAAACGAAGCGGCGCCAGCCGTGCGGAATGTCGTGGCCGCCCTCGTCGCCATGAGCCGCGTGTACCATCGTGTCCATTTGCAGTTCCTTCGTTAGCGGCCGGCCGTCGCCGGATCGATCAGTTCGTCACATCATTGCCGCGCGGGCGCGCCGGCGGCGGCGACCACGTTCGGCGGAACGTTGTCGTTGCCGGCGAATTTCTGCTTGGCCTGGGCAGCCCACGCGGTGAATTCGGCGTCGCTGACGACATGCACCACGATCGGCATGTACGAATGGTCCTTGCCGCACAGTTCGGAGCATTGGCCGTAGAAGATGCCTTCCTTGCTCGACTTGAACCAGGTGTCGTTGAGGCGGCCCGGAATCGCGTCGATCCGCACGCCGAAAGACGGCACGGCGAAGGAGTGGATCACGTCGGCGCCGGTCACCAGCACGTGCACGACCTTGTTGACCGGCACGACCATCTCGTTATCGACCGTGAGCAGACGCGGCTGGCCGGGCTTGAGGTCCTTCTCGGCAACCATCAGCGAGTTGAATTCGAAATTGCCGTTGTCCGGATAGGAGTAGTTCCAGAACCATTGCTGGCCGGTCGCCTTCACGGTGAGGTCCGCCTTCGGCACGTCGAGCTCGAGAAACAACAGACGGAACGAGGGAACGGCGATCGACGCCAGGATGATCACCGGAATGATGGTCCACATCACTTCAAGCACTGTGTTGTGCGTGGTGCGCGTGGGGACCGGATTGGCCCGCGCGTTGAAGCGCACGACGACGATCAGGAGCAGAACAAGGACAAAGGCCGAAATCGCCGCGATGAGCCAGAGCAGGAAGTCATGAAAGGACGTGATGTCGTCCATGACCGGGGTCGCGGAACCCTGCAAACCCATCTGCCACGGCGACGGCTGCCCGAGACCGGCCAGCGCCACCCCGGCGCTGCCGACCAAAACGCCTGCTGTCACCGCAATGGCAGTCAAGCGCGAGAACACCTTCATCTGTCTCTCTGCTCCCTGTTTTGAGCTCGGCCATGACTATCGAAGAAGAGCGCACGACGATATCAGGCGCAGACTGCGACAGCGTGACCCGCCTGCCTTCTTCCCCATCCGCCTTGTCCGAGGGACAGGGTGGACCCCGGTGGGTTGGAAGTTCTTGCAGGCATCGGGATTTGAGGGAATCCCGGTTCCTGCAAACCACAAATCGGGCCCTGCTGCAATGCACTCATCGTCATTGTTCGCGTTGAGAAGCCCGCGTGCCCGGCAAGGCGGAACCGGTACGCCCTTGGCCTAGCCGGGACGCCGTCATTTCGACATTCTTGACAGGCTGGGCTCACCATGTAGGCAGGCTCGCGCTGCGGCAACCGGCCGTGGAGTGATTCGGGTTGGGCGACCTTTCGCGAGCTGCCCGCCTACGCTCGCTCCGCGAGCTTCGGAGGGATTAAGTCCACCGAAGCGCCGAGCACGCAGGCGGAAGGGGCGGCAGAGGCGGCTAGTGAGGGAAACGATTTCATGCCGATCTGCGATCTCGGACGGCTTTTGCGGCTCAATGGGTTGCGGCTCAATGTCCGCCCGGCGTTTGCGGCCTTGGCGCGCCCGATAAATCCGGCGCTTGCCGGTATGGCGGTCCTGCTTGCGGTCCTTACGGTGGCTGGCGGCGACGCGCGGGCCCAAGGCGTCGTCCGCTCGGTCTATGGCGACTGGCAAATCCGCTGCGAGACCCCGCCCGGCGCGCAGAACGAGCAATGCGCGCTGATGCAGAGCGTGACGGCGGAAGACCGGCCCAATGTCGGGCTGACCGTGCTCGTGCTCAAAATCGCCGACTTGAAGAACCGCTTGTTGCGCGTCGTCGCCCCGCTCGGCGTCGTACTGCCTTCGGGTCTGGGCCTGAAAATCGATAATAACGACGTCGGCCGCGCCGGCTTCATCAAGTGTCTGCCGAACGGCTGCATGGCCGAAATCAACATGGACGACAACCTGGTCAGTAAATTGCGCACCGGGCAGAGCGCGACCTTCATCATTTTCCAATCGCCCGAGGAGGGCATTGGCTTCCCGGTGAGCCTGAAAGGCTTCGGCGACGGGTACGACCATTTGCCGTGACGCTTTGCCGCCTGGCAGTCGGCCAGAGTGGGCACGCAGACTTCGGCACTTTTAAAGAGAAGGACGGAGCCTGCCGTCGATCGCAACGGCTGACAAACTTTCGAAAGTAATTTTCCTGTCAAGGGCGCGAAGCGCCGCCTTCGGCGGTCATTGACCCTTGACAGGAAAATTACTTTCGAAAAACGCTAGCCATTGCGATCGACGGCTTTTCATGCGCTCAGACAAGAAGCGTAATGCTCTGCTAAAACCGGGGGACGCCCATGCACGCGAGCGAAAGAATGGCCGCTAAATTGTCGGCCATAGCGACCATGGCGGTCGTGCTGGCCGCCGCCATCGGCATCACAGCCGCCGCACAGACCGCGAGCGACTACCCCAACCATCCGGTGGTGCTGATCGTCCCCTATGGCGCCGGCGGCGTGGCCGACGTCGGCATGCGCATCCTCGGCGAGAAGCTGTCGAACCGCCTGAAACAGCAGTTCGTCATCGAGAACCGCCCCGGCGCCGGCGGCATCGTCGCCGCGCAGGCCGCCACGTCCGCTGCTGCCGACGGCTACACGCTGCTCATGACCGGCAACAACACCGCCATCGCCGCGTCGCTGTTCAACAAGCTGCCGTACAACGTCCTCACCGACTTCACCTCGGTGTCGACGGCGTCATTCTTCGATCTCCTGATCCTCACCCGCGCCGGCTCGCCGCAAAGATCGCTCGACGACTTCATCGCGGTGGCGAAAGCCAATCCCGGCGAGCTCAATATCGGCACCATTACGCCCGGCAGCACGCAGAATCTCGCCGCCCAATTGTTCGTCAGCACCGCCGGCATCAAGGCGACCATCGTGACCTTCCGCACCTCCGGCGACATGGCCAACGCCCTCATGCGGGGCGACATCGATCTCGAGTTCGAGTTCTACGCGGCCGTCCAGGGTCTGCTCAGCGGCGACAAGAGCAACACGCTGGTCGCGCTGGCATCGACCGGCACCAAACGCACCGCTTATCTGCCGAACGTTCCGACCGCGATCGAGAGCGGGATCAACGGTTACGAGGTCACCAGCTGGAACGGGCTGTCAGTTTTGGCCAAGACGCCGCCGGCGATCATCGCCACCCTCAATACGGCCATGAAAGACGTCATTCCCGACCCCGATATTCAGAACAGGGCGAAGGAGATGGGGATGGAAATGCATTGGAGCACGCCCGCTGACATGACCGCGCGCATGCAGGCCGACATCGCCAAATGGGGCGGCGTCATCGCCGCGGCCGGCATCCCCAAGAGCGATTGACCCAAGAGCGATTGACCCAAGAACGATTGAACGCGAGGCGCCAACCGCGTGACGGTTCAGAAAGGCGGCGATGCGGCCGCTCAGCGCACGGTGAAGGTCTTCTCCTGCAGCATCGCGCCACTATGCCAAAGCTGCAGCGTATATGCACCGGTCGCGCTGTTGGAGTTGAGGCGCTGACCGATGAACAGATCTTTGCGGTTGATCGCCAGGCGGTCGTAAATGTTGTCCTGATAATGGCCGTCGGGAAACAGCGTTCGATAGGTCAAGGCGACCAGCGCGGTCGGCGGACTGCCGACGAGATTGTACCCGTAGCCGATCAGGATGGAGCCGCTCGACGGCAGCGAGACGCGGTCGCTATTGGTCGCGGGCGGTTTAATGCCCGTGCCGATCTCTTTCGTGGAGCTGACGCTGGTGCTGGTGGCGGCGGTGTAGACGCCATACCAGGTCAGGGTAGCGCCGGTCACCGATCCGCCCTGCGCCGAGAGCGGCTGCGGGAATATCGCCGCGAAGATGCCCGCAGCCAGCGCGAAGGCCAGCACCGCGAGCGCACGAAGCCCGTTCAATTTGCGCTTGTTCATGTTCCCCCCCATTGTCGCCACGGCCGCCGCCCCAAGCGGCCATGACGTGCTGCCCAATATACCACAAAATATCCGTCGGAACTTTCAGTCTCGACGGCTGGGGGTGTCTGCTCCGGCTTATTCGCGCAATTTCCGCCGCTCCGGCCGGACGTCCGCTTCGCACCCAATCGCCGAAATTCCTTTGCGCGAAATTCCTTTGCGCGAAATTCCTTTGCGCGAAATTCCTTTGCGCGAAATTCCTTTGCGCGAAAGTCCTTTGCGTCAGTGTAATCGACGCTTGGTGCCAATCGCCTTCAATATTAGCGCTGAACCTTGAGATTCTCCGCTGACGTTTTGCCCTTGTTCGCGACCTCCTCGTATTCGACAACCTGACCTTCATTCAGGCCGCTGAGGCCGGCTCGCTCGACCGCTGAGATATGAACGAATACGTCCTTACCACCGCCCTGCGGCGCGATAAACCCATATCCCTTTTGCGAATTGAACCATTTTACAGTGCCCTTAGCCATTCCTGCTCTCCAAATTTGACGTCAGAGCATACCGGCTTCGCTCGGGATTTCCAATGGCCTTGATCTTGTGGCCTTGATTTTGCCCGGCAATGCATCGAGAGGCTAATGGGCCATATACGATGACCGGACATGGCTGACCATTCCGACGGTCCAGGAACTAGCACCTGCAAAGAAAGATCGACATGACTGACAGAGAAGACAGATCGCCGCCAGCGGTTGGCGCCTATTGGATCAAAGAGGAAGATTACGCGGCGCTGCTGAACATTTTTCCGGACGGCAACAAGATGCCGCCAACCTGGAAGGAGTGGTTGAAAGTTGCCGAGGAGATGAAACGGGGCCTCGAGGCTTACGGGCATGTCGTCATGCGCGTTTATATCGATCCAAATACGTTTCCGGACTGGTGTGCCGCTCATGGCTGGAATCTGGGAGCTGAAGGCCGCAAAAAATTCATCGCGGCGGCTGTAACCGAAAGATACGGCAACCAAAATTGACCGCGCCAGCGCCTTGAGCGGCTCCGTCCTGGGCTTATTCGCGCCTGCTCGGGAGCGAAGGTCACGAGCTACCGAATTGCGATATCCGCGCGACGTCCGCGTGTCTCCCGATAGCAACGGAATTGCTGCATTACGACCGAACCGCGGCCATTTTTGAAATTCGGATTGCCTGTTCACAATTCCGCATCCGCGAGCACTTGAACGCCGGTCGCGTGTTTGGCGCCGGCCTTGGCCTTCCGGTCAACGTCCATCTTGCGCAGCAGGAAAATTTAAAAGCACCTTACTTATCGACCTACCTCCGTCAATCCGGTCCGAAGACGTAAAATAAACAAACGAGAAATTTGGCGAAGCACAAGAATTGGCTGCGCGGAATAAGAAGCTCAACACGCTGGCTCAGGAGACGGCGACTGCGGATTCCGACGCAAAGCGGGACAGTGATGACAGCCGGTGATCGCGGCCTGTCGGCAATGCTTGCCCCCCGTACCGGGCCATACCGGCAAAACGAACTCGGGCATGGACCAGGGGGGACGGAGAAGAAGTCATGCTGAACATTACGCTGAGCCCTGGGACCCTGCAGGGCCAACTCGATGTGATTACCCCATCCGGCTCATGAGTTACGTTCAGCGCGTGTTGCAGCCGGGTGAGCAGGTGCGGCACATCTCGTCCATTCATTGGATAGTGTGCTGGCGCGGCGTTGCAGTTGCACTCCTGGCGGTGGTCGCTTATGGGCTCAGCGACATGCGGGTCCTGACGGGATTATGGCGGTATACGGGATACGCCCTCGCGTTCATTGCGGTCGTTCTCCTGATCCAGCAATGGCTCCGGTGGTGGGTCACCGAGATTGCAGTGACCGACCGGCGGGTCATCTACAAGAAAGGTCTCATCCGGCGGCAGACCAACGAGATGAACATGGACAAGGTCGAGAGCGTCCGGGTCGGACAATCATTCCTCGGGCGCATGCTCGACTACGGCACCGTGACGATCCTTGGCACCGGCGAAGGCTTCGAGACGCTCCGCACCATCGCAAGCCCAATCGAGCTGCGAAACAGCATCACCGGCGCCTGAAGCACAAGCACTCTCACGTCTGCTGTGCCCAATACCGACCGAAATAGTGCGTCGCTCGATACGCAGTGCATCAATTGGCGGCGCGAAATGACGCGATGGGTCGGGAACGTCATTTTCGACCCTACCCAGCCATGTCCGCTCAGCCCCCGACAGCTGCCGTGGCAGCGGACATAGAGATCAGTCGCAAGGGGCCATTAACGACCGAAGTGCGCAGCAGCAAATATTGCGGGATTTATTAAAATTGCGCCCCTTGCCGGTCGTCTAACCAACGACGGCAACACCAGTATGCTCATATAAAACGGGGACGGACCGGCCGATGCGTGACGCGATTACTTTTCGAACAATGTGCACTTAACCCCGGGATGCCCCCTGGTTACCACTATCCTGCACGTCAGGTCCCCTGCGCTTTCTCGTGCCCATTGTTTGTTATCGGGGGCGGAGCACGATCCCTGATAACGTGGACCAGTGGCCAAGAGCCGGCTCCGGAAATCTGGACGGGACGCTAAGTGGAGTTTCTGCCTGACGGCAGGCACGCTATGGCCTGCGAATCAGGAGAGACCATGCAGAGACGAGCACGCCGGAACCACACACCGGCCTTCAAGGCGAAGGTGGCTCTTGCCGCCATCAAGGGCGATCGGACATTGGCGCAGCTTGCCGAGCAGTTCGACGTTCACCCCAATCAGATTACCTCGTGGAAGGCGCAGCTTGAGAATGGAGCAGCCGATGTATTCGGTCCTGGCGGCGGCCAAGCGGCGGTGCCTGCGGTCGACGTGAAGTCGCTGCACGCCAAGATCGGCGAACTGGCGCTGGAGAACGATTTTTTAGAGGGCGCGCTCACCAAGGCGGGATTGCTGAGCGCAAAGCGATGATCGACCGCGCGCACGATCTGCCGATCACCAAACAGGCCGAGGTTCTGCGCATCAGCCGCAGCAGCGTCTACTACCTGCCGCGGCCGGTGCCCGAGGCCGACCTTGCCGTCATGCGGCGTCTCGACCGGCTGCATCTGGAGTATCCGTTCGCCGGCTCGCGGATGTTGCGCTGCCTGCTGGTGGCCGAGGGGTGCAAGATCGGACGCCGGCACGTGAAGACGTTGATGCAGCGGATGGGGATAGAGGCGCTTTATCGCCGTCCCCGCACGACCAAGCCCGAGCCAGGCCACAAAATCTACCCGTATCTGCTGCGCGGGCTGGCGGTCACGCGGCCGAACCAGGTATGGGCGATGGACATCACCTACATTCCGATGGCGCGCGGCTTCGTCTATTTGGCCGTGGTACTCGACTGGTTCAGCCGCAGGGTGCTGTCCTGGCGGCTGTCGATCACCATGGAGGCGGCGTTCTGCGTCGAAGCGCTGGAGGACGCGTTGGCTCGTCACGGCAAACCTGACATCTTCAACACCGACCAAGGCTCGCAGTTCACCGGCGCGGCCTTCACCGGCGCACTCGCCCACAACCGCATTGCCATCAGCATGGACGGCAAAGGCGCTTGGCGCGACAACGTGTTCGTCGAGCGGCTGTGGCGCAGCGTCAAATACGAGGAGGTGTATCTGCGAGCCTATGACAGCGTTAGCGACGCTCGCGCCTCACTCGGCCGCTATCTGGACTTCTACAACCGCCGCAGACCACATTCGAGCCTTGACGGCATGACACCCGATCAAGCCTACTGCCCACCACCGCTGCCACTCCGCTTGGCAGCCTAACCCCGGCAGAGGCTCCACTTATCGACGCGGAAAATCTGTTCAGATAACCGGGACCACCTCACTGATACAGGGCCACAAGTGCCCATAAGATCAGTTCCGCACCTAAGCTCTATCTTTGCCGCACCATACCCCGTAACAAGAAGGCTTGCTCGAGCCTCTTTCTTGGGATTGCACTGTTTGACGGGCTTCGGCTCTTCTGCCAGTGCGACGCCTGTGCCGAGAGCCGGCTCCGGAAATCTGGACGGGACGCTAAGTGGAGTTTCTGCCTGACGGCAGGCACGCTATGGCCTGCGAATCAGGAGAGACCATGCAGAGACGAGCACGCCGGAACCACACACCGGCCTTCAAGGCGAAGGTGGCTCTTGCCGCCATCAAGGGCGATCGGACATTGGCGCAGCTTGCCGAGCAGTTCGACGTTCACCCCAATCAGATTACCTCGTGGAAGGCGCAGCTTGAGAATGGAGCAGCCGATGTATTCGGTCCTGGCGGCGGCCAAGCGGCGGTGCCTGCGGTCGACGTGAAGTCGCTGCACGCCAAGATCGGCGAACTGGCGCTGGAGAACGATTTTTTAGAGGGCGCGCTCACCAAGGCGGGATTGCTGAGCGCAAAGCGATGATCGACCGCGCGCACGATCTGCCGATCACCAAACAGGCCGAGGTTCTGCGCATCAGCCGCAGCAGCGTCTACTACCTGCCGCGGCCGGTGCCCGAGGCCGACCTTGCCGTCATGCGGCGTCTCGACCGGCTGCATCTGGAGTATCCGTTCGCCGGCTCGCGGATGTTGCGCTGCCTGCTGGTGGCCGAGGGGTGCAAGATCGGACGCCGGCACGTGAAGACGTTGATGCAGCGGATGGGGATAGAGGCGCTTTATCGCCGTCCCCGCACGACCAAGCCCGAGCCAGGCCACAAAATCTACCCGTATCTGCTGCGCGGGCTGGCGGTCACGCGGCCGAACCAGGTATGGGCGATGGACATCACCTACATTCCGATGGCGCGCGGCTTCGTCTATTTGGCCGTGGTACTCGACTGGTTCAGCCGCAGGGTGCTGTCCTGGCGGCTGTCGATCACCATGGAGGCGGCGTTCTGCGTCGAAGCGCTGGAGGACGCGTTGGCTCGTCACGGCAAACCTGACATCTTCAACACCGACCAAGGCTCGCAGTTCACCGGCGCGGCCTTCACCGGCGCACTCGCCCACAACCGCATTGCCATCAGCATGGACGGCAAAGGCGCTTGGCGCGACAACGTGTTCGTCGAGCGGCTGTGGCGCAGCGTCAAATACGAGGAGGTGTATCTGCGAGCCTATGACAGCGTTAGCGACGCTCGCGCCTCACTCGGCCGCTATCTGGACTTCTACAACCGCCGCAGACCACATTCGAGCCTTGACGGCATGACACCCGATCAAGCCTACTGCCCACCACCGCTGCCACTCCGCTTGGCAGCCTAACCCCGGCAGAGGCTCCACTTATCGACGCGGAAAATCTGTTCAGATAACCGGGACCACCTCACCGAACCACCCACCAAAACTTAGCAATAGAACAAGCCCGCACGCCTGACGTAGCCGAGGCAGTCCTGATCGTTCTTCCATTTTACAACACTCCCTAAGCTAATGCTCCCTTCGGCTTTTTGCGCACAGCGGCTAGAAATCCGCCGCCGAGCTATTTGTGAATGACCGGCGCCGGCAAAGCAGTCGCTGGCGGATTGAGCGATACAGTGAAGCCGAACTTCATTACGTCGTCATCGCGGCGGAAGTTGTAGTTAAAGAACGGCGAGGCGGCTGGTGTGTTGAAGTGCGCATCCTGCCACCAGGTGTGCTGATATTCGAGGAACAGGGACACCGGATGGCCGAAGCCTTGCAGGAAGTTCGGCTGCCATGCGCCGCCAAGCCCCACGGTGCCGCCGGCGACGGTCGCCGATTGCGAACTCGCGACCGGGATGAAATTGATGTTGAGCTTTTCGTCGAGCACGCTGACGCCGGCAATGCCGTAGAGCCACAGTCCAATCGGTAGCTGCGGGCCGATCTTGACGCCCGCGGTGCCCATGAAGTTGCCGGTGGTGCCGAGGAAGCTGCCGCCGGGGAAGGTGTGGTTGACCGGCGCGTGGACGAAGTCGAACGAGGCGAACGGGCTCACCGCAATGTTGTCGGCCCACGGCGCGAATTTGTAGCCGACGATCACGCCGCCGCCGAACGGATCGGCACGGTCGCTGAACTGGTTAGTAATCGCGCCGGTTGCTGCCGACCGCTCGGTCGAACGCACCCAGCCCCAGTTCTTCACCAGTTCGCCGCCGAGATAGAGGCCGGTGGAGGCGGCAGTTTGGGTAGGCGGACAAGGAACGCGAACCCAGTCACTGCCCGGAACGGTTGGACCACTAGGTATGTGCGCGTGATTGGGATCGCCTTGATATTGAGCGATGTTCGTACCGAGTGGCACGAGGTTTTGAGATGGATAGGGAGCACCGGTCTGCGGATTGATCCAGGTACCATTAACTCTAACCCAGTCACTGCCCGGAACGGTTGGACCACTAGGTATGTGCGCGTGATTGGGATCGCCTTGATATTGAGCGATGTTCGTACCGAGTGGCACGAGGTTCTGAGATGGATAGGGAGCACCGGTTTGCGGATTGATCCAGCAATAGTTGGTTTGGGCGTGCGCGGCTTGGCTAGAAGCCACAGCAAACGCGCCGACGGATAGACCAACTATTGCGACCTTGATGGATCGCGAAAACAAAGTCCCGCGCATGAAAGCCCCCGCGGAGAGCCTAAAGCGAACCACTGCTCGCGGGGGCGTGCAATAGGGCCGAAGCGTATCACACAGACGGAGCGACCGATTTCCCGCAGGTGTGGCATGGCGGTAACAATTCCGCTCATGGTACTTGGCCGAGGCGGCGAGATGTTGCATCGCAAATTGATAACCACGGCGGGGACCGCTTCGGGTCATTAGCGTCATTTCCTGCGCGCCAAAGCGAGGTCCGCTTTTGCCCCAAGAGCCGACATCCGACGGCTCAATCACGGTGCGCGACCGCGTCACCGATGTAGTTATTTGTCTGTAACTTTTCCCTTGACTTTCGTCCCCGGTTCGGATACATAAGGATCCTCGCCCCCGTGAAGGAGGTGGGCCCGGAGGCAAGCCGGGCCATCGGGCGAGACCGGTGCCCGCGGACGGATTTGCAGTCCGTTCCCGGGCGGCTTTGGACATCACGTCTGCCGGCACCATGACCGGCACGCGAGGTGCTCGCTGCAAACGGGGCCGGCGCCGGCGGGAAAACCCCGCCTAGCTTGGCGTTGGCCTCGCGAAACATGGTCCGAAGCCGAGCCCTCGGGATGCGTGAGTCCCTTGGGCAAGAGCCGCGGTGGAACGCCGGAAGGCGTGCGCGCCCTGCAGGGCGCGCGCCGCGTCGCAAGACGCGGAGGTTGGTGAACTGCGCCGTTCCGGCGTTCCGCATCCTTTTTGTTTTGTTGTTTGCTTTTCGTGCCGTGCTCGATCACAATCGCGAACCGGTCCCACCGCCGGTGGCGTCTGACGAAGATCGGGTTGGCGGCAAGGTTTTTTGCAGTCGCTTGCGCAAAAACTCGGATGCGAATCAAAAAACGCATCGCGAGAGCGAGAATTTATTCCCCTCCCCGCCCACGCGCGCAGCGCGTGGTGGGGAGGGGTTAGGGGTGGGGGGCACTTTCGTCTCGCTCAGCGTGTGTTTTGAGATCGCATTCCCCCCACCCCCGACCCCTCCCCGCCATTCGCTAGCGCGAATGGGGGGAGGGGAGGACATCGCATGAAACCCGGCATGGAAAATTCCGAGTATCGCGTGCTCTCCGCCATGCTGAAGGCGGGGCTCAAGCGCAAAGCCAAGCTCGGCCCGCTGGCGCATGCGCGGCGGCTTGCCATCGAAGCGGAATTGCAGGCGCGGCGTTACTGCGAAGCGTTCGCACTGTGGCTGAACTGCCGGCACAAACGCTGCCGCAGACTCCGCACCTGCGATGGCGACGCGCATGCCTGCCTCAAGCGCGCGCTCGGTCGCGTGCCGCAGGCGCAGCAGGTGCAGGCGCGCAAGGAGATACTCGCCGCGACGCCAGCCAATATCGGCGCGCCCGAACGCGAGGCGCGCCAGCGCATGCCGCGCGATTTTTATGTGTGAGGGCTATAACTTCCTCCCCCGCGATAGCGGGGGAGGGGGACCACCGCGAAGCGCATGGTGGAGGGGGCGCCTGACTCGCCGCTTCACTTTCGTTGCAAGAGTTTCGTCGCCGCCCGCGCCCCGCCCACCGCGCTGCTGCGCAGCGCGGTCCCCCCTCCCCGCTATCGCGGGGCGGGATAGACCTCGCCTGCTGCAAACCGCGCCGGCATCGCCTATGTATCGTCAACCGCCCCAGGGGCCCCCGGAGTTCCCATGACCGATTCCCCCACCTCGCTGATCGACCGCGCCGGACTCGACCGGCCGCGGCTTGGCAAAATCATCTCGCGCGGCCTCGACGGCGCCGACGACGGCGAGCTTTATCTCGAATACCGCCAGTCCGAGCTGCTCGCCTTCGACAACGGCCGGCTGAAGCAGGCGACCTACGACACCACGCAAGGTTTTGGCTTGCGCGCGGTGAAGGACGAAGCGGTCGGCTATGCGCACGCCTCCGACGTGTCGGAGCCGGCGATCGAGCGCGCTGCCGACGCCGTGCGCGCGGTCAAGGGCGGCTACTCGGGCCATTACGCCGCGCCGCCGGCGCGCACCAACGTCAAGCTCTACAGCGAAGACAGCCCGCTCGCGAGCCCTGGCTTCGACGCCAAGGCGCGGCTCTTACAGGAGATCGACGCCTACGCCCGCGCCAAGGATCCGCGCGTGCGCCAGGTCTCGGCCAGTCTCGCCGCCACCTGGCAAGCGGTCGAGATTTTGCGCGCCGACGGGCAGACCTATCGCGACGTGCGGCCGCTGGTTCGCGTGAGTGTCTCGGTCGTCGTCGGCGAAGGCGACCGGCAGGAGAGCGGCTCGGATGGCTATGGCGGCCGCGAGGGCTATGAGCGCTTCATCGCCACCGGCGCCTGGCAAGGCGCGGTCGACAATGCCGTGCGCCAAGCGCTGACCAATCTCCAATCGGTGCCGGCGCCGGCCGGCGAGATGGATGTCGTGCTCGGCCCGGGCTGGCCCGGCGTCATGTTGCACGAGGCGGTCGGCCACGGGCTCGAGGGCGACTTCAACCGCAAGAAGACCTCGGCCTTCGCCGGCCTGATGGGGCAGCAGGTCGCGTCCAAGGGCGTGACTGTCGTCGACGACGGCACCATCGCGGCGCGGCGCGGCTCGCTCTCGATCGACGACGAAGGCACGCCGACCAACCGCACCGTGCTGATCGAGGACGGCATCCTGGTCGGCTACATGCAGGACCGGCAGAACGCGCGGCTGATGGGCATGAAGCCGACCGGCAACGGACGGCGCGAAAGCTTCGGCCACGTGCCGATGCCGCGCATGACCAACACCTACATGCTGGCCGGCGGCCGCGACCCCGGCGAAATCCTCGCATCGGTGAAGAACGGAATCTACGCCGTGCATTTCGGCGGCGGCCAGGTCGACATCACCTCGGGCAAATACGTGTTCGAGTGCACCGAGGCCTACCGCATCGAGAACGGCAAGGTGGGGGCGCCGATCAAGGGCGCCATGCTGATCGGCAACGGCCCGACCGATCTGCGCCGCATCTCGATGATCGGCGACGACCTCAAGCTCGACAGCGGCGTCGGCACCTGCGGCAAGAACGGCCAGGGCGTGCCCGTCGGCGTCGGTCAGCCGACGCTGCGCATCGACGGCATCACCGTCGGCGGCACCGGCGGCCGATAACGGCAGGTGAACAGACGACAGGCGAAACAAGTGCGGCCGCAGTCTGCGCGATTTAGCGGACCACACCCGAAATGCAGCACGGGCGATGGCGCGGCGGCGTGATGACGCTCTTCAGATAACAGTGCGCGCCGGTGGTGCCGTAACCGGGGCGCCGATAGGTCCAGGCCCGGCAGCGCGTTTCAGTCTGGCAGGCGTCGGCACAGGGCTTGCCCGTGGCATCGGGTTGGGTCTCGAACATGCGGTAATCGCCGCCGGTGCGATCGATCGAGTATTCGAGCGCACCGCCGAGACGCGGTTCGATAACGCCGGCGCCGCGCACGCCCGACACGCAGCAGCTCGACGCGACCGGCGGCCGCACCTCGCGCTTGAGATAGCAAATAGCCGGTCCGCCGGAGGCGTTAGGATAATCAAAGCTCCAGGATCGGCAGATTTTGTCGTGCTCGCAGCGCGCCGCGCACAGTGCCGGGTCGCCGGTCGGGATCGGGAAATGCGTGTAATCGCCGCCCGGGCGGTCGTAGCCCGACTGCGCGCGGATTTGCTCGGTGCCGGCCGACGCAGCGGCCAGCAAAACGACAATGCCCACGATCAGTGCCCGCATGCCGCGCCGCGCTTTCCGTGTCCGCTCGTCGCTCCCCGCACACGCACTCGCAGTTGAGGGAACGAACAATGCCGTTTCACGCGAAATGCCACAATAGCATGACCAACAGGTTGCACGGTCGGTCGCCGCTTCTGCCGCCCGCTTCAGGCGCGGAAGTGCTTCGACAGCTTCAGCCCCTGCGCCTGGTAATTCGAGCCGATCCCCATGCCATAAAGCTGATCGGGCCGCGCCAGCATTTTCTCAAAGACCAGGCGGCCGACGATCTGGCCGTGTTCGAGGATGAACGGCACCTCGCGCGAGCGCACTTCCAGAACAGCGCGCGCGCCAAGTCCGCCGGCCCCCGCATAGCCGAAACCGGGATCGAAGAAGCCCGCGTAGTGCACGCGGAATTCGCCGACCAGCGGATCGAACGGCACCATTTCGGCGGCATAATCCGGCGGCACCTGCACCGCCTCGGTCGACGCGAGAATGTAAAATTCGTCGGGATCGAGGATCAGGCTCTTGTCGGCGCGCGCGCCGATCGGCTCCCAGAATTCGTTGGCGTCGTAGGCGGCGCGCCGCTCGACATCGATAACAGCGGTGTGCCGCTTGGCGCGATAGCCGACGATACCGTCTTGCCGGCCGGACAGATCGATGCTCACCGCAATGCCGTCGCCCATCACCGCCTCGGCGCGGTCGACCAGCCGCTCGCGCGCGTGCAGCCCGCGCAATGCCGCTTCATCGAGCGCGGCTTCGCCATGGCGCAGACGCATCTGCGACAGCCGCGTGCCCTGGCGCACCAGAACAGGGAAAGTCTTTGGACTGATCTCGGCGTAGAGCGGACCGTGATAGCCACCGGCAACGCGATCGAAGCCGCGGGTCTCGTCGGCAATGACGCGGGTGAAGACATCGAGCCGGCCGGTCGAACTTTTTGGATTGGTCGCGCCGGCAATGTCGGAAGGAAGCGCGAGCCGCTCGATCAGCGGCACGATGTAGACGCAGCCGGTTTCCAGCACCGCGCCGCCGGCGAGGGCGAATTCGTGCAGTTTCAGTTCGGCAATTCTCTGGGCAACGGTAATGCCGGGGCCGGGCAAAAAGCTCGCGCGCACCCGATAGGCGACGGCGCCGAGCCGCAGGTCGAGGCTCGCCGGCTGAATCTGATCCGGCGCGAACGGATGCTCGGCGACAATGGCACCGTCCTTCGCCAGCGTCGCGATCATGCGGTCGGGCAAAATTCCTTGATCCGAAGCTGCGAACGAGAGTGGCACGAAGTGCGATCTAGCCCGACGCCGGTTTGACGCCAAGACGTTGCCGGCGTATAAGCTGCCTTATCCCGTGGTCATTTGAGCCGGCCGGCTTGCAGCCACGTAAAATAAGTCGCTAAAAGGCCGGGGACGCTTGAGCCCGGCCTGAGGATTTGCTCCTCCCGGCCGGGTTTTGTTTTGGCCAAGGAGGGCCACATGACCGCGTCCGCACAGAAAGATTACCGCCCGGAAACACGTCTCGTCCACGCCGGTACGCTACGCTCGCAGTTCGGCGAAACCTCGGAAGCGCTCTATCTCACCCAGGGCTACGTCTATGACAGCGCCGCCCAGGCGGAAGCGCGCTTCAAGGGCGAAGATCCCGGCTACCAATATTCGCGCTTCGCCAATCCGACTGTCGATATGTTCGAGCGACGCATGGCCGCGTTCGAAGGCGCCGAGGCGGCGCGCGCCACCGCGACCGGCATGGCTGCGGTCACCATCTCGCTAGTCGGCCAGCTCAAGGCCGGCGATCACGTGGTCGCGTCGAAGGCGATGTTCGGCTCCTGCCGCTACGTGGTCGAGGATTACCTGCCGCGCTTCGGCGTGAGCTCGACGCTGGTCGACGGCTGCGACCTCGACTCCTGGCGCAACGCGGTGCGGCCGAACACCAAGACGTTCTTTCTCGAAAGTCCGACCAACCCGGCGCTCGAGGTCATCGACATCGCCGAAGTGGCCAAGATCGCCCACGCGGCCGGCGCGACGCTCGTCGTCGACAACGTCTTCGCCACGCCGCTCTTCCAGAGCCCGCTCGCGCTCGGCGCCGACTGCGTCGTCTATTCGGCGACCAAACACATCGACGGCCAGGGCCGTTGCCTCGGCGGCGTCGTGCTCGCCTCGCGGCAATTCATCATGGACAAGATCCATGTGCTCATTCGCCAGACCGGCCCGTCGATGTCGCCATTCAATGCCTGGGTGCTGCTCAAAGGTTTGGAGACGCTTGCCGTACGCGTGCGCCGGCAGACCGACAGCGCGGCGACGCTCGCCGTCGCACTCGCCGAGCATCCGAAGATCGGACGTCTCATCTATCCCGGACGGCCGGACCATCCGCAGGCCGCAATCGTGCAGAAACAGATGCGCGGCGGCTCAACGCTCGTCGCCTTCGAAGTCAAAGGCGGCAAGAAGGGTGCGTTCCGCTTTCAGGACTTGCTCAAGCTTGTGCGTATCAGCAACAATCTCGGCGATGCCAAAAGCCTGATCACTCACCCGGCAACGACGACGCACCAGCGGCTCACGCCCGCGCAGCGCGCCGAACTCGGCATTTCCGACGGCCTGGTGCGTGTCTCCGTCGGTCTGGAACATCCCGACGACATCGTCGAGGACGTCCTCGCCGCGCTGGAAACTGCGTGATCGGGAGTTTCAGCAGAAAGGCGATCTATCGTCGCCGCCAATGACGAATATTGGGCTGCGCGCGCAACCACACTGAGACGATGTGAGTGCGTTCGCTACCGCGTCGCGGAGGCGATCGGCTGGCGCGCGGCGTCGGCGATACTGGCTGCCAGCAGCTTCGCCCAGCAGGCGTAGCCCCAATCGTTCATATGCAATCCGTCCGGCGAAACAAAGCCGTCGAAGGAGCGGTGCTGAACGATGTACCAATCGCGCATGATTGCGAAGCGGTGGAACAGATCGACGTTATCTTCCTTGGCGGCAGCCGCGATCTGATCGACCATGCCCGTCGTCTCCGCTTTAGCGAGTACTTTCGGCGCATATTGCAGGTCGATCAACACCACGTCGAAGCCAGCCTTTTTCAGCTGCTTGATGCCGTCGCGGACCTCAACTTCGTGTGAACTGAGCGGCCTGTCGCGCAGGACCGAGTTGGTGCCGAGCTGCCACAGCACGAGTTGCGGATGCTCAGCCATCACACCGGTCGTGAACCGCGCCATCATGTCGGAGGTCTCTTGGCCGTTGATGCCGCGATTGAGCACGCGGACGTCGCGGCCCGGGAAAAGCTTTCGGAGTTCGATGGCGAGCTGAATTCGGATAACTCGCGGCCGGCGAGCTTGCGCCGGCGCCGGCGGTCGAAGATGAACCGATAGCGACGATCGTGAGCGGCTGGCCGCCGGCCAGTCGTTGTGCAGTGCGCAAGAGCGGGTGATCGAGCCGCGTCAATTCTTGTGGTGCACTGCAAGAAGCGGGCGCCAATGGAGCGGTCGCCGGATGCAACACAGCTGGCTGCGCGGCAGCCGAATGTGCTGCACTTGCCGGCGTTGCCGTGATAATAGGAGGTGTGTGCGGTGCAGCAGGCACTTCGGCCTGCGCCGCAACAAAACCGCCAAGCGCAAGCAGGGCTGCTCCAGCCCAAGCGCGGCGGACAAATCCACTGATCCCGTGATGAGACATCAAACGCTTCGTTGCATCCTCATGGCGTCAGATGTGCAGCTTCGACGATCTGAGACGCCAGCGCCCGGCCTATGCAATCGTGAACGAGACGAGCCATATCAGACTTCTTGGTGGCCGCATAGAGGTCAAAAATACCCTGGTCGTTCCAATAGCGCATGATCCCCAGCCGGTCGAACAGAAGCGCACCGTGCTCCTTCGCCACCCAATGCATGATGTCCGCGTAGGCCGAAACGTTCAGCAGTGACTCGGTACGCGGACTGTACTGCATGTTGACGAGATCGACGTCCGCGCCAGCGGCAGTGATTGCGCTGACTCCCGCGGTGAGGCTCGCGCTGAATTCGTCCGGCTCGATGCCGTTGACGGCGTCTAATGTGCCGGCCTGCCAGATCACCAGCGCCGGCTTGTCCTCGGCCAGGATCTTTTTCATGCCGGCCGCCATCTCGGCGGTTGACTGCCGCGTCTGCACTCGCGCGATAACCTTAATTTCGTCACCCGGCAGGAGCCGGCGAAGCGCTACTTGCAGCTGCGCCGGATAGGCAAAATTCTGTCCGTCAGGGCCCGGCAAGGTGGACGAGCCGGTGCCGACAACGGTGATGTCGAGCCGATGCTTGTCCTTGATTGCAGCTGCGACATGCGCGAGCTCGGTGTCGCTCGACAGCAGCGACTCCGGAACGTTGCACTCCTCCGCGGCCATTGCGGAGCCGTTCAGCAGCAAAATGACCGCCACGAAAGCCGTGACGAGATTCATGTCGCTCCCCCCGGGGACGCAGTTGCGCGTTGTTGATTGGCGCGCCCCTCGATACTCTTGTACCACGAAATCAGGCTTGCTGTCGCGATCATAATCAGTATGCCGGCGATGCTGATCGCGGTCTGCACCAGCGGGCCGCCCGACCATTCGCTGATGACGAATTGTCCGGCAAATGCCAGAAAAACGCCCAGACAAAAGATTTCGAGCGAATGCTGGCCGCAGAGGATGGCGGGCTGCAGCAGCGGCGACTTCAGTCCGGACCAATCACGCGGGACGAACCTGACCGTTATCGCGGCAAGCGCCAAAAAATGCGCAAAGCGCAGTACATCCAGATTGGTCTTGTCGATCGGGTAAATCAATTCACTCAGCCAATTCGGCACGAAAGCCTGCAGCGACTCGAAATGCCAAGTCAGTGTTATGCCGAAAGCAAACAGTAAATAGGCGATCGCCAACGCCAAAACGATAGGCGATCGCAACAGCCCGTTTAGCCGTTGCGCGCCGCCGATCGCGCACCAGGCGCCGAATACGAACAAAAGCTGCCAAGCGAACGGGTTGAACAGCCAAACTCCGTTCGGATAAGCGGGTAGATTGATGTCAAAGCGGATGGCAACGACATACATGATCGCCGCGCCGGCCAAGGCATAGGCCGGCTGCCAGAGCAAAACGCGAAGCACGGGAGGAAATAACAACAGAAGCACGATATAGAGCGGCAGCACGTCCATGTTGACGGGTTTGAATTTCAACAACAGCGCCTGGAAGATGGTGACGTCCGGCTGTTTGAGGAAGCCGAGAATATTCATTTCCTCGGCAAAGAGCGGGTTGCTGAAGCTTGCCGCCACATAGGCAATTTCCGCCATGAAAATCGTGAAAAGGAAAATGTGCGCCACATAGATTTGCCAGGCGCGGCGCAGGATGCGGGCGCTGGAGATGAGAAAGCCGCGTTCGTGCATGGCCCGGCCGTAGACGAACGCGGCCGTGTAGCCGGAGATGAAGATGAAAATCTCGGTCGCATCGGAGAAGCCGTAATTACGCAGCGTGAACAGATTGACGATGTTATCGGGAATATGATCGAGGAAAATCAGCCACAGCGCGATGCCGCGAAACAGATCGAGCCGCAAATCGCGCCCGGTCGCGAGCTGCTGTACCGGCGAGGCTTCAACGGGGCGCGCCTCCGGCCGCGCCGGCGCTCCACCGCGCGCCTCAGCCGAATTCGCCGGCTGCGCCAGCGATCGCAGCGCCGTGGCGTGGCCTTCAGGATGAACCGCCATTGCCAGGGACCGCAGCAGCGAGGGAAAGCTCAAATTACGGAACAAGGGTCCGCCTATCCTTTCGGTGCTGCTTGAGAATGCGCGCCCACACGGTTATTGCAACAATGTGGCCGAATCTATTCACTAATGCATGGAATTCCATAAGGTTGTGGGCAAGCGACCAAAAACTATGCCGGAAAGCGCCAAGAGCAGCACTAACTATCGTGCCGTTACCCGACGGATCGAAGTCGTCGTGACTCCGCGCTTTGTCGCCGACCGTTCGTCGCCGGAGAACAATTACTTCTTTTGGGCCTATACGATTTCGATCGCCAATCAGGGCAGCGAGACGGTGCAGCTGAAGACCCGCCATTGGCGCATTACCGACGCCAACGGCCGCCGCCAGGACGTGCGCGGCGCGGGCGTCGTCGGCGAGGAGCCGGTGCTCAAGGCCGGCGAGACCTTCGAATATACGAGCGGCGTGCCGCTGCAGACGCCGTCCGGATTTATGGCTGGCAGCTATGGCATGGTGAGCGCAGCCGGCGAGCATTTTGACATCGAGATCCCAGCCTTTTCGCTCGACAGCGTCGAGACCAAGCGCACGCTGAACTAAGGGAGACGCTGGCGAGCGAAGAAAGAATCACGTCGGAGTGGGCTCCGCGGCCACGATCTCATCCGGCGCGAACACGAAGGTCGAGCTGCAGAATTCGCACGTGACGGTGATCTTCCCGTCCTCGACCATATCGTCGCGATCGGCTTGCGGAAAGCTGCGCAGCATCGTCTGGACCCCATCGCGCGAACAGGAGCATTGCGCCTCCACCGGCGCGTGACGAAACACGCGGACGCCGCGTTCATGAAACAGGCGATAGGCAAGCCGCTCACTCGATAACGCCGGATCGAGCAGTTCGATGTCCTTGACGGTGGCGATCAGCGAGCGCCCCTCGATCCAGGCCTCGTCTTCTGCGATCACGTGCGGCACCGTACCGGGTGGAGCGTCGCCCGGATCGAGGTCAGCCTGCCGTTGCCGCTCGGTCGAGTTGGGCAAGAACTGCAGGAGGATTCCGCCAGCACGCCAGTGACGGCGCGGGCCGTTTGGTCCCGCGCGGAATTCCTCGCCGACCGCGAGCCGTACGCGGGTCGGAATTTGTTCGGAGCGGGCGAAATATTCGTGGGCGGCCTGTTCGAGGTCGCCACCCTCGAGCGGAACGAGCCCCTGATAGCGACTCATGTCCGGCCCCTGATCGATGGTCATGGCAAGATGGCCGCTGCCAAGCAGGTGTCCGGGATCAGCCGCGCCTGCAGCAATGGCCGCAGTGACGCGCGCCGCATCAAAGCGGGCGCAGGCCCGCACTCTTCCGGGCGAGGTGAAATCGACTACCAGCATACGCACCGGTCCGTCACTCTGCGTCTGCAGAATGAAGCGGCCGTCGAATTTGAGCGACGAGCCCAGCATCACCGTGAGTACGATTGCCTCGCCAAGGAGCTTTGCCACCGGCGGCGGATAATCGTGGCTGGTGAGGATGGCGTCGACAGCAGGCCCCAGCCGCACGATGCGGCCGCGCACGTCCAGCGCCTTCACCGCAAACGGCAGGATGGTGTCGTCGAGCGCCTCCGTCGCGGGGGCGCGGACCCGGATGTCGATTTGGGGCTCATTCATCGCGACTAAATATAGGCAGCGGCCAGGGATTTGTGAGCCCTCGCCGTCAGCCGCCATTCGCCGCCAGACACCAGGTCAAAATGCCTTTTTGCGCGTGCAGCCGGTTCTCGGCCTCATCGAACACCACCGATTGCGGCCCATCGATCACGTCGTCGGTGACCTCTTCGCCGCGGTGCGCGGGAAGGCAATGCATGAAGATGGCATCCGGCTTGGCGCGCGCCATAAGGCGCGCGTTGACCTGATAGCGTTTGAGCAGATTGTGGCGGCGCGGCCCATTACGGTCGCCCATGGAAACCCAGGTGTCGGTGACGACGCAATCGGCCCCCTTCACCGCATCTTCCGGGTCAGTGCCAATTTGGATCGCCGCGCCGGACGACTTCGCCCAGTCGCTGAGCTGTTTCTTCGGTGCGAGTTCCGGCGGCGTGGCAACGCGCAGGCGGAAATCGAAGCGCTCGGCTGCCTGCATCCAGGAGGTGAGCACGTTGTTGGCGTCGCCGCTCCAGGCCACGGTGCGTCCGCGGATGGGTCCAAGGTGTTCCTCGAAGGTCATGACGTCAGCCATCACCTGGCAGGGATGCGAGTGACGGGTGAGGCCGTTGATCACCGGCACCGTGGCGTGACGGGCGATCTCAAGCAGCTCGCCGGCATCGAGCGTGCGGATCATGATGGCGTCCACGTAACGCGACAGCACGCGCGCGGTGTCGGCGAGCAACTCGCCGCGGCCGAGCTGCATCTCCTCGGCGGTCAGCAAGATGGTGTCGCCGCCCAGTTGCCGCATCGCGACTTCGAAGGAAACCCGCGTGCGCGTCGATGGACGCTCGAAGATCATCGCCAGCGTTTTTCCGGCGAGCGGCCGCCCGGCCTGTTGGCGGTTGGCCTTGATCGCGCGCGCGGCCTCGATCATGCCACGCAACTCGGTGGCCGGCACGTCGATCAAATCGAGAAAGTGGCGGATGCTCACCGCACCGCCTCCGGTTGCCGAGGCTTCTTCTGCGCGTTGTTCAGCCTTGCGCAAGCGCGATCAATCCGCGCCACGCCTTCGGCGATTTCGGCCTCGCTGACGATGAGCGGCGGCAGCAATCGCACAACGTTGTCGCCGGCAGCCACCGTCAGCATGTTCTCCGTCCGCAGCGCGTCGACGAGTTCGCCGCAGGGGACGAGGGCACGCAACCCGACGAGCAAGCCTTCGCCGCGCACTTCGGCGATCAGCGCGGGATAGCGGTCCTTGATTTCGGCGAGGCGCTGCTTGAGCAGAAGCCCGACCTTCTTGACGTGATCGAAGAAGCCGGGCGCGAGCATGACGTCGAGCGTGGCATTGGCCACACTCATCGCCAGCGGATTGAAGCCGAACGTCGAGCCGTGAGTGCCGGGCGTCATGCCCTTGGCCGCTTCGCGCGTCGCCAGGCAGGCGCCGACTGGAAAGCCGCCGCCAAGCGCCTTGGCGACCGCCATGACGTCAGGCGTCACGCCCATACGCTGATAGCAGAACAGTTCGCCGGTCCGTCCCATCCCGCTCTGCACTTCGTCGAAAATCAGGAGCAGGCCGTGCTGATCGCACAGCTCGCGCAGCGCTTTGAGGAACGCCGGCTCGACCACCCGCACGCCGCCTTCGCCCATGATCGGCTCGATCAGGATGGCCGCCGTTTCCGGTCCAATCGCGCGCTTGACGGCGGCAAGATCGCCGAACGGCATTTGATCGAAACCCTCGACCGGCGGGCCGAACCCGTCGAGGTATTTCTTGTTTCCGGTAGCGGCGAGCGCGGCCATGGTGCGCCCATGAAAGGCGCCCTCAAAGGTGATGATGCGGTAGCGCTCGGGGTGTCCGTTCGCCGATTGGTATTTGCGTGCCGTCTTGATCGAGCATTCCACGGCTTCGGCGCCGGAATTCTGAAAGAACACAACGTCGGCAAAGCTCGCCGCGCACAGACGATCGGCGACGCGGTCGGACTCGGGAATCTCATAGAGATTGGAGACGTGCCATACCTTGTTCGCCTGCTCGGTCAGCGCGGCGACGAGATGCGGATGGCTGTGGCCCAGCGCTGTAACGGCGACGCCACAACAAAAATCGAGATAGCGCTCGCCGTTCGTCGCTGTCAGCCATGCGCCTTCGCCCCGCTCAAAAGCGAGATCGACGCGTGAATAGGTCGGCATCAAGTGCGATGTCATGTGCGACGTCATGGCGAAGGACCGGGGTTTGCCGCGCGGTAATCCGCTCGGTCAAACGAAATGTGCCGCCTCTTCTGGGCGGCACCGTTGCACATTCTATTGGCGCGCATCCGTCTGTCAACTGAAGAGGAGTCGAGTCTGGACTCGGTTCGTTCCTGCTCAGCGAGCCCGCCGGGCAGGAATGTGTGGACGCACAGGCCGTGACTCTTGCGTCAAACTCCCGCCATATTGTAGCCTTTTGATTGTCAAGTACGACATCTCGTGCGGCGGACAGTCTTCTAAAGCGTTGAGTCCTGAGTTTGCGTGTCGGGCGGCTACGCGCGCTTCCTGGCCCAATGGACAATTCCGTCAAGGCTGTGCCCGCACCTTCGAGGAGGATGGCATGTCGTGGACGGACGAGAGGGTCGAGCTTCTCAAGAAGCTGTGGTCCGACGGACTATCGGCGAGTCAGATCGCAGCCGAACTTGGCGGCATTACCCGTAATGCCGTGATCGGCAAGGTGCACCGGCTCGGGCTTTCCGGCCGCGCCAAGAGCGCGAGTGCCGGCGCGCCTCGGCCGCGCAAGACGCGGGCGCCCGCGCACATGCTGCGCATTGGGCGCTCCGCAATCCGCGGCAATACAGCGCTGGCACATGCCTATGATATCGACGCGGAGGCTGAGCCAGAGCCGATCGACAACATCATACCGATCGGCCAGCGGCGAAACCTGCTCGAACTGAACGAGCAAACCTGCCGTTGGCCGGTGGGCGATCCGAGCAGCGGCGATTTTTTCTTCTGCGGCGGTAATGCGCTCGCGGGCCTGCCCTATTGCGCCTATCACTCGCGCATGGCCTACCAACCGGTCAACGACCGGCGCCGTGACAGGCGGGCGATACGATAGGCGGCTTTCGGTTCATTCGGACGAGCGCGGCGAAGTGATCGCCGCTCAACTCACCTTGCCGAAGCGGTCGTCCAGCGAATAACCGGCGCCGCGCACGGTGCGGATCGGATCGCTCGTGTGGCCGCGATTGAGCGCCTTGCGGAGACGGCCGACATGGACGTCGACCGTACGCTCGTCGATATAGACGTCGCTGCCCCAGACGCCGTCGAGCAATTGCTCGCGGGTAAAGACCCGGCCCGGGCGCTCCATCAGAAATTCGAGTAGACGGAACTCGGTGGGGCCGAGTTCGACCGGGCGGCTTGATCGCGACACGCGCTTCTTCTCGCGATCGAGCTCGAGATCGCCGATGTTCAGCACCATGGCGACGCGCTCCGGGCTCGCGCGACGAAGCAGCGCGCGAATGCGCGCAAGCAGCTCGGGCACCGAGAACGGCTTGACGATATAGTCGTCGGCGCCGGTCGCCAGCCCGCGAACGCGTTCGCTTTCCTCACCGCGAGCGGTGAGCATGATGATGGGCAGCGACTGCGTCTGCGGCCGCGTGCGCAGCCGCCGGCACAACTCGATGCCGGAAAGGCCGGGCAGCATCCAGTCGAGCACGACGAGATCGGGAGCGCTCTCGCGCAGACGGGTGTCGGCCTCGTCGCCGCGGCCGACAGTGTCGACCTCATAGCCTTCGGCTTCGAGGTTATAGCGCAGCAATGTGGTAAGCGGCTCTTCGTCCTCGACGATCAGGATGTTGGCTCCCATCCCGGGCTCCCGTTTTATTTCTGGACCAGCGCCGAGGGAAAGCTGGTCGTGTCACCCTTCGGGCGTTGATCGGCAATGGGACGCCCCTCGATGATGTAATAGACGGTTTCAGCGATATTGGTGGCGTGATCGCCCATGCGCTCGATGTCCTTGGCGCAGAACATCATGTGCATGCAGAAGGTGATGTTACGCGGGTCTTCCATCATGTAGGTGAGCAGCTCGCGGAACAGCGAGGTGCACAGTGCATCCACCTCTTCGTCGCCCTTCCAGACCGCGAGCGCCGCCTGCAGATCGCGGCTGGCATAGGCGTCGAGCACCAGCTTGATCTGCGCCAGCACGAGGTCGCCCATGTGGTCGACGCCACGGATGAGCGTCTGCGGATAAAGGTCGGTCGCCAGCGCCACCACGCGCTTGCCGATGTGCTTAGCATGATCGCCGATGCGTTCGAGGTCGTTGCAGATGCGCATGGCGCCGATGATTTCGCGCAGATCCACCGCCATCGGCTGCCGCCGCGCGATGGTCAATATCGCCTTCTCTTCGATCTCGCGCTGCATCGCGTCGATCACCGGATCGGTGGCGATAACGTGTTCAGCAAGCTCGGCGTCGCGTTGCAGGAGCGACTGGATGGCGTCGGCGATCTGTTTTTCGACAAGCCCACCCATTTCGGAGGCTTTGCGCGTCAGCTCCTGCAAGTCGCTGTCGAAGGCGCGCGCGGTGTGATCGATCCTGGTCGTATATTCGGTCATTGTATTTTTTCCGGGTACTGACGTGGTGGTCACCCAAAGCGGCCAGTAATGTAGTCCTGCGTGCGTTGATCGCGCGGCGCCGTAAATACCTTGCTGGTCGTATCGAACTCGATCAACTCGCCAAGATACATAAAGGCGGTAAACTCCGATACGCGCGCCGCCTGCTGCATGCTATGGGTGACGATCACGATCGTGTAGTCCTCCGTCAGCTCGTCGATCAGTTCCTCGATCTTGGCGGTCGAGATCGGATCGAGCGCCGAGCACGGCTCGTCGAACAAAATAACTTCCGGCCGCACCGCGACGGTACGCGCGATGCACAGCCGCTGCTGTTGCCCGCCGGAGAGGCTCAGCCCGCTGACGCTGAGTTTGTCCTTGACCTCTTCCCACAACGCCGCGCGCCGCAGCGAAGTCTCGACGCGGCCCTCGAGCTCGGATTTCGGCAACCGTTCGTACAACCTGATGCCGAAGGCGATGTTTTCGAAAATCGTCATCGGAAAGGGAGTGGGCCTCTGGAACACCATGCCGATGCGCGCCCGTAGCAAGTTGAGGTCCTGTTGCGGCGAGAGGATGTTGGTGCCGTCGAACATGACGTCGCCGGTCGCGCGCTGGTTCGGATAGAGGTCGTACATGCGATTGAGCACGCGCAGCAGAGTGGATTTGCCACAGCCGGATGGACCGATGAACGCGGTCACCTTTTTCTCGTAGAGCGGGAGAGTGACCGACTTCAGTGCGCGCGCATTGCCGTAGAAGAAGTCGAGATTTTTGATCGCGACCTTCTCGGGCGCGCTGACCCGATCGGCGGGAGCGTTGCTAGTGGTCGACACGGCTACAGAGGCTACGTTCATGACTGGGTTCTCGAGTTGAGATCGAACTGGACGATTACCGCCGGCACGCCACCCGGCTTTGGACACGCAGCAGCAAGATAAGCGCTGCCGCCGACAAATAGGAGGCAAGAACGGTCAGGATCGGCTCGGCGGCGCTCAGTGCAAAAGCATACACGGCGCTGAACGCCCGGTTGAGCGCACCGGCAAAGGTATCGTCGCAAAGGCCGCCGGGCGCGAATATCGAGGCCGAGATCCTTAAGTGCATTGCCGATGACCACGGCCGTGGTCCCGCCAATTACACGGCCGAGGCAACGCCGACGCCGTGGGCAGTTCCGAAATGGCAACGACCATAAGGCGTCGCCGGGACGGATGCTTAGGTTCGGCACGTCACTGTTCTATGAGCGCCAGATGACAATTGCATGACTCCGCAACTATTTGAAAAAATAGGCATTTAATGGCTGGTCCGCTGTCCGCCTGTCGGCAGGTGAACGGTAAAGGTCGCGCCCGCGCCTGGTGCGCTTTCAATCGACAGCCGGCCGCGATGGCGATTGAGGATGTGTTTGACCAGCGCCAACCCGAGCCCGGTTCCCCCTTGAGCGCGACTGTCCCGCACGTCGACGCGATAGAACCGTTCGGTCAGCCGCGGTAAATGTTCCGGCGCGATGCCGGGGCCATAGTCGCGGACGCTGGCGAGCGCCTCCCGGTCGCTGTCCGGCGCGGCCGAAAGCGCGAGCTTGATGTCGACGCGCTTGCCGGTCGCGCCATATTTGAGCGCGTTCTCGACCAGATTCTCGAACACGCGCACCAATTCGTCGCGATCGCCGGGGACCGTCAGCGCACCGGCCGCTTCGACATTGACAGTGACGCCGCGGTCGCGCGCCAGCGTCTGCAGGCCGTCGACGACTTGGCGAAGGATTGGGACGAGGTCGACCGGCGTGTCGGGACGGCGGTGGGCGTTGAGCTCGATGCGCGAGAGCGACAAGAGATCGTCGATCAGCCGCGCCATGCGCCGCGCCTGCTCTTGCATGATCGCGAGAAACCGCTCGCGCGCCTTGGTGTCGTCGCGCGCCGAGCCCTGCAGGGTCTCGATAAATCCGGACAGCGCCGCGAGCGGCGTGCGCAGCTCGTGACTGGCATTGGCGACGAAGTCGGCGCGCATTTCCTCGACGCGGCGCAGCGGCGTCAGGTCGCGAAAGGTCAACAACACCAGATCGGGCCCGACCCCGTTGGGCGACCGCCTGACTGGCATCGCGATCGTCTCGAACCAGCGGTCGAGCGGCACGCGCTCGGAATATTCGATCCGTTGCGCCTCGCCCCGAGCGAAGGCGCGGTTGACCGCCTCGATCAGCTCGGGCGTGCGCAGCGCCAGCGAAACCGGCTCGCCCTGGCGGAGCGCCGGCGCGAGCGTGCGCGCCGGCTCGTTGAGCGCGAGAACGAGGCCCTCGCGGTCGATGGCGATGACCGGATCGGGCAGGCCGGACACGATGGCGCGAAGCGGGTCGCTCACGCGTTCGGAAGCCGCAAGCGGTTGCGCCAGACCGCCTCGGTCCTCGCCGAGACGAAGGGCAACGAAACAGGCGAGCGCAACGACGGCGAAGCCGGGAATCGCATAGCCGACGGCCAGCACGCCGCCGACAACCATCGCGGCAAACACGATCGCCGCGGCAGCGATGATCAGCTGCGCGCCGCGCTCGCGCCTTCTGCCAAATACCGCCCGCTGCTCATTTACGCTCATAGCGTACGCTCATGAGGCCAGTTGCAATCTGCGTGTTCTCCGCTTCATCGAACCTGACGTTCAGGACGCATCCGTCTGCTCGCGAGCATATTCGCTTGCGCCAGGCATCGGCGGCGAAGCCGTCCGATCGAGGTGGCGGCGCGCACGGTCGAGCCTGAATTCGCGAACGCCAAGTATGATGAGCGAGAGTACGAAGGGAATGATGTAATACAGCAATCGAAAGCGCAGCAGTCCGGCAACCAGATCCTCCTTGTTGAACTGCCACAACGCCACCAGCATGGCGGCGTCGAACACGCCGAGGCCGCCGGGGGCGTGGCTGGCGAAGCCAAGGAGCGTGGCGGCGACGAAAATCACGGCTACCGTAACGAAATCGAGGTTCGGTTGATCGGGCATCACCATGTACATGGCGGCCGCGCAGCAGCCGAGATCGACGATGCCGATCGCGATCTGCACGAGGGTCAGCGTGCCGCCGGGCAAACTCACCTGCCAGTCATCGCGACCGATGATGCGCGGCCTTGCCGACACCCAACTCACGTAAGCGGTCAGCAGCGCCAGCAGCAAGAGTGCGAAGCCGCGGTTGAGCCAGAGCGGCAGCTGATCGATCGCTTGCCCGGCCGCCGGCGTATAGAGGATGCCTAAGCCGAGCACGGTGACGTTGCCGAGCCAGAAAGTCAGTCCGGCGAGGAAGCAGATTTTGGTGACGTCAATGACGCTCAACCCGCAATTTGAATAAATGTGGTAGCGCACGGCGCCGCCGGAGAACACGCTGGCGCCGATATTGTGCCCGACCGCATAGCTGGTGAACCCGCCGAGCGCGGCGATGCGGTAGGGTATTTCGGAGCGCCCGATCGCACGCAGCGCGAACAAATCATAGAAGGTGAGCGTCAGATAACCGGCGGCGACGAAGCAGCCGGCAACAACAAGCGTGCGCCAGTCGGTTGCTTTGAGCGCGGCCAGGAGCTGGTGCAGGTTGATGTTGCGCAGAATGTGATAGAGCACGAATAGTGCGACGACGAAGATGGCAAGGCTGACCGCACAGCTGATCCAGCTGAACGCCGTCCCGCCGATGATGGCAGGTCCGCCGCCGCGCTGCGGCGTCAGCATTGGTCACTCCGAACTCCGCCTCATCGCGCATGATCCGACCCCACTAGCAGATGTTGTCTGCAGGCGCGAGCGCAGCCGGCGCAGGCGGAATTGGCGTTTCCCCCGGCCGCTCGCCTGCATGACCCGGCGGCGATCTGCTATCGTTGCTGCGGCCCATTTGTGGCGCAAACGCCATCGCTCGCGCATTAGCACGAACTTCGCGCCGGCCGGAGGACATAACGGGATGACCGACGACACAGCTTGTACGCCCGGCCGGCCTTGCGCGGGCCAACGTCGCGCCGAATGGCGACCCAGCCGATCTGTGGAGTTCCGAATATTGGGCTCATAAGGGCGCGCGTGAGGCTTTACCTGTTCCGCAAGCGGATCGGTGCGCCCGTTGCCGGCGAGCCGCCGCGTCCGGTGCTGTTTCTGGTGCATGGGTCGTCGAACTCGTCGCGCTCGAGCTACGATCTCACCATCCCCGGCAAGGGTGAATATTCGCTGATGAACGTTTTTGCCGGCTTCGGATACGACGTGTGGACGATGGATCACGACGGCTACGGAAATTCGGGCAGTTCGGGCAACAACTCCGACATTGCCAGCGGCGTCGAAGACCTCAAGGCGGCGTTTCCGGTGGTCATAGCCGAGACTGGTCAGACCAAGATCCATTTCTTCGGCACGTCGTCCGGCGCCATCCGGGCTGCCGCCTACGCGCAGACCGCGCCCGAACACGTTGACTGCCTGATCCTCTGCGCTTTCACCTATAAGGGCACCGGCGCGGCCGAGATCGCGCGCCGGCAGCAGCGCATTGCCGAGCTGCGCGCCACTCCGCGGCGCAAGCGCGACGCCGGCATGATCCGTTCGATCTTCACCCGCGACGGCCATCCGGAATTTTACGATCCGGCAGTGGCCGAGGCGATCATCGCCGCCGAAATGAAATTTGGCGATACGATTCCCAGCGGAACATATCTCGACATGGCGGCGAATTTGCCTCTGGTCGATCCGACCAGGGTGCTTTCGCCGGTGCTGATGATCCGCGGCGAATTCGACGGCAACTCGAGCGACGACGACCTGCTCGACTTCTTCCGTCAGTTGCCCAACGGCGACCGGGCGTTCGTCATCCTGCCGCGCGTGGCGCACAGCGCCGGCTACAGCAAGAACCGGCACCTTCTCTGGTACGCGATGAGGAATTTTCTGGCCGCGCCGGTGGTATCTTAGGCGCGCAGTTCCGCCATCGACAAAAAACTCGCGCAGCTCGCGATACGTCTCCTCCGGCGCCTCCTCGGAGAGGTAATGGCCGCTCGGCAGCGCCTTGGCGCCGCGAATATCGGCAGCGTAGCGCTTGCCAGACTTCGCCCGCGCTCGGTCTGGTGTTGCGGCCGACGCCGCCGGTTGCGCCCCACAAGAGCAGCACCGGGCAAGTGATCTTGCGGCCAGCGTCGAAATCCGTCGTGTCCATGTCGAAATCGATGCCGGCGCAGGCGCGATAATCCTCGCACATGGCGTGCACGGTCGCCGGATTGCGCATGTAGCGCTTGTATTCGGCGAGCGCGGCCGGATCGAAAAATTTCAGCCCTTGCGCGGTCTTCGACAGCTTCTTCTCGATGAAGTAGTCGGGATCGGCGCTCATCAAGTGTTCGGGAAAATCGTAGGGCTGGATCATGAAGAACCAGTGCCACGAGAACGTCGCCCAGGCTTTGTTCGGATGATTGAACACGTGATGCTGCGGCACGATGTCGAGAATGGCGGCGCGCGCCACCTTGTCGGGATGATCGAGGCACATGCGGTGCAGCACGCGGGCGCCGCGATCATGGCCGGCCGCGTAAAAGCGCTCATGGCCGAGCGCGGCCATGACCTCGACCTGGTCCTGCGCCATGGCGCGGAACGAATAGTTTTCGTGGTTCTCGCCGCCGGGCGGCTTTTCCGAATCGCCGTAGCCGCGCAGATCGGTGGCGACGACGGTGAACTCCTGCGCCAGCTTCGGCGCGATCCGGAACCACGACAAATGGCTGAACGGATTGCCGTGCATGAGCAGGAGCGGCGGTCCCTTGCCGCCGTGCACCGTCACGATACGCGCGCCGCTGGTCTTGATTTCCGTGCGGGTGAAATTCTCAAAGAACATGCATCCTCGCGATCGTGGCCTCATCCGCCACTGTCTTTATCCGCCCGAGGCGGATGATCCAGCAACCGCTAGAGACTTCGCAACATCCATCCGAGAATGGCATTCATTGTGCGTACTCGGTCCCTCGCATGAGTGCGGGCCGATAATGAAGCACTGGGAGACGCCCGAAAATGCCAATGCCTTCCGATATCGATCCGCAATCCGGCTGCCGGCTGCCATTGTTGAAACGCGAGGATTTGGACGAGACTGGCAAGCGTGCCTTTGACCGGGCCAGCACGCCGGGCAAGACGATTGTCGGTTTGCGCGGACCGTCCGGCATCCATCTCTACAGCACGGCAACCGTCGACGCCCACAACGTGATGAACCAACATCTGCGCTTTGCCTGTTTCGACGCGAAGACCCGCGAGATCGCCATCCTCACCGTCGCGCGCGAGATGGACAGCCAATTCGAATGGGCGGCGCACGAGCCGGAAGCGCTGAAGGAGGGCGTGTCGCAGCAAGTGATCGACGTCATCAAATACCGCAAGAGCACGCAGGGTATCGACGAAGCCTACGCGGCCATCATCGAATTCGGCCGGCAGATTTTTCGCGACCACAAGGTCACGTCGGAAGCCTTCGCGCGCATCAAGGCGTCGTTCGCGCCGAACAAACTGGTCGAACTCGTCCTGCTGATGGGCACCTACGCGTCGACCGCGGCGCTGTTGTGTGCCTTCGACATGCAGGTGCCGGAGGGAAAGCCGCTGCTGCCGGTGCCGTAACACGGTTCAGTGCACTTGTTCCGCACTCGCGAGCGGAATGAGCGGTATCTACGGCTTCTTCCCGTCCAACCCCAGTTCATCCCAGCGGGCCTTCACCGCGTCGATATCTTTTTGCTCCGGCCAAACCGTCGGGCGGGAAACGGGCGCCGCCGAGATCGGGATCGGGGTCGTAGTCGAGATTGATGGTGGCGTCGATCAGCATACGATTCCACTTGCCGGTGCCGAATTGCGCGACGTTGCGGTCGCGCCGCCGTGTCGAGGGATCGAGCCCGGCGCCGAAGGTCGACGGCATGATGACGATATCGTTCTCGCCGGCATTGACCCGGTATGCGATCGCCCAATCGACCGCCGCGTAATCGTGAATGTCGATGTCGTCGTCGACCACGGTGACGTGCTTGTAGCGCACATGCGCTGCCGAGCTTCCCCACAGCGCGTTGGCAACCTGCTTGGCCTGATTGCGGTAGCTCTGCTTGATCTGCACCAGCACATTGACGCCGGTCTGCACCGGCGGACACCAGACGTCGGTGACGCCGGGCACGCCGGCGCGGTCGAGCACATTCCAGGCGGTGGCCGCGCGCATGATCGACGAGCACATGCCGTTTTCGGAGAAGCTGCCCGGCAGCGAGCCCTCGATGGTGCCGCGCAGGATCGGATCGGTGCGGTGCGTGATGGCGGTGACGCGTATAGTCGGCTTAGGCGACCGGTCGCCGGCCACGTAGCCGGTAAACTCGGCGAACGGTCCCTCCATCGCGTAGGTCGCCGGGTCGAGCTGCAGATAGCCTTCGATGACGATCTCGGCGCTTGCCGGCACGTGGAGATCGACGGTCTCGCACTTGACGAGTTCGACCGGCTCGCCGCGGATCGCGCCCATGACGTCGTATTCGCAGATGCCCTTGGGCACTGGCGAGCCGGCGACAAACGGCAGCGACGGCTCCCAGCCCATGGCGACCGCGATCGGCATTTCGTTATGGCCGGCCTGCTGCCAAGCGGTCACATGATGACCGATGTGCTGGGCGCGCCACATCAGAATCGGTATCTGGTTTTTGCCGGCCACCATGCCGCGGTAGACGCCGACATTCATCACGCCGGTGTCCGGATCCTTGGTCACCACACCGCCGTAAGTGAGGATGTAGCGGCCGCCGTCGATGCGATTCCATTGCGGCACGGGAAATTCGTAAAGGTCGACGTCCTTGCCGGTCACCACGTTCTGCTTGACCGGTCCAGTCGAGACGATCTTCGGCGCGATGCCCTCGGTGAGAACGGTGCGGCCGAGCTTGACCAGTTCGCGCGGATGGCTGTCGGGCGGAAGCCCGAGCATCATGGCGACGCGCCGCGCGCTCGACAGGCCGCCGGTGAACACCTGGCGGCAGCGCGCATTGGCTCCGTAGTCGCGGATATTGTTGAACAGCAGCGCCGGACCCGTTCCAGGACCCTGAGCGAGCCGCGCGATGGTGCCAAGCTCGACGTTCCAATCGACCTCGGCGTCGATCGTGTGCAGTTCGCCGGCGGCATCGAGTGCCCGCATCCAACCGCGCAAATCGCCAAAGGCAGCCGGTTTTCGTTTTGCAGTCATAGATCGTTCCGACAATTCAGGGGGATGGACCTTTTTCGCTGTCGGCGCGTGGGGTGTCAACGTGGCGCGCGGACGCCTGTCCGCTCGCGTCGTGCGCGGCGGCCGCTGGGCGGGAAGGCAACCGAATGAGTAGTTATCGCACCCGATAGAGTGCGTGACGGCGGTTGCGGGTGAACGGGCGCACGTGCGTTGGCCAGCGGCCCAATTCCACCGCCTTCGCCCATTCCGGACTGACCAGCACATGCGGGCCGTCGATCTCGTAAAGCGCGGTATAGCGCGGGCCCTCGTGCGCGACGCGCTTTTCTTCACCACCGAGCGAGAAGGTGAACGGTTCACCCTCGATGCGCGACACTGTCTGCACGCCCGGGACTTTTAACAGAGTAGGCACGTGCTCGGTGTCGTAGACCTCGTTGAACAAGGCCTCCTTGTCGGGGTCCACGTCCATTGAAACGACGAACAGATATTTTGTTTTGATCGGCATGCATCCCCCGGCGTCTGCGTTCCGCGATTTCTACACCGTAGCGCGGATTGCCCGAAGGCGTCATCCGCCCTCCGCCGCGAGATTTTCGCCCCTGCTCTACTGATCGGCATGGCGCGATGCGCCAGCTAGTCGATATGCGTGACCACGGCGAGCCGCGTAATCTCGCGGTTCTCGTAAGCGCGCAGGAAGGCGTCGTAATCCCTAAACGACACGCAGCCGTTCGACTGGCCGTTGGCGCCCAACATATAGGTGTGGGCGAGAAGGCCGCTGCGGCCATAGACCTTCCTCTCATCGACCGGGATCAGCCGCAACGCCGCCACGCCATGAAAGAGCTGCTCGCGCGGCTTTAGCTCGTACATATCGGGAGGAGTGGGGCCGAGGTCCCGCTCGGCGACGTAGCGCACATCGTCGAGCCGCGAGCCTAGGCCGGAATGGGCTTCGAGCGCCGTTCCATCCGGCATGTAGACCGTGTGGGCAGAGATATCGTAGACGGCGGTTTGCCGATCGTAGAGACCGGACGTCAAGCCCGCGCTGTCGCTTATGACGCCCTCTTCGGCGTTCGCGTAGGCGAGTGTCGTGCCCGCAGGCGAAGAGCCGAACAGTTTGGCGAAGAGGGATTGCGGCGTCCTGCCAAAAATCTTTTCGAAGAAACCGGGTCTATCGGGCTGCGCGTCGGTATCGACGCGAGCTAGCCGCTGATCCGGGCGCCAGAGTTGGTTGCTGCGCTGATGGCCTCGCCGCAGCACGCTTGGCGGGTTTTCGGCGACCCGGCGGCCGGCCTGCCGCGGCGAGCCTGCCGTCGTTGCGAGTGGCACGGACAGCTCGCCCAATGCAATCGGCGCGGTCCACGAAAAGACGCCAGGCGGAAAGGCCGCCGAAAATCGGGATTCGAAAGCCGTCACGTCAACGTCCGCGGCCACCCGTTGCGGTAGCCGCATAATGTCTAGGTCATCGGCGCGGCGAGCAGCGACAGGGAGTTTGTCGGTGCGCTCGGCTGTGGCGTCGCTGGCATTGCCGCTGCCGAAGCTGACGCAAAAGGTCCACGCGCACACAGCCGCAACGCATACGGCAGCTGCACCGCCCATAATCTGCTGCGGCAGCGCATTACCTACCAAACGCTCTCGACCGTAATACGCGGAACTACACGCCCACGCGGTGCCGACCGTCATTCCCCCTCACGTCCCCTGACATCCACTTTCGCTTGCCTGAACACGACGCCACGCCGCCGCTTCGGCGGCCGGCGCGAACACAGCAATGAGCAGACAAGTCCCCGACGATCCCGATGGATCAGCCACAACAGGTGACCGATCATTGCGGCAGCTTTTTGTTAGATTTTGTTAACCATTCAATGGGATGCGGGGCGCCAGCGCCACCAAATCGCCTCAATTCGGCGGGCCGAGCCCCCAATGCAGGAGGTACCTTTCAACAGAAAGATAAATTTGCGAGGAGCGTTTTAATCGAAACAAAGTCCGGTTTGCCTAGAACTTCGCCGACACACGTTTTGATGGAATACGCCGTCGGCCGGGCCTCGCCGGCTTTCGATGACGGCAATTTCGGTTTGCGGCGATTGCCTTCGGGGTGGCTTCATGGTCCAGCATACGCGCGAACAGAGACGGCGACGGCGCGTTCACACGCGCCGCGCCGCCTCGATCCAATGGAACGAGAATCCAAAGGCGATCCGTTGTGTCCTCTGGGACCAGTCCGAGACCGGCGCACGGCTCGCCGCTCCCTACGCGAACAAGCTGCCGCCGGTCTTTACCCTGATCCATGGCAGTGAGACCTCCCGTGTCTGCCGCATTGTCTGGCGCAAGGGACCGCTCATCGGCGTGCAGTTCGTGGCAGGGAGCGAGCAAGAAGAACTCTCCCGCGCTCGCTCCGCCAAGACCCCGCAAGACGAAGCGCCACGGCCGCCACGGGGCAATATCATGGGGCTCGGCGCGCGTGCGATCGACGATGCAGTTGAACAAAAGGACATGCCGATATCGTTTTTCGCGCTTGGCTTTTTGCTGCTTCTGATCGCGCTGACCGTCGTGTTCTATTTCGCCGGCCAGGAGAGCGGATCGGGCAGCGCGTGGGCAGCGGACGTTTGTCGCCAAGCCGGGATCATGTGTCAGCATCCCGAAATCAGCGGCGGCGCCAGCGTGTTGATGGCGGTGGTCTACTTCGCTGTCAGGGGAATGGAAGCTTAGAGCGTTGACGCGTGTCCTTTTCGGAAAACCGGCATCCACTTTTCCGGGACATGCGTTAGCTTCTACTTGAAGCGCTCGCTCGGCGGGGCGATCTCGGTTACGAGATCGCGGATCAGCTTCTTATTGGGCAGCGGCGTGAGCGTCATCTCACGCGGCTCGAGGCGCGCAGTGCAGGCATAGACGGTTTCGCCGTCGATCTGGATCATACACTCCTTGCACGCATTGGCGTTGATGCAGGAGAACCGCACCGCGAGCGTCGGGTCCTTGTGAATGCGCAGCCAGCGCAATCCGTCGAGCACCGATTGGCCAGGTTCGAAGGAAACGTCTTGGCTGTCCCAATGCCCACCGTCGCGCGCGTCGCCGCGCCAGATTTTGAGCCTCGCGACATTCTGAGCGGCGCTCATGACGCGAGCGCCCTCTCGGTCGGCGCTGCGGAGACTTGCAAACCGCCGTCGCGCCAATCCACCGTCTGATGCAATTGCCATTGCGGCAGCACGTTGGGGAAGTCCTCGCGCTGGTGTGCGCCGCGACTTTCGGTACGGTCGCTCGCCGCCTGCGCGACCGCGCGGGCGACGACGAGCATGTTGCGCAGGTCGAACCATTCCAGCCGTTCGAGGTCGAATGGATGACCGCCGGGAGGAGTTTCGCCCAGGTCGCCGGCGAGTGCGCCGATGTCGTCGAGCGCGCGATTGAGTTTATCGCCCGTGCGAAGCGGGCCGACATTGTCCGACATGGTGGCTTGCAGGCGTGCAACCATTTCGGCGGTATTGGCGTGCGCGCGCTTTCTGCCATCGGCGCGGACAAGGTCGAGTGCGCGAGCGGCGTCTTGCGGCCGCAGCTTTTTGGCTCGGTTCGCACGCCTCGCGCATTCGGCGGCACTCTGTCCGGCGCGGCGGCCGAATACGAAGGCTTCAGTGAGCGCGTTGCCGGACAGCCGGTTGGCGCCGTTGGCGCCGCCGACCACTTCGCCGGCAACGTAGAGACCGGGCAGCTCCGTCGCCATCGTCGCGTCGGCTTTGACGCCGCCCATGTGGTAATGCGCAATCGGCGCGACCTCGACCGGCATCCTGGTGAGATCGATATTGTTGGCGGCAAGCTTATCGATCACCGGACCGAAGGCGTCGCGCAATGCGGCCGCCGCGCAGTGCTGAAACGACAGCCAAGCGCCACCGTGCGGCGAGCCGCGGCCGGCTTCGGCTTCTTTCAGAATGGCGTAGGTCGCAAGATCGCGGGTCAACCGGTAGGCGCCATCCTCGTCGGAGCCGTAGCGCGATGTGAACTCTTCCATGCGACCGTTGAGCAGGCGGCCGCCGAGTTTGTAGCGGAACGGATCCCACATGATCGGGTCCATCCCGATCAACCGCGGCGCCAGATGGCCGATCGGGAAAAACTGTACGAATTCCATGTCGATCAGCGAACAGCCGGCGCGCAGCGCCAGCGCGTAACCGTCACCGCCCATATTGGCGGACGCGCTGTTGCGCCGGTAAAGCCGCGTCAGCCCGCCGGTCGCCAGCACCGTCGCTTTCGCCGCGATGATGATCGGCGTGCCGGTCCCGACATGATAGCCGACGGCGCCGGCAACCTCGCCGTCGCCGGCAATGAGATCGACGATGCAAAGATCGCCGATCTTGCGGATGTTTTTTTGGTCGCGCGCGATGATCGTGCGCAACGTCTTTGATACTGCCGGGCCGGTATTGATGAAATCGACGTAGACGCAGCGCGGCCGGTCATGGCCTGGCGCTGTGGTCGCGGTGATGTGGCCGTCCTTGCGCGCCCAGCCGACACCCCAGCGGTCGAGTTCGCGAATGCAGTCGGGCGCGTCCTCGCACAGAAGCTGCGCGAGTTTTTCGTCGCACAGGCCGCGACCGGCAGCGATCGTGTCGTCGTAATGGTGCTGCGGCGAATCGGGAACCTCTTCGCCGAGCGCGACCGCAACCGTCATCTGCGCCATCACGGTGGCGCCGCTGCGCCCGATCAGGCTGCGGTCGGCGAGCAACACGTTCGCCCCGCCGCGCGCCGCCTCGATCGCTGCATACATGCCGGCCGCGCCCGAGCCGATGATCAGCACATCGGTTTCGATGGTGACGGGATCAGGCGTCATGCCTGCTGCGTCCCCGGCGCGGCAAAGGCCGCCGCGAATCGCGCCGCGAATTGCCGCTCCATCTCCTTGGCCTTGCTGCGCAGCACCGGCTGGCCGAGGCTGCCGAGCTTGCCGGTCAAGGCGGCGTCGACCGCGTATTCGATCCTGGTTTCGTCACCGGCTTCGGTCAGCGTGGTCAGTGACGTCGCGGTGAGCCGGCCGACAATGCCGAGCGGGGCACCTTCGACCTTGGCTTCGATCTCGCGCGGCTCCTCGGCGCGCACCACCTGGACGGTGACTTTGAATTTGAAACTCATGTACGCAACCTTGGTCGCGAACACCGCCGAGTAGGTATCAGGCGCGGTCTCCTGCAGATCCTGCACGCCGTCGACGCAAGAGGCGAAAAAACGGGCATCGCGGACCGCCTTGTAGACGGCCTCACGCGGCGCCTTCACCGTCAATTGGCCGGTAAATTTCATCGCGGCTGCTCTGGCTCAGGCGCGCAACGCCGTGAGCATGTCCTTGATGTATTCGTCGGCGCTGGAGATCACCAGCATCATGGCGTGCGGGCGCAATTGCGCCAGCATCTTCGACAGCGTCTCCTCGCTCGAATGGGCGCCGCCCAGGATGAGCGCCGTGGTCATCACGTGCTTGACGCTGCAGGCTTCCCCGATGATGGAAGCCGCCGCCGCGCTCTCGCCCGCAGTCGCCACCATCACCACGAGATCGGCGGAATTGACCTCGTCGACGAGATCCTTGGTGCGGCCGGCCAGGTCGTTGAGCCAGCCGCCCATCGAGAATGGCTGGCCCCGGCGCGGCGCGCCGGAGAAGGCGGATGCGGTCAGAAAGCTCGCCCGTTGCCACTGACGCGCCCGCCAGCTCCTTGACCACGCGTTCGCTCGGCGGGTCGAGCGCGATCACCTTCACCGCGCGCGGCTGCGAGTTTGGCCGATCGATGCGGAATTTCGCCTCCGCGGCCGAACTCATTCGCGCCGATTCACTCTGCATTGTTCTCTCCGCATAGGGCCCGCTCGTTCACTGCATATAGCGTTTTGGCGCGGATATTTCATTATGCGCAGCGTTCTGTATAAGGACGCCCGTCCGAATGGGAAAGGCCAAGGTTTTCGTAGATGCAAGGTTTTTCGTAGATGTCAGACGCCAAACGCATCGAGCTATGTTCAACCGATGAGGTCGCCCCCGGCGCGGCGCTCAAGGTCGAGATTGGCGACCTCACGCTCGCGGTCTTCAACGTCGGCGGCGAGTTCTTCGTCACCGACGACATGTGCACGCATGGACCGGGCTCGCTGTCGGAGGGCTACATCGAGGACGACGTGGTCGAGTGCAACTTCCACAACGGCCAGTTCAATATCCGCACCGGCGAAGTTGTCTCGCCGCCCTGCATGGTGCCGATCAAGACCTATCCGGTCACCGTGGTCGACGGTAAAGTGACGATCGAGACTGAATAGCCGTCGTGCTCTGCGCCTGCAAAGTGCGCAATTGGGACGCCGCCCATTGCGGGGCAGAGCGGCTCGTTTTCCCGTTGACGAAATGCGCGAGTAAGGCTTGTTGAAAGCCAACGAAGTCAGGGAGCAACGCCGATGATGAGAAATAAGCCGCCGTTCCGCGCCGACGTGGTCGGCAGCCTGCTGCGCACCGCGCCGCTGAAGGAAGCGAGGGCGAAGCACGAGAAGGGCGAGATCACCGCCGCGCAGCTCAAAGAAGTCGAAGACCGCGAGATCGAAAAGATCATCAAGAAACAGGAAGAGGTCGGACTCAAGGTCACGACCGACGGCGAATTCCGCCGCTCGTGGTGGCATTTTGATTTCTACGGCATGTTGGACGGCGCGGAGCGCTACACGCTCGACCACGGCATCCAGTTCCACGGCGTTCAGAGCCGCATGGAAAGCATCCGCATCAAGGGCAAGCTCGGCTTCTCCGCCAGTCATCCGATGCTGGAGCATTTCAAGTTTCTCAAAGCCCACACGCGGGTGACGCCGAAAATGTGCATTCCGAGCCCGGCCACGCTGCATTTCCGGCTGGAGCCGAATTCGGTCGACACCAAGTTCTACGCCGACCGCGACGCCATCTTCGACGATCTGGCGAAGACCTACCGGCAGGCGATCCGGGCCTTCTACGATGTCGGCTGCCGCTATCTGCAATTCGACGATACGGCGTGGGCGTATCTGTGCTCGCAGGCGGAGCTGAAAAAGGCCCGCGACCGCGGATTGAATGCCGAGCGCCTGCAGCAGGATTATGCCCGCGTCGTCGCCAGCGCGCTCGAGAGTAAGCCCGCCGACATGGTGATCACCACGCATGTGTGCCGCGGCAATTTCCGCTCCACCTGGATCTCCGAGGGCGGCTATGAGCCGGTGGCGGAAACCCTGCTTGGCAAATTGAACTACGACGGCTATTTCCTCGAATACGACAGCGCGCGCGCCGGCGGCTTCGAACCGCTGCGCTTCCTCCCCAAGGGCAACAAGATCGTGGTGCTCGGGCTGGTCACCACCAAATCGGGCACGCTGGAGAAAAAGGACGACGTCAAGCGGCGCATCGACGAGGCGACCAAATACGTCGCGCTCGATCAGCTGTGCCTCTCCCCGCAATGCGGCTTCGCCTCGACCGAGGAAGGCAACGTGCTCGCCGAGGAGGAGCAATGGGCGAAGCTGCGCATGGTGGTCGAGATTGCGCAGGAGGTTTGGGGGTGAACCGATTGACGCGATAGCGGGGTTCTTGCGACCTTGCGCTCCTGCGCCGACATTCAGCGTTTCCACTTCCCTCGTCCCCGCCACCCGGTCGTCATTGCGAGGAGCGATAGCGACGAAGCAATCCAGGAACGACCTCGCAGCCGTCGCAGGCGGCCCTGGATTGCTTCGCTTCGCTCGCAATGACGATCTCCATCGTTCTCGCGCTGCGCTTTTTGTTCGCGCCCCGAGGGTTGCCAAAGGTTTTCACGAACGGCCGCCTCAAAAATAAGGGAGGCGGAGCGCCGAAAGGCGCGGGGTAGATTCCGCGGGCCCGCCTGACAAGCGATTACGCCTTGCCCTGCGTTCATCGCGGCGCGCGCTCCCTTTTGGAGAACGCGCTCGCCTCTCGGCGCTCTACCGCGGCTCTTGCCAGAGGCCTTGAGAGCCTAGGGCTCAGTCCGGTCCCGCGCTTCATGGTAGCGGACAACCGATCCGCTCCCCGGGCAGCCAGCTCCTGGCGGACCGGCGACGTGGCCGGCCGGGCGAGTTTCCGAACCGCCCGCGGACGAGAGTTACGAGCCCCATCCCGGGCACCGCTCCCGCTCGCATCAATCAGCCGTCACCGGTTGACGTCCCTTGGCCGAGCGAGATGGGCCTTTTTAGTTCGTCGCGCTACGTGTGACAATAAAATTTCGCCGGCGGGAGCTATTACGTTGATATAATGAGAGTTTTTTTCTCGTTTGGGTTCACGGTCCAGTCGCTGCAATTGTGACAGTCGGCTTGATTCGCACTTTTTTCCGCTAAGGCGCAGAGAGTACGGACATTTTCGAATTGTGGCTTCAGTCGGATAGGTTGGAGCTCTTGCGAAACCCATCATGCGGCCTTCAAGGTCCGGTGATGGGTTTCGCCGACGCTCAACCATTCCTACGGGCTAGAACAGATTCCGGTCGAGTTGAATCGCGCTCCTCAGCGCGTCATTGCCGGGCTTGACCCGGCAATCCATGCTGCGCTGGCGCGTGCACGCACTCACTGCAATGCCCCAGTCGCTGCAAGTCAGTATGGATGCGCGGGTCAAGCCCGCGCATGACGAGTGAGAACATGATTCGATCCGAGCTGAACACGGGCTAGTGTGGTGGATTTGAAGTTCGCTACATTGTTGCGGCAGGCTCGTGTAGCGAACTTCAAATCCAAAACCACACTAGATTCATAAAGTTGCTAGTGTCCTTTCGATTCGGAAGTTCGCTCGCGAGCGTGCCGCGCAATCAAGCGAACTTCCGAATCGGGACACTAGATCGCTTTCAACCGCTGCCGCAGTTCGTCGGTATCGATCCGGTAATCCCAGTAATCGAATAACGCGTCACGGTTGGCGGCAATGAACCGGCGCACCTGATCGATAAGCGCCGCCGGCACATTGCCGGCAACAACCTCACCGTCGGCAATCGTGACGGAGGCCGTTTCGGCGCGCGGATCGATGCTATCGGGTGGATTGATCGCGACTTTGAGCCGCGGCGCGTGCCGCGTCTTGCCGCGGGGTGAAATAAAGATCGTGTGGGCGACGCCGGTGACGTTATTCCGGTAGGAGAGCATCTCTTCGAGCAGCTCCTCCTCTGCCAATTCGTCGGCGAGATCGATCAGCGCGGTCCTCGGCACGATCGAATAATCGAGCTCGGGAAGGTCGATGACGTGGCCCTCCCGCATCTCGGCCAAGAGCCGCTGGTCGGTAATCACGGCGGACGATAGTTCGGTCACGTTCGCTTTTGTCATGATTGCCATCATAAAGAACACGTGCGGGACGGCAAGAGATCGTGGAAGATCGGAAAAGAAGAACGCAACGAAGCTGGATCGCAGAGGGCACAATGGGCGCGCCGAAGAACAGCGCGCGAAACTGCCTTCACTCCGCCGCCAGCGCGCTCGCCTTCAGCGGCAGATCGAGCCGTTGCCAGACCTCGACCAGCGCTTCGGCGAGCGCATCGATCAGGGCGTCGTCGTGATAGGGGCTCGGCGTGATGCGCAGCCGCTCGGTGCCCTTGGGCACGGTCGGATAATTGATCGGCTGGATGTAGACGCCGTGGTCGGAGAGCAGAAGATCGCTCGCCGCCTTGCAGAGTTCCGGATCGCCGACGAACACCGGCACGATATGGGTCTGGCTGGTCATCACCGGCAGCCGCGCCGCCGCCAGCACGGCCTTGGTGCGGGCGGCGCGGTCCTGGTGCCGCTCGCGCTCCCATTGCGAGGATTTCAGATGCCGGATGGCGGCGGTCGCCGCGGCGCAGACCGAAGGCGGCAGCGCGGTGGTGAAGATGAAGCCCGGCGCATAGGAACGCACCGCGTCGATGATGGCGGCACTGGCGGCGATGTAGCCGCCAAGGCAGCCGAACGCCTTGGCGAGCGTCGCTTCGATCACGTCGACGCGGCCCATGGCGCCGTCGCGCTCGCAAATGCCACCGCCGCGCGGCCCGTACATGCCGACCGCGTGCACTTCGTCGACGTAGGTCATGGCGCCGTATTGCTCGGCGAGATCGCAAATCTTGTTCACGTGCGCGACGTCGCCGTCCATCGAATAGAGACTCTCGAACACGATCAGCTTCGGCCGCGCCCGGTCGGCGGCGGCGAGCATTTCCTCAAGATGGGCCGTGTCGTTATGGCGGAATATCAGCTTCTCGGTGTGCGCCTGACGCACGCCCTCGATCATCGAATTATGATTCCAGGCGTCGGACAGGATCAGGCAGTTGGGCATCAGCCGGGCAAGCGTGGAGATGCCGGTCTCGTTGGAGACATAGCCGGAGGTGAACACCAGCGCCGCTTCCTTGCGGTGCAGGTCGGCAAGCTCGCGCTCGAGCTCGACCAGCGGGTGGTTGTTGCCGGCGATGTTGCGGGTGCCGCCGGCGCCCGTGCCCATGCGGGTCGCGGTCTCCACCATGGCGCCGATCACCTTCGGGTGCTGGCCCATGCCCAGGTAGTCGTTGGAGCACCAGATGACGACGTTCTTCGGCCCGTCCGGCGAATGCCAGATGGCATGCGGGAAGCGGCCGGCAATGCGTTCGAGATCCGCGAATACGCGGTAGCGGCGCTCCGAATGCAGCCGGCTCAGCGCGTCGGCAAAATAGCCGTGGTAATTCACCGGGTAATTCGTCCGCTCAATCTTGGTGCGCTCAGTCATTGGGGAAAGTCGTCCCGGCCGGCCAATACCAACTGATCTAACGCCTGTTCTAGAAGCGTTCCAGGGTGCTTGTCGAGACCGATCAAAGCGGTCAGTTGCCGCGGCGTTACCGGCCTGCGCTGCTCGAACGAAATCGGCTATGCGCCGATCGCCTGGCGCAATGGCGGAACTTCGCCAGATGCGGGTGCAGACGACCCGGCACCGGAAAGCCACGGACTCCACGGGCTCGGCGGCACCAGCCCTTCGGTGACCGAAACCGGCACGATCCGGCCGTCGGCGGTGATGCGGCCGATCATCACCGGCTTATGCAGATGCTGGGTCTTGCCGTCCATCTCCACAGTGAAACCGCTCGGCGCCGCGATCCGCCTGCCGGCAAGCGCGGCGCGCACCTTGTCGACATCGGTAGAGCCGGCAGCTTCCACCGCGGCAACCCAAAGATGGAAGCCGATCCAGGTCGCTTCCATCGGATCGTTGGTCATGGCATCGGATCTGCCGGTGAAACGCCGCCACTCGGCGATGAAGGCGCGGTTCTCGCTGCGGTCGAAGGCGTGGAGATAATTCCACGCCACGTAATTTCCGGAAACGTTCGAGCGCATCAAAGCCGGCAGTTCCAACTCATTGATCGAGAGCGACATGACCGGAATGACGTCGGCGGTAACCTTTTGCTCTGCCAGCTCGCGGAAGAAATGCACGTTGGCGTCGCCGCTGATCGTGGCAATGATTGCGGTGCGGCCGCCTTTGGCAAAACGGCGGATGTCCTCGACGATGGCGCGCCAGTCCTTATGGCCAAGCGCCGTATAGCGTTCGCCCACCTCGGTGATCTTCTGACTGCGCAGAAAAGCGCGCAGGATGGCGTTGGTGGTGCGCGGATAGATGTAATCCGTTCCAACCAGGAAAAACCGGCGGATGCCTTGCGCCATCAGAAAGTTGACCGCCGGGATCGCCTGCTGCGGCGGGGTCGCGCCGGTATAAAAGATGTTGGGCGACGATTCCTGGCCCTCGTACTGGCTCGGATAGAACAAGAGCGCGTTGTTGCGCTCGACGATCGGCAGCACTTCCTTGCGCGACGCCGAGCTCCAGCAGCCGAAGATCGCCGCCACCTTCTGCTCGCCGATGAGCTTTTTCGCGAGCTCCGCGTAGGCTGCCGGATCGGAACGCGGATTGACGATCGCCGGTTCGAGCGGACGGCCCAACAGTCCGCCGCGCGCATTTTGCTGCTCGATCAGCATGACGAGCAGTTCCTGCAGCGGCCGCTCGCTGGCCGTCATCGTGCCGGACAGCGAGTGCAGAATGCCGATCTTGATCGACCCGGACTCAAGGTCGGAGAAGTAGCCAGAAATGGCCTCGGCCAGCCACTGCGAGCGGCCGAGCAAATCCTCGGCCATGGCGAGCACGGAGCGGCCGGCTTCGTCCACGCTACCGGCCAGCGTGGAAAGCTCGGGCAGCACGTTGCCAACCGCGTCGGCGACCTGTTCTGCGCTGCTGCCGATACGGTCGGCTTCCATGGCCTGCTGGTCGAGCACCCCGGTCAACTGACGATTGACGTTGCTCATGGTCGTGACGCTCGCCGATACGCCGGCGATGGCCTCGACGGTTTCGCTCACCGCATGCTGGATGCCGCTGATGTGAGCGCCGATCTCGCCGGTGGCCTTGGCGGTTTGCTGGGCGAGCGTCTTCACTTCCGAGGCAACGACAGCAAAGCCGCGTCCGGCGGCGCCGGCGCGCGCGGCCTCGATCGTGGCGTTAAGCGCAAGCAAGGAGGTCTGCGAGGCGATCGTCTCGATCAGCTTGACCACGGCGCCAATACGCTCGGCAGCGGCAGCGAGGCTGCGGACCGTGCGGTCGGTGCGCTCGAGATCGGCGACGCTGCGCTCGGTCGCATCCTTGGCGAGCGCGGCTTCGTTGGCCGAACGCACGATCAGCGAGAGCAACTCTCGCGCGGCGTCTGCGACGGCGCCGACGTCCCGGCTGGCGCGGGCGGCACCCTCGACCGCAGTCGCAGTGCGCTCACGCATATCCGCGTTGCGCACGTTCAGGTCGGCGGCGGTGGCATGGATTTCCTCGCCGGCCGCTTGAAACAATCCGATGAACTTGTCCGCCGTGGTGCGAAAGCGCTGGGTGAAGAAGGAGCGGCCGGCGTGGTGAAGCCGTGACTCGGCCTCCCGGCTGCGATGATCGACCGACAGGGCGTCGGCGTCGATCAGCACCTGCCGCATCGCTTCGGCGGCAGTGGCGCTGCGGGCGAGCGCGCCGCCGCCGATACGGCCCGGCAGTGCGGCATAACGGTCACCGCCGGCGATCTGCGCGATGGCGCCGAAGACGCCGCGCAGTCTGCGCTCGCAATACCACGCTGCGCATGCCGCGCCGGCAAGCGCCACCACAAGCCCGGCGAGCAGATTTCCGGTCAGCCAGGCAACAAAGGCCGAGGCTGTACCCGAGAGAGCAACTGGCAACAGAATCCAGGCCGGTATCAGCCGTTTGCGAAAGTTGCCGAACATTGCTGATCGATTTCAACGGCCGCAGAAAATCCAAGGGAGCCCCAAATTGCGCATATTCGATTACCAATCTCTTTCCAGATATTGCGCCGCAGCGCACGAATTAGCGGCGCTTCGCACAAAGATTGAGCGCATGGCATTGAGGGGACGGCGCGCGCCGTCACGGAAGTATGACGTTGCCAAGAAATATCCCGATTGCGCGCGGCAACAGGGCGCGGTCGGGCGCGATGACGGCGCCCGGCCGGAAAGGACGGCGAAAGTGGATCAACCGGGGAATTTAACGATCGCCGACCGGCAGGCGGCGCCTGCATCCGGCCCGCGGGCGCGGAGTTTAGGTTAACCCGAGACGTTGCTGGGCCATGCGCAGCCGAGCGGATATTGGATACCCGCAGGACGGGCTGTGAGGCGTCGCATGGTTGAATGGTTGATGTTGCTCGGCATCGGGTTCCTGACCGGGTCTCTGGTCACGCTGGCGTTCGTTCCGCTCGTTCATCAGCGCGCGGTGCGCCTGACCATGCGCCACCTCGCCGAGGCGACACCGTACGCCATGGCCGAAATTCGCGCCGACAAGGATCACCTGCGGGCTCAGTTCGCCATGTCGATCCGCCGGCTGGAAGTCAACGTCGAGGAGATGAAGACCAAGGGCGGAAAGCAGTTGGCCGAAATCGCCCGCAAGCATGCGGAGGTTGGCGCCCTCAAGACCGAACTCGACAAGCGAGCGGCGATGATCTTGACGCTGCGGACGCGCTGGCTAGTGCGTCAAGCGACCGTCAGGCGAATTGTGAAATTGGTGCTCTATCTCTTCGTCCGATCCGGCCGTCGGCAGCAAACCTTCTTCGCGACACGGCCGCTCACAACGGCGGCGCCGCTTCCTGCCGCGCCGGCGAGCATCATCGACCGAGAAGCGGCCTGATCAAGCGCGGGATTCTCCCGCGCCTGCCTCGTTGCAAGTTGCACACGGGGCCGATCAGAACTCCCGCCACCGCGATTTCCAGCGGGAAGTCGTCCACGACTTCGTGGCCGGTCCCGGTGACGATGAAGGTGTGGCCGAGGAAAATGCCAAACAGCCCGTCGGGCGTGATCGGATTGGGCTCGGCCATGATCACCATGCCGGGCTTGAGCACCTCTTCGAATTTTTCCGCCGCGACGTGCTCGGCGACGACGTGCGGTCCGTCGGTGACCAGATCGATGCCGTGGCATTGCGTCGGCCGCGACTGATAGCCGTTGTCGCGGAAGAATTTGCTGGCAAGCCGCATATTCTCCGCCGGCTTGCCCGGCGCGATCTCGGCGACGATGCGGTGATAGCCCGGCAGCGTCACCTCGTGCCAGAACTTCTTGACCATCTCGGTCGGCTCGCCGACGCAGATCGGTGAACCGATCTGCGCGGTATAGCCGCGGTAGCCGGCGGCAAGCTCCATGTTGATGATGTCGCCCTTCGCCAGCACGCGGCGACGACGGCCGCGGATTGCCGAAGATCATCGAGGGCTTCGCCATCGAGGTGGAGCCGATGATGAGAAAATCGATATCGCCGCCGCCTTCGAGGATGGCGGCGCCGGCGGCGGCGCGCAGCTCATATTCCTTCACGCCGGGGGCCGCGCGCGCGACCATCGCGTCCATGGCGTTTTTGCACAGCACGCCTGCCTTGCGCACGCAGTCGAGTTCCTCGGCGCTGTGCACGGAGAGGAGTTCGTGCAGGAATCCCTTGGTGAAGACGAGTTCGCGCGTCCGGCAGATTATCGCGCAGCACGTTGTATTGATTGACCGGCATGTAGTCGCCGTGGCGCGGATCGATCTCCATCAGCCCGATGCGGCCGCGCTCGAGTTTTAGTTCGCGGATGCGCTCGACCATGATGTCGGCGTAGCGGCCGCTGCGGCTGTGGCGGACGTCTTTCACGGCGACCTCGACCTGGCGGCGCACCGCTTCGGCGTGCGTGCCGCCCATCGAGTAGATCATCGTCGGCTCGCCTTCGAGCGGCACCAGCACGTAGCTCGACAGCGCGTGCCACTCCCAATGGCCGGTGAGCCACAGCATGCCGCCGCCGAAGCTCCAATGGCTCGGGCCGCCGGGCACAATCAGCACGTCGAGTTTGTGCTCGCGCATTTTCGCCCGCAGTGCGTCGTAGCGGCGCGCGTATTCGGCCTTGGAGAACTGCTCCCACACCGCGTCGCGGTAGTACGGCGTGTCGCGCATATTGGCGAAGGGCAGCGACTGATCGAGCTTCGTCCGCACCACCTCCCAGGGCTGCGGTCCGATACGCGGCGGACGAATTTGCGTGTTCATTGGCGTTCCTCAATTGCGGGCCGTGCGGCTTTCCGCATCGACAGCTCAACGATCAGATAGCACATACATGCCGACCGAACACCGAACCCACGCTTCGCCCGGTTGGGCGATCCGGCGAGCAGCTTTCCGTGTGACGCGCAAATGATGCAAAGCCGCGCGCGCCGCTATTCGCAACGACTCGCGGGGCTGGACGCGATGCGCGGTTCGTTACGCGCCTCTTTTCGATCATTTTTTGCTTCGGTTCGGGAAGAAGTTGGTAGAATATTCTTCTATTTGAAAGCCAAGTTCTCGTCCTATATGAAATTAAATTCTTCCAATGCAGGATTCGCCACCAATGCAATTTCTGCCGCTCTATTTCGACCTCCGCCGTGGCCGGATCGCGCTGATCGGCGGTAAAGCAGCGGAAAGCAAGCTGCGGCTGCTCGCTCTCGGCCGGCGCGAGCGTGCTCTGGTATGCTCGAGCGACCGATGCGGCGAATGAAGCCGCGGTGGACGCACCGGACGGACGGCTCGTGATCACGCAGGCCGATCCGCGCGACGCGGATTTTTCGGAATTCATCGCCGTGGTGTCGGCGGCCGGCAATCCCCTTGACGACGAAATCGCCGCCAAGGCACGCGCTCAAAACGTGCCGGTGAACATTGTCGACCGTCCCGAACTATCGTCGTTCATTTTTCCCGCCATTGTCGATCGTGGCGACGTCGTTGTCGCCGTCGGCACCAGCGGCGCCGCGCCGGTGCTTGCCCGCCGGCTGCGCGAACGCATCGAAGCGCTGCTGCCGGCGCGCATCGGCGATTTTGCGGCGCTGCTGAAGAGATTTCGCCCGGCCGTGCAGGCGCGGCGTCATGCGCTATCGCCGCGGCGCTTCTGGGAACGGGTGGTTGACGGCCCGATCGCCGCCGCGGCGCTGGCCGGCCGCTGGCACGAAGCTGAGGTCGGGTTGGCGCGCGCCATCGCGCGTTCCGATGAGGACGCTACGCGGTCTGGCATTGTCTTTCTGGTCGGCGCCGGGCCCGGCGATCCCGATCTTCTCACCCTGCGGGCCTTGCAGGCGCTGCAGTCGGCCGATGTCGTGTTCTACGACGAGCTCGTCGGGCCTGAAATTCTGGAGCGCGCACGCCGCGACGCCGAGCGCGTCTGCGTCGGCAGGCGCAGCGGGCATCCCGGCATCGGCCAGGACGCCATCAATCAAGAACTCGCCCGCGCGGCGCGAGGCGGACTCACTGTCGTACGGTTGAAGGGCGGCGATCCTTTTGTCTTCGGCCGCGGCGGCGAGGAGCTCGAATATCTGCGGCAGCAGGGGATCGAGGTCGTGGTCGTTCCCGGCGTGACGGCGGCGATCGGCTGCGCCGCGGAAGCGCGGCTGCCGCTCACCTTCCGCGATGAAGCGACCGAACTGACATTCGTCAGCGCGCAGCATGCGGACGCGGACAGCAAGGTCGACTGGTCGCGCTATGCGGACCGCAGGACCACGCTCGTCGTCTACATGGGCTTGGCAAAAGCGGCCGAAGTTCGCGACGGCTTGATCGCCGGCGGCCGCGATGCCGATACGCCGGCAGCGGTGCTCGTTCGCGGCACGCGTCCTGACGCGAAGACTCTTGTCGGGCGCCTCGATCAGATTGCCGTCCTGGCGGCGCAGGCCGGCGAAGGCCCGGGCCTGTTGGTTGTCGGACAGGTGGTCGCGCACTCCGATGCCTGGCGCGCCGCCGAGGCCGACTTGGCCGCGCTTGCGGAGATCGCCGCATGACATCGCCGCTCGACCAAAAGATCAGAATTACCGGGCCGGTCGTGATCACCGCCAACCGCCTTGGCGACGGCGCGGTGGTCTATCGCCGCGCCAATGGCGGCTGGAGCACCAGCTTCGGCGATGCCGGGATCATCACATCGGCCGCCACCGCGCGCGATCTCTTGGCTGATGCCAATGCCGACGGCGTGCGGGCTGTCGGCGCTTATCTCGCGCCCGTCACGCTCGCGGCGGACGGCGCGGTGCGGCCGGGAAATCTGCGTGAACTCATCCGCGCCGGCGGCCCGACGGTTGAATCGACCATCGCGCGTCTCAGCGGAGGCCATTGATGTACCTGTATGACGAACTCGATCGCACGCTGATCGCCGAACGGGTCGACGAATTCCGCGACCAGATCGCACGGCGGCTGTCGGGCGAATTGACCGAGGAAGAGTTCAAGCCGCTGCGGCTGATGAACGGCGTCTATCTGCAGCTGCACGCCTACATGCTGCGCATCGCCATTCCCTACGGGACGCTGTCGTCAGCACAGTTGCGCATGCTGGCGCACGTTGCGCGCCGCTACGACCGCGGTTTCGGCCATTTCACCACGCGGCAGAACATCCAGTTCAATTGGATCAAGCTTGAGGAGTTGCCGGATGCGATGGCGGACCTCGCCAGCGCCGGCCTGCACGGCATGCAGACCAGCGGCAACAACGTGCGCAATATCACCACCGACCAATGGGCCGGCGTGGCGCCCGACGAAATCGAAGATCCGCGCATCTGGGCGGAGATTATTCGCCAGCACGTGACGCTGCATCCCGAATTCTCCTTCATGCCGCGCAAGTTCAAGATCGCCGTCGGCGCTTCGGCGCACGACCGCGCGGCGCTCCGCATCCACGATATGGCGCTGCGGCTGCATCACAACGCTGCCGGCGAGGCCGGCTTCGAGGTGATGGTCGGCGGCGGGCTCGGCCGCACGCCGTACCTCGCCAAAACCATCAAACCATTCCTGCACAAGCGCGACGTGCTCAGCTACGTCGAGGCGGTTCTGCGCACCTACAATCAGTTCGGTCGCCGCGATAATATCTGGAAGGCGCGCATCAAAATATTGGTGCACGATCTCGGCGCCGAGGCCTTTGCCAAGGAAGTCGACGCGGAGTGGCAGCCGATCAAGGACGGCCCGCTCGCGCTTGATCCGTCAGTCCGCGACGACATCGCCACCCGCTTTGTGTATCCGCAATATCAGCGGCTCGACGACAGCCCGCCGGCGCTTGCCACCGCGCGCCGCGCCGACCGGCGGTTCGACGCTTGGATGGACAATGCCGTGACCAACCACAGGGTGCCCGGCTACGCCATCGTGACGCTGTCGCTCAAGCCCGAAGGCGGAACGCCTGGCGACGCCACCGCCGAGCAGATGGATGAGATCGCCAACTTGGCCGACCGCTACTCGTTCGGCGAAATCCGCGTCGGCCACGAGCAGAATCTGGTGCTGCCGAATGTCACCCAGCGCGATCTGCCAGAGCTTTGGCGCGCGCTCGATGCGGCCGGCGTCGGCACGCCGAATATCAATCTCGTCTCCGACATCATATCCTGCCCCGGTCTCGATTATTGCAGCCTCGCCAATGCGCGCTCGATTCCGCTGGCACAGGAAATTTCAAATCGGTTCCGCGATCGGGGCCTCGCCAGCGACATCGGCCGGCTGCACATCAACATTTCCGGCTGCATCAACGCCTGCGGCCATCACCACGTTGGTCACATCGGGATCCTCGGCGTGGAGAAGAACGATCAGGAGTTTTATCAGATCACGCTCGGCGGCAAGGCCGACGAGAACGCGAAGCTCGGCACGCTGATCGGACCGGCCGTGCCGTACGGTCAGGTTGCCGACGTGGTCGAGGATATCGTCGCCGCCTATCTGGAACTGCGCGAACGCCCCGACGAGCTGTTCATCGACACTGTCAAACGCACCGGGATCGAACCGTTCAGGGAGCGCGTCTATGCCGCGCACTAAATATGCCGCTCATTAAATCAGGCCGCATCGTCGAAGATCGCTACGTCCACGTCGACGACGAGGCGCCCGTTCCCGACCGCACGCCGGTGATCGTCACCGCGAAGCGGTTTCTTGCCGACCCCAATGGGCTGATCAAGCGCGACGGCTCGCTCGGCGTCTTGTGGCCGAACGATCGGCGGATAGCGGAATTGGAGCCGTGGCTCGGTCATCTCGCGCTGATTGCGCTGAACTTTCCGAAGTTCCGCGATGGACGCGCCTACAGTCAAGCGCGCCAATTGCGGGAACGCTACGGCTACCGCGGCGAGTTACGCGCCGTGGGCGATGTCCTGCGCGATCAGTTCCTGTTTCTCGTGCGCGCCGGATTTGATTCGCTGGACGTGAAAAAGCCGGCGGACGCAGCCGCGTTCGCCGACGTCATGAAGCGCTTTTCCGTGTTCTACCAGCCGAGCGCGGACGGGCGCATTTCCGCCCACCAGCGGCGGCTCTCGGGACTGGCCGCTCGTGCGCACGGGCGCATCGCCCGCACGGCCGGCGCGCTGCAGGAGGTCTGAGCGGCCGGCGCTGGCGCGATACGAGAACGTTGGCGATTTCGGCGTTCCGGCTAAGGCCCCCTGGCGCGCCTTGCATGCCTCACTCCCAGGAGCGGGGGGTCTCGAATCTCCCGCGGCTGATATTAGACTTGCTATGAGCGTCCAGCATGAAGCCGGAACGGCCGACGGCCTATTGAGCCTTCGCGCTGAGAGGCCCGTTCACCGCGGTTGGATCTTCACGATCGTCGCACTCGCGCTGCTGATGATGTCGATCGACTCGACGATCGTCGCAACGGCGTTGCATTCCTTGCGGCTTGGGTTGCACACCTCGATCGACTGGGCCGGGTGGACGCTGACGGCGTACTCGCTCGGATTTGTCGTGGTCCTGCCGATCAGCGGCAAACTCAGCGAGCAGTACGGCAGCCGCAGGGTATTCCTCGGCTCCATTATCGCTTTCACCATAGCGTCATTGTGCTGCGGGCTCGCCGACAACATCTACGTGCTCATTGCGTTGCGCGGGCTACAGGCGGCCGGCGGCGCGGGCTTCACACCCTCGGCCACCGAGATCATCGTCGATCACTTCGGCAACGCGCGCGATCGCGCGGTCAGCTTGTTTGGCAGTATCTTCTCGATCGGTGCGCTGATCGGGCCGATCTTCGGCGGTCTGTTCGTGTCGTACTGGACTTGGCGGGGCATCTTTCTGGTCAACGTGCCGATCGGCGCCGCGGTTATCGTGCTGGCGCTGCTCTACGTGCCGCGGGATCGACCACGGAAAACAGGCCCCCACCCGAGCATGGATGCCACCGGCATGGCGTTGCTCGGTTGCGGCCTGCTCTCCGGCATGCTCGCGGTCAGTTATCTGGCCGAAGGCAATGTGCGCGCATCGTCGCCCGGGTTCGTGATCCCAATGGTCGTTGCGGTTGTCGCGCTATGGATGTTCTTTCGTCACATCAACCGTTCGGCGAATCCATTCATCGCTCCGCGCTTCATCAGCGGGGTAGGCTTTGGCGCGGTCAACCTGGTCAACGGGCTCTACGGCGGCGTCACTTCAGGCGTGGTCGCGCTCGTCCCGCTCTACGCAAGCAACCGTTACGGCATCAACGCACTCGGCTCCGGTACATTGCTCATCGCCCAAGGCATTGCCGCAATCATCTTGTCAATCGTTGGTGCATTTACATTACGGCGCACGGGCTACCGGCCGCCGCTGTATGTCGGGAGTGTCGTTATCGCGACCGGGATGCTGCTGCTTGCCGTCAGCCCGCTCGCCGGTATCCCACCGTATATGTGGCTCGCCGGCTCGGCCTTCCTGATCGGACTAGGCCGCGGGGCGAACAACCCGGCGAGCCGCAACGCCGGACTGCAACTCGCCCCCGAGCACGCCTCGACGCTTGCCGCACTACGGACGATGTGCATGGCCATCGGAACCATCGTCACGATCTCGGTAGACACGGCGATTCTGGCCAGTTCTCAAGACCCCGGCCGCATCCAAGCTTGGCTCTTCGCCGTGACAGCGGTGCTGTTCGTCGCTGCGCTGCCATTGATCGCCCGCGTGCCGGAGCACCGCGGTTCGTGGTGACGTGAAGCGCAGCTCATCTCATTGGGGATGGTGCCTTTTAGGGTGCTGCTTCAAGCGATGGGTCAAGAGTAATTGGTTGTAACCGTAACTGCCGCCACCCGATTGCGACGGGGCGTAGTACTGCGGGCCGTAGTCCGGCGGATTATCCACCAAGGTGAACCCATGACGGCCGGCCGGATTCGCGACCGCGTCGCCAATCGGCTTGGCCTGCATCTGAGCGAATGCCGGCGACGCAAGCCCTATTGTGGCAATGAAGACCATCGCGCCCACTTCTGACGCGCCAAGTTTTAACGCCCCAAGTTTTAACGCCCCAAGCCTTAACTTGCTGATCATCGGTACTCTCCTGACAACAAACGACATCATTCCTCCCTGAACAGGGAGTGTCAGTTACAGTTCCTGTTGCGAAAGAGATCAGCGTAGAGGCAGATTGCCGCAGACCCGTCACACAGGACTAATTTGGCGGTCGACGCCGGAGAGGAATCATGAGCCACGGTTTTGTCGCCTGAGGAATGAGACGACGATGATGTGAGGTAACAGTTTGCGAATCGACCTCTCTTTGCAAAGAATTTGCAAATCGAGTTCTTTTTCGACAAGTGGAAGCCGCTGCGACCAAGCTTCTTCCCCTTCTCTCAAATGCCGCCGCCCTGATAGCGGCATCTGCCTCAGCGCCTCACCCGCACGCCGGCGCGCTGCAGGCGGGGCAGCACCTCGTCGCAGAAATACGGCACTTCGTTGAGATAATTGACGAACGAGAGTCCGATCCCGCGCACGCCGGCTTCGCTGATGGTGGCAAGCTCGTCGGCCACTTTGTCGGGCGTACCGACGAACGGATAGCCGCCGATCGCGTTGGAGGCGAAGTAGCGCCGCTTGGCGTAATACTCTTCGAGCGGAATTGTCTGCGGCGTGATGCTTTTGTTGGCCAGCATCCCGTCGACCGCGCCCCAATCGGCGTTTTCGATAATGGCGTGCTGATAGTAATCCTCGGCTTCCTTCTGGTTGCCCCGGCAGACCACCTGGCCGACGGTGAACACTTCGATCTCGCGGCCGAGTGTTTCGGCTTGTGCCTTAATCTCGGCGACTTTCGTGGCGTTGGCGGCGAGCGAGGTGCGCGAACCGGCGGTGGCGACGAAGAACGCGTCGCAATTGCGCAGCGCGAAGGCCTGTCCGACGTCGGAGGAGCCCGCATTCATCATCAGCGGGCGGGTGCCGCCGTAAGGCTTGGGGAAGGCGCGCGCCGCTTTCAGATGCAGATATTGGCCGTCGAAGTCGAACGTGTCGTCGCGCGTCCACGCGGCTTTGACGACGTCGACCCATTCCTGCGCGTATTCGTAGCGCTCATCGTGCTCGCGCTGACGCACGCCGAACATGTCGAATTCGCCTTCGTTCCAGCCGCAGACGATGTTCATGCCCATGCGGCCATGACCGATGTGGTCGGCGGTGACGAATTCCTTGGCGGCGATCAGCGGATGAAACAGCGGCGCGTGAACCGTGCCGAAGACGGTCATGCGTTTGGTGGCGCCGAGCAGTCCGACCGCCCAGGTAATGGTTTCGAGCGTGGTGCCGTGGAAGTCGGTCTCGCCGCCATAGCCTTTCCACCGCGCGATCGGCAGCATGAAATCGAGCCCCGCCTCGTCGGCGAGCTTGGCGAGAGCGAGACACTCCTCCCAGCTTGCCGACCAGCGTTCCGGCACCTTGGTGGCGGAACGGCCGGACGAGCAATTGGCGCCGAACAATCCGATCTTGAGCGCATTGCCGTTGTACATGGCGATGCGGTCACGCATGGATGCAGCTGGCGCGAGCACGATGATGATCTCCGTCAGTGAATGTCGCCCGCGATCTTAGCGCAGGTTTCACTTGCCCGTCATGCGGGTCATTCAGACATGGCGCGGGGGCAAGAACTCTCGCGCGGGCAGATGCCACAATCGCAGATGCCACAATCGATGGCCGTGCGGTGTTTATACAGGCGCCGAGCCAGCCGGACTCATCCGGGAGCCGCTGGCCGGCGTTTACCGAGGTCCGAAACAGGGAGGTTGTTTCATGTCGCCGATATCCAGAGTTCTTGCCAGCTTCGCGGTCGCTGCCCTCGCATCGACAACCGCAAGCGCGCAGGGCGTCGTCACGGAAAAGAACATAACGTTGGGACTCGCTCAGGAGATCGCCAATGCGGCGATCGCACAATGCCGGAGCATGGGTTTCCGAGCGTCCGTGTCGGTGGTCGATCGCGATGGAATTCCGATCGTCATGCTGCATGACGACGGCGCGGGCTTGAGCACGAACGAAGGCAGCGACCGCAAGGCTTATACCGCCGTCTCGTTCAAGCAACCGTCCGCGTCCTTCGTCAAACGGCTGCAGGATCGGCCGGATACGGTCGGCTCGCGGCACTACACGCGCATTCTGGCGCTCGCCGGCGGCCTGCCGATCAAAGTCGGCGACGAGGTCATCGGCGCGGTCGGCGTGTCCGGCACGCCTGGCAGGGACGATGAATGCGCGCAGGCCGGCCTCAACAAGGTGGCCGATCAACTGAAATAAGCGCGTTCGCCGCGAACGCGCCGCGACTGCTTGGCGTTGTGCCGGCGCCATGACTTGGCGCTGGCACTTGGCGCCGGCATTTGGCGCCGGCGCGCGCTCGTTCGCCCCGTTTACAACCGCTTAATATTAATCGTTGCATTGTTGTCCCCCTCTTGTGGTGTCGTGTGGGTGGGGATGAGGATGAGTAGCGTAAGTTCCATATCCTTTGAGCAATCAGAACCGACCGATCGGCCGCGGCCGAAGCGCCCTCGCCACTCAGCTTAGTCAATCCGTTTCGAGTGGCGCGTATCATGCCGTCTCGGGCCGCGACGCTTTCGGGCGTCACCGCTTACAACGTCCGTGCCATTGCGGCGCGCAACCCGCGCCGGGCCGGCCGGGCTGCCGTCGGCAGCGCCGTGCTTGGCCTTGGCAGCGTCAGCATGGTCGCGCTCATGGCCGGCACTGCGACGGTCGCAGCTGCCTGGATGGTGTCAAGTTCGCTCGCCAGCAATCCGGCGTTTCGCGCGAGCGCGCCATTTGCACTGGAACGCGCGGGCTTGCCGCTGCCGCCCGCGCGCTTGGCCGAGCCTGCGGATATGTTTGGTGGGGCACTCGCCTCCGCCAATCCCGCCTATACGCCGCCGCAGGAGACTACGCGGGAGGCGACCCGCGAATACCAACTCGCATCGATCGATGCTTCGCCGCCCATAGGCGCGCAACCGTTGGCGCCACCCGCGCGGACCACCAAACGCGCCGATAGCGTCCCACTGCCGCCGGCGCGCCCGCTCTATGGCGCGGCGATTCCGGTGAAGACCATCACCTATCATGTCGCGTCGGTTTCAGCGGCCTGGGCGGTTCCGCCTGCGAAAATCGAGCCGCACGAACCGGCGCCCGTGGTGGCGGCACTGCGCACGCGCCCGGCGACGCCTGAACCGCAGGTGAAGCCGCAGGTCGCCGCGGCCGCGCCTGCAGCGCCCGCCACCACCGGTTCGATCGAGAGGCCTGCTGCGCCTGCTCGTCCGCAGCTTGCCTACAACAATCCCGAGACACCAACCGGGGCGGACAGCCACACCGCGATCTACGACATCGTCGCGCACACAGTTTATCTGCCCGACGGCGAACGGCTGGAGGCGCATTCGGGAGTAGGCCGAATGCTGGACGATCCGCAGTACGTTTCCGCCAAAGCCCGCGGCCCGACGCCGCCGAATGTCTACAATTTGACGCTGCGCGACGGACTATTCCACGGCGTCCAGGCGCTCCGCCTCAATCCGGTCGGCGACAACAGGATGTACGGCCGCGACGGCATCCTCGCGCATACCTACATGCTCGGTCCGAGCGGCCAATCGTTCGGTTGCGTCTCGTTCAAGAACTATCAGGAGTTCCTGCGCGCATTCGAGCGCGGCGAAGTCAATCGCCTGGTCGTGGTGACGCACCTGCCGAGCCCGCCGCCCGGCGTCCGCGCCGACCGCGCTACCGGCGAGCGCTATGCGTTCGACCTCGAGAGCGCGCATTAACGGTCGAATGCGCGGCGTCAACAAACAAACTGGTGCTGCCGCTCAGGATTGAACTGAGGACCTCTCCCTTACCAAGGGAGTGCTCTACCACTGAGCTACGGCAGCGCCGGGACTGGCGAAATGAACTGGTGCGAAGAAACGCGGCGATCCTTGCCATAGCGGGATTCCGGGCGCAAGCGCGCGGCGCCGGCGCGTACACCCTTGCGGTTGCGGCAGAGCGGGCAGCGTGCTTTGCCTGGGGCATGAAAAAGCCCGGCAAAGCCGAGAAATGGGCGGCGCGGAGCGAGCGGCTGGCGGCGGCGTTGCGCGAGAATCTCAAGCGGCGCAAGGCGCAGGCGCGCAGGCGCGCCGCTGGCTCGACGCCGGAGGAGGAGACGGCGGATGCCGACGCGGCGCAGATCGAGAGAGTTCCCGACTTTCGCCGCAATCGGGGCAACGAGTAGGCGCGGTCGGCGTTTCGCCAGGGAAGGCGGCGTTTCGCCAGAAATCGGTAACTTTGCGCGGCATCGCACTTTGCGCCCCGTCCGCGTCCGGTCCATAAATGTTGTGGTGGGGAAAGCGGTCCGGAAGGGGCCGCAAGGGGTGACCATGGATCGTATTCGCATCGTAGGCGGCCGCCGGCTCGACGGCGCCATTCCGATCTCGGGCGCCAAGAACGCCACGCTGCCGCTGATGATCGCGAGTCTGCTGACCAGCGACACGCTGATCCTCGACAACGTGCCGCGGCTCGCCGACGTCGTGCTGCTGCAGCGCATCCTCGGCAATCACGGCGTCGACGTCATGGTCGGCGGCAAGCGTCCCGGCGAGACGGCGGATCACGGCCAGACGCTGCACATTTCGGCGGCCACCATCGTCGACACCACCGCGCCCTATGAGCTGGTGTCGAAGATGCGGGCGAGCTTCTGGGTGCTGGCGCCGCTGGTGGCGCGCATGGGCGAGGCGCGGGTGTCGATGCCCGGCGGCTGCGCCATCGGTACGCGTCCGGTCGATCTTTTGATCCTGGCCATGGAGCAACTGGGCGCCAAGATCGATATCGATGGCGGCTACGTGGTGGCGCGCGCGCCGCAGGGGCTCAAAGGCGGCGAGATCGTCTTCCCGAAGGTCACAGTCGGCGGAACGCACACCGCGATCATGGCGGCCTCGCTGGCGAATGGCACGACCGTAATCGAGAACGCCGCCCGCGAGCCTGAAATCGCCGACGTTGCCGATTGCCTCAACAAGATGGGCGCGCGCATTTCCGGCGCCGGCACAAGGCGCATCATCGTCGAGGGAGTCACCAAGCTCGGCGGCGCCCGGCACGCCGTGCTGCCCGACCGCATCGAAACCGGTACCTACGCGATGGCGGTCGCCATGGCCGGCGGCGACGTGCTGTTGCAAAACACGCGCGCCGACCTGCTGCAGTCGGCGCTCGACGTGCTGGCGCAGACCGGCGTCACCGTGACGCCGACCAATGAGGGCATTCGCATTGCCCGCAACGGTGGGGGCTTGCAGCCGATCGAGGTCACCACCGCGCCGTTCCCCGGTTTCCCGACCGATCTGCAGGCGCAGCTCATGGCGTTGATGACGCGCGCCAGCGGCACCTCGCGCATCGTCGAGACGATTTTCGAGAACCGCTTCATGCACGTGCAGGAACTGGCGCGGCTCGGCGCCCGCATCCAGCTCGAAGGCGAGAAGGCGACGATCGAAGGCGTCGAGCGGCTCAAGGGCGCGCCGGTCATGGCGACCGATCTGCGCGCGTCGGTGTCGCTCGTCATCGCCGCGCTCGCGGCCGAGGGCGAGACCATCGTCAACCGCGTCTATCACCTCGACCGCGGCTTCGAGCGGCTGGAAGAAAAGCTCGGCCGCTGCGGCGCTGCGATCGAGCGGCTTTCGGGATAGTGCTCAGCGCTCTTCGCGCAATCGGAGCGCCGATGGGAACGCTGGAACAGCCACGAGCACCAGGACGGCCATCAAGCCGCTAACCAGATAAATGCTGTGCAGCGTGTGAGCCAACGCATCGAGAGCGCCCGCTGGAATATTGGCAATCTGCTGGCGCCCTTCCTGCAGCAAGTGAACGAACGCGTCGCCGTTGAGCGAACTTCCAGCCAGCCCGGCATTGAATAGGCCGCCGAACACGGCGCTGCCGAACGACTGTCCGATAATGCGGGTGAAGAACACGCTCGACATCGCGGCGCCGCGCTCCCTCCAATCGACGTTGGCCTGGATGGCGACCACATAGGAAATGTTGGTGATACCCATGCCGATGCCCATGACGCCGACCGCAATGATCGGCTGCAGCGGACTGGCGCCTGGATGCAGCAATACGAGTAACGAGCTGCCGATCACGAGAATGACGCCGCCGATCGTGGACGAAAGACGGTAGCGCATGCGCAGCACCATGCGGCTGCCGATGAAGCCGCCGAACGGCCAGAACACCGACAAGGTTCCGAGCGCCACGCCTGCGGTCAACGTGCTCGATCCCATCAGCGCCCGCATGTACACCGGCAGAAATCCGACAACCGCCATCGAGATCGCGCCATTGGCGGCGCCGGCCCAGTTGGCGCCGGCCACCAGGCGCTGGCTATACAATCGAACCGGGATCATCGGTTCGGCTGTCCGGCTTTCGTAGAAGATCAGCGCAGCGAGCAGGATCGCGGATGCGCCGAACGCTCCGACGAGCGTCGCGACGCTGAATGTATCAGCGTGGATCAATGCAATCATGATGAGCGCGGTCGCCGACGCCATCAGTACCGCGCCGATGTAATCGATATGGTGGCTCCGCTTCCTCATCTCTTCCTTGAGCGCGATCATCAACAGCGCAGCAGCGATGATGCCGAACGGAATGTTGATCCAGAAAATCGCCTTCCAGCTCACGTGCGTTGCGATCAGTCCGCCGATCATCGGTCCGATGACGGCGGCGCTGCCGAATGTGCTGGAGATGTAGCCCTGCATTCTGGCGCGAGCTTCGCCGGTGTAGATGTCGGCTACGACGGTTTGCGAGACCGGAATCAGCGCACCGGCGCCTACCCCCTGCACGACGCGAAACGCGATCAACGAAACCATATTCCACGCCAGTCCGCACAGCGTGGAGCCGACCAGAAAGACAGCGATGCCGAAGAGGAGCACTGTCTTCCTGCCGTAGATGTCCGACAGGCGGCCGTAAATCGGAATCAGGATCGCTTGCGTCAGCAGGTAAGCACCGAAAATCCAGGTGAAGAGATCGATGCCGCCCAGCGCGCCGACTATTGTCGGCATGGCGGTGGCGACAATGGTTCCTTCGATGGCGGCCATGAAGATCGTCGCCAGCGCGGCGACGAACACCAGCGGGCGATGCCGCGTCTGCTCCGTGCTTGCTTTGCGATCTTCAGAAAGCGACGCCGGCATCGTCTGAGTACGAGTCTCGGCGTCGGTCGCAATATCCATCACTGAGCCGGGATCTTGCCTGGATGTGTCGCGCCGAGACTTGAGGGTCCAGACTTGAAGGCCCAGACTTGCGCGAAATTAGTTCAGGTTTAGTGAGACATTCGAAGTCTTAGTGGCAGCGTTGCGGTGACTTGTCCAGCTTCGGCATAGCTGACATTCGCTGCGGTTATGAGTAAAGCTCGCAATCCAAATTCATCAGGCGTGAGGATCGCAAATGACACTGCGCATCGGCACGGCGGAGCGCGATAGCACCTTCTTGAGCCAGGGGCACGCGCTCAAGGCCGTGCTCGAACGCAATCCCGCGCTCGCACCGGTCGACGTCAGCATTTCGCCAACCGCTAGCGTCGAGAATGCGAATCGGCTGGCTGCCGGCGACATCGACGTCGGCTTCATGGCAGCGAACTGGATCGGCCGCGCCAAGAACGGTGAGGCACCTTTTACCCAAAAAATCGATCTGCGCATGGTGGCGCCGATGAATGCCGGTCCATTGTTTTTCATCACGCCGGCCGATTCGAGCCTGCGCGGTGTGGCGGATCTGCGCGGCCGACGTCTCGTCGTTGGGCCGGAAAAAAGCGGCATGGCGCAGCATGCGCGCGTCATACTTGGCGCGCTTGGAATCACGTTCTCAGACTTCGTTCCGCTCTATCTCGATTTCGCTGCCGGCGCCGATGCGCTCGTGCGCGGCGAGGCGGATGCGCAATTGCAATGCCCGATCCCGAATAAAGTGATGACCGCACTCGCCGAGCGGATTTTGTTGCGCGTGCTCCTTTACGCGCCCGGCGATCTGAAAACAGTGCTCTCCGCGGTGCCGATCTACCGGCGCACGGTCATGCGCAAGGGCGCGATCCGCGGCCTTGACGTCGATGTGGCGCAGCCTGCGGTGCTCAACGTGCTGGTGACGCATGGGCGCGCGGCCGAGAACCAAGTGCGCGAGGTCGCCGCGGCAATCTTCGCGGCGCGTGACGAGCTGCCTCGGCTGAACCCATTGTTCGAAGGCTTAAGCGATCTGTTCGAGCCGTTGCGGACGGAGGGCGTAGGCGCTCTCGAATTCGGCGGCGTTGTGCTGCATGCCGGCGCGGTTGCCGCTTATCGGTCGGCCGGGCTGTTGCCGTAACGCGCCACCGGATCGAAGACGCTATTCGGCGGCCACGCGCTGCACCTGCCATTGTGTGATGAGTGCGCGCAGCGATGCGGGCTTGATCGGCTTGTTGAGCAGATGGGCGCCTTCGCCGGCCGCCTCCTCGCGCACATGCGCCGAGCGGTCGGCGGTGATGACAATCGCCGGTATCTGCCGCTTGAGCCGCCGCCGCAATTCCGCGATCGCCGCGACGCCGTTGGCGCCGTCAAGGTGATAGTCGACCAAAAGGCCGTCCGGATCGGCGCCAAACTCGTCCATCGCCGCGAGCGCTTCGGCAAGGTTTGCGGCTTTGAGCACGCGGCAGCCCCAGCCGCCGAGGAGCGCGTCCATGCCGTCGAGAATGGCGCGCTCGTTGTCGATGCAAAGGACGACCGTGCCAGTGAGCCGTCCGGCATCGATCCGCACGATCGGATGCACGGTGGCGCTCTCAACAGTCGCCGCGGCGAGCGGCACTCTGACGGAGAAACGCGAGCCCCGGCTCGGTGCCGATTGCAACAAAACTTCGGTATCGAGCACGCGCGCAATACGCTCGACGATCGACAGGCCCAGACCGACGCCGCGCGCCACCCGGGCACCCTGGTCGAGCCGGTGAAATTCCTCAAAGATCGCACTCCGCTTGCCGTGCGGAATGCCGATGCCGGTGTCGCAGACGTCGATACGCAGCCGCGCGCCGGCGCGCCGGCAGCCGACCAGCACGCGTCCAGCCGGCGTGTATTTGATCGCATTGGAGACGAGGTTCTGCAGCAAGCGCCCGAGCAGCCGACGGTCCGACCGCACGTGAAGCGAACACGGCATGAATTTCAGTTCGAGGCCGTTTTCAGCCGCCAGCGGAGAGAATTCCACTTCCAGCCGTTGCAGCAGTTCATCGATGCGGAAGACGGAGAATTCCGGCTTCATCGCGCCGGTGTCGAGCCGCGAAATGTCGAGGAGCGCGCCAAATATCTCCTCCACCGCCTCGAGCGAAGCATCGATATTCGCGACCAGATCGCCATCGCCGGCGGCGCGCTGGCGCTCGCTCAAGCTGGTCACGTAGAGGCGGGCGGCGTTGAGCGGCTGCAGAATGTCATGGCTCGCCGCGGCGATGAAGCGGGTTTTGGAAATATTGGCGTCGTCGGCTTCCGCCTTGGCCCGATGCAGCTCCGCATTGAGACGGGTCAATTCCTCGGTGCGCTCGCGGACGCGTCGTTCCAGCGTCGCGTTGGCGCGTTCGAGCGCTTCCGCCGCTTTCACGCTTGGCGTCATATCGGTGAAGGTGGTGACGAGGCCGCCGTCAGGCATGCGGTTGCCGCGCACTTCGATCACCAGCGCGCGTTCGGCGAAGCGTTCGAGGAACGGTGCGTCTTCGACGGTATATTTGGCGAGCCGCTCGGCGACGAATGCCTCGATCTCGGCGCCGGCACGTCCGCCGTGCCGCGCTGTGCGGCGCAGGATTTCCTCGAGTGGCACGCCAACCCGCGTCAGTTCGTGCGGCAGATCGAAGATTTCACCGAACTGGTGGTTCCAGCAGACAAGGTTGAGATCCTTATCGAAGACCGCGATGCCTTGGCGGACGTGATCGAGCGCGGTTTGCAGAATTTCGCGGTTGTAATGGATCGCCGCATTGGCGTCGTCGAGCAGTTTGAGTGCCGCCTTGGTCGACAGCGTCCGCTTACGGATCAGGAGCGAAAGAACGAGCCGCGACGAGGCGGCGCCGATCGCGGAGGCGAGCAGATACTCCCCGTGTTGCAGCAACTCAATGTCGGCCTCGGCCTGCGGATCGAGGCTGAGACGGCGCGTCGCGGCGAAATTCCTAAAGGATTCACGCGTGCGCTCGGCGCCGAGGTAGCGGGCGACGGCGGTGATCAGTTCTTCAACCGAGATCGATGCGCGGCGCAGCCGAAAGCTGGTCGCCCGCGGCGCCAATATCGGCGTCAAGTCTGAGGGCACAAACAGATCGGCCTGCATGCGTTCGATCGGCTGCGGCATGCGGGTCAGCGAAAACCCGATGTAGCAGGCGATATTGAAGGCGAGGCTGAGCAGCACGCCGTGCACCAGCGGCGGCAGATCAATGCCAAACAACGCCTGCGGCCGCAGCAAGGCCAAATGCCACGGCCCTTCGGTCAGTATTCCTGCCCCGACGATGCCGGCGTCGGAGACGCTCGGCAGGAGAAGCGTATAGGCCCACACCAGGATGCCGGCGGTCATGCCGGCGATGGCGCCGCGCGCGGTCCCGCGCCGCCAGATGAGGCCGCCGAAGAAAGCCGGGGCGAACTGCGCGATGGCGGCGAACGAGAGCAGACCGATGGAGGCGAGCTGCGCGTCGGCCGCCGAGCGGTAATAGGCGTACGCGAGAAACAAAATGACGAAGATGGCGATGCGCCGCGTGGTCAACAGCCGGGCGCCGGCATCGTTCGGTTCGCCGGTTTGCGTGGGGCGCCGCTTGAGCAGGAGCGGCACCACGATGTCGTTCGACACCATGATCGCGAGCGCGACCAATTCGACGATCACCATCGCGGTCGCCGCTGACAGGCCGCCGACGAAGGCGACGAGTGTCATCACCGTCGAATGGGCGGCGAGCGGCAGCGCGAGAACAAACATGTCGCCGTGGTAGTGGCTGAGCGGAAAATCGAGCAGGCCGGCGGCAGCGATCGGCAGCACGAACAAATTGATGAGCACCAGATAGAGCGGAAACAGCCAGGCGGCGCGGCGGATTTCCGCCTCGCTATGGTTCTCGACCACGGTGACGTGAAATTGCCGCGGCAACAGAACGATGGCGAACAGCGACAGCACCGCCATCGCGCAGAAGCCGGCAAGCGGCGGCGTCTGCGTCAACAGCGCCGCAGTCTGCGGCTGTTCGAGCGCGCGGCTGAACAGCGCCAGCGGTCCGGGAAACATGACGAACGTGACGAAGATGCCGACCGCGAGAAAGGCGACGAGCTTGACGATCGATTCGGTGGCGATCGCCAGCATCAGGCCGTCCTGATGTTCGGTCGCGTCGGTGTGACGTGTCCCGAACAGCACCGCGAATGCCGCCATGAACAGCGCGACCAAAAGCGCGCTGTCGCCGAGCATGGGCTGCAGCACGCCGTCCGGCGACGCTTCGCTCATGATCGTGCCGACCGAAGACGACACCGCTTTGAGCTGGAGCGCGATATAGGGAATCATGCCGACGATGGCGATCAGCGCAACGGTCGCCGCCACCGCCTGGCTCTTGCCGTAGCGGGCGGCGATCAGATCGGCGATCGAGGTGATATTTTGTCCCTTGGCGAGCCGCACGACGCGCGCGAGCAGCGGATAGCCGAGCCCGACCATCAGCATCGGTCCGACATAGATGGTGAGAAAATCAAAGCCGCCGCGCGACGCGAGCCCGACCGAGCCGAAGAACGTCCACGAGGTGCAATAGATCGCCAGCGACAGCGGATAGATCCAAAGTCGCGAGCCGCGCGTCAGCGCGCGAATGCGGTCGCCGTAGCTCGCCACCAGGAACAGAAACCCGATATAGGCGAGTGCAATAAGGACGACGACCCACCCCTGCAGCACGACGTTCCCCTGGTTTCACGCGGCTTTTTGTTCGCTCCGCATTGTTTGGGCCAACGTCACCATAGTTTGCCGGCCCTGTCCATCGGCGGTCTATAAAAAGATACCGCGCCATCGCGGGTGAAGTGGGCCAGCGGCCACCAATCGGTCGGAGAACGATTTTTAGATCGCCGCCGTGGGTTACCTCAGCGCGCGCGTAGGCGGTGTTAGTTTCGCTCTCGCGAATCAGTTGCATCGCTCGTGCCACCGGAGTCGCGATGGGCGAGATTTTTATTGTCGACGACGATCCGTCAGTGCGCGCGGCACTCGCAATCATCCTTGGCGCTGAGGGTTATTCGGTCACCGGTTTTACAGATGGCGAGTCCTTTCTCGCGGCGGCGCGTTCGCGCACCCCGGAATGCGCGCTCATCGACGTGTTCTTGCCGGGCTGCTCGGGAATCGAGCTGTTAAAGAAGATCGATGCGCCGCACTATCCGGCGCCGATCCTGGTCATATCCGGCCTGGGCGATATTCCAACCGCGGTCGAGGCGATCCGCAATGGCGCGCTCGACTTCATCGAGAAGCCGTTCGCAGCGGCGGGCGTCGTGGCGCGCGTGCGCGATGCGGTGCGCGCCTTCGCGCGGCTCGAGCGGGTGGAAGACCTGTTGGCGGAGGACTTTCCTGGCAACGAACGTCTGACTGCCCGCGAGCGCGAGGTTTTAGGACGGATCGCGCAAGGCGCTTCCAATAAGGAAGCCGGCAGGGAACTCGGCATCAGCCCGCGCACGATCGAGGTGCACCGCGCGCGCATCATGGAAAAGCTTGGCGCAAAGAACGCCGCCGATCTCATGCGCATTGTGCTTGGCAAAGGCCGCGGACGGCGAGCGCACGCGCTGGCCTCCCGCCATCACATCCCAAGTTGACACGTCCAAAGTTGACGAGTCGCCAGTTGGCCGCATCGTCATGATTTGACGGCGCTTGGCGCCAAGGGCATTCATGGCGGATCGTGCTTTTCTCCCTGCCGCCACGGCGCACTGTCATCGATGTTGCCGAGACGCTCGCGATCGCGCTCGCCGGCGGGGTCACGTTCGCGTTGCTGCAACTTCCGGCCGGCTTGGTGTCCGGCTCGGTGATAGCGGTGGCGGCGGCCGCGTTGTTGGGCCGGCCGGTCAAGATGCCGCTCGCGCTCGCGCGCGTCTGCTACGTCATCGTCGGCATTCTGCTCGGCACGGTGGTTACGCCGGAGACGCTGCGCGGGGTGGCCACATGGCCTGCCAGCATCGCAATACTCATGCTCGCCTCAATCGCCATGATGCTGGCGACGTCGATCTATCTGCGCGTCGTCCACCGCTGGGACCCGCTGTCGGCCTTGATGGGCGCCAGTCCCGGCTCGATGGCGCAAGTCATCGCGCTGTCGACCGAACTCGGCGGCGATTTACGTGCCATCGCCATCGTGCAGACCGTCCGCGTGCTGCTTCTTGTCCTCGGCCTGCCCAACGGGCTCGCGTTGTTCGGGTTGGTGGTGCCGGCAGTGGCGCCTGTGCGCGGGCCCGCCGGCATGTCGGTGCTGGGCGAAATGGCTTTACTGGTCGCGGTTGCAACGGTCTTCGCGGTTGCTTTTCAGCGGCTGCGGTTTCCCGGCGGGCTGTTGTTTGGCGCCATGGCCGGTTCCGCAATCCTGCACGGCACCGGCACCATCGATGCCGCCCTGCCCTGGTGGATCGGTTCAAGCGCGGTAATCGTGCTTGGCGGCCTCGTTGGCTCGCGCTTTGCCAACACCACGGCACGGATGCTGGTCGGCTTTCTCGGCGCCGCGTTTGGTTCATTCGCGGTGTCGATGGCGGTCGCGACTTTCTTCGTGCTGATCGTGATCCATTTCTATCCATTCCCGATTGCCAATGTCGCGATCGCATTTGCGCCTGGTGCACAGGACACGATGATGGTGCTGGCGCTCGCGTTGCACCTCGACCCGGTCTATGTCGGGGCGCATCATCTGGCGCGCTTTTTGGTCGTTACTTTCTCGGTGGCTGCCGCCGCGCGCCGTATGGCGCAGCAGAAATCCGCACCGCGCGATTGGAAGCGTTAGGCCGCGAGCCGAGCGCCCGCTCAAGCCTTGGCGCTGATCCGTTTGTGCAGGTGCACCATGAAGGCCATGGCAAACAGCGGAGTCGCCAGATTGACGATCGGGATCGACACGAAAGCGGCGATCAACAAACCGCCGGTATAGACCGAAGCGGCATTGCGTTTGCGCAGCGCCCTCGCCTCCGCCGGCGAACGAAATCGCATGGCGGCAAGTTCGAAATATACGCGGCCGAGCAGCCAGGCGGTAGCGAGGAAGAAGATGACGACACCCAGCCCGGCGACGAGGAGAAGCGGCGCGGCGCACACATAGACCACAATCGCAAGCAGCGCCGTCTTGCCACCCTCGACCATGGCGCGCCACAGCGGCAGCGCCATGCCGGGCGGATCGGCCGGATAATCCTCGCGTTCGACTTCTTCGGCGATCTGGTCGGAGAAAAAGCTCGCCACCAGCGAGGTGACGGCCGGCATGAGCATCACGCTGCCGGCGAGGATGCCGAAACCGGCAGCGATCGAGAGAAGCCAGGCGATGGCGTCGAGCGGCAGATGCGCATGCGGCCCAAGCGCGTTCTCCGCCGACGTGCTGCCCTCCCCGACCAGCGCCACGATCAGGCGCTCAAGCGCGACGGCGACGGCGATAATGAGGGCGAGCGCAAGCGCGATCGATTTCCACAACACCGCGCGTAGCGGGGCGGAAAACATCTGCGTCAATGCTCTGGCGGCGTCGTCGAACATGCTGGCGAGGAGAGGTAACGGCAGTGACCGGCGAGCACAAGAGACGGTCAGGCGACGACGGCTCCCGCGTGCTCGCGCTCAGGCGCCGCCGGCGGAACGAGCGGCGCCTCGGATGCTGCCGCGTGCGGCAGATCGGCCCAGTGCAGCGCCTTGTAGTCGAAGCCGCTGGCGATGGTCGGCTTCACCACATTGAAGTACGGCGAGATGTCGAAATCGCGCGGGCAATAAAGCGAGGAATGACGAATCTCCAGAATCTGCTCACGCGCCTGGCGGCTGGTCAGCGTGATCTTGGGCAGGATCGGATAGCGCACGGCGGAAAAGGCGTCGGCGATCAGCGCCGAGCAGATGAGCCGCGTCGGGTCGCCGGAGCCGAGCGCGATCATGCGCCGGCGCCAGCGCGCCGGGACCGGCAATGGAAACAGATAGCGCATCAGGTCGGTGATGTTTTTCAGATCGTAGGCAAAGCCGAGCCGGTCCATGGCATAGGCGCAGACGATGGCGCAGTCGCTCTCAGTCAGGCCGACCGGCCGGCAAATACGGGTATGGAAGCGAATGTATTTTGACAGCGGCGCAGAAACGACGCCCTCGCCCGCATTGGCCTCGATCAGCACGTGCGGCTCGCCGTCGGCCGCGACGCGGTCTCTGAGCGGCCCGACATAGAGCGCCGAATGCGACCAGGTCGATTGGGTCAGATATTTGATGACGCCGGAAATGCGGGCGTTGCCTTCGACCAGAAGGACGTCGCCCGGCCGCAAGGACTGGCGCAACGCCTCGGGATCGCTCGGCGTGAACGGCTCGTAGCCGGACACCGGCTCATCGAGATAGCGGGCAATCAGCCGCCCGATGCGATCGAGCATTCTGCTCATGCGGCCCCCTGGCGAGTCGCGCGGTTTCGCCGCGTCTTTACTCGCGAGGATGTTATGCGATCTCTGTTGCAATTTGGTTCATGGCAATGTCGTACTGATTACCGAAATTTAAGCCTGATTGGACTGCCGGCCGTCAGATCAGCAATACGAGCCGCCCCGGCTAACCAATCTGGCAAAGCAATTGGCAACCATGACGCGATTAAACCGCCGCTCGTTTCTCGCCGCCGCCGCCGGTTTGCTGGCGAAGCCCGCCATCGCCGCGCCGGCCGCGCGCTCGGCAGAAGCCGATGTCGTTATCGTCGGCGCGGGCGCCGCCGGAATAGCCGCCGCGCGCCGCGTGGCGGCCGCCGGACGGCGCTATCTGCTTATCGAAGCCGCCGACCATCTGGGTGGCCGGTGCGTCACCGATATAAGCACTTTCGGCCTGCCCTATGATCGCGGCGCGCACTGGATTCACGCGCCCAGTTCGAATCCGGTCGCCAGGATCGCGCCCGGCCGTGGCGTGGAAATCTATCCGGCGCCGCAAAGCCAAAAAGTGCGCATTGGGTTGCGCAACGCGCGCGAGGGCGAGCTGGAAGACTTCCTCGCCGCGCAGGTGCGGGCAACGCGCGCCATCGACGATGCCGCGCGCAAAGGCGATGTCGCCTGCGAACAGGCGCTGCCGGGCGATCTCGGCGACTGGCGTTCGACCGTCGAGTTCGTGCTTGGCCCGTTCGCATGCGGCAAAGATTTAGCGCAACTGTCCGCCGCCGACTTCGCGCGCGTGCCCGAACGCAATGCCGACGCGTTTTGCCGGCAGGGGTTTGGTTCGTTGCTGGCAGATCGCGCCGCGGGGCTGACCGTCCAGTTGTCGACGCCGGCGACATCGATCGCGATCGACCGCACCGTCGAAGTTGAGACGCCGAAGGGAACGATCAGCGCCCGCACCGCCATCATCACAGCGTCGACGAACGTGCTCGCTGCCGGCCGCATTCGTTTTACGCCCGACTTGCCGCCACGGATCAGCGGAGCATTCAGCAGCCTCTCGCTCGGCAGCTACGATCACATCGCGTTCCAGTTTGCCGGCAATCCGCTGGGGCTCGACAGCGACGATCTCGTTTTTGAACGATCGTCCGACACGCACACCGCCGCTATTCTCGGCAACGTCTCCGGCACGCCGCTGTGCCTGGTCGAGGTCGCCGGCTCATTCGGCCGCGACCTCTCGGCGAAGGGGGAAGCTGCAATGGTCGACGCCGCCGGCGATTGGCTGGCGAAGCTTTACGGCACGGGCGTGAAGAAGGCGGTGCTGCGCGCCAGCGCCACGCGCTGGAACACCGACCCTCTTGCGCTCGGCGCCATGTCGGCCGCTGTCCCCGGCGGAGAACCAGCGCGCCGCGCCCTTTTTGAGCCGGTGCGTGGCGTCGCCTGGTTCGCCGGCGAGGCGGTGCATGAAACGCTGTGGGGCACGGTCGGCGGCGCCTGGGAATCTGGCGAACGCGCCGCCGACGCGGCGCTGAAGCAGCTCGCCGGCGAGCGCCAGCCGGAGCCGGGAGAGCGCCCAACGCGCAAGCGTAAACCCGGCCGTCGGCGTGAGCCTGAGGAACTTGGCGGCACGCCTCGCATCTTGCGTAACAACTAGATCAGCCTCGCAGCACGCCGCCCGTGCGCTTGCTCACCTCGGCGACGATCTTGGCCGCCAGCGCCTCGATCTCTGCATCCGTCATCGTGCGCTCACGCGGCTGGATAGTGACCGCTATGGCGACCGACTTTTTGCCGGCGGCGATGCCCGTCCCCTCGTAGAGATCAAACACTGTCACGCCAGTGATGAGCTTGCGATCGGCACCCGCCGCCGCGCGCACGATATCGGCCGCCTTGACGTCGCGCTCGACCACGAAGGCGAAATCGCGTTCGACAGGCTGGAAGGCAGACAAGTCGAGCGCCGGCTTGGCGCGCGTCGCCTTGGCTTTCGGTTCGGGAATTCGCTCGAGAATCACTTCGAACGCAACCAGCGGACCCTCGGCATCCAGCGCCTCGAGCGCGCTTGGATGCAGTTCGCCGAAGTAACCGAGAATATTCTGCGGCCCGATTTGAATCATTCCGCAGCGGCCGGGATGAAACCAAGCCGGCCCGCCGGGCACGACTTGCAGCGCCTGCGCCGGCGCGCCAGCGGCAGTCAGTATCGCGAGCGCATCGGCCTTGGCGTCGAACGCATCGACTTCGCCGTCGCGCTTCGACCAATGCCGGCCGAGGCCGGAGGGTTTGGCGAGCGCATGGCGCACGCCGGCAGCGCCGGTCAGCTGATCGGCTGGTTGATCGCCGCGAAAAATCTGTCCGACTTCAAACAGCCCAACATCAGCGAAACCACGGTCGACGTTTCTCTGTACCGCAGCGACGAGGCCGGGAATGAGGCTTGGCCGCATGTCGGACAGGTCAGCCGCAATCGGATTGGCGAGCGCAAGTTCGGGCTTACCGCCGCCGAACAGCTCCGCCTTTTGCTTGTCGATGAACGACCAAGTCACCGCCTCGACCAAATTACGCGCCCCGAGCGCGCGCTTTGCCTTGCGCGTGCGCAATTGAATCGGCGTCAGTACCGGTTTGCGCGGCGCCGCGCCGCGGTCGAACGGCGTCGCCGGTACGCGGTCAACGCCGAGGATGCGCACCACTTCCTCGACGACATCGGCCTTGCCCTGCACGTCGGCCCGCCACGACGGCACCGCGATCTTGAGGCGCTCGCCCTGACCGGCGGCAAAGAAGCCGAGCCGTTCGAGCACGCGGCGCATTTCCAGTAGCGGCACCGAAAGTCCGGCCAGACGCTTGACCTCGGAGACAGGGAAATCGATGACCCGCTCGGGGGTCTGCGCGCTGCCCGCGACGACGATCTCCGACGGCGTGCCGCCGCACAGATCGAGCACCATCTGGGTCGCCAGTTCGAGGCCCGGCAGCATGAAGGCCGGATCGACGCCACGCTCGAAGCGGTAGCTGGCATCTGTATTGATGCCGAGCTTGCGGCCAGTGTGCGCGATGTTCATCGGCTCCCACAGCGCGGATTCGATGAGCACGTCGGTGGTTGCTTCCGAGCAGCCGGTTTTTTCACCGCCCATGACGCCAGAGAGCGACTCGACGCCTTCGTCGTCGGCGATGACGCAGATCGTGTCGTCGAGCGTGTAGGTCTTGCCGTCGAGCGCCAGCAATGTCTCACCGGCTGCCGCGCCGCGTACAGTCAGATTGCCACGTACCTTGGCGGCATCGAACACATGCAGCGGCCGGCCGCGGTCGAAGGTGATGAAATTAGTGATGTCGACCAGCGCATTGATCGGGCGCAGCCCAATCGCAGTCAGGCGTTTTTGCAGCCATGGCGGCGATGGACCGTTCTTCACGCCGCGGACGAGGCGCAGCGCGAAGGCGGGGCAAAGGTCGGGCGATTCGATTTTCACTGAAACGGGACAGGGAAATTCGCCCTTGATCGGCTTGATCGCCGCGTCTTTAAACCGCCCCATGTCTGTGGCTGCGAGATCGCGGGCGATGCCGTGCACGCCGGTGCAGTCGGCGCGGTTCGGCGTCAGATTGATCTCGATCATCGGGTCGTCGAGGCCAGCCCACTGCGCGTAATTGGCGCCGACCGGCGCATCAGCCGGCAGATCGATGATGCCTTCGTGATTGTCGGAGATTTTCAGTTCGAATTCCGACACCAGCATGCCGCGGCTCTCGACGCCGCGGATGGTGCCGACCGCGAGCGTCATGTCCTTGCCCGGGATGTAGGCGCCGGGCGGCACGAACACGCCGGTCATGCCGGCGCGCGCGTTGGGCGCGCCGCAGACGACCTGGATCGGCTTGCCGTCGCCGGTATCGACCATGCAGACCCGCAGCCGGTCGGCATTGGGATGCTGTTTCGCCTCGACGACGCGGGCGATGAGGAAGGGCGCCAACAGCTTGCCCTTGTCCTCGATGCGTTCGACCTCGAGCCCGATCATGGTCAGCTTGTCGGCGATTTCCGGCAGCGATCGATCGGTTTCCAGGTGCTCCTTGAGCCACGCGAGCGTGAATTTCATCATAGCGCTGGTCCGGAATTCACGCGCTTAATCCGCCCGCCAGCGTCGGGAAGTCGAGCGGGCGGAAGCCGTAATGGGAGAGCCAGCGCACATCGGCCTCGAAGAACGGCCGCAGGTCCGGCATGCCGTATTTGAGCATGGCGATGCGATCGATCCCCATGCCCCAGGCAAAGCCTTGATACTCGTCGGGATCGAGTCCGCAATTCCTCATCACATTCGGATGCACCATGCCACAGCCGAGAATCTCCATCCAATCGTTGCCCTCGCCGAAGCGGATTTCTCCCTTGTCGCGCCGGCACTGAATGTCGACTTCGAGCGACGGCTCGGTGAACGGAAAGAACGACGGTCGAAAACGCATGCCGACACGGTCGACCTCGAAGAAGGCCTTGGCAAATTCTTCCAGGATCCATTTCAGGTGGCCGAGATGCGAGCCCTTGTCGATGACCAGCCCCTCGACCTGGTGGAACATCGGCGTGTGCGTCTGGTCGGAGTCGCAGCGATAGGTGCGGCCCGGAATGATCACGCGGATCGGCGGCTTTTGCGTGAGCATGGTGCGCACCTGTACCGGCGAGGTGTGAGTGCGCAGCAGAAGCCGCGTGCCGTCCGGCTTCGGATTGAAGAAGAACGTGTCGTGCATGTCGCGCGCCGGATGGTCCGGCGGGAAGTTGAGCTTGGTGAAGTTGTAATCGTCGGTCTCGATGTCGGGACCTTCGGCGATGGAAAAGCCCATATCGGCGAAGATCGCGGTCAATTCGTCGGTCACCTGCGTGATCGGATGGACGCGGCCGATCTCGAACGGCGCCTCACGCACCGGCAGCGTCACGTCGATGCTTTCGGTATTCAGACGCGCCTGCAATGCCGCGCTCTTGAACGCCTCGCGACGCGCGGCGAGCGCAGCGTTGACGCGATCTTTGAGGCCGTTGATCGCAGGTCCCTGCGACTTGCGCTCGTCCGGCGGCAGCGTGCCGAGGGTTTTCAACAAGCCGGTAATGGAGCCGTTCCGGCCAAGCGCGGCCACGCGCGCGGCTTCGAGCGCCGCCTCGTCGCCAGCGGCGGCGATTTCGGCGAGGATTTGCGGTTCGAGTTGCGCGGCGTCAGTCATCGGCGACTCCCCGGCGCTCAATCCGGCAAGAACGTCAGGTCGGTATCACTCGGCCGGCCGCCAGCCTGAGTGAGCATCGAATGCACTTGGCCGCGATGATGGGTCTGGTGATTGAACATATGGGTGACCAAAACCCAACGTGGGTGCGTCCATTCGCGCTGAGTAGCGCCGGAATAAAACGTCTGATCGACGGCGAGCCAGGCGTCATCGACGGTGTCGGCCCAATTGAGAATCTTCTGGTCGAACGCCGTGCGTTCGGACTTCAGACTTTCCCAGTCCGGATAGAGTGAAGTCGATTCTGGAATGCCGACGGCGGGTTTCAGCACATCGCTGGTGAAGCGGCTCATCTGGATATTGTCCGCCCACAAGAGATGACTAAACGTCTTGTGGATCGAACCGAACCATGCGCCGCGCTCCTTGCGGCGCTCGGCATCGGACAATTTGTCGGCGACGCCGTACAGATTTTGGTTCTGCCAGCGATTGTAGCGCGCCATGCGCTGAAGATAGGCCCGATCGATCATGACACGCTCACGCGAGCGCGATCTTGGCCTGGCCGACGATCGCCTCGAACGCGGAGGGCTCCCTGATCGCGAGATCGGAGAGCACCTTGCGGTCGACCACGATGCCGGCCTTGTCGAGCCCGGCGATGAAGCGGCTGTAATTCAGCCCGAACGGCCGCACCGCCGCGTTGAGGCGCTGGATCCACAAAGCGCGGAACGTGCGCTTGCGCCGCTTGCGATCGCGGTAGGCATATTGCTGCGCCTTCTCGACCGCCTGCTTAGCGACCCGGATCGTGTTCTTTCGCCGGCCGTAATAACCCTTGGCGGCCTTGAGCACCTTCTTGTGCTTGGCATGGGCGGTGACGCCGCGTTTGACGCGTGCCATGGCAAATCTCCTTCTGAACCTGGAATACCTGCGGAGCCCGCTTCAACAGCAGGCGCTTTCGCGGTCAGCCGTTGGGCAAAAAGTATTTCTTGATGTTGTCGCCGTCGGTCTTGAACAGCACGGAGGTGCCGCGGAGCTGGCGGATCTGCTTTTTCGTGCGCTTGATCATGCCGTGACGCTTGTGCGACTGCGCGTAGAGGACCTTGCCGGTCCCGGTGACCTTGAAGCGCTTCTTGGCGCCCGACTTGGTCTTTATCTTGGGCATTTGGCTCTCCTTTGGCGAAGGCCAACGGGCATGCCGCCCGGCCCCGCCGATATGCTCAAAAACGAGCTGATTGTGCGTGAGCACCAATCGCCGCCACGGCAGCCCTTATCAGCCGGGCGGCGAGAGGGCGCGGTTATGGCAGAGGCGGCCGGTTATGGCAATCGGAGGCCCGCCCCCTGAGGTCCGGGAATCGCCGGCGCCTCCGCATGGCCCCGGATTAGCGCGGCGCCAGCACCATGACGACCTGGCGGCCCTCGAAACGCGGTTCCTGCTCGACCTTGGCGAAGCCCGTGGTGTCGCCCTTGACCCGGTCCAAGAGCTTGTAGCCGAGTTCCTGGTGCGCCATTTCACGGCCACGGAAGCGGAGCGTTACCTTCACCTTGTCGCCTTCCTCGAAGAAACGCTCCATCGAGCGCATCTTCACCTCGTAATCGTGGTCGTCGATCATCGGCCGCAGCTTGATCTCCTTGATCTCGACGACTTTCTGCTTCTTGCGCGCCTCGGCGGCTTTTTTCTGCGCCTGATATTTATATTTGCCGAAATCGAGAATTTTGCAGACCGGCGGCTGCGAATTGGGCGCGATCTCGACCAGGTCGAGCCCGGCCTCCTGCGCCATGGCCAGAGCGGCGTTAATCTCTGTGACGCCCTTGTTGGCGCCATCCTTGTCTATGAGCTGGACCTCGCGAACGCGGATCTCCTCATTGATGCGCGGCCCCTCCTTGGGAGCAGGCTGCGCGGATCTGATTGGACGACGAATGGGTTCGGTCTCCTTCTATCCGTTGCTACGCGCCGTCAGCATCCTTAGCCGGACCACAACAGATGCATCCGAGGATTGCTTCTTCGGCGAATGCCAAAGATCGGTAGTTTCCCGGCACAAGTCAACGACATTGCATGGAAAAAAGCTTGTGCGTGAACGTCGTTCCGTCGCGGTCGGATGTTCGCAGCGGCGGGCTCGATCCGGTCGAGAAAGCACTGAGAAGGCGAGGCAGTGCCTTGCGCGCAGGCGCCATTTGCGGCGAAACATGCGGCTGCAAAAGCCGCCGCCGCGGCCCGTCCCGCCGAGCTTCCAATGAACGATAAGACGCTGAAATTCCTGCAAATTGGCGAAACGAATGACCGCCGTGCCATCGCTGTGCGGCAGCAGGACGGCGCCGCCCCCGGCTTGTTTTTCCTGTCCGGCTTTAACTCCGACATGAAGGGCACCAAAGCGCAGGCGCTGGCGGAATGGGCCGAACTCAACCGCCGCGCCTTCGTGCGTTTCGATTATTCGGGTCACGGTGAATCGGAGGGTAAATTCACCGACGGCACGATCGGCCGCTGGCTCGCCGACAGCCTCGCCGTGTTCGAGGCCTGCTGCCGCGGCCCGCAAATCTTGATCGGCTCGTCGATGGGCGGCTGGCTGGCGCTGTTGATGGCGCGCGCCTTGCGGGCAAGCGGGCAGGCCGGCTCGGCGCCGGTCGCCGGACTGGTGCTGATCGCGCCGGCCGTCGATTTCACCGAAGAACTGATGTGGAAGCGTTTCACCCCGGCGATCAAGCGCGAGCTTGCGGAGAAGGGCGTGTGGGAGCGGCCGTCGGAATATTCGCCGCAGCCTTACCTCGTCACCAGACAGCTCATCGAGGAGGGCCGCAATCACCTGCTGCTGGGCGGAATGATCGAGACCGGCTGCCCGGTGCGCATCCTGCAGGGTGTCGAAGACCCCGACGTGCCCTGGCAACATGCGACCGAGCTCGTCGCCAGGCTCGCCAGCGACGACGTCGTCCTGACGCTCGTCAAGGATGGCGATCACCGGCTGTCGCGGCCGGAAGATATCGAGCGTCTCATCCGCGCTGTTGCCGAATTTTAACTCTCGGCCGGTTCTTCGAAGCTCACGCCGAGCCGGTCACTGGTGCGCCAAACGACACGGCAGGGGCGGCGCGTGCGGCCGTGCTCGAAGGTCAGATCGAAGTTCGCCGGCAGGCCGGAGGTGCTGGCGAGCGTCAGGCAGGCGCCTGTGCTGGTGAGGTCCTGAACGGTGCAGTGAATCACCGGAGAATTGCGCGGCACGAGGATCTTGGCGTTGCGCTGAATGCGCGTGCGCTGGACGGCGCGGCGGTTATCCATGGGGCGGCCTGGCATCGCTTCATGCCCTCCTGCGGGCGCAGACTGCGTTCTAAACCGCGGTGTCTTACGGATCGCACAATAGACCGATCGGCAGAAAGTTAACGCCGCTGAAGATTTCAGCCGAAGATCCGCGCTCGCAAAAAAGCGGGAGGCCATTTGGCCTCCCGCCGTATCATTTCTTTGAATGATTTTCGTTCAAGCGTGGCCGTGGCCGGCCTTGCCGACCACGGTCACCGTCACATGCGCCAAGCCATCCATGCCGAGCGCGCGAGCAGCCGCCGGCATCAGATCGATGATGCGGCCGCGGACGAACGGTCCACGGTCATTGATCCGCACCACGACGGAACGGCCGGTGCGGTCATTGGTGACCCGCACAAGTGTCCCGAACGGCAGCGACCGATGGGCAGCAGTCAGGCCCCCAGGGCTTGCGTGCTCGCCGTCAGCTGTCAGTCCCCCTGAATACACGGAGGCTATTCCAGTCTGTGCCGAAGCAGTCATTGGTATTGTGAAAATAGAAACAACAAGAGTTGACGCACACATAAGCTTTTTGAGGCTATTGTTAGCCATGATCTTCCTTCTTCGTTGTTTAGGGGAGTTGTGATTCGGCTCGCTGAACTGGAGCCGAGGCCGCTAAGACAGGTCAATTGTGTTCATTGTGCGACGCAGCATGGCGGTAATATTAACCGAGCGGGGGTACACCCCATCCGTATTATTGCGTACGGCTGCCAAGCGATTGAAACGAAGGATAAAAAGGAGATGATTCAGGTAACCATGTTGCCCGATCATCCACAGGGAACTTGCAGCGCGGTGCTTGGCCGCGGCTGCGCCTGGCGCGCTCAGTCAGCCGGCCGACGAATCATTGCGCCGCGGCAGTCGGTAGCACGTAGTTCTTGAAGCGCTCGCGCAGGGCAGTCTTCTGAATCTTGCCCGTCGCGGTGTGCGGGATGTCGGCGACGAAAGCGACGTCGTCGGGCATCCACCAGTTCGCCACCTTGCCTTCGAAGTAGGACAGCAGCTCGGGTTTGGTGGCGGATTGTCCTTCCTTGAGCACGACGACGAGCAGCGGCCGCTCGTCCCACTTGGGATGGCGGATGCCGATCACCGCCGCCTCGGCGACTTTGGGATGACCGATCGCCAGGTTTTCCAGATCGATCGAGGAAATCCATTCACCGCCGGACTTGATCACGTCCTTGGAGCGGTCGGTGATCTGCATGTACCCGTACCGGTCGAGGGTGGCGACGTCGCCGGTATCGAAGAAGCCTTCGGCGTCGAGCACCTCGCTTCCTTCCTTGAAATAGGCGCGGGCGACCGATGGTCCGCGCACTTTCAGCCGGCCGAAGGTCTTGCCGTCGCGCGGCAGTTCGCGGTCGTTGTCGTCGGCAATCTTCATTTCGACGCAGAACGGCGAATGGCCCTGTTTCATCTGCACGTCGAGTTTGGCGTCGCCGGTCAGCGCCGCGTATTCGGGCTTGATCGAGCCGAGCGTGCCGAGCGGGCTCATCTCGGTCATGCCCCAGGCGTGGCAGACTTCGACGCCGTAGACGTCCTGGAACTTCTGCGTCATGGCGCGCGGCGCCGCCGAGCCGCCGATGACCACTTTCCTTAAGTACGGCAGCTTCAGATTGTTGGCTTCCAGATGTTGCAGCAGCATCAGCCACACCGTCGGCACGGCGGCGGTGAAGGTGACGCGCTCCTGGTCGAGCAGTTCGTAGATCGAGGCGCCGTCGAGCTTGGCGCCCGGCATCACCATGGCCGCGCCGACCATCGGGGCGGTCAGCGCGAGACCCCAGCAATTGGCGTGAAACATCGGCACGACCGGCATCGCGACGTCGCGCGAGGTGGCGCCCATGGCGTCGGCTTGCGCCGCCATCATCGAGTGCAGGACGTTGGAGCGGTGCGAATAGAGCACGCCCTTCGGATTGCCCGTGGTGCCCGAGGTATAACACATGCCGGCAGCGGTGTTTTCGTCGAATGATTTCCAGGCAAAATCGCCATCGACTTCGGCGATCCACTCTTCGTAGGGGACCGCGTTCTTCAGGATGGTCGCTGGCATATGAGCGGCATCGGTCAGAACGACGTAGCGCTCGATCGACTGGAGCCGGTCGGCGAGCTTTTCCATGAGCGGCACAAAGGTGGTGTCGAGCATCATCACGCGATCTTCGGCGTGATTGACGATCCAGACGATCTGGTCGGGAAACAGGCGCGGATTGACCGTGTGATAGACCGCGCCGATCCCCATGATGCCGTACCAGCATTCGAGGTGGCGCCAGCTATTCCAGGCAAGCGTTGCCACGCGGTCGCCGAGCTTGATGCCGTCGCGGTCGAGCCGCTGCGCCACGCGGAGCGCGCGGCCCCGCACGGCCGCGTAGTTCGTTCTGTGAATCGGCCCTTCGACCGAGCGCGAGATGACCGGCCGCTCGGCGTGATTGAGCGCGGCATGATCAATGATGCGATGGCACAAAAGCTGCCAATCCTGCATCAGCCCGAGCATGATCGTTCCTCCCAGCGCCGGTTTTGGGCCACGGCCGAATACGGCCGATGACCGCCCAAGGTTACCCGCACGGGGCGGCAAGGCAAACGCTTTAAGTTTCGCAATGCACCTAGCCGGAGACCCCTAAGCTTGCGAAAAGGTGCAATGCGGGCTTAGTAAACAGCCCCCCGGCCCGGCGCGCCGGCGCGCGAATTCTCGCCTCAATCGGCATGCAGGTTTGTTGCGTGAACCGCCGCTTAAGAGCGTTTTTCGTTCTCGCCGCACTTGCCGGGACAAGCGCCGGCCAACCAGCCTTGGCGCAGCAGTCGACACCATCTCTCGTAGCGCGGGCCAAGCCGGTACACAGCTACGCGCGGCCGATCGCCATTCCGCAACAGATCGCGCCGCCGCAGGAGGCCTTTGCCTCGTTACCGGAAAAAGCGGCAGCCAGTCCGGTCGAGCCGACGGAGTGCGATCAAGCGCTTGCCAAAATCGCAGTCGCGCCGCCGCTCGGCGCGCTGATTGCGCCTGGCGAATGCGGCGCGCCGGACGCGGTGCGGCTGGAAACTGTAGTTCTGCCAGACGCGAGCAAGGTGACGATCACGCCGCCGGCCACGCTGCGCTGCAAGATGGCGCTCAACGTTGCGCAGTGGCTGCGTGAGGACGTCGCCCCGGCCGCCAGCAAACTCGGCGCGCCGCTGCGCGTACTGGAAAACCTTGGCTCCTACGAATGCCGCGGCCGCGACCGCGTGCGCGGGGCAACCTTGAGCGAGCACGGTCGCGCCGACGCGCTCGATGTGCACTCCTTCAAGCTCGCCAACGGCAAACTGCTGGTGCTGGCCGATACTGGAACGCCGAAGGACTTCCGCGACGCCGTGCGGGCGAGCGCCTGCGCGCGCTTCATGACCGTACTCGGTCCCGGCTCCGACGCCGAGCACGCCGAACACGTGCACATCGACCGCGAAAAGCGGCGGAATAATTATAAATTATGCGAATGGGACGTGCGCGAGCCGGCGGCACTAGCGGAAGGCACACCCATTCCCATCGACGAGGTACCGCTGCCGCGTCCGCGGCCGATCGTGGGCGATGCCGGCGCGGTTACGAACTTGCGGCGCTGACCTGCGCCGCTATTTCACTCCGCCGCCGCTTTCTTCAGAATTTCGTCCGGCGTCGAAGAGACGACCTCGACATATTTGGGCACGAACTTGTGGCCCTCGATGTATTTGATGAATTCCGGCTTTATCTCATTGGCGAGGATTTTGCGAATGCGCGCGTGCTCCTCAATGTCCGACCATTCCGCGATCAGAAAAAAGCGCTGCGGGTCCTCGGTGTCGCGGCAGAGTACGCCGTCCTTCACCTGCGCCCACGACTTGTGCATGGGATTGCCGTCCGAATAGTCGAAGGCTTCGAACAGGCGGACGAATTCGTCCTCTTTGCCCTCTTCCACGCGGAAGTCGTAAATGTGCAGATAATTGCCCTTGGTGGCGAGCGGTTCTTGCGCCATGGCATTCTCCGTGCGGTCTGTACGCAGCGTACGCCGGCAAATGACCGGTCGCAAATCCATTGCAACGTCACTTCGCTCGGATATGCTTGAGACGCTCAGTGCTTTGGCATGACGGCCTTGCAAGGACGATCCGCATGATGCTGCGAAATGCCGATATGGCGCAGGATTACGTGTGGCCGAATGACGATCTCACCGTCATTCCCGACTGGGTCTATACCGATCAAGCCATCTACGAGCGCGAAGTCGAGCGCATCTTCCACGGCCACACCTGGAACTACGTAGCGCTCGAGGCCGAGGTACCCAATCCCGGCGACTTCATTCGTTCCAATGTCGGGCCGACGCCGGTCGTGGTCGCACGCGCCGCCGACGGAACGATCAATGTCTTCGAAAACCGCTGTGCGCACCGGGCGTCGGAGTTCTGCCGCGAGCTCAGCGGCAATGCGCGCGGGTTCATCTGTCCCTATCATCAGTGGAGTTACGATCTTAAGGGCAACCTGGTCGGAATTCCGTTTCGTCGCGGCGCAGAAGGAAAAGGCGGCATGCCGCGCGATTTCGATACGAAAGAGCACGGGCTCCGCCGGCTCGCCGTCACCAGCCATCGCGGCGTCGTGTTCGCCTCATACGCCGACGATATGGAGCCGCTCGCCGACTATCTCGGACCCGAAGTGTTGCGCGAATTCGATGCCACGTTCGACGGCCGCAAGCTGAAAGTTCTCGGCCATTACCGCCATTCGCTGCCGGGAAACTGGAAGCTCTATCACGAGAACCTCAAGGACCCCTATCACGCCACGCTGCTGCACACTTTCCTGGTGACGTTCGGGCTTCTGGTCGTCGGCAACCGCTCGCTGATGCTCGCCGACAAGAGCGGGCGGCACGGGGTAATGGCGTCGGCAAAATCGGACGCCAAGAAGCTCTCCGGCGACGTCAGGAAAGAAATGACAGCCTACAAGGAAGGTCTGACGCTGCGCGAAAAGCGGTTCATGAATTTCATCGAGGAGTTCGACAGCCCGTGGTCGGTGACCATGTCGACGATCTGGCCGAACCTGATCGTGCAGCGGGAAATGAACACGCTCGGCGTCCGCCAGATCGTACCCGACGGTCCGCACGAATTCGTCATGAAGTGGACCATGTTCGGCTTCGAGGGCGACGACGAGGACATGACGCGGCATCGGCTGCGCCAGGGCAATCTGATGGGGCCGGCCGGCTTCCTCGGGCTTGAGGACAACGAGGCCATCAAATTCGTCCAGGACGGCATGCGCCGCGTGCCGAACGGCACCCATCTGGTCAAGCTCGATCCGCAAAACCCCGAAGGAACCACCGATACGCTGATCTCCGAATCCGCCATTCGCGCCATGTACCGGCATTGGCGCGAAGCGATGGCACTTTAGGATCGGGCCACCCGAACCTTGTCTGCAATGCAGCACCCCTCACCAAACATTGCCAACGACCGGCGCCTCGAAGCGCTCTTGCTTCATCGCGAGATCGAGGAGTTCAACAATGCCTACGCGGCGGCGCTCGACGAAGGGCGGTTGACCGAGTGGGCGGACATGTTCACCGACGACGCCTTTTATCTGGTCATCTCGCGCGAGAACGCCGACCGCGGCATGCCGGTCGGCCTGATCTATTGCGAGAACAAGGACATGATCTACGACCGCGCTTTCGCCGTCGAGAAAACCGAAATGTTCGCGCCGCGCTATCTGCGCCACATCATCGGCAACACGCAGGTGCTGGCTCAGGAAGCGAACGGCGACATCCGCGCGCGGGCGAATTACGTCGTCGTCCAGGTCCTCTTCGACCGGCCCGAGGCCAAACTGCACCAGGTCGGCGTCTATCACGACAAGTTCCGCCGGGTCGGCGAGCGGCTGAAGCTCGCCGAGCGCCGCTGCGTCTACGACAATCTGCTCGTCGACAACGCGCTCTGCCTGCCGGTGTGACTGCTATTGTTGGATTTGCTGAATGCCGTCCGTTGCGCGGCAAGCCATGTCGCGTATAGTCCCGAACTTAAGACCGTCATTGCGCTAGCTGCCCATAGGATGTGCAATGAGAATCGCACGCCGCCACGTTCTGCAAATCGCCGGCGCTGTTGCCGCCACGCCCGCGTTGAAGAGCGCGGCTTGGGCGCTCGATTATCCGACGCGGCCGGTGCGCATCCTCGTCGGCTTCCCGCCCGGCGGTGCCGCCGACATCATTGCGCGCACAATCGGCTATTGGTTGTCGGAGCGCTTCCGTCAGCAGTTCATCGTTGAAAATCGGCCGGGAGTCGCAACCAACATCGCCACCGAGGCGGTCGTGCAGGCTCCGCCCGACGGCTATACGCTCCTTCTGGTCACGGCGTCGAACGCGATCAACGCCTCGCTCTATGCGCATCTGAATTTCAATTTCATCCGCGACATTGCGCCGATAGCCGGCGTCATCCGCGTGCCCAACGTGCTGGAGGTGTATCCGGGTCTGCCGGTTCATTCGGTGCCGGAGTTCATCGTCTACGCGAAGGCCAATCCAGGCAAGATCAACATGGCCTCGGGCGGTATCGGCTCGACGCCGCACGTCTCCGGCGAGCTGTTCAAGATGATGGCCGGCGTCGATCTCGTCCACGTGCCCTACCGTGGCGACGCGCCCGCGCTCATCGACATGGTGAGTGGGCAAATGCAGGTGATCTTCGATCTCATTCCCGCCTCGATCGGGTTCATCAGGGCCGGGAAGCTGCGCGGGCTGGCGGTCACTTCGGCGACGCGCTCGCCCTTGCTGCCCGATCTGCCGACGATCGGCGAGTTCTTGCCCGGCTATGAGGCGACATCGTTCGAGGGGCTCGGCGCGCCCAAGGGCACGCCCGCCGAAATCGTCGATAGCATCAACAAAGAGGTCAACGCGGCGTTCGCCGACTCGACGTTCAAGGCGCGGCTGGCCGAGCTCGGGGGTGAAGGCCTGCCGGGCACACCCGACGATTTCGCCAAGCTCATTGGCGCGGAAACCGAGAAGTGGGGAAAGGTGATCACGTTCGCTCATATCAAGCAGGTATGAGCCGGACGAAGCAGGCATGCGCCTGCGATGGAGGGTGCGATGAAGTTTGCACGCCGTCACTTTTTGCAACTGGCCGGCTCGGCTGCCGCGGCTCCGCTGATCGTGCGCCCGGCATCCGCGCTCGATTATCCGACCCATTCGGTGCGCATCGTCGTCGGCTTTCCGCCCGGCGGCCCGACCGACATTTATGCGCGGCTGATCGGGCAATGGCTGTCGGTTCGACTGGGCCAGCCGTTTGTCATCGAGAACCGTCCCGGCGCCGGCAGTACGATCGGAGTCGAGGCCGTCGTCAGCTCGCCGCCGGACGGCTATACGCTGCTTCTGGTCAGCACGTCAGCCACCATCGCCGCGTCGTACTATAAGAATCTCAGTTTCGACCTCGTCCGCGACATGGCGCCGGTCTGCGGCATATCGCTCGAACCGCTGGTCATGGTGGTGCATCCGTCATTGCCGGCGAAAACAGTTCCGGAATTCATCGCCTACGCGAAGGCTAATCCCGGCAAAGTCGTCATGGCCTCGGTCGGCAACGGCACGACGCCGCATCTAGCCGGCGAGCTGTTCATGATGATGGCGGGGGTGAAACTCCTTCACGTTCCCTATCATGGCGCAGCGCCGGCGCTCACCGATTTGTTGGGCGGCCGAGCCGACATCATGTTCGAGGCGATGACCGATCTGGTCGGCTACATCAACACCGGCAAGCTGCGCGCCCTGGCGGTGACGACGGCTAAGCGCTCGCCGGTGTTTCCCGACCTGCCCACCTTAGGCGAATTCGTGCCCGGCTATGAGGCGAGTGTCTGGTTCGGCATCGGCGCGCCGAAGAAGACGCCGCTCGAGGTCCTCCAACGGCTGAACAAAGAGATCAACGCCGGCCTCAGCGATCCCACGCTGCGCGCGCGGGTCAGCGAAGGCGGCGGCATTCCGCTCACCGGCACGACCGCGGATTTCGAGAAACTTTTTGTCGACGATGCGCAGAAGTGGGCTAAAGTGATGCGCGAGGCCAATATCCAGTCGGAGTGAGTCGTCGCCCGCAGAACGATGCCATTCACGATGGAGGAATTGCGATGAGACTTCGACGCCGCCGCTTTCTGCAACTTGCCGGCGCCGCCGCGGCAGCGCCCGCGTTTCCGCGGCTCGCCTCCGCCGCGATCGATTATCCGACCCGTCCGGTGAAGATCCTCGTCGGTTTTTCCGCCGGCGGTGCGGTCGATATCGTCGCCCGACTGATGGCCCAGTGGTTCTCGGACCGTTTCAAGAGCCAGTTCATCGTCGAGGATCGGCCGGGTGCCGCCAACAACATTGCAACCGAGGACACGGTCAAGTCGCCGCCCGACGGCTACACGCTTCTACTGACCAATCCGACCAATGCGATCAACGCGACGCTGTATCCCCATCTCAGCTACAATTTCCTCCGCGACAGCGATCCGGTCGCAGGCATCATGCAGGTGCCCAACGTCATGGCGGTGGGCGCGCAGGTGCCGGCCAAGACGATCCCCGAATTCATCGCCTACGCCAAGGCCAATGCGGGCAAGGTCTATTACGCCTCGCCAGGCAGCGGCACGTCGGTGATGATGTCGGCGGAGCTGTTCAAGATCTTGGCCCATGTCGACCTGTCAGGTGTCACCTATCGCGGCATGAATGGTGGCGGCTACACCGACATGCTCAGCGGCCGCGTGCAGGTCGCCTTCGACAATTTGCCGGGCTCGATCGGCTATATTCGTAATGGACAATTTCGCGCCTTGGGCGTCACCACCACCGCACGGTCAGCGGAGCTGCCTGACGTGCCCAGCATTTCCGAATTCGTCCCGGGCTACGAAGCGAGCGCGTTCTACGGCCTCAACGCGGCGAGAGGCACGCCGTCGGAAATCATCGACATGCTCAACAAGGAGGTCAACGCCGCGCTTGCCGACCCGACAATGAAGGGCAAGCTCGCCAATCTCGGCGGTATGATGATGCCGGGAACGCCGGCCGAATTCGGCAAATTCCTCACCGCCCAAACCGAGAAGTGGGCCAAAGTGATCCAGCAGGCCGACATCAAGCTAATGGAGTAAATTCACCAGCGTGTCGGCATCGTCTCCTTCGGTCATCATCATCGGCGGCGGCATTGGCGGGCTGACCACCGCGCTCGCGCTGCTGCGGCGCGACCTCGACGTCACCGTCTACGAACAGGCGCCCGTGCTGCGCGAAGTCGGCGCCGGCGTGCAAATCGGCCCGAACGGGACGCACGTGCTCTATGCGCTCGGACTCAAAGATGCGCTGACTGCCGTGCAAGTTCTGCCTCCGCGGCGGCAATTGCGGCACTGGCAAAGCGGCGAAATCTGGGACTGGCTCACGCTCGGTTCAGCGTCGGTCGAGCGTTTCGGTACGCCGCACATCCTCATGCACCGCAACGACCTGCACGGCATCCTGGTCGAGGCCGTACGCAAGCTGAAGCCCGATGCGATCAAGCTTGGCATGCGCTGCGAGGCGGTCGCCCAGAGCGCCGACGCAGCAACGGCGCGCTTTGCCGGTGGCGAAGAAGTCGCGGCGGCGGCCATTATCGCTGCCGACGGCATTCACTCGCGCGTACGTCAATGCCTGTTCGGCGAGGCCAAGCCGGAATTCATCGGCGCCGTCGCCTGGCGCGGTCTCATCGCCATGGACAGGTTGCCGCCTCATCTCTCGCAACTGCTGACCACCAACTGGCTCGGTCCGCAGGGCCACGTACTGCATTATCCGGTACGTCGCGGGGAACTGATGAATTTCATCAGCATCGTCGAGCGCGACGATTGGCGGGTCGAATCCTGGATTGTAGAGGGCACGCGAGACGAACTCGCCAGCGATTTCCGCGACTGGCATGCCGACGTGCACACTTTCATCGATGCCATCGAGGTTCCGTACAAATGGGCGCTGCTCGCGCGCGGACCGATGCCGCACTGGTCGAGCGGCCGCATCACCCTGCTCGGCGACGCCTGTCATCCCACGCTGCCGTTTCTCGGCCAGGGCGCGGTGATGGCGATTGAGGACGGCTACGTCGTCGCCGCCTGCTTGGCGAAATATCCGGATGACCCGGAACGCGCCTTTGCGCGCTACGAGGATATCCGCAAGGAGCGAACCTCGTCCGTCGTGCGCAAGTCGCACGAGAACCGCCGGCACGTGTTCAGCCCGGCGCTCGCCGACAGCGGCGCGCTGGCGACCGAAGTGGCGCGCTATTGGCGGGAACAACACGCGCGCGAGCGGCTCGATTGGCTCTATCGCTACGACGCCACCGCAATCGCGGTGTGACGAACGCCGCCTTTGACGGCGGCCGCCGTCGCGCGCGACAATGGCAAAGACAAACCTGAAGGAACCGCAGAGGCGATTTCATGCCGCCGCTCAGCAACCTCGCCACCCGCGACGTCGAAACGCTGGTGCATCCCTATATCAATCTCGCCAAGTTCCGCGACAGCGGCCCGCTGATCCTCGAGCGCGGACAAGGCGTCACGGTCTACGACACCGACGGCAAGCCTTACATCGAAGGCATGGCCGGCCTCTGGTGCACGGCGCTCGGCTACGGCAACGAAGAACTGGTCGAAGCTGCTGCCGCGCAGATGCGCAAGCTCTCCTTCGCGCATTTGTTCACCGGCAAGAGCCACGATCCGGCGATCGAGCTTGCCGAGAAACTCAAAGAGATCGCGCCGGTGCCGATCTCGAAAGTGTTTTTCTGCAATTCCGGCTCGGAGGCAAACGATAGCCAGGTCAAGCTCGTCTGGTATCTCAACAACGCGCTCGGCCGGCCGAAGAAGAAGAAAATCATCAGCCGCATGAAGGCCTATCACGGCGTCACCGTAGCGGCCGCTTCGCTCACCGGCTTGCCCGGCAATCACAGTGATTTCGATCTGCCGCTGCCGGGTTTCCTGCACGCCTCCTGTCCGCACGCCTATCGCTTCGCGCGCGACGGCGAGAGCGAGGAGGATTTCGCAACCCGGCTCGCCGAGGAACTGGAGACGCTGATCGTCAAGGAAGGCCCCGACACGGTGGCAGCATTCATCGCCGAGCCAGTCATGGGCGCCGGCGGCGTGATCGTGCCGCCGAAGACCTATTTCGAAAAAATCGGCGCAGTATGTGAAAGACACGACGTCTTCGTGATCGACGATGAGGTGATCTGTGGCTTCGGCCGCCTCGGCACGATGTTCGGCTGCGAGCAGCTCGGCTTCCGGCCGCATTCGCTGTCGATCGCCAAGGCGATGTCGTCCGCCTATCTGCCGATCGCCGCCGTGATGATGCCGGAGACGATGTATCAGGCGCTGCTCACCGAGAGCAAAAAGATCGGCGCGTTCGGCCACGGCTTCACCTATGGGGGCCATCCGGTTTCCGCCGCTGTGGCGCTCAAGGCGATCGAGATCTATGTGCGCGACCACATCGTCGAAAAGGCCGCCGCGCGCTCGGCGCAATTTCAGGCGCGGCTTGCCGCACTGAATGCGCATCCCCTGGTCGGCGAAGCGCGCGGACTCGGGATGATCGGCGGCGTCGAGCTTGTCGCCGACAAAAAGAGCAAGCGGTCGTTCGCCGCAGCGCACGGGGTCGGCGCGCGGGCGGTGGCGTTCGCTGAAGCCGAGGGATTGATCGTGCGCTCAGTGATCGGCGACGTGATCACGCTCTGCCCGCCGCTCATCATCAGCGCCGCCGAGGTCGACGCCCTGTTCGATCGGCTCAGCCGCGCGCTCGATCGCACGCTCGATGTCGTCACGCGCGAACGGCTGGCTGCCGAGTGATGCGACGTCTGCCGTCCCGCATCAGTCCAACTTGATGTCGGCGCCGCGGATCACCTTGCCCCACTTCTCAGTGTCGTCGGCGATGAGCTTGCCGAACTCGGCGGGGCCCATCGGCATCGGTTCGGCGCCCAGAGCGGCGAACTTTTGCAGCATGGTCGGATCGGCCTGCGCCGCCGCGACTTCCTTGGCGAGCATGTCAATGATCGGCTGCGGCGTGCCTTTGGGGGCGCCCAGCCCAAACCACCCGGTGGCTTCGTAGCCCGGCACCACATCGCCGATCGGCGGCACGTCCGGCAATGCCGCCGATCGCTTCGCCGAGGTCACGCCGAGCGGGCGCAGTTTGCCGGCGCGCAGATAGCCGATGGACGACGTGAGGCCCTCGAACATCACCTGCACCTGCCCGCTGATCAGATCGACGAGCGCCGGCCCGCCGCCGCGATAGCCGACCACGTTCAGTTTGACCCCGGTCATGTACATGAACAGTTCCGCGAACATGTGCGGTGGGCTGCCATTGCCGGCCGTGCCCAGGTTGAGCTTGCCCGGATTGGCCTTGGCGTAGGCGATGAACTCGGCGGTGCTGTTGACCGGCACCGATGGATTGACCTCCAGCACCGAGGGCGCCTGCATGACGCCGGCGATCGGCACCATGCTGGCCATGTAATTGAAGTTCAGGTGAGGATAGAGCGTGGCGTTGATCGCGTTCGATGAGGTGACCAGAAGCAGCGTGTAGCCATCGGGGTCGGCGTTGATCGCGGCTTCGGTGGCGATATTGCTGCCGGCGCCCGAGCGGTTTTCGACGACGAATTGCTGATTAAGCCGCTGCGACAGCCATTGGCTGATCAGCCGCGCGCAGATGTCGGTCGGCCCGCCGGGGGCGTAGCCGACGAGCAGCAGCACCGAACGCGACGGATAGGTGTCCGCACGCGTGATCCGCGGCGCAGCCAGCATCGCGGCCCCTGTCGTGAGGCGAAGCAGATTTCTGCGAGAAAGCTCGGCCATGCGCGTCCTCCAGTCCCGGGTTGCATTGCATTTTTTTAATAAGGTTACCTGTCTTTGGCCGCCGCGTAAGGGGGCGACGAGCATGTCGCCGGGAGGTGGCGCTACGTGCCGGAACGTGGTTCGACGGCACTCTGCGGTGCGGCATGGCGGTGCGACTTGGCGGCGCACGCGCTGGCGGAGCGGCAAGCCTTGTCGGTGGAACCGCAGCGATCACGCCGCGTTCCAGCGCGCATGCCAATCTGACCCGCGCGTTCCGTTTGCCAGTTTGCGGAACGCAAGTTCGGTTTCTGCGTTCGCTTTTTCGAGGCCTCTTTTCCGAAATTGAGAGAGCCCCTTCGGAAGAGATCGAAGCGCGACACAGCTGGCCCGCATCGGCCGCCTGCGTAAGGAGCAACCGAGGTTATGATCGGTGCATTGCAACATAGTTCTGCGTTGACATGGGGACGCACCATGGACGGTGCGCGAGAGAAATCGCGATCTCGATCGGAAGCAGAAGACGGTCTCACCGTCCTTCTCGTCGAGGACGAAGTTTTGGTGCGGATGATGATCGCCGAGGAGCTGCGCGAGGCTGGATTTACGGTGATCGAAACCGCCAGTTCCAATCAGGCGCTCGATGTGCTGACCCACGCTTTCGACGTGAAATTGATGCTCAGCGATATCCAGATGCCCGGCAGTATGGACGGCTTGGCGTTGGCCCGCCTGGTCCGCTCCGCCTACCCGGCGATCAAGATCGCACTGACCTCGGGCCGTTGCGCGACCCGCGAGTCAGCCGAGTACGATGCGTTCTTTCCGAAGCCTTGCGATCCGCTGACGATGATCGGCCGCATCAAGGCGCTGCTGGGCTGAGGAACCCGCCGAGAGCCTCCCGCGTTAGTTCCGGTGGTCGAGAGCCCCGAACAACGAAAATCCCAGCAAGCAAAACCGCAGGGAGAAAAATCGCAGGAAACCGTGCTCGTCGTCGAGGACGACGTTCTGGTTCGGATGCCGATCGCGCAATACCTCCGAGATTGCGGATACCGGGTGATCGAAGCCGTCAACGCCGACGAGGCCATAATGGTGCTTTCGCATGAAAGCACGCGCGTGGACATGGTCTTCAGCGATATTGAAATGCCGGGGACGGTTGACGGTTTCGGGCTCGCCAACTGGATCCGGCAACACCGTCCCGGCATCGACATACTGCTGACGGGCACAGTGCCGCGCGTCATCGAGGCCGCACGGGACTTGTGTGCGCAAGCGCCGCTGGCAAAACCCTACGATGCCAAGAGCGTTCACGATCACATTCGCCGGCTGCTCGCGGCCCGCGCCACTGCTAAACCGCCGCCGTGAGGTTGCGTGTGCGGCTGATACAAATGTTTACAACACTCCCTTCGGCCCGACACACGTCCAAACAGCCTGGATTGTCATCATCAGTATGATCTCATCCTCGCGTAGTCGTGATGGTGCGTTAACCTCGCCGCTTTGCAGATAGGCTATGAGGGCGGCTTCCGGGTAGCTGTGTTCACCGCGGACGCGCTATGAGGGGATCATGATTGAAAGCGAAGGCGGCAAGATTGGCCGCGACGCATTCCCGGCGGCAAAGCTGCGCGTGACGCGGCGGCGTGTGCTCGCGGCGGCTGCGGGCCTCGCCGGCCTGTCGGCGGCGGCCACCGCCGGCTATGCCGGAATAATCGAGCCGCGGGGCCTCATCGTCACGCGCTACGCGCCGGCGCTGCCGGGCTGGCCGGCCGGGCGCAAGCTTTCGATGACGGTGATCGCCGACCTGCACGCCGGCGGGCCCGATATGCTGCTGCCACACGTTGCCCGCATCGTCGACACCGCCAATTCGCTCAAATCAGACATCGTCGTGATGCTGGGCGATTTCATCTCTACGTATCGCTTCGCCAACACGCGCGTGCCCGATCCGGCCTGGGCGGCCGAACTTGCGCGGCTGCAGGCGCCGCTCGGAAAATGGGCGATCCTCGGCAATCACGATTGGTGGCATGACCTTGCCGGCGTGCGCAGCGCGCTCACCGGCGTGCGCATTCCGATCCTCGAAAACGACGCGCTGCCGCTCGGCGACGATGGGCAAAAGTTCTGGCTCGCCGGCATCGGCGACCAGCTTGCTTATCCGTTGGGCCGAGGCCGCTTCCGCGGCGTCGACGACCTGCCCGGAACGCTGGCAAAAATTAACACCGACGATCCAGTTGTGTTGCTCGTGCACGAGCCGGATATTTTTCCCCACGTGCCCGCGCGCGTGGCGCTCACACTGGCCGGCCACACCCATGGCGGCCAAATTCGCCTGCCGCTGATCTGGCCCTATCTCGTGCCGTCGAAATACGGCGCCCGTTATGCGTACGGCCACGTCGTCGAGGATGGCCGCCACCTGATCGTCTCTGGTGGACTAGGCACCAGCATCGTCCCCGCCCGCCTCGGCGTGCCGCCGGAAATTCTGCACATCCGGCTCGGTGAGGCAGCCTAGTGGAGCGGATTTGACATTCGCTACCCACCAAGCCGCGAACTCGAGTAGCGAATGTCAAATCCAAAAGCTCCACTAGCACTTATATTTGCTAGTGGTCCTTTTGATTCTAACATTCGCATGCGAGCCTGCCGAAGTGGGATGCGAATGTTAGAATCGGACCACTAGAACGGATCACGCCTATAAAGAAAACGGCGCCAGCAGGAGTGCCGGCGCCGCAAAGTTATCAAATTCGATATCCGCTCAATAGTTGGTCTGGTTCGGATCTCCGGGCGCCGAGGCGATGTGCTGGGCGAAGGGCGCCGTGTCGCCATGCGGCTTGAGCACCACCACGATCGTGCCGAGCTTGACCTTGCTGTAGAGGTCCATGACATCCTCGTTGGTCATGCGAATGCAGCCCGAGGAAATCGCCTGCCCGATATATTCAGGCTGGTTGGTGCCATGGATGCGGTAGAGCGTGTCCTTGCCGTTGGAATAGAGATACATGCCGCGCGCGCCCAACGGATTTTGCGGACCGCCGGTGACAAAGGCCGGGAACGGTCCAAGCCGCTGCTGCTCGCTCGGGGTCGGGATCCAGGGCGGCCATTCCTGCATACGGCCGACCTTGGCGATGCCGCTCCAGGCCTGCGCCTCTTCGCCGACAGTGATGCCGTAGCGAACGGCCTTGCCGTCCGGCAGCACGTAATAGAGGAACTTGTGGTCCTCATCGACGACGATGCTGCCGGGTGATTCCTTGCGCGTGAAATCGACGATGTGGCGGCGATATTCCTGCGGAATATCGGCCTGCGCGTAGGGCAGGTTCGACATCAGCTGCTTATCACGCGCACTCCAGCCGGTTTGCGACGCAGGCTCCAACGTCTCCTGCATGCAACCGCCGAGCATCAGGCCCATAAAGATGAAGGCAACCGCTCGTATTCCCATAACTTGCCCTAACCCTGCCGTTCCTACGCCGACCCCGCCACTCCCGATTCCACCCAATTTCATACCGAAATCGGGGCCGCTATTCCAGCCGGGAGAGACCTTTCAGACCAACGTCGGCGACGAGTGTTGCAGGAATGCCGCACTGTTACCGACCCTCTTTGGATAAGTGGGGAAAATCGCTCAGAGACCCCGTGTAGCGGAACCGCGTAGCAGTATCGGCAGCAGACCTTTAAGGCTCGTTTACCACGGAAAGTAAGCGGGCGTTTACCAGGGTTCCGTCATTCCTGACGACTGACCGGAAATGTCACTCCGGCGGTCGATTTGCCGCCCATTTCCGCCGCACTGCGTGCCTAGCGTTGCGCCATCGGTCACGACATGCGCTCACTCACATGGGGAACGGGTTCAACAATGACTGACGTGATTGCCCAAAAGGCCAAAAAGACCGCCAAGGGGACTGACCAAACCACGGGCTTCGCCGATGAAGGAACTGCGCTCGATCGCCGCTACGGCCAGATCGGCATTCCGGCTGTCGCAGCCGCGGCGCGCTATCAGGGTTCCGGCAAAAACCCGGCCTACGCGCCTGTCGTGTGCGATTTGGACGATCGTATCGAGCACGCCGCGTAACATTGCGGTCAGCAGTCTTGGCGGGGCGTCAGATATCCGAGATCTGTCCCCTGCGCTGCGACACGCGTTCACTGGCATTCTCAGGCATCCGGCATAGCCAAGCCTCAACCGCGGCCAGGGTCGCGACCGCTACTCCGATCGCCACGTCGATCGTCATCGCCTGACTGTCCTGGAAGCTCAGCAGCCAGGGCGATACGATGAGGGCAAGGCCAGCCAACAGGTTGAGCCACTCCTCCCAGACTGCGAAGGCGGCGAGCGCAGCGATCGAGGCGACCGCAATGATGATTCCGACGATTGACGCGGTCTGCCATTGGGCGCCCGCGGACAGATCGAACAGCCAGGGCGAGAAGAACAGCACCGCCCCGAGCGCGAGATTGACCACGTCGCACAGCCGCACACTCGACCAATCGTCCATGGATTCCTCCGGGAGGCGGGCGGACTGCCTGGGCGCACACGGAGACTTTGATCCTGTGCTTCGCCGCGCCGCCGGCGCACCTCGCCGCTCTGAAAACCGCCGCACTGCCTTTTGGTTCCGCCATGCGCCTATTTCGCCAGTGCTCCCGTCGCGGGTACGGACATGAGTGCGGCAGCCGAGCCGACCGACGACTTCTCCGCCGCCGAGATCGAAGCTGGCCGCCGGCTGTTCGCAGGGGAGTGGAATTTTCTCTCTGCCGCCAGTTCGATCAATTCGCTGCCGCCCATGGCGGGGCCGGAGATTGCCTTTGCCGGCCGCTCGAACGTGGGCAAGTCGAGCCTGATCAACGCGCTCACCGGCCGTAAGGCGCTGGCGCGCACCTCGAATATGCCGGGCCGCACTCAGGAGCTGATCTTCTTCGGTTCGAGCGGAACGGCTGCGGGCAATCGCCTGGTGCTGGTGGATATGCCCGGCTACGGCTACGCGGCAGCGGCCAAACACAAGATAAACGCCTGGACGCGGCTCATTCACGATTTCCTGCGCGGGCGCGCCACACTGTTGCGGGTTTATCTGCTCATCGATGCTCGTCACGGACTGATGGCGGCGGATGAAGAAATTCTCGCCACTCTCGACGAGGCGGCGGTGAGCTATCAGATCGTGCTAACCAAGTCCGATCGCGTCAAGCCGACAGAACTCGCCGAGCGTCTTACCTCACTGCAAACGCTGCTGGCGCGGCGGCCTGCCGCCTACCCGGCACTCCTCGTCACCTCGGCGGAAAAAGGCGCGGGTATCGCGGAGTTGCGCGCCGCCATCAGCCGGCTGCTGCACGAACGCGGCTAAGCCATTTCGCGCCAAATGGTCTTTCCCCCGTCGCGAGTGGCGGCTAAATAGCCGCGCCGGTCCAAGGAGTTTCCCGATGGAGGTGACGCCCTACCAGCAGGCCCGCATTCTCGCGGAAGCCCTGCCCTATATGCAGCGCTATGACGAGGCGATTGTCGTCGTCAAATACGGCGGCCACGCCATGGGCGAGGAGCAGCTCGCCCGCGACTTCGCCCGCGACATCGTGCTTTTGGAGCAGACCGCGATCAATCCGGTCGTGGTGCATGGCGGCGGCCCGCAGATCGAGGCCATGCTCAAGCGGGTCGGCGTGCGATCGCAATACGAGGCCGGATTGCGCATCACCGACGAAAAGACGCTCGAGATCGTCGAAATGGTGCTGGCCGGCTCGATCAACAAGCAGATGGTCGGCTACATCAACGATGCCGGCGGCAAGGCGATCGGGCTTTGCGGCAAAGACGGCAACATGGTGGTCGCCAAGAAGCTGACGCGCACCGTCGTTGACCCCGGACTCCCACATCGAGAAGATCGTCGATCTCGGCTTCGTCGGCGAGCCGGACAAGGTTGACACCACCGTGCTCACGCAGGTTCTTGGCCGCGAACTGATTCCGGTCCTGGCGCCGGTCGCCGCGGCGCCGCACGGCGGCACCTTCAACGTCAATGCCGACACCTTTGCCGGCGCCATTGCCGGCGCGCTCAAGGCAAAGCGCCTTTTGCTGCTCACCGACGTGCCCGGCGTGCTCGACAAATCGAAGCAGCTCATCAAGGACCTGTCGGTCGACGATGCGCGGCGCTTGATCGCCGACGGCACCATTTCGGGCGGCATGATTCCCAAGGTCGAGACCTGCATCGATGCACTCGAGCGCGGCGTCGAGGGCGTGGTCATTCTCGACGGCAAGGTGCCGCACGCGGTGCTGCTCGAATTGTTCACCGAGCTCGGCGCCGGCACGCTCATTCACAACTAACTCTGATGAATTCGAACGCAGTCCGCGAGCGGCAGCTCGCCCTCGGCCCCGGCATCGTCGCCGCGATCTCGTTTGGGATTACAGACTCCTTCGCCAAGGTCGTGTTCGCCGACGGCGGCGACGTGCTCACGCTTGGTCTTATCCGCGGGGTGGTCGGGCTCGTTATTCTCTTCATCTATCTGCGCGTTGGTCCGGCGCCCAAGAGTGGAACAGCGCGCACCCGCGCCATTGCGCTCGGTCTCGGCCTGCTGTTCGCCGCCGTGGTCTACGGCTTGTTCGCAGCCATTGCGCTCATCAACGTGTCGATCGCGGTGCTGACCTATTTCATCTATCCGCTGCTCACCGGCATCGGCGGTTGGATGTTCGGCATCGAACGCTTGTCATGGCAAGGCGCACTTGCCGCTATCGTGGCGTTCGGCGGGCTTGCTCTGATGATCGGCGCCTACCCGGAGCATCTCTCGGCACTCGGCATCGCGCTGGCGCTCGGCGCCGCACTCTCGCGCGCGGTATTTCTCCTGGTCGCCCGCACCGAACTGCAGGCGGCCGATCCGCGCATGACGACGTGGTATTCGCTCATCTCTTCGACCGCGATATTCGCGATTGCCGCACTCGTCACCGCCAACTGGCACGTGCCGCACAGCACGTTCGGCTGGTTTTCCGTGGCTCTCGTCAGCGTCGCCACGGCGAGCGGGATCCTGATGCTCTACGTCTCGACCGCCCGCATCGGCCCGTTCCGCACCGCGCTGATCATGAATCTCGAACCGCTGCTGGCGACGCTGATCAGCGTGCCGCTCCTTGGCGAATTCATTACGCCACTGCAGGCCGGCGGTGGCGTCATCATGCTCGGCGCGCTGGTGGCGTTTCAGCTCTGGCGCTGAGGCTGCCGCGATGGTCGTACTGAGAAATTGCGCCAGCCTCCGAACATGGCGCAATGTGCTCTGCGCGCTCGTCCTGCTCGCGAGCGCTGCGGTTTCGACGACGGCGCAAACACAAACAGCAGAGCCCGCGCCGTCTCCGGCGAAGACCGACGTTTCGGTCGTGCTCGTGCTCGCCGTCGACACATCGTTCAGCGTGAGCAACGACCGTTTCGAGCTGCAGAAGCGGGGCTACGCCGCGGCGTTCCGCAATCCGCAGGTGCTCAACGCCATCCGTTCGCTGTCAACGCAGTCGATTGCGGTGACCATGGTTCAGTGGACTGGTCCGTTCCTGCACGTGGTGACCGTCGATTGGGGGCAGATCAAGGACGAGGCGAGCGCCAACGCTTTCGCCGACGCCATTGCGGGGGCGCCGCGCCAATTGTTTCGCGGCGGCACCTCGATCTCAGGCGCCATCGATTACGCGCGCGACCTGTTGGCGCATAGCCCGTTCCGGGGTGCGCGGCGAATCATCGATATTTCGGGCGACGGATCCAACAATTCAGGCCGGCCGGTGATTGCGGCGCGCGATGAGGCAGTTGCCGACGGCGTCATCATCAACGGCCTGCCGATCCTGACCGTGGAACCCGGCCTCGACCGCTATTACTACGATAACGTGATCGGCGGTCCCGACGCTTTTATGATTCCCGTCGCAAATTACGACAATTTTGCCGACGCAATTTTAAAGAAACTACTCAATGAGATCGCCGCAGAACCAGGTCGTCATCAAATTGTAACGAAGACACCGTCACAAACTCGGCTAAGTTTGCGGACAGGCTTCTGACAGGCGGGTGGCGTTCAGTTCGGTCGACCCAACGCGACAATTCGGTGAGAGCGGAAGATGCTTGGCTTCCACAACAACACCTTCGATCCGCAGACGCTGGTGGTCCTGGAAACCGCCTTCGACGAAGCGTGGCTGACGCTGAAGTCGGTCGGCAATACGTCGATCAAGCCCGACGAACTGGCGCGCAGCATGCTGCGGCTCGCGCTCGAAGGCGAGCGCGATCCGGTACGCCTGCACGACGGCGCGCTGAAGGGACTGATCCCCGCAACGGCCTGGCGCGAGGCGAGCTGAATCGCTCAGTTGATGGCGGCGTCGAAACGCCGCCAGCCCGCTCGGCGCGAGGCGCTCAGCCTTTGAGCTTCTCGTCGACGCTGAAGCGGCCAGCGCCGGTCACGAACAGGAGCAAAAGACCACCAGCAATGGCGATGTCCTTGCTGAGGAAGACGAACTGCAGGTTTTGCGCTGCCGGCGGGTATTCCCAGTACAGATGCGCCGTCAGGAAGGCGATCACCACGAAAATGAATCCGAGCAGCGCGCCATAGCGTGTGGCAGCACCGAGGACGAGGGAGACGACGACGACCCACTCGACCACGTGCGCGAACGGGCTCATGAGTTCGGGCGCAATGAAATTGATGGATTTCAGATAGTCGGCGCTCGGCCCACCGCCCCACACCGTCATCAAAAAGAGCGCGGCAAGCAGCAGCCGTGCGATGAGAATGAGTGCATCGGACATTCCGGCAGCGATGCCGTCCGCATGCGACAGCATAGGATGCGACGATCGTGACGTCATGATTTTCCTCCCCAGCTTTTTGGTCCGGGGAGTATATCGTTCGTCGTGCTCGCCGGAAAGTACGCGTGTACAGCCGCCCTACGACGGCGCCGCCAGCAGCGCCACGCCGGCGACCAGCGCGCCGGCGATCGTGCCGAGACAGATTGCCACGAAAAATGGCAATGTTTTCCGCAACCTTCTGCGCATAGTCTCTTCCCCCACCCCGGCCCGCATTGAAACTGATTCGGCAACGTTTAAAAGCCTCCTTCCTGTGAAAAGTGGCGATAACGAGTCACCTTCAATGCCACATTCCTCTCGGCACGACTTTCGCGAGATCGAGACCTGGGTATTCGATCTCGACAACACGCTTTATCCGCATCACTTGAATCTGTGGCAGCAAGTCGATCGGCGTATCCGCGACTACATCGTCGACCTGCTCAAGATCAGCCACGACGAGGCGTTCCGCCTGCAGAAGGACTATTACCGGCGCTACGGCACGACACTGCGCGGGCTGATGGAGGAGCACAAACTCGAGCCCGACCGGTTTCTCGAAATCGTGCACCAGATCGACCATTCGGCGCTGACGCCCAATCCGGAGCTCGGCGCCGCCATCGCCGCGCTGCCGGGGCGCAAGCTCATCCTCACCAACGGCACCCGCCATCACGCCGAAGCGGTGATGCAGCGGCTCGAAATCGATCAGCACTTCGAGGACATATTCGATATCAAGTCGGCCGAGCTCGAACCGAAGCCGCGACCCGTCGTCTATGAGCGCTTCCTCAAGCGCCACCACGTCGATCCCAAGCGTGCCGTGATCTTCGAGGATCTCGCCCGCAATCTCGAAGCGCCGCACGCACTCGGCATGATCACCGTGCTGGTGGTGCCCAAGGGCGCCGGTGTGGTGTTGCGCGAGGAATGGGAACTTGCCGGCCGCGACGACCCGCACGTCGATTACGTCACCGACGATCTTGCCGATTTCCTGCGCGGGATCGCCGCCACGCGAAGCCGGCGGCCCGGCGCTTGACATCGTGCAATCGCGCCACGACAACCCGCGCCAGCAGGGGATCGCCTCTATGTCCGTAGCCGAGCTTGAAAAAACCATCGAAGCCGCGTTCGAGAAACGCGACGGCATCGGCCCATCGACCAAGGGCGCGGTGCGCGAGGCGGTCGAACAGGCGCTCGAGTTGCTCGATAAAGGGCAAGCGCGCGTCGCCGAGCGCGCCGCCGACGGCCCTTCGAAAGGCGCTTGGCGCATCAATCAATGGCTCAAGAAGGCGGTGCTGCTGTCGTTTCGGCTCAACGATATGAGCGTCATCCCCGGCGGCCCGGCGCACGCGGCGTGGTGGGACAAGGTGCCGTCGAAATTCGACAACTGGAACGACCAGAACTTCCGCGCCGCCGGCTTTCGCGCGGTGCCGGGCTGCGTCGTGCGCCGCTCGGCCTATGTCGCGCCGGGCGTTGTGCTGATGCCCTCATTCGTCAATCTCGGCGCCTATGTGGACGCCGGCACGATGATCGACACCTGGGCAACCGTCGGCTCCTGTGCGCAGATCGGCAAGAACTGCCACATATCCGGCGGTGTCGGCATCGGCGGCGTGCTCGAACCGCTGCAGGCGGGCCCGGTCATCATCGAAGATAATTGCTTCATCGGCGCGCGCTCGGAAGTGGCCGAGGGCGTGATCGTGCGCGAAGGCGCCGTGCTTTCGATGGGCGTGTTCATCGGCGCCTCGACCAAGATCGTCGACCGTGAGACCGGCACGGTGGTGCAGGGCGAAGTGCCGGCTTATGCGGTGGTGGTGCCGGGGACGATGGCCGGCAAACCGAACCAAAAAGGCGAGGCCGGCCCCAGTCTCTACTGCGCGGTCATCGTCAAGCGCGTCGATGAGAAGACACGCGCCAAGACTAGCATCAACGAACTCTTGCGCGATTGATCGCGCGAGCGCCGATGAATTGGCTCTATCTCCTCGACAACTTTCACGGCCGCATCGGCCGTAAAACGTTCTGGATCGCAATGGGGATCGTCGGCGTCGCCAATTTTCTGGCGTGCTACGCCGCCCAGCAGATCGAGGGCGACAAGCTCAATGCCGTGATCGATCTCCTCTTCAATTATCCTGAATTCGCCATCGCGGTGAAGCGCGGCAACGACCGCGACTGGCCGCTCTGGCCGATCGCCTTATTCTTCGGCGGCAGCGTGCTGCTCGACCTCATTTCAGTTTTGGACCTGGCAGGGACCGACGCGGCGCCAAGCCCGCTCGCCATGATCATCGCTTTGCCGTTCACCGTGCTCGGCCTTGGTCTATTGGTCGAGCTTGGCTTCCGCAAAGGCACGTCCGGCCCGAACCAGTACGGCCCGGATCCGCTGGCCGGGACTTAGCCAAGGTTTAGCTGGGCCAAGGTTTAGCTGGGCCAAGGTTTAGCTTAGCCAACGCTTAGCGTTGACCTCGCGCCGGCAAGCCATCTAAAGCGTGGCTATGACTGCCCCGCTCACCGATCCCGTCGCCCTGACGCGCGATCTTATTCGTTGCCCCTCGGTAACGCCGGCGGAGGGCGGCGCGCTCGCTTATCTGCACGACGTGCTCGCGAAGGCGGGATTTACCGTCCATCGCATGACGTTCGCCGAGCCCGGCACCACGCCGATCGAAAACCTCTACGCCCGCATCGGCACCGAACAGCCCAACCTCGTCTTCGCCGGGCACACCGACGTCGTGCCGCCGGGCGACGCCAAGGCCTGGCGCCATCCGCCGTTTGCCGGCGAGACCGACAGCGGCATGCTTTACGGGCGCGGCGCCGTCGACATGAAGGGCGGCATCGCCTGCTTCGTCGCGGCCGCGCTCGACTATTTGGCAGCAAATGGCGGCAGACCGAAGCAGGGCTCGATCTCGCTGCTCATTACCGGCGACGAGGAGAGCATCGCCGTCAACGGCACCATCAAGCTCCTACAATGGGCGGCCGATCGCGGAGAACAATTCGACCATTGCATCCTCGGCGAGCCGAGCAACATGAAGACGCTGGGCGACACCATCAAGGCCGGCCGCCGCGGCTCGCTCAACGGCACGATCGTCGTTCACGGCCATCAGGGCCACGTTGCTTATCCGGACCGTTTCGACAATCCGATCCGCGGGCTGGTGACGTTGATGGGCGCGCTGCAGGCGCCGCTCGACCAGGGCAGCGAGCAGTTCGATCCGTCGAATTTCGAATTCACCAATGTCGATGTCGGTAATCCGACGGTCAATCTCGTCCCCGGCGAAGCGCGCGCGCGCTTCAACATCCGCTTCAACGACCGCCACACCCAGGATTTGCTCAAGGCGCTGATCGAGCGTCGCGCGCACGATGCCGCCGGCGGCCGAATCCGGTATTCGATCGAGTGGCAGCCGTCGAACGCCGACGTATTCGTCACCAAGCCCGGCCCGTTCACCGACCTCGCCGCGACCGCGATCGCCGAAGCGACCGGCATCAAACCGAAGCTCTCCACCACCGGGGGCACCTCCGACGCGCGTTTCATCAAGGATTATTGCCCGGTGCTGGAATTCGGGTTGGTCGGGCAGACCATGCACGCGGTCGACGAGCGCGTGCCGGTGGCCGACCTGATTGCGCTGACGGCGGTCTATCGAAAGATCATCGAGAAGTATTTTGGCTGACGGCCGCTGTGGCCAGAAATTGGCGCAGCTTTGCTCAATACTCCACCCTGACCAGATAAAGCCCATGCGGCGGAGCGACCTGGCCGCAGGCCGAGCGGTCGCGGGAGGCGAGCGCGGCGGCGAGATCGCTGACGCTCCACTTGCCTTCGCCGACGTGAACCAGCGAGCCGACCATTGAGCGCACTTGGTGATGCAGAAACGACCGCGCCGACACCTCGACGCGGATTTCTTCTCCCTCGCGGAGAACATCCAGACGGTCGAGCGTCTTCACCGGCGACTTCGCCTGACACTCGGAGGAGCGGAACGTGGTGAAGTCGTGCCGGCCGACGAGTTGCTGTGCGGCCGCGTGCATGGCCGGCGCATCGAGCGGGCGCGGCACGCGCCAGGCGCGGTTCTGCTCAAGCGTCAGGTCGGCGCGGCGGTTGACGATGCGATAGAGATAAAAGCGCTTGGTCGCCGAGAAGCGCGCTTCGAACGACGCCTCGACGCGCTCGGCCGCGAGTACGGCGATCGGAAGCGGGCGCAGATGAAAATTGATCGCATCGCGCACCGTGTCATTATCCCAATCCTTGGCGAGATCGACGTGCGCCACTTGGCCGAGCGCGTGCACGCCCGGCATCGGTGCGGCCGGCGCCAGCGACGTTCGTGCGCTCGCCGGCAAACGCCGCGACCGCATCGGCAAGCACGCCCTGCACCGACGGTCCGTTGTCCTGTGCCTGCCAGCCGATAAACGGCGTACCGTCATACTCGATGGTGAGCTTGTAGCGCGGCATCAGCGGTCTTCGACGCTGCCGCCGCACAGCGCCTCACAACGCTGCCGGGCATACGTCCAGGCGGAGAATTTGGCGCCCGGCCCGACGATGAACGGATCGTCGCCGGCCGCAACATACCCTTCATAAAGCTTGCGCGCCGACACCCCCGGCTCGTACCCCCTGGTCAGGCATGCGTCGACGATCGCCTTGCAGACCTGCACCGCCTCCTCAAGCGTTGCATACTCGCCATGTTTGGTCCGCGCGTCTTCATCCATGTATTGGAAATTGTCGTCGACGTAGACCGTATACGGCTTAGGCATGGCTTGTCCGCTCAGGCAATTTGCGCTCCCGCGTTGACCGGCAGGCCGCGCAGAAATTCTTCCGCCGGCATCGGCTTGCCGCCAGCGCGCTGCAGTTCGACCAGACACACTGCACCGGCACCACAAGCGACCGTAAGCTTGTCATCGAGCACGCGGCCAGGCGCTCCGTCGCCATCTCCCTTGGTGGTGCGCAGGATTTTGACGCGGCCTGCGCCGGGAAATTCGCACCACGCGCCGGGAAACGGCGACAGTCCGCGACAATGATTGTGCACCTCTTGCCACGGCTTGGTCCAATCGACGCGCGTCTCGTTTTTGTCGATCTTGGTGGCGTAGGTGACGCCAGTCTCCGACTGCGGCGTCAATTGCAGCGAGCCGCGCTCGAGTGCGCCGAGCGCGACCAGCATCAGGTTCGCGCCAAGCCGCGCCAATTCGTCGTGCAGGTCGCCGGCGGTTGCGTCGGGTCCGATCGGGACGCGGCGCTCCATGGCGACCGGTCCGGTATCGAGGCCTTCCTCCATCTTCATGACCGTGACGCCGGTTTCCGCGTCGCCGGCCATGATGGCGCGATGGATCGGCGCCGCACCGCGCCAGCGCGGCAGCAGCGAGGCGTGCAGATTGAAACAGCCGAGCGGAAAGACATCCAAAATCGCCTTCGGCAGAATCAAGCCGTAGGCGACGACCACGGCCGCATCGGCGCCGTGTGCGCTGCATGGCCGTCTGCGGCGTCGCCGTCGCGCAATGTCTTCGGCGTGAAAATCGGAATGCCGAACCGTTCGGCCTCGCGCGCAACGGGCGTCGGCATCAGCTCCAAGCCGCGCCGCCCGGCTGGCTGCGGCGCCCGCGTATAGACCGCGACGATCCGATGGCTGCGCGGCAAGCTCGACCAGCGTGGGCACGGCGAAATCCGGCGTGCCCATGAAGACGAGGCGGAGACCAATCAAGCCTCCTCCTTCTTCGCCGCCTTGGTGAATTTCTTGATGACGCGGTCGCGCTTGAGCTTGGAGATATAGTCGATGAACAGCACGCCGTTGGTGTGGTCGATCTCGTGCTGCAGGCAGGTAGCGAACAGGCCCGACGCCTCGATCTCGTGCTCCTTGCCGTCGAGGTCGAGATATTTGACCTTGACCTGCGCTGGCCGCTCGACCTCCTCGTAGTATTCGGGAATCGACAGGCAGCCTTCCTCGTATTTCGACGTTTCAGCGGATGTCCAGACGACCTCTGGATTGATGAACACCTGCGGCTTGTGCGCGTCTTCCTTTTTCGACAGATCCATGGTGACGACGCGCTTGGCGATGCCGACCTGGATCGCCGCAAGCCCGATGCCGGGCGCGTCGTACATGGTCTCGAACAGATCATCGACCAGTTTGCGGATGCCGGAATCGATGCGCTTGACCGGCTCGGATTTGAGCCGCAGCCGCTTGTCCGGCAGTGTGATGATCTCGCGCAGCGCCATGGTCGGCGATGTAAGCGGTGGCAAAAGCGCGGTCAATCGGCGTCAATCGGCGCGGCCGGTTGCGCCTTTCGGTCGAGCCCGGTATGACTGTTCGCTCTTCGTTCTCAGGGCGCGAATCGCGTAAGCTCTACCGAATGACCGGCATCCTGACGATCCTTGCGGTTGTGGCGATCATCGCCGTCTCCGCCCTATGTGCGCTGCTCGGCCTCTTGCTCTGGCGCGCTCGCAATGAGGGCCGCCCGCGCGAAGAAGCGCTGATGGCCGATCTGACGCATGCGCAGGACGAGGCCGCGGCCAGGCTGCAGGGCATGATCTGTGTCGCTGCAGCACGGCCAGGCGCAGCTGCAAAAGGCGGTCAACGAGCGGCTCGATTCGGTCTCGCACCGGCTCGGCGAACTCGCTGCAGAAGACGACGCAGCACACCACCGAGAACCTGCAAAAGCTCAACGAACGGCTCGCCGTCATCGATGGCGCGCAGAAGAACATCGCCGAACTTGCCGCACAGGTCACCTCGCTGCAGGGCGTGCTCGCCAACAAGCAGTCGCGCGGCGCCTTCGGCCAGGGCCGCATGGAAGCCATCATCCGCGACGGCCTGCCCAAGGAGTGCTACGAATTTCAGTACACGCTGTCCAACAGGCTGCGGCCGGACTGCGTGATTTTTCTCCCCGACAAGCGGCCGCTCATCGTCGATTCCAAGTTTCCGCTCGAGGCCGTCACCGCCTATCGCGACGCCAAGGCGGAAGACGAGCGCAAGCAGGCGGCGGCACGTCTGCGCCAGGATGCAGGCAAGCACGTCGCTGATATCGCCGAAAAATATCTCATCCCCGGGGAGACGCAGGATCTCGCGTTCATGTTCGTGCCCTCGGAATCGGTCTATGCCGAACTGCACGAGGATTTCGACGACGTCGTGCAGAAGGCATTCCGCGCCAAGGTCGTCATCGTCTCGCCGTCATTGCTTATGCTGGCGATCCATTTGGTGCGGCAGAACCAGAGAGACGCGCGTATGCAGGAGGCGGCTGACCAGATACGCGACGAGGTCGGCCGCCTAGTGAAGGATGTCGGCCTCGCTTGGCGATCGCGTGCGCAAGCTGCAAACCCATTTCAATCAGGCCAACGAAGATATCCGGCCAGTCCATCATTTCGGTCGAGAAGATCGAGAAGCGCGGCGACGCGCATTCAGCTGGTCGAGTTCAATGATGATGGCCGTGCCGAGCCGACGATGCCGGACGCCCAAGCTGGGCCGGCAAGTAGCGCGCGTTGGCACGCTTCGCCAAATCGGCTAGGCGGCGCATGGCCGTGACGCCGGATCCGCCGCGAGCGAAGTCAAGGCCGCCCTTCCTTGCGGGAAACGCTCGCCGTCTATTGCAAGCGGCGGGTGCTTGATCGTGCTGCTGCTCGGCTTTTCGAGCGGCCTGCCGATCGTGCTCATCGGCTCGACCTTCAGGCGTGGATGACGCAAAGCGGCGATCGACGTGCGGACCATCGGCCTGTTTGCCGCCGTCGGCATTCCCTACAGCATCAAATTCCTCTGGGCGCCGTTCGCCGACGCCCTCGACATTCCGGTGCTGTCGCGGCTGTTGGGCCGCCGCCGCGGCTGGTTGTTGTTCACGCAATTCTGGCTCATCGTCGCGATCGCGCTCCTTGGGCTGACCGACCCAGCGGTCTCTCCGCTGGTCGTGGCGATCGGCGCGCTGTTCGTCGCTACCGCGTCCGCGACGCAGGACATCATCATCGATGCCTTCCGGGTCGAAAGCCTCAAAGAAGACGAGCAGGCGGCCGGATTGGCGTCCTATATCGCCGCCTACCGGATCGGCGCGCTGGTTTCGGGCGCGGGAGCGCTGCTGCTAGTGACCGCATTGCGCAGCCTTCCGCTTGGCACGCGGACGTCATGGAGCGCCTGCTACGCGGTGATGGCCGTGCTCATCCTGATCGGCATGGCAGCGACAATGCTCGCGACCGAGCCGGAACGCTCAGATTTGGTGGAAGCCGAACACAACGAGGAAGCGGCGCGCGAAAATTGGCTCGAACGCGCCTTCTGGGCGGCGGTCGACAGTTTCCGCGATTTCTTCTCGCGCGATCTCGCCGTGTTCGTGCTGCTGTTCGTGACGCTGTTCAAGCTCGCCGACGCACTGGCCCTCTCGCTGTCGACCACCTTCACTCTCGGGCTCGGTTTTTCCCTCACCCAAATCGCAACCATCCGCAACGGGGTCGGCTTTCTCGCCACGCTCCTTGGCGGCTTCACTGGCGGCTTCATCGCGCGAGCGCTGCCGCTGTCGGCAAGTCTATGGATTGGCGGCATCGTTCAGACGCTGATGATTCTCTGCTTCTCCTTGCAAGCTCACGTGGGAATGAACACGACGATGCTGACGCTGACCACCACGGTCGAGTTTTTCGCCGATGCGGTCGGCACGGTCATTTTCGTCGCCTACCTGTCACTGCTGTGCAAGAACCCGCTCTATACGGCCACGCAATTCGCGCTCCTGAACGCGCTCGCCTCGTTCGGCCGGACCCTGTTCTCGCTCGGCAGCGGCTATATCGCGCACGTCACCGGCTGGGTGTGGTTCTTCGTCGTCTGCGCATTGTGCGGCGTGCCGGCTTTGAGTTTGCTCGCCTGGCTGCAGAAACGTCGCCATTTCGACGGATTATCGCCGGCATAGCAATGGCTTAAGTAGAGCCTAGTGCGGCAAAACGGCTGTCAAAGCGACGTCGCATAAGCAACTCTAAAAAAAGTCTTTTTGTAAGGATCACATGGCAGTATTCGCCGTTCTATAAACTGTTGCCTTCGAACCAGGCCCGCTTGTAGCCCCGCCGTACCCCTTATGGACACGATTCTGGTCAAGATTTTTGCCACCGCGCTGGCCCTCAGCGAGGTCTTGACCCAGCCGCATAACATCAAGACCAAGTTCGATCCGGTGACTGATCAGGCGCAGGTGGTGCAAATCCTGCGCGATGGCTGCGCGCACATGCGCCAGGCCTTCGACATCGAGTCGATCAATCTGGACGACCTCATATCCACCGCGCTCGACGATCCGAAGGCGGTCGGTGCCAACGCGGCCGTGTTTCACGGCATCAATTTTGCCGACCTCAGCACCGCCTACCATCAATTCTGCAAGAACGAGGCAATCGACAAGCCGGTGGTCGATCTCACCCAGGTGATCGATTTCTACAATCAGGCCGCGGCCGATCTGCCGCAGCAAACGGAGATCGAAGCCCTCAAGAACAAGAAGCTGCCGAGCATGAGCACGGTGTACGGCGGCAACGGCAACAAATTCGCCGATGTCTATCAACCCGGCAACCGCCGCGTCTGGATCCCGCTCTCCGATATTCCCGACTTCGCGCAAAAGGCGTTCATCGCCGCGGAGGACCAGCGCTTCTATCAGCACCACGGCATCGACGAACGCGGCATCATCCGAGCCTTCATCGGCAATCTCGCCAATCCGGGACGGCCGGAGGGCGGTTCGACCATCACCCAGCAGGTGGTGAAGAACTTGCTGGTCGGCGACGATGTCACCTACCAGCGCAAGATTCGCGAGATGATCGTGGCCTCGCGGCTGGAGAACACGCTGAGCAAGAACGACATTCTCCAGCTTTATATCAATTCCGTTTACCTGGGCCGCGGCTCATGGGGCATCGAAATGGCCGCGCGCAGCTATTTCGGCAAATCGGCGAAGGACCTCACGCTGCCCGAAGCCGCCATGTTGGCTGGCCTGCTCAAGGGGCCGAGCTACTACAATCCCGACCGCCATCCGCAGCGCGCCAAAGACCGGCTCGTCTATGTCATCGACCGGATGAAGGATGACGGTTTCATCACCGCGGAGCAGAAGGACCAGGCGCTTGCCGCGCCCCCAAAGCTCGTCGACTTCACACCGCCCCACCGCGATAGCGGCTTCGCATTCGTCGATTTCCTCGGCCGTGAGGCCAAGGTCGACGGCATCGACGGCCTCACCGCCGCGCCCTACATCGTGCACTCGACGATCAACGCCGAGCTGCAGCGGCAGACCGAAGCCGCATTGCAGGAAGGGTTGGCGAAGTACGAGATATCGATGGGCCGCGTGGAGTTTCGCGGGCCGGAAGCCAATATCGCCGACGCCGTGCAGAAGATCACGTCCGGCCAGCAGACAGCCAAACAGCCGGACATGCCGGCTTGGCAGCAGGCGCTGCTCGCCGTCCACCTGCCGCTCTACGACGTGCACTGGACTGCGGCCGTGGTCATGGACAAGGGCGGCAAGAAGGGCGATGGCGGCATCCGCGTCGGCCTTCCCGACGGCCGTATTGTGCCGCTCTCCACCTACAACTCGTCGATCAGGCGCAGTCTCAGTCTTTATGACGTCATCTACGTCAACGTGGTTGAGCCTAAGGTTGAGCCCAAGGTCGCGCCCAAGGTGACGCCGGCGGCGAAGACAACCGGCAAACCGAAGCCGGTGCCTACCGCACGCGCCGAAATCCGCGTGCGGCCGACCGTGCAAGGGGCCGTCTTGGTGCTGGAGAACAAGACCGGCCGTATCCTCGCCATGACGGGAAGCTTCTCCTACCCTCTCAGCCAGCTTAACCGCACTTGGCAGACCGAGCGGCAGCCCGGCTCGGCGATCAAGCCGCTCACCTACCTCACCGCCCTGCAGAAGGGATTGCAGCCCAACACGCTCATCCTCAATGACCCGATCACGCTGCCGCCGGTCGGCAGCGGGGCGAACGGCAATGTCATCGCGTTGGGCGGCGGCTACGATCCGGATTATGACTGGACGCCGCGCAATTACGGCGACCAGATCGGCGGCGTTTACACGCTGCGGCGCGGTCTTGAACACTCGGTCAACGTTGTGACCGCGCATCTGCTCGATGGCGGCATCGACACCAATCCCGAGGCGAGCCTCGACGACATCTGCGCAACGGCGGTCGCAGCGAAAATCTACAGCGACTGCGTGCGCTACTATCCGTTCGTGCTCGGCGCGCAGCCGGTGCGGATGATCAATCTCGCCGCGTTCTATGCCGCCGTCGCCAATGAGGGCGTGCGTCCGCAGCCGCACGCCATCGATTCGATCGAGCTCGACGGTAAAACGATCTTTGCCTATCCCAAGGTGCCGCTGTTCCCGCACATCGCTGCCGCCGATCGGACCAGCTTCTATCAGCTGAAAAGCCTACTGCAGGGCGTGGTGGCGCGCGGTACCGCGCGCGCAATTTCCGATCTGTCGCCCTTCGTAGCCGGCAAGACCGGCACCACCGAGGATTCCGTCGACGGCTGGTTCATCGGCTTCACCAACGACGTGACGATTGCGGTCTGGGTCGGCTACGACAACGGCAACGGCAAGCGGCGTTCGCTCGGCTCCGTCGACGGCGCACGAGTGGCGCTGCCGATCTTCGAGCCGATCATCAATGCCGTGTGGGCGGACAACATCGCGCCCAAGACACCGCTCGCCGAGCCGTCGCCCGAAGCGCGGCGCAACCTCGTTGACGTGCCGATTGAATATTACAGCGGTGACCGGGTCGGCGGCGGCCGCGGCAGCTTCATCGAACACTTGCGTGTCGACCCTGATGGGCAGCTGGCCGATACCCAGTATCAGCTCGTCTCGCGCGAAGAGGCAGTGGATCGCCGCAGCGACCAGAACCAGTACACCAGCAACGACGACCAGGAATACTACCAGGGAAGCCCATCGGGTTACGGCGGCCGGTACCCCGACCAGGGCTGGCAGCAGCCGTCACCGCCGCCCTGGGGCGGTCTGTTCGGCAACTGGGGCAGTCGCGGCTATTATCAGCAGCAACCGCAGCAACCGGCGCAACCCGCAAGGCCGCAGCCTTCAGCACGGGGTTTGTTTACCCCTCCGGGGAATAATCCGTATTACAGTGGTCCGCCCCGTCCAGTGCGCGACCCAGATTCCTTCTGGGGCGGACATTTAGACTGAATCCTGACGCAGGAATATTGATCCAGGGATATTGACCCATGTGGCTCCGGCCCGCTGTGGTGCTCTCCGCTCTCGTCGGCTCGCTCTCGGCTGCGAGCGCACAGGCATTCCATATCGAGGATGTCGCCTCTGCACGACAGACCGATGCGGCGCAAATCAAGCCCGCGACTGTCGCCTTCAGCGATAAGCCCGCGGCGGACGCAGCCGACGCCGGTCTCGGCCTTATGCATTTCGCCGATTGGGCGGCAAAGCACCCCAACGAGAAGAAATTTCTCGCGCTCTACCCTTCCTATGTCGAGCCGACCGTCACCAAGGCAGCGAACGGCGGCAAACCCGATGTGCGAGACGCTCGATATGTACGTGGCGGAAGCGCGCTTCGTTATCGACCGCGCGCCAGGCACGATCGATCTGTCGCATTATGTGACGCTCGATTTCCTCGACAAAATCGATCCGGCGATTCAGCACAAGCTGCTTGCGTCCGCCGACATGGTGCCGTTCACCGACGAGGCCGGCACCGGCAATCAAAATCCCGACCGCAAATGGTGCACCGGGCCCACGACCCTGATCTGCATCGCCTCGACCTACAAGCTCGAAGGCAAGATTCCGCTCGGCATCCTGCTGGTGAACAAGCTGCGCGATAACGGCAAGAAGGTCTCCGACCACATCGACTTTCAGAGCGAGTTTTTCGCGACTGCAGCAGCCGACGTCGATCAAGCCGCCCTGCAACAACTGACCGGTCTCAGCACCCCCGTCACCGGCGCGCTTGAGCAGAACATTTTCTACGTCAATCAGATCATGAAGTTCGGCAAATTCTACGCCGTGCTCCAGGCCGACCCGGCCGATCCCAACAAGACCGTCGTCACCGCGTTCATGGCGCTGGCGATCAAGGCCAACATCCTCAACGAAAAGACGCGACTACGAAAGCGTGCCGGTGCTGCGTAATCTGGTGCCCGCCGACGTGCTGATGGGCCGGTCCTCGTTCAATTCCGGCGACATCGATCAGCGCCGGCCTGCCGCAATATGCGCGCAACGAGATCACGACGGTCGCCGGTCTCTTGGCGAAGGACGTGCCGGCGAAGTAAAGTCGCGCGCCGTCATTCGCCGCTCCCTCTCCGCATAGCGAGCCGCGATTATATTTAACTCCCCGTCGCCCCTGGCAGCGGAACAAAGAGTTCCTCAACGGGAATCGCGCGCGGAATAAAGTGCTGCTCGACCATATAGCGCACGAGCGCCTCCAAGGTCGGCCGGTTCGGCTCGACACCGTAGGGAAATGGATCGCCGCCGGGAAACACCTCGTCGATCTCCTCGAGCTCATCCTGCAGCCACGGCAGCATGGCGGCGAGCGAGCCGGCATAGCGCAAGCGCGCCCGGGCGATGCGTTTACTTTCGACAAACGCCGCATAGAGGCTGTTGGCGATCCACGGATGCCGCTCGTAGAGTTCGCGGCGGATGGCGACGAGGTGCATGATCGGAAAAATGCGCTCGCGCTCGAACAATTCCCGCTCGAGCGCGTGGTGATTTGGCAACAGCCGCGCGACGTCGGGATGGGTGCCAAACGAAGGCGGTTTGCGCGAACCGAGATACGCGTCGATGTCGCCCGCGGCGAGCAATTCGCCGAGCGACCGGCCGCTTGAGTTCTGCTCGATCGGCACGGGCTTGAGCAGCGGCAGCGTGTGCGGATGGCCGTGCGCGCCGCCGGTCTCGACCGCGCCCTGCAGCCAGCGAATTTTGCCGATGTCGACGCCGAACTGGTGCATCAGATGACCGCGCAGCCAGATCGAGGCGGTCTGCGTGTAAAGCGGCAGGCCGACGCGGCGGCTTTCGAGGTCCTTCGGGGTGCGGATGCCCGAGCACGTGTTGATGAAAATGTAGCCGTGGCGGAACACGCGCGAAGGGAAAACCGGAATGGCGACAAACCGGCTTTTGCCATTGCCGGCAAGGCTGATGAATTCCGACGCCGACAGTTCCGAGGCGTCGAACTCCTCGCCGCCCACCATGCGGTCGAAAATCTGCCGGCCCGAGGGAAAGACAACGACGTTGAGATCGATGCCTTCGACGTCAACCTCGCCCGTACGCAACGGTTCGATGCGATCGTAGCGGCAACTCGCGTAGGTGAGTGTCAGACGGGACATTATTTCCTAACGGTCATGCGCGGCCGGCCAATTGGCGGACCAGGCATTGTGTGCCATTGGATGGCGGCAGCACGCAACGACCTTCCGGCGCCAGATGCACGAGACCGACTTTCTGCACGAACACGCGATGACCGACGCCGAGCGCGCCGAACTCGCGCGCGCGATCTGGAGCCAGGAGAACATCGAGTTCAAGACCGTCGGCATCGACATCGGCAGCTCAACCTCGCATCTTCTGTTCGCCAAGGTCGCCTTGCAGCGGCAATCGCAGGGACTATCCAGCCGCTTCGTCGTCATCGGCCGCGAAATCGTGTGGCGCTCGCCGATCCTGCTCACGCCTTTTCTGCCGGACGGCACGATCGACGCGCGCGCGCTCGGCGAATTTATCCGCGCTTGCTACCGTGACGCCCGTTTAACGCAGGGCGAGATCGACAGCGGCGCCGTCATCCTCACTGGGGAGGCGATCAAGCGCAAGAACGCGCGCGCCATCGACGAGCTATTCGCCGCCGACGCCGGCAAGTTCGTCTGCGCCACCGCCGGCCACAAGCTCGAATGCCGGCTCGCCGCACATGGTTCCGGCGCGGTCGCTCTATCCAAGGCCCGCGACGCCTGCATCCTGCACGCCGATATCGGCGGCGGCACCACCAAACTGGCGCTGATCGACCGCGGCACGATCGTCGGGCTGTCGGCGTTCGCGGTCGGCGGCCGGCTCGTTGCCGCCGATGCAAGCGGGGCCTGGATTCGGATCGATCATTCAGCACAGCTCGCCGCCGGCGATTTGGGACTGGCGCTGTCGCCGCAGACACTGGCCGACCCGGCGATACGGCAACAACTCGCCCGGCGTCTCGCCGTCGTGGCCGCTGACTATATCGTCGACGCGCCGCTTGGTGCTCTTGGCCAATCGCTCCTTCTCACCGGACGGCTGCCGCACGAACCCAAGCCCACAGCGATCACCTTCTCCGGCGGCGTTGCCGAGTACATCTTCGCTCACGAGCAGGCTGAATACGGGGACATCGCCAAGCTCGTCGCCAACGAATTGGCCCGCGAACTGAGCCGGCGATGCCCGCTGCCCTTGATCGATCCGGGCCAACGCATCCGCGCCACCGTGATCGGCGCCTCGCAATTCACCGTGCAGGTCAGCGGCAAGACCATCTATCTGCCCGATCCCTATGTGCTGCCGGTCCACAACGTCCCGGTCGTGCACGTCGAGCTCGAATCAGAGGGAGTCATCGACGCGCCGCGGATTGTTGCCCAAATCAGTGCCGGACTCGACGAGATCGATCTCGAGCGCAACCCGCGCGTGGCGATCGCGTTTTCCTGGCGCGGCGACCCCGAACATGCGCGTCTCAAACATGCGGGCGAGAGCATTTTGCGTGCGCTCGCTCCATTCGCCGACCGCATCAAGCTTCTCTTGCTGATGATCGACGGCGACATCGGCAAGACGCTCGGCCGCATCCTGCATCGCGAGCTGCACTGGCCGGGCAAGATCGTTTCCATCGACGGCATGGAACTGCATGAACTCGATTTTGTCGACGTCGGCGAGCTGATCGCCCCGCCCGGCGTGGTGCCGGTGGTGATCAAGTCCCTGCTGTTCGCATAGCTCACGCCCGCTCGGCCGTGTATTCTCGGTGGCTAAAGCCACCTCGGAGGAAATCATGAACGTCCGCGAAGTCCCGCAATCCGCCGTTCCCGCACCCGTCAGCGCGACAGGCAAAGCAGGCGGCCGCTACGGCATCGATCCCTATCTCGATTGGCTCAAGGGCGAGGGCATTCCGCTCACCGAAGATTATGGCGTCTACTTGTTCGACGTGCCGACCGCGCCTTGGCCGCGCTATGGCGTCGCTGGCGGAGCGGTGCATCTGAAGGGCCGCGGCGACTTCGCCAACATGTTCGTGTTCGACATCGGACCGGGCAAATCGACGAGCCCGCAGCGGCATGTCTACGAAGAGGTCGTCTACGTTCTCGAAGGCCACGGCTCGACCCAGCTCGAATTCGCCGACGGCAGCCGGCGCAGCTTCGAATGGGGCGAGAAGAGCCTGTTCGCCATCCCGCTCAATGCCAAGCACCGGCATTTCAACGGCAGCGGAACCGAGCGCGCGCTCTTGGCCTCGACCACAAATCTGCCGATGGTGATGAACGTCTTTCACAACGATGCCTTCGTGTTTGCCAACGATTTCGATTTCGCCGAGCGCACGGGCAAGAACGAATACTTCTCCGGCGAAGGCGACCTCATCACCGTGCGTCAGGGCAATCACATGTGGGAGACGAATTTCGTCCCCGACCTGACCGGTATCGAACTGAAGAGCTGGGGCGATCGCGGCGCCGGCGGCACCAACATCATGTTCGTGCTTGCCGACGGAACCATGCACGCGCACATTTCGGAAATGCCGGTCGGCACCTACAAAAAGGGGCACCGACACGGGCCGAGCTTCCACGTCATGTGCGTGGTGGGTCTTGGCTATTCGCTGATGTGGTTCGAAGGCGAGAAGGATTTCCGCCGCATCGACTGGAAACACGGCATGGTGCTGGTCCCGTCGGACCGCCAGTTCCACCAGCATTTCAACACCGGTCCGCAGCCCGCCCGCTACCTCGCCACCGCCGTCGGCGGCCTGCGCTATCCGACGACGCTCGCCAACCGCATCTCGCTTCTGGGCGCCGGCGGCGACGACAAGCCAGCCGTGTCGAAGAGCATTCGGGACGGCGGCGACCAGATCGATTACGAGGATCAGGACCCGCGCATCCACCGCATCTGGCTCGAAGAGATGCGCAAGAACGGCGCGCCGCCAAAGATGGAGAAATTCATCCCGACGCCTGAGGACATGAAGGCGACGGCCTGAACGAGGTTCGTTCGCTTCTCGCTGCGGACGCTGGTCGAAAAGAGCGGTGACAGACAGGCGCGGCGCAGTGTCGAATTCCTGGTCGAAATTCCTGGCGTCCCGCGGGCAAGCGAACGACGTCGATTATCACTTGCTCATTCCGCTGGTCCTCTATTCGGCCACCGTGCAAACGATCTACGCCATCGTCCGGGTCACAACCTCCTACCGGGCGATCGAACTCAATCTGCCGGTCGTTTGGCTCGGCGTCATCTCGGCGACCTTCGCCATTCCCCCGACATTGCTGGCGGTATGGGTCGGCCGGCTGCTCGATCGTGGCTATGACGCGCAAGCTGCCTGGCTCGGCTCCGGCATCTTCGTCCTCGTCTGCGCCGGGTTCTGCTTTTTCGCCAATTCGCTCACCGGGCTCTTGGTGCTTACGGCGCTGTTTGGCGTCGGCCATCTGTTCCTGATGGCGAGCCAGCAGATGCTATGCATTCGCAGCGCCGGCCCGCGCGGACGCGATTCTGCGTTCGGCAATTACGTGGTCGGCAGCGCGATCGGGCAGGGACTTGGGCCCTACCTGATCGCCTGGCTGGGTGGCTCCGCCACTTTGCCGGCCACCGGGCGCCTTTTTGGTGTCGCTTTCATTTTTGCTGTGATCTCGCTGGCGACGGCCGCCGCCATCCGGCCTGCGCCCAAGCACCTGCAACGAAGCAGTCGGGGCGAGATCGTGCCGTTGCGCACTCTCCTTCGCCAAAGGGGATTGATGGCGGTGCTGATTGCCAGCGTCATCACCATCACGTCGCAGGATCTGCTCACCATCTATCTGCCACTTCTTGGCACCGAGCAAAACATCGACGTGCGCAACATTGGCGCGTTGCTCACGGTGCGCTCAGTCGCGTCGCTGGCTTCGCGTTTATCCTATACGCGCATACTGAGCCTGGTCGCGCGGCAAAAATTAACGCTCATCACGATGGCTGGCGCCGGACTTGGCTTTGCCTGCTTCGCCCTGCCACTGCCGCTGACCGTCATGTACGCAGCGATGACGTTTTTGGGCTTTTCGGTGGGTATCGCCACGACGTTAAGTTTGACCAACGTGGTCGACCTCGCCTCCACCGCGGCGATGGGCACGGTGATGTCGCTGCGCATCACCGGCAACCGCCTCGGGCAGGCGGCGGTGCCTTTCCTGGCGAGCCTGATCGCCACGGCCACCGGCGTCGCCGGCATTTTCGCCATCATCGCCGCGAGCTTGGTGGCGTCCGGTGTGTCAGTCCATTTCAGTCGCCAAGAACGTGCATGACAGAGCGCGGTTGATTTCGACCGTCAGCGCTTGAGCTGTTCGAGCTCGGGAAACGGCATCAAGGTGACGCCGGCGCACGGCTCGCGCGCCGCGTTCGTGTCGAGAAAATCATTGAATCTGCCGGCGAAGAATTCGGCGACAATCAGTTTGTCGCCCGCATACATGCCGTTGTCCTGCTTACCGTTGAACCGCAGACACACGATATAGCGCGTGCTGTTGCCAGCCGACTTGAGCATCGGGGTGGACATCGTGGCGTCGCGAATCCCGGTCGGGTCGTTGAAGTAGGCATGCATGGCGGCGAGAATTTCCGACTTGTAATTTTGCGGATAGATGTTGGCCCGGTCGTCGCCGCTGTCGTGCCCACCAAATCCGAAATTATGCCCGGCGCAGCCGCCCAGAAGGAGCGTCGCAGCGATGAAAAGACCCGCACGCAGCCATTGTGCGCCATCACTGTGTGCGCCATCGCCGTTCATGCGGTCCCCGTGTTCACGCGTCGCAACCCCAACAACGCTTTTTAGACGGAAATCGCCGCGCCCGCCACCGCCCGCCTCAAATCGGTACGGCCATGGCCTCGAAGGCTCCATCGCAATTGATCAAGTCGACGCGCTTTTGCACGATGCGGAAGGTATCGCCCAGACGCCGCAGGCGATGGCGCTGACGGCCGGCAAACAGGCGCTGCGCGTCGTCGCGATATTCGACCATGATGACGGTCGAGCCGATCAGAAACTCCCCGTTGCCCGCGTCGGCCTCCTCGATGACGACATTGCCGATCAGATGCGCGGTGCGCGACGGCGGGGTCTGCACATGGATACGCGGATGTTCGAGCCGCTCCACCCGCGTCTTCATTAGTTCGCGGTCGTCGTAGAACAGCGAAGCCTGATCGTGCGGGCTTGTCTGCCCCGGCACCGCCGGCACCCAATAGCTGCCGTCGTCGGCGAACAGAGCCATCCAGTCGTGGAAGCGCCTTTCGTCGAGGAGCCGCGCCTCCTCGATCAAAAATTCCTCAAAGAACTTGCGGTCGACGCCCGACGGGAGCGTCATCACGCCGCCTCGCTCATATAGCCGAGCCAGGCCTTGTATTGCGCGCGCACCACCATCTCGTGCGTCGCCAGTCCGCGCGTGGCGTTGACCGTGCGGTCGGGCTCCTCGGCGCCGAGCCCGCGGGAAATGTCGACCCAATCGGTCATGTGGCTTTGCAAGCCCTTCTGCGCGCGCACGAACAATTCCAGGTCGTCGGTCTGCACGAAAGACGCCGCTGCATGGGTGACATTGAGCAGGCGGATATTGGCAGAGTTCATCGCCGCCGGCGCGCCGAGAAGGCGGATCGGAAAGACATTCACTTCCGTGCGGTCGACTGCGATCGGCTTGATCACGCGTACGTGGATGTTGAGCCCCATGATCGACATGTTCGGATAGATCAGCGAGTTGTGCAGCCGCGGGGCGAGGATTTCGGCCGCCCGCTCGGCGCCAACTTTCTCTGCCAGAACGCGCTTATATTCGTCGAAGACCGGACTCGAACGCTTGCCTTCGTCAAGTGCGGTGTTGCTGGTCCAGCCGTGACCGTTGCCGCTGCTGAAACTCTTGCGGTCCTTCCAGGAGGCGGCGGTCTGTTTCTTTTCGGTTTCGATGACGGCCGCGCCCTTCTGGTCGCCCTCGCGGCGCGCGAACTGGACGCCCTGTTTGTTGACGGTCGAGGCGTGGCCGAACGGCACGTGGTAGGAATCGAGCACGTTCTCGACCTGGAGCTTCCAGTTGCCGTTGTAGACATAGCGATGCATGCCGGCATCGAGCGCCAGCGCGCCGTCGGGCGCGCGATCGACAAGGTCGTCGATGTTGCCCTTCACCGGACCGATGTGATCCTCAAAACTCGGACCCTTGTCGGCAAGGCTCGCAAACACGAAGCCGCAATAGTCGCCGACGCGCGGCGCGCGGGCGAGCCCGAACGCGCTCTTGTCGAAGCCTTCGCCGCAGCCCTCCGGAACCGGCACGCTGGCAAGCGCGCCGTCGGTGTCGAACGCCCAGCCGTGGTAGCAGCAGACCAGCCGCTGGGCATGGCCGCTGCGCTCGTTGACGACTTTGGCGCCGCGGTGGGTGCAGCGATTGAGCAGAACGCGCACCGACCCATCGCGGTGACGCACCATGATCACCGGCTGGCGGCCCAGTTCGGTCGTGATGTAATCGCCCGGATTGGGCACTTGGCTCGTGTGGCCGACAAACAGCCAGGCGCGGCTGAAGATGCGCTCCATTTCAAGTTCGAACAGGTCGGGATCGGTGTAGACTCGACGATGCACGCGGCCGGGTTCGATCAGTTTGCCGATCTCGTCGGCGTGTCCGTTGCGCATGAGGAAACCCTCGGTTTCGGCACGTTCTAACGCGCCTCATCCTGAGGAGCCCGCGAAGCGGGCGTCTCGAAGGATGCTGCTGTGCCCGGGCCGCCTCGTCCTTCGAGGCTCGGCGCCGCGCGCCGAGCACCTCAGGATGAGGCGGATTCTACTCCGCCGCCGTCTGGTGCGCGAAATTCTGCACCTGCGTGTTGATGAGCTGCAGCGGCGAGGCGGTCTCTTCCAGCATGCCCCAGCTCTTGAGCCAATCGTAGGTGCGCTGCAGCTCGTCCGCGCGGAATCGGCGCCGGATCGGTGACCACGAGCCGGCTCTCGCGCAGGTCCTCGACCTTGAGCGCGGCGACCTCCGGATCCTTCTTGGCGTAGTAGTCGATGAAGTAGTGCATGTACGCCTTCTTGTTGGCGTTGATCCGGCGCACCGCCTCGCGCACGGCGCGATTGAACGCGGCGTAGGTGTCGGCATCGACGCGGTTGGAGGCGACCTCGGTGCCGTGGAAGAACGCCGAGCAGATGGTGCGGCAGCCCTTCTTCTCGGCCAGCGTGATGTGCGGCTCGGTCAGCGTCGTCGCCTCGATCTCGCCCTTCATCAGCGCATCGAGCCGATAGCGCGAGCCGTTCGGCGCGCGGCACAGCTTGATCATCTCGCGCGGCACGAAGCCTTCCAGCATGTGCAGCGCGATGTAATGGGTGCCGAAATAGAACGGCACGCCGATCAAGCGGTTGGCGAGCTGCTGCGGCGTGTAGACCGGCGAATCCGGCCGCACCACCAGCGCCGCATAGGCGATGATGGCGCGGCGGCCGAGCTGGCGGCTGTTCTGGTCGGTGTCCTGGACGCGGCAGTAATTGCCCCATTCGCAGGCGTTGTACATGTCGGCCTTGCCCTGTTCGAGCAGCTTGCCGTGGCTGGCGAACGGATCGACGCCCTTGGGCGAGGTCACGTTGACCTCGACCTTCTTCTCGACGCCGGCCTCGCGGTCGGCCCACTCGATCTCGAGCCCCTCCTTGGCGAACAGGCCTTCATCGTAGGCGACGAGTTCCGGCAGCCCCTGGAACGGCGCCGTGGTCTCCAGAACGAGCTTTTTCATTGGGGGTTCTCCGTTTATCGGCCGCTCTCCTTCTTGACTCCACTGCATTGCGAGGTCAAGGGTGCAAAGCACAATTGCATGGAAATCCTACTGTAGGATTGTTGAACAATGGGCTACGACCCCTCCCCGATCCGGCGCGACAGCGTCATCACCCAGGCCGCCCAGGAAATCTGCCGGCTGATCGAGGCCGAGCGCCTTGGACCAGGCGATCCGCTGCCGACGGAGACGCGGCTTGCGCAACTGCTCGGGGTGAGCCGCAATTCGGTGCGCGAAGCTTTGCGCGTGCTGCACGGGCTCGGCTATGTCGAAAAGTCGGCCGGACGGCGCGTCACCGTCACCGCCGCGACGCCGGGCGGCAAAGGCGTGTTCGACGAGAGCGTAATGATCGAAGCGGCGCCGGTCGCCAATGACATGCGCTCCCACATCGCGCAGAAATGCGCCGAGCTGGCCGCGGCACGGCTTTCCGTCGCCGAACTCAACGAGATGGAGGGCGCGCTCGGCACGCTCGAGGGCGCCATCGCCCGCAAGGATTCGAACGCCGCCAAGGCCGCGCATGACACCTTTCATGGCCTGTTTCTCGCCGGCGCCAGGAACCCGCTTCTGGTCGCCATGTTCAACCAGGCGCAGGGCGCGCGGCTCTCCAACGTCTCGCCGAAACACAACAGCTTTTACGATCCGCGTCACCTTGAGCAGCATCGCGCACTTCTCCGCGCGCTGCGGCGGCGCGACGGCAAGGCCGCGCGCGCGGTGGTGCGCAAGCATTTCCAGGGCCTCGGCCTGATGCTCGAGGTGGCGGCGCGGGCAAGCCGCAAGGCGCAAGCGTCGGCCGTCGTACCGCTGCCTCGGCGCGCGGCGCGTTGAAGGTCCGCCCGGCTTACTTGCATTGGCGCATGTCCTTTTGCATTGGCGCATGTGCTTTTCGGAAAACCGGTATCCACTTTTCCGGGACATGCGCGTTCTTGCATTGGCGCATGTCCTTTTCGGAAAGCCGGTATCCACTTTTCCGGGACATGCGCTAAGGCGAAACCTCTTCCAGCACGCGCCGCTTTGTTTCGATCATGAACGTCGAGGCGACACAGCCGATGAGGGCGAAGACCGAGAACGTCAAAAATACGCCGCTGATGCCGTAGCGCGGTAGCGCAAAGCCGACGATCAGCGGACCGACGGTCGCCGCTGCACGCAGCCAGAAACTTCCCCAGCTCACGCCGAGCGCCCGCATCCGGGTCGGATAAATTTCGGCGGTGTAGAGGAAGATCGTCATGTTCATCGAGCCGAGCCACGCCGAGCAGAACATGAAGCCGAGCAGCATGCCGAAGGCGGTGCCGGCGCCGAACGCCCACAACCAGACGAGCCCCGTTGCAACGAGAAAGAAAGCGCCGGTGAACCAGTAACGGCGGCCGGTGCGGTCGATCATGAAGGCGCAAATGAGCGAGCCGACCAGGCTGCCGACCGGAGCGAAGATCGCGTAATTGAGCGCCTGCTGCAGCGGCAGGTGATAGACCTCGCGGTACAGCGTCGGGATCCAGCCCTGCAGACCGTAGGCGATGATGTAACACGACGCCCAGATCACCCAGACCAACAGCGTCCGCGACCGATAGCGGCCTTCGAACAGTTCCTGCCAGCGGGTTTGTTTGCCGAGCGGCTGCACCGTCAGATCGGACACCGGCGGCAAGGGCCGCGCGCCGTGACGGGAGACCTGGTCTTCGATCTGCCTCGTGATCGCGTCGGCCTCGTCGAGGCGTCCCCGCGACGCCAGCCAACGCGGCGATTCCGGGCAAAAGCGCTGCATCACCAGCGCAACGATGCCGGGCAGAGCGCCGATGATGAACATCCACTGCCAGCCGAACCGCGGCACGACCGATGCGCCGGCGATGCCGGACATCAACAGCCCGACCGGAAAGATGATCTGATAAGTCAAAAAGCGGCCGCCGCGGCGGTCGGCGCGGAGGATTTCGCTGATATAGGTCGACGCGACCGGAATCTCCCCGCCGAGCCCGATGCCCTGGAGAAAGCGCGCGACGATCAGCTGGTCGTAATTGCTGGTGAAAGCGCAGACCAGGCTCATCACCGCAAAGATCGCGATCGCAATCCGCGCCGTGCTCACGCGCCCGATCCGCTCCGCGATCCAGCCGAAGGTCAAAGCGCCCAACGCCTGGCCGAAATTGGCGCTGCTGATGAGGAGCCCGATATTCGCCGACGGGATGTGCCAGTCGCGGACGAGCACCGGCAGCACATAGGCGATCGCCAGCGAGTCAAACGAATCGAAGAAAATGGCGACACCGAGAACCGCAGTCACGGTGATGTGCCAATCCGAATAAGGCAGGCGCTCAAGCCGGGCGGCGATCGTCTGTTCGGTCACCGGCAGCGTGGTCTCCCTCAACGGTAAAGCATTTGCCATGCGTTCCTCCCCGGTATTGTTGCGAGCGTAGCGCAATTTCTCGCTCGCGCGGCGCGTTTTTCTTCATCCTCCCCCACGCTAGTGGGGGAGGGGGACCGCGCTGCACAGCAGCGTGGTGGAGGGGGCGCGGGCCGCAACGAAACTCTTTCAACGAAAAACAATGCGACGAGTCAGAGGCCCCCCTCCACCCCCTTTCGCTCGCTTTGCTCGCTGCGGCGGTCCCCCTCCCCCGCTATCGCGGGTGAGGATGAGAAACGTCGTTCTCGCGCTGCGCTTTTTGTTCGCGCCCCGAGGTTTGCTCAACGAACGGCACGAAAGCTTTGCCTCCAAACAAAAGGGAGGCGGAGCGCCGAAAGGCGCGTGGTAGTGGCCGCGTTCGCGCACAAGCGAAGCGTCGCTTGGGTTGCGCGATGCGGCGCGCGCCCTCATCGGACGCGCTCGCCTCTCGGCGCTCTACCGCGGCTCTCGCCAGAGGCCTTGAGAGCCCAAGGCTCAGTCCGGTCCCGCGCTTCATGGTAGCGGACAACCGATCCGCTCCCCGGGCAGCCAGCTCCTGGCGGACCGGCGACGTGGCCGGCCGGGCGAGTTTCCGAACCGCCCGCGGACAGAGTTACGAGCCCCATCCCGGGCACCGCTCCCGCTCCATCAATCAGCCGTCACCGGTTGACGTCCCTTGGTTGAGCGAGATGAGTTTATTTAATTCGTCGCGTGGTGCGATTTCAAGAAATTCCGTTACGAAGAGCTATCTCTTTGATCTGACAAGGGTCTTGTTCCGCTGTTTGTTTGATTCGCTGCGCCACACTTGTGGCACGCTCGTTGATTCGTATTTTTCTGCCGCTAACGCGCGGAGAACGCAAATGTTTTTAAATTATGGCAGCGTGTAGGACGGATTAGCGTAGCGTAATCCGCCCTACACGTGCGCGCTGAGGTGAGCCCGCTTAACCGCGCTGCGCGTTCCAGACGCCCGAACAGATCCCGATCTGGGTCACGTCGGCATGCCACGTGCCCTTGCCGGAGTCGCTCGATAGCGCTCCGACCCCCACCGCGTAGCTGGGACCGACGAGAATTCGCACGTTCACCGAGCCACTCGGCGCGACGCTTCCCGAAAGGGCTCCGCCTAAATAGATGACGCGATCGATGATCTGACCTGCGCTGCTGTACAATTCCTGACAAGGACCAGACTTGGTGAAGAGGTTGATGTTCCAGGCGCCATCGAAGCTGGTCTCCGCATTCGAAGCGGGCGCTGCGACAAGCACCGGCGCAAGACCAACGCCAGCCAGGATCAATCCTCGGGTGAAAAGATGAAACATGAGACCCTCGTGCTTAGGATGGAGGCACGAGCGCGCCCCAGCGACCCACCACCCCGACAGCCGACACCATTGTCAGGAGGCGTTTGTGAACTGTCCAGTTAATTCTCACGGATCGAGACAACTTTTGCTTCGATTGCGAACATTAGATGAAAATAGCGTCTAGGATCGGTTGATCCTTGCGAAACCTATTATGACGCCTGCCGGGTAGACGATGGGTTTCGCTGACGCTCAACCCCTCCTACGGTGCGAACCGGGCGTTCTGTTAGCCACGACGAAGTGACGTTGAAATCAACCGTAGCGATCATCGCCATCGGTCTGGCGATTGGCTCGATTCCGGCTCTTGCGAAAGTGGACTGCCACCGGAGACGGCCGCGGGTCGGTCAAATAGCAAAAGCCCGAGGTTTACCCCCGGGCTTCGGCCGAAGCGATGTGATCGCAGATCAGAACTTGTAGCTAAGCGCGATGCGTCCGATGTCTTCGCCACTGAACCTGCTGATGAATTGGAATGTCGTTTTGAAGCCTGCCCCGACGCAATTACCGACGCCGGGGGTACACTGGATCGGGCCGACACCGCTCATGCTGCCGAAGTCCGTATGGAGGTATTCGCCACGCAGCAACCAGTGCTCGGCAAAGCGGAATTCGGCGCCGGCGCCAACAACCAAACCGGCCGCCTCCTTGTTGAATGTGTTGGTTGAAGTGGACGGATAGAAGGTATCGACATAGTTCGCGGTGTAAGTCAGACGGGTGGCCGCAACGCCGGCGCTGACGTAGGGAAACCACATTCCCATGTCGGGGCCGATACGCCCGACTGCGGTGAAAAGTGATTGCGATTTGGCGCTCAGATTCCAGCTGAAATCCGGTGGGCGGCGTGACCGGGTAAATGGTGAACCCGCTGTTGGCGGAGCCGTTGAGACGCGACCAGTCGAAGCTGACATCCAGGCCGACGATGCCCGTACCGGCCTGGTACAGGTAGCCGACCTGCCCGCCTGCCAATCCGCCCGACATGGGGAAGCTCCGGGAAGCGCCCGCGGTCACAGCCGGGACGTTCGCGCCAGCGAAAAAGCTATCAGGCCCAACGTCTAGAGCGCTCGAACTAACTCCGCTCCATCCGCCACCGCCGTTGATGCCGATATACCAGCCGGTCCAAGTCGGACCCAGCGGAGCGGCCGGCGGTGCCTTCAGCGGCATATCCGCCGCGTATGCGCTGCCCGCGAAGAATAACAGTGCCGCAGCCAAAAGCCCTCTTGTCATGATTGGCCCCCTACGCTTGAACTCACTCAATCCTAGCCCGTTGGGGCCGAGAGTTCCTGTTACCGGCGCGACACAGTCGTCGACAAAAGTATGCTACCGGGCCCATTGCGTCGTTTCGCCGGCATGCAGCAACACGTCGGCTATCGGGGCAAAGCGGACTCTGGCCTGACGTCAACCCGGCAGATTTATGGGTTCACGGCCTAATAATGCGCAGCGATTGCGGTTCGATGAGATGTCGTAGACGGGGCAAGAACGCCGTTTCCGATTACGATTGGTCATGTCGGCTGCGCCTTCGAGTGCGGCGGGGCGCCGGCAAATAACGGGTAGACGCCTCTGGGAAAGCCGAGAATTATTCCAGGGTTGCCGGATTTGGGAGGACGCAATGGAAATCAGTCTTGCGGGGCGGGCTGCCATCGTCACTGGCGGGAGCAAGGGTATCGGCCTTGCGGTGGCGACGCGGTTCGCGGCTTCGGGCGCCGACGTCGCCATCGTCGCGCGCAGTGAAGGACCGCTCAAGGAAGCGGTCGAGGCGATCAGGAAGTCGACCCAGAACTCGCGTCATCGGGGTGCAGGCTGACGTCAGCAAAGCGGCCGACATCCAGCGCGCTTACGACGAAGCGATGGCGGCGTTCGATAAGATCGACATCATCGTCAACAATGCCGGAACCTCGCAGGCGATGCCATTCGAGAAGCTCACCGACGAGATCCTGTACGATGATCTTGAACTGAAGCTGTTCGGAGCAATCCGATTGATCCGGCTGGTCACCCCGCAGATGAAGGAGCGCCGCTGGGGCCGCATCATCAACGTGCTCAATATCGGAGCGAAGGCACCGCGACCGGGCAGCATGCCGACTTCGATATCGCGCGGGGCAGGGATGGCGATGACCAAGGCGCTGTCGCACGAGCTGGCGCCGCACAACGTGCTGGTGAATGCCATGCTCGTCGGCCTGATCCGCGCCGACCAGCATGTGCAGCGGGCGAAGCGGACCAGTGTGGCCCTCGGCGACTATTACAAGGCGCTCGAAAAGGAGATCCCGATCGGCCGCATCGGCGAGGCGGAGGAATTCGCCAATCTCGCCTGCTTCCTGGTGTCGGAGCAAGGCGGCTACATCACCGGTACGGCGATCAACGTCGACGGCGGGCGTTCGCCCGTGGTGTGACGATCATGTCATGACACCGCGGCGATCGGTAGTGTCCTAATTTGACTGTGGCGGCTCGTACCAAACCGTCACAACAATACACGGATAGGTGCCGTCACCGGGCTTCTCGGCTACGGCTGTGACAACCGTTTCGGCCTTAATGATAGAGACCGAACCGACGGAATCGAGCCAAGTATTAATCTGGCCTTCGATTACGCTGGCCTTCTCGTCCATAAAGATTTTTATTTTCATCGGCTTTGGCATCTTACTTACTCGTTCGCTCCACCAATTCTTCTAGCGAGCATACCCGATCCGTCACGTTTCGGCGCCATGGGAGGAATTAGCGAGCGTAGCCCGGATTGAGCGCCAGCGAAATCCGGGGCAACCGCGAGGCTGATCCCGGATTTCGTTTCACTCAATCCGGGCTACGCTTGCTACGCGCCGTTACGGCTTCACGCCCGCGACGATATGACTCCAGCCGCCCTGGTCGGTGAACGCGCTACCGAGAAAATATTGACCCGGCACAAGCGGATCGGCCGCGACGCTCACGATATCAAGAACGCCGCCTTGGTGCGGTGGAGCGTTGGCTTCGCCCTCGCCGGCCTTGAGCAGGAACGGGCTGTCGTAGGCGGTTTCGCCCTTTCGCAGCACCGCATATTGCACGCTCGCCTGGAACGGGCCTTTTGGCCATTGATTGGCCGGGAAGGTGTGGAACATCGTGAGGACGTCGCCGTTTGGCGCAGCGTTCATCGTTGGCAGCACGTAGGCGAGCGATTGATCTGTCTTGCCGATATCGGCTTCGAGATAGCCGGAGGCGGGGTCGTTGGTGATAAAGATCGGATGCGTCTTGCCCCAGGCATGCCCAGACTGATGCAGTTCCCATCGGAACGTCCGGATGAAGCTGCGATTGCGGTCATGCGGATTGGCAACCGCCCAGCCCCAATACAAATGCCCGTTAATGTAGGCGGCTGAAGCCTTCTGCAGCGAGGGCATGGGTTCAGGCAAGCGCACAACAGCCGGCATGATCAATTCCGGCACCAGGCCGGCCGGTCCAGGTTTGGCGACGAGCCCGTAGACGACCATGTAGCCGTCAGAGGTTCCGCTGAGCAGATAAGTCACATTGTCGTCCGACTGCTGCCGGACAAACATCATCGCCGATGCCAGATTGACGATCACCGTTCTGTTGTTGACCCAGTCAACGGCGGGACCGTTGAAATTGCTGTTGCTAAAGGTCGCCAGTGGCTTCGGCAGGACGGCTCTGTCCGGTGTAACCCGGTTGGTAATAAGGTCGTCGGCGCCAAAGACATAGAGCCGGTTGTTGGTGTCGAGGTCGCGCGAATTGACCAGCACCAGTCCGTTATGGACGATCAGTTGGGTCCAGTCCCCATAGTCGTCGGCAAGAACATACATGTTGAAGCCGTTGGACGGGTCTTCAACATCAGGACTGGCGCCGGGACGGCTGACGGCGACCGCGATGTAACGATGCAGGGTCTGCTCCAGCGCCTTCGCCGGAAGAAGATGGCACGTGCCCTGCGGATCGGCCGGTGTGTAGAAACCCTGCCGGCCATCGGGACACCGCCAAATGCTCGGCCGCAGATGGGCAAGAATCCAGATGCGCTTGGTCTGCGGATCGTAATACACGTCGGAGTCGTACGCACCCTCGATGCAGGCGGCGTCGGCGAACGGCATCAGTTCGTGCCTCGGAGGAGCATAGGGCTTGCCGGCAAGCTCCGCTGGACACGGCTTGATGCCCGCTGCCGCCGGATATCTGGCGCTCGCGTTCAGCTTGGCGATGAGCGGTTCAAACAGCGTCGCTAGCGGCGTCACCGGCACCACTTGCTCGCCGGGCGTGCCGTTCGCATTGCGCCGGTAAATCTCGTATCGGGAGGCGTTGAGCGCGTAGATATAACGGAGACCGGCGGCCACAACCGGACGAGCTCCCTTGCTCTCCGTAATGAAGGGTGTGACTGAAGGCGGCGGTGACTGGCCGGCCCAAGCACTGGCGCCGCAGGCGAGCAGCAGAAATACAGAGACGATCGCACGCACGTTCATCGGACGCCCCCTTTGCACGCGACCCGCAGCCATCATCAATATTTTGCGCATGTCCGATTGTCTACCGAACGCGTCGAAAAACGCGAACGCGTCCGGAATCGCTGACATAACCGGTGCCCGTGCTGACGGCCAGCAAGCGTAGCCCATCTACGGGCTTCCTAGCGCACCGGTCACGGGTGTAGCCTGATGCGGAGAGCTGCCAGCGGGATATGCCGACGTTCCGTCAAATCAAAGGCAGCCATTGTGCCTCCGGCGGGCGAGCGATCCGCAGTCAATTCGACTTTGGCTACGCAGAGCTTTTCGCATTTGCGCAAGACACTTTAGGGGGCAGCGCCATGAATCTTCTCCGCCGTCGATTTCTGCGGCTGGCCGCAGCGGCCGCCATGTTGCCGACCGCATCACGTCTTGCCGCGGCGGAGACTTATCCATCGCGACCGATCACTCTTGTCGTACCGTTTCCGGCCGGCGGACCGACCGACACGCTTGGGCGCATTCTTGCCGATCGGATGGGCAGGGCGCTCGGTCAATCCGTCATCGTCGAAGACCTGACTGGGGCAGCGGGCACGATCGGCACCGGCCATGTCGCGCATGCGGCAGCCGATGGCTACACCCTGATTCTCGGCCACTGGCAGACCCACGTCGTCAACGGCGCCACTTTCGCGCTGTCCTTCGACGTCGTGAAGGATTTCGAACCGATATCGCTGATCGCTGACTGTCCGATGTGGGTGGTTGGCAGTGCCTCTTTGCCGCCGAAGAATCTTGCCGAACTGATCGCCTGGCTGAAGGAAAATCCTGGCAAGGCGACCGTTGGCATCGGCGGCGCGGGCGGCGGCGCGGACGTGGTCGGAACTTACTTTATGAAGAGCACGGGCACGCGGTTTCAGTTCGTGCCCTATCGCGGGGCAGCGCCAATCATCCAGGATCTGTTGGCCGGACACATCGACCTGACTTTCACTCAGGTGGCAAGCGCGCTGGCGCAAGTCCGTGCCGGTCAGCTCAAGGCCTACGTGGTGATGGCCAAGAGCCGCTGGGCCGAGGCACCCGACACGCCCACGATCGACGAAGCCGGTGTCCCAGGGCTTTATGCGTCGTTCTGGCATGGCTTGTGGGCGCCCAAGGGCACGCCCAAGGACGTCATTACCAAGCTCGATGCCGCGGTCGTGGAGACCTTGGCAGATCCGGCAGTGCGCCAGCGGTTCGCGGAAATCGGTCAGGAAGCCTGGCCGCGCGACCACCAGACGCCAGAGGCGCTCGCCGCTCAGCAGAAAGCTGAGATCGAGAAGTGGTGGCCAATCATCAAGGCGGCCGGCATCAAAGCGGAATAAATCCGGCTACGCGCAAGTACGCGGATTTATTTCAACGCTGCGGCCGCAGCCGCTGCATCTGCAACTGTGCCAGGAACGGCACCAGCGGATGCGCGCCCATCTTCACGATCGCCGGCAGGTCGAGCTTGATCAGCGCCTCGCGCTGGTCGGGCGGCAATGTGAAGCGGTCAGCGAACGCGGCGGCGTTCTCGACGTATTGCGCGCGCATGCCGGCGTCGTGGGCGAGGCCGTGCAGCGCCGAGGTCAGCTCCACCAGCTCCGGTTTGATCGAGGGATAATGCGCGGCGTGCTGCTGCTCGCGCTCGCCCGCCGATCCAGCCGAGCGAGGCATAGTTGTGATGCCAGCTCGGGTCCATCGACACGATGTCCGGCTTGCGTTCGCCGAGCGCGCCGGCCGCACAAGCCCAGCAGCGCAGCTCGATATTGCCGGTATCGTCGAGCTCGGTCTCGTCGTAGCCGATCAGCGATTTCAAGTTGCCGGCGGCAAGCTTTTCGAGCACGCGCCGGTCCCAGGCGAGCTCCGGATTGGAGTAGCGGTCGGTGCCGGGAAAATGCGACATGCCGCCGCTCGACAGGATCACCGTCTTCAAGCCGAGCGTGGTGACCGTGCGCGCCACCGCCTGCCCGAACGCGTAGCAGCGTTCCATGGTCGGCTGCGGCGGCAGATAGGCGTTGACGTAGATCGGCAGCACCTCGCCGGTGTGGCCGAGGTGGCTCAGCGGGATGCCGATGGCGTAATCGATCTTCGCCGTCGAGGTGAAGGCCGGATCGAAGTTTTGCCGGTAAAGCTGACGGACGAGTTCGAAGCCGATCTCGCTCGGAATCTTCCAGCGGAATTTCCGGCCGGCGAAATCGCCGGTTGCCTCGCCGCCGACATGGACGGTGAAGGGCGGCGCGGCGGTGTGAAAAAACTGCTCGGCGTGATCGTTGGAGAAGATGATCCAGAGATCGGGATTGAGCGCGCGCAGGCGCTTGCCGAGGTCGGCGGCGACTTCGCGCACATGGGCGACCAGCGCCTTGTCCTCGGTATCCGGCATGGTGAAGAACTGCGGCGCATGCGGCAGCATGGCGCCGCCGATCACAGTCGACATCATGGCTGTTCTCCCTTTGCATTTCGCGGCGCGGACAACAGCGGCTAGCTTCGCGCAGCATGCGCGCGCCTTCGTTCACAAGCGAAGGCCCAGCCGCTAGACTCGGAATCACCGAGGGGCGGCCTGACAGCGTTCACCTCAGCTATCCAGCGGCCCGCGACCCCCACCTCGGGGTCCCCATCGCGCGAGCCCTCCGCCTTCACAGGTGGAAAAGCGCCAGCGAATGTAGGCTTGGCTTTCCCGAAAGGGGGAGTGGTCCGCGCCCGCGAATGCTTATAGTCTTTGTTCAGCCGCATGAGAGGCTAGCTGATGGTTGACGTGCCGATAACGATTGCCTGCGGCAATTACGACCGCACGCGCGCCCTCCGCGACGGCCGGGTCAATATCGAAGGCTGCGCGGTGACCTACCTGCCGCTCTACCCGGAGGAGACGTTCCACCGCGCCTTCAAATTCCAGGAATTCGACGTCTCGGAGCTGTCGTTCTCGAGCTATCTGCGCACGGTGTCGGCCGGCAACGCCCCCTACGTCGGCGTGCCCGCCTTCGTGTCACGGATCTTCCGCCATTCAGGCATCTATATCCGCAAGGGCGCCGGCATCGACAAGCCGCAGGATCTGCGCGGCAAGCGCATCGGCCTGCCCGAATATCAGATCACCGCGGTGGTGTGGATGCGCGGGCTGATGCAGCACGAATATGGCGTGAAGCCTGCGGACATTTCCTGGCGCAGCGGCGGCCAGGAGCAGGCCGGCCGCCATGAGCGCACGCCGCTCAAGCCGATCCCGGGCCTCGATCTGAAACCGATCGACTCAGACAAGACGCTGGTCGGCATGTTGCGCGACGGCGAGCTTGACGCGCTGTTCACCGCGCGCGCGCCGTCCTCGTTTCTCGCCGGCGAGCCGCACATCGCGCGGCTCTTTCCCGACACCCGGGCGGCGGAGCAGGCCTATTACAAGAAAACCAAGCTGTTCCCGATCATGCACCTGATCGGCATCCGCCGGACGCTGTGCGAGAAATATCCGTGGCTCGCGACCAGCATCTACAAGGCGTTTTGCGAGGCCAAAGCGCTGGCGATGATCGATCTGCGCGACGTCAACGCGCTGATGGTGACGCTGCCGTGGCTCGAGGCGGAAACGCATGAGACCGCCGCGATCATGGGCGAGGACTTCTGGAAATACGGCGCCGCCGAAAACATGCCGGAAATCGAGGCGCTCACCCAGTACGCCTTCGAGCAGGGCCTGATCGAACGAAAGCCGAAGGTCGAGGAGCTTTTCCACCCGTCGACCTTCGACATTTCGAAAGTATGATGCCGGCGATGGCGGAAGCCGACAATCGCGTGATCATCGCCGGGTGCGGGCCGGTGGGCGCGGTGACGGCACTCGCGCTGGTCAAAAACGGCATCCCGGTCACGATCATCGAGCAATTGCCTGATGCCGCGGAGGATCAGCGCGCGGCGACAATTCACACCTCGACGATCGGGATGCTGGTCGATCTCGGTCTGGAAAAGGAGATGTTTTCCGAGGCTACCTCGGGCGGCATGCAGGCGCCGCTTTTTCATTTCCGCGATCGTGCGACCGGCGAATTGATCGCCGTCTTCGACATCAGCCTGCTCAAGGGCGAGGTGCCCTACCCCTACGTCGTGCAGTGGGAGCAATACAAACTGGTTCACGCCGCGCTGCCGTACATCAAGGCCAGCAAGCTCGGCGAGGTGCGCTTCTCCACCAAACTGATCGGGCTCGAGCAAACCGCCGACTACGTGGATGCGACGGTCACCAATGCGGCGGGCGAAACCGAAACGCTGCGCGGCAAATACCTCATCGGCACCGACGGCGGTTCGAGCACGACGCGGCGGCTTGCCGGCATCGTTTTCGAAGGCTTCACCTGGCCGGAACGCTTCATCAAGATCGGCACCAGCTTTGATTTCGGCACAACCGGCAAAGGCTATTGCACGCGCAACTATTTCTTCGATCCGGACGAGTGGCTCAACCTGTTCAAGGTCAAGGGCTATGGTCCGCCCGGCATCTGGCGCGGCGTGCTGCCGGTTGCGGAAGCCGAAACCGACGAACAGGCGCTGCGCATGGAGAATATCCAGCGCCGGCTGCAGCGCATCCATCAGAAAAGCGGCGACTACGAGATTCCCTATTACGCGCTCTATGCCGTGCATCAGCGCGTGGCGCAGACTTTCAACAAGGGCCGCGTGCTGCTCGCCGGCGACTGCGCCCATGTCAACAACCCGATCGGCGGCATGGGCATGAACGGCGGCATCCATGATGCCGTCAATCTGGCGGCGAAACTGTCCGATATCTGGTTTGGCCGTGCCGACGACAGCGTGCTCGATCGCTACACGCGCCAGCGGCGCAAAGCGCAGGTCGATTACGTGCAGGCGCAGACGATCGAGAACAAGAAAAAGCTGGAAGAGAAAGACCCGGCGATCCGCCGCCAGCATCTCGACGACCTGCGGCGCACGTCCGAGGATGTTACGCTGCACAAGAAATTTCTCTATCGCTCGTCGCTGATCGACAGCTTAAAGTCGGCCAACGCGGTGGACTAACGAGCTTTTATGCCGCTGCGTGAACCGACACCGAGACGGATTGACCAAGTGCGGCAAATGCCGCCTCAAGTTGTTCCAACCGCGATGCATGATCAAGCCGGAATAATCGGTCGACCGACTCGCGCTTCCAGCCGAGCCGACGCGCGAGTTGAGCGCGGGTGATTCCAGCTTCCCGCAGCTGCCGGTATAGCTCGACCTTCAGTACCGTCAGGGCGGGCAACCGCACAAGCCGGGGGCCCCGCTGCTGACCTTCGGGTACATCGTCTCCGTCCGCCATACGCGCAGCGATCGCCTCTTCAATCGCACCGATCGCGTGCTCGATCGCGTCGCTCTCATTCTCGCCGAATGTGGTCACCTCGGGCAGTACCGGACAGGTGACCAGAAGGGTACCATTGTCGTCCGGTTCGAGCTTGATCCGATAGCCGAGCATTATTTCAGTCCCAAATTATTTCAGTCCCAAGTCCTTGAGGATTTTATTCACTAGGCCAGTGCCCAATTCCTTGCGGCTGCCGTGCATGGGCAACTGTGATTTTCGGTCGCCGCGCCGAACCGTGACATGCCCGCTGCCGCCCTTATGGGTCTCGAAGGTGCACCCCTTTGCAGCGAGCAACCGCCTGAGCTCTTGGGCGTTCATAATCTAGTTATTCCACAGAACTGTTGAAGTCAACATAAGTGTGGAGCGCCCGCCGCACTCACGCTATCGCTTTGTCGTGGCGGACAGGATACCAGCCCACTTCTCCTCGATCGTTCGCGCCTCGTCCGCTGATAGCGATGAAGTCGGCGGAAATTTCTCGCGCCAGGCAAATGGACGGCAAGCGTCGATGATCGCTTTGGAGTGCGAAGTGACGCCGCGCGCCTTATCGGCGGGCGGGATGCGCGGATCGAGCGCCGAACTCCAGGCATTGCGCACGATGTCTATGCCTTCGGCCGGCTCGCATCGCGTCGCTACCGCCCACATCACGTCGGCGAGGTTGGAGGGATCGATATCGTCGTCCACCACGACGACGAGGCGCGCCATGTAGCTGTGCGCTGCGGCGACAAGGCCGGCGCGTTTGGCGTGGCCGTCGTAACGCGGGCGCAGCGCCACCACGGTCATCAGCTGCGAAACGTGCTGCCACACTCCGGCAACGTCGGTGACGCCGGCGGCTGTTAAATTGCTCCAGATGGTGGCCGCGCGGAACGGCAAGCCGAAGTGAAAGCGCGGCGGCTTCATCGGCGGCGAGCCGAGCAGGATCGGATCGTCGCGATGATGGATGGCGGTCACCTCCATGACCGGACCCGGACGCGCCTCTGCGGCATAATAGCCAGTGAACTCGCCGAACGGGCCCTCCGGCAGCGTCGCTTCGCGCATCGGCAACAGCCGGCCTTCAAAAACAATCTCCGCCGATGCCGGAATCGGCAGCCCGGTCTGCGGGCCAGCACAAACCTCGATCGGCGTACCTTTGATGCCGCCGGCGAATTCGTATTCCGAGCTTCCATCCGGCAAATATTCGAATCCAGCGATGAAGAGAGCCGGATCCTCGCCGTGCACGACGGCGACCGGACAGCTCTCACCGCGCGCCCAATATTTTGCAGCGATGATGGCGCCGTGCCGCCCGCCATGATCGAACTGCACGGTCACTCTGTTCGGCCCGTGCACCTGCACGCGATAGATCGAGGCGTTGATCCAGCCGGAATCCGGATCGCGCATGACAACGATCGAGCCCGATCCGATGAACGGCCCGCCATCATCGCGGTGCCAAATCGGCGCCGGGAACTGAGCAATATCCACATCGGAACCGGCCAACGTGTTTTTTAGGAAAGCCCCATGCTGCACCGCAACCGGCGCCAGCGGCTGCAGCGCCTTGCGCTTCTCCATCCACGCTTTGAGCGCGTCGAGCGGTCGCAGCGTGGGAGAAAGCCCGAGCGCGAGCGCCGCGCGTTGCACATTCGTGGTGGCGTTGGTGAAGACGCGCAAGCCCGGCTTGTAGCCCTTGATGCGATCGAACAGCAGCGCCGGACACTCGGGCAGGCCGGCGGCGACTTCGGTAATGCCGCCGATTTCGAACCGCGCATCCGCGCCATCGATGCGGCGCAATGCCGCCAGCCGGTCAACAAGCTCGATAAATTCGCGCAGGTCCTTGTACATGGGACGCCCGATTGGCAGTTAACCTAAACGGCGCCAGACAAGCGCGCTTTCGCCGCATTACAGGGCCTGGGTGGATGATCGATAAAGCGGCGCCAACTGCACGGGCAAGCGCCCACCCCCCGCCGAGCAGCCTTGAAAGCAGAAGTCAAGGAGTTCTCATTGCGTAAAAATATGTATATGTGAGCGCTGTCCGGGTTCCAACTCTATGCATGACGTCGCCCATCTCGTCCATGTTTATGGATTGCTCGTTGTCGCAGGCTTTATCGGCCTCGAAAGCATTGGCATTCCGCTGCCAGGCGAAACCGCGCTCGTCGTTGGCTCGGTCATCGCCGGGCGCACGCACGAACTCAACATCGTCACGGTCATCATCGTCGCCTTCGTGGCGTCGCTGATCGGCCGTATGATCGGCTACCTGATCGGCGCGCAGTTCGGCTATTGGCTGCTGCTGCGGTTCGGGTCCTATGTCGGCATCACCGAACGGCGCATTAAGCTCGGTCAGTATTTGTTCCTCAAGCACGGCGGCGCCATCATCATCATCGCCCAGTTCATACCGGTCATGCGCGCCATCGCCGGCATTCTCGCCGGCGCCAACCGCATGCCCTGGCGGCATTTCCTGGTGGCGAGCGTCGATCGGCGCGGGACTATGGTCGGTGTTCTTCGGTGTTGCCGCCTATACGTTCGGCCGGCAGTTTGCGCGGCTGGCGGCAAACTGGTGGCTGTTCTCCGGACCGAGCGGCTGGTGCATCTTCGGCATCGCTGCCGCGATCGTCGTGATCGCCTTCACGGTCTTTGTTGCCCGCCACGAGGCGCAGCTTGCGGCCAAGGCCGAACAAGCCCTACCCGGCCCGCTCCAGCTGCCGTAGCCTATCCCACATGACCGCGTGGTCGACGATCGATTGCGATGTGCACGCCAACGTGCCCAGCATGGCGGCGCTGTTGCCCTATCTCGACGACCAATGGCGCGACAGCGTGATCGACCGCGGGCTCAATTCGCTGGAATCGATCAACTACCCGCCGAACGCGCCGCTGACCGCGCGCGCCGACTGGCGCGGCAAAGCGGGCGAACCGGCCAATTCGCTCGGCATGCTGCAAACACACGCGCTCGACCGCTGGAACATCGACATCGCTATCTGCAATTGCCTTTACGGCGTGCAACTCTTGTTCAGCGAAGACATGGCGGCGGCGTTCGCCAAGGCGATCAATGACTGGATCGCGAAGGAATGGCTTGATCGCGATCCGAGGCTGCGCGCCTCGATCGTGGTGCCGATGCAGAATACCGACTATGCGGTCGCCGAGATCGAGCGCTGCGCGGCCGACCGGCGCTTCGTGCAGGTGCTCGTGCTGGCCATGGGCGAGTCGCCGCTTGGACGGCGGCAGTACTGGCCGGTGTTCGAGGCGGCCGTCCGCCACGGCCTGCCGATCGGGATTCACGCTGGATCGAGTTTCCGTCATCCGGTGACCTCGGTGGGCTGGCCGTCCTGGTACGCCGAGGATTATTGCGCGCAGGCGCAGGGCTTTCAGGCGCAGGTGGCAAGCCTCGTCTGCGAGGGCGTGTTTGCCAAATATCCCGAGCTGAAAGTGGTGCTGATCGAGTCGGGCGTCACCTGGCTGCCGGCATTCCTGTGGCGGCTGTCGAAATTCTGGCGCGGCGTGCGCGCCGAAGTGCCGTGGGTGGATCGCCCGCCGTATGAAATCGTGCGCGACCACGTACGGCTGACGATTCAACCGTTCGACGGCCCGGACGATCCGGACGAGGTCGCTCGCCTGGTCGATCACCTGCAATCGGACGACATGCTGCTGTTTTCTTCCGACTTTCCGCATTGGCAATTCGACGGCGACTCGATCATGCCGGCTGGCATTCCGGAGAAATTGCACACGAAGATTCGGCGCGACAACGCACTCGCCACCTACCCCCGTCTCGCCGCCTCCGCAGCGTAGATCGCGCACAGCCTAGATCAACACATGGCCAAGCACGTGATCGCTCCGCTCGACGAGTTTCCCGCTGGGTCGCGGAAACTCGTCGACATCAAGGGCCGCCCGATCGTCGTCTTCAACATCAACGGCGAGTTCTTCGCGCTCGGCAACCGATGCCCGCATCAGGGCGGCAGCCTCTGCCAAGGCACGCTGGTGGGGCTCGTCGAGGCGAGCGAGCCCGGACACTATCGCTACTCGCGCCGCGGCGAGATCATTCGCTGCCCCTGGCACGGCTGGGAGTTCGATGTGCGCACCGGCAAATCCTGGTGCGAGCCTGACCGCGTGCGCGCGCGTCAATTCCCGGTGTCGATTGCGCCCGGCGCAACGCTGGTCGAAGGCCCCTACGTGGCGGAGACCTTCCCCGTCCGCGTCGAAGATGATTACGTCGTGCTCGAAGCGTAACGGGCAAGGACGGGGGCGGGCGGCATGATTCAGCGGCGATCGGCGCAGGGGCGATCGGTGCAAAGACCATCGGCGCAAGGGCGGCTGCGGCTGGCCGCCGATATCGGCGGCACCTTCACCGATATCGCCGTTTTTGACGAGAAAACCGGTGAGCTCACCTTCGGCAAGGCGCTGTCAACACCGTCTCACCTCGTCGAGGGCATATCCGCCGGCGTGCAAAAAGCCGACAGCGATTACCGCTCCGCCGCGCTGTTTCTGCACGGCTCGACCATCGCCATCAACACCATGCTGGAGCGCACCGGAGCGCACACGGCGCTCCTCATCACCAAAGGCTTTCGCGACATCTACGAGATCGGCCGCATCAACCGGCCCGACGCCTATAACCTGTTTTTTCAGAAGCACGTGCCGCTGATCGAGCGGTCGCTGCGCTTCGAAGTCAACGAGCGCATGCTCGCCGACGGCGAAATCGACACGCCGCTCGACGAGAAGGAAATTGCCGCACTCGGCCGCGAGCTGGAAGCGCTCGACATCGAGGCCGCCGCGATTCTGTTTCTCAACTGCTACGCCAATGCGGATCACGAAAGGCGGGCGAAGGCGATCCTGGAAAAGAACCATCCGCGGCTGTTCGTTTCCGCCTCGCACGAACTGTCGCAGGAATACCGCGAGTTCGAACGCTGCTCGACGGTGGCGGCCAACGCCTATATCGGCCCCAAGGTCCGCCGCTATATCGGCGAGATCGACGCGCACATGCGCGCGGCCGGCTTTGCCGGCTCGTTCCTGGTCGTGCAGTCGACCGGCGGGCTCTACGAGGCCGAACAGGCGCAGAGCCATTGCGTGCGCATGCTCGAATCCGGTCCGGCAGCCGGTGTCATCGGCACGCAAGCGCTCTGCCGCATGCTCGACATCGACAACGCCATCGCCTTCGACATGGGCGGCACCACCGCCAAGGCCGGCGTCATCTACCACGGTGAGGCCTTGACCACCGGCGCGGCGCTGATCGGCGGCTATGAGCAGGCGCTGCCGGTGCAGATCGCCATGATGGACATTTTCGAGGTCGGCACCGGCGGCGGCTCGATCGCGCGCGTGGTCGAGGACGCGCTACGGGTCGGCCCGCAAAGCGCGGGCGCCGCGCCCGGCCCTGCCTGCTACGGTCTCGGCGGCACAGAGCCGACGGTGACCGACGCCAATCTGGTGCTCGGCCGGCTCAATGCGGATCGATTCCTCGGCGGCGAGATGAAACTCGACGTGGCGGCCGCCGAACGCGCGCTCAAGGAAAAAATTGGCGATCCGCTCGGCTTGAGCGCCGTCGAAGCCGCCGACGGCATCTTGCGCATCGCCGAGACGGCGATGTCGTACGCCGTCAAGGGCGTCACCACCGAACGCGGCCTCGACGCCGGCGATTTCGTGCTCGTCGCCTATGGCGGCGCCGGCCCGTTGCATGCGGTCGAAGTCGCGCGCGAGATCGGCATGCGCAAGGTCATCGTGCCGTTCGCGCCCGGCGTATTTTCCGCCTTCGGCATGCTGTTTGCCGATCTACGCTACGATTTCGTCCGCACCGCGTTCGCGCCGCTCGACGACGTCTCCTTTACCGAGATCGAGCGCGTCTATCGGGCGCTGGAAGAGGAAGGGCGCGCGGCGATCGCCGCCACGTCGATCAAGCCGCGGCAGATCGCGGTGAAGCGCGCGGCCGACATGCGCTATGTCGGACAGGAGCACGCGGTGACCGTCGATCTGCCGATGGCCGTGTTCAAGCGCCGCGACCGGGCGGCCATCAAGCGGCATTTCGACGCCATGCATGAGCAACGCTACGGCACCTCGGCGCCGGCCGAGCGCGCCGAGATCGTCAGCCTGCGCTCGACCGTGACCGGATTGATGCGCAAGCCGCCGCAGCGCAAGATCGCCCGCGGACAGAAGACGCCGCCGCAAGCGGCAATCGCCGGCAAGCGAAAAGTTTTCTTCGACGGCCGTTCTCGCCCGACGCCGATCTACTGGCGCGCCGCGCTTCTTGCCGGCAACCGGATCAGCGGACCCGCTTTGATCGAGGAATATGCCTCGACCACAGTGCTATTGCCCGGCGACACGCTCGAGGTCGATGCGTTCGGCAATTTGGCGATCAGGGTCGGAAGCTGAGCGCGGCCTGGGGGAAATTATCTCCATCGGCGACGCCAGCCAAGCCGTGCACTCATGAAATCCGACCCGATGTCCGCTTCAATCCAAAAGCGACCGCATTGCCGCATCGCCGCGAAATAACGCGAGAGGCCAGGAGCCGACCTCGGCACCGCCTTTAGTTCACCCGATAGCCCGCGTAGACGTCGGCAATGTCTGGCTGGATCGCTTTGGCCGCGGCGATGTCGGAGCTGCCGCCTGCAGTATCGCCTTTCTTCAGCTTTGCCACGCCGCGACCATAGAGCGGGCCGGCGTGGTCCTCTTCGGGGCTCTGCATGATTGCGGCGCTGTAGTCGGCAATGGCGGCATCGAAGGCGCCAAGCTTGAGCTGAGCGAGGCCGCGGCTGTTTAAGGTATAGGCGACATTGGGCGTAAGCTGCAGGGCCTGATTGCAGTCCGCGACTGCCGCCTGCAAGTCGCGGCCGGCGAGCGCGCGCACCCAGCAGCGGTTGTTGTAGGCGGGAGCGTTTTCCGGGTCCAGCTGGATCGCTCGCGTGAAGTCGGCGATGGCGTGGGTGTAGTCCTTTTTGTCCTGGTACGCGACGCCGCGTTCGACGTAGTTCCCGGGCGCATTCGGATTCAGCCGGATCGCCTCACCGTAGTCGGCGATGGCAGGGATGTAGTCGTGTTTGGCCCGGTACGCGCTGCCGCGGCGGAAGTAGGCATTCTCAGATTTCGGATCGAGCCGGATTGCCTCGCTGTAGTCGGCGATAGCCTGGTCGTAGTTGCCCTTTTCGTAATGCGCGTAGCCGCGGTTGGTGTAGGCTACGACAGATTTCGGATCGAGGCGGATTGCCTCACCGTAGTCGGCGATGGCCTGGTTGTAGTTGCCCTGGGTGTTGTACGCGTCGCCGCGGCTGATGTACGCAACGGCTGGTTCACGGCCGGCGATCCGAGCAGACTGGATCACTGCAGTGCAGCCACTGATCCGCAGGCCGGGCGAATAGGCCCTTTTCGCGTTGAAGCACCAATCGATCTGCTGCTGCGTTTGTGCTGCGACGGGCGGCATGGCTGGGGCCGTCATCATCAGCGCGGTCGCCACGACAGCAGTTACAATTCCTCTCATGGCATCCTCGCTCGCGTGCCACCATCGAGCTAATATTAGCGTATCGGAGACCCATCGCTAGGTCCGTTGAGGGGTCATTTTCGACCGCCTCGGCCCGTCCTCCTGCCGGTTAATGTCTGCTTCGCCCCGAATGTGTTGCAAAACTATTTTGGGCCCAAAACTGAGGAACACTTTTCTAAATCAAGCGCTGAATAAGAAATTTTGATTCAAGAAACAGCGCTTGCGGATTCCATTATTGCCCATTTCGGATGGCCGACCGACCATTGGCCGAGTTTTGCAACACAATCCCCCTAAAGCAGACATGAGGCTGGCCACCGCACGGCAGAAGTGCGCTGAGGTGGACCGCGAGCCTGTGATTCAAGCTCCCAGGCTGGGGAGCTTCGAATCGCGCGCTATGAACTTACCGACCGAGAATGGGCTGCCACCAAGCGGATGCTAGTGGCCACCGTTGCCATCGACGGCGTGCCGCTTCGAAAGATTTGTGCTCGGGTGGTTTGAGTTGAGCGAGACCCGCTCTAGTGGTCCGATTCTAACATTCGCATCCCGATTCGGCAGGCCATCATGCGAATGTTAGAATCAAAGGACCACTAGCAAGTATAAGTGCTAGTGGAGCTTTGGATTTGACATTCGCTCTACGAGCTCCCGGCTGGGGGGTAGCGAATGTCAAATCCGCTCCACTAGGTTCAAGCGGCGTCGAACAGACCGTTGGTGATCTTCACGCGCGCTTCCAGCTCGGTGCGCGCGGTCAGCCGGCGGACCAGGCCCGTCGCACGATGCCGGACAGTCCAGGTGATGAGCGCTTGCGTATTCTCGGCAGCGGTTGAGGAGAACGCCCTTCTGAGCGTGCTCAAAAATCCGGACGAAGACTTGCCCGCCCGGCGCGACAAAAGCTCCCAATCAGCCGATAAGTCCGTCATGGCATGTCAGTCCTGGCACCCAGCGAGCAAAATGCACGCGGCCCCGGCCGCGCCCCAAACTCCACTCACAGCACTGACGTGTTATTCCGAAGGTTCGGAGTGCTCCGGCTGCTGCGCCAGCAGAATCTCTTTGAATTCTTTTTCGAGCTGCTGAAGCGCGGCGAGCAGGGCCGGGCTGGGGGTAACGAGTCCGGAAGCGGAGGTGGCGTCCGCAGTTTCGGACGGCTCATTCTCGTCGGGAAAGTGTTGCGCGTACTTGCTCGCGTCGAGCATCAGCCCCTCCCAAAAACCCCGTATTCCCCTACCGCGGAGGGGACGCCCGCAGCGGCCGCCAGTCAAGCGCGACGTGGGCTATTCCACCGGATTCCCGCTCATCGCGGCTGATTTGGCCGGCGTTGCACTGGCGGCCTGTGGTTAACCTGCTCGCGCGACATGCCAAGCGTGACTTGCGCGCAACACTTGATGAGGATGCCGCCTGCGCTTCCGCGGCGAGCGACCTTCGTTTCCAGGTTCGCCGGAATGTTCTAAATTGAACTGTGCAGCGGGCGAGCGCTCTGCTGCAGCGCATTCAATCAATCAAAGCAGAGCCAATGGGACGGATGAACAAGACGAAGAGGCGCAGGCAGAGGAAGGCCGATCCTGTCGTGACCGAGATCGTGCGCAACGGCGTGATCGCGGTGACCGAGGAGATGAAAACCAACCTCATGCGCACCGCCTACAACATCATCATCTACGAGGCGCTCGACTTCACCACCGGCCTGTTCACCACCGACGGCGAGACCGTCTCCATCGGCATCGGCTTGCCGATGTTCATCCGCGGCATGGCGGAAACGGTCAAGGCGAAGATCAAACACTTCGGCCGCGAGACCATGCGGCCGGGCGACATCTACGTCACCAACGATTCCTATCTGACCGGCAGCCACCTCAATCACGTCACGCTGACGCTGCCGATCTTTCATAAGAACGTGCTGGTCGGCTTTTCCTGCTGCATGGCGCACTGGATCGACATCGGCGGCACGCTCGGCGGCATCACCACCGACATTTTCTCCGAGGGCCTGCAGATCCCGATCCTCAAACTGCACGATCGCGGCCGGCCGAACGAGACGCTGCTCGAAGTGATCAAGCAGAACATGCGGCTGCCGAGCCGCGCCATGGGCGATCTGCGCGCCCAGGTCACCGCGGTGAAGACCGGCGAGCGCCGCTTTCTCGAACTGGTCGACCGCTATGGGCGCGACGAGGTGTTGGACGCGATCAAGGCCATCATGGACCATTCCGAAGCGATGGCGCGGGCGCGGACAAAATCGATTCCCGATGGCGTGTACGAGGCCGAATCGTTCATGGATGACGACGGCATCGAGATCGGCAAGAAGGTGCCCATCAAGGTGCGCGTCACCGTCAAGGACGACGAGATGACGGTCGATCTCAGCGAAGTCTCGCGACAGGTGCGCGGCTCGTTCAATTCCGGCATCACCACCGGCTTCGCCTGCTCGCAGGTCGCTTACAAGTGTCTCACGTCGCCGACCGATTATCCGATCAACGACGGCTCGTTCCGCAGCCTCAAAGCGATCGTGCCGCCGGGGCGCGTGGTCAGCGCGGTGCGGCCGGCGCCGATGCGCTGGTGGATGACGTACCCGATGACGATCGTCGACACCGTGTTCAAGGCGCTTGCGCCGGTGATCCCGGACAGGGTGATTGCCGGCCATCATGCCGATCTGGTCATCGCCGCCACGCACGGCATCAATACCAAGACGTCGGAATTTTTCCTGGCCAATTTCGGCCCGCTGGGCGGCGGCTGGGGCGCCAAGCGCAGCGAGGATGGCGTCTCCGCGACAGTGTGCATCAACGACGGCGACACCCACAATTCGCCGAGCGAGCAATCCGAGGTGAAGTTTCCGCTGGTGGTGGAGCGCTACGCGCTGATCCCCGATTCCGGCGGCGCCGGACACTATCGCGGCGGCCTGGGACTCGAGCGCGTCGTGCGCGCGCGCGTGCCGATGACATTCAACAGCCACGTCGAGCGTGCCCATTGCAAGCCGTGGGGGCTCGATGGCGGCAGCGAAGCGACCGGCAACGAAGTGGCGATCCGCGTCGGCCAGAAATGGAAGACCGATTATCCCAACGCCAAAGTGCTGGTCGCTTATCTCGAACCGGGCGATGCCTTCCGCATGCGCTCGGGCGGCGGCGGCGGCTACGGCTCCCCGCTCGACCGTCCCATTGAGGCGGTCGAAGCCGATGTCAGGCAGGGCTATGTCTCGCTCCAGGCGGCGAAGGACGCCTACGGGGTCGTGATCGATCCGGACACTTTCACGGCCGATCGGGAAGGCACTAAGCGGCTGCGGGCGTCGATGCGACGGGCGCTGTCGACCTCCGCCGCCTGAGTGTGGCGCTACCGCTCCACATCGCCTCGCTTCGCGCTTGTCACAGTTTCTCAGGAGGCAAAAGGCGTTTGCTGCAGCGCGGAATGCGCTGCTTGAACCATAGCCTCTGGAACGCCATATTGTGCGGGACCGGGCGGGTAAACTCGCGCGGTTGTTCGGGGCGCCGTAAGGGCCTCGCAAAGTCGCTTCCTAAGGGCTTTGACTATGTCCAGGGTTTCGTCGCTCTCAAGTCCGTTTCTGCTCGGCTTCGACGAGATCGAGCGCGTGCTCGATCGGGTCGGCAAGGGTGCGGACGGCTATCCTCCTTACAACATCGAACGTGTTCCCCGCGACGGGAACAGCCCAGACCGGCTGCGCATTACCTTGGCGGTGGCGGGGTTCACCCGCGACCAGCTCGATGTTTCGATAGAGGAGAACCAGCTCGTTATCCGTGGCCGGCAGCAAGACGACAAAAGCCGGCAATACATCCATCGCGGCATCGCCGCGCGCCAATTCCAGCGCATCTTCGTGCTGGCGGATGGCATGGAAGTATCAGGCGCGGACTTGAAGAATGGATTGCTGTCGATCGATCTGGTGCGTCCGCAGCTGGAGCGCATCGTTAAGTCGATCGCAATCAATGAGTGCGATTAATTGAACCCAAATAGGACTCGACAGGGTTAACAAATCAGGAGTCGAGGGCCATGACCAACCAGATGAACCGTACTGAAAACGAAACTGAGAAAAAAATCGAAATGTCTGCCGAGGCGCTCGCCCATCTGGGCGACGGGCAGATCGCCTACGTGAAAATCATTCGTTCCGAAGACGTCCCCGCGCTGTTCCCGCAGGCGCCCGAGATCGAACCGGGGACGAAGCTTTTTGCGCTGCATGCGGCCGATGGAACGCCGATCATGCTGACCGACAGCCGCGAGGCTGCGGTGGCCAATGCCTGGCAGCAGGAACTCGAGGCGGTCAGCGTCCACTGATCAGGAATTCAGTAATCAGGAGTCAGTAATCAGAAATTTGAAAGGCCGACGTAGCGCGCCGGCCTTCTGATTACTGATACCTGATTACTGATACCTGATTACTGATACCTGATTACTGATACCTGATTACTGATACCTGGCTTCCGCCGCTACGCGGCGGAAGCCGACGGCATCGCCAGCACAGCGTAGAGCGACTCGGCGTCGTGCGAGGCGCGCAGCTTATGAGCGATCGTCGGATCGCGCAGAAGCCGCGCCACGCGGGCGAGCGCCTTCAAGTGATCCGCGCCGGCGCCCTCCGGCGCCAGCAAAAGAAAAATCAGATCGACCGGCTGGCCGTCGAGCGCCTCGAAGTCGACCGGACGATCGAGCCGCGCGAACAATCCGAACAGCCGCGTTAAGTTCGGCAATTTGCCGTGCGGAATGGCGATGCCGTTGCCGACGGCCGTGGAACCCAGCTTCTCCCGCTGCATCAGGATATCGAAAATCGTGCGCTCGCTCTGACCGGTCAGTGTTGCGGCACGCGCGGCGAGCTCGTGCAGCACCTGCTTCTTGTTATTGACCTTGAGCGCCGGGAGAATCGCGTTCGAGGCGACCAGATCGTTGAGCGGCATGAATGGAACCTGAAGAGCAGATGGCCATAGCCCTAAGGCTTTAGCCTGATCGCCTGACTAGCTGGATCGATGGATATTGGCTTCTTGCATCAGCATGATCTTTCCGGGTTTCGTCGCCCACGCCTGCGGATCATGCTCCAAGGGCGGCGGACCATAGGGACCCCCCGCATCCCCGTCAATGGGCTTCGGCGGGGGCCGCCGCATGCGGGTCGACCCAGCCGAAATGGCCGTCGGGACGGCGATAAACGACGTTGATTCCGCCATGAGCGGCATGCCGGAACACCACGACGGGGGCGCCTGTCATATCGAGCTCGGTCACCGCATCACTGACCGATAAGTGCCTCAACGCCGTAGTCAATTCGGCGATGATGACGGGCGTGAAGCCGTCGACAGCTTCTTCGCCTTCATCCTCGGGCGCAGCGATCACATAGCTCGCCGCATCGACCGAATCGCAGCCGTCGAGCCGCTCGGGCCGATGGTCTTTGAGCCGCCGGTGATAGCGGCGCAGACGCTTCTCGATCCGCATGGCCGCCTGGTCGGCGCTGGCATAGGCATCGGCCGCCATGCCTTCGGCATGCAGGGTGATTTTCGAATCGAGATGGATGGCGCATTCGGTACGGAACCCAAAGCCCTCGCGCTCGAGCGTCACATGCCCCGAATAGCCGCCGTCGAAATATTTGCCCATAGCTTCGGCAATGCGGTCGCGCACCCGCTGGCGCAAGGCATCGCCCACGTCGAGATTCTTTCCAGAAATGCGAAACGACATGCCAGCCTCCAAAGCAATCATTCTGGCGCGCTTTCACTCGAGCTAGGTATTGGCAAGGGCCGCGTCAACGCGGTGCGTCTCTCCGGCTCGAGGAGCGAGTGCAACGCAGCAACGATTGAGCATCAGGAGACGGCGACGACCTGCTTTTCGCGCCGCCGCTGCACCGACGACGGAATGCGCATGGCTTCGCGGTATTTCGCCACCGTGCGCCGGGCAATATCGATGCCGGCCTCGCGTAATTTCTCGACGATAGTATCGTCCGACAATACGTCGGATGCGGTCTCGGCGTCGATCAACTGTTTGATGCGGTGTCGCACCGCTTCGGCCGAGTGCGCCTCGCCGCCATGCGCCGCGGCGATCGCCGACGTGAAGAAGTATTTCAGCTCGAAGATGCCGCGGGTCGTTGCCATGTATTTGTTGGCGGTGACGCGCGACACCGTCAATTCGTGCATGCCGATGGCTTCGGCCACGGTCTTGAGGTTGAGCGGCCGCAGATGCTCGACGCCCCGGGCAAAAAAAGCGTCTTGCTGGCGCACGATTTCGTTGGAGACTTTAAGGATGGTGCGGGCGCGCTGGTCGAGCGCGCGCACGAGCCAGGTGGCGCTCTGCAGGCATTCGGCGAGATAGGATTTCTCGGTATCGCGCCGGGTGCCGGCGGAAACCTCGGCATAGTAGCTTTGATTGACGAGCACCTTCGGCAGGGTGTCGGAGTTCAGTTCGACGATCCAGGCGCCGTTCGGCGCCGGCCGCACGAACACGTCGGGTACGATCGGCTGCACCGGCGCTGAGCCGAATGCCAAGCCCGGCTTCGGATTGAGCTTGCGGATTTCCGCGATCATGTCGGCGAGATCTTCCTCGCCGACGCCGCAGATCTTTTTCAGATTGGCAAAATCGCGGCGCGCAAGCAGATCGAGCCGCCCGATCAACGCCTGCATGGCCGGGTCGAAGCGGTCTTGTTCCTTCAGCTGGATCGCCAGACACTCGGCAAGATCGCGCGCGAACACGCCGGGCGGATCGAACGTCTGCAGGATGCCGAGCACGGCCTCGATTTCGCCCCGGCCGGTGCCGAGCCTTTCCGCCGCCGCGTCGAGATCGCCGGTGAGATAGCCGGCCTCGTCGACGAGATCGATGAGATATTGCCCGATCATGCGCCGCACCGGATCGGCAATGGCGAGCGCGAGCTGCTCACGCAGCCAGTCGGCAAGCGTCGTCTCCGCCGAAACGAACAATTCCAGATTGTAGTCGGCGTCGTCGCGGCCGCCCGAGCCGACGCCGGCCCAATCCGAATATCCCGCCGGCTGATCGGAGCTGCTACGGGCCCTGATCGGCTCGGAATCGTCTACCGAGGTGTCGTCGAGCGGAGACTCCGATCTCTCCTCGACCGGGGCGCGACCCTCCTGGGGCTCACCGCCGTTCCATGTCTCGCCGTTGGCGGCCGAGCCTTCCGGCGGAGCGGCACCGTTGGGCTCTTGCGGCGCCCCCTCGTTCTCCGCCCCGCGGTCGAGCAGGGGATTGCGTTCGAGTTCCGCCTCGACATAGGCGACCAGATCGAGATTGGAGAGCTGCAGCAGCTTGATGGCCTGCATCAGCTGCGGCGTCATCACCAGCGCTTGGCTCTGCCGGAGCTGAAGTCTTTGCGAAAGCGCCATGGGTGGGGCCAAACTGGTCCGATTCTTGCTTCTATCCTACTTTGTAGAGCAGTTCGGACGCCCCGCCGTCAACCAATTTCCGGTGCGCTTCGCTCGAAAGCGTTAAAGGCGGAATTCCTCGCCGAGATACAGCCTGCGCACGTCGGGGTTGTTGACGATGTCGTCGGCGCGACCCTCCATCAGGACCTCGCCCGAATAAATGATGTAGGCGCGATCGGTGAGGCCGAGCGTCTCCCGCACATTATGATCGGTGATCAGCACGCCGATGCCGCGATTGGTGAGATGGCGCACCAGCGCCTGGATGTCGCCGACAGCGATCGGATCGATGCCGGCGAACGGTTCGTCAAGCAGCATGTAATTTGGCCGGGTGGCGAGCGCACGCGCAATCTCGACGCGCCGGCGCTCGCCGCCCGACAGTGCGATCGACGGTGTCTTGCGGAGCTTGGTGATGTTGAACTCTTCAAGCAGCGCGTCGAGGTCGCGCTCACGGCGCCGCGAATCTGGTTCGACCACTTCAAGCACGGCGCGGATGTTCTGCTCGACGTTGAGTCCGCGAAAAATCGAGGCTTCTTGCGGCAGGTAGCCAATGCCGAGCCGCGCCCGCTGGTACATGGGCAGCTTCGTGACGTTGTGGCCGTCGAGCTCGATCCGCCCCTGGTCCGCCTTGATCAGGCCGGTGATCATGTAGAACACGGTCGTCTTGCCGGCACCGTTGGGGCCGAGCAGGCCCACTGCCTCGCCCTTGCGCAGGTGAAGACTTACCTTCTTCACCACCTTGCGGCCGACGAAACTCTTCTCCACGCCGTGGACCGATAGCAGTCCTCTACGCTCGCCTTGCACCGCGCCGTTGCCTTCGGTTCGCCGCCGTGGCTGAACGAACTGACGCTGAGCGTGGCGCTCCGCGTTGTCACGATCTTGCCGTTCCTGACGTTCCTGGCGGTCCTGCCGGTCGTCCCGATCTTGCCGGTCCTGCCGCTCGGGGCGATCTTCGCGGTCTTGCCGCTCCTGCTGCGGCACTTGCCTGCCGCGCGCTTTGTTTGCTGGCGTAGAGACGCTGGCGATGTCGACATAGGTGCCGTTGATCGAGCCGCCCATGGACGACAGGCCAATGTCATCCCGTCCGGCGGCCGGTTCGCGGCGCACCGGTTCCTGGCGGCGGCGGAAGGGTGAAAAAATACTCAAAGCCCCATTCCAAGCATTGGTCCTGCCCCTTTCTCTTTCTACCTCAGCGGCTGAGAGAAAGGGAGGGGCACTCAAGCCTGCGATTTTAAGTGTGTCGCGGAGCGGACGTTACCGCGGGAGTTCTGTCAGTTCGGGGCCCCCGGCCCGATCCTCATCGTATTCGACGGTTCACCGTTATGGTCTTTCTGCGGGATAATAAGGGCCCGCACGCGGCCTTGCGGCGTGCCGGTGGCGGTGGAGGAGGCCTCCACATGCGCGTTGCCGGTGACCGTATCGACGATCACGCGCTCGCCATGAATGACATTCTTGCCCTGGGTCACCGTCACGTTGCCGCTGAGCGTAATTGTCTTGGCCACCAAATCGTAGACGCCGAGATCGCCGTTGGCGGTCTGATCCTTGCTGACCACGGTAACGGCGCCGCGCGCCTCGATGCGGCGGATATTCTGCGCGTCCGGCGCCGCACCGCCGGGCTTGGCAGAAGCGGCGACAGGCTGTGTGCCGGCAATACCCAGCTCCTGCCCGTAGAAGACGACGAGCGTCTTGCAGGTCATGGTCGTGCTGCCCTGCACGACCCTGACGTCGCCGGCGAAGGTGGCGGTTTTATTCTTGTCGTGGACTTCCAGTGTCTTGGCGTCGATCTGGACGGGTTGATCGCGGCCCTGGCTCTGCGCGTTCGGCATGAAGCCCTGCGCCGCGGCCGGGACCGACAACGCCGACGCCGCCGCCAGAAGCAAAAGGAAAGACGCACACTTCATGGCTGAGCCGCCTTGGTTTCTTGCTTGCCCGATTGCAACACCATCGTCACATCGGTGAAGAGCAGCACGTCGCCCTTGTCGATGATTTCAAGCCGCTTGGCGTTGAGGTCGCCGTCGAGCAGCTTCACCCAGACCGGCGTGTCCGACACGACGTTGCCTTTCGTCATGTCGACCGACGCCTGGCTTAACCGCGCCTCGTAACCGGTCGTAGACACCAGGTGGATGTTGTCGCGCAGTGTCAGCATATCCGTCTTCATGTTGTAGACGCCGGTGTCGGCCGTAAGCCGCACCATGCTTTTGTCAGCCATTTCGATCTTGGCGTTGATCTCCTGCAACCCGACAAGGTCGGGCTTGGTGATGTCCTGCTGGGCCGCCTTGGCTTTAAACTCGTAGGGCCGCGAGTCAGTGGTGTAACCGGTGAGTCGCGGGTCCTGCATGATGATCGTGTTGCCCCTGATCACCAGCTTGCCGATTTCAGCTGGCAGCCGCAGTCCCGAAACTGGCAGATAGTTCTCGACCGCTACTCCGATCAGCACCACGGCAATCGCCAACAGGAGCAAAGCGCGCAGCCAGCGGACCGCGCGGCTGTGGCGCAGCGCGCGCCGATAGATTCGATCGTTGTCGCCGCGCGAACGCGCCGGGAAACCGGCCCCCCGCGGCGCACCGGCGAAGGAGATGCTGGTCAAACAATTGTCCCCTCGGACCGTCGCCCTTTCCGGTCCGGACCCTCATTTTACGGATTCGCGGGTTAAGAGTCGCCTGCGAATGTGGCTCAGGCGGGGCCGCTCCCATCACGTTTTGACAGGCTTAACGGCTCCTCAGGCTTGAGATTGGCCGAATTCCGCGGCTCAAGCGTGGGCGAAAATGTCCTCGTCCGCAAAACCGGCAAGATCGAGCCGCACCCGCTGCGGCAGGAAGCGGAAACACGCGTCGGCAAGCGCCTCACGGCCTTCGCGCGCCAGCATGGCGTCGAGCCTGTCCTTGACAGCGTGCAGGTAAAGCACGTCGGCGGCGGCGTAGGAAACCTGCGCATCGGACAGCCCGGTGGCGCCCCAATCCGACGATTGCTGCTGCTTCGATATTTCGTGTCCCAGCACCTCGCGGACCAAATCCTTGAGCCCGTGCTTGTCGGTGTAGGTGCGGGCGAGCCGCGAGGCGATCTTGGTGCAATAGACTGGCGCCGGCATCACGCCGAAGGTTTTCTCCAGCATGCCGAGATCGAAGCGCGCGAAGTGAAAGATCTTCAGCAAGCTCGCGTCGGCGAGGAGCCGCTTGAGGTTGGGCGCGTCCGCCGGATCGCGGGCAATCTGCACAATGTCGGCGGAGCCGTCGCCAGGCGAGAGCTGCACGACACAGAGCCGATCGCGGCTCAGACTCAATCCCATCGTTTCGGTATCGATGGCAACCGCGCGGATGCCGGTATAATGCGACAGGTCCGGCAGATCGCCGCGATGAGAGCGGATGGTCATGCGGCTTCTAAATATCGTAACGGCGATGGCACGTCAAAAAGCCAAATGTTAAGATACGGCGTTGTTCCTCGCTACGGCCCGCGGGCCGTCTTGAACATCAGGAGGCCTCCCGACGTGAATGACCGGATCGTTCGTGCTGGAGCGCTCCCTCTCTTTGGTCGGATTGCATCGATCGCAGCGGCGATCACCATGGTCAGTTTGGTTGTCGCGTCCGTTTGCGCACAAACGCTCACCGATCCAAACCCGCAGTCGGGATGGTCGCCGCCGAAAACCTCCGCGAAAGCAAAACCGGCCGCCCGGGTTAAGACCTGCAGCGCCTATGGCGCGGGCTTCGTCAATGTTCCCGGCACCGACACCTGCGTGAAAGTAGGCGGCTGGGCGACGGTGGAAGGGGGCCACTGACTCGCGCAGCGCCGCAATTATCGATCGGAAGGACTGCATAGGTTCACCGGGACGCTACCCAGGCGTGACAAGCGCCATTATCATGCCCGGTGGCGAATTTTGGTAAGGGGCGTTTGGAATGGCGACATTACCCGGTCAGCGGGCATCATTCACTTGGGCGCTTAATCAGTACAACGTTGCCGAAGATACCGACAAGAAGACGCACTATGCGAAGCTGATGGCGAAATACATCGCCAATGCTCCCACGAACGGCTTTACAGTTGAAGACGTGACGAAGGGCCAGCCTTATCCGGATGCCGAGGTTGCCCAGTATCTCGGTCAGGCTAACGTTGATCCTGAGCCCGGCGGTATCACTGAGGGCGAGGCGATCCAAGAGATTTCACAGGCGGTCGATACCGCCAACGTTCTAAAGCTCGGCGATGGCCCCAAAATCGTTTATGCGTATGGCTATCACTGTGCCCCTGATCGCCTAAAGATCGGTCTAACAGAGGGCGACGCCGTTCAACGGATTACAGCACAGATTGGTACGAGTACCCCGGACAAGCCGGTGCTGTTCCTCGAAATCAAAACGCACGATTGCGGGTCACTTGAAAAAGCGATTCATGCCATCCTTGTGTATCGAGGTAAAAAGATTGAAGGCGGTGGAACGGAATGGTTTAAGACCAGTCGTGATGAGATCGTCGCCATTTATCAATCGGTAGCTAAAGCTCCCGGCTGAGGCAGCATAGCGTCATACTTTGACTGGCCCTGGCACACTCAAACCGCGGGGCGTTCACGGCTTCCGGGAAGCGCCTGATAGGAGGCGCCAAGCTGCGGCTTCTTTCGTATTGAAATGGTATGGTGCCGCATCCGTCGGGGATGAGGCCGATGTGGGAAGAATTGCGCTACCGCTGGGCGCTTAGGAAATATCTCAAGGGTTACGCGCTCACGCGTGAATTGCACGCGTCAGTGCGAGATTTTAGCCGCGCAGAAGGTGAGCCCGACATACGCCGCGCGATGGATAAAGAGCAAACCTTGCAGGAACACGAAATTGGCGTTTTGAAATCGAAATATTTGGTGAGACAAGCCTACTTGAACGACGTTCAAGTTCCAGACGATGAAGCTTCTTGGTTGTATTCCAGATACATGAGAGAGAAATTCCTGACCCCTGAAGCGGCCGCGACTTTGCGAAACAAGATCCGCCTAGTACAAAAACAGGAATGGGATTACTGGGCCGCACGGGTAACGATGGCGTTAGCGATAATCGGGGTCATATTTGGCGTGCTGGCCTATTTCAAGAAGTGAGTTTCCCGATGTGCCAAAACTGGTACGCCGTTATCGGCCAAACGCTCGACGTGATTGGGTTTTTGACGATAGCTTTCGAGTGGTATCACCAATACAAGCGCGATCATGATAGGCGCATTGGCGAACTGCAGAAAGCCTATGAAAGGCAGGCAGCTTGGTACAAAGGTGAGCCGCCACCGGAGCAGGACGATGACATGCTGATGTGGCGAGAATTCCAGAAACTATTCCTGAAGGAATGGCGTTGGCGCCGAAAGGTATTCTTCACGGGAGCGACGCTGGTAATTCTTGGATTTGTATTCCAGGTGCTTGGTAGTTGGCCGCACCTGTTTAAATCATGCTGATGGCTCTTAGCAGCAACTATCTATTGTTCGCTGGATGATGGCGACGTTGTGCGTGTGGATTTGTCGCGTGTACGTCCTTCGTATCCAAAGAGCCGTACTCACAATCGTACTCACATGTACTCACAATGTCACAGGTAACCATGAGGTGCGGCGAAACACGATTTTCGCCGTAAGCCTTTGAAATCAGTTCGCTATGAGCAACGAGGGGAAGCTATGGAGATATCGTCTTGGTGCCCAGGAGAGGACTCGAACCTCCACGGTGTTACCCGCTAGTACCTGAAACTAGTGCGTCTACCAATTCCGCCACCTGGGCGCCCGTTTGGGCCGCGTCCGGATAGGTACGGAGCGGTTCCCGGCTTGTCAATCGAACGGACCTTTCGTCATTGCCGGCCTTGAGCCGGCAATCCATGATGCCTCATCGTTCGGACAAACTCGGCGAGCTCTTATTCTCGTCTTGTCAGCATGGATACGCGGGTCAAGCCCGCGTATGACAATGACGGAGGCCTCTATACAGCAGCGAAACGTTCCTGTATCTCGCCGCCGATGACCGCGAAAAGCAGGCTTGATACGCTCGTCACTGTGTTCGGCGGCTCCGGGTTCTTAGGCCGCCACGTGGTGCGCGCGCTTGCCAATCGCGGCTACCGCATCCGCGTGGCGGTGCGCCGGCCTGAACTCGCCGGCTACCTCCGGCCGATGGGCCGCGTCGGCCAAGTCAATCTGGTGCAGGCCAATCTTCGCCACCCGCAATCGATCGCGGCAGCTTTGCGCGATGCGGCCGTCGCGGTGAACCTCGCCGGGATTCTGTTCCAGCGCGGCCGGCAGCGGTTCGATGCGGTCCAGGCGGTGGGCGCGGAAGCAGTCGCGCTGGCGGCGCAATCAGTGGGCGCGCGCGTCGTCCATGTCTCCGCGATCGGCGCCAACGCCAAATCGCGCTCGCGCTACGCGCGGTCGAAGGCGGAGGGCGAGCGTCGCGTCCTGGCAGCGGCGCCGACTGCGACTATCATGCGGCCGTCGATCATGTTCGGCATCGAGGACAATTTCTTCAACCGCTTTGCGGCGCTTGCCTGCATGGCTCCGGCGCTGCCGCTTCCCGGCGGCGGCCGCACCCGCTTCCAGCCGGTGTTCGCCGGCGACGTCGCCGAGGCGGTCGCGCTTGCCGTTGACGGCAGCACCAAGCCGGGCTTGATCTACGAACTCGGTGGGCCGGCCGTGCACACGTTCCATGATTTGATGAACTTCATTCTCGCCACCATCGAGCGCCGCCGCTTGCTCGTTCCGGTGCCGTTCGCGCTGCTCAAGCTGCAAGCCGTGTTCGCGCAGTTCCTGCCGGGGCCGCCAATCACACCCGACCAGGTCGAAATGCTCAAGCGCGACAATGTCGTCTCCGACGAGGCACGAGGCGACGGACGCACGCTCGAAGCGCTTGGCATCATCCCCGACACGATTGAGGCCATCGTGCCGACCTATCTGTGGCGCTTCCGCAAGACCGGCCAGTTCAACGCGGATACTGGCGCCACTCTCGGCCGGGGAGGCGCGACGACCTCGTAGGCTCTAGTGCCTGCGAGATTCGCGACCAACAGCGCTCCGGCTGCCCTAAATCGGGCCTTTATCGATGCGCCTATTGACCTTGGTAACGAAATCCTAACCGGCTCGATATTCGATTCCGCACCCGCAACGGATCGCCACACATGCTTGCAGGCGGCATGCTGACGCTGTTCTATCATCCATTCTGCCCGCATTCCCGCTTCGTGCGGCTTTGTCTCGACGAGTTGTCGCTGGCGCCGCGGCTCGTCGAGGAGCGGCCGTGGGAGCGGCGCACCGAGTTTCTCAAGCTCAACCCGGCCGGCACCACGCCGGTCCTGCTGGAAGAAGGCGCACCGCCGGTTCCTGGCGCGGCGATCATCGCCGAGTACCTCGATGAGACGCGCGGTGCCGCCTTACCGCGGCAGCGGCTGATGCCGGCCGACCCTGGCGCCCGCGTCGAGGTGCGCCGGCTGATGAGCTGGTTCAACGACAAATTTTTCGAAGAGGTGAGCGGACCGATCGTCACCGAGCGGGTCTACAAACGCTTCATGCCCGTGGCCGCGGGCGGTGGCTCGCCCGATACCGAGACGCTGCGTGCCGCACGCGGCAATATTAAGTACCATCTGGCTTATATCGGCTGGCTCATCCGCAGCCGCGACTGGCTCGCCGGAGCGAACTTGACCTATGCGGATCTGGCCGCGGCAGCGCATTTGTCCGCCGCCGATTACTTGGGCGATGTGCCGTGGGACGAAGACAAGAGCGCCAGGGCCTGGTACGCGCGGGTGAAATCGCGGCCGTCGTTCCGCACGCTGCTGAGCGAGACGCTGCCCGGCCTGGCGCCGTCGCCGAGCTACGCCAATCTGGACTTCTAGATGCGGCAGCGCTGAAGGCCGCGCTCGCCGCCTTCGCCCGTGCCCAGGGATTTGACGTCGCCGGAATTGCGCGGCCGGACGCGATCCCGCTCGCGGCCGAACGGCTGCAAGCGTTTCTTGGCGCAGGCGCCCACGGCGACATGAACTGGATGGCGGAAAAGGCGGAACGGCGCGGCGATCCGCGCGCGCTGTGGCCCGACGTGCGCTCGATCATCATGCTCGGCGTCAATTACGGACCCGAAACCGATCCGCTGAGGGTGCTCGAACAGCGCACGCGCGGCGCCATTTCAGTCTATGCGCAAGGCGACGATTATCACGACGTGATCAAAGCGCGGCTCAAGACCGTCGGGCGCTGGCTGATCGAGCAAGCGGGCGGCGACGTCAAAGTCTTCATCGACACCGCGCCGGTGATGGAAAAGCCGCTCGCCGAAGCCGCCGGCCTCGGCTGGCAGGGCAAGCACACCAATCTGGTGTCGCGCCAATTCGGCTCATGGCTTTTCCTCGGCGCGATCTTCACCACGCTCGATCTGCCGCCGGACGAGGCCGAAGGCGACCATTGCGGCAATTGCCACGCCTGTCTCGACATCTGCCCAACCGCCGCGTTCCCATCGCCATACCGGCTCGACGCACGGCGCTGCATTTCCTACTTGACGATCGAGCATAAGGGTCCGATCGCGCGCGAGTTGCGGCCGCTCATCGGCAACCGCATCTATGGCTGCGACGATTGTTTGGCCGTTTGCCCCTGGAACAAATTTGCCCAAGCCGGGCGCGAGACGAAGCTTTCCGCGCGCACGACGTTGCGCGCCCCCGAGCTTGTTGAACTCACGAGACTCGACGATGCCGGCTTTCGCGCCCTGTTCAAGAAAAGCCCGGTCAAGCGCATTGGCCGCGCCCGCTTCCTGCGCAATGTGCTGATCGCGATCGGTAATTCCGGCGACGCCGCGCTCGCTTGCGAAGCTGAGCGCATGCTCGACGATCCTGCGCCGCTCATTCGCGGCGCGGCGATTTGGGCGCTCAGCCGCCTGGATCGTTCGCGACTTGTTGAGTGCGCCGATAGGCGGCGCGCCGTAGAGTCGGATGTCAGCGTCGCTACCGAATGGACGGCGGCGCTTGCAGAGTAAGAGCTCAGGATTGATGTCAACGCTCGTGTGTTTCGGCCTCGGCTATTCTGCCGAGCATTACGTCGCGCTGTTCGGCGACGGCTTCGAACGCATCATCGGTAGCGTGCGCAGTACCGAGCGTGCCGCGTTGCTGAACGCACGGTTCGTCGACCGCTTGAAGGCGCTGGTGTTCAACGGCAAGACGCCGACGCCCGAACTCGCCCACGCGATCGGCGAGGCCGACGCGGCTTTGATTTCGATTCCCCAAGACGAGAGCGGCGATCCGGTACTGCGCACATTCAGTGATGCTTTCGCACACGCGCCCCGGCTCCGCTCGATCGTCTATCTGTCGACGATCGGCGTCTATGGCGATCATGGCGGCGCTTGGGTCGACGAAAATATTCCGCCCGATCCTACATCGGCGCGCACCCGCGGGCGGCTCGCTGCCGAGCGGGCCTGGCAAGACCTCGGCGCGCGCCGCCACATCCCTGTCACCATCCTGCGGCTTGCCGGCATCTACGGACCAGGCCGCAACGCATTCACCCAGATCGCGCGCGGCGAGGCGCGCCGCATCGTCAAGGCCGGCCAGATATTCAACCGCGTCCATGTCGAAGACATCGCGCAGGCAATCGACGCCGCCTTCGCGCGCGGAGCATCCGGAGTCTTCAACGTGGCCGATGACGAGCCATCGCCGCCGGGCGATGCGCTCGTTTTTGCCGCACAGCTTTTGGGCGTTCCGCCGCCGCCGGAAATTCCTTACGAGGAGGTGGCAGCGTCAATGTCGCCGCTCGCCAAAAGTTTCTGGCAGGACTGCCGCCGGGTACGCAATGACAAGCTTAAGCGCGAGCTGGGAGTGACGTTGCGTTATCCGACTTATCGGGAGGGCTTGACGGCGTTGTTTGAAGCCGAACGGCGCGAGCCATAATCAATGCAGGCTCGGCCCCTTGAGGAAGCGGTTGCGCTCGCTCGATTTGACGCGCACGTCCATGGTCTCGCCGTCGCGATAAATCGACAGCGGTACGTCGACACCGGCCTGGCCTTGCGCCCAGATGCGGCGGAAGAAGCTGGCGAGGTCGCGCACCTCCTTGCCGGCAACTGAGAGCACGATATCGCCGTTACGCAGATCGGCTTTTTTGGCCGGTCCGCGATCGGCCAGCCCTACGACGACCAGCCGGTTTTCCACCTCGGTGGCGTAGAGGCCGAGCCAGGGCCGTGGCGGACCAGAGCGCCGACCGGTCTTCATCAGGTCGTCAAAGATCGGCTTCAGCAAATCGATCGGCACGATCATATTGATGTTCTGCGGCTGGCCCTTGTCGACCACGTGTTGCAACTGCAGCGAGCCGATGCCGAGAAGGTCACCGGCCGGCCCAATCAGAGCGGTGCCGCCCCAGTTCGGATGCGAGGGCGCGGTGAAGATCGCCTCGTCGAGCACATATTCCCAATAGCCGGCGAATTCCTGCTTGGCGACGATGCGGCCGGCGACGGAGCGCGCGCGGCCGCCGGCGCCGCCGACCACCACCCGCTCGCCGATCGCGGCGGCGGACGACTGGCCGATCTCGAGCGCGGGCATATCGAGTTTGGCGAGCGCCTGGACGAGACCGAAGCCGGTTTCCTGATCGTAGCCGAGCACGTGGCCTTGCACCGAGCGGCCGTCGGAGAGCGTGAGCCAGATCGTTTGCGCCTCGGTGATCAGGTAACCGATGGTGAGGACGAGACCACTGCGGATGAAGACGCCATGGCCGGCGCGCTCGGTGCCGAGGGTCTCCGCGGTGAAGGCATCGGACGGAATAATCGTCCGCACGGCGACCATGGCGGCCAGGGCGTGTTCGAGATCGTAGCCGTAGTCTGCCTGCTTCGGCTGCGCAGAGGACGGAATCTTCCAGTCGCTCACGGACGGCATCTGGCAATTCCTTCAGCGATAACAGCGGTGATCGGTCGTTCCTAGCCGCATATGTGTCGGGTTGCGGCCTTCCGATCAAGCCCTCCTGCCCGCCATCATTCTCCGGCCGGGCCGACGTTGCGACCATGCTTCGACCATTGCGCATACTCGACGTGACGCGTCACACGCTTCATCGGCGCAGACGATGTGACCACTTGACGTCGCCTGGCGCGCCGCCGGCACGCAGCACGAACCGAGCGGGCCAACAAACACGGCGGCCTTGAAGCCAGAGTCCCGTGGTGATGCGCACCGGGATCAGATCGAACACGGAAGCTGAATAGTGCAACCGCCATTTCCGAAAATCGAACGCAACCACCGGCGGCGATCCGTCAGTCTATTTCTGAGCTCGTCACGCGCACTCCCATCTGCACAGTGACCCGCAATCTCCATCGGCCGAATGGTTCCACGTCCGGCGGCGACGCATAAAATCTCCATTATCGAAACATTTACGACGTTGGGCGGATCATCGCACCAGCGCCAAGTTCGTTACGTTGCTGCGTCATTGCTTCCGGCGGTCGCCTTCTTCCCGCCCAATCTGGTCCGCACAACGGCATCGAGATTTGGGCATCGAGATTTGGGATGTTGGGGGACTTTGCCGTGCGTACCCGCCTTAGCATTGCCGTCATTGCATTCGCCCTTGCCGGCTCATTGGCGACTGCCGCCGCGCAATACTACCCGCCGCCATCGGTCTATGACGGCTACGCGCCGCCTCCGCCGCCGCCCCCCTACTACCCTGACCGGACTTACAGCAGCGCGCCCCTGCCACCGCCCGGGGCCCCGCCGGCCGCCGCAAATCCGGCGCCCTATGGGGGCTACGCGCCACCACCGTTTCCCGGCGAGGAACAATCCGAGGCTTACCCGCCGCCGCCAGCCTACCCGCCGCCGAGCCGGCCTTACTACGCTCCCGACAACCGCTATCCGGCCCAGCCTTTGGGCGTTCAGGGCGGCGACGCTGATTTGCGGCCACCGGGCGACGTTGGCCGTGGCGATGTTACCGGCGCGATATCGGCTCCCGGCGCGCCGGCCGCGGTGCCGCGATCCGATCCGGGTGTGGTCGCCGGACTACCGCCGGAAGATCAGCCCGAACAGGGCACGCCGCACCAATTGCCGCAACGATTCCAGCGCCAGCTTGTCGACTATCAGACCAACGAGCCGGCCGGCACGATCATCGTCGATACGCCACACACCTACCTTTATCTGGTAATGGGCCGCGGCAAAGCGGTGCGCTATGGCATCGGCGTCGGCCGCGAAGGCTTTACCTGGACGGGCACCGAGCGCATCAGCCGGATGAAGGAATGGCCGGACTGGTTCCCGCCGAAGGAAATGATCGATCGGCAGCCCTATTTGCCGCGCTTCATGGCCGGCGGTGAGAGCAACCCGCTCGGCGCACGCGCCATGTATCTGGGCAACACGCTGTACCGTATTCACGGCACCAATCAGCCGTCGACGATCGGCACGTTCGTGTCCTCGGGCTGCATCAGGCTGACCAACGACGATGTCGCGGATCTGTTCAGCAGGGTGCAGGTCGGTACGCGCGTGGTCGTGCTGCCCGGCACGCCGCCGCCGAACACGGCAGCCGAGGACGTCCCGCCGGATTACTACGCGCAAACTCGCGTTACGCGCTGACACGATCCGGTTCAATGAATCATGCGGCCGGCGCCGAGGTGCCAGCCGCATCTCTTGAATTTCCACAACTGAATTGTCCGGTTCCCGAACTAGTTTCGTGGCCGGCGAAACCGGTGTATGATTCGATTGCGTCCGGTCGTCGTTTGCGGCCGGCGTTATGTCTTGTGCCTCGCGGCGATGTTCCTTTGTAACGCGTGCTGCCGTCTTGCCATCGCACGCGGACGCTATTGCGAGGTCGAATGTTCCCGAATGTTCGTCTGCTGATCGCGGCCTTGTTGGCTTCGGTTTTTGTGTTGAGCTGTGGCTTCGGTATGTTCGCGGCGCTGCGCGTCAATCGCGAGCCGCTAGGCCGGCTGCCGGCCAGTACAACAGCCCTGCAACTTGTTGCCAGTGAGGCCACGGCTGCGCCCGCGACCTGGGGCGTGCCCTATGGACCGGGCTTGCGTGTCAGCGACGCACGAACCGGCGCCGTAGCGACGGATGCACTGCCAGCAGGTGCGCGCGCTAGCAGTGAGACAAACTCATCGCCGATCGCCGCGAATCCCTGGACTGCGGGCACGATCAAGCCCGAAGCAAGTAACGCATCGCCTTCGGTGCAGCCGAGCTCAGTATCGACCACGGCGCCGGCGCCGCAGCTACCCCCGCCGATTTCGAATCCGACTAGTCCCGCTATTCCGACCGCCGCGACGGACATCACGCCGACGTCGGCCACTCAACTTGCCTTGACCGCAAGCGCGCCTGGCCAAGAGACGCCGCAAGGCCTTCAGCCAGCGCCGGCTACGACTGTCGCCGCAATCGAGCCGACGGCTAACGCGACGCCGTCCGGCGCACAGCCCTCGGACGTGACCGGCACCGTGCCCAATGCCGCCACGCCAGGGGTGAAAGCTCCCGAAAATCTGACGCGAACGCCGGAGCGAAAGGCGACGCGCAAAGTCGCCCGCAAGCCGATCGAACGGCGCGTCGTCAAAAAGCGCGTGGTGCGGCCGGGCTCGTCGACCGCTGACGCCCGCTCTACCACCGGCACCTCAACCTTTGACGAACCGGTTTTCCGGAGCGCGCCTCTGTCGTTTGAACGGTCGCCGGCAACGAACCGCCGCGCCTTGAAAAAGACGGCGAAGAACACCGCGCCGACTAATCCTCCCGTTTTGCCGACCACGCGGTAAATTCGGTCTGCGGATCGGTAGAGGCTGCGGCGCGGAATTTATGAAATGAAGCGTTGCGCACGAAGTGCTACACTAGCGTGTGGTTCCTCTTTCCGTCCTCGATCTGTCGCCGGTCACCACGGCCACTCCGGGATCGGTTGCGCTGCGCAACTCGCTCGATCTGGCGCGGCTTGCCGAGCAGCTTGGCTACACCCGCTACTGGGTCGCCGAGCACCATAATCTCGCGAACATTGCCAGCTCCGCCCCCGAAATCATGATCGGGCAAATCGCGGCTGAGACCTCGCGAATCCGCGTCGGCTCGGGCGGCGTCATGCTGCCAAACCACGCACCGCTGATGGTGGCCGAGCGTTTCAAGGTTCTCGAGGCGCTGTTCCCCGGCCGCATCGATCTCGGTCTCGGCCGCGCGCCCGGCACCGACCCGGTCACGTCCTACGCGCTGCGCGCCCGCCAGGATGCACGCGCCGGCGACGATTTTCTCGAACGCTTCCAGGAACTGCTGGCCTTCGAGCGCGGCGGCTTTCCAGAGAGCCATCCGTTCCGCAAGGTGCACGCGGTGCCGACCGACGTCGCACTGCCGCCGATTTGGCTGCTCGGCTCAAGCGGCTACAGCGCCGAATTGGCCGCGATGGTCGGCACCGGCTTTGCGTTCGCCCATCATTTTGCCGACTACGACGCGGCAAGCGCCATGCTGACCTATCGCGAGCATTTCAAGCCGTCGGCGGCCATGGAACGGCCTTACGCGATCCTCGGCACCGCCGTGATCGCCGCCGACAGCGACGCCGAGGCCGAGCGCATCGCCGCCAGCGCGGATCTGCATTACGCACGCCGCGCTAAGGGCGAGTACGCCCCGCTCGCCTCGCCTGAGGAGGCCGCAGCCTATCCGTATTCGCCGATCGACCGCGAACGCGCTGCCCGCCATCGCGCCCGCCTCATTGTCGGCGGCGTCGAGGCGGTGAAAGCCCGCTTGCTGGCGCTGATCGAAACCACACGCGCCGACGAACTTATGGTCACCACAATGGTTTATGACCATGCCGCCCGCCGCCGCTCCTATGAACTGCTCGCAGGAGCTTTTGCCCTCGCGCCGCCCGGTTGAGGCGCCTCACTCGGGCTGTGGTTAAGTCGTCAAACCATGGCCTAAGCGGTGGCGTCATACCGCCGTTTTGCATTACCCTTAATCGGGGATAATCGGCCATGCGTGACTGTGGCCCGATAGTGGGAGGCAGTTGTGTCTATTAAGAGTTGCCATTCTATTCTGCCAGCCATTTCATCAGAGGACCGAACTGTGAATAGCGGGCGCGTGCGGCAAGGCTTACTCGCATCATCCAATCACATCAGGCGGATTCTCCTCGGCGGCGTCTGTGTGCTCGCCGTCGGCTTGACGACCGCGGCAGGTTCGTTGCCGGCGGCGGCGAAGTCCAAAAACAAGGACACCGGCAAGGACAAGGAGCACGTCAGCAATCTGCCGTTCGGCGATATTCCCAAGGGCCCGCTGGAAATTTTTGTTTCCATCAATCAGCAGAAGCTGCATTTCTACAGCGCCGGCGTGCACATCCTCGACGAGCCCGTGGCGACCGGAGTGCCGGGCCATCTCAGTCCGCTCGGCGTGTTCAGCGTCATCGAGCGCGACCGTTATCATCATTCCAACATCTACGATAACGCTCCGATGCCTTACATGGAGCGCATCACTTGGTCGGGCGTGGCGATGCACCAAGGTATAGGCCTCGGCCATCAAGCGTCGCACGGCTGCATCCGCATGCCGGAGGAATTCGCCGCGCGACTGTGGCGGCTGCCGACCATGGGCATGCGCGTGATCATCGCGCGCCCCGAGTTGAAGCCCACCGAATTCGCCGATCCGCACTTGTTCGTGCACAAGGCGCCGACCCCGGTCGCGGCTGTGAAGCCCGCGGTGCAGACGGCGCAAACGACCGATCCCGCCACCAAGACCGACGCCGTCGATCCGCCGGCCGGCACACCGGCGGCGGCATCGCCCGCAGCCGCCACTCCGACCGCTTCGCAGCAGTCATCGCCGGCGGCCAAGCCGGACGCGGCGACGACCGTCGCCGGTCCCGTCGCGCCGGGCAAAGATGCTCTCACGGCTGGTTCCGTCACCACGCCGCCAGTCGCAACGGCAGCTGCACAACCAACCAGCACGGCAGCATCGCTCGCTGACATTGTGAAAACTGCCGAGGCCAATGCGACGAAACAAAGCGAGCAGCCGGCGCCTGCGCAGGCCAGTACAACAGAGACTTCAGCGCCAAGCACGGCGGCTCCGTCCAGCACGCCCGCGCCCGCTGAAGCAACAGCCGCCACGCCCGCGACCGGGATCACCGCGCCGATCAGTCTCGACGACGTGCCCCTGCCACTCGCCAAACCCGCCCAAATCGCCAAAGGCGGCGACGGCGGACCGATTGCGATCTTCGTCAGCCGCAAGAACGGCAAAATTTACGTGCGCCAGGATTTCATCCCGGTCTTCGATGCGGCGGTGAAGATCGACCGTCCCGATCAGCCGATCGGCACGCACGTCTTCACCGCGATCAGCTATCTGCCCGATCATTCGACCTTCCGCTGGACTGTCACCACGCTTCCGGGCGAGCCGCCGAGGGCGGAGGAGCAGTGGAAATACGTCAAGGACGCGGACGGCAAGCGCAAACGCGTGCGCATAGAGGAGCACGTCGCAACGTCGGCGGACCCGCCGCCGGCAGCGGAGACGCCACAGGAGGCGCTCGCCCGCATCGATATCCCGCAGGACGTGATCGATCAGATTTCAGCAGCTGATCGTGCCCGGCTCTTCGCTCGTCGTCTCCGATGAGGGCCTCGGTCCGGAAACCGACACCAGGGGCACGGATTTCATCGTCTTCCGCTAGCGCTGAAGAAGTCGCACCGCTCTATGCGCGGCAGCCATTCAACCACGGCTGCCACTGGTGTATGCTGACCGCGACCGCTTGGCATCGCTGAAGCTCGCGGCCGAAATCATTTCCGTCACAATGGAGGATCGTCTTGGGTCAGCATTTCACACTCACCAGTTCCGACAGCTTCAAACTCGGCGCCTACCGCGCCGATCCGACCGGCAAAGCCAAGGGCGGAATCGTCGTCATTCAGGAAATCTTCGGCGTCAATCACCACATCCGCGCGGTCTGCGATCGCCTTGCCGGCGAGGGCTACGCGGCACTGGCGCCGGCGGTGTTCGACCGTCAGCAGCCGAATTTCGAGTGCGGCTATACGCCCGACGAGATCGCCAATGCGCGCAAATTCGTCGCCAATCCCGACTGGGGCGCGATGCTGCTCGACGTACAGGCGTCGATCGACGAACTGAAAAAGGCCGGCCCGGTCGCGATCATGGGCTTCTGCATGGGCGGCACCATTTCGTTCCTCTCGGCCTGCAAGCTCAACGGACTGTCGGCGGCGGTCTGCTATTACGGCGGCCAGATCGCCAAGAATGCCGACCAGAAACCGAAAATTCCGATGCAGATGCATTTCGGCGAAAAGGACGCCTCGATCCCGATGAGCGACGTCGATCTCATCAAGCAGAAGCGCGGCGGCGATTGCGAAATTTACGTCTATCCGGACGCGCAGCATGGCTTCCATTGCGACGAGCGCGGCAGCTATCAGGAAGCGGCCGCCAAGCTTGCCTGGCAGCGCTCGATGGCGTTTCTCGCCAAGAACGTGAAGTGATTGGCAATCAGAAAGTCGGGGTCAGGAATCGGATAAGGACATCTGATTCCTGAAACCCGCTAAAACCATCTCTCCTGCACATTGACCGTGTCGCCCGGCCGCAGCCGGAAGCTCGTCGGCACGGTCAACTGCACCTGCTGGCCATTGATCGATCGGGTGACGCAGACGGTTTTGCGGAAAGCACGTGGGCCGAAGCCGCCAGCAATCGCCACCGCCGTCTCCACCGTCATGTCGGCGACATAGGGATATTGGCCCGGCTGGGTGACTTCGCCGAGAATGAAGAACGGCCGGTACGCTTCGATCTCGACGGCGACGTGCGGCTCCCTGATGAATCCCTGACTGAGTTTGTCGCCGATCCGGCTCGACAGCTGCTCCGTTGTCGCGCCGCGCGCCAGCACCGTGCCGATCAGCGGCATGGCGATGTAGCCGCTGACGTCGACCACATAGGAGTTGGAGAGGCCGTCCTGGCCGAACACCACGATGCGTAGCCGGTCGCCGGAATCGAGGGTGTAAGGCTTGTTGTCCGTTAGCGCAGGCGCATAGGCGGCCGGCGCAGGCACATAGGCCGCCGGCGGTGGGGCAGCGCCGGTGAAGAATCCCCGCCTCGTGTCTGCCACCGCGAGAGGAACGACTACCGGCACAGCCGCCCGCGGAGCGGGCGATCCGTAAACGGTCGCATCAATGCCTGACACCAAAGCTGGCGGAGCCGGCGTCGCCACGGCGGGGGCGACAGCTATCGGTGCCCACGATGGCGCCGGTTGCCGCGCGCATCCTGCGGCGGCAAGGGCGACAGCCAATACAAGGAAGACGGAGCGGGTGACCCGCATACGCGCAATCCGGCCCGGTTCGTTCGAACGAAGCCCGATTAACGCCCGGTATGGTTAACAAATCCTCACTGGGTCACCCGGCCGCTTCGCCTTAGGCGGCCACTCCGGTGCCGATCGGGCAGCTCACGCCGGTCCCGCCGAGCCCGCAATAGCCGTGCGGGTTCTTCGCCAGGTATTGCTGGTGATAGTCCTCGGCGAAATAGAACGGCGGCGCGTCGAGGATTTCGGTCGTGATCGGTCCCATGCGCGCGGCACCCAGCGCCTTCGCGTAGGCGGCCTTCGACGCTTCCGCGGCTGCGCGCTGCTCGGGCGAGAAGACATAGATGCCGGAGCGATACTGCGTGCCGACGTCGTTGCCCTGGCGCATGCCCTGGGTCGGATCGTGGCTTTCCCAGAAGGTCTTGAGCAGGCTCTCGTAGGAAATCTTCTTCGGATCGTAGACCACGAGCACCACTTCGTTGTGCCCGGTCCGCCCGCTGCAGACTTCCTCGTAGGTCGGATTGGGTGTCGGCCCGCCCGCATAGCCGACCGCGGTGACGTAGATGCCGTCGCCCAGCTCCCAGAATTTGCGCTCGGCGCCCCAGAAGCAGCCAAACCCGAACATCGCCATGGCGAGCCCCTCGGGATAGGGACCCTTGAGCGCATGGCCGTTGACGAAATGACGCTCGGCGGTGGGGATCGGCGTCGGCCGCCCCTTCAAGGCTTCACCGGGGGTCGGTATTTCCAGCATCTTCCGAAACGAGAACATGTCGCGTCTCCTGCTTGCTGGCGGAAATATAGTCGCTCCGCGGACATGAAGCACCGGCTGAGGCAATCACGTTTCAGCCAGGAGGGATAAGGTGTCCGGCATCAGTCCGATCTTGGCCTCCGACATCCGCACGGGCGGCTTCCACCCACCGGCTTTGCCGCTTATTCTCCCGGCGTGCGCCGCCAGCGCGCCATAGAGGAGGCCTCCTAGATGTTCCGAATGCTCGCTTTCGCCGGCGCACTCGCGCTCGCGGCCGGATCGGCTTTGGCCCAGGACGTCGAATCGACGGTGACGGCGCCCTACGGCGCGGCGATCACGCTCGAACAGGCCAAACGGGTCATGGCAGCGGCGGAGCTGAAGGCGGCGGAAAATACCTGGCAGGTCGCCATCACCATTCTCGACAGCGGCGGCAACCTGTTGATGTTCCACAAGACTCGACAATGCCCAGATTTCCGCCATCACCGTGTCGGAGGGCAAGGCGCGCACCGCGCTGCAATTCAAGCGGCCGAGCAAGGACCTCGACGACGCCATCGCGCGCGGCGGCGCCGGGCAACCGGCTGCTCGCGCTCAAGGACATCACGCCGATCGAGGGCGGACTGCCGATCGTCTCGACGGGCGGATCATCGGCGCCATCGGCGTCTCCGGCGCGCTGTCCGGCGCAGGATACGCAAGTCGCCAAGGCCGGCATCGACGCGTTGACGCCAGCAATAGCGGCGCGCCGCGGCGTAATCGCCGCGGATCGGCCGCCAAAAGAGACGATCAAAAAGGGAGGAGACGGATGGCGATATCGGTTGAGCCACTGTCGCCTGCGCTCGGCGCCGCGATCAAGGGCGTCGATCTGCGCGAGCCGCTCGATGCCGCGACCGATCAAGGCCGATCAACGACGCCTTCGACCGACTACGTCGTCGTCGTGTTCCGCGATCAGGACCTGTCGGAAGACGACCAGGTCCGCGCCGCCTGCTATTTCGGCAAGGTGCACGTCCGCCGCCGCCCGGCCAACGGCCGCACGCCCGGCGGCGACTACGACACGCCGTTCATGATGGTCACCAACATCGTCGAGAACGGCAAGTCGATCGGCGCGTTCGGCGACGGCGAAATGTGGTTCCACCACGACACCAGCTATTACCCGCAGCCGCACCGCGCCACGTTTCTCTATTCGATGAAGCTCACCTCGCGCGGCGGCGAGACCTGCTTCTCCAACATGTACAAGGCCTACGACAATATTCCGCGCCCGCTGCGCGACCGGCTCGAAGGCCGCAAGGTGCTGCAGGTGCACGACTACAAACGGCGCGAGCGCATCGACCTGTCGCAGGTCGCGGTCGACAAAATTCTCCATCACGAACAGCCGATCATCATCACCCATCCGGCGACCGGCCGGAAAGCGCTCTACGTGAGCCGGCTGATGTCGGCGCGCATCGAGGGCTTTTCGCGCGAGGAGAGCGAAGCCGCGCTGGAGCAATTGTTCGACATTTCCGAAGACCCGGCGATCGTCTACGAGCATCAGTGGCGGCTCGGCGATCTCGTGGTCTGGGACAATTGGTGCTCGATCCACGCGCGCAAGGACTTTCCGCGCGAGGAGCCGCGGCTGATGCGCCGCTGCACGATCGAGGGCCAGACGCTGCAGTTTTGATGCTGACAAGATCGCGGAGGGCACGATGGCATCCATCATCCGGACCGCGCTGGCGATTTGCAGCTTTAGCCTGCTCGCCTTGATTTCGTCCGCCCACGCCGAGCAGCCGTTCTACCAGGGCAAGCAGCTCACGCTGCTGATCAACTTCGCCGTCGGCGGCCCCGCCGACGTCGAGGGCCGGCTGTTCGCCAAGTACATCGGCCGCCACATCGCCGGCAATCCGAGCGTCGTGGTGCAGAACATGGAGGGCGCCGGCGGCGTGGTCGGCGCCAAATATCTCGGCGCGGTGGCGCCGCGCGACGGCACCATCGTCGGCTACTTCACCGGCACCGGTTTCATCTACACGCTCGATCCGTCGCGCTTTAATCCCGATTTCGAAAGCTACGATTTCGTCGCCATCCAGGGCGGCGACACGGTCACCTATGTGCGCAGCGACGTGCCGCCCGGCATGAAGGCGGCGACCGACATCGTCAACGCCAAGGGCTTGATCGCCGGCGGGCTGTCGGTCGATTCGTCGAAGGATATCCGCGTGCGGCTCGCGCTCGACATGCTGGGCGTCAAATACAGGTACGTCACCGGCTACCGCTCGAGCGCGCCGGCGCGGCTCGCCTTCGAGCGCGGCGAGATCAACGTCTTCGCCGAATCGACGCCGAGCTACCGCAGCATCGTCGTGCCCGACCTGATCGACCGCGGCCAGGCGATCCCGCTCTGGTACGATGCCAACGATTTCGCCAAGCCGTCCGCGCAGCTGGCTGGCTTGCCGATCCTGCCGTTCCCCGCGCTCTACCAGAAGATCAAGAGCGCGCCGCCGTCCGGACCGCTGTGGGACAATTACCGCGCCATCAACGCGATCGACGGCGCCATGCTGCGGATCATCTGTTTCCCGCCCGGCACGCCGCCGGCGGCGCGGCAAGCGCTGCAGGCCGCCATCGTCGCGCTCGACGCCGACAAGGACCACGCCGCCGAGGCGATGCGCACCATCGGCTTCGTTCCGCAATGGCGGGCGGAGCCCGGCGTGCAGCAATCCGTGCAATCCATCTTGTCGATGCCTAAGGACGTGCAGAGCTTTCTCAATGCCTATATCAAGGCAGCGAACAAATAGCGTGGCGAAGAAACCCGCCTCCTCGCAGGAACGCCGAGCGCCCATGAGCCTGACCAAAAAGAAAAAGGCCGCCCGGCCGGGCCCCACGAAAAAGGCGCAAGCCCCCGCCGAGCGAACCCCTCTCGCGCCCGACGATCGCGTGCTCACAAGCACTCTCGCCCTCCACGACTTGTTCCAACAACAGACCGCCCGCATGCTGGAGCGTGCCGACCTTTCCGAGGAGCAGAGGCAGTCGATCCTCATCGGCATGAACTGCCCGTGCTGCGGGGCGGGCGGGTTTTCGTTCACGGCGAAGCTGAAGCGGTAGCGGCGCACTTTCCGGCTCCGTTGCGCGAAGCGCATCCTGTTCGCGCGGTGCGTATCTGCTTCCTCCCCCACGCAAGTGGGGGAGGGGGACCATCCGTAGCGCGTTAGCGCGAAGGATGGTGGAGGGGGCGCGGGCATCGACGAAACTCCTGCAATGAAAACGAAGCGACGAGTCAGGCGCCCCCTCCACCACGCTTCGCGTGGTCCCCCTCCCCCGCTATCGCGGGTGAGGATGCGCTCCTCTCGTCATTGCGAGGAGCGATAGCGACGAAGCAATCCAGGGCCGTTCGCTCGGAACGCGCCGCCCTGGATTGCTTCGCTTCGCTCGCAATGACGATCTCCATCATTCTCGCGCTGCGCATTTTGTTTGCGCCCCGAGCTTTGCTTCAAGCTGTTCACGAACGGCCGCCTCCAAAAAAGGGAGGCGGAGCGCCGAAAGGCGCGAGGTAAATTCCGCGGGCCCCGCCCGGCAAGCTGATGCACGCCTTGCCTTGCGCGTCCTCGCGGCGCGCGCCCCTTTTTGAGGGACGCGCTCGCCTCTCGGCGCTCTACCGCGGCTCTTGCCAGAGGCCTTGAGAGCCCAAGGCTCAGTCCGGTCCCGCGCTTCATGGTAGCGGACAACCGATCCGCTCCCCGGGCAGCCAGCTCCTGGCAGACCGGCGACGTGGCCGGCCGGGCGAGTTTCCGAACCGCCACGGGACGAGGTTACGAGCCCCATCCCGGGCACCGCTCCCGCTCGCATCAATCGGCCGTCACCGGTTGACGTCCCTTCGAACGAGCGAGATGGGGGTCTTTTAGTTCGTCGCACGGCGCGATTTCAAGAAATGCGCTCCGCCGGCATCGGCGCCTTGATCCGACACGGTTTTTCCTCCGCTGTTTGTTTGATTCGTTGGGGCGCAATTGTGACTGCGGTTTGATTCGTATTTTTTTGCCGCTAAGGCGCGGACGATGCGGATGTTTCTGGATTGTGACAGCGTGCAGCCCCGATCTCGCTCCACTCAATCCGAGCTACGTGTTGCGCGAGCAAATGATCTCCTTCCCCCTGAAAGGGGGAAGGTCGGGATGGGGGTCGCGTGCCGCTGACTGTGCGTTCGACCCGACGCTCAATTCGGGCGGCGCCCGACCCCCACCTATCCTCCCCCTTTCAGGGAGAGGAAGAGCGAGCGGCGCGGGCAGGTTTTCGTTTACAGCGAAGCTAAGGAAGTAAGCGCGCCGGCGTAAATCGTAATAGACTGATATTCCAATAGAAATTCAGCTTAACGGTACGTGAATCTATTTCCGCAAGGATCTTCCCGCTTTCAAAAGCGTTGGAACCCTGTGTCAACCGCCGCCACCGATCTACTGCGCTTCGTCGGGGACTCGCGTTTTGCGACGATCCTGGCCGATCCCCCGTGGCAGTTTGTCAACCGGACAGGGAAAATAGCTCCCGAGCATCGGCGACTTTCCCGCTACGGCACCATGACTCTGCAAGAGATCATGGAGCTACCAGTGAGCGACATCGCAAAGCCGACTGCGCATCTCTATTTGTGGGTCCCAAACGCGCTCTTACCCGATGGGCTCGCGGTGATGCGCGCGTGGGGTTTCACTTACAAATCCAACCTCGTTTGGCACAAGGTGCGCAAGGATGGTGGCTCAGACGGCCGAGGCGTTGGGTTCTATTTTCGCAACGTGACAGAATTGATCCTGTTCGGTGTGCGCGGAAAGAATGCCCGCACACTCGGGCCGGGTCGGAGCCAGGTCAACCTTTTGGCCACTCGCAAGCGCGAGCATTCGCGCAAGCCCGACGAACAATATGACTTAGTCGAAGCGTGCAGTCCCGCTCCATATGTGGAATTATTCGCGAGAGGAGCGAGGATAAACTGGTCGGTCTGGGGGAATCAGGCGGTCGAAAGTTATAAACCGACTTGGCCGACTTACTTTAAAGGCAATCGGCGCAACGAGTCAGTTCCGGTCAACACTTAATTTCCGGTCGGACCGCGAGCTTCCGTAAGTTGGAAGCTCACTATGCCGCTAGCAAAATTGGGGTTTCGATGTACGTTCCAGAAACGACTTTCCCCTCCGAGAATCTCGTCCACAAATTGCCTATATTTCACAAGGCGATGATATGCGACGATCTGCACTGATTGGAGATCGATAAATTGACTTACTTCAGGGATTGGGGGGTCTTGAAATTCGATTTGTGAAATCAATTGTACTCTCTCTTTTAGCTCGCTCTTGCTCAGTACTCGGAATTCCGGATAGGGAAACAAATGATCCGAGTAGTTCGCGCGGTCACGATGGCGGGCATCGGAGGCGTCAAGGCTTGTATTGTATTCGCAGAACATTGGGTCGGCTTCAAAGTGCTCGTCCCGCTTAACTAAGTTCCAGTAAAGTTTGTGTTCTCGATCCCCGCCACCGCGAGGAGAATACGCGCAAATGTGTTGGCCATTTTCTAACGTCCACCGCACAACTTTTTTCTTATTAAATAGCAGAAAATAGCCGAGGAGATGCGAAAACGCCCGTATTGAATAATGACTCGAATAATAACCGATTACCGACGCCCAAAGCGGGCTCGCTTTGCTTAGCGCTGTGGATATCAAAAAGCTATGGACTGCTCTAAGCCAAATGTCCACGGACGCAGTAGCGAAAAGCTCAGCGGTTTTTGGAGTAATTCGGACTTGGCCCGGCGTATTGGGTGCTATTCGTTCTAGGTTTTCGGCCAGCGCGCGAATGTGAGGAAAAGCGTGCGACGCGGCGACGGTATTGAGTCGCTGAAACGTGGTACGAAGCCGAATTTGTAGCTGCCGGTTCATACAGACGCTAGCTCAGCTCTGATCCTCGCCTTGTTCTCGAAAGCAAGCTCAGCTCGCGTGTCAGGATGCAATTTCGATACCTTTGCGCTCCCAACCGCTGCCGCCCAAAGCGCGTCGCGAAGCTGCCCGATCCCTCCGCTTCCAAGATATCCCTTTCTTATAAATTCAGGCTTGGAAAGGAACACTCTGCCTTTCAACAATCCAGCGCTGCGCATTAGTTGACGGAGCCAAGTCGTCAGATGTGCCTCGGCGTCCTCCGAGAGGAGCGGTATTTCGGCCTTTCGTAGGTTCCAGATACAAGCTGGAATTAGACTTAGCGCTGATCCGAGCACTCGCCCCTGATATACAACGCTGTTCGGATCAAGGCCTTCGGATGACGGCGGCTCCATCCGACCGCTGGCGCGCAGCCAAGCGGTCAGGAATGTTGCTAAAAAATCGGTCTGCCCTTGTAAACTCCTCACCCGAGCAAGCCGTAAATCTTCCAAAATGCCGCTTATAGACGAGTTAAGAGTTGCCAGTGCTATGACGTCCTTGGTTCCAAATCGAATTCCTGGTATTTGGATCATTCCTACCAATGGGCCAGTCTCCAACATTAGTTTGCGGCCAACGTCTTGAGCCCTCTCGGTATCGTTTAGCGGTTCACGGCCTCTCGCAGTCGGAAATAGGTCGGCGACGAGAGAGCGATCCACCTTTTTTTGGTAGAAATTTACGTCAATAAAGATCTGCGCTTGGCGACGTGGGGCTTTACCTTGCTCGTCTAAATCAATAAAAATTTCGCAAGGGATTTCCCACTCAGCGCGCGCTCTTTTTTCGCGGAGTATACATAGAGCGAAAAAAGCGCCATTGATTCTATGCTGCCCGTCGATAACTGAGAAATTTAGGTCCTTATTTCGCTCGTCAAAAATCAATCTGGCCGCACCGTTTTTCAAACCCTGAAGCCGTGCCCCGTTGACGTGAAGGAGCACACTCGAAAAAATCGGGTATTCACTAGGCTCGTATCCTACGACTCTGGAAACCCGAGGCGGCCATTCCCGTCCCGGTTCAAGGGCAGTGGGTTCATAAATCTCCTTAAAATATTTATCGAACTTCTGCGGGACATCGATAATCTCTCGTTGCAGAAGGTATGCAGCAATTTGTGCAACTCTTTTCCAATCTAACGAACGTTGTATTGCCTGAACTTTCTCAGGGTCACGATGGGGAGCATGTGGCAACCCCGGCCACCATTCCATCAACTTGTCCACATTCAGTGCGGCTAGACACGGGCGGCGACTTCGCAAATCTGGACCGATAAAGGGACTCTCCGGCACGATGACCGATATTGTGCGTAAAGGGCTGCTTTGCTTTGGCATGATGCATGGTTCGGCGCGGTAGGTGCTGCATCATAGCAAATATGCTGCACGCGAAAAGACTGATTGTGAGGCCGAGACGTGGTCTGGTTGTGCCGCCCCAACCCGGTACGCGGAAGCGGGTTGGGCGAATTTACTATTGGCTTGACCTCCACTAGCCGCGCGGGCCAACGACCGGCCGCCGCGCCGCGATCCGCCAAGGCAGCAGCACGACCGCGAATCCCACTGCCGCCAAGAGCACCAGCACGATCGCGCGCTGCGGCCAGGGACCGAGCATCAGCACGAACGGCGGCACCTTGATGTCGGGCGCCGGATTGCCGATGAAGCCGTAGTCGGAGCCGAGCCAGTCATTGACCGGCGCGACCACCGCCACGTAGGCAAGGCTCACAGCGAGCGCGCGGCCGAGATCGCTCCAATCGGGACGGAAGCCAAGCACCACCACGTCGTAGACGGCGCAGGCGGCGATCAGCGTATGCGCGGTCCAGAATGACCAGAACACCAGCGACGCCGGGCCTTGGGTGAGCGCGGGCTGGATGAACGCCTGCACGGTCAGCGCCGCCGTCCAGAAATACAAGGTCGCGCGCGCAAAGCGCCAGCCGGTGATCAGCGCGAGCGGCGCGATCAAGCCGTTGATATCGCAAAGCTGCAGCGGCAGGCCGGTGCGCGGATCGAGGCCGTGCCAGTTCCACCAAATATTGTAAGCGAGCCAGTAAGCAACGGCGAAGGCCGCGAGCGTCCAGCGCAACGCCGGCTCGCCGTTTTTGCTCAGCCTGCGCCCGAGCAAAGTCGGCGCAGCGATCAGGAGGGTGCAGACCGCGACCGCAAGCGCGTGCAGCCCGCTATAGGGGACGAACGTCTCCGACATCTCTGCCCAGCCGCATCATGGTCAGACCTTAAGATAATGCGACGCTGAAATGACAGGGCGATAACGACAGAATTTGAACTATGTCCGCCGCGGCTTCCTGCTCACGTGGCCTTCACCCGCGAAATGCGCGCAAGCTGCTTGCCGATTGCCCGCTCCGTGGTTTCCACGTCGAAGCGATTTTGCAGATTGAGCCAGAGCTGCGCCGACGTGCCGAGCGCCTTGCCGAGCCGCAGCGCCGTGTCAGCGGTGATGCCGATCGATTCGGCGGCAATGCGTTCGACCCGCGTGCGCGGCACGCCCATGGCCTTGGCCAGCTGGCCGGCCGACAAGCCGAGCGGCACGAGGAACTCCTCGCGCAACACCTCGCCGGGATGCAGCGGCGGAAGCTTTTTCGGCATGTGCGGCCTCCTAATGACAGTCAGTCACTTCAACGTCGCTCGGGCCCTCCGGCGTCCACCGGAAGCAAATTCGAAACTGGTCGTTGATCCGAATCGAATATTGGCCGTGGCGATCACCCTTGAGCGCTTCGAGACGATTGCCTGGCGGCTGTCGCAAGTCGTGCAGGTCGACGGCGGCGTCAAGATAGCCGAGCTTGCGTCGCGTGGCTTAACTAGATCAGACGGGAAGCCTTTGGGGCTTTCCCCGCGGAACACAGCCTCGGTGACGCGATCCTTGAAGCCCCGGATCATAGGGCTATGTATCATTCAATGATACAAAGGGCAAGACCCGCATAAGAACGATGCAGAACGCTACCGCTTTCTCGGTTTCCAGCCGCCGTGCATGCCGGGGCGCCCGAACGTGGAGCGCGGGCTGGACGAGTCGCGTTTGCCGGGGATCGATTCCACGCTCGGCCCCATTTCGTCGAGCGAAGGCTTGCGCGGGCTTCTCGCGCGCCCGTTGAGGGAGCGAATTCGTGGCGACGTCGCAATGCCCATCTCGTCGAGATGGGGTTTGTGGGGCGATCGACTTGGTCCGCGCCGCTCACCTCGACTCCCGCCCACCTTCGCGCTGCGCGCTGCGGCGGGGCGACCCTCCCCGGAAGAAGGAGCAGGAAGAAGTTTCGCCGTCGGATCGTCCATCACCGCGAGCTCGGTCGAGCGCAGGCGTTTGAGCTCGTCGCGCAGGCGGGCGGCTTCCTCGAAATCGAGATCGGCGGCGGCGGCGCGCATACGCGCCTCCAGGTCGGCGATCACCGCCTCGAAATTGTGGCCGATGGTGGCGGCCTCCTCGAACTCGCCGCCCGCACCGGCGCCGGTCGAGACCAGCACGTGGTCGCGCTCGTAGACGCTGTCGAGAATGTCGCCGATGCCCTTGCGGATACTTTCAGGGGTAATGCCATTCTCGGTGTTGAAGGCTTCCTGCTTCTCGCGCCGGCGGCTGGTCTCGTCCATGGCGCGCTGCATCGAGCCGGTGACGTGGTCGGCGTAGAGGATGACGCGGCCGTCGATATTGCGCGCGGCGCGGCCTATTGTCTGCACCAGGCTCGTTTCGCTGCGCAGGAACCCTTCCTTGTCGGCGTCGAGGATGGCGACCAGCGCGCATTCGGGAATGTCGAGCCCTTCGCGCAACAGGTTGATGCCGACCAGCGCATCGAAGGCGCCGAGGCGCAGATCGCGGATGATCTCGATGCGCTCGATGGTGTCGATGTCAGAATGCATGTAGCGCACGCGGATGCCCTGCTCGTGCAGGTATTCGGTCAAATCTTCGGCCATGCGCTTGGTCAGCACGGTGACCAGCGCGCGATAGCCCTGCTGCGCCACCTGGCGCACCTCGCCGACCAGATCGTCGACCTGCGTGCGCGCCGGCCGCACGTCGACCGGCGGATCGATCAGCCCGGTCGGGCGGATCACCTGCTCGACGAACACGCCGCCGGATTCGTTGAGCTCCCACGGCCCCGGCGTCGCCGACACGCACGAGGTCTGCGGCCGCATCGCGTCCCATTCCTCGAAGCGCAGCGGCCGATTGTCCATGCACGAGGGCAGGCGGAAGCCGTATTCGGCAAGCGTCGCCTTGCGGCGGAAGTCGCCGCGATACATGCCGCCGAGCTGCGGAACGGTGACGTGGCTCTCGTCAACGAAGACCAGCGCGTTGTCGGGCACATACTCGAACAAAGTCGGCGGCGGTTCGCCGGGCTTTCGCCCGGTGAGATAGCGCGAATAGTTCTCGATGCCGGCGCAGGCGCCGGTCGCCTCCATCATTTCCAGATCGTAGAGCGTGCGCTGCTCGAGCCGCTGCGCTTCCAGCAGGCGCCCGGCGGCGTGGAGCTGATCGAGCCGCTGTTTCAATTCGCCCTTGATGCCGGCGATCGCCTGCAACAGCGTCGGCCGCGGCGTGACGTAGTGCGAATTGGCGTAGATCTTGACGAATTCCAGCTCGTCGGTCTTTTGCCCGGTGAGCGGATCGAATTCGTGGATCGCTTCCACCTCGTCGCCGAACAGCGACACGCGCCAGGCGCGGTCCTCGTAGTGGGCGGGAAAGATCTCGATCACGTCGCCACGCACGCGAAAGGCGCCGCGGTAGAAATCGCCGCCCGAGCGCTTGTACTGCAGCGCTACCAGGTCGGCGAGCAGCTGCCGCTGATTGAGCCGCTCGCCGCGCTTGATGGTGAAAGTCATCGCCGAGTAAGTCTCGACCGAACCGATACCGTAGATGCACGACACCGAGGCGACGATGATCACGTCGTCGCGCTCGAGCAGCGCGCGCGTCGCCGAGTGGCGCATGCGGTCGATCTGCTCGTTGATCGAGGAATCCTTCTCGATGTAGGTGTCGGTACGCGGGATGTAGGCTTCCGGCTGGTAGTAATCGTAATAGGAGACGAAATACTCGACCGCGTTGTCGGGAAAGAAGCTCCTGAACTCGCCGTAGAGCTGCGCCGCCAGCGTCTTGTTGGGCGCGAGAATCAGCGCCGGACGCTGTGTCCGTTCGATCACCTTGGCCATGGTGAAGGTCTTGCCCGAGCCGGTGACGCCGAGCAGCACCTGAGTGCGGTCGTTGCGCTTTACGCCCTCGACCAGTTCGGCGATCGCCTGCGGCTGGTCGCCCTTGGGATCGAACTCGGACTTGATGACGAGACGGCGCCCGCCTTCCGATTTATCCGGACGCGGCGGGCGATGCGGCGTCCAAATCTTATTGCCGCCAGTGTGCTCGCGGAATTCCGCCCGGCCTTCGCGCAGCAATTGCTCAAGCGAGTGCTGGCTGGCGAGGCCGCCGAGCGTCATCGGCTGCGGCGAAGGACGGTGCCGCCGTTCGCGCTGCGGTTCGGAGATTTCGGAGATCTCGTCGGCGCCGTCCGGCGTTTCGCCGATGACGGACCGGCTCGGGTCGCTGCCGCCGTAGCCCAGCGCTTTGGCGAGTTCCGGATCGAGATCGTCGGCACCTTTGGCGACATAGCCGCTCTGCGGCCGCTCGGCGAACGCCTGTTGGGTCGATTTGCGCGCCTTGTGGGCGTTGGAGAAATCAGCGCGCCGATCCCACGAATTGTCGGGCGGTGGCTTCAGCCCGGTCTGCGAGCCGAGCCCCGCCGTGCCCTGGCCGATGCCGGGGTTGAGCAGGTCGGCGAGCTTCGGATCGAGCGCCGGCACGTCCGGCCGCGCCGCCTTGGCGCGGGTCGGCTTGGCCGGGTCCTTTTTCGAGTGTTTTGCGGGGTCGCGCGGGCCTTTTCCCATGCCGACAATATGGGTGGAGTCGGCTGAGGAGGAAAGTGACGGCGCCGCGCGCCGTCACTCCAGCTTGATACCCGCGCGCTTGATGACGTCGCCCCACTTCTGCGAGTCGGAAGCGATCAAGGCGGCGAATTCTTCCGGCGTGCCACCGCCGGGTTCGTTGCCGGTGTTCGTGTTCCAGGTGGCGAAGGCCGGCGACCGGACGGCGCGGTTGCTGGCTTCGTTGAGCTTGTCGAGAATCGGCCGTGGCAGACCGGCCGGTGCGACGACGCCGACCCAGCCGGGCGCCGAGTAGCCGGGGACACCGGCTTCGGCGATCGTCGGCAGATCGGGGAACGCGGGCGAACGGTGATCGCCGCTGACCGCCAGCGCCCGCACCTGCCCCGATTGCGCGAACGGCGCGATCGAATTGAGCGCTTCGAACATCAGCTGCACGCGTCCCGCCATCAGATCGTTGATCGCCGGCGCGCCACCCTTGTAGGGCACGTGGACGATGTCGGTGCCGGTCATGAATTTGAACAGCTCGGCAGCGACATGGCCGGGCGATCCATTGCTGGACGATGCGTTCAACAGCTTGCCGGGATTCTGCTTGGCGTAGTCGATCAGCTCCTTGACCGACTGGAACGGCGTCTTCGGCGACACCGCCAGCAGCAACGCGCTGTACTCCAGCACGGCGATCGGCTGAAAATCGCGGGCGATGTCGTAGGGCAGGTGCGCAACCAGATGCGGCGCCATGGTCATCGCGCCGATCGGCGCCATGCACAGCGTGTAACCGTCAGGCGGCGACTTGGCGACGATGTCGAGGCCGACGGTGAGCGCGCCGCCGGGCCGGTCGTCGATGATGACCTGCTGGCCCAATTCCTGGCCGAGCGCGGCGGCGAACACGCGCCCTACCGTATCGGTGGCGCTGCCGGCGGCTTGCGGCACGACGAGCCGGATCGGATGGTCCGGATATTGCGCGTGCGCGGCGCTGGTGAGCGCGCAGGCAATGAGAATTGCGAGACACGGAAGGTAGCGCATCCATCCTCCTCCCAGCGTGTATGTGCACTCAGGATAGCGAGAGCACTTCGCTATCGCCATCGTCATGCCCGGACTTGATCCGGCATCCATGCAACCTCGCCGCCCCATGGATGGCCGGGTCAAGCCCGGCCATGACGACTGCTTTGGAAATTTGCGCTAGTGTTTACGGCAGGGAGAAAATGTCCATGACCGCACTCGATTTCGCGCCGTTGCTGGCGGCCAATCTGCCGCCGCCGGCCGCCAAATGGAACGGCGCCGCGAAATACAGCTTCGTCGGCGGCAACAACGATCCCGATCAGGTTCCGGTTGACGCGCTCATCGCAACGATGAGCGCGGTGCTCAAGCGCGAAGGCGCGACGCTCGCGACCTACGGCCTCGAAAGCGGCCCGCAAGGCTACCGGCCGCTGCGCGAATTTCTCGCCGCCAAGCTCAAGCGCACCGCCGGCATGTCCTGCACGGCCGACGAGATCCTCATCACCTCGGGCTCGCTGCAGGCGCTCGATCTGGTCAACGGCATTCTGCTCAATCGCGGCGACACGATCATCACCGAAGCGGAAACCTATCAGGGCTCGCTGAACCGCTGGACGCGGCTCGGCGTCAACGCCGTCGGCATTCCGCTCGACCAAGACGGCATGCGGATGGACGCGCTCGCCGCCGCCCTCGACGATCTGAAAGCGCGCGGGACACGCGCCAAATACATCTACACGGTGCCGACCGTGCAAAACCCGACCGGCACGATTTTGCCGGAGGCGCGGCGGGTGGAGATGCTGCGGTTAGCCGCGCAGCACGGCGTGCCGATCTTCGAGGACGATTGCTATTCCGACCTGATCTGGGACGGAAAGCGGCCGCCGGCGCTCCACGCGATGAGCCAGCACGGCGGCGTCATCCATATCGGCTCGTTCTCAAAATCGATCGCGCCGGCGCTGCGCGTGGGCTACATCGTCGCCGAATGGAGCCTGCTGGCGCGCATGCTGCCGCTCAAGACCGACGCCGGCTCCGGCGCGCTCGAGCAGATGGTCCTGGGCGAATATTGTCCCGGCCCATTTCGACGCGCACGTGCCGCCGCTCACGCGCGGCCTGCGCAAGAAGCTCGAAACGCTGATGGACGCGCTCAACGAGCAGTTCGGCACCGCCGCCGAATTCGACGATCCGAAGGGCGGCATCTTCCTCTGGGTGAAGCTGCCGGACACGGTCGACACGATGAAGCTCTATCAGGCCGGGCTTGCGGCCGGCGTCGCCATCAATCCCGGTCCGGAATGGACCACCAACAAGACCTACGGCAAGAGCCGGATGCGGCTCTGCTTCGCCAATCCGTCGCACGAAGCGATCCGCGCCGGCGTGGCGACGCTCGCCGAAGTCTGCCGCCGCGAATTCGGCGTGCCGGAGCGGATCGGCAATGTGGAGAAAAGAGCGAGCGTGTAAACCGTCGTGGGACACATCTTTCGCGAGGTCTAATCGATTTTGATTCCGGCGAACTTGATCACCTTGGCCCATTTGTCGGTTTCGTCGGCGATCAGCTTTCCGTATTCGGCCGGGCTCATCGCGCATCGGGATGGTGCCGAGATCGACAAAGCGCTGCTTGAGCGCGGGATCGGCCAGCCCGGCGTTGATGCTCGCATTGAGCTTGGCGATGATGTCGGCCGGCGTGGCGCGCGGCGCGCCCATGCCGAGTCCACCGGTCACCGCGTAGCCGGGCACAGTTTCGCCCACCGTCGGCACATCGGGCAGCGCGGCGATACGCTGCGGCGTCGTCACCGCCAGCGCGCGAAGCTTGCCGGTCTTGATGGCGCCGATCGAGGAAATGATCGGGTCGAACATCACTTGCGCGCGGCCGGATTGCAGGTCGGTCTGCGCCTCCGGCTCGCCGCGATACGGCACGTGAAAGAGATCGACGCCGGCCATCATCTTGAACAGCTCTCCGGCCACATGGGTGAGATTTCCGGTGCCGTTCGACGCCATGTTGACCTTGCCGGGATTGGCTTTGGCATAGGCAATCAGCTCGGCGATGGTCTTGGCCGGGAACGACGGCGTGACCACCACGACGAACGGCGTGGCGCACAGATAGGCAACCGGCGCGATGTCGCGGACGAAGTTGAAAGGCAGACTGGCGTGAATCAAACCGCCGATCATGTTCGGCGTGCCGATCACCAGCAGCGTATAGCCGTCCGGCGTGGCGCGCACGACCTCCTCGGTCGAGAGAATCGTGCCGGCGCCGGGCTTGTTTTCGGTGATGAATTGCTGGCCGAGATGTTCGGACAGGTATTGGCCGATCAGACGCCCGCCGATGTCGGGGGGACTACCGGCCGTGTAGCCGACGACCACGCGCACCGGACGAGTGGGATAATCGAGCGCGGATGCTATGCGCGGCGAGAACGGAACGATGCCTGCGCCTGCGGCCAGCCGCAGGGCGTGACGACGATCGACTTTCATGACGATGGCCCTTTTGCTTTCGAGTGTTTCCCGAAGCTTCTTGAGCGTTCGATATAGGCCGCGCGAAGCGGGCGAAGTAATAATGCTCCGGACACGCAGATCGACGGCGTGAGAGCTAAAATCCCTTCACCACCTGCGTCACGTGCTCGACCTCGGGCGGCGAGGCGAAGCAATGGGCGACGAGCTTGCGCCACTCCTGAAAATCGGGCGAGCCGCGGAAGTCGACGGTGTGATTCTCGACCGTCGACCATTCGACGAACAGCCGGTAGCGCGCGGGCTTCTCGATCGAGCGGCGCAGCTCCATGCCGTGGCAGCCCTTGGCGCGCTGGAAGACCGGCGCCGCTTTTTTCACGCCGGCCTCGAACTCGGCTTCCATGCCGGGCTTGACGTCGATCTGGGCGATTTCGGTGATCATGTCTTCTCCTCAAGAGTATCTCAAAGCGAGGCGGCGTCCGCACCGGCGCGTTCGCGCTCGCCCACATGGCCAACCTGATGGCCGAGATGATCGCGCAATGTCGGACCGGTATAATCCTTGCGGAACAAGCCGCGCCGCTGCAGTTCGGGTACCACGCGATCGACGAAATCGTCGAACGCTCCCGGGAAATAGGCCGGCATGATGATGAAGCCGTCGGCCAGACCGCCGACGAACCAATCTTCCAGAATATCGGCGATGCGCCGCGGCGAGCCGTAGATCACCCAGTGGCCGCGCGCCGCGGCGGTGATGTTGTAGAGGTCGCGCAGCGTCATCTTCTCGCGCCGCGCCATGTCGAGCAGCGCGGTCGAGAACGACTGGCCGCGATTGGTCGCCGGAAAGTCCGGCACCGGACCGTCGAGCGGATAACCCGAAATGTCGTGGCCGATCCGGTTCGACACCAGCGCGACGGCGTTGGTCGGCGTCAGCCAGCTTTGCAGCCGATCGAGCTGCTCTTTGGCCTCCGCGTCGGTCTCGCCGACGATCGGCATGACGCCCGGCAGGATCGGCACCGCCTCGGACGCGCGACCATGTTTGATCACGCGCGCCTTGAGGCTGTCATAGGCGGACTTGGCCATGTCTCGGTCGCCATTGACCACCGAAAACACCAGATCGGCGGTGCGGGCGGACAGATCCTGGCCGGGCGCCGAGCCGCCGGCCTGGATGAGCAGTGGATTCCCATACGGGCTGCGCTCGATGTTGAGCGGACCCTTGACCGAAAAAAAGCGACCCTTGTGGTCGAGCGGCCGCACCTTGGACTCATCCAGAAAGACGCCCGTGCGCTTGTCGGCGACGACGGCGTCGTCGTCCCAGGTGTTCCACAATCCCTTCACCACGTCGACGAACTCGTTGGCGATGGCGTAGCGCTGATCGTGCTCGCCGATCTCGTCCTTGCCGAAATTCTGCGCGGCGGCCCTGTGCGTGCTGGTGACCACGTTCCAGGCGACGCGCCCGCCGCTGATGTGCTGCAGCGACGCAAAGGTGCGCGCCACATTGTAGGGCTCGGTGAAGCTGGTCGAGGCGGTAGCGCCGAGCCCGATGCGGCGGGTCACCGCGCTGAGCGCCGCAACCAAAGTGGTCGGCTCGAAACGTGTCTGGAACGACGGGTGATCGTCGTAGCTCATCGCCGCCGAATCGGAGACGAAGAACAGATCGAATTTGCCGCGTTCGGCGATTTGCGCGCCTTGCGCCACGACCGGCCAGCTGCAATTGCTTGACGCCGCGCCGTCATAGCGCCAGCCGGCGGAATGATTGCCGGTGCCGAGCCAGAACACGCCCAGATGCATCTGCCGCTTGCTTGCTGCGCTCATCGAGCCGTTGCTCCGTTAGGATACGGCAGTGTAGCGCGGATCGAGGGCCGGCGAAATGCAGGATGGGCGGTGAGGTTCGCCGCGAAATTCGCTTCGCCAACCGGGCCGGTTTATCAGCCGAGCGGCGCGCCAAAAAGGCGGAAGACGATCGGGGCGGCGATCAGAAAGCCGAGCAACGCGCCACGCCAGCGCGGACTTTCGATCGCAGCAAGGAGTGACAGGCAGGCGAGCGGCACGAGCGCGGCGAGCGGCAAGTAGTAGCGTGGATAGGCGTCCATCAGCCATCCGGTCGCGACGTAGCGGCCGTAGCTGTAGACGACGTGGATGGCGAACGTGGCCGCGAATGCGACCGTTCCCGCCAAGACGACGACGTCGAGCGCACTCTCGGCGCGGCGCCACAGGCGATGGACTGACAAAGCGATACCCGCGAACGCGCAGGCCAAAGCCGCCGCCGGGATCGCCAACATCGCGCAATTCAACACATTGCGGGCCGCCAGCGTCGGCATCCACTCGGCGACGAACGCGGTGACGAAATAGAACAGATAAACGGGGAACGATCGGCGCGGCAGATCGGCCCAGCCGGCGGCGCGCGCGCCGTCCTTGATCAGCGCGATTTGCGCCGGCGTTTCCGGCGTGGGACTTCCGTACTGCGCAATGAATACGAGATATGGCGCTGCAGCGAGCAACAAGACAAGCAGCGCCGCAGCCGCCCAGGTCAATGGCAGTCGTCTTTGCCAGAGCAGATAAGCAATCGCGCCGCTCACCATACCGCCAGCCAGCAACAGACCGGTCAGCTTCGCCCAGCCGGCAGCGACCACGCCAACAAGCGCCAGCGCGAACCAGACGCGGCGGCCGGTGGAAACGCATTGCCACACGCCGAGCGTGGCGAACGCGCCGCCGAGGAAAGCAAGATTGTCGTTGTTGATCGATCCGGCGATCGGCGCGAGCACGGGAATGCAGGCGAGCGGCACCGCATAGGCATAAAACTCGTAACGCGGAAACCGCGCGGCAAGCCCGATCGCGAGCAACGCGGCGAAGCCGATTGCGGCGATGGCGATGTCGATCAGCCGATGCGCCAGCAGCGTTTGCGGGTGGCCTTCGAGCTTCGGTCCGAGCACCGCATGCAGCGCGTAGTAGATCGGCGGATGATTGAGATAATTGGCCTGATCGGTGAACTGGAACGTCCGCGGGTCGAGCAGCCGCATCTGCTGCAACGCAGGCCAGGCATTCCCGCTGTGCTGGATCGCAGCGACATAGGAGGTATGCGCAACTTCGTCGAAGCCCTGCGTGATGTCCTTTCGTTCCGCACCCAACAGCGCGGAGAGAACAAACAGGACGAACACGATTGCGGCGATGGAAAAATTTGCCGTCGCCGGGAGCGTCAGGTCAGGCGCTGCGTAAGCGGGGGCGCCGGAGGTGGAACTGGACATGGCGGAGGAAAATGCGCGCCAGGGGTTAAATATTCGCTAGGCAATGCGCTAAACTCCCTCCCCTGCTCGCTTATTCTCCCACACGTATCACCAAAGGACTTGTCATGATTGACCTGCATTACTGGACCACGCCGAACGGCCACAAGGTCACGATTTTCCTCGAGGAAGCCGGACTCCAATACAAGATCATTCCGGTCAACATCGGCAAAGGCGAGCAGTTCAAGCCGGACTTTCTGACGGTCTCGCCGAACAACCGCATTCCGGCCATCGTCGACCACGCGCCGGCCGATGGCGGCAAGCCGATCTCGGTGTTCGAGTCCGGCGCCATCCTGCTCTATCTCGCCGACAAGACCGGCAAATTCATCGCCAAGGATTTGCGCGGGCGGACTGCCACGCTCGAATGGCTGTTCTGGCAGATGGGCAATCTCGGCCCGATGTCGGGGCAGAACAATCACTTCAGCAATTACGCCACCGACAAGATTGCCTACGCGATGGACCGCTATCGCAACGAAGTGAACCGGCTCTATGGCGTGCTAAACAGGCGACTTGCCGATCATCAATATCTCGCCGGCGATTATTCGATCGCCGACATGGCGTCATACCCGTGGGTGACGATCTGGGAGCGGCAGCACCAGAACATCGAAGACTTCCCGAACGTCAAGCGCTGGCTGGCGGCGATCAAGGCCCGGCCTGCCGTGGTCAAAGCGTATGAATGGACGCCCAAGATCAATCCGGGCCAGGGCGGTATTCGCACGCCCGAAGAGCGCGCCATCCTGTTCGGCCAGAATGCGGCTTCGGTGAAGGGCGCCGCCGACGCTGCCGCGCGATAATCGCGAGCAGCGATCGTGGGTCGCGGCGCGGGCCGCGGCCTTACGGCGAGACGCCGCCGATATAGCCGACGATCTTCCAGCTATCCGCGTCCTTGACGTAGCAAACCTGATCACTGGCGAGCGGCACGATCGAATTGAGCGCAATGAAGCCGGTCTTGCCGTTCGGCAGCGCAATGTGCAGGAACGTCGGCGCGCCGGCAGTCGCCGGCGCCGAGTTGGGCAGCACCCGCACGAAATAAAGGCCGAGCTTGTCGACAACCGGCGCATCGGGCTGCGCCGCAGACCGCACCTCGACGCCGTTCCTCACCGGATAGCCCCAGTCGGTCGGATCGGTGTCCGAGCCTTCAAACAGAGCCTGGAAAGCGCGGGGATCGAACGCGGGCGGCGCCGGCGCACAAAACAAGCCCTTGTTCTGCGGCAATTCCGCGAGCGTCGGATCGGCCGCATCGCTGGCGATGATCGCCCAGCCGCCGCCATTCGGATTGTCGAGATCGATGGCCTTGGCCAGATTGTCGATGCCGGGTTTGTCCGGGTCGGCGAGATTCTTGTTCTGCACCCAGAAAAATCCCTGTTCGACGACCAGCTTGGCGAGCGCGGCGCGATCCTTGTTCTTGGCGACGTCGGCGAGATTGGTGCGAAAGGCCGCGTAGGTTGCATCGTTGAACGGTCCGGCCGGGGTGACCGTGACCGGATTATAAGGTCGCACCGGCGCGGGCGGCGGAGGCGGCGGCGGCTGAAAGCCGACCGGCGGCTGCGGCAAGTCCTGTGCAAGCAAGTCCTGTGCAAGCAAGTCCTGCGCGCGGCTGAGATTGGGTGCGAGCGTCATCCCGGTCGCAGCAGCACAGATCAAGGCGGAGGCAATCAGGCGGCGCATCGCGCAATCTCCAGAGTCTGCATCGAGGCAATGCCGCAGCCGATAGCAGCGAATTACGACCGGGCGGCGGCGGTCCGTCACAGCTGTAACTTAATCGCTGCCGGCGGCGAAACCAGCAATATTCCGGCGTCTCTGAACGCGCCTTCGCCGTTTCAATCGCGCTTCGATTGCCTTTGGTTCGCACTGTGCAGCGTGACCAGCCGGGCCAATAACGTCGCCGGAAACAATTGTCCGATCATCGCCTCCAGATTGGTCAGGTTCCGCGCGAATGGAAAAACGGGCTGAATGTCGCCATAGGTCGCCGTCGTCAGCGTGCCGAAGCTGAAATAGAGCAGCGCAGCGCCGGAGCCATGCTCCGTTCCGCTCTTGGGCAAGCCGGTGAAGGAACCCGCCACCAGCACGTCGATGAGCTGATAAAGAATAAAGAAGAACAGCGCGAAGTTCATGTAAAGCACGATCGCACCCTCGATCCGGTGCCGCGTCACCTGCCCGGGCGCGAACACCGCGCGCGCGATGACCACGCTCAAGATCGCGACGGCAAGCAGCCGCCCGCCGGCGCTAAGCCATTCGGTGAAAACGGACGGGTAGTCGATATGAAGGACCACCCCGACTGCGCTGAGAACGGCCGAAACAAGGATGACGCCGGCCGCCCAACGGCTGCGCGAGGTGACGATCAGCGTGGCGACCACAAACAGCACAAATGTCGCCGGCAGGACGAATTGCGGCAGCCAGCCAATGCCGGTCAGCGGCGTAGCGACGAACAGAAACAACGCCTCGATGAACAAAAGTGCGCTGAGCCCCGGCTCGCGCGCGCTTTCCTGCCACCGTCTGAACCGATGGTAATAGGCGTTGAAGGTCTTAGCGGCGGTTTGCATGATGGATGTCGGGGGATCAGATGCCGGATACCGGTTATCAAACAGGAAGATGTCGGACATGAGACGCTTAGGCTTGCTTGATCATATCATCGTCTGCTCATGATCTGTCATCTGTTTCACTTCATCCATCACCTGACGACTGACATCCACTAAATCTCCAGCGTCGCCGTAACCGGCACGTGGTCGGAGGGCCGCGTCCAGCCGCGCGAATCCTTCGCGACTTTGATGCCGGACACACGGTCGGCGAGCTCCGGCGACACCCAAATGTGGTCGAGCCGGCGGCCCTTGTCGGCCGCGGCCCAATCCGGCGAACGATAGCTCCACCAGGTGAACAGCTTTTCCGGCTCCGGCACGAAACGGCGGACGGTGTCGATCCAGCCGCCAGACTTTTGCACGGCGGTAAGCTTCTCACACTCGATCGGGGTGTGCGAGACGACGCTGAGCAATTGCTTATGGCTCCAGACGTCGCATTCAAGCGGCGCCACGTTGAGGTCGCCGACCATGATGCTGCGCTCCGCCTGCGCGGGCCGCAGCGTGTCGTTGCCGATCATCTCGTCGAGAAAGGCGAGCTTATGGGCGAATTTCGCATTGCGCGCCGGATCCGGTATGTCGCCGCCGGCCGGCACGTAGAAATTATGCAGCGTGACCGGATCGCGCAGACCGGCGCGTTCGCCGAGCACGATCGAGACATGGCGGCAGTCACTCTTGCCGCAATAATTTTGAATACGGCTCGACTCGAACGGTAACCGCGAAAGTACGACGACGCCGTGATAGCCCTTCTGCCCGTTCAGCGCGACGTGCTCATACCCCAGCCGCTTGAAGCGCTTGCGTGGAAAGGCGTCGTCCGGACATTTGGTCTCCTGCAGGCACAGGATGTCGGGCCGCACGGCCTTGATGAATTTCGCCACCAGATCGATGCGCAGCCGCACCGAATTGATGTTCCAGGTGGTGACCTTGAGCTGCACAGGGTGGGCCGCGATCAGAAGCCGGCGATCAGAAGTCAGAATTCAAAACTAGATAGGCTTCGTTCGCTACGCGGGCAATGTGCTTGCCGATTTCAGTCTGCTGACTTTGGACGACCGATTACTCGTTCTTGATTCCCGGATTGCGCTGGTAGTTGATGACGAACATGTTCGGGTCCGGTTTCTTGTTCGTATCGAGATTATAGACCGCGACGGTGGTGTCGAGGCCCTGCGGATCGGTCACGGTCCATTGCTTGAGCGTCAAATCCTTGGCGTCGAACATCATCATCAGCCGGCTGGTGCCGATCATCACCTGCTTCTCCTGCACGATCACGGTGATATACTTCTCGTCGGACGATACGCTGACGACGTCGGTGTCGTGCAGAATATCGATGTGGTCGGCCAACAGGTAGCGCAGCGGCGTTTGCGACAGCGGCACCAGATCCTGCGTGTTCAGATCGCGATTGCGCACCGCGACCGAGGAGCCGTCGGAGACCACGTCGATCGGGCTCGGCGGGTTGTAGGCGAAGCGCACCTTGCCCGGCTTCTGGATGTAGAAGGTGCCCTCGGTGCGGCCGCCGTCGGGACCGATCTGGACGAAATTCCCGACCAGCGTCTGCACGCTGGACAGGTAAAGGCTGATGCGATCAAGGAGCGCCCGCTGCTTGTCGTCGAACGCCGTCGCCTGGCTGGGCTGAGTGCCCTTCTCGAACGGCAGCGAAAACGGAAAGAAGCCGCGGTGCTCGCCCGTGTCGCCCGAAGGCGGAACTCCGCCGGGCGGCGTGGTCTCCGGGGCGGCGGCGCCGGTCTTCGGCTGCGGCGCCGGGGTCGGCAGCGGCACACCTTCGGCGAATACCGATTCGCACGCGAGCAAGCCGCAAATCATCGCGACGAGCATGATCGCTGCGCGCCGTCCCGCCATGTCCCTCTCCCGCTCTGCCCCGGGGTAAACGCCGTCGCTACTCGCGCGTTATGGCGAATTCGCGGCTAATGTACCGATTCGAAGTTCGCGTCATAATCCGGCACGCTCATTTGCGAACTTCTGAACCAACGCCACACTGCCAAATCATTAAAGACCGCGGCGCAAATTCTCAATAGGACTCATCGCCGCCAGCGCCTTCAACGAGGATTTCGCGTTTTCCGGCGTGATTGGGCTGACCGACAATGCCTTCCTTTTCCATGCGCTCCATCAGCGAGGCGGCGCGATTGTAGCCGATCTGCAGGCGGCGCTGGATGTAGCTGGTCGAGGCCTTGCGGTCGCGCGTGACGACCTGCACCGCCTGTTGATAAAGATCGGCGCCTTCGGCTTCGCTGGCCATTCCCATCGCCGTGCCGTCGAACACCGCCGCGCCGTCGCCGTCCTCCGGCTCCTCGGCGGTGACCGCCTCGAGATATTGCGGCACGCCCTGCGTCTTGAGGTGGCGCACCACCTTCTCGACTTCCTCGTCGGACACGAACGGTCCGTGCACGCGGCTGATGCGGCCGCCGCCGGCCATGTAGAGCATGTCGCCTTGGCCGAGCAGTTGCTCGGCGCCCTGCTCGCCGAGGATGGTGCGGCTGTCGATCTTGGAGGTGACCTGGAAGGAAATGCGGGTGGGGAAATTCGCCTTGATGGTGCCGGTGATGACGTCGACCGACGGCCGCTGCGTCGCCAGGATCACGTGCAAGCCGGCCGCACGCGCCATCTGCGCCAGCCGCTGCACCGCGCCTTCGATGTCCTTGCCGGCGACCATCATCAGGTCGGCCATCTCGTCGACGATGACCACGATGTAGGGCAGCGGCTCGAGATCGAGCTCCTCGTTCTCGTAGATCGCTTCGCCGGTCTCCTTGTCGTAGCCGGTATGGACGGTGCGATTGAGCTTCTCGCCCTTGTTGTTCGCCTCGGCGACGCGCGCGTTATAGCCGTCGATGTTGCGCACGCCGAGCTTCGACATTTTCTTGTAGCGCTGCTCCATCTCGCGCACTGCCCATTTGAGCGCGACCACCGCCTTCTTCGGATCGGTGACCACCGGCGTGAGCAGGTGCGGGATGCCGTCATAGACGGAGAGTTCGAGCATCTTCGGATCGACCATGATCAGCCGGCACTGGTCGGGATGCAGCCGGTAGACGAGACTCATGATCATGGTGTTGATGGCGACGGATTTGCCCGATCCGGTCGTGCCGGCGATGAGCAGATGCGGCATGCGGGCGAGATCGACCAGCACCGCCTCGCCGCCGATCGCCTTGCCGAGGCAGAGCGGCAGCCGCGCCTCGGTCGCTGCATAGTCGCGCGAGGCGAGCAGTTCGCGCAGATAGACCTTCTCGCGGGTCGGATTGGGCAATTCGATGCCGATGGCGTTGCGCCCGGACACCACGGCGACGCGGGCGGAGAGCGCGCTCATCGAGCGGGCGATGTCGTCAGCGAGGCTGATCACGCGCGAGGATTTGATGCCCGGTGCAGGCTCGAGCTCATAGAGCGTCACCACCGGGCCGGGCCGCGCGTTGATGATCTCGCCGCGCACGCCGAAATCGGCGAGTACGCCTTCGAGCGCGGCGCCGTTCTCGCGGATCACTTCCGCGCTCACCGTGGTCCGCTCGCCGGTGCGCGGCGCGCTCAGCAGATTGAGCGACGGCACTTGGTAGCCGTCCGCCGCGCGGCGCAGCGGTTTCGGAAGCGCGCGCGGTTTTCGCGCGGCGGAGGAAGCGGTCTCAGCGGTTGACGCGATTGCGGCTTGAGCGTCGGCGCGCTGTTCGGCCGGCTTGCCGAAATGCGGCTCGACGCGCTGGCGCGGCACTGTGATTTCGCCGCGCCAGACTTCGCCGCGCGCATTCTCGCCTCGCCAGCCCGGCTGCGGGCGCCCGCGCAACAGCCGCGCGATCCGCGCTCGCAAGCTCAGCACGGAATGAGCCAGGAAGCCGAGCGAAATCCACGCTCCGTCACCCTGGCCTTCATTTTCTTCTTCGTCTTCTTCCTCGTCCTCGTCGTCCTCGTCTTCTTCGTAGTCGGCGTCCGCGGCGCCGCGCCAAACGATGCCGGCAGCGACGGCAAAAGCGGCGAGCGCGGCGATGCCAAGCACAATCGAAGCGGCGAGCAGATCGTTGCCGGCAAGCGGCGCGCGGAAGAGCGCTGCCGGCAGCCGCAGCACCGCGTCACCAATGACGCCGCCGAGCCCCGAGGGCAGCGGCCAATGCGGGCTGCGCGGCAGACTGGAGGCAAAGGCGGCGGCCAGCACGGCGCCCAACAGCCACAGCACGACGCGCAGCCGCTCGCGGCCAAGCGGCCGATGGCCGAGCAACCGATAGCCCCACACCGCGACCGGCAACAGCAGCGCCAGCGAGCCCAGACCGAACAGCTGCATCAACAAGTCGGCGGTGACGGCGCCGGGCATGCCGAGCAGATTGTGCACCGGCGCATCGGTGGCGTGGCTGAGCGACGGATCCTTCACCGACCAGGTGGCGAGCGCGAGCGCCGCCGTCATGGTGAGGCTCAATAGCGCGATGCCGCCGACTTCGCGTAGCCGCCGCTGCAGCGCGGCGCCGAGCTGGCCGGAGAGAAAGCTTAATCCGTCGATGCTGCGGTCGATCAGCGACATCTGTTGGCCTGCCTCACCCCAACACCTCGACGAGACGATGCAGCGCCTCGGCGGTGACTTCCTTGTTCTGCACCATGGCGACGCGGATGTAGTTTTCGCCCGGATTGCTGCCGTCAGCCTGCTCGCGCGCGAGATAGCGTCCCGGCACCACGCGCAGGCCGCCTTCGCGCCAGAGCTTGAGCGTCGCCGTCTCGCTGCCGCCCTGCCCGGCGACGTCGAGCCAGAGAAAAAATCCGCCGGCCGGCCGCCGATAGGCGTAGCGGTCGCCGACGATCTGATCGGCGAGATCGAATTTTTCGCGATAGAGCTGTCGGTTGGCCTCGACGTGCTTCTCATCGCCGTAAGCGGCGATGGCGACGTGCTGCAGCGGGGTCGGCACCTGCGGCGCGGCGACGTTGCGCAGTTCGAGATAGGCGGAAAGGAATTTGCGGTCGCCGGCGGCAAAGCCGACGCGAAGCCCCGGCAGGCTCGATCGCTTCGACAGCGAGTGAAAGACGACGACGTTGGCGAAATCCGCGCCGGCCGCTTCGAGCATACCGGGCGGCGGGCGATCGCTGTAGATTTCGCAGTAGCACTCGTCGGCGAAAATCAAAAAGCCGAAGCGGCGCGCCATCGCGGTGAGGCGCAAAAGATAATCACGGTCCGCCACCGAACCCTGCGGGTTGGCGGGCGACGCGAGATAGACGGCGACGGTGCGCGCGAGCAGATCCTCAGAAAGCGAATCAAGATCGGGCAGAAAGCCAGACGCTACGGTCGCCGGCAGATAAACTGGCTCGCAATCGGCGGCGACGGCGCCCGCCGCATAGGCGGCGTAGAACGGATTGGGGATCAGCACGGCCGGCCGGCCGGCGCGCGGCGAGACCCAGTTCTTTGCGGCGAGCGCGGCAAGAAACAAACCTTCGCGCGTGCCATTGAGCACGAGCACCTCGGTCGCCGGATCGACCGGGCGTTCGAGCGTGTAGCGGCGGCCGAGCCATTTGCCGACCGCGGCGGCGAATTCGTCGATCCCCTTGTTCATCGGATAACGGCCGAACTCGGCGACATGCGCCGCCAGCACCGGACCGACGAACGGCGGAATCGGATGCTGCGGCTCGCCGACGGCGAGGCTGATCGCCGGCTTGCCGGAGGGAACGCCATCGAGCAGTTCGCGCAACCGCACGAACGGCGAGCGCGAGCTTTGCGCGCGGGCAGGCGGATTAGGGGATTCAGTCATCCTATACATCACGCACAGCGGGGCCACCCGCCGGAACACGGTTCCGATAGCATAGGGGCGGCGAGGTTAAGACGCGATTAACCATTGGGGACCGGGCGAGCATCACGCAAGGCGGGACTCCGTGTCCTCCCGAGGCAAGTGAGGGGTTCCCGCTCTCGCGGTGCATTTATCCCTCCCCTCCACCCCATTCGCGCCAGCGAATGGCGGGGAGGGGTCGGGGGTGGGGGGACGACCTCGACGCACACGCCAAGCCACACGCAAGTGCCCCCCACCCCTAACCCCTCCCCACCACGCACTGCGCGCATGGGCGGGAGGGGAAATAGAATTCTCATTCTCGCGCTGCGCTTTTTGATTCGCACCCGAGCTATGAGCACGCCAGTCCCAAAAAACCTCACCGCTTTCCCGACCTTTGTCAGATGAACCCGGCAGTGGAGGGCCGAAACCATCACGATCGAGTAGCGGCACGAAAGCCAAGAACGAAAGAAAAGGAAGCAGAACGCCGAAAGGCGCAATTTAGCTGCCGCACTTGCAAGGTGCGGCGCGCGTCCGGCGGGACGCGCTCGCCTTTCGGCGTTCCACTGCGGCTCTTGCCAAGAGGACTGCTCATCCCCAAGGCGCAACCCAGGCCAGAGCTTCCGGAGACTCGGCCGGAGCCTGCGAGTCTTAAGGACCGCCAACCGGGGCGAGTCTCGCATGCTTCTCCACGGGCGTTACCCGCGCCGTCCTGTCACCGTCCAGCGAGCACCTCGCGCACCGGTCATAGTGCCGGCAGGCTGATGCCCGGGCCGCCCGAGCGCGGGAGTGACAAGCCCCCGCCCGCGGGCACCGCACCTCGCTCCGCCGGCCGAAGTCACCCGGCCGGCGTCCTTCACGAAGAGCGAGGTGGGGTCGCATCTACCAGTCACAGTGCCAGTGTCAAGCCCGTCACTGTATAGGGGACTTAGCTCTTGATCGCGCAACGCTTTTTGCTTCGGCGGTTTGCCCGCGGGACGGTGTAGCGCGGCGGAATCGCCCAGAATAAAAGAATCATCGCTGCCTGGCGTGTTTGGTCCGCGCCCGCGCCGACCGGTGATCCACGGCTTTTATCGGTAAATTTGCGATGTCCGCTGTTCTCCGCCCGCCATTAAATTCGAATAAACCAAGTCTTACGAACCGCTTGCGGATTTCGGCGGCACTCCAACAAAAACAACTTTCAGCTGTTAGGACTTCACCAGCATCTGGTGGAGGCAAGCAATGGAGGCCGGGGCCGCGAATGCCGCGACGATGCGTCATCGCGCCATTTTTAATTTGGACGCATCGCTGTCCGGTTTGGTTTTCGTAGCTGCTTGCTTTGCCGTCGTCCTGTTTGCGCTGGTCCCAGCGAGCACCCGAATAGCTGGTCTTCAACTTGATGGCCTTTCAATTGGATTCATACGGACGGTCGGAGCCGGCCTATTGGCCGCTCCTCTGCTCGTCATTTGCCGTCTGCGTCCGCCAAATGGTCTTAAGGATCTTGGCTTGTTGCTCGTGTACGCGGTTGGAAATTTTGCCGCCTTCCCGGTCCTGTTCAGCCTGGGCACCCAGAGGACTTCGGGCGCACATGCCGCGCTGATCATGGCGGTGACCCCTCTGCTGGTCGCAATCATTGGAATTATTTTGCATCGCCATCTGCCACGGTGGATTTGGTTCCTTGGCATGGCTGTCGCTGTCATGGGCGAAGCGGCTCTGGTCGGCTCGAGCAATCTCGGGACCGTAGCCGGCGCCACGATCGCCGGCGACGCCATTGTGTTCGCCGGCTGTACGTCATCTGCAATTGGGCTCGCCGCCGGCGCGCGGTTGGGGTCACGAATGAATCCATTGGCGGGAGCTGTCTGGGCGATGGCAATTGCCGCCGTCGGGCTTGCACCTTTCGCTGCGGTACACACTTTGACCGCACCCTACAGATACTCGGATCTGACCTGGATAACGTGGGCTGCCATCATCCAAATCACGCTTGGCGCGGCTGTCTTGGCGAATATGTCGCTGGTGTGGGCCTTTTCAAAAGGTGGCCTCGTTCGCGTCGCACCGCTTCAGTTCGCTCAGCCTGTGTGTGCGTTGTTCTTCGCAAGTACCTTGCTCGATGAGCACTTGACGTTATCGTTCCTGTTCGTCGCAGCTGTAATCGTTATTGGCATTGTCATTGCGTCACGCGGAGCGCGCCCGAATTCGACAACAAGAGAGCCTAGCCGCTCCGTCATTGACCGCGTCCGCTCTGCGGCGCGCTTCCTCTCACCTATGTTCGTTGAGCAAGAGCAGGGGCATGAGCGGTTCGACAGCGGCCCAGATGTCCGTTGTTCGCCCGTCAGCCTCCGAACGCCGACATTGAAAAACGAAGCTAATGCCAATCCGGACATAAAACCGTCGGGTCCTGACACTTCCTGCTGTTTGTCCGTCACAATACAGATTGTTTCCTAACGCGCCGTCCTCGCCCAGGCGATCGCGCGTTCAAGACGGTCGTTACCCCAGAACAACTCTCCGCCCATAGTGATAAAGCTCGGCGCTCCGAAAATTCCCAGTTGGATGGCTTCTTCCGTCTGCGATCGCAATTTGGCTTTGATTGCATCGGTTCGGGCGGCGGCGAGTACCGGATTCGGGTCAACACTTAGCTCTGCGAGCAATTCGCTCAGCACCGCGGGTTCATCAATTCGACGGCCTTGCGCGAACTCGGCTCGAAACACCGATCGGCAGAAGTCCTTGCCCCATTGCGCATCAAGCCCGACCAGCGCGAGGCGAGCGGCTTGCAAGCTATTTTGCGGAAACGGCTCAGGCCGTCGAAATGGCAGCTTTAGCTCCTCACATAGACGCTCCATATCGCGCCACATGTTGCGGCCCTTGGCGAGGTAGAGATTGAACGGCGATGTGTCCCAGCCTTGCGCTTTGAACAGCGGCCCGAGCAGGAAGGGACGAAATTTTAGAGCGACACCCGCGTCTTTGGCCAAGGACGTAATACGCATCATCGCCGGATAGGAATATGTCGAGGCGAATTCAAACCAGAAATCGAGAACAGGCTGCGCCATTCCCAGATGCTAGATAAACTCGGGGCAAAGGGAAACAGCGCTTGGTAGTGTCCTAATTTGAGGTTTTCGGGTCGTATACCAGCATCATCTTAGAAGGGGCACCCAAGAGGTCGGTAGTAGCCCAGCGCCGGATGCAACAACTCCGGAAGGCAGCATCCATTATCTCGGTTTCGGTCATTCCGAGAGTGGTGGAAAGCTCAAGCAAGCTTCGGCCGTCCTTTTGCGGATTGCGTCTTAAAAATGCTTCCAACCGTCGCCGTTTCTGCCATCGGTCACAGACGAATTTGCTGTATGCGAAGGTTGCAACGGCAGCCGTGACAATGGCCGCAACGTTCGCTGTTGCCTCAAGGAAGCGGAGTGGATCGTCTGGCGTGCTCACTTAGAGGTCCGATCTATCGTTGTTTGACAGTCGTTCTCTTGTCGCGCGCGTTCGCAGTCACTTCGGCTTGGCGATGGCACAGCCAATCTGGTCGATGAACACGCCATTGCGCCCGAAAAAGCCGAGCAGAATCTCGCCGTACGACAAAACACACTGTCCGGTGGAGGCGGGTGTCACGTCGCCGAATGTGAGGACCCTGGTATTCGTCCATATGGCCAGACCGGAAACCCATTGCGGCGGCACGTTATCGGAGGTCTGGTAGTCATAGGGCATCCATTTCACATCGACCCGGCCAATTTTCTCATCCGGCGCCAATTGGGTTCGCTGCGCGGGAGCAGGATTCTTGCCGCCATGCATCGGGCCGATTTCGTCGCCCCACTCGACCTGGAGATTGCGGATGACCTGCTGAGTTCGGTTCTGAGGGTTGACGGCCATGACGACGCTGATCGCGGTGATCGGCCGATAGCTCGGATTCGACGGCGCATCGTCAAATGCAAAGCCGCCGCTGCCTCCGAACGCGGCGCTCCTGGCAAGGACATAGGTCGGCGTCGAGAAGTACCAGAAGAGAAAACCGGCCGCGCAGAGTATGCCGACGATTGCGACGAGAGCGAGCCGAACCGGATTGCCGGTAATGGCTTGAACGTGCGAGCCAAACGATCTCGTCGGCTTACCGAACGACGTTTCTCCATTTGGCAGTATGGTCTTAAACACACGAGCCGATGTCATGCCTCCAGCGGCAGTAACCTGCAGGTCCGCTTTGACCTGTTCGACAAGCTGGCCAAAATGACTGTCGAGCGGCGGCGTGTAGGCATCAAGCCAATGGATCGAGCTCAGATAGTACTCCATCGCCTTGGTCGGCACGACGTTCTCGATCCGGAATGGAAAGATCGACAGCCCCTTGTTGATCGCGTGTTCGACCTCGCGATGAATTTGCGGCGACACGTCGGCGCTCGACGAAAATATGAGAACCATGACGCGGCAGGCATCGATGCCTTCAAGGATGCCCTCGGCATACTCGATGCCGGCGCAAATATCGCGCGGGGCGATCCAGCAGCGCACGCCGGCGGCTTCCAGCGCCGCGCACGCAGCGTCCGCACACGTCTTGTCCTTGCTCGAATAGGAAATGAATACGTCGAAGGGCATGGCAACCTGAAGCTACAAAGAACGCGTTGCGATAACAACCTTACTGACCATTGTGGGCTGGACAAAGGCGCGTAAGATAGCTGGGCGGCGGAGGCAAATTCGCAAGGGCAAAGTTCGCGATGCAAGTCAAACAGATCCTTGCCTGGGCCGCCGCTGTCTTGCTTGCCGCTGTGGCGGTGGGGCTGCTGCATGGATTGCTGGGTCTGTTGAATCCCTTGCTGGGAAGCGTTTGGTTCGACCAGCTATTTTTTTTCGGCTTTGGCTTTGCCCTGGTGATTGCAATCGTCATTGGCGTTCCTGTCGCATTGATCTATCGCTGGCGGGGTTGGACCAATCCTGTCGCCGTGCTGATCGGCGGATTTCTGATTGGGGTGGTTCCATATTTTTTATTTTTTCTGATCGCGTTCTCGCCGGCGGCCTTGTCTGATTTCAAGTTGGAAGCGATGTTGGGCGGTTATGGCGCGCTTGGGGCCCTGGTATTTTGGCTCACTCTGCGGGCATTCGGCGCGCTCCCGGCCGCACGGTTGCCGCGCTAAAAGGGGCGGCGCGAATTCGCGCGTAGGCAGCGCCGAACGCGCGCGCCTCCTGCTTCCGATCTCGGAAGCCTATCTAATTGCCAATTTTTCCGCTATGTATGCTGCGCTATCGGGCGTAGCGGTCGGCCGGCTCGCCAAGGACGTGATCCGCGACCGCCACGACGCACCATTCCGTCGCCAGAAAACCCAGCCGCTCTGCTTTCTCGGTCGGATCGACCAATTCGCTAGTGCATGATCCGGAAAAATGGACACCGGTTTTCCGGGAAGATCATGCACATCATGAAGCTAGAGTGGAAATCGATTCAATCTGAAGCGATTTCGCTCTGGCGGCTCGATTTGTTCGAACGCCACTTACAATCAAGGAAATCCTAGCCAAATGGGCGTATGAGACGGCAATTCTTGCTGAGTTGAACCGGGCCAAGCGCGGGCCGGTGCTATACCTACAACCGCCCTTCGTTACGCGCCTGAACCATGATTTTGGCGAGGGCCCAACGCCAAATCGGGGAGAGAGCCTCATGGCAAGCAATATCAAGGCTCCCCCTGGCGGGGACACGACGAGGGAGGCCGACCCTGAAGAAGAGGTGGTCACCCGCGACGAGCCCGAGGAGGAAGCCGAGGGCGACAACGAGCTCGTCGAAGTCCAGCAACGACCGGTTCCGGCCAAGTCCGGGGCCAAGGAGCCCGCCGACCGCACTGACGACCCCGTGCGTATGTATCTCCGCGAAATGGGATCGAAGGAGCTCCTTTCGCGCGAGGGCGAGATCGCCATTGCCAAGCGCATCGAGGCCGGTCGCGAGGCCATGATCGCCGGACTCTGCGAGAGCCCGCTCACCTTCCAAGCCATCATCATCTGGCGGGACGAGCTCAACGAAGGCAAGGTCCTGCTGCGCGACATCATCGACCTCGACGCAACCTATGCCGGCCCTGGCGCCAAGGCCGTGCCGGCGCCGATGATGGGCGCCGACGGCCAACCGATCGTGGGCGTCGCAGGTCCAGGCCAACCCGGGCAGCCGCGGCAGATGCAGGCGCCCGGCACCGCGCCGGCGACCGCCACTCCGTTCATGCCGGCCGGCTCACCCACCGATGGCGGGGACACAGAAGTCGACGCAGCGTTCAGCGGGAGCAACCTCGACAACGACGACGACGACGACGATATGGAGAATTGGCTCTCGGTCGTTGCAATCGAGGCCGAACTTAAGCCCAAAGTGGTAGAGACTTTCAACAACATCGCCGACGCGTTCAAGCGGCTGCGCCGGCTGCAGGACCAAGACATCCAATTCCAGCTCAAAAGGCTGTCGCTCTCGCCCGCGCAGGAACGCAAATACAAGAAGCTGAAGAACGAGATCATAGGCGAGGTGAAATCGCTACGATTGAATCAAGCGCGGATCGACGCGCTGGTCGAGCAGCTCTACGACATCAATAAGCGTCTCGTCAGCCACGAAGGCCGCATGATGCGGCTCGCCGAGAAGTCACGGAGTCGCGCGCGAGGACTTCCTCAAAAACTATCTGGGCGCCGAGCTGGACCCTCTCTGGCTCAACCGCGTGTCGAAGCTTTCGGCCAAGGGCTGGAAGAGCGTGGTCGCCAAGGACAAGGAGACGATCAATCACCACCGCCACGAGATCCATGCGCTCGCCACCGAAACCGGCCTTGAAATCGGCGAGTTCCGCAAGATCGTGCACATGGTGCAGAAGGGCGAGGGCGAGGCGCGTCAGGCGAAGAAGGAAATGGTCGAGGCGAACCTCCGTCTCGTCATCTCCATCGCCAAGAAATACACCAACCGCGGCCTGCAGTTTCTCGATCTGATTCAGGAAGGCAACATCGGCCTGATGAAGGCGGTCGACAAGTTCGAATACCGGCGCGGCTATAAATTCTCGACCTATGCCACCTGGTGGGTCCGCCAGGCGGTCAGCCGCTCGCTCGCCGATCAGTCGCGCACCATCCGCGTTCCCGTGCACATGATCGAGACCATCAATAAGATCGTGCGCACCCGCCGGCAGATACTCAGCGAGATCGGTCGCGAACCAACGCCTGAGGAACTCGCCGCAAAGCTTGGCATGCCGCTCGAAAAAGTACGCAAGACTTTGAAGATCGCCAAGGAGCCGCTCTCGCTCGAGACACCGATCGGCGAGGAGGGGGACTCCCACCTCGGCGACCTCATCGAGGACCAGAACGCGATCCTGCCCGATCAGGCCGCAATCGCCACCAATCTGCGGGAAACCACGACGCGCGTGCTGGCGTCGCTGACGGCACGCGAGGAGCGCGTCGTACGCATGCGTTTCGGCCTCGGCATGAACAGCGACCACACGCTGGAGGAAGTCGGCCAGCAGTTCTCGGTGACGCGCGAGCGAATTCGACAGATCGAGGCCAAGGCGCTGCGCAAGCTCAAGCACCCGAGTCGATCAAGAGAGCTTAGGAGTTTCCTCGAATAGTTTGCCGCGCGGTTGCCGCGCTGAACGAGGCGGCGCGCAGACCCGCCCGACAATCACCTTCAAGCGCTGAGCGGCGAACATCGGCGCGGCGGTCGAGGCGGAAGCCCGCGATCCGGCGTGCATGATCAGTTGACGGTGACTTGATCGCCTACGCTGACCGTGCCTGGCGTGGTGACCACGGCGTAGATTCCAGCGCAAGGGAACTCGCCCAGATCGCCAAGCTTGACCCTATTGTGACGCACCAGCGCCCGCAGCACTTCTGTGTCCTTGGGCAGATCGTCCTGCGCGAGAGTCACCATAACGCATCGCGGGTCGTGGAGTGCCGCACCCAGCTGGGTCGCTTCGCCCAATCCAATGGTATGGCCGATCCACTCGTTTTCGATGAAACCTGCCTGTTCAGTCTTTAGAATGACATTCATACGAAATCGCCGCCGGTCGAATCGGCTTTCGGGCCGCAGTTCGGCCAGCCGAGAAAGCGTGGACGTTGTCAGCACCGACACCGGAAAGACGTCCAGAAAGGAGCCGATGGGAACCGGAGATTCCATTCCAAGCGAAGCAAACAAGGCTGAGCCGAGCTTTTGCTCGACAACGGCATCTCTGTTGCCCCCGGGATCCGCCCCTTCGACGTCTGGATGATATTGGTCCACGGTGAAATCTTCCGGTGCCGACCGTCGCAGCGCGACATTGCGCTTGAAGTAGGTCGAGAGTGCGCGATCGACCCCCGTCGTATCGCTCCGCAAAATGGTGCCGTCGGGCAGCGCAATCCGCACCGGCGGCGTGTCGCCGCCGCTTTGAGGCGGGTCAACAAACCTTGCTTCACAGTTCAGGATGTCGGGGAACAGCCGCGCACTCTTTGCGCTCACCACCCGCCCCGTCTCGGTGTCAATCAGTGCATATGCTCTGTCGCCCAACACACCGTGCTTGTTGGCCGTTACCTGTTGGAGCCTTTCACCTCTCATCGACTTGACCGGGAAACGCCAAAGCTCCGCGACCGAACCAATCAACTCGCTGTGTGCCATCATCGCCCCCTTGATGACTCGATTTGCAGATGATCACGACATCGGGTCTCGCCTCATTGCCCAGAGCTGCGGCGCACCGGCAAACGGCCTGGGCTCGCTGAATACCTCGTATCCCAGCTGCCGATAGAACGGAAGCGTCTGCGCGAACGGTGTTTCCAGATAGCAGGGCATTGCTCCGGCATCAGCAGCCCGGAGTACCGGCGACATGAGCTTTGCTCCAATGCCGTGACCGCGACGCGCTAGATCAACGCCGATGAAGAAAAGATACCAGTGCGGACTGTCAGGGTGCGTTGTCTCCAGTTGCTCAAATCCCCGCAAAAGCCTTTTCCCGACGCGGGGTGACAGCGCAAGCAATCGATAGCGCGTGATCAGTCCGCGTAATTGGGCAGACAAACCGGAGACCGCCGCGTTGGGCGGCCGCCACACAGCCGCGCCAACAAGCGCCTCGCCCGCGAAAGCAGCATAGACGCGATTGAACGGCATATGGGCGCGCACCACGTCGCCGAAAAACAGTTCGAGCACCTTTCTGCGCAACCGGAGGGCGGGAAAATGAAAGCAGAAGATGGGATCATCCTGAAACGCGTCCGCAAGCAAACCAATGGCAGCGCGGACGTATCTGGCCGGCAACAGGCCAATGTCTAATTGGTCCAAGATCAACCCCCGCGCCAAGATACCGACACAGAAGATCGAGCGCCAGGACTTCAGTAACAGGACTTCAGTAATCAGCTCAGCAGCCTGCGCACCGCTTTGGCCCAGGCGGCCAATTTTTGCTCGCGCGTGCCGGCGTCCATCTGCGGGGTGAAGCGGCGCTCGCAATGCCATTGCGCGGCGAAGCGGTCCGGATGCGGAAAAAAGCCGACATGCAGGCCGGCGAGATAGGCGGCGCCGAGCGCGGTCGTCTCCCGCACATGCGGCCGGTCGACGGCGCAGACGGTCAAGTCGGCGAGGCGTTGCATGGTCCAGTCGGAATTGGCCATGCCGCCGTCGACGCGCAGAACCGAGAGCGCGTCGTTGGCCTGTGGCCAATCGGTCCGCATCGCGGTGAGCAAATCCGCGGTCTGGAAGCAGACGCTTTCGAGCGCGGCCCGCGCCAGCTCCGCCGGTCCACTCGCGCGCGTGAGCCCAAACAGCGCGCCGCGCACGTCGGGCCGCCAATACGGCGCACCGAACCCGACGAAAGCCGGCACCAGAATGACCTCCTGGGTCGGATCGGCGGTCGGCGCGAGCACGTCGGTTGCGGCCGCGCTGTCGACGACATGCAGACCGTCGCGCAGCCATTGCACCGCAGCGCCGGCGACGAAGATCGAACCTTCGAGGGCGTAAGTCCGCTTGCCGCCAAGCTGATAGGCGATGGTGGTCAGCAGCTTGTTGTTGGAGGCGACGGGCGTTGCGCCAGTGTTGAGCACGACAAAACAGCCGGTGCCGTAAGTGGACTTCACCATGCCGGGGGCGAAGCAGGCCTGCCCGATCAGCGCGGCCTGCTGGTCGCCGGCGATGCCGCAGATCGGGATCGGGGCGCCGAAGATGTCCGCCTCGGTGAGACCGAACGAAGCGGAGCAATCGCGCACCTGCGGCAGCACACTCACTGGCACGCCAAACAGCGCCAACAGCTCCTCGTCCCAGCACCCGCGGTGAATGTCGAATAACAAAGTGCGCGAGGCGTTGGTGGCGTCGGTCGCGTGTACCTTGCCGCCGGTGAGCCGCCAGAGGAGGTACGTATCGACAGTGCCGAAGGCGAGCTCGCCGCGCGCCGCCAGGTCGCGCGCGCCTGGAACGCGATCGAGCAGCCAGGCGAGCTTGCTGCCGGAGAAATAAGGATCGAGCAGGAGCCCGGTCTTGGCCGTGAACAACGGTTCGTGCCCGTCGGCGCGGAGCCGTGCGCATAAATCGGCGGTGCGGCGGTCTTGCCAGACGATGGCGCGATGCAGCGGCCTTCCGCTCGCACGCTCCCACAGTAATGTCGTCTCGCGCTGATTGGTGATGCCGATGGCGGCGATATCGCGCGCCGAGGCGCCGGCCTGGCGCAGGGCGGCGCGGCAGGTTTCCACCGCGCTCGTCCATAAATCCTCAGGGTCGTGCTCGACCTCACCGTCGGCCGGAAAATGCTGCGCAAATTCCTGCTGGGCAAGAGCGGCAACCGACATGTCGGCGCGAAACAACATCGCTCGCGTCGAGGTCGTGCCCTGGTCGATGGCGAGGACGTGAGTCACCCGCGTCTCCGGCGAAACGATTGCGTCGGTGACAATAAACAACTCTGCCGCGGACGGCGATCCGCGGCAGAGCATATATCAGGATCTGCGAACCCCGCCTGACGATGCGGGGCTCCGATCAACCAGTCTCAGCTGAAGGCGCCGGGGAACACCTGGACCACCTCGCCGGTGGCGACGTTCACCAGGAGCAGATCAGGCCCGTATTGCACGTACTCGAAGCCCGGATCGGGCGGCGGCAATCCCATGTCGGCCCAGCCGCCGTAGTAATACGGCGAGTTCGCAGCCCAGAACAGCGGCGGCAGGATCGCGCCCACACCCCACAGCCGATACTCATAGCCGGGCGGATAGACCCACGGACGCGCGTAGTGGACCGGATGCCACGCATACGGATGGCCGTGGTAGACCCAGGCCGCGTGCGGACCTGGGCCGGGCCCGGGGTGCACCACGACATGGGGGCCTGGACCGGGGCCGGGGTGCACCACGACGTGCGGGGCAACGACGACATGCGGCGCGACGACGACATGCGGCGCGGGCTTGGCTGCCGGATGCCCCGGCGGCGGCTTGCCGTGGCCGTGCGGCTCTTCGGCTGAAGCCATCGTGGGCGCTGCAAGCGCGAGCATCGCAGCGATGGCAATTGCGCGTGACTTAGCGGGCATAGGGTCTCCTCTCCAATGAGCTCTCAAGTGCCGGATTAATGCGCAGACTAGGCAAATCGACGCTGCGATGAAAGCCACCGCGGCGAACAACTCACAACGCAATCATGCCGTTGTGGCTGCAACATGGCCTTCACAAAACAATGATTTATCGCCATCGTGACGGCCAAGTGGCCGCGGGCCGGCGATTTCCGGCTGGCCGTAGCCGATAGCGTCGCCCCTATCGAGCGCTTTGTTGCAATGCGCAAGGAATCGCGGTGTCGCAGATTTCGCTTCAGCACGTCAGCAAAACCTGGGGCGCAGCACGCGCAGTCGATGATGTGAGCTTCGAGGCCGACGCTGCCTCGCTCGTCGTTCTGCTCGGCCCTTCGGGCTGCGGCAAGTCGACCACGCTGCGGCTGATCGCCGGCCTCGAACAGGTGTCGAGCGGACGGATCTTCATCGGCGGCGGCGACGTGACCAGCCTGCCGCCGGCCAAGCGTCGCATCGCCATGGTGTTCCAGTCCTATGCGCTGTTCCCGCACCTGAGCGTCGCCGAGAACATTCTGTTCGGGCTCAAGGTGCGCAAGGTCGCCGCGCCGGAACGCGCGCGCCGGCTCGCCCGCATCGCCGCGCTGCTCGGTCTTGAACCATTTTTGCAACGCAAACCCGCGCAGCTCTCCGGCGGCCAGCAGCAGCGCACCGCGCTCGGCCGCGCCATCATCGCCGAGACGGCGGTGTGTTTGATGGACGAGCCGCTGTCCAATCTCGACGCGCAATTGCGCGCGGAGATGCGGCGCGAAATTCGCGCGCTGCAGGGCAAGCTCGGCATCACCATGGTCTACGTCACCCACGACCAGAGCGAGGCGATGAGCATGGCCGATCAGGTCATCCTCATGCGCGACGGCAAGGTCGAGCAGGCGGCGGCGCCGGCGGAGATGTACGCGCGGCCGGCCACCGTGTTCGCCGCGCGCTTCATCGGCACGCCGCCGATGAACATTCTCAGTCTCGATCCGCAGCAGGGCGGCGACGCCATCGCCGGAGCAGGCCTGCCTGCAGCGGCGAAGGATATCCTGCTCGGCATCCGCCCGGAGGACGTCGTGCTGGGCGGCGAAGGGATTCCCGCGCGCGTGCAAAGCGCCGAATTCCTCGGCGCCGACACCGTGGTCACCTGCCTGCTCGGCGCGCAGCCGCTCGCCGCGCGCGTGCCGGGACGGGCATTGCTTGCTCCCGGTGCCGCCATCCGCGTCGGCTGGCGCGCCGAGCGCGCGCACTTCTTCGATGCTGCCAGCGGACGCCGTCGCGACGACGTCATCACGCTCGCCATCGACGACGCCAAAACATTCGTTCACGCGGGTCTCGCTTAGGGGAGAGCAAAAATGAAATACGCAGCAAGATGGCTGGCCGTTTCGGCTGGCGCGGTAATGGCTATGGTGATGATGGCGCTCGCGTCTGCCGCCACAGCCGACGCCAAGGACATCGAGCTGTCCTTCTATTATCCGATCGCGGTCGGCGGCCCGATCCCGAAGATCATCGACGGCTACGTGGCGGAGTTCGAGAAGGAGAATCCCGACATCATTGTGAAGGCGATCTATGCCGGAACGTATCAGGACACGCTGGTGAAGACACTCACCGCATTCAAGAGCGGCGAGCCGCCCGACATCGCCGTGCTGCTCTCGACCGACATGTACACGCTGATCGACCAGGGCGCGATCACCCCGTTCGACGATCTGATCAAGACCGACGACGACAAGGCGTGGGCGAAGTCGTTCTATCCGGCGTTCATGGCTAACAGCCAGACCGGCAACAAAACCTGGGGCATTCCGTTCCAGCGCTCGACCATCGTCATGTTCTACAACAAGGACGCGTTCAAGGAGGCCGGCCTCGATCCAAACAAGGCGCCCGACACCTGGGACGAGCTGGTCGCCGACGGGCAAAAACTCGTCAAGCGCGATGCCGCCGGCAATATCACGCAATGGGGCGTCGAGATTCCCTCGACCGGCTTTCCGTATTGGCTGTTTCAGGGACTGACCACCGCCAACAATGCGCGGCTGATGAACGCGGCCGGCACGCAGACCTTTTTCGATGACGCCGCGGTCGTGCAGGCGCTGCAGTTCTGGGTGGACTTGAGCAGCAAGTACAAGATCCAGCCACCCGGAACGATCGAATGGGGCACGACGCCGAAGGATTTCTTCGAGCGCAAGACCGCGATCATCTGGACCTCGACCGGCAACCTGACCAACGTGCGCACCAACGCGCACTTTGCCTTTGGCGTGGCGATGCTGCCGGCGCATCAAGGCCGCGGCTCGCCGACCGGCGGCGGCAATTTCTATCTGTTCGCGAAGATGAGCGACGAGACCCGGGCCGCGGCATTCAAGTTCGTCAAGTGGATGACAACGCCGGAGCGGGCGGCGAACTGGGGCATCGCCACCGGCTATGTCGCCGTGCGGCCGGACGCCTGGGAAACCGAAGCGATGAAGAAATACGTGGCCGAATTTCCCGCCGCCGCGGTGGCGCGCGATCAGCTCCAATACGCCGTCGCCGAATTGTCGACGCACGAGAATCAGCGGGTGACGAAGGCGCTCAACGACGGCCTGCAAGCCGCGCTCACCGGCAGCAAGACGCCTGAACTAGCGATGAAGGATGCGCAGACGGAAGCAACCCGCATCCTGCGTCCGTATCAGTGATGCGGAAGGCGCCCAGTATTTCGCGACCTTTGAGCGTCCATATCTACGGCTGGCTGCTGTTGCTGCCAGCCGCCGTGCTGCTGGTGGCGTTTACGCACTATCCCGCAATCAGCACGATCCTCGACAGCTTCTTCTCGACGCCGCGCGCGGCGCACGGCTCGGTCTTCGTCGGCCTCGACAATTACCAGACGATGCTCGACGATCCGGTGTTCTTTCGCGCCCTGCTCAACAACCTCGTCTACGCCGCTTGCGTCATTCCGCTGACCGTCGCGCTCGCGCTGGCGATGGCGCTCTGGGTCAACGGCAAGCTCGCCGGCCGGCCGTTCCTGCGGCTTTCGTTCTTCGCGCCGACCGTGCTGCCGATGATCGCGGTCGCCAATATCTGGCTGTTCTTCTACGCGCCGGGCTATGGCCTGTTCGATCAGGCGCTCGGCCTGTTCGGCGTACCGGCGCACAACTGGCTCGGCGATGCGCACAGCGCGCTCGCCTGTCTGATCGCGGTCGCGGTGTGGAAGGACGCGGGCTTCTTCATGATCTTCTATCTCGCCGCGCTGCAACAGATTTCGCCGCAGCTCGGGGAAGCCGCCGCGCTCGAGGGCGCAAGCCGCTGGTATTTCTTCCGCCGCATCACCTTTCCGCTGTTGATGCCGACGACGCTGTTCGTCCTGGTCAACGAAGTCATCAACTCGTTCCGGCTGGTCGATCACATCGTGGTCATGACCCAGGGCGGACCGGACAACGCCACCGCGCTGCTGCTGTTCTACATCTACGAGACCGGATTCAAGTTCTGGGACACCGCCTACGCGGCGACGCTCACTGTGGTGCTGCTGATACTGCTTTCAGCTCTCGCGCTCGGCCAGTTCCTTATCCTCGACCGGCGGATCCACTACCAATGAGCATCGCACTGCCGAGCCAATCATCGGGCGGAACGCCCCGCCTCGGCACCGTGCTGGAAACCACCGCCGCGTGGCTGTTGGCGCTGATCTGGATCATGCCGCTCGCCTACGCGCTGTGGGCGGCAATCCATCCCAGCGCCTACTCGGCGCATTTTTCGCTCAACGCGCCACTGACGCTTTCAAATTTCGTCAAAGCCTGGGACGCGGCGCCGTTCGCGCGCTATTTCCTCAACACGTTTGTCCTGGTGACGATGATTCTCGCGGCACAGCTCGTGCTGTGCACGCTTGCCGCCTACGCGTTCGCGCGCTTTGTCTTTGCCGGCAGCGGCATCGCCTTCATCCTGGTGCTGCTGCAGCTCATGATCATGCCCGACGTGCTGATCGTCGAGAATTACCGCAGCATGAGCGCGCTCGGCCTGGTCGACACCATCCCGGCGATCGGGCTTCCCTACATGGCCTCGGCCTTCGGCATCTTTCTGTTGCGGCAGACCTTCAAGTCGGTGCCGCGCGAACTCGACGACGCGGCGCGCGTCGAGGGCGCGGGTCCGCTCACCGTGCTGCTGAAAGTCTATGTGCCGCTCGCCAAGCCGGTCTACATCGCCTATGCGCTGGTTTCGGTCAGCTATCACTGGAACAATTTTCTCTGGCCGCTGATCATCACCAATTCGGTGAACACGCGGCCGCTGACCGTCGGCTTGCAGATTTTTGCCTCGACCGATCAGGGCATCGACTGGTCGGTGATCACCGCGGCCACGCTGATGACCTCGGCGCCGCTGCTGGTCGCATTCCTGCTGTTCCAGCGGCAGTTCGTGCAGAGTTTTATGCGCGCGGGGATTCGGTAAAGCGCCGTCATTGCGAGGAGCGAAGCGACGACCCTCCTTCGCTCGCTGCGCGAGCTACGGCGACCCCTTGATCGTCCGCCGAAGCGCGGAGCGCGAAGGCGGAAGCAATCCAGGGGCGGTTCGCTCCGAGCAAGCCGACCTGGATTGCTTCGCTTCGCTCGCAATGACGGTGTCAGCCGCCGTCCGGCTTGCCGATGGCGTCGCGCAGATGCGTGACCAGCGCCTGCAGGCCGCGATGTTCGGCACTGCCGTCCCAGCCGGCACAGATTGAGCGTGTGAACGTGAATGAAGCGCAGCGGCAGCGGGGTGTCGTCGAGCCGGATCGGAAACAGCTTGGCGCTCGCCAGCGCGAACGCCGCCTCGGCGCGCACCCAATCGCTGTTCACCGAGTTCTTCGACCAGGCGACGACGACGGCGCGCGCGTTGGATCAGCGCCTGTTCGATGGCGCGATCGAACGTCGTGCCGGCCTTGAGTTCCTGATCGAACCACACCGACCAGCCGCTCTGCTGCAGAACGGCGGTGAGCGATTTGATGGTCGCCAAATCCTTCTGCGAGTAGCTGATGAAGAGATCGGTGCCGTTCGCGGGCGCGGGTTTGGCCGCCGGGCTCGCCGCGTCATGCCGCTCCTTGATGCGAAGCAGCGCCTTGACGCGCGCGACCAGCGCCTTCTGATCGACCGGCTTGGTCAGATATTCGTCGGCGCCGGCATCGAGCCCGTCGACCACGTCGCCGGATTCCGCCTTGGCGGTGACCAGGATGATCGGCGTGAACGGCAGCGCCGCGTCGGCCTTGAGCCGCTTGCACACCTCGATGCCGTCGAGCTTCGGCATCATGATGTCGAGCAGGATGAGGTCGGGGCGCTGCGCGTGCGTCACCGCCAGCGCCTCCTCGCCGTCGGCCGCGTGCAGCACTTCGTAGCCATTCGCTTGCAGCCGCGTCGCCAGGATGTCGCGGTTGGTCTCGTTGTCGTCGGCGACGAGGATGCGGGCGGGGGTGTTCACAGCGCTCGCTCGGCCCTCGCGGAGCAAAGCCGCGCCGTCATTGCGAGGAGCGAAGCGACGAAGCAATCCAGGGGCGGGGTGCATTGAGCGCTGGATTGCTTCGCTTCGCTCGCAATGACGATGCCCCTCACGGCAGAAACTCCCTGATCTTCGCCAGCAAAAGGCGCGGGCTGTACGGCTTGGTGACGTAGGCGTCGCAACCGGCGGCACGCGCTTTCACTTCGTCGCCACTCAACGCGTAGGAGGTCACCACGATGACCGGAATGCTTTTCAGCTCGGGATCGGCCTTGATCCGGCGCGTCGCCTCGTAACCATCGAGAATTGGCAACTGGATATCCATGAGGATGAGATCGGGGTGTTCCTTCTTCGCCGCCGCGACACCCGCCTCGCCGTCGTTGGCCTCGATCATCTCGTAGCCCACGCTGCCGAACAGGTCGCGCAGGATCTGCCGGTTGTCCTCCTGGTCCTCGACCACGAGTATCCGTTTGCTCATGAGCGCTCGACCCGCAGTTCGTAGGGTGGGCAAAATCGTCTGCTCCTGCGTCGGCGCGTGGGCACGGCGCGCAAACGATTTTGCCCACGCGAACACGCCGAGAAGCGCGCCTTTGCCCACCCTACATAATTCATGATCGCCCTGCTTCGCGCTCGACCCGCAACGGCACCGTAAACGAGAACGTCGCGCCCTGCCCTGGGTTCGATTCGACCCACAACCGGCCGCCGTGCATTTCGACGATGCGCTTGGCGATCGCGAGGCCTAAGCCCGTGCCGCCCTTGGCCTTGGTCTGCGAATTGTCGGCCTGCTGGAATTCCTCGAAAATCTTGGCTCTGGTCTGCCGGCGCGATGCCCGGGCCGGTGTCGCACACCGCGATGGTGTAGGCGCCGTTCGGCCGCGGCGGCTTTGATGGTGACCTCGCCGGCGTCGGTGAACTTGATCGCGTTGCCGACGAGATTGAGCACCACCTGGGACGAGCCGCCGGTCGTCGCCGCGGGCCGGCGGCAGGCCGGGCGGTACCTCGATGCTTGAATTTGAGCTTCTTGTTGGTCGCCAGCGGCTCGACCGCCGTATAAACGCCCTGCACCATGTCCAAGATCGAATAATCGCTGAGCGACAGCGTCAACTGCCCGGCCTCGATCTTCGACAGATCGAGCACGTCGTTGATCAGGCCGAGGAGGTGCTTGCCGTTGGTCTGCACGCGCTCCAGCACCGCGCGCATCTTCGCCGGCGCCTCGCCGTAGATGTTGTCGAGAATGAGCTCGGTATAGCCAAGGATAGCGTTGAGCGGCGTGCGCAGTTCGTGGCTCATATTGGCGAGGAACTGCGATTTGTGCTGGCTCGCGATTTCCAGTTCACGGCTCTTTTCGCTCGATCTCGTTGAACAGCCGCGCGTTCTGGATCGCCAGCACCGATTGCGCCGCGAAGGTCTTCAGCAGCTCGACGGCGTTCTGCGCGAAACGCGCCGGGCGTCTTGCGGCGGACCAGAGCATGCCGACGATTTCATCGCCGCGCAAGAGCGGCACCACCAGAGCCGCGCGCGGTAGCCGGCGCGCACGATGATGTCGTTCAGCTCGGAGCGGGGCTCCTCGCGCAGATCGGCGATCTGGATCGGCTCGTGCTTGCGCGAAGGCGCCGAGCGACGTTGGCATCGTCGATGCCGATATGCCGGTGCGATAGCGCGTCGATCAATTCCTGGTCCATGCCGTAGGTGGCGCGCAGGTGGAATTCGCGGTCCGTTTCGTCGAAAACATAGATCGTGCCGGCCTCGGTGCCGGAAAGCTGCACCGCCTTGGCGACGATGGTCGACAGCACCGTTTCCAGGTCGAGCGTCGAGTTCACGGCCTGCGAAACTTCGCCGAGCGCCCGCAGTTCATCGACCGAGCGGCGCAAGCTCGTCCGTGCGCGCGCGCAATTCGTTGAGCAGCCGCGTGTTCTCGATGGCGATCACGGCCTGGGCGGCGAAGTTCTGCACCAGCGCGATCTGCTTGTCGGTAAACGGCCGCACTTCGGTACGGAAAATGCTGATAGCGCCGATCAACTCATCGTCCCTCAGCATGGGCACGGCGAGTTGCGTCCGCGTGCCGGCAAGCTTGGCGATTCGCGTGGGGGCCGGCGAGGTCAGCATGTCGGCCGTGTGAACTGGCTGCTTCGACCGCGACACGAGATCGAGATCGGAGCCGGGCGTCGGCTTGCGAGGGCCGAGCTTGCGAAGAAGCTCATCGACGGAAGCGGGCAAATTATGCATCGCCACCGAATCGCACTCGTCGCCGTCGAAGCGGAACATGACCCCGAATTTCGCCTCGCAGATGCGCACTGCGTTGTCCAGCATGGCGTCGAACACCGGCTGCAACTCGCCGGGCGACGAGCTGATCACGCGCAGCACATCCGCGGTGGCGGTCTGCTGCTCCAGCGACTCGCGCAATTCGTTGAGCAGCCGCGTGTTCTCGATGGCGATGACCGCCTGGGCGGCGAAGTTCTGCACCAGCGCGATTTGCTTGTCGGTGAAGGGGCGAACTTCCTGGCGGTAGATGGTGACGGTGCCGATCAGCGCATCGTCCTTGAGCATCGGCACGATAACAATAGATCGCGCTCCGCCCAGCGTCCCTGCTCTGCCGGTGGCTTCCGCGGCATTGTCTGCGGTGTGCGCCACTTGTTTCGTCCGCAGGACGCGATCGAGCAGGCTGCCCGGCGTCGGGTCACGCCCGTCGCGCTGGGTTCTTTGGAGAGCTTGCGCAAATGGCGGTGGGACATTGTGCATCGCGCCCATCCGCAACTTGCCGCGATCATAGAGGTTGAGTACGCCGAAATTGGCCTCGCAGATGCGCACCGCATTCTCCAGCATGGCCTGGAAGACCGGCTGCAAGTCGCCCGGCGACGAGCTGATGACGCGGAGCACGTCAGCCGTCGCCGTCTGTTGCTCCAGCGACTCGCGCAGTTCGTTGAGCAGCCGCGCGTTCTCGATGGCAATCACCGCCTGGGCGGCGAAGTTCTGCACCAGCGCGATCTGTTTGTCGGTGAAGGGGCGGACCTCGGTTCGAGCTATCGTGATCGCGCCGATCAGCTCGCCGTCCTTGAGCATTGGGACGCAGACGGCCGTTCGGGAATTGCCGAGTTCGATGGCGGCAACAATAAACGGGTTGCGGTCGATATAGGTTTGTGCGGTGCGGAGGTCGGGATAGTGAGCAACCTGCTTCGTTGCAGCGACATCGCCGAGCGGGGTACCGGCCGGCGGCCGCAGCACGGTCTCGCTTTGCCGCGCCTCGGCATATGCGGCGGTCATGTTATGGAACGCGGCAACGCGGAAGCCATCCCCCTCCCGAAGATACAATGTGCCGCGGCCGGCCTGGCAAACGCGCGTCGCGCTCTCCAGCATCGCTTGGAACACCGGTTGCAATTCTCCCGGCGAGGAGCTGATAACTTTCAGCACTTCGGAGGTCGCCGTTTGTTGTTCCAGCGCCTCGGACAAATCGCCCGTGCGCTGGCGCAGTTCGTTGAGCAGCCGCGTGTTCTCGATGGCGATGACCGCCTGCGCGGCGAAGTTCTGCACCAGCGCGATCTGCTTGTCGGTGAAGGGGCGCACCTCCTGCCGATAGATCGTGATGGCGCCGATCAACGCATTCTCCTTGAGCATCGGCACGCACGATAAGCGACCGCGCGCCTCCCAGCCTTGCTGCGGGCGCTCGGGGCCGGCTCCGCCGAGGCGTCGGCAATGCGGACCGTCTTTTGTCTGCAACAGGCGTTCGAGGGGCCTTCCGGCCGGCGGTTGAAACGAGCCACGCTGCTCGTCAAATTCGGCAAGTGCCGGCGGCACGCCGAACTGCGCGACCGGATCGAAAGTTTGGTTATCGTAGCGGAACATGTTGCCAAATTTTGCGTCGCAAATTCGCACCGCATTCTCCAGCATGGCGCTGAATACCGGCTCCAGCTCGCCTGGCGACGAGCTGATGACGCGTAGCACGTCCGAGGTCGCGGTCTGCTGTTCCAGGGAGTCCTTCGTCGCAATTCACTGAGCAGCCGCGTGTTCTCGATGGCGATCACCGCCTGCGCGGCGAAGTTCTGCACCAGCGCGATCTGCTTGTCGGTGAACGCGCGGACTTCCTGGCGATAGATGGTTATGGCGCCAATAAGCACATCGTCTTTGACCATCGGCACGCAAACGGTGGATCGCGCTCCGCCCAGCGTCATCGCCCTGCCGGTAGCAGCTTCTGCGGCCTGGTCTGCCGTGTGCTCCACTTGTTTTGTCCGCAGGACACGATCGAGTAGGCTGCCCGGCGGAGGTCGAAAGGCTCCCCGTCGCCTCTGGAATTCGGCAAATTCCGGCGGTGTTCCGACCGTCGCCGCGAAGTGGAATGCATCGCCGTCGAAACGGTGCAGCACGCCGAACTTCGCCTCGCAAATGCGCACCGCATTCGCGAGCATGGTCTCAAACACCGGCTCCAACTCGCCGGGCGACGAACTAATAACCTTCAGCACGTCGGAGGTCGCCGTCTGCTGTTCCAGCGATTCGGTCAGGTCGGCCGTGCGCTGGCGCAATTCGTTGAGCAGCCGCGTGTTCTCGATGGCGATGACGGCCTGGGCGGCGAACGTCTGCACCAGCGCGATCTGCTGCTCGGTAAAAGGTCGTGCTTCCTGGCGATAGATGCTCATTGCGCCAACCAGCGCATTGTCTTGGAGCATCGGGACGACAACGTTCGACCGCGCGCCGCCAAGCTTAGCCGCCGCGGACCGTGTCGGCTCTGGCTCTGCCAGTTCATCGGCGATATGAACGACATCTCTCGTTCGCAACATGCGGTCGAAGGGCTGGCCGGGACTTGGCCGAAACGGACCACGCCGCTGGTTAAGGGCGGCAAGCGCGGGCGGAGTGCCGAAACGCGCCACGAAAGTGAACGTCCCGTTCTCGTGTAAGAACAGGCCGCCAAACTTCGCATCACAAAGTCCGACCGCCTTCTCGATGATGACCTGAAAAACCAGCCCCAGCTCTCCGGGCGAAGAGCTTATGACGCGGAGGATCTCCCCGGTGGCCTTCTGCTGCTCGAGGGCCTCATTCAGTTCGCGCGACTTTTGGTCGAGCTGCTCCTCCAGGCGGGCGACGGAGGGCGCGCGGACCGGCTTGACCTTGGGCGCGCTACGCCGCTTGCGGCTGGCGGTCTTGAGCCGCCGCGCCGCTGCCGCCTTACCGCTCGCAGTACCGTGCCGCTTCATGAGGGCCGCCGGAATAAAACCGGCAGAGGATAGCTAAAATAGCGGCGGCGCGCCACGGCGCACCTGCCGAGAAAATTGGTGGCGGGTCTTTGCTAAAGCGCGGCGGCGTCGGCTTCGCCGGTGCGGATGCGCACCGCGTGGTCGAGCGCGATGACGAAGATCTTGCCGTCGCCGATGTGGCCGGTCTTCGCCGCATTCGAGATGGTGTCGACCACCTTGTCGACCTGATCGGACGGGCAGGCGATTTCGAGCTTGATCTTGGGCAGGAAGCTCACCGCATATTCGGCGCCGCGGTAGATTTCGGTATGGCCCTTCTGCCGCCCATAGCCCTTTACCTCGGTGACGGTCAGGCCTTGCACGCCGATCGCGGTGAGTGCCTCGCGCACGTCGTCGAGCTTGAACGGCTTGATGATGGCCATGACGATCTTCATCGGTTTCTTCCCCCCTAGCCCGCCCACTCTTTAGCGGACGCTTGGCCTCGACTCGGCAATGGTGACGTCTGCGCGCGCGCCGCCCGCGAAATGCGCGGATACGTACAATCAAACTCCATGCCAGATTGACGGTTCGCACCAAAAGTACGGGCGCAGCGGACGAATTCGTCAAATTCGGCGGTCCATGCCCGAAGGCGCAGCGGAACGCGTCCGTCAATTCTTTAGACAGCGTCGCCGTCGGTCTCGCCGGTGCGGATGCGTAACGCCTGCTCGATCGGCAGAACAAAGATCTTGCCGTCGCCGATCTGTCCGGTCTTGGCGCCAGCGCTGATCGCCTCGACCAGGCGGTCGGTCCCTTCGTCAGCCACGGCGATTTCGATGCGGACCTTGGGCAGGAAATTCACCGCGTATTCGGCGCCGCGATAGATTTCCGTATGGCCCTTCTGCCGGCCGTAACCCTTGACCTCGGTGATCGTCATGCCCTGCACACCGATGGCAAGAAGGGCGTCTCGCACGTCTTCGAGTTTGAATGGCTTGATAATGGCGACGACGAGTTTCATCGAGTGCTGCGCTCCAGGGGGATTCCGGAGTGCACACAATATCGGCAAACTCGCCGATATTTAAGTCATTTGTCGGGAGCCGATTCGCAGGCAAGCCGGAGTGAGCGGCTCTAACCGCTCAGTCCGCCGTTTTATTGGGCAACTTGCCCGGCACCGTATCGCGCACCGGTCACGCTTGCGTCCGGCGAATCGGGACGTTGCGCGAGCGTTCAGTCGCGCTCCGGTTGGCCGCGGCGATCGCGGTGAGCGTGCCCATCCCCGCCATCAGGAGACCGACAAAGACCGCGATCGCAAACGGAGCGCCGTCGGCATGGGAGACTGCGCCGAGCGCTTGCGCGCGCGCCATGCCGATCGACACAGCGGTCGCGGCAATAATGAGCGAAATGGCGAGCGCGACAGTGGCGAGCAATTCGATGCCGGCGTACCGGCGCTTGGAGAAATTCTGTTCAGTGGTGGGAGACGCAAAACCGACCTTCCCGGTCAGCGGTGTCATGTGAAACATCCTTCGCGAATCAGTTTGCATGCTCGCGAAGATCGCCATTCAGGCCGGCGCGGATTCGACCAAACTTGGGCGAAGCTATTGACTAACAAAGGCAATTTCGTGGTTTTGGTTAATGAAGAGTTAACGCCAGCCAACCTCGGGCGAATTAAGCGGAGCTGTGGCTTTCCGGCAACGGAACACGCTCATTCGGCATTCGGCGCCGCAACGCGGCTCAAACGCTCACAACGCCGGCATGGCGGCGGTCGGATTGAATTCCATCGCCACGTGACGAGGCTCGGCGGCGACGCGCGCCAGCCACGCGCGCACTGCCGGGAAGGCGCCGAGATCGTAGCCGCACTCATGCGCCACGTGCGTGTAGGCGTAGAGCGCGATGTCGGCGATGGTGTAGCGGTCGGCGGCAAAGTAGTCGTGCAGCGCGAGATGTTTGTCCATCACGCCGAGCGCGCGATGGCCTTCTTCCATCCAGTCCTCGATGGCGTGGCTCTGCAGATCGCGGCCGCCTTTGATCGAGGTGAGCCAGAAATACGCCGCGCCCAGATTGGGCTCGAGCGAGTGCTGTTCGAAGAACATCCACTGCAACGCGTCAGCGCGATCGATGCGGTCCTCGGGCGCGAGCGGCGTGCCGCCCGCGATGTACCAGAGAATGGCGTTCGACTCGGCGAGATAGCGGCCCGGCGTCACTTCAAGCAGCGGCACCTGGCCGTTCGGGTTCTTGAGCAAAAACTCGGGCGTGTGGCTCTCGCCCTTGAGGATGTCGATCTCGACCAGCCGATAGGGAATACCGAGCTGCGCCAAGGCGAGTCGCGCCTTGTAGCTATTGCCCGAACGCTGCATCGAATAGAGGGTGAACATCGTCCGCCCCGGCACTTTCGCGGTACGATCTATATAGGGAGCGCGCTGTTACTATTCGAACGCGGCGATGTCGTGACCGCGCGCCGCCCCGCGCTGCGTCATTCTATCCGATGCGCCGGCGAATGCCACCGGCTGGTTTTTGCCTTGCAGTTCCACGCGCCGCAGCAAGAGCGCGAACACGGCCAGCATCGCCGGCACACCGAGCGGAATCAGCGTCGCCTGCGCGACGCTGCGCGTGAGGAGAGGAACCAGCCACAACGCCGCGAGCGCCGTCTTTTCCCAGGGAAGGAACCCGCGATCGATGCCATCGACGGCAAAGAAGGCAATGGCCGGCGCCACCACCATCATGTCGTAATCGAGCGAATAGGGCGTGGCGAGAATGGCGGCGAGGCAAAGGGCCGCGCTTTTGATTGCGGATGAGGCAGCGCCGCGCCAGAGCCAAACGATGGCGCCGCCGAGCGCAAGCGTAAGCGCCCCCTGCACCGCGTAGGCGAGCGGTACAGGCGCGCCCCACATGCGCGCCCAGGAGAACACGCTCTGGATTTTCTGCCAGCCGGTCTGTCCCTGCTCAAGCACGACCGTGCGCGAGAACTGCGTCGAATCGAGAAACGCATGCCAGACTTGGGGACCGAACGCGATCGTGGTTGCGAGCGTCAATAATATGACCGTCCCGGTCGCCGCCGCGATGCAGCGCCAGCGGCCGCCAGCGAGCAGCGCCAATGGGATCATCAGCCCGAACTGCGGCTTGTAGACCAAAAAGCCGATCAGAATGCCGGCGATGATCGGCCGGCGATCGAGAATGACGAGCGCGCCACCGAGCAGCGCGGCGGTGAGGAATCCGTTCTGGCCGTGACCGATGTTGATCAGCACCGCCGGATAGGCGAGCGCGAGGAGGAGGTAGAGAAGGTCATCTCTCTCCGCCATGCGGGGAGAGGGGGCAGAGACAATCCCCCACATCATCAGCAAGTAAAGCGCGAGCGTGCTCGCCTGCCACACCGCGAGCGCAAGCCCGTAAGGCAGCTTCGCCAACGCGCCGGCGATGAACAGAAAATAGGGCGGATAGTGCCAGCCGTAGAACGGCGTCGCCGCGCCGAAGATGGCCTGCTCGCGCTTATCTTGCTGGCGCGGGTCGAACGGCAGATCGGGGCTGCCGTCGCGCACGTAGGTGCCGGCCGCATAGACGTTGGAGAAGTCGGTTCCGAGCGGACGGCCTTGGCGATCGACGTCGCCGTGTGCGGTGACGACCAGAAACACAAAGCCCGCGACCGAAGCAATCAGCAGCGCAATAGCCACGAGCCGGACGCGCTCGCGGGTGAGCCAGTCGCCGTTTCGCAACATCGCGCGCACACGGTCCATCGCGTTCCCTGCCCAGGGGTGTGGTCGTTCGATTAGGCCAGTCGAGCCTTAACGGAGCGTTGCAGGCGCTTGCGGGCCTTTGGACGTGAGGGGCGTTGGCAACACATCACGAAATTACGATCAGACCGGCGGGCTTTACTCTTGCTTGGGCGCGGCGGTGGCTTTACCAAGCACGCGCCCTACGCCCGGGCGGCCAAAGGAGAATTGAGAGGAGAAGAGAATTATGGGCTTTCTCGCGGAGCGGACCTTGCGCGTCAAACCGTCGGCCACCATCGCCGTGACGGATAAGGCGCGCGCGCTCAAGTCCGCCGGCCGCGACGTGATCGGGCTGGGCGCAGGCGAGCCCGACTTCGACACGCCCGAGAACATCAAAGAGGCCGCCATCCGGGCCATCCGCGAAGGCAAGGCCGCCAAATACACCGCTGTCGACGGCATTGCGGAGCTCAAGGCCGCGGTGGCGCGCAAATTCAAGCGCGAGAACGGCCTCGACTATAAGCCGTCGCAGATCATCATCGGCACCGGCGGCAAGCAGGTGCTGTTCAACGCGCTGCTTGCCACGCTCAATCCGGGCGACGAGGTGATCATTCCGGCGCCCTATTGGGTGAGCTACCCGGACATGGTGTTGCTCGCCGGCGGCGAACCGGTTCCGGTCATCACCACGATGGAGACCGGCTACAAGATGAAGCCCGAGGCGCTGGAACGGGCGATCACGCCGAAGACCAAGTGGATCATCTTCAACTCGCCGTCGAACCCGACCGGCGCCGCCTATACGCGTACCGAGCTGAAGGCGATCACCGACGTCCTGGTGCGTCACCCGCATGTCTGGGTGATGGCCGACGACATGTACGAGCACCTGGTCTACGACGAGTTCGAATTTTTCTCGCCGGCTCAGCTCGAGCCGCGCCTCTATGAGCGCACGCTGACCGTCAACGGCGTGTCGAAGGCCTATTGCATGACCGGCTGGCGCATCGGTTACGCCGGCGGACCGGAGCCGTTGATCAAGACGATGGCGATGATCCAGTCGCAGTCGACCTCGAACCCGACCGCGGTGGCGCAGTGGGCTTCGGTCGAGGCGCTCGATGGGCCGCAGGATTTCATCCCCAAGCACAACAAGATCTTCAAGGAGCGGCGCGACCTCTGCGTCTCCATGCTCAATCAGGCGAACGGCATCCGTTGTCCGAAACCGGAAGGCGCGTTCTACGTCTACCCGTCCTGCGCGGGCACGATGGGCAAGACCGCGCCAACCGGCAAGAAGCTCGCGACCGACGAGGATTTCGTCACCGAGCTGCTCGAGGCCGAAGGCGTCGCCGTGGTGCAGGGCACGCCGTTCGGCGTCGGCCCGGCGTTCCGCATTTCCTACGCCACCGCCACGAGCGCACTGGAGGAAGCCTGCACGCGCATCCAGCGGTTCTGCGGAAACTTGAAGTAGCCGGCGGCGGATCGCGCCCCTCGGTTCAGCTCGCTTGCCGCGCAAAACGGCAGGCGACGCGGGCGCCTTTCTCGCTTATGATCCCGGCAAGGCCCAATCGGAGGGCCGGCTGAGGAGAGACTGCACATGCTTCGCAATGCCTTCGCGGCCGCGTGCCTTACCGCCGCCGCGCTCGCGCCGACCATGGCCGCCGACGCGCAGCCCTCGCGCATTCAGGTCGGCTCGCTCAATTGCTCGCTGTCATCCAGCATCGGCCTGATCGTCACCTCGCAGCGCAATGTGAGTTGCCTCTTCCGATCGGACAACGCGCCGGACGAAGCCTACGAGGGCCGGATGACGACCGTCGGTATCGATCTCGGCGTAACCTCCGGCGGGGTGATCGTGTGGGCGGTCTTTGCCGACACCAATCGCTATGAAGGCATGCTTGCCGGGCGTTATGTCGGAGCGACCGCCGAGGCCTCCGTCGCCGTCGGGCTCGGCGCCAACGCACTGATCGGCGGATCGCACGGCTCGGTTGCGCTGCAGCCGCTGTCGGTGCAGGGGCAAATCGGCTTCAATGTCGCCGCCGGCGTGGGTGAGCTGATCCTCCGTCCCGTTCGCTAAAACCTGATACGCCGCTCGCAGCATCCGGCGCCGCCGCCGGACGATGGCGCGCGCCCGATGTCTCGCATCCAGTGTCGCGCCCCTTGACCTTCCCCGCCGACGTGAAACGATACGATGTCACGGCCAGACCGCCCCCGCTTTTCGGGGCGGGATAAAGGACCCGGCCACGAGCGATGTGAGTGGGAGGAGTTGGTGGGAGGTTTTCATGGCGGCGAACGGCAATAACGGCGGGCGAGCGACGGGACCCCGCGCCGTCGCCCTAGTCGGCCCCTTCCAAAGCGGCAAGACCACGCTTCTCGAGGCGATCATGGCCCGCACCGGCGTGATCGCCCGTCAGGGCTCGGTGGAGGCCGGCAACACCGTCGGCGACGCCAGTCCCGAAGCGCGCCATCACCGCATGAGCGTCGAGCTCACCGCCGCCACCACGACGTTCATGGGCGATTCCTACACCTTCCTCGATTGCCCGGGCTCGGTCGAATTCGCCCACGACATGCGCGCGGTGCTGCCGGCGGTCGACGCCGCGGTCGTCGTCTGCGAAATGGACGAAAAGAAAGTCCCGCAGCTTCAGCTCATCCTGCGTGAACTCGAAGACCAGAAAATTCCCCGCATCCTGTTTCTCAACAAGATCGACAAGGCCGATGCCGGCGTGCACGACGTGCTCAACCTGCTGCAGCCGGCTTCGCGCACCAAGCTCATCTTGCGGCAAATTCCGACCTTCTCCGGCGATCTGATCACGGGCTTTGTCGATCTCGCCCTCGAACGCGCCTTTGTCTACAAGGAACACGCCGCCTCGCAGGTGATAGCGCTGGAAGGCGAAACGGCCGATCGCGAAAAGACGGCGCGCTTTTCCATGCTGGAGACGCTCGCCGACCATGACGACGAGCTGATGGAGCAGTTGCTCGAAGACATCCAGCCGCCGCGCGACAAGGTGTTCGACGATCTCACCCGCGAACTGCGCGAAGGACTGGTGTGCCCGGTGCTGATGGGCACCGCGCTCCGCACCAACGGAGTGTTGCGCCTGCTCAAGGCGCTCCGTCATGAATCGCCCGGCATCGCCGAAACCGCCAAGCGGCTCGGCGTCAAGGCGGGCAACGACGCGGTCGCCTACGTGCTCAAGACGCTGAACACCAGCCACGGCGGACGCCTGTCGATCGCGCGCATGCTCGCTGGCCAAGCCGGCGACGGCACGACCTTCGTGTCCGGCGACGACGATTCCGGCCGGGTCGCCGGCGTGTTCAAGCTCGTCGGCCAGAACAGCGAGAAGCGCGGACCGGCGAGCGTCGGCGAGACGGTCGCGTTCGCCAAGCTGGACAAGGCCAAGACCGGCGACACGTTGAGCGCCGGCGGCAAGCAGCCGCAGCCGCCGCTCGCCAAGGTCGTTCCCTATGCGCCGGTGCTCGCCATCGCGATTACGGCGAAGGAGCGCAAGGACGATGTCAAGCTCGGCCTTGCCATCAACAAGCTCGCCGAAGAGGACCCTTCGATCACCATCGTGCACAATCCGGAGACGCACGAGGTGGTGCTGTGGGGCCAGGGCGAAATGCATCTGCGCGTCGCCACCGAGCGCCTCAACGACCGCTACGGCGTCGCCATCGAGCGGCGGCAGCCGTCAGTCGGCTACCACGAGACCATCCGTAAGGGCGTCCAGCAGCGCGGCCGACACAAGAAACAATCGGGCGGCCACGGCCAGTACGGCGATGTGGTGCTCGACATCAAGCCGATGCCGCGCGGCGCGGGCTTCTCGTTCGAAGACAAGATCACCGGCGGCGTGGTGCCGCGCAATTACATTCCCTCCGTCGAGGAGGGCGTGGTCGACGCGCTCAAGCACGGCCCGCTCGGCTTCCAGGTGGTCGACGTGCATGTGGCGCTGGTCGACGGCTCCTATCACACGGTCGATTCCTCCGACATGGCGTTCCAGACCGCCGGCCGCATCGGCATCGCCGAAGGCCTGCCGCAGTGCCAGCCGGTGTTGCTCGAGCCGATCCATCAGGTCGAGATCGTCTGCCCGAGTGAGGCGACGGCCAAGATCAACGCGCTCCTCTCCGGGCGCCGCGGCCAAATCCTAGGCTTCGACACGCGCGAAGGCTGGGAAGGCTGGGACGCGGTGCGGGCGATGATGCCGGAGTCGGAGATCGGCGATCTCATCGTCGAAATCCGTTCCGCCACTGCTGGCGCCGGCACCTTCACCTTCAAGTTCGACCATATGGCGGAACTCACCGGCCGTACCGCCGATCAGATCATCGCCGCACGCCGCGCCGCGGAATAGCGGCGTTTGCTCGGCCTGCCGCCTTCGCGCGGCCGCTGCCTCGTTAACGAATTATCGCTTCGTCGCGCCAAAAGCGCGGCGGCGCCGTTACGCTTCGCAAAGCATATTCCGCCTCGACCGCGCCGTATTAACGTACCTGCCGGTTTTGTTGAGCCATAACAGCGGCGTATCGACGACGACGGGTCGCTATGCTGCAATCGCTGCAAAAGCTGTTCGCATCGAACAAGCCCGAACCCGAACCGCTCAACGGCAAAGTCACGCTCGGTGACGTGCTGCGGCGGGACTGGCTCGAGCAATGGTATCAGCCGAAGATCGATCTGCGCGCCAAACGGTTGGTCGGCGCCGAAGCGCTGGTGCGCGCGCGGCGGCCGGACGGCGGCCTGCTTCCTCCCGCCGCGTTCCTGCCCGGCGCGGCCGAAGAAGACATGCTGGCGCTCACCGAGCGCGTCATTCTCACCGCCATGCGCGACTTCGAGGACTACGCGGCGCTTGGTACGACGTTGAAACTTTCGGTCAACGTGCCGGCCTCCGCCTTCGTCAAGCTGCCGCTCGCGCAGATGCTGCGCGAGGAGCGGCCGGCGGCCGCCAACTGGCCGGGCCTCATTCTCGAAGTCACTGAGGATGAGGTCATGCACGATCTGAAAATCGCGCAGGAAGTCGCCGACGAGCTGCGCGCCCTGAACTGCACGCTCGCGCTCGACGATTTCGGCGCCGGCTACTCCTCGCTGGCGCGGCTGCGCCAGTTGCCGTTCAGCGAGCTGAAGATCGACCGCTCCTACGTCACCGACTGCCACGTCCGACAAGGTGAATGCCGGCTTGTGCGAGACCATCGTCGAACTGGCCAAGCGTTTCGACCTCAAAACGGTGGCCGAAGGCATCGAGACCACGCACGAGAGCCACAAGCTGCAAGGCATCGGCTGCGACATCGGCCAGGGTTATCTGTTCGCCAAGCCGATGGCCAAGGACGTCGTTCGTGGCGCTCCTCGACCGCCGCATGGTCGGCGCCAGGCCGCAACCGAAGCAGCGCAACACGGCCACCTCGATGCTGCGCGGATTGTTTGCCGAGACGTAAGCGCGCTTTCTCCGGCGCCTCATTGCGGATTGCCGTGCAGCGGCAATTCTGCAATCCACATCTCCATCGTTTGTGATTATGGATTCCGGGCCGGCGGCCTGCGGCCGCGTCCCGGAGTGACACTGCGGAGGACTCTCATGCCAGCCTATTGGGTCGCGCGCTCGAAGATCAACGATCCGGTCGAGTACAAGAAATACACCGACCTGGTGCCGGCGATCATCGCCAAATTCGGCGGCAAGGTTTTGGCGCGCGGCGGCCGGTTTCAGATCATGGAGGGGCCGCAGAAGTTCGCGCGCTTCGTGGTGATCGAGTTTCCCACTTTCGAGCAGGGCGTCGCCTGCTTTCAATCCGACGAATACAACAAGGCCGCCGCTTACCGCCGCGCCAACGGCGCCGGCGAGGTCGAGACCATCATGGTCGATGGCGGCGATGCGACGAAATAAGACGTTCGTTGAAGGGATTCGCGTAACGGGACTTATGTAATGTCGCGGTAATTGCTCAGTTTAAGTCGGCCTTATGCCCGCAAAGTTCACTATCTTCTTCCATTTTTCAACGTCGGCGGCGATCAGCTTTCCGAATTCGCCCGGTGAGGTCACAAACGCATCCAAGCCGAGGTCCGCGTATTTGGCCTTGATGGCCGGGCTCGTCAAACCCGCGTTGATCTCTTCGTTCAGCTTGTTGACGATCTCAGCCGGCGTCTTCGCTGGCGCTCCCATGCCGGACCATGTGTTTACCTCATAACCCGGCACAAACTCGGCCAGTGATGGAATGTTGGGCAGAGCCCGCGAACGAGCGAGCGAGGTGACCGCTAAAGCGCGCACCTGGCCGTTCCTGACCATCGGGATGGAAGTGCTCATGGTCGCAAACATGACCTGCACCTGCCCGCCGATGAGATCGGTCAGCGCCGGCGCCTCGCCGCGATAAGGAACGTGCAGCATGTTGACGCCGGTCAGCATCTTAAACATTTCCCCAGCCAAGTGCCCTGTGGCTCCGACACCATTCGATCCAAAATTGACTTTTCCTGGGTTCGCTTTGACGTAAGTAATGAATTCGGGAACCGTTTTTGCGGGCAGCGACGGATTCACGAGCATCACGTAAGCAGATCGAATAAATGCCGCGACCGGAGTAATATCGCGGACAAGATTGTAACTGAGATTTGGGTAGAAGGCGGCATTGATTGCAATACCTACGCTCAACAGCAGTAGAGTATAGCCATCGGGAACCGACCGCACGACTGCCTCGGTGCCGATATTCCCGCCGCCACCAGACCGGTTCTCAACAATGAACGGTTTGCCAAGCCGCCCAGAGAGCCATTGCCCGAGCAGCCGAGCGTGTAGGTCGTTGGAGCCACCAGGGGGAAAAGTGACGATGATGCGCACCGGCCGCGTCGGATAGTCGAGCGCCGATGCAATGCGAGACATAGCCGGCAGCGCGGCAGCGCCCGCTGCTAGATACAGGAATTTTCGGCGAGGAAGTTTCATGATGATACCCACTGGTGATTGAAGGACGTACAAGCCGTGCGTCGCGACCGCTGACGGGCCTGGGCGTTGAGAACGCCAGAAAAAACCGGAGCTCGATTACGAGTATGATGCCCGCCGACGGTATGCGTGTTGCCCTTCACATGAGCGGGGGCTTCGGCATGTCCGCGTGTTGCAGCAGCTACCGTCAAACTATGCCATTCCGAGTTTTGGAGGAAGGGCAGAATCCTTACGCGCAGCCCTACGCCGCCGCGCGCGGCTCGCCGCCAGCGCCGCCGCCGGGCGGCGGCACTAGGACGCCGTCGGCGGAGTATTCGTTGAGCTTGTTGCGCAGCGTGCGGATCGAGATGCCGAGCACGTTGGCGGCATGCGTGCGGTTGCCGAGGCAATGCTTGAGCGTCTCGAGGATGAGATCGCGCTCGACCTCGGCGACGGTGCGACCGACCAGCGCGCGCGAAATCTGCTCGGCGGCGAGCGCCGCATGCGCTACCGCCGGCGCGCCGCGCTGCTGATCGAGACGCGCGCCGTCAGGCGCGAGGATCGCCTCCGGCCCGATCTCGACGCCGCTCGCCATCAGCACGGCGCGGTGCATGGTGTTTTCCAGTTCGCGCACGTTGCCCGGCCAGTAATTGACCGAAAGCGTGCGCCGCGCCTCGACCGACAACGGCCGCGCCGGCACGCCGTTCGCCGCTGAATATTTTTTGACGAAATAGTCGGCGAGTTCGAGCACGTCGGCCGGCCGCTCGCGCAGCGGCGGAATTTTCAGGTTGACGACATTGAGCCGGAACAACAGATCTTCGCGGAAGGTGCCTTCGCGCACCGCTTCGGCGAGGTTGCGGTTGGAGGTGGCGATGATGCGGATGTCGACCGGCACCGGCCGACCGCCGCCGACCCGGTCGATTACCCGCTCCTGAATGGCGCGCAGGAGCTTTGCCTGCAGCCGCACCTCCATTTCGGAAATTTCGTCGAGCAGCAGCGTCGAGCCGTTGGCCTCCTCGAACTTGCCGATCCGGCGCGCCACGGCGCCGGTGAAGGCGCCCTTCTCGTGGCCGAATAATTCGGATTCGAGCAGCGATTCCGGCACCGCCGCGCAGTTGACGCAGATCAGCGGTTTCTTGGCGCGGCCCGAATGCGCGTGGACGTAGCGCGCCAGCACTTCCTTGCCGGTTCCCGAATCGCCGGTGATCAGAATCGAAGCCTCGCTCGGCGCCACCTGCTGGGCGAGCTTGACCACGCGCGCGGTGGCCTCGTCGCGATAAATCAGCTCGCGCGTATCGTCGGTGACCGCAGCCAGCACCGCGGCGATCAATTCCGCATCGGGCGGCAGCGGGATGTATTCCTTGGCGCCGGCATGGATGGCGGCGACCGCGGCGCGCGCGTCGGTGGCGGTGCCACAGGCGACGATCGGCACATGGATATGCTCGGCTTCCAGCCCGCGCACCAGTTCACGGATGTCGATGGCGACGTCGACCATCAACAAATCGGCGCCGCGGCCGGCGCGCAAAACCGCGAGCGCCTGGGCGATGTCGGTGGCGTGGGTGACGGTTGCGCCCTTGGCCATCGCCAGTTTGGTGGCAACGGTGAGCTGGCCGTTGAGCGTGCCGATGATCAAAAGGCGCATGAGACGCCTCCATTTCTTCCCTCTCCCCTTGCGGGAGAGGGTGGCACGGACCGCAGGTTCGCGCCGGGTGAGGGTTTTTTGAATCGGAGGGACGACCCCTCATCCGCCCGCGCTGAGCTTGTCATCGGGCCGGCCACTTCGGGCCGGACCCGTTGGCGCGGGCACCTTCTCCCGCAGGGGGAGAAGGAAAGAAGCCGTCGATCCCGTGCGCTACGCATTAACTTCGCTCCGCCTTGATGATTTCCGTCATGGTCACGCCGAGCTTTTCTTCCACCAGCACGACTTCGCCGCGGGCCACCAGGCGGTTGTTGACGTAGATATCGATCGCCTCGCCGACCTTGCGGTCGAGTTCCAGCACCGTACCGGGACCAAGCTTGAGCAGATTGCCGATCTCCATGCGGGCGCGCCCGAGCACGGCGGAGACTTGAACCGGCACATCGAACACCGCTTCGAGATCCTCGGCGATCCGCGACGTCGGCCCTTCCGGCTCCGCCACAAACGGCACATCGGCTTCGCCGGCTTCGAGATCGGGCAGCGCGACCTTGGAATCTTCGCTCATCCTCATACCTCCTGCGTGGTCTCGTTCGTGCCGGCGAAGCCGCGGCGGGCGGCAAGATAGCCCGCCACCGCCTCGCCGATCGCCGCGTCGGCTTTGACATTGTCGCGATCTATGCCGCCATCAGCCCATTCGATCCGGCAGTCGCCGGGCGCGACATCGGATTCGGCGAGCACGACCAGCCGGCCTTCGAAGCCGCAAGCGCGCGCGATGCCATCGAGCTTCTGCCGCGCGATCTCATAAAGCGCATCGTTGACCCGCACCGCGATGTGCGGCGAAGCCACCATCTGGCGGAAACAATCGCCCGCCAGCGCCGCGATCTCGGCGAACGGCTCGTGCGCGATCAGCGCCGGCGCGAGTTTCTTTGCCACCGCGACCGCGACCTCGACCGCCTCGCATTCGAGCCGGGTTTCGATCGCCTTGAGCGCCGTGTTGGCCGCCGCGATGCCGCTGCCGATGCGTTCCATGGCGGCGGCAATGCGGCGATCGGCTTCCACCCTGGCGTCGGTTTGCGCCTGCGCATAACCGCGCCGCAGCGCCGCTTCCTCCGCTTCGGCGAGCTTGAGCGCGTGCTCGGCGAGCGCGACCGTCTGCTTGCGGTCGGCGCCCGGGGCGAAGTCGACGTCGAACAGAAATTTGGTTGGAGCGCCCATGCTGGTCCTAATAGATCAATTCTTCTTCGCCGCGGCTCTTGGAGATGACGATCTCGCCCTTGGCGGCGAGATCCTTGGCGAGGTTGACGAGCAGCGCCTGCGCGTCGTCGACCTCGCGCAAGCGCACCGGTCCCATCGCCGCCATGTCGTCCATCAGCATCTTGGCCGCGCGGGTTGACATGTTCGACAGGAAGAACTGGCGCACCGGTTCGGCGGCACCCTTGAGCGCGACGGCAAGCTTGTCCTTTTCGATGAAGCGCATGAGCGTCTGCGACGATGCGGTATCGAGCTTGGTGAGATCGTCGAACGTGAACATCAGCGTCTTGATGCGTTCGGCGCTCTCGCGGTTCTCTTCCTCGAGCGCGGTGAGGAAGCGCGTTTCCGTCTGCCGGTCGAAATTGTTGAAGATTTCCGCCATCACTTCGTGCGCATCGCGCCGCCGCGTTTGCGACAGGTTCGACATGAACTCGGTGCGCAGCGTCTGCTCGACCCGCTCGAGCACCTCTTTCTGCACCGCCTCCATGCGCAGCATGCGGTTGATGACGTCGAGCGCCAGCTCCTCCGGCAGGATCGCCAGCACGCGGGCGGCGTGCTCGGGTCCGATCTTCGACAGCACCACGGCGACGGTCTGCGGGTATTCGTTCTTCAGATAGTTGGCGAGCACCTCTTCCTGGACGTTGGACAGCTTCTCCCACATGTTGCGGCCGGCGGGACCGCGAATCTCGTCCATGATGTTGCCCACCCGCTCGGGCGGCAGATATTGCTGCAGCAGGCGTTCGGTGGCGTCGTAATTGCCCATCAGCGCGCCCGACGCCGACATGAGCGAGACGAATTCGAGCAACAAATTCTCGACCAGCTCGGCCTCGATCGTGCCGATGGTCGACATCACAATCGAAACCTGCCGCAGCTCGTCATCGTCGAGCATGCTCCAGATCTTGGCGCCGTGCTGCTCGCCCAGCGCCAGCATCAGGATCGCCACCCGCTCGGGCCCGGAGAGGCGCTTGCCGCTGCTGGGCCTGCCGCCGGCATTGCCGGCCAGACTCGCCAGCGCGCTGTTGATCTCGCGGCGGGCGGCGTCGTTGTCGAGTTTCTCGGCGGCGGAAGCCATGCTGTTGCTCGATCAGGCGTCGTCAGGCGGCGGCGCTCTCATGCAGCCATTGACGGATGATGGAAACGGTCTCGTGCGGATTGCGATCGGCAATTTCGCCGACCTTCTGCACCGATTGGGCGTGGACCTGGCCCTGGATCTGCGCAATGTCGATCATCTTCGAGGTCTCGCTCTGTTCGGCTTTGAGCGCCATTGCAGCTTCGGCGGTGATGCCCGGCGCGGCCGGCGCTTCCGCCAAGGCGGCGCCCGCCGCGACCGGCGGCAGTGCCGGGAGCGCGCCCGCTACCGGCGCCAGGACACGGCGCACCAGCGGCCGCACCACCATGAGCAGCACCGCCAGAGCGAGCAGGCCCATCACCACCATCTCGATGGCCTGCATGATGTCGTCTTTGGAGAAGTGCAGCGCCGAGAAGAAGCCGCCCGACGCTTCGATCGGCTCGCCGGTGGGCTGGGCAAAGCGCAGATTGACCACTTCCACCTGGTCGCCGCGCTTCTGGTCGAAGCCGATCGCCGAGCGGACCAGCGCCGCGATCTGATCGATCTCTTCCTTGCTGCGCGGCTGATAGACGACGTCGCCCTTGTCGTTCTTGGTGTAGGTGCCGTCGACCAGCACGGCGACTGAGACGCGGTTGACGCGGCCGCCTTCGATCACTTCTGTCTTGGAGGTTTTCGAAATCTCGTAGTTGACGACTTCCTCGGTTTTGCGGGTCGCGTCGCGCGGCGGCGCGGGGGCGGGCGCGGCGGGAGTCTGCGCCAGTGGAGCTTGCGGTATTTCGTTGCCGACGGTCACCTGGTTGACGTTGCCTGACGAGGTGTCGGTGGTTTCTTCGCGGGTCTGGCTGGAGCGGACGACGCGGCTATCCGGATCGTATTTGTCGGAGGTCTGCGTGATCCGGTTGAAATCGAAATCGGCGGTGATCTGGACCCGGGCATGGCCTGGACCGACCACCGAATCGACGATGCCCTCCACTTGCTTGCGCAACCGCCCCTCATAGGCGATCTGCCGCTCATCGGCTCCCAGTCCAGCATTGGGATCGTCCGAGGCACCGTCGGCCAATAGATTGCCGGCCTCGTCGACGATCGAGATGCGCTGCGGCTTCAAGCCGCTGACCGCAGTGGCGACGAGGTGACGGATGGCGCGCACCTGCGCCTGCTCGAGCGTGCCGCGCACGCGCAGCACGATCGAGGCCGACGGCTCGACCTTTTCGCGCGAGAACAGCGGCCGCTCCGGCGTGACCAGGTGCACGCGCGCATCCTCGACGGCATCGAGCGTGCGGATGGTGCGTTCGAGCTCGCCTTCGGCCGCGCGCACGGCGTTGATGTTCTGCACGAAGCTCGTGGTTCCGAGCGCGTCGGATTTGTCGAAAATCTCGTAACCGATGCTGCCGCCTTTGGGCAGCCCGCTCTCCGCCAGCGTCATGCGCAGCCGGGCGACTCGATCGCGCGGCACCAGGATGACATCGCCCTGTCCGCGGATCTCGTAGGTGACGCCTTCGCGGTCGAGCTCCTTGGCGATCGCGGCGGAATCTTCCATGGTCATATTGGTGAAAAGCGGCGTCATGTCCGGCGTGGTCACTCGCAGGATGAGAAAGCCGAAGAAGCCGACCAACGCGAGAGTAACGGCGCCCATGGCGGCAATGCGCGGGGCCCCGATCGTCTTGATAAACTCCAGCAGATTTTGCACCGAGCTCCACCCCCCAGGCGACGCCTCGAGATAGGCAAGATTTGCCCGGTGGATGGTTAGCGCCCGGTTAATTTGCGACCGACCGGTCGCAAAACCTCACCGCGGGTCCAGTCCGAGGCGCCAGCGAATAGAACGGCGCGAGCCATTATTGGCTGTGCGCTCCTCGCCAGCCGCTATTCGCTTGCCGCCGAGGCGCGAATCAAAACGCCGGCGCGTGAGGCCGGCGTTGACGAACCAGTAAGAGGAATTAAGCGCGCGTTACTGGCGGTACTGTTGAATGCGCGTCGTGCGCAGGCCGGCGAGGCCGTGCTGATCGATCGAGTACTGCCAGGAGAGGAATTCTTCGACGGTGAGCGTATAGCGGCTGCACGCCTCTTCGAGCGACAGAAGTCCGCCGCGGACAGCCGCGACGACTTCCGCCTTGCGGCGGATAACCCAACGCTTGGTCCCCGGTGCGGGCAAATCCGCGATCGTCAGCGGGGAACCGTCAGGCCCGATCACATACTTGACCCTCGGGCGATGGGGTTCGGTCATAGCCACTCTCACGAACTCGACAACGCGACAGATGGCGACATTACGCACCGCGGCTTAAAATTTGCCTAAGCCTAACGGTCAATTGGCGGCGGCGGGCGAATGCGCCGCACCCGTGATTGTCGCCAATGCTGCAGATCGATTCGGCTGTCATCGCTAAGCTTCAGGCGGTTCGCAATCCGGCTACGCAGTATCCCCTATGCCCGCTACAGCGACTGCATGAAGCTGCCGAGCGTGCTGTTGAGGTTATTGATGCTGGTGTTGAGACTGCTGAGGCTCGACAGACTGCTCGACAGGCTGCTGGAGCCGCTGCCGTTGACCGACTGGATTGAGCTCAGCGGAACGGTTTGGCCGGACACGGTCAGTGTCGGCGGATTGACGTTGGTGTTGACGGCGGTGACGGTCCCCTGGACCTGGGTGGAAACGGTCACCGCTTGTCCGTTCGCACCGGTCGCGTTGATGGCGAGCGTGTAGTTGCCGTCCGGCCAGGTCGTCCCGTTCGTGCCCTTGCCGTTCCAGGTGTAGGTTTGCGCTCCCGGATTGAGCGGCGTGGTCCCGGTGTAGACGGTCTGACCCGACGAATTGGTGATCGTGATATTTCCCGTCGCCGACGAAGGCGAATTCAACGTCCATGTCGCCGGACTGTTGGTCGCGTTGGAAAGCGCCGCGCTGGCGCCGCTGACCGTGACCGTCGATCCGACCAGCTGCAGCGCCGACACGTCCGTCGACGTCTGCTGCAGCGAGATCAGCGTTTGCATGTTGGTGTTCGTGTTGATCTGCTGTTCGACGGACGAGAACTCGACCAACTCCTGCGTGAACGAGTTGGTATCCATCGGATCGAGCGGATCCTGATTCTGCAGCTGCGTCGTCAGCAGCTGCAGGAACTCGTCAAAATTGCCGGCGAGCTGCTGCATCGACGTGCCGTTCGTCGTCTGCGTCGAAGCGGCCGCACTGGAGGCGGAGATGGGAGAGGTGGTGGAGATGGGCGAGGTGGTGCTGGTTGTCATGGTCAGCTCAAACTGTTGCTCACACCCGGATGTCTAGTCCGCTGCCGAGGTTCCAGCGTGAATAGATCTGCGCTGTATCGACCGGCGCCAAATCGGCGTCGGGGATGACAAGCTGTGTCGGAGTTTGCTGGTTGCCGCCGTTGCCGGTGCCGTTCTGCCCAGTGAAGGACTGATCGCGCAGCGTAAACTGCAGCCCGTTGTCGGCGGTCCGCAAGCCGGACTGCTCGAGCGCGCGCTCGAGCTGAGGCTGCTGGCTCTGCAACAGCTGTAGCGTGTCAGCGCGGTCGACGGTGACGTGCGTCGTCACCTGGCCGCTGCTGTCGACGCCCAGCCGCACGTCGATGCGGCCAAGCTCCGGCGGATCGAGCCGGATGTCGAACTGAGTTCGAACCGGCCTGGGCGCGCGATGAAATCGCGACGGCGAGGCCGGCGACCGGAACGGCAGCGTCGGCGGCCGCCGCTGATGTCGTCGCGCCCGTGCTGAGTGTATTCGCCGCAACGAAGCCGAAATTCGGCAAGGCGTTTGCGGCACCGGTTGCGCCCTGGCCAGTCGCGGCTCCGGCACCCTGCGCGGAGGTCACCCCGGCAATGTCGCCGCGCACAGCGGTGCGCCCGCCACTCGCTTGCGCCACAGCTTCGGTCTGCGTCAGCACAGTGGCGCTGGTGTCGGCCTGGATTTGTGCCTGCGGCGCGCCGGCGGTCGGCGATGCTACATTCGCGGCAGTGGTGGTGGGTGCAGATGACGTCGCGGTGCTGGTCTGGTCGCTATCGGTCGATGGCGTCGGCGACGAAGAATTGGCCGCTTCATCGGCGGCGTCCGGGATCTGCGTATCTTGATCGCCGGCCGCCGACGGTGCCGCCTTAGCGCGTGCCTTTGCCTGCCCGCCGATGGCCGACAGCGCATCGGTTGATGGCGACGACGGAGCGCTGGTCGTCGAAGCATTCAGGACAATCGCCGCTGCGACCGGCTGGACGCTGGCCGACGTTGGCGATTGGTTCGTACTCGACCCTGCTCCATTGGCATCAGCGTCGCTGGTCTTGTCGGCGTCTTTGCCGGTCGCTTTCGTTGCCGTTGCCGTTGCCGTGCCGCCGTTTGCATTGGCAGGGGCCAACGCATTCGCCGCCGCCATGGCGGCCGCTGCCGAGGTGGATTGGTCCACCGACGTATCGATCGGCGCATTGTTGTTTGGAGCGACGGCCGCGGGCGGCGTGGAGTTGGCCGGGGTATTTGTCGCCGCGTTGCTCGGCTGCTTGGATGACTGGCTTGCGGTGGGCTGAGGCTTCCCGTTGGCCGCTGTGCTCGGGGCAGGCGCCGAATTGGCAGTCGCGCTCGCGTTCGCGCCGCCGGTCGCCGGAGCTTGCGCATTGGCCGTCGAGGTTACCTGTTGGCTGGGCTGCGAAACGCTGGGCTGCGAAACGCTGGGCGTATTGCCCGTTGCGGACGAAGGCGCCGGGGCCGGGGTTGCGGACGAAGGCGCCGGGGGTGGAGGCGGCGGCGGGATGTCGGCGTCAAGGAGAGAGGCAAAAGTCTGCGTGCCGCTCGGTTGTGGTGCGGTCGAGGGCTGCGAACGCGGCGACGCGCTCATCATCGAGGAACTGACGTCTGACGTAATACCCGGCGCACTCGGCACTGCGGCACTCCCAGAAGACAACAAGCGGCTGATGTCTGCTTGCAACCGGCGGGCCAGCTCCAGCCGTCGTGGGAAATCTTGTAAATTCAATATGTTGGCCGCCTAGGCCCCGCGGATCGAAGGGGGCGAAACGGCGCTGATGCGGCAGATTTTGCCGCCCACGCGCGTCACGGATCGGCGCTTACTGCCGCTGCACGCCATGCGCCCCGGCCATGGCGGAGCTAGAGGGCTACACTTATAGTATGGGCAGAAATCGAGCGGTCCCCCGAGCTGCGTGTACCCGCGCGGCAGGGTCGGATTGGCGAAAAGGAACCTGTTCGCGTTGCAATGCTGAACGATCTCGACATCGAGGGACGGCCGTCCGACACGCGTGTTGTCGTCGCCATGTCGGGCGGCGTCGATTCGTCGGTCACCGCGGCGCTGCTGGCCGAGGCCGGCTACGACGTCGTCGGCATCACGCTGCAGCTCTACGATCACGGTGCGGCGACCCACCGCAAGGGCGCCTGCTGCGCCGGCCGCGACATTCACGACGCCCGCGCTGTCGCCGCGCGCATCGGCATTCCCCATTACGTGCTCGACTACGAGAGCCGCTTCAAGGAAGCCGTCATCGACCGCTTCGCGCAGAGCTACGTCTCCGGTGAGACGCCGGTGCCGTGCGTGGAGTGCAACCAGTCGATCAAATTCCGCGACTTGCTGGAAACCGCGCGCGAGCTCGGCGCCAAGGTGCTGGCGACCGGGCATTACGTCGCATCGCGCGCGCTGGCGGGCGGCGGCCGCGCGCTCTACCGCGCCCGCGAGGCGGAGCGCGACCAGAGCTATTTTCTGTTCGCCACCACACGCACGCAGCTTGATCTGCTTCGCTTTCCGCTGGGCGACCGCACCAAGGCGGAGACGCGCGAACTCGCGCGCCGCTTCGGCCTGTCCGTCGCCGACAAGCAGGACAGCCAGGACATCTGTTTCGTGCCGACCGGTCATTACGCGCAAGTCATCGAGCGGCTGCGGCCCGGCGCCGCCGGCCCCGGCGAGATCGTCGATCTCGACGGCCGCGTGCTTGGCCGCCACGATGGCATCATCCACTTCACCGTCGGTCAGCGGCGCGGGCTCGGCGTCGCCACTGGCGCCCCGCTTTACGTGGTGCGGCTCGAAGCTGCCGCGCGCCGCGTGGTGGTTGGCCCGCGCGAGGCATTGCGCACGAGCCGCATCCGCCTGCGCGACATTAATTGGCTCGGCGACGGCAACCTCGAAGACGCAGTCGAGAGCGGTGTGGAAATTTTCGTCAAGGTCCGCTCGACCCGGCCGCCGCAGCCGGCCTGGCTGCGTTCCGCCGCCGGCGGCATCGAGGTCGAGCTGATCGGCGGCGAGGACGGCGTTTCGCCCGGCCAAGCCTGCGCGTTCTACGACGCCGCCGAAGGCCAGGCCCGCGTGCTTGGCGGCGGCTTCATCGCCAGCACCGTCTCGGCCGGCAAGCCGGCCGAGACTCACGCGGCGCTTGCCGTCGCGCGCTGAATCATCGCAAAAGTTCGTCGCAAAAGTTTGGTCATACAGCGCTAACAGCGGCGGTCGTGATGGGGGAGGAACTCGACAAGCGGGAGGTCGAGCAGGCGTATGCGCGCTGGGCGCCGATCTACGACCTCGTGTTCGGCGCGATGTTCGAGCGCGGGCGCAGGACTGCGGTCGCGGCCGCCGAGCGGATCGGCGGCCGAATCCTCGAAGTCGGCGTTGGCACCGGCTTGTCGCTGCCCGACTACGCTTGGACCAATCGCGTGATCGGCCTCGATCTATCGGCGCCCATGCTGCGCAAGGCCAAAGAGCGCGTGCAGGAGCATCGGCTCACCAATGTCGACGGACTTGTCGTGATGGACGCGCAGCGGCTGGGATTTCAGGACGCCTCCTTCGATGTCGTGGTCGCCCAATACGTCATCACCACCGTACCGCAGCCGGAAGCGGCGCTTGACGAATTCGCCCGCGTGCTGAGGCCAGGCGGCGAAATCGTTCTGATCAACCATCTGGCCGCCGAAAGCGGGTTTCGCGCGTTGCTCGAAGGGTGGTCCGCGCCGCTCGCCCGCTGGCTCGGCTGGCAGGCGGAATTCGGCTTCGAGCGGCTGGTCGCCTGGGCGGCGCGCCATCCCGGCGTGCGCCTGGTCGAACGCCGCCAGATGCCGCCATTCGGGCATTTTTCGCTGGTTCGCTTCGCACGGCTTAACGCAACTTGAGTTTTGGCCCGCGAGCCCCTCTTTTTGGCCCGGAAGGCCCCTTGGAAACCGCGGCGACCTGCCCTAAATCTGGCCCCGGCCGGCGGCCATCGCGAACAAGGCGCCGGCTCATTGTGAGATGGCGGGGTAGCTCAGCTGGTTAGAGCAGCGGAATCATAATTTCATTCCGCGTAATTTCACCGCTCCCCATACTTCCACATAGCTACCGCTAAGTATTTGAAACTCCTAATGAATTCGGAAATCGTCGTGATATGGTGCCTCACTGGCACCCGCCCTTACGCGCACGATTTCGGAGCCAAAACGGAGCCAAAAAAATGCCAGTCGCCCATCTCACTGATATCAGCGTGTCGCGTTTGAAAGAGAGCGGCACGTACTTTGACAAATCGACGCCCGCGTTCGGCATCCGCGTTCTGAAAAACCGTAAAACGTGGATTGTTATTCGCGGTCGTGAACGAACGCGCACGCGTATCGGTCACTATCCGGTCATGTCGCTTGCCGACGCGCGGCAACAGGCAAAGAAGCTTCTGACCGAGCCGCTAACGAAGACCAGCCGCCTCACATTCAGTGAGGCGTTCGAGTTGTTCAAAGTCGCCATCGAAACCAAGAAGCCCCGAACGCAACGGGACTACAAGCGACATCTCGGCAAGTATTTCGTGCCCGTGTTGGGTGCGAAGAAGCTTCCCGAAATAACCTATGAGAACGTCATCGACTGCGTTGATGGTGTCTCGTTCGGAGAGAGGAACCACGCGCTTGCGGTGGCTCGCATCATCTTCCGATGGTGCGTTAAACCGCCCCGACGCTTTATCCCCCACTCGCCGCTGGAAGGCGTCGAAGTCAAGCCGAGCAAGAAGCGCAAGCGCGTCCTAAAGCCCGAAGAGCTGAAACCGGTGTGGATCGCGGCCGGCGAGCAAGGCTATCCGCACGGCACGGTGGTCCAACTCCTGATCCTCTCCGGACAAAGACGAGGGGAGGTCGGCGGCCTGCGGTGGCCGTGGATCAATCAGAACGAGCGGACCATCACGCTCCCGGAGGAAGTCACGAAAAACCGAAAGGAACACACGTTTCCTTACGGCGACATGACGGCCGCCATCCTCGAAACAATCCCCCGCCGCAACACAACCGACTTACTCTTCCCGTCGAGGGTATCCGACGATCGGCCTATCTCGGGCTGGAGCAAGCTCAAAAAGGAACTGAACGACGGGGTGGAAGGGTGGAGGCTCCACGATTTGCGCCGGACCATGAGGACGACGCACGCGAAGCTCGGCACACCCGCGCATATCGGTGAACGGCTCATCAATCACGTGGCAGCCGTCACGACCGAGGTTGAGCAAATCTACGACGTTTGGACCTACATGCCGGAAATGCGCAGGGCCGTGGAAACCTATGAGGCGCATCTGTCTCAAGTCTTGGCCCGCAAATAGCGGGCCAATTTTTTGCCTCGGAAAAACTATGCCCGTTTTCGGCAACTTTTTTCCGTTCTAGTTTCACGGAACGTTCTCATTGAGCGGCCGGGTGCTGGCCGATTTCGGCCACTCCACATTTCAAAACCGGCGACTATTCATAAGTCTCCAACTCGTTCTTGAGATATCGCAGAGATGATTCGATCCACGTCTCAAGTTCTGTTACCGAAATCAGGCATGTTGCGGTGCGGTTGTTGGCGAACATTATCTAAATCTATAATGGGATTTGTTGCCCAGGGTGCGATTGACGGAAAATGAAGTCGGGTAAACCACCCAAGGTTCGGACGTTCGATCGTGGTTGCCGACTGCTGAGCAGAATGCGCTGCTGCCGATTCAAAAACGACCGCCTCGGGTTGCGCAGGTTCAAGACTCTCTCGTAATTCGTCTAAACCCAGATCAGTCTCGGAAGCAGTCAGCCAGCGGTCAAATTGCCAGTGAGGGTGCGCCGCCTTATTTGGCTGATCTTGGTGCTGCCAATTGTCCCATTCTAAGCGAAACATCTGTTTGTTTAAAAAATCCGATCCGTGAGGGATCGCGAGAAAAAACGCCATACCCGCCTTATCGAATAGATATTCTGGTTTTCTAGGCCGAATGATTTTCCAGCCTTCGTAAAAAGAGCAAAGAACGCGCCTGCGTCCCGCCGTAGCTAATACCGCGCAAACCCTGTTTGCATCGCCCTCATTGACTACGCTAATGGTGGACGCATTGTCCTGCAGAGCGATGGAAACACCCGGCCCAGGAATATTGGTCGCTGTAAGCACGAAATGATCGCCATGCCGCGATTCAAACCTTCTTCCGAATATATTTCGGAGCGTCTGCAGGTGTCCCTGAAATACATGCTGGCTAATTGGCTTCATAGATAGGCCACGACTCCAGGCTAGTGCCATAAGCGCCGGCAACTAGCTCGTCGTTTTCTCTTGAAGCAGCTACGTCGTGATCTTCGGCGGTTATGATTGCAATCAGGTCATCGCGACTGGGCATCGGAAGGGGCACGTCATCGACATATTTTCTTGAAACATCCAGTTGCCCCCCAGAAGTGATTGCAGCGGCGAACTCTCTTCTCAACAGAAAGAAAATTCTGGAATTAAGTATTCGGCAGTACCACCACAGAGCCGCTTCTTCGAGATCCAGTATCAACGTCTAGTGCTGCCTCAGTCGGCATCCAAGCAAATGCTTGAAGAGGCAGAAACTCTCCCTTCGCATCGACGGCGGCCATGTTCAACGCGCCGAACATCTTGGTCAAAATCCGAGGTGTTCGGGATGCTAGATCCATTTTTGGACGAAAGGATTCCCACCATCTTTGCGGATCAACGTAGGTGCGTTTCTTTAAGTCGCTTTTATATTCCAAAAGCCTTTGGCCGAATTTTGGAACGGCCCTAAGCATTTCTTGTTCTGACTTGAATCGTTTTGGAACATAGAAGATGTGCGTGGATGAAAGCACGCGACCACCCAAGATGTCATCGCCACTTGCGACCTTACGAAAATACTTATGCTCTGAACCAGGAAGGGCTTTCAGCTCATCATCCGAGACAAGAAATGCTTCTTTCAGACCGGTTTTGATCCCCTGCCGGACGGTGAAAAGCTGTTCGACAGATGGAAAGTTGCGTTCTTTAATAACATCGAGCAGAGAGCCCAATGCATTTGGGGTTGGTAGCCAACTTTTGCGAGCAGCAAGGTCGGCCGCTTTCATCGAATAAATGGACCAATTTGTAGATCGATCCTCGATCGTATTACCTACGGACAATCGGCGGCGCAGTGCGCGCAACGCGCGCTCGGCTGAATGAGGTCTCTCGTCTGCCCAGACCATAACCGCAGCCGCATCGGCGCGCTTGCGTTCGAACACCGCCGCGCCGACACTAACCATCGCGTGGCGAAACAAGCCATGATCGCCGAATGTGCCGAGCAAGCGAACATCGTTCTTTAAAAGAGTTTCTTCTCTCCACTTGCGGCCCCGTTGGCTGTCCAACACGCCGCGAGGAATAAGAGTGGCCAGCGTCCCGCCGTCTACGAGCTGGCCCAGAGATTCTTGAATAAAGGCTGTGCTGAGATCGGGCTTCCCTGCAAAGGCCCCCCCGAGAACGTCGCGTACAAGTTCTCTCTGTTCCGTTGTTAAAGCGTCCCAGGAAATAAATGGAGGATTCATCAGCACGACATTAAATAGTCGCCGATTTACAATCGGGTCTCCGAAAAAGTCTCCTGAACCGACGTTCCATTTAACTCGGTGTCCCGGCCAATCGAGAAGAGCACACGCAACCGAAAAGCGGGCCATTTGAACGGCCGCGCTCGATACATCGCGGCCAAATAGTTCAACTCGCCCTTTGTATTGTTTGCGTTGAAGCACTCTGATGGCTTCACACAAAAATATTCCAGACCCGCACGCGGGATCATTTATCCTGATCACGTCACGTTTGAGATGAGGCTCGATTGCAATCTCAGTGAGTATTCGCGCTAGCCCCGGTGGCGTATAGAAAACACCAAGCGATGAAAGATCGAGCTTTTGATGCGCGGCATCGGCCAGTCCAAACAATGTCATCTGAATGGGGGCTGATATAAGTTCTGCGTGCGCCTCTTGGAATAGTGCACCTCCTGCGTGCCGGATCGCCAACGGAGTAAGCAGGTGGCGCGTTGAAATGAGGCTTAGTCGTACTTCCTCGACAAAGCGCGAAACATAATCTTCGCCAAGACGGTCCGGATCAAAGCTGTTCAACGAATACTTTTTGAGCAGTTTATCCCCGCTCCGATGAGCGGTTATAGAATCCTCTTCTTGCGCGACCGCGAGCAAATACAAAAAACTTTCAATATCAGGAAAATTTCCTTTCCACGTTTTGCGATTTTCGTGAAGATTCGTTCGGTGCTTGCGGAACAGCCGAATGATATGATCTATGACACCAACGATTTTTTGTGCATCTGCGTCGAGTTCAAGATATCGCAGAAACTCTGCCAATTTTGATTCGACGGATTTGCGCACCAAGGTGTCTTTTGCGCCAGAGACACGCGAGATGATAATTTGCTCTTTTTTAAGCAGCACATGATGACGCACGTTGGATGACCACGCCCAATCAGGGGCGGCCGAAACGTCTTCTTCGGAATCGGAAAGCAAAAAGCTAGCGCGCACGCCATCAAGCAGCGCCAAGTGCTGCTGCCCAGCGTCCAATCTCTCTCGACCAAAGAGCGGTGTCGCAACCAAGCCTAGTTGCTGCGCCCAAGAATCTGAAGTCTGATCGCTCACGTCAATCGCCTCGAACTACGAATCTGGGGCGCCGTTGGCGCCCCATTTCCAGGGAAATTATACTCGCTTCTACGAGAACCACAATGGGTCAGTTGCGCCCACCGATATGATTACTTTAAACCGCTTTCGGCGGTCTGGCGGGGTTACGATTGGGTCATTCGGCTGCGTTGCCAAGGCGGCGTCCAGAAAATCGCCAACCGTCCAAACCCGATCAGCGACACCGAGCACCATCGCTGGCGTGCTACGCAAGGCTTTCGTGGACCCGACAGAGATTGTACGTCCCTCGGCGGCTCTTCTTTCGATCAATTCTTCGGAGAGTGTGCAGGTCGCAGAAATAATAACGTGTCGAACATTGCAGCCCATGCCTTATCCAATCCGCGCATAGGTCGCCATGCTGGACGGTTACTACAACAGAAATTGCAATTATTTGGATGTCCTTCGCGACCCAGCCTTAGAGGACACCGATGCCGGTACTGTACGATCACCTGGTCGAACGCACCTTTTCGTGCCTTGCCGTCATCGAGCAGCACGAGGGCGAGCAGACCTTCCACGCGCAAATCGCCATACTGCGCAAAGGAACGCATATCCCAATCCCACTCCTCGATCAGCAGCTCCCAAGTTACGAGGAAGCTAAAGCCGCTGTCGATCGCGCACTTGGATCAGAGTGAGCCGTCCGACCGGTGCGCGCTCCACTTGACCTCGTCTTTCGGGCGGAGTTTCCTGTGGCCGATACTTTTAACGCCCGCCCAGTCAAACGGCGAGATTTACGATGAAGCGCTTCATGACCGAAGTCCGCGTTTTCAAAAAAGGAAATCCGGTCCAGTGCTCGGTCAGCATGTATATCTCTGCTGGCGTCATGGCCTTTGAAAATACCGACCGAGTAAAGACAGACAGGAAGGGCGTTGCACGCATTCCGCACGCGCGCGAGGGCAAGGCCAAAATTTACATCGACGGCCAGCACAAAGAGACAAAATATGTCCCGGCCGAGATGACTATCTATCTCGATTATACCTAGAGCATTTCCCGGTCCGGATAAATCGAATGTGATCGCGTGGGGGATTCCCCGCTGGTTTCTATTGTGAGACCACGGCTTCTCTTATTCGGAGGGAGCCGGGAGACGACGGCCTTATTCGGATGATCTTAGCCAACGGGTGGTTGCGCCCGGTGGCCCGACGGATGCTCGCGACGTACGGCGGCAGAGGGAACAGCCCCTACCGAATCCGTCCCGCTACCCAAGGCAACCTGCGCCGACACCCAAATCCACGGCCCGCTGTTTTCGCGGACCTGAAATTCTTGCCACTTGGATTCCGCTCTTAAGTAAATGCAAGGTATGCATCCAGATTTGACAAGAAGTTAATATTATGTATACTAATAAATAGGCTCCTGTTTACTGTCAGGTACATCTCAATACTGAGGTGTTCCTGTTCTAGACAGGAGGAAAAGATGGGTATCCCGGATAATGGTTTTCGGAAAGTCATCGAACAATTGAAAGATACGCGCCGAAACAGCCCCGCGGCACATTCACAAGCTCATCCCGGTGGCCGTTCTTCACTCAAGGCAACCACTGAAGCGGGCGATACCGGATCCTTCGAGAACTGGTTTCGCCAATCGATTGCCGAAAGCAACGAAGGGAAAGTGATTCTAAACTGAGGAAGCTCCTCACACCCTCGCATCAAATAATTGCGAGGGTTTTGCTTTTCGCATCGACTGTCCCCGCTCAGGTGGTCCTGACAGGCTCACACTCGCTCGCCCAGCACGATTATTTGCTTGCGTACCACAGCGACGGTTCCAGATATTTCGCGACAGTAAAACCTAGGGCCCCTGCATAAAGGAGCGTTGGCAAGCTTGCACGCCGCGCATTGTATTCTCGCGCGTTTGCATTGTAGACCTCATATTTATTTTGCACTTCACCTTCCAATACCGTGAGATCGCCCATCAACCGCAAGTAAGTTTGATCGGCCTTTAAGTCTGGGAAATTGGCAGCGAGCCCAGCAAAAAAATTCGTCGCTTGGCCCGGTTGGGCCAAAGGCGAGCGACCAACGCGATTTCTGTCACTTGAAATTTGAAGGTGGACTAAGCGTTCATGTCCAACATACCGCGAAGCGATCTCAACAAGACGCTGCGTAAGCTGGGTGCGTTTGTGCATTACCACTTCGATATTTGCTCGCGCTTCATCGAGCCTATGCCATAGCGGGTTCACTTCGTTGTAAATGATTATCCCTCCCGCAGTTATGCCCGCAAGGATAACCAGGATAAACAATATCTCCATGACGCTTACTCCTTTCGGATGCACGGGCGCGACAGCTTCAGGCGGATTGTGTATGAGAGTATCTCATATAAAGTGCACGAGTGAATACCCCGACAGGACGGCCTACCAGCAGCAGTCAGCGCCGCGAGCCTCCCAAAACCAGTGAGCGTTGCGCGCAAGCAGAATGAATGATGTATCCGGTTACGAGGAATGCCTTGCCATCGCGGTTTACCCTCAGCCAGGCGTTAGCTACTTCTGTGGGTCCATTGTGAGAGCGGTCGTAATCTCCTCGATGATGATGGCGAAGCAGGTGCGCTCGTCCTTCGTCCAGTGCTTCGAGAGTTTCTTGTAGACTTCGTTCGCCCGCTTCAGGTCCCCGCTTTGGGCGATGGTGAGGAACGTACGCAGGGTCATGGAGCGGCCCCAGTCGCCGCCCATGGTCATTCTCATAAACAAGTCTGTGTTGTCATTCGGCTCGGCCATTGTCCCCCTCCCGTCTCACGCCTGCCGGCGGCAATATCGCGTGGCTCGAAACTCAGCTCAAGGGCGCCCCCAAGCTTGCCGCGGCGACTTCGATGATGCCGCCCCGGAGTTTGGCTCGATCCGCCAACTCATGCCCGTGCTGTCTGTAGAACAAAAAGCGAAGATATTGGGCTCGCCTGATTGGCGAGCGCAATCGATTGTACACCATCCGCTTGCAAATGCTGCTGGCGTCCATCAAAATCCCTCGGGGAGAACTCAAGCCTTCCGAGGGCTCACTTTTTGCGTGTGATCGAGCGGACGAGCGTCTGCTCGTTAAGAAGGCAAGGCAGGGCAGGGGGAGGCCATATTATGCCGCACCACAGTACGGTTTCGCAGGCAACGCAGTCGCTGGTGAACTCGGGCAATATGACGCCCACGGTTGCAGCCCAACTTACCCAAAGTGACAGGCCGGTGCGCACTGCAGATTTTGCGCGCGGATTTGAAGACCCTGTGATGTCATGTTTCTTGATTGACGCATCACCATCGATGGAACCTTACGCCGATGCTGTCATCCAAGGACAGCAGCTGATGATTAAAACTCTTCGTGGCAGCGCAAAGTGCAGAAAGGATGCACTCTACGTAGCTCAGTGGCTGTTCTCTTCAAGCATTACAATGCTCAATCCGTTCTCCATATTGGAGAAGTCGGCTAACGACTCGATCTCAAACTTGGATCGTCAACGCTACCGCCCCCAGGATGGCGACGGCACCGCGTTATATGCCACCGTGTTGCATGTCCTCCAAGACATGGCAGCGAACATCGCATACGCACTGGGTCAGAACATCCGGACTACCTTCACCATCGGCCTAATTACAGATGGAGAGGATAATAGAGGCGGCGCCCAGCCTTCCGACATTAAGGCCATTGTCCAAGACCTAAAAGCAAACGGACATCTTGCACGCTCCACAGTCATCGGCATTGAACACGCCCAGCTTCCGCGTCAGAAAATAATTGATATCAAAGACAGCCTCGGGTTCGATGAGGCTATTTTTGTGGGACAGAGCGCCAGCGAAATTCGGCGCGCCTTTGCGCTGGCGTCTCAGAGCGCTGTTCAAGGCCAAACCCAAATATAAACAACGGAACTGCTGCAAGAGATGGGCGAGAACTGCACTATCGATGTCTCGCAGGGCCGCCCATGCGCGCACTCCATAATGCAGAGACTATTCTGCTGTCCTTAGGTTTGGTGATGCTATGCAACTTTTCGTCAACGGACACCCATTTACCGATCCCGCGTGGCTTGCCGCAGGAGGTGAAGGTGAAGTCTTTACACTCGACGCCGCAAATGTTGCGAAGGTGTATTTCGAGCAGTTTCAACTGATCAGCGCAAGCAAAAGGTACTTGCGCTATGCGACTCCTACACCAATTTTTCCACGAGACATACCGGCCGCTTGATCGCATTCCCTGAGGCGCCGGCGTATGAACTCACAATATCGTTCGACGCGCTGGTAGGATTTCTCGATGGCTCGGTACGCTTTTCCGACTATCGCAGAGCTAGGATTTGACTTAAAGCGCGACAAATATAATGACGTGTCGGGTTTCCGCTTCGACGATACAAAAGCGATAGCATTTGTTTACGAATTATTCTCCGTCATAGAGCAGCTCCATCAGTCTAGAATTGTTCTGGGAGACGTAAACCCGGCAATATCATGTGCGATCCAGCAATTGAAAGCCAGTAATAATTGACATCGACGTTGCTCCAATCGGGGAGTTCCCTTGTCAACCACCCACAAGATTATGAAGTGATTGGCCAGGCGTGTGCCGCGGGGCGAGGCGGCTGGAGACTAACTTTCAGATTTTGGGCCGATATTTTTGCGTTAGCCATCGTGTGTTTTGAATTTTTGGTCGGAGTACGGCCTCATCAATTGCATGTCACCCACCAAAAAGAATCTGAAAACAAAACAGCAGGGACAGCCATCTAAGTGCATCGTTCCCGGCCCGGATTATTTGGCGCACCTCGGCGTTGCATATTTTGACTGTCCCAAGAATACTATATTGACGACGCATTGCACATTTAAAATATCTCAACCTCGCCTATACCTTCTTCAAGCAGTCTTCGTAAGCGACAGCGCAACAATCTCTTTTTCCCTTCCGCTAGCAACACAAATCATCCAGGGCATCATTTCTTTGTTAAAGCGGTTAAAAAACCCTGTGGCGGCCGAGACCAAACCACGGGAACAGCAACATCAGCAACCGTGGTTTTGCAAGTCGGGCTTGGCCAAGGTCACACTGCCTTGCCAAATTCAGGATTCGAAGATGATCGCCTCTTACATTTCCCCTAGCGCGAAGCCTACCTGCGAAAAAACCTGACCGATACGGAATGATCCCGATGCTTTGAATGTCTTCCTCAAGCATTTTGATCTAACCGTCGGAACCTAAATATGCCAATGAGGCGCGCACCTTTCCAGATTGGGATTTCCCATTCGAAACTCCTAAGGAGGCATCTGACTGCCGTTTGCAATCGAGGACCACTACGAACCATTGGGATGCTGCCGAAAGTCAAAATTCTCAGGATGCATTGGCTATGATCGTCAAGAAGAAGATTATCGTTGGCGTCGTGACAGATGGTTGCACCGGCACGCACCCAAAACTCGAGAATAATTGCAATTCCAGTAACGAAATAGGCGCGAAGCTTCTGGCTTCCTTGGTATCCAGAGCAGCCCATACGATGCCCTCGACGGGCCCTTATCCCCTAACACTTCAGTTGAAAATCTCTGAAGACTCTCCAGAGCACACTTTCCACGATGCAGATTTAACACTCAGTCCGATGTTGCAGAACGAGAAATGTTCGCGTTCGATTTTTTGATGGCGACGATACTCGGTTTCGTTGTGACTTGAGAGTCAATTTATTATTTTCCATTGTGGAGATGGCATCGTTGAACTCAACGGCAAGATTCACGTTCTGAACTCAGAAGCAGGAAGATACCTCGCCAGTGACCTAATCATTCCACTCACCGAACAAAACCGAGCCGATTTGGCGAAACGACATTCGCTAAAGCACTTTGCCTCCGGAGCGACTGTCGATCTCCAAAGCATCTTCTTGGCGACAGATGGCTTAATCCAAGTCGTTGGGGAGCATCCAGATGCCCTAGCCAGCTTTATAAATACTCTCCCGCCACCCCAGCAAATCAACAATGGTTTTGACTTCTTGTTGCAAGAGTTTCGTCAGAAGCTCGCATGGAATCCTGATGTGACGATACATATAAACGACAACGCCACGTTCGCATTGTTACAGCGCTACAGCCGGTAGACACCAGCCATCATCACTCTCTGTAACCCTGATATCACCGCTGCCGCAGGTGTGTTAGCGGCGCTATCCGATAAGGCGTCTGAATGCAGCAAGGCGCCCTTCCAGAAACCACACACCACCCACCCCGCAGGTGCTCGACAGTCTTGAACGTGTCATTTTGCATACTGATCCTCACCTCAACGAATATTTGGCTGAGCTGCTTTTTCGGGCATGCCTACCTCCTGAAAAGTGGCGCTGCGATCTGTCGAACAATCGATTTCTCCGCAACCCATGATCTTGGATGCAAACATCTGTGGCCTTCCGCCGCCTCCTCGGCGTCGGTAGTACATTCGGCGGAGGCGCGCAGCCCCTTTTTTCTTTTCGATGAACACGTTTCTGGACAGACCAAAGTCGCAGCTTCGTGTAGTCAGATCGTGGCAGATAAAATGCTTATGAATGTTCCCTCTTCACTTGCAGAATTGCTGCGTGAAGTGAACATCATCGATGAATTTGGAGGTGGCCACCCCCAAAATCTCAACAATCTAATTAAGACAATGCACGATGTCCGTTTCTGGTTTGGACAGGATGAATACGATGGCACCCAAATTAGAGACGGCCTTTCACCGCAATGAAACGCGCGCAGTCGTAGATGCCTGCCTTGTTGCAATAGTTTTCTGCCTCGAAAATGGGCTCGATCTCAAGGGCAATCCCGACGCGAAACGAGCCTCGCTTGCGGCCTCTCTTGAAAACTATATCGCACACAGTCCACACGCTTCCCACCCCGGGTTTGCGGACGCAGTTCAGAGAATGCGGAGCATCTTGAGCGATCAGAAAATGGTATTCAGAAAGCACTGCTTCAAGATCGGAAGGAGCCGATTCGGACTCGACGGGCGATGCGGTGCCCAGCTCTTGTTGCTCAGCCCAATATACCTCGCGTGTGAGCATTGTTGGGGACCGCATCTCCGCGACGTAATCGCAACGCATTTTTGGGAAGGCGAGCTACAAAATCATCTGCACTTTGCCTCCGTTGAAACTGCGTTTGAGGCGGTCGTTAAGGGGCAGAAAATTAGAGTGGTAACTCCGGTCGGTTCAATCACCCACAACGTTCTCCGCGAGCTGGACATAATGGCACCCGATTATCGTGGCGGGCCGCTAAAACCCCACCGGGCGACATGTCATTGTGACTGTCACGCCGGCCGCCAGGGGTCTCCGGGGACATAAACAATTCGGATACCCTGAATGAAACAACTATGGTTCCGGGCTAGTTCTAATGAAAAATTCGGCACTGGGGACTTCCGCGCTTTTCAAAGGATCCACTCTGCCCAAGCAAAATCGCGAGAACTGGTCAATATCATAAAAACCAAAGAGAATCATTATTGCCTCGTCATCCCCAACACGGCGGGGTCGATTGCACCATTCATCGTAAATGGCAATAAGGCCCTTCATCTGTCCCACGTAACTCACTCGATAGTACGACCCAGGTCGAACTGGCAACAAGAACACTTTATTCGCCATTTTTGGGCACTCTTCAAATTCATTTCTGTGGCACTTTTCTAAATTCAAATGAGTTGCAGCAACCCAGCATATACTACGCGCTCGGATTCCATGGCCCGCCAGTGAGCTTTACTGCTTTTTGTAACCTTCAGCAAGGCCCTCACCATCTCATTTCCATCTCCCACCGATCATCTGCATTAAGAGCGGCCACTACGAATATTCTAAAGGTCATTGAATACCGACTGTACAGCAGTCCTGCTCGCATGAAGCCATGAGTAATCTTTCATACAGTCGCCGGCCTACATGCCTTGCCGCAAACTTACGCCGGTACTGATCGCCCAGGAGCTGCCAAACTTTCTCTGGCGCTCCGCCTCTGGCAATCGCGCCGCACTTACAAATCTTTGTTTCTCGAACGTCTCGGCCTCCTTACTCAGAGCATCAATCCCTTAGCTTCGGCGGATGCGTCTTTTGTTCCCAAGTCGGTCACTTTGCTCGGGGAACGCTCGTTGAGCGTGTTACTCGGAAGCAAGTGCAACTCGAAGAAGGGGCCTCTGTATCTCGACACACTCAATTGGGAACAACCGCTGGCGCAGATGCTGGGAGCCTTTATTTTTTCAAGCGATCTATAAACGTCTCTGCAATGGCGCGCTGCACGTCATCGTGGAGCATCGAGCCGAAACGTTTCTGAAATTCTTGTACCGCCTCATCTCCGCACGGCTGCACGATCTCAAGCAAATCGTTGTACGCACTCCAGCCCTCATTTCGATTTTGAACCTTTGCACCAAATTGTCGCTGCCAGAATTCGAAAAGAAATTCCCGCTTCTTTCCACCGGCACGGAGCATGGCTTGCCACTCTCTGTGCATCTCTTCAGGACTCACCGCATCCTCCCCGGTCGGCCACGCCTATGCTCGGAATTGGCCCTTCTCGCGCGAATGTGAGGTTAACAATTTCGCGCGGTGTTCTTTTGTGCCTCTCACAAGTACCACAAATTAGCATACAGCATGCATCAGGCTATCTCAAAATGACTTAAATCGCTCCGATGAAAACTCGGTGTAGCGCACCGGGTAATGAAAAAAATACCTATCTAATTCTTTCGAAACCGGTGGAGCAAATCCGCCCAATCAAAAATCAACTCAACTCGCTCTGTCCAATGCTTCACCCGGTTGTAGATGCGCCGGACTTCGTTTTCATCCTAATGCCCAAGCGCGGCTTCAACGACGTGGCTCGCAAACCCGCGCTCATTGAGAATTGTGCTGCCGATGCTCGGAACCCATGCGTCCGTTCCCTTTCGTCTTGGATGTAGCCTATCGGCCGCAACGATCATGGTGTCTTTTTTCAAGGCCTTTCGGTAGCTATGTGGCGCCATGCGCATCTTGCGGTTGTGCCCGGCTTTTTATAATTCGCGCTGTCCCCGGTGACTAACCGAGGCGTTGCAACGCTTCCATTTATGGGAGTTTGCAATGTCAGAACGGCCACTCATCGTAGGATGGAAGAGGCTGAAGAGTATGGGATGGCCCTACTCACGCGCGCATACGTGGCGACTGATGGCTGCCGGTGTGTTTCCTAAAGCTGTAAAGCTTGGGCACGCCGCAATTCTCATCCCATGTGGCGCGTAAAGTCGGTGCTCTCATACTTCGAGGCCCACGGTCTACCAGTGACCGACGACTGGTACGCTTCCATTTCAGGGAGCAGGGGCGGTCGGAGGTGCACACTTCGGCCGCCCTTCCGATAAGAAGCTTATGAGAAAATGTCGCCATCCACACCCATCGTTCTCAAGCTCAAGCGTTCGCAAAGGCAGGGCACGTTGGGAGGCAAGATTTACGAACTTGATGCGCGCATCGATGTGTCCCTGAGGTGCGTTCTCTCATTGCCCAGCACAACGTTGGCAGTCGTCTTATCTACGAAAGCGTTGCGCGGCAGAAACATGCCGAGCGCACCAAGGAACATCTTGAGGGAAGCAGAAGTACATGCGCCAGCTTCTTCGCCCACCTTCAGCCCAGGCAATGGGTGCGGCGAAGACATTTTGGAAGCTTGGTCGCGCGGCAGTAAGTGCCGTTCGCGCTTCCCTTTTCGCTCCGCGTCACTGTGGACAGCTTGCTTGCCGGCGTTCACGTCGCATGCAAAAGCCTTGATGAGCTTCTTGAAGCCGAGGAGGCCTTTCGACAAGCGAAAGAAAATCTCGAAGGCTTTATTGCGACCGCCCAAACATTCGACGGCCGAGAGGAGGTTGTTTGAATAGACCCTCAGTCTATGTGCCTTTTGCTCGACGCTTTACGGACGAGCGGGCGCGAGATATTGCAGAAACGGTCGAGTTATATAATCGCGTTACCAAAAGCCACCGAGCAAGTCTCTGGGCTCAGACCGATGCCATCGAGCGAGTTAGCAACTACATCGTTGAACAGGTTACGAGTATCGTCGACCTTCCGACCTATCAGCCTCTCGGGCCAGCGCTCGATAAATGCCAGCGTGCGGTCCTTGAACTTGAAACCACGGTATTCTCCGAGCCGAAGGTCGATTTTTCCAGACCGCTGTCGCTCCTAGAACAAGTCGATTTGTCCCGTCACCTACGGGCCCTGGAGTATTTTTTGGCCCACCAGGATCGGATTTCCGAACAGCTCGTTATGGCTATCGGAAACGTCTTAGGTGGGATCATTTCCGAATTGCCTGAGCTTCCCGAGGAATCGGACGCACCAACTCTGACGGTACCGCTGATTACACTCATTCGTGATGCCGGCAGCACCGTTGATAAAATAATCGGGACCCTTACCAGCCGAGAGCTTGTCGATATAGGCCTGTTCACGACCCTGCAAGACCGGCTGTATGTGAACATCTGTCTCGCTTCCGGCCTCTCGCCCGACGACGAGAAGCATCGGAGGCCGTTCGTCACGGCGGATCAGTCTGAGCTCCCGCCGATCGAGCTGGTCGAGACCTATTTGAAAGGCACGCCGTTCCTCGATCTGCTGCTGATGCCCGTTCCCTTCGACATTCCCATGTCTGCTCAATTCCAGCATCACTGGATCGTCGCACCGCCGGGCACCGGGAAATCGACCACGCTGCAATTCCTTCTTGCGAGCGACCTAGAGCTGGTCGCGCGCAACCAAGCCTCTGTCGTCGTCATGGAGAGCAACCGTGACCTCATCAAAGCCATCGAAGGGCTCAAGATATTGCCCCAGGCGAGGCGCTCGACGGCAAGCTAGTGACCATTGATGCCGAAGATGTCGAATGGCCTGTCGCGCTCAATCTGTTCGATGTCGGCCTGGAGCAAATGCAGTCGTATTCGCCGCTTGACCGCGAGGCGATGCACAATGCGCTGGTATCACTGTATGACTACATCTTCAGCGCGCTGCTTTCGGCAGAATTCACGAGCCGACAAAATACACTCTTCACGTTCACGCTTCAGCTTCTTCTGAACATCCCATCAGCGACGCTCGATACGCTCATCGATCTCATGCAGCCCGGTGGGCTGAAGCAGTTCGCACAATATCTGCCCGCGCTCGATCAGGATGCTAAGCGGTTCTTTGAGCTGAAGTTCAACAGCCGAGAGTTCGACCGCACAAAGGAGCAGGTGGTCGATCGCCTGTTTGCGGTGAAGCGCATCCGAACGCTCTCGCGGATGTTCTCTGCACCGAAGTCGAAGTTGGATTTTTTCAAGGAGATGGGCAGCTCGAAAGTCATTCTCATCAACGTCCCTCAAAGCCTCTTGCAGGAAGACGGCGTGGAGATCGTCGGCCGTTTCTTTATCTCGATGATCCTGCTGGCGGCGCATAAGCGGCAGCTTCTGCCGAAAGAGCAGCGGCTCCCATGTTTCGTCTACATCGATGAATGCCACGACTTCATCAAGCGCGACCCGAAAATCCCCGTCATCCTCGATCAAGCCCGGAAGTTGAACGTTGGGCTGGTGCTGGCCCATCAACGGCTGCAGCAGCTTCAGCCCTACGTGCTCGACGCGCTCTACGGCGCGACAGCCATCAAGTTCGCCTCACAAGTGAGCGACGCCGCCGCCCATGCGCTCGCGCGCGACATGCGCACCACGCCGGATTTCATCTTAAATCAACGGCCCTACCATTTCGCAGCGTATGTCCGCGGATTGACCGCGACCGCCATATCGATCGGAATTCCTGCAGTCGATATGAATAGAGCACCACGTATGAGCAAAGAAGAACAACGCGTGGTCCGGCAGCGCATCCGAGACCAATACGCGGTGCAATCACAGCCTGCTCACCAAGGGCCAACGCCTGCGACGACCCCTGACCCACCAGCGAGCCCGGACGATATCGATACGGCGGCAGACAAGTGGTAGCGAATCCGATCAGCGTGGAGTGGCTGAGTGGTAAGCGCGACCCCGTGCGGCTCTGCGACTGAATAGTTAGCCGGCCGATAAATCAGCAGATTTGTGAGTGTTTACAATGTTATGCGGTTTCGAGGTGGCGGAATTGAAAAACGGTATTGACAAACGCTCCCACTGTTTATATCAAACGCGACCATGGGAGAGACGGATACCATTCCGCGGGTCCAGGTGACCCAAGTTTTGAGTGTGCTGTCGGCGATCGCGGCGGCGGACGACAAGAGCACATTCGAACGGGTACGGGCCCATCTGCTCAAGGAGTCGTCGCGGAAGGCGCCTGTGACGCACGAGGCTATGTGGACGATTGCGCGCGACGTGCTGTCCGAGCTCGGACGGCTTGGGTACGCAAATGTCGGCCCGCTGCCGCGAAAACGCTCCGAAGTGGTGCGGTTGGCGAATACGCCCTGCGAATTGACTTCAACTGGGCGGGAGCTTGCTGAGAGCTATATCGCGCGCCGCGCGCAGGCTTTCGACGCGCTGCTTGGCATTTGGCTTAAAGAGCACCACTACTTTCGCGTTTTTGCTGAGCGGGTCTTGGCCGAGCGATTATTCGTGCCGGACATCACTAGCATCAAACAAATTTCGAATGAGCGCGGAGAAATCGACCTAATCCGCCTACCAGAGTCGCTTTGAAAAGCTGCGAAGATCGGTTAGAACGGAGCCGAGTTCACTCGGACAGGTTGCCGGTATTTCGTCGCGCGATAGAAGAACGCTTTTCGGCTCTCGCTAAAAGGAACCACATCGATCAATTAGATGCGAAAGGGTTGGTCGATGTTGTCCAGGACACCGTTGTACTACCGGCTCTCCTGCAGGCCGAAAATTTGCCGTTCGATGCAGTAACCTTCCAGCACGTTCTACGCGCTTCCCAGGATTTCTTGACAGCCTGTTGGACGACGTCTCGCCCAGGCTTCCCGGGTCGGGTCATATTCCGGACTTGCAGTTTCGAACAAGGCTTGAGCGGCCCCATAACGCATCACGGCGTTTCCTTTGCTGAAAAAGATTTCTCGAATGCGCTCATCGAGGCTTACACCAAACTTGTAAAAGGTGCGTCGGCGTATGTGAACGCCTATGCGCTCCGCGCCGTGGTCTGTGTAAGGCAACAGATACAGCCGCAAGTTTTTGAGCGCTGCTTGGCGGCCAGAATTGCCGCTAAGGATGTCGCAGGAATGAAAATCTTTACTGAACTGCCGTTCTCTCCGCCGCCGCCAGGTGAGGACTACGTCAAGACCGGCTTCGATCGCATTGGGCTTGTGAAACTGTCATCGTGAGGAGGTAGCAATGGCACTGAAATCCCATCTTGAGACTTCGTATGGCTTGACCCGCAATCCATTTCCTGGAAACGCGACGTATGGCGAGGATAGTCAGTCAGTCTACGTGCCAGAGATGTTCGGCGATCAACGTCACGAGTTCTTGCGAAAATTCGTAATGGCGCCATTGCAGAATGGACAGCCTCTTTTGGGTGCCGTGTGGTCGGTCGTTCCTGGTGACCCAGCTGCTCGTGGCTTTGGAAAATCGACCTTGATGGGCGAAGAGGCAAAGCGAATTAATGCTGACTTCGGCCTAAGCACGCTGATGGCACTCGGAGTCTCTGAGGCGGAAGCGCGCGAGAATCCGATATTGGCCGCCTACGTATCATTCAACACGAAAGCGCAGGGCGGCATCAGTAGCATCGACGCCGCGGCATTCAACTTGGTCCAATTCATACTTCGCGAAGCGCCTTCTGACGAAGAGGCGAGTGTCCATCAGCGATTGCAGCAGATGGCAGCGGCACGCCTGGTTAGCCAGGGGCGCGCGGTCGCGGGCCACGAATCCGACGCGATTGTCCAGGCAGTGCGAGATCGGTTCCGTTCATTTGCAGTTGGCGTCGACATTCGGAATCTGCTCGACGAATATTTGACGTATCTCGCATCGCCGAATACGGAGGCCCTTAACAGGTTCCTATTCAATTCGGTAGGGACGTGGCATCACGACCGCAATGGGCTCAAGTATCTTCAAATATTGGTCGTGTTCGGCGAGCTCGCGGGAATTCAGCACTTTACGTTTTTCATCGATCAGGTCGAAGATTTCACATCAACGGCCGATGCACGCAAAATACAGAAAAACGTGAAGATTATTCGCGATGCGCTGCTCGAAACTGAACCGTTTTCGTCGATGGCCTCCTTTGTATTTCAACTGCATCCGGCGGCGCAGCAGAAGTTGCGAGATGCATGGCGCCATGAGGATTTGCGCTCTCTGGACATCGAAGATCCTCTCAATGAGCCCGTCGTTGTCGTGCTCGAGGGGCTCGACAAGTTCCCTGAGGCTCGGCTGCTAGCAGAGCGCTGCCTTAACAATTCGGCGATAATGGCCCCAAGAATCACAAAGGAGGGATCGCCCCATTCACAGAAGGTGCGCTGGAGAAGATCTGGGAGGCAACCAAACCTCGACCGCGTTATTTCCTTCGCGCGCTGCATCAAGTTCTGCAGCTGGCAAGCGATAAGAAGCGAGCATCTATTGACGAGGCGTTCGTAACCCCGCTGCTTAGCTCATTGACGAGCTTTGCAGTCGAAGACGACGCAACAGAAGACGTAGTCGATGAACGGCTTGCGTAGATGCAATGTGGTGGGACAAGCCGCCGCTGCTAGGCTCTCGTGCGCGGTGTCCGCGCAACTTGATAGAAGTTATCGCGCGTGCTTTCGCTGTCGTGCAAGTCGGAGGTTTGCACGGAACGGGGCCAGAGCGAGGCAGAAATTTCGAGCATTTATTTTACGCTCTCTGTAAGTGTCGAGACTCATTTTGACGGAATCCGCAGGCGCCCGCTCTGTTGGAGGGCAATATAGCGCCTCCGGCTTTGCTCATGAGGTCGATGCCGGTAGCCGTGGCGCGAATTTTGCTACTCATTGGGAGCTAAAACACCTCACCGCCAGTCCGCATAAGAATGACTTTCTAATATTTAATGGCAAGAGTTTTGATTTCCTTTTGGGTCATAGTGAGTCGGCGGTTACGACGCCTCTCCTAGATTTCTTCTTACTGCGACGAACGTAAGCGACGAGTGTCGTCGATTTTCCGCCTTCTGGGGAATTTCAATTATCGAGCCGGACAGACTGCCGCTGATGCTCTTGTACGAGTGCGTAATCCGTGGGGGTGCCGTTCTACTATCGGACGCGGACCACCAGGCGGTGAACAGCGTATTGCCCGAAGGGTTTCGCTCGCTGCAGGCTTCGGTCGCCGATCTGGCGAGACACACAGGCGACCAGAAGCGAATTATCGATGCGCGCCGCCGCGTCGCCGAGATCATCGATATTCAAGAGCAAATCGGTGCGCAGATGCTCGACTATTTGGATGAAATGCAGGCGGACTGGCTTGAGGAATTAGCAGAGCTAACATGGAAAGAGGTTGGGGGATGGTAGCCTTTGCAGGACGAGGATAAGGCTTTGATATCTCTACCTACGTCTGCCGAACCATTTTTTCGGATTGCCGCACCACACGAATGCTTCCGCCACGCTGTCGGACGTCCTCAGCCTCAGCCCGGAGTGGACAACGTGATCACGGGTGGTAAAGGGTCAAATCAGTTTCTGTTTGTCGAACAGGCGCGGCTCGCCGCGGGCAAAACGAAAGCCCTCGCGATTGCGAGGGCGTGGACAAAAAGATCGTCCAAGTTAAGCCGCACTGTTCGGGCGCATAACAGCTCACGCTGTTCGTCAGGCCATCCGAAGTTCCCCGCAACGGTACTGCTCCTGCTGCAGTATCGATCCGGTTGCGCCTAGGTGGGAGGCGGTCCCTTCTTGAGTATTCCTCCGCGAGCATCAGCGTGAGCACCCGGGTAGTCTTCTCTGGGTCGGCGGCATCTTCCGATCCATGCTGAAGCTCTCGATCGTAGTAGTCGATTTTCCAGAAGAACTTTCGCCCGACGATCTCGAAGCTGCCGAAGTCGTGCTCGGCATGCGGGTCGTTTTCTTCTGTGAACGCGCTGAATGTCGCGACGTGAAGAAGGGCGTCCGCCTTTACGCAGGCCGGCAACTCGTTGACACCGGACGTCATCATGACCTTGCCGCCTTGGAATGTGGTGCGGAAGGCATCGTTTAGTTCACAGATGCGGGAGAGACTGATGGCCGCACCGTTCGGCTGTGTCGTCGCGCGAACTCCCATTCCAGCTTTCGCGCGATGGCTGTCGTAGCCCGCTTCAAGTTGGTGCATGGACCTCGCCACTTCTGCCGGCGAGCTTGACCGGTCGAGGCAATATAGAAATCATCGCCTCGTTTCTTGATGGTCCAGCTCTTGAGGGCATAGACATGCGCTTGCATGTGCGCCCTCCGTCAGATGAGGCCTGCGAGAACGAGGGCGGAAACGACCGTGTTGCCGCCGCACCCTTCGCAGTATCCCTCGTCCTGGTCCTTCTCCATCTCTGTCGTGTGATCGCAGCCCTCTGTCATGCAGATGGCCGGACAGAGGCTATCGCTCATCGAGAACTTCAAGAGCTGTTCAAGATTTCGGAAGCCTTCCTTATCGCAAAGCTTCATAAGCTTCGCGGCCTTTGTGGAAAGAACAATGGTGGACATCTAGTCCTCCTCGCTACCAGCAACCGAACCATTCGGGTGCTGGATTGCGAGGCGGAGCGAGCCCGTCCTATGCGGCGTCTTGTTTGCCGTCGGCTTTGCTGTGGAAGAACGTCAAAACGAGCGCGGCCGCCTCGAAGAGGCCCATGCGGATATCCTCGGACATCCAAGCTTTGCGTGGCGGCGGCAGATATCGCTCGAAGGCTGGTATATGTTTTGCGATTGCCTCGGCGATCACATACTTGCTCGAAGGTGCTAAATGGCTGAACGCAGCACGGACTCGCTCGCTTGAGAATGCGCAGACGGCGATGCTGTGCCGTTCTGCTAATTCAAAAGTAGCGGAATTGAGGTTAGTAATGCGCCGCGGACGTCGTGTACCGGTCCATGACGTATCCTGAAGTACCAACACGTCGGGTCGATATCGTTGGAGTAGGGCGCTAATGACCTTGAGACAACGGTCGTTCTTTTCGAGCCCGTCGCGGCGCGTGATGCCCCAATCGACCGGAGAAAGTGGACCCTCAAACACTACGAATGCAAAACCGCGTCGGGTCAGGTAGATAGCGAGCACAAGTTCGTATCGTTTGGACATAATTATGATTTTTTATTGCTATTAGTCTTTCGCTTCGCGCTCTGGAATATCTCTTCCAGAAAGTCGAGCTTAATTCTGGTTTTCTCGGAACGCTGACCCTGGAGTCGTTCGTACAGGTCGTAAGCACGGGCGAGAACGCCGTCTTCTATCTCGGCAAACAAGGTCGGAAATAATTCAGCGAGTTCGACGCCGAAAATTACATGAAGAGCGAAGGCATCGGAGAGTTTCGGTCGACGTTTTCCAGCCTCCAGATACGAGATGTAATTCCTCCCGGTCCCGATAATGAAAGCAAGCTCGGCCTGGCTGAGACCCCAGCGGAGCCGATACGGGCGCACGTAGCACTGAAGTCGTTTCTTGTTTTTCATAGTGGGTGTCGCCGATTGCATTCAATCGGCGGCCACGCGCGCTATGTTCTCGAAAATTAGCCGTGTGCGGTAGGAGGCAGAATGTATCAGATCAGTGCATGCCAATCCGACCGAGAGCGTGCGCGGTGGATGTCACAGCCATGCCCTACGGGTAGGGTAGACGTGGGGACATGGGGACGTAGCTAAGCAAATAACAATCGAGCGGCTGGGCTAGATATCGACCCATCTGTCCTGCCACCCGATTAAATTGGATTGCCCGCTACGAAGTCCCCGCCGTCCCCTCGTCCCCGGTATGCGGTAATTCTAGCGCAGCTATATCGCTTATGATGTTCACACCATATCGTTCACACAGAAGAATGACTTTCGGCCGTTCGCTCATCGGCACGACGTAAGTACCGTGGCTCTTGTACGTTTGAAGATTGAGGCGCTTGCGTAAAATGCCGCCGACCCACCGGTTCGTGACCGGACGGTCGTATTCCGCGCCGTAGCGCTCAATGAGACCCACTGTAATATCGGCTACCGGGACAACCGCACGCGTGGTGGTCGCTATCAATTCGGCGATAATTTCTAATACCTGTGCCTCGACAAGCAGTCCCCGTTCGGCCACTAGGTTTGCTTGTGCGTCGCGCGCGACCGAACGCAGCTCAGCACGGAGGGCAGGGTCGGTGATGATGCTCAATAGCGGAAGCAAGATTTGATTTAGGCGAGGTTCGAGGTTTGGGTCGACGAGAGTTGAATCGAGCTTTACCTCGAATCTGCGGTGGAACCGAAACAGCAGCAGCTTATTGCGCAACTCGCGGGCTTCTTCCCTAAACTCGTCGGGCAGATTGATGGGAATATCGGCGCGCAATCTCCGCGACCCCATTTCCTCCGTTATGAAGCGGCTTTCCAGACCTTTGTCCTCGTAGCTGCTGCGCGTCGCCACGATCTTGGGGCCAAAGACCTGGAATGCTTGCGGATTGAATTCGCGCTGGCGATTCATCATGGTGCGAAGCACCGGAAGGCCCCGCATATTACCGTTATTCAAGATTTTGACGATTTCCGCCCGCTCGTCGCTGAATCGAAAATCGGCTTCGTCGAAAATAAGTGTGCCCCGGAATGCATCGAGCGTGTGGAAGATCGGCGAGACGGTCGAAGCGCCACTCGCGAAAAATGGCTTGTAGCAGATCGAACCGAGCACCAACAGCGTGCGGGTCTTGCCTGTGCCAAAGTCGCCTCGCAGCCGAAGATACGGCAACTCGTTGAATGCGTCATACAGCCAGGAGAGAAGGACGTAGTAGGTCGCGACCATCTCAAACGTCGCACTCAGGTCGACGTATCGATGGATGAAGCTACGAATGTCCCCGAGTAGCTTCTCTTCGCTGCCATATATTTGTGGCTCGGATGGCAGCAGCACCGCCTCGTTCTTTATGAGGTTGTTGTCCGGCGAGAACGGAACGAGCCAACTCCCATCAAGATCGATATGCTGCTGAACTGTCCATCGACCGGCATTGAACAGTGCCAGGAGCGTCTGTCGCTCATGCGGTCGGTACAAGATTTCAATGAGAGTGCCGTCCGGGTAGCAACGCGACACTACGGGAACGGTTGTCTGCGTTCGTGCCTCGGTTTTCTTCTCATCCTTGGCCATCGCATGAAATTTTAGTGGGCGTCCTTCGGATTTGAAGGAGGCAGATTGCACCTACACGATGCAATCGACCTCCTACGATAACTTGCCTTCGTGCCGTACGTTCTTAGGCATGATCGACGGAAAGCGCAGCGAGATTCCACAATTCATCCGGCGGGTCATGCCCAAAGCCAGTGAGGTGGAGTTGCGTGAGGCAACTGCAACGTTTGACGAATACATGGCCGTTGTATGGGAGATATTTGAACGCATCAAACGTGAGCAGGAAACCAGCGATTCGCCAAAATTGGGATTCAGCGATAAAGTCGACAATGCCAACTAAAATGTATGAAATCCTATTTCGCGTACATTCGTGTTTCAACGGTCAGGCAGGGTGAGCACGGCTCATCGCTTCAAGAACAGCGAGACGCCATAACTAATTTCGCTGCGCGTCACGGGCTCAAAATTGATACCTGGTTTGAAGAGCGTGAGACCGCAGCAAAGATTGGCCGTCGCGAATTCACCCGCATGGTAGCTGCGTTAAAGAAAGGAAAGGCGGCGGGCGTCATTTTCCATAAAATTGATCGAAGCGCCCGGAACCTAAAGGATTGGAGTGCCGTTCAAGACCTCGCTGATTCTGGCATTGATGTTCGGTTCACACAGGAGAGCATCAATCTCAGATCAAACGAGGGAAAGCTCACTGGCGATTTTCTCGCGGTAATATCCGCGCACTACATCCGAAATCTTCGTGAGGAAGTCCGCAAAGGCATCCGAGGCCGATTGAAGCAGGGACTGTATCCGTTCAAGGCGTATACCGGATATCTAGACCAAGGTGGTGGCAAGCCAAAAACACCCGACCCCGAGCGGGCACCATTCATCCGCTTGGCTTTCGAATTATATTCAACCGGAAATTTCTCGCTCCATCCCCTCGCGGAAGAACTTTATAAGCGAGGCTTCCGAAACAAAGGTGGCAAGAAAGTCGGTGTGAACCGGCTGGCTCAAATGCTGCGCAACCCGTTCTACGTTGGCATCATTCGCATGAAGCGCTCCGGTGAGAGTTACATCGGTGTGCATGAGCCGATCGTCTCAAAAAGTCTTTTTAACCGTGTCCAGGAAATGCTCGATGGCAAACTCAGTGCGCGACCCCTCGCGCATGAGTTTCTGTTCCGGCGGATGATCAAATGCGCGCATTGCAAATACAGCCTCGTAGGTGAGACGAAGAAAGGGCACGTCTATTATCGCTGCCACACGCGCACTTGTCCGACGTTATCAATTCGAGAGGAAATGATCGACGCAACAATTCACGGCCATCTGGCCCCTCTGGGGCTGTCCGAGGGTGAGGCCGCCGAAGTGAGGGCGCGGGCCGTATTAATGCAAGCAAACGCCGAGAAAGATCGTGAGGATCAGCTTCGCGTCGTCATCCTGCGCATGGAAGTCGTCAGCGGGCGTCTCGCGCGCCTTATGGACGTATATCTCGACGGCGCTGTTGACCGACAGGTGTTTGAGGAAAAAAAGCTCTCACTCCTCATGGAGCGAAAGGGCCTGGAGGAAGAGCGCGACCGCATTGCGCGTGGCGAACAGGATTTGGTCGACCGACTACTCGAATACCTCGGACGGCTTGAAATCATCGCATTGAGCTATGAAACGGCGAATGCGATAGAAAAACGAAAACTAATCAAAACCGTCACCTCGGACCTTTTGGGAGACGGAAAAAATCTAAGCGTTGAGCTGAAATCTCCCTTTCGAGAGGTCGCAAATCTGACTTCTGTCCGCTTTGGTGGACCAGTCCGGGGCAGACCTCGGACCAGAGTGACGCAGATTTTTGATCTGCTTGTGAAGCATTGTAAGGCACACACCGAAGAACACCAGCGAGCGGAAGAGCTGCCTCTCGCGGCGTAGGTGACCGAGAGTATGCGACGGCTCATATCCAAGAGCGATGCCACTAAGACTGCGTCAGGCGCCTCAAGTTGTCATTTATGGTCGCCTGAACAGCGCTCTTGTCAATTCCCCACAAGTCACCAAGTGTTCCCAAAGCAAGGTCGACATCCCAAGGATAGGCGATGCGTCCATCTACCATCGCAAATGGTCCATCGGTTTCGGTGAGAATTCGGTCCCTCGGCATACGCGCCACCAGTTTCCGTCCCTTCTCACCGCTCAGCATAGCCGGACCAACGCTGAACCAACATCCCAGATCGACAGCTCGCGCGAGCTCGCGCGACCCGCCCGAATACCAGTGCAATATTGGAGTTCCTGCTCCGGGATGAGCTTCGAGGCTGTTGAGGACTTCGGTGGCAGCCCGTCGGCTGTGAATGGTCATAATTTTTCCGCCCGCGGCCCGACATGCGGAGAGGATGTGATCAAAGACATATATTTGATCATCCCAGAACCTCCGCATATCGGGACTTCCGTCCAAACCGATCTCGCCGACATATCGTGCACGTGGAAGTAGCTGCTCGAACAGACCTAACTCTGATTGCCGCTCTCTTGCCAATTCGGGATGCAGGCCAAGAGCTACGCGTATTCTATCGGCCCCCGAGACAAGTTCTGATGTTCCGTGCCACGCACTTGGCGTGGTTGTAACCGCCAGAGCATAGATGCCCCGCGATGCGCACTCTTTGACAACGACCTGCGGTTCTGGATAGAGATCGAGGTGGCAGTGAAAGTCGATCATCGTATTTTCTGAGATTGCAAAAACCGGGCAACCTCGTCTAAACCACGCTTGGCCACTTGCCGCAATGCGTCCTTGTCGTGAAGTAACGAAGAGCTGAGAGACGCTCCCAGCCACGCCTCCAGGCCGTTGGCCTTTACTTCGGCAACCGCCATCGCGGCAGCCCGGACATCGTCGGATCGGGCATGCTCTTTGTCGTCCTTGGTCAAACTCTTGTACTTATACGGCGTGCGATCGGCGACACCCCAATGGGCAAAAGAAGCACGGCGAATGAGACACGGGACACATCTCCCGCAATGCTTGTAGCCATAGCGCTTGAAGCGCCCGCAGCTCGTTGTTCGATGAGCGTGTGCCAACAGCAATGATTGATCGAGACCATCTACAAGCATCTCGCCTTTCGTCTTTAACTGATACGGGTTTGTTACCTGAACTCGAAGGCCCGCTGCATCGAGCACGCCCTGAAGTATCGAGAGAATGACTGGGTGGCTGGTTCGCGTGCTAAGACTACCAAGGCGCATATCGGTGAGCGGTGGATTGATGGAAATAAATCCGTTTTCGCACAAGTACAGTGTGACGCGTTCTCCGGAATGATAACGGTCTAGGCTGGTCGCGCTGAGTACACCATACGCCATGAAAGCTATTGAACGAGCACGCTGCGAGGGCATGCCTTCGGGGTCGGGCACGTGGGCATTGTGATTTAGCCGGAGATGACTTAGCCCTCCTCCAATGAGAGTGGCGAATTCATCCTGTTTCTCGTCGTCACCCCGCACCGACTGACTGACTGCGAACGGGCGATGGCCAGTTGCAACGAGGTCTACCGCCCCAATGAAGCTATCAAGACCGCCGGAGAGAAGGACGATGCAGTCTTCCTTTGGACGGATGACATCACGCTCAGGCGCGGGTTGAAACCCACCTCCGATAAAGCGCAGTCGCCAACGGTCAGTCGTCAGATATCCGAGGAGTCCTTGCAGCGAATCGACCTGAGATGTCCAGAACGTAGGGTCGGCAACGGCGACTTCTAACTCGAATTCCCGCGTCCACCCGTCGGGGCTTCGATCACGATGTCCTGCCAGATCGGCCGTCACGACCGACAGCGCAATCGACAAGAAATCCCACGCGCGTGCCGCCGGATGAGATTTTTGGCGGCGCATGACCTCCTTGATTGCCCCGCCTGCGCTGCCCAGCTTTGCGTTCGGCGCCTGACCGTACAAAACGACGCCGAGGCTTCCCGGATTTGAAGCGAAGTTATGATCCGGAAGCGCGCAAGTGATTTTCATTCGGTGTTGCGTTCAAATACCTGGAACGCATCCAGAAGTGCCCCTTGAACGATCTGAGCAATGCGACCGGCGCTCAGCTTCTGTCCGGCAGCCTTTAATTTTCGAAACGAAGCGGATACGGTCTCCCTGATGTATTCCTTGACTTCCTTCAGACGACTTAGGACGGCGCTTGGGTTTGGTGCCTTGTCTTGAATAGTCTTCCCGAGGTCCAGAGCGTACCGTTGGAATACATCAAGGGCGACATACCGTTCGACGGCAAATGCGCGCTGCTCTTCGGAGAGTTCGAGCAGATTTGCTTCGGGGTATCGTTCTAATACTTCGGACAAACACCCCCGAATTGCCTTGCGGCTTGCCTCTGCGTCCTGAGTACCGTCCGAAGGTCCCACGGACTCAACTACCGCATCCATTATTTCACTGGCTGAACGACCGGCGAGGAGGGCGCGATCAATTCGCGCGCCCGAGTCTACGGCCGCCCAGGCAGACCTGGGGTGAGCACTGAATACAGAGCGCCCGCGCTATTGGCCGTTCCGCCAAATCTCTGTGTCGCCGTTCGCGCACCGCCATACCCTTTTTGAACGTAGTGGCGCATCGAACGCTTCAGATCACCAGCACTGCCCCTTGCAGCGAAGTTTGCCGCTGAGCTTCGAGCCGCCGCGAATCTGCGAGCGGGAGCCATTCGAATTGGAGGAAGCGACAGAGCTGGGCCAGCGACAGGAACATTCGTTACTATCGGCGGACCGGCGGGCGCTGCATCCGGAGGCGTTGCTTCCGGCGACGTCGCGTCGTCAGGTGCGGGTGGGAGAGGCGACACCGCCGGCACCCAAGGCGGCACCATCGGCACGTTACCCGGCGATCCCTTGCTTGAGCTTGACGTTCCCATATCAAATCCGCGATTTGAGCGCTTTTTTTACCGTGGCGCTGACGTTCGATTCATCCCACTTCTTGAACACCGTAGTTGACCACGGCTGATCCTCTATTTTTGGCACGATGCTGGGCTTAACCTGAGAAGGCGGACGGTCTGTCAAAAATGCCGCGAGACGCGCCCCTTGTGCGGGATCTGCATCAGACACGACTAACAATGCTTCGAGAATACCGGGAACGCCCCACTCCTGTTCTTGGCGCGCACGCTCCAAGAGCCGGTCCATAATGACTGATTTTTCGGCCGGTGTGATCCCGGTAATCCTGCTCTTGAGGTTCCCCGCCATGTCGGGATGCTGTATTAGCGCTCCGAGCACTTCTGCGCTGTCCGAAGAGAGGCGATCTTCTGGAGTAATGAGAGGCGCGTGTTCACGACTCACATAGAGCACGCCTCGCAAATCCAAATCTGCCACGCGCGGAGGTAAGGTGAGCCATTCGTCGACAAATGGATCGTCCCACGGTGCTTTCAATTCAAGCTTTTTGCCGGCGGCGGCGTCCTCCTCCCATTCAGCGAGGAATTCGAGGCTTCCCTAATTCGTCTTCACTTACAGCGGCAATGAGAGCCGAGTAGGCCTTCGGATTCCCGCACCGCTCGAAGAGCAACATTTTGGCCAGGACAGCTTCATCCACGCCAACGCCCTGCGCATGTGAAATCGCCATTCGTATCGCAAGCGCGTTCAAAAACCGCTTTATCAGCCGGGGATTTCCGCTAATTCCGGTTGCTCTGGTCATGAGCGATGCCAACCGGTCTGCAGTGTCGAGCCGCGAGACCAAATCAGCCGGCAATGAGCCGAGGGATTGCACAAAGGCTCTATCGACGCGTTTGCCCTGCCATGTCTGCCCCAAGCGCTCGCAGACCTTCGCGCGAATGGTCTCCTTTAGCGACGCGTCGATGTCGCTGTTCATTACGAAGAGGAGCATAAGATACGCACGGACTTCCTGCGTACCTAGCGTTGGCACGCGGATGGGAATCTGTATGAGTTTATCAAAATAGCTTGTGACGAGGTCATCATCCGTGACGCCTTCGAAGTGTCGCTTCACCGCGTGTTTGATCATTTGATCATCGGCGGCGATTACAAATGCCGTGTTCTCAAGGAAGAGAAATAATCGGATTGCTTCAAGTGTGGATATTGTCGTCTCAGGAAGGCACCGGTCGAGATCGTCGATAAGAACAACGAGGGTAATACCCATCTCGGAAAGAGCGTCCTCGAAGTTCTTTCGCAGAGCTTGAATTTCCTTTGGAGGTGATGACGTGGCTTTGGATTTTAATATGCTGGTGGCAGCAAACTCGATGTCGCCCTCGGTCTTCTCAGCTTCCGCGATCACCTTTTCGTCAATTTTTGCGCCTCCTAGTTTCTTGCCAAGCTCGAATATCTCGCCGATCAGGCCCGTTGGCGGAACACCCAATGTAAGCGCAAGCGCTGACCCGGCCCCGATCTTTGCTGCGCGGAGCCAATCGACACGCTTTAATAGCTCTTTTGTTTTCTCGATGCCGGTCTTACGCCGCTCAGCTTCCGCGCGGAGTGTTGAGGCGATAACGTCCATGAGCGCGGCACGTGCATCGTCGTAGCCTTGGTAGAGCCACGCGTTAAACTCAACGAAAACAAATTTTAACTCTCCGCCTTTATCGCGACCCGTGAGCGCCTTCCGGATTAGCTTAATCATCGACGACTTGCCGACGCCCCAGCGCCCAGAGACACCAATTGATATTGGCCGGCCTTTGGTCTGGACAATAATCTCCGCCACGGTGTCCGCGACGCCTGAGAAATTCAGGAAGTCCAGTTCTGTTTCATTATCCGGCCACATACGACAATACTCCCACTATATCAAAGCGGCCGTCTGCCCGTAACGGGTCGCTGCCGACCGTCGAGCCTCAAAACCACCGGCCCCGGCGTAAACTAGCTGCTAGCTTCTTTGCCAAAGGCGTAGCGTCAGGGCATTGCTCTTTGCGAATCGCGGCTATTGCTTCCCGACTATACCAAAGAGCGCCATCTCGATGCCGTGTGACGGCTGTCCCGGCGTCGATAAACCCGGCCCTCGTGCCGGACCTGTAGTCTGTTTAGGGCCTCGCGGTGGGATTGGGATACAGAGAAGGATTCTGTATCCCCCAGCTGTATCCAGCCTGAAACGCGAGAATCAGACGTTTTTTCAACGCATTTTGGAGAGGTCCGAGTGACATTGCTTACCCCGACTTCCATGCCGCTTACGGCCTTCCAGGCCTCGCGGCACTAAATTCATTGTTCCTCCTCAGTTCGAGATTGACCTACTAGCAACACGGTACGTTCGTACGTGCAGTAGGGACCATCTCTTCATAAAGGAGGATGCTCAAGAGTGAAGATAATTTGGCTATTCGGGAGCGATATGGGCCTGTGGCTTCATTGTAATAGGGACGGCCGAAAGCCAATGAGAATCGCTGTCAGATTCCAAAATGAACGAAATTCTTCTTCTCTTTATCTGGATGAAATTCAATTCTTTCGAAATCATCGAAAACCGAATTCTGCGAATTTCGTTTCGTAAACAATTATCAAGACAAGCAAATGTCCGTTTTCCGGGCTTTTAGCCGCCTAGCGCGGAGCTGGGCATGCGAGACGATATCCGCACGCTATGTCCGCAAACCATACCATCCAGTTCGCGCGCGTCGACTTTCGCGGCGACGATCGTCTGTTCGGAATCAAGAACGAAGACCGCTTCTCACACATCTACATCATCGGCAAAACCGGAACGGGCAAGTCAACACTGCTCGAAAAAATGGCACGTCAGGATTTGGAGTGCGGGAACGCATTTGCTCTCATTGATCCGCACGGTGATCTGGTGGCGCGTATTGCAGGTAATGTCCCCCATAACCGCCGCGCCGATGTGATCTACCTCGATGCTGCCGATCCTGCACAGCCTTATGGATACAACCCTCTCCGGCACGTGCGCTCCGACTTCATCGCACTAGCGGCTTCAGGACTCATGGAAGTGCTGAAGAAAATGTGGCCCGAGGCGTGGGGGGTCCGTATGGAGCACATCCTGCGCAACGCCCTCATGGCACTTCTTGAACAGCCAAACGCGACGATGCATGACATCATCCGTCTCATCACTGACCGCACATACCGGCGTGAGATCGTCAAAACGCTTCAGAACGAGACTGCAAAAAGGTTCTTTGAAAAGGAGTTCGAGCAGTTCTCGTTTGGCTATCGCACCGACGGCACGGCGCCGATCCAGAATAAGGTCGGTGCCTTTCTCTCTGATCCCCTGCTTAACCGCATTCTGACAAAGCCGGCCGTTGACCTGCACGTCCGTCAGATCATGGACGAGGGCAAGGTACTCCTCGTCAATCTCGCCAAGGGCCGACTGGGCGAGGACGGCTCTTCTCTCCTGGGTGGACTGCTCGTCACGACAATCGCGTTGGCCGCGTACAGCCGCGCTGATATGCCGGAAGCGAAGCGGCGTGACTTCTTCGTCTACGTCGACGAGTTCCAGAACTTCACCACGTTGGCGATGATCGACATGTTCTCGGAGCTTCGCAAGTACCGGCTCGGATTTACCGTCGCACACCAATACCTGAATCAACTCGAACCCGATATTCGGCACGCGGTTCTCGGCAATGCCGGAACGCTCATTTCCTTCCGGGTAGGGGCGGAAGATGCTCCGTACATCTATGAGGAGTTCTGCGAACGCTTCGAGCGCATCGATCTTCTACAGCTCCCTAATTATCGCATCTATCTCAGGCTGATGATCGACGGCATGCCGTCCAAGCCTTTCAGTGCGATGACGTTACGGCCATGACCTTCGCGTTCGGCGATGGCTAACGACGTTGCCCTTGTGTGCTGAGAGTTTGCAGGTATCGAATAAATCCCCTGCGGCCATCGAGGGCTTCCCGCGTTCGATTGCCTTTCGTGTATTTAGAAAATTCAACGTTCCCGTCGGGTAAATGATTGAGGAAGTCGTGCGGACTAGCTGCCCCGCCGGCCTTGAGCGCCGTGATTATGTGCAAGGATTTGCGAGCGCGTGTCATTGCCACATAAAACGCATTTCTGGTCACCCAGCCCATATTGACGTTATCGAAGCCAATGATGATTACGTTGTCCGCAGAAAGACCTTTTGATCCAACAATGGTCATCAGTTCAACCGCTGACATTTTCTTGACTTCGATCTCTTCTAATTCGGCGTCCTCTTCCTCTTGATGCTCGATGGCTTGAATGCGCAGTTTATCGATTGCGTCGGTTTCCAAATCGCGCTTCAACTGCGCTACGTCTTCGATCTGAATGATCTTTTCAAGTGCTGCTAGCTTCTTGTCGATCAAGTCTTTGGAATCAACGATGTCACGAACGCTCGCGGCTTTGCCCATAAGGGACTTAATTGTTTCGGTGTCTAGAGCAGATAGGGGTTTGCTTTCCGCGAGACAGGTCCTCAGGAGCGAAAGTACTTCAACTTGCCCGATCTTTTCGTAGTGCAATACCTTTCTGAAGGTGAAGTTGTTCGTCGGATAATTGGCTAGCGAGTAGTAGTTCAGGACCTTGTAGTAGTCGTCAGAAAATTCTCTCCGTTCCTGAAGATAAGGCTTGATGAGATCGAGCAGCTCTTCGTTCGCGCCGTTAAGTTTATAAAAATCCGGCGCGCGTGATGGCGACAAGATCAGGAGGAAGGCGTCTTTGGCCGCACCCGCGACAATATCTTTCATGCGCTGTTCAATCGCGGCTTTATTGTCTTCAATAAACTTTCTGATGTAGTCCACCGCGGTCGTAGGCGCGGCGCAACCAACGATCTGGACTTTTGGTGAAGCCCCAGCCTCCGACATGGGCAAGTAAATTTTGCCGATGCAATCGGCATCAGCAACCCGCTTTATGAAATGCCTGGCGGCTTTTGTAATGTGAAAATCACATCGACCGCAAAAGGGCAGCATTGCATTGACGACGGTCGTATCCTTGTAGATTGCCCTGATTAGGCCAGGCTTGCCAGACTTGAGCGTCTCATAGAGAACTTGATCATCGTCTCCGACCGTGAGCGTGCCCTTTGCCGCTTGAACCATGTTTTCGAGCAATCGTTCTTCAGCGGTGTTGAAGTCTTGATATTCGTCGAAGATGAAAAGCTCGTGTTGGTTTAGTGCGGGATTTTCCGCCAGAGCATCCCTGGCGCGCAAAATGATGTCACTAAAGCCGGCAGCATTGTAGAAGCGACAGAGTGTAAAATAGGACTGTCGGAGCTTCTTCCAGTCGGCTGAAGGTTCGAAATCATCGTCGTGCAACTGCTTCTCGAATTTCTTCCATGAAAATGAAGCGTCCTTTTGACCGCTTATCGAGAGGACATCGCCCCAAACCATCGACTTCCAATCCTGGGCAATGACCCTAAAGTGCGGCGCGAAGCGCCACTCTGCGGTGCCACGATTCCGCTCGACGATACTGCGGGCGAACTTATGCAGGGTGAAGACATCGACCTGCTTTTTCTGGTCGTCAGAAAGTTTGCCGTCCGTCTGGATATCCGCAGCGAGGTCGGCGACAAGTTTCCTAACGAAGCTGACAGCAAGGATTCTGGCCGCCGGAGTCTTCTCCAACCAAAACAGAATGCGACGCTTGAAAAGCGTACTTTTACCAGTGCCGGGACCAGCAACGATCAGTACCTTGCCCGCCGCATTCGTAGCGATGGCTTCAGCATTACCATCGCGGAAAGTTTTGCGCTGAGTTGGGTCCAAGGAATCGAGGTCGGCAGCTAGTGAAATCCAGCTCCTGGCCCTCAAAGGGGTTGCCATCCTCGTTAATCAGATGCCGCGGCGACATGACTAAGAACAATAGCTGACGTTCAAGCAAAACGCCAAAGCCCCCGAAACACCATTCATTCGGAGTGCGCCTCTGTCGGCGTTGGCCGAGTCACAAACAATGTTACCTAGTAGCCTCGCACGTTGCGCGAAGTCCGGACCCGGATACTGGGAATGAGCTAGCTCGCTGGAAATCGCACACGCGCTGACGTTACGGCCTTTAAAAAGATAGAGCTGCCCATAGCGGTCAATCGATATCCGCCACTGCGCTTGGCGATATATACCGAACGTTTTAAGTTTTCCGGAAGACCTGTATTTCGATGATCCATGGAGACATCGAAACGCCGCTCCCGAATGCGCCGAGCTACCACGGGCAAGCGCATTGAATTGACCGATCGCGACATCGAGCTCTTCAAGCTCCTGAATCGCTACCATTATCTGCGCTCAAATTTTCTCTACGTCTTCCTGGGCGGCAATTCGGAGACGCGGTTCAAAGAGCGCCTCGGCGACCTCTATCACGACGGTCGCTACATCAATCGCCCGGAACAGCAGTGGCAGTTCGCGAACTGTCGGTACATGCCCGTCATCTACGAGCTGGACGAACGGGGCGAACAGGTGCTCCGCGAGCGTGGCTTGATGCAAAGCGACAGCCCGCTCCTCAAAAAGGGGCGCATGGGCGCGTACCGTCAATTCGCACACGAGCTGATGATCTGCGATTGCATGGCTTCTATTGAGCTCGGCGTCCGTCAGGACCCCGGCCTACGGTTCATCTCGTGGCAGGAGATTGTCGAAAAAGCACCCGAGACAACGCGGAGGTTCGATAACCCGTTCGCGATCCCGGTTTCGATCTCGCACACGTTCTCACGAACCGGAGCGACCCAACACGCCGACATCAAGGTCGTACCTGACGCGGTGTTTGGGCTGGAGTACATGCGAGATGGGCAAAAGCTGTATCGCTTCTTCGCGCTGGAGGCGGACAGGGCAACCTTACCTGTTATGCGCTCGGACCTTCAGCAAACGAGCTACCTGAGAAAAATTCTGTCCTACCGACATATTGCGGTACATGCCATCTACAAATCACATCTCGGCCTGCCAAATCTTCTTGTTCTGACCGTCACAACCGACGAGCAGCACATGAGAACCATCATGGCACTTGTGGAGCAGTTGGCTCCAGAGCGAAGGAGCAAGCTATTCTTGTTTAAAACGATGAGCAGTTTGGGTGATTTCGAGAAGGCGCCCGCACCAACGCCCCACATGCTCACCTCTCCGTGGTTGCGTGTGGGTCAGGACGCGTTTGTCATCGACAAGGCATAGTGCCGCTCGTCCCATCTCATTCAGAATTGTCCCGCGTAACAAAAGTTGATCAGTTTCTCATAGCGAACCATTCGTGCGCATGGGCGCGAGGTGCGCCGCATAGCGTCCGGTTACTGCCGAAAGAAGTGTGGGTAATTCCCGTGTCCTCAACAGCGAGGACACGACAATGGCTCAGCACAAGCAGTCGAAGTACCGCGTCATCTACGCAGATCCCCCGTGGCCTGAGTATGGCGGCGGAAAAATCAAGCGCGGCGCCGATCGTCACTATCCACTCATGTCTCTTTCGGCGATCGTTCAGCTCGGCGATGTCTTACAGCAACATTTCGCCGACGAGGGCTGTCATCTGTACCTCTGGGTTACGAACACGCACTTGACCAACGGCTTTCTCGTGATGGATAGGTGGGGTTTCCAATACAAGACTACGATCACCTGGTTCAAAGATCGCTTCGGATTAGGACAATACTATCGCGGACAGACTGAACATTGTCTCTTTGGAGTGCGCGGTCGATTGCCATATCGCAGCATGAAGGACGGCAAGCGGGCTCAGGGCATCACCGCAATTCATGCACCCCGTTTGGCGCATTCAGCCAAACCCGACGAAATGCGACGCATGATCGAACGCGTCAGCCATGCGCCGCGTCTGGAATTGTTCGCGCGTCGGAGATTTGAGGGATGGCATGCCTGGGGGAACGAGATTCAAAATGACGTCGTGATCGCTGCGTAGCGTGTGCTCGCGGCGCGGCCTATATGGGCGCTGGCTCGAAAGTTGATCGGCCCCGTCACTCTTCTTCAGTATCAATAGCCTCCGGCACGTACACGCGGCGCAACGGCAGCAGCCCTTTATGCCGGGAATCAAAATGTTCGTAATGCTGAAAAATAAGCTGCACCAATTCATCGCCGTCGATTAGCCGCAAATTGCTTTTGCCCTGCTCGTACGTTCGAGACGCGGGGCTGAATGTGCCGAGGGTGATAAACAGACCGAACTCGCCGTCAGAAGACAGCTTTCCATAAAGTGCTGATACGTCTTTGTCCGTTACTACAGAATCACTGCTCTTTACCTGCACCTTGATGATTGGCGGCTCAACGCCGAGATGATCTTTGTGCGCGATGATATCAACGCTAGGCTCATTCTTTCGCGTCAGCCGGGCGTGGTATCCCATGCATTCCAAAAGGTGGACGATAAAGCCTTCAAGCGGTGCGCCTTTTAGCTCTTGCGCCAGACGTTTTAGAACGAAATCTCTCGTCGTCTCTTCTATGTCCTCGGTAACGGCGGCGACCGTCTCATCCTGAGCAAGCGGAGTGACCGGCGCGTCTTTGCCGTCTAAAACCGCGCGAAACTCATCCGCAAAATTCTTGACCAAGAACAGGCTCATCGCTGACCCGATTTCGTACAGCGCGCCCTGACTAAACTTCGTCCGGGGAACGGCTTGCAGCCACTTAACCGCGCGGCGGTTCGGATAGCTGGGCTCCGTGGTGGGGTCGTATTTGTACCCGCCTTCCACTCTCCCAATATGAACCTGGCGATCACGCTTCGACGGATACACGACGAAATCACCGGGCTTAATTTCATGAACGAACCGGAATAATTGACCGGCATTGACCGGAATGGCTCCGGGCTTTTTCTCGGGATATGCCTTTGCGACAATTGCCTTGAAAGCTTCACGGTCTGCCTTCAGCGCGCCGAGATCTCCGACCGTGGCCCAACCTATGGCAATGCAGTTCTTTTTGAGAAACAGACTGTCAGCGTCGCCGGTGCGGCCACCGTGTATGCCCCAAATATTTGCTTCAGCGACATTCATTGGTTTTCTCCAATCATATCACAGCCACGGCGCCCGAGAACGATCAGCGGCTGCTCGGCATCTTTGGGAGCCGCTCGGCTAGGTGCTCATGCTCGCCCAGGTGGGCGAGCATCCGGCTCTTCCATAATTTCCCGTGGTTCGGGACCGAGAAATGTAGTAGCTCGTGAACGATAACGTAATCGCCAAGTTCCCGGTCTAGTTCGAGCAATTCGTCATTGAAATTGAGGTTGCCGGCGGTAGAGCATGACGCCCATTTTCTGCGCATAGGACGGACATAGATCGCTGCAACCTTGGCATCGAGCTTGACCGCCCATTCCTGGACTCGCGCCTTGAACTCCCGCTTATCCCGCCACCGTCGTCTCATAGCTTGAAACTCTTCCGCAGCAGATTGAACAAAGCCTCGACCGTGGCCGTCACTTTTTCAACATCGTCCTCTACTCGCATGAGGGCAAACGTTACCCGCTTACGCAACTCCCGCATTTCAGCTTCGCTGCGTCGCCAGTTCGGATACTTGGTGAAGGATTCGGCGACCTTCCGGCTCGCTTCGTCCGGATTCTTGATACCGTCGTCCGTCAGTTTGCAGAGCACGAAATATCCGATTGCATCGAGTCCTTTCTCTGCCTGCTCCTTTTTTCGCTTCTCGTTTCGCTCAACTTCCTTGATCAGCTCGTTGAGGGCTTCCGCCGTGCTTGTCTGCCGGTCCTCAAATGCTGTCTGCACGGCCATGGCGCGCTCCGCGAGCGCGACGAGGAACGGATCGTCGCTCCCGTCTTCGGCCGCTTTTTCAATGCTTTTTACCAGGTTGATTACCTTGGTGCCGTCGCCGCCCTTCTGCCGCTTGATGAGCTCAATAGTGTTCTCATCAATCTTCACGAACTCGGCGACGTTGACCAATTGCTCCGCGCCGATGTGTCTCTGCACCAACTCGTTCGTCTTCTTCTGGAATGCTCGGTCGACATACACCTTTTTCGCGTATGCGTTGCGGACGACGGCGTAAATCGACGAGAGCGTGGCGTATTGATCGATATATGGCCGCAGGAACGCATCCGGCGAGATAATTTCATAAAGCATCTCGATTTCTTTGTACTCCTTGAAGAACTCTTTTCGCCGGTCGGGGTCACGGAAGTGCTCGATCAGGTTATCAACGTCCTTGTCGTTAAATTTGTGCTCGACGAGCTTAAGGTACGGCGGGGCTTTCGGATTCCATCTTGTTCTTGAAAAGCTGCTTCAACAGCCCGAGGTCTTTGACGATCGCGTTGACTTCATCGCTGTCAAACGCGAGCGCCTTTTCCAGCTTGTCGAAGATGCCGACGAAATCGAGCACGAACCCGTGCGGCTTCACCATTTCCTGCGACTTCGTCTCCTCGTATGGGCGATTCACGCGCGCGATGGCTTGCAGCAGCGTGTGGTCGCGCATCGGCTTGTCGAGATACATCGCATACAGGATCGGAGCGTCGAATCCGGTCAGCAGCTTTTCAGTAACAATCAGAATTTTTGGCCACTTCGCCGAGCTTGGTGAAGCTCTTGCGGATCTGCTTTTCCCGCGTCGGCTCGAGGTGCCATTTCTTGAGTTGCGGCGAATCGTTGTTGTTGCCGGTGTACACGATCTCGGAATATTCCGGCGGCAAGATCGCATCGAGCGCCTCCTTGTAGAGTGCACACGCCTCGCGATCGACACCAACGAGAAACGCCTTGTATCCGAGAGGTTCGACGTTCTGCTCGATAATGGTCAGCCACGTATTGAGCGACCTTTTTGACGCGTTCCTTGCCCTTGAGAAAGTTTTTCAGGTTTATCGCGCGGTCGAGGATTTTGTTCAGCTCCTCGATGTCCGCGATTCCCTCGGTCTCGGCGAGCGCGAGGAATTCCTTTTCCATGATGTCGTGCGGGACGCGCATCTCATTAGGCGCAAGGTTGTAGTAGAGCGGGAGGGTCGTGCCGTCCTCGATGCTCTCCGCAATTGAGTATTTGTGCAGGTAGCCTTTGTCGTCCTGCAAAGCCGAACGTCTTGAACGTCCCTTTGCCGTACGCAGTCTTATCAACCGGCGTGCCCGTGAAGCCGATGAAAGAGGCGTTCGGGAGGCCGGCCATGAGGAAGTTGCCAAGGTCACCGCCGGTTGTGCGGTGGGCTTCGTCGATCAAGACAAAGATATTCTTGCGGGTGTTGAGCTTCGCCGGCATGTCGCGAAATTTATGGATCATCGTCACGACGATGCCGCGGTAGTCTTGGCCCTTCTCGTCGAGGAGCTTATTCAACGCCGCGATGCTGTCGGCGTGGGCGACGTTTGCCATGCCGACTGCCGCTAGGTTCTTGAGCATCTGATCTTCCAGCTCGTTGCGGTCGATCATGAGCAGGATGGTCGGCTTTTGGGCCTCGTTCGCCTTGAACAGCAGCTCAGCCGCCTTGATCATCGTATAGGTCTTACCGCTCCCCTGCGTGTGCCACACAAGGCCGCGCGCGAGCGTGGGATCGAGCGCGCGTTCCACCACCTTATTCACCGCGGCCGTCTGATGTTGGCGCAGGATGACTTTTTGTAGCTCCTCGTCCTTTTCCGCGAAGAGGATGAAGTCTTTCAGGAGCCTCAGCAGGTGCGGCACGTCGCAGAAGCTCTTCACCTTGGCTTCGAGATTGCCCACCTCCTCGTGCTTCCAATTGAAAATGTTCCTCCGGACCAAGCTCCAGGTTGCGCCGTATGCGAACCCAATCGCCTCCGTCGCAGTGAAGAGCATTTCGGGGACCATCACCTCCGGCGTTTCAGTGTGGTATCGGCGGATTTGATCAACGCCGAGCGCGATGGCTTCTTCCTTGGTCGCGTTCTTGCATTCGACCACGAGCACCGGGATGCCGTTGATTAGGAACACTACGTCTTCTCGCGTGCCGTAACGGCCGTTGTGGACGTAGAATTCCTCGGTGACTTCATACACGTTGCGGCGCTTTTCGCGCGGGCGAGACGTGTCGTCATAATCGATGACGGTTAGGTCCAACTCGCGCTTTTCTTCGGCGCTGAAGAATTTGCCCTGATTGCGCAGATACGTAAGGAAATCGCGGTTTCCGTATATGTCGGTCTTGAGCCGCTGCAATTCACCGACGAGTGCGCCCTCTGCTTCTTTGTACTTCAGATTGAAGGTGCATACTTGCTTGTGCAGTAGATCGCCGAAAAACGGCGATGCTGGACGCGCTCGGTCCTCGGGCGTTGCACCGACGGGATCAAAGCCACGGCGTTTCTCAGCATCAGCGCGCGACACAACCGTCCAGCCGATGTCCTGCGCATAATGCAGGATACGGGCTTGGACAGTTTTATGTTCACCGGGCTTTGGCATATTCAGGCAGCGATAGCGCTTTCCAATTCGGGCAAGTCAAGATCATGCACACGGATTTGAGCAGTCATCAATTGCCACAGCAGCGAATGAAACAGGTCGATTAATAGGACCCTCTGCCGTTCCAATATCGCCAGCTTTGTCGCGATAGCGTCGAGCGTGGCAACAATCTCTTTTCGCTCAGCATCTCCGGGCAAATAGGTAGGCAGTCTATTGATTGCGCTTTTGTTGAATTTCGCATTCACAGCAAACGTTTGGCTTCTCACGAAGTAGCCGGATTCTCTGAGAAAATTCAGGTAATAAAATAAATAGCGGCCCGTAACTGTGTCGTGCGGCCGAATTCTAAGAATGAATGACGAATGGGTAAATTCTCCATCGAGGTCGAAATAGGCGGTTTTGCCGACGTGCTCTTTGCTGCCGCTGCGCCAATTGAAGAGCAGGTCACCTTTTCGAAGCACAGTCTCGTGATGCCGTTTGGTCTTTAAGACAAAGTAGTTGATTGCGTGAGTCATAATCCGTCCGTCCAATGTAATATTTTTGTTAGTCAGAATTTTTGTACCAATGGGCTTTAGATTTGCGGCGACCGCCGCTTGAATTCCGTAGACGACATCGCCGGCCTGCTCTAATGCCCGCTCTTCCCAACTTTCGGGAACAATACCGATTTCGGTTTCCTTTTGTGCCTCGCCACGCAAGCCTTCGGTGAAAAGTTTTCGCAATAGTGCTCTCTTTAATTCACCCGTTACTTGAATTGACCGCTCTTTTTGTGCCACCGCCCGCTGTACGAGACCCAGCACTGAAACGATATTTTTCTGTTCTCCGATTGGGGGAATTAGCAACCGAAACTCACGTAACGCCCCCCATGACGTGCGGGGATGTTGCACTCCGGATGTCGTTGCTTTCGCGTGCCCAACAAATTCGTCGCTATGAGTTATGAAGCAAACGAACTCGGGGATCGCGTTCTTCGTGGCCCGAAAGACAAGGATGTCAGTTGAACAAATACCATCTTCCGGCGCTATCGCAGATTTTCGCAGGTATGGCCGCAGCTTGCCAAAAAGCACATCACCCGCCCGGAATTTTGTTTTTCCGCTCGTTACATCCGCCTCTATTCCTCGACCGATAAGAGCCGGTCTCCCCGAGGCTAAGTGTTCCAAGCCAATATAGAGGCCTCGTCCGTTCGTCGACGGAGACGTGGCGTCTTGAACGCGTTCGCATAGATCGTCAAACGTACCCTCCTTCCACTCCGGAGGGGCCTTGTCCAATGTTAGGGAGCGGTCCGACATCATACGCCAATCAAGGCAAGAACCTTCGCCAACTGTTCGGTGGCCTTGATCGCCTCGCTATCTAGATCACGCAATTCCTCTACAATCTCGACGATAGGTCTGTGCTCCTCGCCCGGCCCGGTGTGAACGTAACGGCTCGGGGAAATGTTGAAGTCGTTCTTCTCGACCTCATCGCACGTAACAATGCGCGCGAATTTATCCACCTCACGCCACCCTACGAATGTTTCAGCAATTCGCGTAACAGCATCCTCGGGTAAATAGTTTTTTGGGTCGCCCTTCACGAATTCGCGACTTGCATTGAGCAAAAACACTTTTCCTTGCTTGTCTTTTGGCTTCCCTAAATTGAGGACAATAATTACGCCCGGCGCGCCCGTGTTGTAAAAAAGATTTTCCGGAAGATAAATCACCCCCTCAATTAGATCATTCTCAATGAACCAACGTCGGACCTCTTTTTCTTTGTTAGTATTTGCGTTGCCCGATCCGCGCGACGCCGCGCCTGTGTCGAGCACCACGGCCGCGCGGCCTTTTGGCTTCATACTGGCCAGAATGTGCTGCATCCAGCCCCAGTCGGCTTTTCCTCCAGGAAATCCCGCTCCTTTCGGAAAGCGATCAAGCTCGTCCGCGTCGTAGTCCTTTTCCTTAAACTCCGTTTGATTCCACATTGGATTGGCGACGACCCGATCAAAAGTCTTGAGACGATTGCCATCTCGGAATTTTGGATTGCGGAACGTGTCCCCAATCTGAATTTCGCCCTCCATGTCGTGGATGATCATGTTCATATTAGCCATGGCCCAAGTGCCAGCCTCGCTCTCTTGGCCATAGAGACGCAGGGGCGCAGAATCTCGTTTCTTGCTTGCCTTCAGCTTTTCATCGACAACGAGGCGACATTTAATGAGGAGTCCAGCAGAGCCGCAGCATGGATCGTAAATCTCCATGCCCGGATCAGGATTTCATAATGCGCGCCATGACGAGGCCGACCTCGGCCGGCGTATAAAATTCGCCAGCACTCTGCCCGCTCCCTTCAGCAAATTTTCGAATCAGGTACTCGTAACTGCGGCCGATAATGTCCGCTTCCACATCGTTGAGACCAAGACTCTTTGCGCTAATCGCCTCGATTAGATTCGATAGGCGATCATCGGCGATATCGCGTTGCCCGTGTGTCGTCGCATTGAAGTCCACACGGTCGATGATGCCCTTGAGCAACGGATTGGCATCAGCGATGGCCCGCATATGGGTGGTGAGTTGCTCGCCAATTTTATCGGAGAGCGTGCGAATGACGGACCAAACAGCGTCGTCGGGATTTTTCGGTTCGAGCGGCAGATAGAACCGCACCAGCTTCTTGTCGTGCTTGACCAGCTTGAACGCTTTGGCCCGCGAGCCAACTTCATCGGCGATGCGGTTTAGCTCATCATCAAAGACATCACAGAGCCGCTTTGTGAAAATCAGCGGGAGAATGAATTCCTTGAATTTCGCCGCATCCTTGGCGCCCCGGATCGAGCACGCAGCATCCCAAATCCACGATTCGAGCGATTTACCGTTGCCATTAGCCATGCCAAACCATCCTATCACGTGGAGCCATTATGTGGGCGCAACGATCATCCAGCCTGCGCCGTCCATCTTCGTCGAGCACGCTAGGCCGATGACGCGTCTGACTTGGCGTCCTTGGCTGTAATTGTCTCCACGTCACGCTTGCTGCACCAATGGTTTCGCCCGAAGCTGTCGGAGAATCCAATTCTGAATTGCCTATATTGAAACCAATCAACTTGTCGGGGGAAATACGAGCTGAAGGTCTCGCCCGTGGAAATCTTCTTCGGCAGCCCCCCGCTAAACGGACCGATAGTGTGGTCAAATCTCATCGGAAAGTCTTGGAGCGGATTGACGATCCCATACTGCCGACGGTAATGCCGGTTGAAATATGCACGCCAGTTCTTCCACCAATTCGGTCTACGATGGCGCACTACTGCGCTGTGAAGTGTGACTTCGCCCGGACCATAATTTGTCGCGGTTAACGTCAGGAAATCTCGGCCGTGATCGGGAGCGCCGGGCTGGAAGATTATTGAGGCCTGAAACGTTACCCGGACCTTTGGTTTCGGGTAGATGAACTTCGACCAGACATTCCAGACGAAGCTCCCGAGCGCGACAGCAAAGGAGCAGAGGCTAATGACAAGGGCCCAGTCACTGGTGGTCATAACTCCTCGCAATGGTTCGTCTTAAGTCAGAAGGTAGCCACACGCTAGACGGGCGCCGAATTTGTCGCTCGCACACGTTTGAATTTGATTCGATGCCTTCGCCCCCTATGGTCCATGACCGAGACCACAAACGTACGACGCTTGCCGGGCCGTAAAATTGCGTGTTTGAGAGCAATCACGCCGCTGATGTGAGACCGTGTATGCGGCTCAATAGGGTACTCTTGGCTGACATCGTTTCCTTTCGGATTTTGCGTCATCAGCACGCCGGTAATCTCTTCACACAACCGCGCTCTCAACGGCCAAGTGATGCGCGGCTTTGTGAGGTGGACGGATGTATCCGAGAGGTTTGTCACTGCCGCTCGGAAATTGAAAGACGTCAAAACCTCGCCTGACGTTTGCCGCGAGTGTCCCCACAAGCTCTGTTCTTCGTTGGCAACGAAGAACAACATCTTCTTGGGCCAGCCCTGCCATGTTCTTGCGACTGCCAGTGCCATTAGAACGAGTGCCGCGCTGAGCAACAGCAGCCCATACGCAGAGAGCGCAGCTATCGCGACAGCAAAATCTAAAAACCAGCCTCCGACCAACAACGCGAAAACGAGCACACATGCGCCCGCGCAGCCCCAGAGAAAGGCCTGACCGCCCTCCCATAGCCGCGCGACCAACTTTCCAAGATTGTCGAAAAATCCGTCCATCGAAATTCTTTTACTACGCGGCGACAGCGACCTCCGCGCCCGTGATGGCGTGAGAGACGCCGCTGACCAAGCTCTCTGGGAAAAAGAAGCCGAGCTTATGAAGCCGGCGCATTCGGTCCTCGAATTCCGGCCACGCTACATCGCGCTTTTGCGCCTCGTCAGAAAGCATTTCAAGCTCGTGGCCAGCCGTCTCGATTTTCTCTTTGTGCTGCTTCGCCTCAGCCGGCGTCAGCATACGCCGCCCGTCACGGGCGAATGCCGCGGAGTTCGTCAGGACGTACTTCGCCGCCTTGGCGATGGTGTTGCGCACCGTCGGAGCACCATGGTCGCTGCCGTCCACCACGCGCATAAGCTCGACCTGATTCCACAGCGGCCGGTGATCCTTCTCGATGATGAACGGTCCGTGGAAGTCCGGTCGGCCCCACAGGATGCGAACGCGGGCAAGCGCCGCTGCATTGGTGGCGTACGGCTCCTGCTGGAGCATCGCCACCTTGCCGCGCCGGCCATATGGCGACACAAACATAGGCGCGTCGGCGTAAATCAGTGTCACCGGCCCGAGATCGGCGCGCTGCTTACGGAGACGATCCGTCCACACCTCGCAGGCGCCGGCGAGCGTCGTCGGCATAGCGCTCGCACCGCTCTCCCAATTCTGAATCGTGTTCCGCGCCAGGTGAAACATCTCGGCTACGTCGTCCTGAGTGAGGCCAAAGCGTTGACGCCACTCGCGAAATTCTTCTTTGGTCATCTAATGAGCCTTTCGCATCTTGGGTATCATTCGGTATTTACACCCAATATTTGGTCCTGACTAGAATTTTCGTGCCCATTGACCTAAGTTGTAATTGTTCCCTATTTGTTCCAATATCAATATCTCTGACGCAGCCCATTCGGGAGACCGACCCTTGCCCGATACAGCACACGAATTCCTCGAAGCACTGAGAGCCGGAACGGCAGACGAGGGAGCCACCATCGTTATCTGGCATCTCGTCAGAACGCTCCATGGGAGCGCGAAAATTGACATCGCGGCACCGGCGGAAGGCTGGTCACTCAATCTGCGTCCCAGCCCGGATGCTCGCTACGTCAATCTCATCGCACAAGGTGAGCAGCGCAAATGACCGTGGAGACGCTTGGCGAGGCCTGGGGGCTGAGCTGGGTCATCCATATCCGCTGTCTTGATGACGGGCGCGAAGGCATGAAGCACAGACGGGAGTGCGGCTATAAGAAATACCTCGACCTCGAAACGCTGGTCTGCACCCGAGGCAGGGACTTCCCGTTGGCGCACATCGCCACCCGCCTTCGCTGTCCGCGCTGCGGTTGCCGCCGCGTGGGGGTTATGTTCGGGCCGCCCAGCACGTACGGGATCAACTATGGGCAAGCCAGCAGTTCCGAGAGCCGGGGGTAGGCGCCGGTTGCCTCGTGGCCGTTGATGTCCTAAATGTCCCTCGCGCCGGGGTCATTCCCCGGCGTATCGTTCGGTAGGAGCCAAATCGGAGCCAAAAATATTTGGCGATTTGCTAAGTGGTTGAAGTTGTTGGATGGCGGGGTAGCTCAGCTGGTTAGAGCAGCGGAATCATAATCCGGAGGTCGGCGGTTCAAATCCGCCCCCCGCTACCAAAGCCGCAATATTTCCAAATGACCGCGCGGGTGCCATAGGCCACGAGCCCCGTTGCATGGCTCCGACGCCGATCGGCCGCCGACTTGCGCTACGCGCCGTAACGCGCGATCCATCGTCCGGAGATCGAAGAGGCCGCCATGACGGCGCCAGCTCAATATAAGAAGGCAATGCGCGAACGGCGCCGCCTGCGAGGCTTGCGCGAACTGCGACTCGTGGTTCCGAACTTGCGCTCGCCCTCAGTCCGCCGCCGAGTGGCGGCCCAGGTGAAGCGTCTGGATCGGAGCACGGAGGATGAGGCGTTGAATTGGATCGACGCAGTCTCGGAATTCGACGCGTAGTGACGACCACGCTTCCATCGGCGGACTGAAACGTCGCCGAGTCTCAATTTCTCACCGCGCAGTCGCTTAAAATCTCCGGCTTGAACGCGAGCCCGTGGCCCGGCCGTTCCGGCGCGGTGATCATGCCGTTTTTGATCGGCACCGGGCCGACAAACAGATCGTCGGCGAGTCCCATGTCCTCGATCCATAGCCCGTTGGGGATCGAGGCGAGCAATTGCACATTGAGCTCGGGAAACAGGTGCGGCGCGATCGTCATGCCCCAGGTATCGGCGACGGTCGCGATCTTGCGCAGCTCGGCGGCGGCGGGCCGCCGTCGGGCAGCGTCACTCGATGTGAATGCCGGTCTTCTCGATAATGCTTTTGTAGCGTGCGGTGTCGTCGCGTATGAGTTCGCGGAATGCCGTCGGACCCAGACCCATCGGCACGATACCCTCGCCAATCAGGAAATCGGCGACGGCCTTCTCATTGAGCAGCCGATTGACCTGCGTACTCAGCTTGTTGACAATGGCATCCGGCGTGCCGGCAGGCGCGAACAGCCCGAGCCATGAGCCTTCGATCGCATAGCCGGGCAGCGTTTCGTCGACAGTGGGGACCGCGGGCAGGTCGCGAAAGCGCTGCTTTCCCTGGACGGCAAGCGCCTTGAGTTGCCCGCTCTTGATGAGCGGCAAGGCCGGCGCGATCCCGATAAAGCCGATCGGAACCTGACCACCCACGATGTCCCGCAATTCCGCAGGGCCGCCGCTATAAGGCACATGCACGAGATGGATGCCGACCCTCGCGGCAAGATCTTCCATGGAAAGCTGATGCAGGGAGCCGACGCCCGCCGAAGCGTAATTGATCTTTCCCGGATTTGCCTTGGCGAAGGCGATGAACTCTTGCAACGTGTTCGGCGGGAACGAGGGGTGCGCTACCAGGACGAAAGGTGTCCGCCCCATGGCGTAGATCGGCGTAAAGTCTTTCTGCGGATCGTAGCTGAGGCTGGGGTAGAGCGCGGGATTGATCGTCATCGTGCTGTCGAAGCCGAGCAGCAGCGTATAGCCGTCGGGAGCGGCGCGTGCCACGGCATTGGCGCCGAGCGTTCCATTTCCGCCCGGCCGGTTTTCAACGATGACGGGCGTCGGGGCGAGGCCTTGGCCGATCTTGCGCACGAGCACGTCCGGCGCGGAGCCGGCACCGGTTGGGACGATGACGGTGATCGGCCGTTGTGGGTAATGCGCGGCATCCGTTTGGGCCAGGGTGGCGGAGCCAGCAATCGCCATAACTGTCGTTAGGGCCAGCGGAAGCATTGCGGCTTTGGACTGCATGGAAAGCTCCTTCATAGATCGATGCGCATTAGGTCGCGCGCGATCTGCAGGGGGCCGTCATAATTGACGCGAATCTGGCGGACGAACTCGTCGATCTGATGCAGACCCATCAGCTCGACCGGCATGTGCTTCGCCGCCGCGCGCTTGAGCACCGGGCTCAACGAGTCGACATGGCCGATATGGGTCGCGACCACGCTCTTGACGTTCGCCCGCACTGCGAGGCGGCCTAAATCCGCAGGGCTGGTGTGCGCGAAGGTCCCGACGCCCGTCTTTTTGCGGTGCTCGATGAACGCGTTGGTGAATGTGCAGTCGTGAATCAGCAAATCCGCAGCTTGCGCGAGCCTCGCGATACCATCGCACGGCTTGGTATCACCGCTGAAGACGACGGTCTTGCCGTCCGCCTCGATGCGAAATCCAAAGCAGGGCGAGATGTCCGGCGGAATATGGTCGACGGCTTCGGCGCTGACCTTGATGTCGTGATCCTGGAAGACCAGGCCCGCTTCGTATTCGACCACGTGGGGCCGGATCGCCTCGATGTTGGCCTGGCGCGCTGGATAGGCAGCGCGCGCTTTGATGTCGGCATCGAACGCGCCGCCTTCGAACAGGTGTCCAACCAGGCTTTTGGTACCGGCAGGGCCGTGGATGGCAAGGGCCCCGTAGCGGCCAAGCATCCAGCTTGAGATCGCGAAGAACGGCAGCTCGCAGACGTGATCGTGATGCAAGTGGGTGAGGAGGAGCGTTTTAACGTCGGCAGGATTGACGTCGACCCGCATCAACTGCCGTGTCGCGCCATGGCCGCAATCGAGTAGGATATGGCGGCCGTTGGCTAGCGTGAGCAGGATGGCGGTGTGGCAACGGTCGGGATCCGGAAGCGCCGCGCCGGTGCCGAGCATCGTGATGCGCATAAGGCTTTGCCTCCCGAGTTGCGGCGACGCTATCACTGGTCTAGCTATAACCGATAATCGATTTTTGCTATATCATGATCACGTTATGGAATATGATCATGCGCGCCTCATCGCTTCGCGCCCGCCACCTCACGGTCTTTCTCGCTGTAGCCCGCGCCGGCAGCATGCAGCGCGCTGCCGCCGAGGCGCATCTCACTCAGCCTGCGATCAGCAAATTGATCGGCGAGCTGGAAGCGATTTTCGGCCGGCCGATGTTCGAGCGCAGCAAGCGCGGCGTGACGCTCACCGAATGCGGCGAGGTTCTGGTCGCGCGCGCCGAGGCGCTCCTCAACGACCTCGATCACGCCGCCATTGAGATCGATAACATCGCTCGCGGCGTCAGCGGCAACGTACGGGTCGGTGTGCTGCCGGTCGCCGAAGCGAGGATTGTGCCGGCGACGCTGCTCGCGCTACGCCACCGCGCGCCGGGCCTGACAGTCAGTATCGAAGAGGGGACGCGGCTGTTCCTGCTGGGAGGACTGCGCAAGGGCGAGATCGACTGTGTCATCGGCCGCCTGCACGACAGCCCCGCCGAAGACGATCTGCATCGCGAGGCGCTGGTGCCGATGCCGATCCGGATCGTCAGCCATCCGACACATCCGCTGGCGCGCCGGCGCCGCTTAGCGTTGTCGGATCTTGCGGTTTATCCCTGGATCGTGCCGCAGGCCGGCGCTCCCATTCGTAGCGTCATCGATCGTCAATTTGCGGAGGCCGGCATTGCCGTGCCGTTGCCGGCAATCGAATCGTCATCCGACCGTCTCAATTGTGCCGTTCTGGCCCGCACCGATATGATCGCCGTCATGACCGATGATGGTGCCAAGGCTTATTCGGATTCCGGCGACGTCGTCGTGTTACCGGTCAAGGTTGCCGGTCGCCTGCCGGCGGTCGGCGTGATGACGCGCGCGTCCTACCTTTCGAATTCGCTGAAAACCTTTCTTCAGGTGCTGCGCGATACAGTTCGCTAGGCCCGCGCATCACCAGCCTCGCATCGTCGGTTGTCACGCGGCGAATGAGGGCCTCTTTGCTTCGAGCAAATCGATAAGAGCACAGTACGATCGCGCTCTGCACGAAGGGATTGAGATTGCCGGCGCGGATATCCATGACGTGAGTATTCGGTCATTGGGCACTTTTGACCCGGATCAAACAGGTGTTCGCAGAGACTGAGCCGGGGCAAAGTCTCCTGGCCGCGTGTGATGCCGTCTACAAGAAGATGCGTGCCCGCGAACGGCGACGCGCGCTCAGGCCTTCACCGCGCAATCCCTTAAAATCTCCGGCTTGAACGCGAGCCCGTGGCCCGGCCGCTCCGGCGCGGTGATCATGCCGTTTTTGATCGGCACCGGATCGACCCACAGATCGTCGGCGAGTCCCATGTCCTCGATCCACAGTCCGTTGGGAATCGAGGCGAGCAACTGCACATTGAGCTCGGGAAACAGATGCGGCGCGATCGTCATGCCCCAGGTGTCGGCGACGGTCGCGATCTTGCGCAGCTCGGTCATCCCGCCGCGCATCGGATCGGGCTGCAGGATCGGCAGGCGCGGGTGTTCGAAGAACGGTCTGAGATCGAAGCGGGTGAAATGCGTCTCGCCGCCGACGATGCGCAGATCGAGCGCCTGCGCGATCCGCAGATAGCCGGCGAAATCGTCGGCCACCACCGGCTCCTCCAGCCAGTACACGTCGTAGTCCTCGAAACTTGCGGCCCATCAGGATGGCGACGTCGGCGGTCCAGCCCATGTTGACGTCGATCATGATGGCGATGTCGGGGCCGACCGCCTCGCGCATGCGCCGCACGTTGTCGAGGTCGGTGGCGAGGTCTGCCGAGTGGGCGACCTGCATCTTGATCGCCTTGTAGCCGCGCTCCTTGTAGTGCAGCGCCTTGGCGATCATGCCGTCGCCGCCGGAGCCGCGGAAGCAGCCGCGCCGTAGGCCGGGCATCTGCGTGCGAAAATTTCCCCACAGCCGGTGCAGCGGCAGCTTGGCGCGCTTGCCGACCGCGTCCCACAACGCAATGTCGAGCGCCGACATCGCCATGGTCGCGATGCCGCCGCGGCCGTAGGTCATGGTCGAGCGCCAGAGATCCTGCCAGATCGCCTCGACCGCGCTCGCGTCCTTGCCGATGACGCGCGGGATGATGCGTCTCATCGAGGCAGGCCGCGATCGTGCGCATGCCGGGCCGGAACAGGAACAGATAACCCATGCCGACGATGCCGCCCTTGGTCTCCACTTCGAGCACCAGGAACTCGCGCGCAGTCGCCGAAGGCGTGGCCCTTGAGCCAGGGATTCTGCGGCCACGGCACGCTGCAGCATCGTGGTGCGGATGGCCTGTGATGGTCATGTCGGTCATGGATGCGCGTTCCTCCCGCTCGGGCGTTTCTGCTTCTGCGCAACGAGCCGCGACGAGGATGCTGCGCAAACCATTGTGCGGCGTCAACGTGTCCCGTAAGGACTGCGAGCCGGTGCGCGGACGATACGAGCCGCGAACAAACCGGCCGATCCAAAATATCAGGAGTAGCGCATGCCGAAGACGCAGATTGTTTCGCCGAAACTACGCGAGCCGAGCGGGCATTTTTCCCACGCCACCATGATCGCGGCGCGCGGCCGCTTCGTCTTCATCTCCGGCATGACGGCGCGTCGTGCCGACGGCACCATCGCGGGCATCGGCGATATCGAGGCGCAGACCCGGCAGGTCTGCGAGAACATCAAGGCCGCCGTCGAAGCAGGCCGGCGGCAGCATGGACGACATCTGCCGGGTCGATGTCTACGTGCGCAACATGGAGCACTTCGACCGCATTCACAAAGTGCGGCGCGAATATTTCAAAGCGCCGGCGCCGGCCTCGACCATGGTCGAGGTCTGCAAGATGACCTCGCCGGAGTATCTGATCGAGATCAACGCGATTGCGGTCATCGACGACTAGGCGCGTTTGGGATTCGGTGAACATTGACGGTATTAGACGGGCGCAGAAATCGGCCTTAATCGCTTGGCAGACATTCTTCAAAATGACGAACGTCATCATGCGCGATGAAGCGGCACGACAAACCGACACACGCAAACGCCGGAAGCGCTCATGACCCCGACAATCAACATCGCCGCCTATAGCGACGCGCTGGTCGTGCTCGGCACGGCCGCCATCCTGGTGCCGATCGTCGCCCGTCTCGGCCTGAGCCCGGCGCTTGGCTATCTCGTGGCCGGCGCCATCCTCGGGCCGCTTGGCCTCGGCTCGTTCATCCGCTCGTATCCCTTCCTCTATTGGTTCACCGTCGGCGACGCCAACAACGTCGACGGCATCGCCGAACTCGGCGTCGTCTTCCTGTTGTTTCTCATCGGCCTCGAACTGTCGTTCAGCCGCCTGTTGACGATGCACCGGCTAGTTTTCGGACTGGGCGGATCGCAGGTGCTGATCACCGCCGCATTGATTACCGGCGTCGCGACGGCGGCCGGCCAGAAGCCAGAGGTGGCGATCATCCTCGGCGCGAGCCTGTCGCTTTCCTCGACCGCGATCGTGCTCGAACTCCTCTCCAAGCAGGAGCGGCTGACCGCGAATGTGGGGCGCGCCAGCTTTTCGGTGCTGCTGGCGCAGGACCTCGCCGTCATTCCGATCCTGGTGTTCATTTCCATCCTGGCGGCGGGCCCCGGCCACTCAGTGCTCGCGAGTCTGGCGAGCGCACTGATCTCCGGCGGCGATCGCGCTCTCGGTGATCGTGGTTTTTGGCCGCGTGCTGATGCAGCCGCTGTTTCGTCAGGTCGCAGCGACGCGCTCACGCGACTTGTTCATCGCCGCAGTGCTGTTCGTGATCGTTGCCGCCGGCGTGGTCGCCGCCGAGGCGGGCCTGTCCATGGAGCTTGGCGCGTTCGTGGCCGGCCTGTTGCTCGCCGAAACCGAATACAGGCGAGCGGTCCAGGCGGCCATCGAGCCGTTCAAGTCGCTCCTGCTCGGCATCTTCTTCTTCACCGTCGGCATGGAGATCGATTACCGCGAACTCGTCGGCGATCCGCAGTTGCTGGCCGGCTGCGTCGTCGGCCTGATCGCCGCGAAAGCAATCATCGTGATCGTTCTCGGCCGGCTGTTCCGCCTCTCCTGGCCGGTGGCGGTCGAGACCGGGCTCTTGCTCGGCCCAGGCGGAGAATTCGCGTTCGTGAGCATCGGGATGGCGGCCGCCGTCGGCCTGGTCGACCCGAATGTCTCCCACTTCGCGCTCGCCCTCACCTCGGTGACGATGGTGCTCACGCCGCTTCTTGCCGTCGTCGGCCGGCGCATCGGGACGCGGCTGCGATCGGCCGCGCCGGTGGCTCCTGAACTCAGCGTGCGCCCTGCCGAAGGGCGCAATCACGCGATCGTCGTCGGCTACGGCCGCGTCGGCAAACTCGTCTGCTCGCTGTTAAAAGAACACGGCATCCCTTACGTCGCGGCCGACCTCGACGCATCGGCGGTGACGCGCGACCGCCGCGAAGGGCTTGAGGTTTTCTACGGCGACGCCAGCGATCCCACGTTCCTGGAAGTCTGCGGCCTCGGTCAGGCGGCCGGCGTCATCATCACGATCCAAACCCAAAGCGAAATCGACGACATCGTCAGGCATGTCCGCGCGCTGCGGCCTGACATCCTCATCGTCTCACGCGCGCGCGACGCCGCGCACGCCAGTCATCTTTACAAGCTGGGCGCGACCGACGCGGTGCCGGAAACGATCGAAGCGAGCCTGCAGCTTTCAGAAGCCGCGTTGATCGGCTTGGGAAAGCCGACCGGCCCAGTGATCGCTTCGATCCACGAAAAGCGCGACGAGTTCCGCCGCAGGCTGCAACAAGCAGCGCAGGCCGCGGGCCTGAACGAGAGTCGTTCGATCAGACCGAAGACCCTGCGAGCGGCGAAGGAGAGTCAGACGAAAGACGGTCAGACGAAAGACGGTGATCAGTCTCAATAGCTGTGCAGCGTTCGGCTGCTGCCGGCGAGATCGAGCACGACCGGTCCGGACGCTGGCAGCGGCATCGCATGCCGCGCCGTCGAATGTTCGATCTGCGCGAGCGCCTCCAGAAAGTCGGAGAACCAGCTCTGCACCGAACTCCGGCGCAGCTTGGCCACCATGCTCGTCCAGCGCTCACGCCGCTCGTCGAGACTCATGTTGAGCGCCTGCGCGATATGCCGCGCCATGCCGTCGATGTCGTGCGGGTTGACAATGAGTGCGGCGTCAAGCTCCCTCGCCGCGCCGGCGAACGAAGACAGCACCAGCACGCCGGGATCGAATGGATTCTGCGCCGCCACATATTCCTTGGCGACCAGATTCATGCCGTCGTGCAGCGGCGTGACCAGGCCGACATGGGCGACGCGATAGAAACCGGCCAGCGTCGATTGCGCGAAACCTTTGTTGAGATAGCGGATCGGCGTCCAGTCGACTTCGCCGTGACGGCCGTTGATCTCGCCGACCAGCGAGGCCAGCTCGGCCTTCAGCTCGCGATAGGCACGAATGTTGCCGCGCGACGGCACCGCCACCTGCAGGAACGACACCGTGCCTTTCAACGACGGCTCGAGTTCAAACAGGCGGTCGAATGCGCGCATGCGGTTGGCCAGACCCTTCGAGTAATCGAGACGATCGACGCCGAGCGCAAGCTTGGCGCCCTGCAGGCTGGCGCGCAGCCGCGACACGTCGGCCCGCGCCACCGACTTCACCGCGCGCGTGGCGAATTCGTCCACGTCGATGCCGATCGGGAAAGTGGCGAGCCGCGTCATTCCGTATTTGGACGCTACCGTGCCGTCGACGGTGCGCAGGCCCAACTCGAACTGCAGATAATCCTCGAAATTGCGCCGATCATCGTCAGTCTGAAAACCGATCAGATCGTAAGCCAGCATCGCCGACACGAGATCGAAATGATGCGGCACGCCGGCGACGGTGCGGCGCTCCGCCCACGGCGTATGCAGAAAGAAGCCGATCGGCCGTTTGACGTTGAGCCGGCGCAGTTCAGCGCCAAGCGTGAGGAAGTGGTAATCCTGCACCCAGAACACCGCTTCCGGATTGTTGAAGCGCAACAAAGCGCGCGCCATGAACGCGTTGACCTCGCGATACGACACGTATTCGTCAGCGGTGACCTGGATGAGATCGGGACGCGAATGCAGCGCCGGCCACAGCGCCGAATTGGCGAAGCCTTCGTAATAGCCGCGATAATGTTTGGCCGGCATATCAACTGTCGCCAGCGCGCCGGTGCCGTGCGCTTCGATCTTGGCGAAGGAATCTCTCGTTTGCGTAGCATCGGCGGCGTGTCCGCTGGAGCCGACCCAAATGGCACCGGATTCCTTGACCATAGGAATTAGCGCCGAGGCCAGACCTCCGGCCACCGGTTCATCCGTTTTTGCCCGCGCCACGCGGTTGGAAACGACGATTACACTCACGGCTGATGCCTCCGCCTTAGCCGGTCCGACAACCCGCGCGGCAGCGGTTTGTTCCCGCATTGCAACATCGCGGCGAAATCGGCGTAAAACGCAAAGAAATCTTTCCTCAATTCAGAATCTGCAGACGAATTTTGCGAAATCGCCCCGGAACCGCCACAAATGGCCGCCGGGCCGCTTTAGCTTTCCGCATACGCCGTCGTCGACATGAGACTGACTTCGGCGCAGCGCGAATCGAGCCGCGTGTGCTGCAGCACGATCGGCACGTCGGATTCAAACACCGAGGCATAGTCGGTGTCGTGCGGAATCGGCGGATCCTTCAGATCGTTGAAGCGCAGATGCAGCGTGCGCCGCGGCGCCACCGTCACCCGATAGGGACCGGCGGGATCGCGGTTGGCGAAATACACAGTGATACTGACGTGTGCTTCGACGTCGTTGGCGTTGAGGATGCACGCGGTTTCGTGCGAGATCAGCGCAGGGTGTGAAAATGAGCTTTGCGAAGGAATATACCCTTCCGCAATCGACCAGCGTTTGCGTCCGATTGATTCCATGATGTTTCCCCGTGCAGAAACTCCAGACTTGTCTTGCCGGCATGTATCTTGCCGGCATTTAGCCGCGCGGGCGTAACGCGAAAGCTTCTCGGCGGTTCCGCCACCGGAACATTTTTCCTCTTGGGCGGTTTCAACAACGCCAGTTCGCCGGCGCTATCTGCTGGTGCTATTTGCTCTTGTTGCTCCTGCTCCTGGGCGCCGGTTACCATTGCCTCCTTCGCGGAAGCATACAGTCGTGGACTGCAAACGATGCGAGCATTTACCGTTGCGCCGGGCATCGCCAATTCGGCGCGCCTCGAAGACGTCGCCCAGCCGCCGCTGTCTGACGGCGCGGTGCTGGTACGCACCTTGGCACTCGGCGTCTGCGGGACCGACCGCGAAATCGTCTCGGGCCTCTACGGCTGGGCGCCCCCCGGCGCAAAACGGCTCGTCATCGGCCACGAGTTGCTCGGCCGCGTGCAGGAGGCGCCGGCCGGCAGCGGCTTTGCGGCGGGCGACCTCGTCGTCGGCATCGTGCGGCGGCCCGATCCGGTACCCTGTCCGGCCTGCGCGGTCGGCGAGTGGGATATGTGCCGCAACGGCCGCTATACCGAACGCGGCATCAAGGAGCGCAACGGTTTCGGCTCCGATTACTTCCGCATTGAACCCGACTTTCTCATTAAGCTCGACCCCTCGCTCGGCGCCGAAGGCGTCCTGCTCGAGCCGACCAGCATCGTCGCCAAGGCGTGGGACCACACCGAGCGCATCGGCCGCCGTTCGCGCGCGTACGATCCGAAGACCCTGCTGGTCACCGGCGCGGGTCCGGTCGGTCTGCTCGCGGCAATGATCGGCGCGCAGCGCGGTTTCGAGGTTCACGTGCTCGACAATCGCGAGAGCCTGGAAAAGCGGCTGATCGTGCGCGAACTCGGCGGCACGTTTCATCTCGGCAGCCTCACCGAACTGACCGAGCTGAAGCCCGATATCGTGATGGAATGCAGCGGCGCGCCGATCGTGGTGCGCGACGTGCTCGGCTACACCGCGTCCGCCGGTATCGTCTGTTTGGTCGGGGTGAGCGCGCCCGGCCACGACTTCGATGTCGATCTCGGTTCATTCAATCGCACCATGGTGCTCGACAACGACACGGTGTTCGGCAGCGTCAACGCCAACCGCAAGCATTATGAGGACGCGGTCTCGGCGCTTGCGCGTGCGGACAAGTCTTGGCTTGCCCGCCTGATCACGCGCCGCGTGCCGGCCGAGCAATGGACGCAGGCGCTCGAGCCGGAGCCGGACGACATTAAAGTCGTCGTCGATTTTTCCTGATCGGCGCAACAACGGTGCAACGTTCAACAGACACCATGACGAATCCGCAACGCCCGCCGAGCTGAGATGCCCCCGAGAATTGAAGATTACGCGCTGATCGGCGACTGCAAGAGTGCCGCGCTCGTGTCGCGAGGCGGTTCGATCGACTGGTTGTGCTGGCCGCGCTTCGATTCGGACGCTTGCTTCGCGGCTCTCCTTGGCACACCGGAGCACGGCCGCTGGCTGATCGCGCCACTCGACGACGATGCCCGCATCACGCGCCGCTACCGGCCGAATACGCTCATTCTCGAAACCCAGTTCGAGACCGCGGACGGCGTGGCGACGTTGATCGATTTCATGCCGTTTCGCAGCGACCATGCCGAAATCGTGCGGATCATCGTCGGCACGCGCGGCAAGGTGAAAATGCACGCCGAGATCATCATGCGCTTCGGCTATGGCGCCATCGTGCCATGGGTCACGCGGCTCGAAGACGGAACGTGGCGCGCCATTGCCGGGCCGGATATGGCGACGCTGCGTACACCGGTCCGCGTCGCCGGCAAGGATATGAAGTCGATTGGCGAGTTCACGATCACTCGCGGCGAGACCATTCCATTTGTTCTGACTTATGCACGCTCGCACAGGAATCTGCCCGACCCGGTCGATCCATCGGCATCGCTTGAGGCGACCGAGAAATTCTGGAACGAATGGTCGGCAAAATGCCGGCCGGCCGATGAGTGGTCCGATGCAGTGCGCCGCTCGATGATCACACTCAAGGCGCTCACCTACGCGCCGACCGGCGGCATTGCCGCCGCGGCAACCACGTCATTGCCCGAGCGGATCGGCGGCACGCGCAACTGGGATTATCGCTATTGCTGGCTGCGGGACGCGACGGGCACGTTGCTGGGCGCCATGCACGCCGGCTATTACGAGGAGGCACAGGCTTGGCGCGACTGGCTTCTGCGCGCGGTCGCCGGCAGTCCGGATCAGCTGCAAATCATGTACGGCATCGGCGGCGAACGCCGATTGATGGAATGGGAGGTGCCGTGGCTGCCGGGGTATGAAAATTCAGGTCCGGTACGCGTCGGCAACGCCGCGCACACACAGCTCCAACTCGACGTGTACGGCGAGATCATGGACGTCCACCATCAGGCCCGGCGCGGCGGACTGTCCACGAGCGAATCCGGCTGGGGTTCGCAGATCGCGTTTCTGCGTCATCTCGCGACTATCTGGCAACAACCCGACCAAGGCATCTGGGAAATGCGCGGCCCACCCCAGCATTTCACCTATTCCAAGGCCATGGCTTGGCTCGCCTTCGATCGCTGCATTAAGAGCGCGGAGACGTTCGGGCTCGAAGGGCCGCTCGATGAATGGCGCGAACTACGCGCGAGTATCTTTGATGACGTGTGCACGTGCGGCTACGACCGCGAGCTGGGCACGTTTGTGCAGGCCTACGGCTCCAAACAACTCGATGCCAGCCTGTTGATGTTGCCTTATATCGGCTTCTTGCCGGTTTCCGATCCGCGCATTGAACGCACCATCGCGGCAGTCGAAAGCAAGCTCATGCGTGACGGTTTCGTCATCCGCTACAGCACCGAGGAGGTCGAGGACGCGCTGCCGCCGGGCGAAGGCGCGTTCCTCGCGTGCAGTTTCTGGCTGGTCGATGTCTATGTATTGCAAGAACGCTACGCCGAAGCGGACCGGCTGTTTCGCCGGCTGGTCGGGTTGTGCAACGATGTCGGGCTGTTGAGCGAGGAATACGACCCGCAGGCCAAGCGACTCGTCGGGAATTTCCCGCAAGCCTTTTCTCACCTGGCGTTGGTCAACAGCGCCTACAACCTGACGGCGGAGAGAACGCCCGTGCATCAGCGGGCGCAGGAAGGGCACGCGCCGCCAGAAAAAGCTCTGGCAGCGGCGGATTGACGCATTGGGCGTGCCCGGCCGGGCCGGCAGCCACCGGAAGCGTAGCCGCATCCCACCGCTCGGCGCAGATGGCTTTTAGCCCCCGATTGTGCAATCTTCGCCGCCAATCAGATGGGCCAATGGGGGCTCTGACAAGACTTGCCGCGGCCGAAGCGGTCGTGGCAAACAGGCGCCGCCGGCGCGTGGGACCGCGCCCCGGCAAAGCGCGCAAGCCTTCGGCCACCCCCATAACCCGCAACCGAACGCCGGGGGACTACAGGGAGGACTACGATGAAGCGACTTTGCTTATTGGCTGCCGCCGCCGCGTTTGCCGCGACGCCGGCGCTCGCTCAAGAAAATACCATCACCATCGGCTTCACCAATTCGCTGACCGGGCCGCTCAATGTCGATTCGCTGGGCCAGACCCGCGGCTACGAGTTCTGGCGCGACGAGGTCAACGCCGCGGGCGGCATCAAGGTCGGCGACAAGCGCTATATGGTGAAATTCGTCAGCTATGACGATCAGTCGGTTGGCGGCCGCGTGCAGCAGCTCTACACGCGCCTCATCAATCAGGACAAAGCCGACTTCCTGTTCAGCCCCTATTCGTCGGGCCTGACCGCGCCGGCGACGGTGATTTCCGAGCAGTACGGAAAGATCATGATCGATTCCGGAGGCGCCGAAGAGAAGCCGTTCCAGCAGGGCAACAAATACCTGTTCATGGTGATCACGTCGGCCAGCCATTATTTGTCGGGCGCGGTACAGGCGCTCAAGGCCAATGATCCGCAGCGCCAAGATCGCTATGGTCTATTCGGACGATCCGTTCTCCAAGGCAGTGCTCGCCGCCGCCGCGCAGCAAGCCAAGGACGCCGGGCTCGAGGTGGTGTTGAACGAATCCTACTCGCCGTCCACCACTGATTTCGGCCCGATCGTGAACAAGGTCATTTCGTCGAATGCCGACGTCTTCCTGGGCGGCGGCCACTATTCGGACGGCGCCACGCTCGCCCGCCAGATGCACGATCAGAAGGCAAACATGAAGTGGGTGTCGCTCCTGGTGGCGCCGGCCGACGACAAATTCGGCGAACTCGGCCTGGCCGCGCTCGGTGTGACCGTGCCCTCGCAATGGGAGCTGCAAGTCAACTACAAGCCGGAATTCGGCCCGACCACGACGGAATTTGCCAAGGCCTTCGTGGATAAGATGCACGCCAAGCCGGATTATCACGCAGCGTCCGGCTATACGAGCGGCGTGGCGCTGCAGCACGCCATCGAGCAGGCAGGCTCGCTCGATACCGATAAAGTCGCTGCTGCGCTCAACGCCATGGACATCCATACCTTCTTTGGTGAGGTCAAGTTCCAGACCGACCCCGGCCATCATGGCCTGCAGGCCGCGCATCAGATGGTGCTGGCGCAGTGGCAGAACGTCGATGGCAAGCTCGGCCGGCAAGTGGTCTGGCCGGCCGAGGCGCAATCGGCCAATCTGCTCTTTCCGATCCCCGCAGCCACTCAGTAGAGCACGATCCGAAGCCACTCGGATTAGGATCATGCTCGCTCAACGAACCTAGTGCAGCCCGGGGCCGGCGGCAGCGCCGCCGGCCCCGACCGCGTCAACCATGCTCGGTATCCTCGCATCGATCATCGACGGCGTGCTGGTGGGGCTGGTCTACGGACTCGCCGCCATGGGCCTGACGCTCATTTGGGGCGTCATGGATGTCATCAACTTGACCCACGGCACCATGATCGTCGCCGGCATGTTCGCGCTGTATCTGCTGACAAACGCGCTCGGCATGTCGCCCTATTTGGCATTACCGATCGTGCTGATCGGCGGCCTTTTGGTCGGCGTGCTGCTTTACTGGGTCGCCATCCACCGCATGGTCGGGCGGCCGCCGCTGATGAGTCTGTTGTCAACGTTTTCGGTCAACCTCATGCTGATCGGCATCGGCACCGCCGTATGGGGCACCGCCTTGTTCAACGTCGAGGTATCGGTGCCGGGCATCACCATCGGCCGCTACACGTTTCCGGGCGCGCATATCGTCGCCGCCGTGCTGGCCGCCATCATCGCGGCTGGGCTTTATCTGTTTCTTCACCGCACCCGGTTGGGCAAAGCGGTCCGCGCCGTCGCCAACAACCGCGAAGCGGCCGAACTCGTCGGCATCCCGACGACGCGCGTGCTCGCGCTCACCGTCGGCTGCGGCGTGGCGCTTGCCGGCGTCTCCGGCATGCTGATCGGCACGCTGTTTCCTTTCACCGTGCTGTCCGGCGACGGCTATCAGCTCAAGAGTTTCGTCGTCACCGTGCTCGGCGGCTTCGGCAATCCGGTCGGTGCGCTGCTCGGCGGTGTCGCGCTCGGCCTGCTTGAGGGCGCGGTGACGCCGTTCGTGCCGGTGAGCTGGACGCTGGTGATCGAATTCGTGCTGTTCGTGCTGGTGCTGATCGCGTTTCCTGGCGGCCTGTTCGCGTCGCGCCGCGGAGCACTGTGATGCTGCTCCTACGCCTGATGCGTCGTCCGTTCTTCTGGATCATCGCGCTCGCGATCGCGGTATTCGCGATCGCGCCGCTGATCGGCAACAACGTCGGACTACGCGAGAGCCTCCTGCTCGACGCGCTCTACATCATGCTCGCCAGCAATCTCAATCTCATGCTCGGCTATGCCGGCTATATCAATTTCGGCAGCATCGTGTTCTTCGGCCTCGGCGGCTACATCTGCGTCTGGCTGGTGAATTCGTACAATTGGACGCTCGGTCCCGAGCCTGCTCGTTGCCGGCGTCTTCGTGAGCGCGTTGTCGCTCGTTTTCGGGCTCGGCATCCTGCGGCTGCGCGGCGCCTTTTTCGCCCTTTCCACCATCGGCATCGTCGAAGCCGTGCAGGCCTTCGCCGAAAATTTCACGCCGTGGGGCGGATCGTCCGGCATCTATCTGTCGAGCGAGATATTCAAGCCGCTGGGCGGGGCCTCGCAGGCGCTGTGGATCATCTATTTCATCATGGTCGCGCGTGATGGGGCTGTCGCTCTATCTGAGCTACGCGATCAAGACCTCGAAGTTCGGCCTCGGCCTTCTCGCCATCGGCCAGAACGAAGACGCCGCCGCGATCCTCGGCGTGCCGACGCCGCTCTACAAGGCGCATGGTCTACAGCGCCTCGGCGTTCCTGCCCGCCGTCGCCGGCGGGCTTTATTTTTTCAAGAGCGCGTTCATCCAACCGTCCGACGCGTTCGACCTGTCGCTGTCGACCGAGTCGCTGGTCGTCGCCATGCTGGGCGGGCAGGGCACCGTCACCGGGCGTGGCGCTCGGCGCGTATCTCTACGAGGAGCTGCGCGGTTATCTGCTCACCACGGCGACGTTCTCCAATTTTCAACTGGTGATTTCCGGCGCGCTCCTGCTGCTGATCGTGCTGTTCTTTCCCTCCGGCCTCATGGGCTTCATCTACAGCCGCTTTCCGCGCACCCAGAAGGTGCTGGAATGACCGCGCTGCTTGGAGCTGGAGAAGGTCAGCAAGCGTTTCGGCGGTCTGCAAGCAGTGCGCGACCTGAGCTTTACGGTGCGTGAGGGTGAAATCCTCGGCCTGATCGGCCCGAACGGCGCCGGCAAGTCGACGCTGTTCAACCTGATCAACGGCGTATTCGCGCCCGATACCGGCCGCATCGTGTTCCACGGCGCCGACATCACCGGGGAAAAGCCTTATCAGGTCGCCCGCGCCGGCCTCGCCCGCACGCATCAGATCGTGCAGCCGCTCACCAACATGACGGTGCTCGACAACTGCACGGTCGGCGCCTGCTTCGGCCGCGAAAATCTGCCGCTGGCGCCGCGCCCACGAAGCGGCGCGCGAGGCGATCGCGGTCGCCGGTCTCGAAGACCGCGCCAGCATGCTGGCGATGCATCTCGACCATCGCCGGCAAGAAGCGCCTCGAACTTGGCGCGCGCGCTCGCCGCGCAGCCCGAGCTGCTCCTGCTCGACGAAGTGCTGGCCGGCCTCAACCCGACCGAGGTCGAGCACATGATCGGCGTCATCCGCCGCATTCGCGAACGCGGCGTGACCATCCTGATCATCGAGCATCTGATGCAGGCGATCATGAGCCTGTCCGACCGCATCGTCGTGCTCAATTTCGGCCAGAAGCTCGCCGAGGGCTTGCCGGCCGAAGTCGCGCAGGATCCGCAGGTGATCGAGGCATATCTGGGCGATCCCGAAGCTCGCCGCCGAACTGCAGGGGAGCCGGCGAGCATGTCTGACAGCGATCCTCCAGGTCGAAGACCTCGAGGCCGGCTACGGCGAGGTGCAGGTGCTGTGGGGCGTTTCGATCGCCGCTGCGCGCGGCCATCTCACCGCGATCGTCGGCGCCAACGGCGCCGGCAAGACCACGACGCTGCGTGCGGTGGCCGGCACCATCTCGCCGTGGAAGGGCCGCGTGCTGTTCGAAGGCGAGGACGTGACGCGGCTGTCGACGCACGAGAAGACCGAGCGTGGCTTTGCGCTGGTGCCCGAGGGGCGGCAATTGTTCTCCGCCATGACGGTCGCCGAAAATCTCGAAATCGGCGCCTTCTCCAAGCGCGCGGCGCGCAAATACGCGCAGCGGCTCGATGAGGTATTCACGCTGTTTCCCCGCCTCGCCGAGCGCCAGCGCCAGATCGCCGGCACGCTGTCGGGCGGCGAGCAGCAGATGGTGGCGATCGCGCGCGGGCTGATGTCCGATCCCGACATTCTGATCATCGACGAATTGTCGCTCGGCCTCGCGCCGGTCGTCGTCTATCAGCTGTTCAAGACCCTGAAGCAGCTGAAGGAGGCTGGACTGACCATTTTATTGGTCGAGCAGAACGTGCATCTGGCGCTGGCGGTGAGCGATTACGCCTATGTCATCGCCGAGGGGAGGCTGTTCACCGAAGGCGACCCGGCCAAGCTTTCCGCCATGCCGGAAATCCGCAAGGCGTATCTCGGGCTGTAGGGCTATCGTGTACGGATAAAGTCGAGGTGACCGCCCGACCCTAAACGGACAACAGAGCGGACCTCAATCGCATCATTGTTACGCACCCCCGCTCCACGGTCGTCTTGAGGTATGCCTGATGTGCACGATTTTGACGCGGTCATCGAGCACACGATAAAAGATTTTGAAAGGATAACGGATGAGCGGCACGACGTGCAGCCCTGGACGTTGCTCGACTTTTGGCGCGCTGAGCGGCTCCCGACCAATTCGATCGACGATCGATCGAATACGCACCTCAAGGGACTCGGCAACCCGGCCGCCGAATGTGCGGCGAGTGTAGGCGGAAATTTTGCGAAGATCGGAAACTGCGCGGTTGGAATACTCTACCTTCATGGCCGACGAAAAGTTTGGAACGCAGCCTCAACATCCTCCTCTGTCGCCACGCCGCTCCGCTCCGCCTCGTCAATGTCCGCAAGCTCTTCAGGCGTTGCCCAATACACGCCGGTGCGACGCGCCTCGATCTCGCGCGCGTATTCCGCAAGCTCCTCCTGATCCTCGGCAGGCCAGGACTCCACTTGCTCAAGCAGCTTTTTCGTGCTCGGGCTCATCCAAACAATATAGCACGTGCACGGTATCCGCGCTACGTGAGGGGGCAAGGGCTCAAACTCATGCAGGTCCAAATACCCATACGTGCCGTCGTGCTGAAGGCGGCAATCATAGCAAATCTATGCGCCGCAAGCGTTGTGCCGGCCCACGCCGGCGACGCGGCGTGCGCCAGTCCGGCTACTACGCCAGCGCCTTCCGCCGCAGCACCGCCGTCATTGTCAGCGGCGCCCTCCCCCGCGCAATTGATCGTTGAGGCGGAGCGCGGCCGTTACGACGTGCCGCGCGTGGAGCTTGCCGCGCGGCTCGCTATTGCCGGCTTCGCGGCGAGCGGCGAATACGCCCGCATGCGCGAGAACGCGGCGCGCGAACTCGCCGGCCGCCCTGACGGCGCGGGCGCCGTCAGCGCCGACGAATTGCGTCTCGCCGATGCGGCAATCAATCACGAGATTGAAATCTTAAGCGGCCAGGCGCCACTGCCGTCATTCGCCGAACTCGCGCGATCGCGCGGCCGCCCGCAGATCGCCGGGCTCACCATCGTCTATATCAATCCGCTCGGCGACCCGGCGCAGGCGCATCCGTGGAAGAACATCATCGTGCACCAGACCGAGGGTTCGCCGGGCAGCGCGCGGGGCGAGGCCGAGGCGCAATTCGGCAATCCGACCAAGCGCGGCGTCACCATCTGGGTGGAGACCGACGGCACGGTCTATTGGTCGGTGGCCGAGAACCTCGTTCCCACCCACGGCGAAGGCGGCGACCGTAACGACAACAAATACATCGACAATTCCACGACCTACCATCAGGTGATGAAATGGAATTCGATCGGCGTCGAATTCGCCGGCAACTTCCCCGACGTGAGGAAGCCGGTGACGGCGGCGCAGACGCGCGCCATGCTTTTGCTCGCGCCGTTCTTGCAGGAACGCTACGGTATCCCGCCGCAAAACATCTACGCGCACAATTGGATCGACTATAAGGATACGCGCTATTGCGAAGGCTGCGAACTGGCGACGGTCGTCCGCAAGCTCGGCTATTGTCCGTCGGGCGTGGCGCGATAGCCGGCAACGGTTGTTGCCGGTCACCTGCTGGGAGAATGGACTTGCGTCACGACGAAAACTTCACCACCGAACGGCCGACTTTCGTCACCCACCTCGAATGCTCGCAAACCGGCGAGCATTACAAAGCCGACGAGGTGCACAATCTGTCGCGCGTTGGTAAGCCGCTTCTGGTCCGCTACGATCTTGCCGGCGTGAAGAAAGCGCTGAGCAAAGAGGCCCTCGCCAGCCGCCCGCCCGATCTCTGGCGCTACCGCGAGCTCCTGCCGGTGCGCCGTGTGACCGACATCGTCAGCCTCGGCGAAGCGATCACCCCGCTCCTGCCGCTGCCGAAGATTTCCGCCAAGCTCGGCGGCGGCGAAATTCTGGTGAAGGACGAAGGCCGCTTGCCGACCGGCTCGTTCAAGGCGCGCGGCCTGGTCATGGCGGTGTCGATGGCGAAGGCGTTCGGCATCAAACACATGGCGATGCCGACCAACGGCAATGCTGGCGCGGCTTTGGCGGCCTATGCGAGCCGCTGTGGGATCAAGACCACGATCTTCTGTCCCGAGGACACGCCCGAGGTGAACGTCAGCGAAATCGGCCTGCAGGGCGCGAGCGTTTACCGCGTCAACGGCCTGATCGACGATTGCGGAAAGATCGTCGCCGAAGGCAAGGCCAAGGTCGGCTGGTTCGACACCTCGACGCTGAAGGAGCCGTACCGCATCGAAGGCAAGAAGACGATGGGCCTCGAACTCGCCGAGCAACTCGGCTGGAGCGTGCCCGACGTGATCTTTTACCCGACCGGCGGCGGCACCGGCCTGATCGGCATGTGGAAGGCGTTCGCCGAACTCGAGGCGGTTGGTTTCATCGGCGGCAAGCGCCCGCGCATGGTCGCCGTGCAGGCGTCCGGCTGCGCGCCGATGGTGCGCGCCTACGAGCAGGGCATCGAGCACGCGGCCCGCTGGGAGGATGCGCACACCATCGCCGCCGGCATCCGCGTGCCGCAGGCGGTCGGCGACTTTCTGATCCTGCGCGCGGTGCGCGAGAGCGGCGGCTTCGCCATCGCGGTGGCGGACGACGCGATCGCGGCCGGCCTCGAAGAGGTCGCCCGCGAGGAGGGCTTTCTGATGTGCCCGGAAGGCGCCGCCACCTACGCGGCCTACAAACAGAGCCTCGCCGATGGCCGCGTCGCCAAGAGCGAGCGAGCGGTTCTGTTCAATTGCGCGACCGGGCTCAAATATCCGCTGCCACCAATCCGCCGCACGCTCGACCGGCATAAGCCGATCGATTATGCGGCATTGTGAATCCGTAGGGTGGGTTAGCCGCCAACGGGTCCGGCCCGAAGTGGCCGGCCCGATGACAAGCTCCACGGCGTAACCCACCATGCTGTCCGGTGCCGAACTCGGGCTCGACATGCCGCCGCGCGATCAACAGACGCCGCAGGCGCTGGCCACCCTGCAAAAGGCCGAGATCGAGAAGTGGTGGCCGATCATCAAAGCCGCCGGCATCGAGGCACAATAAATTTCAAGCGAGCAGCCGCATCTTGCCGGTTTTCAGCTCGTAGACCCCGCCGATGACGCGGATCTTCTTGTCGTCGGCCGCCGCCTTGAGAATCGGTGCCGCGTTGGCGAGCTTGCCGACGTTGAGCGCGACGTTGCGGCGGATCGCGTTCGCCAGCATGTCGCCGGGCTCGCTCTTCACCGCCTCGACGGCAGGGCGGAGCGCCTCGACTAGCGCCGGCAGATGACCGGGCAGCGTGGTGTTGTCCTTGATCGACTTGATGGTCGCATCGACCGCTCCGCAAGCGTCGTGGCCGAGCACCACGATGAGCGGCGTGTTGAGCACGGCGACGGCATATTCGAGGCTGGCGACGATGTCGTCGCTGGCAAAATTGCCAGCGACCCGGCAAACGAAGACATCGCCGCGCGCGACATCGAAGCAGTATTCGGGCGCGATACGAGAATCTGCGCAGCTGAGCACGGCGGCGAACGGATTTTGCCCTGTGCTCAGTAGTTCACGTTCGTGGGTAAAATCGTGCCGCCGGCTCACGCCCACCACATAGCGGGCATTGCCCTCCATCAGCCGCTTCAGCGCGTCATCGGGCGAAAGAACGTTTTCCGGCTTCGGCGGCGCTTTGGGAGGTGCTGCCTCAGCCTGCGGCGCCAGCGCCAATCCAGCGGCAGCGGCGGCCGCGAATTTCAGAACATGCCGCCGTGGTATCCGCGTGTGGTGAATGGAGCCGTTGCAAAATTCGCACATACTCGCCTCACGGTCTGCCCTGCCCGACGGCCCACCGCGATCTTTGCAGGCGACAACTAAAAAAGTATCAAAAAAATCCCAAAAACTCGCAGCCGGTGCCGGCTTGGAAACTTTGCTTGTGGCGGCGGTTGGGAACGTCGATCACATGCACCGAGCCGTCGCCTTGGCAGGCAACGAACAATTCGTCGCCGCGAAACGCCATGTCCATCGGCTGGCTGCCAACCTTGATCGCGGTCTGCTCGCGGAAGCTCGGATCAATCAGACTGACCGTGTTGCTATTGAGACTGGTGACGCCGATCAGGCTGTTGTCGGGCGCGTAGCGCGCGATCTGCGCCGCCTTCGGCACGTCCTTGAGCACCACTTCCTGGCGGACCTTGCCGCCTTCGGTGTCGATCAGAAACAGTGTCGGCTCCGCATCGTCGACCGCAACGACGGTACCACCGTCCGCGGAGATGGCGATGCCGGCGAGCGGGCGCGGCGTCTTGATCTTGCCGAGGAGCTTGCGCGCCGGCAGGTCGATGACCGAAACCGTGCCGTCTTCTTCGTTCTCGGTGTAGAGGCGCTTGCCGTCGGGCGCGATGATCAGGCGATGGCCGTTGGTCGATCCGGAATCGATTGCCTCGACCACTTTGTTCTTGGCGCGATCGATCACCGCCACCACCGCGCTGTTCTCGCAGGTGATGTAGATGAAACCGTCCGGCCCGAGTTTAAGCGTATGCGGCGCGATATAGGGATGCAGATCGATGGTGGCGACCTGAGCGCGTTTGTGCAGGTCGAACACACAGAGGAAGTGCTGCGGATTGGGGTTGCGGCCGTGAATACCGTCGCCGAAGATCGGCACATAGGCCATACCGGTTTCCGGCACGATCAGGAGCTCGTGCACGGTCTTGAGAAAGCCATCGAGCACCACCTCGGTCTCGTAGGTGGCAGGATTGAGGAACAGCACCTTCGCGCCGATCTTGTCGACCGCGATCATGCCGTGTTCTACGTTCGCCATTGTGTTTGCTTCCCTGTAGCCCGCATGAGCGTAGCGAAATGCGGGATGCTACCGCAAGGCTGACCCGGAGGATTGACCCATGAATGGCGTCGCATCGCGCAACATCAAATTCCTCAGCCATTCCGACCAGGGCGGACGCGGCGACGGCGTACAGGTCATGGTCAATAAGGGCTACGCCTATATCGGCCACGGTTTTTCCAACGGCATCACTGTCATCGACGTGCGCGATGCGAAAAATCCGAAACCGGTCGAGTTCATCGCCTGCCCGCCCAATACGCGCGCGCATCATTTGCAGACCTACGGCGATCTCTTATTGGCGGTGAACGGCCCGAGCGTCTGGACCATGCAGGTGAGCCAGGAGGCGTATTTCAAGGGAACTTCGGGCGACGCGCTCGAAGGTCAGAAATTCACCACCGGACTTCGCGTGTACGATCTTTCCAAGCCAGGAGCGCCACGCGAGATTGCCTTCCTGCCGCTCGGCGGATTGGGCCCGCACCGCATCTGGTATGTCGGCGACCGCTACGCCTATGTCTCCGTGCATCTGCCAGAGTTCACCGATCATATCCTGGTTATCGTCGACATGGCGGAGCCGACGAAGCCGCAAGTCGTTGGCAAATTCTGGCTGCCGGGGATGTGGAAGGCGGGCGGCGAGACGCCGACCTGGCCCGCGGGCCGCCGCTACGCGCTGCACCACGGCCTGGTCGCCGGCAATCTCGCCTATACGGCGTGGCGCGACGGCGGCATGGCGATCGTCGACATTGCCGATCCGTCGAAGCCGAAGATGGTGAGCCACCGGAATTGGGATCCGCCGTTCGGCGGCGGCACGCACTCGCCACTGCCGCTGCCCGACCGCAACCTTCTGGTCGTCGCCGACGAGGCCAACTTCGCCGATTGCAGTCTCGGCCTGCGTTATGTGTGGGTTTTCGACGTGCGCGTGCCGGCGAATCCCGTGAGCATCGCCACGTTCCCGATTCCGGACGAGGCCGATTATTGCAAGAAGGGCGGCAATTTCGGCCCGCATAATTTGTGGGAGAACCGGCCCGACGCGTTCGTCAGTTCGCGCTATATTTTTGTTACGATGCATAATGCGGGCGTGCGCGTCTGTGACATCGCCAATCCGTTCCGGCCGAACGAGGTCGCCTATTTCGTGCCGCGCGATCCCGAGCGCATGTACGATCCGCGCCCGAACCGGCCGCAGGTCGTGCAATCATGCGATTGCTATGTCGACACGCAAGGCGTGATGTATCTCACCGATTCCAATGCCGGGCTGAACATCCTGCAATTCGAAGGGGCGTAACACGCCGTCGCATTGACAGTGGGAGCCTGCCCCGCCAGAGTGGCAAAAAGAAGAGCCGCGAACAGCGGCCGGGGCGTAACATGGGGAGGACATCATGGCCACAGTCACGGCGCAGGCTGCGAGCGGCAGCGCGCAGACCATCGAAGGTTTCGTTGGCGCGTCGCTGGATGACGCGAAAATATCGCCGCTCCATCGGCGCGTTGTCGCTCTGATTGCTGCGGGCTATTTTTTTGACGTCATCGACTTTACGGTTTTCGGCTCGCTCGTTCCCTTCCTCCTCAAGTCCGGCTTTGCCACGCCGGCGCAAACCGCGGCCATCGGCAGCGCCACCATCTTCGGCCTGTTCATCGGCACGGCCGGCCAGGGCGAGTTCTCCGACCGCTTCGGCCGCAGGTTCATCTATCAGTTCAACCTGCTTTTGTTCGGCGTTTTCACCATCCTCGGCGCGCTCGCTCCGAGCGTCACCTTGCTGATTGTCTGCCGCTTCATCGCCGGCGTCGGCCTCGGCGCCGAGCAGCCGCTGTGCTTCGCCTATGCGGGCGAATACGCCCCCAAACGCATTCGCGGCCGCATCCTGGCGATCATCCATTTTATCGGCGGCGCCTGCGTATGGCCGATCGGAACGGCGCTCGTGCTCCTCCTCGGCAACACGCTTCCCGATGCCGACCAGGTGTGGCGCGGCGTCTGGCTGATCGCCGGCATCGGCGCGCTGGTGGTCTGGGTGGCGCGCTTCTCGCTGCCGGAATCGCCACGCTATCTGGCGACGCACGGCAGAGGCGACGAAGCGATCAAGGTGCTCGGCCGGCTCGGCATTCCCGGCCCGACCGGGCCGCTGTCGACCGACGCCGCCAGCAACACCAAGAGCGATCCGTTCGGCGTAGTCTTCAAGATGTTCCCAAGGCGAGTCATCGCCGGCATGATCTGCTTCACGGCATTCTTCGGTGTCGCCATTGGGCTCGGCGCATGGCTGCCCAACATCATGAATTCCAAAGGCTTCAGCATCACCAAGTCGCTGCAATATACGCTGGCGATGAACTTTGCGGTGCCATGCGCGAGCCTTTTCATGATGTACGCGCTCGACAAATTCGGCCGCAAGATCACCTCGGTCTGCACGTTCGTCGCCGCCGGTCTCATGGCTATCGTGTTCGCTAATGCCGCGACCCCATTCCAGCTGATCGCCGCCGGCTTCGTCATGATCTTCTTCGTCCAAGTTGCCGGCAACTCGATGCAGATTTTCGCATCCGAGGTGTTTCCGACCAACGCGCGGGCCTCGGGCTTTGGCTGGGCCGCGGGCGTCGGCCGACTGGCGACGGCCTTCATCATGCCGACCATTCTGTGGGTGCAATCTGGATTCGGCCTGATGACGGTGTTTGTCTCGCTCGCTGTGCTGCTGTTCATTGCCGCGGTGTCGGTGACCCAGCTCGGTCCCGAGGCACGGCAGAAGAGCCTCGACGAGATTGCGGCACCGACCGGCTGACGATCGCTCGACGTTCCGATTGCGGATCAATCTACGGCGCGGCGGAACAAAATCCGCCGCGCTGCTGCGTTTGGAAGTAGGCACCTGCGCAGGCGCGATCAGCGCCAGCGCCGTTGCAGCCAGAGCCACTGCGCGGGGTGCTCGCGAACCCAGCTTTCGATGAGCGAGGTGACCGTCTGCATCGCGCCGGCAATGTCGATTTTGCCACCGGCACCGCGCGGCATATCCAGCTCCTCGGTGAATTCGAGGTAGATGCGGTTGCCCGGCAGGCGGACCGCGCGAAAGCCGTGCACCGGGCAATCGAACAATTGCGCAAAGCGCGCCGCCATCGGGTTGGCCTTGCAGCGGCGCCCGAAGAAGGTGACGTCGACGCCGTTGGCGAAGTGCTGATCGGCAAACAGCGCCAGATGCAGTCCCTCTTTCATCGCCTCTCTGATTTTCCAGACCGCGTCGGGACCGGAGCGAACAAGCCGGCCCATTGAATTTTTCTGCATCGCCGCGAGCTGCTCGGAGAGCGGACCGAAATTCGACGGGTTGTAGAAAATCGCCAAATCAAGGCCCAGATGCTCGACCCAGATGGCGCCGACCTCGAAGCTCGCGAGATGCGAGGTGAACAGAACGGCCGGCTTTCCATCGTCGCGAATGCGCGCGAGCGTCTCCAGCGTTCCCGGCGCGACGACGATGCGGCCGCCATTGGGGTTCGCGGGATCGATCAGGCGATCGAGGTTGATGTATTCGACAATAAGTCGGCCGAGATTGTCCCACATGTCGCCGAGCATCTGCTCGATCTCGGCGGTGGATTTGTCCGGATAAGAGGCGACGAGATTGGCGCGCGCGGTGCGATGGCCGCGCAGCCGCGGACCGAACTTACGCAAGGTCCAGGCGGCAAAATCGGCGGTGCGGTCGAAATCGGTCCAGCGGATGAGCTTGAACAACAAAAGTCCAGCCCGGTACGAGGCACGATCGGCCGCGTTAGAGAGCTTGTTAGTCCAGCGCATCTCGCTGGACGATTTCACATTCGGGTTGGCGGCGGCAACGCGCTTTCGCAGCTCCTCGATCAAATCGAAACAGCTCGATGATCTGTTTTCGAAGGCGCGGAAGCCCACACGGTGAACCGCATCGAGCGCGATCTTTTGACCGTCGCGGCTGACAAGCACGTAATCCAGGCGCCGCGGCATTTGCGCCGCGAGCGCGCCCCACACCTTTGATCGGTACTCGCGAATTTCGACGATGTCGCGATAGGGCACGACATGGGTCGCGCCCGCCCCGCGCACTTCGATCCCGTCAGGGAGAAGCCGGTAGGTTCGCTCGGAGCTGAGGAAATTCCGGCGGAAGGAATGCACGAACTCGCGCGTCGCCGGAACGCTGGGGGACAACTCGTTCATTGACGCAATTATATGAATCGCGCGCGGGCGAAGCAATTTGCGGCGGGATCGCGGATCGGCAGCACCTCTTTAGCCCCGCCAATAGCGGTCTTCCCAGCTGCGCGATAGCCGCATCGCCGAAAGAATGAGACCGGCCATCGAATAGGTCTGCGGGAAATTACCCCACAGCGCGCCGGTCTGCGGATCGACGTCCTCCGACAGCAGACCATAGCGGTTGCGGTGCTGCAACGCGTCGGTGAACAGGTCGCGGGCGGCGTCGCGGCGGCCGAGCGACCAGAGCGCATCGATCAGCCAGAAGCGGCAGATCAGGAACGCGGTCACCGGCATGCCGAAATCGTCGGCATTGGCATAGCGCATGACATGCTTTTCGCGCACCAGTTCGCGCTCCATGGCGGCGACGGTCGAGACAAAACGCGGATCGTCCACTTCGACGAGGCCGAGGTCAGGCAGCAGCAGCACGCTGGCATCGAGATCGTCCGAGCCGAAGGCGGCGGTGAACGCGCCGCGCTGGCTGTTCCATGCGCGTTCGAGCAGCTCGGCGTGCATCGGCTCGGCGATCGCATTCCAGTACTTGGCGCGGTCGTCGAGGCCGAGCCGCGCGGCGATCGCAGCAAGCCGCTGACATCCCGCCCAGCACATCGCGGCCGAATGGGTGTGGACGCGCTGGCGTCCGCGATATTCCCAGATGCCGGCGTCGGGCTCGAACGCGACTTTGGCGGCACGCGCGCCGAGCGACTCGAGCAGATGAAACAAACCCTCATCGCCCGGCCGCGGCAGCCGCCGGTCGAAGAACAGCGGCATGGCGGCGAGAATGACGCTGCCGTAGGTGTCGTTTTGCACCTGATCGACCGCGGCATTGCCGATGCGCACCGGACCGTCGCCGCGATAGCCGGCGAGATTGGGAGCGGTGCGCTCCTCGACTGGAGCAGTCGGCACCACACTGTAGAGCGGGCGCAACAGCTGATCCGGCTTCGACGCGATCGACAGCGTAAACGAGATAAACTCCTCCATCGTGCGCGTGGCGCCGATGCGGTTGAGCGCCCGCACGACGAAATAGGCATCGCGCAGCCAGCAATAGCGGTAGTCCCAGGTGCGGCCGGTCGATGGCGCTTCCGGGATCGAGGTGGTGTGGGCGGCGACGATGCCGCCGGTCTCGTCGAAATTGGACAGCTTGAGCGTGATGGCGGCGCGGATGATGGCTTCCTGCCAATCAACCGAAATGGACAACCGGCGCACCCATTCCGACCAGTAATCGTGCGTGCGCTCGGCGAAATCGCGGCACGATTCCCGCAAATCGCCGGCGAAAGGCTCGTCCGGTCCGAACACCAAATGCAGCGGACGGGTGACTACGAACGGCGCTTCGTTGTCGATCAGCGACAGCGGAGCGTCGGTGGTCAGACGGACGATGGTTGAGTCGTCGAAATAACGGATATGGTTGCTGCCGAGCGAACGGTGCGGCAGCGGCTTGCCGTATTCGGACGTCGGCCGCATGCGAATAACGATGCGCGGCAGACCGGCGACCGGTTCGACGATGCGATAGAGCTGGGGGGGCCGAAAGATCCGCCCGAGCTGGCGAAAGCGCGGGGCAAAGTCGGTGATGCGCACCTTGCCGCCTTGCCGATCGGTGAGCACCGTCGTGACGATCGCGGTGTTGCGCACATATTCCGACTGATAGTCCGCCATGTCTTCAAGGACGACGTCGGAAAAGCCCTTTTCCTCCGCTCCGGAAACGAGCCGGCAGAAAATCGGATCGCCGTCGAAGCGCGGATAACACCACCAGACGAGGCGCGAGCAGGGATCGACCAAAGCGGCCGTTCGGCCGTTCCCGATGACCGCAAGATCGAGTCCGTGATCTTTCATTCTGCCACGCTTTCGGGTGCGATGCGTGCAAGCCACGTGCGCACGCTTTTCGGTCCGTCGAAATGGCCGTCGACATCGGCGACGATCCCGCCGACCGAATAGGCTCGCCCGCCGAACTTGGGAATGATGCTGAACACCGGCAGATCGGTGGTGTCGTCGCCGATGAAGATCGGCTGCCGTCCGGCGAACGGCGCGTGCCGCATCAGTTCACCCACCGCAGTGCCCTTGTTGATGCCTGCGGGCTTTACGTCCACGACCAGCTTGCCTTTGAGAATTTCGACCGGTTCGTCCGGTGCCTGCGCACAGATTTCGGCGACCGCTTGCAGAGTTCCGGTCCTTTTTCCGGCGTCAAGCGGTAATGCAACGCCAGCGAATAGCCCTTGTCTTCGACCAAAATGCCCGGTGCGAATTCGGCAATCGCCGCCAGCTTTCGCTTAAACGCCTGGCTCAATGGCGCGGTGCGCGTTTGCACATCGGCGTCGCCGCTGATGCGCATCTCCGCGCCATGAACGCCGATCGCGGCGAGCCGCAAGGGTGCGAAAATCAGATCAATGTCGGCGATGGCGCGGCCGCTGACCAGCGCCACCGCGTCTCCCGTGCGCTCGACGCAGGCGAAGGAGTGTTCGGCGCAGCTCCGCCGGTACCGAAACCTGCCGCCGGCGACGGCGCGAGATCAAGGATACTGCCATCGATGTCGAGCAGTATCGCGGACCGGCGCAGATCGGGAATGGGCGGGAGATCGGCAATGGTCCCGCGATCGATGGCATCCATGGTGTGATCCAAAACAGTACGATCCAAAATATGCAATCCCCTTCGCAAAATCATTGCCGATTGTTCAATCGACGAAGGCCAGCGGACGGCTCACCGCTTCGAGCGGCTTGCGCTCGGCCGCAACGCCCCAGCAAGCCTCGACCGCGGCGGCAGCAATCATTAGCGCGGAACCGATGCAGTAGCCGACGGCGACGCTCAACCGAGAGCCTGTACTGATCAGCACGCCGAAGAAGAGCGGGCCGATGATGCCGCCGACTGCTGTGCCGATCGCGTAGAAAAACGCAATGGCGAGCGCGCGCAACTCGAGCGGAAAGGTTTCGCTGACGGTCAGATAGGCCGAGCTCGCCGCCGCCGAAGCGAAGAAAAATACGATCATCCAGGCGACGGTCAACTGTCCGGCAGAGAGCAGATTGGCACCGAACAGATAAGCGGTGATCGCAAGCAGCGCGCCCGACAGCGCGTAAGTTGAGGCGATCATGATCTTGCGGCCGATGGTGTCGAACAGGCGGCCAAGCAGAAGCGGCCCGAGCACGTTCCCCGCCGCAAACGGCAGGATGTACCAGCCGACCTGATCGGAGGGGATGCGGTAGAAGTCGGTCAGGATCAGCGCGTAGGTGAAGAAAATCGCGTTGTAGAAGAACGCCTGCGCCGCCATCAGACTTAAGCCCACAATGGTGCGCCGCCGGTAGGTGATAAATAACGTGTGCGCGATCTCGCGCAGCGGGGTGTGATCGCGCGTGCGCAGCCGCACGCGCTTGCGCTCGCCCCCTTGCGCGGAGCCGCTGCGCGCGAATTGGGCTTCGATTTTGCGCATGACGTTTTCCGCTGCCTGCGTGAAACCATGCGTCACGAGCCAGCGCGGGCTTTCAGGAATCCACAGTCTCATCACTACGATAATAAGCCCTATTGTGGCGCCGATCAGGAATGCGAGCCGCCAGCCGAAGGCGGGGTCGATGAACCGAGGATCGAGCAGCACGATCGAGCCGCCGGCGCCCATCGCCGCGCCGAGCCAAAAGCTGCCGTTGATCACGAGGTCCGTCCAACCACGCAGGCGCGCGGGGATAAGCTCCTGGATTGTCGAATTGATGGCAGTGTACTCGCCGCCAATGCCGGCGCCGGTGAGGAAGCGGAACAGAGCGAAGCTCAGAAAGTTCCACGACGCCGCGGTAGCAGCCGTCGCCAGCAGATACACAACAAGCGTGACTGTGAACAGCCGCTTGCGGCCGAGACGGTCGGTCAGCCAGCCGAAGAAAAATGCGCCAAGCACCGCGCCGGCGAGATAACAACTGCCGGCAAGCCCCACCTCGGCGTTACTCAAGCCCAAGGCCGCGTTCTGCTTCAGTTCGCCGGACAGCGAACCGGCAAGCGTCACTTCGAGACCGTCGAGAATCCAGGTGATGCCCAGCGCCACGATGACCAGAATGTGGAAGCGGCCGAATGGAAGCGCGTCGAGGCGCGCGGGAATATCGGTCTCTATGATCGCGCCGGAGCGCGGCGCGGCGCCCCCATGCTCGTGGCGATGCCTCATCCCGGCGGTCGGAGGATCGAACTCCCGATGCGGCAACAAAATGCCTGCCAATGAAGCCATATCTGAATGCCACCCATCCGGATTGCCGCCAGGCCCACCCCGCTCGTGACCAACGCCCTGTGTTGATGCGTGTTCCGGGCAATGCTGGGAAACGCTGCTGGCATCGCCGGTTGCTGTTAACCGTGCCGCCTTCGCCCGGTGAGCCCAGTCGAAGGGCGAGATTGCACAGCAAAACGGTTGACTTCGGCTGCATTTGGGTCAATTGGCTTCCAGCGTTGGTGCGGCGCAATCTTCTGACGAAATTCCCGCGCTGACGCCCCAAAATCGGGCGCCGGCAGGTGACGCCTTTCAACCCACCTCACGCGATGGCCGTACGTCTTGATTGCTGAAGTCGCCGACCGATTCGAGATACCGCGGCGCCTGCGCGCCCTCGTCCGAGCGCGGGAATCAAGCCTTATCGGACTGGCGGCCCTTGTCGGTGTGCTCGGCGGGCTGGCCGTGGCCGTCATGGGGACAGCGGTCGACGTTCTGCACCAGATTTTCTTCCACCTGCCCGGCTCCGGAGCACCATTCCACTGGGAGCTAGGCGAGCGGCTGTCAGCGCAGCTTACGCTCAATCCGGTTCTGGCGCTCTGCGTACCGCTATTGGGCGGCCTTTTGTTCGGCATCTCGACCGAATGGATCAGGCGCTGGCGGCCAGACCGCGAAATCGACCCGATCGAAGCCAACGCGCTGCACGGCGGGCGGATGTCGCTTCTCGGCAGCATGATCGTCGCCGCGCAGACCATCTGGTCGAGCGGAGTGGGCGCGTCGGTCGGCCTCGAGGCCGGCTATACGCAGGCGGCGAGCGGCATCGCCTCGCGGATCGGCAACGCGTTTCGGCTGCGGCGCGGTGACCTGCGCATTCTGGTCGGCTGCGGCGCTGCGGCCGGCATCGCCGGCGCATTCGGCGCGCCGCTGGCCGGCGCTTTCTACGGTTTCGAACTGATCATCGGCAGCTATACGCCGAGCAGCCTGGCGCCGGTCGCCATCGCGGCACTGCTCGGCTTCGAGGTCGACGAGAAGTTTTCACCCGCCGATATCGGCGTGGTCGCCCCCGAGAAAATGGCGATCGCGAGCCATGATCTCCTCATCGCCGCCCTGCTCGGCCTGCTTGCCGGCGTGCTCGGAATGATTCTCATGCGCGGGGTGGCGCTCTGCGAAACGATGTTCTCGCGCCTGCAGCTGCGGCCGATGCTGCGGACAGCGATCGGCGGCGCGGCGGTCGGCATCATGGCGATGATTTCCCCGCAGGTGATGTCGTCCGGCCACGGTGCGCTCCGCATCATCGGCGTACTCGACCTCTCTATCTTTACCGTCGCACTTGTCTTCGTGCTGAAGATCCTGGCGTCCATCGCCTCGCTCGGCTCCGGCTTCCGCGGCGGCTTGTTCTTCTCCTCGCTGCTGATCGGCTCGCTCGGCGGTCATCTGCTGGCGGTGGCGCTCACCACGCTGTTTCCCACCACCTATTTCGATCCGAACGCCTACGCGGTGATCGGCATGAGTGCGCTTTCCGCCTCGGTCATCGGCGGCCCGCTATGCATGATTTTCATCGCTCTCGAAACCACCAACGATCTGTGGCTGACGACGCTTGTTTTGATCGCCGTGATCATTTCGGCGCAGGTGACGCGCGAAGTGTTCGGTTATTCGTTCGCCACCTGGCGCTTCCACCTGCGCGGCGAGACCATCCGCAGCGCCGCCGATATCGGCTGGATGCGCGATCTGACGGTCGGCAAGATGATGCGCCAGGATGTGCAGACGGTACACGCCTCGATCAATATTGCCTCCTTCCGCGAGGCGTTTCCGCTCGGCTCCACGGCCTACGTGGTGGCGGTCGATGAAGCCGACCGTTATCTCGGGCTAGTCCACGTCGCCGAGGCCCACGGGGCCGAAGTGCTGCCCGATAAATCGGTCAAGGACTTTCTGCACTACAGCGACGAGATGCTGCTGCCGGGCATGGCGGTCAAAGAAGCAGTGCTCGCCTTCGACCGCGCCGAGGCCGAGGCGCTGGCGGTGGTCGATTCCTATCTCGACCGGCGCGTCATCGGACTTTTGACCGAAGCCTATGTGCTGCGCCGCTATTCAGCCGCGCTCGAACGGCGGCGGCAGGAAATGCTCGGCGAGGAATAGCATCGACTGGCGATGGGTCGCCGCTACGGCCGCAGATAGGCGTAGCCTTGCGATTGCAGTTCGGCGAGCCGCACCACGCCGCCTTTGTCGGCGACAGCGAAGCCGGGCAGCAGGTCGTCGACGGTGACGTTCTGCGCTCGCATGGTGTTGATGCAGGCGCGGTACGCAAGACCGAGGCCGCGCAGTTCCTCAAGCCTTTTAGCCACATCCGGCGCGGCATCAGCGCGATGAAATGCCTTAAGCGCCGGGCCGTGCACGACGAGTTCAATCATCACGTGGTCGGGGCCGCCCATGCCGGCGTAGTGATTATGGATGTTGCCGAACACGAAATCGACCTTGTCGAGCCCGCTGAGATGGTAGGCGACCTTGGCGCGCTCGGCCGCTGCGGCCGCGGCCCTAGCCGCCCGGTCTGTTTCGTCGGCAATTTGCTGCAGGGCGATGGCACTGATCGGCGGAGTCGCACAGGCCAGCCCGATCGCGGCAGTCACGAGGTTTCGTCGATCCATTGCAATCTCCCTTTGGAGTCTGTCTTGGCCCGCTTGAGCGCAGGCCATTTGAACTTGGTCGGCGGCGGATGCCCGAAGGTTCATGGGTTCACCATCGAATCTCGTGGCCCATTTTGGCCAAAGATCATCCCTTGCCGGACAGAACGGGATCGCCGGATCGACGTTCCGGCCCCGATGGACCGCCCTTGCGGTGGCGGGTAAGAATGGTCGTTCGCCTTTGTCGGGAGTGCGCGGGAATGGATGAGCGGACCAGGGTCGATTGCGTCGGCAATGCGCGCGCGCTGGCGCCGACGATCGCAGCGGCGGCCCCGCGCATCGAAGCCAGCCGCGAACTGCCGGCCGATCTCCTCGACGCGCTCCACGAGGCGCGGCTGTGGCGCATGCTGGTGCCACGCGCCTATGGCGGCGAGGAAGTTTCGGTGGTCGACTACGTGGCGGCCATCGAAATGATCGCCTCCGCCGATGCCTCGACCGCCTGGTGCATTGCGCAGACCTCGGTGTGCTCGACCGTGTCGAGAAACATGAAGCCGCAGGTCGCCGAAGAGATCTTCAAGAAGAACCCGCGCGGCGTGCTATCCTGGGGCCCAACCAACAACGCCAAGGCGATCGCGGAGAAAGGCGGCTACCGCGTCAACGGCGTCTGGCCGTTCGCCAGCGGCAGCAAGCATGCCACCTGGCTCGCCGCGCATTGCTACATCCATGAGCAGGACGGACGGCCGCGCCGCGACGCCGACGGCAAGCCGATGCAGAGAACGCTGTTCGTGCCGCGCGAAAGCGCTACCTGGCAGGACGTCTGGCACGTGATGGGGCTGAAAGGCACCGGCAGCAACACGTATACGCTGACCGACGTGCTGGTGCCGGAGGACTACTCGATCGACTATCACGCGCTCAACGCCGCCGGCCGGCGCGAGCATGGCCCGCTCTATGCGTTCACCATCTACCAATTGTTCGGCGCGAGCTTTCCGGCCGTCGCGCTCGGCATTGCGCGCTCGATGCTCGATTCGTTCTGTGCGCTGGCGCAGAAGAAAACGCCGACCGGGCAGATCGTGATGCTGCGCGACAATACCGTCATCCAGTCGCAGGTCGGCATGATGCAGTCGCAGCTCGCCGCCGCGCGCGCGTTTCTGTTTGTCGCGCTCGAAGAGGCCTGGCGAGAAGCGCAAGCGGGCCCGATCTCGCTCGATCAGCGGGTGCGGCTGCGCATGGCGTGCATCAACGCGAGCCAGCAGGCGCGGCAGGTCGCCGAGACTGCCTATCTCGCCGCCGGCGCCACCGCCGTGTTCGAGAGCAATGCGTTCGAGCGCCGGTTCCGCGATATGCATGCGGTGTCGCAACAGGCGCAGTCGCAATTGTCGATCTACGAGGCGGTCGGCCGGCACTTTTTGGGTCTACCGCTGAATACGCGGCTGATCTAATATCTAGTATCTAATCTCCCTCAGATCAAAAAGATCGAGCGGCATAAAAACGGTGTAGGAGGAGCGTTCATGGAGACAGTCGGCTTTGTCGGGGTCGGCAAGATCGGCATGCTGATCGCGCAGAATCTGATCAAGAGCGGCTACAAGGTGGTTGGATTCCGCCGCTCGTCACTCGCCGAGTTCAAGAAGATCGGCGGTGTGCCGGCACACTCGGCGGCGGATGTGGGTGCGGCCGCCGACATCGTGTTCTCCTGTCTGCCGACCGACGAGGCGCTCGACGACGCCATGCAGGGTCCGCGCGGGCTCGTGCATTCGGCGCGGCCGGGGCAGATCGTAGTCGAGCTCGGCTCCTACAAGCTCTCGGTCAAGCAGCGGCAGATCGCGCCGCTCGCCGGCAAGGGCGCCGTCTTCATCGACGGCGAGGTCTCCGGCACGCCCGGCATGGTGCTGGCGCGCAAGGGCGTGATCTATCTCGCCGGCGACGCGGCAGCGTGCAAAAAGATCGAGCCTGTGGTGGCCGGCTTCGCCGATTCCTGCCTGTATTTCGGCGAGTTCGGCGCGGCGAGCCGGGTCAAGCTGGTCAACAATCTTCTCGTCGCGCTCAATATCGCAGCGACCGCTGAGGCGATGGCACTGGGACTTAAGGCCGGCGTCGACGTGCCCTTGATGATCAAGGCGGTCGCCACCGGCTCGGGCGGCTCGACCCAGTTCGGCATCCGCGCGCCGTGGATGGCGGAGCGGCGCTTTCAGCCGGTGCAGGGCACGGTGCCAGCCCTGCAGCATTATTTCGACCTGATCGGCGAATTCGCCGATGACGTCGGCGTGGCCACGCCGCTGCTCGATCGCGCCATCGAATTGTACGATCGCTACATGGAGATGGGCTTTGGCGAGGACGACGTCGCCCGCATGGTCGATGTCATCGCCGCAATGCCGCGCGAACACAAATAACAAAGCAGGAGACGAAAATGATCCGCGTCGCCAAGATCGCCCACGTCAGCTACGAGACGCCCGATCTCGACAAGCAGACGCAATATTACACCGACATTCTGGGGCTCACGCTCGTCGCCAAGGAAAAAGACGCGGTCTATCTCGCCTCGACGGTCGATCATCACTCGGTGGTGCTGCGCCAGGGCGCAAGCGCGCAGTGCGCGCGCGTCGGCTTTCAGATTGCGCCCGACGCCGACCTCAATGAATTCGAGAAGCAGGTCGCCGGCCACGGCATTAAGAGCACGCGCAAGAAGGACGCCGAGCCCTCGATCGGCGACATGCTCACGTTTGCCGATCCCAAGGGTACGATCATGGAGGTGTTCAAACGTGACGCCTTCGCGCAGCAGAAATTCCCGGCCAAGGGCATCGTGCCGTTCAAGCTCGGCCACGTCGCCTTCCACGTCACCGACGTCAAGCACACCACCAAGTTCTATTGCGACGTGCTGGGCTTCCGCGAGTCGGACTGGATGGGCGACTTCTTCTCGTTCCTGCGCTGCGGGCCGGACCATCACACCATCAACCTGATGCAGACCGGCTCGAACCGCCACTTCCACACCGCGTTCGAGCTGCGCGACTGGGGTCACATGCAGACCGCGTGCGACTATCTCAGCCTCAACGGCTACAAGCTGCTATGGGGACCGGGACGGCACGGCATCGGCCACAACCTGTTCGCCTATCATCGCGCGCCGAACGGGTTGATCACCGAGACGTTCGCCGAGCTTGACCGCATGAACGAGGAGCTCGGCTATTTCGAGCCGCGGCCTTGGCACCGCGACAACCCGCAGCGGCCGAAGGTCTGGGCCAAGGATCCGTCGGCCTCCAACCTCTGGGGCATCATGCCGACTGAGGAAATGCACAAATAGCCGGAACGCTTTGCCGGTCGTGCCGATCTAATGACGTATCGCTAGATCAGCCCGCGCCAGAATTCATCGGGCACGCTCGCCACCACCCATTGGAAGCCGCGCGAGAACAAGCCTGCGGCGACCACGAACGACAACAGCGCGAACAGCGTCAACGCCATGGTCCAGAACGCCGCGGCGATGCGCCCAAACGCGTCCCAGGCGCGCCGCACGACGGCGACCAATACGGCCGCCAAGACCGCGATCGCGATCAGGCCCACCGCAAGCTTCCAGCCCGGCAATTTGTCCCACGACATGGAGAATGCCGAGGTGATTTGCGTCCACGACCAGACCCATAAAGCTTCGGCGGTCTTCAGTGCCCAGGTAATTCCCTGCAGAATAAGCTGAACCAGCTGATGCACGGCGTTGTTCATGATTTCGTCCTCCAGCCGCTCGTTCGGCCAAATTCACATTTTCGAGGCAAATACTGGAACGTCGGATAGAACGAAAAACAGGCTCCCCCGGTTCCATCGATCGGCGGGGCGCAAGGCCCGCTTTTGTTCTCTGCCGGTGCAGGCCGACTTTGGAATTTAGCTAAAATCTGCTGCCGGCCACCTTTGGCCTACCCGGTATCCCCCAGCCGCAGCGCGGCACGCTTGTGCCGCTCCTTCACGTCCGCGACCTTGTCCAGCATCTCCTTGAGCGCGTCGATCGCCGCGCTTTCCTCGTCGGTCAGCGGCTTGCGCGGATGAAAATGGTCGAGCAGCACGATGAGGGCGTCGCCGATGCGGCCAAGCTGCTTGCCGTAGCTGGCGACGTCGGAAAGAACCTCTTCCTCGACCTTGGGCTCGCTCGATTGACCGAGATTGATGTTGACCAGTCCGAACTGGCCGCCGGTCATGAACGCCGTGAACGGGTTGATCGACTGCACGACATCGCCGGACAAGGGCAGCTTGAAGGTAGGCATAGCGGCTCCTCCATCGCGTTCCGCGGCACACGCATAAGTTATCGCTTCCCGGCCTTGCCATCCTAACGGCAAAGCGACGATGCCGCGAGAGGCTTGCCAAGACGCTCTGAAGACGCGCGTATAGGATCAGTCGAAACGCCTCCCACCTTCTTCGCAGCACAACAACAAGGAACGACGATGCGAACAGTGACAGTCGAAGAGCATTTTGTGAGCCCCGGATTTCTCGACGGCGCCGGGCGGCAGCTCAAGGAAGGATTTCTGCGCACCGGCGCCCGCGGACAAAAGATCATCGACCAGCTCAGCGAAGTCGGCGACAAGCGCGTCGCCGAGATGGATGCCGCCGGCATCGACGTGCAGGTGCTCTCGCTCAACGCGCCCGGCCTTGAGCAGCTTGAAGCCGCCGAGCAAGTCGCGCTCGCCCGCGCGAGCAACGATTTTCTGCACGGCGTGGTCAAGGCGCATCCGACGCGTTTTTCCGGCTTCGCCGTGCTGCCGGTCGCTGCACCTGATGAGGCCGCGACGGAATTCGAGCGCACGGTTCGCCAACTCGGCTTCAAAGGCGCGCTGATCAACGGTCACACGCGCGGCCGCTATCTCGACGACAAGTTCTTCTGGCCGATTTTCGAGCGCGCCATCTCGCTCAACGTGCCGATCTATCTGCATCCGACAATGCCGCCGAAGGCGGTGGTCGAGGCGTCCTATGGCGGCTTTGCGCCTCCCGTCACCGCCATGCTCGCCGGTTCGGGCTGGGGCTGGCACATCGAAACCGCCATCCACCTCATCCGCATCATCCTCGGCGGCGTGTTCGACCGCTTTCCCAAATTGCAGATCGTGGTCGGTCATTTGGGCGAGGGGCTGCCGTTCATGCTGCCGCGGCTTGACCGCAACATGGCGCGCGAGCTGACCAAGCTCGAGCGCCCGTTCGCCGACTATCTGCGGCAGAACGTGCACTACACGTTCGGTGGCTTCAATTTTCCGGCGACCTTCCTCGATCTCCTGCTCGAAGTCGGCGTCGAGCGCATCATGTTCTCGGTCGACTATCCGTATGGCTCGATGGCGGCGGCGCGCGCCTTTTTGGAGCAACTCCCGGTGCCCGCCGCCGATCGCGAGCGGATCGCCCACGGCAATGCGGAAAAGCTGTTTGGAGTGTGACAAGGGTCTTCGTCATTGCCGGGCTTGACCCGGCAATCCATGCGGACATTTAGAGATGAACACTTACGGCGGCATTTGTATTGCCGTGATTCAAAATGGATACCCGGGTCAAGCCCGCGTATGACGAGGAAGCCATGCGCACCATCACGCTTGAAGAACACTACGCCATGCCGGGATTTTTCAACGGTCCCGGCCTTGAGCTGAAAAACCGCGCCGAAACGGTCGGTGGCCGCTACGCCAACCTGATCGAACGGCTATGCGACATCGGCGCCAAGCGCCTCGCGGAAATGGACGCCGCCGGTATCGACATGCAGGTGCTGTCGCTGACCTCGCCCGGCGTCGAGCAACTGGAGGCGGCGGAGGCGATACCGCTGGCGGTCGAAGCCAACGATTACCTCGCCGACGCGGTGAAAAAAAATCCGACGCGCTTTGCTGGCCTCGCCACGCTGCCGACGCCGGCGCCCGACAAGGCCGCGGCGGAGCTCGAACGGCGCGTGCGCGAAGGTTTCAAGGGCGCGGTGATCAACGGTCATAACCGCGGACGCTATCTCGACGACACGTTCTACTCGCCGATCCTCGAATGCGCGCAGAGGCTCGCCGTGCCGATCTACCTGCATCCGACGCCGCCGCCCAAGCCGGTGCTCGACACCTATTACGGCGGCTTTGCCCCGATGCTGACCGAAATGCTCGCCGGCGGGGCCTGGGGCTGGCACATCGAGACGGCAGTCCATGTCATCCGGATGATCTCCGGCGGCGTGTTCGACCGCTTCCCGCGCCTGCAGATCGTCGTCGGTCACATGGGCGAAGGCCTGGCGAACATGTTCCAGCGCTTCGACATCATGCCGCCCGCGGTGACCGGGCTGAAGCGCTCGTACAAGGATTACCTGCGCGACAACATCCACTACACCTTCTCGGGCTTCAATTTCGGGCCGACCTTCCTCGATCTCTTGCTCGAACTCGGCGGCGTCGACCGCATGATGTTCTCAGCCGACTATCCGTACCAATCGATGCAATGGGCGCGCGCGTTTCTGGAGCAGATCCCGGTCTCCGCCGGCGACAAGGAACGCATCGCCCACGGCAATGCGGAGAAATTATTTAAGTTATAGGGCGGGTTCGCTAATCCGCCCAAGACACACACTCGTCGTTGCCGGACTTGATCCGGCAATCCATTCGGCATTTCAGCATGGATACGCGGGTCAAGCCCGCGTATGACGAGCTGAGGGTTCCTCCAATTACCTGGAGCTTCTCATGACCAATCCGGAATCAACCGCGCCCGTCCTCCTCGACATCGACGACCGCGGCATAGCGCGGGTCGTTCTCAATCGCCCGGAGCGCAACAACGCCTATGACGGCAACCTGATCCAGGCGCTGCTGGCGGCGCTCGGCGTGCTCGAGGAGACGCGCGGCCTGCGCGCGGTCGTCATCAGCGGCCGCGGCCGACATTTCCAGGCCGGCGCCGATCTCAAATGGATCAATGCCGTGCGCGAGGGCTCGCGCGAGGAGAACGTTGCCGTCTCACGCGCCACCGCGCAGGCGGTGTGGCGGCTCAATACCGCGGCGGTGCCGACTGTCGCGCTGGTGCAGGGCGCCTGCTTCGGCGGCGGCACCGGGCTCATTGCCGCCTGCGACGTGGTGATCGCCGCCGCCGACGCGGTGTTCTCCATTGCCGAGGTGCGCTGGGGCCTGACCGCCGCAATCATCATCCCGCAGCTCAACGATGCGATCGGCGTCCGCCAGGTGCGCCGCTACGCGCTCACCGGCGAGCGCTTTTCCGCCGAGGAAGCGCGCCGCATCGGCCTGGTGCACGAGATCGTGCCGGCGGGCGAACTGGAAACTGCTGGCGCGCACATCGTCGATCAGATCTTGCAGAACGGGCCTACCGCCATCGCGGAGACCAAGGCGCTGGCGCTGCAATCGGCTTGGAGCCGTCTCGACAGTGCAGCGTTCGAGTGCCTCGTGGAAAGCCACGCCGCCAAACGTCAATCTGCCGAAGCCGCCGAAGGCCTCGCCTCGTTTGCCGAAAAACGCGCGGCGGTGTGGAAATAAGTTAGGGGGGCGATAAGGCGAACCAATCAGGCGCGTTCGGCGACGACAACCGTCCGTCCCGTTCCCGTGCAGATTTTGCAGATCAACCGATTGCCGCGCTCGCGGACGTGGCCGGTGCCGCAACAGCGGACGCAGGTCTGCTGCACCACCGGAGCAACGCGGTTGTTGTGAATCGAAAAGCGTTTTCCGAAAACCATTTGAGTAACCATTGTGTTTTGCTCGATTGAGAAAGCGGATTCGACATTATCGACGCCGCATTAACGCCGCGCCGGGAGATTGCATAAAATTCGACGCAAATGCGGCGGGCGGCGCGTGAACCTGCAGGTAGCCCGCCGCGACCAAGTCCGGTCGAGGCAACGAAGAGGGCCGGCTGTGGGCTTCGCATCGCCAGTAAGATTTGCGGTCCTCGCGCTGTCGCTCTGTTTTGCTTCCGCCGCATTGGCCCAGGACGCGCCCACGAACGCGGCCGCGCCCGCCCCGCCGGTTGCGTCGCCAGCCGCCGCGCCAAGCCCGCCCGCGGACCTGCAGAACTGCTTGCAGGAAACCGGCGACTACATCACTCGTGGCAAGGCAATCTTCTACGTCATCGGCATCACCAATACCTGCAAGGCGCGGCTGCACTGCGAAATCTTCGCTAACGTCACGGGCGCGCGCGGCTCGTCCGCCGGTCATACCATCATGATTCTTGGTCCGGCCGGCAGCGGCGAGGCAGCGACGCAAACCTACGACATGCGGGTGAAAGCCGCCGGCGGCCTGGCTCAGGTCTCGCGCGAGTGCAAGGTGATGTAAGCTTTTCGCTTTCTGGCGTCATGGCCGGACTTGTTCCGGCCATCCATGTCTTTTCTCGGGATCAAGGAAAGACGTGGATGCCCGCGACAAGCGCGGGCATGACGACTACATTGCGTCCATGAGGAGCAGAATTGCGAGATATACCGAAGGCGAGATCGGCCGCTTCCGCGTCATCGAGGACTTTCTGCCACCACCCGCCGAGCTCGTGCCGCGCGAGGACAACGTCAAAGTGACGCTCTCATTGTCGCGCCGCAGTCTCGATTTCTTCAAGCGCGAAGCCAAAAAGCGCCACGTGCCCTATCAGCGCATGATCCGCGCCCTGGTGGATACGTACGCGGAACGGCAGGCGGGCGGGAAAAAACTGTAGGGTGGGCAAAGGCGCGCAAGCGCCGTGCCCACGTAAGCAGAGAGACTGCGAATAATCTTCCGCGAACCGCGTACGCTGACGTGGGCACGCTTCGCTTTGCCCACCCTACGCTTGCTAGCGTTCGGCTTTAATTGGGGACGCATCATCCAACGCACGCAATAGATTAGTCGCCGTCTCTACATGCCGCTGTTCAAATTCGCGGTTCAATGGCGACGTCTTGCCTCGGTCTTGGTCCCCAAGTGCCTGCGATCCTATCGCCAAAAGACACGATCGCATCGCCTCCACTATGTACCCCTCCTTTGGAAGATTTGTAATTCCAAAGCTAATAATCTTAAGAAGATCATCCAAATTCCCCTTTATTGAGAGGTATTGCAAAAGCTGGGAAAAAAGCTTCCTTGGCCGCAGATAGCCAAATAGCAAAGATGGGTCGGACGCAAAACGATCCGATAGAAACTCTCCGTAGTCGGGGAAATCTTTGCCGAGCAATACCCAGCCTTGCAAAAGCGCAAAGACAAGTGTCTTGGACTGCTGGAGGTCGCAATCTTCGTCATCAAGCGCGTACATCCACGAAATTGCGATTTGAGCCACCCTTTCATCGAACGGCAAACGCTCATTCACGTAATGCCAAACCGACGTCCAGTTCTTAGCGTAAAAATTACCTCGATCGCTTAGCCAACGGATGAGATATTCCGTGCCGTACTCAGCAATCTGGCGCGGCGAAATCCCACGCCCCGCCTTAAACTCGTCCTGACTTGGGGGGTCTATCTCAGACCAGATCTTCTTCTGTTTTTGGAAAAGCTGAAGCTCAGAATCGACCCAAAATCGCGCTTGGGATTCATCTGAGAATAATTTGGCAGCGACCTGACGCCAAAGTTCATAGGACGCATTGAAATCGGCCAACTCGAATTCTCTGCAATTGCAAAAGAAGAACAAGATTATTGGCGATTGCATCTATGTTTTCATCTATGTACGCCGCAACCACTTCAAAATCGCCACAAATGATACTGTCATCGAACGAGCGAAAGGCGATAATGCCTTTGTCACCTATAGCAACAGACTGACGTCCGCTATGTGGAAGGCAAATGTAGTTCTCGTATTCCAAGTATGGCAAAACCTCCTTTACCAACATGAATTCATCCATCTGCTGAACATACGGCACGTTTGTGCTCGGTGAAGTGAACACCGGCACCAGCATACCTGGGCGCCCCTCCGCAAGGTCGATTAACAAGTTCAACTCAAACATTGTAATAACCTCGGCTGGAATAAAAATTGTCCAGCTTCTCATAAATGGCGTAGTAGAAATATTCCTTTCGCAAGGGATACACGGGATATGTGGCCTGCACCCGGTTTGGTTGACACCCGCCTAAGCTAATCCCGCCTGCATCTCGAACTCCATGGGGCTCTTGTAGCCGATTGTCGAGTGTCGGCGTTTGGCATTGTAGAAGCATTCGATGTAGTCGAACACGTCAGCCTTTGCGTGGTCGCGTGTCCGATAGGTTTTGCGTGCCGTGCGCTCGGTCTTGAGCGAGGAGAAGAAGCTCTCCATCGCCGCATTGTCCCAGACATTGCCTGAACGGCTCATCGAACAGATGACGCCATGATCGGCCATCAGCTTCTGGAACTGCTCGCTGGTGTATTGGCTGCCGCGATCAGAGTGGTGCAGCAGCGCATCAGGCTTGCCTCGCCGCCAGATTGCCATCACCAGGGCATCAGTCACGAGCTGCGCCGTCATCTCTGCACTCATGGACCAGCCGACCACACGACGGGAGAAGAGATCGATGACGACCGCCACATAGAGCCAACCTTCCGTCGTCCACACATAGGTGAAGTCGGCAATCCATTTGCGGTTGGGAGCGGGCGCCTCAAAGGTGCGGTTGAGCACGTTCGCAGCGACGGCGGCGACCTGCCGTTCACCCAGATCGGGCGGCAGTCGACGCCGTCGCGGACGGGCTTTGAGAGCCTGTAGACGCATCAATCGCTCGATCCGATGTAGGCCGCATGACACGCCTTCTGCAAGCAGATCGTGCCACACCCGCCTGGCGCCGTAGGTTCGATCGCTGGCAATGAAGCTGGCGCGAACCTTGGCGCCCAGCTCCTCATTGCTGCGGCTGCGCCGACTGCGCGGTCGCCTCAGCCAGGCATAGAACCCGCCCCCCGAGACACCGAGCGCCCCGCACAACCAATCTGCCGGCCAGATCCCCCGGTGCTTCGCAATGAATCCGAACTTCACGTCGATTCCTTCGCGAAGTAGGCCGCGGCTTTTTTTAGGATGTCTCGCTCGGCCTTCAGCTTGATCACTTCGCGCTTGAGCCGCGCGATCTCCAGCTGTTCGGGCTTCATCTGACCTTGGCCGGGAAAGGCATGCGGATCGTCCGCAAAGGCCCTCACCCAATTGCGCAGCTGCGTCGGATGCACCTTCAGGTCTTCGGATGCCTGCCCATACGACACCCCGCGATCCCTGATCAGCCGCACCGCCTCAAGCTTGAACTCCCGTGTAAACCTTCGTCTCTCCATGACTCACCTCCGGTCCCATAAAAACACCTAACTCGGTGTCTTCGGAACCGGGTGCAGGCCATCCTTGAGTTCAATATCCTTGTCAAATTGAATTTCGATTGCAAAACGCCGATCATCAAATTTTCTGTCCTTGTATTGTATGAGTTTGTGAAGAGCTTTCATTTCTTCATCCAAAACATCGACGTCGAATAGTGTTTCAAATTGTTCTTTAGGACGCGCAACTAACCGATAGTAATTACGCGCGTTCGTGAAAAACGTTCCGATTATTTTGTGGGGCGCTGACCTGCCACTGAACTTTCATCCAGCGGCGATTAGAGCCTCGGCTGTTGATATGCCCTTTAGCGCAGTGTGAGCAACCGGACAGCGCGCGGAGCCATCAGGTAGCGCAGCGCGATGGCCGGTTGCGGTGAGATGGTCGGCGTAGGCCGCCGGCGTTTTGTAATCGAGCGAGGAGTGCGGCCTCGTCGTGTTGTAGTCGGCGACCCAGGCAACGACGATTTCCCGAGCCTGATCGAGATCGAGAAACAGGCTCTCGTTGAGAAGCTCGTCACGCATGCGCCCATTGAAGGATTCGATGTAGCCGTTCTGCATCGGCTTGCCGGGTGCGATGTAGTGCCATTCCACCCGATGCTCTTTGCTCCAGCGCAAGATCGCGTTCGAGGTGAACTCAGTGCCGTTGTCAGATACGATCATCCCTGGCTTGCCTCGCCAAGCGATGAGCGTCGTGAGTTCGCGGGCGACCCGATTGCCGGAGATTGAGGTGTCGGGGATCGCCGCCAGGCACTCCCGCGTCACGTCGTCGACAATATTGAGAATGCGGAAGCGCCGGCCACAGGCGAGCTGATCGTGGACAAAGTCGAGCGACCAGCGGGCATTAGGCTTGGCCTCGACAAGGATCGGCGCCCGTGTTCCTACCGCCTTACGGCGACTTCTGCGTTTGCGCACGGCCAGTCCCTCCTCGCGATAGAGCCGGTAGATGCGATTGACGCCGGATGGCTCGCCTTGATCCCGCAGCAGGATGAAGAGACGGCGATAGCCGAACCGGCGCCGCTGGTTGGCGAGATCGCGCAGACGGCTGCGCAGCTCGGTATCGGGTGGCCGACGTGAGCGATAGCGGATCATCTTGCGATCGGCCGCAACGATGCTGCAGGCCCGCCGCTCGCTCATCTCCAGCACGCCACGCAGATGAGCCACAGCCTCGCGCTTGGCGACGGGCCCTACCATTTTTTTGACAGAAGCTCCTTCAGCGCCGCGTTGTCGAGCATCGATTCAGCCAAAAGCTTCTTCAGCTTGCGGTTCTCGTCCTCCAGTGTCCTCAGCCGCTTGGCCTCCGACACGTCCAGGCCACCGTACTTGGCCTTCCAGTTGTACAGCGTGGCTTCCGAGATCCCGTGCTTGCGCGCCAGGTCGGCCGTCTTTGCCCCAGCCTCGTGCTCGCGCAACACCGCAATGATTTGCTCTTCAGTGAACCTGCCCCGCTTCATCGTCCGTCCCTCCTGTCGGGCCGGACTCTAACTCCGCGTGGAGGAAAAACTCAGTGGCAGGTCAGCGCCTCCGCATCTTCTGCAACTTCGAAGTCAGCCAAGTTCATCATATTGATGAAATTCGGATAGCGCTTCGCAACAAAAGCACCGGAATCAAGCGGGAAAATTCGCTTTGCGCCGTCAACGAAAAAGCTAAAAACCAGACAAGTGGGCAACTCCCAATACTCCGCTTCTTGCAAAAGATCACGTTTGTAAGCGGCGCGCCCCACGAAAAAATAGGAAAGGTTTTCACCAACGAAAACGTTGCACCTCTGCGCCCTTATTCGGCCGCTATCAACGATCTCTTTCAAATAATAGGAATCGGTAGTGTGGACGAGCGGAAGAGGAGAAGCCTTTGTAATTTGGTTGCGCTGGAGGAACCGCGATAATACTGACATCGCTCACCTGTCTCAAGAAATGATCGAGCCGTAGGTTAGTTGCCGGTCCACTTTCTTTTCACAGCCTATCTGTCTAGATATACCACAAGGCCGCACACAACAGAATGACTAACCCATGAACGCCCCCCTCTCGACCCATCCCGACGCCCCCCTATAAGCACACCCCCCTCTTCCCGCTCGGCAAGGACACGACGCCCTACCGCAAGATCGCCGACGGCGTGCGCGTCGAGCGCATCATGGGCGAAGACGTGCTGGTGGTGCCGCGCGAAGCGCTACGGGCGCTGGCGGAAGCCGCCTTCACCGACATCAACCACCTTCTGCGCCCCGCGCATCTTGCCTCGCTCAAGCGCATCGTCGAGGACCCGGAGGCATCCGAAAACGACAAGTTCGTCGCCTACGACTTCCTCAAGAACGCCAATATCGCCGCCGGCGGCGTGCTGCCGATGTGTCAGGACACCGGCACCGCGATCATCATGGGCAAGAAGGGCCGGCTCATCTGGACCGACGGCGGCGACGAGGCGGCGCTCGCGGAAGGCGCACGCGACGCGTACCTCAAGCGCAACCTGCGCTATTCGCAACTCGCGCCGCTCTCCATGTTCGAGGAGAAGAACACCCGCAACAACATGCCGGCGCAGGTCGAGCTTTACGCCGAGGGCCATAATCCTGAACATGCCGACGCCGACGCCGCCTACAAGCTCCTGTTCATCGCCAAGGGCGGCGGCTCGGCCAACAAGTCGTTTCTGTTCCAGGCGACGCCGTCGATCCTGACCCGCGAGCGCCTGCTGGCGTTCCTGAAAGAGAAGGTGCTCACGCTCGGCACCGCCGCCTGCCCGCCCTATCATCTCGCCATCGTCATCGGCGGCACGTCCGCCGAGCTGACGATGAAGACGGTCAAGCTCGCCTCCTGCAAATATTACGACACCCTGCCCGACCACGGCTCCGAGGACGGCCACGCCTTCCGCGACCGCGAGATGGAGGCCGAGATTCAGAAGATGACGCAGTCGCTCGGCGTCGGCGCGCAGTTCGGCGGCAAGTATTTCTGCCACGACGTGCGCGTGATCCGGCTGCCGCGCCACGGCGCCTCGCTGCCGATCGGGCTCGGCGTCTCCTGCTCGGCCGACCGCCAGGCGCTCGGCAAGATCACCCGCGACGGCGTGTTCCTCGAAGAGTTGGAGCACAATCCGGCGAAATACCTGCCGGATGTCGATGAGAAGAAACTCGGCGGCGAGGTGGTCAAGATCGACCTCAACAAGCCGATGAAGGAGATTTTGGCGCAGCTCTCCAAATATCCGATCAAGACGCGGCTCTCGCTGTCAGGTCCGATGATCGTCGCGCGCGATCTCGCCCACGCCAAGCTGCGCGAGCGGCTCGAGCGCGGCGAGGGCCTGCCCGATTACTTCAAGAACCATCCGGTCTATTACGCCGGACCGGCAAAGACGCCGGAAGGCTACGCGTCGGGCTCGTTCGGCCCGACCACCGCCGGCCGCATGGATTCCTTCGTCGCCGATTTCCAGGCCGCCGGCGGCTCGATGGTGATGCTGGCCAAGGGCAACCGCTCGCCGGCGGTGCGCGAGGCGTGCAAGAAATACGGCGGCTTCTATCTCGCTTCGATCGGCGGGGCGGCAGCGAACCTCGCCGAGCACTGCATCAAGAAGGTCGAGACGGTGGAATATCCCGAGCTCGGCATGGAAGCGATCTGGCGCATCGAAGTGGTCGATTTCCCCGCCTTCACCGTCATCGACGACAAGGGCAATGACTTCTTCAAGGAACTGAATTTCGGTTGAGACGCCGGCTTCCGTCTCCCCTCGCGGGAGGGGGACGGAGTGGAAGGGGAAGACGCCACAGCGATGAGCGAACCGCCGGCTCCGTCGAGACCCGTACCGCTGTTTCGCCATCGTCCGTTTCGGCTGTTGTTCATCACGCGCGTCGCCTCGAATACCGCCAATCAAATGCAGGCGGTCGCGGTCGGCTGGTACATCTATACGCTGACCGGAAGCGCGCTGGCGCTGGGCCTGATAGGTCTGGTGCAGTTTTTGCCGCCGCTCAGCCTCGCGCTCCCCGCCGGACAGATTGCCGACCATTACAGCCGCCGCCTGATCCTGACCTGCTGCTACGCGGTTGAGTGCAGCGTTTCGCTCGGGCTGCTCGTGCTGGCGGCGTTTTTCACCCATCCGGTCGGCGCCGTGTTCGGCCTGTTGCTGATCAATGCTGCGGCGCGCACCTTCGAGGGCCCCGCCCTGCAGTCGCTGCTGCCGTCGACGGTGCCGCGCAAGATGCTGATGCAGGCCGTGTCGATGCACGTGTCCGGCGGGAAAATGTCGCAACTGCTCGGGCCGGCGCTGGGCGGACTGCTCTATGGGCTCGGCGCCGCCGTCGATTTCGGTCTCTGCGCCGGTTTGATTGGCATCGCCGCGATCGCCAGCTCCTCACTGCCGGTGCCGCCGGTATTGGCCGAACGTCCCAAGGTGACCTGGGCGACGCTCGTCGCCGGTATTCGCTTCATCTGGAACGAGCCCGCCATGCTCGGCGCGATGTCGCTCGATCTGGTGGCGACGCTGTTCGGCGGCGTCGCCGCGCTGTTGCCGATCTTTGCCCGCGACATTCTTCACATCAACGCCTGGGGCTTTGGCCTGTTGCGCAGTGCGCCAGCAACCGGGGCATTGATTGTCGCCACCCTGCTGACGCGGCTGCCGGTGACGCGTGCGGCTGGACGCATCATGTTCGCCGCCGTCGCGGTCTACGGCATTGCTACCATCGGGTTCGGGCTGTCGGACCGCCCTGCCCTGTCGCTTGGCATGCTGATGATTTTCGGCGCCGGCGACATGCTTTCCGTCGTCGTGCGGCAGTCGATCATGCAATTCGCTACGCCCGACCAGATGCGCGGACGCGTCTTCGCGGTGAATTCGCTGTTCTCGAACTGCGCCAGCCAGATCGGCATGTTCGAGTCGGGTGTGACGGCGGACTGGTTCGGCGCAGTCGGCTCTGCCGTACTCGGCGGCGTTGTCGTACTCGCGGTGGTTCTGCTCTGGTCGTGGTATTTTCCTTCGCTGCGCCGCGTCGAGCGACCCGAGGAGCTTGCCCCCACGCGCTTTTCACTGGCGAGCGGACCGTGACGACGCGAGCAAAGGACTCCTTCGCATGACAGGCACCCGATCGCAGCCCGCGCTCGTTTGGCGCGACATGGATCAGAAGGCGCTCGACGACGCCTATGACCAGGATGTGTACGCGCCGAACCGGCCGCTGATCGTCACGCGGCGCATCGCGGCGAGCGAACGCGCGCGGGCGATCGTAGGGCCGCCACAGCGCGTTGCTTATGGACCGAGCGAATACGAGCGGCTTGATATCTTTCGCGCGCCGCTGGCAAAGGGCGAGCGTGCGCCAGTCAACGTGTTTGTCCATGGCGGCGCCTGGCGGCGCAACAAGGGGCCGGATTATCACCTGCAGGCCGAGCCGCTGGTGCGCGCCGGCGCGCATTGCGTCATCCTCGATTTCATCAATGTCGAGCAGGCGGGCGGCGATCTATTCCCGATGTACGAGCAGGTGCGCCGCGCCATCGCCTGGACCTGGCGCAACGCGGACGAGTTTCGGCGGCGACCGCGAGCGGTTCTACATCTCGGCGCATTCGTCGGGCTCGCATCTCGCCGCTTGCGTGCTCGGCCGCGGCTGGCGCGAGGAAGGCCTGCCGGAGAATTTCTGCAAGGGCGCGTTGCTCCTATCCGGCATGTACGACCTCGAACCAGTGCGGCGCTCGAAACGCTCCTCCTACGTCGAGCTTCACCGACGCGATGGTCGAACAATTGAGTTCGCAGCGTCATCTCGATGGTCTGCATACGCCGCTCGTCCTCGCTTACGGCACACAGGAAACGCCGGAATTTCAGCGGCAGACGCGCGACTTTTTCGCAGCCGTACAGGCGGCCGGCAAGCCCGCCGAACTGATCGTCGGCGAGGCCTATAATCACTTCGAGCTGTTAGAGACTCTGGCCAATCCCTACGGCCTCACTGGGCGCGCGCTGCTTGTGCAGATGGGGCTGGCGTAAATTATCCCGCCTTCCGCCGACGCGCATGCCCATGCGAATGGCCATGGCTATGCGTCTCCCCGCGCCCATGCGTGTGCGTGCCGTCGGCCGGCAGATAGACGACGTGACCGTGGCGCACGCCGCGCTCGGCGATGATGTGGTCGGCGAATTTCTGCACTTCGGCGCCACGCCCTCTGAGCACGGTGACTTCAAGGCAGTTCTCGTGGTCGAGATGCACGTGCAGCGTCGTATGTGCGAGATCATGGCGGGCGTGGAAGTCGCGGGTGAGCCGCTTCGGCAGTTCGCGCGCCTCATGGTCGTACATATAAACGAGCGCGGCGACGCAGGGCCGTGAGCCGGCGACTTCGGTCGCCGCCTGCTGCAGGCCCGCGCGGGCCAGATCGCGGATCGCCTCCGAGCGGTTGGCGTAGCCGCGCCCAGCCATGAAATGGTCAAGCTCGCCGGCAAGCTCGTCGTCGATGGTGATGGTCACGCGCTGCATGGCTCGCTCCTTGCTCACGGAGCGATCATATCACGTCGGTCCGGCGACATGGACAAGCCCCGCAGCGGCCGATAGCCTCCCCGGCAAAACGCCAAGACGGGACCGGGAATGACCGCACAGCCAACGCCATCGCGCGCCGACATCTACGGAAGCCGCGCGCGGATCGGCTACACCTCGCCGCCGCTGACCACCGAAGTCTTTCCCTACGAGTTCTACAAGATCGTGCCCGACGGCGTGACGCTGGTCGTCACCTCACTCGCCATCGTGGTGCGCTCGAAGGACGAGGTCGATCAGAGCTACGACATCAGCATGCGCGCCGCGCGCGAGATGGCGGCGGCCGGCTGCGACATCGTCGTGCTCGGCGGCGTACCGATCAATCTGTCGCGCGGCACGGCAAATGCCGAGCAGATGATCCGCGATCTGGAAACCGAATTGAACGTGAAAGTCTCCACCAGCGCGTCGGCGCAGACCGCCGCGGCGAAGGCGCTCGGCTGCAAGAAGGTCGTGGTCGCGCAGCCCTACGAGGCCAAGGATACCGACCGCATTGCCGGCTACGCGAAGCATTTCGGCTGCGAGGTGCTGGGCGCGACCGGCTGGGGCTCGCCGTTCAACCAGATCGGCCGCATTCCGCGCCACGCCGCGATCGAGATGGGCCGCGCGCTGATGCGGGCGCATCCGCAGGCCGACTCGATCCTGTTCCCGTCGCCGCATTGGCCGACTGCCGGTGCGCTCGACGTGCTGGAGCGCGAATTCGGCGTCAACTGCATGGCCGCGCATCAGGCGATCGTCTGGGACGCGCTGCGCCGCTGCGGCGTCAACGATCGGATCGAAGGATTTGGCCGGCTGTTCCGCGAGTTCTGACGGAAGCGAAAGACGATCAAGATGCAAACGAAACGCGCGTTCCTCGCCTCCGGTCTCTTCGGCCTGCTCGCCAGCCGCGCCGAGCGGCCGCGCAACAGACGCCGCCAGCGATCCTGATCAAGGCCGGCATTTCCGATCCGGTGAACACTGTGCTCGCCTGGTACATGGCGCGCGCCGCCGGGCTTTATGCCGCGCAGGGTCTCAACGTCGACATTCTCAACATGAGCGGCGGCAGCCGCGGCGCCGAGGAATTGCAGGCCGGACGCATCGACGTGATGCATGTCGGCTTGTCGTCCGTCGTCCGTGTCAATCAGTCGGGCGGCGACCTGCGGGTGATCGGCTCGCTGTCGAACGTCATCCGCTTCACGCTTCTTCTCCGCGCCCGGCGTCAAGACCGCGGCCGATCTCAAGGGCGGCGTAGTCGGTGTCAGCACGTTCGGCTCGGAAAGCGATTCGACCGTGACGCTCGCGTTGCAGAAGCTCGGGCTCACGCGCGACGACGTCGTGATCAAGGAATATCGGCGGCGGTTCGCGCCGGCTGGCGGCGGTGAAGTCGGGAGAGATCAAGGCGACCGCGCTGAACGAGCCGACCGTCTCACTGGCGCGCGAGGAGGGCGTCAACGTGCTGGTCGATCTCGTTCCCGATCAGATCCCATGGCTGTTTTCCGGCATTGTCGTGCGCCACGACGACATCGCCGCGCGGCGCGACCTGCTCATGCGGTTTCTCAAAGCCAGCATCGAGGGCAATTACATCGCGCTGACCGACGAGAAGCGCGCCAAGGAGGTTTTGGCCAAGGAGCTGAAAATCAACAGCCGCAAGGTTCTCGACATTACCTACAACGACTTCAAGCAGCAGTCGCCGCCGAATCTCGAACCATCCGCAGCGGGCGCACAGAATATCCTCAAGCAGTTTCCCAAGGTCGATCAGAAGATCGGCGACTACGTCGATACGAGCCTGCTCGACGCGCTCAAGAGCCAAGGCTTCCTCACGACGATGCAGCAGAACTACGGTCTCAAGCCATGAAGGTCCGCCCGCTCGCTGCGGCGCTGATGGCACTCTTGGCCCTATCATCGCGAGCCTGTGCCGAAACGGTCGAAGACTTCTACAAGTCGCATCCGATCACCATGCTGGTCGGCAGCGGCGCCGGCGGCGGCTACGACGTCTATGCGCGTACCTTCGCGCGCTTTTGGACCAATCATATTCCCGGTCATCCCGACATCATCGCCAAGAACATGCCGGCGGCGGCCGGGCTTGCGGCAGCGATCGACGCTCTACAACAGCGCCGAACGCGACGGTTCGGTGGTCGGCGCCTTCACCAACGGCGCGGCCATGGATCCGCTGTTCGGCAATCCGGGCGCGCACTACGATCCGCTGCAGTTCAAGTGGCTCGGCAGCATCGGCAAGTTGGAAAACGTCTGCGCCACCTGGCACACGAGCCCGGTCAAGAGCATCGCGGCGGCGCGCGAACGGCAGGTCATCGTCGCGGCAGCCGGCGCGACCTCCAACACGGCGATCGTGCCGAAAATGCTCAACGCGCTGATCGGCACCAAATTCAAGGTCATCGCCGGCTACGACCCGGGCTCAGGCCTGACCATGGCGGTCGAAAGCGGCGAGGCCGAGGGCATTTGCGGGCTGTCGTGGTCGACCATGAAGGCCTCGCGTCCGCGCTGGGTGAGCGACCATCTGCTCAACGTCATCGTGCAGATGGGGCTGACCAAGCTCGCCGATTTGCCCGACGTGCCGAGCGCGCTCGAGCTGATCACCGATCCGCAAAACCGGCAGGTGATGGAGCTGATCCTGCTCCGCCAGGAAGCAGGCCGGCCGTTCGCGGCGCCGCCGGGCACGCCGGCCGATCGGGTCGCCGCTCTGCGCCAGGCATTCGCCGAGACGCTGAAGGATCCCGCCTTCGTCGCGGCGGCCGAACAAGACCCGCTTGGAAGTCGATCCGTTGACCGGCGAAGAGATTGAAAACATGCTGGCAAAGGCCTATGCGGCACCGAAAGCAATCGTCGAACGTGCTGCCGTTTTGGTCGAACCGTCGGCAAAAGCACAGTAAGAAACCTCAGTAAGGAAGAACAATGAATACTGCGACTGCCTCAGCGCCCGCGCGAGTCAAAGGGCCGATCGTTTGGCTCAATATGGACCAGCAGGAGCTGGACGACGCGTACGATCAGATCGTCTATGCGCCGAACCGCGATCAGGTCGGCAAGCGGCGGCTCGCCAACAGCGCCGTGGCGCTCACTCGCATCGGCAAGCCCGAGCGCTACGCCTACGGGCCGACGCCAATCGAAGGCCTCGACGTGTATCGCACGGCGAAGCCCAATGCGCCGGTCGCGATCTTCGTGCACGGCGGCGCCTGGCGTAACGGCACGGCGTCCGAGTTCACCGTGTTGGCCGAACCGTTCGTGCAACTCGGTGCGCATTTCGTCGTGCTTGATTTCACCAATGTCGACGACGCCGGCGGCAGCCTGTTTCCGATGGTCGAGCAGGTGCGCCGCGCGGTCGGCTGGGTATATCGCAACGCCGAGAAGTTCGGCGGCAATCGCAACGGGTTGCATCTGATCTCGCATTCATCAGGCTCGCATCTCGCCGGCTGCACGGTCACCAACGATTGGGCGAAGGACGCGCTGCCGCTCGACATTCTTAAGGGCGCGACGCTATCGAGCGGGATGTACGACTTGAAGCCGGTGCGGCTGTCGAAGCGTTCAAAATACGTCAAGTTCACCGACGAGATGGAGCAGGAATTAAGCGCCATGCGCCACCTCGATCGCCTGCACACGCCGCTCGTGCTCAGCTACGGCACCTATGAGACGCCGGAATTCCAGCGGCAGACGCGCGAGTTTGCCGCCGCAGTGAAAGCGGCCGGCAAGCCAGTCGAGCTGCTGGTCGGCGAAGGCTACAATCACTTTGAAATGCTGGAGACGCTCGCCAACCCTTACGGGCTACTCGGCCGCGCGGTTCTCCAACAGATGGGATTGGCTCTGCGTTAAGCCGCCGTCACCTGCGGATCAGGCCCACTCGCCCTGCGTACCGAGGTGCGAACAACCTCCGCGCCACAGCGACGGCAGGCATAGACGGTATCTTCAATGTCGGGCCCGATCGGGCGGCGGCCGCTATAGGTCATCCGACCCGCGCAAACCGGGCATGGCATCATCAGCGACGGCAGGCTCGACGCGGTGGTTGAGCGCATTGGCTGACCCAGTTGAAGCTTTTGCCCAAATTGACGCTTTTGTGACTTTCTCACCTTTCAACGCGGAGTCAAGAAAATTTGTGCATTGCACACATAAGTGCTGCGTTGCGGTGTTAACGCGGCCGAGCGCGTTCGCGTTCCCGCCATACCTCCAACGGCGGCAGCGCATATCGGCCTGGGGTCTCGGCTTAAAGAGCGGAAATATCAGGCGAATTCGCGAGCCCGAATGCATGGCACGCCGAGTTCGGCCAAACTCGCATGCGTTGCCGCCACCGAGCCGTCGAGGTCGATGCCGCGGCAGGCGTCCTCTATGACGAAGACGGTGAAGCCTCCGCGGCGTGCGTCTTCGGCCGAATAGCGTACGCAAAAATCGAAGGCGAGGCCGGCCAAGAACACGCGCGTGAGACCGCGATCGCGCAGATAGCCGCCAAGCCCGGTCGGCGTCTTGCGGTCATTCTCGAAGAAGGCCGAATAGGAATCGATCGCAAGGTGCATTCCCTTGCGGATGATCAAACCGGCATGGGGAATGTCGAGCGACTGATGGAATGCCGCGCCAGTTGTCGCCTGCACGCAATGGTCCGGCCACAGCACTTGCGTCCCATAGGACGCCTCGATGGTCTCGAATGGTCTTTTGCCGGGATGCGAGGAGGCGAACGAAGAATGTCCGCGCGGGTGCCAGTCCTGGGTGAGGACGACGTTGTCAAAGCGTGCGGCAAGCGTGTTGACGATCGGAACAACTTCGTCGCCGTTCGGCACCGCCAGCGCGCCGCCAGGACAGAAATCGTTCTGCACGTCGATGACGATGAGAACATCGTCGTCGCTAAATCGCGCCGCCTGGTTCACCGCGTCATTCCCTACGACTGCTGCCCCTACGACTGCTGCATGCGGCGGTCGACCTCGGCGGCCAGCGCGACCAGTTCGGGGGCGACCTCGACTGGGTATGTCGCCTCCGGATCGAGCCGCCGCAAGGGCTCGGGCAGCCGCGCGAGCTCACGCTTGGCGCGCAGCTTGATTTCGGCAAGCGGCTCGGACGGCCGCAATCGCCGGCCGCGCTGCATGACCGGCTGGAGCAGCGGTTCGCCGGCCACCTCCTGACCTTCGATCGCCAGGACATCGCCGACCATGCGGCCGTCCGAGCCATAGCGTCGCCAGACCTGTTTGCGTCCCGGCCAAGTCGCCTTCTTGTCCGAGCGTTTGCGCCGCGGCAGGCCCGCATATTCCTGCAATTTGTAAACGCAATCGACGTTTGGCACGTCGGCGGAGGTGGTGAGACTGGTGCCGATGCCATATCCGTTGATTGGGGCCTGCTCGCGCGTAAACGCGAGCAGCGAATCCTCGTCAAGGCCGCCGCTGGCAAAGATCGACACTTCGTTGAGTCCGCCTTTGTCGAGAATCTGCCGCACGTTCTTCGACAGCGCGACGAGGTCGCCGCTGTCGAGACGCACGCTGCGAATACTGATACCGGCTGCTTTCAGCCGCGGCGCCAGCGCCACCACTTTCCGCGCTGCGGCCTCGGTATCGTAGGTGTCCAGCAAGAGCGTGAGATTATCCGGCCGCGCTCGCGCGAACGCCTCGAACGCCGCCGCCTCGTCATCGAACGATTCGATGAACGAATGCGCCATCGTGCCGTAGAGCGGGATGCCGAAATCCTCACCGGCCAGCACCGTGGCGGTGCCGGCGAAACCCGCCAGAAAACTTGCCCGCGCCGCCATCAGCCCGGCCTCGGCGCCGTGCGCGCGGCGCAGCCCGAAGTCGACCAGGAGCTTGTCGGGCGCTACGAGCACACAGCGCGCAGCTTTCGCGGCGACCAGCGACTGGAAATGCAGGATGTTGATCAGCCGCGTCTCGACGAACTGCGCGGCCGGCAGCGGCGCGGTGACGCGCAGGATCGGCTCGTTGGCGAAGAACGCGGTGCCTTCCGGCATCGCGTGCACGTCGCCTTCGAAACGGAACGCGGCGAGATAATCGAGCAGGTTTTGTTTGAACCGCCCGGTGCTTTTGAGCCAGTCAATGTCGGCCGCGGAGAAGCGGAGATTTTCCAGAAAATCGATCGCTTGTTCGAGGCCGGCCGCAAGCAGAAACCGCCGCCGCGGCGGCAGCGTGCGCACGAAAAATTCGAACACCGCCGTCTGCACGGCGCCACCATCGAGGTAGGCCTGCATCATGTTGAGCTGATAGAGATCGGTGAGCAGCGGACTTACGGGATTCATTGGTCGGTTTCGTATTTCAAGGCTGAGCGAGACTGAAGAAGTGGACGGCAGACAACGGCTGCATTCTGATTTGATGCGTTCTCAAAATATTTTCTCTGCTTCCTCGTATCGAGTTCCGCCGGATTCATTTCGTTCCCTGAACATTCAGTCATTTCGCAGCCATTTCACTGTGCGATGCACTCAGACAAATTATTTCCGGGAACCGCAACTTTCGCGCCGATTCCGCGTTCGCTCTACAGCACCTGTGCATGTGACGGGCTGAGTGAACTTGCCCGAGAACTTGCCCAAGTAGAAAACTTGCCCAACTAGAACTTGCCAAAGTAGCAGATGATCCAAAGTAGCAGATGATGCAGATGCGATCGAGCAAATGCAATCAATAGGAGGAGAACGCCCACATGAGTAAATACCGTAACACATTGCTGGCCACAGCCGCCGCCGTCGCGTTTATTGCGAGCGCCGGCTTGGCCACGGCTCAGGAGCCTTCGAAATCGCAAACTCCAGGCGCCGCCCCGCGCGCGACGCAAAACGAACCGAAGGCGCCACGCCCGAGCGCAGCGCAACCGTCAAGCGCGGCGCAGGAGCGCCCATCCGGCGGTCAACCGGCGACCGCACAGGAGCAGCGGCGGCCTGGTGGGACAGGCGCACAGCAAAAGCCTTCCAATACTCCTGCAACTGCCCAGGAGCAGCGGCGGCCTAACGGAACGGGCGCGCAACAGAAGCCGTCCAATACCCCTTCGACCGCCCAGCAGAAACCGGACCGCGGCAGCCCGAGTACGGCGCAACGGCAGAGCCCCCGGAATGAACCGCACGGCCTGCAGGGCAACGCCGCCGGCACCAAGGTGCAGCTTTCCGAGCAGCAGCGCTCCGATCTGAGAAGGACGGTCATCAATGTCGGCAGCGCACCGAAAGTCGGACACGTTGACTTCGACGTGACGGTCGGCACCGTCGTGCCGCGCGATCGAATTCACGTGGTGCCGGTTCCCGAGACCCTGGTGCAGATCGAGCCGAGTTGGCGCGGCTTCCTCTACTTCGTTTACGAGGACGATATCGTCGTCGTTGACCCCAACACCATGCAGATCGTCGCCGTTCTTGCGGTCTAGCTCCAGAGGCCGGCCTATCCATGCGAGGGCGGCCGCGCGCCGCCCTCGTGCTTTGTTACGCCCCTTCGTTCGGGTCGTGATAAAGCGCGCCGACGATACCGGTGATGCCTGGCTTGGCGGCGTGCAGGTAATAGCGGCCGTCACGGTCGCGCCCGAGCTTGCCGGTCTGGCGCAATTCGTCGAGCGCGCAGGCGACTTCACGGCCATCGTCGCTGCCAAGCGACTCGACGATGTCGGCATAGAACATCGGCGACGCGGCGAGCGCCTGCTCGACGTTCTGATAACGCGCGGGGCCTTTGAACACCTTGGCGGCGCTTCGCGTTAGCGGAATTTGGCCGTCGCGGCCGAACGGCTTGGTACAGTCGAAGCCTGACTTGGCGCCGGTGCGCCGGCCGTTGAGCGAGGGATCCATGGTCATGCCGAGAATGCCCTGCAGCACGACCATGTCCTGATCGGCCTGGAAGCGGGTGCCGAGCGCCCACTCCACCTGGCGATCGTCGTGAATGTCGATGTCCTCGTCGAACACGTAGACGTGCTTCAACCGCATGATACCGCCGAACAGAGCGGCGATCGCTTGCTTCGCCTCGCCGTAGGTGCGCTGCCTGATGGAGACGCGCAACGTGTTGGAGCCGCCGGAGATCGAGCGCAGATAGACGGCGACCGGCTCGCGCACGGTATTTTTCAGAATGCGCATGGCCTCCGCTTCGGTGCGCATGGCCGTGATGTTGGCGCTGTCGGTCTGGTCGAGCAAAAACGCCGAGCCGTGCAGCAGCGTGTGGTGCAGCACGTCGGCGCGCATGGTGATGGCGGTACAATGAAACACCGGGTCCATGTGGATGGCGCCGTAATAGCCCATGTATTCGCCGAACGGCCCTTCCGGCTCGACGTAGCCGCGCTCGTCCAAATAACCTTCCATCGTCATCTCGGCGTCGGCCGGGACCAGAATGTCATTGGTGAGGCTTTTGACGACCGGCGCCGGCTCGCCGCGGAAGTTGGCGACGAGCTTGAGCTCGTCGCCGCCCTGGCGCGTGGTCGCAGCGAAGAAGTCGAGCGGATGCGCGCCGACCGTAAACGTGACCGGCAGCTTTTCACTACGCGCCACGCAGGCTGTGTAGATGCGCTTGAGATCGGACGGGGCGGTGACGTTGGTGCCGCACTCATAGCGGTTGCGCAAGCTGAGCCGCCGGCAGCCGACATTGCGGCGGCCGGACGCCGGATCGATCACATAGTCGATCGCCGAACTCATATAGCAGCTGCCGTCGAAAGCGTGCTGCGGATGGAACGGCAGCTTGGTGAGGTCGACGTCCTTGCCGCCGATCTTGATCGCATGCACCGGCGCGTCGGCGGACGGCACTTCGACGAGCGGCTGCGGATCGGCGAGGCGCTTGAAATATTCGTCGTAAAGCTTGTCCTCGCTGGTCTCGAACGCGGCGGCGATGCGCTTGCGATTGCCCGCGGTCTTGGCCACCAGCTCGACCTGTTCGGGCCCGGCTTTCCTGAACAACACCGCCTTGCTGGTGCCCTCGATGATGGCGCTCAGGCCGGTCAACGGCACCGGCCGATCGTGAATCTCGACCTCACCGAGTTCGACGAGGCGATCGACGAAATTGCGCAGACGGTACTTTTCGAAATCGACGGCGGCGCGTGGGTTCGGCATTGGCGCATCTCTGCAAGGGGCGTTGGCGGACGCAGCAATGACACCCGCCGCGGGCGGCCTGTCAATCGCCGCCGCGCGAACGCGTATCCCGGGCGCAGCGCGGCACGCGGTGACGCGCTGCAGACCCGGGATCGTAACGCACTCTGAGTTTTTGACGATCCCGGATCAGCGGTGCACCGCGTCCGGGAAACAGGGGAGCGGAGACTACTTGCCCCAGCCGAAGTGGTAGTTCACGCCGGCGCGGAAAACATCCTCGTGCATCGAGACGTTCTCGTTCGGCAGGCCGCCGCAGGCGGTGCCGCAATTGGTGTCGCCGAGATCGACGTGCAGATATTCTGCCTTGGCGCTCCAATTGCCGGGCAACGCGAATTCGACACCGCCGCCCACCGTCCAGCCGGCATTGGTATTGGTCGCACCCGGAAAGCCGGGCGTCGTGGCGCGGATATCGCCCACCGCGAGACCACCGGTGACGTAGGGCATGACGCTGCCGAACGCGAAGCCGGTTCGTCCGCGTATCGTCGAGAGCCAGGTGCTGCTGGTGCCGCAGCTGCCGCCCGGGCACGCGGCGTTCGTCGTGGAACCCTGCAGGCCAGACCAGTCGAGATCGCCCTCAAGCCCCAGGACCGTCTGGCCGAACTGCCAGTTGTAACCGGCGGTGCCGCCAACCTGTCCGCCGGAAAGGTCGAATCGGCCAACGCCCTGCCAATGCGAGTCGCCCCAGCCGCCGCCGCCATTGATGCCGAGATAGAACCCGCTCCAATTATAGGCCGGCGAATACTGCTGCGGCGGCGCCTTGTAGAGCGGCGCCAAAGACAAGTCGGCAGCGTGCGCCGACGGCGCCGCGATAAGCGCACAGACAGCCAGGCATCCGGCGAAAAAGCGTTGCTTCACGGTTCTCAGCCTCACAGGCTTGGCCACTTGTTTGCAGCCTAAGCCGTTATGACACTGCGCAGAATTTCGTTACCTGCAGCTTACCGTTATGGTTAAAGCCGTCGTGTCGTCGCCGCCGACCGCGTACTCTATTGAGGACAAAGGCAAAATTGGGCCAAACCTGCGGCGACGGGATGGCGGCGCATTACAACTCCTTCATGTAAGAAGGGAATTTGCCCGCTTCAGTTCCGGCTTCGGCCTCCACCCAGACTCGCAGAGCGCGACCGCCCCGCCGTCCCCTGGGTCTTCGGACCGGCACCCGGCTCCGGACCGGTTCTAGCCGTACGTTTTGAGCACGTGGCGGGCGATCACCATCTTCATCACTTCGCTGGCGCCTTCAGTGATGCGGAAGCTTCTCTGCTGGCGCCAGAACTTTTCGATCGGCAGATCGGTGGTGAGCGCAATGCCGCCGTGAATCTGCATGCACATATCGGCGGCCCGAAACGCCATCTCGTCGGCGAAATACTTGCACACATACGCGTCCTGACGGGCGTCCTCGCCGGCATCGAGCGCGGTTGCCGCCTTGTAGACGAGAAGCCGCGCCGCCTGCAGCTCGATATACATGTCGGCGAGCATCCACTGCACCGCCTGGCGATCGGCGAGCGGGTGGCCGAACGTCGAGCGCTGCTTCGCGTAAGCGCTCGCCATTTCCAGGCACCGCTCGGTGACGCCCAGCGCACGGGCGCCGTGTTTGATCCGCCCGCCGTTGAGCCATTTCTGGGCGTGACCGAATCCCTCGCCCTCTTCGCCGACGCGGTGGCTCACCGGCACGCGCACGTTCTCCAGCACGATCTCCCACGGCCGGTCGCCCATCATGGTCGAATATTGCGTGGTGAGTTTCACGCCGGGCGTGTCCATGTCGACGATGAAGCAGGAGATGCCGCCGTGCGAGCCTTTCGCGCGGTCGGTCGCCGCCATGAGCTGCATGAAATGCGCCTCGCCGGCGCCAGTGATGAAGCGCTTGACGCCGTTGATGACGTAAAAGTCGCCGTCGCGGACAGCGGTGGTGCGCATGCTGCCCGGATCGGAGCCGGCATCGGGCTCGGTTTGCGCGAAGCAGGACTTCTTCTCGCCGCGCAACGCTGGCAGCAGATACTTTTCCTTCATCTCGCCCTTGAGCGTGAACAGGATATGGCGGACGGCTGGACCGGCGATGCCGCCGCCGCCGCGCGCCGGCAGCGCGATCGAGCGCGACAGCTCCGACTCGACGATCGTTTTCGCCAGCGCAGAGAGGCCGGGACCGCCGTATTCCTCCGGCACGTCCATCATCCAGAAGCCGAGATCCCTCGCGCGCTTGGAAAAGCGGTCGTAATATTCCGGCTTGAGTTTCTCACCGCCTTCGGTCGTGGCCTCCCGCTCGACCGGGATCATTTCGGTATCGACGAACCGCCGCAATGCGTCCTTGAAGATGCGCAATTCCTCGGGAAGCTCGAAATCCATTACATCTTCTCCTCGCGCGAATTTTCCTCGCGCCAGACCACGCGCACATCGACCGCCACCGCGCCGTTGCCCCGGACGATCAGCGGATTGATCTCGATCTCGGCGATGCGAGCGCGATGGTCGAGATAGAACCGTGAAAGCGCGAGCGCAGCCGCTTCTAAAGCCGCGCGGTCGGTAGCCGGCCGGCCGCGATAGCCGGCGAGCAGGCGGGCAAGTTTGAGGCCGTCGATCATCCTGCCGATCTCGCGCGCGCCGACGGGGAGAAGCCGCTGCGCCGCGTCGCGCATAAGTTCGACCATGATGCCGCCGGAGCCGATCAAAAGAAGCTGCCCGTAGAGCGGATCGGTGTGCACACCGATGATGGCCTCGACGCCGGACACCATCTGCTGCACCAGAAAACCATCGATCTTGGCATCCGGATGCGCCGCCCGCGCGGATTTGAGCAATGCGTCGGCGGCGTCGAGCACCTGGCGCGCGTCGGCGAGATCAAGCATCACGCCGCCGGCTTCGGTTTTGTGCACGATCGCCGCCGAGCGGATTTTCAGCGCCACCGGAAAGCCGATGGCGGCGGCCGCTTCGGCGGCTTCCTGCGCACTGCTCACGGCGCGGCTTTGCGCCAACACGATGCCGTAACGCGCCAGCGCTGTTTCCAGATTGCCCGGGCTGAGATTGCTTGCCGGTACGGGCGGCGGAACGTTGGGCGCGCGGCCGGCGCGCTCGGCAAAAAACCACAGCGCGTTGAGCGCGCGCAGCGTCGCTTCCTGGCCTTGCAGGAATGGAAAGCCGGCCTGCTCCTGCACCGCCAATCCGTCGGCTGTCATCTGATGAATCATGCGGCCGAAGGCGATCACCGGCTTGTCGGTCGCCACAAGGAGCCGGCGCAGCTCGTGCGTGTCTTTCCAGTTGTCGCTCCTGCCCGGCAGCGGCGACGCCCAGGCGACCATGTCGATGCCGGGATCGCGCGCCACGATCTCGCACTGGTCGGCCGCCGCCTTCAGAGTCGTCGGAATGCCGGTATCGAGCGGGTTCTTCGGCGCAATGCCTTCCTGTAGATGGGGAATGAGCGCCGCATTAGTGGCGGCGGAAAATTCTGGGATCACCGCGCCTTCCGCCTCGGCGTAATCGTACAAGAGATCGACCGTGCCGCCGGAGGTGGTGACGAAGCCGATGCGCGGGCCCTTCGGCAGCCGGCCGCACTGAAACGCCAGCGTGATTTCGAGCAGATCGTCGAGCGAGCGGCAATTGACGATGCCGTAGCGCTCGCACATCGCCAAATAGGCAGCGTAGTCGCCGCCGATGGCGCCAGTATGCGAATGCGCCGCCGCGCGCGACTTCGCCGTGGCGCCGGTCTTGATCGCGAGCACGGGTTTGCCGGCGGCGAGCGCACGGCCGGCGGCGCGCATGAACGCGTCGCCTCGCCTGATGCCCTCGATGAACAGGACGATCTGTTTGGTGTGCGGATCGTCGACCAGAAAATCAAGATAGTCGGCGAGATCGAGATCGGCCTCATTGCCTGACGAGACCGCATAGGAAAAGCCTAAACCCCGTTCGGCCGCGCTCTTGAGCCAGAACTGCATCGTTCCGCCCGACTGAAAAATGCCGGCGACCGGCCCGGGCGGCACGCGGCATAATTCGGTGTTCGGGTAAGCGAACAGCCGCTCGCGATACGAATACGAGCCCATGCAGTTTGGGCCGCTGACGCGCAGCCTGCTGCTCGCGAGAAAATTCTTCAGCCACTCGCCCCGCGCGCGCGACGCCTCGCTCTCGCCGTCGCCAACCGCGGACGCATAGATCGTCGCCGATTTCACACCGGCTGCTTCCGCATCGGCGAGCACATCAGGGACATGCGGCGCCGGCACGATCACCATCGCATGATCGACCGGTGCAGAAAGGTCGCGCAGCGACCGCAGGCACGGCTCGCCGAACACGGTCTGCTGCCGCGGATTGATCAGGACGATGCGGCCGCCATAGCCGAACTCGCGCAAATTGGAATAGATCTGGCTCGGCCAGCGCGCCCGCTCGGAGGCGCCGACAATGGCCACCGACGAGGCCTGCAACATGCTGGCCGGCGATCGCGCTGCGGCTTCGCTCGTCGCCACGTTTCCACCTTGCAGCTTTGTTTAGTCTTTCCCCGTCTGGTATCGCATTTCGCCGCCTGCCGCTATGCTGCCGCGGATAGCGGCTCTACCCGCCACGATGGAGATGATGCGGATGCGTCTTGACCAGTTGGAAGGAAAACCGGACGGCCGCGTGGCCTGGGGCAGCGATATCGCCGCGCAGATGTTGCGGCGCTTCGGCATCCGATACATCAGCCTCAATCCAGGCGCGAGCTATCGCGGCTTCCACGACAGCCTGGTCAATCATCTCGGCAACGAAAATCCCGGCATCATCTTGTGCCTGCACGAGGACCATTCGGTCTCGATCGCGCACGGCTATGCCAAGGCGACCGGCGAGCCGATGGCCTGCGTGCTGCACTCCAATGTCGGCCTGCTGCACGGCATGATGAGTTTGTTCAATGCGTGGTGCGACCGCGCGCCGATGTTCGTCCTTGGCGCCACCGGCCCGGTCGCCGCCGAGAAGCGCCGCCCGTGGATCGACTGGATTCACACCTCGCGCGACCAGGGCGCCTACATCCGTTCGATCATCAAATGGGACGATCAGCCGACCTCGGCCGACGCGCTGGTGGAATCGATGACGCGCGCCAATCTGCTGACGCGCGCGGCGCCGACGGCGCCCGTCTATATCTGTCTCGACGCCGGCTTCCAGGAACAGAAGCTCGACAAGGAGCCGGAATGGCCCGACGTGAAGCGCTTTCGGCCGCCGGAGCCGCCGCGCCCTTCGCGGCAATCGACCGATGAGGCAGTGGCGCTGCTGCGCGGCGCGTCACGCCCGGTCGTCATGTTTGGCCGCGGTTCGCGCAAACCCGAATACTGGACGCCGCGCATCAAGCTTGCGGAAAAACTCGGCGCTTGCGTGGTGACCGACCTCAAACAAGGCGCCACCTTCCCGACCGATCATCCGGCGCATTACTGCCCGCCGTTCAACGCGCTCGGCAAGGATGCGCGCGAACTTCTTTGCGAGGCCGATGTCATTCTCGCGCTCGACTGGGTCGATCTCGGCGGCGCGCTGCGGCAGGCAAAGAGCATCGGCCCGGTGAGCGCGAAGATCGTCGCCTGCTCGCTCGATCAGAATCTGCATACCGGCGCCAACATGGAATATCAGGCGCTGCCGCCCGTCGACGTGGCAATGGCGTCGACCGCCGATGTCGTGGTGGCGGAGCTCAACGACGCGCTCGGCGGCGGCCGCAAGGATCCGTGGAAGGTCAAAGTGCCAGCCAAGGCGAAGGCGGCCAACGGCGCCGCCATCAGCATGGAGCAGGTGGCGACTGCGCTGCGCGATCAGTTCAACGATCCCGACAACGTCACCTTCTGCACGCTTGGCCGCGGCTGGCCGTTCGATATCTGGCCGTTGCAGAATGGCATGGCGTATTTGGGCAAGGACGGCGGCGGCGGCCTCGGTTCGGGTCCGGGTCTGTCAGTCGGGGCGGCGCTCGCTCTGGCCGAACAGGGCCGCTACGCGATCTCGATGCTGGGCGACGGCGATTTCTGCATGGGCGCGACCGCCATCTGGAGCGCGGCGCACCATCGCATTCCACTCCTCGTCCTCATCAACAACAACCGTTCCTATTTCAACGACGAGCTGCACCAGGACGGCGTGGCGCGCACGCGCGGCCGCGAAGTGAAAAACCGCTGGATCGGCTTGCGCATGGAAGATCCGTCGCCCGACATCGCCAAGCTCGCCGAGGCGCAGGGCGCAGTCGGCATCGGGCCGGTGACCAAGCCCGCCGACGTGAAGGGGGCGCTCGAGAAGGGCGTCGACGTGCTCAAGAAGGGCGGCGTCTGCGTCATCGATTTCCACATCGATCCGCCGTCCGAACGGCAGGCGAGTCACGCCCTCGGCCACCGCGCGACCGGGAAGTAAGCGCTTTTCCCGGGCGCAGCGCAGCACCATAAGCGCGTTCACGCGTGTCTTCGACGCGCTATGGTGGTGCGCTGCAGACCAGGGATCGTTACACGCTAAGTCTACGACGATCCCGGATCAGCGGTGCACCGCTTACGCGCTGCACCGCATCCGGGAAATGTGCCGGAACAATTGACAAACCAAAATGTCCTGGCTGTTCTTCGCCTTTTCCGGTCCGGTGCTGTGGGCGATCTCGGTGCATCTCGACAAGTATCTGGTCGAGCGCTTTTTCAAAGGGAGCCCGGTCGCCGTCCTGCTGGTCTTCACCGCCTTTATCGGCGTGCTGATGCTGCCGTTCATCCTCTATTTCGATCCCGCGGTGATCCGCCTCGACGGCGCGAGCGCCAGCGTGATCATGGCGTCGGGCATCCTCTACATGGGCGCGATGGTGCTCTACCTGCGCGCCTTGCAGTCGGAGGAAGCGTCGGTGGTGGCGCCGTTCTTCCAGGCGTCGCCCTTGTTCGGCTATGTGCTCGCCTATTTCGTGCTCGGCGAAACGCTGTCGCCGACGCAGATGGCCGGCGGGGCGCTGATCATTGCCGGCGCGGCGATCGTGTCGATCCGTTTTGGCGAGCGCCACATATTCAAACTGCGGCTGGCGGCGTTGATGCTGACCTGCGGTTTCGTACTGTCGGTAGCTACGCTGATCTTCAAAATTTTCGCCGTCAGAGTGGCGTTCTGGACCACGACATTCTGGATGTTCGTCGGCGAGGCTATCTTCGGCGTGGCGTTGCTGATGATCGGATCGTATCGCCGGCAGTTCATTGCGCTCTTACGCACCAACACGACGGCGCTTCTCTCGATCAACGCGTCCAACGAACTGATCAATCTCGGCGGCGGATTGGGCAATCGCTATGCCTTGTTGTTCGCACCGTTGAGCCTGGTACAGGCTATCGGCTCGACCACCACGCTGTTTGTCTTTTTCTTCGGCGTCGTGCTGAGCCTCGTCTATCCGCGCTTTGCCCGCGAGAATTTATCGAGGGGTGGATTGGCGCAGAAGGCGGTGGCAGCGCTGCTCGTTGCGCTCGGCGTCGCACTGGTGACGCATTGATCGCCTTTACTCGTCGCAATGAATGCGGATGGAACGGTTGGGCGAAGGCATCGTTCTAACCGCAGAGGGCGGGAAAGGTGGCTGGCGTCAAACCAAACCGCGCCGGATCGGATTGAAACATGCCCTATTCCGCCAATTCCGACCTGCCGTCTTCGGTCCAGTCGCACCTGCCCGAACACGCGCAAAGCATCTACCGCGAGGCGTTCAACAACGCCTATGCGGAGCACGAAGGCGACCCGCGCCAGGAAGAAGCCGCGCATCGCATCGCCTGGGCGGCAGTGAAGCGGTCTTACGCCAACGTTGGCAACTCCTGGCTCGCGCGAACCGGCGCGGGTTAGCGAAGATCAAGCACGCCGCGCGACCGCACATATTTTTCAGGCGAAGCGCCCCAACCGGAATGGCCGGATATCGTGCGCAGTTTCGCCACGCGTGCAGAGATCGGCGAGGATTTCACCGACGACCGGCGAAAACTTGAAACCGTGACCGCAGCACGGCGAGGCTATGACGACGTGCGGATGTCCTGGCATGCAGTCGACGATGAACGCGTCGTCCGGCGTCATCGTATAGAGACAGGTTTGCGCACTAAGCAATCGGCCGTTGGCGGCCGGCAGATAATCGGCGAGCGGCGCGCGAATGACCGCCTCGTCCTCCGCGGAAACCGTTCGCCGATAGGTGTCGGCATCGACCGCTTCGCCCATGTGGTGATGCTTGGCGATCTTCATTCCCGACGAGCCAGAGGCGGGAAAGCCGTAATGATGGCCGTGCTCCGTTTGGAGAATGAAGACGGGAAAGCGATCCACGGCGAATGGCGCGGCATCGTTCGGTTCGAACCAACCGACCACTTGGCGGGTGATACGAAGCGGAAGGCGCAGGTCCGGGAGCAGCTTTCCCATCCACGGTCCGGCCGCGACGATGACTCCGTCGGCGTCGATGACGGCGCGATTGGTTCGAATGCGCACGCCCGTGGCGTGAGGCTCGATGGCGGTGACGGTTTCAGACGTGCGGATCAGCGCGCCCGCCCCAGTTGCGATGCGGATGTTGGCGTCGATCGCAGCGGCGGCTTCGATGTAGCCGCCATCCGGCTGCAACACCGCGACGAATGTCTCGGGCAGCTTGAAGCCCGGATGGCGCTGCATCAGCGATTTGGCATCCAGCACCGTGTGGGCCAGTCCGTGATGCGAAGCCGCCGCCAGCGTGCCACGGACCAGTTCGCCATCCGGCGGGCCGATTTCGGCAATGCCGGTCTTAACGACGAGCGTTTGCTGCGCGATCTCTTCCAGTTCGCGCCAGAGTGCGTAAGCGCGGCGCAGGAGCGGCACGTAAGAACTGTTCTCGAAATGCGCCAGCCGTATCATGCGCGTCGGTCCGTGCGAGGACCCGTTTTCGTGACCAAGCGCGAATTGCTCGATGCCCGTGGCGCGCACGCCGCGGCGCGCCAGCTGGCAGAGCGCCGCGCTGCCCATGGCGCCGAGGCCGATCACGATGATGTGCGGTCCGGCCATGTGACGGCATTCCGGTTGCGGGCGATTGCGCCCTCTGGCGGCCAAATATATCTCGCAATGAAAAGCGTGCTAGAATGTCTGGCCTTGAGTTTTGTGAATGTCGGGGTGAGGTGAGCATAGCGCTATGAGCTGGATTTCCCAGGTGCGGCCGAAAATCCGCAGCATCCTGCGCCGCGAGGTGCCGGAAAATCTCTGGATCAAGTGTCCGGAGACGGGCCAGCTTGTGTTCTACAAGGACGTCGAGGCCAACCAGTTCGTCATTCCGGTCTCCAATTATCACATGCGCATGAGCGCGAAGGCGCGGCTCAAATCCATGTTCGACAATGAAACATGGTTCGACATCGCCGTGCCGGACGTGGCCGTCGATCCGCTGAAGTTCCGCGACGAGCGCCGCTACAGCGATCGGCTCAAGGACGCGAAGGCCAAAACCGGGATGAACGACGCGGTCAAGCTCGGCTACGGCAAGCTCGACGGTCTCGCCACCGTCATCGCCGTGCAGGATTTCGATTTCATGGGCGGCTCGCTCGGCATGGCCGCGGGCGAGGCGGTGATCAAGGGCCTCGATACCGCGGTGGAGAAGGCTTGCCCGTTCGTACTGTTTGCCGCTTCAGGTGGCGCGCGCATGCAGGAAGGCATTCTCTCGCTGATGCAGATGCCGCGCACCACCATCGCGGTCCAGCGGCTGCGTGACGCGCGCAAGCCCTACATCGTCGTGCTCACCAATCCGACCACCGGCGGCGTCACCGCGTCCTACGCGATGCTGGGTGACGTGCAGATCGCCGAGCCTGGCGCGCTGATCGGCTTCGCCGGCCCGCGCGTGATCGAGCAGACGATTCGCGAAAAGCTGCCCGAGGGCTTTCAGAAAGCCGAGTATCTGCGCGATCACGGCATGGTCGACATGGTGATGCACCGCCACAATCTGCGCGCGACCATCGTTCGGCTCTGCCGGCTGTTGACGAAGGCGCCGGCCGGCGCGGCGCAACAGCATCTATCCCTGCCGGCGCCCGTGGCCGTACCAGCACCAACAACCCCGCCTTCGGCAGCCTCGGCGTCGTGAGCCTGCCGCAATCCCAGCCGACCGCGCTCGAAGCGGTCGCCGCACGCCTTTTGGCGCTACATCCCAAGCGGATCGATCTTTCGCTTGATCGGATCGAGCGGCTGCTCGCCGCGCTCGATCATCCTGAACGTCGCTTGCCGCCGGTCATTCATGTCGCCGGCACCAACGGCAAGGGTTCGACGGTCGCGTTCGCCCGCGCGATTCTTGAAGCGGCGGACAAACGCGTGCACGTCTACACCTCGCCCAACTTGGTGCGCCTCAACGAACGTTTTCGGCTCGCGAGGGCGGGAGGAGGCACTTTCGTCGAGGATGCCGAACTGGTCGAAACGTTGACCGAGTGCGAAGAAAAAAATGCCGGCGCGCCGATCACTGTGTTCGAGATGGAGACGGCGGCGGCGTTCCTCCTCTTTTCGCGCCATCCGGCCGATGTCGCGCTGCTTGAAGTCGGGCTCGGCGGCCGGCTCGACGCCACCAACATGGTCGACAAGCCGCTCGTCAGCGTGATCACGCGCGTGTCGATCGATCACCGCGAATTTCTCGGCGACACGATCGAGCAAATCGCCGTGGAGAAAGCCGGCATCCTCAAGCCAAACGTGCCGGCGGTGATTGCGAGCCAGGCGCGCGAGGCGCTCGCCATCATCGAGCGGCAGGCCGCGCGGTTGCGGACGCCGCTGTCCGTCGCCGGCGAAGACTGGACCGCAACCGAGGAACGCGGCCGCCTCGTCTATCAGGACGCTGACGGACTGCTCGACCTGCCGGCGCCGAAACTTTACGGGCGGCACCAATTTGAGAACGCCGGCTGTGCAATCGCGGCGCTCCGTGCCGGCGGCTTGAAACTTCCGGCGGCTGCATTCGAGGCCGGCATGATTCGCGTTGAGTGGCCGGCGCGCATGCAGTGGCTGTCACAAGGCCGCCTCGCCGCTCTGCTCCCGGCGGAAAGCGAGCTGTGGCTCGACGGCGGCCACAACGCTGATGGCGGCCGCGCGATTGCGGCGGCGCTGGCCGATCTGGAGGAGCGCGTGTCGCGGCCGCTCGTCCTCATCGTCGGCATGCTGTCGACCAAGGACTGCGCAGGATTCCTGAAAAATTTCTCCGGGCTCGCCCGGCGAGTCATCACCATTCCTATTCATCAGGACAAGGCCGTGCCCGCCGCCGTCCTTGCCGATATCGCACGTGAAGTGTCGATCCCTGCGCTGGCCCGCGACGATCTCAGAAGCGCACTCGATGCCGCCGGCAAACTCGATCTCAACCCTCCGCCACGCGTCCTGATCACCGGCTCGCTCTATCTTGCCGGTGAAGTCCTGGCCGCCAACGGCACGCCACCGCAGTGATCGGTTTAGGCTGTTGTCGAGCGGCCCGGCATCCGCTAGGTTCCGCGAAATTTTGGCCAAGACTCCGGTTAGATTTGCGGCCAAACTGCAGCGACGTCGGGCAGCGAATGGCGAAAGAAGAGCTCTTGGAATTTCCCGGCATGGTGACGGAATTGCTTCCGAATGCCACCTTCCGGGTCAAGCTTGAGAACGAGCATGAAATCATCGCTCACACGGCCGGCCGCATGCGGAAGAATCGCATCCGCGTGCTCGCCGGCGACAAGGTGCTCGTGGAAATGACGCCGTACGATCTGACCAAGGGCCGGATTACCTATCGGTTCAAATGATCGGCCGCCCAAAATTCGTGCTGGCCTCGGGCTCGCCGCGCCGGCTCTCGCTGATCAATCAGGCTGGGATCGAGCCCGACGCGTTGCGCCCCGCCGACCTCGACGAAACACCAAAGCGCGGCGAGCTGCCGCGCGCTTGCGCGGTACGGCTCGCGCGCCAGAAGGCGGAATCCGCGCTCGCCATGGTGCGCATCGACGACGAACTGAAGGGCTCCTTCATCCTCGCCGCCGACACCGTGGTCGCCGTCGGCCGCCGCATCCTGCCCAAGGCGGAGATGCTCGACGAGGCGGCGCAATGCCTGCGTCTTCTGTCGGGGCGCAATCATCGCGTCCACACCGCCATTTGCCTGGTGACACCGAAGGAGACATTCCGGCAGCGCCACGTCGAAACCCGCGTGCGCTTCAAGCGCCTCTCCGATGAGGACATCGAGGCCTACCTCGCCTCCGGCGAATGGCGCGGCAAGGCCGGCGGCTACGGCGCACAGGGCATCGCCGGAAGCTTTCTGGTCAAGCTCGTCGGTTCCTATTCCAACATCGTCGGCCTGCCGCTCTACGAGACGCTGACGCTCTTGGCCGGCGAGGGCTACCCGATCCATTTCGGCTGGCTCAACGCGGTGTCGTGACAACGCCGCTGCACTAGTGGAGCGGATTTGACATTCGCTACCCACCAAGCCGCGAACTCGAGTAGCGAATGTCAAATCCAAAAGCTCCACTAGCACTTATATTTGCTAGTGGTCCTTTTGATTCTAACATTCGCATGCGAGCCTGCCGGAGCGGGATGCGAATGTTAGAATCGGACCACTAGCGAGCCCGCGCGCCGCACCCTATTGTTCGCGCATGGACCGTTCTTGAATGACCGATGCTCCACCACGCAAACGATGCCCAATCTGCGGCAAGGACGCTGTCGCGCAGTATCGTCCGTTCTGCTCGAAGCGCTGCGCCGACGTCGACCTCAACCGCTGGCTTTCCGGCGTCTATGCGGTGCGGGTAACGGCGGACGAGGAGGAAGACGAACTGCCGCTGGCGCCGGATCAGGAGCCGCAATGAAGGGCCTACTTCATTGCGATTTGTTGCTCGCGGCGTATTCTGGACAGCCGGGAGGCGAGCCTTTATAAGCGAGCCTCGCTCGGGATCGCCGGCGAATTTGGCAGGCGATCCCCGTGGGCCCAGGTAGCTCAGTTGGTAGAGCACTGCACTGAAAATGCAGGTGTCGGTGGTTCAATTCCGCCCCTGGGCACCATCCTGCCCACGCCGTTTAGCCCGCGCCTGTAATGTCGCCCGAAGCCTCGCGCCCTATGCAGTCGAGCGAACGAGAGCAGCGGCCCGCGTCGCCCGCACCGATCGCCATTCTGCTCTGCACCTATAACGGCGCGCGCTTTTTGCCGCCGCAACTTGCCTCCTACGAAGCGCAAGACTCGGACTGGCGCCTCTTCGTCTCCGACGATGGCTCAACGGACGCCACGTTCGATTTGCTGGCGGACTTCCAGAAAAAACACGGCGCTGCGAAGGTGCAGATCCGGCAGGGCCCGCGCAAAGGATTTGTGGCGAATTTTCTTTCGCTCGCGTGCGATCCGGCGATCGACGGCGAGTATTACGCGCTCTCCGATCAAGATGACGTATGGGATGCCGACAAGCTGTCGCGTGCGCGGAAGGCTCTGCGCGATACACCAGGCGGCGAGCCGCTGGTCTATTGCTCACGGACGCGGCTGATCGACGAGCACGGCGCGGCGCTTCGGCTGTCGCTGAACTACCGGAGACCGCCGCATTTCCGCAATGCGCTCGCGCAGAGTCTCGCCAGCGGCAATACAATGGTTCTCAACGAACCGACCCGGCAGCTTCTGATGAGAGTGGGCGCGGATGTCGGCGCCCCGGCGCACGACTGGTGGATCTACCTCTTGGTGACCGCCGTGGGCGGGCGGATGCTCTACGACCAAACACCCACGGTTTCCTACCGCATGCACGGGCGCAACCTGATCGGCTCAAACAGTTCGGCTGCCGCCCAAATTCGCCGCGCCGCGATGCTCTGGCAGGGCCGTTACAAGGGATGGGCGGAAATGAATGTCGCCGCGCTCGAGCGCATCGAAAGCGAGATGACGACGGAGAACCGGAAAACTTTCGATCTGTTCCGCCGGTCGAGGAAACAGAGCCTGGTGCCGCGCATCAGCGGGCTCATCCGCTCCGGCATCTACCGGCAGACGATCTTGGGCGACATCGGCCTCGCGGCGGCGGCGCTGGCGGGAAAGGTGTAGACGCCGTTTGCCGCACCACCATCAGCTCGACGGGCGCGCCTCGACGGTCACGAAAAAATCCCGATCGATCGATTCGATCTGGAACTTGGCGCCGGTGGCGGAAAGCAGATTGCGAATGTCGTCCTCGCGGTAGAGGAAAAGATCGCAGCGATTGCGATAGCGGAGCTGACGCTGCCAGGCGAGCGGACCGCCTGCCCTGGGGAAGCTGAAGAAGCCGCGCTTACGCACGACCGCCAGCACACGATCGATCACCGCGCGCGGCTCGGCGACGTAATCCATAAAACCCATCACCACGGCGTAATCGAATTTTTCCGCGATCGGATAGGTCAGAAAGTCGCCGAGCGCGAAGGTGCAGCGCTCCGCCACGCCGGCCGACCTCGCGGCCTCGTCTGCGATCTTGAGCATCCCGGGGGCGAAATCGAGGCCGAGCACGCGGCTCGCGCCGGCGCGCGCCAGCGCCACGCTGTAATGGCCCGGCCCGCAGCCGATATCGATCACGCTCGCGCCCTCGATCGGGCGGCATCGCTCCAGCGTGCGCTGGTAGCGCAGCAACATCGCGCGGCGGAACAGCCGGTTGATGATGCGCTCGAAGCCATCGTTGCTGTTGCCGTAGATGGCGCTGAAGTCGCCCGCGTAGCGGTCGAAGAAATTTGCTGTCCGCTCGCTCAATGGATCGCCGTGCTGGTCAGATAGTGCTCGAACGAGGTGACGTGAAAATCGCGCAAGATGCGTTCGATTTTTGGGCGGGTCGAACGGAGGTTCACATAGCAGGTGAATTTCCGCCGGCGGCTTAGCGGCATGCGCGGCTGATCGGGATCGATCTCGCGCGGATGGATGTAAAAGACGACCGGCCGGCGTTCGTTGAGCGCGCGGCGTCCCATGCTGCGGATCAGCGGATAGGGAAACAGCCGCAGATAGCCGCCGCCGAAAAGGCACAGCCGCGTTCCGAGCATCGGAGTTACCGTGATGGGGAACTCGGCGATGACGCCGGTTGCGGTCTTCACGTTATGCGGCTCGTATCTGCTGTTGGCGAGCCCGCCGGTCTGGTGGTGGGCCGGGAAGACCGAGGAATCGTAGCGGTAGCCAGCTTCGACGAGCTTGTCGAAAAACCACGGCGTGCGTTCGGTGACGGAGAAGGCCGGCGCGCGAAAGCCGCGAACCGGGCGACCGGAAATATCCTCGAGCAGTTGGCGCGACGCCAGCGCGTCTTCGTAAAACTCGTCCGGCGACATTTCGTAGGCCAGCCGGTGGAAATAGCTGTGCGAGGCAATCTCGTGGCCCGCAGCGACGGCTTCGCGGACCAGATGCGGAAAGCGCTTGGCGAAATAGCCGATAAAAAAACAGGTCGCGATGCCGCCGCCCTGCGCCAGCAGTTCGAGCAGACCGCGAAAGTTGCGCTCAACCCGGCTTTCGAGATGGTCCCATTGCGCCGGCGGCGGTTCCTGGCCGGTTCCCGACAGATTGAACCAATCCTCGACATCGATCGAGAAGATACTCTGCAGCACGTAGCAAGGTCTCCGCGATTAAGCCTAGAGCGAGCTTTAGCTTCGACAGGAATCGGTTTTGATCGGGCGGCGCGAACCTATCATCCGGTTATGCGGCAATCAAACCGCCGGTCGCTACCGCAAGCCGTCGCGCGCGAGGGCCCCGGCTCAAGCCGCCAAGGTGGCGCCGGCAAGCTTGTGTTTGAGATACCAGCGGTACGTATCCGCGACGCCGTCTTCCAGCGAAATCTCCGGCTTCCAGCCGAGCGCGGCGATCCGGCCTGAATCCATCAGCTTGCGCGGCGTGCCGTCGGGCCTCGTCGGATCGAAGGCGATCGTGCTGCGATAGCCGACAACGCGGCCGACGAGTTCCGCAAGTGCGGCGATCGAGATGTCGCTGCCGGCGCCGCAATTGATGTGCTCGTAGGCGTCATAATGATCGAGGCAGAACACCACCGCCCGCGCCACGTCGTCGACATGCAGAAATTCGCGCAGCGGCGTGCCGGTGCCCCAAACGACCACTTCGGGATGCTCCGCGATCTTGGCTTCGTGGAATTTGCGGATCAGCGCCGGCAGGACGTGACTATTCATCGGATCGAAATTATCGCCGGGTCCGTAGAGGTTGCTGGGCATGACCGAAATGTAGTGGCGACCATGCTGCTTGCGATAGGCTTGGCAGAGCTTGATGCCGGCGATCTTGGCGATCGCGTACCACTCGTTGGTCGGCTCCAACGGCCCGGTGAGCAGCGCTTCCTCTTTGATCGGCTGCGGCGCGAATTTCGGATAGATGCAGGACGAACCAAGGAAGACGAGACGATCGATGCCGGCCAGATGCGCCGCGTGAATGATGTTGGTTTCGATCGCGAGATTGTCATAGATGAAATCGGCCGGGAACGTGTCGTTGGCATAGATGCCGCCGACCTTGGCGGCGGCGACCACGACGGCATCCGGGCGATTTTGCTGGAGCCAGGCTTCGACGCCGGCCTGATTGCGCAGATCCACGGTCTCGCGGTCGGTCTTGAGCACTTCATCGCCGAGCTGCGCGACGCGGCGGGCTATGGCGGACCCGACCATGCCCTTGTGGCCCGCCACCCAGATCCTTCGTCCGCTCATGCCTGATTCACCAAAGACTGACGGCGAATCTTATCACGGCCAATCATCCTCCCGCTAGCCCGCAAGGTCGACCGAGCGCCCGAGCAACAAGTCAGCCGCCAGTGGCGGCCAATGCGCAGAATGCGCGCCATCACTGCGTCGGGAACACAGCGCTGGCCAGGTAGAGAAACAACGACACGCCCAAAAGCCCGATCAGCGCGGCGAGCGCAAGATCGACGCGTTCGCCGGGGCTCGGCGCCGCGTCCTCGCTTTCGATGGCCTTGGCGGTTCGCGCGAAGCGGATGCCCGAGAGCACAATCATCACTACCCCGATCGCGATGAAGGCGAGGCCCGCCGCATTGGCGAATTTCTGGCCGTGCGGGGCGACCTTTTCCAGCACCGCCTGCGACGCCACGGCCCGCAGGAACAGATCAAATTTCTCGATCACAAATCCGAACGCCATCACTGCGATCGCGGTGCGCACCCAGGCAAGAAAAGTTCGCTCGTTGGCGGCGTGGTCGCGGTAATTCTTGATCATGGCCAGCATCCCGGGACGGATTGGTACTATATAGCGGACAATGGCGGTTGCGGCCTCGTTTATTTGAGGCGCAATTGCCTGCTGAAGCGGCCGATGCGCGGCGCCGCGATCTGAAAGTTCGCGTGCGCGAGGGTGGGATGGTCGACGACGGAAGGCCGGCCCTCGGCCCGCATGCGCCGCCATGCCTCCTGCCAGGACACCGGATCAACGCTCGCCTGCGTCCAATGCGCGACCGATGCTTCGTCGCACCAATTGGCGAGCTTGCCCATGGCGCGGCGGTGCGGCTGCCCGCGCATGAAGACGCGCATCGCGCTCTCGTCGTCCCAAATGGTCTGCGTCCAAAACGTTCGCCGCGCCTCGGCAAGGATCGCAACGGCGCGATTACCCGGCGCCGCCTTCGCCTGGCGCGCCGACCGCAGCGCGAGGACGAGAAAGCCGGGAATAATGCGCCAGCCGCGAACGCGTAATCGGGTGATGGAAACAAACGTGACAATCCTCCTTACGATTTGCCTCCTTGCGATTTGCGGCGACGGCCGCGAATCTGGTCATCTTGTGCGCGTCGCGCGTATCTGCCCGACGCGCAAGGTTGTTGATTAACGCAACGTAAATGGGTGTGGACTACCTAATGAAGACTCGGAAAATCCAGACGGACGCAGAGTACGATGTATCGGGTCTTGACCTGCCTGACCACGCAGCACGACTGGCGCCTGGTCGTCCTTGCTGGCCTGATCTGTTTCTTATCGAGCGTGACGGCGATTACTCTGTTCAACCGCGCCCGTTCAACCATCGGATATGTGCGCGCCGTCTGGATCGCCGCGGCCGGAGCGGCGACTGGGTGCGGCATTTGGGCGACCCATTTTTTGGCCATGCTGGCCTATCAGCCCGGCGTACCGGTCGCCTACGGGATCAATCTGACAGTGCTGTCGCTGCTGGCGGCGACGACGATTACCGCAATCGGACTGACCGTCGCCGTTCTCATGCCGTCGCGCTGGGGCGCGGCAATTGGCGGCGGAATCATCGGCGGCGGCGTGGCCTGCATGCACTATCTCGGCATGGGGGCGCTGGAGCTTCCTGGCCGCATCGCCTGGGATATGCCGCTGGTCGTGACGTCCGTTCTTCTTGGCATGCTGCTCGGCATGGCGGCGCTGGCCGTCGCCGTGTCGGAGCAAGCACTGCGCGGGCTGTTCGCCTCGGCGCTGCTGCTGACGCTCGCCATCGTGTCGCATCATTTTACCGCGATGGGAGCGGTGCAGATCATTCCCGATCCGACGCGGACGATCACGGCGCTTTCGCTGCCGCCAGGCTCGCTCGCGGTCGCGGTTGCCAGCGTCGCAGCGGCGATTCTCGGCGTCAGCCTGATCAGCGCCTTCGCCGACCGGCGCCTCGACGACAAGGGGCGTCTGCTCGACATGGCACTCAACAACATGACGCAGGGCGTCGTGATGTTCGATGCCACGAACCGCCTCGTCGTCAGTAACCAGCGATACCTCGAAATCTACGGATTGTCGGCTGACGTCGTGAAGCCCGGCGCCAAGCTCATCGACATCATCCGGCATCGGGCCTCTGGCGGCAACCTCGACCGCGATCCGGGCCGATACGCCGACGATCTGAGCAATCTGATGGCTTCCGGCAAGACCCTGAGCTTCGTCTCCGAGTTGACCGATGGGCGCTCCATCGCGGTCGTCAATCGCGCGATACCGGGCGGGAAATATTGGCTCGGCACGCACCAGGACATCACGGCGCGGCGCGCGGCGGAAAGAAAGAACGCCTTGCTCGACGAACAAGAGACGAGGCGCGCGGTCGTCGATGAGGCGATTGCCGGGTTTCGTCAGGACGTCGAGGGCGTGTTGAAAACGGTCGCCGGCAGCATCGCGGCGATGAAATCGACAGCCGGCGCACTGTCGGCGACGTCGAATGAAACGGCCGGGCAAACCGAAAGCGCGGTTCAGACTTCCAACGAGGCGTTCGGCCGCGTCGCCACCGCCTCGACGGCGGCGGAGGAATTGTCGAGATCGATCGCCGAAATCAACCGGCAGCTGACGCGCGCCAGCGACGTCGTGCGCGCCGCTACCAAAGAGGCGGAATCGACCAACGCCGAAATCGCCGGGCTCGCCCAGGCGACGCAAAAAATCGACGACGTGGTCAAACTCATTCAGAGCGTCGCCGGACAGACCAATCTGCTGGCGCTCAATGCCACCATCGAAGCGGCGCGCGCGGGAACCGCCGGCAAGGGCTTTGCGGTGGTCGCCTCCGAAGTCAAGGCGTTGGCAGTGCAGACCGGCAAGGCCACCGAAGTCATCACCGCCCAGATCGCCGCGGTGCAATCCTCGACGCAGAGCACCGTCCGGGCGATCGCCAGCATCACCGGACGCATGCAGGAGATTGCGCAGTTCACCTCGGCGATCGCAGCCGCGATCGAGGAGCAGCACGCGGCCACCAACGAGATTTCAAACAACGTGTCGGCCGCGGCATCGGGCACGAAATCGGTGGTTTCGGACTTGCGGCGCGTGTCGACCGCCATCGCCGACATGCGCAACACCGCCGACACGGTGTTGGCAGCGATCGGCCGCGGTCGAAACTGCCGCCGACAGCCTGCGCGGCAACGTTGACGGATTCCTGCACAAGGTCGCGATCTAAAGCACAACGACCGTTGCGATCGGCGGCGCGGTATCGACCTATCTGTTAGGGTCGGCGTAATTCAACCGCGATGCGACCTCACATGCTTTCGTTGCCGAACGAGGTGTGTTCGATCGCATGCGGCGGCAGCACCAGCCGTTCGAGAAGACCGATGGCCAGGAACAGCACCACGCCCAGAACGGTGAGCGCGACGATGCCGCCGAACAGGAGCGCCGTGTCCATGTTGCCGTTGGCGATCAGCAAAAGATAGCCGAGCCCACCCTGGCCGCCGACGAACTCGCCGACCACGGCGCCGACCACCGCGAAAGTGATGGAGATCTTCAGTCCGGCGAAAATCGACGGCATCGCGTTGGGCAATTGGATCTTGAAGAAGGTCGCGACCGGTCCCAGTCCCATCGACCGCGCCAGATAAATCTTCTCACGCTCGATCGAGGCAAGCCCCATCGCGGTGTTGATCACAACCGGAAAGAAGGCGATCAGGAACGCGATCAGCACCTTCGGCATCAAGCCAAAGCCGAACCAGACCAGAAACAGCGGCGCTATCGCCACTTTCGGCACCGCCTGGGAGGAGACGAGCAACGGATAGATCGAGCGGGCAAACGGCCGCCACAGATAGATGGCGAGCGCCAGCGGCACGCCGACGGCGACGCTGAGCGCGAAACCGAGCAGGATTTCGATCGTTGTTCCCACGCTCTCCTTGATCAGTACGGCGGAATTGGCGTCCATCGATTTGAGGATCGCGCTCGGCGCCGGCAGCAGGTAGGCGGGAATCGAGAACTGACTTGCGACGCTCCTGCCAGATGAGAGAGAAGCACCACCATCATGCCGACCGGATAAACGAGCGCGCCGATGCGCTCACGCCGCGCCTGCTGACGGCGCCGCAGCTGGAGGGCGGCCTCGAGGCCGGGATTGCTCACGCCGATTTGCGCCACCGTATCGGTCATCGTCGTTCTCCGTCTCAACCCCGGTTCAATGTTCCCGTAGCACGCCGCGCGCCAGGAACAGTTGCAAAATCTGCCGGCTGTAGTCGGCGAATTCCGGTGTCTCTCGCATGGCCAATGTCCGCGGCCGCGGCAAGTCGATGTCGATGATGCGGTCGATACAGCCGGGCCGCGGCGTCATCACGATGACGCGGTCGGAGAGAAACACGGCCTCGGCGATGCTGTGGGTGATGAACAGAACCGTCATCCGCCGCTCGCTGACCAGCGCCTGCAAATCTAGAACAAGCTGATCGCGGGTCAAGGCGTCGAGCGCGCCGAATGGCTCGTCCATGAGCAGGTGGTCGGGATTGTGGATGAGCGCGCGGCAGATCGAGACCCGCTGACGCATCCCACCCGACAGTTCGTGCGGATATCTGTCCTCGAAGCCGGCTAGTCCGACCGTCTCCAGAAGCTGGCGCGCCCGTTTCTCGGCGTCCTTGCGGTTCATGTTGCGCGCTTCGGCCTGCAGCATGACGTTGCCGAGAGCCGTGCGCCACTCGAGCAGCACCGGGCTCTGAAAAACAATGCCGATGTCGGTGCGCGGCCGAGCGACGGTGTGCCGCTCCACACGCACCGCGCCGCTCGACGACGGGATGAGGCCGGCGGCGATCATCAACATCGTGCTCTTGCCGCAGCCGCTCGGGCCGACATGCGAAATAAATTCGCCGCGGCGCTGGGTGAACGAGACGTCGTTGAGCGCGCGCACCTCTCCGTCGCGCGTCGCATAGACCTTGGTCAGATGCTCGACGCTTAGATAGGTCCCGTCGTCTGCGGCGACGTCATTCACAATGCTATGGCCACCTACGCCGGCTGCGGCGGGACGTACTCGGCGCCGGTCGGCACGAAGTCGTTGGTGTACAGCTCGCTCGTGGTCGAGCGGCGCGGTAACGCCGCCGTATTGCTTGAGCACGGCGATGGCCGACGCCCAATCGGCGTCGGCGCCCCAACCCATCGGCTTGCCCTTGGTATTGGGCGTCACCCAGGTCTTCCAGGAGACTTCGAACTCCCGCTTGATGATCGCGACATCGATCGTCTCTGAATACTTCTTCACGGTCGCCGCCGCCTCATCCGGGTGCGCGCGCCCGTAGAGGAAACCCTTGATCGCCGCTGGCACGAACGCGTGCAGGAGGCCGGGATCGCTTTTGAGTGTATCCTCGTGCACGATGATGCCATTGGACACCACGTTGACGCCGTAGTCGGAAAACCAGAACGATCGCGTGGGGGCCTTGCCGCGGATTTCGATAATCGGCACGTAGCTTTGCACGTAGCCGCCGATCGCATCGACCTTGCCGTCGATCAGCGCCGGTCCGAGGCTCGGCGGCGTGAGGCTGACGATAGTGATCTTCGAAGCATCGAGGCCGGCGCCTTTGACAAAGGCGGGCCATTGCTGGAATTGGCCGCTGCTGGCGACCATCGCCACCGTCTTGCCTTCGAGATCCTTCGGCGTCTTGATGCCGGAATCGGCTTTCACCATGATCGCCGACGGGTTACCGCGGTAGATGCTGCCGATGGTCTTGAGGTTCATGCCCTTGCTGATGCCGATGCTGACCGCATAGCCGTCGGCAAATCCGATCTGCGCGGCCTTGTTGGCAATCAATTGGGCAGTATTGGCGGAGCCCTTGCCGGCGATGATCGTCACGTCGAGACCCGCGTCGCGGAAATAGCCCTGGTCGTGGGCGACGAGAAAGCCCAGGTTCGGTCCCTCATAAATCCAATCCAGCGTCATGCTCACAGGTTTGAGCGCCTGGGCACGGGCGCGAAGCGGCTTTAGCGGCAGGGCGAGGGCGCCGCCCGCCAAAACCGAGCTCTTGAGGAAACGCCGACGCGACAACGATGCACGGTGAAAACCATGTGCGCTAAGATCATGGGAGCTCATGAGATCGCCTCCGAAGATTGCCGTTTCCGTATCAAAACACCATACAGGCAAGCCGAGAGTGCTGTCACCACGCCTGATGTCACGCTGATGATGTCGCGCCGATTCGTAAGCAAGGCGTGTGCCAGACACGTTGCGGTGGTGCGCATAGTGGAATTGCGCGTAGGCATAACACTGCGCACCGTCTACAAACTAACGACCAGGAATGCGTGAGGGATTGCAATGGCCAACAAGGACCTTCGGGATTGGATCGCTGGGATCGACACCGCCGGTCAGCTGAAAATCATCAAGGGCGCCGAACCAAAAGAAGAGATCGGCGGCTTTGTCGACATTTATCAGCGCAAGATGGGCAATCCCGCTTTGATGTTCGACGAGGTGCCGGGATTTCCCAAAGGGCACCGTGTCGTCGCCAACATCCTCACGTCGGTGGCGCGGATCAACGTCGCGCTCGGGTTGCCGGCGGAAGCCTCCGAGATGGAGCTGATCCAGTGGTGGCGGAACTACATGAAGCGTGCGCCGTCGTATGAGCCGCGGGCGGTCAATGGCGGTCCGCTGCTTGAAAACGTCTTTGAAGGCAAAGACGTTAACATCGAAAAAATTCCGACGCCGATCTGGCATGAGCACGATGGCGGCCCCTACATCGGCACCGGCTGCATGGTGGTGATGAAGGATCCGGATTCGGGCTGGCTCAATTATGGCTGTTACCGCATTCAGAGCCACGCGCCCGATCTCGCTTCGGTCATGATTTCGCCGGGCAAGCACGGGCGCATCATCATGGGCAAATATCACGACCGCAATCAGCCCTGCCCGGTCGCGGTCATTGCCGGCATGCATCCCGCTTTGTTGATGCTGGCGGGATTGGAAATTCCGTACGGCAAGAACGAAATGGAGGCCGCCGGCGGCATCCTCGGCGAGCCGATCGAGGTGTTCAACATGCCGCGCACCGGGCTGCCGGTGCCGGCCAATTCCGAGATCGCCTTCGAAGGGTTCATTCATCCCAACGACACGGTACAGGAGGGGCCGCTCGGCGAGTGGACCGGCTACTACGCCTCCGGCAGCGCGCCGGAGCCGGCGATCCGCATCGCCACCTTCATGCATCGCAACGATCCCATACTCGTCGGCGCTATTCCGGCGGTGCCGCCCAACGACAATACTTTCTATCTCGGCACCTACCGCTGCGGCGCGGTCTGGAATCAGCTCGAAGCCGCCGGCATACCCGAGGTCAAAGGCGTGTGGGCGCACGAAGCTGGCGGCAGCCGCTTCATGCTGACCATCTCGATCAAGCAGCTTTACGGCGGACACGCCAAGCAGGCCGGCATGGTCGCCTCGCATTGCCATGCCGGCGCCTACTGCAACCGCTGGACCATCGTCGTCGACGAAGACATCGATCCGACCAACATCAACGACGTGATCTGGGCGATGTGCACGCGCTGCGACCCGCGCATGCAGGTCGACGTCATTCATGGCGGCTGGAGCTCGGCGCTCGATCCGATGTGCTACGACACCGAGAAGGACCGGCGCAACTCGCGCGTGGTGATCGACGCCTGCATTCCGTTCAACCGGCAGAAGACCTTCCCGGTGATCGCGCGTGCGAGCAAGGAGCTTGACGCGCGCATGCGCGCGAAATGGGCGCACGAGCTGCCGAAGGATTTTTGAGCCGCGCCCCTGTAAATTTAAATTATTGATATCCGCTAGCGTTCAAGCAATATCCGAACATGTCGGCTCAGAACAATTCGCTCAAAGAACAACTGGTTGGAACGTGGGCACTCGTCCGATGCGAGGTCGTGGCGTCAGACGGTACAAGAAGCCCTTTGGTGGTAGGGAGCGACCCCGCCGGCCAGTATATTTTTACGGAAGATGGGCACTTTTCATTTCAAGCGGTCGCTGAGTTTGGAGAGTTTCTATCGAACGACCGCATGAAAACAACCTCAAAGGAGGACAAAGCTGCGGTGCAAGGATCAATAGCGTACTTCGGCACCTACACTGTAAACGACGAGAACAAGACCATCGCGGTCCACATCGAGCGAAGTTCCTTCCCCAACCAAAACGGAACGGATGGAAAGCGCGTGATCACCGCTCTTTCAGCAGACGAGATGAGCTACACCAACCCGGGGCGTAGGGGTGGCGGGTCTATTAATTGCACCTACAGGCGGTCGAAGTAGGCCGCCATTCGTGGTTGAATTTCGCTGCTTCTATGCTCGGGTAGCGCGTGCCCGCGCTACCTCGCCCGCAACGCGCCGCGGCGTCAGCGGGGTTTCGTTGAAGTTCGCGCGGATGTCGCGGAAGGCATCGCCGACCGCGTTGGCGATGGCCGCCGGCGGCGCGATGGCGCCGCCCTCGCCGAGACCTTTGACGCCATATTCGGTGGTCAGCGCCGGCGTCACCAGATGCTCGAGGCGGATCAGCGGAACTTCTCGCGCGCATGGCACCAGGTAGTCGGCCAACGTTGCAACAAGCGGCTGGCCGCGCTCGTCGTACGGAATTTCTTCGTAAAGCGCGGTCCCGATTCCCTGCGCGATGCCGCCGACGACCTGGCCGTCGACGATCATCGGATTGATCATCGTGCCGCAGTCCTCGGACACGACGTAGTCGAGCAGTTCGACCGCACCGGTGTCGGGATCGACGGCGACCAAAGCGGCGTGCGTGCCGTAGGCGAACACGCCGCCGGAATCGGCCGGTTCATAGGTCGCGGTGGTGTCGAGCAGCGGGTCCATCCCGGCCGGCAGATGGTCCGGCCGCGCATTGGCGGCGAATGCGATCTCGGCGATGCTGACCTTGCTGGACGGCCCGTGCACCATGCCGCCCTCGATGCGCGTTGCGGCGACGTCGGCCTGCAAAAGATGCGCGCCGATGCGGCGGATTTTTTCAGCCGTCGCGCGCGACGCCTTGCCCACCGCCCCGCCGGCAAACACGATCGAGCGCGACGCGAACGTGCCAAAACCGTAGGGGCCGACGGCGGTGTCGCCATAGCGGACCGAAATCTGTGCGGGGTCGATGCCGAGCTCATGCGCGGCGATCTGCGCCAGCGTGGTCTCGTGGCCTTGGCCGTGGTTCTGCACACCGACATAGATGAGCACGCTGCCGTCCGGCAGCATGCGCACATTGGCGGATTCGTAGCCGGGAATGACGCGGAACTTGCGCTTGGCGAATTCGACGACGCCGTGGCCGCTTTGCTCGGTGTAGAAGGCGAAGCCGACGCCGATCCGGCGGCCGTCCCGTTCGCCTTCCGCCTGGCGCTTGCGAATGGCCGGCAGATCGATCGTGTCGCGCGCGATCTCAAGCGAAGCGACATAGTCGCCGGTGTCGAGCTTCATGCCGGCGGCGGTCCGGTAGGGTAGCTCCGCCGAAGTCACGATGTTCTGCCGGCGCAGATCGAACGGCTCGCAACCAAGTTCGCGCGCCATCTCGTCGACGAGGCGTTCGAGCGCGAACGTCGCGCCCGGCCGCGCCACGCCGCGATACGGCCCCATCGGCGCTTTGTTGGTGGCGACGGTGTACGCATTGAGTTTCAGATGCCGCATGCGATAGGGGCCGGTCAGGTTGCGCGAAGCCATGCTCGCTTCCTGAAACGCCCCCGTCGGCCACAGCGCATAGGCACCGGCGTCGACGTAAATGTCACCTTCGAGGCCGAGCAGCGTGCCGTCGCGCTCGGCGCAGATGGTGAGATCATAGGTGTGGTCGCGGGCGTGCGGCGAGGCGAGCAGATGTTCGCGCCGGTCCTCGATCCAGCGCACCGGGTGCTTGAGCTTCAGCGCCAGCGCGGCGACCGCAACGTCCTCGGGCATGATCCGGTTCTTGCCGCCGAAGCCGCCGCCGACGTCGGGCGCGATCACCCGCACCTTGTGTTCGGGAACGCCGAGCATCCGCGACAGCGCCAGGCGCTTCACCTGACCGCCCTGGGTCGACAGATAAACGACCAGTTCGTCGAGCCGGCGGTCCCAATAGGCGAGCACGCCACGGCCTTCCATCGAAACCGTGGCTTGCCGATTGAGCCGCAACCGGCGGTGCACCCGCACCGGCGCCGCGGCGAGTAGGTCGGGATTACCCTCGACCACGCTGGTGGTGATGTACGCATTGCCCGCCCACTCGTCGAAAACGCGCGGACTGTCGGCGCGCATCGCGGCCACGACATCGACCACCGCGGGCAACTCTTCAAGTTCGAGCGTGACCTGCTCGGCCAAATCCTCGGCCTGCGCGCGCGTCGGCATCACGCAGGCGGCGATCGTCTGCCCGACGTAGCGAACGCGCGCGTCGGCCAGCGGCGGGTATGGACTATGGCGGTGAGCGGACAGTTCCGGGCCGGCCTCCAGCACGTTGATCGGCCCGATGTCGGCGAGCGTGAACACCTGCGCGGGGGCATCCGCCGGTTTGACCACGCGCCGCACCCAGGCGTGCGCCATCGGGCTGCGCACGAAGGCTATATCCTGCACGCCGGGCACGTTGACGTCGGCGATGAACATGCCGCGCCCGAACAGATAACGAGCGTCCTCCTTGCGCAGCAGGCTGGCGCCGATCCAGCCGCTCCCGGCCGTTTCTTGTTTCACGCGTCGCTGGTCCCGGACTTAAAGGCGGTTTGCTAACTCTCCTGCGGCGGCACGTACTCGGCGCCGGTCGGCACGAACTCATTGGTGAAGAGCTGGCTCGTGGTCAGCGGCGCGGTCACGCCGCCATATTGCTTGAGCACCTCGATCGTGCCGGCCCAGTCGGCGTCCGAACCCCAGCCGAGCGGCTTGCCCATGGTGTTGGGCGTCAGCCAGGTCTTCCACGACAGTTCGCATTCGAGCTGGGTGATCGCCGGATCGGCGGTCGGCTGGTACTTCTGCACGGCGGCGATCGCTTCGTCGACATGCTGCCGGCCGTAGATGAAGCCTTTGATCGCCGCGGGCACAAAAGCGCGAATGAGGTCGGGGTCGTTCTTGAGCAGGTCCTCATGCACAATGATGCCGTTCGATACGACGGTCACGCCCGCATCGGCAAACCAGAACAGGCGCAGCTCCTTCTTGGCGCGGATTTCAATGCTCGGCGCGTAGCTGAACACATAGCCGCCGATGGCATCGACCTTGCCGCTGACCAACGCCGGCCCGACGCCGGCCGGGTCGACGTTGACGATTTGAATTTTGGAGCCATCCACCCCGGCGCCCTTGAGGAAAGCCGGCCATTGCTGGAACTGCGCGCTGCCCGCCGTCATCGCGACCGATTTGCCTTCGAGATCCTTCGGCGTTTTGATCGGCGAATCGGCGAGCACCATGATCGCGGCGGGATCGCGGCGGTAAATGGTGCCCACGGTCTTGATCGCCATGCCTTTGGCGATGCTGTTGCTGACCACGAAGCCGTCAGAAAATCCGATCGGGGTGGCTTTGTTGGCGACCAGCTGGGCGGTGGTGCCCGAACCCTTTCCGGCGACGATCGTCACGTCGAGGCCGGCGTCGCGATAAAATCCCTTCTCGTGCGCGACCAGAAAGCCGACGCTGGCGCCTTGATAGAGCCAGTCGAGCGTAAACGTCACCGGCTTCAGCTCCGCCGCGCGGGCGCGATACGGCAAGGCGGGAGCGGCGAGCGCGCCGGCGCCAAGCGCGGTGGTTTTGAGAAAGCGCCGCCGCGACAATGACAAGCGTTTATTGGGCGCGCGGTTATTGTGCTCAGAGTTCATGATCTCACCTCCGCGGATGATGTTCGCGCGCCGTGACCGCGCGCGGAATGGATTGCAGCTGTCATAACGCGTCACGCCGCCACGTCAAAGCAAGGCTATCGAAGCAAGGCATGTGCCAGCGGCATCCGTAGGCGGCCGATCAAGCCTCCTGCGGCGGCACGTACTCAGCGCCGGTCGGCACGAATTCGTTGGTGTAGACTTGGCTCGTTTCAACCGGCGTCGCGGCACCGCCGTACTGCTTGAGCACCGCGAGCGTCGAAGCCCAGTCGGCCTCGGCCTCCCAGCCGAGCGGCTTGCCCTTGGTGTTCGGCGTGACCCAGGTTTTCCACGACAGCTCCAATTCGCGCCGCACGATGGTCGGATCGACGGTCGGCAGATATTTGATCACCGAGGCCACCGCTTCCTCGGGATGCTGCCGCCCGTAGAGAAAGCCCTTGATGCTCGGCGCGACGAACGCGCGAACGAGGTCTGGATCAGCCTTGAGCAAATCGTCGTGGACGATGAGGCCGTTCGACACGACAGTGACACCGTAATCGGCGAACCAGAAAATCCGCACTGGCAGCTTGGCGCGGATTTCGATCGCCGGAACGTAGCCCTGCGCGTAACCGCCGATGGCGTCGACCCTCTTGTTGACGAGCGCCGGGCCGACGCCGGCGGGGTCGATGTTGACCATCTGAATTTTCGACGCGTCGATGCCCGCACCCCTACAGAAGGCCGGCCATTGCTGGAACTGGCCGCTGCCCGCGGTCATGGCGACGGTCTTGCCTTCGAGCTCCTTCGGCGAGGTGATGCCGGAATCGGCGAGCACGATGAGGGCCGCCGGATTTTTGCGAAAGACGCTGCCGATGGTCTTGATCTGCATGCCCTTGGCAATGCCGTTGGCGACCGCGTAGCCGTCGGAGAAGCCGAACTGGCTCGCCTTGCTGGCGACCAGTTGCGCGGTGGTGCCCGAACCCTTGCCCGAGTTGACGGTGACGTCGAGCCCGGCTTCGCGATAAAAGCCCTTGTCCAGCGCCATCGTGAAACCGACGTTCGGGCCCTGATAAATCCAGTCGAGCGTCATGCTCACCGGCCGCAACGCGCCGGCGCGCGCCGGCACAGCCAGCGCCGGGGCGGCCATCGCACCGGCGACGAGCGCGGAGTTCTGCAGAAAACGCCGGCGCGATATCGCGGAGCGCTTGCGGTCGCGACTGCTCATGCATGTCACCCTCGCAGGATCGCCTTTGCGCAGGAAGCAACGTCAGCTTACAGGCAGATCACGCCCGGGCTGTCATGATCCCTGATGGCGCTGCAGACTCCATCGCCACGCGCGCGAAAGGTCGCCGATGATTTTCGTGCCAGCCCTGATTGAGCCGCGCAGGCTCCGGCAACCTTCGAGGTGCCGCCGAGTCGATTGCGATAATCGACCGGCACTTCCAGAACGCGCACGCCTGCGCGCGCGGCCCGCATCTGCATTTCCAGATTCCACCCATAGGTCAGCTCGCGCATGCCGAGCTTGAGTCCAGCGTGTCGCGGCGAATGGCGCGAAAGGCGCACATGTCGGTGTAGCGCACGCCGTAGAGCAGTCCCGTGAGCCAGCCGATGACGTGGCCGGCAACAAGCTGGTGCGCAGCCATGCTGCCGGGCTCGCGCTTGCCAAGGGCGCGCGAGGCGATGACGAAGTCGTACTTGCCGGAACGGATCGGGTCGACCAAGGCGGCGATGGCGACGGGATCGTCGGCGCCGTCACCGTCCATGAAGACGATGATGTCGGCTTCCGCTGCGGCCTGCGCTCCGATAAGGCAGGCGAGCCCATAGCCGCGCCCGACGCTGATTACGTCGGCGCCCGCTTCGCGCGCGCGATCCGGCGTGCCATCGGTGCTGCCGCCATCGACGACGATCACGCGTCCGACGATTTCGCGCGGCAGTTCGCCGACGACTGAGCACGATCGATTCCGCTTCGTTGAAGGTGGGGATGACGACGGCGACGCCTCGTCGCCTGCCCGCCTGGAAGCAACGTTGCTAAAGGCTCCAGCGCAATCCGCAGCTCGCGCACGCTTCCAGCGGCTTGTCGGACTTGAGCGCCTTGCGAAAATCGCGATAGGCGGGCCCGGTCCAGATTTCGCGCAGGCTCTGCTGGGTGGCGTCGCCCAGCGTGTAGTTCTCATAACCGCGCTGGGAAAACGGCGCGATACAGCAGGGCAGCGCGCGGCCGTTGGCGGTGAAGTACATGACCGTCCACGGCCGCCGGCACAGCGACCACGGCGAACCATTGTCGTGACGCTTGAGACTCATCCCCGGCTCGGATGCTCCGCCGGAAGCGGAGAAGGTGATGCCCAGAGATTTGGCGAGTTCGGTGGCGCGGTCGATATGGGCGGCCTCCTCGCCGGAAAGCTTTTCGTAGAGCGCCTGATCGGGCCGCGCCATGCCGATTGATTTTTCCTTGAAGAAGACGAGCCGCTGCAGGTGCACTTCCTTGATGCCGGTCTCAGCCGCCAGCCGCACGAAATCCGGCAGCTCCTCGACGGTTTCGCGCAAGCCGGTCAGCCACGCCGACACGCGCGGCTTGAAGTGACCCTCGCGCTCCTGCAATTCGCGGAACACGCGGACGTTCTTCAAAATTCGGTTGAAATAATTCTTGCCGCGGATAGCGCGATAGGATTCGGCGTTGGCGGCGTCGAAGGAGACCCGCAGCTCGTCGAGGCCGGCGGCAATGAGCGCGCGGCCGTTCTTCTCGTTGAGCACGGTGCCGTTGGTGTTGAAGAGAACGTAAGTGCCGCGGTCCTTCAGATAGCGCACCATGCGCGGCAGGTTCTTCACCAGCATCGGCTCGCCGACGCCGTGCAGCACGGCGCGATTGAGCTCTTTGATCTGATCGACGATCGAGGTGAACAGCTCCCAGCTCATGTCGGCCGGCGGCTCGAGTTCCTCATAGGTGCGCGGGCAGGTCGTGCACAAAAGGTTGCAGCGGTTGGTCGTCTCCAAATAGACACAGACCGGCTCGTGCGTGGGCACGTCGCTGTCGGTGTCGACGCTCTCGAAATAGCGGCGCGGGTCGATGGCCGGCTGTGAGCAGAACGCTATCCATGAATAGTCCCGATCCTCGAATGGTCTTGTTTCAATTGCTCCAGTCATACGCCAGCTTTTTCGATTTGCACGGCGTCTTGACTGCCGCGGGTAAATTCGCCGTCCGGCCAGAGCCGATCAAACAATTCGGCCGTGTGACGGGCGTGATGCAGCGCCACCCCACGTTCCGGCGCGGCAGACCGCACGCCCGCCGCCTCGCATAGACGAAGCTCGCCGTGCAGGCGGCGCAACAGTCTCGCTGTCGTCGACGTCGTACCACATGGGCAGTTCGTGCAGGTCGAGACCGATCTCGCGCGCCCGCGCGCAGAGTCTGCTCGGCGACCCTCTCCGTGCTCCAGGCTATATCCTCGAACATGCGCCGATGAGCGGCCTTCAGCCCGAGCAGATAATAGCCACCGTCGCTCGAGGGCCCGAGCACGGCGCGATCGCCGGGCTGCGTCAGCACTTCGGCGGTCTCGTTGAGCAGCGCCGTCGGCAACGTGGGACTGTCGGCATTGAGCACCACGGCCGCGGCGTGACCGCGGGCGAGAATCGTGCAGATCGCGTGGTACAGGCAGTCGCCGAAATTCGGCAGCCACGCCTCGATCAAGCCGATCGCCGGAGAAAAATGGCGGCGGAAAAACTCCTCCGACCCCGGCGGTCCATAGGCGGCGTAGCCAGCGATGGAAGCGTGCGGCGCCGCTTGGCTGCGCGGCAAGCAGCATGTTGCCGGTCACATCCTGCAGAAATGCGGTGTTGAGCGCCGCCGCCTGCTCGTGGGTGAGCGGTGGCACCAGCCGCGTCTTGGTGAGACCCGGCACCGAGGCCTTGGCCATGACGGCGATGCCGCAGCTTGCCACTGCCGCGACGCGCGGCGATCCGGCGACAGACGAGGCTGTCTCCGCGGCAGGTCCGGTCGCACGGTCCGCAATCGCACGATCCATTACACGCCCCCATCAGACGTAATGCGATTGAAATCGGCAACAGAGCTTGCTTCGCAGACCATCCACCCAAGCGCCAATCAATTCCGCCTCAGCCGCTACAACACCTCGAAAACTGCAAAGTTATCCGCTTCACTAAGTCGTGATCGATCATTCACGGGCCAAGGCGACGCGGATCGTCGCCTCGGCCGGCAGAACCGCCGCATCGTCGCTCCGCCAGGTCGGCGCGGCGGCATATTCGGCTGGCGTCATGTCGAGCGACACAAATTGCCGGCCTTGGATGCCGACGACTTCGAGCGGTACCGCGACCGGCCGGCCAAACCAGCCCCACCACCAACTGTAGGAGACGATCAATTCGATCTTACCGTCCTTCGTGCGCACGACCTGCCGGACATCGCCGAGGGTGGACGCATTGAGATTGAGGACCGGAAGGCCGATGAGATCGCCGACCCGGGCGGGCTGCGGATAGCGGTCGAGGTAACGCTGCTCCATCGGCGTCGGTTGTTTCGCGTCCATTATGCCGGTCGCCGGCACCGTGGCTTGCGCGAGCTTGACGCCGGACGGCATTGCGGCCCGTGTCGAGGCGGTGAATGCAAGGCAAGCGGCGAGCGTCAGAGCCAAAGCTGCGAATGCTGTTTTGATCGAGTCTTGCATCGGACGATACTCTTAAATCAAAAACGCCACGCGAATTTGTGAAGAAGGAGCGCTTGCGGGCGATACAATAATGCGCGACCGTGAGATTAGATTGCCGCGCGAGCGAACAGAGGGGTGGCGCGCGGGCCTTCAAGTGCCACTACGATCAATCGCCGGCCGTTCACCACGGCCCGAATCATCTAGGCGCGGACTATTCCTGATGTCGACGGCAGCCGTCAATTCAACTGCGCACGGAGGACACCTCCTGCATCCGTTGCCGCTGCGCATCATGCACTGGGTCAACGCGCTCGCCATCTTCATCATGATCGGCAGCGGCTGGCGAATCTATAACGACGATGTGATCTTCGGCTGGCTGCATTTCCCGGACTTTCTGGTGATCGGGAAATGGGCGCAGTACGGTCTGCAATGGCACTTCTTCGGCATGTGGATTTTTGTCATCAACGGCCTTTGCTATCTGACCTACGGCATCGTCACCGGACGCTTTCGGCAGAAGCTGTTTCCCCTTTCGCTGCGCGACATTCTCGCCACTGTCGACGATGCGCTGCATTTTCGGCTGAGCCACGATGATCTCACCGTCTACAACGCCGTGCAGAAGGCGCTCTATCTCGGCGTCATTCTGGTCGGCATTCTGATCGTGATCACCGGACTCTGCCTGTGGAAGCCGGTGCAATTCTCCGAACTGGCCGCCCTGTTCTACAACTTCCAAACCATTCGCTTCATCCATTTCCTCTGCATGTCGGCGATCGTCGGCTTCGTGTTCGTCCACGTCACGCTCGCTCTGCTCGTACCGCAAAGTCTGCTCGCCATGCTGACCGGCGGGCCGACCATCGGCGATAGGCTCGCCGCCGAAGTCGAACCCCCACCAGTACCTGTCGCTGCCACCCCGGCCGCCGACCCGACGCCCTAAAGGGGGGACGCCATGACCTTGCGAATCCAAACACCTTCAATCTTCCGGCCGCAAAAGCCCACCGATCGGGCCGCCCTCAAGCACGGCCGCGCGCTGGTTGAGGACTTCAATCGCCGCAAGATCCTGCGCAGCGCGCTCACACTGGGCGCGCTGACGCTGCTGACCGGCTGCGACGTGAGCGAAGAGGATTCGGTGCAGAAAGCCTTGCGGGCGGTTTCCGCGTGGAACGATGGCGCGCAGGAGGCGATCTTCCGATCCTATCATCTGGCGCCGACGTTCAGCCCATCGCAGGTGGTCAAGCCGCCGCGCTTTAACGCCTATTACCCTATCGAGGACGTCAAGCCGATCGACGGCGCCAGTTGGAAACTCGAACTGGCCGGCCTGATCCAAGACAAGCGGCCGTGGACCGCCGAACAGATTTATCAGCTGCCGGAGCAGGAGCTGATCATCCGCCACGTCTGCGTCGAGGGCTGGGACTACATTGGACAATGGTCCGGGCCGAATCTGCGCGCCTTCCTCACCCGCGTCGGCGCCGATCTCACCGCGAAGTACGTCTATTTCATCTGCAACGACAATTTCACCGAAAGCATCGACATGGCATCGGCGCTGCATCCGCAATCGATCCTTGCCACCAAATATGCCGGCGCGCCGATTACTGACCCCTTCGGCTTTCCGATGCGGCTGCGCACCGCCGTCAAGCTCGGCTATAAGAACGCGAAATGGATCAAGGCGATCGAAGTCACCAACACGTTTCGCGAGACGTTCTGGAGCAAGCAGGGCGAAAACTGGTTTGCCGGGATTTGATCAAGAGGCACCCGACGCCTTGACATAAATCCGCCAGCGGCCGTCGCGGCTTTCGGCGAGACGGTAATCCCTGCTTCCGGCAAACGGATCGTTGTTCCAGGCGCCGTCCTCGGGAACGATAACAACGACATCGCAGCCATATTTCGTCGCCATCTCGCTCACGTCTTCCGCTGTCCCCTGCCCGGCGAACACCCGGACGAACTGCTGGTTGATCGCTTCGCGGCGATCGGCCGGCAGCGGCGCAAACGCAAGCGCCAATTCGCGGCCGGCGAAGCACGAGCTGCGGTTGGCCAATAGCGCCCACGAGATATTTACCGGCCAGGGCGTCAGATCCCGCAAGTAAAGTGGATTATTGGCGACGCGTGCGGCCGGTGGCGCAAAGCGGCGCACGGCCGCCCACAGGTCAGGTGCCTTCGCGAAAAGCTTCCCATCCGGCACGTCGTGCCCGGTCACATCGGTGCGAATGAGGTAAGCCGTATCCGGGAGGCCGAGGACAAGGCCGATGAGCGCGGGGACACCAATCAGCACACGGCGCGGCGCGCGCACGATACCGACGGCCGTAGCGACGATCAAAACCATCGCAGCCGGCAAAACCGCGCGCAGCGCCAGATCGTTGTTGTCGCCAAGCGTGCTGGCGAGAAGCCAGGAGGCCGCAAGTCCCGCGCCGGCAAGGCACGCAAAACTCGCCAGCGCGATCCTCTCCTGGGCGAATGCTTTGCTGCGCAGCGCCATCACCAATGCGAGAACGCCGGCGAGGTAGGTGGCGGGAAATTCAATCGGCAGTTCGATCAGCCAGTAGGCCGGCAGGTTCAATATTTGGCAGAGCCCGGCCGGTAACATGGGGCCGAGAACGGCGAATGGACGTACGATCACCGGCGTCGGATCGTGACGCGCCGCAGCGGTCGCCAATTGTTCAATCACGAACGGGGCGATGAAGCAGCCAACGAGCAGGGCAGCGACTGCCATCGCGGCGGCAAAACGCAGCCGCCGGGAACGATCGACGGCGGCAAACAAAATTGGCGCCGCCGCCAAAGCCGCAATCGCAAGCGTAATGCCGCCCACATAGGTCGAGCTCTCGAAGCCCGCGGCCACGGTCAGGACCAGCGTCAGCAAAAGCACCACGCTCGGCGCCTGCACATAGCGGGTGACGAGCAGGATTGCCGTCACCACGCACGAGGCCGCCATCAGATGTTGCGGCACCCACGCGGATTGGAACAGCCAGCCGGCAAAGCCGTTCGAGTGGGCCATAAAGGGAAAGAGATCGTCAGCGCGGAACAAAAATCCCAGCGTCGAGCGCAGGGATGCCGCGGCGGCCAGAACGACGACCAAGATCGCCGCGCGCGAGTCTTTGCCGAGCCAGACCGCCAGCGCCATCATCAGCGTCAGCGAAGCGAAAGCGGTGAACCAGGTCAGCCCGATATCGGCTTCCCAACCGCTCGCGCGAAACGGCACCGCCAGTTCGGCGGCGGAAAAGTGCCACAGATAATAATAGACGAGATGGCCTGGGCCGCCGGCTTCAGCGAAAACAGGATTGACCGGCGGCAGGCCCTGCCGCGCCATCGCATCGATGATCGCAATCTTGGAATGATCGAAGATCGGGTCGGCGAGGCGAACGCCGTCACCGGCAAATTTGGGGAAAATCGCCGCGGCTGGCGCGAGCGCGAGCAGCGCGGCCGCCGCATAGGCCCAGACCGGCACGGCGGGCGCCTCCTCGCCCTCGGGCTTCGGCGTGCGAATCGCCAACGACGCGGCGGCGGTAGCAACGCAAAGGACGCTCACGCCCAGCACGGAAATTGGCGAAAAGCCGATCAGAAGGAAAAACGGCAGGGCCGCTGCGCTGTGGACGGCCCAGCCAAGCACCGGCGCAACGCCGGCCGCCAACCCGCGTGGAAGCAGATGCCGGGCAATCGCATAGCCAAGCAGCGACCAGAACGCGGTCGCCGCGATGGCGCAGAGAGCGGCATTGACGAACGACGCCATGGCGACCGGGCGGTGGCGAGCTCCGGCGGCTGCCGGTATGCCTCGCGATTAACCGCTGCGGCCGCGCCGTTCAATGCAAATATGATTGCTCTGCCCACGGAACGGGCAGTCGGACGGGAGGCGGCACTCAGTTTATACGGCGGGGGAAGGTCGGTAGTTTACCGGTCAGTCGGCATCCGAATTGGCGACAGCTTCGGATTTGGCCATTACATCGGTCCAATGCTCGACCGCCTGCCGGGCGGCGCGCACAGCCTCGGCGAACGTGTCTTCCTTGTACCGGACCCGCCATTGCCCGCTGTCGTAGAGTTCCACCAGATGACTCAGCGCCCGGCGCGCACCGAAAAGCTGGCGTTCGGCATGTTTCCGCTGGATATCCGCGGTCAGGGTCTTGGTCATGTGCCCAGTCTGCTCTGAAACGGTAAAAATAAGATCAAAGCACCGGGAAAAATTCGTCCCGGCGGATGCCGGTAATGCCCGCAAAAAGTTCCAAGCCAAAAAGTTCCAAGCTATGTGGCGCGACCGCACAAGTTTCGATTGGCTGGCCGGCAGCTACTCGCGCCATGGCAGCCGAGATAAGTTTTCACAATTTCCGGTCGCGGAACTAAGCGGGCGGGCGAGGCTTCAGATCGGAGACAACAAATTCCGCGTCTTATGCGCAGATCGATCATGAGACGACCGCACATCGTCGTCCTGGCGGCGGCTACTCTTCTTGCCGGCATGGCGGCCGCGCAAGCGGGCCCCTGCACCACGCAGATCGCGCAATTCGAGCAACAAATTGCGCAGTTGCAGGCAAACCCTCCACCCAGCGGGGCGGGTGAACCCACCGCTCCGCAAACGCTCGGCGCCCAACTTCATCGCCAGCCCACGCCGAACTCGGTGCAATCCGCGGAGCACACGGCGAATGGCGACGCCGATGCCGCGCTCGACCGTGCGCACAAGGCCGACGCTGCAGGCGACGCGGCCGGTCGCGCCGCCGCACTCCAGAAGGCCAAAGAACTGTACGGGCTGCCGTGACACGTTTGAATTAGTTTCGCGACCGGCCGTGCCATGCCCAATCGCAATCAGCGACGGTTATTCAGTACGCGTCTTCGGAATAAATCGGATCGACCGAACCCTTCCACGGCCCGTGGAATTTTTCCAAAAGCTCCTGCGCCGGCGTCGTGCCGCGCGCGAGGCGATCTTCCAGAACCTCGATGTAACGCGTCTCGTCCTGGCCGGCCGCGTCGAGCCGCTTGCGGCGCGCAAGGCCGGCGCGGGAGAATTTGAGGACTTCGGTGGCAAGCTCGAACACCGTGACGCTGCGCAGTTTGGCGGCAAGGCCAAGCTTCGGCACATCTTCGCGCAGTTTTTGCCGCTCGTCCGCAGTCCAGTCCTTGACCAGATCCCACGCCGCATCGAGCGAAGCATCGTCGTAAAGAATGCCGGCCCAGAAGGCCGGCAGCGCCAGCAGGTTCGGCAGCGGCCCGGAATCGGCGCCGCGCATTTCCAGATAACGCTTGAGCCGTACCTCTGGAAATATCGTGCTCAAGTGATTTGCCCAGTCCGAGATGGTCGCACGCTCGCCGGGCAGTCCGGGCAGCTTGCCGGCGAGCAGGTCGCGGAACGACTGACCGGATACGTCGACATACTCGTCGCCGTGCTTGACGAAATACATCGGCACGTCGAGCGCATAATCGACCCAACGCTCGAAGCCCATGCCCGGCTCGAATGCCCACGGCAGCATGCCGGAGCGGTCGTTGTCGGTGTCGCGCCAGATCTCCGAGCGGAAGGAGAGAAACCCGTTAGGCTTTCCTTCGGTGAACGGCGAATTGGCGAACAGAGCGGTCGCCACCGGCTGCAGCGCTAGCGACACGCGCAGCTTCTTGACCATGTCGGCTTCGGAAGAAAAGTCGAGATTGGCCTGCACTGTGCAGGTGCGATACATCATGTCGAGGCCGAGCTTGCCGACCTTCGGCATATAGGCCGTCATGATTTTGTAGCGGCCCTTCGGCATTTTCGGGATCTCGGCGCGCGTCCAATCCGGTGTCATGCCGATGCCGAGAAAACCGATGCGCAACGGCTGCGCCACTTCACGCACCTGCGCGAGATGCGCCATGATCTCGCGCGACGTCTGATGGACGGTCTCGAACTGCGCGCCGGAGAGTTCGAACTGGCCGCCAGGTTCAAGCGAGATCGCACCGCCGCCGGTGACATCATAGAGGCCGATGATGTTCGGCCCCTCCGTGATCGGCTCCCAGCCGAGCAGATGCTGCATGCCCTCGAGCAGCGCGCGGATGCCGCGCGGTCCCGCGTAGGGCACCGGGCGGTGTCCTTCGAGTGTGAAGGCGAATTTTTCGTGCTCGGTGCCGATGCGGAATTGCGACTTCGGCCGCGCCCCTTGCGCGATCCAAGCAACGAGTTCGTCCCGCCGCTCAATCGGCGTCAGGTCGACTTGATCACGCGCCATGCAGGGTCCCGGCAGAAATGGGGCGCGACCTTACACGCGCCGCGCCGCAAAGGCCAACGTCGCTGTCACGACGCTTGGGCCCGCGTCTCGCGTTCGCGCGGGGGAAAGCGGCCATAGAAGGTCTCGTTCTTTTTCGCCATGTCGAGCAACAGCTTGGACGGCTTGAAGCGCTCGCCATAGCGCTTGGCGAAGCCCGAACACAAAGCCACGAAGTTCTTCGCCCCCATCCCATCGATGTAGGAGATAGTGCCGCCCGTGAACGGCGCAAAGCCGAAGCCGAGAATCGAACCAACGTCGGCCTCGCGCATGTCGGTGACCACGCCTTCTTCGACGCAGCGCGCCGTCTCGATCGCCTGAATGGCGAGGAACCGCCGCTTGAGCTCGGCGACATCGAGCGAGTCCGGATCGAGCTTAGTCGGCTGCAGATCGGCAAGGCCGGGCCAAAGCCGCTTCGGGCCGGCCTGCGGATAGTCGTAAAACCCCTTGCCGTTCTTGCGGCCGAAGCGTCCGCGCTTCTCCACCATCTCTTGCAGCAGCGCCTTCTGCCGGGCGTCGACCGCCGCAACGCCGAGATCGGCTTCGGTTGCTTTGAGAATTTTCCAGACCAGATCGACGGCGACTTCGTCACTGAGCGCGAGCGGTCCGACCGGCATGCCAGCCATGCGGCCGACATTCTCGACCATCGCCGCCGGCACGCCTTCGCTCAGCATCAGATGGCCTTCGCGCAGATAGGTGCCGACAACGCGTGACGTATAGAAACCGCGCGAGTCGTTGACCACGATCGGTGTCTTACGGATCGCCCGCACGTAATCGAGTGCGCCGGCGAGCGCTTCGTCGCCGGTATCCTTGCCGAGGATGATTTCGACCAGGTTCATCCGCTCAACCGGCGAGAAGAAATGGATGCCGATGAAGCGCTCGCGATCCTTGAACGCCGCCGAAAGCGACGTGACCGGCAAGGTCGACGTGTTGGTGCCGAAGATCGTCTCATCGCCGAGCACGTTCTGCGCCCGGCCGATGACCTCTTCCTTGATCTTGCGGTCCTCGAACACGGCTTCGATGACGAGATCGCAATTCCGCAGCGCCACGAAATCGGCGGTGGGCTCGATTCGCGCCAGCAGCGCGTCACGGTCGGCGGCGCTGGCGCGGCCGCGCTTGACCTGCTCGTCCATCAGTTTCTGCGAGTGCTCTTTGCCCCTCTCGGCGGTCTCCGGATCGCGATCGACCAGCACGACGTCAAGGCCGGCAAGCGCACTTACATAAGCAATCCCGGCGCCCATAAAGCCTGCGCCGAGGACGCCGATTTTCTTGAAGCTTCTGCGCGGTACCTCACGCGGCCGGCGGGCGCCTTTGTTGATCTCCTGCAGCGATACGAACAGCGAGCGGATCATCGCCGCTGCTTCCGGCGAACGCAGAATCTTGGCGAAGTACCGCGACTCGACGCGCAGCGCCTGGTCCATCGGCAGCTGCAGGCCCTCATACACCACCTGCATGATGGCGCGCGCCGCCGGATAATTGTCGTAGGTTTCGCGCCGATAGAGCGCGTTCGCCGGCGTAAACACCATCAGGCCGGCTTTCGACTGCACTGGCCCGCCCGGCAGCTTGAAACCCTCGACGTCCCACGGCGCCTTGGCGGCGCCGCCGGCCGCGATCCAGTTTTTCGCCGCAGTCACGAGATCGCCCGAGGGCACCACCGCATCGACGAGCTTCATCGCCTTGGCGCGCTCGACGCTGATCTGCTCGCCCTTGAGCAAAAATTGCAGCGCGTCGGCCGGCTGCATCATGCGCGCAACGCGCTGCGTGCCGCCCGCGCCGGGGAACAACCCGACCTTGATCTCGGGGAGTCCGAGCCGCGCTCTGTCATTGTCGGCGGCGACACGATGATGGCAGGCCAACGCCAGCTCGAAGCCGCCGCCGACGGCGGTGCCGTTGATCGCAGCGACCCAGGGCTTGCCGCAGGTCTCCAGGCGCCGGCAAAGCCGCGACCACTTGCCACTCCCTTCGAAGAAGCGCGCCGTCGCCACCTCTTCGCCCTGCGTTGCCACGAGTTCGGTGAAGGTGCGGCTCAGCGCTTCCAACACGGTCAGATCGGCGCCGGCGCAGAACGTGTCCTTGCCGGAAGTGACAACGGCGCCCTTGATGTCTGCGTCGGCCGCCACGCTTTCAATGATCGCCGAAAGCTCCTCAGTCACCTTCGGATCGATGACGTTCATCGAGCGCCCGGGCATGTTCCAGGTGACAAGCGCGATGCCGTCGGCGCCGGTGTCGACGGTGAAATTCGTGTAGGCCATCAATACGGCTCGCCGTTCTTGTGCGTGTAACGCATGCCCTTGTCGTCGCCGACGACCTTCAGATCGGCCTCCGGATAATGCGCGCGCTCGTATTTCGACCGCGTGCCCACTTCCAGATAAACAACGTCGCGGGCGGATTTATTGACGAGCTGATGGCCGTTGCGGCTGTTCGCCTTGAACCCCGCGGCATCGCCCGGCTTGAGCAGCGTCTCGCCGTCGTCCTCGATCAGCGTGGCCTCGCCTTCCAGGATGAAGACCAGCTCGTCCTCCTGCTCATGCCAGTGACGCAGCGCGGAAGCCGCGCCGGGCTTGAGCCTCGTCAGGTTGACGCCGAACTGATCGAGCCCGACCGCATTGCCGAGCCGCTTGCGCTCGCGGCCGACGACGACGCGGTCATAGGGCGGCGGATAGCCAGTGCGCGTCTCGAGCGGAAGTTTGTCGATGTCGATCTTCGGCACCGCGGCTACTCCTTGATCGGCTCGCCGGACTTGCGAAAGAAGCGGCGGCCGCTCTCGTCGCGCTCCATGACGAAATCGACGTCGGGATATTGCACGCGCTCGCTTTTGGCTCGCGTGCCGACTTCGAAATAGACCGCGTCGCGGCCAGTGCGGTTGATCAGACAATGGGCGATACCGCTGCCGGCCTTGAAACCCGCGGCGTCGCCCGGCCTGAGCAGCGTCTCACCGTCGTTCTCGTGCAGGATGAGTTCGCCTTCGAGCATGTAGATGAACTCATCCTCATTTTCATGCGCGTGGCGGAGCGCCGAAGCCGAGTGCGCCTTGATGCGCGTGATGTTGACGCCGAACTGGGTGAGGCCAACGGCATCGCCGATGCGCTGCTTCTCGCGCCCGGAAATGACCGCCGCGAATTCCTTCGGATACGACGGGATCGGCTGCGCCGGGACTTTGCCGACATCGATTTTCGGCATAGCTCTACACCCGCTCGATGATCGTAGCGGTGCCCATGCCGGCGCCGATGCACAGCGTGACCAGAGCGGTCGAAGCGTTGCGCCGTTCCAGTTCGTCGAGCACGGTGCCGAGAATCATTGCGCCGGTGGCGCCCAGCGGATGCCCCATGGCGATCGCGCCGCCGTTGACGTTGACCTTGTCAGGATCGAGATCGAAAGCCTGCAGGTAGCGCAACACGACCGAGGCGAAGGCCTCATTGATTTCGATGAGATCGATGTCGGCGAGCGCCATGCCGGATTTCTTCAGCACCTTCTGGGTGACATCGACCGGACCGGTCAGCATCAACGCCGGCTCCGAGCCGATATTGGCGAACGCCCTGATCTTCGCGCGCGGCGTGAGTCCCGCGCGCTTGCCGGCGCGCGCATTGCCGACGAGAACCGCGGCGGCGCCGTCGACTATTCCCGACGAATTTCCGGCATGGTGCACGTGATTGACGAATTCGACGTCCGGATGCGCCTGAATGGCGACCGCATCGAAGCCGCCCTTCTCGCCCATCTGCGCGAACGAAGGCTGCAACGCGGCGAGCGACTGCATAGTCGTGCCCGGCCGCATGTGTTCGTCCTTGTCGAGGATGATGAGACCGTTGACGTCCTTGACCGCCATCACCGAGCGGGAGAAGCGGCCCTCCTGCCAAGCCGTTGCGGCACGCTTTTGGCTCTCGACCGCGTAGGCATCCACATCGTCGCGCGAGAACCCATATTTGGTCGCGATGAGATCGGCGGAGATTCCCTGCGGCAGATAGTAATGCGCCACCGCGATCGAGGGATCGATCGACCAGGCGCCGCCAGCCGCGCCGATGCCCACGCGGCTCATCGATTCGACGCCGCCGCCGACCGCCATCTCCTGCTGCCCGGCCATGATCTGCGCAGCGGCGAAATTCACCGCGTCGAGCCCGGAGGCGCAAAAGCGGTTGATCTGCACGCCGGCGACGCTGTCGCCATAGCCGGCCACAAGCGCGGCCGTACGCGCGATGTCAGCAGCCGCCTCGCCGACCGGATCGACCACGCCCATCACCACGTCGTCGACGAGCGCAGTGTCGAGAACGTTGCGGCTCTTGATCGCGCCGAGCGCCTGGCTTGCCAGATTGAGCGCGGTGACCTCATGCAACGCGCCGTCCACTTTGCCCCGGCCGCGCGGCGTGCGCACGTGATCGTAGATGAAGGCGTCCGGCATGGCCTCTCCTTGCGCGAATTGCGCCGTTCATACTAGTGGTCCGATTCTAACATTCGCATCCCGGTTCCGTAAGCCATTATGCGAATGTTAGAATCAAAGGACCACTAGCAACTATTGGTACTAGTGGAGCTTTGGATTTGACATTCGCTTCACGAGCTTGCGGCTGGGTGGGTAGCGAATGTCAAATCCGCTCCACTAGCCAGCGGATGCCGCGCACACTAGCCTGACCGCTGGTCTGTCATGGGCAACCGCGGCGGCGATTATGGGTCGCGTCCAAGGCAAGGTCGCACTGGTCACGGGCGCGGCATCGGGAATAGGCCTCGCCACGGCAGAGCTGCTGCTCGATGAGGGCGCCAAGGTCGTCCTCACCGATCTTGAAAAGCGCCGCTCCGCACCCGCGCTGGCGGCGCTCGGCCAGCGCGCGCGTTTTCTTGGGCTTGACGTCACCGACGAAGAGAACTGGATCGCGATCACCGACGCGATCGTGTCGGAGTTCGGGCAACTCGACATTCTCGTCAACTGCGCCGGCGTGGCGCTGCTCAAGGACATTGAGGCGACAACGCTCGATGAGTGGCGCACATTGCACGCCGTCAACCTCGACGGCACCTTTCTCGGCTGCAAGCACGCCGTTCGCGTCATGAAGGATCGCGGCGGCGGCTCGGTCGTCAATCTGTCGTCGGTCGCGGGACTGGTCGGAGCGGGCAATCTCGCCGCCTACTCCGCGAGCAAAGGCGGTGTGCGGCTATTGACCAAATCGGTGGCGCTTCATTGCGCGCGGAAAGGCTACAACATCCGCTGCAATTCGGTGCATCCCTCGTTCGTCGATACGCCGCTCCTTCAATCGATGATCGAGGGCGCGCGTGATCCGCAGAAGATGCAAGCCAATGTCGAGAAGGCTGCGCCGCTCGGCAGGCTGGCGCTGCCGATCGACGTTGCGCGCACGATCCTCTTCCTGGCGAGCGACGAATTGGCGTTCACGACCGGCGCCGAATTCGTCGTTGATGGCGGCTTGACCGCGGGCTGACGGCCCGCGGCCTTCAGGAGGCGACCCGATCCTTGAGATGCGAGCGGTAGAACGACGTATAGATTTGGCGCAATTCGCTGAGCGCCAGTTCGATGTCGCGCTTTTGCCGCTCGAGGAGATTGATCTGCTCGATGCATTTTTCGCGCGACAAATGCAAATTGTTGCCGCCGGGCGCATCGAGCAAATACTTGATCTCCGCGAGTGTGAAGCCGAGCCGGCGGCCGGTGAGGATGAGTGCGATCCGATCGCGATCGCAGCGCCGGTAGAGTCGGCTCGCGCCGCTGCGCTCCGGCACGATCAGGCGTTTGGCTTCGTAGAAGCGCAATGCGCGCAGTGTCAGGCCGAATTCGCGCGCGACCTCCCCGATTGTCATGGGCGTATCGATGGGCGTATCGGCAGCGTCCCCGTCACCGCCGCGGCACTGTTCCTCGCGCACTCCAGCCCGTGTTGCCGGGCGGTCCGCCATATGGATGTTCGCGGCCTGCACCATGTGTGCCCCTCACCCGTTCGAGGAGATCGCGCTCGCAAAACCGTCGCACAGGGCACGGCGATTAAGGAATGATTCATAGGTTACCGTAACGGTTACACGCGCAGGCTGTAGCGTTTGGCTTACGGTTTCGGCGAAATTTTTGGTATTTCGCGACCGGCCGGCCGAAAAATCGGGACAAAAGCGCACGACGGGGCGGTCGGCACCGAGACGTTTTAACCGCCTGTTTACTCTGATTCGGAAAAGTCACGGCTCGGGGATAGAGGACCGCGCCGTCGGCATCGTCTGTTAACGAGCACCGGCTCGAGACAGGGCACATCCTGCCCCTTCCGACGTGGTCTGGGCCAAGTGAATGAAATCTGGCGGTTCGTGGAACTTAAGAGGCCTTCGTCCGCGCTCGCGCGAGGCCGCGCGGCGATCGGGCATGTCGGTCAGCGAGTGGCTCAATAGCGTGGTCGGCCGCAACGATGAGGAAGACTTCACCGACGACGAGCGGCTTGCCGAGCGCCTGCGTAATGTGAGCGGGCATCGCCGCGATCGCTTCGAGGCCGAAGCACCGCCTCGTGGCGGTCCTTACCGCGACGAATATCGCGATGAACGCGAACAGCGTCCCCCTCGTCGCGAAGGTCGCCCGCGGCACAATCGCGAACGCGGGCAAGAACGCGAGACATCCCGTCGCGACGCCGCACGCAGCCGCGAAGAATTCGGCGAGGTCCATGCTCGTCTCGATCGGCTTTCGCAGCAGCTCGAGCGCTTGAGCGAGCAACCCGATGCCCGGCCGGCCGGCGGGTCAGCGCAACGGCGCGACAATGTGGCCGAGTCTGTCGCTATCGATCGACGACGCCGTCGCCGAGATCGCCGCACGGCAGCGCGCGCTCGACGGCGAACCCGCTGCGCCCGAGGCATCGTCCGCCGCCCGTGGGCCCATCCTCGATTTCAGCGGCCTTGAACGGCAACTGCGCCAGATCACGAGCCGTATCGACTCTTTGCAGCCGACCGGCGACATCGAGAAGGCCATCGGGGCGATCCGCACCGACCTTGGCGATATCGGCCGCCAGCTCAATGAAGCGCTGCCGCGCCGCGCGGTCGAATCGCTGGAGATCGAGGTCAAGGCGCTGGCCGAGCGCATCGATCATAGCCGTCAGTCCGGCGTCGATCCGACTGCTCTGTCCGGACTTGAGCGCGGACTTACTGAAGTGCGCGACGCGCTGCGCGGGCTCACGCCGGCGGAAAGCCTTGTCGGCTTCGACCAGGCGGTGAACGCCTTGGCGCAAAAAGTCGACATGATTCTCGCCCGAGACGATCCGGCCGCGCTGCAACAGCTCGAAGCGGCCATTGGCGGTCTGCGCGGCGTCGTCTCGCACGTCGCTTCCAACGACACCCTGACGCGGGTGGCCGAGGACGTCCGGACGCTTGCCGCGCAAGTGGACGGCATCGCCAACAATGCGGCGACCGGACAGGCCGTCTCGGTGCTCGAACAGCGCATCGACACGCTGGCGGCGGCGCTCAACGCCTCGAGCGAGGCCGGCCACGCGGTGCCGCGCGATCTGGAAAAGCTGCTCGCCGGCCTGATCGAGAAGCTCGAATGGGTCCAGCTGACGCACACCGACCATGCGGCGCTGGCGCATCTGGAGGATCGCATCGCAACTCTTGTGAAGCGGTTCGACGCTTCCGATGCGCGGCTCGGCCATCTCGAGGCCATCGAGCGCGGGCTCGCCGATCTGCTCGTGCACATCGAGCAGATGCGCGGCGTCAACGGCACCGCCACGGCCGCGAACAGGCTTGCGCCGCCGGCGCGTTCGATCGAACGGGACGTCGCCGAGATCAAACAAAGCGAGCGCCGCACCCAGGATTCGCTCGAGGCGGTGCAGGGCACGGTCGAACACGTGGTCGAGCGGATCGCCACGATCGAAAGCGATCTGCATCGCGACGCGCCGCAGCCGCCGCGCGTGACTCAAGCGGCGGCAGAACCGCCAGCGCCTGCCGCTGCACCGCTTCCGCCTGCTGCTGTGGCACAAGTCCAGCCGACCGCATCACGCGCGGTCGCCACGCGGCCGCCGATCGATCCGACGCTGCCGCCCGATCATCCGCTCGAACCCGGCTCGGCGGCGGTCCGCTCACGGCCGATGCCGTCGGCCGCCGATCGCGTCGCCGCTTCCGAAGCCGCTATCGGTTCGGCCAAGCCGCCGGTGATTTCCGATTCCGGCCGCCCCGACTTCATCGCCGCCGCGCGACGCGCGGCTCAGTTGGCGGCGTGGGAACCATCAGGCAAAGAAGACAAAGCAGACGACGCTGCCGAGGCTTCCCTGCCCGGGCCCAGCAAGCTTTCGCAGCGCCTCCACAAGCTCATCGTCGCCGGCAGCGCCGTGCTCATTCTGATTGGTGCTCTCCGGGTTGCGACCCGGCTGTTCGACGATAACGGTCCCGGATCGGCACTGCCGCAAGCGCAATCTGACCCGACGCCGCCCACCCCATCGGCGCCCCAAGCCGCCACCCCGGCGTCGCGGCCATCGTCAGAAGTCCTCCCGCTGCCGCAGCCCCATCCGGGGGCCGCGCCGAGCACCACTCCCGCCGCGAAGCCAGCAAAGCCCGGACGGCAATCGATGCTGCCCGTGGACGAGAGCGAATTCGCGCTCGAAACGGCAATGCCGCCGACCGCCAACAAGCCCGCCAGCTCTCTGCCGTCGTGGGCCTCGCCCGACATTACGGGCGCGTTGCCAAGTCCGCAAACAAGTCAGCAACCGGCGCCAAGCACCGCCGCTGCGCCCGAGCGTCCTGCCGCCATGGTGGAGGACAAGCTGCCAGCCACCATCGGCGATCCGGCGCTTCGCAAGGCGGCGCTGGCCGGCGACCCTGCCGCCGAATACGAGGTGGCTACCCGCTTTGCCGACGGCCGCGGCGTTCCGCAAAATAACGAACAGGCCGTGTACTGGCTGCAACTCGCGGCCAAGCAGGGCCTGGCGCCGGCGCAATTCCGGCTCGGCGGCCTTTACGAGAAAGGCCTCGGGGTCAGGAATCCCGAGCTGCACCTTCTCGCCGCCGATCTCGATCGTGTCGACCGTCCTTTGATGCCGTCGAGAGGCGCGTCTCGATGTAGCCGAACGCGACCGCGTTGACGTTGATCTTGAACTGGCCCCATTCCTTCGCCAGCGTCTTCGTCATCCCGACGACTCCCGCCTTGCCGGAGGCGTAGTTCGCCTGGCCGGCGTTGCCCATCACGCCGGAGATCGAAGAGACGTTGACGATCTTGCGGAACACCTCGCGGCCCTCCTCGCGCGTTGGCCGGCTCGCGCATATGCGGCGCGACCGCGCGGCACATCCTGAACGGCACGACCAAGTGGATGTCGAGCATCCGCTGAAACGCCTCGTCGCTCATCTTGTGGATCGGCGCGTCGAGCGTGTACCCCGCGTTGTTGACCAGGATGTCGACCTTGCCCCATTCCTCGATCACCTTCTCGACCAGCCGATCGCACACGCCGGGCTGGGTGAGGTCGCCCGCGAACACGATCGTGTCGCCGTCGATCTCGCTCGAGGTCTGCTCGGCGATGTCG
>CAVRYM010000004.1:0-116751 GCA_963725495.1 uncultured Alphaproteobacteria bacterium | reverse complement strand
TGGACCGTGCGGACCGAGAAAGGTGCCGAGCGGATGATCGAGTGCCTGCACGTCGATGCCGACGAGCTTGACGCCGCGCTCGACCAGCCATTCGGCGGCGTCCTTATAAAGGCCGGGCGAATAAGCGAAGTAGTCGGGATTGTCGCCGTAATTGCGGTGGCTGCCGGTGTTGATCATCACGATGTCGTTCTTCTGGATCTTCGGTTCGGCCTGTTCCAGATCCTTCGGCGTGATGACGCCCCACTTGCCTTTCGGGATCGACACCGCGACGCCGGTGCCGAAAAAGCGCCAGAGCGGATAGCCGGTCAGCGAGGGCTGATTTTCCGCCACATGGATCGGCGCGTCCATGTGGGTACCGCGATGCATGATGCCTTCGAATTGCTGCACCAGGAGACCGTCCTTGGAATGGAACTCCACGACGCGCACGTTGAGATTGGCGCGCGAAGGCCATTGCGGCATGCCATGGCCCCAAGGGTGGCTGAGATCAAAAAATTGCAAATCGCTCGGTCGCTTCGAACCGCTTGACTGTTTGCTCGCAGTCCGCGTCTTGTTCGCCGTTCCGGTCTCCAGCTGAATGCTTCCTTTCGGATCAAGCATGGCGACCAGGCGGATCACGCAGGCGTCGCCCTCGCGCCATTTCCACGGGAAGCCCTGAAACGTGCAGCGCTTGCCGGAAAGCTCGTCGAGGTCGCCGCCGACGTTCTCGATGGTTGGAATGCCGGCTTCGAGCAGCGTGCGATGCGCCGCATTCCATTCCGGGAAATCGACGATCGCCTCGCGGCCGGTCGCTTCCTTGTATTCCGGGAGTAAATATTTGATCTGCGGCCCGTTGCGGTGCGGGCCGAGCGAGGTCGCCAGCGGATGATCGATGCAGGCGGTATCGACGCCGACGATTTTGACGCGCTTCTTCGCGAGCCACGCCGCCGCGCGCTTGCTGAGGCCCGGCGCGTAGCCGAAATATTCCTTGCTGTCGGAATATTTCCGGTGCCAGCCGGTATTGATGAGGACGATGTCGCCGGACTTGATCGCCGGCTTGGCGCGTTCGAGATCGGACGGCTCAATCAGCTGCCATTTCTTTTTCGGGATCGAGAGCACGATTCCGGTGCCGAAGAAGCAATCGAGCGGCAGTTCGCCGACCGCGGCAGCGCCAGGGACGAGATGGATCGGCGCGTTGACGTGCGTGGAGGTGTGAAAGATCGTCGTGATCTTGTGGGTCATCACGCCTTGTTTGGCGTGATGGGTGATGCGCTCGAGCTTGATCTCCTCGTAACCCGGAAAGATCGGCGTATACATGCCCCAGCGGTGGCTGAGCTCGTAAAGTTCAAGCTCGCTGACAGGATCGATAACGGCCGGCATTGCGCACCCTCACCCAACTGCCGTCGGCTCAAATCGACGGCCGGCAAATACAGCAATTTGCACGGTTATTCGGGCCGGTCTCTATCACGGCCGAGCGTGGCCTGACAAACCTGGCGCCGGCACAGTCGTATTGCGGCTGCCGCACCTCGCCGTTATCAATACGCGCCGTTTCGCCACGGCTGCTGGGCTGCGGCCGAGCATCGACCTTCAAAAAGATTGAAAGAGCTAAAGCGCCCTCATGGCCCGTCTGGTCATGAAATTCGGCGGCACGTCGGTCGCCGACATCGACCGCATCCGCAACGCCGCGCGTCACGTCAAGCGCGAGGTCGATGCCGGGCATGAGGTTGCGGTCGTGCCTTCGGCCATGGCGGGCGTGACCAATCAGCTCGTGGCCTGGTGCGAGGCCGCGCTCAAGGCGCGGCGCATTTTCGATGCGCGCGAATACGATGCCGTGGTCGCGACCGGAGAGCAGGTGACCGCCGGCTTGATGGCGATCGCGCTGCAGGACCTCGATATCAACGCGCGCTCCTGGCAGGGCTGGCAGCTTCCGATTTCGACCTCGAACGTCCACGGCGCGGCGCGCATCCTCGACATCAATGGCGAGGAGCTGATCCGCCGCTTTGCGGAACGCAAAGAGGTTGCGGTCATCGCCGGCTTCCAGGGCGTGCACAAGGAGACCAGCCGCATCACCACTCTGGGCCGCGGCGGGTCGGATACTTCGGCAGTGGCGATCGCGGCGGCCATCCGCGCTGACCGCTGCGACATCTACACGGACGTCGATGGCGTCTATACGTCCGATCCGCGCGTCGTGCCGCGCGCCAAGAGGCTCGACAAGATCGCCTTCGAGGAAATGTTGGAACTCGCTTCGCTCGGCGCCAAGGTGATGCATGTGCGTTCGGTCGAGCTCGGCATGGTGCACAACGTGCGCATTTTCGTGCGGTCGAGCTTCGACCGGCCGGAAAGACATCGACCCGCACGGCAACCCACCCGGTACCCTTATCTGCGACGAGGGGGAGATCATGGAACAGCAAACGGTCACCGGCATCGCCTTCTCCCGCGACGAGGCGCAAATTTCCATCCGTCAGGTGCAGGACAAGCCGGGCGTGGCGGCGGCGATCTTCGGCCCGCTGGCGGAAGCCAACATCAACGTCGACATGATCGTGCAGAACGTCTCAGCCGACGGCAAAACCACCGATCTGACCTTCACCGTGCCGGCCGGCGACTACCAGCGCTCGCTCGACACCATCGCCAAGGCGAGGGAGCTGATCGGCTATACGCGGCTCGACGGCGCCACAGATGTGGCCAAGATCTCGGTGATCGGCATCGGCATGCGCAGCCATGCCGGCGTCGCGGCGCAGGCATTCCGGGCGCTGGCCGACCGCGCCATCAATATCCGCGCCATTACAACCTCGGAGATCAAGTTTTCGCTGCTGATCGATGCGGCCTTCACCGAGCTTGCCGTGCGTACGCTGCATTCGCTCTACGGGCTCGACAAAGCGGCGAGCTGATCCGCGGCGGGGCCGCATTCGCTGCACCGCACAAAACCGGCGCGCGTCGTCGGCCCGTCTTTGGCTTGCAGTTTGCATGGTGCGTTCGATATAGGCTGCAGGTTGATCGTTGTGGGCGCGGGCCCCGGCGACATTTTCTTGGATCGGGTCGGGCGCGCCAGCGGGCGGCGTTCCGGCCACGGTAAAGAGCCCGAGGGAGCTGCCGCCATGCGTGGCGCGCTCGGCGGTCCGCGCGTGCTGCTGCGCCGACTCCGCGAAGTGATGGCGGAGCCGGTCAGCGCGCAGGAACGCCTCGACAAGATCGTCGTGCTGATCGCCGCCAACATGGTTGCGGAGGTCTGCTCGGTCTATGTGCTGCGCGGCGATACCACGCTCGAACTCTACGCCACCGAGGGACTGAAGCGCGAAGCCGTGCACCAGACGGTGCTGCGCTCAGACGAAGGCCTGGTCGGCCTGGTCTCGAGCCAGGCAAGCGCGATCAATCTGTCGAACGCGCAGGCGCATCCGGCCTTCTCGTTCCGGCCGGAAACGGGCGAAGAAATCTACCACTCCTTCCTCGGCGTGCCGGTGCTGCGCTCCGGCAACACGCTCGGCGTGCTGGTGGTGCAGAACCGGGCGCGGCGCACCTATTCGGAAGAAGAAGTCGAGGCGCTGCAGACCACCGCCATGGTGCTCGCCGAGATGATCGCTTCGGGCGAGCTGGCACGTCCGGGCGACGAAATCGCCGCGCGCCGCGCGGTTCATCTCAAGGGCGCTCCCCTGAGCGAGGGCATCGCGCTCGGCCACGTCGTGCTGCATGAGCCGCGCGTCGTCGTCACCAATTACATCGCCGACGACATCCAGGCCGAGCTGAAACATCTTCGCGCGGCGATCGAGACCTTGCAGTCCAATCTCGATCAACTGCTCGAACACGGCGACGTGGTGGAGGGCGGCGAGCATCGCGAGGTGCTCGAAGCCTATCGCATGTTCGCCCATGACCGCGGCTGGGTGCACAAGCTCGAAGAAGCGGTGATGACCGGACTCACCGCCGAAGCCGCAGTCGAACGCGTGCAGTCCGACACCCGCGCGCGCATGCTGCGGCAGACCGATCCGTTCCTGCGCGAGCGCCTGCACGACCTCGACGACCTCGCCAATCGCCTGATGCGTCAGCTGACCGGGCGCGATCACGCCCCGTCGCGCGAAAGCCTGCCGGAGAATGCGATCATCGTCGCCCGCGCGATGGGGCCGGCGGCGCTGCTCGACTATGACCGCAAGCGGCTGCGAGGCCTCATTCTGGAAGAAGGCGGCGCCCATTCGCACGTCACCATCGTGGCCCGCGCGCTGGGTATCCCCGCGGTCGGCGAAATCGACAACGCCACCGGCATCGCCGATCCGGGCGATGCCATCATCGTCGACGGTTCGACCGGCGATCTGCACATCCGCCCGCTGCCGGACATGGCGGCGGCTTATGCGGAGCGGGTGCGGCTGCGCGCGCGGCGCCAGCAGCAATACCAGGCGCTGCGCGACCGGCCGTGCGTGACCAAGGACGGTCAAGAGATAAGCCTGATGCTCAATGCCGGCCTTGCCGTCGACCTGCCGCACATCGCCGACACCGGAGCCGCCGGCATCGGCCTGTTCCGCACCGAGTTGCAGTTCATGGTGGCGCCGAACTTTCCGCGCACCAGCGAGCAATATGCGCTCTATCGCGCGGTCATCGACGCGGCCGGCGACAAGCCGGTGGTCTTCCGCACCCTCGACATCGGCGGCGACAAGGTGCTGCCCTATATGCGCAACGTCGAGGAGGAGAACCCGGCGCTCGGCTGGCGCGCGATCCGGCTAGGTCTCGACCGGCCGGGCCTGTTGCGCACGCAGCTGCGCGCGCTTTTGCGCGCCGCCGGCAACCGTTCGCTGAAAATCATGTTTCCCATGGTCGCGACCGTCGCGGAATTCACCCAGGCGCGGGAACTGGTGGAGCGCGAGCTGACGCATCTGCGCCGCCACGGCCACAAGCTGCCCGACGAGGTGCAGGTCGGCAGCATGGTCGAGGTGCCCTCCCTGCTCTATCAGCTCGACGAACTGCTCGAACACGCCGATTTCCTCTCCGTTGGCTCCAACGATCTGGTGCAATTCCTCTATGCGATCGATCGTGGCAATCCGCGGGTCGCCAGCCGCTTCGACGCCCTGTCGGCGCCGGTGCTACGCGCGCTCAAGGAGATCGCCGACAAGGGCCGCGAGCACAACAAGCCGGTCACTCTGTGCGGGGAACTCGCCTCCCAGCCGATCGGCGCCGTCGCCCTTGTCGCGCTCGGCTACCGCGCGCTCTCGCTCACGCCGTCGGCGGTTGGACCGGTCAAGGCGGCGCTGCTCGATCTCGACTGCCGCAAGATGGCCGAGTTTCTGTGGCCGCTGGTCGAAAAGCCGGCCGGCGGCAAGCCGATCCGCGCCCGTCTGCAGGAATTCGCCGCCAGCCAAGGCTTGCAGATTTAGGCTTGCGGATTTAAGGCGAGATTCTCAGGTGGCCGTTATCAAGCAAAATGTTGGTTTGCAAAACGTTGGTTTGATTGTCGCCGACGGGCCGAGCGTCCAGCCGGCCCGAGGACAGGCTGCAGCCGCTGATCCGGCCACGGCGGCGCCGACGTAGATTCGGTCAACCCCACGATTGCTGGACTGCGCCGTTGCGGGCGTGACACGTGACAATGGAATTTTGGAATTTCGATGCTTCCGGACCATAAACTCGACGCGCTTGTGACCCGCCATGCGTCGCTCGAACGCGACCTTGCCGGCGTCTTGCCGCCCGAGACCTTCGTCAAGCTCTCGCGCGAATTTGCCGAGCTCGCGCCGGTCGTCGAGGCAGTGCAGTCCTATCGCGCCGCCCAGCGCGAACTCGAAGGACTCACCAGCCTGATGGCCGATCCCTCGACGGACGCGGAGATGCGCTCCATTGCGGAGGCGGAAAAGCCCGAGCTTGAGGCGCGCCGCGCGACGCTCGAGCAGAAATTGCGGCTCGCGCTGATCCCCAAAGACGCCATGGACGAGCGCAACGTCATTCTGGAAATCCGCGCCGGGACCGGCGGCGACGAGGCGGCTTTGTTCGCTGGCGATCTGTTCCGCATGTACGAGCGGTATGCCGCCAAACAGGGCTGGAAGGTCGAAACCATCTCGATGAGCGAAGGCTCCATGGGCGGGTTCAAGGAAATCATCGCCGAGATCCGCGGCCGCGGCGCCTTCGCCAAACTGAAATTCGAATCGGGCGTGCACCGCGTTCAGCGCGTGCCCGACACCGAGGCCTCCGGCCGCATCCACACCTCGACCGCGACCGTCGCCGTGCTGCCGGAGGCGCAGGAGGTCGACGTCGCCATCAACGACGCGGATCTGCGTATCGACACGCTGCGCTCCGGCGGAGCCGGCGGCCAGCACGTCAACAAGACCGAATTGGCGGTGCGCGTGACCCATATTCCGTCCGGCATCGTGGTCATGATGCAGGAAGACCGCTCGCAGCACCGCAACCGTGCCAAGGCGATGGCCGTGCTGCGCACGCGCCTTTACGATCTGGAGCGGCAAAAACAGGACGCCGCGCGCGCCGCCGAGCGCCGCGGCCAGGTCGGCACCGGCGATCGCTCCGAACGCATCCGCACCTATAATTTCCCGCAGGGCCGGGTGTCCGACCATCGCATCAATCTGACGCTCTACAAGCTGCCGCAGATTTTGGAGGGCGAGGCGTTAGGCGAAATCGTCGATGCGCTCGTCGCCGAACATCAGGCAGAGCAGCTCGCCGCCGAGGACGTCAGCTGATGATCACAGGTGCTGCCGCGGACAAGCTTACGCGACAAGGCGGCGGCATTACTGCGCCGACCGTTGGCGAAGCGCGCCGCACGATGGCGGCGCAATTTCGTGCGGCCGGCCTCGACACGCCGGATCTCGATGCCCGCATCCTCCTCGGACATGCTCTCGGCCTCGACCACACGGCACTGGCGGTGGCTCCTTTGCGCATCCTTGGCGCGGGTGAAGCAAATGCAATCGCCGAACTGACAGAGCGGCGGCTTGCGCGCGAGCCGGTTGCCCGCATCGTTGGATGGAAGGAATTTTGGAGTCTGCCGCTTCGCATCGGCGCGGCGACGCTGGTGCCGAGGCCGGAGACCGAGACGGTCGTTGAAGCGGCGCTTGCCGCGGTCGAGACGCGGGGGCCGCGCTCACGACCGCTGCGGATCGCCGATCTCGGCACCGGTTCTGGAGCGATCCTGCTGGCGCTTCTTGCCGAGTTGCCGAACGCGTGCGGCGTGGGGACCGACATCAGCGCAGACGCCCTCCGCGTCGCGCGCGACAACGCGAAGCATCTTGGCTTTTCTCGCGCGCGATTTGTCGCCTGTGATCTGGCGGCGGCGTTGCGCGGACCGTTCGACCTCATCGTCTCCAATCCGCCCTACATCGCCTCTGCCGACATCGCGGCGCTTGCGCCGGAAGTGCGCGATTTCGACCCGCCCGCGCGCTCGATGGTGGCGTCGACGGCTTAGATTTTTATCGGGCGATTGCCGCGGCCGCGCCCGCCCTGCTCGCGCCGGACGGCGCGCTAGTCGTCGAATTGGGCGCCGGCCAACTTGATGCAGTCGCCGCACTCTTTGCTCCAAGCGGGCTTGCGCCGTTGCCGCCGCATACCGATCTTAACGGCGTGGCCCGTGCGTTGACCGCCCGGAATGGGGCATGAGCGTGGAGCATTGGCCCCCGGCAAAAAAGACGCGGCGGGCAAAAAAGCACTTGGAATGTCGCGCGGAAGCGACTAGCTTGCGGGCACGGAATCGGCCCGAGACGAGGGCCGCAGCGTCGCCTAGAACCCGGAGCATGGCTCCTGATAGGTTGGCGGCGCAGCCCAGGCAGATAGCTCGATAGCGGCAGATAGCTCGATAGCGAACGCCGATCGGACGACAGACGGGATCGCCAGATTCAGACCGAGTTGAGATGATTCATCGGTAAGGCGCGCATCGGTTCGGATGATTCGCGCGCTGACGAGGATGTTTTGCGCCGTGGCAGATCGCCGGTTCGAGCCGAAGTGGAATGCGAGCCCGTCGATGAGTTCACCTGGAGTGGGTTCGCCTGGAGCGATTGCAAGCGAGCGCAGTGGCTGATGCCGATAAGGATAACAACATATTTGCGCCATCGCGCTGTCGCGCAACGTGGCGAGGGTTAGGGTGTTAACCGCAATTGAAGTGTCGGCTGAGAAACGGCGGCGTTCGCGCCGCCGCAATTAACGGGGGTTGGCAGAAAAGCAGATCATGAGAAACGGTCAGAACAAGCGCATGCGGGGTCGCAACCGCAAGGGTGGTGGTGGTTATCACCAAAATCCATTGTCACGCATGTACGAGTCCAATGGACCGGACGTGAAAATTCGCGGTACGGCGTCCCACGTTGCCGAGAAGTACCTGCAGCTTGCTCGCGACGCGCAGAGCTCAGGCGATCCCGTCGCCGCCGAAAATTACTATCAACACGCCGAACATTATTTCCGCCTGATCGCGGCGGCTCAGGAGCAGTTCCGCCAGAGCCAGCCCTCTTATCAGCAGCAGCAATCGGGGGAGATGCGCGGCAACATGCCCGATGACGGATTGGATGACGATGAGGATGAGCAGCCCTCGATGGGCGGCGAACCGTTCGCGCCGCGCGAACCGCAACCGTTCTATCAGCGCGAGCAGCATCAGCCGCAGCACCAGCCGCAACCGCAGCATTTCCAGCCGCGCCCGCAGCATGTGCCGCCGCCGACCAGCGACGCGGATGTCGAGCGGCTGCCGTCGTTCATCACCGGCGAGCAACCAGCGCATCAGGCGCCGCCCCAGCAAGGCCAGGCACCGGCCGGCGCCAACGGCTATGACGGCTCGGGCGACCGGTTTCCGCTGAATCGCCGCCGCCGCCGTCATCGCGGGCCGCGTGACCAGATGCAGGGCAACGGCGAACCGCCGACCGCCTCCGGGCGTCCGATCGAGGATTGATGCTGTGGGCGTGACGGGACGGGGCGCCTCGCTCCGCCGTGAGTGCGCGGGCGCTCAGGGCCCGCGCGGCGCCTTGGCCAGGCGCACGACGATCCAGATCGGTATCACGATCACCGCGCCGAGCAGGAAATAGCGCCAGAGCCAGCGTACGGCGTCGAAGCCCATATTCCAAATATGGGTGATGAGGTGGCCAACCGATTCGATAATGTGCTCGGGATCGAGCCCGATCGCGGCGAGGATGACGCCGACCAGGATCGACAGCAGGATCAGCCGGCCAATCACCGCGGCCGGCGGACCGCCCAAGAACCGGTTGACGTGAGGGTGATTGATTTGGGGATTATTGTAGTCCTGCGCCATTGACGCCTCCCGCCTGCCGCTCGCGTCAATTAGAGCATGATCCGGAAAAGTGGAAACCGGTTTTCCGATAAGATCATGCTCCAACTGAGAAACTAGACCATGATCCGATTCGATCGGATCATGGTCTAGGAACTTGCCGCGCTCGGCGCAAGCTTGCCGCTGTGGGCTGTTGCCTTTAGCCGCCCCCTCGCCTCGATTTTGTACCCTCGCGACGACGTTGCCTCGGCTTTGCAAGTGGCGCTAAGTTGCACCCGCCTAAAGCGGATTTCCAGACCTCGACGAGGATTGTGATGGCCAAGGTCGAAGACCGCGCGCTCGCCCCGGCGGCTACCCTCAATGACGATATCGGCGAGGAAACGCGGCTTCGCATGTACCGCATGCAGGTCGAGCTTCGCGAGGCCGAGCAGCGCGCGTTCGACCTGTTTCTGCAGAACCTGGTCAAGGGTACGAGCCATCTGTCGCTCGGCCAGGAGGCGATTGCGACCGGCTTTGCCGCCGCGATGAAGCCGGGCGATCTGTCGTTCTGCACCTATCGCGGCCACGCCCACACGCTCGCCCGCGGCGTGCCGATCGAGCAGGTGCTGGGCGAACTGATGCAGCGCGACAACGGCCTGATGCGCGGCAAGGGCGGCTCGATGCATCTGACCTCGGTCGATCACGGCGTCATGGGCTCCTATGCGATCATCGGCGCGCATCTGCCGATCGCCTGCGGCGCCGCCTGGCGCGCGCAATACAAGGGCCAGAAGGACGTGTCGGTCTGTTTCTTCGGCGACGGCACCACCAATATCGGCGCCTTTCACGAGGCGCTCAATTTCGCCGCAGTGTGGAAGTTGCCGGTGATCTTCGTGTGCGAGAACAATCTCTACATGGAATATACGCCGATCGGCGATGTCACCGCGGTGCAGCACCCAGCCGCCGATCGCGCCGCGTCCTACGGACTGCCGCGCATCGTCGTCGACGGCAACGATGCCGACGCGGTCTATCGCTCAGCACTTGCGGCCTACGCCAAGGCGCGCGAGGGCGGCGGACCGTCGCTGATCGAGTGCATGACCTATCGGTACAGCGGCCACTCGCGCGCCGACCCGGCCAAATACCGGCCGGAGGGCGAACTGGAAAAGTGGAAGGAGCACGATCCGATCAAGCTCTATCGCGAACGGCTCAAACAATTCGGCGTCGCCGACGGCGTGATTGCCGAGATCGAGGCCGACGTGCGCCGGCGCGTCGACGAGGCGACCGAAAAGTGTAAGGCGGCGCCGATGCCGCCGCTCGATATTCTCACCACCGACGTCTACGCCGATGGAGGTTTCGCATGGCGGAACTGACCTATCGCGACGCAGTGGCGCGCGGCATCGCGCAGGAAATGACGCGCGATCCGGACGTGGTGTTTCTCGGCGAGGACGTGGCCAAGGCCGGCGGCGTGTTCAAGGCGACCGTCGGTTTGTTCGAACAGTTCGGCCCCCTGCGCGTGCGTGACACGCCGATTTCCGAGCAGGCGATCCTCGGCGCCGCCATGGGCGCGGCGATGACCGGACTGAAACCGATCGCCGAGATCATGTTCTCGGATTTCTTTGCGGTGTGCTTCGACTACATCGCCAACGAATTCGCCAAAAGCCGTTACATGTCGAACGGCCAGCTCAAATGCCCGCTGGTCGTGCGCACCGGCAACGGCGCCGGCTCGCGCTTCGGCGCGCAGCATTCACAGAGCGTCGAGAACTGGTGCATGATGATTCCGGGACTGAAAGTCGTGGCGCCGTCGAACCCGCGCGACGTGATCGGGCTTCTGGCCGCCGCCGTGCGCGATCCCGATCCGGTGATCTTTTTCGAGCACAAGTCGCTCTACGCGACCAAGGGCGAGGTGCCCGACGGCGAGATCGTCGACAAGCTCGGCACCGCCAGCATCGTGCGGCCGGGCAAGGACGCCACCATCCTGGCGCTGGCGCTGATGGTGCCGCGCGCGATCGCGGCGGCCGACAAGCTCAAGGCCGAGCACGGCATCGACTGTGAAGTGGTCGACGTGCGCTCGCTGGTGCCGCTCGACACGCAGACGATTCTCGGCTCGGTCGCGCGCACGCATCGCCTGTTCACCGTGGAGGAGAATCCGCGGCTGTGCGGCTGGGGCGCCGAGATCGTGTCCATCGCTGCCGACGAAGCGTTTTACGACCTCGACGGACCGCCAGTGCGCATCACGACGCCGCACATCCCGCTGCCGGCCGCCGACATTCTGGAAGACATCGCGCTGCCCACGGTCGATCGGATCGCCGAGCGGGTGCGGAAGGCGTTGCAATCATGATCGTCATGCTCGGGCAAAAGGTGCGGCGCACCGTCTTCGCATAGAACGACCCGGCATCCATATGGCGTCATCGCTGCGTGGATTGCCGGGTCAAGCCCGGCAAATGACGAGAGAGGAAGGTGCAAAATGGCCATGTACGACAATCTCCTCGCCAACGTGCCGACCGATCTGTGGATCGGCGGGCAGTGGCGCAAATCGTCCGACGGCGGCCGCTTCGACGTGATCGACCCGGCGACCGAGAACAAAGTCGCCTCGGTGGCGAGCGCGACGGTCGAGGATGCGATGGCCGCGCTCGATGCGGCGCAGGCGCGCATTTCCCGGCTGGGCCGCCAAGAAGCCGCGCGAGCGCGCCGAGATTTTGCGCAAGTCCTACGAACTGATCATGCGCGACGCCGAGCGGCTCGCCAAGCTCATCACCATCGAGAACGGCAAGGCGCTGTCGGATTCGCGCGGCGAGGTCGCCTACGCGGCCGAGTTCTTCCGCTGGTACGCCGAAGAAGCGGTGCGCAATGTCGGCTCGAACACCACGGGCCCGTCGACCGGCGCGCGCATCTTCGTGCAGCACAAGCCGGCCGGCATCGCGGTGCTGGTGACGCCGTGGAATTTCCCTGCCGCCATGGCGACCCGCAAGATCGGGCCGGCGCTCGCCGCCGGCTGCCCGGTCGTGCTCAAGCCCGCGTCCGATACGCCGCTCACCATGCTGGCGCTGATGCCGATCTTGGCGGAAGCCGGCGTGCCGGCGGGCGTGGTCAATGTCATTCCCTCGCGCTCCTCCGGCAAGGTGGTCAGCGCCATGCTGCACGATCCGCGCGTGCGCGTGGTGTCGTTCACCGGCTCGACCGAGGTCGGCCGCAAGCTGTTGCACGAAGCCGCCGACAGCATCGTCAAGCCGGCGATGGAGCTCGGCGGCAATGCGCCGTTCATCGTGTTCGACGACGCCGACATCGACGCCGCGATCGACGGCGCCATGATCGCGAAGATGCGCAACATGGGCGAGGCCTGCACGGCGGCGAACCGCTTCTACGTGCACGAGAAGGTGCACGACGAATTCGCCAAAAAGCTCACCGCCAAGATGTCCGGCATGAAAATGGGCAATGGTCTCGACGACGGCGTCGCGCTCGGCCCGCTGGTCAACAAGGACGGGCTCGACAAGGTGATCGAACTTGTCGACGACGCAGTACAGAAAGGCGCCAAAGTGCTGACCGGCGGCAAGGCGCCGGGCGGTCCCGGCTTCTTCTATCCGGCCACAGTGCTGTCGAACGTCTCGAACGACTCGAAAATGCTCAACGAGGAAATCTTTGGTCCGGTCGCCTCGATCCAGACGTTCAAGTCCGACGACGAAGTGATCACGCGCGCCAACGACACCGAATACGGCCTTGTCGCCTATGTCTACACCAAGGATTTGAGTCGCGGCCTGCGTGTGTCTGAGAAGCTCGACTTCGGCATGATCGGGCTCAATCGCGGACTCGTGTCCGATCCGGCAGCGCCGTTCGGCGGCGTCAAACAGTCCGGCCTCGGCCGCGAAGGCGCGCACGAGGGCCTGATGGAGTTTTTGGAGACGCAATACATTTCGGTGACGTGGTGAGCGGGCAATCCGATCGGCAGCGCCTCATCGGTTCGTGGCGTCATATCGGCTCGATGGTGGACGGCAAGCCGCGCCCCGGACAGGGCGCGCATCCGAAGGGCATCATCATCTACGACCCGCACGGCCACATGGCCTGCCAGGTCGCCCCCGACCGCGAAGTGACCAGGGCCGGCGACAAGCCGACCGGCGACGAAGCAAAAGCGGCGCTCGACGGCTACATTGCTTATTTCGGCACCTACTCGATCGACGAGAAGGCGCGCACGGTCACCCACCATCGCCAAGGCAGCGTGCAGCCCGGCGACAACGGCGACCTCGTCCGCGGCTACGAATTCGCCGGCGACCAGCTCGTTCTGCGGCCCATCGGCACGGCGACGGAAGTGGTGTGGGAACGGATCAAGTGATGCGCTGCTTGAGAATGCCGCCATGGACGTGCTGATGCCGCAGCTCGGCGAGACCGTCGCCGAGGGCAAGATCACCAAATGGTTCAAATCGGCCGGCGATGCGATCAAGCCCGGCGATAACCTGTTTGAAATCGAGACCGACAAGGTCTCGATGGAAGTGCCCTCCACGACGACGGGCGTGCTGTCTGAAATCCGCGTGCCGGCGGAGAGATCGCGCCGGTCGGCGCGGTGGTGGCGGTCATCGCTGATGGCGCGGGTGCAGCAGCCAACCGACCGGCAGCGACAACGACACTCGCGGCGGCGGCCAAAGCCGCGGCGCGCGCCGCCGCACCACAATCAACGGCACCGCAATCGGCAGCGCCGAACGTGCAAGCGCAGGCGGCGGCTCCAATCAAACTCGATCCATTCTTCGAGGTACGCACGCCCGAGCGCAATTTCGGCCCGGCGCGGCTCGCCGGCGGAATTACCGTCACGCCGCTGGCGCGCCGGCTCGCCGCCGAGCGCGGCATCGATCTCGCAGGCTTACGCGGTTCCGGTCCGCACGGCCGCATCGTTGCGGGCGACATCGAAAGCGCGCAGCGCACAGCGCCTGCGCCACTCGCGTTACGCGCCGAACGCCCGAGCGCCGCGGAGATCAAAGCGCTCTACGCCCCGGGCAGCTACGAGGAAGTGGCACTCGACGGCATGCGCCGCACCATCGCGGCGCGGCTGACGCAGGCGCAGACAGTTCCGCACTTCTATTTGTCCGCAGACATCGGGATCGGACGCCTCATCGCGCTGCGCGAGGAGGCCAATGCTGGCGCCACCAAGGATGCGGATGGCACCGCATCCTTCAAGCTCTCGCTCAACGACTTCTTCATCCGCGCGCTGGCGCTCGCGCTGCTGCGGGTGCCGGCGGCGAATGCAGTCTGGGCCGGCGACCGCATCTTGCGCTTTGCGCATGCCGACATCGGCGTGGCGGTTGCCCTCGACGAAGGTTTGATCGCGCCGGTGATCCGCAACGCCGACACGAAATCGCTCAGCGCCATCTCGACTGAAATGAAAGATCTCGCAACCCGCGCGCGCGAAAAGAAGCTTACGCCCGCCGACTATCAAGGCGGATCGTCGGCGATTTCCAACCTCGGCATGTACGGCGTGCGCGAATTCTCCGCCATCATCAATCCGCCGCACGCGACCATCCTCGCGGTCGGCGCTGCACGGCGCCAGGCGGTCGAGAAGGACGACGGCGGCGTCGCCTTCGCCAGCATGATCACGGCGACGCTCTCCTGCGATCACCGCGTGGTCGACGGCGCGCTCGGCGCAAAGCTCCTCGCCGCGTTCAAGGATTTTGTCGAAACGCCGGTGAGCATGCTGGTTTAAGGAACCGCGATGGAAGCTAACAGAAAAGAAGTCGTGCTGGTCGGGCCGCTCAAGGCGGTGGTGGTCAACGGTCTCGACGGGCCGTGCATCCTGCACAAGGTTGCTGCCGCCAAGGACCGCGATGCATTCATCGCGGCGCACTCGCACGTGCGCGCGATCGCCTGCAGCGACACGCGCGAGCCGGTTCCCGGCGAGCTGATGGCGCGCTTCCCCAATCTCGAAATCGTCTCAAGCTTCGGCGTCGGTTACGACCACATGGACGTCAAATGGGCCGTCGCTCATGGCGTCGTGCTGACCAATACGCCCGGCGTGCTGAACGAGGAGGTCGCTGATACCGCGCTTGGCCTGCTCCTGTGCACCGTGCGCGAATTGCCGCAGGCCGAGCGCTTTTTGCGCGCCGGCGAGTGGCTGGAGCGAGGCTATCCGCTTAGCAAGGCCTCGCTGCGCAACCGCACGATAGGACTGGTCGGCATGGGTGGCATCGGCCAGGCGATCGCGCGCCGGCTCGACGCCATGCAGGTGCCGGTCGTCTATCACACGCGGCAGCCACGGGCGCAGCTGCCCTACCGCCATTATCCGAAACTCATCAACATGGCGCGCGACGTGGACACCCTCCTGGTCATCGTGCCCGGTGGCGCGGCGACGGCCAACATGATCAACAGCGACATTCTCGATGCGCTCGGCCCCGACGGCATTTTGATCAACATGGCGCGCGGCTCGGTGGTCGATGAGCCAGCTTTGATCGGCGCGCTTCAAGAAAAGCGCATCATGGCGGCGGGACTCGACGTGTTCGCCAAGGAGCCGGAGGTGCCGGCCGAATTGATCGCCATGGACAATGTCGTGCTGTTCCCGCACGTTGGCTCCGCCTCGGCCTATACACGTGAGAGAATGGACCAGCTCATCGTCGACAACATTCTCGCCTGGGCCGCCGGCAAGCCGCCGCTCACGCCGGTGCCGGAAACACCGTGGCGCGCGTGGAGCGACCGCGAATAGGCAGGATCGTGCAGCAATCATCAGTGCCGAAGTCGCTTGCTCCGCTTTACTGGGGCCTGCTCGCCTGCGCGGTCCTGGCGGCCTTGATTGCGCTCGGCACGTTTTGGCTCGGATTTCGCGCGCAAGTCCAGAATCAGTGGGTGCACCACTCGCTGTCGGTTCGTAACCAGCTGCAGTTGATCCAGACGCTGGTGCTGCGTGCAGAAAGCGCTCAGCGCGGATACCTGGTGACTGGCCGCGATGAATATCTGGCACCGTTCGAGCCGGCCAAGGCGGCGCTCAATACGGCGCTCGATCAGACCGCGGCGCTTGTCAGCGATAACCGACAGCAAGTGCAGGCGATGCGCGAGCTGCGCCAGTCGATCGCCGCGAAGCTCGACGAGCTGCAGCGCACTATTGCGTTGCGCAAAGCCGGCCGGACTGACGAGGCGCTCGCGGTCGTCAATTCCGACGAAGGCCGACGAACGATGGATACGATCAGCGGCCAGATTGTCGCGATGCAGGCCACCGAGGACCGGCTGTCGGCGGAGCGGGAAGACGACGCGAATTCGCTGTCGCTTTCTCTCCGATTGGGCTCGGTGGCCGCGTTCCTCGTGATATGCGGCGTGGCTGTCTTGGCCGCCTATTTTGCCCGGCGCTCGGTATCGACGATCCATGACACGAACGCGCAATTGTCGCTCGCCAACCAAAGCCTGATCGAGCAGATCAGCCGCCGCGAGCAGGTCGAGTTGCAGCTGCGCCAGGCGCAAAAAATGGAAGCGGTTGGACAGCTGACCGGTGGGATGGCGCACGACTTCAACAACATGTTGGGCGTGATCGTCGGCGCGCTCGACCTGATGCGGCGCCGCCTGAAGACCGACGAATACGACATCCGCCGCTACATCGATTCCGCCGTGCAGGCGACCGAGCGCTCCGCCGCGCTCATCCAGCGCTTGCTCGCGTTCTCTCGCCAGCAGCCGCTCGCTCCAGAATCGGTCGACGCCAACCGAATGATTGCCGACATGTCGGAGCTGCTGCGGTCGACGCTCGGCGAGCAAATCCAGATCGAGACCGTGCTGGCGGCGGGCTTGTGGAAGACCAGGGTGGACGCGCACCAGCTCGAAAGCGCCATCGTCAACATCGCGATCAACGCGCGCGATGCCATGCCGGACGGCGGAGAACTGACCATCGAGACCGGGAACGTTTATCTGGACGAAGACTATTGCAGCCAGAACGCCGAGGTGAGTCCGGGCCAATACGTGATGATTGCGATCAGCGACAAGGGCGTCGGCATGCCGCCGGAGATCGCGGCGCGCGCTTTCGATCCGTTCTTCACCACCAAACCGGCGGGCAAGGGCACCGGTCTCGGGCTGAGCCAAGTCTTCGGTTTCATCAAGCAGTCGCTCGGCCACGTCAAGATTTACTCGGAGCTTGGCACCGGAACGACGGTCAAGATCTACCTGCCGCGCCTGCACGGCGGCGCCGAAGAAGCCAGGCGCGTCGCCGCGCAGATCGCCGATGGAGATGCCAGCGAGGTCATTCTCGTCGTCGAGGACGATCCCTTGATGCGGAAGCTTTCCGGCGATTGCCTGCGCGAACTCGGTTACACCGTACTCGAGAGCGAAAATGCCGTCATTGCGCTAGCGCTGCTTGGTGAGACGCCCAAGATCAATCTGCTGTTTACCGACGTCGTGATGCCGGATATGAACGGCAAAAAGCTGGCCGAGGAGGCACGCAAGAAACGTCCAGATCTCAAGGTCCTGTTCACCACCGGCTACACGCGCAACGCCGTCGTGCACGGGGGCGTCCTCGATCCGGATGTCAATTTCATTACCAAGCCGTTCACGGTGCAGCAGCTCGCCAGCAAAGTCCGCGCGGTGTTGGATGCTTAAGTTCGTCGCCTGTTTTGTCGCCCGGATGTGAGCCCGGAAAGAATGCTTCGAATTCAGTCAATCGGCGGGCTTATTCGCCTAGTGGGATTGGGCGCGCTGATCGGCGCAGGCGCCACCTATGCCGTGCAGGCCGATTCGGTTTCGGACTTCTACAGCCACAAAACGCTGACGCTGATCGCCGGTTTTCCGCCCGGTGGCGGCTACGACACCTATGTGCGCGTGCTCGCCCGCCATTATGGGAAATTCATTCCCGGCAATCCCTCGATCCTGCCTTCGAACCTGCCCGGCGCCGGTTCGATGAACGCGGCGAACCACATCTTCAACGACGAGCCGAAAGACGGCACCGTGCTCGGCATGTTCGCCTCGTCGGTGGTCATGGAGCCGCTGCTTGGCGATAAAGCTGCCCGCTTCGATCCGGCGAAGTTTTCCTGGATCGGCAGCATGTCGCAGGACGTCGCCTATTGCGGCGTATGGCAGACGCCGGGCGCCGCCGCATCGTTCGCCGACATGTTGCAACCTAGCGGCAAGGAAACGATTTTCGGCGGCGGTGCGCCAGCGGCGATCACCTATCAGCATCCGGCGATCTTGAAGAGCGTGCTCGGCGCGAACATTCGCGTCATTCCCGGCTATGCCGGCACGCGCGATATCGATCTCGCCATGCACCGGGGCGAGGTCAATGGCGAGTGCGGGCTTTATGCCTCTTCGATCAACGCGCAGTTCGCCGACGACGTGAAATCCGGACGGCTCAAGCTGGTGATTCAGATGGGGCCGCACAAGTCGAATGCATTCGGCGATATTCCAAGCGTGTTCGACTACGCCAAGACCGAAGAACAGCGGGCGGTGCTCGAGCTTTACTTCAACCAGCTTGTGCTCGGCCGCCCATTGGCCGGGCCACCGAATATGCCGCCCGAGCGCCTCGCCGCGCTGCAGACGGCGTTCGCTGCGACGATGAAGGACAAAGACTTTCTCGCCGAGGCAGATCGCGTCGGCCTCGAGATCGATCCGGCGACGGCGGAGGAAGTACAGAAGCTGCTTGCGCACTTCGCGACCTTCTCGCCGGAAACCTTCGCCAAGGCGCGGGCGGCCATCGGCCGGTGAGTGGTTGGACAGAATGGACAAGCACTATCAAGTCGTCATCGTCGGCGGAGGGCCGGTCGGCGTCGCGCTCGCGGTCGAGCTTGGGCTGCGCGGGATCACCTGCGCGCTGGTCGAGCGCAGGCTCGAGCCGCAGCGGATCCCCAAGGGGCAGAACCTGACCCAGCGTGCCATGGAGCACCTGCATGCCTGGGGCGTCGCCGACGAGGTGCGCGCCTCGCGCATGCTGCCGCCGGAATATCCGATGAGCGGCATCGTCGCCTACCGCGATCTCTCCACCGATTACTGGTACGCGCCTCCGTTGCGCGAAATCGTCAATTCCTATTACTTCCAGAAAAACGAAAGGCTGCCGCAGTATTTGGTGGAGTACGTGCTGCGCAAACGGCTGGCGACACTGGGCAATGTCGACGCCCGCTTCGGCTGGCGGGCCGAGACCGTCGATCAGGATGCGTCCGGCGCGCGCGTCGACATCGTCCAGGAAGGCGGCAGCGAGCACGCCGCGCTTCATGCCGACTACGTAGTCGGCTGCGACGGCGGCAATTCCATCGTGCGGCGGCAGATCGGCATTCAACGTTCAAGTTCCGACTTCGACCAGTTGATGGTGCTGGCGCTGTTCCGGTCGCGCGAATTGCACGAGAAGCTCGAGCGCTTTCCGCCGCGCTCGACCTATCGGGTGCTGCATCCCGATCTGAAAGGGTATTGGCAATTCTTCGGCCGCGTCGACGTTGGTGAGAGCTGGTTCTTTCACTCGCCGGTGCCGGCGAATACGACGCGCGACAATTACGACTTCCAGGCCTTGCTGGAGCGGGTCGCGGGCTTTCCTTTTGCCTGCGATTTCAACTACGTCGGGTTCTGGGATCTGCGCATCGAGGTGGCGGAGAAATATCAGGCCGGGCGCGTCTTCATCGCCGGCGATGCCGCCCATTCGCATCCGCCTTACGGCGGCTACGGCCTCAACAACGGCCTCGACGACGTTGCCAATCTCGGCTGGAAACTTGCCGCCAGACTGAAGGGCTGGGGCAGCGACGCGCTCTTGCAAACCTACAGCGACGAGCGGCGGCCCATCTTCAAGGAAACCGGCGAAGATTTCATCCAGGCCGGCATCCAGAAGGACGCGGCTTTTCTCGACCGCTACAGCCCGGAAAAGGACCGCGCCGAGTTCGAGCGCGCCTGGAAGGAACAGCAAGGCGCCGCCGCACCGCGCGTGGTCAGCTATGAGCCCCATTACGAAGGCTCGCCCATCGTGTTCGGCCCGGCGGGCGGTAAATCAAGCGCGAGCGGCTCGCACACTTTCAAGGCGCGCGCCGGACATCACCTGCCACCGCAGCTTCTGAGCTCCGGCCGCAACGTGTTCGAGGCGTTGGGACCGGATTTTACGCTGCTCGCCTTCGATGCCGAGGACGCCACCGTTTGGGCGTTCGCCGAGGCGGCCAAGGCGCTGGGCGTTCCCTTGACGATCGTGCGCGACAGCTACGCAGACGGCCGCACGGCCTATGAGGCCAAACTCATTCTGGTGCGGCCGGACCGATACGTCGCGTGGATCGCCAATACGGCTCCGAGCGACGCGAAGGCGGTGCTCGGCAAGGTCATTGCCCACGCCTGATACGGCGTTACACCAGCTTCAATCCTTTCAGACTCGCGTGCCCCTCCTTGCCGACGATGATGTGGTCGTGCACGGAAATGCCGAGCGGATTGGCGACCGCGATGATCTGCTGCGTCATCTGGATGTCGGCGCGCGAGGGCGTCGGGTCGCCGGATGGGTGGTTGTGCACCAGGATGATCGCGGTTGCCGATAGCTCCAACGCACGCTTGACGACTTCGCGCGGATAGACCGGCGTATGATCGACGGTGCCGATCTGCTGCAATTCGTCGGCGATGAGTTGATTGCGCTTGTCGAGGAACAGAACGCGGAACTGTTCGCGGTCGGCGAAGGCCTGCGCGGTGCGGCAATAGTCGAGCACGCTCGACCATGACGACAGCACCGGCCGCTTCTTGACCTCCCCGCGCAACAGCCGACTCGCCGCCGCCTGCACGATCTTAAGGTCGGTGATGCTCGCCTCGCCAATGCCGTCGACCTCGGCAAGCCGCTTCGCGGGAGCTGAAATGACCTCGGCGAACGAGCCGAATTTTTCCAGGAGCGCTTTGGCGATCGGCTTCATGTCGCGGCGCGGCTGGGCGCGAAACAACAGCAGCTCCAGCAGCTCATAATCGGAAAGCGCGTCGGTGCCGGCTTCGCGAAAGCGCCCGCGCAGGCGTTTGCGATGGCCCAAATAATGCGGCGAACTCTCGGCGAGGCCTTCGTCGCGCTCAGGCTTCTTTACAACCATGGACTTTGAACGCACCCTGCCCCGCCGCGCTGCCAAGCTGTAACGGCCCCGCCGGTTAGGATGCCCGGATTGGCGGATTTTGCAATCTCTACGTGCCTACGCGGAGAGGCAGGGAAGAAGCTTTACCAGCGGCTTCAGGCCGGATACGGCGGCTTATCGAGCCCCTTGGGCGACAGCGTGAAGATCTCGACGCCGTTCGCCGTGACGCCGACCGAGTGCTCGAACTGTGCCGACAACGAGCGGTCGCGGGTAACCGCGGTCCAGCCGTCGGACAAGACCTTCACGTGCGGACGGCCGAGATTGATCATCGGCTCGACGGTGAAAAACATGCCGGGCTTGAGCACGATGCCCTCGCCGGGCCTGCCGATATGAACGATGTTCGGCTCGTCGTGGAACAGCCGGCCGACGCCATGGCCGCAGAAATCGCGCACCACGCTCATATGCTGCGCCTCGACATAGGACTGGATCGCGTAGCCGACATCGCCGGTCGTGGCGCCCGGCTTGATGGCAGCAATGCCGCGCATCATTCCCTCATAGGTCACCTCGATCAGCCGCTCGGCCCGGCGCGGAATTTCGCCAACCGTGTACATGCGGCTCGAATCGCCATGCCAATGATCGAGAATGAGCGTGACGTCGACATTGAGAATGTCGCCGTCGCGCAGCGGCTTATCCGAGGGAATGCCGTGGCAGACCACGTGGTTGACTGAGGTGCAGGTGGCCTTGCGGTAGCCGCGATACATCAGCGTCGCCGGCAGCGCGCTGCGGTCCATGCCAAACTCGTAGACCAGCCGATCGATCCGCTCGGTGGAGATACCCGGCCGGATCACGCCGACCAGCATGTCGAGGCATTCGGCCGCCAGCTGACCGGCCTTGCGCATGCCTTCGAAGGCGGCAGGACCGTAAATCTTGATCTGTCCGGTTTTGCGCAGCGGCGCTGTCGCCGCTTCGACGTATGTCATGGTGCCAGAGATTGAGCCGCCGGAAGAGCGGCTGCATGCCGCCTTTTGCACCGCAAATGTAAGCATGCGCGCGGACAAGGCAAGCAAAACGGGGCGGCTGCGTCATCGCGGGGCGCTGGTCCCCGCGGGGAACCCGCCGCCCGTCAGAATTGGACGTCAACCGTCGACGATCGGGACCGCTTCCCTGATCTCGATGCCATCGAGGCTCACGCGGCAGCGCCAAGCCAACGTCTCGACGCCCGCGCTGCGCGCACGGTCGAAGGCCTCCGCGTAGGCGGGGTCGATGTCGCGGGCGACGGTGAAGCGGTCCGCCGACGGGACTTGGATGACGAAGAGCAGCACGCCGCGCCCGCCGCCTTCGACCACGGCAGCGAGGTCGTCGAGATGTTTGGCGCCGCGCTCGGTCACGCAATCGGGAAATTCCGCCAGCCGGGGCTTGCGCATGAGATGGACGTTCTTGACTTCGAGGTAGCAGGCCGGGCGCTTACTGTCCTCGAGCACAAAGTCGGCGCGCGAGTTCGAGCCGTACTTCACCTCGCGGCGGACCTTCGGATAGTCGCGCAATTCGGGAATGAGCCCGGCCTGCAGTGCCTCGGCGACCAGCTGATTGGGCTGAATCGTGTTGACGCCGACCAGTTCGGGACCGCTGCCGAGGTCGACCTCGACCAATTCCCACGTGTAGCGCAGCGTGCGCAGCGGGTTCTCCGAGTCCGACACCCAGACCTTCGAATAGGGTTTGTCGAGGCCGGTCATCGCGCCAGGGTTGGAGACGTGCACGGTCGTCATCTCGCCGGAATCGAACATGACGTCGGCGAGAAAGCGCTTGTAGCGCCGCGCCAGCATGGCCGGAGCGAGGGGGGTGGTGAACCGCATGGCCGCAACTCATAGACGCTAACGAGCCGGCGTGAAAAGGGCTTTGACGGGCGCGTCAGGCGGCAATGCTGCCGCCGAGCTCGTCCTCGATATGCACGCGGATAATATCTTCAAAGCTGTTTTCGGCGGTAAAGCCGAGCGCCAGCGCGCGACGGGGGTCAAAGCGGCGCGGCCAGCCGGCGACGATGCGCGCCACCAGCGGGTCGGGCACGCGGCGGATGCGGGCAGCCACCTTGTCGCCGGCGATGTGGCGCAGCGCGGCGATCTGTTCGCCGACGGTGCAGCAAACGCCTGGCATGGTCAGATTGACCCGCGGGCCGAGCGTCTCGCTGTTCAGTCCGGCGGCGTGGACGAGGAAACTAACGGCCGAGCGCGGGCTCGCGTGCCAGTGGGTGACGCTCTCTTCGACCGGCAGCGTCGCCTCCTCGCCGTTAAGCGGCTCGCGGATGATCGAGGAGAAGAATCCGGACGCCGCTTTGTTGGGCCGGCCTGGCCGCACCGAGATGGTCGGCAGCCTGATGCTGACGCCGTCGACAAAGCCCCGGCGGGTGTAATCAGCAAGCAGCAATTCGACGATGGCCTTCTGCGTGCCGTACGAGGTGAGCGGCGTCAGGTGAAAATCGTCCGCGATCGCTTCGGGGAACGGTGCGCCGAATACCGCGATCGACGAAGTAAAAACCAGCCGCGGACAATATCCGCCGCCGGTCTTGCGGATGGCTTCGAGCAGCGCGCGCGAGCCGTCGAGATTGACGCGGGTGCCTTTCTCGAAATCGAGCTCAGCCTCGCCGGAGACAATCGCGGCGAGATGGAAGATGACATCGGGCTTTCCGGTAACCGCGCACACCGCTGTTGCCGGATCGCCGATATCGGCCGCGAAGGCGTCAACGCGTCCGGCGAATTTCTCGGGCTTCTCCGGCGCGATCACATCGGTGAGCGTAAGTTTGTCGATGCCGCGGCCGTTGAGCTCGCCGGCTGCGACCAGGCGCGCGGTGAGCTTGCGCCCGATCATACCCGCGGCGCCGGTGATGAGAATGTGCATGGTCAGTCCGCCCCAGCGTCAGCCGGCGCCGGAATGACACTTACAACGCCATTCCGCCGTCGACGAGATGCGCCTGGCCGGTAATGTAGCTTGCCTCGTCGCTCGCGAGGAAGAGCGCAAGCGCGGCGACTTCTGCCGCCGTGCCCAGCCGTCCCATCGGCTGGCGGGCGATGAAATCCTGCTGCACCGCCTCGAACGAACGGCCGGTCTCCTTCGACAACGCGGTGATGCGCTCGTCGAGCGACGGCGATTCGATGGTGCCCGGGCAGATGGCGTTGCAGCGGATGCCCTGCTTGATGAAATCGGCGGCGACCGCCTTGGTCAGGCCGATCACCGCGGCCTTGGTGGCGCCGTAGACGTACCGGTTGGGCACGCCGCGGATCGACGACACCGCTGACGAGATATTGACGATCGAGCCGGATTTCCTCTCCAGCATCGCCGGCAGGAAGGTCTTGATCGTGCGGTGCATGGATTTGACGTTGAGGTCGAAGGAAAAGTCCCAATCCTTGTCGGTGCAGTCGAGCACTGTGCCCTGGTGCACATAGCCCGCGCAATTGACCAGAATATCGGGCGCGGCGAGTTCGCGGCCGATGTCGCGGGCCAGCGCCTCGACGTCGGCGGTCGAGCGCACGTCGAGCTTGCGGCACAGTTTGGCCTTGAGCCCCGCAAGTTTGTCCTCGGCAAGGTCGGTCGCGATGACCGCGGCGCCCTCGGCAATGAAGGATTCCGCGATCGCCCGGCCGATGCCCTGCCCGGCCGCCGTGACCAGGGCGATCTTGCCCTGCAGTCTATTGCTCATTTTCGCCTTACGCTTCCTCCCTCACGCCTGCTGCCCGTTCAAAGCTGCCAAACTGATTTTCTGCCGGCCCTCGCCGTCGAAATTTTGCGGATCGAGCCAGCGCTCGAAATTGCGCTTGCGCTCCGGCCACTCGATGTCGAGCATCGAGAACCAGGCATTGTCGCGGTTGCGGCCTTCCTTGTTGATCATGAACTGGCGAAACGTTCCTTCATAGACGAAGCCGTAACGCAAAGCCGCGCGCTGCGACGCCGCGTTGAGCGCATCGCATTTCCACTCGTAACGGCGGTAGCCCAGCGTCTCGAATACGTAGCGCGCCAGCAAATACTGCGCCTCGGTGCCAAGCGGGGTGCGTTGCAACGCCGGCGAATAGAGCACATGGCCAACTTCGATGACCTGATGCTCGGGCACGATCCGCAACAGCGTGAAATAGCCGACGACGCGGCCGGCCGTATCGATGATCGCATAGGCGTAGGGATCGGCCGACGCCGCGCGCTTGGCGATGAACGCCGAAAACGTTTCAAGGTCAGCAAATGGTCCATCCATCGAAATGTAGGTCCACAAGCTGTCCTGTCCGGCAAAGAAGCTCCACAGCTCGGCGGCGTGCTCCGCTTTGAGCTTTTCGAGATGGCCATAGCGGCCCTTCAGCGTCATCGGGCCCGGCCGTTCGGCCGGTTTCGTGCGCTCGACGGGCAAGCCGATCGGCTGGCTGGTGCGCGGGTGCGGCTCCGATTCGGTCATGGCACAGGTCCTGGCACAGGTCCTGGCACAGGTCCTGGCGCGAGCTTCCTGCGATCCTCGGCGAAGAATTTGTTCAGCTCCTGATTCGTGATCAATCCGCCGAAGCCGTCAAATTTGCCTTCCTTGGCGATCTCGGTCGCGGTGCGGATGAAGGCATGCATGGCGACGCGCGCGAGCGACCCGCCGACGCTGATGCGGCGCACGCCCATGGCGGCGAGATCGTCGACGGTGAAGCCAAAGGCCCCGCTGTTGAGAAAATTCACCGGCTTGGGCGCCACCGCCTTGACCACCGCTTCGATCTGCTCGCGCTTGTTGATGCCGGGCGCGTAGAGGCAATCGGCGCCGGCCGCCGCGTAGGCCCTGAGCCTGCGAATAGCGTCGTCGAGATCGTTCACGCCGCGTATGAAATTTTCCGCGCGCGCGGTGAACACGACGTCGCCGCCGGCGCGGTCGATCGCGGCGCGCGCCGCCTTGACGCGCGCGACCGCCGTTTCAAGCTCGTAGAGCGGCTTCTTGCCGTCGTTGGGCGAGTCCTCGATCGACAGGCCGGCGACCCCGGTGGCGATGCATTGCTCGACACTTTTCGCCACGCCGTCCGGACTATCGGCGAAGCCATCCTCGAAATCGGCGTTCAGCGGCACGTCGGTCGCCGCCGCGAGCTCGGCGAAATGGGCCAGCACCTGCTCGGGGCTCTGCCCGCCGTCGGCATAACCTTCCGAATGGGCGAAGCCCGAGCTCGTGGTCGCCAGCGCCGCAAAGCCAAGACCCTGCAGATAGCGCGCGCTGCCGACGTTCCACGGATTGGGAATGACGAAGCAACCCTGCTCGTGCAGCTTGCGAAACGTTTTCCGCTTTTCCGCGGTCGATGGACGCAAATTGCTCATGGCAACACCCGGCGTTTGAGCAGCGCGAAAAACTACAACAAATAGAGAGGGAGCGACAGAGCCAGCGTGGAGATCGGCCTTAATGATTGTCGCGCGGCACGAATTTCTCCGCCACGCGCTGATACTTGACCGCAGGTTCGAGCACCATCCCCTCGGCGAGCTGATCGACCATGGCGCGCTGGATCTCCTGCCACGGCGTCTGGCTTGGCGGATAGTGATAGCCGCCGTCCTTCTTCAACGCCGCCGCGCGATCGGCGAGCTCCGATTGCGAAATCAGGATGTCGGCGGTTCCTTTGTTGAGATCAATGCGGACGCGGTCACCGGTTTTCAGGAGCGCCAGACCGCCGCCGGCCGCCGCCTCCGGCGAGGCGTTGAGGATGGAGGGCGAGCCCGACGTTCCTGACTGGCGCCCATCGCCGATGCAGGCAAGCGACGTCACGCCCTTTTTGATCAAAGCCGCCGGCGGCTGCATGTTCACCACCTCGGCCGACCCCGGATAGCCGATCGGGCCCGCCCCACGCATGAACAAGATGGAATGCTCGTCGATGCCGAGCGCGGGATCTTCGATGCGATGGTGATAATCCTCTGGACCGTCGAACACGACCGCGCGGCCCTCGAAGGCGTTCGGATCCTTCGGGTTGGCGAGATAGCGCTGGCGGAATTCCTCTGAAATCACGCTGGTCTTCATGATCGCAGAATCAAACAGATTGCCACGCAGCACCTTGAAGCCAGCGTGCGGTTTCATTGGCTTGTCGTAAGGCCAGATGACTTTGGGGTCGGCTGTCTTCGCGCCCGCGGCATTCTCCGCATAGGTTTTGCCGTTGATCGTGATCGCGCCGCCGTGCAGCCGGCCCGCTTTGAGCAATTCGTGCATCACCGCGGGCAAGCCGCCGGCGCGATAATATTCCTCGCCGAGATATTCACCGGCCGGCTGCATGTTGACGAGAAGCGGCACGTCGTAGCCGATCTTCTCCCAATCCTCGATGACCAGCGGAACGCCGACATGGCGGGCAATGGCGTTGAGATGGATCGGCGCGTTGGTCGAGCCGCCGATAGCCGAGCAGGCGACGATGGCATTCTCGAACGCGGCGCGCGTCAAAATGTCGGATGGTTTCAAATCCTCGCGCACGATCTCGACGGCGCGCACGCCGGTTTCATAAGCGATGCGGGCGCGCTCGCGGTAGGGCGCCGGGATCGCGGCGCAGCCGGGCAGCGACATGCCGAGCGCTTCGGCCAGCGCGTTCATTGTCGACGCGGTGCCCATCGTGTTGCAGTGACCGATCGAGGGCGCCGACGAGGCGGCGATATCGATGAATTCGTTGTAGTCGATCCTGCCGGCGGCCACGTCCTGGCGTGCCTGCCAGAGCACCGTGCCGGAGCCGGCGAGCTTACCGTTATGATAGCCATCGAGCATCGGCCCGCCGGACAGCACGATGGCTGGGATGTTGACGGTTGCCGCCGCCATCAGACAGGCCGGCGTGGTCTTGTCGCAGCCGGTCATCAGCACGACGCCATCGAGCGGATAGCCGAACAGCACTTCGACCAGCCCCAGATAGGCAAGATTGCGGTCGAGCGCCGCCGTCGGCCGCTTGCCGGTTTCCTGGATCGGGTGCACCGGGAATTCCATGGCGATGCCGCCGGCGGTGCGGATGCCTTCGCGAACGCGCGCGGCGAGCTCAAGATGATGCCGGTTGCAGGGGCTGAGATCGGAACCCGTTTGCGCGATGCCGATGATCGGTTTGCCCGAGGTCAGTTCGGCGCGGGTAAGGCCGTAATTGAGGTAGCGCTCCAGATAGAGCGCGGTCATGCCGGGATTGTCCGGATTGTCGAACCACAATTGCGAACGAAATCGCCGCGCCGCGCCGCCGGAACCATTCGATGTCGTCATCGCTCTCTTCCCGTCATCATGCCTGCGCAGGCAGTCTGCATCGCGCTTGCCGCAATGGATAGATATGCAGATTTAATTCCGCGCGAGCCCTCGGGTTGTCGCGCAGGACGCGGGAACGGTCTTCTTCAATCGCCCGCGACGACAAATCATTCCGGCCGGCGCCATCGTTCACGATGGTCATTGGGCTATAGTGCGCCGCACAAAACAGACGTAAAATCGATAATAAAATTCCCATTAATATGCTGTATTCCATAACGAATTTGTGATTCTCTAGGTGACTCATCCTTCTCTTGTGCACCGCAAAAACATGGCTAGGTTTCGAACCAGGGGCACTGCTCAGATGAAAAGGATGCTGCAATGAAGTCGTTCAACACCAAGCTGATTTTATCCATGGTAGGGATTGCGATGCTCGCCACGCCGGCCTTCGCGCAGCGGCCGAACCGGCACCACACGCCGGGCGGGCTGTACAGCTATCAGACTCCCGTCGGCGGCACCTATCCGAATCCGGTGGTCGTCAGCGGCAGCGCAGAGTTGATTCAATCCGGCGCGGCGTTCAATACCGGCTACTAAGCCGTCCTACCCCCGCAACATTGTGGCGTGTTGTGGAGCCCCGGCTCGGTCCGGGGCTCTTCCCTTTTCCGCAAGGCAGGCCCAGCGAGCGGCGTTTGCATTTCACCGGCGATTGAGTTGAATTGACCCCCGTCCGTAAAAGAGCCGGGGGGAATGCCCATGTTGAAGACCGTCGCCGCCTTCGATCGCATCGGCGAGGAAAACGCTTTTGCGGTACTCGCGCGCGCCATGCAATTGGCCGCTTCCGGCCGCGACATCATCAATCTCGGCATCGGCCAGCCCGATTTCCGCACGCCTGATTTCATCGTCGAGGCGGCGGTAAAGGCGCTGCGCGACGGCCATCACGGCTACACGCCGGCCGTCGGCATTCTGCCGCTGCGTGAGGCGGTGGCCGCTGACCTGCACACCCGCTTCAAGGTACGCGTGTCGCCGGACGAGGTGATGATCATGCCCGGCGGCAAGCCGACCATGTACATGTCCATCCTCATGTTCGGCGAGCCGGGTGTCGACATTCTCTATCCCGATCCGGGCTTTCCGATTTATCGCTCGATGATCGAATTTACCGGCGCGCGGCCGATTCCAGTTCCGATCCGCGAGGAGAACGGCTTCGCCTTCTCGGCCGAGGAAACGCTGAAGTTGATCACGCCGCAGACGCGGCTGCTCATTCTCAACTCGCCGGCCAATCCGACCGGCGGCGTGACGCCGAAGACGGAAGTCGACAAGCTCGTCGCCGGCCTGGAAAAATTTCCCGACGTCACGGTGATGTCGGACGAGATTTACGACCACATGGTCTACGACGGCGAGACGCATGTGTGCCTGCTCACATATCCGTCGATCCGCGACCGGCTCATTCTGCTCAATGGCTGGTCGAAGACCTACGCCATGACCGGCTGGCGGCTCGGTTACGCGGTGTGGCCGGGCAAACTTTACGATTACGCGCGCAAGCTCGCGGTCAACCTTTATTCCTGCGTCAACGCCCCGACCCAATATGCGGGGCTTGCCGCGCTCACCGGACCGCAGGACGAAGCGGTCAAAATGGTCGCCGAGTTCGACAAGCGGCGCGAAATCGTCGTCGCCGGCCTCAACAAGCTGCCCGGCATTTCCTGCGCTACGCCCAAGGGCGCGTTCTACGCATTCCCGAACGTCAAGCGCACCGGCTGGAAGGCAAAGCCGCTCGCCAACGCGCTGCTTGACGATGCGGGCGTGGCGCTGATTGGCGGTCCCGACTTCGGCATTCTCGGCGAAGGTTATCTGCGTGTGTCCTACGCCAACTCGACCGAGAATATTCGGAAAGCGCTCGCCCGCATGGGCAGCTTCCTCGCCAGCCGAAAGGCGGCGTGAAGAATGCCGGCGGAACTCTCCGAAGAACAGCGGCTGATGCGGCAGAGCTGCCGCGATTTTGTCGACAAGACGATCATTCCGTTCATTCGCGGCAATTGGCAGCGCGAATGGGTGATGACGCCGGAAGATCGGCTGCCGCCGGAGATTTTGCAGGGCGCCGAGAAGGTCGGCATCCGCGCGCTCGGCGTACCGGAAGAGTTCGGCGGCATCGAGCTTGATCGCGGAAGCGAGGTGCGGACTTTCGCGTTGATCGCCGAAGAGATCGCGCGCGGTGATTCCGGTCTCGCCGACAAGCTGGTGCAGAACTGGAAAGTCGCGGTGCTCCTGCGCAACCTCGCGCCGCGGCCCTTGCAAGAGAAATGGTTCAAGCGACTGATCGACGATCCGCAATTTTTGCTCGCGCACTGTCTGACCGAGCCGCGCGGCGCCTCCGATCGCTGGCTGCCCTACAACGTGCCCGAAGCCGCCATGGCGACGCGCGCGGTGAAGAAAAACGGCGAATGGGTGATCAACGGGCGCAAGCAGTTCATCTCCAACGGCTACGACGCGAGCCTGTTCGTCGTCTATGCCAACACCAATCCGGCTGCCGGCATGCTGCAAGGCACGTCGAGCTTTTTGGTGCCGCGCGGCACGCCGGGGCTGACGATCGCGCGCTGCAACGAGACCATCGGCTGCCGCTTCATGAACAACGGCGAACTCGTGTTCGAGGACATGCGCGTGCCGGCTGATCATCTCTTGGCCGAGGGCGACGCGCTCGGCAAGGCTGCGGTCTATTTCCGGCCGGGCAAGATCATTCAGGCGGCGAAGAATCTCGGCGTCGGCGTGCGCGCGTTCGAGGTCACCTCCGACTACGTGCAGAATTACGTGCAGGGCGGCCGCATCCTGATCAAGCATCAGGCGGTGGCGCTGCGGCTCGCCGATATGGCGACGCGGATCGAGGCGGTGCGGGCGCTGCTCGGCCGCGCCGCGCAGGCGGTCGACGAGAATGCGCCGGACGCGGATACCCTGTGCAACATGGCCAAGGTATTCGCGTCGGAGGAAATCCTCAAAGTGGCGCAGAACGCGCTCGAGCTGCACGGCGGCAACGGCGCCATGCTCGACTTCGGCGTGGAAAAGCTGTTCCGCGACGCCGCGATCTTTCTGCACATGGACGCAACCGTCGATATCTCTCGCCTCAAGATCGTCAAATCGATGTTCCCGCAAACCGCCGGCAAATACGCCGGGCCGGAGAATTAAGCGTTATCCGGGGGCGCTGCGAAACGCGGCCAGATCCGCGTTGATCCTTCCGGGGCATACGGGAAATGTCTTATGTCGGACGCTGCGCTCGCGGCGTTTAGCCGGCAATTGCAGCGTTCGGAACCATCAAACATGGGCCACGTTGCTTATTCGACTCGGGCATTCATTTTTCATTCGGCTCGAGCGGAAGAGGACCTCATCCCATGTGCGACTATAGCCTTCACGGCGTTGCGTCTCGTCCAGCCAAAGTCGGAGACAAACTGGTAACAACCGAGTTCCACAATACGCTGACACGCGGATTTTCGGCTATCGACGAACCGACCGTTGCCGTGTGCCTCTTGCCGGGTACGGAGCTCGGGTTCGAGGCCGAGGTCGAGCGGGAACACCTCTGGCTGCAAACCCTGTTCTTCAAGAAGAACCGGTGGAAGACCGGTCACGCGGTCGGGCGCTTTTGTCAGGTCAACATGCACAATCCCGGCACTCATCATGACGCGATTGAATTTCCCGATGGCAAAATCGTTCTGTTGACGCGGCTCCGCCCCGGACAGCGGGCGACTGTGCTGCAACTACCAGCCCGGGCGTCGCAACAGCCGACAAAGCGAGACCATGTCTCAAGAATGGCCCCGGTGCAGGCCTAACGTTCGGATGCCGCTTAGCTCGTCTGCGTCAATCGGAAGCCGGCGACGACAATCGCAAGCCCGACGAGCTGGAAGACGGTCGGCACTTCGCCGAGCACCAGAAAGCCGAGCAGCAGCGAAAATGCCGGGACCAGCGACGGATAGAGCGCCGCGCGTCCGGCGCCGAGCAAGACCACTGCGCGGGTGAACAAATAGATCGCCGCCGGACCGGCAAACACGCCCTGCACGACCGCCTGCAGGAGATTTTCGTAAAAGCCGGCAGCAAGAAAGTTGCCGTAGGCAAATAGCAATATCGGCAGGCCCGCGAGCGACAGAACGCTGGTGACCGCGGCCGCGTGCGTCGGCGTGATTTGCCACAGGCGAAGCAGCATGCCGAAGATTGCAAACGAGCTTCCCGCCGCGACAAACAGAAGATCGCCGACAATTCCCTGCCGGCCCATCGTTCGTAACGCTTCGGCGCCGATCACGGCGAGACCGAAGACGATGATGACGGCGCCGGCGATGCGGCGCGGCGGCAGCGGCTCCTTGAGCATGAACCGCGCCAGGATGAGCCCGCCGACCGCGGCGCATGACGGTTGAATGATACTGCCGTGACCGAGCGGGACGTAGACGTAGCCAATGTAGCTCCACAGCGCGAGCGGCAGGCCGCCGACGAGTGTGATGGCAATTCCACGGCGCCAGCCCAAGCCGCCAAGATCGGAAAAGCCGCTTGCGGCAACGACCGGAAGGAGAGCGAAGCCCGGCCAGACGAAGCGGTGCATTGCCAGCACCAGCGGCGACATGCCGATCAGCACGCCGTGTCGCGCGGCGACAAACCCGAAGGCCCAGAACAAGGCCGAGCCGGCGCCGCAGAGCACGCCCAGAACCGTTGCATGTTTGACTGGGGGCGCCGGAGTAGAATCCATTGCGAACCATAGTCCGCCGTGCTTTTGCCCGACAACACGTGATTAGTGTCGTCAGACTTCGCCGAACGCGAAGTCAGCGCGGAGCGGGCGGCAGCTTGACCGCACCGCGCCGTGCTGTCATCCCGGCGCAGATCAATGAAAGCGAGGGGAGGCAAGGGGAGGAATGGCGCAGCCAAAGCCGATCGAAGGCGAATACGATTACGTGATCGTCGGCGCGGGCTCGGCTGGCTGTCTGCTCGCCAACCGGCTGTCCGCTGACGCCGGCCGCCGCGTGCTCGTGCTCGAAGCCGGCGGGCCCGACAATTGGATCTGGTTCCATATTCCGGTCGGCTATCTGTTCGCCATCGGCAATCCGCGCTCCGACTGGTGCTTCAAGACCGAACCGGAGCCGGGCCTCAACGGCCGGGTGCTCAACTACCCGCGCGGCAAGGTGATCGGCGGCTCGTCTTCGATCAACGCCATGATCTACATGCGCGGACAGGCAGCCGATTATGACCACTGGCGCCAGCTCGGGCTTTCCGGCTGGGGGTGGGACGACGTGCTGCCCTATTTCAAGCGCCACGAAAATCATTTCCTCGGCGAAAGCGACAAACACGGTGCGAGCGGCGAACTGCGCGTCGAGCCGCCGCGTGTGAGCTGGGCGCTGCTCGATGCCTTCCGCAGAGCCGGCGAGCAGGCCGGCATCAAATCCATCGCCGACTTCAATACCGGCGACAACGAGGGCTCCTGCGCTTTCCAAGTGAACCAGAAACGCGGGCGGCGCTGGTCGGCGGCGACTGCGTTTCTCAAGCCTGCGCTGACCCGCGGCAATCTACGTCTGGAAACCGGCTGCCTCGTCGACGGCATCATGTTCGAGGGCAAGCGCGCCGTCGGCGTCCGCTGGCGGAAGAACGGCGAAGCGCTCTTCGCGCGCTGCCGCGGCGAAGTGATCCTCGCCGCTGGTTCGATCGGCAGTGCACAGATCATGCTGTTGTCCGGCATTGGTCCCGCCGATCATTTGCGCGGGCACGGTATTGGTGTTGTGCTCGATCGGCCGGGAGTCGGCGCCAATCTGCAGGATCATCTGCAGCTGCGGCTCATCTACAAGGTCGACGGCGTGAAGACGCTCAACGAGCGCTATCATGCGCCGCTCGGCTTTGCCGGCATGCTCGCCGAATACGCGCTGTTCCGCCGCGGACCACTCACAATGGCACCGTCGCAGCTCGGCCTGTTCACCCGCTCGGATGCCGACCAGGAGCGCGCCAATCTGCAATATCACGTGCAGCCGCTGTCGCTCGATCGCTTCGGTGAGCCGCTGCACACATTCCCCGCCTTCACCGCGAGTGTCGCCAACGTGCGGCCGACCAGCCGCGGTTCGGTCCGGCTGCGTTCGCGCGACGCCGCCGATCCGCCGCTGATCAAGCCGAATTACCTCGCAACCGACGAGGACCGGCGCATCGCCACGAGCGCCATTCGGCTGACGCGCCGCATCGCGGCGCAGCCAGCGCTCGCTCCGTTTCATCCCGCCGAATATCTGCCGGGCCCGTCGGTGGGCGACGACGAAGAGGCACTGACGAAAGCCGCGGGTGACATCGGCACCACGATTTTTCACCCGGTGGGCACGGCCAAGATGGGCCTGCCCAGCGATCCGCTCATGGTGGTGGACAGCGAGCTGCGCGTCGCCGGCATCGAGCGGCTGCGGATCGTCGATGCGTCGGTCATGCCGACGATCACGTCCGGCAACACCAACGCGCCGACCATGATGATCGCGGAAAAAGGCGCCGCCTTGATCCGCGCCGCAGCGTAAGCTTCGCGTCATGAAAGCGATATTGCGTGCACTCGCGATCCTCATTGATCCGTTCTCGGCATGGGAGCGAATCGAACAGGAGCCGGGCGATCCGGCCTATCTGATGTTCAGCTATGTGGCGCCGCTCGCGGTCATTCCGGCGATCTGCGGATTTGTCGGCGCCTGCGTCATCGGCGTTGTCGAGCCGGGAGGAGATACACTGCGCGCGTCAATCTTCGACGGAATTTTCGGCACAATCTTCGGCTACGCGGCGACACTCGCGGTCGTGGCGCTGCTCGGGCTGATCATCGAGTTCACCGCGCCGCTGTTCGGCGGCGTCAAGGATTTCGCCAGCGCGCTCAAGCTCGCCGTCTATTCGTACACGCCGGTATGGCTGACCGGGATTTTCCTCCTGCTCCCGGGCTTACGCTTTCTCATGCTCACAGGCTTTTACGGCGCCTACATCCTGGTCGCAGGCTTACCGCACCTGATCAAGTTGCCGCCGCACAAGACCGCGGGCTTCGCCGCGCTGATCGTTGCGTGCGCTTGCGCGTTGACTGTGCTGGCGGCGAGTGCGCAGCACGGGCTGTTCGGAATACCGCTGCGGTAGAGCATGATTCGGAAAAGTGGAAGCCGGTTTTCCGAAAAGATCATGCTCGACAAAAAATCATACGCACAGATGGCCGATCAGGGCGCCTTGACCACCGCGCGGCAGGCGGGCGGCAGAGCAGCGAGCGTCATCGCATGCGATGGCGGTCCGGTCGGCACTTTCGGCGGCGGCGGATGTAGGACCGAGGGCTTGAACCAGTAATCGAGCGCGTGGCCGCAGCCGTCGCCATCCGGCACCGGCGGTTGATTCTTGCATTGCGGGCTGCCGGCCGGACAGGCCAGGCGGACATGGAAGTGCTCGGCGTGTCCCCACCACGGCCGCACCTTGGCGAGCCAGGCGCGATCTGGTCCGGCCTCGTTGCACATTGTCTTCTTGATCGCCGCATTGACGAAAATGCGCGTGACCTCCGGATCTTCGGCGGTGGCTTTGACCAGCGCGGTGCGGGTCGGCGTCCATACGTTATGATCGACGTCGAGCCCGCTCGGATCGACCATGTTGACCGCGCCATTCATCTCGCGCTCCTCGCGCGAGAGCACGTGGTCGGGCATCGGCGTGAACCAGATATCGACGTCGAGCCCGATCTGATGGCTGGTATGGCCGCTGATCATCGGACCGCCGCGCGGTTGCGCCATGTCGCCGATCAAAAGGCCGTTCCAGCCGGCCTTCTTGGCATTCGTGCCGAGCCGCTCGATGAAGCTGATCAGCACTGGATTGCCCCAATTGCGGTTGCGTGACAGCCGCATGACCTGCCAGGTCGCCCCGGTGATCGGCAGCGCGATCGCGCCGATCATGCAGCCATCGGCATAGCCGCCAATCGCCTGCGCCGGGCCGGGCAGCGGCGTGAACTTGCGGGCGAACAACTCCTTGGCGGGCGTTTTCGGCGAGTCGGGATCGGCCAGCGGTGGCAACGGCACAGGATTGACTGTCCCCTGCGGGGTGTCGTCGACCGTGCTCGCTGCGCGACCCTGCGTATTGGCATCTTGCGCGAGCGCCGGACCGATCCCAGCCAAGAGTCCGGACAAGAATCCAGCCGAGAGCAGGATGAGAAGCGAGCGAATCAAGGCGGACATTGCTGGACTCCCGCTATTGAATTCGCCCCCGCCCCGCAGCAGCGCCGGGCTGCCGATAAGCAACCGCGCCGGCGCGGCGGCGATACGCTGCCGCTAAACGCTCGCTCTGTCCAGTAACGAACAGATCGTCGTCCACGCCGCTGACCGCAAGCAGCCGCGCCTGCGTTGCCGCGTGCGGCTCGATCGAGCCGTCATGCAGGATGTGGCCGACCGCGAGTCTCCGCTCGGCGAGCGCGCGAGCGACCAGCAGGCAGCGATGGCAATCGAGCGGCTCGCGCTCCGCGCACATCAGGCAGACACGCCGCCGCGCCGCGAGCGAGCTGAGGCGGTCGAGGCCGAAACGAAATCCGTCGCGCTTTGCCATCGCCTCGTAGTCGGCGACGCCGTCGCAATAAAGATCGGCCTCGCCCGGGCGACCGCCGAGCGAGTCACCGAACGGCGCGTACAGCATGCCGTCCTGCTGCAAGCGCGGCGCGAGGTTTTTGCCGGAGAACCAGGGAAAGCGGCGCGAGAATGGGGTCGAGCGCACGTCGGCGACGGCGTCCGCGCCGGCGGCGCGCAGCATCCCGACGAAGCGTTCAGCCGCGATATTCGAATGGCCGATGCTGAACAGATCAAACGATGGCATGGCAAAGTCTTAACCACTCCGCTCTGGCAAATTTGCGGCTGCCGCTGTCGCCCTTTGCCGCACCTGCCGATCCCGGCCGCAGCAGCTACTTCAACCTGGCGAGTTCTGCACAACTCATTGCGCCCCGATTAACTCTTGACCCGGTGTTTGCTTTACAAGTTCGCGCTCATCCGCAAATATTTGGCTGGATCGGCGAGGGCAAATAGGGGCTTCCGATGCATCGCTTGCTTGGCGCGGGCGTAGTGGCCGCGCTGTTTGTTTTCATCCCCACCGCACAACGCGCCGACGCCGAAGTCCTGGTCCAGGTCGAACGCTCGTCGCAGACGATGGAAGTCAGCGTCGACGGCATGCAGCGCTACACGTGGCGGATTTCGACCGCTCGGCGAGGCTACATCACACCGCCTGGCACCTATCACCCACAGAGCATGGCCGTACGCTGGTTCTCGCGCAGATACTATAATTCGCCGATGCCGCACGCGATCTTCTTCCACGGCGGCTACGCCATTCACGGCACCTACGAAATTTCTCAGCTCGGCGGACCGGCCTCGCATGGCTGCGTGCGGCTTGACCCGGATAATGCCGCCACATTGTTCGAGCTGGTGACGCAGGAAGGTATGCACGCCACAACCATCGTGGTGCATTAGGCCTTCACTCCCCGGCAATCGCCTTCGCTTTCGCCACCAGATCGACTGGCGTCGCGTAAAGCGCGGCGACGTCGCGCGCTACGTCCTCTCCAGTCATCGGCGTCACCGTGAGGCGAAGCTTTTCGGCATCCTGCACGAACGCCGGATCGGCGACCGTGGCATCGAAGGCGCGGCGCAGAACGGCAATGCGCTCCACCGGCACGCGGCCCGAGACCATGAACGGCCGGCCGAGTTTTTCCGACGCCATCAGAAAGTTGAAAATCGCCCGCTCGCGTGCGCTCTTCACCAGATCGCCGGCAAACGGCACGCCCTTGTCCATGCCGGGAAGCAGCGTCGGTGACAGCCGCACGACGACGTTGACCTTGGCGGCGCGCAGCCAATCCTCCGGCATGGCGGTCCAGCCGCCGCAGCTGCCATCAACCTCGCCCTTCTCGACCGCGAGCCGCATCTCGGCGCTGCCCGGATAGCCATTGATCTGCTTTAAGCGCACGCCGAACAATTCGCGCAGCATGGCGGCGTCGACATAACCCGCGGTGCCGGGCGCCGAGGCGGAGAACACGACCTGCTCGCGCGCCAGCAGGTCCCGCCAGTCGCGCACCCCGCTCGTGTGCCAGAGATAACAGACGCGCGTGTCCTCGCTGACATTGCCGATAAAGCCTTCGGTGCGGAAATCGATCCTGACACGCTCGGGCGCGGTGATCGCCTCGGTCAGCAGGCCGGAGCTGAAAGTCACGATGGCTGTGCCGTCGGGCGGCAGCGTTTCCATATACGCTACCGATTTCGCCGTGCCGGCGCCGGGCACGTTCTCGACGATGATCGGCGGAGCGCCGGACAGATGCGCCGAGAGGTGGCGTTGCATGAGCCGCGCATAGGCGTCGGCGGCCCCGCCCGGCGGCAAGCCAACAATGATGCGCAGTGTCTTGCCGGCGAAGAACGAGGCGACGTCCTCGGCGATGCCCTGCGTGGCGGCTAATACGAGGAGCAAACAACCAAGAACGATCGCACCTCGCCAGAATCCGTCACCCTTCGAGGCTCGCTGCGGGGTCCCCATCGCGCGATGCCTTCACTCGGCAGCCGTCGCGCGCTGTCCGGCCGGTGCGCGGTAGAGCTCCTCGCCCATCTGCGATTTGACGCCTTCCTTGGCCAGCGTCTCCTCGTATTCCTTGCGCAGGAACGGATCCTCGAGCCAGTACGGAATCGCGGTGCCGCCCTCGGTAACGTCGATCGCGCCCTCGTCGGTGTCTTTCTCGCCGGGCACGCCGGCCTTGTCCTTGCGATGATTGTTCGGCCCGTACCAGCCGATCAGCCGGAGCGGCTCCTTGCTGATGCCGAAATGGGCGTGGAACCAGTCGCCGCCATAGGGCGCGGCGGTGACGAGGCCGACCGGCTCGTAATCCTGCCGGTAGATGTTCTGCGTCTTGCCGTCCTGCCACGGCGTCATGCCGTCTGAGCGCGGCCACGTGTAGGTGTAGCCCTTGCCTTTCAGACAGACGAGCACCGCGGCCGACATGTGCGCATGCGCCTTGGAGTAACGGCCGGTCTTATGCTCGCCGACGAAGCCATAGAACACATTGTTGGCCATGTGCGGCTCGACCCGCGTGTAGCCGGGTGAGCGGCGGTTATCGAGATAAAGGTCGGCATTCATGATGTCGGGAATGAAATTGCTCTTGCGCAGCGCGAGCCCGCGCAGCGGATCGGGCACGATGTCGTCATTGGCCTTGAAGAAGTCGGCGGCGCCGTCGAAACGCGACGGGAACGCGTTCGGGCAATTGAAGATCCAGTCGCGGTCGCGGAAGATGTTCATCACGTTGGGCGCCGTGGAGGCGACCAGGATCAGCGCCGGGCTCGACGCCGCGTTGATGATGCGGTGATTGGTATTGAGCGGGATCGAGAACATCGAGCCGCGCTGCCATTCGAATGTGTGCGGCTTTGACTGCCCCTCGGCCCAGATCTCGGTGGTACCGCGGCCTTCGACCACCACCATGATCTCTTCGTACATGTGCTTTTCCGGCAGCAGCGCGCCGGCGGCCGGCACTTCGACGACGTAGCAGCCCCATCTGCCCTCGGTGCCGTAGAGCTGAATGAAGGTGCCGCGGCCACCCATGCGCTTCCACGGTTTGAGCGGCATGTCTTGGACGCGGCGCACGCCGATGCCGCGAAAGATCGGCACGCCCTGCTCTTCCATGAAATCGTCGTAGGGCGTGTTCGGCCGCTTCCAGGCGCCGTAGCCCGCGTTCTTGAGCCCCTCCGGTTCGTGCCAATGATCGCCGGTGATTTCGTGCATGGTTGTTGTCTCCTTACGCGCGAGGTTTGCGGCAGGCCGCGGTTGGCGAAAGTTTCACCCCGCATCCTCCCCCACGCAAGTGGGGGAGGATGATAAGCATTGCCGTTCTCGCGATGCGTCTACCTCTCCCCTCCCCCCGTTCGCGCCAGCGAATGGCGGGGAGGGGTCGGGGGTGGGGGGACGACCTCGACGCATACGCCAAGCCAAGAGCAAGTGCCCCCCACCCCTAACCCCTCCCCACCACGCGCTGTGCGCGTGGGCGGGAGGGGAAATAGATTCCCGTTCTCGCGATGCGTTTTTTGATTCGCACCCGAGCTATGAGCACGCCAGTCCCAAAAACCTCGCCGCTAACCCGACCTTTGTCAGATGATCCCGGCAGTGGAGGACCGGAACCATCACGATCGCGCGCGGCACGCCAAGAAAGCCAAGAAAGAAAAGAAAGGAAGCAGAACGCCGAAAGGCGCAATTTAGCAGCCGCGCTTGCAAGGCGCGGCGCGCGTCCGGCGGGACGCGCTCGCCTTTCGGCGTTCCACTGCGGCTCCTGCCAAGGGGACTGCTCATCCCCAAGGCGCAACCCAGGCCAGAGCTTCCGGAGACTCGGCGGGAGCCTGCGAGTCTTAAGGACCGCCAACCGGGGCGAGTCTCGCAAGCACCTCCACGGGCGTTACCCGCGCCCGCCTGTCCCAGTCCAGCGAGCACCTCGCGCGCCGGTCATAATGCCGGCAGGCTGATACCCGGGCCGCCCGAGTGCGGGAGTGACAAGCCCCCGCCCGCGGGCACCGCACCTCGCTCCGCCGGCCGAAGTCACCCGGCCGGCGTCCTTTCGGTGAGCGAGGTGGGGGTCACATATCAGTCACTGGACGCGTGTCAAGTTTGTCACCGCATGGGGGACGTAGCCATTGATTGCGTAAGGCTTTTTGCTCCGTCCTCCGCTCACGCGGCGGTGCCGGGCGGAGCGACAGATGCGAATCAAAAAATCATCGCGCAAGCCTTCGGCGCCAATCGCGTCATTTCGCATTGCAGAAAAGCAGCAAGGCCGCCGATCATGAACTTGTGGCTGTTGGGAAATTTCCCGATCGCCGGCACGAGCCACGCCAGCAACTGATGGCGCACCTCAATCGTCGCTCGGTGCGCTTGGAATCATACGCCCGTTCATCGTCCCGCCGGCGCAGGCTCGAACATGACGATGCGGATTTCCTCGCTGCCGTCGGGCGCCTCGCCAAGAACAATCGGCTTGCTCGCGGTCTTATCGTCCATGCCGCAGAAGACAACGATCGCGTCGGCTGCCGGCTTCTGCACTGAAAGCGTAGGCTTCGGGCTGTCGATCCAATGGGCCGGCGCGTAGGCGGCGAGGGAAATGTCAGTCACCTTCCAGGCGCCATTGTTCTTGAGCCGCGACTGCAGAACGCCCAGCACTTGAGGCTTCAGACAGAGATCGTCCTTCATGTCGTCGAAGTCGCCCTGATCGTCCTTGGTCAACCTGTATTGAGCCTCGACCGGGATGAATTTCACGACGATCGGCGTCGTCTTGCCCGGCGGCAGAACCAGGCGCCAGCTTAGGACGACATCGAGCGACCAGTCGGGCGTGAGCGATGCTTTGGGCTGGGCGGGATCACGCGGCGAAATAACGCCGAGCGCCGCCAAGCGATCGGCCGCCTCCGGCGAAAGCGCGGCAAGCGCCTGGTCGACTTCAGGACCGAACGGGATCAGCGGCAGATGCTCCGCCTTGATCTCGCCGAGGCGATCGAGACCAAGCGCATGGGCGCGGACCTCGGCCTTCGTCGTCACCGGCGCGCCGGCCGCGGTGATCGTCAAGCCGACAAAGTCTTCGGGATTGTTGGCAGCCAGCACCCAGGTCTGGCTGTTATCGGCGCTGGCCTGCAATTCCGGCAACGACACCGCAGCCGCGAGCGCGAGATCCGCCGCGCCGGTATTCTTCAAATAATAAGAATAGACGATGCTGCCGGCCGCGACATTGATATCGATACCCTCGACCTCGAGAGTGGCGGCTGAGCCAATTTGCAACGCGCCGACAACGAGCGACGATTGCTCCGGCTCGCTCGGCGCTGCGGGCACGTTGGTTGCCGCCGGCCTGGTTTGAGCGAACGCAGGTGCGGCCGCGAAAAAAACGCCGGCGACCGCGATTGATAGCAAGATGCCCGGATTGCGCATGAGGTGACCTTCCTCCCGTTTGAGGAGTGAGGAAACCGCGCGCCAGCGTGGCGAGCCGCCGCACGGTGTCCTTGATGGTAGCCCTGATCCTGGCCTTGCCGTAAGCAGGCCTAGCCTTGTCGTAAGAAGGTTGGCCTCCGCTGTCGGCGCAGCCATCCGCTGTCAGTGCCGAATAGAAGTGGCGGTCGGAATTCTTTCGCCCGCGGCCACCCACGCGTTCCACGTCTGCATGCGGATCCCCAGCCGGTCGTAATCGACAAGCAGATAGCCGTCGCTACCGCGCGCGACAGCTGCGGGCATGACGGTTTGGACTTCCTGCGCCATCACGCCGACATAGACTTTATCACTGCCATTGTAGCTGAACCGATAAAAGCCAAGGCCGTTATCGAGATGGCCCAGCAAGACAATGTCGTGTTTCAGCCGGATGTCGGACCGCCGGTGACCGCCGCCGCCGCCACCGTGGAAAGTCGGGTGGCTGGCGGGATGTGCGGCACCGCCGCCCACGCGACCGCGAGCGTGGAAAGTCGGGTGGCTGGTGGAATGTGGGCCACCGCCGTGGCGGACTATGGTGTGACCGCCGCGGTAGCCACCACGGTGGCCGCCGACGTAAACAGGATGTCGGTTCTGCTGCAAAACAATGGCGCATGATGACCCTGGCGTGGTGCAAGCGGGGGGGCATAGTGGCTGCCCTGGCCCCCCGCAATTCGAGGTGGGGTAGGGGCACGCTGCCTGCCCTGGCCCCCCGCACAAGGTGGTGGGTCCGCATAGTGGCTGCCCTGGCCCCCCGCAAGTGCTGCCGTGAGGATGGCGGCCGCCAGGATGACAGCCGTGCCAGCCGTCGCCGCCGCCATAGCCCAAGCCGCGGCGGAAGGCGAAGCCGACGACGTAGCAGCCGGGGCCGCTCCAACCGTCGTCGTACCAGCCGTAGGTCTGGCCTTCCCAAACGAATTGATCATTTTCGCTCACCACCGGAGCTGTGCCGCAGCCCATGGTGCTGAAACATATGTCGTCGAGCGCGAAATCATTCCAACCCGTTGTGGTATTCTGGTCGAAAAGGGCCAGGTCCGCGCTTTGGCTGGAGCCCGAGTTCCATGTGAGCTTGTAGTTCATCCACGTTCCGCCGTTATCGGGACTCACTGTCGGAAGCATATTGCTTCCAATAACCGTGCCGTTGATCCTCAGCGACAACACCGGTACGGACTGACTGACGTGGTCAACTTCGGCGGCCCAGTAGGAAAAGGTGTAATCCGTGTTCGGCGTGACAGGAACAACCTGCTCCCAGACAGGCATTGAGGCGGAGTTGGCCCCATTCACGATCATCATATTTCCAGTCCCCGCCGTATGGTCGGCGCAGTTGCACCAATCCGGATAGGCTCCGGGTGCAGACAAGGGATTCGTGCCTATTGTGTAGGTGCCCGGGGGGGCAACATTTCCAAATGCGTATCCCGTCGTAAAACCGGTGTTGCCGCTTTCGAACCCACCATTGACAACTAAGTTATTGCCGGTCCCCTGTGCCGCAGCCGGACCCGTCAGCATCAACGCGAATAGCCCAATGACGCTGAACGCTGTCCAGCCCAGATGAATTTTCATTATGTCCCCCTGCATTGGAGATAATCGAGCCGCCGTGCGCCGGCGTCGCGCCGCCGCACGGTGTCCTTGATGGTAGCCCTGATCCTGGCCTTGCCGTAAGCAGGCCTAGCCTTGTCGTAAGAAGGTTGGCCTCCGCTGTCGGCGCAGCCATCCGCTGTCAGTGCCGAATAGAAGTGGCGGTCGGAATTCTTTCGCCCGCGGCCACCCACGCGTTCCACGTCTGCATGCGGATCCCCAGCCGGTCGTAATCGACAAGCAGATAGCCGTCGCTACCGCGCGCGACAGCTGCGGGCATGACGGTTTGGACTTCCTGCGCCATCACGCCGACATAGACTTTATCACTGCCATTGTAGCTGAACCGATAAAAGCCAAGGCCGTTATCGAGATGGCCCAGCAAGACAATGTCGTGTTTCAGCCGGATGTCGGACCGCCGGTGACCGCCGCCACCACCGCCGCCGCCGCGTCGGCCGCCACTCACGTGGGTACCGCCGACATGAACAACAGATCGAGGGTGATGAACGGTAGGGACAGATCGAGGGTGATGAACGGTAGGGACAGATCGAGGGTGATGAACGGTAGGGACTTGTCGATTGCCAGGGATAGGGATTTGTCGATGCTCGATGCCGCGATGCTCGACGGTGGGATGCTCGCCACCAGCACGGTGAGGATGGCTGCCGCGATGTTTCCAGCCGCGCCAGCCCTCGCGGCCGCCAAAACAGAAGCCGCGGCGGAATTCGCAGCCGATGATATACCAGCCGCCGCCGTTCCAGCCATCGTCGTACCAGCCGTAGGTATCGCCGTTGTAGGTGTATTCGTCGGAGCCGGCCACAACCGGAGCAGAGCCGCCGGCGCATTTGATCTGCAGCCGCGCCCAGCCGCCGCCGGCGTTCTCGTCGGGTACGAATTTCCACAACTGCGTGGCGGAGGCATCGCCGGTCACCAACTCGCTCAGCACGATATCCGTGCAATTCGCGGCGGTCAGGTATTTGCCGTTCCGCTTGATCTGAATCCGCGACCAGCCTTCGGCGACGGTATCGGCAACGAGCTTCCACAATTGGCAGGAGCCGCCGTCGAAGTTGGAGCCTGGATTCATGTTCAACTCGTCGGTGCAGAATTTGGCGTCAAGAAACTTTCCATTCCGCTTTAACTGCAGCCGCGACCAGCCTTCGGGTCCGGGAACCAGCAACCACAATTGGCAAGAGCCGTTGTCGAAGTCCGATCCGGGATTGAGATTGAGCGTGTCCGTGCAGTGATCGGCATCGAGATATTGGCCGCCGCCCTGCTGGGCGGAAGCAGGCAGGCAAAGGACGAAAAAAGCGGCGAGCCCGAGCAGGGCCGCCGCCAGACGTCGTGCGAACGATGTGCTGCGATTTGGCACGAATACAGCCCTCCTTGGGGCGTATGCACTCTACTTAAGCGGTGCACGCATTTTGCCGATTAAAGCCGGGCGCATCCGAACACCAGGACTGGCGCATCTCGTGCGCCCCTGGCGATTGCTAAAACGCCACCGAATGTGACTTGACCGAAAGTAACGAGGCCACCCGAAGGCGGCCTCGTATGCGTTCATTACGCGATTATTCGATCCTGCCGTTCAATAGCAGGGAACACAATGGCAACAATGGCCAGGGCACGAACTGACCCAACCTGGACCGCAACCACAGCGCCCAGTTCCTCCGCGACAATCGATCTGTTTCACAATCGGTGTCGCGTTCCTAAGCTGCGTGTGAAAACTCGCAGCACCCAGTATCTGGGTTTGTGCGCTGGCCGTTATGGCCATCGCCCCCAGCACGAGCACCGCTGTCGTCAACGTCATGGCGAATTTTCTCATAGGACCCTCCGCCTCTTGGAGCAATTGACAAATTAGATTAGCTGAGTTCCAGCGCCGCGACAATGCGCCGGACCCAGGATAATTGTATGGCACCATAATTGAAGCGGAGCCGGCGAAGGCGACTCATGCACCGTCGCAAATTCGGGGATGGCTGCGAAACAATAGCCTCGAACAAAGTGAGCAATTTTGACCAGACGCCTGCTGCCAAGAAGCGCACGCGGGCATTGGCGCAAATGCCGAATTTGCTGTGCCCACCACACAGGCCAGCAATAGGAGGCGACACGTGTCCAGAATTATCGCGCGGCTTTTGCCGCTGCTTTTTCTTTTTTATTTTCATCCGGGGAGTGCCGGAGCCCAGCAAAGCAGTGCAACGCTAGGTTTGAATCTAGGCGATGCAGTCGTCACTGGATTTTCCGGAACTCTGGCGCCCGATGTTGCGCAGCCCCGACCGCCGAACAAATCCGCGATCGATCTTACTTTCATCAACCCGGACGGACCGTCCGTTCGTATCATCGATATTGACCGGCCGGGCTATGTCTGGGACGGCCGGCTGTTTGCAGCCGCCAAGACGTTCAATGTGCTCGCCAAAGATGTCGGCCAGGTTTTCGGCGTCGCGCTCGACGATCAGCCGCAGCCCAACATCTATGTCGCCGCCACCTCGGTGTTCGGCCTCAACATTGTCAGCCGCGGACGCGATGGCTTGCCCGAGCGCCGGAAAAAAGGCGGCCCCGGAATAGGTTGGATGAGGGGGCAATTCGGGCTCGACCTGCAGGGCGGGGCTGGCGCCATCTATAAGATCGATGGACGCACCGGCGCGGTTACGCTGTTCGCCAATGTCACGCTCGACGGCGTACCGAATCCGGGCCCGGGCTTAGGCAATCTCGCCTACGATTCCACGCACAAGCAGTTGTTCGTGTCGGACCTCTACACCGGCATGATCCATCGCTTCGATCTCGATGGCAAAGAACTGAGCCGCTACGATCACGGTGTCACAGGTCTTGGCGCAGCCAATCTCACAATCAGTGCCGTTCGATCCGAAGAACCGGCCCGACATCGCCAGCGCGCGCTTTGATGCCGAGAAGCCCGACACCTGGGGCTTCGCTCCGGCCGCCCGCCGGGTTTGGGGCCTCGCGGTGCACGAGGGCCGACTCTATTACTCCGTCGCGGCCGGACCGCAGATCTGGTCGGTCGGCATCGAGCCCGACGGCAGCTTCGCCGCCGATCCGCGCTGGGAGCTCGATGTTCCGGCGCAAGCGGGCTCGTTGCTGGTGTCCGATATCGCGTTCTCGCAGGCTGGCGCGATGATCCTGGCGCAGCGCGGTCTGATCGCCGGCGCCTACGACTATTCCGCCTTCACCCAGCCCGGCGAGCCGCAAGTGCTCCGGTTTTGGCTGAAAGGCCCGAACGATCCGCCGTCGCCCGGCCGCTGGAAGCTGGCGCCCGAGGAGTATGCCGTCGGCTTCGCCGGTGACTACCGCAATACCAACGGCGGCGTCGCGCTCGGTTACGGCTATGGAGCCAACGGAGCGCTCAGCACTGCGGTTTGCGAGGCCGCGATTTGGACCACGGGCAGAATCTCCGCAACGATCCGGAGCTGCGCAGCCAGCTCGAACCCGGCGGCCCGCTGGTGGTTCACGGACTGCAAGGCAGCCCGGCGGATTTGGTGCGCAATGCCAACACACCGCCGACAACCAGTTATTTCGTCGACTATGACGACACGTTCCACGATCCGCGCGCCAGCGGCCACATCGGCAGCGTGCGCGTCTACACAACGCCCTGTGCGCCCGCGGCCTATGTCCGGCCGGTCGCTGCCAATCCGGCTGGCGGCGGTGGTGGTGGCGGCGGCGGTGGCGGGGGTGGCGGTGGTGGTGCTTGCTTCGCCCCCACCGGTCTCTCGCTGCCGCCATGTACGCAGCCAGGGCAGGCTGTGAGTCTCGACCTGAGTACAACGTCGTCTGCGGGCGCTGATCCGAATTGGACCGTGAGCCCCGGCGGTCCTCCAAATCACACATCTTATTCGACGTGGACTGCCCTAGCTAATAACTGGATCCAACCTGCACAATCGTCCACTGCCGCTTCCCTGCCGGCGGGAACATATATCTACACGCGGACGTTCAACTTGCCCTGTCGCCCGGAGTCCTACCAAGTCGGGAGCCTTAAACTCACAGGGAACTTTGCGGCTGACAACAGCGCCGTGCCGACGCTCAACGGCAATGCCATTCCATCCCCCTGCCCGGGTCCTAATTGTTATAGCACTCCCCCCGGCGGCACCTATTTTTCTCACACCGGCCCTTCGTTTTTTGTTCAAGGGCTTAATACGCTAACGATGACAGTTGTGAACGCCAAGGGCGGCGCGATAAATCCGACTGGTTTGTCCGTGGTCGCGAATCTCGAAGCCAAGTGCGGCTCCGACTGTATATGCGGATCGCAGCTCGGCTCGCTCATCGTGAAAAAGACGCTCACCGACGACACTCCGATCCCGCTGCCCGCCAACACACCGTTCCCGATGACGGTCACGTGCAGCCCACCGCCCTTCAGCGTGTCCTTCAGTGTGACCGCCAATGGGTCATACACGGTGAACAACATTCCGTCCGGCAGCACCTGCACCGTCGCGGAGATTCCGCCCGCGCTGCCGGCAAATCTGTGCCGTCCGCCCGCCGTGCCGATGTGGGTCCCGCCGCTGCCGACCTATACCCCGGCGAGCGTGGTCATCACGAACGGGACGACCGCCACCATAATTGTGCACAACTCGGTACAGTGCGTAGCGAAGCGGGACGGCACACTGTCGGTAACGAAGGTCGTTAATCCCGACCCTCTCAACATCGGGAGCACCAAGTCTTTCCCGATGACGGTGGCGTGCACACCCTCGCCGCCGGCGCCGCCCAGTTACTCCGTGACCGTCAATGGCAATACCAGCACAGTGCCAATCGCCGTGCCGGTTGGCAGCCACTGTACGGTCAGCGAAGGAACCCTGCCGTCTCTCCCACCCGGCTGCCATTGGCTGGCGCCGGCTTACTCACCCGCAAGTGGCGTGACTATTGCCAGCGGATTGAACCAAGAGACGGTGACCAATGGTTATCGGTGCGAAATACTGACACAACCAAAGGTCTGCCCGCCGCCGCTGGTCTCGAATGTTGACGGCATCTGCGGGTGTCCGCCAGGAACCGTCCAGCGCGGCAAGGAGTGCGTGCGGCCGATCGTCTGCCGTCCGCCGCTGGTGTCAAATGCCGCCGGCACGGATTGCGTCTGCCGGGATGGTTTGGTGCTGCGCGATGGAAAGTGCGTCGAGGCAACGCAGCCAAGGCGCGAGCAAACGTGCAAGCGCGGCTATGTCTGGAATGGCGACATGTGCGTCAAGCGCAGGGCCGAGCCCGGACGGGAGGAACCTCGCGAGCGGCCCGGCATCGGGTTTCCCGGTCGCGTGCCTGGCCTTGGTGGTGGTGGTGGTGGCGGTGGCGGCACGCCCGGCAAGCGTTAGCGGCGCTACCAATGCTCGTTGCGGGCACAAGCGCCTGCTGCTGGGGCAGCTGACGCTCGCGGCCCCGGTGTTGGTTGCCAGTAGCGTGACCAACTTCTTCCGTTCGCTATTCTCCGCGCTGGTGGTGGCGGGCTGGACGCGCCCGGCGGTCTCGCGGCATCACTGTCATCTGGGTTGAAATGCCGCCGCGCAGCCTCCGCGCACGAGCTCAGCTTTGCGTTCGGCTTCGTATTCACGGCCTGCGCTGTTGCTCACCGTTGTGCGCGTCGAATGTCGCAGATGGGTCACGAACGCAGTTTTCGGCCACATCGGTCCACGTCGCCGTGCGTTTTTGCGAATCAAAGAATCTTCGTTGGCCATTGCGCGGAGATTTGGTTCTATGATCGCGGCCGGCCGGAGCCGAATGCAAGCAAGGAGCCGTCAATGGAAATCCAGAAGGAGCGGATCGGCGACGCCTGTGTGGTCACCGCCAATGGCCGCCTCGACGGCATCTACAGCACGGCGTTCGCCAAGGAAGTCGGCGAGCTGATCACCGGCGAGAATCCGAAAATCCTCATCGACTTCGCGGAGATCGATTTCGTCACCAGCGCGGGAATTCGCGCGGTCCTGCTGTTGATGAACAAGGCCAAGGCGTCAGGCGCCGTCTTTGCGCTCTGCGGGATCAACGAGCAGGTGCGGGAGGTTCTCGACGCCAGCGGCTTGGCGGCGCTGCTCACGATTCTTCCCGGGCGCGCCGAGGGCCTTGCCGCACTCGACGCCTGACGCCGCCGCTGCCCATGTACGCAGCTCAAGGTCAATGTCCAAAAAGAAAACGTCGAGTTGGGGAGGAAGCGAAGCAATGAGAACAAGAGCAAAATGCGCCGCACTTTCCGTCGCGCTCGTGTGCGCGGTTACCGCGCTCTGTGCGTGGCGCGCGGTCGCCGCCGACACCTATCCGAACCGGCCGGTGACCATCGTGGTGCCGTTCACGCCCGGCGGCTCGACCGACATTCTTGCCCGCTATGAGGCTGACGTGCTGGGGCGCGCGCTGCACGGCACTTTCGTGGTCGAAAACAAGCCGGGCGCCGGCGGCGAGATCGGCATCTCGTATGCCGCGCGGGCCGTGCCCGACGGCTACACGCTGCTACACGCGCCGAGCGTCATCACCTTGCTGCCGTATCTGAAAAAGTCGGTCTCCTACGATCTGGCGAAAGATTTCGATCCGGTCTGCCTGATCGGTCTCACCCAATTCGGCCTGGTGGTGAGTCCGTCGCTTGGCGTTAACAGCGTCGCGGAACTGATCGCGCTCGCCAAGGCGCATCCCGACACGCTGACGTTTGCCTCCGCCGGCATCGGCACGCCGCATCAGATATTCGGCGAACTGTTCAAGACGCTGACCGGGGTCGCCATCCGCCACATCCCTTACAAGGGCTCGATCCCGGGACTGACCGACGTGGCGAGCGGCAACGTCTCGATGGAGTTCACCGACCTCGCGCCGGCCATGCCGCTGATCCAGTCCGGCAAGCTGAAACTGATCGCCCTGCTGGCCGGAACGCGCGATCCCGACATGCCGGACGTGCCGACGGTGGGCGAAACAGTGCCGGGCTACGTCGCGCAGTCCTGGCAGGGCCTGTTTGCGCGCGCCGGCACACCCAAGGCGATCGTCGAGGCGGTCGCCGCCCCGCTCGCCGCCGATCTGAAACGGCCGGAAACGGTGGCGCGCTTCAAGGCGATCGGCATCGTCGCCCAATCCGACACGCCGGACAAATTCCGCGCCTTCATCGCCGCCGAGAGCGCCAAATGGGGCAAAGTGATCAAGGCTGCCGGGATCGAGCCGGAGTGAGGGTGCGCTTCGGTGACCCGTGCCGCGCCTAATCGCTGCAGCCCTGGATGCGCTCCTGAGCAACGATCTCGGCGATGCGCTGCCGGACCGCCGCCGGCAGCGGCACTGAGTTGTCGTCGTCGTAACGGCAGCCGGCATTGCCGAAATAGGAGATGGCGCGCGGCGTCTTGAAGCAATAGGCGCCGCGTCTGTAGTAGGTGTTGCGCTCCACCCAAAGCCCCCGGCAGCTCGTCGCGTAAGACGGCGCGAGCGTTGCCGCAAGCGTCAGGGCCGTCAATCCCGCACTGATCAGTACGCGCATCGCCTTGCCTCCTCGATTTTGTTTCCGTCACCAGCGTCCGCGTAGGATAAAGTCCGCTTGCCGGCTTTGAAAGACGATTTGCATGGTCGCGAGAGGTTGCATTGCCGTTGCCCTCGTCATGCTGGCGGGTGCGGCCGCCGCGCAGGATGATCGGATCGGCCGTGCGCTCGACGCCCTGGTCGCGGCCTATCCGGACGCGCTTGCCGGACATGACGGAAAGGTGCTGCGCTGGCGCGACGGGACGGTCATGCCGGTGACCGACGGCGACAATCACAAGAGCCTTGCCGAGTTGTTGCATCACGCCAGCATCGCCGACCAGTTCCGCTTGCCCTATCCGCGCGGCACGCTCAAGGAACCGCCGACGGTCGATGCCGATCCGGGCCGGTTCCGCAACACCGCGTTCTTCACCAAAATGTACGGCGACTGCAAAAAAAGCGAGGTGGAGCGGCGGCTGGTGCCCGTCGTGTGGCTGCCGAAGACGTGGGGCAAGACGATCGAATTCACCGCGGTGAACGGTGCCGACGCCCACCTGCGCGCCGTCGCGGCGGAGCTCGACGCGCTGCCGGCCAGTATCAAGCGTGCCGCCTATCCGATCGCCGGCACATACAATTGCCGCGTCGTGGCCGATACCGGCGAGCCGAGCCCGCACAGCTACGGCATCGCCATCGATCTCAATCTCGCGTTCTCGGATTACTGGTTCTGGCGGCCGCATACCGGCAAGATCGCCTATCGCAACCGCATGCCTGAGCAGATTGTCGCGATCTTCGAGAAGCACGGCTTCATCTGGGGCGGCAAGTGGTATCACTACGACACGATGCATTTCGAGTATCGGCCGGAGTTGCTCGCCGCCGGTGAGTGAGGGCAGTGACAGGCGGTATCGCAAGCGACGGTGAGCGCGTTCGAGGGCATGGTCGGTTACGGGCGGGTATACTCGGGCGGGCGGGTAAAGGCCGCGGCAGACCGCGTTGCGCGCGCCGCATGGCGCGTGTTGGCCAGCATACTACACGACAGACAGCCGTTGAGCGCGACGCCGCCCGCGCCTAATATCGCCGTATCAGGGAAGGACCGCCGCCATGCAGCAGCAAAAATTCGACCGCGCCGCCGAGGATGTCGGCAATTCCGTCGGCATCGGACACGTCAATGTCTGCATCACTGACCAGCACCACGGCACGGATTTCTACGTCACCGGTCTCGGCTACACGCGCGACCCGTTTCTCAACACCACCTCGCGCAACATGTGGATCAACGTCGGCATGAGCCAGTTCCATCTGCCGATGGGCACGCCCGATGTGCTGCGCGGCGTGGTCGGCCTGGTGTCGCCGGACCGCGAGGCGCTGCTGCACCGGCTCACGCGGGTGCGCAAGAGCAAGCAGCTCGACGGCACCAAGTTCGATTTCCGCGAAAGCAACGATTGCGTCGAGACCGTGTGCCCGTGGGGCAACCGCATCCACGTGCATACGCCGGACGCCGAGCGCTTCGGCCGCGTCCAGCTCGGCATGCCCTACGTGCGCTTCGACGTGCGCCCCGGCACGACCGAGCGCATCGCGCGCTTCTATAACGAGATTCTGCACGCGCCGGCGCAGCTGCATAAGAACGGCGCCGGGCCGGAGGCGAAGGTGCAGGTCGGCGAGAATCAGTATTTCTATTTCCGCGAGACCGACGCGCCGGAGAAGCCGTACGACAAGCATCACGTGCAGATCTATCTGTCGGATTTCTCCGGCCCGTATCGCAAGCTGCTCGACCTTGGCCTGATCACGATCGAGGACAACCAGTACCAATACCGCTTCAAGGACGTGATCGACCTCGACACCAAGGAAGTGCTGTTCACCGTCGAGCACGAGACGCGAAGCGTGACCAATCCGATGTACGCCCGCCCGCTGATCAACCGCGATCCGTCGGCGACCAACATGGACTACAAGCCCGGCCACGACGCTATGGCTTGGGCGATGCCGTAGAGCGCAATGCCTCGCGCGCTGGTCATCGGCGGCTCGCTGGGCGGGCTGATTGCTGCGCATCTGCTGCGCTCGGTCGGCTGGGATGCCGTCGTGTTCGAGCGCAACGAGGAGGAGCTGGCGAGCCGTGGCGTCGGGCTCGGCACGCATCCGCAGCTCATCGGCATCCTCAAGCGCGCCGGCATCGATTTCGACGAATCAATGGGCATCACGCCGACGCGGGCGGTCTGCCTCGACGGCAATGGCAAGATCGTCATCGAGCGGCCGACCGCGCGCACGCTCAGCGGCTGGTCGCGGCTCTACCGGGCGCTGCTCGATGCGCTGCCGGCGCGCGACTACCGACTCGGCAAGCGGCTCATCCGCGTCGCGCAAGACGCCGAAGGCGCCACCGCCTTTTTCGCCGACGGCAGCAGCGAACACGGCGACCTCTTGGTGGGTGCTGACGGCATCCGCTCGGCCGTGCGCGCGCAGTTTTTGCCCGACGTGCAGCCGCGCTATGCCGGCTATGTTGCCTGGCGCGCGTCGATCGATGAGGCTGACGTACCAGAAGATTTGTGGCGCGAGATGGTCGATCTCTACGCCTTCTGCCTGCCCGAGGGCGAGCAGCTCATCAGCTATGCGGTGCCGGGCCGCGACAACGACACCGCGGTCGGGCGGCGCGCCTACAATATCGTCTGGTACCGGCCGGTCAGCCGCGACGCGCTCGCCGATATCTGCACCGACGCGCAAGGCCGCCATCATCCCGCCGGCATCCCGCCGCCGCTGATCCGCCCGGACGTGATCGCCCGCGTCAAGGCTGACGCCAGCGCGCATATCGCGCCGCAGGTCGCCGAAATCTTCACGCGCACTGTCCCGTTCTTTCAGCCGATCTACGATCTCGCCTCGCCGCAGATGGTGTTCGGCCGGGTGGTCCTTGCCGGCGACGCGGCGTTCGTCGCCCGTCCTCATGCCGGCGCCGGCACCACCAAGGCGGCGCTCGATGCGGCCTGCCTCGCCGACAGCATCCACGATGCCGGCGGCGACCTTGCGCATGGCCTTGCCCGCTACCAGCGCATGCAGCTGCCATTCGGCAAGGCGCTGGTCGAGGTCAACCGCGCCGAAGGCGCCTATCTGAGCGCCCAGCTCAAGCCGAAAGCCGAGCGGACCGGAGACGAACTTCATCGCGATATCGGCGCGGTGGTGAACGCCCACATCCTGCGCAGCGATCAGGTCGGCGAGATCGTGGCCGCGCACGGGCTTGACGTTCACGTCCACGCCCCGGTTTAAAGGACGCCAAGGAGCGACCCGATGCAGTTCGGCGTGCAGTTCTTCCCCAACTTCCGCCCGGCCGACAAATCCGCCGCGGAGTATTACGCGCAAAGCCTCGACATCGCCGCAGGAGGCCGACGCGCTCGGCTATACGCATGCGCGCTCGGTCGAGCACTACTTCGAGCGCTACGGCGGCTATAGCCCGAATCCGATCCTGTTTCTTGCCGCCGCCGCGGCGCGCACCAAGAAGATGCGCCTCATCACCGGCGCGGTGGTGCCGGCGTTCAACAACCCGCTCAAGCTCGCCGGCGAGATCGCCATGCTCGACGCCATTTCGGACGGCCGCTTCGACGTCGGCTTCGCGCGCGCCTTCCTGCCGCACGAATTCCGCCGTTTCAACATTTCACCCGACGAATCGATCGCGCGCTTCCGCGAGGGTTTGGAGCAGATCGACCTCCTGCTGACGAAGGAGAACGTGACCCATCACGGCCAGTTTCATTCCTTCGACAACATCACCTCGCTGCCGCGGCCGACGCAGAAGCCGCGGCCGAAATTCTACATCGCCTCCACCCGCACCGAGGAATCGTTCGAATTCGCCGGCCGCGCCGGCCATTCGCTGATGGCGATCCCGATCGGGCCGCTGAAGGATCTGGTTCCGATCTACCGCAAAGCCTGGCGCGCAGCCGGCCATCCCGGCGACGGCGAGGTGATGATCGCATTCCACATGTTCTGCCACGAGGACGCAAACAAGGCGCGCGAGATTCCGCGCCCGCAGTTCGAGGATTATTTCGTCGCCCTGTTCGAAGCCGCCGGCGAGTGGACGCAAGGAACCGCGTCGAAGGACTACAAGGGCTACGACGAGTCGATCGCGCGGATGAAAAACTTCACGCTGGAGAGCCAGATCGAGGCGCGCGGCGCGCTGGTCGGCACGCCCGACGAGATCAAGGCGATCATCCGCGGCTTTGAGGACAAGATCGGCAAGTTCGAGCACGCGTCGCTGCAGATCAATTTCGGCACGCTCGATATCGCCGAAGCGCAGAAATCGATGCGGCTGTTCGCGCGCGAAGTCATTCCGGCGTTCGCCTGATATTTTCCGCTCATTCCCGCGCAAGCGGGAATCCAGATGGGTCCCCGCTTTCGCGGGGACGAGCGGAACAGAGAAATTAGGAACGAACAATGGCTGGACCCTTCGCCGGCGTCCGCATCCTCGATCTGACCTCGGTCGTCGCCGGCCCGCTGGCGACGCAGATGCTCGGCGACATGGGCGCCGACGTGATCAAGATCGAGGCGCCGGAAGGCGACGCACCGCGCCATACCGGGCCGGCGCGCTCGCCCGGCATGGCGGCGTTGTTCATGGGGCTCAACCGCGGCAAGCGCTCGCTCGTGCTCGACCTCAAGGTCGACGCCGCCAAAGCCGCGCTGTGGCGGCTGATCGCCACGGCCGACGTTCTGGTCCACTCGATGCGGCCGCAGAAGATGGACGCGCTGGGCTTCGGCCACGACGTCGTCTGCGCGAAAAACCCGCGCCTCGTCTACGCGGCGCTGCACGGCTACCGCGACGGCGGGCCTTACAGTGGCCAGCCAGCCTATGACGACGTGATCCAGGGCCAATCGGGCATTGCCGCGCTGATGGCGCAGATGACCGGCGAACCGCGCTACGCGCCGATGATTCTCGCCGACAAGACCTGCGCGCTCTCGATCGCCGGCGCGATCTCGGCGGCCTTGTTCGCGCGCGAGCGCAGCGGCCGCGGCCAGTTCGTCGAAATCCCGATGTTCGAGCAGATGGTGAGTTTCGTGCTCGGCGAACATCTGTTCGGACATAACTTCGTGCCGCCGCTCGGCCCGCTCGGCTATACGCGGGTGACCGCGCCGTGGCGGCGTCCGTACAAGACCAAGGACGGCTATCTGTGCATGATGGCCTACACGCAGGCGCACTGGCGAAAATTCTGGAACGCGGTCGGCAAACCGGAGATGCTGAGCGACCCGCGCTTCGACTCGATCGCCTCGCGCGCCCACAACATCATCGCGCTGTACGAGATCGCCGGCGACTGCATCGCCGACAAGGCAACCGACGAATGGCTGAAGCTCCTGCGCGACCTGGAAATCCCGGCCGCGCGCATGGCGAGCCTCGACGATCTATTGTCCGATCCGCAGCTTGCGGCGTCTGGCTTTTTCAAGCGCGCGAAGCATCCGAGCGAGGGCGAAATTCTCTACACCGATCTGCCGGTGCGCTTCGGCGGCGCCAGCACGAGCTCGGCGCGCCTGCAGCCGCGGCTCGGCGAGCACAGTTTCGAAGTGTTGCGCGAGGCGGGATTTTCGCAGGCCGAGATCGATGCGCTCGCTGCTTGTGGCGGGGCCATCGACGCGAGTGGGAAGAAGCGGGCGGCGGAGTAACACTCCATCCTTCCCCGCGATAGCGGGGAAGGGGGACCGCGCTGCGCAGCAGCGCGGTGGAAGGGGCGCGGGCCGCGACGAATCTCTTTCAACGAAAACGAAGCGACGAGTCAGACGCCCCTTCCACCACGCTTCGCGTGGTCCCCCTCCCCCGCTAACGCGGGGGAGGAAGCAACTACGACTCCAGCACGTTCGGCGCGTACAGCTCGTCGATCTTGATCAGCCGCTGGGTCAGGCCCTGCTCGAGCGAATATTGCGCGATGGTCTCGATCACCTTGCGGTTGGCCCCGACGCCGTGGGTGACGAGCGGCGTCTTCGCATCGCCCGACAATGAGGCCGGTGGCGAGGTGATATTCCACATGCTGCCGGCGGCGCGCGTTGGCGATATCGTTGGCGGCGATGAAAGCCTTGAGGATGTTCTGCGCCACCCACGGCTCTTGTTCGTAAACGTCGCGCCGCACCACCGCCTGGTGATTGATCGGGAAGATGCCGGTCTTGCGGTAATAGCGGATGCCTTCGGCGACCGAATCCGGAAACAGATAGTGGAAGTCCGGATTGTTGATCAGATCGGCGCGGCTGCGATCGACCAGGTTGTGGCCGGAGAGATAATGCAGCGCGGCGTCAAGCTCGCCCGCGAGCAGCATCGAGCCCATGCTTTTGTCGGCCGGAATCTGATTCACGGTCACGCCGGGCGGCGGCTTGAATCCGGTGGCGCCGCCGTGGCTCTTGTCGGGCGTGCGCTCCATCCAGAATTCGATGTCCTGCGGATGCACGCCGAACTCGTGCTGCAGCACGCCGCGCGCCCACAGAGCCGCGGTCTGCTGATATTCCGGCACGCCGACGCGCTTTCCCTTGAGATCCGCCGGGCGTTTTGATGCCGGCGCTGCGGCGCACCAGAATGATGGGTGTGATAGAAACGCCGCGTCGTGAAGATCGGCAGGCCGACAAAGCGCCGATCGCCGTGGCCGGTCACGATCATGAACGACGAGCACGACATTTCCGAAACGGCGAATTCGGCGAAGTGCAGTTGCCGCCAGAACAGTTCCGACGGATGCAGCACGGTCGGAATGAGATCGATGCCGTCCGGCTTCACCGTGCCGTCGAGGATCGGCCAGGTGCGCGGATTGTCGGTGATGCCGATGCTCAGTTGCAGATTCATGAGGCTTCACGTTCCGTCATGTTGTTCAATCACCGCGTCGGCGCAGCGCCAGGAAGCGAACGCCCGCTGAGTCCCCGCTCCCCGCCTCGCAGGGCAATTTCGCGGGATCGAGTTGACGAATTCGATACCATTCGAAGCCGACGATCTAATACCGGTACGGCGCGATTTCCAGATGCGGGAAGGCGCTGAACACGCTCGGCGGATTGGCCGGCGTCGCCGCGTGCAGGTAGGTGGCGTCGAGCTTGCCGAGGCTGGTGACGCCGAGGAGTCCCATCGAGCGGATCATCTCGTCCTCCAGCAGTTCGAGCATGCGCACGATGCCGGCCTGGCCCGCCGCAGCAAGCCCGTAGCATTGCATGCGGCCGAGCCCGACCAGATGGGCGCCGAGCGCGATCGCCTTGACGACGTCGCTGCCGCGATAGAAGCCGCCGTCGATGATGATCTTGGCGCGGCCGGCGACCGCTTCGACGATCTCCGGCAGCACATCCATCGAGCCGCGGCCGTGATCGAGCTGGCGGCCGCCGTGATTGGAGACGTAGACGAACTCGACGCCGTGATCGAGCGCGATCTTGGCGTCCTCGGCGGTGGCGATGCCCTTGATCGCGAGCGGAATCTTGAACTTGCTTCTTGATGCGCTCGACCGTGCGCCAGTCGAGCGCGGCCTGGAATTCGCGGCCGCTGGCGCGGCGGCGGCCGCCGGTGACGTGGCGCTTGGCGATATCGCGTTCGCGCCGGCTGTAATGGGCGGTATCGACGGTCAGGCAGAACGCTGCGTATTTGTTGGCGATGGCGCGTTCGACGTGATCGTCGACCCAGGCGGCGTCGCCGCGGACGTAAAGCTGGAACATGCGCAAGCCCATCGGGCGCCGCCTTGGCGACGCCTTCGAGGCCCGGATCGCAGACCGAGACTGAGCATGTGGGCAACGCCGAATTCGGCCGCCGCCTTGACCACCGGCTCGGCGCCCTCGGGATGAAAGCTTTCCAGCGAGCCGACCGGGCAGAGCACGATCGGCAGGCGCAGCTTGCGGCCGAGAATTTCGGTCGAGGTGTCGACCTTGCTGACGTCGCGCAGCACGCGCGGCCGAAACGCGATCGCAGTCGAGCGCCATGCGGTTGCGCCGCAGCGTGGTCTCGGTCTCGACGCCGCCGACGATGTAGTCCCAGGCGTTCTGGTTGAGATTCTGCCTCGCCTTGGCGACGATCTCATGCAGGGTCATGAAGTCGGGATTGCCGGTCAACTTCGCCAGTTGGGCGGCTTCGTCGAGTTGTTCGCTGCTGCTCATCTGGATACGCGTCGCTGGTTGCGGCTGGCCGGCCTTGAAGGATGGAGCCTTGCGGTGGCAAGGATGGCCGCCACGGTACAGGGCCGCCCAGACCGAATCAAGAAAGCGGCAAGGGTTCAGGGACGGCCATTCCGCTATCGCTGGGATGCGTCGCCCGGGCGCCGACGCCGCTCGAAAGGCGTCACGCGACGGCCGTGTGTGACATCGGATCGCAGCTTGGTTGGATCGACGGCAAGCAATGGCCCATCGGTCCCTGCTATGCTATCTAGGCTCGCGCGCTAGCGCCGGTCGCGATCGTTGCCGCCGCAGCACAATTCTTTGCAAACAAACCTGCCGCGTTGCTCACAGCACCGCGTTCGGCAGGCTCAATCTGGAGGAAAACCCATGACCAAAAAACCATTCGGCTCCGACAAGATCCTAGTCTGTCGCGACGCGGCCTGATGAAAGCCGGCCTCGGCGCAACGGCATCCGGCCTGCTGTTGCGTGGGGTGAGCGTGCCGGCCTTGGCGCAGCAAAGCTACCCGGCGCTTGGCACGTTTCCGGCCGGCGTCGGCGACAAGAGCGTCTTCATTGGCGGCGATCATGCCGCTGACCGGTCCGTATTCGGCCTCCGGCAAGGACATGCAGCTCGGCTTTCGAGCTGGCAATCGATCATCTCAACAACGGCAGCCGCGTGACCGAGCAAATTCCGAGCCTGAAAAAAGGCGGCGGCGTGCTCGGCAAAAAGCTCGAATATCAGGTCGCCGATTCTGAAACCAAGCCGGACACGGCTGTTCAGGCCATGACCCGTTTCATCCGCGACAACAAAGCCATCATGTGCACCGGCGGCGTCGCCAGCAACGAGTCGATCGCGATGATGAAGCTCGGCCAGCGCGAGCACGTCATCTTCATGGTCGGCAATTCGGGCTCCAACGACACCACCGGCAAGGATTGCCAGCGTTACGGCTTCCGCGCGCAGCCCTCCGCCTACATGGCGGCGAAAGCGCTGGCGCCGGTGCTCGGCAAGGAACTCGGCACCGACCGCAAGGCCGCCTATCTGGTGCCCGATTACACCTACGGCACCAGTGTCTTCAATTCGATGAAGGAATTCACCGAAAAGGTCGGCTGGAAGACCGTGAACGAGCAGCTTGCGCCGCTCGGCACCACAGATTTCAGTTCGTACCTGCTCAACATCGCCAACAGCGGCGCCGATGTCTTCGTCAACGTGGCGTTCGGCGCCGACGCGACCGCCTCGACCAAACAGGCCGAGCAATTCGGCATCCTGTCGAAGATGAAGTACGTGGTGCCCAACATTTCCCAGTTTCAGGCCAAGCAGCTTGGCGCCGAGATCATGGGCGGCACGTACGGCACCCAAGCCTGGTGGTGGGCCGAGAGCAGGACACCTATCCGCTCGCCAAATTCTTTGTCGAAGACTTCCAGAAGAAGAACAACTATGAGCCTGAGTGGGGGGCGAGCGAGGTCTATATCCAGATGCTGGTATGGGCGGACGCGGTCGAGCGCGCCGGCACGTTCTATCCGATCGAGGTCATCAAGGCGCTGGAGAGCGGCACCAAGGTGAATTCGATCTACGGCGAGGTCTATTACCGCGCCGGCGACCACCAGATGGTGCGACCCGTTCCGGTGATGGTCGGCAACAAGCCCAACGAGATGAAGGGCCCGAACGACTTCTTCCGGATCATCGACCTGGTGCCCGGCGACCAAGTGCTGCCGCCGCTCGACCTGACCGACTGCAAGATGCCGGACATCAACGCCTGATCGCAGCGCGTTTGCGTCTGATCGCGAATGGACGGCCGCGCCCGCTTCGGGGCCGTTCTCTTTGCAACAAAATCTCCACCCAGTGGGGACGGTGATATAAGCTTGCGTGATGCCCACCCTTCCGCAATTTCTCTCTCAGGCCTTTAACGGCATCGCGTTGGGGAGTCTGCTGGCGCTGATCGCCAGCGGGCTCTCGATCATTCTCGGCACACTCGGCGTGCTCAACTTTGCTCACGGCGCCATGTTCATGCTCGGCGCCTACACCGCCTTCGTCGTGCTGGGGCACTTCGATTCGTTCGCGCTGGCGCTGGTGCTCGGCGCATTGGTCCTGCTGCTTGTCGGGCTGGCGACCGAGCGCGGCTTGATCCGCTTCTACTACAACCGGCCGAAGGAGGATCAGATCCTGGTCACCTTCGGCCTCGGCATCATGATGATCGAGGCGGTCCGCTACGTGTTCGGGCCGCTCGAGCCAGCCGGTGCCGCTGCCGAGCTGGGGACGCGGCATCGTCAATCTCGGCTTCTTCATTTATCCGCTCTATCGCATCGAAGTGATCGGCGTGGTCGCGGTTTTGCTGATCTCGTTTTACCTGCTGCTGTACCGCACCCGTATCGGACTCGTGGTGCGCGCCGGCATCGAGGACCCGCTCATGGTCGAGCTGCTGGGCACGCATGTGCGCCGCATGTTCATGATCGTGTTCACCATCGGCGCCATGGCGGCGGGGATCGCGGGCGTCATCTATGCGCCGCTCGCCTCCGTCATTCCCAATATGGGCGAGCCGTTCCTGGTCGAATGTTTCGTGGTCGTCGTGATCGGCGGGCTCGGCTCGTTTTCCGGGCGCCGTGGTCGGCGGCATCGTGGTCGGTGAAATCCTCTCGCTGACCACGTTGTTCGATCCGGCCTATGCGCAGGCCGCGATCTACGCCGTCATGGCGCTGGTCCTGGTCGTGCGCCCGCGCGGCCTGTTCGGCACCACGGGACGCGCCTGATGTCGGTGCTGAGCGGCCGCCTGCGGAACCGATGGCTGCCCGAACTCTCCATGGCGATCGCTTTGGCGATCCTGCCGTTCGCCTTCGCCGCCTGGCTCGGCTCCGTCGATCTGCTCACGCGCATTCTCATCTGGGGAATTTTCGGACTCGGCTTCGATCTTTTGTTCGGCCGCACCGGCCTGTTGTCGTTCGGCCAGGGCGCTTTCTACGGCACCGGCGGATTTTTCACCGCCTACCTGCTGACCAGCGGAACACTCGACAATGTATGGCTCGCCATGGCGATCGGCGTCGTGGCTGCGATGGCATTCAGTCTTCTGGTCGGCTTCTTCGCCTTGCGCCGCGTCGGCATCTATTTTGCGATGATCACGCTCGCATTCGGCGAATTGTCGTATTTTCTGGAGAATTCTCCGCTGGCGAACTGGACCGGAGGAGAGAACGGGCTGCCAGGGGTGCCGGCGCCGACCATTGCACTCGGCCGCTATTCATTACAGTTTCGCCGGCTCCTGGCCGAGCTATCAACTCGTCGCCGGATTTTTCTTCTTTGGTTTCATCTTCGCCCGCTTCGTGGTGCGCTCGCCGGTCGGCGCGGTCCTGACCGCAATCAAGCAGAACCCACAGCGCACCGCGGCGCTAGGTCACGCCGTCGGCGCTTACAAGCTCGCCGCGTTTGCGCTCGCCGCGATATTCGCCGGTTGCGCCGGCGCATTGCTGGGCATCTTCCAGTCCTACATGCCGCCCGATGCATTCTCGCTGGAGACCTCCGGTCAGCTTGTCATCCAGACTGTGATCGGCGGCGCCGGCACGCTGATCGGGCCGGCGGTTGGCGCGATGATCTGGCTGTCGTTGCGCGACTTCCTGCAACTCGTTCCGGGTGTCGGCGATCTTTGGAAATTCATCCTTGGCTTCGTCTTCGTCGTGCTCGTCACCTTTATGCCCAACGGGGTGGTCGGCACGATCATCCGGCTCGCATCCCGCTATTGGCCGCGCCGCCCGGAACCCGCGGCCGCCGCCGTCGGCCGTGAAAACGCGGCGGCACGTGAAGCGCTGCTCGCGCCGTTACCCATGCTCGCTGCCGCATCCGCCAAGCCCGTGGAGTTTGCGCTCGAGGCGCAGAGTATCAGCAAGGCCTACGGCGGCATTCACGCCGTCGAGGATGTGTCGCTCGCGCTGCCGCAAGGCACGTTGCACGCCATCATCGGACCCAATGGCGCCGGCAAGAGCACCTTCCTGCGCCTCCTGGCGCGCGAGGAAACACTCGACAGCGGCCGCATCCTGTTGCACGGACTCGATATCGGCAGCGCCGATGTCACCACGGCCTACCAGCGCGGACTGGCCAAGAGCTATCAGATCAATCAGCTTTTCCCGCAGCTCACCGTGCGCGAAAACCTCCGGCTCGGCGCGCTCGCCCGCCAGCGCGGCCGGCTGCGCCTCGATGTGTTTCGTTCGGCCGACAGCTTCGGCAAAGTCGAAGCACTGGTCGAAGCGCTGATCGAAGAACTTGGTCTTGCCGATTGCGCCGACCTCGTCGTCGAGACGTTGCCCTACGGCGAAAAGCGCCGTGTCGAGCTGGGGCTCGCCTTGGCCTCGCAGCCGGCAGTGCTGCTGCTCGATGAGCCGCTCGCGGGCCTGAGCCCGGCCGAGCGCGAGGGCATCAAGCAATTGATCCGCAACCTGCGTAAGGGCCGCACCATCGTTCTCGTCGAACACGACATGGACGCGGTTTTCGAACTCGCCGAGCGCATCACCGTGCTGCACGAAGGCAGCAAGCTCGCCGAGGGGACCGCGAAGGAGATTTCCAACGACCCGCGCGTGCGCGAGGCCTATCTGGGTGGACTAGCGCCATGAGCGATGCCGCAAGCGATATGGCGCGCAGAGAGCCGCCCGACGCCGGAAACGGCGTCGCGGTCATGATCGAGGCCGACCGCATCAACGCCTATTACGGCGACTCGCATGTTCTGTTCGACGTCTCGATGAAGGTGCGCGAGCGCGAAGTCGTCGCGCTGCTCGGCCGCAACGGCGCCGGCAAGAGCACGACGCTGAAGACGCTTGCCGGCGTGCTGCATCCGCGCTCGGGCACGATCCGTTTCGACGGCGAGCCGATCGGGCTCCTGCCGAGCCACGCCATCGCCGGCCGCGGGCTGCAGCTCGTTCCCGAGGAGCGGCGCATATTCGGCGGGCTTACTGTGGAGGAGAATCTCGACCTCGCCGCGCTCTCGGCGCAAAAGCCGCTGCCGATGGCCGACATCTACGCGATCTTTCCGCGCCTGCGCGAGCGGCGCGGCAGTTACGGACGAACGCTGTCCGGCGGCGAGCAGCAGATGCTGGCCATCGCGCGGGCGCTCATTCGCCGGCCGAAGCTCATTCTGCTCGACGAGCCATTCGAAGGGCTCGCCGTCATCATCGTGCAGAATCTATTGGAAGTATGCCGCGAACTCGCGGCCGCCGGCCAAACCATCGTCATTGTCGAGCAGAACGTCCGCGCTGCGTTGAGCCTCGCGAGCCGCACCTACGTACTCAACAACGGCCACGTCGTGTTCGAAGGAACCTCCGACGCGCTGCAGGCCTCACCGGAGGTGATGAACCGCTATCTCGGCGTTTGAGCGGGGACAGCAAAGAGATTGGTCGGGCTAGGGCGTCGACCTCGCTCAACTCAAGCAAATCCTCGATGCAGCAAGCCGTCGATCGCAATGGTAAGCCCTCTTCCGAGAAAATAGGGATGTCAAGGGCGCCTTCGGCGCCGCGCAGCGGCTTTGCCCTTGACATCCCTATTTTCTCGGAACTTTAGCTTGCCATTGCGATCGACGGCTCTCTCTGACCCCCTTCGGGCGAGCAACGCCAGACTACGCAGCGCTACGGCTATTGCTTTGCTTGCGCGCATACATGTGCGCATCGGCCCGCGCCATGATGTCGGCGAGGTGATCGGTTTGCTGCAGCGTCGTCGCGCCTGCGGAAGCTCCGATCCGCACGCTGCGGCCAGAGCAGCGGATGTCGAGCGAAGCGATCATTTGCTCGAGCGCCAGCGCCTTGGCGTACGCGCTTTCCTCGCTCAGGTTCCACAGCAGGACGGCGAACTCGTCGCCGCCGAAGCGGGCCACGATATCGGACGCGCGCAGCACGCGGATGATCGCGGCGGAAACCTGTTTGAGCACGTTGTCGCCGGCGAGATGCCCGTAGCCGTCATTCACCGCCTTGAACCCGTCGAGATCGATGAAGATGACGGCGTTGCTCGACCGGTAGCGCTGAACGTAGTTGAGCGCGCGTTTGAGTTCGCGCTCAAAGCCGCGCCGGTTGAGGATATCGAGCAGCGGGTCTGCCTCGATCTTGGACTCGAGCTCGACGACTTTCGCACGCGCCGCGGCGAGCTCGGCTTCGAGTTCGGCCAGACGCCAGTTGAAAGTATTGGAGAGCAGATCGACCAGTTCCAGCATGACAATGCGCCTCGACATCCGTGAATTGAGCTTGCGGGATGTGAGACGACAATAGAGCCCCCACGCGGTGTCACGCGTCCTGCTGGACGCCTAACATCCCCCCGCGGGCGCTTCTGCTGCCCAGTCCGTTGCTGCAAATAGCGCGTAAGGATCGAAATCGGCTTAAAGTCCGTGGTTAATATTTGGTGGCTGCGCGCCGCGGCAGCGTATGCTTGACGATTGGTTGACGCCTAGACGGCCGCGGGTGCGCGTCACTCTGCGGCGCGGCCGCGCGATGACCGACACGCCTTAACGTCTGAGCGCCATGCGGGCCAGCTGAAAAACAAGACCGCTTCGCTTCTCTTTCTTCGCGGGGTTGAATTGACGCGGCACCAGGCGCCGTTGGAGCAGGGCCGCGTTTTGATGGAAAGCTATGAGATCGATAAGCGGCCAAAGCTGCAGCAGCGACGGGTCATCCGCTTTGAGCATCTGCCGGTGGCCGACGACCCAATCCGAAAGTTCATACAGATAGTCTGCCGCGGAACGCCAGCCACCAGCATAGAACGGTTTGTAGCGGCCGTGGCTCGTGTCCAGATCCTCGACGATATAGAAGCCCCCGGGTTGGACTGAGGGAAAAAGCGTTTGCAGGCTCAGGATTTGGTGGTTCCAGACATGCGAGCCGTCGTCCAAGATAACATCGAACGGCCCAAGCGATGCAATCCGGTCGAGGTCGCGCTTGCTCGATTGGTCGGCCAATTCAATCGATATACGGTCGCCGACGTGAGCGAGTGCGCCGCGATCCCTATCAACGCCAATGATCGTCCCATTTGGAAAATAATCGCGCCACATGCGCAACGACGCGCCATCGAGAACGCCGATTTCAAGCACACGCACCGCGCGGTCGCGCATCGGCTCAAGGAACCGCTCGTAGAAGGAAAGAACGTCATGGCCATTGGAGGCCTTATCCGTCCCGTGACGGAGGCCGATGGCGTCCAGGATTTCCGGCATACGCGTCTAGCCGCGCCTCGATCTCAAGCTCTCTGAACACCTAATGCCATTCGCGATCGCTGGTGGCAACGACGTATCAATTGGCTGCGCCGATCCGCTTGTCCATGCTGCTTCGGCATGTTACGCACCACCGGCTTAAAGGCGACTGCAACGCTTGTGCCGCGGACAGGAGCGCATGAGTTCCGTTTCCCGGCTCCATTCCATGCCCATCGTGCTTGGAGCATTGGCGGCGGCGAATTGCGCGCTTTTTCTGTTTTTCGTCGAGAAGACGATTGTCCACGGCGCCGTAGGGGACGCCCTCGATTGGATTAATTTCTATGGTGCCCGGCCGCCGTCGTGCGATTTCTTCTGTTATCTCTGGACGCCCCATAATGAACATCGCCCGGTGTTCACCCGAATTCTAGTTGCGCTTGATCTGCGGTGGTTCGACAGGATCGGGCCTTCTTTTGTGGTGTTCGGATTGCTGCTCGTCTGCGCGATGGCGGCGACGATCGGCCGGGAAATCGTGAATAGCCGTCTTCCGACCTCCTGGAAGCGCGCGGCCCTTTCGATTTCCATACTACTCGTTGCCCCTGCCAATATTGTCGTCATGGTGAGCTGGCCAAACATTTGCGCTGAATTGCACACCTGCGCGTTCGCATTGTTCTCGCTGGCGCTTCTTGTCGGCAGCGGCGAGCAGGGACGTTTCGCCAACTATCGCAGGATCGGGGCAATCCCGGCGGCCTGTTGCGCGGCGTTCGGCGTGTCCGCGGGTCTGCTGATATGGCCGGTATTGATATGGTCAGCGTGGCGAAGCCGGTTGCATTGGCCTTGGATCGCCGGCGTCGGCAGCGCCGGGGTGCTGTTCATTGTCGCCTTTACCTGGCATCTGGCAGCGCATACCGTTCCGGGCATCCTTACTCTGCCGGGTCTCGTTGAAAGCTTCGACTATACGATCCGCTTCCTCGGTCTGCCGTGGTCTCGCCTGCCGCTGCTGCTTTGGCCGGGCAGGTTGATCGGATTTGGTATGCTCTGCCTCGGCTCGTTCGCCATCCTGCGCGCGAGTTTCTCCGGCGGCCCCATAACCCATCAGCAGCGCATCGGCCTCGGGCTCATTCTTTTTTCGTTGCTAATCGCCGCCAGCGCTCCGCTGGCGCGGCTCAACCTCGAGACAGGAGTAGAGGTTCCGATTCGCTACGGGATGTTTGTCGTTCCGTTGCATGCCGGGCTTCTCCTGTGGTCGCTGGAGTATCTGTACGAATGCCGGTGTACCCTGCAGCGGATATTCGCGCCGTGGATGATCGCTGCAGTATGCGTCGTCTGGCTGGCGCAACAGGTCGCCGTGGGTGAATATGCGATAGTGACGGTCAATCGTATCAACGCCGACTGGTCGCACTTTATCGCCGGCGAATGGACGCCGGAAATGCTGGACTATATTTATCCAAACCGGGATATCGCCGAAGCTCACCTGGCCTATCTGCGCGAAATTCACTATCAACTCGGCAACTGACGGCGTCCGCGAATACCGCTCTCGACGCCCAAAGGTCCTCATCGATTAAGGACATCTGCAATGCGGATACTCGTCACCGGATCCTCCGGCTTTTTGGGAGGCTACATCGTCAACGAGCTTCTCGGCCGCGGACATGACGTTGTCGGCGTCGATAATTTCTCGAAATATGGCGAAGTCGCCAAGCAGCACGACGGCCATCCTCGATACCGGCTGGTGCGCGGCGACTGCAAGGACGCAGAGCTGATGCGGACGCTCGCCGCAGACTGCGATCAAATGATCGCCGGCGCGGCCATGATCGGCGGCATCAGCTACTTTCACGCCTATGCCTACGATCTGCTGGCGGAAAACGAGCGCATCCTCGCCGCCACATTCGACGCCGCGATCCGATCGTTCAAAGCCGGCCGAATGAAAAAGATCACGGTGATCAGCTCCAGCATGGTGTTCGAGAGCGCAAATGTATTTCCAACTCCGGAAGGGGAGCAGTTGCGCAGCCCGCCGCCGCTGAGCACCTACGGATTTCAAAAACTGGCGACGGAATATTTCGCCCGCGGCGCCTTCGAACAGCACGAGCTGCCCTACACCGTCGTCCGCCCTTTCAACTGTGTCGGCGTCGGCGAAGGGCGCGCGCTCGGCGACCGCGAGGTGATGAGCGGCAACATCAAGCTCGCGATGAGCCATGTGCTGCCGGATCTCGTCCAAAAGGCGGTCAAAGGGCAAAATCCGCTGCACATTCTGGGTGAGGGCAACCAGGTGCGCTGCTATACCCACGGGCGCGACCTGGGGCGGGGGATCGCCCTGTGCACCGAACATCCAGCCGCGCTGAACGAGGATTTCAATCTTTCCACGGCGAGACGCACCAGCGTCCTGGAATTGGCCGAACTCGTTTGGCGGAGCGTCAACGGTCCGGCCCTGCCGTTTCGGGTCGTCAGCGATCCGCCATTCGAATACGATGTCCAGTACCGCGTGCCCGACGTGACAAAGGCGAAGGATCGGCTAGGCTTTGTCGGTGAAGTCACTTTGGAAGAGACCGTAGACGAGGTCGTCCACTGGTGTCGGCGGGAGATCGAGGCCGGGCGACTGTAATGGCGAACAAACAGCCGCCGATTCCACCACTTTATCGCACCGCTCGATCGCGGCTTGCGTCAGCTTGATCCGATGTGCATGCACAGCCTACAAGACAAGCAAAAGGAGATTGCCTTCTTCGACGCCCATGCGACGAGCGGCGAATACGACGTATTCACCCCGCAGGCCAATGCTCGGTTGATCGCCGCTTTCGTGCGGCTGAGCGGATTGCCGCACGGCGCGCGCGTCGCCGATCTCGGCTGCGGATCTGGGACATTCACCGAACTGCTGCAGCAAGCCGGCTATTCGAGCATCGGCGTCGATATCAGCCCCAAATCGTTGGCGATCGGCCGCAACAAATATCCCCACCTCGAATTGATCGAGGGTGATGCGGAAAACCTGCCGTTTGCAAGTGAAAGCCTCGACGGTGTGCTGCTGGGCGCACTGGTACATCATTTTCCCGATCCGAGGCGGCTGGTAGCGGAGGTCCACCGGGTGCTTAAACCCAATGCACGTTTCGTCGCGTTCGATCCGAATCGTATGAATCCGTTCATGTGGCTCTATCGGGACCGCGCCTCGCCATTTTACAGTTCGCTTGGCGTCACTGAGAATGAGCGGCCGGTTCTAGCTAGGCAGATCGCCGAATTCTTCCGCGACGGAGGTTTCCGGGTGCAGATCGACTACCTGGCCGGCCTCGCTTACCGCTATGTTGCTGCACGGAGTACGCGACGTCTGCTGCCAATTTACAATTTTGTCGACCGTGCCGTGTTCAACCTCGCCATCATGAAACCGCTCCGCCCGTTCGTGCTAGTCAGCGGAGAGCGAGTGCGATGACCGTACGGCCCGAGATCGCCGCCCGCGGCGCGCCCACCACGGTCGAAAACGCCGACGTAACCATCGTCGGCGGCGCCGGCCATGTCGGCATCCCGCTGGTGCTGGCGCTGGCCGAAGCCGGACTGCGGGTCAACGTCAACGATCTCAACCGGGCGACGCTCGACATGTTGCGCGCGGGCCAGCTGCCGTTCATCGAGAACGGCGCGCAGGAGGCCTTAAAGAGAGCTCTGGCCGACGGGCGCATGGTCTTCACCGATTCGCCCGATCGCATCTCCAGACGCGGACCGGTCATTATCACCATCGGCACGCCGATCGACGAATTCTTCAATCCGGTCCGCAAGGTGATTCAGGACTGCGTTGACGCCATTTTGCCGTCGCTTGCTGACGGTCAACTCGTCGTGCTGCGCTCAACAACATTCCCAGGAACCACGGAATGGCTGGCGTCTTATCTGCGAACAAAGGCCCGCGATCTCCTGGTGGCATTCTGCCCGGAACGGATCGTTCAGGGCGACGGATTGAAGGAATTGCGCGAGCTGCCGCAGATCGTCAGCGGCACAACGCCGGAGGCGGAACGCGAGGCGGTCAATCTGTTTGCGCGCATTGCGCCGGAGGTGGTCGTGGTCTCGCCGATGGAGGCCGAGTTCGCCAAGCTGTTCACCAACGCCTATCGCTATATCGAATTCGCCGTGACCAATGAGTTCTATCTGGTCGCCAAATCGGCCGGCATCGATTATCAGCGCGTGCTCAAGGCGATGAAGCACAATTATCCGCGGCTCAAGGGCGTGCCGCGGCCGGGTTTCGCCGCCGGGCCTTGCCTGGTGAAGGACACGATGCAGCTCAGCGCCTTCGCCCGCAACCAGTTCGCGCTGGGTCACGCAGCACTTCTGGTCAACGAAGGGCTGGTGCTGCATGTCGTCGACGATCTCAAGCGCCGCTACGATCTCGCCGGCATGACCGTCGGGCTCCTCGGCATGGCATTCAAGGCCGAAAGCGACGATATCCGCGCCTCGCTGAGCTACAAATTCAAGAAAGTGCTGACCGCGCAAGCGCGCGCGGTACTGACTACGGACCCGTTTGTGAAGACCGATCCGGAGCTGCGCACGCTCGACGAGGTGATTGGCATGAGCGATCTTTTGATCGTGTGCGCTCCGCATGCCGCTTACCGGAATGCCGATTACCGGGGCAAGCCGGTTTTCGATCTTTGGGGCCATCTCGAGGGCGGCAACGTCATCCGATGAATTTGGCCGCAACGCCGCGCCTCGATGTCGTCATTCCCGTTTACAACGAGGGCGCCAATATCCTGCCGACGCTGCAGTCGTTGCAGCATGCGGTGAAGACGCCGTTTCGCGTTCTCATCTGCTATGACCGCGACGACGACAACACGCTGACCGCGATCCGCGAACACCGCGAGCAGCTCGGCGTCATGCCTCTCTCCTTCGTGCGCAACAACGGGCGCGGCGCGCTCGGCGCCGTACTCACCGGTCTAGCCGCGAGCGACGCGCCGTTCACGCTCGTCATGATGGCAGACGACCACTACAATGCCGGCATCATCGACGCCATGACGGCGAAGGCGCAAACCGGCTGCGACATCGTCTGCGCCAGCCGCTTCATGCCGGGCGGGAGCATGGTCGGCTGCCCATGGCTCAAAGCGACGCTGGTGCGCGCCGGCAATTTCACGCTCCATCATCTCGGCCGGCTGCCGACGCGCGACGCCACCAACGGCTTTCGCCTGTTCGGGCGGCGCGTGGTCGATCAGATCGCCGTCGAGTCGGATCGCGGCTTCTGTTACAGCATCGAGCTTGCGGTCAAATGCCATCGGCTCGGCTGGCGCATCGGCGAGGTGCCGGCGCAGTGGTTCGAGCGCGCGCACGGCACCAGCCGCTTTCAGGTCGTCAGGTGGCTGCCCGCCTATTTGCGCTGGTATTTTTATGCGTTCGCGACGACCTATTTGCGGCGCTCCGGCAAAACCGTGCCCCTGCGGCGGAACTAAGTCAAAACCCGTATTTTGTGCGGACGATTAATTGGCGGTCCCGAGAGGACTCGAACCTCTGACCTTCGGTTTAGGAAACCGCTGCTCTGTCCGGCTGAGCTACGGGACCGGCTGGGGAGTTGCGCCTTCAAATACAGCTTGTCGGCCTCAAGTTCCAGGCGCGCCGCCCGGCCGACGCCAGTTCCTGCTCGACCGGGCGCGTTGCGTCGCCGGACATCCAGTTAACCAAAACTGGGGGATATCCTCGCCTTGGGATTTCTTGTAGCTATGAAAAGATAAGAATACAGGAAAATGAGATCATCGGCTCAGGACAAAACAATGGCTGGAAAGCGGGCCACTTCGACTGACAAGAACATCGGCAACCGCGTCCGCATGCGGCGGCTCGAATTGCGCATGAGCCAGCAGACGCTTGCGAAGCAGATCGGAATCACCTTCCAGCAGGTGCAGAAGTACGAGAACGGGACTAATCGCGTGGCTGCGGCCCGCCTTGAGCGGATCTCGGAAGTCCTTGATGTTCCTATACATTTCTTTTTCGAGGCGGCGGATAAGTCCCGTCAGCCCGCGCTCAAACGCGGGCCTGCGGCGTCCACGCGCCGCGTCGCCGACTTTCTGGCAAGTCCGGATGGACACGCGCTGCTGAGTGCTTTCAAGCGCATCAAGGATCTCGACTTGAGGCGTTCGGTCGTCCGTGCACTCGACGCTCTGCCTGCCGGCAAGCGTTCCTGAACAGACTCGCCTGCAGTCCTCCTGACTGTCAGGCTTCTGTGTCGCTAGCTAAAATCAGTATTTTCCCTGTGGCGACGGCGGCCATAGCTACCCGGGCCATAGCTACCCGGGCCATGGCTATCCGTCGGCCTGGCGAGGGCCCGCGCGGCGAAACACGCCGCAGGGTTGCAACGTTTGCGGCACTCGCATAGTGGCTGCCGAGGCATAATGAATTAAAGTATTGTCTTACCGGGCTCGAAGAGGACCGCGGCTGATGAAGGTTCTAGTCATCGACGACCACGCTCTCATTCGGGATGCGCTGCGTCGGGTTCTCAGGGAACTCAGACGCGACGCGGCAGTGCTGGAGGCCTCCTCCGCCGCGGAAGCGCTCGAGACTATCGCCGACAACCCGGAAATCGGCCTTATTCTGCTCGATCTTCACCTGCCCGATCGCGATGGACTTTCACTGCTCGCGGAGCTGCGCGAACAGAGGCCAGCGGTCTCTGTCGTTGTGCTTTCCGCTTCCCAGGACCGCACCAATGTCGTGCGCGTGCTCGAAGCAGGTGCGCGCGGCTATATTCCAAAATCCGCCAAGCGCGAAGTCATGCTCGGCGCGCTCGGGCTGGTTCTTTCAGGCGGTATTTATGTCCCGCCGGAGATTCTTCATCGCGAGCAAATGTCGGCCGGTCTGCCCAAGCATGCGCGCGGCGAGCTTCGACACCCATCACCCGCGGATTTGGGCCTGACGACGCGGCAGATCGAAGTCCTGTCGCTGATGATGAAGGGCAAGAACAACAAGGTGATCTGCCGCACGCTCGACCTCTCCGAACCGACCGTGAAGAATCATGTCACGGCCATTCTGAGGGCGCTCAAAGTCACCAACCGAACCGAAGCGGTGATTGCCGCCAACGACATGGGCTGGGAATTCCCGGCCGCGGCGGATTCGGCGAGGGCGCCGGAAGTCTGAGCCTGCCTGGAGCGCTGGCAGTTAGCCCCGTATCAGGGCACCTCCGCGCCTCGGCGCTCCTGACCGGCAGCCTGCTCCTTTAACATCTCGCTCACCAGCCCACGCAGCGACAGCGGATCCACGGGCTTATGCATCAGGCAATAGCCATTCATTCTCGCCTCGCCGGTAACCTGCGTATCCGTATCGCCGCTGATCAGGAACGCGGGAATTTCGCTGTTCATTGCTCGGCGCAGGCGGTCGATGACGTCTATTCCGGTCATGCCGTTTGCCAGACGATAGTCCGAGATGATCAGGTCCGGGGGGCTTTCATATTCCGCGAGGCGGGCGAGCGCGGCGGTATCGGTCCTGCCCGCCGCCACCCGATAGCCCCAGCTGAGCAATAGTCCCTTCATCCCATCCAACGCCGGCTGGTCATCATCGATGACGGCAACAAGTTGCCCGTTGGACGGCATCGGCAAATCAGGCTGGACACGCGCTGCTTCAACCCGCGACGCCGACCCGTCGGTGACGGAGACGGAAACGGCGAAACGGGAGCCTCGACCCACTGTTGAGTCGAGCGCAATCGGGTGATCGAGCAGATGGCAAAGCCTCTCGACGATCGAAAGGCCAAGACCCAATCCGCCGCTGCGGCCGCGGTCCGCCTCACCGATCCGGTAGAATTCGCTGAAGATGTTCTGATACTGATCCGCCGGTATTCCGGGTCCGGTGTCACAGACCTCGATCGAGCGGCTGCCGCCGCGATGGCGGCAGCCAACCACGATGCCGCCCCGGTTCGTGTAGCGCACAGCGTTGGCGACGAGATTGAAGACGATTCGCTCAAGGAGGATGAAGTCGCTGCGCACCCAGCCGCTTGCCGGCACGACCCGCAGCGACAAGCCCTTTTCCTGGGCCGGACCGGCAAACGTCGTTTCCACGCGTTTCAACAGCTCGGCGACCGGAAATTCAGTGATGTTTGGCGTCAGCGCCCCGGCTTCCAGCTTCGAGATGTCGAGCAGCGCATTGAACAGCTCATTCATTGATGAGAGCGCCGCCTCGATACGGCTCAGCAGCATATGGCGCTGCGCCGCGCTCATCCGAACTTGCAATTGGGCGAAAAACAGTCCCAGGGCATGCAACGGCTGCCGCAGATCGTGACTCGCAGCCGCGATGAAACGGGATTTCGCACGATTGGCCAGTTCAAGCTGCTGCGTGCGCTCCTCCACCTTCCGCTCGAGCGTGGCGTAGGAATCCTGCAGCCGCTCGGCCATGCGGTTGAACTGGCCGCCGAGCGCCTCCAGCTCGTCGCCGGTGTTGATCAAGATGGGTTGGGCGAGGTCGCCGCTGCCGATACGCGCGGCGCCGTCGTGCAAGGCGCGAATGGGCACCATCATTCTGCGCGCAAGGAATAGACCGCAAAACACCGCAAGTGCCAGCGCCGCGACCAGCAGAAGCGCGGAGCGGATCAATGTCGCGTAGAGCGGGGCGTAAGCCTCCTCGATCGGCAGCTCGGTGAATACCAGCCAGTCGAGCGGGGCGACGCGCGCATAGGCGTTGAGGGCTTTGTGACCCATTGGATCGATCGCGACGATCGGTCGGCCACTTGCTTCCTCAGCCCCCACAGCGCGCGCGGCCGCCACATACGGCAGATGCGACAGATCGACTTCCCTCAGCACCAGGCTGATATCCGGGTGGGCGATGAGCTGCCCTCGCGAGTCAATGACGTACGCAAGGCCTCGCTTGCCGACCCTGATCTGGGACACCACGTCCCAGATGAATTTAAGGTTCACTTGCGCCACCACGACACCGTCTTCCGGCCGCAGACCGCCCAGGGCGATCGCCATGTAGGGTTCGGACCCGTTCACAAAATAGACCGGACCGTAATATGTCTTATTAGCTCTGGCTGAAAGGAACGCGGGGTCTTTCGAGAAATCGATCATGCTGTTGACGACATCGGCCGCCTGCCGAGAGGCCCGGTAGCGCTCGTGCCCGCTGGCATCCAATAGAGAGATTTCAGTCACCGCCGGCGCCTGTCTCAGCAGCCGCATGGCGTCGTACCGCAATTCATTGCTCGATTTACTGTCGAGCGGTACTTGAACCGCCCAGCCCAGTTGACCTTCGATTCCAGCAACGAATTGTCCGATTTTTTCCGCCGCGGCTTTGGCCTGCTCACGCTGAATACGAACAAAGAGATCCTGCTGCTCTTGGTAGGAAAACCAAACGTCCAGAAGGCCGCTTGGCACGAGCGTAAGGCCGACCACAAGAAAAAGCGCGACATATTTGCGAAACAGGCGGCCGGACGTTTTAGACTGGGTCGGGGCGACTTCGTCGGTTGCTTGTGGTTTCGACACGCTTTTCATCGCCGCCGCCCGTTGCGCGTGCACAAATGGCCGCTCAGGTCTCCTTGCAAGTACGTCTGCCGCCGCGCCACACTGTCAGATCGATCGCGAGCGCGCTATCTCCAGCGACAATTATGCATTTTTTCAATTAGCACACATCGCATTGCTGAGCGAGGGGCAACCGCGTCAGCAAAGGCCAAAAGCCGCTCATCATGGGCAAAAATGGCAGCAAGACAGCGTGGCAAAATGCATCAGACGCCTTTTTTCCCCGGTCCTAGTATCCTGATTGCGGTCGGGGCCATCCTACAGGGCCCGGGCGAGATTGCCGAAATCGACACTGCGCGGCTTATTTCTTAGCGGACGCCGACGATGGACCTAACGCGACGCCAAATCTTCCGCATCGGCGGCACGGCGCTGGCGGCTTGGCCGGCCGCTTCGCGCGCGCAGGTCTCTGACAGAACACGTACCGTCGGCGTCCTCTTGGGGTTGGCAAATGATGATGAGGCAAGGGCTCGTACCGTAACACTCGAACAGGGCCTCGCCAGTGACGGCTGGGTGCCCGGCAAAAACCTCCACATCGAGTATCGATACGCCGCGGGTGACCCGGCGCTTATGCATGACTATGCGAAGCAGCTAGTCACTCTCCGGCCCGATGTCATTGTCGGACACAGTACGCCAGTCGTCACCGAGCTCGTTCGAGCGACTCGAACAATTCCGATCGTATTCGTGGTCGTCGCTGATCCGCTCGGCAGCGGCTTCGCCTCCAGCATCGCGCACCCAGGCGGCAACGCCACCGGCTTCACCAATCTCAGTCCCACCATTCCCGGCAAACTTCTCACGATGTTGACGGAGATCACGCCGAATCTCGCTCGGGTCATGCTTTTATTCAATCCGGCGACGGTAGCGCGAGGCGAACTGGCCACCGAGTATTTTCGCACGTTCGACGCGGCTACCGTGGCGCTGGCGCTACAAGGGACATTGGACGAGGTACACTCGCCCAGCGACATCGAACGATCAATGAAAAATATCGCCCAACAGTCCGGTTCGGGCATCATCGTGATGCCCGATAATTTTACTACGGTTTACCGGAGCCTCATCATTTCACTGGCCGCGCAATTGCGCATTCCGACTATTTATCCATATCGGTATTTCGTCGAGGAGGGTGGCCTGATATCGTATGGCGTCGATGTTATCGATCTATTTCGCCGAGCGGCGGATTATGTCAATCGCATCCTCCGCGGGGCAAGCCCCGCCGATCTTCCGATCCAGGCACCGACGAAATTCGAACTCGCGATCAATCTAAAAACCGCGAAGGCGCTCGATCTGACGATACCGCAAGTTTTGCTCGCTGGCGCCGACGATTTGATCGACTGAAACGCGCCTGTCAGGAGCGGCCCAGCTCGATCCTGTTCTTCGCGTTTTTCGCGATTGGTACCCTTCGCACAATCGCGCTCCACAACGCGCCGTCTTCTCTTCTTCTGAACAAAGTCAGCAACGGCACAATCGGCAATTTATCGTTGATCGCCGCAATACCAAAAAAGACGGCGAACAGGCCAACGCCCAATATCCAGGTGAAGGACTCACCCAACAATGTGCAGCCGATCAAAACGCTGACCGCCGGTTTGAGATAGCCGGCGCTGGCCGTGCCCATGCTGCCGATGGTTCGGATCAAACGAAAATAAAGAACGAAACCGAATGCAGTGGCACCCACGGCATTCGCGACGAGGGCTGCTACCGAACCAAGCGATGGCACGGTATGGTACGGCGCCTCAATGAGCAAACACGCCGGCACAAGCACGAGTGCGGCGCACGTCAGCATGCCGGCTGCGACGACCTCCGGCGGCATGTCAGAAAATCGTCGGCCATGGATCACGCCGATGGCGCTTGAGAGCGTTGCGAGCATGATCGCTGCTTGACCGGTCGATTCGCGGCCCAGCCCCAACAAGGCGCTCGCACCGGCTATCAAAACGACCCCCGTCAGCCCGACTAAGAGTCCCGACAGCCGCTGGAAGGTCATCGTCTCGTGATGCGTCCAAGTCAGACTGATGAGGTAGACGAACAGGGGTGTCGTCGAGTTGAGGATCGCGGTCAGTCCGCTGCTCGCCGATTGTTGGCCCAAAGCGATGAACGTGTAAGGAACCACGCACGTGACGCAGCTTTGTATGAACAGCCGCGCCACACGATCCGACCGCAGCGGAAACTTGCGTCCCAGCACAGCGGATATGATCCACAGCGTCACCGCCGCCAGCGATACGCGGGCGGCCGTCAGCGTGACCGGCGGGATGGTCTCAAGCGATATCTTGGTAAGCGCGTACGGAATCCCCCAAAGGACGCCGAGCAGCAGCAGGAACGTGAACTCAACTGGGCTGGGCGCCTTACTCTGCTTGTCCACGCTTCGCTTATGCCTCAGCTTGCAACACGGAGGCGGCGACCAGAACCGCGCGGAAGGTCTCTGCGTTCACCGGCTTATGTAAAAGACGGCATGCAGCAAGGCCGCCGTCGCGCTCTCGCAACGTGCCGTCGCCGCTGATGAGCAGCGCCGGAATTTCGAACGCGTTGCGCAACGTTTCTATTGCCTCGAGCCCGGTCGGTCCCGGGGGAAGCTGATAATCGCATACGATCAAATCTGGACGCTGGCCGATTTCGACCAGCTTTGTCATCGCGTCGCCGCAGGTTTCGGCGGCGATCACCCTGCAGCCCCATGAACGCAACAGGCCTCCGGTCGCCTCAAGGACCAAAGGATCATCGTCTATGACGACAACAAGCTTACCGGCGCGCCGCGTCTTCATCTGGCAGTCCCTGACAACCTGCCAATCAATGTTCTGCTTTGCGCGGAAAATAAAGCGGCTGCAAGTCCCGGAAGGCACGTACTTTGGTCGCGTCGGCCGGCACGCGAGCCTCAAGACTTCAGATTAGTGGAAAATGCATCTGACTGAATTGCGGATGGCTTTACCCCTCTTAGGCTGTAACCGCAGTCCTTAGGACTACTGACGACAACAAGGAGCAATCGATGAGCAAGATCAAACTTGGCGACGAAGTGATCCGTGACGCCGCAACCGTGGATCAAGGCAAGGTTCGCCTCGGCGACAACGCGCCGGCCTTTCGCGCTGGAGCCAAGGTGAGCCGTGACGACGCGACGGCGGATCAGGGCAAGGTTCGTCTCGGCGACAACGCGCCGGCCTTTCGCGCTGGAGCCAAGGTGAGCCGTGACGACGCGACGGCGGATCAGGGCAAGGTTCGCCTCGGCGACAACGCGCCGGCCTTTCGCGCTGGAGCCAAGGTGAGCCGTGACGACGCGACGGCGGATCAGGGCAAGGTTCGCCTCGGCGACAACGCGCCGGCATTTCGCGCGGGCGACAAAGTGGTGCGTGACAGCGCAACCGTCAGCCAAGGCAAAGTGCGTCTCGGCGATACCGCGCCGGTATTTGGCCGCTAATTCCGATTTTGATGTCTGTCCGCGGGGCATCGGGCCCCGCGGACAAACCGTGTCGCGATCACGACGCTCCACCATACAAGTCATGCAGGAGGCCGCATGTCAGCCGATGATCTTTCTCCTGACGGCCCGCTGGTCGAATTCTTTCAACTGGTACCGGGCGGAATGCCGCCGCGCCGAGCGGACAAGTCAGTGGGCGGCATCATCCCGGCACGCGCCTTGCGCTATTGCGAGGCCATCACCAGCGCCTCGGCATTCGGCTGGTATGTCTTCCTGCCGATGAGTTTCAAGGTCGTCTGGGACGGCCACGACATGCTGTGGACCTACCCGGGAGTGGACGAGTGGCTGCCGCTGACCCGCGACGCCGTGCAATATCCGGGATTCAGCGCACAATTCGATCAATCCGCGCCGGCGGAGATCCGCGGCTTCTCGCCACCGTTCCTTACGCCGTCCCTACAACCGGGCCAGTTGCAGGTATGGACTGGGTGCATCGCCAAGACGGCGCCCGGATGGAGCTTGCTCGTTCGCGGCGTCGCCAATTTTCCGGAAAGCCGCGCCTACCAGATGCTGGAGGGCATCATCGAAACGGACAATTGGTTTGGCCCGCTTTTCGACAATGTCCGCCTGCTCAAAACCGACATTCCGATCGAGTTCCGCAGCGACGTTCCGTTCCTGCAGGTCCAGCCAGTGCGCAAGGAGCACTACGCGGAGAGGTTTCAGCAGAATTTCGTCGTCAGGGACCTGGCCGAGCTGTCACCCGACAATTGGCAGGCGTTCCAGCGCACGGTGGTCGCACCCAATACCGCGACCGACCGCAAGCAGGGCCAATATGCGGTATCGGCGCGCAAACGGGGGCATCACCCCCTGCCGGAATCCGCCGATGCCGCCCACTCTCATTGAGCGGCAGTAAGCCCACTCCCTGTCGTTTCCGCGCTTTTCGGGCCGGCGTTGGCTTTAACGCTGCCGACGTCCTGCTCCGCCAGATTGTCGGCCCATACTTTTGGATGATTCCGGCCAGCCATTAGGCTTGCCCCCGGGACCTTTGGAGGATTCCCCGCGTCATCCCTACTGGACTACTTTTCCATTTCGAGGGGTACGAGTGCCATTCGCGCACTGGGACGGGCTGTTCGGAATGAGTGATATCGAGCAATCTTTCTCCGAGCGGCGGAGCGCCATGAAAGCTCTTCAGACGCTTATTGATTATGCGAGAGCTGAAGCGGCGGACCAGAACATGCCGATGCTGGCCCATTTGCTGCGGATGGCACACGAAGAACTGACGCGAAACGTAGAGCGCGATGGAGAAATGGCTGTCGGCCTCCCCAGCCAATTCGATGACGGACTCAGGCGGCACTAAGCGACCTGTTCCACGCATCGCTGCATCACCAGACTATCAATCAGCGCAACTTTTCGGTGGTCGCCGACAATCTCTCGCCTCATGCGAGTCCGCCGGGCGTGGCCCTCACAGAACTGATCTATGAACCCCATGACGTGCAAGCCCGAGACTGCATCCATTTGGTTTGATGAAGCGTACCTGCGAACGCAAGCCGAGCGCTGCGCTGCGGCTCGCCCGGATCTGCCCGGATCAAGCAACTGCTCACGAACTGGAAGCTCTCGCGACGGACTTGATGGCCAAGGCCGCCGAAGTCCAGGCGTTGCATCGATTTGCTCGAGCGGACAGCGACGCTGCATCGCCTGAACAAGCTTAGATCACCGGGCTAGACGCGAGGCTCAAACGAAGCGCCTGGCCCCGCCGGCGCGGCGTGCCTGGTTGATCTAGGCGCGATCCAGGCCCGTGTTCCATCGCAACCCACAGGCGCATTGTCTGTGCCGGCCTGCTTGGACCCTTCTACACGCGCTTCGCCGAGCACCGGCGGCTGTCCCGCTCGCTGATCCCAACCGCCGATAATGTGGTGAAACCTTGAATAAAATCCGGGTCACGATCCAAAAAATATGCTTATAGTGGTTGCGATAACATCTTGATACGGTGGAACTAACGGGGGTTATTGCGACTAGCATGGGGGTCGCACAGGGCTGCGCGGTGGATTTAACCTGGACCCAAGGCTCGATATGTCATTGCAACGCAGCTGGCCGCAGGACCCGGCGGCGGAGCGCGCGAGCGACGCGCCCGCCGGCGAGTCGTCTGACACGGTAACACAACCCCCCGGCGGCACATCGAGTTCGGCCGCCGTCCAGCCGCTGCCGCCACGGCCCGACGCCGGGCTCGTCTCGCTTTCCTCGATCGCCGGCCATTATCGCATCGCCGTTGACCCGTTTCAGCTTGCCCACGATCTGGGGCTCGGCGCCCGCGCCGCCGGTGGCGAGGACATCGTGCGCGCGGCAAAGCGCATCGGATTGAAGTCGCGGCTGCTGTCTGGACAGGACATTGGGCGGCTGGCGACAATTCCCGCGCCCGCGATCCTCAAGATGAAGGATGGCGACTATCGCATCTTAGCGCTGCGCCTATCGGACGGACGCTTGCGGATCGCAAATCCGCTCACTCGTACCGTCAAGGACGAAACGGCAGACGATGTCGGCGCCGCCTGGGATGGCGAGATCGTGTTGGTGACGCGCCGGTGGGGCGGCGCCGGGATCGATCCGGCGACCTTCGGATTCCGCTGGTTCCTGCCGTCGATCTGGCGCTACCGGGCGCCGCTTGCGCACGTGCTGATCGCTTCTCTGTTCGTGCAGCTCTTTGCATTGATCACGCCGCTGTTCTTTCAGATCGTGATCGACAAGGTGCTGGTGCACAAAGGCCTGTCGACGCTCGTGGTCATCGTCGTCGGCCTGGCGGCGATCGGCATATTCGACGTCACGCTGCAATATCTGCGCGCTTACGCGCTCAGTCACACCTCGAGCCGCATCGATGTCGAACTCGGCAGCCGGCTGTTCGATCATCTGTTGCGGCTGCCGCTCAGTTATTTCGAGACCCGACCCACGGGACAAACCGTCGCCCGCGTCCGCGAGATCGAGACTATTCGCAGCTTTCTTACCGGACAGGGATTGTCCTCGCTCATCGACCTGTTATTCGCGGTGGTTTTCGTCGCCGTCATGTTCCTCTATTCGACGACCTTGACGCTGATCGTGCTTGCCTCACTGCCGGTCTATCTGCTGATCGCCCACCTGGTCCGCCCGGCGCTGCGCGACAAGATCAACGAACGATTCAATACCGGAGCGGCCAGCCAGCAGTTCCTCGTCGAATCCGTATTCGGCATTCAGACGCTCAAGGCCGCCGCGGTCGAGCCAATCCTGCGCAACGAATGGGAAGATCGGCTCGCCGCCTATGTGAAGACCTCGTTCCAGGCTGTCCTGTTGAGCAATCTCGGCCAGAACGCGATTCAATACGTCAACAAAGCCACGACCGCGGCTGTGCTGTTCTTCGGCGCCAAGGCAGTGATCGACGGCGATCTGACGATCGGCGGGCTGGTCGCCTTCTACATGATCATGAACCAAGCCGCGGCGCCGATCTTGCGGCTGTCGCAGCTCTGGCAGAGCTTCCAGCAGGTGCAGATCTCGGTGGCAGCGGCTCGGCGACATTCTCAACAGCCCGCCGGAAACGCAGCGGCTCGCCAGCGCGCACCTGCCGCCGATGCGCGGCGCCATCAGAATTGCCGGGCTGACGTTCCGCTACCGACCCGACGGCGCTGACGTGCTGCGCGACGTTAATCTCGAAATCCCCGCCGGACAGGTGCTTGGCATCATCGGCCCATCCGGCTCCGGCAAGTCGACGCTCACCAAGCTGATCCAGCGGCTCTATCGCGCCGATCGCGGCCAGGTACTGATCGACGGCGTCGATATCGGCCAGGTCGACACCGCCTGGCTGCGCCGGCAGATCGGCGTGGTACTGCAGGAAAACGTCCTGTTCAACCGTTCACTTCACGACAACATCGCGCTTGCCAATCCAGGCCTGGCGCGCGGGCAAGTGATCGCTGCCGCCCGGCTTGCCGGAGCAGACGAGTTCATCTCGAGGCTGCCGCTCGGCTATGACACGCCAATCGAGGAGCGCGGCGCCAATCTGTCCGGCGGCCAGCGCCAGCGCATCGCCATCGCGCGCGCGCTCGTCACGCAGCCGCGAATCCTGATCTTCGACGAGGCGACGAGCGCGCTCGATTACGAGAGCGAGCGCACCATTCAGTCCAACATGCGCGCAGATCGTGCGTGGCCGCACCGTGATCGTCATCGCCCATCGCCTCGCGGCAGTCCGCCGTTGCGATCGCATCATCGCGATCGAGAACGGCTCGATCGTCGAGGAAGGTACGCACGATTCGCTACTCGCCCGCCCAGACAGCCTCTACGGCACGGCTGTGGCGGATGCAGGTGGAAGAGAGCAACGATTGAAACGGTGAAATGCCGATGAGCGCGGAACAATCGGATAGCGAGCCATCCAAACCGGATCAGCCGCAGACGCCGGCGACGCTGCCGGCCGTCGCGCGGCTAGCGCCCGCACAGCTGACGGCGACCGACCGCGAGTTCCTGCCGGCGGCGCTCGAAATCGTGGTGACCCCGCCCTCGCCGATCGCTCGCACGCTCTGCTGACCATCTGCGCGCTGTTCGTCGCCGCGCTCGCCTGGTCCTACTTCGGCTGGATGGACATCTACGCGGTCGCGCCGGGAAAAATTCAGCCGGACGGCGGTTCCAAGGTGGTGCAGCCGCTGGACGCCGGCAAGGTCACCGCCATCCGCGTCGAGAACGGCAGCCGCGTGAATGCCGGCGACGTTCTGGTGGAGCTAGACCCGACCGAGGCGGCCGCCGAGCGCGAAGCCCAGGCGCGCGATCTGGAAGCGGCGACGGCCGAGGCGGCAAGGCGCGAAGCGGCGATTGCCGCCGCGCATACCGAGACGCTTGAACCGCCGTCCGATTGCGTTTCCGGCGGGGATCAGCGAGGCGGTGCGGCACCGCGAAGAGGGCGTGCTTGCCGCCGATCTGGCGCAACTGCGCTCGACGGTCGCCACGCTGAAGGCTCAGCTCGCCGAGAAACAGGCGACCAAGGAGCGGCTGACCTCGACCATCGCCGAACGCGAAAAGCTCATCGCACTCGCCAAGGAGCGGGTCGCGATGCGGCAGAAACTCGACGCCATGGGGGCGGGCTCGCGCGCGCAGACGATCGAGGCGATGGAGCAATACGAGACCCAGGTCACGACCGACACCGGCGATCGCGGCCAGTTGATCGAGACGGATGCCGCCATGGCCGAACTCGACCGCAAAATGGAAGAAGCCGTCGGACAATTCGTCGCCGAGCAATCGCAGAAGCTCGCAGAGATCGAGCAGAAGCGCGACCACCTGGAGGAGGACCTGATCAAGGCGCAGTCGAAGGCCAGCCACACCGTGCTGAAAGCGCCGATCGCCGGAACCGTGCAGCAGCTCGCCGTCTCCAGCCTCGGTCAGGTGGTGGCGGCGGCCAGCCTTTGCTGACCATCGTTCCGGCCGACGATGCGATCGAGGTGAAAGCCATGATCGCCAACGCCGACATCGGCTTCGTCAAGGTGGGAGAGCCGCGGTCATCAAGGTCGACGCCTTCCCGTTCACCCGCTACGGCACGATCGGCGGCACCGTCGCCAAGGTCTTCGGCGATGCCGTCGACGAACGGGACGCGACCGAATTGAGCGATGCCGCCAACGCAGCACGGCCGCAGGGCGATCCGGGATCGCCGCTTAAGACACAAAATCTCGTCTTCCCCGCCACCATCCGGCTCGCACAGCGCTTCATCGATGTCGACGGCCAGCAGATCGCGTTGCGGCCCGGCATGGCGGTGACGGTCGAGGTCAGGACCGGGCGGCGCCGCGCCATCGACTATCTGCTCTCGCCGCTGCGCGAGGTTGCGAGCGAAGCGGGGCGCGAGCGGTAACGTCGAGGCCCGCCTGATTTCAGCCGTGCGGATGTTGGATTGGAAGCGCGTTCGGCGCCGGCGTATTGTTGCTCGCCGCTGCGGACGACCCGTGCCAATCGTCATGAACGGTCCAGGGCGCTCCTACGCCGTTTCCCGACGGGGCGGAGCCGAAAGCTGTCTGCCATGCGGGAGGGCAATTCGCGGCGGTGGCTTGGCCGGGGCTTGAAGGCTTCGCGCCGGTCACCGGCGGATCGTAGACGATGGTGCCGCCGTTGCCGTCACTGGCGAACTCGAAATTGGCAAGACTATAGGAGCCGGCGAAATTGAGGTTGGCGCTGTTAGTGCCATCGGTCACCGTCAGCACGCCGTTCGAATAGGCGTCCTGCACGGAATTGTAATTGACGTCCGTCAGGTCGATTTGATCCGAGCCGGTGAGGCTGCCGTTTCCGGTGAACCCAAAGATTTGCCCGGTAAATGTCGACGGATCGTCGAGCTGCAGGGTGCCCGTGGAAGCCTCGAAGGTCACCGACGCGGAATTGGCGCCGGAAATGACCACCGTCGCACTGGCGGCAACCGTCGCCGGGCCGTTTGCGGCGGACTGGGACTGGCTGCTTTCCAGCGTGGCGCCAGACGCCGCGTTTGAGGAGTTTCCGCTGCCGACGAGTTGGGACGAAATGTAGATCGTCTCGGACTGCGCGGTGCTCGCCGCACCGTCGACGTCGGTTACCTGCCATGTCGCGGTGCGGGTCGTATAGCTACCGCTGTCGGTTGGGTTCGAAGATGTCGAACTGAAAGTCAATCGATCCAGCACTGACGCGTAGTTCGCCTCGGTGTCGGTCCCGGTCAGGGTCAGCGTCTCGTTCGATGAATTCCAGCTCACCGAGATGTTGGTGCCAACCGTGTTTGCCGAAAGCAGATCACCATCGCCAGCAAAGCCACCGCTGAGCACGACACTCGCCGCCGACAGCTGATCGCTGCTGCCGTTATTGACTGGCACGTCGTCGGTCAGGGTGAGTTCGACGTTGACCCCCGATCCGCCTGGGCTAGCGGAGGAGACATTGGCGTTGGTCAGATTGACCGGGGTGAAGTTGTCGCCCTCGCCGGAACTGTCGCTGCCGATCGCCCCCGACGCAAAGGTCAGATGATAGCCGTTCGTCCCGTAGCTGCCCGTATAGGCGGCCGGCTCCCACTGCCCATTGACGCTCTCGCCGAAGGACGTCGGGCTCAGCGCCTGCCCGTCAACAAACTGCACGTCCGCCAAGTTGCCGTTGAGAGGATATTCAGACCATCTACCATCAAACCCCAAATAGTTCGATGACGCCCCGCCTGTCGCGCCGGCATAGTTCTGGCTCGGGTCGATCTGCGTCGCAAACGACGTGATCTGCACGCCATTGACGAATAACTCCACTCGATTCGCCGCCGCCGCCTGCGTCGTATTGTAGACCAGCGTCACCTGGTACCAGGTGTTCGGATTGAACTGCTGGTTCGTCACCAGGTCAGTCGCATAGCTGGTGCCCGTGTCGTCAAAAAACTCCAGCTGATTATTCGACGTGAACCGCAGCGCCGACCAGCTCGCATCATTCGCCGTCACAGCGTTAAATATGGTCTGCCACTGCCCAGTACTGCTCAGATTGACCCACCCGCTCCAGGTCCAGGTCTGCTGATTACCCGCCGCCGCCGGCGTCTGCGTCAGATAGCCACCTTGCGAGGCCGACAGCTGCAGCGATTGCGCCACCGTATAACCGGGCGTTCCTACCCCTACGCTCACCGTGTTGGTGCTGGTCAGGCCAAGGCTGTCGGTCACTTCAAACTGAAAGCTGTCCGCCCCGCTATAGCTCGCTGTCGGCGTGTAGGTGAACGTCCCGTTCGAGTTCACCACCGCAGTCCCGTGCTGCGCCTGTGTCAGCAGCGAATAGGTCAGCGTCCCGTCTCCGCCGCTCGCCGACAAACTCCAGCTCGGCGTCTCCTTCCCAACAGGCGTCAATACCGCACTCGGCAACGCATCAACCCACGTCGACGAGTTGCCAATCGCCACACTCTGATCGCTGAACTGAAGATTTTGGATATCGGTCAATGTCTGCGTGCCGTCCCGGCCGCCAACGCTGTCGGCCACCGTCGCAACGCCCGTCGCCGCATCGAGCGAGATCGTGTATTGGCTCCGCGTGCCGCGGAACTCAGCCGTGTTGGTGCCGCCGCCGCCAATGATGGTGGCGTTGCCATTGCCCTCGAACAGGTCGTTGCCAGGCCCGCCGGTGAGCACCTCGCCGCCGCCAGAGCCGATGAAAACATCGTTGCCCGCAGTCGGCTGCACACTGCCGCCCGATCCGCCTGGGCTAGCGGAGGAGACATTGGCGTTGGTCAGATTGACCGGGGTGAAGTTGTCGCCCTCGCCGGAACTGTCGCTGCCGATCGCCCCCGACGCAAAGGTCAGATGATAGCCGTTCGTCCCGTAGCTGCCCGTATAGGCGGCCGGCTCCCACTGCCCATTGACGCTCTCGCCGAAGGACGTCGGGCTCAGCGCCTGCCCGTCAACAAACTGCACGTCCGCCAAGTTGCCGTTGAGAGGATATTCAGACCATCTACCATCAAACCCCAAATAGTTCGATGACGCCCCGCCTGTCGCGCCGGCATAGTTCTGGCTCGGGTCGATCTGCGTCGCAAACGACGTGATCTGCACGCCATTGACGAATAACTCCACTCGATTCGCCGCCGCCGCCTGCGTCGTATTGTAGACCAGCGTCACCTGGTACCAGGTGTTCGGATTGAACTGCTGGTTCGTCACCAGGTCAGTCGCATAGCTGGTGCCCGTGTCGTCAAAAAACTCCAGCTGATTATTCGACGTGAACCGCAGCGCCGACCAGCTCGCATCATTCGCCGTCACAGCGTTAAATATGGTCTGCCACTGCCCAGTACTGCTCAGATTGACCCACCCGCTCCAGGTCCAGGTCTGCTGATTACCCGCCGCCGCCGGCGTCTGCGTCAGATAGCCACCTTGCGAGGCCGACAGCTGCAGCGATTGCGCCACCGTATAACCGGGCGTTCCTACCCCTACGCTCACCGTGTTGGTGCTGGTCAGGCCAAGGCTGTCGGTCACTTCAAACTGAAAGCTGTCCGCCCCGCTATAGCTCGCTGTCGGCGTGTAGGTGAACGTCCCGTTCGAGTTCACCACCGCAGTCCCGTGCTGCGCCTGTGTCAGCAGCGAATAGGTCAGCGTCCCGTCTCCGCCGCTCGCCGACAAACTCCAGCTCGGCGTCTCCTTCCCAACAGGCGTCAATACCGCACTCGGCAACGCATCAACCCACGTCGACGAGTTGCCAATCGCCACACTCTGATCGCTGAACTGAAGATTTTGGATATCGGTCAATGTCTGCGTGCCGTCCCGGCCGCCAACGCTGTCGGCCACCGTCGCAACGCCCGTCGCCGCATCGAGCGAGATCGTGTATTGGCTCCGCGTGCCGCGGAACTCAGCCGTGTTGGTGCCGCCGCCGCCAATGATGGTGGCGTTGCCATTGCCCTCGAACAGGTCGTTGCCAGGCCCGCCGGTGAGCACCTCGCCGCCGCCAGAGCCGATGAAAACATCGTTGCCCGCAGTCGGCTGCACACTGCCGCCCGATCCGCCTGGGCTAGCGGAGGAGACATTGGCGTTGGTCAGATTGACCGGGGTGAAGTTGTCGCCCTCGCCGGAACTGTCGCTGCCGATCGCCCCCGACGCAAAGGTCAGATGATAGCCGTTCGTCCCGTAGCTGCCCGTATAGGCGGCCGGCTCCCACTGCCCATTGACGCTCTCGCCGAAGGACGTCGGGCTCAGCGCCTGCCCGTCAACAAACTGCACGTCCGCCAAGTTGCCGTTGAGAGGATATTCAGACCATCTACCATCAAACCCCAAATAGTTCGATGACGCCCCGCCTGTCGCGCCGGCATAGTTCTGGCTCGGGTCGATCTGCGTCGCAAACGACGTGATCTGCACGCCATTGACGAATAACTCCACTCGATTCGCCGCCGCCGCCTGCGTCGTATTGTAGACCAGCGTCACCTGGTACCAGGTGTTCGGATTGAACTGCTGGTTCGTCACCAGGTCAGTCGCATAGCTGGTGCCCGTGTCGTCAAAAAACTCCAGCTGATTATTCGACGTGAACCGCAGCGCCGACCAGCTCGCATCATTCGCCGTCACAGCGTTAAATATGGTCTGCCACTGCCCAGTACTGCTCAGATTGACCCACCCGCTCCAGGTCCAGGTCTGCTGATTACCCGCCGCCGCCGGCGTCTGCGTCAGATAGCCACCTTGCGAGGCCGACAGCTGCAGCGATTGCGCCACCGTATAACCGGGCGTTCCTACCCCTACGCTCACCGTGTTGGTGCTGGTCAGGCCAAGGCTGTCGGTCACTTCAAACTGAAAGCTGTCCGCCCCGCTATAGCTCGCTGTCGGCGTGTAGGTGAACGTCCCGTTCGAGTTCACCACCGCAGTCCCGTGCTGCGCCTGTGTCAGCAGCGAATAGGTCAGCGTCCCGTCTCCGCCGCTCGCCGACAAACTCCAGCTCGGCGTCTCCTTCCCAACAGGCGTCAATACCGCACTCGGCAACGCATCAATCCACGTCGACGAGTTGCCAATCGCCACACTCTGATCGCTGAACTGAAGATTTTGGATATCGGTCAATGTCTGCGTGCCGTCCCGGCCGCCAGACGCTGTCGGTCACCGTCGCAACGCCCGTCGCCGCATCGAGCGAGATCGTGTATTGGCTCCGCGTGCCGCGGAACTCAGCCGTGTTGGTGCCGCCGCCGCCAATGATCGTGGCGTTGCCATTGCCCTCGAACAGGTCGTTGCCAGGCCCGCCGGTGAGCACCTCGCCGCCGCCAGAGCCGATGAAAACATCGTTGCCCGCAGTCGGCTGCACACTGCCGCCCGATCCGCCTGGGCTAGCGGAGGAGACATTGGCGTTGGTCAGATTGACCGGGGTGAAGTTGTCGCCCTCGCCGGAACTGTCGCTGCCGATCGCCCCCGACGCAAAGGTCAGATGATAGCCGTTCGTCCCGTAGCTGCCCGTATAGGCGGCCGGCTCCCACTGCCCATTGACGCTCTCGCCGAAGGACGTCGGGCTCAGCGCCTGCCCGTCAACAAACTGCACGTCCGCCAAGTTGCCGTTGAGAGGATATTCAGACCATCTACCATCAAACCCCAAATAGTTCGATGACGCCCCGCCTGTCGCGCCGGCATAGTTCTGGCTCGGGTCGATCTGCGTCGCAAACGACGTGATCTGCACGCCATTGACGAATAACTCCACTCGATTCGCCGCCGCCGCCTGCGTCGTATTGTAGACCAGCGTCACCTGGTACCAGGTGTTCGGATTGAACTGCTGGTTCGTCACCAGGTCAGTCGCATAGCTGGTGCCCGTGTCGTCAAAGAACTCCAGCTGATTATTCGACGTGAACCGCAGCGCCGACCAGCTCGCATCATTCGCCGTCACAGCGTTAAATATGGTCTGCCACTGCCCAGTACTGCTCAGATTGACCCACCCGCTCCAGGTCCAGGTCTGCTGATTACCCGCCGCCGCCGGCGTCTGCGTCAGATAGCCACCTTGCGAGGCCGACAGCTGCAGCGATTGCGCCACCGTATAACCGGGCGTTCCTACCCCTACGCTCACCGTGTTGGTGCTGGTCAGGCCAAGGCTGTCGGTCACTTCAAACTGGAAGCTGTCCGCCCCGCTATAGCTCGCTGTCGGCGTGTAGGTGAACGTCCCGTTCGAGTTCACCACCGCAGTCCCGTGCTGCGCCTGTGTCAGCAGCGAATAGGTCAGCGTCCCGTCTCCGCCGCTCGCCGACAAACTCCAGCTCGGCGTCTCCTTCCCAACAGGCGTCAATACCGCACTCGGCAACGTCTGCAGGGCGTTGTCGAGGGTGATGGACAGCGAGGCAGTGGCGGTGCCGCCGTTACCGTCACTTGCAGTGTAGGTGAAGTGATCGACGTCGCCTGCGACGTCGCCATTCTTTGCGACGTATGTGTAGCTGCCGTTGGCGTTGAGCGTCAGCTCGCCATAGGTGCCCGCAATTGCAACGCCGACATTGGCGGCGCTGCCGTTGACCGCCGATACTGTCAGCGTGTCGCCGTCCAAGTCGGTATCGTTTGCCAGGACGCCCTTCGCGGCCGAGACGGACGTGGTCGCGGCCAGAATACCGAAGGCGGCGACGTTCTCGGCGTTTGGCGGACGGTCAATGGTGACTTCTGATGTTGTGTTGTAGCTGGTCGTGACGTCGTTGAAGGTCCAGGTGACCGTTCGCACCGGATGGCTTCCGCTCGAATTATCGGTTCCGGTGTCCTGATAGGAAACCTCGTCCAGCAAGGACTCATACTCGGCGATCGACAACCCGCCGGTGAGTGTCAGCGTGTTGGTGCTGCTGTTCCAGGTCACCACGGCGCCATCGACGGTGCCGTTCTGCACGCCGTCAAGGGACAACTCGTCACCCGCCACCGCGGCGCCGCTGCCATTGGCGATCTTGACCGTGGCGTCGACGAGAACGGAGAGGCCGGAATCGGTGATCGTCACCGACGACGCAGGCTCGACCGTTGAGCCTCCTTGCACGGCCTCGGAGGTCGTCGCTGCGACCACGATGCCGTTCTGGCCTGCGATTTCGAATCCGAGCGCATTCATCTCCGTGATGTCGGTCTGCGACACCACGTTCTCGACTCCGGAGTTGCTGAATGCCAGGAAGGAATCATTTCCGGCGCTGGCCGCCCAATCGCCGAGATCGCCATTCGGATTGGAATTGAAATTGTCGAGGTTGGTGACGCCGCCGTTGACCGAAAAATAATCGGCCGACGTGCCCGTATAGGTGTGCACGCCCGGCAAGGTGTAATGATAAAGGTCGAGCAGCGAGTAGCCGTGTTGCCCGCCACCGAGGCTCTCGTTGAACAGGTCGATGCGGCCCATATCCTCGGTGAATTCGTGCTCGACGACGCCGATAAAGTCGTAGTCGCCCGACACTGCGCGATTGTTCGGGTTGTAGGTGAACGGATAGACACTGCTGAACCCGGCATAAGCGTCGACGGTGCCGCTGTTGTTGGTGCCTGCGAGCCCAAGTGCTTCAGCCTGCGCGTCCGACAGCCACATCTCGCCGGGGGCGCTTACCGGCAGGGAGCTCGCGGCGGACGGATCGACGTTAGCGAGCGCGCTTTTGATCGACGAATAGCTGTAGCTGTTGAGATAAGTCTCGCTCTCACCGAGCGCGCCTGACTCCAGGGCCTGACCGTCTATTTCACCGTAGCCGACATCGATGTTGACGGTAATGGGCGCGGTGATGATGCTTTCCAGGTAGCTGACAGCGTCTTGGATTGCAGCTGTAAACGCCGGCGGCGCGTTGCTGACGCTGGAGTCGTAGATGACGTTGATGACGAAGTTCGATCCGCTGCCCGAGACCGGCGACGGGGTCGAGCCGCCGGAACCTCCTCCCGACCCTGAGTCCAGCGGAGGCGGCGCCTGATTGAGCGACCCGAGGTCGCCAACCCATACGCCACTTGCATTCGTCGACGTAGGGGGCTGCTGATTGGGAGGGCCAAAGCCTCCAGGCGTGCCGATGTTTTGCGAAGCGGCGTCGAGGTCAGTGGCCCCGCCGGGCAACGGTTGACCGCCGTTGGATGATGGCGAGCCGCTGTCGGTGGTCGGGTCGACCCAACCATCCGGAGTATGATGTCGCCCATCGCCGGAGGTACTCTTCGTCATTCAGGACACCCGCTCGGGATTTCCCGGCCGAACTGACCAGGCCACAACCACGTCGGAGAGGGGTCCGCAGTAGCGAGCGCGAACTCACGACCAGCCGGAACCCGTGACAGCCGAACGCAACTCAATAACTGCGTACCGCCAGTTATAGCCTTGTAAACAGACCATTAAAACCGCTTTCGGTTGATCAACAGGGAGGTAAATCCGGCGAATTTGCAAGAATTGCCGAACCAACATGTTCAAAAATTGGCAAATGCCCGCCGAAAAAATCTTTCGATCGACAGAAATCCACAAAGGGAAGCTTAAGGCAAATAAGGCGGAAACCGGTCGTCGGCCTGGCCGGGCGGCGCAGGATTGGCCGCCGCCAGGGCGTCGAACAACGCACGGTCGTGCACGGCATTGAGCGTGTGGAATTTGCCGCGCGTGGGCGCAAAATGCGCCTTGAACTTGAACACGCCCGCGCGGCCGCCCTGCAGGTCGTAGCGCCTCTTGCCTCGATCGAGCGCCCAGAAGATGGCGTCTGACCACATCAGATTGTTCACTTGCGTGCGCCAATAGGCAAAGGCGGTGGCGCTGAGAAAAGCAAAGGCGTTGCTCTCATCGTAAATGATCAGATGGGCGCCGCACGTCTCGTCACCCTTCATGGCCGCCAACAGACAGAGATTGTCAGGCAGCGACGACCTCAGATCATCAAAAAACCGCGCATCGAAACGAAGGTGCACAGGAGCGTTCTTGCGCTCCATCTCCGCTTGATAGATCGCGACAAAGCGCGTCCACGCGCCGGCGTCCTCGGTACCGTGCGGCACCGTGACGATGCCCTCGCGCTGCGCGCGATTGATTGCCCACCGATTAGACTGGTTGAATTCCTGCCAGACCTGCTCGCGGCTTCTGCCGCCAAGCTCGACGTAAACTGTCTGCCGATTGAGAGTGATGTCCGCCGCCGGATAGCACGTGTAGTTTTCCAGATTTGGATCGAGCCGGGCGAATTCGCTCACGCAGCCGGCGCTGCGCGCATAGTCGCGAAACTCCCGCAAGAAGTCCGCCGCCAGAGCCGCCATATTGTCAGACGAACTGAAAAGCGGGCCGCCGTAATACCAGGACGAATGGATGTCGAAGCGGCCCGACAGCTGCGTGCCGGACGGAAGCTGCAGTCCCAGCCCGTCCAATCGGCGCTTGAAATAAGGATAATAGACGAACTCGCCGTCCGCCTCGTACACGAACAACTCGGCGGCATCGCCGTAGTGGCCGGCGAGGAAGGCTATGTAGGCGGGATGAGCGTAGACGCACTGCCGGCTGTGCAGCCGGTCGTAATACTCTTGCCAAACCGGGCGGTCCGCCGGGGAGCTGCCGAGCACCAGGACTTTCGACATCGCAACGTGCTTGTGTTTCCCCGCAACGTGGCCGCGGACGGCCGATTATGGGCGAGCGCGAGACGATCGCCCGGCCGCGCCGTATTTTAATGACCTGTGACATGTACTATGGTCGAAGACCAGCGAAATTGTCACGCGCCCGTTGAGTTGTTGCTCGCCGGCGCAACAGCGGAATCCATTGATGCTCGACAGTAAATTCTATCGGGGCGCACGGGTGGCGGTCACCGGCGCCGCGGGGACCGTGGGGCGGGCGCTCGTCGACAAGCTGCTTGCGCTCGGCGCCGAAGAGGTGCGGGCGCTCGACAATAATGAGGGTGAATTGTTCCTCTGCGCCGAGCGGCACCGAGACGAGCCGCGCTACCGGCCGTTTGTCACCGACGTGCGCGACGGCGAAAGCCTCACCCGGTTCTTTCGCGGCATGCAATACGCCTTCCATTCGGCGGCGCTCAAGCACGTGCAGATGTGCGAGACGAGCCCGTTCAGCGCGGTCGCCACCAACGTCAACGGCGTGGAGAATGTCATCCGCGCCGGACTTGCCGGCGGCGTTAAACGGGTTCTCTTCGCCAGTTCGGATAAGGCGGTCAATCCGACCAATGTGATGGGCTCGTCGAAGCTTCTCGGCGAACGCCTGTTCAGCGCCGCGATGGCCATGGGCGGGCTCGACGGCGGGACGATATTCGCGTCCACGCGGTTCGGCAACGTCGCCGGTTCGCGCGGGTCCGTCATTCCGGTGTTCACGCAGCAGATCGCGCGTGGCGGGCCGCTGACATTGACCGACCGGCGCATGACGCGCTTCTTCATGACTTTGGACCAGGCGACGACGATGCTGCTTGCCTGCCTTGCACGCGCACAAGGCGGCGAAGTGTTCGTCACCAAAATGCCGGCGCTGCGCGTGATCGACCTGGCCGAGGTTATGGTTGAAAAGCTGGCGCCGTGCTTCGGTTACGCGCCGAAGCAAATCAAGATTGCCGAGGTGGGAACCCAGCCCGGGGAGAAACTTTACGAAGAACTCGCCTCGCACGAGGAAATCCGGCGTACGACCGACGACGACGGGCTGCTCGTCATCTCGCCCCCGTTCATTGCGCCGCTGCCGAAGAAGCCGGTCCGCCGGGTGAACAATTCTGCCGAGGAACCACCGATGACGAAAGATCAAATCGCCCGCCTCCTCGCCGCGCCCGACGTCTTGCCGGACAACGTGCGCGACCATCTGCAAAAGGCGCTTCGTGCCCCGAGCGAACCAGCCACGCGCGCGGAGCCAGCGAGCAAAAAATCGCGCCGCCGAACCGGTTGACTTGCAGTTCTGGCTGCCCGAACGCTCGTTCAGCAATCGCCGGACATTGGCGTTTACGCACGTGGGGGAAATGCACCTTCGTCCAGTCACGTCATGGAGACCGCATCGATGGCCGAAGAAATTAGGGGAGCGGCGCCGCCGAGCCGCACGGAGGGCCTGCAGTTTGTATGCCCGCGCTGCAGGGCTCCGCTTGATGTCGAGCAGGCTGCGGATCGCTGCTCCAGTTGTGGGTTCGCGACGTCGAGAATTGACGGGATCGTTAGCTTTGTCGCCGATGGCAGCGCCGAGGAATGGAGAAAATTCTGGGAGAGCAAGGCAGCCGCGGCTGACGGCGCCACGTCGGCCGGCGACGCCTACACATTCTCGATCCAGCACCGCTACATTGTCGACGCATTTCACACTCTCTGTCGTGAGGTGCCGACTTCAGCCCGTGTGCTGGACGTCGGTTGCGGCAACGCGCTGTTTTGGAAATCTCTGTTCGCAGAGCTCCCTGTTGTCGGCGTGGACTATTCGCTTGGCATGTGCCGCCGGGCGAGAGCGCGCGGAATGGAAGTCTATCACGCGGATGCCATGGCGCTGCCGTTCGCTGATGCACAGTTTGATCTTGTTTACAGCGCCGAGATCCTCCAATGCGTGGATGATCTTCCAGCTTTCTTGACCGAGCTTGCCCGGGTGTGTCGTCCGGGCGGCCGCATCATCGTGAGCACACTCAACCGTTTGTCCCTGATCAGGAGTGCACTCGGCGTCTATAAGAGAATTTTTCCACCCCATACGCTCCCCACGCACAACACTCTCATCATGCGTACTGCTAAGGAAATGGCTGCAGCAGGAAGCATCGCACACCTGCGGCTCGGTACCATTTGCCGGACCCACTTTCCTGTTCCTTGGCGTTACAGTTCCACAAATACTCGATATATTTTTGAACCACTCGCGTCGAATATGATCGTCGAGTTCATCAAACCCGCGCATTAGGGGCGCGGCCACCCGCGATGCTTGCGCGTATTCGCACCAACCTGCTTCTGGCGGACCTCTGGCGAGCGGGGAGGATCAGACGCAACAACGCCGTACCCGCGCTGGAGCAAAGTTTCGCCGAGCGCTTTGGGTTTCCGTTTGGTTTGCTTTTCCCTTACGGCCGCGTCGCGCTGCACGCGCTTCTCACAGCCCTGGAGTGGCGCGATCATGAGATCCTGTGCCCTGCTTATACTTGCATCGTTGTGCCCGACGCGATCTCGCTCTCTGGCAACCGCGTCGTTTACGTCGATAGCGCGCCGGATCACTTTTTGCCGCGTCGGCAGGACTGGGAGGCTGCAGCCTCGCCGCAAACCGCGCTGGCGATCATAACGCCGCTCTTCGGTTATCCGGTGGACAAGAAGTCCGACGAAGTGATACGGGCCCGAGCGCCGAGCGTATTCGTTCTCTACGACGAGGCGCAGGCATACGGTACGACCGATAAAGACGGCCTCCAACTTGGTGACGCTGACGCAGCGCTGTTTAGCTTGGGCCTTGGCAAGCTCATCACTTCGTTGTCGGGGGGGGTGCTGCTGTTGCGGGATGGTGCGCTTTATCGCGCCGTCAAGGCTGTCCGCGATCGGTATAGCGCCTCAAGCCTCGCCCATACGCTGACGCTCATCGGTAAAGGCTTTGCGGCCTGGGCCGCCTATCGTGAACCAGCTCTGTCCGTCCTCGATTTTCTGCCGCTGTTTTCAGCTGAGGCGGACGACTGGAACCGGTCGGAAATTCCGCACTTGCCGGACGACGGATCCGTCCGAGCATCGGATTATCAAGCCCAGATCGGCCTCCGGCAGCTACAGGAATTGGGCGGGTTTCTCGCGGACCGCAGGCGGATCGGCGAGTTCTATGAGGACAAGCTCGCACAGCGCGACTTTCGCACCTTCTCCTACGCGCACCGCCCGACTTGGCCGCGATATCCATTTCCGGTGGCCGACCGAGACGCCACAATCCGCGCGCTGCGCGCGGCCAGGATTCAATGCGGACTGTTCCTATCCTCGGCGTCCTCAGAAATGCCCAACGCGAAGATGTGGGCGCGCAGCATGATCAATTTGCCGAATTGGACCGGCATGACGATCGCTCAGGCCAACAGCGTCGTTGATGCACTCGCGCGTCTGCGCGACCGCAATCCAGCCGCCGTAGCCTGGCCCGGTCCTTCGCCGACAGCCATCAACTGAAAGGGAGCTGGTCACGCACCTTCGGCCCGGCCCAGTTCGCCACGGCAAGCGGAACGTGCTTCCAAATTCGTTGCAGCGGCGAATCCTGCTCGCGAATACGCTCCACATGCGCCAGCGCCATCGGTGGTCCGAAATAACAATGCGACACTTGACAATCAGTGCCAGGCCACTTGGCCTTAAACAGATAAGTATTGCTAGCCGGCCGGCTTCGGCCCAAATCGAAGCGGGATACCCCCGCGCCGGCGGCGCGCTCGATCGCGCTCCAGTACAACAAATAGTTCGGATAATCCGCCATCAGCTCCTTGCGGACCACCGCGTACATATTGAGCCAACTGTCCGCCGCCGCAAGGCAGAGCATGCCGCCGACCTCGCGCCCGTCGCGGCAAACGAAAAACAGTTTCAGCCGCGCGGCGCCGAAATGGCGCTTCAGCGCGCGCATATACCGCGATGACATGACCGGAGTGCCCAGGTCGCGCATGTGACGGGCATAGAGCGCGTAGAAGACCTCCAGGCGACCCAATGCCGAATCTTCCTCTACAACAAAGCCCTTGCTCATCGCCTGGCGTATCGCCCACCGGTTCTTCTTCTTGACCGCAGTGAGGATCGCCTCCGCCGGCGGCGACGTGTCGATGATCCGCCGAACAGTCGGCACCACCCGATTAGCGGTTCCGGCAAGGGCGGCGGCATTGCGCAGCAGCAGATAGCGGGCGTTCCTTCCCTTGCCGAGCGACATTGCCGCGTTAAGCAGCGCGCGCGATGCGCTCTCATCCTCGGCATACCAGCCGTCTTCAAGGTTGGTCAGGTGGCGGCCGGTAAATGGGCTGCGGCTGAAATAAAGCGGCGCGAGTCCCGCGATCCGTCCGCCGGAGTCTCGGCACACCAGAAATAGTCGTTCGACGGAAAACGCATCCGCCAAAACCCGATACCAAGCTGTGTCGAGCATCGGATTTCGTGGCTGCCGTTCGAGCGCGAAGTGCTGCCATTCATCAAGATCCTGCTCGGCAGCGATTGTGACGGTATGAGAGTTGGTCTCCATGAGCTTTAGGTCTGGCGTGGATGGCGGTGGCCCACAAGCGGAACCCTACGACCCGACGTGTTCACGATTTGGCAGACGAGTGCGGATACCACGACAGGTCGGCCGTTTGCCGAAGTTGCAGCATCAAATCGCCGATGACGGATCCGACCTCGGCGAGCTGGCTGGGCGTAAAAAACTCCCTCCATCTGCCGACGCTCTGCGGTGTGATATCGCGTCCCAGGCCCGGAATAGGAGGAATACCGATGAAGGCGCAGAGCCGCCGCAGTTCCGGTTCCGGCCGCGCCACGAGATCCTCATAGCGGCACTCGACGCGTTGGCCGCCGGGCACGCCGGCGAGGCCTTGCATGAGCGACTCGATGCTCGTTCGCCATTGCATCGCCGCAAAACCAATCGGGCTAAGCTGTCGCCGAGCCTCACGCCAGTCGGGGAAACGCGGCCCCCAGCCGGCGCCGCCCTCCCATTTTGCCTTGTTGAAATAGCGGCGCGGATCGAGCGAACCTGCCTCGCGAAGTTCGAACCAGACGGCCTGCAGGCGGTTGCGCCAGAAAGGCGTCAGCCGCATCGTTTCCCGGACGGTAGCAACAAACTCTTTCAGGTCGCGCTGCTGCACCATGCGCTGGCGCTTCCGCGTTTCGCGATAGATCAATTCGACGGTATCGCGACCGTCACGGATGATATGAATCCATTTCGCCTCCGGGAAAACGGCGCGCACATAGGGCACGCGGAAACAGTTTTCCGGCGACTTCTCCACGACGACCGATTTGCGTGACTTTTCGGCGAACAGCTCGAACTCGCGGCGGATGAAGGCGCGCGTGGCCGCATCTGCCATCGCTTCAGTGCGCTCGTCATCGCTGCCGCTGCCGGTTTGATAGTCCCAGATGAAATAGGGCTCGTAGATATCGGCAATATCTGGATGCCGGCCGAGAACCTCGGCCAAGATGGTGGTGCCCGAGCGCGGCGATCCAACGACAAAAACGTAAGTGACTTTTTGCGCCATCGGATTCGTCCACTTGCTCCTAATCGGCGCCGCTCACGGGCGCTGCGGCCGCAGGGCTCGGCCAGCCGAGACGACCAGCGGCAGCGCACCGATCCAGAGCGATAGCGTCTGCAGCAGGATATCCACCGCAAACGCCGCCGTCGCAGCGCGCGTTTGATCCACGCCGACAAGCTGCAGCGCGAAAAACCAAGTCGCGATCCGCGGACCCATGGCGGCAACACCGCGGAGCGGCAAGAAGGAAATCGGGAAGAACAGCACGTAAATCCACAAGACTTCCAGCGGCGACAGCGCGAGCCCGACCGCCTGCAGCAGAAAAAACCATTGCAAAAAGTGAAAGACCCACATCGCAGCCGAAAACAACAGGAGCCATACGAACTCCCGAGCGCTGTGGACCTGCATCAGCGCCTCGACAAAGATCAGGCTGTGGCGGCCGACCCAGCCAATCGCGCCGGCGCGCCCTGCCCACCTGGCAATGTAAAGACCGACAAATTTTCGGAGCAGATAAAGCCCGAACACCGTCACCAGAAGCACAGCCGCCACGCTGAGCATCGCGAGGTAGACCTCGGGCGGGATCTGCCGCGCCATCAGGCCGATGATGACAAAGAACAGGAGCAGAAACACAGTCAGATCGGCGATCCGCGCCACCACCACCGCGGCGGTGCCGAGATGCACGCCAACATCGTGCCGGCGGCGCAGCAGATAGACGATGCTCAACTCGCCGAAGCCGGCGGGAAAGTAGGCGTTGATCAGGCACTGCACGCAAAGCGTCAGAAAGAGCCCGGAAAAGGGCAGACCGGGATCGACCAGAAGCCGCGTCCGCAGCGTGCGAAATATTTGATAGACGACAAGAGCCGCGATGGCGGCGGCGTAATCGGGCCACGCAATTTCGCTGAATGCCGCAAGCAGCTTCTGCGCGTCGGTATGCGTCCAGACGAACCACGCCAGCAGCGCGCCAGCGAAAAGAATGGCAGCGATCTCGCCATAGCGAAGTACGGCGCGAAGGCGGGTACTGTCGAAGCTTGAATCGAACATGCCTAAGCCGAACGGGAGCCGCGCAGCCGTCCACTGGCCGCGCTCACGCCGGCCATATCACGATCCGATATCATCGGCGCAAAGCCTTCGCCAGTGCCGAGACTCTGGGCGCGGCGGGCGGTTCCAAAGCATGTCCAGTTCGGCTTGCGCGCCCCCCACAAGTCGTTTATTGGTTCCCAGGGACGGTGGGGTAAAATCAAAAAATCCTAGTATGTCTAAGGTCTTAATCCTCGGCGGGCTCGGCTATATCGGTTCGGCGTTGTGCGAGCTTTACCGGGACAAGGCTCAGCATCAGGTCACCGTCGTCGATAACCGTTTCATCCCCGAGCGGGTCGCTACCTTCCCCTCGCATTTCCGCTTCGTTCACAGCGAGATCGCCGATCTCGATCTGATGGCGAGCCTCGCAGCCGACGCCGACACGGTCTATTTCCTCGCCGCCCAGGTCGAGGCCGAGAGCAGCGCCGAACGCAGCGAGGCGGTGTGGCGCGATAATTTCGAGCTGCCGAAAGCGGTCATCGACCGCATTCCGCCGTCGGTGCGTGTCGTGTTTCCGTCCTCCGGCAACGTGTTCGGCGGCACGCCCGAAGGCGCGAAATGGCGCGACCTGACCGAGGAAGACCCGCCTTATCCGAAGCTGCCCTACGCCGAGACCAAGCGGGAGATGGAGAATTTCCTGAACGGCTCGAACCGCAATTTCACCGTGCTTCGCTTCGGCACGAATTACGGCTACTCGCCCGGCCAGCGGTTCAATCTGGTGACGAATATCTTTCTCAAGCGGGCGCTGGAGGGCGAACCGATCCAACTGCACGGCGGCGGCCAGAACTGGCGTCCGACGGCGTGCGTAACGGATTGCGCGCGCGCGGCGATGTTCGTCGCCGAGCGGCGCGACACGGCGAGCGAGACCTTTCACGTCGTGAGCGGAAGCTTCACGATTCGCGAACTGGCCGAGAAGGTGATCGCGCTGACGCAATCGACGAGCAAGCTTGCCATCATCGACAAGGTCGTTCCCTTCAACAGCTACGCGCTCAGCTCGGAGAAGATCAAGAAACTCGGCTTCACCTTCGAGTGGCCGCTCGAGCGGGCGATCCCGGAAGCCAAACGCCGGCTGCGCGCTCTTGTCGGCAAGAATGCTGCGCGCCAACAGGCCGTCGCGTCATGATGGTTCGCGTCTCCTCGCCCCAGGTCGAAGAAGCCGAAGCCCAGGCGGTGCGCGAGATTCTGCTGTCCGGGCAGTACATTTCCGGCAAGAAAGTCGCCGAATTCGAGCGCCAATTCGCCAAATACATAGGCGTCGGCCACGCGGTGGCGGTCAACAGCGGGACCGCGGCGTTGCATGCAGCGCTTGCGGCGATCGATATCGGCCCCGGCGATGAGGTCATCGTCCCGGCCTGGACATTCTTTGCCACTATCGCCTCAGTGATGCATCAAGGCGGCACGCCGGTCTTTTGCGACGTGACGATGACCGATTTCAGCATGTCGGCCGAGGATTTGGCGCTGCGGATCACGCCGCGCACCAAGGCGGTCATTCCCGTTCACCACCTGGGCTACGCCGCCGACATGGCGGCCATCAACGCGATCGCCCGCGCGCACGGGATCAAAGTGATCGAGGACTGCGCGCAGTCGCACGGCACGCGCTATCGCGGCACGCAAACCGGCGCGCTTGGCGACATGGGCGCGTTTTCGTTTTTTGCCACCAAACACATGACCACCGGCGAAGGCGGCATCGTGACCACCAACGATGCCGATCTGGCGGCGAGCATGCGGTCGTTCCGCAGCCACGGGATGACCGGCCGCGACGATCATGTGATGCTCGGCTACAATTACCGCATGACGGAAATGGCCGGCGCGATGGGCGTTCTGCAGCTCGAGCGCCTCGACGCGCTCAACGCCGCGCGCATCCGCGTGTCGGAACTTATTCTGCAGCGCGTCGCCGACGTGCCGTGGCTGCGCGTGACCGGCATCCCCAACGATCAGAACCCCACCTATTTCTGGTGTCCGATCGTCATCGACGAGGATAAGCTCGGGTTCTCGACCGAGGACCTGATCGTGCGGCTCCACGAACGCGGCGTCGAGACGCGGCACCGTTATCAGGCGCCGCTATACCGCCAGCCGGTGCTCAACGAGCGTCTGCCGAAGCTGTTGCGGCTGACGGCAGGCGCGCACCTGCCCGACTACGGCAGCCTGCATTTGCCAAACGCCGAGCGGCTGGTCGGCCACGTGATCGGTCTGCCCAACCGGCCGGACATGACCGAAGGCGAGATCGAGCATGTCGTTGGGGTAGTCCGATCTATCCATTGATCGGACGGTCCGGGGAGATAGGCGGCAATGTCGGTCCTGGTGACATTGGCTGCGCGCAACGAACAAAAGACGGTCGGCGAGATCGTCCGCCGTCTGCGCGGCCTCGGATATTCGTGCATCGTTGTCGACGACGGCTCGATTGACCGCACCGTCGAGGAGGCCAAAGCCGCGGGCGCTGCGGTGGTGAGCCACGCGGTCAATCTCGGCCAGGGCGACGCGCTGCTGACCGGCTTCAAGGCCTGCCTGCTCGATCCCGACTGCGAGATCATCATCGAGATGGACGCGGACGGACAGCACGATCCCGCTGATGCGCCGCGTTTCGTGGAAAAGATGCGCAGCTGCACGGCCGATATCGTCGTCGGGTCGCGCATCCTCGGCTCGCACCAGTCCGGGGTGTCGTCGCTGCGCCGGATGTTCCTTCCTCACTACACAAATCTTATCAATAGGCTGACCGGCTATCGGATGACGGACGCCATGTGCGGCTTTCGCGCTTTTCGCCGCTCATCCATTGCGCGCGTCGCGGCGCAGCTCAATTTCGTCATCGAGCCGCAATACATGGCCGCCGAGATGTTCATCCGCTTTTCGCGCGCGGGTCTGCGCATTGAGGAGATTCCGGTCCATCTGGCCGAGCGCCAATGGGGCGTATCGAGCAAGGGTGTGCTGCGTTATGGGGTCGGCATCTTGCGGGCGATCACGCGCACGCTGCTCGACCCGCGTTTAGGCAAGTGACTTGGGCAAGTGACTTAGGCAAATGACATGAAGATCACGGCGTTCACCGTCATCATCTGCGTCTTTGCCAGCATCGGGCTCTTCCGCGTGCTGCAGCGGGTCGCCCGCGACGGCATGGCGCTGCGCTCCGCGCTTGTCTGGATCGTCACCTGGCTGTGTCTGGCGATATTCAGCATCTTTCCCGATCTCTTGAACGAGATGGTCGCGGCGGCGGGAATGGAGAACAGGCTGTTCTTCGTGCTGATTATCGCGGTCATGGCGCTCGGTGCGCTCGTCTTCAACCTGACGAGCCGCATCGACCGCATGCATCGCGATGTCGGGCTTGCCATCCGCGAGCTTGCTATCGCCAATTACCGGATCGACACGCTCAAGGGCGAGCGCAATCGCGCGGACACCTCCGCTTCGGTCACTCCGTCAGGCCCAGGCGACCCGGCGGATAAACCGATCGGCGACGATGCTGCTGCGGTGGGGAAGCACCCACTCGATCATGGCGGCTAACGCGTCGTCGGTGAGATAAGTCGGTGTCAGCCCCATCTCGAGCAGACCCTGGTGGGCGGGATTGTAGTAATGCTCCTCCGCTTCGATGCGCGGATTGGCAACCGATTTGATGACAACATCGAGACCAAGCTTGCGCCCCACATCATGGACGCGCTGCGCCAGTTGGTTGACCGAAAAAACCTCGGTGAATTGATTGAGGATGCGGAGTTCTCCGGGAGAGGCCGGTTTTTCCACCGCGAGCCGGACGCAGGTCAGCGTGTCGCGCAAATTTAGGTAGCCGCGAATCTGATTGCCTTTGCCGTAGACGGTGAGCGGATAGCCAGCGACCGCCTGCACCATGAAGCGGTTCAGCACCGTGCCAAAAATTTCGTCGTAATTGAGAAACGACAAGAGGCGCTCGTCGCTCTCGCTTTCGGCCGTCGTCAGGCCGTAGACCGGGCCCTGCATCAGATCGGTGACGCGCAGCTTCCACATCCGCACGTAAAACCACAGCAAATCGGTGTCGAGGACCTTGGTGGTGTGGTACAGGCTGCTGGCTTGGCGCGGATAGAGAAACTTCTGCCGGCGGCCCTTGTGCTCGATGTCAATCCAGCCCTCTTCGATGTCGATATTGGGCGTGCCGTATTCGCCCATGGTGCCGAGCTTGACGATATGCGCGTCGGGCACGATGGCGCGCACGGCTTGGATAAGATTAAATGTGACGCCGAGGTTGTTGTGGAGCGTGAGCGCGGCTTCTTCGCGGCCGATCATCGAATAGGGACCGGACGGCTGCTCCGCATAGTGGATGATCGCCTCCGGCTTGACGCGCGTCACGAGCGCCGACATGACGTCCCATTGCCGCAGGTCGCCGATGGTGAGATCGATCTCGCGCCCTGAGACGGTCTTCCAGATGCTCACTCTCTCGTGCAGATTGGGCACCGGGAACAGCGGATCGCAGTCGGTTTCGCGGCAGATGTTACGCCGCAGGTAGTTATCGACGATCGCGACTTCATGGCCGCGAGCGCTCAAATTCATCGCCGTCGGCCAGCCCAGATAACCGTCTCCACCCAAAATCAGAACACGCATTCAATTCTCCGCACGTCGGCCGTTTTCATGCCATCGAATTTGGTCACGCCCGCTACCGCAGGTCAATCACACGAGCGGCAGGAGGCGGTCGCTTGTCAACGCGCGCTTCCCGCGATACTTACAGGTCGCCCAACGCAAAGCTAATGTCGCATGATGTTTTGCTTGTCGTGACCGAACGTTTGGCCTGCCTTACCCTCGACGTCGAGCCGGACGATCCCGGAGACCCGAGGATTCGGCTTTTTGACGAGCCTGAGCGGTTCTCGTGGTTCCGCGACGTCCTACGCAATGCAGGCGCGCCACTCACCGCTTTCGTGCTGATGAAGCACGCACAGCTTTATGCGGCGCCGCTTGCCACTCTGTCCGAGTCCGTCCCGGTTGAGCTCGGCGTGCATTCCTACAGCCATGACCGGGAGAATACCGCGTCGGTCGACGAGGTGCGCCGCGCCCGCGACGAATTTATCCGGCTGTGGGGGACAGCGCCGCACGGCTATCGCGCGCCATACGGCCTCATCGACTTCGAAGGCGTGCGTACGCTGATGAACGAGGGCTTCGAATACGACAGCAGCATCTTTCCGGTCTTCCGGCCGGACGAATTCGGCTACAACAATCTGCGCTTTCCGCGCACCCCGTTCCTGTTCAGCGACCGTGGGCGCGACATCATCGAAATTCCGCTGGCCGCGCTTGGCGGCTGCCGGCTGCTATACTCCCTGAGTTTCGTTAAATTGTTCGGCGCGGGCGTCTACCGCAACCTGATGCACGTTTTTTCACTGCCCGAGATCGCGGTGATAGACCTGCACCCGTACGACTTCTATGCCGAGCAGATCGCCTCGGCGTTCAAGTCGTGGAAGCGCGCGGCGCACTTGCGTAACGCGGCCAGGGCGCCCGAATTGTTTGTCGGTATGATCGAGACCTTGCGCCGCCAAGGCTACCGCTTTGTCACGGTCGGCGAGGTTGCCAAACTCAGCTCGGCGCAATCGTTGCGGCGCATTTCGCTCCCGTCTGGCGAAAATGAGCGGGAGCGTAGCCAAGCTATCTGATGGCGGTGCGCTTAGGGCAGCGCATACACGTCCCCCAGAGCAGGCAGCGAACTTATCAAGCGCCCGCCGTGCGCTAGCGCATCCTTCTGCAACAGTTCTGCTTCGAACGCGCATGCTGCCGGGGGCCATGTGATCCGTATCGACCGGCTCGCGGGCAATGTTCCTTCGATCTCGGGGGGCGGTTCGACGCCGTAAAAAGCCGAAAAGACGTGAAGGATTTGCGGCCGCGACATGATTTCGAGCGCATTGCCAGAGGTGCTGGCGACCAAGACGTAGCGAATTGAGTGTTCGGCAATGAAGGCATCGAGCGGTTTCAGCTCGTGCACGAGCGGCGACACGGCGTTGTCGCCAAAATAGACAGGCGAACCGGGTCCCCACCACGGGGCGTCAAGGCCAAAGCACGTCGGCAGCAGCAGTCGTCCTCCGGCGCCAACCTTGCCAGACAGTGCATCGTACAACTGACGCGATGCCGAGACCGTGGGGGCTCGAAACTTCTTTATATGATAGGGAGCGACCGCATAAGCGCAAAATCCAACGGTCAGGAGCCCGAGCACCACAGCAGGGAATCGGATCGTCGTTTTTTCGAGCAAGGACTTCGCGATCAGATAGCCACCGCAAAACGTCACAAGGATGCCTGGTCCAAGCAGTGGAACGAACACCCGCGCGTAATCGCTATTCGTCTCCAAAAACGCCTGCATGATGAAGAAGAGAAGAAAGTAGCCCAGCAGGGCAACCTCCAGGAGCAGCACCGTCGTCAGTCTTTTGCTCCGGAAAATTGCGAGGGCGAACGGCACGGCAAAAAGCGCGACAATGGCCAGTTGATCGAGGCCTGACTGCATCAATTCACTGACGCCGGTGAAAATGCGCGGCGCCGTATCGGAGAAAAAATGCCCGCCCGCTTGCGCCGTTGTCTGCACAATATCGCTGCTGCGCACGGGGATCCGATGGGCCAAGGCCATTGGACCAATGCCGGTAATCAACATCGGCACCGCGACGCCGGCGGCAAAGCCAATAGCGAAACAACTCAGCGGCGCAACGGCCTGCCGCAGGCGTACAGGCCAACCGAGAGGGTGCTCGTACAGACCGGAAAATCCAATAAGCAGCCCGAACATCGCAGCAAGAAAGATTTGGTCTTCGTGCGTAAGCACCGCAAGCGCGAGGAAACATCCGGCGAGTCCGCTGCAGAGGAGTTGCAAACGGCCACTCACATGAGCGGAACGTGTCGGCAGCCAAGCGACGACCGCCGCAAGGACGAAAGTCGCACTGTAGGTATGCGGCAGTTCGACCATCGCGTAAGAAACGACGGCCGGATTGAAGGCGTAGGTTACGGCCGCCGCGAGGCCGACGAGCGCACTCTTGGTAATGCGTAGCGCAATGAAAAATAACATCGCCACGTTTGCGAGCGCTGCGGCTCCGATGAAACCGCGCAACGCATAATCATTGACGCCGAGCATCTTCATGGCGAGGTAGTTGAGCGCGTAGTCCGAAAGGCGAGTTTCCTCGACGTGCGGATTGCCGTGCACCAGGTCGGCCGCTTGCTGAACGTATTGGAAAGTGTCCACGCCACCGATGCCAACAAGCGTGATACCGTGGAAAATCCGGTATGCGAGAATCGCCAGTGACACCGGCGAGCCCCGCGAGACCGCCGATCGTCAGCAGCAAATCGATGCGCGACGAATTTAGCCGGTCGCTGAAAAGCGCACCGGCTTTGCCACGATGTTTCACGATGTGCACAAGATCGTCACGATCGGCAGTCCAGTTCGAGTCGTCGTCTTAGCGACAGTCAGTCAGATGTCGAATAGTCGCGGTACCAGGCCACGAACCGTCGCACGCCCTCTTCGATCGGCGTGTCAGGACGAAAGCCGAAGTCGCGCATCAGCGCGTCGACATTCGCGCAGGTTTCCGTCACGTCGCCCGGCTGCATGGGCAGCAGGTTTCTCCCCGTGGACCGGCCGAGCTCCTTTTCCAGAAGCTCCACGACATAGGCGACTTCGACCGGCTTGTTATTGCCGATATTGTAGATGCGCCATGGGGCGCTGCTGGTCGAAGGATCGGGTTGGTCGGCGCGAAACCCGGGATCGCCGCGCGGCGGACGGTCGATCATGCGCTCCAGGGTGACTGTCACGTCGTCGACGAAGGTGAAAGTCGCGCCGCATGCGTCCGCCGTTGAACAGCGGCAACGGCCGGCCAGCCATGATCGCATCGGCGAAGATGAACATCGCCATGTCGGGACGGCCCCAGGGTCCGTACACCGTGAAGAAGCGCAAGCCCGTCATCGGCGTGCCGTAGAGATGGCTGTAGGCATGCGCCATCAGTTCGTTGGCCTTCTTCGTCGCAGCGTAGAGGCTGATCGGATGATCGACGTTATCCGTCTCCGAAAACGGCAGATGGATATTGGCGCCATAGACCGAGCTTGACGATGCAAAGACGAGGTGCCCGGTCTTCCGGTGGCGGCAGCCTTCCAGCACGTTGAGGAAGCCGGCGAGATTGGCATTAAGATAGGCGTGCGGATGATCGATCGAATAGCGGACGCCCGCCTGAGCGGCGAGGTGAACCACCGGGCCGAATGTGCCGTCGCGGAACAGCGCTTCCGTGGCGGCACGGTCGGCGAGATCGATCCGCTGGAAACTGAAGGCCGGAAATTGGCGCAGAACCGCAAGCCGGGCCTCCTTCAGCTTGGGATCGTAGTAGGGCGTCAGATTGTCAACGCCGACGACCGCGCGGCCGGCCTCGAGCAGCAGGCGAGCCAGGCTAAAGCCGATGAATCCGGCGGCGCCGGTGATGAGTGCGGGGGAAGCCTCTGTCATTGAACCTAACGGCAGGAGACACTGCTCCGAACCCTCATCGATTCATCCGCTAAACTATTGCAGTCTGTACTTAAACCGAGTTAGAGACTTATTCCAGAAAAAATGGCCAGTATCTCGGTACGAATGTCCGTGTGCCCCTTGATCCAAGCTCTGTCGGTGGGCAGTTTGACATCGAGGGGTACGTTACGAGCACAGTGACTGCGTGCGGTTCTTATCGAAAAAGCTGCCGAGCGAGTGGTTCATGATTAAGGCAGACCACTTGAGGTCGGTAGCCCGCTCCGTAACGCCACCTCTAATCTATGATGCTGCGAAGTCATTGTGGCGAGCATGGCGGACAACGCCCTTCTCGCCGAAAACCTCTCATAGACCGCAAGGTGCGCCTTTGGCGGTACAGCCACCGGAGACGCTGGATGGCTATCAAATCGATCCGCTTGTTGACGTTGTCTACGCCAAAACAAAAGCTTTGCGGGGTCGCAACATCAGCGACATGCCCGGTGCGGAGCGGACTCTTTTGGCAGTAGCGTTCGCCGCCGCACGAACGGGATCGTCACCTCTTCGCGTTCTCGACTTTGGAGGCGCGTGCGGCTTCCATCATCTGGCGTCCATGCCCCTGGGGATATTCACACGATGGGCCGTCGTTGAAAGCGCAGCGATGGCAAGGCGCGCGGCCGATCTTGCCTCCGATGGATTGAAGTTCTTTTCCGACATAGAGGAAGCCCGCCAGTGGCTGGGTGAGATCGATCTCCTCCATTCATCCAGCACCCTACAGTATGTCTCTGAGCCGTGCCTCATGCTGACAAAATTGGTGGCGCTGTCACCATCCACTATCGTGTGGTCAAGGATGGCCCTAACAGACGGACCGTCGTCCAAGTCAGTACAGACTTCGAAGCTGTCGGATAACGGTCCCGGCGCGATGCCAGATGGGTTCACCGACGCCTTGGTCACTTATCCCATAACCCGATTGTCGCGACCGGAATTCATGGCAGCACACAAGGGATATGACTTAGTGGTAGAGTTTGGAGAGCCGTCGGTTGGGTTTGTATTCGTACGCAAGAGAGCGGCTCACTAGAAACAGAACTCAAATTGAGAGACTACCAAACATGACCCACGGCAGAACGATCGCCGTGATCGGCCTCGGCTATGTAGGATTACCGGTCGCAGTGGCCTTCGCGCGCACCGGCGTGCCCGTTATCGGATTCGACATCGATACGCGCCGGATCGCAGAATTGCGCCAGGGCCGCGATCGCACTGGCGAAATCGGGCACAGTGATATCATTCACCGTGGCGTTACGCTCACGTCCGATCCGGACACGCTGAAACAGGCCGATTTCTTCATCGTGGCTGTGCCTACCCCGATTACCGAAGAGCGCCAGCCCGACCTACGCATGGTGCTTGAAGCGTCGCGGACGGTTGGCACTGCGCTGCGCAAAGGCGCCGTCGTTGTCTACGAGTCGACTGTCTATCCAGGAGCCACCGAGGAGGAGTGTATACCTGTCCTGGAAAAGCATTCCCGCCTCGTCAATGGACGCGATTTTTGGGTCGGCTATTCGCCGGAACGCATCAATCCGGGTGACCGGGATCATCGATTCGAGACAATCCTCAAGGTCGTGTCCGGCCAGGATGCACGCACCCTCGACCTTGTTGCCGACGTCTATGGCTCGGTCGTTACGGCCGGCATCTACCGCGCGCCCTCCATCAAAGTGGCGGAAGCGGCGAAAGTCATCGAGAACGCCCAGCGCGACCTCAACGTCGCGTTCATGAACGAGCTCTCGGCGATCTTTCACGCTCTCGGCATCGATACCATGGATGTGCTCGCGGCCGCCCGCACCAAATGGAATTTCCTCCCCTTCACGCCGGGACTGGTCGGCGGCCACTGCATCGGCGTCGACCCCTATTATCTGACACACCGCGCGGCACGCGCCGGCTACCAGGCCGAGGTCATCCTGTCCGGCCGCCACATCAACGACAGCGTCGGCGAACGCATCGCTCACGAATGCGTGCGAAATCTCTTGCGCCGCGGCGAGCGTCCCGATGTCGTCACCATTCTTGGACTTACGTTCAAAGAGAACGTTCCTGACATCCGCAACTCGAAGGTCTTTGATATCGTCCGGGAGCTCAGCTCCTTCGGCGTCGCGGTTCAGGTCCACGACCCGATCGCGAGCGCGGAAGCCGCCGCCGCCGAATACGGAATCAAACTTATGAGCGATCGCGAGCTCAAGCCGGCGGACGCCGCCATCCTGGCAGTCGCGCACGATGGCTATCTCGCCGAAGGCTGGCCGCTGATCCAGCGGTTGCTCAAGGGCGGGCGCGGCCTGGCGATAGATGTGAAGGCCAGGCTCGACCGCGCAACGCGCCCGGAGGGTATCGAACTGTGGCGGCTATAGCTGTCTGACGCCGCTCGCGCCCTCTCGCGTGTCGTCAGCGTCCGAAGAAGGCGCGTATGCTGGTGATGACGCGCTCCTGGGCTTGCGGCGACAGACTGGGATAAATCGGCAGCGATAGAATTTCGCCAGCGACCGCCTCGGTCGTCTGCAACGATCCAGCGATCCGCGCACCAGCGGCGAGGCCGGGCTGGAGATGGACCGGATACCGGTAATGGATTCCGGTCGAGATGCCGTCGCGTGCCAGATGATCGGCAAGCCGGTCGCGCCGGTCGCAACGTACGACATAGAGATGATAGACGTGGCGGAAGCTCTTCCGCTCGACCGGAAGGATGAGCGGCAGGCCGGCGAGTTCCTCATCGTAGTGGCGCGCAAGACGGCGCCGAGCTTCTACATCCTGATCCACATGGGTCAGCTTTACGCGAAGGATGGCTGCTTGCAGCTCGTCAAGACGGGTGCAGACGCCACCACGAATTTCCGAATATTGTGGTTTCGTCCAGCCATAAGTCCGCAAGCTTCGCGCGCGCTCGATCAGCGCACCTTCGCGTGAGCTAACCATTCCGCCGTCGCCAAGTGCGCCCAAGGTCTTGGTCGGATAGAAGCTGAAACAGCCGATGTCGCCGATCGAGCCAACCTGGCGTCCGTCTATCGAGGCCTCCTGGGCTTGCGCGCAATCTTCGATCACCGCCAGGCCGCGCTGTTGCGCCACTGCGCCGATCGCCGCCATATCGGACGGATGACCGTAGAGATGAACCGGCATGACGGCCTTGGTGTGCGGACCGATTGCCTGATCAAGCGTGCGCGCATCCATGCAGAACGTATCGCTACAAACATCGACGAGGACCGGTACGGCGCCGATCATGAGGATCGCGGCCGCGGTTGCTCCCGCCGTGTGCGAAACCGTAATCACCTCGTCGCCCGGGCCGATGCCGGCCGCCAGCATGCCCAGCACCAGCGCTTCGGTGCCGCAGCCCACGCCGACCGCTCCCGCTACACCAAGTCGATTTGCGATCTCGGTTTCAAATGCTTTCACTTCCTCGCCCAATATGTAGGAGCCGGAATCGACGACGCCGGTGACGGCGGCGAGAATGCGCTCGCGCAACTTCGACAGATCGCCGCGCGGATCAGCAAGAGGGATCCGACTTCTAACCACGGGGCTATCCATTTTCAGCACTCATCCACAAACAGGTAATCGTGCTCGTTAAATTTCTCGATGAACCGATAGCGCCGAGATTCTAGGTACTCCCTCAACCGCGGCAAATTACGACACTCCACCAACATGTAATGGAACCGGTAGCTGTCATGGTCTACACCCTTAAGCACATCGAGCTCGCAACCTTCGACGTCGAGCGAGAGGAAATCAATGCGTGCGGGGGCGCCTGCTTCGATCAGGATAGAATTGAGCGTGCGAGCCATCGCGCCAAAGGTGAACAATGTCTCATTCGGCCTCAGAAATTGGCGCCCGAGCTCGGCGTGCGCCAATGGATCGCCGATATCCGTGCTCACATTCAAAGCGACGGACATGCTATTGGAGTAAATTATCTTTACAAACTCGTCCGTGTAATCAAATGGAACGCAAGCCGCGCATGCAACGTGATTGTACGGCGATCTGTTCTCGCGGCATTGCAGGAAAAGATTTGGCGCAGGCTCGATCAATACACCCCGCCAGTTGCGGAATTTCTCGTAATAGAAGGTATTTGACTGGAAACGTCCGTCATTGGCTCCGAGCTCGACAAAAAATCCGTTGTCGAAGTCGAGATATTTTTCGACCCGGCGGTCGAGACCATTAAGACCCCAATCCTGGCGGGCGTTATGGGAAAACGTCGCCGCGCCCGCCGAGTCGATGGGGGCAGCAACGGGCCAGCCTGCGCGCCAACGGCCGCGAAGACTGCGCAATTGGCGAAGGATATGAGCCGGTAGAACGCGTATTACCTGGCGTCGCAACGCCGAGGCAACAGCGGCCGTCGCGGTTAGAGCGGATCGTTCTCGTTTTTCAGCAGCGTGCTGACTGATGAAAAACCGTTTGATGGCCTCTCGCGCCAAGGCGTTTTCCTCGACTGCAATACCGCCGACTTTGACGGGCGTTGAGCTCAGCTTCACGTCGAGCGTCGTGTCGGGCACGGCGCCGTGCGTGCCGCTGCCATCGATTCCGATATTGCGCGCCAACGCGCGCCCCGGATAGAGGATGAGCAGATCACGCAGATAGCAGCTGGCATGCCAGCGAACCGCCCACGAATCGTTCTTGCCGTCGATCTGGTCCTTCAGCATTTGGGAAAAACTCATGGCGCCGTCGAAGTCGAATGCGCTCAGGAGCTTACGCGCCTCAAGTTCGGCCAAGAGTGCACGCGAGTCCGGGTTATAAAATGCCCACCGGTCGCGCCATGTCGCCCAACCCCAACAATCGGATCCGCGGATGAAATAGGTTTTCGGCAAATTCTCCGCGACGGGATAGCAATACCCGGAAATGCTGCCGACGCGCGGCGCATCCCGATAGAACCGCAAGGCGTCGTTCATGAAGCGGAGGAAATATGGCGTTACGACAATGTCATCTTCCACAACGATGACATTCGGGCGATCCGATAAGACGGCCGAAATGCCTTCGGTGATGTTACGCGCCAATCCGTAATTGGTTTCCCGTAGAACGACGTGCGCGGCCGCAAAGCCCTCCAGGTAACTGAGCGCATCCCGTACCGCTGCGACAGCAGCGGCGTCGGCAGCTGATTTGTAATGGTCGGAAAAGACAAAAAGCTCAGTGCGCGACGCCTCCGGATTCTGCCGAAGGGCCCTTAACGTCTGCGCGAGATGCGCAGGCCGTCGATAGGCAAACAGCGCAATTGGTGCCGGAGCATCAATGTCGCTCACGCTGGTAGGGCCTCCTTTGCGGCAGCTTTAAAGGAGTGCAGTAGGAAAGGATAAGCCCATTCCGGCACCCAGATACCAGTGGTTCGCCGGCTCCTCGCGAAAGAATAAGAAACGGCGGCTAGTTTCCCGTGAGAATTTCAGGAGTTCATCGGTGATGTGCGCGTTGTCGCCGATAATGATCGCGCGCTCCGATAGCTTTGGCGCTATGGTGCGGTATTCCCGCGCCTCATATTCAGGCGAATGGTCGCTGTCATTGATGAAAAGATCAACGGTTGGCGCCAACGCCTGCAAACTTTCGATCGAGTTACCGTATAATATCTTGCCCATCGATCGATAGGGCTCGCACAGCAGCAAGCCGGCGCTTGGATCAATGTCGGTGCCGTAATAACGGCCGAGGTGACCCCCCTTGGCATTTCGCAGCAGCGCCGCGCATAGCACCATCGCGCCGAGACCTTTTTCCACTCCTGTTTCGACGACGACGCGGGGCTTGAGCGCCCGCACCAGCGCGTACCATCCGGTACGACGGCCAAAGCGGGCCACCGGATCGTAGCCGTCGCCGCGGCCGTGCGCCCTAACCTGCGCGACGACGGCCTGATCCTTGTCCCGGTCAGCACGGGCAGCCAGCAGTTGCTTCTCCTGGTCGCGCAGCGCGGCGGCGGCCTCGTAATCCTGCCTGTCGACCGCGGCTTCCTTCTCCCGGCGCACCCGCGCGATCTCCTGGTCCAGGTCGTCCAGGTCGGGCCGCATGCCCACCCAGCGTTCGATCGCGGCCAGCCGACTGTCCAGCGATTCGGCCTGCGCCAGAGCATCACCGGGCAGCCGGCGCGCCGCTGATCCCAGCCCGGAACCCTCACCGGTCACGTCCTCGCCCTGATAATCCTGCAGCAGCTGGATCACCTGCTGGCGCACCCGGTTCAGGTCGGCGCCCAGCTTCACCAGCACCTGCGCGGCCACGCCGTCGCCCTCGCGGATCAGGCCCAGCAGGATGTGCTCGGTGCCGATGTAGTCATGGCCGAGCTGCATCGCCTCGCGCAGCGACAGCTCCAGCACCTTCTTGGCCCGCGGCGTGAACGGGATGTGCCCGGACGGCGCCTGCTGGCCCCGGCCGATGATCTCCTCGACCTGCTGCCGCACCGCCTCCAGGCTGATCCCCAGCGACTCCAGCGCCTTGGCCGCCACGCCCTCGCCCTCGTGGATCAGGCCCAGCAGGAGATGCTCGGTGCCGATGTAGTTGTGGTCCAGCATCCTGGCTTCTTCTTGCGCCAGCACCACAACCCGGCGTGCCCGGTCGGTAAACCGCTCGAACATGCTCCGCGCCGCCCTTCTCACCCTCATCCCGGGCTATGCCCGATGCCAATACGATAGGTCGTGTTGGCAAAGATCAGCGGGGCCGCTTTCGGGGAACTTGGAGATCTCCCGCAGTCCAGCCTGAGCAGGGCCGCGTCGCTGAACAACCTGTCGGCCCTGCTGGGCGACCTGGGCCGGCGGGAGGACGCGCTGGCCGCGATCGAGGAAGCCGTCGACCATCCGCCGGGAGCTGGCCGCGGCCCGCCCGGACGCGTTCCGGCCCGACCTGGCCATGTCGCTGAACAACCTGTCGCACCGGCTGGGCGACCTGGGCCGGCGGGAGGACGCGCTGGCCGCGATCGAGGAAGCCGTCACCATCCGCCGGGAGCTGGCTGCCAGGTGGCCCGATGCCTACCACCACGAGCTGGAACAGTCGTTGGGAGTTGCTGCCTGGCTTGAGGCGGCGGAGACCTCAGCGATGCATCCCCGCCGGACCTAAGTAGTGATAACGGTCCGTTATCACTTCCTCCGGCCGTAGCTTCGTGCCGCTTGCCTGACGCCCTCACGTGCACTCATCGTTGTGGCTGACATGGGTCCAGCGGTGAGTGTTGGCAAACCGGCGCAACAGAACGGCCGCTAGGGTGCGGCTCGGACGGCATGTTGGCCGACTGATACTTGCCGACAGATCGGCGGCAGTGTGCGCTTGCTCTGGTTTCTGCCGCGGACACGTAACGTGATAGCGGCTAGCGGATGGGAATTGCCGACGTCTTCGGATTGCTGGCTTGAGGTGACGGACTGACGCACCCATGCTTTGGGACCTGGCGCGCAGAGCTCGTCGGCGGCCGATCGCTGCATGATCGCGCTGATAGGCCTGGGCGGGCGCAGGAGCCTGAGGCGCGGTCGGTGGGGATCGGTGCTCAGCTCACTTCAGCGGCTGGTCATGGTTTGAGGGGGCAGCCAGGTCAGGTGGCCGCTGCTGACCCGGCCAGGGGCCTGGTCAGCGAATCTGCGCGGGGACGGTCCGCGGCCTGGCCTGGGGACCGGGACGGTGAGCGGGCTGACCTCAGCCTTCTGTAATGCCGGTAACATTGCTGCTACCGACTGTGAGGCTGTTGCGCCTCCCCGTCTGGCTGCTGGAGCCGCGCAGGACCGGCTGGCTGATCGTTGTTCCAGTGATGTGTGATGCGGCGCAGGGA
>CAVRYM010000003.1:532500-898807 GCA_963725495.1 uncultured Alphaproteobacteria bacterium | reverse complement strand
TTAGCATCTACTTCGACGGTTGGTATTGCTTGCCGTCCGGCAAAATCTCGTCCGCCACGCCCATCACGTGCTTTCCGGCGATATCGTTTCGATTTCCTTTGTTCCATTTGTCGTCGAACAGCGCTTCCGCATACGTCAAATGTATTTTGCTCCCCGCACCTCCACTGATGGTCAATTCCGGATAGCCGGTGACCAATTCGCCGCGGTCCAGCAGCACGCTGACTGTTTGGTGCGGCGCGATGTCGAGACTCTTTTCAGGAAATCCGTCCGCTTCCTCGATGCCGGCGACTCGCACGACCTTCCCGCTGGAGACTTCTTTTGTCTCCATCGGCGGCAAGGGATCAGCCACGAGCTGCCAGTTGTTGGGCGCCTCAATCTCGCCCCGCAGCGCTCCACGTTCCAGCGAGACTGCCTTGGTCCAATGCCGACCGGTCGATGTTTCGTTGTCCCAAGTCTTGTTATCCCAACCCCAATCCATCGCCGCCATGTCCCAGCGTTCCGTTGGGCCCGCCGCGTAGTAAAACGGCCATGATGGCGGCGGCAGCGTCGAAATTCCCTTCTCTTCCTTCACCTCCCAGCTCGTATCCGTGTTGGCCGTGCGCTCTGCGTCGCTCCTCCCGTGCAGCAGAAAGCCCGTGCGCCAGCTCATCTGGGAAACAGCCGAGCGAACGCCGAAATTCCACACCGTCGCACCCAACACATTTCTGCCTGCACGCAAAAATGGCCCGAGGTCATATGTTTCGAATCTCCAATGCGCCAAGTCAGCCTTGCTTGGACCGATGCCGACGCGCGCACCGTTCACCAGCAGCAAAAACTGGTTGTCCGCGCTCACGTCGACCCAAAAATGGGCGGGCGCGGCCGGGCCTACATCAATCACTTTGCGGAAATGCAAGACCACCGCGTCGCGCTGCGGGGCTTCTGCCGCCGTGATCCAATCGGCTTTCCATTGATCCTGCGGTATGGCGTCGTCGTCAGCGGCCCATACTGCGGCACAGAACATCCCGCCCGCCGCAGCGATCCCCAAGAGCCCCAAAACGATCCTTCGCATGCCCCAGCGCCTATGCTGCGCGGTCCTTGAGCCTACGCTTGCGCCATCGCGCGGATTGGAGCAAGGAGCAGCGTCCGGATCGCATGGATCGGGCCCACCGGACAGCATAAGATAGGCGTCCGACCCTCAGCGAAGTTGCAATAATCCCCTAGGAGAGAGCGAATGCCCGGCACGGAAGCGAGCCCGATCACTTCGACCTATCAACCGGTCGTCTGGAATTTCAAGCTTCTGGCGCACGACACGCTGGCGGGCTTCGGCGGCATGGGCGAGGGCATGTCGGTGCAGATCGCGCCGGATGGCCGCCGCATCATCTGGCTCGCGCACGAGAGCGCGCCGAAGAACTTCACCGCCGTGGACGTCACCGATCCGCGCAAGCCCAAGGTGGTGTGCCAGACCGATCTGCCGCACGCCAACATGCGCTCGAACTCGCTGGAGACCTGCGGCAACCTGATGGCGGTCGCCTATCAGACGCAGAAGAAGGACGTGCAGCCGGCCGGCTTTGAGCTATTCGACATTTCCAAGCCGGAGAATCCGAAATCGATCTCGTTCTTCGACTGCTCGGGGCCGCATTCGCGCGGCGTCCATCAGCTCTGGTTCTGCGACGGCGAGTACGTCCATTGCGCCTCCGGCTCGCGCGATTTTACCCCGACCCATCCGCAGGACGATCAGTTCTATCGCTGCGTCGACGTGCGCAATCCGTCGAAGCCGGTCGAGGTCGGCCGCTGGTGGATGCCCGGCACGCGGCAAGGCGACAACGTCATGCCGCCGACCCGCCATCAGCTCGACAAGGGCTATCGCGCCCACAACACCAACGTCTATCCGCAGCGCCCGGACCGCTGCTACCTCGCCTATATCGACGGCGGCATGTTCGTGCTCGACATTTCCGACAAGGCGAACCCGAAGAAAGTGTCGTCGTGGACCAACTCGCCGCCCTATACCGGCTTCATGCACACCATCGTGCCACTGTTCGACCGCGGGCTGATGCTGGTGACCGACGAATCGACCGAGAACAATGCCAAGGACTGGCCAAAGCTGATCTGGGTGCTGGACTCGCGCGACGAAAACAATCTGGTGCCAATCTCCACCTGCCCATTGCCCGATCACACGATCTACGCCAAAGCCGGCCGCTTCGGCGCGCACAACATCCATGAGAACGTGCCGCTGCCGACGGCGTGGCAGAACGATCAGATCGTGCTCGGCACCTTCTTCAACGGCGGACTTCGCGCCTACGACATCTCCAATCCGTATCAGCCCAAGGAAGTCGGCGTGTTCATGCCGCCGGCGCCGACCGGTGCGCCGACCGGCACTATTCAGATGAATGACGTGTTCGTCGACGAGCGCGCCATCGTCTACACCGTCGATCGTCATGTCGGCGGGCTCTACATCCTCGAAATGGATTTCTGACCACGTCCACGCTCGATCTCTTTCCCTCGCGCGACGCCGGCCCGTTCGGGCGCAGGCTCAAGCGCGAGCGCGGCGCCCGCATTCCGGTGACGGTGGTCACCGGATTTCTCGGCGCCGGCAAGACGACGCTGCTTCGCCGCTTTCTCGGCTCGCCCGAAGGGCAGGGCACGGCGGTGATCGTCAACGAATTTGGCGCCGTCGGCATTGACGATGCGCTCTTGCGTTCGAGCGCCGATGAGACGGTGCTGCTCGGCAATGGCTGCGTCTGCTGCATCACGCGCAGCGATCTGCAGCTTGCGCTGCGGCGCCTGGTCTTCGACCGCGAGCACGGCAGCGTGCCGCCGTTTCTTCGCGTGGTGATCGAAACGTCCGGCCTCGCCGATCCCGGACCGATCCTGCAAACCTTCTCCACCGACCGTGCGCTCGGCGGCGAGTTTCACATCGATGTCGTGCTGGCGGTGGTCGACGCCGTGGGCGGCGAAGCGAACCTCGCAACGGCGGCCGAGGCGCGCAAACAGGTGATCCTCGCCGACCGCCTCGTTATTTCGAAATCCGACCTCGCGGACTCGGCCGCGGTCGAGCGGCTGACCCGCCGCCTGCAGCAATTCAACCCCCGCGCCACCATCGACATCGCGGTCTCCGGCGCGCTCGATCCCGGCCGCGTCATCGCGCCGGTGGGCACCGAGCGCTCCGGCTTCGTGGCCGAAGCCGAACACTCTGACGGCATCGAAAGCTTCGTCATTGAAACCGCAGACCCGATCGACTGGCCGACCTTCTCACGGGCGATGGAGACGCTGACCGCGCTGCGTGGCGCCGACCTCCTGCGTATCAAAGGTCTTCTCAACATCGCCGGTTGCCGCGGCCCGGTCGTCATTCAATACGTGCAGCACCTCGCCCATCCGCCGGTCGAGCTCGATGCCTGGCCAGATGCGAACCGCAAAAGCCGCATCGTCTTCATCACCCGCGGTGTTTCGGAGCGTCAGGTGCGCGATCTGTTCGCCGCCGTGCAGGCGCTCGCGAGTTCGTCGTTACGGACTTAAAGCCGAACTGATCGGCCTCATAAGTTACGCGCCCTTTACGCAAGATGAGGTGGATAACGTTTCAAGCGGCGCTCTGCCGCATTCGCTCGCATCGAACGGGCATGCAAATATCCCATGCGGCATGGGGGCTGCCGATTCTGTGCGCCAATGCGCTCTTGATCGGTGAGGCGGTTGATGCGGACAGTACGCCAGACCGGCTTCGGCCTTTCGGCCGCGCTGGCGATCGCGGCGATTCTGGTCGGACGCGAGGGCGGCGCTGCCGCGGCCAGCAGCGCCGCGCAATCCGCATCGCTGCTGCAAAAGATCTTTGCGGCTTTCGAGTCCGAGGGCGCCAACATCGCGTTCGGCGGTCCGATTGCCGTTCCACTGGGCATGGCCGAACACGGCGAGACACTGCCAGTTCGCGAACTGCCGCCGCTGCGAACAAAGGAAGACGGCGTCGTCCATGTGTTCTATCGGCTCGATGACGGCAGCGGCTATGTCGTCGTCAGGTTTACCGAAGGCGGCATTGCGGCGCTGCGGTTTGATCGGGACATCGCTTTTGTTGCCGCGGCCGTTGAGCCCAACGGCCAGCCGGCGACCGCGGTGACAGGCGACGCCGCCGACAAGATGCTGGCCAGCGAATTGCACGACTGGCAAACGATCGTGAGCGGCCTCACGCCTTCGGAGTGAGCGGGCGCTTAGGGCCGTCGCCGAGGGGTCTTCGGCGACGGAAGCATTTTGCGCTGCCGCTCGCCGATTTGAACCATCAGCGCCGCCGCTGCGACCCACAGGCAGCTCGCGGGAAATCACGTTTGCCATTTCCCGCTTCCTATCCAGCACGTGCGGCTGTCTCATGCGCCGGCATATCTCGCCCCGATCCCGCCTCCTCGGCCTCCTGTTCGACGCCGCGATGCTCGCCGGCGCCGTACTGGCACTGGCGGTGACGATGCCGCCCAGCTCCTGAGGGGTTTGCGGCGATCGCAGTTCCTGCCCAACGGGAACCTGCAACGGGACCTCACTTCTATGTGGTTTTGCAAACCCGCCGTTTGGGAATAATCTTTGCGCGAGCGAAAGCAGCGGAAGGGGAACAACCGGCTTAGGGCCGGCCCCAAAGTCAAAGCCGTTGCGCCCAGGGAGACGCCTCGCAATGACCCAGAAATTTACGCTGAACGTCAATGGCGTTGACCGCACGGTCGACGTTGATGCCGACACGCCGCTGCTCTACGTGCTGCGCGACGAACTCGGCTTCAATAATCCGCATTTCGGCTGCGGGCTCGGTCAATGCGGCGCCTGCACTGTGCAGATCGACGGCCGGCCCACGCATTCGTGCAACCGGCCGATTTCGGCAGTCGCGGACAAAAAAATCGTCACGCTCGCCGGTCTCGGCACGCCGGAACATCCGCATCCGCTGCAGACCGCCTATGTGCAAGAAGAAGTGCCGCAATGCGCCTATTGCATCAACGGCTGGATCATGACCGCGGCGGCGTTCCTGCGCGACCACAAGAAGCCGACCGACGCTGAAATCCGCACCGCGCTCACGCACATCAAATGCCGCTGCGGCACCCACATGGCCATCCTGCGCGCGGTCAAGCGCGCCGCCGCGATGATGAGTTGAGGGAGGCCGCCAATGACCGACACAATGACCAGACACGAAAAATCCGCAAGCTTCTCGCGCCGCGACCTGCTCAAGGCAGGCGGCGCGCTCGTTGTTTCGTTCGGCGCGCCGATCGCGTTCGATCCGGCGCACGCCGCCGGTGACGCAACGACCGTCGCCACCAAGCCGCCGCTCACGCCCGATCAGCTCTCCTCCTACATCGCCGTGAATGCGAACGGCACCGTCACGGCCTACTCGGGCAAGATGGACATGGGCCAGGGGCTCTCGGTCGCCTTCCGGCAGATGATCGCCGAAGAGCTTGATGTGCCGTTTGCGAGCATGCAGCTCATCATCGGCGACACCGATGTCACCCTCAATCAAGGCGGCGCCTCCGGCTCGACCGGCGTCCAGGAGGGCGGCAGGCAGATGCGCATGGCCGCCGCCGAAGCGCGCCGCGTGCTCATTCAGATGGCAGCCGAAAAGCTCGGCGTGTCCGCGACCGAGCTGACGGTCAAAGACGGCATCGTCAGCGTCGCCGGCGACGCCAGCAAACAAACAAGCTACGCACAGCTGATCGGCGGGCAGTTCTTCAACGTTCATCTCGACTGGAACGGCAAATACGGCAATGCGCTCTATGCGCCGGGCCAAGCCAAGCCGAAGGATCCGAAGGACTACACGATCGTCGGCAAGCCGATCGCGCGCGACGACATCGCCGGCAAGGTGTTTGCGCTGACCGACTTCGCCATGGACGTGAAGGTGCCCGGCATGGTGCACGGCCGCATGATCCGGCCGCCGGTCGCCGGCGCCGTTCCGGTAAAGGTCGACGAGACTTCGATCGCGAACTTCCCCACGGCCAAGGTGGTCTGGCAGCAGGGCTTCCTCGGCGTGGTCGCCGACAAGGAGTGGGACGCGATCAAGGCGGCGCGGCTCCTGAAGGTCGAATGGTCGAGCACGACTCCGCCGTTCCCCGATCAGGCGACGCTTTACGATCACATTCGTCAGGCGCCGACGCGCAAGCGCGAAGTCGGCAAGGAGACCGGCAACGTCGACGACGCCTTCAAGGCGGCGGTGCGCGTGATCGAAGCCGAATACGAATGGCCGTTCCAGTCGCACGCGCGCATGGGACCGGGCTGCGCGCTGGTCGAGATCAAGGACGGCCATGTCACCTGCTGGACTGGCACGCAGAAAGCGCACTTCGTGCAGACCGGTCTCGCCGCGGCCCTGCAAGTACCGCAGGACCACGTGCGCGTGATCTGGACGACGGGGCCCGGCTCCTATGGCCGCAGCGACGCCGATGATTGCGCCGCCGACGCCGCCGTTCTCGCCAAGGCGGTCGGCAAGCCGGTGCGCGTGCAGTACATGCGCTACGAGGGCACCGGCTGGGATCCAAAGGCTCCGGCATCGATCCACCGGGCGCGTGTGGCGCTTGACGCCGACAACAACGTCATCGCCTACGACTTCCTGAGCAAGGGTTTCTCCCGCGTTGACGTCGACACCAACGGCAGCCAGCCGAAGGATACGCTCGCCGGCCAGTTGCTCGGCGTTGCGATCAAATCCGGCGACGGGTTCGGCTTTCCGGGCGATTCCTACGGCTTCGCCAACAAGCGGGTGGCTTGGGAGACGATCGCGCCACTGCTCGACCGCGCGTCGCCGCTGCGCAGCTCGCACATGCGCGATCCGGTCGGGCCGCAAATCCACTTCGCCAGCGAATTGTTCATCGACGAAGTGGCCGCCGCGCTCAAGCTCGATCCAGTCGAGTTCCGGCTCCGCTACGTGCGCGATCCGCGCGACATCGCGGTGATCAAGGCGGCGGCGGAGAAGGCCGGCTGGCAGTCGCGGCCCTCGCCGAGCAACACTCAGAGCGGCGACAAGGTTTCAGGCCGCGGCATCGCCTATGCGCAACGCGGCCCGACGCGGGTCGCGGTCGTCGCCGAGGTCGAGGTCGACCGCTCGATCGGGCGGATCTGGGCGCGCAGGTTCACCGTCGCTCACGATTGCGGCCAGATCATCAATCCCGACGGTCTGCACCACACCATCGAGAACAACATCGTGCAGGCGACGAGCCGCACGCTGTGGGAAGAGGTCAAGTTCGACAACAACAGCGTGACCAGCGTCGATTGGAAGACTTATCCGATCCTCGACATGACCGAAGCGCCCGAACAGGTCGATATCGTGATGATCGATCATCCCGAGATCGCGCCGTCAGGCGCCGGCGAAGCCTCGACCCGGCCGACGGCGGCCGCCATCGCCAACGCGGTGTTCGACGCCACCGGCGTGCGCATCCGCCGGGCGCCGCTCACGCCCGACAACGTGAAGTCGTCGCTGTCGTAGAAAGATCACCTCTCGCCGCGTGCGAGGGGTATAGCGATAGCGGGAAAGTAGGCCACCAGCTCCCTGAATGCCATTTCCGTTATTGGGCTACAACGGACATCGGCCCGCCCAAGCATGTTGCGGATGACCCTGAACGGACCTAGCGCCCGCTTTGGTCGCGGTGCAAAATTCAAGAATTTCGCACCAGGCACAACCGCCGATACGGTTCCGTTAGCTGCCGAAAGAACCCTCATGTTGAGACGCGGCTATAGCTTTCGTCATTGGGGTGCAGAGTCACGAGGGCTAGACGCCCGGCTCTGACGCAACTCTTCCGTCAGCTCCACGACCTTCCGCTCTAACCGATCGATCCGGTCTTGGGTGTAATCGAAGCTCGTATAATCGAGCGCTTGGAGCCAAGCGCCGACGGTAGCCACGAAGCGCCAAAGTTTTCCCTTATTGGGAACCAGAACGACGGGCCGCGGACTACTGGCCATCTGATTGTTCTTCGGCTGCCACGAAGCGCATGCCGTCCTTCTCGCGGACAATGTGACCGACCGCGGGAGTTGGGTTGGAGATGTCGGTCTTTACGGCGGTGATGTTCGTGCCAATCTCTGCGACAGCCTTATCGAGTTCGGCCTCGCGGCGACCGGCAATGAACACGTAGGCGCCCTCTTCAACGAATCTCTTGGCGGTAGCGAGGCCGATGCCGCTGCTGCCTCCCGTGACGACGGCGATCTTGTTCTTCAATAAAGACATTTTGTTTCCTTCATCAACGTCACAGTTGCGACCAACCGCCATCGACCGGAAGCTCGGCGCCGTTCGTGAAGGTCGCATCGAACGCGAGGAAGACGACAGCCTTGGCGATTTCCTCCGATGTCCCCCAGCGCTTCATGGGAACCATGCCGATCATCTTCTCCCTAAGCTGGGCGGCCGCGTCTTTATCGGGGAACATTTTGCCCAAGATCCCCGTGTCGATGGGGCCGGGCGTCACCGCGTTGACGCGAATCTCGCGGGGAAGCAACTCAGCGGCGAGCACCCGAGCGAAGGATCGCAGCGCGGCCTTGGCGGCTCCGTAGGTGGCGTTGCCGGGCATCCCCTTGACGTTGGCGATCGAGGTCGTGAGGACGATAGAGCCTCCCCGGGTTATCAGCGGCGCGAGCTTCTGCACCGCGAAAAGCGGTCCCTTGGTGTTCAAGTTGAACATCTCGTCGTAGACAGCCTCGGTGATGCTCTCAAGAGGCGCTCGGATGCTGAACCCGGCGTTGACGAAGAGCAGGTCGAAGGTGTCGAACTCAGCCTTCACCCGAGAGGCGAGGGCGTCGATTTCCGTCAACGAACGCGCGTCGCTTGAAACCACGAGGGCGTCCTTTCCAAGCTCTTTCTGCGCCGATTCCAGGCCGGCCTTCGAGCGACCCGTCACCAGAACACGCGCACCCCCATCGAGGAGCATCTTCGCCGTCGCGAGCCCCATGCCGCTGGTGCCGCCGATGATCACCGCCCGCTTCGCTTCGTACCGTTCCATGCGTACTCTCCTTGCGACGCCAAGGGCGCCTAGCCGATTTTGAACTGTTTTGTATGATAATGAGGCGCGGAGGCTGCGGTCAAGGAATTTTTGAACTATTTATTTCAAAATACCGTAAGACCCCGTGGACGACCACGTAGCCGCGTAATCGCCTGCTGATTCGGGTTACCGGGATCAGCCGCGATCGGGCTCTCCTTCAGGACACCGCTCTCAAGTTGCTGCGGAAGAGAAATCGACGCCAGAGACGTTGACGACGGCCTGCCACGCGGCTTCCTGGCTGGCGCGATCGTGGAGGTGTGGCTGGCGCTGCGCCTCAATTGGGCCTGAGAACTTCCCTTGAGCCGAGGCGAAGAATTGCCCTGAGACGTCGGTTCCGAACTCCGACGCCTGGAGGTACCGACGGGCCGCGGTCTCCGGCGTCTGATTCATGCCGGGAATAAGGTTCACGATTGGGATAAACAGATACTTCAACAACGGGCCAGCGTTTCGCACCACCTTGGTGGCGGTCGCCCCACCGGGCGAGACAGCGTACACGGCCATGCCGGAGGGTAGCCTGCGCGCCAGCGCCGCGACCCACCAAGCGACAATAAGCTTCGCGTCGGCATACGCATTGTTGGACACGTACTTCACGTTCGGCCCGTTGCGAATCAGGGCTTCCACAGCGGCGGTTCGGTCACCCTGGTGGTATTTGGCCGCGAAGGCTGGCACGTCGGTGTACTTGAACATGGGGACGCCCCCTCGGGCAGGCTCCGCACCGGCGATAACAATCCGCGCGTTGGGGCTCAGCAGGTTGGCGCGGAGCAACCCGACAGTCAGTTGATGATGGCCGATCAGCGGGGCCTGAGAAGCCTCGACGCCCGCCGCAGTGAGCACGCGCGCCTTGCCAGGAACCATCCCTGCATTGAGCAGCAGGAAATCGATCGGCCGACCTCGCTTGACGAGCTCGGCGAGCGCGGACTGAACGCTGGACGGCGTGTCCAGCTCCAGCTCCAGCGGCGTGAAGACCTGTCCTTTGGTCTCGGCCGCGAGCTGAGCGGCCGTTTCCTGAATCCGGGCCAGGCTTCGCCCGGTGACGATGATCTCGCGCCAGCCCTCTTCGGCAAGAGCGCGGGCTGCCGCATAACCGAGCCCGGAGGTGGTGCCGGTGACGAGAGCGATCGAATGTTCCATGGGCGTCTCCGTGGTGAAGGTCGAGTGGCGAGGCCCCGCGAGGTAGCGGCCGCCTTGGCATTTTCGAACTGTTCGGTTATATTATATTGGGGTAAAGGTCGCGGTCAAGGAATTTTGAACTAGATGTTTCAGAATGCCGCCAAGCCGCGGGGACGACCGCGCAGCTTCGACGAGACGGAGGCGCTGGAAAAGGCGACTCAAGTGTTCTGGTCGAAAGGCTACGACGGAGTGACGATCGACGATCTCGTCGCCGGGATGGGCGTGGGACGGCCGAGCCTGTATGCCGTCTTTGGGGACAAGCGGGCGATATTCTTGCGCGTCCTTAGGGCGTACGCGGAACGGAAGGGCGCATCAGCCGCGAAGGCACTCCTCTCGCCACAGGGTCTTCGCGACTCGATCGCGGGCTTTCTGAGGTACGCCGTCGAAAGTGCGACCGAGAAAGGGTCGGCCCGGGGCTGCCTTCTTGTGTGCGTCGCGCCGCTTGTGAACGATGCTGAGGTCCGGAAGTTCCTTCAAAAGGCGGCCGCGGGCGGCGCGGCGCTGGTGGAAGGTCAATTCCGGGACGCGGTCACTGCTGGAGAAATCCCGTCTGACTTTCCGGTAGCCGTGCGCGCGATCCAAGTCACGGATTTTGCTCGTGGCCTTACCATGCGTGCGCAGATAGGCACGCCGCGCAAGACGCTTCTCCGGGATGCCGGGGAAGCGACCGACTTGGTGCTTCTGTCGCGGCGTGGAAATGCAGCACACGATTTTTGAAGCTGCATGGCGTGACGGTTGGAGCAAGCTACTTGCGCTGGCGCCGCCCACTCGGCCCCTCGGCCAGGACACTCCTGCGCCCCGTGTTGCGAATATCAAGAATTCTGCACAGAAGTTTCGCGCCTACATTACCAACAGCTTAGCCCATGCGTGAATTAGGTGCATATCGCCGCCTATGTCTGTTCCTGGCCCTGAGTGTTGTTTCACGCAATGTCCGTTATTGGGGCAGGGCAGACTTGAGAGGAACTTTCAAGTCGGCGCAAAATTTAATCGAAAACGGCAAAATCACGGTTGGATGGTTTGGTCAAACTAGGGAGGGCATCGCGCTCGCAATGCGCATGCCGCGTGGGCAAATGGCGCGGATGAATCATATCCCGGATTGCGCCGCGCTTTCACCTCGCGCGCCGCTCGCTCTTCCTCCCCCTGAAAGGGGGAGGATAGGTGGGGGTCGCGGGCCGCCCGAATTGAGAGTCGGATCGAACGCACAACCAGCGGCACGCGACCCCCATCCCGACCTTCCCCCTTTCAGGGGGAAGGAGATCATTTGCTCGCGCAACATGGAGCCCGAATTGAGCGGCCCTCCTACGCTCGCTCGGCGAGCTTCGGAGGGTTCGAGTCCACCGAAGCGCGGAGCGCGTAGGTGGAAGCGAAATCCGGCAAGAGCAGTGGAGGCCTCGCTGGGCGATCCCGGATTGCGCCGCGCTTTCACCTCGCGCGCCGCTCGCTCTTCCTCCCCCTGAAAGGGGGAGGATAGGTGGGGGTCGCGGGCCGCCCGAATTGAGAGTCGGATCGAACGCACAACCAGCGGCACGCGACCCCCATCCCGACCTTCCCCCTTTCAGGGGGAAGGAGATCATTTGCTCGCGCAACATGGAGCCCGAATTGAGCGGCCCTCCTACGCTCGCTCGGCGAGCTTCGGAGGGTTCGAGTCCACCGAAGCGCGGAGCGCGTAGGTGGAAGCGAAATCCGGCAAGAGCAGTGGAGGCCTCGCTGGGCGATCCCGGATTGCGCCGCGCTTTCACCTCGCGCGCCGCTCGCTCTTCCTCCCCCTGAAAGGGGGAGGATAGGTGGGGGTCGCGGGCCGCCCGAATTGAGAGTCGGATCGAACGCACAACCAGCGGCACGCGACCCCCATCCCGACCTTCCCCCTTTCAGGGGGAAGGAGATCATTTGCTCGTACAACACGTAGCCCGGGTTTCGCTGCGTTCAACCGGGCTACACGCTGTCACAATCCAGAAATACCCGTATCGACCGCGCCTTAGCAGCAAAAAAATGCGAATCAAACCGCAGTCACAATTGCGCCCCAACGAATCAAGCAAAGAGCGTAAGAAAACTCGTATCGGATCAAAGCGATGATGCCGACAGATGGCATTTCTTGAAATCACGCCGCGCGGCGAACTAAAAGAATTCATCTCGCTCGTTCGAAGGGACGTCAACCGGTGACGGCCGATTGATGGAGCGGGAGCGGTGCCCGGGATGGGGCTCGTAACCTCGTCCCGTGGCGGTTCGGAAACTCGCCCGGCCGGCCACGTCGCCGGTCCGCCAGGAGCTGGCTGCCCGGGGAGCGGATCGGTTGTCCGCTACCATGAAGCGCGGGACCGGACTGAGCCTTGGGCTCTCAAGGCCTCTGGCAAGAGCCGCGGTAGAGCGCCGGAAGGCGAGCGCGTTCCTCAAAAGGGAGCGCGCGCCGCGATGAACGCAGGGCAAGGCGTAATCGCTTGTCGGGCGGGCCCGCGGAATCTACCCTTGCGCCTTTCGGCGCTCCGCCTCCCTTTTTTGGAGGCGGCCGTTCGTGAACAGCTTGAAGCAAAGCTCGGGGCGCGAACAAAAGCGCAGTGCGAGAACGATGGAGTTTGGCAATGACGAGCGCGCATCGACCACGAGAACTCTTTTCCCCTCCCGCCCACGCGCGTAGCGCGTGGTGGGGAGGGGTCGGGGGTGGGGGGCACTTCTTGGTGAGGGCACTTTCTTTGGACGCGGCGAAAATTTGTAGGTCGTTGCCCCCAACCCCTAACCCCTCCCCGCCATTCGCTCGCGCGAATGGGAGGAGGGGAACAGACAGGACCGCGACCACGAGACTCTTTTCCCCTCCCACCCACGCGCGCCGCCAACGCCACTTCAGCCCGACCCTCTCCCCGCCAGCGCCGAGAGGGAGTAGCCTGCCCGGCATGCCGATGATTGCCAATAGCCTCGACGAAGCGCTGGCGCCGATTGCCGACGGATGTCTGCTGGCGGTGCCGCGCGAGTTGTCGGGCGCGGCGATGGCGGCGACGCGCGCGCTCATTCGGCGCGGCGTCAAGCGGCTGCATCTCGTCACGCTGCCGACCTCGAGCCTGCAGGCGGATCTTTTGATCGGCGCTGGCTCAATCGAAACGCTGGAAACCTCCGCGGTCAGCCTCGGCGAATTCGGCCCGGCGCCGCGCTTCACGGCAGCGATCCTCGCTGGTGCAATCAAGATGCGCGACGCCACTTGCCCGGCGTTGCACGCGCAGTTGCAGGCGGCCGAAAAGGGCGTGCCGTTCATGCCGCTGCGCGGGTTGATCGGCTCCGATGTGCTGGCGCAGCGGCCGGATTGGAAGACGATCGACAATCCGTTCGGCCAGAAATCTTGCGGCGATGACGATCCGATCGTGCTGCTGCCGGCGCTCAAGCCCGATGTGACTTTGTTCCACGCTGCCATGGCGGATCGCGACGGCAATGTGTTCATCGGCACCCAGCGGGAGCTGGTCGTGATGGCGCACGCGGCGGCGAACACGATCGTCACCGTTGAGAAGATTCACGACGGCGATCTGTTGCGCGATCCCATTCTCGCCGCCGGCACGCTGCCCGGCTTCTACGTCGAGGCGGTCGCGGTCGCTCCGCGCGGCGCGTGGCCGCTGCCGCTGCCGGATCAATACGGCATCGATGCCGCGCACCTGGCCGAATACGCGCGCCTCGCCGCCACGCCCGACGGCTTCGCGCAATATCTCGACCGTTATGTTTATGAGAAAGCCGCGGCGTGAACGCAGATTTCCGCGACGAGGAATTGCTCGCCGACGTCATCTGCCGATTGATTGGCGATGTCCGCCATATCGCGGTTGGCGCGCAATCGCCGATCCCGGCGACGGCGGCGCTGCTCGCCCGCGAGCGCGCCAATCAAAACAACACTTCGCGCAAACCTTACGTCTCGCTGCTCGGCAGCCGCGCCAACACCTTCTTCACCGACGGTGCGCGCGAATTGTTCGACTGCGCCGGCCAGGGCAGGGTGGATGTGTTCTTTCTCTCCGGCGGACAGATCGACGGGCAGGGCAACATCAATCTGGTCAGCGTCGGCGAGTACGCGCATCCGAAGGTACGCTTCCCCGGCTCGTTCGGCTCCGCCTATCTCTATTATGTCGTGCCGAAGGTGATCCTGTTCCGCACCGAGCACTCGCGCCGCACCTTGGTGCCGAAAGTCGATTTCGTCAGCGCACCGGGCGGCAGCGCGGGCAACGTCTTCCGCTCCGGCGGCCCGATCGCGCTCATCACCAACCGCTGCCTGTTCGATTTCGACCGCGCACGGGCGCGCTTTCGCTTGGCCAGCGTACATCCGGGACACACCGCCGCCGAGGTCGTCGAGAACACCGGCTTCGATTTCGATCAGCCTCCGGATGTGCCGGAGACGCCGGCTCCCTCGGCGGAGACGCTGCGCCTCATGCGCACAATCGTCGCGCCGAAGCTGGCGGAGGTTTATCCGGAGTTTGCGCGCAAGGTGTTTGGCGCAGCTTCCGCTCCGTCATCCTGAGGTGCGAGCCAGAAGCGCGTTTGCGAGCGCCTCAGGATGACGGGTTGAGGGCGTTGCACCCCGTCGCGCGTCATGGTCTTTATCCGTCCGCACGAAACAGGGGGAAACTTCCGGTGAAAACGGTCGAAGCGGCGGTGATCGGCGTTGGTTGGGTCGGTGGAACGCGCGCCGATACGCTGTCGCGGACGGCTTTGGTGGACAAGCTGCATCTGTGCGACATCAAGCCGGACCGGCTCGCCGAGGTGAAGAACCTGTACCAGCCGGCAACCGCCACACTCGATTATCAGGACATCATCAGGAACGAGAAAATCTCGGTGGTCTACGTCTCGACCACGCCGGAAGCGAACCATTATCCGATCGCGCGCGACTGCCTGCGCGCCGGCAAGAACGTCATGCTGGAAAAGCCGATCGCGCTCGAATTATGGGAGGCCGACGAATTGATCCAGCTCGCCAGGCGCAACAATCTGAAATTCACCATCGGCTATTCGCAGCGCTTCAATCCGAAGATCGCCTTCGCCAAGAAGAAGATCAACGACGGCACGTTGGGCAAGGTCGTCTCCGTGCTGGTCAGCCGGCATCTGTCGCGCGAACTCGGCAAGAAGATCGCAAGCCGGGTGCGGCTCTCGCCGGTGGTGATGGAATTGACCCACGATCTCGATTTCGTGTTCTGGCTGCTTGAGCCGGCGAAACCCGTTCGCGTCTACAGCCAGGGCGCCTATGGCTACATGGAGCCGATCAACGGCTCGCACGACGTCATGTTCACCACCGTCACCATGGACAACGGCGTCGTGGTGATGATCGGCGGCGGCTGGAACCTGCCGCCGAGCTTTCCCAATTACTGCGCCACCTGGATCGAGATCACTGGCACGGACGGCGCGCTCATCCTCGACGATACCCAGCGCGACAACTGGCTCAACACCGAAAAGCGCGGCCAGGAATTCCCCATGTCGACCATGCCGGGCGAGTGGGTCGATCACGTCTTCGCCGGCGGCATGGGGCCGGAAACAATCCATTTCCTCGAAGCCTGCATCCGCGACACCGCCGTGATGGTGACGCCGGAAAGCGCGCGGCGCGTAATGGAGACCTACAGCGCCGCCGACCTCTCCGCTGACCGCAACGAGCCGGTCGATCTGCCGCTCTCCAACGAGACCATTTCCGGCATTGCCGAACTGAAAGCCAAAAACCGCGCGGGGCTGAACGTATGAAAAAATCCGCCAAGGGAATTGGCCTGGCCATCATCGGCGCCGGCCGCGTCGGACTGTTCCGCGGCGAGGTGGCGATGCGCCATCCGGCTGTCGAATGGATCGGCATCGCCGAGCTCAACCACAATCGCGGCGGCGACGTCGGCGCGCGCATCGGCGCCGACTTCATCACCACCAGCCATCGCGAATTGCTGGCGCGGCCGGAAGTCACCTGCGCGATCATCGCCACCGACGAGCATCTGCACGTCGCGCCGGTGATGGCGGCGGTCGAGCGCGGCGTGCCGATGCTGATCGAGAAGCCGCTCGCCACCGATCTCGGTGAATCCGCGCGCGTGCTCAAAGCCATCACCGACGCCAAGCTCGACGCCGTGGTCGGCTACACCCAGCGCTTCCGGAGGAAGTGGCTCGGCGCCAAGGAGAAGGTGCGCACCGGAGCGTTGGGCGACGTGACGCTCGTCTCCTCGCGCGCGTTCATGAACCGGCTGGTCGCCATCGACAATTACAAGCGCACCAACGATCCGGCGACGATCTCGCCGATGGTGATATCCGGCACGCACGCGCTCGACATCGTCATGTGGTATCTGGAAAAGAAGACGCCGGTCGAATGCTACGCGCGTTCGGTCGACAAGGTGCTGGGGCCGCTCTACCACGGCATCGACGCCACCGCCGGCATGATCATGTTCGCCGACGGCTCGGTGCACACGCTGTCGATCTCCTGGGCGCTGCCGGTGACCTGGCCGGGCGCGGTCTACAGCCTCGAAGTCGGCATCAACGGCACCCACGGCGTGCTCACCATCGACGACACCCACCGCGACATCGTGCTCGCCGTGTCGTCGCCGCAGAGCGAAGGCTACGCGCCCGACACAAGCCGGCTGGTCGACTTCATGGGCTCGTATCCGCCCGGCGACATGGCGCTCGGCGAGTTGCGCGGGCCGATGGCGGAAGAGACCGTCTCCTGGCTCAACCGCGTCTCGCTCGGCCTGCCGACGCAGGCCGCCACCGCCGCCGAGGCGCATAATCGGCTGATGCTGACCAAGGCGCTCGACCTGTCGGCCAAGCTCAAGCAGCCGGTCAAACTGCCACTCGAGCCGGAGCAACTCGCGGCGGCGTAAGACTGATACCTCAATGCAGCGCGACCAACAGGATCATGATCTCGCAAACCTGTTCCAACGCGCCGAGCACATCGCCGGTCTGCCCGTCGATCTGAGCGAGCGTCAGCCACGCCAGAAAGGCGGCGACGACGAACAGCAGGATCAGCGCCGCGATTCCGGCCAGTATGCCGAGGCTGAAGATAAGGATCAGAACGCCGAGGACGGCGGCCACGGCTGCCGCCTCGCGCGGCGGGGCCGCCGCCGCAGCTGAAAGTCCGTCGTTGCGCGCGGGCGGCACCAGATACATGAACGCCGGCAGCACCGCGCGCGCCGCGCCATGCGCCGCGATCAGTGCCGCCGCCACCAGCCCGGGCCGGCCGAGGCTCGCCATCGCGCCGACGCGGACGAGGATCGACAGCACCAGCGCACAGACGCCGTAGGTGCCGATCCGGCTGTCGCGCATGATGTCGAGCTTGAGTTCGCGGATGCCGCCGCCGCCGAAACCGTCGACCGTGTCGGCGAGCCCGTCCTCATGCAGGCAGCCGCTCGCCGCCATCGTCGCCGCCACGGCCAGTGTCGCCGCCGGCCACGCCGTCAATCCCGCCCGAAAGGCCAGCGCATAAACCACGGCGCCGATTGCGCCGACCAGTAGTCCCGCCAGCGGGAACGCCCACGCCGCATGCGCCACGGAGGCGCCGTTGACCGGCATCGCCGGGCCGTAGCGCAGCCTGGTCAGAAACACGATGCTCGCCTTGAGTTCGTCGGCGCGCTCCTTGAACCACACGTCGTCGATGGTCATCGCCGTTCTCCGATCAGGCGCGGCGTCGATGGCGGCAGGACAGCGCATTTGCTAGACATCAGGCGATCCTCAGAGGCTGTCCTTGAAACGGTGCATGACGTGATTCTTGAGGCGGTTCTTTGGCGCAGCCTGACTTAGCAAACAGCCGATCGGCGAAGATGGATATTACCTCGTTTTCGGCGCTGCGCGCGCTTTGTCTCGATTTGCCGGCCGGTTATCCAGCGGCAAGTGCCGCTGTCGCAGTGCGCGAAGCGACGCTGACCAAGCCGCCGGGGAGCCTCGGCCGGCTCGAAGAGCTCGTCGGCTTTCTGGCGCATTGGCAAGGCCGTTCGCCGCCCCGACTGGAGCGCGTCGAAATTCTCGTTTTCGCCGGCAATCACGGCGTGACGGCGCAGGGCGTGTCGCCCTATCCGTCTGATGTGACCACGCAGATGGTGGCCAACTTTGCCACCGGCGGCGCAGCGATTAATCAGCTTGCCGGCATCGCCGGCGCGGTGCTGCGCGTCATTCCGCTGTCGCTCGAACAGCCAACGGCGGATTTCACGCAAGCGCCCGCGATGAGCGAGGCGGAATTCCTCGCCGCGGTCGCGGCCGGTTATGAGGCGGTGTCGGCGGATTGCGATCTCATTTGCCTCGGCGAAATGGGCATCGGCAATACCACGGCGGCGGCGGCGATCGCGGCCGCCTTATTCGGCGGCGGCGGTGCGCGCTGGGCCGGCCGCGGCACCGGCGTCGACGACGAAGGCTTGGCGCGCAAGCGCGCCGTCATCGACCGCGCGGTGGCGCGCCATATCGCGACCCTCTACGACCCGCTCGCCGTCGCGGCCGCGCTCGGCGGCCGCGAGCTCGCCGCCATTCTCGGCGCGGTGCTCGCCGCGCGGCGCCTGCGCAGCCCGGTGCTGCTCGACGGTTTTGTCTGCACCGCCGCCGCCGCGCCGCTCTTCAAATTGCGCGCCGACACGCTCGCGCACGCGCTCGCCAGCCACGTTTCCGCCGAAGCCGGACACCGCTTGCTGCTCGATGAACTCAAACTCAAGCCGCTGTTCGACCTCAACATGCGGCTCGGCGAAGCCTCCGGCGCGGCTTTGGCGGTCAACATCCTGCGCGCGGCGCTCGCCTGTCACACCGGCATGGCGACGTTCGCGCAGGCCGGCGTTTCCAACAGACCGGCCGACCCGACGAACAAGCCGAAGACTGCCAGTTAGCCGGCTGTCATCAGCGCCGCGCGAATCTAACGCGATGCGATTTTCTTCTTGCACGCCGCCAAGATGTTACGAAAGCGAGCCGCAAAATCGTCGCTCGCCTTGTGGTGCTCATCCATGTAGGCGAGATCTGCTTCGGTCAGCGTGTCGGCTTCGCCCTCCGCCACGCAGGAGCAAAACTCCTTCACCAACGTTCTCGACACGTCTGGTTCGTCCTTGTCGAGCCTTCTGTCGCAGGATCGGATCGATTTCTTGACGAAGGCATCACGCAGCGGCCCTTTGAGATAGCCGGGTGACGTTTCCGCTTTCGGCGGTGGCGGTGACGCCGGCGTTCCCCCAGCTTTCGGCGCCGGCGTCGAGGCCGGCGGCGACGCTGCAACAGCGACGACGTGATTTTCGTTTCTGTTGCATGTGATGTAGACGGTGAACGGCCGGGCGACCTCGCCCACATCCGCCGGCGACAGGTGGCCGGTCGAGGCCTCTACCTTGTAGCTGATCAGTTTGCTGTCGAGGAACGTGCGCGCCACGTCGGCCTTCAGCGCAAAATTGACGTTCTGCGGAATGTCGCCGATGGCGCGAGCTACGCGCATGGCGTCGAGCTTCGAACTCACGATGCCGACCACGTGACCGCTGGTATCGACCAGCGGTCCGCCGCTGTTGCCCGGCTGAACCGGGGCGCTCATCTGAATGTAGCGCGAAGTCATCGCCAATCCCAGCGAGCGCGCTCACGTTGCCGACGGTCAGATTCGCGCCTGTGGCCAGCACGCCGGAAAGCGGGTAGCCCAAGGCGACCACGGAATCGCCGGTGCGAAGCGGCGGCGATTCGCGAAATGCGGCGACGGCAGCCGCATCGTGTTTTTTCCTGGTGTGCACGACCGCGAGATCGTTCTTCTCGTCGCGCGCGATCACAGTTGCCGCTTCCGGGCTGCCATTGACGAAGGTCAGCTTGATGCTGCGGCAGTCTTCCACGACATGGGCGTTGGTCAGCACCTCGCCCGGTCCGATGAAAATGCCGGAGCCGGTTGCAACGTCCGCGGCTTGTCCGGCGGTCAGCCCGGCCGCAAGCAGCGCGACCGACAGTCCAAACGCAGTGATGATGTTACGCACGATACTCACCCCCACAACTTAAGAATGCGAGGGAAAATTACCGCATCTACAACCATTGGTCTAGAGGCAAAGCCACTCCGCCGCGCCGGTCGGCGCTCGGAGCCCGAGTTTGGTTATGACAGTTACTCCCGTAATATTAGAGACTTAGGAGATATTATCTGGCGCGATGACATGAAAGAATGCGCCGGTAACGCGGCCGCGCTGCCCGCCGGTTTGGCCGAGCGTTTTTCCCTCCGCGTCAAATGCTTCCGCGAACGCTTCGTCGCCGCCAGCGCGGGTGAGAGAGGCGTAATGGAATTCGTGCCCGCGCAGGATCGTTCCCCCGCGGCCGAGCACAGAATCGGAAAGAAGCCGCGCGCCGCGATAGCCGAGATGCAGCTTGCGTTTGGCGAAACTCGTCGAATGTCCGAGCAGTCCGGTCATCACGTGCGTGTGGCCGTCGGCATCTTCCAGGCCTTGCCCTAGCACCATGTAGCCGCCGCACTCCCCGTGCACGGGACGCGTCTGCGCAAAGCGCCGTAACCCTTCGGAAAAACGCCGCGCGGCGGCGAGTTTTTCCGCGTGCAACTCCGGATAGCCGCCCGGCAGCCAGCAGCAATCGGCGCGATCTGGTGGTGGCTCGTCGGCAAGCGGCGAGAAGAGAAGAATCTCGGCGCCGGCGCGGCGCCAGCCTTCGATCAGGTGCGGATAGACGAAGCTGAAGGCCCGGTCGGAGGCGAGCGCGATGCGCTGTCCGGGCGGAAGCAGGGGAGGGACGTGCGCCGCACTCTGCATCGCTAGCGGAGCGGCGCAGGCGGTGATCGCATTGAGATCGAGATGGCGCTCGGCCATCGCGGCGAGACGCTCGATCAGGCTCGTTAGATCGCCGTGTTCAGATGCCTGAACGAGGCCGAGATGCCGCTCCGGCAGCGCGAGAGCTTGCTCGCGCGGCACCGAACCAAACACGGGAATGCCGAGCGCGGCGATGGCGTTCGCCACAAGCACCCGATGCCGTTCGCTGGCGACACGGTTCAAGATCACCCCAGCGATGCGCACGGCCGGATCGTGCGCCGCAAAGCCGCGCACCAGCGCCGCGGCCGATTGGGCCTGCCGCGCGATATCGAGCACCAGCACGACCGGCAAATGAAAATGTGCGGCCAGATCGGCAGTCGAACCGCAGCGGCCGGGCGTGCCCGGTGCGCCGTCGAACAGGCCCATGACACCTTCGATGATGAACAGATCGGCGCCGGTGGCGGCCTCCGCGGCCAATGAGGCAAGCAACGCGGGCGGCATCGCCCATGAATCGAGATTGACGCTCGACGCGCGCGTGGCCGCCTGATGGAAGGCCGGGTCGATGTAATCGGGGCCTGCCTTCGCCGCGCGCACCTTGATGCCGCGGCGGTCGAGCGCGGCAAGCAGCGCCAGCGTCACCGTCGTCTTGCCGGCGCCCGAATGCGGCGCCGCGACGATCAGCCCGCGCGCGGTCACTGCGAGTCCTTCTCTGCCGACGCCCCTCCGCCAAGCAATCGTCCGCGCGCGTTGACGATCTCGCCGATGACCACGATCGCCGGCGGCTCGATTTTTTTCTCACGCGCGGCGGCAGCAAGCTCCGCCAAGGTGGAGACGAGGATGCGCTCATTCGGCGTCGCCGTCGACGCAATCACCGCCGCGGGCGTGTCGGCCGCGAGCCCGGCCTCGCGCAAGGCAGCCGTGATCTGCTCCAGATTGTGCATCACCATGTAGAGCACGATCGGCGCTCCAGCGCGTGCAAGCGGCGCCCAGTCGAAATTCTCCTCGGCACCGTGACCAGCGGCGAAAATCACCGCGCGATTGACGCCGCGCAGCGTTGCCGGGATCGAAGCAGCGGCCAGCGCCGCCAAGCCGGCGGTGACACCCGGAATGACGCGAAAGGGGATGCCGGCGCTGGCCAGCGCAGCGGCCTCTTCTCCGCCACGGCCGAAGATGAAAGGATCGCCGCCCTTGAGCCGCAACACGCGCTCGCCCGCGTGCGCGAGCGCGATGAGACGCTCGCTGATGTCGGCTTGCGTTGCCGACGGCTTGCCGCCGCGCTTGCCGGCAAATTCGAGCCGCGCTTTGTCGCCGGCGAGCGCCAGCACGCGGGCATCGACCAGTGCGTCGTGGACGATGACGTCGGCCTGGGCAAGGCCGGCGAGCGCGTCCAGCGTGAGTAGCCCCGGATCGCCCGGTCCGGCGCCGGCGAGCCAGACGTGGCCCGGCAAAAGCGCCGGCACACCGGAACGCCGTGCGGTAAGCGCGTCCCACGCGGTCATCTGCGTCTCTCGCAATAACTGGTTTTATAACGGTTCACGCCGCGCCCCCGCGAAAGCGCCGGCGGTACTCGGCGTCATAGAGCGCGCTGTCGCGAAAATCTTCCGCCGCGAGCGCGCGGCCGACGACGATGAGCGCGGTGCGCTCGATGCGCGCCTGAGCAACCAATGCGGCAATATCGGCGAGCGTACCGCGCAGGATGCGCTCACGAGGCGTGCTTGCCTCGGCGACGACGGCGGCTGGGCAATCGGCGCCGTAGTGCGGAGTCAATTCGCGCACGATGGTCTCGACGGCGTGAATGGCTAGGTGGATGACGAGCGTCGCGCCGGTCGCCGCAAAGGCCGCGAGCTTTTCCGTCTCCGGCATGCGCGAGGCGCGGCCGGAGACGCGAGTGAGCACGACGCTCTGCGCGATTTCGGGCACGGTGAGTTCGCACTCCAACGCTGCTGCTGCCGCCGCGAACGCCGGTACGCCGGGCGTGAGTGTATAGGGAATGCCGCGGCGTTTGAGCCGGCGAAGCTGCTCGGCGAGTGCCGAGTAGATCGACAGATCGCCGGAATGCAGCCGCGCCACGTCGAGATTGGCTTGGTGCGCGGCGACGAATTCGGCTTCGATCTGGTCGAGCGACAGTGGCGCCGTATCGACGATGCGCGCGCCGGCCGGGCAATGATCGAGCAACGCGCGCGGCACGATCGATCCGGCATAGAGGCAAACCGGACAGCGGGCGATCAGATCGCGCCCACGCACAGTAATGAGATCCGCCGCGCCCGGACCGGCGCCGATGAAATGCACGGTCATGGTTTGATCATTATGGCTTGGTCCACAGCCATTGCGTCACGGGCAGCGCCGGCCGCCATCCGCTCATCGTGCCGACCGCGTCGGCGCGCGCAATGGCGATGCGGGTGAGTTCGCCGCCGAACACGGCGTGGCGGGCGAGCAGCAGCGCCTCGGTTTCGAGCGTCACCGCGTTGACCACGAGCCGACCGCCCGGCCGCAGCGCGCGCGACGCGGCATCGAGCACGCCGGCGTCGCTCGCTCCGCCGCCGACAAAGATGGCATCGGGCGCGGCCAATCCAACGAGCGCCGCCGGCGCCGTGCCCTCGATCACTTCGAGACCAGGAACGCCGAAGGCGGCGGCGTTGCGCGAAATGCGCGCGGCGCGGTCAGCTTTTTGTTCGATGGCGACGGCGCGCAGCGAAGGATCGGCCAGCAGCCATTCGATCGCGACCGAGCCTGAGCCCGCACCGATGTCCCAGAGCAACTCGCCCCGCCGCGGCGCCAGCGACGACAGCGTCAGCGCGCGAATTTCACGCTTGGTGATCTGGCCGTCGTGCTCGAACAAAGTGTCCGCAAGCCCGCTCGTGCGCGCCAGCACGCGCGCGCCGGGCGCGGCCACGACTTCCACCGCAACCACGTTGAGTGCGTCAACGGCGCCGAAATCGTAAGCGTCCGCCGTGGTTGAGCGGACGCGCTCGCGCGGTCCGCCCAACGCTTCCAGCACTGTCAACTGCGACGCGCCGAACCCGACTTCGCCTAGCAGTTTCGCCAGGGCAGCCGGACCTGCGCCGTCTGATGTGAGCGCGAGAATGCGTGCGGATGGCTGCAGATGCGGGCGAATAAAATCGAGTGCGCGGCCGTGCAGTGACAGCGAAACGGTCTCGGGCAATGCCCAGCCGAGCCGCGCCGCCGCGAGGCTGAACGCCGACGGGGCCGCCACCACGTTCATCTCGCGCGCGTCGATCTTGTGTGCCAGCACCGCGCCGACGCCGTACTGGAACGGATCGCCGGAAGCGAGCACGCAGACCGGCCGGCCGCGATGCGCCAGCACTTCGTCGGCGGCGCCATCGAACGGGCTTGGCCATGGCCGCGCCGCGCCGCGAATGAGCGACGCCGCGAGCGCCAGATGCCGCCGGCCCCCAAAGACGATCTCAGCGCTGCCGATGAGCGCCCGCGCCGCCGCGCTTAAGCCCTCGACGCCGTCCTCGCCGATGCCGACGATGGACAGCCAGCGCGGCGATGCGGCAGTCTCGCGGCCGAGCGTGTCAGGAAGCGGCATGGCGAAAGTCCTCATTCTCGGCGGCACGACTGAAGCGCGGCTGTTGGCGGAGCGGCTGGCGCAGCGCACCGATCTCGACGTGACATTGTCGCTCGCCGGCCGCACCGCCTCGCCGGTTGCCCACCCTGTGCCGCTTCGCGTCGGCGGCTTCGGCGGCGCCGGCGGCCTCGCCGATCATCTCGCCGCCGAGCGTGTCGACGTGCTGATCGATGCCACGCATCCCTACGCGAACCTCATCTCGAAAAACGCCGCCGCCGCGGCGCGCAAGGCCGACGTGGCCTTCGTCGCGTTGCGTAGGCCGCCCGTGGGAAATGATCGCGGGCGACCGCTGGACCGAGGTGAGCGATACGCGCGCGGCGGTGGACGCCATCGGACCAACAAGTCGCCGCGTCTTCCTCGCGCTTGGCCGCAACGATCTCGCGCCGTTTACGCAGGCACCGCACCACTTTTATCTGATCCGCAGCGTCGATCCAGTCGATCCGCCGTTGCCGCTGCCGCATGTGGCTTACGTCACCGCGCGCGGTCCGTTCAGCGAAGCCAACGATCGCGCACTGATGACCAAGCACGCGATCGACGTCGTCATCTCGAAGAACAGCGGCGGCAGCGCGGCCTGCGGCAAGATCGCGGCGGCGCGCGCACTTGGCCTTGAAGTGATCATGCTGCGCCGAAAGCCCGAGCCGGACGCGCCCGCGGTGCATGATGTGGAGGAGGCGCTCGCCTGGCTCGATCATGCGCTCACCTCCGCGGTGGCGCGCGGGGTATAGACGAGCGGAGAGAGCCCAGGGCGTTCGATGATGCGCGTCTCCCGCGAGCCGACGATGACCAGCGTCGCCATGTCGGCGGGTGTCGAGTCGGCGCTGTCGAGTGTCACGACGTCGACGCGCTCGTCCGGCCGCCCGACGGCGTGGCCAAACACGATAGGCGTTGAGGCCGGCAGGTGTCGCCGCAAGCGTTCGATGGCCTTGCCGAATTGCCACGGCCGTGCCCGCGAGACCGGATTGTAGAGCGCGATAACGAAGCCTGCGTCCGCCGCCGCATCGAGCCGCCGTTCGATCAACGCCCAGGGTTTGAGATTGTCGGAGAGCGACAGCGCGCAGAAATCGTGGCCGAGCGGCGCGCCGATTCGCGCGGCGACCGCGAGCATCGCGGTGATGCCCGGCACAAAGGCGACATCGAGCGTTAGCCACTCGGGCGGTCCTGCCGCGATGGCCTCGCACACGGCGGCGGCCATGGCGAACACGCCGGGATCGCCGCCGGTCACGACCGCGGCGTGCGCACCCTGGGCGGCATCAGCGAGCGCGGCGCCAGCGCGCGCAAGCTCTTCGCGATTGTCGGACGCATGCCGGCTTTGCCCGGCGCGCGCAGGTACGCGCTTGAGATAAGGGCCATAACCGTAGAGCGCCTGCGCATCGGCCAGCGCCGCTGCGGCTTCGCCGGTGAGATAGCGGGCATCGCCGGGGCCGAGTCCAACGACGGCGAGACGGCCGCTCATGGCCGCTGCTCCCAACCCGGAATCAAAACGACCGCGAAGTAGGGCGCCTCATCGTCGGTCTTGGCGGCGAGCGGAATTGTTTTTCCGTCCACCATGGTGCCGCGCTCGACGTAGATCGCCCGGTCAAGCCGCCCGCTGCTTGTAAGTGCGCGGCGCAGTTTCGCCAGATGCCGCCCGACTTTCATGACCACGGCGGCGTCGGCGTCGGCCAGGCGGCGCGCGAGTTCGTCTTCCGGCAGCGTCGCCGGCAACACGGTGAACACGTCGTCGCCTTGCGCGATCGGCATTCCGACCGCCGACCAGCAGCCCGACATGCCGCTGACGCCGGCGACGATCTCGGCCGTAAAGCGCGGCGAAAGCCGCGCGTGCAGGTGCATGTAGGAGCCGTAGAACAGCGGATCGCCCGCGCAGAGCACGACGACCGAGCGTCCGGCGGCAAGCTCTCTCGCGATCGTCGCGGCGGCGCCGTCGTAGAAGTCGGCCATCGCATCGCGATAGCCATTGCTGCATTTCGGCAGCTCGGTGGTGATGGGATAATAGAGCGGCAGCTCGGCAATACCGGCATGCAGATGCGGCGCGGCGATCATGCGTGCATGACCCGCGCAACCGGCCTTGGCGAAATAGGCGATGACTTCTGCCGCGCCGAGCGTGCGCGCCGCTTTGAGCGTGAGCAAATCCGGATCGCCCGGGCCGACACCGACACCGATCAACTTGCCCGCAGCGCTCATATTCCTTGCCTCGCCAGGGCGTTGACGGCGGCGGCGGTCATCGCGCTGCCGCCCATGCGCCCGCGCACGATCAAATACGGCACGCCGCGTGGATCGGCGGCGAGCGCCGCCTTCGATTCGGCAGCGCCGACGAAGCCGACCGGAATGCCAAGGATCGCCGCCGGCTTGCGCGCGCCATTGTCGATCAGTTCGAGCAGACGGAACAGGGCGGTCGGCGCATTGCCGATGGCGACCACCGCGCCGGCGAGGCGATCGCGCCACAGATCGAGCGCCGCCGCTGAGCGCGTGGTGCCGAGTTTCTTAGCAAGCTCCGGCACGGACGGGTCGTTGAGGGTGCAGATCACGTCGTTCTTCGCCGGCAGCCGCGCCCGCGTAATCCCGCGTGCCACCATCTCGGCATCGCAGAGGATCGGCGCGCCCGCGGACAGCGCGCCGCGCGCCGCATCAACGAAATTGCCGCCGAAAACGATATCGCGCGCGACATCGACTTGGCCGCAGGCATGGATCATACGCACTACGATCTCGGCTTCCGCGGTGGAGAAGCGCGTCAGGTCCGCCTCGGCGCGAATAATGGCGAAGGAGCACTCGTAGATCGCCGCGCCGTCACGCAGATAGGCCGCGCGCTCAGACATGACCGGCCTCGGCAATGGCGGCGGCGATCGCTGCTGGTAGTTGATCCACGGGCGCGACTGAAAACGGCGCGTCACGCGCCGCCCCGTTGGCGACGAGCGCGGCGCCGTCGGGTGTGCCGACGATCGTGAGCGCGGCAGCGGTGGGATGTGCGCAGCCCTTGGCGCAGCCGGATATGTGAATGACTCGCACCCCGCCGCGCAGCAGCGCCAGACTTTCGGCGACCGACGGCGCCAAGGCGCGCGCGGCGATATGCGCGGACGCGCAAATGGGCGCGCCTGCACAAGCAACAACATGCCGCCGCGGATCGTCGGCGCGAGTGATGAAGCCGAGCCGTTCAGCTTCACCGACAAAGCTGGACAATGTGTTTTGCCGAAGCCCGATAACGATCAGCGTGCGCCCGGGCGCGGTACGAAAGCCACTCGCGCCGGCCGTTGCAGCGGCTGTCGCCAAATATTCAAGCGAGGGTGCGTTCGCATGACCGAAGGCGAGGCCAAGACCGAAGGCAAACGACCCGTCGCGCAGATGATGCAGACCGAGTGCTTCCTTGCGGGTCCTCCCAGCGTCATGGCCGGGCTTGTCCCGGCCATCCACGTCTTTTGCATCTTCGTAAGGCGTGGATACCCGGCACAAGGCTGGGCATGACGAGAGCGCTTCCTGAAAGGGCGCGATACCGCAGTCTACAAGAGTATCGCGCGCGCGCGAATCGCGGCCGTGTTGTGCGAGAACTTCAAGCAAACGGATGGTCGCCTCGGTGGCATTCTCTGGCGCGACGACGCCGAGCGTTGCCGCGCTCTTGCCATCGCCGCCCACGCTGAGCCGCAGCGTCACGCGATCGTTTGTCAGGTCGGCGGTGAGCCGCACATCGGTGGACAAGCCGTCGAGACCAAGCGTGCCGCCGCCGTCGATGGCGAGCGATACTTTCGGGGACAGCCGTGCGGCAAGATTGCTGCGCGCCACAGCGCGCCGCAAATCGGTGGCGAGTGCCGTCGCGTCGAAAATCTCTTGCGCATCGAGTCCGGAGAGCGGGCCGGTGTGAACCGGAATGCCCTCTTCCGCCACAATGCCCAGCCCGCCGACGGCATCGGCGAAGCGCGGCGCCGACGACGTACTCAGTCCGCGCACCTGAATGCTGCCTCGTGCGGTGACCTCGAGGATGCGGTTGCCGTACGCCTGCGCCGCCGCGCACAATCCGGCAAACGCGACAAGCGGAATGGTGCCGATCGGACGCAGGCGCACGAGCAAGCCGTCGCCGGTCTGCATCGGCGCTGAAAGCCCGGGACACGCGCCGCGACGGAGTGAAGCGTTCATGGCACAGCCTCCATCCGCAACATCGCGAGGCACGAGTCCACATCGTTACGGCGCGGATGCCAATAGCCGCGCGCGCGCGCCGCATCGAGCCGTTCACCGATGGCCGCAGCCGCCGCTCGGTTTTCGCGCAGCAGAAAATCACGCACCTCTGCATCGGCGACATAGGCATCGTGCAGGAGGTCGAACAATTCGCCGCGCACCGCATCCGTCGTTTGCGCGAAAGCAAACAACCGGTCGACGGTCTCGGCCAGTTCGGCGGCGCCGCGCGGGCCGTGCCGCATCTGGCCGGCGATGAAGTGCGGATTGATCGCGCGAGCGCGCACGATGCGCGCAAGCGCCGCCGACAGCGTGCGCGCGCGCGGACGCTGCGGATCGGTTATGTCGAGCATGACGAGGTCGGCGGCGCGGCCGAGGAGCTTTGCCGCTGCGGCGAAACCGCCGACAAAGGCGGCATCCTCGGCGCCTTCGAGCAGGTCGCGGCCGGGATCGTCGCTCGCGTGCAGCAGAATGTCAGCGCCGGCGACGCGTTGCGCGAACGCACCGGGCGCGGCATCGCCGTCTCCGCCGGCGCCGCCGTAAGCGTGCGACGCCGCGGCAAGGTAAGCCTCGCCGATGGCCTCGACGCTCTCGCTGCTGCCGAGCAATTCCTCCACGCCGGAACCATAGCTGCCCGGCGCGTTGCCGAAGATGCGATTAAGCCGCGCCGCATCGCTTCCCCGGCGCGCGCCGGCGAGCGGATTTTCGCCGTCATCTTCCTCGCGCGCGGCGACCGCTTGGACGGCGGCGTCGAGGAGCGCGATCTGCGCCGGAAAGAGATCGCGAAACAGGCCGGATATCCTGAAAGTGACGTCGACGCGCGGCCGGCCGATCGAAGCGGTCGGCAATACTTCGACGCCGGTGACGCGGCCGCTCGCGTGCTCCCACACCGTCCGGCAGCCGAGCAGCGTCAGGCCCTGCGCGATCTCCTCGCCGCCGGTGCGCAGCGTTGCGCTGCCCCACAGATCGACCACCGCCGCGCGCAAAGGTTCACCGTGCGCCTGCATGTGCGCGCGCAACACTTCGTCGGCGGCGAGCCGGGCGAGATCCATCGCGGTCGGCGTCGGCAAGGTGCGGGGATCGGCGGTGAACAGATTGCGGCCGGTCGGCAGCACGTCGCGTCGCCCGCGCGCCGGCGCGCCCGCGGGTCCAGCCGCGACGCGCCTGCCGTCGAGCGCGGCGATCAGCGCGTCGCGTTCGGCCTGCGCGCTCGCCGGCCATTGCGGATCGTCGATGCCGGGTGCGGCGCGGCCGTAGACATGCAGGCCGTCCTTGACGGCGAGGTCTTTGAGATCGCACAGCCAGGCATCGATGCGGCGCAGCGCATCGCCGGGTGCGCCTGCGTTCTCGACGCCCGCTTCACGCGCCAAGCCGCTCCGCTGCGCCGTCTCGACAATGAGCTTGCCCAACCGCTCGCGGCGGCGGCGGTCTAGACCGTCGGCTTGCGCATATTCGTCGATCAGGCGCTCGAGTTCGCGGGCGTCGCCAGAAAGTCCGGTCGTCACCAGCGGCGGCGGCAGATGCCCAATCGTCACGCCGGCGATGCGGCGCTTGGCCTGCGCCGCTTCGCCCGGATTGCTGACGATGAACGGATAGATCACTGGCAGCGGTCCGGTGACGATTTCCGGAAAACATTCCGCCGTCAGCGCCACCGCCTTGCCCGGGAGCCATTCCAGCGTGCCGTGCGCGCCCATGTGAACGAGCGCATCGGCTTTGGCGATGTGCTGCAGCCACAGCCCGAAGGCGACGAGCGCATGGCGCGGCGGCAAAGACGGGTCATGATAATCGGCGCGCCGTTCGGACACGCGGCCGCGATCGGGCGGCAACGCGACCCAAAGCCTGCCGAATTTTCTGGCGTGGAAGTGAAAGGCGCCGTCGCGAAAATTCGTATCTTGCTCCGGATCGCCCCAGGCTTCGTGTAGCCGCGCAACCGAGGTCTCCGGCACACGCGCGAGCAAATTCTTGTATGTGTCCACTGGAAGCGTCGCCTCATTGCTTCCGGCCGCGAGCATATCGAGCAGCTGGCGCGAATTGTTTGGTGCGCCGTGGACGGCGTAACCGGCCGCGGCGAGATCGTCGAGCAGCGCGAGCACGCTTGCCGGCACGTCGAGCCCGACCGCGTAGCCGGTGCGGCCCGGCGCGCCCGGATAATCCGGCATCAGCACGGCGATGGAGCGCTCGTGGCGCGGCAGCATCCGCAAGCGCACCAGCGCGGCGATGCGGTCGGCGACAAAGGCGATGCGGTCGCCTTCCGGCCGGCTCGCCAAAGCGGTGAAAGCGAGCGCGTCCTGCGGCGGCGTTGCGTCCTTGAAGGCAACGGCGCCGGCGAGGATGCGGCCGTCGAGTTCGGGCAGCACCACGTGCATGGCCAGATCGGCGGCGCCAAGCCCGCGCGGCGAATCGCGCCAGGCCGCGCGCCGCGTCGTGGCGCTGACCACTTGAAGGACCGGCACGTCGGCATCGTCGAGCGGCGTCGGCTCGCCGGCATGGCCGCTGGCGGCGAACGCAGTCGTGGTGACGATGAGCGCGGGATGAAGCCGCGCCAGCGCGTCGCGGAGAAACGCCGCCGCGTCTTTGTCTTTTAGGCTGGTGACGAAGAGCGGGGCAGGGGCAAGGCCGCGCTCGGCCAAAGCCGCACACAGCGCGTCGACCGGAGCGGTATCCGCAGCCAGCAACAGCGCGCGGTAGAAGATAACCGGCACCACCGGGTGGCCGGAGCTTAGACTCGCTGCAAGCCGCTCCAGATCGACCGCGCCTACACCGGGCAGATAGCCGGCAAATCGGGGAACGGGCTGCGGTGCCGGTACTTTCAGATCGTGTCCGGCATAACGCGCGAGGCGGCGCAACAGCGCGCGTAGATTTCGCAATTCCGCCTTCGCGGAAATAGCGCAGCAGCGCCTCAAGCTCGGCAGGCGGCAGCGTCGAGGCGGCGGCAAGCCGCGCATCGTCGCGGTCTTCGCCCGGCAGCACGGCGAGCGCGATGCCACGTTCGCGCGCCATCACCGAGAGCCGCTCGATGCCGTATTTCCACCAATCGAGTCCACCGAGGAGGCGCACGACGATGATTTTGGCGTGCGCGCCGACGCGGTCGATCCACAGATCGACCGACATCGGATGGCGTAGCTCGCGCAGCTGGGCGAGCCGCACGCTTGGCAACGCGTCGCGTTCCGCCTCCCAGGCGCCGGCAAGGCCGGCGAGGTCGCTGTCGGCAAAGGACAGCACGACGATGTCGCCCGGCGGCTGGCCGAGATCGACCGCTTCGACGATGTCGTCGAGACTCGTTGAAGTGGTTGTGAGCAGGTGCATGCCTCACTTCACCCTAGCAGCGCGCGCGTCACCGCGGCGCGGTCCAGTCCCTTCAATCCAATCACCACCAGCCGGCTCGCGCGCGCCTCGCCCGCGCTCCACGGCCGGTCGTATTGGTGCGTCACCCTCGGCGCCGACTGCCTGGACGAGCAGGCGCAGCGGCTTGCCGGTCACGGCGGCAAAGCCTTTGACGCGCAGCACGTCGAATTTTTCGGACAACGCGGCCACGCGCGCGGACAGCTCCGCCGGATCGGCGATCTCAGGGAGCGGCACGACGAAGGAGTTGAAATCGTCGTGGTCGTGCTCTTCCTCGGCGTCGTGGTGCGTGCGGCGGTTGGCGATGTCGTCCTCGGTGCCGATGCCAAGCCCGAGCAGCAGGCTTGAGTCCACCTTGCCGTCGGCGACCGCGATCGTCTTCACGCGGCGCGGCAGTGCGCCGGCGATGGCGGCGCGCGCTTTCGCCATGCCGGCTTCGTCGAGCAGGTCGCGCTTGTTGAGCACGACGAGATCGGCGCACGCGATCTGATCCTCGAAAACTTCCTCGATCGGATCGTCATGCGTGAGCGCGGTATCGCTGGCGCGCTGCTGCGCGAGCGCCGCAAGGTCCGGCGCGACGCGGCCGTCGGCCAATGCCGCGCCGTCAACCACCACCACCACGCCGTCGACGGTGACGCGACTCTTGATCGCCGGCCAATGAAAGGCCTGCACCAGCGGCTTCGGCAGCGCGAGGCCGGAGGTCTCGATGACGATGTGTTCGACGCCCTCGCGCGACAGAATGGCGTCGAGCGCCGGCACGAACTCGTCGGCGACCGTGCAGCACAGGCAGCCGTTGGCGAGCTCGACGATGTTCTCCTCCGGGCAGGCTTCGTTGCCGCAGCCTTTGAGAATTTCGCCGTCGATGCCGACGTCGCCAAACTCGTTGACGATGACGGCGAGGCGGCGGCCCTGCGCGTTGGCGAGCAGGTGGCGAATGAGCGTGGTCTTGCCGGCGCCGAGGAAGCCAGTGACGATGGTGCAGGGGACGCGCGTCGAGCGAGCCGCTCATTCTTCAAGTCCTTCAAAGCCGATGGGAGGAACGCGGGCGATCAGGCCGCGTTTGAGGATGTCCGGGCGTCCGCGCCACGGCAGGATGCCGTCGGCCGCGCCTGCGAGCAGTTGCGCCCCGATGATGAGCGCATCCGCGCATGTCTCATCGAGACCGCCGAACACGTAGGTCCACGAGCCGCTGGCGCGCAACGCCGCGCTCGGGCCGCGCGTGCAATTGGCCAGGCAGCGTAGGCGGCGCACCTCGACTTCGGTCCCTGCCGCCGCGCGTTCGGCTGCCGCCGCGAGCAGCGCACCGGGCGGCGGCTCGCTCGCGGGCTCGCCGGCGCGTTTGCAGGTGACGCAGACATAAACGACTGGCGCGGCGGTCGAGGTCGGGTCACTTCGAAGGTGCGGGTCGGCGATGTCGCTCATGACCGCATCTCATGCCCGCTCGACGAGCGGTGTATCGAGCCGCCGCCAGCGATAGATGAGATACGAAACTGCCCAGCTGGCGAGGAAAATGCCGATCACCAGATAGCCGAAATTGGCAAGTCCGCTATTGAGCGCGCCGATGGCCTGCCAGAACGTGCCCTCAAGCCCGAGTTTGCCGGCGATCAGACCGAGCGCCTCGACGCCGCCGATCACCAGCGCCACGATGACCGAAATGGCCGTGATGGTGAGATTGTACCAGATCTTCCGGATCGGATTGAGGAACGCCCAGCCATAAGCGCCGACCATCAGCACGCTGTCGGTGGTGTCGATCAGCGTCATGCCGGCCGTGAACAGGGCCGGAAAAATCATCACCGTGCCGAAGCTCATGCCGCCGGAAGCTTGGCTCGCGGACACGGTGAACAGCGTGATTTCGGTCGCCGTGTCGAAGCCGAGGCCGAACAGAAAGCCGACCGGAAACATCTGCCAGCTATGCGACACCATGCGGAACAAAGGACGGAACAGGCGGGCGAGAAGACCGCGGCCGGAAAGCAGCGCATCGAGTTCGTGCTCGGCGACCGGTTCGCCGCGGCGCGCGGCGCGAAAGCTTCGCCAGACGCCGCGCAGAATGACCAGATTGATGACCGCGATGGCGAGCAGGAAGAATGCCGACGCGCCGGTGCCGATGACGCTGCCGATCGCCTGCAAATCGCGAAAGCGGCCGGCAAGCGCGGATGCCGCCGCGGCGATGCCGGCGACTGCGAGCGTAATGGCAAGCGAGTGGCCGAGGGAGAAGAACAGGCCGGCCGAGACCGGCTGTTTGCCTTCCTGCATCAATTTGCGCACGACGTTGTCGATCGAGGCGATGTGGTCGGCGTCGACGGCGTGCCGCAGCCCGAGCACATAGGCAAGAACGGCGGTACCGAGCAGCGCCGGTCGGTCGGCCAGCACGATCACCGCCCAGGTCCAGATCACGGCGTTGGCGGCGAGCAGAAGACCGTAAATCGCCAAGATCTTGCCGCGCCGATTGCCCGACGCGTCATCGACCGCATTCTTGAGAAGAGTGAGCACGAAGGGTCCTCGCATGACCTGCCGTCGCAGCCGGCGCGAGCGAGGACCAAATGGCTTTCCGTCTAAGAGACTTTCCGTCTAATAGACTTGCCGCCTTTTGGATCATCCACAGGTACACCCCGACCCGTGTTTGTCGCGTCGACCTAGCATCGGCGGCAGGTCTCCTGGCTCGCGGATCGGCGCCTCGACCTGCCTTCCCGGCGGCATTATCGCCGCCAGTGGCGCGTTCGGCCGAGACTTCCCGCTCACAGTTGCGGGGGCAGCTGCGGATTAGGAACCTTGCGTTCCGCACCGCATTCCCTCTTCGCCCTCGGAACGAGGGACCGTCGATGCGCTGACGATAGATTTCGGTGCGCCATACTGTCAATCTGGCGAGCGATTTTTATAATTAGGCTCTTGCGCGATGGCCGAATCGGCAAAGCTCACACTCGTCCTCGGCGGCGCCCGCTCGGGCAAGAGCCGCTACGCGGAGAGTTTGATCGCCGCGCTGCCGCCGCCGTGGGGCTATGTGGCGACCGCGCAGCCGCGCGACGGTGAAATGACGGCGCGCATCGCCGAACACCGCGCCCGACGGGGACCGTCATGGAAAACCATCGAGGCACCGCATGAACTCGCCGAGGCGGTTGTGCTGTGTCAGCCGATGCCGGTTCTGGTCGACTGTTTGACGCTGTGGCTGTCGAACATGATGCTAGAAGGCTACGACATCGACGCCGAAGTAGGCCGTCTGGAAAGGGCGCTGCAGGCGGCCGCGGCGCCGGTGGTGCTGGTGACCAATGAGGTCGGCTCCGGAATCGTGCCGGAATTTCCGCTCGGCCGCAAATTCCGCGACTTGCAGGGCGTGCTCAATCAGCGCATCGCCGCGCGCGCCGACCGCGTTGTGCTCATGGTCGCCGGCGTGCCGCTGGCAGTAAAAGGCACGCTATGAGCGAAAAGATCGACCGGACCGAAGCCGAGCGCCATCGCGCCAAGATGGAAAAGCGCAAGGCGGTGCAGGACGCCGAGGTCGTTGGCAAGACGGTCGAGAAAGGCTTGCTCATCGTCCATACCGGCGCCGGCAAGGGAAAATCGACCGCCGCCTTCGGGCTCGCCTTGCGCATGCTCGGACGCGGGCAGCGTGTCGGCGTGGTCCAGTTCATCAAAGGCGCCTGGCATACGGCCGAGCGAGACGCGCTGCAAAAATTCGGCGATCAGCTCGTCTGGCGTACGATGGGCGAAGGCTTCACCTGGGAAACGCAGGATCGCGCCCGCGATGTCGCGGCGGCCGAGCGCGCCTGGGCGAAGGCGCGCGAACTGATGGACGACCCGAGCTTCTCGCTCGTCATCCTCGACGAACTCAACATCGCGCTCCGCTATGAGTATCTCGATCTCGCCGCGGTGGTCGCGGCGCTTGCCGCGCGGCGGGAGGGCCTGCACGTCGTCGTCACCGGCCGCAATGCCAAACCGGAACTGATCGCCGCCGCCGATCTCGTCACCGAGATGACGCTGGTCAAACATCACTTCGCCGCCGGCGTGAAGGCGCAGCCGGGCATCGAGTTCTGAAAATCATGGCCGCCCGCGCGCTGATGTTCCAGGGCACCGGCTCGGACGTGGGCAAATCGCTTATCGTTGCCGGGCTCTGCCGCGCGTTCAGGCAGCGGGGGCTCAGCGTTCGCCCATTCAAGCCGCAGAACATGTCGAACAACGCGGCGGTGGCGGCCGACGGCGGCGAGATCGGTCGCGCGCAGGCGCTGCAGGCGCGCGCCGCGCGGGTGCCGGCGAGCGTGCACATGAATCCGGTGCTGCTCAAGCCGCAGAGCGAAATCGGCGCACAGGTCGTGGTGCAGGGCCGTGTGTTCGGCAACGCCAAGGCGGCCGCCTATCAACAGATGAAGCGCGATCTGTTGCCGTTCGTGCTCGACAGCTTCACGCGGCTGCGTGAAGAGGCCGACATCGTGCTGATCGAAGGCGCCGGCAGCGCCGCCGAAGTAAACCTGCGCGAAAACGACATCGCCAATATGGGCTTTGCCCGCGCCGCCTGCCTGCCGGTCGTGCTGATCGGCGACATCGATCGCGGCGGCGTTATCGCGAGCCTCGTCGGCACCAAAGCCGTGCTCGCGCCCGACGACGCGGCTTTGATCTGCGGCTTCATTGTCAACAAATTCCGCGGCGATCCGGCTTTGTTTGCCGATGGCATGGCGCGCATCGCGCAAGCGACCGGCTGGGCGGAGCTCGGTCTTGTGCCGTTCTTTCCCGGCGCGCGATCCCTGCCGGCGGAGGACGCGCTGGCGCTGGAGAACATCCTCCCCCGCGAAGCGGGGAAGGACGCAGGCAGACGCCTGCGCATCGCCGTGCCGATCCTGCCGCACATCGCCAATTTCGACGATTTCGATCCGCTCGACGCCGAGCCCGCGATCGACCTTGTCCGCGTGCGCCCCGGCGGGGCGCTGCCAGGTGACGCCGATCTGATCATATTGCCCGGCTCTAAGGCGACGATCGCTGATCTTGCGGCGTTGCGCGCTAGCCGGCTTCGACATCGACATTGCTGCGCACCGGCGCCGCGGCGGCAGGGTTCTCGGCCTGTGCGGTGGTTATCAGATGCTCGGGCGGACGATCGCCGATCCCGACGGGATCGAAGGCCCGCCTGGCAAGACCGCGGGACTTGGCTTGCTCGACGTTGAAACGACGCTGTCCGCGCAAAAGCGTCTCGAAAAAGTGCACGGCACGACAAGCGACGGCGCACCGTTTGCCGGCTACGAGATGCATATGGGCGTGACGGAAGGCCCCGATCGCGCGCGGCCATTCGCTCGGCTCGCCGATGGCTCAGCCGAGGGTGCGGTGTCTGCCGACGCAAGCGTGGCCGGCACCTACGTGCACGGCCTGTTTGCCGACGACCGGCAGCGCGCCGCGTGGCTGGCGCTCCTCGATGGCGGGCCAGCGGGCATCGCCTATGAGCAGTTGGTGGAAGAGACACTCGATGCGCTGGCGGCGCACCTGGCCGCGCATCTTGATCTCGATCGGCTCCTTAAACTCGCGCAATGAAAAAAGCTCCGGCCAGGACCGCGGCTAGCAAGGCCGTGACCAGGATGGCGAGGAGCGCATCGGCCCAGCGATAAAGCGATAGTGCGCGCCTGATATCGGCGGCTTTGGCATCGTGCTGTCCATTACCCATCGTGGCGTCCTCGACGCGGACGCCGCCATAAACCCGCGGTCCAGCCAGCGCAAGGCCGAGCGCGCCGGCCATCGCCGCTTCCGGATAGCCGGCATTGGGCGAGCGGTGCCGCGACGCGTCGCGCCACACGGTGCGCCACGCATCGCCGGCCGAGGCATCGGATTTGGGACAAGCCGCGAGCACGAGCAGCAAGGCCGCGAGCCGCGACGCCGGCAGATTGACCAGATCGTCGAGCCTTGCCGCCGCCCAGCCGAACGCCTCGTGGCGCGGCGTGCGATGGCCGATCATACTGTCGGCGGTGTTGATCGCCTTGTAGAGTGCGGCTCCTGGGAGGCCGGCAATGGCCAGGTACAGCACCGGCGCAACCACGCCATCGGAGAAGTTCTCAGCCAGACTTTCGATCGCCGCGCGGGCGACGCCGGCGGCATCGAGCGCCTCGGTGTCGCGGCCGACGATATGCGCCACCGCGCGGCGGCCGGCTTCGACACCGTCGGTCTCCAGCGCGAGCGCGACATCGCCGACATGCCGGTGCAGACTGCGCTGCGCGATCAGCGTGCTGGCGAGCATTGCGGTGACGAAAAGTCCGAACGGCAGACGAAACAGCGCGCTCTGCAGAACGAGTGCGATCGCTCCAACGGCCAGGAGGAGAACCACAATAGCGACGATTCCGGCGGCGCGACGCGCGGGCGCCGAAGCCGCCTCGGCGTTGAGCAGACGGTCGAGCGGGCCGATCAAGTGGCCCATCCAGATCACCGGATGGCCGATCACGCGCGTGAGCCCGTCCGGGTAGCTGAGGGCGAGCTCGATCAGCATGGCCAAGACTGCGAGCAGAAGCGTCAACGACATCCTCGTCAGTGGCGGTCTTGTCGGTGGCGGCGAAACCGAGCCACTCCTTCATGGCGGCGACCTCGCCGCCGCCCGGCGCCTGTTTCCCGCGGCACCGCAACCCTTCATCGACCTGTCGACCGGAATCAATCCTGTTCCATACCGGCTGCCGCGCCTTTCTGGCGGTTCATTCGCGCGTCTGCCCGATCCAGCCGACGCCATCGCGCTCGCCGGGATCGGCGCGCGCGCTTACGGCGCGCCGTCGGCGGCGCACGTTGTGCCGGCGCCGGGCACGCAGATTTTGCTGCCGCTCGTCGCCGGGCTCGTGCCGCCCGCGCGCGCCGCGATCTTGTCGCCGGCCTACGGCGAATTTGCCCGCGCGGCGGCGCTCGCCGGGCACAGCATCACAAACGCACGCACGCTCGATGCCGTTGGCGACGCCCGGCTGGTCTTTGTCGGCAATCCCAACAATCCGGACGGACGGCTCTACCCGAGAAACGATCTTATTGCTTTGGCTAAAAAATTGCGGTCGCGCGGCGGCATTCTCATCGTCGACGAGGCGTTCATGGATGTCGGTCCCGCTGGCGCGAGCCTCGCGCACGAAGTCGGCAGCGGTAACATCGTCGTGCTGCGCTCGTTCGGCAAATTTTTCGGCCTTGCCGGACTGCGGCTCGGCTTTGCGCTTGCTGCGCCACCGCTCGCCACGCGGATCGCCGCGACGCTTGGCCCGTGGGCGGTGTCCGGACCGGCGTTGGCAATCGGCACCAAGGCGCTCGCCGATGCGGCATGGATCGAAAAAACGCGAAAGCGGCTGCGCAAGACCGCGATCAGACTCGACGCAGGACTGCGCGGCGCGGACCTCGGCATCGTCGGCGGAACGGACTTGTTCTGCCTCGTCAGCACGCGGGCGGCCGATGCCCTGTTTCATCATCTGGGGCAGGCCGGGATTTTCGTCCGACCGTTCCGCGACCAAGCCGATTGGCTGCGCTTCGGCCTGCCGGCGAACGAAAAGGCCTGGCAACGCCTGCAGACCGCATTGGCCGGCTTCAAGCGCAGTGCCGGCTGAGATCAGCGCGTCGCTGCGCGGGCTGCGGCAGGATGCGCCGCGCGATTTGCGGGCAATTCGAGTGCGAAGCAATCCCCAGTCGCTCGCTTGACGCACTTGCAATGCCGCGACACCTTTGCCGCCAGACACCGGGAGGAACAGCAATGACGGGAGTATTGACGCGGCGCGGAGTACTGGGTGCGGGCAGCGCGGCACTAGCCTTTGGCATCGGGATGCGGCAGCCGAGTGCACAGACTCTGGCACTCAAAGTCATGTCGTTTCCAGGGCTTTCTAACTGGCCAATATTCGCCGCCGAGCACAACGGCTTGTTCACGAAATATGGAATCGCCGTCGATCTGGAGTACACGCCGAGTTCCGACTTCCAGCGCGCCAGCCTCGCCAAGGGCGATTGCCAGATCGCGCACACCGCGGCTGACAATGCGGTCGCAATGGTCGAAATCGCCAACGCCGACGCCGTTATCGTCACCGGCGGCGACAATGGGTTCAACCGCATCATCGCACAGCCGGAGATCAAGTCACTCGCCGATCTGCGCGGCAAGACCGTCGTCGTCGATGCGCCGAATACGGCCTATGCGCTTTTGCTCTACAAGGCGCTCAAAGAGGCGGGATTGAACAAGGGCGATTATGCGGTCTATTCGGCTGGCGGCACCACGCAGCGCGTGGACACGATGCTGCACGACAAAGAGCGCGGCGCGGCGGCCGTGGTCAATGTGCCGTTTAATTTTCGTCTGTTGGCGGCGGGCATGAAGGATCTCGGCTCGGCCACTGCATCGATCGGGCCGTATCAGGCCGGGTCCGTGGTGGTGATGCGGGGCTGGGCAAAGGCCAACAACGATGCCTTGGTCCGCTATCTGAAAGCCATCATCGCCGGCCGGCGTTGGCTCCTTAATCCGGTCAACCGGGCTGAAGCGATTGCGCTTGTGGTCGACCGGCTCAAGCTTGCGCCCGACGTGGCCGCCCGCGCCTACGATTACGTGACCGATCCCACCGACGGCTTTAATCGGGACGCGCACTTCGACATGGAAGGATTTGTGAACGTGCTTAAGCTGCGCGCCGAAATCGAAGGGCAGTGGGGCGGCAAACCCCCAGCGCCAGAAAAATATTATGATCTATCCTACTATAATCAGGCCATCGCGGGGCTCTAATGCAGCGTCATTTTGCCTCGACGCGATGATCATCGGACCACTTCGGCATCAAGAAACGTTTAGCGTCGCTCGAAGTTCGCTCCATTTCGCTCTAAGCTTGCCATCATGAGCGCGCCTTCGCCTTCGCAGGCCGTACAAACCAATTTCGATCCGGCGTTCCGCGCGCGGCTGCGCGATCTGTTGATCTGGCGGCGCGACGTGCGGCGCTTCCGGCGCGATCCGTTGCCGGCGGGGACGTTGCAGGCGCTGATCGAGCTGGCCTGCCTCGCGCCATCGGTGGGTCTAAGCCAGCCGTGGCGCTTCGTAATTGTCGAGGAAGAGACGCGCCGGGCGGCGATCAAAAGCAATTTTGCCGCCTGCAACGCCGAAGCTCTTGCCGCGCAGGACGCCGAACGCGCCGGCCGCTATGCGCAGCTCAAGCTCGCGGGGCTCGATGAGGCGCCCGCACACCTCGCGGTGTTCGCCGATCGCGCGACCGGGCAGGGGCATGGGCTCGGCCGCCACACCATGCCGGAGATGATCGAGTACTCGGCGGTCGCCGCCGTGCACACGATCTGGCTCGCCGCGCGTGCGCAGGGCATCGGCATGGGCTGGGTATCGATCCTCGATCCGCTGGCGGTCGCCGCAATCCTCGCCGTGCCGGCCGAGTGGAAATTCATCGGCTATTTCTGTCTCGGCTATCCGCAAAGCGACGAAGCCGTTCCCGAACTGGAAAAGAGCGGGTGGGAATGCCGGCGGCTGCCGTCATCGGTCATTTTGCGACGCTAGAGCACTGACTGCATCGTCGCAGCCGCCCTTGTGCCAAAACGGCGCATCCGCGGTGGCACCTGCATTGCTCTGTCTCCCATGACGCTTGCCGCATGTGCCGGAACGGCGGAAACGCCAAAGTTTAAGCCTTGCGCCAACGTCGTTAACGGTGGAGCGCGAACCGGCCGCTAGGGATCGGACCGCGCTCGAGGGGAGAGTGGCGTGTTAACCTTCGGCTGTGCGGGCGCGCGTCGCCAACTGCGATCCGCTTCGTTGGCTGGCGCCCTGGCGCTTGCGACAATGGCGCCGGCGATCTTCACTTCGGCGCAGGCTCAGGAAGTCATCAACGGCGGCTGTGTGGGCGCCCGCAACAGCTTCAACTGCACTAGCCGCTGGGCGCCGGCGGGCGATCCGTATGTGCGTGACGTGCCGAAACCCGACGACCAAGCGGCACGCGCGGCTGCCGAAGAACGTGAGCGGCGCTGGGCCAACCGCTGCAAGCCAACGATCGAACAGGACCGGTACGGCGTGCCGCGCTACCATTACGCGCTGCCCGGCTGCGAATTCGGCGTCGGCGAATTCTGATCCCGACTCCAAGTATCTAGCGCGAGAAGTATCTAACGCGAGAAGTATCTAGCGCGAGCGCCGATCGCCTCATCACGAGGCCATCGGCGCCCAGGCCATACGATGGTCGCGGAAAAAAGCTTTCCGCTATCAGATCGACATTAACGGACGGGTTCGCCCGATCGAGCGGTCTGCTGGGGATGCGCGAGCGATGCCGATCCCGGAGCGTGACCCGGCAGATAGCGCGCGACGATCACCGGATCGAGTTGTTTGATCGCAGTGTCCGGCAGCCGTTGCCAAACCTCGTCGCGGCCGAATAGCTCAAGGCCGAGATAGCCGCGCACAGTCAAGGTCTGACCGTCCGGGCTCACGTGCATCACCGCGTTGTAGATTTGGCCGTCGCGCGGATCGAGGATATTGCCGTTCGCGTAGGCGAGACCGTTGCGCTGCATGCCGCGGATCAGCGGCAGGCCCAGCAGCGGCTGATTCCTGCGGTCGTCGTTACAATTGGAGCAGACCTGATTCGGCTGGTCGCCGGGACGCAAGAAAACTTTGGCGATCACCCCCTCATAGGACCCGCTACGCGCCAAGAACAGGAACCAGCTCACAGGCTTGCCGGTTTCGCTGTCGGTTTTCTGCCACAGGCCCGCCACCGACGGCTCAGCCGCCGTGGCGCAATTGGCGGCGACGAGCGCCAGCAGAGCGGCCAGCGCCAGTGTTCGAAATTGCACTTTCATCGGGCCTCCATTTCATTTCCAGGCCGAATCGCTCCAGGCGGAATCGAATCGACGAATCGAATGTATGGTCTTGATGGTTCACAAATCGTCGCCCGACATTAAGGTGATTTGTGGACGCGCCAAGCGCCGGCGGCTGATCGGGGGCTCGCCGGAAGTCGTAATGAATTCAATTTGCTACACGGGGTCCGCCGGGCCGCACGCGGGAACCACAAGCATCGGCGCAAGGCTGCCGCGCTTCGGCCATTGTTCGCCGGGACGCCGCGTCATAGTGAGCCGTCGAAAGGGCACTGCCGTTGGCCGCCGGGAGGCGCCATCGTCGTTGAGCCGATCGCGTTCGAATCGTTCCGCTTGCGCCTTACCGGCTCGACGCGTCAACGCTTTGGGGCGTTTGCGCCGTCAGCGCCTCGATAATGTGGGCGACGATTTCGCGCGGCCGCGGCTCGATCGACACCACGATCGGATTTTCGTCGGGGCCGGGCTCCTCCAGGGCGTCGAACTGGCTCAGCAGCAAGCTCGGCGGCATGAAATGCTCCTGGCGCGTGGCGATGCGGCGCGCGATCAGCTCCATGTCACCCTTGAGATAGACGAGCCGCACGTCCGGCCGCTTGCCGATGATGACGTTGCGGTAACGGCGCTTGAGCGCCGAACACGAGATCACCGCGTGGGTACCCGTATTGCGCGCGCGGTCGATGAAATCGGCGATGGCGATCAGCCAGGGCGCACGATCCTCGTCGGTCAATGGAATTCCGGCATGCATCTTGTCGATGTTGCGCGCCGGGTGAAACCAGTCGCCGTCCTCGAACTCCCAGTGCAATTGCAACGCCAACTGTGTGCCGATCGTGCTCTTGCCCGAGCCCGAGACGCCCATCACCACCAGAATCATCGGCATCGCCGCGGCGCGGCGTGCGGGCTCCGGCACTGGCGCAGGTTGCCCTTTGAGTTCGAAATTCGGCACGGGACCGTCCATAAAATCTCTCCGCGCTTAGCGCCGCGCGCCGGCGTCGATGCTCATGCGATCGCCCGCCATTGTCTGCCGTCGCGGCCCAAGAGTTCATCCGCCGCCACCGGCCCGTTGCTGCCGGCCGGATAGAAAGAAAGATCGCGCCCGCCGGCGTCGCGCCACGCGTTGAGGATCGGATCGACCACGCGCCAGCCGGCTTCGATGTCGATGGCGCGCTGGAACAGCATGTGATCGCCGATCATGCAGTCGTAGATCAGCGTCTCGTAGCCGGTGCTCGGCCGGGCTTCGAAATAATCCTCGTATTTGAAGTTCATCCGCACATTCTCGATGCGGACCTCGGGGCCCGGAATTTTGGCGTTGAAATGCAGCGCCGCGCCTTCGTCGGGCTGGATGCGCAGCACCAGCAGATTTTGCGCCAGGCTCTCGACCGGCAAGTCGCGAAACAGCGACAGCGGCGCGCTGCGAAACTTGATCGCGATTTCGGTCTTGCGTGCGCGTAGCGACTTGCCGGTGCGCAGATAGAACGGCACGCCGGCCCAGCGCCAATTGTCGACCATAAGCCGCAAGGCGACGTAGGTCTCGGTGTCGCTCTGCGGCGACACGTCGGGCGAATTCCGGTAGGCCGGCACCGCCTTGCCGTTGATCCGCCCCGCCGTGTACTGGCCGCGCACCACGTCGGTGAAGACCTGCTCCGGCGTCAGCGGATGCACCGCATCGATGACTTTGAGCTTTTCGGTGTGCACCGCGTCGGCGTCGAAGCAGCCGGACGGCTCCATCGCGGTCAGCGCCAGCAGCTGGAACAGGTGGTTGGGCACCATGTCGCGCAGCGCGCCGGTATGGTCGTAGAGCTTGCCGCGCGTTTCCACCGTGACCGTCTCGGCGACGGTGATCTGCACGTGATCGATGTGATGCCGGTTCCAAATCGGCTCGAAAATGCCATTGGCAAAGCGCAGAACCATGATGTTCTGCACCGTTTCCTTGCCGAGATAATGATCGATCCGGTAGATCTGCTTTTCGTCAAAGAAGCGCAGCAGGTCGCTGTTGAGCTGCGCGGCGGACGCCAGATCGAAGCCGAACGGCTTCTCGATGATCAGCCGGCGCCACGCGCCTTCGCTTTCTTTGGCGAGACCCGCCTGGCCGAGGAACTGCGCCACCCGCGAGAACAGACTGGGCGGCGTCGCCATATAAAACAGGCAATTGCCGCCGCTGCCGCCGCGCGCGTCATTGTCCAGTTCGTTCTTGAGCCGGCCGTACGTTGCCGGGTCGTCGAGGTCGCCGCGCAGGTAACGGCAGCGGGCGATCAAATCTTCCAGCGTCGCCGGCGCGGTCCCGTCGGTGGCGAATTCGGCCAGCGCCGCACGCATGTGATCGCGAAACATATCGTCGGACCAGTCGGCGCGCGCGACACCGACGAATGGTGAACGCGTCGGCAAGGAGCCGGCTGGCGGCGAGATTGTACAGCGCCGGCAAAAGCAACCGCTTCGTCAGATCGCCGGCGGCGCCGAAGATGACGAAACTGCACGCGTCGGCGCGGCGCGGTGTGCGCTCGGTGCTGGGGACGATACCGGGTGCGGCGACGTCCATGATCAGACGCCCTTCGGCTCGATATGCCCGCCGAACCCTTTGCGCATCGCAGACAGGAGCCGGTCGGCGAAGCCGTGATCGTCGCGTGAGCGAAAGCGCTCATAGAGCGCCGCCGAGATCACGGTCGCCGGCACCGCTTCCTCGATTGCGGCCATCACGGTCCAGCGCCCTTCGCCGGAATCCTCGACCACCCCGGAAAATCCGTCGAGTTTGGGATTCTCGGCCAGAGCGCTCGCGGTAAGATCGAGCAGCCATGACGAGATGACGCTGCCGCGCCGCCACACTTCGGCGATGTCGGCGGTGTCGAGATCGTAGCGCTCGTCCGCCGGCCGGGCCTCCGCGGTCGCGCCCTTGAGAATGGCAAAGCCTTCCGCATAGGCCTGCATCAATCCGTACTCGATGCCGTTGTGGATCATCTTGACGAAATGCCCGGACCCCACCGGACCGCAATACATGTAGCCGCGCTCCGGTCGCGGGTCGCGGCCGTTGCGGCCTGCGGTGCGCTCGACATTGCCGAGGCCGGGCGCCAGCGTCGAAAAGATCGGATCGAGGTGATCCACGATCTGACGCTCGCCGCCGATCATCAGGCAATAGCCGCGCTCGAGTCCCCAGACGCCGCCGCTGGTGCCCGCATCGACGTAATGAATGCCTTTGGCTTTCAGCTCGCGCGCCCGGCGCACGTCGTCGCGGTAGAACGTGTTGCCGCCGTCGATAATGATGTCGCCGGATTGCAGAACGCCGTGCAGCTGATGCACCGCATCCTCGGTGATCGCGCCCGCGGGCAGCATCAGCCAGACCGCGCGTGGCGCCGAAAGCCGCGCCGCGAGGTCGGCTAACCCGTCGCTGCCGGTCGCGCCCTTGCTGCGCAAAGCCGCGACCGCCTCGGCGCTCTTGTCGTAGACGACGCAGGAATGGCCGTGCTGGATGAGCCGCTGCGCGATATTGCCGCCCATGCGGCCGAGGCCGACGACACCGAGCTGCATGGTTCACCTCATTGCAGCGCGGCGCGCGCCGCCTGTTTGAGCGTCGCGAGCCCGGCGTCGAGGTCGCCCGCGAGATGCGCGCGCAACACGCGGCGGCCGCGCTCGGCGAGCACGCGGAGATCGCCGCGCGCCTGCGCCGCTTCGATCACGCCGAAGCTCGCCTTGCGGCCGGGAATTTTTACATCCTCCGCGGCGTCCGCGGTGACTTGCAGGAAAACGCCCGAATTCGGCCCGCCCTTGTAGGCCTGTCCGGTCGAGTGCAGAAAGCGCGGCCCAAATTCGAGGCAGGTCGCGACATGCTTGCTGTCGCGCACCGCCATCCGCAGCTCCTGCAGCGGTTTTATTTGCGCCTGCGCGCGTTCCACATAGGCCATGATGGCGAAGTAATCGCCGTCATGCAGGCGCGCGAAGTGGGCGCGCAGCCAGCTCTCCAATGTCGAGTTGGCGCCGGCCTGATGCAGCGCCTGCGCGTTGCGCTCGTCGGTGTAAAGGGCGATGCCGTTTTGCCGAAACACCGGCTTCTCGGCGGCGAGCGTGCCGGTCTTCTCGTAGGCGTCGGTCAGTTCGCGCGCCGCCACCTTGGCCGCTTCCACGTCCGGCTGATCGAATGCGTCGATGCCGATGACGGCGCCGGCGACGGCGGTGGCCATTTCGAAGCGGAAGAATTCCTGCCCGAGCTGCTCGGCCGATCCGACGCCGATCCGCACCACCGGCTGGCCGGCTTTCGCCAGCGCGTCGAGCTTGGCGTCTTGTGCTGGGTCGGCGCGCGTGGCAGTCGCGCAAATAGATAAACAGCCGGTGCGCATCGTAGACCGAGGGGTCGCCGAGCGGCTCGTCGGCGATCGGAATGATGCCCTTGCCGTTCTTGCCGGTCGATTCAGCGAACAACTGTTCGGCCCAGGCGCTAAACGGCGCGAGCGAGGGCGAGGCGATCATGGTGACCTTGTCGCGCCCGCTCTGTACCGAGAGGCCAAGCGCGAGCCCAAGCTGCACGCCCGGGTTCTCCGCCGGCGGCACCTCAGGACCGCAGGACCGCGCCATGACGAGCGCCGATTCGAGAAACGCGCGCACGTCGCGTCCCATCGCCGCGAGCGGCACGATGCCGAACGGCGAGAGCACCGAATAGCGGCCGCCGATGCTCGGCATTCCTTCGAAGACGCGGTGAAAGCCGCGCTTTTTGGCAAGCTTTTCCAGTGGCGAGTCAGGATCGGTGATGGCGACGAAGTGCCGGGCAGCGTCGGCTGCGCCGATCGCATCGGATGCCTTCTGGAAGAAATAATCCATCAGCACGTTCGGCTCGAGCGTGGTGCCGGATTTGCTCGACACGATGAACAGCGTCTTGCCCACATCGATCGCGCGCTCGAAACTCTTCACCTGCGCCGGATCGGTGGAATCGAGCACGTGCAGTTTGGGAAAGCCCGGCGCCGCGCCGAGCGTTTCCGCCAGCACCTCGGGGCCCAGACTCGAACCGCCCATGCCAAGAACGAGCGCGTCGCGGAAGCCTTGCGCGCGCACTTCGCCGGCGAATTCATTCAAGCTCGGCAGGTCGCGCAACTGCGCTTCGATGACGTCGAGCCAGCCGAGCCAATCTTCTTCGCCGTGGTTGGTCCACAGCGAAGCGTCCTCAGCCCAGAGCCGGCGGATGTTTCCGCGGCTGCGCCAGACCTCGGCGGCATCGCTGACCCGCTTCCTGAGCGGTTCGGGAAGAACCAGCGATTGATCGTCAAGCGCTTTGCCCAGGATGCGCCGGCGCTTGCGCGCCAGCGCGCCGTTGAGGTTATCGAACGCGTCGCAGAACTGCGTGACGCCCTCGGTGACCAGCCGGTCGGTGACCGCATCGAGCGAAATGCCGGCGCGCTCGAGCGCGGCGAGCTCCTGTGCGGCGGCATCTACGCCGGCGGTGAGCGTGTCGCTCACCGTGCCGTGGTCGCGAAACGCGTCCATGGTCTTTTCCGGGATCGTGTTGACGGTCTGCGGGCCGATCAGCTCGGCGACATAGAGCACGTCGCTGTAGGCGGGATTTTTCGTGCTGGTCGAGGCCCACAGCAATTCCTGCGGCCCCGCGCCGGCCTTTTTCAGCCGCTCCCAGCGCGCGCCGGAAAACAATTTTTGCCAGCGCTGATAAGCAAGCTTGGCGTTGGCGACCGCGGTCTTGCCGCGCAGGCTCTGCAGGCGCGTGCGCTCGGCTTCGCTGGTGGCGCGCGCCGCCGCTTCGTCCAGGAGTTTGTCGACGGCGCTGTCGATGCGGCTGACAAAGAAACTGGCGACGCTGGCGATGCGGTCGATCGGCTCGCCCTTGGCGGAGCGCTCCTCCAGCGCTGACAGATACGCCTCCACCACCTGTTCGTAGACTTTTTGCGAAAACAGAAGCGTGATGTTGATGTTGAGGCCTTCGGCGAGGAGTTGCCGGATCGCCGGAATGCCCGCCGGCGTGCCGGGCACCTTAATGAAGATGTTGTCGCGCTTCACTGCAGCCCATAGCCGCCGGGCTTCCACCACGGTTCCCGCCGTGTCGTCCGCGAGGTAGGGCGACACCTCCAGGCTGACAAAGCCTTTGCGGCCGCCACTCTGATCGTAGAGCGGGCGCAGCAAATCGGCAGCCGCGGCAATGTCAGCGACGACGAGCCGTTCGTAGATCGTGCCGACCGGGGTCTCGCCGCCGCCGGCCAGCCGCTTGATGTCGGCATCGTAAAAGTCGGTCTCGCCAATCGACTTGTCGAAGATCGACGGATTAGACGTGATGCCGGCGAGGCCGTCATCGTCGATCAGCCGCTTGAGCTGGCCGTTCTCGATGATCTCGCGCGACAAATAATCGAGCCACACCTGCTGGCCCTTTTCCGCCAGCGCTCGCAACGGATTCATGATCTCTTCCATTTCGCAATCTGCGCCTTGGCGGCCTCGACCACGTGGTCGACCGTAAAGCCGAAGGCGTTCATGACGTCTGCAATCGGCGCTGAGGCGCCGAAACTGTGCATGCCCAGCATCGCCCCGCCGCAGCCGGCATACCGTTCCCAGCCCAGCGTCGAGCCGGCTTCGACAGAGACGCGGGCTTTGACCGCCTGCGGCAAGACGCTCTCCTGATAGGCTTCACCCTGCCGGTCGAACAGCTCCCAGCACGGCAAGCTGACCACGCGCACCGCGATACCCTGCGCTGCCAGATTATCGGCGGCAGCAACGCATAGCGAGACTTCGCTGCCGGTGCCGATGAGGATCACGTCGGGACGGCCGCCCGGAGCGTCGGATAGGACGTAACCGCCCTTGGCGAGACCGGACGCGGCAGCGTAGCGGCTGCGGTCGAGCGTTGGAAGCGGTTGCCGGGTCAACGAGAGACAGGCCGGGGCGTCATTGCGGGCAAGGATCGCGCGCCACGCCTCGACCACTTCGTTGGCATCGGCCGGTCGAAACACCATCATGCCAGGCACCGAGCGCAGCCCGATCAACTGTTCGATCGGCTGATGGGTGGGGCCATCCTGGCCGAGCCCGATCGAGTCGTGGGTGTACACGTAGATGGTCGGCAGCCGCATCATGGCGGCGAGCCGCATCGGCGGCCGCATGTAATCGGAGAAGGTGAGAAAGCTTGAGCCGAATGCACGCAGGCCGGTAAGCGCAAGCCCGTTGAGCACTGCGCCCATGCCGTGTTCGCGGATGCCGAAATTGAAATTGCGGCCGGCATATTCGCCCGGCTCGAATGAGCCGGCGGATTCGAATGTCAGCGTCGTCCTGGTCGAGGCGGCGAGATCGGCGGCGCCGCCCAAAAACCACGGAAAGTTCTGCGCGATGGCGTTTTCTACCTTGGCGGAGGACTCGCGCGTGGCGAGGCCTTTGGCGTCGGCCGGGAACGAAGGCAGTTGCGCATCCCAGCGCGGCGGCAGCGCGCGCTCGTCGATCGCGCGCAGGCGTTGGCCAAGCTCGGGGTAGCGCTCGCAATAGGCGGCGAACTTCTCATTCCATTCGCGGTGCAGCCGCCGCCCGCGTTCGCCGATTCCGGCGCTGAAATGATCGTAGACGCCGTCGGGGACCAGAAAGTGGGCATCCTCCGGCCAGCCATAGAAGCGCTTGGTGAGTCTGACTTCCTCCTCGCCGAGCGGCTCGCCGTGCGCGGCGGGGGTGTCCTGCTTGTGCGGCGAGCCATAGCCAATGTGGCTGTCGACGATGATGAGCGTCGGCCGGTCGGTTGTTCTCCTGAAAGCGTCCAGCGCCTCGGCGATGGCTTCGGTGTCGTTGGCGTCGGTGACGTGCAGCACGTTCCAGCGATAGGCGCGGAAACGCGCGGCGACATTCTCGGTGAACGTGATGGACGTGTTGCCGTCGATGGTGATGTGATTGTTGTCGTAGAGCCAGCACAGATTGGATAGTTCCAGATGGCCGGCGAGCGAGGCCGCCTCGCTCGACACGCCTTCCATCATGTCGCCGTCGCCGCAGAAGGCGTAAACATTAAAGTCGAACAGGGCGACGTCAGGCCGATTGAACCGGCTCGCCAGCCAGCGCCCGCCGATCGCCATGCCGACGCTGTTGCCGCAGCCCTGGCCGAGCGGGCCGGTGGTGACTTCCACGCCCGGCGTGTGGCCGTATTCGGGATGGCCGGGACAACGGCTGCCAAGCTGGCGAAAACGCTTGATGTCGTCGAGGCTCACGGCCGGCCGGCCGCTTTCGGCCGGATCGCGCACCCGAGCGAGATGCAGGAGCGCGTAGAGCATCATGCAGGCATGGCCGTTCGACAGCACGAAGCGGTCGCGGTTCGGCCAATGCGGATCGTCGCAGTCGTAGCGCAGCGCGCTCTGCCACAGCGTATAGGCGACGGGCGCCAGCGCCATCGGCGTGCCGGGATGACCGGAATTCGCCTTCTGCACGGCGTCCATCGACAAGGTGCGAATGGTGTCGATGCACAGCAGGTCGAGCTTGCCGGCCTGCTCAGCACGATCGTCTGAATGTGCGCTCACGGCTTCGCGTCCGGGCTCACGTGCGCGAGAATTACTCTGGGCCACTGAGCCCTCCGCGATGATCGTAATATCTCCTCCCCGCCGTCAACTCGCCCGGCGGGGGCAATGTTCCTCGCCCGCGGCTTTGTGGCGGGAAAATCGGTTCCGGTGGAACCTTCCCGCGGGGCGGTGGGACGTGGCCGCGCCGCCGGGTATAATGAGCCGATCCTACGCCGCGACGGCGGACGTTTTTGAGGGTCATGCGCCTTGCCGCCGTTTTTGCGGCTGCTCTCTTAAGGACGATAGCCATGATGCGATTGCGCGCGGCGTCCCTGTGCCGGGCCATGCTCTGCTCCATCCTGCTCGTGGTGGCAGCCATGCCGGCGGCCGCGCCGGCCAGCGCTGCCCAGCGCGCGGTGGTGCTCGACGTCGATGGCGTGATCGGTCCGGCGATGGCCGATTACGTCGTGCGCGAATTGCAATATGCCGCGACAGAGGACACTGGCATCGTCGTGCTGCGCATGAACACGCCGGGTGGCCTCGATACCTCGATGCGCCAGATCGTCGCCGCCATACTCGCCTCGCCGGTGCCGGTCGCGACTTTCGTGGCGCCGAGTGGCGCGCGGGCGGCGAGCGCGGGCACCTACATCGCCTATGCGAGCGCGATGGCCGCCATGGCGCCGGGAACCAATATCGGCGCCGCCACGCCGGTGCAGTTGGGCGGCGGCTCGCTCCTTCCCGGCTCCAGCTCGAATGAGAAGCCGCAGAGCGGCGGCACCTCGACGCAGGACACCGAAACGCGCAAGGTCATCAACGACGCCGTCGCCTACATCAAGAGCCTCGCCGCGCTCAACAACCGCAATGCCGATTGGGCCGAGCAGGCCGTGCGCTCTGCCGTCAGCGTGCCAGCGGCCGAGGCGCTCAAGCTGCACGTCATCGATGTGGTCGCCAACGACGTTCCCGATCTTCTTGCGCCAGATCGACGGCAAGACGGTGACCGTCAACGGCAAGCCGCAGGCAGCTCGCCACCGCCGGATTGACGGTGGTGACCGTGGCGAAGGATTGGCGCACCGATCTGTTTGGGCTCATCACCAATCCGGATGTCGCCTTCATCCTGATGCTGATCGGCATCTACGGACTCATTCTTGAGTTCTTCAATCCGGGCGCGGTCGCGCCGGGACTGATCGGCACCATCTCGCTTCTGGTCGCGCTCTACGCGCTCGCCTTCATTCCGATCAATTACGCCGGCGCGGCTTTGGTGATCGTCGGCATCGGCCTGATGATTGCCGAGGTGCATATCGGCACCTTCGGCGCGCTCGGCGTCGGCGGCATCGCCGCCTTCGTCATCGGCGCGCTGATGATGTTTCCCGCCCGCGGCGCCGGTTATTCGCTGTCCGGCGGCGTCGTGATCGGCGCCGCCATCGGCAGCGCCGCGCTGATCCTGTTCGCGCTCACGACCCTGCTGCGCTCGCGCAAGCGGCCGGTCGTCACCGGCGCCGAGGCGCTAATCGGCGCGCGCGGCGAAGCGGTGTCCTGGGACGGCGAGCAGGGCCTGGTGCGGGTCGCCGGCGAAATCTGGCGCGCTCGCGCCGACGCGCCGATCGCCGCCGGTACGCCGATCAAGGTTCTCAACCGCGACGGCCTTCTCCTTCGCGTCGAAGCGGCGTGATGGGAAATCCGATTCACCGGTTTAATCGGTCGGAAAATTCATAGTCGGCGTGATCGAGGGGCCCTCTAATGTCTGATACTATGTCTGACTCCGGGAGCACAGTCATGTTCATCACTGTCGTCATCGTCATCATCGCGCTCGCGCTGATGTTTCTGTACGCCTCGATCAAGATCCTGCGCGAATACGAGCGCGGCGTGGTGTTCACGCTCGGCCGCTACACCGGCACCAAGGGGCCGGGACTGATCCTGCTCTATCCGCTCATCCAGCAGATGGTGCGGGTCGACCTGCGCGTCGTGGTCGATGAAGTGCCGCCGCAGGACGTGATTTCCCGCGACAACGTCTCGGTCAAGGTCAGCGCGGTGCTCTACTTCCGGGTCGTCGACGCCGAGAAGGCGATCATCCAGGTCAGCAATTATCTGGTGGCGACCAGCCAGCTGGCGCAGACCACGCTGCGCTGGGTGCTCGGCAAGCACGACCTCGACCAGATGCTGGCCGAGCGCGACAAGCTCAATGCCGACATCCAGGAGGTGCTCGACAAGCAGACCGAGGGCTGGGGCATCAAGGTCTCCAACGTCGAATTAAAGCGTATCGACCTCGACGAGAGCATGGTGCGCGCCATCGCCCGGCAGGCGGAGGCTGAACGCGAGCGCCGCGCCAAGATCATCAACGCCGAGGGCGAACAGCAGGCGGCGACGAAACTGGTCGAGGCGGCCCGCATCCTCAGCGGCGTGCCGCAGGCCATGCAGCTGCGCTACCTCGGCACGCTGTTCGACATTTCCAATGAACGCGGCTCGACCATCGTGTTCCCGTTCCCGATGGAGTTGCTGGAGGCATTCAAGGGGCTGCGGCAGCCGAGCACCCCGCCTGACGCGCCTCCTAGCGCGGGGGCGGCGCCGCCCGCCGGCTAAGATACGGACAAAATATCCGCGTCGGACTTTGCCACATCGGGTTTGGCGACGCGGGCAATCAACTGATCAGCCTGCGCCAGGAAGCGCTTGAGCAGCGCCGACGTATTCGACCGGCTGTAGCCGAGCACCAGCTCGATGGTTGGCACCTCGCCTTGCAGCGGACGCATGACCACTGACGCCGGCAGCATCAGCTTCACATAAAGCGGCAGCAGGGTGACGCCGCCGGTCGACGTCACCAGCGAAAGCACCGACGAGATATTTTCGCCGTCATAGGCCGGTTTCAGGACGATTCCGGACTTCGCCGCATAGGCCTCGATCACCGCTTTCAAGGCCGGCGCCACCCGCGTTGGCGAGATGTAGGTCTCGCGGGCGAGATCCTGCACGCGCACGGCTTTCTGCGCGGCGAGGCGATGGTCCGCCGGCAGCGCCGCAACCAGCGGCTCCCTGATCAGCGACTTGAATACGATGCCGGGTGCGTCCTTTTCGCGGCGAAGGAAAGCCACGTCTACTTTCCCGCGCATCAGTGCGCCGGCAAGTTCCGGCGATGACTGGCTCGCCAGCGTGATCTCGATGTCCGGCTGTTCGTCGCGCAGGATGCGCAGCGCCTCCGGCAGCCAGACCAATTCCTGGCCGGCGAGAAAGCCGATCGTGAAGGCGCGCTTCTCGGGCGCGGCGGCGCGGCGCGCGGCTTCCCCGGCTGCGTCGACCTGAAGGAGCGCCAGCCGCGCATGATCGAGAAAGGTTCGGCCCGCCGCGGTCAGCGCGATGCCGCGTGCGCCGCGCTCCAGCAAGGCAACGCCGACTTCGAGTTCGAGATCGCGGATCTGCCGGCTCAGCGATGGCTGCGCGGTATGGAGCCGCCGCTCGGCGGCATTGGTCAGGCTGCCTTCCTCGGCAACGGCAATGAAATAGCGTAGATGGCGCAACTCCATGGTTCCCTATCCATGCTTCAAAAGTATGCATCGAGCATACAAAGTCTTGGTTTTCAGGGCAAGCACGGATCACCTTATACCCAGGTGCGATGCAGCACGCATCGCCGATCAGGACCAAGACATCAGGACCAGAACCATGACCAACCTCACCAACAAGATCGCTCTCGTCACCGGCGCCTCCCGCGGAATGGGCCGCGCCACCGCGCTTGCGCTCGGCGCCGCCGGCGCCCGCGTCATCGTCCACTACGGCCGTAACGCCGATGAAGCCAACGCCGTGGTCGATCAGATCCGCGCCAAAGGCGGACAGGCCGACGCGGTCGCCGCCGATCTTGCCGCGCCGGACGGCGCGCATGTGCTCGCCGCGCAGGTGCGCAACCTCGCCGGCGGCAAGCTCGACATTCTCGTGTCGAACGCCGGCATTTCCAGCAACACCACGATCGAGACCATCTCGGTGAAGGAGTTCGACGCGCTGTTCGCCGTCAATGTCCGCGCGCCGTATTTCCTGGTGCAGCAATTGCTGCCGATCATGGGCGACGGCGGCACCATCGTGTTTGTTTCTTCGCTCGGGGCGCGCGCCGCGGTCGGCACGCTCGCCGCCTATGCCAGCACCAAGGGCGCTATCAACACGCTGGTGAAATATCTCGCTGCGGCGCTCGGCCCGCGCGGTATCCGCGTCAACGCCGTCGCGCCTGGCGTCATCGACACCGACATGTCGAGCTTCACCAAAACCGAAGCCGGCCGCACCGCGGTGATGGGCATGCAGGCGCTCAAGCGCATCGGCGAGCCGGACGACGTCGCCTCTGTCGTCGAATTCCTCGCGTCCGATGCCTCGCGCTGGATCACCGGCGACATCGTCGCGGTGGATGGCGGCTCAAAACTCTAAAGCCGCCAATTCTGATCGTCCTTTGAACAGGGGAGGGGGCCATGAGCCAGCAAGCTTCATGTCTATGTGTCACCTGCAGCGAGGCGCAGCCGCGCCCGGTGCTGTCAAATGCAACCACGACCGTCATGGCGGTAATCGCCGCCATGACGTTTTCGGCGAGCGGCGCCGCGCCGACGCCGCTTTATCATCAGTACCAGGAGAGCTTTGCACTGACGCCGTTCGCGGTCACCATCGTCTTCGCCGCCTATGTGCTGAGCCTGCTGGCGGCGCTGCTCACCGTCGGCTCGCTGTCGGACTATATCGGACGGCGGCCCGCCATCCTTGCGGCGCTGACCCTCAACGCGGTGTCGATGGCGATGTTTATGGCGGCCAACTCCGCGGCAGCGCTGATCGCCGCCCGCGCGCTGCAGGGCTTTGCCACCGGGCTTGCGACCGCAGCGCTCGGCGCTGCGATCCTCGATAACGACCGCAGCCGCGGCCCCATCCTCAACAGCATCACCGCGTTCAGCGGACTGACGGCCGGAAGCCTCGGCGCGGCGATCCTGGTCACCTATGCACCCGATCCGCGCCAGCTCGTCTATGCCGTGCTGCTGGCGCTGTCGGCGGTCGAGGCATTCGTTCTTTGGTCGATGCCCGAAACCGCGCAACCGCGCGCCGGCGCGCTCGCCTCGCTGCGGCCTCACATCAGCGTGCCGGCGCCGGCGCGTGACGTGCTGGTGCGGCTAACGCCGCTGACCATCGCATCGTGGGCGCTCGGCGGCTTCTATTTCTCGCTGATGCCGGCACTGGTGCGCGTCGCGACCGGCGTGAGCCTTCCGCTCATCGGCGGTCTCGTGGTCAGCGCGCTGACCTTGAGCGGCGCGATCAGCGTGCTGGCGCTGCGGTCGGTAGCGCCGGGCCGGATGCTGAGCAGCGGCATCGTGGCGCTCGCTGTCGGCGTCGCGATCACGCTCGGCGGCGTCCGCGAGCAACTGGTGTCCCTGATGCTGGCCGGCACGCTCATCGCTGGCATCGGTTTTGGCGCGGCGTTCTCCGGCACCATGCGCACTGTATTGCCGCTGGCCAAGACCGACGAACGCGCCGGGCTGTTGGCCGCGTTCTATGTCGAAGGCTACCTGTCGTTCAGTCTGCCCGCGATGGCCGCCGGACTTGCCGTGCCGATGGTGGGCCTCACCACCGCCGCCTATGTTTACGGCACAGCCGTCATCGCCATGGCGCTTGCCTCGATGGTCGCGGTCGGGTTTTCAAGACGTTGAGGGGGCGGCCTTGGTCTCGGACAATATTGGCGTTATTCTTGGATGCCGGTGACGTGGTCCTATCCAAACGGGGGAAGGTCGTGTCTCCCAGATATGTTTTGGCTATTTCCGCAGTCGTGATGGCGCTTGCGCCCGTTGTGGCGCTCGCCAAGGGGGCACCGACGCCCGTCCACGTCATCGCCACCGTGCCAGTCCCGCTGCCCAGTTCGCTCCCCGAGGTATCCGCTGACAAGATGTTGGCGGGATGCGGCACCCACCGCTTCCGCGATCCCAACACGCATCTGTGTCGCGGCTATTGACGTTATTGTCGGCGCGCTAGCGCCGCGAACGTCGCGCAGTCTGGCGCCACGCGCCGCAGACCGTCACCCGGGGCTACATCAAAGTCGACACGATGTTGACGGTCAGCGCCAGCACGATGACGTTGAAGAAGAACGAGACGACGCCGTGCACGGTCGTCAGCCGGCGCATCGTCTTGCTGGTGATCTGAACGTCGGACACCTGCGCGGTCATGGCGACGACCAGCGAATAATATTGGAAGTCCCAATAGTCCGGGTCTTCGTGGCCGGGAAAATCGAGTCCGCCGATCCGGGCATCGCCGCCTTCGCCGTAATATTCGTGCGCGTAATGCAAGGCGAAGATGACGTGCATGAACGCCCACGACAGCAGAATGGTGACCGCGCCGAGCGTGACGTTGGAAGCGCTCGGCGCATGGCCGAGTTCGGAAATCACCGCGGCGAGACTGGCCAGCGCCGATGCCGTCGGCAGCACCAGCAGCGCGATCGCGCCTTCATCCTCGACACAGGCCCGCCGACGGATGAGGTCGATCGGCGAGCGCGACATGAGCCAAAAGATCAGCGCCAGATAGAGCACAACGCCGCTGTCCCAGCCGGCGAGAATGCAGGTCGGCGTGCGCCAGGACGTGGCCACCAGCAGCATCAAGGTGACCGCGAGCCCGAATAACGCGGACACGAACAGCCGGATATGCAGACGCCAGACGCGGACGAACGGCGTCGCCTCGCGCAAGTCGCCCCAGTCCCAGCTTGTTTCGGCCGGTTTGGATTTTTCCACGCGCTCTTCCTGTCGTCGGCGGCATCAATCTTGGCGTTTTATCTGAAAGTCTGGCAAGCCCTAATCGACACCGCATCCCGCGGTACCCCGGTCGACGCAGAAGACGTCGATCACGTGCCGAGCCGATTTCGGCCGAAGCGATCCAAAACGACGTGCTCCCTTCTCATCCGTTCCTACCAGGTACATCGGTACCGCATTTTCCGACTCGCGATTGCGTTTGTGTCGGCTCTGCGACGCAGCTGAGCGAAATTGCTTGAGGCCGGAATTCGCTCTGACGTAGCGTGGCTGCGCTTTGATGATTCGCGGCGGAATCATTCAGGCCGCCAAGCGGCGGGGCCGTGCAGTTGCCCAGCTACGATGAAATGGTCGAACTGGCCCGTATTTGCTGGCGCCAAGCGCGCCTGACGCAAAGCGAAGATGTTGCGTGCCTCTTCCACAAGATGGCGCGCGAGTTCCAGGAAGCGGCGGCCAGGCTCGACAGCGGCAAACTGCCCGATCTCGGCGAAGGTCATGGCGACAAGCCGGTCGTGTAGGGTCTCGCCCTCCCGGCAGTATTCCGTCGCTCTCCGCCGTCGATCGCAATGGTCAGCGTTTCTTCCGAACAAATAAGCGTGTCAAGGGCGCCTTCGGCGCCGCGCAGCGGCTTTGCCCTTGACACGCTTATTTGTTCGGAAGCTCTTGCTGCCATTGCGATCGACGGCTTTCTCTGATCGTTCCCGTCATGAGTTGGACGCTTTGGGCTCGCCGCGCCAACCGTTATCGCTTCAGCGCCGCCCCGCCGCTTCACACGCCAGCCTGCCCAGCTTCGCGACGCCCTTCTCGATCCGCTCCGTCCATCCGTGCCCGCAGCTTAGCCGCAGACAGTGGGCGTAGCGGCCGCTCGCTGAGAACACGTGGCCGGGGACGAAGCAGATGCCGTTGTCGAGCGCCTTATCGAGCAGCGCCGCCGTCCGCACCGATTTCGGCAGTTCGAGCCAGAGCACGAAGTTGCCGGCCGGGCGGCTCACTTTCGTGCCCGAAGGAAACGATCGCTCGATGCCGCGGCTCATCTGCCCGATGGTGTCTTCAAACACGCGCCTGATCCGGCGCAAATGATTGTCGTAACCGCCCGACGAGAGGAATTCGGCCAGCGCGATCTGCAGCAGCGGCGGGCCGGACAGCGTGAATGCGAGCTTTCTTTCCAGCGCGCTTTGCATGTGCGCCGGCGATTTTGTCGCCATCCAGCCAATCCGGTAACCGGGCGCCAGCGTCTTCGAGAACGAGCTGCAATAAATGATGGTGTTTGAGTTCCGATCGAGCGCCGTAAAGGTCGCCGGCCGCTGCGGTCCGAAATAGATGTCGCCATTGATGTCGTCTTCGATCAGCGGGACGCGATGCCTCGCCAACAGCGAAAGGATCTTCAGCTTCTTCTCGATGTGGAGGTTGCAGCCCAGCGGGTTGTTGAAGCTCGCGGAAAAAAGGCATGCCTTGACGACGCGGCGCTCCAGTGCGCTGCGCAGGGCGGCAAGATCGACCCCATCGGTTGGATCGGTCGGCAGTTCGAACACCTTCAGATCAAGCGCTTCGAGCGCGCGCAGCAATCCGAAATAGGTCGGCGACTCGACCGCGACGGTGTCGCCGGGCCGTGTCACCACGCTCAGCGCCAGCGTGATGGCCTCCATGCAGCCGGACGTGATGAGAATATCCTCGGGCGAAAACGCCGCGCCGAGGCGCAGCGCGCGCCGGGCGATCTCCTGGCGCAGCCGCAGCTCGCCTTTCGGGGCGGAGTAGGTGTTGTAAACGGTGCCCTTGGTGCGCGCCGCGCGAGCGAGAAACCGATCGAGCCGGGCGGACGCTAAGAGCTCGGCATCCGGGATTGCCCAGCCGAGCGGAACAAGCTTCGGGTCCACCGAGGCTTGATGCAGCCGCAACAGCGTGGCCGATATCGCGACCGGCGTGGCCTTGGCCGGAGGATCGGAAATCGCCGGCGTCGCCAGCGCAGTAGAAGCGCGCCTGCTGACATAGTGCCCCGATTGCGGCCGCGCCTCGAGCACGCCCCGGTCTTCGAGCAGCCGATAGGCCTGCAGCGCCGTGGAGAGACTGATGCGCTGCTGCTTGCTGATGTCGCGCAGCGAAGGCGCGCGCGAACCGGGCGCCAGCGTTCCCGAAGCCACCAGCCCGGCGATCAAATTGGCGACTTCCTCATAACGGAAGTGGGACTGTGCGCGCAGGTGTAGATCGCTCCCGATGAAAGCCGTGACCGATACAGATCGCAGCCAGCGTAACTGTTATGGATATAATTTCAATGGGCTGTATCTGTTATGGTTGGCGGTTTTCCTATGAAACAGGCTCAACAGTGGAGCTGCATCTGGAAAACGGCCGTCCATGTCTCGCACGTCGCAGCCGGTCGGGGCCGGCACGTCTTTTGACGTGCTGGCGGCCGTTTTGGTCAGCCTCGTCGTGCAAACGACGATGTCGCTGTACGCGGCAAGCGTTCCTGTGCTCGCGCCGGCTTTTGCTGCGCAGCGAGGATGGAATCCGAGCGTTGTCACGTTCTATCCGATCGTCGTCTATCTCTCCGCTATTCTGATCAGCTTCCAGATTCCCGCGCTGCTCTTCCGGCTGGGTGGGATGGGGCTCAGTCTGGCGAGCCTGATGCTCGGCGGCGCCGGGCTCTTGCTGCTGCTGCCGCCTTACGCGGCCGCCGCCGCGTTGGCCTCGGTCGCGATCGGCTGCGGCGCCGCCGCGATAAATCCGGCGAGCTCACAGATGCTCGGCCCGCGCACCTCGGCGCGAACGGCGGGCCTGGTGATGTCGATCAAACAAACCGGTGTGCCGCTCGGCGGCGTGATGGCGGGCGCGCTGGTGCCCAGTCTGGTGGCGCGCTTTGGCTGGCGCATGGCCGTTGTCGAACTCGCGGTCATCGGCGTGGCTCTGGCGATTGTGCTCGTTCCTTCCGTCAATTGGCTCAATGGCGCGCGCGCCGCGAGACCGGCCGCCTTCCGGCCGCTCGATCCGGTCAGGCGTCTCCTTGCCATGCCGGGCATGCCCACGCTGCTGCTCGCGAGCCTCACGTTCAACGGCATGCAATTGTGCCTGCGCTCGTTCTTCGTCGTTTATCTGGTTGCCGACCAGCAGTTCGGCCTGGTGACGGCCGGTGTGGCGTTCAGCGTTTCGCAAGCGGCCGGAATGATCGGGCAGGTCGGCTGGGCGGCGCTGGCGGACCGCGTCCTGCCGGTTCACGCCGTCATGGCGATCATCGGCGTGCTGATGAGCGCAGCCGCGCTCGCCACTGCCGCGATCGCGCCGCACTGGCCGCTTGCCGCCACTTTTGTTGTCGCCTCTGTCTACGGGATCAGCGCCGCCGGTTATCTGCCGGTGCTGCTGGGCGAAATAGCGAAGCGATCGCCGCCCGGCCAGGTCGGCGCACTCACCAGCGGCGCGCAGCTTTTCCCGCTCAGCGGAGCCATCCTCGGGCCACTCGCATTCGGCGCTGTGGCCGCGTTCGCGGGAATGCCCGCCGCATTCCTGCTTGCGGGAGCGAGCACGTTGGCAGGCGCGGCGCTTTTGGTGCTGCCATATCGATTATCCCTTGAAGGCGTGAAACATGAGCGCGGCCGCTAAAGCAAAACCAATAAGAAGAACCTCAGCTCGGCCGCGCCGGAGTGCGGCCGCCTATGAGGATGACGCCGAGCAGGCGCTCAAGGAAATCGTGGCCGCCACTGGCAAAGCTGACCGGGTGACGCAAGACAGCGCGACGCCGTCGCGACGAAAACCGGTGAAAAATCGGCAATGACAATCCGATCCGATCGGAACGCGCGCTATCTGCCGCCGACGTGCACGGCGATGCAGCTTGCAGCAGTCGCTTCGGTGCCGCAGCGGATCGGATCATTCTCGAACGCGCAGAAAGCGCACAGCGCGAGGCTCGCCCATACCGCCGCGCTGAAATAAAGCGACATCCACGGAATCTCGTCCTTCCACCGGGCGAAGTCGTGCGTCACCACCCAGCGTGTGCTCACGTCGCGCAGTCCCTCGAGCGGGGTCAAAAACTTGCGGCCGTTACCGACTTTGGCGCGCCATCGGCCGACATACATCGGCACATCGATGGCGAGGAGGAAAATGAGATAGCCGGCTATCCCGATGACGGCGACGATGAGGGCCACGCGAAGCGGACCATCGAAGTCTCCCAGCAAGCGCACGAGCCCGATCCCGACTGCGCTGAAGGCGACAGCCCATATGGAATTTTCAATCGCGTTGCCGAGATAGTTGGTGGTCAGCACGGCGTACCACGAGATGCATTCGGCGATGACGATCAGCGGCAGGAGGATGAAGGCCGCGTTCAATGTCGTGGCCGCTCCGGTCATTGCGCCAAGCTGCTGCAACACGATGGCCCATTGTGCCGCGAAGCAGACCTCGGCCACGGTTGCCACCGACCGCCCGACGACGACGCTTGAGAGCCAGGTGTCGAACAGGCAGATCCGCTGCACATCCGCGCGCGGCAGGAACGACCGAAATGCGCAGCCGAAGACGTAGGCCGCGCACAAGACGAGCATGAGTTCGATGCCCGACGTGCTGTCGAGATTGCCGGCCGGCCCTGCGCCGAACGCGTGATACAGTACGCACCAGACCACAATGTTGGCGCTGCTGACCAGCGCCAACACAGCCCACCACCAGGACAAGGGATTTGACCAGGCCAGAGAACTTGGCCGGGCCTGCCACTGCACGCTCATCGACAACCCGCGCTTCGCCGAACTGACATTCTATTGTAATCATCATGTCATATATTTGTGCCTTCGGCAGCAAGTATGTCGCGGGGCCGACAGGCGAAAAGCGTCGCGATCGACGTTCTTGATTCGCGCGAATTCGCTCTGTCCATCGCCGTCGCGATAGTGAGCGGCAACGTAAAAGCGCCGCATAATCAATGCGTAAGTCACTTGCTTGGTGACGCTATTGACACCTGTCCGGTGACTGGTATGGGGACCTCACCTCGCTCCCTTACAAGGACGCCGGCCGGGTGACTTCGGCCGGCGGAGCGAGGTGCGGTGCCCGCGGGCGGGGGCTTGTCACTCCCGCGCTCGGGCGGCCCGGGCATCAGCCTGCCGGCACTATGACCGGTGCGCGAGGTGCTCGCTGGACGGTGACAGGACGGCGCGGGTAACGCCCGTGGAGAAGCGTGCGAGACTCGCCCCGGTTGGCGGTCCATAGGCTCGCAGGCTCCGGCCGAGTCTCCGGAAGCTCTGGCCTGGGTTGCGCCTTGGGGATGAGCAGTCCCCTTGGCAAGAGCCGCAGTGGAACGCCGAAAGGCGAGCGCGTCCCGCCGGACGCGCGCCGCACCTTGCAAGTGCGGAGCTAACGACATTGCGCCTTTCGGCGTTCTGCTTCCTTTTCTTTCTTTCTTTCGTTCGTTCGTTTTTGGCTTTCGTGCCGCTACCCGATCGTGATGGTTCCGGCTCTCCACGGCCGGATCATCTGACAAAGGTCGGGAATGCGGTGAGGTTTTTGGGACTGGCGTGCTGATAGCTCGGATGCGAGTCAAAAAACGCATCGCGAGAACGAGAATTCTATTTCTTCCGCCCCCGCGATAGCGGGGGAGGGGGACCGCCCGTAGCTCGCGCAGCGAGCGAAGGGTGGTGGAGGGGGCGTCTGACTCGACGTGTCACTTTCGTCGAAAGAGTTTCGTCGAGGCCCGCGCCCCTTCCACCATCCTCCGCGCTGCGCGCTCCGGATGGTCCCCCTCCCCCGCTATCGCGGGGGAGGATGAAGAGCCTCGAGACAAATCGCCATCGGCACAGCAATTCGGTTTGAATAATGCGGCAGCGATGTTATGTGGTCGCGGCTACGCCTTCGCGCTCGGTGGGGCGCGGCCGCAGCTTTTACGACCGTTCTGTAACAGCCGGACATCGTGCATGCGCGTGAACGTCCCAATCTCGGTCGGGGGCTGGGCCCGCCTGTTCAGCCGCTGGGATGTCCTCGCGGTGCTGCTGATTCTCGGCCTTCTCGTCTTCCTCGGCGAGGCGAGCCGGCATCTGTTCGAGCCGCTGACCGACCTGCAGAAAGCGCCGACGTCGCTCGATCCGCGCTATCTGCCCGAATATGCCGCGCGCACCACCTTGCGCATGCTCATCGCCATGGTGTGCTCGCTGATCTTCACCTTCACCTACGCGACGCTGGCGGCGAAAAACAAACGCGCCGAAAAAATACTCGTCCCGCTGCTCGACATTTTGCAATCAGTTCCGATCCTCGGCTTCATTTCGGTGACGGTCGTGTTTTTCATGGCGCTGGCGCCCGGCCGCGTGCTCGGCGCCGAATACGCCGCCATTTTCGCGATCTTCACCAGCCAAGCCTGGAACATGGCGTTCTCCTTCTATCAGTCGCTGCGAACGATCCCGACCGAACTCGAAGAAGCGTCGCGCAACTTCGGGCTCAGCGCGTGGATGAGATTCTGGCGGCTCGACGTGCCGTTTGCCATGCCCCAGCTCATCTGGAACATGATGATGTCGATGTCGGGCAGCTGGTTCTTCGTCGTCGCGTCGGAGGCGATCAGCGTCGGCAACACGACGGTCACCTTGCCCGGCGTCGGCTCCTATATCGCGCTCGCCATCGAACATCAGGACCTCAAAGCTGTGTCCTGGGCCATCGGCACCATGCTGGTGGTAATCTTGATCTACGATCAGGTCCTGTTCCGCCCGCTGGTTGCCTGGGCCGACCGCTTCCGTTTCGAGCAAGAGCAGGGCGGCGTCGCCCCGCAATCGTGGGCCTTCGATGTTCTGCGCCGCTCCCGCATCATCGCGCGACTGGTGGAGCCATTCGCAATCCTGTGGCGGTTCACGCTGCGGCCGCGGCACCTCGATAAACCTGCGCCGGTCAAGGCGCCCGAGCAGCGCGGCGCCTCGATGACCTATCTGCTCGGACTGATAGCGTTCGCGGTCGCGGCGTATCTGCTCTGGCAGGTCGTCGTCTTTTTCATGGGGCAGATCACGTTCGCCGACGTCGGTACGGCGCTGCTCCTTGGCTTCGCGACGCTGATCCGGGTCGTCGTGCTGATCGCCATCGCCAGCGTGATCTGGGTGCCGATCGGGGTGTGGGTCGGAACGCGGCCGCGCGTCGCCAACATGGCGCAGCCGCTGGCGCAGTTCCTCGCCGCATTTCCGGCCAATCTGCTATTTCCCATCTTTGTGTCGATCATCGTTGCCTGGAAGCTTGATCCCAATATCTGGCTCAGTCCGCTGATGATCCTGGGCACACAATGGTACATTCTGTTCAACGTCGTTGCCGGCGCGTCGGCTATCCCGGCCGAATTGCGCGCTTGCGGCGAAAATTTCCGCGTTTGCGGCTGGCTGTGGTGGCGGCGCATCGCGCTGCCGGCCGTATTTCCCTATTACGTCACCGGCGCGATCACCGCCTCCGGCGGCTCCTGGAACGCCAGCATCGTCGCCGAGGTCGCTTCATGGGGCAATGAGCACCTGCAGGCGGCAGGTCTTGGCGCCTATATTGCTCACCAGACCGAACTCGGCGACTTCCACCGCATCGTGCTCGGCATCGTGGTGATGAGCCTCTATGTCGTCATCATCAATCGCGTGTTCTGGCGTCCGCTTTATTTCTACGCCGAACGCAAGTACCGGCTGGGATGAGGATCAACATGAGCACCGCTCCCGCTCTTCTCGACATCCACGGGCTCCGCCAATCGTTCCCGCGCGCCGACGGCGGCGAGCATCTGGTGCTCGACGGCGTCGAGCTTGCGCTGCGGCAGGGCCAGATCGTCGGGCTGTTGGGCCGCACTGGCTCGGGCAAGTCGACCTTGCTGCGGCTTATCGCCGGCCTGGCGCAGCCGACCGGCGGCAGCGTCACCTATCTGGGCGAGCCGGTGCTGGCGCCGGCACCGGGCATCGCCATGGTGTTTCAATCCTTCGCCCTGTTCCCCTGGCTCACCGTGCTGGAGAATGTGCAGCTCGGCCTCGAGGCGCTCGGCCTGCCCGAGCCGGAAATCCGCAAGCGGGCGATCGCGGCGATCGACCTGATCGGGCTCGACGGCTACGAGTTCGCCTTTCCGCGCGAACTTTCCGGCGGCATGCGCCAGCGCGTCGGCTTTGCCCGCGCGCTCGTCGTGCATCCGAATATTCTGTTGATGGACGAGCCGTTCTCGGCGCTCGACGTCCTCACCGCGGAAACGTTGCGCACCGATTTCCTCGACCTGTGGGGCGACGGCAAGCTGCCGATCAAGGGCGTGATCCTGGTCACGCACAATATCGAAGAAGCAGTGCTGATGTGCGACCGCATTCTTCTGTTCTCCACCAATCCGGGCCGTATCATCAGCGAGATCGCGGTCGACCTGAAGCAGCCGCGTAACCGGCTCGATCCGCAATTCCGCGACCTCGTCGAGAAAATCTACGTGGCGATGACCGCGCGCAAATCGGGGCCGGCGAAGATCGGCACCGTCGCCACGATCGACATGATGCTGCCGCGCGTTTCCGCCAACCTCCTGTCGGGTCTGATCGAAACGCTGGCGGCGGCGCCGTTCAACGGCAAGGCCGACCTGCCGGTGCTCGCCGACGAACTGCATCTTGAGCTCGACGAACTGTTCCCGGTGTCCGAATCGCTGCAGCTCCTTCACTTCGCCGAGATCGAAGGCGGCGACATCAAGCTCACCGATGCGGGCAAGCAGTTTGCCGAAGGGAGCATGGACGACCGCAAGAAGCTGTTTCAGCGTCAGCTCCTCACCTATGTCCCGCTTGCCGCTCACATCCGGCGGGTGCTGCAGGAGCGCGCCAACCACGGCGCGCCGAAGAGCCGGTTTCTCGACGAACTCGAGGACCATATGAGTGAGGAGGATGCGGAAGCCACGCTGCGCGCGGTGACCGCCTGGGGCCGCTTTGCCGAGGTCTACGCCTATGACGACGATTCCGGCGCGTTTAGCCTGGAGAATCCGTCCTAGCGAAGCGCCACAGGAATATCCCGACCCCCAAGGTGTTGGATTCAGGCCTGTGGCGAGTCTGCGGCAATAATGACGCGGAGCTCGCAACTGCCACACCAGGCCGACCTTGCCGGCTTTTGCCGCTCCCGGATATGATCGGCACTACAGGGTTCGGCTGTGTCCGAGTTCTAGGCTTGTTCTAGGCTTGGCTCCCTACCTGCAGGAGGCGACGATGTCCTTATCCGCGAACGCGAGAAGCTCGACGCGTATGCGTTATCTGCTAGTCGGATCGTTGGCGCTCAACCTCGCCTTTGTTGGCGCGGCTGGCGCAGTGGCGTTTCAGCATTCGACCACCGTGCCGCTGCAGCCGGTGATCGGGATCAATCACACTGTCGCGCAGCGGATGGATGTCATCATCGCAAACCTGCCGGCCGACGACGCCAAGGTCATGCGCGCCGTGCTGCGCGTCGACGCGGCGAAATTGGTGGCGGCGGAGGCGCAGATGCGCCTATCGCGCGAGACCGTGCGCACGAAACTGCGTGCCGATCCTTACGATCCCGCCGCGGTGCGCGTAGCGCTGGCGGAGGCCAGCACCGCACGCGATCGATTCTTCCAGCTCCTGGAGGACGTCATTGCCGACGCGACGGCGCAGATGTCGCCGGCCGGACGGGCGACGCTGGCCGATTGGCCGGTCAGGCACCGCAATACCGTCGTCACGCAGTGAGGCGGCTTATCGGCTGAGCCGCTAACCGGCGCTGCGGCGCGCTTTGACCGCCAGCGCCAGCAGCGCCCGCTCGGCGATGGTTTCGGCGAGCGCCGAATTGCGCCGCGATTCCAGCACAGCGTCGGCGAGTTCTGCCATCGCGCTGGCAAGCCGCGCGGCATTCCATAATTTGAGTGCGATTTCGACCGCCGCCTTGCGGCGGAAGTGCAGCGGCGGCTGCACCGCGTCGAGCGAAAATCCGCCACCGGCCTCGATCGCCGTGCGCCACTTGTGCAGCTGGGCGAGTTGGCGTTGCGCGGCAAAGAAGATCGAGCCGGGCGGCGTTGCCGCGGTGCGCGCTTTCGCCAGCTGGGTTTCAAGCTCCGCCGGCTTGCCGGCGAAGGCGGCGTCGATGATGTCGTCGACCGCCAGCCCCGAGGCATCGGCAACCACCGCGGCGACGTCGTCGACGCCGACGCGCTCCTGCCCGCGGGCGTAGAGTGCGAGCTTGCGGATCTCGTTGCGCGAAGCGGCGCGGTCGCCGCCAAGGAGCGGGATCAGCAAGGCCCGCGCGTCAGGCGCAAGCGTCAGTCCGGCCTCGCGCATCTCCTCGTCGATGAGGCGCGCACGGTCGCGTTCGGTGTCGGCGTAGCACGGTAGCGCCGCCGCGTTCTTGGCGCGTTCGACCAGCGTGCGCAGCGGTGCGTTGCGGCGCAGATCGCTCGCCTCGATCACCACACGGCATTCGCTGCGGATGGCGAGCAGCGCCTCGACCGCAGGCGCGATATTACGGCTGCCGGCCTTCACCCAGACCGCGCGCCGGCCGCCAAACAGCGGAATGGTCTGCGCCTCTTCAACGAGCCGCGACGGTTCGGCGGCGAGATCCTCGCCTTCGAGCCGCGCCAGCGTGAACGGATCGTTGGGATCGTCGACCGACGCCTTGATCAGAGCATTGACTCGCTCGCTGACCAGCCCCGCATCGGGACCGAAGACGAGCACGACCGGCCGCGCCGGATCGGGCCGGGCAATGAAGGCGTCGACGTCGGCGGCTTTGATGGCGACCATGACGTATTTCTATTCACGCCACGATGTTGACGATCCGCTGCGGCACGATGATCACTTTCTTCGGCTTCCTGCCTTCGAGCGCCTTCTGCACCGTCTCGAGCGCGAGCACGGCCGCCTCGATTTCGGCGTTCGTGGCGCCGCGCGGCACGGTGACTTCGGCGCGCTTCTTGCCGTTGATCTGCACCGGCAGCGTGATCGTGTCCTCGACCAGCAAGGCACGCTCGACCGCCGGCCACGGCGCCTGCGCGACCAGCGTATCGTGGCCGAGCGCGGCCCAGCACTCCTCGGCAAGATGCGGCATCATCAGCGCGAACAGCTGCACCAGAATGTCGGCTGCCTCGCGCATGGCCCAGCGCATGTCGGGCGCGATGTTGGCTTCCTCGATGGCGCCGATCGCTGTCCCGAGCGAATTGGCAAACTCGTAGATGTGCGCGACACAGACGTTGAAGTGCAGTTTCTCCACGTCGTCGCCGACATTTGCCAGCGCCTTGTGCGCAGCCTTGCGCAACGTGGCCGCCGCGGCGGAAAACTCCACCGGACGCGCGGCCGGCGCGCCGCGCGCGATCTCGCCGGCCTCGCCGACAAGCCGCCAGAGCCGCTGCACGAAGCGCCCCGCACCCTGCACACCGCGCTCGGTCCATTCCACGTCGCGTTCAGGCGGTGAGTCCGACAACATGAACCAGCGCGCCACATCGGCGCCATAGCTCTCGATGATGTCGTCGGGATCGACCGTGTTGCGCTTGGACTTCGACATTTTCTCGATCGGGCCGATCTCGATCTCTTCGCCGGTCGCGATCAAAGTGGCGTGGCGGGCGTCGCCGTTCGTCTCTATTTTCACTTCCGCCGGCGCGGCCCACTCGCCGTTCTTGCGGCGGAACGTCTCGTGCACCACCATGCCCTGCGTGAACAGGCCGGCGAACGGCTCGTCGAGCCCGACGTGGCCGGTCTCTTTCATCGCGCGGGTGAAAAAGCGGCTGTAGAGCAGGTGCAGGATCGCGTGCTCGATGCCGCCAATATATTGGTCGACTGGCATCCAGGCGTCGACAACGGGTAAGTCGGTCGGCTCGGTCTTGATCCACGGATCGGTGAAGCGCTCGAAATACCAGGACGAGTCGACGAACGTGTCCATGGTGTCGGTCTCGCGCCGCGCTTTTTTGCTGCCGCATTGCGGACAAGAGACATATTTCCAGGTCGGATGGTGATCGAGCGGATTGCCCGGCCGGTCAAAAGTCACGTCCTCGGGCAGCGTCACCGGCAAGTCCTGCTCGGGCACCGGCACTACGCCGCACGCTTCGCAATGGATGACCGGGATCGGGCAGCCCCAATAACGCTGCCGCGAGATGCCCCAGTCGCGCAGCCGGTAATTCACCTGACGCTCGGCCACTGGCTGGTTGCCGCGAGTCTCTTTCTCCAACCGTCGCGCCACTTCCTCGCGCGCCTGCGCCGGCGTCATGCCGTCGAGGAACCGCGAATTGATCATGCGGCCGTCGCCGTCATAGGCGGTGTCGGTGATGACGAAGGTCTTCGGATCAACGCCCGGCGGACAGACCACCGGCGTGACGCCGAGCCCGTATTTGTTGACGAAATCGAGATCGCGCTGGTCGTGACCCGGACAGCCGAAGATCGCGCCGGTGCCGTAGTCCATCAGAATGAAATTCGCGACGTAAACCGGCAGCGTCAAGTTCGCATCGAACGGGTGCACCGCCTTGATGCCGGTGTCGAAGCCGAGCTTCTCCGCCTTGTCGATGATTTCCTGCGCGGTGCCATGGCGCTTGCACTCGGCGATGAAGGTGGCGAGCGCCGGATTCTTCTTCGCCGCCGCTTGTGCCAGCGGATGATCGGGGGAGAGCGCCATGAACTTGGCGCCGAACAGCGTGTCGGAACGCGTGGTGAAAATGTCGAGTTCGCTCTCGCCGCCCGGCGTAGTTTTCGGATCGAGCGCGAAGCGGACCAGCAGCCCCTCGGAGCGGCCGATCCAGTTCTTCTGCATCAGCCGGACTTTTTCCGGCCAGCGGTCGAGCGTGTCCAAAGCGTCGAGCAGCGGCCGCGCGAATTTGGTGATGGCGAAGAACCATTGCGTCAGCTCGCGCTGCTCGACCAGAGCGCCCGAGCGCCAGCCGCGGCCGTCGATCACCTGCTCGTTGGCCAGCACGGTGTTGTCGACCGGGTCCCAGTTCACCTTCGACTTCTTGCGCTCGACCAGGCCGGCGCGGAGAAAATCGAGGAACATTTTCTGCTGGTGCTTGTAATAGGCCGGATCGCAGGTCGCGATCTCGCGGCTCCAATCGAGCGAAAGCCCCATCGACTTGAGCTGCTTCTTCATCGCCGCGATGTTGGCGTAGGTCCATTCCTTCGGGTGGACCTTCCGTTCCATGGCCGCGTTCTCGGCCGGCATGCCGAAGGCGTCCCAGCCCATCGGATGCAGCACCGCATGGCCGGTCGCCCGCTTGAAGCGGGCCACCACGTCGCCCATCGTGTAGTTGCGTACGTGGCCCATGTGGATGCGCCCCGACGGATAGGGGAACATCTCCAGCACGTAGTATTTCTTGCGCAGCTCGCGATTGGGCGTGGCAAAGATGCCGCGCTCGTCCCACACCTTCTGCCAGCGGGATTCGGCTTCAGCGGCGTTATAGCGGTCGGTCGGCATCAGATTCGCAGTCGTTTCCGGCATTCCCTAAAGTGGCGCGTCGTGACACATAAGCCGGTTTGCGGTCAACGGCAGCCGCGAAAGAAATGAAGGTCGCAATGCAATACACCACGCTTGGTAAGACCAATCTCCGCGTCAGCGTCGCTGGCCTCGGCACCGGCGGCTTCTCCCGCATGGGGCTCAAATCCGGCAAGAGCGAGGAGGAGGCTGCCCGCCTCATTCTCGACGCGGTCGATCTCGGCATCAATTTCATCGACACCGCGCCGCCCTACGGCACCGAAGGCGTGGTCGGCAAGGCGCTTAAATCGATCCCGCGGGACAAAGTCGTGGTGGCGACCAAGTCGACCGTCCGCCGCGATGGAGAATTTTGGACGCCGGAGCGCGTGGTGCAAAGCCTCGACAACTCGCTGCGGGTCCTCGGCACCGATTACGTCGATGTGTTCAACCTGCATGCGGTCGAGGCGCCGACGTACGATTATGCGCTCAACACGCTGGCGCCGGCGCTCGTCAAAGAAAAAGAGAAGGGCAAGATCAGGCATATCGGGCTTACCGAGAACCCGATCGTTGATCACACCAACGAGGCGCTCAAGCGCGCGCTGCGCGATCCGGTCTGGGAGGTCTACATGGTGGGCTTCCACATGCTGCACCAGGGCGCGCGGCAAAACGTGTTTCCGGCGACGCGGGAGAAGGGGATCGGCACGCTTTTGATGTTCGCGGTGCGCAGCATTTTCGCCGATCCGCCGCGCGTCGCCCGCGAAATGAAGGAGCTTGCGGCCAAGGGACTGGTGGAGAAATGGCTGGGCGAGAGCGCCGATCCGCTCGGCTTCCTTGTTCACCCGGGCGGTGCCGACAGTATGATCGAGGCCGCCTACCGCTTCGTGCGCCACGAGCCGGGCGTGGATGTGGTCCTGTTCGGCACCGGCGATGCCGCGCATTTGGGCGCGAACGTTGCCTCGCTGCTCAAGCCGCCGCTGCCGGAGCCCGACCGGGCCAAGTTGACGGCTTTGTTCGGGCATCTGAAAGAGGGCGTCGGGCTTGATGGTCATCAGGGCCGGTAATTGTCCTGCGTGAGCGAGCTGCTTTCCTTGCCGGGGTCAAGGATAGAAATTGCGCGGGCTGCGGCATCTGTCTGACAGCTGAGGGCGATTGGCGTTAGTATGATTTCGGCCGGCCATATCATCGGGGAGCGGGGCACAAGACCGTGGCGCACATTTTCATCAGCTACGCGCATGAGGACACAAAGACGGTATTGCCGCTCATTCGCGCCCTTGAATCGCAAAAGTTCAGCGTCTGGTGGGATGACAAGATTTCGCCGGGCGGACGGATACCGGCGGTCATTCACAAGGCGCTTGACGAGGTATCCTGCGTAATCGTCGTCTGGTCCAAGCTTTCAGTGGAATCGAACTGGGTTTTGGACGAGGCCGGCTACGGGCGCGACCGCAACATTCTGATCCCGGTGATCATAGACGACTGCAGCCCGCCATTGGGATTTCAACAGCTTCTGGCACAGGATCTGCGCGGCTGGAGCGGCAATTCGAGAGATCCTCGTATCCGCAAGGTCTTTGCCGCGGTCCGCGAAACTCTTGCCCTCGCTCCCGGCAAACTGTCCCGCAAGCCCGTCACTGGCGGCTTGCGAGCCCGCGAGGACACTGTCCTCCATTATGATTCGATGCGCCACCAGCGGGTGTTCTTGATAGTGGGTTCATTCAATGAGGAATGGCAGGTCTCGCTGAACTCCCAGCTTATGCAGGCACTTCAGCAATCCGAGCTGCTGTGCACCGTAATGGTGCCTTCGGAGGATCATTCGGTCGAGCAACAGCGCAGCTTCTTGCAGTCCGTTGCCGACGGCGACAGCGACTATCTGGGCGGGCTCGTGATCTGCTCCGGCTGGCCTGATGATTTGATGCCGGAGCTGTTTGCGCTGGTAAAGCAGATCGACTTACCGACTGTTCTCGTTGACCGAAACCCGCCCAAGGGTCTTTCGTCGACGCCGCCAAATCTCAGCTACGCCGGCGTCAGCGACGAGAAGGGCGGACAGCTTGCCGCGGACGCCGTGTTCCAATTATCGGAAGACTGTCGGATTAGAAGAATCCTAGTGATAGCGGGATATGCCAAGCGCGCCCGCTACCGAGCCTTTCAAAAGAAGATCAGGACGTCGAAAAAGCTGAAGGGTTGCGAGGTCATCATTACCGAAGATGGAAGATTCGACCGGTGGATGGCGGAAAACGTTGCTTACAATTTCCTGACTGAGGCGAACGAGCGCCGCAAACCGTACGACGTGATTTTCTGCATCGCCAATTCGATGACAATCGGCTGCTTGGACGCGATCGCACGGGTCACAAACTGGCGTGGCGCTCCGTTGCCGAAGGTGATTGGCTACGACGGCACCGCCACTACCCGGAATTTCGTGGAGAACAGGCGATCCCCGCTGGTTCGCATCGTTGTGCAGGACAGCAAGGAGATTGCCCGCGCGGCCATCGCGCGACTGATTCTCTTAAACCAAAAGAAGGCCGCGGGAACGGCCAAGAATGTCATATGGGTCGACCCCTACCTCTACCCGCGCGTCGAAAGGACGTCGGCGTAAGCGTTTCGACCATCGCGCGACATACTCGCTTGTGCGTGACGTTTGCGAAGACCGGCGTCCGATTTCTACGGTCCGGGGCTAAGCGAGTTCGCTGGCGATCCATTGCGTGATCGAGCACCGCGTCGGCGACCAGCCGAGTGCGGTGGCGGCTTTGCCGCGCACGCGGCTGTTGGAGCCGAGCGAATAGACCGCCGTGTTGCGGCCGAAGAAGCCAATCGCCTCGTCAGCCGCCCAGGATTGCGCCGGACCGAGACGAAGCCGCGCCGCGATGGCATCGGCGATGGCTCGCAGACTTTCTTCGCCGCTTTCTACGTACATGAAGCTCCCGGCCGGCGCTTTAGCGAGCGCGAGCACGTAAAGCGCTGCGACATCGGCGATGTGAACATTCGACCAGCGGTTCAGGCCGCGCCCGATGTAACGCACGATGCCGGAGGCGCGTGCTTGCCGCACCAGCGCCGGAACTTGCACGCTCTGCGCCGGCGGTCCGATCGCATTGCCGTAGATCATCGCGTTGCAAAGGACGATCGAGCGAATGCCGGGCGCAGCGAGCACGAGCTGGTCGATGGCGACACGCGCAGCCTTGTCGGCGACCGGCGCGATCGGTGTGTCCTCGTAAAAGATCTTCTCGGATGGCTCGCCCATGGCGAGATCGGCGACAATGCTCGATCCGCTCGAATGGATGAAGCATTTGTCCGAACCGGTAAGTCCGGCGAGCAGTGCGTCGACCGCGCCGCGGTGATCGCTGTTGGCGGCGTTGATCACTGCGTCGGCAGCGCGCGCTTCGCCGCGCAATAACTGCGCATCATCGAGCGCGCCGATGACCGGTTCGACTCCATGCGCCGCCACCAACGCGGCCTTCTCTGCGTCGCGCACCAGGCCGCGCACTCGATGACCGGCGCCGATCATCGCCGCCGCCACTGCGCCGCCGATATAGCCGTTTGCGCCGGTGAGGAAGATAAGCATTTTTTGCTCAATGCCCCCGTCGCCGCCGTTTCTTGGCGGCTTTGCGAGCAGCGTAACGGGCATCGTCGGCGGCCTGTTCTTTGGCTTTCAGCACGGCATCAGCGTCAGGAATCCCGGCCGCGTCACCGGAAGGGTGCGGAGCCGCCTGACCATCCACGCTTTGCGACGGCGCTCGCGCTCTTTCCCTCGCGCGCTCAAGAACGAACCGCGCATAGTCGTCCATGTCGCCGTCAAACGCCTTGACGCGGCCGTCGGCGGTGAGCCAGAGCCGGTCCGCCACCAGTTCGATCAGCGAGCGATCGTGAGTGATCAGAACGACGGCGCCTTCATAGTCGTTAAGCGCATCGAGCAGCGCGCGCCGGCTGTCGATGTCGAGGTGATTGGTGGGCTCGTCGAGAATCAACAGATGCGGTCCGGCCATGGCAACGAGGTTCAGAAGCAGCCGGGCGCGCTCGCCACCGGACAGGTTGGCGATCGTCGTGTCCTGCTTGTCGAACGAGAGTCCGAACTGCGCGAGCCGAGACCGGCGCGCAGAACTCGCTGTCGTCCGGCCGCTCGCGCCGGATAATGTCTAACGGCGTGTCCTCGGGATCGAGCGCTTCGATCTGATGCTGGTGAAACCAGCCGACCTTGAGGCGGTTCTCCCAATTCATCTTGCCGGCTTGCAGCGGCAGCGCGCCAGCGAGCATCTTGGCGAATGTCGTCTTGCCCGCGCCATTGACGCCAAGAAGTCCGATCCGATCGTCGACGTTGAGCCGCAGATTGAGATTGCGCAGAACCGGGCCTTGGTCGTAGCCGACTGCGGCAGCGTCAAGCTGGAGGAGCGGCGGCGCCAGCGGACGAGCCGGCGACGGGATGGTGAACGGCGCCACGCGCTGCTCGACGATCTCGGCGATTGGCTCCAACTTGGCCAAGCGTTTGATCCGTGATTGCGCCTGCGATGCCTTGCTGGCCTTGGCGCGAAAGCGATCGATGAATTTTTGCAGATGCGCACGCTCGGCGTCCTGCTTGGCCATGGTCGCCGCCTGCAGTCGCGTTTTTTCCGCACGGCGCCGCTCGAACTCATCGTAGCCGCCGGAATAAAGGTCGAGCTTGCCCGCGCTCAAGTGCAGGATGGCGTCGACCGAATTGTTAAGCAGTTCGCGGTCGTGGCTGATGATCAGCGCACTATGGGGATATTTCTTCAGCCGCGCTTCCAGCCACAATGCACCCTCGAGATCGAGGTAATTGGTCGGCTCGTCGAGCAGGAGAAGGTCGGGCTCCGCGAACAAAGCCGCGGCGAGCGCCACGCGCATGCGCCAGCCACCGGAAAACTCTGCCATCGGGCGGTCGAGATCGGCGGGGGCGAAGCCTAACCCCGAGAGAATTTCGGCTGCCCGCGACGGCGCCCGATCCGCGTCGATTGCGTTCAGCCGCTGATAAATCTCGGCAAGGTGTTCGGGCTCCGCGACTTCGAGTTGGGCGTGCAAGGCGTCCCGTTCGGTATCGGCGGCAAGAATTGTGTCGAGGAGCGTGACTGGCGTCGCCGGGTGCTCCTGGTCGACCGATCCGATGCGGGCGGCTTTCGGCAGCAGGATATCGCCGCCAAGCGGGGCGAGATCGCCAAGGATCAGCCGGAACAGGGTCGATTTACCTACCCCGTTGCGTCCGACCAGGCCGACTTTGGTGCCGGCAGGAATCGTCACGCTGGCGGAATCGAAAAATCGCCGCCCCCAGGCGTCGAAAACAAGATTATCGATTTGAAGCATGGCGAGCGGCGGCCGAAGGATGCCGTTCCTTCATTGCGGGACCTATGGGATGGCGACGGACAGCGCTCATACAGGATTTTTCGCTAGAATTCGATTCGCGCTATGGAATAGGTCCGTAACGCTTTCTGACCGGAGATAGTAAGTGCCCACGCCGCCGCACATACCCTTCTTCGACGGCCACAATGACGTGCTGCTGCGCTTGCACCGCCGCGCCGGCGCGGATGCGGTGGCGGCGTTCCTGCAAGGCGAGGACAAGGGGCAACTCGATCTGCCGAAGGCGCGCGCGGGCGGCTTCGCCGGCGGCCTGTTCGCGATCTTCGTCCCCTCGACCGAGAAGAAAGCCGGCGCAAACCAGACAGCCTCGCCCGACTTCGCCAGCACACCCGAGCCGCCCGGCGTTGATGTGACCGAGGCGCAGCGCACCGTGTTCGGCATGATGTCGCTGCTCTACCGGATCGAAGCACAATCGGCGGGGCAACTGCGCGTCTGCCGCGACACCGGCAATATCAAATCCTGCCTCACCGACGGTGCGCTGGCGGCCGTTCTGCACATCGAAGGCGCCGAAGCCATCGATGCGAATTTCGAGCTGCTCGACGTGCTGCACGCGGCGGGGCTGCGCTCGCTCGGACCGGTCTGGAGCCGGCCGAACGCATTCGGCCACGGCGTGCCGTTTCGCTGCCCGTCATCGCCCGACACCGGGCCGGGCTTGACCGATCTCGGCAAGGCGCTGATCGGCGCCTGCAATCGCCTGAAGATTCTGATCGATCTGTCGCATCTCAACGAACGCGGCTTCTGGGACGTCGCCAAAGTCAGCGACGTGCCGCTCGTTGCCACCCATTCCAACGCCCACGCGATCAGCCCGCATTCACGTAATCTCACCGATCAGCAATTGGCGGCGATCCGCGACAGCGAAGGGCTGGTCGGCGTCAACTTCGCCGTGAGCTTTCTTCGCCCCGATGGGGCACGCGACAAGAACACGCCGATCGAGCTTATCGTGCAGCACGTGGAGTACTTGCTCGAACGTCTGGGCGAGGACAGTGTCGGCTTCGGCTCGGATTTCGACGGCGCGCCGATGCCGGCCGAACTCGGCGACGCGGCCGGATTGCAGAAGATCGTCGGCGCGCTTCGCCAGCGCGGATATCGCAAGCCGCTGATCGAAAAACTGTGCTTTCGGAATTGGCTCCGCGTTCTGCAACGGACATGGGCCTGATTGGGCGTGATTTGGGGATGATTTCGCGCTGCCTTATTAGTTCCGCAAAGGCAAGCGACAGCGCTCTTGATATTTGCAAGCAGACCTGAGGAGGTCGTCATGGCCGCATCGCGCACTGGAAGTTTTGCCGTTCGTGCCGCCTTGCTGGCGGCATTTGCTTTGACCTCGGCGATGCCTGCGTCGGCGCAGCCTGCGCCACCTCCGCCTCCCCCCATGCCGCCAGCCCGGGTGATCGTGAACGGGGAGGGCAGCGTTTCCGTGCCGCCAGACTATGCCGAGATCATTAGCGGGGTTGCGACGCAGGCCAAGACCGCCGGCGAGGCGACCGCTGCCAACACAAAGACGATGGTGGCCATCAACGCGGCTTTGCAGAAGGAAGGCGTCGCGCCGAGCGATATTCAGACCGTGCGTTTCTCGGTCTCCCCGGTCTATGGGACGCCGCAGCTCAATCACGCGCCGCCGCTTGTCGGCTTCTCAGCCGCCAATGACCTCGGCATCAAGGTCCGCCAAATCGATAAGGTAGGCGAGATTCTCGATGCGCTGATCGCGGCCGGGGCGACGGACGCCGGCAGCGTGCAATTCCTGCATTCGGAGATGACGAAGGCGCTCGACCAGGCGCGGCAAGCGGCGATCGCTGATGCGCGGCGCAAGGCCGAGGTTTATGCGCAGGCGTCGGGCTTGAAACTCGGCGGCGTGGCGTGGGTCACGGAAAATCCGGCTTATGCTCCGCAGCCTGCGATGCGTGTGATGTCAGCGTCGCCCGCTGCGGTGCCGATTGCCGCCGGCCAGGATACGCTGCGGGTGCAGATTACGGTGGGATTTGAGATCGCCCATTGAGCGGCGGCGAACTGCGGGGTCGCGCCTCAATGGTCCGCCGGCTTCACCGCCTTGAGAAACCGCCAGCGGTGAAAGAAGACGACTCGGCCATCGCTGACCGACAAGCCGATACCCGCGCTGCGGCCCGCCTCAGCCAGTGCGCGGATCACCGTGCGGATCGGCTCGACCCGATCCGGGTCGCTAACGATGCCGAGCCATTCTTCAAGCTCGCGATTCATGTCCCACGTCACGGCTTCAAGATCGCGGAAACCGGCCTGCCGCGCGTCTCCATCAAGCTCGGATGCCGGCAACATGCGCACATGCGAGGGATCGCGCAGCCGCTCGATGGCATTGTGCAGCCGCGACTCGTCCGCATTCTCCGATGAAATCACGTCGGCGAACACCGCGACGCCGCCGGGGCGCAGCACGCGGAAGATTTCGCTGATGGCGCGTTGCGGATTGGCAAAATGATGCAGCGCCGCGCGGGTCACGGCGCCATCGAACGCGCCATCGGCGAACGGCAGGTTCTCGGCGTCGCCGGTTTTGAATTCGACGTTGCTTAAGCCTGCCTTGGCGCAGCGCGCCTTGGTCTTTTCGAGCATTTCCGCGGTTGCATCGAACGCGACCACGCCGGCAGCGTTCGGCGCCAGTGCCGCGGTGATCACGCCCGGTCCGCAAGCGACGTCGATCAAGCGGCCGCGCGCGGCCTTGCCAAGCGCCGCACCAAAGCGCGCGCCATCAACGTCGATCTTCTCGGCCCAGACTTCGAACGTCTGCGCCTGGCGGGTGAACTCGTCTGCGATCCGCTTGAGATGATCCATAGCGGTATTCACTGCTTAGGGAGGACGCTTATATCTTTATTGTCGCTGTAGGCCGGGTTCTTCCAGCCGTTTTCGTCGTAATCGGCCATGCACTGCTCGGCCAGGCCCAGCATTTGCTTGAGCTCGCCGTTGCCCTGGGCCTGCTGCAGCGGGAAGATTCGTATCAGTTCGTGGCTGCCCGAATAGTTCATCTCGTAAAGCTCATGGCGGGCGCCGAACTCGCTGCCGATGGCGTCCCAGAGAAGCTTCATGGTCTTGATGCGGTCCTTGTAATCGATGTCGTTCGAGCCGCGCACGTATTTGGCCAGATACTTGTCGATGTCGGGATTTTTAAAATCGAGCGCGCTCGACGGCAGATAGATGAGGCCGGATGCGACCACCTTCTCGATGATATTGCGCACCGCCGGATAGGCTTCGGTCATGAACAGCCGGTAGGTGCTCGAAGCGCGCGAGTTGGGCAGCACCGCGCCGTCGACCCATGGCTCCGGGTTGTAGGCCATGGCGTCGGTCAGCGACCAGAACAGATTACGCCACCCGACCACTTCGCCGATCTGCGCCTGCACGCCGCGAAACGCTTCGACGCCGGTCGCGCGCGCGGCCTTGTAGAGGAGGCCGGCGAGGAAATCGAGCTTGACCGCGAGCCGCGTGCAGCCCTGCATGGTGAAGCCGTTGAAGAAGCCCGACTTCGGATAGAAGTTCTTCAACCGATCGATATCGCGATGAATGAAAACGTTCTCCCAGGGGATGAAGGCGTTGTCGAACACGAAGATCGCGTCGTTCTCGTCGAAGCGCGAGGTCAGCGGATAATCGAACGGCGAGCCGCTCGCCGCGGCGGCGAACTCGTAGGACTGCCGGCAGATGAGCTTGATGCCCGGCGTGTTCATCGGCGCGATGAACATCACCACCATGGCGGGATCGTTGATTTCCTGGCCCATGTTCTGACCGAGAAAATTGTAATGGGTCAGCGCCGAGTTGGTGGCGACCACCTTGGCGCCAGATACGTAAATGCCGGCGTCGGTCTCCTTCTGGATGGTGATGTAGACGTCTTTCACCTGCTCGACCGGCTTGTTGCGGTCGATCGGCGGATTGACCAGCGCGTGATTGAGAAAGAGCACCGCCTCCTGTGCGCGCTTGTGCCAGGCGCGCGCGTTATCGGCGAACTTGCCGTAGAAGTCGGCGTTGGCGCCGAGCGTGTTGAGGAACGCGGCCTTGTAGTCGGGGCTCCTGCCGAGCCAGCCGTAGGTGATGCGCGCCCAGGCGGCGATGGCGTCGCGCTGCGCGACCACGTCTTCGCGCGAGCGCGCCGCCTTGAAGAATTTCATCGTGTAGCCGCCCGAGCCGGTATCGGTCGGACCGGTCAGCACGTCCTTGGTCTTGGCGTCGTGCAGCGCATCGTAGAGGAGCGCGATCGAGGCGGCGGCGTTGCGGAAAGCCGGATGCGTGGTCACGTCCTTGACGCGCTCGCCGTAGATATAGACCTCGCGCCCGTCGCGCAGCGATTCCAGATATTCAGCGCCGGTGAACGGGCGGTTCTTGCCTTTGAGGATCGCCTCGGGATGCTGCGACATCGTCTCCTCCGCTGTTATTTCCGGCGTGCTGGGGTATTGCATATCCTCAGCATACTGAGGATATTGCTCAGTGTACCGATGATGTGGCGGTGGCGTCAACGATGCAATCCGGACCGTCGCTTTGGGAGGATTCGTCCGGCATGACGCAAGATCGCATGGCCCAAGATCGCAGCACGATAAGCCGCAACGGCGAGATCCCGATGTCGGAGGACGACAGGCGCCTGCTGGCGATGCCCGGCCATCTTATTCGCCGGCTGCAGCAAATATCCTTTGCCCTGTTTATCGATCAGGCCAAGGAGTTTGAGATCACCCCGGTGCAATACGCCGCCATGGTCGCCATCAACAACCACCCCGGAATCGATCAGACCGCGCTTTGCAATATGGTCGCCTTGGATCGCTCGACCGTCGGCGACGTCGTCGGCCGGCTTGAGAAGAAGAAATTCATCAAACGCCTGAACGGCTCGGTCGACCGTCGCACCAAGTCGCTACACATCACGCCTGCCGGCCGCAAGCTCATCAAGGACATCGAGCCCGCAGTTCAATCCACCCAGCGCTTGATCTTGGTGCCGCTCAAGGCAAGCGAGCGCGGCGTCTTCTTGCGGATGCTGAAAGAACTCGTACATCTCAACAACGAACATAGCCGTGCACCGCTGCGATTGACGGACGCGCGGCCGCAGCGGCGAGCCGGAGGCGGAGACCGAGCATGATCGCGGGATTGACGCATGCCGGGTCGGCGGTCACAGCGGCCTTTTTGGCTTCGCTGGTGGAGGCCGTGGAAGCGATGACCATCGTGCTGGCTGTGGCGATTGTGCGCGGCTGGCGGCCGGCGGGGCTCGGCGCACTCGCCGGGCTTGCCTTCTTGGCGGCAATCGTCGCCGCGTTCGGGCCGCTCCTGAGCTACGTCCCGCTGCGTCTCTTGCAACTGGCGATCGGCGTTCTGCTGCTGCTGTTCGGGATGCGCTGGCTGCGTAAGGCGATTTTGCGCGCGGCTGGGATTATCCGGCTTGCACGACGAAGCCTCGGCGTTTGTCCGTGAAACAGCAGAGCTGCGGGAGCAGGCGCAGCGCCAGGCGGCACGGCTCGATTGGGTCGCCGGCCTGGCAAGCTTCAAGGCGGTGTTGGTGGAAGGACTTGAAGTGGTCTTCATCGTGATCGCGGTAAGCGCCGGCGGTTCGTTGCTCGTTCCGGTGAGCGTCGCGGCGCTTGGGGCGTGCTTGCTGATCGCCGTCATCGGTCTCTTGGTGCACCGCCCCCTATCTCGTGTGCCGGAGAACACGCTCAAATTCGCCGTCGGCGTCATGCTGTCGGCGTTTGGCGTGTTCTGGACCGGCGGAGGGCCTAGGCGTCGCTTGGCCCGGCGAGGATCTTGCGATTGTTGCGTTTATTGTTCTGTTCTTGGCGACGGCCATTGGAGCCGTCGTACTCCTGAAAAGCCGCCAGGGTGCGCTTGCGTCATGAAGGTGTTGGCGGCGGTGCTCAAGGAAGTGATCGGGTTGTTCGTCGAAGACGGCGCGCTCGCCCTGGCGGTGGTCGCGATTGTCGTGCTCGCCGGCCTTTCAGCAGCACTCTTTCCCGCCGCAAGGGCGGCGGCCGGAGCGATATTGCTGCTTGGCTGCCTTGGCGTCCTGCTTGCGAACGTGTTGACGGCGCGACGGCGGTGAATGCGGCTCTTGGAGTTTCCGATCAGCGTGTGACTCGCCGGCAGGCTTCCCACACACGCGCTGCCGAGGCCGGCATGTCGAGATGGTCGGCCACGCCGCCCGGAATGGCGTCGGCCACCGCGTTCATCACCGCCGAGATCGCCGCGGTCGTGCCGGCTTCGCCGACACCCTTGACGCCGAGCGGATTGGTGGTCGCCGGCACGTTGAGCATGGCGTCGCGCAAGGGCGGCATGTCATCGGCGCGCGGCATCGCGTAGTCCATGAACGAACCGGTGACGAGCTGGCCGTTGCCGTCGTCATAGATGATGTTCTCCATCAGCGCTTGGCCGAGCCCGGCCGCCACCGAGCCGTGCAACTGGCCTTCGACGATCGTGTGATCGAGCGCGCGGCCGCAATCGTCGACCGCCGTGTAAGTGGCGATCGTCATATGGCCCGTGTCCGGATCGATCTCCACCTCGGCAGTGTGCACGCCGTTGGGAAACGACAGCGGCGTGTCGGTCGTGGTCTTGGTGTCGAGGTCTTCGGCGATCTCGCCGCGCTTCTTCATTTCGGCGGCGCGGCCAGCCACCTCGAACAGCGAGACGCGGCGATCGGTGCCGACCACCTCGAAGCGGCCTTCTTTGAAGACGATGTCGGCCTCGCCGGTTTCCAGCATGGCGGCGGCAATCGGCTTGCCCTTGCTGACGATGGTTTCCATGCACTTGACCAGCGAATGACCGACAGTCATCGCCGAGCGCGAGCCGACGGAGGCATAGCCTTTGAGCTCCATCGCCGAGTCGCCGTGCCGGTGCACGATCTTGTCCGCCGGAATGCCGAGATGCTCGGCGATCACCTGAGGAAACACCGTGGCATGACCTTGCCCGGTGTTCTGCACGCCAAGACTCATCACCAGCGTGCCATTGCCCGGAAAAGTCAGCATCGCGCTCTCGGTCGGCGCGCCGCCCGCATGTTCGAGCAGGCAGCAGATGCCGAAGCCGAGATATTTGCCGCGCCGCGCGGCCTCGCGCCGGCGCCGCTTGATGCCGTCGTAGTCGGCAAGCTCCAGCGCCTTGTCGAGCAGCGGTTCGAAGTCGCCGGAGTCGTAGGTCGTGCCGACCGCGGTCTTGTACGGCATCTGCGATTTCTTGATCAGATTGCGGCGGCGCAGCTTGATCGGATCGACGCCGGTCACGCGCGCCGCCTCGTCGACGACGCGCTCGAGCACGTAGCTCGCTTCCGGCCGTCCGGCGCCGCGATAGGGCGCGGTCGGCAGCGTGTTGGTGAACACGCACTTGGTCGATACGTCGATGAGCTTGATGTCGTACATGCCCGGCAGGCAGCGGGTGAAATTCGCCGTCGGAATATTGGCGCCGACCGCGCCCACATAAGCGCCGAGGTTGCCGACATTGCGCACGCGCAGCGCAAGGAATTTTCCCTTCTCGTCAAGCGCCAGTTCGGCCTCGGAATAAATATCGCGCGCCTGGTTGTCGGACAGGAACGCCTCCGAACGCGTCGACATCCAGTGAATTGGCCGGCCGAATTTCTTCGCGCCGACAAGCAGCGCGATGTTTTCCGGGTACGCGCCGGTCTTGAGCCCGAATGCGCCGCCGACATCTTCGGTGACGACGTGCACGCGCTCCGGCGGCAATTTGAGAATGCCGACGATGTTCTCGCGCATTGGGCCTGCCCCCTGTGAGCAGGTGCGCGTCGTATATTTGTCGGTCGCCGCATCGTAGCTCGCGGTTGCGCCACGCGGCTCCATCGAATTGGTGAGCATGCGCTGATTGAAAAACGCGACCTTGGCGACGTGCTTGGCCGACGCGAAGGCTGCGTCGACCGCCTTGGTGTTGGCGTCGGGATTGGGATTCGGTCCCGGCCAATCGACGGCGATGTTGCCAGCCGCCTGCGGCCACAATTGCGGCGCGCCGTCGCGCAAAGCCGCGCGCGCGTCGGTCACCGGCGTCAGTTCTTCGTATTCGACACTGACAAGTTCGGCGGCGTCCTGCGCCGCGGCCGCGCTCTCGGCGACCACCATCGCAACCGGCTCGCCGATATGCATCGCGCGCTCGGAGGCGAGCGCCGGCCGGTGTGGCATGACAAGCGTCGCGCCGCCGCGCCCCGGCACCGGCGGATGGCGGCCGATGCTGCCGGTTTCGGCGGTGTCCTTTCCGGTAAGCACGCCGACCACGCCCGGCGCCTTTTCGGCAGCGGAAACGTCGACGCTGACGACCTTGGCGAAAGCGTGCGGCGAGCGCACGAAATACGCGTAAGCCTGGTTTGGCAACGGCGCGTCGGCAACGTAACGGCCGCGGCCGCGCACCAGCGGCTCGTCTTCGACGCGGCCGTGAAAGGTCGTGTGATCGTCAGTCTTGGCGTCCATAATCTTTCCGGGAAATGTTAGTTGCGATTGGCGATGGCCCTTTATAGCCAAAATCGCCGCAAGCTAAAGGGGAGCCTCATGCGAGGGCATCTCTTCAATACCGACCGTAAAAGATCGTTTTGACGCAGCCGGTCGCGATGTCATCGCACAGGATCGCGTGGCTCCGAAAATCTTCGACCTTCGTAGGCTTGTCGAGATCGGGATCGAGCTGTTTGAGGGAGATGATGTTCACATTGTCCTTCTTCCGCGTGACGAATATTGCGCCGTCGCGAATCTCCGTAACCTCGAAGCCGACAAAGTAGGCGACGGGATAATCGTCGTGATCGCAGGTCCATTTCATGCCGACACGATATTTCGCGCCCGGGTCTGAGTAGCCTTGGAACAGATGAAGGTCGAAATCCCCCGAGCCAGACTGCTCTTCTTTGATCACGACCTGCGACGTGAAGAAGTCGGGACCGCCCGCTTTTTCGTCGGCGATCAGCTTGTCGATCTCTTCCTTGTCGTAGCGGTTGGCCTTGCGGATTTCGGCGATGTGCTCGGCAAACGGGCCAAGCGTCATCGACCCGGTCGCGCAATAATGAATCTCGTCCGCGGCGGCGGCAGCCGGTACGGCGAAAGCGGAAATAAATCCGGTGATCGCGGCAAGCGGCAGCCATGGCGTCGCTTTGGCAAAGCGCATCGGGCATCCTTGGTGCAACCAACCCACGCGAAAGCTTTAGCACGATCATCCGGCAATTTCCCTCCCGGCAGCCGGTCCTTCGCAGCGGCTTAAGCGCCTTACCTGCTGGCGGTCGAGGTACCTTGCATGGCCGAGCCGGTTATGCGCAGAACGTGGCGGCATCCGGGGAGAGACAATGCGCACAATCGACACCCACACGCACGTGCTGGACGACGACACGATCAAGCTCCTGCAGAACGAGATCCCGAGCCTCGGATTAAAGCTCACCCCATATGACGCCGACAATGCCGCGATCGAGGTAGCGGGCGTGCCGTACCGGCCGTTTCCGCGTGGCGGTCACAACATCGAGCGGCGGCTCGCCGACATGGATGCGGCCGAGGTCGACATGCACGTGCTTTCGGCCTCGCCGCAGACCTGGCTCTATGGCCAGGAGGCCGCAATCGGGACGGCGGCGTCGGCGATCCAGAACGACGGGATCGCGCGGCTGGTCAAGGAAAAGCCGGACCGCTTTTGCGGTATCGCGACGCTACCCATGCAGGCGCCGGAGAAGGCCGCGGCCGAACTCCGACGCGCCATGCAGACACTCGGGCTCCGCGGCGCGATGATCGCCTCGAACGTCAACGGCAAGAATCTCGACGATCCGAGCTTCGAACCGGTATGGGCCGCGGCCGCTGAGCTTGACGCCTTCTTCGTCATTCATCCCGGCAATATCGCCGGCGCCGACCGGCTGCGCTCCTATTATCTCAACAACCTGATCGGCAATCCGCTCGACACGACCATCGCGGCGGCCTGCCTGATCTTCGGCGGCGTGCTCGAACGTCATCCGACTTTCAAGCCGGTCATGGTGCATGGCGGCGGCTTCATTCCCTATCAGGGCGGGCGCTGGGTGCATGGCTGGCACGTGCGGCCCGAGCCGAAGGTACATTTGAAACATTCGCCGGAGAAATATCTCGAGCGCTTCCGCTACGACACCATCTGTCACTCTAACACGTCGCTCGAATTCCTCATTTCCTCCGCCGGCGCCGACCGCGTGTTCCTCGGCAGCGATTATCCCTACGACATGGGGATGCTGGATTGCGTACGGCACGTGCGCTCGCTTAGCATCCCCGCAGCGTCCCGCGACATGATTCTGGGCGGGCACGCCAAGACACTCTTGGCCCTGTGAACGAACTTGGCCCTGTGAACGAACTTGGCCCTGTGAACGAATTTGGCGCTGTGAACGAATGGGGGGCGTGTGCGTTTCGACTGGGACCGCTGTACTCGAACAACGGTCGCGAACATCGAAATTTTCGGAACCGATATTCTCCCGGAGCTGACAATGAGCGATAACGAGAAGGGTTGTGAAGGCTTTTCACGTCGGAGTGTGCTCACCGGCACGGCTGTCGTCCTCGGCCTGGCGGCGAGCGGAGCGGCGGCGAGCCGCGCGAGCGCGCAGCAAAAGATCAAGCAAGCGGATGCGAAGTATCAGGATCACCCAAACGGCACGCAAAAGTGCGACGGCTGCGTACAGTTTCAGGCGCCGAACGCCTGCAAGATCGTCGATGGCACGATCAGTCCCGATGGCTGGTGCCAATTCTTCGGGGCGAAGCCATCATAAAGCACTCCTTGCGCGGATCGCCTTCGGGCCAAATCCGCAGCGAAGCGTGAACGCTACCGGCCGCAGCGTTGGCGCGCTCGGGTGCGCCACGCGCAATTCGGGCTGCTGATTTTGCCCATGCTGCGTCCCGGTACGTTCGCGCTCACTTTGCTGCTGGCGTCGTTGACCGGGCTCGGCCCGATGTCGACTGACATGTACGTGCCGTCGCTGCCCGCCATCGGGCAGGCGTTGCACGCGCCGACCGCGCAAGTACAGCTGACCATTTCGAGTTATCTCATAGGCTTTGCCACCGGCCAGATTCTCTACGGGCCGATATCGGACCGCTTGGGCCGCAAGCCGGTTCTTCTCGCTGCGCTCATTATCTATGGCTTCGGCAGCTTGATTTGTGCGACCACGCAGTCGATCGACGCGCTGATCGCGTTGCGCTTTGTGCAGGCACTCGGCGGCGCCGGCGCTATCGTGCTGGCGCGCGCGGTGGTACGCGATCTTTATTCCGGCGTACGCGCCGGTCGCGAGCTTTCGCTGATGGGATCGATCCAGGCGCTCGCGCCGATCATGGCGCCGGTGATCGGCGGCGCGCTGCAGATTGCGTTCGGTTGGCGCGCGAGCTTCGTGCTGCTGGTGATCATTGCGGTGGTGGTCGGGTCAGCAACGGCGCGGCTCCTGCCGGAGACGTTGCAGAAGCCGACGCCCGGCCCGTTCTCGTTCGTCGGCATGGGCCGTCTCTACCGCTCGGTCATCGGGCATCGGAGCTTTCTCGCTCACCTCGGCATCATGACCGCGACTTTCGTTGGTCTCTATGCCTGGGTTTCTGGTGCCTCGATCGTCATCCAGGGGGTGTACGGGCTCTCACCGCTCGCGTTCGGCATGACCTATGCGGTTGGTTCGTTGGGCTACATGCTGGGCACCACCATCGCAGCGCGCAGCGTCATGCGGCTCGGCCTCGACCACATGATCGGATTTGGCACCGCGATCATGGCTGTGGGTGGCCTAGCGATGGCAGTGGTGACCGCGCTCGGCCTCGCCAATGTTGTTTGGTTGGTGCTTGGCATGACCACCTATCTTGCCGGCATGGGGCTTGCCATGCCGCAAACCATGGCGGGCGCGCTCACGCCGTTTCCCGACCGCGCCGGCACGGCCTCCTCGATTCTGGGCTTCTCGCAGCAATCGTTCGCCGCGATCGGCGCCGCGGCGATCGGCGTGTTTCTCGGCCGCTCGGCGTGGCCGGTCGCCGGCACTATCGCGGCGATGGGCTGCTTGGCGTTCTTAATCTGGGCGACGACGCGTCGCGTGCGCGCCACGGATCGGTGAATGCGCGCCGATTGAGCCCAGCTTTTCAGCCCACCGGGCCCGAAAACATAGGAGCGCGTTCTCAATCCACGTGCGCGCCGGACGCCTTGATGATCGGCGCCCATTTGTTCAGTTCCGTCTTGATGAATTCGCACCGTCGATTCCGGCGTCGAGCCCGGCGTCGGATCGATACCCGCCTTCTTCAGGGCATCGGCCACTTTAGGATCGGCCAGCGCCTTGTTGATCGCTGCATTGAGCTTGTCGACGATCGGCTTCGGCGTTCCGGCCGGCGCCAGGATCGCGTTCCAAGTATAGCACTCGTAACCCTTGATACCCTGCTCCTGCAAGGTTGGCAGATCGGGCATGGCCGGGATGCGCGTCGCCATGCCGGCACCGAGTGCGCGGACCTTGCCGGCGAGCGACAGCGGCATCGCGGTCGGCGTCGCGTCGAAAGCCAGCGAGATTTCTCCGCCGAGCAGACCGAGGTCCATCGGCGCGGAGCCCTTATAGGGCACGTGCACGATGTCGAGCCCGCCGACATCGGCTTTGAACTCCTCACCGCACAGGTGCAGGATCGAGCCGACGCCGGAAGAACCGTAGGAGTACTTGCCCGGATTGGCCTTGAGCAACGCCACCAGGCTTTTCACGTCGGTCACCGGAAGCGAAAGGCTCGCCATCAAGATCGTCGGCGTCACCCCGACTCGCCCGACCGGCGCAAAGTCGCGTGCTCGGTGTCGTACGGCAGATGCGCGTACAGGCCCGGATTGATGGCGTTGGTGGACACCGTCGCCATCAACAGCGTGTAGCCGTCGGGCGCGGCCTTGACGACGTACTGCGGTGCCGATGGTGCCGCCGGCGCCGGTGCGATCCTCGACCACGAAGCTGCTGTCCCAGCAGCTCTCCCATCTTCGCGCCCATGATGCGGCCGACGATATCGGTCGGACCGCCGGCGGAGAACGGAATGATCATCCGCACCGGCCGCGACGGATAATTGTCCTGCGCCTGCACGCTCGCGCCGAAGAGCACCGCTGTCGCGACGATGGCGGCGGCCGCAGCGGCCCGTACTCGAAGATGCCTATGCATGAATTTTCCTCCCAGATTTTTTGACAGGATAACACTTTGCCGCAGCAATGCCACCGGCCCGCAGGCTTCGCGCGACGGCGCTTCGGGAGTATGGTTGAGGACATAGGCGGTACGGGCTGGGCGAGCGCAACGCGGCAAAGATCGCGGTTTTGCTCCGGTGTCCTCTGCCGCGCAGGGGGAGGGAGCGCCATGACCAATATCGCGGCTACCGCCGACATCGCCGCATTAAGCGAGCGCGGCGACATGCGCCAAGGAGATATGCGCCATGTCGTGGCGCGGCTCGAGCGGCTGCCCTACTGCTCATGGCATCTGAAAATGCGGCTCATCATCTGCACCGCATGGTTCTTCGATGCCTTCGATTCCATCGCCATCGCCGTACGTGCTACCGCCGCTGATCGGGCTGTGGCATCTCGACCCGCAGCATATCGGCTCGTTGATTGGCATCGGCTTCCTCGGCCAGCTGGTCGGCGCCATCGCCTTCGGCTGGATCGCCGAGCACTGGGGCCGGCGCAGCTCGATGCTGGCGACGCTCCTGATCTTCTCGCTCGGCGCCTTGGCCTGCGCGGCGGCGCCAGCTACACAATGCTGTTCTGGCTGCGCTTCGTTCAGGGCATCGGGCTCGGCGGCGAAATTCCGCTGATGGCCGCCTACGTCAACGAATTCGCCAAGGCCAAAGGCCGCGGCCGCTTTTCGCATCTCCATCCAGGTGCTGTTCTCGGTCGGCCTGCTGGCGGTGGCGCTCGTCGGCGTTTACGTGGTGCCGCATTGGGGCTGGCAATGGATGTTCGTCATCGGCGCCATTCCGGCGCTGATCGCCATTCCGATGCGCGCGATACTGCCGGAATCGCCGCGCTGGCTCGCCAGCCGGGGCCGCTATGACGAGGCGGACCGCGCGCTGTCGCGGATCGAAGCCATCGCCGCGCGCGAGGGTATGACGGTTCCGGCCCTGCCGGCCGATCTTCCGCCGGTGGTTGAGGCGCGCCCGCGCGTCGGCGATCTGTTCAAGGGCATCTATCTGCGCCGCACCATCTCGGTCTGGCTGCTGTGGATCGGCGCCTATTTCGTGTCGTACGGCATCACCGCCTGGATGCCGTCGCTGTTCCGCACCGTCTATCATCTCGACGTTCAGCAGTCGCTCTATTACGGCCTGATCAACAACGGCTTCGGACTGTGCGGCGCGTTCCTGCGCGGTCTATCTGATCGAGGCCATCGGACGGCGGCGGATGTTCATCATTCAGCCTCGGCGGATGTTGCATTGTTTCTTCTTTCCTTCGCGTTCCTGCCCCAGCTCAGCGCGGCGGGAACGCTCGCGGTCGTGACCTGCGGCTTCTTCTTTCTCAGTTCGACGCTGCTGTCGCTGGCCACCTACACGGCGGAAATCTACCCGACGCATCTGCGCGCGCTGGGCGGTGGCGTCGCCAGCGCCTGGCAACGCGGCGCCTCGGTGGTCGGCACCACGGTGGTCGGCTGGGTGCTGCCGAATTACGGCATCAACGCGGTTTTCGTCATGTTCGGCCTGTTCGCGCTGATGGGCGCAGTGGTCGCCATCTTCTTCGCCATCGAAACACGCGGGAAAGTGCTCGAACAGGTGTCGCCTGTCGTCTAGCTTTTGCCGCCAAATTCGGAGCGATCAATGACCGCCGAGCGCGCGCGCAACGGCGCCTATGCCGAACTGCCCGGTGTGAGATTGTGGTTCACCGATACGGGCGGCGACAGCACGCCGATCGTGCTGCTGCATCCTAACACCGGCACAGTTGAAATCTGGCAGCCGCAGATCACGGGCTTCGTGCAGGCCGGATACCGCGTCGTCGCCTTTGACCGCCGAGGTTTCGGCAAGAGCATGGTTGATCCGGCGCCGGGCGCGCCGCCAGGCAGCATCGCCGAGGATCTTCACGCGCTTATCGATCATCTTGGTCTCGACAAATTCCATTTGCTTGGCGTCGCCGGCGGCGGCTTCGGCGCGCTTGATTACGCGGCGTGGCATCCGGAGCGGTTGTTGAGCCTCATTGTGGGTGCCAGCACCGGAGCGATCGAGGATGCGGAGGTCGCCGAGTTCATCGCCCGTATCGCCATTCCCGAGATCAGGAAACAATCCTCGCACTATCGTGAAATAGGACCGAGCTACCGTGGCGCCAATCCGGAAGGCACCCGGCGTTGGATCGAAATCGACGAACATTCGCGGCAAAGCGGCGCGCCGTTTCAGCCGTCGCTGCGCACCCCGAATACGCTGGCGAAGATCGCCACCATCCCGACACCGGCGCTCGTCATCGCCGCCGACGCCGACCTCTTGGCGCCGCCGGCGTTGATGCGCATCTGGGCGGCGCACCTGCGGCATCACGAATGGGCCGTTATCCACGATGCCGGCCACGCCATGGCCTGGGAGCAACCGGGCGCGTTCAACGACAAGGTTTTGGATTTCATCAGGCGGCACTAAACCGCGACGAATGGCTTGTGCACGGCGGCAACCCCGCAGCCAAAAGGCTCCGGGGCTTTTTGCTTCGAATTCCGATCCTCTAGGCGGCCGCTGAGTATTTGGCGTCACGATCGAGGAGTTCGATCGAGACTCCCTCGGGCGCGCGGATAAAACAGACGCGTACGCCCGGCCGGACCGTCGTCGGCTCGCGGGTAAATTCGACGCCCTTTGCCTTCAGATCGGCGGCAATCGCGTCGATCCCGCTCACCGTAAGTCCGAAGTGATCGAGACCGCGATAGGGAATGCTCGGTGCGACGTTGGTGCCGTCACCGTCCGCCACCGGCGCGATGAAGATATTGGCGCCGCCGAGCTTCAGATCGATCCGCGGTTTTCCCTGCTGCATGGTACGGACGACCTCGGCGCCGAGCATTTTCTCGAACCACTGCGCCATGCCTTCCGGATTGGTCGTGCGCAGATGAATGTGGTCCCAGGTGACCTTGACCATGTGCTTCTCCCCGTTTCGTCGTTTTCGACGCCGTCTTCGGCACTAAGCCGGCTTGCCCGTACAGGAGGCCGAGCCCATCTAATCATAGCTCGTCTGGCCGATCGCGCCAATCTAAGGGTCATTCTGGCCGTGAAGTGCGTTTGACTTTGAATTTCCTTGTGCAATAATTTCAGCCGGATGCGTGACGTATTTTTCAACTTGTGAGGGGTTTACGCATGCGCAGAATTCTTCTCCAGTTGGCTTTATTCCTGCCGTTGCTCCTGTCGCCGCTGTCCAACCAGGCAAGCTGGGCGCAGGGCGGATCGGTGACCGGGGCCACGCTCACTTGGTATGGCGTCTATACCGTCGCCAGCAGCACCAGCGTGAGCGCGACGAAGACGGTGAGCAAGGGGGTTACACCTCCCTCAGCCAACAGCGACCGAGTTACGCTGTCGACGAAAGACACCATCCGGATGGGCTATGGGTACCGGCTGATCGGCAGCCCGGGATCGGCGGAAGTCGCGCTGACCTATCGAACGATATTTCCGGACGGGCGCTATCAAGACAACATCTACGATGGCCTCGCTATCAACCGTCAGGACCTTTTCATCGGTCAGCTGCTCGATCCCGACAGCGCGACCGGCATGTATACGCTGCAGCTCTGGCACAATAGCGGGATGCTGCTGGAGAAGAGCTTCAACGTCTCGAAGCCATAATGCCGAAGCACCCGTGATGCCGGTTGCTTCGGCTCAGCGGGTGCCTCTCCTTACACCTTGATTTTCTCGTCCTCTGCCACGCGTGCTGCAGCGGGACGCTTGAGCATGCGGTCCTTGAACGCGCTGTAGTTTTTCAGTTCCGCCATCGGCAGCTCGCGGCGCACACCCCAAGTGTAGAAGACGAAGCCATAGGAGTCGAGCACGCTGTAACGGTCGGAGAACCACTCGCGATTCGCCAGCATGCCGTCGATCTGCTTCAAATAATCGTGGAAAGTCTTCAGCCCCATCTCCTTGATACCCGGATAGGCTCCGGTGTCGGCCGTGTAACGCTCGGGCCGGCCGAAATGGGCATGCGCCGGATGCACGCTCGAAGCGAAGTAACCGATCAGCGATAGCGCGTTCGCCTCGGCGAGCGGATCCTTGGGCCACAAATCGAACCTCTTGCCGAGATAGGGCAGGATCGCCGTGTTCTCGGTCAGCGGCTCGCCATTGTCGAGGCGGAGCGCCGGCACGCGCCCGAGTGGATGAATCTTGCGATAAGCCTCAGTGCGCTGCTCGCCGCCGACCAGATCGACCTTCTTAGGCTCATATTTTTCGCCGCTCTCTTCGAGCACGATATGCGCTGCCATCGAGCAAGCGCCGGGACTGTAATAAAGCGTCAGCATATGGCGAAGACCTCCCCAAATTAACGTTCGCGCGCTTCGATCGTCTTGTGCAAAGACGTCGACCGGTCGCACCAGTGCTTGGATTATACGGCATGGAACCGCCCGAGGTCATCGGTAAAAGGAGGTCTGACTCGACGGGCAAAATTGGGTTCCGCACCGAAACCAAGTGTTCACTCTGCGCGTAAGCGCCCCCCTTGTCTTAGTGTGACCGTAGTCGGCGATAGGATATGCGCATGGGCCGGATTGGTATTGCGGACGGCGGAACGTGAAGACAAGCGCGCACCGGGCAAATGACGGCGCATCGCAGCGTGAATAAACAGACGCAACCACCGCCCTTTAACAAGCACGGCGCCGCCGCGGCCATCCGTGTGCTTCAGGTTGCTAAGGACCTGCGGCAATATCCGATCTTCGGCTATACGATGGCGTTCGTTACCATTGGGCTCGCCACGCTGCTGCAGTGGCTGGCCAAGGAGCAATACGCCGGCAGTCCTTTCCTCACCATTTACCCAGCCATCATCGTGGCCGCATTGATCGGCGGCCGCGGGCCCGGATTTCTCGCCGCGGTGCTGGCCGGTGGATCGCAATGGAGCTTATTCATTCCGCAGCTGCATTGGCTGGCCGTGGCCTCGTACGCCTTCGACGCGAGCATTTGCGTCATGTTGATCGACTACATCAACCGGACATTAGATCTGCTGCTCGCCAATATCGACCGAGAGAAGCAGGCCAAGCAGCATCAATACTTGCTGGCCAAGGAACTGCACCATCGCATCCAGAACCTGTTCACCGTGATCCAAGGGGTGATCCGCTTCAGCCTGTCCGGCGAAGGCAGTGTCCAGAAAACCGTGATCAGGCGGGAACTCTCGGATCGGCTCCAGTCCATGTCGGCGGCCAATCGGGCGATCACCGACTCGATGGGAGACGGGGTCCGCCTGCTCGATCTCGTCGGCAACGAAATCCGCGGCTTCGAATCGCAGTTCGAGATCCACGGCGGCGCCGGCTTGGTGCTGGGCGCGCAGATGACTCAGGACCTATCGCTCATCCTGCACGAGCTGGTCACCAATGCGCTCAAATACGGCGCACTGACCGTTCCGCAAGGCAGGATCGGCCTCGAGCTCGATTGGTCCGGATCGCTGCTGACCTTCAAATGGCGGGAAGGCGGCGGTCCTGCGGTGCGTGAGCCCAACAGGACCGGATTCGGCGGTCGCATCCTTGGCACCTTCGCCAGGAGCTTCTGCGAGGCCGTCGATATTTCGTACCACCCGAGCGGATATCGCTATACGCTGCAAATCTACTCCGAACAGATCAGATGTCTTTCGCCCCGGCCGGTCGCTCTCGCCGCACGGGAATCGGCCGACGCCGCTCCTATGGATTGGGAGCAGGACCAAGCGCGCGCGCTGAGACCGATGGTCCGCCAGGACGCCGGCGAAGTCGCACTCGAAAACTAGACCTTCCTTCCGATCACACGGTGCGGCGCCGGCAGGCCGCCGCGCGGACCTTGTTGACTCCGGCGGATAAAAGCCCCGGAATAAGGACAGGGAAGGAACCACATGATCAAGAAATTTCACGTCCTCTACGTCGGTCAAATCGAACTCGACAATGTGGGTTTAAGTGGCACGCCGGCCAACGAGCGGCGTTATTCCGACGAACGGCTGCGCGAGGCGTTCTTTACCGTGCGCGATGTCGCTCAACTGATGGACGACCTCGGCTTCGACGTGCTGTGGACCGCCGAGCACCATTTCCAGCGCGAGGGCTACGAGGTTTTTCCCAACCTCATTCAGCTCGGACTGTGGCTCGCCACGCAGACTAAACGGCTTGAAGTTCGGCTGCGCCTTCAACGTGCTGCCGATGTGGCACCCGATCCGCCTTGCCGAAGACTACGCGATGGCCGACATCGTCACCGACGGCCGCGTCATCATGGGTGTCGGCCGCGGCTATCACACCCGCGAGGTCGAAACTTTCGGCGCGCCGCTTCTCGACGCTCGAAAAGAATCGCGACCTGTTCGAGGAGCAGCTGCAGCTCATGCTGAGCTGCTTCAACCAGCAGTCCTTCCACCACAAGGGCAAGTTCTACGAATGCCCGCCGCCGGTTGAGTATCGGGGCTACAATCTGACCGACATCACCATGGTGCCGCGGCCGAAAAATCTGCCGGTGGAAGTCTGGATGCCAATCGCCAGCGGCAAGACCATCGAGATGATGGCGAAGTACGACTTCAAAGCGATGGTCACGCTCAACGGCGAAAAGATTCTCGACGACGTGATGCGCGCCTATCATGAGGCGTGCCTCAAATACGGCCACAAGAAGCAACTCGGCGAAGATGTGATCTGGGGCGCCGGCGTCTATCTCGCCGACAGCCGCGAAGAAGCGATCCGCCGGCTCGAACCGGCGCATGACGAGCGATTCAAGTGGTTCGCGCCGTTCGGTTTCGTCCGCTATGCCGACGAGCAGGGCCGCACCTGGGGCTCCCCGGGGGCGCCGACCACCGTGCCGAAGCTCGCCGACGGCGTAAAGCAGAAGGCCTGGTTCTGCGGTCCGCCCAAGGAGGTCATCGACGGCATCAAATCCATCGAGGCCAAATACCCCGGCCTGGAGCATTTCATGATCCATTGGGCCGAAGGGCTTTCGCCCAAGGAGTTCAAGGAACAGCTGCGCTGGTTCGCCAAGGACGTCATGCCGGCGTTAAAGCGCGGCTAAGCCTGCCAGGGTTCGAGAAGCGTTGCGGTGGCGCGCCGGCCGCCGCTCAGGCTTTCGCCGCTTTGCGAAAGGAGCCCAATAGGCCGCGCGGAAAAAACAGCACGACGAACATGAAGATCAAGCCGACGAACGACATCCAGTTCACTGTCATCGATGAAATGTAGTCCTGCAGCATGACGAATACCGCTGCGCCGAGCAGCGGCCCCCAGAAGGTGCGCATGCCGCCGATGACCGTCATCACCACGAAATAGCCCGACAGCGAGTAGTGCAGCGTCATCGGATCGGCGAAGTTGTTAAGCAGCGCATAGAGCGTGCCGGCGAGCGCGGTGAAGAAGCAGGAGATCGAAAACGACAGCCAGATGTGCTGTTCGACCGGAATGCCCAAAAACCGCGCGCGGCGCTCGTTCTCGCGGATCGCCACCAACGTGCGGCCGAACGGCGAGCGCAGGATCAGGCCCATCAGGCCGACGGCCGCGGCGAAGATCGCCAGCAGGAAGAAATAGAACGTCGTGCCGCCGGCGGTGATGTCGATCGTGAGCGGTCCCAGCGCAATCGGCGCCCGCTGAAAATCGCGCAAGCCGTCGAAGCCGCCGGTAAAGCTGTTCCAGCTATAGGCGAGATAGTACCAGAGCTGGCCGAAGGCGATGGTGCACATGGCGAAGTAGACGCCGCGCCGGCGCACGATGAGCAGCCCGAACAGCGTGCCGGCCAGTCCGCCGAGCAGCGTACCAGCGAGCATCGCGAGCGGCGTCGAGTGCGACGAGATAGCGCAGCGTGAGGCCGGCGCCGTAGGCGCCGAGCCCGAAATAGGCGGCATGCCCGAAGCTCAGCACCCCGGTAAATCCGAGCAGCAGGTTCAGCGCCATGGCCGCCAGGCCGAACACCAGGACGCGCGCCGGCGAGCGCGGTATAGCCGCCAAGCATCGGCAGCCAGAACGGCGCGGTCACCAGCACCAGCCAGATGCCGACGAGGATCAGGTGGTTGCGGCTGACGAGGCGCTTTGGCTCGATGGCGGGACAGCGCGATGGTCACGACAGCATGCCCTCCTCGCCCATCAAGCCGCGCGGCCGGATGAGCAGCACCGCCATCATGATCCCGTAGATCACCGCTTCGCTGGCCGACGGATAGAAGACGGTGGTGAGCGCCGCGGCGAGGCCGATCAGAAGGCCGCCGAATAGCGTGCCGATCAGGCTGCCGACGCCGCCGACGATGATGGCGATGAAGCTCGGCAGCAGCAGATCGTCGCCCATGTTCGGATTAAGTCCGATCTGTCCGGCGGCGAGCACGCCGCTCAAGCCCGCCAGCAGGCAGCCGAAGCCGAAATTGAAGGTGCGCAGATTGCGCACGTTGACGCCGAGCGTCGCCACCGTCTCGAGATCGAGCGTTCCGGCGCGGATGCGCAGGCCGATGCGGGAACGGCGCAGGAAGGTGAACAGCCCGACCACCGCGACGATCACGACCGTCACCATGAACACGCGGTACCAGGTGATGAAGAACAGGCTCGCGGTGATCGGCTGCGCCAGCACGTCGGGCAGGCCCATCGGCAGGCCGTTCGGCCCCCAGATATAGCGCGCCGCGTCCTGCATGACGAAGGCGAGGCCGAACGTGAACAGCAGGCTGTAGACCGGATCGCGGTTGTAGATGCGGCGGATCATCAGCCGCTCGACCAGCAATGCCGATCAGCGCCGTGAGCAGCGGCGAGACCAGAAGCGCGCCCCAATAGCCGAGCGTCGGCGACAGCGTGAACGCGAGATAACCGCCCAGCGCGAGGAAATTACCGTGCGCGAAGTTGATGACGTTCGACAGATTGAGGATGAGCGAAAGACCGAGCGCCATCAGCACGTAGAAGGCGCCGATGATCAGCCCGTTGGTGACGTTGAACAGGATGACTTGCGTCATCTGCTGCTCTCTGCGCGTACATCACTATGGGAGCGAAGCGACACGGCGAGCCATAGTCGCCGAGATTGATCGTGGATTGCCGCGCTTCGCTCACAATGACGCGGAGATGGATCAGCTCGGCTCGACCATCTTGCAGCCGGTCTCTTCGACCGTGCCGGCGGCCTGTTCGCCCGGCACCAGCTCCGCGACCGTGAACACGTCGTCGGGATTCGCCCTTGGGCGGATGCACTTCGCCGACGAAGATGTTGGGCATCAGTTCGTGGTCGCCCTTGCGATAGCGCACTTTGCCGGGCTGCAGCGCCACGTCCGGCGGCAGTTCGAGGTCCTCGAGCGCCGCGGCCAGTTTCGGACCATCGAGCGATTTCGCCTTCTCGGCCGCGAGCCGCACCGAATGCACCGACACGTAGCCGAACCAGTCGCGCGCCGACGGCGTCTTCTTGGTCGCGGCGCGGTAGTCGGCGACGAACTTCACGACCTCCGGCACGTTGGGCTGGTTCCACCACCACTCCATGTCCCACCAGCCGGCCTGTGCCTCGGGCGGACATGCCTTGATGCTTTCGAGCTCGAACAGCGCGCCGCCCAGCGCCATTTCCTTCTGCATGCCGAACTGGGTGAATTGCTTCATGCAATTGATCTGCGTGAGGCCGCCCATGTTGTTGAGCAGAACGTTCGGCTTGTAGGCCTTGGCCTTGATCAGGGTGGCGGAGAAATCGGTGTTGTTGATCGGCAGCATGTCGCCTTCGTAGGCTGCCGCCGAGCTTGGTCAGCGCCTTGACGAACGCATCCTGCAGCGTGTGGCCGTAGGCGTAGTCGGGCGTGATGAAGAACCACTTCTTGCCGAACTTCTTGACCAGTTCGGGCGTGACCGCGTTGGCGTCCATCGACGTGGTGTTGCAGACGCGGAACACGTTCCATTTGCAATTGGTGCCGGTGATCGGGTCGGTATGGCCGCCCGGCACGATATGGAAGACTTTCTTCTCGATGGTCACCTGCGACATCGCGTAGGCGATGCCGGAATTGACGTCGCCGAGGATCACGTCGACCTGATCGCGATCGATCAGCTTGCGCGTCTTCTGCACGCCGGTGCCGACGTCGTTGGCCGAATCCTCGACCAGGAGCTGGACCTGGCGGCCGAGAATGCCGCCCTTCTTGTTGATTTCGGCGTCGGCGTATTTGGCGCCGTCGACCTCGCTTTGCGCCAGCGCCGACAGCACGCCGGTCAGCGGATTGACCATGCCGATCTTGACCGGCTCGTCGCCGAGCGCCCTGAGCACGATACGGTGCGCCAATGACCTGGCTCGCGCCGAGCGCGATACCGGCCTTGAGAACCGTGCGGCGACCAACAGGCGTACTGATATTTGACATTCGTCGAACCTCCCTGGTGGCGATTTTGTGCGGGGTTGGCCCCCGGTCGATTTATTGGCTTGTGCATGCGCCCGTTCGGATGCGCCGGCACAGCGACAGCGTCGCCCCTACGACGCCGATTCGCTGCACCTTCAAGCTGCAGCCATCTTCTGCCCGCCCTTTGGGACGGTCAAGGAAAAGCGTAGCTTCGCGATGTGGTGGAATGTCCAACTTTCGTTACATAAAGCAGCCCAGCATCCATGCTGCAGGACGCCTGATGCCCGCTCTCGCCCCCACGCTTAAGGCGCACGGCGCCGAAATTCCGGCCATCGGCTTCGGCACTTCGGGCCTGGGTTACGTCACTGCCGAGCACGTGGCCGCGGCGCTGCAAGCCGGCTACCGCCATATCGACACCGCCCGGAAATACGGCACCGAACCGGCCGTCGGCGAAGGCGTCCGCGGCTGCGGCATCCCGCGCCGCGAGATCTTCGTCTGCACGAAGGTTTCGCACGAAAATCTGCACGCGGCGATTTCGCGCGCTCGGTCGACGAAAGCCTCAAGGCGCTCGGCGTCGACTATGTCGATCTGCTGCTCGTGCATTGGCCGGAGAAAAACACGCCGCTTGCGGAAACCATGGGGGCGCTCGCCAAGGCGAAGCGGCAAGGCCTCACCCGCCACATCGGCGTCGCCAATTTCAACATCGCCATGCTCGACAACGCGATCGCGCTCTGTCCCGAGCCGCTCGTGACCCTGCAGGTCGAGTGTCATCCCTATCTCGACCAGTCGAAGGTGATCGCGGCATGCCGCGAGCGCGGCCTGGTGCTGACGGCCTATTGCCCGCTGGCGCGCGGCCGCATCAAGGGCGATCCGGTGCTTACCGACATCGGCCGCCGCAGCGGCAAGACTGGCGCCCAGGTCGCGTTGCGCTGGCTGATGCAGCAGCAGATGATCGCCGCCATCCCGCGTTCGTCCAACGCGGCGCGCATTGCCGAAAATATCGACGTGTTCGATTTCAAACTCGACGACGACGAGATGCGCCGCATCGGCGCGCTCAAACGGCGCGACGGCCGCACCGCAAACCCCGTCGGGCGCGCGCCGGTGTGGGATGTGTGATGGCTGTCCTCGTCGCGCGTCTTGCCGTCATGCCCGGCCTTTGTGCCGGGCATCCACGTCTTGGGTCAGCTAACCTCCAAAAGACGTGGATGGCCGTGACAAGCACGGCCATGACGGTCCAAGTATAAACTCTGATGGGAGCCTGAGATGTCCAAAGCCCCAAAATACTTCATGTACTTCCCCGGCAATTACCGCTGGTCGGCGGCGTTCGTGAACATGCTGGGCACCGCGCCGTTCGGCGGCGTCGACATGAGCGAGATGCACGCATCGGCCGGCTGCTGGAGGGCGAAGGGGGCCGAGGACGACGAGGCCTGGTTCGAGCGCTGCGAGCGGGTCGCCAATATCGTGCGCGGCCACGCCGAGCAATTTCGCGCCGAGCGTCATCCGCTGGTCGGCGGCTTCGTTTCATCTGCGCGCCTGTCACTATTATCAGATGGGCGAACGCTTCCGCACGCCGAAGGACGCCCGCGCGCTTGAGGCCTATCGCAAGGCCGTCGACTGCTTTCATCAGTTCGTCGCACTGTCCGGCTCGAAGATCGAAATCGTCGACGTGCCGTTCGAAGGCAAAAAGCTGCCGGGCTATTTCGTGCCGGCGCAGAACGCCCGATCCGCGCGTCCGCCCTGCATGGTGTTCTTCGACGGGCTCGATATCACCAAGGAGATCCAGTTCCTGCGCGGCGTGCCCGATCTCGTCCGCCGCGGCATTTCGGTCCTGGTCATGGATGGACCCGGCACCGGCGAGGCGATCCGCTTTCGCGGCATGCCGCTGCGCCACGATTACGAAAAGGCCGGCAGCGCCTGCATCGATTATCTGGAGCAGCGCTCCGACGTCGACCCGCAAGCGGATCGGCATCATCGCCATCAGTCTGGGCGGCTATTATGCGCCGCGTTGCGCGTCGCTCGAACCGCGCTTTGCCGCCTGTATCGCCTGGGGCGCGATCTGGGATTATTACGGCACCTGGAAGAAGCGGATCGATGCCGGCTTTAAGGCGTCGATGTCGGTGCCAGGCCACCACATCATGTGGATCCTCGGCGTCGATACTCTCGACGCCGCGCTCAAGAAGCTCGAACCGTTTCGGCTCGACGGCGTCGTGCAGAAGATGCGCTGCCCGTTCCTGGTGGTGCACGGCGAGGACGACGAGCAAATCCCGCTGCGAGACGCGCAGGCGCTCTACGATGCCAGCGGCTCCGCCGACAAGACGCTGCGCGTATTCACCGCCGAGGAGGGCGGCGCGCAACACTGTCAGCGCGATTACCTTTCGCTCGGCACCGCCACGATGTGGAATTGGCTGGAAGACAAATTGCTGCGGCCGTGATCAGCGCTGTGTCGGCTTTGCGTGCGCGTGGCCGTGTCCGCCGTGATCGTGGTCATGATGGTGGTGATGATGCGTGTGGTCATGACCGTGCGCATGCTCGTGATCGTGGTCGTGATGATGCAGCCGCTGGCGCGGACGAGGGCCGCGTGGATCCTCGCTGAAGACGAGCGATTTGATGGTCACCGGCACGGTGTAGGACGGCATGCGGATGCGGCCGAGATCGATATAATCGAAATCCCACAGGACCACGCCGTCGATGACGAGCAGCTCGCTCTCGACCTCCAGCTCGTCGCGCAGGATATGGCCGAGCGTCTGCGCCACGTCGCCGTCGAGCATGATGAAGATCGGCTCTTTCCTGCCGATCCGGTCGGTGAGGCCGTCCTTGATGCCGTTGGCGAAGGCGAGGAGCCGCTCGTGCGCCGGCATGCCGGTCCAGCGCAGCGCCAGCGCGATTTCGCGCTCGCCGCCTTGCAGATCGAACGCGACGATGTGATTTTTGATCGCAGCGGCAAGTTTTTGCGAATCGATCGTGTCGCCGGCTTCGAACGGCGGCTGCAGCACTTGCAGATTGCGGCGGGGCAAGAGCGTGCCGGGCGCCGAGATGTAGCTGGTATTGCCGGACAGCTGCACTGAGTATTCCGACGCGCCCAGCGCGGTGGCGCGGATGCATTCGCCGGCTGGCAGCACTGGCCAGGGGAACGCGCCTTGTTCGATGCGCGTACTAATGGCGCAGCCGAGCCGTGGGCCCATGTCGCCGAAATCCCGGCTCTCGCGCTGGTAGATGTATTCGGCGACGCCGCCGGAAAACATGATTCCGTCGATGCGGCCGAGATCGCCGATCGGGTCGGTCAGATAAAGATGTTCGACATCGTGCGGCAGCGGCCGTGTGGTGATCGCGGTGACCAGCGTATCCGCCATGACGTCGGCGACTTTCTGCATATCGGCGGGATCGATCCTGTCGCCTCTGTTCCAGGCAAAGCCGGCGCGCTTGGCATGGTACCTTCCCGCCGGATCGAGGCGCACGATCGCGCCGCTCTCCACCACTTGCAGACGGCCGCCGACATGCACGGCTGCCGTGGCGATGACCTTTCCTTTCTCGACCAGGCCGAGCTTGGTGGTGCCACCGCCGATGTCGATATTGAGGATGCGCTTTCCTTCGTCGCTGGAGATGCGCGCGGCGCCGGAGCCGTAGGCGGCGAGCATCGACTCCATGTGATGGCCGGCGGTGGCGGTGACAAATTCGCCGCCCTGCTCGGAGAGGATCGCGGCGATGCCCTGCGCGTTCTCCCGCCGCAGCGCCTCGCCGGTGAGGATAACCACGCCGGTGTCAATGTTGTCGGGATGGAGCTTGGCGGCTTCGTACGCGTCGTCGATGATAGCGCCGAGCTTGGCGTCGTCGATCCGCTCTTCGTTCTGGTACGGCGTCAGTGCCACCGGCGACTGGAACAGGGTCTCGCGCGATACGACGTAGTAGCGGCTGGTCAAATCCTCGGCGAGCCGGCGCAGGTGAACGCGCGAGAAGATGACCTGCGTGCCGGAGGAGCCGATGTCGATGCCGACAGTGGTCAGCGACACGTTGTCCTGCCGCCAGAGCGGATTGTCCTCCAGCGGGGTCTCATCGTTTTCGAAATCGTAGTCGTGGTCGTGATCGTGATCGGTGTCGCCGTCGTGCACGTGCACGACATTCTGACCGTAAAGATGATCGGTGAGACTGTGGCCGCTGGGCTGTTTATCCTTCTTGTCTTCGGCATCGGACATTCTTGTTCCTTGGTCCTAATTCCTCGGCTGCGCCGGGCGGGTCCAAGCTTTATTCCCGCGCGGATTGGCTGGGTCAATGTTCGGCGGCCAACGCTCCGTCGCCGCCCGTGCCGGCGAACGTGAGTCATGACGCCCGTTCAGCCTTACTCGTTTCGCCTTGAAGCGCGGAAATAGCGCAGCCAATCAATCGGTTATCCTATGGGCCGACTTTCACAGGGCGTTTTCAGCCGAATTGGTGCCGAGCGCAGGGTGACGGGCGATCCAGGACGCTTCCTCGCGCATGGGCGCAATGCGTGCCGCGTGACTATACTAGCTCGCTGCGAGGGGACTTTTCGCAGGAGCCGCACAATGGACGTGAAGGGTCTGACCACGCTGCCGAGCGCCCATGACGCCAAGAGCACCATCGATCGCCTGGAGGCGGAGGTCAAAGCCAAGGGCATGACGGTGTTTGCCCGCATCGATCATGCGGCGGGCGCTAACGAGGTCGGCATGGCGCTGCGGCCGACCGAGCTGTTGATCTTCGGTAATGCCAAAGGCGGCACGCCGCTGATGCAGGTCGATCAAACAATGGGGATCGATCTGCCGCTCAAGGCGCTGGCCTTTGAGGACGCCGACGGCAAGGTGTGGCTGTGCTACAACGAGCCGGCATGGCTCGTCGCGCGGCACGGCGCATCTGACCGACTGACGGAAGTAACGCAGCGTCTTGCAGCGATACTCAGCGCAGTCGCAAAGGCCGCTGCCGGCGGCTAGGCCTTATTCGGCTTGGCGGCTGACGGCTGCGGCACGACGCTGCCGGCAGCGAGCAGGAACCACGCCAGGAATATGTACCAGGCCGAGTTCCCGGACAGGCCGGGGATTGGCAGCGCGATCGGCATTGCCGCGAGCACGCCAAGCATAGCCAAGCAAAAGGCGATAACGAAAAGCGCAATGTTCGGTGCATGCAGTGTCATGGAGTTTCCCGCAAATCCTGAGTCGGTGGAATGTGGAACGTACGTGCGACAAACTGCCGGCCAAGGCTTAACATTCGGGAAGCAAAGCCAACCTGGAGGCGTGAAATTGCACCGCGATGCTTCCATGCGTTGCGACGGTGAACGGTTCGCTAAGTATTTATACGGGCCGTCGTGAGCATTTTAAGCTTCGGCTAATATATTGAGGTCAATGCTCAAAAAAACAGCATGGCAGAGGCCAAGTGCGCATGCGTCTGATCGTCAAATTCCTCAAGGATGAAAACGCGGCGACGGCAATCGAGTACGGCTTGATCGCGACCGGCATCGCCGTTGCCATCATTCCGGTGATCACCGGGCTCGGCACCAAACTCAAGTCAACGTTCTCGTCGATCTCGACCGCGCTCTACTAGAGCGCCAAGCGGCTGCGTCGGAAAACGGCACGGTCACCGCGCTCCGCCATCCGCGCTACCATCACATCATAGCTGAAGGTCACCTCGCAGGCGTCGACGAGGCCGGAAATCGGCGCGACGACGTCAATGGCTTTGCAGCATGAGGTTCAGCGAGCGACCGTCATGCCTGCCCGGCGGAGCTGCGCAACAAAGTCGTCATGGTCGGGCCCGTCCTTCCGGTGCTAGTCTTGCCGCAAAAGCGGGTCGAAAAGCGCTGACGATCGCAGCACCAAGCGAGCGTCGCCGAGGGAGGATGCGATGAAGGGAATGATCAAACAATATCTCGATCGCGGGCTCTCGCGCCGGCAACTCGTTTCCGGCTTAAGCGCTTTGGGCATGAGCACGGTCGCCGCCAACGCCGTGGCGCAGAATCTCGCGCCGTTCGCGCCCGGCAATAGCCAAGCGCAGCCCGATCCAGCGCCCGCCGCGATCCGCGATGTCGAAGGCAACGGCGGCAAGTTGTTCGTCGAACAGCTCAAGGCGGCCGGCGTCGAGTACATTTTCTTCAATCCGTCCACCGGCGACCATCCGATTTTCGACGCGCTTGTCGACGTGCCGGAGATCAAACTGATCAAGGGCGTTCAGGAAGGCGCCGTGGTCGCTATGGCGGACGGCTACGCGCGCGCGTCGGGACGCACCGGGGTCGTCGTGGTTGCCAATATCGGCCTGCCCAACGCCATGACCCAGATGGTCAACACCTTCAAAGATCAGATTCCGATGCTGGTCGTCGTCGCATCGATCGACCAGGATGCTCTCGGTCGCGATCAATGGCAGGAGGTCGACCACCACGAATTGATGGCCGAGCCGATCACCAAATGGTTCTGGCAGGCCCAGTCTACCGCGGCAATCGCGGAGACCACGCGCCGGGCGCTGAAATTCGCGTCCACCCCGCCCTGCGGACCGGTGTTTCTATCGCTGCCGACCAATACGCTCGAGCAGCGCGGCAGGGCGCAGATCTGGGAAGGGAGCAAGTTCGACGTGCCGATGCGCATTCGCCCCGACAAGGACGACGTCGATAGGGCGGCGCGCATGCTGATCGAAGCGAAAAATCCGCTGATCAGCGTCGGCGACGAGATCACTTGGTGCCGCGGCCAGAAGGAGCTGATCGAGCTTGCCGAACTGCTTGGTGCGCCGGTTGCCGGCGAGGCCGGATCGCTCGGCTATTGGTCGAAACCGTATCCGACCAGGCATCCGCTGTTCATCGGCACCGTGCTGCGCACCATGCGGTTTCCTGGCAAGCCGGATGTGCTGCTTAATCTCGGCAACCGCTGGGGCGAAATCGCTTCGCCGGGCACCAAGCTGATCTCAATCCGGCTCGATCCGGCCAGTCTCGCCCGCCAGGCGCCGGTCGATCTGCCGATGGTGGCGGACCTGAGACTTGCCATCGCTGATCTCAACGCCGCGATCCGCAGCATGGCGACCGCTTCGCGGCTCAAGGACATCGCCGGCGAACGTGCCGCGCGGGTGTATGCCTACTCAGCGCAGATGAAAGAAGAGCGCGAAGCAATCGCGCGTACGCTTGCCGATTCGACGCCAATCAGCATGGAGCGTCTTGGGCTTGAGCTCGAAAAAAATCTCGACCGCGACACCTGTTACGTCGCCGACGTGGATTCGGGAAAGACCATGGATCCGCTGATGACGTTCGGCGGCGACGACAAGCAATATTTCGGCACTGGGCCCAATGTGCTTGGCTGGGGCATGGCGGCCGGCTTCGGCGTCAAGCTGGCGCGACCCGACGTGCCGGTCGTCTCCGTAGTTGGCGACGGCAGTTTTCTGTTCTCGGGCCCGCAACCGCTCTGGAGCATGGCGCGCTACAAGGCGCCGGTCACCGTCATCGTGCTCAACAATCACAGCTACAACAACGAGCGCAATCGCATCTGGAATGGCGCGGGACGGCAGTTCGAGGCCGCTCGCGACATGACCTGCTACAACGGCAGCCCCGACGTGGATTTCGCCAAGGCGGCCGGCGCCTTCGGCGTCGAGGGCGAGACGGTCAAGGAGCCGGCGGCGCTTGCTGGGGCGTTCGCGCGCGCCAAGTCCGCGATAGCGGAGGGGCGGCCTTATCTTCTCGACGTCCACATCAAGCGCGAAGGGCTGGGCGCGGTCTCCGATTGGTATCCGTCCTACTCCATCGCCGATCTGCGGACCCGGAAGGTCTGATCATGCGTATCGCTTCGTTAAGCCTCGGGACACTTGCGCTCAGCGCCGCAATCATCGCGGCGGCTCCGCCCGGCCGCGCGCAGCAAAGCAATCCGCTGCCGGAGGGCGATGGACGCGACTTGGTCGCAGTGGCGTGCTCGCAATGTCACTATCTCGGCACGATCGCCAATATCCGCGACGGCAGGGCCGGCTGGCGGACTTATGTCAACAACATGGTGCTGCGCGGTGCGCAATTGACGCCGCCCGAGGTCGACAAAGTGGTTGATTATCTCTCCGCCAATCTCGGCCCGGGAATCAATCTGCCGCCGCAAAAGCCGGTCGCGCTGCCGGACGGGGCGGCCAAGCCATTGGTCGAGGCGAGTTGTACGTTGTGCCATGACCTCGAGCGGGTCGTGGAGGTCAAGCGCAAGAAACAGGACTGGGTGCCAATCGTGTCCGATATGGTAGCTTGGGGTGCGCCGGCATCCGCCGATCAGGAAAAGACCATCACCGACTACCTCGCCGCGAATTTCGGCGATTGAGGACAAAAATGGAATCGAGCGCGCAACAACAATCCAACGTCCACGACGTTCGCGGCGAACTCCGCGACGACGCGGAAGCGCTCTATTTAATGGATCATCCGGATTCGAACGAAGAGATACCGACCCTCGATATCGCGCCCTATCTCGCCGGGCAGCCGGGAGGCCGCGAGGCGGCCGCCGCCAAGCTGCGCGACATCAGCACAACGGTCGGGTTCTTCTATCTCAAGGGTCACGGCATCCCGCAGGATCTGGTCGATCGTGTCTTCGAACAGTCGCGCCGCTTTCACTCCCTGCCGATCGAGACCAAGACGAAAATTCCTTATTTCGAAACCGGCAGCTTCAGATCAGGCTATCAGCCCTGTTCCAGGGACGAGTATCAGCGTACCAACATCAATATCATCGAGAACGCCAAGCCCAATCTCAACGCAAAATTCTCCATCAATCGCGAGGGCGGCTCTGGCGGGCTGAGTATGACCGCTGAGCAGCGGCAAGCGCGCGTCAACATGTGGCCGGAGAATTTGCCGGGCTTCAAGGAAGCACTTCAGGACTATCACGGCCGTATCGAAAGGCTGGGCCGTCAGTTCCTTCCGCTTTGGGCCGCGGGCCTCAATCTGGCGCCGGACTATTTCGACAAATTCTTCGCCACGCCGCACCTGACGATGACTCTGCTCTATTACCCGCCGCAGCAGGAAATCGGCAATCGCCAATACGGAATCGCGCCGCATACCGATAACGCGATGATGACCTTCCTGGCGCAGAAGGACATTTCCGGTCTGGCCGTGCGCATGCCGTCCGGCCACTGGCGCGCGGTTGATATCGTGCCCGGCACGCTCCTGGTGAACACCGGCAATCTGATGGTGCGCTGGACCAACGACGAATATCTGTCGACCAAGCACCGTGTGATCAACACGAACGAGGTGGACCGCTACTCGATCCCGGTCTTCTTCGGCCCGAGCGGCGACGCGCTGATCGACGTGCTGCCGACCTGTCAGGGACCCGAGCGGCCGGCCCGCTACGAGCCGCTTACGTATCTGCAATTGCGCGAATGGTATTACGGGCCGCGGAAGACTTGAACGCGCGCCGCCGCCGGAAAAGTTTGACGATCACATCGCCCGCAAATGCCGGATCGGCTTGCCCGGCGTGAGCGCTTGCGCGCCGGCGATGATGGCGTCGGCGTCGATGCCGTAATGCCGGTAGAGATCGGGGATCGAGCCGGTCTGGCCGAAATGCTCAACCCCGAGTGGGCGTACGCGATGGCCGCCGACCGCACCAAGCCAGGCGAGCGTCGCCGGATGGCCGTCGAGCACGGTGACGATGCCGCAATGGGGCGGCAGCTCGGCGAACAGCCGCTCGATATGCGACCGCGCGTGGATGAGCCCGCGCTCGCGCGCGCGCAACGCCGCCGTCCAGCCGGCATTGAGCCGGTCGGCAGAGGTGACAGCGAGAAGTCCAACGTCGCGGCGGTCCTCCGCCATGAAGCCAACCGCCTGAATAGCCTCGGGTGCGACCACGCCCGTATAGGCGACGACCACCTGGCAATTCGGTCCTGGCTCGCGCAGCCAATAGGCGCCGTCGACGATGGACTGGCGTAGCGCCGCACTCATTGGCCGCTTGATCTGCTCGATCGGGCGTGTCGACAGCCGCAGATAGATCGAGCCGCCGGTCTCATCGCGCAGCCAATTGCGCTCGGAGACCTCGCCGCCATCGCCGCTCGCGGCATCCTTCTGGATGTAGTCGAGCGCGAAGGCGAAGATCATGGCGAGTTCGTCGACAAAGGCCGGCTCGAACGCCGCCAGCCCGTCCTGCGCCATGCCGATCAGCGGTTCGCCGATCGATTGGTGCGCACCGCCCTCCGGCGCCAGCGTTATGCCCGACGGCGTCGCCACCAGGATGAAGCGGGCGTCCTGGTAGCAGGCATAATTGAGCGCATCCAAGCCGCGGGCGATGAACGGATCGTAGACCGTGCCGATCGGAATCAGCCGCTCACCGTTGATCGCGTGCGACAAGCCGAGTGCCGAGAGCAGGATGAAAAGATTCATCTCGGCGATGCCGAGTTCGATGTGCTGGCCCTTGTCGGAGAAATCCCAGTTGAACGTGGAGGGAATATGTTCGCTGCGGAACGTGTCGGCGAGCGTCTCGCGCGCGAACAGGCCGCGGCGGTTGACCCAGCCGCCAAGATTGGTCGAGACGGTGACGTCCGGCGAGGTGGTGACGATATGCGAGACGAGGTCGGTCTTTTCCCGCGCCAGCTCGTTGAGTAGTGCTCCGAAGCCGGTCTGCGTCGACATTTCCGGCTGGATCGTAACCGCAAGCTGTTCAGGTGCGGCAAAACGCGGCGCGGTGAGCCGCCGCGTACCGCCGGCGGCGAACGGTACCTTGCCGAGAAAGTTTTGCAGCGCTTCCGGCTTCTGATTCAGGCCCTCGAAACGGTCCCATTCGTGGCCGGGGCGAATGTTCATCGCCTTGCGGAAGGTCTCCATCTGCGCGGGCGTCATCAGCCCGGCATGATTGTCCTTGTGTCCGGCGAACGGCAAGCCGTAGCCTTTGATGGTGTACGCGATAAAACAAACCGGCCGGTCATGATCGACGCGCTCGAATGCCTCCAGCAATGACGGCAGATCATGGCCGGCGAGATTGGTCATCAGCCGCGCCAACTCTTCGTCCGAGCGCGCGTTGATCAGTTTGGAAACGGGGCCTTGATCGCCGAGATCGTCGTTGAGGTGACGCCGCCAAGCAGCACCGCCCTGGAATACTAACGCCGAATAAAGCTGGTTCGGGCATTGGTCGATCCACGCCCGCAATCGCTCGCCGCCCGGTTCGGCGAACGCGGCTTCAAGCAGGGAGCCGTATTTAAGGATGACCACGTCCCAGCCGAAATTGCGGAACAGCTGTTCGTAACGCTGCCACAGGCCTTCGCGGATGACGGCGTCGAGGCTCTGCCGGTTGTAGTCGACGATCCACCAGCAATTGCGCAGACCCTGCTTCCAGCCTTCGAGGATGCACTCGAAGATATTGCCTTCGTCCAACTCGGCGTCGCCGATCAGCGCCACCATGCGTCCCTCGGGGCGGTCGAGCCCCCAACCATGCGCGCGCACGTAGTCTTGCACCAAGGAAGAGAACAGCGTCTGCGCGACGCCCAAACCGACTGAGCCAGTGGAGAAATCGACGTCGTCGGTATCCTTGGTGCGGGAAGGATAGGATTGCGCGCCATGATAGCCGCGGAAGTTTTCCAGCTTGTCGCGCGTCTGCTTGCCCAGCAAATACTGGATGGCGTGGAAATTCGGGGAGGCATGCGGTTTCACCGCGACGCGGTCGGTCGGCCGCAGGGTGTGGAAATAGAGCGCCGTCATGATGGTCGCGAGCGAAGCCGAAGACGCTTGGTGACCGCCGACCTTCAGCCCGTCGGTATTATCGCGCACATGGTTGGCGTGATGGATCGTCCAGCTGGCGAGCCAGAGCACTTTGCGCTCGAGTTCGCCCAGGATGGTCAGATCGTCTGCGGAAATATTCCCGCGCATGGCCCGTCTCGCCGCATTGAATCGCGGTTATGAGCCATCAGCCGGGCTTTGCCAACTGTGCGGCCGCGCAGATCAATTCGCGACCGGCCGCGGCAGAACCGCGATGACCACGCCGTCGGCCTGCTCGCGGGACGTATATTGCTTCATTATTTTTGCGCGCAGCAGGGCCAAGTTTACCGCCGCGCCATGCAGCGTTTGGATCTGCACGTCAATGTCGGCCTCGTACATTCTGGCGATCTGGAACGGATAGACGTTTCGATATTTGGCGCAGCCGGGTTCGATCGGTATCGACGATCGCGGCCCCAAGAGATCGCCGCGAACCGTGAAAATCTTGACATTTTTGATCGCGATGGAAATGCGATCGACGTATTTCAGGTCGTTCTCGCTCAGCTTCAAATCCCTGATCGCCCGATCCTTGTCAAAATTAGCGAAGCTGAAAATCGGGCCCAACGGGTCAAATTCGTAAGTATAAGTGATGTCGGGTCCAACTCCGTCGTAGTGAAGGTTGGAGAACTGAAAGGCCTTCGCGCTGACCGGGCAGAACCGCCCGGTTTGCCACGCGGCGGCCTCGAATCGTACCGGATCGGCGGGAGTGATGGCGGCCGGACGGGTCAGGTTTCCGGGTATGTAGGGGAAATAATTTCCTGAGATCGGCGGATGAACATTCGGCGAAACCGCGACGGCACTGTCGTCAAGTTGCGTGTAGACGTACGAGCGCAGGCTCGGCTCTTGGGCGCAGCCGCATAGCAGAAGCAGTGCAAACAAAAGACTGCGACGAAGCACGTCGTACGGACACTGCATGTGTGGCAAACGCGCTTCCGCAACGCTCCTCGTTCAGCTTGCCTCAGTCACTCATAATCCGCCGGATTGGCCAGAACCAACCCGAACACCACGGGGAATGCGGGAGTGGCCGGCGTCGTGGCGGTTGCCGGCGAGCCGGTGCTGGAAAATCGAACGTAACTGCGTTGCGTTGGCGGATTGGCCGTCGTGTCGGCCTCCTGGCCCTGCTCGATCTTCAGCGTCAAACCGAGCGCGGCGCTGAGCTTTCCAATCGTAAAATTGATCTTTCCCATATCGAGTGACGCATCGAAGTAAAACTTCAGGTCGACGATGCCCGAGCAATTGGTGACGACAACGTCGGTGTAGCTTCTCGTCTTGTAAAACGCATTGCCTTTCCAGAATGCCACCGCCTCGCCGACGAAATCGTCGGGCGCCTGCGAAACCGTGGCGCCCGTTACGTTGACGATGATCTCATCGATATATTTCGCCTCCAGGCCCTTGAGATTGAATGAAGATATCGACAGCGTCGCGGTGAGATCAGCCTCGGTGTCGGCGCGGTAGGAAAAGTTCGCCGCCGGCAATTGGTCCCACAGGGGAGTTTGCGAATTCACGCATTCATGCGCCGCGTTGACATCCAGCACTTGCGTCGGACCGCTGGCCGCCGACTTCGTAACATCGGCGAGCAGGGCCCCCACTCGGTTTTTTGACGATGTGCTTTGCCCGGAAAGTGGCAGCACGAAATTGCAATTATACGCGCTATAAATTGCCTGCCCGATTCCACCCTCTTGGTCAGCCATGATCGCCCCTCTACCCTCAGTTGCTTACCGGTGCACGATGGTTTCATTGCGGGGACATGTCAAGGTTGTGGCCGAAGCGCATATAATTAGCCACGATGGTTGCCGGGTTTTGGTTTGGCGGAAACGAACAAACTATGGCTGCAAATGACATCATTATCGTCGGCGGCGGGTTCGGCGGACTGACGGCAGCGCTTGCGCTGGCCCGTCGCGGCATCGCGGCCCGCGTCCTGGAAGGCGCGCCGGAATTTGGCGCCATAGGCTATGGCATCCAGTTCGGACCTAACGCGTTTCACGTTTTCGAACGCCTTGGCGTGACCGCCGCTGTGCTCGAGAAGGCCGACACGCCGTCCGGCGTGCTGCTAATCGACGCGCTTAACGGTGAGGAGGTCACGCGTGTTCCGACTGGACGGCCGTCCTTCCGTCAACGCTTCAAGTACCCCTACATCATCATCCATCGCATCGACCTGCATAATGTTCTGCTCGACGCCTGCCGGCGCGATCCGCTGGTGACACTCGTGCCCGATGCTCTGGTCACGCACTCCGAGGACCACGGCAACGAAGTCGCCGTGAGAACCCAAGACGGCCGCAGCTTCGCGGGCGCGGCGCTCATCGCCGCCGACGGCATTCGCTCGCGCACGCGCGCGCAGTTGTTCGGCGACGGTGATCCATTGCCGAACGGCTATATGGGTTTTCGCACCATCGTGCCGATGGCGCAGGTCACTTGCGATGTCGCGCGCGACATCGTCGCGCTATGGGGCGGACCCGGCTTCCACATGGTGCATTACCCGCTCCGCCACGGCACGTTGTTCAACATCGTGGCCGTATTCCGCAGGTCGGCCAATTCAGAGCGCGGCGATGCGGCTGCTTATCGCGCCGAGCTTGAACACACCTATCGCGACGCGCATCCGACGATGAAGGCGCTGCTGGCGATGCTCGACCTTTCCCGCCGCCAGGCGGTCGGCGATCGGGATCCGATCAGACATTGGCACAAAGGCCGCGTGGTTTTGCTCGGCGACGCGGCGCATCCGACGCTGCAATCGCTGGCGCAGGGCGCCTGCATGGCGATCGAGGACGGACTATGCCTCGCCGATTGCATCGCCGCGGCAAATGGCGATTACGAAGCGGCTTTCCGCCGCTACGAAGGCGCACGCGCGGTGCGCACCGCGCGGGTGACGCTCGAATCCCGCTACATCTGGGATGTCTATCATTCCGACGGCATAGTGCGTGAGGTCTATTGGCAGATGCTGGGCGAGCGCGGCGAGGCCGAAACCTTCCAGTGTCTCGCCTGGCTCTACGACGGTTTTCGTTTGCCGGACGAGGCGCTGCCGTCCGACCCAAGCGCATGACGAGCGGTGGTCTGGCACCGGTTAGGCGTTGACCCTCGCCGCGCTGAGGCCAATAATTTCTGAATAGAGCCGAAAAATACGGCTCAACGGGAGGGGACAACATGGCGGCGAATGGCGCAGTAACCGTGGCGGCGCGGCTCGATCGGCTGCCGGCCTCGCGGCACACGCGGCGGCTGGTGACGCTCTTGTCGCTCGGCGGCTGGTTCGAATTCTACGACCTGTTCTTCACCGCCTATGTGGCAATCGGACTGTTCAACGCCCACCTGTTCACGCCGACGACCAAAGGCCTGTTCGATCTGCAGGGCTTCGCCAGTTTCGTCGCGTCGCTGTTCGCCGGGCTATTCGTCGGCACGCTCGCCTTCAGTTGGCTGTCCGACCGCTTCGGCCGTCGCTCTATCTTCATCTTCGCGCTGCTCTGGTACTCGGTCGGCGCCTTCATCATGGCGTTCCAGAACACATCTGAGAGTATCGATCTCTGGCGGTTTATCGCCAGCATCGGGCTCGGGGTCGAATTGGTGAATGTCGACACCTACCTGTCGGAATTGGTCCCCAAGGGACAGCGCGGACCGGCCTTCGCCTACAATCAGTTCGTCATGTTCACCGCGGTGCCGATCGTGGCCTTTCTCTCCTGGCAATTGGTGCCGCTGAAAATCTACGGGCTCGACGGCTGGCGGGTCGTGGTCATCATCGGCTCGATCGGCGCTGTCGTCATCTGGTGGATTCGCCGCAATCTGCCGGAATCCCCGCGCTGGCTCGCGCAGCACGGCCGCGTCGCCGAGGCGGAAGCGATCGTCGGCGATTTGGAACAAAAGATCATCGCCGACGATGGCAAGGAGCTGCCGCCGCCGGAAATCGTGGCGGGGGAGACCGAGCGCAAAGCGGGCGCCTGGAGCGAGATGTGGAATCCGACCTATCGCGGCCGCACCATCATGCTGGTGATCTATAATCTGTTCCAGACCATTGGCTATTACGGCTTTTCGAGCTGGGTGCCGACGCTGCTCATCGCGCAGGGCATCGGGGTCATCAAGTCGCTCGCCTATACGTTCATCATCGCGATCGCGGCGCCGATCGGGCCGCTGGTCGGCGTTTTCTTCGCCGACCAATTCGAGCGCAAATGGCAGATCGCCTGGGCGGCGATCGGCATCGCCGTGTTCGGATTATTGTTCGCGTGGCAAACGAGCGCGGCCGGCGTCATCATTTGCGGCCTGCTCATCACGCTGTGCAACAATTGGATGTCGTTCTCGTTCCACGCCTATCAGGCGGAGCTTTACCCGACCCGCATCCGCGCGCAGGCCGTCGGCTTCGTCTATTCGTGGAGCCGCTTCTCCGCGATCTTCTCGGGCTTCATGATCGCCTTCTTCCTCGGCCATTACGGTACGCTCGGCGTGTTCAGCTTCATCGCTGGCGCCATGCTGGTCGTGTTCGTGGTGATCGGCTTTTTCGGGCCAGCCGTGACCGGGCGGCGGCTGGAGGCGATTGCGGCGTAAGAAGCCCTATCGCAAGTTATCCAACAGTCGCCGCGCGTAGATCGTCTTCCCGGCTTTGGCGGCGAGCGCTTTGAGTTGTTCGGCGTCGACCCAGCCGTTGTGGAAGGCGATTTCGTCCGGCGAGCAGACAAGCTGTCCCTGCCGGTTCTGCAGCACGCGCACGAACTCGGCGGCTTCCAGCAGCGAATCGTGGGTGCCGGCGTCGAACCAGGCGAAGCCGCGGCCGAGCCGTTCGACCTTGAGCTTGCGCTGGCGCATGTAGAGCACGTTGAGGTCGGTGATTTCATACTCGCCGCGCGCGGAAGGTTTCAGGTCTTTGACCAGATCGACCACGCCTTCATCGTAAAAATAGACGCCGATCGCCGCCCAGTTCGATTTCGGATGTTGCGGTTTCTCATCGATCGAGAGCACCTCGTCCTCGGCGCCGAATTCGATGACGCCGTAGCGCTGTGGATCGTCGACCCAGTACGAAAAGATGGTGGCGCCCTGATTGCGCGCGCCGGCGCGGCGCAACGCGTCAGGCAACCCGTGGCCGTAAAGGATGTTGTCGCCGAGGATGAGGCATGATGGCTGTCCACGTAGGAAGTCGGCGCCGATAACGAAGGCCTGCGCGAGCCCGTTGGGCACCGGCTGCTCGGCGTATTCGAAGGTAACGCCCCATTGCTTGCCGGTGCCGAGCAGATGCTTGAACGCGCCACTCGCTTCGGGCGTGGTGATGATCAAAATCTCGCGGATGTCCGCCAGCATGAGCGCGGACAACGGATAATAGATCATGGGCTTGTCGTAGACCGGCAGGAGCTGCTTCGAGGTGACCATGGTCAGCGGATGCAGCCGCGTGCCGGCGCCGCCGGCGAGGATGATGCCCTTACGCGACATGGCTGTCCGCCGGTTGTGCGGCGCCGACCAGCGTCCGCGTCGTCGCATCGACGCTCTCGGTCCAGTGCCGCGGTGAGAAGCTGAATTTTTCCACGAACAAGCGGTAGTCGAGTTGCGAATTGGCCGGCCGCCGCGCCGGCGTCGGATAATCGGCGGTGCCGATCGCAGTCACGCGCGGATTTCGCCCGGTGAACGGAGCCGCCGCCGCAACGACGCGGCCGGCAAAGCCGTGCCAGGTGGTGAGCCCACCGGCGGTGAAATGATAAGTGCCGGCGAGGCTTTGGTCGCGCATCAGTAAAGGCGCGAGGTGAAGGATAGCTTCGGCGATCTCGCGCGCCGAAGTCGGACTTCCATGCTGGTCGGCGACGATGCGCAGCTCATCGCGTGTTTGCGCAAGGCGAAGCACGGTCTTGAGAAAATTGTGGCCGAACTCGCTGTAGACCCATGCGGTGCGCAGGATGACATGGTGTTTGTGCGCCCGGCGCACTGCTTCTTCGCCCGCCGCTTTGGTCTTGCCATAGACGCCGAGCGGACAGACAGGATCGCTTTCCAGATACGCGCCGTCCTTCGCGCCGTCGAACACATAGTCGGTAGAAACATGCACCAGCGGGATGCCGGCGCCCGCACAGGCCGCAGCCAGCGTGGCCGGCCCGTCCTCGTTGCCGCGGCGCGCCTCCTCAATGTGGCTTTCTGCGAGATCGACCTTGGTGTAGGCGGCGGCATTGACCACGAGATCCGGCTCCCAGCGCGCCAGCGACGCCGCAACGGCCGCCGCATCGGCAATGTCGGCGTCGGCATGCGCCAGCGCGCGCAAGGCGATCGCGCGCGTCGCCGCCGCGCGGCTCAGCTCCTGGCCGAGCTGGCCATTGCCGCCGAAGACGAGGATCACGCCGGCACCCCCAGGCGTTCGCCGGCATAGACGTTGTCGCGGATCGCCTGCCACCACGGGCGGTTGTTCAGATACCAGGACACCGTCTTGTGCAGGCCACTCTCGAAGCTCTCGCGCGGCTGCCAGCCAAGCTCGGTGCAGATACGCGTCGGATCGATCGCATAGCGCAGATCGTGGCCCGGGCGATCGGTGACGAAGGCGATGAGGGATTCGCGGCTGCGGACGGCTTTGCTCGGCGCAAGCTCGTCGAGCAGAGCGCAAATCGCTTTGACGACGTCGAGATTGGTCCGCTCGCTGCGGCCGCCGATGCAGTAAGTCTCGCCGGGCCGGCCACCATGCACCGCGGCGAGGAGCGCGCGCGCATGGTCCTCGACGTAAAGCCAGTCACGCACGTTGCTGCCGTTGCCGTAGACAGGGAGCTTCCTGCCTTCGAGGCCGTTGATGATGGTCAGCGGGATGAGTTTTTCGGGAAAATGATATGGCCCGTAATTGTTGGAGCAGTTGGTGATCAGCACCGGCAGGCCATAAGTGTGATGCCAGGAGCGCACCAGATGATCGGACGCCGCCTTCGAGGCCGAGTAGGGCGAGCGCGGATCGTAGGCGCTTGTCTCGGTAAAGCAGCCGTCGGCGTCGAGCGAGCCGAACACTTCATCGGTGGAGATGTGATGGAAACGAAAGTCGCCTTGCGCGCTTTTCGACAAGCCGCGCCAATAGGCGAGTGCCGCCTCCAACAGCGTGTAAGTGCCGATGATGTTGGTCTGCATGAACGCCGCCGGGCCGTCGATGGAACGGTCGACATGACTCTCGGCCGCAAGATGCATCACCACGTCCGGCCGGAAGCTTGAAAACAGCTCCTTCATGCGCGGGGCGTCGGCGATGTCGGCGCGGACGAAGGAATAGCGCGGATTGGTCGCAACCGGCTCAAGCGACGCCAAATTGCCGGCGTAGGTGAGCTTGTCGGCGACGCAGACGCGATGATCGGTCTCGCGGACGAGATGTCGCACGACGGCCGACCCGATGAAGCCCGCGCCCCCGGTAATGAGATATCGCTTCGTCATCCCTTGCCATCATAACGGAAGGGGGAGGTAAAGTCAGCCAAACGCGGCAGTTTGCGATCCTTGTCCGAGAGCACCGCATCCGCCGCCGAGACCGGCCAGGCAATGCCGAGCGCCGGATCGTCCCAGGCGAGACCCCGCTCGCATTCCGGAGCGTAATAATCGTCGACCTTGTAGGCGACTTCGGTGTCTGCTTCGAGCGTGCAGTAGCCGTGGGCGAAGCCGCGCGGAACAAAAATCTGCTCGCCGCCTTGCGCCGTCAGTGTCGCTCCCAGCCAACGTCCATAATGCGGCGAGCCGGTGCGCAGATCGACCGCGACGTCGTAGACGCTGCCGCGCAGCACGCGCACGAGCTTGGCTTGCGCTTTCGGCGGCACCTGAAAATGCAGCGCGCGCACTGTGCCGCGCTTGAGCGAGAGTGCCTGGTTATCCTGGACGAAGTCGGCCACAAGTCCGGACTTGCGCGCCGAACGCGCGTTGTAGGTCTCGACGAAATAGCCACGCGCATCATGAAAATAGCGTGGCTTTAGCAGCAGCATGCCGGGGATGCTCGTGGCTTTGACTTCCATGGCGCTATGCTGCTTCGTTTCCCTCAGCCGCCTGTTTGGGACCGAATGGGCGCAACGCTTATCGCACCAAAGCGCGTTGCGGTGAAAGCCCGGATGCGTCCTATGAACGTGGCGATTTGTAACCCTCATTCCGCCTACGAACCTCGTTCTCGTGGAGCGCTTCCCTTCATCCCTCGCCGCGACCCGCGCTGCTCCTTCTCCCCGCGCGCGGGGAGAAGGTTGGGATGAGGGGGCGTCGCCGACGCGCTCAGAATTGCGGAGAGGCCCCCTCACCCGTCGCGCTTTCGCGCGCCGACCTCTCCCCGCACGCGGGGCGAGGTGAAAAATCAATCTCGTTCTCGCGCTGCGCTTTTTGTTCGCGCCCCGAGGTTTGCCCAAGCTGTTCACGAACGGGCCTCCAAACAAAGGGGAGGCGGAGCGCCGAAAGGCGCAGGGGTAGATTCCGCGGGCCCGCCCGACAAGCGATTACGCCTTGCCCTGCGTTCATCGCGGCGCGCGCTCCCTTTTGGAGAACGCGCTCGCCTCTCGGCGCTCTACCGCGGCTCTTGCCAGAGGCCTTGAGAGCCCAAGGCTCAGTCCGGTCCCGCGCTTCATGGTAGCGGACAACCGATCCGCTCCCCGGGCAGCCAGCTCCTGGCGGACCGGCGACGGGGCCGGCCGGGCGAGTTTCCGAACCGCCCGCGGACAGGCTTACGAGGCCCGTCCGGGGCACCGCTCCCGCTCCATCAATCAGCCGTCACCGGTTGACGTCCCTTCGAACGAGCAGGATAGGTGGGTTGTACGTGAAACGGTGACGATTGTCAACAGAAAAGTGTCGAAAAGTCACTGGCGCTGTGCCGCCGCCGAAGCCCTCGGATGGGTTGAGCGGTCAGCACCGCCCTGCCGTACCGTCTAAGTCGCAGCGCCACCGATGCCCGGCGCCGCTGCCTTCATGTACACCTCGCCGAGAGTCTTTGTCTGTTCGGCGAAGGTTTCGAATTGTGCCTGCATGAACCCCGTTTGGATTTGAATGACGTCCTGCAGGGTTTCGGCTTGGCTCAGCTTGCGCGCAAATTCATGAACGGCGGCGATGTTCAGCTCGGCAAAATGCTTCAATGTTTCGCCAAGCTCGGTGCCGCCCCACGGATAGGATGACATGCTCTTCTGGAGAAAATTGAAATAGTTGTCCGCCGCCAGGCGAGTTTTCTCCATGGTCTGCGCCGCAAGTGCGCTCATTTCCTCGAGAGGTTCTTTGGTCTTTGCCATCGTTGTCTCCTGACAATGGTCCGATCGAAAAGACGCTGCTGCGAATTCGCCTGAAGCTGTCGAGCGGCGCGGGTGTTGTATAAGGATAGCACCGTGCATAACGGGCGACGAGGCTGCAGGATGGGTTTCGCCAGGGCTCAACCCATCCTATGGGCTACGGCTTCCGCTTCGGCGCGATGCGTTCAAGCAGCCAGTGCACCGGCGCGAAAGCCATCAGGGGCAAGCCGATCATCAGCAATGCGAGCCAGGCAAACGGTGGCATCCAGTGCTGTGGGGCCGTATCGCTGAGGCCGTAGACATAATTGATATTCACCGGGGTCAGTCCCGGATTGGGCATTGGCGGCGGCATGAAGAAGAAGCAGATCAGCATCAGCGCCCAGGCCAGCACCGTCCACGACCAGAACGCCCGCCGGTCGTAGCCGAGCTGCCAGACGAGGTAGATCAGCAAGATCGGTAGCCAGCCGTGAAAGAGCGATAGCAGGCGCAAGTGCAGTGGCAGCCGCGCGTCGAACATGTAGTCGGTGACCGGCGTCAGACGCAGCCCGGCAAGGTGGGCTAACAAATCGACCAGCCATAGCGTCTGCGCCACCACAATGCCGACGCTGCACATGGAGACCAGCAGCGAACTCTCGATCCACACGCCGAGGAAGGTGAGAACGAGCGCCACGTCGCAAAAATACAAAAAGTTGGTCGCCCCGTAATTGATGAGATATTCCGGCACATGCAGCGCCATATAGGCGGTGAAGACGAGCTTCAGCGGCAGCGGCACACGCGATGCAGTCGTCGGCATGGCCGGGGTCTTTGTTTCGTGCGCTTTCTGATCAGTTCGTGGGATGGGTTGAGCGGCAGCGAAACCCATCAGCGGGCGTGACGAAGAAAGGGGGCATCACGAACAAAAGGTGGGATTTCGCAACGACCCAACCCGTGCCTCGGGCTGTTCGATTTTACTTGTTGGCGCGCCCGGAGAGATTCGAACTCCCGACCCCCAGATTCGTAGGCAGGAAAATCCATTCTCCGCCGTGCACCACCGTGACCGTAAGCCATTGATTTTAGAAACTAATTCCATTTCTCTTGAGGTATACTGTACCGCAGAACACCACCCTTATCCACGCTCTTTTTGAGCCAAAACGGAGCCAAAAATGAAGCTGCATCTCACCGATATTGCGGTGCTGCGGCTTCACAAGCCCGGCACCTATCTCGACGACACGACGCCGGGATTCGGCGTTCGGATCGGCAAGAACCGTAAGACATGGATCGTAATGCGCGGCCAAATTCGGCAGCGCGTCCGGATATGCTGACAACACAGGCGCACCGTACGAGTTATCCGGCGACCATCTTCACTTTGGCCTGATACTCACAGACACGAACGGTCTGGTACTCAATCAGGACAATGGCACTGACGGCTGCATCGACCCGCAGCCCTATCTCAACGGTCAATTCGCTTGCGACATTCCGCTTGCGGCGATTAAGGCCCAGGCCACACAGCTCGCACAGAGCGTAGCCGCAATCAAACCGAAGGACCCGAACGCCGGCCAAGAGGAAGCGCTTGCGCAGAAAATTCTCGACGCTCTTTCCGAAGAAATAAAAGCTCTCTTGTAATCCGCCTAACGCCTCTCTCTGTCTGGTCGAACGTGCTACCCACGGAAACAGAGAGGTGCGGTGGGCAGATGCTCGCCAATTAGCAATTAGCAGAACTCTTTATGTTCACTCAAGGCACTCTTATCCATTCGATTTACCGCGGTGTACTGGTCTTCCTCGCCTTTTCGATCACGGGCCTAATGACTGCGCACCCAGATTGGGGAGCAATTACACTTGGCTCAATAGGCGCTGCAATCGTCCACTACATCGCGTCAAAATTGGAACAGCAATAGCGCGCAACATCGGCTATCACGTTTTCGCGCTCTGTTACTTGGGGGAGTTTGTGAGCGTTAGCGCCGGTCGTCATCGATCTTTGCCAGTCTTTTAGCGCGCACTCTATCCAAAAAATACCGCGTTATTTGTCGCAGTCCCGGCGGATATAAACCAAGAAGAGCTTCAATCAGTTCCGGACCAAACGCTGTTATGCGCTGCGAGCTGGAAACGGAATGGTGTACGCCATCCATTCTAAATGAAACTTCGCAATTTACAGGTGTGTTATCGAAGAGAATGGAAATGCCAAAAGTCTCCTTCGGATTCAAAAAGGGCAGTTTGACGCGAATGACCGACATCTGTCGCGCAGCGGATTTATCAATCTCAATTTGCACGGCATTTCGGAGCGCATCCGAAGACACCTTCGCCTCCTGGCCGAGAATGCTACGCTGACCGTCAAAACGCAATTCGCATTCAAAATCCTTGATGCTGACATTGCCGGTGTTGGTAACATAAGTGACGCTACGATTGAGATTCAGTACGCCCTGATCATTTATTATGATGACGATCTTGTTGTTCGTTCGCCATAGCGGTTGCGTCAAATCTTCAGTCCGAGCCACGATAAAGCTAACTCGTTTCCGCTCTCGGAAATGGCGCGTCACCAGCGCCGTAATTATCGCTGCCGCAATTGGCCCAACGATTGCGATTGCCGGTAGCCAGTTCTTCAGTTCATCCATTCCGCTGCTCGCCCTCTACCCCTGATCCCTCAGAAGCTCGGTGAAATCTCTATGATTTTCTTCCCGCTATACACATCAGTCTAGATTCCCTGTGCCACCTAGAACAAGTGCTCCCTCGCACCGATGCAATTCAGATGGCTGCGGTGTCAGGGCGAAGACATTTTCCGCAGCTTTCGCAACTGTACCTGTACGAGAGCTTATCGTTTCGTGCGGCCGGTTTATCGAGCGGGCTGAAGGGGAGAGCCAAAGACATTTCTTTCGCCGGGAAGCTATGTCCTTTCAGCTTTACCCAGAGCTTCCCCCCTTCAGCCAACTCACGAGTGTTGGCCGATCCTCGTTCGCGGAATGAGCAATGCAAAATCCCCGCACGAAGGCGGGGATTATGCAGCGTCCACCCGCGACATCATCCAAGACACCTTCGTCACCTGTCCCTCCGGCCGCATTACCGAGATGCGCGCCATGGGCGTGCCGATTATCAGCGTGGGCCAGAAGAGGTATCCCGGCGCGCATGCGTTCGAGTGCTACGCGATTAAGGAACCGAAGACGATGGAATTGCCGAGAAACGAGAAGCGTGCGCAGACGATGACGTTGATAGTATAAGCAGGACGGGCGCTCGATCACACACACGCGCTTCTAGCGCGTTCCTTGCTCACGCCCTTGATGATACAGCCCAATCGTTGGCAGAATGGCGCAGATGCAGATAAGCGGCTGACCACGGCGGAGGGGTAATGGCAAAAAACGAACAGAGGGGGCGGCTTGAAGCGCCACGATCGACCGAGGAACGACTTAGGCGGTTGTTCGCGAGCGCTGGATTCAGCTTCGAGGATCAAGAGCCCCATGACCGCTGGCGCGGTCGAGATCACGGGCAGCCGTTCGATATCGTTGTAGGGCAGGTCCAACTCGGCCGACCGCGTTTCTTTGGACTGATTATCAAGAGTGCAATTGATAAAAATGAGGTTCGGACTTTGACAGACCGACTGCTCGAAATGCCGCCATACCATGGGTGGCACTTGTCAGAGTGTTGGATCGTTTCGGAGCAACCGATCGGAGAGCAAATTTCGTTTCCACCGATAGAGCCGCAGATTCGTTTGATGACGGTAAGGGAGGTGGAGCGCCTGATAGTACAGGCGCGTTCAGAGAGCAAAAAGCACCCGAGGCGAGAAAAGAACACGATTGGCGCAGCAGTTCTCGTCAATGAAAGAGAAATACAGATGACCTGTGGCGCGTTGCTAGCACTGGTCGATGATCATATCCAGGCATTGGACAATCAGCACCCGAATTCGAAAGAAGCGATTGCTGCGCGCGATATCGAAGTCGAAATATACGAGGACCTTCGGCGACATATCCGGATCATTTCCAATTTTGTGCAACAATTTAAAAAGGGACAGATCGACGGAGTTCGCATCAGCGAGACGATAAAGGAGCAGGAGCGTGGCTTGCAGGATTGGTGGAACAAGAATCACGAACGTATTTGTGACTTGGCGTTCGGTGTCGGGTTGTTCACGCTATCAATCACCCTGTGCTCACTGGCGGGCGTGAAAGGAACGGCGATGGCGGTGATCGCCGGTGTACTTGCGGGTGGCAAACCACTTGCGGACGCGCTGAAAGGCTTCGGGAAAAAGTTATTCAGCTAGGCTGTTTATCGTTTCTTGGTATGGGCGCGAGACACGCATCGAAAATCTATATTCTGCGTGGGAAAAACGGCCGGGCATTCTGACTTCCCCAGCCGTTGATTCCCGTTATCTGAGGGAGAGTAGGATTGCTAGTGCGATTGCCAGTTGCTCTAGGTCCAGGGTGATGACGATTTTCATAGTCTCACTCCTATTTTCTTGGGGCTGGGCCAGACCCGTGTTGAGCCCATGCAGCGCCCAAGCCTGCGTTTGCTTCGGCCTTTCCAAAGGGCGTCAGCGGGCGGCGCTCAGGTAACAGGTCACATCACTCGCGCCAACTCACGTTTCTATCCACAATAATCCACAGCCGAATGGCGTTGCTCTTGCTCGGCTCAGGGAGATACGGCCCGTGGCCTCGATTATTTTCTCTCCACCATATCCTCAAAGACCCACAATTCCCGACCGCTTCCGTCCTCCGGCTTTACCTTGATAAGTTTTCGGTTTGGATATCGGTCGAGTACGATCATTCTCACTCGTTTGACGTACTCGTTGCATGTCCCCCGGAATACTTCCATGTTGAGTTGGCTTGTGAATTGTTTCCGTGTCCATTTCTTTCTTGCCTCGTCCATCGCAATCGCATTTCCGAGCGTGTAACACCCCGGCGTTCCACCGTGCTTGCTGTCTCTCGTATAAACGATTGGGCCGGGGCCGCCCGCGAGCCTTTCTGCCAATTGCCTCGCATCGTCGGCCGGTCCACCCGTCGCCGGGCGACCAAACACGACGAGTGCAGCAAGCGCAACGAACACGGCAATGCGGCTCATTTTCGCCGCCCTACTCGTCTTCTGCCCATTTATCACGGACGGCCGGAATCTCACAAAATCCACTTGAGTGCTACGCCATTGCGGAACCGGAGCCGATCGTGCTGCCGAAGAAGGAGTTGCCAGCTAAGACAGTCGCGATGGCGCTGTGACGCTTGGCTCGATCAAGACCGAGAAGAAGGCACAAGCATCGCGCCAGAATGGTTTGAAGGGAGGCCGACCGAAAAAGCTAGCTGCCTCATACTTCGCATAATGATATTGTTAGCTTGATGAAGATCGAGGTTCGTCATTATCCAGCGGCTCGCTGTTGTTTCCCGGTTCGTGCAAAAATCGCTCGAATTCGTGCACGAGCATAGACAACTCGGGCGAGTTAAACATCTCTCCCATTGGTCCATGTCGCAGCATTTTTAATGCTCGTGATAGCCGTTTGCGTGCCATCTGTGATTGCTTGGTTTGCCCGTACTGGGACGTTCGGTACACTTCCACTGCAAGTTCATATAACCAAGGAGCTTGTTCGCGGAAGTAACTTGCCAACATCAGAATAGAAAGACTTCTGTCGCTACGGTCACTGAAACGCAGAATCATATCGTGCATCATTTCAGGATGAAACCGTCGGCGTCGCCAACGCGAGTCCTCCGGCCCGTCGCGCATGCGAGCGTCAAGACCCCGGATACTCGTAACCAGCTCTTCCAGAATTTCTTGTTGTGGTCGGTTCGGTTTAGCGGGCGTTGTGGCCTTAGGTATTGAACTGACCTTTTGCTCGAAGGACGACCACGCCATATCTAGCAATTGCGTCAAACGTGCATCAGGAACGGGGTCTTTAGCGAGCCGGTTTATTGCAACAGCGACATCGCGAAGACCGTCCTTCTCCACTTTCTTAGACTGAAATTGGGCGAGTGGCCCGGTGATCTCTCGAAACTCAATATCCAGCAGAAGAGGGATAACGCGCCCCTCCTGCATGAGCTTGGTAAGAGCGCCTGCCTCGAAGAGTATCCACGGAGACGCGACATTCTCGCGCGTTACGCAGATAATACCAAAGTTGCTTGCTTCAAGTTCCTTGGCGACCTCTGTTGCCCATCGCTCGCCAGCTTCAATATCTGACTGTGATAGCCAAGGTTGCACGAAGTGCAGGACGAGCGGCAACCATTCGTAGAGGGCTTGCGCGAGTGCCTGGCTACGAGGGCCACTCCAACTTATAAAGACGCGCATCCCCAGCTCCCTGCCTCGCGCGGCATTGTAGCCATGCAACTTGTGGACGCAATTGACTCTTTCGCTGTGTTCTGCATTTGTTCTTAAATGGTTGAAGTTGACGGCCAGCTCCACACACTCGGCCTACTAGAGCGACTGCGCGCCGAAACGAGCGGCATCGAAGGGGTCTACTCCGACCTCTACCGCCGCGTGGATAGGCTTCTGCGCGAGCTGTCCAATCCGAACCTCCACGACATCGCCAATATGTCCAATCGTGTCGAGCTGTGGACGGCAGACGGACAGCAGGTGCGTTGGGTGATAGCCGCGACCGCCAGCGTCACCGTCGCACATGCGGCGTTCGACGCCGCCGTGAAGAACTGGCCGCACGAGCGCTTCACGTTGCGGCAAGGCGTCATGCTCATCCGCGAGCACCCGAGCAGATAAAAAATTCTACGGTGATGGCTGACGGCTTACTTGCAGCTTGAAGAGCCAAAAAAGAGCCAAAAATTTTGGCGCGTTTCAGAAGCCCTTGAAAAATGGCGCGCCCGAAGAGATTTCGAACTCCTGACCCCCAGATTCGTAGTCTGGTGCTCTATCCAGCTGAGCTACGGGCGCGTTGCGCCGGAAAAAGCCTGCCGCTAACGCGGCTTGCGGCGCGCGCCATAGCTAGGCGGGTCCAATGCCTGATGGCAACGCCGGGCCGTGCCGGCGCCCTCAGCCGTGCGCGCGGGCGCCGCGGTGGGCGGAAAGCTCCACCGCGCGGTCGGGGATGGTGAGCCGGAGCGTCGCCCCGATGGTGCCCTCGACCAGGCGGATTTCGCCGCCATGGGCGCGCACCAGTTCGGCCGCGATGGCGAGGCCAAGGCCGGTGCCGCCGGTGCGGGTCGAGCCCTGGAACGCCTCGAACAGATGTGCGCGCGCCTTTTCGGAAAAGCCCGGTCCGGTGTCGGACACCTCGATCACCACGACCGCGCCCTCGCGCCGGCCGGTGATGCGGATCTGGTCGCGGCCCGGATCGCGCGCGGCGCGGCTCTCCATCGCCTGCACGGCGTTGCGGGCGAGATTGAGCAGAATGCGGAACAACTGGTCGTAGTCGGCCTCGACGGTGAGCCCGCGCTCCACCGCGCTGATCCAGCGGATCGGCGCGTCTGGACCGAGATTGAGCGTCTCGTGCACTTCCTCGACCAGCGGCTCGAGCAGATCCGGCTGCCGGTCCGGCGGCGGCTCCTGCAGGCGGCCGTAGGACAGCGTCGACTGGCAGAAGGCGATGGCGCGCTCGAGCGCCTGCATCAGCTTGGGCGCAAAGCGCTGCACCGTCGGATCGGGCAGCTTCGCCAGTCGGTCGGAGAACAGCTGCGCGGAGGCAGAGCAAGTTGCGCAGATCGTGATTGATCTTGGATACCGCGAGCCCGAGCGCGGCGAGCCGGTTCTTCTGCGTGCAGCATCGAGGCGAGCTCGATCTGCAAGGTCGCCAGCTCGCGCTCGGCGACGCCGATCTCGTCGACGCGCGCCGACGGCACGATGATGCGATCGGCATTTTCCGGATCGGCGCGGAACGTCGATCATGTTGTCGGTGATCCGGCGCATCGGCTGCACGAACAAGTAATGCAGCGCCACATAGACCAGCGCGGCGGTGAAGACCGGAAATCAACAGCGAGATGAGCAGCAGGTCGGCCGAATAGCGCAGCATCGCCGCGCGCAGCGGCTGTTCGTCCATGATCAGATCGACGATACTCCCCACCCATTGGCGCCGGGCCGACGACGCGCATCACCTCATTCTTGCTCGCTGAGCATGGTGCTGGAACGCGTCGACCGCGCTGGTGACCCAGCTGATTTGGCGCATGTCGAACACATCGGCGATCGGCGGCAACGAGGTGTCGCTCGGCTGCAGCATGTAGTGCTTGTCGCCCATCTTCATGGCGACCGCGTGTGCGCCGATGCGTACCCAGAATCTCCTTGGCCAGCGGATCGTCGGCACATGCGGCGCCGCCTCGAGCATCGAGCGCCGCGCCGTCTTGGCGATACCCAGATGGGCATTCAGCCAATTGACGCGGAAATTGACGACCAGCGGCACATAGATCAGCACCTCCGCGATCATCACGAACAAGATCGTGAGAAGGAGGAGCTTTGCAGAAAGCCCAAAACGTGGCGCACGGACCGGCTCCGTCCGTGCGGCGGAATTCATCGGTCATTGGCTTGAGCCTCGCGTCAGCCAAAAACGACGCAGCCATCCCATGATGCGACGCACCCGTGCACTCGTCAAACCCCGCATAAAATAGGTAATGGCGGCGCGTTTTCCCACCTCCGCATAGGTCGGATAGGGCACCACAAGGCCGGCAAAGGCGCCAATATTGAGCTTTCTGGCCGATGGCAAGCGCCCAAGTGGTGATATTTTCGCCTGCCGCCGGCCCCACGATGGTCGCCCCGAGAATACCACCCCGGCGGTCGGTAATAACCTTGATGTGGCCGTCCGTCGCGGCCGCACTCACCGCCCGGTCGTTTTCTCGATAGGGCCAGCGCAGGATGCGGATGGCGCCCGCATGGCGGCGCGCCTCGTCCTCCAGCAAGCCGACCTGGGCGAGTTCGGGATCGGTAAATATCACCCGCGGAATGGCGCGGGGGTCGATTGCGACCGGGTGCCGGAATAGCGCGTTGCGCACCACCAGGCCGGCGTGGTGATTGGCGATATGGGCGAACTTGGCGCCGCCGATGACATCGCCGATCGCGTAGACTTTCTTGTTAGTGGTGCGCAGGTCTTTGTCGACCACGACGCCTTTCGCGTCGTAGCGGATACCGGCGGCGTCGAGATCGAGATCGTCAATGTTCGGGCGCCGCCCGGCTGCGAGCAGAAGATGCGATCCTTCGATCGTTTCTTCGCCGGCGGTCGCATCGTCGGACTTCACTACGACGACCTGGACGCGCGCGAGCACGCGGCGCACCTGCGCGATCTGCACGCCGGTGCGCAGCCGCACGCCCTCGCGGGCAAGTGCATCGAACACAACGGCCGAACACTCGCGGTCTTCGCCCGCGAGCGGCATGGCGGCTTCGAGCACGGTGACGTCGGAGCCGAGCCGGCGAAAGGCTTGCGCCAATTCGAGACCGGTCCTGCCCGCGCCGATGACAATCAGATGGCGCGGACAATCGGTGAGATCGAACACTGTTTCAGGGGTGAGGTACGGCGTCTCGGCCAGACCTGGAATTGCCGGGATTATCGGGGATGAGCCGGTCGCGATAATGAAGCGGCGCGCCTTAACCGTCACATCGCCGGCCTCGACGGTGCTCGGGTCCTGAAATCGCCCGGTGCCGGCGACGATCTGCACACCGAGGCCGGCGAAGCGTTCGGCGGAGTTCTGCGGCGCTATGGCCGCGATGGCGCCGCGCACGTGGGCGCTGACCGCGGCGAAATCGACGCCAAAGCGCACATTTTTGATTCCGAAGCGTGCCCCGTCCTGCATCGCCTTGGCATGCGCCGCCGCCGCCAGAAGCGCCTTCGAAGGCACCGACCCGGCGTAAAGACTTTGGCCGCCGATGCGGCTCTTTTCGATGAGCACGACCGGCGCGCCCATGGCGGCTGCAGCCGCGGCGGCGGCTAATCCACCCGCCCCGGCGCCGATCACGCAGATGTCCGGTCTCAGTTCGCTTATTTCTTGCGCCATCGGCAGGCCGAACTCGCCGCAATCATTACAAAATCCAAAGTGAAATCCTCGTCGCTTCGCGCGTAAACCGGATCAGCCAGAGTCTCCCCCGCGTCACACATATTCTATACATCTCCCTCGGCAGGGAAACCGCGGCGGAGAAGCCTCCGGCGCGACAGGGTTGGTAGCAGAAAGTAAACGGATCGCCTGCACCAAAAGCGCTGCTTGGCCGCGGCCTCGTCTGATTGACGGCAGGGGAGGGGTCCCGTATAAGCCGCGCCACAATTGCGCGCGCCCGAGTGGGTGCAAACGGGCCTATTTCGGGCGCGTTGGCGGAGACAGCGTCGTGAAACGGACTTACCAGCCGAGCAAATTGGTGCGCAAGCGGCGCCACGGTTTTCGTGCCCGGATGGCGACCAGAGGCGGCCGCAAGGTTGTGGCGGCGCGGCGTACGCGCGGACGCAAACGGCTCAGTGCGTGACGGGCGCGCGTTTCCCGTTCAATTCTTACCGAGTTTTGCTTTGCCATGAACGTTGGCACGGAGCGGTTGAAGCGCCGGACGGACTTTCGGGCTGCCGCCAGCGGCGTGCGGGTGCCGGCCAGTGCGTTCGTGTTGCAGGCGCGGCGCCGCGCGGATGAAGGAGCGGATGAAGGCTCGGTGCGTGTGGGCTTCACCGTGTCGCGGCAGGTTGGCAATGCGGTCGTGCGCAATCGGGTGCGACGCCGTTTGCGCGAACTGGTCAGACGGGCCGCCGCCGGACGCTTGCACCCAGGCCACGATTACGTGCTGGTCGGGCGCGCAGCGGCGCTCGCGGCCTCATTCGGCGATATGGCGCGGGAACTCGATGCGGCGCTCGATCGCATCCATACCCGCGAGCGGCAAGGAACTGGTGGTGCAACCGTACGGCCCATACATGATGCGGGTTCGCCTTCAACGGGGCGCGCGGCGCCACAGCCGAGGACGCGGCGAAATCGGCCAACGCCAGAGCATTGAATGAAAGACCATAAGAATACCATCCTTGCCATCGTCCTTTCGCTGATCGTCATCATCGGCTGGGAATATTTCTTTGCCCGGCCGGAGCTGCAGCAACAGGCGCAGCAACAGGAACAGACGCAGCCGGGCGCGACGCCGGGAACTCAACCGTCATTATCTCCGGGCGCAGCACCGCAAATGCCCAGCGCGCCAGCCGCGACGCCGCCGACACAGACGCGCGAAGCGGTGATCGCCGCTTCGCCCCACATCGAGATCAATACGCCGCGGCTGCGTGGCACCATCGACCTCAAGGGTGCCCGCCTCGATAACCTGTCGCTCGAGCAATACCGGGAAACGACCGATCCCAAATCGTCTGCCATCGTGCTGCTGTCACCGTCCGGGGCGCCCGATGCCTATTACGCGGATTTCGGCTGGGTAGTAGCGCCAGGCACGAGCCAGCCGATGCCGGGAGCGGATACAGTCTGGAAACAGGCCGGCAGCGGCGCGCTCGGCATCGATCATCCGGTTACGCTCACCTATGACAACGGGCAGGGGCTGATCTTCAGCCGCACGATCAGCGTCGACGACCATTATCTGTTCAGCATCAAGGACGAGGTGCAGAACAAGACCGACAAGCCGGTCACGCTTTATTCCTACGGGCTGATCTCACGCCACGGCACGCCGGAGACGCTCGGCTATTACATCCTGCACGAGGGCTTGATCGGCGTGATCGGCGATCAGGGCGAGCAGGCAGAGACCTACAAGAAAATTGCCGAGAAGAAGAGCGAGAGCTGGGAGGCGACCAACGTCTGGCTCGGCTTCACCGACAAATATTGGGCCGCAGTATTGCTGCCCGACACTGACGCCAAGGTGAAGGCGACGCTTCTCATCCGCCGAGGTTGGCGGCCAGCAGACCTATCAGACCGACTACCTGGGGCAGCCGCAGACCATTGCACCGGGGGCAAGCAGCAGCACCGACGCGCGGCTGTTCGCCGGCGCCAAGGAAGTCTCGGTTGTCGGCATCGACTTTCCGTTCGGGCCAGGCGGCTACAACCAGTCGCTCCATCTCAATCATTTCGATCTGTTGATCGACTGGGGATGGTTCTATTTCATCACCAAGCCGATGTTCCTCGCGCTCGATTTCTTCTTCCATCTGGTCGGCAATTTCGGCATCGCCATTCTGATCGTCACCGTGCTGGTGAAGGCGCTGTTCTTCCCGCTCGCCAACAAATCCTACGCCTCGATGGCGAAGATGAAGGCGGTGCAGCCGCAGATGGCGATGATCAAGGAGCGCTATGCCGACGACCGCATGAAGCAGCAACAGGCGACGATGGAGCTCTACAAGAAGGAGCAGATCAATCCGATCGCCGGCTGCTTGCCGATCGCCATCCAGATCCCGGTGTTCTTCTCGCTGTACAAGGTGCTGTTCATCACCATCGAGATGCGGCACGCGCCGTTCTACGGCTGGATCCACGACCTGTCGTCGGCCGACCCGACCAACATCTTCACGCTGGGCGGATTGATCCCCATCGATCCGTCGATAGTGCCTCTCGTCGGCAGCTTCCTGCACCTCGGCTTCTGGCCGGCGATCATGGGCGTGACCATGTGGGTGCAGATGAAGCTCAATCCGGCGCCGCCCGATCCGACCCAGCAGATGATCTTCAACTGGATGCCGCTGATCTTCACCTTCATGCTGGCGCACTTCCCGGCCGGGCTGGTGATCTACTGGGCCTGGAACAATTCGCTTTCGGTGGCGCAGCAGAGCGTGATCATGCATAGGAACGGCGCCAAGATTCAGCTCTGGGACAATCTCAAGGCCACCTTCATCAAGATCAAGCCGAAGCAGCCGGCGGAATAGGTCGTGCTAGCCCAGGTTGGACGTTGCGCGGTCTGAGGCACTCAGGCCGCGCGCACGCGGGTGAAGAAGCTCGCCACTTTCGCTTCGAGATCGTTGGCGCGCGAAGAGAGCTTGGCGGTCCACGCGGTGATGTCGCCGACGGCTGCGGCACCGAGTCCCACGGCCTGTTCGACCGATCCGATTTCCGAGGAAGCACGCGCGGTATGGCCGGCGGCGCCGTGAATGCTTTCAGCGATGTTGTGGGTCGTCGTGCTTTGCTCTTCCACCGCGCTGGCGATGCTGGTCGACACGCTGGTGAGTTCGCCGATGACGCGCGCGATCGACGCGATCTCGTCGACCGAGCGCTTGGTCGCTTCCTGAACGGCGGCGATCTGCCGCGAGATATCGTCGGTGGCGCGCGAGGTCTGGTTGGCCAGTGTCTTGACCTCCGCCGCCACCACGGCAAAGCCCCTGCCAGCCTCGCCAGCGCGCGCGGATTCGATGGTGGCGTTTAGCGCCAGCAGATTGGTCTGTGCGGCGATTGCGGAAATCGCGTCGACGACCGAGCCGATGCGCCCGGCGGCTTCGTTCAACGAGCGGATCGCGCTTTGGCTGCGCTCGGCGTCGCCGACCGCGGATTGCGCCATTTCGAGTCCGCGGCTCGCCTGCCGGCCGATCTCGGCGATCGAGCTTGACAGTTCGTCAGTGGCCATCACGGTTGCGTCCATATGCTGCGCGGTCTCCGCTGATGCCGACGAGGCAGCCGTCATGCGGCCGCGCGTATCTTCCGCGACCCGGGTCAACGTCGCGCACGTCGTCGTCAGCGAAACGGACGCTTCCTTAATGGCATCGACCACCCCGCCGATCGCGCCGGCAAAATCGGCGATCGCCGCGTCGATCGCATTTTGCCGCGCCAACGCCGCCCGCTCGTGCGCTTGCCGATGCAGCGTCATCGCGTTGGAGACGTCGAAATGGATGACCTTCGACACCACGATCGCGCGTTCCATGGCCTTGGCGGCTGAAAAGCGATACTTGCGGGCTAACGCCTCGAGCGCCGCCTTGAGCACGTAACTCCCGGCGGTGCTGCGGAAGCGGGCGTCGAGCCCCAAGGACGCTTCCTGGGCAACCGTGTTCCGGCATAATTCCGCGTAACGCTGATCGAGCTCGCCGCCCAACAGCGCGCGAAAATGCGCAAGTTCGAGCTTCCGCAGCAGGTCGGCGTTCTGAGCGACAATATCGCCAATGCGCGGTAACACGCGTGCCGCCACGAGAATTTCCTCGATCGCTGGCTCCAAGACCGGGCCGATGATCGGCCAGGTTTCGTTCAGGGTGATGCGTAGCGAACGATGATCCAGGCCATACATCGCCAAGCGCGCATCGAAGGCTTGCACTAATTCCGTCGGTGCCATGGCGGAAAGCTCGAGCGCTCAGTGAAGTGCCGCATGGTGCGTCACATTTATTGCTCTTGGGTTAACGGTCTGGTTACCAATCGGTCTCGTCCCCGGCCGAAGCCGCTGCCTCGCGGGACCCGTCGTTCGCCAGTAAATATGTCTTAAGACGCGTAATCAGGTTCAGTTCTATCAAGGATGCGCTTTAAGGCATCGAAGTGCCGCTTAGCGGGGCTAGGTCCATCGTAGAAACGCGCCCCGCCGATATCGCGCTTGGTCTTTTCGACCACGGCAGCCGGAAGTTGCTTCAGCGGCTGGCCAGTCCACATGGCGTAAATCTGAACCTGCGCCGCCCGCTCCAGGTAATAGAGCCGGTTATACGCGTCGGCTACTGTTTCGCCGAGCGTGGTGACGCCATGGTTCGCCATGAACAGCACGGTCTTGCCGCCGATGACCTTGGCGAGACGCTCGCCCTCTGCGGGGTCGAGAGCGGGACCGGTATATTGGCCGTCGTAGGCGATCGCCCCGATCAGGCCGACCTCGGTCTGGCCGATCTCCTTGATACGCGGATCTTCCAGGCGGGTGAGCGCGCTGGCGTACGGCATATGCGTATGAAATACCGCTTTGGCCTGCGGCAGTGATTTGTGAATCGGCGCGTGGATGCAATAGCAGGAGCGCTCGACATCGCCCAAGCCGCGCCTGACCTTGCCGTCGTCGATGCCGACCTCCATGAACGACGAGGCCGTCACTTCCGACCAATGCATGCCGAACGGAATCTGATAATAACAATCGTCGCGCCCCGGCACGAGCGACGTCAGGTGGTTGAAAATCCCCTCGCTGAAGCCATGCATGTGGGCGATCCGATGTGCCGCCGCGAGATCAATACGGGCCTGCCGTTCGGCCGCACTGTAGGTCTCGACGATGCTCGGTTTGACCCTGATCTGCATGGCTTTCCTCCTTGCGGGTACCCTGCATTCCAATTCGTGGCAGTGGCGCGCCCGAAGGGATTCGAACCCCTGACCTCTGCCTTCGGAGGGTAGGGCGGCCTAGGCAAATCAAGCACTTAGATGGCTATTTGGTCGTAGTGGTCATAGCCATTGGTGATAGTTCGGTAACTCTCGTTTTGGGTTGCACTGGCTAAGGCGACGCAACCGGCGCATATTAGGCGCGGCCCGAACCCCGGCAAGGGTTCGGGCCACTTGAACCGGCGACGTGCCGGGGTGCTGTGAGGCTACCACCCGCATCATCACCGATCCCGTCGTCACCTTAGCGGCCCGGCAAGGCCGTTCAACCTGTGAGGCTACCAATGAGGAAGCTCGACTTCCCGCGCCTTCGCGCGTGGGACCAATGCCCGCTATGCGGCGGCGCTAAGCCCCGTGGCGGTTTGTGCTGTTGGGAGTGCTTTAACTCACGCGGCATCGGTGCCGGCGACGAGGACCCGTATGCGGAGCAACAATTCGCCCGCACTGAGCTTGCGCTTGAAAGCGCCGGCACAACGCTCGCCAGCAAGTTCCGCTCAATCGAGCATGGTCATGGCGTCAATGTCATCGTGCGGCGGGCGCAGCCATGAGCGAACACGCGCACGGCCTCGCCAAGCTCTACTTCCATGCTGAGCTTGTGCACCACGTCGTCGCGGATCATCACTCGCGCCGATACGTGAAGGATACCGAAACGCGGCTCGTTGCGCATCTGACAAAATGCCCGGACGGCCGCGCCGAACATGAAGGGCTGACGATGCAAATGCACACCGTCAGCATTGAGGGAAAGGTGAGCCACTATGTCAAGTTCACCGGCTCATTCCCGGTGCACGATCACAGCACCGTCAGCATCCGCGCCGGGATGAAATGGAAACGCGGCTCTGATCTTGTGAAGGTCGATCTTGGCGCCGAGCACGTGAAGCGGGTCACCAACAAGCTCAGAAAGGAAGCCGTCGCGCACCGCTGAATTTCTGCAAAGCCGTCTCGACTTGCCCGCCGCACATCGCGGCGGGCTTTTCATTTTAGGGCCGTCGCCGTTGGCAAACCCCGTACAAAAGCCCCCACACTTTTCGGAATGAAGAACCGGGTTGATATTTCCGGCCGTTCGAATCATCTTAGCGGAAGCTGAGACGGGCGCGCGGTGATCGCCTGCCGCTGAGCGCGTGAAGCGCCGGCAACGTTTGCAGCAAAAGAAGTCCCCCAAATTTGGAGCACGTCATGTCCGCACGCTTGCGGCGACCCGTCGCGCCGCCCGCGATGACAGTCGCACTCATTGCCGAATGTCTCGGCATCGACCGACACGTCGTCTATGCGGCGATCAAGGCCGGCGAGCTTGGCCCCGTCTATCAGAAAGGCGTGCGCCGCGTGATCCTGACCAGTGACGTGATCGCGTGGATTAAAACTTGGAGAGTAGTGTCATGAGCAAACTTGACGACGAACTTGCACGCATCGACCTTGCGAGCCGCGCCACGCATCTATTCCGTTCACTCGGCTGCGCGGACGAACAAGCGGCCGATGCCTACGCCGCGCTCGCACCGAAGTTCACCTTCGACGACGGCGTGCTGAGCTTCATGGGCAAGCCGGCCGATGCCGACACGATGCGCGCGTATCTGAAAGAGAGCAATCGCGGATATTTTTTGCCGGCAGATTTCGACCAACAACAAATCGAGCAACACTGCCGACGTGAAGGCGCCGAAGATGGACGCCGCTCTATTGGCGTCGGCACAAGCCGGCAACCTCACTGCAAAGGGTCAGTTGGTGAAGGCTCACGGCTTGACCGCCGTTGACGCTGTACTCGCCGGCACCGCTGGCGATCACAAGTCGGATGCTGATCGGCGCGCACGTGCTGCACTCACCGGCCGCGACGATACCGGGCGCTTCACCGGCCCGTCGCCGGCTGAGCGAGAGGCCGGCAAAAACAATCCTTGGGCGGAAGGTCAGTGGAATGCGACGCGCCAATCTCAAATCGTGAAGGCATTGGGCATGGAAGCCGCGCAACGGATCGCCAAGGCGGCCTCGTCCTATGTGGGCGCCACAAAGCCGGCGAAGGCCGCGTAACGGGGGCGTGTCATGAGAAAGAAAGCTCGCAAGGTCGGTGAAGTGCGGCCGGGTCGCATCCCGATCTATGACCGCAAGGGCAACCTTCGCGGCAATGTCGGCAAGCAAGCAACGAGCGCGACCGTTGCTCGATTCGTCGGTGAGTACGGCGCGAAGCTCACAAAGAAGGACGGCCGCGATTCATGGTCGTTCCCGAAATGATACCGCCGAAGGAACGAGACAGACAACGGCGCCGCGCCAAGTGGGCGCGTGAGCAATCACACGGGAGGAAATTATGCGCAACCGAACAGGACGATTCGACCGGCTCAAAGCCGGCACAGGTCACGACGGCAAGTCGCGAGCCTTCGCCAAGCCGGGCGAAGCGACGCTGAGCACGCATCACGATCCGAACGAGGCGCGGGCCGGTGACGTTGGCCTTGCGCCACACTTCATGAAGCCGGCCGCTCGCAAGGCCCTTCATCCCGTAGCGGTCCATAACGGAATGCACCCTCGGCAGATTGCCGCCGCTGGTATCGGCGGCATGGCCCATGCGACGGGTTATGTGGATGAAGGCGGCACGGCAATTCCGAATAGCGCAGCCGCCGTGCCGCACGCTTACGGCAGCGGAATTCCAAAAGTTCGTGACGCTGCGCCGATCAATCCCGGCATGGTGAGCAACGTCCGGCCGGCCTTCGATAAGGCGGCACTTGGCCGCGCGCTTCTCGACGAGGCGCTTTCCGGGACCGCTCGCCGGCACGGCATTGATACGAGCGTTATCGACACCCTGCCGCGCAAGGTGAAGTAACGCCATGGCTAAGACGCCGAACCATATGAGCGGCATCGACGCATTGCCGCGCGTGACTAGCTGGCAACAGTCGCGCCTCGACGCGGAGGCGGATCGCGGCCTCTATGGCGGCAACCGCTATGTGAACGGTCAGTGGGTCACTGCCAATGGACAACCCGTCGCACGGCCGGCGAAGCCGCCTAACCCGTTCGGCAAAAATGGAACGTTGTCACAGCAAATCGCGAAGTCGCTCAAAGAGAATGCGCCGAAGGCCGTCCTCGACAACATCAACCAAATCAAGCGCGCCAAAACTCTCGTTGCCGTGGCCGATGACAGCGAATGCTTCTCTGATCTTCGCTACAGCGCAAAGGACGGCGGGGTTTATGCAACTTTTCGACGTGACGAGACAATGAGCGGAAATGAAAAGCCCCGGCGCGAATGCCGGGGCTTTTTGTTATACGAGGCTGTATCGGCGTGTTTTGCCGCTGCCTGCGATTTTACATTCTAGATTTAAAAATTCCGCGTATCGCGCACAGTCATTCTTGTATGTTCCGTAGCCCTTACTGCCGGGAATGCCCTCTGCGTCGATTGCTTGCAATTCGATTTGTGTCGCGCCGCCCGGCCTTCGCATAGCATCCATTTTCTTGCGATCTTTAGTCCCTTGGCGCGGCAAATTGCGGAGCTTGCGTGTTGGCATGTCTTAAGCCTCACCAATGATCGCCACAGGCTTGAAGTGCGAGCGTTGTTGCTTCCTTGAAATTCGACACCGGCCACACGCGCGCATAGCCGCCGACGCCTGTGAAAAAGAACTTCGCGCCCTTGCCCATGATGGAAAGGTCCCATGTCGATTCCTCGCCGACAACAATCTCTTGCGGCCCGATGACCTGCCCGGTTGACGGCTGCATTTGCGATCCGTCATCGGCTCGCGTTTGCACTTTCATCGTGTCGCCCGTGTGCCAGTTTGCGCGCGGTTCGCGGAGCACATAGGACATGAGTTTCTGTGTTGGGTTACACACGACAATGAGCGCGCCGCCGTCATCATGCGTATATCCGACGCCGACAAGCGGCTTAAGATCGGGAAACGGCGCCCAATCGGTCGCGAAAGCATTGGACGCGGGAAAGCCGAGTACCAGCGCGAGCGCGCACACGCCTAGAATCCGCATGGCCGGGAAGCCCTCCCGGCCACACAGTAGCACTTGCCAAAGCTGCGGGGAACCGACTTTGCGCGACCGTTCAAAACCCGATGGCGTCGATAGCCTCTTTCAGCTTGGACAGCGGCCAGCCGGCAGCGTGCTTATCGCCGTACTTCCGGGATGGCTTTTTCTTCTTGCCATTCGACCATCCGCCGACAGCTTCACGCAAGCTCTCGTCCGGGATGGCAGCGCGCAATCGCTGCGCAGCGCGGTGACGGAAGCTGTGCATCGGCGCTAGATCGCGTCCGTCATCTTTGATGACGCCGATTTCCATCATCCATTTTTTCAGCCGCTTGCCAGCGGTGTCCATGCGGCCGGGAATGAGTTGGCCGGTGATCTTCTTTGGCAGGTAGTCCAACAAGTCTTTAGGGAACGGCACGCGCCGCTTGGCGACACCTTTGTCGGCCCCGATGGTTACAAACCGGATGCCGTTCTCTTTTTCTTCACGGTCGATTTCAAACGCTTCTTCGCGGCGAACGCCTGTGGTCGCAAGGATACGGACAAGCAATTGATCGTTCGCGTCGAGCTTGTGCAGATTTTTCCGAATGAGCTTCATGTCGTCATCGCTGAAAGCGTCGCGCTCGTCCTCGTCGTCGCGAACCGGAACGCAACCGCTAAACGGATTGAACGTCAGCCGGCCCTCGTCAATGGCGAGATTGACCGTAGCGACCAGCGGCACCATGCGGCGGCGAAGCGTGGCGCTTTTAATCTCGTCCGCCCCGCCGGCTTCCTTTTCCAGATGCGCAACGATGGCGCGGCCATCGTCGCGCCTGCACTCTTTGATCGGCTTATTCACGACGGTTTTGAACACGTGCCAAATGTCACGTGCCTGCTTTTCCCGCAAGCCGTCGATGCTATTGAGCCGCAAATATGTTTCGAGCAGCGCGTCGTCGCCGTCTTTTTTCACGACGGTCGGACGTGCATCGAATCTCGACGTGCCGTCGTCATTCAGGAAAGCGCCCGCAAGCCGCCAATTGGCTTGACCGATGTTCTCGCCGTTCTTGACCTGTTGCAGCGCGGGGCCGCCGTTCGGCTCGATCTTCAAAACGCTTCCGTTGTGACCGATAAAGATAAGCTCGCGATCCGTGGCGACGACCTTGCCGCCGTCCGGTCCCGCGTGCTCGCGTCCCGGCTCCATAGCGTGCTTCCACACCGTATCGAAACGCGGGCGAGCGGCGAACAGCCGCGCCTTGTGCTCGCCGATCAGCGAATGCGCTTTAAGCTCGGCGTCGCGGAAGTCCGACGTGCCGAGCGATTGGACGAAGCGCCGGCCGTTCTCGTCGCGCAATCGAACGAAGTAATTGCGCGATCCGGGTTGCAAGAAAATGTAGTCGGTCTTTCGCGCTGTTGCTGCTTTTGCCATGTGCCAGTGCTCCTAAGCGTTGGCACCGAACATAGTTGGCGATAGCCCTTGGTGATAGTGAGTTGGTGATAGAGATTGGTGATAGGGTTAAAATTCAAGAAGTGCCTGCGGCACAGGGGTTTTAGTGGCGCGCCCGAAGGGATTCGAACCCCTGACCTCTGCCTTCGGAGGGCAGCGCTCTATCCAGCTGAGCTACGGGCGCAAAACAGGCGTGGTTCCGCCTAGATAGCGAAATGCCGATGTTGCGGCAACGGCCGGCGCTTGCCGGCCGCCGACCGCCTCCTAAGCTTCGCCGCAAAGAGCCAAGCGGCCCAGCCGAGGAAGGACGCCATGACGCAAGTCGCGGAAAAAACCGAACAACTGAAGCCCAAGAGCGCGCTGATCAAGGATGCCGCGTTCCAATGGGACGATCCGCTCGACCTCGACGGCGAACTCACCGAAGAGGAGCGCATGGTGCGCGACACCGCGCGCGACTATGCGCAGGAGAAGCTGTTTCCCCGCGTCATCGCCGCTAACCGCGAGGAACGCTACGATCCGGCGATCCAGCGCGAGATGGGCGCGCTCGGACTTCTCGGCTCGACCATCCCGCAGGAATATGGCGGCGCCGGCCTCAACTACGTCTGCTACGGGCTGATTGCGCGCGAACTCGAGCGGGTCGATTCCGGCTTCCGCTCGGCGATGTCGGTACAGTCCTCGCTCGCCATGCAGGCGATCTACGCCTATGGCAGCGAGGCGCAGCGGCGCAAATATCTGCCGAAAATGGCGACCGCCGAACTGCTCGGCTGCTTCGGTCTGACCGAGCCCGATCACGGCTCCGATCCCGGCTCGATGTCGACGCGCGCCGAGAAGGTGCCGGGCGGCTTTCGCCTTACCGGCAACAAGACCTGGATCACCAACGCGCCGGTCGCCCATGTGGCCGTGATCTGGGCCAAACTCGACGGCAAAATCCGCGGCTTTCTGGTCGAGCGCGACACCAAGGGATTTTCGACGCCGAAGATCGAGGGCAAGCTCAGCCTGCGCGCCTCGATCACCGGCGAGATCGTGCTCGACGGCGCGGTGATACCTGAAGAGAATTCTGCTGCCGAACGTCTCCGGCCTCGCCGGTCCGTTCGGCTGCCTCAACGTGGCGCGCGCCGGCATCGCCTGGGGCGCGATGGGAGCGGCGGAATTCTGCTGGCATCGCGCCCGCGACTACGCGCTCACCCGCAAACAGTTCGGCCGGCCGCTCGCCGCCAATCAGCTGGTGCAGAAAAAGCTCGCCGACATGCAGACTGAAATTACGCTCGGCCTGCACGCGGCGCTGCGGCTGTCGCGGATGATCGATCAGGGCAAAGCCTCGCCGCCGGCCATCTCGCTGCTCAAGCGCAACAATTGCGGCAAGGCGCTCGACATCGCGCGTGTGGCGCGCGACATGCACGGCGGCAACGGGATCACCGAGGAATTTCACGTAATGCGCGTGCTGTGCAATCTGGAAACCGTGAACACCTACGAGGGGACGCACGACATCCACGCGCTGGTGCTTGGCCGCGCACAGACCGGCATCCAGGCGTTCATGTAGCGGAGTGAATTTCCCGTCCTGCCGCGGGCGGACGGGTTACTTTCCCGCCAGCGACGTGATCGCCAGGTTCACGGTCCCGTCAGCCTCGGCGATGATGCGCAGCGTCTTGTCGTCGTAGGCGATGCCGACGAGACGCAGATCGTTGATGGTCAGATCGGCGCTCATGCCGGGGCTTTGATTGGCGAATCCGGCCACCGCCGTGGCAATGCGCGTCTTGGCGTCGGCGGCGAACGGCTTGAGATCGATCACCGCCTGGTCGGCAAGCGTACTCTGCAGAAGAGGCGTGGCCGCCTGCGCTGCGGCGCCGAGAAGCCCGAACGCCGCATTTGACTGCACGTCAAGCGTGACGTCGGTGAAGCGGAGAATTCTGATTTTGCTGATCGAGCACCGGGCGGCCCCACACGTTGACGGTGGCGTCGGCGCCGAAGAAGCTGAACAAGCCGCGCTTTCTCACATTGACCAGAAGCGAAATCAACAGACGGTCGCCCGACGCCGCAATCGCCGCACGCTTGATCTTCACCGCGAACAGGCCGCTGCCGTCCTCGGGGAACGTCTTGCCCGCGACCTGCGCCGCCAGAAGTTCGCTCACCTCGGTGAACGGAATGTCGATCGGCACCGCGATGGCGACGGTTCCTTCGTTGGCCTGCGGGACCAGATCGAGCTGTTGCGGAAACGGGCAATCGGGCTTGGTCTCCTGCGGCACGATCCGTGTTTGCGCCTGCACGCCAACCAGCAGCGTCACCGCCTTGGCGTCGATCCTCGGCTGCGCCGCGATCGCGCGCACGGGCCGCACCTCGAGCCACAGGTTCGGCATGCCTTGCCCGGCGGTGCCAAGCGGGATGGCGCGGCAGAGTTTCGTCCACTCGCTGCGCGCCGCGTTTTCGAGGAAGGGGTCGTTGCGCAAATACGCTTCGAGCTGGTTGGTCTGGTCGTGGACCAGCTTGTCGAGCACCGGCTTGACCGCGTTGCTGACATTGAATTTGATGCCGCCGATCGGCAGAGTGACGTCGGCAATGCCGACCGCAGCGGCGAGATTGGGCGCTAACCGCCAGTTCGGCGAAATGGCCGGCCGCGATGTCGTCGTCACCGTGCCCTGGATGTTGGTGTGCTCGTCGAACGCCTTGCCGGCGAGGTTCTCCACCTGCTGGCCGACATTGCCGCCGATCAGACCTCCGAGCGCGCCGCCGACGGCGTTCGCTCCGCTGCCGGCCGCGCCGGTCAGCGTGCCGAGCGCCTGAAACGTGCCGGTCAGCGGCGTCGTGACCGTCAAGACGCCGGGCTGACCCGCGACGGTGAACGGTCCGCGCGCGACGGTGAAGTTGAGTTGCGCGTTGGAGAGCAACTTTGAAAGCGGGTTCTGCGGCTTGCCGGAGAAATCACGCGGCGCGTTGGCGTCGAGCGCCTCGCGGATCGCCGCAAGCGAAATTGTGGTCGGCGCCATCACCGTTGACGTGCCGGTGAGCGGTTGCAGCGGCGGCGGCGGCGCGTCAGTGCGACCTGTTGCTGTTGCTGCTGAATGGCGGGCGGCCACAGCGTGTTGATGACGAGCGTCGCAGCCACGAAGGAGCCGACGAGAACAAGACCGCCGAGAATGATGACGCGGATGCGCATGGCGGATGTCCAGCCTCGCGAATCGCCGAAGCTTAGCAAAATTCGAGCATGATCCGGAAAAGTGGATGCCGGTTGTCCGAAAAGATCATGCTCCACCAAAAGATCAGGATTACTCCGCCTTGATGCCGGCGGCCTTGATGATCGGCCACCATTTGTCGGTTTCGGCTTTGTAGAAAGCGGCGAGCGCGGCCGGCGTCTGCTGGTCGGGCGGCACGACGTCCTGGCCGATAGCGGCGAGCCGCTCGCGCACGGCGGGATCGGCAAGCGCTGCCTGCGCGGCGGCGTTGAGCTTTGTGACGACGGCGTCCGGCGTGCCGTTTGGCGCAAAGATTGCCTGCCAGGTGCTCAAATAAACGCCCGGCAGGCCGGCCTCGTCGACGGTCGGAATCTCAGGGGCGACGGTCAAGCGGCGGTCGGCCATGACCGCATAAGCTTTGATATTGCCGGCACGAATTTGCGACAACGCGTCCGACGGCTGGTCGAACAATAGATCGATGCGGCCGGCAACCAGATCCTGCATCGCCAGCGTCAGTCCGCGGTAGGGCACATACTGGAATTGCGTTCCGGTTTTCTGCTTGAAGAAATAACCGGCGACCTCGTCGGTGCCGCCAGCGACGCCCTGGAACGCGGTGTTGGGATTGGCCTTGAGCCAGGCAATCAGTCCCTGCAGATCGTTCGCCGGCACCGCCTTCTTCGACAGCAGCACCTCGGGCGTTTCGGTCAATAGCGCCACCGGCGCGAAATCCTTGAGCACGTCATACGACAGATGCTGATAAACAACCGGGCTGACCACGTGTGTCGACCAGGTCGCCTCGGCGAGCGTGTAGCCGTCAGGCGCGGCGCGGGCGACGCGCGCGGCCGCGATCGTGCCGGCGGCGCCGGCAAGATTTTCGACGACGACCGACTGACCGAGCGTCTGCGACATGCCTTGGGCCACCACGCGCGCCACCGTGTCCGACGGCCCGCCCGCGGCGAATGGCACGATCAGTGTGACTGGGCGGGACGGAAAGCCCTGCGCCGCCGCGCCGGCGACACAGGTAAGCACGGTCAGCACTGTCAGAATGAATCGACGCATCATCAGTGCGGCCAGCCGTGCTGCGACAGATCGATCGGATTGCCGTCGGGATCGTGCACGCGGTATTCGGCCTCGCGATTGGGCGGCCGCTTCTTCGTATCGGTGGCGGCGCCCCATTGGCTGCAGACCGGAACCAGATCGGCCACGCTCTCCACTTCGAAGCCGAAATGATTGATGCCCTCTTTGAGCTGATTACCCTCGATCTCGCGCTCCGGGCCGATCGGAATGATTGCCAGATTGATGTGGCCGTCGGTTAGATAGGTGGCCGTACCTACGCCCTTGACGATCGTGAGTCCGAACGAATTGGTGTAGAATTTAACCAGCCGGTCGACGTCTTCAGTCAAAATCGCCAAATGACGGATGCGGGCCATGGAAAACCTCCTTAATGCGCGCGCTTGCGGCAAATTCCGGCGGACCAAGCTAGCATGATTTTGCCCGCTGTCGTTATTGCCGGGCATGAAGAGGCCGCATTGGAGCACAGCATGAAGCTCGACGCGCGGCTTTTTTGCCGATTATTGGAAGTAGGTGGAGTAAATCGACAATTCCGTTTCGCAAGCGAGGGCCGCCATGCGCTGGGTATATCTGACCGTCATCGTCGTCTTCGTGGCCGTTATTCTGATTTTCGTGTTTCAGAATCTCGGCGTGGTCACGATCGCCTTTCTCGGCTTCAGCCTGCGCGCGCCGGTGTCGATCATCGCCGCCATCATGTACCTGCTCGGCGCCTTCACCGGCGGTTCGCTCTACGCATTGCTGCGTAAGTCGGTCCACGAGTCGCGCCCGGGGCACGGCTCCTAACTTGCGGGGCGCGAATCCGCGCCGTGGCAGTTCCCAATGATCGAGCCGAATTGCCGTTTTGATCTGTGTCAAAACGGCGTGTCGCGGACGGCCTACGCTTGCGGACAATCGCCGTCTTCTCATCGCGCCGGTCGGTGCGCGAGGACGGCGATGCGAATATGGTCCAACGGGAGCAAACAGCCATGTCAACCCTGACGCATGCCCCTCACTCTTTTGGCGGCGAGCCCGGCCTCGCGCCACTGCGCGCCAAATCGGGCTGGATCGTTGCGCTCGGCGTCGTCTATGTGGCCGCCGGCATCATCGCGCTCGGTAGCGTCGTTCTCGCCACCGTCGCCAGCGTCTTCATCGTCGGCATCATGATGCTGATCGCCGGCATTGCCGAGGTGATCAACGCTTTCCAGATCAAGAGCTGGGGCAAATTCCTGCTCTGGCTCCTGCTCGGCGCGCTCTACATCGTGGCCGGCTTCATCACCTTCGAAAATCCGCTGCTCGCGGCCGCGGTCCTGACGCTGCTGCTAGGCGCCGCGCTGGTCGTCTCCGGAATCATGCGCATGATCTTGGCGTTCAGCATGATGCGGGGAACGCCGTGGATCTGGGTGCTGCTGTCCGGCGCTGTCACCTTTCTGATCGGTCTCGTCATTATCGTCCATTGGCCGGTGGCGAGCCTTTACATCCTCGGCGTCTTTCTCGGCGTCGATCTCGTCGTCGCCGGCGTCGGCTGGATCGGTCTCGGGCTGGGCCTGAGGCGGGCTGCGGCGTAGCGAAGCTCTCGCGGCGCTGTCTTTCATCCACCCCCACGCAAGTGGGGGAGGGGGACCATCCTGCGAAGCAGGATGGTAGAAGGGGCGCGGGCATCGACGAGATTTCCTGGGGCCGCGCCATCAGGCGACAATTTTGGCAACCCAACTTGCAAAGGCATCCAGCACGTCGGCCAGAACCTGCGCGTCCGTGCGTCCAGTCCGCGCCGGCACGTGGAAGGAATGATCGGCGGCGGCGAACAGCTTCAGTGTCGCCCGCTGGCCGAGCGCCTTGCAGAGCGGCTCGAGCTGATCGAGCGCCGCCAGCGTGTCGCGGGTGCCTTGCAGGAACAGCATCGGCACTTTCACGTCAAACAGATGCTCGGCGCGTTCGGCGGACGGGCGGCCGGCGGGATGCAGCGGAAAGCCGAGAAACGCCAAGCCGCGCACGCCCGGCAGCGGCGCTTCGGCTTGCGCCTGCGAGGTCATGCGGCCGCCGAACGATTTGCCGCCGGCAATCAGCGGAAGCTTCGGCGCGGCGTTTTGCGCCGCTGCGACAGCGGCGCGGACGGCCGCGTGCGCGAGCTTCGGCGGATCGGGGCGTTTCGAGCCCGCGCTCCATGTAGGCAAACTGATAGCGCAAGGTGGCGATGCCGCGCTCGCTGAGCCCGTCCGCCGACCGCGGTCATGAACGGATGCGTCATGCCGGCGCCGGCGCCATGCGCCAGCACATAACACGCGTGCGCTTGCGGTGGCGCGTGCAGCAGGCCGGAAACGCTGACGCCATCGGCGACGGCAATGCTGATCGGCTTGGCTGTTGCCGGCTTCAATGGGATGCCCTCAAAGCATTTTGCGTGGTGCGTTGGCGGTGCACCGCGCGCGAGAAATGTATAACCTGTTTGTACGTCAAAGGGAGTGACCACGGAGCAACCCATGTGCCGCAATATCCGCACGTTGTTCAATTTCGAACCGCCGGCCAGCGAGGAAGAAATCCGCGCCTCGGCGCTGCAATTCGTGCGCAAGCTCTCCGGCTTCGCCAACCCGTCGCGCGCCAACCAGGCGGCGTTCGATCGCGCCGTCGATGACGTCGCCGGCGTTGCGCGGCGGCTGCTGAATTCACTGGAGACGGCGAGCCCGGCCAAGAACCGTGAAGTCGAGGCCGAAAGGGCGCGCGCCCGGGCGAGGGAGCGGTTCGCCTGAGGCCAAGGACCGCAACCTTGGACTCCGATTTCATCCGCGACCTGTTTGCGCCGTTCGGACCGATCACAGTCCGGCGCATGTTCTCGGGCGCCGGGATTTTTCGCGACGGCTTGATGTTCGGCCTGATCGTCCGCGACGTGATCTATCTGAAAGCGGACGACAGCAACATGCGCCGACTTCGAGCGCGAAGGCTGCGCGCCGTTCACCTATACGCGCGGCCGGAAATCCGGCCGGCCGAGCCAGCACGCGCTGCCCTTATTGGCGTCTGCCGGAGCGGCTCTACGACGATCCCGACGAGCTTGCGGTCTGGGCCAAGCGGGCGTTTCGCGGTGGCGGAACGGAAGAAGGTTGTGGCGCCAAGGAGCAGACGAAAGAAGCCACCTCGTCATACGCGGGCTTGACCCGCGTATCCATGCTGAGATGCGGCAGGGCAATACCTTTACTTATTTTTACTTGCGATCCGAGGGTCAGCATGGATTGCCGGGTCAAGCCCGGCAATGACGACTCGGCTACAACGGCGGGTCGGCTTCGCTTTCTCGCTTGAATGCGAGACTCGCTTCCTCAAGGTCCAGTTCGCGCTCGATCCGCCTGCGGGCTTCGTCGGTGATGCGGCCTTGCTGCAGCAGGCGGTAAATGTATTCACGCTCGGCGGCGATCAGTTCCGCCCGCAACTCCGCCGCCGCACCCACGGCCTCGCGGCCATCCGGGTCTGTCGGCACCTGCCCGGCACGGTTCGCCTGATTGGCGCGCAGGATCGCCAGGACCTCGGCTGATACTTCGCCGTCCGCCTCGAGCTGATTCACCCGGCTCTGCGCCACGTTCAAAGTCTCAATCCGCGCGGCAATCTCGGCGTCACGCTCACGCCGGCGCTCGTCTTCGGCGTCGTGCGGCAAGGCGAGCCAGCGCACCACGCCCGGCAGCATGAGGCCTTGGCCGACCAGCGTGACCACGATAACGCCGAAGGTGACGAACAGGATGAGATCGCGGTCCGGAAACGGGGCGCCGGCGAATGTGGCCAGCGGCAGCGCCAGCGCGGCGGCGAGCGAAACGACGCCGCGCACGCCGACGAAGGCGAGCAGGAATACCCATTGCCAGGGCGGCGACGGATCGCGACGGCGCAGCGACGGACTGAGCCAGCGCGGCAGATAAGTGGCGGGAAAGACCCAGACGAATCGCGCGACGACGATCACCGCGACGGTCAGAACGAGGGCGAGAACGAGTTCGCGCAGCATGGTCGTGTTGTGGCGATCGATCAGGTCGCGGGTTTCCATGCCGGTGATCAGAAAGATGAAGCCTTCGAGGTAGTAGACGATCAGGTCCCAGAAGAAGATTCCCTGCAGCCGCGTCGCCGCCGGAATGAGCAGCGGCCCGTTCCAGCTCACGAACAGGCCGGCGGCGATCGTCGCCAGCACGCCGGAGCCGCCGAGATTGGCCGGGACCAGAAAGGCGGCGAATGGCGTCATCAGCGACAGCGTGATTTCCACGCGCGGATCGCGCGACCACCGGCGCAGCCGCAGGCTGACCCAGCCGACGCCGACGCCGAAGGCGATTTCGCCGATGACGATCAGAGCGAAGTGACCGGCGGCCTGCGGCAGGGAGAACAAGCCGGTGGCGACCGCAGCGACGGCAAAGCGGTAGAGGATCAGCGCGGTGGCATCGTTGCCGAGCCCCTCGGCGTCGAGCACGACGAGCAGCCGGCGCGGCAGGCCCAGATTGCGGATGATGGCGAGCGGAGCCACGGAGTCGGTCGGCGACACGATGGCGCCGAGCACGAAGCCGAGCGCCCAGCTCATGCCGAGCGCGAAATGGGCCATCGCCGCCACCGCGGCGCTGGTGAATACCACGCAGCCGAACGCCAACAGCGTGATCGGGCGCAGATTGAAGCGAAACTCGCGCCAGCTCATGGCGACGCCGGCCGAATAGATCAGCGGCGGCAGGATGCCGTAGAGCACCACTTCCGGGGCCAGCGCGATGCGCGGCAGGCCGGGAAGGAAGGCGAGCGCGACACCGGCGACCACGAGCAGTATAGACGGTGCGGTTTGCAGCCGCCGCGCGACGACGGCGACGACCACCAGCACGGCGGCGAGCAGTAATATCGTCTCGATCGTCAGTGTCATGGGCCGAGGTAGGATGGACTGAGCGCTTGCTCACCCATCATAAGCCGCCGGCTCAAATAAGTGATAGTTGGACAGCCGGTGGCTTCGAGGCCGTCATGGCCGGGCTTGACCCGGCCATCCATGTCTTTGTATCCGCGGCTTCGTAAAGCCGTGGATGCGCGGCACAGGCTCGCACTCGGGCGGCCAAAGGCCGAATCCGGGGGGCCGGGTAAAGACTGAGCGGTAATGCAACCCGCGTGAGGGAATACGATGGCCAGCGAAGGCAAAAAGACAAAATCCGAAACGGCGCCCAAAAAAGACGCCACCGCGAAGGTCGCGACCACCGCAGCTGAAGCCGCGCCCAAAGACGCGCCCAAAGACGTACCCAAAGACGCGCCCAAATCAGGCGGTGGCGAGACTGCCGGCGCGGCACCTGCCAGCTACAGCCGGGGCGAGGGTCAGAAACCGGTCACCGCGGCCTATAAGGAAAATTGGAACGCGATTTTTGCCAACAAGAAGAACACCAAGAAGCCAGCGAAGAAGAAAAAACGATAATTCCCGTGACGGGGTAGGGCGTGTACTCATAAATCCGGTCCGATGTCGGCTTTGCCCCTGAAAGCGAATTCGATTTTCTCCGCTACCCGTGGTGCGGCGCGGATGTTTCACTTATCGCTTGACCTTGCGCGAGATTGCCGTTGCGCTGGAATTCCTGAGGTGGGGGTGGGAGGAAAGAGTGACCGCGCCAGACCTGTTCCGCGCGAAGATATTTTGCTGCGCCTTGGGGCTTGCCGCCCAATGTCTCCTGTGCCGCCAGTAACGACCAAGACACTACAGCGCTGCGATAGGGCGCGAGGGGCCAATTCCGGACTCAAGCAAGATTGCGTAACTCCTTCGACCGCCACGCTGCGGTCGGAAGACTCAATTTATGCCGCGCGCGGCACCGGCCGATAGAAACGGATGAGATAAATGATGACGACGACATCAATGATCACCGACAGGAAAAATGGCACAAGCCCCAAGTCGAACCGTATGGATTTAGCACAGTAAGTGCATCTTGGATCGAATTGACTCGCCACGACCAACATCCCATCGATGATTAGACCAAAGCCAACCACAATCCAGCCAATTACGCGCGCCCACCTTTTCAGCGAAGCAATGCCGAAAAAAAGAAATGACAACTATAGGGCCGCAACACCATAGAAAGATAAGCGGAAGTGGTATGCCATAAGGATACGGAGACAACACGACAATCCCGGACCAGGCGCGGACAATTCCCTGGAGGACCAGGAGCGCACAGACGACCTGAAGAAACGTTATATTTGACGGAGCGGGAGCTGTCGTCCGCGATACCGTTTCCTCTTTTTCCTTAGGGGTTTTCTCCTCCTTCTGCCGTTTCTGTCGTTGAATTTCCTCGTCGCGGTTCGTCTCTTGCTTCAGGCGGAGCGCCTCCGCTTTCGCTCGTTCCTGAACCTCTTCCTCGACGCGGGCGCGCTCGGCGGCGGCGTCACGTCGGCGCTTTTCATCAGCATGTTCGCGAGCAATGCGCTCCGCTTCTTGCGCTTCCGCCGCATCTTTTCGCAGCCGCTCTTCTTCGGAATCACGTCGTTTCGCCTGCGCCTCTTTTTGGCGCTGCTCTTCTTCCTCTTTTCGCTGGGCTTTAGCCTCCTCTTGCCGCTGGCGCTCCTCCGGCGACAACCATGACTGATCCAACGCCTCGACGATCTTGCGGCAGAAGCGTGCTATCGCCTCACGCGGTGCGGGCGTATCAACATCGGAATAACGGAACGCCTGCCAATCGACGTATTGTCGCCTGGCGATGGCCGAAAGCACGGGATGATCGCGCCATTGCGCCTCGTTTGCGAGCGCCGGGACCGGCACGTACAGGATCGGAAAAACAAGGTCCGCACGACCGAGCGCGTGTTCCCGCGCCAAAAACGCTTCGAATTCGAATTTGCAATAATCGCTGTTGACCGCCCGCGGCGTCACGATGGGAATGAAGAATACCGATTGCTCGACGGCCGTCTTGATTTCCGATTGCCACAATTTTCCGGGGGCGATCGCCTCCTTGTCCTGCCACAGCCGGAAGCTTGTTCTGGAGCGGCCGAGTTGCGCCCCCAACTCGTCCTGGATGCCCTCCCGCAGCTTCGACAGCCTGCCCTTGTAGGAACTCGTCATCCTCGCGCGAGTAACTAAAGAAACCGACGACTTCCGGGAGGTCCGACAATGAGGACATCGAGCAATCCAGCCTGTCTGTGGGAGGATCCCTATTCTGCGCAAGCTACCAGAAAAACCGGTAGTGTCTCAGTTTGAATTTTGGCTTTTGGCTGCATTCAAAATGTCTTCTGGCGTCTCGCGGACAGAAACGGGATCGGACGCCCCCATGAAGGCTATGACCGTGCCTCGGTGCTGAGCTTCATTGCGCAGAAGCGTGATGGCGTTGGCGATATTGACGTAGATGATCTGCCCACGTTCGTCGGTGCATTTGATCCAGGTCGTCATTGTAATCGTCCCATGCATTGAGGTGGCCTTTTTAGAGGGCCCGCGCTTACCGGGCTTGGGTTGCACCGCGTCATTTCGGGCAAGTCCGTCATTGCAAGTCCGTCATTGCAAGTCCGTCATTGCAAGTCCGTCATTGCAAGTCCGTCATTGCAAGTCCGTCATTGCAAGTCCGTCATTGCAAGTCCGTCATTGCAAGTCCGTCATTGCAAGTCCGTCATTGCAAGTCCGTCATTGCAAGTCCGTCATTGCAAGTCCGTCATTGCAAGTCCGTCATTGCAAGTCCGTCATTGCAAGTCCGTCATTGAATGCCATTGTGTATTCGCTATCCCGGCCGCCAACCATCGACAAAATTCAAACTGAGACACGACCGGGCTGATTGTCCGCTTGCTTCGCCGAATCCGGTCGTCTCCCTTTCGGTGATACTACTTGACATGCGTCCCCTTTTCTGCTACGAACGATCATCTCGCTCGTCGAATCACGAGGGACCTTTCGGCCGAGGGTACTCACTGAAAGGGAGCGGGAGCGGTTCCCGCGGGCGGAGCGATACACTCCGCTCCCGGGCGGTCCGGGCATCGTCCCCCGCCGGCATGACGACCGGCGAGCCAGGTGCTTGGCTTAAGCGCGATCGATGGCGCGGGTAACACCCGCTCCCTCCCGGTCGGGTGAAGCGCGGCCTGGACCGAGTCGACAGCGTTCGCCCTGCGACGAGAGCCGCGGTGGAGCGCCGGAAGGCGAGCGCGCCCGAAGCGGGCGGTTCGCGTCAAGCGAACCGGTCCGTGGCGCGCCCGCGCCCGCAAGCACGTTCGGGCGGTCACGTCCGGAGGTGCGGCGCGGACAATGCAGTTGCGCCTTTCGGCGCTCCGCCTCCCTCTTTATTTGTTCGGGAGGCCTTGGTTTCGCTGTTTGACAAAGCTCGGGCGCAGAATACGCGCCGCGAGAACGGGATTTTATTGCTTCCGCCCCCGCGAAAGCGGGGGAGGGGGACCATCCGTAGCTCGCGTAGCGAGCGAAGGATGGTGGAGGGGGCGTCTAACTCGACGCACCGCTTTCGTCGAAAGAGTTTCGACGAGGCCCGCGCCCCTTCCACCACCCTGCTTCGCAGGGTGGTCCCCCTTCCCCGCTATCGCAGGGAAGGATGAAGAACGCGCCGCGAGAACGGAAAACTTAATTTCACCCTACAAAAAACTCTGCGGATCGACATCGATCTCAAGCTTGATCGAGCCCTTCGGCTTCGGCCCGACATCAAGCCATTCGCGCAAATAGGCCGAGAGATCGAACGCACGCGGCGCTTTGACCAACAAACGCAGGCGATGCCGTCCGCGCACCAGCGCGAGCGGAGCCTCGGCGGGGCCGAGCACACGCACGTCGTCGGCCGTCGCATGATCAACTGTGGTGCCTTCGACTTTGGGCGCCGAGCGAGCAAACGCGCGCGCGAAACCTTCGGTCTCGTGGCGGTCGGCGCCGGAGACGACGAGGCTCGCCAGCCGGCCGAACGGCGGATAGTGCGTCGTCTCGCGCAGCTCGATCTCGGCGTCGTAGAACGCGCCGCGGTCCTGCGCGATCAGCGCGCGGATCACCGGATGCTCGGGCTGGTGGGTCTGCAGATAACCGTAGCCGGCGCCGGCTTCGCGGCCGGCGCGGCCGACCACCTGGTGCAGGAGCTGAAACGTGCGCTCGGCGGCGCGCGGATCGCCGTTGGCGAGGCCAAGATCGGCGTCGATGACGCCGACGAGATTGAGCATCGGGAAATGGTGGCCTTTCGCCACCAGCTGCGTGCCGATGACGATGTCAAAGCGGCCGGCGGCGACGTCGGCGAATTCCTCGCGCAGGCGATCGACCGAGGTGACCAGATCGGACGAGAGCACCAGCACGCGCGCGCCGGGAAAGAGTTCGCGCACTTCCTCTTCGAGCCGCTCGACGCCGGGGCCGATCGGCACGAACGAATTGACCGCCTGGCATTGCGGGCAATTTGTTGGATGCGGCATCGCATAGCCGCAATGGTGGCAGACGAGCTGGCGGCGGAAGCGGTGATCGACCAGCCACGCGTCGCAGTTCGGGCAGGCGAAGCGGAAGCCGCAGGCGCGGCAGAGCGTGAGCGGCGCGTAGCCGCGGCGATTGAGAAACAACAGCGACTGTTCGTCGTGTTCGAGCGACACCTTCATCGCGCCGGCGAGCACCGGCGAGATGAAATGGCGCGGCGGCGGCGGTGCGCGGCGGAGATCAATCGCCTCGATCGCGGGCAGCCGTGCGCCGCCGAAGCGTTCGGGCAGTGCGATGCGCGCGTAGCGGCCGCGCCGGGTGTTGACTTCGGTCTCCACCGACGGCGTCGCCGATGACAGCACCACCGGAATGCGTGCGATGTGGCCGCGCACCACCGCCATGTCGCGGGCGTGATAGCGCACGCCATCTTCCTGCTTGTAGGCCGGGTCGTGCTCTTCATCGACGATAATCAGCCCGAGATCGGCGTAGGGCAGAAACAACGCCGAGCGGGCGCCGACCGCGACCGAGACTTCGTTGTTGGCGACCGCGCTCCAGGTGCGCGCGCGCCTGCGCGGGGTGAGCTGCGAGTGCCATTCCGCCGGCTTGTGACCGAAGCGTGCGGCGAAGCGGTCCAGAAATTGCGCGGTGAGCGCGATCTCGGGCATCAGAATGAGGCTCTGCCGGCCGCTGCGGATCGCGTCGGCGACCGCCTCGAAATAAACCTCGGTCTTGCCCGAGCCGGTGACACCATCGAGCAGCGTCACCGAATAGCCGCCCTTGGCGAGCGTTTGTTTCAGCGTTGTAGCCCCGGCCTGCTGCGCCGGGGAAAAATCGGTCGGCGCGAAATCCGGATCGGGTTTTTCAGCGACGGGCTCCGGCGGCAGCACGACGGTTTCGAGCGCGCCGTCGTCCACGAGCCCGTCGAGCACGCCGGCGGATACGCCGGCTTCGCGCGCGGCCTCGGCCTTTCCGCGCACCATGCCGTCGGCGAGGAGTTCAAGTACGCGGTGGCGTGCGGCCGTCATGCGGGCCGGCGCTTTGTCCGCGAGCCGCACCCCGACACGCTCGCGCTCGGCGCCCAAATGCTCGCCCATGCGCAGGCACATGCGCAGCACCATGCCGCGCGAGCTTAATGTGTAGTTCGCCACCCAATCGACGAAGCCGCGCAGCTCCTCCTTGAGCGGCGGCACTTGCAGCTTTTCGTCGACGTCCTTGAGCCGGTTGTCGAGGCGCGGATTGGGCTTCGGGTTTTCCGCCCACACCACAGCGGTCGCCTCGCGCGCGCCGAGCGGCACGGACACGACGTCGCCCGGATGAAGCTCAAGCTTTTCCGGCACCGTGTACGAATAGGCGCGGTCGACGGCGACCGGGACAAGAACATCGACGACGCGGCGGGGCATGTCGGATTTTGGGCCGATTCCGGGCGGTTAAGGAAGGGTAAAGGGCGGCGACGCTAATTAGATAGGTGTTTCCGGGGCGCTGCGCATGCACCGCATCCGGAGCGAAAGAACGCGCGGAATGGACTCGATCGCTCCCAAGATCGCCGCCAAGGTCGCTGCCGAGATCGAAAGCTGGCTCGGCTATCTGTCGGCCGAGCGGCGCATGTCGCCGAAAACCGTCGAGGCTTATCGGCGTGACGTTCTGCAATTTCTCGATTTCCTCGCCGAGCATCTTGGCGGCGCGCCATCGCTCCACCAACTCGCAGCGCTGACGCCGGCCGACGTGCGCGCGTTCTTGGCGGCGCGCCGCGCGCAGGGCATCGGCAGCCGTTCGCTGATGCGTGGCCTTGCCGGCATGCGGGCCTTCGCCCGCTTTCTGGAGAGGAACGGCAAAGGCAGAGTCGGGGCGCTCACCGCCGTGCGCCCGCCAAAAATCGCCAAGACTTTGCCGCGGCCGCTCAGCGCCACTACCGCCAAGCGCATGGCCGATCCCGATCTGCCGGCCGGCGACGGCCGCGAGCCGTGGATTCACGCGCGCGATGCGGCGGTTCTGAGCCTGCTCTACGGTTCCGGTCTGCGTATTTCGGAGGCACTCGGCCTCAAACGCGGCGATATTGAATTAGGCGACGCGATCACCGTCACCGGCAAGGGCAGCAAGCAGCGCATGGTGCCGGTGTTGCCGCAGGTGCAGAAGCTCGTCGTCGCTTACGTCGCGCTGTGTCCCTATGACCTGCCGCACGACGGCCCACTGTTCGTCGGCGCCAAGGGCGGCCCGCTGTCGCCGCGGATCGTCCAACTCGCGATGGCGCGGCTGCGCGGTGCGCTCGGGCTGCCCGAAACAGCGACACCGCATGCGTTGCGCCACTCCTTCGCGACGCACCTGCTCAGCCGCGGCGGCGATCTGCGCTCGATCCAGGAATTGCTCGGCCATGCCTCGCTGTCGACCACGCAGATGTATACGGAAGTCGACGCCGAGCGGCTGATCGAGGCCTATCGCAGCGCGCATCCGCGCGCGTAACACGATTTTGTGCTAGTCGTCATTCTGGGGGGCCGCGTAGCGGCGAGCCCGGAATCCATTTCCACGATCGCTGGGATTATGGATTCCGGGCTCCTCGCTGCGCTCGGCCTCGGAATGACAAAGAGGGGGGCACGATGTCCGACGCACACGAGCAAATGGAACACGCCGAGCACATGGAACACGCTGCCGGCTTCAACAAGAAGATCGCGCTCTTGATCGCGGTGCTGGCGCTGCTTCTGTCGTTCTCGGAGACGCTGGGCAAGAGTGCACAGACCGAGGCGGTCGATGCCAATGTCAAATCCTCCGATCTATGGGCGTTCTTCCAGGCCAAGACCATCCGCCGGACGCAGCTCATGACCGCTGCGGAGACGCTCAAGCTGCAGGAGGCCTCGGTCACCGATGCGCAGGCCAAGGCGGCGATCGATAAGCAGATCGACGACTGGCAGAAGACGGCAGCCACCTTCGACTCGGACCCGAAGTCGCGCGAAGGCCGTAAGGAGCTGATGGAGCGGGCAAAAGCCACCGAAGAGACCCGCGATCTCGCCATGGACAAGTACCACCATTACGAGGTGGCCTCGGCGGCGTTTCAGATCGGCATCGTGCTCGCCTCGGCGACTGTCATCACCGGCATACTGGCGCTCTCCTGGTGCGCCGGCGGGCTCGGCGTGATCGGAATCATTCTCCTATTGTTTGGCTTGTTCGCGCCGCACGTGCTGAGCTTCCTGTAGGCCGCTTGCCGTCATTGCTTCGTAGCTACGCTCCTCGCAACGGCGATTCAATTCGATCGTGCGTGTGCGTCAAGGCGACGTGCGCGCCGCGCGCTAGGCGAAGAAATTAGCGTAGAGCCAGAAGATGATGCGTTCGAGAAACAACAGGCCGATGATCAAAATCACCGGCGAAATATCGATGCCGCCGAGATTGGGCATGATCGAGCGAATCGGGCGCAGTGCCGGCTCGGTGACGTGATAGAAGAAATTCGCCACTGCGGCGACGAAGTGGTTGCGGGTGTTGACCACGTTAAACGCGATCAGCCACGACAAAATGGCGGCCGCGATGAGGATCCAGATGTAGAGCTGGATCACCGTATCGACGAGCCAGAGAAGGGGATTTTCCATCGAGGTCTCCGCGCGGCGCCGCCCGGCGCGACAGACGAATAGCCGCTTGCGCGGCGGCGGGAAAGGGGCGTTCGAACCGAACCGCGCTCGCGGGCGCAAGACCGTACCGTTGCTACCCGTGTGCCTGGCCCGTGTGCTTGGCCCGTGTCCTTGACAGGCCCGGTGGCTGCCCCTAAATCGCCCGCACTCGCCAGAAAATCGGCACGTCCCATTTCCTCCCGCAATTGCCCGGGAGCCGAGTGGGAAGCCGCCGCGGCGGGGCCGTAGCTCAGTTGGGAGAGCGCCGCAATCGCACTGCGGAGGTCAGGGGTTCAAATCCCCTCGGCTCCACCAAGTCCCCTGAAACCGCCACTCAAGATCGTTGCGGATCAATGGTTTAGCTTTTTGGGGAACGCACCGGCGGGACATCGGTAATGAGCCGGGCGCCACGCTGGAATGTGAGGTAGCTCCACAGCCAGTTGATCGCGACCACGAAGCGATTGCGCAGTCCGATCAGGAAATAAATGTGCGCCACGCTCCAGAATAACCAGCCGACAAAGCCTCTGAGTTGGATAGGTCCTAACTCGACGATGGCGGCGCGGCGTCCGATCGTGGCCAAAGTGCCGAGATCGCGATAGCGGAACGGCGCCAGCGAGCGGCCGGCGAGCCGCGCTGCAATGAGGCGGCCGACATAGTCACCCATCTGCTTGGCGGCGGGCGCGAGACCGGGAACGGTACCGCGAGACGAATCCTGCACCGAGGCGGTATCGCCGATCACGAATATGTTGTCGTGGCCGGGAAGCGACAGATCGGAACGGGTGATCACGCGTCCGGCTCTGTCATGCTCCGCGGCAAGCCAGCTCGCGGCGGGCGACGCCATCACTCCTGCCGCCCATATTATCGCGCCGGCATCGATCCGGCCGGCTTGCAGCTCGACGCCTTTTTCATCGCAGTTCGTCACCCGCGTCGAGGTCATCACGTCAACGCCCATCGCGTTCAGCGTTTTTTGCGCGTAGGCGGCGTGCTGCGGCGAGAACGCCGGCAACAGGCGCGGCGTGGCTTCGATCAGCACGATACGGGACGTGCGCGGATCGATGCGGCGGAAATCGCGCGCCAGCGTCTGCCGCGCCACTTCGGCGATAGCGCCCGCCATTTCGACGCCGGTCGGACCGCCGCCGACGATCACGAATGTCAGCAGCCGCCGGCGCTCTGCCTCGTCATCGGTGAGCTCCGCCCGTTCGAAGGACGACAGAATGCTGCGGCGGATGCGGATGGCGTCTTCGATGCGCTTTAATCCCGGAGCGCACGTGGCCCATGAGTCGTTGCCGAAATACGAGTGGGTCGCGCCGGTTGCGATGATCAGAAAGTCGAAATGAAATGAAACCGCCTTGGTCTCGACCGTTTGTTCGGCGGTGTCGATGCCGATGACCTCAGTCAGCAGCACCGTCACGTTTTTCTGGCGGCGCAAAATATGCCTGATCGGCCAAGCGACGTCGGCTGGCGACAGGGCCGCGGTCGCCACCTGATAAAGCAACGGCTGAAAGCAGTGATAGTTCTGCCGGTCGATCAGCGTGATCTCGACCGGCGCGCGGCGCAATGTTTTGGCGGCCTCAAGCCCCCCGAATCCGGCGCCGAGGATGACGACGGTGGGTCTCTCTCCGACCATGGGCTCGCTCGCCGTGTCGCCGTGCCGTTGCAGACCTTCGCGGCCGCATCATGCGCCGAATACTAACCAGTTCCCATAGGTCGGTTCGCGCGCTCGGAGCCAAGGCGCCCGCGCCGGACACCTCACCAGCTATCCGGCGGCGCACAAGGGCCAGGCCCGGTGCAAATGTTGCTGCAAAGTGGGGGATGTATCGGCGAACAGAGGCCGCTACCTGCGTCGGGCGCGAAGTCGTAGATGGCCCGATGTATCGGGGTGACGCGGCGATGCTCACTCGCCGCCGATGCCTCGAAGGCGGTGCCGAGAACAATTGCTACGGAAAGCACAAATTTTGTCTTGCTCAACATCGAATATCTCCCGCGCGAGCTTTCCCGCGCGCTTGCCTGAACCAGTCGTCAGATCGAATGAACTGCACGGCGCCGCTTGCGCGAAATTGCTTCGACCTACGCATTTTTTGCGTAAAATCGCTCCGCGGCGCCGTCACTCGCAAACCGCTTAGCCGGTTTCACGAAGCACTCCGCCAATGGATTGTTCGAACGGCCGTGGAACCGGCGGCACGTCGATCACGTTCAAATCACAGTTGCGGAGAGCGCCGGTGTCGAGCGGCGGGAAAGGTGCTACCAAAGACCTCTGCGGCACCGCGGCGGCCGCCCGGCGACTGCCCGCAATGAGGTCCAGATGACCGACAAGAGGATCTCGCTCGTGCTGGCAGACGTCGATGGCACGCTGGTCACGGAACAAAAAATACTGACGGAGCGCGCCGGCGAGGCCGTGAAGAGATTGCGCGGCGCCGGAATACGCTTTGCCATCACCAGCGGCCGGCCGCCACGCGGCATGCAGATGCTGTTTGATCCGCTCGATCTGGACACGCCGATTGCCGGCTTCAACGGCGGTCTCTTCGTCAAAAGGGATCTGACGATCCTCGAGCAAAAGACCTTGCCTGCCGACGTTGCGCGGCAAGCGATCGATCTGATTCGCAAGCATGGTCTCGATGCCTGGATCTACCGCGGCAACGACTGGCTGATCACCAAGCGTGATGCGCCGCATGTTGATCGCGAGGCATGGACGGTGAAGTTCGAGCCCACCGTCGTGGCTAACTTTGACGAATCATTGGAGCAAGTGGCTAAAATCGTCGGCATCAGCGACGATCTCGACCGGGTGAAGCGTTGCGAAACCGACGCTCAGGCCATGTTCGGCCAACGCGCGACCGCAAACCGCTCACAGCCATACTACCTCGACATCACCAACAAGGACGCCAACAAAGGCGCCGTCGTCGAATATCTGTCGACCCATTTGGGCATACCGACGGAAGAGATCGCCACTATCGGCGATCAGTCCAATGATGTGCTGATGTTCAAGCGTTCCGGGCTGAGCATTGCCATGGGCAATGCCTCCGACGAGGTCAAGGCGCAGGCCAACGCCGTGACGGATTCCTACAATGACGAGGGTTTCGCCAAGGCAATGGAGCGCTTCGTCCTGCGATCCGTCAGACAGGACGCCCAATGAATCAAACAGGCGGCCAGTGGGAGATTTTTCCCGATCCGATGGCGTTGGCGCATCATGTCGCGGAGTGGATGACTGCGGCGGCGTTGGCCGCAAAAGGTGGCTTCCGGGTGTCGCTGTCAGGCGGATCGACGCCTAAAACCCTCTACCAACTGCTCGCGTCAGATGAATTCAGCGGCCGTTTTCCTTGGCCGATCGTCTCCTGGTATTGGGGCGACGAGCGCTTCGTCCCCTATGACGATCCCGAGAGTAACTATCGGATGACGCGCGAAGCGATGCTCGACAGAGCGCCCGTGCCGCCGGAAAACATTCATCCCATGCCGGTCGATGGAACGCCGGAAGACGCTGCACGACGTTACGAACGAACCTTGCAGCAGGCTTATGGCGCGGCGACGCTTGATCCAGCCCGTCCGCTTTTCGACATCACGCTGCTCGGGCTCGGTCCCGACGGCCATACGGCGTCCTTGCTGCCGGGAGAGCCGGTACTGGACGAGCGCAAGCGATGGGTCGCGGCGGTGTCGCACGGGCGGCCCGAAATCCGTCTGACCATGACCTATCCGGCCATCGACAGCAGCAGGCGGGTTGCGTTTCTGGTCACGGGCCACGAGAAGGCGGCGATCTTGCGGACGATCCGGGTTGGCGGCAGCCAAGTCCCCGCGGCCCGCGTCGATCCGATCGGTGAGCTTATGTGGTTCGTTGATCGCGCCGCGGCCGAGGCGGAACTGCAAACTTGATCGAAGCATGCGAGATGACCGCGCAACGCTCGCCTAAGAATTCCGTCCTCTGTCGCGCGTTTGAATGCTCCGATGACGACAGCAGACTTGGTTCTCCCCGGGCCAACTGAGAGCCCCACCTCGGCGCAAAGTCTGCGCGGCCTCGATTGGTTCAATTTTTTCGTTGCCGGAGTATTGACCGGCTTCGGCCCATTCGTCGCCCTGTATCTGGCAGGCGAGGGTTGGAGGCAAGCAGAGATAGGCTTCGTCCTGACTGCCGGCGGTATTGTTGGATTGTTAGTCCAGGTGCCGAGCGGCGCATTGTTGGATGCGGTTCAGTCGAAGCGAGCGCTGGTTGCGATCGCTATTCTGGCGGTCGCGTTGGCCGCTGTGATGTTGGGGTTTTGGCCCCGGTTCACGCCAGCGCTGATTGCCGAAATGCTGTTGGGTATAGCCGGCGGGTTTATTGGGCCGGCCATTGCGGCGATCAGTCTAGGCCTGGTCGGAATCGAGGGACTGCCTGAACGCCTGGGCCGCAATCAGCGGTTTGCAGCCATTGGCGGCGTGGTTGCTGCAGGCCTTATGGGCTTGCTCGGCTACGTGTTCTCGAACCGAGCCATCTTCTTCGCCAGCGCCGCACTTGCGGTTCCGGCGTTAGTCGCTCTCGCCGAAATCCGCGGCGCCGATGTCCACTTCGCACGAGCGTCCGGCGCCCCGCCCGGCGATTATCATCCATCGCGACCTCCGCGCCACACCCGCACCTCCATCGTCACCAACCTTAGCCTACTCATCTTTGCAGCCTGCCTTGTCCTGTTTCAGTTGGCCAACGCTTCGATGTTGCCGCTCGTCGGCGAGGAATTAGGGCGAGTCCGCGGATCGTCTCTTGTCATTTCGGCGCTCATTTTCGTTCCGCAGATCGTCGTCGCCGTTCTCGCTCCATGGGTGGGGCGCACAGCGAAGAGTTGGGGACGCAGGCCGCTCTTGTTGATCGGTCTGGCGGCGCTGCCAATCCGCGCCGCCTGTTTTGCGTTTATTCACAACGCGGGCTTGCTGGTTGCGGTCCAGCTACTCGATGGAGTGAGTGCCGCAGCCATCGGCGTGTTGACGCCGGTGATCATCGCCGATGTCACCAAAGGTTCAGGACGCTTCAATCTCGCGCAGGGCATTGTTGGAACGTTCAGCGGCATTGGCGCAGCACTGAGCACCACGCTCACGGGCTATGTTGCGCAAAGCTTCGGCGATCGCGCCGGCTTCTACGCCATCATGGGCGTGGCCGTCGCGGCGCTGGCAGTCTGTTGGGCATTCATGCCGGAGACCAAGCAGACGCCGTCAGCTCGATCGCGGCGAAAGAGGTCCACTCGATAACCGACCTCTCGCATGCAATCGGCAGCCTGGTGTTTGCATTCCTCTGCGCTGTTAGTGGCGGTCAAACTTTTGACGGATCAGTTTGAACACCCGCAAAAAACGGGATCTCCAAAAGTCCGGGCGAGTCCAGTCTGGAGCCGCCCGGAACTCTTTTGACCGGGACCGAGGACTGACAGAGCCCAACAAAGTCTCAACCAGTCAGGGGAAAACCGGATGAGACAATCCTCTGCCTCGGGCTGCCTCTGCTGGGAGGAGAAATCCATTGGCAGCGAATTTCTTTATGTCATCGGGTGAGCGCACGTGCTTGTCGAAAGTTGCCCTAATTTTTCAATTATTGCCTTAGGTTAGTGCCAACTCTTAACGCTTGCTTAGTCGAACAAGCTCTTTTTGAAATATGCAATTGTCATCTTGAGACCGTCCGCCAACGCAATTTTTGGTTTCCAGTCAAGCAGCTTGACCGCCAGGTCGATGTTCGGCTGCCGTTGCTTTGGATCGTCAGCAGGCAGCGGCAAATAGACAATTCGCGAGGAAGAGCCGGTCAGTTCGATGACCATCTCGGCAAGCGCGCGGATTGAGAACTCCGTGGGATTACCGAGATTGATCGGGCCAGTGACGTCCTCAGACGTACTCATCAACCTGATCAGCGCCTCTACAAGATCGTCGACATAACAGAATGACCTGGTCTGGCTGCCGTCGCCGTAGAGCGTAATATCCTCGTTCTTCAGTGCCTGGACGATGAAGTTCGACACCACCCGGCCGTCAGCCGGGTGCATCCGCGGTCCATAGGTATTGAAAATCCTCGCCACCTTTATCGGCATCGAATGTTGGCGCCGATAATCGAAGAAAAGCGTCTCGGCGCAACGCTTGCCCTCGTCGTAGCAGGACCTCGGACCGATGGGATTGACGTTGCCCCAATAGTCCTCGGTCTGCGGATGAATCGTCGGATCGCCATAGACTTCCGACGTTGATGCCTGCAGGATTTTGGCCTTCACCCGCTTGGCCAGTCCCAGCATGTTGATGGCGCCATGCACGCTGGTCTTTGTGGTCTGAACGGGATCGAATTGGTAGTGAATCGGCGATGCCGGGCAGGCCAGATTGAAGATCTCCTTGACCTCGACATAGAGCGGAAAGCACACGTCATGGCGCATCAGCTCGAAGCGCGGATGCGTCAGCAGGTGACGCACGTTGTGCCTGGTGCCGGTGTAGAAATTATCAACGCAGAGAATTTCGTCTCCGCGCTCCAGCAGGCGCTCGCACAGATGTGAGCCGATGAAGCCGGCGCCCCCGGTCACCAACATGCGATTTTCCGTCAACACGGCCGGAGACCCCGCTCGCTTAACGCATTGCGCTCAACATGAGATGGTCTTTGCAAATATTCCGAACGCCGGATGACTCGCAAATAGTGTGAAACAAACTCGCGACGTGTATTGAACTGAAAGCATAAGCTGCAGCGGATGCCCAGTCCATTTCCGCTTGCAGCGTCGCACAAGCGTGCTACACAGGGGCTGACCATAAGCGTGCTAAGTCGCTGATCCGCCGGGGCTTTGACAAACAGAATCGATTTTCCCGCGGCGCCATAACCTTCGCTCGCTGCACGCACTAGCTGGGCGAGCCAGTCAACTTGAAAGGGCCTTAGCGCTTCTGCGATGGACGACCCTTCTCCGGCGACGCCGCTGCTGCGCCACGGGCCGTTTGTGCGCTTCCTTTATGTGCGCATCGCCGCCTCGGCCGCCTGGCAAATGGGAGCGGTTGCGGTCGGCTGGCAGATGTACGCGCTGACCGGAAGTTCGTTCGACCTCGGCCTGGTCGGGCTCGTCCAGTTCATCCCGACGGTGGGCTTCTTTCTCGCTACCGGCCAGGCGGCGGATCGCTATGACCGCCGCAAAGTCAGTGCCATATCGCAGGGCCTCGAGGCTGCGGCCGTCATCGTTCTGGCGCTCGCAACGCTGACCGGTTGGCTCACGCCGGCGCTCATCCTCGCCATGGCCTTCGTTATCGGCACCGGTCGCGCCTTCGAACAGCCGAGCCTGCAATCGGTGCTGCCCAATATCGTGCCCGCGCACGTCTTGCCGCGCGCGATCGCAGCCTCGAACTCGGCGGCGCAGACAGCGGTCGTCGCCGGCCCGGCGCTCGGCGGCGCTTTGCTCGCGGTGAGTCCGAGCGTGGCGTTTGCCGCCTGCGCGGCGCTGTGGCTTTCGTCTGCGGCCATCCTGCTCGGCATCGCCACGCAGCGGGTTATTCCCAAGCGCGCAACGGCCGAGCTGACGGCTTTATTCAGCGGCGTTGTCTTCATCGGTCGCCAGAAGGTCGTGCTGGGCGCCATCCTGCTCGATCTGTTTGCCGTACTCCTGGGCAGCGCCACCGCGCTGCTGCCGATCTTCGCCAGCGACGTGTTCGCCGCAGGCCCGCTCGGCTTTGGCGCGTTGCGCGCCGCGCCGGCGATCGGCGCAATTGGTTCGGCGCTGATCCTGACGCGGCATCCGATCTCGCGCCGCGTCGGGCATGCGATGTTTATCTCGGTCACGGCTTACGGTTTAGGAACGATCCTGCTTGCTTTGTCGCCGACTTTTGGCCTCGCTATGGGTGCCCTCATCGTGGTCGGCGCGGCCGACACGATCAGCATGGTGATCAGGCAGACGCTCGTGCAGTTGCACACGCCGGACGAGATGCGCGGACGCGTGTTTGCGGTGAGCTCGATGTGCACCTCCACGTCGAATCAGCTTGGTACCTTCCGTGCCGGCACGGTCGCGGCCGCGTTGGGCGCTATTCCGGCAGTTCTACTGGGCGGCATCAGTACGATCGTCATCGTGCTGATCTCCACCGGGTTGTTTCGCGAGCTTCTTCGCGCCGAGGGCTACGAACCGGTTAAGTCGATCGCATAAACACGGGCTTGAAGCTTCTTTTGGCCGACCGCCGGCAGCCGCCGCCGGCGCGGCCGGGGATCGGCACCATATTGCTGTCCCAATCGCCTCTATTGTTATTTGGTTGCCGGGGGATGCTGAGACGATCATGCGAACACTCACCCTGCGATTGCTGTGGCCGATGCTTGCGTTGGGCCTGACGACGGCCACGGCGGCTGCCGCCGGGACGCCCTGTGGCGGCGATTTCTCGGCGTGGCTTGGGGGGTTCGAGCAGGAGGCGGCGGGACAAGGCGTTTCGCAGCGAACCATCCAATCGGCGCTCGGCGGGATCGCTTACGATCCGACCATTATCGCCCGCGATCACGCACAAGGCGTTTTCCGCCAGAGCTTTGAACAATTCTCCGGCCGCATGGTACCGCCGCGACTCGCCCGCGGCAGGAAGATGTTGGCGCAGTACGGGCCGCTGTTCGGCCGCATCGAGCAGCAATTCGGCGTGCCGGGTGCGGTGATCGTCGCCATTTGGGGGCTGGAAACCGATTTCGGCGCCGACGACGGCAAGTTTTCGACCATCCGCGCGCTCGCCACGCTGGCCTATGATTGCCGCCGCGCCGACAAGTTTCGCGCCGAGTTGCTGGACGCGCTCAAGATCGTCGATCGCGGCGACATGAGCGCGGATCAGATGCACGGCGCCTGGGCAGGCGAAATCGGCCAGACGCAATTCCTGCCGTCCTCGTATCTGAAATTCGCCGTCGATTACGACGGCAACGGCCGCCGCGATCTCATCCACAGCGTGCCCGATGTGCTCGCCTCGACGGCGAATTATCTGAAAGGCTATGGCTGGCAGCGCGGTCAGCCTTGGGGCGAAGGCACCGCCAATTTCCAGGTGCTGCTGCAGTGGAATGCGTCCGAGGTCTATACCAAGACCGTCGCCTATTTCGCGCAAGAGCTCGCGGCGCAATAACACGTCACGTTCGCGGGCGCGCTTCAGCTCCCGATCCACTGCTCCAGAAATACGCTAAGCCAGGCGCGCGCGCTGTAGTCATAGACAGCGCGGTCGGCGAAATGGGTGTGCCGCGGTTTGGCGCCCGGTAGCTGCATGCGCTCGTGGCCACGCGTCGTCCATTTGTTCATCATGGCGTGGGTCACGTCGGGGTGAAATTGCAGCGCGAAGGCGCGGCCGAAACGGATCGCCTGCACCTCGAACATGTCGCCCTCCGCAAGCAGCTCGGCGCCGGGCGGCAGATCGAAACCTTCGCGGTGCCATTGATAGACGCATTCCGGCCACACGTTGACCACGGCGAGCCCGGCCTCGGTCGGCCGGATCGGGTAATAGCCGATCTCGGCGCGGCCCTGCGGATGGCGAAACACGCGGCCGCCAAGATATTTCGCGCACATCTGCGCGCCGAGGCAGATGCCGAGCAGCGGCTTGTGCTCCTTGAGCGGCACGCCGATCCATTCGATCTCGCGGCGAATGAATTCGTCTTCGTCGTTGGCGCTCATCGGGCCGCCGAAGATGATGCCGGCGGCATGCTCGTGCATCGTTGGTGGCAGCGGGTCGCCGAAGCGCGGGCGGCGTACATCGAGCCGATAGCCGAGTTGCTCGAGCGCATTGCCCACGCGGCCCGGCGTGGAATGCTCCTGGTGCAGTACGGTCAGGATCGGCTTGAGCATGGAGAGACGAATCGAACGCGTCTTTGCGTAAAATTTCTATCGCGCCGGTGTGCCGATTTCAAAGTTCCGGAGCCTCCTATGCGGACTGAGCGTCGCGCATGCGGCGCGCGATGATCGGCAGCAAAAAGGCGTGCGGCAGGAGGCGGGCGAAGAACATAGCGATAGTGTTGCCGAGGCCGGCAATGGCCACGCGCTGGCCACGCACGAAGGCCGCGTATCCGACTTCGGCGACGCGCCGCGCTGGCAGCGCGAAAATGCTGCCCTCGCCGATGCCGCCCGCGCGTATTCGGGCGCGCAGCTGAAAACCGGTCGCGACCGGACCGGGACAGAGCGCAGTGACGCGCACGCCGCGCGGGGCAAGTTCGGCGTACAGCGCCTCGCTGAACGAGAGCACGTAGGCCTTGCTGGCATAATAGACCGCCATGCCCGGTCCGGGCACAAATCCGGCGATCGAGGCGACGTTGAGAATGCCGCCGCGATGGCGCGCAAGGCTGTCGACAAACATCAGCGACAACTCGGTGAGCGCGCGCACGTTGAGATCGATCATCGCCAATTGATCGTCGCGGTCGAGCACCGCAGCCGGACCGGCCAGTCCGAAGCCGGCATTGTTGATGACGTTGGCGGGCTCGAGTCCGGCGGCGAAAAGTTCGGCGGCGAGGCGTGCGGCGGCATCGTGCCGGGTGAGATCGAGTACGATCACCGTTGGCCGCGCATGAGCGGAAGCGGCGATCTCATCGGCGAGCATGGATAGTTCGCTCTCGCGCCGCGCAACCAGAACCAGCTCGTTTCCGTGTGCGGCAAAGACGCGGGCGAGTTCGGCGCCGATCCCGGACGAGGCGCCGGTGATCAGCGTCACCGGCCTCACGCGTCGCCTCCCGTCTCTTCGCTCTGCGTTGGCGTTACTTTCGCGCCGGCCTTTTCGGCGATGCGCTGGCGCAGTTCGATGCGTTCGCGCGGCGGCACGCCGAGAAGATCGGAAGCGCGCCACAACAGATTATCCTCGAGCTCGTCGCGGCTGCCGTCGGCGTAGACGATTTCCCACATCATCTCGATCACCTTGGCGCGTCCCGCTTCGTCGAGCGTGCGGTTGAGCAGATGCGTGAAGTGATAAAGGTCGACCGCTTCGTGCTCGGCTTCCGTCGCCTTGTCGATCAATTCGCCGGCGGCGGCGTCGTCGAGATTGAAGCGTTGCTTGATCACGGCGTAGAGCTTCGCGCGCTCGGCCGGCGTCACCTCGCCGTCGATCGCCGCGCAATGAACGAGCAGCGCCGCCGCGGCGAGGCGGTAATCGTCTTCGCCGAACTGGCTCGGATGCTTGCCGCCGTCGACGAATTCGCCGACGAAGCGCCTGAATGATTTCGAACATGCGCACCTCCGCGCTTGCGCTGTCAGGTGGCATGCCGGCACGGCCAAGTCCAGGCCAAGTCCAGGCCAAGTCCAGGCCAAGTCTTGAACCAAGTCCAGATCGCGGGACGGTTCCGCCGCGGCGAAATCTTGCCGCGCGTTAGCGGCGTTTACTGCACGGATTTGCCGTCACGATAGGCCCGTTCCAACAGCTGCAGATTCGCCTGTACGTAGGGATTGTTCGGATCCCTCGCCTGCGCCTGCTGGAGCTTCTGCCGGGCGCGCGCGTAGTCGCCGCGCAGCATGTAGGAGAAGCCCTCATCGTTGAGGATCTGCGCGGTCGGGCCGATCAGGCGGACTGCTTGGGCATAGGCACGGTCGGCAAGATCGAAGCGGCGGAGCCGGTCGTAGGTGGCGGCGAGATCGACCCACGACTCGGCATCGCGCGGGTGCTTCTCCACCGCCGTGCGGAAGCTCTTCTCGGCCTGCCCGAACTCATGGGCGCGGAAATAGCGCTTGCCCTGCTGCAAATCGTCGTTCGGATCGTCGCCGGCAAGACCGGGCGCCGAGAGCGGGGCGACTGGCTCGCCGCTTGGTCCGGGCTCAGCCGGCTGCGTCTTCGTGGAGATAGAGCCGGTCGTATCGCCGAGGATGGCGGCGGGCGTGTCCGGCTTGTTCTGGACATCCTTGTTGCCGAGGCCGTTGAGGAGGCCGAACGAGGAGTCTGGCGAGGTGTTTTGGCTATCGGGGCTCTTCGATCCGCTCAGTGTTCCGGATGACGAGCAGCCAGCAAGCCCGGTCAAGCACGCCGCCACCACGACCAGGACAAGCGTACCTCGGGTACTCATCGACGCACTCCGGACCACACGCTCCGGCCAGTTCTCCCGCGCGACGGCGGATCGAACCGTTCCCCTCCCCCTGGGCTGAACAGCACCGGTCGCACAAAGCTAGGCGAGGATGGTTAAGGAATACTTCGTATATTCCGCTCGCAAGACGTGCAGGGGAGCCTGTCCTCGCGGCGTACTTTTCGCGCGCCTCCCGCCTGCGGGAGAGGGTGCATAGCCGGCCCTTTGTGCCCTTTTCGACCAAAGGGCTTCTTGCCGTATTTTTCCTTTTAGCTGCTTCCTGTTCGGATAGATGATGCGTCGGCCAAAGGAGCCAAAAGCCGCCATGAAATTCGGCTATTTCACGCTGAGCGACAATCGATACCCCAACAATCCGCGCTCGAGCGAGCAATTCCTAATCGAGATACGCGATCAGGCCGTGTTGGCCGAGAAGCTTGGGCTCCACTCGGCTTGGATCGGCGAGCACCACTTCAACCGGCGCGGCTGCGTGTCGGTGCCCGCGGTGCTGCTGGCCAATATCGCCGCTGCGACCAAGCGGCTGCGGCTTGGACCGGCTGTCGTCGTGCTGCCGATCCACCACCCGATCCATGTCGCGGAGGAGTGGGCGACGCTTGACCAACTGTCCGGTGGCCGCGTCGATTTTGCGGCTGGGCGCGGTTACGACCGGCACGAGTTCACGCCGTTCAATGCCGATTTCAATGCCTCCGCCGAGCAGTTCAGCGAAGGCGTCGAATTGTTGATGCGCTGCTGGACCGAAACCCAGCCGTTCGACTTCAAGGGGCGGTTCTATAATTTTGAGGATGTCGAGGTTTTCCCCAAGCCCATGCAGAAGGACTTTCGGCCGTATATGGGCTCGTTCTCGCGCTTCTCGATGGAGCTGGCCGCGAAGTGGGATTGGAATCTGCTGCTGGCGCCGTTCGCAGCCACCATCCTATTCGGCGGCCTGGGCAATGCGGTGACCGCCTATCGCGAGATCTGCGAGCAGGCGCAGAAGCCGGTGCAGAAGATCAAGTGCAGCTACTTCATCCACATCGGCGAGGGTGAGGACGAGCGCCAGCGGGCGCGCGAGCGGATGGTCGGCTACATCACCATGGCCGGTTTGCGCAAGACGATGACCCAGGGCGGCACCGGCGCGCTGCCGCCAACCATGGAGTACTTCAAGAAGCTCGGTGAACGGCTCAATGACCCTAAAGCTTCGGACTTCGATGATAACTCGTTGCTTCACGGCTCGCCCCAACAGATCATCGACACCTTGAAGCGGGTCGAGGCGATCGGCATCGACGAGGTCATCCTCTACTTCAACTTCGGCAACCGGCCCGACGCCTATGTGCGCGAGCAGATGCACCGCTTTGCGAACGACATCGCGCCGGTCTTCGGCGGCGCAGTCGTCGAGACAACCGCAGCGGCTCAGTAGCCGGGCGCCGTTAGCCCGGAAAGGCCGGGCCCCCAATCAACCTCCAGATTGCGGCCGGCGACCTCATCGACTCGGTCGTCCCCCTATTCGTGAAGCAGCGTTTGCCAGTTTGAAGGCACTGCTCCGGCCGGTCCGGGTGCCGGTTGATCCAACGGATGGCATTGGGGAGCGGGAAGCTTCGGGCCGGCGAAGGATTCTTCGGTACGATAATCGTAAAACCAATGCTCGCCCGGCTCAAAGCTGGTGATGATCGGATGCCCGGTCTCGGCGTAATGTTTCGACGCATGCTGATGCGGTGAACTATCACAGCAGCCGATGTGACCGCATTCCGCGCATCTGCGAAGATGAAACCACCATCCGCCCAGCGCCAAGCATTCGGCGCATCCCGTTCCAGTTGGCTCGGCCGCCTCGTTGATGCCAGTCCTCTTGGGTGCTTTCATGTGTCGCGCCGTTTAGCCGTAAGTAACGCCCGGGTTGCTTTGTCCAACTTCTATAATGTAGCCGTCAGGATCGCGAATGTAACAGCGCGTTTCGCCGTATTTGGGCTTTGGCTCGGTGATGAACTCGGCCCCTCGGCTTCGCCATAATTTGTAGCACGCTTGAATATCCGCCACGCGGATATTCATGAAGCTGGTGACAAAATCGGGGTCGGGAGGGACACCAAGCATTACCGTCGGTTTATCGGGCGTCGGACCGCCGCCGATGTTGACGATGAGCCACGTGTTCGCGATCTGCATGTAGCACGGCGCGCCCTTGCTGTCGCCTCTGCTCAGAATGCGGGCTCCGAACACCTTCTCGTAGAATCGGGCCGATCTTTCCATGTCGGCGACGGTGATAAAGTGCGCGACGGTGATCCCTTCCTGTGGGGGCATCTGATAGGTTTTCTGTTCGACTTGCACTTCGCTCATGGAAGACTCCTATTGGGATTCAACGGGTATAAAGTTAAGAAGCGCGTGGAATGATTTACCGATCGGTCAGACGGAATGTTTGGCCAAGAACGCCAGAATGAGACTCGCGATCTCGTCGTTCCTCTCGTCCAGAGCGAAATGGCCGGCGTCGAGGAGGTGGATTTCGGCATCCGGCAGATCGCGCTCGAACGCCTGCGCACCAGGAGCGATGAACGAGGGGTCGTTCTGCCCCCAGACCACAAGAACCGCTGGCCCGTGCTCGCGCAACCACGCTTGCCACGCCGGATATGATGCGACATTCGTCCGGTAGTCGTACAGCAGATCGGCCTGGACCTCGCGTTGGCCGGGCCTCGACAGGTGGGTGTATTCGTCAGTCCAAGTGTCCGGGTTGTAACGTTCGGGATGCGAGGTGCCCAGCGTATGACGCTGTTCGGCTGTTGTGCGCGACACGAACGCCTCGAACACTTCAGGATGCGCCTCCGGATCGGCCCAATATTGCGCAATGCCGGCCCACTTGGCGCCCAGGCCTTCTTTATAGACATTGGCGTTCTGGATGATCAGCGCCTGCAGCCGCGTCGGGTGCGCCAAGATGATGCGAAAGCCGATTGGCCCGCCGTAGTCATGAAGGAAGAAGGTGTATTTGTTGATCTTGAGTTGATCGAGAAGTCGGTCGATCGTGTTGGCCAAATTATCGAAGGTGTACGCATAGGACGACGGTGGCGGAGCGTCGCTGTGACCGAATCCCGGAAAATCCGGTGCTATCAGGTGATAGCGTGTGGCGAGCAGGGGAATGAGCGTATCGAACTCACGCGAGGAGGAGGGAAACCCGTGCAGGAGCACGATCGTCGGCGCGTCCTGCGGACCAGCCTCGCGATAGAAAACTCCGACGCCATCAACCGTCCTACGGTGATAGGTCGTTGTCGCCGAGGTCGACTCTAGCGAAGAAGCCTGCATAGGATGACCGGCGATCAACGCTGGCGCAGCCGCCAGAGAAGCTTCAGTAATCATAATTTCGCTCCGTGTCGCCCGGCGTTCAGTGGCTCCTCCGGTGCCGCCGACAAGGCGCCTCTCGAAAGGGTCATGGCACGGCGATGCCGAACAAGGCATCGATCGAATATTGTCCCGCACCAGTGATGCACAACAGCAGGAGGCCTCCCATGATGCTGAGGTCTTTGTAAAAGCCCTCCAAGCTGTCGACGTAATCCGCGCCTTTCACGGTCCAATAACGATGCCCGATGAGTGCAGTTCCGAGCGCGTATAGAGCCATGAGCGCAGCCGCGGGCCGCGTGAAAAGGCCAACAGCGACCGCGAACGCAACCGGAAGCTCCATGAAGATCGATGCGACAGTCGCCAGGACCGGAATCGGCAGGCCAAGCTGCACCATTTGAGCTACCGTGCCCGAATAGTCTCCTACCTTTCTCCAGCCGAAGATCAGAAACAGCGTCGCGAGAAGAAGACGCGCCGCGAGAATGATTTCGTCGCTGATGCCGTTCATCATGACGCTCGTCGCTCTCGATTTTTTCCGTCACCGATCGACGATGGGACATCCCGCGGAATGGAGCGATCCCAATCGCGACGGCACACTTCGTTGGCGCCCTCGAAGGCGCGCAAACTTCCCTGCAGCCGGAAAGCGTCGCCCGTGGACGACAGCCGCATTTGCGTCTCGACCCGAATTTGCCATCCGTTTCGCGACAGAGTCTGAGTATTGCTCAGTTCGGCGACGGCGCTGAGCGGATCATTCTCCTCGACGCGATACTGCGTTTTCCACTGTGTGCCCAATTCCAGACCGATGCGGTCGATGCGCTCGATTCGGACACCGTCGCGATGAATGATGGTTGGCGTCTCGGGCGGCGCTGTCTCCGGTTCGGGAAAAGGCGAGAGACACGTGTCGGCGACGTTGGGCAAGCGCTGAGGCAGATCCAATGTGCCGGCAAAGATCTGGACAGTCGCCGGCTGCGGACTGGGCCAGATCATTGGCCAATATGCCGTCGATATCGCGAGCCTCACCTTGTGGCCGGCTGGAAATACCGAGCCTGCATCATTGAGCTTGATGCGCACGCGGTAGCGCTCACCTGCCGCCAGCGGGGCGGGTTGTTCGTGGCTCTCGCGATGCGTGAGGTCAAGCAGGCCGTAGCTCACACGCAGCGACTCGCCGGACGGGTGCACGTCGCATAACCGAACGACGAGATTCGCAATCGGCCGGTCGGACGCGACCTCGAGCGTGACGACCGGCGCGCCAAGAATCTCGATCGGCTCCTCGAGTGGTGCCGACTCGAAGACGAGCGAGCGCGTGTCGTCTTCTTGCTGGTCGCTTGCCTGATCGCGCCCGCGGCCGAACGGGACCCATTCGCCTGAACACTTGCCGAGCGTCTGCGGCGAGCACACGGCGCGAGACGCCAGAGGCGCCGCGGCGTCTCGCAGTCCCTCATCGGTCAAGAACAACCGCCGCGGCTTTATTCCCGGCGGTGGCCACGAAGGTTCTGCAACCCACCGGCCGGGCAGCGTGTCATGGTGGGTTGCCGGTTTCACGCTTTCCGTCATCCACGCGCGCAGCATCGGTTCGTCCATCACGCCCGTATCGATGCCCTTCAGCCAATGATCCCACCAACGCAGCATTTCCTGCAGGAATCCGATCTGCGGCCCGGGAAACGCAAAGTGCGGATAGGCATGTGCCCATGGGCCGATGAGGCCCTTACGCGGCACTTTTAATCCTTCAAGCAAGCGCGGGATTGCGTTCTTATAACCATCGGTCCAGCCACCGACCGCATAGACCGGACATTGGATCGCTGCGTAATCCTCGGATACCGATCCGTGCTTCCAATACGCATCGCGCCGCTGGTGCTGAAACCAATTTTCCTGAAACAGCGGCACGTTCCGCAGCCGCTCCAACCAGATCGCTCGCCAGCTGTCGCCGACCAGTGCGGGATCGGGCGGAAGGCACGTCAGACTGAAAATGAAAAAGGCCCATTCAAGCCCAGCCTTGGTCAGAAACGCGCCGCCCATATAATGCGCGTCGTCGGCGTACCGATCGTCGGTCGAACAAATGGTGACGATCGCTTTGAGCGCCGGGGGACGGCGCGCCGCAATCTGAAGTCCATTGAACCCGCCCCAAGAGATTCCCATTATTCCAACCGCGCCATTGCACCAGGGCTGTGCCGCGAGCCAGGCGATGAGCTCCACGCCGTCGTCTTGTTCCTGCCGGGCGTACTCGTCGAACAGCAAGCCCGTCGACTCACCGCTACCGCGAAGATCGACACGGACACCGGCGTAGCCGTGACCGGCCAGATAAGGATGCGTCAGCGCATCCCGCTCGTACGTGCCGTCGCGCTTGCGATAGGGGAGATACTCGAGGATCGCAGGAACAGGATTTTGCTCAGCATCCTCCGGCAGCCAGATGCGAGCTGCCAGCGTCGTGCCGTCTTTCAACGGTATCAACGTGTGCTCGATGACCCGCACGGCTCTGGGGAAGGATGTGACAATCACGGCGGACCACTTATGACGACGGCGGTTTGCCGTGCCGCGGTATCGGAACAAGATAAGGCATCGAGGAAAAACAGTCTGCGAGGTCGCGGTGTCATGCGACATGCCTGTTCATCAGATTCAAGATCAGGGCATCGACGCTATACAGTCCGGCGCCGGCCGACACGACGATGATCAACATGAAGGCATAAAGCGTCTCTGGCAAATAGAGCCAATCGTCGATGCGATCCGCTTCATTGGCCGGCTTGTAGACTTTGATCCGTTCCCGTCCGGACGTGACGAGGGCGACGAGGATGATGACAAGCAGGCCTAGCGCGGCGAGAGGCGCCAAGAACCCGATTAGGACGCCGCCACCGGCCGTGAACTCGACCGACGGCACCCACCATCGATTGAAGCCCACCGCCGGAACGCCCAGCGCCTTGAGCTCATCGGCGATTGAACGGCGGCCGTCTGCATTGAATAGCTTGTGATATCCCGACAGCATAAAGAATGCCCCGACCGCGATCCGGTTCAGGGTCATCGCAAGGTCGGTCCAGCCAACACCATTGAACAATAGATCGATCATGGTCTGTCTTTGTCACGGTGTGAAATAACGCGCCGGGCAGCCTGCACCGGGTCGCGGCCACCATCAATGAGTGCGCAATAGAAAAAACGAGCCCCTGCCAAGGCAGGAACTCAGGGCCAACCATGAACGAATTGGTCGGCTAACAGTTCCGTCGGCAATGACGGAAGGCTCACCAGAGAAATTTCAGCGTTCCCTGGCACTGGCCTCGCTGCGGACATTGAACCCCCTCCGGACCATCGCCGACCAAGGAGAAGCCGGCCTCCGGCGCCTCTGAGGAATCAATCATGATACGCGCAATCATCGTTGCCGCATTGTTTCTCGGTGGCGCGACGGCTCCTCTGCTCGTTGCCGATATGGCCTTTGCCGACCACCCCGTGCCGGATCCGGTCTATCTCACAGTCGACTCCGGCGCCGACCTGCGGCTCTCGTCGCCGACGTTCTGGGACCGCGGGTGCAATCCCCTGGGCGTGACAGTGACCGTGACCCAGCCCCCGGCCCATGGCACGGTTTCAGTCGTGGCCGGACTGAACAGGGCCAATCCAAATCCGAGATTTGGCACCCCCGGACCCTGCGGTGGCACGCTGATCATGGGGAAGCGGGTCGTATATCGGTCTCAACCTGGCTTCCACGGCAGCGACTACGTCGTTTACCACTACGTTTCGGAGCGCGGGAATAAAGCCGAGGCACACGTCTTCATCACCGTGCGATGAGGGCGGCGCGGCGCGCCGAACTCCGCCATTGTGTGACCGCCAACACATCGCGCGGAAGCCCACCTCCGTACGCTCCTGGTCACGGTCACGGCGATGACCGCCGCGACATCGAACCAGGAGAACGGCCATGTTCACGACCTCAAAGAAGCTGCTGATCACAGCGACCGCGCTGACCATCGGTGCAACGGCGATTGCAACCGTATTGGGCGCAGCGCCCGCGACGGCCCAGTCGGCTGCCCCGCCGCCATTCGTATCGCCGGCGACGGATAACTTCCGGAACGCCCGCACCGACTATTACTTGGGCGACTCACAATCATGCCGGAACGGGATCTGGGCTTGGGAGCTCAAGTCCTTGGACGCGAGAATCGACCAGATGCAGCAGTACATTAATCGCGTGCAGGCGCTCATCGACGCCTACCCCGTAGACTCCAGCCAGCGTGGTGGTGAGCCTACCGACGCCATCGGCGGCGATGCGCGCATTCAACAGCTGCTCCGGAATTACCGGTACGGCCTGGGAGACTGGCAGCAGATGCTGGCGCAAATGAAGGCGTGGCGGGAAGAGTTGCTTCACAAAGAGCCATGCAAGGAGGACGTGCCTTCGACGCCGATGACTCAAGGCACGGTCCCGGTTCCACAAACGCCGTCAGTGCTGCATCTTCCCGACCCCACGCCGCAGGTGTTCGAACCTCCGGTGCGGATCGAAGACAGCTTCGATGATCCGCCCAAGACTGATGAGCCCAAGACTGATGAGCCCAAGACGGATGAGCCAAAGGCTGATGAGCCTGTCGCCCCGCGTTCCGACCGCGGCGAAGAGCAGAAGACCGACAGCGAGACGAGCGACCACCCGGCGCAAGAGACAGAGACCGGGAGGACGACGGGTACGACATCGAAGACGGCGAACCACGGCAAGCCGAGCACGGCGAACCAGGGCAAGCCGAGCACGAGGACCAGCAGCAACACCGGCTCGCAAAAGCCCGCCACAACCGGCAAGCCCAATACGAAGTCCGTCAAGACTTACCAGCCCGGAATGCGCGCAGCCGGAATGCGTACAGGCGAAATGCGTACAGCCGGTATGCGTACGAGCGGCTTCGCCGGGATGCACGGCGGCGGACTGGGTGGCATGCGTCTGAGCGGTCTCGGCGGCATGCACCTCGGCGGCCTCGGCCGACGGTGATCTTCAGTCGGCCGGCGGAAGCCGAAATCCACACCTGACAAAACTGGGCGGAGCCATCAGGCTCCGCCTTCGCTTTCTCACTCCGCCTTGATGCCGGCAGCCTTGATGATCGGCCACCATTTCTCGATTTCGGCGCGCTGCAGCGTCCCGAGTGCCTCCGGCGTCTGTTGCGCGGCCGGTGGAATCTCGAGGCCGATATAGGCGAAGTGCCTGCGCACATTCGAATCTGCCAATGCAACCACCACGGCTTGATCGATCTTGTCGACGACATCGTGCGGCGTGCCCGCTGGCGCCCACATGCCGTACCATGTATTGATATAGAGGCTCGGCAATCCCGCTTCGTCGACCGTCGGAATATTCGGCGCCGCAGCCAGGCGCGTCTTGGCGGTGACCGCGTAGGCCCTGATCTGACCCTCGCGAACCTGCTGCAACGAATTCGACGCCTGGTCGACGATCATATCGATATGTCCGGCAACAAGATCGTGCAGCGCCGGGCCAGTGCCGCCATACGGGGCGAACTGAAGATGCACGCCGGTAAGGTTCTCGAAGAAAACGCCGGCGACATGGGTGCCCGAACCGACGCCTGCGGTGCCCGCGGTCACCGGGGTCGGACTCGCCTTAGCCCAGGCAATGAAGTCCTTCAGATCCTTTGCCGGAACGGCACTCTTGCTGACGACGAGCATCGGATTGTTCGGCAGCAGCGCGATCGGCTCGAAGTCCTTCAACAGATCGTAGGGCAGATTGTAGCTCGCACCGTTGAGCACATTCGTGCTCCAGATCCCGATCAGGAGCGTGTAGCCGTCTGGCGCGGCGCGTGCGACACGGCCGACGCCGACGCTCCCGGATGCGCCGATAACATTCTCGACCACAATGTTCTTGCCAAGCGAACGGCTCATGGCGGCGGCCATGACGTGCGCGACGGTGTCGGAAGGGCCGCCGGCGGCGAACGGCACAATCATCGTAATCGGCCGCGATGGATACACCTGCGCGGCCGCGTTCACGGCGCCCGCCGAAACCGCGACGGTCACAAGGAGTGCCGGAATGATTTTGCCTGTTGGCATGGACTGCTCCTGGAAACGAGTTGGAACTATCCTACTGCGCGAATCTACCCTACTGCGCGACTCGCGTCTTGTAAGTCTCGAAAGCGGGCTTTGCGGTACGGGAGCTGACGCGGGTTTCGCGCGCCACAGGCGGCGGCAGCAGCATACTGGACAACACGGTTTCCCATAGTCCAAATCTCGGCGAGTTGCACGGGCGGCCCTGACCGCCTGCGCCGCTGGACACTGGATAGTCCTGGAGGGGGCATGCTCATTGGTCGGTTTCGCCTGGCTATTGTCGCCGCGCTCGCGCTCACGGCTAGCGTGCTCGCCGCGACCGCGAGCTTCGCCCAGCAATGGCCCACACATGCGGTCCGCTTGGTGCTGCCGTTCGGTCCGGGCTCCGGAGCAGACACGGCCGCGCGGCTGATCATCGACAAGCTTCAGCAGAAATGGGGCCAACCCGTCATCATCGACGGCAAGCCTGGCGGCGACGGTTTGCTGTCGCTGCAGACCGTCGTGTCGGCAAAGGATGATCAAACGCTATTCTTCGGGCCGAGCAGCATGTTCGTCGTGCAGCGTTACATGCACCCGGACTCAAGCTTCGATCCGCAGCGAGACCTCGCACCGATCGCCGGCGTCGCCAAGGTGCAGATCGCCGTGGCGGTGCCGACGAGTCTCGGCATTTCAACGCTGGCCCAATTCGTGGCGCTGGCGCGCGCCAAGCCGAGTGAGATGAGCTATGCGGTCGCGCCTGGATTTTCCGAATTCGTCTTCGACGGCTTCGTCAAGGAAAACGGACTGACGATCGCCAAGGCGCCTTACCGCGACATCACCACGTCGCCGGTCGATCTCGGTGAGAACAGGATTCAGCTGTCCATGCAATCCTATGCCGCGATGCGGACCTACGCGCAGACCGGCAAGATCAAGATCATCGCCATCAACGATCGCGAGCGATCGCCGGTCGCGCCGGATATTCCCTCAGTGGTGGAGGCCGGATACCCGTCCTTGCTCGCCAGTCCCGTGTTGGGGCTGCTCGGGCCGAGCGGCATGCCGATCGAGCTGCGCCAGCGCATTGCGGCCGACGTGGTCGCGGCGCTCGACGACAAGACGGTTCGCGAACGATTGGCGCTCACCTTGCAACCGCCCACGCCGCTCGGCGTCGATGCGTACACTGCCGCGCTCGCGCAGCAATACGCGCAAGTCGCCCATATCGCGTCGGTGCTGGGCATCGTGCCAAAGAAATAATTAGTCTGCGGCCAACGTGTCCGGACAAGCTGCTGCGTTAAGCCGGCGACGGCTGCGCCACCCCCTCAGCAGCAATGGCGGTCGAGTTCAGGTTCGCCCTTAGCTCGGAAAAGCCGGGCCCCAATGAACCTCCGGGCTGCGGCCGGCGACCTAGCTAGGAACCCGGTTTCGCGGGCGACGCCAGATCTCGCAATCCAACGGAGATTCCCATGTTGAAGCTTCTGTCCATTGCCGCGCTCGCTTCGGCCGCAATCATCGCCGCTGCAGCAAGTTCGCCGGTGTCTGCCGCCGCCGTTACGGTCCGCGTCCCCACCAATACCCGTGTCAGCGCTGGCGCTAACGCCACCGGCGCCCGGCAATTCGCCCCCAACGGTCGCGTGGTCACAGTGCAGATTCCCCGCCAGGGGCCCAAGCAGAAGAAGTGGGTCTGCGGTCCAATCGTTAACTGGGATGGCACGCCGCATTGCCATTGGGTTCCAACCCCAACTTACCCTTAGGGTCAAAAGTCGACTTCAACGGCTTGGATGCTGATGTCGGTCAAATGCCAGAAACCGGCCTGCTGAGCTCACACACCTGTGCAGAAGCAAAACAGCGAGCCTAGTCCTGCGCCGGCACCGTGCGCAGCCAGGCGATCAGATCGTCGAGGTCGGAATCCTTCATGTGGGCGTAATAGCCAAAGCCCATCGGCGGATTAAGTTTATTGCCGTCCTTGTCGATGCCTTGAGTGATGGCGCGCCTGATCTCGGCGTCGGTCCAAGTTCCGATGCCTCTGGTCTTGCTTGAGGTGATATTGCGCGAGACCGAAATTCCCCACGGCCCCGGGAATTGCTGGCCGCCAGCACCTATCTTGCCGAAATCGAGCTGACCCTTCTCCCGCGGCGTGTGACATTCCATGCAATGGCCGATCGTGGCGAGATAGAAACCGCGTTGGACCTTATCGCTCACCGCGGCCGGGTCGATCGGCTTCTCGGCGCCGGGCAAGATTTCCTGCCTGATGGGCACAAGGTAGATGGGAGCCGGCACCTTGTTGCTCACCGGCTTGATGCTCTGTGTGTAGGCGACGATGGCGTCGAGATCGCTCGGCTGCAGGATGTCATAAAATCCAGTCGGCATCACCGCGATCGGCTTGCCGTCCTTCGCCACGCCGGTCAGCAACAGTTTTTTGATGTCGTCGGCGCTCCAGGTGCCGATCCCCGTCTCCTTGTCGGACGTGATGTTCGGAGCGGTCACGTCGAACGCGCCCGGCACATTGAAACGCAAACCTCCGGAGAAATCCTTGCCGGCCACGGCCGCGGGCGGCCCTTTTGGCGAATGACAGTTGGCGCAGGTCATGATGGTGTTAACGAGATAGGAACCGCGCTCGAGCGGCGTCTCGGCGTAGGCCGCCCCGCCGAAGACAGAAGCGGCCGCGACCAGCGTTGCAAGCGATCTCATGGATGCCCCCCAAAGGCTTTAGACAAGCCCGGCGATAGTCACAGCCCCGAATCAAAATTACGATATAGTTTCTTGCCTGCCAAATCCGAATTTAATGGCCATTGGGGAGTTCCGCGCCGAGCGAGGGCTGCATCTTTCGAGAACTTGTTGGTTCTTTCTTATTCTTAGCGTTCGAGGTCCTCCTCAATTGGTCACGCGCACCGCGTTGCCTCAGATCGCTGGGCCAGGATCCAAAAGGTTGACTTGGACGACCCTGCAAAGGAAGCTCGAAGGCTGTGGCGACCATTCGCATCATTCTCAACGGCAAGGCAGCCAACGATGCTCGGCTGCGGGCTGCTGTGCACACGCTGCGCGAGGATGGCGTCGAGGTCGGGGTGCGGGCCACCTGGGAAGCCGGAGACGCCACGAGATTAACCCGCGAGGCCGTTGCGGAAGCTGGCCGCGAGGAAATTGATTGCATCGTCGCCGCCGGCGGCGACGGCACGATCAATGAGGTTTTCGCCGCGGCGCATGCGGCGGGCCTGCCGCAAGCGTCTTGTCTCGGCATACTTCCACTTGGCACCGCTAACGATTTTTCCCACTCGGCCGGCGTCCCGTCCGAGGATTTGACCGCTGCGTTGCGCATCGCAGCGCATGCGCCCCCGCGATGGATCGATGCGGGTCTGCTCAACGACAGACTATTCGTCAATCTCGTCTCGGGCGGATTTGGCTCGCGCGTGACGGTCGAAACCGATCCCAAACTAAAGCAACGGGTGGGGAAGCTTGCTTATGCAATTACCGGCATCTCCCGCTTTGCGGAGCTGTCGGGGAACCGCGGCGCGTTTCGTGCCGAGGGTTTTGCATGGGAAGGGGAGTTCCTGGCGTTGGCGATAGGCAACGGCCGGCAGGCTGGCGGTGGCATTCCGCTCTGTCCGAATGCGCTGCTCGATGATGGCCTGCTCGACTTGACGATCCTGCCCGCGATGGATCATCGGGCGCGTTTGGATGCGTTCCAGCATTTGCTGCACGAGGGTGCGGCAGGCATTCGCGCCAAATACATCACGGCGCGAAGTTCCTGGATCGAGTACGAGTCGGAGCAGGATCTCAACGTGAACCTGGACGGAGAGCCCGCCGTCTCGAAGCGATTTCGGGTCGAATGCCGCCGGCGCGTTCTTCCGGTGCGCCTTGGCGAGGGTGCGCTGGTTACATAGACTCACCGTGACATAGCCGGCATCGTCGCCGGATCAGGTGCGGACAGCCCAAATGAGCGATGCCATGTCGACGACAACGTCCACGACCGAGCGCCGGCACCCGAGCTATTGGGTGTACGAACTGCCCTTCACGGCTGTGCTGGTACTGACGATCTTCGGAGTTGCCTACGAGACTTTCACCCGGCAGGAGATCAAATGGTACTGGGAAGCGCTGGTGCCCTTTCTCCTGCTGATCTGCATCGGCGCCGGATGGCATAAGGCACAAGACACTGAGGCGCGCTGGCGCCTGGTCGGCATGCAGGCGCTGCATTGGCTCGCGTTCCTCGTCGTCATCAACATGCTGCTGTTGCCGGCGGTACAGAGGAACTTCAGCGCCAACGCGACCGGACTGGCAATTTTCACGTTGCTGGCGCTCGGCACGTTTACTGCCGGTGTTCATCTGCTTTCCTGGCAGGTGTGCCTGCTTGGCTTAATCATGGCGCTCGCCATCCCCGCCACTGCCTGGATTGAAAACTCGGCGCTATTTTTCTTGCTGATTACGGTAGGTGTGCTCGGCATCGTCGCCGTGATATGGTGGCACTGGCGCGGGCGGCGCAGATAGTCATTTGCTGGTCAGTTCGGTCACCGCGATCCAATCGTCGGGGCAAGCCAATGCCAGCGCGCGGCAACGGTCCTCATAGGCACGATAGAAGTTGCGATGGCTCGGCCACAGATCGCCGGCGCTCACCGCGCTGGCGGCAGCCTCGGCGAACTTGCGGAGGCGATACGCGGAAAGCATTGCGTCGTGCAGCTTGATCAATTCGGCCAACGCGTGCGGTGCCACTTCGTCGCCCGCCAACGTGAAGATGCGCACGGCCTCGCTCTTTCCAAGGAGGCGAACGCGGTCGACCTCAAGCCAAGCCAATTCCGGCGAGCGATCGCGGGTTGCTTCCGAGGCAAGAATGTCGGTGCGGTGGAACTTCGTCGCTCCCTCCAGTCGCGCAGCGAGGTTCACGCTGTCGCCAAGGGCGGAATAATCGAAGCGGCGGATCGAACCGAAATTGCCGACGCTGCATTCACCTGTCGCCAGCCCGACCCCGAACTTGACATCCCGATGGGACTTTCCGTCTGCGCCAGCGCGCGCCTGCCAGCGGCGGTTCAGCATCTGCAGCGCGCGCCTCATTCCCAAGGCTGCGCGCGCGGCATGCGCGGCGTGCCCAGGGTCTTCGAGCGGCGCATTCCAGAACGCCAGCAGACCATCGCCGATATACTTGTCGAGAGTGCCGCCATGGTCGAGCACGAGGTCGGTCATCGGCGTCAAATACTCGTTCATGAATTGCGTGAGCTGCTGCGCGTCCATTGTTTCGGCGATACTCGTGAAGCTGCGGATGTCGGAAAACAGGACGGTCAGCGTTCGCGTTTCCCCGCCCAGCGCGAGTCTGTCCGGCCGCTCGGCGAGCCGGGCGACGACCGCAGGCGAAACGTAACGGCCGAACGCCTCGCGCACGTAGCGTCGCTGGAGCTGTTCATCCCAATAAAGCCAGCCAACGCATGAGATATAAGTCAACGCTATGCCAATGGCGGGCAGCGTCGGGTCGACCAGCAGACCGTGAGCCGAGAATGCGTACCAGCTTGTCGCGCACGCGGTAGCGAACGCGACCGCCGCGACAGTTGCACCGGTGAGCGCATTGGTCCGGCGCAGCATCGTCGCCAATGCCAATACGAGCGCCATTGTCAGTGTGAGTTCAGCGCCACGCAGCCAATCGGGCCGGGCGAGCGCGTTTCCGGTCAGCAACTGCTCAATGAACTGCGCCTGAATTTCCGTTCCCGGCATCGCAGGATCGACCGGCGTCGCGTGTAGATCGCCCACGCCCGCCGCGCTGGTGCCAATCAGAATGATCCGATTTTTAATTTCCTGCGCGTCGACGTCCCCGCTCAACACTTTCCAGGCCGGGATGCGGCGACCGCGTTCCCTGGTCGAGTAGCGAACCCTGACCTCGCCGCGCGGATCGGTCGGTATTTCAAGATCCCCCACCTTGACGGTGTTCACGCCGGAGTGCGCGCCAAAAGCCGATTGTCCGCTCGCATTCGACGAACGGACGATCACCGTCGACGCGCCCTGGGCGACCCGTAAAGCCTCGACCGCGAGTCCGGTGATGATCTGGTCGCGTAACGTCAACACAAGCGGTACGCGGCGCACGACCTGGTCCCGATCCGGAAGCCAGTTGAGTGCGCCTAGCCCCGATGCGGCCGTTGCCAGAGCGGGAAGGGGGACAACAGCACTCGAAAAGCTTGGCAGCAGCGTCTTCGGATCGTCTCCCGCCGTTGCGATCCCGTATTTCGCCGGATACGCGACGAGCGGATCGTCATTCGTCAGGATTGCGCCCAGAACCGTTGGCGTTGCGCCGACGGCGGCTGCAAGCCTTTCATCGTTTGTGGCCTCTTTGCCGATTTCCGCCTCGAGTGCGCTGCGTGCCGGCACCGCCGGCAGCAGGCGAATAAGCCGCTCGGGATCCTGGGCGTCGGGCTCAGCAAAGACGATATCGGTGACGATGACGGTCGCCCCGAGTTCGCCCAGACGGGTGACCAGATTGGCGATCGTCGAGCGCGGCCACGGCCACTGCCCGATGCGGGTCAGGGACTCGTCGTCGACGTCGACGACGCGAACCGGCGCATTCGGGTCCCATTGGCGCGGCGCGAGCCGTTGGTACCAGTCGAAGAGCAGATCGCTGAGGTCCGCGCGGACCGGAAATTCCAGGACGAGGAGGAGCGCAGCGATCGGCGCCGCGACTGCCCAAGCATAAGAACGCCGGGGAAGACCGACCGCGGCTGGCGCACCGGCCGCGGGATCGCGCGGTTTATGGACTTGGGTCCGCCGTGGCCAAAACACTGACATCGGGTTGGCTCTCCCAAGCCGGCGGTAACGGGGGCCGCAATTTTTTATGGCCGCTTGTGCCTAATTTGCAACAGCCACGCAGCGATAAGCTGACTAGTATTTGAAACAGCTTACTCGGTTTTGCGTGGTGTTTGGGGGCGTCATGCGTAACACCGTGCGTTGGGTGTTCGTTTCAGCTTTCGTTGCAAGTCTGGCCGTTTCGTGGACGAGTCCCTCGCTCGCGCAGCAGGGGATCGGCAGCGCGTCGAGCATCCGCAACCAGGTCACAGGTGCTGTCAGCGGAGCTACGAGCGCTATCGCGGTTGGCGGCAACGTTTATCAGAACGAAATTGTGCGCACTGGCGACGACGCGCTCGCCCGCCTCGTCTTTTTGGACGAAACCAATCTCAGCGTCGGGCCGCGTTCGGAAGTCACGCTCGACCGGTTTGTTTACAATCCCGCCCGCAGCGCCGGCAGCGTCGTGGTGCGCACCGGGCAGGGCGTTTTCCGGTTTGTCACCGGCTCGCAGCGGCCGCAAAACTATCGGATCGAAACCCCGATCGCCACGATCGGCGTGCGCGGCACGGTGTTTGATCTCGCCGTCGAATCCGACCGGCTGGTGATCTTCCTGCGGTCCGGCCACCTGCGCATTACCACCACCCAGGGCCGCGTCATTCTGCTCGGGCCCGGCGGCACTCTGACCGTATTTGCGAACGGCACGTTTTCCCGGCAAGCCGTGTGGGCCGGTGGAACGCCGGTCGACTTCGCCGACCTGTTTGGTCCGGCGCCAGTGCAATTGGCGCACGGTGGCGAACCTGTGCCGTTGCCCACCGGCGAAACGAAGCTCGCGATGTGGCGCGGCGGCTTTGTCGGAGCGCAGGTGGTCGGATCGTGGAGCGATGTTCACACCACGGAATTCAGCCGTCTAACGGGATTGGAGACAAATTCCTTTACCGATGACGGCCACGGTTTCGGCGGCGGCATCAACGGCGGCTATAACTGGGCGCCGTGGAATGACGACGTCATCGTCGGCGTCGTGTTCGATGCGAATTTCCTCAACGACCGCGCGCCGCACGTCTTCGCCGGCGGGACCTTTATTACATCGACTGTCGACTTCACGGCATCTGCGCAGGCCCGCGTGGGCAGGCTGGTGACGCCCACCACATTGCTCTATGTGCAAACTGGCGTGAGCGTTGCCAATCAGCGGCTGCAAATCAATTTCGGCGGTGAGCCAACCGACGAAAGTCAGTTGACGCCCGGCTACACCGCGGGCTTTGGCGGCGAGTTCATGCTTCCGGGGATCCTGCCATCGAACATGACGCTGTTTGCAAACTATCAGCATACGTGGTGGGGCGCGGCGGAGCTGGATGCGCCGGCGGCATCGCCGTTGTCCAACTTTACCTGGAGCCGCCAGAGCGACGTGATCGAGGCGGGACTGCGATTCCGGTTTGATTCAGCGCCGCCGGCCGTCCCGCTTCTCACCAAATGATCGCCCGCGGCACGCGCACGCTGCCGGCGCCATGAGAGAGACGCTCCTTTCGTCGCTCCCGGCGGCCTTGAGCACCGCCCTGTTCGCACAAGCTTCTGTCGTCCACCTCGATCCGCAGCAGACGCTGTTCGTCGCCGGAGATCCCGGCGATGGCTGCTACCTGGTCGATGAAGGTCTGCTCAAGGTCAACTGCATCTCACCGTCGGGCACAGAGCGCGTTCTGGCCATCCTTGGTCCGGGAGACTTGGTCGGCGAATTGGCCATGATCGACGGCGCGCCGCGGTCGGCTTCGGTCGCCGCACTACGGGAAGCGAAACTGAGATTCGTCAGCCGAGCGACATTCGATGCGGTGGGACGCGCCCGGCCCGAGCTTTATCGCCACATCACGATCATGCTAGCGCGACGTTTGCGCGACATCGATGAGGTGGTGACCGCGTCGAGCTTCCTGCCGCTAAAGGGACGGACGGCGGCTGTCCTTCTCCGCCTTGCCGAAGCGTTTGGGAAGGACGTCGGCGGGGGGCGCATCGTCATTCATCTGAAGGTCAGCCAAAGCGACGTCGCTGCCATGGCCGGCATTGCGCGAGAGAATGTCAGCCGCATCCTGCAGGATTGGATGCGCCATTCGCTGGTAAGCCGAATGTCCGGCTATTACTGCCTGGAGAACCGGGCGGCGCTGGAGCGCGAGCGCGAGCACTGAGATTCAGGCTCGTTTGCCGCCTGAACGCGGTAGAGCGGCCCCACTGGCTCAGCGAATCCGCCATTTTGTGACCACCAACACATCGCGCCGAGGCCCACGCACGTAGGCTCCTGGTCATGGTCATGGCGATGAACGCCGCGACACTAACCAGGAGAACGACGATGTTCACGACCTCAAAAAAGCTTCTGATCGCGGCGACCGTGCTGAGCCCGCTCGCGCTGATGTCCATCGGGGCCACCTCGGCTCTCGCCCAAAGCTACGGACCGGCGCGGCCGGACCAGGGATATCTGCCCGCCGGATCGTGGCAGCCCGGGACCACCTCCGCCAGCGGCGGCGGTTGGGGCGTGCCCTATATCGGCGATGACGGCTGCACCTATCAGGACTTCATCGAATTCGATGACAACGGGCAACCGCACGTCACCCAGCACGTGCAGACTTACTGTCCGCCCCCGCCGCCTCCGGTAGTCGAACTCACCCCTGGCGAAGCCGACAACGCATTGCGCACGATCCTCGGCGTTCCGTCCGCCGAGACGGAGAGACAGGTTCCGGATTTTGACAGGAGTGCCAAGAAGGATCTCGAGACCGGCGGCGGTAAGCCGAGCGACAAGGTCTCAACCGGTAACACGGGTCATTCCGAGCAGACGAGCACGACCCGCTCGACCGAGACCCGCACGGCGGAGACGCGTGAGACCACTGAGCGGTCGAATGCCCGCGCGCCGCACGGCACCGCGACCCGGGTGAGCCAGGAACGCGGCCACTTCCGTCCGACTGCGATGCGTACGACTGGCCTTGGCGGGATGCGCACAGGTGGGTTCGGTGGGATGCGTCTGGCCGGCCTTGGCGGGATGCGTATGGGCGGCCTCGGCGGAATGCACATGGGCGGCTTCGGCCGACATTGAGCAGTTCTGCTTCACCTCTCGGAGCCGCCGGCGTAAGCCGGCGGCTCTGACTTTTTGCATAGCTAGCTTCGGATGGTTTGCTCACACGGCGATTTCGTAGCATCACGTGCCCGCGGGATTTCGGCCCAGGCAATGACAGAAGATGTGGCGGACCATGACGGAGAACGTGCTGGTCGTGCGGGGCGGCAGGTTGATCGACGGAACGGGTAGGCCGCCGCTCGATAACGCGGTGATCGTCATTCGCGACGGCCGTTTCGCGGCGATCGGCCGCGACGGCGAAGTCGCCACGCCGCCCGGTGCCGAGGTGATTGATGTGACCGGCAAGACCGTGCTGCCGGGCTTCATCGACGGCCACGCGCATCTCGAGGACTTTCACGGCGAGCTCTATCTGCATCTGGGCATCACCGGCGCTGTCACCATCGAGATCTTTCAGGATGGTCCGTGGACGCTGGCGCAGAAGCGCGGCACCGTCTCCGGCAATATCAAGGGGCCGCGCATTTTCACCTCGGGGCAGGCGATCGGCGGCGTGCGCACCGAAACGGACGCGCCGGATTCGCGCGCAGTGCGCGGCAACATCACGGTCGAGACGCCGGAAGAAACGCGCAAGGCCGTGCGCGACAAGAAGGAGCAGGGCTACGACCTGATCAAGCTCAACGAGTTCATCTCCTACGATCTCATTCATGCCGCCTGCGACGAGGCGCACAATGTGGGACTGGCGGTCACCGCGCATAGCTGGGACGTCATCGAGTTGGTCAAGGCCGGCGTCGACAGCATCGAGCACATCTGGTCGGTCGGCTACAGCTCGATCCTCGATGTCAAGCGCCGGCGGCAACTGGCCAAGCAGCGGCTTGCCGGCAATATCGAGCAGGAACTCGCCGGCTCCTACTACGAGCCGGCCAATTACGACGACGTCATCAAGGCTATGGTCGATCACGGCGTCGCTTGGACGCCGACCATCGCCAAATGGCTACGGCCGTTGTCGCCGAGCGCGCCGCGCTTCCGCGAGCGCGAGCGGCAAATTCTCGACAATCCCGATGCCGATCTGCCCGCGGCTGCGCGCGCGATCGCGGACGTGGCCTATGACAAGCTCTGGAAGCGCTATACGGCGGAGCAGCTTGAGCGCACCAAGATCTTTTATGAGAAGGCGAACGAGTTCATCCGCCGTTTCGTCGCCGCCGGCGGCATTCTCAAAGAAGGCTCCGACCCGCCGCGCGGCATGGCGGCGATGCTGCTGCACGAGGCACTGGTGATGGACGTCGAAGCGGGCGTGCCGCCGATGAAGGCGATCCAGGCGGCCACGCTTAACGTCGCCAAGACCTTCAAGCTCGACAAGGATTATGGCAGCGTCGAGCCGGGCAAGGTGGCCGACCTTTGCATCATCGAAGGCGATCCGCTCGCCGACATCTGGATGACGCAGAACGTCAAGCTGGTGATCATGGATGGCAAAAAGGTCGATATCGGCTTTTCGCGATACAAAAATCCGATCCCAGCCTTCTACGCCTATCAGACGCTGCCGCTCGATCTCGAACTTTCGCCGCTCTACCTCGTCGCCGGCACCGGCCCGACCGTGCTGAAGGTGCGCGGCGAGGGCATGTGGCCGTTCCACCGCGTGCTGCTCAACGGTAAGCCGCTGCCGACGCGTTACGTGAATAAGACCGAGATCGAAGCGACCATCGCGCCAGAACTCATCGCGACGGCGGGGACCTATATCGTGACGGTAAAGCCCGAGGGCGAACTCTTGCCGGAATCGCACCGCGCCCATCTGGTGGTCGCGTTTCCGAATTGAGCACCGGTTGAATGGCGCGATCCGATCCGTTTGCCTCGCCGGCAAGCTGAGTGCGCAGCGGAGACTGAAGGCCGATACCTCTTAATGCAAAGCGTATTCATCCAATAATTGTATTCATCGCGTCAGTTTCAATTCGAGCGAGTATCTGGGCGCGAGCGGCTTGCAGTACGGTGATCTGCGGTCGTGCAGGATTGATCGCGCGGCGCTCACGTCGAGGGATACGGTTGGGTGGCCTCGACTTACGAAAGGAGCGAATCCATGAAGCGCATTTTTGTCGCTGCTCTGCTTTCGATGTTTGCGGTCGGATCGGCAATGGCTCAGCAAACCTGCGACAGCAAAGCCGTCGGGAAAGACGGCAAACCGCTCGCAGGTGCCGCGAAGACGAGTTTTGTAACCAAATGCAAGAAGGACGCGTGTGAGCCCAAGGCTGTTGGAAGCAACGGCAAGAAATTGTCGGGCGCGGCCTACAAAAGCTTCATGGATAAATGTGAGGCTGGCGCTTGAGCTCGCGCTTGCGGCGACGACTGCGACAATGGCCCGTTATTAGATAGACCGAAGGTAGAGGAACCACGAGCATGTGGCTTAAGGTAGCTATAAGTGCGAGCATTATCGGTGCCGCGATTCTGCCAACCGCTGCATTGGCGCAGCAGAAGACAGTCAAAGCGTGCCAGGAAGAATGGCGAGCCAGCAAGGCGGATTATCAAGCCAAGGGCATCACCGAGAAGGCGTATGTAGAACAGTGTCGAAGCGGAGCTTCGACCGCCCAACCGGCTGCTGCTGCAAGTCCGGCGGCTACGCCCGCGGCACCGGCGGCCAGCACGGCGCAGGGCAAAACCGTCAAAGCTTGCCAGGATGAGTGGCGGGCCAACAAGGCGCGGTATCAAGCGGCCAACATCACCGAAGAAGCCTACGTGGAAAAATGCCGCGCGGGTGAGCAAGTCGCGCTGCCGAGCGGCGCTGCAAGCCCGCCACCTGCCACTCCGGCGGCGGCCACACCTGCCCCGGCTGCTCCTGGGGCGGCTGGCAAAACCGTCAAGGCCTGTCAGGAGGAATGGCGGGCCAACAAGGCAGCGTATCAGGCGGCCAACATCACCGAAAAAGCCTACGTGGAGAAATGTCGCGCGGGTGAACAAGTCGCTCTTCCGAGTGGCACGCCAAGCCCGCCGCCTCCTGCTCCCGCAGCGGCCACGCCTGCTCCTGCGCCGGCCGCTGCTTCCCCGCCGGCCAAACCTCCTGTTGCTGCTGCTGCGCCGACGGGCGCGGGACAATTTGCGGCAGAGAGCCAAGCCAAGGCGCATTGCCCAGCCGACATCGTCGTCTGGGTCAATCTCAAATCCAAGGTGTATCATTTCTCCGGGTACAAGAATTACGGCCACACGGAGCAAGGCGCGTACATGTGCGAGAAGGAGGCTACTGCTCAAGGCTTCCGTGCTTCGAAGAATGAAAAGCGTCCGGGTGCTTAAGTTACGTTCATCGTGGGTTTGGCGGCTTACACAGGAGAAGCTCAATGGGTCTGTTTGATAGCTTGCGTGGCGGTATGCTCGGACAGCTCGAAGCAGAAGCGCTTCCAGCGCTGATGTCGGCCGCGTTGGCAAAAACCAACTTCGGCAATCTGCAAGGACTGGTCACCCAGTTGCAACAATCTGGTCTGGGTCCGCAGGTGCAGTCGTGGCTTGGTAACGGCGCCAATATGCCAGTGACGGCGGATCAACTTCGCGCGGCGCTTGGCAGTGATCAGGTCAAGCAAATTGCCGCGCACTTCGGCGTTGATCCGAACATGGTGCTCAATCTGCTCGCCGAGCATCTGCCGAACATCGTCGATAAGGCCAGCCCAAACGGGACGTTGAGTCCGGCCGCCTGAGCCATTTTGGGCGTTGACTTTGACGCTTCGACAAAATGCTGCGTGGCCGAGCAAGTGCCACGCTTATTCAGTCGCGGGCCAAGGAAACATTCGTTCCTAACGCCTTGCGGGTGGTTAGCTTCGACGGCAGCGAGGATGTTTGGCGCGAATCGCGCTGCGTCATCCGTTATGATTTTGTCGCCACTGTATTTCGCAAACGAATAGGAGCGTTTTTTTGAGCAGCGCGGCACGGGTTATAGATCGCCGCAACTTCCTCTACACCACGACTGCGGCGGTCGCAGCGGCAGGCGCGGTGATGAGCGCTTGGCCGTTGGTCGATCAAATGAACCCCGATGCCCGGATACGAAGCGACGTCATTGAAGTCGACCTGACCGAATTGCGGCCTGCCGAACAGCGTCGCGTGCGCTGGCGCAATTTGCCGATTTTCGTGGTCAGGCGAACGGCGGCGATGTTGGATGCGATGCAGGACAGGGCGTTTGCCGCGCAGCTTGTCGATCCGGATTCGCGGACGCGGCAACAACCGTCATACGCGAAGAACTGGCACCGGTCGATCGATCCCGCTTTCGCCGTCCTGGTCGGCATCTGTACGAAGTGCGCGGTCGTCCCGACCTTCTGTTCTAACGACTCATATTTCTGTGTCGCCGGCGGCTATGTGTGCCCTTCCTGCGCATCGCACTACGATCCGGCCGGTCGGGCTTATGCCGGCATGACGCCGTACAACCTTCCGGTTCCACCGCATAGCTTCGTCGGGAGGTCGAAAATCGCACTCGGCGAGAACGCCTCCGACGAGCATTTCTCGATGGAGATGGTCGAGCAACTGTGAGGGCCACTATGTCGGCAAGCGCGGCGCAATATCGAAATGGTGTGCGGTCTCTTTCACGCCGAGCTTTTCGTAGAGCGCGATCGCCGGAGCGTCGACGAGATCGGCTTGCACAAAGATGACATAAGCCTCCCGCCGTACGGCTTCTGCGCGCAGGGCCTCGATGGATGCTGTCGCGATGCCACGACGCCGATATTCCTCGTCGACAGCGAGATCGTAGATATAGATCTCGCGCCGATCCTGTTCGAACTTGTCGAGCTGGTAGGCGACCAAACCGCCTATGACGAATTCGCTGACCGTCGCAGCGATGGCGATGAAGTGTGGTTTGCCGAGGAGCTCCGAGAGATACGCGTCGCTCGGCTGATTGCCGAGATATATCTCTGAATCTCCAAAGGCCTTCGCGAACATCGCGATCAGGCCCCGCATCAGGCCCACATCCGAGGAGTTCAGAATCCGGACCTCAAAACGCTGCGTCGTCGCGGCCATTGAGCAATCGGTTCAAGAGAGATGTTTCTCGAGGAACTTCTCCATGGCCTCATAGAATTCAAAACGGTTCTCTTCGTTCGCGAAGCCGTGTCCCTCGTTCTCCTTGACCATATATTCGACCGCGATGCCGTGCTTTTTGAGCGCCGCGACCATCTGGTCGGATTCGTCGATGTTGACGCGCGGGTCCTGCGCGCCTTGCGCAATGAGGAGCGGCGCGCGGATATTGTCCGCGTGCAGGGCTGGCGATGCCGCAGCGAGTAGCGCTTTGTCCGTTTCGGGGTTGCCGACCATCTCGTAAAACATATCGAGCATCGGCTTCCAATAAGGTGGGATTGTCTTCAGGAACGTAAATAGATTCGACACGCCGACGAAGTCGACGCCGCAGGCGTAGAGCTCCGGGGTGAAGGCGACGCCGGCGAGCGCGCTATAGCCGCCATAGCTAACGCCGTAGATGCAGACGCGCTTGGGATCGGCGATGCCTTGCGCGATGGCGTATTTGACGCCGTCGGTCACGTCGTCCTGCATCTTCCGGCCCCATTGCTTGAAGCCCGCTTCCCAAAACGTGCGGCCGTAGCCGGTCGAACCGCGGAAGTTCATTTGCAGGACGGCGTAGCCGCGGTTGGCGAGAAACTGGATTTCCGGGTTGTAACCCCAGCCGTCGCGTGCCCACGGGCCACCATGCGGGTTGACAATGAGCGGCAGATTTTGGCCGCCCCCTTTGGGCAGGGTGAGGTAGCCATGAATGGTGAGGCCGTCGCGCGCCTGGTAGGTGATCGGCTTCATCTCGGCGAGCTCGCCTTCGTCGAGCCACGGCGCGATTTCGGCCAGTTTGCTCAACGTCTTTGCGGCCGCGTCGTAAAGATAGCGAACGCCCTGGGTGCGATCGCTCCACGCCGCGACCACGAAAACATTCTCATCCCGGTTGCCGCTCTGCAGGTCGATCTCATAGCCAGGCAGCCGCGTCTGCAGATCGGCGTAGATCGTCTCCATTTCGACGTCGAAGAATTTGCGCTGGCGCTTGTCGGTGAGAAACTGCACCTCGGTATAGACCTTGCGCTTGCGCGACCAGGCAAGGCCCGACACGTCGACCTCCGGGTGCTGGAAGATGACGCTCTCCTCTTTCGCTGTTGCCGGATCGAGACGCACGATCGCGGCCTTGTCGCGGCCGATATTGGAGGAGGCGAACAGGAGCTTGTTATCGAAATCGAAGAACAGTGGTTCGATCTGTTCCTTGAAGCTCGTGGTAATGACCGTGGTGAAGGGCGTGTTCTGGTCGGGCCGATGCATGATGCTGGCGTTAACGCCATCGGTGACGAGCGCAAGCCGGATGCAGCCGGTGTGATCGGTGACCCAGCCGGTCACGTTGCCCGGATTCTCTGCAATGAGCGTGAGCTGTTTGGTATTGAGATCGACCCGGTAGACGTCGAAGACTTCCGGGTTGCGCTTGTTCATGGAGATAATGATTTCGTCATCGTGATCGAAGCGATCGTCGATGATGTTGGCGCGCACCTTCTCAAATGGCGTTAAGTCAACAAGATTCTTGCCGTCGGCGTCGACGACCACCACGTGAACGTTTTCATCGCCCTTGAAGTCTTTCTGGTAGACGACCCGGCCCGATCCCTTCCAGAAATATCCCCAGACATCGCGCTCGGTCTCGCTGGTGACGCGAACGGCCTCTCCGCCCGCGCGCGGCTGCACGAACACGTTCATGCGGCCGTGGTATGGCTGCATGAACGCAAGGCTTTTGCCGTCGGGCGAGAGCTGAAACCTGGATCGTTCCGGATTTCTGAAGAAATCGCGTAACGGGACGAGTTTGGCGGGGCCGAGTGTGTTCGTCGCTGGGGGCATGGGCGATGGCCGGCTTTCGGCGTTGATGATATCGAGGCTAATTAATTACTGCGTTTTGCAGGTGAAAGGGGGAGGGTGGACTCATTCGGCCGCAACAGTGGCCGCTTGCGCGCCTCCTGCGGCGCGTTCGTCCACCGGACCCGTTTGCCGGATCAGGTTCAGCGCGCAAACGATCAAGCCGACGTGGCTATAGGCCTGCGGAAAATTGCCGAGCATCCGACCGGTTGCCGGATCGATCTCCTCGGCGAGCAAGCCCACGTCGTTGCAGCGCGCTAGCAGCCGCTCGAACAGGCGACGTGCGTCTGCGTAGCGGCCCTGCAACAGGTAATTGTCGACCAGCCAAAAGCTGCAGGCCAGAAATGCTCCCTCGCCGGCAGGCAACCCATCGGCCGCATCCTCCGTTTCGTAGCGCAGGACAAATTCGTCATCGATCACGAGCTTGCCTTCGATCGCGCGCAGCGTCCCCTGCACGCGCGGATCGGTGGCGGGCAGAAAGCCGACAATCGGGATCAGCAGCAAACTCGCATCGAGACACTTTGAGCCATAGGCCTGCACGAAGCTGTTGAGCTCGCGATCGAAGCCTTGCGCGCAGACTTCGGCGTGGACTTCATCGGCGATCGCGCGCCAGCGCGCCGCTTGGTCGTTCAGTCCTTCGGCTGCGCTTGTGCTGGCCGCCCGGTCGAATGCGACCCAGGCCATGACCTTCGAATGGACAAAATGGCGTCGTCCGCCGCGCACCTCCCAAATACCGTCGTCGGGTTCGCGCCAGACCCGCGCCAGGTAGTCGATGATCAGGGGCCGCATGGCTCGACCCCGCTCGGTATCCTCTAGCCCCCCTTTGCGCGCTTGCGCCATCATATCGGCACCCTCGCCGAACACGTCGAGCTGCAGCTGCCCGTGTGCCGCGTTACCAACCCGCACCGGCGACGAGTTCTCATAGCCCGGCAGCCAGGGCACGATCAGTTCGGCCAGCCAGCGCTCGCCGCCCACGCCGTACATGATTTGGATCTGCTCCGGGCTGCCGGCGATCGCGCGCATGATCCAGTCACGCCAGGCTCGCGCCTCCTCGTAGTAGCCGAGATGCATGAAGGCCTGCAGCGTGAATGTCGCGTCGCGCAGCCAGCAATAGCGGTAATCCCAGTTCCTCACGCCGCCGAGCTGCTCGGGCAGCGACGTTGTCGCGGCGGCGACCATTCCGCCGCTCGGTGCGTAGGTCAAAGCCTTCAGCGTAATGATCGATCGCTTGACCGCTTCAGTCCAAGGGCCGACGGCCGGACAGCGATCGCTCCAGTCAAGCCAAAGCTTCTCCGTCTCTTGCAGCGTCGCGAAGGGGTCAATCGCGGTCGGCAGGCCTGCAAACGAGAGACCATGCGAGAGCACGAAGGGGATGGAATTGCCGGCCTTCACCGAGAACTCCCCGCGTGTTCTCAAGTCTTCACCGTAGAGCGTGATGGGTGTGCGCAGCACGAGCCGCTCCGGTCCGGCGATGGCATTGATCGCGCCGTCGTCGAGCCGGTTCACCCACGGCACGACCGATCCGTAATTAAAGCGAGCCACAAACTCGGTCTCGAAGTCCACGTGCCCGGTCCGGCCCAAGACGATACGCAGAAGATGGCCGCGGTCGGCGAACGCCATGAAATCTACCAGCGTGGCGCTGCCGCTTTCGGTTCGGAATTCGGTTTCAAGGATGAGAGTGCCGGGCCGGTATCGCCGGCTTGCCGCAAGCGGCCGCTGTTTGGGAGCGATCAGCCAGCGGCCGTGGTCGCTGGTCCCGAGCAGCGCGGCAAAGCACGCGGGCGAATCGAAACGCGGCCAGCACAGCCAATCGATCGAGCCGTCCCGGCCGACTAGCGCTGCCGTCGTGCGGTCGCCGATCAGGGCGTAGTCTTCGATGGGCAGCGCCATTGCTCGATCCGATCAAAATCCGATGGTTCTGCTCGTACCGGTTTCAGTTATTCAAAAATCAGCGGACGGATTTCGATTCCATTGCGTCCTCCCATCGATCCTTGCGGCACTTGAGCTTTAAGGTGTGGTGCAGCGCGGTTTTGATTTATTGACGCACCATACTAAATTATCGCCATGCCGATACTTGAAATGAATGTTACCGGGGACGGAGCGACAACGGCAAAGCCGCGCCGTGCGCCACTTCGTCTTGGCGCATTCCGGCAGGCCCCCGAGCATGGCCGCGCGCTGGAGCGGGTGATGCTTTGGACGCGCGAGAGCCTCGAGCTTACAGACGACGATACGGTGCTGGTCGCCGAAGTTTCCTGCGCGCGGCCGGGCTGCCCGCCGCTCGAAACCGTGGTGACATTCTGGACGGGCGGAGCCGAGCGGCGCTGGTTCAAGGTATTCAAACCGGTCGCAGAAGTCGTGTTTGACGATCTGCCGCCGGCTTGGCTCAAGGATTCGCTCTACGCCGCGGACCCGGTCGATGGTGCGTGCTGTTGAGTATCTTCACCGATCCACGCCCTCATTCAGCGCGCGCAGGCGATCGATAACCCGCGGCGGCGTTGCATAGGCGTGATCGATCACGCCCTGCAGCTGTTGGCCGGTCTGTGGCGCGTTGACGACGAGGCCGATCTTCTGCGCATCGGCGAGGAAATCGGGATCGGCGAAGGTCGCGGCGAGCGCTTGGCGCATCGCCGCGACACGCTCCGCCGGAACGTCCGGCGGCATCACCAGCGGGCGGCCGAGCGCGAGCGGTGCAAATGCCGCCTGCATCAGCAATATGTCGTCCGGCGCGGTGATCAAATCAGGCACGAAGGGCACGCCGGCCAATTCTTTCACCGGCTGCGGTCCGTATTGCAGGATGGCCTTGGCCAGATGATCGGGCAGCCAATGCGGGCGCGTGGATGTAATGGCGCTATAGAACACGCTCGGCGAACCGTCGATCTCACCGCGCTCCATGGCAAGGAACGTATCGTTTAATCCCTTGTAGCCGTTGATCGCCTTCATCTTGGTGCCGAGCAAGGTGTCGATGAGGCGCGTATAAAACGCTTGCGTCGAATTGGTGCCGGACGCGCCCATGGTGGTGGCACGCATTTTCAGATCGGCGAGCGAGTTGACCTCCACCGTGTGCCAGACCAGCGTCACGGCGGTCTCGACGCTGGGCGTGCCAAGCCAATTGAACTTGGTCGGGTCGTAACGCGCCTGTGCGAAGCCGAACAGGGGCGCCAGCGGCGGCCCGTTCTCGATCAGCGCGATCACGCTGCCGTCGCGCTCGGCGGTGCGGAACAGATAATCCACGGCGACGAGACCGCCGGCGCCCGGTATGTCCTCCACCACGACGGTCGGATTGCCTGGAATATGGCGGCCGATGTAGCGGGCGATCGCCCGGCCGAGCGTGTCGTAGCCGCCGCCGGCGCTGCCGCCGACAATGAGCGTTATGGTTTTGCCTTTGTAGAATTCGTCGACCGGGGCCGCCGCGGCACCGGCCGACGACGTGACCAGCAACAGAAAGGCGCACAGCAGAAGGGAGCGGCCGGGCATCGTCATGGGTTTTAGGTCCGTGCCGGCAGCTTGACGGAGTGAGTCTTTGCGATCCCTTCCAGCTCCTCCCAGAGCCTGGCCGGGATCGGAATTCCGTTTTTCTTGCGCGACGCCTCGGTACGGTTGGAGCGCTCGCCTGGCATGGAGACTTCGTCAAAGCCTTGCTGGCGCGGCAGCGATTTGAGCACACCGACGAGTGCGTCGGCGTCGCGCTTGAAGTCGGCCAGCGGCCGGAAACTTTCGATGTCGAGCGCGAGCATGGCGAGGTTGGCGACGTGGCGCGTGCGCTGCTCGGGACCGAGCGCGCGAGATTGGATCGGCGCGGCGGCGAGGATGCTCGCCAGCATTTCGAACATCAGCCCGAGCCCCGAGCCCTTCGGGCCACCGAGCGGCAGCAGAATCTCGGCCTTGCCCGGATCGGTCGTGGGCTCGCCTTCGGCGGTGAGCACGGTGCCTGCCGGCAAGGGCTCGCCGGTGGCGCGCGCCTGCAGGATCTTGCCGTTGGAGATGGTCGAGGTCGCCATGTCGAGCACGCGCGGTCCGTCGCCGCCCGGCACCGCGATGGCGATCGGGCTCGTCGCCATGCTGGCGACGCGGGTGCCGTGGAAGGCCATCAAGGCCGGCCCGCAGCCCATGATCAAGGCGGCGCAATTCTGCTGCGCGATCCATTGCGCGTAGCGGCCGATAGCGCCGGTATGGGTGGTCTCGCGCACGATGCCGTAACAGGCGCCGACCTTTTTCGCCCGTTCGACCGCAAGCGATGCCGCCTGCAGGCACGCCACCGGACCGAAGCCATGGCCGGAATCGATCACGAACATCGCCGGCCGATCTTGCACGAGGCGCGGGCGCGCCTTGGTGTCAATCTCGCCGCGCTTGATGATGCCGATGTAGCGCAACAGCCGCGAGACGCCGTGACCGTCGCCGCCGCGCAGGTTGGCCCAGACCAGACCGTCGGCGACGATGCCGGCGTCATCTTCCCGCGCGCCGACTGAAACCAACACGTCACGAATGAAGCGGTGCAGCTCTTGATGAGGGACGAGGATGCGTTCGTTCACTCTTGGTCTCCAATCATAACGCTGTCATTCCCCGCGAAGGCGGGGAATCCAGTAGCCACCACGACCGTCGCGTGCACCGCGCAATATCCATTCGCTCATTGATTACTGGATCGTCTGCTTTCGCGGACGATGACAGCAAGAAGGATTCATTTCGCTGCCGGGAAATAAGTGTCGAGCCATTGGCGGAGCATGTTCCAGACGCGGGTGGATTTCTCCGCGAACAGGAAATGATCGAGGCCGGAGAACAGGTGCAGCTCGGCCGGCTGCCCGGCACGCTTGAACATTTCGATCGACTGCTCGGTCGGCGTCACCGAATCCTTTGCGGCGTGGATGAGAAGCAGCGGCCGCGGCGCGATCTTGCCGACCACGTCCTCGGCGCGGAAGTCGAACATGCTCTGCGCGGTCTCGGCCGGAAACATTTCCACCGAGTTGGGTGCCAGCATGCCGACGCCTTGTTTGTCCAGATTGGCGCGCACGTGATCGGGGATCGGCACGATGTCGTAGCGCGGCACCATCAGCGATTTGCCGGTGCGGGCGCGATGGGCCTTGCCCTCTTCGAGCATTTTGGTGAATTTCGCCCACGCCTCCGGGCTCGGATGCTGGCCGCGGAACTTGCGCTCGCCGTGGCCCCAGCCGCCATTCGACACCACGGCGGCGATGCGCGGATTGGTGCCGCCGGCATAGACGCCGACGGCGCCGCCGAAGCTCGAGCCGATCACGGCGATGCGGTCGGGATCGACATTGGGGTGCTTGGCAAGAAAGTCGAGCGCGCTGCCGGTGTCCTCGACCTGTTCCAAGCAGATGACTCGGCCGAACTCACCCTCGCTCTTGCCACAGCCGCGCATGTCGAAGCGCAGCGTCACGTAGCCGAAATCGTTGAGCACTTTGGCCGGCGCGATGCAGGTCGGGCTCGCGCTGTTGGAGCCGAAGCCGTGCAGCACCAGGAATGCGCCGCGGCGCTCACCGGCGCGCACGCCGTCGGGCACGCTCAACACGCCGTGCAGGCGCAAACCGGCTGATTGAAAGCTGACGACTTCTACGTTCATCGCGCGAAAACCTCTCCCGGGATCGATTGACGGGCGGCACTGTAATGGATCGGGCGGACGAGGGAAGGGGAGGGCGTACTATTCCGGGGGGCGCGAAATGCAAGCCCGGAATCCACAAGCGCAACCGCTGACGTTGGCGCTCGGCGCGATGTACAGCAGGCGATTTCTGCGGTTTAATGCCGATAGTTAGAAACGTAACTAAGGGGGACGCTATGGAGAGATTGCATCTGGCGAAGCTTTGCGGCCTCGCCGCTCTCGGGCTTGGCTTGGCGCTTGCGGCCGGTCCCCGGCCAGCATCGGCGCAGGAGAAGACCTTCGAGTTGAAGCTGTCGCACTGGGTGCCGCCGTCGCATCCGTTGCAGAAGGCGATCCAGGACTGGGCCGACGATATCGAGAAGGCCTCGAACGGAACCATCAAATACAAGATCTATCCGGCCCAGCAGCTCGGCAAAGCGTTCGACCATTACGACATGGCGAAAGATGGCATTGCCGATTTTGTCTACGTCAATCCGGGCTACCAGCCGGGCCGCTTCCCGATCATCGCGGCCGGCGAGCTGCCGTTCCTGGTCGGCAAGGCCCAAGGTGGCAACCGCGCGATCGATGCGTGGTATCGCAAATACGCGGCGACCGAGATGAAGGACGTGCATTACTGCTTCTCCTTCGTGCTCGATCCGCTGGCATGGCACTCGAGCAACAAGAAGATCGTCGTGCCGGCCGACATCAGGGGCATGAAGATCAGGCCGGCGCAAGGCACCATCGGCGCCTGGGTGACGCAGCTCGGCGGCACCAACGTCCAGTCAAGCGCGCCGGAGGTCCGCGACATTCTCGCCAAAGGCGTCGCCGATGCCGTTACTTTCCCGTGGGGCTCGATGTTCCTGTTCGGCATCGACAAGGTGACGAAGTACGACATGGACGCGCCGCTCGGCTCGGTGATGTTTCAATGGCTGATGTCTCCAGCAACTTATGCCGCGATGTCGCCCGCGCAGCAGAAGGTAATCGACGAGCACTGCACCGGCGAGTGGGCGGCGAGATTCGCCGATCCGTGGGCCGATTTCGAGCACGCGGGCCTGGAGAAAATGCGCAACACGCCGGGTCACGAGGTCTACACGATCACCGACGCACAGCTCGCCGAGTGGAAGCAATCCGCAGAGCCGCTCAAACAGAAATGGGCGGACGCGGTGCGGGCAGCCGGCGGCGATCCCGACACGATCTACAAGGAGCTGCTGGCAGCGCTGGCCCAGTATCACGCCGGTTTCTAAGAGCGCGCCCGCTAAGGCCGGGGTCGGCGAAAACCCGACTCCGCTTCGAGCGGGAATGATTGCGTGTAGTTCATGTCAGAACGATCCATGGCAGAGCCTCAAGCGGAAGCCGCACCCGCCGTGCGCCGGCCCAATGCCATGGATCGTTTCATCGACGGCATCGAACTCATTGCCGCGTTCTTTGCCGGCGTCGTAGCGCTCGATATCTTCACTTCCGTGCTGCTGCGCTATTTCTTCGGCATGCAGATTCCCGACAGCTACGATTTCGGTCGCTTGCTGCTCGGCATCCTGGTGTTCTGGGGCATTGCCGCGACCTCCTATCGCGGCAATCACATCACTGTCGATCTCCTCTACGCCAATGTCGGTCCACGCGCGCAACGCTTCATCGACGTATTCGCAACGCTGGTCCTTTTTTTCGTGGTGACGGTGCAGACCTACACGCTGTTCGACAAGGTGCGCGACACCTACCGCGACCATGTGCTCACCTTCGATCTGCGGCTGCCGACCTGGCCGTTTTTTCTGGTCGCCTGGCTCGGCGATGTCTCCGCCGTGCTGCTGATTGCGGTGCGCACTTACCGGCTGATCTTTCAGCCGGAGCTGCTCGGCGGCAAATATCAATTCAAGCCGGTGGAATAGGCGTGATGGAATGAGGCGCGCGTGAGCACCGACGCAGTCGCGGTCATCGGCTTTCTCAGTCTGTTTGCTTTGATGCTGCTGCGCGTGCCGGTCGGCATGGCGATGGGCCTCGTCGGGGTGAGCGGCTTTGCCTACGTGGTCGGCGGCCCGGCGGCGCTGAAGAACGTCGGCCTCACCTCGATGCGCACGGTGACCGACTACACGTTCGGCGTCATCCCGATGTTTCTGCTGATGGGCGCCTTCGTGTCTAATTCGGGCATGAGCCGCGAATTGTTCCGCGCCGCCAACGCCTTTGTCGGACATTTCCGCGGCGGGCTCGGCATCGCCACGATCGCCGCGTGCGCGGGCTTTGCCGCCATCTCCGGTTCCTCGGTCGCCACCGCCGCGACTTTCGCCACCGTCGCCTACCCGGAGATGCGGCGGTACAAATATCCGCAATCGTTCGCCACCGGCGTCATCGCCGCCGGCGGCACGCTGGGCGCCATGCTGCCGCCGTCGACCGTGCTCGCGGTCTACGGCATCATCACTGAGCAGGACATCGGCAAGCTGTTCATCGCCGGCATCATTCCGGGATTGATCGCCGCGGCGATGGACATGATGACGGTCGTCATCATCGGGCGCCTGCGCCCGGATTTCCTGCCATCGGCGCCGCGCCACTCCTGGAACGAACGCCGTTGCCGGGCTGCGCGACATATGGGCGATGCTCGTGCTGTTCCTGTTCGTCATTGGCGGGCTTTACGGCGGCTTGTTCACGCCGACCGAGGCCGGCGGCGTGGGCGCTTCCGGGGCGCTGTTGATCGGCGTTGCGCGCGGAAGACTGACGCGGACGGAGATCCGCCGCTCGCTGCTGCAGGCGGTGCGAACGGCCGCCGCCGTGCTCACCGTGCTGATCGGCGCGCTGCTGTTCGGCTATTTCCTCACGGTGACGCAGACGCCGCAGAAGGTGACCGAGTTCCTCACCGGGCTCGGGCTTGGCCGCTACGGCGTGCTCGCGCTGATCATGGTGATGTACATCGTGCTCGGTTGCCTCATGGACTCGCTCGCCATGATCATCCTCACCATCCCGATCATCTTTCCGGTGATCACGCAGCTCGGCTTCGATCCGATCTGGTTCGGTGTGATCATCGTCATGACGGTGGAGCTGGGTCTGATCCATCCGCCGGTCGGCATGAATGTGTTCGTGATCAAGAGCGTCATTCAAGATGTGAGCTTCTCGACGATCTTCGTCGGCGTGCTGCCGTTTATCGTCACGGACCTCATTCGGCTTGTGATTCTGATTACGTTCCCGATCCTGGCGCTCTGGCTGCCGTCGAAGATGTGACGCTGATGGTGTTGCACGCTCGCGCTGCCCGGCGCGGCAGAGGGCGCTAATTTTCCACGTGCATCAATACGTCGAGCGCGAGCGCGCCCTTGGGATAGACGGCGAGCGGATTGATCTCGAGCTCGGTGATGCGCGGGTCGGAGCGAAGGAGCGCGCCGAGGCGGAGCATGCAATCGGCGATGGCGCCGATGTCGGCTGGCGGCGCGCCGCGATGGCCGGCAAGGAGCGCCGCGCCTTTAAGGCTTTGCAGCTCCGCGACGATGCCGTCGCGATCAAGGTCGGCGGCGAACAGGCGCATGTCGGCAAGCGCCTCGATCCAGATGCCGCCGAGGCCGACAGTGATGAACGAACCCCAGACCGGATCGCGATGCGCGCCGACCACGAGCTCGAGACCGGGAGCGGCCATCCGCTCGACCAGCATACCGTCGAGCGCGATGTCGGCCCGCGTCTTTTTGATGTTGGCGGCAATCTTGTTCCAAGCTTGCGCCAGCGCCGCTTCGTCGGCGATGGCGAGGATGACGCCGCCGGCATCGGTTTTGTGATGCAGCTCCGCCGATTGCGCCTTGAGCGCGACCGGAAAGCCGATGCGGCGCGCGATCGCGCGCGCGGCGTCCACGTCGCGCGCTAACTCGCCAGCAAGGACCGGAATGCCGAGCTCCGTGAGAAACGCTTTGCCCTGGTATTCCGCCAACGAACCCGCGGCGGGCGGAGGGTAATCCGGCAAGTCCATTGGCGGCGCGCGGCGCTCCGCTGCTGCCAACGCACGGCCGTACCACGTGGCGCGCGCCATGGCCCGGAGCGCGCGATCGGGCGAGCGGAAAAAGGCGAGCCCTTTTTCGCGTAATACCGTCGCAAATTCGCGAGGCAGCTCTGTCTCGTCGCCCATGGTGGCGACTGCAATCGGTTTTTCCAGATCGGCAATGCCGGCGATGACGGCGTTAGCTTTATCCATCGCGAAGCGCGGCGCGCCGGCGACGATGGAAATAACCAGCGAGCCCATTGCCGGATCAGCGAGAAGCTGCGCCGCCGTGCGGCCGAGAATGGTGGCGTCGCGGATACTTTGCGCAGTTACGTCGACCGGATTTTCAATGGCTGCAAACGGCGGCAGAATCTTTTTGATGGCCTCGGCCATAGCCGGCGACAGCTCCGGCAGATCGAGGCCGAGCGTCTCGGCAAAATCGAGCGCGTAGCCCTTGAATGCGCCGGAGTTGGTCATCAACGCCGCGCCTTTGCCGGGCGCCTTCTCGAACCGGGCCAGCATTTCGGCGGCATCGATCAACTCGTCGAGCGTCTCCACCAGCACGACCGCCTCGCGTCGAAGCAGTGCCGACATCACCGCGTGATTGTCGGCCATGGCGCCGGTATGTGTGCGGGCGGAAGACTGCGCGCGGGCGCTGCGGCCTGGATGCATGAGGACGACCGGCTTATGGCGTCGCCGCGCCTCGCCGACCAGCGCGAGGAAGCGCCGCGGGTCGCGGACCTGCTCCATGAACAGGACGATGACGCGGGTGAACTCGTCATCGACGAGAAAAGAAACAAAGTCTTCGGTGGTGAGCTGCGCCTCGTTGCCAGTGGAGACGATGCAGGAGAGGTTTAATTCCTTCGCCAGCAACGCCAGGCGGAGCGACGAGCACATGGCGCCGCTCTGCGTCACCACGCCGATAGCGCGGCCCTTGCCCGCCTTCGGCGGCGCCAGCGGCTCGAAGGTCAGCGCGACCTTGCCCGGAATGTTGACGAGGCCGATGCAGTTCGGTCCGCACAAGCCCATGCCGGCCTCGCGCGCGAGTTTGGCTAGCGTCTCTTGCTCGGTGCGGCCGGCCTCGTCCATCTCGGCAAAGCCGGCGGCAAACACGATAGCGGCGCCGATTTTTCGCCGTACACAGGCCGTCACCGCATCGAGCGTCGCGGCGCGCGGCACTGCCAGCACGGCTGCGTCGATCCCTTCCGGCAACTCGTCGATCGAGCCGACGCAGGGGCGTCCGCCGACTTCACGGTTGCTGCGGCTCACCAGATGAATGTCGCCTGTAAAGCCGATGCCGGTCAGATTGTTGAGCGCATTGGCGCCGATCGATCCCGGTTCGGGCGAAATGCCGACGATGGCGACCGAACGCGGACGCAAAAGTCGCGTCAACGCGGCGCTGTGCTTCTGTAACGTCACGGCCGCGTTCAGTCCTCGCGCCGATAGGCGGCGAGCCCCGGCCGGTAGGATTTATCGTCGAGGAACTGGCTCATGCCCTTCTCGCGGCCCTTTTCCGGATCGAGAAAGCGCAACTGGTCGAGCTTGGCAAATAGATAATCCTCGGAATCCTCCCAGCTCATGTCGCGCACCCGCCGCGCCGCGTGCTTGGCGATACGTAACGCCATCGGATTTTTCTCAAGCAACGTCTTCGCCAATTTTTCCACGCGCGCGCGCAGCTCGCCGCGCGGCACTGCTTCATTGACCAGCCCCATGGTGGCGGCCTTGCGTCCGTCGAAGGTCTCGCCGGTCATGATGTAATACATCGTGTCGCGCGCGCCCATGACGGAGGCGACCGCCTTGGTGACAGTGCCGGCCGGAATGATCCCCCAGTTGATCTCGGAGAGGCCGAAAGTGGCGTCCTCGGCGGCGATGGCGAGGTCGCAGGCGACGAGCGAATTGAACGCGCCGCCGAAGCACCAGCCGTTGACCATGGCGATAGTCGGCTTGCCGTAATATTGCAGCCGCTTCCACTGCGCCATCGCGCTTCTGCGCATCACCTTCAGCCGCTCGTCGTAGGAAAGCTTGTCGGTGGCGCGGAAATATTCGCGCAGATCCATCCCTGACGAATAGGCATCGCCGGCGCCGGTGAGCACGAGTACGCCGCAGCGCTCGTCGGCCTCCAGCGCCTCGAAAACGTCGAGCATTTCGAACGACAGCGTTGGATTGATCGCGTTGCGCTTCTCCGGACAATTCATCGTCACGAAGGCGATGCGGTCCCTGATTTCGACAAGGACGGCATTGCCGCCCGGAAGCTTTTCGGTACTGGCGCTGGCGGTCATAAATCGCAATCCTCTGGTCCGCGTGTCGGCGTGTGGTTTCTAAACCATCCCGACGGACTGGACAAAGGCGCAAAAAACCCGGCATGCAGAATTCAAAAAGCGGGAGGACGCGATGGATTTGAAGCTCGCCGGCCGTACGGCGCTCATCACCGGCTCATCGAAGGGCATTGGCCTTGCTGTGGCGCAATGGTTCGCGCGCGAGGGAGTGCATGTCTGCCTGGTTGCGCGCTCGGCCGATGGCTTGAAAAAGGAAGCCGCCGCGATCCAGGCGGCGACGGGGGTCAAAACGCAAACGCTGGCGGCCGACCTTGCCGACGTCGCCGCACGCGAGCACGTGTACAAGACCTTTCCCGACATCGATATCCTGGTGAACAATGCGGGAGCTATCCCGGGCGGCACAATCTACGACGTCGACGAGCCGGCTTGGCGCAAGGGCTTCGATCTCAAAGTCTTCGGCTATGTCGGGCTCACTCGGCATTATCTGAAGGCAATGGCGAAGCGTCGCCACGGCGTGATCATCAACATCATCGGACTCGGCGGCGAACGGGTCGACGCTACCTATATCGCCGGCGCCATGGGCAATGCCGGGCTGATGGCGTTTACCCGCGCCATCGGCGCCAACAGCCTCGATCACGGCGTGCGCGTGCTCGGCGTCAATCCGGGTCCGGTGCTGACCGAGCGCATCGAAACGCTCGGCCGCAAGCGTGCGGCAACGTTGTATGGCGACGAGAGCCGCTGGAAGGAGAGTTTCGCCAAAATGCCGCACGGCCGACCGGCCACTCCGGACGAGGTCGCTGCGAGCGTCGTTTTCCTCGCCTCGGACCTCTCCTCTTATACGAGCGGTACCATTGTCACCATCGACGGCGGCCTCGCCCATCGCGGCGGGATGCCATAGGACATAGAAGATAGGGGCGGCCTTTGGCCGCCCCTATCTTCTCACGCGTCCACGAAGCCGTAGGGGCGGCCATGAAGGCCGCCCCTACGTTAATGTGCTGTGCGGGATGTTTGGACTATCAGCGGCTGCCGCCGGCGAGGACTGCGCGGGTGGCGCGGTCGGGGCCGAAATCGTCGACGCTGTCGATCGAGAGCAGGTCGGCAAGCCGCGTGCGTGCGCGGTTGACCCGGCTCTTGATGGTGCCCACCGCACAGCCGCAAATCCCGGCGGCATCGTCGTAGGAGAACCCGGAGGCGCCGACCAGGATCAGCGCCTCGCGCTGATCGGGCGGCAGCTTGGCCAAGGCTGTACGGAATTCCTCGAACTCGACGCGACCGGTCTGTTCCGGGTGAGATTTCAGCGTTTCTGCATAGCGGCCGTCGGCATCCTCAACCTCGCGCCGCCGCTTGCGGTATTCGGAGCGAAATAGGTTGCGGAGGATGGTGAAGAGCCATGCCGGCATGTTGGTGCCGGGCTGGAAGGAATCGATATGCGCCAACGCGCGCAGCAAAGTTTCCTGCACCAAGTCGTCGGCGCGGTCGATATTGCCGCACAGCGATATGGCAAAGGCGCGCAGGCTCGGAACGGTGCCGAGCACCTGATCGCGTATCGCAGGATCGAGCTTCATGCGTACGACCCCTTCTGAAATTGAATTCACTCTTGCTCGCCGATCCGGCGGACCAGCTTCTCAAGGTTCTCTGGCACGCCCTGATTGACGTAGGCGTTGTACATTGAGCGCAACAGCTCACCGATCCGGACCTGGGCTTCGCGGCCAAGGCGAATCTCCTTGTGCGGACGTTTGCCCATTTGATTTTCCGGCTCCGGCTGATCCGCTTCCGGCCCGACAGCCTCGAGATTGGTCTTGGTATTCGTATTCATCGCATCACTTGCTCCCCAAACGCCCGAATTGTTCGCCAGCGGCCCTGCCCAAACTACTTGCCTGCGCTTCCGCCTTCATTTTTTCGCCCAGCTGGCCGTCTAGCGTGGCCTGGCGCGGGGTGTATCGTGGGTGCAACGCGCGCCGGGCCGGGCGGTTCCGTCACATCCGGCGATTTTTGGAACTTTTGCCGGCGCGGGGCGTTTTCGCCAAGCTGGATAATGAAAGGGGAGGGTTCCGTGTCAACCTCGCAAGCCGTCCTGCAACATCTTCCGTATCTGCGCCGATATGCCCGCGCCCTGTGCGGCAGCCAGGCCTCGGGCGACGCCTATGTCGCCGCCGCCCTCGAATCGCTCATCGCCAGCCCGCAAATCCTGCAAACCGGGTCGAATTCCCGGGTCGCGCTTTATCAGCTGTTCACCAGAATATGGAATTCGGTCTCGGTGAACGGCGACCCCGATCCTGCCGTTGCGGTACTGCCGCCCGAGCGGCACCTGACCCAGATCACGCCGCGGCCGCGCCAAGCCTTCCTCTTGGTGGCGCTCGAAGGCTTCTCGGAGGAGGAGGCGGCCGAGGTACTCGACTGCGACCTGCCGACGTTGCGCGGTCTGGTTGAGGAATCCGGCCGCGAAATCGCCGCCGAGATCGCCACCGACGTCCTCATCATCGAGGACGAAACCTTTATCGCCATGGATATCGAGGCGCTGGTGGAAAGCCTCGGCCACAATGTGATCGGGGTCGCGCGCACGCACTCCGAGGCCCTCGCTCTGGCGAAAAAGAAACGGCCCGGGCTCATCCTCGCCGACATCCAGCTCGCCGACGGCAGCTCCGGTCTCGACGCGGTGAACGAGCTTCTCGGCATGTTCGAAGTGCCGGTGATCTTCATTACGGCCTTTCCGGAACGTTTCCTCACCGGGTTGCGGCCGGAGCCGGCCTTCCTCATCGCCAAGCCCTTCCAGCTCGCGGTCGTGTCGGCCGTGGTCAGCCAGGCGCTGTTCTTCGGACGAAAAGCGCGCCAGCGCGAGCGGCCGCCGAGCGAACGGCGAGCCTCTTTGTAGGCACGAGCCTAGCTTTTCCAAGGACATTGCCGGAATCTTGGCCGGAAGTGACGCCGAACAGGCTCACTCCGGCTTGATGCCTGCCCGCTTGATCACTTGCGCCCACTTCACGGTGTCGCGCGCGATCGTCGCGCGCATCTCTTCCGGCGTATAGACGATCGGCGTACCGCCGATCTCGGCAAGGCGCGCCTCGATGCCGGGGTCCGCGAGCCCTGCATTAATTTCGCGGTTGAGCCGCTCGATGATGCTGGCCGGCGTGCCATGCGGAACGCCGACGCCGGTCCACGGTTTGACTTCGAAGCCGGCGATCGTTTCGGCAACAGTCGGAACGTCCGGCAATGCCGCGCAGCGCGTGGCGGAAAGAATCGCCAGCGCGCGCACTTCGGCCGCCCTGATGTGCGGTAGCGAGTTCGGCACGGCATCGACAGCGGCCTGCACGCGGCCGCTGACCAAATCGATCAGGATCGGTCCTCCGCCGGGATACGGTACGCGCACCACGTCGATGCCGGCGGACAGAGCAAACAATTGGATGCCCAGATCGCTGATCGTGCGCGCGCCGAAAGAGGCGAAATCGATCTTGCCCGGATTGGCCTTCGCGTACGCAATGAACTCCGGCAAGTTTTTGACCGGAAGCGACGGGTTGACCTCCATCACCAGCGGCAACTCGGCGAGTCCCGAGACCGGGGCGATGTCGCGCTGAAAGTCAAAGGGCAGCGAGCTGTAGAGCGATGGATTGATGGTGTTGGTGGCAAGCGTGAACAGGAGCGTATAGCCGTCGGGCGGCGCTGCGACCGCGGCTTCGACGCCAACATTGGTGCCGCCGCCCGGCTTGTTTTCGACCACGACCTGCTGGCCGAGCCGTTTGCTCAACCATTCTGCCATGAGCCGCGCGACCAGATCGGTGGTGCCGCCGGCGGGAAATGGCACGATCCAGCGGACCGGCCGCGACGGATAGGTCTGAGCGAAGCTCTCGCGGGCAAAGCCCGGCAGCGGCGGCAGCGAGGCCGGCCATGCGCAGCAATCGACGGCGACCCAGTAGCATGATCGTCCTCCCCCGGCATGCCCACGCGCTAAAGTGCCTTAAGCTTCACCCACTGCCGCACCATTGGCAAGCAGTTGCTCGAGATCAGCACGCGAGACCGTTTGCTCGATCGCGATGCATCCAAGCAAAGAAAAAGCAAGGGCGCAGCCGATCGGCATATCGGCTGCGCCCGGCATGGCCGGCCAAGCACGGGGGGAGGGGGAAAGGATGGCCGGTCCGCCACACCAAAGCGCGAACCTGGCCTTTGTTCCTCACCGCCTGGTTCGCCGAGGCTTGTTGGTCTCAGAGCCGTCAGCGGCAGACCGTTTGCCGCTCACCGGTAAATCCTTGCTCCGTTCATCACAAGTGAGTGAGCGACCCGACCGTCCGGAACGACGCCGACACTAAAACGTTAGGTTTCCGGTGTCGTGGAGCTCGGGGGCCTTTGTCGTGCCCGCAACGAAACAATGTCCCAACAACCGTTGCGGCGTTTCGGAGGTGTCCCGATGGCCAAGTTCTGGTGTCTGCCTCTTTCGAGCGGGTTTGCAGCGTTCGCGCTCGCCTTCTCTTTCCTGAGCGTGCAGACGTTCTTAAGCGCCGCTCCGATTCAATCCGGATTGAGCGCCACTACCCCGCTCTTCACCGTGAACGAATTCCGCAAGGGTGACCGTCTGCCGCTCTATCGGCCGGATACTGCCCCGCTCGACCAGCGCCTGCCGGACGGCCAGCAGACGCAGAAAAGGGTGCCGCTGGGCTGCGATCCTTCGTTCAGTCCAGTCGCCACGCCGGCGAAGGCCAAGGTGTACGGCCGCTGCATGGCCTGAGGGCGCAAGACGCTTTGAACCTTTTGCCGGGCCGCGGCGACTAATCGGTGAGGCGGGGGTGGGACGACACGCGCGCCGTCGCTTCAAAATTGCCGCGCATTTGACTCGAATGAATTAAACGCGGCGGGGAACTTCCTAGAGATTTGCGTGGTTATCTGAACAACGTTCTTCAGCACGGTGGGATGTGTCATGTCAGCAAATCCATCACGGCGTCTGTTCGGCGCATTGCTGTTTGTTGGCCTGCTCGCGCTGCCGGCCGTTCCGGCCAGCGCGCAGACGTTCGCTTACAGCCAGAACAATCCGAACGCGCAGGTCTACCAGTTCAGCCCGGATGCGGATGAGCAGCCTTCGCCGGCGCTGCAGCGCCAAGTCGTGCGCTATGCGGGCAACGAGCCGGCGGGCACCATCATCATCGATCCCGCCCACACGTTTCTTTACCTGACGCTCGGCGGCGGCAGTGCGATGCGCTACGGCATCGGCGTCGGCCGCGAGGGCTTCGAGTGGTCGGGCACGCAGACGATCGTGCGCAAGGCCGAATGGCCGGATTGGATCCCGCCGGCGTCGATGGTAGCCCGGCAGCCCTATCTGCCGCGCTGGATCGGCGGCGGCCCCGGCAATCCGCTCGGCGCTCGCGCCATGTATCTCGGCAATACCGATTACCGCATCCACGGCACCAACGATCCGACCTCGATCGGCAAGCACATGTCCAGCGGATGCATCCGCATGCTCAATGAGGACGTTACGGACCTGTACAACCGCGTCAACATTGGCACCAAGGTGATCGTGCTGCCGGACGCGCAGTCGCGCCAGATCAGCTCGACGCAGACCGACGTCAACCTTCCGCCAGTGGCGTCCGCCCCGCGCGCTCCGGCGCCGCTCGCGCGCACCACAGTGGGTAGCCGCCAGACGTTCAGCGGCATCTACTAAAGGCGTACCGGGCTTTCGCCTTCCCTGTTTTGCCGACCTCAAAACTCCTTCGCCCGCCATGCGGGCGAAGGATCGACTATTTTCTGTGGGCGCGCCTCACGGATGAACGTCTTCGGTGAACCAGTCGGTCGGCAGGTCGTGGCCGGCGCCGGCCTCCTTTGCCTTGCGATAGAGTAGCGAGCCCGCGGCGGCAAACTGATAGCCGAGCCCGATATTGTTGATGAAGCAGGTTACCTCGCGGTCGGAGGCGCGGCCGTTGACGCGCCCAGTGATCAGCTCCGGCAGGGTCGGCAATTTGTCAAAAGCGATATCGCCGCTGCCTACTTGCCAGCCGCGGCCGTCTGCGGTTTCCGGCACGACCAGATTCTTGGTCGTGGTATGGATCGGCTTGGCGTCGTTGACGTGAATGACGACGCGCTCGCAACGCTTCACCGCTTTTACTTCGATCTCGGGCCGCTTGATCGAGCTCAAGTGCATGCCTGGCTCGATCCAGTGCTCGAAGAATACCGGATCGAGCGTATTGGTCGCGCACATGACAATGTCGGCACCGTTGATCGCATCCTCCGCCGCGGCAACCGGTGTCACGGCAACGCCGAGGACCTCGCTCATCTGTGCCGCGAAGGCTTCGCGATTTTGCAGATTGGGGGAGAAGCAGCGGATCGTCTCGATCGGACGCACGGCGCACGCCGCCATCAGCTGCGCGCCGGCCTGCCAGCCTGAGCCGAGGATGCCGACCGTGCGGGCATCCTTGCGCGCCAGATATTTGGCGCCGAGCCCGTTGGCGGCGCCGACCCGCATGCGCTGCATGACCCCGTCGGGAAAGATCGCCAGTGGCTCGCCGTTCTCGGTCGAGAACAGGAGCACGAGGCCGACATAGCGGTTCCCCGGCGCCGCCGGCACCTTTTCGCGCCGCACGTTGTTGCCCTTCTTCGGCCAGGTGACGATGTCGGAATTGATCCGCACTGCGCCGACCCCGAACTTCGGAATGACACCGTCCATGGATTTGAGGCTGTAGAGAGCGTCTTCGCGCGCCGTAGGGGTGAGACTGTCCGAACGCGTGCGCGATACGCCGCGGCCTTCCGCAAGCTCGGTGTAGGCTTCTTCGAGCACCGCGATGCAATCCGGCATCGTCAGCAGCTTGGCGACGTCGTCATTGGACAGAATAAGGGTCATCTTCCGTGCGCATCCGCCAATCGGGTAAGGCCCCGCATATTAATCGGCGCGCGCCGAATAGATAGCGCTCCGACGGTTGCTGGCGGCCAGGCACAAAGGCGTAGCAGGCTTGAGCGTGGCAGACTTGAGCGTGGCAGACTTGCGCGTGGCAGACTTGCGTCCGACGATTGGCTCCAACACTATTTGAGGGGCTCAAGCGCCCCGCATGATGGAGTAACGCGCCGTGCAGGATCCCGGACCGTTTCCCTTCTTTCCCTATCAGCCGATCATCGACCGTCCGCCGGTACGCTGGCCGAACGGCGCGCACGTCGCCGTCTGGGTGATCCCCAATGTCGAGCACTTCCACATCGAGATCGGCGCCGAGGCGCCCGATATCCGCAACCATTCGCGCCGCGACTACGGCAATCGGGTCGGGCTGTGGCGGATCGTCGATGTGCTCGATAAGCACGGCGTTCGCGGCACCGTGGCGCTCAACGCCGAGGTCGGCCGCTTTTATCCGCGCATCATGGAGGAAATGACGCGCCGCAAGTGGGAATTGATGGGCCACGGGCTGACCAATTCGGCGCGGCTCACCGGGCTTGGTAAGGAGCGCGAGGCAGCTGTTATCGCCGAGGCGCGTGCGGTCATCGAGCAATGGGGCCAGACAATGCGCGGCTGGCTCGGTCCGGGCCTGAGCGAGACCTGGCATACGCTCGAGCTCCTGCGCGAGCACGGCGTCGAATACGTCGCCGACTGGGTTAACGACGACCTGCCTTACCGCATGAACAACGGACTTTACTCTATTCCCTATTCGATCGAGCTCAACGACATGCCGCTGTTCAACATGCCGAGCATCGGCATCGACGAGTTTTATCGCCGCATCTGCGAGACCTTCGACGTGCTCTACCAAGAGGGCGCGCGCAACGCCCGCGTGATGGCGATCGCGCTACATCCCTTCCTGATCGGCGCGCCGCACCGCATCCGCACGCTCGATCGGGCGCTGTCCTACATCGCCACTCACGGCAAGGTCTGGTTCGCCACCGGCTCGGAAATCATCGACGCTTATCGCAAGCAGGACAACGCGCGCTAAAGGCGGGCTCTGCCGCGTCGGGCGCGGGTCAGTCGTTCCGCGCGTCGTGTGCCCTTTGGATGCGCTCGGTGTAGACGATCGGCTTGAGCCCGAACAGGTCCCAGCGCGTCAAATACGACATCAGAAACGGGTGACAGCCGTGCTCGTAGAGCCATGCCACGTCGCCCTTGAGCAGCGCGTTGCGCTCTTCGGCGGAAAGATCGCGCGCGGCGATCGCCGCGGCCGGATCGCGCTTGACCGCCTCGCGAAAGGCAAGATCGTGCAGCGCGTCCCGGCAAATCTTGTTGACGGCGTAGACGCTCATCGTCGACCCCAGCTCAATTCCACCGCCAGGCCACGAAAGCCTGGCCGTGATCATTCTCCGGCAGAATGTTCACCGGCTTGCGCGCGCCGATCAGGCCCAGCAGTGCGATCCAGTTGAGCAGTTCGCCGCCGATATTGCCGGCCTGTAGCATGCGTGCTGTGGTCGCCTCGGCGACCAGGTCGTCGATGCGCACAACGCTGAGGAGGTCCTGGACGTGCTGCGACCATTCCGGATCCGGCGTGCAGGCCGCGCGATTTCCGACCGGAATTTTCGGTCCGCCGATTTCCAGCGAAAAGCTGCCGCTGCCGATCACGGCAACGCGCAGCGGCTGCGGCCAGTTCTGCGATCGCCGCGCGCACCGCCTCGCCGAGCGCAAAGCAGCGTTGCGCGGTCGGCAGCGGCGGCGCCAGACAGTTGATGAAGATCGGGAGCACCGGAATTTTCATATTCGGCGTGAGGAAGTGCAGCGGCACCATGACCGCGTGATCGACGTCGAAGTCCTGCACCAGCGCGATGTCGAAGCCGCGGGCGATGGCGCTATCGCGGATATGTGCGGCGAGCGCGCCGGGTACCGCGACCTTGTAATGCGGCATCGGGGTCTGATCGTTCGGCCCCGAGGTCGTCTCGGCGATGCCGATCGCGAAGGTCGGAAAATTGTCGAGGAAGAACGTGTTGAAATGGTCGTCGGTGAAGATGATCAGCACGTCGGGAGCGACGGCGGCGATCTCCTTGGCCATCGCGGCATAGTATCGGGCCGTTTCGCACTCCGGACCGTCGCGCAGCGACGAGCGCCGGCGCGCCCGGATTATGCGGCATGCCAAAGCCGGCAACGATCTCGGCCATTTCCTTGTCCTCTGGTGGAGTGTGGAGAAGTTTACGTGCGTTGTCCGCGGAGTTCAAAAAGCCCACGGGGCCCGGCGCCGACCGCGCTTTCGGGATATATTCCTAGAACGTGTTCCAAAGACCGCGACGCGGCCGCCTGTCGCAGCAAATAGACGCGCTACAGCGCCGGCCGGCACCCAAAAGGTGCCGGCCGGCGCTGCTGCGTTATACGATCAATAAAGGTGGAGATTAGGAACGGGAATCGAGCGACAGCCCGATGCTGAAGGCTTTCTGGCGGGTAGCGCCTTCGGTTCTTTTCAGCTTCCTGGCGATTGACGAGGCGGGCGTCTTCCTCTTCGCCATGCCCTTGAGGTCTCGGACCTCGCCTGCTGTCCACGCGCGCCGCTTCTTTGTCCTCTTAGCCATAGAACCTCCCTTTCAAATGAAGGCAACTTGTATCCCTTACGGGAGTGGAAGAAAAGCCGAAAGATGGGATGGAGAACTTTTGTTGCAGTCGAACCACCCGACGGACAAGCCGCATATGCGATCTTGTTAGATTTCCCCTTAACAAGATATGAGCGGGGAAGCAAATATTTCTTGCATAGCTCGGACGGGATATTTGCCGCAGATGAATGGGCCGCGTGAGACCGGCGGCGGTATAGTGGCGGTATAAGTGTGTTGATCAGATCAGAGAACGTTTGAATCGACGCCCGCATGCCGCCGCGCCAATCGCGATGCGCTGCAACACGAACATGCGCGCCATAGCCGGGAATCGTCTGGACCGGGCTTGTCGAGTTGCCGTCGGGGTCCGCTGCGGCTGCGCAGGGCGTAACTAAAACAATTGTTGTGTGCGGAGAAGGTTCCGCTGCCGGGGCCCGATGTCTGGACCGTTGGGCCGAATAAGCCCTGCTGCAGCCGCTTGCGGCGACATGAATCGGTCTCATTGATCGATACGGTATCTGCTAAAAGACGTTCAGACTGGACCAATTCGGAGATCTTCATGAACATCCGCGCACGCGTCTCGTGGCTCGCCTTCGCCCTTGTTCTCGCGTTGACCGTCGGCTTGCGCGCCGGCTACGCGGAGACGCGGTTTGCATTGGTGGTCGGCAACTCCCAGTACAGGACCGGCGCCCTGGCGACGCCCGCCAACGATGCGGGGCTCGTTGCCGACGCGCTGACCGCTGCCGGTTTCACCGTCACCGGCGCGGCCGATCTCGATCAAGACACCTTGCGTCAGACGCTGCGCGATTTCATCAATCAGGTCGACGAGGCGGGGCCGGACGCGGTCGCGCTGGTCTATCTGTCGGGTTACGCACTCCAGTTCAACGGCGACAATTATTTTGTTCCTGTCGATGCCGACATCCGCGGCCCCGCCGATATTCCGCTACAGGCCATTCGCGTCTCCGACTTCACACAACCGCTCGCCGCGCTGCCAGCGCTAGTGAAGATCGTCATTCTAGATGCGGCGCGAGAGAATCCGTTCCCGCGCACGAACGAGCCGCTGGCGAGCGGGCTCGCGCTCATCGACCCGATGCTTGGCGTGGCGATCGCCTATAACGCGGCGCCCGGCACGGTCTCGCCCAACGAGCCAGGACCCTACGGCGCGTACGCCACCGCGTTGACCGAGATGATCGCCGCCGGCGGGTTGTCGCTCGACGACGTCTTCGCACGTGTGCGCCTGCGCGTGAGCGATCTGACACAAGGCGGCGAAATCCCCTGGTACGTCTCCGGCCTGCAGGAGCCGTTCTTTATGACCGAGCTTGCGGCCGGCGCGCCGCCACCGCCCGCCGTCACGCCGGTCGCTGACATCCGCAACAGACCGCTGCGCGATTTCGGCAACGTCGACGATGCCTACGCGGCGGTGCTGGAACTCGACACGATTGACGGCTACGTGCAGTTTCTCGCGCTCTATCCGAACAGCCCTTACGCCCAGCGCGTCGCCGCGATGTTGGCCGTGCGGCGCGAGGAGCTGATCTGGCGCCGCTGCATCGCCGATGATACTCCGCCGGCCTATTGGTCATATCTGCGTCGCTATCCGAACGGCCCGCACGCATGGGACGCGCGCCGGCGGCTCGCCATCTTGCGTGCGGAGCTTGAACCGCCTCCTTCGTTCGTGGTCGTGGACTTCGGCGTGCCGCCACCGCCGCCGGCCGAGCTTGTCTTTATTGACCGGCCGGTCGTGGTCTTTGTCGTTGCCGGCTGGGCGCCGCCGCCGCGGCCGCCGGCCGTTTTCCTGCCGCCGCGTCCGCGTGAATTCGCTGCGCTGCCGCCGCCGCCACGACCGAGCGGACGCTTCGCTCTGCCGGTGCCGGCAGTGAGAGTCATTCCGGCAACTGTCCGCCCGCCGGCCAAAGTGGTGGTGAAGCCTGTGGCTCCAGGGGCTGGCGGCGGCGCGCCGCGCGTCCCGGTTTCGCTGCCAAAGGCCGTGAAACCTGGAGGGGCTCCTCCGAGCGGAACTGGCAAGCCGCCAGCGGCCGGGACTCCGGTCGTGTCGCCGCCTCATCGTGCACCGCCTCCGCCGCCACCACCGTCGGCTGCGATTAAGCCTGCGCCGTCGCCTCCACCGCCGGCTCCGCCAAAACCGGCTGTGGTCAAGCCTGCACCGCCGCCGCCACCGCCGGCGCCGCCGAAGCCGGCTGTGGTCAAGCCGGCGCCGCCACCACCACGGCCGGCGCCGCCGAAGCCGGCTGTGGTCAAGCCGGCGCCGCCACCACCACGGCCGGCGCCGCCGAAGCCGACCGTTGTCAAACCAGCGCCGCCGCCGCCTCATCCGGCACCGGCCAAGCCAGCGGCACCGCCGCCCAAGCCGCCGCCTCCGCCGCCGGCGAAGCCAGCGCCCAAACCGGCCTGTCCGCCCGGCAAGCATGAGACGCCGAAAGGCTGTGAATAGCCGACGGGAAGGATTGAGAAGCAGGAAGCAAGCGGCCGGCGATCGAGCGATCGCCGGCCGCTGTCGTTTGGGCGCGGCGCCACTAACGATTGCGCAATGTCCGCTGCGTAAGGTGAGGCGGAAGGAGCCCTCGCCATGCAGGTCGTTTTTCTTGGCTGTTTTCTGGGCGCCGGCTGCGCGATGGTGCTGTGGGCCGCATCCTCGGTGCGCGCAGCCGCTGACGAGATCGCGCGCCGCGGCGGCGAGCCGTTCCCGCCCGGTGAGCCGTGAGGCTCTGCCTTTCCGGCGTGCGCAAGGCCCGGGTCTGGCTTTCTGTCTTTATCTTATTGGCTCTCGTCGCCGGTGAGGCTCTCGCACAGGCGCCGGCGCTGTCCTGTCATGGCGCGCAGAAGCCGAGACTCCTCGCCGAATTGATGTTCGGCCGCGACATCGGCCATCGCATCGGTGTGAGCGAGAAAGCCTGGGAGCATTTCGTGGCGCGCGAGATCACGCCGCGCTTCCCCGACGGCTTGACCGTCACCGACGCGAGCGGGCAGTGGCGCGATTCGGTAAGCGGGCGGATCGTGCGCGAGCCGAGCAAACTTGTTACCATCGTGCTGCCCGGCAGCGCCGACGACGAGGCGCGCCTCGATGCGGTGGTGAGCGCCTATAAGCGGCAATTCCACCAGCAATCTGTCGGCGTCGTCGTACAGTCAGCCTGTGCTTCGTTCTAGCGCGGTGAGCAGACAAGGCCGCCGACGAACCTTACTTGTAGAGATGGACTTGCGGCCGGCGTGGGCCGTTCCTAACTTGGAGTACAGGGAACGTCGGCAAGCAGGAGTGGCGTCGCATGAGTGCGAAGGTCGATGAACTCAAACTCATCGCGCTTGATCGCGACGACGTCGAGGTCATCTCCGCACATGTCCAGGACGCCTTGGTGTACGTGGCGGATATCCTCTGGCAGGCCCGCGAGCATCGTTTCGTGATGGCGCTCAGCCGGTTCGACTGGATCGGCGCCGAAGCCAAGGATGGCGCGACGCGGGATTATCGGCGCTGCCGCAGCGCGTTGCGCTTCGAGCGCGTCCTGACGTGCAAGTGCCGCGGCCTCGACCAGCTCGATAAGAATGCGCAGCTTAATCTTCTGGCTGTCGAATTCGCCGAGCGCGAAGCGCCGGCCGGCATTGTGACCATGACATTCTCCGGCGGCGGCGTCATCCGCCTGGAAGTCGAATGTCTCGAAGCCGAGCTCGCCGATCTGGGCGAGATTGTTGTCGCCAACGCGCGACCGAACCACTTCGCCGCCGGGTCCGCCAACGCGTAGCGGCTATGCCGTCCGCGGCTGGTGTGTCGCGGGCGCCGCGAACACTTTCATCAGCGTCGCAATGGCTAAAAGGGTCGCCGTATAGACGATGAGCTGCATGGCGGTCGGCTGATCCACATAGCCGATGAGCGTGTGCAGGGCGCGGCCGAGATAGCTTGAATCGCTGAGCAGCCAGGACGTATCCCACACTGTCTGATCGAGCGTGGTGAGTATGTCGGCCTGTTGCAGGAACGCGATCGCCTGCGCGGCGAGGCCAGCGGCGAGAAACGCGATCAGCGTCGAGGTGACGGCAAACAGATAGCGGGTCGGAATGGTGATGAGGCCGAGATAGGTCGCAAAGCAAACGAGCGAGCCGAGGATGAGGCCGACGAAGCCGCCGCCCACCATGCCCCAGCTGGCGCCGCCTTGGGCCGCCGCGACGCCATAGAGAAAGAGTACGACTTCGGAGCCCTCGCGCAAAACCGCGATCGCTACCACGCAGGCGAGCGCGGCCAATGACTTCGAGCCGGTGACCACCGCTTCGCCGGCCGCCTGCAGTTCGGCGGCCATCTGGCGGCCATGCCGCGCCATCCAGACATTATGCCAGGTCAGCATGAGGACAGCGAAACCGAGAATCCCAGCATTGAAGATTTCCTGGCCGCTGCCGCCGAACAGTTCCGACAACGCTCCCGTGAACAAGGCGACCACGCAGGCACCCAGGATGCCTGCCACAACGCCGCCCATGATCCACAAGCCACGGCCCGCTACGCCTGCGGTCACTGCCATAACGATGCCGACGATCAGGCCGGCTTCGAATACCTCGCGAAATACGATCAACAGCGCAGCAAGCACGGGGACCTCACGGTACGATCAGATAACCCTGCGTCGCATGGTGGAAATCGTCGTAGAAATTGTAGCGACCCGGCTGCAGCGGATGCACATAGACGACGGCCTCGCTTCCGACCGGCACGATTTTCTCAAAATGCAGGTCGCTGCTTTCGAATTCCGAGACGATGTCGTTCTGGTTTTTGACATGGATAGAGATCGGCTTGCCGGCCGGTGCGTGCAGTTCGGCGGGCACGAATTGATGGTTTTGGATGACGATCGAGAGCGTGACCGTGTCTTCTGCCTGCGCAGTGGGTGCGCGCAGCAAGAGCGACGACGCGGCCGCCAACGCCAAGCCGGCAGCGAGCATAAGACCAAGCTTCATCGCCGTCCGTTTCCTCATGGTTGCTGCACGTCGCATCTGCCAAAGGATCATCCAGGACTCGCGGAAGCACTTGGGGAACGCGGCACTTTTTGTCAATCTAAAAGCCGAATATTAGAATTGTTATAATACCAAGCTGCTGCTAGGCCTCGCCGGCAGCAAATAGGACGGCAGCATGGCGATCCGCCTCGACACCCGCTCGGCAAATTTTGCGCAGAGCTTTCGCGCGTTTCTCGACACCAAGCGCGAAACCGCGGCCGATGTCGAGGCGGCAGTCCGCGCCATCGTTGCCGACGTCGCTGCACGCGGCGATCGGGCGGTCAAGGACTATACGCAGAAGTTCGACCGGCTCGATCTCGATCGGTTGGGACTGCGGGTAACGCCGCAGGAGATCGAGGCGGCGGTCGCGGCGAGCCCGCGCGAGGCGCTGGCTGCGCTCGAACTCGCCCGCGACCGCATCGAGGTGTTTCACCGCCGCCAAGTGCCGCATGACGATCGATTCACCGACGCGCTCGGCGTCGAGCTCGGCTCGCGCTGGACTGCGATCGAGGCGGTCGGCCTCTACGTACCGGGCGGCACCGCTGCCTATCCCTCCTCGGTGCTGATGAATGCAGTGCCGGCCAAGGTCGCTGGCGTGCCGCGCATCGTCATGGTGGTGCCGGCGCCCGGCGGGGAACTCAATCCGCTGGTGCTCGCGGCGGCGAAACTTGCGGGCGTTGACGAAATTTTGCGCATCGGCGGCGCGCAGGCGGTGGCGGCCCTCGCCTACGGCACCGAGTTCGATCGTGCCGGTCGCTAAGATCGTTGGACCCGGCAATGCTTATGTGGCGGCGGCCAAGCGGCTGGTGTTTGGCAAAGTCGGCATCGATATGATCGCCGGACCTTCCGAGGTGTTGATCGTTGCCGATGCGAGCGGCAATGCCGACTGGGTCGCCGCCGATCTTCTCGCTCAGGCTGAGCACGATGCTAGCGCGCAGGCAATCCTCGTCACCGATAGCGAGGACCTCGCCGGCGCCGTGGTGCGTGCTATCGAGAGCCAGCTTATCCGCCTGCCGCGTGAAAAAGTCGCGGGCGCTTCGTGGCGTGATTTCGGCGCCGTCATCCTGGTGCGCGATTTCAACGAGGCGCTGCCGCTGATCGACGCCATCGCGCCCGAGCATCTGGAAATTGCCGCGGCCGACGCCGAACTTTTGGCTGGACGCATCCGTAATGCGGGGGCGATTTTCATCGGCGCGTATACGCCGGAAGCGATCGGAGATTACGTCGCCGGCTCCAATCACGTGCTGCCGACCGCGCGCTCGGCGCGGTTCTCGTCCGGGCTCGGCGTGCTCGACTTTATGAAGCGCACGTCGATCCTCAAATGCGGGCCGGAGCAGTTGCGCGCGCTGGCTGACGCGGCGATCACGCTTGGCAACGCCGAAGGGCTCGTCGCCCATGCGCGCTCGGTCGCCATCCGGCTCAATCGCTAGGGCGCAGCCTGATGGCGCGCGCCCCCCGCAAGCAGCAAGACGGACGGCTCACGGCGGTGACGCTCGACGAGGCTTCGATCGGCCGCTCGAGCCGCGACGTCGAGCACGAGCGCGCGGTCGCGATTTATGATCTTCTCGCCGACAACAGCTTTCGGCCGCTCGACGATACCGGCGGCCCCTATACGCTGCTGCTCGGCATGTCGGGCAACCGCTTGGTCTTCGACATTCATCGCGCCGATGGCTCGCCGGTGATCGCCCATATGCTGTCGCTGGCGCCGTTCCGCCGTATCGTGAAGGACTATTTCACCGTCTGCGACAGCTATTACGCGGCGATCCGCAATGCCACGCCAGAGCGCATCGAGGCTCTCGACATGGGCCGCCGCGCGCTGCACGACGAAGGCTCGCGCATCGTTGTGGAGCGGCTCAAGCGCAAGGTCGAGGTCGATTTTGACACCGCGCGGCGCCTGTTCACGCTGATCACGGTGCTGCATTGGAAGGGTTGAGCGGCCCGCCGCCGCAGCGCTCGCGAACCACGCCGTTGGCAGTGCTGTTCGCCTGCGGGCTGAATTCGGTGCGCTCGCCGATCGCCGCCGGCTTGTTTGCGCAAATGTTCGGGCGCGCGGTCTATGTCGGCTCAGCCGGCGTGCGCAAGGGCGAGGTCGATCCGTTCGCGATCGCGGTCATGGAGGAGATCGGCATCGATATTTCCCGGCACAAGCCAATCACCCTTGAGGAACTGGAGGATTGGGAGGGGCTCAATTTCGACCTCATCATCACGCTCGCGCCCGAGGCGCACCATCGCGCGCTTGAACTCACCCGCACCAGCGCCATCGACGTCGAATATTGGCCGACGCCGGACCCCACCGGAACCGAAGGCAGCCGGACGCAGCGCCTCGATGCCTACCGCGAGGTGCGCGGCCTTCTCTCGGCCCGTCTGCGCGAGCGGTTTGCGCGGCCGGGGGTTGGGAATGAGTGATGCGGCGTCCGGGCGATTAGCTAGGCTTACTGCCTGGTCGGATCGACGGCTTGCTGTGATCGGTAGCGAAATCGATTGCTCCGAGCTCAGATAGTCACTCGAGCTTAATATCCGCCTCTTTGATCACTTTCGACCACTTCACCCGTTCGGCCTTGATGAAATCGGCGAACTGCTGTTGTGGTTCGGCGATCGACTCGAACATCTGCGGATCGAGGAAGCGCGTCTGAAAGGCCGGATTGTTGAACACGTGTTGCACTTCGCTGTTGAGTTTGGCGACGACATCGTGCGGCATCGCGGCGGGGCCGAACAAGCCGAACCAGGCCACCGCCTGGTAGCCGGGCAACCCGCTCTCGGCGACGGTCGGAAGCTCAGGCACTTGCGGCAACCGCTTCTGGCTGCCGACGCCGAGAATCTTGATCTCGCCCGCGCGGTATGCCGGCAGCGCCAGGCTGACGCTGACCGACATCAAATTGATGGTGCCGGCGCGCACGTCGTTGAGCGCTGGCAGCGCGCCGCGGTAATGCACCGGCACGAACTTCACGCCCGCCATGCTCTCGAATAACGCGATGTTGAGGTGCGGCGCGGAGCCGACGCCGGCCGTCCCGTAGGTGAGCGCCGCCGGCTGCTTTTTCGCCAACGCGATCAGTTCGGTGGCGTTGTTGACCGGCAGCGAGCGGTTGGCGAGCAGCGCCTGGTTGATACGCACCAAGCCGCTGATCGGCACGAAATCCTTCTCCGTGTCGAACGGCAGCTTGCCGGGAGGATAGATGAGCGGATTGATGACGACGGAGCCGGATTCGGCGACCATCAGCGTGTAGCCGTCAGGCGCGGCTTTGGCGACTGCTTCTTCGCCGAGAATGTGGCCGGCGCCGCCGCGATTGACGATGACGACCGGCTGTCCCCAATCCCTGGTCATTTCCTGACCGAGTGCGCGCGCCACCACATCGGTCACGCCGCCCGGAGCGGCGGTGACGTAGATGGTTATCGGATGGTCCGGATAAGAGGGCGCCTGAGCGGCGGTGGCGCCGCAGAGGCATTGCAGCGCAATGAGCGCGCCAAACCATTTTTTCATGGCCGGTCTCCTGCCGCCAATCCTCCCGTCGATGCACGATACCACAGGGTGGTGACGAAGCCTTAGGGCCCGGCATGGCACGATGCCGCGACATAGGGAGGCACCGGTGTCGGCGTGGCAGGACCAGCGGGCAGAGCGAAATCGGCAGTCGGTCGCCCGGCTCATGCGCGCGTTGCCGGACATTTTTCCGGCGGCCGTGCTGTCGCGTGCGCTCGCCCGCCCGTTCGTGCCGCCAACGCCACGGCTCGCGATCGATTCCTATTGGCGCGCGCATCCGTTGCGCGCCGACCGGCTGGCGCGGGCGCTCGCGCAGAAAAGCGGCGCGCCCGCCGGCTGGACTTGGCGGCTTGGCGAGCGCCGCAAGAGCGGATTGCCGCTCACGTTCCGCGCGCCGCCCGCGCCCTATCGCGAACGCGCCTTTGCGCGCGGCCCCGGTTTCTGCTGCGTCTGCGGGCAGGAGGTCTACCGTTTCGGCTGGCACGTCGATCTATGGGATGCGGGCCGCAACAAAAACGCGACATGGCACTGCGCCTGCGCGATCGCTTGGCAATTCTGGAACGCGCCGAGCGAGGAGGCGCGGCTCTTGCGTCGCCTGCAAGCGCGGCGGTGTGCAGCGAGCGGCGGGCGGTTATGGAAGAATGCCGAAATCGATCACCGCGTGCCGCTATTCCGGGTATGGAACGAGCGGCGCGATACGCCGTGGCCGGCGTTGCTCGACTATTGGGGTTTGCCCAACCTGCAGGCAATCAATCGCCAGGTGCACGCCGCCAAGTCTGCCGAAGAGGCGCGCGGGCGGCGTGGACGGACGATGACGCCAACGCTCACAACCTGATCTCGCCCAGATTGACGCTCGCGCCGAGAATAGCGTCGAGCGTTTTCGACCGGCCACCGAGGAAAATCTGCACCGTGTAGCGGCCGGAATTCTCGTCGAGCTTGTCGAACTTGAAGTCGCCGTAATTGTCCGTGGTGGTCACCGCAATTGACGTGCCGTCCTTGAGGAGCTGGACGCTCGCACCCTCGACGCAATCGACCACGCCGTTCTTTTCCTCTGCGACCGAGCCGCCGATGAAGCATTTCGTGTAGCGCCACAGGTTGCGGTAATAGACGCGCGGCTTGGCGCCAAGCTCGGGCTTCATCACTTCGAGGTTCTGCTCGCGCGCCATGCGCGCCATCTCCTCGTCCTCGACCTTGATCGCGCGCATGGCGCCGGTCGGGCATGACTGATCGCCGCGCGTTTTCGTCCAGCCGCGGTCCAGCAGGTGCGCATCGAAAGTCCAAGCCTGCGGCAGCTGCAAGTCTTCGTTCCACCAGATATGGCCGTAAGGGCAGGCGCCGACCAAATCCTTGCGGCCCTTGGCCTTCACCGGGTCGATCAGCACGATGCCGTCGGCGCGTTTTTTGATTGCGCCGGCCTTGTCGGCCTTGATGCAGGGCGCGTCGTCGCAGTGATTGCACATGGTTGGAACGTAGGCGATGTCGATCATCGGCACCTGCCCGCGCTCCTTCTGCAAAATGTTGATCCACTTGTGGCCGTGCTTGGGCATCGGCGCCGAATAGCCGGGCCAGTCGTTATCAACATATTCATCCATGGCGGCGAGCGTGCACAGATTGCAGTTGGTGCACTCGGCCACGTCGATGATCAGGTTCCATTTGGACATTCGAATACTCCGCTGATCATCCTCACCCGCGATAGCGGGGGAGGGGGACCGCGCGTAGCGCGGTGGAGGGGGCGCAGGTCCGGCCGTTGGCACGGTCCTGGAAAGAAAGCGTTAGCCTCGACGTCGGCGCCCCTTCCACCGCCCTTCGGGCGGTCCCCCTTCCCCGCTGCCGCGGGGAAGGATGAAATTATTTCGCCGGCACGAGCTGCGCCTCTTGCAACGTGCGCTTGATCTCCTTGTCCTTCTCCATGGCCGCGAACGCCGCCGACATATGCTCGATGCGCCGGTCCCACAATTCGATTTGCACCAGCGAATTGGCGCCGGCCAGCGAATGGGTGGTTTTGGTCTGCGTGCGATGCGGCGTGAGCAGGTTGAGGCAGCCGCCGCGGTCGACCGATTTTCCTGGCTCGCCCATCGGATCGTAGACGGCGGACGACTTGTAGCCGTGGGCGACGCCGCGCGGCAGCCGCTGCGTGGGCAGCGCCGCGCAGATTACCGCGCCACGGTCATTGAACACCTTGACGAGGTCGTGCTTCTTGATGCCGCGCGCTTTGGCGTCCTCGGCGTTCAATCGCACGATCCAGTAATAGTAACCCTCGACCTTGACGCGGTGATCCTCGATGTTGAGCAGGAAGGAATCCTTGCCGTCGCCCTGAGTGTGGAACGAATATTTGGAATGCGGAGTCAAAAGTTGCAGCGGATAGCGCTCGAACAATTCGCCCGAATGCGCGCCCTCCCATGATGGCTCGTATTTGACGATCGGCGGCCGCTCGGGATCCTTGAAGCGCAGAAGCGAATTGCATTCGAATTCGAGCTTGCCCGACTGCGTTTGCAGGCCGCGCAGGTATTCCTCGGTGTAGTCTGACGGCAGCGGCTGCGCCTCCGGCACGTCCTTCTTGCGGTTCTCGTAGAACCAGCGGAACGACACCGGCGCGCGCAGCTTCTTCTTCTCGGCCGGCACCACGAAGTAGCCGCGCTTGAGGAACTTCTTCCAGGAAATGCGCTTGGGCAGGTCGGAAGAGAGAAAGACGCGCTTGACCCAGTCGATCTCGTTGATGCCCTCGGAGAAGTAATTGGCGAGACCGAGCGGTTTGCACAATTCGTTGAAGATCCAGAAGTCGGACTTCGATTCGCCGAGCGGCTTGATCGCCGGCGCCTGGAAGATGATGACGCGATGATTGAGTTGCTGCTGGCCGTGATGGCCGTAGCCGCCGAGCCCGGCCCATTCGGAAATGTCGACGCGCTCGAAATTGGTGCAGGCAGGCAGGATCACGTCGGCGAACTTGGCCTCGCCCTCGAACCAGATCGACTGGTTGACGACGAATTCCAGGTTCGGCGACTGATACATCTTCACCCAGCGATTGGTGTTGTTCATCGTCGAGAAAATCGAGCCGCCGTATTTGTAGAGCATGTGCACCGGCGAATGGCCGGGGGCCGGATAGGCGAAGCGGGCGAACTGGTGCTCGATCGATTTGCCGACCCACGGATAGCCTTCGGCTTTTCCTTCCGTGATCGCTTCGGGAACAAAAATACGCGGAATGCGCTGGCCGTTTGAGTTCATGGTCGGCAGCTGCGGCATGCGCTGGTACAGCTCGACCGGCATGGCGGTGTTTTCGAGGTCGCCGGACATGCCGCCGTCGGCGTAGCCGGGGAAATAGAAATTAAAGTCGAGCGGCGTGCCCCATTGCAGGTTGCCCATATTGATGCCGGGCTTGCCGAGGCCCTGCATGGCGACGAGGCACACCATTACGCGCGCCCATTGCACGCCGGTCTGGTTGCGGCAGGCGCCGCCGTGGCCGTTGCCCCAGCCGCCCGGTGCGAGATAGACGCGCTTTCTCCCCCACTCGCGGGCGAGCGCGCGCACGTCCTTTGCCGGAACGCCGGTTTCCTTCTCCTGCCACTCCGGCGTCTTCGGGATGCCGTCCTCTTCGCCGACGAGATACGCCTTCCACTTGTCGAAGCCGACGGTGTGCGTCTTCACGTAGTCCTTGTCGTAGAGATCTTCCTTGATCCAGACGTAGGCGATCGCCATCGCCATCGCGACCGAGGTGGTCGGTTTGGGTGCGAACCATTTGCCGGGCAGAAACTGTGCCGAGGCGTTGTAGTAGGGGTCGACGTGAACGATCTTGATACCGAGCTTCGGATCTTTCAGCCATTGCCGGCGCGTGGTGCCTTCCTGCGCTCCATAGGAGCCTGACGTCGATTCCGGATCGGCGGCCCAGTGCACGATCATGTCGCAGTTCTGCAGGCAGTCCTCGACCGTGCCATAGGTCTCCGACTGGCCGACGCGCAACGTGTAGCCCCAATGATGGACGGCGCCCCAGTACCAGCCCTCCCACGAATCGGGATTGTGGTGGATGCGCGTCATGCCGACCGCGTTGGCGAAACGGAACAATGCCGAGAGGTAGTAGCCGACATTGCCCCAGGTGTGATGCGAACCGTGCGAGAAGGTGATGGCGCCCGGGCCGTATTCGCGCTTCTGCCGCTTGACCTCGTCGGTGACGAGCTTGATCGCCTCGTCCCAGGAGATGCGTACGTAGCCGGACTTGCCGCGATTTTGCGGATTGCGCTGGCCGTTCGGATCGAAGTCGACGCGCTTCATCGGATAGAGCAGGCGGTCGGGCGAGTAGACGATCGATTTTGCGTTCTGCCCATGCGGCGCGAGCGTGGTCTTGCGCGGCGGCGTGAGCTTTACCCCCTTGGCCTCGATGGTCCACGAGGCGCCGTCGTCTTCATTGAGCTCGATCGGCGTCATGCGCACGATCTTGCCGCCCTTGACGTCCACGAACACCGGCCCGCCATTGGTCATGTTGCAGTAGCGCATGCTGCTGTCTGGCATCCTGGCGCCGAATTTGAGGCCGGCCGACTGCGCCATCATCAGCGTTTGCGCGAACCAATTGGTGAGCTCGTCGGCTCCGTCGACGGTGAGCACGAAATCCTTCTGCGCGTTGATCTGATCGAGCCAGTCGATCGGCGGCATCAACAGCGAGGTGCCGATTTCGGCATTCTTGAACATCAGTTTGATGTCGGGCTTGCGGTGCAGTCCCGCGCCCGAGGTGATCCTGCCGTTGTCGAACTTAAACCAGCGCCCGATCTCCTCATCGCGCGTCATGATCTGGGCGACGAGATTGCGCTCCTTGACCCGCGCCTTGAAATCCGGATGCCGTCGGGCTGCGATTTTGAGGAGCTGCGCCGCGCCGAACAGGATGAGCGGAAATTTGACCTGGGCGAGGGCCATGGCGTCCTCCTTCATTGCGCGCGGGCAGCGCGTAAACGGACACCGCGCGGGACATATCCCCAAGGCGCACGGGTCACTGGTTATGAGTGATTTTGCAATAATTCTGTCGCGATTGAAACCCGCCGTATTGACCTTATTGAGCGAAAGGTCAGGCGGAGCGCTGGCAAATTCGAATGTTCGTTCGTTTCCGGATTGCTGCACCCGCGATCGGCGGGCTGAGGCGTCTCTCATCGCGGATCGAGTTCCGGGTTCCTTAAATGTAACTAAGAAGTCGTAATTTATCTTAACCAGGACCTAGCGAGCGGGCCCGTACCATCCATTGTTCACCAGGAACCGGTTTCATGTTCCGCGTCCTGAGCTGCCTTGGAGGTCAACACGATCTGCGATTGGTCGCGTTGGCTGGATGCGTGTGTTTCTTTGCCAGCGTCGTGACGATCAGTCTGTTTCGACGCGCGAGAGCCACTGTCGGGGCGACGCAGACGGCGTGGCTTGTCCTAGCCGGAACGGCAGGCGGATGCGGCATCTGGGCGACGCATTTTATCGCCATGCTCGCTTACACGCCCGGCGTCGAAGTCGGCTACGACATCAGGCTGACGGCTATCTCACTCGGCTTGGCCATGGCGATTACGATCGCGGGCCTCGGCATTGCCGTCGCGAGGCGAGCGTGGTGCGCGGCGCTGGGCGGTGCCGTCGTCGGTGGCGGCGTGGCGTGCATGCACTACACCGGCATGTCAGCCCTTGAGCTTCCGGGGCGCATCCATTGGGAGCCGGGCCTTGTCGTCGCGTCGATCCTGCTCGGCGTGCTGCTGGGCGGCGCCTCGCTGATTGTCGCCGTCCGCCACGAGGGCAAGGCTGGCAGCTTATCGGCCGCAGTCCTGTTCGCGCTCGCAGTCGTGGCGCTCCACTTTACCGCCATGGGCGCCGTGGAGATCGTTCCCGATCCGACCCGTTACATTCAACCGTTCTCGCTGTCGCCGGACACACTGGCGCTGTCGATCGCTGGCGCCGCCATCCTTATCCTCGGTCTCAGCTTCGCGGGCGCGTTCGCCGACCGGCGCATTCAAGAACGCGACATGCAACTGATCACCGCGGTGAACAACATGTCCCACGGCGTCGTGATGTTCGATGCCCATGAGCGTCTCGTCGTGTGCAACGATCGGTATATCGACATGTACGGGCTATCGCGCGACATCGTCAAACCGGGCTTGACGCTGCGCGAACTTGTGGCTCACCGCAAGGCAAAAGGAACGCTCAATCGAGAGGTCGAAGAATATCGTGAGGCTTTGCTCACCAGCATCGCCAAAGGCGAGATCACGAGCTGGGTCGTCGAAAGCTCGAACGGCCGGGCGATCGCCGTCACCAACCGGCCCATGGTGGGCGGCTCCTGGGTGGCGACCCACGAGGACGTCACTGAACGGCGCCGGGCCGAGGAGCGAATCGAGTATCTGGCGCATCACGATGCCTTGACCGACCTCCCCAACCGCCTGGCATTCAACGAGAGGCTTGAGGCACAGCTGCGCAGCGCCGCAGCGGCGGGCGAGACATTTGCCTTGCTCTGCGTCGACCTCGATCGCTTCAAGGAGGTCAATGACGTCTTTGGGCACATGACCGGCGATGGGCTGCTGCAAGAGGTTGGCCGAAGCATCCAGGGTGTCATGGAAGGGGCATTTCTGGCCCGTCTCGGCGGCGATGAATTTGCGCTGATCAGCGCGCAAGGCTGCGATCCCGCGCAAGCGGAGGCACTCGGAGACCGATTGCTGTCGTCCGTCGCGCAAGAATTTACGGTCCAGGGACATCCGCTGCGCATCGCCATGAGTGTGGGTGTCGCCATGTTCCCGGACGATGGCTACGATTCCGACTCCTTGGTGGCCAACGCGGATGCGGCGCTCTATCGCGCGAAGGCAGACGGGCGCGGCACGGTGCGTTTTTTCGCGGCCGAAATGGACCAGAAGCTGCGCGAGCGGCGCGCCATGCAGCACGATTTACGTTCCGCTATCGAGCGCAACGAGTTCAAGCTGTATTACCAGCCGGAGGCCAAGGTCAAAGGCGAAATCGTCGCGTTCGAGGCGTTGCTCCGCTGGGAGCACCCGAGCAAAGGCACTATCCCTCCGTCCGTCTTCATTCCACTTGCCGAGGAAAGCGGTCTCATCCTGCCGATCGGGGAATGGGTATTGCGAACCGCATGTGCGGAAGCGGCACGCTGGGGTAAACCCATCCGCGTCGGAGTCAATCTTTCGCCGATCCAATTCCGCCACGGCGACCTGCCCAGCCTCGTGCATTCGATTCTGCTTGAAACCGGGCTGCAGCCGTCGCGCCTCGAGCTTGAGATCACCGAGGGCGTGCTGATCGACGACTTTTCTCGTACGCTCTCGATACTGCGGCGGTTGAAGTTGCTCGGCGTTCGCATCGCCATGGACGATTTCGGAACGGGTTATTCGTCTCTGTCCTATCTGCAGGCGTTCCCGTTCGACAAAATCAAAATAGACCAGACCTTCATTTCCAATCTCAAGAAAAATTCGCAATCCGCCACGATCATCCGCGCCGTCATCGGCCTCGCCCGCGGACTTGAGGTGCCGGTGATCGCCGAAGGCGTGGAAACGAAGGAACAACTCGAATTCCTGACGAGCGTCAATTGCGATGAGGTCCAGGGCTTCATCATCGGCCGGCCACAGCCGATCGAGCATTATGCCGACTTGGTTGATGGCGAATCCCCTAAGCGAAAATCCGCGCACGGTAGTTTACGCGTCGTCGCGTGAAGGCGGTCCCTCAGCAAAGCCTAAGCGGGCGGCCTCATCGGCGCGGAACAATATTTTGCATCTCGTCCTTCCGGCCGGCGAGGAAGGCCCGCATATTGTCGACGACGAGCGGCATGATGAGGTCCTCGTATTCGACGATGTAGCCGCCAACATTCGGCGTGATGAAAACGTTGGGCAGGTCCCAGAATGGGCTGTCGGGCGGCAATGGAGACTTTTGAAATACGTCGAGGCCCGCTCCGGCAATGCGCCGCTCGCGCAGAGCGGCGATCAGGGCGGCCTCGTCGTCCGTTTGTCCGCGGCCTGCGTTGATGTAAAAGGCCGATGGTTTCATGGCGCCGAAGATCGCGGCATTGAACAGCCCGATGTTCTGCGGCTCCGCCGGCAGCACGTTGATCAGATAGTCGGCGCGGCGCACGGCGTCGATCAAGTGGTCGGTCGGCATCATGTCGTCGAAGTCGGCGACGGGCCGCGGCGTGCGGGTGACGCCGATGACGGTCATGCCGAGCGCCTTGAGCATTTCGCCGATGGCGATGCCGATGACGCCGATGCCGACGATGACCGCGGTCTTGCCATTGAGCGTGCTCCACAGCCGGCGCTCGAAGCGATGCGCCTTCTTGTCCTCGACCGCGCGCGCGGCATCGCGGCTCACCGCCATCATCAGATAGAGCGCCTCTTCGCGCATCGGCGTGCCATGGATGCCACGGCCGCTGGTGATGAGCACCTCGGGGCGAAGCGACGGGCAGCGCAGAAAATGATCGATGCCGGTCGCCAGCGACTGGATCCATTGCAGCTTGCTTGCACGCTTGAGGATCGAAGTCCTCGACGGCAATGCCGAAGCAGATCAGTGCGCCGACGTCGGAGAGGTCGTCGGGGGCCTCGGCGGCTTTGTGGGCCAGCACGAACTGCAGGTCTGGAAACTCAACGCACAGCCGGTCGCGATAAATCTCGGCGTGAACGTCAATGATGAGGACTTTGGTCATGAGAGAATTATCCCTCATCGTGAGGCGGCCGCGAAGCGGCCCTTGAAGGAGGTAGACCGAGGCGCTCTGGCCTTCATCCTTCGAGGCTCGCCCTGCGGGCTAGCACCTCAGGATGAGGTGGTTAGGTTGAGATATTTTGCGGCATTGTTGTACGCGATGTCTGCCCGCAGCGGGTCGCCGAGTCTCACGTGATCGAGGAACTCACCAGCTTCCTGCGCCGATCTCGAAGGGGTGATCGGCGGCGAACATCACCCGATCCGGCCCGAGCGCGGCGAGTGAGCAATTGAGTGGTTCGGCCGAGCACATGCCGGACGTCGTGACGGTAATATTTTCCCGGATGTACTCCGACGGCGCCTTCTTGAGTTTTACGCCGTGAAACGCCGCCCGGCTGTCCAGGCGCCAGAGCAGGAACGGCAACGTCTCGCCCAGATGGCCAAGCATCAGCCTGCTGCGTGGGAAACGGTCGAAGTGTCCCCCGACGATAAGCCGCAACGCGTGGGAGCCGGTCTCGAAACCCCAGCCCCACATGGGCCGCATCAGCACGTTATAGCCTGCGAGCACCGACGGTTGAGCCACCGGATCGGCCGGGTGCAGATAGACGACGGCGCCAAGTGAGTCGGCGCGCTCCCAAAACGGATAAAGTTCGGGAGCGTCGAGATAATGTCCGAGCGTATGCCCGTTGATCATGGCGCCACAGAATTTCAGCTCGCGAATGCAGCGTTCCAGCTCGTCGGCGGCAGCCTTGGCGTCCTGCATCGCTAGATGCGCAAAGCCGGAATAGCGGTCGGATCGTTTCTCTATTTCGCGGACGAGGAAATCGTTGGACTCGCGCGCCCTGCGCGTAGCCGTTGCGGCATCGCGCTCGATCTGCACGCCGGGACCGGCGATCGAAAGGACCGCGCGAGCGATGCCGGCGCCGTCCATGCTTTGCAGGCGCAATTCTCCGAAATCGGTGAGGTTGCGAAAGAAATATTCGGCCCGCTGCGGCGGGACTTCGGACATTGTCGGCTGCCAGTAATCGATTAGGCCGGGTGACAGAAAGTGTTCTTCAAGCGCGATTTTGCGGACCATTCAGGGCCTCGGTCGTTTCCCATTTGCCTGTTGCAGGGTCTATATCCGATATTCGGTGCAGTGGTATATGGCCCAATGCTATAAGCGCCCGAACGCGTGGGCGTGCGAGGGAGGATTTCGGTGGTCAAGAAAATACGCGGCGTCGCGATGGAGGAGAACCTCAATAATTCGATGGGGCTCGAGTTCTACAACCTGTCCCATCGCTTCGGCTATCAATCGCCGAACTGGCCATATTTCGAAGACGTCAAGATCGAGCGCATCCATTACATGGCGAAGTCGGGCGTGTTGTCGCAGCGCATCACCACCTCGATGCACAACACGACGCATATCGACGCGCCGGCGCACGTGGTGCAGGGCACGCCATTCATCGACGAGGTGCCGCTGCCGCATTTCTTCGGCTCCGGCATCGTGGTGTCGATCCCAAAGAAAAAATGGGAGCAGATCACCTACGACGACCTGGAAAAGGCGGCGGGCAAGATCGTGCGCCCGCGCGACGTGGTGATCGTCAATACCGGCTGGCACAAGCTCTACGAGGACAGCGAGGATTATTTCTGCCGCGCGCCAGGCTTTGTGCCCTCGGCCGGCGAATGGTTCGTCGAGAAGAAGGTCAAAGTCGTCGGCCACGACACCCAGGCCAACGATCATCCGCTCGCCACCGCCATCGGCCCGCAGCGTAACGGTCCGCTGCATCCGCACCTCGCGGAGGAATACAAAAAATGGTCCGGCGGGCGCGACTGGAAAGACGATTTCCCGGACTGGGAGCCGGTGCACCGCATTCTGTTCAAGAACGGCATTCTGGGCATCGAGAACGTCGGCGGCGACATCGACAAGGTCACCGGCAGGCGCTGCACCTTCGCGTATTTTCCTTGGAATTGGGATCGCGGCGACGGCTGCATCGTTCGTCTGGTTGCGATTATCGATCCGAAGGGGACCTACCGGATCGAGAAAGGGGAGAAATTCAAATGATCGTGCGGAAATTTTCCGAAGCTCAACCCTACGAGGCGCCCAATCACCGCCTCTATAAATCGTTCCGCGTGTACGGCGCCGAAATGGGCGGCTCGCAGACGCTGGTGTTCGGCATCTCGCATTTTCTGCCGGGCGGCGGGGCCGGCCCCGACGCATCGCCGCCGGAGAAGATTTATTACGTGCTCGCGGGCGAACTGACGGTAATTGCCGGGGGTAAGGAGACGGTCGCGCACGCCGGCGACAGCGTCTACATCGGCCCCAATGAGAGCCGCGAGATCATCAACCGGTCGAACGAGGTCTGCACCATCGCGGTCGCCGTCGCGCCGGTGAAATAGCCGGCCGAAATCCCGGACCGTCGCCCTTCGAGGTTCGCTTCGTTCGCACCTCAAGGTGACGGTACAAACAAAGAGTGTGCCATGTCCGACCAAGACTTCCTGAAAAATCCACTGTCGCTGTTCGACGTGCGGGGTAAGACAGCGATCGTCACCGGCGCAACCGGCGCCTTCGGCGCGCTCGCCGCGCGGGTTCTCGCCGGCGCCGGCTGCAATCTGGTGCTGTCCGCCGGCGGGACCGAGGCGTTGAAGAAAATCAGCGCCGATTGCGAGAAACTCGGCGCCAAAGTCGAGGCGGTGAACGTGCGGCCGAGTTCGGCGGCAAATTGCGACAAGATCGTCGAAGCGGCGGTGACGCGCTTCGCCGGCGTCGACATTCTCGTTTGCGCCTCCGGCATCAACAAAGTGCAGAAGATCGTCGACCAGCCGCCGGAGAATTTCGCCGAGGTGATGGACGTCAACGTCAATCAATCCTGGCTGATGGCGCGCGCAGCCGGCAAGCAGATGCTAGCGCAGGGGCGTGGCGGCAAGGTCATTCTGATGTCGTCGGCGCGCGGGCTCCTCGGGCATCCGGCCGGCTACACCGCCTATTGCGCCTCGAAATCGGCAATCGACGGCATCACCAAGGCGCTCGGCTGCGAATGGGGCGAGACCGGCATCACGGTGAATGCCATCGGTCCGACCGTGTTCCGCTCGCCGCTCACCGCCTGGATGTACGAGGACACCGAGCGCGCGACGACGGTGCGTAAGGCGTTTTTGGCGCGCGTGCCGAAGGGGCGGCTTGGCGAGCCGTCCGATCTCGCCGGCCCGCTCCTGTTCCTCGCCTCGAAAGCCTCCGACTTCTATACCGGACACATCCTCTACGCCGACGGCGGCTACACGGCTGGCTGAAGTGACAAAAGCACGCATCGCCGTTGTCGGCGCCGGGCTGATGGGGCACGGCATCGCGCAAGTTTTTGCGCTTGCAGGCCACGACGTGACGATCACCGATAGTGTCGCGCAAAATCTCGACACGGCGAAAGCACGTATTGCTGCCAACCTGCGCGATCTCGGCGACGACGAAAGTGCAGTCGCGCGCGTAACCCCTCGCGTCGATCTTGCCGAGGCGGTGCGCGGGGCCGATTACGTGGTCGAGGCGGTATCGGAGAATCTACCGCTCAAGCAGAAACTGTTTGCCGAGATCGAGCGACATGCGCGGCCGGACGCGATTCTCGGCCAGCAACACATCGGTGATTCCGATCACCTCGATCATGCAAGGCCTGCAGAGGCGCGAACGCGCGTTGGGGACGCATTGGTGGAATCCGCCGTTCCTGGTGCCGCTCGTCGAGGTGATTGAGACACAATGGACCTCGCCGCAGGCGGTGGCGTGGACCATGGAGTTGCACCGTGCCGCCGGAAAGAAGCCGGCGCACGTGAAAAAGGACGTGCCGGGCTTCATCGGCAACCGGCTGCAGCACGCGCTCTGGCGCGAGGCAATTTCGCTCGTTGAGAACGGCATCTGTGACGCCGAGACCGTTGACGCGGTGATCAAGGCCTCATTCGGCCGGCGCATCGCCGTACTCGGTCCGCTGGAGAACGCCGACCTCGTCGGCACTGATCTGACGCTCGCCATCCACGACACGGTGCTGCCGGCGATCGACAGCCGGCCAGAACCGTCGCCCTATCTGAAAAAACTCGTCGCCGACGGCAAGCTCGGCTTCAAGTCCGGCGAGGGCTTTCGCAAGTGGAGCGCCGAGGATCAGGCTGCGTTACGCGCAAAGGTGTTCGCCCACCTGAAGGCGACCAGGGACACTTAAGCGATCGCCGGCTCGCCGATCATGCGCAGCGCTGGCATCACTTCGCTGGCGAAAAGCTTGATGGAATGCAGCGCCTCATTGAGCGTCATGTCGCCGAAGACGAATTGGCCGACGACGTAATTGCAGCCGGTCTCGGCAAGCTGCGCGGCGAGCAGATCGCGCACCGTCGCCGGCGAACCGGCAACGCCCTGCCCGCGCGCCATCAGCGGTTCGAACTCCTCTGGGCGCGGATGCGTCTGCGCACGCCCGCGCAGCCGCGACAGATAAATGAAGCTGTCAAACCAAGGCCGGTAGGCGCGGCTCGCGAGCCGCATCGCCTGCGCATCGGTTTCGGCGACGACAATGAAGCGGCCAAGCCCGATCTTCGGCAGCGGCGCAGCGCCTTTGGTTTCCCGCCAGGTCTTGCGATAGCTGGCCACGGTGTCGCGAATATGCGCCGTCGGATCGAGATTGATGATGTTGAGCGCTTTGCGCGCCGCCCGCGCCGCGCTGTCTGGCGCATGCGCGCCGTACCAGATCGGCGGATGCGGCTTTTGCAGCGGCTCAAGCTCCATCGGCACGTTGTCGAAGGAAAAATGCTTGCCGTGGAAATCGAGCGTCTTGCTGGTGAGCCCGCGCAGGATCACCTCGACCGCTTCATTGTAGATGTCCTGCGCAGTCGGCCGGATCGGCGCCGAAATAGGTCTAGCTCGATCGGCGAGGCGCCGCGGCCGAAGCTCAGCTCTAATCGCCCGCCGCTCATCTGGTCGAGCATGCAGATTTCGGAAATCAGCCGCAGCGGATGATAGAGTGGCACGACGAACACCATCGGGCCGAAGCGCAGCCGGCGTGTGCGCTGCGCGAACGCGGCAAGAAACACGTTAGGCGACGGCGCCATGCCGAGCGGCGTCGAATGGTGCTCGGCGAGGTGATAGGCGTAAAAGCCGGCGCGGTCATACGCCTCGACGATTTTCAGGCGATCTTCGTAGAATTCGGGCAAGCGGGTGGCCGGTGCGGTCGAGATGATCGAAAATGCCGAATTCCATTTTTGCCGTCCTGTGACCGGCCGACTGTAACCACGACAAGGCAAAGCGCAACGACGCGGCCGCAGGTCAGACCCGCAAGAGTGCAATCAACGCACGGCTGTCGGCGAGCTTTGTCGAGGCCCATCACCGCTTCGCAGAGCGCGTCCTGCTGCTTTGGCGGCATGACCGCCGCGCGTCAGCTTGCGGAATTTGTCGACGATATCGTCCGCGCTGGCGAACGATTGCTCGCTGCCGCGCGGCGCTTCACGCGTCTCGCTCTCGACCGATCCGTCGCGGAAATGAATGTCGACGCGCACTTTGTGACGGTACGCGGCGCCAAGCGCGGTGATCGCCGGATCGTGCAGCACTTTCACCTTGCGCGAGAGTTCGATGCGCGTGGCATTATCCACGCAGTCGGGCGTGAACTCGTCGACGAACACGTCGCCTTCGATGAGCAGCGTGGCGACGCAGAACGGCAGGTTGAGCTGCGCCGCCGTCAGTCCTTCCGGCTTGTAGGGCCAGCCAACGTGGTCGACGGTGACCTGCGAGCCGTGCACCACGATGCACTCGAGCTCATCGAGCTTATACGGCCGGCGCTTGCGGATATCGGCGATGGCGGTCGAGCGTTGTGTGGTTACTGCCGACGCAGGAATAGAATTTGAGCGCAATGCCCATGGTCTCGAACTTTTGCCCGAGGCCGGCGCTCAGTTCGTCGAGATTGAAACGGTCCTGCGAACGCGAGAACGTCGTACAGAAGCCGCCATAGGGCGCCTCGAAGACATCGACGATGCCGGTGAAGCCGTTTTGCGCGAGCAGCGCGCCGTAGAGTCCGCTCTGTGCCGCGCGGCCGGCATGCATGCGCTTGACCATGGCGCCGTACTGCGCAGCCATGAGGTCCTGAGGATTGCGTGCCGGCGATGCCGAGCGCGTGCACGGTCTTGTCCGCATCGAGCGACAACGCGCGCGCGGCACCGGCGGCGGCGGAGAAAATCCCGACCGTCGCGCCGGAATGCCAACCCTGGCCGATATGCTCCTGGCCCATGCACAGCCCAACGCGCGGGCCGATCTCGTAGCCGGCGACGGCGGCGGTGAGGAAATCGCGGCCGGAGAGTTGCGCATGGCTCTCGGCGACCGCAATCAGCGCCGGCAGCGTCACCGCGCCGACATGCAGCACCGCCTTGCGGTGAACGTCGTCGAGTTCGAAACCCTGCACCTGCGTACCGTTGAGCAGCGTCGCGTGCGGTCGACGACAGCCGTGCATCCGTCCCCCAGATCGAGGTCGTCCGCGTCGTGTCGAGCTTCGCCAATGTGCCGTGCAGGATGCGGCACCATTCGAGGCTCGCGCCATAGATGGCGCAGCCGAGCGAATTGAGCATCAGCAGCTTGATGCGCTCACGGACCTCTGCGGGGATTTGCTCGTAGGTCAGCCGCGAAACGAATTCGGCAATTTTTCGCGTGTGGATGTTGTCCGTGTTCCCGTGTTCCGCCATCGCTCACTCACAATTGGCGTTGCACGAGATGGGAAGATGCGCCGCCGTATAGTAGGTTGTGTCGATCATAGCGGGCTTCCGTGTTCTTGTCCCGCATGCAAGGTCCAATTTGACGACCTACGCCAAGAGACCATGTGACGAGGCCGCGATTGAATTCGACTCGCGTCGCCGGTGTTTGCCCGGCAAGCGTTAAGCCGTGGGTGCTTGCTGTCACGATCCTTGCGTCCAGCATCGCGTATATCGACGAGTCCGTCGTCAACGTTGCGCTGCCGGCGATCGAGACCGATCTGAAGACATCGGTTGAAGTCATCCAGTGGCTTGTCAACGCCTACACGCTTTGCCTTTCGGCGTTTGTGTTGACCGGCGGAGCGGCCGGCGATTTGTTCGGCCGCCGCCGGATCTTCGTCACCGGCATCGCAATCTTCGCGGTCATGTCGATCTGGTGCGGCCTGTCACCGGATATTTTTCAATTGATCTTGGCGCGCGGCGTTCAGGGTGCGGGGGCGGCGCTGTTGATCCCTTGCTCGCTGGCGATCATTGGCGCGACCTTCGATGAAGCCGAACGAGGCAAGGCGATCGGCACCTGGGCCGGTTTTTCGGCGCTCGCGGGTGCGGCCGGCCCGCTGCTGGGCGGCTGGATTGTCGATCATTTCAGCTGGCGCTGGATTTTCCTGATTAATCCCCTGCTTGCGCTGCCGACGATCTGGTTCGCGCTCATCAAAGTGCCTGAGAGCCGCGACACGCAAGTCAAAGGCGGTCTCGATTGGCGCGGCTCCTTGCTCGCGCTGGCGTCGCTCGGCAGCGTTGCGTTTGGCTTGATGTCCGCGCCGATGTTCGGCTGGAGCAGTCTGACTGTCGTCGGCGCCTTGCTGATCGGGCTCCTGCTGCTCGCGGCGTTCATTTGGGAGGAAGCGCGCAGCCCGGCACCGATGTTGCCGCTTGGACTGTTTCAGTCCCGCACCTTCAGCGCCGTCAATCTGTTGACGCTCCTGCTCTATGCCGGGCTTGGGGGCGCATTCTTCTTTCTGCCCTTTGCGCTCATCCAAGTCGGAGGATTTTCGGCCGTTCTTGCCGGCGCGGCTTTCCTGCCATTTACGTTGATCATGGCGACGCTGTCGCGTTGGGCGGGAGGATTGCTCGATCGTTTCGGCGCTAAAGGACCGCTCATCATTGGCCCCGCTATCGCCGGGTTGGGCCTCGCGCTTTTGGCTCGGCCCATCGGCGGCGGGTCGTACTGGGCCTTTCTTGTCCCGATCGCAGTCCTCGGCTTCGGCATGGTGATCGCGGTCGCACCGTTGACGTCCACAGTAATCAGCGCCGTTCCCGATCATGAAGCCGGCATTGCCGCCGGCATCAACAACGCCGTTGCGTCGGTGGCGAACCTGCTGGCGGTCGCGGTCTTCGGCGCGCTGGCGCTCGGGCTCTACGATCGTGGATTGGATCGGAATCTTGCCGGCAAATCTCTCCCCAATGAGGTGACGCGCGCGATCGGCGACGCCAGGGGACAATTCGTGATCGCGCCGGCGCTCGAAAAAATTCAAGGCGACGACCGGCAGCTGGCGGAAAATATCATCAGAGAATCGCTAGCCGAGAGCATTCGGACTGTCATGCTGTTGTGTGCGGCCCTCGCCCTGGCGGGAGCGGCGAGCAGCGCGCTGCTTCCTTCAGGGCGTCATCAGCACCCCGGTTCTGGGTCGTAAGATTAGGGGTGCATTTCTGCGTGGCGGTTGTGGGCGAACGTCAGGCTGGACCAAGAGAACTGCGGCTGCGCGCACGCAGGGACGAGCCGACGAACGACAAGAAGCAGAGCCAAACGCATGCAATGAACAGTGCGGGCACAGCCTTCAATGCGCTGAAAACGGCTGTCGGAATCTGCTTATCTGCATCCGATAAAATGCCGACGCCGCTCATCCAGTCAGGATAACCGATCCAGACCAACCCGGTTACGGCCACCAGAAGAAAGCCGATTGGCACGGATAGACGCAAGGTCGCCGCCGGTAAATTTGGACGAGGCATCAAGCCTATCAGAAGAAGCGGTGTCCAAAGAGAAATCAGAAAAAGCTGCGGCACCTCGATAAATATGCCGAAGTGCCAAGGGGCAGAAGGACTCACGTCCACGGTGGATCCAACAGCTGCTCCGCCTATCCATGTTGGGTACTCCAGCTCGACGAACACGGTGATGGCAAGAGCGATGGCGCACGCCAAAACAAGGAGAGTCGCTCTCGCCTTTTCCGAGCGGCCTGCGCGCGGAGGTGATTGTCCGGGCTTTGGGCGATTGGAAAGGAGTCGAGCGATCAAGAATACTGTCCAGAGGATCGCTACGATCAAAAGCGGCAGCATGACCAAAAGCCAAAGCAGCAGAGTTGGGGCCGGGAAATGAGTGGCGGTCACCGCTTCGCCGATGCGTGGGAGCGAATCAAAGACACTGAAAATCCAGAACGGGAGCGCGACAAACACCAGAACGGTCGCGGCGAACAAACGGGAGTCAACCGTGCGGGATCGTCGCGCGTTCACTTTTGTGCCGCGGTCTTTGCTTTGACCGCGTCCCACCACGGGCAGACGCCAGCCATGACCTGATAATTGCCGTCCATGACCTGCACCGGGCGGCGATAGCCATCGGCGGCGTTCTTCAGCCGCAGCGCGCGCGCCCTTTCGTTATCTTCCTTCGACAGCCAGACGCGGTCGTGGCCCCACATACTGGGACCCTCCTTACGTTCGGCGGCCTGCCAGGCGTCGACGTCGATCGAGCGCGCGCCCCAACCGTACTCGACCATGAAGCCGGACGGCGTGAAGCTGTAGAACGAAGTGATGTAATCGCTGGTGTGGCGGCCGAGCGTCACGCCAACGCGTCCTTCCTCGCCGAGCGCAATATCGTAGGCCTGGCCGACATCATCGAAGCTGAAAAGCTCCATCATGATGTGGTGGACCGCGTTCTTGCCGGTCTGGATGAAGGCGAGGCTGTGGTGGCGCGGATTGAGGTGGAGAAACCGCGCGACGAACGGATGGTCGTAATAATCGGTCAGGCGGAAGCCGAGTATGCCGCGGTAGAACGCCATCAGCTTGTCGATGGTCTCGCGGCTGTCGACGTTGAGCACGACATGGCCCAGCCCCAGCGCGCCAGTGCGGAAGCCGGAGATGGAGCGCCCGGGCTTGAACGAGCTCAGCCGTACTCTCGGCGCCATGAAAAATCTCAAGGCGATTGCCGAGCGGATCGGCAAACACGATGAGATCGGCGACGCGGCGCTCGTCGGCGAGCGTGCGGGCGCCGCGCGCGACCTTGATGCCGCTATTATCAAGATGCGCCGCCAGCGCATCCAGCGCGGCCGCATCGGCGACTTCCCAGCCGAAGAAGGAAATTCCTTCGCCACCATCGGCATCGACCAGGATGCGTTGCTTGCGGTCGTCCATGCGGAAGGCGAGGGTGGTGCGCGATCTGTCGATGCGCTGCAGGCCAAGCAGGCCCGTGCCATAGCGCGCCCAATCGTCCAGATCCTTGGCGCGGACGCCGACATAGCCGAGCGCCTGCGGGGCCAATGTTGCGGTCATGACAGTGCTCATCCGATATTTGCCATCCTTGTACACGGATGGCATGACGGACGAAACCGCCGACACGGACAAATGAGCCATGCCCGAGCGATCCAAGCCACCCTTCCGCGCCGACCATGTCGGCAGCCTGATCCGGCCCGATGCGCTCATTGCGGCGCGCGAGGCGGCCGCGAACGGCGCGATGGTGGCGGACGAACTGCTGCGCATCCAGCACGAAGCGATCCGCGAGGTCGTGCGGCTGCAGCAGCAGGCCGGGCTCAAGCTCGCCACCGATGGCGAATATAATCGGCAATCCTGGCAGCGCGACTTCCTGCTCAAGATCGGCAACGTCAAGCCGCTGGCGTCGAAGCTCACCGTGCGGTTTCACTCCGCCGCCGGCACGCGCGACCACACACCGCCATCGCTGCAGGTCGTGGGCAGGCTGTCGCGTCCTCATGGAATCTTCGTCGACGATTTCAAATTTCTCGCCTCCGTCGCGCCCGCGGGGGTAACGCCGAAAGTCACCGTTCCGTCGCCGACGGTCGTCCACTTTCGCGGCGGCCGCGAGGCGATCGACGCGAGCGCCTACCCGCAGATGGATGCGTTCTATGAGGATCTGGCCGCCGTCTATCGTGCCGAAATCCGCGATCTCGCCGAGGCGGGCTGCACTTATCTGCAGATCGACGAGGTCAATCTCGCCTATCTGTGTGATCCTGAGCTGCGCCGGCAGGTGGCCAATATCGGCGAGGACCCGGCGACGCTGCCGAAGACTTACGCCAAGCTCCTCAACGACTCGATCGCCGGCCGGCCAGCGAACATGACCGTGTGCATGCATCTGTGCCGCGGCAATTTCGCCGGCGCCTGGATTGCGGAGGGCGGTTACGAGCCGATCGCCGAGCTTCTGTTCAACGAGATCGGCGTCGACGGTTATTTCCTCGAATATGACAGCGAACGCGCCGGCTCATTCGCGCCGTTGCGCTTTCTGCCGAAGGGAAAGACCGCGGTGCTTGGGCTCGTCACCACCAAGAGCGCCGAGATGGAAAGCAAGGACGAATTGAAGCGTCGCATCGAAGAGGCGAACCGCTACGCGCCCATCGAGCAACTCGCGCTCTCCCCGCAATGCGGATTTTCGTCCGGAATCGGCGGGCAGACGATGACGGTCGACGACGAGGTCAGGAAACTTGCGCTCGTGGTTGAAACGGCGCGCGAGGTATGGGGAACCGCGTGAAATTGCGGACACCGTGCCGCATGTTGTGCTCGCGGACCTGTTGTCGGAGCACGTGAGAAGGGTGTTCCGAGGCGTGTTCCCGGCAGCGTTGTGGATTGAGCTTGATTTGCCTTCCCGCCCGGTTCAGATTGGCCGCCGATCGGAGCCGGTTGGGGCAAGTTTCGAGGAAATCCCAGCAATATGAGGTTGCCACTGCCGCTTTCGCGTGCTTGTGGACGGTCGTTACGCCTGTGTCGGGGAGGTGCCGGTGAGTTCTTTGGTCACTGAGCGGTTGAGCGGTCAGGCGCGGCTCGAGCGAATTTACAAATTTACGCTGCGGAGGGTGTTGTTTCCGGTTTGCGTGCTGGCGCCATTTGCATACTTCTTTCCCAAGATTGCGCTGTTTTACGCCGTTTGCGGTGCCTACGACTTGAGCCGCAACAAGGGTATAAATCTCTCGACGGTGCGCCGCTATTTCATTGGCAATGGCGTGCTGGTGTGGATGCTGTCGCCGATCAATGTTCTGCTCGACCTCTTCTCGCTGCCCTACGTCAACAAGGGTGTCTATCGGCTGGAAGATCTGCCGGCGGACTATCAGAACGAAGTGCGTCGGCTGATGAAGGTCACCGACGAAGCCGATCTGGTCCGTCAGGTCGAGGAGCGGTCGAAAGAGCACAAACGCGCGATGATTTTCTGGCGCAGCTACGGCGTCACCTACGATACGATCGTGAACGTTCCCGCTTATTACGAGCCGTGGAAATACATCAAGACCATCGGGCTGTCGGTCTTCAACAAGAAGGTCACGACGTCGCCTCACTTCGGCTGGGTGCGGCCGACGCTGCGGATCCTCTACAACATCAACGAGATGAAGGATAAGTCGGCCTTTATCGTCGTCGGCGATGTGACCAATTATTGGTGCGAGAACAGGCTGTTCATCTTCGACGATACGCTCCTGCACGTCTCGGCCAACCAGACCGATCAGCTGCGCTATTGTATGTTCGTTGACATCCTGCGCCCGTCGCCGTTCCCGTGGATCATGTCCGCAGTGGTCGCGCTCGAGGGCCAACTCAACAAGTTGTTCAAGTTCATCCGCTTCAGCGGCTGGACGCTGGTTGAGCGGTAATTGTCAGAAGCCCTTGTGCTGCGATCTCCGCGACAATGCCTTCGCGGTCGACGATAAAATCAATAACTCAAGTTCGTAATTGAGGCCGCGCGCGAAGTGTGTGCGGGGCGCGGTGCGAGTGCCGGCACTCGACTCGCCGGCATCGCAATCAAATCGGTCCAAACGCTACTGACCGCCGACCGTTGTTACGACGCTCGATTGCGGCAGCGATTTTGCCGAACTGTTGAGAGCGATTAATTGTTTCAAAAAATCGAATGTCAGAGATGAAAGGTCGATGGGAGAGTCCAGTCCCGGTTGGGAAGAATTCGGCCCTGGTATTGAATACGATTGACCTGCGTAATTGACTGCAATGATGTCTCCCGGCTGGGATGATCCTACATGTAAGCGAAAGATATATGCGCACATGTTAGCGTTTTCCCGACAAAGCTGCTGCCTATGGGTCTCGTATGGCTTATCCAGACGAATATATATGTCGCGTTGATCCCATCCGTGGGCTTGGCCAAGAGAGCGGCGCACCAGGCTGCCTACGTAGTATATTATTCCTTCCGTGTGTCGCATGTAGATGGTGATTTTGAGGGCAACTGCCTTCTTGGAGTCCCCGGGCGCCCTGGAGAAGAATTTTTCTAACTGCTTCTCCACCTCGAAACCCTGCTCATCCGAACTCTCATCATCTCGAGCAGCCTGAAGAAGATTGTTAATAAACTCGTCAGACGCGAAGATATTCACACTGGCTGATCCAGTTCTCCTAATCTCACCAGTTTCCCCAGTCTTACCCGTTTCCGAACTCGCTCTGGGCTCCGGCGGGGCCAGATTCCCACACATTTGGCGGGCATGGCGAGCGAGAAGGCGAGTAGAGGGGCGCGCGGGGTTCGTTGAAAGTGCGGGGTGAGCCGGAGGTGATTCTTCCTTTTCGCTCGCATCGCAAAGTGAGCTGCTATCGATGCATCCATTTAATCTGGTCGTCATGTGGCGCGAAACAAACCTTATACTGTCCCGGCCGAACCTTGTGCGTCGGCGGCTGTCGATCCGCCGGGCGGTGCGATGACGCGAGTGGTTCTTTTGTCATCCGTACCCGTCTCGGCGCCCACGTATCTGACGTTGATGTTTTGCGTATTAGGCTTCGTATACCGGGACCGTTTCGGGTTGTGGTCGTGCCGTTGTCAGGCCCAACGCCAATAGGTAATTGGCGACGGTCTGAAACAAGTCGATTTGGATATTTCCGGTCGTCACGGAATTGATGAATTCGAACTCGCATTCGGGCAAGTGCTTACTATCGGAGCAGTCGCCATCGATCCGTTTCATAACGACCTTCTCGACAAACAAATTGAACAAAAGATCGGGCGGATAATTAGCTTGGATGTACAAATCCCAAAGTTGACCGGGTATCGCCTTCAAAATTCCTTCGTAAAATTCTTGTGTATCCAGAACCGGAACGGTGAACACCGGACCGCCGCTCACCGAGCCACTGAGCAGCCAGGTCGGCAGTGGCGGGATGGCGGCGATGCCGGTCGCTCCCTGGACCGGCGGTCTGAAGGGAACATTGGTCGGCAGGGTATATTGCGTGCTGGCGCTGGCGGTGGCGACTCCGGTGATCGTCGATACGGTAGTAAACTGCATAGGCCGTTGCAGAGAGGCACGGACGATGTTGAGCAAGATCTCCTGATCCTGCGCCTGTTCGGCTTCCAGATTGTAGACGATGGCGCGGCCAGAATACTGATCGACGATGGCGCAGCCTAAAAGAGCCGCGCAAATAAAAGGCATCGCTAACGACACGCCCAATCCAGCGCGTGTGCGCATGGCCTACGCCCCCACGTTCCCCGCTAGAGTTGTACATCGGCAAGTTGTGCGTTGTTTGAGCGTGCGTGTACTGGGTATGACAATACCCGCTATCCCCAGCGCGGCGGTGGATAAGTTAATAAGTGCGCCAGCAGAGGCCGACGCTGTACCGCGAATGTCTTTGCAAATTCAATACGATGTAGGGAGATAAAGCGCCGTTAGCTCAAGCGGCGGCTTCCCGCCAGATCGCGATCAGGATCGAGATGACGGCGGGTCCAAGGAACAGGCCGACCAGGCCGAACGTCTCCAGCCCGGCGAAAATACCAAGTAGCACCCAGAGAAAAGGCAGCCGCGTCGAGCTGCCGATCAACAGGGGCCGGACGAAGTGATCGGCGACGAAGGTCACCAGCACGCCGAAAATCAGCAGCGCGATTGCAGCCGTCGTCTGCGACTGGGCGAGCAGATAAAGCGAGCACGCGACAAAGATTATCGGCGCGCCGAACGGTACGGTCGCCAACACCGCGGTGATTAGGCCGAACAGCGCCGCATGCGACAGGCCGGCGACCATGTAGGCGATGCCGAGCAGCACGCCCTCGGCCAGCCCGACCAGCACGAGCCCGTTCACGGTGCCGCGCACCGCCGCGATGGCGTTCCGACCAAGTTCACTGCCGGGCGGACCAAACAGCCTGCCGGCGATTACCTGCGCTTCTTCGATAAGGCGCGGGCCGTCACGGTAGAGAAAGAACAACGTGAGCAGGGTGAACACGAGCGTAGTCAGGCGGCTCGCCACCTGAACGCCGAGCGAGCGCGTCACCGAAACCACGCCGCCTGTTTCTGCGCGGCCGAATAGCGCCCGCGCGGCGCCCGGCTCCGCCAAGTTGGTCTGCCACCACGCGGCGAGGCTGTTGCCAATGACAGGCACATGCGACAGCCATTGCGGCGTGCCCAGGCCGTTCTGCCGGACATCGGTCAACCATTGCATGATGGCGCCGCTTTCGTGCGCTGCCTGGATGCCAAGACCGATCAGTGGCAGCACCAGCAGAAATGCGAGCACGAATGTGAGCAGGGCGGCGAGTCCGGTCTTGCCCATTCCACGGCTGGCGAGCGTTTGCCGGAGCGGCCACGTCGCAATCGCTAGCACGCTTGCCCAGGCCAAGGCCGGCAGGAAGTGCCACAGCATCCAGACGCTGAGCAACACCAGCGCGATGATCAGGACGGTGCGGGCAATTCGCCGGGTGTCCCAGGTCTCGCTCATGGTGTTAGGCGCCGACCTTTACTGGCACGAACTGCGTCGTGAACAGGATGTCGTCGCCCGGAACCTCGTTCAACAGACCCATGTCGATGAACGACTTTTTCAACGTCGCGACTGCCGCCGGGTCAAAGGTGCCGTCAGTGGAGAAGGCGCCGATCTGCTCATCATAGACGCGCGCGGCAACGGCGGGACTGACGTCGATGACCTTCGCGGAGATTGCAACCGTCTCGTCCTTGTGCGCCTTCATGTAGGCGATGGTCTGGAACCAGCCCTGCAGGAAGGCGCGCACAGTGTCTGGCTGCTTGTCGATCAGCTCGTCGCGGGCGAACAGCACGTGGGTGATGAAATGATCGACGAACGGTGTCGCCGCGGTGATGACGCGCCATTCCTTGGCTTCTTCGAGCTTGTAACCCGTTTCGAGTGCGCCGATATAGCCGTCGATCTGATGCGTCTTGATGGCGGCGCGCGCCGGCGGCATGCCGCCGATCGGCACCACGTCGATGCCGTTGCTGCCCCAGCCTTCCTTCTCGTTGATGCGTTGACCGATCCAGGCGGTGAGCGAGCCGACAGTGGTGCAGCCGAGTTTCTTGCCCTTCAGATCGGCAACGGTCTTGATCAGCGAATCGTAGCCGACCATCACCGCCATGTTGCGCGGCGCTCCGTACATCTCGGCGACCGCCTTGACCGGCGCCCCTTTGGCGGCGAACGCCATGCCAGGCCCGGAGCCGATGCCGATGTCGACAGAATTGGAAGTCAGCAGCTGCTGCAGCTTCGCGTCGCCCGCCGAGGCGGAAGCCTCGATGTCGAGGCCGTTCTTGGCGAAGATGCCTGCCTCCATGCCGACGTCGAGCGGGGTGAACGTCCAGGCGAAGGGGACTACCTTGGCCACGCGCAGTTTCTCCGCCGCGTGCCCAGGAGAAAGCCGCGCCGATAGTGGCAGCGCGGCACTGCCGGCCAAGCCCGCCATGACGCTTCTACGGGACAGTCAATTCATCACTTCCTCCCAGGGCTATCCGCGCCGAGTTCGAACCGCGCGCGCAATCATTGCAAAATCGGCCGCCCGATGCCATCGGGTGTGGGACCGTACTCGCAACAAGCGACGGCTAGATCTTCAACAACCGCTTGGCGTTGCCGGAATAAACCTTCGCCTGGTCGACCGCGGACAGCCCGATCATTTTGATCACCTCGACGCCCTGTTTCTTGAGCACTTTGAGCGGCGGGGCGTCGGTGCCGAAGATGAAGTGATCGGCGCCGACCGTTTCGAAGGCGCAACGCGCTGCCGGTGGATGATAGCAGGTCGATTCCAGATACATCATTTTCAGGTAGTGGCTCGGCGGATGCTTGATCAGCATCGGCTCGTAGGAGCCGAGAAAGTAGGCCTCGTCCTGCAGGTTATAGGCGTAGTCCATGCGCCCGATCATCTCGCAGATGCCGCCGCCGAGGTGGGTGCCGACAAGCTTGAGCTTCGGAAATTTTTCGAAAATGCCGCGCACGATCAGCCGTGCGATGGCGAGCGCATTGTCCATTGGCCGGCCAACGCTGGAGGCGAGCCGATAGTCCTTCATCCGCTCTTCGCCGAAGCCGATGGCCGGCGGATGGATCACGACCGGCACGTCGAGCTCGGTGGCGAGCGCAAAGAACGGCAGGCAATCGTCGTCGTCGGGATAATGACCGGGGAGGCTCGAGAGGATCCAGGCGCCCTTGAGGCCGTCCTGCCGCACCGCGCGCTCCCACTCGCGCAGGAAATCGTCGCCGCCGTGCGGCACGATCGTGGCCATGCCGTAGATGGTCGGATACTTGTTCTGCAGCGACGCGATGTAACGATTCACCTTCTTGACCGTGTCGAGCATCTGCGCGCGGTCCATGGTGCGCAGTTCGTGGATCGGTTGACTCACCAGCGTGGCGTCGACGCCGGCTTCCTGCTGCGCCTCGAGCACGTTCTCGATCGTCATCGGGCAGCGGCCGCGCCAGAACGGCGCGGCCTGTTGTTCGGGCGTCTGCACGTGGGTGTGGAAGTCGATGATCATGCGGGTTCCTTTCCGGCGGCCAGCTGCTCGCGATGCGCCAAAGCCTTGCGACCACAAATTCTGTTCATCGCGCCTTGATGCCAGCGGCCTTCATGACCGGCCACCATTTTTCGATCTCGGCTTTCTGCAGATCGCCGAGCGCCTGCGGAGTGAGCTGGTCGGGCGGTGGCATATCGAGCGCTAGGTCGGTGACGCGCTGGCGAAGGTCGGCATCATTCATCGCCGCGACCGCCGCCGCATTGAGCTTGGCGATCGCATTTGGCGGCGTGCTGGCGGGCGCCCAAATGGCATTCCAGACCGAGAAATAAAGCCCCGGCAAGCCGGCTTCGTCCACAGTCGGAATATCGGGCGCCGACAGCGCGCGCGACCTCGTGGTGATGGCATAGGCCCTGATCTGTCCCGCGCGCACCAGTGGGAGAAAACTGCCCGAGGCCGTGCACATGAAGTTGATCTGGCCCGACAGCAGATCCTGCATCGCCGGCGGGCCGCCGCGGTAAGGCACCAGCTGCCAAGTGACGCCGAGTTCCTTCTGCAGGGCGAGGCCGCACAGATGCTGCGCGGTACCGATGCCGACCGTTCCCTGCGTCACTTTCGCCGGGTTTTGTTTGATCCAAGCAATGAGCTCGCTCAAAGTCTTCACCGGCACCGCGTTGTTGCTGACAAGCAGGAACGGATAGGCCGGCAGCAGCACGACCGGCGCGAAGTCCTTGACCACGTCGTAGTCGAGCGTCTGCACCACCGGATTGAGCACATGGGTCTCGGAATTGGCGAGCACGATGGTGTAGCCGTCCGGCGCCGCACGTGCGACGCGGCCGACCCCAACGCTGCCGCCGGCGCCGCCCATGTTCTCAACGACGATGGATTGGCCAAGCCGCGTGCGCATGTGCTCGGCAACGAGTCGCGCCAGCGTGTCGGTCACCCCGCCGGGCGGATACGGCACGACCATAGTGATCGGTCGCGCCGGATAGGTTTCCTGCGCGTAAGCGATGCCTGCGCTGAACGCCAGTAACGCCCATAGGGCGGCGATTAACCTGTTCACGTGGTCTCTCCGAACAATCGATCAGCCCGTCGCGGCCTGCGCGGGCGAGAGCTCCTCAAGCGTCTTACCGGCAGTCTCCTCCGAAAACAGTGCGCAGGTTATGCCGCCGATCACGGCGAAAACGGCGAACATGCCGAACACGCCGCCGACGCCGTAGGCCGGCAGGATGACGCCGACCAGATATGGGCCGGCCACCGACGACAGCCGCTGCGAAATGCTCGATGCGCCGCTGCCGATGGCGCGCAGATGGTTGGGATAATTCTCCGCCGTGTACATGCCGAGCGAGCCCGGGATCATGCCCATGAAAGCGAAGGCAAGCGTCGCCAGGATTACCAGCGAAATCGCGCCGACATCGGGCGTGAATGCGGCGACGAAGAGCGGCACCGCAGCGAGCAGGAAGCCGATGCTGAAGGCGCGTTTGCGCCCGATACGGTCGATCGAGAAGGCGGCAAACAACAGCACCAGCAAACCGACAATGTTGACGACGAAACCGTACAGGTTCGATTCGCCGACCGGCAGGTGATAGACCGTGCGCATAATGCTCGGCAGCCAGCCGGTGATCGAATAGGTAAGCAGATAGGCACAGAACCAGAGCACCCAGAGCGACAGCGTGCGCTTAAGGTAGATGCCGCGAAATAGATCGTGGAAGCGGGGCTCCGACGGCGCCGCTGGCACCACGTCGGGCGGGATCGGCGGCAGTTCGATCGCGCCCTGGCGCGAGACCAGCGCCTCGATGCGCGTGAGCACCCGGTCGGCATCCTCGGCGCGGCCGCGGCTTGCGAGCCATCGTGGCGATTCCGGCAGCACGCGCACCATCGGCAGCACGAGCAGAATCGGCAGTGAGCCGAAGAAGAACATCCATTGCCAGCCGAGGTGCGGCACCACGAAGGTGCCGGCCAGCGCCACGGTGGTGAGCCCGATTGGAAACATGAGCTGCTGAATGAGCACGAAACGGCCGCGCTTCTGCGATTTGGCGAATTCGCTGATATAGGTGTTGGCGATCGGAACCTCGCCGCCGAGCCCGATCCCCTGCAGGAAGCGCAAAATGAGCAGGGTGGTGTAGCTGCCGGCGAAGATGCAGCAGAAGCTCATCAGCGAGAACAGCGCGATATTGGCGATCATGAGCGGCACCCGGCCGTGTCTCTCGGCGAGCCAACCGGACGTGACGCCGCCGATCACCTGACCGGCATAGCCAATGGAGATCAGAAGGCCGATGTCGGACGGGTGCAGCTGCCACAGGGGAATTAGCGCCGGCAGCACGTAGGCGACAGTGAGCGCGTCGAAAGCGTCAGAGAAGTTTACGCTGCCGACGACCAGGCGGAGCTTGTTGTGCCAGGGAGACAGCGGCAACCGCTCGATCCGCGCCGCAATGCGGTAACTATCGACGCCGGCGCCGTTCATGGACCCTCCCTGCGCCCTTTACGGTTTTCCGACGATCGGGCTTAGGGCATGGTGAACCAAACTCGTGCTAGAAACAACTCAGCGGATAATAGTGTCTCGATTGCAAGGGGCGAAACATGAAGGTCACGCTTGACCTCTCTGCACTGGTGCAAGAGGGGAAGCTCACGCCGCAAGAGGCGGAGCGCCTGAAGGGGCTGGCCGCGCGCGATACCGGCTCGTTCGCCATCAACATCCTGCTCGGGTTCGGCGTCGTCGCTGTCAGCGCAGGAGCCGTGGCTCTCTTGCCGACACCCGCCACCGCACTTGCGGTCGGGCTCGCGGTGTTTGCGATCGGCCTGGCCTTTACGTTTGGCCGCGATGACAGCTGGCGCCTGCTCGCGCAAATCTGCCTGGTCCTCGGCGCGCTGATGTTTTGCGCCGGCGTGCTCGCGCTCGGCAAAGGTTCGCTGAGCGCCATGCTGATCGTCACCGCAGCGCTTACGGCTGCCGCGATCTTTGCGCGCTCGGGCCTGCTCATCGCCGCAGCGGTGCTCGCGCTCGGCGCCTGTCTCGGCGCTCGCGCCGGCTACTGGCACGCGACCTATGCGCTCGCCATTTACGAGCCGGCGGTGACGATCGTTCTGTTCAGTCTGCTCGCGCTCGCGACCTATATCGCCTCCAAGAAGCTGTCGGCCGACTACGAGCGGCTGGCGCTGATCGCCGCGCGCACCTCGGTGTTCATGGTCAATTTTGGTTTCTGGGTCGGCTCGCTCTGGGGTGACAATCTGCGTCTCGTCCGCTCCATCTGGCAGAACAATCCCAGCATTCTGACTTCTTCCGATATCGGTCGGCAGATCATCTCACCTGGGGCTTTTGCGGTGGGCTGGGCCATCGCGCTCCTCGGCGTCGGGCTCTGGGGCATGGCCGCCAACCGGCGCTGGGTGGTCAACGTTGCCGCCGTATTCGGCGCGATCCATTTCTACACCCAATGGTTCGACTACCTTGGACCGTCGCCGGGCTCGTTCATGATCGGCGGCCTGTTGATGCTCGTCTTCGCGCTGGCGCTTTGGTCGTTCAACCGGCGCTATATGGCAATGCGTAACAGCGCGCGATAAGCCCGCGTTCGCCGGCGATTGCATTCACCATTGGCGGTCAGGCTCAGATTCTGCCGGCCATGTGCAATCCGATGAGGACGAGGGCGGCGCTGAGCACCAGCGTGACGCCGCCAAAGGCGATGCCAAGGATCGGAAATACCTTCTTGGAGCCGCGGTCGACGGCGCCGGCGATGCCAAGGCAGACGGCAACGAGATCGAGAAACCAGAAAAAGAATATGGTGCTGCCGACAATGGTATTGACGACCGCTGTCGACGCGCCGGTGTTGTGCATCACGCCGGCGACCACGAACAGCAGGAAGGTCAGCACCAGCACGGAAATTGCGATGATAAAGGACGCGATACCCAGGCCCTTATGCCTGCGAGGCTGCAGCTCATCCATCGCGTAATCCTCCTCCCGGCCCAGCACGCGCCACCGACTGGCAGCATGGATCATCGTCCTGGCACCATCAAGAGTTTAGGGCCACTGTTGCACAAGCGCGTGACCGATAGGCTCGACCGACTCGCTCGCGTTGACCGGGAACACCCCACTCACTAAAATCGTTGACTAGCGGCCCATCCGGCTCGTCCGGCGTGCCCCAGGAGGATTTCGTGCGCATCATCGATTCGCATTTTCATTGGTGGCCCCGGCCGTTTTTCGACCGGTTGTGCAAGCGAACGGATTTTCCCAAGGCGCGGGTCAACAACAAGGGCGGCTATAGCTACTTCCGCCGGGAGGGCAGCGGCTGCCATCTCAATTCCTGGGCCGAATGGTTCGATCTCGACAAGTCGTTCGAATACATGGCGAGCATGGGCCACGACATCGACGTGGTCTGCTCGATCGGTCCATTCTCGGTCTTCTTCTCCGACCTTCCCCTGTCTGAAGGGCGCGACTACGCGCTGATGTGGAACGAGGAGATGGCCGGCGTGGTCAAGAAATATCCCGGCCGGGTGTGGGCGAGCGCGGCGGTGCCGCTGCAGGACACGCGCGCGGCGATCGAAGTGGTCGATGACGCGGTCAACCGCCTCGGGCTGATGGGTGTCAACCTTCCTGGCAGCGTTGGCGAGGACCCGCGCATCGATGCCGAACGGCTTGAGCCGTTCTTCGCACATTGCGAGAAGCTCGGCCTGCCGTTGTTCTTGCATCCGACCGACGTGATCTTCCAGGACATGCTCGACGGCTATGACGGAGCGCTGCATTTGAGTCTCGGCCGCGTCATCGAGGTCAGCGTGGCGGCGATGCGGCTCATTCTTTCAGGCATGATGGAGCGGCATCCGAAGCTGAAAATCGTGATGTCGCATACCGGCGGCTCGCTGCCCTATCAGGCTGGCCGCATGGACAAGAATTCCGGTGCGGCGAAGCTGCCGCGGCCGGTGACCGACTACATGCGGCGCATGTACACCGATACAGTGTCACCGCACGCGGCCGGCATCAAATTCGCCATCGACTATTACGGCATCGATCACGTCATGTATGGCACCGATTATCCGTGCTGGGATCCGGCGCCGTGCCTCAAACTGATCGACGAAATTCCGTTGTCAGCGGCCGATAAGCAGAAACTGTTCTATGACAACGCGCGGCGCATTTTGAACTTGAAGGATCCGATGCCCGCGAAAGCGCCAAAGCGCGAGCCGGCGCTGGCCTAAAGTTTCCTGCGCCTCTCTGGATGGTCGAGCAGTCCGTTGCCGTTGCCATTGTCGGTGGCGGCCCGATCGGGCTTGCGCTGGCGCTTCATCTCGACATGTACCGCGTCCGCTCGACAGTGTTCAATGCCGAGGCGGAAACCCGCTGGCATCCCAAGGGCAACGTTCACAACGGGGCAAAGTGATCAGGTTCGCCCACATCAGCGTCGGCTGATCGTCGCGGTCGCGGCACTGCGACGTGGAGCTCTCAGGTTCGCCTCAACTTCTTCAGCTCGAACGACAGACCGATCAGCATGCAGCCAAAGAACACCGCGTACCAGGCTATGGTCCAGATGAGCGCCAGCGCTCCAGTGCCCGGCCAAGCAATCAGCACGGCACCAAGCGCGATCGAGAACAGACCGCCCAAGATGAGCCACCAATCGTTGTCGACGACCCTTCGCAGTTCGATTGCGGCGTAGAGCTCCAGCACGCCGATGATGATCGCCCAAACCGCGACAAACATCAGCAGTATCAGCGCCGTCATCCCGGTATAGACGAATGCGACAATGCCGGCGGCAATGCCGACGACACCAGTGAGCCCGAGCCACCAGCGCGGACCGGCATCGCCACCGGAAAGATTGAATGCGGCCCACATGGCGATGAGGCCGTCAATAATCGCGTAAGCGCCCCAGAGATAGGTTAGCGCCACAAGCGTAATGCCCGGCCAGAAGAAGGCGATCACGCCGAAGGCGATGGCCGCCAGGCCGCGTAGCAGCAGCAGCCACCAGTTCTCCGCGAGCGTGCCAAACAGGGCCGATGCGGCCACCGGCATGCGCATGCCGGATTCAACGCGCGTGTTAGACATTGTCGTGCTCCTAGAGGTTTAAGTGCGCCAGAAACTTAGTCGACGCATCATTATCGCGTTGCGCATCGGTCCGAATATCAAAGAGTGGTCGCAGTTCGCAATTTGAAGTGCTTTTCAACAAAAGCGGTCAAATTCTGAAAAGGCGACAGTTCCGCCTCATGACGCGAGGCCCCGCCAGTACGTCAATCGGTCGGGATAGCGGACTGCCCCGAAAGCTTGCGGTTATTCGGAGGCGAGCAGGCGTGGCAGTGGTTTCGCCCGGACATCGGCACGAGGAATTCGAAGGGTGCCGTTGCTTACTGTCGCGGCGCAAAGCGCTCGTCGATGGACTCCCATTTATCGTAGCCGACGAGCTTCTTGTAGCTCTCGAAATCCATGCCGTCGTTGCGGCGGGCGAATTTGCCCGACTTCATGTCGACGAGCACGGTTTCGATCGCCTTGGCCGCGTGCATGAGCGTGTCGAGGCCCAGTACGGCGCAGTGAAAGCCGAGCTCGCCCAACTCGTCCATCGACAGGATCGGCGTATGGCCGCCCATCAGCGGGTTGCAGATCTGCGGCACGTCGAAGGCTTGGCCGATGCGCTTGAGCTCGTCGAGCGAGCGCGGCGCCTCGATGAAAATGCCGTCGGCGCCGGCGCGGATGAAGCGCTCGGCGCGGCGCATGGCTTCGTCGAGATCGTAGACCGCGCGCGCGTCGGTGCGCGCCAATATCCACGTCTCCGGATTGATGCGCTCGGCGCAAGCCGCCTTGATCTTGGCCTCGGCAAGCTCGGTGGGCACGACCTTCTTGCCAACCATGTGACCGCAGCGCTTTGGCCATTGCTGGTCTTCGATTAGGATGGCGCTCACGCCCATGCGCTCGTAGGTTTGCACCGTATGCACGACGTTCTTGACGTCGCCGTAACCGTCGTCGCCATCAACGAAAACCGGCAGGTCGCAGGCGGACATGATATCGCGCACCGCGGCGGAGATTTCGCCGAAACCTTTGAGCCCGATGTCGGGCACGCCGTAACGCGCGCCGACGGCCGGAAAGCCGCCGATGAAATAAGTCTCGAAGCCGATCTGCTGGATGAGCCGTGCGGAAAGCGCGTCATGCGCGCCGGGAACGACCAGGAATCGTTTTTCGGCGACGGCCTTGTTGATGATCGTGCGGAAGCTCGTTGGCATTAATGTCCCGTAGCCCGGATGAGCGAAGCGATATCCGGAAATTTGCTTGAAGGCGCCACCCGCATGTCGCTTCGCTCATGCGGGCTACTGGTTAGGCGAATTTTCGCACCCACACCCGATTGTCGTGGAATGCCGCGCCGCCGAAGGGGGCGACGGAATCGGAGCCGGTGAGCGTGTTGATGCCGCGGCCGTCGGGGTAGGCGGAATTGGGCCAGATCGATTCGGCGATCAGCACGCCGCGGCGCACGCCATCGAACAGTTTGGCGTGGATGCGGACCTGGCCGCGAAGGTTGCCGAGAGTGACTGCGTCGCCGTCAGCGATGCCGAGCGGGCCTGCATCGCTCGGATGGATCATCACGGTCGGCCGTTGCTCGCGAGTGAGCGAAGTGGGCGTCTCGGTGAATGTCGAATTGAGAAAGCCGCGCGCCGGCGAGGTGGCCAACCGGAATGGATGCTCGGCGTTCGCCTCTTCGATCACGTCCCAGTGGTCGGGCAACGACGGCATGTCGGACGGACCGGTAGTGCGATGCCAGCGGCCGAACGGCACTTTCGGCCAATCCGGCTTGAAGCGGAATTTCTTGTCCGGATAGGCGAAGCCGTTGAGATAGTGCGCGGTGACGAAGTCCGGCTGGCAATCGATCCAGCGGTTCTTCTCAAGCTCGGCCAGCGTGCCCCAGCGTGATTTCCGCAGCGTGGCGTCGATCAATTCGCGCGGCGTCATGGCGAAGCCCAGATGCGTTGCGCCAACGCACTTCGCCAACGCACAGATCACATCGTGATTGGAGCGGCACTCGCCCGGCGGCTCGATCATTTTCGGGCCGAGCAGAATATATTGGCTGCCGCCGGCGGTGTAGAAGTCATCGTGTTCGACGAACATGGTCGCCGGCAGGATGATGTCTGCAACCTTCGCGGTGTCGGTCATGAATTGCTCGTGCACGCAGACGAACAGATCGTCGCGGGCAAAACCGCGCTTGACCAATTCTTGATCGGGCGCGACCGACACCGGGTTGGTGTTCTGGATGAGCAGCGCGGTCACCGGGCCGCCGCCCTGCAGCGCCTCGGTGTCGCCGGTGAGAATCGGCCCGATGCGCGACTGATCGAGCATGCGGATCGACGGATCGCGGACGTCGAGACCCTCGATCAGCGTCTTGTCGAGGTGAAAGACGTCGCCGTTGTTATGAAACGCACCGCCGCCTTCGTAACGCCAGGCGCCGATCACCGCCGCGATGCAACTCGCGGCGTGCATGTTGAAGGCGCCGTTGCGCGAGCGCGAGAAGCCGTAGCCAAGTCGGAAATAGGCGCGCTTGTTGTCGCCGACGAGGCGGGCGAATTCTTCGATCGTTTCGACCGGGCAGCCGGTGATGCGTGACGCCCATTGTGGAGTCGCGTGCGCGCAAGTGCTGCTCCAGTTCGCGCGGCGCGTCGGTGTAGCGTTCGAGATAATCCCAGTCGGCTTTTTGGTCGCGGAACAGGCAATGCATCACCGCGCAGGCGAGCGCGCCGTCGGTGCCCGGACGGATCAGCACCGGCAGATCGGCCTGTTCCATCGTGCCGTTCATATAGATGTCGACCGCGACGATCTTGGCGCCGCGCTCCTTGCGGGCGCGCGTGGCGTGCGTCATCACATTGACCTGGGTGTTGACCGCGTTGGTGCCCCAGATCACCACCACATCGGACTTCGCCATCTCGCGCGGATCGGCGCCGGCGAGCTTGCCGGTGCCGGCGATGAAGCCGGTCCAGGCCGGATTGACGCAGATGGTGGAGAAAAAGCCCGAATATTTCTTGGCGTGGCGCAGCCGGTTGATGCCGTCGCGCATCAGGTGGCCCATGGTGCCGGCGTAGTAATAGGGCCAGACCGCTTCCGAGCCGTGTTTCTGCTCGGCTTGAGTGAATTTCTCGGCGACCAGATCGAGCGCGTCGTCCCAGGAAATCCGAGCGAATTGGCCGGAGCCCTTTGGTCCGACGCGCCGCAGCGGATGCTTGAGCCGGTCCGGGTGGTGCACCCGCTCGGCGTAGCGCGCGACCTTGGCGCAGATCACGCCCGACGTGTAGGCATTCTCCTCCGCACCGCGCACCCGGCCGATCGTGTGCGCATCGAAGACTTCCACCTCGAGCGCGCAAGTCGACGGGCAGTCATGCGGGCAAGCCGAGGCGGCGATCTTCTGCGGGCGGACGGCTTGGTTCATAGCCGGACCTTAGCCGACTTTGCCCCGCCTGGGCCAACGCTTTTGCGGGCAGGCTGGCTCCCGAATAGCACGGATCACAGTGTCGCGAATTGGAAGCCTTCGGCCGGCCGGGCGGCGGGTGTGCAGATGCCGAGCCGCGAAAGGGCTTCGCCATGTGCGACCATGAAGGAGGCGAGAAGCTGCAACTGGTAAAGGCGGAGCGGCTCCGCCATGAACAGCTTGAACGGCCCTGTGAGGTCGAGATTGTAGACGGTCATACGGCAGTTGGCGATCAACAGATGACCTTGCTCCGGTGAAGTTCCGTGCAGGGTCTTGATGTTCTTGTCGCCGATGCGCGCCGCCGGGCGCCCGCCTTCTGCCGACGCAACGAGCGAAACGGCGTCGAGCGATTGGCCTTGCGCCTGCCACTCCTCGCAATCGAGCGTCAGCAGGCGGACCGAATCGCGGCGCACAGCGACGTTGAATGCGTTCTGCTCGAACAGCGGATGCTCGGCGACGCCGTCGGTCAGCTCAGACCAGCTGTTGAGCAAGTCGGTGGAGCGGCAGAAGAACACGCCGCTCGAGAGATACGGCAGGCTGCAATCGATTCCCGCGCGGGCCGCCATCTGGGCGAACGGCGCCATTTTCGCGCTGTCGGCAAAGAACGAGGTCATCTGCTCGATGGTCCTGCCAGCTGGCTCGGCACAGGCGGCGATCCGCGCCTCGCGGCGCTTCATCACATCAATCACCGCCTGGAAATCGCCGATCCCGACCGCCATCAAAGTCAGATCGGCATCGAGCCAGACGAGACAATCGTCATCGTCGATCGTGTGACCGCGGTGCTGCAGATAGCGCAAGAGGCCGGCCTTGCAGTGAAAGACTCCGCGCCCGGCAAGCTCAGGCGGCCGCGCGAGCAGAGCCCCAATACCGTCGAGAAACTTCGCTTGCGCGGCCGGTGAGGCCGTAATCGCAAACGAACAGCCGGTGCCCTGGCAGCCGTTCGGCAAAGGATTGCAGGCACACCAGCAGCGAGTTGAAGAACGCCGCGTTGCTGCCGGTGACAAATCGAATGGTCATTCTTCACCATACGGGCGACCCGCGATCCGGAAAATCCCGGTCACGACCGTCCCCCAATGCCGGCTGGATCGCCCTACAATTTCGTCCGCAGGCGTCTCGCCGCCTCGACCATCACCGTAAGCTTCTCATTCGCCAATTCCCGGCTGATCGTCATCAGCCCGCAATCGGGCGCGAGCCACACCTGCTTGGAATTGAGGTGGTCGAGCACTCCGGCGACGCGACGCTCGATCGTGTCCACTGTCGGGGCCGGTGAATTGCCAGGATCGACGCAACCAAAGATGACGATGCGGTCGCCGCACGCTTGCAGCAGCTTTGGGTCGAAGGAGCTGCGACCAAACTCGACGTGGAAGCCACCGATGCGTGTCTGCATCAGGAGCGGCAGCACGCCTTCGTAGTGGTATTGGTGCTGCAGCGCGCCGCCGCCCGGATAGCCGTAACACAAGTGCACGATGGTCGGCACGTGAATGCCTTCGAGGCAGCGATCGAGCGCTCTCGCGCCATAGGCACGCACCTTGTCGTGATAGCGCGTCATCGCCGGTTCGTCGATCTGCAGCACGGCGGCGCCGGCCTCCTGCAAGTCACGCAGTTCGGCGTTGAGCGCGGCGGCAACATCGAAAGCGAGTTCCTCCTCGTCGTCGTAGAATTCGTTGGCGGCGCTGTCGATCACCGTCATCGGCCCCGGCACCGCCATTTTGATTGGGCGGCCGGTCTGCGACTTTGCTGCGTGCAGATCGTCGACCGCGGCCGGTGCGCGGCGAACGATTTTGCCGATGATGCGAGGCACCAGGCGGTTGGCTTCGCGATTGCGGTAGATTTTCTTTTCGACCTGCCGCTCGATATCGACGCCGTCCCATTGCCCGGCGATATGGAAGACGAAGGTTTTGCGCCGCATCTCGCCGTCGGTCAGCAAATCGAGCCCGAGCTTTTCCTGTTCGCGAATGACCAGCGCCATGGCGTCGTCCATGGCTTCCCGGAGCGCGTCGCCTTCAAGGCGGTAGGTGAGCTGATTGCGCTTGGTATGCGCAAGCCATGGCGGGCGCGGAAAACTGCCGACGCTGGTCGTGGTCAGTGGGCCGAAGGGCATCGCGCTCACCGCGGTCAATGCGCGGCCTGTGCCTCGCGTGCCTGCGCGCTCTGCACGGCAACCTGCGCGGTGGCGTCGAGCCGGCTGTGACCGGCCTTCATCAATTTGCCGAGGTAGTGGTCGGCAACGGTGATCGGCGGGTACTTCTCGCCGGCGCCCACGCAGCTCGGAATGCAGCGCACCAGTGCGTCAGGATTCGGGGCTTCGAAGTAGACCAGCGAAATGCGATCGGACGGCGCCGCCTCTGGCGGCGGCACGGCAACGCGGTGCAACGTCGACACCCAGCGGTCATTCGACCACCGCATCATCAGATCGCCGATGTTGCAGACAAACGCGTCGGGCGGAATATGGACGTCGACCCAATCGCCGTGACGATGCTTGACCTGCAAGCCGCCCGACGTGTCGTCGCCGCGCACGAATGTCATGACGCCGTAATCGGTGTGTGCGCCGGCGCGCAACTGCCCCGGCAGCGGCGTCTGTCTCACCGCCGGATAGCGGATGACACGGGCCACGCTCGGCCGCCGGTCGAACTTGTCGGCAAAATAGTCGTCGTTCACCTCGAGCGCCATCGCCATGGCGCGGAGCACGCGCGAAGCAAGCGCCGACATCGCCGTGTGAAAGGACACTAAAGTGTCCTTGAAGCCGTCGGGACGCTCCGGCCAGATGTTGGGTGCGTACATCTGCGCGCTGGTCTTGTCGACTTTGGCCGACAGGGCTGCAACGCTTTCAGGGCCGAATGCGAAAGCCTCCTGGATATCGGGCGGCGCCGCCTGGCCCATCGAATAAGACACCGAACGATCGCCAACCCAATTGTAGCCGCGGCTAATCTTGGACGGTGGTCGCTGCACCTTCATCTTCTCAGGCTCGGGCAGCGCGAAGAACTCGATTGCGCGCTCGCGCGTCGTCCTGATCAGATCGAGCGGCACGCCATGACCGGCGACCATGAAGAAACCGATATCCGTGCAGGCGGCATCGATCTGGTGCGCCACCTCGCGCCGTTCGCGCTCGCTGCCGTCGCGCAAGGGTGACAGGTCGATTGTCGGAATCGCGTCGTTTGCCGTCATGTTGCACCCATCGGTTGGTCTTTGATCGGCATTGCGCCAAACTATATCCGCATCATTGCCCGCCGCAATGGTATAGGAAGGGTGCGCCGAAAGCCCGGACGACTTTGCGCAATTCCCGCGCGCCGATTACGAGCGGACCGCCCAGTTGGTCAAGGCGGCGAACTTCCAGCCGCAGTGACCCGCACGACGCCGCTTTCGCGGCGATGCTTCTTCCACTCGCGCGTCAATCCAGATCCGCAACCTCCGCATGGATGCGCAGAAGCTCGGGAATAGTGCGTGGGTCGCGGCGGCCGAAGCCGCATTCGGTCGCGATGGCGAATTTTTCCGCGTGTTTCTTCGCGGCGGCCAGGCGCCGCTTGGTGCCTTTGACGCCGTCGGTGTGATGCACGAGGCCGAGACAGAGTTCGGTTTCCGGCCGTAGTGCCAACCGCCGCAGCGGTTCGAAATAGGCGTCGTCGGCGCGATTGCGCGGTACCGGCATGTGAATGAGCTGAACGGGCCGCTTGATCTCGCGCGCAACGCGATTGGCGAACTCGACCATGTCGCCCATATCGGTCGGCTCGACCACGTGCCGGTGGTTCGAATCGCCGTAGCACAGGTGGTAGAGCAGATCGACATCCGCCGGCACACGGTTGCCGAGGTCGACCACAATGGCGCTGAATTTTTCCTGCATCTTCGCTTTTGTCTGTCCGTAGCTCGACGCCTCGTTGCGTTCGAGCCGCGCAAACACGGCGGAGGCGACGTCAAATTGAATCGCGAGCTCCTCGTGCGGAATGGCAGCGGCGATCTTGTCGATCTCGCGCTTGAGCGCGTCGTTGTAGATCGGATCGATCGGCGCGTGCAGGCTCTGAACCAAGAACAGCCAGATGACCGAATGCGCCGGAACGAGATCGACTTGGAATTTTGTTCCCCGCGGAATTTTGCCTGCTTCCTTCAGTCGCTTGAACTCGGCGAAGGATTGCTTGGCGATATCAGCGTAAAACAGATTATCGAAGCGAATGTCGTCGGCGCCAAATCCAGGCTTGAGCGCATACCGCTCGCGCCCCGTTCCGCTTGCGTGCACGCGGAAGAATTCGCCTGATTTCTGGAACGCGGGGTGTTCCGAAAAAATAGGTTCGAGCCAAGTGATCCAGTCGCCGCGCGCGCCGGTCTCGCCGTCCGGGAGGCGCTTGATGCGCGGACCGAGCGCGGCGCTTACCGTCTCGAAGACTTCGCTGGCGCTCGGAAGCGGCACGCTGCCGACGAGATAAACGTTGCGCGCCATGGCGTTCATCCGTTGCGGCAGATTTCGACGTGGATGTTGAGCAGCTCCCGCACGGTTGCTTCCGACCGTGCGCGTGCCATGCCGCATTCGGTGGCGATGCCGAATTCTCCGGCGTAACGGCGCGCCGCCGCAATCCGCTTCCGCGTGCCTTCCAGGCCGTCCTTGGCGTGGACGAGGCCGAGAAAAAGCTCAGTGCCATCGGCGAGCTTGAGATCGGCGAGCGGCCGGTGGAAGGCGTCGTCGCCGCGCTCGATCGGCACCGGCATGTGAATATAGGCGAGCGGGTGTGCGATGGCGCGCGCGAGCGTATTGGCGAAATCGACCATCCGTGCCGCGTCCTTGGGCTCGACGAAATGCTTGGCGCCGAAATCGCCGTAGCAAAGATGCAACCCGAGTTCGACATCGGCAGGCACAGCGGCGCAAAGCCGCTGCATGCGCGCGATGATTCGCTCGCGCGGAATATCGGCGCCCGGCACTGCGTCGGTCTGCTGTCCATCCCAGAGCACCATCTCGTTGCAGACGTCCCACTGGATGCACAGATCGTGGTGGGGGATGTGGCGGCAAAGCGCGGCCACTTCGGCAATCATGGCGCGCTCGTAGGCCGCCTCGACGGCGGGCAGCGTGGCCGGTACGACAACCGAGCCGACCACAGCAAAAGGCGTGGGCAGGCAGACCTGAAAGCGGATGTTCTTCGGCAGCGTGCCATTGTCGCGCGCGGCGACGAAGTCGAGGTAAGACGCGCGTGCCTCGCGGGCATAGCCGAGTTCGCCGAAGCGCACGTCGGCGGGTTCGACGCCTTCCGCCAGCGTGAGCAACGGAAACCGGTTGGTCGGGCGGATAGCGCCGGAGGGATCGGGCCGCAGGTATACGCTCGCGCGTAAGAGCGGATATTGCCAGCTGATCCACAGTTTGCGCCCGCCGACTTCGCCGTCGGGAATGCGGCGCAGATGAGGCCCGAGCACCGATCCAACCGTGCGAAAAACCTCATCCACGGTGTCGAGGCCAATGCTGCCGACGAGATGCGCGTGCAAGGCGTCCTCCTCCATGCCGCCGTCCCACGCTCGCACGAGCCGTGGACGGCTTCCGCCGGTAGAGTATATCTTGCCGGCGAGCGCAAGAAGCCAGCGTGAATTGGAGGAGCCGCGATGAGAGCAGCAGTCTTGGGTGAACACGGCGTCGAAATACGCGACGTGCCGAAGCCCGTGCCGAAGCCCAACGAAGTGTTGGTGCGTGTGTGCGCCTCGACCCTCAACCGCGCCGACCTTCTGGTCGCCTCCGGGGTTCAGCACGGCAGCGTCGGCGGCGTTGGCGCACGCATTGGGCTCGAATGTTCCGGCGAGGTCGAGGCGGTCGGCGCCGAGGTGAAGGACTTCAAGCCGGGCGACCGCGTCATGGGTTCGGCGCCCGGCGGCTTTGCCGAATATGCCGTCACCGATGCCGGGCGGCTGCACCGCATCCCCGGCAACAACATGACCTATGAGCAGGCCGCGTGCCTGCCGGTCGCGTTACAGACCATGCACAACGCAGTGGTGACGGCTGGCCGGCTCAAGCGCGGCGAAACGCTGCTCATCCAGGGCGCCAGCTCGGGCGTCGGATTGATGGGCATGCAGATCGGCAAGCTCATGGGCGCCTCGCTCGTCATGGGCGGTTCGACCAATGCAGCGCGCCGGGCGCGGCTTGCCGAATGCGGCTGCGACCTGCCGATCGACACGAGCAAGTCGGATTGGCCGGAGGACGTGAAAAAGGCCACCGGCGGTAAGGGTGTCGACCTGATCGTCGACATGGTTTCCGCGCCGGTCGCCAACGGCAATCTCGAGGCGGCGAAAATCCTCGGCCGCATCGTCAATGTCGGCCGGCTCGGCGGCACCAAGGGCGAGTTCGACTTCGACAAGCATGCGCTCAAGCGCATCGACTATATCGGCGTCACCTTCCGCACGCGCACCCCCGAGGAGGTGCGCGAGATCGTGCGCGCACTGCGCGCCGACCTGTGGCCCGCCGTCGAGAGCGGCAAGCTCGGCCTGCCGATCTCTAAGACCTACAAGCTGGCCGATATCGTCGACGCACTCGCGGAAATGCGCGCCAACAAACATTTCGGCAAGATTGTCATCAGCGTGGCCTGACTGACCGAACGGTGGACCTCCCGACGGTGCGAGGCGGCGGATCAACTCGCCTTGAGGTCACCGACAGGGGGTCAGGCCTGCCGCGCCGCGCAAATGTTTTCTTGCTCATGGCGAATCCATCCGGCATAGATTTGGCATGACTGATTCGGCGAAGGGCCACGCGCCGATTCTGGCTGCAGGCGGCATTGTTCTGCGCGGTAAGTCGAGGCCGCGCATGGCCATCGTGCGGCTGCGGGGCGAAAAGGCCTGGGTACTCCCTAAGGGCAAGCTGCTGGCGCGCGAACGCGCGCGCGACGCTGCCGCGCGCGAAGTTCTTGAGGAAACCGGCCACGACGTGTCGGTCCACGAGTTCCTCGGTTCGATGTCATATGCGGTCGACGGCCGGACCAAGATCGTGCAGTTCTGGCTCATGCGCGCCTCCGGTTCGCCGGTCGCCGACCTGTCGGACGACGTCAAAGCGGTGAAGTGGCTGCCGCTCAAGCAAGCCATCGATCTCTTAAGCCGCGCCCACGAAAAGGTGTTCCTGACCCACGTGGGTCCGATCGCGCTTGAAGCCGCCAAAGACTTTGATCGCGCCAAGCCGAAACATGAGTCTCGCGCTGGCAAAAAGCGGCGCAGCCGCAGTCAGCCGACTGCTCCCGTCGGGCATGTGATCGCGATGGCGCGCAAAAAAGCCGGCCGCAATGGGTTGGCCAAGTCGCTCGGCAACTGGATCGGACGCGCCGCGCAGTCGATGCGCCGGGCGGGCTGACAGCTTATAGACCTGACGCCTTCGACTTGAGCCCGCGGCGGCCGAGCCAAATCACGTATCCGCCTAGCTAACAAACGACAAGGCGACGGCAGGGAGCCTGCGCCGCTCCAGATAGCGGCGCGCGAGGTTACGACGTCTCCGGGGTGACGTCGTGAAAGCGCGTGTAATCGAGTACCAGCCGGCCGTCCTTGGAAACACTGGTAATGTCCCGATAGCGATGGTGCCAGCGGATGTCCGGCTCGGAGTAGATCTGCCGGGCATAAAGCCGCTGCGCTGAGCTGTCGTCGACGCCGCCCACGTTGAGGATCAGCGCCGCCGTCGACATCCGCGAAATCCTCGGCGGTGAGACCGTAGAACGGGCTCGTCTCGTCGATCACGTGCAGGAGCGTCCAACTCAGGGAGAAAATGGGATGCTCGCTGCGCTCGAGCTTCAGCTCGTAATAGCGGCGCACCTGCTCACGTTCCTTGGTGCTCTCCACCCGAAACAGCCACAGCCGTGCCGTCGCCTGAGAGATCGTGTTGTGGCGCGCGTTGGCGATGCGGATCATCAGCGTCGGCTTGCCCTGAAAATGGCTGACGACCGGATGACGGGCGAAGACGAAACGGGCGCGCGGCCGCGAGAAACGGGCGAAGATCAATCCCGTCATCACCGCGAGAAAGCTCATGCCGGTGAAGATTTCGACCGTCGCGACGAGATGCCCGTAATTGGTCTGCGGGTGCATGTCGCCGTAGCCGACCGTCGCCAGCGTCTCGATCGAAAAATAGAACAGGCTCAACGGCAGCGGCAGGGTCGGGGAAACGTTGGCAATCGGCTCCGATCCCAGCCAGTACACAAAGGCAAAAATTGCATTGAGAACGACAAAGATCAGCGCGGCGATGCCGAAGAAGACCGGCCAGTATATTGTCATGGAGCGATGATAGAGATCGCTCCAGAATCCCGTCCGCAACCCACGGGTCTCGACCTCGCGCGGCCCGATGTGCACGATGTGCGGCCTGTGCGCGCGCTGGAGCGGCTTTTTCCTCGCTTTCTTCAACCTTCTTCCTCTGCCGCGGCCGACGCCGCAGCTACGCCGGTACTTTTGCCTTCAACCGCGGATAGACGCGGCGGGCGTTGCCTTCAAAAATCTTGCGCCGGTCGGCCTCGCTGATCGGCGCCTTGTCGACGTAGCGCTTGGTGTCGTCGAACCCGAAGCCGGTTTTCGGGTCGTTGCCCTTCACCGCGCCGACCATCTCGGAGGCGAACAGAATGTTGTCGACCGGCACGACCTTGGTCAGGAGATCGATGCCGGGCTGATGATAGACGCACGTATCGAAGAAGATGTTGTCGCCGATGATCTCGTTTAGCTCCGGCTTGCCGTTATTGAGCGCGATGCCGCGGAAGCGGCCCCAATGGAACGGCACCGCGCCGCCGCCATGCGGAATGATGAATTTCAGCTTGGGGAAGATCTTGAACAGGTCGGAGAGAAGGACCTGCATGAATACCATCGTGTCGCCGTTGAGATAATACGAGCCGGTGGTGTGCATTGCCGGATTGCAGCAGCCGGAGACGTGGATCATGCACGGCACGTCGAGCTCGATCATCTTCTCGTAGAGCGGGAACCACGACTTGTCGGTCATCGGCGGCGAGTTGAAATAGCCGCCGGACGGGTCGGGATTGAGGTTGCAGCCGACGAAACCCATTTTGACGCAGCGTTCCAGCTCGGCGGCGCTGTGCGCCGGGTCGGCGCCGGGCGATTGCGGCAGCTGGCACACGCCGATGAAGTTCTGCGGGTAGAGCGAGACCACGCGCGCGATCAGATCGTTGCAGATCTGAGACCACTCGGCGGAAACGCTCTCGTCGCCGATGTGATGGCCCATGCCGGAGGCGCGCGGCGAGAAAATGGTCAGATCGGTGCCGCGCTCGCGCTGCAATTTGAGCTGGTTCTGCTCGATCGACTCGCGGATTTCGTCGTCGGACATTTTCAGCGAGGCGCGCGAGGGCATCGCCGTCTTGTCCTTGGCGTTGGCCGCCGCGGTCTGCTCCTTGCGGAAGCGGTGCAGGTCCTTGGGCTCGGTCGTGTAATGGCCGTGGCAGTCGATAATCATGGCACCATCGCTGTGAAGTGGCTTTTTCTGGCCCGACAAATGCTAAGGCGCGGCGCGGCATTGTCAAACGGGGTCGATAATCTGGTAGGCTTACCGATTATCGATGAGGAGACCGAGGAATGGCTGAATTACCGAGATTGAACGGTGTCATCCGCGCGCTCGAAGCCGGACAGACTGCGGTGACCTGCTTTTCGCAGCCCGACGTCGAAGCGGCAATCGCGCTCACGACCGCGAAATACGACGCCGTGGTCTACGAGATGGAACACAACGGCTACGACATCCGCTTGTTCCGCGACTGCCTGCAATACATGCTCAACCGCGGACAGATCACGCGCGCCGGTTCGGTCGCGCCGGCGGTTGCGCCGTTCGCGCGCATCCCGCCGAACGGCGGCGAGAAGGCGCAGTTCCAGGCCAAGCAGGTTTTGGACCTCGGCGCCTACGGCATCATCTGGCCGCACATCAGCAATGTCGAGCAGGCCTATAACGCGGTCGCCGCCTGCCGTTATCCGCGGCTGAAGGATAAGCCGATCTACGAGCCGGCCGGCATCCGCGGCGACGGGCCCACATCTGCCGTGCGCTACTGGGGCGTCAGCCAGCAGGAATATTACGAACGCGCCGACGTGTGGCCGCTCAATCCGAAGGGCGAGATTTTCGTCATCCTGATGATCGAGGACGTCGAGGGCATCAAGAACCTGAAAGACATTCTGAAGAACGTGCCCGGCATCGGCGCCATCCTGATCGGCGAGGGCGATCTTTCCCAGGAGCTCGGCTATCCGCGCCAGTACGAGCACAAGGTCGTGCTCGAGCACATGGCGCAGATCGTCGCCACCTGCAAAGAGTGCAACGTCGTCGTCGGCCATCCGCATGTCGAGTCCGGCAACGCCGAGCGCATCGTCAAGGAAGGCTATCGTTTCCTGATGTGCGCGCCGGTGCGCTCTTACGGCCACCTCGACAAGGCGCGGCAGTTCGCCGGCAGGACGTAATCCATCCTTCCTTCCCCGCTGTGCGGAGGAGGAAAGGTCTAATAACTTGCCGCGCGTTTTTGCTCGCGCGCCGCGGTCGCGTTGCCCTTCGGCAGGTCGTACATGCCGCTCGGCAGCGTTTCGAGGAAGGTGAGCACCTCCGAGGTCTTCACCACGTCGGCATATTTGGCGTTCATGTCGCACAGATTGATGGCGTGGCTCGCCTGTGAACGGTCGAAGCAGCCTTCCTCGGCAAGCGCGATGCGGTAGTTCAGACTGAACGCGTCGAGCACGGTGGCGCGCACGCAGCCCGACGTGGTGGTGCCGGTGACGATGACGCTGTCGCAGCCAAGCAGCGTCAGATAGCTCGCCATGTTGGTGCCGAAGAAGCCCGACGGCTTCTGTTTGAGCACGACGATGTCCTGCGCCGACGGCGCGATCGGCGTGACGATCTCGTTGCCGTCGAGATTGGTCACGATGGTCTTGCGGTCTTCCTCGTTGCGCGCGTTCTTCCAGGCCCAGGAGCCGGAATCCCAATTGTCCTCGCGCCGCACGCCGGTGGTGTAGAGCACCGGCACGCCTTTCTCGTGGCACTTGTCGATCAGCGAACGGATAAAGGGCAAAGCGGTCCAGGCGTCCTCGCCGCAGGAATTGCGCCAGCGCTTGATCGATTCGAGGATCGGTTCCGGCCGGTCGCCGCAGAACGCCCAGTTCACGTCGATGATGAGGAGCGCCGGGCGCTTGCCGAAGCCGCCGCGCGCGCCGTAGCCGGACGCGCCGAACACCGCCTTGTCGCGCTCGGTGAGAAATTCGTTCCAGATCGGCTCGGACATGGCTTGCTCTCTTCGGTTGGCGATGGGGGACGGGACCTGATTAGACGGCGTCCAAGCTTACAAGCTGGTCTTCAGACTGTCGACGTAGCTCATGTCGATGATCTCGTCGTATTTGACGTCGATTTTGAGCAGACCCGCGCCCATGACGACGGCCTTTGCCGTGTCCCATGAGGCGCGGCTTATGGTTCCGTCCTTGCTCCACAATTCGTCGGCGAAGGAACGATCGAGCGTCGCCTTGAGGTCGTCGAGCGGCATGGTGGGGAATTGCTTCTTGGCGATGTCGGCCGCCTCGTCGTGATTGCCGGCGACGAACGTCAGGGATTTCATCATTCCCCGGACAAATCCCCGCACCAGCTCGGGCGTTTTCTGAATCGAATCCAGCCGCACATTGAAGGTCGAATAGGCGTAGTGGCCCATCATCTTCGGAATGTTGATGAACGGCTCGCCCCACACGCCGGCGCGCACGCCCTGGGTGACGAACGGCTCGGTCGAGGAGCCGATCTGCGCCTGCTTGTTGCGGACCACCGGCAAGATCGCCGAATTGGCCGTTTCAACCAACGTGACGTCGTGCGTGGCGTCGAGCTTCCACTTGTTCAGCAGGTAGCGCGTGATCGAGTTCGGCGTTCCGCCATAACCGCTGGTGGCGATCGTCTTGCCCTTGAAGTAGCTCGCCCAATCGTCGTTGGTCGGCTCCTGCCCCTTGGCGGCGCAAAAATAGACGTTGCCGCGGTCGACGCAGTTGACCACGGCGCGCAGCTCGGCGCCCTTCGCCTTGGCATAGGCGCAATGCTCCGGCCCGCCGATGAACGCGAACGCCTGGCCGGAGAGCACGGCGTTGGTGTGGCCGGCGCCGGTCTCGATGGTGACGATCTTGACGCTAACGTCCTCGAAGAGATTCTTGGCGATGCCGATATAGAGAGGCAGGTAGCCCGTGCCGTGAACGGGTTCGGCGATCAGCACCTCCTTGGCTTGCGCCCGCGCGATCATCGGCCGCGCGAGCAATGCCGCCCCGGCTGCTGCCGTCGAGCCGAGGAATTTTCGCCTGTTCAGGTTCCGATCAGTCATGACGTTTGCTCCTCACATGGCCCGGACGATCTATTGCCTCATGCCCTTGCGCAACAAGCGTTCGAGCCAGGAAACGGCGCCATACATCACGACGGCGAGCGTCGAGAGCACCAGCACCGCGACCCAGACCAACGCGATATCATAGGTGTTGCCGGCATAGAGGATGGCGCGGCCGAGACCGTGCTGCGACGCGATGAACTCGCCGACGATCGCGCCGGTGAGCGCCAGTCCGATATTCACCCGCAAGACCGAGATGATCCACGGCAGGCAGAACGGCATCACGAGCTTGCGAAATACCTGCCAGCGCGTGGCGCCGAGCGAATAGAACAGCTTTTCGCCGTCGGGATCGAGCGCCTTGACGCCGGCGTAGGTGGTCAGTGTCGAGACGACCAGCGTGAGCGCGGTCGCGATGGCGACTTTGGAAGCGAGCCCCATGCCGAAGACGAGGATCACCAGCGGCGCCAGCGCGAGCTTCGGCAGCGACTCGAAGCAGATCAGATACGGCTGCACGATCGCCGCATAATTGCGCGACCACCAGAACGACAGCCCGATCAGCGAGCCGACGGTCGTACCAAGCGCGAAACCGAAGATCGTCGAACGGAAAGTGAAGCCGATATCGGTCCAGGCGTCGCCCTCGGTGAAGAACGTGATCAGCGTTGTGTAGATGGCGCTCGGCTTCGACCAGAAAAATCCGTCGATCCAGCCGAAATCCGCCGCCGCCTGCCAGAGCGCGACGGCGCCGGCGAGGATGCCGATCTGCGTGCCGATGATGGCCCAGAGCGGCCAATCCCTTTGCGCCGGCAGGCGGCGCGTGGGCTTTGCCGGTCGCGCTCGCGCCGCCGGCCGAGCAGGCGCCAGATCGAGGCCGGTATCGATGCCGGAAGTCTCCTGTACGCTCATGTTGCGCTCGGCATGTCAGGCCGCCTCATCGAGCGACGGACGGTCGAGCGCCAGCAGTTGCAGGCAGCGCTCCTTGATGGCGATGAATTCCGGCACCAGCGTCGCATGGCGTTGGCGCGGGCGCGCAATCGGCACCGCAATCGTTTCGATGACGCGCCCGGGCCGGCGTCGCCATCACATGCACTTCGTCGGAGAGATAGATGGCTTCCTCGATGTCATGGGTGACGAACACCACCGTCTTGTTGAAATCGGCCCACAGCGCCAGCAGCCATTCCTGCATTTGCAGCTTGGTCTGCGCGTCGAGCGCGCCGAACGGCTCGTCGAGCAGAATGACGTCGGTGTCGAACAGAAGCGTGCGCAACAGCGCGGCCCGCTGGCGCATGCCGCCGGACAGCGCGTTCGGATACGAATACTCGAAGCCGGCAAGCCCGTAGCGGCGAAGGAGCGGAAGCGCGCGCTCGCGTGCCTGCCGCAGCGGCAGGCCCTGGATCTCCATGCCGAGGATGACATTGTCGATCACCGTGCGCCACGGCAGCAGCAGGTCTTTCTGCAGCATGTAACCGACACGGCCGATCGTTCCGGTCGCGTCGATGCCGTCGATGAACACGCGCCCGCCGCTCGGCTCCAGCAGGCCGGCGACGATGTTGAAGATCGTGCTCTTGCCGCAGCCTGACGGTCCGATCAGGCTGACAAAGCGGCCTTGTTCGATCGACAGCGTCACCGGCGCCAGCGCAGCGAACGGCCCGGCGGGCGTCCGAAACGTCATACTGACTTGATCGAGGCGGAGCTTTGCGTCGCTCGGCATGATCGAATGATATGGCAAGAAGCGTGCCACGAACACCCGGCCAGCGAAGCCGCGGGAACCCAACTCACCCACCGAGCAGTGCGGCCTCGAAGGCGCTCGCTATCGCCTGCTTGCTCTTGCCGGCGCGTACCGCGTCGCCGATGACGGTGACGATTTGTCCCGGCTGCGCCAGCTTTTTGTACCGGTCGGCGGTGCCGCGCCGCCCCCGATAATAGAACCAGTCGCGCACAGGGCGGGATGAAAACAGCTGCGAGATGCCCGGCATGCGGGCGGCGCCGCGATCGAGCGCCCACGGGGCGAGCGCGCCGAGGCCGAACCGATAGGCGGCGCCAGTGGCGATCACGATGCGATCGAACGGCGCCAATTGTTCAGGCGCTTTGGCGACGTCGATGGCAAAACGGAAAACGACGCCTCTGGCTTCGCAGCCGCCGACCATATCGGCGATGTAGCGCTGGAAACTTGCCTCATTCGCTTCGACCTCCTGGAACAGCGGCGCCTTGCCGGCGTAGCGAAACGAGCCGCCGGCACGGGCATCCCTTTCGAACACGGTGACGCTGTTGCCTTCGGCGACGAGTGACGCATAGGTCAATCCGGCGGGCCCCGCGCCGATCACCGCGATACGTTCGCCGTGCGGGGGTTTTGCGTCGGCGAACATCGTCTCGCGGCCGGCCGCGCCGTTGACCACGCAGCCGATGCGCGCGCCGCCGCGCATTTCGTTGATGCAGGTGTTGCAGGCAAGACAGCGGCGCACCGGCTCGCCGCGCCCGACTTTCTCGACCCATTGCGGATCGGCGACCAGCGTGCGGCCGAGTGCGATGAAATCCGTTTTGCCGCTCGTGACCGCGGCCTGCGCCAGCGCCGGATCGCCGAGCCGGCCGACGGCGATCACCGGCACGTTCACCGGCTTTTTCACGTCGGCGGCGAAATCGAGAAACGGCGCGTCGGGCATGCTCATCGGCGGCAGCACGATCTGCGCCGACGGCAGCGAGCGGTAATGGCCGGCGCTGATATGCAGCGCGTCGGCGCCGCCCTTTGCCGCCCACAGCGCGATCTGCCGGCCTTCGTCGAAGGTGAGCCCGCCAGGAAAGAAGTCTTCGACCGAGAGCCGGTAGATCACGCCCATGCCGGGCAGCACCGCTTTCACCGCGCGCAGGATTTCAAGCCCGAAGCGGGCGCGATTTTCGAGACTGCCGCCGTATTCGTCGGTGCGTCGGTTCTCGAACGGCGCGTGAAACTGCGAGATCAGGTAACCGTGCGCGGCGTGGATTTCGACGCAATCGAAACCGGCCTTCTGCGCGCGCAAGGCCGCGGTGACGTGCGCGGCGATGCTCTCGGCGATGCGCGCTTTCGTCATCTCCTGCGGCACGATGGTTTCGAACGTGGTCTCATAGACCGGATGCGGAATGGCCGACGGCGCAATCGGCGTCTCGCCGCAGATGTCGATGCGCGTGTGGCCGCCGCCGTGGCCGAGCTGAATCGACGCCTTGGCGCCGCCGCGATGGATCTCGTCGACGAGCCGCGTCAGCCCGGGCAGGAAGCGATCGTCGTAGATGCCGACTTCGTGGCGACGATGGCGTCCGCATTTCTCCGGCGACGCCATCTCGACCGTGATCAGCCCCACGCCACCGTGTACGCGCGCCATGTAATAGGCGACGGAGTCGTCGGTGATGAAACCCTCGGCGTCCGCCGTGCGTGTGGTCATCGGCGGCATGATGATGCGGTTCTTGATGTCGACCGGCCCGATGCGCGCGGGAGTGAGGAGGATGTTCATGGCCGGGCATCCGCCCCCGCGAAGCGGGGGAGGGGGACCGCGCTGCGTAGCAGCGCGGTGGAGGGGGCGCGGGCGGTGACGATGCGCGAGTGTTGGTATTCGTGTCGCATTGAGTGCCGTTTGCTGTCTTTTGGTACCGAATCGTTCACCAAAGAACTTGATCGTTCAACAAAGAACTTGCCCGACAACGAAGCGGCGCGGCAGGCGCCCCCTCCACCACGCTTCGCGCGGTCCCCCTCCCCGCTCTCGCGGGGGAGGATGAACAGTCACAACACCGGGATCTCGCCGCCGTCGAGATCGATGGTCGCGCCGTGCATCCAGGTCCCGCGCGAGGAGACCAGGAACGTGATCAGATCGGCGATATCCTCAACCGTGCCGAAGCGCGTGATGCCGAAGCCGCGGCACATCTCCTTGCGCGCTTTGTCTTCCGGCCAGCCGGTGCGCTCCATCTCGGCCTTGATACGCCGCCACAATCGGTCGGTCTCGACCATACTCGGATGGATGCAGTTGACCTGAACGCCCTCTTCCTTGCCGCGGTCGGCAAGGCATTTGGAGAAGGCGGCGACCGCGGCATTGACCGAGGCGCCGATGGTGAATTCGGCCGTCGGTTTGCGGCCGCCGGTGCCGCCGATCGCAACCAGCGAGCCGCGCCGTTGCTTGAGCAGCGGCCAGGCGGCGCGCGCGAGCCGCACGTGGCCGAAGAATTTCAGCGCGTAGCCATCCGTCCAGTCGGCGTCGGTCAGCTCGAGGAAATCGCCGCGCTTGGTGGCGCCCGCGTTGTTGACCAGAATGTCGAGCCCGCCGAGCTCGCGCTTGACCTGCTCGATCAGCCTGTCGGCGGCGCCCGGCTCGCGCAGATCGAGCACGGCGACAGCGGCGCGTCGGCCCATGGCGCGGATTTTTCCGGCAACCTCGTCGAGCGCCTTGGTGTCGCGTCCGTTCAGCATCAGGTCGCAGCCTTCCGCCGCCAGCGCCAGCGCGGTGCCGCGACCGATGCCGCGGCTCGATCCGGTCACCAGCGCGATCTTGCCCTTGAGCCCCATTTCCATTGTCTACGTCCTCCCTTACTTCGAAGCTGTTGTAGCCCCGGATTTCGCCCGCGCTCAATCCGCACTTGCTTTCGCCTCCCCTCCCCCCATTCGCGCCAGCGAATGGCGGGGAGGGGTTGGGGGTGGGGGGACGACCTCAACGCGCACGCCAAGCTACAAGCAAGTGCCCCCCACCCCTAACCCCTCCCCACCGCGCGCTATGCGCGCGGGCGGGAGGGGAAATAGAAATCTCGTTCTCGCGCTGCGCTTTTTGTTCGCGCCCCGAGGTTTGCCCAAGCTGTTCACGAACGGGCCTCCTCAAAAGGGAGGCGGAGCGCCGAAAGGCGCAGGGTAGATTCCGCGGTCCCCGCCCGGCAAGCTGATGAACGCCTTGCCTTGCGTGTCCTCGCGGCGCGCGCTCCCTTTTGGAGAACGCGCTCGCCTCTCGGCGCTCTACCGCGGCTCTTGCCAGAGGCCTTGAGAGCCTTTGGCTCAGTCCGGTCCCGCGCTTCATGGTAGCGGACAACCGATCCGCTCCCCGGGCAGCCAGCTCCTGGCGGACCGGCGACGTGGCCGGCCGGGCGAGTTTCCGAACCGCCCGCGGACAGAGTTACGAGCCCCGTCCCGGGCACCGCTCCCGCTCCATCAATCAGCCGTCACCGGTTGACGTCCCTTGGTTGAGCGAGATGTGTTTATTTAGTTCGTCGCGTTACGCGTGACAAGAAAATTTCGACGGCGGGAGCTATTCCTTTGATCTGGGGTGAGTTTTCTTCTGCTCTTTGTTCGCCGTCCAGTCGCTGCAATTGTGACAGCCGGCTTGATTCGCACCTTTTTTCCGCTAAGGCGCAGAAAGTACGGACATTTTCAAATTGTGGCAGCGAACGTCTGCTTCCGGAGCGAAGCAGACATCGACGCGCAGGAAAAGCGAGCTGCATCGGTCGATGATGACCAATGCCATTTGGCTTGATCTGCGATCCCGTAGCGCGTGCGCAACGCCGCAGCCTCCACGGCGCGGTGTCCCGACGCCATCGGCTATCGTTAAGAGTGAAATAAGCATTTTCATTCAGCCTCAGGCGGCGGCACCAGGTCTAAATTATGGCGGCGGTCGAAGTACTCCAGGGATTCGAAGCGCGGCTCGCGCTACACGGTCTTGATACACGGGCCTGCAATATCCTACGCCAGACGTGGCCGGTGATAGCCTCCTGCCTGTCGGATGCGATCGACGAATTCTTGGCGGCAACCCGGCATCAACCTGCCATCGGCGCGATCGTCGATCAGCACAGGACTCTCATCAAAAATCTCGAAATGTCCCATTTCCAAGCTCTCCTGGGTGGCCAGCTCGATGGCGCCTATGCCGAGCTGTGTCGGAAGACGGTTCAGGACGAGGCTGCCCTTGGGCTCGACTCCCGCATGCGTAGCACTGCCGGTGGATTTGTTGTGCGAGCGGCGATTAGAGCCCTGGTGCGCCGCAACCGTTTTGCCGCCAGGAAGTTGGCAAGGCGCTGCAATGTCGTCTCGCAAGTCGTTACCTTCGACGTTTCAAACGCGATCGCCCTGCATCGCGAAGCCGCCGAACAGGCGACGCAGGTCAGAAAGCAGGCGATCGATACGTCGATTGCGGACTTCGCCGGCGCTATTGGCGAGGTGATGAAAGCAATCAAGGAGACTTCGGATTCCCTGACCAGCACCTCGGTTACGCTCAAGCAGGTCACCGACGATACTCTGCACCGTATGGCTTCAGCATCGTCGGCCTCGGCTGGGATTACGCAGCGCGTCCGAATGACCGTGGTGGCAACGGAGCAACTTTCCGGATCAATTCAGCAGATCGGGCGCGAGGCGACCAGCAGCCTCGAACTTGCCCAATCCACGGTGGCGGAGGCGCATCGAACGCAGCAAGAAATCCGATCGCTGAATGACGCCGCCGAGCATATCGGTTCAATCGTCGACCTCATTTCAAATATCGCATCGCAGACGAACTTGTTGGCGCTCAACGCCACCATCGAGGCGGCGCGAGCTGGGGAAGCAGGAAGAGGTTTTGCCGTTGTTGCTTCGGAGGTGAAGGCGCTTGCTCAGCAGACATCACATGCCACGGGTGATATTGCGCGACAGATTTCGACCATTCAGGAAGCAACGAAGCGGGCGGTCGACGAGATCTCCGCCATCGCGCGCTCGATCGACAGGTTCGCTGCCTTTGCCCATGGGATAGCCTCAGCTGTCACAGAGCAAGGCGCTACCACGCGTGAAATCGCGGGAAGCGTCAACATCGCCGCCGATAATACCGCGCAAGCAGCGCTTGAGATAGGTTCGGTAGAGCAGGCTGCGGGTCGGAGCGCAAAAGCCATCGCCGAGATCGCTGGGTGGATCGAGCGGCTTTCCAGGGGCGCGACGGATTTGGAAACTAGAGTATCTACATTTTTCGCCCAAGTACGAGCTGCCTGAACGTGGCCTGCCGGGATAGAGAGCCTTACATCGTCGTTTTCAGCGCAAAGCGGACATTGCGTGACGCTCACGAGCCGAATTAATGAGTACACGGGCTGATCTGCCCTGCGCGCTGGCGCTCTGCCCATCCAATGGGCTGGCTTCACCCAAGGTGCAAATTGAGTTAGCTTCATTGCGTTAGCTTGTTTGTGTAGAGCTGCCGGCGGGGACGTGCCGATTCCCGCAAACGACATTAAAGGCAGCGACCGTGCCTCCGGCGGGCAACCAACTCGACCTGCATCTGTTGCCTGCCGCCTTCGCGGCGGGCCTGCGCAATCCCAGGGGGGAACCATGAAGCTTCCTCGGCGGCACTTTCTGCATCTCGCAGCGGGTGCGCTGACGCTCGGCGCGGCGCGCGCCGATGACAGCAAATATGTGATGAAGGTCAGCGGCCCGACCATCAACGATGGGCCATATTTGTTCATGAAGAATTTCGCCGCCGCGGTGGAAAGGGGCTCGAGCGGACGAATCAAAGGCGAGCTCTATCCGGCAAGCCAATTGGGCGCCATTCCCCGGCAGATCGAAGGCACCCAGTTTGGCTCCATTCAGGCGGTGACTATTCCGCCGGAGTTTTTCGTCGGCGTCGACGAGCGCTTCGAGGTGATGGCGGCGCCGGGGCTGGTGGATTCGATGGAGCACGGACAGCGCCTGGCGGCCGATCCCGCAGTGCTCAAGCTTATGCTCGGGCTGGGCGCCGACAAGGGCCTGCACGGTGTTGGCCTGTTCATCGCCCAACCTTCCTCCGTCATTTCGAAGACGCCGATTCGGCATGTCGCCGACTTCAAGGGCAAGAAGATTCGCGTTCTTGCCTCGCAGTTCCAAATGCGGGCGTTGGAGCGGCTTGGCGCGACTCCCGTGGCGATGACGCTGGGCGACGTTCTGCCGGCGCTGCAGCAGGGCGCCATCGACGCCGCGATTTCGGGCCTCGGCGTCTTCGTCAACATGCACTTCCAGGATGCCGCCAAATACATCACCGAGACCAAGCAGCCGGCCATCTTCGTCGTTCATGAAATCAGCCGCAAATGGTACGACGGCCTGCCCGCCGACTTGCAGCAGGTCATCGATCAGGCCGGCCGCTCGGAATCGCTGGCCATCAACGCGCCGGCACTCAAGATGAACGACGATCAACGCAAGGCCTGGGTGGCCAATGGCGGGGAACTGATCAGCCTGCCGGCGGACGAGCAGGCCGCGATGATGACGATGTTCAGGAGCGTCGGCGAGGACGTATCCGGGTCGAAGCCGGCGCTGCACGAAGCTTATCAGATCGTGGCGGATGCGGCGCAGCGAACGCGACAGGCGCCGGGCTAGCCCGCAGCGCGGATTAGCGCAGCTCGGCTTGAGCGCAGCGAAAGCCGGAAACTGGCACATGCCGAGCCTGGATTTCGCTGTCGCTCAATCCAGGCTACGGTTCATGCATGACCATCAAGGGCAAGGCCTATATCGCCGGCATCTTCGAGCATCCGACGCGGCATGCGCCGGACAAGAGCGTGGCGCAACTGCATGCCGAAGTGGCGCTTGGCGCGCTCGCCGACGCCGGACTGACGCGCGACGACGTTGACGGCTTTTTCTGCGCCGGCGACGCGCCGGGACCCGGTCCCGCGTCGATGGCCGAGTATTTGAATCTGACCAAGCTCTCCCACGTCGATTCGACCGAGCTTGGCGGCTCGTCTTACGTCGCGCTGGCCGGGCATGCGGCGGAAGCGATCGCGCTCGGCAAATGCAATGTCGCGCTGATCACGCTCGCCGGACGGCCGCGCAGCGAAGGCGTGGCGACCGGCACCACGCCGCGGCTGCGCGATCCCAATCAGCCCGAAGCGGCATTCGAGTTTCCTTACGGGCTGACCACGGCCAACGGCTACGCCCTATGCGCGATGCGGCATATGCATCAATACGGCACCACCAGCGAGCAACTCGCCTGGATCAAGGTCGCCGCCTCGCACCACGCGCAGCATAATCCGCGCGCGATGCTGCCCGAGGTCGTGACCGTCGCCGACGTGGTCGGTTCACCGGTGATCGCCGATCCGCTGCACCGGCTCGATTGCTGCGTGATCAGCGACGGTGGTGGCGCGCTGGTGGTCGTCAAGCCAGAGATCGCCAAGAGCCTGAAGCGGCCGCCGGTCAAGATCATCGGCGCCGGCGAGACGGTGAAGCATCTGGCCGGCGGCACGTTCGACCTCACCACCTCCGGCGCAGCGCGCTCCGGGCCGGCAGCGTTCGCCGAGGCAGGCGTGAAGCCGGCCGACATCAAATACGCCTCGATCTACGACAGCTTCACCATCACGGTGCTGATCCAGATCGAGGATCTGGGTTTTTGCGAAAAGGGCGCAGGCGGCAAATTCGTCGCCGACGGCAGTTTGATTTCCGGCGTCGGCAAACTGCCGTTCAACACCGACGGCGGCGGGCTGTGCAACAACCACCCGGCCAACCGCGGCGGCATGACCAAGGTGATCGAGGCGGTGCGGCAGTTGCGTGGCGAGGCGCACCCGAAGGTGCAGGTGAAAAACTGCGATGTCGCGCTCGCCCAAGGCACCGGCATGCAGCTCGGCACGCGCCATTGCAGCGCGACGCTGATCATGGAGCGGGAGTGAGAGCGATGGCGGAGCCGCGCAAAATTCCTTCGCCGATCATCACCGTCGAGACGCAGAAATTTTGGGATGCCGCTCGCGAGCGCCGCTTTGTCGTTCCGACCTGCGCCGCCTGCGGGCGGGCGCATTGGTACCCGCGCGCCATCTGCCCATTTTGCGGCAGCGACAAGATCGAGTGGCGTGCGGCGAGCGGCGGCGGCGTGATCTACTCATACAGCGTCATGCGCCGCGCCAAGGAACCTTACGCTATCGCCTATGTGACGCTTGCCGAAGGCCCGACGATGATGAGCAACATCGTCGATTGCGATTTCGATGCGCTCGCCATCGGCCAGCCGGTGAGCGTCGTGTTTCAAGACACCGAGAGCGGTCCGCCAGTGCCGATGTTCCGGCCGGGGTAAGTCTCGTCATTGCCGGACTTGATCCGGCAATCCATGCGGCATGTCAGCATGGACCACCGGGTCAAGCCCGGTGGTGACGAGGATACCAAAGGTCGCTTGCGTCAAACGCTGGATTGCTTCGCTATCGCTCGCAAGGACGAGCTACTCCACCTTCAGCCCGAGCTTCTTGATCAGCTCCGCCCACTTGCCTTCCTCGCGCTTGATGTTGGCTGCGTATTCTTCCGGCGTGCTCGGCGCCGGGTCGTCGCCGGCGTCGAACAGGCGTTTCTTGAAGGCACCGTCAGCCAGCATGGTGCGCAGTTCCTTGTTGAGCCGGTCGACGATCGGGCGCGGCACTCCCGCGGGCGCGATGATGCCGTAATACTGCACGGCCTCGAAGCCGGGCAGGCCGGCTTCGGCGGCCGTCGGCACGTCGGGCAGCACCGCCGAGCGCGCCGGTCCGGTCACCGCGATGGCGCGCAACTGGCCGGCTTGAATCTGGCTGATCGCCGCCGGAATCGTGTCGAAGCCAAGCGGCACGTGATTGCCCATGACGTCGGTCGTCAGCGGGGCGGTACCCCTGTAGGTGACGATGGTGGTGTTTACGCCGGCCGCCAGGTCGAACAGCTTGACCGCGAAGTAATTGATCGTCGGCGAAGGTGGAGTGCCGATGGCCAGCTTGCCGGGCTGTTGCTTTGCCAGCGCGATCACGTCAGCGAGCGATTTCGCCGGGAATGACGGATTGGCCACGATGAAAACCGGCGTCGAGGCAACGAGCCCGATCGGCGTGAAATCCTTGTTGACGTCGTAGTCGGCATTGGGGCTCAGACTCATGCCGGTGAGCACCACCCCGATCGTGTAGCCGTCCGGCGTCGCGTGCGCGATGTCGCGGGTGCCGATCATGCCGCCGGCGCCGCCGCGATTTTCGATGACCACCTGCTGGCCAAGCGCCACCGACAGTTTTTCCCCGACCAGGCGTCCGATCAGGTCGACCCCGCCGCCGGGCGGAAACGGCACGATCAGGGTGATCTGATGGCTGGGATAGTCTTGCGCGACCGCCCCGTTGAGCGGCACTGCAACGGCGGCTGTGGCGAGTGCGGCTGCCGCAATCGCCGCGATTATCTTTGGGCGCATGTCCGCTCGGCGCATGTCAGATTCCCCCCGCTTTTATGAGACTGTAACTATAGCTCCAGCCGCGGGGCATGCGCTACATTGGCGCGGAGAAACGAGGGAGCGCCGGCATGCGGTTCGGAATATTCGGCAGCGCCACGGCCCGCCACGGCGGGCCGGACGTCGATTCCGGCCAGGGCTACCGGCAGTTCGTCGACTACAATGTCGAGGCCGAGGCGCTCGGTTATCACGCGACGTTTCTGGTCGAGCATCATTTCACCGGCTTCGGTCAGGTTTCCGCGAGCCTGTCTCTGCTCACCTGGGTGGCGGCGCAGACGCGCACGCTGCGGCTCGGCACCGCCGTGCTCGTGCTGCCGTGGCACAACCCGGTGCTGCTTGCCGAGCAGGCGGCGACCATCGATCTTCTGTCCGGCGGCCGGCTCGATTTCGGTGTCGGCAAGGGTTACCGCCACAACGAGTTCCTGGGCTTTTGCGTGCCGATCGCAGAAGCCGACGCGCGTTTTTCCGAATCGCTCGACGTGATCATCAAATCGTGGACCGCGAAGCAGCGTTTCTCCCATCACGGCAAATACTGGAATTTCGAGGACGTCATCGTCGAACCGCCGACCGCGCAAAAGCCGCATCCGCCGATGTGGATGGGCGCGGGCAGCCCGGATTCGATCCGCCAGGTGGCGGCGCGCGGTTACAATCTGTTGCTCGATCAGTTCGCCTCGTTCGAAACCGTCGGCGAGCGCATCGCGATCTACAAGGAAGCGCTGGAGAAGCATGGCCGCGTCTTCGATCCGCTCAATGTCGGGGTGACGCGCGCCTTCTTCGTGGCGAAGAACGTGGCCGAGAAGGAGGCCGCGCTGGAGCGCCGGATGGAGGCGCAGCGCCGGCTCGAGGCGATCTCGAACGCTCCCGACGGGACGAAAAGCAAAGCCAGCATCATGACCTACTCGGAGACGCGCGAAGCGAGCGAAGAAAGCGCGCTTTACGGCAGCCCGGACGAGATCGCCGTCAAACTTGAAAGTTTGCGCAAGCTCGGCGTCGAATACGTGTTGCTCAACGGCGGCGGCCTGGTCGGCCACGCCAGCGACAGCCTCGCTCGCTTCGCGCGCGAGGTGATGCCGGCGTTCGCGCAGGAGTCGAAGCGGCGGGTTGCGGGGTGAAGCTTTTTCCCGGGCGCAGTGCAGCACGTAGCGCGTTAGCGCGAAGTGGTGCGCTGCAGAACCGGGATCGTTGCGTGCACCGGAGTTCGTTACGATCCCGCATCTGCGTTGCACCGCTTCGCGCTGCACCGCGTCCGGGACACGCGAGTGGCGGGATGATCAACAAAATCGTACAGAGCATGGCCGAGGCGATGGCGGGGGTCCGCGATGGCTCCGTCGTGCTGATTGGCGGCTTCGGCTCGATCGGCCAGCCGAACGCGCTGATCGAAGGCTTGATCGAGCAGGGCGCCAAAGACCTGACCGTGGTCGCCAACAATTCCGGCGTCGGTCATGTCGGCCTCGCCGCGCTCCTTGAAACCGGCCGCGTCCGCAAGATCGTCTGCTCGTTTCCGCGCACCGCCGATCCGGTCGTGTTTGAGAAACTCTGGCGCGAGGGCCGCATCGAGCTTGAATGCGTGCCGCAGGGCACCATGGCCGAGCGCATGCGCGCCGCCGGCGCCGGCATCCCGGCGTTCTTCACGCCGACCGCTGTCGGCACCAAGCTTGCCGCCGGCAAAGAGGAACGCGAGATCAACGGCCGCCGCTATATTCTCGAACCCGCGCTGCCCGGCGACGTCGCGCTGGTGGAAGCCTGGGAGGCCGACCGCTGGGGCAACCTGACCTACAAATCCTCGGCGCGGAATTTCAACCCGGTGATGGCGGCGGCGGCGAAGTTGACGATCGTGCAAAGCCAGCACATTGTCGAATTGGGCGCGCTCGATCCGGAGAAGGTCGTCACGCCCGGCATCTACGTAAACCGCGTGCTGCACGTGCCTTATGGCGAGCCGACGGTAACTTAAAAGTTTGCGCATGATCTTTTCGGAAAACCGGCTTCCATCCCGGATCGTGTCCGGGACAGGCTTTTTCCGGATCATGCGCTCAGGGAGGAGAGCGTGAACGCGGCGGCGAAAGTCCTGGCCGGCTGCAAGTCGATGACGCGCCGCGAAATCGCCGCGCGGCTTGCGCACGACATTCCGGAAGGCTGGTTCGTCAATCTCGGTATCGGCGCGCCGCTGCAGGTCGCCGACTACGTGCCGGCGGAACGCGAGGTCATCTTCCAGTCGGAGAACGGCGTGTTGGGCATGGGTCCGGCGCCGGAGCCCGACAAGATCAACCGCTGGCTGATCAACGCCGGCAAGCAATATGTCACGCTGCGCAGCGGCGGCTCCTACATGCACCATGCCGACAGTTTCGCGCTCATTCGCGGCGGCCACCTCGACCTCTGCGTGCTCGGCGCCTTTCAGGTCGCCGAGAACGGCGATCTCGCCAACTGGTCGACCTCCGACAACGAAAGCGCGCCGGCTGTTGGCGGCGCGATGGATCTCGCCGCCGGCACGCGCCGGCTCTGGGTGCTGATGGAGCACACGACCAAAACCGGCGAAAGCCGGCTGGTCAGCCGCTGCAGTTATCCGATCACCGCGGTCGGCGTAGTCAAGCGCGTCTACACCAATCTTGCCGTCATCGACGTCACCGATGAGGGATTTGTGGTGCGCGGACATGGTGCCCGGTCTCACGCTCGAAGCTTTGCAGGACGTGACCGACGCGCCGCTGCGGATGGCGCGGTAATTTTCTTAGCGCGCAGAATTGCTAGGTCCATGAGACCCGCGTCCTCGATGCAGGCAAGGTAGCCCACTACTTGCACATCTTTCCGCTTGGCACGTCTGCCATGCCGGCGCCCGTCACAAAAGTGAAATCAGCCGTCCTGTAGCATTCGCTGGGGGCGAATGCTCGCGGCGGAGCTTCCGCGGGGTCTTTCCGGACGAACCGTGGGGCGCGTCGCGAAACAGTCGGCGGAGAAATCGGGCGATGAACGATACTGCAGAGCCCAGCCGGCTCGAAACGGCGGGGGCTAAGGCCATTGCCGCAGCAAAGACCGTGCAGGAGTACATCGACGAACTGCCTGTGTGGTCCGACGGCACCACGCTGAAATCCACGCCGATGACGGGCATGCAGTGGCGCATCTGGTCGCTGGCCGCGTCCGGCAAGTTCTTCGAGGGCTTCGTCGTGTTCATGGGCGGCGTGACGGTGCCGCTGATCACGCGTGAATTCGGATTAAGCGCCAGCGAGTCGGGGCTCGTGACCTCGGCAAGCCTTGCGGGCATTCTGGTCGGCACCATCCTGCTCGGCGGCCTGTCGGACTATTTCGGCCGCAAGCGCATGTTCATCGCCGAGATGATCATCTTTTGCCTGTTCCTGGCGCTGCTGATCATGGTCGGGAGTTTTTGGTCACTGGTGATCTGCCTGTTCGGCATCGGCATGGCGCTCGGCTGCGATTACCCGACCGCGCACATGATCATCTCCGAGAGCATTCCCAGCGTGTCGCGCGGCCGCCTCGTGCTTGGCGCCTTCGCCTTCCAGGCCGTCGGCGCCATGAGCGGCATCGCAGTCGGCGCGCTTGTGCTCATGCTCGACCCGGACATCGACGCCTGGCGGTGGATGTACGCAACCGCGCTGGTGCCGGCGGTGATCATCACGCTTGGCCGCTTCTTCATCCCGGAAAGCGCCAATTGGCTGATCGTGCGTGGTGCGCATGAACGCGCCGAGAAGGCCGTGACGCGGCTCCTTCACCGTTCGCCACGCTACCCGCAGAAAGTTGAGCTGACACGCCATGTCGTCGACGAGCACAGCGCGTCGAAACAGAGCTTCTTCGCGCTCTTCAACCAGCAAAATCTCCGCGCCACGATCTTCTCTTCGGCGCCGTGGCTGTTCCAGGATCTCGGCACCTACGGCATCGGCGTGTTCACGCCGACCCTGATCGCTGCCGCTCTTGGCAGCGGGCCGGACAAGATTCGCAGCCCCGCCGATCTGATCGCGAGCGGTATTCATTCGGCCGAGGCCGCGGCGCTCACAACATCGCTGCTCATTGTCGGCATTATCTTCGCCATCTGGCTGTCGGACAGCTTGGGCCGCATCCGGTTGCAGATTTTCGGCTTCCTCGGCTGCGCGGTCGGGTTGGGTATTGCCTCCATGTCGCTGGACGCGGAAGGCGCGACCAAGCTTGACCTCATCATGGCCGGCGTGATGCTGTTCAACTTCATGACGAATATCGGCCCCAACGCGCAAACCTACTTGCTCGCGGGCGAGGTATTCCCGACTGAAGTACGCGGCATGGGCGCCGGCTTCGCGGCGATGATCGGCAAGGTCGGCGCAGTTGCCACCACCTACGGCTTCCCGATCCTGCTCGCCAGCATTGGCACGCGCTCCCTGCTCTACGGTCTCGTCGTCAGCTCCGTGTTGGGCGCGATCGTGACCTGGATGTACCGGATCGAAACCACCGGCGTGAACCTCGACCGCATCGGTCGCGAGCCGGAGGCGCCAATTCCTGCAATTGAAAAGGTGGCCGCATGAGTACGTTTTCCTCTCGTTCCCGCAGCTTCGGTTCTGACCTGCTTGCGGCAGCGCTGATCTCGACTGCGATCGGGGTGTTGGCGGCGGCTCCGTCTCTGGCTGCCAGCATCACCCTCAACGAAACCGGGTCTACGTTGCTCTATCCGCTGTTCGTGCAGTGGATTCCCGATTATGCGAAAGTGGCGCCCGACGTGACGCTGACGGCGGCGGCGACCGGCTCCGGCGCCGGCGAGGAATTCGCGCTCGCAGGCAAGGTCAACATCGGCGCCTCCGACGCCTATCTCTCGGACAGGGTCGCGGCGCAGAACCCAACGATCCTCGATATCCCGCTCGCCATCTCGGCGCAGACGATCAACTACAACCTTCCGGGTCTCAACGGCGCGAACGTCAAGATCGACGGCACGACGCTGGCTGCGATCTATTCCGGCACCATCATGCAGTGGGACGATCGCGCGATCAAAGCGATGAACCCAGGTGTCGCGCTCCCGCACCAGGCGATCATTCCGGTCCGCCGTGCCGAGCCGTCCGGCGACACTTTCATCTTCACCCAATTCCTCGATTTCTCCGCCGAAAAATGGGAAAACAATCCCGGCTACGGCAAAGCTATCCGTTGGCCCAATGTCGCCGGAGAAAAGACCGCGACTGGAAATGGCGGCATGGTTGAGACGCTTGCCGCCACCCCTTATTCGATCGGTTACGTCGGTATCAGTTACTCGGCACAGATTGCCAAAGCTGGCCTCGGTACGGCCATGGTGCAGAACCAAGCCGGCAAGTTCCTGCTGCCCACGCCGCAGACAATTGCCGATGCCGCCGCCCAGCTCGATCCGCGCACGCCTCCCTATGAGCGGATCAGCCTCATCTATGCCCCGGGCGACAACAGCTACCCTTTGATCAACTACGAGTACGCGGTCGTGTCAAAGGCGCAGCCTGACGCTGCGACCGCTGGCGCGATCCGCGCCTTCTTGCTGTGGGCCATCTCGGCAACCGGAGGCAACGACCAGAAGTATCTGGGTCCCGTCGGGTTCATCCCGCTGCCGGATTTCATTCGCGGGCTGAGCGAGCAACAGATCTCGCTCATCAAGGGTGAGGGCAAATCTTGACACGGTTTGCGATAGATTCCGGACAATCACGCTTTGCGCGATTTTCGGAATGACGGCGAGGTAATCGTTATCCCTTGATCTGTCGGCCGGCGCGAGCATCGGCGATCAGCGCGGAGAAGGCGTCGAGCGCGGCTCTGGCGGTGTTCACGTAAGTGTCGGTCTTGGAATCGATCCACTTCTCCGCGTAGCCGATGGCGGTGTGCGCAAGCCGCACCCGGCCGTCGAGCCAGGGGCCGCCGCCGAAGCCGCCGATCACCGGAATTTTCACCGCGTTGACGACGGCGGCGCCGGCCACGGGTCCGGAGTTGGTAAAATCGAGGAGCGCTGAGCCGGACTCCTCCAAAAGCTTCGCCTCAGCGACCAGCTTTGCGGCTGCCTCCGCGGTCGCTTGCGCTTGCGGCGAACTCTGTGCGCTGTAGGGAATGCCGTATTTGATCGCGGTCTGCGGGGTGAGCCCGAACTGGGCAAACACCGGAATGCCGGCATCCACGAGGGCGCGCACCGCTTGCGGAAATTCCGCGGCGGCGTCGACCTTGATCATGTCGGCGCCGCCTTCATTAACGAGCCGTTTGGCGGCGGCAAGCGCGCTGTCGATGCCCTCTTGCACCGGGCCATAGGGCATGTCGCAACTGACCAGCGCGCGCTCGACGCCGGCGCGCACTGCCTTGCAGCAGATGAGCATCTCTTCCATCGTCACCTCGGCGACTTCGGAGCGACCCCACAGATTGACGCCGACCGAGTTGCCGACCGAGACGAAATCCACGCCGGCGCGGTCGGCGATGCGCGCGATCTGATAATCCCAGGCGACGACGCCGATACTCTTCTTGCCCTCGCGCTTCATTTGCTGAAGCGCCGAGATGGTCATCTTGGCGTCCATCCGTATCCCTCATTCATTCTCGCGCCCTCAAGGCGCGTGTCGAACACTTGCGCCGCGCGGATCACGGTGCCGCGGCAGAAGTCGGTGCAGCCGTTCACGCGCCGTCGTCCGCGGATGATGACATTGAAGGAAGTTGCCGCTCAATGGCGATAAGCGGCGCGGGCGAAGGCTGCGCGGACTTTAAGGGTTGCGCTTCCGCTTGACCGCTGGCCGCGATGACGGCTGCGGCCGCGGCTTCGGCAATGGCACGTCAGCGGTGGCGATCACCGGTTCCTCGCCTGCGGTTGCCGGCGCAGGCTTGGCGCCAGGAACGCGCGTGGGCCCGGTATAGACAACGATGGGCTCGACCGGGGCAGCGTCGGGCAACAGGTTGGCGTTCCTCGCCGTGGGCGCGCGCAGCGCCGAAAGCAGAACCGAGAATTGCGGGCTGGCATCGCCGGCGCTGACGTTATTGTCGTCGGCGTCAGTAGTGCCGGCAGTGGCCGCCGCCTCTTCGTCGTCATCGGCCTGGTTGTGCTTTCGGTGCGACCCGCACATTTCGTCTTTCAGATTGGGCGGGGCGGCCTCGATCGGCTTGAGCTGGTCGACGGTGCCAAGCGAGGGTATGAGCCACGATAGCGGATTCTGCTTGAACCCGTTTTCCAGCATTTCCGCGGCCTTGACCGCGCGTGCGGCGCCTGACGGCGCGCCCAGCACCACGGCGATCAACTGTTTGTTGTCGCGCGTCGCGGTAGCGACGAGATTGAAGCCGGCCGCGCAGATGAAGCCCGTCTTCATGCCGTCGGCGCCGGGGAAGCGGCCAATCAGCGGATTGTAATTGCGCACGACCCGCCGGCCGAATTTGATTGCCGGGATGTGCCAGTAGGAGCTGTATTGGGGGAATTCACGAATGAGCGCGCGGGCCAGAATGGCGAGATCGCGTGCCGAAGTGATCTGCTCGTCGGCCGGCAGCCCGTTGGGATTGACGAAGTTCGATTCGCTCATGCCGAGGCGGTGCGCCGTGTCGGTCATGTCCTGGGCGAAATTGTCGATCGAGCCGTCAATGCACTCCGACAGCATGACGGCCATGTCGTTGGCCGATTTCACCATCAACATCTTGATGGCGTTGTCGACCGTGACCTGGATGCCGACCGGGAAGCCCATCTTGGTCGGCGCCTGCATGTAGGCGTTACGCGACACCGTGCACAGCGTGTCGAAGGTGATGCGATGGTCGCGGATCGCGCTGAATGTCACGTAGAGCGTCATCAGCTTCGACAGTGAGGCCGGATACCACGGATAGGTCGCGTTCTCGGCCTGCAAGACCCTGCCGCTCTCGGCATCGATCAGGATCGTGGATTCCGCCCGCGCGGGCGTGGAGGCAGCAGCCAAAGCCGTCAATGCGGCGGCGAGAAGCGCTCCGGAAACGATCGAGCCGAACGCGGCCCGCAGCGGCGATACCCGAAAGGACTGCATACGAATCACGTGTCGCTTTCCGCTCGGCTGGCTGGCGTCCGGACCGTGAGGCAATGACGGGTTCCGGAAGCCTGGGCGCGAGACTATTTACCAGCAAGGTGGCCTCGAACGCAAAGCCGATTGGAGTTAACTTTGCGTGACGAGGCAGTTCGGCTAGCCCATAGGCAAAGGAAAAGCGACCGAATTTCGGCGACGCGGTGAGTTGGCCGCCTTGGCGCCGCGTGCGATTGCAAGGGAGCGAACATGACAGCCTGCATCGTGGGATGGGCGCATACGCCCTTCGGCAAGCTTGCCGATGATACCGTCGAGAGCCTGATCGTGCGCGTCGCCAGCGCCGCGCTGGCCGATGCGGCGATCAGCCCCAAGGACGTCGACGAGATTGTGCTCGGCCATTTCAACGCCGGTTTCTCGGCGCAGGATTTTACCGCGTCACTGGTGCTGCAGGCCTCGCCCGATTTGCGCTTCAAGCGCGCCACGCGGGTGGAGAATGCCTGCGCCACCGGATCGGCGGCCGTCCACGTGGCCCTGCAATCGATCGCGGCGCGATCGGCAAAAATCGTGCTGGTCGTCGGCGCCGAGCAGATGACGACCACACCGGGCGCGGAGGTCGGCCGCAATTTGCTCAAGGCCTCCTACGTCCGCGAGGAGGCCGATATCGAGGGCGGCTTCGCTGGCATTTTCGGCCAGATTGCCGGACTTTATTTCCAGCGCTGGGGCGACCAGTCCGACGCGCTGGCGCGGATCGCGGCGAAGAACCACAAGAACGGCGTCGGCAATCCCTACGCGCAGATTCGCAAGGACCTCGGCTACGAATTCTGCCGCAGCGAAAGCGAGAAGAATCCGCGCGTCGCCGGTCCGCTCAAGCGCACCGATTGTTCGCTCGTTTCCGACGGCGCGGCGGCTGTCGTGCTGGCCGACGTGGAGACCGCGCTCAAGCTCAACAAGGCGATCGTGTTCCGCGCCGCCGAGCACGTGCAGGACTTTCTGCCGATGTCGCGGCGCGACGTGCTCAAATTCGAGGGCTGCGCAGTCGCCTGGCAGCGCGCGCTGGCGCAGGCGGGAATTGGCCTGAAAGAGCTTTCGTTCGCCGAGGTGCATGACTGCTTCACCATCGCCGAACTGATCGAGTACGAAGCGATGGGGCTCGCGCCGGAAGGGCAGGGGGCGCGCGTGATCGCCGAGGGCGTGACGGCGAAGGATGGCGCGCTGCCGATCAATCCATCCGGCGGACTCAAAGCAAAAGGCCATCCGATCGGCGCCACGGGCGTGTCGATGCACGCGCTCGCCGCCATGCAGCTGACCGGCAGCGCCGGCGACATGCAGATCAAGAACGCCCGCCTCGGCGGCATTTTCAACATGGGTGGCACCGCGGTCGCCAATTACGTCAGCATTCTCGAACGGCTGCGGTAGGCGATGCCCCGACAGGCGGTTATTGGACTGATCGGCGGCATGAGCTGGGAGAGTTCGGCCGAGTACTACCGCATCATCAATCAAACAGTGCGTGATCGGCTTGGCGGCGTGCATTCGGCGCGCTGTTTGATGTGGTCGTTCGACTTCGAGGAAGTGGAAACGCTGCAGCACGCCGGACGGTGGGATGAGGCCACGGCTCTGTTGATCGACGCGGCGCAGCGGGTCGAGCGCGGCGGCGCCGACTTTTTCCTGCTCTGCACCAACACGATGCACCGCATGGCCGATGCGGTGTCGGCCGCGGTGCGCATTCCGCTGTTGCATATCGCCGATCCGACGGCGGAGCGGATACGCGCACAGCAGATCAAGACCGTCGGCCTGCTTGGTACTGCTTTCACGATGGAGCAGAATTTCTACAAAGGGCGGCTGCAACAAAAATTCGGCCTGGACGTGCTGGTGCCCGATGCGAACGACCGTGCGCTGGTTCACCGTATCATCTACGACGAACTGGTGCGGGGCCGGATCGAAAAGGAATCGCGCGACGCCTATCGCGCGGTGATGAAGCGCCTCGTTGCCGGCGGCGCGGAAGCCATCATCCTCGGCTGCACCGAGATCATGCTGGTGGTGAAGGCGGAGGACAGCTCGGTCCCGCTGTTCGACACCACCCGAATCCACGCCGAAGCGGCGGTCGAGCGGGCCTTGGCGCCGTCGGCTCCAACTCAATAGCGAAGCTTCCCTTCGTGTTCGCTTGACAGGCTAAATTTTGCGATGTATTTAACCGATCAGTTATTTAACTGGATGGCTAACTTGCCTCTCGACGCCACCTTCGGTGCCCTTGCCGACCCCACCCGCCGCGCCATCCTGGCCCGGCTCGCGCTGGGCGAAACCTCCGTGCTGGAACTAGCGAAGCCGTTCGCGATGAGCCTGCCAGCGGTGTCGAAGCATCTGAAGGTGCTGGAGCGGGCTGGGCTGATCGCCCGTTCGCGCGAGGCGCAATGGCGGCCGTGCCGCATCGAGCCGCGCGCGCTCAAGGAAGTGGACGATTGGCTCGAGCACTACCGGCGCTTCTACGAGGAAAGCTTCGATCGGCTCGACGCTTATTTGCAGAAGCTGCAAGCCGACCAAGTTGAGCAAGCCAGAGGGAAGGATCGTAATGTCAGGAGTAGCAAGCATGGCCGCAAGAAACAGTCTTGATCTTGCGAGCGATCTACGCGCGATCGTGGGCGTGCGCGAATTCGACGCGCCGCGCGATCTGGTCTTTGCGGCGTTCACCGACCCGAAGCATCTGGCGCAATGGTGGGGACCGAACGGCTTCACCACCACGACGTTGAGCTTCGACATGCGGCCGGGCGGAGTGTGGCGCTTTGTCATGCACGGCCCGGACGGCCGCGATTATCAGAACCGCGTTACCTACGAGGAGGTCGCGCCGCCCGAGCGCATCGTCTATCGCCACGGCGGCGGTGAAGACGTCGAGCCGGTGGTGTTCCGGCAGACGATCACGTTCGAAGACCTCGGCGGCCGCACGCGGATCGTCTGGCGCGGCGACTTCCCGTCGGCGGCCGAACGCGACCGCGTGATCAAGGAATACGGCGCCGACAAAGGCTTAACGGAAACGCTGGCGCGTCTCGCCGAATTCGTGGCGGCGCGGTTCCGCTGAGCTGCACGCGACAGAAAAACTTCGCAATTGTGGACCATCCTTCGTATCGCATAACCAAGCAGTGAGATCGTCATGCAAGTCCAACCGTATCTGAATTTCGAAGGCCGCTGCGACGAAGCAATCGAGTTTTACAAGAAGGCTGTCGGCGCCAAGGTCGACATGCTCATGCGCTTCAAGGAGTCGCCGGATCAGTCAGTGGTGACGCCGCAGAGCAAAGATAAAGTCATGCACGCCGCCGTTCACATCGGCGACACGCAGGTCCTGATGTCCGACGGCCGCTGCCAGGGCAGCCCGAATTTCAATGGCATCGCGCTGGCGCTGAGCGCGCCAAGCGACGCGGACGCCGAACGGATGTTCAATGCGCTCGCCGATGGCGGCCAGGTGCGCATGCCGCTGACCAAGACCTTCTTCTCGTCGCGCTTCGGCATGCTGGCCGACAAGTTCGGCGTCGGTTGGATGGTGCTCGTGGAGCACTAGCCGCCGCGGCGTCGCGCGCCGGTGGAGGTGGATTTCAGTCAGTCAAAGGTCTCCCGCACGGTGAGAAGGGAGAAGTCATGACCGTCGCCGTTCAAACCAAGCCGTTCGCCGAACGCGAACTCACCATCACGCGCGTCTTTGCCGCGCCGCGTGCGCTGGTGTTTCGCGCCTGGACCGAGCCCGAGCATCTGGCGCAATGGTGGGGCCCGAAGGGTTTCACCAATCCAGTCTGCGAATTCGACGCGCGCGTTGGCGGCGCGTTGCGCATCCACATGCGCGCTCCCGACGGCACCATCTATCCGATGAAGGGCGAAATCCGCGAACTCGTTCCGCCCGAGCGGCTCGTGTTCACCAACTTTGCAATCGATACGGCGGGTAATCACTTGCTGGAAGGGCTGACCACCGTCACCTTCGCCGAGCACGACGGCAAGACAACGATGACGCTGCATACCCGCGCGGCCGCAGTCGTCGAGTATGCCGCTGCTTATCTGCAGGGCATGGAGGCCGGCTGGACGCAGAGCATCGACAAGCTGCAGGATTTGCTGGCGAAGCGCTGACGCCTTCGCCATATCAAGTCCATCGGCCGGCGGGCCGCAGCAAGAACGCCTTGCATCCGCGGCCGATGGGGTAGGCGATGGCCAGGGTCGATCCTGGACTTCCGATTTTCCAGGCGCCGTACGCGCCGCCGGATGAAGAGCTGGCGGCGGGATTGCTCGCCGGCGCCGCGCGCGACGCCGGCGCCGAAAGCCGCATCGACGCGCGCGCCACAAAACTTGTCGAAGCGATCCGCGCCAAGGCGACGGGTCTCGGCGGTGTGGAAGATTTTCTGCACGCCTATTCGCTCTCGACCAAGGAGGGGCTGGCACTGATGGTGCTGGCCGAGGCGCTCCTTCGCGTGCCCGATGACGCCACCGCCGACCGGCTGATCGAGGACAAGCTCGCCGCCGGCCGTTGGCTCGACAGCGACGTGAAATCCACCGCCCTTCTGGTGTCCGCCTCGGCCTGGACGCTCGGCATCGCCGCGCGGATCATTCATCCCGGCGAAGCGCCCGAGACGATCCTTGAGGCTATCGCCCGCCGGCTCGGGCTGCCGGCGATGCGGGCGGCGATCCGGCAGGCGATGCGACTCATCGGCTCGCATTTCGTGCTCGGCCAGACCATCGAAGAGGCGCTGGCGCGGGCCGGCAGCCATCGCGATTTCCGTTATTCGTTCGATATGCTCGGCGAGGGGGCGCGTACCGCCGCCGACGCGGAGAAATATTTCTCGGCCTACAGCTCGGCGATCGCTGCGATCGGCGCGCGCGCCGGCAACGCGGCGCCGCCCGGCCGGCCAGGGATTTCGGTCAAGCTGTCGGCGCTGCATCCGCGCTACGAAGCGATCTCGCGTGAGCGCGTGCTGGCGGAACTCGTGCCGCGCACGCTTGCGCTCGCGCGCATGGCGAAGGATCGCGATCTTCAGTTCACTGTTGATGCCGAGGAAGCAGATCGGCTCGAACTGTCGCTCGAAATCATCGCCTCGGTGCTGGCCGATCCGTCGCTTGCCGGCTGGGACGGCTTCGGCCTTGCCGTGCAGGCGTATCAGAAGCGGGCGCTGGCCGTGATTGACTGGATCGCTGAGATGGCCGAAACGCTCGGCCGGCGGCTCACGGTCCGCCTGGTCAAGGGCGCCTATTGGGACACCGAGATCAAGCGCGCGCAGGAGCGCGGGCTGCCCGATTATCCGGTGTTCACGCGCAAGGCGATGACCGATCTCTGTTACATGGCGTGTGCGAGAAAACTCCTTGCCACGCGGGCGCGCCTGTTCCCGCAATTTGCCACTCACAACGCGCTCACCGTCGCGAGCGTCATCGAAGATGCCGGGGGCGTCGAAGGGTTCGAATTTCAGCGGCTGCACGGCATGGGCGAAGCGCTTTACGAGGCGCTGCTGGCCGAACTGCCCGAAACGGCCTGCCGCGTCTATGCTCCAGTCGGCGGGCATCGCGATCTTCTCGCCTATCTGGTCCGGCGGCTTCTGGAAAACGGCGCCAACTCGTCCTTTGTGTCTGTTGCGGCCGACGCCAGCGTGCCGATCGCGCAAATCCTGCGCCGCCCGCGGGATCGCATCGCCCGCGTAAGCTCTGCGCGCAACCCAAAAATTCCGCTGCCGCGCGATCTCTATCGGCCGGAACGGCGCAATTCGGCTGGCGTCGAGTTCGGCGACCGCACGAGCCTTGAAGCGCTTGTCGATGAGGTTCGCGCCGGCGCCGTGCGATCCGTTGGGGCCACCTCGATCATCGGTGGCGTGGCGCGCGAGGGAATTGAGCGCGAAGTCTATTCGCCGATCGACGGCCGTCCGGTCGGCCGCTTGCGCGAGGCCGATGCGGCCATTGTCGATGCCGCAATGGCCGCCGCCGCGGCTGGATTTCCGGCCTGGGCCGCGGTTAGGCCCGAGCGGCGCGCGGATTTACTCGAACGCGCCGCCGAGCGGCTCGAGGCCGATCGCGGGGAGCTTCTGGCGCTGTTGCAGAACGAAGGCGGCAAGACGCTCGACGACGCGCTGGCCGAATTCCGCGAGGCCGTCGATTATTGCCGATACTATGCCGCGCAGGCGCGGCGCTCGCTCGCCGATGAGCCGATGCCTGGACCGACCGGCGAGAGCAACGTTCTGCGCTATCGCGGCCGCGGCGTGTTTGTCTGCATCAGTCCGTGGAATTTTCCGCTGGCGATTTTTCTTGGCCAAGTCGCCGGCGCGCTCGCCGCCGGCAATGCGGTCGTCGCCAAGCCGGCCGAGCAGACCCCGCTCATCGCCGCGCAGGCGGTGGGACTGCTGCACGAGGCGGGCATCCCCGTAAGCGCGCTGCATCTCGTCTGCGGCGACGGCAAAGTCGGCGAAGCGCTGGTCGCCGATCAGCGCGTCGCCGGCGTGGCGTTCACCGGTTCGACCGATGTCGGCCGCGCGATCAACCGTGCGCTGGCGGCCAAGAGCGGACCGATCGTGCCGCTGATCGCCGAGACCGGCGGCATCAATGCCATGATCGTCGACGCGACCGCGCTGCCGGAGCAGGTAATCGACGATGTGATCGCATCGTCCTTCCGCTCCGCTGGCCAGCGCTGCTCCGCCTTGCGGCTCCTCTGCCTGCAGGAGGATGTGGCCGAGCGCATGCTCGACATGCTGATCGGGGCTGCACGCGAGCTGAAAGTCGGTGACCCGCGGGAAGTCTCGACGCATGTCGGCCCGGTGATCGATGCCGAGGCTAAGAGCAAGCTCGAAAGCTGGATCGCAGCCATGGAACGCGCCGGCCGCGTGCGTTTTCGCTACGACCGCGATCAGGCGCTGCCCACAAGCGGGACCTACGTTGCGCCGACAGTGATCGAACTCGACAAGGCTGGCGATCTTAAGGAGGAAGTCTTCGGCCCGGTGCTGCACGTTGTGCGCTGGCGCGCGGACGAACTGGACGCGCTCCTTGACGGCATCGCCAGCAACGGCACCGCGCTCACGCTCGGCATTCACTCGCGCATCGATCTGACCGCGAGCCGCATTGCCGCGCGCCTTGCCAACGGCAACGTCTATGTCAATCGCAACATGATTGGCGCCGTGGTTGGCACCCAGCCGTTCGGCGGCACTCACCTGTCGGGGACCGGCCCCAAGGCGGGCGGGCCGAACTACCTGCGCCGCTTCGCCACCGAGCAGGTCGTGACGGTTAACACGGCCGCCGCCGGCGGCAATGCGGGCCTTTTGGCCCAGGACGAGTAGCTGGCACGGGTGCGGCGCGCCGTTAACAAAATCGCGACACGATCGCGTTATTCTGATGAATCATGAGTGATTCGATCTCACGCCTCTACCAGGCGGCGCTTGACTGCCGCAACGACGATCCGTCGACCTCGCGGACCGCCCGATTGTTGCGCTCGGGCCGCAACAAGATGGCAAAAAAGCTTGCCGAAGAGGCCGTCGAGGTCGTCATCGACGCCATGAACGGCGGTCGCGACGCGGTCATCAAGGAAAGCGCCGACCTCATCTACAATCTGGTCGTGCTTTGGGTGGCGACCGGCATCCGCCCCGACGACGTCTGGAAGGAAATGGACCGGCGTGAGCGGCTTCTCGGCATCGCCGAGAAGGTGCCCAAAAAGCTGGTTGACGACTCCGCGCGCCGTCAGATCGTGGTTCTCGAAGGCCGCCGCGCGCGCAAGCGCCGCTGATCCGGTCGAGTTTTAGCAAGTCGACTTCTGAGTGCCCTGCCTCTGAGCCGCTTGGTCGGCTATAACTGAGCGATGCTCGACAACATCATCTCCACGCTCGTGGCCTTCATCGTCGCGGTGATTGCGGACGCCGGATATTTCGGCGTCGTCGTGCTCATGGCGATCGAGTCGGCCTGCATCCCGCTGCCTTCCGAAATCATCATGCCGTTCGCCGGCTATCTGGTGTCGCTCGGACATTTCAGCCTGATCGGTGCGGCGACCGCCGGCGCGATCGGCTGCAATATCGGCTCGACGATCGCATACCTCGTGGCGGCGCATGGCGGGCGCAGCGCCTTCGAACGCTGGGGCAAGTACGTACTCGTCCGCCACGAAGAGCTCGACCGCGCCGAGCATTTCTTTGCCCGCTACGGCGCGGCGACTGTCTTTGTCGGGCGCCTCTTGCCGGTGATCCGCACCTTCATTTCCTTTCCGGCCGGATTGGCGCGGATGCCGATGCTCAAATTCCAGATCTACTCCTTCGTCGGTTCGTGGCCCTGGTGTTTCGCGCTGGCCTATGTGGGCGCGACGCTGGGAACGCGCTGGAACTCCGATCCGACCTTTCGCCGCCTGTTTCACCAGTTCGATACGGTCGTCGTAGGCTTGGTGCTGGCCGGCTTTGCCTGGTTCGTCTGGTCGAGGTGGCGCGAGATGCGTCGGAAGGGCTAATAGCAGGGGCGCGGATGCGAAATCGGGTCCGCGGCCACAACTCAGCGCAGGCAGAAATCTGACCTTGCCGCCGCCTAAATTGCCCGCCAGAATCGCCGTCGGCTGAGGTCAATTTTTGGCCCTCGGTACGTCCAATGGGCTGTGGGCGCGACGAGATGGCGATGCAGGACGGCACCGAAAAGTTCAATGTTATGCGCTCGTTGAAACCGTGCAGGCTTCCCGCAGCGGCAATACTATGGCTCGTTGCGGCCGCGTTTTCGCCGGCGGCGACTGCGCTCGCGCAGGGCGCCCCGCCGCCCGCGCCTGCCGGCGGAAGCCCCGTGCAGGTGGCGCCTGGCGCGCCTGCGCCCCAGGCGGCCGTTCCTCCGGCACCGGCAACGCCGCAGGGCCGCGGCCTCTTTCCGTTACAACCGTCCCCGCCCGACCGGCCCGGATTCATCTACGCCTTCGGCCGCTGGTGGGACAACACGCGCGGCAAGATCGACGACTTGACCAAGCAGTCCGATGACGCGACCAGGGGCGCGCAAACCGCCACGCAGGATGCAGTGCACGGTGCCGCAAACGCCACCCAGGCCACCGCGAACGCCACCCAGGATGCGGTGAGGAATGCGGCGGAGGCGACCAGGAAGGCGGCGACCGCGCTGTTTCACCTGCCGGGTACGCGGATCGTCGAGGTCCACGAGCGCTGCGCTCTCGCCCCCAACGGCGCGCCCGATTGCACGGTAGCGGCGACCAAAGCCTGCCGCGCGAAGGGGTTCGGTGACGGACATCCGATCAACGTGCAGTCATCCGAGAATTGTCCGCCTTCGGTCTGGATGTCCGGCCGCCAGCCGTCGACCGGCGAGTGCCCGGAGGAAACCGTCGTGCTGATGGCGGCGTGCGATTGATCTGAAAGAGGCTCCCCCGCAATGATGTCTGATGCTGATCGGCGCAAGGCCGCCGATATTCTCATGACGGCCGAAAAGGAGCGCAAACAGGCGGTCCAGCTGTCCAAGACCTGGCCCGGCATCACCATGGAGGACGCCTACGCGATCTCCACCGAGGTGGCGAACCGCAAAATCGCCGCCGGCGCCAAGCTCATCGGCCACAAGGTCGGCCTCACCTCGAAGGCGATGCAGCGTTCCTCGCAGATCGACGAGCCGGACTACGGCCACCTGCTCGACAACATGATGATCGCCGACGGCGCGCGCGTGCCGCACGAGAATTTCTGCCTGCCGCGCGTCGAGGTCGAACTCGCCTTCATCCTCGGCAAGAAGCTCTCCGGCCCGGGCGTCGGGCTCACCGATGTGCTGCGCGCGACCGAATATGTTGTGCCGGCGATCGAGATCGTCGATGCGCGTTTGCAGGACCCACGCAAGATATTCGATACCGTCTCCGACAACGGCGCCGCCGCCGGCATCACCGTGGGCGGCCGGCCGGTAGGACCGACGGAGGTCGATCTGCGCTGGGTCGGCGGCATCATGTATCGCAATTCCGAGATCGAGGAGACCGGTGTCGCCGCCGGCGTGCTCGGTCATCCCGCACTCGGCGTGGCCTGGCTCGCCAACAAGCTCGGCCAGCACGGCGTGGCGCTCGAACCCGGTCATCTGGTGCTGGCCGGCTCGTTCACCCGCGTCGTGTTTGCGCGCAAGGGCGATACGCTGCACGCTGACTTCGGCCAATTGGGCGGCATTGCGATCCAGTTCGTTTGAGGTTGCCGATCACGGACGATAGATGACAGTTTGAGGACTTGGTCATGAGTGATTTGCCATGAGTGAAAAGTCCGTCCTCTGTCGTTCATCCTCTTTCGTCTGATTGCCGTGGTTGCGCGCAACACGATCCTCTCGTTCCTGGCTGCCGCGGCCTTTGCTCTGTCGGTCGGGGTGCTGCATGCGGCGCTGCCGCTACCGACATCTCCGAACATCTCCGGCGCGACCTCGGTTGCCGGCCAGTTGCTGGTTGCCACGTCCGCGCTGGCCGGGCCGCCGTTCGAGCAAACGGTGATCCTGGTGGCTCAGCATAGTAAAGGCGGTGCGCTCGGCATCGTCATCAACAAGCCGGTCGGCATGCGTCCGATCGCCAAGCTGCTCGCCGCGTATGGCGCCGACGCGAGCGGGGTCAGCGGCAGCGTGCAACTCTTCTTCGGCGGGCCGGTCGACACCCAAATGGGCTTCGTGCTGCACAGCGCCGATTATCATGGCGGCGACACCCTCGACATCGACGGGCGCGTGGCGCTTTCCAGCGGCCCGCAAATCCTCCGCGATATCGGTCTCGGCAAGGGACCGCGTCAGAGTCTGGTCGCTTTCGGCTATGCCGGCTGGGGACCGTTGCAGCTCGACGGCGAACTGCGCCAAGGCGCCTGGAATGTGATACCCGAAGACCCGGCTCTTGTTTTCGACGACGATCGGACAAAAGTCTGGAACGACGCGGTGGCGCGCTATAAGCCAAACTGATCCGCTCCTCGCTCTGCCACTGCGGCCTTCTCAGGATCAGCGAATGACCGACCTTCACGGCGTCTTCCCCTATCTGGTCTCTCCTGTTGACGAAGCGGGCCGTGTCAAAAGCGACGTGCTGGGTCGGCTTGCTGGCGATCTGATCGTCGCCGGCGTGCACGGGCTCACCCCGCTCGGCTCGACCGGCGAATTCGCCTATCTCAACAACGAGCAGCGCACCGCCATCGTGCGCGCGACGATCGAAGCGGCGGCCGGCCGCGTGCCGGTCGTCGCCGGCGTTGCCTCGACCGTCACCGCGGACGCGGTCGCGCAGGCGCGCCTCTACGCGAAGCTTGGCGCCGACGGCATCCTGGCGATTCTGGAATCCTATTTCCCGCTCGCTGATGCGCAGGTCGAAGCGTATTTCCGCGCCATCGCCGACGCGGTCGAGGTGCCGGTGGTGCTCTACACCAATCCGCAATTCCAGCGCAGCGACCTGTCGCTCGACGTCATTGCGCGGCTCGCCGAGCATCCGCGCATCCGTTACATCAAGGACGCCTCGACCAATACCGGCCGGCTGTTGTCGATCATCAATCGCTGCCCGCGGCTGAAGGTCTTTTCGGCCTCGGCGCACATTCCCGCCGCCGTCATGCTGATCGGCGGCGTCGGCTGGATGGCCGGTCCCGGCCTGTGTCATTCCGCGGCAAAGCGTGCGGCTTTATCGAGCTCTGCCGCGCCGGCGATTGGCCGCAAGCGATGGAGCTGCAGCGCGAGCTGTGGCGGATCAACGAAATCTTCGCGCGCTTTAATCTCGCCGCCTGCATCAAGGCGGCGCTGCACTTGCAGGGCTACGATGTCGGCGATCCGATCGCGCCGCAGCGCGCGCTCGGCGCGGAGGAGCGCCGCGTCGTTGCCGCCGCGCTCGAGGCGGTCGCGGCGGCAGAAGCAATTCCTGCCTGAACCGTCGACCAAATACCCAAGCAATTGTTAATTTCGTCCAACCTATTCTTAACGCTTCCTTGCTAAAGGTGCGACTCATGTCCCGCCGGCGGCGGCGGAGAGGTTGTTGTGGCATCGATCGGTTCCGAGCACGCGTCGCGTTCGCGTCTGTTTTGGCCTCTGTCTTGGGCCTTTTCTTGGCCTGTTTCTTGGCGCAGCCCGCTGCGGTCGTTGCGCGCCCTGTTTGCCGGCGGCGGGGATTCTTCGGTGGCGCGGCGGCTGGCCGGCACCGCATTTCTGATCCGCGTGCTCAGTGCGCTTGTCGCCTTCCTGTCGCAGATCGCGCTCGCCCGCTGGCTCGGCGAATACCAGTTCGGAATTTATGTCTATGTGTGGACCTGGATTTTGCTGCTCGGCGGCATGGTCGATCTCGGCCTCGGCTCGGCGGCGCAGCGCTTCATTCCCGAATATACGGAACGCAAACACTTCGACCTGCTGCGCGGATTTCTTCGCGGTAGCCGCTGGCTCGCAACGATCATCGCGACGGTAGTGGCCGCTGCAGCGGCGGCGATCGTCGCCGCGCTGACCCCCCACATCAACCCGGCCACCGTCGTACCGCTTTATCTTGCCTGCGCGGCGCTGCCGATCTGCGGGCTGTCCCAGGTGCAGAGTGGCATCGCGCGCTCCTATGACTGGGTCAATCTCGGCCTGAGCCCGGTCTACGTGCTCCGCCAAGTCGCGCTGCTCGGGTTGTTGGGCTTGGCTTTTGCGTTGGGCGCGCCGATGAGTGCCATTACGGCGACGCTCATCGCGGTGGTCACGTTGTGGGCCGTCACGCTTGGCCAGTTCGTCGTGCTTGATCGTCGGCTGCCGACGATGATCGAGGCCGGGCCGAAGTCCTATGCCGTGGGTTCGTGGCTTGCGACCGCGGCGCCGATCTTCGTGGTCGAGGCGTTTTATCTGTTGCTCACTTATGCTGACGTAATCGTCCTGCAGGCCTTTCGTCCGTCGAACGAAGTCGGCATCTACTACGCCGCCGCCAAGACGATGGCGCTCGTCGCTTTCATCTATTTCTCGGTGGCGCAGACGCTGGCGCATAAATTCGCCGAATATCACGTCGGCGGCGACCGCAAGCGGCTTGCCGATTTTCTCGCCGTCGCGGTGCGGATGACGTTCTGGCCGTCACTCGGTTCGGTCGCAATCCTGCTCATTTTCGGCCGGCCGCTGCTGCGCATGTTCGGCGGCGACTTCGTCGCCGGCTATTATCTGATGTTCATCATCGCCATCGGGCTATTGGCGCGCGCGTCGGTCGGTCCGGCGGAGCGGTTGCTCAACATGCTGGGCGAGCGGCGCTCCTGCGCGCTGATCTACGCCGGCTCGTTCGCGCTCGATCTCGTGCTCTGTTTGTTGCTGATCCCGTACATGGGCATCACCGGGGCCGCGGTTGCGGGCGCGATCACGCTCGTGTGCGAGTTGGCGAGCCTGTACTACGTCGCCAAGTCCAGGCTCGGACTGCACTGCTTCATATTCGGCGGGCGCAAGGGTCGCTGAGGCGCTCATGACGGTCAACGCGCCGACCGACCACGCGCCCTATGTTGTGGACACGGCGGCGGCCATTGCCCGGGCGCGGCGCGCCGCCATTGCCGATCGTTATGCGATCGATTCGTTTGCCGTCGAGTGGCGAAGGCTCACGGAGCTTGCCGACATCGCCGACGAATGGCGCGAGCTTGCCGCCCGTGCGCTGGTCCCCAACGTGTTCTACGAGCCGGCCTTCGCGCTTGCCGCCGCCGCACTGTTCGGGCGCGATGCTGGCGCGGTGCTGGTCTGGTCGGGCACCATGCCGCGCAAGCTCCTCGGCTTTTTCCCGGCGCGCGTCGAGACGCGGCGCTACGGATTGCGGTTGCCGGTCCTGGTCGGATGGACGCATCCGTTTGCGCCGCTCGGCGTGCCGCTCGTCGAGCGCGAGGCCGCCGAGCCGGTGATTGCCGCCTGGCTTGCGCATCTTGCCGGCAGCACAACGCTGCCCGGATTGCTGCTTTTGCCGCTCGTGCCCGAAGATGGCGCCTTCGCCACGGCGCTATCGGCGGTCATCCGCCGTGCGCAGATGCCGACGGCCGAATTCAATCCGCATTCGCGCGCGCTGCTTGCGCCGCAAGGCGACGCGCTCGGGTTACGTCGAGCGGGCGTTGGGACAGCGGAAAGTCCGCGAACTGCGTCGCACCGCGCGGCGCTTGGGCGAGGCGGGCGCTCCACTGTTTATGGCGGCGACCGAACCCGTGCCGGTCGCCGCCGCGATGGAGGATTTCCTCGCGCTCGAAGCGAGCGGCTGGAAGGGGCAAGCGCGCACCGCTGCCGCCTGCGATGAAGCCGTCCGCGAGTTCGTCAAAACCGCAGTCGGCACGCTCGCGGCGGAGCACAAGGCCGAGATCGATCGCATCCTGCTCGATGGCCGTCCGATTGCCGCCTCGATCACGCTGCGCAGCGGCAGCGGCGCCTGGTTCTGGAAGATCGCCTATGACGAGACCTGGGCGCGTTTTGCGCCCGGCGTCCTGCTGACCGCCTGGGTCACCGAGCGGCTCGCCGACGATCTCACCCTGGCGCGCACCGATTCCTGCGCGACCGCCGACCATGCGGTGATGAATCGCATCTGGAGCGAACGACTGCCGTTGCACGACCTTTTGCTCGGCGTGCGCCCGCAAGCGCCGTTCGCGTTGGCCACGCGGCTCGAAGGCCTGCGGCTCGGCGCTCATCGCTGCCGCGAAAGCAACGCGCGAAAGGCTCCGCGGCTACGTCCGGGCGGCTTCGCGTTCTTTCCATAAATTGGCTGCTGAGGCGCGCGCGATTTTCGGATAGCTTCTCCGCCGGCCGATCAGCGCCGGGGGAAAACGCGCGATGAATGCTCCGATCACGATCCGCATGGGCGGCTACGGGCCGCCGACGACGTCGTTTTCGCGCGCGCTCAAGCTCATCGGCGACACGCTGGAGCAGAAATTCGGCGACCGCGTCAGCGTCAAGTACGTCTGGAACATCATGGATTTCGGCTATCGCGCCGAGGAGATCCTGTGGCTGGTCGAAGACGGCGTGCTCACGCTTGGCTATCAGTCGTCGAGCTATCTGACCGATCGGGTGAGCGAACTCGGCTTCGTCGATCTGCCGTTTCTGTTCGAGCGCCGCGACGACGCGCGCGCCGCGATCGATGGCGCGCTCGGGCGTTATCTCGCCGAGAAGATCGAGGCGCGCGTCAACTACCGCATCCTCGGCTGGTTCGAGAACGGCTTTCGCCAGATTTCAAACCGGCTGCGCAGGGTGCGCGTGCCGGCCGATCTGGCCGGCATGCGCATCCGCGTGCTGCCGAGCGATGTGCAGGTCAGAACGTTCGAACTGCTTGGCGCCGTTCCGGTCCGCTGCGATCTGACCGAGGCGATCGCCGGCATCAAGGCTGGTACGCTGGACGCGCAGGAAAATCCGTTTGCCAACACGGTGACCTACGGCGTGCATAAATTTCACCATTTCCACACCGTCACCAATCATTTCTACATCTCGCGGCCGATTTTCCTCCATCGGCCCACCTTCGACGCTTGGCCGGCCGAGTTGCAGGACGCCATGCGCGCGGCGATCAAGAGCGCGGTTGCCTTGCAGCGTGGGCTCGCCATCGAGGAAGACAGTGAGGCGCGCGCCGCCATTCTGGCCGAGGGCTGCGAGATCACCGAGCTGACCGGCGACGAGCACGCGCAATTCCGCGCTGCGGTCACACCGCTGCTCAACGAGGCGCGCGGCACCTACGGGCGGGAGATGTTCGACTTGATCTGAAAGAGTTGCGCTCAGGCTTCCGCGCGTGCGTCCGAACAGCTGCGGTGACTGAGTTACCGCGGCATGACCGGGCCCGCACCAAAAACTTGCTGCTGGTGATCATCGGGCTTGGCGAGGATGAGCGACCAGAACACTTTGTATTTCGACTGCGGCGCATAGACCGCGGCGATGCCCATCTTGGTCACGTTCGGGTTGAGCATGTTGGCGCGGTGCGGGGGCGAGTCCCGCCAGCCGGAAAATGCCTCCGCCAGCGTCTGATACCCAGCGCCGATATTCTCCACCGCGACCGCGGCGTCGAAGCTCGATTGCCGAATGCGCTCCTCGAATGGGCGCCAGACGCTGTGATCGAGCTTGTCATGCGACGCCATCTCGTGCGCCTGCTGGTTGGCGAGCTTCATCAGTTCAGGATCGATGGTCACCGGACCAAAGCCATTGTTGGCGCGGTAGCCCGAAATCATCGACGCCGCCGCGCCGGCGTCCACCTTGGCGTCGGCGGTGGCCAAGCTTTGATAAAAGCTCGGTAGCCCGGTCGGCGGGCTGTTGTCGCTGGCGCAACCAGCGAGCGCGGCCGCGCCGACGAGCGCGCCGCAAACGAGTGAAGCGGCCGATGGCCGGATCATGGATGATTACCCTCGTCCCCGGCGGGCGGCATGCCGCTAAATAGTGTCGGAAGCATGAAGAACGCCGTTCCCGGCGGGCCCGCTGAAGGCTTTGTTAAGGAATTTTCATCGGCCATTAACGTCAAAACAACGCCTTGGCGAATACTTTGCGCCGGTTGAGCCGGGACCGCCGCGATGCCGTTTGCCGCAATGTTCTCGACGAAAATCCGTCGCTGGGCGCAGGTTATGCTGGGGGCGGCGACGGGATTTGCCGCGGGGGTTGTGGCCTTCAGTCTGTTCGGCGCGCACTGGCTGGTACAGCTGCTGAGTGACGCGCCCGCGCCGCTCTCGGCAGCCGTCATGGGCGTCATTTTCGCATTGGCCGCCGCGATGCTTTCGGCGCTGGTGATCATCGCCCGCGTGCGCGCGAACTATCGGCTGATCAGGTCCGCGCTCAACAACATGACGCAGGGCCTGTGCATGTTCGACGGCGCCGCGCGGCTCATGCTGTGCAACGAGCGCTACGCCGAGATGTACCATCTGCGGCCGGAACACGCGCGGCCCGGAACGCCGCTGCGCGACCTGCTCATCGAGCGCGCTGCCGCCGGGACTTTCTCCGGCGATCCGGACGCCTATGTCGCCGAATGCCTCAGGCAGGTGGCCGAGAGGCGCACGGAAACCAAGACGGTCGAGAGCAAGGACGGGCGCGTCATCACGCTCGTCGGCCGGCCGATGCCAAACGGTGGCTGGCTGGCGACGCATACCGACGTGACCGACCAGTTGTCCGCCGAAAAGGAGCGCGACACGTTGCGTCAGCGCGAACAGCGGCGGCGCGTGGTCGATGTGGCGATCTCATCATTCCGCGAACGGGTCGAGAGTGTGCTCAAAACCGTCGGTCAGAGCGCAACCGCGATGAAGGCGGCGGCGAAAACCTTGCTGGCGATCTCCGACCGCACGCTGCAACGCACCGAGGGCGCGGTGCACGGCTCCAACGAGGCCTCGGTGAATGTCGAGACCGCGGCCACCGCGGCGGCGGAATTGAGCAGTTCGATCCGCGAGATCAGCCGCCAGCTCAACCAGACCAACGAGGTGGTGCGCAGCGCCGCTGCCGACGCCAACGCCACCAACGACGACATCTCGGCGCTGGCGCAGGTGGCGCAGAAGATCGGCGACGTGGTCAAGCTCATTCAGGACATCGCCGGCCAGACCAACCTGCTGGCGCTCAACGCGACCATCGAGGCGGCGCGCGCCGGCGAAGCCGGACGCGGCTTCGCGGTGGTCGCCTCCGAAGTCAAATCGCTGGCGGTGCAGACCGCGAAAGCCACCGAGGAGATCACGCGCGAGATTCTTTCGGTGCAGAGCTGCACCACCGGCGCGGTGACCGCGATCCGCGCCATCACCCAGCGCATGCAGGACATCAACTACTACACCACCGAAGTCGCCGGCTCGGTCGAGCAGCAGGAAGCGGCTACCGGCGAAATCTCGCACAATGTCGCGAGCGCCGCCGCCGGCTCGAAGGCGATCGTCGCCGCGCTCGACGAAGTCGCCGGCGGGGTGACGCAGACTCGAAGCTCGGCGCAGACCATGCTGGCTGCCTCCGAGGAGGTCGAGAGCGCGACCGCCGAGCTGCGCAGCCAAGTCGAGGAATTCCTCGGCACGGTGGCGGCATAGGCCGTCGACGCCGCCCGCTCGACGGCGCTTGCCGCCGCGGCCGTTTCTGCTCATATCGCCCCAATCTCGCTCGCTGACGATCAAGGACGCAGCATGGATCGGGTCCAGATCGGCGACCTAACGGTTTCCGTCACTGATGTCGGGCGTGGGCCGCCCGTGCTGCTGCTGCACGGCCTTGCCTGCGGCGGGCGCATGTGGACACACCAAATCCGCGCCCTGAAAGAGCGTTTCCGCGTCGTCGCTTATGATCAGCGCGGCCATGGCCAGACCGACGCTCCGGCAGCCGCCACGAGCTACTCTGCCGGTCATCTCGCGCGCGACCTGGTCGGCGTTCTCGACACGCTCAAGATCGAGCGTGCGGCCGTCGTCGGCTTCTCGCTCGGCGGCGGCCCGGCCTTGGCGCTCGCCGCGAGCAGGCCGGAGCGCGTATCGCGCCTGATGCTCGCCGACGTCGGCGCAGGCGCCGACGATCCGGTGAAAATCGAAGCGCTGGCGCGGCGCTGGGGCGATCTGATCCGGCGCGGCAATACCGACGACCTTGTCTGCGAGATGCTGCGCAGCGAGCTGTTCAAATGGTACGCGCGCCGCAATGCGCGCCGCCGCAATCACATGGCCGCACTGATCCGCGCGACACCGATCGATGGCTTGCGCTTCACGCTCTCGGAAGTGCTAGCAAAGCGGAAATCATTGTTCCGAGCGACTGGCGTTCTCGAATCCATCCGGGTGCCGACGCTGGTCGTGGTCGGAGAATACGATTACGTATGCAGCAAGGCTTCGCGATTGCTGGCGGCGACTATTCCCAACGCTTCGCTGAAGGTCGTCGAGCAGAGCGGCCACATGTTGCCGCTGGAGCAGCCCAGAGCGTTCAACGCAGCGCTGCTCGAATTTCTCAACTAAAATCTCTCAACAAAAAAGGGCAATCACCGTCCTGCCGCGTAACCCTGCATGCCGCGCGCATTGGCGGCGGCGCGGCGGCGGCGGCCGACGCGGGTGGCGGCGGTGAGCCGGCCTTCCGACCAGGCCGGGCCGGTTTCGACGATGTGGCCGCGGCGCTTTAATTCGTCGGCGGTTTTCTGCGGCACGCGGCTTTCGAGCACGAGCACGCCAGGGCGCGCGGTGCGCGGCCAGAACGAAGACGGGAAATGCTCGCTGTGCCAGGCCGGCGCATCGATCGATTCCTGCAGGTTCATGCCGCTGTGGACGTGGCGCATGAAGAACTGCGTGATCCATTGATCTTGGCCGTCGCCGCCGGGCGAGCCCCAGGCGAGATACGGCTCGCCGTCGCGCAGCGCCATGGTCGGCGACAACGTGGTGCGCGGCCGACGGCCGGGGCCGAGCGCGGCCGGATGACCCTCTTCGAGCCAGAACATTTGCGCGCGGGTGCCGAGACAGAAGCCGAGCTCGGGGATGACCGGCGAGGAGTGCAGCCAGCCGCCGGACGGCGTCGAAGAGATCATGTTGCCTGACTGATCGACGATGTCGAAATGCACGGTGTCGCCGTGCGTGTTGCCGAGCCGCCCGACCGTCGGCTCGCCGGCGCCGAGCCGGCCCACAGTCGGCTCTCCCGCGCCGGCCGCCATCGTCTCAGGCTCGCGGCGCAATTCGATCACCGAGCCGAAGCCCTTGATCGAGCCGGGACGCAGTTCAAGCGACGCCTTGTCGGTGACGAGCTTGCGGCGCTCGTTGTTGTAGGCGTCGGAGAGCAGCGTCGCCATCGGCACCTCGACGAAATCGGGATCGCCGTAGAACACTTCGCGGTCGGCATAGGCGAGCTTCGAACACTCGACGATCAGATGAATGAAATCAGGTCCGGTGGGATCAAGGCCGTCGAACTCGAAGCCCTTGAGCAGCGCGAGCTGCTGCAGCGTCACCGGGCCCTGTCCCCACGGGCCGGTCTTGCAGACGGTGAAGCCGCGATAATCGTAGGTCGCCGGTGGCTCGATATGCGGGGTCCACTTCGCCATGTCGTCGGCGGTGAGCACGCCGCGGTGGCGGCGCCCGCTCGTATCCATGATCTCCTGCGTGCGGCAGAAGCGGTCGATCGCTTCGGCGACGAAGCCCTTCGACCATGACGCGCGCGCACGCTCGATCTGTGCGACGCGATCGCCGCCGGCGCTTTCGGCTTCTTTGATGATGCGGCTATAGGTCGAGGCCAGCGTCTTGTTGGTGAACAGCGAGCCGGCTTCCGGCACCTTGTTGCCGGGCAGATAGACCGCGGCCGAGGTCGGCCAGTAGTCGCGGAAAAGCTCCGCCACGGTGGCGATGGTGGCGTTGGTGCGCTCAAGCAGCGGATGGCCGTTCTGGGCGTAGCCGATCGCCGGCGCCAGCACGTCGGCAAGCCGCATGGTGCCGTAATCGCGCAATAACATCATCCAGGTCTCGAACGTGCCAGGCACGCAAGCCGCGAGCAGTCCGGTGCCGGGAACGAGATCGAGACCCTCGCTGCGGTAATGCGCGATTGTCGCCTTGGCCGGCGCGACGCCCTGGCCGCAGATCACTTCCGGCTTGCCGCGGCGCACGTCGTAAAGAATGACCGGCACGTCGCCGCCCGGTCCGTTGAGATGCGGCTCGACCACCTGCAGCGTGAACGCGGTCGCCACTGCGGCATCAAACGCGTTGCCGCCGCGCTCCAGGATGCCCATGCCTACTGCAGTGGCGATCCAATGGGTCGAAGTCACTACGCCAAATGTGCCCTCGATCTCCGGCCGCGTCGTGAACGTGTTGGGATTGATATTGGTCATGAAATGTCTCGCGTTCCGTTCTGACATGCCGGGTGGATCCGCTCGGAGTGCGGCCATGCTTGCAGGGGGCTTGGCCGGCGCATAGACAGCAATGTACCGGGCCGCGCGGGCGGCTGAAAGGGCAGGGGAAGAGCGTGGCGCGAGAGCCTCTCAAGGTCGGATTGGCCGGTCTCGGCGCCGTTGGCCTCGAAGTGGCGCGGCGGCTGCAAGCCGGCATTCCCGGTCTCGTGCTGACGGCGGTGTCGGTGCGCGACGCCGAGAAGGCGAAGCGCAATTTGCCGCAAGTCGGCGGCTCGATTGCGCTCCGTCCTGCCAAAGCACTGGCGGAAAGTTGCGACCTTGTCGTCGAATGTCTGCCGCCAGCGTTGTTCCGCGCCGTCGCGCTGTCGGCGATCGAGCGCGGGAAGCTGTTCATGCCGCTCTCGGTCGGCCAGCTTCTGGAAAACTGGGATCTGGTCGGGGCCGCCAAGGAAATCGGCGCGCGCATTCTGGTGCCGACTGGCGGGCTGATCGGGCTCGACGCGGTGCGCGCCGCCGCCGAAGGCGTGATCCGTTCGGTCGACATGATCACCCGCAAGCCGCCGAACGGACTTGAAGGTGCGCCCTATCTGATCGAGCGCGGTATCTCGCTCAAGGGATTGAACACAGCGCGCAAGGTGTTCGACGGCACGGCGCGTGAGGGCGCGCGCGGCTTCCCGCAAAACGTCAACGTTGCCGCTGCCTTGAGCCTCGCCGGCATCGGGCCCGACCGCACGCATCTGGAAATCTGGGCCGATCCCGCGCTCGATCGCAACACCCACCGCATCGAGGTCGACGCCGACACCGCGCATTTCTCCATGTCGATCGAGAATGTGCCGAGCGAAAATCCGCGCACCGGGCGCATCGTCGCGCTCAGTACGGTTGCGGCTCTGCGCGGGCTTGTCGCGGAGCTCAAAGTCGGGACGTGAGCGCAAGTTGGTCATCATTCGCTCCAGCGAAAACGCTCCTTCCTTCATCCCGCCCCGCGAAAGCGGGGAGGGGGGACCGCCCGAAGGGCGGTGGGAGGGGTGCGGGCCTCAACGAAACGCTTTCGACGAAAGCGAAGCGTCGCCTCCCTAAAGTGCCCCCCACCCCTAACCCCTCCCCACCACGCGCTACGCGCGTGGGCGGGAGGGGAAATAGATTCTCGTTCTCGCGATGCGTTTTTTGATTTCGCATCCGAGTTATCAGCACGCCAGTCCCAAAAACCTCACCGCATTCCCGACCTTCGTCAGATGATCTCGGCAGTGGAGGGCCGAAGCCATCACGATCAGGCGCGGCACGCAAACAAACGAACGAAAAGAAAAAAGGAAGCAGAACGCCGAAAGGCGCAATCCGTATCAACCACCGCGCCTTGCGACGCGGCGCGCGTCCTTACGGGACGCGCACGCCTTCCGGCGTTCCACTGCGGCTCTTGTCCAAGGGACTCACGCATCCCAAGGACTCAGCTCCGGGCCAGGTTTCGCGGAGCCAACGCCAAGCTAGGCGGGGGTATCCCGCCGGCGCCGGCCCCGCTTACAGCGAGCACCTCGCGTGCCGGTCATAGTGCCGGCAGACATGATGCCCAGAGCCGCCCGGGAGCAGGGGGAACGAGCCCCTGCCCGCGGGCACCGCAACCCGCTCCGCCGGCCGGAGTCCTTCACGGTGAGCGAGGTGCAGCCCACCTACCAGTCACGGGACGGGTGTCAAGAATGGTCACTGTAAAAGTGACTCAAGCCTTGATCGCGCGGCGCTTTTTGCGCCGCCGATTCGCGCACGCCGGAGCGGGCGGCTGAGGGAATTGAGAAAATCGAAAAATCATCGGTGCAGGTCTTTGCAGGTTTCCGCCCGGCATGCTGTCCACGTAGATCGCAATCACGGCGTACGGACTATCAGTCAACTCCCACGCGAGCGTGCCGGTGCCAACTGATCGCATCCTCAAGACGATCGTCGCCCCAAAAGAGTTCTTCTCCGACGACGAAGGTCGGCGAGCCGAAGATGGCAAGCTTTCTGGCGATGTCCGTTTCCGCCATCAAAGCGGTCGTTGTGTCGCCCGCGTTCGCCAAGGCGAGGACCGATTGCGGCTCCTGGCCGATATCGCGCAAACTTTCTGAAACGTTCGGCTCGCTCCCGGTTTCCTGGCCGAGCTGAAACCACCGGCGATACGCCGCGCGGACAAAATCGACGCCCCAGCCCTCCCGCATGCCCACGATTGCCACGCGGTTCGCCACGATCGACTGTTGGGCGGGATACGGCACAGGTGACGAGACCGGTAAGCCGTACATGGCCGCACGCCGTCCGATATCGCGCCACATATAGGCGGACTTCACCGGCTTATCGGCGAAAGGGCGGTGCTTCATTTCCTCAAGAATGACCAACAAGTGAAACGGCCGCCAGCGGAAGCGGATACCGCTGGATTGTTCCACTTCGCGAAGGCGCATCACGCTCAGATACGTGTACGTGCTGCCCATCGTGAACCAGAAATCGATAGGACCGGTCGCCATCTGAGCTGTCCTGCTGACGGGAAAGGGAATTGAGTGCCGACATAAAAGTAGGTTACACTGTAGTGTACTGTTTGCTCCAAATACGACAAGGCGTGAACAATCGTCGCGGATCAGGGAGGTTTTCGATGTGCATTCGGACGCGATCGTCTCCTATTGCGGTGGGATTTTTGCTTGTCGGATCGGGCGTCAGTTTTGCGCAGCAGCAACAATCCGTGCAGCAGCAATCCTTTGAAGGCGCGTATCGGGGTAGCATCGTCTGCGAGCATTTGGCGGGAACCGCGGGCATTTTGCTGGCTCCGCTCGACATCATCGTCTCCGGCACAACGGCCGTCGCCGCACGGCCGATCTTCAATCGCGACGGCACTCGTGTCGTCGGCAGCGAGATTGCGACCGGAACCGTGAACCCAGACGGGACGATGCATCTCACCTCGTCATGGGCCGCAGCAGGTGCCAGCTTTCAGGGAACCTACAACGGCACCCTGAACGCGACCGGCGGAACGTTCACCGGAACTGAGGCATGGACGAGATCGCCGGCCAATGGCGGCAACGCCACGCGCACGTGCTATGGCGCCTATGTGAGGGGGCCCACGCCCGGCGCTCAAGCGCGCGAATAAAGTATATTTATGCAGGAATTCGGCCAAAGATGCCGCTGTTGGTGAAAATATTTTTCAATTCTCCAGCCTGATCGGAACGCCGCATTCTTTCCGTCGGTGAAGCCCCGCGTGGCGCCGTAACGATCAATTTGCAATTGAAAATGCAATGAGCTGAACGCAAACCTCTTTGGAACAGCGATTTGCCCGCGGAGTGCAGGCGTGGATGGGCGCAATTCTGCCCAATCAAAATAGTTCATATAGATCGCTGAAGTACTCCAGTTTCTTCTGATCTAGCTCAGGTTGGCCATACGAAGCCGAAAACAATTCAGCTTCATCTGAACCGAAGTGTTCCTCGATGTCCATAACTATCGTTGCCAGGTCAAGGTATCTATCGCCGCGCCCAACGTGACCACAGTCCAAGAAACCGACCTTCCCGTCATCGTCTATCAGCAGGTTGTCGAAGGTGGCATCGCCGTGCACGACGACAAAATCCTCGTGGTCGGGGATGGTCCGTACCAGCCTCCGATAGACAGTGTGGGCACCCAAACCCTGGTTGCGTTCGGCGAAGAAATCGGCGTTGATGAGCCCTCGCCTGATCATTTTGCGCGCCGTTGCCAGTCTGGCTTTGACCGTTTCGTCAAATGGACATTCAAACGCAGGGAGCGAATGGAGCGCAAACAGTCCCCTTGCCAAATCGTGCATTAAATCTGGCAGTGGCCTCTCGATTTCGTGGGGATGACGACCCGGCAACGCAGTCATAAGCCCCGCCGCAATAAACTCGCTGTCCAACACCCGGAGAAACTTGGGCACTCTAATACCGCGTTCCCCGAGCCATCCTGTCCTTGCGATTTCGTTTCGCAGCTCCGACGATTGCCCGCCGTCCAATATTTTCAAATACAGTTCGCCGCCTTTCTGATCTTGGAGATGGAAGATACTGGCTTCACTAAAGCCGCGGTGCCGTCCGGAAAGCGGTTGGAATTCGGTGGCGCGATCTCCAGTAACATGAGGCTATCGTTTCAGGCGGCAAGGTCAATTGGCTGACCGATAAAGTTTTCAGCGAGCGTCTGCCAGCCATCAACCTTGCGCATGTTGATCTGACCGGATGCGAGCAACGCCCAGAACAGCATGGCGGCGGTGTCTACCGACGGCAGCACGGTCTGGGTTTTGATCCTTCGCTTGAACTCTTCGTGCAGCCGCTCGATTGCATTTGTTGTGCGCGCGCTGCGCCACTGGCTCGGCGGCAGACGGGTGAAGGTAAAGAGTCGGTCGCCGGCCTCCTCCAGGCTGTCGGCGACAGCGCGGTGTTTGAGCCGCCACTTGCGGATGAAGGCTTTGCGGCGAGTTTCGATGTCCTCACGCGTCGCCGCATAGATCATGTCGCTGTAGTCGGCGCCGATCTCCTCGTGCAGGCGCTCGGGGGCATGGGCGAGCAGGTTGCGGTGCTTGTGAACTGTGCACCGTCTGCACCGGCACGCCATCCCAGACGGTGGCAATCGCCTTGTCGAGCCCCGGCGCGCCGTCGACGATGAGGAACTCGGGCCGTCGCAGACCGCGCTTGATGAGATCGTCGAGGACAGCGCGCCAGGCCTCGGTGCTCTCTCCGCCCATGCTCTTGATCGCGAGCAGCACCTTTTGGCCGTCCGCGCGCACGCCGAGGACAACGAGCAGCGAGATCGAGGTCGCCTTGCGGTCGAGCCGCACGCGCACCACCGTGCCGTCGAGAATAAGCCGCACGATCGGCTCCTCGACCAGCGAGCGGGCATTCCAGGCGTCCCAGTCGGTCTGCACCTTGCGCCACACCCGGCTCACCGTGTCCTTGCCCACCGCGCCGCCAAACAGCGCCGCGAGCGCCCGGCGTACCCGTCGTGTATTGGTGCCGGCGAGATACGCGCCCGCGATCAGCGCGTCGGCGGCAAGCGTACGCCGCTGGTAAGCCCGCAACGCCTTGCTCTTCCACTCCGTCGTCTTGCCGTCGGTGGTGTTCAGCCTGGCGCGCGGCACGGCGATCTCGATCGGGCCGAACGTGCCGGTCAGCGACCGCGTCCGGCTCCCGTGGCGGTGGCCGGTAACGTCCGCACTTTCTTCATCGCCGACCATCTGGCTTCGCCCGTAACGCGGGCGGGCAAGCACAGTGTCGAGCTCGCCGCGGATCAGCTCTTCGATGAACTCACGCGCCCGAGCGCGCACCGCGGTCTCGATCGGATCAAACCAGTTGTCGAAAAGATCAACAGCCATCTCGGCTGTAGGCTGCGAAGAATCAGGCTTCGTGGTATGGCTCATCATGGCGTGGTCTCCAGTCCGACGCTTCAACGCCGGATGATTCGAGGTTGATCACCCCGGAGACTACGCCACCTTCAATTCCTACCAACTCCGCGACGGCACCAAAGCCGCGCTCGACCGGTTCAATCCGATATCGACGCAAGGAGTCTTGCCAAGTCTTAGGTAAGACGGAGAGGCAATTGTCGCCCAGCATACATTAGGCCTATTGTTTTGGTGGCCGAGAGACTGCACTGCGTGGACCGTCGATATTGGTCGGACTCTAGCCGAGGATATAACGCCGACACGGCTCTATGAGTGGTGTCGGTCGGAACCAACCAGCGCGGCATACGCATCCAGACACGCCACCAGTTTACAGCCCTCATGATGACTTGATAACCTTCCCTCGCGGCGACGAGGTGAGTAGGGGAGCGTCATGAAAGCAGCTTTCATCGTATTAGCTATTTTTGGCGCTTGGTCCGCGTCAGCAATGTCCGCGCCTTATCAAATCATCGAGGAAGGCGCGGTGGTCGTTGCGCATCCATATCCCGGAATGTGGGTTTCTCGTTGGGAGCTGTATAAGCCATATGCGCTCACCTGCGAGCACACCGATCAGGTTGTCGTCGTGCCGTCGGGAGCTAGCGCTCCACCATCCGACGTGACCAGTAGTGTGCCATCGACCGGTAATGCGACAATCACAGTTCATCGCTGTTAGCTTTTGGATTTTGCTTGTTTCTTCGATTGTGCCTGGATGCTGACCTCCCGGTTACAGCGGGCTTTTGCGGAAGATAAAGCAAAACACGTACAGACGCACTCGCATGGTATGGCGGCCTGTATGATCCAGAAGATATCGGCGAGGCCAAATCGCGACGGGGCTTGGAGCAATCGCAAAAGCTGCTGCCAATCGCTGAGCAGCACGACGGAAATCCATTTTATTTGGCTCACCGAGTTTGTCGATGGCAACTCGATTTGTCAGGATGTGCAATTCCGAACTGGCCGCCAACCGTTGCTACTACAACCCGTTTGGCCCGATGACATCGACCACGCGCATTTTGGTCGGGTCGACGAGCACGACCTTGTCCTGCTCCAGCGTATATTCGTAGGACCCGGCGGCGTGGTTTTCGGCCAGCACCTGATCGGGCAACGTGTAGAGCTCGATCATCGGTGGCACGTCCGCGCCGATAGCCGGCGCGAAATGGACCTTCGCTGTCCTGCTCTTGTCCTTGGCCACGCTGTCATAGATGACGCGGCGCTGGACCTGCGTGAGCGGCGGCTTCTGTTGTTCGTTGACGCCGGGACCCGATGGCGCATCAGGGTCGGTTTGCGCCTGCGCTTGCCGATCGGCGCAGCCGACAATCGACAACACGCCTACGGCGATAGGAATGGCCACGCGCACGCTTATCATCCGCGCTTTCATGGAGGCCTCCTTTGCAAGCGAGCGTGCCTTAGCGAACAGCTTTTGAAAGCGCGCTCAAGACATGATACTTGGCGCCTAATGCTTGGCGCCTATCTGCTTAGCGGCGCCTCAACGCGGGATCACCTGCACCGCGAGTCCGCTGGGATCGACGACGAGGATGCGGTCGGGTTCATAGACGTAGCGATAGTACGAGGCCGCGCTGCCGACGACCGGCGGCGCAGTCGTAACGGCGCTGTCGTAGAGCGGCTCATTGTTATACGGCTGATCGTAATACAACTCGTCGTAATACGGCTCATCGTAATAGCGCGGGCTCACCACCGGCGCGGGAGCCGGCGTCACGTAGTCGTAGAGCGGCGGAGCGGTGGCGACCGGTGCGGCAGCCACGGTTGTTGTTGTCGTCGTCGTGCGGCGACCGTGCGGGTGCACGGTCCGCGTGGTCGTCACGGTGCGGACGGTCCTGCACAGCGCCGATCGGCTGCTCGGTGACGACCGGATCGGCGGTCACCACCTGCGCATGGGCAGCGGGTGAAATCGCGACCACAGCGAGCGCGAGCGTGGCGCAAGAGATTGCCGGGCCGGAACTAAGGTATCGCATGGCCTACTCCTCTGCATTGGCGGAACTTGATGCGACACCACATCCAACGCGCCCTGGCGCGCGGTGTTCCTGTTTGTTTGGCAGAACTGACGGAAGTTCCTGCGCCCGAATTCAGACGCTGTTACGCCGCGCCAGCGGCGCACGCTGGCTGAGGCCAAGCTGTAGGCAGCTCATTACCAAGGATGCGGACCGCGCAACTGGGCGCCGCTCTGTTGGATCGGAACGACGATTTCAGCTCGATCCCGCGGGCGCCGCGGCGAAGCTGAGCGCCACACCGTTCATGCAGTAGCGCAGGCCCGTCGGCTTCGGGCCGTCGGGGAAAACGTGGCCGAGATGGCCGCCGCAGCGATGGCAGGAGACTGCCGTGCGGGTCATGCCGAACGAATGGTCGTCCGCCTCGTCGACGGCCCCGGGCAGTGGCTCCCAAAAGCTCGGCCAGCCGGTGCCGCTGTCGAATTTCGTCTTCGAGGAGTAGAGCGGCAGCGCGCAGCCGGCGCAGGCGAAGGTACCAGTGCGATGCTCGTTGAGCAGCGGGCTGCTCCCCGGCAGTTCGGTGCCGGCATGACGCAGGATGTTGTATTGCGCGGGCGTAAGCAGCTTGCGCCACTCGGCGTCGGTGTGGGTCACCTCGTAAGGGTGAGGCGGGGTGTCGGCGTTTACGGAATTCGGTTGCGCCAATCGGCCGATGCCGAATACTGCCAATCCGGCCGCGCTGGCGTAGAAAATGCCTCGACGGGTGAGCATGTTCCTTCCCCTTCTGGATCGCTGCAAATCTTCACTTGGCAAGTCTTCACTTGAAGTACGCACTCGCGTGCGACGTGTTTCATCTTGTACCTCAGATTTGCACTCACGAGGTTATAGACCGCACGTTATTTGATCGTCCGGGGCAGCGAACTCACACAGAGTTGATGGCCGCACCAAGAAGGCTCGCCGAAACCGCCAGTCGCTGTGACTCGGGCTGGACTATCGGCGCGCCTCAAGGCAAGGAAACTTGCGGGGTTGGGAAACATGCGCGCCTAGCGGGGGAGATCGTGTCTTGAGTGAAACCGAGGTCAAAATCCTCGCCACGACAGCGATGAAGACCGTGGTCGAGGAGCTTTCACCGCAATTTCAAGCGGCCACCGGCAAGGCCGTGAGCGGACGTTTTGGCCCATCCGTGCAGATCGAGAAGCGGCTCGCCGAAGGCGAGGCGGCGGACGTGGTGGTTCTCACCACCGCGGCCGCCAACGACATGCTCGCCCGCGGCAAGATCCTGGCCGGCAGCCTCCACGACATCGCCCGCTCCTCGCTTGGCGTCGCCGTGCAGCGCGGCGCGCCGAAGCCCGACATTTCCTCGGTCGAGGCGTTCAAGCGCGCGCTGCTTTCGGCAAAGTCGGTGGCGGCCAGCAAGCCGGTTGGCGCCGGCTTAAGCGGCGCGCACATGGCGAAGCTCTTTGTCGAGCTCGGCATTGCCGACGCCATGGCTCCGAAGATGAAATACGGCACCGGCGGCGTCACCGGCCTGGTCGGCCTCATCATCGAGCGCGGCGAAGCAGAGTTGGGCGTGCAGCAGATCGCCGAACTGAAGGCCGTTTCCGGCGTCGATTTTGTCGGACCACTGCCGGCGGCGATACAGGCGGTCACGCCGTTCACGGCCGCGGTCCCGGCGAATGCGCCGGACGCGGAAGCGGGCCGCAAGCTGATCGAGTTTCTGCTGACGCCGGCGGCAAAGCGCGTCATCGAAGCCAAGGGGCTGGAGCCGGCCTGAAATTAGCGCGGCGCCTTGAGCACGTCCGTGTTGATGACGTTGATCGGCGATCCCGCCGCATAGGCGAGGATCTGATCGAAAATGTCGGCGAACTGAACTTCATATTCCTCGCGTGTCACGTAGCCGAGATGCGGCGTGCAGACCACGTTCGGCAGATTGAGCAAAGGATGGCTGGTGTCGAGCACCGGCTCCTGCTCATAGACGTCGATCGCGGCCATGCCTGGGCGGCCGCTTTTGAGCGCCTGGACCAGCGCACCCGGTTCGATCAGCGGCGCGCGGCTGGTATTGACCAGAAGCGCGGTCGGCCTCATCCGCGCGAGGTCGGCGGCTTTGACGATGTGACGCGTCGCCTCCACCAGCCGCATATGCAGCGTGATCACGTCGCACTCTGCGAAGAACGCTTCCTTGCTGGGCGCGACCGCATAGCCATCGGCACGCGCCTTCTCGAGCGTCGCCGGACGCGCCCATACCAGCACGTTCATGCCGAAGGCGCGCCCATAGCCGGCGACGGCTGCGCCGATGCGGCCATAGCCGTAAATGCCAAGCGTCTTGCCGCGCAGCGTCGAGCCGACGCCGATCTGCCAGCGACCCGCCTTGAGCGAAGCCATCTGCTGCGGGATCTGACGCATTGCCGCCAGGATCAGGCCGAAGGTCATTTCCGCGGTGGCGTGAGACGGCGTGCCGGGATGCTGGCCCGACGAAAGAATGATGCCGAGCCGCGTGCAGGCATCCACGTCAATGTGCGGATAGACGCTGCGCTGGCTGATCAGTTTGAGCTTGGGCAGCCGCTCGAGCAGTGGCGCGCGAATCTGCGTGCGCTCGCGGATCAAGACCAGCGCCTGCGTATCGCGCAGCCGCTTCGCCAGCGCGTCGGTCTCCTGCACATGATCGTTCCAGATGGCGACGTCGTGCCCGGCAAGCTTGCCGAAGCAAGGCAGCGTGCGCACGGTGTCGTGGTAGTCGTCGAGGATGGAGATTTTCATGGGTAGCGCGAATGGGAATGGACGAATAGCCAATAATAAACGCGTATTCCCCCATTCGTCATTCGCGATCGCCCATTCGTCGCACCAACATAAAAGAAAACCGGGCCGTTATGGCCCGGTTCAGTTCGTCGGCGTGGGGGCGCCAACGATCACCTTCCAGAGGGGAACTGCTGCCAGCTTTGTGGTTGCCATCTGGGAGGATGGGGCAACCGAATCGCCTCGCAGCACCAGTTGACTATGCGAGGCGCGCGCGCCGTACACAACGCAAGGCCTCACATGCCAGCCATGCGAAAAGCGGGACGAGGCATCCGTGAAATATACACGCTGTCGTTGTGGGTGCGTAAGCGCCGATGAGTTGCTATCGACGGCGCATTCGGACTGCCGTTACGATTCTCATTCAACGGAATCTAGAAATTCCAGCGCTGCGCGTTGGAGACCAGAAAGTCGCGGAAGGCCTGCACGCGCGCCACGGTCTTCAGTTCTTCCGGATAGACGAAGTAGGCGTCGAGCGCCGGCGCCTCGGCCTCGCCGAACAGCTGCACCAGCCCGCCGTTCTCCTCCACCAGATAATCCGGCAGCATGGCGATGCCGAGCCCGCGCTGGCAGGCGCGCAGAATGCCGAGCACGTTATTGATGACCAGATGAGGCGTGCGTGGCCCCTTGCCGTCGCGCGCGACCTCGATCAGCCAGCGCGAGCGTTGCAGGTAAGGCGGCTGCGTGCCGCCGAGCACCAGAACGCGATGATTGTCGAGATCGTCGAAGGCGCGCGGCGTGCCGAAACGCTTCAAATATTCGGGCGAAGCGTAGACGTGAAAGTGCACCGAGAACAGTTTGCGCTGGATGAGATCGGGCTGCGTCGGCTGGCGCAGCCGGATGGCGACGTCGGCCTCGCGCATGGCGAGGTCGAGCTCTTCGTCGGTGGTGAGCAGCGTGATGTGGATGTCGGGATAGAGCTCAATGAATTCGCCGAGCCTCGGCGTGAGCCAGTGGATGCCGATGCCTGGCGTCGTGGTCACGCGCAAATCGCCGTTCGGCCGCTCGCGGCTGTCGGTCAGTTTCGCGCGCGCCGCTTCGAGCTTCATGAACACGTCGTGGGCGGTGCGGTAGAGGAGCTCGCCCTGCTCGGTGAGAATGAGTCCGCGCGCGTGGCGGTGAAACAGCGAGACGGTGAGCTCCTGTTCGAGCGCGCTCACCTGGCGCGACACGGCCGATTGCGACAGTCCGAGCTGCTCGCCGGCGTGGGTGAAGCTGCCGGCCTCGGCGGCGGCGTGAAAAACCTTGAGTTTGTCCCAATCCATTTTTCGGCTGACGGACGACGGAGGATGCACGACGGAAGCCGTCATCCCGATCTTTGTCGTCCGTCCTCTGTCCTCCGTACTCTGTTGTCTTACTCAGCCGCCGCGGCGAACTCGGCGTGCTCTGTGTGCTTGGCGAGGAAGCGCTCGGCTTCCAGCGCCGCCATGCAGCCCAATCCGGCCGCGGTGACTGCCTGCCGGTAGACGTCGTCGGCGACATCGCCGGCGGCGAACAGTCCGCGCACCGAGGTGGCGGTCGAATGTGGAGCGGTCTTGATGTAGCCGGATGGCTTCATCTCGACTTGGCCAGCGACCAGCTCGGTCGCCGGCGAGTGGCCGATGGCGATGAAGATGCCGTCGACCGGGTGCTCGGTGACGGCGCCGGTTTTCAGATGTTTCAGCCGCGCGTGGGTGACCTTGAGCGGGTTCTCGTGGCCGCTAATGTCGTCGAGCATGCTGTCCCAGATCACTTCGATCTTTGGATGCTTGAACAGCCGATCCTGCAAGATCTTCTCGGCGCGCAAGCCGTTGCGCCGGTGCACCAGCGTGACCTTGGCGGCGAAATTGGTGAGAAACAGCGCCTCCTCGACCGCGCTGTTGCCGCCGCCGATCACCAGCACGTGCTTGCCGCGATAGAAGAAGCCGTCGCAGGTGGCGCAGGCGGAGACGCCGTAGCCGCGGAATTTCTGCTCGAACGGCAGATCGAGCCAGCGCGCCTGCGCGCCAGTCGCCAGAATGAGCGCCTCGGCGAAGTAGACGTCGCCGGAATCGCATTCGAGCCGGAACGGCCGCCGCGACAGATCGACTTTGTTGACATGGTCGGGAACGAGCTTGGTACCGACATGGGCCGCCTGCTGTTGCATCTGCTCCATGAGCCAGGGGCCCTGGATCACGTCGGCGTAGCCCGGATAGTTCTCGACATCGGTGGTCACCGTGAGCTGGCCGCCCGGGGCGATGCCCTGGATGAGGATCGGGTCGAGCATGGCGCGGGCTGCATAGATCGCGGCCGTGTAGCCGGCCGGGCCCGAGCCGATAATGACGACCTTGGCGTGGGTGGTCTTGCTCACCTGCTCATCTCGCTCAATGCGGTACGCACGAAGGCGCGCGCGCACCACCGTAAGCCCCTGAAAACGGGCCGTTTCCGACCGCGTTGCCGTGGAATGGACTGGTCCCGCCCCCATAGCCGCGCGCAACCACCCCACGGAGCAATTTAGGGATTTTCCCGAGCTATGCAAGCGACGCAACCCAGGACGCGAGGTCGCGGGTAAACAGAGCCAAAGGATGAGCTTTCGACCCGTTTTCCCGCCTGGAACCGCGGCAGCAAGCCCTCGTTATTGCGAATTGAATGCCGGCATCACCTGGCGGGCAAACAGCTCGACCGAATCCAGCGCTTCGCTGGTGGTCATGTCGCCGAAGGCGAGCCATGGGGTCCAGTAATTGGCGGCGGTCGCCTCGATGTCGGCGGCGATAAAGTCGCGCACCGTTGCGGGCGAGCCGGCCACAGCAACGCCGAGCGCTGCCACTTCGTCGAAGCTTTTTGGATAAAGGGCGGCAACGCGCGGCGCTGAGCCGTGGCGTTCGAACAACCAGAAGAAATTGGCGCGCCAGCGCGGGTAGGCGCGGCGCGCAATCGCGAGCGCCTCCGCATCGGTGCCGGCGACCACCACGTGACGGCCGACGCCGCGCAACGTCGAATCGGCTTTGCCGAGTTTTTGCCGCACCGAAAGGTAACGCTCGAAGATCGGCCGCACCTGCTGCGGCGGCGCCAGTGATATGACGTTCACGTCGTTATGCGCTGGCCAGTCGGCATTGTCGGGAAGGCTGACGCCGTACCACAGCGGCGGATGCGGCCGCTGCACCGGATGGAGGATCATCGGCACTTTGTCGAAGCGATAGAACTTGCCTTCGAAGGTCAGTTCGTCCGCGGCGAGCCCTTTGAGCAGCACCTGAAAGGCTTCGTGATACATCGCCTGCGTCTGCGCGAAGTCGAGCGCGAAATTCGCGGTCTCGAACGGCGACACGCCGCGGCCGATGCCGAGCTCCAGGCGGCCGTCGCTCATCAGATCGAGCATGCAGATTTCCTCGATCAGGCGCAGCGGATGGTAGAACGGCAACAGATAGACGAGCGGCCCAAAGCGCAGCCGCTTGGTGCGTTGCGCCAGCGCCGCCAAAAACAGCCCTGGAGAGGAGGCGCAGCCGATCGGCGTGCCGTGATGCTCGGCGAGGTGATAGGCGTGGAAGCCAGCGGCATCGTAGGCCTCGGCGAGCTGCAGCCGTCCGGCAAAGAGTTCGGCGTGCGGCACACCTGCGTCGTCCATATGGTCGAAGACGCCGAATTTCATGGACGGATTCCTTCCTCGCGTCATACCGGGGCGAGTCATTCCGAGGCGCGGGCTGCAAGCCCGCGAACCCGGAATCCATCATCACGCAATGGCAGGGATTTGAACACTGTCCGGTCGAGCTGCGACACCGGGTCTATGGATTCCCGGCTCGCGCTTTGCGCGATCCGGAATGACGCTAACGCGTCACTTCCACTCGACCTTCATCACCTCATAGGCCTTCGCCCCGCCGGGGGTAACGACCTCGACCTGCGCGCCCTTCTTTTTGCCGACAAGCGCGCGGGCGAGCGGCGAGGTGATGGAGATCTTGCCCTTCTTGGCGTCCGCCTCGGGCTCGCCGACGATCTGCCAAACCGCCTTTTTGTCGGTGTCCTCGTCGACCAGCGTGACGGTCGCGCCGAACGTAATCATGTCGCCGGAGAGCTTCGATACGTCGATCACTTCGGCGCGCGCGAGTTTGTCCTCGAGCTCGGCGATGTGGCCCTCGTTGAGCGATTGGGCCTCCTTGGCCGCGTGGTACTCGGCATTTTCGGAAAGATCGCCGTGAGTACGCGCGTCGGTAATATGCTGAATGATGCGCGGGCGCTCGACCTGCTGGCACTCCTTCAGCTCGGCCTCCAGCGCGGCGTAGCCCGCAGCGGTCATCGGAATCTTATCCATCGGTCTCAAACCTCCAAACCCGCAGAGTCAAAACTTTCGTCGCGGGCCGGAGCATCGTCCGGCCTCGCGGCGCCAAGCCCTGTCTGCACCTGACCGTCGCTCTAGCCGCCCCGAAATCAGTCGGACCCGGCCGCGAAATAACGCTGCAGCGCGCATACCTCGAGGTCCCCCTTGAGGTAAGCTTGGATGCCCTGCGCTGCGGCGACGGCCCCTGAGAGAGTGGTGTAGTACGGCACTTTATGCAAGAGGGCGGCGCGCCGAAGCGAGCGGCTGTCGCTCAGCGCCGTCGCCCCCTCGGTGGTATTGAAAACCAGCTGAACCTCGCCGTTCTTGATGGCGTCAACGATGTGGGGGCGCCCTTCCGCCACTTTATTGATCTTGTCCGCCGCCACGCCCTGTTCGGCGAGGTAGCGTTGCGTGCCCGAGGTCGCCAGCACCTTGAACCCTGAGCCGGCAAGCAGACGGATCGCCGCCAGGATGCGCACCTTGTCGGCGTCCTTGACTGAGACGAAGACGGTGCCGGTCTTCGGCAGGCGCGAGCCGCCGCCGAGCTGGCTCTTGACGAAGGCGACGTTGTAGTCGCGGTCGATGCCCATGACCTCGCCGGTCGACTTCATCTCCGGACCGAGCACGGTGTCGACGGCGGGGCCGAAACGGGCGAACGGGAACACCGCCTCCTTGACGCCGATATGGCGCGCGCTGGCCAGCTCGAAGCTCAGCGGCTTGAGCTTGAAACCCGCAAGCGCTTCGCCCGCCATGACACGCGCGGCGATCTTGGCGGCCGGAACGCCGGTCACCTTGGCGACGAACGGCACCGTGCGCGAGGCGCGCGGATTGACTTCCAGCACATAGATGTCGCCGTCCTTGATGGCGTATTGCACGTTCATCAGGCCACCGACCTTGAGCGCGCGGGCAAGTTCGCGCGTCTGCCGCTCCAGCTCGGCGATGGTCTTTTGATCGAGCGAGTGTGGCGGCAGCGAGCAGGCGGAGTCGCCGGAGTGAATGCCGGCCTCTTCGATATGCTCCATGATGCCGGCGATGTAGCTGTCCTTGCCGTCGGCGATGCAATCGACATCGATTTCGACGGCGTCGGTCAGATAGCGGTCGATGAGCAGCGGACGCTTCTCCGACACCACGAACTCGGAGGGCCGGTCGAGATCGGCGGCAAGGCGCGCCACGTAGCGGCCGAGCTGACTGTCGTCGTGCACGATCTCCATGGCGCGGCCGCCGAGCACATAGGAGGGGCGGATCACGATCGGATAGCCGATCGAGGCAGCGATCGCGTGCGCCTTTTCCGGCGAGGTGGCGATGCCACTCTTCGGCTGGCGCAGCTTGAGCCGATCGAGAAATTGCTTGAAGCGGTCGCGGTCCTCGGCAAGGTCGATGGCGTCGGGCGAGGTGCCCAAAATCGGCACGCGGGCTTTTTCCAGCGGCTCGGCGAGCTTGAGCGGGGTCTGTCCGCCGAACTGCACGATCACACCATGCAATGTGCCGTTAGTGCGTTCGGTGTCGATGATCTCGAGCACGTCCTCGGCGGTGAGCGGCTCGAAATAGAGCCGGTCGGAGGTGTCGTAGTCAGTCGACACCGTCTCCGGATTGCAGTTGACCATGATGGTCTCGAAGCCGGCTTCCTTCAGAGCGAAAGCGGCGTGACAGCAGCAATAGTCGAACTCGATGCCTTGGCCGATGCGGTTCGGCCCGCCGCCGAGGATGACGACTTTTTTCTTGGCTGACGGCGCGGCCTCATCGGCGGCTTTGCCCGCAAAGGGTTTCTCGTAGGTCGAATACATGTAGGCGGTGGGCGACGCGAACTCGGCGGCGCAGGTGTCGATGCGTTTGAACACCGGGCGTACGTTCAAGCTGCGGCGGCGCGCGGATACCTCTTCGGCGGCAAGGCCGGTGAGCCGGCCGAGCCGTGCATCGGAAAAGCCCATGGCCTTAAGCCGGCGCAAGGCCGCCGCATTGTCCGGCAGGCCCTTGGCGCGGATCTCCGCTTCCGTCTCGACGATGCCCCTAATCTGCGCGAGGAACCACGGATCGACCTTGCAGGCGTTGTGAATCTCGGCATCGCTCATGCCAAGCCGCATCGCCTGCGCGACTTTGAGGATGCCGTCGGGCGAGGGCGTGCCGAGCGCTGCGCGGATGGCGTTCTTGTCGTCGCCCTCGCCGAGGCCCGGAATGGCGATCTCGTCGAGGCCGTTCAGTCCGGTCTCCAACGAGCGCAGCGCCTTCTGCAGGCTCTCGGCGAAGGTGCGCCCGATCGCCATCGCCTCGCCGACCGATTTCATCGAGGTGGTGAGCACCGGCTCGGCACCCGGAAACTTCTCGAAGGCAAAGCGCGGTATCTTGGTGACGATGTAGTCGATCGTCGGCTCGAACGACGCCGGCGTGGCGCCGCCGGTGATGTCGTTCTTGATCTCGTCGAGCGTGTAGCCGACGGCAAGCTTGGCGGCGACCTTGGCGATGGGGAAGCCGGTGGCCTTCGAGGCCAGCGCGGAGGAGCGCGACACGCGCGGATTCATCTCGATGACAACGAGGCGGCCGTCGGCCGGATTGACCGCGAACTGCACATTGGAGCCGCCGGTCTCCACTCCGATCTCGCGCAGCACCGCGATCGAGGCGTCGCGCATGATCTGATATTCTTTGTCGGTGAGCGTGAGCGCCGGCGCGACCGTGATCGAATCGCCGGTATGCACACCCATCGGGTCGAGATTCTCGATCGAGCAGACGATGATGCAGTTGTCGTTCTTATCGCGCACCACCTCCATCTCGAACTCTTTCCAGCCGAGCACCGATTCCTCGATCAGCACTTCGGAGGTCGGCGAGGCGTCGATGCCGCGTTCGACGATGTCGATGAATTCCGCCTTGTTGTAGGCGATGCCGCCGCCGGTGCCGCCGAGCGTGAACGAGGGCCGGATAATGGCCGGCAACCCGATATCTTCAAGCGCCTGCAGCGCCTGGATCAGCGTCTTGACCTGATGCGAGCGCGGCGTGGCGAGCCCGATCCTGGTCATCGCGTCGCGGAACAGCTTGCGGTCTTCGGCCTTGTCGATGGCGTCAGCGGTGGCGCCGATCATCGTCACGTCGAATTTGTCGAGCGCGCCCATCTTGCGCAGCGACAGCGCGGTGTTGAGAGCGGTCTGACCGCCCATGGTTGGCAACAACGCGAAGCCGCCGGGGATGACGTTGCGCTCCTTGGCGATGATTTTCGTCACGATCTCGGGTGTGATCGGCTCGATATAGGTCGCGTCCGCCAGGTCCGGATCGGTCATGATGGTCGCCGGATTGGAATTGACCAGCACGACCCGGTAGCCTTCGGCCTTGAGCGCCTTGCAGGCCTGCGTGCCCGAATAATCGAATTCGCACGCCTGGCCGATGACGATCGGGCCGGCGCCGATGATCAGGATCGAGGAAATGTCGGTCCGCTTGGGCATCGTTATCCGTCATTCCGAGGCGCCCGTGCGCCGCGCGGGCCTCGAAGGGACGTCGGCCGGGGCCGTCGCCCTTCGAGGCTCGCTTCGCTCGCACCTTGGGGTGACGGAACGAAGCTTGGGGTACGCAAAAAAAGAGCGCGCAGATCGCACGCTGGCGCCGGGGCTCGGCCCCGCGCGCGGGGGTCTTTAGACTAAATTCGGCGCCGAGAAAAGGCCGACACCGCCATCGTAACCGCCGCTTATATGGACTTTCGAATCCGCCAACGATAGTGCTTAAGCCCTTAAAACCCTCATGAGCCGGCTGCCGCTGACTATCGCAACCTGGGACTATGATCGCGTGCGCGCGGTTATCGATGGGCGCGTGCGCGTCGAGGGCTGCGACGTCAATTATCTCACCATGCCGGTCGAGGAGGTTTTCGAGCGCGCTTTCTTCCACAGCGAGTTCGACGTCGCCGAGATCGGCTTCAGTCCGTACCTGAATGCGCTCTCGCGCGGGCCGGTGCCCTACGTGGCGATACCGGTCTTTCTGTCGCGGATGTTCCGCCATTCCGCGGTCTACATTCGCACCGATCGAGCCATCGAGGGCCCCGCCGATTTGCGCGGCAAATGGATCGGCGTGCCGGAATATCAGATGTCCGCCGTGCTGTGGTTCCGCGGCTATTTGCAGGACGACTTCGCGATCGCCGCAAGCGACATCAACTGGGTGCAGGCGGGCCTCGAAACTCCCGGCCGCCGCGACAAGTTTCCGCTCAACCTGCCCGACGGCTTTCCGCTCGTCTCGCTGCCGAACGAAACATTGAGCGGGATGCTCGCCGAAGGCCGGCTCGATGCCGTCATCTCGGCGCGGCGCCCGTCGTGCTTCGTCGATGGCCACCCCAATGTGCGCCGGCTGTTCCCCGACTATCGCGCCGCCGAGCGCGACTATTTTCGCAAGACCGGTCTGTTTCCGATCATGCACGCCGTCGGTATCAAGCGCGAACTCCTCGACCGGCATCGCTGGCTTGCGGCGAGCCTGTTCAAGGCGTTCGTCGAGGCCAAGCGGCTCGCCGACGCCGATCTTGCCGAAACCACCGCGCTCAAGATCGGCCTGCCGTGGGTCGCGGCGGAACTCGAAGCGACGCAACAGGTCATGGGCGAGGATTTCTGGCCCTATGGCGTTGCGGAAAACCGCAAGACGCTCAGCGCCATGGCGCGGTATTCTCACCAGCAAGGCATCGCGGTGCGCGTGATCGAGGTGGAGGAAATGTTCGCCGAGGGCAATCTGAGCGACACGCGGGTGTAGAGGGGAAACGATATGGCCGTTCAGCTCATCTGTTGCTCGCACAGTCCCTTGATGGTCACCGGCATCGAAGAGTCCGAACAGAACGTTCAAGCCCGGTTCTTCAAGGAACTGGCCGGCGCGTCGGCGGCGCTGCACGCTTTTAATCCCGATCTCGTGGTCGTGTTCGGACCCGATCATTTCAACGGCTTCTTCTACGAGCTGATGCCGGCATTCTGCATCGGCACCGCCGCCGAGGGATCGAAGGATTGGCATCTGGAAGCCGGCCCGCTTCGAGTCCCGCGCGAGCTCGCGACATCGTGCGTGAGATTTCTGCAATCGCGCGACTTCGATGTCGCCATCTCGCATCAGATGAAGGTCGATCACGGCATTACGATTCCGCTGTTCAAACTCACGGGATCGCTGGCGCGCTACGACACGCTCCCTGTCTTCATCAATTGTGCCGCCGATCCGCGGCCGTCGTTTCGCCGCGTGCGCCGTTTCGGCGAGGCGATCGGCGAATTTCTTGCTGGCCAAGATTTGCGCATCACGGTGATCGGTTCTGGCGGCTTGTCGCACGATCCGCCGACGCCGCGCCTGGAAAAAAGCCCGCCGGACGTGACCCGGCGGCTGATCGTGCGCCAGACGCCGAGCCAGCAAGAACTCGACGCGCGGGAAAACCGCGTCATTGCCGCCGCGCGCGATCTGGTCGCCGGCAAAGGTCCGTGCCTGCCGCCGAGCGAGCAATGGGACCGAGACTTCTTGCAGACTTTCCTCGACGACGAGCTTGAGGATTTCGACCAGATGACCGACGCCGAGATCGATCGCGTGGCCGGCTTCGGCGCGCACGAGGTGCGCACGTGGGTCGCTGCCGCTGCGGCAGCGCGCAAGATCGGCAATCCGCGCGCGGAGCTTCGCTACTATCACCTCGTCCCCGAGTGGATCACCGGCATGGCGATCGTCGTCGCGCAGTGAAGTCGCATTAACCGCCGACAGCGTGACATTAAGGAAGCAGTATCGAAATAACCGGGCAAAACGCCTCATTGCGCGCGGCGATTAACGCTTCGTTAACCATATTTGCGCAGCCTGTTAACCAATCAAGAATCATCGCAATTGGAGAGGCGCTCGTGTCGAGCCCCATCTGCCATCGTCAGTCGCTGACCTTTCGGGCGCGCTCCTACATGGCGTTCGTCTTCAGCCCGCAGCCGCCGATCGCGGACTGGCTCGCCTGTCTCGACGCCACACTCGAACGGTCGAAGGGCTTCTTCGCCGGCCACCCGGTTGCGCTCGATCTCTCCGCTGCGCAGTTGAGCCCGGCCGCGATTGCGGAGCTCATCGAGAGCCTCGAAGCACGCAATATCCGCGTGCTCGGCATCGAGGGCATCGATTTGAGCGAGGCAGGCCCGAAGCTTCCTCCGCTCCTGCGCGGTGCGCGCGGCAATCAAGAGGTGGAGTTGCCCGAGCCTGCTCCGGCAAGCGCTCCGGCTGAGAAAGCTTCAGCAAAGAAACAAGAGCCCGCGTCGCTTTTGATCGATAATCCGGTGCGCTCCGGGCAGTCGGTCGTCTTCATCGACGGCGATGTGACGGTCTTGGGTTCGGTCGGATCCGGCGCCGAAATCATCGCCGGCGGATCGATCCACATTTACGGCACGCTGCGCGGGCTCGCCATGGCGGGCGCTTCCGGCAATCCACGCGCGCGCATCTTCTGCCACCGCTTCGAGGGCGAGCTGCTTGCCATCGGCGCGCACTATCGGACCGCGGACGAGATCGAAGACAGCCTGCGCCGTGGACCGGCGCAGGCCTGGCTCGACGGCAACACGTTGAAAATTTCGGCGATGAACTAACGAAAGGTCGGCACAAATGAGCGAGGGGAATTTGGCCCGCGTAGTGGTCGTAACATCGGGTAAGGGCGGCGTCGGCAAGACCACCTCGACGGCTGCATTGGGCGCTGCTCTCGCCCACCTCGGCGACAAGGTCGTCGTGATCGATTTCGATGTCGGCCTGCGCAATCTCGACCTCGTGCTGGGCGCCGAGCGGCGCGTGGTGTTCGACCTGATCAACGTCATTCACGGCGTGGCGAAGCTGCCGCAGGCGCTCATTCGCGACAAGCGGCTGGAGAATCTCTACCTGCTGCCCGCCTCGCAGACCCGCGACAAGGACGCGCTGACCGAAGACGGCGTCGCCAAGGTGATCGAAGAACTGCGCGGCAAGTTCGACTGGATCGTCTGCGACAGCCCAGCCGGCATCGAACGCGGCGCCACGCTCGCCATGCGGCACGCCGACGCGGCCATCGTCGTCACCAATCCGGAAGTGTCGTCGGTGCGCGATTCCGATCGCATCATCGGGCTGCTCGACTCCAAGACCGAAAAGGCCGAGCGCGGCGAGCGTGTCGACAAGCACCTCTTGGTCACGCGCTATCGCCCGTGGCGGGCCGCCCGCGGCGAGATGCTGTCGATCGACGACGTGCTCGAAATCCTCTCCATTCCGCTGCTCGGCATCATTCCCGAGAGCGAGGAGGTCCTCTGCGCCTCGAATGTCGGATCGCCGGTGACGCTCAACGCGCCGCTGAGCTTACCCGCACGCGCCTATTTCGACGCCGCGCGCCGGCTCAAGGGCGAGCAAATTCCCATGCGCGTCCCCACGGAAAGCCGCGGCATCTTCAACAAGCTGTTCGGACGGAAGGCAGCATGAAGCTCTTCAACCTGTTTCGTCGAGGCTCGGCGCCGGTCGCGCGCGAACGCCTGCAAATCCTGCTCGCGCACGAGCGCAGTGCGCGTGACGAGCCCGATCTTCTCGAGACCTTGCGCGAGGAGATTCTCGCGGTCATCGGCCGCCATGTCTCGTTCGAGCCGGACAAGGTGCTGATCAAGGTGGATCGCGGTAGGTCCGTCTGCACGCTCGCGCTCGATATCGAAATTCCGAATGGGCAGCGGCTCGCGGGCCTCGCGTCGCAACACAGCCCGCTCAGGCCGGCAATGCAACAAGGAATATAGTGTGATGCGCGCCATCGCCTTCCTCACCCAAAAGGGCGGCACTGGAAAGACGACGCTTGCGGCCTCGCTTGCGGTCGCGGCGGCGGAGGCCGGTGAAAAGGCGATCGCACTCGACCTCGATCCGCAAGGATCGCTGGCCCGCTGGGGCGAGCGGCGGGCGACCGCGAAGGCGCCGAATTTGGTCATGGTCGAGCCGCTTGAGCGCGACCGTGTACAGCGGCTCCCCGCTATCCTTGACGGTCTCGCCGGCGCCGGCTTCACGCTTGCGATCTTCGACACGGCCGGCGCCGATGGCCCGGCGGTACGCCTCGTCGCTGACGTCGCGGATCTGTGCCTTTTGCCGGCGCGTCCGACGCGGCTCGACGTTGAAGCCACCGCCGCGACGTTCCGCGCCGTTTTCCTTGCCAAGCGCAAAGCCGCTTTCCTGCTCAACCAATGCGCCGCGACCTACCGCAGCTCGCGCGCGAGCGATGCGGCGAAAGGGCTGGCGTGTCTCGGCGTGCTGGCCGAGCCGATGCTGTCGATGCGCATGGATTATCAGGATGCGATCGCGCTTGGCCTTGGAGTCACCGAGTACGATCCCAACGGCAAGGCGGCGCACGAAATAAGGGCGCTGTGGGATTGGACTCGCGCGCAGATTGCGCAGGGCGGCGGCAATTTCGCCGTTCGGTCGAGTAAGCAGGCCGCCGCCTAGGCGAAATCGCGCGCAAAGCGCCTTGCAGTTAGAAAAAGCCTTGCGTTGTTAATGCTCAGATTACGAATGCCCCGCTAAGAGCGGGGGTGCCGGTTTTCGTCTGAGCGCCGGCTATAACAGGGAGGCTCCGGTCGCGTGACCGGGGCCTCTTTTTTCGATCCGTCCTGCGCTGTGATATTTGTGTCACCGGGTCGAAATATACGAACGGCGCGATGGGTGCCGATAAAATTGACGTTCAAATCATTTTGCAGAGAACCAGCATCGTGCCGGCGGCGCGTAGCGCACCGACCCAAGGCCGGCGATGAGCGGGGCACGCACACGTGTCGACGCGCCATGCCCCCGCTGCGGGAAAATGCTGACTTTTTCCGAACGAAAGCTGAAACGCTATAACGATTTTCAGATCGGATGCCCGTCCTGCAAGGCGATCGTCTCGGCGCGCGCCGCCTTTGCCAGCCTCCAGCGCGGCAAGCGTGACGAAAGCGGGGCTGCGGCGGAAAGGGCGTCGCGGTCTGCGCTGATTGATCCTGATTAGTGACCGAACGAGTTGCAGCGCCGCCTTTGGCGCTAACGCTCAGCGCGGCCGTGCAACAAACGCCATGCGCGCCTGATTGTGGCCGATATTTCTTTCCGCGCGGCTTGCGGCAAAGCCGGCGGCCTTGAGCTTTTCGCTCATTGCCGTCTCGCTGTAACGGATCAGGCCGATGCGTGTGCACAGCCGCCGGTAGTCGGAAAGGAGCGTGCGGATGAGGCCAGCAACGGTGGCGAAGAAGAAGCCGTTGGCGGCGGCGAAGCGCAACAGAGCCGCAACATCAGCCGCGGTTCCGACCTGCGGCGGGATGATGTCGCTCACCACTAAGATGCCGCCCGGATTGATGAGTCTGCGGAACAGCACCAACAGCGCCTGTGTTTGCTCCGGCCGAAGATATTGCGCGACCGAATGCAGCGCGATGAAATCAACGCAATTGTCGGGCACGCGCTCGACGTCCTCAGGCGAAAGCGCGCGGACTTGCGCGTCGCCGGCAAAGCGGGCGGCGAGTGCGGCACGCACGCTCGGGGCGGCATCGCACAGCAAAAGCTCGCCGGCCGCTGCGGCGACGACATCGGCATGCAGCGCTTCGCCGCATCCGTAATCGAGCACGCGTGCCTGCCGCGATGGCACCAGCGCCGCAAGCTCACGCGCGATCAGTCGGTAATGGATATCTCGGTGGCGTGCACTGACGTAAATCGAATGTGGCTTGTCCCAGAACGACAGCCAGTCTGCAATTATGCCTTCCACAGCGTGATCAGCGGTCCATTGGCTCCAAATACCGGATCGGTGTCCGGCGCCGGCACGTTTCGGATCGAGCCGACCGCCTTATCATGCTCCGCCTTGCTGCCGCGGCAAAGATCGTATTTGCCGGTCGGCGGATAGGCGCCGATAACCACAAGCTCCTGGGTCTGCGTGACGAGTTGATGACCGGTACCGGCAGGCAGGATGACGACGTCGCCGGGTCCGATTTCCACCTCGCGGCCGTTGTCGCCGCCGAAGCGCACATTGGCGCGCCCGCGCGCTATGCCCATCACTTCGTGGATCATCGAGTGATAGTGCACGTAAGGGTATATGCCGTTGCGCCACGTATTGCCCCAGCCGTTCGTGGTGAACGCCTTTTCAATCAGTTGTTCGGGGTCGGGCGAGCCGGCCAAGTCGATGCCGCCGCGGTAGAGCACGAGCGGCAGCGTAGGATTGTTGGGAATCGCACCGTCGTCGGCGAAATTCAGGGTGACGGGGGCGGTTCGTTTGGTGGCAACGGTCATGGCTCTGGCTCTCGCCGCGGCGCATCGCGGGTGCGTAGTTCTACGTCAAATTCGGTTGCAATTTCCTAACGGCTTTCGCGCGGCCGCGTTCATTTCGGCCTGAATGCGCGCATTATCTCGACAAAACGGCCGAACAGGTAATGGCTGTCGCGCGGCCCGGGCGAGGCCTCCGGGTGATACTGGACCGAAAAGACCGGCCGGTCGGTGAGCTTGAGCCCGCAATTGGAACCGTCGAACAGCGAGACGTGGGTTTCCACGGCATTGCCCGGCAGCGTGGCGCCGTCGACGGCGAAACCGTGATTCATCGAGGTGATCTCGACCTTTCCGGTTAACAGGTCTTTCACCGGATGGTTGGCGCCGTGATGGCCCTGGTGCATTTTGACGGTCTCGCCGCCGAGCGCGAGCGCCAGCATCTGGTGGCCGAGGCAAATGCCGAAAGTGGGCAGCCTGTCGATCAGCGAGCGGATGACCGGCACCGCATAGGCACCGGTGGCGGCCGGATCGCCGGGCCCGTTGGAAAGAAAAATGCCGTCGGGTTTGAGTGCCAAAATGTCTTCGGCCGAAGTCTTTGACGGCACCACGGTGACCTGGCAGGCATCGCCGGCGAGCTGGCGCAGGATGTTGCGCTTGATGCCGTAATCGATGGCGACCACGTTAAATTCGGCGCTCGTGCGCCGGCCGTAGCCTTCGCCCCAGCGCCACGGCGTCTCATCCCAGGTAAAGCGCTGCGCAGTCGTCACCATCGGCACCAGATCCATGCCGACCATGCCGGGCCACTCGCGCGCCTGCCGTTTGAGCGCATCGAGGTCGAAGCGACCGGACGGCTCGTGCGCGATCACCGCGTTCGGCATGCCCTTTTCGCGAATCAGCGCGGTGAGCGCGCGGGTGTCGATGCCGGCAAGCCCGACGACGCCGCGGCTTTTCAGCCAGGCGTCGAGATTGCGCGTCGCCCGGTAGTTCGACGGCGCCGTGATGGCGGAGTGCAGAACGATGCCGCGCGCTCCCGGCGTCGCCGCCAGATTGACGGTCTCGATGTCTTCGTCGTTGGTGCCGACATTGCCGATGTGCGGAAAGGTAAAAGTGATGATCTGCCCGGCATAAGAGGGATCGGTGAGGATCTCCTCGTAGCCGGTCATCGCGGTATTGAAGCAGACTTCGCCGACCGCTTGACCGGTGGCGCCGAGGCCCACCCCCTCGAGCACGGTGCCGTCAGCCAGCACGAGTAGCGCGGTCGGAGCCGCTTCCGACCAGCCTGTCTCGTCTTGTTCATGCGTCATAAGCGGCCTACATAGCCGCGAGCCCGCGTGGCGTCAAAATGTTCGTCGGGCTGGTCGAGGTGGTATGCGCCGTGATCGCTGCGGCTTTGGTGGATGCGGTCGGTAGCCGCGCAACAACGAGGTTGAACGTGCTTCGCGAAGATATCAACAACGAGCTCAAGCAAGCTATGAAGGCCGGCCAGGCGAAGCGCGTGTCGACGCTGCGCCTGATCAACGCCGAGATATTGAAGCGCGAAACCAGTGGCACCGAACGCACCAAGCTTACCGACCCCGACATCCTCGACGTCATGGGCAAGATGATCAAGCAGCGTCAGGAATTGTTCGACATCTTCGAGAAGGCCGGGCGCAGCGAGCTTGCCGCCGGCGAGCGCGAGGAAATCGAGATCATCTCCGGGTTCATGCCCAAGGGCATGTCCGACCTTGAAGCCGCCGAGGCGATCTCGGCGCTGATCAAGGAACTTGAGGCTGCAACGCTCAAGGACATGGGCCGCACCATGGCGGCGCTCAAACAGCGCTTTGCCGGGCGCATGGATTTCGGCAAGGCCGGCGCGCTGGTGAAGAAGCTGTTGGCGGGCGGGTAGCCGCCTACGCCCGCTTCTTGCGGTTCTGTTGAGCGAGATCTGCATTCAGTGCGGCGCCGTCTTGTGGATAGCCGGGACAAGGGGCTGCGGTATTGCCGCCAAGTCCGGCTGCCCTATCTTCGCTCTACACGGGCGCTAAACTCTCCGAATCACCATGCGCTTTACGCCGCAATTCCTCGACGAGCTGCGGGCGCGGCTTCCGGTCTCGGAAGTCGTCGGCCGGCGCGTAAAATTGCGCAAGGCGGGGCGCGAGTGGAAGGGGCTCTCGCCGTTCAACAAGGAGAAGACGCCCTCGTTCACGGTGAATGACCAGAAGGGCTTTTACCACGACTTCTCCTCCGGCAAGCACGGCAACATCTTCGACTTCCTGATGGACACCGAGGGCGTCAGTTTTCCGGAAGCGGTCGAGCGCCTGGCGCAGATGGCCGGTATTCCGTTGCCGGTCTATTCGCCGGAGGCGGAGGCGCGCGACGAGCGGCGCAAGACGCTGCACGACATCGTCGAACTGGCGGCGAAGTTCTTCGAAACCACGCTTGCTTCGAGAAATGGCGCGCGCGGCCGAGGCTATCTGGCTGACCGCGGCATCGCGCCGGCGACGCAGCTCAAATTCCGTCTCGGCTACGCGACGGCGGAGCAATATGCGCTCAAGGAGCATCTCGGCGCGGCGAAGATACCGGTCGAGGACATGATCGAAGCCGGCCTGGTGATCGCCGGCGAAGACATTGCGGTTCCTTACGACCGCTTCCGCGACCGCATCATGTTCCCGATCGCGGACTGGCGCGGGCGCGTCATCGCCTTTGGCGGCCGCGCGCTCGATAAGGCGGTTTCCGCCAAGTATCTCAATTCGCCCGAGACGCCGCTCTTTCACAAAGGCGCCACGCTCTACAACGTCGCCGACGCCCGGCAGGCCGCGCACGCGGGCGCGCAGGTCATTGCGGTCGAAGGCTACGTTGATGTGATTGCCATGGTGACCGCGGGCTACGAAGCAACGGTCGCGCCGCTCGGCACCGCGCTCACCGCCGAACAGCTCGCTCTCATGTGGCGGATGGCCGACGAGCCGATCCTCTGCTTTGACGGCGACGATGCCGGGCGGCGCGCCGCCTACCGAGCGGCCGATCTGGCGCTGCCGCAGCTCAAGCCCGGCAAGAGCCTGAAATTCGCGGCGCTGCCCGACGGCCAGGACCCCGACGATCTTGCCCGCTCCGGCGGGCGCGAGGCGATCGCCGACGTGCTCGGGGCGGCGCGCCCGCTCGCGCACGTCCTGTGGAACCGCGAGAGCGAAGCCGGCCCCTCCGATACGCCCGAGCGGCGCGCCGCGCTCGAAGCGCGGCTCTCGGCGGTCACGGCGAGCATCGCCGACGAGACGGTGCGGCGCTATTACCGGCAGGATTTTGCCGCTCGGCTCCGCCAGTTGTTCGCCCCGGCGGAGGTTGTGCCGCGCCGGCGCAGTTTTGAGGCCAGCCGTCGGCGAGGTGGTCCGCCGGGCCGCGGGCTGGAGGTCCGCTCCTTCGGCCGCGACCATCCGCGCGACCAGCCTTATGTGGCGACAAGCCCGCATCTGTTGGCGAGCCCGCTGCACCGCGGCCATCGCGCGGCAATCCCCCGTCGCGAAGCGCTGATCTTACAGGCGGCGCTCAACCATCCTTGGCTGCTCCACGACCATCTGGAGGAACTGGCCGCGGCCGAGTTCCGCCATCCCGATAGCCAAAAGCTCAAAGGCGCGTTGATCGACGCTATTGCGCACAGCGCCGAAGAATTAGGCCCCCATTCCGGCGATGGTGGCGAGGCGGCCCGCGCCGAACTGCTGGCGGAACTTGGCCGCCGCGGTTTTGCTGACTTGCTCGGCCGTATCGATCGCTCGATTACGACGCCCTCGGTCTGGGGCGCGCGCGCGGGTGCTGCTGCCGACGACGTGTTGCTGACCTGGAAGCAGCTTGTCGCCTTGCATACCCAATGGCATTCATTAATTAGGGAGCTCAAGGACGCGGAAACGGCGCTCGGCCAGGACAACAGCGAAGCGAATTACGCCCGGCTTTGCGATGTGAAGGCGAGGCTGTCCACACTCGATGGAACCGAAGCGCTGGTCGAAGGCTTCGGTGCCTCCTCGGGCCGCATCCCGCGGTCGTTGTAGGAGTTCTTGCGAAAGGGGCCCGACGGTGGGCACAGACCCCGAAGAAGAGCGGCCGGGACGGAATATGGAGGCGCGCTTTGCGGTTGTCAGGGTTAGCCGGAGCTTAACGGAGGCCTGCAAACCTGGGGAACCGATTCTCTTCACATAGGGTAGGGGGACGTTCTTGGGGTAGGGGTACGTTTTTCTTCCGCGTGCGGGCTCGACCGGGATCACCCTGTAAGGGACGGGATCGGTCGAGATGTGGGGCAGGCGCGTCCGGCCCAGCGTTATGAGGACAGTACCCATAGGGTAGGGGCCATGTGCCCCGCTCGCTCAGGTCTCCGTCGTACTCCCGGTCGTCCGGGAGGGCGGCCCGGTGCGAGGCTGGTGGACTGCCGGGCTTGGTGAACAATGGGCGTAGGTGGAGACAAGGCGATGGCGAATAAGACCGAGGGCAGCAAGACGGTGGCCAGCAAGGCCAAAGCGGCCGTAGCGAAGTCGGCCGTGGCCAAGGACACCGAAGCCCCCGAGAAAGAGGGCTCAGAGACCCCGGACGTTCAGTTGCCGGTCCTCGACCTGACCGACGCGGCCGTCAAGAAAATGATCAAGCAGGCCAAGAAGCGCGGCTACGTCACCTACGAGCAGCTTAACGCGGTCATGCCGTCGGAAGAGGTCACCTCGGAGAAGATCGAAGACATTCTGGCGATGATGAGCGAGATGGGCATCAACGTCGTGGAGACCGAGGAAGCCGAGGCCGAGGAGGAAGAGGCGCGCGAGGAGCCCGAAGAGGAGGAATCCGAAAGCGGCGACCTCGTCGAGACGACGGCGAAAACGCCGGCCAAGTCCGAGGCGAAGGAGCCGACCGAGCGCACCGACGATCCGGTGCGTATGTATTTGCGCGAAATGGGCTCGGTGGAACTACTCTCGCGCGAAGGCGAGATCGCCATCGCCAAGCGCATCGAGGCCGGCCGCGAGGCGATGATCGCCGGGCTGTGCGAGAGCCCGCTCACGTTCCAGGCCGTCATCATCTGGCGCGACGAACTCAACGAAGGGAAAGTCTTCCTCCGCGACATCATTGATCTGGAAGCGACCTATGCGGGACCCGACGCCAAGACCATGCCGGGACCGGTTGCCGGCGATGGCACACCCGGCGCTGGCGCACCCGGAGCAGTCGCGGGCGATCAGCCCAACGGCACCATCCCCTTCGCCCAGCCGCCGCAGACCGTGGCGCCGCCTTCGGCGCCGCCTGGAGCGACCCCGTTCAAGCCGCAAGTTAATGGCAACGGCGCCGACGGCCAGGAGCAGGTCGACGAAGCCGCCATCGCCGAAGCTGACATGGACGAGGACGACCTGGAAAACTCGATGTCGCTTGCGGCGATCGAGGCCGAGCTCAAGCCCAAGGTGCTGGAGACCTTCGACAAAGTCGCCGATGCGTTCAAACGGCTGCGCCGGCTGCAGGAACTCGACATTCAGAATAAGCTGAAGAACGAAACGCTGTCGCCCGCACAGGAGCGCAAGTCGAAGAAGCTGAAGGAAGAGATCATCCAGGAGGTCAAATCGCTGCGGCTCAGCCAAGCCAAGATCGATGGGCTGGTCGAGATCCTCTACGACATCAACAAGCGGCTGGTCAGCCACGAGGGCCGGCTGATGCGGCTTTCGGAAAGCCACGGCGTCGCGCGCGAGGACTTTTTGCGCAACTACCAGGGCTCCGAGCTCGACCCGCGCTGGCTCAACCGCGTCTCCAAACTCTCCGCCAAGGGCTGGAAATCATTCGTCGCCCGCGACAAGGACCGCATCAGGGAACTGCGTACGAATATCCACGAGCTCGCCACCGAGACCGGTCTCGAGATCGGCGAGTTCCGCAAGATCGTGCACATGGTGCAGAAGGGCGAGCGCGAGGCGCGCCAGGCCAAGAAGGAAATGGTCGAGGCCAATCTCCGCCTCGTTATTTCGATCGCCAAGAAATACACCAACCGCGGCCTGCAGTTCCTCGACCTGATCCAGGAAGGCAATATCGGCCTGATGAAAGCGGTCGATAAGTTCGAATATCGCCGCGGCTACAAGTTCTCCACCTACGCGACCTGGTGGATCCGGCAGGCGATCACCCGCTCGATCGCCGATCAGGCGCGCACCATCCGCATCCCGGTGCACATGATCGAGACGATCAACAAGATCGTGCGCACGAGCCGGCAGATGCTCAACGAGATCGGCCGCGAGCCGACGCCGGAGGAGCTGGCGGAAAAACTCGGCATGCCACTCGAAAAAGTGCGCAAGGTGCTGAAGATCGCCAAGGAGCCGCTTTCGCTTGAAACCCCGATCGGCGACGAGGAAGACAGCCACCTCGGCGATTTCATCGAGGACAAGAACGCGATCCTGCCCGATCAAGCCGCGATCGCCGCCAACCTGCGCGAGACCACGACGCGCGTGCTCGCTTCACTCACCCCGCGCGAAGAGCGCGTGCTGCGCATGCGCTTTGGCATCGGCATGAACACCGACCACACACTGGAAGAAGTCGGCCAGCAGTTCTCGGTGACCCGCGAGCGCATCCGTCAGATCGAGGCCAAGGCGCTGAGGAAGCTCAAGCATCCGTCAAGGTCGCGGAAACTTCGGTCGTTCCTGGATAACTAGCTAACCATTAGCCGCGGGACGGCGCGCAGCGCCGATCCGAGCTCCGCCCTTGCCGATTGATTGCTGGCTTGCTACTCTATCTCAGGTTGAGTGGACTGAGGGGCGGCCGTGTTTCGGCTTTTGGCGTGCGCTTTTGCGTTGCTTGTGTTCGCCGGCTCCGCCCGCCCGGCGGCTGCCGAGACACTCACTCCGCGGGTATTCACTGAATCCTTCGCCGCTGCTGCGACCGCAGCGATGCCGACCGCCAAGGTCACCGTCGCCGGCGATCTGCACGTTGAAACGCGTAGCGCGCGCGGGGAAACCACCACGACGGATTTGCATAATGCTTATCAGGTCTATCTCGGCGATACCGCGCATCTCGATACGCTAGTCCGCCGCTACGTCTCGGTTCTGGTCGACGCAGTCAGGGTTGGCGACGCCAAGCTGCCGCCCGACCGCTCGCGCATCGTGCCGGTGCTCAAGTCGACGCGCTGGGTCGAAGCCGTGCAGAACCAGCGCAAGGCTGCACCGGCGACACAGCTTCTGATGGAGCCCTTCAACAACGAACTGACGATCGTCTACGCCGAGGATTTGCCGACGTCAGTGCGCTATTTGATGAATAGCGACGATGTGGGCGACCGCGGCAAGTTGCGCCAGTTGGCGCTCGAAAATCTGCATCGGCTCCTTGCCAAGATTGAAATGATCGCCGGCGCCGAAGGCATCTTCCTCGTCAGCGCCGGCGGCGATTACGACGCAAGCCTGCTCTTGGCCGACAGCATCTGGTCGGGCGGTCAGATTGAGGTGGACGGCGATATTGTCGCCGCCGTGCCGGACAAGGGCACATTGCTGGTGACAGGATCGCTCAACGCAGTCGGCGTCGCTCGTCTGCACGCAATTGCCGCCGAAATTGCTACCGGGCCGTACGCGTTGACGCCCTCACTCTTCATTTACCGCAACGGCAAGTGGGAGACATTGACCGACCGATGACTGCGGTCATGGCGGTGGCGCCGACAATTGACGTTCGCTTCAGCGCCACGCCGCCTCATCACAGCGCCGCGACCGCGCTCACCTCGATCAAAAACTCCTCCCGCACCAGCCGGTCGATCATCAGCAGCGTGTTCGGCGGATAAGTGTCGCCTTTGAACAGCTTGGGAAACTCGCGTGTGCGGTAGGCCATGAACTTTGGAATGTCCTGCGAGTGCACGAGATATGTGGTGAACTCGACGATGTTGCCGAAGTCGGCGCCCTGCGAGGCGAGCGCCGTGCCGATATTGGCGAAGGCCTGCACGCACTGGCCGTCGAAATCGGCCGCCGCCTTGTCGGCGCCGGGCTTGAGACCAACCTGCCCGGCGATGAACAAGAACTCCGACGCCTTCACCCGCGTCAGGTGCGAATATTGGCCGAGCGGCTTGCCGAGCACGTCCGGATTGAGCAGCTGAATTTGCGGCATCGGCGCTAGTCCGTGCCTTCGACGATGCGGATGTCGCGCACCGCGCCGTTGCCGAGCGCCTTGAGCGCTTCCTGGTAGGCCGGACTGTTATGAGCGGCGATCGCCTGTTCGACGCTGGGAAACTCGGAGATGACGATGCGCTCCTTCTGGCCGGCCTCGAAGGTGGCCTGAGGGTTGCCGCGCGCGAGATAGCGGCAGCCGAACGGCGCGGTCGCTTTCGGCGCCAGCTCGGCATAAGCAGCGAGCTTTTTCGGATCGGAAATCGAACGGTAGCAGGTCACCCAGTAGCCTTTCGGCATTGCATTCCTCCCTGAAGGCGCCGCACGCGGCGGCAGAAAACCGGTTTCCGCTTTTCGCGATCATGCTCTAACATCGACGGCGGTCGCGCAAGCGCAATAAGGGAGGCCGCGATGTCGTTCTGGAGCGCGCTGTTCGGCCGGCGTTCGCCCAATAAGGCCGCGAAAGTCTCCGAACCGGTCGAGTACAAAGGCTTCATCATTCGCGCGGCGCCATACAAGAACAACGGCGCCTATCAGACCGCCGGCACGATCGAGCGCGAAATTGACGGCGTGCGCAAAGAGCATCGCTTCATCCGCGCCGACGCCTATACGTCGTACGACGACGCGGTCAGCTTCACGCTCAGCAAGGCGCGGCAGATCGTCGACCTGCAGGGCGAGCGAATGTTCGATTGAGGGCCGGTCATTCCGGATCGCCGCAAGGTGGCGCTCGCGAGCTTTGAAAGCCCGCGCCCCGGAATGACGGTTACGATAGCCCCTCGACGATGCGCAGGTCGCGTTGCGCGGCACTGCCGAGCTTTTTCAGCGCGGCCTGGTAGCCGGGTCCGTCGTGAGCGGCGGCTGCCTTCTCCACGCTGTCGAATTCGATGATGACGACGCGCTCTTTGAGCCCCTTCTCGTAGGCCTTGGCGGCGTTGCCGCGGGCGAGAAAGCGGCCGCCGGCCGCTGCGATCGCCGGGCCCGCAAGCTTGGCATATTCGGCAAGCGCGGCCGGATCGGAAACCGAAAAGTAGGTTGAAACCCAATAACCCTTCGCCATGTCGAATCTCCCTGTTTCCGCGTGCGGGCGAATTGTTGGCACGGGCGCGGCAGCGGTGCAATGCGCTACGCGTGCGACTGGCGAAGGCGTGAAAGCCGCTCAGGCGGCGTCGGCGTCTCCGCCGGGATCGATCTCGTTCTTGAGCCGGTTGAGCACGCGGCGCAGCGAGGCGATTTCGGTCTCCAACTGAGCAACGCGCTTCGCCAGCTCACCTTCCGAGGTGCCGTCGGCCGCGCGCATCGCGTCCGGAAAGGCAAGGCCAATCTCGTCGCCGTGCCGCCATTGCACGCGCGCGCGCAGCGTCTGCTCCTTCTGCGGGATGTAAAGCTCGATCTGGTCGGGCACGTTCACCGTGCCGGAGAAGATGATGCGCGCGCCTTCGCTCGAAATGTCGCGGATCAGACAGTCGAGCGCGTTGCGGCGCTTGTTGAAATAGACGCAGCCGCGCAGAAAGCTTTTCTGTCTGGTCGAACGGCGACGCTCGCCCATGCTCGTCCCCTTGCTGCTACTCCCCCCGCCCGGCGCGGAAAGCCCCGTGCCAATTTATGAGGGCTCGATTAATGTGGTCTTACCGGAGGCAAGGGCAACAAAAACCCACAGTACGCGGGCTTTCTCGCTCGCGCTGCAATCCACAATTGAACGAAACAAAGAAACAACAAAAACTTGGCCGTCGGCTTGGTGGGCCGCCTTACCAGGCTGAAAACAGCCGGCCCAGGTCATAGACCGACGCGCCAATCATGCAGGCCAAAAACCCGCTGCCGACCAGTCCGAGCATGATCGCCGCGTTGAAGCGGGCGAACATTTGCCGCCCGGAGAAATGCGCCTTACCGAGGATGTGGACCATGAAAGCCGCTCCTGTCGCTGTTACGCGCCTTGGCTCTCTTCAATTGACCCTGACTTATGCGCTCCCCGACTTTTTTTCTTACCGACTGCAATCCGGCACCGAATCAAAACACCCGATGATGCATCCGTGCGCAACTGCATTGCAATATCCGTGCCGCTTCACCTTTTGTTGCAGCGCGTGCACGGCTGGTGACCCTCGCACGCCTCGCAACCGCCGCGTCGTTGGGCTAAAACCCGCGGGGGGCGCGGGGCACCAAACGTTCGGCCACCGAGGAGGGACCGCCATGCATGTTTTCAACCTGGCGCGCGAGGCCGCTTTCGATCCGCAAAAACACGTAGAGAAAATCCTCGGCACAATCGAGAACGGCGACGTCACCGTCGCTTGCTGGGAGCCGGGCCAGATCAGCCCCAATCATTGCCATCCGCACGCCACCGAAATCTATTTCTGCTTCGAGGGCGGCGGCACCATGCGCACGCCCGGTGAGACCATCGCCGTCGTGCCCGGCGCGTTCGTCGTGCATCCGCCCGGCGAGGTGCATGAATATGAAAACGGGCCGCAGCGCACGCTGCTATTCCGCGTGCGCTACGGCGCCGATATGGGGGCGCGCCACGTCAACTGGCGCGGGCACGCCGGCTTCAAACAAAGCACGCAGGACGCCGAGTATTACCGGCTCAATCCGCCTGCGCGTATGCAACAAAGCCGCCTGTAATCGAGGCGGCGCCAGCTTTAGTGATTCTGCGGCGCGCTGTTCGGCTGACAGGTTTGTGTATTGTCGCTCTTAGCCGCTTGGCACGACGCCATCGTATCGTAAGCGCATTCCTGTCCGCCTGACTTCAGCAGGCAGAAGGCGTGATGCATGTAGCTGCCTTGCGCGAACGCACTCGAGCTGGCCAGCGCCGCCAGCAAAGTTCCAGCCGCGATAATGCGAATCATGGGTCTCTCCGTGTTGGGCCTCCCGGAGCCCCGGAGCTGCCAACGCGCTCGCCCAAGCCAGGTTCCATCCGCGTCGCGGTTCCCGGCGCAGACCTGTACCGCGCCGGGAACCTTGGTGACTCGCCGCCCGCCGCTTGCTAGGACGCCGCCTCGGCCGCAAAGGGGAGGGGACATGTTTCCAAAGCCGCATTGTCCGGTGATCGCCATCGAGGAGCATTACTGGGACGAGGAACTGGCGAAGACTTATGGCGGCGCCGAAGCCGGCCGTCCGGGCGAGCAGCACCGGCGGCTGTATGATTTTACCGATCTGCGCATCGCCGAGATGGACGCGGTCGGCATCGACATGCAGGTGATCTCGCATGGCGCGCCATCGACGCAGAAGCTGCCGGCGGAAACGGCAGCCGCGCTGACCACCCGCGTCAACGACCGGCTCGCCAAGGCGATCGCCAGCCACCAGGACCGCTTCGCGGCGTTTGCCGCGCTGCCGACCGCGGTGCCGGAAGCCGCCGCCGACGAACTCGAGCGCACGACCAAACAACTCGGCTTCAAGGGCGCCATGCTGCACGGCCTCGCCAATGGCGTGTTCCTCGACCACAAGCGCTTCTGGCCAATCTACGCGCGCGCGGAAAAGCTCGACGTGCCGATTTATCTGCATCCTGCGCACCCGAACGCCGAAGTGCAGCGCATCTATTACGAGGACTATGTGAAGGACTTTCCCATGGTGGCGCGGCCGGCTTGGGGCTACACCGTGGAGACGGCGACCACCGCCATCCGCCTCGTCCTCTCCGGCGTGTTCGAGCGCCACCCGAAGCTGAAAATCATTCTCGGCCATCTCGGCGAGACGCTGCCGTTTCTGATCTGGCGCATCGACCAGGCGCTCAAGCGGCCGGGACAGAAATCGCTGAGCTTCCGCGATATTTTTGCCAACAACTTCTACATCACCACCAGCGGCAATTTCTCCAACCCGGCGCTGCTCTGCTGCGTGATGGAAATGAGCGTCGATCATATTCTGTTTGCCGTCGACTGGCCGTTCGTGATGAACCCGCCGGCGATCGAATGGATGCATACGGTGCCGCTCTGCGATGCTGATAAGGTCAAGATCCTCTCCGCCAATGCCAAGGCGTTGTTGAAGATGTGAACGAATCATCCTCCCCCACTATCCGCCTACGCGCTCCGCGCTTCGGCGGACTCAAAATCCACCGTAGCTCGCCCAGCGAGCGAAGGCGGGTCGCGGGGGCGGAGGTAACAATTTTCCTCACCCTGAGGTGGCCGCGAAGCGGCCCTCGAAGGGCGAGGCCGAGGCGCTGGGGCCTGCATCCTTCGAGGCTCGCTGCGGGGTCCCCATTGCGCCATGCGCGATGGGGTGCCCCTGCGCTCGCGCCTTAGGATGAGGATAACGAACAAGCGCAATCACTCTCGCGATGCGTCTACCTCTCCCCTCCCCCCATTCGCGCCAGCGAATGGCGGGGAGGGGTTGGGGGTGGGGGGCTCCTTGACTCGCCGCGCGCGAAGCGGCGAGGTAGCGGAGCGATCTAAAATGCGCGCCGAGCGACAAGAAAGTGCCCCCCACCCCTAACCCCTCCCCACCACGCGCTACGCGCGTGGGCGGGAGGGGAAATAGATTCTCGTTCTCGCGATGCGTTTTTTGATTCGCACCCGAGCTATGCGCACGCCAGTCGCAAAAACCTCACCGCTAACCCGACCTTCGTCAGATGATCCCGGCAGTGGAGGGCCGGAACCATCACCATCAGGCGCGGCACGAAAGCCAAAAACGAAAGAAAGAACGAAAGAAAAGAAAGGAAGCAGAACGCCGAAAGGCGCAATTTAGCAGCCGCGCTTGCAAGGCGCGGCGCGCGTCCGGCGGGACGCGCACGCCTTCCGGCGTTCCACTGCGGCTCCTGCCAAGGGGACTGCTCATCCCCAAGGCGCAGCTCAAGCCACGCTTCCTGCGACTCGGCGGGAGCCTGCGAGCCTATGGACCGCCAACCGGGGCGAGTCTCGCAACCCTCTCCACGGGCGTTACCCGCGCCCGCCTGTCCCAGTCCAGCGAGCACCTCGCGCGCCGGTCATAATGCCGGCAGGTTGATGCCCGAGCCGCCCGAGTGCGGGAGTGACAAGCCCCCGCCCGCGGGCACCGCACTCGCTCCGCCGGCCGAAGTCACCCAGCCGGCGTCCTTGTAAGGGAGCGAGATTAGTGACGTGTATCTGAAATGAGGACTTATGTCAAGGAAAAAGTGACCGACGATCGGATCGAATTGGGTGCAGTGCCGCCGCTATGCAATCGGCGCGAATAAGGCTAATCCGGTCTGGAAAGCCTGGGGAATAGAACTTGACGGGAAAAACGCTCGCGGACGCCGTCTCCGCCTACGGCGCAAGCGTCAAGGCGAAATTGGCGAATAACGCCATTGCCGGGGCGCCGGAGGATCAGCTTCGAGGTCCGCTCGAAACCCTCGTCCGGGACTTGGCTGCGATCGAGGGAATGTCCCCAAACGCCGTCGCGTTCGTCGGTGAGACGACACTCTCTGAGCTGAAGACCAGGCCCGACTTCGCGGTTACGGTCGGCAAAGCTCTCGTGGGCTTCATCGAGGTCAAGGCGCCGGGCAAGGGCGCCGATCCGCGCCAGTTCAGCGACCCGCACGACAAGGATCAGTGGGACAAACTCAAGTCGCTGCCGAACCTCATCTACACCGACGGTCAATCGTTCAGCCTTTGGCGCAATGGAAAGTCGGAAGCCGTCACCGTTCACCTGAAAGGAAATATCGAATCTTCGGGTGCAAAACTCGAAGCGCCGTCGACGTTGGTTCCGCTCATTCAGTGATTTTCTGCGCTGGGCGCCAATTCCGCCCAAAACCGCCAAGCAGCTCGCCGAAGTCAGCGCCCGCCTCTGCCGGCTGTTACGCGATGAAGTGATCGAGCAGATGGCGCTCGGCAGTCCAGCACTTACCGGCCTCGCGCAGGACTGGCGCAAGCTTCTCTTCCCGCAAGCTGACGATGCCCAATTTGCCGATGGCTACGCACAGGCGGTGACATTTGGGCTGTTGATCGCGCGAGCGCGCGACATTCCATTATCGGGCGGTACCGAAATGGCCGCGCAGGAACTAAAGAAATCAAACTCCCTGATCGGTACCGCACTGCGACTGTTGACTGAAGACCCGTCAAACCAGGAGGCACTCAAGACATCGCTCGGGACACTCACGCGCGTGCTCGATGTCGTCAATTGGCACACGATCACAAAGGACGATCCGAAGGAATGGCTCTACTTTTATGAGCAATTCCTGGAAGTCTATGACAACGCCCTGCGCAAGCGCACCGGCTCCTATTACACACCGCCGGAAGTAGTGTCGGCCATGGTGAACCTGGTCGATGAGGCGTTGCGCGGCCCGCTGTTCGAGCGAGCCGCCGGCTTCGCCGCAGCGGACGTGATCGTGGCCGATCCGGCCGTCGGCACCGGCACGTTTCTGCTCGGCGTGCTGCGGCGGATTGCGGAGACAGTCACGGCAGATCAAGGCGAAGGCGCCGTGCGCGGCGCGATCGAGGCCGCGGCCAAGCGGATCATCGGCTTTGAAATCCAGTTCGGCCCGTTTGCGGTGGCGCAACTGCGGCTGATTGCCGAATTGCAGGCGCTCATGCAGTCACCGCCGCTGCCGGAGCTTCGGCTGTTCATCACCGATACGCTGGGCAATCCATTCATCGAAGAGGAGAAACTCGGACAGACCTACGAGCCGATCGCGATTTCGCGGCGCGCCGCGAACAAGGTCAAGAAGGAGGAACGGATCACCGTCGTCATCGGCAATCCGCCGTACAAGGAAAAGGCGGAAGGGCGCGGCGGCTGGATCGAAAAGGGTTCGGACGAAAAGAATTTAGTCGCGCCGCTCGATCGCTGGCGGCCGCCGCCGGAATGGGGCGTCGGCGCGCACCTCAAGCACCTAAAGAATCTATATATCTATTTCTGGCGCTGGGCGACGTGGAAGGTCTTTGGTTCAGGCAACTACGCAGCCACGGGCAATCCGGACAGGGACGAGGAAGGGATCGTCTGCTTCATTTCCGTCGCAGGATTTCTCAACGGCCCCGGTTTTGAGAAAATGCGCGACGACCTCCGGCGCACCTGCTCGGAAATCTGGGTTATCGATTGCTCGCCCGAGGGCCACCAGCCGGAAGTCAGACGCGCATCTTTCAGGCGGTTCAGCAGCCGGTCTGCATCGTCCTCGCAGCGCGCAGGCTCAGCAAGAGCGACGGAGAGCCGGCACGGGTGAGATTCCAGGTCTTGCCAAAGGGGCCACGCGAGGAGAAATTCGCCGCGCTTGCCAAGCTTTCGCTCCATGGCACGGAATGGGCTGATTGCCCGAGCGGCTGGCGCGCTCCATTTTTACCAGCGGCGGTCGGTGCGTGGGCGACGTTCCCCTCACTACCCGATCTATTTGTTTACGACGGTTCCGGCGTTATGCCCGGACGTACTTGGATTATTGCTCCTGACGTGGAGACGCTCAATGCACGATGGAAGCGCCTAGTAAACGAGACTGATCCTGCAAAAAAGGAAGAGCTATTTCATCCCCATGAAGGAGGGGACAAAACCGTTTCGAAACCTGCCAAAGCCGGATTAGCGGGCCACGAGTTTCGCGCCGAAGCGGTCAAGAACGATCATAAATCGGTTATCACTCCGTCACGATACGGATTTCGATCTTTCGATCGACAATGGATCATTCCAGACGTTAGGCTAGTTAATCGACCAAACCCCGCCCTTTGGAATGCATATTCGACGCGACAAGTTCATTTAACTGGCACCGGAGGACCGTACTCCAACCGGTGGCCCATCGCTAACATTCACTGGGCTAATTCCTGACTTGCACCATTATCACGGTCGGGGAGGTCGCGTGTTATCCGCTTTGGCGCGATCGTGATGCGACACAGCCAAACATCAAACCGGCATTGCTTGCGCATCTGGCAAAAGTCTACGCGCAGCCCGTCAAAGGCCGAAGACGTGATGGCTTATCTCGCCGCCGCGATGGCGCATCCGGCGTTCACCGCGCGCTTCAAGGCCGATCTGGTGCGGCCCGGTTTACACGTTCCTTTGACGGCGGACGCCAAGCTGTTCGCCGAAGCGGTCGCGCTCGGCTCTGAGGTGATCTGGCTGCACTGCTACGGCGAGCGCTTTGTCGATCCCGCGGCCGGACGACCGAAGGGCCCGCCGCGCCTGCCGAAGGAAAGTGCACCGTACATCCCAGCGAAAGGCGCGATCCCCGGCGCGCCGGAGCCGTTGCCCGAAACGATGGACTATGACCCGGCAACGCGACGGCTAAAAATCGGCAAGGGCTACGTCGAGAACGTCACCCCGGAAATGTGGGCCTACGAAGTCTCCGGCATGCCGGTAGCTGTGGCACTGGTTTAGCTATCGCCGCCGCGACCGCACCCGCCCGATCATCGGCGACCGCCGCCCGCCGTCGCCGCTGGACAAAATCCAGCCGGACCATTGGCTGCCGGAATACACCAGCGACCTACTCGACCTCCTGCACGTCCTCGGTCGGCTCATTGCACTGGAACCCCGACATGCCGACCTGCTGGATCGGATTTGTACCGGCAAACTTCGCAAGGCCGACGAGTTGCGCGAGGCCGGCGCACTTACACACGTCGAGGGCGAGGCAACGTCCCAGAAGGGCAAGAAGAAAAGCAAGGGCTGATTTCGCGGCCGGTGGGCTACGGGGAAAAGTGGCCGCGTCGCTCGCGCGGCGCGGCGTGATCGCGCATGATTTCACCTGATTCGAAATCCGAATGCGTGAACTCATGCCCTCTCCCCGCCAAGGCGACCTATTCAGGAGCGATGACGAGTCCGAGGAGCGCGAGACGCCCACTTGGTATCCCGATCCGGACGAAGTTCGCGCGGAGCTGCACGGAATTCTGGCGCAGATGCGCGCTGCGAAGTCGATGCCCTGGGATGACGACCGCACCGCGCTCTACCGCACGATCTTTCCGCAAATGACCGGCTGCCTGCCGGAAGACGAAGGCGCGCAACTGCGCTTTGAGTTCATGACCGAATTGGCGCGGCTTGAGGCGGCATAAGAATATGCCCTGTCATTTTTCCGGATCATGCACTAAGCCGCCTTGAAGCTGCGCACTTTGATACTGCGCGCCCGTTCGCGCGCCTGCGCGAGATCATACGCGGTTTGCAGGCCGAGCCAGGTTTCCGCGCTCGACCCGAAAGCCTTCGACAGCCGGATCGCCATGTCGACGGAGATGCCGGCCCTGCCGTTGAGCAGATCGGAAAGCGCCTGCCGCGTCACGCCCAAGCCTTCGGCGGCCTCCGTCACCGAGAGGCGGAGCGGCTGCAGGCACTGACGGCGGACAATTCCGCCCGGATGAGGAGGATCATGCATCGGCATCGGCGGCGCTCTCCGGTTTAGTGATAATCGAGATAGTCCACATCATAGGCATCGCCCGCTTCGAAACGAAAAGTCACGCGCCAGTTTCCCGACACCCAAACCGCCCAATGCCCTTTCAGTTCGCCCTTGAGCAGGTGCAGCCGGAATCCCGGCAGGTTCATGTCGTCCGGCTTCCGGCTGCGGTCCAGGACCGCGAGAATATCGCGCAATCGAATGACGTGTTGCGGCGACACGCGTCTCTCCGACCGCCCTTCATACATGGCCTTCAGGCCGCGATGACGGAACGAGCGGATCATGCGAAGGGATAGTGGTGTCGCCTGTCGCTTGTCAAGCGACAGCTCCTCTCCCGCAAGCGAGCGAGAGTGGAATGCGCGTCACAATCAATCTTCACTTCCACGGATTAAGCAGCGGGACGCCAGCGTATTGGTAATCGTCGGTGTCGCGCGAGACGACTGTCAGCCCGTGTTCAAGGGCGGTGGCTGCGATGAAAAGATCGGGCTGCGAATACGTGTGCCCCTTTTTGCGGCCTTCTTCGACCAACAGGCGCCATTTGAAAATGACGTCCTCGCTCACCGGCAAGACCCGCTGCTCGAACAGGGGACGCACTTTGTGGGTCAGCCAGTCATTGAGCTCGGCGCGGCGGCCGGCATCGGTCACCCGGTCGATGCCGTAACGGATTTCAGCCAGCGTCACCGCACTAATATAAAGAGCGTCGAGCGGCTGCCCTTTGATGAAGGCGACCACCTTTGGCTCGGGCCTCAGTCGGCGCAGTTCCGAAAGGACATTGGTGTCGAGCAGCCAGCCGGTCACAAGACAACATCGCGCACCGGCATCCGGGAGCGCCTCGGTTCGATATCGATCTCGCGGTGGGGCGATGCCCGCATGACGGCGACCAGGGCTTCGCCGGAAAGATCGCCTTTGAGGCGGCGAAACTCCTCGGCGGCAACGACGACCACTTGGTCGCGCCCGTGCACTGTCACGTGCTGGGGGCCTTCCGCGTGCACGCGCCGCACAAGCTCGCTGAAACGCGCTTTCGCGTCTTGCAGGCGCCAGTGTCCGGGACGGCGGTCGCGCGTCCGCCGGCGCGGTTTGGGCATTTTGGCCGGTTTCGATATTCTGGTCATACTGACTAGAATAACATCTAGCCGAGGATGTTCAAGCGACCTTCGGCGAGCCGATCAGCCGCGCGTGTTATTTCGCGTCACCCCCGTCAACCCATAAGCCACCGCCAACACCACAACGACGCAGGCCCAGAGCGCGGCGTAGCCGCCGGTGAGGTCGTGGACGAGGCCGAGGAGCGGCGGCGCGCCGATGATGCCGAGCTGGTTGAGCGCCATGGCGGCGCCGAGCGTGAGGCCGGTTTTGTCGGGTGGGGCGGTCTCGGCCAGATAGGCGACCCACGGGCCGTACCAGCCGAGGCCGAAGAAGCCGAGCCAGGCGGCGAGCAGCGCGAGCAAAAACTCCGGCGTGCCGGGCGGAACAAATAAAAGAACGAGAACGCCGGCGCCGACCGCGATCATCGACCAGGTGAGCAGGCGCAAAGCGCGCGCCCGGCGTGCGGTCGCTTGCCGCCGCCAGCGCGACGCGGCCGATGACGCCGGCTGCCTGCGCCAGCGACAGAAAGAATGCGGCGCGGGTGAGCGTGATCTGCGCGTGGTCGCGCAGATAAAGCATGAGCCAGGCGAGGATGCCGTATTGCGCGCTGACCAGCGCGAGGCCGGCGATCATGGCGTTGCGCATCCATGGCTCGCGCAGCAAGTCGGCGACGACCGCATAGGTGAGCTTGGCACGCTTGGGTGCGGCGTCCGCGCTCTCGGCCGGCGGCCGGTAGATGAGCGCGAACGCAAGTCCGCCGGCGAGCGCTGCGGCGGCGCCGGCGACAAAGGCGGCGCGCCAGCTCCATGCGGCGGCGACCGCGGGCAGGATGGCGGCGGCGATCGCGCCGCCGAGCGGCAGTCCGGCCTGGCGGATGCCCATGGCGAGCCCGAGCCGGTCGCCGCGAAACCAGGCGGAGACCGACTTGCTGCCGCCCGGCTGAGTCGAGCTGTAACCAAGGCCGGCGACGACCAGCCAGGCGAGCAGCGCGGTGTAGCTGGTGGCGGTCGCGGCGAGCAGCAAAGCGGCGGCGAGAATGATCGCGCCGATGCCGATGATCAGCCGTTCGCTCTTGCGGTCGAGGAGATCGCCGACGAACAGGAGCGACAAGGTCGGTGCGGCGTAGCCGGCGGTGAAGAGGAGGCCGGTCTCGGCCGCGGTGAGATGAAAGTCGCGTTGGATGAAGCCGGCGAGCGCGGCGAGCCCGAGCAGGGCGAAGGAGGCGGTCGCCTGCGCCGCCGTCGCCGCCGTGAGCACGACCCAGCGGTAGGAGGATTGGGGATGGGAGGCGGCCTGTGTGGTCATCGGGAATTCGTTTCCCGGATGCGGCGCAGCATCATAAGCGCGTTCACGCGCGTCTTCGACGCGCTATGGTGGTGCGACGCTGATCCGGGATCGTCGCGGGCGCCTGCGATTGTAACGGTCCCGGGTCTGCAGCGCATCATTGCGCTTCGCTCCATGCTGCGCCGCGCCCGGGAAACGCCGCCGCTGCGCGGGGGAAGTGGAAATTTTGCGCGGCAGATGGCGGCTGCCGGTCTTTTCCCGGCCGGTTTCGCCCCCCATATGGAACTACGGCGGTTTGCCTTTTTGAGGGAACCGCCGGGTGTCGGAAATCCTTAAAGAGTGAATTGTTCGGTCTCGATCGGGAACGCCTTCGCCCGCGCTTGAATCCATAGACCCGATGAAGATGTTCCAACCGGGCCATTTTTGGGCATGATCTTTTCCGAAAACCGCTAACACTTTTCGGGATCATGCCATCGGACGGGAGGAATAGGCCGAGGGAGCAGACGATATGAATATAGACAAATATACCGACCGCAGCCGTGGCTTCGTGCAATCCGCCCAATCGCTGGCGCAGCGCGAGGGCCATCAGCAATTCGCCCCCGAGCACCTGCTCAAGGTGCTGCTCGACGATCCCGAGGGGTTGGCGGCCGGGCTGATCGACCGTTCCGGCGGCAATTCGCGCCAGGCGCTTGCCGCGGTGGATGCGGCACTGGCCAAAAGGCCAAAGATTTCCGGCGGCGGGGCCGGCCAGATCTATCTCGATCCGGCGCTGGCGCGCGTGTTCGACGCCGCCGAGAAGGCCGGCGAGAAGGCGGGCGACAGCTTCGTCACCGTGGAGCGCTTGCTGCTCGCGCTCGCGCTCGACCGCAGCAGCGAAGCGGGGAAAATCCTCGCCAATGCCGGCGTCACCGCGCAGAATCTCAATGCCGCCATCGAGGCGTTGCGCAAGGGCCGCACCGCGGACTCAGCCTCGGCAGAGAACGCCTACGACGCGCTGAAGAAATACGCGCGCGATCTCACCCAGGCGGCGCGCGACGGCAAGCTCGATCCGGTGATCGGCCGCGACGAGGAAATCCGCCGCACCATCCAGGTGCTCTCCCGCCGCACCAAGAACAATCCCGTGCTCATTGGCGAGCCGGGCGTCGGCAAGACCGCCATCGTCGAAGGTTTGGCGCTGCGCATCGTCAACGGCGACGTGCCGGAAAGCCTGCACGACAAGAAACTGCTTGCGATCGACATCGGCGCGATGATCGCCGGCGCCAAATACCGCGGCGAGTTCGAGGAGCGGCTCAAGGCCGTGCTGCAGGAAGTGACCTCGGCGGCCGGCGCCTACATCCTGTTCATCGACGAGATGCACACCATCATCGGCGCCGGCAAAGCCGATGGCGCGATGGACGCCTCTAATCTGCTCAAACCCGCACTCGCTCGCGGCGAACTGCATTGCATCGGCGCGACCACGCTCGACGAATACAAGAAGCACGTCGAGAAGGACGCCGCCTTGGCGCGGCGCTTCCAGCCGATCTATGTCGATGAGCCGACGGTCGAGGACACGATCTCGATCCTGCGCGGGCTGAAAGACAAATACGAGCAGCACCACGGCGTGCGCATCACCGATTCCGCCATCGTCGCCGCGGCGACGCTGTCGAACCGCTACATCACCGACCGCTTCCTGCCCGACAAGGCGATCGATCTGGTCGACGAGGCGGCGGCGCGGCTGAAAATGCAGGTCGATTCGAAGCCGGAAGAGCTCGACTCGATCGATCGCGAGATCATCCGGCTCAAGATCGAGCAGGAGGCGCTGAAGAAAGAGAGCGACGCCGGCTCGAAGGCGCGGCTGAAAAATCTCGAAGGCGAGCTCGCCAGGCTGGAGAAGCAGTCGGCCGATCTGACCGCGCGGTGGAAATCGGAGAAGAACAAGCTCTCCGACGCGGCGAAGCTGAAATCCGAGCTCGATGCGCTCAAGAACGAACTGGCGCAGGCGCAGCGCCGTGGCGAGTACCAGCGCGCCGGCGAACTCGCCTACGGCCGCATTCCGGTGCTGGAGAAGAAGCTGAAAGAGGTCGAGGCCTCCGAAGGCAAGACCGCGATGGTCGAGGAGGCGGTCACCGCCGACCACATCGCGCAGGTGGTGTCGCGCTGGACCGGCATTCCGGTCGACCGCATGCTCGAGGGCGAGCGCGAGAAGCTTTTGCGCATGGAAGACCAGCTCGAAAAACGCGTGGTCGGCCAGAACGAGGCGGTGCGGGCGGTGTCGACCGCGGTGCGCCGCGCGCGTGCCGGCTTGCAGGATCCGAACCGGCCGATTGGTTCATTCATGTTTCTGGGGCCGACGGGTGTCGGCAAGACCGAGCTGACCAAGGCGCTGGCGGAGTATCTGTTCGACGACGAGCACGCGCTCATCCGCATCGACATGTCGGAATACATGGAGAAGCATTCGGTGGCGCGATTGATCGGCGCGCCGCCCGGCTATGTCGGCTACGAGGAGGGCGGCGCGCTCACCGAAGCGGTGCGGCGGCGGCCCTATCAGGTGGTGCTGTTCGACGAGATCGAGAAGGCGCACCCGGACGTGTTCAACGTGCTCTTGCAGGTGCTCGACGACGGCCGGCTGACCGATGGCCAGGGCCGCACCGTCGATTTCCGCAACACGCTCCTGATCATGACCTCCAACCTCGGCGCCGAATATCTGGTGGCGCAGCCCGACGGTGAGGACATCGAGAAGGTGCGCGACCTGGTGATGGCCGAGGTGCGGGCGCGCTTCCGGCCGGAGTTCTTGAATCGCGTCGACGAGATCATCCTGTTCCACCGGCTTAAGCGCGAGCATATGGCGCGCATCGTCGACATCCAGCTCAAGCGGTTGGCCGAGCTTCTGGCCGAGCGCAAGATCACGCTGTCGCTCGATGCCAAGGCGCGCGAGTGGCTGGCCGACAAGGGCTACGATCCGGCCTATGGTGCGCGGCCATTAAAGCGCGTGATCCAGAAGTCGGTGCAGGACCCGCTGTCCGAACTCATTCTCTCCGGCCGCATCAAGGACGGCGAGAAGGTGTCGATCTCGGCGGGCAAGGCCGGGCTTACGTTCAACGGCAACGCGGTCGCCGCCGCGGCGTAACGTAGAATTCGCGTGTGTAACGGTCCCGGGTCTGCAGCGCATCACTGTCGTGCTGCGCTGCGCCCAGGAAATGTCGCCTCGGAATGTCTTGCGCGCTTCGTGCGCGTTTGGCATTTCTGTACGGTCCCCGATTCCCGGGCACAACCAACGGCAGCGGAGGCTCCGGCATGAGCTATGTGAAACACGTGCTGCAGCCTGAGGAGAAGATCCTCGTCGACGGCCGGATAAGCTGGGTGATCTATCACCGCGCGATCTTCTTTGCGGTTGTCGCTCTCGCGTTCCTTGCTCTGGGGTACAATTTCCGGAGTAATTCTTCGGCGTGGCTCGGCTTTGCCGGCGCTGCCGCGATATTTGGCTTTTTGGCGCTGATCGGCGCCATTCACGCCTGGTTCATACGGTTCACCACCGAGATCGCGGTGACCAACAAGCGCATCGTCTACAAGCGCGGGCTCATCACTCGGCACACCGCCGAGATGAACATGGACAAGGTCGCGTCCGTGGATGTCGATCAATCCGTTCTCGGCAGAGTGTTCAATTACGGATCGGTGCAGATTCTCGGCACCGGCGGTGCGCGGGGCATCGAGCGGCTGAGCCCGATTCACTCGCCGCTGGCGCTGCGCAACGCGATCGATGTGAGGTAGCACTCAATCCTAGTGATTGAGTTCGGTGCTTTCCTGATCAGGGGAAGCCGTCGATCGCAATGGCTATCGTGCTTTCGAAAGAAATCGACCTGTCAAGGACGCGAAGCGCCGCCTTCGGCGGTCATTGATCCTTGACAGGTCGATTTCTTTCGAAGGTCTATGCTGCCATTGCGATCGACGGCGTCTAGCGACCGACGCAAGGTCCGGACCAATCCCTCGCTCGGGATTCCGCCTGAACTCAACTCCCTACCGGCGAGAATAACCTACCGCGCGGTGGCGACGTGCGCGGCCGGCGCGTTTTCGACCAGCGTATCGAGCAGCTTGCGGTCGCGCTCGAAGTCGGCGAGCGTGCCGCCGTCGAGCACGCGGCCGCGCGGCAGCTTGATGCGCATCGGATCGACCACGTGCCCGTTGACCCAGATCTCGAAATGCACGTGTGAGCCGGTCGACACGCCGGTCGAGCCGACGAAGCCGATGACCTGTCCCTGCCGCACGTGGCTGCCGATGTCGAGGCCGCGCGCGAACGCGGTCATGTGGCCGTAGGCGGTCTCGTAACCGTCGGGGTGGCGGATGCGCACGTATTTGCCGTAGCCGCCCCGCGGCCCGATTTCCTCGATGGTGCCGTTGCCGGCGGAGAAGATCGGCGTGCCGAACGGCGCCGCCCAATCGACGCCGCTGTGGAATTCCTTGATGTGCAGGAGCGGATGGACGCGCCAGCCGAACGGCGAGGTCTCGGCGCCGAGCGCGACGGGCTTGCGCACCAGGAACTTCTTCGCGCTCTTGCCGGAATCGTCGTAATAGTCGTACTGCCCATCATCGGCCGTGCGGAAGTGATAATATCGCTTGGTGTCGCCGCCGACGGTGAGGGCGGAATAGCGCACCTCGTGGGTGCCGTCGCCGTTGGTGTCCTCGGCATAGAGCACGTCGAACGAGTTCGCCCGGCAGTACCTTGCGCTGGAAGTCGACGTCGTAGGCGTAGATGCGCACCAATTCGTCGATCACCGGCTGCGGCACGTTGTTGCGCAACGCGGTCTCGTACAGGCTCTGATAGAGCGACACGCCGGCCTCGTTGTCATCGACCGGCCGGTCCGGTTTCTGCTCGGCGACTTGGTCGTCGACGTTGCTGATGTCGACCGGCACATAGTTGCCCATGTCGGACAAAGCTGCTGCCGCCTGGATCGACGAAGTCCTCGACAATGACGCGCAGCGGCAACACGCGGCCGAGGATGGCCGGCGCCAGCAGCACCCGCACCCGTACGCCTTCTTTCAACACCTGACTTGCTTGCGGTCCGAGCACGGCGAGGATCTGCTTGATCAGATCGGGCGAGACGCCGAGGTCGTGCAGGATCGCGCCGACCGTCTCGGCCTTTTTCGCGGTGATGATCTGCTCGTTCGGGTCGATGGCCACGCTCGGCTGCATCTTGGGCACGAGCGTGACATTCATCGGAACGATGCGCGCCTCGAAGCCCAGATACGGATCGGGGTCGTTGTCGGGGGCGTAGCCCATCTTGATCGAGGCGGTGCTGTCGGTATTGGCAAATAGCGGCGTGCCGCCAATGCCCGATTCCGTGCCGATGTCACGCACGCGCGCCATCACCTCGTCGAGCGGCAACAGCGTGGCCGGCTTGACCTTGGACAGGAGTGAGCCGAGTTCGCACACCGCCGGCGTGACCTTTGCTCCGCGCGCCGCCGGCACGAAGTCACACGTCGAGAACGATACTTCGGCGTCCGGCTGGGGCGCCGCTGCCGCCGCGTCGTCGCCGGCGACGGCGGCAGCCAGAATCTTCTGCGGGTTGAACGGCGGGATCTTGGCGGAAACCTCGGTTGCCGTGAGCGACAAATTGCCGAACACGCGCTCATAGGGGCGCACGCGGACGGTCTCGCGGTCGTGGCCACGCGTCACCGTCGGAACGCGCAACACGGCGCGCTCAACGTTCGCTTCGGAAATCGCCGGCAGCCGGTCGGTCTTGTGCAGGCCGCCTATCCGGTCGCGGAGGTTGGAGATCGCGCCGCCGACTACCGATTCGACCTGCTGCGGCGCGGCGGCGAAATTGGTTTCGCCGTCGAGCGAAGCGAAAACGGCGCCGCCCATCAGCGCAGCGCCGCAAAGCCCGGTCAGTATGGTGCCGCTCAGCCAGTGGATGGAAACTCGGCGCCGATCGATCAGACCGCCGTCGCCGCCGTCGACCGAAAGCGGCGGTTCATTGCCAAGCTCGATTTGCTCGGCCACTACCCTCCGACCACCGGCGCGCAGCCTACCCTGGTCCAAGACCGCGTCCCCCGCACACGCGTCCGCAACTTGCGGCGCAACGTTCCCCACCCGATCGGCTTTGCGTCGAAAGCCGGAATCAAGCGACGACAGAATGCTCTCGGCGGTTCCGGAGCGTCAATCCGGGAGACCGTCGAGGGCTGGAAACTCACTTGGCGATACCGCGAACCCCGTACTTGCGGCATGAACCCGACACGAAGCCCTTAACAACGGTGGAGGAATGTGGCCGCAGTGCGGCGCAAGGCCGGGGAGACGCCTAAATCGCTGGCTTGCTCCATAGATCGCAGCCTAAGCCGCGTGCCGCCCCGAGCGGCGGGACATGCACTTTCCGCCCTCCACAGCGCGCTTTTTTGCCGGCAAAGGCGTTGACAATGACAGTGCCCCAAGACTATATAAGCCCTCTTGGCGCGCCACCGCTTGGCGCGATGACGCGTCTTGAGAAGCCCTCACTGTTAGCGCGGTGAATCATCCGGTCATGACCTATGGCCATGTCGGATGTACAGGCTTCGGCGGCTTCCCTCTGCCTTTTCCTCCCCTTGGGGAGCACGGGCGAGGGAGACGGAGCTGCAAAGTTCCGGGATGTTTGACAGGTGAATCGGAAGAAAGAGAAACGTGGACGGCGGAGTCCTGCGCGCCGTATCCCGAAGGTCGAGGCTTGTCTTCGACATTGAAGGATGCGGCCGAAGAGACTTCGGCGGTCTACGTTTCAGGTCAACACTGTGATTATTGCGATGCGCAAGCATCGTGAGACATCAGAGTGGGACCTCGTCAAACGTGTGACCAGCCGAGATCAAATCTCTTCAACTTGAGAGTTTGATCCTGGCTCAGAGCGAACGCTGGCGGCAGGCCTAACACATGCAAGTCGAGCGCCCCGCAAGGGGAGCGGCAGACGGGAGAGTAACACGTGGGAACGCGCCCTTCAGTTCGGAACAACCCAGGGAAACTTGGGCTAATACCGGATACGTCCGTAAGGAGAAAGATTTATCGCTGAAGGATCGGCCCGCGTCTGATTAGCTAGTTGGTGGGGTAACGGCCCACCAAGGCGACGATCAGTAGCTGGTCTGAGAGGATGATCAGCCTCACTGGGACTGAGACACGGCCCAGACTCCTACGGGAGGCAGCAGTGGGGAATATTGGACAATGGGCGCAAGCCTGATCCAGCCATGCCGCGTGGATGATGACGGCCTTAGGGTTGTAAAGTCCTTTCGGCGGGGAAGATAATGACGGTACCCGCAGAAGAAGCCCCGGCTAACTTCGTGCCAGCAGCCGCGGTAATACGAAGGGGGCTAGCGTTGCTCGGAATCACTGGGCGTAAAGCGCACGTAGGCGGCTTTTTAAGTCAGGGGTGAAATCCTGGAGCTCAACTCCAGAACTGCCTTTGATACTGAGAAGCTTGAGTCCGGGAGAGGTGAGTGGAACTGCGAGTGTAGAGGTGAAATTCGTAGATATTCGCAAGAACACCAGTGGCGAAGGCGGCTCACTGGCCCGGTACTGACGCTGAGGTGCGAAAGCGTGGGGAGCAAACAGGATTAGATACCCTGGTAGTCCACGCCGTAAACGATGGATGCTAGCCGTTGTCGGGTTTACCCGTCAGTGGCGCAGCTAACGCATTAAGCATCCCGCCTGGGGAGTACGGTCGCAAGATTAAAACTCAAAGGAATTGACGGGGGCCCGCACAAGCGGTGGAGCATGTGGTTCAATTCGAAGCAACGCGCAGAACCTTACCAGCCCTTGACATGTCCCGTATGAGTACCAGAGATGGAACTCTTCAGTTCGGCTGGCGGGAACACAGGTGCTGCATGGCTGTCGTCAGCTCGTGTCGTGAGATGTTGGGTTAAGTCCCGCAACGAGCGCAACCCTCGCCCTTAGTTGCCATCATTTAGTTGGGCACTCTAAGGGGACTGCCGGTGATAAGCCGCGAGGAAGGTGGGGATGACGTCAAGTCCTCATGGCCCTTACGGGCTGGGCTACACACGTGCTACAATGGCGGTGACAATGGGACGCAATGGAGCAATCCTGCGCAAATCTCAAAAAGCCGTCTCAGTTCGGATTGTGCTCTGCAACTCGAGCACATGAAGTTGGAATCGCTAGTAATCGCAGATCAGCACGCTGCGGTGAATACGTTCCCGGGCCTTGTACACACCGCCCGTCACACCATGGGAGTTGGCTTTACCTGAAGACGGTGCGCTAACCGCAAGGAAGCAGCCGGCCACGGTAGGGTCAGCGACTGGGGTGAAGTCGTAACAAGGTAGCCGTAGGGGAACCTGCGGCTGGATCACCTCCTTTCTAAGGATGATCCTTCAGAAACGCCTCACGCGTTTCTATCGGATCTCTTGGAAACATCAGGATCTGTTCGGTGCAAGCCGATCAGGTCCACTGGCGGGACACCGCCGTCTCCGTTTCTCTTTCTTCACGAACGAGCAGACCAGGAGTCAGTAATCAGTATTCAGTAATCAGATGCGACTTCTGATTACTGATTTCTGACCACTGACTCCTGGTTCGGGCTTGTAGCTCAGTTGGTTAGAGCGCGCGCTTGATAAGCGTGAGGTCGGAAGTTCAAATCTTCCCAGGCCCACCAACTCCAGGAATCAGTAATCAGGTGTCAGTAATCAGGCGACGGCATGCGCGCCGCGTCTCAATTCTGATTGCTGACTACTGATGCCTGTTCCCTGTCGGGGCCATAGCTCAGTTGGGAGAGCGCCTGCTTTGCAAGCAGGAGGTCGTCGGTTCGATCCCGTCTGGCTCCACCAGGCGGCTCTGTCGGTTGTGCAGTGCGTGGCTTTGTGCTGCGCGGCTTTGCATCCCGCGACTTTGCAACACTCGTTCGTGAGAAACATCAATTCGGGCGGTTCGCGCTTTGGCGCGGCTTGCCCGTGTTATCTGACATCGTGAAGAGGAGATCGATCCGAGCTCCGCGATTATGGCTTCGGCCATGCGCGGCGCGCCTTCTCCATTCAGGAATCAGAAAGCAGTAATCGGTAATCAGAACATCTCTGATTGCTGACATCTGATTACTGAAACCTGGAATGTCGGCGAAGCTTGACCGCCTCGCCGTCGGTTCGATCTTATGAAGCAAACTGGTCTTTCTAATCAGTGTTCGACGCCGCG
>CAVRYM010000003.1:0-527500 GCA_963725495.1 uncultured Alphaproteobacteria bacterium | reverse complement strand
GCCGGAGGATTGGATGCCTTTGCGGGCCGCCGAGTTTTACCAACAGCAGGCGATCGACTTGTGGCTCAACACTGAAGTCACGGCGATCGACGCCAGCCGCCGGCAAGTGACGCTGGCGAGCGGCGAAGCTGTCTCCTTCGACAAGCTTTTGCTCGCCACCGGCGCGGAGCCGGTGCGCCTCGATATTCCGGGTGCGCGCGAGCCGCACGTGCATGTGCTGCGTTCGCTTGCCGATTCGAGGGCGATTGGCGCCGCGGCAAAGACCGCACGGCGCGCCGTCGTGATCGGCGCAAGCTTCATCGGTCTCGAAACCGCCGCCGCGCTGCGCACGCGTGGGCTCGAAGTCCATGTGGCGGCGCCGGAACGCCTTCCGCTCGAGCGCGTGCTCGGCGCGCAATACGGCGATTTCATCAAGGCGCTGCACGAAGAACACGGCGTCATTTTCCATCTCGAGGACAGTGTCGTTGCCATCGATCGCGCGCAGGCCAAGCTCAAAAGCGGGGCCAGCCTTCCCGCCGACCTGGTGGTGGTCGGCGTCGGCGTGCGGCCGCGGCTGCAATTGGCCGAGGCCGCCGGCCTGAAGATCGACCGCGGCGTCGTGGTCAACGAATATCTGGAGACCAGCGCGCCCGGAATTTTCGCCGCGGGCGACATTGCGCGATGGCCCGACCCGCACTCGGGCCAGAACCTGCGCATCGAGCATTGGGTGGTGGCGGAGCGTCAGGGCCAGGCGGTCGCGCGCAACATGCTCGGGAACAGAGAGCCGTTCGCGCAGGCACCGTTCTTCTGGAGCCAGCACTACGACGTGCCGATCAACTATGTCGGACACGCCGAAAAATGGGACGACCTCGCCATCGAGGGCGACATCACGTCACGCGATTGCGTGGTGCGCTACCGGCAAAACGGCAAGGTGCTGGCGGTCGCCTCGATCTACCGCGATCTCGACAGTCTCAAGGCCGAAGCGGCGATGGAGCGCACGTAACGCGCGTAGGGTGGGCAAAGCGAAGCGTGCCCACCACAGCATACGCAGAGTTTCAGATAGAACGGTGGGCACGGCGCTTCGCGCCTTTGCCCACCCTACGCGCTGGCCTTTCGGAGCAAACTCTTGCATGAGAATGCGCATGTCCGAGACGCCCGATCAGCGCCAATATCGTCCGCACGTCGCGCGCAACCGCGAGCCGATCCTCGCGGTGCTGCGGCGCGTGCTGCCGCGCAAGGGCCTCGTGCTGGAAGTAGCGAGCGGCAGCGGCGAGCATGCGGCCTATTTCGCGGCCGAGCTGCCGGCGCTGGATTGGCAGCCGACCGATCCGGAGCCGCAGGCGCTGGCGAGCGCCGCCGCGCACCGCACAGCCGCGCCGATGCCGAACCTTTTGCCGCCGCTTGCTCTCGACGTAACGGCGGCGCGCTGGCCGGTCGAACGGGCTGACGTCATCATCTGCTGCAACATGATCCACATCGCGCCATGGGCGGTGTGCGAAGGATTGATCGCCGGGGCGGCGCGCACGCTGGCGGACGGCGGCATGCTGTATCTGTACGGTCCTTACAAGATCGGCGGCGACCATACCGCGCCGAGCAACCGCGACTTCGATCTCGATCTGCGGGCGCGAAATCCGCAATGGGGCATTCGCGACCTCGGCGATGTCACCGCGCTTGCCGAGCGGCACGGCTTTAAGCTTGCCGAAACCGTATCGATGCCGGCCAACAATCTCAGCGTCATTTTTCGGCGCAGCCGATAGCGTAAATCTGCTATCAGGCCGGCTATGAAATCCATATCCATCGGGGCGATCCCGCTGCCCAATCCGGTGCTGCTGGCGCCGATGTCGGGCGTCACCGATGCGCCGTTCCGGCGGTTGGCGGCGTCGCTCGGCGCCGGGCTCGTCGTTTCGGAAATGACGGCGTGCGCGGCGCTCGCCGGAAGCGGGCGGGCGGTGCAGCAGCGGATGGCGCGTCGGCGGATCGAGGATCACGGCGGCGGGTTGCATGTGGTGCAGATTGCCGGCTGCGAGGCGTGCTGGATGGGCGAGGGCGCGCGCATCGCCGAAGAATTCGGGCGCCGCCATCATCGACATCAACATGGGCTGCCCGGCCAAGCACGTCACCGGCGGCCAGTCGGGCTCGGCGCTGATGCGCGACCTCGATCATGCGCTGACGCTGATCAAGGCGGTGGTCGGGGCGGTGCGCGTGCCAGTGACGTTGAAAATGCGGCTTGGCTGGGACGATGCCTCGCGCAACGCGCCGGAACTCGCGCGGCGCGCGCAAGACGCCGGCGTGCGGCTCGTCACCGTACATGGCCGCACCCGCTGCCAGTTCTATAAGGGCCGCGCCGATTGGGCCGCGGTGCGGGCGGTCAAGGAGGCGGTGTCGATCCCCGTTGTCGTCAATGGCGACATCGAAAGCTTCGACGATGCCGATGCGGCGCTGGCGGCCTCCGGCGCCGATGCGGTGATGGTCGGCCGCGGCGCACAAGGAAAACCGTGGTTTCCCGGCCAGCTCGCGCGTTATCTCGCAACCGGACAGCGCGAAGCGCCGCCGCCGCTTGCGCGAACAGCTTGCGCTGACAAGCGCGCTCTACGGCGAAATGCTCGGCCTCTACGGCGTCGAGATCGGCCTACGCCACGCGCGCAAGCATCTCGGCTGGGCGCTCGACACGGCGGCCGAATGCGCCGGCGCGCCTGACGATCTCCTCAAAGCGCACCGCGGCCGCGTGCTCACCGCGACTGATCCTGCCGCGGTGCTGCGGCTGCTTGCCGAGGCGTTCGATGCGTTCGGCGCTTCGCTGGAGCGCGCGCGTAGTTAGCCAAGGGCGTAATCTCGCCATAGGTTGGCGTGACGCAAACGGCGCCCTCGTATGTACGCTGCCGCGAATCGCGCCCTACAATCACGAGAGGAAACGCTCAATGCCCACCAACCGCGTCTACAACATCGCCGTCATTCCGGGCGACGGCATCGGCAAGGAGGTGGTGCCGGAGGGTGTGCGCGTGCTCGAGGCCGCGGCGAAGAAATTCGGCTTCGAGCTGCGGCAGGATCAATTCGATTTCGCCTCGTACGATTATTACGAAAAGCACGGCCGCATGATGCCGGAGGACTGGAAGGAAAAAATTGGCCGCCATGACGCGATCTATTTCGGCGCGGTCGGCTGGCCGGCGAAGGTGCCGGATCACATTTCGCTGTGGGGCTCGCTCATTCTGTGGCGGCGCGAATTCGACCAGTACATCAATCTGCGCCCGGTGCGGCTGATGCCTGGGGTGGCGTCGCCGCTCGCTGGCCGCAAGCCCGGCGACATCGACTTCTGGGTGGTGCGCGAGAACACCGAGGGCGAATATTCCGCCATCGGCGGCCGTATGTTCGCCGGCACCGAGCGCGAAGTGGTGGTGCAGGAGACCGTGATGTCGCGCATCGGCGTCGACCGCGTGCTCAAATTCGCCTTCGAGCTCGCGCGCAAGACGCCGAAGAAGCATTTGACCTCGGCGACCAAATCGAACGGCATCGCCATCACCATGCCGTACTGGGACGAACGGGTGGAGGCAGTGTCGAAGAATTTTCCCGACGTGAAGTGGGACAAGTATCACATCGATATCTTGACCGCGCTGTTCGTGCTGCGGCCGGACAAATTCAACGTCGTGGTCGGCTCGAACCTGTTCGGCGACATCCTTTCCGATCTCGGCCCCGCCTGCACCGGCACCATCGGCATCGCGCCGTCGGGCAACATCGATCCCGAGCGGCGGTTTCCTTCGCTGTTCGAACCGGTGCACGGCTCGGCGCCGGATATTGCCGGGCAGGGCATCGCCAACCCGATCGGGCAGATCTGGTCGGGGGCGATGATGCTCGAACATCTCGGCGAGGCCGAAGCCTCCGCCGCCATCGTCAAGGCAATCGAGCGCGTGCTGGCCGAGCCGAAGCTGCGCACCCGCGATCTCGGCGGTTCGGCCAACACCGTCGCTTGCGGCAAGGCGGTGGTTGAGGCGCTGGGGTAACAACCGAAGGACTTTTCCCGGGCGCGGCGCAGCACGAAGTGGTGCGCCGCAGACCCGGGATCGCCACAGGCCCGAAGTCTGCAACGATCCCGGATCAGCAGTGCGGCACTTCGCGCCGCACTGCATCCGGGAAACGGAGTCCCAGGAGCAAATCATGAAAATCGGAATTGTCGGTCTCGGCCGCATGGGTGCGGCGATGGCGCAGCGCCTGCGTGAGCAGAGCTTCGAGGTGATGGGCTGGGATCAGGACGCCGCTGCGACCTACAGGGCGGGAGAAGGTGGTTTGCGCATTGCTGCCAGTGCGCGCGAGGTCGCCGCGGCGTCCGAGATCGTCATTTCCAGCATCACCGAGGACAACGGCGCGCGGCGCATCTTTCACGGAGCGGATGGTTTCCTGCAGGGTGACGTGAACGGCAAGCTGTTCATCGAGATGAGCACGCTGCAGCCGATGACCGGTCGCGAACTCGCGTCGCTGGTGGAAGCGAAAGGCGCGCGGCTCCTTGAGGCGCCGGTGCTCGGCACGATTCCGTCGGTGCGTAGCGGCGCCCTGCTCGCCATGGTCGGGGGGCGCGCGGAGGATCTGGAGCGGGCGCGCCCCGTGCTCTCGAAGCTCACGCGCCGCATCGTCCACATGGGCGCAAACGGCGCCGGCTACGCGATGAAACTTGCCGCCAATCTTGGGCTCGGCGCCTATATCCAGGCCGTGTCCGAATTGCTTGCGCTCGGCGTCAAGCAGGGGCTCACCGTCGAGCAAATGCTCGACGTCATGCAGGATGGCCCGACGGCCTGCGGCTGGCTGAAAAGCAAGGCCGACGTGCTCAAAGGCGGCAAGGCCGACGTCACCCTCGATATCCGCACCTTGCGCAAGGATTTCATGTCGATGGTGGCGACCGGTGCGCTTTCCGGGGTGCCGATGCCGTTGACGGCGGGAGTGCTCAGCGCGCTCTCCGCCGCGGTTGCCGCCGATTGCGGAGATGGCGATCTTGCCGAACTGCCGAAATTCTTCCGCGAAGCGATGCTGCAGAATTTTTGAACGTTGGCTCGCGCGAAGTGGGAGAGGTCATGAGCGTACATAACGCACCGGCGCGCCCGTCCGCCGAGGACGTGCTCGCCTTCTGGCGTGCCGGCAGCGAGCATTGGTTCGAGCAGGACGACGCCTTCGATGCCGCGATCCGGGAACGGTTCGCGGCGACTTACGAGGATGCGGCCGCGGGCCGGCTGAGCGATTGGGAAAATCGGCCTGAAAGCGCGCTCGCTCTCGTCATCGTGCTCGATCAATTCCCGCGCAACATGTTTCGTGGCAGCGCGCGCTCCTACGCGGCCGATCCGCTCGCCCGGGCGCTGGCGGAGAGGGCAATTGCCAGGGGTTTCGATCAGCGGGTCGCAGTGCCCGAGCGCACTTTCTTCTATCTGCCGTTCGAGCACGCGGAAACGTTGGCCGACCAGGAGCGCTCCGTTGCGCTGTTCCGCGCGACCGGCGATGCCGACTCGTTGAAATGGGCGGAACTGCACGCCGATATCATCCGCCGCTTCGGGCGTTTCCCCCACCGCAATGCTGTGCTCGGGCGCACCACGACGCCGCAAGAGCAGGCGTTCCTCGATGGCGGCGGATTTAGCGGGTGAACCGCGACTTCCAAAAGTGAACAGAGAAACATAGCGCGTCGGAGCGCGATCTCGTTTCGGCGAGGTAACACGGTACGGTATTTCATAAATTTGCGTCGAATAAGAGACACGCGAACGTGAAACGCTCCGTCTTGTCAGTGCTACATCTGGGGAAGATCGTCGTGCGCAATCAGTTCTCGTCGCAGAGGAGGCCGCAATGGGTCTGATGGACGTCCTCAATGGAATGCAGAATGGGCCGCGCGGCACGCCGGGAAAGGGCGGCATGTCGCCGATGACGATGGCCTTGCTCGGGCTGATTGCCTTCAAGGCCGTCAAGAGCCTGAGCGGCGGAACACCGAACACGCCATCCGCTGCTCCCGGCGCCGGCTCGTCAGCTGGCACACCCGGCGGCGAAGCCGGTGGCGGATTGACCGGTCTGCTAGGCAGACTGGCGGGCGGCAGCGTCGCCGGCAGTGCGCTGAGCGGCGGCTTGGGCGATCTGGTCAAGCAATTGGAGCAGGGCGGCAAGGGCTCGGTCGCTAATTCATGGATCGGTACCGGACCCAACAAGGCGATTTCGGCCAACGATCTCGCCAACGTTCTGGGCGAGGATCGCATCAATGAACTGTCGTCGCTTTCGGGAGTACCGCGCGACGACCTGCTCAACGGTCTCAGCCGGCAATTGCCCGGCCTAGTCGATCAGTTGACGCCGAACGGTCGGCTACCGACTCCGCAGGAAGTTGCCCGCATCCTCTGAATCCGGGCAGCGGCCATTGCGGGAGAAACGCGAAGCGAGCGGCCGCTTCGCGCGGGCGTGCCGTTGCTGCGATGGTGGCATACATGCGCCACCGCGATTGCGCCACCGCGATGATGTATGATGCGGGACGTGTGATGGGAGAGAACAATGAGCATTTTGTGGATCGTCCTGATCGGGTTTGTCGCCGGCCTGATCGCGCGGCTGTTGTCGCCGGGCCCGAATAATCCGACCGGCTTTATTCTCACCACCGTGCTGGGAATTGTCGGCGCGTTCCTGGCGACATTTATCGGTCAGTCCGTAGGCTGGTATAATTCCGGGCAAGGCGCCGGCTTCATCACTGCGACGATCGGCGCTATCGTCGTCCTGTTTATCTGGAATCGGCTGGTCGCGATGCGCGCCATCTCCGATCCGGGCGCCCCGAGATAGCCCGCCGGCGCGCTGGCCGGCTGATCAGGCGTTCGATCAAGCAGGGGCGCGGGCGATGCAGTCTATTTCCACGTCGAACGGCCCGTGCCAGGGCAGCACGCAGACGAAGCTGCGCGCGGGCGGATTTTTGGCGAAATAGCGCGCGTAGACGGCGTTGATGTCGCCGAAATACTTGGCGTCGGTGCAATACACGTTGCATTTGATCACGTCGTCCAGGCAGGCGCCGGCGGCCGTCAGACAAAGCTTGATCTGCTCAAGCTCGATTTCGACCTGGCGTTCGATCGGCCATCGTTTGATCTCGCCGGTGGCCGGATCGTAAGGCGGAATATTCGACACGAAGATCAGATCGCCGCTGCGCACCACCGGCGCCACCGGAACGTTGCGGGCTTCGTTGAATGTAGACAGTGGCTCGACGCGGATGATTTCGCGGTTCATGGCGTGACCTCGCAAGTGTTTCGGACGCCGCACCGTTACGCCGAACTGACCGCGTGTCGCTGACTAATGGTTAGGTGCGCGCCGAACCGTGCTCGGTTGCCCACGCTGCGAACGCGGCGGTAAGATGCGGCATGGTTGCTGCCGCCAACATGGTTGAGGTTGCCGCGCTGGTCGGCGACACCGCGCGCGCCACCATGCTTGCCGCGCTGATGAGCGGCCAGGCGCTGACCGGCAGCGAGCTTGCCTATCTGGCGCGGGTGTCCCGCCCGACCGCGAGCGAGCATTTGGCCAGGCTGGTCGAGGCGCGCCTTCTCTCGGTTACCAAGAGACGCCGCTTCAACTATTACCGCATCGCCTCGCCGCTGGTCGCGCGCATGCTGGAAAGCATGAAAGCGGTCGCCGCCATCGAGATGCCGCCGCGTTACCAGCCGCGCTCGGCGCGCGACGAGGCGCTCCGCTTTGCGCGCACGTGCTACGACCATTTGGCCGGACGGGTGGCGGTCGCCATCGCCGATGCGCTGGTTGCGAACGGCTATGTCGTGCTGAACGACGATGGCGGCGAGGTTACGCGAGCGGGCGCGGCTTTTCTCACGGATTTCGGTGTGCAGTTGGAAGAGCCAGAGCGCCGCCGTCGTATTTTCTGCCGTCCGTGTCTCGACTGGAGCGAGCGGCGCTTTCACGTCGCCGGTCGTGTGGGCGCCGAGATCTGCCGCTGCTGTCTGCAGCGCCGTTGGTTTGAGCGGGCGAAGGACAGTCGCGCGTTGCGGTTGACGCCGGAGGGCGCGGCGGGTCTGTCCAAAAGCTTCGGCGTCGAATTTTTGACGGCGCCGGCTCAGTGCCAGGCGATGACCAGCAGCAGCACGCCGACGGCGGCGATGGCGCAGCCGTAATAGATCCATTCCCGCGCGCCGATCATGAAGCTTTCCGCCGGATAGGGAAAAAAGCGCGAGCCCTGGCCCATAAAGACGAGGCCGGCCAGAAGCAGAATGATGCCGACGATTGTCAGAAGCGATTTCATTTCAAGCCTCGCCGTGTTTGTCGCGTCACTCCGCCGCCTGCGCCATGGCGTGCTGGCGGAATTTCGGGAAAACCTCTTGCGCGAGAAGCCGCATCGAATTGCGCTCCCACTCGCGGTTCGGTCCGCTCCAGTCGAGGCCGGTCATCAACAGCGTGCCGAATGGGCCGACTTCGTCGCGGAAGGCGATGAGCTTGTCGAGGAACGTCGTCGCCGAGCCGTAGAGCATGCAGCCTTCGGTGATGATTTCGACGGTCGCCGCCTCGTCCGGCATGTCAGGGTCGGGCTTCATCACCGACAGAATGCCGACGCGCGAGAGCACCTCGCGCATGTAGGTGTAGAAGTAACGGTTCGATCCGGCCGCCGCGTAAACCCGATCGTGCGCCTCTGCATCGCTTTCGGCCACCATCACGTTGCGCGACACGCGCCAATTCTCGCCGCGCGGCTGCCTGCCGGACTCGGCGCAGGCCTTGCCGTAGGTCTGCCAGTGGCTCGCCACCGCACCAGCCGGGACGTTGTTGCCGGACAGAATGCCCCAGCCGCGCTGGCCGGCGATGCGGGCGGTCGCCGAGTTGCGGCTCGAGACTGACATGGTGATCGGCGGGCCCGGCTTCTGGAACGGCTTCGGCATGAAGCCGATGCCCAGATGCGGGATGATCGCGTCTTTCAGTTCTACGGCGCGAAATTGCCCTGGAATGTTGTAGGGCGGATCCTGCGCCCAGATGCGTTCGATCGTGGCGATGGCTTCCATCGCCTTGCGCCCGCGCACGCTGCGATCGGCGTTGCCGAACAGCTCGAAGTCGGAGAGGAGGCCGCCCGGGCCGATGCCGAACATGAAGCGGCCACGGCTCATGTGGTCGAACTGCGCGACCTCGGCGGCGACGATGGCCGGATCGTGGTTGGGCAGGCAGATCACGCCGGTGCCGAATTTCAGATTTTTGGTGCGCGGCACGAGACTCGCCATGAACATCAAGGGCGAGGGGATCGGCTCGGTGGTGGCGGTAAAATGTTCGCCGAGCCACATTTCGTCGAAACCGAGCGCGTCGGCGTAGAGCGCCTTCTCCTCGTCCTCGGCCAACGTCTCGGTGAACGAGCGCGCCGGCGGATGCACCGGCATCATGAAAATTCCGAGGCGCATTAGCAATTTCCTCCGCTCCTATTTTCCGTCACCCTGAGGTGCGCGCGTAGCGAGCCCTCGAAGGGCGACGGCCCCGGCGCCTGAGCAGCATCCTTCGAGGGCCGCTGCGCGGCCACCTCAGGATGAGGAGTCATGGCGCCTTACGCCGACACCACGTCAGGATCGCGCGCCGGCACGAGCGGCGCAAGCTTCGGCGCCACGTGGTCGGCGAAAAGCTGCATCGAACGAAAGACCTTTTCCTTTGTCGCCCAGTTCTTGCCGGCGACGATCAACAGCGTGCCGAAGCCGCCCGAGGCCTCGTAGAAGTCGCGCAGTTCCTTCGCGACGCTGTCGGGGTCGCCGAGGAAGTAGATTCCGGCCTCGGCCAACTGGTCGAAGCTGACGTCGTCGCCTTTGATGCCGATGTCGTAATTGGCGGTGATGATGCGGATCAGTCCGCGCGCTTTCTGATAGGTGAGCTCGTAATTGATCGCCTCACGCAGATCGTCCATGGCTTGGCGGCGGCTATCGGCCAAATAGACGTAACGGGCGACAGTGACGTTGGCGAGTGGGTTTTTCCGCCCGGCGGCCTTGGCGGCGCGCACGTAGCGGTCGGCCTTTTGGCGGATCGATCCGGACGGTTCGAGCTGCGCGCGCAGGAGCGTATAGCCGTGCGTGCCGGCGAGGTCGATCGTCTCCTCGGTGTCGGTCGCCGTCGCCATCGGCATGTGCGGTAGCGTCAGCGGCCGCGGCGTGGCGACGATGCTTTTGCCCTGCCAGTATTTGCCGTCCCAGTCGAACGGCTCGGGCGCGCTCCAGCATTTGAGAATGAGATCGAGCGACTCGCGCATGCGGGCGTGCCGGTCGGTATGCGACAGTCCGCGCTCGCCGGCGAACAGCGGGTTGGGAAATCCGGAACCGAAGCCGAAGATGAAACGGCCGCCGCCGACGACGTGATCGGTCACCGCCGCCTGGATCGCGGTATCGACCGGGTGGGCGAGGTGGATGAGTTTGACCGCGGCGCCCATGCGGATCTGCCTGGTCAGCGCGGCGGCCTTGCACATCAGCAGTTCCGGCACCGGCAGCGTGTCGACCTTGTCGATATAGACCGGCTCGCCGTGATGCTCGCTGATATAGGCGTATTTGAAGCCGAGCTTGTCGGCGTGAATGATTTCCGCGAGGTCCTCTTGGTATGTCTGTGCTGCCGTGGTGTGCGGACGAAAACCGTTCGAGAAAATGCCGAATTCCATTCCAATTCCCCAACTTTGACGCGGCAAAGTACGATCCCGGCAGCGAATTGACAACGTTCCGCCGACGCATCCCAAAGCGGCGCCGGGCGCAAAAATTCCACTGCGCGGCAACGCTGGCTTGATGCGTGTCTTCGTCGTGGTCTTTTGCGGTTATTTACGTGTGCCCTGTTAGGCTATACTATCAGTGGTTGATCATGGAGGGGGGATGGCCATGGAAGTCTCGACCACTGAGCTATTCGTCGAAATCCTTGTCGCCGGCGTTCTTTTCACGGTGGCTCTTGCTCCCATCTTCCCATTGCTCGAAGGGAACGCCTGGAGACGCCGCGCCGATAGCGACCCGGAACCGGCGGCACAGGAAGCGGAATTGTTCCCGGGAATTCAAAAATGGAGGGATCTGCAACCGTGGTTGATTGTTGCCGTCGCGCTCATTTACTCGCTGGGAGTCGGTGGCAACCGCGTTGTTGAAGAAATTTATAAGAACATTCCGATCGTTTCTTTCTCTGACCCAGATCACCAATATCCGAACGTGGAGGCAACGGTCAAAGCCAAAGGAGAGAGTTTTCGCGCCTGGGTCGAGCGTCACAAATCCTATCGTAAGATTTTACGCGCAGGCTCGGCGTCGAGTTTGTTCTTTCTCCTTTCAGTTAGCTTTTATCTCATCGTCGAACGAAAGTTCCGGATGCACCGGCATATGCCAAGGAGGAACTGGAGCAGGCACAGTGTAGTGGCTTGCATTCTCCTGGTGTTCTTCACCGTTGCGTACCGCATGGAGGACCAACACTTCAAGACTGACCTCGTACAAGTTTACGCCAAGATGCCCGGAGAACTGGGCAGGCCGTGATGAGCGCCGCATTCATGGTGTAAAGCCGATCGCCTTACGTAGCGCGCTTTTCGCTTCGTCGAATTGTTGCCGGAACGCGTCGTTCTGAAAGAACGACGCCACAATGACCGCGCCAGCAGTTTGTCCCGCAGACACATCACTGCGAAAGTGAACTCCTGATATCAGCCGGCTGTAGCCGTAGTCCTCGATGCGCCTGAATATCTCGAGCTTTTTTTCGGGCAGCATGTCCGCAAGAAGTAGGCCGACAACTATGCCATAGGCCGCATGCCCGGAGGGATAAGAAAGTGTGTCGGTGTCGGTAGTTTGTTTTAGAACGTGCAGCTTGCTGTGCGGCAACCGGTAGGGCCGCGGTCGACCAAACGCTGCCTTTGCGTCACGGATTTCACGCTCCGTTGAAGCGGCGGCGCAATTAAAGAAATCGCTTACCGAGGGCGGCACATGTTCAATCTTAATGCCAGCTCCGTCCAGAAAGCGAGCGAGCGTTCGTTTGTGGTCAGCGCTGGCATGTTGCGCCTGATCCAGGGTGCGTAAATTTTGCAGGCGCAAAAGCTCGTGCAGTTCCGCCTTGGTTTCTGCGCTGTTTGGCTTCGGCGGCGGCATCAAAAGCGCTGAAAGCGGGACGTTGACCTCGGGACAGGACGATTCTGCCGCGGAGGCTTGAGCGTTGACGAAAAGGGCGACAACGACAACGGCTGCTAGGCGCGCTCGGCGATCATTCGATTTCATGGGGATCAACTCCGCAACTCGCGTAGACTTAGCGACGGCAGCTTTGCCCCCGAAAGCGCACGTTGCCACGCTTTATGAGTACACGCCTTCATCCTGCGCCGCCGCGTCGAAGTAATCGCGCGGCGTCTTGCCCAGCGCCTTGCGAAACATCGCGGTGAACGCGCTCACGCTGCCATAGCCGAGCGTGCGCGCGACCGAAGCGACGCGCGCTCCCTCGGCCAACTGGACGAGCGCCGCCGATAGCCGCGCTTGCTGCCGCCAATCGACGAAGCTCATGCCGGTTTCGCTGGCGAACAGCCGCGCCAGCGTTCGGCTGCTGGCGCCGGCAATATCCGACCACTGCTCCAGTGTTTCTTCTCTGCCCGGTTTGCGCAGCAGGGCCTCGCACACGGTGCGCAACCGCTTGTCGCGTGGCATCGGAAGATGCAGGGGCTGGGCACGCAACGTGCGTATCTCGTCGAGAATAAGCGCCTCGACGTGGCCCATGCGTCCGTTTTTGTCGTCATTGAGCGGCGCATGCGCCGCTTCAAGCGTCAGTTCACGCAACAGCCCGGTCATCAGAACGACCTTGCAGGTCGTTGCCACGGTGCGGGCGAGGCGCGGTTCGATATACAGCGTCCGCATGGCCACGGCGCGCGACATGCGGATCGAGTGGACGGTCCCCGCCGGTATGAACAGAGCCCGATTAGGCGGCACGACCCAGGTTCCTTCCTCGGCCGCGGTGACGGTCATAACCCCGTCCTCCGCCCAGGCGAGTTGCGCGCGCCGGTGGGTATGCGGCGGGATATAGGAACCGGCAGGAAACTCCTTCGGCATCCCGGCGATCGGCCGCCGCGTATTCTGATAGTCGGCCGGATTGGTGCTTTTCATCTTGTCCGTTTCTCGACGATTTCTGTCGGGACACACAAATTCGGACGGCGCTAATATGCGCAGTCGAGCGGACAAGTCCAGTGGGAGAGCGCGATGACCGGGTCGCGGCGGATCATAGGCTTTATCAACGTCGGTCACATGATCGATCACATGTTCATGCTGATCTTCCCGACCGCGGTGCTCGGCATGCAGGACACATTCCCGCAGCCGTACAGCCAACTTATTGCGCTCGCGCTCGGCGGGTTCATTGCGTTTGGCGCCGGCTCATTTCCCGCCGGCTGGCTGGGCGACCGGTGGAGCCGCCGCAACATGATGGCGATCTTTTTTTTCGGCATTGGGGCGGCGACGTTCGCGACCGGGCTCGCGCAAACGACGTGGCAACTCGCCGTCGGCTTCACCGTGATCGGGCTCTTTGCTGCCATCTACCATCCGGTTGGAACGGCGATGCTGGTGAGCCACGCTGAACGGGTCGGACGCGCGATCGGGGTCAACGGCGTGTGGGGCAATCTGGGCGTGGCCTTCGCGGCTCTCGTTACCGGCGGTATCAGCCAATGGCTCGGCTGGCGCTACGCGTTCATGTTGCCGGAAGTCGCGGCGATTGTTGTCGGTATCCTGTACCTCGCACTCGTCCCCGCCGAAGCCAATCAGATCAAGGCGCGGGCCGGCACGCGTGCGCGCTTCCCGAGAGCCGTGGTGGTGCGCGCCTTTCTGGTGCTGGCGCTGGTCACGCTCGCCGGCGGCGTGGTGTTCAATTCCACGACGGTCGCCTTGCCGAAACTGATCGACGAGCGTCTGCCGCAGCTCGGCGGGTCTACATTCGACGTTGGACTTCTGGTTTGCGCCATCTATGTGGTGGGGGCGATGTCGCAATTGGTGATGGGCTGGATCATCGACCGTCAGCCGCTGAAGGTTGGCTTCCTCGCCATCGCCGTCTTTCAGGCGCCGCTGCTCGCTGCCGCTGCCTTCTCGTCGGGGTGGGCTGTTGTGTTTGTTGCGGTCGCCATGATTTTCACCATCTTCGGCCAGGTCACGTTCAACGACGGGATGGTGGCGCGTTATGCCGATAGCGATTGGCCGGCGCGCGTTTATGCCGTCCGTTATCTCTTGTCGTTCGGCGTCAGCGCCGTGGCGATCCCGCTCGTTGCCTACATGCACGCGCATGGCGGCTTTACGGCGCTGCTCGAAGTCTTATCACTGTGCAGCCTGCTCGTGCTGCTCGGAGCCATATTGTTTCCGTATCGGCGCGACGAGATTGAAAGCCTGGACATTCGCCCGGTGGTCCAAGTCGCCGCGGAATAGCGCGGCCGGCAATTGCGGTGAGATCGGCGCGCGGATGCGTCTGCGATCGCACGTATTCTTACTAACCCGCGATTTCACTCTGCCGAAAGGATTGGCGGGGGAATTTGGGCACTCTCATCTGCGTCGAGCGCAAAGGAGACAGGATCGTGGCCAATTCCATCGTGCGATTTCCGCGCAGCCGTTCGGTGACGATTTTCACCGGAATGACGCGGGCGGTCGAATGGGGCTTCATGGCCGCCGGCGTCACCGTGGCGGTACTGGCCGTTATACAATCCCTCTCCGCGATTGCCGGTTGGGTTTCCACGCTCTAGCATCATGATTGTGCATGATCTTTTCGGAAAACCGGTTTCCACTTTTCCGGATCATGCACTAGGCGCTCGCCGTTTTTGGCAGACGAGCCGGCCGTGTATAATCCGCGGCCGTGACGACGAACGCATCGGCCAAGCCGGCCAATCCCCGCCCGCGCAACTCCCGCCTGCGCATCTATGGCATTGCTCGCACCCGCGCCTTCCGCGCGCTGTGGGTGGCGAACGAACTCGGCCTTGATTACGAGCATTTGCCGATCGAGATTGGCGAGGCCGGCGCGCGTTCGCCGGAATTTCTCGCCATCAATCCGAACGGGCGGCTGCCGTTCATCGACGACGACGGCTTCGTGCTGTTCGAGTCGCTGGCGATCACGCTCTACCTCGCCAAGAAATACTCGCCCGGCAAGCTCTATCCGGCCGCGTTGCCGGACGAGGCGAAAGCCTGGCAGTGGAGCTTCTGGGCGATCGCCGAGGTCGATCGCGGCGTGAACATCTGGTCGCTGCACGCGGTGCGGCTGCCGCCGGCCGAGCGCGACGCGGCCAAACGCGATGAGGCGCTCAAAGTGATTGCGGGGCCGTTCAAGATCCTCGATGCCGCGGTGGCAAAGCAGCCTTATCTGCTCGGCGGGGACTTCACTGTTGCCGACCTCAACGTTGCCGCCGTGATCAGTCGCGCCATCGAGATGGATCTTTCCGCCGTGCCGAACCTGAAAGCCTGGCTCACGCGCTGTCTCGAGCGGCCTGCGGCGCGCGCAGCTTTGGCGCTCAAGCACGCGGCCGACGCCGCAACGCCGCCGGACGTGACGCGGCGCATCGCGCGGATCAATCGGCTGTGAGCCCGCAATCCGCGCCGTTTGACATCAATCAGGCATTCAACGAGGCAGTCTCGCTGCAGCGGCAGGGCCGGCTGCGCGACGCCGAGAAAATCTACACGCGCGTACTCAAGGCGGCGCCGGATCATTTCGATGCGCTCAATCTGCTCGGCGCCGTCAAGGCGCAGCTTGGCCGCATGGGCGAGGCGCATCGGCTGATCAGCGCGGCGGTCAAGATCAATCCGCGCGCGCCCGGAGCCTGGGCCAATCTGGGTCAGGTTCTGCTTGCGCTCAAGCGCAACGACGAGGCGATCGAATGCCTCGACAAGGCGCGCGCGCTCGGCCCCGACGACGTCGCCATCCTCTACCAGCACGCCAATGCGCTGCTTGGCGCCGGCCGCGCCGCTGAGGCGCTCGTCGAGTTCCACCAAGTTCTGGCGCGCGTGCCGCAGCACGCCGAGGCGCGGCTCAATTGCGGCATCGCCCACGCCGCGCTTGGGCGGCACGATGAGGCGATCGCCGAATTCGATGCAGCGGTGGCGGCGATGCCGGGTCATCCGATCGCGCATTACAATCGCGGGCTCGCCTTGTTCGAGCTCGGCCGCTACGCGGCGGCGTTCGAGGCGCACGAGCGGGTGCTCGCGTCTGCTCCGGAACACGCGGGCGCGTGGCTGCATCGCGGGCGGGCGCTCGCCGCGCTCAACCGCCACGACGAGGCGGTCAAAAGCTACGGCAAGGCGCGCGCCATCGGCCGAGACGACGCCGACGTCAATTTCAGCGAGGCGCTGGCGCTGCTCACGCTCGGCGATTACCAGTCCGGCTTTGCGAAATACGAGGCGCGCTGGCGGCGAAGCGGCATGCCGGCGCAGAAGAGCCGCGGGCGGCCGCTGTGGCTCGGCGAGTATCCGCTGGCGCGCAAGACCGTGCTCCTTCATGCCGAGCAGGGTTTTGGCGACACCATCCAATTTGCGCGTTACGTGCCGCTGCTGGCTTCAGCCGGCGCCAAGGTCGTGCTGGAAGTGCCGAGCGAATTGACCGCGCTGATGGGGCGGCTCGACGGCGGCGCAACGATCATCGCGCGCGGCGAGACGCCGCCTGCCTATCGACGTGCATTGTCCGCTCGGCAGCCTGCCGCTGGCGCTGCGCACGTCCTCCGACAGCGTGCCGGCCGACATCCCCTATCTTTCGGCCGACGACGCCTCGCTCGCCAAATGGTCGGCGCGCATCGGCGCGCTCGCGCGCCCGCGTATCGCCATCGCCTGGTCGGGCAACGCCTCCCATTTCAACGACCGCAACCGCTCGGTTCCGTTCGCGAAGCTGGCGCCGCTTTTCTCGGTGCCGGCGCGTTTCATCAGCATTCAGCGCGACGTGCGCGGCGAGGACGCGGACAAGCTTGCCGCCGAAACGCGGGTGACCCACCGTCGGCGGCGAATTGGAAAATTTCACCGACACCGCCGCGCTGATCGCGCTCTCCGATCTCGTCATCGCCGCCGACACCGCGGTGGCGCATCTCGCCGGCGCCATGGGCAAGCCGCTCTGGGTGTTGGTTCCGTTCGCGCCCGACTGGCGCTGGACGCTCGATGGGGAGAAGAGCCCCTGGTACCCGACGGCGCGGCTGTTCCGGCAAACCACGCTCGGCGATTGGGACAGCGTTGCCGCCCGTATTGCCGCTGAGCTTGCCCGTTTCATCGCGCCCGCGGGCTAAAGGGTTGGCGCCTGGCCGGTGGCCAGGCTGTTCGCCGCCAAAGAGTTCTGCGCTATGCTGCCGGCTGACAAATCCGCGGAGGAGAAGCCCGATGGACATCAATGTCGGCCGGCTCGATCATTACAATGTGTCGACCCGCAAGCTGCCGGAAACCATCCAGTTCTACGAAGACGTGCTTGGATTGAAAAACGGCCCACGGCCGCCGTTTAATTTTCCCGGCGCCTGGCTCTACAGCGACGGCCATCCGGTACTGCATCTCAACGACATTTCGCAAACCGACCGCGAGCAGCGGCCCGAATTCCGGCGTGATCGATCACGTCGCTTTCGGCAGCCGCGGCTTCGAAGCGATGAAGCAGCACCTTTCCGGCAAGGGCGTGAACTTCCGCGTCAATCTCGTGCCCAACAGCACCCGCGCCCAGATCTTTCTGCGCGATCCCAACAACGTCGAGATCGAGCTGAATTACGACACCAAGAACGAGCAGGCTTAATTCGCGGCGGAATCTCGGCGCGGCACAGGGTCGTCATTGCGAGGAGCCCGAAGGGCGACGAAGCGATCCAAAGTCGGAGTACTGGGCCCTTGGATTGCTTCGCTTCGCTCGCAATGACGCGGGGGCGGGGCGGTAGTCGATGATTTTGCTGCAAGTGATCGTGGGCGGCCTGCTGCTCGGCGCCATCTATGCGCTGTTCTCCTCCGGCCTCACCCTGATCTGGGGCATGATGAATTTCATCAATTTCGCCCATGGCGAATTCGTCATGCTCGGCATGTACGCGGCGCTGCTCGTCGTGCTTTATCTCGGCGGCAATCCGATCGGCTTTGGCGCGGCGGCGGCGTTGGCGCTGTTTCTCCTTGGCGTCATCATCTACGTCTTGCTTATCCGCCATGTTGTGCGCGGCCCGATGCTGTCGCAGATTCTGTCCACGTTCGGGCTCGCCTTGCTGCTGCGCTACTCGGCGTTCTTTATTTTCTCGGCCAACTTCGTCTCGCTGCCGCAGACCTCGCTCTCCGGGACGCTTAATCTCGGCGGTATTTTTCTGCCGGTGGCGCAGCTCGTCGCCGGCGCGGTCGCCGTCATGCTGACCGTTGCGCTGCATTTGTTGCTGACGCGGACCGCGATCGGCAGCAGGCTGCTCGCCGTCGCCGAAGATCGCTCGGCGGCAATGCTGATGGGCATCCGGCCCGATCGCATGCAGGCCTTGGCGTGGGGATTGTCGGCGGGCGCCGCGGGCGTCGCCGGCGCGCTGCTGGCGACCGCCTATCCGTGGTCGCCGTCGGTCGGCGAGACGTTCGGGCTGATCGCCTTCGTCACCGTCGCGCTCGGCGGCTTCGGCAGCGTGCTCGGCTCGCTTTATGCGGGGCTGATCATCGGCCTGATCGAGGCTGTCTCCGCGTACTGGCTCGGCGCGATCTATAAGGACATCGTCGTCTACGGCCTGTTCGTCGCGCTGCTCTGGTTCCGGCCGCAAGGACTGATGGGGAAAGCGTGAAGGACATTCTCTTCCCTCGCGTGGGCGTATCTTTGCTGGCGGCGGCGCTGCTCGCTTTTCCGATTGTTTTTTCCGATCCGTTCTACCGCGATGTCGGGGTGGCGGTTCTGCTCGCGGCAATCTCGGCGTCGGCGTGGAATATCGTCGGCGGCTATGCTGGCCAGGTGTCGGTCGGCCATTCCATGTTCTTCGGCCTCGGCGCCTATGCGCCGCTTTTTTTCTACACGCAGTGGGGCTGGTCGCCGCTCGCCGGCATTCCGGTTGGCATTGTGCTCAGCATCGCGCTCGCCATCGTCATCGGCCTGCCGACGTTCCGCTTGAGCGGTCACTATTTCAGCATGGCGACCATCGCGGTCGCCGAGCTTATCCATATCTTCTTCGGCACCTGGGCGCTGGTCGGCGGCGCCGTCGGCCTGCAGGGCCCGGCGGTGGCGCGCGGCTGGTGGGACCTGACCTTCGCTGGCGATCTGCCCTACTATTACATCTTTCTCGCCGTGCTCGGGCTTTTGTTGTTCGTCACCTATGAAGTCGGACGCCGCCGCTTCGGCTTTTACCTGCGTGCCATCGAGGCGAGCGAACGCGCGGCGAGAAGCCTCGGCGTGCCGGTGCGGCTGACCAAGCTGAAAGCGCTGGTGCTGTCGGCCACGTTCACCTCGGCCGCAGGCTCGCTCTACGCGGTGAAGACCGGCTTCATCGACCCGGACTCCGGCTTCGGCATTCTTGTCTCGGTGCAGATGCTGATCGTCGCCGCGCTTGGCGGCGCCGGCACGCTGTTCGGACCGCTCCTTGGCGCGCTCATTCTCATTCCACTGCAGACCGCGGCCAACACCTGGTTCGGCGGCGGCGGCTCCGGGCTGACCTTCATCCTCTATGGCGGCATCATCGTGCTGATCGCGCGCTTCGAGCCGGGCGGATTGCTCGACCTGTGGCGCCGGATTTCGCCGCTGATCAGGAAGCGCGTCTATGCTGCTTGAGGCGCAAAACGTCGCCAAGGCGTTCGGCAGCTTCCGGGCGGTGGCCGGCGCCGACCTCGCCGTGGACGGAGGGCGAGATCATCGGGCTGATCGGGCCGAACGGCGCCGGCAAATCGACGTTCTTCAACTGCCTCGCCGGCGACATGCTGCCGACCTCCGGCCGCATTCTGTTCGACGGCATCGATGTCACGCACGCCTCGCCGGAAGCGCATGCCCGCGCCGGCATCGGCCGCACCTTCCAGGTGCCGGCCACGTTCGAGGACATGAGCGTCATCGACAACGTGATGGTCGGCGCGTTCCTGCGCCATCCGCATCGCAACGACGCGCGCGAAGCGGCCCGCCGCATCGTCGAGATGACCGGGCTGCGCGCCGATCAGCCGGCGCGGTCGCTCGGCACGCCGGGGCGGAAGCGGCTCGGCATCGCCCGCGTGCTGGCGACCGAGCCGCGGCTTCTTCTGCTCGACGAAGCGCTCGCCGGCCTGACGCCGAGCGAATTGCAGGAAGCGATCGCGCTGGTGCGGCGCATCCACGAGAGCGGCGTCACCATCGTCATCGTCGAGCACATCATGGAAGTGATCATGACGCTGACGCGGCGCGTGCTGGTGTTCAATCAAGGCCATGTCATCGCCAGCGGCACGCCCGAACAGGTCGTGCACGACGAGGCGGTGATCGAGGCCTATCTCGGCCGCGGCGCGCGGCGGCAGCGCAACGAATAGAGTGACCGCCATATGCAGGCGCTGACAGTCGAGCATCTGGAAGTGCGCTACGGCGATCTCGTCGGCGTGGCCGATATTTCCCTGCAGGTCGAGGCCGGACAGGTGGTGGCGCTGCTCGGCTCGAACGGCGCCGGCAAGACGACGACGCTCTCCGCCATTGCCGGGCTCATTCGCCCCAGCAAGGGCCGCATCGAATGGCGCGGCGAGACGATCTTTGGGCAGCCGGCCTACGCGATCGTGCGCAAGGGCTTGGCGCTGTCGCCGGAAGGCTGGCGGCTGTTCGTTAAGCAGACGGTCGAGCAGAACCTCCGCCTCGGCGCCACTGCGCTCGCCGATCGCGCGCGGCTCGATGCTTTGTTTGATCGCGTCTATGCGTTGTTTCCGCGGCTTGCCGAGCGGCGCCGTCAGTCCGCCGGCACGCTGTCAGGCGGCGAGCGGCAGATGCTCGCGCTCGGCCGCGCGCTGATGAGCGAGCCGCAGCTCCTGATGCTCGACGAGCCGAGCCTCGGGCTCGCGCCGGCGGTGGTCGATGCGCTCTACGACACGCTCGCCGAGTTGCACCGGCAGGGCCTCACGCTCCTGCTCGCCGAGCAGTCGATCCCGCTCGCGCTCTCGATCGCCGACTACGCCTATGTGCTGCAGACCGGGCGCATCGCGCTGCAAGGTCCGGCGGCGGAGCTTGAGCGCAACGAACAGGTGCGGGAGATTTATTTGGGGATTTCGTCTCGTCATTCCGGGGCGCGGGCGTAAGCCCGCGAGCCCGGAATCCATATTCGCTGACCTGTGATTATGGATTCCGGACTTGCCGCTATCGCGGCAATCCTAATGACACGCACTACTTCGCGTTTTCCCACAGCGTTTCCAGGCGCCGGCGGAACGCCTTCGGCCGCTCGGCGAACAGGCGGCCGGCGATGCGGGCGGCGCGATGCGCCAGTTGCAACCGCCGTTCGGCGGCGGCCGGCGCGAGCTTCGAGCGCCAATGCGCCAGCGGCTGATGCAGCCCGGTGAGCCGCTCGAGCACGGCGAGATCCTGGCATTTGCCGAGCCGGCCGCGCAGCCGCTCGGCTTCTTCGGCCCACATGCGGCCGAAGCGCGGCCACAGCGGTACGATCAGTTCCATCTGATAGCGGTGATCGACCACGCGGCGGCGCAGCGCATGCAAGTCCTCGGGCGTCGCCTGCGTCCAGTCGGTCGGGCAGGCGGTCGCGGGCGGCGCGATAGCCGGCGGCGAGCTGCGCCGCGATCGGCGGGAAATCGAACGGATCGAGCGGCCATTGCTCGACCGCGTCGGCGGCAACATCGAGCCAGGCAACGATCGCGTCGCGCAATTGCGGCGTGAGCACGGCGCGCTCCTCGCTGCCGCGCATCGCTTCGAGGCGGGTGCGCACCGTTGCGGCCGAGCGCGGCGACAGCACGAAGCTCTTCTCCAGCACGTCCTCGAACGCGTTGAGCGCCGCCGTGCCGTCGCGCGCGTGCGCGAGCGAGCGGGCATGGTCGCGCGCCTCGGTCTGCCAGCGTTCGGCGTCGGGGACGAAAGGCGCCAACAGCCGCATCAGCGCCCGCCATTCCTTGATGGCGCGGCGAAACGCGTGCACTGCGTCCTGTGGCGAAAGCTCGGGGTCGGTCATCGCCGCGCGCGCACCGCCGAGAACGTGGGTGGCGACCGCGCGCACGGTCGGGCCGATCGCCGCGTCGGGCTGCAGGGCGGGTTTCTTACCCATTTTTACCAAGCCGTGCATGTACTTGACCGCCGGGCGTGACAATCGGGTGGGAAGTCCATGACATTATGACGAAGAATCGGCGGCGGCGCACTTCCCATATCGGGGGCCGCTTGCTACATGGATTTCCAACATTTTAGCCCTTTGGCGCGGGGTGGAGCAGCCCGGTAGCTCGTCAGGCTCATAACCTGAAGGTCGTAGGTTCAAATCCTACCCCCGCAACCAAATTTTCGCTGTATTTTCAATCTCTAATGCCCGCCATTGGCGGGCGTTTTCATTCTTTACAAGCCCTTTTCATCCAGTGCAAAGGGAATGCTTTTAAATCCAACGAGTTAGAGATTTTCTGGCGCCAATGACGAAGTGTCGGTAAAAATTCCACGGTACAAAACTGGCACAAAACGGCACAAAAAATCGTGCTGCTTTTCCCTCTCTGTTCCCAATCATTCGGCCCTAGCGCGCCCTGACCCAGGGCTATCCGCATAATTGAACGGGCTAGGGCTCTGCAGCTGGCGGTAAGCATAGAAAGATCGGGATGGCTTAAAGGTGCCGTCCGGAAAGCGGTTGGAATTCGGTGGCGCGATCTCCAGTAACATGAGGCTATCGTTTCAGGCGGCAAGGTCAATTGGCTGACCGATAAAGTTTTCAGCGAGGGTCTGCCAGCCATCAACCTTGCGCATGTTGATCTGACCGGATGCGAGCAACGCCCAGAACAGCATGGCGGCGGTGTTTACCGACGGCAGCACGGTCTGGGTTTTGATCCTTCGTTTGAACTCTTCGTGCAGCCGCTCGATTGCATTTGTTGTGCGCGCGCTGCGCCATTGGCTCGGCGGCAGACGGGTGAAGGTAAAGAGTCGGTCGCCGGCCTCCTCCAGGCTGTCGGCGACAGCGCGGTGTTTGAGCCGCCACTTGCGGATGAAGGCTTTGCGGCGAGTTTCGATGTCCTCACGCGTCGCCGCATAGATCATGTCGCTGTAGTCGGCGCCGATCTCCTCGTGCAGGCGCTCGGGGGCATGGGCGAGCAAGTTGCGATGCTTGTGAACTGTGCACCTCTGCACCGGCACGCCATCCCAGACGGTGGCAATCGCCTTGTCGAGCCCCGGCGCGCCGTCGACGATGAGGAACTCGGGCCGTCGCAGACCGCGCTTGATGAGATCGTCGAGGACGGTGCGCCAGGCCTCGGTGCTCTCTCCGCCCATGCTTTTGATGGCGAGCAGCACCTTTTGGCCGTCCGCGCGCACGCCGAGGACAACGAGCAGAGAGATTGAGGTCGCCTTGCGGTCGAGCCGCACGCGCACCACCGTGCCGTCGAGAATAAGCCGCACGATCGGCTCCTCGACCAGCGAGCGGGCATTCCAGGCGTCCCAGTCGGTCTGCACCTTGCGCCACACCCGGCTCACCGTGTCCTTGCCCACCGCGCCGCCAAACAGCGCCGCCAGCGCCCGGCGTACCCGTCGTGTATTGGTGCCGGCAAGATACGCTCCCGCGATCAGCGCGTCGGCGGCAAGCGTACGCCGCTGGTAAGCCCGCAACGCCTTGCTCTTCCACTCTGTCGTCTTGCCGTCGGTGGTGTTCAGCCTGGCGCGCGGCACGGCGATCTCGATCGGGCCGAATGTGCCGGTCAGCGACCGCGTCCGGCTCCCGTGGCGGTGGCCGGTAACGTCCGCACTTTCTTCATCGCCGACCATCTGGCTTCGCCCGTAACGCGGCCGGGCAAGCACAGTGTCGAGCTCGCCGCGGATCAGCTCTTCGATGAACTCACGCGCCCGAGCACGCACCGCGGTCTCGATCGGATCAAACCAGTTGTCGAAAAGCTCAACAGCCATCTCAGCGGTAGGCTGCGAAGAATCAGGCTTCGTGGTATGGCTCATCATGGCGTGGTCTCCAGTCCGACGCTTCAACGCCGGATGATTCGAGGTTGATCACCCCGGAGACTACGCCACCTTCAATTCCTACCAACTCCGCGACGGCACCGGCTTAAATCCAGATGTCTACAGACCTTGAAGTCCCGGCTGCCAAAGCTCGAAGAATGCGTCGCACTCAATGGCTGCTATCATTCTTCGCTTCGGTCGCCTTTATTGCTCTCGCATTTGGTGCCGATCGCCTCGGGCTGTTCTCGTATAAGGCCAGTGAAGCGTTCGGCATAGTTATATGGATGTGCTGGATCCTAACTATAGGCATCTTGTTTGCAGTTCGGCCGAATTCTGTTCGATGTCCCCGTTGTGGGTGGAACATTTTTTTCAAGAAGCCGATGCCCCAATTGGCGATTTTTATCCCATCCATCTGTCCCAACTGTGGTCTTGATCTCGAACATCCATACAATCCAAGCCACGGACGCAACGGCACGAGTGTCCGGTCGTAGATCATCAAGCAGGCGCAGAGCAATCACGGGGCCGGGCTGAAAAGGATACGACCGACACGCACGTCATTCGGCCGTGGTACGGCCACGGACAGGCTGAGCGTCCTACAGGGACAACGTGCGGACTCGCAAAAATCGTTCGAAGTACGAAGTATTCCACGGCACAAAACCGCTCGAGATCTTTCTCTACGAATGGGTGCCGATCCGCCGCCGCTGTCGTGTGCTCGGCAAGCTCGCCACAATGCCGGTGGTCGTTCGAGCCAAATAAGCAAGCACTAAACACCCGGTTGGGCGTTATAGTCCGGGTGGCCGCACGACGAATGGGAGCAAGATATGGAATCACCCCCGGAAATCGTTTTTCGAGAAATGAAGGGGACGCCGGCGGTCGAAGCCGCCATCGCCGCACACATTGAGCAGCTCGAGCAGCTTTGCGGCCGCATCACCTCCTGCCGGGTCGTGGTGCAGGCGCCGAGCGGCCACCACCGCAGCGGCGGGCACTACGAGGTCCACATTCATCTGTTGTTGCCGGACCACCGCGAGGTGAACGTGGACAGGACGCCGACTTCCGACGAGCGCGACGCCAATCTGACGTCTTCCATCGACGACGCCTTCAAGCACGCGCGCCGCCAGTTGGAGGATCTGGTCCGCCGCGCCGAAGGGCAGATCAGGCACCCTTCGAAATAGCGGATCGGAAGCCGCTCAAAGGCCGGCGCGGCTCCTGCCCTTCACCGCCGGATTGACGACGTTGACCGGCCATTGACCGGACAGCACGCGGCGCACTTCGTTCGGCGCGCCGGCTTGCAGGCCCGCCATCGCCTGTTCGCTGTACCAGGCGGCGTGCGGGGCGAGGATGACGTTGTCTCTGCCGCGCAGCGGATGCGGATCGGGCAGCGGCTCCGGGTCGACCGTGTCGAGCGCGCAGCCGGCGATGACTTTCGCGTCGAGCGCCCGCACCAGCGCCTCCGTGTCGACGATCGGCCCGCGCGCGCAATTGATCAGGAGCGCCGTCGGCTTCATCTGCCGCAAGGTCTCGTCGTTGATCATCTTGCGCGTTTGCGGAAGGAGCGGCGGATGGAGCGAGACGAAATCGGATTGGCTCAACAGCTCGCGCAGGTCCGCCTTCTTGGCTTTGACGGCGTATTGTCCCTCCTGCACAACAGGATCGAAAAACAGTACGCGCATGCCGAATGAGGCGGCTCTCGCCGCCACTTGCTGGCCGATATGGCCGAAGCCAATGAGCCCCAGCGTGCTGCCCGCCAGGCGAAAGATCGGCTTGCCCGGCGCGAGGTCCCATTTGCCGGCGCGCACGACGCGATCGTAGAGGACGATCTTGCGGGCGCAGGCCAGCAGGAGCGCCATCGCCTGTTCGGCCACTTCCTCGATGCAGTAGGTCGGATTGTTGGTGACGATGATGCCGGCCATGGTGGCCGCTTCGAGGTCGATCGTGTCGACGCCGATGCCGTAGCGGGCGATGATCTTGCAGTTCGGCATGCGCGCCATCGCGTCAGCGGTGATGGGGCCAGCGTAGGTGTTGAGCAGCGCGTCGCAGTCTGCCGCATAGGGCAGGAACTCTTCCGGCGTCTTGGTCTTGAGCGGGACAAGCTCGGCGAGCCCGTCAAGCGTTTTCTTCTCGACGTCGAGCAACTCCCACACATAGTCGGTGAGTACAACTTTCGCCTTGGCCACTTCGCAGCCTCCCTTTGCCATCCGATCTCGCCCGACAGGCTGCCGAAGCCCGTCGCCAAGATCGCGGGCTTGCGCTTGCCAGTGGCGGCAACGCCGCGCGAGCCCTCACGGTCGCACTTCTATGCTGCGATGCTCCGCCAAACAATGCTTGAGCGAATGAATTCGCCAGCCGTGAGGGCGCCCTGAAAATGTGATTTTGAAGATTTTCTGGCGTGGGGGCAGACGAAGGCTGCAGACGCTGTGCTTACGCCGCCTGCGCGGACAAGCGGCCCATTTCGCGTTGCACCAGTTGGCGGTAGAGACCCTCGCGGCGCACGAGCTGGTCGGGCGGGCCGTCCTGGATGACGCGGCCGGTCTGCAGCACGACGATGCGGTCGAAATTGCGCACGGTGGAGAGCCGGTGCGCGATGGCGACGACGGTGCGGCCGCGCATCAGACCGCTCAACGCCTCGCGGATCAGCTCCTCGGATTCGCTGTCGAGTGCTGAAGTCGCTTCGTCGAGCAACAAGAGCGGGGCGTCCTTGAGGAAGGCGCGGGCGATGGCGATGCGCTGGCGCTGGCCGCCGGAGAGTTTGACGCCGCGCTCGCCGACGATGGTGCGCACGCCTTCGGGTAGTTTCTCAATGAAATCGCAGCGCGCGATGACTGCCGCTTCCAGCACGTCGTCGTCGGTGGCGTCGGGCCGGCCGTAGCGGACGTTCTCCATCACCGAGCGATGGAACAGCGAGATATCCTGCGGCACGACGCCGATCGCCTCGCGCAGGCTGTCTTGCGTCACGCGCGCGATGTCCTGGCCGTCGATCAGGATGCGGCCGCCCTGCACGTCGTAGAAGCGCTGCAGCAACGCGAATAAGGTCGACTTGCCGCCGCCGGAATGGCCGACCAGGCCGATCCGCTCGCCCGGCTTAAAGCTCAACGAGAAGTCCTCGAAGATCTGCTGGCCGGCGCCGTAGCGGAAGGTGACATGCTCGAATTTCACGCTGGCGCCACGGCGCATGAGCGGCTCGGCGTGCGGATGGTCGCGCAGTTCGTGCGGCACCAAGAGCGTCGCCACGCCTTCGGCAAGACGCGCGAGATGCTGGGTGATGTCGACCAGCGCGACGGCGAGGTCGCGCGTGGCGCTGAGCACCGAGATGGACAGCGTGCAGGCGAGCACGACGTCGCCGGTGGTGGCTTGGCCCTCGTTCCACAGCATGATCGCCCAGCCGAGCAGGCCGAGCGTCAGCATGATGGTCACGACGGCGTGAAAGATGCGCAGCTTCTCGAGGTAGAACAGACTACGGCGGCGCGCTTCCATCTCGCGTTCGACAGTAGCGTCGAACCGGCGATGTTCGCGAAAAAAGCCGCCGAAGGCGCGGACGAGCGGCATATTGCTGACGACGTCGACCATTTCGCCGTCGACCGTCGCCGCCTTGTTGGCGAAATCGTGATGCAGCGGCCGGCCGGCGGCAGCGAGGCGGAACATGATGTACACCATGACGCCGCCGACCGCGGCGAGCGTGCCGGCCATCGGCAGACTGATGGTGCAAACCAGCGCGATCGCCGCCACCGTGGCCGCGCAGGGGGGCAGCACGTTCCAGACGAACATGTTCTCGGCGGTGAAGATGGCGTTGGAGGTGGCGGTGACGCGGCTCGTCAGCATTCCGGGCAGGCGGTCGGCGAAATAGCCGGGCGAATGGCCGGTCAGGTGACGAAAGAGATCGCGCCGCAGATCGCCAGTCACGCCGACGAAGGTGTAGTTGGCGATCCAGCTCGCCACGCGCCACAACAGATTATCGGCGGCGATCAGCGACACGAGCAAGAAAAAGGCCGTCCAAACGGCCGCCGTCACCCCTTGCGACAACGTGTCGACCAGAAACTTGACGCCATATTGTGTGCCGACCGAACAGATGACGGCGCCCAGGACGGCGCTGAGAATCGCGATGTGCGAGATCGGCCGCAAGCGCAAGTAACGGAAGATGAAGGGAAGGGGGCGGCTCGCATAACTGGAAAGATCGGTCATGCGTCTTTCATCTCCCGATTTGGAAGGCGGAATGCCGGCAGAAGTTCTCCCCCGCGAACGATAATACCGACGCGGCACCGGCCAATAAGTTCCCTATTCCGCGAAAAAAAAGTTCCCTCGGCCGATCGAAATATCTGCCGAGTTCCACGTTATCTCTCGGTGCCGGCCGGGTGGGACGACGCGTCTCCAATCGAAAAAAGGAAGGATGCTTCGATGCATATCGCGCAGGTTGCCCCTTTGACCGAAGCGGTTCCGCCTAAGCTCTATGGTGGTACCGAACGCGTAGTGTCGTGGCTCACCGACGAGCTGACGGCGCTTGGCCATGAGGTAACGCTGTTCGCCAGCGGGGACTCGGTGACAACGGCGCGGCTCGAGGCGGTGTGGCCGCGGGCGCTTCGCCTCGACGGCTCGGTGCGCGATCCGAACGCGTTGCATATGCTGATGCTGGAGCGCGTCTATCGGCGCGCCGCCGATTTCGACTTTCTACACTGCCATCTCGACTATTATCCGTTCTCGCTGTTCTCGCGTCAGGCCACCCCATTCGTGACCACGCTGCACGGCAGGCTCGATCTGCCCGAGCATCAGCCGGTGTTCGACACATTCTGTGACGTCCCAGTGGTGTCGATATCCAATTCGCAGCGCCGGCCGCTGCCGCAGGCGAACTGGGTGCGCACGGTGCATCACGGTCTGCCTGAGCGGTTGCTGACGCCGAAACCAGTCAAGCCATCCTATTTTGCGTTTCTCGGCCGCATCGCCCCCGAGAAAGGCATCGACCGCGCCATCCGCATCGCGCAGCACTGCGGTGTGCCGCTGAAGATTGCCGCCAAGGTGGACCGGGTCGATCGCGAATATTTCGACGAGCAGATTGCGCCGCTGATCAAGGCGCCGCTGATCGAATATATCGGCGAGATCACCGACCGGGAGAAATCTGAGTTTCTCAGCGGCGCCATCGCGCTGTTGGTGCCGATCGATTGGCCGGAGCCGTTCGGGCTGGTGATGATCGAGGCCATGGCCTGCGGCACGCCGGTCGTCGCCTACAATCGCGGCTCGGTCCCGGAGATCATCGACGAAGGCCTCACCGGATTCATCGTCGAGGACGAGAACGGAGCAATCGGCGCGGTGGACCGTTTGGGGCAATTGTCCCGCGAAAAGATTCGCAAGCAGTTCGAGAAGCGCTTTACCGCGCGGCGCATGGCGCAGGATTATCTCTCCGTATACCGGAGCTTGGCCGAAGGGTCCGAGCCGCGGCTGCGCCTGGTCGCCGAGGACGCACCGGCTTTGCAGAGCCGCTAGGTCCGCGCCCGAAGGCTTCGCTAATCCGTCTCCTGCGCGGCCGAGCAGGTTTCCGGCATGAAGAGCCACGCTACGATGAGACCAGCGAGGGCGACCATCGCCAGCCCGGAAAAAGCCCACGGGCTGCCGAAGCGGTCGCTCAGGACGCCGGCAAACGTTGCGCTCAGCGACGCGCCGATGCCGATAAAAGTGCCGACGATGCCCTGCCCGAGGTTGAAGTGACCGGTGTTGCGGGTGAGGTCGGCGACGATGAGCGGCACCAACACGCCCAACACCGCGGCCGTCACTCCGTCGAGCACCTGCACGGCAACGAGAAACACCGGATTGGCGACCAGCGCGAAAAGCAGACCGCGAATCGGCAAGACGGCAAAGCCAATGAGCAAAAGCGGCTTGCGCCCCACGATTTGCGACCGTCGGCCCACCCAGGGCGCCAGCGCCGCGACGACCAATTGCGGCACCACGATGCAGGCGCCAATGAGCAGTGTCGCCCAACGGCTTGATGAACGAATGGTGACGATGCTGCCGAGCAGCGGCAACATGGCCGCGTTGGCGAAGTGAAACAGCAGCAGGCAGCAAGCGAAAATGATCAGCGGCCGATTGTTCATCAGCGCGCCGGGTCTGATCCGCGGCTTGTGGCGTTTGACCGGCGCGGCGCCGTGTGCCCGTTCGGGATCGATTTCGGCAGGTACAATCATCCGCAAAGTGAGGAGTGCCGGCACGAGCAGCACCACGGTGACGATGAAAACGCTTCGGGATGAAATCAGATAGCCGAAACCAGCCATGGCGGCGGCGGCCAGGCAATTGCCCACGGACGCAAAGCGCGCGTTGCGGCCGAGTCGTTCGCCGATGGCCGCGTGGCCAACAAGGCCGAGGCTGATCGCGGCGATGGCTGGACCGAGCACGCAGCTCGCCAGCGCGTGCAGGACCGAAGCCGACAGCACCACGGGGAAGATCGGCATCGCCGCGTAACCGAGCGCGCTGATGCAGATGGCTGCAATGGCAATCGCGCCGACGAAGCGCTCCGAACGCGCGGCGTCGACGAGCGCACCACCGGGCATCTGTCCCACCAAGGAAACGAAGCCGGCCGCCGAAAGGACGAGGCCGATATCGATCTGCGTCCAGTGCTGGGCGGTGAGATAGACCGAGACGAACGGGCCGAAGCCGGTCTGCACGTCGGCAACAAAGAAGACGAACCAGTCGAGCCCGCGTAAGCTTCGGCGCGACGGCCGTAACGGCGGCTCGGAGCCCTGCGCCTGTGCCGGCGGCGCGTCGTCCCGGGGCGGAATGTCGCCAACGTCGCCGCGCGGATCCGGCGGTTCGATGACGCGGCGTGATAGTTTCCCGGGCAGGGCGTATCTCCTGACGATCTAGAGTTTGCAGACGATCTTTTGAGAGTGTGGCGGCTCCTGCGCGGAGATCCGCTGCTAGTCGGCAGGCAACGGTTCGAGCGTGCCAAGTGCACCGAGAACGACGACCGGCTTGCCTTCCTGATATTCGGGCGCGGCTTTCACCTGATCGCGGGTCAATTCGAGCGTGATGTGGGCGTCCGGCTTGCCGGGCGTCGGAAAGTGAAGCGCGTTCCAGTCCACCGCGATCTTGCGGCTGCCGACACCGAGGAACCCGCCAAAATCGATGATCGCGGCGCGTATTTGTCCGGTGTGGTCGACCAGCACGTCGACGATCCGTCCCATATTTTCGTCTGTTGCACTGCGTACCTCACGGCCCAGGACGCCTTCGACGTCGTGATTATTGAGGATGGTGATTTGAGGCGCAGTTTGCGGCGGGGTCGGGGCGGTCTCGGGCGATGCGCTGCTTTGTGCGACGACCGCTGTGCCCGCGCTCAAGAACGCGCAGATCAGACTAGCCGCTGCCGCTACTCGTCCATCTGTGCGCATGGGGGCCTCGACCAATATCGTCAAAGTTCCACATCACTAAGCGACGGAGCCGGTGCTGGTTCCGCCTTGCGGAGCCCGATTGGAACTTTGCACTTGAAACTTGGAACTCAAAATTTGGAACCTAAAATCTGGAACTTGAAATTTGCAACCGGCGCGGCGGCGCTTACGAGGAAAAAACGATCGAAACGCGGATGTCGCCGCTGATCCGCGGCGTATCGAGCGACACCGTGTCCCGATGCCGCCTCACCCGCAGATCGATGCTGGAACCGCAGAGCCGGAGGTTGCGCAGAAAGACCTCATCGAGAAAAGGCGGCAGCATCGGATTACACAGGCGGATTTCTTTGTTGAACGGGTCGAATTGCAGCCCGAGCGAAGCCTCCAAAAACGTGAACGGTGCGGCGCTGGCCCAAGCCTGCGGCGCGCATGCGACCGGGTAGAGTGTGGGGCCGTGGCCGCGCTGGCGTGGGAAACCGCAGAACAGTTCCGGCAATCGCCGCAAGTCCATGTAGTTCGCGGTCCGGAACAATCCCTCGAACAGAGTAGCGAGGGCTTGTTTGTGTCCGTAGCGGCCCAAACCGAGCGCGATGAGCGCGTTGTCGTGCGGCCAGACCGATCCATCGTGATACGACATCGGATTGTAGCGGGCCTCGCCGGTTGCGACCGTGCGGATACCCCAGCCAGAAAAGAAATGCGCCTGCAGGAGGCCCGCCGCCACGCGCGCGGCGTGCTGGGGCGAGGCGATGCCGGTGAACAAGACCTGGCCCGCATTGGACGTGCGCACGCGGCAGGGTTTCTTCTCACCATCGAGCGCGAGCGCGTAGGTTTCGATCTCCGGACACCAGAAGGCGGCCTCGAAACGTTCAGCGAGGCGCTCCGCTTCAGCCTCGAGCTTGCGCGCGAGATGATCGCGGCCCATCAGCCGGGCGCAGCGCGCCGCCATGCGTTTGGCGGCGTAGACGTAGCCCTGCACCTCGACCAGCGCGATCGCGCCCTCGGCGAGACGTCCGTCGGCGTGGAAGATCGCGTCGTAGGAGTCCTTCCAGCCCTGGTTGGCGAGACCCCGCTCGTTTGCGCGGTGGTATTCAACGAAACCGTCGCGGTCGGGATCGCCCGGACCGTCGATCCAGCCGAGCGCCGCCTCGATGTGCGGCCAAAGCTCGGCGATCGCTTCAATGTCGCCGGTGCGTTCGAGGTAAAGTCCGGCCAAAAGGACGAACAGCGGCGTGGAATCGACGCTGCCGTAATAAAGCCCGAACGGCACCTCACGCAGCGCGGCCATCTCGCCGCCGCGCATCTCGTGCAGGATTTTGCCCGGTTCCGCGTCGGCAAGCGGATCGGTCGTCGTCGCCTGGTAAGCAGCAAGGCGGCGCAGCACGCCGAGCGCTACTTCCGGGCTCCACCACAGCATCTGCAATGCCGTGATCAGCCCATCGCGGCCGAACGTCGTCGAGAACCAGGGGATGCCGGCGTACGGATAAGGGCCCTGCGGCGTCTCGGTGATGAGGATCGCCAGATCCGCCGCCGATCGGCACAGCATTTCATTGAACCGATCGTTCGACGTTTCGACCGAGGTGCGGTGCCGGGCGGATTCACGCAGCTCGCGGCGCGCGGAGATCAGCCCGCGCAGGAACGGCAGCGGCCGCGCGACCTTAGGATTGCAGCCAATGGCCAGAAAAATCGGCCGTGTCTCGCCCGGCTGGAGCGTAAGATCATATGTCGCGCTCTCGGTGGTGAGCCGCTCCGGCGGCGGGTCGAAGGTCAGAACGGTGCGGCGCTGTTGGTCATCGAGGCCGTTATAAGTGAGCACGACCTCGTTCTTCCCGCGCAGCCGCGCCGTTGCCGTGCCGCGCCGTTCTCGATGCGCGCCGCGCACTTCGAACAAGTCGGCAAAATCGTTGGCGAACAGCAACGCGATCTGCAAGCTGATCGTCCGGTCACCATAATTGCGCACGCGCAGCCGTTGGTAGGCGGTTCCGCGCCAGAGAAAAACCGTGCGCAACACGTGCACGCTGTCCTTCTCCAGCACGACGCGGTCATCGGCCATCACATCCAGATTGGTCAGGTCGACGAACAGCGCCGAATTGTCGTCGCGCAGATTGGAGCCGAGCAACAGCGGCGGCATACCGTTGACCAAAAGCTCCAAGCGCGACAGGTAACGCGTGTCACAATGGAACAATCCGGCCGAGCGGCCCGATGCGGCGGCAATGTCGCCAGTGTTGTCGAGAACCGCGAAAGTATCGTCATGTTTGAGGGTAGCCGACGGGACGCCGGCCGGCTGGGTCGCGGAGATATAGAACGCGCCTTCGGATGGCTCTTCGACGATTGCCGTTTGCGCGGCAATATTTTGCGGATTCATCGCATGCGTCCGTTGGATGCCGGATCAGTCGAGACGTCGAGGTCCAATCGCTCGAAACGGCGAGGCGCGACTCTGCCCCCTGCCGCTGGTTAGGGCTGCACGCCGCGGCGGATGACGTCAACGACTCGCATTGTGATCGGATCGACGACTACAATTTCGTCTTCCATCATGGCGTATTTGAGAACCGCTCCTCCCTCGGAATCGGACACTCCCTGATCGGGCAGATCGGACAGCGAGAGCGTCGGCGGCACCGGGGCGCCGATGACGGCCGTCAAGCCGCGCGTGGTTCCGTGTAGGCGTTGTGCTGCGGCGGCGTTGCGGATTGAGCTCCTCTCAACCGGACTGAATTGTAGGCTTTGCCCGACAGTGCCACCCGATCCGACCGCTTCATTCGGGGCGACCGACTGGGCGTGCGCGCCGCTGGCGGCCAAGAAGAATCCACACAGGAGGGAAGCGCATAAGAGCAGCGTCGGCTGGCGAAGATTTTGGGTCATGCGAATGCTCCTCTAACGGGAACAAACGCGCGACTGGCGAGATGGGTCCGCGACCGGCCATTTTTCGCGCTGCACACGAAATGTGACACACGGAATGTGACACTCACCGTGTCATGCGCATTTTCGCGCATAAGGGCCAACCCGCGCCCATTATCCATTATTCAGTCAGCAAGATCCATTATTCAGTCAGCAAGCCAAACCCGCGGCACGCGATTGCGGCAGCAGGCCATTCAGGCAGCAGGCAGCAGGCAGCAGGTTGCGACCATTAGCCATAGGCTTTGTTCCACACGGATGCGCTCGCCATCGCCTCGAAAATGTTCTAGATTTGTAACAAACGCGACACAAATCTGAGACGACCAAGGGCGGGAACACATGACGACTGCATCGACGACTGCCGACTCCGGCGTGGTGGCGACGCCGACGAGGCGCTGGGCCCAGCTGATCATCTGCATCCTCTGCATGGTGCTGATTGCCAACCTGCAATACGGCTGGACCTTCTTCGTCAATCCGATCAACAAGGCCCACGGCTGGACGCTGGCGGAAATCCAGTTCGCGTTCAGCATATTTATCGCTCTTGAGACGTGGCTCACTCCGCTCGAAGGCTGGATTGTGGACAGTCTTGGCCCGCGTCTGGGGCCCAAGCTGGTGATTGCCTTCGGCGGCATCATGGTCGCGGCGGGCTGGATCATCAACTCGCGCGCCGACACCCTTCAAATGCTCTATCTCGGCGCAGCTGTCGGCGGTATCGGCGGCGGCGCGGTCTACGCGACCTGCGTCGGCCAGGCCGTCAAATGGTTCCCGGACAAGCGCGGACTTGCGGTCGGCCTGACGGCGGCGGGGTACGGCGCCGGCACGGCGCTCAGCGTCATCCCGATCATGATGGTGATCAGTTCGTCGGGCTATGAGGCCGCCTTCTTCTGGTTTGGTCTTGTCCAGGGCGGACTCGTCTTTATCCTGGCATGGCTGTTGCGCGGACCGGAGACCGGTGAATTGACCGGCCTCGCCGCACCGAGGGTAGCCCAGACCACGAAGAGCTTCACGCCCGGGCAGGTGTTGAGCACCCCGGTTTTCTGGCTGCTCTACATCATGTTCATCATGGTGTCGGCCAGCGGCTTGATGGCAACCGCGCAGCTTGCGCCGATCGCCAAGGACTTCAATGTCGGGGGCGTCGTGCTGTTGTTTGGTATGGCGACGCTGCCGCTCGCGGGCATCATTGACAACCTCTGCAATGGAGGTGCCCGCCCTCTGTTTGGCTGGATTTCCGATCACATCGGGCGCGAATTCACCATGGCGCTGGCCTTCGGCTTGGGCGGCATAGCCTATTGGCTGCTCGGGACGCTGGGGCATGAGCCGTGGGCGTTCGTGCTGTTCGCCGCCCTGATCTTTCTCACTTGGGGCGAAATCTTCAGCCTGTTCCCGTCGACCTGCACGGACACTTTCGGGACCAAGTTCGCCACCGTCAACCTGAGCCTTCTTTACACGGCCAAGGGCGCATCCGCGTTCCTGGTGCCGGTTGCCAACGTGATCAAGGACGCGACCGGAAGCTGGCACATGGTCTTCGTGGTGACCGCGATCATGAACTTCGTGGTCGTGGGGCTGGCGCTGTTCGTGCTCAAGCCGCTCCGCGCTAAGTTCATGGCGAAGGGCTGATCGGCCGGGCGCCTATCCCTGCCCTGGAGTTCGCCAAGGCCTTTGCAGCATCGGGGATCGGCACCCGCCGGTCCCCGCCCAGGCCGGAAACCTTCCTTAATCCCTAGACCGGAGCGTAAGTGGCCTTGCGCACATCCGGCTCACTGGAATAATGTATACCACAATGACTTCAATGCTTTCGATAGCCCCTCCCGCAACCCCCGAGGCCGAAACCACAGCTCTGCGGGAGCGGCGCGTGGCCGTCGATCCGCTCGCCAGTTCCGCGAGCCTGAAGCGACAGGCCTATGCGGCGCTCAAGAACGCCATCGCCGCCATGGACGTCTATGGCAGCCGCAGCGAGATCAGGCTCGACGAGCGGAAGCTCGCGGCCGACTTCGGCATCAGCCGCACGCCGGTGCGCGAGGCCATGGCGCAGCTCGAACGCGAGGGCTTCGTGCGCTCGGAGCCGCGGCGCGGCATCTACGTAGTGCGCAAGACCAAACGCGAAGTGATCGAGTTGATCACCGCCTGGGCCGCGCTCGAAAGCATGGCCGCGCGGCTGATCACGCAACTCGGCGCCGCCGGCGAAGAGATCGCGGCGCTGCGGCGCATGTTCGCGACCTTCGATAATGGCGCGGTGCGCGTGCATCTCGACGAGTATTCCGACGTCAACATCGAGTTTCATCAGACGATCATCCGCATGAGCCGCAACGACGCGCTGATCGATCTGGCGGAAAATCTGTTCACGCATATGCGGATGATCCGGCGCAAGACGATCGGCGAAAAGGACCGCGCCGACCGCTCGATCCGCGATCACATGCACATCATCGAAGCGCTGGAGGCGCGCGATACCGAACGCGCCGAGCGGCTTGTGCGCGATCATGCGCTCGGCCTCGCCGAGCACGTGGCGAAATACGCAGACTATTTGGATTGAACAATGCCGAGCGAAAGCTCGCCGGCAAAGATTAGCTCAGGGAGAATCCCATGGCTGAAGCAGCAGTGAAGGCGCCGCCCGCCGCCGAGGCGGAGCAGGAGCTCACCGACGGCTTTCATCTCGTCATCGATGCGCTGAAACTCAACGGCATCAACACGATCTACGGCGTGCCCGGCATCCCGATCACCGACTTGGGCCGTATGGCGCAGGCTGCCGGCATTCGCGTGCTCTCGTTCCGGCATGAGCAGAATGCCGGCTATGCGGCGGCGATCGCGGGGTTTCTCACCAAGAAACCGGGCGTCTGCCTTACTGTGTCGGCGCCGGGCTTCCTCAACGGTCTCACCGCGCTCGCGCATGCGACGACGAATTGCTTCCCGATGATCCTGATTTCGGGCTCGTCCGAGCGCGAGATCGTCGACCTGCAGCAGGGCGACTATGAGGAGATGGATCAGCTCGCAATCGCCAAGCCGCTTTGCAAGGCCGCGTACCGCGTGCTGCACGCCCAAGACATCGGCATCGGTCTCGCGCGGGCGATCCGCGCCGCCGTGTCCGGCCGTCCGGGAGGCGTCTATCTCGATCTGCCGGGGAAATTGCTCGGTCAGGCGATGGATGCTGCAGCCGGCCAGAAATCGCTGGTCAAGGTCATCGATCCGGCGCCGGCGCAGATCCCGGCGGCAGACGCGGTCAAGCGCGCGCTCGACGTGTTCAAAAGCGCCAAGCGCCCGCTGATCATCCTCGGCAAGGGCGCGGCCTATGCGCAGGCCGACGACCCGATCAAGAGCTTCGTCGAGAAGAGCGGCGCTCCGTTCCTGCCGATGAGCATGGCCAAGGGCCTGTTGCCCGATACGCATCCGCAATGCGCGGGCGCGGCGCGCTCGACGGTGCTCAAGGATGCCGACGTCGTGTTGCTGATCGGCGCGCGGCTGAATTGGCTGCTGTCGCACGGCAAGGGCAAGGCCTGGGGCGACGCGCCGAAGAAATTCATCCAGGTCGACATCGAGCCGAAAGAGATGGATTCGAATCTCGAGATCGCGGCTCCCGTGGTTGGCGACATCGGCTCGGTCGTCGCCGCACTGCTCGACGGCATGGGCGGCCATTGGCCGGCGCCGCCGGCCGACTGGGTCAAGACCGTCACCTCGAAGCGCGATGAGAATGTCGCCAAGATGGCGCCGCGGTTGATGAACAACAATTCGCCGATGGACTATCACGGCGCGCTTGGCGTGCTGCGCACTATCGTCAAGGAGCGGCCCGACGCCATCCTGGTCAACGAAGGCGCCAATACGCTCGATCTCGCCCGCGGCGTCATCGACATGTATCAGCCGCGCAAGCGCATCGACGTCGGCACCTGGGGCGTCATGGGCATCGGCATGGGCTATGCCATCGGTGCGGCGATCGAGACCGGCAAACCGGTGCTGGCGATCGAAGGCGACTCGGCGTTTGGCTTCTCCGGCATGGAGATCGAAACCATCTGCCGCTATGGGCTGCCGGTCTGCGTCGTCATCTTCAACAACGACGGCATTTACCGCGGCACCGACATTAATTCCGTGAGCGCCGATCCGGCGACGACGGTGTTCGTCAAGGGCTCGCGCTACGACAAGATGATCGAGGCGTTTGGCGGCATCGGCGTCAACGCGACCTCGCCGGATGAGCTCAGGCGCGTCGTGAACCAGGCCATGGATTCCGGCAAGCCGACGCTGATCAACGCGGTGATCGATCCGGCCGCCGGCAGCGAGAGCGGCCGCATCGGCAATCTCAACCCGAAGAGTCAGGTTGGCAAAAAGAAGTAATTGCTCGGCATTCGAATAGGAGAAGGGACTTCGATGGCAACGCGCAAGAAGGCCGCCAAAACAAAAGCGAACAAGGCAAAAACGAAAATGGCGAAAACGAAAGTGGCGGCCAAAAAATCCGCCAAGAAGGTCGTCAAGCTCAAAGCGGTGAAAAAGCCGGCGGCAAAGGCGGCCAAGGCCTCGAACGGCAACGGGCTGCCGCGGCCGTCGTCGAAGGCGTGGGGCCAGGCGGGCAGGGCGCTCCAAGGCGTGAAGATTCTGGACTTCACGCACGTGCAATCGGGGCCGACCTGCACGCAGCTCCTCGCCTATATGGGCGCCGACGTGATCAAGGTGGAGCGGCCCGGCGTCGGCGACGTCACGCGCACGCAGCTGCGCGACGTCAGAGGCGCCGACAGCCTCTATTTCACCATGCTCAACGGTTCGAAGCGATCGATCACGATCGATTCAAAGCATCCGAAGGGCAAGGAAATCCTCGAGCGGCTGATCAAGTATTGCGATGTGCTGGTGGAAAATTTTGCCCCCGGCGCGCTCGATCGCATGGGGCTCACCTGGGATTACATCCATAAGACCAATCCGCAAATGATCGTGGCCTCGGTGAAGGGCTTCGGTCCCGGGCCTTACGAGGACTGCAAGGTCTACGAAAACATCGCGCAGTGCGCGGGCGGCGCCGCCTCCACCACCGGCTTCCGCGAAGGGCCGCCGCTCGTCACCGGCGCGCAGATCGGCGACAGCGGCACTGGCCTGCATCTCGCTTTCGGCATCGTGACCGCGCTCTACCAGCGCAGCCGCACCGGCCGCGGCCAGAAGGTGCTCGCCGCCATGCAGGACGGCGTGCTCAATCTCGCGCGGGTGAAATTGCGCGATCAGCAGCGCCTCGCGCACGGCCCGCTCACCGAATACACCCAGTACGGCGAGGGCATTCCGTTCGGCAAGGCAACCCCGCGCGCCGGCAACGATTCCGGCGGCGGTCAGCCGGGCTGGATCATCAAATGCAAAGGCTGGGAGAGCGATCCCGACTCCTACGTCTATTTCATCACCCAGGCGCCGGTGTGGGCCGCCATCTGCGATCTCATCGGCAAGCCCGAATGGAAAACCGACCCCGATTTCGCCACGCCGCAGGCGCGGCTGCCGCGGCTGCGGATGATCTTCGATACGGTTGAGCAATGGACGATGACCAAGACCAAGTTCGAGGTCATGGACATCTGCAATCAGCACGACATTCCGGTGGGCCCGATCCTGTCGATGAAGGAGATCGCCGACGAGCCATCGCTGCGCACCACCGGCACCGTGGTCGAAGTCGATCATCCGGTGCGCGGCAAGTACCTGACGGTGGGCAACCCGGTGAAGCTGTCGGATTCGCCACCCGACGTGCGGCGTTCGCCGCTGCTCGGCGAGCACACCGAAGAAATCCTGCGCAAAGTGCTCGGCTATACCGAGAAGGAAGTGGCCGAGATCAAAGTGTCGGGTGCGATCACCGCGCCGGAGAAGCCAGCGAAAGCGGCAGCCGCGTAAGCGCGGGTGCCGTCCCACGCAGGATCCCCTCGCGCCCGCGATCGTGTGCCTCATCACCTCTCGCCAAGCGGGGAGATGTGCCTCGCGGGCATGACAAGAGAATCGAGAGAGGAAGACCGAATGCGTATCGTCGTTCATGGCCAGCAGGCGTTCGGCAAGGCGGTGCTGGAAGCGCTGCTCAAGCGCGGCGAGGATGTCGTCGGCGTCTACGTCGCGCCCGAGAAGCCGGGCGCCAAGGCCGATCCGCTCAAGGAAGCCGCAATTGCCGCGAAGCTTCCGGTCTATCAGCCCGAGTCCTACAAGAAGCCGGAAGTATGGGACGAATTCAAAGCGCTCAAGCCCGATTTGCAGGTGATGGCCTTTGTCACGCTGTTTGTGCCGGAGGAATTCCTCAACATCCCGACGCACGGCTCGATCCAATATCATCCCTCGCTGTTGCCGGCTTATCGCGGCGCGAGCGCCATCAACTGGCCGATCATCAAGGGCGAAACGGAAACCGGATTGTCGATCTTCTGGCCCGACAATGGCCTCGATACCGGTGCCGTCCTGCTGCAGAAAAAGACCCCAATCGGCCCGACCGACACGCTCGGCACCGTCTACTTCGACCGCCTGTTCCCGATGGGCGTCGAGGCGATGCTCGAGTTGGTCGACCTGGTGAAGGCCGGTAAAGCGCCACGCATCAAACAGGACGAGTCCAAGGCAACCTACGAAGGCCGCTGCGGCCCCGACAACGCCAAGATCGATTGGGGCAAGCCCTGGGAGCAGATCGACCGGCTCATTCGCGGCTGCAATCCGGCGCCCGGCGCCTGGACCACGCTCGACGGCAAGCAGCTCAAAATATTCGATGCCAAGCCGATGCCCGCCAAGGACCCGAAGGGGATCGGCGGCAAGGTCGGCGAAATCGCCGCGGTCGAAGCGGACGGCTTCACCGTGGTCTGCGCCGATGGGCGCTTCAAAGTCACTCGCGTCCAACCCGCCGACGGCAAAAAGATCGAGGCCGGCGAATGGGCACAATCCGCCAACCTCCAGCCGAAGGCCAGATTTACCTAGCCACTGCTTTCATGGCCCGGCCTTTGTGCCGGGCATCCACGTCTTGATCTGACGTGGATGGCCGGGGCAGGCCCGGCCGTGACGAGATCGAAAGACCGGGACTGCATTCACACCAGCGCTTGGATCCTCAGATATGCCCGCCTCACAGCACCAAAATCCAAAATCCGACATTGAAATCTCGCAGGCCGCCAAAAAGCGGCCGATCGCCGACATCGCGCGAGAAAAACTCGGCATCGCGCCGGAAAACCTCGAGCCGTTCGGCCACTACAAGGCCAAGATCTCGATGGATTTCATCGACTCGCTGCAGAGCAAGCCGAACGGCAAGCTCATTCTGGTGAGCGCGATCAATCCAACACCGGCAGGCGAGGGCAAGACCACGACGACGGTCGGCCTCACCGACGCGCTCAATTACATCGGCAAGAAGGCGATGCTCTGCATCCGCGAGCCGTCGCTCGGGCCTTCCTTCGGCATGAAAGGCGGCGCCGCCGGCGGCGGTTATGCGCAGGTCGTGCCGATGGAGGACATCAACCTGCACTTCACCGGCGACTTCCACGCCATTACCTCGGCAAACAATCTGCTCGCCGCCCTGCTCGACAATCACATCTATTGGGGCAACGCGCTCGGCATCGACGCGCGGCGCATCGCCTGGCGCCGCGTGCTCGACATGAACGATCGCGCGCTGCGCTCGATCGTCAATTCGCTCGGCGGCGTCGCCAACGGCTTTCCGCGCGAGGATGGTTTCGACATTACGGTTGCCTCCGAGGTGATGGCGATCTTCTGTCTTGCGCGCAATGTCGAGGATTTGAAGAAACGGCTCGGCAACATCGTCGCGGCCTATAGCCGCGATAGGAAGCCGATCCGCGCCTCCGACCTCAAGGCGCACGGCGCCATGACGGTGCTGTTGAAAGAGGCGCTCGCGCCCAACCTGGTGCAGACGCTCGAGGGCACGCCGGCCTTCATCCATGGCGGGCCATTCGCCAACATCGCGCACGGCTGCAATTCGGTGCTGGCGACGACCACCGCGCTCAAGCTCGCCGATTACGTGGTGACCGAGGCCGGCTTTGGCGCCGATCTCGGCGCCGAGAAATTCATGGACATCAAGTGCCGCAAGGCCGGCATCGCGCCCGACTGCGCGGTGCTGGTCGCCACCATCCGCGCGTTGAAGATGCACGGCGGGGTGAGGAAGGAAGACCTCAAGGCCGAGAACCTCAAAGCGCTCGAAGCCGGCATGGCGAATCTCGCGCGCCACGTCGAGAACGTCCGCAAATTCGGCATCGTGCCGGTTATCTCGATCAACCGCTTCTCGGCCGATAGCGAGGCCGAGATCAAGCTGGTCGAGGAGAAGTGTAAGGCGCTCGGCGTCGAGGCGCTGATGGCCGATCACTGGGCGATGGGCGGTGAGGGCGCCGCCAATGTGGCGCGCGCCGTCGCCAAGGTCTGCGACAGCGGTCAGAGCAAGCTCAAGTTCCTCTATCCCGACGACATGCCGCTGCTTGAGAAGATCCGCACCATCGCCAAGGAGATCTATCGCGCCAAGGACATCGCCGTCGACAAGCCGGTGCGCGATCAGCTCGCGTCGTACGAGGCGATGGGTTACGGCAAATTCCCGGTCTGCATGGCCAAGACCCAGTTCAGCTTCTCGACCAATCCAGACGCCAAGGGCGCGCCGACGGATCACATCATCCCGGTGCGCGAAGTCAGGCTCTCGGCCGGCGCGGAGTTCGTCGTTGCGATCTGTGGCGAGATCATGACCATGCCGGGCCTGCCGAAAGTGCCGGCGGCGGACTCGATTGACATCGGGCCCGACGGTAAGATCGTCGGACTGTTCTAACCGTCATTGCGCGGAGACGAGAGCGCGATACAGCCTGTGAAACAGGCTGTATCGCATGCGATGACGCAACCGAAGGAGTGAGCCATGCTCAAATTTTATTATAGCGGCGCGCCAAATCCGACCAAGGTCGCGCTGTTTTTGGAAGAAACTGGCACGCCTTACGAGGCCATCCCGGTCGATACCCGTAAAGGCGAGCAGCACAGGCCGGAATTTCTTGCGATCAATCCGAACGCCAAGCTGCCGGCCATCGTCGATGGCGAAGTCACCGTGTTCGATTCGAGCGCGATCCTGCTGTACCTCGCCTCGAAGACCGGAATGTTCCTGCCGCCGCAGAGAAGCGACAAGGCGCGCGGTGAACTTCTGTCCTGGATGTTCTTCGTGTCATCCGGCGTCGGACCGTATTTCGGCCAGGCGGTACACTTCAAAAATTATGCGCCGGAGAAGCTGTCCTACGCCGTCAACCGCTATGTCTTCGAGGCGCAGCGGCATGCCGGCATTCTCGATGACCGGCTTGGCAAGCAGAAATACATGCTCGGCGACACCTATACGATCGTCGACATGAACGTCTGGGGCTGGGCGCGCATGCTGCCGATGGTGATCGGCGAAGGCGCTTGGGAGAAGTACCAGAACATCAAGCGGCTGGTCGACGAGATCAACGCGCGCCCGGCCGCGCAACGCGCTTCGACGCTCAAGGACCGCCACAAGTTCAAGACCGAGATGGACCAGGAAGCGCTCCACGCCATGTTCCCGCATTTGAAGGAGAAGGTGGCGTAGCGCCATTCGACTTGCGGCAATAGAACTTGCGGCAATAAAAAACGGCGCGGCTTTTCGGCCGCGCCGTTTGCTTTTGGGGTCCGCCGGAGCGGCTACTGGAACAGCTTCATCGCGTTGATGAGCGTCTGAATAACGCCGAGCGTGAGCGGAATTCCGACGAACAGCCACGCGAGCGCAAGCTGCCACCCTGTGGTGCCGGTCTGCTGATTGGAATCGGCCATGGTCCTTGCTCCTCTATGCGCCGGCGGGCTTCGCGCCGGCGCTCATCGCCGCGGCCGCGCCGTTCGTCTCGGCCTTCATGTGGAAGCGCGCATCGACCGCCTTGACGAGCGCATTGCAGATAAAGCCGATCACGAACAATCCCGACATGATGTACATGGTGAGATCGTAGGCGTGCGCCTTTTCCACGCCGTGGGCGACGTTGTACTGGCGGATGTAATTCACCAGCACCGGCCCGAAGATGCCGGCCATCGACCAGGCGGTGATCAGCATGCCATGAATGGCGCCGACATAGCGGGTGCCGAACATGTCCCTCAGATAGGCCGGCACGGTGGAGAAGCCGCCGCCATACATGCTGAAAATCACCAGGAAGCAGCAGATGAACGCCACAACGCTGCCGATGGCCCCGGTATAGGGTATCGCCGCGTAGAGCAGGCAGCCGAGCACCATGAAGATGAAATAGGTGTTCTTGCGCCCGATGTAGTCGGAGGTTGACGCCCAGAAGAAACGGCCGCCCATGTTGAACAGGCTCGCCAGTCCGACGAAGCCGGCAGCCGCCACGGCGGTGATTTTGCCGGGGAACATTTCCTGGCTCATCGCCGAGGCCTGCCCGAGCACGCCGATGCCGGCGGTCACGTTGATGCACAACACCACCCAGATCAGCCAGAACTGCGGCGTCTTCAGCGCATCATAGACGTAGACGTCGCTGGTGGTGATGAGTTTCGACGCGTGCGCCGGCGGCGTGTAGCCCTCAGGCTTCCAATCCGGCGCAGGCACGCGGACGATGAAGGCCCCCACCATCATGAAGACGAAGTAGATCGCCCCGAGCACAATGAACGTCTCTTGCACGCCGACATGCGTCGCCGTCGAGAATTTACCCAGCAGCCACACCGAAAGCGGCGCGGCGATGAAGGCGGCGCCGCCGAAGCCCATGATGGCCATGCCGGTCGCCATGCCGGGCCGGTCGGGGAACCATTTGATCAGCGTCGAGACCGGCGAGATGTAGCCAAGACCGAGTCCGATGCCGCCGATGAAGCCGTAGCCTAAGTAGACGATCCACAGATTGTGGACGCTGACGCCGTAGGCCGAGATCAAGAAGCCTGCCGCCCAGCACAAAGCCGCGGTGAACATCGCCCGGCGCGGGCCGCCGTCCTCGACCCAGCGGCCGAAAATCGCGGCGGAGAAACCGAGCATGAAGATCGCGATCGAGAAGATCCAGCCGAGGTCGGTCAGCTTCCAATCGTCCGGCGCCGACGCCGTGATGCCGATCAGCTTGGTCATCGGCAGATTGAACACGCTGAATGCATAGGCTTGGCCGATGCACAGGTGAATGCATAAAGCCGCCGGCGGTACCATCCAGCGGCTGAAGCCGGGTCCGGCTATCGTGCGGTCTCGACTGAGAAAACTCATCGTGCGGTCCTCCTTGGTGTCCCCCGACGCACTGCGCTTGGCGCGCATGGTTCTTGTGGCGCTGACGCGGAGCGCCGCCCACAATCAATCATAGGTTCGGCGATAATAGAAGGCGTCTATTTGTCCATTGACAAACTTGCGGATAGGAGTTCCCCGGGAGTAGGAATACGATCCCATGGCGAGCAAACTTGACTGCCCGACTGCCCCGGTGCTGTGGATGCAAACTTTCCAAGAGAAATCCTGTTGATATAAAGAGATGCGGGCTGGTGCGGCTATCCGCCTGGCGGCTTTGTTCCGAGAGAGAAATGAACCTGACTGAACCGCCACGGCCGACATCACAGCCCGAGGATCGACAGCAGAAAGGCGGCCGCCGCCGGCCGGCGCGCACGCCGAAGGGCCGCCAGGTCGACCCCACGGCGCTCGCGGAAGTGCAGGATTTGCTGATCGATAAGCCGCGCCGCCGCGACCTGCTGATCGAGCATCTGCATCTCATCCAGGATCATTACGGGCATCTCTCCGCCGCGCATCTCGCGGCGCTGGCCCATGAGATGAAGCTTGCTTTGACCGAGGTCTACGAGGTCGCGACCTTCTACGCCCACTTCGATGTGGTGAAGGAGGGCGAGACGGCGCCGCCTCCGGTCACCGTGCGCGTATGCGATTCGCTCTCATGCGCGCTTGCGGGGTCGGAGCAGCTGCTTGCGGATTTGCAGAAGCAGCTCGGTGCCGGCGTCAGGGTGGTGCGGGCGCCCTGTATGGGGGCGTGCGATCACGCGCCGGTTTGCGCGGTCGGCCATGTCCAGATAGCGCATGCGGACGCGGCAAAAGTTTCGGCGGCTGCCGCCAAGCCCGCGCATGCGCAATGCTATCCGACGCCGGCTGCTTTTGACGCTTACGTGAAGAGCGGCGGCTATGAACTGCTCAAGGCGTGCGTCGGCGGCAAGCGGACGCGCGACGAGCTCATAAAGATCGTCAGCGATGCGGGCCTGCGCGGGCTCGGCGGGGCCGGCTTCCCGACCGGGCGCAAGTGGTCGCTGGTGCGCGCTGAACCTGTACCGCGGCTGTTCGCGGTCAATTGCGACGAAGGCGAGCCCGGCACATTCAAGGATCGCTATTATCTCGAACGCGATCCGCACCGTTTCATCGAAGGCATGCTGATCGCGGCCTGGGTCGTCGAGGCCGCCGATACGTATCTCTATGTCCGCGACGAATACCCGGAAGTGATCCTGTTGCTGCAGCAGGAAATCGACAAGGTCGAAGAGGCCGGACTTTCCAAACACACCAAGATTCATCTCCGCCGCGGCGCCGGCGCCTACATCTGCGGCGAAGAATCGGCGATGATCGAATCGATCGAAGGCAAACGCGGCCTGCCGCGCAATCGCCCGCCCTATGTGGCGCAGGTCGGCCTGTTCGGCCGGCCGACGCTTGAGCAGAACGTCGAGACGCTGTTCTGGGTGCGCGATATCGTCGAGAAGGGCGTGGAGTGGTTCACCTCGCAGGGCCGCCACGAGCGCAAGGGCTTCCGCAGTTTTTCGGTGTCGGGCCGGGTCAAGAATCCGGGCGTGAAGCTCGCGCCTGCCGGGATCACGGTCCGCGAATTGATCGATGAGTTCTGCGGCGGCATTGCCGAGGGTCACACCTTCAAGGGCTATCTGCCCGGCGGCGCCTCCGGCGGCATCCTGCCGGCATCGATGGCCGACATCCCGCTCGACTTCGGCACATTGGAGAAATACGGCTGCTTCGTAGGGTCGCACGCCGTGGTCATCCTGTCCGACAAAGATGACATGAAGGCGGTGGCGCTCAACTTGATCAAATTCTTCGAGGATGAGAGCTGCGGCCAGTGCACGCCTTGCCGGGTGGGCACCGAGAAGGCGGCGGAGCTGATGGCCAAGGGGCCGTGGGACCCAGCCCTACTTGAAGAATTGTCGGCGGTGATGCGGGATGCCTCGATCTGCGGCCTCGGCCAGGCGGCGCCCAATCCGCTCCTTTGTGTGCTAAAATATTTTCCGGATGATCTCACCAAGCCGTTGCGGGGTTGGTGACCGAAAGGCCTGCTCGATGAGCGACGTGAATACGCAGAAACCGAAGACCTTCACCATCGACGATCGCGAGATCGACATCCGCGAGGGCGAGACGATCTTCGTCGCCGCCGAACGGCTCGGCATCGACCTGCCGCATCTGTGCTATTCGCCGGCGCCCGGCTACCGGCCCGACGGCAATTGCCGGGTCTGCATGGTCGATATCGAAGGCGAGCGCGTGCTGGCGGCAAGCTGCATCCGCACGCCCACGCCCGGCATGAAGGTCAAGACGCAGACCGATCGCGCCAAGGCGGCGCGCCGCATGGTGGCGGAGCTTCTCGTCACCGATCAACCCGACCAGGCGCATGCCCACGATCCCGCCTCTCAGCTCTGGCAGGTCGTCACCAGCATGCAGGTCAAGAAGGGCCGCCTCCCACAACGGCACAGCCCCGCGCCTGATCGCAGCCATCCGGCCATGGCGGTCAATCTCGACGCCTGCATCCATTGCAATCTCTGCGTCCGCGCCTGCCGCGAGGTGCAGGTCAACGATGTGATCGGCATGTCCGGTCGCGGACACGGCGAAAAGATCGTGTTCGACTTCGACGATCCGATGGGCGCGTCGACCTGCGTCGCCTGCGGCGAATGCGTGCAGGCCTGCCCGACCGGCGCGCTGATGCCGGCGACGCTCGTTGACGCCAACAACATTTTCAAGGGCAAGGCCGACCGCACGGTCGACAGCGTGTGCCCGTATTGCGGTGTCGGCTGCCAGCTCACCTATCACATCAAGGACGACAAGCTCCTTTACGTCAGCGGCCGCGACGGGCCGGCCAACGAAAATCGGCTCTGCGTGAAGGGCCGCTTCGGCTTCGACTACGTGTCCAATCCGCAGCGGTTGCTGAAGCCGATGATCCGCAAGGACGGTGTGCCAAAAATCCCGCACGAGGAGATCGACCCGTCAAACCCGTGGACGCATTTCCGCGAGGCGACATGGGAAGAGGCGCTCGACCGCGCCGCCGCGGGCTTGAAGAAAATCCGCGACCGCGATGGGCCGAACGCGCTCGCCGGCTTCGGCTCGGCCAAGGGTTCGAACGAAGAGGCCTATCTCTTTCAGAAACTGGTGCGCACCGGCTTTGGCACCAACAATGTCGATCATTGCACGCGGCTGTGCCACGCCTCGTCGGTGGCGGCGCTGATGGAAGGCGTCGGTTCGGCAGCGGTCTCGGCCACTTTCAACGAATGCAAGAATTCGGAAGTGATTTTCGTCATCGGCGCCAATCCGACCGAAAATCATCCGGTGGCGGCGACCTTCTTCAAGCAGGCGAAAAAGCGCGGCGCCACCATGATCGTCGCCGACCCGCGCGGCCAGGCGCTCAAGCGCCATGCCACGCACATGCTCCAGTTCAAGAGCGGCACCGACGTGGCGCTGCTCAACGGCATGCTCAACACCATCGTCACGGAAAAGCTTTACGACGAGCAGTACATCCAGACCTATGTCGAGGGCTTCAAGGTGTTTGCCGAGAGCATCAAGGATTTCACGCCGGAGGAGATGGCGCCGATCTGCGGCATCGACGCTGACATCATCCGCACCGTGGCGCGCAAGTTCGCGCGCGCCAAATCGGCGATCATTTTCTGGGGCATGGGCATTTCGCAGCACACCCACGGCACCGATAACGCCCGCTGCCTGATCGCGCTGTCGCTGATCACCGGCCAGATCGGCCGGCCAGGCACCGGACTGCATCCGCTGCGCGGCCAGAACAACGTGCAGGGCGCCTCTGACGCCGGCCTCATTCCGATGTTCTTTCCCGACTACAAGTCGGTCGAGGATCCGCAGATCCGCGCCCGCTATGAGGATGCCTGGGGCATCAAGCTCGACCCCAAGAAGGGCCTCACCGTGGTCGAGATCATGAACGCGGTGCATGCCGGCGTGATCAAGGGCATGTACATCATGGGTGAGAACCCCGCGATGTCCGATCCCGACCTCAATCACGCCCGCCAGGCGCTCGCCCACCTTGAGCACCTTGTGGTGCAGGACCTCTTTCTCACTGAGACCGCGTGCTATGCCGACGTCGTGCTGCCCGCCTCCGCTTGGCCGGAAAAAGACGGCACCGTCACCAATACCAATCGGCAAGTGCAGATGGGCCGGCAGGCGCTGCCGCTGCCCGGCGACACGCGGCACGATTGGTGGCTCATTCAGGAGATCGGCCGCCGCATCGGGCTGCCGTGGAACTACAAAGGGCCGGATGAGCTCTACACCGAGATGGCGTCGCTCATGCCCTCGCTCGACAATATTTCGTGGGAGCGCGTGCAGCGCGAGAGCGCGGTCACCTATCCGGCCGATGCGCCCGACAAGCCCGGCCGCGACGTGGTGTTCGACAAGGGCTTCCCGCGTCCCGGCGGCTTCGGCAAGCTGGTCGCCGCCAAGCTGCAGCCGCCCGACGAGGTGCCGGACGCCGACTATCCGTTCATCCTCACCACCGGGCGCGAGCTCGAACACTGGCACACCGGCGCGATGACGCGCCGCGCCACCGTGCTCGATGCGCTTGAGCCCGGGGCGGTGGCGTCTGTCTCACGCGGCACCATCGCCAAACTCGGCATCAAGCCGGGTGACATGATTCGCGTGTCGACGCGCCGTGGGGCGGTCGAGTTGAACACGCGTCAGGATGACGGCATCCCTGATGGCGTGGTGTTCATCCCGTTCGCCTTCGTCGAGGCGGCGGCGAACCTGCTCACCAATCCGAAGCTCGATCCGTTCGGCAAGATCCCAGAATTCAAATTCTGCGCCGCGCGGCTCGAAGCGATCGATCCGGCCACGCGCGTCGCGGCGGAGTAGTAGCTGCTTACCTTTCCGCGCCAGTTGCGGAAGATGCCAGCGAAATCGATAAGCCGGTGTTAGCCAAAGCGAGCGGTTCCCACTGCCGGCCATCTGAATTTTGACGTTCCGTCAAAGATATTCGTCCGCCATTCGCGTGTAATGGCGACAACAATGTCGATCGCATGAACAAGGTTCCCGCCGCCGTTCCGCGCGCGCATTTGCTGTGGCGAGGCGCGCGCCATATCCGTCGCGCTGTTGCGGCAGCGACGCGGCGGCAGATCCTGCCGTGCCTGCTGGCAGGCCTTATCGGGCTCAGCGTGACTTTGGTCGCCGCGAGCAGGATAGCCACGCGCGATGATGAGCAGGCGGCGGCGCAGTTCCGCGTCACCGCCGAAAATGACTTCATGACGCTGCAAAACGGCTTGAACGAGTATTTGAACAAGCTCTTTGCCGCGCGCGCTCTGTTTGACAGCTCCACCGGTCCCGTTACCCGCGAGCAATTCGAGACGTTTGCCCGTCCGCTTTTGCGCGACGTCGCCATTCAAAATTTGTCCTGGGTGCCGCGGGTGCTCAACTCCGAACGTGCTGAGTTTGAGCGTGCCGGGGTAGCCCAGGGAATCGCCAATTATCACATCAAGGCCATGGGTGCCGATGGCAAGCTGTCGCTATCCCCCGAGCAAAGCGAGTACTACCCCATCTTCTACGCGACTGTGCCGAGAACCTCGCCGCTCTTCGGTCTCGATCTTCGTTCTGAGCCGTCGACATTGGCGGAACTGGAGCGTGCGCGAGACGAGGATCGGTTGGGATTCTCAATGCGCGATGCGTTGGTCAGCACCGGCGGAACCCAGCCGGGTTTCCTTTTTTCGGTTCCCGTATACAAGCGCGGGCTGCCTGACGACACGGTGGCGGAACGGCGGCGCAATCTTATCGGCTTTGTGCATGGCTCGTTCATTACCAGCAAAATGATCGAGACGATCATTTCCACGAGAACAACGCCGAGAGGGTTGGACTTGCTTTTCTTCGCGCCCGATGCCGGCGCGCAGGCCCTTCCGATCTACGCGCACGGATCGCGCCTGCGCCAGACGCCGCTTCAACCCGTGCAGCGTGCGGCGGCGGGCGCAGGCCTCGTCTGGTCGAGCGACCTCCTGGCGGACGGACAGCCTTGGCTGACGCTGCTGATACGTCCGATGCCGGGCGGACCCTTGGTCGTGCGTCACGGACGCGCGTGGATTGTATTGATCTTCGGCCTGATCATAACCGCCGCCGCGGTCAGCTATTTGTGGGCGTCAGGATTGCACTCGCTCCGCATGATGCGGGCGAACAAGAGAGCGTCCGATCTGGCGCAGATCGATCCGCTCACCTCGCTGGCCAATCGCCGGGCGTTCGTCGAACGTCTTGCCGAGACCCTTGCGGCGTGCCGGCGCGGAAGTAAGCCGTTCGCCGTGCTCTATTTCGATCTCGATCACTTCAAGGACGTCAACGATACTCTCGGCCACGCCGTCGGCGATACATTGTTGCAGCAGGTAGCGGAACGGGTCGCAAAAGCCGTTCGCGCGACGGATCTGGTCGCGCGTATCGGCGGTGATGAGTTTGCAATCCTGCAAAGCGATGTCGAAGACCTCGCGGCAGCGAGGACGCTTGCCCACAAGATCGGCTTGTTGCTCGCGGAGCCTTATTTGATCGAAGGCAACCAGGTCCATGGCTCGGCCAGTATCGGCATAGCGCGCTACACGCCAGAGGCGACGGGCGCCGACGCCATGATGATTCAGGCGGACTTGGCGCTCTATCGCGCCAAGGAGGAGGGCCGCAATTGCTACCGTTTCCATAGCGCCGATCTTGATCGCCAGGTTCAGGAGCGCGTGGCGATTGCCGAGGAGTTGCGCGGCGCGGCGGAACGCGGTGAGCTTGATCTGCACTACCAGCCGCAGGTGGAGCTGCGCTCCGGCCGCATCATTGGGGTCGAGGCGCTCATCCGCTGGAATCATCCCGAAAGCGGGCGTTTGTCGCCTGCCGTTTTCATCCCGATCGCGGAGCGGACCGGCCAGATCCAGATCCTCGGCCGATGGGTTCTCGACGCCGCCTGCCGGCAAATAAGGTCATGGCAGGACGCCGGCATTTCTCCGGGCATCGTCGGCGTGAATGTTTCGGCGCTTCATTTCAAAGGCTCGGCCGACATCGTCGGCGACGTTGCCGCTGCGCTCGAAAAATGGAAAGTCGCGCCCGCAATGATCGAGATCGAGCTGACCGAAACCGTGCTGATGGAGATCACGCAGCAGCACAGCGATCGGTTCGAGCGGTTGCGGCAGCTCGGCGTGCGAATTGCCATTGACGACTTCGGCACGGGTTATTCATCGCTCAGCTATCTTGCCTCTTATCCGATCAATCGGGTGAAGATCGCTCAGGAGCTGGTGTTCGGCGTGGTCGCCAATTCGCGCAGTGCCGCGGTCGTGCGCGCCGCCGTCCAACTGGCCAACGAACTCGGTATCGACGTGATCGCCGAGGGCGTGGAGACGGAGGAGCAGGCAAAATTTCTGCTCGCCGCCAACTGCGAGCACGGCCAGGGATTTTATTTCAGCCGGCCGGTCGATGCGGAGCACGCCACGGAATTGCTGCGCGCAGGCAGGATCAAGCCGGCGCGATTGCTCCGTTTGGTGCAAAGCTCGGCGGCGTAGGGTTTGCCGGACGCCTTGTCTGCCCCGATGTTGCCGGCCGTTGCATTTCCCTTTTGGCGCGCTAGGGTTCGTTGCTGAAGAACCTCACTCATGAGCATCGCTGCTCTTTGAGCTTTGCGTGCGGGGGGCGGCAAGCGCGATGGATGACGACGGCCCGCGCGATGAGATCGAGCGTCTCGAGGCGCAGATCGAGGAACTCGCCGCCAAGCGCGAAAGCTGCCGCAAGTTCATCCTGGTCGGGCGCATTGCCATCCTAGGCGGCGCCATTCTGCTGACCGTCATTCTGCTCGGCATCATCACCTTCGATCCGCGATGGCTGCTGGCGGCGATCACAGCGCTGCTCGGCGGCATCGTGTTGTGGGGCTCGAACGATTCAACGGCCAAAGAGACAGCGGCCGAACTTGCCGCTGCCGAAGCGGAGCGGGATACGCTCATCAGTGAGCTCCATCTGCATGTCGTCACGGAGCGGCCGACGCTGCATTAAGCTCGATTGCCGAAGCGCTGCTGGCCAAATATCATCCGGGCAAAACATCTCAGGGAGCACGCGCCATGCCTCAGTCATACGTCTACGCCGGCGTCGGCGGCTATTACGGTGGCAATGAAGGTAGTCTCGCCGGCGTGTTTCGCCGCGACGCCGAGAGCGCGGAGTGGAAGCACGTTCTGAGCGAGCCGGAAGCCTACACGGTGCTTGTGCATCCGCGCGATCCCGCGCTCGTTCTGGCCGGCACCAAGGACGGCATCTATCGTTCAACGGATCGCGGCGCGACGTTCAAACGCGCGAATTTTCCCGACAGCGGTGTGCAGATCTGGTCGTTCCTGCCGGACCCGGACGATCCCAAGCGGATGCTCGCGGGCGGCTCGCCGGTTGGGATTTATCGCAGCAACGATGCCGGCGAGAGCTGGACGCGGCTCGCCACCCCGAAACTGCCCGACCGCGGCAAGGCGCCGTTTGCGGTCCGTGTCATGCGTTTTGCCCGCCACCCAAACCGGCCGAATGAAATCTACGCCGCGCTTGAAATCGGTGGCGTCATGCGCTCGACCGACGGTGGGGAGACGTGGGCGGATTCCAGCGACAACCTTATTCGCATGTCGGTCGACGAGCCGCGGCTGCGCTCGAAGATCGTCAGCGATACCGAAGCCGAAGGTATGCTCGACGGTCACGCGATCTGCATGAGCGCCGCCGATCCCGACGGCGTCATTCTCGCCGTGCGCATGGGCCTGTTCCGCAGCGGCGATCGCGGCAAGAGCTGGGAGGATCTGCGCGTCGACCGCTTCTCGCCGTTCACCTATGGGCGCGACGTTAAAGTCTCGCCGCAGGATCCGAGCACGCTTTACGCCTGCCTCTCGGTCGCGGCCTCCTCCAAGGACGGCGCTCTCTATCGCAGCCGCGATATCGGCAAGACCTGGCAGCGCTTCGACAAAGTGCAGCCGCACGGTACGCTGATGTCGGTTGCGCTCCATTCCGGCGATGCCAAACAGGTTTACATCGCCGCCCGCTACGGCGAGGTGTTCGGCACCGCCGACGGCGGCGACACGTGGCGAACGACGCCGCTGCCGGCCGGCGTGCAGCACATCTACGCGCTTGCTTGCGGGTGAGTTACGAGTTTTTGTCCTTGAAATAGACCTCGACCGTACCGGTGAGCTTGATGGTCAGCGGATTGCCGTAGCGATCCTTGGCCTTGCCGGCGGGGACGCGAATCCAGCCCTCGCTGACGCAATATTCCTCGACGTTGGTTTTCTCGACGCCTTTGAAGCGCACGCCGACGCCGCGCTCGAGCGCTTCCGCGTTGTAGTGCGGGCTGCGCGGATCGTTGGAGAGGTGATCGGGAGGAATGTCGGTCATGGTGCGATGTTAGCACATTCGCCGGATGGCGCTGCGAGCGCTTATTCGATCGACAATCCCGCCGCCTTGAGCGGCGCGCCGTTTTTCTCGATTTCGGCACCGATGATGCTTTGGAAATATTCCGTCGTCTGATGTTCGGGCGGCACCACAAATGTACCAGTTGCCACGAGTTGTTCCTGCACGGCGGGAGTATTGATTGCGGCAAAGGTGGCGTCGTGCAGTTTTTTGATGATCGGCGCCGGCGTGCCCTTGGGCACAAAGAAGCCGAACCAGGTCGATGCCTCAAAATTCATTCCCTGCTCGAACGTGGTGGGAAGGTCGGGCAGCGACGGCAACCGCTTGCGGCTGAGCATGGTGATGGGCTTGACCAGACCGGCCTTCACCGGCGGAACGGCGGTCGGGCTCAACGTGCAGAAATAATCGAATTGCTGACTGATGAGGTCCACCAAGGCCGGACCGCCGCCGCGATAGGGAATGTCCTGCACCTTTACGCCGATTGCCTGGTTGAACAGCGCGCAGTCCACATAGCCGGTGGAGCCGATGCCGGCCGAGCCTGACCGCAGCGTGGCCTGATTTTTCTTCACATAGGCGATGAAGTCCTGCAGCCCGTTGACCGGCAGATCCTTGCGCGCAATCAGGATCATCGGCTGATCGGCGATGAGGATGACCGGAGCAAGGTCGGTCTGCAGATTGTAGAGCGGGTGCTTGTAGAGGGTCTGGTTGATGGCGTCGGCCCGGCTGCCCAGCACAAACTCGTAACCGTCAGGCGGCGCGTGCACGACCCGGTTCGAGCCAATCATGCCGCCGGCGCCGCCGACGTTCTCGATGATGACCCGCTGGCCCAAAGTCTCGGAGAGGCGCCTGCCGACGATCCGGCCGAGCACATCGGTGCCGCCGCCAGGCGGGAACGGAACCACCATCGTTACCGGGCGCGTCGGCCAGTCCTGCGCTCCAGCCGGATTGATGGTGGCGGCAGCAGTGAAAACGGCGATGGCGAGAACAAGGGTCAGTCGCGAAGTCATGGTTTCTCCTCACAAGGCCCGGCTGGGCACTGTAGCCGGATTTTGCTTCGCGGTGATCCGGGGTAAGGTCGCTTTCTAATGGGAGAAGTGTAGCAGTGAGCGAAATCGGGCGGCATTCCCAGCAAAGTTGGCCACCGCAACGCGCAGCGGACGGTGAGGCGGCTTTACCGGTTGGGCGAAGCGCCGCGCTCCGCCACGACTGGACGCGCGAGGAGGTGCGCGCGCTGTTTGCGCTGCCGTTTCCGGAATTGATGTTCCGCGCGCAGAGCGTCCACCGGCAGAATTTCGATCCGGCCGAGGTGCAGATTTCCACCTTGCTGTCGATCAAGACCGGCGGTTGCCCGGAGGATTGCGCCTATTGTCCGCAGAGCGCCCGCTACGATACCGGCGTGCGCGCCGAAAAGCTGATGGCGCTCGATGCGGTGCTCGCCGAGGCGCGCGCGGCAAAGGCCGCCGGAGCGAGCCGGTTCTGCATGGGCGCGGCCTGGCGCGAGCCGAAGGACCGTGACCTCGATGGCGTCTGCGCCATGGTCGAAGGCGTGAAAGCGTTGGGGCTGGAAACCTGCGCGACGCTCGGCATGCTCACCGCCGACCAGGCGCATCGGCTCAAAGCCTCCGGCCTCGATTACTACAACCACAATCTCGACACCTCGCCTGAGTTCTACGGCGAGATCATCACCACGCGCACCTACGACGACCGGCTGCAAACGCTCGAGCACGTGCGGGCGGCTGACATCCACGTATGCTGCGGCGGCATCGTCGGCATGGGCGAGACGCGGGAAGACCGCGTCGGCATGATCGCGACGCTCGCCAGTCTGCCGGCGCATCCCGAATCGGTGCCTATCAATATGTTGGTGCGCGTCGCCGGCACCCCGCTCGCAGGCGAAGACAAACTCGATCCGCTGGAGTTCGTGCGCACCGTCGCGGTCGCCCGCATTTGCATGCCGCGCTCGATGGTGCGGCTGTCGGCCGGCCGCGAGGACATGAGCGAGGAGACGCAGGCGCTCTGCTTCCTCGCCGGCGCCAATTCGATCTTTTATGGGCCGAAGCTGCTGACCACGCCCAATCCCGGGCGAGACCGGGATCGGGATTTGATGGAGCGATTGGGCTTGGAGCCAATGGACTTGGAGCGGATGGCCGATCGGCGCGATCGCCTTGAGCCCGAACGCTGATCGCTACTTCGCGATCACACCTCGGCGATCACACCTCGGCGATCACACCTCGGCGATCAATGATCTTGGCGATCAATTGTTGTCGGCGACGCGGTGCCAGTTTCCGTCCCGATCCTTCTTATCGCGACGATTCTCTCCGGTGTCCCAATCGAAGCATGTGCGGACGTCGCCGTTCTTCCTGTTGAACGAGCAGACCTCGCGTTTGAGCGTTTTGCCATTCAGGTTCTCGGTCACCTTCATGATCATGTAGGTGCCATCCGGTGCGGTGAACGACACCCCGGTGATGCATTCCTTCAACGCGGGCTGACATATCCGATCGTAGGACGGCTGGCCGCCGTGCTCCTTCCTGGAAAGCTCCATGGCCCGGTCAAGCAGCGTCTCCCAGGTCGGTGTATTTGGGTCCGAGCTACGGGGCTCCGATGCCCTTGACCTGTCCGGCTGAGTAAACTCTGAAGACAGCTCGTCGCTGGGCGCCGGTCCGGAGGGTGGCTGAAGCCGCTCGCCAACCATGGTCGTCCCCATCGAGCGCAAATCGTCGGGCGTGAGCCACAAGATCTCGTCGGGCGGCGTAACGACCATCTTGCCGATAATGCTCGGCGGCACCCCGAGCTCCTGGGCAATTCGCGCCATCGAAATAGTCGCCGCGCTGGATTGCGCGGTCTCGCGCCCGTGCTCATCCGATGCGCCGTGAACGCCGACCTGGGCAGTGTAGCTGACATATTTCTCGCTGCCGGCAGCAAACACCATGAAACAAGCTGACGCGCATTTTGCCGTGCCGGAGACCGATGTTGCGATCTTTTCGTCACGAACGACATCGGCAAGCTTCACGCCTTCCAGAACGCTGCCGCCCGGCGAGTTCGAGCCTGAGGATGACGACAGTGTCTCCATTGTCATCTGCTCGGCGGATGATGTTCTTCAGCTTGTCCGAATCGCCCTCGAAAATTTCGCCGCGGAGGGTAACAATAAGGTCTCGATCCTTTTCGCGGCTGGTCGAAAACGAGGCCGCCGTTGCAGACGTCACCCAAAGGATCGCTGCAGCGGCGGTGAAGGCGAAAAATGCGCATCGCATTGCGGTGACCTCTCACCCTTCCCGACGCCGATTATATAAGTCCAGATCGGGACAAATATAAGGAAATCGGCCAGGCGGCCGGCGGCGCGGGAAACTCCAATCTGTGCATAAGTATCCGACCGCCGCGAAAGGGTTCAGATGCCGTCGGCCCCTCCGTCGGCGCGTGGGTCGTGGGCGCCTTCGAGCGTCCCGTCGGGGTGGAGCACGGCGGCCCCGGCATGGCCCATGACGTCGGAATAAGGCTCTTCCAGCACGTCGACGTCGTGGCCGGCCGCAGCCAGCGCCTCCAACAGACTGTCGGGAAAGCGCGGCTCCAGCCGGAGCGTGGTGCGCGAGGCGCCCCAGGTGCGGCCAAGAACCCAGCGCGGCCGGTCGATCGCTTCGCCGAGCTGTTCACGAAACATGATATGGCGCGTGAACAGGGCGGCTTGCGTCTGCGGCTGGCCGTCGCCACCCATGCAGCCATAGGCCATGACGCGGCCGTCATTGAGCACGGCGAGCGCCGGGTTGAGCGTGTGAAACGGCAGCCGGCCGGGCGCCAAGAGGTTGAGCGCGCCGGCAATGAGAGAAAAGCTGGCGCCGCGATTCTGCATCAGCACACCGGTGCGCGGCAGCACCAAGCCTGAGCCGAATTCCCAATAGATCGATTGGATATAGGACACGACGAGCCCGCTGGCGTCGGCGGCGCCCATCCAGATCGTGTCGCTTTCGCCGGAACGCATGAGCCAGGGCGCGGCCTTGCGGCGATCGATCTTCATCGCTTCGCCGGCGAGGAAGCGCTGGTCGAGATAGCGTTCGAGCGGGTGCGACAGACGATTGGGATCAGTGACGGCGCGGTCGCGCATACGCAACGCGCGCTTGGTTGCCTCGACCAGGAGGTGGATGTGATCGAAGCTTTCGGCCTCTTTGACGCCAAAGCGGTCGAACAGCCCCAAGATCATCAGCGAGACAACGCCTTGAGTCGGAGCGTCGGTGTTGTAGATCGTGCCGGAGCCCAGCTTGACCTGCAGCGGTTGCGCGAGCCTAGCCTCATAGCGCAACAGATCCTCGCGGGTGACCGGACTGCCGAGACGTTCGAGGTCGAGCGCAATTTCATACCCCACATCGCCACGATAGAAGTCGTCGAGGCCGGCATGGGCGAGTTGGGCGAGCGTGTCGGCGAATTTCTCCTGCCTCAAGGTTGTGCCGACCGCGGGCACTTTGCCGTCGAGCAGGAAGGTCGCGGCAAAACCGTGCACGCGGATAAGCTCGTCGAAGTGTTCTGCCGTCAGCCGGTTCTGGCTGCGCGTCACCGTATAGCCGTTGCGGGCGTGGGTGATGGCCGACGCGAGCAGAACCTCGAGCGGCAACTTTCCGCCGGCAGCTTTCGCTGCTTCCAGCGCCATCATCCAGCCGCCGACAACGCCCGGTACAGTAAGCGCCGCCAGCGGACCGCGCGGCGGAATGGTTTCGAACTCGCGGTAAAGTTCGCGCTGCGCGTTACGGCCGGCCGGGCCCGCCGCCATGATCGCGCGCACGCGCCCGTTCGGCTCGCGAATGAGCCAGAACCCGTCGCCGCCGAGATGGTTCATGTGCGGATAGACCGCGGCGATTGTCCCCGCCATCGCCAGCATGGCCTCGAGCGCGTTGCCGCCTTCCGCCAGGATTGCGCGACCGGCCTCGACGGCGGCGCTGTGCGGGGCGCAGACGACGCCGCGGCGATGGCCGGCGCTATACGGCTCGATCATGCTCAGCGTGCCGCCGCAGTGGCAGGCTCGGCGAAGCCGCGCTTGCGCAAGAGCGCGTCGGCGCTCGGCAGCCGGCCGCGGAACGCTTTGTAAGCTTCCGCCGGATCGCGAGAACCGCCGGCCGAGTAGATGAAGTCATGCAGCCGCTTCGCCGTGGCCGGGTCGAAAATGTCGCCGGTTTCTTCGAAGGCTTCGAAGGTGTCAGCGTCGAGCACTTCCGACCACATGTAGCTGTAATAGCCGGCCGCATAGCCGCCGCCGGAGAAGATATGGGCGAAGTGCGGCGGCCGGTGTCGCATGGCGATTTCACCCGGCATGCCGATGTGATCGAGCGCCTTGGTTTCGAACGAGGTGGGATCGACGTTCGCCGGCGCCGGCAGTGCGTGGAAATCGAGATCAACGAAGGCGCAGGCGACGTATTCGACCGTGGCGAAGCCGCGATTGAAGTTGCGCGCCGCGATCAGCCGCTGCAGCAGCGCCTCCGGCATCGGCTCGCTGGTCTGATAGTGCTTGGCGAAGCGGCGGAGCACATCGGGCTGTTCGAGCCAGTGTTCGTAAAGCTGCGAGGGCAGCTCGACGAAATCGGTGGCGACACTGGTGCCGGCAATTTCCGGATAAGTGACGTTGGAAAGAAGCCCGTGCAGCCCGTGGCCGAATTCGTGAAACAATGTGCGCGCGTCGTCGAAGCTCAGAAGCGTGGGTTCGCCCTCGGCGCCCTTGGAAAAGTTGCAGACGTTGACGATCAACGGCCGCACGTCGCCGGCGAGTTTTTCCTGATCGCGAAGCGACGTCATCCAGGCGCCGCTCCGCTTGGAGGGGCGCGCGAAATAATCGCCGAAGAAAAGGCCAATCGGTTTTTTGTCGCGGCCGTGCACCTCCCAAACGCGCACGTCCGGATGCCAGACCGGCACGTCGACGCGCGGCCGGAACGTCAGTCCGAACAGACGGCCCGCCGTGTAGAAGAGCGCCTCGACCATCCGGTCCAAGCTCAGATACGGCTTGATGGCGGCCTCGTCGAAGTCGCAGCGCTTCTGCCGCAGCTTCTCCGCGTAATAGCGCCAGTCCCACGGCGCCAATTTGAAATTGCCGCCCTCCTCCTGGACCAGCGCCTGCAATTCGTCACGGTCGTCGAGCGCCCGCTTGCGCGCGCGCGCCCAGACCGTGTCGAGCAGATCGCGGACCGCTTCGGGCGTCTTCGCCATCGAGTCATCCAGGCGGTAATGGGCGAAATCGGCAAAGCCGAGGAGCCGCGCGCGCTCGGCGCGCAGCCGCACCGTTTCGGCGATGATCGCCTTGTTATCGGTCGGCCCGCCGTTGTCGCCGCGCATGATGAAGGCGCGGAAGACTTTCTCCCGCAAATCGCGCCGGGCGGAGAATTGCAGGAACGGCTCGACGCTCGACCGTGACAGCGTGACCGCGTGGCCATCGAGGTTGCGTTCGGCCGCCTCGCCCTTCATGGCTTCGCGCGTGAATGTGGGCAAGCCGGCAAGCTCCGCTTCGTCGCGCAGCGCCAGCGCGAAAGCTTGTTCGTCCGCGAGCACGTTCTGGCTGAACGCGGTGCCGAGCGTGGCGAGGCGTTCGATGATCTCGGCGAGCCGCGCTTTGGCCGCTCGGTCGAGTCCCGCGCCGGCGCGGCGAAAGGTGATGTGATAGCGCTCGAGCACGCGCTTCTGCTCGGCGGTCAGCGGAAGTGTTGCGGCCTGTTTGGCCAGCGCATCGATACGGCGGAACAAAGCCGCATTGGTGTGGATCTTGTTCCAGTGCCGGGCAATCAGCGGGGCGATCTCGCGCTCGATTTCGAGCAGCGCGTCATTGCTGTGAGCGCCGACCAGCACATGAAACACGTTGCTGACGCGCGTGAGCGGCCGTCCACTTCCCTCGAGCTCCGCGATCGTATTGTCGAAGCTTGGCGGCGACGGATCGGCAGCGACCGCGGCAATCTCGGCCGCGTGCTCGGCCAGCGCGCGCTCGTAGGCGGCTCGGAAATGCTCGGGCTTGATCGACCGAAACGGCGGCACCTCGTCGGGGGTCGTCCACGCGGCGAAAAAGGGGTTCTCGGAAGTCTTGGTCTGGGGCATCGGAGGCTCTTAGCAAAGGAACGGGCGGGCGTGGTATATATCTATTGAGCCGTTAAGCCCCACCCCTGGTGGAGCAGGAGAACAGCAAATGCCTCGCCACGCCCACTATGTCCCGCACGGGGTCATTCCGGCCGTCCTGTTGCCGTTTAGCGACGACCTCGCCATCGACGAGAAGAACTTTCGCAAGCATCTGCAAGATGTTGCGGCGGTCAAAGGGCTCTCAGCCGTCACCGTGAATGCTCATTCGACCGAAGTGGCTTCCTGTACTTTCGACGAGCAGCGGCGCGTGCTTGCTATTACGCAGGACGAGATCGGCGGCGTGTTGCCAATCGTCAATGGCATCTGGGCCGACGGGAGTTCTGGAAGCCGCCCGCATCGCCCGCATGGCCGAAGACGGGGGCGCTTCTGCGCTTTTGGTATTTCCGCCGGCACCGTTCACGCTCGGACAATCGCCAGCCATGGCGGTCGAACATTTCCGCCGCATCGGCGACGCCACCAGCCTGCCGCTGATCGCGTTCCAATATCCGCTGGCGACCGGACAAGGCTATCCGCGCGACACGCTGATCAAGATGTGTGAGGAGGTGCCGACGCTGCGCGCCATCAAGGACTGGTCAGGCAACGTGGCCCAGCACGAAATGCACGTGCGTGAACTGCAGAGCCGCAAGCCCGCGGTCAATGTGCTCTCGACCCACAGCGCCTGGCTGTTGAGTTCGCTCGTGCTCGGCTGCAATGGACTCCTGTCCGGCTCGGGCAGTGTCATCGCCGATCTGCAATCGGAACTCTTCCACGCGGTGAAGGCCAACGATCTCGCGCAAGCGCGGCGTGTCAACGACCGCATCTATCCGCTCGCGCGCGTCTTCTACGCCGATCCTTGGGCCGACATGCACAACCGCATGAAGGAAGCGCTGGTGCTGCTCGGCCGTCTGCCGCGCGCTGTAGTGCGGCCGCCGCTCGTTAAAATCTCCCGCGCCGAGATCGATCGCATCCGCGCCGCGCTGGTGGAGGCCGGACTGCTCACGCACAAGGCCGCGCGCGACGCGGCGTAGCACTGCGAGGACGGCGGCGCGCTTTACTGCTGCTGCAACCGTTCGAGCACTTCGCTTGAGGCGAAGCCGTCGGGAATTTCGCCGACGGATCGTTGAAAATCGCGGATGGCGAGCCTGGTTTGCGGACCGATAAAGCCGTCCGCCTCGCCGATCCTGTAGCCGCGTTGCGTCAAGAGCTGCTGCAGCTCGTAACGTTCGGCCTGTGTCAACGCTCGCTCGTCGCGTGGCCAGGGGTGAATGACCGCACCGCCGCCACGCAGCCGATCCGCCAGATGCCCGGTCGCCAGCGCATAAGCCTCGGCCGGATTGTATTTCATGATGACGCGGAAATTCGGCAGCAACAGAAAGGCCGGTCCGCGCGCACCTGCCGGCAACAGCAAGTGGGCGCGGTCGAAGGGACGCGGAAACGGCTGGCCGTTCACGCGGCGTACGCCGAGCCCCTCCCATTGCTGCACGCTCAGGTGCCGAGCCGAATTGGCCAGAAGGTAATTGAAGTTCGCCGGCAGCGTGACTTCGTAACCCCAAGTCTGGCCGCTCACCCAGCCGTCCATTTTCAGATTGTTGGCGGTGGACGCGATCACGTCGGGGATCGAGTCGACCACGTCGCGCCGCCCGTCGCCGTCGAAATCGACCGCGAAGCGCAGAAACGACGTCGGCATGAATTGCGTCGGTCCGAATGCGCCGGCCCAGGAGCCGACCAAGCGGTCCGGCGGTATGTCGCCGCGCTGCAAGATCTGCAGCGTCGCCAGGAACTCACCGCGGAAGAACTCACGGCGGCGGCCGATGCAGGCGAGCGTGGCCGTCGAGCGAAGCACCGGCCGCTCGCCGATCATCGTGCCATAGTCGGACTCGACGCCCCAGATCGCCGCGATGATGGTGCGGTCGACGCCGTAAGCGCGCTCGGCCGCCGCGAAGACGGGCGCATATTGCGCCAAAATCTTCCGCCCGCGCGCGATGCGGTCGTCGCTGACCAGAAGGTCCAGATAATCCCACGGCGCCTTGGTGAATTCCGGCTGCGCATCAAGCTTGTCCATGATGCTCAGGTCAGGCGTCAGTCCGGCGGTGAATCTCTGGTAGTTGGCTTGCGTGATGCCGCGCCGCTCTGCGTCCGGCCAGAGCGCGGCGAGGCAATTGCCGAAATCGGCAGCTCCGGCCCGAATGGCCTCGGCGGTCATGCTTGGATCGCCCGAGGCGCCGGGTTCTCCGCTCCATTGCCGCGTTGCATCGCCAGGAGTGGGAACCGCCGCTGTCGCCGGCGGTTGAAACAGTCGGGTCAGCCAGGCGGCGGGATTGTCCTGGGCCTTCGCGCCATAGCCCAGCCCGGCGGTCATGAAGCAGACCGCGGCAAGGCGCAGGATCGACTTGGAGAAGACCATTGCAGGCAATCTCGGCTATCTCACATCATGCGTGGCATTTTATGGTCGACGAAGCCTTAACACGCGGTTGGCTACACGGTGTGGAAATGCGTCGCGGCTAGCGCTGCGCGGCTATGGATTTTCCCCCCGCCTCATGCTTCGCTCCATTGATACGACAATCCAGGCAAGAGTTTGCCAGGCGAGAATTTGCCAGGCGAGAGTTTGAATGAAGGGCTGCTCGAGAATTTGGCCGGCCCGTTGCCATACCCGCGTATTGGACCCACCCCCTATTCGAATCTCCCGCGCTCTACGATCGCACGGCATCCCGGAGAGAAAGGACAGATGAAAAAGACCGTCCGCAAAGCCGTATTTCCCGTGGCCGGGCTCGGTACCCGCTTTCTGCCGGCGACCAAGGCCATGCCGAAGGAGATGTTGCCCGTGGTTGACCGGCCGCTCATTCAGCACGTCGTCGACGAGGCGCGCCAAGCCGGCATCCAGCACTTCATTTTCGTCACCGGGCGCAACAAGGGCGTCATCGAGGATCATTTCGACCGCCAGGTCGAACTGGAGATGACGCTGCTCGAACGGCAGAAGCACGTAGCGCTCGATTTCTTGCGCCAGGATCTGCCCAGTGCGGGCTCGACCAGCTTCACCCGCCAGCAGGAGCCGCTCGGGCTCGGTCATGCGGTCTGGTGCGCACGCGAACTGATCGGGGATGAGCCGTTCGCGCTCCTCCTGCCCGACGTGCTGGTTCAGCACGCGCGCGGTTGTCTCGCTCAGATGCTCGACGCCGCTAACGCACTGGACGAGAAGGCCAACGTCGTCGCCGTGGAAAGGGTGCCGCGCGAGCGCGTCGATCAATACGGCGTGGTTGGTGTCGGCAAGCAGAAGGACAAGCTGTTCGAGATCACCACCATGGTGGAAAAGCCGCCGGTCGATCGCGCGCCCTCCGACCTGATCCTGACCGGCCGCTACATTCTGCAGCCGGAAATCCTCGAAATTCTGCAGACGCAGGAGCGTGGCGCGGGCGGCGAAATCCAGCTCACCGACGCCATGATCGCGCTGTCGCGCACGCAGAGTTTCTATGGCTTGCAGTTCGAAGGCCGCAGCTTCGATTGCGGCTCCAAGATCGGCTTCCTCGCCGCCAACGTGTCCTACGCGCTTGAACGCCCCGATATCGCGCCCGGCTTCCGCGCCGAGATCAAGAAAATCCTCGGCGAACTCAACGGCGGTTGATCAGCCGGCACGCGATCAGCGCTGCAGCCTGATCCCGACCAGGAATGACGTAGCGTCGTAAGCAACGCCGGTCACATTCGAGGTGAGCCAATCCTGCCGTATCGTGCCTTTGAGCTGCATTTCGCGGTTTAATTTGTAGGTCAGGCCCGCGGAGACAAAATAACGATTATCCTGCCTGCCAAGGCCGACATAATCGTCGTGGCCGTAACCGACTTGTCCGGTCCCCACGAGGTAGAGCAAAAAGGCGTGGTCGACCTGAACATTGATGTCGCGGCTGAATTCGGCGGATGTGCCGGGCACCGCCGACTCGGTCACGACTGATGCCGCGGTGAATTTGGCGGTCGTCAGCGCAGTGGCCTGCCAGATCAAGGAGCCGTCCAGCGTGGGGCCGGCGACAACCGGCAGACGGGAATCCTGGTAGACGCGCTCGAGATATCCGGCTGCCATCTCGCCAACCAGCGTGCCGATGATGTTGACGGTGCTGCCGACCTTGATGCTGCTGCCGGTGGAGTTGCGTTGATAGCCGCTGCTGTCAGGCTCTTGATCGTAGACGCGCTGGTTGCCGCCGCCTTCGACGAACGGCTTGAGGCCCGGATCGAGTTCGTAGCCGACGCGCAGTGTGCCGCCATATTGGTTGTAGTTGAGATCGGCGTTGCTGATGACTTCGCCGTTGGTCAGGACCGAGTTGTTGTAGGTATCGCGGTCGAAGTTGGCCTTTGCGGTTACCTGCAGGCGGTTGAACGTCTGTGCGAGGCCAAGCGTGCCGCCGATATCCGTGTAGATCGGTATGGCGGCGAGACCGGCCGGAAGGTTCGGGCTCGCCGGACTTTCAGTGGAAAGGATAAAGCGGTTCTCCAGCAGGATTTGCGTATTGCGCAGGACGTCGATGCGGCCGTCGATGGTGCTGCTCAGATAAGGCCGGTTGAGCGATGGGCTGAGATTGGCGCCGTACCAGTCGTAAGTCCCCTTGATGTCGGCGGTGAGCGAATGCCGCGACCAGTCCGATTGCACCTGCAATTCCGGCGCTACGACGAACAGCGATGACGACGGGCCTCCTGGCACGCTTTGCGGATTGGAATTGTAGCCGGCCGACAGCTCGACGGCGGGATAGAGCAGAAATGAGCCGGTGCGCAGACCGAGCGGCGCGTAGGGATCGCCCTGGGCGATCGGCAGCGGCCGCTGCGGGGTGCCGATCGGCAGCGTGTTGAGCGGCGGTGTACCCGGCGCGGGGGTTTCGGCCGTCGGCAGGAAAGCGGCGAAATTGCCAGCCGGCGGGATCGGCACAGTGGCGCCGGGCCGGGTCGCTGCCGCCTGCGGATAGACCTGGGGCGGTGGATTGTTGACCGGCAGAGGATCAGGCGGCGGCGGTAGTGTGGCGCCGGGCCGTGTTGCCGCCCGCAAGGGATGAACCTCAGGGGGGATTGGCGGCGTGGGCGGAGGCGGTGGGGGCTTCATCGGTGTCGCTTGCGTCAGTGGCTGCTCGAACGTCGTCTCGGGTTGCGCCTGGGCCGGCGCCGCTGAGGTCCGCGGCTTCTTCTTGCGTCGCCCCGTATTGGTCGAATCAAAACCGGTCGTACCGGCGCCCGCGGCCGGTGGAGTGCCGTAAACCGGGGTCGCGCCAATGCGCGAGGGCGCGGTGAATATGCCGGTGGGAGGCGCTTGATTCTGGGCGGTCGTCCCCGGCGCGTTCGGACGGCCAACAGGCTGCAGCGTGCTCGGATTTCCGGCCGGATACGGCGCAAACAGATTGGCGCCGGAGTCTGGCGCCGGCGGCGTCTGGGCGGTTGCCGCCGTCGTGGTGAGCGCGAGCGCCGCAACGGCCGCGATGGCCAAGCCGGGAACGCTGAGCGGTCGGCGACGGCGCGGCAACAGCGACCTCCTCGTCCCGACCGAGCGCTCCGCCCTCGCCGTCCGTCGGGCCACGCGACGACCAGCACCGGCCGCCGTGGGGCGGTCCGATGGTTAACGGAGTTAAAACCGTTATGGTTAACGAGAGGTTGATTGCGGGGCCTCATAGAGCCTGACGGAGACAACCCGAGTCACCCAGTTCGTCGTTCTCACAATGGCAGACGCTTCCGTTCTCGCGGCGCGTTTTTGCGCCCGAGCTTTGTCAAACAGCGAAACAAACGCCCCCCGAACAAACAAAGGGGAGGCGGAGCGCCGAAAGGCGCGTGGTAGATTCCGCGGGTCCGCCTGACAAGCGATTACGCCTTGCCCTGCGTTCGTCGCGGCGCGCGCTCCTTTTTGAAGGAACGCGCTCGCCTTCCGGCGCTCTACCGCGGCTCTTGCCAGAGGCCTTGAGAGCCTAGGGCTCAGTCCGGTCCCGCGCTTCATGGTAGCGGACAACCGATCCGCTCCCCGGGCAGCCAGCTCCTGGCAGACCGGCGACGAGGCCGGCCGGGCGAGTTTCCGAACCGCCCGCGTGCGGAGTTACGAATCCCGTCCGCGGGCACCGCATCCTGCTCCGCTTCAGGGATCGTCTCGAGAAGCGCCCCAATGATTCGATGAGCAGGATGACTGCTCGTATCCGAAACAGGGACCAATGTCAAGAAAAAAGTGACGATAAGCGACGCAGGATTCCGCCCTGCGCGATGGCCGCGAACCGAGGCCGCCACGGCGCAAAGCCCGTTCGGCACGCTGCGCGCTCCATGTCGGTTATCGCCGTTAGCGACCGAATAGCGGATATTCAAAAACGGACGGAAAGGGCCAGAAACGACCTCCCGCGCCGCAGTAGTTTCTTGTGCCATCGATCGAGGGCTGCCAACGGGGCATGCCGAAATCCCGGAATTCATCCTGTACCGAAGTACCGCATCATTAAGATCACAAGAAGGGTGATTAGGATCGCGAGCGAGCCGGTCGAGGCCGCATGCCGCCACAGCCGCATTGCGCGCAGGCGTGGCAGTGCCGGCGCCGCCCAGTCCGGGGCGTGAGTTCCCCAAACGCCGAGCAAGCCGCCCTTGCCCTCTACTGTGCCAAGCTCCCGCAGCGGTACACCCGCCCGCGCCACCAGGTCGGCCACGACGTCCGCAAACATCGAACTTGCCATTGCCGTCGCCAGCGCGCGTTCCTCGAACAGGAAGATCACTTCGCCGCTTTTGCGGTGCAACGCATAGGCGCGCTGCATCATTTCCATGCCGAGGCTGCCATAAGCTTCGAAGCGCGCATCGACAGCTTCGATATCAGCATACGCAATGGTCAGATGCTGCGCCGGCGGACGGTGAATAAGCGAGCGTCCCGCTGGCAGATCGAGTGTGACGGCATGCGTGTCGAGAACGACGCGCAAGCCTAATTTGCCTCTAAGGTCTCGCCACACATAGCCGGTCAGAGCGCCTATAAAACCTGCGCACGCCATCAGGAAAAGACCGAGCGCCCATTGCGTCTCGAAAGCGAGCACAGCAAACACAATCATGATGCCGGTGATGATGGCGAGGAAGATCATGCCGAAAATACCCAGCAGTCGCGGACCGAGCGGCAGACGAAAGACGCGCTGTGCGCCGGCGGTGGTGACGGTCGCGCCTTTAGTGGCGGGATCGGAAACGGTCATCATGATTCCTCTCCAGGCTCTCCGTCGCCGACGAGCTGATCGAATAGCCGATCCGGCAATCATCCTCGACTGCTGCGATGCACACTCCATGTCGGCGTCGGGTCATTTTCGACAGTTTGCCCGCGCTCCCGCCATGTTCGCTGTACTCCCAATAGCGGAAATTAGATTGCGCCGCACCACCTACAATCTCCTCCCGCGACTTCGTGCCTTGGCGCTTCTCGGACGCCCGCCGCACACACGCGCCGCTTCTCTTCCGAATCGGCACCCGGGCCCTTCCATCATGGGATTCGAAGACGAAAGCGTTTCGTGTGCATCGAAGCCATGAGCGCTAAGCAGTTCTCGAAGGCTTGAGCTAGATCGTCTCCGCGATATCCGTGGCGCTAACGGCAATTCCGGTTAGACTGGGCCAAATTTTCGCGCTACGAACTCATATGCGCGAGATCGGAAATCGTGGGACGGGTGACTACGCCCTCGCCGACGACGTCGCATGGCTCAAGGCTGAGGACGGCTCGTCGCGCCTCTTTGACATGGACAGGTCGAGTTATGGTCTCAATAAATCGGCAACCCGGATGCTCGACGGAATTCTCAACGGAACCAGAGACGAAACGGTCGAAAATTTAGCCAGGGAATTCCAGATCGATCAGCCGACCATCAAGTTCGATCTTGCCGAACTGCTGAGGCGGCTCGCCGCCTCCGGGCTCATCGTACCGGCCGGCGCCGAACGAAGCAAAGACTGGAACATCTTTCACCCAGTGGTCGGCGGCACGTGCCATGTCATCTTCACCCACATCATTCCACGTTTGAGAACAATCCAGACCGAAGCGTCGTTAATGTTGTCGGTTCTCCGCGTGGGTCTCAGATTCCTCAGCCTCTCAAAAATGGTCGCCATCCTCGATCGGTCTTTGCCTGCGGATCACTCCACCGCTCATGGCGTGCAAGATCGCGTCCTCGACGAAGTCGAATCGACGATCGTTTCGTCCGTGCGAGAACTGCCGCTCGAAACGGCGTGCAAAGAGCGCGCCTTGTGCTGCTGGTTTATGCTGCGGCGGAGAGGGATTCCGGCGGAAGTAGTAGTTGGAGTGACGCTCAATCCCGTATCGGGACATAGCTGGTGCCAAGTCGGGCAACGTATCATCGCAGATACGGTCGAACGGTGCTGCGATTTCACGGTGATTTGGCAGCACTAGTAATTGTTCCCGCCTGGCATCGCGGCCGCATCACGCATCGGCAATCGCAGCCGCATAAACCTGCCTTCGTGCGAGCCTGTGGGCTCCGGCGTGCTTGTCCAAGGCTAGCCATTTCGCAAGATAGAGACTGAGTTCTGAGCGATTTCGAACCCCTGGGCTCAACTCCGGCAGCCGACTGGTGGAGACAATCGACCAGGCTGTCACGGTCAAAAATGCCAAGGCTATCGATGCCTGAATCGCGGACGATCGTCTCGATAGTGCCAACATTGCTGGCAAGCCCGCGGAAGACTGCCGCGTCGAAGTTACCCTTGTCCCGGCGGAGGCGGATGGCATCGGGAATAATTCCTGCCATCGCATCCGCGAGCAGCGGCTTCTGCCGATCGAGGATCGGTGGCAATTGCTCGAACACGTTCAGGCAAAACCGGATGAGCCGGACGTCCCTGTAGGGATGAGCCGTGAACACACCCGACGACGTACCGAGAGTCCACCTCAGCGTCTCGCCGGGCCGGTATCGCAGCATAAACTGAAGCAACGAACGAGTCGGCGTCGCGCCCCCGGAAGTCATTTGCACCTTGTTGCGGTACATCTTGTGGATTAACCGGTGCTCGTGTGCAAAGTCCGGGCGAATCCACGGGGCGAGAGTGAATTCCGTTTGCTGAGCCCAAGGCAGATGTTCATGCTGGCTGCCGCCGGCCATCCGGACCGAGAGCGCCCACGGCGCTATCAAGGTCGAAATGCCATTGCGGATATAATACCAGCGGCTCCGGTTATATGCATGAGCCATGCGCCGGGATTCCGATATGGCGTCCGCAAATCGGCCGCGCTTCATGAGGTCGGCGATGTAATAGGGGGATAGCGCAACGAACTCCTCGCCACCTAATCCAGTGAACAAGGTTTTGATACCGTCGTCCGCAGCGCGCTTTACGGTGCGGATCGACATGGTTGACTGCCAGACCGTTCCGCACGGCTCGTCCTGATAGATGTCGTTGTCGAAATCCTGAAAGTCGTACCATTCGTCTCCGGGGAGCGATGCGTGGATGGCGCCTTGGGCAGCTCGCCGCGCAGCTTCGATATACGCGGCCTCCTGCCGTTGGCCGGGTAAGTTGTCATAGGTCAGCGTGTAGGTTCTAAGCGGGTCAGACGTGCCGGCAAGCTTCAGGTTCGCGATCAGGCCGACCGCAGTAGAGTCCATTCCGCCGGAATAGTGTGTCCCAATGCGGCCGCGCATGCGTTCGTGCACAGCGGCCGTCAGTAGATCGCGATAGCGTTCGACGATTTCGCCGAATTCGAGCTTTTCGCGACTGGCGTCTTGCGCGTTCCAGTCACACAAGTTGACATGCCTCATAACCGGACCGCCAAGCTGAAACGTCAGCAAGCGTCCCGGCAGTACGCGCGAGAGCCCGCTGTAGATTGTCATCTCAAGCGGCACTTCCTGCTCGAAGGGCGTCGGCATCGCCAGATATTCGGCGAGATACTCGGCGTTAAGCTTGGCCGAAGGGTGCAGTTGCCTTAGCGTTCTGAGGCTTGTGCTCAGATCCAGCCGGTCCTGCGATTTGACGAAAAACAGGGGGAACCCGCCCATCGGATCGCGGAAGGCAAACAGAAGCCGCCTCTCGCAATCATAAATTACCAATGCAAAATCGCCCTCGAGACACTGGAAGCATCGAGCGCCAAGGCGCGCATAAAGAAGTACCGCCAACTCAGCCTCGGGCAGCGTAGCCACGCTTGGCAGTTGCGTTCCGATGAGCTGCGCAATGGTTGCGCGATAGTAGATGCGCCCAATCGCGATCGCGCTGATTTTTCCGGTCGCTGCCGTTGTAATCAGCGCCTTATCGGCGCAATCGCTCTCGCCGAGAATTTCAAATTGCAGGCTGCGGCCTTGGAGTGAGACGAGAAATCCAGACTCCATCGCGTGACCCTGCCACGATTGCCGCGCCCCGACGATCGAGCATTCGTACAAACATGAACGCGACGAACGCCGCCCGGTTCTCCATTGTCCAGGCGGCGCGAGGTGCTACGGCCGCGCGCCACAATCGCCTTGCGGGTCTTTGGTTACGGAGAATGCTGCGAGCTACTGTCGCCGGCCTCACCCTATGCGGTCATTTCGCTCGTCAAAAACACAACACCCAGCGCCCGTTGGCCTGCAAGGGGTGCCAGCGCTTTCAGAAGATGATGCCGCGAGAACCCGCTCGCCCCAATCGTAAATCAACTCAAAGTCACTGGCAATCGGCGACCGCTAGCTTCTGTAAGTATAGTATCCTTGGTAGGCGTCGTTTGGATTGTAGACATAGTAGCTCTGCACGATCTTCTTAGTCGCTCCAATCTCGACAATCATCGGACGCGAGTATGTTTTCTTCTTTTCTGAGCAAGCTTCCGTAGCCGACGATACATTCGTATTCTCGACCATTTGAACCTCCGAAAAATATCCAGAAACAACGCGATTTTGTCCGTTGGTGGTACTATTGTCAATACGAAGCGGGTGCGCGCGCCGATGCATCGTGGCACGGTACCTTTCAATGTGACATCCGGGTGGACATGCATTCGGTTAGCAATGAGCGATGACTTGGCATCGGAGGTTTCGCGCCATTACTGGTGGCATTCGATCGATCTTGGCAGCGGCGTCGTCACGCCAGGCTGCAAGTCGCCGGAAAAACACGCGGAAGAATGCCGCAATTATTTCGATCCGATCGATCTCTCAGGAAAATCCGTCCTTGATGTCGGGGCATGGAACGGCTTTTACAGTTTCGAATCCAAGCGCCGTGGCGCGAAGCGGGTTGTAGCAACCGATTGTTTCACCTGGTCGCATCCGGATTTTCAGGGCCGCAAATCGTTCGATCTGGCAAGGGCGGCGCTCGGCATGGACGTGCAGGCCGTCGAGATCGACGTCGCCGATATGACGGCCGAGCAGTTGGGTAATTTCGACGTCGTGCTCTTTCTTGGCGTGCTGTACCACCTGCCAAATCCAATCGACGGATTGAGGCGGGTCGCGTCTCTAGCCAACGAGCTTCTGATCGTCGAGACCATGTTGGATTTTCAGGACGTCAATCGGCCGGTAATGGCCTTCTACCACGACAACGATCCGGCGAACGACCTGTCGAATTTCTGGTGGGCACCCAACGTGGCGTGCCTCGTCACGCTGCTTCGCGGGCACGGATTTTCTGCCATCGACTGCGCTGTCTACGAAGAGCGCCGCGGCGTCTTCCACGCGTGGCGGCAGACCGGATCACGGCGATGTGGTCCGCCATCGCATGCGGCGGTTGCGGAGCGCGGGGCATCGACGACGAGGCTGCGTCAATTGTCGGAAGGCTGGCGGCTCATTCGTCGCGGATTGGGATTACCCTGAGAGCCTTTACGATTGCCGCCCAGCCCCGCCGCATCATCTGGCAAAACCACGAACTAAGCCACCAAGCGCTGGGCGTCGCAAAGAGCCCGGAAGCGGCCTTGGCTCTGGCCGCTAAGATCCTCCCAACTCCCCGACTCCACGACAGTACCGTTTTCGAGGACGTAGATCAGATCGGCATGGCGGATCGTTGAGAGGCGATGCGCGATGATAAGCACGGCTTGGCCTTCGCGCCCGTGCTCGATCGCGTCGAACACTCTCGCTTCATTCTCTGCATCCAGGCTATTGGTCGCCTCGTCGAGGACGAGCAACGCCGGACGGCGCAGTAACGAGCGTGCGAGCGCGATGCGCTGCCTTTCACCTTGAGAGATAAGAGTCCCGCGGTCCCCGAGGATCGTATCCAGTCCGGCAGGCAACGCCGAAACGAACCCATCCGCTGCGGCGAGCCGTAGCGCGTCCATCATGTCAGCCTCGTTCGCATCCGGTCGCGCCCAAAGCAAATTATCACGCACACTCAGGTGGAATAGCGGCGTCTCCTGGGCAACGTAGCCAACCTGTTCGCGCCAAGAGCGCGCATTCTGCGACGTAAGCGGGACCGCATCGACAAAGATTGCTCCGGAGTCGGGCGTAAGCAATCCCATAAGCAGATCGACTGCTGTGCTCTTGCCGGCACCCGAAGGTCCGACGACGGCGACGACTTTTCCAAACGGAATCTCCATGTCCAGGTCGTGCACGGCGGGTGATCCGGCGGTCCGGTAGGTAAAGCAGATATTTTGCAAAACAACTGCGGAGCGTAACCGCAAGGACTGCCCGCCGGTGTCTTCGGGTTCGGCGGCGGCCTCGCATTTCCTCACGAGGTCCATCGTCGTCGCGAATGCCGGCAGGGCGCCGAGAAGATCGCCGTAAAGCCGATAGCTCGACATGAAAACAGGCATCAGTCGTGAAGAGAGCAACAACAGAATCAATATTGCTGCTGCCGGGACGTGCAGAATCTCCACGGCAACGTAAATCATCGCGCACAGAATGATGACGGAGCCTGCCTCGAACCAGGCTCCGGCTCCCATTTCCCGGCGAGACAGCGCCACATAGGCATCTGTGACTTCCCGGTTGAGATCGGAGAACAGCCGAATGTTGCGCCCCTGCGCGCCGTACGTTTTGGCGGTTTTCAAGCTTTGCAGGTGCTCGATTGTGCCGGCATAAAAGCGGTTCATCGCCGTCGACAGCCCAACCCCACTTCGCTCGATTGCGCTGGTCCGGCCGCGCAGCAGGAGGACAAGCAACACACCCGCGCCTAACATGATCACCGTAACCTGCCAGGACAGGGTGAGGGCGATGACAACATAGACCGCTCCGACGACGAGGTTCGCCGCAAGGGTCAAAAGCAGGTAGGTGGCTTGGCCGACGCGCATGATCTCCTGAGTAAGCGCATGAGCAAAATCGGTTGATCGACTGCGGGAGAGAAATAACCAGTTCGCATTGGTGATAGCGCTATAGAGGCGTTGGCGGAGAGACTGCACGAGGGACTGCTCGGTCGCGAATATCGAGATCGACTGAACGCGGCCTAGCAGCGTACGTGCCCCGGAGGCGGCCACAAACGCAGCCAGCAACAGCAACAGCGTGGGTTGCAGTCCAGCCGCGCGGAAGGCGGCGGAGATCGAATTTACATATTGTGCAACTTCGCCTTCTTGTCCGACATCGAGCCCCGCGGCTTGAAGCGCTGGCAATAGCAGGCTGACGCTCACACCTTCGGTCAGTGAACAGACCACCATCAGGCTGAGCACCCAACCAAATCGCCAGCGTACCGTCCCAATTGCGTAATCCGAATACTCGCTCAACATCGGGCACGTCCGAGTCCACTGCTAATGGATGAGTTACAACGAAGAGTGTTAATGATGGTGGGCTTATCCCAAAAGCTCGGCCTTGACGCTCTCAGGCCAACAAGCCGGTTATTGGCTCGACCGTTGCGCTGTCGGGAACAATGACCCCATCGAGCGCTCGATCGTTAGCCGCCAAGTGATCCTTCCCGCGAGCACAATACTCAGACGAGCCGACATCCCAACCTCCCTAAGCGTTTTACGGCAAAGCTTAGCAGAAGCGCTTAACGAGAGCGATGCGCCGGCCGTCGCTTTCCAAGCGCTTCGCTTTGCGCAATGCAAAGTGACAAAAAGTGGCTTGACCTCACGCTGACCGACGGACACTACCGGTGTCCAAAATGCGAGAAGTTTGAACTGCGCTTGGGACGAATGTCGGCGGGCACGACAAGGTGATGTGGGACTAGAGACTGATCCGATGATTACCAATATCATCGACAAGCGCAAACGACCGTACCGCTTCTTGAAGGTCAATGCCGTCGTAGAAGCGGCATGGCACGACAACAGCGTGACCGATGCGGACCAAGCGCCGTCCGGCAAGAATGACGGTCCTACTTACGAGGAACGCCAGCATATTCCGCTCAGCGAAGCCGTCACTTGGGCGAGTGCCCTCGCTGAGTCGGTGACGCTTTTCCTCTATGACGAGGATGCGGGCATTACCGAGCCCGGCGACGAGCGATAGTCGCTAAGGGGTCTTAACCGGATAAGCATGATTGACGCCTGAACCTTTGCACCGGGCAAGAGAACGACGGCTACGAGAGTCCGCTCCGGGTCATTCGCGCCATTTTCGCTATGTCCCTACCAGGTCTCCTTGTCGACCTATCGCGACCGTGAGAGCAGACATCGGCGCATGAGAATACGGTGGCATCTTACCCATCTCCCAAACGGCAACCTGCGCCTCCCCGCGCAGCATTGCTCGACGTCCGTCTAGGCTTGCGTGTCGCAGGGAGAGCGGCCGGGGCGGCGTTCGAGTCTGCTAGGCGATTTCTCGTGTCGTAAACTTCAGGTGCTGCCCGCGAATTGGTCGACCGGGACAACTATCTCGCAAGCGATCCCATCCGGGTTCCAGTCGAACCGCAATCTGCCCTTCAGGTCTTGGACGGCCTGCTTGATCACGCGTGTACCAAAGCCCTGACGTTGGGGCCGTTTGACCGGCGGCCCGTCGGTCTCAGACCAGCGGATCACAACATCCGCCTGTTCACGCGACCACTCGACTCGAAGCCGGCCCGCTGGAATCGACAGCGCCCCGTACTTGACCGCGTTCGTCGTCAGTTCGTGCAGAACCATCGCAATCGTCTGCGCCAATCGAGGTGGCAAGACGAGTTCGGGACCGACGATATCCGCGCGCGATGCTTCCTCGTCGAGCGAATAAGGAGCAAGCTCGTCCGTAACCAGACTGCGCAGTTCAGCCCCCGCCCATTGTGATGCCGCGAGCAGCGTATGGGCGTTCGAGAGCGCCTGGAGTCTTCCGTCAATAGCCGCCTTGAATTCTTTGATAGTATCAGCTTGCGTGAGATGCACGATGGCGCGTGTGAGCGCCATCAGGTTCTTCGCACGATGATCCATCTCGCGCGCGAACATCTTCAGGTGTTCTTCGGCCCGCTTGCGCTCGGTAATATCCTGGAAGCAGTTCACGGCCCCGATGATGTTTCCGGCGCCATCCCTGACGGCCTCGATGTCAACTAGCGCGATGCCGCGCACACCATCCGGCCGCTCAATATGAAGTTCCTGTTCGCGCACGGCAACGCCGGTGCGCAGCACATCGGCCATGGGGCTTTCATGGTGCGGCAGCAGACCGCCGTCGGGACGGAACATTCGATACGATCCGCAAAACCCTTCGATGGGATCGCCAAGCTTGGGCGACCGGCCCCATAGTTCGGCGGCGCGGCGGTTGTATCGGAGAACCAGCCCGTCCCGGTCACAAACATAAACGGCAAACGGCAGCTGTTCAAAAAGCCGCGCCGGCAATTCGAAGGGATGTCCCTTGGCCTGTAAGCCAGCGACGACAGCTGCTGCCTTCAGGACCCCGTTGACCTTAACGGAGGTTCTCGCGCGCTTGCGTCCCGAGGAATGTGGCGTCTCGGAAAGCATCTTGCCCATGTCTGCTTCGACCTGTGGCAGGCGGTAGTACGAGCGGCCGCTCTGCCGGCCCCGCGTTACGCACCCGCCGACGGATACCATTCAATCTAATACTTCCGCATCGCGTCTTGCGACTCCCAGTTCGGTCCGAATCCGTACAAACAGGTGACGAAAGATTTCGGGTTGTTAGAACCGAGGATTGGGCGGGAGGGCATGACGGGATTGCCCATTGTATGAGGCAACCATCGCTCGCCGCGCGCCGCATACCCTCGAAGCGGCCTATCCGTTGGCCACCTTCGACGCCCAGTCGTCCGTGCGAATTTCGGCTCGCTCGGCTAATTTCTCGTAGTCTTCGGCAATCTTCAACATGATCGCCCTGGATTTGGCATCCGCAATCGCTTGGGCGACAAATCGCATCTGCTGCGCGCGCCGGCGCCAATGCTCGGGCTTGTTATAAAGCGACGGTGTAGACATCGGCGGAGCGCAAAAGCGCGGAGGTTCAGCCCGCTAGGGATGATGCGCCAATCCTAGCAGGTCGAACTTGAGCGTCTTGTCCGCAACCGTACAGAAAATGAAATTAGGCCGTTACCGCCAACTCAGCACAGCATGCGACCACCCGTTCTTTCTAAGGTCGTCCAAGCCCAAAGCCAGTTGAAGCATGGGTTGTCAGTCGCTGACATTCTTTCAGGATGTCGCCGTTATGGTACGGCTTGGTGAGGATGGCGCTATCGGGAACACAACGAGAGCGGTCGATCGGTTCCGCCGTCGTGTAAAGCACGGGTATATTCGGCATAACGGTTCGAAAAGATTCGGCCACGTCCCAGCCGCTGACCGAGCCACCGAGATTGATGTCGGTGATAATAATGTCGATGGACGTACCGACGTTGCACAAGGAGATAGCCGATTCCCCGGTGCTGACTTCGATGACGACAAAGCCAGCATCCTCCAAATAGCTGGCGATATCGAACCGCACGAGGCTTTCGTCCTCGACGACGAGGACTACCGCACCATCGTCGGTTTGATTTGCGGCTAATGCGGACACGGCCAAGGCTCGTCTGGCCAGGCCTCAAACCTGGCTCGGATCAATGGGTTTGGTTTTTACGTCTTGCCGGGCGGTCGATTTTTGTGAGCCGGCGCCTGACTGATTTCAACGGCACAGCCAGAGTACGGTTCCGTACAATTGGAGTTTATTGCGCTGTTTCGCCCTTTATTTTGCTGTTTCGCCCAATGTCATGCCCAATGTCATTAGGACTCCGACCGCGGAAGGCGTAGGGTCGGAGACCGCTAGCTGCGACCTTCCGGGCGCCGGCGTTTGAGAGACCATGCTGTGCTCTTGCCCTTTTGGGAACAAGAGCCATGCCTCCGACCCCTCGACCATCCCATTCGCCGCGACCGCGCAATAAGCTGTTGGCCGCGCTGTCGCCAACCGATTTGGCATTGCTGCAGCCGCACTTGCGTTCACTTGCGGTAGCGGTACGGCACGAGATCGAACGGCCGAATCGAAGGATCGATACCATCTATTTCATGGACGCCGGCATCGCCTCGGTCGTTGCCGTGCAAGCCGACGAAACACAAGTCGAGGTCGGATTGATCGGGCCGGAGGGAATGACGGGAACCGCCGTGGTCTTGGGCACCGACCAATCGCCGCATTCAACATACATCCAGGTTGCCGGGGAAGCGCAGTCAATCAAAGCCGACGAATTGCGCAAAGCGATGCGGGCAAGCGAATCTTTGTACAGCTTGCTGCTGAAATTCGTTCAGGTGTTCAATGTGCAGACGACCCATACGGCAATCGCCAACGCGCGCGGCCAAATCAACCGGCGCCTGGCGCGGTGGATTTTGATGGCCCATGACCGCACCGGCGACAAGACGCTTCCGCTCACCCACGAATTTTTGGCGCTGATGTTGGGCGTGAGACGGCCCGGCGTCACCGAGACGCTGCAAAGTCTCACTCAGCAGAAGCTGATCGAGAACGGCCGAAATAAAGTCGTTGTACTCGACCGCAACGGCATCGAGAAGCTAGCGGGTAATTTCTACGGCGTTCCTGAAAAGGAATATCAACGCCTCATTGGCTAAACAGAGCCCTGACCGTTGAAAGCGGGCATTTCCATGCCGCATCTCGGTGTCCGCGTCGGCTCTTGAATGACAGGCGGCGGCCTGGATTGGCAAGAGAGTCGGATTGCTCCTCAACCGTGTCAGCTGGCACAAGCGCGATCCTCTGAGTTTTTTCTCATCAATTGCCATTTTCCGACGTCGAGGCCAAACGCTCGTGGCTCACTATTTTGGCCTTGATTGAAGTCGTTACCATCTCATGTTGATGTTCTTGATCTGAGTGTAGCTCAAGATTTCGTCGAAGCATTCTTCTTCGCCGATGCCGCTCTGCTTCCAGCCGCCGTAGGGCGCTCCGATATAGCGACCATTGGAATTGATCCATACGTAACCCGCCTCGACGCGTTCCGCCGTTTCCATCGCCTTAGCCAGGTCGTTGGTGACAATGGCTGCGGTCAGGCCGTACTCGACGCCATTCACCTTCGCCAGCATGTCCTCGTAATCATCCCACCGCATCACCGACATTACCGGGCCGAATATTTCTTCACGGCCGATCCGCATTGTCGGCGTCACGCTGTCAAACACCGTCGGCGCGATGAACAGGCCGGCAGCGAGTGACGGGTCATCGGGCTTGCCACCGCCGGTGAGCAGTTTTGCGCCTTCGGCCTTGGCGGATTCGATGAAGCCCATGACGCGGTCGAACTGCCGCTGCGAGACAATCGGTCCAACGTCGTTCTGTTTGAGCCACGGCGCACCGACGGGCAGCGCTTCGGCAAGCGACACGAGTTCGGCAACGACCTTTTCGTGAAGCGACGTATGCACAAAGACGCGCGAGGTCGAGCTGCACGACTGACCTTGCCGATTCATATTCATGCCCTTGATTGCGGCTACCGCCGCCTTTCTGGGATCGGCGTCCGGAAAGATGATGATCGGATTCTTGCCGCCAAGCTCCAGGCTCACGCGTTTGAGGGTGGCGGCTGCCTCCATGGCGATAGTGCGACCAGTGGGCACCGATCCGACGAAACCGATCCGGCGGACATCGGGATGCCGCACCAGCGCCGAGCCGACCATGCCGTCGCCGGCGATGATATTGACGACGCCGGCCGGAAAGATTCCCTCGCACAATTCGCCGAGGCGGAGGCTCGACAGTGGCGCCTGCTCCGAACCTTTGATGACGACGGTATTGCCTGCTGCTAATGGCGCCGCCGCCTTCTCGGCGCAAAAGCGGAATGGATGGTTGAACGGATTGATCTTCGCCACAACGCCGAACGGCTGCCGGCGCGTGAGATTGAGATGTCGCTCGCCTTGGGAGAATGTCTGGCCTTTGATTTCCGTCACCAGTCCGGCGCAATAGCGCAGCCAATCCGCGGTCCAGATCATGTCGCTGTGCATGCCGACAATGGCGTTGCCGGAGTCGACGGCATCAAACAGTGCAAGCTCGTCGGCGTACTCTTCGATGCGATCGGCAAGCAGTTCGAGGCAGCGGGCGCGTTCCTTGATCGGCACCCGCGACCATTCCTTGAAACCCGCCTTCGCCGCCTTGACCGCGGCATCGACATCCGCCTCGCTTGCGGAAGGAACGTCGGCAAGCTTTTCCATGTTCGACGGATTGATCGAGACGAAGGTTTTGCCTTCCGCCGGCGAAATCCATCGGCCGCCGATAAAGAGTCCACGCGGGCAGAAATTGAGCGCCGGAGCTTGCACCACCTACCCCGCGAGCTCGGGCACGATCGCGGCGCGTAGCACAGTGCGCTCGGAAGCCTTCTTGAAGGCGGCGTCGAGGTCCTTCAAAGCGAATTTGGAATCGACGATGTCCTTGAAGGGGAATCGTTTGCGGTTCGCCATCACGAAGTCGAGCGCCTGGATAAGATGCCGTGGATGGTAATTGTGGATGCCGCGCATGGTGATCCAGCGCCGCAGCAGAATATTGGCGTCGATCGTCACGTTGGCGTCGGGATTGACCAGACCGCCTAGCACGTAGCGGCCGCCGGTCCGGAGCATCTGCAGGCCTTGCCGAATGACGTCCGGCTCGCCGCACACTTCGATCACCGCGTCGGCACCGTCGGGCCGACACAGCTTGCGGACCTCGTCGATCATCGCCTTCGCCGACATTCGCCCGACATCGATGACATGATCGGCACCGAATTTCTTCGCCGCGTCCAGCCGGCTCGCCACGGCATCAAGGCCGATCACGCAACGCGCGCCGCGGGCTTTGGCCATGGCGGCACCGTATAGCCCGAGAAGGCCAAGACCCTGAATGACGACCGCGTCGCCGAGCGCAATTTCGGCCGCTTCGGTCACCGAGACCATCGTGGCGACGCCGCAATTCAGCGGCGTTGCTTCTTCGTCGCTCAGTTCGTCGGGAAGCTTCAGGATCCAGGTGCCGGGCAGGATGTAGCAGTATTCGGCAAAGCCGCCGAGGAAATGCGGATCCTCGTCGGCAAGATCGTGGCCGTATTTGCGCACGCCGTGGCACTTCTGCGGCATGTCGAGGACATCGCGGTAATAGCACTGCCCGTCGAAGAAATATTCACTCCAGGTGATGCGATCGCCGATCGTGAGCTTGTCGCCGCGCATGTCATTGTCGATGCCTTCGCCGAGTTCCTCGATGACACCGATGATTTCGTGGCCAAGGATTCCCGGGCATGGGTTTGGCCGGCGGCCCTCATAGGAATGAATGTCGGAGCGGCAGATTGTCGACATTGTCACCCGCACCAGGACTTCACCGCGCTTCACAGGACGCACGGGAAAATCCTTGAGAACGAACGGCGTGTTGGGCGCCTCATAAACGGCGGCCTTGGCGGTACGCATGGTGCCGTGTACTCCTGTCGAGCTGGCGCTATTCGACGCCGTTGAGCACGAAATCGAAAATGTCGTAATTGTGCAGCGGCCCGTCGGCCGCGCGCTTGCGATAGGCCGCGTTGAGCGGCCGTGATAGCAGGAACGGGACGTTCTGTTCGCCAAGTCCGCCGTGCGAGCGCAGGCGATGTCCGGCCAATTGACCGAGATCGTGATCCTGCCGCCGTGCGCCGACGACGGTCTTGCGGTCGCTGAAAACAGCGAAATCGCCTTCGCGATCGAGCGGTAGATCGTATTGCGCACAAACCTGATTCCTGTCGAGCACCAGTTCGATGCCGGGCAGAGTACGGCTGAACGTCATCATCGCTGGAATATCGCCCGGCTTGCGCAAATGCACGCGCACGAACGATCCCAGCGCGCCGTGATGTTTGACGAACGGATCGGCGATCGGACAGATCACGCGCACGGCGCCCGCGCCGAAGCGTGCATTCAGTTCGTCCTCCAGATAGATGACATTGGCGGTGCCATCGGTCGCTGACTTGTCGTTCATGCCGTGGTCGGCAGTGATGCCGACGGTGGCGCCAAGCGCCAGCAGCTTGGCGACGCTCGCATCGACCGCCTGGTGGTAGGCATCCGCCTCCGGCTCGCCAGGCGCGTGCTTATGCTGCACGTAATCTGAAGTGGACAGATACATCAGGTCCGGTCGGACCAACGACAATAATTGCACGCCGGCATCGAAAACAAACAGCGACAGGTCCGCAGAGTACTGGTCAGGCTGCGGCCGCCCCACCAGTTTCTCGACTTTGTCGATGCCGTTGTCGGCGAGATTAGCCTTGCCGGCATATTCCGACGAGAAGCCGATGCCGGACATCTTGTAAGCCAGCACCTTGAGCAGCTTGTCCTTGGCAGTGATGACGGCAGTCTGCACACCGGCCTGGCTCATAGCGCCGAGGATCGTGCCGCAGCGCAGCCGGCTCGCGTCGGTAATCATTATTTCCTTGCCGGTCTCCGCGTCGAGATAGTAGTTGCCGTTGATGCCGTGCACCGCGGGCGGCACCCCGGTCACGATCGACGTGTTGTTGGTATTGGTCGTGCTCGGGATCGAGCAGTTGGCAATTCCGACAAAGCCCCGCTTCTTGAATGATTTCATGGTCGGCAAGGTGCCGTTGCCAAAGCCATGTTCAAGATAGGTTGGATCAAATCCGTCGACAACGATCACCACTGTCGGACGCTTTGGCGCCGCATAGGATCGGCCGTTGACCTCGACGATGATCTTTGCGGGGGGATTGGCGTTTGTATTGGATGTGATCACGGCCCGCACTCCGATCGCGAGGAGATTGTTCAACATCTCGCATGATGACGTTTTGATGACGGGAAGGAAGTTTTTCCCGCGATGTCGGGCCGCTGTAAGCATCGGGCTGCGTTCATCGGACTGTCATGGGTGCGCCATAGCCTCATTTAAGTCTTTGGAAGCTCGGCAAACCTGTCTTCACGCGTGCTGTGAAGCGCTCGGTCGTTTCCAAATAGGAACATCGCGCCGACGCTTCCCGCGCAACATTGACTGCCGACACGATCAAAAATAGCGCAAGAACGGGAGCTTTATGATGAAGCGTCGAATAGGTTTAGTTGGCGGCTCGACGATCGTAGCATCCGCCGCCGCGATGGTATGCGGCGCCATCATCGCCACTTCACCGCAGCCGGCAACCGCGGACGAATGCCCGGGCGGCGGCAGTGTACGCTTCGGGGTCGAACCGTACGACACGGCAACGCGGCTGGTGCCAATCTACGAAAAGATCGGCAAGCTGATCAGCGACAAGGTTGGCTGTAAGGTCGAGGTCTTTGTCGCCACGGGCTACAATGCTGAGATCGAAGCGATGCGTAACGGCAAGCTCGAACTCGGCGAATTCGGACCGCTCGGCTACGTGCTGGCGCACCAAGTCGCGAAGGCCGAAGCCGTTGCCGCGTTTGGCGCCATGGACGGCAAGCCCGTCACCTACTGGGCAAGCATCGTCACTTATCCGTCCTCTGGCATCAAAACCACCGGGGAAATCCGCGGGCATTCCTTTGCGTTTTCGGACGCGGCATCGACGTCAGGCCATCTGTTTCCGGCTTATGGACTGCGCAAAGTGGGGATTGATCCCGACAAGGACATTAGAGCGATCTACGCTGGCAGCCACACGGCTTCGTTCGAGGCGATCTACAATCACAAGGTCGACGCCGGCGAGCTCAATAGCGAGCAACTTGAGTCGGCGACCCAGCGCGGCCACTACAAGGACGGTGATTTGGTCTTCCTGTGGAAGTCCGATCCGATCCCGACCGATCCGTTCGCGGTACGCGGCGACTTGCCCGACGCGTTCAAGAAGAAGCTGACGGAGGCGGTGCAGCATATCGATCTGATGAGCCTCGATCCGGCCGACCGCAAGATTCTGGTTGGCGCCGGAATTACCCAGATCGTGCCGCAGGCCGATCAGTCTTACGACCTCGTCCGCGATCTGGTGAAGACGCTCAATATCGATCTCGCGAAGCTATAAGCTGATCGCTTGGGGAGGGTCGATGCTGCGCGTCCGCGATCTCACGCTGCGCTATCCGAACGGCAAGCTCGCCCTGACCGACTTCGGCTTGGCGGTCGAGCCGGGAGAATTCGTCGTCGTTCTCGGCGGCAACGGCAGCGGCAAATCGACTCTGCTACGCTGCATCACCCGAACCTTGAACCCCACGGCTGGCGAGATCTGGCTCGGACAGACCAATCTTTGCGCGCTCGAAGGCGAAAAGCTGCGACGGGCGCGTCTTGAGCTGGCGATGGTGTGGCAGCAGGTCAGTCTCGTGCGGCGGAGCAGCGTGTTGACCAATGTGGCGAGCGGCGCATTGGGGCGTCATTCAACGTTGCGGACCGTTTTCGCAGGCTTGCCAGCCGCGGAGCTCGAAGCGGCGCGCGGCCATCTTGCCGATGTCGGCCTGGTAGAATTGGCGGCGCAGCGCGCCGGCACACTGTCAGGGGGTCAAGCACAGCGCGTCGCGATTGCGCGAGCGCTGGCCCAGCGTCCCCGCGTGTTACTGGCCGACGAGCCGGTTGCCAGCCTCGATCCGGAAGCGTCCGAAGAGATCATGCGACTGTTGCAGCGTCTGGCGCGGTCGGAAAAACTCGCCGTGCTCTGCGTGTTGCATCAGATCGAGCTCGCCTATGCCTATGCCGACCGCGTGGTGGGCATCCGCGACGGGCGCATTGCCTTCGACCTGCCGCGCGGCGAAGTGTCGCGCGATGCGGTGCGCCGGCTTTACATTAGCGAGGCCGCGTGAGCGTCGGCGCCGCGCCTACGGTGAACGGCTCGCCGAGCGCCGACGGCTGGGGCAATGCACTCTCCATTGCCACTCGTTGTGTGCTGATTGTGCTTGGGATTGCGGTCGTGGTGCAGGCCTTCATCGTGGTCGAAGCGCGGCCGCAGGACCTCATCACCGGAATCCATGGCATGGCGGATATCATATGGCGCGCCATGCCGCCGGATTTCTCCAAGCTCCAGGCCGCGGCGTGGCCGACATTGCAGACCATTGACATTGCGCTGTTCGGCACGCTGGTCGGAATCATCATCGCGGTCCCGCTCGCCCTACTTGCGGCCGCAAACATGACGCCGTCGCGCTACGTGTATTACGCCGCACGCAGCGTCATCGGGTTCGCCCGCGCCGTGCCCGATCTGGTTTGGGCGCTGCTGTTCGTGACGGCCGTCGGCCTTGGACCGTTTCCTGGCGGCTTGGCGCTGGGCGTCCACTCGGTCGGCATGCTCGGCCGGTTGTTCGCGGAGACGATTGAGCAAATGGACATGGCGCCGATCCACGCGCTGCAACTCACCGGCGCGCGTCGCATCCAGGTCTTCAGCCACGGTATCATTCCGAGCATTCTGCCGTCCCTGCTTGGAATCAGTCTTTATCGTCTCGACGAGAACATCCGCTCGTCGCTGGTGCTGGGCTTCGTCGGCGCGGGCGGAATCGGATTCCAACTACTCACCGCGATGAATCTCTTCCAGTATCAGGAAGTTTCATTGCTGCTTATCATCATATTCGTAATCGTGCTTGCCGCGGAACGCATTTCCGCCGCTTTGCGCGAACGCCTTGCCTGATCAATATCCAGATGCGTCAAAAGCCCTAAATGTATAGGCATCCCCCTTCAATAGACGACGTGGGACTCCTGCCAGGTCATCATCCGCGCAAGCGGATGATCCGGTAATCATGGCAACGGAAGCGTATGTTGGATGCCCCGCCTGCGCGAGGCATGACAGTCAAGAATTGGCGCCTCTGGCACGAACTGCGACGCTCGCCCGCCCGCGCTTGCTCGCCCGCACTGTCGGTCGGGCGGTCAAACCCAGCCCTTCAATTCCCGCATGGCGAGCTGCCAGATCATCGTCATGCCGGCGGCGCTTTCGTTGAGGCAGGGAACGGCGGCAAAGTTCTTTCCGCCGTTTCGTTTGAACACGCGGGCGTTTTCGACCGCGATCTCTTCCAGAGTCTCCAAACAGTCGGCCGAGAAGCCCGGCGTGATTACGACCAGATTCTTCACGCCCTTCTTCGCCAGCGCCTTGACCGTCTGGATCGTGTAAGGCTCGAGCCATTGGCCGCGGCCGAACCGCGACTGGAACGACATCATCAGTTTCTTGTCGTCGAAGCCGAGCTGTTGGCGCATCAGCTCCGTCGTCCGCACGCATTGGCTCTCGTAGGGGTCGCCCTTGTCCACGTATTCCTTGGGCATGCCGTGATAGGAGGCGAGGATGACGTCAGGCTGGAACGCCAGTCCCTTGAGTTCGGCCTTGAGCGATGACGCCAGCACCTCGATGTAATAGGCGTCGTCATAGTAGGCCGGCAGAATGCGCAGCGCCGGCTGCCGGCGCAGGCCCATCACGTATTTGTAGACCTCGTCGCAAACCGTTGCAGTCGTCGCCGCCGCGTATTGCGGATAAAGCGGCATGATCAGGATGCGCTCACATCCGCGCTTGGTCAGCGCTTCGAGCCGCTCGCGGATCGGCGGGGTACCGTAACGCATGGCCCAATCGACGCAGACGTGCTTGCCCAGCGGTTCGAGAATGCTGGTGAGCTTCTCCGCCTGCGAGCGGGTGATGGTCTTGATCGGCAACTCGTTCTTGTCGTGGTTCCAGATTTTCCGGTAGTCGCGCGCCCGCCGCGCCGAACGCAGCGGCAGGATGACGCCGTTGAGCGCCATCTTCCAGAACAGCGAATCTTTTTCGATCACGCGCGGGTCGGTGAGAAACTCTTTAAGATAGCGCCGCACGGACGGTGGATCCGCTGCATCGGGCGTGCCGAGATTGACCAGCAGCACGCCGATGCCGTTCTCGACCGGTGGCGGCTCGTTAGGCATGGCCGCTTCGAGCGCGGCCTGGGTGGGTGACGTTGCCGGTTCGGTGGCGGCCGGCGGCTTCTCCTCGCTCCCCGGTGCGGGAGGCGTGCGAGCTTCGGTGACGACGGCCGGCGGCTCTCCCGCCCGCGCAGGTGGCGGAGCCGCAGGCGTCTCAGCGATCGCAGGCGGTGGTTGCTCTTCGTCCGCTGGGGCCGCCGGCGCCGTCGGCGGCGCCTCGACCGAAGCTTCGGGGACGGCGAGCTCAAGGCCGGCGGGCGGGGCAGCCGTCAAAGCGATGATCGGATGCTCTTCCGTTTCGGATGCGGTGGCTTCCACCGCAGGGTTAGCTTCAGCCGTAACGGTTTCGTCCGTAACCGCTGCCTCGACAACCTGTTGCGCGTCGGCGGCGTGCGGCGGCTCGGCGAGGGCTTCGGTCAGGGCCGCCATGACCAACGGATCGTCGGTCGGTTCACCTTCGTTTGCCGGAATGGGCAGCAACTCGTTCATGGCTGAGCTTTCCTCCCTGTCAGGCCGGCTGGCGAACTCACCATCAAGCGTTACTTGACCCCATTTGCCTAAGAATTAAGCCGTTACTGCGACCCGGCGGTGACTGCAATAGCCGCCACGCCGCTGATGACAACGCCACCGGAACAATTGCCGAGAGACTATTCCGCTGCCTTGAGCAGCGCCTCCGCGCCGCTGCGGAACTGTTCCATCAGCGCGGCCTCGTCGGCCTTGGCGGTGGCGAGGTGCCGCTGCTTGACGTGGCCGAAGCCGCGGATCTTTTCCGGGATAGCGGCGAGCCCAACCGCGAGGTGATGATTTTCCGGCGTCAGATTGGCCACGATTTCGTCAAGCATCGTCTCGTAGTCGGCAATCAGCTTTCGTTCGGTGCGGCGCTCGAGCGTGCGGCCAAACGGATCGAACGGCGTACCGCGCAGCCCCTTGAGCTTCGCCAGCAGCCGGAAAGCCGGCAGCATCCACGGACCAAAGCTCATCTTGCGCGGCAAGCCGGTCGTTTTATCGCGGCGTGCAAACAACGGAGGCGCAAGATGGAATTCAAAGCGGAGATTCTCGCCGTCGAATTCGTCAGCAACCTGCTTGAGAAACGAACCATCGGTGTAGAGCCGGGCGACCTCGTATTCGTCCTTGTAGGCCATGAGCTTAAACAGATAACGCGCCACCGCGTCGGCGAAGCCACCCTTGCCCGGAGCGTGCGCAGCCTCGGCGGCTTTCACCTTTTCCACAATGCTGCGATAGCGCGCCGCATAGGCGGCGTCCTGATAGGCGGTCAGAAACTTCACTCGCCGCTCAACTGTCTCCTCGAAGCCTTCCGACAGGACTCGCGCGTCGCTCGCGCTCTCCGCGGCCGGCTTGGCCAGCTTTTCCACCATGGCGGGGTTGGCGGCCATGTGACGGCCCCAATGGAACGCGGCCTTGTTCATGGCGACCGCCTCGCCATTGAGCTCGATCGCCTTTTCGATGGCGGCGGCGGAGAGCGGAATGGCGCCGAGCTGATAGGCATAACCGACGAGGAACATGTTGGCGCCGATCGATTGGCCGAACAATCTGGCGGCAATGCCGGAGGCGTCGATGAAATGGGTTTTGTCGCGGCCGGCGTCGGCCACGATCGTTCGCTTGAGCCGCTCGGTCGGCAGCGAGAAATCGGCGTTGCGGGTGAATTCGCCGGGCAAAAATTCCGCCGTGTTGACGACCATCTCGGTCGCGCCGTGCTTGACCGCGGCCAGAACCTTGCGCCCACCGGCAACCACGATATCGCCGCCGAGCACGAGATCGGCCCGCCCCGCGGCGACGCGGATCGCGTGAATCTTTTCCGGGCTTTCGGCGATGCGGATGTGACTGAAGACGGCGCCGCCCTTCTGCGCGAGGCCGGCCATGTCGAGGACCCCGATGCCGCGGCCCTCGAGATGAGCGGCCATGCCCAGAACCCCGCCGGTGGTGACGATACCGGTGCCGCCGACTCCGGTGACGATGATGTTATAGGTCTGATCGATCGGCGGCAGCGTGGGCTCCGGCAGCGGCGGCAGATCGTGATCGGCGGCGACGCCAACTCCCTTTTTAAGCCTTGCGCCGTGCACGGTAACGAAGGACGGGCAGAATCCTTTGACGCAGGAAAAATCCTTGTTGCAGCTCGACTGATCGATGGTGCGCTTGCGGCCCCACTCGGTGTCGAGCGGCTGCACCGACACGCAATTCGACTTCACGCCGCAATCGCCGCAGCCCTCGCAGACCAGCTCATTGATGATGGCGCGCTTTTCCGGGTCTGGATAGGTGTGCCGCTTGCGACGGCGGCGCTTTTCGGCGGCGCAAGTCTGATCGTAGATCAGGACGGTGACGCCAGGGACTTCCGCAAGCTCTGTCTGTACGGCGATCAGATCGTCGCGGTGGTGGATGGTGAGACCCGCCGGCCACTGCGTGCCGCGCGGATATTTGTCCGGATCGTCGGTGACGACGACGACGCGCTTGGCGCCTTCGGCGGCGACCTGCCGGGCAACCTGCGGCACGGTCAGGCCGCCGTCATTGGCCTGGCCGCCGGTCATCGCCACGGCGTCGTTGAACAGGATCTTGTAGGTGAGGTTGGTGTTCGACGCGATCGCGGCGCGAATCGCCATGTAGCCGGAATGGTTGTAGGTGCCGTCGCCGAGATTCTGAAACACGTGATTGCGGGTGGAAAACGGCGCCTCGCCGACCCAATTGGCGCCTTCGCCGCCCATCTGCGTATAGCCGAGCGTCGAGCGATCCATCCACTGCGCCATGTAGTGGCAGCCGATGCCCGCATAGGCGCGCATGCCTTCAGGCACGACCGTCGAGGAATTGTGCGGGCAGCCTGAGCAGAAATAGGGGATGCGCTGCGCCACGTCCCTGGTATCCGCGGCGATGCGCTGGAATTCCTTCAGCCGCGCTACGCGCTGAGCAATCTCGTCGTTGCGGTGATACTTGAGCAGACGCTCGCCGATGCAGATGGCGACCTCGTTGGGATCGAGCGCGCCCTTGACTGGGAACAGCCAATTGCCCGCCTCATCCTTCTTGCCGATGCAGACCGGCTGATTGGCGGTGCCGTAGAGTTCCTCGCGGACCTGGACCTCGACCAGCGAACGCTTCTCCTCGACCACGATGATGAGATCGAGCTTGTCGGCAAAGTCCTGCAATTCGCGCCGGCTGAGCGGCCACGCGCAGCCCACTTTATAGAGGCGGATGCCGAGCTGATTGCATTTGACCTCGTCGATGCCGAGCTCGTCGAAAGCCTGGCGAACGTCGAGATAGCTCTTCCCCGTGGTGATGATGCCGATCTTGGGATCGCGGCCGCCCGAAGTGATGGTGCGGTTGAGCCGATTGGCGCGCACGAAGGCGAGCATGGCGTCGCGCTTGAAGTCGTGCAGGCGAGCTTCCTGGGTAAGGATTGGATCGTTCAGCCGGATATTGAGGCCGCCTTGCGGCATCTGAAAATCGGTCGGCGTTACGATATTGATGCGGTCGAGCGTCGCCTCGATCGCCGCCGTCGATTCGATGGTCTCGTGCATCGTCTTAAGCGCCACCCAGGCGCCGGTGTAGCGCGACATCGCCCAGCCGTAGAGGCCGTAGTCGAGCACCTCCTGGACGCCGGCAGGGTTGAGCACCGGGATCATTACGTCGATGAAGTGGTACTCGGACTGATGCGCGGTGGTGGACGACTCGGCCGTGTGGTCGTCGCCCATCAGCGCCAGCACGCCGCCGTGTTTGGCGCTGCCGGCCAAATTGGCGTGCCGGAAAACGTCACCGGTGCGGTCGACGCCGGGGCCCTTGCCGTACCACATGCCGAAGACGCCGTTGTACTTGCCCTCGCCGCGCAGCTCGGCCTGTTGCGAACCCCAGACCGCGGTCGCGGCCAAGTCCTCGTTGATCCCGCCCTGGAAGCGGATGTCGCTTTTGTCGAGAAACGCCTTGGCGCGCTGAAATTGACTATCGAGACCGCCGAGCGGTGAGCCGCGGTAACCGGTGACGAAGCCCGCGGTGTTGAGGCCGTTGCGGCGGTCCAGCTCCTTCTGCATCAGGCAGAGCCGCACCAGAGCCTGGAAGCCGGTGACAAAGACGCGGCTGTGGCCGAGGTCGTACTTGTCGTCGAGCCGGACGTTGCGCAGCGACATCGAAGCGGCCTCCTAGAGCGGCAGATTCGGAAGCGGCAGAGTTGGACGCTGCAGACTTGGATTTGCCGCGGCTTGGCCGCGCGCCCGTAGGCCCGTCAAATCCAACGCACACGCCAGCATTATCAATCCGCCACCGCCCGGGCCGATCGCGAAGCTCACAGGCGAGGCCGCGGCCCGCTCCGAAATCGGATCACCACCACCAGTGTGCCCTTACCGGGCGGATTTTGCCAGAGGGGTCGCACACGCAAAATATGGTGTGCTGCAGGTGGGCAGCAAGGCTAAAGTCCGGAAATGTTGGGCAATTTCAACGATTGAGGGCTGGTCCAATCGGCTGCCGGTTATGCGGCCCGCTCGCGCGGCTGCAGCTTCTCGAGCAGAGCCGGAATTTCCCTGGCGGGCTTTGGCCTGCTGAACAGATAGCCCTGCACTTGCACGCAGCCCTCACTCCGCAGGATGTCGAGCTGCTCTTCGGTTTCGACCCCTTCAGCGGTGGTGGTCATGCCGAGGTCGGCTCCCAGCCGCATGACCGCGCGAATGATGACGACGCAGTCGGCCTTCTTGCCAAGCTCGCGGATGAAGGAGCGGTCGATCTTGATCTTGTCGAAGGGGAAGCTGCGCAGGTAGCTCAGCGACGAATAACCGGTGCCGAAATCGTCCATGCAAATGCGCACGCCGAGGTCGCGCATCTGATGGAGGACGTCGCGCACCGCACGGTCGTCTTGCAGCAGCACCGATTCGGTGATCTCCAGTTCAAGCCGCGACGGCGCCAGCCCCGATTGGGCGAGAGCGGAAACCACCGACAACGAGAGCGCCGAATTGCGGAATTGCACGGCGGAAAGGTTGACCGCGACTGTCAGGTGGGACGGCCACTCCACTGCATCGCGGCACACTTGCTTGAGCACCCACTCGCCGATCGGCACGATCACGCCGATTTCCTCGGCGACCGGGATGAATTCGTCCGGCGGGATCAAGCCGCGCTCGGGGTGATTCCAGCGAATGAGCGCCTCGAATCCGCTGATGTCGCCGCTCGCGACCTCGATCAGCGGCTGATAGTGAAGCTCGAATTGCTCGGCGAGCAGCGCCTTGCGCAGGTCGAGTTCGAGCCGGCGCCGCGCCTGCATCTGCGCATCCATCTCAGCCTGGAAGAAGTGATACGTCCCGCGTCCCTCCGCCTTGGCGCGGTAAAGCGCCATGTCGGCGTTGCGTAAGAGCTGGTCGGGCTCGTTGCCGTCGGCCGGCGCCATGGCGATGCCGATACTGGTGCCAATGATGACCTGATGGCCGAGCACGTCGAACGGCTCCAGCAGGGTTTCGATCACGCGGGCGGCGAATTCGCTCGCCTCGCTGGGCCGCACCTTGTTCTGCACGATGGCGAACTCGTCGCCGCCGAGCCGAGCCACGGTGTCGATGCCGCGCACGAGGCGCTGCAAGCGCTCGGTCACCGCGCACAACAGCGCGTCGCCGACCGAATGTCCGAGCGAGTCGTTGACGCTTTTGAAGCGGTCGAGATCGAGGAACATGACCGCGAGCTTGTCGCCGCTACCGAGCGCCTGCTCCATCTTGTCGCGGAACAGGACGCGGTTCGGCAGATTGGTCAGCGCATCGTGCCGCGCCATGTGCATGATCTTGGCTTCGGCCTGCCGGCGCTCGGTCACGTCTTCGTAGGTCGCCACCCAGCGTCCGTCCGAGGTCGGGCTGTAGAGGCCGGATACGACGCGTCCGTCATTGAATTCGTACAGGTGCGACGTGTTGGCACCCTCGGTGCGCCGGTGCTCGATCTCGGCCACCACCTGGTCCACGGTTTTGCCGGGGTGATTGCCGTTGGCGATGCTGACCGCGATGACATCCTTGAACGTCACGCCGGGCTTGATCCGATCCCTCGGCAGTCTGAAGATTTCCAGATAGCGTCGGTTGAAGACTTCGAGCCGGTCGTTGGCGTCGAACTGGCACAGGCCTTGCGACATGTTCTCAAGCGCGGCGTCGAGCAGCAAATTGGTTTCGCGCAGGCTGCGTTCTTGCGACTTCAGACGGCTGATATCGCTGCACAGCACGATGAAGCCCTGATCGCGGGTGGGGCTGCGGCTGATGCGCAGCCAGCGCCCGTCGGCCATCAACGCTTCACTCGTCGCCTGCACCGGTCCATCGCGGCGCATCAGCAGCTCGCTGGTATCGAGCGTCTCCTGCAATTGCGACAGCGGCATGCCGGGCCGCAGCGCGTCGGGCGGAAGGCCGAGTTGGTCCGCCGCCTGCGGATTGGCCAGCACGATCGTGTCGTTGGCGTCCACGACCACTACGCCTTCCTGCGAATGCTCGAGCGCGTCGGCAAGACGGGCCTGCGCCGAACGGCGCTGCTCGACTTCGCGATCCATCATCGCCTTGATGTTGTCGCGCATGACGCCCATGGCGGCGAGCAGAGCGCCGAGTTCATTGTCGCCGCCTTTCGGCACCGCGACGTCGAGCTTGCCGCCGGCGATCAGAGTGGCGACGCGGGAAGCGACCGCGACCGGACCAACGATGCGGCGCGCCAAGTTCCAGGCGACCAGCGCGGACAGGAGCAGCGCCAGTGCGATTCCGGCGATATCGAGCCGCACGGAGCGCGCGACCTCGGCGACAGCGCTCTCCCGATAAAGGAAGCCGTCGCCGGCCGTGTAGTTCACCAGAAGATCGATCTGGTCGTCGACTTTGCCGGCATACTGGTCGAGCGTCGCCCAATTCACGTCGCGCTCGTTACCCGCAAGCAGCCGCTTATTGATGCCGTTCCACTCTTCCACCCCGCGTCTGACGCTTTCGGCGGCACGGGTGGCGCGGACTGATCGCGAACGCTGTGCCGCGATCATAATGTCCTCGGAGAACGATTTATTGAGCTTCTCGATCTCGCGGTCGAGCGCTGCCCGCGTATCCGGATCGGTGGCGATCCACCGCCGGGCGAATGCCGCGCGCATCGCCGCAAAATCGGTGGCGGCAGCGCGGGCATAATTGATCGACATCAGCGATTGGTCGAAGGTCTTGTCGACGAGGATACCGGCATTGCGCACGCCCATCGTGGCGTAGATTCCCAATGCGGCGGTGATGACGCTCATGAACAGGAAAGCGACGAGGATGCGTCCGCGGATGGTCATGCTCAGCGACGTCGCGCGCGCGAATGCGCGACTCCAACGCGGCAGAAAGGCAGCGATCAAATGCGGAAGACGGCCAAGCGCCATATGGGATACCGGACATGCCAGCTCTGTTGGCCTATCCCGCATACAACGGCTCTCGTTAAGGCCGGTGGAGCGGAGCGTCCGATCTTCGGCGGTTCCTTAACGCGGCCTTAACTGCGGGACTTCACTCTGGCTGCCAGCAATCGATTGCCCTCAACGGGCGCTGTCGGGTGTGGAATCAGCGAGGCCACAATGCGTTTTTGCAGCGGATGCCGGAGCGTCCGCCGTCAGATCGCCGTAGCGTTCGTAGGCGGCGCGTTAACCGCGTTTGGCACGTTCATGGTCTCGGCGCTGCCGCACAGTACGATTTCACAGAAGGGGCGCGAATTTCATCCTGGCGAGATCACCATTAGCCGAGGGGACACCGTTCAGATCGTCAACGACGACGCTGACCTGCTGCATCACGCCTATATCGAGTTGCCCGGCTTCTCGTTCGATTCCGGCGATCAAAAGCCGGGAAGCGTGACCCCGATCACGTTCACCACCGTCGGGGATTTCAATGTGCTGTGCGCCATTCACCCCAAGATGCTGCTCGTGGTGCACGTGCGCTAGTTCTGCCGTGAACTGACCCCGCGTCTAAAGGACGGCGGTGCCGAAGAGCAGCTTATGCCCGACATAATAGGCCGCCAGAAATAGGGTCAGCGACGACGCATAGGCGACCGGTATGATCCATGAGTGGCGCAGCCGCGCAGGTTCGCGAGCGTCGTCGGCGATGATGCCGAGCAGGGCGACCACGATCAGCGTGTGCCCGATCAAGTCGATCTTGCCGAAGGGAACGACCGCGCTCGCGAACATCGCCGTCAGCACGATCGCGCCGACGCGGCGGACGAGCGGAGTCCAGATCAGCGAGAACGCCAGGGCGAATTCGACCGCGCCTGCCGCCCGCATATAGAAGTCAGGCGTGAAGCCGAGCGACATCTGCGGGTGCAGGATGAAAAGCGGGTAGGACCAATCCGGATACGCCCACTTCTCGACCGAGGCCCACATCAGCGTGATGCCGGCGCTCCAGCGCAGCACGTCGAGCGGACGCAAGCCGAAGAAATTGCTCTGCATGCCGGTCAAAGCCAGATAGGCGGCAACGCCGAGAAAGACCGGATAATCGGCGAGGTGGAAAGCGTCGTAGTTCCAGATCGCGATGCCATACAGGATGAAGATGCCCAATGCCGACAACGGCATGGTGCGGCGCGACAGCATCCCTGCAGCGATACCGAGTTGAATGGCGCCGACCAAGGAGGAATCGGTCTTCAGTTCCGGCGTGAGCAGGACGCCGCCGAGCCCCCAGACGGCGATGAAAAAGAAGGCACAGGCGGCCCGCATCATGATTTCGAGGTTTTCGCGCACGAACCACGTCGCCCGGTCGAGCGCGCTCAGCAGGGCAGGGCCCACCGGTGGGACTTCCAGGACGCTGCCAGTCATGAGGCCGACGACCGACAGACCGGTCAGCATCTCAAAGTTGGGGCAGAGGACGTTTTCTAGTCCTACGGGCTGCCCGGCGACGTCGAAGGCACAGAACCACTTGACGTGTGCGCTTGCGGACGCTGCAAAGACTGCATTGGCGATGAATGCAACTATTGCGGAAGCGCCGAGCCGATATCTCCTTGCCGGCCAGCCCATTCACCCTACCCCGTTACCCGTAATTCCCCTTCACAAAGTGGTCGCAGTGCCGAAGGCAACCCCCATTGCTTAAACAATTATTTACCACGGACCGGCCGTATTTTACCAGATGTCTGCGTGACTATTTACTTCTTGTTAACGTTAAGTTGCGGACTGCCCGGTGCCCGGGGCGAGCGCGGGGCACTTCATAAGCCTGCCGCTAAGCATTGGGCACTAGGGATGGGGCCGTTCTTGGAACGAAATGGCTCGTGGAATTGTCATGTCCGCTGCACTCGGCTTTGTCGTCGTGATATTTGGCGCGCTGACCGCGTACCTCGCCAGTCGCTCCCCGACCGACGCCAAGGCGGTCGAGACTGCCGCCGGAATTCTGATGATCGGTGGCTTCGCGCTGATCGGCTGCGCCCTGCCTATGGTCGTTTGATCAAGACAAGATTTTCGACAGCTTCAGCGCGGCAGGGTCGGCACGGCCACAGAGGCGGGAACGCCGCTGAGCGTCTGGAGGAAGGCGACCAGGTTAGCCTTTTCGCCGGCGCTCAATCCCAGCGGATGGATTTCGGCGTCGCGGCTTGGCCGGTCGACGCCGCCGCGGTCGTAGAGGTCGACCACGGCTTCCAGCGTCGTCAGCGAACCGTTGTGCATGTACGGTCCGCGGCGCGCGACATCGCGCAGCGTGGGCGTCTTGAATGCGTGTTGCAGGGTCACCGAAGTTGGAAACAACTGGCCGCGGCCGAGTTCGTTATCCTTGGCAACGCCGATGTCATGAAACGATGCATCGGTGAATGCCCATCCACTGTGGCAGGCGGCGCAATTGGCTTTGCCGTTGAACAGGGCAAATCCGCGCTTGGCAGACGCTGAAATCGCCGATTCGTCGCCGCCGATCCAACGATCGAACGGCGCTTCGGTCGAAACGATCGTTCGCTCGAACGTGGCGAGCGCCATTTCGATTTTATGTCCGGTGATTTCGCTCGAGCTGAACGCGGCCTGGAAGGCGTCGACATAGCCAGGGATTGCCGCAAGTCGCGCGATCATGGCGGCCTCCGAGAGGTTCATATTCTCGTTGGCGGTGATCGGTCCCATGGCGACGGATTCAAGATTGCGGAAGTGGCCGTCCCAGCCGAGTTTTGGGATCCACGCCACGTTCAGCAGCGTCGGTGTGCGCAGCGGCAACGGTTTCTGATCCTCGCCCATCGCCAGCGGCTGACCGTCGCCCCATGACAAGCCCGGATTGTGGCAGCTTGCGCAGGATCGAACCTTGGCGCCGGACAGGAGCGGATCAAAAAACAGCATGCGGCCGAGCTTGGTCTTCGCACGGGAATAAGGATCGTCGTCCGGGAAGGGGATGTCTGCAGGCCGGTGATAGCTCTGCTGCCAAAGTCGCAAGTTCGCTGATGTCGGCGCGCCGCTATCCGATTTGACTGTGCTGGACAGCAGCGCGGTGGCGCCGATCAGCGCCGCGCCCGCGCAGGCATTCGCGAGTGAACGAGCGATCCCCATGCGTCGACAGTCGAACATGGCCGGTTGACGGCCCGTTAAAACACGCCAGCCTGGGGCATTGCGCCGCCCCCCGGCAACGACAGAACTCTGAAGGCTACAATTCAGCCCTGTCAGGTGCGGGACCCTGCCCACATCGAGAGCTTACACTGGCATTATATCATTGAGGCTGCGGCTCTGCACGGGTTCTGCTAACCTCATTCAAGCCATCCGGAGACTCGCGCCATGAACACGCACGTGAAGCTCGCCACCGTTGCAAAATCCGAGATCTCGCCCGCCGAATGGCAGGCGCGCGTCGATCTTGCCGCTGCCTATCGGCTGATCGCCCATTACGGCTGGGGTGACGTGATTTACAATCATTCCTCGATGCGCGTGCCCGGCGAGGAACGCAAGTTTCTGATCAAGCGGCATGAGCTTCTCTACACTGAGGTGACGCCGTCAAACCTCGTCAAAGTCAGCATGGACGACGATCTCGATGAATCCGCGGGCGTCAACCGGCCAGGTTTCACCTTGCACGGCGGCGTTCTCGCCGGCCGCCCCGATGTGAATTGCGCTGTCCATGTGCACACCGATACCGGCATGGCGATTGCCGGCTTAAAGCACGGCCTGCGCATGGTCTCGCAGCCGGCGGTGCGCTTCCACAATCGCGTCGGCTATCACGACTACGAGGGCATCACCGAGGATTTCGGCGAACGCGCGCGGATCAACAAGGCGCTGGGCAAGAACCGGGCGCTCATTCTCCACAATCACGGACTGCTCACCGTCGGCAAGACCGCGCGCGAAGCGTTCGTGCTGATGAAGTCGCTGCTCGAAGCCGCCGACATCCAGTTGCGGATGGAAGCGACCGGCAGCGAACTGATCGAGATTCCGGCGGAGATTTGCGAGAAAGTCGCGCACCAGTACGAGCATCATGATTCCGGCCGCGGTTCGGCCGATTGGCCGGCCTATCTACGCATGCTCGACGCAATCGACCCGAACTGGCGGAACTGATTGCGACGATCCGCCTCAATGTCGGCGGAATAACCGAGCCTACTGCAACGCACTCGCTTCGCATAAGGCTCGGCGTCGATGCAGCACTGGCGGCTTGTTTTCCTCGCGGCAGGAGCGGCACTTGCGGCTCTTGCCATTGAGCCGCCACTCGCGCCCGCGCAGACGCAGACGGTCGATGCCGCGATTGTTCTCGCCGCCGACGTATCGCGCAGCATCGACGACGAGGAATTTGAGCTGCAGCGCCGCGGCTACGCCAAGGCGGTGACAAGTCCGCAATTCCTGCAAGCCGTTCAGGCGGGCGCGCACGGGGCCGTCGCGCTCTGCCTGGTCGAATGGGCGGGGCCAGATCAGCAGGCCGTCGTCGCAAAATGGATGGTGATCCGCGACGGCGAGGCAGCCGCCGAGTTCGCTAAGATCCTGATCGAGGCGCCGCGCTCCTCCGCCGGCCGCACAGCGATCGGCGACGGTATCGACTTTGCGGTGGCGCAGCTCGCCGCCGCCGGCTTTACCGCCATGCGCCGGGTCATCGACGTGTCGGGCGACGGCACCAACAATTCCGGCCGCGAGGTGACTGCGGCGCGCGATGATGCGGTCGGCAAGGGCATCATCATCAACGGCTTGGCCATCATCAACGAGAAGATCGGCGGCATACCGGGAACATTCCTGTATGCGCATACCCATCCGTCCGGTGGCCTGCCGGACTATTACCGAAACAACGTCATCGGCGGCTCCGGCGCCTTCGTGCTGCAGATTATGAACTTCGATACCTTCGCCGACGCGATGACGAATAAGCTCGTCACCGAAGTCTCGGGCGTAGACCCGCTGGTCGTGCGCAAGCGCGCCGCGCGCTAGACCATGATCCGATCAGATCGAATCGGATCATGGTCTAGTTTCTCAGTTGGAGCATGATCTTTTCGGAAAACCGGTACCCACTTTTCCGGATCATGCTCTAACGCGCGGCCGCTAAGCCTGCGATGCGGGCTCGCCGCATCGCAGCGTCACGGACGAACCCCAACCTACTTCGCAGGTGCGTATTTGCCGCCGGTCTGCTTGGTGTGCACGCCCTCGGCGCCGCTCTGCTTGTGCTGCAGCCGGGTGATGCGCGCCCAGGTGCGCTTGAGCGGATCGCGCACCTTGATGTGCAGCGTGCCGCAGCCCTCGCAAGTCAGCTCGATCTTGTCGCCGTCCATGAACGGGTTGAGGCCGCGGTGATTGGTGCCGGTCGCCAGAATATCGCCGGGCTCGAGCGTGTGGATTGCTGTGACCCACTCGATGCAGCGCGGAATCTTGTGCGCCATGTCGTCGGTATTGAAGTTCTGGTAGGTGACGCCGTTGTTGGTCAGCGTGATCTGCAGCTTCTGCGGGTCCTTGATCTCGTCAGCCGTGACGATATAGGGCCCGACCGGTGCGAACGTGTCGCGTGACTTCATCTGATAGAACACGTTGGTCGGCGGCACCACGCCGCGCGCCGAACCGTCGATAAAGTTGGTATAGCCGAACACGTATTTCATCGCGTCCTTGGCTTTGACGTGCGAGGCTTTCTTGCCGATCACCACTGCGATCTCCGCCTCACCCTCGAACACCGAGGCCGCCATGTCGGGCAGCATCATGGTGTCGCCTTCGCCGATGATCGCGCTCGGTGACTTCATGAAGGCGTTGATCGGGGCCGGCTCGGGCAGGGTGCCGTCCTCCATGTAGTTCACCGCCATGCAGATGATGTTTTCCGGCTTAGGCAGCGGCGGGCGCAGCTTGACCTTGGCGAGCGGCTTGCCTTTGCCCTTTTTGGCGGCAGCGGCGAGCTTGCCCTTATAGCTGCTCCATTTCTCGATCACGCCGCGGATGATGTCCTGCGGGCCGAGCGCCTTGATGCCCTTGGTCACTGCCGAGACGTCGACGATCTTATCGCCGACCACGACGCCGAGCTTATAGTTGTCAAAAAACGCGAGTTTCATGTCCGCTCCTTGGATGATCTTCGGATTATCTTCCCTGGCAGCCCGCCAATGACCGCACGGCGCAATGATTAGCCCAATTGGAATGAGCCGGAAAGCTAAGCGGCGGAAGGCAGGCGGCGGGGATAACCGCTAATTCATGCCTGCCCTGCCGCCCTGGCATATGGATTGCATAACAGTCGGGTCATGACTGACGAAAGCTACACATCAATGTTGTTGGCCGCGATCTGCGTCTTGGCCTTCGCCTGCGGAATGCTGGCGCTGGTACAACATCCGGAATGGTTCGGTTCGTGACCGGCGCCCGTTTCGGCGCTCACACCCGATTACCGGCGCTCCAGCTCCAGAAGTCGCGGCCCTCTTCGCGCATGAATTTCGCCAGCACCATCTTGTGCACCTCGTCCGCGCCGTCGACCAGGCGCGCGGCGCGGGCGGCGCGGTAGACCCATTCGGCGATGGTGTCCTTGGAATAGCCGCGCGCGCCGTTGAGCTGGATGGCGACGTCGGCGGCCTGGTGCAGTGTATTGGCGACATGCAGCTTCGCCATCGATACTTCCTTGCGCGCAAAGTCGCCCTGATCGAGCTTCCAGGCCGCGTGCATGGTGAGCAGGCGGCCGATGTGGATGTTGTGCCCGACTTCGCCGAGCTTCATCTGCACGCTTTCGCGGTCGGCGAGTTTTATGCCGAAACCCTCGCGGCGTCCGACGTAGTCCTGCGCGATCTCCATGCAGCGCTTCGCCCAGCCGAGCCAGCGCATGCAATGCGTCAGCCGCGCCGGCCCGAGCCGCACCTGGACGACCTTCAGGCCGTTGCCGAGGCCGCCAAACACGTCGTCGTCGTGCACTTCGAGGCCGTCGAATTCCAGTTCGCAATGGCCGCCGTGTTCCTCCGGACCCATGATCTCGATGCGGCGCACGATGCGCCAGCCGGGCTGGTCCTTGTGGAAGAGAAACGTGGTGATGCCCTTCCTCTTGTCGTCGGACGTGCGCGCCGCCAGGATGAAATGGGCGGCGCCGTCGGCGCCGGTGATGAACCATTTGCGGCCGTGGATCTTCCAGGTGTCGCCTTTCTTTTCGGCGTAAGTCTTGATCATGCTCGGGTCCGAGCCGCCGCCCGGCGCCGGCTCGGTCATGGCGAAGGACGAACGCACCTTGCCCTCGACGATCGGCTTGAGCCACTTGTCCTTCTGCCGCGGCGTGCCGAGCTTTTTCAGCACGTTCATGTTGCCGTCGTCGGGCGCCATGCAGTTCATCGCCAGCGGCCCGAACAGCGAGCGCGCCGCTTCTTCGTACATCACCGCCCAGGCGACGATCGGCAGGTCCATGCCGCCGTATTCCTTGGGTGACTGCGGCGCCCAGAGGCCGGCCTTTTTCGCCTTCTCACGCACGGCGTCGAGCCCGTCGGGCGGGATATTCTCGTGATCGGAGAAATTGTGCCGGTCGGCTTCAAGCGGCAGGACGTGTTCCTCGACGAAGGCGGCGACGCGCAGGCGAAGGTCTTCGACTTCGGGCGAAAGAGTGAAATCCATACTAGTGATCCGATTCTGACATTCGCATCCCGGTTCCGTAAGCCATTATGCGAATGTTAGAATCAAAGGACCACTAGCAACTATTGGTACTAGTGGAGCTTTGGATTTGACATCCGCTTCACGAGCTTGCGGCTGGGTGGGTAGCGAATGTCAAATCCGCTCCACTAGCGGCCCCGGGCCCGTTTTCCTCGCCTTGCCGTTCAAATGCGGCGGTCTTATCCATATCCCATTGCTTGGTTTGGACAAGAAGGCTCCGCCCATTGACGAGGTCGATCATGACGCGAATCGCGCTTTTCATCGCCGCAGCGGCAGCACTGCTGTGCCTCGACACGCCGCCAAGCCGGGCCGCGACCTACGGCGAGGCGCCGTGGTGCGCGGTGCGAGACCTCGGCTTCGGCGACATGGAATGGGACTGCGAATACAGCTCGGCGGCGGAATGCGCGCCGACGGTCGTTGCCGGCAACCGCGGATTCTGCAACGTGAATCCATATTTCACCGGTGCCTCCCGCCCAGTCGCGCCTTGGCATCCGAGGCATCACGTTCGACGCCGCGTCCACCAATAGCGCTGAGCCCGGATAACTCCTCATGCTCGATTCGACCGCAGCCAATCACCCGCAGTTCTCGCTCGATGCGGAACAGATTGCGCTGCGCGACATGGCGCGCGCGTTCGCTGACGACGTTTTTGCACCGAACGCTATCGCCTGGGACGAGGCCAAGCATTTTCCGGTCGCCGAAATGCGCAAAGCCGCAGCGCTGGGTATGGCCGGAATTTACGTCGCCGAGGATGTCGGCGGCTCGGGCCTATCGCGGCTTTCGGCGGCGCTGATCTTCGAGGCGCTGGCGACCGGCTGTCCGACGGTCGCGGCCTATATGTCGATCCACAACATGGTCGGCTGGATGATCGACGCGTTCGGCACCGACGCGCAGCGGCAACGCTGGGTCCCGCTGCTGTGCAGGATGGAGCTTTGCGGCAGTTATTGTCTGACCGAGCCGGGCGCCGGCTCCGACGCGGCGGCGCTGGCGACCCGCGCGATGCGCGACGGCGATAGCTACCTGCTCAATGGGGAAAAGCTCTTCATCTCCGGCGCCGGCGCGAGCGGCGTTTACGTGGTCATGGCACGCACGGGCGGGGAGGGGGCGGACGGAATTTCGGCGCTGCTCGTGCCCGGCAACGCCGCCGGACTTTCGTTTGGAGCAGACGAGCGCAAGATGGGCTGGAACGCGCAGCCGACGCGCGCGGTGACTTTTGATGGCGTCCGCGTCCCGGTCGCCAATCGGCTGGGTGACGAAGGTTCAGGCTTCAAGATCGCCATGGCCGCGCTCGATGGCGGGCGCCTTAACATCGCCGCATGCTCGCTCGGCGGTGCGCAGGCGGCGCTGGAAAAATCGCTTGCCTACATGAAGGAGCGCAGGGCGTTCGGCAAACGCCTCGATGAATTTCAGGCGCTGCAGTTTCGCCTCGCCGACATGGCGACCGAGCTCGAGGCCTCGCGCTCGTTCCTCTGGCGCGCCGCCGCCGCGCTCGACCGCAAGGAAACCAATGCGACGGCGCTCTGTGCCATGGCCAAGCGTTTCGTCACCGATGCCTGCTTTGATATCGCCAATCAGGCCCTGCAATTGCACGGCGGCTATGGCTATCTCGCCGAGTTCGGCATCGAGAAGATCGTGCGCGATCTGCGCGTGCATCAGATTCTCGAAGGCACCAACGAGATCATGCGCCTGATCGTGGCGCGCAGCCTCGTCGGCCGATGAGTGAGCGGATCGTTCGCGACGGCGAGGTTTTGGTTCGCGAACTTGGCGCGCTCCGGCGGCTCACGCTCAACCGACCCAAAGCCTTGAACGCGCTCACGCTCGGCATGGTCGAGACCATGACGGCGCATTTGCGCGAATGGGCGCGAGACGATGCGGTCGGCGCGGTGCTGATTGACGGCGCCGGCGAGCGCGGGCTGTGCGCCGGCGGTGACATCCGCGCGCTTTACGATGCAGCGAAAGCAAAAAGCTACGCGCTGCCGGAACAATTCTGGGCGGACGAATATCGCCTCGACGTGATGATCGCGCGCTATCGGAAGCCGGTGATCGTGCTGATGGACGGCATGGTGATGGGCGGCGGCGTCGGAATTTCGGCGCACGCGGCGCATCGGGTCGTAACCGAGCGTTCTTCGGTCGCCATGCCGGAGGTCGGCATCGGTTATTTTCCCGATGTCGGCGCCTTGTACGTGCTCGCCCGGGCACCCGGATATGCCGGCACTCATCTGGCGCTCACTGGCGCGCGCATCGCCGCCGCCGATGCGATCTATTGCGGGCTCGCCGACGTTCACATTTCGGCCGAGAAACTTGCCGAACTTCCCGCCGCGCTAGCCGATTGCCGCACCGCGCAGGATGTGCGCGTGCGTCTTGGCCAAGTGTCCGCGCCGCCTCCTGCGGGCGCATTAGCCGCGGCGCGGCCATGGATCGACGCCTGCTATGGCGTTGACGACGTCGAAGACATCATCGCACGGCTGCGCGCCAACGGCGGCGAAGCCGCGGGCGTGGCGCTCGCCATCCTGCAAAGCGTGTCGCCGACGTCGCTCAAGATCACATTGCGCGCCATCCGCGCGGCGCTATCATTCAGCCGGGTGGAGCAGAGCTTCCAGCAGGATTACTGCATCTCGCTGGCGTGCATTGCCGGGCACGATTTCATCGAGGGCATCCGCGCCGCGATCGTCGACAAGGACCGCAAGCCGGTCTGGCGGCCGGACAAGGTCGAAGAGGTGACGCCGGACATCGTCGAGCGCCATTTCAGGCCGGTCGGCGCGCTGGAATTGAAATTCGGCGAAGGCGAATAGGAGGAAGTGTCCATGGCGACCATCGGATTCATCGGCCTCGGCAATATGGGCGCGCCGATGGCGGCCAATCTGGTCCAATCGGGCGAGCACGTGTTGGGCTTCGACATGGTCGAGGCGGCGCGGCAGGCGTGCGCGCGCGACGGCGTGCAGATCGTCGCCACCGCGCGCTCGGCCGTCGATGACGCCGACGTGGTGATCACCATGCTGCCGGGCGGCGAACAGGTTCTGTCGGTTTGGAACGACATCGTGCCGCGCGCGCGGCAGGGAACGCTGTTCATCGATTGCTCGACGATCGACGTCGAAAGCGCACGCGCCGCTCACAAGCTCGCCGCCGAACGCGGCATCGGCACGCTCGATGCGCCAGTTTCCGGCGGCGTCGGCGGCGCCAAGGCGGCGACGCTGACCTTCATGGTCGGCGGCTCGCAGCATGCGTTTGCGCGCGGCAAGCCGGTGCTTGAGCGTATGGGCAAGCGCATCGTCCATTGCGGCGAGGCTGGAAACGGCCAGGTCGCCAAGATCTGCAACAACCTCATTCTCGGCGCCTCGATGATTGCGGTCAGCGAAGCGTTCGTGCTCGGCGAAAGGCTCGGGCTTTCCCACCAGGCGATGTTCGATGTCGTCTCGTCGTCTTCCGGCCAATGCTGGTCGTTGACCAGCTATTGCCCGGTGCCGGGCCCGGTGCCAGCGAGCCCGGCCAATAACGGCTACAAGGCAGGCTTCACGGCAGCGCTCATGTTGAAGGACTTGAACCTTGCCCAGCAGGCTGCCGAGGCCGCCGGTGCGCAATCGCCGCTTGGCGCGCAGGCCGCGGAGATTTATCAGGAGTTCGTCGAGCAGGGCGGCGGCGCCTTGGACTTCTCGGCAATCATCAATCGCGTTCGCGAGCAGTCGAAGGGCCGCTGACGGAGTCTCGGCGGCGCGAGGTCAAAAATGCCCGTCAGGATCATCGGCATGATCGGCGTTGCGCCGCCGCAGAGCGACGCCACGCTTCATATCATCGAAGGCGGCCTGTCGCCCGGCTATGTTACTGAGGCCGCACGCGCTCATGAAGCGGCTGGCTTCGATCTGGTGCTGGTGGGTTACTCTTCCTCATCGGCCGAGGGATTTCTGGTGGCGTTGCACGCCGCCGGCCACACCGAGCGGCTTGGTTATTTGATCGCCCATCGGCCGGGCTTTGTGGCGCCGACGTTGATGGCGCGCAAGATCGCCACTTTCGACCATCTGACCGGCGGCCGGCTCGCCGTGCACATCATCACCGGCAAGACTGACGACGAGCAGGAAGGCGACGGCGATTTCACGCCGAAGCACGAGCGCTACCGCCGCGCCGCTGAGTACCTCGAACTGATGCAGCTGGCTTGGTCGAGCGAGAAGCCGTTCGATTTCTCGGGCGCCTTCTATCGTGTCAAAGGGGCGCATTCCGATGTGCGGCCGTTGCAGAAGCCGCACCCGCTGCTGTTCTTCGGCGGCGCGTCCGACGGCGCGCTGGCGATGGGCGCGCAGTTCTGCGACGTTTACGCCATCTACGCCGAGCCACTTGCCTCGACGCGCGAGCGCATGAGCCAATTTCGCGCGCAGGCGGCGGCGTTCGGACGGTCGCCGGGTTTCAACGTCTCGGTGCGCCCGATCATCGCCGCGACCGAGGGCGCCGCTTGGGACCGGGCGAACAAAATCCTCGACGCGATGACCGGCGATAACGGTGGCAAAAAAGGTTGGAGCCGGCAGGAAGCAGCTTCGGGGCCGGTCGACAATGCTGGTAAGCGCCTGATGCGCTTTGCCATGGAAAGCGACATTCACGACGAGCGGCTGTGGATGCCGATCGCGCGAGCGACCGGCGCGCTCGGCAATACCTCGTGCCTTGTTGGCACGGCCGAGCAGGTCGCCGAGGCAATCCTGCACTATTACCGGCTCGGTGTCGGCTCGTTTCTCATCCGCGGCTTCGATCCGCGCAACGATACGGTCGAGTTCGGCCGCGAACTCATTCCGCGGATCAAGGCCGGCGCGGCAGCGATCGATCGCCTGCAAGCGGCCGAGTGAATTCAGATAATTTCGGCGTGCCGCAACGATAATTCGCGCGCTCGGCCGCATAGTGGCGGCGTCGCGCGGCGTCGGATTGCCAAATTCGTAGCCAAATCGGTCGGTCATGGGTCGGTCATGGCCGCGTCGAGTTTGCCAAGCATGGGTGCGCGCTGAGGGGAGAGGCCCATGCGAGCCTGGTGGTCCGACGCGCGCCACTTTCAGATCGTGGCGCTCTCGTCCCTGCTTGCGGTCAATTTCATCTGGATCGATTTCGGCGCCAAGCCGCTCTATAGCGCGCTGGCGATTGCAAGCGCGCTTCTCACCCAGATCGTCTGCTCGCGCCTTTTCAGTTGCCGAATATCGACCTGCGGTCGCCGCTGATCACCGGTCTGTCGCTCAGTCTTTTGTTGCGGGCGAACGATCCGTTTCTGCCGGCGATTGCCGGTTTCATCGCCATTGCCTCGAAATTCGTGCTGCGGATCGACGGCAGGCATATCTTCAATCCGGCCGGTTTCGCCATCGTCGTGCTGCTGCTGACCTCGAACGGCGTCTGGATATCGCCGGGCCAATGGGGCACCGGCATCTGGCTCGCTGCGCTGATCGCGTTCTTCGCCATCCTGGTGTTGCAGGCATCGCAACGGTCGGATATGGCGCTGTTCTTTCTTGGCAGCCACGCCGCCTTGCTGGTTGCCCGCGCTCACTGGCTGGGCGATCCGCTCGCCATTCCGCTGCATCAATTGCAGAGCGGCTCGCTGTTGATCTTCACCTTCTTCATGATCTCCGATCCGAAGACGACGCCGGATTCACGGTTCGGGCGCTTGCTGTTCGCCTGTGGCGGTAGCGCTCTTTGCCCACTACCTCGCATTCTTCATGCAAATCCGGCCGGCGCTCTATTTCGCGCTGATCGCCCTTTCCCCGCTCACGCCGCTGCTCAACCGGATGATTCCGGCGGAGAAATTCGAGTGGATTCCAACCGCGCAAGGAGCATCTCGATGACGCGAAAGTTTAGTTCGCGCTTGAAAGCCGGTGTCGCACTGGCCGCCATCCTCGCACAGATCGCGACCATGGCCGGTCCGGCCAGCGCATTCTGCGGCTTCTATGTCGCCAAGGCCGATACAAAACTGTTCAACAAATCCTCAAAAGTCGTCATCGCCCGCGACGGCGATCAGACCGTCATCACCATGGCGAGCGACTACGAGGGAAAGCCTGACGACTTTGCGCTTGTGGTGCCGGTGCCGACCTTCATCGAGAAAGACGAGATCAGCGTCGTCGACACCAAGACGATCGATCATCTCGACGCCTACACGGCGCCGCGGCTGGTGGAATATTACGACGAGAATCCGTGCGAACCGATCGCCCAATACAGGATGCTCTCGTTCGCATCGGCGGCCCGACCGCCTGCCGCGGCGGCGCCGTCGCCTGCCGCTTATCCCGGAGTCACGGTCGAGGCGCGTTACGATGTCGCCGAGTACGACATTTCGATCCTGTCAGCGCAGCAGAGCGATGGCCTGATCCAGTGGCTGAACGACAACGGCTACAAGATTCCGCCGGGCGCGGAGCCGGTGATCGGCAGCTACATCAAGCAGAACATGCATTTCTTTGTCGCCAAGGTGAACGTCAAGCGGATGAACGAGAATGGCGGCGCTTATCTGCGCCCGCTGCAGGTCCGCTACGGACGCAATAAATTCATGCTGCCGCTACGGCTCGGAACGCGTGAATGCCAACGGGCCGCAGGATCTGATCGTCTACGCCTTGACGCAGCGCGGGCGCGTTGAGGCGTCCAATTATCGCACCGTCAAGGTGCCGTCCGACATCGACGTGCCGCTCTTCGTCGCTGGCGATTTTCCCGAATGTGTACAAGGCGGCGTTCGACCGGGCCGTCGAGCGCGAAAATATGCACGGCGTATTCGTCGAGTATGCCTGGGACATGGGCTGGTGCGATCCGTGCGCGGCGCAACCGATGAGCAATGCCGAGATCGCCAGAGCTCGGCGCCCAATGGGTTCCGGGCGGCGCCGGCAGTGCGGTCACCAATCAATGGCTGCCGAGCCCAGCCCGCCGGCGGCTTCGTGACCCGCCTGCATGTGCGCTACGACGCCAACACGTTTCCCGAGGACCTGACCTTCATCGAAACCGGCGACCGCGAAAATTTTCAGGCGCGCTACGTCCTCCATCACCCCTACGTTGGGGCAAGCTGCTCGGCCGCCACGATCTACACTGCCTCGCTGCCGGAGCGATTCAGACGGGAAGCGCAAAATCTTGCCGGCTTGACCGGCTGGCCGGAGAAAGACGTTGCGGCCAAAATGGCGGCGAACGGCCAGCCCTTCTCAAGTGTGAAATGAGAGAGCGCCCTATAAGGTCCGAAAGAACCTGAACGCAGTGCGCGAGAAGCCGAGCCCTTCGTAGAAGCGGTGCGCCTCGACGCGCCGCTCCGCGCTGGTAACCTCGAGCCCGGAGCAGCGATGCTCGCGCGCGAAGTCTGCGGCGGCGGCCATGAGCTTCTCGCCAAGCCCGCGGCGGCGGTGCGCTGGTGCGACGACAGACTCGTCACCCGGCAGATCGTCGCGCCAGTCGGGAAATAAGGGACCAACTCGGCGCTCATCAACGCGACAACTTCGCCTTCTCGTTCGGCGACGAGACAGCAACTGGTCGAGCTTTGCAGCGCGTGAGCGAGGCGGTCGACCACGTCCGTCTCGCTCGACGGGTAGCCCAACTCGGTTATCAGTGACGCGACGTGCTGCGCATCGTCGCGTCGCGCGGGCCGCAAGCTTGCGGTCACCGCGCCGCCCCGGTCGGCCGTTGCAGGTGCGCCTTTTCCAGCATGACGTGGATGCCCTTTGAGCCGTTGACCACCTGGGTGACGCGCAGGTCGGCGGCGAGGCTGCACAGCGTATAGGCGTCCTCGCGCGACAGGCCGGTGCGGGCGCAGATGAGCTTGATCATGTCGCGCAGCGCGATCACCACGGCGTCGTCGAGGTCGGGATCGAACGCCATGGTGATGACGTGGGTCGGCGTTTCGGCCAGCGGCCATTCCAGCGTCATGTCGGGGCGCACGTGCAGTTCGAAGGTGCCGATCAGCCCGGTCTCGATGGCGGTGATGCAGACTTCGCCGTCGCCCTGTACGCCGTGGCCGTCGCCGACCGAGAACAGCGCGCCGTCAACGTGGATCGGCAGGTAAAGGGTCGCGCCGGCGACCAATTCCTTGTTGTCCATGTTGCCGCCATTGCGCCGCGGCGGCGGCGAGGCGACCGGGCCCCAGGCCGGCGGCGGCGCCACCCCCATGATGCCGAAGAACGGCTTGAGCGGCAGTTCGAGCCCCCAGGGCAGCTTGCCGATCATGCGGGCGCGGTCGAGCGGAATATGGATCACGCGCGCCGTCGCGAAATCGTCCGGCAGCGCGCCAGCGAGCGGCCGGATTGTGTTGTAGCCCCAGTCGTAATTGAGCGTGATCGATTTGATGCGTACTTCGAGCACCTGTCCAGCCTTGGCGCCGCGCACCGCGACCGGTCCGGTGAGGATGTGCGGCCCATTGAGCCTTTGCGGCACGCTTTTGTGAATCGCAGGAAGCGCCGCCGGCACGGTGAGCCCGGAGCCGGCCGGCGGCATTTGCGCGGGCGATCCTGATACGGAGGAGATCACGACGGTATCACCTGGATCGATGGTGACGAGCGGCTTGAGCGCGGCGTCGAAGAAGCCCCAATGCACGGTCTCGGGACCGGCATCTAAACGATAGGTCTGCATTTCTAGCCTCGTGCTCGCGGCTGATGGGACATCAACCATACATGGACGGTGGTGCGCCGAAACATTGCCCACCAACCAGTCTCGGCAGCTATAATGTCCCAACTCGTTCCGTCACTGAACTGTCATATAAACGTTGTTTTAGTGTTCGGCAGTCTGGGGAGCGCTCATGCAGATCGCAATCGATGACGCCGGATCCACCGCGACCATCACTATGGTCGGACGGCTCGATATAGCGGGCGCCGATGTCGTCGCGTTGCCGCTCGCCACGCTGTCGGGCAGCAAGAACGGCCTGTTCGTCGACATGGCGGGCGTGACGTTTATCGCCTCGATCGGCCTTCGGCACCTGGTGTCCGCGGCCAAAGCGGTGGGACGAAAGGGCGGCCGGTTGGTGGTCCGTAATCCCAATGCGACCGTGGCCGAGGTGATCACCACATCAGGCCTGACGGATTTGTTGCTCATCGAACGTGACAGCGCCGCGTAAGGCTCGAGCCTCACCGCAAGGGCGATCCTCGTCGCTTGCCTGGCGCGCCGGTTGGCGCTGTCGTCTGTTGGCGTAGGTCGTCCCCATGCAAGCCATCGCGCCGTTTCTCACCGGACTGGGACTGTTCTTCTGCGGCGTCCACTTCGTAGCGGCCAATCTCGTTCCGCTTGCCGGCCGTCGCTTTCGTGGATTGCTGATGCGGATGGGGCGCAATCCGTGGATGGTCGCCGTGTTGGGCACCGTTGCGGGGATCATCACGCAGAGCGCCAACGCGGTGACGGCGATCATTATCGGCCTCGTCAGTGGCGGCTTGGTCGACAAACGCCGTTCCATCCTCATTCCGACCTGGTCGCATGTCGGCACATCGGTGCTCGTCATCCTGGTGGCGATCGACCTCCGGCTGGCGGCGAGCTATCTCGTCGTGCTCGCCGGCTGCGCGGTCTATTTCGGTTTTGACCGAAACGATCGTGTGCGTTTCGCCATCGGCACGCTGCTCGGCCTGGGTCTCCTCTTTCTCGGCATGCAGTCGATCAAGTCGGGGGCGGAGCCGCTGCGCGACTATCTCGTCCAAGGCGGCTTGATGGCGAGCATTTCCCACCACCCCGGCCTGCTCCTTCTGGTCGGAGTCGCGCTCTCGCTCGCCTGCCAATCGTCGTCGGTCGCCGGCGCGCTGGCCGTGGCCGCAAGCAGCGCCGGACTGCTCGATCTCTCCGGCGCCTGCTGGGTCATTTACGGCGCCAATCTCGGGTCCGGGTTCAATTTCGTGCTGTTGGCAAAGGCGCATCAGGGCGAAGCGGCGCAAATCGCCCTGATGCAGGCGGCGCAAAAGCTGGCGGGATTTGCCGTCGCCATGCTGCTTGTCGGCATTGAGCAGCTAAGCGGACGCCCGCTGATCGAAAGCTCGATCGCCGCACTGAGCTCCTCGTTAACGGCGCAGGTCGCGTGGGTTTTTCTCCTCTATCAAGTGGCCGGCTCCACCGTGTGCACGGTGTTCGTCGGGCCGATCCTCGCCCTGCTTGAGCGCGTCGCTCCGCCGAGCAAGCTGCAGGAGCTGTCGAAACCGGCCTACCTGATCGAAGATGCCCTGGTCGAACCGACATTCGCCATCGATCTGGTGGTCCGCGAGGAGCAACGCTTGCTGGCGCGCCTGCCGACCATGCTCGATTCCGTGCGCGCCGACGCCGAGGGTGAACCGATTCCGCCATCGACACTGCGCTCCGCCGCTGCGATGATCACCCGCGCCATGGCCGGCTACCTCGAATCGATCAGCGAAGGCCGGCTGGAGCGGACGGACCGGGAGCAGGTGGTGCGTTTGCAACATCGCGCGGCCAATCTCAATGCGATGCATGAGAGCCTCGACGAATTCGTCACCGCGTGTGTCTCCGCGCGGCAATGGCCCTCGAGCGGCCGGGTCGCCGATCAGATGATCGAGTCGCTGCACGCGCTGTTGAATACTCTGGTCGAAGCGGCTGCGGCCAACGACCCGGAAGAGCAGGAAATGCTTCTATCCCTGCTGGGCCACCGCGACGAGATGATGGAGCGGATCCGGCAGCGTGTTCTCCGCGAAGATCCTAACATGCCGCCGAAATCCCAGGAGGCGCTGTTCGCGGCCACGATGCTGTTCGAGCGCGTGGTTTGGCTGGCGCGCCGATGCGCGATCCTGCTCAATCCCGAGCGGGCTGGTGGCGGCGAGCAGAGCGCGCCGTTGCCGGCGGAATCGACCGCATGACCAATGCGGACGCGAAGATTCTGGTCGTCGACGACGTCGCCGAGAACCGCGATCTGCTGTTGCGCCGGCTCACCCGCCTCGGCTTTAAACTGATCGACCAGGCGGCGAACGGGATCGAGGCGCTGGCCGCGATCGGCAGCAAGGCCTACGACCTCGTACTCCTCGACATCATGATGCCGGAGCTGGACGGCTTCGGCGTGCTCGAAAAGCTGCGCGGCGACGGACGCATCAACGTGCTGCCGGTCATCGTCATTTCGGCGATGGGAGAAATCGAGGCGGTGGTGCGCTGCATCGAGCTTGGCGCGGCCGATTTCATCGCCAAGCCGTTCAACCCGACGCTGCTCCGCGCGCGCGTGCTTTCGACGCTGGAAAAGAAGGCATTGAGCGATCTCACGCGCGATGAGCTCAGGCGCAAGCAGCTGGAGCTCAACGAGGCGCGCACGCTGCAGCTTGCGCTCGCTCCGCCGCCTTTTTCCGGCGTGCTTGGCGGCCGCGCCTTCTCGATCGACGTCTTGCTCGAACCGGCCAAGGAAGTGGGCGGCGATCTGGTCGATCATTTCTGCATCGGCGACGAGATGGTCGTGCTCGCGCTCGGCGACGTTTCCGACAAAGGCGCCGGCGCTGCGCTGATGATGGCGCGCACGCACGCGATGTTGCGTGCGTTGACCACGCGCCCGGATGCCGCCGCGTTGTTTCGCGAGCCGGCGCGGGCGCTGGGCATCCTCAATGTCGCGCTGTCGAGCGGCAACGACAGCTGCATGTTCGTGACGTTCCTTTTGGCGGCGCTCGATGTTGCAAACGGAAGGCTTGCCTATGTGCGCGCCGGCCACATTCCGCCGTTCCATCGCAACGGCACCGGCAAGGTCGTGCGCCTCGGCCGCATGGGCGGTCCGCCGCTGGGCCTCATCGAGAACACCGTCTATCAGCCCGACACGGTGACTCTCAGCCCCGGCGACCGGCTCTTGATCGTCACCGACGGCTTCACCGAGGCTCACGATCCAGGCAACGCGGTCTATGGCGAGGCAAGGGTCGAGGCGTTCCTGACTGGTCTTGACGCATCCGAGGGCCAGCCCCTCAAGCGTCTCGCCGGCCAGGTTCGCGCCTTCGAAGGCGGGCGCCCGGCATTCGACGACATGGCGGCTATTCTCTTGTCGCTCGAGCCGGAGTCGCCGCAATGACCGGCCTGGAGGCGCGGCTCGAGAGGAGTACGCTTCCGACGCCGGAGGCGATCTCGGATCTGACCGACGAGGTCATGGAATTCCTGGGCGAGCAGGGCGTTGAGGTTCGCGCCGCCCACCACACCGCTTTAGTACTGAGCGAGGTTTTGACCAATCTGGCCACGCATGGCGGCTGCCCGGATCGGCCGGCGAGGGTCGCCGTGACCGTCGAACCCGGCCAGGTGATCGGAGAGATTGTCGATCAAGGGGCGCCTTTCGATCCGCGCCTTGCACCCGAACCGGCCCTTGACGCGGCCGTCTCCGACCGTCCAATTGGCGGCTTAGGTCTTTATCTGGTGCGGAAATTAAGCTGTTCTCTTGAGTACGCACGGCGAAACGATGAGAATTGCATGACCTTCGCCATTAGCCGGGGCGCCAACGCTCAGGGCAGATGAGTGGTGTGAGAGGAAATGGAGTGAAGGGAAGTCACTGATCATGGAAATTTCCGAGGAGCATATCGGCAGCACCTGCGTGGTGACGGCAAAGGGACGGCTTGACGGCGGCGCTAGCGCCGCGTTCGGCGAACGGATCGGCGGCTTGATCACCGCCCAAAATCCGAAACTCTTGATCGACTTTGCCGGCGTCGACTTCGTGACCAGCGCCGGCTTGCGCGCCGTGCTTCTTCTGGTCAAGAAGGTCAAGGCGGCGGGCGGCACGTTTGCGCTGTGCAGCGTGCAGGACTCGGTGCGCGAAGTGCTCGATATTACGGGCTTTACCGGGATGCTGAGCATTCATCCCGCGCGTGCTGACGCGATCGCCGCCATGTCTTGAATGGCATTGGCTTGAATGGCATTGGCTTGAATGGCATCGGGTTGAATGGCATCCCGGTTGCATGTCGCATGCCGATGAGGGTCGGATGACAGACGATGACGTGAAGGCGAAGGAGCGTGCGAGCGCCGGCAGGGAGGCCGCGCTCTTGCGTGCGACGCTGGAAAACATGGCACAGGGCGTCGCCATGTACGACGGCGACCACAAGCTTGTCGCCTGGAACGAACTGTTCCGCGAATATCTCGAAATGCCGGACGAGTTCCTCGGCACCGACCGGACGTTCTCCGACTATATCCGCTACGTTGGCGCGCGCGGCGAGTTTGGCGACAACGTCGACATCGAGGAGGCGCTGCAAAAGCGCCTGGCGATGCTGGATCGGTCGCATTCGTTCGAGCGCGTGCGCCCCGACGGCACTGTGCTGGAAGTGCGGCGCGATCCGGTGCCCGGCGGCGGCTTCATCGCCATCTACACCGACATCACCGAGCGCAAGAAGGCCGAAACGCAGCTCCGCGAAGACGAAGAGCGCTTTCGCGCCATCGACGCGGCGGCGCCGGTCGGGCTGATCATCGTCAACAAGAAAGATCGGTCCATCCTGCATCTCAATCCGAGCTTCTGCGAGATGGTCGGCAAAGACGCGGGCGAGCTCCGCGGCAAGCCTTTGTCGGCGATTTTTGCCGATACCGACAAGGGCAAAGAGTTTGCCGACATCATCGACGGCACGTCGAGCGAGCGAAAGGAATTTCATTTCAAGCGGCCCGACGGCGTCGAGGCTTGGGTGATGGCGTCCTGCGTGGGGCTCGACTACCGCGGCGAGAAGGCGGTGATCGCAAGCATCGTCGACATTCACGATCGCGTCCGTGCCGAAGCCGAGCTGCGGCAGGCCAAGGAGGCCGCCGAATCGGCGAGCCGCGTCAAATCCTCGTTTCTCGCCAATATGAGCCACGAGCTGCGTACGCCGCTCAACGCCATCATCGGCTATAGCGAGATTCTGCTCGAAGACGCGACCGATCGCGACGACAAAGCGAGCATGGGAGACCTGGAAAAGATTCAGGCTGCCGGCAAGCACCTGCTCGGCCTCATCAACGACATTCTCGATCTGTCGAAGATCGAGGCCGGCCGCATGGATGTTTATCTGGAGCACGTCTTTCTCGCCAGGCTGGTCGACGAGGTCAAAACCATCGTCGACCCGATGATGAAGAAAAACGGCAACAAGCTGACGATCGAGTGCCCGCCGGATATCGGTTCGCTGCAGACCGATCTCACCAAGCTCAAGCAGAGCATCATCAACCTGCTCAGCAACGCGGCGAAGTTCACCAAGGAAGGTACAGTGACGCTGCGGCTGTCCCGCCAAGATCTCGACGGCGCGCCCTGGGTCAAATTCGAAGTCGCCGACAGCGGCATCGGCATGACCGAGGAGCAGCTGGGCCGGCTGTTTCAGGCCTTCACGCAGGCGGATTCCTCCACCACCCGCAACTTCGGCGGCACCGGTCTCGGCCTGACCATCACCAGGCATTTCTGCGCGATGTTGGGCGGTTCGATCGACGTGAAGAGCACGCCGGGCCAAGGCTCAACCTTCACCATCGTGCTGCCTGACCGCGCGACCAAGGCGGTCGTTGACGAGGAGGCGGACGCGGAGACCGATCGGCCGGTGACGGTGCGCGGGGCCTCGCATGGCGCCATCATGGTGCTCGTGGTCGACGACGATCCGGCCGTTCACGACGTCCTTGCCGCGACGCTCGGCAAGGAGGGCTATCAGATCACGCACGCCAAGGACGGGATCGAAGCACTCAACATCATGCGCACCGATCCGCCAGACATCGTCACGCTCGACGTGATGATGCCGAAATTGGACGGCTGGTCGGTGCTCGGCATCATGAAGTCGGAAGCCGCGCTCGCGCACATTCCGGTGATCATGCTGACCATCGTCGATCACCGCAATCTCGGCTTCTCGCTCGGCGCTTCCGAATACATGACCAAGCCGATCGACCGTAACCGGCTGATCGCGCTGATCGAGAAATTCGCGTCCAGCAAGCAGGACGGCGTGGTGCTGATTGTCGATGACGATCCCGACGTGCGCGCGATGGTGAAGACGACGGTCGAAGGTGTCGGCATGCAGGCGGTCGAGGTCGGCAACGGGCAGGCGGCGCTGGATTGGCTCGCTGCCAATCCGCAGCCGGCGCTCGTGCTGCTGGATCTGATGATGCCGAGGATGGACGGCTTCGAGTTTCTGGAGCGCGTGCGGGACAATCCGAACTACATCGATTTGCCCGTCGTGGTCCTGACCGCCAAGGAATTGACCGACAGCGAGCGCGGCTTCCTGGCCGAGCGCACGCTGCTCGTGCTCGAGCAAGAGTGCGCAACCGATCAGCAAACTCGGCTTCGCGCTCGCCGCGATTGCCGGACGCAATCGCGACATGAAAACCGCGGCTAAGGCGGACGAGGAAGTTTGATGACCAAGATCTTGCTGGTCGAAGACAATGAAATGAACCGCGATATGCTGTCACGGCGGCTGACGCGCAACGGCTTTGAAATTGTCATGGCGGTCAACGGCCAGCAGGGCCTCGATCTCGCTTCGTCGGAGAATCCCGATCTGATCCTGCTCGATATGAGCTTGCCGGTGATGGACGGCTGGGAGGCCGCGCGGCGGCTGAAGGCCGACGCCGCCACTGCGAAGATTCCGGTCATTGCGCTCACCGCGCACGCGATGGTGCAGGACAAGGAAAAGGCGCTCGCCGCCGGCTGCGACGATTTCGATACCAAGCCGGTCGAGCTGCCGCGGCTGCTCGAAAAGATCAACCTGCTCCTGCGCAACGGCGTTTGAAGCGGGAACCGCTGCCCTACCAGCTCGTCCAGATGAGTGTCGCGCCCGAGACGAGCAACAGCAGCATGATGATGCGCTGGTAGGTGTGGTCGGCGAGGCGTCGGTAGATGAATGCGCCGAGCCAAGCTCCGCCGATCGTGCCCGGCAGCGCGATCAGCGCGTCGAAAAGCACCTCTTTTGTCACCAGCCCGGATGCGGCGTGCGAGACAAGCGCGAGCGAGAGGATCGCCATGTTGAAGAACTGAACCACGGCCCGCCGCTGCTCCTTGTTCCACCCGCGCACATCCGTCCAGACGACCGGCAGCACGCCGGACAGGCCGGTAAGCCCGCCGAGAATGCCGCCGCCGAATCCGACCAGACCGTCGGCGATTTCGCCGCCCCAGGTCTTCTCCACATGATGCCGGCGAAGCAGCACATAGCCGGGATAGACGACCAGAAAAAATCCCAATCCGAGCTTGAAGAATGTCGGATCAATGTGGGGCAGAATGAGGGTGCCGAGCGGAACGCCGAGTACGCCCGGAATGACGAAGCACAGCACGCGCCTCCATTGGATGGAGCGCCAAATCAGATGCATCGTCTGGGTTTGCGAAACGACCGAACAGATGATTGCCAGCGAGGATGCCGCCACCGGCGATATCGCGTAAACCCAGATCCCGAGCGCCGTGATCGCCGTGCCAAATCCGGTCATGCCATTGACGATGCCGCCGGCGAGCGCACCGGCAAGGACTATTGCCACCTGCTGCGTTTCCATTCTGCGCGCCCGGCCGCTTACCCGCGCAGCGCAATCGACTGGCCGCCGTCGGCGACGATCGTGGCGCCGGTGACGTAACGGCCGGCGTCGGAAACCAGCAGAAGCAGCGGGCCGTCGAGATCGTGCTCCTGCCCGAAGCGGCCGATCGGAATGGCGCGCGTGAGCGCTTTGCCCTTCTCGCTCTCGAGGTAATCGCGATTGAGTTCGGTCACGATCCAGCCGGGCGCGATGGCGTTGACGCGGATGCCCTTGAAGGCGAGTTCGACGGCAAGCGCGCGGGTGAGCTGAATGACGCCGGCCTTGGCGGTGGCGTAGGCGACCACGCCCTTGTCGACGCCGAGGCCGAGCACGGAGGCGATGTTGACGATGGCGCCGCCCTTGCCGGCCGCGAGCATGCGGCGCGCCGCCTCCTGCGCCCAATAGAACACGGAGTCCAGGTCGGTCGAGAGCACGCGCCGCCATTCCTCCTCGGGGAGTTCGACTGCGCGGCCGGAATGGGCCACGCCGGCGTTGTTGACCAGGATGGTCACGGTGCCGAATGCCTTTTCGGCTGCGTCGAAGGCGGCCAGCATCGCGCGCGATCGCGCACGTCGGCCTCGACCGCCACGGCGCGGCCACCGGCCTGCTCGATCCGCCCGGCGAGCGCGGAGAGCCGCTCCGCGCGCCGCGCCACCAGGACGACTGCCGCGCCGTTCTCGGCCAGAACTTCGGCGAAGCGCACGCCGAGCCCGCTCGATGCGCCGGTCACCAGCGCCACCTTGCCGGTCAGGTCGAAGATTTGCGCGGCTGCCATGATCTCCCCTTGCGCCGGGCGTGCTCCGCCCATTGCGGAGGCGGAGAATTGCGGGATTTAATGCCACGATCAAGCACGGCACAGCCGGCAACTCAAATCGGCAACTCAAATCGGAAAGCGGGCGCAGGATGGGTTTTCTGGACCAGCGGCAGTGGATGGCGAGCCTCGAGCAGCAAGGCGAGCTGCGGCGGATCAAGGCCGAGGTCGATTGGGACCGCGAGATCGGCGCCGTCACGCGGCGCGTGCTGGAGAAGAAGGGGCCGGCGCTGCTGTTCGAAAATATCAAGGGCTACAAGGACGGCCGCTGCAACAAGGTGTTCGTCAGCGGTCTTGGCGCCCGCTCGCGGCTTGCGCTTGCGCTCGGATTTCCGCGCGAAGCCTCGAACCGCGAACTCGTCCAGTACGTCATGCAGAAAAACCGCGAGACAATTCCGCCGGTGATGGTCGACAGCGGGCCGGTCAAAGACGTGATCGTCAAAGGCGCCGCCATCGACCAGACCGAATTTCCGGTGCCGAAATGGCACTATCTCGAAGGCGGCCGCTACATCCACACCTTCACGTCGATCGTCACCAAAGACCCGGATACCGGCGTGATGAACGTCGGCCTGTATCGCGGCATGATCGGGCAGAAGGACACCGCGCCGTTTCTGCTCGTGAAAGGCGGCCAGCATTGGGGCGCGCACTTCGTCAAATGGGCGGCGCGCGGCCAACCGATGCCGGTCGCCTGCGTGATCGGCTGGGATCCGATCATGTCGTTTCTCTCCGGCTCGCCACTGCCGGCCGGAGTGTGCGAGTGGGATGTGATGGGCGCCTATCGCGGCGAGCCGGCGCAGCTCGTGCGCTGCGAAACCGTCGACCTCGCCGTGCCGGCGAGCGCGGAAATCGTCATCGAAGGCACCATCAGTGACGACCCTTCCAGCTATGAGATGGAAGGCCCGTTCGGCGAATATACCGGCTATGTCTCCGATCTGCCGACGCCGCGACCAGCCATGAAGATCAGCTGCATCACGCATCGCCGCGATCCGATCTTCTGCGGTTCGCTCGAAGGCACGCTGCCTGGCTCCTACAGCGAGAACAGCGTGATGTCCTCGGTGCAGCGGGCGGCCATCGCCTGGAACATTTTGAACGGCGCCGGCATTCCCGGCGTGCTTGACGTCTACGCGCCGCCGATCACCAACGGCGTCAATATCCGCGTGCAGATCAAAAAACATTATCAGGGCCAGCCCAAACAGATCGCAGCGGCGCTTTGGGGCAACAGCGCCGCGCAATACCGCTACAAGCACGTCACCGTCGTGGAAGAGGACATCGATCCGGCCGACGACGAGCAGGTCGAATGGGCGTTTGCGCATCGCGTCAACGCCGGCGAAGGCGGCATCGTGATCTTTCCCGGAATCTTCGGTTCGCCGATCGATCCATCGACGCCGCTGGAGGATCGCAACGTACCGCAGCTTGGCACTGGGCTGTGGAACCGCATGCTGATCGACGCCACCCGTTCGTGGAAACACGCTCGCCAGCCGCAATGGAACGATGAGCGCTTCCCGCCGACGGTACGCCCGGCAGCGGAGGACGAGGCGCGCGTGCGCGCGCGCTGGGCCGAATACGGGCTGGACGACCTTTAACTGGATACCGCTAACTGGATGCCGCGCGGCCGTCGGCAGGACCGCAAGTCGCTTGCGATGCCGCCTAAATGCCGGACAGGCCGGATTTCAGCTCTTCAGCATTCATGCACGGCAGGAATTCGACCGTGGCATTGACTCCCATGAACAAGGGTTCGGCGATGCGCACAATGTCGGGCGTTACTTTCAGGTCGAACACCGCGATCATGGTTCGCAGGCCGTCCATGGTCGTGAAATACGCGGCTTCGGCCTTGGACGCTTCCAGTGTCTTGCGAATGATCTCGGGCAACGAGCCGTCTTTGATTGCCCGATTGCCATCGACCGTCGGCAGTTGAACTTTCATCATCATGCGCATGTCGCCCTCCTTTCGTAATAACGAAGACTAGCCGACGCATGTGGTAGCGGCAACTTCCCATGCAATCGTCGCGCAGCATCACGATCCGCAATGGGGCAGCGAGCGCTTTCCGCCGACGGCGCGGCCGGCGGCCCGGGACGAATTCTGCGCGGCCATAGGAACCGAGAACCCGTCGCGGCGTTCCGCTCGGTAAGCACAGGTCCCGTCTGATCTGAACGAGCGTGCGCCACTGCCGAGCGGTGGCGCTATTGCGGTTACCAGCGCGCAATCGCGTCTGGGTCCGAAGTCGGCAGCCGCATGTGCGACAGGAATGTGGCGACTTTCAGCAACAGGAGATGCGACATGGCGATGATGACGACGAAGGATGGAACGGAACTTTATTACAAAGACTGGGGCACGGGTCAGCCCATCGTCTTCAGCCACGGCTGGCCGCTCAATGCCGATGCTTTCGAAGATCAGATGTTCTTCCTCGCGTCTCGTGGCTATCGGGTTATTGCGCATGATCGCCGCGGCCATGGCCGGTCAAGTCAGCCCTGGCAGGGCAACGACATGGACACCTATGCCGACGATCTCGCCGAACTGGTCGAAATGCTCGATCTGGGCAAGGCGATCCATGTCGGGCACTCGACCGGCGGCGGCGAGGTCGCCCGCTATATCGGGCGCCATGGCCCCGCACGCGTCGCCAAGGCGGTTCTCATCGGCGCGGTACCGCCGGTCATGCTCAAGAGCGGCAGCAATCCGGGCGGCCTGCCGATCGGCGGTTTTTGATCAGCTCCGCGCCAGCGTGCTGGCCGACCGGTCGCAGTTCTGGCGGGACCTGAGCATGCCGTTCTACGGCTACAACCGGTCCCGGCGCGAAAGTCTCCGAGGGAGTGCGCGAATTCGTTCTGGCTGCAAGGCATGATGGCCGGGATGCCGGCGAGCTATTTCTGCATCAAGGCGTTCTCGGAAACCGATATGACGGAGGACCTGAAAAAGATCGATGTGCCGACGCTGATCCTGCACGGCGACGACGATCAGATCGTGCCGATCGCCGACTCGGCGATGCTTTCGTCAAAGATCGTCAAAAATGCCGAGCTTAAGGTCTACAAAGGCGCCCCTCACGGCATGTGCACGACCGAGAAGGACAAGGTCAATCAAGACCTGCTCGCCTTCATCGCGCGCAAGGAAGCCCGCAGGGCCGCTTAGCGCCCACTGCTCGATTAAGCCAGCGCGCGGCCCTCGCAGCCGCGCGCTGACTTTTTGCCGATAAGATTACGAGCCGTAGAGCTTGTGCGGCAGCCAGGTCGCCAGCGCAGGCAGGAACCACAGCGCCAGCAGCATCGCGAGCTGGATCAGCACGAACGGGATGATGCCGACATACATGTGCCGGGTGGTGACTTCCGGCGGCGCCACGCCGCGCAGATAGAACAAAGTCGGGCCGAGCGGCGGGTGCATGTAGGAGGTCTGCAGGTTCACCGCCATCATCATGCCGAGCCAGACCGGATCGACGCCGGGCATTTTCAACAGCACCGGCGCCACGATCGGCACGACGACGAAGATGATCTCGAAGGCATCCATCACGAAGCCGAGCACGAACAGCGCCAGCATGACGACAAGGATCGCACCGGCGACGCCGCCGGGCAGGGTGGTCAGCGCCCGCTCCACCATCGCGTCCCCGCCGAAGCCGCGGAACACAAGACTGAACACAGTGGCGCCGATCAGGATCAGAAAGATCATGCTGACGATCTGCGTGGTGCGCAGCATGACCGGAATGAGCAGTCCGGCAACGCCGGCGCGCAATGCGGCGAGCAGGATCGCGCCCACGGCGCCAACCGATGCCGCTTCGGTCGGTGTCGCAATGCCGCCCAATATGGAGCCGAGCACGGCGAGGATCAGGGCGATCGGCGCGACCAGCGCCGCCAGCAGGCGGCGCGCCAACTTCAGGCCGCGCGGCGCTATGGGGTCGGGCGCGAGCGCCGGCGACTTTTTCGGATCGATGATCGCGACCGTGACCAGATAAAGCATGTAGAGAGAAACGAGCGCGAGGCCCGGTATGATTGCGCCGGCGAACAGATCGGCGACCGAAACGGTCTGCGGCGCGAAGTTGCCCTGCGCGAGCTGGGCAGCCTGATAGGAATTGCTCAGCTGATCGCCGAGCAGCACCAGCACGGTGGCCGGGGGAAAGATCTGCGCCAACGTTGCGGTCGCCGCGATGGTGCCGGCGGCAAGCGCCTTGTCGTAGCCGTGCCGCAGCATGGTCGGCAACGCGATCAAACCCATCGTCACGGCGGTGGCGCCGACGATGCCCTTGGCGGCGGCAAGCAGTACACCGACGACGATGACTGACAGACCAAGGCCGCCCGGCAGCCCGCCGAACAGGCGGCCCATGCTTTCCAGCAAATCCTCGGCGATGCGCGAGCGCTCCAGCATCACGCCCATGAAGATGAACAGCGGGATGGCGAGCAGCACGTCGTTGGTCATGATGCCGAAAACACGCTCGGGCAGGGCGCCGAGCAGCGACGGGTCAAACAGGCCCGCCGCAGTTCCGGCAGCGGCGAAGATGAGTGAGGTGCCGGCGAGCGTCAGCGCCACCGGATAGCCGGCCAGTAGCGCGACGCAGACGGCGGCCACCAGCGCGATGGCGAAAATTTCTGCCGGCATGGCTTCCGCTGTTGCAGCCCTCTTTTCGCTTACGTGGGAGGATAAGCGAAAACGTTTCCGGCGTGGCGTTTCAAATTCACCCTCGAAGGATCGTCAATTCTGTGCTGCCCATCACATCGGACCGGCGCGGCGGCCGATTAGCTTCAGGCCAGTCGCAACCGAAGGGGTCGCGGCGATCAAACCGGAGTGATGACCATGAAAATCCTGGACCAGCTGATGCTCTGCATCGGCATCTCGATCATGACGGGTGCGGGCGCGCACATCAACTTCAAGCTTGGTACTACCTGGACGGTTCCGCTGTTCGCCTTCGGCATCCTGCTTGTCAATGCTTCGGCCATGAAGATGCTCAAAGGCCACATTGTCGACCTGGAAAAGAAGCTGTCCGAATTGCGTGCCTCGCTCCCTGAGTGACAGTATGTGCCATCATGGCGGCCCGTCGACGCCCACCAGCATCTGCAATCCGTCGGCTTTCTGACGGCATCAGCGATCCATCATTTCCTCGGCGCTTCCAGCCGCCGCGAAAGACGGCACTCCGTCGCCGCTCAGCGTGAGCGCCGCGCGGACCGTCTGCGCCACGCCTTGCAGGCCCATGAGCAGCGCAAAGACCGGGATCAGCGTCTTGAGCAGATAGACAAAGGGCAGGCCGCTTTGTTCGCGCGAGCGTTCAAGAATGGTCCAGGACCGCTCGACATAGGGAAGCGACAGCGCGGCGAGCGCAGCGGCGAAGGGCAACAGGAAAAGGAGCGCGCCGATGAGGTCGACGAGCGCACGCGTGCGCGGTGACGCCTGCCCATAAAAGATATCGACGCGGACATGGCCGCCCGCTTGTAGGGTCCAGGCGGCGGCCAGCATGAACAGGCCAGCGTGGGCGTAGATCACCGATTCCTGCAGCTTGATTGAGCCCAGCCCGAATGCGTAGCGCATACAAACCACAGCGAACTCGGCCCCCACGACATAGAGGCAGCACCAGGCCGCCGATCGGCCTACAGAAGCGGTCAGGCGCTCGATGGCGTCGGCAAGGCGTCTGGCCGTGTTTCGCATGGGGCTGCAGCATACTATAATGCGCGAAGCGAGGCGCAGGGATCACGGAGCGCATGGATGGCCCACGATCATCACGACGATCACCACGATCACGATCACGACCACGACCACGACCACGGCTCGGAACTGTCCGAGATGCAACTGCGCGTGCGCGCGCTGGAAACCGTGCTGGCCGACAAGGGCTATATCGATCCGGCCGCGCTCGATGCCATCGTCGAGGCCTACGAGACCAGAGTCGGGCCGCATGTCGGCGCACGCATTGTCGCCAAGGCCTGGAGCGATCCAGCGTTCAAGCGGGCGCTGCTCGAAGATGGGAGCAAGGCGGTAACCGCGTTCGGCGTGGTCAACCGCGTCGGCGATCATCTGATCGCGGTCGAAAATACGTCGAAGCAGCACAACATGATCGTCTGCACGCTGTGCTCCTGCTATCCGTGGGAAGTGCTCGGGCTGCCGCCGGTCTGGTACAAGTCGGCGCCGTATCGCTCGCGCGCGGTCAATGATCCGCGCGGCGTGCTCACCGATTTCGGCGTCAAGCTGTCGGCGGACACGCAAATCCGCGTTTGGGACTCGACGGCGGAAACGCGCTTCATCGTATTGCCGATGCGGCCGCCCGGTACCGAGGGCTGGAGCGAAGAAAAGCTCGCGGCTCTCGTCACGCGCGACAGCATGATCGGCACCGGGCTTGCCAAAAATCCGGAAGGAGCCGCCTGATGGACGGGATCCACGACATGGGCGGCATGCACGGCTTCGGCAAAGTCGAGCCGGAGCAGGACGAGCCGGTCTTTCACGCCGAGTGGGAAGGCCGCACGCTCGCGCTCAACCGCGCCATGGGCTACACGGGCGTGTGGACCATCGACCAGACGCGCGCGGGCATCGAAGCGTTGCCGCCGGAGGTCTATCTGTCGAGCTCCTATTACAGAAAATGGGAATTGCGGCTTGAAAACATGATCGTCGCGCTTGGTCTCGCCGGCGCCGACGAACTGCAAGCAGGCCATGCGCTGCGCCCCGGCAAGACGCTCAAACGCAAGCTCGAAGCAGCCAACGTGCCGAACACACTGACGCGCGGCTCGTTCGCGCGGGCCGCGCAAGCGCCGGCGCGCTTTAAGCTTGGCGATCGCGTGCGCACCAAAAACATCCATCCGGCGACGCACACGCGGCTGCCGCGTTACGCGCGCGACAAGATTGGCGTGGTCGAAGCGCTGCGCGGCTGCCACGTCTATCCCGACACGGTGGCGATCGGGCAGGGCGAGGACCCGCAATGGCTCTACACCGTGTTGTTCGACGGCCGCGAATTGTGGGGTGAGGCGTCCGATCCGACGCTGAAGGTCTCGATCGAGGCATTCGAGCCGTATCTTGAGCCAGCCTAGATCCATGACCGACTCCGCCACGCAGCACGCGACACAGGAGGTGCGCAGTATCCCGCGCAATGCCGAGGGTCCGGTGTTCCGCGAGCCGTGGGAAGCGCAGGCATTTGCGCTCGCAGTGTCGCTCAACGAACGTGGCCTGTTCACCTGGAAAGAATGGGCAGCGACACTCGGCGAGGAAATCAAAAAAGCGCAGGCTGCCGGCGATCCCGACACCGGCGAAACCTATTACCATCACTGGCTCGCGACGCTGGAACGCATCGTCGCTGAAAAAGGATTGACGGACGCGGGCGTGCTCGCGCGCACGCGCGACGCCTGGGAACACGCCTGCGAGCGTACGCCACATGGCACGCCGATCGAACTTAGGCCGGATGATTTCAGACAGGATTGCGATTTCAGATAAGCTTGCTCTTTTGTTTGAGCATGATCTTTTCCGAAAACCGGTTTCCACTTTTCGGGATCATGCTCAGTGCATCGCCGCACCGGCGCGCGGGACGAGCGCGCCGGGATGACTGATCACGTGGCCGGCGAGGCGATGGGCGGCGCTCGCCGCCTGCGCGGGCACGTCGCCATTGAGCCGTGCGGCAAGATAGCCGGCGTTGAAGCCGTCGCCGGCGGCGGTGGTATCCACCGGCACCACGACTTCGGGCACCGGCACGAATTCCCGGTCGCCCGCCGCGGCGACCAGCGCGCTGTTTGGTCCATTCTTGACCACGATCTCGCCGATGCCGAAGGCCCCCAGGCGCTCGACTGTCGCTTCCGGACTAGGATCGCCCCACAGCACCGCCTCATCATCGAAGGCCGGCAGCGCGATATCGACCCGTTTGAGCGTCTCGATAAAAACCGCGCGCGTGCGCTGCAGGTCGCCCTTCCATCCGCGCGGGCGGAAATTGCCGTCGAAGGCGACCTTGGCGCCCTGCGCGCGCGCCGTTTCGAGCACCGCGAGAAAGCGGCCCAGCCCGCCGGTGGGCAACAGCGACAGCGTAATGCCGGAAAAATAGATGAGTTTGGCCGCCACCAGGCTCTCGGCAATCCGCATCCAGTCGGGCAGTTCGAACATTTCCCGCGCCGGCGAGCCTTCGCGCCAATAGCGAGCGCCGCGGTCGGCGGGCCCGCCATTTTCGATCAGGCAGAGGGCCGGCAGGCGGCCGGCGACGCGCAGCACAGCATCGGTGGAAATTCCCTCCGCCGCCGCGAGCGCCAGAATGCTGTCCGAATAGGGATCGTCGCCGACGGCTGTGGCAAAGCCGACATCGATGCCGGCGCGGGCAAGGTAAATGGCCGTGTTGAACGTGTCGCCGCCGCAAGACAGCGCGAAGCGGCCATCGCCGCCGCGTTTTAGCTCGATCAACACTTCACCGACGCAGATAGCGCGGCCTTTGCGCTCGCTCATAACAAATGTCCTCGCATCGCGACCATGACCGGCCGCAACGGGATTGGCAATAGAGCTGCCACGCCCTCATCAAAGAATGGAAAACAGCGATGGATCAGGGTCGGACAACGTCAGCCGTCGGCCGCCGGCGCCAGTTGGCGCTGGCGATGAAATAACCGAGCGCGCTGAGGAGCGCGATGCAGAAGCTGACCGGCCAATCGGTGTAATAGGCGATGCTGATGCCGAGCCACGCCTCGGCCAGCGCAAGCAGCGCCGCCAGCGCCATGCCGCTCCACAGCCCGGTCACCAGCCGCTGCGCCGTGGCCGGCGGCCCGACCATGAGCGCGAAGACCAAAAGGACGCCGACGATCTGCGCGCTCTCCGACACCGCCAGCGCGACGATGGCGAGGAACGCGGTGGACACGAAACGCACCGGCACGCCTTTAGCTTCCGCCAGTTCCGGCTGCAGGCTGACGAACATCAAGGGCCGCATGATCGCGGCGAGCGCGGCGAGCGTGATTGCGCCGAGCACAACAAGCGTCGCGATCATGGTATGGTCAACGGCGAGCACATTGCCGAACAGGAGCGCGGTCGCTTGCGCAGCGTAGGCGGTGTAGTAGTGCAAAAACAAAAGCCCGAAACCGAGCGCCAGCGCCAACACCACGCCGATGGCGACATCGCGCCCGCTCAATCGCTCGCCCATCAGGCCCATGCCGATCCCGGCCGCGACCGTGACGCCGACCAGCCCCCAGACCGGCGCCACTCCGATCAGCACGGCGCCGGTTGCTCCGGTAAAGCCGATATGGCTCAGCGCGTGGCCGGCGAATGTCTGCCCGCGCAGCACCAGGAAATAGCCGACGAGCCCCGATACGATCGCCGCCGCGCCCGCAGCGGCAAACGCGTTCTGCATGAAATCGTATTCAAGCATGGTGGCGATGGCCGTGGTGATGCCCGTGGCCATGTGCATGCCCATGTCCATGGTCGTGAGCATGATCGTGAAGATGATCGCTGCGTTCGACGTCGCGGCCGCGCGACAACACGAAAATGTGTCCGCCAGCGCGCACCACGTCGATCGGCGTGCCGTAGAGTTGCGAGAGCACGGGCGCCGTCACCACCTCCGCCACCGTGCCTAGCGCGGCCTGGCCGTTGCCGAGATAGAGGACGCGGTCGAGTGCGCCGATGAGTTGATTGAGTTCGTGCGCGGAAAACAACACCGTGATGTTACGCTCGCGGGCAAAACCGCGGACGAGGTCGACGACGGTCTCCTGATAGCGCTGATCGAGGCTGATCAGCGGCTCGTCAAGCAGCAGCAGCCGCGGCTCGCCAAGCAGTGCCTGGGCGAGCAGGAGGCGCTGGCGCTCGCCGCCTGACATTTCCGCCAGCGGACGCTCGGCGAGATCGCGCGCACCGACCGCCGCCAGCGTCTCCTCGATCTTTTCGCGCTCGGCCTGCGTCAGCGACGGCACGCCCCAGCGCTCGCCGCGCACCGAACTGGCGATGAAGTCGCGCCCGCGCACGCGCAGATCGGGCAGCACAGTGCGCACCTGCGGCATGTAGCCGATCTCGGCATTGCCGCGCCGCGGCGAGCGGTCAAATACCCGGATGTTGCCGGTGCTGGGCGCAATCAGGCCGAGGACGGCGCGCATCAGCGTGGTCTTGCCGGAGCCGTTCGGGCCGAGCACGCCGATGAATTCGCCGCCTGCGATGGCAACGCTGACGTCGGCAAGGACATTGCGGCCGCCGAGTGCGATCGTCGCGTGGTCGAATTCTATGACGTTCATGGCGTCGACCCGGCCAGCGCCTTATTAGTCGCATCCAGCTCGCTCTGCATCCAGTCCTGGTAGGACTGGCCGGGCGGAGCGGTCTCAGTCACGCCGACCACAGGAACGTGCGATGCGCGGGCAAAGTCGATCATGTGCGACACCAGATCGTTCGACGCCTGCTTGTTGTAGAACAACACCCGTACTTGATGTGTCTTTAGCTCGCGCTCGAGCAGCGCGATGTCGCTCGCGCTCGGCTCGGTATCATTCATGACCGCGAGCTGGAACTGCTCGTCGTGCATTTTAAGCTTCAGCGCAGCGGCCATGTAGCCGAACACCGGTTCGGTGGCGGCGACGGGCGTGCCGCCGTATTGCTTGCCGATGGCGGCAATCTTGTCGTTCAGCGGCGCTAGCGAAGCGAGGAAGGTTTTAAGCCGTGCGGTGTAATCGTCCTTGTGGGCGGCGTCGATCACACCGAGCGCGGCGGCGAGTGCGCCCGCGACCGCCGGCATGGTCGGCGGATCGTACCAGAGGTGCGGATTGTCGCCGGCCTTTTTGTGCATGAGCATCGCGGCGGCAATGATGGCGCGGCGGGGATTGGGCGTAACGTTTAACAGCTTCTCCATCCACGGGTCGTAATCGGCGCCGTTGAAGACGACGATTTGTGCCGCCGCAATTTGGCGCACAATCGCGGGTGTGGTTTCGAACAGATGCGGGTCCTGGCTGGGGTTGTTCAAAATGCTGGTGACGGAAACGCGGTCGCCGCCGATCTGCCGCGCGACCTCGCCGTAGAAATTCTCCGCCGCGACAAGATTGATCTTGGCTTCGGCGGCGCGGACGGGCGCGAAAGCGGCCAACGCAATAAGGCAGCCCGTTGCCGCACCGATCAGCGTCTTCATGCAAGCGCCTCCTGCGCCTAACGGCCGCCAAAGCTTGGGCGCAACCGGACTCGTAATGTAATATTATAACATTACAGGAGCAACGGCACTCACATCCCCCTGGGGGAGGTCGCTAGCGAAGCAACGGCTCGGCGGCATCGATGGCGAAATTGCCTTGATCGGCGTCAAATCGTCGTCCGACGCGCGCGGGAGCCTTCAGGCCGCCCGCACCTCGAGCGGCAGGCTGGCGAAGCCGCGGAGGGCATTATTGAAGCGGCGTATCGGCGGGCCGTTAAGCTCGATCGAGGCGACACGCCGCGCCAGCGCGGTCAGCAGGACTTCGCCTTCCATCCGCGCGATGACCTGGCCGACGCAGACGTGAAAGCCGACGCCAAAGCCGACGTGGCCCTGCACCCGGCGCGTGATGTCGAACCGGTCCGGCTCCTGCCAGCGCTCCGGGTCGCGGTTGGCCGAGGCGAGCAACAGCAGCACCTTTTCGCTCGCCGGAATGCGCAGGTCGCCGAGCTCGATGTCGCGCGTCGTCGTGCGGAAAAGGTTTTGGATCGGGGCTTCCATCCGCACCGTTTCCTCGAACACGTTCTTCGCCAGCGACGGATCGGCGCGCAATTTACGCCACTCACTTGGATTGGTCGCGAGCAGATAGAGTGCGCTGCCGATCGCCGCGACCGTCGTATCGAGTCCGGCGGAGAGGAACGAGCGCACGAGCAGTGCCGCCTCGTTCTCGGTCGCCTCGCCGGCCTCGACAGCCTGGTAGATCTGCGCGCCGAGCCCATCGGGCGCGAGCGCCGCGCGCGAACATTTCGCGGTGATCCACGGCACCACCGTGCCGGCACAGGCAGTCGAGGCCTGAAAGCGCGCATTCAGCGGCCCGAAGCCGTTAAAAACCATGTCGCCATAGGGCAAGAGGTTCTCGCGCCCGTCAGCGTCGAGCCCGACTGCATCGGGAAACACCTTCAGCGGGAACGCCTCCGCCAGTTCTTTCACGCCGTCGAACCGGCCACGCGCGAGTACGCGCTCGACCGCCGCGGCGGCCTCCTCGGCGAACGGCTCGCGCAGGCGCTGCAGCGCCGGTGGAAACACCACGCGGTCGACGATGCGCCGCGTGCGGTCGTGCAGCGGAGGGTCGGTCTCAAGCAGCAGGCTGGGCGGCCGCCACGGCTTTTCCTTGCCAAAATGCGTGTAACCCACGCCCATGCCCGAGCAGTAGGTCTTCCAGTCGAGCAGCGCCGGCCGCACCTCCTTGTATCGCGCCATGCCCCAGCACGCATATTTCGGCATGTAGAAGGCCGGCCCGGCGTCACGCATGGCCGCGTATCCCGGATAGGGATCGGCGATGAAAGCGTCTTCGTAGGGATCGATGTCGAGATCGGGCGTTCGTTCAAGCGTTTCGGCCATGGCCGCCTCCATGGAATTTTGCTCGAAACTTAAGTCTTGTAGTCGGGCTCAGTCCTATCGAGGGTGCGCTTCAAAGCGTCGAAGTGCCGTTGGGCGGGGCTGGGGCCGTTATAGAATTTGGCTCCGCCGATATCACGCTTGGTCTTCTCGACCACCTGCGCCGGCAGCTGCTTCAAAGGCTGACCAGTCCACATGGCGTAGATTTGAACCTGCGCCGCCCGTTCCAAGTAGTAGAGCCGGTCATAGGCGTCGGCCACTGTCGTGCCCAGCGTGGTGACGCCGTGGTTCGCCATGAACAGCACCGTCTTGTTGCCGATGGTCCTGGCGAGGCGCTCGCCTTCGGCGGGCTCGAAAGCGGGACCGGAGTATTCGTCGTCGTAGGCGATCGCGTCGATCAGGCCGACCTCTGTCTGGCCAATCTCCTTGATGCGCGGATCCTCAAGCCGCGTGAGCGCGCTGGCAAATGGCATATGGGTGTGAAACACCGCCGCGGCCTGCGAGAGCGCTTGGTGAATCGGCGCGTGTATGCAGTAGCAGGAGCGCTCGACGTCGCCGCTGCCGTACTTGACCTTGCCGTCCGCCATGCCGACCTCCATGAACGACGAGGCAGTGACTTCGGACCAATGCATTCCGAACGGGATCTGATAATAGCGATCGCTGCGACCCGGTACGACCAGAGTGAGGTGGTTAAAAATGCCCTCGCTAAAGCCGTGCATGAACGCCAACCGGTGTGCGGCCGCAAGCTCAACTCGCGCCTGCCACTCTTCGGCGCTGAATTGCGAAGTATCCGGCGACAGCGTGACTTCCATTGATGCCTCCTTTGCCACCTATTCCAGCAAAAAATTCCACAGATGCCGGCGCCCGCTCACTTCGGGTGGAGCATCGGTACGAGACGCGCCTTCTCGGCCGCGTCCAGCGCCAGATTGCGGGCAAAGCCGGCGCTGTCGGCGAAATAATCGGCCGGCTGCATCGTGTTCTTGGCGACGCGGAGCGCCGCCTCGCTCTTCATCACGGCGATGCAGGCGGCCTCGAGCTTGCGCGTGACTTCTGCGGGAATTCCGGCCGGGCCCAGCAGCCCGCCATAGCTCAGCGGCGCGATGTCGTAGCCCTGCTCTTTGAACGTCGGCACGTCGGGGAGCGAGGGATTGCGCGTCTCGGCGAATATTCCAGGCATCGGCAGGCCCGAGCCGGCGGCCGCGGTCAGCGGCACGGCGGCGAAGTCGATTTGCCCCGAGCGGACGTTCTGCATTTCTTCGGCCGGTCCTTTGAACGGGACATCGTTGAATTCGACCTTGGCCTGCTCGGCCAATTCGATCATGGCAAGATGCGGAATGGTCGCGATGCCCGGAATGCCCACAGTGACCGCGCCCGGCTTGCGTTTGGCCGCCTCGACCAGATCGCGCGCGGTCTTCAGCGGCGAGTTCGGCGGGACCACGATCACTTGGTCGTTCTTGAAGGTCTGGCAGATCGGCGTGAAGGATTTCGCCGTGTAGCCGGCCTGCGGATCGGTCAGCGGCTGGACCGTGATCGAATAGGTGGCGCCGTGCAGGAGCGTGTAGCCGTCCGGATTGGCGCGGGCGACGTCGGCGGTGCCGAGCACGCCGTTGGCGCCCGGCTTGTTGACGACGATAAAGGGCTTGCCGAGCCCGGCCGAGAAACCGTCGGCAAGCACGCGGCCGAGGATATCGGCGCTCGATCCGGCGGTGGCCGGGGCGATGATCTGGACGAGGTGATCCGGATAGGTTTGCGCTACGGCGCCGATCGGAGCGGATGCGGCCGCGCCAAGCGTTGCGGCCATGCCTGCGGCGTGGACTATGCGCCATCCCATCGCTTCCTCCCCGGTTTATTCGTTCGCCGCGAAAACGATACAAGAAGCCCGGCCTGGATCAAGCCGGTGGCCCTGCGACGGGATGCACAGCGGTTCGGATGCCTATATAGGAGGGGCCAACGGAGGGACGAAATGACTGACAAAATCCCGGTCACCGTGCTGACCGGCTACCTCGGCGCCGGCAAAACCACGCTGCTCAATCGCATCCTCTCGGAGCCGCACGGCAAGAAATACGCCGTCATCGTCAACGAATTCGGCGAGATCGGCATCGACAACGATCTCGTCGTGGGCGCCGAGGAAGAAGTGTTCGAGATGAACAACGGCTGCATCTGCTGCACCGTGCGCGGCGACCTCGTGCGCATCCTCGACGGGCTGATGCGGCGCAAGGGCAAGTTCGACGCCATCATCGTCGAGACCACCGGCCTCGCCGATCCGGCGCCGGTGGCGCAGACCTTCTTCGTCGACGAGAATGTCGGCCGGCGGACCAAGCTCGACGCGGTGGTCACCGTCGCTGATGCCAAGTGGCTTAACGACCGGCTCAAGGACGCCCCCGAAGCCAAGAACCAGATCGCGTTTGCCGACGTGATCCTGATCAACAAGACCGATCTGGTGACGGCCGACGAACTGAGCGAGGTCGAGGCGCGCATTCGTGGCATCAATCCTTACGCCAGGGTGCACAAGACCGAGCGCGCCAAGATTCCGCTCAAGGAGATTTTGGAGCGCAACGCCTTTGATCTCGATCGTATTCTCGAAATCGAGCCGGCCTTCCTCGAAGACGACGAGCACGATCATGATCATGATCACGATCATGGCCACGAGCACGGGCATGATCACGATCATCATCACGACCATGACCGTGAGCACGCGCATCACCACGGCGGGCTCAAGCACTATCACGACGAGGAGATGCAATCGATTTCGCTCAAAAGCGACAAGCCGCTCGATGCGGACAAGTTTTTCCCCTGGGTTCAGGATCTGGTGCAGAAGGAAGGCCCCAACATTCTGCGCTGCAAGGGCATCCTCGCCTTCAAGGGCGACGATGAGCGGTTCGTGTTTCAGGGCGTGCACATGATCCTTGACGGCGACCATCAGCGGCCGTGGAAGAAAGACGAAAAGCGCGAAAGCCGCATCGTCTTCATCGGCCGCAATCTGCCGGGAAAGAAGATCACCGAAGGATTCGAGGGCTGCGTCGCGTGATCTTCTCCCTCCCCCTTGTGGGGAGGGCGGGGTGGGGGTCGCGAGGCAGCGTGAGGATATAGACGAAAGCACGGCAACCGCGTCAACGATAATGCGTCACCTCCCGACCCCCACCCCTACCCCTCCCCCTCCCCCTCCCCCTCCCCACAAGGGGGAGGGGATCAGAAGCGCGAGCTGCAATCCATGACCGACAGCCGCAGCGACTTGGTTTCCGTCGTTGAACGCACCCGCGCCGTTGCCGCGGGCGGTGCGATCGTCGCGGTGCATTTTCTCGGCCGCAGCGCCGTGTTCGTGCTCGGCGAAGAGGTGCTGCTGTTTGCCGAGCCGGACGGAGAAGTGCGCCGCATGAACGTGCACGGCGGCGCCATCCTGGCGACGGCGAGCGACGGCGTCCGCATCGTCACTGGCGGCGACGACGGCAAGGTGATCACGACCGATGCGGGCGCGAGCCGTGTTGTCGCCGCCGACGCCAAGCACCGCTGGATCGATCATGTGGCGCTCGGGCCCGACGGCGCGGTCGCCTGGTCCGCCGGCAAGACGGCCTTCGCGCTCCCCCACCCTACCCCCCGCTCGCGGGGGAGGGAGGAGGGGGTGCGCGAATTCGAAGCGCCCTCGACCGTCGGCGGGCTTGCCTTTCTGCCCAAGGGTTTTCGGCTTGCGCTCGCGCACTACAACGGCGCCTCGCTGTGGTTTCCGAACGCGATGGACGCGACGCCGGAGAAGCTCGAATGGAAAGGCTCGCATCTCGGCGCGACCGTCAGCCCCGACGGGCGCTTCCTCGTCACCACCATGCAGGAGCCGATGCTGCACGGCTGGCGGCTCGCCGATCGCCAGCACATGCGCATGTCCGGTTACTCCGCGCGAGTGACGTCGTTCGGCTGGACCGCCGGTGGGCGCTGGCTGGCGACTTCGGGCTCCAACCAGATCATTTTGTGGCCGTTCCAGAGCAAGGACGGGCCGATGGGCAAGCAGCCGCGCCTGTTGGCGCCGGGCGAGCCGCGCGTCGAAGCAGTCGCCTGCCATCCCAAGCAGGATATCGTCGCCGCCGGTTACAGCGACGGCATGGTCCTGATTGTGCGCATCGAAGACGGCGCCGAAATCTTGGCGAAGAAGCCAGGCGAAGCGCCGGTGACGGCGCTGGCGTGGGGCGCGGACGGCACATTGCTGGCGTTTGGCACCGAAAGCGGTGACGCGGGGATTATCGATCTCGCCTGAGCCGGAGGAAATTGCGCGGAGGTTCAATGTTTCTGAAGCTCAATGCCGCAGGCCAATTGCACCTTGAGGACCGCGACAATTTCCGCGCCTTCAAGCTTGTGGTTGGAAGCGATCGTAGCCGGCTCGATGAGGTTCGCCGTGCGCTGACAGGCAAGGCCGATTTGCCGGACGCCGAGACGGCGTGGATTTTCGAACAGACGCTCCGCCGCTGGCCGGATGTCGAGAACGATGCCGCTTGGCAGCAGAATTTCTCGGCCATGATCGAGAAGGCGCGGCCTTATGGCTGGATCGATGACGCCCGCAAGGCGATCAAGGCCCATGTCGAGTGGGTCGAGAAATAGCTCACACCGTCATTCCGGGGCGCGGGCGAAGCCCGCGAGCTCGGAATCCATAACCACGACCAGTGAATATGAATTCCGGACTCGCCGCTGAATGTGTCATCGGGCTGGCCACTTCGGGCCGGACCCATTGGCGGCGATCGATCGGGAATGAAGCAGTTCTTAGATCACGTATTGCTGCAGTGGCGGATAGCCGTTGAAACCGGCCGATGGTCAGCCGCCGGCCGCGCTTACAAATCGCCGCAGCAGCGCTTGAATTTCTTGCCGCTGCCGCAGGGACACGGCTCGTTACGGCCGACCTTTCGGCCGAATGGCCGCGCCGCTGCCGGATCGTCGCGTATCGGCGCGCTGATGGCCGGTATCCTCAAGCCGGAGCGGCCGCGCCAAATCCGATGCAGGTTGAGGAGAATCTTCGGCAGCTTGTTGAAGAATGCGGTTCGCTGTTGCGGCGTGAAATGCGTTTCCGCATCGGGATTATCGCCCACGGCCAACGTGTAGATCGCATTCATGAACAGGCTGAAATTTTCATCGTTGCGGGCGCGGTCGCCCCAAAGCTCGACGCGCAACGCGACCCCGCGAACAAATCCGGCGGCCCAAAGCTGATCGTCTTGGTCCTCATCGGGGTCAAGCGACGAACGATAGGTGCCGGGGTGCGGATAGCCTTTGGCGACGCGGCGTTTGACGGCTTCCAAATAGCGGCCGAGCAGATCGACGACATATTCCGCCTGCTCGTCGTCGCCGTATTCCGGGCAGGCTTCGGTTTCATCATCGTAGTTCCACAGCGCCGGCCAATATTCCTCGACTGTGAAGTCCTCCGGACACACGGCGAGCGCAGTGAAATAGCCGTCGACGCCTTCAATAGTCATGGCGGTTATCGGCGCATGCTTGCTGGATAGAAAGCCGTCGAGCCAATGCCGCTCGAACGAATGCATGAGACCGATGGCCGGATCGTCGCCGCGCAGCCGCTCGCGCTTATCGACTTCGGCGGTGCTGGGCATCCACCGCAAAAAGTCCGCCGGATCATTTACGGGGCTCATCCCTTCGCGGTCCAGCAGACCCGCGTCGCCAAGCCGCATCGCGCCAACCACGGCGATTTGCCGTTCGAAATAATCGAGGCCGCTAATTTCTGCCGGGATCCGGTGGTCATCAAAGGCTTGGCGCATGCGGTCGTGCATGGTTTCGAAGCCCAGATAGGCGACAGCCTCCGCCCAACCCTGCCAGCAGGCCGCGCCGGGCTCGGCCAGCGACTGCGCCTCGAAGCGGTCAAGCGCGTTCAGCGCCGCGTCGCGTGCAATGGCGCCGTCGAAGGTCAGGCGCGTGAGCGCCGAAAACAAGCCCCAGCGTACATATTCATTGACCTTGCTGTCCGCGATCAGGGCCAAAAGCGCATCGGCATCGTCGTCGAACACTGAGACGACGACCCGAGCGAGGATTTCCGTTACCGCGTCGCCGAGATACGCATTCAGCGTGTCGTCGTCGGCGCCGCCAAGGAAGCGCAGCAGCGGCCGATATAATTCCCTCCGCCGGCCGGCGGCGAGAATGGGCAGGCCCCAAAACAGCAGGTTGGATTGGGGTGGCGTCAGGACATTCCCGTCCGCGGCCTTTTCAACGAGACCGATAACCGCCGGCGCGATCGCTGCAGCATGGGGAAGCGCGCGTTGTAGCGCGGCCTCGGGACGCCCACGCGCTTGGCGCAGCTCCTCGACGAGTTCGGCCGTCGGATCGTTGAGGGGTGTAGGAAATGGCACCGCCATTGCGGCTTCCTTGAGTTTGGGACACGTCAGCCGAATCACTTCCTGCCGTCAAATCATATCCGCGAAGCCGCATGGCTGGATCGATGACGCTCGCAAGGGCCAGCAAGGCCCGTCAAGACCCATCGAGGCCCATGTCGAGTGGGTTCCATCCTGATTGCGGATGCCGGAACGCCGTTCGCGCCCAACCGTTATCTTGGCATGAAACCGATCACCAAGTTCCAGGGCGCGGTGCTTCTCATAGCGTTGGCGGCCGGGCTTACAACTGCCCAAGCCGCCGACACGACCGGCTGCACGCCGCAGGAAAAATCTGGCCAAACACTGAGCCAGCAGTTGAACAAGACTCAGGGCGTCATCTGTCCGCCCGATGTCGACCCGGCAATCAAACAGCCGGCGCCGCAAACGGGCGACAGGCCTGATGTCTCGCCGCCCGGCGTCCCGGGCGGCGGCCAAGGCGTCCAGCCGAAATAGCTTCGCGGCTAGATCACGTATTGGCGCAGCGGCGGATAGCCGTTGAAGCCGACCGACGAATAGGTCGCCGTATAGGCGCCGGCAGCCTCGATCAGCACCTTGTCGCCGATCGCGAGCGTCACCGGCAGCGGGTAGGGCGTTTTCTCGTACAGCACATCGACCGAATCGCAGGTCGGCCCGGCGATGATGCAGGGCGCCGTCTCATCGCGGTCGTGGGTGGTGCGGATCGGGTAGCGGATGGACTCGTCGATGGTTTCGGCAAGCCCGTGGAACTTGCCGATGTCGAGATAGACCCAGCGCACCTCGTCCTCGGGGCTGCGCTTGGCGATCAGCACCACCTCGGCCTCGATGATACCGGCGTTGCCGACGAGCCCGCGGCCGGGCTCAACGATCGTCTCCGGCAAGGCATTGCCGAAGTGCTTGCGCAGCGCGCGGAAGATCGCCTTGCCGTAGGATTCAAGCTTCGGCGTCTTGCGTACGTAGCGGGCCGGGAAGCCGCCGCCGAGATTGACCATGGTGAGCGTGATGCCGCGCTCGGCGCAGGAGCGGAACACGGCCGCCGTTGAAGCGAGCGCCCGATCCCAAGCCTCGACGTTGTGCTGTTGCGAGCCGACATGAAAGGACACGCCGTAGGCCACGAGGCCGCGGTTATGGGCGAGTTCGAGAATGTCGGCCGCATAAGCCGGCTCGCAGCCGAACTTGCGCGACAGCGGCCACTCTGCGCCGGAGCCATCGCAATGGATGCGGCAGATCACCCGGCTGCCCGGGGCGGCCCGTGCGATCTTCTCCACCTCCGCCTCGCAGTCGACGGCGAACAGCGTGACGCCGAGCGCAAATGCCGCGCCGATCTCCTTCTCCTTCTTGATCGTGTTGCCGTAGGAGATGCGGTCGGGCGCGGCGCCGGCGGCGAGCACCGCTTCGGTTTCGTTGATCGAGGCGACGTCGAACGAGCAGCCCAGAGCGGTGAGCAGCTTGAGGATTTCCGGCGCCGGGTTGGCTTTGACGGCGTAGTAAACCTTGCTGTCCGGCAGCGCCCTGGCAAAGCCCAAGTAGTTCTCGCGAACGACGTCGAGGTCGAGCACGAGGCATGGTCCGTTCGGCGTACGAGTTTTAAGAAATTCGCGGATGCGTGCGGTCATCTGACCCAGCTCCCCCTATCCGACTGGCGGCGTAGCCGCCGAGGTGAACCTCCTGCAACGCGCGCGGGTCCGCACCATTGCGGACCGACTTGCGTCGCCGTGATTGCTGCCTTGGTCCGGATGAGGGAGATCCCGTTCCGCACTGCTGGCAAAGAAGGACGAAGCCCTTTCGGTGTCCCCGGCATTGGCGCCGGCAGTAACCAAAAAAGCCCTTCCGTCGTTGCTTTAAGCCGCGTCGCCAGTGGAGAGCTGGCTATGCCGGTTTCGCCTCCGGCTGCCGGTCGCGGGTGCAAGGAAGTAGCGTCTCTTCCTTAGGCGGCTGTCCGGCCTCTTGTCCGGATGCCCACCGACCGACACACGGCCACAGGCACGTGCGAAATTGGGCAACGATCAAATAATCCAAATCGGCGAGAGTCGCAAGCGATTTGGTCTTAACGAAAGGTAACGAGAGATTTTGATGACGGAGGCAGACGAGCGCCGCACGCTCGAGAACACGCCGCTCGATTGAACTGCGAGCGAGGGACGACTACGCCGGATCGGCGCGGCTTTAGTCGGCGGTGAAAGGCTCGACGCGATGGGCCGCGCGCAGAAACTGCACCATGACCGCAAGCCCGCAGAGCATGAAGAAGCCGTCGAGGATGTGCGCGCCGATCGCGCCAAGGCCGACGAGGCTCGCGATCGCCCAACTGCCAGCGAAGGCGGCGCCGAACACTTCGGCGCTGATCAGGATGGCCGCGCTGACCACGGTCAGCACGTTCTGCCACTGGACACGGCGTGCGCGCCGGATTAGGGCCTCACTCATGGGCGCGCACTTACCCAGAAAAGCAGGGGTGATGCAAGGCACGGGGCGAGGCGGTGGTAGCTGAGCCGGCATCGCGGCATCGGCCGGGAATGGCCCCGCTAAGCATGATACGACCTTCACGTTGACATTTTTGGCCGCTAGGTCGGTTTGGCAGGGGAGAACCTTGGATTTCGCCAAGGCTCGATCCGGGCTACATTATTGATGGTTCCTCGGTTGATGACGATGCGTAAGGCGAGACAGGTTTGGGCAGGGCTTTCGGCGGTCGCTTTGGCCGCAATGGCGATGGCTTCCGCGCTGCCGCTGCCCGTGCATGCGCAGCTTTTTGGCGATCGCTGGGGCTATGACGAGCCTTATCGGCGGCCAGCGCCGCCCGGGCGTGGTTTCTCTTTCCCATTCTTCGGCCGCCCCTATGGGGCGCCGGCTAGTCCGCCCGTCGAGTCATACCGGGCGCCGGCACCGCGCAAGGCGGACACCCCGCCGACCACGACGGTTGTGGTCATCGGCGATTCGATGGCCGATTGGCTCGGCTATGGGCTTGACGAGGTTTACACCGACCAGCCGCAGATCGGCGTCGTGCGCATCGTCCGGCCGGCCGCCGGCCTCATCCATTACGATCCGCGCAACGACACGCTGGAATGGTCACAGGCAGTGAAGGACGCCTTGGCGGCGCAAAAGCCGAGCGCCATCGTGGTGATGCTTGGCCTCAATGATCGCGTGCCGTTGCGCGCACCAGCGGTCGCACCGGCGGCGCCGGGGCCTGCGGCTCCCAAGCAGCCGGCCCAACCGGCCGGTCAAGCCGCACAACCGCCGCAGCAGACGCAAGACACCAAAACGCAAGACACAAAGACGCAAGAGGCAAAGCCTGCGGTTCCTCCGGATACGGAGCAGTCTCCGAGCTCCGATGTTTCGGCCGAGCCGCAGCATCCGGCCCCGGGGGGCACTTACGACTTTCACACCGACGAGTGGGCAAAGCTCTACGTCAAGCGCATCGACGACATGATTGCTGCGCTGAAGAGCAAAGGCGTTCCGATCATCTGGGTCGGGCTGCCGGCGGTGCGCGGCCCAAAAGCCACCGGCGACATGAGCTATCTCGACGACCTTTATCGTACCGAAGCCGACAAGGCCGGCATCATCTATGTCGACATCTGGGACGGCTTCGTCGACGAGAATGGACGCTACGACGTCGAGGGTCCCGACTTCGAAGGCCAGATTCGCCGGCTGCGCACCGGCGACGGCATCCATTTCACCAAGTTCGGCGCGCTCAAGCTGGCGCATCTGGTCGATCAACAGTTGAGCCGCATCCTGGCAAATCCGGTGACGCCGGTGGCGCTGCCGTCGCCGGAAGCCTCAGCGCCGCCGGCAAGGCCGGGCACGGTGCGTCCAGAGGTGGGCCCGGTGCTGCCGCTGACCGCCACGGGCGGCACGCCCAGTAATGCGGTGAACAGCCAGCCCGGTGACCTGCTCGGTGGCGGCAGCCACGTCGCGCCGATTGCATCCCAGGATCCGACCGCGGAAAGTGTGCTCATGCATGGCGAGGCGCAGTCGCCTCCGGCGGGCCGCGCCGACGATTTCAGCTGGCCACCGGGCCAGCAGGCCGCGCAGGCAACGACGCCTGCGCCCACGGCTGCACTGCAAGCGAAGCCCACGCCAACAACTCCAGTCCCAGTCCCGGCCGCTGCGCAGGCGCAGCCAGATCCCGGCGCGGCAACTGCGCCGACATCGCTTCGCTGACCACTCTCAGGATCAGCGCGGCAACAGCGTCGAACCCATCAGAAATTTGTCGACCGCGTGGGCGGCCTGGCGGCCTTCGCGGATCGCCCAAACAACAAGCGATTGGCCGCGGCGGGCGTCGCCGGCGGCGAACACTTTGGCCACCGAGGTTTTGTAGTCGTCGGTATTCGCGGCGACATTGCCGCGGCGGTCGAGCGCGAGGTCGAGTTGCTTGACCATGCCGTCGTGGATCGGATGCACGAAGCCCATCGCCAGCAAGACAAGTTCGGCATCGATGTCAAAGTCCGTGCCGGCGATCGGCTTGAACTTGTCGTCCACACGCACGCAATGAAGCTTCTTTACGGCGCCGTTCTCGCCGGAAAAGGCGGTGGTGTTGACGGCGAATTCGCGCTCGGCGCCTTCTTCGTGGCTCGACGAGGTGCGCAGCTTGAGCGGCCAGTTCGGCCAGGTCAGCTCCTTGTCCTCGTGCAGCGGCGGCTCCGTCATGATTTCAAAATTGGTCACCGACAGCGCGCCCTGGCGGATCGAGGTGCCGATGCAATCGGAGCCAGTGTCGCCGCCGCCGATGACGACGACGTGCTTGCCGGTGGCGAGGATGGGCGCGCCGCCGTTGTCCTGCTCGCCGGATACGCGGTGGTTCTGCTGCGGCAGAAAGTCCATGGCGAAATGGATGCCGCTAAGGTCGCGCCCGGGCACCGGCAGGTCGCGGCCCTTCTCGGCGCCGGCGGTGAGCACCACGGCATCGTAGTCGGCAACGAGCCTGTCCGCCGGGATGCTGACGCCGATATGGGCGCCGTAGTGGAAGACGACGCCCTCGGCCTGCATCTGCGTTACGCGGCGGTCGATGTGATGCTTCTCCATCTTGAAGTCGGGAATGCCGTAGCGAAGAAGTCCGCCAGCCTTAGCCTGTCTTTCATAAACGTGGACGTCATGGCCGGCGCGGGCGAGCTGTTGCGCGCAAGCGAGGCCCGCCGGACCGGAGCCGACGACGGCGACCTTTTTGCCGGACTTCTCCGCCGGCGGCTCGGGCTTGAGCCCGGCAGCGATCGCGCGGTCGGCGATCGCGCACTCGATCGATTTGATGGTGACCGGGTTCTCGTCGATGTTGAGCGTGCAGGAGGCTTCGCACGGCGCCGGACAGACGCGGCCGGTGACTTCGGGAAAATTGTTGGTCGAATGCAGATTGCGCGCGGCCTCGTCCCAGTTGCCCTGATAGACGAGGTCGTTCCAATCGGGGATCTGATTGTTGACCGGGCAGCCGGGGGTGCCGGGCGTCAGCGCGCCGGTGCCCATGCAATAGGGCACGCCGCAATTCATGCAGCGGGCCGCCTGGGTGACGTAATCCTGCTCCGGCAGCGGCAGCACGAATTCGCGCCAATGGCGCACGCGCTCGGCGACCGCTTCGTAGTCGCGGTCCTCGCGTTCGTATTCGAGAAAGCCGGTAATTTTGCCCACTGCACGCTCTAGATTTGTTTGCGCATGATCTTATCCGAAAACCGGAAACCACTTTTCGGGATCATGCTCTACTCTGCCGCTATGGCGGCGGCTTTCATTTCGTTGAGCGCGCGGCGGTATTCGACCGGCATCACTTTGCGGAACTTCGGATAGAACGCCTTCCACTCGGCGAGAATCCTGGCCGCCAGCGTGGAGCCGGTGAAACGGGCGTGGCGCGCGATCAGATGGTGCAGGCGGTAGCCATCGAAACGGCTCATGTCCGCCATCACGTCGACCAGCCCATGCGCTTCCAGATCGTGGGCCTGGTGGAAGATGCGGGCGTTGATGTCCTCCTCGCCGGGCATCGGTTCGAGTTCGACCATGGCGAGGTTGCAGCGCGAGGCAAACGTGCCGTCCTCGTCGAGTACATAGGCGATGCCGCCCGACATGCCGGCGGCAAAGTTGCGGCCGGTACGGCCAAGCACCACCACGACGCCGCCGGTCATGTATTCGCAGCAATGGTCGCCGGCGCCTTCGATCACGGCGATGGCGCCGGAATTACGCACCGCAAAGCGCTCGCCGGCTACGCCGCGGAAATAGCATTCACCCTCGATAGCGCCGTAGAGCACGGTGTTGCCGATGATGATCGACTCTTCCGGCACGACGTTGGAGCGCGTCGACGGACGCACCACGATGCGGCCGCCTGACAGTCCCTTGCCGACATAGTCGTTGGCGTCGCCCTCAAGCTCGAACGTCACGCCGCGGGCAAGGAAGGCGCCGAAGCTTTGACCGGCCGTGCCGGTGAACTGCGCCACGATGGTGTCGGGCGGCAGGCCTTCGTGGTCGTACCGCTTGGCGATCTCGCCGGACAGCATGGCGCCGGTAGTGCGGTCGGTGTTCTTGATCGGCATGGCGATGCGCACCGGCGCGCCGCCTTCGAGCGCGGATTGCGATTGTTTGATCAGCTTGCGATCGATGATGTCGTGGATCTTGTGATCCTGTCGCTCGCAATTATAGAGCTTCACGCTCGCCGGCACGTCCGGCTTGGTGAACAGCTTGGAGAAGTCGAGCCCGTTCGCCTTGGCATGGGCGATCAGCTTGACCCGGTCGAGCATCTGCATCTGCCCGATCATGTCGCTGAAGGTCCGGTAGCCCATCGCCGCCATCAGCTCGCGCACCTCCTCGGCGACGAAGAAGAAATAATTGATCACGTGCTCGGGCTGGCCTTTGAAGCGCTTGCGCAGCACCGGGTCCTGGGTGGCGACCCCGACCGGACAGGTGTTGAGGTGGCATTTGCGCATCATGATGCAACCGGCGGCAATCAGTGGTGCGGTGGCGAAGCCGAACTCGTCGGCGCCAAGGAGCGCGCCGACGACGACGTCGCGGCCGGTGCGGATGCCGCCGTCGACTTGCACGGCAATGCGGCCGCGCAGGCGGTTGGCGACCAGAGTCTGATGGGTCTCGGCAAGTCCGATTTCCCATGGCGAGCCGGCGTGTTTGATCGAGGTCAGCGGCGAGGCGCCGGTGCCGCCCTCGAAGCCGGCGATGGTGACGTGATCCGAGCGCGCCTTCGAGACGCCGGCGGCAACCGTGCCGACGCCGACCTCGGAGACGAGTTTGACCGACACGTCGCCGTCCGGGTTGACGTTCTTCAGATCGAAGATGAGTTGTGCCAGGTCCTCGATCGAATAGATGTCGTGATGCGGCGGCGGCGAGATCAGACCCACGCCCGGCGTCGAATGGCGCACCTTGGCGATGACCTTGTCGACCTTGTGCCCAGGCAACTGTCCGCCCTCGCCGGGCTTGGCGCCCTGCGCGATCTTGATCTGCATCATGTCCGCGTTGACGAGATATTCGGCGGTGACGCCGAAGCGCCCGGAAGCGACCTGCTTGATCGCCGAGCGCATCGAGTCGCCGTTGGGCAGCGGCTTGAAGCGGTCGCTTTCCTCGCCGCCTTCGCCGGTGTTCGATTTGCCGCCGATGCGGTTCATGGCGATGGCGAGCGTGGTGTGCGCCTCGCGCGAGATCGAACCAAACGACATGGCACCGGTAGAGAAGCGTTTGACGATATCCTTGGCCGGTTCGACTTCCTCGATCGGCACCGGCGCCCGCGCGTCGTCCTCCGCCGACTTGATGCGAAACAGGCCGCGGATGGTGAACAGGTGCGCGGTCTGCTCGTTGATGATGTCCGCGTATTGCCGGTATTTTTCGTACGAGTTGCCGCGCACCGCGTGCTGCAAGGTGGCGACCGTGACCGCATTCCAGACGTGTTCCTCGCCGCGCACACGGAAAGCGTAGTCGCCGCCGACATCGAGCATCGCCCGGTAGATCGGCGCGTCGGAAAAGGCGTCGCGATGCCGGCTGACCGCCTCGTCGGCAATCTCGGCGAGGCCGATGCCCTCGATGCGGGTCGCGGTGCCAGTGAAATACTTGGCGACGAAGTCGGACTTCAGGCCGATCGCGTCAAAAATCTGCGCGCCGCAATAAGACTGATAGGTGGAGATGCCCATCTTCGACATCACCTTGAGCAGTCCCTTGTCGATCGCCTTGATGTAGCGCTTGATGATTTCCTTGTCGTCGAGCTTTTGCGGCAGCTCGCTCTTCATGGCCGAAAGCGTCTCGAAGGCGAGATAGGGATTGATCGCCTCGGCGCCGTAACCGGCGAGGCAACAGAAATGATGCACCTCGCGCGGCTCGGCGGATTCGACGACGAGGCCGACCGAGGTGCGCAAGCCCTCGCGGATCAAATGATGATGGACCGCCGCGCAGGCGAGCAGCGACGGAATCGGAATGCGGTCGGCTCCGGCGCGGCGGTCGGAGAGGATGATGATGTTGATGCCGTCGCGCACCGCGCGGTCGGACTCGCGGCAGAGCCCGGCGAGCGCGGTTTCCATGCCGGCGGCGCCGTCGCTGGCCGGCCAAGTTGCATCCAGAGTCAGCGATTTGAAGTGATCGCCCATGTCCGAGATCGAGCGGATCTTTTCCAGATCGGCATTGGTCAGGATCGGTTGCCGCACCTCAAGCCGCTTCACCTTCGACATGCCTTCGAGGTCGAACAGGTTCGGGCGCGGTCCGATGATCGACACCAAACTCATCACCAGTTCCTCGCGGATCGGATCGATCGGCGGGTTGGTGACTTGGGCGAAGTTCTGTTTGAAATAGGTGAAAAGCAGCTTCGGCTTGTCGGACAGCGCCGAGATCGGCGTGTCGTTGCCCATGGAGCCGATCGCTTCTTCGCCGGTGGTCGCCATCGGCGTCATCAGGATCTTGAGGTCTTCCTGCGTGTAGCCGAAGGATTGCTGGCGATCGAGCAACGAGAGATTCGAAATCGGCGCGGCTTCCGCGACCGGCGGCAGCTCTTCGAGCACGACCTGGGTGCGGTCGAGCCACTCGCGGTAGGGATGGCTCTTTGCCAGCGTGGCCTTGAGTTCCTCGTCAGGAATGAGCCGGCCTTGCTCGAGATCGACCAGCAGCATCTTGCCCGGCTGCAGCCGCCACTTGGTGACGATCTCTTCTTCGGGGATCGGCAGCACGCCGACTTCGGAAGCCATGACGATGCGATCGTCGCGGGTGACGATGTAGCGCGCCGGGCGCAAGCCATTACGATCGAGCGTGGCGCCGATCTGGACGCCGTTGGTGAAGGCGATCGCCGCCGGACCGTCCCATGGCTCCATCAGGGCGGCGTTATATTCGTAGAAGGCGCGGCGCTCCTCGTTCATGAGCGGATTGCCCGCCCACGCTTCGGGGATCATCATCATCATCGCATGGGCGAGCGGGTAGCCGCCCATGGTCAGAAACTCGAGCGCGTTGTCGAAGCACGCGGTGTCCGACTGGCCCTCGTAGGAGATCGGCCACAATTTGTTGATGTCGCCGCCGAATTTTGGCGACGACACCGAGGCCTGCCGCGCCGCCATCCAGTTGTTGTTGCCGCGCAGAGTATTGATTTCGCCGTTGTGAGCGACCATCCGATAAGGATGCGCCAGCGACCAGGTCGGAAAGGTGTTGGTGGAGAAGCGCTGATGCACGAGCGCGAGCGCGCTCTCGAAATCGGGATCGCGCAGGTCGGGGTAATAGGTGCCGAGCTGGTCGGCAAGGAACATGCCCTTGTAGATGATCGTGCGGCAAGAGATCGACACCGGATAATAGTTCGAGGTGTTGCGCGGCCGCCTGCCGTACATGATGCCGGAAATGGTCTTGCGCAGGATGTAAAGCCGCCGCTCGAATTCTTCCTCGGTGGTGACTTTCGGCGAGCGCGCGATGAACACCTGCTTGTGCACCGGCTCGGTCGGCTTGACCGTTTCTCCGAGCGTCGAATTGTCGGTCGGCACGTCGCGCCAACCCAACAGCGTCATGCCTTCTTGCGCGACGGCCTGCGCGTAAGTCTCCATGATTTCGCGCCGCCACGGCTCGTCGTGCGGCATGAATAGCACGCCGACTGCGTAGTGACCCGGAGGCGGCAGCGTGAAGCCGAGCGACGTCGCTTGCTTGGCGAAAAACTTGTGCGGAATCTGCACCAGGATGCCGGCGCCGTCGCCGGCGCGCGGGTCGGCGCCGACCGCGCCGCGATGCTCGAGATTGAGCAGGATCGTCAGCCCGTCTTCGACGATCTTGTGCGACTTGCGCCCCTTGATGTCGGCAATGAATCCGACGCCGCAGGAGTCCTTCTCCAGCGCCGGATCAAACAAGCCGAACCCTGACGCGCTCATCGTCGACCTCGCACTCCCCATCGGAGCCTCGAACCGCGCAATTCGAGGGTCCGGCGCATTCGGCGCCGCGGGCGAACATTCATTTGGCAGGCAACCTTCGTGCCGCTCGCGCCGGCCGATGGTTGCTTATTCGCCGCCGACCGACACGCCCTCGCCCCGGCGGCTGACCCTGCGCTTGCCGCGCGGTTGCGGGCCAAAATTGGGACAGCAATGCTGTCCTATGCCGAACATGGCAAATTCCCGGCGCGAACACAAGAGTGCGCGTCCCAATCAGGCACTCTTTTTGCCTCGATCGACGCGTTGAGTGGACCATGGGATCGGCAAAAGCGCAACGGGCGGGCGCCGAATGCACAATGACCGATCATCGGACGTGGCGGTGCATTGACCACCGGCCTTAAAATACGCCAAGCTGCCGTTGTCCGTGCCGGGACCCGTCGGGATTAATTGCGTCACTGATCGAGAGCTTCTCGATTATTCGCGCCTTGATCTGCAGGAGAATTGGCATGGCCCACCTCGTCGACCATTACGAACCGCGCGGCTCGCACTCGAAGGCGACTTACTTCATCGACCGTGTCGTCGCCGTTTGCGGCATCGTTCCCTATTCGCTGATCGCAATAGGCCTGCGCCTGCTCGCGGCGCGGGACTTATTCCTCTTCGGCCAGACTCAGGTTGAAGGTTCCACCGTCCCATTTTCGCTGAATGGCGTCGATTTCACGGTGGTCGTGCCGTCGCAGATCCGGGCAGATGTGCTGCAGTCCATTACTACGCAGTTTTCTTCCTTCGCCGTTTCGCCGACCCTCATCGCCTACTTCTTCGGCTATGGCGCATTCATACTGCCAATCTGTCTTGTCATCGGTTTTGGCACACGGATCGCCTCGCTGTTACTCCTCGCCATGACTGTCCTATTGGCGATGTATGTTCAGCCGGCGGCGTTGTGGACCACTTACGTTTACTGGGGTGCCATGCTGCTCGTACTGATGACTTGCGGCCCGGGCCCGATATCGCTCGACGGGATCATCCGCTTTTTTTATCGGCAAACGGGCACAGCTTACCGCGAAGCAGACGTAGCGCTCGCCTGAGGCTCGATCCTGGATTGCCGGGCGCGCAATCTCGGTTAGATTGCGCGCGGTGAACTTCGCCTCGGCAATTGACCCTGGCCTGCCCGTGCCGTCGCAGGTTTCTGCCGCGTTCCGCATAGAAGTGGATCGCGAGACGCTAACGTTCGCCATCTGCGATCGTGACTTCGCACTACAATTTGGTCGCCTGCTTTTCCGAGCATCTCCCCCGTGATACGATCTCATGCGGTCACCGGACACGTTTCGGGCAGACGAGGGCCGATCGATGACAAAGCGATCGCCGAATTTGAAGCAAAAGATGCGCTGCGAATGGCGCAGCCTTGCTGCTGCCGGTGCCGCCATCCTCGCATTTTCGACCGCCGCGCGGGCAAACTCCGCCGAAAATCTGTACAGAAAGTATGACTTGATCGGGAAGTATGACTTGATCGGGACTTGGGCGGCCAACTGCCAGGCGCCGGCGACGGAGAGCAACCCTTACTCGATGTACGGCGTCGGCGATTGGATGGGTGATCGCGTCGTGACTGTCGGCTTGCAGATCGACGGGGCCACCCAGACGTCGTTTGCGGTGAAGGTCGAGGAGGTTGAGCCCAACCGGCTTCGACTCACTCATAACAAGCTCGACGTCAGTCCCGATCGTCCATCATATGGCTACATACCTCGCGACAGCTACGTTTTGGAGTTCAAGGACAAGCGCTATCATGTCTTGCAGCTCGCGCGAGATGACAAGCCCCTTGTCGTCGATGGCAAGCGTACCGGCGATAATACGGACACGCCTTGGTTTGCCAAGTGTTCAGGCTCTTAACCCGCTAAGCGGTGTTGTATCCGCACCGCACCCGACGCCGCCGAATTGAACTTCGCCTCCGATAACACCGCGCCAGTTGCGCCTGCCATCCTCGACGCCATCGTCGCGGCGAACACGGGCTATGTGCGCGGCTACGGCAACGACGATTGGACGCTCGGCGTCGAGCAGCGGCTGTCGGAAATTTTCGAACGCGAGGTGGCCGCATTCCTGGTGCCGACCGGGACGGCGGCCAATGCACTTTCGCTTGCGCAAGTCACGCCGCCTTGGGGCGTCGTGTTCTGCCATCTCGAATCCCACATCGTCACCGACGAGTGCGGTGCACCAGAGTTCTTCGGCGGCGGTATCAAGCTTGCCGGACTGCCTGGCGATGGCGCCAAGATCGCGCCTGCGACGTTGCGGACGGCGCTCGAAGGCTACAGCGGCCACGCACCGCATCAAATGGTTGCCGCGGCGGTTTCCATTACGCAGGCGAGCGAGGCCGGCACCATCTATCGCGCCGACGAGATCGCGACGCTGGGCGAGATTGCGCACGAACGCGGGCTCGCCATGCACATGGATGGCGCCCGGTTCGCCAATGCGCTGGTGCGGCTCAACGCGACGCCAGCGCAGATGACCTGGCAATCGGGGATCGACGTGCTGTCGTTCGGCGCCACCAAGGGCGGCGCCATGGCGGCCGAGGCGGTGGTAATCTTCGATCCCGAGCGCGCCAAATTCTTCGGTGAACGGCGCAAACGCGGCGGGCACCTCTTGTCAAAGCATCGTTTCCTCGCCGCCCAATTCGCCGCCTACCTCGCCGACGATCTCTGGCTGACGCTTGCGCGCCACGCCAACGCCATGGCTGATCGCCTGGCGCGGGAGCTCGAAAGCGTGAGCCTGCCGCCGCTCTGGCCGGTTGAGGCCAATCTCGTCTTTATCGCATTGCCGCGCGCGCTCGATGCCAAACTCAAGGCTGCCGGCGCGGCCTATTACGTCCGCACGAGCGTGAGTCTGACGCTGCCGGCGGATCATGTTCTCGCGCGGCTGGTGACGTCCTTCGCGACGCAGCACGAGGATATCGAACGCTTCGTGAACCTGTGCCGAAGAAATTTTTGAGTTCCCTCACTCCCGCCAAAGCGCCGCCCCAATTGCACGCGACGCTCGCTACTGGGACTTGTCGCGCGATGTGATGGTATGGGTTGCGCGCGGTGGGGGTCGGGATGGTCGCGAGAGCGGCGCTGGTCAACGCCAGGACATACTCTGGATCATTGGCGTTGGCTTTCCTGCTGGTGGCGGCGGTGAGCGCCCATGCGCAGACGCCGCCTGCGGCGCCGAGTCTGCCGACCGCGCCGAAGCCAGTGACCGGCTTTGTGTCGTCCTACGAAATTCTGCATACCGTGCGCGCCGCCGGCTTCGATCCGCTGGGGCCACCGTTGCGCGAAGGTACGAGCTACGTACTTCGCGCCACCGATTTTCGCGGCATTCTGATGCGCGTGGTGCTCGATGCGCGCACCGGCGTCATCCGCGATGTAACCCGCATCGTCTCGGGTGCTCCTGGTCCGTATGGAATGATGGCGCAGCCTTATGGCCCGCCCGCATACGCCTCACTCCCGGATGAATCGTCACCCTATGGAGCGCCCGCCTATGGGGCGCCTGCCGCGCCGGGGCAAATCACCGGCGCGCCAACGCCGCGGGCTCCCACCACGCCGGCAATGACGCGCCCGGCAGCGGCCGCGCCGTTTCCGCCGCTGCCGCGCCCGCGACCGGCGGCTTTAGCGTCGCAAAAAACTGAAAAGCCCGGAAATGTCGAACAGCCGACTGCGCCCGCGCATGCGGCCGATTTGCATCCGCAGACCGGCGTGAGTGCCAACACTGCCGGCGTCAATAGCGCTGCCCCACCGGCGGCGCCGGGCAAAGCGCCGCCGCCGCTGCCGTTCAACGACTGATCGAGATGACGCCAGCCGGAATCGAAAGCGCCCCGCCTGGCGGGGCGCTCCCTTTAACGTTCAGCTCGTCAAGCGACGCAGAAGAGGTGCTTACGCAGCTTCTTTCTGTTGCTCGATAGCGGTGCCGATCGGGATCGAACGTGCCTTCTTTGCCTCGGGGATCTCGCGCACGAGATCGACGTGCAGGAGACCGTTCTCAAGGCTCGCGCCCTTCACCTGGACGTAGTCGGCGAGCTGGAACACGCGCTCGAAAGTGCGCGCCGCGATGCCCTGGTAGAGCACTTCGCCGCTCTTCTCCTCATCCTTGGCGGTCTTCTCGCCGCGGATGGTGAGCGTGTTCTCCTTCGCTACGACTGACAGTTCGGGCTCGTTGAAGCCGGCAACCGCGACGGAAACGCGATAGGCGTTCTCGCCAGTCCGCTCGATGTTATAGGGCGGGTAGCCGGGAGCGGCGCCGTCCATGCCCTGGTCGAGCAGAGAAAACAGACGGTCGAAGCCGACGGTGGAACGATAAAGGGGTGCTAGATCGAAAGTTCGCATGGCATATCCTCCTTGTGAAGCGACATGCGGATGACCTGCCCGATGGGGCCCGGCCGGGACGGCGCCGCCACGAGAGCCTGCGCCTCAATGCATGTGGGAATAGGCCCGATCCGCTGCAAGGGGCGGGAGAATGGCTCCGCCACTTAACGCACTGGGAACGCTCGAAAGTTTTGGCGGTTCTTAGTTTGAATCTTCGCATTCCAGCGAACGGATGGCCCATACCGAAGGTGGGTAGCGATGGTCGAAGGCGATAAATTCCTACAGCGATTTCCGAGCCCCGATGGCAACCGATGGATCGATCTCTACGAAAATCCTGACGGGCGGTTCTACTTTCAGGAATTCTATGAGGCCCGCGACAATGTTCCCGTTTACGGAGCCGAGACACCAAGATCCCCGGGATGGAAGTCAGGCTTGTACCGGCACGCCGAGGCGGCAGAAAGTGACCTTCGAAAAATGGCGCCTTGGCTGCACGAAGATTCAAACTGAGACACAAGCAAAATTTCCGCCGTGGCCGCGCGCGACGGCTTTCCGTTTGAGGCCGGATAGCGGGCTGATATAAGCGTGGCGCCGCCGCAGCCGCCGGATCCACCGATGAAGCTTGTTTCCATCCCCGCCAATCCGGTGCCGGAGAATTTCGTCACCGACACGTTGAAGACGCCGGACGGCCTTCGCTTGCGCTTTGCCCGCTGGCAGCCGCCGGCGGGCCGGCGCGGCACCGTGTGCATTTTTCAAGGCCGCGGCGAATGGATCGAAAAATACTTCGAGACGGTGCGCGAATTGCGCGCGCGCGGCTTTGCGGTGGCGACGCTCGATTGGCGCGGCCAGGGCCTATCGGAGCGAATGGTCGAGGATCGCCGCAAGGGCTATGTGCGCGACTTTTCCGAGTACGACACCGATCTCGAAACCTTCATGCGCGAGATCGTCTTGCCGGATTGTCCGCCGCCGCTGTTTGCGCTTGGCCATTCGACCGGCGCCACCGTGCTCATTCGCGCCGCCTATCGCGGCCACCGCTGGTTCGACCGCGTGGTGTTGATCGCGCCGCTGATCGGACTTGGCCGCGCCGGCGCCACACCGGCGGCAAGCGTCATCGTGCGCGGCCTGCGGCTCGCCGGCTTCGGCTCGATGTACGTGCCGGGCGGCGGCGCGACCGTGATCGAGACCCGTCCCTTCATCGGCAATGTGCTGACGTCCGATCCGGTGCGCTATGCGCGCAACGCCGCAATTCTGGCGGCGGAGCCGGCGCTCGCGCTCGGCAGCCCGACCGTGTCCTGGGTGGACGCCGCGTTCCGCGCCATGCATGCGATCGGCGAGCGCGGCTACGGCTCGCGCATCCGCCAGCCGATCCTGATCGTCTCCGCCGGGCTCGATGTCGTGGTGTCGAATTCAGCGATCGAGGATTTCGCCACCTCGCTGCACTCCGGTTCGCATCTCGTCGTGGTCGGCTCCAAGCACGAAGTGCTCATGGAGCAGGATCGCTATCGCACGCAATTCTGGGCGGCGTTCGACGCATTCGTGCCGGGTTCGGGTAGCTTTTGATCTTGCTTGATTGGTATTCGGTTTCGCCGACCCGAAATGCCGATCACCCGTTCAACACTTTCAACGCCTGCGCGTGGACGCGCGCGTCGCCGGCGGCGACGATGCGGCCGCCATTGTGCGGGCGGCCGTTTTCCCAGGTGGTCATGACGCCGCCTGCGCCCTCGATGATGGGAATGAGCGCAAGCACGTCGTGCGGTTTCAGCTCGGTCTCGATGATGAGATCGACGTGGCCGGCGGCGAGCACGCAATAGGCGTAGCAATCGCCGCCATAGCGCGACAGCCGGACCGCCTGCTCGACGCGACCGAAGCATTGCCGGTCGGCTTCGTTCATCAACAGCGGGCTCGTTGTCAGCATGATCGCATCGTCGAGCGATGCGCAGGCGCGCGTGCGCAGCACCCGGTCGCCGGCTGGCCCGCGGTAGCGCGCACCTGTTCCGTCGCCGGAAAAATGCTCGCGCGTGAACGGCTGGTGCATCATGCCGTAGATCGGCTCGCCGCGGCGGGTGAGCGCGATCAGCGTGCCCCAGGCCGGCATGCCGCAGATGAACGATTTGGTGCCGTCGATCGGATCGAGAATCCAGACGTATTCGGCGTCAGGCTGATCGGCTGGGAATTCCTCGCCGACAACGCCGTGCGCGGGAAATGTCTTCTTGATCAGCGCCCGCATCACGGTTTCGGCGGCGCGGTCGGCGGAGGTCACCGGGTCGAACCCGCCCGAGCGGCTCTTGTTTTCAACCGACAGCGCGCTGCGGAAGAACGGCCGGATGGTCTCGCCCGAGATAGCGGCGAGCTCCTCAACAAAGACTGCAAAATCGATCGCCGTCATCAGACCAACCTCGTGCATCGAGTAGCGAAGAGCGGCGGCCGCGGCAATCGCACCGTTACGCCGGCACTCTGCCGATGAGGACGCGCGAGAAGGGGGGAATCGGGGCTGACCAGAGATCGGAAGAAGAAAGATCGCTCGATTGACGGCGTTGATCGGTAAATCGTGAATGCCTGTGAAGAGCCGACTGCCTCTTTTCGCGGCATACCGCCATGTATTGCGTAACCAGCTGTTAAATAGAGATTATTCGTGGAGGAGCGGAATTGCCCGCCAGACCAGAAGGTCTGCTCTGCACAATTTGCAGCTATAAAACCGTGGAAAGAGTAAAGGAATAGGTCAGCAACACTTGCGTTTTGTGCGTCGCGGTGTATATTGCTGCAGTGCGGTAGCGGGAGGCTCTCTCGCGCTACCGTCGCCCTCCTTGGGCGTTTCCTCCCTAGACTTGGGCCGCTCCAGAAATGTGAGCGGCCCTTTTTCTTTGTCGGCGCCGGGGCGCAGCGAACAGACGCTACTCGGCAGCCGCCCGATAGGGCCGCAACTCCTCAAGCGGAATCTCGCAGAGCCGGTCGGCGAGCACGGCCAACTCGCCCGCCAGCCGGTCAAACGTGTCCGACCGCTCGTAGCGGCGCTCGTCCATATACAGCGCCCGGTTGATCTCGAGCTGGATGGCGTGCAGCCCGGTCGTCGGATTGCCGTAGTGCTCGGTGATGAAGCCGCCCGCATAGGGCTTGTTGCGGCTGACCGCGTAGCCGAAACCGCGCAGCGTCTGTTCGACCGTCTCGGCGACAAGGCCGACGCAGCTCGTGCCATAGCGGTCGCCGATCACGAGATCGGCGCGCGGACGATCGTCGCGGCCGCCGGTGGTCGACGGCATGGAGTGGCACGTCGACCAGGATGGCGGCGCCAAAATCGCGGTGCAGGCGCGTAAACAGCCGCCGCAGCGTGCGATGATAGGGCTTATAGAGGCTGTCGATGCGCTGCAGCGCCTCGCTGACCGAGATGCGCTGGTCGTAGATTTCCTGCGCATCGCCGACCACGCGCGCCACCGTGCCAAGCCCGCCCGCCACCCGCATCGAGCGGGTATTGGCGAATGACGGCAGCCGGCCGTCGAACATGCGCGGGTCGAGTTCGTAGGGCTCGCGGTTGACGTCGACGTAGCAGCGCGGGAAGTGCGCGCGCATGATCGGATGGCCGCGCGTCACCAGGCCGGCGATCAGGTCGTCGACGAAGGAATCCTCGGAGCGGCGCAGCGTCGCGAGATCGAGCCGCGAGGTCAGCAGGAAGGCGCGCGGGTAGATGCGCCCGCTATGCGGCGAATTGAACAGGACCGGACCGCGGCACTCCGCCGGCTCGATGGCCTCGAAGGGAGGATCGAATTCGTCTTGGCTTTCCGACATGGCGCTCGGCGGGCTATCCGAAGGTTTGTGACCCGGCACCGATCCGTAGCGTGCGGTGACTCTGTTGTCCATAGGACTTACCGCTTGCCAAGGGCGGTTTGTGGTGGTTGCTCGCGGGGCGAGGTTCCTGCGGGGCGACCATGCCGACCCCGGCCTTCACCTCATCTTTACCCGCCATCCGGCTTATGGGGGGAGGGGGGCCGGCGTCAGCCGGATTCGAGGTGCCATGCCGAAAATCCTGCTTGCGGAAGACGACCTCGACATGCGGCGGTTCCTGGTCAAGGCGCTGCAGAATGCCGGCTTCGACGTGATCTCCTACGACAATGGGCTTTCGGCCTATCAGCGGCTGCGCGAGGAGCCGTTCGAACTCCTGCTGACCGATATCGTCATGCCCGAGATGGACGGCATCGAGCTTGCCCGCCGCGCCGCCGAGCTCGATCCCGACATCAAGATCATGTTCATTACCGGCTTTGCCGCCGTGGCGCTCAATTCCGATTCGAGCGCGCCCAAGCACGCCAAGGTGCTGTCCAAGCCGATCCATCTGCGCGAACTGGTCAACGAAGTGCAAAAGCTGCTCGCGGCGTAGAGCCCTTTACGCCGCGACAGGATCAAGGCAGCCCGGACTTCGCGTGATACCAACCGCGTGCGGCGCAATGCTATGGTCCGCCGCAACACGGTTGCACCGCGCTCATGTCGCCCGCAGACCAAGACCAAAGTCGTTGCCATGATCGTCGGCTCGGCGATCATCATGCAGCAGATCGACTCGACCGTGATCACCACGGCGCTGCCGCAGATGGCGATCTCGCTGCATGCCGATCCGGTGCGCCTGTCGTCTCGCCGTGACCGCCTATCTCCTGAGTCTCGCCATCTTCGTTCCGGTGAGCGGTTGGGCGGCGGATCGTTTCGGCGGCCGCGTCGTCTTCCGGGCGGCGATCGCGCTGTTCACCCTCGGCTCGATCCTGTGCGGGCTGTCCGGCAACGTGATCGAACTGACCGCGGCGCGGGTGCTGCAAGGTCTCGGCGGCGCCATGATGGTGCCGGTCGGGACGGCTCGTGCTGTTTCGCAGTGTTGAGAAGACCGCGCTGATCGCCACCATGGCCTATCTGCAGGTGCCGGCGCAGATCGGCCCCGTGCTCGGACCGCCGATCGGCGGGTTCATCACCACATATTTTTCCTGGCGCTGGATTTTTCTCGTCAACGTGCCGCTCGGTCTGCTCGGCATTGTTCTGGTGACGTTGTTCTTCGACAATCCGAAGGAAGAAACGCAAGCGCCCGCTCGACTGGATCGGCTTCGTGCTCACCGGCGCCTCGCTGTTCTGCATCATGTACGGCGTCGAGGCGATCGGCCGCGGCCACGGCGGCCCGGCGCCGGCGCTCGGCTTGCTGGTGTTCGGTTTCGTGCTCGGCGCGTTGGCGCTGCGGCATTTGCGGCGCGCAGTGCATCCGCTGCTCGATCTCTCGGTGTTCCGCATCCAGACATTTCAGGCGAGCATTTTCGGCGGCTCGCTGTTTCGCGCCGGTGCCGGCACGCTGGTCTTTCTGCTGCCGCTGCTTCTTGCAGATCGTGTTCGGACTGTCCGCGTTCGCCTCGGGCACCATCACGTTTGCCACCGCCGCCGGCTCGCTGTCGATGAAGATCACCGCGCGGCCGATCATCAAACGCTTCGGCTTCCGCAACGTGATCATCTTCAACGGCCTCATCAGCGCTGCCACCATCGCCATGTGCGCCTTCTTCACCGCCTCGATGCCCGCGCTGCTGATCTTCGTGTTGCTCCTCGATCGCCGGCTTCTTCCAATCGCTGCAATTCACCGCGACGCAGGCGATGACCTACGCGGACGTCGAGCAGCCGCTGATGAGCACGGCGACCAGCATCGCCAGCATGACGCAGCAGCTAAGCCGCGGCTTCGGCATATCGATCGTGGCGCGTGCTTTTGCAGCTGTCGCTTGCCGGCGCGGCGCCGCTTCGCTCGGCGCGGATCGATTTCATGGTCGCGTTCGCGGGCGCCGCCGCGCTTCGCGCTGTTGAGCCTGTTCTACGGCTGGGTACTACCCCCCGACGCCGCCGCCGAAGTGAGCGGCCACCGGCCGAAATCGGCGGCGGCGTGAGCGGTCCCTCACGGCATCGGCTTGCCAACGCCGCGTTCGACCGCGCGGCGGCAGATCAGATCGGCGAAGGCGATGTCTTCGAGCGCGATGCCGAGCGACTTGAACAACGTGATGTCGGCGGGGCCGCGGCGGCCGGGGACTTTTTCGGTCAGGATGTCGCCGAGTTCGACGACGTCCTGCCACTTAGACGCCCGGCGGCGACGAAGTCACGATACTCGCCGGCCTCAACGCGCGCCTGCGCCACGTGATCGGTCGCGCGCACGGTGGCGCGTAGCACCGTCTCGGCATCGACCTCGCGGCGCGAAGCGGCATTGGCGCCTGCCGCGTTGACGTGGACGCCGGATTTGAGCCAGTTGGCGCGCAGCACCGGCTCCGCCGATTTGGTGATGGTGATGACGACATCGGCGTCGCCGACGGCGGCCTCGGCGGATGTTGCCGGCGCCGCTGCAACGCGCAGCTTGCGCTCGATTTCCTTGGCGAAGGCTTCGCGGTGCGCGGCGCGTGCGGGTGAACACGCGCACGGTCTCGATCTTGCGCACGGCGCAGACCGCCGCCACCTGCGTGAAGGCCTGCCGGCCGGCGCCGATGACGCCGAGCGTGCGCGCTTCCGGATTGGCCAGGAGCTTGGTCGCCAAGCCCGCTCGCCGCGCCGGTGCGGATGCGGCCGAGATGGTCGGCTTCGATCATCGCCTTGAGGCTGCGCGTCGGTCGACGAATAGAGCAGCACGTGAAAGCGCCCGCCGGGCACGCCGTAATAGGCCTTCAGGCCGAACACCTCCGAGGCGCCCCAGGCCGCGCCCATCAGATTGAGGGTGCCGTTGCCGATCGGCGCGCGCTGGCGCGGCAAATTGACGGTCGCCGGGTCGGGCCAGGTTTCGAACAAAAGCTCGAGCGTCGCGATCGCGTCCTTGACGTCGACCAGGCGGAGTACGTCAGCTTCGGTCAGATAGAGCGCGCGCTTGAACGCGCCTTTCGCCTTGTTCTTGTTTTTGCTCGCGGCCTGTTTGCTTGCGGGCGATTTTCTTGCGGCCTTGGATTTCGCTTTGGACTTGCCTTTGATTTTGCTCGCAGCTTTGGCCATGGCGGTTGATCATACTCCAGCACGTAGCCCGCATGAGCGGAGCGATATGCGGGATAAGCCCAGAGGAAAGACCCCGGATGTCGCTTCACTCATCCGGGCTACTGATCATTACATTCCGGCATTGAGCACGTCGGAAATCCAGTCCCACATATAATGCACGCCGATGGTTGGATCGTCCACCTGACAATGGTGGAAACCGCCTTCCTCGCGGGAAAATACTTTCAGCGCCTTCTGCTTCGAGCCGACCGCATCAAAGCATTTCTCCGCGACCGAAAGCGGAATCTGTTCGTCGCCCTCGCCATGCAGGAGCAGGAACGGGCAAGTCATCTTCTGCACGATTTCGTCGAGACGGAAGCCTTCGAGTTTTTTCATTGCCGCGGCGCGGTCGGGCACGCCGAGCACCCATTGCAGGTGCGCGGGCGGCACTGACAGCGAGGGCACCTTGCCGGAATCCGAGCGCCTCGAAGCGTTTCGCCCAGATTTCGTGAAAGTCCCATTGCGCGCCCCAGGCGACGCAGCAAGCAAAGCGCGGTTCGAGCGAGGCGGCACGCGGCGCGTAGTAGCCGCCGAGGCTTAAGGCCATGACGCCGATGCGCTTGGGATCGAATTCGGGCCGCGCCGGCGAGATACTCATAGACCGGAGTGGCGTAGCGCTCGGTCTCGGCGATGAGCGGCAGATTACGAAAGCGCACGCTTTCGCCGTTGCCCGGCCCGTCGACGATCAGGCAGCCGACGCCGCGCGCGGCGAGGTCGGGAACCCCGTAGCCGTATTGCAGCTCCTTGGTGACGTCGAAGCCGTCGAAGAACACCATCGCCGGCGCCGGACGTCCGCGCGTTGGCTTCGGGGTCCGGATGCACCAAGAGCGCCGGCAGGCTCGTATCCTGGTAAGGCACTTCGACCGGTTCGATGCGCGGGCGGCGCATGATCGCGGCGGCCTCTTTGAACAGCGCAACCGACTTGGCGTAGATGTCCATGCTGCGCTGTGAGCGCGGATGGATGAAGCGTTCGCCGGTCTGGTAATAGCGCGAGGCGCGCATGAAGCAGGACGCCGCCGTGAGCTTATGGCCGGCGCGCTCGGCATCGCGGCCACGCGCTTCGATCTTGTCGCCCATGCGCGCCCATTCCTCGAACCACGCCGTGTCGTCGCCGACTTTGTCGAGCAACGCGCGGCCGACGCGGTTGACTTCGTCGATGTCGACGCCAGTCCATGGCGCCCCGCCGAGGCAGATGAGAAGCCCCATCGACCAGCGGTAATTGGTCGGGAAGTAGAGGAAGGCCGGGTCGTCTTTTTTCAGGTCTGGCATCGGTGCCTCGCTGTAGGATGGGTTGAGCGCACGCGAAACCCATCAACGGGTGACGGTGGGTTTCGCTACGCTCAACCCACCCTACGTTTCAAATGTTCTCCGCGCCGCCGCCGGCGTCGCCGAGATCGGTGTCGGAGAAGAGTTCGCCAAGCGGGGTTGCGTGCGCGATCAGCCCCTGCTGGTGGCAGTAGCGCTGCACCGTCTCCAGGTTCTTGCGATTGGCGTCGGTGAGACCATAGGCCCACGGATCGTCACCCAAAACCTGCAACTGCTCCTCCCACGCGGTCCTGATCCAGGCGAGCGGCACGACGCGCGGGTTGGCGATCCGCCGATAGGCCATCGCCTTGGCTTCATCGAATGCCTTGACCAGATTGGTCGCGACCCACGGATATTTGTCGACGATCTCCTGGCGGATGACGGTGACATGCATGATCGGAAAGATGCCGGTCTTTTTGAAGTAGGCGATCTCGATGTCCTTGTAGTCGGCAAACAGGCGCACAATGCGTTTGTCGCCTTCGAGAAAGCGCCGCGGAATGTCCGGCGACAGCATGGCGGGAATTTCGCCTTCCGCCAGCATGACATCGAGCCGCTTCCCCGGTTGGATCATTTCGATGCGCAGGTCCTCGGGCGGCGTGAATTCCACGTCCTCCTCGCGCTCGACCACCCAGGTGCATTGCCGGTGCGGCACGCCGTAATGCTCTTCGAGGATGCCGCGCATCCAGATGTTGGAAGCGGGTTGGAAATTGGTGCCGCCGATCTTCTTGCCAATCAGGTCCTTCGGCGTGCGGATGCCGGCGTCGCGATTGACGAAGACAAAGCCGTGGCGGAAGCGCCGGTGCAGAAACACCGGGATCGCGGCGAGCGGCTCGCCACGGTCGCGGCCCATCAGAAAGCCGCCGATATTGATCTCGCAGACGTCGAATTCGCTCTTGCGCGCCATGCGCCAGTGCCGCTCGCGCGAGCCCATCCCGGTGAGCATGACGAGATCGAGGCCGTCGGCCTCGACCGAGCCATCGGCGAGCGGGCGCTACGGTGTCATAATCGCCGCAGGCGACGGTCAGCTTCAACTTCGCCATTACTGTTATTCTCCTAGCGCCAGCGGCTGAATCTGTTTTCGGCGCGGCGCACGATTTCGTTGAGCGCGATCGCCATCGCCGCCAGCATGGTGATGAGACCGAACAGCTTGGTCGGGTCGAAGCTTTCGGTGAACATGGTGGTGAAGTAGCCGATGCCGGCGGTCGACACGTAAAGCTCGGCCAAGAGCACGCCGAGCAGCACGCCGCTCATGCCAAGCCGCATGCCGGCGAAGAAGCTCGGAATCATGTGCGGAAAAATCACGTGGCGGAAGATCTGCCAGCGGCTGGCGCCCATCGAGCGCGCGCTGGTGAGCAGGATCGGTTTCAAATTCTGCACGCCGGCGACGACTGTAATGACGATGGGGAACACGCCATGGGTCACGCCGAAGGCGATTTTCGAAGCCGCGCCGATGCCGAAAAACAGAATGAACAGCGGCAGGATGGTGATCTGCGGCAATCCGTAGACCAGAAGAACGATCGGCATCAGGCTTAGGCGCGCGAACGGTTGTAGCCCGATGGCGAGCCCGAGCGCGAGGCCGATCGTCACCGCGATCGCAAAGGCGACGGCGAGCTCGAAGAAGGTCAGCCGCAAGGCCGCCGGCACGCCGTCGGTGGCAAAGACGGAGGGAAGCCCGGCAAACACGTGCGAAGGCGGGGCGATGAACAGCGGATCGGCGAACCAGCGGGCGCAGATCTCCCAGACCAGGAAAATGAGGATGACGACGCCGAGGCGGACCACGCCAGGATGACGGCGGAGATGCCGCCGCGTCGATTGCCACGCCCCTTCGGTTGGATGCAGGCGGCGCGTAGCGTCGCTGTCGGCGGCGCGCAATAGCGTCATCGGTGGCGCCTTCCGCGCGCTTCGACATGCGACATGACGGCGTTGAGCAGCGCCACCATCAGCACGACGAAGACGATGTACGCGAACATGCGCGGCATCTCCATGTTCTCGGCGAGTTCGACGATCTGGTGGCCGAGGCCGGCAAGCGACGCGATGGTTTCGCTGCCGAGGATGGAGAGAAGCGCGATGGTGAATCCGATCCGCAGGCCGCCCATGATCACCGGCGAGGCCGCGGGCATAAGCACGTGGCGGAACAGCTGATAATTCGAGGCGCCCATCGACCGCGCCGCAGTAACGAGCACGCGGTCGACGTTGCTGAAACCGGCGATGGTCGCGAGCACGATAGGAAAGAAGCTGATCGTCGTGCCGAGCGCGATCTTCGATTCCAGGCCGAGCCCGAAGAACAGCACGTAGAGCGGCAGAAATAGGATGATCGGGATCGAGAAAATCCCGGCGAGCAGCGGTTCGAACACGCGGACCCAGTAGCGCGAAAGGCTGACCAGAAAGCCGACCAGGATGCCGCTGGTACTCGCCAGCGCAAAGGCGACGGCGAATTCGGTCGCAGTCACGCGCAGGCCAGGCAGATAAGCGCCGCTGCGCAAAAGGTCGATGAGCTGATGCCAGACTGCGAGCGGATTCGGCAGCAACAAGCGATTGACGCCCCAGAAAGTGGTCGCGAGATACCAGAGCACGAGCAGCGCGAGCAGAAAGCCGATCTGCACCGCCCGGCTGGCGAGGCCTTGCGCTCTATCGCCGCGAGACGTCATCAGGTGGCTCCGCCGTCGCGTGCGCGCGCGGATTCCGACATTGCTTTCCTGATCTCGTCGTGCAGAAGCTCATAGAGTTCGTTGCGCAACGCGGTGAATTTTTCCGAGGTGACGAAGCCGGGCTTGCGCGGATGCGGCTCGTCGACGCGGATGATCTTTTTGATCGTGCCCGGCCGCGCCGAGAACACGGCGACGCGGTCGGCGAGAAAGACCGCCTCGCCGAGGCTGTGGGTGACGAAGACGATGGTCTTCTCGGTGCGCGCCAGCAGTACGGAGAAGTCCTCGCCCAGCACCATGCGCGTCTGCTCGTCGAGCGCGCCGAACGGCTCGTCCATCAGCAGGATGTCGGTCTCGAGCGAAAGCGCCCGCGCCAGCGCGGCGCGCTGGCGCATGCCGCCGGAGAGTTGGTCGGGATAATGTCCAGCGAAATCGGCAAGACCGACCGCTTCGAGCGAGCGCTGGCGCGCGTTCTTCGCGCTCGGCCTGCGGCACGCCTTGAAACAGCATGCCGAGCCGCACGTTTTCGATGACCGTGTTCCAGGGAAACAGCGCGTGCTCCTGGAAAACGAAGGCGATCTCGCGCGGCCGCGGTCCGTGCAGCGGCTTGCCGGCGACCTCGACCGTGCCGCCGGTTGGCTGCATCGAGCCCGCCGATCACGTTGAGCAGCGTGCTCTTGCCGCAGCCGCTCGGGCCGATCAGGCACAAAAGCTCCCCGCGCATGATGTCGAGCGAGGTATCGGCCAGCGCGCGCACGTATTGCGCCTCGTCCGCCTCGCCGAACTGGTGCGACACGTTCTTGATGGAGACTGCGACGCCGCCCACGCTCATTAAAGCCGTCTCGTCTTACGGCGACTTCGCCGGCAGGAACGCTTCGGTATAGAGCTTGCTCATATCGGGCTCGGCCGGCAGCGTGTGCAGCTCGACGAAGGATTTGGCCAGCACGGCAAGGCCCTTTTGATTGAACCGGCCGTCGTCGGAGAACATCGGGATCACAGCGTCGTAGGTCCGGCTGATGATGTCGGGGTCTTTCTGCAGCACCTGCGTCACGATCTCGACCGTCTCGGCCTTGTTCGCGCGCATGAAGGCGATGGTCGTAAACCAGCCCTTGAGGAAGCCGCGGATGGTGTCCGGCCGGCTCGCAATCAGGCTATCGGTGGCGAAGATGACATGGGTGACGAAATCGGTGAAATCGGCGAAACGCACCAGGATGCGCCCCTGACCTTTCTTTTCCAGATCGAGCGCGTTGGCGATGTCCATGATCACGCCGTCGATGTCGCCGCGCTGAAGCGCCGCGATCTGGCCGGCCATGGCGCCCATCGGCTCGATCTCGATGCCGTCCGGTCCCCAACCTTGGCGGCGTGAGGTCTCGCTCACCAGCCAGTAGGTCAGCGAGCCCGCGGTGGAGACGCTGACCTTCTTGCCCTTGAGGTCGGCGACGGTCTTGGGACCCTCCGGCCGTACCACGATGGCGAGCAGGAGCGGCGGCCCCGCCATGTCGGCCACGCCCTTGACCGGCGCGCCCTTGACGATGAAGGCGAGAGCCGGCCCAGAGCCAATGCCGATGTCGACGCTGTTTGACGCCATCGCCTGCTGCAGCTTGGCGTCTCCCGCGAATGCAATTTCCTGGATGTCAAGGTCGTTCGCTGCAAAGAAGCCCTTGCGCATGCCGATGTCGAGCGGCGTGAACGTGAACGCTTCCGGCACGGACTTGCCGACTCGCAGGGTCTGCAATGGCTGCGCGCGCGCCTGCACCGCGAACAGCGCCAAACAGAGCGCGAAGCCGAGCGCTCCCATGGCAAGCAAAATCGGGCGTTTCACGGTCGTCGCTCCCTGATCGCGAGGCCTTTAGTTCTTGGGCAGGAACGCCTCGGTATAAAGCTTACTCATATCGGGTTCGTCCGGCAGAATCTTCATCTCGACGAACGAGCGCTGCAGCACGGCGAGCGCCTTTGGGTCGAAGCGGCCGTTGTCGGTGAACATCGGCATCAGCTCATCGTATATGGCGGCGGTCGTCTGCGCGTCGGTGTGCATGACGGTCTGCGCAATCTCGACCGTCTTGTCCTTGTGCGCGCGCATGTAGGCGATGCTCTCGAACCAGCCGTTGACGAAAGCGCGCAGGTCGTCCGGCCGTTCGGTCATCGCTGTGTCGGTGGCGAAGATGACGTGCATGATGAAATCCTTCGCCACGTCCTTAAAGCGCATCAGGATGCGGCCGTCGCCGTGCTGCGCAAAATTGAGCGCCGAGCCAATATCCACCACGCAGCCGTCGATCGAGCCCGCCTTCAGCGCGGCGAGCCGCGCGGCATTGTCGCCGATCGGCACCTCCTCGAACCCGCCGTAGCCCCAGCCGTGTTGCCGCGACACCTCGTTCATCAACCAGCTCGTCGCCGACCCGACGGTGGAGATGCCGGCTTTCCTGCCCTTGAGATCGTCGATGGTTTTCACCGAATTGTCGGTGCGAACGACCAGCGCGAAGATCAGCGGCGGTCCGGCAATGTCGGCGATCGCCTTGACCGGCGAGCCTTTGACGATGAACGCCATGCCGGGACCGGAGCCGAGCCCGACGTCGATGGCACTGGCGGTCATCGCCTGCTGCAATTTGGCGTCGCCGGCAAAGCCGGTGATCTGAATGTCGAGGCCGTTCTTGGCGAAGATGCCGGTTTCCTTGCCCACATTGGTCGGCACAAAAGAGAACGCCACGGCGCCGACATTGCCGACACGCAGAAGGTCCGCAGCCGATGCTGAGGAGGACATTGGACCAATCAGCGCAAAGAGCGCAGCGAATGCGGTGACGATAGCTTTCGCGAATCTCGCACTCAGAGATCGGCCGCGCGGCGGCGAATCTTCGTTGTTCGTAGGAAGAGGCGGAGAGAATGACCGCTGGCCGCGCCCGCTGGGCCGCTCAGGGCGGCCTCCGCCCCGGCGCGGGGTCGGCGATACGTCGCGGCGTAACAGCTCAGAGATTGCGGCGTCCGCTGCCACCGGCTTCCTCCCTTTTGGCCGCCGATCTTAGCGCATTCCGCCGCCGTTCGGTCTCTGCTTCGTTAAGCGTCAAATCGTCCCTGAGCACGACGCCATAAAGCTCCTCGGCGGCGCGGCGGGAAACCAGTTCCTCGATCACGTCGGCGCGGACCTGTGCCGGGTCGCGCTCGACCGGATTGCCCCAGCCGCCGCCGCCGCCGGTGCGGACGATCACCTCTGAATTGACCGGCGTTGGGTAATGGATCGCGTCCATGGAGCGGAAGTCGTTCTCGCCCGGAAGCCGGAGCAGGAAATCGCCGGTCGTCCCGTTCTTGCCGTCCCAAATTCCCCACGGCGGGCACTGCTCGCGGCGCGGATGATCGAAATTCCAGCGGCCGTCGATCAGATTGCGCACGCGCGTATCGAGGCCCAATCCGCCCCGGTGCTTGCCGGCCCCGCCGGAATCGGTCCGCAAGCCCCGGCTTTCCACCACCACCGGGCATTTCAGCTCGATGCCCTCGATCGAGGCGTTGCGCACGTCGCCCTGACAGACCGAAACCGTGGCCGACTCGCCGTCCTCGGTGGGCCGCCCGCCCCAACCGCCACCTTCGATGCTCTGCACCACGAAGCGGCGATTGGTCTTCGGATGAACGCCGAAGAACACGATGGAGCCGCCGAGCAGTCCATGATGTCCGGCCGGCACGCGGTCGCGCATGGCGGTGCCGAGCGCCTTGATGATGGTGTCGACCACGGTCGGCACGATCAGGCTCCAGCCCGACATCGGCGCCGGATAGCGCGCCATCATGATGCTGCCTTCCGGGATGATCACCTTGAGCGCGCCGAACGAACCTTCGTTGACCGGCTCGAGCGGCCCGGTCAGCGCTTTGTAGGCCACGCGGGCGGCGGCATAGGTGCGCGAATTGATCGACGCCTTGCGTTCGGCCGAACAGCCGGAGAGATCGATGGTCATGCTGCCGCGGTCGATCGTGACCTTGGCGTTGATCGGCACCGGGTCGCCGCGTTTGACGCTGTCGTCGTCGATGAATGAACTCGCCTCGTAGACGCCGTCCTTGAGCTTCTCGACGACGTTGCGGCACTTGCGCTCGGTCTCGTCGAAAATCTGCGCGATGGCGTTGAGGATCGTGTCCCTGCCGTATTTGTCGAACAGCTCTTTCATGCGCCGTACGGCGAGCCGGCAGGCGGCCATCTGCGATTTCATGTCGCCGAGCGAGGATTCGGGAAAGCGGATGTTGTCCTTGAGCACGCGGTAGAGCGTCTCGTTGACCTTGCCGCGCTCATAGATCTTCAACTGGTCGAGCTGCAGGCCCTCCTGCCAGGGATCGGCGACGTGCGGGCCGGCGCCGAAGCCCGTCGACATGCCGCCGACGTCGATCCAATGCGCGCGCACCATGGCGAACACCAGAAGTTCGCCTTTGTAAAAGCACGGCATGTAGATGACGATGTTGTTGAGGTGCTGGCCGGCGACCGCTTGGTGATTGGTGATGACCACGTCGCCTTCGGCGAAGCCCTTGGCGCCGTAGCGCGCCATGGCGTCGGTAATGATGACGCCGAGATCGGCGACAAAGTGCGACACGCCGCCGACGTTCTGCGAGATCAGCTCGCCCTTGGTGTTGACCAGCGAGGTGCAGAAATCGCGCACCTCATAGATCATCATGTTGTAGGAGGTGCGCTGCAGGTCGGCGGCCATCTCGTTGGCAATCGCCGGCAGCGCGTTGCGGATGACTTCCAGCGTCACCGCGTCGAGCGACTTTTTCTTTTCGCGCTTGGCCTTACTGGCCTTGTTGGGCTTTTTGCTCATCGCGCGCCTCCGACATCGATGATGAGTTCGCCCGACGACGCAACCGTGCAGCGGTCGGCCGCAAACAGCACGGTCGTGGTGCCATGTTCCTCGATCAGCGCCGGACCCTTGATGCGAGCGCCAGCGCCAAGTTCACCCCGCTGATAGACCGGGCACGACACCGGCTTCCGCCAATCGCCGAGGTAAACGTCGCGGCGGCGCGACGCCTTGACGGTTGGGCGTTTGGCGAGCCGCGGAAAACGCAGCTGCGGGCGTTTGCCAACGGCGGCGAGGCGGATATTGACCATTTCCACCGGCTCGTCCGGCGACTGGTGGTCATAGCGATGCTGGTAGAGCGCATCGAAGGCGGCGCGAATCTTCTGCCGCTCGCCTTTTTTGATCGCCTCATAGGAGACCGGCACCGACAGCGTGAACTCCTGACCGACGTAACGAAGGTCGAGCGCCGTCTGCCATTGCGCGTTCTTCACATGGCGCAGGCTTTTCTTCGCCTCGCTCGCCATTTCGTCGTGCACGGCTTTGAGCGCCTTGAAGTCGAGGCTGGCGAGATCGCAATAAAAGGTGCGGATGAAATCGTGGCGCTCGTCGGCGAGCAGCATGCCGAGCGCGGAAAAATGCGATGGAAAGAGCGGCACGATGACTTTCGGGATGTGCAGTTCGCGCGCGATGGCGCTCACATGCAAAGGACCGGCGCCGCCAGACGCGACCAGCACGAAATCGCGCGGGTCATAGCCCTTTTCCACCGAGACTTCGCGCACCGCGAGCGACATTTTGGAGATGGCGATCTCGACGATCGCCTGCGCGGCCTCGACGGGGTTCATCGCTAACGGCTTCGCTATCCTGCGCTCGACGCCGGCGCGCGCGCCGTCGGCGTCGAGCACGATTTCGCCGCCGAGAAAATTCTGCGGATCGAGACGGCCGAGCACCACATTGGCGTCGGTGATGGTCGGCTCGGTGCCGCCGCCGCGATAACAGATCGGGCCGGGATCGGCGCCGGCGCTGTGCGGGCCGACCTTGAGCGCGCCGACATCGTCGGTCCACGCGATGCTGCCGCCGCCGGCGCCGACCTCGACCACGTCGATCATCGGCAGCATCACAGGATGGCCGCTGGCATAGCCGCCGACATAATAGCCGGGCGCCAGCGTCGGCTCACCGTCGCGGACGAGACTCGTCTTCGCGGTGGTGCCGCCCATGTCGAAGGAAATGACGTTGGCGAAGCCGAGCTTCTCGCCGACGCGGGCCGAGGCGATGATGCCGCCGACGGGGCCTGATTCCATCATCGCCACCGGCCGTTCGGTTGCCACTTCCGGCGTCATCACGCCGCCGTTCGAGCGCATGATGGACAATTCGCCGGCGAACCCATTCTCGCCGAGACGGGATTTCAGGTTGCTGACATAGCCGCCGACCTTCGGCCCGATATAGGCGTTGACCACGGTGGTCGACACCCGTTCGAACTCGCGATACTCGCGCAAGATGTCATGCGAGAGCGACAAATAAGCGTGCGGCAACGCCTCGCTCACCATCGCGCCGGCGATGCGTTCATGCGTCGGATCGGCATAGGAGTGCAGGAAGCATAGCGCGACCGCTTCGACGCCTTCGGCGGCGAGCGCGCGGCAGGCCTCGGTGACGCTCGCTTTGTTGAGCGGGCGGAATATTTCTCCCGAGCTCAACAGCCGCTCTTCGACCTCGCGCGTCAGATGCCGCGGCACCAGCGGGCGGTGGCGGTGGAAGAAAAGATTGTACGCTTCCGGCCGGTTGCCGCGGCCGACGATATAGACGTCGCGCGCGCCGCTGGTGACGATCAATCCGGTCTTGGCGCCCTTCCGCTCGATCAGCGTATTGATGGCAATCGTCGAGCCATGGATCAGTTCGTCGATGGCGGAAGCCTTCAGCCCGCTCTTGCGGATGCAGTCGAGAATGCCTTGGGTGAGTTCGTGCGGGGTGGTGAGGCTTTTGGCCTCGACGAAACGGCCCGCCTTATCGTCGAAGCCGACGAGGTCGGTGAAAGTCCCGCCAATGTCGATGGCAACGACGATCATCGCCGCGCCTTGGGAAGACGCGGCGGCAGGTGGCCTGCGAAGGAGGGGAGGTACGCTCTCACGGCGCGGCAGACTATAAGCTTTCGCGTGGATTACAACACCAGCTAGGATGCGCGATACGCAGGAGCCAATGCGCTAAGCGAGGTGGTGATTTCGCCGCTTCGCCGAAGGGGAGGTCACATGAAGGTCGAGACGATCAAATATTCGATGGGCCCGTTCACCGCCGAGGGGGCGCTGGTCTATGAGGAAAAAATCTCTGCCCGGCGGCCGGCGGTGCTGATGGCGCCGAACTGGATGGGCATGACCGACAAGGCGATCGAGCGCGGCAAGTTGGTGGCCGGCGATCGCTACGTCGTGCTGGTCGCGGACATGTACGGGCAGGGCAACCGTCCGAAAGATTTCGGCGAGGCCGCTTCCTTGGCCAATCCGCTGCGCGCCGATTCCGGTGAAGCGCGGGCGCGGATCCGCGCCGCCTACGACACGCTCATTGCCGAAGGCAACAAGCGCGGACTGATCGATCACCGCCGCGCCGCGGTCGGCTTCTGCTTCGGCGGCGGCAACGTTCTCGAACTCGCGCGCGACGGCGCCGACATCGCGGCGGCGGTGTCGATCCACGGCGATCTGAAGACGGCAGCGCCGGCCGGCAAGGGCGTCATCAAGGCCAAGCTTCTGGTGGCCCACGGCGCGCCCGATCCGGTGGTGCCGAAGGCCGACCGCGATGCGTTCGAGGCCGAAATGGATGCAGCCGGCGCCAAATGGCACATGCTCGTGTTCAGCGGCATCTACCACGCCTACACCGACCAGGGCTTCGACGTGCCCGGCGTCGCCGGCTGGGACGAACCGGCGACGCGGCAGACCTATGCGGCCACGCACCAGTTCATCGCTGACGCGTTCGATGGTCGGCTGTAACAGAGCTTAGTTTGCCGTCTGCTTTGCCAGCGATCGGCGCGCAGGCGGCCTGATTGATGAACGCGTTTCTTATTCTTCGCTGATGCTCGGCGCGTCCGGTACTTTCTTCACGTGCGTCACGCCGTCGGCGATGATCTTGGTCAGTTGGATCACCGATTGGCTGAGCGCCGCGTACTCGACGATGTCGCGTTCCACCCGTCCGCCATCGGCGCGCAGCCTTTCGCGCAGGGTCTGCAGTTCGCCGATCAAGTTATCGATTTCGCGCGTCGAGTGCCCCGATACGCGGCGCAACAAGTTGCTCAGGTTGTTGGCCGCCAGCTCGCTGTCGCTCTGTGCCTGACGAATGGCACTGCTGTCGCGTCGCACCAACTCGCGAATGTTTCCTTCGAATTCAGCTTCGTTTGGCCTTTCGCCGTCCGCCGCACCACGCTGGAGGATATTCATGATGACACCCCGTTTACTCGGCCGCCGATCGGGCGGTCCCCACGACGCTCCATGGCCGCATGAAAATGTGACGACTTCGCGGCCTGCCGAACGTTCGATTTCGGTCGCCAATGCCCGTCCGCGGGTCGCAAAAAGGTATCCGGCTGAAGGTCTGAGGCAAATATTCCGCGTACATAAAGTTATCGCGTCGCCGATTGTGGCGTCAAAATGCTGTCATGGCCAGCACTGAGTTCATCCGGGAATCCCGCCTGGGAGGGCCGCGCCCCAGACAATGCTGTCGCATACCCAATTGGCTAAATCGACTGTACGCCACGCCCACCGGACCCATCGCCGCTGCGATTAGCTTCCTGAAAGGTCTTTTTGTTTCCCCGGCGCTATTTGGTTTTACGGGCTTGCGCGTGGTGTGCCGGAACAAATGTTTGTCTCAAAATCGCAAGTTTTCATCGCGCCGGTTTAGTACCCAAGGTGCATCGGGTTAGGGTGTCGGGGACATCGCGGCTTAAGGACCGTCTTTGTCCATGCGCTACGAACGCTTTGTTAAATGCGAGCCAAGGTCGCCGCATTGCCCAAGCTGCGCTCAAATCATGAAGCTCGCGCGAATAACGTCGCGATTTGACGACTTGCCCGACCTTTATGCCTTTGAATGCTCGGCTTGTGGCGTATTGCACATTGAGGAAGCATCGCTCGGAACAGGCATGGTGTCACCTATTCCTAGCGCCAGATGTTTTTGAACCGCTCCGGCGGAAGATCAATGTAAATCGCGGTCGATGCACTGCGGCGGTTTGAGCGGACCGGCTTCGCAAGCTTGCGTCTTATCACCTGAATAAAAGTAGGGGCCTTGGGGGCCAATCCAGGAGTATGAAATGGTGGTGCGCTTGAGCGCCGCGATTTGCGGTGCCGTAATCGTAGTAATTTGTTCCTCTGCAGCAATGGCTCGATCCGAAATTCGTGCCGTTCATTCCTATGACCCCGATGGCGCCGCGATTGTTGGCGCGGCATCAATGTATAATCCCTATCATCCCGGATATCGGGAGGGTGGCATAGAGACATCCTCGGGCGAACACTACGACCCATCCGCGTGGGCCGCTGCGATCCAAACCGATTTGCGTAACAGGTTTGGCGGGGTCCGTGGCGACAAGAGAACGAGCTATGCTATGATCGAGGCTCTCAATAAGAAGGTCATCGTGAAAATAAACGATGTCGGCCCGTTAATGCCGGGTCGCATTATCGACTTCGACGAACGCACGATGCGCTATTTCGATCCAACGCTACGACTTCGGACTGATTCACGGCGTCAAGGTTACACCACTACACGGTGATGGTTGGGTGCCTGGACCAATCGCCGAAAGGTCACCGCAGTCCGAAGCGAGCGTCGTCCCATCGCCGGCGCCGCATCCCGCGGCCAGACGGGATCGTCGCGGGTAGTTTCCGACTTCGGCGATTGCGCCGGCAACCTGGGCCAAACCGCCATGCTGATGCAGGACAGCTCCACCGGCACCAACGGCGTGACCCAGGGCTTCACTTTGCTGGCAGACCTCGACGCAAGCGTGGCGCGGGCGCCGGCGGGTATCTGGGAGCCATTCGCGAGCGCGCCTGACGCGGGGTCTCGCCGGTCCAACGCCTAAATGCGTGGGTCAGGGAGCTGACCTCCTGATAGCCAAGCAACCAGGCGACTTGCGATATCGACAAGTCTTTATCGGCAAGATAACGCCGGGCGAGATCAACTTTCAGGTTTTCCAAAACGTCGGAATAATTCAGGCTCTCCTCGGCAAGCCGCCGTGCAAGAGTGCGTGGACTGCGGCCGAGTCGCCGCGCGACCGCCGGCAGGTTGGCGTCGCCATGCGGAAGCAAAGGTACGATGGCGTTCTCGACGCTGGCCCGGAACGAGCCGCGCCGGGTTGGCCGCTGGGCGAGCGCTTCTTCACAATAGCTGACCAGTAATTTATTCAGATAATCGTCGGCGGTGACGACCGGCATATTCTTTATGGCTGGCGCGAACGAAATCCCATCAATGGCAGCACCAAATTGAATGTTGTCGCCGAAGAACCTAGCCAATCGCAGGTGTTGAACGCCGCGATGATGCGCGAGCGTGACGCGAGTCGGCACCAGCCGAATGCCTGTCAGTTGTCGGCATAGGCGAATCAGAAAAACCATGAAAAATTCAATCTGATGCCGATCCAGATGTCGGCTGACTCCGATATAATCGAATGCCACGTCAATACTTCTGGCGTCGCGATATCTCAGCGAGACGCCTTCATTGGCAATTTCGACATAGCGCGCGAGCTTCTGTAACGCGTGACCTAATGTCTCTGAGGAGGCCGAGACATAGTAGAGAAAACCAAACTCGCGAAGATCGGGCGCCTGGGCAAGATGAAATCCGAACCAGTCATCGCGCAGCGAGCCGGCGACAAGATTTAAAAATCTAATTTGATCGCTGGCTCTTAGCCTGAGGCTCGGGTTTTTGATTTGCTGCGGTGTCAGATCTGCCTTCGTTAACAAGGCTTCCGCGTCAATTCCGCTCGCTTTTGCATGGGCGTAAGCGAGCCGCGTTATGGTCCCAGTGGCGTTCGGAAGCTTGCCGAGACGCTCGGCGCCAGAATGGCCCATGATTTTGTTCGCTCTGACCGCAGAGTGCCTGGATTGATGATCGGTCATTTCATGCTCGGGCTGGCGCGCACACACAAAGCTTTGGCGGATAATAACAAGACACCCTCATGAAGTCGCGCCTATTGCGCGTGGTGCGGCGCGGGACTGCGCCCACCCAGTGGCTACCAACCAGCTTCGACCTTGAGGTGGGCTGACGCGCCACATCAGCCACGCGGTTTTTCTGGATGAAATTGATGTCAAATCCGCAAAAAATCATCGCCGTCGTCGACGACGATCCAGAAATGCGCGCAGCGCTGACGATGCTTTTGTCGACACACGGGTATGACGTGGAAGCCTTTGATTCAGCCGAGACTTTTCTCGCTCGCGCCCCGACGTGCCGCGCGTTTTGCCTCATTGTTGATTTTCATCTCGGCGATATTACCGGCGTAGAATTGGCGCATCAGTTGGCGGCGGAAGGGTTCAAGTTCCCGATCATTTTTATGACCGGGAATACCGCTGCAGCTATAGAATGCCAGATCGTTGCCGCTGGCGGCGTCGCGCTTCTACATAAGCCGTTTATAGTAACGACGTTGTTTGACGCGATTAAAAAAGCGGCCAAACAGATAGACCGCTGAACCTTCTTTGCCCTCGAATGTCGAATTTGCTCACGTATGAGCACTTGACTGCCTTTGCGACCGCGCCTGCGAATGTCCACTCGCGTCATTTCGCGGCGCCGCGACAACTCGGTCGCTTTCGAGGCGAAGCGGACGTTGCACCCAAATTTACGGGTTCACGGCCTATAGCCAATGCTTCTTGCGCATCTCGCCTGACGAATTGACCGTGGCATGCAGGTTGCGGGCAAATTCGACTGCGCCCAATACCGCCATGTCGGGCGCGGTTTTTTCAGTCGATCTCCGCCAGCCGCACAGAAAAGCCGGGCAGCGCGGCAGTGGTGAGCACGTCCTGCGGCCCATGCTCAACGATTGATGACCAGCCGTCTCCGCTCGGACCGGTATGCACCCATGTGGTGCGGGCGTTGGCATCGATCACCCAGAATTCTCGGACTTTATGGCGGCCATAAAGTCTCGCTTTGAGGCCCTTGTCGTAGGCGAGGCTTGAGACAGCAACTTCGACGACAAGCAGCGCCTCGCCCGGGTCGAGTTGCGCAAATCCGCTCACCGATTTTTTAAACAAGGTTTTGGGGAAAACCGCGAGGTCCGGTTCGAGCATGGTGTTGTCGGTCAATCGCAGCGTTGTCGCGACGCCGAGCGTCAAATCGCCTGGCAACGCACGAACGATAGCAATATTAAGAACAGATCTGATTCGCTCATGCGCAATGGCCTTTGCCGCCATCATCACGATTTCGCCCTCGATCAGCTCGAACTTCTCGTCCTCGCTGATGATGCCGGCATCGATCATGCGGCTGATGCCATCGACAGTGAATGCGCGGCGCGGGAAACCCTCGGCGGCTCTGGTGGCGGCGACGTTCATATTCATGGAACAAACATAGCGCGCACGGTCGTCCGGAGCCACCCTCGGTCAATGCTTCTTGCGCATCTCGCCTGACGAGTTGATCGTGGCGTGCAGGTTGCGCGCAAATTCGACGGCGCCATACACAGCCATGTCGGGCCCGGTCTTGACGTATTCCTTGACGCCGCGGATCGCTGGCAGCGGAGCTTTGAGAATGGCTGCGCAGAGCGTTTCCACCGCCGCGTCGAGTTTGGCCGCCGGCACCACGTCGCTGACGATGCCGAAAGTGAGCGCGCGCTCGGGACCGATCTCGGCTTGCGAATATACCAGATAGCTCATCGCCTTGCGCGGCACCCGGTCGACGAACGACGACATTACCATCGTCGGCAGGATGTTGTGCGCCATCTCCGGGACCTGAAAGACCGCCTTGTCGCCGGCGAGCGTGATGTCGCAGGCCGCAGCGATTGCGCAGCCGAAGCCGAGCGCGCGCCCTTGCACGACCGCGATGATCGGAATTCTCGCGCTGCGCATCGCGCCGTAGCAGTCGAACACGATATCGCTGAACGTGCGGCGCTCATACGCATCTGGCTCGGTCGGCGGCCGCTGCCCCATGCCGGCGCGGCCGACGCAAAAGTCGCTGCCGGCGCCGCGCAGCACGACGACGCTCGAGGTCTTCTCCGCGCCGGCGATGATACTGGTCAGCTCGGCGACCATGCCGTCGGACACCGCGTTGCCGCGCTCCGGCTGGTTCAAGGTGACACGCAGGATCTGGCCGTCTTGTTTGGTGAGAATGTCAGGCATTGTTGCTCCTGTTGATTAATCACCGTCATCCTGAGGTGGCCGCGAAGCGGCCCTCGAAGGATGCGGCCGAGGCGTTCGGGCCGTCGCCCTTCGAGGCTCACCGACTCCGTCGGTGAGCACCTCAGGGTGACGGGAGAGAGTGAATTGCCCTCCATATCCGTTCCGGCGTCACCGGCATTTCGATATGCGTGACGCCGAACTCCGCAAGCGCGTCGACCACGGCGTTGACCACCGCGCCGAGCGCGCCGGTGGTGCCGCCTTCGCCGGCCCCGCGCACACCGAGCCTGTTGGTCGGCGTGAGCACCTGGCTGATGTCGGTCGTGAACGACGGCAGCAGATCGGCGCGCGGCATGGCGTAATCCATGAACGAAGCCGACAAGAACTGTCCCTCCGCGTCATACGCGCAAAGCTCCCACAGCGCCTGGCCGATGCCCTGTGCGGCGCCGCCGTGCGTCTGGCCGTCGACGACCATCGGATTGATCGCGCGGCCAACGTCGTCGACGGCGGTGTAGCGTATGAGATCGAGCGCGCCGGTCTGCGGATCGATCTCGACTTCGCAGACGTGCGCGCCATAGGGGAAGCCGAGCTGGCGGATGGTCTCGTCGGCGGTGGCGGCGAGCGGCCCGCGCAAATCGTCCGGCACGACCTTGTCGCCCGCGGCCGCAGCTTTGGCGACATCGAATATGCCGAGCGAACGGTCGGTGCCCTTCACGGTGAAACGGCCGGCGGCAAACGCGATGTCGTCCTCGGCGGTTTCCAGCATGTGGGCGGCGATCCTTTTGCCTTTCTCGATGATGGCATCCGAGGCGTTGCCCATGACGATGCCGGCAAGGCGCATCGAGCGGGCCGAATGCGAGCCGCCGCCTTCTTTGACGATATCGGTGTCGCTTTCGAACACGTGCACGTCGTCGAACGGCACGCCGAGCCATTCGGCCACGCATTGCGCGAACGTCGTTTCGTGACTTTGCCCGCTCGACAGCGTGCCGACCACGACGTCGACTTTGCCCTGCGGCTGCACGGTGATATCGGCACGCTCGCGCGGATAGCCGCCGGTGGTTTCAAGGTAGCAGCATAGCCCGATGCCGCGCAGCCGCTTCCGCTTGCGCGCCTCGGTGCGGCGCTTCTTGAATCCCTTCCAGTCGCCGAGCTCCATCGCGCGGTCCATCACCGCCCGATAGGTGCCGTTGTCGTAGGTAATGCCCTGCGGATTTTTGTACGGAAACGCGGAGGGCGGAATGAGGTTGCGCTTGCGCAGGCTGACGCGGTCGAAGCCGTGCTCGGCCGCCGCCTTGTCGATCAGCCGCTCGATCACATAGATCACTTCCGGCCGGCCGGCGCTCCGATAGGGCGTGGTGCACATGGTGTTGGAGAGCACGGCGCGCGCGCGGATGTGCGCGACCGGAATGCGGTAGCCGGAGGTCACCAAACCGACGCCCTTGACCAGCGGCACATACGAGCCGGAATGGGCGCCGACATTGCTCAGGTTCGATGAACGCAGCGCCAGAAAGCGGCCGTCGGCGTCGAGCGCGAGTTCCGCCGAGACGGTCAGATCGCGGCCCATGTAATCGGTGACGAAGGCCTCGTGGCGCTCGGCGGTCCATTTGACCGGCCGGCCGACCCGCTTCGCACCCCAGACGACCATCGCGAATTCGGGAAAGAAGCTGTTGCGGGTGCCGAAATTGCCGCCGATCTCCTTGGCGATGACGCGCACGGACTCGAACGGCACGCCGAGGATCTGCGCAATCTCCTTCTTCTGGCGCACGATGCCGCCGGAACCGGCGTAGAGCGTGTAGCGTCCGCTCGTAGCGTCATAGACGCCGACGGCGGCGCGCGGCTCCATCGGCACGCCGGTCACGCGGTTGACCCAGGTGTCGAGCCGCGTGACGTAAGCGGCGCGCGCGAACGCCGCGTCTGTCGCGGCCACGTCGCCAACCTCGGCGTCGATCATGATATTCGGCAAATCGTCGTACAGCCGGGGCGCATCGCTCGCTGTGCTGGCGGCGCCGTCCATCACCACCGGCAGAGGTTCGTAGTCGACGACGACCTTTTCGGCGGCGTCCTTCGCCTGTGCGACCGTCTCGGCAATGACGAAGGCAACGGCTTGCCCGACGTGGCGCACGCGATCGGTCGGCAGAACAGGATGCGGGGCCGCCGGCACCGGCGAGCCGTCGCGATTGTGCAGCACGATGTCAGGCGGAGTGCCGGGAGCGGCGAGGTGCGGAATGCGGGTGAGCCCGTCGGCGAGCGCATCCTGTCCGGTCAGCACGGCGAGCACGCCCGGCATGGTCCGCGCGGCATTGACGTCGATCGAGCGGATGCGCGCGTGCGCGTGCGGCGAGCGCACCATCGCCGCATAGACCTGTCCGGGAAAATTGAAGTCGTCGCTGTAGCAGCCTCGCCCGGTGACGAGGCGCAGGTCCTCCTTGCGGCGGACGGTGTCTCCAATACCTGCGGGCATGATCCGATGCGTGCGAGAGGACAGTCGGCTGGGCGGCGATATTCTCACAGCGCCGCGAGCGCCGCCAGCCGTCCCGGCGCGGGGCCTTCCCGCTTAAACGGACTATCCGATCAGCGACAGCGTCGCGTTTTCGTAGCCGCCGCTCCCCATCGCTCCTTCGGCGAAGATGTGATGGTCAGCGATCCACTCGCGCGATTCCTCGTAGACCTCCTTGGTATAAGGCTCGAACACCAGGCGTTCGCCGGGACCCCAGCGGCGCGTATCCATCAGCGCATGGAAGCGGTCGGGAAATTCGTTCTTGTAATAATGAGTGTAGAGTTCCGGCCGCAGGTCGATGTCGCGCTGCGCCTTGCGGAGCGCGCGGAAGAATTTGCGCAGATCCTCGGGGTCAGGGTCGCCGTGGATCATGGTGGCGATCATGAACGTGGTGTCGATCACTTTGCGGAAGCCGAGCTGCTCGGCGAAATAATAGGGCCCGCTGAACAGGCTTACCGCCGGCGCCTTGCCGTCGATCAATTGTTCCATGCGCGCGAACAGCATGCCGTCTGCATAGTGCAGCTTGATCTGCTCGGGCTTGAGGAAGGTTTCGAGCCCCTGGATCGTGGCGTAGTGGCTGCCGGATTGAAAGCCGACCGAGATCGGCACGCCGGCGAGATCGGCCGGCGTCTTCACCGGCGAGTCGGGCGGCACGAAGATTCCAGACGGCGACACGGAATAGACGTCGGTGTACATGCGGCCGTGACCCTTGGACGCCGCGACGTTAACCGTCCAATGGCAGGCGCAGCTGACGTTCGACTTGCGGCCTTCCTCCAGCGACTGAAAGGCCCCGACCTTGTCGCCCTTGTCGTGAATCTTGCCGGCAGTCGCGCGCACCAGCTCGCGGAATTCGTAGTCGAGCCCCTCGGCGCGGAAATAGCCTTTTTCCTCCGCGACCCATTCCTGCAGCCGGAAGTGCGGTTCGATGATGAATTTTGCCATGGGGGTTCCTCCTGTCGGTAAGGTTTCAGCAGATTGCGTGCCCGTTGCCTCCGCGCTTCGCGCGGCCGGATCGAATAGAAGAAAGTGTGGAGCCGCCGTGTTCGGCGACGCGCCGAGCGCGGATCATCTTGACGTGGTCGTCCATCAACGCGCGCGCGCCGCTCGGATCGCGCAGCTCGATCAGGTCGGCGAGTTTGCCGTGAATTTCTATGATGTGACGCGCAAGCTTGGGCGTGGCAGTTACGTTGCGCCGCGGCCACGATATGTGTTCGAGCGAAATGAGCTGAACGATCAGCACGCGATTGTGCGACGCCTCGGCCACGGCCAGATGGAAGTCGCGCGACAGCCGGGTGAACTCGTCGAGATCGCCGATCGCCGCCTCGGCCTCGCGCAACAGCCGGCGCAGTTTCGCCACGTCTTCGGCGGTGGCATTTTCGGCGGCGAGTTCGGCGCCAAGCGTCTCGATGGCGCGCTGCGCGTCCATGATTTCGGCGGCGCTCACACCGGTGAGGTCAAGCTGCACAGCCAATGCCTCGGCGAACAGTCGCGGATTGCCGTGCGCGATGCGCGCGCCGCCGCCCTTGCCCATGCGGATTTCGACGATGCCGAGCGCTTCCAAAGTGCGCAGCGCATCGCGTGCCACGATGCGGCTCGCCCCGAAACGGCCAGCCAAGTCCTTTTCGGTGCCGAGGAAATCCCCGGGCTTGATCTGGCGGGCAAACAGGGCGTCGCGGACTTGCGCCACCAGTTGGGCCGACAGCGACGAGGAGCGTCCGGCAAACATCACCCGGGCGGTCAAATTGCCGCTGCGCTGCGAGGGTATCGGTCGTTGCGGGGCTGTTGCCATTAAGATAGTAAAGATACTATCTTTAACGAGAGCGGTCAACGAGCCCGCGTTGGTCAGCGCTGAACCGAGAAACCGCAGCGAGGAAACATCATGGCCAAGCAGAGGATCAGCTACGTCCCGTTCGAGGGGATGGATGCACGGATGCGCGCCGAGATGGAGCGCTGCCAGCGCGAAGGCACGCCGCGGCCGGAAAGCTCGGCGATCCGCGCCCACGTGCCTTCCTGTTTCTGGTTCTTCGCCGAGTCCTGGCACAATATTTTCCGCACCGGCGTGCTCGATCACGCCATCAAGGAATTGTGCCGGCTCTATGTTTCGCGCTCGGTCGCCTGCGAGTATTGCGGCAACCAGCGCTCGGTGAAGGCGACGCGGAGCGGCGCGCTGATCGAGGATCACGTGCTCGATCTGCTCAATTTCGAAAAATCGACGAAGTACAACGAGCGGCAGAAGGCGGCGCTCGCTTATGCCGAAGCCATTGTCTGGCGCATGGAGACCGACGACGCCTTCTGGGCGCGCATGCACGGCCAATTCAGCGAGCCGGAACTGGTCGAGCTCGGCTGCATGATCGGGCTCACGCTCGGTCAGCAGAGCTGGTTGCGGCTTCTGAACATCGAGCACCACCAAGTGATGGCGGGCACCTCCGCCTCGATGGCGCCCGGCTACGAAGATGCCAAGCGCCTGAAAGAGACCAAATCAAAATCGGACTACTGGGCGAAATCGACTCCGGCTCACTCTTAGGAGTTGGTCAGCAAAATGCGGCCCGACACCGCACGGCCTCAAAACTTATCCGAGCGGCGCGCGACCCCCACCTTGATCCTCCCCCTTTCAGGGGGAGGAAAAAGAAGTCGGACTCATTGAGACTAGAAACGCCCCTTGAGACCAGAAACGCCGCGTAGGCCGCTTGCTCTTCCTCCCCCTGAAAGGGGGAGGGTAGGTGGGGGTCTGCTGATTCTCCGAATGCTTGTTGAGTCAGGTGACAAGAAAAGTCAGCGTGAGCTCGCCGGAAAATTTTCCCGCCAATGCGCGGCGATATCCGCGCCGGTGGCGAACCAGACCCGGTCGAAGCCGCGCATGTATCTGAGAAGGTCGATCAGCCCTTTGCAACGGCCGGGGCGGCCGATCAGCCGGTCGTGCAGGCCGATCGAGAGGAGCTTGGGTGAGCCACGCTGGCCTTCGCGATAGAGCACGTCGAAGGCGTCGCGCATGTAGATGAAGAAATCACCGGCCGTCGAGAAGCCCGAGTTCTCGTTGAAACGATTGTCGTTCGCCTCATACGAATAAGGGATGACGAGGTGCGGGCGGCGGTTGATGCGCAGCCAATAAGGCAGTTCGTCGGCAAGCGAATCGCGGTCGTAGAGAAAGCCGCCTTCCTCGACCAGGAGCCGCCGCGTGTTGGGGCCGGGCCGTCCGGTCATCCAGCCGATCGGTCGGACGCCGGTCAATTTGGTGAGAATCTCGATGGCGCGCCTGATGTGCTCGCGTTCGACCTCTTCCGGCACCGCGACATAGTCGATCCAGCGGTAGCCGTGGCTGACCATCTCGTGGCCGCGCGCGACGCACGCTTTAGCAAGTTCGGGATTCTGCTCCAGCGCCCGCGCGACGCCGAGAATGCTGATCTTGATGGCGAATTCGTCGAACGCATCGAGCACGCGCCAGGCGCCGCGGCGGCTGCCGTACTCGAACACGGATTCGACCAGCGGCGAGCGGACGCCGCGCTGGGTCGCAACGCCAATGTCGTTGAGCATGCCTTCCGACACGTCATCGCCGTTGAACAGCGACAATTCGCCGCCGCCCTCGACGTTGAGATTGAAGTTGACCGCGATCAGCGCGCCGTCCGGGCCAGTTCGGATCGGGCGGCGTTGCGCCATAGCCGACGAGATCGCGCGCGATCATCGGATCGGGTTTGGGTTCAGACATGTTGTGATCCCGGTCATTGCACGGCGGCGAGCGGCGCCGTGCACGCATCGTAGCAATAGAACCAGTCGGTGTCGGTCGGCCCGCGCATCCAGGTGTTGGCGATGCGAAATTTCCTGCACCTTCGCCGACCCGCGGAATTCGCGTCGCCTCGTAGCAGCGGAACGCCGCGGCCGGATCGTCGAATTTGTCCAGGCAGCGGCTCAAGATCGCGCGCGTCCTCGACCGCCATGGCGCCGCCTGCCGCCATGAACGGCCGCATCGGATGACAGGCGTCGCCGAGCAGCACGATGCGGCCGTCTGCCGCTCCAGCGATCGTCGCGCTCGCGATCGAAGATCGGCCAGAGCGTCACCGTGCCGACGGCTTCGAGCACGCGCTGCAGATCGGCGTGAAAGCCCGAGAACGAGTGCAAATATTGCTCGCGGCTCGCCGGAATCGAGGCTGTCGCCATGCTCCCAGCGCGCCGTCGGCACGACGCCGATGGCGTAAACCTCATCGCGCCGGCCGGTCAGATAGTAGGGCAGGCAATGCCGGTCGGCTCCCCACCATTTGGTGCAATCCGGAATCCAGAAGCCATTGAGCCGATCGGCCGGAAAAATCGCCCGATAGGCGCACGCGCCGACGAAGTGCGGCGGCTCTGGACCGAGAAGAATAGTCGCGCACCTTGGAGCGGATGCCATCGGCGCCGATGACGATGTCCGCCTCGGCGGTCGCGCCGTTCGCGAAAACGAGGCTGCATCGTCCCGCTCTTCTTCGCAAATCAACCAGTTGATGACTGAACGCAATCGTGCCGGGCGCCACGCCGCGTTCCAGCACGGCGTGCAGATCGCCGCGATGGATATGGACATAGGGACCGCCGTAATGCCGTTCGCTCTCGGCGTCGAACACGAACTCGGCCATGGTCTCGCCGGTGTCCCAGGCGCGACTGACGTAGCTTTGCGATTTGATGCCAGTGGCGATGAGCGGCTCTTCAAGGCCGAGACGGCGCAGCACCTTGGTGACATTGGCCGACAGAATGATGCCGGCGCCGATGCGCGAGAACGTCGGCGCCTGCTCGTAGACTTTGACCGCAAAGCCCGCGCGCTGCAGAAAACCGGCGGCGGTCAAGCCCGCCCAGCCCGGCGCCGATGACGGCGATCCGATTTTTCCGCTTCATCAATGCGCGGGCTTGCGATCCTCGACGCGCAGGAAGCCGAGCCGGGCATCACCGGCTCGTCGGTGACGCGCAGCATCAGCGCGTCGTCGGCCGCCTCATGGAAATGCGGCCGCCAGGCCGGCGCGGCGATCACGTCGCCGCGGCTCCACTCGAAGCGCTCGCCGTCGACCGTGGTCGCGCCGCTGCCTTTGACGATGGCGTAGATGTTGTTGGTGGTGGTCGCGATAGGGCGCGGTGCGCACGTGCGGCGATAGCCGCATCATGTACAGCCCGATCGTATCCATCGCCGGATTGCCGAGCTGGACGTGCGTGGCGAACGGACCGGACGGGTCGGGCTGTGGCGGCATCGAGACGCTTGACTGCGTATCGCTCAAGGTGAACACGAACGGCGAATCCGTGGTCGGCGCTGCGCCGCCGGACGCTTTCTCGCCGCCCTCGTTCCTCGTTCGGCTCGAAGAACATCGGCTCGAGCAGCTGCACCAGCGGCACGTCCAAAAAGTCGAGCCAGTAGGCGCAGGCGCGGCTGTCGTTGCCGTGGCCGTGGCTCGACCAGTTCGGCGTCAGCAGCACGTCGCCCGGCTCCATGGCGATCTTGACGCCGTCGACTTCGGTGTAGGTGCCAGGCTCGGAATCGAGATGAGGCGCAGCGCATTCGGCGTGTGGCGGTGCGAGCGCGCCCATTCGCCCGGCATGATCATCTGATAGGCGGAGACCATGGTGCGCACCGTGCCGTAGCTCGCGTCCGAGACCGGATTGTACAGGATGAGATTGCGCCGCTCCGCGAGCTCGGTGTTGATCAGCCGGCCGGCGGCATCGAGCGCGCCGCGCGCCTGCTCGTATTTCCAATGCGCCGGCGCGAAATTCTGCTTCGGCGCGGACCACAGCGAAGCGACCTTCTTGTTCCAGCCCGGCGCAATGCCGACCAGCGGCAATTTGCCGTACAGCTCTTCGAGCGTACCGGATTGGGCGAGTTCTTCGCGGGAGGGGATTTTGTTCATCGATGGCGCCTCGGCAAAACGTAGCAAAATGTAGGGTCAGGTCGAGCGAAGCGGCATTCGCCTGGTGCGTGACCATGCAGCAGGGTTTCGCTACGCTCGACCCGTCCAAGCAATCGCCGCTCCGCGCACCACGTCGATCAACCGCAGCGGCTCATCCGGCATGCGGTCGCCGCGCCAGGCGACATGGCCGTCGGGCCGCACCAGCACGAATTGGCGTTCGTAAAGCGCGGCGATGTGCGGTTCGGCGATGCCGACGAACTCCATCGGCACGGTGCGCGTCGCGCGCGGCGTCGAGCAGTGGCGCAGCGTCGGCGGCATTGGCGCCAAAGCCGAGGAGCACGAAGCCGCGGCCGAACAGATCGAGCGTCGAGCGTCCGTCGGCGAGCCAGGCGTGCGGCGCGCGATGCCCGGGCCGCGCGGTCGGCACGTAGGTTCTGGCCTCGTCGGGCGGCGGCGCGATGCCGTCCGGCCAGCAGATCGGCGAGCCCTCGTAGCGATAGCCGAGATGGATGCCGAGCGTGAACCATTCGCGCCGCATCATTTCGGTGAATTCGCGCCCGACCCTTTGCCCGCGTCGCCGCGCCCTGCGGCGTGTCGTCGGCGATGTCGGGATGGCTGCCGACCGAGAGCATGCGGCGCAGATTGCCGCTCGCCTCGGCGACGTTGCGGGCGCCGACCGGCTGGCGCTCGACGGTGTAGGAATCGAGCAGGCCGTCGCCGCCCCAGCCTTCGAGCGTGGCGGCGAGCTTCCAGGACAGATCGACCGCGTCGCCGATGCCGGTATTCATGCCGAAGCCGCCGGTCGGCGACATCGCATGCGCCGCGTCGCCGGCGATGAAGCCGCGGCCGTCGCGGTAGGTCTCGGCGACCAGCTCGCGCCGCACCCACGGCAGCACGCTCAAAATCTCGAACTCGAAATCGCGGCCGACGGCGCGGCGGATCGCCGCCTCGATCTCGTCCGTCGTGTATTCGCGCTGCTGCGGCGCCGCCGATGATCGAGAAGCGCCACTGGTCGCGGCCGTTGATCGCCACGATGGTCGCCCAGGTGCCTTCCGGGCCGATGAAGATGTGGCGGTAGGCCTTGCCCTTGTCGTGCAGCGAGAGCAGGTGCGGGCAGCGGAAGATGACATTGGTCGTGTAGGTCAGCACCGGATTGCCGAGCATGTCGATGCCGAGCGTCTCGCGCACCAGGCTGCGCGCGCCGTCGCAGCCGACGAGATAGCGCGCCGAGATTTGCTCGCGCGCGCCGGTGTCGGCATTCTCGACCGTCGGCGGTCACTGCCTCGGCGTTCTGCGTGAACGAGACGAGCCGCGTGCGGTAGCGCAGCGTCACGCTTTTCTGCGCGGCCGCGAAGCCGCGCAGGATCGGATCGAACATGTTCTGCGGGCAGCGCTCGCGCCGCTGCGGGCTTTCCGGCGGCGGCGGCGCCTGGCCGATGCCGGGAAAGCGCTCGCGGCCGAGTTCGTAGCCGGTGAGGCTGGTCAGATAGATGTTGTCCTGCGCGTAGTCGCGCGGGTAGGGCGACGCCTCGACCGCGCCGACCAGGCCCCAGCGCCGGCAGAATTCCATGGTGCGGACGCCGACCAGGTCCATGCGCGGCTGATAGATCGAGCCGTCGGTCTGCTCGATCAGCACGCAGCGCGATGCCGCGCCAGCCGAGATCGCCGGCGAGCGCCAGCCCGACCGGCCCGCCGCCGACGATGAGGATGGGTACGATGTCTTCCGGCACGCGTTCCAGCCTTCGATCAGAAGACCGCCAATATACGCCCAGGTAGATCGAAGGCTGCAACGGCCCGGGCGAGAGACTATACACGAGCGTTCGCGTTTGCAGATAGCTTGGCGATCTCACCGTGAAATTGGGGGGACCTTCGATGACCGTTTCATTCACGCGCCGACGGGCCGCGTCACTGGCCATGTCATGGGCCGCCGGCGCGCTCGCCTCCTCGCTTGTCGACGGCGGCGACGCGGCGGCCGAGCCGGCCTACGACCTGCACGGGCTCGAGAAGGCGGTCGATGGCTTGGTGCACGACATGGGCGTCAAGCCGAGCGAGCCGGGCATCGCCATCCTCCTCCTCAAGCCCGACCGGCCGCTCTTGCGCAAGGGCTACGGCATCGCCGACCTGCGCACGCGCGCGCCGATCACGCCGCTCACGCGCTTCGAGCTCGCCTCGGTGACGAAGACCTTCACGGCAACCGCGGTGCTGATGCTGCAGGAGCGCGGCGCGCTCTCGATCGAGGACGACGTGCGCAAATTCCTGCCCGAGCTGCCGCGCTACGAGGCGACGCCCTTGCGGCTCGCCGACATGCTGCACCACATTTCCGGGCTGCCGAGCTATTTCGACCTGAAGAACGTGCCGATGCGCAACCGCACCTACTGGGTCAGCGACGACTATCCGGACGAATTCGGCCGCCAGCGCCGGCAGTTTCCCCTGCGTTTCCCGATCGGCGCCCGCTACGAGTACAACAACTCCAACTTCATGCTGATGGCGGTCGTGATCGAGCGGGCAGCGAAGAAGCCCTATGCGCGCTTCATGCACGATGAGATCTTCGCCCGCATCGGCATGGCCAACACCTTCGTCTACGACAACCCGGCAGGCGTGCCGCGCAGTACGACCTGCAACAATGCGCTCGGCTACGACCCTGAGGGCGGCCGCTGGGCCGAGAGCTGGGGCACCACGCCGGAGCGCCACGAGCAGCATCTCGAGGTTGGCGACGGGGCGATCTGGACCAACCTCGACGACATGGCGCGCTGGGACGCGGCGGTCCGCGCCCACACGCTGATCAAGCCCGAGACGATGAAGCTCGCGCTTACGCCCTCGACGACGCGCGACGGCGCGACCAACGCGTACGGTCTCGGCTGGGAGCTGTTCATCAACCGGCGCGGCGACGTCTATGGCTTCGCGCATGGCGGTCGCTGGGGTGGATTCGAGACGCGCTACCACAACCACCTCAGCAACGACCACACGGTGGTACTGCTGAGCAACCGCGGTCCGAGCACGGACCTCGTCGGCCTGTGGCGCAAGCTCGACGCCACGATCCAGACCTACGCGAAGGGCTGATCTGCGCTTGGACAAACGGGGCGTCGAGGTCGCGGCCGACGATCCGGGAGACGAACGTCGTCTGAGGATGCTGCAACGCGCATGAGCCGATGGAGTAATATTCCACGCCTGAACGTCGCCGCCGTGCTTTCGTTAGCAGGCATCGCGCTCGTGTGCCTTGGCGCGTATGGCGACAAGAACATCGAGGGTTTTATTGGTTTTGCGTGCCTGCTTTGCGGATTCGTGGTGGGCGTTATATCCATTCCAAGAAAGGCCGCGAGCGGCAGCTCCTACCCATTTGGAATTGATTGTTTGTGGTTGGCTTCGGATCGTAACGGCCACGTCGGCGCGTTTTTTACAGCCGGATGGGCTCCCATTCCGACGCGCGTGCTGACTTTTGAAGACGGCTCAATCGAGGACATAGAAGAACGTGTGAATGATCTGCCGCGCATATCGACTGCGCGGCTTTTGATTCCTGACGACGTTCCCAGCTACATGGCCATGGCTGAGCGCGGGTTGTTCGTATACGACTGGACGGACGCTCATCGATCTTTGCGCGAGTCCACGCGTAAATATGAACTGGTCGCTGTGCCGGCCAATCCCATTGTTACCGCCGACCCGCCCGAGTTGCTTATCGGCTTTGCCACTCGCGTCACGTTAAACGACTTAGCCTTCGTCGATGGCCAAGCCGTGGACATTATTTCGCTCACGGAGTGCTGCGAAGAGCCCCCGTAATGAGCGCTCACGCGGCCGGGGTAGGGCAATTTTGCACGCGAGGCCTTCGGCGCGCTAGTCGAAGCACCTGTTCCAACCGCACGCGTTCGCAATAAATCTTAATTCTCAATGTGTTCGGATAAGGAACACTTTCTCTAGCGATGGTCGAGGACGCCCCGCGAACGCCATCCCGAGACTTTTCCCGGAATTCGGTTTGCATTAAAATACCGCGCCTGGAGCATGATCCGGAAAAATGGAAGCCGGGTTTCCGAAATGATCATGCTCCACTAAAATCCTGGAGGGTCAACCGATTCAATATGAAGCGATTGCGCTCTAATGACGGCACAATGAAGGGAGAAGGGTTGCTGTGAAAGCGAAGAAGAAACCACCCTTCAAAGTCGATACATTTCTCGCCACCGTGAACGGTGGCAGGAGCATCGCGAACTATCGCAAGAATCAGAAAGTGTTTTCGCAAGCTGAACCGGCCGATGCCGTCTTTTATATTCGTGACGGCAGGGTCAAGGTCTGCGTCATATCCGAACGGGGCAAGGAAGCGGTGGTCGCCATCCACGACAGGGGGGATTTTTTCGGCGAGGGCTGTTTGTCGGGTCAGCCGTTACGGTTGGCGACTGTGGTGGCCATGACCGAGTGCACCGTCATGCGGATCGAGAAGGCGGCCATGGTGCGCGCGCTGCACGATGAGCCCGAGTTTTCCGAGCGGTTCATGGCTCATTTGTTGGCCCGCAACGCCCGCGTCGAGGAGGACTTGGTGGATCAGCTTTTCAATTCGAGCGAAAAGCGCCTGGCGCGGACGCTTCTGCTCATGGCGAATTTCGGCAAAGAGGGAAAGCAGGAGCGGGTGATAACCAAAGTCAGCCAGGCGACGCTCGCCGAAATCATCGGCACGACGCGGTCACGCGTGAGCGTCTTCATGAACAAGTTTCGCAAGCTCGGCTTCATCAATTACAACGGCGAGCTCGAAGTCCACAACTCGTTGCTGAGCATGGTTCTGCACGAGGCGCCCGCGATCAGCACGGACAGCGACCGCGAAGCGGACAACTAGTGGGCCGATTCTAACATTCGCATCCCAATTCCGCTGGCTATCATGGGAATGTTGGAATCGAAGAGACTCCTAGCAACTCTATTTCCGCTCCACAGCGGACCTACAGAGGCCGATGCATGCGGCCGAGCAACCAGCCGAGGCCGATGGCGACCAGCGCGGTGGTGTAGGGCTGCGTCTCGATCGTCTTGCGCAGCCACTTTTCCGTGGACGTGGCCGTGTCGCGGGCAATGGCGGCGGCGTCCGCAGCACCGTCGCGCGCCTGACCGTAGAGATCCTGCGCGGCGCCGGCGGCTTGGTCGGCCATCCCGCGAACTTGTGCCCTGGCGTCGCCCGTAGCACGACCGATGCCTTCCTCCACCTTGCCGCCGAAGTTTCTGGCGGTTCCTGCGATCCTATCCTCATTCATGGCGACTGCTCCTGCTGCTCCACCGCGACTGCTCGCATGGGGCGATGTTAAAAGTGGCGATGCTCAAAAGGGCAACCTCATTCGATGTTGGATGGTTCCGCCGTATGTCGGAAGGTCCGCTCGAAAAGTCCGGTCGGCCACGCAAACGGAACGGGTATCGTGGCAGGGCGAAAGCAGGCGGCTGAATAGCTGCAACGTGCGCCACGCTTCGGGTTACGTGAACATTTTTCCGGGCCGGCCGTTGACAAAAGCTGGCCGAGTGGCAACCGGTCACAACGGAGAAGGCGGATGCAGTTGATTTTGCCGGTTTCTGACTGCGACACCAACGCATCGGTACGCGCTGACGCCTAACCTGTTCTCGGCCAGCTCAATGCCGTGATGAACCGAGTGACTAAAGTCGGCCCGCGATCAGCTGCGCGCGGAACGGCCAATGACGTCGCCGAGCCGCACCAGGGTCTCGACGTTCTCTTGCGTATGCGTCAGCAAGTCCTCGGCCGGCCGCCACGCGCCCGGCTCGCCGAAAACGACGATCGCGGAGCCGCCGAACTTGAACACCGACTTCTCCGCGCCGCGCTCGAACGCGCGGCCGGTCGGATGGACCTGGACGATGCGGCCGACCGACATCGCGCCGACTTCGACAAAACCGAGCCGGCCGAAATTGCGCGTTTGAAGGATGTTCACCTGCCGCTCATTGCGAAACAGAATATCCGGCATGTGCTGCAAAGCGTGCCAGTTCACGGTCCACAGACGATAGCCGAGATGATCTTTATCCACGGTCTCGCCGCTGTCGGGAAAATGGACGTGGTGATAATCCATCGGCGAGAGGCGCGCGAGGATGACGGGACCGCCCGCGAAAGCGCGCGCCCGATCGGCATTGCCGAGGATAGTTTCGGCGTCGAGCGAATGTCCCTTGACGGGAAATTGCTGACCCGGCGCCAGGCATTGCCATGCGAAGTAACGCGCCTCGGCGAAGGCGCCCATATCTGCGCTCGCCACTGGGAATGGTCGGACGTCGGGTAGAAACTCGCGGTCAAAGAATTCGGCAAACGAGCGGTAAGCGACCGGCCTAAACTCATTCATGTTAATGCCGTGCTTTCGGATAAACGGCTCGATCTGGCGTACGCTGCGACCGCTGTTCTGGTAAGCGGCAAGCAGCCAATCGTAAAGCGGATGGGATTCAAGCAGCTGGATCAGCGACCGGCGCGGCCGCGTATCGTAGGTGTGGGGATGGTCCGCCATGAACTCATGAAAGAGCCTGTTGTTGCGGCGATCCCACACCGGCAATGGCTTGGGCTTTGATAAGGCGGTATGGGCGATCATTTGTTCGTCCTGCAATAAAGGCCCAGAAATGGCCCATGCCCTCTGGGCCTGCCAAAAAACAAATTGGACAAGCTGTGGGTTCCGCCGTCCGGACTTTGCTGGCGGCAGCCCAGGCGGTCGAACATGATGAAATCTCACGATACGGTGCGCTTAGGTCCTGGGCGCACGAACTTGGCTTGAACGAAGCCGTTCGGTTGCTCGATCAGACGCTCGAAGAAGAGCAAAAAACCGACGCGGCGCTGACCAGGATTGCGGAAACCGCGGTCAATCAGCAGGCAGAAGCGGCATAGAAAAGAGCCAGCGAACGACGCGTTTCTCAGCCGATTGGAACTATTTTTGATCGTGCCGCGTTGTTATGCCGAATTATTAATCAGTACGGCTAGTACTATCTGGGAGAGCCCAATGGAATCCGATCTGCGTGCCACGTCCACGATTGCGGACGCGCAGTCTGCCGTGTCATGGGGAGCTATCGCGGCCGGCGCTGTTGGCGCGGCGGCATTAGCGCTGCTTCTGATCGCCTTCGGAGCCGGTCTCGGCCTGTCAACCATATCGCCGTGGAACGACGGCGGCGTTTCGGCGTCGACATTCAAGGCCAGCGCCGGAATATATCTGGTGATCGTCGCCGTGATGTCGTCGGCTGTCGGTGGTTATCTGGCCGCGCGATTGCGAACGAAATTTGTCGGCGTCCACACCAACGAAGTGTTCTTTCGGGATACGGCGCATGGCTTTATCGCCTGGGCTTTGGCAACGCTCTTGAGCGCGACCGCCTTGGGCTCAGTGACGGGGTATCTCGCCAATAGCGCCGCGGCCGGAGTAAGCAGTGCGGCATCGCAGTCCACGCGCTCCGTCAATCCGGCGGATATTTACGTCGACAAGTTGTTCCGCCCTCAGACTGGTGGACAGATGACAGCCGCGCCTGGCTCCTCACCCGCTGCCAGCAGCCCAAATGCTGCCGCGCCGAGCGTTGCAAATCCCACTCAAGGACGGGCAGAAGTCTTAAGGTTGTGGACCGCGAGTTTTCACGACAATCAAGACCTTAGCGCCGCCGACAAAGCCTATGTGGCGCAAGTGGTCGCTGCCCGCACCGGCATGAGCCAGGCCGATGCTGAGAAGCGCGTCGATGACGTCATCACCGAAGCGAAGACTGCCGCCGACGATGCGCGGAAAGGTGCGGCAAAGCTTTCCTTCTGGTTGACCGCCGCCATGTTGTTCGGCGCATTCGCAGCAAGCCTTGCGGCAGTTGAGGGCGGAACGTTGCGCGACGGTACGTGGCACGATCGTGTTCTCACCCCCCGGCCAATATAAAGGAGCACATCATGGGTAGAGGCATTCTTCTCTGGCTGCTTGGCGTTCCAATCCCGATCATCATCCTGCTGGCGCTTTTCTCGCACTGACGAAACAGCGGGCTGGGTCGATAGGCGCAGCTATTCCGTAAAAGCAAGCCAACATAGACATTGGGGAACGTTTTCATGTCGATCGGGACAATTCTTCTCATCATCTTGGTCATTATCTTGCTCGGAGGTTTCAGCGGATTTGGTGGCGGTCCATTCTATGGGACCGGCTACTATGGCGGTGGCGGGCTGGGCATCGTGATTGTCATTCTCTTGATCTTGGTCTTGCTTGGTAGGCTTTGAGCGCGCCAAGATTTGGTGGGCGCTCGCTTATTGAACCGGCAGGAGGCGATGGAGTTGGCGCGCTATCTGGCGGGCGTCGTCGGGCGCGCCCACGGCCGCCAAATGGGAGCGGGCCAGCGCCGGGCATGGCGTGCCGATTTGGCCAAAACCCATAAGGCTACGCTCGAAACGCCGTGGTGGTTGTGGACAAGCGTTGTTGAGCTGATTGGCATGCACGAGGCGGCCTATCTCGATCATTGCCGCCGGTTCGCACTGTCTGAAGCCGCTTGAGCTAAAACGTCATGCCGGCCCGACTGCTATTCCGTGGTTTCGGCGGCTTCTCCTACGACGAACCGTTAGCACCCTTCAAAACGCCGTACATGTGAACAGCGTCTCCGCGGTGTTGCCGTCGGCGCTTACGTTGGCGGTATCAACGCCAGTGGATTGATCGTGGCGCGGAACATGCATGTTGCTGGGGGTTTGTCGTGGGGCCTCATTTGTAACGGGGGCCTCAAGAGAGCGTTTCGCCACGTTTATCTTTGCAACCGTCCGACCGGCTCGGCGTGGATGGAACGAAGAGGATATCGATGAAGATTCATGCGGGTTACAGGATCTCCTATGATTGCCCGCAACCCACTCCCATGATCCTGCAGCTGAGTGTTCATCCGTCCCGGACTCCCGAGCTATTGACCTGGGACCGCGTGCAACTCGATCCGCCGCTCCTTGCCAATACCTACCACGACGTTTTCGGCAATTTCTGCCATGTCATCCACGCCCCCGCGGGCCGGCTGACCATGTCGGCCGACTTCCTGTTGCAAGACAACGGCAAGCCGGACGCGGTGGACCTGGGCGCGCAGCAGCATGCGCTGCAAAACCTCCCGGTCGACACACTCGTTTTCCTTCTCGGCAGCCGATATTGCGAGACCGATCGTTTCATCGAGATCGCGTGGGGCAAATTTGGGAATGTTCCCAGAGGATGGCGCCTCGTTCAGGCGATCTGCGACTATGTCCACGATCGCATTCAGTTTGGTTATGAGCACGCGAGTGCGACCAAAACAGCGTGGGATGCCCATAACGAGGGGCGGGGGGTATGCAGAGACTTTGCCCATCTGGCGATCACGCTGTGCCGGTGCATGAACATTCCGGCGCGCTACTGCACCGGCTATCTTGGCGATATCGGCGTGCCATCCGATCCGGCCCCGATGGATTTCAGCGCTTGGTTCGAGGTCTATCTTGGCGAGCGCTGGTACACGTTCGACGCCCGCCACAACACGCCGCGTATCGGCCGCATCCTGATGGCACGCGGGCGCGATGCCACCGATGTCGCGATGGTGACCTCGTTCGGGCCGTGCACGCTCGCGGGATTCAAGGTGATTACCGAGGAGGTCACGTCGACTACCCCAGAAGGTGCGACGTCGCGGCCATGACGGTCCGGTCCCGCGCCCTCGCGTTGGTTGTCATTATGTAACAGCAAGCTAGTGGTCCGATTCTAACATTCGCATCCCGGTTCCGTAAGCCCTTATGCGAATGTTAGAATCAAAGGACCACTAGCAACTATTGGTACTAGTGGAGCTTTGGATTTGACATTCGCTTCACGAGCTTGCGGCTGGGTGGGTAGCGAATGTCAAATCCGCTCCACTAGGGCGGGCAGCGACCCTGCAATGACTTTTGCGCGATGACAGGCGGTCGGCCGCGCCAACAGAACGAGCGTCGTGGAAGCGCGAAAGCAAGCCGCCTAATACCTGCAACACGCGGCGCGCACTTCGGCCAGTCCCAAAGAATTTCGTCGCGATGGGTGGAATAGCCGACGTTCAGCTCAACAACCGAGAACGTCGGGAATGACCCACAGCATCATTTCGCCCGCGTCAATTGACGCAGTGCGAAAGGTTCATTCGCTTGATGTCGGGCGCCCCCATCGCCAACTTCAGTCGCTGGCAGGGCAGGATCACGGCCGGACCATCCTATTGGCAGACTACGATCAAAGATGCCCTTGGCTGGCTGCTGCTGAAGTCGCTGGGTGGGAATTGTCTCCACGCCCGCTGAGGACGCGTACATAGTCTCGCAGCCAGGATTGCAGACGATCCAGATAGAGGTAAATGACCGGCGTGGTGTAGAGCGTCAACAGTTGGCTCAATGCAAGCCCGCCGACCATTGCGTATCCGAGCGGTTGGCGCAGTTCCGATCCGGTGCCGTGACCGAGTGCGAGCGGCAGCGCCCGCCATCATTGCAGCCGCCGTCGTCATCATGATGGGGCGGAAGCGTTGCAAGCACGCTTGCCGGATTGCTTCCAGCGGCGGCAGGTGTTGATCACGCTCGGCGACGATGGCGAAATCGACCAGAATGATGCCGTTCTTCTTGACGATGCCGATCAGCAAGATGATGGCGATGATGCCAATCACTGACAAATCCATGTGGCCCAACCGAAGCGCCAACAGCGCGCCGACGCCGGCGGATGGCAGTGTCGACAATATGGTGAGAGGGTGGATGTAGCTCTCGTAGAGCATGCCGAGAATGATATAGACCGCGATCAGCGCTGCGCCGATGAGCGCCGGTTCGCCGGCAAGTGAACTCTGAAACGCCTGCGCATTGCCTTGAAACGTGCCGATCACCGTATCCGGCAGTGCGATGTCGCGCGTCGCCGCAGTGATGGCGTCGACCGCTTGTCCGAGCGCAACGCCGGGGGCGAGGCTGAACGACAGCGTAATTGCCGGGAACTGTCCCTGATGCGAGATCGACAACGGCCCGACCCGCTGCGGTCGATATGCACCAGCATGGAAAGCGGCACCGCTTGGCCGGTCAGCGGCGATTTGATGTAGATGCGATCGAGCGAGGCGAAGCTGTCCTGCAGTTCCGGCGGCACTTCTAAGATGATCCAATAGGTATTGAGCTGGGTGAAGTACTGGGTGATCTGCCGCTGGCCATAGGCGTCGTTCAGCGTATCGTCGATCGCCTGCGGGGTTATGCCGAAGCGCGCCGCTTGGTCGCGGTTGATAGTGACCTGGAGCCGCGGCGCATTCGCCAGCAGGTCGGTTGAGACATCGACCAGTTGCGGCAGCGTCCGCAGCTTCTGCAGCAGCTTCTGCGACCACTCGACCAGTTCGGGGATGTCGGGGTCTTGCAGCGTGTACTGGAAGCTCGCTCGCGCCGAGCGGCCGCCGACGGTGATATCCTGCGTCGCCTGTAGGAACAGGTTTGCACCTTCGACCTTGGCGATCTGTGGCCGCAGCCGGTTGATGATCTCGGTGGCGGTGAGCTTGCGCTGATCGCGCGGCTTCAGCGCGATGAAGAAGCGCGCGGTATTCGCGGTCTGCGCGTTGCCATTGCCGCCCGTGCTTCCGGTCTGCGAAGCGAAACCGGCAATATCGGGGTCACGCAACAGGATGCCGCCCAGTTCGCGTTGCAGGCGCATCATTTCCGCGGGCGAGACATCCTGCGCAGCCTCGGCAAGCCCATTGATCATTCCGGTATCCTGGATCGGAAAGAACCCCTTTGGTATTTCGACATAGAGAACAACCGTCAGCGCCATGGTCGCGAAAAACACGCGAGCGTCGTCCTTTGATGCTGCAATACAATGTCGAGAGTTCGCCGATAGGCCGCCAGCATGGCGTCGAACCCGCCTTCAATGGCGCGATAGAGCTTGCCGCGTTCTTCGGACCGACTGGGCCGCAGAAAACGCGCGCACAGCATGGGCGCCAGTGACAGCGACACGAATGCAGATACTGCGACCGCGGCCATCACCGTCACGGCAAATTCGCGAAACAGGCGGCCAACAATTCCGCCCATCAGCAACAGCGGGATGAAGACCGCGATCAGCGACGCGCTGATCGACAGCACCGTGAAGCGTATTTCCGCCGATCCGATCAGAGCGGCTTGGAATGGCGGCGTGCCGTGCTCGATATGGCGGTAGACGTTTTCGACTTCGACGATCGCATCGTCGACAACAAAACCGATGGCGATCGTGAGCGCCATGAGCGACAGATTGTCCAGGCTGAAGTCGAACGCATACATCGCCGCAAACGCGCCGAGCAGCGATAGAGCGATGGTGAAGGCCGGCACCAGGGTCGCCCAGGTGTCGCGCAGAAACAAAAGAACGACGAGAACGACGAGAACGACCGTCAGGATCAGCGTGAACTCAACGTCGAGAACGGAAGCGCGGATCGTCGTGGTGCGGTCGAGCACGGTATCGACCTTGACCGCCGGCGGAATCGCCGCGGTGATCTTCGGCAACAGCGTCTTGATCCGCTCGACGGTGTCGATGACGTTCGCGCCCGGCTGTTTGTAGACCGAAAGCAGGATTGCCGGCGTATTGTCCTCGTAGGCTGCGGAAAACCGATCGGTGGCGGCGGCGATCGCTCGGCCGACGTCGCGAACCCGCACCGGAGCGCCGTTGTTGTAAGAGATGATAACGTCGTCGAATTGCTTGGCATCGGTGATCTGATCGTTGGCGTCGATGGTGAAACTCGTCTTCGCCGTCGTCAGCGATCCCTTCGGCGCATCGGTCGTGGCGGTCACCAGCGCGCCGCGGACCTGTTCAAGCGTTAGCCCGCGCGCGGCGAGCTTTGCCGGATCGACCTGAACTCGGATCGACGGTCGCTGCTCGCCGCCGATAGCGACCTGGGCGACGCCCGGAACCTGCGAGATTTGCTGCGCCAGATAGCTGTCGGCGTATTCGTCCACCTGCGTCAGCGGCAAGGTGTCGGACCGCGCGGCAAGGACCAGGATCGGCGCATCGGCCGGATTGAGCTTCTTATAGGTCGGCGGTGTCGTCATCGTCTGCGGCAGCGTCTTGCCGGCAGCCGTGATCGCCGCCTGCACATCCTGGGCGGCAAGATCGATGTTGCGGTTGAGGTCGAACTGAACCGTCACCGAGGTGGCGCCGAGCGCGCTGAATGAGGTCATCTCGGTGACGCCCGGAATCTGGCCGAGCTGCCGCTCCAGCGGCGTCGCTACCGATGACGCCATGGTCTCGGCGCTGGCGCCGGCCAGCGTGGCGGTGACCTGAATGGTTGGAAAGTCGACCTGCGGCAGGGGCGCTACGGGCAGACGCAGGAACGCCGCAACGCCGACGAGCGCCACCGCGGCCATCAGCAGTGAGGTCGCGACCGGGCGGCGAATGAATGGCTCGGAGATGTTCACTTGGCAGCCATCGGCTCGGCGGCAGCCGGCGAGCCATTGGTAATCACGACCTTGGTTTTCGGCTGCAGCTTGTATTGTCCGGCCGTGACAACGCGATCGCCATCCGCCAAGCCAGCGGTGACGATGGTCGAATCTCCGGCGGCGGGTCCGACCTCGATGGGACGCGGCTGCACGGTGTCGTCCGACGCCACGACCCAGGCGAACAGCCCCTGCGGTCCGCTTTGGATCGCGGCATTGGGGACGGTGATCGCGTCGTGGCGAGTTTCGACCAGCACCCGCGCATTGACGAACTCGCCCGGCCAGAGCACGTCGTCGACATTGGCGAACATCGCCTTGAGCCGGATGGTGGCCGTTGCCGGGTCGATGGCGTTGTCGATCAGTAGCAACGTGCCGGTGCTCAGGGCGACTTTGTTGTCCTGGTCGAATGCTGTCACCTCGACCGGGCCGCGGCGGAGCGCTTCGCGCACCTCATCGACATCGGCCGCCGGCAACGTGAATATGACGGCGCTGGGCTGCGTCAGCACCAGATTGGCGAGCGGCTTGACATCCGAGGCATGCACCATGTTGCCCGGATCGACCAGCCGGATGCCGATGCGACCGTCGCTCGGCGCCTTGATGTCGGTGTAGTCGAGTTGGGTCTGGGCCGACTCGATCGCCGCGGCGTCGGCCGCGATCAGGGCCTTGGTCTGATCCACCTTCGATCTTTGCTGATCGACGTTTTGCTGGGTTTCGACGTTTTTGAGGATCAGAGCCTCGGCACGGACGAGGTCTTTCTCGGCTGCGATCAACGCCGCCTCGTCTTGCGCCTTCTTGGCTTTAGCCTGGTCGAGCGCAGCCTGAAACAGGCGCGGGTCGATTTTGGCAGAGGTCATCGCCCTTTTTGACGTGCTGGCCTTCGGTGAACAGCACCTGCCGCAACTCGCCATCGACCTTCGAGCGGATGTCGACGGTCAATGAAGCCTGTACGGTGCCGAGGCCGGTGAGATAAAGCGGCACGGTCTGCCGAGCGACGACGGCGACGCTGACCGGCACGGGCGCGCCGATGGCCTTGCGAGAGGCTACGGTGGGCGCGCCGCTATTCGACGAATTCCACCAATAGAAAGTTGCGATGGCAGCGATCAGCGCTGCTCCCGCGGCAAGAAAAACTGTCGCGCGATGCCGCATCGCCCTCGCCAGACGCCAGTGCCTTCCGACGATGCCTTCTCGATCGCGCCGGTTGAGCTCTCGCCGCATTAAACCGCTTTGGTCATTCTAATTTTTCAACGGCTGCGGAATCGCGCGGCCCTTGTCTTTTGCCGCCACAATGAATTCTATGAAGCGGAGCGGTTCCGTGGTGCTGGGATTCCAATGGGAATGGATCGTGCCGGCCGCGACGAACAGGCTGTCGCCGGCGTGCAATGTGACCGGCGGCTTGCCGTCCTCCTGCCAAACACCGGTCCCGGACAGGACGTGGAAGGTGATCGCTGCCGGATGCAGATGGCGCGGATTCAGCGCGCCGGGAGCGTACCGCGTGTCCCAGACGATGACCTCTTGGCCGGGCGTATCGGGCAGCTCGCTTTTGAACAAAAGCGTGTGGGTAATCGACGGCTGCTCCTGCGCCGAAACGGCCTGTGTAAAGAACATGCAGAAGGCCGCGAGCGCCGCGACGTAGACTGAACTGGTGATGAGCCGGTTGATCAAACCACGTCTCCTGGCTAGGCCTGCCGCGGGCGCATGAGGCCGACACAGGCGTGCTGCAAGGGTATCAAGCCTTCATCAAACGCAGGGTGGCCGCACGATGCCAATGGAACGCTAATAAGCAGTTAGCCCCAATGTGATGGGGCAAAGTTTGCCTCGCAAACACTTTTATCTTAGCCTTAGCCCAAGAAAAAATTGGGCTAAAGGATGAACCGACGCCTGCCGTCGCTAAATGGATTGCGCGCCTTCGAAGCGGCTGGGCGGCACGGCAGTTTCACTGCCGCAGCGACCGAGCTTAATGTCACCCAGACCGCGGTAAGCCGCATGGTGCGGCTACTTGAGGAGCGGCTCGGCTTTGCACTGTTCCGGCGCCAAGCCAACGCGTTGGAGTTGACGGCACAGGGCCAGGCGCTGTTGTCGGGATTGACCGACGCGTTCGAACTCGATTGCAAGGATCACCGAACAGGTCAGCAGCATGCGGGCAGGTCCCGTGCTGACCGTCGGCGTCGGTCCGACGCTGGCGGTGAACTGGCTCATTCCGCGGTTGGCGCGCTTCTACCAAGCACATCCGCAAATCGAGGTGCGCATGGCGACCGGCGGCGCAACGCGCACGGTGCGCGACGACTGGACCTGCACCATCCGCCGCGATGCCAGCCCGTGGCCGGGTTACATTGCCGAAGAACTGTTCCCGAGCCGTCTCGTTCCGGTCTGCGTTCCGGCTCTCGCGGAAGGGCTGCGTAATCCGTCCAGTTTGCGCAAGGCAACTCTCATCGTCGTTCCTCACCTCGCCAGCGATTGGGATCGCTGGTTTGACGCCGCAGGAATTCGTGCGCCCATTCGGCCGGGTAACGAGGTATTTTTCGACAACAACGCCATGGCGATGCAAGCGGTGCTCGACGGCGTCGGCGTAGCCATTGCGCAACCGCTCTACGTTACCGATGCGCTGATAAGCGGTCGCCTAGTTGCGCCGTTTCCAATCATCGCGACCAAACGTGAAGGTTGGTATTTCGAATATCGTCCCTCCCGCGCGGAGGAGCCGGCGCTGCTCGCCTTCCGTCGATGGCTGCACGACGAGGCGAAACGGCAACGCGAAGTGGAGGTGGGATTGATAGGCCGGACGGTTAAACCAGAAAAGGACAGGGGACCGGTGAGTGCTTGACGGAGACCGATGTCGCCCTCTGACACGACCGAATTCTGTAGAGAAGCAAGGCTACATTTTTTTGCGCCGCACTTTCTTCGCACCTGGCCCGTCGCCGACAAAACCCGATGTCCGCTGTCACGGCAGCTTTTGGGGCATGAACGGACCTGACGCGGGCAGGGCGAAATCGCCGCGCTCACGCCATCGGCCTTACGATCTGCATCAGCGTCCCATATTGTCACCGAAACGGCAAATATTGTCCTTGACTTTGGTCGCCGTTATGGATACATTGCGAGCGTTCGAATCTCGCTCGTCAAAGGACGCCTTTCGCGAAGGTATTCCGGAAAGCGGAGCGAGTGCGGTGCCCGCGGGCGGGACGATACGATCCGTCCCCGGGCGGCTTGGGCATCAGCCTGCCGGCACTATGACCGGTGCGTGAGGTGCTCACTGGACTGGGACAGGCGGGCGCGGGTAACGCCCGTGGAGAAGCGTGCGAGACTCGCCCCGGTTGGCGGTCCTATAGGACTCGCAGGCTCCCGCCGAGTCGCAGGAAGCTCTGGCCTGGGCTGAGCCTTGGGGATGAGCAGTCCCCTTGGCGAGAACCGCGGTGGAACGCCGGTAGGCGTGCGCGTCCCGCTAGGACGCGAGCCGCAACGACGGTTGCGGCGGTTGGATCTGCGTCTGCCGGCGTTCCGCCTCCTTTTCTTCCTTTCGCTGGTCAGTGAGCGAAAGGGACAAACAAAGCCCCGAGTGGTGGGAAACGGGAGCTGAAGGTTCAGAACTCGCGGTGCGAATCAAACAATCGCGCCGTGAGAACGCTACGACTCATCCTCACCCGCGATAGCGGGGGAGGGGGACCGCCCGGAGTTCGCGCAGCGAACGCAGGGTGGTGGAGGGGGCCTCTGACTCACCGCCGCTAACGCGGGGCGGGATGACGCGAGCGACCCGACCGATTTTCGGTGTTCACCTCTCCACCCGGTCATGACACCATCCCAGTACTGATTTGCTCCAGGTCAAGGAAGACAGGTTTCGGAATGCACCATGCCACGTGACAAATTTCCCTGGGCCGCGCTGCCCGATGATCGGCTTCTGCAGGTCCGGCTGAAGGACCTCAACGTGACCGTCGAGGGCACCTGGCTCGAGGACTGCCTGCTGACGCTGCATGACGAGCTGGCGCAGGCCGGCGTCGGCGTGCGCCCGCATGCGTGGATCTCGAGCGAATGGTTCAGCCCGGACAACACGCCTGGCATCGCCGTCCCGTTCTATCTGGCCCATCCGCGGCTGACGCGGCTGGAGAGAAGGATGATCCTCGACGTGGAAGGCGGCACCTGGCGCGAGTGCATGGCCATTCTGCGCCACGAGGCCGGCCACGTGGTGCAGCACGCTTATGGGCTTGCGCGCCGGCGCGAATGGCGGGCGCTGTTTGGTCCGAGTTCGCGGCGTTATCCGCGCTACTACCGGCCCAATCCGGCGAGCCGGCAATATGTCCAGCATCTTCGCCTCTGGTATGCGCAAAGCCATCCGGATGAGGATTTTGCCGAGACCTTCGCCGTCTGGCTGCGTCCGCGCTCCAACTGGCGTGCGCGCTATGCCGGATGGCCGGCGCTCAAAAAACTCGAATATGTCGATGCGCTGATGGCGGAGATCGCCAAGGAGCGGCCGCGGCTGCGCAATCACGAACAGGTCGAGCCGCTGAGCGAACTCAGTGACACGCTCGGCGAACACTACAAAAAAAAGCAGGCGCTCTACGCCTTCGAGACGCCAAAGACCTACGACCGCGATCTGCATCAGCTGTTCTCCGCCAATCCGCCAAAAAATCAGCCTTCCGAGGCGGCGTCCTCGTTCCTCCGCCGCAACCGCGCCAAGCTGCGCAAGCTGGTGGCGAAGTGGACCGGCGAATATCAGCTCACGCTCGACGCCGTGCTCGACGACATGATCGCGCGTTGCCGCGAGCTTAATCTGCGCGCGGTCGGGCCCGAGCAAAAACTGGTGATGGATTTCACCGTGCTGTTGACCGCCAAAACGATGCATGCACTGTTTGGTCCGTCGCGGCGAAGGTGGATCGCACTATGAAGAAGCTGCGCGTCCTGGTGCTCGTGCATCCGGACCTGATTCCTCCGGAATCGAGCAGGGGCTACAGCGAGGAGGAAATCAACGAGTGGAAGACCGAATACGACGTGGTGACCACACTGCGTCGTGCCGGACACGACGTGCGCGCGCTCGGGGTCCACGACGAGTTGAAACCGATCCGCGACGAGGTCGAGAGTTGGAAGCCGGACGTGGCGCTGACGCTGCTCGAGGAATTTCACGGCGAAGCGATCTACGACCAGAATGTCGCGAGCTTTCTCGAGCTGATGCACGTGCCATATACCGGCTGCAATCCGCGCGGCCTGATGCTCGCGCGCGGCAAGGATTTGTCGAAGACGCTGGTGCATTATCACCGCATTCCTGTGCCGGCTTTCGCGGTCTTTCCCAAGCGCAAGAAGGTGCGGCGGCCGGCCCGGCTCGCGCTGCCGCTGATCGTCAAGAGTCTGAGCGAGGACGGCTCCTACGGGATATCGCAGGCCTCGGTCGTCGATTCCGACGCCAAGCTCGCCGAGCGCGTCGACTTTATCCATGAGCGCGTCGGCACCGCGGCGATCGCCGAGCAATATATCGAGGGCCGCGAGATCTATGTCGGCGTGCTCGGCAACGAACGGCTGCGCGTGCTGCCGGTCTGGGAGCTGCAATTCGGCAATATGGCGCAAGGCGACTGGCCGATCGCCACCGAGAAGGCCAAGCACGATCCGGATTATCAGGAGCGCCGCCAGATTTTACACGGGCCGGCGAAGAATCTGGCGCCGGAACTGATCGCCCGCATCCAGCGCACCGCCAAGCGGATTTACCGCACGCTCGAACTCGACGGTTATGCGCGCATCGATTTCCGACTTGCCGCTGACGGCACGCTGTATTTTCTCGAAGCCAATCCCAATCCGGAAATCGCCGAAAGCCAGGAATTCGCCGCGGCGGCGCGGCACGACGGCATCAAATACGTTGACCTGTTGCACCGTATTCTCTCGCTCGGCATCCAGCGCGCATCCTCGGTTCGAGCCGAGAGTTAGAGCAAAATGACAGCGATCAGGCCTGCTTATGCCGAACGTGCGATCCACGGTGGACGCGTTCTTTGACTTCGCGCCTCGCGCGCTTGCGTTCGGCTCGGGCAGGCGGCTCAGTTACTTTCGGCTTGTCCGGTTGCGGCTTGGCGGCTTGCGATGGGTCGGATTTGTCCTGCTGCGGCGGCGCTGCGGGTGGCTGTGCCAACTCCAGTTCGGCAAAAGCGGGCAGCTCGCGGCAGGGGAGCGCACGCACGAAGTGAAGGTCCGCGTCGGCGGGTGGCGTCTTCCGCCAATCTTCGGCAGAACGGCCGGTCACATCGACGACGTAGTCGCGCGTTTCGCGCGGCAGCGTGCCGCCGCCGGCAAGCCAGTTGCTCACCCGCTTCGGCCCCGCATTATAGGCGGCGGCCGCGAAACCAAGATTGCCAAATTGAGCGCGCAGGTCGCGCAGAAGCCGCGCCGAAGCGGGCAGCGCCTGCAGCGGATCGAACGGATTCGCGAGGCCCGATTCATGGGCCCTCTCCGGCATGAATTGCGCGATCCCCATCGCGCCCTTCGAGCTGACAATGTCGTTGCGCAATCCGCTTTCCTGCCAAATCAGGTTGGCGAAGAAGGGAACCGGCAGGTCGTTGTCTTGCGCGGAGCTCAGCAGCACACGACACAGTTGATCGAGCGTCGGCAGCGCCACCGGGTTGACGTTGGCAGCGTTGACGTTGGCAGTGTTGACGTTAGCAGTGCTGACGTTAGTGGTGCTGATGTTGGCAGTGCCGATATTAGCTGGGCTGACGTTATTAGTATCGCTCTTGCTCGCCGCAGAAGGAGCAGTCGACGTCTGGTCGTCAGGCTTAGCGACAATCGCCGCGGTGATCGCTTCCCGGTCGGCCTTGCCGACCTCCGATTCGATTTGCACCAAAGACGCAAGCTGTGTTCCGCCGAGATGGAACGAGCCCGGCGGCATGGCGAAATATTCCGGTTCCGGCGTTGCCGTTGAAACACCGAGCAAAAGCATCGCCACGGCAAGAATCGGCCGCATCCGCTCCTCGCGAATCGTGCTCGCGCGGCGCCGGAAAGCGCGCGCGACGTTTGAGAATCAGGGTGAACCCCTCACTAACGCGCGCTCTTGTCTGGCCAAGGCGGCGGGTTTTTGAGCGGATTGTGAGTCCTTTGCGGCGAATTGCGGCGCGTTCCGGCGTACGGAACACAGGCCGGAAGACCTTGCGCCGCCACGACATAAAGCCGATAGTTGCGTTTGTGACCAATTCCGCGGCGTTAAGGCTGTGCGGATTTCCCTGGCGGTTCTGTGAGGTCCGATGACACACGCCACCAAAAGCGAGACCAAGGTCCGCAAGGAAAAGACAAAGGAAACAGCGTCGCCGCAGCACGCAGCGCAATCAGCGCCGCTGCAATATCAGTCCGGCTTCGGCAATCAGTTCGTCTCCGAGGCGGTGCCTGGCGCGCTGCCGGTCGGCCGCAATTCGCCGCAGCGGCCGCCACACGGTCTCTACGCGGAACTCATCTCAGGCACGTCGTTCACCACCGCGCGCGCCGAGAACCGGCGCACCTGGACCTATCGCATCCAGCCTTCGGTCGTGCATCGGCCCTATGCGCGCATCGACAACGGGCTCATCCGCAGCGCGCCTTTCAACGATGTCGACGCGACGCCGACGCAGTTGCGCTGGAGCCCGACGCCGGTTCCTCGTCAGCCGACCGACTTCGTCGAAGGCATTGTCACGCTCGGCGGCAACGGCGACGTCGCCACGCAGGTCGGCATGGCGATCCACATCTACGCCGCCAACCGCTCGATGACCGATCGTTATTTCTACAATGCCGACGGCGAAATGCTGATCGTGCCACAGCAAGGCCGTGCGCGCTTTTGCACCGAACTCGGCGTGATCGAGGTCAGTCCGGGTGAGATCGTCGTCATTCCGCGCGGCTTGCGCTTTCGCGTCGAACTGCCGGACGGCGCCTCACGCGGCTATATCTGTGAAAACTACGGCGCGATGCTGCGGCTGCCTGAACTCGGCCCGCTCGGCTCCAACGGCCTTGCCAATGCGCGCGACTTCCTCAGTCCCGTCGCCGCTTACGAGAACGACGACGCACCATGCCAGATGGTGGCCAAATTCCAGGGCAATCTGTGGGCGGCGGACATGGATCATTCGCCGCTCAACGTTGTCGCCTGGCACGGAAATTTTGTCCCCTACAAATACGATCTGGCGCGCTTCATGGTGATCGGTACGGTCAGCTTCGATCATCCCGATCCGTCGATCTACAGCGTGCTCACCGCGCCGTCCGATCTGCCCGGCGCGGCGAACATCGATTTCGTGATCTTCCCGCCGCGCTGGCTCGTCGGCGAGGATACGTTTCGCCCGCCCTGGTATCACCGCAACGTCATGACCGAGTTCATGGGCTTGCTGCATGGCGTCTACGACGCCAAGGCCGAAGGCTTTCTGCCCGGCGGCTGCAGCTTGCACAATTGCATGAGCGCTCACGGTCCTGACGCCGAGACCTGGCAGCGCGCCACGAACGCCGAGCTTCGTCCGCACAAGATCGAGGACACGATGGCGTTCATGTTCGAAAGCCGCTTCGCCATGCGGCTGACGCGCTACGCGGTCGAATCCTCGGAGCTGCAGCACGATTATTTCGAGGGCTGGCAGGGATTGGCGAAGCACTTTCCCGGCAAGTGATGCGCTGTTGGATATACTAAATTCTCTGGGCGCGGGGGGAATCTATCTTGAAAACGGTCCACAAAAACGCGTTGGCGAAAGTTCTTTACCGGGTAATCCATACCGCGCGTCAAGTCGCCGGGCGGCCCGACAAAGTCGTAACCACCCCGGACGACGTCCCGGCCGGGCGGAACGACCATTTACTCTCGGCGCTTTCTCCGCTCATATCACAGCCGCAATTTCCGTCCTGAAGCGAGCCGCTCTCGTGTTGCGCATGCGCGCCGTGCTGTCCTTGTACTTGCTGTCGCTGTTTCTCGTCGGCGTCGGCTACATCGCGATCATGCCGCCGTTCGAAGGCTTCGACGAACCGGCGCATTTTTCGAGCTTGCGGCAAATTGCCGATACCGGAACCATTCCGCTTTACGGCAAGAGCTTTCTCCCGCAGGACGTTGCCGATTACAGCGGACCGGTCGCCTACAGCAGTTTAGCGCCGCCGTTCGACGCCGGCCTCACCTATTCAAAGTTCTTCGCGCGGTCGGACCTGGTCGCGCGCTTCGTGCAGCAATATCGCCAGCCGCATCCGCATCCGCCTTTCGTTCCAAGCGCGACGCAAGACTGGGAGGCGCAGCATCCGCCGCTCTACTATCTGGCGCTCGCTCCGCTCATGCGACTCGTCGAACCAGCGGCCTTTGTCTCGCAGATTTTGGTCCTGCGGCTCGCTAGCTATTTGTTCGTTCTTGCCGGCGTTTTCTTCGCTTGGCGAGCCGCGACATCGCCCGCTTTGAGCACCGATGCGCGCGCGGCGGTCAACGGCTTTCTGTTTTATCCGATCATGTTGCCGATGTTCTTTCCGGAGTTTGCCCGCATCGGCAATGATTCATTGTGTCTGATGCTGGCCGGCCTGGCGGCATATTTCCTCAATCGACAATTGGCCGACGGACGCAGCATCGCTTGGCCGTCGGCGCTGGGGTTAAGTCTCGGGCTGGGGCTACTGACCAAAGCCTTCTTTCTGCCGATCACGTTCGCGGTTGCGGTCTTTCTACTGCTGCGCGCGTGGTACGGCACCATCGATGGCTTTTCGCGAGGAGAGCAGTTGCGAAACGCATTCATCGTCCTCGCGATCGCTCTCGTGATCGGCGGCGGCTGGTACATTTACGACGCTTTGGCCAACGGAGTCCTCATCGGCGGCGATTCCGCCGGTGATCAGAGCGGCGTGCTGTCCGCGCTTCGGCAATATTTTTCGCTCTTCTCTGTGCTCCGAGCGCTCATTGTAATCGTCACCACCTGGATCTGGGCCGGCACCTGGTCGCTGGCGCGCATGTGGCTCCCGCTTTATCTGCCGTTGCTGCTGCTGTTGGCGATGGTGATCGGTGCATTCTTCTGGCGGCTTCGCCGTGTGCCGGTGAGCGACCAAGCGTGGCTGCCGGTCATTCTCTTTGCAGTGTTCGGCTGCGGACTGCTCTATCACATCGTCATTGTCGTCGCCGGCGGCGGCAACGGCGGCACGGCAGGCTGGTACCTGCATATCCTGATGCCGTGGACGGCGCCCGCGTTCGGTCTCGGCCTCGTTGCGCTTTTGCGGCCGGCGTGGAGTCGAACGGCGGTCGCGGCGTTGGCGATCTATGCCGTCTTATTTCAGGCCATGGCCGTATGGGCGCAAATCGCCCTGTTCACCGGGTGCGCCATCAAGGACGACGACAAATATTACGTCTTCCCCGGACATTTGTACTGCATCGACCAATATGCCACCGTCTTTGACCGCCTCTCGATCGTCGGTTGGCCCTGGCTGGCTGCCGCCGGATTCGGCGGCGGATTGCTGTGCGCCGCGTGGCTCGCGTTGCAAATGCGGCGAATGCCGGACGCCAAATGAGCCTGTCGTATAAATCGAAGATCGCGCTCGATCGCTATGTGGGCAGCGCGCTCATTTTCGTTCTCAACTTGGCGGCGCGTTTGCTGGGCCGTGTGCTGCACCGAGACCATTCTTTGCCGGTACGCGGCGATATCACGGTCATCAAAATGCTGGGCGGCGGCAGTCTCGTCATCGCGCTGCCGGCGCTGCTTGGCATCCGCCGCAAATATCCTGCCGTCAAAATGCGACTGCTCTCCACCTCCGGGGTGAAGCCCTTCGCCGAGACGTTGGGCCTGTTCGACGAAATTCTGTGCGTGAGCGACCGCTCCTTTGCCGCCATGACGATTAGCAGCCTGCGTCTGCTTCGTTCCATCGCCGGCACGGATACGGTCATCGATCTCGAGATATACAGCTATCTCAGCACGGTTCTCAGCATTCTGACACTCGCCCGCAACCGGCTCGGCTTTTTCTTCGAAGAGTCCGGCTTCCGGCAGAAATTGCATACGCATCGGATACTTTTTCATCCCGGTTCGCCGCTTTACAGCCACTACGACCGCATCGCCACCATGCTGGAGGCATCCGATCGTGCCGCCGGCCGAGTGTGCCGATCACGTGCGCGGAGTTCTCGGCATCGCCGCGCGCGCGCCGAAATCCGCCGGCGGTCGGCTCGCCGTCGGTTGCGGATGCTCAGGGCTCTCGGTGGAGCGCAAGCTCGCTCCCGGGCAATGGAGCAAGCATGTCTTTGGCACGGCAACGGACAAAGAGCGCGAAGTCGTCTTTCTGGGCGGCAAGGGAGATACCGAAGAGGTCAAGAAAGTCATTGCCGCCGTTCAAGCTTTGGGCGGCGACGGCTGGCGCGGAAAGCTTGTCGATCTCAGCGGCACCATGCCGTTGCGGGATTCGCTGCGGACGCTAGCCGCGTGCGACGAATTCTGGGGCATCGAATCCTCGCTCCTGCATTACGCGCGATTATTTGGTCTGCGCGTCAAGGCCTTTCTCGGACCCACGCACCCGATGCGGCTCCGCCACATCGACGGACTGATCGAGACCATTCATTATCGCAAGACGCTCTGCTCGCCCTGCATCCACCTTGTGTCGGTGCCGCCTTGCCACGGCGACAACCGCTGCATGAAGTGGTTGTTTGATCCGCCAGATCCCAAGCGGGACGATGAAGGCTGGCTGCCGGTGGTGATGTGATGGATGAGCGCGCGGGGGGCAGCCTCGGCGTGGATTGTGTCCTCGGCTCTGGCCCGGCTGGCGTTGCGTGCGCCAGCGCGCTCTTGCGGCGCGGTCGGAGGGTCATCCTGGTTGATCCCGACCGTGTGTTGCCCGACGACCGCGCCGCGCTTGCCGCGGATTTCCGGCAGTATCCCGACGCCACAAATTATTTGCAGCGGCTGCGCGCGCTGCGCCGCGATTTGCCGCGCGACATGCAGCGCAAAAAGCTGCCGTTCTCCTCGACTTATATGTACGACGAGGTCGAGCGATATCTGCCGGCGGAGCTGCGGGGCGCCAGTGTGGCGCGCGCGCTTTCGAGCGGCGGCTTGTCGGCGGTGTGGGGCGCGACCGTCATGCCGATGGCGGAGGAGTCATTTCGGAATTGGCCGATCGCGCGCGCGGAATTGGAGCCCTTCTATCGCGAGGCTTCCGGCGTGATGGATGTTCCGGTCGCGCAGGACGATCTGGCGCAAGTCTATCCGAACTACGGCGAGGCGGCTCCCACCGCGCTGTCGGAGCAGGGCGCGCAATTGATCGCCAATCTTCTCAACAATCGCAGCGCACTCTCAGCAGCCGGTATTGCCTTCGGGCGCAGCCGATCGGCGGTCGGACCGACTTATGCCGTCGGCGCCAGCGGCTGCGTCTATTGCGGTCTGTGCATGTATGGCTGCCCCTATCGCGCGATCTTCAGCGCCGAATATGCGCTCGAGCGCCTCAAGGCGGACCAGCAACTGACGCATCATGGCGGCCGCATCGCGGTTGGGTTTGAAGAAGGAGCCGCCGGCATCAAGGTTCGGCTGCGCCGACTCGCCGATGGTGCGCAGGAGACGCTGACCTGCGACCGGCTGTTCGTCGCCTGCGGCGCCGCGACATCGGTGCGGCTCGTTGCCGGCGCGCAAAAGCTGTTCGATCGCACATTTTACCTGCAGGACACACAGCTTGTTTCGATCCCGCTGTTTCTCCGCCGTCGCTGCAGACCCGGCGCAATTCCAAGAGCCAATGCGTTGGGGCAGGTCCTCATCGTGGTGGACGATCCCGATCTGTCCACCGAGCGCATTCACCTGCAGATTTATGGCTTCAGCCCGTTCATCGCCGATCTCTTGCGCGCGCGCTGGGGCAGCCTCTTCGTTCCCGACGCGCTTGCCCGCCCGCTGACCAATCAAATGATGATCGTCATGGCCTATTTGCCGGGCCAATTGTCCGGGCGGATTGCGGTGAGGGTCAAACCGCCGTCGCCGTCGGACGACGGCCTGCCGCCGGCGAGTTTCACCGGCGAGCTTAATCCGCGAACGAAAGGCGCCGCGCGCGGCATCGGTCGAAAGCTTATGGCGCATCGGCGTGAACTCGGAGCTTGGCCGGCGCTGCCGTTGATGGAAGTACCAGAGCCTGGTTTCAGCAATCACCTGGGGGCGTGTCTGCCGATGCGGGCGGCGCCGGGCCCGGGCGAGACCGACCGCTTGGGTCGTCCGTTCGGGCTGCAGCGTGTTCACGTGGTCGACAGCGCGTGCTTCTCCGCGTTGCCGTCGGAGCATCTGACCTACAGCATCATGGCAAACGCCATGCGGATCGCGGCCGAGGCGACGGGCGGAGAAGTACGGTGAGCGCGCCCACATGCGCCGTCAGCGGCGCCAATGGATTTGTCGGCGAGGCCGTTTGCCGCGCCTTTCGCTCGCTCGGCTGGAAGGTTGTCGCCTTGGTGCGGCACCCGCAGTCGGCGCCGGACGGTTGTGAGCCGAGACCTTTTGCGCTCGGCGAACCGCTATCGCCCGATTTGCTCGACGGCGTCGACGTGCTGGTCCATGCGGCCTACGACTTTTCGGCGCGCTCGTGGGCCGACATTTGCCGCGTCAACGCCGTCGGCAGCGAATATCTGTTCGATGCCGCCACCCGCGCCGGCGTCAAACGGCAAATCTTCATTTCCAGCATGGCGGCTTTCGAGGGATGCCGCTCGAAATACGGTCTCGGCAAGCTTGCCGCTGAGCACGCCGCGCGCATTCGCGGCGGCGTGGTCGTGCGTCCCGGCGTGATCTACAGCGAGCGCAATGGCGGACTGGCGGCGCAGATCGCAGCTCTCGCCAAAAAGACGCCGGTCGTGCCAATGATCGGAAGCGGCAATTACCCGCTCTACACCTGTCACGTCGATGATTTGTGTGCGCTGCTGCTGTTTCTCGCGCGCGCCGAGCAGCCGCCCGCGGACATTATCACCGCCGCTCACCGATCGCCGGTGACGTTGCGCGGTCTGGTCGAGCAGGGAAGGGGAGGCAAGACGCTGGCCTCCATCGTTCCGATCCCATGGCGTCTGATCGCAACAGGCCTTTGGTTTGCAGAAGCGATCGGCGTGCGCTTAGCGTTTCGCAGCGACAGCGTCGTTTCAATCGTACACGCCAACACGGCTCCGGATTTCACCGCGCTCGAAAACATTCCGGTCGTCTTCCGCCCGTTTGCGCAACACCCGTGATGAGCCTGGCCGAACATCCCGGAATGGAATGTCGCCCTGAGCACTTTGCTTGTGCCTGAGCCGAACGGGTGCGGGTTTGCACGGCCGCTGCGCCCAGATATGATTTTGGCGGGTCGGGCCGAAAGACAGCTCAAGTCAGAGAAATCGATGTCGTCCGTTGTGATGGGCCAAGACACGCGCGAACGCCTCACTGAAGCGGCCCGCGCCTGCCGGATTTTGGACATGGAGGGCCACGGCGACATGACGCTCGGGCACCTGTCGCTGCGCGGCGAAGACGATTCGGGCTTCTGGATGAAACGCAACCGCATCGGCCTCGGCGAAGTGCTTGGCGCTGATGATTTTGTCCTGCTTGACTGGGACGGCGAGCAGATCGCCGGCAGCGGCGGGCGCCATTCCGAATGGCCGATCCATTCGGAAATCTTGCGCCTGCGGTCTGATGTGAACGTGGTGGTGCATTCGCATCCGCTCTACGCCAGTATCTTTTCCGCGGTCAGCGCGCCGCTGCAGCCCTATACGCTTGATGCCGATTATCTGGTCGACGTGCCCCGCCACGAGGCAGACGTCGCGCTGCTCACCCAAAAAAGCGAAGGCGAGACGCTCGCCCGCTCGCTCGGCGCGAATTTTGCGGTCTTCATTGGCAATCATGGCGTGACGTTTTGCGGCACAAGCATCGCGCATGCGGTTTGTGTCGAAATCTTTCTGGAAAAGGCATGCCGGGCGCAGCTAATCGGCAGCGGCGCCAACTTGGCGACCAGCATGCCCAACCGGCAGGTGCGCGAGCGGCGCAACAAGCAGATCATGACGCCGGTTCATTGGGAGCATTGCTGGGGTTATTTCTGCCGCAAGCTTGACGCGCGCCGCGCCAGCTCGGCCAGCAGCGAAGCCGTCTTTGGCTGATGTCCGCATTCGCCGGCAGCAAGGGAGCGTATGTCGGCAAGCCGGTGCGCCGGCGCGAGGACGCGCGCTTCTTGCGCGGTGCGGGCAAGTTTGTCGACGACACCGCGCTCCCCGGCACCGCGTGGTGCGCGTTCGTGAGATCACCGCACGCGCACGCTCGTATTCGCAACATGGCAGTGCACGCGGCCAAAAGCCTGCCGGGCGTGTTGCTGATCTTGACGGCCGAGGACTGGCAGCGCGCCGGTCATGGCGAACTGACGGTCGTGCACCCGATGCCGTTCGGCGATGGGCGGCCAATGAACGGGGCGCCGCGGCCTGCCTTCGCGCGCGATAAAGTGCGCCACGTCGGCGACATCGTTGCGGCCATTGTCGCCGAAAATCGGTTTGCCGCGGAAGCGGCGGCAGAGGCTATCGCCGTCGATTACGAGCCGCTGCCCGCCGTCTGCGACCTGCGCGCGGCCGTCGAACCGCAGGCGCCGCTCTTGCACGAGCGCTTCGGCACGAATATCGTCTTCGACATCGAGCGGGGCGATCAGCAAAAAACCGAAGCCGCGCTAGCCGCCGCCGCCAAGGTCGTCGAGCTTCGGCTAAAAAACTCGCGGCTTGCCGCCAATCCGCTCGAGCCTCGCGCCTATCTGTGCGATTACGATCATGCCGCCGATCACTACACGCTTTACGCAACATCGCAGCAGCCGCACTACCTGCGCCGCTGGCTCGCGGCCTATACGTTGCATATTCCTGAACACAAAATCCGCGTCATCTCTCCCGATGTCGGCGGCGGTTTCGGGGTCAAGGGGAATTTCGCAGTCGAGGTCTCTACCGTCGTGTGGGCCGCGCAAAAGCTGCGCCGGCCGGTCAAGTGGACGGCCACCCGCAGCGAAACGTTTCTGTCCGACGCGCAGGCGCGCGACCACGACAGCCACGCGCGCATGGGATTTGACGGCGACGGCCGCATCGTCGCCATGCAGGTCGACACGTTGGCGGCGCTTGGCGGCTATCTGAGCAATTTCGCCCCGAGCATTCCCGGCAATTCCTATCCGCAGACGATTACCGGACTTTATCGCACGCCGAACCTGCACTTACGCGTGCGCGGCGTCTATACCAACACCGTTCCGGTCGACGCCTATCGCGGCTCCGGCCGGCCGGAGGCGGCGTGGATCAACGAGCGGCTGATTGAGCGCGGCGCGCGCGAACTCGGCATCGACGTGGTGGAGATTCGCCGGCGCAATCTGATCGGCGCGGACGACTTTCCTTATCCAGCGCCCGGCGGCCGCGTCTACGATTGCGGCGATCCGCCGGCGCTGCTGGAGAAGCTCTTGTCGCTCGCAAATTATCCGGCGCTCCGCCGGCGGCAATCGGAGCTGCGCCAGCGGGGCATCCTGATGGGAATCGGGTTGGCGATTTTTGTCGACAAAGCCGGCACCGGACCGAGCGCCAACCTTGCCAAGCGCGGCGGCCTGCATGGCGGCTGGGAGAGTGCGATCGTGCGCGTCCACAGCGACGGCAAGGTCACGCTCTTCGCCGGCTCTCATTCGCATGGGCAAGGACACGATATTACCTTTGCACAGATCGCGGCGGATCGGCTTGGGCTGCCGATTGAAGACATCGGCGTGGTCGAGGGCGACACGGATCGGATTCCCTTCGGCAACGGCACCTGGGGCGCGCGCTCTACCTCGGTCGCCGGAACCGCGATTTTGCGCGGTTGCGATAAGGTTGTGGTCAAGGCGCGCCGCTTTGCCGCCGAGGCGCTCGAATGCGCGGCCGACGACGTCGAGTATGCAGAGGGCCACTTCCGCGTCCGCGGCACCGACCGCTCCATCGCGTTCAAGGACATTGCCGACATCGCCTACCACGGTGCCAAGCTGCCCGCCGACGGTTCGCTGCAGCCAGGCCTTGAAGTGACCGAGTTCTACGATCCGCCGGACACCAATGATCCCCAGGCGATCCATCTTGCCGTCGTCACCGTCGACGCCGAGACTGGCGCCGTTACGCTGTGCGAGCTCTATGGCGCTGACGATTGCGGCACGATCGTCAATCCGATGATCGTCGAGGGCCAGGTGCACGGCGGTATGGCGCAAGGCGTGGGTCAGGCGCTGCTGGAAGAGGTCGTCTATGACCGCACAAGCGGACAATTGCTGACGGGCACGTTCATGGATTACGCGATGCCGCGCGCCGGCGACCTGCCGGACTTCCACACGGCTTTCATCGAAACGCCGGCGCCGAGCAATCCGCTCGGCGTCAAAGGCGGCAGCGAAAGCGGCACCATCGGTGCTCCCGCCGCGATCGGCAATGCGGTGATCGACGCGCTGTGGCACCTTGGCGTCCGCGAGATCGGCTTGCCGATCACGCCCGAACGGGTCTGGCGTGCGCTTAGACGGGCGCAGGCAACGGCGGATCGCCGTCCGCAAACAGAGGAGCTTGACGGCAGTGAGCGGAAAAACTTCAGACAGCGCTAAACAGATCGCCGATCAGCTTGCTTCATGCGGCGTCAAACTGGTCGCGAGCTTGCCCGATAATTGGGTGATGGATCTGATCAATACGATCGAGCATGACGAGCGCTTCATCCACGTTCCGGTCAATCGCGAGGAATCGGCGATCGGCCTGTGCTCGGGGGCGTATATGGGAGCGACGGGATCGGCGGCGCTGATGGGCGCATCGGGCTTCATGACGGTCGTCTATGCGATCACCAAGATCAATTACACCTACGAAATCCCCTTGTTTCTGATGGCGACGCTCCGCGGGGCGGTTGGCGACCATCATAAGCATCATGTCTCAAACGGGCTTTATCTGCTGCGGGTGCTCGACGCGATCAGCATGCCGTACCAGATTATCGATAAGCCGGACGACATTCCGTCGATCTCGCGCTGCTATCGCCACACGCGCACGTATTCGCGGCCGATGGCCGTGCTGTTCACGCGCGATCTCCTGCGCGGGGGGCATTGATGAAATACCTCGATTGCTTCCGCGCGATCGCGCGGCACCGCAACGGCGAGATCGTCGTGGCTTCGGCGGGAAATTCTTGTCAGGCCTGGTGGGCGGCGACGCGCGACTCGCTCGGCAGCTTCTACCTTGACGCGTCTATGAGTCTATCGAGCATGTTCGCGTCCGGCTTGGCGCTGGCACGGCCGGAACTGAAAATCTGGGCGTTCATGGGCGACGGCGCCTTTTGCATGAATCCCGGCATGCTGATGGTCGAGCGGCAAATGAACCTGCCGAACCTCACGCATTTCCTCGTATCCAATCGGGTCTATGGGGCAACTTCGAACGCTGGCCTGCCGAACTACAAGGACAACGACTACGCCGCGATCGCCCGCGGCATGGGACTTGAACGCGTCTTTGCGTTTTCCACGCTTGGGGCGCTCGAGCGCGACTTGCCGGCATTGAAGGCCACCAACGCGCCGGGACACACCTTCGTCGTGCTCGAAGTCGAGCCGCTTACCGACGAAGAACAAAAAATGGAGCAGCCGCCGTTCGACGGACCTGAGCTGAAATTCCGCTTTGGCCGCCACATCGAAAGCCTGACCGGCTGTGACATTTTCGGCTATCGGGTTTGATGGCGATGGCAGCCTAAAAGTAGGTATCCAGCACGACCTTCTCGAATTCCGGCAGGTGGGGCCCCGCCGCTTGCATCAGATCGGCGACCAGCCGCTGCAAGTCACCGCCCGACATGTATTCGATTTCGCGATCGGTCCTGGCGCCCTCGGCAATCACGGCCGGATCGGTGAGGACCTTGGAAAAGGCGCCGCGCAGATATTCGACACGGTCAGCGGGCACGTCGGGCGAAGCCACCATGGCGCGCTGCGCCTCGCCGATTTTCTCGCGCAGTTCGACGATCCACAGTTTATCGGCTGGGAGCGTGGTGACTTCGCGCAAGGTCGGCACGTCAGGCAGATGACGCCAGCGCTTGGCACCGAACAGGGCGAGCGGTTTGATCGAATCGATATGCGGCAGCGCTGAGTCGGCGGAGAGCAGCCCGCAATCGACTTCGTTGCTGATGACCGCCAGCGACATGTCGCCCGAGCCGCGATAGCCGACCACGATCTTGGAATGCAGCCCAAGTACGTAGGAGATGACGGCCTCGACGTCGCTGATGTCGTCGGCCGGACCGGTCGCCGACCAGGTCAGGCGACTTGCCGCGCGGGCGTCGGCAACGCTGCCATAGCGCGCGCTCTTACCGACGAACCACAATTTCGGCGCCGTCGCCAATTTGGCGAGCCATTGCAGCTTGGTCACGTCCCAGGTGGCGCCTGGCCGACGCAGCATCTGGCTCAAGATGGCACCCTCGGCGCTGCCATTCATGATGGTAAGCCCGTCCGCTGGGCGCACGAGCAGCGTCGCCAGCGCCGCGAGCCCACCATTGCCGGGCTTGTTCTCGACGATCACCTCGGCGCCGATCTTCTCCGCGAGCGCGGGCGCAACAAGCCGGGCGTAGACATCGTAGCCGCCGCCCGGCGGCGAGCCGACCAGAATGCGCATTGCCTTGCCGCGATAAAAGTCGGCGGCGTCGGCAGGGGCGGCGATGACTGCCGGCGCCGCGAGCGAACTTCCAAGCGCGACCGAGCACCCGCTGGCAAGCAGCGAAACGAATTCGCGCCGATTGCGTGCAATTGCCATCCCGCCCCCGATATAGCGGCGGCAGCGTAGCCTGCGCAGATGAACGAGTCACCGTCTCGGGTCTGGATCGCCAGTCCCGGCTCGCCGCGCACTTCATCTAGGGGCGCCGCGCCATCGCGCCAGGCGTATCCGAACCGCCGATTTTACGGGCGCAATCAATAAAGCGCTGCGCGAGTGGAGTGAGCGAGCGCTCACGGCGGATCGGAAGCGAACCTCAAGCCTCGCGCAGGCCGGGCATATCGAACCCGCATTGCTTCAAGTCGGCGATGAGCGAGCTTGCTTGCCCATCGCTGAGCTCGACGAGCGGCGGGCGCAGCTTGGCCCAACCCGGCTCGCCGCTCCAATGAGCGATCGCCTGCTTGAGCGCTGGAATCATCGGATATTTCTGGAAGGTGCGGCGGACGACATCGAGCGCCGCCTGCTGCGCGTCGGCATCGGCAGCCTGCCACGACGCGTACAATCCGTGGATCGGTCCCGGATTGACGTTGGCGGTCGCGCTGATGCAGCCGGCGCCGCCGCCGCGCATGGTAGCGAGCAGGAACGGCTCGCTGCCGGCGAAAATCGCAAAATCGGTCCCGGCAAACGCTCTCAGCATTGCCTGCGTGTTGTTCCAATCGCCAGAGGAATCCTTGATGCCAGCGACATTGCGCGGATAGGCCTTGAGCAGCCTTTCGATCAGCGCAATCGTGATCGGTACCTGCGAGACCGGCGGGATGTGATACAAATAAATACGGGTGCGCGCGTCACCGATCTGCTCGATCACTTCCGCAAAATTGCGATAGAGGCCTTCGTCGGAAACGCCCTTGTAATAGAAAGGCGGCAGCATCAGCACGCCGGCGCAGCCGCGTTTGACTGCATAGGCCGATAGCCGCACCGAATCGGAGAGCGCGCAGCCGCCAGTGCCGGGCAACAGCCGGTCCGGATCGATCCCGGCCTCGATGAGCCGGTCGAGCAACTCCATGCGCTCTTCGACCGAGAGCGAATTGCCTTCTGAATTCGTGCCGAATATCGCGAGGCCGACATTGTTGCGCAGGAGCCAGCGGCAATGACGGATGAGGCGGTCGGCGTCCGGTGCATAATTTGCGCGGAACGGCGTGACGACCGGGGACAGCACCCCTTTGAGGCGCTCCGGGCCATGTTCGGCCTTCGGCGATGCCGCAGGGCGGGTCAAAGTGGTCGTTTGCTGGCTCATGTCTTCCTCAAAAAATCGAAGTCGCAGCCGGCTTCCGCTTGCAGCACGCTCTCCATGTAGAGCCGTGCGTAGCCGCGCTCCGGCATCGCCGCAAAGGGGCGATGCACTGCGCGGCGTTTGGCGAGTTCGGCGTCGCTGACCAGAAGATCGAGCCGGCGCTGCGAAACCGAAAGCTTGATGCGGTCGCCGTTGCTTGACCAGCGCCAGCGGCCCGCCGACGGCCGCTTCCGGCGAAACGTGCAGCACGATCGTGCCGTAGGCGGTGCCGCTCATGCGCGCGTCGGAAATGCGCACCATGTCCTTGACGCCGGCGCGGGCGAGCTTCGACGGGATCGGCAGATAGCCGGCCTCCGGCATGGCGTAGCCGCTCTTCGGCCCGGCGTTCTGCAGCACCAGAAAATCATCCGCGGTCACGTCGAGGTCGGGCGCGTCGATGCGGGCGGCGAGATCGTCGAGCGAAGTAGAACACCACGGCGCGGCCTTCGCGCTCGAACAGGCGCGGATCGGCGGCGGAGCGTTTGATGATGGCGCCGTTCGGCGCGAGCGAGCCGAACAGCGCCGCGAGCCCGCCCTGTTTCTGATACGGCTCGTCGAGCGGGCGTACGATGTTGCGGTCGACCCACGGAGCCTCATGCGACGAGCCGTTCGCCCAACGTCTCTCCGGTCACCGTCAGGCAGTCGAGATGCAGCAGCGGCTTCAGTTCGCGCAGCACGGCGCCGATGCCGCCGCCGGCGAACAGATCGGACATGTAGTGCGGGCCGGTCGGCTTCAGGTCGACCAGGATCGGCGTCTCGTCGGACAGCGTGTTGAGGCGCTTGAGCGACACCTCCACGCCGGCGCGGCCGGCGATGGCGGTGAGATGGATGAGCCCGTTGGTCGAGCCGCCGATGGCGAGCAGCACGCGCAGCGCGTTCTCCACCGATTGCTCGGTGATGATCCGGCTCGGCCGCAAGTCCGTGCCGATCATCTCGACCGCGCGGCGGCCGCTCGCCTCGGCGGCGCGCAGCCGGTCGGCATGGACCGCGGGGATGGCCGCGGTGCCCGGCAGCGTCATGCCGAGCGCCTCGGCGATCGACGCCATGGTGCTCGCCGTGCCCATCACCGCGCAGCTGCCGGCGGTGGTGGCAAGATTGCCTTCGATGTCCTCGATGTCCGGCTGCGAAATCTCGCCGGCGCGGTATTTGGCCCAGAAGCGCCGGCAATCGGTGCAGGCGCCGAGCCGCTCGCCGTGATGCGCCATCGGCAGCATCGGGCCGCCGATGAGCTGGATCGCCGGCACGTCGGCCGAGGTCGCGCCCATCAGCAGCGCCGGCACGGTCTTGTCGCAGGCGCCGATCAGCACCACCGCGTCCATCGGTTGGGCGCGGATCATCTCCTCCGCGTCCATCGCCATCAGGTTGCGAAACATCATGCTGGTGGGACTGAGAAAGACTTCGCCGAGCGAGATGGTGGGAAAGTCGAGCGGCAGCCCGCCGGCGGCGATGACGCCGCGTTTGACCGCCTCGACCAGCTCGGGGAAGTGCCGGTGACAATTGTTGAAGCCGCTCGCCGACTGGGCGATGCCGACGATCGGGCCGCGACAGCATTTCGGCCGAGTAGCCCATCGACTTGGCGAACGAGCGGCGCAGATAGAGCGAAAAGTCGGCGTCGCCGTAATTGGTCAGCCCGCGCGCCAGCCCGTGCTTTTGTTTGTCTTGATCAGTCACGATGAGTTGTTCCGCAGAATGTAAAGTTCACGTTGGTCACCTGGCGCCGTCGATCGCAATGGCTAGCGTTGCTTCCGAACAAATCAGGTTGTCAAGGGCGCCTTCGGCGCCGCGCAGCGGCTTTGCCCTTGACAACCTGATTTGTTCGGAAGTTTTTGCAGCCATTGCGATCGACGGCTTTCTCCGATGGGGGTGTATTTAAAGGGCGTTTGTCATTTGTGGGCCGGTTAATTCGCCCTTTTACTCGATCGCGTTCGGATCGCCGGCAAATTCCATCGGCGTGTAGAAGCCGCCGTGAAACTGCGCGGCGATTTCGTTTTCCTTTTTGCCTTCGCGCCAGGATTTCCGCCGCGAAGGTCTCGGAATCGTCCTGCGGACGGTAGCCGAGAAACTTGGCGTTGGTGTTGTCCCAGCGGCTGCGCAGATTGTTGGAGACGCCGTAGACGACGACGAAATGATAGTGCGGGTGAATCGATGCAACGGCGGACCAGCTGGACCATGTCGCGATGGCTGATCCAGGTGAGCAATTGCCGCGCTTCCCTCGGGCGGTCAGGGTTTACGAAAGTGCCGATGCGCATGCAGGCGACGCTCAGCCCGTATTTGTCGGCATAGAGGCGGCCGAGCGCTTCGCCGAACACTTTCGACACGCCGTAGCGCGTATCCGGGCGTGGCAGCACCTTGTCGTCGATGAAACGCTCGCGGCGGTGAAAGCCGATGGCGTGATTGGAGCTGGCGAACACGATCCGCTTGACGCCACTCCGGCGCGCGGCTTCGAACACGTTGTAGCAGCCCTCGATGTTGAGCGGCAGCACCTTCTCCCACTCGGCTTCGGTCGACTGGCCGGCGAGATGCACGACGCAATCGATGCCGGCCGTCGCCTTCTCCATCGCCGCCATATTGAGAATATCGGCGGTGAGAATTTCCTCGCCGGCGGCCGCATCGCCGAGCGGCGCCACGTCGAGCAGACGAATGAGCGGGTAGGAGCCGCGCAGGCCGGCACGAACCGCTTTGCCGATTTGCCCGGCGGCGCCGGTGACAAGAATGCGTTGCATGGTCAGCTCACCAAAGTCTTCGTAGCGTTGCCGAAGCGGCGCTCATACGCACGGATATAGGTGTCCCGCGACGGCTGCAAATGGCGCCGCGTAAGTTCGATCAATTCCTTGCGGCGCGAACGGCGCAGCGCTTCGACCATGGCGACATGATCAAGGCGCACTTGGTCGAGGGCCTCCGGAAATGCATTGGCGTAGGAGCGGATGCCGTAGACTTTCTGCGCCAGGCGCTCGATGGTTTCGATCAGGCAGGTGTTTCCGCACAGTCCGAACAACGCCTGGTGAAAGTGCAGGTTGGTATAAAAGACCGTGAGCATGTCGCCCGCGCCGACAGCCTCGCTGTGCCGTTTCTGCAGCGCATCGAGCTTGGCGAGATCGCTGTCGGCAACCGGGAAAGGAAGTATCCGTGCCGCCATAACTTCCAATTCCTCGCGCACCGCGTAGATTTCCATGACCTCCTTGGGCGTGAGGTCGCGCACTATCGCGCCGCGGTTCGGAATGCGTTCAATCAGCCCTTTCTTCTCCAGTTCGAATAGCGCCAGACGGACGTCGCCGCGATGGGTATCGAACCGGTCGCACAGATCTTGCTCGATCAGCCGTTCGCGCGGGTGACGGCGGCCAAGCACGATGTCTTCTTCAAGGCTCGAGGCAATCAGGTCGGCGCGCGTCGGTTCGCCGGCGCGACGCTTGTTGGATGTCACGGTCGGCTGGCGGATCGGCTGCACCGCGGCATCGGTTTTTCGTTGCAGCATTCTGCGGGCGGCCATCGATCAACCCTTAAGAGTTCTAAGCTCTTCTCGGATAGGCGAAAAACCTCAAGTTTGCAATATTAAAAATAATATTGTATACAATATTTCACTCGGATGCTGCAGGTCCGCCGGCTGCTATCGGCGCGCCGCCGCAGCAAAAACAAACCTCAGGGAGGGTCACATGGCAAAGTCCAAAGTCCGCACCACGCGCACTGGGCAGCATCGCAGGGACTTCCTCAAAACCGCAGGCGGTGCGTTGGCTGCCGGCGCCTTCGCGGCATCTGCGCTTCCCCGTCGGGCCGCGGCGGCCGACATGGTCAATATCGGCGGTCTCTATCCGGTCACCGGCAGCTTCGCGCAAATCGGCCAAGGCTGCGCCAACGCCGCCAAGCTGGCCGTGCAGATGGTCAACGATGCCGGCGGCATCAAATCTCTCGGCGGCGCGAAGCTCAATCTGATCCTCTCGGACGTGCAGAGCGACACGACGGTCACGCGCACTGAAACCGACCGTCTGATCTCAGGCTACAAACTGTCGGCTATCCACGGCTGCTTTGCCAGCGCGCTGACGCTGATCGCGAGCGAAGTCGCCGAACGCGCCAAAATGCCGCTGATCACCGGCTCGAGCAGCGACCAGCTCAACCAGGGCCGTCATTACACCTTTACGCCATTCGCGCGCGCCTCGCAGTTCGCGCTGGCGCAGCTGCAAATGGCCAAGCTGGTGAGCGATGCGCCGAAGGTGGCGGTGATCTTCGAAAATACCGCCTTTGGCACGGCGACGTCGAAGGGACTGCGCGAGCAGGCGCCTGCGCAGGGTGTGGAAATCGTGATGTTCGAGCCGTATTCGGCCGGCCTGACCGACGCGAGCCCGCTCATCAACAAGGTCAAGGCTTCGGGCGCCAATATGCTGTTTCCGGTGTCCTACCTGAACGATCTCATCCTGATCATCCGCGCCATCAAGCAGGTCGGGCTGCAGATCGCCATCAACGGCGGCTCCGGCGGCTTCGTCATTCCAGATTTCTACAAAAACGTGGGCAATCTCGCGGAAGGACTGTTGGGCGTGGCGCATTGGAATCACGACATGAACGCCGACTCGCAGAACGTCAACGCCGCCTTCCAGAAACAATACGGCGAGTTTCTGTTCGAGTATGCCGGCGGTCTCGTCGCTCAGACCTTCATGATCGCCGATGCGCTCGAGCGCGCGGCGTCCACTGACCCGCAGAAGGTGCGCGACGCGCTCGCGGCGCTCGACGTTTCCACCGGCTACGCGGCGATGTGTCCGGGCGGCAAGGTGAAGTTCGGCCCTGACGGCAAGAACATCTATGCGCATCCGGTCGGCGTGCAGTGGCAGCACGCTGACTTGGCGAGTGTGTTTCCCAAGGACGAAGCGCGCGCGCCGCTGTTGAAAGCCTGATTGTTCGCCGGCGATGGTCGAGATCGTAGTCCAGGCGGTGGTCAACGGCCTGCTCATCGGCGGTATCTACGCGCTGGTGAGCATCGGCGTCACGCTCATCTTCGGCGTGGTCAAGATCGTCAACTTCGCCCAAGGCGAATTCGTGATGATCGGCATGTACATCAGCTACTTTCTGGCGACGTATTTTGGCATCGACCCTCTGCTGTCGCTGTTCGTATCGATGCCGGTCCTGTTCGTCGTCGGGATGCTCCTTCAGCATTTCCTGATCCGCCGCGTTCTTGGACTAGGCGACATGCCGCAGATCTTTCTGACCTTTGCGTTGTCGCTGCTTCTGGTCAACGTCGCGCTGCTGCTGTTTACCGCCAATTACCGCACCGTGGAGACGCCCTATAGCGAAGCGGCGATCCACATCGGGCCGATCTACATTGCGGTGGCGAAACTCATCGCGTTTGCGGTCGCCATGGCGCTCAGCGCGGCGCTGTGGGTCTTTCTGCGCTCGACCGATCTCGGCAAGGCGATGCGGGCGGCGGCGCAGAACCCTGACGTGGCGATGCTGATGGGCATCAATACCGACCGCGTCTTCGCCGTCGCTGTCGGCGTGGCGCTGGCGCTTGCCGGAGCGGCCGGCTCGCTGCTCATGCCGTTCTATCCCGCTTATCCGATGGTGGGTCAGGTGTTCGTACTAATGGCGTTCGTCGCCGTCGTGCTTGGCACGCTGGGCAACGTCACTGGCGCGCTGATCGCAAGCTTGATGATGGGCGTCGCCGAGTCGCTCGGCATTCAGTTCGTCGGCGCCGATTCCGGCCTGATCGTGGTCTTTCTTATGCTGCTGGCGACGCTGGCGCTGCGGCCGAGCGGCCTGTTCGGAGCGCGGACGCGGTGAAGGACGTGCGCCTCAGCCGGGGAAAGCTCTGCCTTGCGGCGCTCGTAATCGCCGCGCTCGTATTCCCGCTTCTCGTATCCAGCCCCTTTGTCATCGATATCTGCATTCGCGTCCTGCTGTTCGCTTTCATCGGCGTTGCGTGGAATCTGATGGGCGGCTACGCCAAACAGCTTTCGCTCGGCCACGCGGCGTATTTCGGGCTCGGCGGCTATACGTCGACGATCCTGCTGATCCGCTTCGGCGTCTCACCCTGGATCGGGCTCGTCGCCGGCGGGCTGGTCGCGATGCTGGCGAGCCTGCCGATCGGCGCGCTGTGCTTCCGGCTGCGCGGACCCTACTTTGCCATCGCTACCATCGCGACCGCGCAGCTGCTCATGCTGCTGTTTCTGAAATTTCGCGATTTCGCCTGGGGCGCGGAAGGCACTACGCTGCCGAACTTGGGCGACGCGCCGCTGATGATGCAGTTCGACGCCAAAGCGGCATACTATTATATCGCTCTCGTCCTGCTCGCGATCGGGCTTGCAATCACCTACTGGATCGAGCGGTCATGGATCGGCTTCTATCTGGTCGCCGTCGGTGAGGATGAAGACGCCGCCGAGGCGATTGGCGTCGATGCGCTCAAGATCAAGCGCAATATCTACATGATCAGCGCGTTTCTCACCGCCTTGGCCGGCACTTTTTACGTGCAGTACATCTATTTCATCGATCCCAACACGGCATTCAGCTTCAACGTCTCGGTCGAGGCGGCTTTGGTGTCGATCGTCGGCGGCATCGGCACGCTGTGGGGACCGGTCATCGGCACCGTGTTGCTGGAATCGACCTCGGCGCTGCTGCAGAGTTGGCTCGGCGGCAGCCATGGCGGCGTGCAGCTCACGGTCTACAGCCTGATCCTGATTGCCGTGATCCTGTGGCGCCCGAGCGGCTTGCTCGGCCTCATCTGCGACACTTACACGCGCATTGCCGCGGCGCGGCCACCGTCCAAACGGGAGGCATTGCTCGATGGCTGAGGCGCTTGTCGTCCACAATCTCAGCCGCCGGTTTGGCGGCCTGCGCGCGGTTCAGGATGTGAGCTTTGTCGTCAATGAGGGCGAAACGGTCGCGCTGATCGGCCCGAACGGCGCCGGCAAGACGACAAGCTTCAACCTTATTACCGGCTATTACCGGCCCAATGCCGGTTCGGTGCGAGCGTTCGGACGCGAGCTGGTTGGTTTGCGCCCGCACGACATCTGCGCGCACGGTTTGGCGCGGACGTTTCAGGTGGCGCGGCCGTTCGGCCAGATGACGGTGCTCGCCAACGTCATGACCGGCGCCTTCCTGCGCGATAAGTCGATTGATGGCGCACGCAAGATCGCCCGCGAGGCGATCGACTTTGTCGGACTGTCCGCCAAAGAGCACGTTCCGGCGCGCGAACTGACCACGATCGACCAGCGACGCCTCGAAATGGCGCGCGGGCTCGCGACGCAGCCGCGCCTCTTGCTGCTCGACGAGGTGATGGCCGGGCTCAATCCGTCGGAAATCGACGCCGCCGTGGCGCTGGTCGGCAAACTGTCGCTGCGCGGCTTGACCATCGTCATCGTGGAGCACGTGATGCGCGCGATCATGGCGTTGGCGCGTCACATCGTCGTGCTCGATCACGGCCAGAAGATCGCCGAAGGCGGACCCGAGGAGATCGTCGCCAATCCGGATGTCATCCGCGCCTATCTCGGGACCGGCTATGTGCACGCCGCGGCACCGGGAGCGGCATCATGCTGAGGTTGACGGGAGTGAGCGCAGGCTACCGCTCCGTGCCCGCCGTGCACGACATCGAAATCACCGTCGGCGCCGGCGAGGCGGTCGGTCTCTTGGGAGCGAACGGTGCCGGCAAGAGCACGACGCTGCGCGCGATCTCCGGTCTGGTGCGGCCAACCTCGGGTGCGATCTCCTTTTTTGAGCACGACATCGCGACACTGCCGCCATACCGGATCGCCGCGTTGGGTATCGCTCACGTCCCCGAGGGCCGCCAGGTCTTTCCCGAACTGACGGTGAAGGAAAATCTGGAGATCGGCGCTTATACCTCGGGCGCGAAGGCCGAGCGCGGCCGTACCCTCGATCTCGTCTTCACCATTTTTCCCGTGCTGGCGGAGCGACGGCGGCAGCTTGCCGGCACCATGAGCGGCGGAGAACAGCAGATGCTCGCGGTCGGCCGTGGCCTTATGCTCAAGCCGCGCCTCCTGATGCTCGATGAGCCCTCGCTCGGACTGGCGCCGGTCATGGCCGACACGACGTTTGAGAAGATTCAGGAGATTCACGCCATGGGAACCGCCATTCTGCTGGTCGAGCAGAATGTGAGCCGGGCGTTGACGCTCGTACAGCGCGCCTACGTGCTGGAAAGCGGGCGCGTCATCATGCACGGCACCAGCGTAGAGCTGGCGAACAATAAGAAAGTGCAGGCTGCCTACCTCGGCCTATGATAGGGCTGCACGCGGCCGGCGGTGATCGGCCGGCGGCCGTGCTACGAGCCGGTAGAACAATTGCCAGGCCGGCGAGTTATCGACACGCGCATCTTCCTTTTTTTGGTCAAGGCGATGGCGATAAAGCACGACATTGTTTTTCTGTTCGACGTTGACAATACGCTGCTCGACAACGATCGCGTACGGGCGCATCTCCGGGAGCATCTGGCAAAAGATTATGGGACCGCCACACGCGACCGCTATTGGGAGATTTTGAACGAACTGCACGACGAGCTCGGCTATTTCGATTATCTGGGCGCACTGGAGCGTTACCGCCTCGAGGCGATGCACCGGCCGGACGTGCTGCGTATCTCGAACTGGCTGGTCGATTATCCGTTCGCCGAGCGCCTGTACCCGCGCGCCTTCGAGGCGATCAAGCACGTCGGCCCATGGGGACCGGCCGTCATTCTGTCTGACGGTGATGCGGTGTTTCAGCCGCGCAAGGTAGAGCGCTCCGGGCTGTGGCAAGCGGTCGATGGCCGCGTCCTCATCTACGTTCATAAGGAACGCGAGCTGCGCTACGTCGAGCAGCTTTATCCCGCCGATCACTACGTGCTGATCGACGACAAGCTGCGCATCCTCTCCGCGGTGAAGAAAGCGTGGGGCTCACGCGTGACCACGGTGTTTCCGAAGCAGGGCCAATATGCGCACGATCCGGTCGCCTTGAAGGACTATCCGCCAGCCGATATCGCGCTGGAGAGAATCGGTGATCTCCTAGATTGCGATTTGGACTCATTTCTCGGAAAGAAATAAGTTCGCTCCACTGGTGTTTGGGCGAACAACGGAAAGGACGGCCATCTTTGGCATTGATGATGGCGCTCATTTTGGCGGGGCTGATGGGAGCCGGAGGGATCATGCTCGCCGCGGCAGGCGCGCATGCGGCCCCCGGCGTAGGCCTCGACAGCGCCGCGTACATGCTGCTGTTTCACGCGGTGGCCATTATCGGCGTAGCCGCACTCATTGCGCAGGGGGCGCTTTGGCGTCCGTTGGCGATGGCCGCGCTCATCGCCTGGATCGTCGGTGCGGTGCTGTTCTCCGGCGATTTGGCGCTGCGCGCGTTCGCCGGGCATCGCTTGTTCGTCATGGCGGCGCCATCGGGCGGCATCATTTTAATAGCCGGCTGGCTCATATTTGCGGTTGCTGCTGCGGGTGTTCTGCTGCGGCGCTGACATTTACCGACGACATCATTGCGGAAGATCCCGCTGAGCGATCTCATCCCGACATTGCGCGACAATGCGTCATCTAGGGACCTGCGGGGGAGCTTCTGCTAAGGTTCGTGACCGCACACCAGAAGAAAAGGTTGGGGGGAGGGGATCACCATGACAAAATTCACCGCACGCTTTACGCCATCGCGCCGCAACGTAATCAAGGCCGCCGGCGCGCTTGCCGCCGGCGTTGCAGCGCCCTCATTCCTTCGCGTGCGCGCGGCCTATGCCGATTATCCGGAGCGTCCGGTCAAATTCGTGGTCGCCAACACGCCCGGCGGGCCGTCCGACATCGTCGCACGGTTTGTTACCGCGGCGCTGGAACAGTCGACCGGCAAGACGTTCATCGTCGATAATCGCGGCGGCGCCGGCGGCAACATCGGCATGGAATATGTCGCGCATTCGGATCCAGACGGCTACACGATCCTGCTCGCCACCAACGCGTATTCGGTCAATTACGGCCTCTACGAGCACCTGCCCTACGATCCCTACAAGGATTTCGTCGCGGTGAGCGAGCTCGCGACATCGCCGAATTCGTTTACCGTCAAGTCCGAAGTCGCCGGCCAAGAGCATGAAGGAATTGATCGCGCTCGCCCGCGCCAATCCGGACAAATACAACTGCTCGACGCCGCCGATCGGAACGACGGCGCAATTACAGTTCGAACTTCTCAAGCTTCGCGAGGGTCTGCCGAACCTGGCCGACGTGGTGTTCAAGGGCGGCGGCGACGCCATTACGGCGATCCTGTCCGGCACCGTGCAGCTGAGCTCGGGCTCGTTGCCGCCGGCACTGCCGCACATCAAGGCCGGGACGCTGCGCTGCCTCGCGGTCAGCGCCGCGCAGCGTTGGCCCGATCTGCCGGATGTGCCGACCATGGAGGAGGCCGGTTATAAGGACTTCGTGTTCGCGGTTGATTGCGTGCTGCTGGCTCCCGCCAAGACTCCGCCGGAGCGGGTCAAGTGGCTGGAGACGGAGACGCTCAAGGTCTTGTCGACGCCGGACATGAAAGACAAGCTGTTCAAAGCAGGCTTCCTGGTGCGGCCGCAAGGCGCCGAGGCCGCCTGGGCGCGCGTCACCAAGGAAATCGTCCAATTCAAGCAGATCATCGAGCAGGCCGGCGTCAAGAAGCTCTAGGACGCCGGCAGCGGATGGCGAAGCCACTCCGCCGAACTTGCCCTTCCTACAAATACCGGCCGTCGCTGGCAAAAAACGGATAGGGGCCGCCGAAGCCGATCGAGCGTCGTTATCGGCGAAGAAGGGCGATCAGTGATGCCGAGGCGAACGCGCGTGAGAGCGGCGGTGACCGCTATGCTGGTCGCGGCCTTAGCGGCCGCGACGGTCGCGAATCTGCGACCGGTCCAGGCGGCGCCGATCGAGCCGGATTATCCAACGCGGCCGATCACGCTCGTCGTTCCCTATCCGGCCGGCGGCGGTAACGACGTGATCGCGCGTCTGGTCGCCGACAAGATGAGCGCGACGCTGGGTCAGCCGATCGTGATCGAGAACAGAGCCGGCGCCGGCAGCACCATCGGCACGCGCGACGTGGCGCGCAGCAAACCGGACGGCTACACGCTCTTGATCGCCACCAGCGCGCTCGCCATCAATCCATCGCTCTATCCCGATGCCGGCTACGATCCGAACAAGGATTTCGCTCCGGTCGGCTTGATCGCAACTAGCGCCAATCTGGTGCTGGTGCGCGCATCGTTACCGGTGCATTCCATTGCCGAACTCATCGCTTTCGCCAAACAGACACCGGGCAAGCTCAATTTTGCGTCGACCGGCACCGGCACGAGCACGCATCTCGCCGCCGAACTGTTCGCCGCCATGGCGGCCGTGAAGCTCACCGCCATTCCCTACAAAGGCGTGGCGCCTGCGGTGACCGATCTGTTGGGTGAACACGTCGATCTGATGTTCTGCCCGAGCGCGAGCGTCGTTGGGCTGGTGCATCAAGGACAATTGCGCGCGCTCGCGGTGACTGGCGCAAAGCGCACGCCGCTATTTCCCGAACTGCCGACAGTTTCGGAAGCCGGGCTGCCCGGCTACGCGGCGGAACTGCACTACGGCATCGTTGCGCCGGCGGGCACGCCGCCGGCGCTGATTGCAAAACTCAACTCTGCGTTGAATGTTGCGTTGGCCGATACCACTGTGCGCAGTCGACTCGCCGTCGATGGCGTCGAAACATTGCCAGGTACGTCGGAGGCATACGCGGCCGACATCGCGAGCGAGCAAGCCAAATGGTCGGCCATCATCAAGAAGTCCGGGGTTACGGCGGAATGACGCAAGCTTTTCCCGGCTGCGGCTGAAAGGCGCTCATGGGCACCTATCCGTTCGCTGCGAAGCTAGGGTAGGTTACTGAATCGACCGCAGGGGAGAATGCCGGACGTGGGCGTGCAATTCTGGCTCATTCAGACCTTCAACGGCATTTCCTACGGCGCGCTCCTGTTTCTTGTCGGCGCTGGCCTGTCGCTCATTTTCGGCGTCATGCGCATCGTCAATTTGTCGCACGGCGCCTATTTCCTGTGGGGCGGCTATATCGCGCTATCGGTGATCGGGGCGACTGGTTCGTGGGCGCTGTCGCTGCCGGTGGCCGCATTCGCGCTTGCGCTGATCGGGCTGGTGATGGAGCGCGTGTTCCTGCGTCCGCTCGGCTTCGATCCGTTGCGCCAAGTCCTGCTGACGGTTGGTTTCGCCTACCTGTTCCAGCAGGGCGCGCTCGATATCTGGGGCGGCAACAATCTCGAAATCAATCCGCCGGCAGCCCTCACCCACAGCGTGGTTGTTGGCGGCCTCTATCTGCCGCTCTATCGGCTATTCATGATCGTGATGGCGCTTGTGATCGGTATTGTGCTCTGGCTCGTGATGGAAAAGACGAATCTCGGTGCCAAGGTGCGCGCCACCGTTGACGATGCGCAGATGGCGCGCGGCGTGGGCATCGACACCAATCGCATCTCCATGGTGATCTTCGCGCTCGGCGCGGGCCTCGCCGCGCTGGGCGGCGTGATCGGCGGCGCCTTCCTCGGCGTCTATCCGGGTCTCGATTTTGAGATTCTGCCGCTTGCCTTTGCGGTCGTCATCATCGGCGGCATGGGCTCGCTCGGCGGCGCTGCCGTCGGCGCGATGCTGGTCGGGCTTGCCGACAATTTCGGCAAGGCGCTGTTTCCCGAACTCGCCTATTTCACGCTTTATGCGCCGATGGTGCTGATCCTGGCGATCAAGCCGACCGGCCTGTTTGGGCGCGCGTGACGGCCATGAGCGAGAAGGCCAAGATCCTGATCGTCGGCGGCGCTCTCCTGGCGCTCGCTTTGCTCGTTCCGCACTCCACCTCGTTTGTCGTCCTCTTGGCGACGCGCGCGCTCGTTTTCGCGATTCTGGCGATGAGCGTGGACATCTTGCTCGGCTTCGCCGGACTAGCCTCGCTCGGTCAGGCCGCCTATTTCAGCGTCGGCGCCTATCTGACGGCGATTCTCGCGACCAAATACCAGTTCGGCTTGGGCTGGGATTTCTGGCTGGTGGTGCTCTTTGGCATGCTGCTCGGCGCGGCGACGGCAGCGTTCTTCGGCCTGTTTGCCGTCCGGGCCATCGGCGTCTATTTTCTGATGATCACGCTGGCACTGGGCCAGTGCATCTGGGGACTGGCCTATCGCTGGAACTCGCTCACCAACGGCGATAATGGCATCAACGTCTCCGTGCGGCCGAATTTCGGCATCGACCTGACCGGCCAGCGTGCATTCTTCTATTTGATCTTCGCTTTCTTCGTCGTGACACTGCTCTGCTTGTATGTTCTGGTCCGCTCGCCATTCGGCCGCAGCCTGGAAGGCATCCGCGAGCGTGAGCTGCGCATGAAGATCCTCGGCTACAATACGTGGCTGCACAAATACATCGCCTTCATCATCGCCGGTGCTGTGGGCGGACTGGCCGGCGTGTTGTGGGCGCACACCAACGGCCTCGTTAGCCCGGACACCGCGCTGCTGACCACCTCGGTGGACGCGCTACTGATGGTGGTGCTCGGCGGCGCCGGCACGCTGATCGGCGCCGGCATTGGCTCGGCAGTCGTGTTCGGCTTGCGCGAATATCTGAGCACGCTGGTGCCGTGGTGGCAGTATGTGCTGGGCGGCGTCTACGTGCTGACGATTCTCTATCTACCCATGGGTCTGATGGGGCTGCCGGAACGAATTCGCCAATGGCAGACTTCACAATCGAAGTCGACCGCGCAGAAATTGGCGCCGGCTGGAAATTAAGAGTAAAACGAGCAAACAACAGAGGGAGGATTGTATGGGACATGCGATCGGACGGCACACCGGACTGGCGCTGTTGGGCACCTGTCTCGCCATGGGAGCGGGACTCGCGCCGGCTGCGGCGCAGCAGAACCTGCGCATCGGCTTCATCGCGCCGATAACGGGAATTCTCTCGCAGACCGGCCAGGACATGGTGCACGGCTTCCAGATGTATCTCAACGAGCACAATGGCATGCTCGGCGGCGCCAAGGTCGACCTCATCGTCGAGGACAGTCAGGGCAAGCCCGATCTCGCGGTAACCAAGGCACGGCAGCTCGTTCTCGACAGTCATGTCGACATGTTCATCGGCGGCGTGCTCGCCACCGAGGGCTATGCGCTCGCCCCGGTGTCGACCGAAAGCAAGACGCTCTATATTTCTTCGATCGCGGCTGCCGACGATTTGACCCAGCGGCAGCTCAGCAAATATCCGTATTTTATCCGCACGACCTGGACGAGTTCGCAGGTCAACCACCCGCTCGGTCAGTGGGCCTGTGAACAGGGTTACAAGAAAGTCGTGACCATCGCCGCCGACTATGCGTTCGGCTACGAGTTGGTCGGCGGCTTCCAGCAGTCGTTCGAGGATTGCGGCGGCAAGGTGATCCAGAAGATATGGCCGCCGCTCGGCAACAAGGACTTCGGGCCCTATATCCCGACGATCAAGAGTGACGCCGACGCCATCTATTCGCTGATGGTAGGGCCGATGTCGCCGCAATTCCCCAAGCAGCTGCGCGAAGCCGGCGTCAAGCTGCCGATCGTCGCCGGCGGCACCAGCTATGACGACTATAACGTGGGATACGACAGCGATCAGGTGATCGGCGACGTATCATCGCTGATGTACAGCGCGGCGCTGCAGACGCCGAAGAACGAGGCCTTCGTCAAATCATTCCGCAGCAAGTACAATCAAATGCCCGGCTATTATGCCGAAGCCAACTACACCACGGCGCAGATGATCGACGAGGCCATGGCGCAGAATGGCGGCAAGTTCCCGGGCGCGGAAAAATTCATCCAGACGATGCTCGGCTTGAAGATCGACGCGGCGCGCGGACCGGTCGCCTTCGACGACATGCGTAATCCGGTGGAGAACATCTACATCCGCAAGGTTGAGAAGACGACGCTGTTCGGCGACACCAACCCGCAATTGTGGAACGTCGTGATCAAGACCTATCCGAATGTCGGGCAATTCTGGACCTACAACAAAGACACCTATTTGAAGCAGCCGGTTTACAGCCGCGACTTCCCGCCCTGCAAAAACTGCGAATAGGGGCCGCAAGGCAGCAACGTTTGCGGTCACGGGCAGAATGAGCGCCGGGACGCATCGGAAAGTCCCGGCGCTGTTTAATGACAGGTTTGCGCGTGAGCGAAGATCGTCGCACCAACGGCCAGCCGCTGCTCGAGCTGAAGGGCTTGTCGAAATCGTTTGGCGGTCTGCAGGCAGTACGCGGCGTCTCGTTCACCATCATGCCCGGCGACCGTAAAGCGATCATCGGTCCCAACGGCGCCGGCAAGACTACCTTGTTCAATCTGATCAGCGGAATTTTCCCGGCGAGCTCCGGGCAGGTTCTGCTGTTCGGCCGCGACATAACGTCTTGGCCGAGCCATCGCCGCGCGGCGCTCGGCATGGCACGCACGTTTCAGGTCACCAGCCTCTTTCCGAGATTGTCGGTGCTCGACAACGTGCTGCTGGCGATCAAGGGACGGCGGGCGTCGAAATTCGTCATGTGGCGGCCGCTTGCGACCTATCGCGACGTCTACGAGAAGGCGCACGAGCTGTTGCAGCGCGCGGCCTTTCTCGATCGCAAGGACACGGAAGTCCGTCACCTTTCGCACGGCGAACAGCGCCAGCTCGAAATCGTCCTCGGGCTTGCCGGCGATCCGGACATTCTTCTGCTCGACGAGCCTGCTGCCGGCCTGTCGTCAGGCGAATCGGCGGAAATGGCGCGGTTCCTGCAAAAGCTCGATCCGAAGATCGCCTTGCTGCTGATCGAGCATGACATGGACATCGTGTTCGACCTCGCCAGCGAGATCTCGGTGCTGCATTTCGGCGAAGTGCTGGAGAGCGGAACGCCCGAGCGCATCCGCTCGAGCGCCAAGGTGCAGGAAATCTATCTGGGGACCGGCTAAGCGATGGCGATCCTTGAGGTTTCCGACATTCACACCTATTACGGGGATGCCTACGTGCTGCAGGGCTTGTCGATCAAGCTCGAGCAGGGGCAGATTCTCGGGCTACTCGGCCGCAACGGCGTCGGTAAGACGACGCTCGTCAACTCGATCGTCGGCTTCGTGCCGCCGCGCCGCGGCAAGATCTATTTCAAGGGCGCCGACATCACCGGCGACTCGTCGTTCTCCATCGTGCGCGGCGGCGTCGGACTGGTGCCGCAGGGCCGCCGCGTGTTTCCGACGCTGAGCGTCGAAGACAACCTGTCGGTCGCTGCGCTCAGCCCTGAACGGCACGGGTGGAGTATGGAACGGGTCTATTCGCTGTTTCCGCGGATGCGCGAACGGCGCAGCCAGCGCGCCCGGACACTATCGGGCGGCGAGCAGCAAATGTTGGCCATCGGCCGCGCGCTGATGACCAATCCCGATTGCCTAATCATGGACGAGCCCTCCGAGGGCTTGGCGCCGATCATCATTCAGGGCCTGTGGGAAGCGATCGCCAAGCTCAAACAGGAAGGCCTCTCCATCCTGTTGGTCGAACAGAACGCGGCGCTGGCGCTCAAGCTCGTCGACTTCGTCCACGTCATCAGCAAAGGCCGCGTGGTCTATTCGGCGCCGCCGGGGGAATTGTGGGCGAACGACGAGGTCAAGTCGCGGTATCTGGGGATTTGACCAGAATTCTCTTGCTGCCGCGCGACCTGTCCCGCTTTTCTGGTCTTCAAGACCGGTTTGCGCGCTACCGGCGCACGGAGCCGTAATCGCACGCCTATCGTTCCAAAAAATCGTGGAAAATCGCATCGTCGAACCGCGCGAAAGTCTGCCAACCCGTGATCGGTTTCTCCGATCTGATCAGCGGCCAGGCGCCGATTTGCGTGGCTGCGGCGCCGTCGCGGTCGATGCGGTCACCGATCACCACCGTCCGCTGCGGATCGACGCCGGCCTTATCAAGCATCGCGACGAGGCCACGCGGATTTGGCTTGAGCGCGCCGATACCCTGGTCGCTTGCGCAGACGATATGATCGGCGTCGAGACCGAGCGCCGCAAGCTTGGCGGCGGCCGGGTAGTCGGAAAAAATGCCGACCATCTTGCCCTTGCGCCTCAGACCCGCGAACAGCTCCGACACGCCGGGATAGCTGGAGCGTAAGAGATAAGGTAGTGGCCGCCGCTCGATCCACTCCGCCACCAGCGAGCTTACCTGCGCCAATGAACACCCGGTGGCGGTGGCCGTTTCCGCGACCAGGAGGGGCTCGAAGTCGGCAACGTCGCGTTCGGTCAAGCGTTCGCGAATGCGACGGTAGGCGCGGATAACGATGACGGCGTCGAGCGAACGGGTTCTCGCCGCATGGATGAGGAGGTCGCGCGCCATCAGCGCACGAAGTCGGCGTTGACTGTAGAGCGTGCCGTCTACGTCGAACACCACGAGGCGAATATCATTCCAGTCGGTGGATCGGAGTTCGCTCCGCGCCATCATCGGATGCTGATGTATTGCTGGACCGCGAGTGCGTCGAGTATAGGCACGTCGACCAACGTCGTGACAACGAACGTTGCCGTCAAGAGTACGATCAATGCGACCAGTCCGCGCTCGCGGAACAGCTTTTCCGGCTTCTGCGCGGACGATTCCGGTTTCATCGCCAGGATCAAATAATAGGCGAACAACGCGATGATCACCGGAACAGTTAGTAAATATTCCATGCGATATTTGATGAGAAAGACCGCGAGGAAGAATATTGCAAACAGCGCATAGACGAAGCACGAGATCGTCAGCGACATTTCCGAATAGCCCGAAAAGCTCGCCCGATAACGCACCAGCAGTTCCTTGCCGTGCGACTGGGTGATTTCCCGAAATTCCGAAAGTCGCTTGGCCGCCATCAAAAACGCGCCGCCAGTCCAATACATCAGAATGAGCGAGCCCGGGGGGAGCGTGGTCGGATCGATCATGACCCAGCCGATGACTAGACGCAGCGGATTGTTGATCGATTCCGAAATCACATCGAGATAGGCGATGTCTTTTGTGCGCAGTGGTGCGACGTTGTAGATGACGCCCTGCAGGCCAAAGACGATGGCGATGAAGTACATCGTCCGGCTATCGTGGAACGCGCAGACGAGCGCCGCGGCGAACAGCAGCGCCCATTCGAGCATTACGATATCGCTGCGCAATTCGCGCTGCACCGAGGATCGCTGCGCCTTTTCCGGATGGAAGCGGTCGAAGTCGCGGTCGAGCCATTCGTTGATGGCATAATTCGCCGACGCCACGGCCACCGCGGTAATCAGGCCAAGGGTGATCGAAGCCGCAAGCGAATCGGTGCGGACGCCGCGCAACAGAAACGCGAGAATGATACCCGGAACGATGAGGACATGCTTGGTGGCATGGTCGAGGCGGGCGATGGCGAGATAGTCGTAGATGCGGCCTTGCGGCCGGGCGGTGCCGGCCAGTCTCGTTAAACTCATGGCCTGTCCCTGTGTTTTTGCGTTTTTGCCGCCGACGAGGAGGGGTAAAGCACGATGTCGTGTCCCGCATCCACGGGTTCCCCGAGGAGTCCGAGCTCGGCGAGTGTCGGCGTGGTCGTATCGACCGATATGCCGGGCCGGGTCAGCACGTAGAAATGGGCGTTGTCAGCAAGAAAGGCGCGCTGCGAGCTGACCCAATATTCCGGGTGAAAAGTTGCCAGGCGGGCGACTTCGTTTTCATTGGTTGGGTCGGGACTTGCGACTCCCGGCGGCCGTTTCAGGTACACAAGCCGCGACCGTGTATCCGCGTCCGCCGACTGCATGAGTTCGATGTAGAGCAGCCCCTCGCCGACGACGACTGGATCCGCAAGTTTGGTCTTTTGCAGAACAGCCAGCGCATCGGCGACACGGTCGGGCGCGTGAGACCGCGTGACCAGAATAGCTACGATCAAGGCGACGAGCGTGACGGCAACTGCGCGCCGCCATGCCAATTTGTCCAACATGGTGGCGATGGCGATGGCCGGCAGGAGTGCGGCCGCCGACATGTAGCGGGGACTGAACGATTTGGTCACGAGCGCAGAAAACCCAAATGCGACGAGCGGCAGCACCGCGAGCGCGATCATGATGATCGCAAGCTTGGATAAGCCGGCCGCGGATGGTTCGCCGCGCTGCCCGGCCGCTTGCGGTCTCGGCGCGGATCGCTCCAGCACGTAGGCTGCGCCCATCGCCAAAAAAGCCGACACCAAAAAGAGTTTGCCGAATGCGCCGCCGTCGATCACCTGGTAGATCGCGCTGAGCAATGCGTCGAAGGTCGGCTTGGCGTAATATTCGGGCGCGAGGTTATCGCCATTATTGAACCTCGCGAGATGAGAGGCGAGTGGATAGAGCGCGGCTTCCACCGGCAGTGTGAGTAACAGCACCGACCATACGGCGATGCGCAGGCGGCGGCTGATTGCGTAGATGAGCTCGGCGGTTCCGATCGTGGCGACTTCGATGATGCCGTAAAAATGAAGGCACAGACAGGCGGCCAGCACGAGCCACAGCCTGCACGCGCTGGCTTTCCCGATGCGCGTATCCTCCAGGTCGGCCCAGAGCAGCAGTGCCACCGCGAGCCCGAGCGCAAGGAATGCGTATTGCCGCGCCTGGATGGCAAAATCGAACAGGCTCAACGCCAGCACCATCGCGAAAGCAAGCGCGGCCGCGAAGCGGCCAACGTGCAGCCTCACCAGCAGCAGGTAGGTACACACTGCCGCGGCGTAAACCGCAGCGATCGATGGCAGACGCCACACCAGTCTTCCGTCCGCGCCGCCGACGGCTTTCACAATGCCATGCAGAAAGAAGTGATAGGTCGGCGGCGAGAAATCGGTGCCGCTCCAGATCGCGTCCCAAACTCGCGCCCATGTCTCCTGACCGGCGGCCGATACGGTGAGGACCTCGTCCATCCAAAAGTGGTCGTTGATCGCCCTAGCGACGGCTGCACAGCAGAATGCAACAGAAACAACGACGAGCGCTGTGGCGAGCGCCAAGCGGTCGAAGCGATCCGCTGTGGCGACGGGCGCGCTTGTGCCGCCGATCGCGGCGACAAATCCCGTCGCGCCGCGATCGTAGGAGATTGCAGCCGCAGCGCTCTCGTTGCGCATAAGGCCGGTGGCCGGACGCATCGGCAGGATCCCTGCGATATACGCAGTATCCTTAGATTTGAAGTCTTATCGTAACGCTAAGGACTTCCGGCTTGCGCCAGCGCGTCTTTCCAGCACCGGCTTAGCGGAGTCTTTACCATGAAGCCGCCCGCGAGCGCCTTGCAGGTCTGCCAGACACCGCCGCCTCACTTCACATCGGGATAAAGTCCGGAGGCCTTGATCACGGCAAGTCCTTCGGCGCGATCGGCCGGAAGTTCCTTGGCGAATTGCTCCGCCGATTCCAGCGACGGGGTGAGGCCCCGGCTGATGATGAATTTTTGCTGGAAGTCCGGCTTCGATTCGACCGCGACAATGGCCTTGTTCAGCTTGTCGATGATCGGCTGCGGTGTACCGGCAGGCGCAAAGATACCAAAGAACGTCGCCGAAATGTGCTCGGTGTAGCCAACCTCTTTGAAGGTCGGAATGTCCGGCGCCAGCGGCGAACGGGTGTCGCCGTCGATGGCGAGCCCGGCAATCTTGCCGGCTTGGATGAACGATATCAGGTTGCCGATGCCGAAGATGGCGATCTGCGTGGTGCCGTTGAGCATGCTGTTGACCGCATCGCCGCCGCCCTTGAACGGCACGCGGACGATGTCGGTACCGTTCTTCTTGTTGAACTCCTCCATGAAGGCGACCTTCGACACCGACGGCGCCATGTAGTTGAACGTCTTGGGCTTCGACTTGGCCAGCGCCGCGAGTTCGGCGAACGATTTGACGCCGAGCGAAGCGTTCACCGCGAACACCTGCGTCAGGTAGTAAGGCCGCGCGATCGGCGTCAGCAGTTTCATCGGGTCGAAGTCCGCCCCCGGCAGAAACGGATTGGTGACAAATGTCTGATCGGGGAGGATGCAAATCGTGTAGCCGTCGGGCGTCGACATCCGCGCAGGCCTTGGCGCCGATCGTGCCTTCCGCGCCGGCGCGATCCTCAACCACGATCGAAGTGCCGAGCGCTGGACCGAGCTCCTGGCCGAGCGCGCGCATGAACAGGTCGCTCAATCCGCCGGCGCCCTGCGAGGCGATGGCGCGGATCGGCCGCGTCGGATAGTTCTGTGCGGCGGAAGCGGCCGGCAGCACGGGCATCAGCAAAGCAGTAAGAGCGAGCGCGCGCGTCCAGCCGGTCATGGCGTTCTCCTCGTGGGCATTTCTTTTTTGATCGGCTAAACAATGCCGCAGCAAAGCACGCCCGGCAAGGCGAGGGGAGAGTACGAAGTGACGCAATACGCCATGAAAGTGGAGAAGGGCATTACGGTGACGATGCGCGACGGCGTGCGTATCTCGCTCTGCGTCTATCGGCCGGATGCCGACGGACGCTTCCCGGCCTTGTTCGCCGCCTCGCCTTACCAATACGAGATGGACGATGTGCCGGCCTATCCGCTGTTTCTCTGGCGCGAGACCGGCCCGGTCGAATGGTACGTGAGCCACGGCTACGCCTATGTGCACGCCGACGTGCGCGGCTCCGGCCATTCCGAAGGCGAATTCGAATTCATGGGAGTGAACGAGCAGCACGACTATGTCGAGTTGATCGCCTGGATCGTCAGCCAGGAATGGTGCAACGGCCGCGTCGGCGGCATCGGCCAATCCTATTACGCGATGGCGCAATGGCTGATGGCGACCTACAATCCGCCGGGCCTCGCCTGCATCGCGCCCTACGACGGTCTTGTCGATCAATACCGCGGCTCCAATTATCACGGCGGCATCTTCTGCTCGTATCGTTCGGTCTGGTACACATCGCTGCGCGCTGACAACCAGCACCGGCTCGCCGGCCTTCACGGCCGCGCGCCGATGACATTCGATCTGGTCGGCGAAATCATCAATCATCCGCTCGACGACGAGTTCTGGCGCGTGCGCTCGCCCTATTGGCGGCTCGACCGGATCAGGTGCCCGGTGCTGTCGGTCGGCCACTGGGGCAAGATGGGCCTGCACCTGCGCGGCAACATCCTCGGCTACGAGGAGGTGAAGGCGCCGAAGAAACTCGTCGTGACCGGCGCGCGCAATACGTTCGAAGCGCACCGGATGTTCGACCAGATCGAGTTTCACGAGAAGGAATTGCTGCCGTTCTACGACCTTCATCTCAAGGGCGCCAACAACGGCTTCATGGATGCCGAGCCGGTGAGATTGTTCGTGCGCGGCGCCAATGTCTGGCGCAGCGACGAGGAATGGCCGCCGCGGCGCGCAACGCCGATCGCGTACTATCTGCGCAAGGGACCGTCGGGGAGCGTGACGTCGCTCAATGACGGCGGCTTGTCGGCCGAACCGCCGGCGGCGGGCGAAGAGGCCACGAGTTACACCTATCCGGATTGGGAATGGGTCAACGGTGTTGCGGTGATCGGCCCGGATGGACGCGTCGACCCGCCGCGGCGCGTGCTCACCTTTACCAGCGCGCCGCTTGACGTCCGATCTGGAAGTGATCGGGCCGATCGTGCTCAAACTTTACGCCTCATCGACCGCGATCGACACGCAATTCATCGTCAAGCTGACCGACCAGCACCCGCAAGATTCGGTCGCGCGCGGCAAAGGCGATCAGCCGGCTTTCACGCCGGTGTCGAAGGGGTGGCTGAAGGCTTCCCATCGCGAGAAGGATGCCGCGCGCGCAACGTCGGAACGCCCGTTCTACACGCATACGAATCCGCAGCCGCTCACGCCCGGCGAGATCTACGAGTTCGACATCGAAGTGTTGCCAATCGCCTACGTGTTCAAGAAGGGCCACCGCATTCGGCTTGAGCTTGCCAACGGCGATTCACCCGCGACCGACGGTGTGTTCTCGCACCCGTATCATCCCTGTCTCATGGGCACCGATACGATCCATCACGACGGCGTGCATGCCTCGCGCATCATCCTGCCGGTGATGGAAACGGCGTGAGTCATGCTAATTGGCGTCCTCACCCTGAGGTGCTCGGCGCGAATGCGCCGAGCCTCGAAGGGCGAGCGGTAGCGCCTCGGCCTGCATCCTTCGAGGCGCGCTTCGCGCGCACCTCAGGATGAGGTCAATAGTTACGCCCGCGCGTAGCGGCCGCGGTTGAAGAACCGATCCTTCTGATCGTCATTCGCGGTTTCGCGGTTGGATTTGATGGCGCCGACCTTGGCGAGGGCGGCCTTCACCGCGGGACGCTCATCGATCGACTTGAACCAGCGGGCGAGATTCGGGTTGTCTTCCCATTTCACGCCCTGCATGTCGTGATTGCGCGTCCACGGGAAGGTGGCGATGTCGGCGATGGTGTATTCGTCGCCGCCGAGATAGGCCGACTTGGCAAGGCGCTTCTCCAGCACCTCGTAAAGCCGCTTCACTTCAGTCTGATAACGCCCCATCGAATAGGAGTTGTCCTTGTCCTTCGGGGAGAACAGCTTGAAGTGGGTGAACTGGCCGAACATCGGGCCGACGCCGGAGACTTGCAGGAACAGCCATTGCAGCACGTCGTATTTCTTCGCCATGTCGGTGGGGAGGAATTTCCCGCTCTTCTCGGCGAGATACATCAGGATCGCGCCGGATTCGATGACGGTATAAGGCTTTCCACCCGGCCCCTCGCTGTCGACGATCGCGGGAATTTTCGAATTCGGATTGATCTTGACGAAGTCGGGATCGTACTGGTCGCCCTTCCACACGTCGACGAAATGCTCCTTGTAGGGGAGCTTGGTCTCTTCGAGCATGATGTAGATTTTCTGCACGTTCGGGCTGGTCAAAGAATAAAGATCGATCATGGCAGTGTCCTCGTTTCCTTAGCCTTCTTGGGGGAGCGGGAAGTTATCGGGCTGGCCTCGCTCCGGCAAGCGGCCGGCGGACGTGCCCGTCGCAGCCGACACGAACCTTGTGTGCGACCGCCGATGCCGCTTAGGCTCGGCCGCAAGAACTGTAAGAGGAAGCGAGCCTGACCCATGACCTCGGAGAGGAAAAAGACGCCCGACGAGCTGCGCAGCTATCGCTGGCTTGGCAAGAACGATTTGCGCTCGTTCGGCCATCGCTCGCGGCTGCGTCAGTTCGGCTACGACCGCGACGATTGGGTCGGCAAGCCGGTGATCGGCATCATCAACACCTGGAGCGACATCAACGCCTGCCACGGTCATCTCCGCGCACGGGCGGAAGACGTGAAGCGCGGCGTCTATCAGGCTGGCGGATTTCCCGTCGAGCTGCCGGCGATGTCGCTGGCCGAACCGTTCGTCAAACCCTCCACCATGCTCTACCGCAACTTCCTCGCCATGGAATGCGAGGAATTGCTGCGCAGCCATCCGATCGACGGCGCGGTACTGATGGGCGGCTGCGACAAGACCACGCCCGGCCTGCTCATGGGCGCGATCTCGATGGGCGTGCCGGCGATCTATGTGCCGGCCGGTCCGATGCTGCGCGGCAATTGGCGTGGCCATACGCTCGGCTCGGGCTCGGACGCCTGGAAATACTGGGACGAAAAACGCGCTGGCCGGATCGGCGACGAGGAATGGAACGAGATCGAGGGTGGCATTTCGCGTTCGTTCGGCACCTGCATGGTCATGGGCACCGCTGCGACCATGATGGCGATCGCCGAAGCGCTCGGCATGGCGTTGCCCGGCGCGTCGTCGATCCCGGCGCCCGACGCCAATCATCCGCGCATGTGTGCCGCCGCCGGCCGCCGCGCCGTCGAGATGGTGTGGGCGGATTTGACGCCGGCTAAGATTTTGACGCCGGTGGCGTTCGACAACGCCATCCGGGTGCACATGGCGCTCGGTGGTTCGACCAACGCCATCATCCATGTCATCGCGCTCGCCCGCCGCGCTGGCATTGCGCTCGACATGGCGCGCTTCGACGCCATTTCGCGGCAAGTGCCGGTGATCGCCAACATAACGCCGTCGGGCAAATATCTGATGGAAGATTTTTTCTATGCCGGCGGCCTGCGCGGGCTGATGGGAGAGATGCAAGATTTGCTTGATCTGTCCGCCATCACCGTCACCGGCCGCACGCTCGGCGAAAATCTCGCTGGCGCCAAGGTGCATCTGCCCGATGTCATTCATTCGTTGTCCGCGCCGCTCTACCCCGAGGGCGCGACAGCCGTGCTGACGGGAAATCTTGCGCCGAACGGTTGCGTGATGAAACCGGCCGCGGCGGAAAAGCGCTTCCTGCATCACCGCGGCAAGGCGATCGCGTTCGAGAACTACGATCACATGGCGCGCGAAGTGGACCACGACGATCTCGATGTCACGCCCGATCACGTACTGGTGCTAAAAAATGGCGGTCCGAAAGGCGGCCCTGGTATGCCGGAGTGGGGCCAGTTGCCGATCCCGAAGAAGCTCTTGAAGGCCGGCGTGCGCGACATGCTGCGCATCTCCGATGCGCGCATGAGCGGCACCAGTTACGGCGCCTGCATCCTGCACGTGGCGCCGGAAAGTTTTGTCGGCGGTCCGCTCGCCTTCGTGCAAACCGGCGACGAGATCGAGGTCGACGTCGCCGCGCGGCGCATCCACCTGCATGTCGGTGACGAGGACCTGTCGCGCCGGCGCGCGGCCTGGAAGGTGCCGCCGCCGAAATATCCGCGCGGCTATGGCGCGATGTTCTCGGAGCACATCGGCCAGGCCGATGAGGGCTGTGACTTCGATTTTCTGGGCGGCACCGAGCGCATCGAAGAGCCGGAGATTCATTGATCGCCCTCTCCCGCACAGCGGAGAGGTATTTTCATCCGGCGCCTATTTGCAAAAGTGTTATATCTTAGATTGCGTCGAGGCCGACCAGACCATGAATGTCGATACGGCCTATCCCGCCTGCATTGGATTTACAGGTGGAACCGGTGAGACCTCGAACATGACCTACGGCGCAATGTCGGCGACGCCAAGCAAGATCTTCGCGCAGGCCTTCAGTGTCGCCGCGGACAGCCCGCAGGCGCACGTAGTCAAGTCCAATGCGCGAAAGTCACCACTGCCGAAGCAAAGTTAGCGGCGGTTCTTTCGACCCCAGCACGATCTCCCTCTCCCCGCGCAGCGGGGAGAGGTGATCATCCCGCTGGCTGCACGACCGCGCGGCACTCACCGAAGCCGATGCGGGCGAAGCCTTGCTTCGAGCAAAAACCGCGGAAGATGATCTCGTCGCCATCCTCGATGAAGCCGCGCTGTTCCCCGCCGGGCAACGCGAGCGGCTCGCGGCCGCGCGCGCTGAGTTCGAGGAGCGAGCCCCAGCTCGACTTCTCCGGTCCTGACACCGTACCTGAACCCAAGAGATCGCCGATCCGCAAATTGCAGCCATTGCTGGTGTGGTGGGCGACCATCTGCGCGACCGTCCAGTACATCAGCGCAAACGAAGTCTGGCTGATGCGCTGCGGCGGCGTTCCGGCGCGCCGCATCGTCTCGGTCGCAATGTAGGCTTCGAGCGTGATGCCGAGGCCGCCATTGGCGCGGTCGTCGGCGTCATCGAGATGCGGCAGCGGGGTGGGATCGCCCGCGGGCCGCGCGAACGCTGGGGTGTGGTATGGCGCCAGCGCCTGCGCGGTCACCACCCAGGGCGAGACCGTAGTGGCGAAATTCTTTCCGAGAAACGGGCCGAGCGGCTGATATTCCCAGGCTTGCACATCGCGTGCCGACCAGTCGTTGAGCAGGCAGAAGCCGAAAATGTGTGCCGCCGCATCGCTGACCGGAACCGGTTCGCCCGGCTTGCTCGGTGTGCCGACGTACATGCCGACCTCAAGCTCGAAATCGAGATTGCGCGACGGTCCATAGCTCGGCGCGTCTTCGTTCGGTCCTTTGCGCTGACCGCGCGGCCGTTTGAACGGCGTCCCGCTCGGTATGATCGACGAGGCGCGGCTGTGATAGGCGACCGGCACGTATTTGTAATTCGGCATCAACGGATTGTCGGGACGAAACATCCGCCCGGCATTGGTGGCATGGAAGATCGAAGCAAAGAAATCGGTGAAATCGCCGACCGCGACCGGCAGCGCGATCTCCGCCTGCGCCATCGGGGTGAGATGCTCGCGGAAGTGTTTGTTTTCCTGCTCGGTGCTCAGGCCGCGCGATAACGCAAGCCGCAAGGCCATCCAGGTTTCCGGACCGAGCGCCATAAGGTCGTTCAAGTGCGGCGCCGCGCAAGCCCACGCCGCCTCGCCGGCAAGCCCGCCGAGCGACTTGCCTGCCGCCGCGACATCGAGGATCTGATCGCCGATCGCCACGCCGACCCGCGGCGGTTGTCCGCGCTCCGGTCGAAACACGCCGAACGGCAGATTTTGAATGGGAAAGTCGCAAGCGGGCGAATTGGCGCTTTCGACAAAGCTTCGCCGCGCCGGATCGTGCGTCTCGTTGAGTGGGCTTGTCATTTTCGTCATTGCCGGACTTGATCCGGCAATCCATGCTGAAGTGAGGACATTGCGAGCGTTGCCGCAAGATGATGGCAAGCGCATGCTCGGAATGGACCGCCGGGCCTTCGCCCGCCGTAGCGAGAGATCGATCTCTTTCGAGGCAAATGCTACGGCCGCGCAGGCGGGTCAAGCCCGGCGGTGACGAATGAGGGTGCTGTGAACGTCATCAGCGAGCTTGCATCGTTTGTCACCGGCGCGAAGGCATCGGCGCTGCCGGCGGCCGAGCGCGAGCGGTTGCGGCTGCATTTGACCGATACGGTCGTCGCTGCGCTCGCCGGCGCACGCATCCCCGAGGGCAGGGCGCTGCAGAGCTTTGGCGCGGAGGCCTCGCTGGCCGAGCGGATCGGCCGGCGAGCGGCGGCGATCCGGCTGACCGAAATCGACGACATTCATCTGCCCTCATGCACCACGCCGAGCGCCGGCATCGTGCCGGTCGCGCTTATGCTTGCGGCGGCGGTGCAGAATTTCGACCCCGAGGAGGTCGCGAGCGCAATCTGGGCCGGCACCGAGATCATGACCAGGCTTGGCGTGGCGGTCGCCGGCCCGGAGATTCTCTACCGCGGCATTTGGCCGACCTATCTGGCGGCGCCGGTCGCGGCGGCGGCAACGGCTGCACGGATTTTCGGCCTCAACGAAGCGCGGACAGGTCACGCCCTCTCGCTGGCGGTGATGCTATCGGCGGGCGGCGTAGGGCGCATTCATGGCGCGCCTTCGGGGCGCTGGTTTCTCTACGCCAATGCGGTGTCTGGCGGCGTTGCAGCGTCTGTCGCGGCGCGCAGCGACTATTGCGGCGATCCCGCACTGCTCGACAAGAATTGGCTCGCCGACACGCACGGTGTAGCGCTCGATTACGCGCCTCTGCTGGACGGGCTGCGAACTTGCGCCACCTTTTCGGCGCTGAGCATCAAGCCCTTTTGCTCGGCCAAACAGGCGATCGCCGCGGTGGAGGCGTTCCGCGCGATCTTGCAAGACGAGGGCGTTGCTCACGACAAGATTGGCCAGGTGCGGGTGCATGTGCCCGCCGCCTATGCCGGGATGATCGCAACCCGCGCCGAGCCGGGCGCGCGGCAGTCGACGATGGTGAGCGTCGCCCATCAGATCGCGCTCGCGGCGCTCAAGCCGGAGCGGCTCTACGACGTGGATCGAAGCTCGCCGACCGCCGAGGTCGACGTCCTGCAGCTTTCCGCCAAGGTTGAGGTTGTGCCCACTCCGGCGCTCGAGCTTTTCTATCCGCAGCACTGGCCCGCTGAAGTCGAGATTGTCGCTGACGGACAAAGTCATCGCCGGCGCGTCGTCGCCGCGTTTGGCGATCCCGAACATCCGCTCGGCAGTGCCGACATCGACAAGAAGGCGCACCGCGTGCTCGACCCGTTGCTCGGCGCACAGGACGTTGACGAATGGCTAACCCTATGTCACGGCGCGTTCAACGGCGCGGCTGAATGCCGGAAGCTGGCGCAGGCGTTCACGAACGGCTCGGCCAACGGACACGCGGCAAAATGAAACAAACACTCGCAGTCGAACGGCGGCAGCGGCTCGCCGCGGCGATGCGCGAAGCAGGCTTCGCCCACCTCGTGCTCTACGGCAATGCCTGGCAAGGCGATTACCTGCGTTACGGCGCGGATTTCGGCATTCTCGAAGGTCACGGTATCGTGCTGGTCTCCGCCGATGGCACCGCCGAGCTTTATCTCGACAGCGCGGTCGAGGCGGAGCGCGCCGAACTCGAAGTGCCGGACCTGCGTGTGACGTTTTCCGCTGACATCACCCGGACAGTCGGCGCCCGGCTCGATCGGCTCGCCAACGAGCGGCTTGCCGCTGCGCCGCGACGCTTTCTGCCGCGCTTTCTCGCCGATCCGGCGCGCAACTTCGCGCTCGCCGACGCCACTGCACTGGTCGACACGCTGTTGATGCGCAAGAGCAAAGGCGAGGTCGCCGCGGTCCGACGCGCCGCGCAGATCGCCGACGCGGCCTATGCCGAGTTCCTCAAAGTCGTGCGGCCGGGCCGCCGCCAATATGAGATCGTCGCCGATATCGAAGCGGATTTGCGCGCGCGCGGCTGTCCGGACAATTTCATGATCATCGGTTCGGGCGGGAAAGACGTACTGGGCATGACGCCGCCGTCAGAGCGCCGCATTGCGCCGGGCGATCTCGTCACCACCGAGCTTACGCCCGCGGTCGAAGGCTACTTCGCGCAGATTTGCCGCACGCTGGTCGTGGGCAAGGCGAGCGAGGCGCAGCGGCGCGCGTTCTCCGTCTTCGTCGAGGCGTTGGAGGCGGGCATCGCCGCAGTGCGGCCCGGCGTGCCGGCGGCTGAAGTGGCGCGCGCCGAGAACGACGTCTTTCGCAAACACGGTCTCGGCGAATACACGACCAGCCAATGGACCCGCGTGCGCGGCCACGGCATGGGGCTGTTTGCCGATTCCAAGCCGCACATCCTCGAAGACGTGAACACCGTGCTCGAACCCGGAATGACGCTGATCGTGCACCCCAACACCTATCACCCCGAGGCCGGCTACATCGTGCTCGGCGACGCCGTGCTGGTGACCGCAAGCGGCGCCGAAGTCTTGTGCAAGACGCCGCGCCAATTGTTCGAAGTCGCCGCCTAAGCAAAAAGATTGAACGCATGCGCCGCGGCCTGATCTCCCGCTCTCCGGTCGAATTGCCTGACGCGGTCCTCGATGCGCGGCTTGCCGGCGTGCGAGCAGCGATGCGCGCCGCGCAGCTCGATGCGCTTCTCATCTACACCAACAACACGCGGCCCGCCGGCGTGTCGTGGCTCACCGGCTTCGTGCCGTATTGGTCGGAGGCTCTGCTGGTCGTACCGCGCGAGGCGGCGCCCTATCTGGTCGCGGCGCTGACCTTCCGCGTCAAGACGTGGATCGAGCGCGTGAGCCGCCTCGGCGACGTCTTGCACAACCCGCGTGTTGGTCTCAAAGCCGCGCAGCAGATTGCGTCGGTCCAGAAAGACGCCGCAATTGGCGTGGTCGACTTCGACGGCTTGCCGGCCGGCATCGCCGACGATTTGCGCGCGGGCGGTCCTGAACTGGGGGTGAGCGACGCAAGCGCGTTGTTTGCAAAGCTGCGCAGCAAGTCCGACCCGGCGGAAATTGCGCTAGCGACCAAAGCTGCGGCGATTGCGCATGACGCGTTGGCGCAAGCGCGAGGCGAAACGCTCAATGCGATGATCGCCGCCGTCGAACGCCGCGCGCGGCTTCTCGGCGCCGAGGAAATCTACATCGCGGCGGCGCCGGATCTCGCGCGCGGCGCAGCTTTTCGGCGGATCGAAGGCGAGGGAGCGCTCGGCGAGCACCACGCGTTGCGCGCCACGGTCGCCTATAAGGGGACGTGGGTGCGGCTTGTGCGCACGTTTTGCGAATCCTCGCTTGCGCGCGAAGCCGCAGCGCGGTTCGCGCAGGCGGCCGCCCAGTTGCCGTCGGATCGCGGCTTCGCAGCAGATTTTGAGTCGTATCTGGTCGAAGGCTGCCGCATGGCGCAGCCGCTTGAACCATTGACGGGCTCGCGGCTTGCAGGAGGAAATCCGCCTGCACCCGGCGCGCTCGTCTCGGTCGAAGGCAGGATCGCTGTCAGCGGCCGCATGGTGCCGGTCGGTGCGCCGGTGCTGCTCGGCGGCGAGGGTGAGGCTGCAAGCCTTTTAATCGACCCGCTATTCGACTAACCCATCATGGCCATCGGCCGACCGGCCGGTGCTGCAGCAATGCGAGGATATCGTGGCCGCTCGTTTGAACGACGTTATCGAAGAGCTCGCGCTCGCCAACCGCATTCTCGGCCATGAGGGCGTGCTCGACGCCTTCGGCCATGTCAGCGTGCGTCATCCTGGCAATCCGGGCCGCTATCTGTTGCCGCGGTCGCGCTCGCCGGCGCTGATCGAGGCCAGCGACATTCTCGAGTTCACGCTCGATTCCGCGCCGGTCAAGCCGCCGAAGGTGCTCATGTATGCCGAGCGCGTCATCCACGGCTGCATCTACCAGGCGCGTCCCGACGTGATGGCGGTCTGTCACCATCACGCGCCGGCGATCATGCCGTTCGCCATCGCCGGCAAGCCGATCGTGCCGGTGTTCCATCTCGGCGCGGCCGGCGGCGAGAACATGCCGTTCTGGGATCAGCATGACGAGTTCGGCGACACCAATCTTTTGGTCGTGAAGCAGGAGGAGGGCCACTCGCTGGCGCGGGCGCTAGGGCAGCATCCGGCGGTGCTGATGAATCGCCATGGCGCGACTGTCGTCGGCGGCACAATCAAGGAGCTGGTGTCGCGTTCGATCTTCATGTGTCAGAACGCGGAATATCAGTTGCGCGCGCTCATGCTGGGCACGCCAGCCCCGCTGCATCACGGAGAGGTCGAACTCGCCGGCGCGATCAGCCGGCTGCCCAATGTGGTGACGCGGACCTGGGAATATTGGAGCGCGCGGGTCAATGCGGGTCGCGCCGCGCAACGGGCGCGCCGCAACCGGCCGAAGTCCGCGCCCGCCGCGTTGCGGGCGCGCAGCAAGAGCAAAAGGCGCCGATGACATTCGGCGCCCGCCAGCGCCGATGCTGACGCGACGAGGAATGATGGCCGCCGCCATGGGGACGATCGCATCCGGTTCGGCGTTGCGCGCGGAGAGCGCCGCAGGCGAAGGCCCGGTATTTCCCAAGGACTTCGTGTGGGGCGCCTCGACCGCGAGCTATCAGATCGAGGGCGCCGTCGATGCGGATGGGCGCGGCAAGAGCATCTGGGATGTTTTTTGTCACACGCCCGGGCGCACCAAGAACGGCGATACCGGCGACGTGGCCTGCGACCATTATCACCGCTGGTCCGAGGACCTGGCCCTGCTCGCAAGCGGCAGCTTTTCCGCTTATCGATTTTCGATCGCCTGGCCGCGCATCCAGCCGGCCGGCAGCGGTGCGATCGAGCCGCGCGGTCTCGATTTCTACGACCGCTTGGTCGACGCGCTGATCGCGCGCGGCATCACGCCCTGGATCTGCCTCTATCACTGGGACCTGCCGCAGGCCTTGCAGGAGCGGGGCGGCTGGCTCAATCGCGATACCTGCGAAAAATTCGCCGACTACGCGCAAGTCGTATCAAAACGGCTCGCCGACCGCGTCAAGCATTGGGCGACGTTCAACGAGCCCAATGTGCATGCGCTGTTCGGCCACGGCGTCGGCACTCACGCACCGGGATTGACCGGTCTGCCGAACATGCTCGCCGCGGTTCATCACCAGAATTTGGCGCATGGCCGTGCGGTCGCCGCATTGCGCGCCGAGCGCTCCGGCCTGCGCGTCGGCACGGTGATCAACCGGCAGCCGGCGCGGCCGTGCTCGGATGCGGACAACGATCGCCGCGCCGCCGAGCGGTTCGATGCGATGTGGAACGGCGCCTGCCTCGATCCATTGCTCAACGGCCGCTATCCCGCGGCGATTGCCGGCGAGTTCACCCCGCTCGTTGCCGACGGCGACCTCGCGGCGATCGCTGCACCGATCGATTTTCTCGGCGTGAATTACTACGCGCCGATGTTCATCGAGAACGCGCCGCATAGTTTGTTCGGCGCCTGGTTCGGTCCTTCGCCGTCAGGCACGCGCTTTACCGCCATCGGCTGGCCGATCGAGGCCAGCGCGTTGACCGAAGAACTCCTTCGGCTGCGCGAGCGTTACGGTGACCTTGACCTCTACATCACCGAGAACGGTGCATGCTTCGACGATACGGTCGCCGCCGACGGCACCGTCCACGACGACGAGCGCACCGCCTATTTGCGCGACCATCTCGCCGCCGCCCGCCGCGCGATCGAGGCCGGCGTCAAGCTTCGCGGCTATTTTGTCTGGTCGCTCCTGGACAATTTCGAGTGGGCGGAAGGCTACGCAAAGCGCTTCGGCGTGGTCCGCGTCGATTTCAACACGCTCAAACGCGCGCCCAAGGCCTCGTATCGGTGGCTCGGCGAATTGATAGGGGATCAGTCTCGCCGCTGATGGATCGAGCCACGATAAGTGCGGAAGCAGATGTCCGGTGGCGGGGGCCAAGCGGACATCGCCGAAATCAGCTTCGTCTGCTGGAGGCTTTCCGTTCGCATGTAATCGTGAACGATGTTTCCCCCGGCCACAATGTGATGTAGTTGCGGACCTGGTCTTTCCGGGAGTTGCAATCGTCGACTGAAGTGAAGGGATATGCTGAAACTCGTACTGTTTGGGTATGTCCGTCGTTCCATAGAAAGTGCATGACTATTATCCATTCCATCATTTTCAGATTCCTTGCAACGTTCCTTTCGCCCCGCGCAGAATCGCAATGCCTGATCATATTTGGAGCGGAGCAACCTTCAATGACAATCTTTCGCTGTTTGTCCGCTAATCGGCACAAAGGCGAAGTGCGCTAATTCGGCTTTTACGCTCGGTAACACCGTCGAGCTAATGTCGGTCGCGCGCAACGGCGCTAATCGCGCCGAGGATGGCCGCGCGGCCGGCCGTCAGCGCGCCGCGTACCGCCGGCTGCTGGCCGATCTGGCCCATTTCGCGCTGCCGCCGCACGGTCGCCATCGTCATCAGCGGTTCGACGCCAAGTTCACGCAGCGTGTCCGCGCTTTCCTCCATTTCGGCGGCGCGCCGCTCGCCGTGGCTCGCCATGCGTTCGAGATTGTAGGGTACGATCTTCGCCCAATCGAGCCCGGGATAATTGTTCTTTATCGAGGCGGCGACCTCGTCGACCACGCCGGCGCGGGCGGCGGCGAGAAAACACTCGAGCGTCAGCGCTTCGATGCCCTTGATCATCACGCTGCGCACCATCTTGATGGCGGCTGCCGCCCCGATCTCGGCGCCAGCGACACTCACCCGCATGGCGAGCGCGCCGAGTACGGGCGCGATCGCTTGCGCATGCGGTCCGGCGAGCAGAATCGGCGTCTGGTGGCGCGCGGGGTGAATGGGTGCGAGCACGGCGACATCGACGTAGCGCGCACTGTCGCCGAGGAGCTTTGCGGTCTCCTGCTTGCGGCCCGGCGAGACCGAATTGATGTCGAGGAAGTACGCATTGGCGGGAAGATGCGGCTTGACCGATTGCGCGGCCTCAACGCTCGATGCTGCAGTGACCGCGGATACGATCACGTCCGCTCCGCGCACTGCTTCGGCGGCCGAGCCGGCGCAACGCACACCGATGGCGTCGGCCGCCTGCTTGAGCCGTGTGCCCTCAGGGCGCGGAAACAGAATGTCCCAGGCCGAAATCGCTTCCACTCCCTGCTCGCGTAGGCCGGAGGCGATCGCCTGGCCGGCCTCGCCGAAACCGATGAAACAGATCGCGGGTTTTCCGTTGGGCATCGACGTTGGTCCCTTGGCAGTGTTCTTCGCCGGATCATGGCAGCTTGGCTGCGAGGTTTGCAACGCCACTGCCCGCCGATAGGATGGCTGGCGGGCGCAATTCTGTGCCGACTGGACTGTCGAGTGCCGGGCCGACGATCATGAAGCAACAATCCTGCCGCGATCGACTCGAACTCGCGCTGTTTCGCATAGCGGAGCCGGACGGGCAGGGGACGCGGGCCTGTCTGACGGTGTATCACGACGCAGCGCGCGCGGCGGCGGACGCGGCCGATGCGCGCTCGCGCCTCGGCCTATCGCTCGGACCGCTCGACGGCACCATCGTCAGCATCAAGGACTTGTTCGATGTCGCCGGTGAGCCGACCCGCGCCGGCTCCAAAGTCCTCGCCGAGGAGGCGGCGCCGGCTGTGGCCGACGCCGCGATCGTGCGCCGGCTGCGTGGGGGCGGCCCGGTAATCGTCGCCAAGACCAACATGACCGAGTTCGCATTTTCCGGCATCGGCGCCAATCCGCATTTCGGCACGCCCGGCAATCCGCACGACCGCGCGCGTGTGCCTGGCGGCTCGTCGGCCGGCGCGCCAGTCGCCGTCGCCGACGGCATGTGCGAAATTTCCATCGGCTCCGACACCGGCGGCTCGGTGCGTATCCCGGCGGCCTTATGCGGCCTGGTTGGTTTCAAGCCGAGCCGGCAGCGCATTCCGACCGACGGCGCATTCCCGCTGAGCTACACGCTTGATTCGATCGGGCCGATCGCCCGCTCCGTCGCCGATTGTGCCAAGGCAGACGCGGTGATGGCGGGCGAGGATTTCTCCTTTTTGCCGCTTGATTCCGCCGCGCTTTCCGGCCTGCGCTTCGGCATCGCCGAAGGGCTTCCGCTCGACCGGCTCGACGACACGGTCAGCGCCGGGTTCGCGGCTGCGATCAAGCGGCTCGACAGCGCCGGCGTCCGTATCACCCGCGAAACATTCTCGCTGTTCGACGCCATGAACGAGGTCAATGCCAAGGGCGGCATCTCGCCGGCGGAAGCTTGCGCCATTCATCGCGACCGGATGCAGCGGCGCGCGGTCGACATCGATCCCAACGTGCGCATCCGTATCGAGCGCGGCTGTGCGGTTTCGGCGGCGGATTACGTGGACATGATGCGCGAACGCGCGCGCCTCGTGCGCGCCATGGACGCCGAGTTCGCCGCGCTCGACGTGTTGCTGATGCCGACCACCTCGATTGTCGCGCCCACCATCGCGGAAGTCGCCGACCCGAAAGTCTTTGCCACCCGCAACGCCGCGCTTTTGCGCAACACCGCCATCATCAATTTCTTCGACCTATGCGCCATCTCGCTGCCGCTGCCGGTGGCGCCGCCGGCCATGCCGGTCGGACTGATGCTGGCGGCGCGCAACGGCCAGGACAAGCGGCTTCTAAGCATCGCTGCGGCTGTGGCGGAGGTTTTCGCCGGCTGATCAGCGCTTGCCCTAAGCGCCATGTTTCCCTAGCATTTCGGCAAAACCGACTACTGGGAGGACAACGCCATGAATTGCACTCGCATGTACCCTACGCGCCGCCACGTGCTCGCCGGCTCCGCCGCGACCGCCGCGGCGCTTGTCGCCCCGTCAATCGTGCGCGCACAAGGCGGGCCGTTGAAGGTCGGCGTGATCCTGCCGCGCTCAGGGTTCGAGGCCGGCATCGGTCAGGATTGCCAGCGCGCCGTCGAGATCGCGCCGCCGATCCTCAAGTCGCTCGGCCTGCCCGAATTGACGATTATGAGCGGCGACACCGAGTTCGAATATCGACACTGCCCGCGAGCACGCCGCCAAGCTGATCAGCGACGGCGCGCAGCTTCTGATCGGCGCTTTCGATTCCGGCCAGACCACCGCGGTCGCCCAGGTCGCCGAGCAAAAAGGCATCCCGCTCGTCATCAACGTCGGCAGCGCGCCCGAAATCACCGAGCAAGGCTACAAGTTCGTGGTCAGAAACTTTCCGACGGTGCCGATGCTGCTCGACGACGAGTTCGCCGAGCAAATGGATGTTTTCACTATTGCCGGCGTTACGCCAAAGACCGCCGTGTTCATGCACGTCAACGACCTGTTCGGCACCGGAATGTCGAAAGGGATCCACGCACGGATGGCGAAATATAACGTGCCATATACGATCGTCGACGAGATCTCCTATGATCCGGCGGCGCGCGATCTTTCCGTCGAAGTCACAAAAGGCAAGGCTGCGAACGCCGAAATCCTGCTCGTGGTTGGCCGTCTCAGCGATGCCATGCTGCTGACCCGTGAAATGGTCAAGCAGCGCTGGAGTCCGCAGGCGATCTTGAGCATGGGACCCGGCTGGTACGAGAACCAGTACACCAAGACGCTCGGCAAGCTGTCGGGGGGCCCGATCAGTCTGGTGCCTTGGTACGATCCGAACAAAAAACTGACCGCAACTCTGCTCGCTGCATTCGCTGCGGCGTTCCCCGATCTCAACATGAACACCAATCATGTGTACACGTTCGAGGCGCTGCTGATCGCCGCGGACGCCTATAAGCGTGCCGGTTCGGCCGACCCCACGGCATTGGCCCAAGCGCTGCATGCGACCAACATCACCGATAACGTCAGCATCGGCCCCGGCATCAAATTCGACGCCAAGGGCCAGAACACCGGGCTCAAATGCGGCGCCGTGCAGAACCGCGACGGCAAGCAGGTGACAGTTGCGCCGAAAGAGGCGGCCAACGCCAAGCTGGAATGGCCGATGAAGCCCTACCAGGACCGCGCCTGAAGGCTCTGAAGTGTAGGGAAGGCGCGTCAGGGTGACGGATGACGCTTGACGTTTATCTGAATGTCGCCGTTGCCGGAATCTTGACCGGTCTGGTCTACGGCCTGATGGCGCTCGGCCTGTCGGTGATCTTCGGCGTGATCCGCATCGTCAATTTCGCCCACGGCGAAATGATGTCGATTGCGATGTATCTCGCGGTCGTTCTGTTTTCAGCCTTTCACCTTGACCCGCTGATCATGCTGGTGCCGATCGCGGCCGTGATGTTTGCGTTCGGCTACGCGCTGCAGTCGGGCCTGATCAATCCGTTCATCACCCGGCCGGAGCACAGTCAGTTTCTGCTGGTGGTGGCGCTCGCCATCATCATCGTCAACGTGCTGCTGATCGTGTTCGGACCGGACGCCCGTACGGTGCAGACGTCTTACGCCTACGACAGTTTTCAGCTCGGTCCGATCCTCATCGATGCGTCCAAGACCTATGCAGGTCTTGCCGCCATCGCGTTCGCGGCGGCTTTGTTCGCATTCTTTCGCTATAGCTTGGTCGGCAAGGCGATCCGCGCCTGCGCCGATAATTACACCGGCGCGCTGGTGGTCGGGCTCAACGTCAATCGGCTTTATGCGCTCAGCTTCGGGCTCGGCGCCGCTTGCGTCGGTGCGGCGGGCTCGATGATGACCTTGATCGTCGACGTGACGCCCAATCTCGGGCCGGCCTATACGCTGCTCGCCTTTGTCATCGTCATCACCGGGGGGCTCGGTTCGATGCCGGGTGCGCTGCTCGGCGGAGTTCTGATCGGCGTGACCGAGGCGCTGGCGGGCCTGCTGTTCACGCCGTCGGCCAAGAGCATGTTTGCCTTCGGCATTCTCGTCTTGGTCCTGCTGTTCCGGCCGCAAGGCCTGCTCGGCAAGAGGGCGTCATGACGGCTGTCACGATCGGGCGCTTCGCCGACGGCGTGTGGCTCCGGACCGTCGTTCTGCTTGCCGCGCTGCTCGTGGCGCTGTTGGCCGCGCCGTGGGTCGTCAACGATTATTTGCTCACGGTGCTGATCGTCATTCTCTATTTTGCCTATACCGGACAGGCGTGGAACATCATGATGGGCTTTGCCGGTCAGCTCTCGCTCGGTCACGCCATCTATGCCGGGCTGGGCGCCTATGTTTCGGCGGTGTTGTTCACGCGTTACGGCATCGCTCCGTGGATTGGACTGTTCGCCGCCATGCCGGTGGCGGCGGCATGCGGCGCGATCATCGGCTTTCTGGCCTTCCGCTTTGGCGTTGCCGGCGTCTATTTTGCCATTCTGACAATTGCGTTCGCTGAATTCGCCCGGATCGGCTTCGATCATCTCGATTTCGTCAATGCGTCCGCCGGCCTGTTCCTGCCCGTTGCACAATACACCCATAACGACCTTTGGCGGCTGCGCGGCAATCCGACCATGTTCTATTATGTGATGCTCGCCGCGACCGGGCTGGCGCTATTGCTTTGCCGCGCTCTTCTGCATTCCCGGATTGGCTATTTCTGGCTCGCCATCCGCGAGGACGAGCAGGCCGCGCGCGCCGTCGGCATCGATACGTTTCGTTACAAGATGTACGCCGTGATGATTTCGGCGGCGGTGACTTCGTTTGGCGGCGTCTTTTATGCGTTCTATTACAACAATCTCTATCCCGAAAACGTCTTCAATATCGGCCGCTCCATCGAGATGATTCTCGGGCCGGTGATCGGCGGCATCGGCACGCTGTTCGGGCCGATCCTCGGCGCATTCTTGCTCTCGGGCCTTGCCGAATCGGTCAACTCGCTGATGGCCGCCTTTGGCTTCGATTTGCCCGGCGCAAAGCAGGTGTTCTACGGGGTTTGCCTGCTGCTCGTTATCGTGGCGCTGCCGGAGGGCGTGTGGCCGCCGCTCGCGCGCCGGCTTGGCATCATGAAGAGCAAGCCATGACTTCGAGCAAGCCATGACCGCGAGCAAGCCATGACTGCGAACGAGCCATGACTGCGAACGAGCCATGACGGCGCTGCTTTCAGTCGGCCGGGTCAGCAAACGCTTCCGCGGCCTGCAAGCCGTCGACGCCGTGAGTTTCGACGTGCAAGAGGGCGCGATTTTCGCCGTGATTGGTCCGAACGGAGCCGGCAAAACCACGCTGTTCAATCTCATTGCCGGCGCGATGAATCCGGACAGCGGACGCATCATCTTTGACCGAGAGCCTATTCAGGGTCTGCCGGCCGACGCCGTGTGCCGGCGCGGCATTGCGCGCACGTTCCAGCTCGTGCGGCCGTTTCCGGCGCTGAGCGTAGAGGACAACGTCGTGGTCGGCGCGCTCCTGCGCCGGACCAGCGTCGCCGAGGCGCACGAACGCGCGCAGGCGTTGCTGCGGCGCTTCGACCTGTTCGACCGCCGCCACCAGACCGCCTCATCGCTGACCTTGCCGGACCGCAAGCGGCTCGAAGTCGTCCGCGCGCTCGCCACCGATCCCAAGCTTCTGCTGCTCGACGAAGTCGTCGCCGGATTGCGACCAACGGAGGTTGACCGCATGGTCGCGGTCTTGCGCGAGCTCAACCGCGAAACCGGCCTGACCATCCTGTTGATCGAGCACGTGATGCGCGCAGTGATGGCGCTTGCCTCGCGCGTGCTGGTGCTCGATCATGGTGTCGTCATCGCCGAGGGCACGCCGGAAGCCGTCGTGCGCGATCCGGCGGTGGTGCAATCCTATCTGGGCCAATCTGAAGTTAACATTCGGGCGGTGTGATGCTGCGCGTCGACAATCTCGATGTCTTTTACGGCGACGCGCAGGCGCTCGACTCGGTATCGCTCGAGATCGAACAAGGCGCGATCGTCGCCATCATCGGCGCCAATGGCGCGGGCAAGACTTCGCTCATTCGCGCGCTCGCCGGCATGATTCGCCCGGCGCGCGGGCGGATCCTGTTCGGGCCGACCGACATCGCCGGCTGGCCGAGCTATCGTGTCTGCAATCTCGGCATCGGGCAGGTGGCCGAGGGCCGGCAGATTTTTCCGACATTGACGGTCGCGGAAAATCTCGACATGGGCGCGCTGTTGCCGCGCGCGCGGGCAAGCCGCGACGCCAACCGCAAGCGGGTGCTGGCGCTCTTTCCAGTGCTTGCCGAACGGCAACGGCAGGCGGCCGGTACGCTCTCCGGCGGCGAGCAGCAAATGCTGGCGATCGGACGCTGCCTGATGGGCGCGCCCGAACTGATCATGTTCGACGAGCCATCGCTCGGCCTCTCGCCCGCCGTTGCACACAATCTCCTCGGCACCATCCGCGATCTCAACCGCGACGGGCTGACCTGCCTGCTCGTCGAGCAGAACGTTGCGCTGTCGCTCAAGCTCGCAAGCCGCGGTTACGTCCTGGAAAACGGCCGCATCACGCTCACCGGCACCGGCAGCGAACTGCTCGCCGACGATCGCGTGCGCAGCGCCTATTTGGGACTGTAAGCGCTTCGACATTGTCAGTGGGCGTGTCCTCGCCATCCGGCATCGCGATTCGGCGTTTCGGTTCGGCGTTATTCCTTGCCGCTGCCGCCGGATTCCTGCAGTTTCTGCAGCACCTGATCGAGCGTGAAGGTCCCAGCCTTCTGCCGCGGCGGGAACTCGACGTAGGTTTGCAGGTGCTGGCCCACAAAGGCTTGTGCTGGCACGAGCAGGAACGCGCGATCGAGGAGCCAATCGTCGTATGCGGTGGCTTCATACTCGGCCCGCTCAAAGGGATCGCCTCGCATGTCTTCGATCAACGGCACACGCAGAGGCACCAAAGGTTCCGACCACACTTTGAAGCCTACAGCCTTCTGCTGCAGGAACAGAAGCTTCCACCGGTCATAGCGTAGGCCGGCAAGGTTGCCGTCGTCCGTCCAGTAGAAAAACTCCTTGCGCGGGTCCGCCCCGGAACCGTCCAGCAGGGGACGCAGGTCGTAGCCGTCGAGGTGGACCTTGAAGGTCTTGCCCGCCGCCTGATAGCCGGTCAGCAGCTTCTCCTTCACCGTCGGCTCGCCGGCGGCTGCCACCAAAGTCGGCACCCAGTCTTCGTGCGACACGATCGCGTTGATCTCGGTGCCGGGCTTGATGAGGCCCGGCCAGCGGATCATGCCGGGAACGCGATAGCCGCCTTCCCAGCTTGAGTTCTTCTCGCCGTGGAACGGCGAGGTGCCGCCATCGGGCCAGGAGAACTCTTCGGCGCCATTGTCGGTCGTATATAAAACGATGGTGTTGTCGGCGATGCCGAGGTCGTCGAGCTGCTTGAGGAGGCGGCCGACGTGACCGTCGTGTTCGACCATACCGTCCGCGTAAACGCCGAGCCCCGTTTTGCCTTTTGACTCGGGCTTGAGATGAGTCCAGATGTGCATGCGGGTCGAATTGAACCAGACGAAGAACGGCTTGTTGGCCGCGTGGCTCTTGTCGACGAAGTTCATGGCGCCGGCTAGAAACTCCTCGTCGACCGTCTCCATACGCTTTTTGGTCAGCGGGCCGGTGTCCTCGATGGTCTGCTTGCCGACCTGGCCGAAGCGCGGGTCTTCGGTGGGATCGTCATGGTCCGACGCGAAGCTGTGCAGGACGCCGCGCGGGCCGAACCTCGCCTTGAAATTCGGATAATCAGGCGGCCTCGGATAGTCGGGATTCTCCGGCTCTTCCTCGGCGTTCAAGTGGTAGAGATTGCCGAAGAACTCGTCGAAGCCATGGACGGTCGGCAAAAACTCGTTGCGGTCGCCAAGGTGATTCTTGCCGAATTGGCCGGTAGCGTAGCCGAACGGCTTGAGCAGTTCGGCGAGCGTCGGGTCCTTGTCGGACAATCCTTCCTTGGCGCCCGGCAGACCGACCTTGAGCAGGCCGGTGCGGAAGCAGCTCTGCCCGGTGATGAACGCGGCGCGTCCGGCGGTGCAGGACTGCTGGGCGTAGAGGTCGGTGAACATCGCGCCTTCTTTGGCGATACGGTCGATATTGGGCGTGCGGTAGCCCATCATACCGCGATTGTAGGTGCTGATGTTCCACATGCCGATATCGTCGCCGAAGATGACCAAGATGTTTGGCCGCCGCTCGCCCGGTGCCGCCGGCTGTTGAGCGTGCGCGGCATTTTGCGTGCCCGCCGCCAGCAGCGACGACGCAGCCAGCAACGTGCTGCTGCCGAGCAAAAGATCGCGCCGCTTGAGGCCGCTGTTGTTTTGCGGCATTCCGTCTTGCGACCTTCCACGCTTACTGTCCTTGCTCATGAAGCGCTCTCTTTCTGTTGAATTCTGCTGATGCACCGAAAGCCGACATGGCTTGTTGAGGTGTCGACCGGCTCGGCGTGGCGTGCGGCCGGGCGGTAGCGGCGGCAGTAGTTGGGGGCGCAAAGATGCGAGCCGCCTTTGAGCACCTTGCGGGGAATCTTGATGTTGGGGAGACGGGAGTCGTAGCTCGCGGCCTCGGGGCCGCCGCGCGGATTTTCCGGAATGCAGCAGGCCTTCGGCGCGTCGGCGTCGTGCTTTTGCGAATACCAATCGTTCGTCCATTCCCAGACATTGCCGATCATGTCGTGCAGCCCGTAGCCGTTGGCTGGGAATGCGCCGACCGGCGACGTGCGCGCGAAGCCGTCCAAACAAAGATTCTGTCGCGGAAATTCACCTTGCCAGGTGTTGGCCATGTGCTTGCCGCCGGGCGTGAACTCATCGCCCCAGGCAAACTCGGCGCCGTCGAGCCCGCCGCGCGCGGCGAATTCCCACTCGGCCTCCGTCGGCAGCTCCTTGCCGGCCCATGTGGCGTAGGCCAGCGCATCGGAAAATGTGACGTGCACGACCGGATGATCGTCGAGCGCGTTGATGTTGCTCTTCGGGCCGTAGGGATGGCGCCAATCCGCGCCTTTCAAAAATGTCCACCATTGACTCCAGTCGCGCAGGTCGACCGGACGCGACGGCGGCGAGAACACGAGCGAGCCGGCATAGAGCATGTGCGGCAGCGCGCCCGGGTAGTCCTTCGGGTCGGGCGGAATCTCGGCAAAGGTGACGTGGCCGGTGGCTTTGATGAACGCCTCGAACTGCCGGTTCGTCACCGGCGTGCGGTCGATCCAGAACGCGTCCACGGTAACGCGGTGCACCGGCGCCTCTTCCGCATAATGCTTTTCCGAGCCCATGCGGAACGTGCCGCCGGGTATGTGCACCATGTTTGCGTCCGGCCGGCGCGCATACGCAAGGCCTTCGGAACCCTCATCCGTCTGAAGGTTACGGAACAACATCCATGTCTCCTGCACCGTTCAGAGCTACGACTATCGAGCAGCGGCAGGTGTCAACACGTCGAGGAAGATCAATGCGGCCATTTCCATCGTAGATATGCCGCGTCGTAGGATCAACGGCGGATAACAACCGCCCCGCGTCGCCCGCCGTAATTGTAATAATTACGATGTCCGACGACCGTACCGCCTACGCCGACGCAGCCTGCCCGGTACACTCCGACAGCGCAGACGGCGGCGTTTGCCTGCATGGTGCACAAGGCGGTGAAGCCTCCGAGCAGAAACAACGAGATGATCACGCGCTTCATGGCTGTTCTCCTTGGTTGAAACCGACTATTGGACACGCCAAGCGCATCGGCTTGGCTGTGTCCGAGCAAAATTGCTCACTTCAGTTGAGTTGATCGCCCGCCGTTGTTGGCGGATTAGGAGCGGAGGAACGAAGCTCCAGACTTGCCGCCGCTGGGCGCTGAATAGGAAGCAAACCGCTGCGGATTCTTGACAGGCACTTGTCGGCTTGAACTTGGCCGTCGCCGAAGGCGGATGCCCATCCGATCGGGATAAACTCTTAACTTTTAACAGCGTTCCACGATGGCACGCTCAATTTAGACCCTATTTTATTAGAAGCCGCACGAAGCTTGCGTGCGCGCGCTCCGCCGCGGCGGTTTCCTGCTGGACAAGAAGGTCATGGTGACCGGCGCTACTGGAATCGTCGGGAGTCTCGCCATCGAACTTGCCGTCCTCGCCGGTGCCCGGGTGACCGCGGTCGCCAAGTCCGACGCGTCATCGCAGCTCCGCCAGCGGGGGGCACGCCAGGTGATCGAATCGCCGACGGCAACCGAAGAACGGTTCGCGCTTATTCTGGAATCAGTCGGTGGTGCTTCTCTGAAGGGCGCCATGGAGCGCGTCGCTCCGGCCGGCATTATCGTCGTTTACGGCAACACCTCGCGCGAGTCCGCGCCGTTCGACTTTCGCAATTTCGGTGCCGCGCAGAACGCCCGGATCGAGACGCTTTTCCATTACTCGGCCGAACCGCCGTCGGCCTTCGCCGGCGACCTGTGCCTCCTCGCCGAACGGCTTGCAGCGCACGAGATCACGCCCGTCATCAGCGGCGAGCACGACTGGTCCGAGCTTCCTGGCATCGTGACTGAGCTGACGACTGGTCGCTTCCGCGGAAAACATGTCTTCCGCGTCACGCACGCACGCTGAATGCGGCCCGGCGATTTGCGGGCCCTGGCGTCGGCGAGCTGACGCCGCTTGTGCTGCGCCAATGGCGAAACACATTCCCTGGCAGGTCGTTATAAATCCGGCGGGCGCGTATGGCTGGCGACAGCGCGTTGACGCACGGCGTCGTTTCGTTTGGCCATTTCCACCTGTTAGTGGTTGAAAATCATCTCAAGAAGGGTGACGAGCCGCTCCCGCGCCGCCCCACTGCCCCAGAAAGGAAAAATGACTATGAGCCATCTACTTGCTTGGCAATTGCCCGGTCAAAAGGCCGAAGATTTCGACGAGGCTCGCTTCGCTTCTCCAAAATCTCGCCGTGAACCGCTGCCGAGGGCTCGTGCTCGCGCCGTTCATCGCCGCTGTGCCGGCGTGCCTCTCGAGCGATCCGGCGCAGGCTATTGACCCCAATGAGACGCAAGTCACACTGCCCGACCAACTCCAATGGAAGTCCGCGCCTGGTGCACCGCCGCAGTCAGTTGAGACGGTGCCGGTGTTCGGCGCGACTGACAAGCCAGGGCCGTATGCGGTGCTGATCAAGTGGCATCCGGGCTACATGAGCACGCCGCACACCAACGTCACCGACCGATTGTGCTTTGTTATCCCCGGAACCTGATGGGTGAACTCGGGGCGAGAATTTCGAGCCACAGGCGACAGTGACGGTCCCCACCGGCGGCTTCGTTCCCCGCGTCGCGCGCACGCCGCACTATGACGGAGTGAAGAGGGGCGGCAAGGAGCCTGCTGTCATCGGCATTTTCGGTCAAGCCCCGATCGACTTCAAACTGATTGATCCGACAAAGCCGCAGGTGAGGGAAGTTTGGGAAGCGGTCGCGGCTTGCGCACCACAATGTCGGGACGAGGCTTCGCTGCCACAATGCGAAAATGGCCGCATCGCGCTCACCGGCACGGGCAGTGAACTCCTCGCTGACGATCGCGTGCGCAGTGCCTCTTTGGGATTGTAAGTGCTTCAATTTTGCCAAGCGACGACGCTTTGCGGCGCAGTCCGTAGAACATGCGACAAGGCGTCGTTATCTGCCCGCTATCAATTTTTCTAGTTCCGCACGCACTTCGCCTGTGACCGGTGTCCAATCGCCGATCACCCTTTGCCTAAACAGTCTGCCCGTCCGGTACCACGGGGTATGCTTGCCATGGTCAAGCCAACGCCAATCTGGACTGTCGTGCAACAGCACCCAAAAGGGTCTGCCCAGTGCGCCCGCCAGGTTGGCGATGGCGGTATCGACGGAAATGACCAAATCCAGCGACATCATAATTGCAGCCGTATCCTGAAAATCATCTATCTCGCGATCCAGCCGTATTATCGTTGGGTTCGCATCTAATAGCTCCTCATCACCCTGGCGCAGCGTTTTTTGGATGCTGAAGAACCTTATGCCATTTACGCCAAGAACCGGCAGGAGAGTTTTCAGAGGAATTGAACGATGGCGGTCACGGCGGCGATTTGTATTGCCGGCCCAGCCGATGCCGACTTTCATTTCCTCGCCAACCAGCTTGGAACGCCATTTTTCAACTAGATCCTTCGACACGGTCAGGTATGGAGTTGTAGTGGAAATTATTTGCATCGCCGTTCCAAGCGCCAGAGGCAAACTCATAATCGGACAATGCGTATCGAAGTGCGGAATTGTCTCCCCGTCAGCGATCAGCGTCGATACGGCTTCAAGATTTGTGAGCAACGACTTCAACGGCGCTTGCACCTCGGCAATGACTCGTGCTCCCAATTGGGCGACCATCGGTATGTACCGACAACCAAATAGCGTGTCGCCGAAGCCTCCTTCCGCGTGAATGAGGATAGTCTTGTTTCTAATGTCGCTATCACCCAACCATAACGGTTGACGGAAATTGCGTTTTGGACTTGCCGACCATTTCGTTTGCCATCGATATTCGTATTTCTTCCAACCTTCTGTGAATTTTCCTAGCGACAAGCTGAGCAATGCTTCACTAAAATGAGCGTCTGCCAGATCAGGGTTGAGCGCCTGCGCCTTGCCGTATGCGGCAAAAGCCTCGTCTTGGCGCTTTAGCGTGGCGTAGAGATTGCCGAGGTTGAGATACGCGTCTGCGTAGCGCGGGTGCAGCGTCAGGGCGCGCTGTACGCAGGCGAGCGCCGCGTCGAATTTCCCCAGTTCCGCGAGCACCGAGCCGCGCTCGTTTATGGCCGCAACATGATTGGGGGCAATCGAAAGCAGCTTTTCAAATTGCGCGAGCGCCTCCTCCAGGTGCCCCAGCTTAAAAAGCGCGACCGCGCCGGCGTAGAGCAGCGAGACATTTCTGTCATCGGATTGAAGCCGCTGGCGGCAAATCCGCAAAGCCGTTTCGTAGTCTCCGGCCTGCACCAGTGTGGTCGCGTAATTTTCGACGAATTGAACGTTCGCAGGCTGGCGCGCCAGCGAGCGCTCCAGCAGAGATTTTGCCTGTTCGAGATGACCAGCACTCGCTTCGATCACGCCCAGATAGTGCAGTGCGTAAGGATTGCCGGAATCGTTCTGCAAGACACGCCGATAGAGGTCAGCCGCTTCGTCCAATCGGCCCGCCTGGTGCAGCTGCAACGCGGTTGACAGGGTCCGCTCATCGTTAAACTTGGACATGCCGGCCTGCCGGACACCTTGTGCGGGATTGCGGTTGGCTTTGTTGATAGCAGTTTCACCCGCGGGCATCCAAGGCATAGCCGGGCAAGACCGGCCTTGGCGAAAAAATGTGCGAATCAAGGCAGCGTGTCACAATCTTCACGCGGCGGGACCAAACAGAGCGCAGAAGAAAAATTTCGGCGGATCAGAGAGATGGCGTCGGCCGGAGGAATTTCTTGAAATTGCGCCGTCCGGCGAACCAAAAGAAACTTAGCTCGCTCATCGAAGGGCACATTCCGGATGCGATCCTGAAGGTGGAGCGAGCGCGGTGCCCGCCCGCGGTTTCGCAAATCGCATGCGGGCGGTTCGGAAACTCGCCCGGCCGGCCACGACGCCGGTCTGCCAGGAGCTGGCTGCCCGGGTGGCGGACGGGGTTAAAAACCCGTTGGCGCTGCCATGAAGCGCGGGACCGGACTGAGCCTTGGCCGAAAGGTCTTTGGCAAGAGCCGCGGTGGAGCGCCGGAAGGCGTGCGCGCCTGATGAGGGCGCGCGCCGCGACCACGCAGGCAGGCGGCAACGCCTGGATGAGCAGAGCGGACATTGCTTGGATGCGCCGTTCGGCGCTCCGCCTCCCCTTCATTTGTTGGGAGGCCTTTTTCTTGCCGTGCAAAAAGCTCGGACGCGAACAAAAACCGCGCCGCGAGAACGGGAAACCTTGCCCTCAAGAACGTCGATACGAAGCATCGACGATGGATCGAGGCACTTTTAGATGATTAAGGACGCTTTTGAATCGTTCAGGCGGGACGTCGGCTCTGCTCCATGACGATGCCGAGGGCGGCGATCCGGGCATTGAGCGGGGCGAGCGGAAAAGCTTGCCGCAGCCGACTGAGCACGTCCGTTGCGCTCGGCATTTCGTAATCAGCAAGCGCTGCGGCCATGGCGCGCGCCATGTCTATTTCTGCGCGCCCGGACAATTCCGCTGGCACCATCGTGACATCGCCAAGCGGGACAGGAGGGTGGATGCGGATGACGCGGCGAGCGCCCATTGTGAGCTCCCATAGGGGTTTCGTCTGCTGACAACGCACTCGAACGGGCCGAGTTCCGGTTGCCCGTTGCTTCACATTGGCGGTGCTATATGCGCCGCATTGCATCAATGTGAATGGGCGCGCCAGCCTGTGCATGAAGGCCGGTGCGTGTCATGAAACTATCACGCGCCAAACTATCGGGCGCCAAACTGGCACGCGCGCTGGCTTCTGAGATTTGATTGACTGCAGTCGAACGATGGAGGGAGGGCGGACAGTCTGTTCTCCGTCGTCCCTTATCTCCGCTCTTTCATTTCAACGGCGGGCCGATCGTCACTGTCAGCGTTCCGACCCCTTCAATCTCGCACTCGAGCTTGTCGCCGGCGACGGTCGCGGCGACGCCGGACGGCGTGCCGGTCATGATGATGTCGCACGGCGCGAGTTCGACCATTTCGGAGAGCTTGGAGATGATTTCGGGCACGTTCCAGATCATCTGATTGAGGTCGCCGTCCTGGCGCACCTTACCGTTGGCCTTGAGGACGATGCGGCCCTTGGCCGGATGTCCGATGGCGGATGCCGGCTTGAGTGCGCCGCACGGCGCCGAATGGTCGAAGGCCTTGCCAATTTCCCACGGCCGCTTGATGTCGCGCGAGGCGATCTGCAGGTCGCGGCGCGTCAGATCGATGCCGACGCCATAGCCGTAGATGCAGTCGAGCGCGCGGGCGACCGGGATGTTGCGCCCGCCGCTCTCGAGCGCCACGACCAGCTCGACCTCGTGGTGCATGTCCTTGGTCAGCGACGGGTAGGGCACTGTGCCGCCGTCAGGCACGATCGCGTCGGCGGGCTTGGCGAAGAAGAACGGCGGCTCGCGCACGTCCTGGCCCATCTCCTTGATGTGCTCGACGTAATTGCGGCCGACGCACCACAGGCGGCGGACCGGAAACAATTGAGTGGTGCCGGCAACCGCAAGCACGGGCTGCGGCGGCGGGGGAATGACGTAGCTCTTGGCGTCGGTGCTCATGTCGGGATCTGTTGTTCGGGATGGATAAGGAGAAGAAGGCGGTCGAGCAGATAGATGGCTCACGCTGTTAGTTTTGTTTCCGTCGTTCGCGGCAGTCTGTCAACCGACCGCGGCGGGCTCGCGTTCGGGCGACTGCTCCTTCAATTGCAGCCGGTAGAAAGTGGAATATCGTCCGCCTTTGCGCAGCAACTCCTCGTGGCGACCGGATTCGACGATCAAACCGTTCTCCACCACGTGAATGCAGTCGGCGTGCATGATGGTCGAAAGCCGGTGGGCAATGACCAGCGTCGTGCGGCCCTTGCAGAGTTCGCCGACCGCTTCCTGCACGGCGCGCTCGGATTCCGAATCGAGCGCCGCCGTCGCTTCGTCGAGCAGGATGATCGGGGCGTCCTTGATCAAGGCGCGGGCGATGGCGATGCGTTGGCGCTGGCCGCCGGAGAGCTGCAGGCCGTACTCGCCGACCGGCGCGTCGTAGCCGGATGGAAAGCCAAGAATGAAATCGTGCGCGTGCGCTGCCTTCGCCGCGGCGACGATCTCCGCTTCGCTGGCGCCGATCTTTCCGATCGCAATGTTGTAGCGGATGCTGCCGCGGAACAGGTGCACAATCTGGCCCACATAGGCGATATGTTGGCGCAGCGAGCGGCGCGAGACGCCGGAAATGTTCTGGCCGTCGATCAGGATGCCGCCGGAATCGACGTCGTAATAGCGTAGGATCAGATTGAGCACCGTCGACTTGCCGCCGCCCGAGGCGCCGACCAAAGCCGTGAGCTTGCCGCGCTCGGCGACGAAACTCATGCCGCGGAGCACCGGCGTATCGGCGCGATAGGCAAAGTGCACGTCGTCGAATTGCAGCCGTGCCGCACTGAGCGAAAGCGGCGGTTTGTCATCGTCGTCCGGCTCGCCAAGCGGCGAGTCGATCACTTCGTAGAGCATGCGCACGCCGACCAGCGAATTGTTGAGGTCGAGATTGAGCCGGGCGAGCCGCTTGGCCGGCTCATAGGCGAGCAGAAATGCCGCCAGGAACGAGAAGAACTGGCCCGGCGTCGAGCCGGTGTAGATCACCCTGTAGCCGCCATAGATGATCGCCAGGCTGACCACGAAGCCGGCGAAGATTTCCATCATCGGCGCCGAGCGGTTGGCGACCCGCGCCATTTTGTTTGCTTCGTGCTGGACCTCGGCGACGCTCACGTCGAGGCGCCGCTGCATCTCGTCTTCGAGCCCGAAGGCCTTGACCATGCGCAATCCCTGCAGCGCTTCCTGCATGGTCTCGATGATGCGCGTGCCGCCAGTGAACTGTGAGCGCGCGATGCCGCGTACCCGGCGGACCATCCGGCGCAGGACGAACAAGGCCGGCGGCGCGATGACGAAGCCGGCGATCGACATCAGCGGATCCTGGATCACCATCACCGTGGTCAGGCCGATCAACGACATCAGATCGCGGCCGACGGCGGTGATCAGGAGGTTGATCACCTGGGCGACGGCAATTGCGCCGGTGGAGAGCCGGGCGATGAATTCCGAAGAGTGGCGATCGGCGAAGTATTCGATGTTCTGGTGCAGAAGCTTGTCGAACATGCGCCGCTGATTTTCGGCGATGATGCTGTTGCCGATCCAGGAAAGCGTTACCGCGGAGCCGTAGGTCGCCGCCCCCTTCACGGCGAAGATCAGCATGGCGAACAGGCCGAGTACGACGATCTCGTGATAATTCTTTTCGATGTAAGCGACGTTGACCATCGTGCCGAGCAGATACGCGGACAGCGCCGTGGCGCCGGCAAAGACCGCCATCAGCGCGAACGCGCCGAGGTAGCGCGGCCAGTGGCTGAACGCCTCGGTGACGACGAGGCGTTTCAACAGCGGGTATGCCGCGTATTTGTCCGGGGATGCGGCCTTAAACAATCTCATGCACGACCCGTTTTGCCTCGCTTTCGGCCATGTTCGGCGAGGCCGGTGACAAGGTCCGTTCCATGCCCGGAAGCCGCGGAGTTTTCAAGTGAAATGCGGCGGCGGGCTCTTGCCGACAGCTATGCGCGCGCGAACTGTGCCGGGCTTGCGCTCTGCGAAGTCCGCCGGCGCATGAGCTCGCGTTCCCAGGCGAGCGCGTGGCGCACGATCGTCGCCAAATCGTCATAGCGCGGCTGCCAGTGGAGCGTTTCGCGGATTTGCGCGCTGTCGGCGACGATCCGCGCCGGATCGCCGGCCCGCGGCGGCGCCATTTCGACCTTGAAGTCGACGCCGGAGACGCGCTTGACCGCCTCGATGACTTCGCGGACGGAAAAGCCGTGCCCGTAGCCGCAATTGAGCGTCGACGAAGGCGCGCCAGCGCGCAGTGCTCGCAGCGCATCGCAATGGGCGGCGACGAGATCGCTGACGTGAATATAGTCGCGGATGCAGGTTCCATCCGGCGTCGGATAATCGGTGCCGAACACGTCAAGCTTGGGGCGAAGACCGAGCGCGGCTTCGACTGCGACCTTTATCAGATGCGTAGCCCCCGCGGTCGATTGTCCGGTGCGGCACTGCGGATCGGCGCCGGCGACATTGAAATAGCGCAGGATCGTATGTTTGAGCCCATGGGCGGCGCTGGCGTCGCGCAGCATGATTTCGGTCATCAGCTTCGACCACCCATAGGGTGAAATCGGCAGCGTCGGCGCATCCTCGCCCACCGGAATCTCGGCCGGATTGCCATACACCGCGGCGGTCGAGGAAAAAATGAAATGGCGCACGCCGCATTTGACCGCGCATTCGATGAGCGCGCGCGAGTTGGCCGTGTTGTTGCGGTAATAGCCGAGGGGATTTCGCACCGAGTTCGGGCACGACGATGGAGGCGGCGAAATGGATGATCGCGTCGACGTCATGCTCGCGGATGATATTTGCGACGAGTTCCGCATCACCGGTCTCGCCGACGATCAGCGGCACGCCCTCGGCAACCGCCCAATCAAAACCGGTGGAAAGATTGTCGAGTACGGCCACGCGCTCACCCGCATCGCGCAGCGCGTAGACCATATGGCTGCCGATATAGCCGGCGCCGCCGGTGACCAAAATCGTCATGGCGCTCGATCTTGAGTTCCGTCGCTTTTGCGTCGTCCTGGCCCTACACGGATTCGATGAACACCGCGTTATATCGCGCTTTTGGACTTACTTGGCGGCGGCGGCCAAGGTGCGCCGGGTAGCCGAGTAAACCTCATCCGGCCCGATCTCGGTCATGCAGCGGTGATGGCCGAGACGGCAGACCGGCTTGTGGCAGGGCCGGCAAGGTAGGTCGATCTCTGCCTGGATCGTTGCCGCCAACGGATTGAGCGGCGCCCAATGCCACGGGCTGGTCGGTCCGAAAATCCCGATAGTCGGGGTGCCAATGGCGGCGGCGACGTGCACAAGGCCGGAATCGTTAGAAACGGCGACCGAAGCAGCCGCGAGCGCCAGAATGGCCTCGCGTAGGTCCGTTGCTGTCAGATCGCGAGCCGCCGTGTCACCGACAATCTCTTGGGCCAGCGCTTTCTCGCCCGGGCCGCCGAGCACCCAAACGTCAAATCCATCGGCAAGGAGCCGGCGGCTGAGTGCGGCGTAAGCTGTTGCCGGCCAGCGCTTGGCCGGTCCGACGGCGCCGGGAGCAAGCGCGACAGCAGGGCGGACCGAGGCGTTCAACGCGTGCCTATCGCGCCAAGCCGTGACCTCGGCTGCGGACATTTTGAGTTCCGGCGCCGGCCATTCTGCCGGCAGTTCGGCGCCCGCCGGCAGCGCCATGGCCGCGCATTCGTCGACCATGCGCGCCAGCTTGCCTCGCGCGAACCGGACGTCATTGAGAACTACAAAGCGCGCTTCACCGAAGAGACCGGTGCGCTCGGGGATGCCGGCGAGAAACGGCGCGAGTGCCGATTTCCAGGTCTTCGGCATGATCAATGCCGACCCGTAAGCCTCCTGCTTTAGGCGATCGGCCAGCGCGCGATGCAAGGGAAAGGCGAGCTGCCTACGGGGAAGGTCGACCACGACGGCGCGGCGTACGCCGGGCATGTAGTCGGCAAGCGGCGCGCAAAGCGTGGTCGACAGCACGTCGACCGGACGGTTCGGGAAGCGCGTGTTCAGCAGCCTGACCACCGAGTGGCAGCGCACGAAGTCGCCGATCCACATGTAGGGAACGACCAGGATAGGCGTCGTCATTCGCCATTCGGCCCCCGCCGCAGGATTGAGTTCTAATGAATTAAAATTCATTCTTTTATGACAGCGCCTTCGCGCGTCAGCCGTTCGCTGACCGGCGGCGCCCAGTTCTGCGCCGCTTCGTATCGCTTGGCGTAGCGATAGAAGGTGCCTTCGAAATTGCCAAAGGCGATGACGAACCCGGCCCAGCCATCGATGAAGCCACGCTTGAAAACGTAGTGCTTGAGAAACGCCCATAGTCCGTGGCCAAGTGCGCCCCCCATTGTGACGCGTTTGTTGCCGAGCTTCTGCGCGCCGAGCGATGAGTAGCGATTGGCCTTGCGGATAACTTCCTCAAGATTGCGGAAGGGGAATTGCCAGATCGCGTTGTGCAACGTGCCGACCGGTTTCGCGTCGAGGACTTGATAGCCCTCGTGCACGGTGTCGGGCAGGTAGCGCATGCTCCCCTTACGGAAAAGCTGCGGCTGGCGGAAGTTCGGATACCAGCCGGAACCGCGGATCCATCGGCCCATCATGAAATTGCAGCGCGGCACGCGATAGACGTTGTGGGCTGGCTCGCCCGCCAGCAAGGAAAGCACCTCGTCGCGCACCTCCCGCGTGCAGCGCTCGTCCGCATCGAGGCTGAAGATCCAATCGAATTGGCAGGCATCGACGCCTCGGTTGCGCAGATCGCCAAAGCCCTGGAACGGCACCTGCACCACGCGCGCACCAAGTCCGGTCGCGATCTCCGCAGTGCGGTCCGTGCTGTTGGAATCGACGACGACGACCTCGTCAGCCCAAAGGACGCTCTCAACTGCTGCCTTGATCTTCTCGGCTTCGTTGAAAGCGATGATGTAAGCCGAAACTTTCTGCATAGCCGGAGGTCTCGAAACGCGCAGGGACGGGAACTGACTTAAGCCATAGCATACCGTGACATTGGGCCCGGCTGAGAGTGCGATGCCCCGAAAAATCTATACCGCCCCTCGACGGCCCTGCATAAAAGATGAATTTTAATTCATTCTATCTTCCCGGGCCAAATGTTTGCGGCTGTGGCGTGTAGCGGGCAGTCCGCCCGTGAAACTGTTGCCCGCGCGGCCGGAGTGGGGCAAAGGATCATGCGGCTAGGGTGCCGATCCAACCAACCGGTCTTGTAGCGTCGATGTTATTGGTTACCGGCGGGGCCGGATTTATCGGGTCGAATGTCGTCGCGAGCCTCAACGAGGCCGGGCGTGCCGATATTGCCGTCAACGACGCCCTCGGCAGCGACGGCAAGTGGCACAATCTCGGCAGCCGGCAACTCGCCGATTTCGTGCCGCTTGCGGACCTTCCGCGCTGGCTCGACGGCCGCAAGCTCGACGCGGTGGTGCACCTCGGCGCGATCTCATCGACCATTGCGGCCGATGGAGACGCCATCATCGAAGCCAATTTCCGCCTCTCGCTGCGCCTGTTGGATTGGTGCGCGGCGACGCGAACGCCGTTCATCTACGCTTCGTCGGCAGCCACCTACGGCGATGGCAGCCAGGGCTTTTCTGACGATCATTCGCTCGCCGCTCTCAAGCGGTTCAAACCGATGAATCTTTACGGCTGGAGCAAGCATCTGTTCGACCTCGCCGTGGTCGAACGCGCGGCGCGCGGGGAGAAGTTGCCGCCGCAATGGGCGGGGCTGAAATTCTTCAATGTCTTCGGCCCCAACGAGTACCACAAGGGCGAGATGATGAAGTCTCGTCGCGAAGCGTTTCGATGACGCCAAGGCCGGCAAGCCGATCCGGTTGTTCAAATCCCATCGCGCCGGCTTCGCCGACGGCGAGCAGATGCGCGACTTCATTTACGTCGACGATGCGGTCGCCGTCGTCCGTTGGCTCATCGACACGCCCGCCGTCTCAGGACTGTTCAACGTCGGCACCGGCAAGGCGCGCAGCTTCCGCGATCTGATCTCGGCTATGTTCGCGGCGCTCGGCCGCGAGCCAGCGATCGAGTATGTCGATATGCCGGAACAGATCCGCGACAGCTATCAATACTTCACCCAGGCCGAGACGGAAAATCTGCGCCGGGCCGGCTATAATGCCGACTTCACGGCGCTCGAGGATGCGGTGCGGCGATACGTGACGCACTATCTCGATCGGGCCGATCGCTATCGATGAGCAGTTCTCAAGACCGGGGCAGCGGCAGATAGGCATGTTCGACTTCGAGGAGGCGCTGAAGTTCATCGGCCGGCAGACGGTTCTCTGCATCGGCGATCTCATGCTCGATGAATTCGTCTATGGCGACGTCACCCGCATATCGCCCGAAGCGCCGACGCCGGTGCTCGCAGTCCGCCACAGCGAGATCGAGATCGGCGGCGCGGGCAACGTGGCGCGCAATATTGCGGCCCTTGGCGCCCGCTGCATTTTTGTCGCGCTGATCGGCAACGATGACGCGGGCCTCGTGCTGACCAATGCGCTCGCCAAGCAGAGCGGCGGCATCGTGCCCGATCTCGTGATCGACCAGACGCGGCAGACCACGCGCAAGGTGCGCTTTGTCTCCGAGCATCACTCCGCGCACTTAATACGGGCCGATTGGGAGACGGCGGGAGCGATCAGCGCGCAGAGCGAAGCGGCGTTGATCGCCTATGCCGAAGCCGCGCTGCAGGAAGCGGGTGCGGTGATCCTGTCGGATTACGCCAAGGGCGTGCTGACGCCGCGCGTCATTCGCGCCGTGATCGACGGTGCGCGGCGGCTCAACAAACCCGTCGTGGTCGACCCGAAGAATCACGACTACAGCGTCTATCGCGGCGCCACACTGATCACGCCGAACGCCAAAGAATTGGCGGCTGCCGTGCACCGGCCGGTTGCCGGCGATGCCGAGATCGCGGCAGCGGCGGCGGAGCTTGCGCAAGCCATTTCCTGCGAGGCGGTACTCGTCACCCGCAGCGAAGAAGGCATGACGTTACACGTGGCCGGTGAGACGCCCGTCCACGTCCCCGCCTACCCGGTCAAGGTACGCGATGTCTCCGGCGCCGGCGACACGGTCGCCGCCGTGATGGCGGTGCTGCTGGCGATGAAGACGCCGTTCGAACCGGCGATGCGCTCGGCCAATGCGGCTGCTGCCGTCGTCGTCGGCAAGCGTGGGACCGCCACGGTTTCGCTCGCCGAATTGCGTCACCGGATTTTGCCGGCGGCATCGCTGGCGCCCGAAGACAAGATCGTCTTCGACTGGTCGGTACTCGACGAACGGCTGTCGCAATGGCGGCGGCAGGGACTGCGCATCGGCTTCACCAACGGATGCTTCGATCTCTTGCATCGCGGGCATATCCGATTGCTGGCCGAAGCACGTGCCGCCTGCGATGTGCTGGTGGTCGGTCTCAACAGCGACGCCTCCACGCGCCGGCTCAAAGGCCAAGGACGGCCGATCAATCCGGCCGAGGGCCGCGCCGAAGTGCTCGCCGCGCTGGAAGCGGTCGATCTCGTCGTCGTGTTCGAACAGGACACGCCGCTCGAATTGATCAAGCTCGTGCGGCCCAATGTGCTGATCAAAGGCGCCGACTACGCGCGCGAGGAGGTCGTCGGCCACGACGTGGTCGAGGCCGCTGGCGGACAAGTCGTCCTCGTCGATCTGGTGCCCGGCCATTCGACGACGAACATCGTGCGCCGCGTTGCCGGGCCGGTTGCGCGCGCCGGCGAGCCCGCAGCATCATAGAGCGGCGCCGTGGCTGATCTCTTTTCCATCATCGTCAGCACCTATGAGCGTCCCGATGCGCTCGATGCGTGCCTGCGCGCGCTCGGCGGTCAAACGGATTTGGATTTTGAAATCGTGATCGCGGACGACGGCTCGGGGCCGCAGACGGCGCGGCTGATCGAGAGCTGGACACCGCGCCTGCCGGTCGCGGTTCGCCACGTTTGGCAGCAACACGATGGCTTTCGCGCCGCGGAGATACGCAACCGCGGGATCCGAGCGAGCAAGGGAAGCTACTGCATCTTTCTTGACGGGGATTGCCTCGCGCGCCCGGACTTCCTCGCCACCCATCGCCGGTTTGCCGAGCCGGGATGGTTCGTCGCCGGCAACCGGATCCTCTTGTCACGCAAGCTGACCGAAGCGGTGCTTGCGAGCGGCCTGCCGGCGGAGACCTGGGATTTCTCCAAGCTTGTGCGCGAGCGGTTTGGCGGCGGCGTCAATCGTCTGTTGCCGGCAATTAGCGCGCCGCTCGGTCCGCTGCGGAAGCTTTATCCCGGCGCCTGGGAAGGGGCGAAGACCTGTAATTTGGCGGTCGCCCGCAGCGACCTCGATCGGATCGACGGATTCGACACGAGCTATGTCGGCTGGGGATTGGAGGATTCCGATCTCGTCGTGCGGCTGTTCCACGCCGGGGTGCGCCGTAAGGATGGACGCTTCGCCACCGGCGTGCTGCACCTTTGGCACCCGCAGTTCGACCGGACGGGACTGCCGGACAATCAGCAGCGGCTCGATCAAGTGCTGGCGAGCGATCGCATCGCGGCCAAGCAGGGTCTGTCCAGCCTGCGCGATGCGGCCCAGATGCAAGCGCAAGTGAGTTGATCGAATGGTCGGCTCCGACAACGCGGCTTATGGGACCTTGGCGCCGGGACCGTTTGACCGGGCGATCCTGGCCCTCACCAGCCGACTTCCCGATAACTGGCTCGGTCTTCGTCTGGCGATATTGCTGCGGCGCGCGGTAACCACGCGGCTCGATTATCCGGATGGCGCATTGGATGTCGAGCGGTGGGGGCTGCGGTTGCGCCTGCACCCGCGCGACAATGGGTGTGAAAAAAACCTTTTGTTCACGCCGCAAATGTACGAGCCGGCCGAACTGCGCGAACTCGCGGTCGAAATTGCGAGAGCGAAGCGAGAGCGGCGGCCGTTCGTGTTCGTCGATATCGGCGCCAATGTCGGGCTGTTTTCTTTTTTCGTGGCGTCTCAAGCGGGGCCGGACGCGTGTATTCTGGCGATCGAGCCTGAGGCGGGCAATTTGAGGCGGCTGCGTTTCAACGTCGATATCAATCCAGCCGTTCCGATCAAGGTTATTCCAACGGCGCTCAGCGACGAAGCTGGCGAGCTCGCCATCGAGCTGCATCCGCGTGATCGCGGCGGCAGCCGAACGATAAAACTCGCTCAATCTAAAGCCTCGAACAGTGCGACGCGGGTCCCCTCGCAAACGCTGCTGCAACTGCTCACGCAGGAGAGAATCGAGGCGATCGATGCCTTGAAGATCGATGCCGAGGGATTTGAGGATATTATCCTCCAACCATTCTTTCAGGACGCGCCGCCAACGATGTGGCCTCGCCTCATCATTATTGAAGATGGCAGTGGCAGCTGGAGCACCGATCTTCTCTCGGCCATGATCGCCAAGGGCTACGCGATCGCTGCTCGCACCAAGTTGAACATCATGCTCAGGCGGACGCCGGCGTGAGCGGGCGCACGACGTAGAGCACTGAATTCTCCGCAATACCGGCGTGGCGAAACGTCTCGCTGCCGAAGTGATTGACGCCGAGCTGCTCGACGGTCAACCCAGCCGCCTGCAACCGCGCGACGAAATCGCGCTTGCCGTATTGGCGGACGTGATCGCCCATGCCGAAATATTTCCAGCGCAACGCTTCGGTGTTCAGTGCAGGATCCTCGTGAGTCTCGTCCACGCCGATAACCAGCGGGACCAGGACGATGGCGAAGCCGTCCGGTTTGAGTACGCGCGCGATCTCGCGCATCGCTTTGCGATCGTCCGGCACGTGCTCGAGGACGTGGGAGCACAGAATGATATCGAGCGAGCGGTCGGCATAGGCCGCCATGTCGGTCAGATCGATGCGCTCGTCGACGTTCTTGCGCGACAAATCTCCACTGCGGTAGGCGATGAACGGATAGCGCTTGAGCCTTTTCTGCAGCGCCTCACAGGGGGCGAATTCGAGCAGACGATAAATACGGTCGCGATCGAAGCCGCGGAATGTCTGTTCGAGATAGATCGCCATCAGGCGCTCGCGATCGAACGCGTCGCAGCGCGGACAATTGAACGCTTCGAGATTGAACGTTTCCATCTTGGTCGGCGAATGGATCGGCGCGAACTTGGCAAAGTCGCGCCAATACGATTTCCACATCGGCCGGAAGGCGCGCAGACCGACGCCGCACACCGGGCATTGGTAGTCGCTTCCCAGATAACGCGGCAGCTTGATGGCCCGCTTGAGGACCTTGCCATGCTTGCGGACCCGGTCGTAGATGAGGCTTTGGCGATAGATTCTGTACGCACGGGTCGTTTTGAATGACTCAAGCATGCGCACGTCTCAACATCGCCGTCCCGCCGAAGCGCTTGCGCCACCCTATCGTGAATGGTGGGAATTTTGTCAACCAGTCCGAGACGCAAAAGGCTATAGTCCAATCTTGTGCGGCTGCCAGAGTTCTCATCGCTGATGACAACAATGACCATTCTCCGCAGCGGGGCGTTCGATCGGCGAGCGCTCGAGCGGCTCGCCGAGTGGCTCGCAGTCGCGGTCGCGTTTTCGTTGCCGTGGTCGACCTCGGCGATCGGAATCCTTGTCGTGCTCTGGCTGTTCGCGGTACTGCCGACATTGGATATCGCCGCCGTTCGGCGCGAACTTGCGACACCGGCGGGCGGCCTGCCGGTGTTGCTGTGCGCGCTTGGCGCGCTTGGTCTGTTCTGGGCAGACGTGAGTTGGAGCGAACGGTTTGGCGGCTTTAACTCGTTCCTCCGGTTTCTTGCTATTCCCTTGTTGCTCGCGCAGTTCCATCGCTCCGAGCACGGCATGCGCGTCCTTTTCGGTTTTCTCGTCTCGGTGACCGGGGTGTTGCTGTATTCCTGGCTGTTGGTGCTGTTTCCGGCGTTGCCACGCAATCAGCCCGGCGTTCCGGTCAAGGATTACGTCCTGCAAAGCGAAGAATTTCTTATTTGCGCCTTTGTGCTTCTCGGTATTGCGTTCGACTCCGCGCGCCTTCACCGCGGGCGCACGGCTGCTGGACTTGTCGCACTTGCTGTTCTGTTTCTCGCCGACATCGTCTTCGTGGCCACCGCCCGCAGCGCGTTACTGGTGGCGCCCGTTCTTTTCCTGATGCTTGGTTGGCGCCAATTTCGTTGGCGGGGATTGATTGGCGCCGCAATTTTGTTCGCTGCGGCCGGTGGCATCGCCGCTGAAGCCCCTTATCTGCACCAACGATTGGCCCAGTCGATCAGTGAGCTGCGGGCGTATGAATCTCGGGATGCCCTCAACTCGACGAGCCAGCACCTGGCGTTCTTGCAAGAATCGCTGTCCATTGTCGCAACCGCGCCGATCATCGGTCACGGTACCGGTTCGATCGGCGAGCAGTTTCGCCAGGCAACTATTGGGCAAACCGGCCCCGGCGCGGTCGGCTCGGTGAATCCGCACAACCAGATCCTCGCAGTCGCAATCCAGCTCGGGCTGGTCGGTGCAACCGTGCTGGTGGCGATGTGGATCGCGCACATTATGCTGTTTCGCGGCGCCGGCCTGACTGCCTGGATCGGCCTCGTCGTGGTGACGCAGAACGTAGTGGCTTCAACGTTCAACTCGCATCTGTTCGATTTCACGCAAGCCTGGCTCTATATCTTCGGCGTCGGCGTTGCCGGCGGCATGGCGATGCGCGAACGCGATCGTGGCGCGGTCGTGCGCCCGGCGGAAAATCATGCAGCGAATTCAGTTACCCCCTGAGCCGCGCGTGCTCGTTGTGGCGATGCGGCGGCTCGGCGATGTGCTGCTGACGACGCCACTTATTCGCAGCGTCAAACGCGCGTTCCCCGACGCCTCGATCGAGGCGCTGGTATTCGACGGGACCGAAGGAATTCTTTCGGGCAATCCCGATCTCACGCATGTTTTGACGGTGCCGGAGCGCCCGACGCTTGGCGAATCGCTGGCGCTGCTGAGGCGGATCGCGCGGCGCTACGATCTCGCACTGGCGACGCAGACCGGCGACCGGCCGACCTTTTTGGCTTGGCTCGCCGGACGACAAAGCGCGGGACCGTTCGATGCGCACCGTGTCGCGGCGGCCGTCAAACGGCTGATGCTCGACCGCTCGTATATGAGCGACCGCGCCCGGCACCGTATCGTCGATCACCTGAAGCTCGCCGACCTCCTCGGCATTCCGCCCATCGCCGAAGTCGTCTGCCCGCAAGCAGACGTGCGGCCTGGCCTGTTGCCAGCGTCTGCCTACGCGGTCGTGCACGCCGCGCCGAAATACACATACAAGCGCTGGGGGGCCGAAGGCTGGCGAGCGCTCGCCGTCGCATTGCGCGCGCGTGGACTTGTGCCGATCGCCATCGGCGCCAGGAGCGATCGCACTTATCTTGATGCGGTTTGGGATCGGTGTGACGTGACGCGTCTCGACGGCACACTGGCTTGGCCCGAACTGTCGGCGCTGATCGGCGCCGCGCGCGTCTATATCGGCCCGGATACCGCCGTCACCCATTTGGCCGCGGCCACAGGCGCCCCGACGGTCGCGCTGTATGGGCCTACCGATCCGCGCACCTGGGGACCATGGCCCGTCGGTGGCCTCGACCGGCCCTGGGACGCTGCCGGAACCATCCAGCATCGCGGCAATGTTTGGCTCGTTCAAAATCCGCTGCCCTGCCTGCCCTGCCAATTGGAGGGTTGCGAGCGCCGGCTCGACAGTCACAGCCAATGCCTCGATGAGTTGTCCCCCGCCCAGGTCACGGCGGCAGTCGACCAGGCGCTTGCGATGCGGAAGGCCGCCTAAGCGAATTAGGCAATCGTTGACCCCAGCGCTATAGAAAGGAAGCCCCAACGGCCAATCACACTGTCGCCATGAAGCCTGTCCATTTGGGCGGCCGGATTGCATGAGCAGCAAGAGGCAAATCCGCAAAGGCTCTCGCGTGGGCCAATGCGTAACCGGACGGTCGGCGTGATGCTCAGGCGCTCAGTCGTGGTGGCATTGGCGTGCGTAACCGGTCTTGCGCTCGGGTCGTGCTCTCCGTTTTCGAATTCCGTCTCCGATAGCTGGCCGCACTTTGCCGGCGGCGAGCCCAGTGACCTGCCGCCGCGGCCCGGCACTCCTGGCTACGAGCAGTTCATCGCGCACGGACACCCCGTTCAAAACACGGCAGCTCCGGCTACCGGCGCGCAGCCGCCTGCCGCCAGCGCCACTGCTGCCGTTCCAAATACGGCCGCCATCGCAAAGCCGACACCGGCTGCCGCCAATCAGATGCCGCCTGCCTTTGCCGAGCCGCCGGTCACAGACGCAAAGCCGGACGAGGAAGAAGTCGCGCCCGGCGTCGAACAGCCGGCTGACGATAAAAGCGTCGTTCAAGGCGGATTATATTAGCGCCACAGGCCCTGCGGCGGATCACGCCACGCCGGCGCGCAGCAGATCGTGGAAATGCACGATGCCGACCGGACGCTCCGACTCCACCACAATCAGCGCCGTGATCTTCGAGGAATTGAGCAGTTCCAACGCCTCGCTGGCCAATTGGTCGGGCCGCACGGTCTTCGGCGAGACGGTCATGATGTCGTCGACCTGCGCTTGCAACAGATCCGCGCGCATGTGACGGCGCAGATCGCCGTCGGTGATGACGCCGGCGAGCTTACCATCGCGGCCGACGACGGCGACACAACCGAAGCCCTTCGCCGACATTTCCACGATTGCTCCCGACATCGGCGAGCCGCGTTCGATCAGCGGAACGGCCTGCCCGGGATGCATGACGTCGCCGACGAATTTCAACGCCGCGCCGAGCTTGCCGCGCGGATGAAATACGCCGAAGTCGATCGCGGTAAAGCCGCGGCTTTCCAAAAGCGCAATCGCCAGCGCGTCGCCGAGCGCGAGTTGCATCAGCGCGGAGGTGGTCGGCGCGAGATTGTGCGGGCAGGCTTCGCGCGCCGCCGGCAGTACCAGCACGATATCGGCAGCCTTGCCGAGCGTGCTTTCGGTGCTTGCGGTCATCGCGATCAGCGCGATGCGGAAGCGCCGGGAATAGTTGATTAGGTCCTTGAGTTCCTCGGTCTCGCCCGACCAGGACAGGACCAGCATCACGTCGTCGGACGTGATCATGCCGAGGTCGCCGTGGCTTGCTTCCGCGGCGTGTACGAAAAAGGCGGGGGTGCCGGTCGAAGCCAACGTCGCCGCGACCTTGCGCGCGATGTGGCCGGATTTGCCCATTCCGGTCACGATCACGCGGCCGCGGGCGCTGCGAATTTTCTCGACTGCGTCGCCGAAGGAAACGCCGAGCGTGTCGCACATGGCCGCCGCCAGTGCGGCAACGCCTTCGCGTTCGGCCTCGAGCGTCCGCAGCGCCGAGGCGATGTACGAACTCGCCGGCGATTTCATCGCTCGCGCATCGGGCAGGTTCATCGTCGCAACAGCTCCAATCAACACCACGTCTGGCGGGTATGAGAATCCGCCTACCGTCCCAAACCTACTGTCCCCAAGCCGCAAAGGCGTCGGCGAAGGCGCGTTCGCCGGGCGGGCCCTTCTCCAACGTGAGGATTGCACGGCTGCCGCTATTGTAGACGATGAGAATATCGAACCAAGCCCTCTCCTTGAGCAGCTGAATGTTGCGCTGCATGTCGGTATCGGCCGAATTCAGCCCGAGCAGGAAGAAGCCATTGGTGACCTTGACCGCAAGCCCGGCCAGCGGCATGCCGCGCACTTCTTCGGAATCCTTCATCAGAACTCCCGGCACATTGGAGATGCCGCCGCCGGGAAAGTCGGGCGGCAGGTTGAACATGACTTCGATCGTGTGACTGGCTGGCAGCGCCTTGTCGGTGTTGCGGCGAAGCGTCCATGTCACGGTCATGTGCCGATCGGGAATTGTAATATCGGCGCGGACCACGAGTTCGGGAGCAAGCCCCGGACCGGGTGAGACGGTGTCGGTGCGCCAGACGACCGAGCCGGGAAAGCGCTTGCCTTGCGGATCGTTGGGGTCCGCCTCGTAGAGGACGGCGCGCTGCGCCACCGCCGGCGTCTGCTGCCCGGTGGGACTTCCGGCAGCGCCGGGGGTCTGACCGGGTATCGGCTCCTGCGGAACGCGGCCCGGAAACTTCGATTGCGGGGTCGTCTGCTCGGCCTGAGGGGTCGGGCGCGACCGCATCTGCGAGAAGAAGTGGTAGATTGCGGCGATGTTGCCGCCATATTCAAAAGCTGTCACGGCGACGCCGAGCACGAGGATCGTGACCAGAGCGATCTTCGCCCAGCCGCGATAGGAGCGCGGCGGAGCCGGCTCTTCGTATTCATCTTCGATGTCTTCATCGTGCGGCGGAAGCGGGCGCGACAGCCGCGGCGTCGGCTCTTCGTCATCGAGATCGAAAACCGGCTCCTGGCTCTCGTCGTGCGCGACACTGTCTTCTGCGGCTGGCCATTCCTCGTCGTTAAAGCGCGGCTCGATTTGCTCGGGCTCGGGCCGTGAGGGCGGCGGGAGATCTTCGACCGGCGGCGTACGCTGCCGCGCACTGGGCGCATAGGAGTCGCGCGTATCGCGCGCCGTCTGTGCGGCCTTTGCCGAAGCGCCACCCAGCCCGTCGACCTCGTCCACGGCTTTGCGGAAGCCCCGGAGCCCTTCCTCGCGGAGCGGGGAGGTGCGCGCTTCCAGGATGCGATTGCGCGCGGACGGCTTGACGGCCGGTGCCGGCTCGCTGTCCTGAGCTTTCTCCTCCGCGCGCCCGGCGGCCGCGGAACGCGGCATTGGCGCCCGCGGCTCAAAGCGCGGCTCGGGGCGCAGCGACGTCCGCGGCTCCGACAGCGCTTTGCGTGCCGCCTCGCTCTCGACCTTGCGGATCGCCTCTTCCAGCGCCAATCGCTCCTTGGTGATGTCCGATTCGGACAGAGCCGGCTCGACGCCGCGCAACTGCGCGACCAGAGCAGCGCGCGCCCGCTCGTACAGCGCCCGGCGTGCTTCCCCGGTATTCTTGGCGAGGCCGTCGACGGCGCGGGCGATGAGCGGCTGATAATCGGTCATCTGTACAGTTTACGCTTGACTCCGTTAATTTTCATCCCACCTCAACCCTCGAACGGATTGCGCATCAGGATCGTGTCCTCGCGTTCCGGGCTGGTCGACAGGACAGCGGCGGAGCAGCCGATCAATTCCTCGATCCGGCGCACGTATTTGATCGCCTGCGCGGGCAAATCGGCCCATGAGCGCGCGCGCGCGGTCTTCTCGCGCCAGCCGGCGATCGTTTCGTAAATCGGCGAAACCCGCGCCTGAACATGCTCGCCGGCGGGCAGATAGTCGATCTCGCGGCCGTCGAGCTCGTAGCCGACGCAGACCTTGATCTCGTCAAAGCCGTCGAGGATGTCGAGCTTGGTCAGCGCCAGGCCGTCGATGCCGCAGGTCCGCACGGTCTGGCGCACCAACACCGCGTCGAACCAGCCGCAGCGCCGCGGCCGTCCGGTGACGACGCCGAATTCCTTGCCGCGTTCGCCGAGCGTGCGGCCGATCTCGTTCTTCTGCTCGGTCGGGAACGGGCCTTCGCCGACGCGGGTGGTGTAGGCCTTGCAGATGCCGAGCACGTAATCGATTGCGCCCGGTCCGAGTCCGGATCCGGTCGCCGCCTGCGCCGCCACCGTGTTCGACGACGTCACGAACGGATAGGTGCCGTGGTCGACGTCGAGCAGGGCGCCTTGGGCGCCCTCGAACAGGATGCGTTTGCCTTCGCGGCGTTTCTGGTCGAGCAGCGACCACACCGAATCCATGTAAGGCAATACGAACGGCGCGACCCGGTCGAGTTCCTTGCGCACTGCCTCCGGCTCGATCGGTTTGCAGACCGAGGCCCTCTGCGCAGCGCATTATGGTGGGTCAGCAGCCGCTCGATCTTGCGGTCGAGTGTCGCGCCGTCGGCGAGGTCCATGAGCCGGATGGCGCGCCGGCCAACCTTGTCCTCATAGGCGGGGCCGATGCCGCGCCGGGTCGTGCCGATGCGTAACGCCGGGCTCGCCGACTCGCGTATGGCGTCGAGCTCGCGATGCAGCGGCAGAATGAGCGTCGCGTTCTCGGCGATGCGCAGATTTTCGGGCGTCACGATGATGTCCTGCTTCTTCAGCTGGGCCATCTCGTCCAAGCAACGCCTGCGGATCGAGCACCACGCCGTTGCCGATCACCGACAGTTTTCCCGGCCGCACCACGCCGGACGGCATCAGCGAAAGCTTGTAGGTGACGCCGTTGATGACCAGCGTATGACCGGCATTGTGACCGCCCTGGAAGCGGACGACGATGTCGGCCTGCTCGGACAGCCAATCGACGATCTTGCCTTTGCCCTCGTCGCCCCACTGGGAGCCGACCACGACAACATTTGCCATGAGGGTTGGTCCCCGACAGCGCTTTCTATGTTCGCATGGATAGGATACCGGCCGCCGCCGGCGACTCCGGATACTGGATGACACCGTTTGAAGCAAGCGAACTCGGCTTCCCCCGGACGTTCCACGGTCCCGCAACGTATTGGTTTCGCGGCCAATTTGGGCAAGATCACGCCCTTAACCAATAATTAAGCTCATTTTTCCGCCGGGTCGGCCTTGCCGGGAGCGGATGGTCGCACTTGCATCTCGCCGTTTCCATCTGGCCGATTCCATGGCCGGGAGCAGTCATGCGAAGCCGGCACTGGTCGCCGGCGCACGTCCGCGCTAGCTGCTGGCGTTCGTAAGTCATTTGGCCTTCGCAAGTCGTTGCCGCCGGGGATTTCGATGACGTTGGTGCGAGAGACCCGCGCGGGGCGCCGCGGCGGCTGGCTATTCGACCAGCCCTATCTCCTGCTCTCGCTGACCTCGCTGTTCTGGGCCGGCAATACGGTGCTCGGCCGCTTCATCGTCGGGCACGTGCCGCCGATCACGCTTGCCTTCATCCGCTGGGCTGGCGCCTTTGCGATTCTGCTGCCGTTCGCCGCGCGGCATCTGGCGCGCGACTGGCCGATGATCCGCAAGCACGCGGGCATCATGGCGCTGCTCGCCTTCACCGGGTTCTCGATCTACAACACGCTCGCCTATTACGGCCTGCAATACACCACCGCGATCAACGGCCTGCTGCTGCAATCGGTCGTCGCCGCTGTTCGTGGCGATGTGGACCTTCGCGCTGCTCGGCGACCGGCTGACGCTGCGTCAAGCCGCCGGCATCTGCGTGTCGCTGTCCGGCGTCTTCGTCATTGTCTGCCACGGTAGCCTCGCGGTGCTGCGAACGGTCGAATTCAATCGCGGCGACATCTGCTTCCTGATCGCGCTCGTCATCTACGGCTTCTACGCGGCGGCCTTGCGCAAGCGGCCGCCCATGCACCCGCTGTCGTTTCTTGCCGCCGGGATCGGCGGCGGCGCGCTGATGCTCATTCCGGCAATGATCGTCGAACTCGCCAGCGGCCGCACCGTCGTGTTCGATGCCGAAAGCATCGCGAGCTTCGCCTTCGTCTGCATTTTTCCGTCGCTGCTTGGTTATCTGTTCCTCAACCGCGGCATCGAGCTCATCGGCGCAAACCGCGCCGCGCCATTCATCCATCTCGTGCCGGTGTTCGGCTCGGCGCTGGCGATCGTGCTGCTGGGCGAACAGTTCCAGCTCTATCACGCGGTCGGCTACGCGCTGGTGTTCGCCGGCATCACGGTGGCGACAAGAAGGTGACGCCCTAGAACCGGAGCGCCTTGGCCTGCTGTACCTGCGGCAGCGCGCGCACCTTGGCGAGCACATCGGGCGGCAGTTCGCCGTCGATCTCGATCAGCGCGATGGCGTTGCCGCCGGCCGCTTCCCGGCCGACGTGGAAGGTGGCGATGTTGATGCCGGCGTCGCCGAGCGTGGAGGAGAACTTGCCGATGAAGCCCGGCTTGTCGAGATTGGTGATGTAGATCATCGACGGGCCGAATTCGGCGTCCATGCGGATGCCCTTGATGTTGACGATGCGCGGACGGCCGTCGGCGAACACCGTGCCGGACACGTGGCGCGACTGGCGCTCGGTCGTGATCGTCACCGTGATCAGGCTTTCGTAATCGCCTTCGGCTTCGCGCCGTGTCTCCTCGACCACGATGCCGCGTTCCTTGGCGATGACCGGCGCGGAGACGACGTTGATGTTCTGCAGCATGGGGCGAAGAAGCCCGGCGAGCGCGGCCGAGGTGAGTGCGCGGGTGTTCATCTGCGCCACGACGCCCTCGTAGGTGAGCTGCACGCGCGCGACGCCGGTCTCGGTCAGTTGGCCGGCGAACGAGCCGAGCTTTTCCGCGAGCGCCACGAAGGGTCTTCAGCTTCGGCGCCTCCTCGGCGCTGATCGAGGGGAAAGTTGACGGCATTGGAGATGGCGCCGCGGAGCAGATAATCGGCCATCTGCTCGGCGACCTGCAGTGCGACATTCTCCTGCGCTTCAACGGTCGAGGCGCCGAGATGCGGCGTGCACACGACGTTGGGCAGGCCGAACAGCGGACTATGCGTCGCCGGCTCCTCGGCGAACACGTCAATGGCCGCGCCGGCGACGTGGCCGGACTTGAGCGCCGCGACCAGCGCAGCCTCGTCGACCAGTTCGCCGCGCGCGCAGTTGATCAGCCGCAAGCCCTTTTTGGTTAGCTTTAGCGTTTCATCATTGATGATATTGCGAGTGCGATCGGTGAGCGGCGTGTGCAAGGTGATGAAATCGGCGCGCCGCCAGAGCTCTTCCAGTTCGACCTTTTCGACGCCGAGATCGAGCGCGCGCTCCGCGGACAAATACGGATCGTAGGCGATTACCTTCATTTTCAAACCGATGGCGCGGTCGGCGACGATCGAACCGACATTGCCGCAGCCGATCACGCCGAGCGTCTTGCCGAAAATCTCCACGCCGAGAAATTTGTTCTTTCTCCCATTTGCCCGCGCGCGTCGAGGCATCGGCCTCAGGGATTTGCCGCGCCAGCGAAAGCATGAGCGTGATCGTGTGTTCGGCGGTGGTGATCGAATTGCCGAACGGCGTATTCATCACGATGATGCCGCGCGCGGTGGCAGCCGGGATATCGACATTGTCGACGCCGATGCCGGCGCGGCCGATCACCTTGAGCCCCTTTGCCTGCTCGAGAAGTTTCGCTGTGACCTTGGTGGCTGAGCGGATGGCGAGCCCATCAAAGCCGTCGATTGCCGCCGCGAGTTTCTCTTTGTCCTTGCCCAGATTGGGCTGGAAATCGACCTCGACGCCACGATCCTTGAAGATCTGGACAGCGGCCGGCGACAACGCATCGGAGATAAGGACGCGGGGGCTCATGGGTTCAATCCTGTGTCTTCAAGAAGGGCAGGGCTCTCAGGCCTTCTCCCTGCTATGGGAGAAGAAAAAGGCTCACGCGGCTTTCGCCAGCGCGTCTTTGGCGTTGGCATAGGCCCAATCGAGCCACAGCGTGAGCGCTTCAACGTCGCTCTTCTCGACGGTCGAGCCGCACCACACGCGCAAGCCGAGCGGCGCATCGCGATAGGAGTCGATGTCGTAGGCGACACCTTCCTTCTCCAGCGCCGCCGCGATGCCCTTGACGAACGCAGCCTGCGCGTCGGCAGGAAGCCGGTTCACTACGGGATCGACAATCTTCAGACAGACCGACGTGTTGGAGCGCAGCTGCGGCTCACTGGCTAGAAAATCGATCCACGGGGTACGCGCGACCCAATCGGCGATGACACGCGTATTGGCGTCGGCGCGGGCGGCGAGCGCAGCTTGGCCGCCCACCGACTTTGCCCAATTGAGCGCGTCGAGATAGTCCTCGACGCATAGCATCGACGGCGTGTTGATGGTTTCGCCGGCAAAAACGCCTTCCATTAGCTTGCCGCCCTTGGTGAGGCGGAAGATTTTCGGCACCGGCCAGGGCGGCGAGTAGGACTCAAGCCGCGCGACCGCGCGCGGGGAGAGAATCAGCATGCCATGCGCAGCTTCTCCGCCGAGCGCCTTCTGCCAGGAGAAGGTGACGACATCGAGCTTCGGCCAATCGAGCTTTTGTGCGAACGCAGCGGACGTCGCATCGCAAATGGCAAGCCCGGTCCGCTCGGCGGCGATCCAGTCCGCGTTCGGCACGCGCACGCCAGAGGTGGTGCCGTTCCAGGTGAAAACGATGTCGTGGCTCGGATCGATGCCGGAAAGATCGGGCAATTCGCCGTACGCAGCCCGGCGGACCGTCACGTCCTTAAGCTTGAGTTCCTTGGCGACATCGGAGACCCAGCCTTCGCCGAACGATTCCCAGGTGAGCATCGTCACTGGCTGCGGACCGAGCAGCGACCAGAGCGCCATTTCGACCGCGCCGGTGTCGGAGGCCGGCACGATGCCGATGCGATAGGCGGCCGGGACCTGCAGTACCTCGCGGGTGAGATCGATGGCGCGCTTGAGCTTTGCCTTGCCGGCTTTCGAGCGATGGGAGCGGCCGAGGACGGCGTCGGAGAGCGCTTGGGGAGTTCCAGCCGGGGCGTTTGGCACAGGGGCCGGACGAAAAATGCGGCACAGACGGCCGCATTGAGGGCGTGGCGATCGTCATGATCTATCCTTCCAGATAGTCGCCCCTCGTTGGGGAGGGGTGTCCCGCTGCCGGAAATAAGCGAGTGAAGGAGCAGCGTCAAGTCAGACGGCGGCGGACATGCGTCCGCCGTGCGCGGTCAGAACTTGAATCCGGCGCCAAGTCGAACGCTGCTCACGGCGATCGTGACGTCGTCGAACTCGGCGAACCTGAGGTACTCGTACTCACCGCGCAGAAACAGGTTCTGCGTGACGGCGTAATCGAGGCCGGCGCCGATCGCTCCGCCATAGAGCAGGGATGAATCTCCTCCGGCATTCGCGAAGAAGGCGAAGCTCGAGCAGCCGGGGTTTGAACCCGCATCGCAGCTCCCCTGGACGGCGGCGTTGACATTCACGTTGGCAACGCCAACCGCCGGACCGATGAAACCGTAGGGTAGGAAGTTACCGAGAATCAGGCCGGCGCGGCCGCGCAATACGACGTAGTTGAGATCCGTCATCGTGCCGGTGGCGGAAATACCGACCGTGTAAGTGTTGCCCTTGCCATCCGAAAGATCACTGCGCGCGATCGGGGTGCTGGGTGCGCTGAGAGAGGCAGTCGTGTGGTTGAAATTGACCTCGAAGCCAAGCACCAAATTCTGCCAATTGCTGTTGTAGCCGACAAATCCGCCATAGCTCATTGCGGTCGTGTCAGCGTTTCCGAGTACTGGCAGTGCTGACGGGTCACTGACGTCCTCGATCGCCGTGTCGCGCAACACATAGGCAATCGGCGCCTGAGTCGAATTGGTGAAATTGGCGTTGGAGTCGCTGTAGCCCCACTGGCCGCCGAAATAGAGCCCAGTCCAGTTGGTGAAAAGGGCCGGTCCGACCGGCAGGGCGCCGCGCAGAATATCGAAATCTTGGGCGAACGCGCGCGGGGCAGCGGTCAAGACAACGAGCGCGCAAATGACCCAACTGACCCAACGCATTTGCCGGCCCTTCATGAGCTGACCGCTTTCCGCGGCCAATCGTGCGCGATCATCGAGCATTAACCTTAATGGAGCGTTAGCTCGGCGGACCGCCGCGCCCGGCTGAAGGCGACCGACAAAACGAAAACGGCGCGGTTGTCCGCGCCGTTTGGCCTTGTCGTCGATCAGCGGTCGGTCAGCCGCGGGTGCTCAGCGGCATCACGATGGGCGTCGGCGTTGGCTGCAACATCCAGCGCAGGCCGATGCGGAAATCATTGGACGTGACGTCTTTCAGACTGAAGAAGTTGCACGGAGTGGTCGTGCCGGTGTTCTGACAGAAGATATTGCCCGACAGCGGCGAGCCCATGTTCAGGTAGCGATAATTGAAGTCGATCTTGAGATTGTCGGAGACATTGAAAGTCAGACCGGCCTGAGCGTTCCAGGCGAAATTCCAGGTGGAATTGTCGGTGGTGGCATAGCCGAAGCCGACTGTGCCGGGAGGAAGCGGGCCGATGTCCTGCACGTTGCCGATGCGATCGTAGGCCGCGCCGACACCGCCGCCGATATAGGGCGTCAGGCACCACCAGGTACCAAGATCGAGATAGGCGTTGGCCATGAATACGGCCGCGGAAAAATTGCCGGTGTAATTGTCAAAGCAGGTGCCGGTCACGCCCGAGACGGTGCACGTGCCCTGATCGTAGCTGCCAAGCGCCCGAAACAGTGACGCGGTGCGGTATTCGCCGGTCACATCGAAGCGGAGCCAGCTGTTCACGTCGTAGCCGACGCCGAACCCGAGAATTGTCGTGTCCTGGATGGCTTTCTGATCGACCATCCAGGTGGAGGGCACGTTCGCCGGCGGCTGCAGATCGAAACTCGAAAAGGTCTGGGCGCCGACTCCGACGTCGCCGCGCAGGTACCACCCGCTCTGCTCCATCGGAGCGGCAGGCGGCTGATATTGCATGGGGGGAGGGGCGCCGAGATCCGCGGCATAAGCCGCAGTCGAAACCAAGATCGCCGCAGCGGCGCCGATGAGAGATTTAACGCTGACCATCGCTTCGTCCTTTCCTCGAAACGGCCATACGGAAACGATCGGCCGTTGTTGGAATTGGAAAGCGAAGATGGCAGCTATTTCTTAAGCGCCCCTTAACCTTAACGTTTAACCCTAACGATCCGTGTGCACGCGCAATGGCGCAGCACACTCTGCGATTTTAAGATTCGATTTACGATGATGGCGGCGCGGCGTGCGGCGAACGCGGCCGCTCAGTGCTCGTCTTCCTCAAGCTCGCCGATATGATGCTGAGCGTAGAGGTTCAGTCCGAGTTTGGCGACGAGATCGAGCTGCGTTTCGAGGAAGTCGATGTGCTCTTCCTCGTCATGCATGAGCTTCTCGAACAGGTCGCGCGACACGTAATCGTGTACCGAGTGGCAATGAGTGGCTGCTTCCTCGTAGAGCGAGCGCGCCGACATTTCCGCGGCCAGGTCGCAGTCGAGCACTTCCTTGACGTTCTGGCCGATGTGCAGCGGATCGAGCACCTGCATGTTGGGGAAGCCGTCGAGAAATATGATGCGCTCGACCAGCTTGTCGGCGTGCTGCATCTCCTCGATCGATTCCTTACGCCATTGATGGGCGAGCGATTTGTAGCCCCAATTGTCGAGCAGCCGATAATGCAGCCAGTACTGGTTGATCGCCGTGAGTTCGTGGCGCAGCCCCTTGTTGAGATAGTCGAGGACTCCGGGGTCGCCCTTCATCAGCTGCTCCTGTGTTCGTGGCTGCCGCACGTGATCGCGCGGCTAGAGGATTATTTAGAACGATTATAACCTGATTTCAGGCCGATGAAAGCCGCTGCGGGCTAACCGCAAGCCGTCTTGTGCAGAAGATAGCGAAGCTTACGGGCGCGACGGACCTTGCTCGCCGCGGGCCGGTGCAGCCGCGGAAAGCGCTTCGTCCATGATGCGGCGGATGGTACGCGCGCACCGCCCGCACTGCGCGCTGCAGCCAAGGCAATGATAGACTTGGCAGGTCGTGCGCGGAGCGCATTCGCTCGACGCCAACGTTGAGCGCACGTCGTGGTCGGAAAGCACGTTACAGGAGCAGACGATCATTGCAGGCAGGTCCGGCGGAATTGGTACGATTTGAAACTTTCTCTACCGCAGCCGATTGCGGCGCGCAAAGCAAAAACGCTCTTTTTAAATGTTCTAATCCTTATCTGCGAAACGTCTCGCTGCACAATTCTGGCGCTGCTGAATCGAGTGAAAGTCTAACCCAGTATCCGTTCGTGGTGTGCCTGGATCTTTTAAGAATAACCTAGTGAAGAGCGTCGCCAGCGGCCGAAAAAGCCGGCTGTGGGTAATTCTCGATATGCGCCGCCATCACGCGGCAGCCGACTCCTCGGACTCGTCGTAACGGCTCCGTCGGTGCGGGCGCAGTCGGCACAGGCGCGAGGGAATGAAGCACAGATCGTCGAGAAGCCCCGCCAAGCGCTGGCCGCGCGCGAGCGCGCGATCGAGTTCGGCCATGGTGCGGGCAAATCCCGGATCCTCATCGCGCACCCAGGTGCGCAGCACCCGGGCGAAGAGCAACGCGAGGCCCTGGGCGCGCAGCGCGCCGCGCGGACCGGCGGCGTTAATCCCCGCCGCGGTCAGCATCCATTTCTGCGAACGGACCGCGAGCGCATTGAGCGCAAGCGCGAGCGGTGCCTGACGGCGCGCCGAGCGCAGCAGCGAGCCCACGGCCGCGCGATGCGGTGCCATCGCTTCGAGCCGGCGCATCAACACGTCGAACAGGCGTTCGCGGGCCGGCTCATCCTCCATGTCGCTGAAATCCGCGCCAAGCACCGCGCGGTCCACGTCCTTGAGGTAGGCGCTGAGAATTGCAAGCGGCGATCCGAAAGCCCCGCGCAGCTGCACGAGCGAGACGCCGGCACCGGCGGCGATTTCCGCGAGCCCGATCTGATCGAGGGTTTTTTCCGCCAGCAGGGCCAACAGCGCGGCGACGATCTTTTCGCGCTCGCCGCTCGGTGCGGCGCCGTCCGCCGCGGAAGCTGTGTTGGGTCTGCGGGTGGGACGGGCCGGGCGGCGGGCTTTGCGGGCCATGACCGAACTCCTGGGTGCGAGCTCTCGCGCGAGAGCTCTTGCCTCGTGGAACCTGCGGTGAATGTAGGCTCGCGCTCGGCCGCTTCCAAGGCGGCAACTATTTACCCGGCAAGCTCGTTACCCGGCAAGGTCGCGCGAGCGCGCGGTGGCGGCGATGATGGCCTCACGCATCAGCGGCGCCAGACCGTCTTTTCCGATCAGCACGGCGAGGGCCGCGGCGGTGGTGCCACCTGGCGAGGTCACGTTCTCGCGTAGCGCTGCGGCGGCGAGCGGTGAACGATGCAGCAACTCGCCGGAGCCGGCGACGGTTTCGCGGGCAAGTTTTTGCGCCAGCGCAGCGGGCAGACCAGCTGCGACGCCGGCTTCTGCCAATGCTTCGGCAAGGAGGAACACATAGGCCGGGCCGGAACCAGACACCGCGGTTACCGCATCCATCAGCCCTTCGTCGCTCACCCATTCAACCGTGCCAATGGCGGCGAGCAGATCGGAGGCGAGCCTGCGCTGGCGTGACGAGACTTTGCTGTTCGGGCAGGCAACAGTGATGCCCCGCCCAATCGCCGCCGGCGTATTGGGCATGGCGCGGACAATGGCTGTGCCTGCTGGCAACGCCCGTTCGAGAAAACCAAGCGTGCGGCCGGCCATGATCGACAGGGCGAGCGTCGATCTACCGACGAACGGTTCGAGCGACTGCACCGCTTCCGGCGCGCTTTGCGGCTTCACCGCGATGACGATTGCGGTCGCGTTGAGAGACTTGCCTTGCGGGTTGAGCGCGACGCCACGGCGCCTGAGCGCCTTTATGGTCTTTGCCGGTTGGGGCTCGAGCACAATGAGCTTGCGCGGATCGAGGCCGCGGGCGAGCCAGCCATCGAGCATGGCGGCGCCCATCTTGCCGGCGCCGAGCAAAACGAGGCGGCCGGGAAAATTCCGCAGCGGCTTGTCGCTAACTCTCGCTCGCTTCATGGCGAGGTTTCATGGCGAGGTTCCATGGCGCGTCTTGATGGCGAGATGGTATCGCCATTGGCGGCGCTACGCCTCCCCGGAAGTCTCGAACATCGCCGAGTCCATCGACTCGCGCGCGGACTTTCCGGCCCAGATCACGAATTGGAAGGCTGGATAGTAGCGCTCGCAGGAATCGAGCGCGCTGCCCAGCACCGCTTCGCATTGTCGGTCCGAGGCCGAGACGCCGCCCGCGAGTACGAGCGCGTGGCGAAACATCACCACGCCGTTCGCCATCCAGACGTCGAAATGTCCGATCCACAATTGCTCATTAATGAGCGCGACCAGCGCCTGCACCTCGTTTAATCGAGGTTCCGGTACTTTCATATCGAAGGCGCAGGCCAGATGCAGCGCTTCGATATCGTTCATCCAGGTGAACGAAATCTGGTAGTTGGTCCAGCGGCCGGTGACGTTGAGAGCGATTTCATCCTCGCTCGCCCGTTCGAACGGCCAGTCATTGGATGACGCCATGCGCTCGACCACATCGAGCGGGCTTATCTGCTCCTCGCGCGCCATTTCGATAATGGACATGCCGCCTCCACAGCCGCTGATGAGTGGAAATGCGCACGCCACTTGACTTTGCCGGGCACCTTTAGCCGCCGCCCCGGCTGCAATTTGACGCAGGAACAACTGACGTCCGCGCATTGACCGGACGCCGCGAATCAGTTGGCGCACCGACTATAACGGCTCGGATTCGTCCCGCCAATTTTTCCGCAAGCGCCGCTACCGCAACGATGTTTGCTTCATGAAGTGATTTGCCCGCGTGACACAATGGCGCGTTTGACTCCATCCACAGGCCCGACTGCGACAAGTTGACTCGGGGCGCGTGCGCGGGGGCGGGCGGCCGGCAGGTGCGGAACCGCGGCGGCGCTCCAATCCGGGCGAAGCTCAGTCAAACAGGCTGGAGACCGATTCCTCGGCGGCGGTGCGGCTGATGGCTTCGCCGATGAGGGTGGCGATCGAAAGCACGCGGATGTTTGTGGACTCCTCGACCGCCTTGGTCGCCTGAATAGAATCGGTAATCACCAATTCCTTCAGGTGCGAGTTACCGACGCGGCCGACCGCATTGCCCGAAAGCACGCCGTGGGTGATGTAGGCGTAGACGGAGTGGGCGCCTTTCTCCAGCAGGGCCTCGGCGGCGTTGATCAGCGTGCCGCCGGAATCGACGATGTCATCGACCAGGATGCAGATACCGCCGTCGACCTCGCCGATGACGTTGGCGACTTCCGACTCGCCCGGCCGCTCGCGCCTTTTGTCGATGATGGCGAGCGGCGCGTCGATGCGTTTGGCGAGCCCGCGTGCGCGCACCACGCCGCCGACGTCGGGCGATACCACGATCACCTTGCCGAGCTCGAACCGCTCCCGGATGTCCCGCATGATCACCGGCGCGGCAAACAGATTGTCGGTCGGAATATCAAAAAATCCCTGGATCTGTCCGGCGTGAAGGTCGAGCGTGAGCACGCGATCGGCGCCAGCATGGGCGATGAGATTGGCGACGAGCTTGGCCGAGATCGGCGTGCGCGGCCCGACCTTACGGTCCTGCCGGGCGTAGCCGTAATAGGGGATCACCGCCGTAATGCGCCGCGCCGAAGCGCGCCGCAGCGCATCGATGATGATGAGCAATTCCATCAGGTGATCGTTGGCCGGGAACGAGGTCGACTGGATGGCGAAAACGTCGGCGCCGCGGACGTTTTCCTGGATCTCGACGAACACTTCCATGTCGGCGAAACGCCGGACCACGGCCTTGGTGAGCGGGATGCCCAGGTAGCCGCCGATCGCGGCCGCCAGCGTGCGGTTGGAATTGCCGGCAACGAGCTTCATTGCTCCGTTGTTGCTCGCCATTCCATTCTCCTGTGCACGCGCCCTCGCGTCCACGGGGACCTGATACAAGCCGCTTTCGGGGCTGGCAACATGATTCAAGGGCTTGTCCCCTCGGATTTCCCGCTGAAATCGCGGGACTTTCTCACGAGGTGAATAGCGCGTGGCGAACGGCGTAGATTCCCGGTAAACGCCGCTTGCCGCCGCTGTTCGCTAGTCGCCGGTAAGCGCGATGGCGTTGACGTGCCGCCCATAATCCTGTTCGGCCCGATGGGTGGCGCGGCGGTAGCTGAAAAACCGCACTGGGTCAGCGTAAGTGCACAGGCCCACGTCTTCGACATGGCCGATTCCGGCTTGGCGGAGCCGCGCGGCGACGTATCCGCCAAGGTCGAACAGGGAGTGTCCCGCACGCGGCGCCGGGCGAAAGAACGCCTCATTCGCAGGGTCAGCCGCGGTGAAGCGGCTGATGAGATCCGGCCCCACTTCGTAATTGGATTGCCGGATCATCGGGCCGAGTGCGGCGTTGACTTTCCGCCGCGTAGCGCCGAGCCGCTCCATTGCCGCGACGGTCGCTTCGACGACGCCAGCCAGCGCACCGCGCCAGCCGGCATGCGCGGCGCCAATAACGCCCGCCTGTGGGTCGGCGAACAGAACCGGCCCGCAATCTGCCGTGCTCACACCAATGGCGAGCGCTGGCAGGCGCGTGACGATCGCGTCGGCGCGGGGGCGGGTTTCGATTGTCCACGGCGCCTCGGCAACGACGACCTCGGGCGAATGGATCTGGTAGGCGGTCAGCAAGCGTGGCGCCTCGACACCGAGCGCCGCCGCCATGCGCGCCCGGTTCTCGGCGACGTCCGCGGCTTTGTCGTCGGAGCCAACGCCGCCATTGAGGCTCGCGTAATATCCGCCGGAAACGCCGCCTTCGCGCGTGAAGAAAGCATGGCGGATGCCGGGCAGCGCGAGCACGGCGGCCTTGACCATCATGGGATTTCAAATCCGGGCAGCGATTTCAGCTTGGGATCTGAAACCCCGAGAACTTTGCACAACTCGCCCATGCCCTTGGCCCCGCTCGCGGTCAGGCGGGAAACCGCCTGGTCGATCTCAATGGCCTTGTCATACGGCACATGGGCCTTCAGCGTCGCCGCCCGCTGATCGATGCCGAGTTGGCGTAGCCAGTCGCGCTGCGTGACCGGTCCATGCGCGCGGCCGCCCATGCTCTCGGCGCTCTGCGCCAGCGCCTCGAAATCGACGTGCGCCGTCAAATCGACCTCGCCCGGGGAGCGCAATGGGTCGGCGTAGGCGTGTCCGGACACGGCTTGCAACGTCTCGCCCAGCCCGTACCAGGCGTGACCGTAGTCGATGATCAATGCCGCTCCATTTTCGCGTACGCGGCGTCCGATCTCGAGCGCGACCGGGCCGGCGCGCCATTCGTAGATCGAGCCGTCGGGCGAAAGGCGCAATCCGCGCGGCAGTGTCGATTCGAAATGAGGCAATGGATCGCGCGCGACGCCGAGGGCCAGTTCTCCGTCCGGCCCGATCGTCACGACGCGCTCATGCCAGCCATCGGCCTGTTTGACCGCCTGATGCACCGGCAGGGCGTCGATGAACTCGTTGGCGACGATGAGAGTGGGGCCGGGCGGAACGTCCTCGAGCGTGGTGTGCCAGAGTACCGGCACGCCGAGCGGCTCGAGCCGCCGCTCCTGCACCTTCTGCAGGGCAGGGCTTATCTCGATAAGGTGCAGCACGACCGCTGCGTAAAAGTCCGGCACCGTTTTGGCCGCCCGCAGCGCGTCGATGAGCATCGTCGCGCGCCCCGGTCCGAGCTCGATCAAACGAACGTTCTCGGGCGAGCCCATCTGGCGCCAGACTGCGGCGAGCCAAAGCCCAACCAACTCGCCGAACATTTGGCTGACTTCCGGCGCGGTGACGAAATCGCCGCCGGCGCCGAGCGGGTCGCGTTTTATGTAGTAGCCATAACGCGGATCGGTCAGGCAACGCCGCATGTACTCGGCGATCGGCATGGGGCCGGCAACGCCAATAAGCCGGCGGATTTCCTGTTCCAGCGGGGAATATTCGTCAGCCATCTTTCGGCTTCGGTTCGCTGCTCGCCGCGTAAGCAAGAATGGCGATTCCGGCGAGCATCAACGGAATGCACAGCAACATGCCCATGGTCAATCCGCCCCAAAGAAAACCGAGCTGCGGATCGGGCTCGCGGAAGAACTCGCAGGTCACGCGTGCGAGACCATAGCCAAGCGCAAAGCTGCCGGTCACGATGCCGGGACGCTTGAGCGCGCCCAATCGCACCAGCACATGAAGCACGCCGAAGAGCACGGCGCCTTCGAGCGTCGCTTCGTAAAGCTGGCTCGGGTGGCGAGGGAAAGGACCGCCATTGGGGAAGATCATTGCCCAGGGCACGTCGGTCGTCCGACCCCAGAGTTCGCCGTTGATGAAATTGGCGATGCGGCCGAGAAAAAGGCCTATCGGCGTCACTGCGGTGACCACGTCGCCAAGCGAAAAAACAGGAATCTTACGGTGCAGCGCGAACCAGACGATGGCGATGGTGCAGCCGAGAAAGCCGCCGTGGAACGACATGCCGCCGTTCCAAAGTTCGAAAATCTGCAGCGGATGGGCAACAAACACCGGCAGATTGTAGAACAGCACGTAGCCGATGCGGCCGCCGAGGATGATGCCGAGCGTTATCCAGATAACGAAATCGTCGAAGTCAACCAGCGTCATCGGCGCCGGTCCGCCCCAGAATTTTTCGTTGGCAATAATGGCCCGCGCATAGACCCAGCCGGCGAGGATGCCGACGATATAGGCGAGCGCGTACCACCGGATGGCGAGCGGCCCAAGGTGAACGAGCACCGGGTTGATGGCGGGGTAGGGCAGCAGCGGCAGGACGAGCATCAGGTGGATTTCCGTAATCGGGCGCGATGGGGCCGCGCCTAGTTTGCCGTCCTGCGGCCGCGATGCGGCCGACCCTTGCGGGTGGCGCGCACCATTGCCATTGTCTGCACGCATAGCAAGCGTACGCCCACCACAGCGGCGCTCGGGTGCGGCCGAGACAGGCGGATTGCGGAGGCAGCCATGGTGCAGACGACGAATCGCTTCTTCGACGAAGTCGCGCGGTTGATGAATGACGCGACGGGGGCCGCGCAAGGGGTACGACGCGAATTCGAGACCCTATTCCGCGGCCAGGCGGAGCGTGTGTTGCGCGAGCTGGATGTGGTCCGGCGCGATGATTTCGAGGCGGTCAAGGAGATGGCGCGGATCGCACGCGAGGAGAATGAGGCGCTCAAAGCGCGTGTCGCGGCGCTCGAGGCCACGCTCGGCAAAGCGGGGAGCGCCGGGCAAGCGGGCTCGCCGTAGGCTTCCGCAGGCTTGATCGGCGGGAATTTGATCCCGTCCCAGGTACGCGCTCCGGTTGCCGGTCGTTCCTTGTTTTTCAGTAGTCGCGCGGCTATAGAAGCCGCGACTGCGGCTCCACCCCTGGAGGCTGTCCGCGGCATTCCTTTGAAATCGCAGGGTCTAAGTAGAGGTTCACAACATGGCGACCGTTAACCACATCAAGGCCGTGGCGCGGCCGCGGGCCGGCAAGGGGGCCGCCCGAGCTGAGCGCCGAGCCGGCCGCGTGCCCGGGGTCATCTATGGCGACGGCAAGCCGCCGCTGGCGATCTCGCTCGAATACGCCGATCTGCACCAGCGCATCTTCGCTGGGCACTTTCTCACCACGATTCACGACGTCGAGATCGACGGCGTGAAGCACCGCGTCATCCCCCGTGATTTCCAGCTCGACGCGGTCCGCGACCTTCCGCTGCATGTCGATTTCATGCGGCTCGGCGAGGGCGCGACGATCCGCGTCAACATCCCGATCCACGTCCTGAACGCCGATCAGTCGCCGGGCGTCAAACGCGGCGGCACCGTCAGCATTGTCACGCACACGATCGAGGTGCGCTGCCGCGCCGATGCCATCCCGGCCTCAATCGATGTCGATGTCGGCGAGTTGGAGATCAACCACTCCAAGCACCTGAGCGACATTACGCTGCCGGAAGGCGTGCGTGTCGTAGCCGGCCGCGACATTACGCTGGTGACCGTCGTGCCGCCGTCGGGCTACGCGGAAGAGATGAAGGCCGCCGCCGAGGCTGCGGCCGCTGCCGCTGCGGCTGCCGCCACGGCTGCTGCAGGTGCACCGGCCGAGGGCGCTGCCGGTGCGGGCGCGGCACCTGGGGCTGCTCCGGGCGCCGCTCCGCCGGCTGCCGCCGCACCCGAAAAGAAGTGAGATGGCCGCTCTTCCAGAAGCGTGATCTTCTGCAAGAGCGGTCTCCCCTATTCGGGGTGAAGATCGAGCCGCGGGACAATACCGATGCTGCTCCTGGTCGGATTAGGTAATCCAGGAGCGCGCTATGCCGGCAACCGCCACAATGTCGGCTTTATGGCCGTTGAGGCGATTGCCAAGCGCCACGGCATCGGCCCGTGGCGCCGGCGTTTTCAGGGGCTCGCCTGCGAGGGGCCGATCGGCGGAGTACGCACGCTCCTGTTGTTGCCGGGCACCTTTATGAATGAATCGGGCCGCGCCGTCGCTGAGGCGATGCACTTCTACAAGCTCGGGCTCGGCGAGGTGACCATGTTCCACGACGAGCTCGATCTGCTGCCGGGCAAGGTCAGGGTAAAGGTCGGCGGCGGCGTTGCCGGCCACAACGGCTTGCGCTCGATTTCCGAGCACGTCGGCAACGAGTACCGGCGCGTGCGTATCGGCATTGGTCATCCAGGCAACAAGGATTTGGTCCATGCCTACGTGCTCAGCGATTTCGCCAAGAGCGAGCGGCCCTGGGTCGAGGCGCTGACAGGCATTCTCGCCGACAATGTCGAGCTGCTCGTGCGCGGCGAGGATGCGAGTTTTCAGAACAAGGTGCATCTGGCGATGGCAGCAAAGGGATTCGGCGAGACCAAGAACGAAGACGACGACAAGAACTAAAAATCCACGATCGGAAATCTGAACCACCATGGGCTTCAAATGCGGCATCGTTGGGCTGCCAAATGTCGGCAAGTCCACGCTGTTCAACGCGCTGACCGAAACCGCGGCAGCGCAGGCGGCGAATTATCCATTCTGCACCATCGAGCCGAATGTCGGCGAAGTGGCGGTGCCTGACCCGCGTCTGCAGACGCTCGCCGCGCTCGCGAAATCGGCCGAGATCGTGCCGACGCGATTAAGCTTCGTCGATATCGCCGGCCTCGTGCGCGGCGCCTCGAAAGGGGAGGGACTGGGCAACCAGTTTCTCGGCAATATCCGCGAGGTTGACGCCATCGCTCATGTGGTGCGCTGTTTCGAAGACAGCGAAGTTACCCACGTCGAAAACCGCATCGATCCGATCGCCGACATCGAAACGATCGAGACCGAACTGATGCTGGCGGACCTCGACAGTCTGGAGCGCCGCGCCGACGGGCTTACCAAGAAAGCCAAGGGTGGCGACAAGGAGGCCAAGGAGACGCTCGATCTCATCAACCGCGCGCTCGTTCTGCTGCGCGACGGCAAGCCCGCGCGGCTCGCCGAGCGCAAGCCCGAGGAAGAAAAGGCGTTCCATACGCTCGGGCTCATCACCGCGCTGCCCGTACTTTATGTCTGCAATGTCGATGAGTCGTCGGTAGCGGCCGGCAACGATTTTTCGCGCGCGGTCGAACGGCGGGCGAAGGCGGAGGGCGCGGCCGCTGTTGTTATATCCGCAAAGATCGAATCGGAAATCGCCTTGCTTGGCCGCGACGAGCGCGCCGACTATCTCGCCGCGCTCGGCCTGCACGAGGCAGGACTCGACCGGCTCATTAGCGCCGGCTACGCGCTCCTCGATCTCGTCACCTACTTCACCGCCGGGCCGAAGGAGGCGCGCGCCTGGACGATCACGCGCGGCACCAAGGCACCGGCCGCCGCTGGCGTCATCCATAGCGATTTCGAGCGCGGCTTTATCCGCGCCGAGACCATCGCCTATGACGACTACGTGGCTTGCGGCGGGGAAGCGGGCGCGCGTGACGCCGGCAAATTGCGGCTCGAGGGCAAGGACTATATCGTCGCCGACGGCGACGTCATGCATTTCAGGTTCGCGACATAAGTATCAGCTATCGGCAATAAGCATCAGCGATCAGGGTTTGGAAAGTCCGCTTACTGATTCCTTAAACCCGATCCTTGATTCCTGATGGCGCCCAGATGCTCGTTGATGCGAAAGACGATGAGCACGAATTCGGCGGTAATGCGCGAGACGACGATACCCATGCAGATGCCGAGCAGGCTGGCGATCAGAAAGATCATGCCGACAAAGGGATTGTACGCCATGGCATCGAGCGCGGTGACCCCGCCGACGACCCCGAGCAGGATCGAGATGACCACGGCGAGCCAGTAGAACACCTTGATCACGGTAGGGGTTACGAACCGCTCCCACTGGAACAAATCGCCGATGCCAGACATGCTTCTTCCTCCGAGCAACAAAAGCCGCCCTGTATTGGCGCAGACTGCACTTCGTGACCAGTACGGTCAATTGTGGCTAAACGCTGGATCAGCCGCGTCAAAGCGGCTGCTTGCCTGAGCCCGAAAGGCGGCTGCCGGCGTTGCAGAAAGACCCCGCCCCACCAATAAGCAAGCTGGAGCGGGAAAAGGATTCAACGGTAAGGTTATTCCGCTCCGAGTGTAGGCTTTGGCGGGTAGTTGGTCGACGGGTGCTTATGCGCTGGCTGTCTTGGGATGGATTTGCGGCCGGTACGGCCAAGTTTACCCGCGAGGAGCGGCGCACCGCCGCCATTGCCGCTTCCGTTCACGCGCTGCACGACGGCTACACCGATCTGATCTACATCATGCTGCCGCTGTGGCAGGCGGAGTTCGGCCTGACCTATGCGGCGCTCGGCCTTCTGCGCGCCGTCTTCGCCGGCGCCATGGCGAGCATGCAGATTCCGGCTGCGCTTTTGTCGGAACGGCTCGGTGCCGCCGCGGTGCTCGCGCTTGGCACCGCGTTGGCCGGACTCGGCTATTGCCTGGCTGGCGCGAGCGGAGGTTTCGCCACGCTGCTTGTCGCCCTCGCAATCGGCGGGCTTGGCGCCAGCGCCCAGCATCCGATTGCTTCAGCGCTGGTCGCCCGCGCCTTCGCCGGACCGCGCTCGCTCAAGGCGCTCGGCACCTACAATTTCTCCGGCGATCTCGGCAAGATGACGGTGCCGGCGGCGCTCTCGTTGATGTTGCTCGCAATGCCGTGGCGGCCAGCGCTCGCATCGCTCGGCTGCGTCGGGCTTGTCCTGGCAGCGATCGTTTTCGTGTTCACGCCGCGCTACGAACACGGCGGCGCCGACACGAAAGCGCCGCCCACGTCCAGCCAACGGAAGCAGCCGCGCGGAGCCTTCTCGCTCCTCCTCAGCATTGGAATTTTCGACAGCGCCACGCGCATGGGCTTCTTGCTGTTTCTGCCCTTCCTGCTCAAGGCCAAGGGCGCGAGCCTGCAAGATGTCGGACTGGCGATGACGCTGGTCTTCGCCGGCGGCGCCGCCGGCAAGCTCGTTTGCGCCTTCATCGGCGCCCGCATCGGCGCTATCGCAACCGTATGGCTGACCGAAGCGCTGACGGCGGCCGGCATTTTGCTGCTCCTGCCGCTGCCGCTTCCGGCCGCCTTGTTGCTGCTGCCGCTGATCGGCGTCGCGCTCAACGGCACCTCCTCGGTGCTCTACGGCTCAGTGCCAGACCTGGTTGCGGCCGAGCAGCGCACGCGCGCGCTGAGCATCTTCTACACCGGCACCATCGGTTCGGGCGCACTCTCGCCCATCGCCTTCGGCCGGGTGGGCGATGCGCTCGGACTTGTGCCGGCTTTGATTGTCGTCGCCGCCGTTGCGCTTTTCACGCTGCCGCTCGCGGCGCTGCTGCGTTCAGCTCTCCGCCGCGATTAGGCTCCCGCGCCCGTGCTTTCGCTCCGCGCGTGCTGTATAATCGAGCGAGCGGATCGAGGAGTACGGTCATGATGTTGCCTTCGGCGTTGGCGCTGTCCGCGCAGTTCTTGCTGCCGGTCGCCGACAGCGTTCCAAATCTCAACGTCGAGCCGGTCTGCCAGGGTATCGCCCAGCAAGGCGGTGGCTCGTATCACGACACCGCGGTCGGCAAGGAAAAGCAGAACTGCATCCAGAGCGAGGACGAGGTTCGGCAAGAGCTGGTCAAGCGCTGGTCGACTTTTTCCGCTACCGACAAGGCTCACTGCATCAACGAAGCGGAGATGGGCGGCGATTCGAGCTACACCGAATTGCTCACCTGCCTCGAAATGGCGCGTGACGTACGCGAACTCGCCAACGAAGCCAGCACGCCCACCGCCCCGCAAAGGGCGAAGCCAATACGGTAATCCGACAACCGCATTTAGGCTGCAGCGCGGCTTGTGGCGCTGCGGCGTATCCGGCAAACGCGCGGGCCGCTAATACCCGATCAGGATCTCGGTCACCGTCGGCCGCAGCGCGCGCATCGCGGAATCGCCGGAACTGTATTCATCCTTGTTGGGAAGCTCGCTGCCGGCGGTCTGGGTGCTGGCGTGCAGACTCAGACCGACGTTGCAGCCGCCAGGCAGCGAAGCGAGTTCGCCGCCGTCCCAGTCGGCCACGCTGGCGACGCCGCTTTGATCGAAGCCCTTAATCTTGAACGGCTTCTTGTTGAGCTTTTCCAGCTGCTCGATCGTCAGCCCAAGCCGCAGTCCTTTCGGCCCGGTCCAGATCGACTTATCGGCGATATCGATCAGATAGGTGCCGGTGCGGTTCGCATTCCGCCACCACACTTCGAGCCGCCGCCGCGGGTCATTGGGAAACAGCACGGTGACGCCGACCTGGGCGCCCTGCACCGTTTCGTGAGTGAAGATCATATTGCGTGAATTGTAGGCCACTGCCAGCGCCAGCATGCCGGAATCCTTGGCAAACGGACCCGAGCATTCAATCACCGTGCGGACGCTCCCCGCCCGCGGCGGCTTCTCTGGCGCCGCGCCGGGCGCGGGCTTGGCAGCGGCCGTATGCGGCGCAGCGGGCTTTGGCTCCTTAGGCTTTTGCGGTGTCGTATCGCCCGATGAGGGTGTGGCAGTAGGATCGCCCACTGCCCCCGGCATCGGCTGCTTCATCTGTGAGGGGGCGAGCTCGTCCTCGGGACTGAGATTAGGCTGCTCGCCTACCTGGGCCCAAAGCGGCGGTGCCACGAGCGCAGCCGAGAGCGCGAGCGTGGCCGCCAAGATTCCGCTTCGCGCCAGGAAGGATATGGAAGGTCCCGGATGGATGGATGGCTTACGCATGTCCCGGCTCCCCTGCCTACTGCGGTCGCGACCGTATAGCACGACCGGGGGCCGGTTCGCGTTGCGCATTTTGTCCGCATCCGGCGTCCGCCGCCACAGCAACGGCACGAGCGCGTCATGCTGCTGAGGGCAAGCATGCGCTCGTGAAGACAGGATGAGTGAAAGCGTCAGATAATTTATGCGCGCCTTCGCTTGCTCGCGCCTCGGCGGCTCTTAGTGGCCTGCCGAGCCGTAGCCCGCGCAGCAGGCGAAGGCTGGTGGAGCCAGGCGGAGTTCGAACCGCCGACCTCTTGAATGCCATTCAAGCGCTCTCCCAACTGAGCTATGGCCCCTTCAGGGATTTAGGTATCAGTCATCAGTCATCAGAAGCGATTTCGTGCATGCACGCCAGCCGCAGCAGCCGGACTGATTACTGACCACTGATTACTGACCCCTGACTCCTGATTATCTTTCCTCCTCGTTCTCTATATCGCCGCCGATGATGTCGGTCACGTCGGCGTCCTCTTCCTCCTGCTCCTCGATGAAGGTGGCGTCGTCCAGGGTCTCGTCGATCTCGACCTCTTCGTCCTCGATCTCGGCCTCTGCCGGCTCGCCCGGCTTTTTCGCCGTGGCGCCGGCGGCCTCGGCGTCGGCCTCCTCGAGGGACACGAATTCGGCTTCGGCGGGCTCGGGCGCGGCGACTTCCTCGACCGGGGCGGGGGCGCGGGGGGCAGGGGCCGGTTCCGGGCGCGCGCGCGTGGGGGCCGTCTCCACCGGCACGACCTTGCCGCTATAGGGCGAGATCACCGGATTCTTGTTGAGATCGTAAAACTTGCGCCCGGTCTCCGGGCAGATGCGCTTAGTGCCTAGTTCGGGCTTCGCCATGAGTCCTCAACCTGCGTATTTGGGCCATTGACGGGTTCGCGCCCTGCGGCGGCAAATCGGTCGGATCGGGATTGGGGTCTCACTTGGCTAGTCAAAATGCGGCTGTCAAGCGAATGATCGAGGCATCACCCCCCTGGAGAGGGAGGATCGCGCGCGGCAAGAGCACTAAGCAGGAGCGCGCGGCGGGTGCGCTGGTGAAGGTTCGCATGCGCAAACCGGCGTTGGCCGTGCTAGAAGCCGCGCCTGGATCTCTACCATGAACACCCCATCGCACACGCACGCGAGCCCTACTCCGCTGACCGCCCGCTGCTCTGGCCCGCTCAAGGGCCGTCCGGCGGTGCCTGGCGATAAATCGATCTCGATCCGCGCGATCATTCTGGGTGGGCTCGCGGCCGGCAGGACCGAGGTCTACGGCATGCTGACCGGGCAAGACGTGCACAGCACGATCGGTGCGCTCGCCGCGCTCGGCGTTTCGTTCGATATGCGTAGCGCCAGCGCCGCGACGGTGGTGCACGGCGTCGGCGTGTCCGGCTTCGCTGCGCCCACGCAAGCTCTCGATTTCGGCAATTCGGGCACCGGCTCCCGCCTCATGCTTGGCGCGGTCGCTGGTTGTCCGATCACGGCGACGTTCGATGGCGATGCGTCGTTACGCACGCGGCCGATGCGGCGCATACTCGAACCGTTGGAGCGGATCGGCGCGCGCACGCTCTCTTCCACCGACGGCCGGCTGCCGCTGACCTTGCAGGGCGCGCGCGATCCGATCCCAATCGTGTTCGAGTCGCCGGCGCCGTCGGCGCAATTGAAGTCCGCCGTGCTGCTCGCAGCTCTCTCGGCGCCCGGCGAGACCATTGTCATCGAGCGCGAAGCGACGCGCGATCACACTGAAAAGATGCTGGCGCATTTCGGTGCAGAGCTTCGCGTCGAGGCGGCGGGCGAGGGCGGCACCGGCCGCCGCATCACGCTGGTCGGCCAGCCGGAGTTGGTGGCGGCCCCGGTGGCGGTTCCCGCCGATCCGTCGTCGGCAGCGTTCCCGTTGGTCGCAGCGCTGATCGTACCTGGCTCGGAAGTGATCCTCGAAGGCGTGATGATGAATCCGCTGCGCAGCGGCCTGTTGTTCACGCTTGCGCAGATGGGGGCGGCGATCGAACGCCTCAATCCGCGCAACGACGGCGGCGAGGAGGTGGCCGACCTTTTGGTGCGCAGCTCGCACCTGCGCGGCGTTGAAGTACCGGCGGAACGGGCGCCTTCGATGATCGACGAATATCCGGTGCTGGCGGTCGCGGCCGCTTTCGCCGAAGGCACCACGATCATGCGTGGGCTCAAGGAATTGCGGGTGAAGGAATCCGATCGGCTCGCCGCGACTGCCGCGCTTTTGCGCGTCAACGGCGTCGATGCGGAGATCGAGGGTGACGATCTGATCGTGCACGGCAAAGGTCGCGCGCCTGGTGGCGGGCTCGTCACCACCCACATGGATCATCGCATCGCCATGTCGGCGCTGGTCATGGGGCTTGGCAGCGAGAAGCCGGTTGGGATCGACGACGGCTCGTTTATCGCCACGAGCTTTCCGGGCTTCGTCGATCTGATGCGAGGCTTGCGGGCGGAGATCGGATGATCATCGCCATCGATGGACCCGCCGCCTCGGGCAAGGGGACGATCGCGCGGCAGATCGCGTCGGTCTACGGGCTGCATCACCTCGACACCGGGCTCCTTTATCGCGCTGTGGCCAAGGCGGTGCTCGATGCCGGCGACGCGCCCGACGATGCGCCCCGCGCGATCGAGGCGGCGGCTTCGCTTGACCCGCGGAAATTCGACGAGAGCGCGTTGAAGACGCAGGCCATTACCGAAGCGGCGTCGGTGGTGGCGGCGATCCCGCAAGTGCGCCAAGCCTTAATGAATTACCAGCGCGCGTTTGCGTTAAAGCCGCCCGGCGCCGTGCTCGATGGCCGCGATATCGGCACCGTGATTGCGCCCGGCGCCGACGTGAAGCTGTTCGTGGTGGCTTCGCCGGAGGTGCGCGCCCGCCGCCGCGTCCTCGAACTCAAGGCGCGCGGTGAGGAGGCCGACGAAGCGGAGGTTCTTGCCGATATCCGCCGGCGCGACGAGCGCGACTTCAGGCGTACCGCCGCCCCGCTGGTGCAGGCGCCCGACGCGCACTTGCTCGATACCACGCATTTGGATATAGACGCGGCGTTCCGGGCCGCCGTTTCCTTCATCGAGGCCGCCCGAACGGGCCGAAAGCGCGGATAGGCGTTTTCGTCATTGGAGGTAAGCCCGTTCGCCGCCCCGTAAGTGTGCCCCGGACGCCAACACAACTTCGTCCTGATTGCGCGGTTTTCTAGCCCCACCGCCGGTGAAAGCCCGGCGGCCGCCGCACGTTCGGGATTGTTTCCATCCAAGGGGCTCGGAGTGTTCATGGCTCAAGCTGCCGCTCAAACCGCCACCGCCGCGCCCGCCGGCGCATCCGCGCGTGAAGATTTCGCCCACATGTTGGACGCCTCCTTCGGCGACGGCCACCTGCAGGAAGGCTCTGTCGTCAAAGGCACTGTCGTCGGCATCGAAAAGGACGTCGCCGTCATCGACGTCGGCCTGAAGACGGAGGGGCGCGTTGCGTTGCGCGAATTCGCCAGTCCGGGTCGGCCAAACGAGATCAAGATTGGCGACACCGTCGAAGTCTATCTGGAGCGCATCGAGAACGCGCTCGGCGAAGCGGTGCTCTCGCGCGACAAGGCGCGGCGCGAGGAAAGCTGGGGCAAGCTCGAGAAGGCGTTCCAGAACAATGAGAAGGTCTCTGGCGTGATCTTCAATCAGGTCAAGGGCGGCTTCACCGTCGATCTCGACGGGGCGGTCGCCTTCCTGCCGCGCTCGCAGGTCGATATCCGTCCGATCCGCGACGTCTCCCCGCTGATGAATAATCCGCAGCCATTCCAGATCCTCAAAATGGATCGCCGCCGCGGCAACATCGTGGTGTCGCGCCGCACGGTGCTGGAAGAGACGCGCGCCGAACAGCGCCAGGAGCTGGTGCAGAACCTCGAAGAGGGTCAGGTCATCGACGGCGTGGTGAAGAACATCACCGACTACGGCGCCTTCGTCGATCTCGGCGGCATCGATGGGCTGCTTCACGTCACCGACATTGCCTGGCGGCGGGTCAATCATCCGTCCGAGGTGCTCAATATCGGCCAGCAGGTGAAGGTCAAGATCATCAAGATCAACCACGAGACCCACCGCATCTCGCTCGGCATGAAGCAATTGCTCGACGATCCGTGGCAGGGCATCGAGGCGAAGTATCCGGTCGGCGCCAGGTTCAAGGGCCGCGTCACCAACATCACCGACTACGGCGCCTTCGTCGAACTCGAGCCCGGCATCGAAGGTCTGATCCACGTCTCTGAAATGTCGTGGACCAAGAAGAACGTGCATCCAGGCAAGATCGTCTCCACCTCGCAGGAAGTCGAGGTGCAGGTCCTCGAAGTCGATCCGGTCAAGCGCCGCATCTCGCTCGGATTGAAGCAGACCATGCGCAATCCGTGGGAGGTGTTTGTCGAGAAATATCCGGCCGGCTCGGTGGTCGAGGGCGAAGTCAAGAACAAGACCGAGTTCGGCTTGTTCCTCGGGCTCGACGGCGACGTCGACGGCATGGTGCATCTGTCCGACCTCGACTGGAAACGGCCGGGCGAACAGGTCATCGAGGAGTACAAGAAGGGCGACAAGGTCAAGGCGCAGGTGCTCGACGTCGATATCGACAAGGAGCGCATCTCGCTCGGCATCAAGCAGCTTGCCGAGGGCGGCGGCCCGGTCACCGCAGAGACGGCGGGCGAACTGAAAAAGGGCGCGGTCGTCACCTGCGAGGTCGTCGACGTCAAGGAAGGCGGCATCGACGTGAAGATCGTCGGCACCGAACTCACCACCTTCATCAAGCGCTCCGAGCTGGCCCGCGACCGTTCCGAGCAGCGGCCCGAACGCTTCGCCGTCGGCCAGAAGGTCGACGGCCGCGTGGTGCAGTTCGACCGCCGCACCCAGAAGGCCACGGTGTCGATCAAGGCGCTCGAAGTTGCCGAGGAGAAGGAGGCGATCGCTCAGTATGGCTCCTCCGATTCCGGCGCTACCTTGGGCGATATTCTCGGCACCGCGCTGCGCCGGAAGGGCGAGGAGAACGAGAAGGAACCGGACGAGGAGTGACCGCGTCGTTCCGGATTGCCGCTTCGCTCGGCCCCGGAATGACGGAATAAGAGGCCGCGTCTAAAAAAGGACCGAGCTGATGTCGCTTGATGCCGACCTGATCGTCGACCGCCGCCGCATGCGGCGCAAACTGACCTTTTGGCGCGTCGTCGCCATCGCGGTGATCGTGCTCGCGATTGGCGCCGCCGCCGCCGCGGTCAGCCGGCGCAGCATCGTCACCGGACCGTACATCGCGCGTGTGACAATCACTGGGCTCATTCGCGACGACCAGGAGCGGGTGCGCCAGCTCGACCGGCTCGCCGCGTCCTCTTCGGTGCAGGCGGTGATCCTGCACATCGATTTGCCCGGCGGCACCACCGCCGGCTCCGAGCAATTATACGATGCGCTCGGCCGCGTGCGCGCGAAGAAGCCGATCGCTGTCGTGGTCGACAGCATGGCCGCCTCCGGCGCCTACATCACCGCCATCTCCGGCGACTACATCGTCGCCAAGCAGACCTCGCTGGTCGGCTCGATCGGCGTGCTGTTCGAATACCCGAACTTTACCGATCTGCTCGACAAGATCGGCGTCAAGATGGAATCGATCAAGTCGACGCCGCTCAAAGCGGCGCCGAACGGGTTCGAACCGACCAGTCCGGAAGCGCGCGCCGCGATCCAGGCGATCATCATGGATTCCTATGCCTGGTTCAAAGGTCTGGTGCAGGACCGCCGGCACATGACCGACGCAGAGCTGGCGGCGGTCGACGACGGCCGCGTCTTCACCGGGCACCTGGGGCTCAACCTCAAGCTCATCGATGAGATCGGCGACGAGCGCAGCGCCATCGCCTGGCTCGAAAAGGAAAAGAAGATCAAAGCAGGCCTGTCGGTGCGCGACTATGCCCTGCACAGCCGGCTCGACGACCTGCCGTTCCTGCACGCGGCGGCCATCGCGCTGTTGGACGCGGCCGGATTTGACGGGCTGGCGCGCCGGTTTGCCGAGGTCGACAGCGGTTCGCTCGATCGCTTCAACCTTGACGGTCTGCTGGCCCTTTGGCAACCTGCCGCGGCGAACTGACGAGCAGGCGCGGCGTTCGCCGGCGGCCCAATTCGGCGAGTATGATGGCGGCGAGCATGATCAAATCCGAACTGGTGCAGAAAATCTCCGATCAGAATCCGCACCTCTACCAGCGCGACGTCGAGAACATCGTCAACGCCATTCTGGGCGAGATCACCGCGGCGATGGCGCGCGGCGACCGCGTCGAGCTGCGCGGCTTCGGCGCGTTCTCGGTCAAGGAGCGCCCGGCGCGCACCGGCCGCAATCCGCGCACCGGCGCCCACGTCTCGGTCGATGAGAAGTGCGTGCCGTTCTTCAAGACCGGCAAGGAAATGCGCGAACGGCTCAATCGCACGGGCGAGTCCTGAGCTTTTCCGCCCCCGCCATCGCGGGGGAGAATGCACACGGAGCCGAAAGCTTGCTGCGCAGGATTATCGCGGCACTCATCCTGGTGCCGCTCGCCATCGTGCTGATCGCTTTCGCGGTCGCCAACCGGCAGGACGTAACGGTCTCGTTTGACCCGTTCAGTACGATCGCGCCGGCTGCAACGCTGACGCTGCCGCTGTTTGCGCTGATCATCACGATGCTGATCGTCGGCGTGATCGTCGGTGGCTTGGCGGTCCGGCTCGGGCATGGACGGTGGCGCCGGTTGGCGCGGCGGCTCGAGCGCGAAGCCGGCGAACTGCGCGCCAGGCTCGAGACGCTGCAGGCAAGTCACGCCGGGCCGAGCATCGTGCCGCGCGAGCAAAATCCCCCGCCGCGCCTGCGACTGAAGCCGCCGGCGCGCTGATTTTCACCAACGGGTGTCTATGTTATATGGGCGGAAGCGAGGCTTGCGCCGATGAACGTGCCCGACATCAACCGCTCGATCCTGCGCATGCATATTGCGACGATCGAGGCTAGGCATCCGATCAAGATTCTCGGACTGCTGCCGTGCGGTAGCGTGGGGCATGTTTTCGACGATAATGCAGTGGACTTTTTGGCTGAGAAGCGAGCCGGACTCGACCTTTGGGAGCTTGCCGGTATCGAAGTCGAACTCTCCGACCTCCTTGGTCGACCGGTGGGTATCGTGCTCGTGAGCGGATTGAAGGGTCGAGAGGCCGAAGAATTTCCACGGCTTGCCGAGCCGGTATGATTCGATCTGACCTTGAACGGTTGCGAGATGCACGCGAATTTGCGGGCTATGCGCAGGACGATGCAGGCGGATTACCGGCCGAGGTTTTGGCCGGCGCGAAGCAGCCGCAACACGCCGCGCTCTACGATCTGGCGATCCTTGGCGAGACGCTCAATAGGGTCTCGGCGGAGATTAAGAGCACGGCTCCGGACATTGAGTGGCGACTTATTGCCGACTTGCGCAATATCGTAGTGCACGCCTATTGGCAGATTGATCTCGAGATCATTGCCAATATCGTCGAGAATCGACTTGATCCGTTGGTCAGTAAGCTGACCGGATTGATTGCATTCGTCGAGCGTTCGGAGCGATGAGCCTAGTTATCAAAATCTGCGGCCTCTCCACGGCGGAGGCGCTTGACGTCGCGCTTGACGAGGGCGCCGACATGGTCGGCTTCGTGTTCTTCCCGCCATCGCCGCGCCACCTCGGCTTCGAGGCGGCGAAGCGGCTCGGCGCGCGCGTCAATGGACGAGCGCAGAAGGTCGCATTGTCGGTCGATGCGAGCGATGCCGATCTTGCCGCGCTGATCGAGGCGCTCAAACCCGACCTTCTGCAATTGCACGGCAAGGAGGACGCCGGAGCGGGTCGCCATGGTGCGGGCGCGCTTTCGCCTTCCAGTGATGAAGGCGCTGCCGGTCGAGACGCGCGCGGACCTGTCGTCGATCCGGCTCTACGCCAACGTCGCCGACCGCTTGTTGTTCGATGCGCGCGCGCCGCGCGAGGCGACGCGGCCGGGTGGCCTCGGCAAATCCTTCGACTGGCATCTTCTCCAAAACATCGATCCCGGCATGCCGTTCATGCTCTCGGGCGGGCTCGACGCCGGCAATGTCGGCGAAGCTTTGCGGATCACGCGCGCGCCCGGTGTCGACGTGTCCTCGGGCGTGGAGCGCGCGCCGGGCGAAAAAGACCCCGACAAAATCCGCGCGTTCATCCGCGCATCACGCGAGGCCGCGGTGCAGCTCGCGCGCACAGCAATCGCGAGCCCCGCATGAGCGTGCAGCAAAAACTCAACTCCTTCCGCACCGGGCCCGACGATCATGGGCACTTCGGCATCTATGGCGGCCGCTTCGTCGCCGAGACGCTGATGCCGCTCATTCTGGAACTGGAAAAGGCCTACGCCGAAGCGAAGGCCGATCCGGCCTTTCAGCAGGAAATGGACGGCTATCTCGCCCACTATGTCGGCCGGCCGTCGCCGCTCTATTTCGCCGAGCGGCTCACCGAACACTGTAGACAGACGGCCTCCGGCCTTTCCGGCGGCGGCGCCAAGATCTATCTCAAACGCGAGGAGCTCAATCACACCGGCGCGCACAAGGTCAACAACGTGCTCGGCCAGATCATGCTGGCGCGACGCATGGGCAAGCAAAGAATCATCGCCGAAACCGGCGCCGGCATGCACGGCGTCGCCACCGCCACCCTGTGCGCCCGCTTCGGGCTCGACTGCATCGTCTACATGGGCGCGGTCGACGTCGAACGGCAGAAGGCCAACGTCTTTCGCATGAAGATGCTGGGCGCCAAGGTGGTGCCGGTGGAGTCCGGATCGAAGACGCTCAAGGATGCGATGAACGAGGCGCTGCGCGACTGGGTGACCAATGTCGGCGCGACGTTCTATTGCATCGGCACCGTCGCCGGCCCGCATCCCTATCCGATGCTGGTGCGCGATTTTCAGTCGATCATCGGCCGCGAGACGCGCGAGCAGATGCAACAGGCCGAAGGCCGTCTGCCGGATTCGCTCATCGCCTGCATTGGCGGCGGCTCGAACGCAATGGGCCTGTTCCATCCGTTCCTCGACGACAAGGACATCGAGATTTACGGCGTCGAGGCGGCCGGCCACGGTCTCGCCAGCGGTCAGCACGCCGCGTCCATCGCCGGCGGCCGGCCGGGCGTGCTGCACGGCAACCGCACGTATCTGCTGATGAACGACGACGGCCAGATCAACGAGGCGCATTCGATCTCGGCCGGGCTCGATTATCCGGGCATCGGCCCGGAACATTCATGGCTGCACGATGTCGGCCGCGTCACGTTTCTGTCGGCGACCGACGACGAAGCGCTCAACGCGTTTGCGCTCTTGTCCAAGCTCGAAGGCATCATTCCGGCGCTCGAGCCGGCGCACGCCATCGCCAAGGTGCTCGAATTGGCGCCCAAAAAGCCGAAGGATCACCTGATGGTGGTCAATCTGTCCGGCCGCGGCGACAAGGATCTTGAAACGTCGCGCGGCATCGAGAGCACAGGGCGATGAATTTTTGCCTCGTCATTGCGAGCGAAGCGAAGCAATCCAGAGCAGCGGCAACGAAGCTGGATTGCTTCGTCGCTTCGCTCCTCGCAATGACGCGAGGATTTATGACCACCCGGATCGATCGGCGCTTCGCGGCGCTCGCCAAAGAAGGCCGCGCCGCGCTGGTGACTTTCACCATGGCGGGCGATCCGGATTACGAGACCGCGCTGTCGGTTCTCAAAGCGCTGCCGGCGGCCGGTGCCGACGTCATCGAACTCGGCATGCCGTTCACCGATCCGATGGCCGACGGGCCGGCGATCCAGGCGGCTGGGCTGCGCGCGCTCGCCGCCGGGCAGAACATGAAAAAGACGCTCGCCATGGTGCGCGAGTTCCGCCGCGGCGACGATGCGACGCCGATCGTGCTGATGGGCTACTACAATCCGATCTACGTCTACGACAAAGAGCGTTTTCTGGCCGACGCGAAGGCGGCCGGCGTCGACGGCCTCATCGTGGTGGACCTGCCGCCTGAGGAAGACGCGGAACTCTGCCTGCCGGCGCTGCAGGCCGGGCTCAATTTCATCCGTCTGGCGACGCCGACCACCAACGATAAGCGGCTGCCGATCGTGCTCACCAACACCTCGGGCTTTGTCTATTACGTCTCGATCACCGGCATCACCGGCTCGGCCGCGCCCGACCCGACCAGGGTCGGCGACGCGGTCACGCGCATCAAGCGTCACACCAAGCTTCCGGTCTGCGTCGGCTTCGGCGTGCGCACGGCGGAGCAGGCGCGCGCGATGGCGCGAAGCGCAGACGGGGTCGTGGTCGGCTCGGCGCTGGTCGATGCGTTGCGCAAGTCCCTGTCCACCGAGAGCAAGGCGACGCCGGCGAGCGTGGCGGCCGTTACCGATCTCGTGCGGGCGTTATCGCAAGGCGTGCGCGGGGCACGGCGCCCTGTGCCGGAGAATGCCCGCTAGAGCATGATCCGGAAAAGTGGACACCGGTTTTCCGAAAGGATCATGCTCCAACTAAGAAACTAGACCATGATCCAATTCAGTCTGATCGGATCATGGTCTAGCGTTCATTCGGTAGACTGCAGGATCAATCCCCGTCGGTCCCTTGCATTGCCGCGATTGGCGCCGGTGCGATCGGCATTTGGCGATCCGTCGCGGCGGCAAAGGCGAGGCTCGGGGAAATCTCGCGCGCTTTGAAGATCGCGCCAGCGAGCAGCGCGTAGCTCAACACGCCAACAAATACCCAGAATACCATGATGAAGACGTCGGAATTGGTAACGGCGCTGATGCCATCCCAGGCGCCGTGCAGAGCGGCCGCGGAAAACCAGCCGAGCGGGATGAAGAAGTAGGCCATGCGCGGATAGAGCACCGAAAGCCCGATAAAGTACCCGAACAAGCCGGCCCAGGCGGAATGTTCGGCAATGTCCGGCAGCCCGCGCCCGAGCAAAAGCACCAATCCCTGAAACGCCTCCGACCCAGGGTACTTCAAGGCCTTCATCGCTTGCGGAACGTACTGAAACACGGTTTCCGCGACGAAGAACCCGCTTCCAGACGCGACGCCCAGAATGATGCCGTCGAGCGGCTCGCGCAGACCGACACGCTTGGCGAGGCCGGCAAGACGCGCGCTCAGCCTGCCTGTCGTGCGATGGCTGAGACGGTTCAGTCCGACGCCGAGCAGCGCCAGCAGGAACAGCGGCCAGGCCTTGAAGCCTTCTTCGCAAAGGCCGGTGCCGAACCACCAGCCGGCGAGCTGCACGATATCGTTGGAGGATTTCTCCCAATGCGCCGCCGGCAGAACGTTATAGAACAGCCCATACCAGGACCGCCAAAACGAGGTGCCCAGCATAAAGAACGTGAACAGCGCCGAAACAGCGATCAGCCATCCCGACCTGGGGCGACCGCACATCCCGTTGATGTAGTAGTTCACCAGAACGGCGATGTAGACGGCAAGAATGAGATAGATCTGCCAGGCTTCGTTGATTTCAGCCGTGTCGCTGAACTTAGGTACCGGGAACGGAGCAGCGATCAGCGCGATGCCGACGATGACAGTGACGGCGATCGGCAACAGATGCTCCTGCCGCAATGTCGAACGTCCGCCGATGAGAGGAAATATCACGCTGCGCGGGGGACAGTCCCCGGTCGAAGCGGGCTGATGATCTGCCATGGGAGCCCCCGTTGTTTGTCCCTTACTAAGTGCCGACGAAATTCGAGTAAATAGTGGCGGTGCAGCGGCCCCTAAACGGCGGCGGCCGCCCGCGCTTTCAGCCGCGCCTTCTTCTCCGGCGATAGGATGGTATCGAGCTTGAACAGTTTGCGCGCCGTCTCGCCCAAAATGTTCCTCTTCGCCTGCAGACTCAGGAACGGCAGGTCGTAGATCGTCGACGGCAGGTCCATGTCCCAGTGCGGGTAGTCGGAGGCGTAGACGAGCTGCGTGTCGGCTGAGATCATCTTGAAGGTCTCTTCCAGCATGGTGCGGTTGCCGATCATCTCCATCGGCTGCGAGGTGTAGTACATCTCGCGCATGTAATCGGAAGGCTTGCGCTTGAGCGAGGGCGCCTCCGACGAGCGCATCATGTACTCGTTGTCGAGCCGCTGCATCAGGAACGGAACCCAGGCGAGCCCGCTCTCGATCCAGATCGATTTCAATCCCGGGAACCGCTCGGGAATGCCGTTCACCACCCAGTTGGTCATGTGCACGATGTTGAACCAGGTGAAGCCGAGCGCATGCGAAGCGATGAACTTGTTGGTGATGGCCATGCTCTGGTCGCCCCAATTGGTCGCCGCGTGGAAGGCGAGCGGCAGGCCGCGTTCCTCGAGCGCCGCATAGAGCTTCATGTAGACGTTGTTGTAGAGCGGCTTGTAGCGGACGGTGGTGACCAGGAAGCCGACCACGCCCTGGCGGCCGGAAAACTCCTCGACCATTTTCAGCGCCGCCACCGGATCGTTCATCGGCAGATAGAGCATGGAGACGATGCGCGGCTCCTGCGCCAGAATTTGCTCGGTGAGCCAGCGGTTATAGGCGCGTGCGTACTGCACTTCGACCTCGACGATGGGATTGAGACCCAGACCCAGCATCGGCGTCGGAAACAGACACGCGACGTCGACGCCCATCGCGTCCATCCATTTGAGCGTCAGCGTGATGTCCTTGTGACGGCCGGCCGGCACCGTCTGCTCGCTGTTGCGGTACTCGTAACGGGCGATGCGTCCGGCCATCTCCTGAAAGCCGCCGGTGGAGCGCAGCATCATCGTCTGGCCCTTGGTGTACTTGAACTGATCGCGCATCACCGGGTCTTCGATGTACTGGAGGATGTCCTTGAACGAGCCGGTCTCGTAATGATGCGAGTCGACGTCGACGATCATGAAATCTTCGTAGTGGCGATCCTCGGCCTGCTGCGTCGCGTGGGCGAGGTGGTCGGTGGTATCGAATTTTTGCTGGCTGGGATCGCGGACGATGGGCGTCATCACGTTCATGGCTGTTCCCTCGATTGATCAGTCTTGCGGGGCGTCGACGCGCTGGTGTGGCGCGATGCAATTGCCGGTCATCGCCTGCCACATGGAGAGTTCGAAGAGCTGGACGTTGAGCGAGTGGAGAAGATCGGTGGACAGCAGCATCGCGTCGTCGATGGTGACCCCGCCGCCGCCCGCCGGCAGCGGCGCGCGCATGCCGTTCTCCGCTTTCACCGCGTAGAGCCGCAGCGCCGCCGCCACAAGCGCGCGCAGATCGGCGTCCGCAATCCGGTCCGGATCGCCGAGCGCGGCGTTGAGCGCCTCGGCGGCGCGCGTGAGCGTCTCGGCCGCCGCGGTCGAGCACGTCAGACGACGACATAAATGCCTCCCTCGCGCTTGACCACGTCGTGGCGCTTGAGCCGGAGCTTCGGGTCCGGCGCGCACTCACCGGTCTTGAGCTTGTACTCCCAACCATGCCAGGGGCAGACGATGTGCGGCTCGTCCTCGTCATAGGTCTGGCCGAGGAAATCGCGGTCCGGACCGAACAGGTCCATCACCCGGTTGCGCACGATGCCCTCGCAGGCCGGGCCGCCCTGATGCAGGCATTGATTGCGGTAGGCGTAGTAGGACCCGGCGTGCCGGTAGACGCCGATCTCGACGCGGTCCTGGCGAACGATGCGCACGTCGCCGTCCTTCATCTCGAGCTCGCTGCAGACAAAAACCTGCGCCATCCTCGCCTCACTCCCTTGACGTCTTTGGTCGCCTGGAACGCGCACTCTAACCCGAGCGCTGGGCGTCTGCCACAACGCCCGGTGATTTCTTGCAGGATAGCCGGCCGGACATCGTCAGGCGGCCTTTGAGGCCGACCGATGAGCCGCCCGCACCGGTCTCGGCGGCGGGACGGCTCTAAGCCGCTGGCCGGGCGTTGAATTCCCAACACCCCATCCACACATAGAGCCATCCACTTGAAGGGGGAATTTTCATGGCCCGCGATTTGGCCCGCGATTGGATGTGGTCGGAGGCGTGCGACATGCTCGCCCGGGCCGAACGCATGCACCGCGAAATGTTTCGACCCTCGGGCACGCAGGCGCACCAGCCGGCCTGGGAGCCGCCAGTCGACGTTCTGGAGAACGAACAGGAAGTGCTGGCGCTGGTCGCTCTGCCCGGCGTCAACATCGAGGATGCCCAGGTGGTGATCGAAGACGGCGACCTGGTCATCGCCGGCGCGCGCGTGCTGCCGGCGGAGCTGCGCACGGCGATCATCCATCGGCTGGAACTGCCGCAGGGCCGCTTCTACCGGCGGGTTCGACTGCCGGCCGGACGCTACAGCGGCGTGCGCCGCACCGTCGCCGGCGGCTGCCTGGTGATTACGTTGCAGAAAACAGGAACTTGATCGTGGCTGAGATTGAATTGAAAGCAAAACAGGCGTCCACAGACGCGTCCAGCGGCGCCTTGCCGCCGATACCGGCCGATGCGCTGATCATCGTGCCGGTGCGCGCGACCGTGCTGTTTCCCGGCCTCGTTCTGCCGATCACCGTCGGCCGGACGAAATCGATCGCGGCTGCCCAGCAGGCGGTGCGCGACCAGCGCCAGGTCGGCATTCTCATGCAGCGCGACCCCGAGGTCGCCGATCCGTCGGCGATCGACATGCACCGCATGGGCACGGTCGCCAACATCGTGCGCTATCTGACCGCGCCGGACGGCACCAATCATCTCGTCTGCCAGGGCGAACAGCGCTTCCAGGTGGTCGAGTATCTGTCCGGCTGGCCGTTCCTGGTCGCGCGCGTGCTGCAAATCCCCGAACCGGGCGTGCGCGGGCCGGAAATCGAGGCGCGTTTCGTCAATCTCAAGGCGCAGGCCACCGAGGCGATCCAGCTGTTGCCGCAGGTGCCGCAGGATCTGCTCGCCGCCATCCAGTCGATCGATTCACCGACCGCGCTGGCGGATTTGGCGACCGCCTACATGGACATCAAGCCGGAGGAGAAGCAGGAGATTCTCGAAACGGTCGACGTCGCCGCGCGCATGGACAAGGTTTCGCGGCTGCTGTCGCACCGCATCGAGATTCTGCGGCTGTCGCAGGAGATCGGCAAGCAGACCAAGACGGCGCTCGACGAGCGCCAGCGCGAGGTGCTGCTGCGCGAGCAGATGGCGGCGATCCAGCGCCAGCTCGGCGAAGGCGAGGAGGGCAAGGCCGCCGAAATGGCCGAGCTCGACAAGGCCATCGCCGATGCCGGCATGCCGAAGGAGGTCGAGGACGCGGCGCGCAAGGAATTGCGCCGGCTGCAACGCATGCCCGAACAGGCCGGCGAATACGGCATGGTGCGCACCTATCTCGACTGGCTGATCGAGCTGCCGTGGAAATTGCCCGAGGAGAAGCCGATCGACATCAAAGAGGCCCGCCGCATCCTCGACGAGGACCACTACGACCTCGACAAGATCAAGCGGCGGATCATCGAATATCTCGCCGTGCGCAAGCTCGCCCCGCAGGGCAAGGCGCCGATCCTGTGCTTCGTCGGCCCGCCCGGCGTCGGCAAGACGTCGCTTGGCCAGTCGATCGCGCGCGCGATGGACCGGAAATTCGTGCGCGTCTCGCTCGGCGGCGTGCACGACGAGGCGGAGATCCGCGGCCACCGGCGCACCTATATCGGCGCGCTGCCCGGCAACATCATCCAGGCCATCCGCAAGGCCGGCACGCGCAACTGCGTGATGATGCTCGACGAGATCGACAAGCTCGGCGCCGGCATCCACGGCGATCCCGGCGCGGCGCTGCTCGAAGTGCTCGATCCGGAGCAGAACAACACGTTCCGCGACAATTACCTCGGCCTGCCGTTCGACCTGTGCCGGGTGGTGTTCATCACCACCGCCAACATGCTCGACACCATTCCGGGACCGCTGCGCGACCGCATGGAGATCATCAGCCTTGCCGGCTACACCGCCGACGAGAAGCTGCAGATCGCCCATCGCTATCTGGTCAAGCGGCAGCTCGAGGCGAACGGGCTGAAAGAGGGTCAGGTCGAGATCGGCGACGACGTCATTCGCGAGATCATCCAGAACTACACCCGCGAAGCCGGCGTGCGCTGCGCTCGAGCGGCAGATCGGCCAGGTGTTCCGCAACGCGGCCGTGCGCATTGCGGAAGGCCAAAGCGGGCCGATCCGCATCGCGCGCGACGACCTCGTGCCGATCCTCGGCGCGCCGCGCTTTGAGAGCGAGACGGCGATGCGCACGAGCGTGCCGGGCGTGGCGACCGGTCTCGCCTGGACGCCGGTGGGCGGCGACATTCTGTTCGTCGAAGCGACCCGCATTCCCGGCTCCGGCCGGCTCATCCTGACCGGCCAGCTCGGCGAGGTGATGAAGGAGAGCGCGACGGCGGCCTTGTCGATCGTGAAGAACCGCGCGGTCGCGCTCGGCATCGATCCGCAAAAATTCGAGAAGAGCGACATCCACATCCACGTGCCGGCGGGAGCGATCCCGAAGGACGGCCCGAGCGCGGGCGTCGCCATGTTCATGGCGCTGGTTTCGCTGATGACCGATCGCACCATCCGCAGCGACACGGCGATGACCGGCGAGATCAGCCTGCGCGGGCTGGTGCTGCCGGTCGGCGGGATCAAGGAAAAAGTCGTCGCCGCGCACTCGGCCGGCATCAAGCGCGTGATGCTGCCGGCGCGCAACCGCCGCGACTACGACGACATTCCCGAGACCGCGCGGCGCGAGATGGAGTTCGTCTGGCTCGAGCGCGTCGAGGAAGCCGTCGCGGCTGCGCTCGAGCCGGGCAAGCCGGCGGAGAAGTCGCCGGCGTCGGTGCCGCAATTGGCGGACGCGGAGGCGTAGAGGGTCTGCGAAGAACTCCAGCGAGAATAGTAGCAGGCAGATGACTGAAGTCTTTGTCCGACCAGCTACGGCGGGCGCGCTATGCTGCACAGCATGATGAGTTTCAAAGAACCTGCCCACCTCGTATCGGATGACAGCTTGGCCGAAGACGACAAACAGCTTATCGGCGAACTCAACGCATCGCTCGACCGCCTTACCAGCATGCGCGCGGTCGAAATCAAAGTCTCCGGCAAGTTTCTGCGCTCGAAGATCGCGTGGAAGCTGGCGACCTACCAGCACGCGCTTCTCCATCGGCTTGTCGCCCTCATGGACGGCGCGGCGGTCGCCTGGAACAACCGGTGCACGCTGTCTTGCATGCTTTCGGCCCGCGCTTTCATGGAGACATTTGCGGTGATCGCCGAGTTCGAGCGGCAAGTCGTGCATCTTCTCAAGGAGGAAAACCTAGGTGGCCTTGATGCACTAGCTCAAAACGGCATCTTCGCGAGCCGGGACCCGGATTGGATCAAGGATAACCCCGGCACCCTGGCCGTCAGCGTGCTGACCTACATCAACAAGTTCGACAAGCGTGCGGAAGGATTCCGCGGCCATTACGACATGCTGTCCGAGCGCTGCCATCCGAATTCCTTAGGCCATAACTTCATGTTCTCGAAGCTCGATCGGACCGACGGTACGGTCCGCTACAGCGGCGAGCGCGAGCCCGCGCGTAACGGCGAGATGATCCTAGCGGCGCTGGCGCCGCTGCCACTCGTCGAGTCGCTTTCGGCAAGTCTCGACGAATTGATCATGAAGGTGTCGGACCTTCACCATCGGATAGCGCCGTTAGGCGTCGCCGAGAGCGAACCGGGATCGGCGTAACGCCCGCGAAAGCGCAGGCGTTGACCGGCCTTACGCGCGGGACAGCGCGATAATTTGGCCGGGAGGTGCTTCGGCGGCAACATTGAGGGTATAGAAGTCGAGATGGTATCATTGCTGCGTCAAGCAAGCCGTAGGGTGGGCAAAGCAAGCGTAGGGTGGGCAAAGCGAAGCGTGCCCACGTGCTGACTTACAGTTTGCGTTGACACTGACGTGGGCACGGCGCGAAGACGCGCCTTTGCCCACCCTACGCTGCTAGACAGGAACCAGCGAATAGCTGGTGCTCCGTCCGCCGCCCGCATCGCGCTTGAGCAAGTAGCCCGCATGAGCGTAGCGATATGCGGGGTTACAGACGGTGAGGAAAACCCCGGATATCGCTTCGCTCAGCCGGGCTACGCTTGCTGACTTACAGTTTGCGTTGACACTGACGTGGGCACGGCGCAAAGACGCGCCTTTGCCCACCCTACGCTGCTAGACCGGCGCCAGCGAATAGCTGGTGCTACGTCCGCCGCCTGCATCGCGCTTGAGGATGCCACGCACGACAAGGTCGCTGATGTCGCGCAGCGCGGTGTCGGGGGACGTTTTTTCGAGCTTCGCCCACCTTGAACTGTGAGCTTTCAATATTCTCCGCATAATATGCGGTGAAACCGGGAATAATCTCCGCAAAGGTGGGGGGCGGAGGCGTAGAGGGCGTGCCCTCGCCCCTTGCGGGAGAGGGCTGCGCAGGCGTTTCAGCAAGCTCGGTCGGGTGAGGGGTTGCGGCGTGCCCGACCCCTCACCCATTCTTGTTGTTGCACCGCCGAGTCGCCCTCTCCCGCAAGGGGAGGAGGGCACGATCGGCACGCGCCTCGATTGGTGAGCGTTCTTCTCTTCGTCATGCGCGGGCTTGACCCGCGCATCCATGCTGAATTGCCGCAAATAGGGAAGGTGCAGCATGGATTGCCGGGTCAAGCCCGGCAATGACGAGGGCATGGGGCGCCACTTCTCTGTCATGGCTGGGCTCGTCCCGGTAGCGCGCGCAGCAAGCGTAGGGTGGGCAAAGCGAAGCGTGCCCACGTGCTGACTTACAGTTTACGTTGAGACCGACGTGGGCACGGCGCGAAGACGCGCCTTTGCCCACCCTGCGCCGCTAGATAGGAACCAGCGAATAACTCGTGCTACGTCCCCCGCCTGCATCGCGCTTGAGGATGCCGCGCCCGACAAGGTCGTTGATGTCGCGCAGCGCGGTGTCGGGGGACGTGTTTTCAAGCTTCGCCCACTTTGAACTGGTGAGCTTTCCGGCAAAGCCGTCAAGCAGGCGATTGACGATGTTACGCTGGCGCGTGTTGAACGGCGTGGCCGCGTGTTTCTTCCAGAACTCCGCCTTCCGCAAAACGGCGGCAAGGATGATCCCGGCGCCATCGATGGCCTTGTTCAGGCAATCCAGAAACCATGTCAGCCAAGCGGTAATGTCCAGGTCGCCCTTCTGGGTCGTTTCAAGAATGGCGTAGTAGGCGTTGCGCTCCAACCTGATCTGCGCCGACATGCTGTAATAGCGCTGCGGGCTGCCCTCCGACCGCGCCAGCGACATATCCGCGATGGCGCGCGCGATGCGGCCGTTGCCATCGTCAAACGGATGGATGGTGACGAACCACAAATGCGCGATGGCCGCTTTGACGACAGGATCGATGTCGTCGTTGGCGTTGTACCAATCGAGGAAGGCTTTCATTTCATCGTCGACAAGCGAAGCCGCCGGGGCTTCATAGTGAACCTTCTCGTGACCGATGGGGCCGGAGACAACCTGCATCGGTCCTTGTTCGTCGGTTCGCCAGGCGCCAACGGCGATCTTTCGCATTCCGCTCCGCCCGGCAGGAAATAGCGCGGCATGCCATCCAAACAGGCGCTCCCTCGTCAGGGGGGCCGCGTATTTCTGGGTGGCGTCGAGCATCATTTCGACCACGCCTTCGACGCGACGATCAGCCGGCGGCAGGCCGGCGACGTCCATTCCCAGCCGCGTGGCGAGCGACGAGCGGACTTGGTTGCGATCGAGGATTTCCCCCTCGATCTCGCTGGATTTGATGACCTCCTCGGTCAGGGTGCTCAGCACGGCCTCTTTTTGCAGGGGGAATCCGAGCGCCCGCATATGCCCGGCAAGTAGCCCCTGGCGATGCCGAGCCTCATTCAGGTCCTTGGCGAAGCCCTCTGCCGACCAGTGGAAACGGGGCCATGCCGGCAATTCGTGAATGTAAGTGGCCATATCGCCCCTCGCTTGCGGCGATTATGTAGACTAATCTCCGTAAATTTCAATATTCTCCGCAAAATATGCGGCGAAAAGGGAGATAATCTCCGCAAAAGCGGGGGCGGAGGCGTAGAGGGCGTGCCCTCGCCCCTTGCGGGAGAGGGCAGCGAAGGCGTTTCAGCAAACTCGGTTGGGTGAGGGGTTGCGGCGCGCCCGACCCCTCACCCTTTCTTGTTGTTGCACCGCCGAGTCGCCCTCTCCCGCAAGGGGCGAGGGCACGATTTGCACGCCACAATTCGAAAATGACAGCGCACTCCGCGCGTTAGCTGCCAAAAATAACGAATCAAACTGCCAGTCACAATTTCGCCGCCGCGAATCAAGCAAAGACCGGAACAAAAATCGCGTCCAATCAAAGCGATGGCGCCGGCCGGCAGCGTTTCTTGAAGTCGCGCCGTGCGGCGAACTAAAAGAGTCCATCTCGCTCGTCCAAGGGCACGTTCCGGATGCGATCCTGAAGGTGGAGCGAGAGCGGTGCCCGGGCGCGGTCTCGCAAACTGCGTTCGGGCGGTTCGGAAACTCGCCCGGCCGGCCCCGTCGCCGGTCTGCCAGGAGCTGGCTGCCCGGGGAGCGGATCGGTTGTCCGCTACCATGAAGCGCGGGACCGGACTGAGCCTTGGGCTCTCAAGGCCTCTGGCAAGAGCCGCGGTAGAGCGCCGAGAGGCGAGCGCGTCTCCCAAAAGGGGCGCGCGCCGCAAGGACACGCAAGGCAAGGCGTATATCAGCTTGCCGGGCGGGGCCTGCGGAATCTACTACGCGCCTTTCGGCGCTCCGCCTCCCTTTTAGGGAGGCCCGTTCGTGAACAGCTTGGGCAATCCTCGGGGCGCGAACAAAAAGCGCAGCGCGAGAACGACGATCCATTTCTCCCCTCCCGCCCACGCGCGCAGCGCGTGGCGGGGAGGGGTCGGGGGTGGGGGGCACTTTCTTTTCGCTCGGCGCGCACTTTGAGATCGTACTCCCCCCACCCCTAACCCCTCCCCGCCATTCGCTGACGCGAATGGGGGGAGGGGAAAGGGCGGAGAAAACGAAAATGCCTTGCAGGTCACCCCCGCTTCGCCTTGACCTCATCAAACCTCGACAGCGCCTTCTCGAACTTTGCATTGAACAGCCACATCGCATCGAGGATTTCGCGCAGCGTTGCCGCGGTCTTTGCGCGATCGGTGTGGCCGAAGGCGAAGATGCTGTTGTTGCGCAGATAACCCATGATCCGCGGGCTGGAAATTTTGTAGCCAAGCAGGTCGCCGGAATTCAGCGCGGCCGTGGCCGGTGTCGGGATGATCTGGATCAGCTCAAAAAATTTCATCTGATCGATCGGGTTCGGCAACGTCTTGGTGATGGCTGGGATTTGGGTGAACAGCTCCGCATGCGAGCTCATCAGGCCGTCCCGCACGGCGGTCCAATGATTGAAGCGGTGATCGATGCCATGCGCGCGCGATTCCTCGGCGGTGTCGCGCGCGATCAGCGCCGGATCGAACGCGGCGATCGTGCTCTTGATCGCCGCCCATTTTCGCTGGCCGATTTGATCTTCGCCGACGCTCGTTTGCAGACTGCCCTTGTATTTGTCCGATCGCGCATTGCCGACGTTCTGGCGGCCGTTGGTCTCGGCGAAAAAGATGCCCAAGGCGATGCGCGCCGCCACGTGCGCGTCCGCCGCATCGAGGCCCTTGGCGCGCGCGATGGCGGCAGCCAGGTCGAAGACATCCTGAAACGGCGTGTCCGACTTTTGCGCGTTGCCGGGCGGCGCCTCCATGAGGCGGAAGACGCGAATGTACTCCTCGACAAGCGGCTCGGTGTCGGCGTCAAAATAAGCCGGCGGTATGCCAAATTTGTTGAGCTTGCCGATCCTGGAAGGAATGACGTCGGTCAGATCCTTGTAGGCGCCGATCATAGCGACGCGAGCGAGATAAAGGTCCTGCCCAGGCAGCGGCGGCAGGCCGTGTCCCGCCTCAATCTCGGCACGCCGCTCGCTGAGCACGGCCTCGAATTGCTTGACCGCGTCGTTATAGGCGCTGACCGCAGCCGACTGTGCTTGGCTGAGTGCGGCCGGCTGGCCGGCGGCGCCGGACATGTGCATGAGCGCGAGCGCTATCGCACACGCGACGGCAAGCAGCATCGCATGCGATGGTGCTTGGAACGGGCGTGTCGGCATCTTTCGGAGCACGATATGATCCTTCATTCACCGCCCGGAAGACTTGCCGGACAACTTGGCGTGCGGTCGACCGGCGGGCCGCAAGGGGGATTCACCGTGAGATTTGCCAAGGTACTACAACGGCTGCGCAGCTCGTTAGCCGATTCCGCCGGCACCATCGTCTTCGGCATGGAAGACGGCACGGTGTCGATTTTCGGCCTGATCTTCGGGGTTGCGGCGACGACGAACAATGCCGCGACCGTGCTCATCGCCGGCGCTTCGGGTGCGGTGGCGGCGGCGGTTTCGATGATGGCCGGCGTCTTCCTCGACGTCGAGACCACGCGCGACGCGACGAAGGTAAAGCGCGCCAAGCTGCAATCCGCGCTAGCCGCTGACGCCACTTCCGTCCGCGCCGCGCTTCCCGGCCAGTTGGCGACGGCCGGCCTGACGCAAAGCCAATCGACAGCGCTGACCGCCGCGGTGAGCGGCGACCGCGAGGCGCTCGCAGGGCTGCTGTTGGCGCTGAATGGATCGGCGGACCCGAAGTCGAATCCCTGGCAGCAGGCGCTGTGGATGCTGATCGCGGATTTCGCCGCCGCGGCGGTGCCGATCCTGCCGTTCGTGTTTCTTCACGTGGCGCAGGCGCGAGTCATTTCCGCGGTGGTGACGATTGCGCTCTTGGTCGGGCTCGGCGTCGGACGCGGCCGGATCGCCGGCCGCGCGGTAGCGCGCACGGTCGTGGAGACGGTCGCCATCGGCATTGCCGCAGCACTGGCGGGCGTCGCCATCAGTGTGCTGATCGATCGGACCTTCAACGGCTAGCGCCCACTTCTGACATTCACGTCCGGGGCTGGCCTATGACAAGAATGTTAGAAACAAGGGGATATTCGGTCTAAGAGGTCTCGCGCTCCAAGAGTTCTCGCGCTCTAAGAGTTCTCGGGCTAAGGTGCTCAAACCTCGATTTGGCCGCAATCGCAAGACTAGCATGAAGCCGGTTTTTAGCTCGGGGAATTACCGTGCGAATTCCATTGTGGAAGACCTCTTTATTGCTCGCCGTCAGTCTGCTCGGCGCCGGCATTATTGTTGGTAACAGCACGGCCGCGCAGTCCGAGGAGCGCAAGCCGGCGCCGAAGCGTGTCGTTCCGCATCCCGCGCCACGCCAGTTTGTTGCACGTCCGCCGGCGTTGTTGAAACGTCCGGTCCTGCAACAAAATGCCAAGCCTCGCCTGACTCCGGGCAACATTGCGCAGCCCGGCACCGGTCAGGCGTCGGTCCACCCTCCGGTTGGTACGCAAACGCGTAGTCCGCCCACTTCACTTGCGAGCCGCCCGAATGGGACTGGGCTCGGCCAGCCAGCTGGGACAAACCTTGCCAACCGCGATGCCTTGGCTAATCCGAACGCTTTGGGCAACCGCAATGGCGTCGGCAACCCCAACGCCCTCGGCAATCGCAATGCCTTGGCTAACCCGAATGCTTTGGGTAACCGCAATGGCGTCGCCAACCCCAACGTCCTCGGCAACCGCAATGCCCTCGCCAACCCCAACGCCTTGGCTAACCGCAATGGCGTCGGCAACCCCAACGCCCTCGGCAACCGCAATGCCCTCGCCAACCCCAACGCCTTGGCTAACCGCAACGGCGTCGGCAACCCTAACGCTCTCGGCAACCGCAATGCTCTCGGCAACCGTAATGCCCTCGGCAACCGTAATGCTCCCGGCGTCCGCAACGGTTTAGCTACTCGGAATCCGTTCGCGGGCGGCCTCGCCAACCGCCAGCGCGGCGGCAATGGCGCGCCGCTCGGTACGCGGCTGATCGACATGCGGGTGATGCCGCTGCCGCCCGGCACGGGCCGGCCGCCGATCGGCGAGACGCGCTTTCGGTCGAACGAGATCGTCATGCAGTTCGGCGAAGGCACGACGCCCGCGCAAGTCTCCGCGGCCGCGCAGCGTTTCGGCTCTGACCGTCGTTTCGCAGCAGCAGGTCGGCGCGCTGCGCCGTACCGTTTACACGTTCCGCATCAATGGCGGGCAGCCGGTCGCCAATGTGATCAGCCAGATGGAGAGCACCGGGCTCAACGCCGCGGCGCAGCCCAACTATACCTACGGACTGTCTGAGGATCGTCCCGAACCCGAGCTCGGCGATCCGGCGCAATACGTCGTAGAAAAATTGCAGCTCGGCGCCGCCCATCAGATTACCGAGGGCGGCAACGTCGTGATTGCGGTGATCAATTCACGCATCGATACCTAGCCAGCCCGATTTCGCCGGCAGGGTCGCCGACACTTACGATGCCGGCTGCGGCGCCAACGCGCCGCCGGATGCGCACGGCACCGGCATGGCCGGCGCGATCGTGTCACACAGCGGACTGTTGGGCGTCGCCCCCGACGCCAAGATCATGGCGATCTGCGCCTTCGGCGGCAGCGGATCGCCGCAGGCGACCTCGGCCAACATTATCCGCGGCCTCGATTACGCGATCGAGCATGGCGCCAAGATCGTCAATATGAGCTTTGCCGGGCCGCAAGATCCGGCGCTTGCGCAGGAGCTGCAGGTCGCGCGCGAGAAGGGCATCCTCGTCGTCGCCGCCGCCGGCAATGCCGGCGCGCAATCGCCGCCGCTCTATCCCGGCGCCGATCCGAACGTCATGGCCGTCACCGCGACCGACGAGCACGACCGTCTGTTCAACGGCGCCAACCAGGGCGACTACATCGCCGTCGCCGCGCCGGGCGTGGATGTTCTGGTACCAGCGCCCAACGGTGCCGTGCAGCTGACCACCGGCACGTCGGTGGCGAGCGCCAATGTCAGCGGGATTGCGGCGTTGTTGATCGCCGCCGATCCGGCGCGCACGCCGGAGGACATCCGAACCATTCTGGTGGCGACCGCGCGGCATCTCGGCGCTGCCGGCACGAATCCCCAATTCGGCGCCGGCCTCGTCGATCCGCTCAAGGCGCTGCATTCGACGCCCGAAGTCGTCGGACAGACTTCAGACCACGCACAGTGATCCGTGTCCTGACGGCGTTATTCCGCCGTGAGGCCCGCGCTCTTGATCACCTCGCCCCACTTGTCGATCTCGCCGGCGATGAAACGCTTGAACGCGTCAGGCGACATCGGCATGGGCGTGCTGCCAAGCGCGGCGAGACGTTCTTTGACCGTGGGATCGGCGAGGGCTGAGTTGACCGCCGCGTTGAGCTTGGTGACGATCTCCGTAGGCGTCCCGGTCGGCGCGCCGATACCTTGCCAAGTGCTGGCTTCGAAGCCAGGCACCGACTCGCCGACGGTCGGCACGTCGGGCAGCACCGCTGAACGCTGTGCCGTGGTCACCGCCAGCGCGCGCACCTTGCCGGCCTTGATGACCGCCATCGATTCTGGCAACGGGCTGAAATAGACCTGTATCTGTCCGGCCATCAGATCGGTGATCGCCGGCGCGCCGCCGTGATAGGGCACTTTGACCATCTTGGTGCCGGTCTTCATCATGAAAAGCTCGCCGGTGACGTCTTGCGGCGAACCGACGCCCGACGTCGCCATGGCGACCTTGCCCGGGTTGGCTTTGGCATAGGCGATGAATTCGGGGACCGTTTTGGCCGGCACCGACAAGTTCACTTCCATGACCAGTGGGAAGCTCGAGATCATCGCGATCGGAACGATGTCGCGCAGAAAATGGAATGGCAGATCTTTGTATAGCGTCTCGTTGACGGCGACCGAGCCCGGAATGAGCAGCAGCGTGTAGCCATCGGGGGACGCGCGCACGACCTCCCCGACGCCGAGATTGGTGGCGGCGCCCGGCTTGTTCTCGACCAGGAACTGCTGGCCCATATGTTCCGAGAGCCATTGGCCGATCAGGCGGGCGTGAATGTCGAGCGCGCCGCCGGGCGGGACCGGAACGATGATCCGCACCGGCCGCGTCGGGTAGTCAAGCGCGGAGGCGGTCTTGACGAAAGCGGGGAGGGCGACCGCGCTTGCGGCCAGATTGAGGAAGCGTCGACGGGAAGGTTGCACCGGCTCACCTTTTTCCAGATTGAAACGCTGGAGGAGTGCGCCAAAACGGGAAGCCCGGTCAAGTCTGCGTTGGCAGTGAGTTACTCGGCCCGCACGCCTGCGCTCTTGATGACTTCCGCCCATTTCTGCACTTCGTCGGCGACGAGCTTCTGGAAATCTGCCGTCGACAGCATAAGCGGTGCGTCGCCAAGCTCGGCGATGCGCGCGGTGATCTTGGGATCGGCGAGCGAGCGATTCATTTCGTCGTGCAGCGTGGTCACGATATCGGCTGGCGTTCCGGCTGGCGCGGCGATGCCGACATAGATGGTCGCCTCGTAACCGGGCACGAATTCGCCGATCGCCGGAACATCGGGCAGTGCCGGAAGACGCTTGGTGCTGGTCACGCCCAGCGCGCGCAGCTTGCCGGCCTTCACAAAGCTGATCACCGCAGCGCTGGTGCCGAAATAGATATCGACGTGACCGCCAAGGAGATCGACGACAGCCGGACCGCCGCCGCGATAGGGCGCGTGCACCATGTTGACGCCGGTCTTGCTGCGGAATAGCTCCCAATACATGTGCGGCGCGCTTCCAATCCCGGCCGATGCGACGGTGATCTTGCCCGGATTGGCCTTGGCGTAGGCGATCAGTTCGGGGACGGTTTTCGCCGGCACTGCGGGATTGACCACGAGGATGCCGGCGCCGCGCGACATTGTGGCGACTGGCGCGAAGTCGCGCAGGATATTGTAGTTGAGATTGTTATAGAGCGTAGCGTTCCACGCATCGGCGGACGTGGTCAGCAACAGCGTGTAGCCGTCGGGCGTCGATTTTGCCACCGATTCCGCTGCAAGATTCCCGCCGGCGCCGGGTCGGTTTTCGACGATGAATTGCTGGCCGAGGTGATCAGAAAGCCACTGCGCGATCAGGCGCGCATAGGTGTCGGATACACCACCGGGCGGAAAGCCGGACAGAATCCGCGCGGGGTGCGCGGGATAAGCTTCTGCGCGGGCGAGGCGCGATGCTGCCGGCAGCACGATGGCTCCCGCAGCGAGCGCAATGAGTTGTCGTCGCGGCAATAGCATCGTGCGCTCCCTTAGAAATTACGGCGTCATCATTCCAGCGGCGGCAAGTTCAGCGCGCGGTCGACCAGGCCGGTGGCGCGCTTCCAGTCGAAATTCCGATTGACGTTCGATTTTACCAGAAACGAAGCGCCGCCGTAGAATTTTTCGTACTGGGCGTGGCGGCTGCCGAACTCGCTGCCGAGAAAATCCCAGATCAGCCGCATCAGTTTGACCCGCGTCTTCGCATCGCTCGAAGCCGAGCGCATGTAGCGTTCGATGTCGGCCGCAATCTGCGGATCGGCGAAGTCGGCTTCTGACGAGGGGAGCGAGATGAAGGCCGAGCCGGCGAGTTCGCGGATGATCTCCAGCATGCGGCCGTTGAGTTCCGACTGCAACGCCATCGCCGAATAGAGAATGACCACCGAGGGCCAGAGCACGCCGTCGCGCACCGGCGCCGCGGTCTCGTGCGAAAGCAGCATCGCGTCATAGACCGTCGCCAGCGCGGCGAGTTCGCCCATCATCACTTGCACCGGCGGGGCGGCCGCGTTGCCGGTCATTTCGTTCATGCGCTGGGCGAGGCCGGCCATGAAGCGAAGCTTGGTGACGTAGCGCACCTGCGCCTGATGGTTGCCGTAAGCATGCGAGGGTGTCTTGAACCACTGGTCGCGCGAAAGCTCGACGTTGCGGTAGATGAACACGCGCTCCCAGGGCACGGACACGTTGTCGAACACCACGTAGCTGTCGCCCTCGTCGAACCGGCTCGATAGCGGATAATCGAACCCGCTGCCGCCGCGCGCGAACGGCCGGCGCGGATAAAGCCGCACGCCCTCGGCTGCGACCGGCACCGCCAGGCAATTGGCGTAGTTCTCGTCGCCCGGCTGCAGCGGGTGGATGCAGCTCAAATGAATGTAGTCCGACAACGGCGCGCCGGTCGCCAGCTGTTGCGCGCCGGAAATGACGATGCCGTCGTCGCGCTCCTTCACCACGCCGGCATAGAGCGTGGGATCGCTCTGCTTGTGCGCCGGCTTCGAGCGGTCGATCTGCGGCGGCACGATCGCGTAGCTCGCGTAGATATAATTGTCGCGCATGAACTCGTAGAACGCGACCACGTTGTCGGCGAATTTCTGATTGCCGCCGGCGGCCAGCACTTGCGGCGCTGCCGCGTAGCCGGCGAAAAAGCTCGCCACATGATCGGGCGTGCGGCCCATCAGGCCGAAGGTCGTTTCCGCCCAGGTCTCGGAAAACAGCCGCCGGGCCTTGAGGTCGGCGTGGCTGCGCGGAATCTGATAGGTCCGCCACACCGGCTGCCCGGTCTTCGGCGAGGCAAATGTCATGCGCTCGCGCAAGGCCGGATCGGCAGCGACGTCGAACAGCGCGGCGACCGAGCGCGCCGCCTGGCGAAACGCCGGATGCGCGGTCACGTCCTTGACGCGTTCGCCATCGACAAACACGCGCCGCCCGTCGTTGAGCGAGCGTAGATATTCGGCCCCCGTGCGCATCGGCTATTGCCGCACGTCCGGCGAGGCGATCAATTGCCGCGCGCGCTGCACCACCTCGGCCGGCGCGGCGTAAAGCTTAGTGACCGTGTCCGCCACCGTCTCGCCGGTCGAGGGATTGATGCTCAAATTCGCGGTCTGCGCGTCGGCCAGAAATTGCTTGTCGTGCAGAACGGCGGCGAACGCGTCGCGCAGGATTTTCGCCTGCTCGGCCGGCACCCCGGGCGGCGCGACGTAGGGGCGCGAGAAGACCTGCTGGCTGACGACGAGATCGACCGCCTTCTTGTCCAGATCGTCTTTGACGAAAGACTCGAAATTGGGGACATCGAGCGCGGCAAGTTCGGCGTTCGGTCCGGTCGCCGCCTGGACAATGACGTGAGCGGTCTTGTCGCGCAGCCATTGCGGCCGCTGCGTCTTGAAGCTCGACCAGTCGAGACCGCACACGCCCTCGGCCTCGCCGCGTTCGATCGCCAGCATGATGGTGGCGGTGCCCTTGTAGCCGCTGACAATGTCGAGCTTGGCGCCGGTCGTGTTCCTGATCATGTAGGCGTAGTCGCTGGTCGAGCCGCCGCTTTGCGAGGCGCCGATGATCGTTTTCTCTTTCATCGTCTGGTCGAAGGTCGTGATCTTCGAGGAGGGCCCGGTGACGCAGACGCGCGGATCGCTGTCGGCGCTGGCGAGATAAGTGAATTTGGTCGGGTCGTACTGACCGGCGGCGCGCTGTTGCAGCAGCGGATCGATCATCACGCCGGGAAACAAAGCGGCGATCGTGGTGCCGTCTCTCGGCGCCACGTTGTAAATGTAGGACGCCGCCTTGCCGCTGCCGGCGCCCGGCATGTTCTCCACCACGATCGTCGGATTACCGGGAATGAAGCGGGAAAGGTGACGGGCGATCGCGCGCGCGTACACATCGTAGCCGCCGGCGGCGTCGGCGCCGACGATGAACGTGATAGTCTTGCCGGCATAGAAGTCGGCCGCTTGCGCGGGCGCGCCGGCGCTGGCCGCCGCCATCGCGGCCGTTCCAAACAGCAATATGCCGAACAGAAAGCCGGAAACGACGCGGTGTCTCATTGCTTTCCTCCGCAGAAGTCGCGCGCCAGCATAGCCATGCCTGGGGAAACCTAGCAAGAAAGCTAAAACGTGAATTCCTCGCCGCGCCTGCGGCCTTGCGACACGGGAAGGAACAGTTCGTCGAGCGGAAGCGCGCGTTTGATCAGCCCCTGCTCGTGCGAATAGCTCACCAGCGTTTGCAGATTGTGCATGTTGCGCTCGGTCAGCCCGTATTCCCATGGGTCGGATTGGAAGATCTCTTCCTGCTCTTCCCAGGCCTCGCGGTACCAGACGATGGGCGCGATGCGAGGATTTTCCATGCGCTCCATGGCGACGGCCTTCGACTCGTTGAGCGCGTTGTAAAGGTTGACCGGCACCCACGGATATTTGTCGACGATCTCCTGCTTGATGCCGATCACGTGCATGATCGGATAGATACCGGTCTTCTTGAAATAGGCGGCCTCGTCGGCCTTGTAATTGGGAAACAGCCGGCCGACGCGCGGGTCCTTTTCGCGCAGCGGCTTGATGATGTCGGGATGCAGCACCGCGTCGAGCTCGCCATCGAGCAGCATGCCGATGATCGATTTCGAGGCCGGCACCCGCGACAGCCGCAGGTCGGTGGGGAAGGCGGCCTCGGCCACGTCCTCGTCGAGTTCGGTGTACCAGTCCATCGCTTTGAACGGCACGCCGTATTCGTGCGCAAGAATGCCGCGCAGCCACAACGCCGCGCTGTTGAGAAAGAATTTCACGCCGACCTTCTTGCCGATCAGATCCTTCGGCGTCTTGATGCCCTTCGTCGTGTTGATGAAGGCGAAGCCGTGGCGAAACCGGCGATGGGGAAAGACCGGAATGGCGCGGAACGGATGGCCGTTGTCGCGCGCGGCGATATAGGAGGAGCAGGAGACCTCGGCGACCTCGAACTCGTGGCCGCGCAGAAAGCGCCAGTGCCGGGTCGGCGAATCCATCGCGGTCACGACTTTCAGGTCGATGCCGTCGGGCTCGCACCGTGCCTTCCTTGAGCGCGCGCATGATCTCGTAGTCGCCGCAGGCGAGCGTCAGTTCAACACGCGTGGACATGGTCAGATAGCTCCTCGGATTCTCGGTGCGAAATCAGCACAGTGCCGTGACTAGCCTGCCGCAGCCGGCGAAACCGCGCGTTCAGCCTGCCAGTCCTTGCCCAGCCCGGCGCTGGTCGGGAAGATCAGCGACTTGATCACCACCGGCACCGCGCCTGAGGTGTCGAGGATAGCGCCGATGTCGATGTAATCGAATTCCTTCAGCTCAAGCCCATCGATCGAGACGATCGGGTTGTTGAACTTCATCTCCTCGCAATAGTGGATGCCCATCAAGCCGCCGACGTCGCCGTCGCCGGCGAGCACGATCGGGTGGCCGTGGCTGATCACCGCTTGCAGGCCGTCGGCGACGCCTTTGCAGAAATCGTCGAGCCGGCGGAACGTCGCCGAACCGCGCCAGGGCACGAAGATCGCCACCGGAGTTTCGCCGCCGCCGAGGTCGAGCCGCTTGAGCGCGGATTTGATCGAGGCCGATACCGCAGCCGAATTGATGATCTCTTCGCCGAGCGAGAAATTTGGCGCGATCACCGGGACGTTGCGCAGCGGCAGTATCGTCAGCGGCCAGACGAAGATGGTCGAGCCGGACACTTGCATCGTGTATTGCGAGGCGCCGATCACGGTGGCGCGGATGCGCGCCTCCGGGCGGGCGAGCACCGGCCCCCAATCCTTAAGGCGCGCGCGCACCTCGGCGGCAAGCTGCGGGCCGAGATCGCCGAACGCCTTGGCCTCGCCGCCGTAAATGTATTCCGACACGCCGCCGGAAAAGCTCACGTCGGAGAGCGTGCCGCGCCAGTTCAGCGGATCGAGACGGAGCAATTCGGCGCCGCCGGCGCGTGGCGAGCGGCTTTCCATCGCCTCGAACAATCTCTCCGCCATGCGGGCGGCGAGCGCTTTCGCCTGATCGTCGGCGAGCCGGAATCCGAGATCGAGCTTCAGCCCAAGCTCGGCGCCGAAGCGGCGACCGGCCTCTTCGAGGCGCACGATGCGGCTGTCGCCGTCGAGCACGACGAGCCGCGCGCCAACGTCGACCGCGGTGACGTCGATTACCTTACCGTCGGCGCACACCGCGATCTTCGACGTACCGCCGCCGATATCGACGTTCATTACCGGCGCGCCGGTCTTGATCGAGCGGGCAGCCGCGCCGGAGCCGTAGGCGGCCATCACGGTTTCCAGCGAGTCGCCGGCGCTCACCGCGACCATCTTGCCGGTCTGCGCGGCGAACAGCTCGCCGATCGCACGCGCGTTGCGGCGGCGCACGGCGACGCCGGTGAGGATTAGCGCGCCGGTATCGATCTCGTCGGGATCGACTTTGGCGTCCTTGTATTGGCGCGCGATGAAGGCGCCGAGCGCCGTGGCGTCGATCGTTTCCTCGTCCGAATAGGGCGTGAGCAGAATGTCGGACTGATAGAAGCTTTCCCGCTCGGTGACGACATAACGGCTATCGAGCCGCTCGAGCACGATGCGCGAGAACACGAGATGCGAGGTCGACGAGCCGATGTCAACGCCGACCGAGAGCACGCACAGCTCGTCTTCCTCACCGAACGTGCGTCCGGTCGAGGAGAAGAAAATGCGGCCGCCCTGGGCTTCTTCTTCGGTCATGATGATGCGTCATTGCCGGGCTTGACCCGGCAATCCATTGTGCGTTGACGCCGTATGGATGCGCGGGTCAAGCCCGCGCATGACGATGTTGAGGACATTCATTCATTCCTGCGGCAACAGCCCGCGATAATCGCGCTCGTAATATTCCGCCCGCATGCGGTTCTCGGCGCCTTCGCGCTGCATGCGCTCGGCATATTCCTGCCGCAGGAACGGATCTTCCATGTAATAGGGAATGGCGGTGCCGCCTTCGGGAATGTCCATCGCCGTGTAGTCGGTGTGCTTCTCGCCGGGCGGGCCGGGCTCGCGGCCGGGATTGTGCGGGCCGAACCAGGCGGTGAGCCGGAACGCTTCCTTCGAGGCGCCGAAATGCTGATGGTACCAGCGCGCGCCGCCGGGCGCGGCCGACACCATGCCGACCGGCTCGTAATCGACGCGCTTGACCTCGTCCGTCTTGCCGTCCTTCCACGGCGTCAGGCCGAGCTTCTCCGGCCAGGTATAGGTGTAGCCCTTGCCTTTGATGCAGATCAGCACGGCGGCCGAGGTATGGGCGTGCGCCTTCGAATAGTGCCCGTTCTCGTGCTGGCCGATCCACAGATAGAAGGTGTTGCCGGTCATGAACGGCTCGACGCGGCGCCAGCCGGGCGAGCGGCGGTTATCGAGCGGCAGGTCGCAATTGACGATGTCGGGAATGAAGTTGGTGCGCCGCATGGCGAGCCCGCGCACCGGATCGGGCTCGATGTCGTCCTTGTATTTGTAGAAATCGTCGGCGCCGGAGAAGCGGTCGCGGAACTGATACGGGCAGTTGAAGATCGCGTCGGTATTGTTGATCAGATTCATCAGGTTCGGCGCGGTGGTGCCGCCAAGCAGCAGCGCCGGCGAGGAGCTGGCGTTGACGATGCGGTGCATGGCGTTGACCGGGATCGAGAACAACGAGCCCTTTTGCCATTCGAAGATGTGCCGCTTGTTATCGCCTTCGAGCCAGACCTCGGTCGAGCCACGGCCCTCGACGACGAGATAGACCTCCTCGTACATGTGCTTTTCGGGATTGAGCGCGCCGGCGCCCGGCACCTCGACGACGTAGCTGCCCCACTTGCCCTCAGTGCCGTACAGCTGAATGTAGGTGCCGCGCCCGCCCGTGCGCTTCCACGGTTGCAGCGGCAGGTTTTGCACCTTGCTCACGCCGATGTCGCGGTAGATCGGAATCTCCTCGGATTCCATGAATAGGTCGTACGGCGTCTTCGGCCGGTTGAACTTGCCGAAGCCGGCGCGCTTGAAGCCCGCGGGCTCGTGCCAATGGACCTGACCGGTGGTTTCGTGCATGGCGGGGCTCCTTGAATGCGGCGACGAAGAAGGTCGCATCCCCGCAGCGCAACCTTGCGCCCGTCGCGATCTTTATTGTCGCTTGTTTGCGCGAATTTTCACTCCATGTACAATGCGCTCCCACCCAATGCAACGGGCGCTGCGACGGCCGGCCGGATGCCGTAAACGCCGTGTATCTGCGCCGTTCGAGAGGATTGAGCCGGATGCCGATGAACAAGCCTCATCTTGAGTTTCACAAGGTCGACATGGGCAAGGGCTGGGTGACGCCGCCGGGCTATCCGGCCGGCATCCAGCAGAAAATCCTCGCCAGCGATCTCGACGAAACGCGCAAGATGGGCAGCCGCACGCGGCTTCTGCGTTTTGGCCCCGGCGTCTACACGACGGCGCCGTTCGTGCACGACCATTGGGAAGAAGTGTATCTCGTCTCTGGTGATCTCGTTGTCGGCAACGACGAGGCGGGCAGGGGCGGCGAGCCGTTTGAGGCACCGACTTATGCGTGCCGGCCGCCCGGCGTCTATCACGGACCGTTCAAGTCCGAACGCGGCTGCCTGCTTTACGAGATCCACTATTACGACGAGAGCAAGAAAGCGTAGGGTGGACAAAATCGTCTGCCCTGCCTCACGGCGTGGGCACAGCGCGTCAACGATTTTGCCCACGCCGTGATGCCTCACAGCGCGCTTTTGCCCACCTACGAAAGACCAACCATGCCCGCGCCCGACCAAACAAAGCCAGCGATGCGACCCTATCTCGCCGCCACCAAAGACTTTGCCGCGGGCGTGCGAACGCCGCGGCAATTTCTCGAAGACTTGCTTTCATTGCTCGAGCAATGGGAGCCGCGCATCGGCGCGTTCGTCTGCACCAATCTGCCGGCGGCGCGCGCCGCGGCGGATCGCTCGACCGAACGCTGGCGGGCGGGAAAACCGCGTTCTCCGATCGACGGCATGCCTGTTGGCATCAAGGACATCATCGAGACGGTCGACATGCCGACGCAGATGGGCTCGCCGCTGTTCGCCGGCTGGCGCTCGGAGAAGGACGCCGCTTCCGTGCGCGCGCTCCGTGACGCCGGCGCGGTGATCATCGGCAAGACGGTGACCACCGAGTTCGCGGCGTCGGAGCCGCGCGGTACGCGCAATCCCTGGAACCTCGCGCACACGCCGGGCGGCTCGTCGAGCGGTTCGGCGGCCTCGGTCGCCGCCGGCGTCTGCTCGGCAGCATTGGGCACGCAGGTGATCGGCTCGACCATCCGTCCGGCGAGCTATTGCGGCGCCTTCGGCTTCAAGCCCAGCGTCAACGCGCTCAACCGCGAAGGCAGCCACGATTATCAGAGCCAGAGCTGCACCGGCATCATCGCAGCGTCGCTGGCGGATACCTGGCAGGTCGCCCACGAGATCGTCGCCCGCGTCGGCGGCGACGCCGGCACGGTCGGTCTGCAAGGACCGTCGAGCGCGCCGCTGCCGCGCAAGCCGCAAGCGCTCGCGGTGCTCGAAACCGCTGGCTGGGAGGTAGCGAGCGCCGGCGCCAAGGCGCGGCTTGCTGAAACTGTCGCGCGGCTGAAATCGGCCGGCATCGACATTCGCACGCGGCACAACGACGAGCAGGTCGCGGCGCTGGAAAAGGAGCTCATCAAGGCGCAGGAACTGTCACACCGCGTCAACGGCTTCGAAGGACAGTGGTTCTTCCGCGTCATGCGCGACCGCGACGTGAGCAAGCTCGGGCCCATCACCAAGCAGCGCACCGAGAAATACGACGGGCTGACGCTTGTCGAATACCGCGCCGATCTGCAAGGAACGCGCGCGCATTCGCGCGCTCTATGCCGAGCTGGCCGCGACTTGCGATGCCTGCATCACGCTGCCGGCGCCGGGCGGCGCGCCGGAGGGTCTCACTTCGACCGGCAATCCCGAATTCGCGGTGCCGGCCTCGATGCTCGGCGTGCCAGCTCTGTCGCTGCCGCTGTTCGAGGACGGCGGCATGCCGCTTGGCCTGCAGGTCATCGGCTATTTCGACCGCGATGCCGATGCGTTCGCGATCGCGGCGTGGCTGTTACAGGCGCGGTGAGGATACAGCGTATGCGTTACATCGACGCGTTCAATCATTTCTTCCCCAAGCGCTACTACGAGGCGCTGCTGGAAACGCCCGCGGGAGCCAAGGATCTCGGCAAGCGCGTGCGCGGCATTCCGGCTTTGTCCGATCTCGATCTGCGCATCCGCCTCGTCGAGTCATTTCCTGATTATTCGCAAGTGCTCTCGCACGGCTTGCCACCAATGGAACGGCTGTGGGGTCCCGACAAATCGCCGGAGATGGCGAAGATTGCCAATGACGGGCTCGGCGAGGTGGCGGCGAAACATCCCAAACATTTTGCCGGCTGGTCGGCGCTCCTGCCGCTCAACGCACCGGAGGCTGCCGCCAAGGAGGCGGAGCGCGCGCTGCAAAACGGCGCCAATGCCGTGCAGCTTCCGACCAATGCCAACGGTGTCCCGCTCGACGCGCCGCAATTTCTGCCGATCTTTGAGGTGATCGCAAAATCCGGCAAGCCGATCCTCCTGCATCCCGCGCGCACACGGGAGATGCCGGATTATCCGACCGAAAAAGTCTCGAAATACGAAATCTGCAGCGTACTCGGCTGGCCATACGAGACCGGCGTGACGCTCGCTCGGCTCGTGTTCTCCAAGATCATGGACACATATCCCGATCTGAAAGTGATCGCGCATCATCTCGGCGGTGTCATTCCGTATCTAGAGGGCCGGGTCGCGCACTCGTTCGATCAGATGGGCGTGCGCACCTCGGACGAGGATTACGAGGCTTTGCGCAAATCGCTCAAGAAACGTCCGTTCGATTATTTCAAGGATTTTTATGGCGACACCGCCGTCGAAGGTGCGCGCGCGGCGACTGTGTGCGGTATCGAGTTTTTTGGCGCCGATCACGTGCTGTTTGCATCAGACTGCCCGTTCGACAAGGAAAAGGGTCCCGGCTACATCCGTGACACCATCAAGGTCTTGGCTTCGCTGCCGCTGTCGAACGAGGACCGCGAGAAAATCTGCTGGCGCAATGCGGTGAAGCTGTTCGGGCTGACCGCCTGACAGGCAACTGTGCCTATCGAATAGGCCAAGCGCACTTGAACCTTCCAGGCGCTAGCACGACTAATCCGGTGTAGCGCGCGCGGGTCTCACCCGCCGCGGAGCTATGGAGGACGGTTATGTCGGAGCGTTATCAACACACCCAGCGCGGCACGCTGATGCTTGTCGCGTTCATTATGTTCGCCGTCCTGTCCGCCTTTATGGCATATTCGCTGCCGAGCTCAGGGCGGTGGTTGTTTTTGGCCGCAGCGGTTGGCCTTCTCGTCCTGGCATGGCTGTTCTCATCGCTGACGGTCAGCGTGGACGACAGTGAGGTGGAGTGGCGCTTCGGCCCGGGACTTTTCAGCTTTCGGATGGCGCGCGCCGACATCGCCGGCGTCAGCATCGTGCGCAATAGCGTGCTCAATGGTTTCGGCATCCGCATGCGCCCCGGCTTCCGCCTTTACAACGTCTCCGGGTTTGACGCCGTCGAATTGCGGCTGAAATCCGGTGATGTTCGCCGTATCGGCACCGACGACGCGTCCGGGTTAGCCGCCGTTCTGCGCGGCGAGTGATCCAAGCACTGATCCGCAGCCACGTTGCACGTTTCCGTGCCCGCAGCCCCAGCGGCCGGCATGCTCATAGGTGCAATGCAGTTCGGAATGGCCCGCTTACTTCCCATTCATCCAGTTGCTGTCTAAGAGCGTCGGACACAACGCACAGACCGATAGTGCCGCCCGCTGTGGGCCGTTTGCTCGCACCGGACAGAAAAGGATTTCGTTTCCCGTGACAGATGCCGTCATCGGCCGAAGGGCCGGCTCGACCTCGTTTTCGATTTTGGGCGCGCTCACCTTCTGCCATCTGCTCAACGATCTTGCGACCTCGCTGCTGCTCGCGATCTATCCGCTGCTCAAGAGCGAGTTCGCGCTGAGCTTCGGCCAGATTGGCCTGCTCACGCTTGTGTTCCAGGGCACCGCATCGCTGCTGCAGCCGGCGGTCGGGCTCTACACGGACTACCGGCCGCAGCCTTATTCGCTGCCATTCGCGATGGCCTGCACCGTGCTCGGTCTGGCTGTGATCGCGTTTGCGCCACACTATTCGGTGCTGCTTGCCGGCGCCGCACTGCTTGGGCTCGGTTCCTCGATCTTTCATCCGGAATCGTCGCGGCTCGCGCGGCTCGCCTCGGGCGGCGCGCACGGCTTCGCGCAGTCGCTGTTTCAGGTCGGCGGCAATTTTGGCAACTCGCTGGCGCCGCTTGCGGTTGCCCTCGTCGTGTTGCCCTTTGGCCAGCGCAGCGTGGCCTGGTTCGCGCTGCTGGCGCTCCTCGGCATCGCAATCCTGACCATGGTGGGCCATGCCTATAGCCGCTTGGGCGCGACAGGGCCGCGCGTGCGCAAAGCGTCCGCGACCGATGCGGCCGCCTTGTCGCCGGGTGTGGTGCGCCGTGCCATCGCGGTGCTGATCGCGCTGATCTTCTCCAAATATTTCTATCTGGCGAGCATCACCAGCTATTACATCTTCTATCTCATCCACCATTTCGCCCTGTCGGCGGAGAATGCGCAGCTCTGCCTGTTCGCGTTCCTGGTTGCCGCCGCCGTCGGTACCTTCATCGGCGGCCCGATTGGCGATCGCGTCGGCCGCAAGCGGGTGATCTGGTGCTCGATCCTCGGCGTGGTGCCGTTCACGCTGGCGCTGCCTTACGTCGGGTTCTCCGCCACCATCGCGCTCAGCGTCGTGATCGGGCTGACCATCTCGTCGGCGTTTTCGGCAATCGTGGTCTATGCGCAGGAGCTGATCCCTAACCGGGTCGGCATGGTCTCGGGCCTGTTCTTCGGTGTCGCCTTCGGCATGGCCGGGCTTGGCGCCGCGGTGCTTGGCGAGCTGATCGATCTGACCAGCATCGACTTCGTGTACCGGCTCTGCTCGTTCCTGCCGCTCATCGGCCTGTTGACGGCGTTGCTCCCTGAGATCGAGCGGCGCGCGCTGGCCGATCACACCCCCGCGTGAGCGGCGGCTTCTGTCTTTCGCCGTATCACTGCTCGTCGACGATATGCGCGCGCAAAACGCCGATGCGCGTGATCTCGACTTCGAGCACATCACCCGGCTTCATCCAGAGCGGCGGCTTGCGGCCGTGGCCGACGCCTTGGGGCGTGCCGGTGGCGATGACGTCGCCGGGCGAGAGCGCGGTGAAATCGGAGCAGAATGCGATGATTTGCGGGATCGAATAAATCAGCTGGCTGGTCGGTGCGTGCTGGACTTGCTGACCATTGAGCCGCGTGGTGAGCGTGAGCGTGCTCGGGTCGGGGATTTCATCGGTGGTGACGAGCCAAGGGCCGAGCGGGCCGGTGCCGGGCCAATTCTTGCCCGAGGTGACGGAGAATTTCTGATAATCGCGGACCGAGCCGTCGACGAAGATCGTATAGCCGGCGACGTGATCGAGCGCGCGCTCGGCTGCGATGTGGCGGCCGCCTTCGCCGATGACGAGCGCTAACTCGCCCTCGTAATCGAAATTGTCGGAAAGCTTGGGCCTGATCATTTCGCCGCTGTGGCCGACCAGCGTGTCGGTGAAGCGCACGAACATGCTCGGCTGCTTCGGCAGTTCGCGCGCCACTTCGGCCGCATGTGCGCGGTAATTCACCCCGGCGCACAGAATCTTGTTCGGCTGCGGGATCACTGGGCGGAATGTTATCTCGGCGAGTTTGCGGTCGGGCTTTGCCTCGCGCGCCGCCTTCCGCATCGTTTCCATGGCGCCGGCGGTGAGCGCCGCGCGCAGGTCGCCCTGGCCGACCTTATCGTTGAGTGTGACGACGCCGTCGCTGCTTAACGCGCCGAAGTACTCTTTGCCATCGGCGGCGAAACTCAGAAGTTTCATTTTGACGCACCCTCGCTGCTGCCGGGGGGCCAGCTAAGCATGATTGCAGCGGCTCGGCATTGGAAAACTCACCGATTTTTTCTCCAACGCTTTAGGCGTCCGTCAAGCATATGCCCTGCGATTTTTCCTCTGCGCGAAACCGCGCTGCGGCGCACGCTGTTGGCGACAAGGGTGATCGTCGCCGGCGCGGCCAAGTTCCAGGACGCTCCACAGCAGGAGAAGTTGAATGGCGGATTCCCTTGCCGGTGAAGCCGCAGTTATTTTGTCTGATGCGCCCGCCGGGCGCGGCGAAACTCGCGTCGCGGCGGCCACTATCGCGGTCTCCACCCTCATTTTTCTGGCGCTGGTGCCGTTCGCCAAGGTGCCGCTGACACCCTATCCAGCGTTTATTCCGATGTATCAATCGGCGCTGCTGATCAACGACCTTGTCACGGCGGCATTCCTGCTCGGTCAAAGCCAGCTCTCGCGCGGCCGCGGCCTTATCGTGCTGGCCGGCGGATATCTGTTCACCGCGCTGATCTCAGTCGCCCACACGCTGACTTTTCCGGGACTGTTTTCGCCGACCGGTCTGCTCGGCGCGGGGCCGCAGACAACGGCCTGGCTTTACATGTTCTGGCACGGCGGCTTTCCGCTCTTCGTCATTGCCTATGCGCGTTTGGCGACCGAACAGGCGCAGCCGCGGTACGCCATCGCGATGCTGACCAATGCCGCCGCGGTTTGCTCTGCGGTCTTCATCCTGACGCTGCTTGCCACTGCCGGCCAAAACTTTCTACCGGCGATCATGTACGGCAATCACTACACGGCGCTCACGATCGTCGCGGTGTCGAGCGTTTGGACGTTGGTACTGCTTGCGGTCGGCGTTTTGTGGCAGCGACGGCCGCTGTCTATCCTCGACCTCTGGCTGATTGTCGTGCTCTGCGCGTGGCTGTTCGACATCGCGCTCGGCGCGATGTTCAACGCCGGCCGCTTCGACCTCGGCTTCTACGCCGGCCGGATCTACGGGCTTGCGGCGGCGAGCCTCGTGCTCGTTGTCCTGCTTGGGCGCAACAGCAGACTCTATCTGGAACTGATCAGACTCTATCGCAGCGATCGCGCGAAAGCGGCCGAACTCGCGCGATTGAGCACGGTCGATGCACTGACCGGCATCGCCAACCGCCGCGCTTTCGACGAAGCATTGGACCAGGAATGGCGGCGCATGCTGCGGCACGGCAACGCGCTCTCGCTGCTGCTGATCGATGTCGATCACTTCAAGCGCTACAACGACGCCTACGGTCACGTCGCCGGCGATCAATGCCTGCGCGCGGTCGCGCAGGCGGTGGCGAACCGCGCGCGGCGCGCCGGTGAACTCGCCGCCCGCTACGGCGGCGAGGAATTCGCCGTGCTGCTGCCGCAGACCGACCTTGCCGCAGCGAGCGCGCTTGCCGAGGTGATCTGCGCCGCCGTGCGCGAGCGCGGAATTCCACACGAGCAATCCGGGGCCGCGCCGTATGTCACCATTAGCGTCGGTGTCGCCAGCATCGGCGAGTTTCCAGACACGGCAGCCGCCTTCTCGCGCGAGGGCGTGGCGGTCAACGCGTTCAGCCCGGGGGCGACCGTGCTGGTCGAGACCGCGGATCACGCGCTCTATGCGGCCAAGACGGCCGGACGAAACCGCGTGGCCACGGCCGGCCCGAACGACGCCGCGGTGTTGCTCGCCGCGGGCGAATTGGTCGAAGCGCCGCTCGTGCCCCGGGTCGAACGCAGCGAAGCCCGCGAGCATCGGTTCAGCCGGACCGCACTGCGCTAATCCAGCGGAACCTTTCGCACTAGAACTTGATCATGTCGGAGCGGGTGATCGTCACCTGCTTGGCGAAACCAGGACCATGGGCCAGTTGCCAAACGGTGAGCTGCTCGGCGTAAGGGTCGCTGCTCGGCAGTCCGTCGACCGGAACGATCACGTTGAAGCCGCGCATTGCCGCCGCGCTGCCGGTATAGAGCACGGCTCCGTTGCCGGCGGTGCCCGTGACGATCACCGTCCGAATGCCTTTATCGTTGAGAATTTTTTCCAGGTCCGAGCCGAGGAATTTGTCCGCGTGCGCCTTGATCACCGGGTCGTTCGCGGCAGGTGCAAGCTCCGGCGCGAAATCGGCCGGGCCGTAACTGCCGGCGACGCTGTAGATGACGGTTGCGCCGGCTGCCCGCGCAGCCGCCAAAAGCTTTTTCATCGCCGGCAGCGAGGCGCCGCAACGCGGCTTCGCCGGGCCGCAATAGGGATCCTTCGGAATGAAGTCCAGCAACAGAAGTGCCGTCGTTTTCGGATCGACGGTCACCGGCTTGAGCTCGGGCGGCGGCGGCGCCTTTACGTTCGCCCACTCGGCGATAACGTCGTCCGCGTAAGCTGGAAGGGCGGCTGCAGTGATCGCCGCGGCCGTCAATCCGACCGCAGCGAACAATGATAGTTTGAGTTTCATTCCCTAACTCCTTCGATTGAGCGCCCGCGTCAGAACTTGACCATGTCGGATGTGGTCAGCGTGATGTGCGCAGCAATAACCGGGCCATTGACCAGCTGCCAAGCGACGAATTGTTCGGCATAAGTCGTCGCCGCGCTGGTCGCGTCGAGCACGACTGCGACCTGGAAGCCCATTTGCGCGGCCTCGCTCGAGGTTTCAATGATGGCGCCATTCGAGGACACGCCGGCCATGAGCAGCGTTGTGATGCCGTGGTCTTTGAGGACCTTTTCCAGGTCAGTATTGAGGAACTTGTTGGTGGTCGACTGCACGAACGGCTCGGTCCCGGTCGCAGCCACGTCGGGGAGAACTGCCGTGATCGGGACTTTAGGAACGCTGGTGTATACGACCAGCACATTGGCCGCGCGCGCCGCGGCGAGCACCTTCTTGGCGACCGGGAGCGAGGCCATGCAGCGCGGGTAATGGCTGCAGATCGGTTGCACGAAATCGGCCATTACCAGTGCCGTGGTCTTGGGATCGACGGTCACTTCCTTGACCGCCGGCGGCGGCGGCGCTTTCACGCTGTCCCATTCGTCAATGATCGATGCGGCATGCAAGGTCGAGGCGCCGAGGCCGGCGGCGGCGGCCAGTGTGAGTCCCAACAGCCATTTCTCGCGCTTCATGTCTTCCTCCCCTGTAAAGCCGACCGGTCTTCCGGTGCGGCGCATTGTTATGAACCAGAGACTTCGGCGCTTATTCCAGCGCGTTTCTCGCGGCTAAGCAATCGCCATCATGCCGCTATCCGCGCGCCGGTTAACCGCATGGACGAATTGCGCCGCCCGCGCCAATATTACCCCCTAGGAGTTCGGCGGAATCAACCGCCGGCGCAAGGAGGCGACAATGGACATCAAGGTCGGCAGACAGGCGATCGCCGAAGCGAGCAAGAAGCTCAACAACTGGGGCCGCTGGGGGAAAGATGACCAGGTCGGCACGCTCAACCACGTGCGGCCCGAGGATATCGTCAAGGCCGCAAGCCTGATCCGCACCGGCAAGGTTTTCGCGCTCGGCATCCCGCTCGACCGCGACGGGCCGCAGAACGGTCTGTTCGGCGGCCGCTTCAATCCCATCCACCAGATGCTGGCCACCGGCACCGATGCAGTCGCCGGCCAGCAGGACTGGAACAAGATTCGCTACGCCGACGACACGCTCATCCTTTGTGTGCAGGGCGCCACGCATTGGGACGCGCTCGGCCATGTCTTCTATGAGGACAAGGCCTATAATGGCCACGACGCCAAGTTGATCGAACTCGCGGGGCTTAAGCGTACTCGGCATCGAGCACTCGAAGAGCAAGATGGTCGGCCGCGGCGTGCTGCTCGACATCGCGCGCTTTCGCGGCGTTCAGTGGATGGCCGACGGCGAGAGCATCTCCAACGACGAACTCGATCGATGCGCCAAGCAGCAGAATGTTCATATCGGTCGCGGCGACTTCGTGCTCATCCGCACCGGGCAGATGGAGCGCTGCCAGCAGGACAAGGAATGGGGTGGCTATGCCGGCGGCGACGCGCCCGGCGTCAAGTTCGAGAACTGTTATTGGTGCCAGGAGAAGGAAATCGCCGCGATCTGCACCGACACCTGGGGCGTCGAAGTGCGGCCCAACGAGACCGGCGAAGCGAACCAGCCGTGGCATTGGGTGGTGATTCCCTCCATGGGCCTGTGCATGGGCGAGATTTTCTATCTCAAGGAACTGGCGGATGATTGCGCCGAGGATGGCATCTACGAATTCTTCTTTTGCGGTCCGCCGCTGATCATCACCGGCGCCACCGGCTCGCCGCTCAATCCGCAGGCGATTAAATGACGCCATAGGCGTCACCCGCGGGCTTGACCCGGGGGTCCATACGGCGGTTCAACAAGCTTCAAGTGCAGCTGGAGGGCCGGCTTAAGCCGAGCCATGACGAGGAGGAGCGCCGTGGCCAGACATCTCAAGCGCGGAATGGACGCAGGCGCGATCAAGGCAGCCGATGCACAAGTGCGCGAGACGGTCGAGCAGATCCTCGCCGACATCGACGCGCGCAAGGACGCGGCTGTGCGCGAGCTGTCGCAGAAATTCGACAATTGGTCGCCGGCCTCGTTCAAGCTGACGCCGGCCGAGATCGAGCGGGCCATCGCCCAGGTGAAAAAGCGCGATCTCGACGACATCAAATTTGCCCAGGCTCAGGTGCGCAACTTTGCGCAAAAGCAGAAAGAGACACTGCGCGACCTCGAAGTGGAGACGCTGCCCGGCGTGGTGCTCGGCCACCGGCACATTCCGGTCAATTCGATCGGCTGCTACGTGCCCGGCGGCCGCTACCCGATGGTGGCCTCGGCGCACATGTCGATCGTCACCGCGCGCGTCGCCGGGGTCAAACACATCATCGCCTGCGCGCCGCCGTTTAAGGGTAGTCCGCATCCGGCAATCGTGGCGGCGATGCATTTCGGCGGTGCCGACGAAATCTTGGTGCTCGGCGGCGTGCAGGCGGTGGCCGCCATGGCGCTTGGCACCGAGACGATTGCGCCGGTCGACATGGTGGTCGGGCCGGGCAACGCTTATGTCGCCGAAGCGAAGCGGCAATTGTTCGGCCGCGTCGGCATCGACCTCCTCGCCGGACCGACCGAGACGCTGATCATTGCCGATGACACGGTCGATGGCGAGATTTGCGCCACCGATCTGCTCGGCCAGGCGGAGCACGGGCCGACCTCGCCGGCCATCCTGATCACCAATTCGGATAAACTCGCGCGCGACACCATGGCCGAAGTCGAGCGGCTGCTGAAAATCCTGCCGAGCGCCGATCTCGCCGGCAAGGCGTGGGCCGATTACGGCGAAGTCATCGTTTGCGAGGACGAGGCCGAGATGGTGCGCGAGGCCGATCGTATCGCCTCCGAACACGTGCAGGTAATGACCCGCGATCCGGATTATTTCCTCACCAACATGAAGAATTACGGCTCGCTGTTCCTCGGCCCGCGTACCAACGTCGCTTATGGCGACAAGGTGATCGGCACCAACCACACGCTGCCGACCAAGAAGGCGGCGCGCTATACCGGCGGGTTGTGGGTCGGCAAGTTTCTGAAAACCTGCACCTATCAGAAAGTGCTCACCGACCAAGCCAGCGCGAAGATCGGCGAGGTCTGCTCGCGGCTGTGCATGCTGGAAGGTTTTGTGGCGCATGCCGAGCAGGCCAATGTGCGCGTGCGCCGCTATGGCGGCCGCAACGTGCCGTACGGGCAGGCGGCGGAATAAGTAACCTCTCCCCGCTGCGCGGGGAGAGGTCGACGCGCGAAGCGCGGCGGGTGAGGGGGCCTGGCCGCGATTCTGAGCTTTGCGGATGCGCCCCCTCATCCCAACCTTCTCCCCGCGCGCGGGGAGAAGGAGAAGCGAGCGGCGCACCGTGACCCACATCGACCTCGCCAAAACGCCTTCCTTCCGTCTCGACGGCAAGCGCGCGCTGATCACCGGCGGCGGACGCGGCATTGGGCTGGCGGCAGCCTCGGCGCTGGCCGAGGCCGGCGCGCAGGTGACGCTGGCCGCCCGCACCAAGAGCGAAATCGAGGAGGCTGCGGCGGCGATCCGCGCCCGCGGGCAGAAGGCCGAGGCGCTGACGCTCGACGTGACCGATATCGAAGCAGTGAAACAGACGATTGCTGCGACCGAGCCATTTCAGGTTCTGGTCAACAATGCCGGCATGAACCGGCCGGCGCTGTTGCCGGACGTGAAAGTCGAGGATTTCGACGCCATCTTTGCGCTCAACGTGCGCGCGGCGTTCTTCGTGGCGCAGGCGGTGGCGCTCAAGCTGATGGCGGCGAAGCTGCCTGGCTCGATCATCAACATTTCCTCGCAGATGGGCCACGTCGGTGCCGCCCGCCGCACGGTCTACTGCGCGTCGAAGCACGCCATGGAGGGGTTCACCAAGGCGATGGCGATCGAGCTTGCGCCACACAATATCCGCGTCAACAGTCTCGGCCCGACGTTTCTGGAAACGCCGATGACGCGGCCGTTCTTCGAGAACAAGGCGTTCCGCGACGAGGTACTGTCAAAGATCAAGCTCGGCCGCCTCGGCCAGCTCGACGAGCTCACCGGCGCGATTGTCTTCCTCGCCTCCGATGCCTCCTCGCTGATGACCGGCTCGGCGCTCGTTCTCGACGGCGGCTGGACCGCGGAGTGACGGCATGACCGACGAGGAATTGCGACGGCACATTGTCGGGACCTGGACGCTCGTCTCGGTCAACTATGAGGACGCCGTCAGCAAGGAGCGCACGCCGATCTATGGCGCGCACCCCAAGGGTATCCAGATCGCGACACCGGAAGGCCGCTGGCTCGCTTTGATGACCGCCGAGGGCCGCACCGTTCCAAAGACGGACGCCGAGCGCGCTCGTGCATTGACCACCATGATCGCCTATACGGGCCGCTACCGCGTCGAAGGCGGTAGCGTCATCACCAAAGTGGAAGCGGCGTGGAACGAGGGCTGGGTCGGCACCGAGCAGGTGCGCGCCATCCGCTTAGAAGGCGGCCGCCTATGCCTGCAAAGCCCGCCGATGCCGCATCCCAACATCGACGGCAAGACCGTCCGCGTCATCGTTGTTTGGGAGCGGGAGGAAAACCTGCTCCATTCAAACCTGACGCAGTGATCGCAACGCCCATGGCGTGCCGGGCCAACATATGGCGGATGAAATTTTGTGAAATCGATGGGGAACTAATGAAGCCGCAACGCATTAGCTAGCGGTCGCCGGCATGAGGAAGCGGGTATGTATCTTTCCAACCAGAGTCTCCTCGTTATTATCGTTGTTGGAATTGTTGCCGGATGGCTGGCCGGTCGGGTGATGGCCGGCGGTGGCTTCGGCCTGATCGGCGATCTGATCGTCGGGCTGATCGGCGCCTTCATCGGCGACTGGCTGGTGCCGCGCCTCGATATCCATCTCGGGACCGGAACAGTCGGCCTGATCATCAACGCCTTCATCGGCGCGGTCGTACTCCTGTTGATCCTCCGTCTCGTCGGCGGCCGTTGGGGATATCGACGCCGTTGGCTCCGCTGGTAGGCGAAGATCGCCCGTATTCCTTGAGATCACCCCGCGGGCGTGGCAGCGCAATTGCTCGCGCCGGTCCATTGTGATTCAATCCCTCAAAACCCCGGCGATCCGGGGTCTGGAGGGACGCCATGGCCATCACGGTTTGTCCGGTCACGGAGAGCTTCGCGGCCGAAATCGGCGATGTTGACCTGTCGCAGCCGGTCGCGCCGGCTGACTTTGCGGCGATCGACGAGGCATTCGCCAAATATGCGGTGCTGATCTTTACCGATCAGAATTTGTCGGAAGATCAGCATCTGGATTTCGCCAGTCACTTCGGACCGCTGGAAACTACTATTGCGCTGTTTCGCAAGGACACGAAGCTGCGCGTGCGTCAGGAATTCGCCGACGTCTCCAACCTCGACCCGGAAAATCAGGTCTGGGGCAAGGAGTCGCGCCAGCGCATGTTCCAGCTTGGCAACCGGCTGTGGCACACCGACAGTTCGTTCAAGCGGCTGCCGGCGCGGGCGTCGCTGCTCTACGCGCGCTCAATTCCACCGGTCGGCGGCCACACCGAATTCGCCGACGAGCGGGCGGCTTACGATGCGCTGCCCGAGGAGACCAAACGCCGGCTCGATTTGCTCGTGACCGAGCATTCGATCTTTACCTCGCGCGCACGGCTTGGCTTCTCCAATTTCAGCGACGAGGAGCGGCAAGGGCTGCCGCCAGTGCCGCAAGTTCTGGTGCGCACCATCCCTGAATCGGGAAGAAAGTCGCTCTACCTTGCTTCTCACGCCGGCCGTATTTTCGGCATGCCGGAGGCTGAGGGGCGCGCGCTCATCGACCAGCTCGTCGCGCATGCCACGAAGAGGCAGTTCATCTACACGCACCGCTGGCGCGTCCACGATCTTGTCATCTGGGACAATCGCTGCACCATGCACCGCGGCACCGAGTTCGACGATCTGCGCTGGAAGCGCGACATGCAGCGCGCCACCGTTTGTGACGTGGCCAATAGCTGCGAGCAGGCGGGCATCGCGGTCGAAGCGGCCTGACGTCGCCCTTAGCTCTTAAAGCGCGAACACCTGCGGATTGACGCAGTTCGGCAGTTTGTGGCCGCCGAGGAAGGCGAGAATATTGTCGGCCACGATGCCGGCCATCTGTTCGCGCACTTCGGGCACGGCGCTGCCCAGATGCGGAGTGAGCGCGACATTCGGCATTTTCTTCAGCGCCGGATCGATCTTCGGCTCGTGCTCGAACACGTCGAGGCCGGCGCCGGCGATTTGTTTCTTGGTCAGCGCGCGCACCAAAGCGGCTTCGTCGACGATGGGGCCACGCGCCGTGTTGATGAGGAACGCGCTTTTCTTCATCAGGCCAAATTCGCGGGAACTGATCTGATGGTGGGTCTGTTTGTTGAGCGGCGAGTGGACGGAGACGAAATCGGACTCGCCCAGCAATTGCTCGAATGGCACGAAAGTGAGCCCGGCCTCACGTTCCTCGTGCTCCGGCTTGCGCCGCGGCGACCAGTAGAGAACGCGCATGGAGAAACCGCGGGCGCGCCGCGCCACCGCCTTGCCGATGAGGCCACCGCCGCCGACAAGGCCGAGCGTCTTGCCCCAGACAAAGCCGCCCATCAGGTGCGCCGACTGGCCGCCGGGAAATTTTCCCGCGCGCACCATGCGGTCGCCTTCCGGCATTCGCCGCGCCACCGCCAGCATCAGCGCCAAGGTGAGGTCGGCGGTGGCCTCGGCGGTGACCGGCGCGGTGACGGTGACCGGAATGCGCCGGGCGGTCGCTGCCTCGACATCGATGTTGGAGGGGGTGATCGACTGCGCCGCGATCAGGCGCAAATCCGGGTTGGCCTCGATCACCGCGCGATCGATCTTGTCGTGCAGGAGACAGAACAGGATATCGGCCTTGCGCACCTGCGCGATCAAGGTGCGCTTGGGAATGATCCGGCTCGAATCGGCGAACACCGACACGCGCGCGACAGCGCGCAGGCGCTTGAGCGCATGCTCGGAAACCGGCTGGGTGACGAAGACGCGCGGACGGGCGCTTTTTCTTGCGGGATTTTTTGCCATCAGCCTTCCGCCATCACGCGTGCCAGCGCACGATGCCGGCGACGCCGTCGACGGCGACCTGTGCGCCGTCGGGAATCCGCTGCGTCGCCTCGTTGACGCCGAGCACCATCGGAATGCCGCGCTCGCGGGCGAGCGACGCCAAATGCGACGTCGAGCCGCCGAGCTCGGCGACCACGCCGGCGACGCGCGGCAGAATGTGCGAGAGCGCCGGCCCCGCGACGCGGGTGACCAAAACGTCGCCCGGCGCGACGCGCGACAGTTCGCATTCGCAATTGACCACCACCGCGCGGCCCGATCCCCAGCCGATGCCGGCGGGATGGCCGTTGATGGCCGGATGTTTGAGCCAGATTTCATCGGGCACGTGCGGCTCGGCGACGTGCAGTGGCCGCGCCTGTAAGAGCCTGAAGCCTTCGTCGTCGAGTGCCCATTCGATTTCGACAGCGTGGCCCAGCACCTCTTCGGCCTTGCGCATCATCCGGCCCAGCGTCGTCGCTTGGCCGGCTTCCAGGCATGGCGCGCGGGCGAGGTCTTCGGGCACGGCCTGCGCCGCCGTGCCGGCGCCGTGCAGGCAGGTCTCGCGGTGGTGCTTGCGGCCGGCTTCGTTCTTGCGCACGAAACCCTGGCGCGACAGCACGATGCGGTCGGGCACCACTTCGCCCTGGGCGATCGTCGAGCCGAGCCCCCAGGTGGCTGACAGGAGCATTTGGCCTTCGGCGGTTTCGCTCAAACCCCCGCCGGAAGCGCGAGCGGCGACGAGCGGCTGCACCAGGACCGCCATGGCTGTGCCGCTTGGATCGAGATCGTGCTGCGCCATCGAGCGGCGCGCGTTGGTAGTCCATAACGCCGCCCAACAGGCGCGCAGCGCGGTGAGGAATTCGGCGTCGCCAGAAAGTCCGAGGAAGCTTTCGAACTGGCCGGCAAAATTGCTGTCGGCGCGATCCTCGATCAGCGCCGACGAGCGCACGGCGGCAGGCTTTTGTTGCTCCCACCAAGCGGCAAGAATCTCCGCCAGCAAATCCGGCGCGAGATCGCTCTGATAGAGCGCAAGCCTGATTTCGACGGAGAGCCGGCGCTGCGTGGTCTGATCGGCGGTGGCGTAGGCGCGTACCGCGTCGGCGATGCCGAGATGCGCAACCTGCCGGTAATACGCATCCGCGGTGATACAGAATCCGCCGGGCGTCGGCAAACTGGCGTGCGCGAGCCGCGCCAAGTTCGCCGCTTTTGGCCCGACGCGGTCTGCGTCGGCCGCGGCCGGTGAGGAGAGGGGGAGGATGAAGCGCGACATATGAATCTCGTTTGAATCTCACTCGCCCTTGCCACCGCGCACTCCCTCTCCCCGCGCGCGGGGAGAGGGTGGGGTGAGGGGACGGTTCCGCTGGGCTCACAAATAAACGTCGAGGCTCAGAATTGCGGCAGCGCCCCCTCACCCTCGCTTCGCTCGACCTCTCCCCGCACGCGGGGAGAGGTGAAGATTATTTCACATGATCTCCGTATCCCGGCAGCGGATCGACCACGGTGATCTGTTTGACCGGGAAGTTGGAGACGATCTCGATATCCTTCTTGTGCACGATCAGCATTTCTTCGATGCGCACGCCGTAGCGGTATTTCTTGCCGTGCTGCGTCTCGAGCGCAAACGTCATGCCTTCCTGAATGTCGATCGGATGGTCGAGCGACCAGATGCGGGAAATGACCGGTGGGTCGTATTGAGCGAGCCCGAGCCCGTGGCCCCATAGATTGGCGGCGGCCTGGTCTTCGTCCTCATAACCCCAGGTCTTCATCGCCGACGGCCATTTCATGGCGATGTCGCGCGTGGTGGCGCCCACCTTCACCGCGCCGATCGAATCGTAGAGCCATTTGAGCGCGGTGTCGTAGGTGTCTTTTTGCTCCTTGGTCGGCTCCTTGCCGACGCAATAGGTGCGGTAATAGCAGGACTTGTAACCGTTCCAGGTCAGCGCGGCCAAATCCATGAACACGATGTCGCCGGGCTGAATGATGCGGTCGGAAAAATTGCGCCAGTTCGGCCAAGTGTTCGGACCGGACGAGACGATGACGTCTTCCACGTCCTCCATGCCGGGAATGTTGTAGAGGTACTGCATCAGGTGCGCGGTGACCTGATTTTCGGTGATGCCCGGGCGCAGGAACTTCATGCACTCCCAGTGCGTGGCGTCGCCGATGGCGCCGACGATGCGGAAGCATTCCTGCTCGTCCGGGCTCTTGACCGCGCGCGCGTCCATCATCGGCGTCATGCCGTCGACCCAATTGATCTTCTCTTCCTTGAAGATATTGAGCATGTTGATGTCGATGAAGTCGCAGCCGAGCTTTTGTCCAGCGACGCCGTTCTCCTTCATCGCCTGCTTGACCGCCTTGGTGAACTTCTTCACCTGCTGGGTGGCGGCTGGACCGGCGGCGCCTTTGATCCAGGCGAACGAGTGGCGCACGTTCTTTTTCGGGATCCACGGCGAATGGCGCTCGATCTGAAAGCCGAGGTCGCCCTGCTCGAACAGGATCGGGCGGCCGTCGCCGCACAGCATGGCGTAACGCAAGCCGGGCTTAAGTCTGTTCCAGCCGGGCGTTAGCGTGCCGGTGATGTAGCGAACGTTCTCGTCGTACATGCACAGCAGCGCGCCGAGCTTGTGCTTCTTCATCATCTGCCGCGCGCGCTCGATCCGGTATTCGCGCAGGCGGTCCCAATTGACGCGCTGCTGCCAATCCAGGCCGGCGATGCCGAAATTTGCTGTTCCCATGGCGTTTCTCCCAGTCAATTCTTTGGCGAGCTTTGATGATTCTTGGCGATACCTTCGCGGTCCTCGCCGACGATTCCCATCCCAAAGCAATGTTATGCGGCTGGCGAGTTCGAAAGAAATGATATAATTTGTCCTTCCCCATTAAAATTCCTAATGGCAGAACGGCATGCATAACATTCCCCTCCGGCAGGTGCGCGCCGTCATCGCGGTCTGCGAGGAGGGTTCGTTCACCCGCGCGGCAGAGAGGGAAAATGCCACCCAATCGGGCATTTCGCAGCACGTCGCCGCGGTCGAGCGCACACTCGGCGTCAGACTGTTCGAGCGCGCGGCGGGCGGCGTCGTGCCGACCCCGGCGGGGCTCCGCTACTACAAGAGCTGTGTCGGCGCCGTTGGCGCGCTCGAGAAAGCAGTCGAACAGGCGCGCGCCGTCGCCGGCCAGGTCAGCGGCGAGCTCCGCATCGGCTTGATGCCGACCTTCACCCGCGCCGTGCTTGCACCGGTGCTCGACGATTTTGTGCCGCGCTGCCCGGAAGTGCGCCTGCACATCGTCGAGGGCTATAGCGGGCTCTTGACCAAAATGGTGCTCGAGGAAGAGCTCGACTTTGCGGTGGTGCCCGCTTTCGAGGGCACGATCGGATTGAAGTCGCGGCTTCTGGTGCGCGATCGTGAAATGCTGCTGTCGGGCCCGCGCGGCGGCTTCAAGCCGCTGTCGCCGGTACGCCTTGCCGACTGCAAGCCGCTCAAGATCGTGCTGCCCGGGCCGGACAATATTCGCCGCCGCAATCTCGAGACTTATTTCCAGACCCACGGCGTGGAAGTCGAAACCAAGCTGGAGATGGACGCCATGATCGCCACGCTCGAGTTCGTGGCGCGCTCCGACTGGGTGACAATCCTGCCGAGCGTGATCTCGGTCAACGACATCCAAGGCGGCGAACTGATTGTCAATCCGCTGGTCGGGCCGGAGCTGCACGCCGAATTCGTCGTGATCGAGCCGACGCGGCGAACGTTATCCACGCAGGCACATCTCTTCCTGCAACGCATCGAGCGCGAAGTCGAGCACATTCACGACGTGTGGCAGGTGGCAATTGCCGGCAGAAAGCCGCGCCGGACGCATCAGCGGGTGAGCGCATGAGCAGAACAATAATTTCCCGGCGCGACGTTGCCCGTGGCGGCGCGCTTGGACTGCTCGCTGCCGCTCCGTCAGCGCCGGCTTTGGCGCAGAGCGGCAAACTCCATTGGCGCATGGTGACGTCGTGGCCGAAGCGGCTGCCCGGCCCCGGCATGTCGGCGGAGCGGATCGCGCAACGCATCGGCGCACTGTCCGGCGGGCGCCTCGAAATCTCGGTCTCGGCGGCGGGCGAGATCGTGCCGGCTTTCGAAGTACTCGACGCGGTCGGCTCCGGCGTTGCCGAAATGGGTCACACCGCCGCGTTCTACTGGCAGGGCAAGGAGCCGGCGGCTTCGTTCTTCACCACGGTGCCGTTCGGGCTCACGCCCAACGAGCACGTCGCCTGGATCGACGCCGGCGGCGGCCAACAGCTGTGGGACGAGATCTACGCACCGTTTGGCGTCAAGCCGTTCATGGGCGGCAATACCGGGGTGTGCATGGGCGGCTGGTTCCGCCGCGAGCTCAAAAGCACAGCTGACGTGCGCGGCCTGAAAATCCGCTCGCTCGGTCTCGGCGGCGAAGTCTATCGCCGGCTTGGCGCCATCCCGCAGACCACGGCGCCCGGCGAAATTCTCGTCGCGCTGCAATCGGGCGTGCTCGATGCCGCCGAATTCGTCGGCCCCGGCTCAGACATCGCGCTCGGGCTCTATCGCTTCGCGCCGCTCTATTACGGCCCCGGCTTCAACAAGCCGAACGGCACCGGCGAGTGCATCGTCTCGCTCAAGGCCTGGGCGAGCCTTGATGGCGAACTGCAGGCGATCGTGACGCACGCCTGCGCGGCGGAGGCGTCCTACGCGCTCGCCGAGATGGAGCGGCTGAACATCGAGGCACTCAGCGCGCTAACCACGCGCGACAACGTGCAGCCCCGCACGTTTCCCGCCGATCTCATTGTTGCAGCGCGAGCGCAATCAAACGACGTGCTCGGCGAACTCGCCGGCAAGTCAGCCAACGCGCGCAAGGTGCACGACGCCTATGTGGCGTTCCGCGACAAGGTCGCTCCCTGGTCGCGCATTTCGCTGCAGGCGGTGCTGGAGGCGAGGGGAGGGTGAGCGCCCGCCCAGCGTCATCCTGAGGTGCCAGCGCGCAGCGCGGGCCTCGAAGGATGCTGCTCAGGTGCCGGGGCCGTCGCCCTTCGAGGCTCGCTTCGCTCGCGCCTCAGGGTGACGGTATTTGCTCACATCTTAAACTTCACCACCTTCTGCCGCTGCTCGCCGAGGCCTCCGATCCCCAGCGTGACGACGTCGCCCGCTTTCAAGAACTTCGGCTCGGGCTTCATGCCCAAGCCCACACCCGGCGGGGTGCCGGTGATGATCACGTCGCCCGGCTCCATGACGAAATATTGCGAGCAGGCCCACACGATGTGGCGGCAATCGAAGATCATGGTCGAGGTGTTGCCGCGCTGGCGCTTCTCGCCGTTGACGTCGAGCCACATGTCGAGATTTTGCGGGTTCTTGATCTCGTCCTTGGTGACGAGCCACGGCCCGAGCGGGCCGAAGGTTTCGCAGCCCTTGCCCTTGGTCCATTGGCCGGCGCGCTCGATCTGAAACACGCGCTCGGAGACGTCGTTGGCGAGGCAATAGCCGGCGACTACGTCGAGCGCCTTGTCCTTGGACAGATAACGCGCGCGGCTGCCGATGACGATGCCGAGTTCCACTTCCCAATCGAGTTTCGAGGAATCCTTAGGCGTCATGGTGTCGTCGTTCGGCCCGCAGATGCAGGATTGCGCCTTGTTGAAGATGATCGGCTCTTTGGGGATCGCCATGCCGGCCTCGGCGGCGTGGTCGGAATAGTTGAGCCCGATGGCGATGAAGTTGCCGACCTTGCCGACGCACGGGCCGATGCGCGGCTTGCCCTTCACCAGTGGCAGCTTGTCCGGATTGAGCTTGCGCAGCTTGGCGAGACCTTTGGGCGAAAGCGTGTCGCCGCGCGATGTCAGGCACGATTTTGGAGAGGTCGCGGATGCGGCCCTGCGCGTCGATCATGCCCGGCTTCTCGCGGCCAGGCGCGCCGTAACGGACGAGTTTCATGGGAGTCTCCTTAAAGGTCGGTGATTTCGCGATTGTGCAAATTTAGAACGCGCCGGGAAATCTCCCGCCGTCGATCAGAAGATTTTGTCCAGTGATGTAGCCGGCTTGCGCCGAACAAAGAAACGCGCACGTCGCGCCGAACTCGTCGGGCGTGCCCAGCCGTCGCGCCGGCACCGAGTCGACGTTGAGCGCCAGCGCCTCCTCATAGCTCGTGCCTCTTTTCTGCGCCGTCGACACCACGTTGGAACGGAAGCGGTCGGTGTCGAAAATCCCCGGCAGCATGAAATTGATGGTGACGTTTGCGGCGGCGACCGACCGCGCGACGCCGGCGAGGAAGGCGGTCAGCCCCGCGCGCGCGCCCGACGACAGGTCGAGGCCGAACAGCGGCATCTTCACCGAGCCGGACGTGATGTTGACGATGCGGCCGAATTTTTTTGCGACCATCGGGTTGATCGCCTTTTGAGTGAGCTCGATGGCGACGATCATGTTGCCGATGACGCCGTCGATCATCTTCTGCCGGTCGAGGTCGCGGAAATCGCGGAACGGCGGGCCGGCGTTGTTATTGACCAAAATGTCGGGCTCCGGGCAGGCGGCGAACAGCGCCTGCTGGCCCTCCGGCGAGGCGACATCGGCGGCTACGGCCGTGATCTTGGCGCCGGTTTCCTTGCGCAATTCGTCGGCAGTCGCCGCCAGCCGGTCCTTGTCGAGGCCGTTGATCACGACCTCACAGCCGGCCTCCGCCAGCTGCTTGGCGCAGGCACGGCCGAGACCCCGGCTCGAGGCGCAGACGATGGCCTTGCGGCCGGCTATTCCAAGATCCATCCCCAAAGCCTCCCTTGCGACGCACGCGACATGAAGCCGCCGCGCCTGTATCTGCTGTTCTCGTAACTGCACAGTCGCAAGTCAACGGCCCCCCAAACCCCCGTTCCATGCCCCAGATTGCCGACCTGTCGCTCGTCCAGCTTGCACTCATCGTCGGTCTGGCGGCGATTTCGGCCGTTGCCGGAGGGGTGGCCGGCTACGGCACCGGGGCGCTGATGCCGCTCGTGCTGGTGCCGCTGGTCGGCGCCGAGCCAGTGGTACCGATCATTGCCATTTCGGCGCTGTTCACCAATGCGGCGCGCGTTTTTGCCTTCCGCCGCCGGCTCGATATGCGCCGCGCGCTGATTGCGCTTGTTGCGGCGCTGCCGACCACCGCGCTCGGCGCCTGGCTCTACACGCTGTTGTCCAGCCGCGGCGCCGCGATCGTCATTGGCACGACGCTGATTGCGACGGTGCCGTTGCGGCGGCTGTTGAAAAGGAGCGGCCACCGGCTCGGTGAAAAGGGCTATGCGGCGGGCGCCGCCGTTTGGGGGGTGGTGATGGGCGGCTCGGTCGGGCCCGGCATCATCCTGCTCTCGCTCCTGATGGCGACCGGTCTCGAAGGCGCCGCCGTGATCGCGACTGATTCTATGGTGTCTGTCGTCGTCGGCTTCATCAAATTTGGCGTGTTTGCCTTCGCCGGCGTGGTCACGCCGCTGGTGCTGGTCCTCGGACTTTTGATCGGGCTGATTGGTTTCTTCGCCACGTTTCTGGCACGGCTCATCGTCGAGCGCATGCCGGTGCATGTGCATGCGATTATCCTCGACGGCGTCGTCATCGTCGGCGCCGGCATCATGATCTACGGGGCGCTGCAGTAGGCTCAAGGCCACTTCACCACTGGCGGCATCGAGGAGAGAATTGACTCGACATTGCCGCCGGTGCGTAGGCCGAAAATCGTGCCGCGGTCATAGAGCAAATTGAACTCGACATAACGTCCGCGGCGAATGAGCTGTTCTTCGCGCTCGGACTCACTCCACGGCTTGGCGAAATTTTGCCGTACCAGTTCCGGATAGACGGCGAGAAAGGCGCGGCCGACATCCTGCGTGAAGGCGAATGTCTCCTCCCAGTCCGTTTCCAGCCAGTCGTAGAAAATGCCGCCGATGCCGCGCATCTCGCCGCGATGCTTGAGAAAGAAATACTCGTCGCACCACTTTTTGAACTTTTCATAGGGCGCGACCTTGCGGTGCCTGTCGCACGCTGCCTTCATGGCGGCGTGAAAGGCGATCGCGTCGGCGTCGTCCTGCCTGCGCCGGCTGTCGAGCAGTGGCGTGAGGTCGCCGCCGCCGCCGAACCATGACTTCGTGGTGACGACGTAGCGTGTGTTCATATGCACCGCTGGCACGTGCGGATTGTGCATGTGGGCGATTAGCGAAATGCCGCTGGCAAAAAATCGCGGATCCTCGGCGGCGCCGGGAATCTCCTTGCGAAATTCCGGCGCGAATTCACCAAATACGGTGGAGACGTGGACACCGACCTTTTCGAACACGCGGCCTTTCATCATCGCCATGACGCCGCCGCCACCCGGCCCGCCGGAATGATCGGTGCGGCTCCAGGGCGTGCGCACAAAGCGGCCGGGCGCGCGTTCCGACAGCGGGGCGCCCGCCGGCAAAGCGTCCTCCAGCGCCTCGAACGCCGCCACGATCTCGTCGCGCAAGCTTTCGAACCAGGCGCGCGTACACTCTTTGCGCTTCTTGGTCTCGCGGCTATCGGTGCTCATCAAGCAACGGCGTTGTCTAGATGCTTACGCTACAGGGTTTGATGCTGGCATACCGGATCACTCCGCATCGACTTTTTCGGCCAGCCACACTTTGATCAAGGACTGATACGGCACGTCGCGCTTGTTGGCCGCAACCTTGATGCGGTCGAGTAGCCCTTGCGGCAGGCGGAGCGAGATAGCAGTCGTAGAGAGTTTCAGATTCGGAAATTGCACACGCCGTGCTTTGCTCCAGTCGACGTATTCGGTGGAATCGTGCGTTTCCCAGAACCGGCGCTCCTCGGCCTCGCTGCGAAAACGGGGAATATCTTTAAGCTTCGTGTTCATATCGGGATCTCTCCTTTCGGTTCGCGTCTCTCGCCGAAATCACGCGAATTCTCTTTCCGCCGCCGCGCAAGGTGAAAGTCACGTGTAATAATCGTCCTTCGCTCGTGCGTCCGAGCGCGTGATAGCGCGCCTCGCCCTGACTATGCCTCACGTCCTCGGCGACCAGGAGCCGCGGGTCGGCGAACACTTGTTCGGCCTCAGCTTGAGAAACCGAGTGTTTTCGCGCGCTCTTGAAACTGTTGCCGTCGTCCCAGTCGAATCCGACGATTTGGCCGAGGTCGAGCATTGCTGTATATTACTATAATATACGGTGCCTGCAAGTTCTGGACAGGCCGATCAAGCTGGCAGGGCCGCCTGCCGCAATGCCTCGCCGGCCGCCATAGCGGCGGCGAGCGCCACATTAAGCGAACGCAGACCCGGTCGCATCGGAATCCGCAGCCGGGCGTCGGCGGCAGCGTGGACGTCCGCCGGCACGCCCGCTGATTCGCGCCCGAATAACAGCACGTCATCGGCCCGGTAGTGGAAATCGAGATAGGACAATGTCGCGGCGGTGGTGAACAAGACGAGGCGATGGTTCCGTTCCCTGCGCCAGCGCTCGAAAGCTTGCCACGAACTGTGCCGGACCAGCGCGACAGCATCGAGGTAATCCATGCCGGCGCGGCGGAAGGCGCGGTCAGAGGTCGGGAATCCAGCCGGCGCGATGATATGCGCCTCGATGCCGAGGCAGGCGCACAGCCGCAGGATGGTTCCCGTGTTCTGCGGAATATCGGGTTGATAGAGGGCGATGCGCATGGCGCGTCATCGGGCGTCCGTGGCGCGCCGTGGGCGCCGCTTGAGGGGGCAGCGACGCTACACTTGCACTGAAGCGGCAAGGGTGCCAATAGAAACCCGCCGGATTGCGTCGCTTCCGACCTTCCCCAGGCCGGTGCGACCGGACCATCGACCGACCGTCCTATCGCCCGACTGCGTTGCCGGCCGGGCGAGAACAACGGCGGCTAGCGGGGCGGCTGGTCGGGCGGCAAAAAGGTAAAGAGGGTCGAGACGGTGACTGCAATCTCAACGGCGGAGCCAACGCGCCGCGACTGCCCTTCCATTTTTTCCTGTTCGACCAAGCTTAAGGTTCGACCATGAGCGGACATCCGACCTATCAGCCGCAAAGCGCGTTAATGCAATGGCTGGAGCGGCGGCTGCCGATTGGGGGCCTGATCTATTCGTCGTTCATCGCCTACCCGACACCGCGCAACCTCAACTACTGGTGGACGTTCGGCGGCATTCTCACCTTCATGCTCGGCGTGCAGATCGATCACCGGCATCGTGCTGGCGATGCACTACACGCCCGATGTCAATCTCGCCTTCAATTCGGTCGAAGGCATCATGCGCGACGTGAATTACGGCTGGCTGTTGCGCTACATTCACGCCAACGGCGCCTCGTTCTTCTTCGTCGCCGTCTATATCCACATGGCGCGCGGCATGTATTACGGCTCCTATAAGGAGCCGCGCGAGGTGTTGTGGATCCTCGGCGTGATCCTGTTCCTGCTCATGGTGGCCACCGGTTTCATGGGCTACGTGCTGCCCTGGGGGCAGATGAGTTTCTGGGCGGCGACCGTCATCACCAATCTGTTCTCGGCGATTCCGCTGGCCGGCCACGGCATCGTCACCTGGCTGTGGGGCGGCTATGCGGTCGGCAATCCGACGCTCAATCGCTTCTATTCGCTGCACTACCTGTTGCCGTTCGTCATCGTCGGCGTCGTCATGCTGCATATCTGGGCGCTGCACGTGGTCGGGGCAGAACAATCCGACCGGCGTTGAGCCGAAGAGCGAGAAGGACACGGTGGCATTCACGCCCTATGCGACCGTCAAAGACGCGTTCTTCGTCGGTCTCTTCTGCATCTTCCTTGCCTGGTTCATCTTCTACATCCCCAACTATCTCGGCCATTCCGACAACTACATTCCGGCCAATCCGTCGCAGACGCCGACCCATATCGTGCCGGAATGGTACTATCTGCCGTTCTACGCGATCCTGCGCGCGATCCCGAGCAAGCTCATTGGCGTCACCGCGCTCGCCGGCGCGATCGTCGTGCTTGCCTTCCTGCCGTGGCTCGATACCTCGGCCGTGCGTTCGGCGAATTATCGGCCGCTCTACCGGCAGTTTCTGCTTCATCTTCTTCGCCTCCGTGATCGGGCTTGGTTATCTCGGCTCGCAGGAGCCGGTCGGCGGCTACGTGCTCGCGGCCCGCCTGCTGACCGCCTATTACTTCGCCTTCTTCTTCATCATCCTGCCGCTGCTTGGCCTGTTCGAGAGGACCAAACCGCTCCCGAACTCGATCTCGGAGTCGGTGTTGGGTGCGCCGGTGGCGGGAAGCAAGGCTTAGCGGGTCCCGGACATGTCACGCCATTGCACCATCATCATCGCATCCGCACTCGCGGCCGTGCTCTCGAGCACGGTCATGCCGACGGCCCATGCCCAGGAGGCGGGAGCGACACCGCCGCCGCAAAGCTGGTCGTTTGCCGGGCCATTCGGCCAATACGATCCGGCCCAATTGCAGCGCGGATTTAAGATCTATCGCGAGGTCTGCTCGACCTGTCACAGCTTGAAGCTTCTGGCTTTCCGCAATCTCGCCGATCCAGGCGGCCCTGGCTTCACCGAGGCGCAGGCGGCGGCCGTCGCCGCCACGTTCCAGGTCCCCGATGGGCCCAACGACCAGGGCCAGATGTTCCAGCGGCCGGGGAAAATTGCCGATTATTTCCCGCCGCCGTTCCCGAACGATCAGGCCGCGCGCGCCGCGCTTGGCGGCGGATTGCCGCCCGACATGTCCACTCTCGCCAAGGCGCGCTCGTTCGAGGAGGGCTTCCCCGGGTTCATCGTCGATGCGTTCACGATGTATCAGGAGCAAGGGCCTGATTACATTCACGCCATCATCAACGGCTATACTAGTCCGCCTGCCGGATTTCACGGTTCGCTCCGGGCACCTATTACAACGAGTACTTCCCCGGCGACGCGCATCAAGATGCCGCCGCCGCTGCGCGCCGGCCAAGTCCAATATCCCGATGGCACTCCGGAAACGCTCGATCAATACGGGCGTGACGTTGCTGCTTTCCTGATGTGGGCGGCGGAGCCGAAGCTCGACCAGCGCAAGCAGCTCGGCTTCCAGGTGATGATCTTCCTCATCGTGTTCACCGGGTCTGCTTTACTTCACCAAGAAGAGGGTCTGGCACGCGGTCGAGCTGACCTCCTAACTGGAAGAGCGGCTTCTAAGTAAAGAGCTCTGCGCAGCCGGCCGAATATCGGCGCTGAGCGAACTCAAGGTCGAGCCTCGCCGTCGCGCCGTCCGTGGGCTTTAATACGACCACTGCCGCATCATGCCGACACCGCTGTGGCCGAGGAGCGCCGGCGATCAGCGCCGTCACCAGCATGAGCAGGAAACCGACCGCGATGGCGGCCGGAATGGCGGCGAGCATCGCCTTGATGAAAAACATCACCAAACGGACGAAGGGGATGCGCAGGTCGACGACGACGATGCGCTGGGCCGATTCGTTCATGGCAGGGTTCTCCGGTTGCGTCCGCCCGCATCGTTCGCCAGAGTGAAGGCTGGCTGCAAGCGAACCTTTCGCACAAGTGGGGCTTTGACCATGGCGACTGCCGCGCTCGAAAACGACCTGAAGGCTGCCGTCCGCACGATCCCGGACTACCCGAAGCCCGGCATCATGTTTCGCGACATCACCACGCTGTTGGGTAACGCGCGCGCGTTTCGCCGCGCCGTCGACGAACTGGTGCAGCCATGGGCCGGCAGCAAGATCGACAAGGTCGCCGGCATCGAAGCGCGCGGGTTCATCCTCGGCGGCGCGGTCGCCCATCAGGTTTCCGCCGGCTTCGTTCCCGATCCGCAAGAAGGGCAAGCTGCCGTTCAAGCGGGTGAGCATCGCCTATTCGCTCGAATACGGCATCGACGAGATGGAAATGCACGAGGACGCCATCGTGCAGGGCGAGCGCGTTGTCCTGGTCGACGATCTGATCGCTACCGGCGGCACTGCCGAGGCCGCCGTGAAGCTCCTCAAGCAGATCGGCGCCAACGTGCTCGCGGCCTGCTTCATCATCGACCTTCCCGATCTCGGCGGCGCCAAGAAAATCGAAAAGCTCGGCGTGCCGGTGCGCACGCTGATCGCTTTCGAGGGGCATTAGCGCTAACCCCGTCCGCGTAATCGCCGCGCCAATTTCACATCCCTTCCCATCGGTCCGGAGAACGAACGTGTCAGCTTCCATGCAAGGCGAAATGCAGCCGACGATCTATCGCTTCAAGTTCGGTGAGTTCGAGATTGCAACCATCCAAGACAGCAAGTCGATCCGCCCGGGCCTGCACCCGAGTTTCGGTCCCGACCGACCGGCCGCCGAGGCCGCCGCCCTTTGCGCCGCCAACGGCATCGAGGCCGACCGCTACGAACATCCGTTCACGCCGACCGTGGTCAATACCGGCAAGCAAGTGGTGCTGTTCGATACCGGCAACGGGTTTCTCCGCCGCGACTTCGAACAATTGCGCGGCCGCCTGCCTGACGGTCGTCTGGTCGAGCGGCTGAGCCAAGCCGGTCATCAGCCGGGCGACATCGATATTGTGGTCACCACCCATGGTCACCCAGATCACATCGGCGGGCTGCTGGATGGCGGCAAACCGGTGTTTCCGAATGCGCGTTACGTGTTCGGCGCGGTCGAATTCGATTTCTGGAAGCGCGGCGAAAACGTGCGCGAAGCGCGGAAGTTCAATCGCGAGCTGTTTGTCAAGCTCGCGGTGCCGTTGGCCGAAAAAGCGACCTTCATCAAACCCGGCGACGAAGTCGCTCCCGGCATTCGCGCCGTCGATGCCATGGGACATTCGCCGGGCATGCTGGCTTTCCACGTCGAGAGCGCGGGCAAACGGCTGTTGATCTGGGCTGATACTTGCGGTCATTACGTGATTGCCGTGCAGCGGCCCGAATGGCACCTCGAGGTCGACGATGACAAGGACAAAGCGGTCGCCACCCGCAAGCGTATTCTTGACATGGCGGCGACGGACAAGCTGTTCGTTGCCGGCTTTCACATGCCGTTTCCGGCCCTCGGGACGATCGAGAAGTTGGCGGGCGGCTATCGCTGGGTGCCGGTGAGCTATCAGCTGAATTTGTGAGCCGGCAGGCTCGCGACGCGCGAATGTCCGGCGAAAAGTCGCGCGCGGCTATCAGGGTCGCCAAGCCGGCTCGTTGCCGCCAAGGGCGGAGGTGAGCCGGCCCATGAGCAGCCGCAATTCCAGTTCGCGAAACTCGGCAAATATGGTGGCGATCCAGTCGTGGATTTCGGTCGGACCGCCCGGCCGGTCGGTCAGGTAGGCGCGAAACGAAAAGCTCGGCCGGTCGATGACCCCGCGCACGATCGGCGACAGGCGGGGAATGCGGATCAGCCGGCATTCGCGGCGGCTCGGCGGATAATCCTCCTTGTCGAAGGTCACCGATACCGCCTCGTTGTGCACCGGCACGAAGGTCGTTGTCTCCAACCGCTGCCGGAGATCTTGCATAGGTGCGCACGGTCACCGACGCCCGGTCGGTCAGGTACAGCACGATAGGCTCGATCAGCCGCCGGCGCGCTTCGGATACGAAACCGATCTCGCCCATCACCGCGAAAAACTGGTCGAACGGCCCATAGCCGAGGTCGATCACCCGCGCCGACGGAATCCCCGGCGATCAACTGGTCGAACAGCGCCATCTGGCCGCGTGTGTCGGCAATATCGACCGTCCAGGTCAGGTCGGGGAAACGCCCGGCGAGCGACGGCTCGCGCGGATTGAGATCGTAGGCGACGAGCGGCCGGTTGGAATAGCGGAAGAACTCGATGAGCAGGCGCGCGAGCAGCGTCTTGCCCACGCGCGGGCGCGGCGAGGCGATGATGTAGAGCGGCGTCTGCTCCGCCATCCGGGTTACTCGAGATTCAATCGGTTGCGGCCGCGTCTGCGCGGCCCGGCGCGGTTTGCGCCGCTCAGAAGTCCTCCGCTACGAGCGGACGACCTGTACGCGCGGATTGGCCGGCGCCGCTGCGGCAATGATGTCATTGAGCTTGATGCGATCGTATTCGGCCCAGACATTGCCGAGCCAGTGACGGACGTAGCCGCGTAACACGAACGAGTAATTGGCCGGTTCGCCCTTCAGCCCTTTGTTGGCGACGAAGGTGAGGAACGGCACCGAGGCGACTTCAACCTGCTCGTAGGCCATCTCGTTGAGCTTTGGGATGGTGATCTCGACGGCGTCCTTGAGCTTCTTGAAATAGGTGGAATGGGTCGCCTGATCCCATTCGAAGAAGCTCGTGTTGTTGAAGTAGTTCTTGACCAGGAAGTACTTGGCGTCGGCGGTGAACTGCGAAGTGTCCTCGATTTCGTTGAGCGAGGCGATCGAGGAGCCGAGGATATGGAAGACCACGAAGGTGATCTGGCCTTTCTTGACGGCGTCGAGGAAGCCAATGTCGCGCAACGCGCGCAGCGTCGGCGACAACAGCCCCGCGCGTACGTCGATCACCGTCACGCTGGAGTCGGAGCTCTGCAGCGTGTCGAAAATGCGCATCTGGTCGGGAACCGAGGTGACGTCGACGATGTCGGCTGACGTCGGGATGAAAGCGCTTGAGCGTGCCCTTGGGCGCCTCGGAGTCGAAGGCGCGCGTCGGTGTGTGATGGGCGGTAAAATAATCGAGCAGCGTGCGCGAAACCGTCGTCTTGCCGACGCCTCCCTTATCCGCGCCGACCACAATGACTGCTGGCTTCGCCATGAATTTCCCCTCGCTGACGCCTTTCCCCGCGCCGACGTGGCGCTACTCCAGCCTTCGTCCCGCCGGAGCTGCAAATCCGGCCAAGAAATCGGCCAAATCAGACGCGCCGCGTCCCCAACTGCGCCAAGCTACACAGCCTAGGCGTAGTTTGGAAGCCCGGCGTGAGCTTGTGGATGAGACAGTGCATCGCGCCGGCGCAGATCGCAGCCAATGGCGTCAATTGTGACGCGAGTGCGGCTAAGCTGAGTGTGGGCCCCACGGGCCGGTCGGTTGATCGGGCGCTGCAGTTCCGCCGCTGGGCGTCGCGGCATTATTATTCTCCGCGCCCTTGGCATTCTCCGCACCGCCAGCCGAACCCCATGGACCGCCCGGCGGTGGCTGGTCGCTGTCGGCGCCGACTTCGGCTTCGCTGCCTGGCGGCGGCAGCGCGATCGGTCCCGGATCGTGCCCGCCGGCATATTTCACCAGCGCCTCGACCCGGTTCTCGACCGTCGGATGGGTGTCGAACAACTCGCCGAAGCCCTCGCGCGGATTGTCGATACACATTTCCATGATGGCGGAGGTCGCGCCCGGCAGTTCGCCGCGGCCCTCGATCTTGCGCAACGCCGAGATCATGGCGTCGGGATTCTGCGTCAGCTCCACCGAGCCGGCGTCGGCGAGGTATTCGCGCGAGCGCGACAGCGCAAGCCGGATCAGGAAAGACAGCGCGTAAGCGAGGACAAGGAGGGCGATCGCGATCAGGATGGCAAACCCGGCGCCGCCGCCACCCCCCTCGCGGTCGTTGGACCGCGAACGGCCGAAACTGAAACCGTTATAGAACCACAGGCGCGCAACCAGCTCGGCGACGAACGAGATGCCGCCGGCGATGATCACCGCGATCACCATCATGCGCACGTCGCCGTTGCGGACATGGGTCAGCTCGTGCCCGAGCACCGACTCCATCTCGGCGTCATTGAGCCGGCTGAGCAGGCCGGTCGTCACCGTGATCGAGTATTGCTTCTGGTTCATGCCGGTGGCGAAGGCATTAAGCGCGTCGTCATCGATGATTTTCAGCTTCGGCATAGTGATGCCGCGCGAGATGCAGAGATTTTCCAGAATATTGTAAAGCCGCGGCTGCTCCTTGCGGGTCACTTCGTGGCCGCCGGTAACGGCGTCGATCAAGCTTTGATGAAAGTAATAGGCGATCGCGATCCAGGCCACGGTCCCCAACGTCGCGAACGGCGCAGCGCTGATGAGATCGTTAAGCGCGAGCTGCAACAGGGTATTGAGATCGGCATTGACCGACAGCGCTTCGGCGACCAGCGCGCCGGCATAGACGAGCACGTAGACGAGCAGGAACAGGCCGGCGAGGAGCGCGATCGAGCGGCGCCGGTTGGACTGGATGTGGGTGTAGAGACCGTAGGCGGCCATGCGGTTCTGCGCTCATTCCCGCGCCAGCGGGAATCCAACCCTCGTATTTATTGCGTTCTGCCCTAGAACTTCACCTGCGGCGCCTGCACTTCGGCCTGACGGTCCGGGCCGAGATCGAAGAAGTCCTTCGGCGCGAATCCGAACGATGCGGCGAACAACGCCGCCGGGAAGCGCTGGATGCCGGTATTGTACTCCTGCACTGCGTTGTTGAAGAAGCGCCGCGAGGCGGCGATCTTGTTCTCGAGATCGGCGAGTTCGTTTTGCAATTGCTGGAATTGGGTATTGGCCTTCAGGTCGGGATAAGCTTCCTGCAGGGCAAACAGCTGGCGCAATGCGCCCGAGAGCATGTTCTCGGCGGCCGCCTGTTGAGCCGGTGGTGCGCTCTGGGCGGCGACTGCCGCATTGCGGGCCTTGACCACCTCATCGAGCGTGCCGCGCTCATGCGCGGCATAGCCCTGCACGGTCGCGACCAGGTTAGGAACGAGGTCGTGCCGCTGGCGCAACTGCACGTCTATGTCGGCGAACGCCTGGTTGACGCGCTGCCGCATGGAGACGAGGCCGTTAAAGACGCCGATCGCCCAGAGAACGGCTACGACGACCACGACCAAAATGACAATTGCCGAGGTGCTCATGATGGCGCTCCTTGGGGTGTTGCAATCGTAGAAGTGACAATAGCGACAAAATATGACACGGGCGAGCCTGGTTCGTCTGCGCAAAGCGGCCGATGGCGTCGATATAAGCGCGCGGTCGGCGGCCGTTAAGGTTAGCGCTGGATCAGCGTCGCGCCGCTCCCCCCTGTCGTTTACGACTAGCCCAAATGACAAACAGGTAGGCGCCATGCCGAAGCATGATTTCGGCTACCCGCCGTCCGACGATACGGACGGCGAGGCGGCCTTGAGCGAAATGGACGCCTTCGCGGCGGCCCTCGACGATTCGCTTAATGACGATTCGCATCACGAAGTGGCGGCCGAGTCCGCACCTCTCGTTCCCGGCGACCAGCTTGCGCGCGACATCGCCGAGATCGAGCGCGCGAGCGCAGCTTTGCGCAAGGCCGAGCCGGCGCTCGAAACCTGGACGGACGTGCCGGCGGATGCCTTGAGCGACGATGTGCCGGCGGCCACTTTGCGCAAACCCCGCCCGGTGTGGCTGTTGATCGGTCTGTTGTGGCTGTCGACGGCCTTGGTCACCGTCGGCGCGGTCGCCGCCATCGCCCGGCTTGTGGGCTAAAGACGTTCAATAACGCCTCAATAGGCGTTTCGATACGCGTGCGCCGATAACAGCGTGCGCACGATGATGGTCAGGTCGAACCACAGCGACCAATTGTCGATATAATAAAGATCGTACTCGACGCGCTGCCGCATCTTTTCGTCAGTGTCGGTCAAGCCGCGAAAGCCGTTGATCTGCGCCCAGCCGGTGATGCCCGGCTTGACGTTGTGCCGCCGTGCGTAGAGCGAGATGCGGCGTTCATAGTCGCGATCATGCGCCAGCGCATGCGGCCGCGGGCCGACCAGCGACATGTCGCCGGCGAGCACATTGAATAGCTGCGGAATTTCGTCGATGTTCCAGCGCCGCAGCCAGCGTCCGACGCGAGTGAGCCGCGGATCGTCGCGCACCGCTTGCGGTACCACCGCGCCGTCGTCGAGCGTTCGCATGGTGCGGAATTTGATGATGCGGAACGGCTGCTGGTTGAAGCCGTAGCGCCGCTGCACGAAAATGACCGGCCCGCGGCTATCCAGCCAGATCAGCACAGCGACGATGATCAAGAGCGGAGTAAGGGCGATCAGTGCAGCGGCGGCGATCGCAAGATCGAGCAGGCGTTTCTGCACCACTTCCAGAAGCGATAGCGGCACGCGGTTGAGCCGCAAGCTCGCCAGCGGGCCGTGCTTCGACAGCTCGACGTCCTCGAACTTGTGCAGGATCTGCTCGGGACCGAGATGGATTTCCACCGGCAGCGTCAGGAAGGCGGCGGCACAGCGGTCGATGGTCTCGGTGGCCGACCACGGGAGCAGCAGAAAGATCGCGTCCGGTTCGAGGCTGCGCAGGCTCGCGGTCGCGGCGGCAAGATCGAGGTCGAGCGCGGCGCGACGCTCCGCCTCCGGGGCGTTGGCCGAGACCGGGGTGAGGAAGCGGCAGCCGACGATGTTGATGCCAAGCATCCACGGTTCGTAATAGTTGATGAAGGCGCCGACCTGCGCGCCGGTGCCAATCAGAAAGATGCGCTGCGCTGAAATGAGGCCAGCGGCGCGCGCCCGCGCGATCAGCCGCACGACGAGAAAGCGTTCGACGATCAGCGCTCCGAGCGTGGTGACATAGAACAGCACGATCCAGGCGCGCGAATATTGCGCGCTGATCTGGGTGAGAAAGCCGACCATGAGCAGGCAGATCAGCGTCACATTCCACAATTGAACGGTGCGCCACCCGCGCGGCTTAAAGGTAAAGAAGTTCGGCAGCCGGTACTCGCCGCGGTATGCACTCAAGAGGGCGAAAATCGCGGCCGCCAGCACGCCGACCTGCAGGAACGAGCTTATGTCGCCGCGATCGCCGTAGGCGGCAAGGCAGTAAGTAATGCCGGTGGCGCAGGACATCGCCACGATCAGCGCCACGTCGAGCAGAAAAATCGCCGCGGAGAACGTGCCATGCGCGAACACTGCCCAGCCGCGCAGGAGCCGGCCCGATTGGGGCCGCGCCGCGAGCGTGTAATTCGGGACGGTGTTCATTGGCGAGCGGACGTTTGAGCGTCTGTGTGAGCGAACGAATTCAGCGCTGGCCCGAAACGGGACAACACCGAGGACTAGGCTCCATTCTCGCGAGAAGCGTGCCAGCGGCAGGGGTGTGCAAACGCGCCGGTGACTGGCGCACGCAGGCTCCCATGTTAACATTAATGCGCCGGGCGAGACCTAGTGGAGCGGATTTGACATTCGCTTCCCACCCGGCCGCAAGTTCGTGAAGCGAATGTCAAATCCAAAGCTCCACTAGAACTTATGCTTGCTAGTGGTCCTTTGATCCTAACATTCGCAAAAGAGCCTGCCGAACCCGGATGCGAATGTTAGAATCAGACCACTAGCGCGGAGGAAACGATGCAGGGTAAGATTGCGCTCGAAGAACATTTTGCGATCCCGGAAACCGCCGCCGATTCGCTTGGCTACTTTCCGGAGCCGATCGGTGCCGAAGTCGCCGCCCGCAATGCCGACATTCACGGCCGCCGGCTCGCGCTCATGGACGAGTACGGCATTGAGACGATGCTGTTGTCGCTCAACGCGCCGGCGGTGCAGGCGATCCCCGACAAGGCGCGCGCCCAGGAGGTGGCGCGAAAGGCCAACGATTTTTTGGCCGAGCAGGTACAGAAACGACCTGACCGCTTCCAGGGTTTCGCCGCGCTCGCCATGCAAGACCCCGATCTCGCCACCGCCGAACTCGAACGCTGCGTGAAGGAGCTAGGCTTTCGCGGCGCGCTGGTGAATGGCTTCTCGCAAGTCGGCGACGCGGAGACGATTGTGTATTACGACCTGCCGCAATACCGGCCGTTCTGGGCCATGGTCGAGCGGCTCGACGTGCCGTTCTATCTGCACCCGCGCAACCCGGTGCCGCGCGACGCGCGCATTTATGACGGCCACCCCTGGCTGCTCGGACCGGTCTGGGCGTTCGGCCAGGAGACTGCCGTGCACGCGCTGCGCTTGATGTCGAGCGGCTTGTTCGATGCCTATCCGCGCCTGCAGATCGTGCTCGGCCATCTCGGCGAGAACCTGCCCTATGGGATGTGGCGCGTCGATCACACCAACGGCTGGATACCCAACCGCCACGGCTGGCCGGCGAAGAAGCGCATGGCCGATTACTTTTCCGCCAATTTCCATCTCACCACGTCGGGCAATTTCCGCACCCAGGCGCTGATGAATGCGATGCTGGAAATCGGCGCCGACCGCATCATGTTTTCGACCGACTGGCCGTTCGAGAACATCGATCACGCCGCCAACTGGTTCGACAATTGCGCGATCAGCGAGAACGACCGCATCAAGATCGGCCGCACCAACGCGCGGCGGCTGTTCCGGCTGGGGAATGATTGAGGGAAATAAAGAGGTTGTTCCTGTCTGTGTCGGGCAATCTGATTCTTGACCCGTAGCCGACATCGGCGAGGACGTTGCCGTTTGCCGACTGAAATGACATGGTTGATTGCCCCTGCGGGACGCGCATGCGGGAATTCTATGATCGGTGGACCGCGCGTTGGATCTGATTCCAGTCCAGCGGCTCGCCATAGCTTGCTCGATAAACCGAACGGAATTCGGGGGGCAGTTCATGATGCCAGAATTGCGCATAGGTGTAATTTGCGTTTGCGCCGGTGTCTTGCTTCCTGCGTCGGCCAGTTCCTTCACGCAGCAGCAGATGGATCGCTGCGAGGGCCGCAACGATGTTTCACCCGATCAGCAAGCCAGCGCTTGCACAGCGGTTATTGAGTCCGGCAGATCGTACGGACAAGACTTGGCTCGGACTTACTACAACCGCGGCAACGCGTACAAAGCCAAGGGCGATCTTGACCGCGCCATTGCGGATTACAACGAGGCGATCCAGATCGATCCGCAACATGAATACGCCTACGTGAACCGCGGCAACGCGTACGAAGTCAAGGGTGACTTCGACCGCGCCATTGCGGATTACGACGAGGCGATTCGGCTCGATCCGAAAGATGCTGACGCCTACAACAACCGCGGGGTCGCGTATAAGGCCAAGAGTGACCTCGACCGCGCCATTGCGGATTACGACGAAGCGATCCGGCTCGACCCGAAATATGAGCGCGCCTACTTCAACCGCGGCAACGCGTTTGAAGCCAGGGGCGACCTCGACCGCGGCATAGAGGATTACAATGAGGCGATCAGGCTCGATCCGAAAGATGCGGTCACCTACGTGAACCGCGGCAACGCGTACAACGCCAAGGGCGACCTCGACCGCGCCATTGCGGATTACGACGAAGCGATCCGGCTCGACCCGAAATATGAACGCGCCTACTTCAACCGCGCCATCGTGTACCAAGCCGAAGGCGATCTCGACCGCGCCATTGCGGATTGCAACAAGGTGATCGAACTCGATTTGCAATATGCGCGCGCCTATGTGAACCGCGGCAACGCGTACGAAACCAAGGGTGACTTCGATCGCGCCATTGCGGATTACAACGAGGCGATCCGGCTCGACTTCGAAAGATGCCGTTGCCTACGACAACCGCGGCATCGCGTACAAAGCCAAGGGCGACCTCGACCGCGCCATTGCGGATTACAACGAGGCGATCCGGCTCGACCCGAAAGATGCCCTTGCCTACAACAGCCGGTGCTATGCCCGCGCCATCGCCGGTCAGCTTCAGGCCGCGCTTACCGATTGCAATCAGTCGCTGGCCCTTCGACCGAACGACGCCGATGTCCTTGACAGCCGCGGCCTTACCTATCTGAAGCTTGGTCAGTTCGACAATGCCATTGCTGATTACAATGCGGCGCTTAAGGCCAGTCCCAAAATGGCAACTTCGCTCTATGGGCGCGGGGTCGCTGAGGCCAAGAAGGGCGACGCCAACCTGGCCAACGCCGACATCAAGGCAGCGAAGGCGATCGACGCCGATATAGTGGAACAGATGGCCAAGCTCGGGGTAGGCTTATAGCCCGATCACGCTTCCGGATGTTCTCGGCTGCAAGGTCGCCGATCGCCTTGCGCCATGAAGGCACGAAAGTTCGTGCTGTGCGTCAGCTGCGGGTGGAAGTGGCCGGTCTTCGATAGGAGATTTTGCTCGCCTGCTCGCGCCAGAAGGTTACTTAGCGGACATGACACCGCGCAGGAACGACGCCGGCAAATCAGGTCAAAGCGGACATCGGTAAGGTGCTGCTCGTCAATAGCGCTTTATAAGCGTGCGGCTAGCTCGCCTCGCGCAGCTTGACCGCGCCTTCGAGATCCACCGACACGAGCTGCGACACCCCGCGCTCGGCCATGGTGACGCCGTAGAGGCGATTCATGCGCGCCATGGTGATCGGATTGTGGGTGATGATCATGAAGCGCGTTTCGGTCGAGGCGGTCATCTCGTCCAGCAGGTCGCAGAAGCGCTCGACGTTGTAATCGTCGAGCGGCGCATCGACCTCGTCGAGCACGCAGATCGGCGCCGGGTTGGTGAGAAACACCGCGAAGATCAGCGCGAGCGCGGTCAGCGCCTGCTCGCCGCCGGAAAGGAGCGATAGCGTCGCCGGTTTCTTGCCCGGCGGCTTGGCCATGATCTCGAGACCGGCTTCGAGCGGATCCTCGTGCTCGATCAGTTGCAGCTCGGCGGTGCCGCCGCCGAACAGCTCGCTGAACAGCTTTTTGAAGTTCTCATTCACGATGGCGAAGGACGCGAGCAGCCGCTCGCGCGCCTCGTGATTGAGGCTATGGATGCCTTGCCGCAGCCGCTTGATCGCCTCGACCAGATCGTCGCGCTCGCCGACCAGTTTTTGATGCTGCGCCTCGACTTCGTTTAATTCCTGCTCGGCGCGCAGGTTGACGGCGCCGAGCCGCTCGCGCTCGCGGCGGATACGGTCGAGTTTCTCCTCCGCATCGGCGATCGACGGCAATTCGGCGCCCGGCTTGACCTCGGCGAGTTCGGCGGCCGCCGCGGGTTCGATCTCAAACAGGTCGCGGATTTCATGCTCGATGTCGGCGAGCCGGCGCTTGGCAGCATCGCTGCGTTCCTCGTCGCGGGCGGCCTGCGCGCGGGCCTCGCCGACGGCCTCAAGCGCCGCGCGGGCGGCCTTGTCGGCTTGCGCCAATTGGGTCTCGGCCTCGGCCAGCCGGTCGGCGGCGGCGCGGCGGTCAGCATTGGCTGCTTCGATTTCGCCGATCAGCGCCTGGCGGGTCTGCGCGAATTTCTCCGGCGCGTTTTTCAGTTCGTTGCGTTCGGCTTCCGCCTCCGCGCTGCGCTCGCCGATGGTGGCGATCTGCGCGGCGGCACCGTCCTTGCGCTCGCTCCACTCGGTCCGTTCGGCCGCGATCGCCTGCAGGCGGCGATCCGCAAGCTCGGCTTCGCGTGCGATTGCCTGCGCTTCGACCCGCACTTCGGCGCAGACGCCGCGTTCGCCAGCGATCACTTCGTTGATCGCGTTCAGCTTGGCTTCGAGATCGGCAGAGGCGGGCAGGGTGGTGAGCGCTTTCTCCGCATCTTCGCGAGCAAGCATGGTTTCGCTGCGGCCCGCACTGATGCGCGTCTGCGCCTCTTGCAGCGCGGAAATGCGCGCCGCGTTGCGGCTGATCTCGCGCTCGGCTGCCGCATGTTCTTCGCGGGCGGCGTCGGTCGCATGCTGCGCCTCGCGCCAAGCGGTACGCGCCTGTGTTTCGGCGGCGGCGGCGGCAGAAAGGGTCGCTTCGGCCTCGGCGACGGTGTGCCGCTTGGCGTCAACTTCCTCGTGGGCGGTCACCAGTTCGCCCTGGATCGCCTGCAAGCGGCCGCGTTCGGCCAGCCGGCGCGCTGCTCCAGTCAGCGCATGCGCAGCAACGGTAAAGCCGTCCCAGCGCCACAGATCGCCCTCGCGCGAAACCAGCCGCTGGCCGGCTTTGAGCTGTGTCGCCAAACGTGCTCCGTCGGCGCGCTCGACGACGCCGATTTGCGCAAGCCGCCGCGCCAGTTCGGGCGGGGCTTGAACGAAGTCTGATAGCGGTGCGGCGCCTTGCGGCAGCGCTGGATCGGACGGATCGCTCGCCGCGCCCGCCCAGCGCATCGGCGCGGAATTGCCGACCGGCGCATCGAGATCGTCGCCGAGCGCTGCGCCCAAGGCCTTTTCGTAGTCCTTGGCGACGTTGAGCGCGTCCATCACCGGCGGCCAGAGATTTTTGTTCTCGACGGCAAGCAGCTTGCCGATCGTCCTCGCCTCGGTATCGAGCCGCTGCACCGTCCGCTCGGCAGCGACCAGCGGCGCTCGCGCCGCATCGAGTTGCTCGCGCGCGGTTTTGTGTGCGACTTCCGCCGCCCGCGCTGCACTCTCGGCTTCCGTCAGCGTCGCTTGCGCGGCGGCGAGCACGTTCGCCAGCGCCGGCAGGTCGGGCGCGCCGCTGCCGCTCGCCGCGAGGCCCGCTTCGATATTGGTGAGTTCAGCCTGCAGCCTTTCCGCCCGCTCGCTGTGCTCGCGCGTCGCCGTCTGCAACTGGTTGCGGCGCGCGGAGAGATCGGCGAGCGCGCCAGTCAATTCGGCAAAGGATTTTTCCGACGCGGCGAGCGCGGCGTCGGCTTGCGCGACCCGCTCGTTGACGCCGGAAAGCCGAATGGCATTCGCCTGCGCTTCGGCCTTCAGCGTCGATTCCTCGGCGGCGAGCCGTTCGAGCGCGGCTGCGGCGTCGGCGGCGAGTGCGCGTTCGCGCTCGAGGTCGGCGGTGAACTGTTGGAGCCTGCGATCGAGTTCGGCGATCCGCTCCTTGGCGCGCGTTTCTTCGCGCTCGAGCGTTTCGCGCGCGATGATCAGACGCTGCAGGGCGGCGGCCGCTTTGGCTTCGCCGTCGCGCAAAGGGGGAAGCGCCGCGGCAAACTGCGCCTGCCGGGTAGAGGCTTGCGCCTGTTCGCCCGTGCGCGCCGCAACCACGCGCACCGCCTGGTCCTGGGCGCGCTCGGCGTCGGCGAGTTCGCCGCGCGCTCCGGTCCAGCGCAGATGGAACAAGAGCGCCTCGACGCGGCGGACCTGCCCGGAAATATTGCGGTAGCGCACCGCCTGGCGCGCCTGCGTCTTCAGGCCGGCGACCTGCGCGGCCAATTGGCCGATCACGTCCTCGACCCGCGCCAGATTGTGCTCGGCGGCTCGCAGCCGCAGCTCCGCTTCGTGGCGGCGCGCATGCAGACCGGAAATGCCGGCTGCTTCTTCGAGCACTCGCCGGCGCTGATCGGGACGCGCCTGGATGATTTCGCCGATCCGGCCCTGATGAACGAGCGCCGGCGAACGCGAGCCGGTGGAAGCGTCGGCGAACAGCATGGCGACGTCGCGGGCGCGCACTTCGCGGCCGTTGACGCGGAAGGTCGAGCCCTGCTCGCGCATGATGCGGCGGGAGACCTCCAGCGTCTCGTCATCGTTGAAGGCGGCCGGCGCGTTGCGCTCGCTGTTGTCGACCAGCACCGAGACTTCGGCGTGATTGCGCCCGGGGCGCTCCGTATTGCCGGAGAAGATCACGTCGTCCATCTCGGCGGCGCGCATCGCCTTATGGGAGGCTTCTCCCATGACCCAGCGCACGGCCTCGACCAGATTAGACTTGCCGCAGCCGTTCGGGCCGACCACGCCGGTGAGGCCTGGTTCGATGACAAAGTCGGTCGGTTCGACGAAGGACTTGAAGCCGATGAGGCGCAGCCGCGTGAGCTTCATTTTGGTCTTATGCCCGTTCCCCTGCGGCGGCCAAGAAGGGAATCACAATTCGCTCTCGCCCATGCATCCGTCGTGGGCGTGTCGACCTTGCGCCGCATCGGCGCGGACAATGAATCGTCATAATCGCAAGCGCAACAGCGGCGATGGCTTTTTTACAGCTTTTGCTGTCTCGCTGCCCGCCGGCGGCCGCAATCGAGCCTTCCGGCAAGCTTGGCCGAATGCGAAAAACCCTTACCCCGTCTTGAGTTGCGGGTCGATTTCCTTGGCCATGGTCTCGATCGGCACGTCGCCCACGACCTTCTTGCCGTTGACGAAGAAGGTGGGGGTTGAATTGACGCCGAGCTTCTCAACGGCGCGATTGCGCACGTCCTCGATGCCGTTGAGGACCTGCTGATTCGTCAGGCAAGCGTTGAACGCTTGTTCGGAGAATCCGAGTTGCTTGGCGATGTTCTTGAGCGGCACTACCGGGTTGTCGTTGACCACCCACTCCCCTTGCTTGGCGAACAGGGTTTCCACCACGGCCATGTATTTGTCGCTGCCGCCATCCTTGGCGGCGCAGCGCGCCAGCATGAAAGCGCCGGCCGCGAGCTTATCGAAGGGGAACTCGCGGAAGATGTAGCGCACTTTGCCGGTGTCGATGTAGCGCTTCTTTAGTTCCGGAAAGGTCGTCTCCGAGAAGTGCGCGCAGTGCGGGCAGGTCATCGAGGCGTATTCGATGATGGTCACCGGCGCCTTGTCGGAGCCGAGCACGATATCGCCCTCGGGGCCGGGCTTGGCCAGCTCGGCCATGAAAGCCGCGTCGGGCGGCGGGGTTGTTGTTGCCGCGGGAGCCTGCGGGGTGGCAGCCGGGTCGGCCATGGCCGGGACGATCACGCGTGGAAGGAGCTTGCCCGAAAGTCCTGCGGCGCCCGCGGCGACCACAGCGGTCGTGAACAAATTGCGACGAGTGAATGACAAAGGTCAGCTCCTCAAGTTTTGGGCAAAAAATCCAGCATTCAATGCGAATTCGTGCGGGGTCAATGTGGCATTAGCGTGCCCGCCCGCCAAGCCCCTGCGACAACTGCCCGAACGCACGTGGACGGTTCAGTATCAGTATCCGTACCCGTGCCAGCCGCTGCTCGCCGTCGCGCAAATTGTGCACCCGCGAATTGTCTCGACGCACAGCCTTCGTGACATTTGGGCAACTCCCGCTCTGTCCGGTATCGAACACGGGCTTGTGAACGCGTCCTTGAGATCCACCTGCAACCGGCTTGGAACGCCGGAGGTTTCAATAACGCAAAGTTTATCACCAGGGAGAGTGTCATGCGCATGGCGCCGTGTCGGGTAGGCCTGCTGGCGAGTGTTGCCGTTACCAGCTTGGCCGTTGCAGCTCCGGCTAATGCCGCGGGGATCGGTCTTGGAGGCGTGGGTGTAAGTGTGGGCGGTGGCGGCGTCGGCGTATCCGTCGGCAGCGTCGGCGGAGTCGGGGTTTCGGTCGGTGGCGTGGGTGGTTTGGGTGGAGTTGGCGGGCTCGGCGGCGGCGGCGGTGGTGGTGTCCACGGCATACCCGGGACCTCAGGCGGAGGACTTAACGGCGGCACCGGCTTTTTCTCCGGCGCGGCGACATTTCCGGGAACCGGTTCACCGGGCCATGGCACCCGTCATTCCGCTGGCCAGCAGACGCCTACATCCGAGACCGGCCTACCGCGCGGACACAAAGTTGCGCGGCAGCATCCGCCGTCACCCACCGGTCACCCTCCTGGATCGCCGGGCAATAACAGTGTCGCGGCCGTCAGTGTTCTCAATGCATCGCCCGGCCCAAAAGGCACAGTGGCCACAGTTCGACTCCTCAATGGCAAGGCGCCGCCCAGTAGCAACAGCGGCAGGGGCGGACCCGCCGCCGTAAATGTCGGCAACGCCACGCCTGGACCCAACGGCGCGCTCGGTACGGTCGACGTACTCAACGGTGCGCAGACGCCGAAAGGTACTAACGGCAGGACCGGTCCAGCCGCGGTGAATATCGGCAATGCCACGCCTGGACCTAACGGCACGCTGGGCACGGTTGATGTGCTCAACGGCAACGCAACGCCGCCGGCGACACCGACGAAGGCGGGTGCGCTCGGCGTCAACATCGGCAATGCAACGCCAGGACCTAACGGCGCGCTCGGCACAGTCGATGTGCTCAACGGCGCGCAGACGCCGAACGGCACTAACGGCAGAGGTGGGCCGGCTGCAGTCAATATCGGCAATGCCACACCTGGCCCAACCGGCACGCTCGGCACCGTCGATTTGCTCAATGGCAACGCGACGCCGCCAGCGACGCCGACCACAAGCGGTGGGCTTGGCGTGAACATCGGCAATGCCACACCCGGACCTAACGGCATGCTCAGTACGGTCGATGTGCTCAACGGTGCGCAGACGCCGAATGGCACCGGCGGAGTCGGTGGCCCGGCCGTCGTGAACATCGGCAATGCGACGCCGGGTCCGACGGGTACGCTGGGCACGGCCGACATACTGAACGGCAACGCGACGCCGCCAGCGACGCCGACCACAAGCGGTGGGCTCGGCGTGAACATCGGCAATGCCACACCCGGACCTAACGGCATGCTCAGTACGGTCGATGTGCTCAACGGTGCGCAGACGCCGAATGGCACCGGCGGAGTCGGTGGCCCGGCCGTCGTGAACATCGGCAATGCGACGCCGGGTCCGACGGGTACGCTGGGCACGGCCGACATACTGAACGGCAACGCGACGCCGCCAGCGACGCCGACCACAAGCGGTGGGCTCGGCGTGAACATCGGCAATGCCACGCCCGGACCTAACGGCATGCTCAGTACGGTCGATGTGCTCAACGGTGCGCAGACGCCGAATGGCACCACCGGAGTTGGTGGGCCGGCCGTCGTGAACATCGGCAACGCGACGCCGGGTCCGACGGGTACGCTGGGCACGGCCGACATATTGAACGGCAACGCGACGCCGCCAGCGACGCCGACCACGAGCGGTGGACTCGGCGTCAACATCGGCAATGCCACGCCCGGACCCAATGGCACGGCTGGCACGGTGGACGTGCTCAACGGCGCACAGGCGCCGAATGGCATCAGCGGAGTCGGTGGGCCGGCTGTCGTGAATGTCGGCAATGCAACGCCGGGTCCGACTGGGACGGACAGCACCGTCGACATCCTCAACGGCAATGCCACGCCGCCTGCGACGACTTCGACGGGCGGTGCTGCAGCGGTCAACGTGTTGGATTCAACACCTGGACCGAATGGCACCGTGACCACGGTCAACGTGTTGAACGGAACGCCGGTGAGTGGAAATAACGGCGTCAATGGTACGACCGTGACCGCGAGCGGCGTCTCCGGCAACGTACTCACGCCGACTCCCGGCACGCCGGGCACGACCGGCACAGTGGATGTCGGGACTGGCAACAGCACGGCCGGTACCGGGACAGGCACTGGCACGGGCACTGGTACAGGCACCGGAACGGGTACCGGGACAGGCACTGGAACGGGCACCGGCTCGGGTGGCACCACGGTCGTCAACGGCGGTGGTGGAGGCGGCGGCGGCGGTGGTGTGGCGATCGGCGGCTTCAGCGGCGCCTATGTTGGAGCCACCGCCGATGTCGGCGAGCGCTGCCTCGAAGTGCTGCACGACCCGTTGAAGTATCGGCATCATTACCGCCGTCTGTGGGAGCATTGCCGCTGGTTGTCGGAACGACTTCGCCGCCATCGCGAGGCCGAGCGATAACGGGCGTGTCGCGGCAGACTGCTCTGAGCAAATAATAAGGACCGGCCGCCTGCGGCCGGTCCTTTTCGCCCCCCGTCTCTACGACCAACTACCAGCGGGCATTCATCGACAGCATGACGATGTTCTGGTGATACGGCAGCGCGTTCACGCTCGTGAACGGCGCCGGCGCTACGCCGCCATGCGAGGTGAAGTCCACGTAGCGGTAGTCAAGGCCGAGCGTCACGTTCTGGCTCCAGAAAAATTTGAGCGACGCCAACGGGCTGAACGTGTCGTCGACGCGGCCGAATGCCAACGGGCCTTGATATTGGTCCTGCAGATAGGTTGCGCCGCCGCCGAGGACCCATTGCGGCGCGACATGGAAGTCGAGGCGGCCGCCGATGGTCGAACTCGATGGCGCTCACGCATACCGCCGCATCGGCGATGCAGGTCGGCGCGCTGGCGCCGAGCGCACCAACCCCGGTCACTCCGCTGATAAAGGCGAGGCCGAGTGCTGCTTCCTTCGCCTCGCGGCTGCCTTGCACCACGGCGGTGACGTTGTCGGCGACGATCGCGGCGAGATCGATCCCGTAGGTGAATGACGAAACGCTGGACATGGTAGCGCCGTTGTACTGCTGCCCCATGTAACCGCCCCAGATCTCGCCCTTCAGCCGTGCGCCCGGGCCTTGCTCCAGCAGCAAGCCGGCGTCGATGCGGTAGCCGTTGGAATCGAAGTAGCCGACCCGCCAGTCGCGGGTGTTGCCGGCGGCCTCGACGAACACGCTGGTGAGCGGGCTCACCACGTAGCCGAGCCGTCCGTGCGCATTGGCGATGCCGCCGTCGGCATAACTGAGATCGACCGGGACGCCGGTAAATGTATTGACGCCGCCAATAGCCCCGATGATGGGATTCTGATATTCGATCTCCAGTCCGGCGCCGCCGATCGAACTCCACCAATTGCCGTAACGCTTGTTCAGCGCGATCGAACTCCAGACCTTCGTCATAAGCGACCGGATGGTTGAACAACGTGCTCAGTAATTGCGTGCCTGCGGCGGTCGGGACCACCGTTTCGGAGGCGCCGCGAGCAATGTGCTCGTGAATGTAGCGGGCGCCGCCGACCACCTGGGTGTCGTTGTCAGGCATGACGGTGAAGTTGCCGCCGAGGCTGCCGTTGATCTGATCCTCCGAGGAGAATCTCCCGTATTCCTGACCTTCGATGAAGCCGTCGGTCCCAATGGTGTAATTTTGCCCCTGCCTGACCCAGCTGAACTCCGGCCGCTCGAAGAAGATCCAATCGCCCTGCCGGCCCGTGTTGGTGGCGAACACGTTGTCATTATAGATGGCGCCGAGCGTGACGCCGGCTACCAGCGTGCCGCCCGCAACAGGCGTGCCCACCGGCTGCTGGTACCATGATGGCCAGCCGGTCGCTGTTCGATTGCTGACTGGTCCCGCCGGTGCGGTTGGCTGCACGCCGGGAGTTTGCCGGGTGATGTTGAGATCCGGGACCGGCTGGGTGCCGCTCTGCCAGATGCCCGGCCCGCCTGGTCCGATTTGCGCCAGCGCGGGAGTGCCGATGAACGCGACTACAAAAAACGCAAGCAAAGCAACGCCGCGACGCATGACTACCCCCCGCTACCGACGCAACCGAAACCGACCACACGCAATACGCAACACGCCTCTCCGGAAGCCGGAGAGTCAGGTCTCTCCGAGAGCCGGAGAGCCGGGCCGCACTTTCAGGTGAGAACGCTGGTACTGAAGTATTGTTTTGATGAGACTACAGGCGACGGCTGACAACTGGAAAGGTCACCGCGGCAAAACAGATTTCCTGTGGGATATTTACCACAAATTGTGGATGGATTTGACGCTGTTCGAACGCGCCCGTGCGCTGTTCGACAACGCCGGTACAGTGTGGAATGCCGCGCGGCGTCGTAGCGAAAGTCAGCGTATTGCAGGCCTTTTTGCAACTAATTCAAAGAGCTTTGTGTTGGTCGAAATGCAGGCCGCAGCATTTTGCTGCTTGCGCGCGATCATCCAACTTGTTTGCAGGGCTGTGGATAACTTTGTGGATAAGTCGGGACTTTGATGTCGAAAGACTGACAACGGAGAAATCCGACCCTCTCCTGGGAAAACTGCAGCGCTCTTGCTGTTAGGCTTTCTTGACGGCGGCTCCGAGCCGCGCCAGCGCTTGGCGCAGATCGTCGTCGGCGATGTCCGGCAGGTCCGCCGCGATGCGCGCCACGGCGGCGGGATCGTGGCTCCGCCGGGCCTTGCGTGCGCTCCGGCGCAGCGGCGCCTGGCGCAGCGCAATCCGCCCGATCGTGCGCCAGCCAAGGAAGCGGTTGACGCGGTCGCAGATCACGTTGGTCAGGTGCTGGATTTCGATCGCTGCCGGACCTTCGACCCGCAGTACCAGCGTCGCCGGCTCACCCGCCGCACCTGAGATGTCGGCGCGGCTCGAGCGCTGCCACTGAATCTTCACTGGCTCGCTGTGCGCGGCGATGTCGGGCCCGACGATTTCGTCCCAACGCGTGACCAACTCGGCCGAAGCGAAGCCCTGCCGGGTGAAGACCTCGCCGACGATCTTGCCGGCGACGTCACGCAACGGCTTGGCGAAAGAACGAGCGGGCTTGTTCATGGCGGAGCGCTCTGCCATCCCTCGGCTGAAGCGAAACCATGACGCTAGCAGCAAAAGCGACGACGAAACAGCGCGGCAAAACCGGTGCGGCAAAGCCGCTGCCGCAGCCGGCTGCCTTGCTCGCCTGGTACGACCGGCATCGCCGCGCGCTGCCGTGGCGCGCGGCGCCGGGCCAGCGCAACGACCCTTATCGGGTGTGGCTCTCCGAGATCATGCTGCAGCAGACGACGGTGAAGGCAGTCGCGCCTTACTACGCACGCTTCCTGGCGCGCTGGCCGGATGTGGAGGCGCTCGCGGCGGTGCCGCTCGGTGAGGTCCTCAAGGTCTGGGCGGGGCTCGGCTATTACGCGCGCGCCCGCAACCTGCACGCCTGCGCGCGCGCCGTGGTGGAGCAGCATGGTGGAGAATTTCCGGCGAGCGAAGCCGAGCTGCGCACGCTTCCCGGCGTCGGCGCCTATACGGCGGCTGCGATTGCCGCGATCGCCTACGATGCACCGGCGACGCCCGTCGACGGCAATGTCGAACGCGTGGTCGCCCGGCTGTTTGCGGTCGAGACGCCGCTGCCTGCGGCCAAGCCGGAGCTGGCGCGCCTCGCCCGTTCACTGACGCCACCGCGACGGACCGGCGATTTCGCCCAAGCCATGATGGATCTCGGCGCCACCCTCTGCTCGCCGAAGCGGCCGGCTTGCGCGCTTTGCCCGTGGAACGACGCGTGCGCCGCTCACATGCGTGGCGACGCCGAGACGCTGCCGCGGCGAGCGCCCAAACGCGAAGGCGCGTTACGCCGCGGCGCCGCCTTCGTTGCGCTGCGCGCCGACGATCATGTGCTGGTGCGGACGCGGCCGGCTGAGGGATTGCTTGGCGGCATGACCGAGGTGCCGACCACGCCATGGACGCACGATTTCGACGAGGGCACCGCGCTCGAAGGCGTCCCGCGCTTTCCCCGCCAAGCACCGAAAGACTGGAAACGGATCGCCGGAATCGTGCGCCATGTCTTCACGCACTTCCCGCTCGAACTGACCGTCTACACGGCCGAACTGCCAATCCGCGCGCCGGCGCCGGCGGGCATGCGCTGGATCGCGCTTGAACACCATGCGGGCGAGGCATTGCCCAGCCTCATGCGCAAGGTCTTGCTTCATGCAGGTCTTGGCTCACGCGCTGACTTCGGATCGAATAGGCAAAGTCCAACCGGGAGAAAATCCGCGATGAAAATCGATCGACACGAGTCCGGCCCGCGCATGAGCAAGGCCGTCGTCCATGGCGACACTGTCTATCTCGCCGGCATCGTCGCCGACGCGCCCAAAGGCAAAAGCACGACCGAGCAGACCAAAAGCATCCTGTCGCAGATCGACGGCTTTCTGGCCAAGGCCGGAACCGACAAGAGCAAGCTCCTGTCGGCCAATATCTGGATCACCGACATGGCGAATTTCGCCGAGATGAATGCGGCGTGGGACGCCTGGGTGTCGCCCGGTAATACGCCGGCGCGCGCCACGGTCGAGGCAAAGCTCGCTTCCCCCGATTACAAGGTCGAGATCATGGTCGTGGCGGCGCGATGAGCACGGGGCCCGGAATACTCGCGATCTTCAACGATTGCCGCGAAGGCCGCGAGGCGGAATTCGAAACCTGGTATCAAGGCGAGCATTTGCTCGAGCGGCTCTCGGTGCCCGGCTTTCTGTTCGGCCGCCGCTTCGAGAGCGTTTCCGCTACGCCGCGTTATTTCGCCTTCTATCTGGTCGAAACGCCGGCGGTGCTGACGTCGAAGCCTTATCTCGAGCGGCTCGACAATCCGACGCCGATGACGCGCAAGATGATGGCGGAAGTCTTCGTCAACATGAATCGCACCGTTTGTCGGCGTACCGTTCGCCGCGGTCGTCTACGCGGCGCGTTCGCGGCTGTCCTGCGCCTCAACCAGAAACCGGATGAGGCGGCGCTCACGGGCGCGCTCGAACAGTTCGCCTCAAGCCCGGCGGTCGCAGGCGGCGAAATTTGGATCGCCGTCGATCCCGCCGGCGCGCCAGTGTCGAAGGAAGAGCAAATGCGCGGCGGCGACAAGAAGATCGCCGGCGCGCTAATGATCGAGACGCTGTTCCAGCACGATGCAGTGAGCGCCGGCGTGCAATTGGCCAAGCAATTTCCAGCGGCCGATATCGGTGTCTATCGCGCGCTCTGCGAAATCGGCAGAAGCGACCTATGAAGAGCGACCTATGAAGAGCGATCTATGAAGAGCGATCTATGAAGAGCGATCTATGAAGAGCGATCTATGAAGAGCGATCTATGAAGACATTGCTGCGGCTGGCGGAGGCGATCGCGCAGCGGCTGATCGCGCGCCGCGAGAGTATCGCCATCGCCGAATCCTCCACCGGCGGATTGATCGCCGCGGCGCTGCTGGCGGTACCTGGCGCCTCGGCCTACTTTCTCGGCGGCGCCGTGGTCTACACGAAGTCGGCGCGCTCGGCGCTGCTTGGCATCGGCGACGCGGAGATGGCGGGCTTGCGGCCGTCGACCGAAGCCTATGCGTTGCTGCTGGCGGCGCGCGTGCGCGAGCGGCACGGCGCCACGTGGGGTCTTGGTGAAACCGGCGCGACCGGACCGACCGGCAACCGTTACGGTGATCCGGCCGGGCATACCTGCATCGCGGTTACCGGGCCGGCCGAGCGTGCGGTCAGGCTGCGCACCGGCAGCGCCGACCGGCTTGCCAATATGGAGGCGTTCGCCAAGCGCGCGCTGGAGCTGCTTGTTGAAGTCATTCCGTCCGCGTAGCTGGCGCGAGCAAGAGCACGCTGAGAAGGATCATGGCTCGCAAGAAGACTGCCAAGAAGACTGCAACGAAGCGGCGGCGCGATGCGATGCGGCCACGACGGCGCGCGCCGGAAGATATGCTGGCCGAGCTGAAAGCACGGTTGCGCGAGATCGCCGATCTGCGGGCGGCGAATTCGGTGCTGAGCTGGGACCAGGCCACCTTCATGCCGGAAGGTGGTGCGTCGGCGCGCGGTCGTCAGATGGCGATGCTGTCCCGGCTTGCTCATGAGCGATCAGTCGCGCCCGACGTCGGCCGGTTGATCGACACGTTGATCCCTTATGGCGAAAGCCTGCCAAGCACGAACGACGATGCTTGCCTGATCCGCGTTGCGCGCCGGGATTTTGAAAAAGCCGTCAAGGTGCCGGCCGATTACGTGGCGCGTGCCAGTGCCCACGGTTCGGCCTCTTATCAGGAATGGACGCGGGCGCGGCCGGCGAACGATTTCAACAGCATGGTGCCGTATCTGGAAAAGACGCTCGAACTCAGCCGCGAATATGCCGAGTTTTTTGCGCCTTATACGCATATTGCGGACCCGCTGATCGACGACGCCGACGAAGGCATGACAACGGCCTTGATCCGCAAGCTGTTCGGTGAACTCAAGCGCGGACTTCTGCCGCTAGTTGACGCGATCTGCGACCAGCCCGAGGCGGACGATTCCTGCCTGCGTCAGGAGTTTGCCCAGGCGGGCCAGCTGGAATTTGCCAGAAATGCCGCCGCCCAACTGGGGTACGATTTTACGCGTGGCCGGCTCGACCTGACGCACCATCCGTTCTGTACAAAGTTCTCCGACGGCGATGTGCGCATCACCACGCGCGTCAACAAACGCGATCTTGGCGACGCGTTGTTCTCCACACTGCATGAGGCGGGCCATGCGATGTACGAGCAGGGCGTCGACACGGCGCTTGCCGGTAGCCCGCTAGGCGGCGGCGTTTCCGCCGGCGTGCATGAAAGCCAGTCACGGCTGTGGGAGAATATTGTCGCCCGCAGCCTCGGCTTTTGGCAGCACTTCTATCCGCCGCTGCAGCGTGCGTTTGCCGATCAGCTCGCGGGCGTGCCGCCGCAGGCGTTCCATCGCGCCATCAACAAGGTCGCCCGCTCGCTGATCCGCACCGATGCCGACGAGGTAACCTACAATCTGCACGTCATGCTGCGCTTCGATCTGGAACTGCGCATGCTGGAAGGCAAGCTTGCCGTCAAGGATCTGCCGGAGGCGTGGCGCGCAGGCATGAAGGCCGATCTGCGCGTCGTCCCGCCCGACGATCGCGACGGCTGTCTGCAGGATGTGCACTGGTATTCAGGCGCGATCGGCGGTGCGTTTCAGAGCTATACGATCGGCAACATTTTGGCCGCGCAGTTCTATGGCGCGGCGTTAAAGCCTCATCCGGAAATTCCCGACGAAATCGCACGCGGCGAATTTGGCACGCTGCATGCCTGGCTGCGTGACAACATTTATCGGCATGGCAGCAAATTTCCGCCGAACGAACTGATCAAGCGCGCCACCGGCTCGATGATGAGCATGCAGCCTTATCTCGGGTATCTGCGGGATAAGTACGGAGCGCTGTATCGGCTGCCGGCAAGTTTGAACTAGGCCTACGTCGGTGGCTGGATTTGGAAACAGAGGTGGCCGGTTTTGAAATTCGGCTAGTCCTCATGGGTGAGCGCCAGCGCAAGCCGTCTAATGGCAGGAGCGGCAAACAGAACGGCTGGCAGCATCACGGCCCATGAGATCAGCCAAGCCGCAATCCAATTCAGGAGAAAATGCCCGCTCCCCAGCAGTGGCCAACTCGCAATACCCGACGCGATAAAGCTGGTCAGTCCGGATTGAATTACGCCGAAAACAAAATGGCTATACCGCCTTGGTATCCAGAGCATCACAAGCACCATCAGGCCGCCTCAGTTGGCGGATGGCTCCTTCAAAGCGGATTGAACACGAAAAACAGGCAATTGGTCACAGTTCCGGCCAGCACCAAACAACTGCGCCGCTTTACTCAGCGGCCTGTCCCATTTCCGCGCGCACGATGGTGCGAAAGTCATCGATGCAGGTCAACCCCTTCGCCGTCTCGACGTGCCAGAAGGTCCAGCCGTTGCAGGCTTCAAGCCCTTGCGCCAAGGCGCCGATGCGATGGATCGAGCCGACCGCTTCGCCGAGCGCGATCGCGCCATCGGCGCGGACCAGTGCGCGATGCCGGCGCTTGGCGTCGACCAGTTTTATGCCCGGAGTGAGCAATCCGCGCTCGAGCAGCGCGGTAAAAGGTACGCGCGGGGCTTCGCGCGCGGTCATGAAGGTCTCCAGCGCCGGCTCCGCCAGCGCCTGTGCGCCGTCGATGCGCGCTTGCGCCGCCGCCGCATATTCGGCCTGCCGTTCGATGCCGATGAAATTCCGCCGCAGTCTTTTTGCCACCGCGCCGGTCGTACCGGTGCCGCAGAATGGGTCAAGCACCGTGTCGCCGGGACGCGAGGCGGCGAGAACGACGCGCGCCAGCAAGGCTTCTGGCTTCTGGGTTGGGTGTAATTTCTTGCCGTCGCCTCCCTTCAGCCGTTCCTCGCCAGTGCATAGCGGGATGAACCAATCGGAACGCATCTGGATATCGTCGTTGCCGGCTTTCAGCGCTTCATAATTGAAGGTGTAGTCGCGCTTGCCCGCCTCGCGCGCCGCCCAGATCAGCGTCTCGTGCGCATTGGTGAAGCGGCGGCCGCGGAAATTCGGCATCGGATTCGATTTCCGCCAGACGATGTCGTTGAGGATCCAGAAGCCGAGATCCTGCAGCAGCGCGCCGACGCGGAAGATGTTGTGGTAGGAGCCGATGACCCACAGCGTGGCGTGCGGCTTCATGACGCGCCGGCAGGCGGTGAGCCAGGCGTGGGTGAAATCGTCATAGGCGGAAAAGCTTGCGAATTTGTCCCAGTCGTCGTCGACGGCGTCGACGCGCGAATCATCGGGCCGCTTGAGGTCGCCTTGCAGCTGCAGATTGTATGGCGGATCGGCGAATACGAGGTCGACGCAAGCCGGCGGCATTTTCGCCATTTCGGCAACGCAGTCGCCGAGCAAAACGCCAGTGTCCGGTGCGGACTCAAAACTCACGCGGGGCGTCCTGACGGACGCCCCGCGACGCGACACAACCATGACTCAGAACTCTGACTCAGGCGACGCGGCCGGCGACGCGGGACCTACAACCGACAAAGCGGAGAATGCCCGCCCAAGGTAAAAAACGAGTTACCTGCTCGCACTTTCTGCTAGGCAATAAATGCCGGGAAACATTTGGTTAATTGCCGCGGCGCGGCGGCGCCGAAAGGCGCCGCTTGGCGCGGCGGCGTGCTGATCGTAAGGTGTGGTCGCAGTCGTTGTGTTGCGTGGGTCAAGCCAATGCCCGGAATTGACGAAGCCAAACAATTCGTGCCGCTGAAAATCGCGGTGCTGACGGTTTCCGATACGCGCTCGCTCAAGGACGACAAGTCGGGCGCACTGCTGGTGCAGCGCATCGTCGCCGCCGGCCATCTGGTCGCCGAACGCAGCATTGTCACCGACGACGTCGAAGCGATCCGCGCGCGCGTCAAAGCTTGGATCGCCGATCCGGTGATCGACGTCATCATCACCACCGGCGGCACCGGCTTCACTGGCCGCGACGTCACGCCCGAAGCGATCGAGCCGCTATTCGACAAGAAGATGGAGGCGTTCTCGACGTTGTTTCTGGTGGTGAGCTTTCCCAAGATCGGCACCTCGGCGATCCAGACGCGCGCCACCGCCGGCGTCGCCGGCTCCACTTATATTTTCTGCCTGCCGGGCTCGCCGGGCGCCTGCAAGGACGCCTGGGACGACATTCTCGTGCACCAGCTCGATTACCGCTACGGGCCGTGCAATTTCGTCGAGATCATGCCGCGGCTCGATGAGCATCTGCGCCGGGGTAACGCGAAGGGCGCGACGGTATAGCCGCAGCGCCGCGTCATTGCGAGGAGCGATAGCGACGAAGCAATCCAGAACGGCTTCTCGGCCATCGCAAGCCGCCCTGGATTGCTTCGCTTCGCTCGCAATGACACTTACAACTCCAAATCCCAGAACTCGCTCACCACCGGGCGGCCCCAACTGCGATGCCGCTCCGTGCGCATCAGCTTGAAACCCGCGTTCTGATAAATGTGGCGGGCGGCTTTGAGCACGCTGTGCGTCCACAGCGTGATCTTCTTGTAGCCCGCGCCGCGCGCAAAGCGGATGCATTCGTCGACCAGCCGCGCGCCGAGCCTAAGCCCGCGCGCTTTGGGATCGACGATGAGCAGACGAATGCGGGCGACCTCGGCGGTATCGCGCACGAGGAAGACGCAGCCGACATCCTCGCCGTCCATCTCGGCGATCCAGCAGCGTTCGCATTTGGGATCGTTCTTGTTGGCGAAATCGGCGACGATCTTTGCGCACACGCCTTCGAACGGTGCGCCCCATCCATACTCCTGCGCGTAGAGTTCGGCGTGGCGCTTGACGATCCAGCCGAAGTCGCCGGGGACGGGATCGCGCAGCCGGTAACTTCGCTCGTCCGGTTGCCGCGCCGGTGTTTGCTCGCCAAGCAGTCGCTCGATCGTGTTCATCGCCGCGATCAAACGAGCCTGATCGGCGGCGGACAGTGCGTCGAGCATTGCCGCCATATTGCGCTGCGAGCGCCGTTCGAGCGGCGCGTAGGCCTTTCGGCCACGATCTGAAAGCGCCAAGTGGCTTTGTCGCGCGTCCTGCGCCGAAGTGGTTCGGCGAATGAGGCCGTCGCGCTCGAAATTGCGTAACAGCCGGCTCAAGTAGCCGGCATCGAGATCGAGCGCGCGGCCGATTTCGCTCGCGGTGTGCGACTGTCCGCTGGCGATTTCGTACAGCACGCGCGCCTCGCCGAGCGAATAGGGGCTATCGAGGAAGTTCTTCCGCAGCACCCCGATCTGCCGCGTGTAGAAGCGGTTGAAGCGGCGCACGGTGGCGATGCGATCAGTGGCGATGCGATCAGTGGCGATGCGGTCGGTCGCGCTGTGATCGGTGGCGACACGATCGGTGGCGACACGAGTCTTGGCGGTGCGCGAACTGTGCGGCTGAAGGCTCATTCGCAAAGCCTCGCGCCGAAACTTGACTTAGTCAAGTATCGAGTTGGGAGGCCGACGCTGACAGCCGCGCGATGCGGCGGCCGCCGATGCGGCGGATCAGGTCGGCCTCCGGATCGGCCGCAATGTCGGCATGGCCGCCGAGCGCGTCGTAGAACGCGTGCGCGATGAGGAGCCCCTGCCGTGGGCGCGGCGGCGCGCCCAAAGCGGCCAGCAGCAGCGAGCCTATGTCGCGCAGCCGTGGGCGCACCGGCGCATCGCGGCGGAACGAAGCGGCGGTGTTGGAATGGGTTGGAGCCCGTTCGATAAGGCGCGTTGCCTCGGCGGTCCACGCTGAATCGAGGATGGTGCCCGGCCGCAGGAAGAGCAGCCAGGGCGCTCGCGCCGCCTCGGCGGCCTTCTTCAGCCGCCGCCCCAGCGGCCCCTCGACGAGGAGGAAATTGCAGCCGGCGGCATCCGCGACGCCCGCGGTATCGTCGCGCGAGCCGCCGTCGGCCACGATCACCTCGCTGACCAGACCGTCGATCGCTCCAGGAACCAGCGCCGCCAGCGTGCGGACCAGTGGCCGTTCCGAATTAAGCGTGGCGATGACGACGCTGATCATTCTTGTGCGGGCTTGGTGGAAATGCCGTCGGCTGTCCGAGTTCTGTTGCCGACGTCCTGCATAGGTTCCGCGCTGGCGCTTTCCAACAAATTCGTCGCGATTGTCATGTGGTCACGTAAAATTGTTCTTGTTTTGTTCACATTGGCGCGTTAGCTTTAGGCCATGACACCTTCGTCCGCCGTGAGACGCCCGCCGGCGCTGCTGCCCTCCGCGCCGGCGGGCGAGTTGGGACCCGCCGTCGGCCGCGAACGCCGGCGCGGCCGCGGCACCGCGTCGAACGCCGCGGGCCGCTATGAGCCGCTGGCGCGGGCCGCCTTCGACGACGGTTGGCAGGGCCTCGAAGAATTGCCGCCGTTCAAGACGACGGTGACGGTGGATTCGACGCGGAAGATCATTGCCCGCAACGATTCGCCGGACATTTCCTTCGACCGCTCGATCAATCCGTATCGCGGCTGCGAGCATGGCTGCGTCTATTGTTTCGCGCGGCCGACACACGCTTATCTCGGTCTGTCGCCGGGGCTGGATTTCGAATCTAAGCTGTTCATGAAGCCGAATGCGCCCGAACTCTTGGAGCGCGAGCTGTCGGCGCCCGGATACGTGCCGAAAATAATCGCCATCGGCACCAACACCGATCCTTACCAGCCGATCGAGCGGCGCTTTAAGATCATGCGCGGCATCCTTGAAGTGCTGGAGCGCGCCGGCCATCCGGTCGGCATCGTCACCAAGTCGACCCTGGTGCTGCGTGACCTCGACATCCTGGCGCGCATGGCCGAGCGCAATCTGGTCAAGGTGGCGCTGTCGGTGACGACGCTCGACGCCAAGCTCGCCCGCACCATGGAGCCGCGCGCGCCGACGCCGCCGCGCCGGCTCGAAACGTTGCGGCAATTGGTCAAAGCCGGCATCCCCACCTCCGTCCTGGTTGCGCCCGTCATCCCGGCGCTCAACGATGCCGAGATCGAGCGCATTCTGGATGCGGTGGCCGAAGCCGGCGTGCGCCATGCCGGCTATGTTCTGCTGCGCCTGCCGCTCGAAGTGCGCGACCTGTTCCGCGAATGGCTGATCGAGAATTTTCCCGACCGCTATCGCCATGTCTTCAAGCTCGTGCGCGACACCCGCGGCGGCAAGGATTACGACTCGAGCTTCGGCAAGCGCATGACCGGCGCGGGACCGATCGCCTGGATGATCGGGCGGCGTTTTGAGGTCGCTTGCGAAAGGCTCGGCTTCAACAAGACCAAGGTTACGACCACGACCGAGCATTTCCATTCGCCGCTGGCACCGCCTGCGCAGCAGCTGACTTTGTTCTAGCGGGCGGTTTTGCCCCCGTAATCCCCGATCAATTCGGTAGTGGTACGGTTTCAACCCAATCGGCTTCAAGAAGCTCCGAGGGGTCCAACCGCCGGGGCTACTTGGCCGTGGAGAAGCAAAAGCTTTTGGTGATCAGTATCTCGCGACGATCGGACCGCCGAGTTGAGCAGAACCTGATTTGCTTCGCTCGCCTGCAGCGGTCTTCTCAAGCCTCGTTTTAGTCGCACAAAAGGCACGCCATCCCGCTAATCAAAGCAGCGCCAAAGAACAGCACGGCGCTGCCGAATACCCCTTGGTTTCGGCAGCGGTGATCGCCCGCTTACGCCGCTACGCAACCAGTGGCACCTTCGGCACAGGCCTCAACGAAAGTTGTAGTTCACGCCGACACGCAGGATATTGTCCGTGACATGCGAACTGTAGCTGCCAACGAGGGTGTTCCCGGCCGGCGTAACGATCGTTGTGTCAATCGTTCCGGAGACGGTTCCCAGATCCATGTAGAGATATTCGATCTTGCCGGTCCAATTGCCCGAAATAACTCCTTCAAGGCCGGCACCGATGGTCCATCCGACCCTGATGGTGTTGGTGCTCAATACACCCCCCGCCGGAATTGTAGCGCCGAGCACCAAATTCGAACCAGCGACTGTATCCGTCACGTGCACCCCGCCGTAGGCCAAACCGCCAGTCACGTAGGCCAGCGTGGTCGGCGTTATCGTGGGACCGAGACGGCCGCGAACAGTCCCGAACCAATCCAGCTTTTCGCTCAAGCTGTCATTCACCGCAGCGGCCGCAAAGGGGGCTTCCCCTCTGGCACAGGCGCTGTTGTAGACGCCTAAGCCGGGGGCCGCCGGGCACGAAAGGTACGGGTTGCCGTGTTCACCGGAGGCCTGGATGTCGGCCTCAAGGCCATAGACCCAATTGTTGGAGGACTGCCAGTTGTAGCCGATCTGGCCGCCGCCGATGATGCCGTCGAGAGCGGTATTGCTACTGACGGAATAGAGAGGCCCAAGAACGAAGTCGCTCAGCGTGAGCGGGCCGCTGTCGCGACCCCAGCTGTACCCGATATTGCCGCCGGCATAGAAGCCGGTCCAAGTCCACAAGGGCGGTGGTGGCGCCTTCAGCGGCATGTCCGCTGCACCAGCGGCGCTCAAAGGTGCCAGGATAAGCAGCGCCGAAAGGCCAAGACTGCCAACTATAATTCGCTTCATGATCAGCCCCTATTCACTCAGGTAAAATTCCAATCCCATGACGCTTAAGAAATTTGGCCTAGCTGCAATTTGGCACATTTAACGTACGAGTGGCTATGATGAACAGCGGTGTTTTCCTTCCTTTTTCGCGACTGTTGGAATTTTTTTCGCGATTGTTGCAATTGGGATACTTTGTCGATTTTTCATAATCTATTCAATGGCTTGAGGCCCCCCCGACGCGTGGCCGCCGTCAGCTCGGGGCTCGTCGAAAAGAGTTGGCGTCGGCCTCAAGATCTATGCCCTGCTGCCAAGCTCGTCCTTGAACTGGCAGCTGCGGAACGACCATACGTGCACTTTGGCCGAATACTCCCGTCGTTGCCGCCAACAGCCATTCACAGGCTGCCTCCAGCGCGCCGTCCGACGTGATTTGCGCGAGGATCGGCATACCGGAGAGATGGCGCCGGATCCTAAAAATTACGAGAATGATCCCGTTGACCGTTGGGTCGTCGAAGTCCTGGGATCATTAAGAGCCCCATGCCGCTCCGACGTTAAATCCGGCATAGAAGCCGGTCCAATCGTAGATGGCGGGGGGAGGCGGCGGTTGCTCCTTGACCGGCAGGTCGGCTGCCATCGCGCAATGCGCGCCGGCGACCATGAGGACTGCAGCGGTTGCGAGCAACAACTTCTTCGTGGCATTGCCCCGCACCCCATCGGCGGTCAGTTGCTCGCGACGACCAGCGTCGCCCAGTCGAACTTGTAGTTCACGCCCATTTTGAAAATGTCGAGCGACTGCTTGACGCTGATGGTCTGGGCGTTGATCAGGGCGACGGTCGGGAATGGCACGGTCACGCTGCCGATGCCGATGTGATCGTATTCGAAGAGCGTGGTCCAATGGTTGGTGAGCGCGTATTCGAGGCCGGCGCCGACCGTCCACCCTCCTGCGTTCACGCTGGTGCTCCCGGTTCCGAGCTTGAGCGCACCATTTGTATTGCCGAGAAGATTGTAGGTCGTGTCGGTCCAGGCGCCGCCCCCCTTGGCGTAGATCAGCGAACGATCCCAGGCAAAGCCCACCCGGCCGGTAACGGTGCCGAGGGAATTGACGATGTGCTGGCAATTGATGCCGCCAAGGCCGGAGAAGCAGGTGTTGTCGCCGCGCAGATCGGCCGCGTCGGCGTCGGCCTGGACGCCGAGGACCCATTGACCGGTCTGCCAGTTTGCGCCGATGTGGCCGCCGCCGAGCGGGCCGGTAGCATGGATCGCATCGCCAAAACCCGCCACGTTGGTGGTGGCGACCCCGGCCGATATGGCGCCGGGCGTCGAGCCGAACGGATCCGACCAATGATCATCGCTCCAGCCGCCGCCCAGGTGGCCGCCGACGTAGAGCCCGGTCCAGTTGATCGGTCCCGCGACGACGATCGGCGCCTTGACCGGAATTGATGTGCCGCCTGCCGGTGTCGTATCGCCCCAATGATAGCCCATCTGGACGAAGGCGCCGTAACGCTCCGTTGTATAGCGGGCCGGCTGGGCCGAGTCCGGTGCGAGACCCAGGTAGTCGAACGTTGCCGTACCGGTCCGCGTGTTCCAGGCCCAGTAGCGTCCGCCGACGCCGACATTCCAGTTCGCCGTGATGTCGTAGCTCAGGACGGCCTCAAGCATGACGCCGTCGCCCGTGGACGCGGCCTCCGAGATCAGGTTCTGCCGATAATTATGATCGTCCAACCCCGAAAAATCGGTCCACGGCACATACGCCGCGTCGGCGGTAAACTTCAAACGGTCGGTCAGCATGGCCTCGGACGACAGACCAACGCGCAACGAGTTGAAGTGATCGTCCTCCGCCACGTAGAGGTTGTTCGGCTGGCCCGGCGACGCCGGAGCGCATGTACTGCTGCCCGCCAGCTGCACGCAGCTGTAGGTGTTCGCGTGTTGCGTATAATAGTTGTAGCCGACGAACGCGCCGACCTTCGCGCCGGCAGACCTCAGGAAGGTATAGCCCAGATCGATAGTGGCGTAGCCGAGGCTTCCTGCAGCGGATGACAGCGTGTTGGAATAGGCGCCACCGACCGGGAAATCCTCGTCATGCAGATTCCCATTGATGATTCCGCCAGCGCCCAAATATCCTTTCACGAACAACCCGCTGGAGTGATCGACGCGGGCATAGGTTTCACCGGATACAGCATCCAGGTTGAAGATGAGCCTTGAGGCCAAGGCTTGGGAGGCCAGCAACAACGGGTTCGGCGCCCCTACGGTGCCGCTGCTGAACCAGGTACGAGACCCGGCGTTAAATTCCCAGTCGGATGTGTTGATGGCCGGCCATGCCCATATCGGCGCATTGGCCATCGGCGACCCGGCATAAGCATAGACCGGCGTGTCCACTCCACCCAGCCGATAGTTGAAGCCGACGCGCGCGATGTCGGCCCTGAGATCGGCACTTTGGGTTATCACCTGGGCCGGATGGTTGGTGCTTGTTGTCGAGGCGTAGGTCCTGTCAAAATTAACGTGAAGATATTCGGCCTTTACGCTCAACCGGTCGGTAATTGCCGTCTCGATGCCACCGCCGACCGCGTAACCGGCTTGGATGAAACTATCGTTGCGGCCCACTTGTTTGAAGTCGCAGCAATTGCCGGCGTTGCCAGAGGTCAATGCGAAATCGTCGTTTACATCGGTGACGGCGAGACCACCCGTCGCATAAAATAACCAGTTGTTGACGGTCCAACCGATTCGCGGGCGTAGTGTGAACAACAAATCGGCGTCGCCGTTGGAAGTGACGACCACCTGACCAGCTCCAACCAAGGGAACGGGGCCGCCAATAGCGGTTCCGTTCAAGTGGAGATAGTTGAAATCCGCTTCGATACCGGCGACGAGATTACCCAATTGCCAATTGTAGCCGGCTTGCGCCCCGCCGGTGAAGCCGAGCGGGTTGAGGCTCTGGATGCCGGCCGCGTTGACGCTCGGCGTGGAGGCGTTGATGACCCCGTCGGGGATCGTCGACGTTTGCGGATCATACGATCCCCAAGCCGCTCCGACGTTAAATCCGGCATAGAAGCCGGTCCAATCGTAGATGGCGGGGGGAGGCGGCGGTTGCTCCTTGACCGGCAGGTCAGCTGCCATCGCGCAATGCGCGCCGGCGACCACGATGACTGCCGCGGTTGCGAGCAACAACTTCTTCATGGCATTCCCCCGCACCCGTCGGCGATCAGTTGCTCGCGACGACCGGCGTCGCCCAGTCGAACTTGTAGTTCACGCCCATTTTGAAAATGTCGAGCGACTGCTTGACGCTGATGGTCTGGGCGTTGATCAGGGCGACGGTCGGGAATGGCACGGTCACACTGCCGATGCCGATGTGATCGTATTCGAAGAGCGTGGTCCAATGGTTGGTGAGCGCGTATTCGAGGCCGGCGCCTGCCACCCATCCGAATGTGGTCATGTTGGTGCTGCCGGTTCCGAGCGCGAGACCGCCGGCGGCGACGTCTGTGTTGCCGTTGAGATTGTAGGTCGTGTCGGTCCAGGCGCCGCCCCCCTTGGCGTAGATCAGCGAACGATCCCAGGCAAAGCCCACTCGGCCGGTGACGGTGCCGAGGGAATTGACGATGTGCTGGCAATTGATGCCGCCAAGGCCGGAGAAGCATGTGGCCTGGCCGCGCAGGTCCGCCGCGTCGGCGTCGGCTTGAAGACCCAAGACCCATCGACCGGTTTGCCAGTTGGCGCCGACCTGACCGCCGCCGAGCGGGCCGGTGGCGTGGGTCGTGTCCCCGAAGCCCGCGAGATTGACGTAGCCGCCCGTGCCGGGCGTCGGGCCGAACGGGTCCGACCAATGATCGTCGCTCCAGCCGCCGCCCAGGTGGCCGCCGACATAGAACCCGCTCCAGTTCATCGGTGCCGCTGCCACGACCGGCGCCTTGACTGGCATCGTTGTGCCGGCGACCGTGGCCGGTGTCGTATCGCCCCAGTGATAGCCCATCTGGGCGAAGACGCCGTAACGCTCCGAACTGTAGCCGGCCGGCGTGGGAGTGCCCGGCGCGAGTCCCACGTAATCGAACGTGTCCGTACCGTTCCGCATGTTCCAGGCCCAGTAGCGTCCGCCGACGCCGACATTCCAGTTCTTCGTGATGTCGTAGCTCAGGATGGCCTCAAGCATGACGCCGTCGCCCGTGGACGCCGCCTCCGGGATCAGCAGTTGGCGGTGATTATGATCGTCCAGGCCGCCAAAATCGGTCCACGGCACATACGCCGCGTCGGCGGTAAACTTCAAACGGTCGGTCAGCATGGCCTGGGACGACAGACCAACGCGCAGCGAGTCGATGTGATCATCCTGCGCGGTCCTCAGGAAATTCGGCATGGGACCGCATCCGGACGGGGCGGCACCCGCCAACTGCGTGCAGCCGTAGACGTTCACATCCTCCGTGTAATAGTTGTAACCGACGAACGCGCCGAGTTTGGCGCCGGGGCTCCTCAGGAACGTGTAGCCCAGATCGATAGTGGCGTAGCCGAGGCTTCCTCCTGCACCGGATTCATACTCAACGGAATGCGCGCCACCGACCGGGAAATCCTCGTCATACTCATATCCGCCGATAATTCCGCCGGCGCCTAAAAATCCTTTCACGAACAACCCGCTGGAATGATCCACGCGGGCATAGGTTTCACCGGATACGGCATCCAGGTCGTGGAAGACGAGCCTTGAGTCCAAGTGCTGGGAGTTACTCAACAAGGGGTTCATCCCCCCGATGGTGCCGCTGCTGAGCCAGGTTCGCGTGCCGGCGTCAAACTCCCAATTGGACGGGTTGATGGCCGGCCACGGCCATGCCGGCGCATAGGCCGTCGGCGGCCCGGCATACGCATAGACCGGGGTGTCCGCTCCACCCAGCCGATAGTTGAAGCCGACGCGCGCGATGTCGGCCCTGAGATCGGCACTTTGGGTGACCAGCTGGGTCGGGTGGTCAATGGTTGTGGTCGGGGCGAAGGCGCGGTCGAAATTGACGTGAAGGTATTCGGCCTTGACGCTCAGCCGGTCGGTGATCGCGGTCTCGATACCGCCACCGACCGCGTAACCGGCTTGGATGGAATTGTCGATGCGGCCCGATTGAAGGAGAGACGCCGCGTTGAAGACGTGATTGAGTTCGGTGGTCAATACGAAATCGTCGTTTACTTGGGTGACGGCAAGACCACCGGTCGCATAAAATAGCCAGTTGCTGACGGCCCAACCGATACGCGGGCGCAGCGTGAAGAACCAATCGGCATCGCCGTAAGAAGTGATGACCGCCTGGCGAGCCCCCGCACTGAAGTGAACGGCGCCGCTCACGGCATTCCCGCTCAAGTGGAGATAGTTCAAGTCGCCCTCGATGCCGGCGACCCAATGACCCCATTGCCAATTGTAGCCGGCTTGCGAACCGCCGGTGAAGCCGGCCGGGTTGATGCTCTGGATGCCGGCCGCGTTGATACGGCTGGCGGTGGCGGCGTTGACGACCCCGTCGGGGATCGTCGACGTTTGCGGATCGTAGGATCCCCACGCCGCTCCGGCGTTAAGTCCGGTGTAGAAGCCGATCCAATCGTAAATGGCGGGGGGCGGCGGCGGCGCCTTGACCCGCATGTCGGCTGCCATCGCGCAATGCACGCCAGCAACCGTGATGACTGCCACGGTTTCAAGCAATAACTTATTGAAGACACTCCCAGTCCCCATCGGACGCCCCGCAATATCCCACTCTCTCCGAACACGTCGGGGGAGGCAAGTTCGAAATTAACTTCTCATTAACTTTTGTATTCACTGCGTCGCCAAGGATTTTCTGCCCAGCCGCCAATCGATAATGCGACTTCACGTTGCTCGGACGACGAAAAGGCACGTTGTTTTTCTGCAGTGCAATGCAGCAAGTGAAGCGTACAGGCATCGCGACCTGATAGATGCTCGATAAGTTACTAGATAAGCTCGTCTGCGGTGGAGGCCGCCATTGGCGCCGCCTCGATGCTGAGCTCAAAGAATTCCCTTACCAATCTGGGTTGCTAGGGCCTGCCCTACCGTCCAGTCTGCGGATATCAGCGCCCCGCTATTGTACCACTACCATCAATTCGGCCGCGTTGCGGATCGAGCGGCAGCGTGCGCATGATCCGCGCCATGAGTTGCGATGAAACTGGTCGCAATGGAAACGGTCGCAACGAAACCGGCGGCAAGGCCAGCAAGCCCGCGCGGCTGCCGCTCGACGAAGAGATTGTGCGGCCGACCTTTCGCCGCGAGCGGACGGCGCTCAAACGCGGGGTGTGGCCGATTGCCGGTTGCGACGAGGCGGGCAGGGGACCGCTCGCCGGGCCGGTCGTCGCCGCCGCGGTCATTCTCGATCCCGACGATGTGCCGCGCGGCCTCGACGATTCGAAGCGGCTCACCGCGGAGCGGCGCGAAGTGCTCTACCAGCGCATCTGCGCGCGCGCTCAGGTCGCCGTCGCCATGGCGCCGCCCTGGCGCATCGATCGCGACAATATCCTGCGCGCGTCGCTGTGGGCGCTGGCGCGGGCGGTGTCCTCATTGCCGGTGAGGCCGCGTCTCGTCTTCGTCGACGGCCGCGACCGCATCGATTGCGGCTGCGACTGCCAAGCCGTCATCGGCGGCGACGGGCTCGTCGCCTCCATCGCGGCGGCCTCGATCGTTGCCAAGGTGACGCGCGACCGGCTGATGACCTGCCTCGGCGCCGCCCATCCCGGCTACGGCTTCGAGCAGCACAAGGGCTACAGCGTGCCCGAGCACTTTGCCGCCCTCGACCGGCTCGGCCCCACCGTCCATCACCGCCGCTCGTTCTCGCCGGTCGCCGGCGCGCTCGGGCTGTTGGCGCGCCCAAGTGAACGCCCAAGCGGATGAGGCCGCGGCCGACATATTGCCGCTCTAGTCGGTTCGCTTTATAGCCGCCCAGCACAGCGAGGGGGCTCGCTGTCATGTACCTCGTGCTTGCCGGGCCAAATGTTCTACGTCCCCCTCTATTTTGAAGCGATCCGTGCGCGACCGCTGCTGGTGTTCTGGCTGGCGACGCTCACGCAGGCGGCGCTGTGGCTGTTGGTGCCGATGCTGTTCTACACGGCGCCGCCCGGCGATTTGGCGCAGGTGCTCGCTATCGGCCACGAATTTCAGTTCGACAGCGACGTCGGGCCGCCGCTCGCCTTCTGGCTTGCCGAAATCGCCTTTCGCATCGGCGGACCGTTCGGCGTCTACGCGCTTTCGCAGCTTTGCGTGATCGCCACCTACTGGTGCGTATTCCAACTCGGCACCGCCATTGTCGGCCGCGCCCAGGCGGTGGTCGCCATCCTGCTCATGGTCGGCATCTCGGCGTTCACCGTGCCGACGCCGGATTTCGGACCGGCGGTGCTGACGATGGCTTTGTGGGCCTTCGTGCTGCTGCACTACTGGCGGGCGGTCGCCGAGGGACAACAGCGCTCGTGGTATCTGCTCGGCGCGGCCGCGGCCTTGATCCTGCTCACCAGCGAGGCGGCGCTCATTCTCATCGGCACGCTTGTTCTGTTCACGGTGTTGACCGCGCGCGGGCGCGCGGCGCTCGAAAGAATAGAACCGTGGGTCGTCGCCGCATTGCTGGTGTGCGCGCTGTTCGTCCATCTGCTCTGGCTCGAAGGCGCGAGCGACAGCCTGACCCCGACGATCGCCCAGCTGCGCGATGCCGGCATTGCCGGCAAGAATACGGTGTCGTGGCTGCGCCTGCTCAGCGCGCTCGTCCTCGCTCATGCCGGGCTTGCCATCCTGGTGCTGCTGGCAGGCGGCTGGCCGCGGGTCAGCACCGGCCCGCTGCCGGCGCTCACTCGCCCGGCCGTCGATGACTTCGCCCGGCGTTTTGTGAAGGTCATCGCTTTGCTGCCGGCTTTGGTCTCAACGATCATCGCGGTCCTGCTCGGGCGCTCGTTGCCGATCGGCGGTGTCGCCCCGCTGGTCGTGCTCTCCGCGCTCGCGGTGATCGTGATCGCCGGCGACGCGATCGAGCTTTATCATCAGCGCGTTCTCGGCCTGGCCTGGGCCGGCCTCTTGCTGGTGCCGGCGATCATGGTGCCCGCCGTCATCTTCCTGTTGCCCTGGACGCTCGGCAGCGACCTCCCGGTCGCCGAACCAGCCGCCGCGATGGGGCGCTTCTTCGCCGATACGTTTCAGAAAAGGACCGGGCGCCCGCTCGCTGTCGTGAGCGGCGAGATCGGCCCGGCCGCCATTGTCGCGGTCGGCGCGCCGAGCCGCCCGAGCGTTTACTTCGACGACGATCCGCAGCGCTCGCCTTCGGTCACCCCGGCCGATATTCGGAAGAAAGGCGCCATCGTGGTCTGGCTCGCCACCGATACCAATCCGGCGCCGCCGCCCGGCATCAAGGCGCTTTTTCCGGACATCATTGCCGAAGTGCCGCAGGTCTTCGAGCGGCGCGTGCAGGGACGCATGTCGCCTTTGCGCGTTGGCTGGGCGATGATCCGGCCCGCGCCCGTCGCGGCGCAAGCGGCGGCGCGTTGATCGTCACACAGCGCGATCACGTTCGACGGTCAAATGGCGTATGATCTCCCGCTACGCGCTGAGGGGGACGTCATGAGCCAAACCGCCACCACCGACAAACAAAGCCCGCTGCTCGATCGCCTGTTTGGTCTTAGCAAATCGGGCTCGAGCCTGCGCACCGAATTCATCGCCGGGCTGACCACCTTTCTCACCATGGTCTACATCGTGTTCGTCAATCCGCAGATCCTCGGCAATGCCGGCATGGACAAGGGCGCGGTGTTCGTCGCCACCTGCATCGCCGCTTCGGTGTCGACCTTGGTGATGGCTCTCTACGCCAATTACCCGATCGCGCTCGCCCCCGGCATGGGGCTCAACGCCTTCTTCGCCTTCACCGTCGTTCTGGGAATGAAATACACCTGGCAGCAGGCGCTCGCCGCCGTGTTCTGCTCCGGCGTCATTTTCTTTCTGATTTCGGTTTTCCGCATCCGCGAATACATCATCAATTCGATTCCGAAGAATTTGAAGCTCGCCATCTCGGCCGGTGTCGGCCTGTTCCTCGGCATCATCGCGCTGGAGGAAGCCAAGATCGTGGTGGCGAGCCCGGCGACGCTGGTCACGCTCGGCGATCTGCGCAATCCGGCGGCGATCCTCTGCCTCGCCGGCCTCGTTCTGATCGTGGCGCTCAATTACCGGCGCATCATCGGCGGCACGCTGATCGGCATCCTCATCGTCACCGTGATCGGCATTCCGCTCGGTCTCGCCAAGTTCACCGGCATCGTCGCGCCGCCGCCGTCGCTGGCACCGACGTTCCTCCAGCTCGATTTCTCGCGCATCGCCGAGGGCTCGTTTCTGATCGTGGTGTTGAGCTTTCTGTTCGTCGACGTGTTCGACAATGCCGGCACGCTGATCGGCGTCACCCACCGCGCCGGGTTGACCGACGCGGACGGCAATCTTCCGCGCATGAAGCAGGCGCTGATCGCCGACAGCTTCGCCGCCATGTTCGGTTCGCTGATCGGCACCTCGACGACGACGAGCTATATCGAAAGCGCATCCGGCGTCGCCGCCGGCGGCCGCACCGGTCTGACCGCGTTCTTCGTCGCCGTGTTTTTCCTGCTTGCTTTGTTCTTCGCGCCGCTCGCCGGCATGGTGCCGGCCTATGCGACGTCGGCGGCGTTGCTTTATGTCGCCTGCATCATGGCGCGCGGGCTTGCCGAGATCGACTGGGACGACATTACCGAATCCGCGCCGGCAGTGATCGCCGCGGTGTCGATGCCGCTGACCTATTCGATCGCCACCGGCATCGGGCTCGGCTTCATCACCTACGCGCTCGGCAAAATCGTCGCCGGCAAGTTCGCCGACGCCAAGCCCGCGGTGCTGGTGCTGGCGGCGATCTTCGCCATCAAGTTCGCCATCGGCTGACCGGCTACGCCACGAGCGCCTTTTTGATCGCAAGAAAATCCCGCCAGGCGAGCCGCTTCTGCAGCGGCTGGCGCAACAGATAGGCCGGATGCAGCGTGGCGATGGCGCGGATTTCGCGGCTGCCGGTGTCGAATTTGAACCAGCGGCCGCGCGTCCGCGTGATGCCTTCCCGGGTGCCGAGCAGCGTCTGCGTCGACGGCTGGCCGAGGCAGACCAGAATGTCGGGATTGGCAAGCTCGATCTGGCGGCGGATGAACGGCAGGCAGATCGCGGTCTCCTGCGGTGTCGGCGTGCGGTTGCCGGGCGGCCGCCACGGCACGACATTGGCGATATAGACCTTGCTGCGGTCGAGCCCGATCGCCTCGATCATCCGGTCGAGCAGTTTGCCGGAACGGCCGACGAACGGCTTGCCGGTCTGATCTTCTTCGTAGCCCGGCGCCTCGCCGACGAACATCAGGCGCGCCTGCGGATTGCCGTCGGCGAACACGAGCTGCGTTGCCGTTGCCCGCAGCGCGCAGCCTTGGAAGTTGTCCAGCAACGCGCGCAGCTCATCGAGGTTTTGCGCGGTGGCGGCGGCCTCGCGCGCGGCCATGGCGGCAACTTCGGGCGGCGGCGGCGAGGCCGGCGGCGCCGGTGCCGGGACGTTGGTCACAGCCGCGATGGTTTTGCGTTCCGGCATCGGCCTTGCAGGAGGCGGCAAGGCAGGAGGCAACGGCGCGGGCTCTTCCGCCATGCGGTCGACCGGCTCCTCGCCGACCAGCGCGTCGACGCCGGCGGCGAGGTAGAAGGCGAGCAGCTCGCGTGTGTCCTTCGCCGCGGAGTTCATGGCCGAGCCGATCCCATAGCGTGCGTGCCGTGTCTATATGGGTACCAAAGTCTATTCCCGCGCGCGAAAGCATGAAACATTTGCGTGCGAAACGGAGCAAGTCATGAGCACAACGGATTTGCCGGCGCGCGAGGCGATGGAGTTCGACGTCGTCATTGTCGGCGCCGGTCCGGCCGGGCTCGCCGCCGCCATCCGGTTGAAGCAGGTCGCGCCGGACAAGTCCGTGGTCGTGGTGGAAAAGGGCTCCGAGGTCGGCGCCCACATTCTTTCCGGCGCGGTCATCGATCCGATCGGGCTCGACGGCCTGCTGCCGGAGTGGCGCAGCGAAGACGGTTTTGTCAGGACGGCGGTCGCCGACGATCGCTTCTACGCGCTCGGTCCATCCGGCGCGTGGCGGTTGCCGAACCTGCTGATGCCGCCGCTGTTGAGCAATCACGGCAACTTCATCGTCTCGCTCGGCGACGTCTGCCGCTATCTCGCCAGCAAGGCCGAGGCGCTCGGCGTTGAAATCTATCCGGGCTTTGCCGCCACCGAGCTGCTGTTCGACAACGGCGCGGTCGCCGGCATCGCCACCGGCGACATGGGCGTCGCCAAGGACGGTCACCACAAGCCGGGCTACGCGCGCGGCATGGAGCTGCGCGGCAAGTACACCGTCTTTGCCGAAGGCGCGCGCGGCAGCCTCACCAAAACGCTGATCGCGCGCTATCAACTGGCGCAGAACAGCGAGCCGCAGAAATTCGGCATCGGCTTGAAGGAGCTGTGGCAGGTCGCGCCGGAAAAACATCGGCCCGGTCTGGTCCAGCACACGATGGGCTGGCCGCTCGACAACCGCACCGGCGGCGGTTCGTTCACCTATCACTTCGGCGACCGGCTGGTGGAGACAGGCTTCGTCGTCCACCTCAATTATCAAAATCCGTATCTGTCGCCGTTCGAGGAATTTCAACGTTTCAAGACGCATCCACTGCTGCGCGACACCTTCTCAGGCGGCAAGCGTATTTGCTACGGCGCGCGCGCCATCAGCGAGGGCGGCTGGCAGTCGGTGCCGCGCGTGGCGTTTCCCGGCGGCGTTCTGGTCGGCTGCACGGCCGGCTTCCTCAACGTGCCGCGGATCAAGGGCAGCCACAACGCGATGCTCTCCGGCATGCTCGCCGCGCAGCACATTGCCGCGGCGATGGCGCAGGGACGCGGCAACGACGAGCTGTCGAGCTACGAGGCGGCCTGGCGCGGTTCGCCGATCGGCCGCGACCTCAAACGCGTGCGCAACGCCAAGCCGCTGTGGTCGAAGTTCGGCACCGTCGCCGGCATTGCGCTCGGCGGCTTCGACATGTGGACCAACACACTCGGCTTTTCGCTATTCGGCACGCTCAAGCACGGCAAGCCGGATTTCGCCACGCTCAAGCCCGCGTCGCAATACCGGCCGATCGACTATCCGAAGCCGGACGGCAAGCTCACCTTCGACCGGCTCTCCTCGGTCTATCTGTCGAACACCAACCACGAGGAGGACCAGCCGGTCCATCTGCTCGTGCGCGACCTCGCGTTGGAGAAATCGTCCGAGCACGACGTCTACGGCGGGCCGTCGGCGCGCTACTGCCCGGCCGGCGTCTATGAATGGGTCGAGGAAGCAGGCAATCCGCGCTTTGTGATCAACGCGCAGAACTGCGTGCACTGCAAGACTTGCGACATCAAGGATCCCAACCAGAACATCACCTGGGTGCCGCCCGAAGGCGGCGGCGGGCCGAACTATCCGAACATGTGAGCAGTCCACAGTTCCGTTTCCCGGATGCGGCGCAGCGCCATAAGCGCGTTTACGCGCGTCTTCGACGCGCTATGCCGGTGCACCGCTGATCCGGGATCGTCTCAAACTCCGAGTGTGTAACGGTCCCGGTTCTGCAGTGCATCACTCCGCTCCGCTACGTGCTGCACTGCGCCCGGGACACGAAGGCATTTTAGCGCCCATGCACTTTACCGGGGCGGAGCCGGTGCTTACTGCGCGCATCGTGCGCGATTGGGTGTTGCGCCGGCAGGACGAACTGATGGATAACTGGCAGCGCGGCCGGCGCCACGAAGCGTTTCAACGCATCGCCGGCCCGGACGAGGAACTATGATCGAGATCGTGCATGTGACCAAGGTAGAGAAGCTCGGCGGCTTCCGGCTGCGGCTGAGCTTTTCCGACGGCACTGTGGGCGACCGCGACTTATCCGATCTCGTCGCCGAAACGGGCGAAATGGTCGAGCCATTGCGCGATCCGGCGTTCTTCAATCGCCTGTTCATTGAGTGCGGTGTGCTCGCTTGGCCGAACGGATTCGATCTCGATTCGATCGCGCTGCACATGGAGATGAAGGAAAAGGGCCTGCTGCGCCAAGCCGCTGCCGCCTGATCCTTGGCGCGAGCGCAAACGCGAGGCATCTCGCCGAACGCACTCGTCAACGAACTGCTGAAAAAAGATATCGAACTGATTGAGGCGACCGAATAAGCCTGCTCGCTCGCCGGATGCGCCACTCAGTCACTGCGTCATTGGCCGGAACAGTTCCGGCCATCCACGTCTTTGATTCAGCCCCGCCTTTAAGAGGTGGATGCCCACGACGTAGGCGAGTGAAGCGACGCCGTTCTTCGAACGGCTATGCGCGGGCGAATTCGGCTGAACACCCGTCAATGTCCGCTTCGATCCAAAAGCGACGGATTTATTGCCGAGCAGCAAATAGACGCGATCGGCCGAAGAGCAGACATGATTACGGCGTAGCATTTCTTGCTTTTCACGCTCATTCACCCTAGCTATGGCCGTCCGTTCTTTCTGCTTCACCCTAGCTTACCCACCGGTTAAGGCGATGAAGGCTTATCTATACATCAGCTACTTTCTGGAAGCCGCGGCTGTAGTTATATGGATGGGCAGCCGAATGGTTAGTGACGATGAATTTGCTATGATTTGGCTCGTTGTCTTTGCCGCTTTTTGCGGGGCTGCCGGGGAATTCGGCAACGTTAGGTTAAGTCAGACTTTTTTGAGAAAATTAGAGCGCATTGGCGTGACAGGTTCACTCATTGCTATTCCCATTCTTTCGTTTTTTTGGCTCGTGCTCGCAATTGCAATCTTTTATGCTGCAGCTTCTCTTGTCGAGGTTATTCGCCGAATTCTTATGCCGAGCGTCAGCTCAAACTCGCTTTTCGTTGCGTGGATTTTTGTCGGCGTTCTGATTATGCAACCCGTGCGCAGGTTAGCAGATAAATTACTTGACTGATTGCCCATCGAATTGGCAGTAGGCGCTGTCGCCGGGAAGGCGAGCGGGACTGCGCTGTTCTATGAGTTTTCGCTGGAGAGGCACATTCCAGCTGATAACGCCAACCGACCGAAGAGCGGCGCTACACCGGCGGGTCGCCGAAAGTTTCCCGCATCCGCTCTCGATCGTAGTCGAGCAGCCAATGATCGAGCTGCTGGTACAGCGGCGCAAGCACGGCCCGATCGGTGGCAACCATGTCGAGCCCGCGATCGTCATACATGTAGAATAGCAGCCCTTTCTCTGGGGCGACGAAATATACTCGATCGTCAATCCAAGGCTCGATCCGGTGATCGCAATTGGCGAGCCCCTGGAGGATACGTGCGTAGTCGAAGCTGCGCGCCGGGCGGCGCGTCCACTCCAGTATCCATGTGCCGTCGTCGAAGGGATTCCGCCGAATTACACTCGACCACGTCCCTGCGTTGCCGCGCAGGTCCCAGATCCAACCCCTGCTCGGCCGCAAAGCCAAAGAGCTGGTGGCTGGGCTACTCCGGTACGACGATCCGCGGCGGCGGAATACGCATCGTGAACCGACCGGCCGCGATCACGCAGTTATCTTCCGAGGCGAACGCAGCCTCGTAGAGCGCCGTGGCCTTCGCGTACACGGTCGAGAGATTGTTCCGCCCACCGAGCTCGAAACGCAGCGCGATCGACCACCGGTAGAATACTGGACCGGTCATGATGTGCGGCCATGCGAGCGGCGGGAAATGATCTTCCAGATAGGCAGGCAAATCGAAATCTTCGGACATGCTCAAATGGAACATCAGGGAAGTAATTGGAACCCTACCAGCTCGGGCGTGGTACAAATTTCGAAGCCAGGAACCTTCGTCTGAGGTTCGGCGCCGGAGTGCGAGTTTGCTGTTGTCAGCTTTTCCCCAGGGGCCAAGACAGCAACCTGCCACATCGTTGAGTGAGAACGAAGTTGTTCAGCACAGCAAAATCAAGAGGCCGACTTCCGAGTTGGGTCAAAACTGCGGTTTAGTTGCCCGAGGCAATCATTCTTCATGACCGTGTTCCCCCAGAGCGTCAGTTGTTGTATCTGATTTAGTGATATATTGTCACTTTTGCCTTGACTATCGTCCCTGCATATGTTACATGGCGGAAATCTCGCTCGACCAAGGGACGTCAACCGGTGACGGCTGATTGATGGAGCGGGAGCGGTGCCCCGGACGGGCCTCGTAAGCCTGTCCGCGGGCGGTTCGGAAACTCGCCCGGCCGGCCACGTCGCCGGTCTGCCAGGAGCTGGCTGCCCGGGGAGCGGATCGGTTGTCCGCTACCATGAAGCGCGGGACCGGACTGAGCCTTGGGCTCTCAAGGCCTCTGGCAAGAGCCGCGGTAGAGCGCCGAGAGGCGAGCGCGTTCCTCAAAAAGGAGCGCGCGCCGCGAGGACACGCAAGGCAAGGCGTTCATCAGCTTGCCGGGCGGGGACCGCGGAATCTACCCCGCGCCTTTCGGCGCTCCGCCTCCCTTTTGGGGAGGCGCGTTCGTGAACGCCGTACGGCAAACCTCGGGGCGCGAACAAAAAGCGCAGCGCGAGAACGAGAATCTATTTCCCCTCCCGCCCACGCGCGCAGCGCGTGGCGGGGAGGGGTTAGGGGTGGGGGGTACTTTGGGACTTGAGGCATTTCAGTTCGTCCCCCAACCGCCGCTCACATTGTTTGCGGCGAGGCGCGGACAGACAAGAAAGAGCCCCCACCCCTGACCCCTCCCCGCCATTCGCTGACGCGAATGGGGGGAGGGGAAGCAGAAAGCGTCGCGCGACCATTGTTTTTGTCTTTCAGATGCAAGGAGTTTTTCAGATGCACGGAGATTGACGGATGCTGCGACGAACCTACCCCGGCCGGCTCACGCAAGAGCAATGGCTGAAGCGTTCGGTGCGCCAGCGTTATCTGTTGGCGGCGCGGGCGGACGCGGATCTGCTGGAATTGTGGCGCAGCTGCAGCAAAAAGCCGTGCCGGCGTGCCCATGCTTGCCACGGCGATGAGCGCTGCAGGATACGGCCCAGCTTGGCCGATTTCAAAAATCCGAATTTCGGCCAGCCTGACTACGTGTCCGGTTACCGGTTTCCCGGCCACCTGCGCATCCCGTCCGCAATTCTCGACCATCTGGCGTTTTGGCGTCCGCCGCGCACGCCGGAACAGATCATCGAGGAGTGCGCGGCGGAAGCAGGCGCGAGAGCGGCGGCGGCCTTGCGGTCGGCCTTTCGCCTGCAACGAAGGCGCCGGGCGGGAGCGGACAAATGAGATGGCCGGGATCGCGAGGCAGAAGGACGCGTCGCGAGAACGTGATTGCTTTTTCACCTCTCCCCGCGTGCGGGGAGAGCATAGGCGTCCTGCGGACGCCGTTTTTGGTGTTAAGAACGCCGATGCGAAGCATCGGCTATGCGAAGCGAGGGTGAGGGGGCCTCTCCGCGATTCTGAGCTTTGCGTTTCGTGCGGCGTGGTTGCAGACAGTCCCGCGAATTTCAGCCCAGCGGAGAGGCCCCCTCATCCCGACCTTCTCCCCGCGCGCGGGGAGAAGGTGCAGCAAGCGTCGAGGCCCGCGCCCCTCCCACCATCCTCCGCGCTGCGCGCTAGGGATGGTCCTCCCTCCCCGCTATCGCGGGGCGGGAAGAGAGCTGCCGCTATTTCGCCGCCGTTGCGGCCTAAACGCCGATGAACGTTCGGGCCGCTCCCATCGAGGTCAGCTCATTTTTACTTATACCCTTGCGGGGGCATGCCTTGCGGGGGCAGTCCTTGCAGGAGTTTGGCAAAAGGGTCATTCTCGGATGCGCGATGTCGGGCGCGTGATTCCCGGTCCGCCAATCATTCCGCCAATGGAGCACTCGTGATTAACTCGCTGTACCGGCACGCCGCCGCGATTGCCGCCGTCATCGTCCTGAGCCTGTCATCGGTGCACGCCGTGCGAGCGGCCAGCGAGCAGAGGAAGTCCTGCGCGATGGCGCCGCCGGCAATTACCTGGCCGCCCGCCACGCCGGGGCCGAGCGCGACGCCGCCGCGGCAGCCACCTACTATCTCAATGTCCTGAAGACCGATCCGCACAATCCCGACCTGCTCAGCCGCGCCTTTCTCTCGGTGCTCACTGACGGCGACATCGAGCAGGCCGCCAAGCTGGCCGAGAAAGTGCTCGCGATCGATCACACCGACCGCATCGCCCACCTTGTGCTCGGCGTCCGTGCGCTGAAGCAGCATCAATATTCGCAGGCCCGGCAGCACTTCGCGCAGTCGGTGCACGGCCCGGTGACCGATCTGACGGCGGCGCTGTTGTCGTCATGGGCGCTGGCAGGCGCCGACGATACGCATGGCGCCGTCACCGAACTGGACAAGCTCGCCGGTCCGGACTGGTACGGCGTGTTCAGAGATCTGCACGCCGGTCTCATTCTTGACCTGGCGAATTCCAAAAAAGATGCGGGTACTCGTTTGGCAAGCGCCTACAAGGCCGACCCGACGGCGCTCCGAACCGTGCAGGCCTACGGCCGCTACCTGTCGCGCAACGGCAGCAAGGAAGCGGCGCTGAAGATTTATGACGACTTCAACAAGGAGCTGCCGGATCATCCGCTGGTCAAGCAGGAGGTGGCGCAGATCTCGAACGGCGAGAAGCTGCCGCCTTTGGTCGATTCCGCGCAGGCCGGCGCGGCCGAGGCGCTTTACGGCATCGGTGCCTCGATCGGTCGCCGCGGCGGCGAGGATTTGGCTCTCGTCTATCTGCAGCTCGCGCTTTATCTCGAGCCCTCGCATGGCATGGCGTTGCTGTCGCTCGCCGATCTCTACGAGTTGCTCAAGAAGCCCGATCTCGCGGCCAAGATCTACGATCGCATTCCGGCTTCGTCGCCGCTTTACCGCAGCGCTCAAATTCAGCTCGCCATCGACCTCGACCAACTCGATCAGACCGATGAAGCGAAGAAGCGGCTCGATCGCGTTCTCGCCGAGCAACCCAAGGATACCGAAGCGCTGATCGCGCTCGGCAACATCGAGCGCGAACGCAAGGACTTCGCGTCTTGCGCCACGACCTACGGCAAAGCGATCGACAATGTGGCGCAGCTGGAAAAGTCGAACTGGGTAATGTTCTACTTTCGCGGCATCTGCTACGAGCGCTCCGATCAGTGGGCGAAGGCCGAAGCCGATATGAAGAAGGCCCTCGATCTCTTTCCTAATCAGCCGCTGGTGCTCAATTATCTCGGCTATTCGTGGGTCGATAAGGGCGTCCATCTCGAGGAAGGCATGGACATGATCCGCCGCTCCGTCGAGCAGCGTCCGGACGACGGCTACATCGTCGACTCGCTGGGCTGGGGCTATTACCGTACCGGCAATTACGAAGAGGCGGTGAAGAACCTCGAGCGCGCCGTGCTGCTCAAGCCCGACGATCCGACCATCAACGACCATCTTGGCGACGCTTATTGGCGGGTCGGCCGGACGCTCGAGGCGCACTTCCAGTGGGCGCAAGCGCTCGACTTCAAGCCCGAGCCGGATGAAGTCGCCACGCTGCAGAAGAAGCTCAAGGACGGGCTGCCCGCCGACACGTCTTCATCGGCGGACGTCGACAAACAGAAGAAGAGCGGCAACGGCGGGTAAGGGTGTCTTCGACCGCTCCGCTCGTCGATACCGCGCCGGCCAAAGTCAATCTGACGCTGCGGGTGCTTGGCCGCCGCGCCGACGGTTACCATGAGATCGAAAGCCTGGTGGCGTTCGCCGAGATCGGCGACGCGCTGAGCCTTGCGCCGGGCGGTGATCTTAGCGCTGACAGTGAGTGGGCCGACCGCTCCGCAAGCCGGATCGGAAGCCGACAACCTCGTGCTCAAGGCGGCGCGCGCGCTCGCCGCGCGCAGTCCTGGTTTGCGGCTGGGCGCGTTCGATCTCGACAAGCGGCTGCCGGTCGCCGCCGGTCTCGGCGGCGGCTCAGCCGACGCGGCCGCTGCGCTCCGCTTGCTGGCGCAGGCAAACGGCATCGCCGCCGACGATCCGCGCCTCTACGAGGCCGCGCGCGCGACCGGCGCCGACGTTCCCGTTTGTCTCGATCCGCGCCCGCGCGTCATGCGCGGGATCGGCGAGATACTCTCGCAGCCGCTCGATCTGCCGCCGCTGCCGGCTGTGCTGGTCAATCCGGGCGTGGCGCTGGCGACGAAGTCGGTGTTCGCCGGATGGACGCCGGCGGTCGGACAATACGACTCGTGCGATCAGGCCACGCTTGCTGGGCTGGCGGGGCGGGAAGAACTTTTGCTCTTCCTCATGCGGCAACCAAACGACCTCGAATTTTCCGCGATCGCGCTGGCGCCGGCGGTCGCCGAGGCGCTGCAAGCGTTGCGCGGCCTGCGCGGCCGCCGGCTCGCCCGCATGTCAGGCTCTGGCGCTACCTGCTTTGCGCTGTTCTCCTCCGCGGCCGAAGCGATCATGGCCGCCAAGACCTTAAGCGAGAAATTCCCGCATTGGTGGGTGCGCGCCAGCCGCCTCGGTGGCTAGCGTCACTGGCGCGCGGATTTTTCTGCTAATGCGTGCGTGCGACGCAGAAGTCCACGCTTTCGGCGAGCGCCGATTTCATCGCCGAGTCGGGAAATAGCGCAAGCGCATCGCGGGCCATCGCGCCGTAGTGCTGGGCGCGGCCGAGCGTGTCTTCGAGCGCGCGATGCTTGGCCATCAGGCCGATGGCGTGTTCGAGGTCGGCGTCGGTGGCCTCGCCGCGCTCGAGCGTGCGGCGCCAGAATTCGCGCTCGGCGTCGCCGCCGCGGCGGAAGGCGAGCACGACCGGGAGCGTGATCTTGCCCTCGCGAAAATCGTCGCCGACGTTCTTGCCGAGTTTCTGCGCCGCGCCGCCGTAATCGAGCACGTCGTCGACCAGCTGGAAGGTTATTCCGAGATTCATGCCGAACGAGCGGCACGCGGCCTGCTCGGCCTTGTTGCGGCCCGAGATTGCGGGGCCAACCTCGCAGGCGGCAGCGAACAGTTCCGCGGTCTTGGCGCGAATCACGGCGAGGTATTCGTCCTCGGTGGTCGCTGTGTTCTTGGCGGCGGCGAGCTGCATGACCTCGCCCTCGGCGATCACGGCGGCCGCCGAGGAGAGGATTTCGAGCGCCTTGAGGCTGCCGACCTCGACCATCATCTTGAACGCCTGGCCGAGCAGGAAATCGCCGACCAACACGCTCGCCTCGTTGCCCCACAGCATGCGCGCGGCGAGCCGTCCGCGGCGCAGCTCGCTCTCGTCGACCACGTCGTCGTGCAGGAGCGTGGCGGTGTGCATGAACTCGACCGCGGCCGCGAGCTTGATATGGCCGTCGCCGGCATAGCCGGTGAGCCGGGCCAGCGCGAGCGTGAGCATCGGGCGCAGCCGCTTGCCGCCGGAATTGATCAGATGCTTGGCGACCTCCGGGATCATGGCCACCTCGGAACCGGTCCGCGCCAGAATGGCGCCGTTGACGCGCTCCATGTCGGTCGCAACCAGCTCCAGAAGGGGGTCGATCGAGGGTTCGCGCGGTCCTTCGAACGGGAGGATAACGGCCACTGAAATCTCTCCACACGCCGGGGGGAACGGCGGAAACGGAATAGCAACGCGGCGGGTCTACTATGGCGGCGATGACCTGCCGATCACGCTATGGACGTGGCGGCGGAGGGGAGCAATGTCAAGCAACCAGAACCTTGCCGAGACCTTGCCGCCCGGCCGCTACGAGATAGCGGTGCTGGTGCCTTGCTACAACGAGGAGCACGCGATCGCCAAGGTGGTTGCCGATTTCCGCGCAGCCCTGCCGGGCGCGACGGTCTACGTCTACGACAACAATTCCACCGACAGCACGGTTGCGGCGGCGCGGGCCGCCGGCGCCGTGGTCCGCCGCGAAACCCATCAAGGCAAGGGTTACGTCGTGCGGCGCATGTTCAACGACGTCGAAGCCGACATCTACGTGCTGGTCGATGGCGACGCGACCTACGATGCGCCGAGTGCGCCGACGATGATCGCCAAGCTGTTCGAGGATCGCCTCGACATGGTGGTGGCCACGCGCGTCGATACCGACGTCAAGGCGTATCGGCCGGGCCATCGCACCGGCAATTGGTTGCTGACCGGGTTTGTCGCCCACGTATTCGGTCGCGCATTCTCCGACATCCTGTCCGGCTATCGGGTTTTTTCGCGGCGCTTCGTCAAGTCGTTCCCGGTGCTGTCCGGCGGCTTCGAGATCGAGACGGAGCTGACCGTTCACGCACTCGAGCTTGAGCTGCCGGTCGATGAGGTGGCGACGCCCTATTACTCGCGGCTGACCGGATCGGCCTCGAAGCTTTCGACCTGGCGCGACGGCTTCCGCATTTTGTGGACCGTGCTCAAGCTCTACCGCGCCGAGCGGCCGCTGGCGTTTTTCGGTTCGCTCGGCATCGCGCTGGCGCTCATGTCGATTGGGCTCGCCATCCCGATCCTCATCACTTACGTGCAGGAAGGCTTGGTGCCGCGGTTGCCGACCGCCTTGCTCGCGACCGGGTTGATGCTGGTCGGCTTCCTGTCGATCGCCTGCGGCTTGATTCTTGATACCGTCACGCGCGGCCGCCGCGAAGCGAAGCTCATCGCCTATCTGGCGCTGCGAGCACCGGGTGAGGAGCGGCGGCGGAATCTATCCTAATCAGGCAGCGTCACAGACGTCGTTTGATCACGCCTGCGCCGGTAAGGCTGCGGCTCGGTCAATTCTGCTCAGAAGATTTTCGTCGAGCGTCCGGCCTGAGGCGTTGAGCGCTGACAACAGATGGGGCAGACGGGTGGTGCCGAAGACGGCGCAGCTCACGTGCGGATTCTTCAGCACCCAGGCCAACGCGATCTCGGCGGGAGTCCAATCTTTTTCGTCGTTGAGAAAATGAAAGCTTTCGCTCTGCGCAAGATCGGCGCGGTGGCGTCGCCATGCGCGCGCCGCGTACCAAAGATCGCGGATGGCGCCGTTGCCAAAGAACCGCCGGCTGTAGTGGCTGCCGGCGAGCGCGTGGCCGGCCAGGATGCCAAAGTCCCGTGCGGCCAGTTGTTCGATGATCGCCGCGCGCTGCGGGCGCAGGATATTGTAGTCGATCATGACTGCGGCGAAATCGGGCAGCGTCATGACATGAGCGATCACGTCCATGTCGAAGCTGTTCACGCTCAGCTGGCGGATTTTTCCTTCCTGCTTGAGTCGCGACAGCGTACCCAGGAGTCCGTCATTTAGATCAACAATGTCCGGGCCGTGCAGTTGCAACAGCGCGATGGCGTCGAGCTTGAGCCGCCGCAGGCTTTCCTCCACGCTCGCGCGCACCGCGGCGGGCGACCAATCCTTGTAGGCTTTGCCCCAAGGACCAAGTCGCGTTCCGACCTTGGTGGCGACGACGAGATCGTGCCGGCTGTTGATGCCGGCAAGCGCGCGGCCGAGCCGCGGCTCGGCGCTGCCGCCGGAATAGCTCGGCCCCGTATCAAAGAAGGTGACGCCGTGCGCCGCCGCCGTATGGACAAGCCGGACCGCGTCTTTCTCGCTGAAGATTTTCTTGCCCCAGAAGCTCGCGCAGCCCAGGCCGATCTCCGACAAGCGCAAGCCGGTGCGGCCGAGGCGGCGATACAGCATGAAGGCCACGACCTCCGGGATGAGGTATGAGGACTTGATCGGGCGCGGCAGCTTGCGCTGGGCGAAAGCTCAAGCCCGCCGCCTGCGCGAGCAGTATCGCAAGGCGGGCGTTTTGTGCAAGCTGAAGGGGGTTGAGAACCTCCCGCAAGGCCGCCCGGGGGAATATGTGCTAAGGAGACGGGACCGCGATGTTGAACCTTGCCGGATGTTTCCCGGCGAGCGGCGGGTGGAGCCAGCGAACTTGCGTGAACTTGTCCGCACCAACGATGCAGTGACGATTTCGGCGATCGAGGCGCTGCTCAAAGGCGCGAATATCCGTCACATGATTGTCGACCAGAACATGAGCGTGCTGGAAGGCTCGATCGGTATTTTTCCACGCCGCATTCTGGTCGACGAAGACGAATGGGAAGCGGCGCGGCGGCTGCTCGGCGATGCGGGCTTCGCCAACGAGCTTCGTCCCGATGGCCGCTGAAGGCGGCGCCACCAGCGAGAACGCGGTACTCGGCGGCCGGCTGGTCTTGCGCCAGCCGCTGTCCGGCCATCGCGTCGGGCACGACGCCATTCTACTCGCGGCGGCGACCTCAGCGCGCGCGGGCGATCATGCGGTCGATCTCGGCGCCGGCGTGGGCGCGGCCGGGCTCGCGCTGGCCCGTCGCGTCGAGGGCATCAGCATCACGCTTGTTGAAATCGATCCCGAGCTTTCGGCGCTGTCGCGCGGCAACGCCGAGCGCAACGAGTTGGCGTCCTCGGTGCGATCGATTTGCCTCGACGTCGCCGCGCCCGCCGCCGCGTTCGCTGCCGCCGGTCTCTCCGCCGGATCGGCTAATCACGTGCTGATGAATCCGCCGTTCAACGCCACGGCCAACCCCTCGCCGGATGCAAGCCGGCGCAGAGCGCACAACGCCGAGCAAGGCACGCTGCGGGATTGGGTGGGCACCGCGTCGCGGCTCCTTCGCCCGTCCGGCGCGCTCACGCTGATCTGGCGCGCCGACGGCGCTGCCGAAGTGCTCGCGGCATTGGCGTCCGCATTCGGTGCTGTTTCGCTGCTGCCGGTCTATGGCAAACCGCGCACGCCGGCGATCCGCATTCTGCTACGTGCCGTCAAGGCAACCCGCTCGCCGCTCGCAATCCTGCCCGGCTTGCTGCTCGCTGATTCGCAAGGCAAACCAACTGCCGATGCGGACGCCGTGCTGCGCGATGGCACGCCTCTGGCGTTGATTGGTACTGGCTGAAAGCTACCGGCAGAAAACGGGCAGTCCGCAGCTTAATTGTTAAGCATCAAAGCCGAACGCTTCGCGTAGCGCCCGGCTGCGCTGCCGCGCGTGCCGGCGTGGCAACGGGTACGAATGCCACACGAAAACACCCATCAGGATCAAGAGCATGAATAGTTTCATAGTTGAGTCACCAGTCGATGCCCGGCTTTTCCTACAAGCGCATAAAGGCAAGAAGCGTTCCAGAACATTAAGAATTAGTTACTTGTGGCGTTCTCGCCCAAATCCTATGTGCAGGCGATGAGCGAGCCTTCGACCGGCGCGCGCATTCGCGACTTGTGCATGCGGGCTTTGACGCCGTTGCGGGTACTGGTTCCGCGGCGCTTCCGCTCCGATGTGCCGGTCGTCCCCGTCGTGCGGCTGACCGGCGTCATCGGCCTTTCCTCGCCGCTGCGGCCGGGCCTAACGCTCGCCGGCGTCGCGCGCACGCTTGACCGCGCCTTCGCCGTGCCCAATGCGAAGGCTGTCGCGATCGCCGTCAACTCGCCGGGCGGCTCTCCGGTTCAATCGCATTTGATCTTCCGCCGCATCCGCGAATTGGCGGACGAGAAAAACCGTCCGGTCATTGCCTTCGTGGAGGACGCCGCCGCCTCGGGCGGTTACATGATCGCCTGCGCAGCTGATGAGATCGTCGCCGATCCGCATTCGATCGTCGGCTCGATCGGGGTGGTCGGCGGCTCGTTCGGCTTCGACAAGGCGATCGCGCGGCTCGGCATCGAGCGGCGCCTCTATACGTCGGGCGAACACAAGGCGACGCTCGACCCGTTCCTGCCGGAAAATCCCGACGACGTGGCGCGGCTGAAGAAACTGCAGCGCGAAATCCACGACAGTTTCATCGCGCTGGTGAAGTCGCGCCGCGGCGCCAAGCTCGCTGGTCCAGAAAATGACCTATTCTCTGGCGAATATTGGGCCGGACAGCGGGCATTGGAACTCGGTCTCGTCGATTCCATCGGCGACCTGCGCGGCGTGCTCAGGCAACGTTTTGGCGACAAGGTCGTTACTCCGCTGGTCAGCGCCGAACGTGGCTGGCTCGGCCGCCGGCTGCCCGGTGTTGGCAGCTTCGCCGGTGGGGTGATGGGCGCGTCATTGCAGGCCGGGCTCGCCGAGGATTTGATCTCGGCGCTTGAAGCACGTGCGCTGTGGGCGCGTTACGGTTTGTGACAGGGAGCTTGATCATGCCGCCCGTACTGGCAGTCACACTCGCCCTGATGGGGGCAGCCGCGTTGGTACGCTGGTGCGTGAAGGAAGCGCATCGCGTCAACGACGAACTCGACGATATCCGCGCCACGGCGCCCATCGAGCCGGTAGATCCCCACACGCTGCCGACATTGCGGCGCGATCCGCGCACCGGCGAATATCGGCCGGATTAATGCATGATCCGGAAAAGTGGAAACCGGTTTTCCGAAAAGATCATGCACAACCATAATGCTAGAGCGGAAATCGATTCAATCTGAAGCGATTTCCGTTCCCGTTCCGAGGCGGCGCGTCGCCAACAATCAGGAACGGCAAAATCACTCCGCCTTGATCCCGTTCTCCGCGATCACGCTTCCCCACTTGTCGTATTGGGCTTTCATGAAGGCGCCGAGCGCTTCCGGCGTACCGCCGACGGGGGTGGCGCCGGTCTTGACCAGCTTGTCATGCACCGCGGGATCGGCGAGCGCGTCGTCGACGGCCTTGTTGAGCTTGGCGATCACTGCGGGCGGTGTCTTCGCCGGCGCCAGCAGCGCGTACCAATTGGCGGCGTCGGTGTTGGGATAGCCTTGCTCGGCCAGCGTGGGCACGTCGGGCAGCACAGCGTCACGCTTGCCGCCCGCAATCCCGATCGGCACCAGAGTGCCGGCCTGGATCTGCGCAATCACCACCGGAATGTCGAGCGCAACGACTTGCACCTGCCCGCCGAGCAAATCGGTCATCGCCGGCGCGGCCCCGCGATAGGGGACGTGAAGGAATTTCACGCCAGCGGCGGCATCGAGCAGCAATTGCGCTAGATGCGGCGGTGAGCCGACGCCGGTTGAGGCGAAGGTGATGGCGCCCGGCTTTTCTTTGGCGAGCGCCACCAGCTCCTTGACGTTTTTCACGCCGAGTTTCGGCGACACGACGAGCACTTCGTTCACCGTCGTCACCAGCGCGACTGGCGCGAAATCGCGGAACGTATCGAACGGCATTTGCGTCATCATGTGCGGCGACACCGTCACCGCACCCGACGTGGTGAGAAACAGCGAATAGCCGTCGGCATCGGATTTGGCGACGTCGCCGCCGCCGAGCGTGCCGTTGGCGCCGGGCTTGTTGTCGATGTAGACGCGCTGGCCGAGTTCGCTTGTCATCTTGTCGGCAACGAGGCGCCCGACAAAGTCGGTCGGTCCGCCCGGCGGAAACGCCACGACAATGCGCACCGGGCGGGCCGGAAAGTCTTCCGCTTTGGCGACATGCGGTGTGAGCGACAGCGCGGCGATGCCGGCCAAAACGGAGCGTCTATTGTGCACAATTTCCTCCCGTATCAGGCTTAAGGTGTGGTTGCGTCATCCATTGCGTCAGGTATCAGGAATCAGCCGCCAAGTCTTGCTGCCTCAAGTCTTGCTGCCGCATGTACGGCGCGTCCATCGTGGTGACTTGACGTTGCCGAACGGTTCCACCAACAACGTGCCATGAGCGAAGCCGCCGCCGCCGATTTGCCGCCGTATATGCGCCCGCAACGTTCGTTCCAGGGGCTGATCCTGGCGTTGCAACGCTATTGGGCCGATTGGGGCTGCGTCATTTTGCAGCCCTACGACATGGAGGTTGGGGCGGGCACGTTTCATCCGGCGACGACCTTGCGGGCGCTCGGGCCGAAGCCATGGAATGCCGCTTACGTGCAGCCTTCGCGCCGGCCGAAGGATGGCCGCTACGGCGAAAACCCCAACCGCTTGCAGCATTACTACCAGCTGCAGGTGATCCTCAAACCGTCGCCCGACGATCTGCAGGACCTTTATCTGAAGTCGCTCTCCGCGATCGGCATCGATGCGAATCTGCACGACATCCGCTTCGTCGAGGACGATTGGGAGAGCCCGACGCTCGGCGCCTGGGGGCTCGGCTGGGAATGCTGGTGCGACGGCATGGAAGTCTCTCAGTTTACCTATTTCCAGCAGGTCGCCGGCTTCGAATGTGCGCCGGTCTCTGGCGAACTCACCTACGGTCTCGAACGGCTCGCCATGTATGTGCAGGGCGTCGAGAACGTCTACGACCTTAATTTCAATGGCCGCGACGGCGCCGCCAAGGTGACTTACGGCGACATCTTCCTGCAGGCCGAGCAGGAATTTTCGCGGCACAATTTCGAATACGCCGACACCGACATGCTGTTCGAGCAGTTTCGCATGGCGGAGGCCGCCTGCAACAAATACCTCGAAGCCGGCTGGCAGGGCGACCGCGCCAGCAATCGCGGCCGCCACCTGATGGCGCTGCCGGCCTACGATCAGTGCATCAAGGCAAGCCACGTGTTCAATCTGCTCGACGCGCGCGGTGTGATTTCGGTGACCGAGCGGCAAAGCTATATCTTGAGGGTGCGAGAACTCGCCAAAGCCTGCGGCGAGGCGTGGCTGGCAACGGAAGGCGGAGGAAAAAGCAAATGAGCGATACGCCGGAAATCGGCGGCCGGCGGCCGCTGCCCATCAACGTTGTCGCCGGCGAGAGTTATTGGTGGTGCGCCTGCGGACGTTCGAAGTCGCAGCCGTTCTGCGACGGTTCGCATAAAGGCACCGAATTCCGGCCGCAGGAATGGAAGGCGACAGCGAACGAAGAGGTATGGTTCTGCGCTTGCAAGCGCTCGCAACATCAGCCGCTCTGCGACGGCAGCCATAAGACGCTGCCGGCGTAAGCGTGCCTATTACCCTTCCCTGAAGGGGGGGTGAAGAGCAGAAGGTGCGATGTAGACTCCATGCCCGATCTCCTGTTCGAACTATTTTCCGAGGAAATCCCCGCGCGCATGCAGGCGCGGGCGGCGGAGGATTTGCGTAAGGCGGTCACCGAGCGGCTGGTCGAGGCTGGGCTCGCCTACGACGGCGCCAAAGCCTTCGTCACGCCGCGGCGACTCGCGCTCTCGGTGCACGGCGTGCCGGCGCGTCAGCCCGATCTGCGCGAGGAGAAAAAGGGCCCGCGCGTCGGCGCGCCGGAAAACGCCATCGCCGGGTTTCTGAAATCCGCGGGATTGAAATCGATCAGCGACGCCAAGGTGCAACCGGACAAGAAGGGCGACTTCTACGTCGCGGTGATCGAGAAACCGGGGCGGCCGGCGCTTGAGGTGATCGGCGAAATTCTGCCGGCGGTGATCAAGTCCTTTCCCTGGCCGAAATCGATGCGCTGGGGCGCGGCGTCGAAGGAGCCGGGCGCACTTGGCTGGGTGCGGCCGCTGCATTCGATCGTCGCCACCTTCGGTCCGGAAACCGAGGAGCCTGACATCGTGCCGTTTGCGGTCGACGGCATCGCCGCGGGCAACGAGACGCGCGGCCACCGCTTCATGGCGCCGGCGGCGTTCACGGTGCGCCGGCTCGCCGACTACATGCAAAAGCTTGACCACGCCAAGGTGGTGCTCGACCCAGAGCGCCGGCGCGACATCATCCTCACCGAAGCCAAGCAGCTTGCCTTCGCGCAAGGGCTCGAACTGGTCGAGGACGACGGGCTGTTGGCCGAAGTCTCAGGTCTCGTCGAATGGCCGGTCGTGCTGATGGGGTCGTTCGACGAAAAGTTTCTGCAAATCCCCGAGGAAGTGATCCGCGCCACCATCCGCAACAATCAGAAATGCTTCGTGCTGCGTGATGCGGCGCATGCCAAGCTGATCAACAAATTCATCCTGGTTTCAAATATCGAAGCGGAGGACGGCGGCACGGCGATCGCCGCCGGCAACGAGCGCGTCATCCGCGCGCGGCTCTCCGACGCCAAATTTTTCTATGAGACCGATCTGAAGACGCGGCTGGAGGACCGGCTGGAGAAATTCAAGCAGATCGTGTTTCACGAGAAGCTCGGCACGCAGTGGGAGCGGATCGAGCGCATCGAGCGGCTCGCCGCGGAGCTTGCGCCGATCGTCGGGGCCGACGTGGAAAAAGCCAAACGTGCCGCGCAGCTTTGTAAGGCTGATCTGCTCACCGAAATGGTCGGCGAATTCCCCGAGCTGCAAGGCACGATGGGAAAATATTACGCTGAGGAGCAAGGTGAGGACGAAGCCGTCGCGCACGCATGCGAAGATCATTATAGCCCGAAAGGGCCGGACGACTTGGTGCCGAGCGATCCAGTATCCGTCGCCGTCGCGTTGGCAGACAAGATCGATACGCTGGTCGGGTTTTGGGTGATCGACGAGAAGCCAACAGGGAGCAAAGACCCCTACGCGCTGCGCAGAGCTGCTCTGGGTGCAATTCGCATCGTCTTGGCCAATAATCTTCGTTTGGCGCTTCTGCCGTTGCTTGAACGTCTATTCCGGGAACTTACCAGTGTTCTGGTCATACGCGCCGGGCGCATTGCTCCTGGCGTCGGCAAAACAATTGTAACACCAATAGAATCCGATCTGCTCACCTTCTTCGCTGACCGCCTGAAAGTTCAACTGCGCGAGCAGGGCGCTCGGCATGATCTCGTCGACGCCGTGTTTGCGCTGGAAGGGCAAGACGATCTGCTGCTCATCGCTCGTCGCGTTGAGGCGTTAGGCAAATTTCTCGACAGCGAGGACGGCAAGAACCTGCTCGCCGGCTATAAGCGCGCGACCAACATCATCCGCATCGAAGAGAAGAAGGATAAGCGCGACTACACCGGCGCGCCCGATTCGACACTCTACCGACAAGATGAAGAGAAGGCGCTGGCGAAAGCCATTGCCGAGGCGAAGTCCGACGCCGAGCGCGCCGTCGCGGCGGAGGACTTCGAAGCTGCCATGCGCGCGATGGCGAAGCTTCGGCCATACGTGGACGCCTTCTTCGACAAAGTGACGGTCAATGTCGACGAGCCGGCTTTGCGCGAAAATCGCCTCAAGCTCCTCAACGAAATCCGCTCCGCCACCAGCACCGTGGCCGATTTCTCCAAGATCGAGGGCTAGTTTTTCCTCCCCGTGAGCTAGCGGGGAGGGGAATTTGCCTGCCGGCGCGTTGAAAGGGGCCTGCGGGCGTTTGGGGCTCTGGAATCCGCGGCCTTTGTCGCCTAGAACCGGGACGCGGTCTGTGCGTTATCTCCATGTCCTGCGTCCGCGACTGTTGCTACTTTTCCCGCCCACTCCCCAAAACCCAAGGAAAATCCGATGGTCATCACCGCCACGCAGATCACGCCGCTCGTCGCCATTGTTGCCGGCATCCTGATCCTGATCATTCCGCGCCTGTTGAACTACATCGTCGCGATATATTTGATTTTCGTCGGCGTCGTGCAGCTCAACGAGACCCATCATTGGGTGCATTTCGGCATGGCTAGTCCGGCTGTGACCGTCGGCATCACTGATGTGAGCAAGGCGACAGCCCACGGATGATCGTGATGGCGCATTGGTAGGGCTGTAATGGCAAAATCGCGCTCAAAACTCTCGCCTCAGCCGGTCAAGAAGTCGGCGCGCGGCGGCGTCAAGCCGCGCGCCGCCAAATCTCGCGCTGGCAAAGTTGCCGCGCACAAGAAAGCCGCGCCTGCCGCCCGTAAGGGCAAATGGGTCTACCCCTTCGGCGGCGGCAAGGCCGCGGGGCGCGCGAGCATGCGCAACCTGCTCGGCGGCAAGGGCGCAGGCCTTGCCGAAATGGCGCATCTCGGCCTGCCGGTGCCGCCGGGCTTCACCATCACCACCGAAGTCTGCACCTATTTCTACCAGAACGGTAAAGCCTACCCGAAGGACCTCAAAGCACAGGTCGAGGCCGCCCTCGCCGAAATCGGTCGCATCACGGCTAAGAAATTCGGCGACAACAAAAATCCGCTGCTCGTCTCGGTGCGCTCGGGTGGCCGCGCGTCGATGCCGGGCATGATGGACACGGTGCTCAATCTCGGCCTCAACGACGTGACGGTGAAGGCGCTGGCGGCGAATTCCGGCGATGCGCGCTTTGCGCAAGACAGCTACCGGCGCTTCATCACCATGTATTCGGACGTGGTGCTCGGCATCGGACACCATCACTTCGAGGAAATTCTCGACGACCACAAGGACCGCAACGGCTATTCGCTCGACACCGATCTCGACGCGAACGATTGGGAAGCGGTCATCGTCCGCTACAAGGAGCGCGTCGAGGAGGAAAGCGGCAAGCCGTTTCCGCAGGACCCGCACGCGCAGTTGTGGGGCGCGATCGGCGCAGTGTTCGGCTCGTGGATGAACCAGCGCGCCATCACCTACCGGCGCCTGCACCGCATTCCGGAAAGCTGGGGCACCGCGGTCAACGTGCAAGCGATGGTGTTCGGCAATATGGGCGACAGCTCGGCGACCGGCGTCGCCTTTACCCGCAATCCCTCGACCGGCGAGAAAAAGCTTTACGGCGAGTTTCTGATCAACGCCCAGGGCGAGGATGTGGTCGCCGGCATCCGCACGCCGCAGGAAATCACCGAAGCGGCGCGCCGCGAATCCGGCTCCGACAAGCCGTCGATGGAGGCGACGCTGCCGCAGGCGTTCGCCGAACTCACCCGCATCCACGCGGTGCTGGAAAAGCACTACCGCGACATGCAGGATCTCGAATTCACCGTCGAGCAGGGCAAGCTGTGGATGCTGCAGACGCGCAGCGGTAAGCGCACCGCCAAGGCGGCGTTGCGCATCGCGGTCGAACTCGCCAACGAAAAGCTGATCACCAGGCAGGAGGCGGTGGCGCGCATCGATCCAGCCTCGCTCGATCAGCTCCTGCATCCGACCATCGATCCCAACGCCGATCGCCAAATCATCGCCACCGGGCTGCCGGCCTCGCCCGGCGCCGCGTCGGGCGAAATCGTGTTTTCGCCCGACGAGGCGGAAGCGCTGAAAGGTCAGGGCCGCCGCGTTATTCTGGTACGCGTTGAAACCTCGCCCGAAGACATTCACGGCATGCACGCCGCCGAAGGCATTTTGACCACGCGCGGCGGCATGACTTCGCACGCCGCCGTGGTCGCTCGCGGCATGGGCAAGCCGTGCGTCTCCGGTGCTGGCGCATTACGCGTCGATTATCGCGCGCAGACGATGACGAGCGGCGGCGTGACGCTGAAGAAAGGCGACACGCTCACGATCGACGGTTCGACCGGCCAGGTGCTGGCCGGCAAGGTGCCGATGCTGCAACCGGCGTTGGCCGGCGAGTTCGCGACGCTGATGCAGTGGGCCGACACGGTGCGCAAACTGAAAGTGCGCGCCAACGCCGACATGCCGGCCGACGCGCGCGCGGCGGTCAAATTCGGCGCCGAGGGCATCGGGCTCTGCCGCACAGAGCATATGTTCTTCGACGAGGATCGCATCACCGCGGTGCGCGAAATGATTCTCGCCGGCGACGAGGAAGCGCGCCGCGCCGCGTTGGCCAAGCTTTTGCCGATGCAGCGCGCCGATTTCGTCGAGCTGTTCACGATCATGGGCGCGCTGCCGGTGACGATCCGGCTGCTCGATCCGCCATTGCACGAATTTCTCCCGCACACCGAGGAGGAGATCGCGACAGTAGCGAAGGCCATGGGCGCCGATCCGAAGAAGCTCGCCGACCGCGCCCGCGAGCTGCACGAATTCAATCCGATGCTCGGCTTCCGCGGCTGCCGGCTGGCGATTGCCTATCCGGAAATCGCCGAGATGCAGGCGCGTGCTATTTTCGAGGCCGCGGTCGAAGTTTCCCGCACCACGGGCAAGCAGGTCGTGCCGGAAATCATGGTGCCGCTCATCGCCAGCAAGGCCGAGCTCGATCTGGTGAAGGAGTGCATCGACGCCATGGCGCAGACGGTCGCCGCCGAGACCAAGAGCAAGGTCAAATATCAGGTCGGCACCATGATCGAGCTGCCGCGCGCGGCGCTCAAAGCCGGCGAGATCGCCGAGACCGCCGAATTCTTCTCTTTCGGCACCAACGATCTCACCCAGACCGCCTTCGGCATCAGCCGCGACGACGCGGCGAGCTTCCTCGGCATCTATGCATCGAAGGGAATCATCGCGATCGATCCGTTCGTGTCGCTTGACCGCGAGGGCGTGGGCGAACTGATCCGCATCGCCGTCGAACGCGGCCGCAAGGTGCGCGGCAACCTCAAGCTCGGCATCTGCGGCGAGCACGGCGGCGATCCCGCCTCTGTCGCCTTCTGCCACGAGGTCAAGCTCGACTACGTGTCGTGTTCGCCGTTCCGCGTGCCGATCGCGCGGCTCGCCGCCGCGCAAGCCGCGCTTGGCGGGGACGCCCAGCGGGACGGATAAGTCCCTAAGTTGGCGTGCCTTTTGGTTTGGACCGCGGCATTGCGTCGGCGCAGCCTGGTGTGGCCGCAGGCCGGGCAGGTCGTCCCCAGTATCCATGCCCCCCAGTATCCATGCATCGTCGGCGGGCAGAATTGACAGCGCTGGCTACGCGCGCTGTATCCGGAAATCCACACAGTCTGTAAATTCAGTAGCATAGCGCCTTCGCCACTTGACGCCCGGCCCGCTCGGCGAGACTGTTGCACCCAATTGGTCCGCGCTGTTTCCGTTTGTGGGTTGCGTTGGGGGGCGTCATGTAGCGTACAAGTGTCGTCTGCGGAGCGTTCGCGTTTGGCGTGCTTTGTTCCGGCATCCCCGCCTATGCCGACGACCAAAGCGCCATCATCCAGCGCCTTGACAAGCTTGAAAAAGAAAACGCGGCGCTGAAGAGGGAAGTCAACCGCCTCGAGAGCAAGACCCCTGTTGCCGCGCCCGCTGCGCCGCAAACGGCGAGCCGGACCCAGCCGCCGGGCGCCTTGGTGAACAGCTATCCGGGCCCGATCCCTGCGCCCGGAATGGCGACCAAAGTGCCGGTGCAATACGTCAGAGTCTGCGATATGTACGGCGCCGGCTTCTACTTCGTTCCGGGGACGGGCGCCTGCATCAAGATCGGCGGCTACATCCGTCTCCAGGGTGGTACCGGCACCAACGGTGACGGTGTTGTCCTGGGCGCCGATACGATGGCCCTGCAAGGCCGCAACGATCGGACTGATACCAACCCCTTTAACGTTGAAGGCCGTGCGGTCGTGTCGGTTGACGTGCGCACCCAAACCGATTGGGGACAGTTGCATGGTTACTTGCGCATGGGCCCGCAGTTTGTAACGCCGAACGGCGAACTTTCCACGGTAGCGGGCTCGGCCACTCCGAGTATCTTCTGGGATCGCGGCTACATCCAGTTCGCCGGATTCACGGTCGGCAAGCAGCGCTCGTTTTTTGATATCTATTCGCCGACGGAAGGTTACCTCACCTACATGAATCCGCGGACGGGCGCCGATACCAACCTGACCGGCGTGCTGTTGGCGGCCTATACCTACCGCTTCGTCAACGGTTTCTCGGCGACACTGTCGGTTGAAAATCCCAACGACCACTTCAATGCCGGTGTGAGCAATTTAGGCTTGGCGGGTCAATTCGGTCTCGGCACTCTTACCACCGACAATGGATTCGCAAACAATACCGGCGGCGTGGGCTTTGGGATTCCAGACATCATCGGCAATTTGAGAACCGACCAGCCGTGGGGCTATGCCGGCGTCAGCGCGGTGCTCCACCAGGTCGCCGCCGGCTACTACACGGCGGCGAACATCGGAAATCTCGGTACCGGTTGCACTGCCGGGACGCCCTGCAACGGATTTGGCTATCCAGACAATGAGTTTGGCTGGGCGGTTGCCCTGGGTGGCGACGTCAACCTCCCAACCGGCCGGGGCGACACCTTCGGCACGAACTTGGCCTATGGCCATGGTGCGATCAACTACGTCGCGCGAGGCAGCAAATGGCAGCTCTACAGCAGTAACAGCAACAACACTGCCGGCTTCGCCTGGGGCGTCAATGGCGTGTTCGACAACCAGAGTTCCATTACCAACCTTGCTGGTACTCCCATCCAGTTGACTGATGCGTTCAGCATCAATTCCGGCTTCGAACACGTCTGGAACGAGCGCTGGCGCACCAGCCTTTACGGCGGCTACGCGGCCATCATGTATGACACGACCGCGAAGACCATCATCAACTCGCATTTGCCCGGCGCCGGAGGAGCGTTGATTTGCGGCACGCCGGTTTTCGGCGCAGTTCAGCCCCCGCTCGGAATCACCGCGGGCAGTGGCAACAGCTGTAACCCAAACTACAGCTTCTGGGATGTCGGCACGCGGACCCAGTGGAATCCGTTCCCGTGGCTCGATCTCGGTGTCGACGTGTCGTACACGCGGTTCAATACGGCCTATGCCGGGTCTGGAGTTGGTCTGGCTGTAAACGGCGCGCAGCCTAGCGGGACGGCCTATACGATCGCCAACCAGAACGTCGTGGCGGTGCTGGGCCGGGCGCAGATCAATTTCTGGCCGGGAGAGTAGGGTCCCTCGATACTTCTTTAGCCGCCGGCGGGTAGTTCCCGCCGGCGATTTCTTTGCCGCCGGTCCAAGATTGGGTGCCGTCCGGGGTCTGGACGATCTGGTTGCAACGCGCAGGCGCCGCGCGCCGGTGCGCCCGAACCGTCAGCGAAAATCGCAAAGCATCGTTCGCGATAGCTGCCTCGTTTGCCGCGGCGCCCGCGCGTTTAACGCCTTCGCAAGGTTAATTCCGCAAAAACCATACCTGTCGCTTTTAAGCCACTGCGGCTTAACCGCAGGCGTGTAGCGTTGCGTTGAATTGGGGTGATGGGGACATGGTGGCGTCGCGCACTTTGGCGCTGAGGAGCCGTAGCTCCGGGCGCTTCTGGCTCAGTGCGTTTTGCGTGGCTCTGATGCCGACCTCGATCGGCTATCAGGACATCGCCGCACTATTAGGGGGCCAGCCCCCTTCTGTGTCTTCGCAGGCGCATTTGATTGCCTCGCCGTTCGGTACCATCGAACCGGCGACCTTCCATTACGGCGTCAGCCCGATCGGCACGGCAATGCCGGAGCCGCCCGCGATCGTGCGTGTCAACTTCGATCCGCGCGGGCCCGTCACCAACGCCTGGTCGATCGGCAACCCGCTGAGCGATGTCGACGCGCGGCAGGTCGCTTATCCAACGGTCAACCGCAAGCACAAGGGCGATCGACAACCGATCGCCAATAGCGCACCCGATGTGGTGACGACGGGCAGCATACAGCGGCTCGCGCCGCGGCCAGTATCACAGCTCGACGCCGAAGTGCCGGCATCCGGCGAGATCGGCGCACCCGACGGGGAGCGCACGGCGTTCGCGACGTTCGCTTTTGCCGATGCCGATTCGGGCGCGACGGGATTGTCGGGGGGCCTCAATCGCTGGCTGCCTGGCGCCGAGCCGGAGATGGCGACGCGGGAAGGTTTGACGGCGCCCACGGTCGAGGGTGACAGCAACGAAGTCGTCACCGGCAAGGACGACAGACCGCTGCAAACCCCGGCGCAGCGGCTTGGACTGGGCGGCAAAGCGCGCGCCAAGGCGGTGAAATGTCTCACCGAGGCGGTCTATTTCGAAGCGCGCGGCGAGCCGTTACGCGGGCAGGAGGCGGTCGCGCAGGTGGTGATGAACCGCGTGTTTTCCGGCTACTACCCGAGCGACGTCTGCGGCGTGGTCTTTCAGAACGCCAGCCACTATCTGGGCTGCCAATTCACCTTTGCCTGCGAGCACAAGGATCTGACCCGCATCGAGGAGCCCGACATGTGGGCGCTGGCGGAACGCATCGCCAACGATACGCTCGACGGCAAGATCTGGCTCGCCGATATCGGCCACGCCACGCACTATCACGCCTATTGGGTGCACCCGAGCTGGGTGCATGAGATGACCCAATTGTACAAACTCGGCGTGCACACGTTCTATCGGCCGCGCGCCTGGGGTAACGGCGACTCGGAGCCTGTCTGGGGGGCGCCGCCGAATACCTCGCAGGCCGACCCGAAGCCCGACGCCGGAGCAAAAGGCCCGCAAGCCTCGGCCGCGACAGCGCCGGGTGCCAAACAGACAGCGAAGCTCTAGCCGTCACATCTCGATATCGAGCCCGATGTCGAGATTCTGCACCGAATGCGTGAGCGAACCGGAAGACAGATAGTCGACGCCGGTTTCGGCGATCGCGGCGGCTGAAGACAGCGTGATGCCGCCCGAGGCTTCGATCACCAGGCTCCCCGCAACCATCTCGACCGCGCGGCGCATCGATGCGAGATCGAAATTGTCGATCAGCACCACGTCGGCAAGTCCGACCGCGAGCACCTCTTCGAGCTGCGCAAGCGAATCGACTTCGATCTCGATCTTCACCAGATGTCCGGCGGTCGCTTTGGCCCGCCTGAGCACGGCCGCAATGCCGCCGGCAACCGCGATGTGATTGTCCTTGATCAACATCGCGTCGTCGAGACCGAAGCGATGATTGAAACCGCCGCCGCAGCGCACCGCGTATTTCTCGATCGCCCGCAGACCGGGCGTGGTCTTGCGCGTGCAGACGACGCGCGCCTTGGTGTGGGCGATGCGCTTGACGAATGCCGCCGTCGCGGTGGCGATGCCGGACATGTGGCCGACGAAATTGAGCGCGGTGCGCTCAGCCGAGAGGATGGTGCGCGCGTCGCCCTCGATGGTCATCAGCTTGCCGCCCGCGGCAATCGCGTCGCCGTCGCGGGCGAAGGCTTCAATCGCGATCTGCGGCGACAGCCTGAGGAACGAGGCGGCAACAAGCGGCAGACCGGACATCACGCCGGCCTTGCGCGCGACCAGGAGCGCTTGCGCGCGCGTGTCCTCCGGCACAGTAGCGATCGACGTAATGTCGCCGGCGCGCCCCAAATCCTCGGCGAGCGTGCGCGTCACCGCGTCTTCGATTTCAAGCGGCGAGATGAAAGCGTCCGAGCGCAAGAGCGACATAGCAGGAAGCGACATGGCACAAGCCCGTATTCCGTGGTCCTCAATGCCGATTCGCCGCCTATCAGCGGGGCGGCGCGAGCGGCGGCATTTCCGATAACACCGCGCAAGTCCGTGCGCCAGCGGCCGGACCAGCCATGCGCTTGCTGAACTAAGCGGGCGTTATTTTCGTTTGGGCGATCGGCGCGGAGCTTCTATGCTTGAGTCAAATCACTGTTGCCGCCGGGGCGAACATGACGAGCCAGTCTGACAGTGTGAGTGTCGGGTCTCACGACCCGCAATCGAGCACGTTGCGCAGCTGGCGCACGCCAGTCGTCATCGTCGGCTTCGGCTGCCTGATCGGGATGATGTCGTTTGGGCCGCGTTCGTCGCTCGGCTTCTTTCTCACACCGCTATCGTCGGCCAATCATTGGGGCCGCGACGTGTTCGCCTTCGCGCTGGCGCTGCAGAACTTGCTCTGGGGCATCGGCCAGCCGATCGCGGGCATGATCGCCGATCGTTACGGAACGATGCGCGTGCTGTGCGCGGGCTCGCTGCTGTACGCAGCCGGCTTGGCGCTGATGGCCCATGCCACCAGCGCGCCCGTGCTGGATGTCTCGGCCGGAATCTTCATCGGCTTTGGACTGTCCGGCTGTTCGGTCATGGTCATGCTGGCGGCCTTCGGCAAACTCTTGCCGCGGGAATGGCGCTCGACTGCTTTCGGCTTTGGCACCGCCGCCAGTTCGTTCGGACAGTTTCTTTATTCGCCGGTCGCCGTGGCGCTGATGAACACGTTCGGCTGGCAGCAGACGTTGACGATTTTTGCCCTGACAACGCTCGCCATCATACCGCTGTCGAGCGCGCTGGTGACGCCGACTGCCGATCGAATCAAGGAGGCTGCGCCGCAATCGCTGTGGCACGCGGTTCGCGAGGCCTTCGCTCAACGCTCCTACGTGTTGCTGGTGCTCGGATATTTTACCTGCGGTTTCCAGCTCGCCTTCATCACCGTCCATATGCCGTCTTATCTGGTCGACCGCGGCTTGACCGTGCAGGTGGGCGGCTGGACGCTGGCGACAATCGGCATTTTCAACATCTTCGGCTCGATCATGTCCGGATGGCTCGGCGACCGCATGCCGAAGCACTATCTGCTTTCGTTCATCTACTTCGTTCGCGCTGCGGCCATCCTGGCATTCATCTCGTTTCCGACCACGCCGTTTTCCTGCATCGCTTTTGGTGCCGCGATGGGCTTGATGTGGCTGTCGACGGTGCCGCCAACCAACGGGATCATCGCCGTCATGTTCGGCACCCGGTGGCTGGGGACGCTCGCTGGTTTTGCTTTCTTCAGCCATCAAGTCGGCGGCTTTCTCGGCGTCCTCCTCGGCGGCATCGTGTTCGATCGCTACGGGTCGTACCTGCCGGTGTGGTGGCTGGCGATTTTGTTTGGACTGCTCTCCGCGCTCATCAACATGCCGATCGTCGAGAAGCCGGTCGAGCGCATGGCCGCCGCGGCGGCCTGAAGCGGAGTCAGTATGGCGACCTTCAAGGCGATCGTCATCGACAAGGCGGATAGCGGCCAGACCGTCCGGCTCAGCGATTTTGATGAAAAAGACCTGATGGACGGCGACGTCACCGTCGCCGTGGAATGGTCAACGGTGAACTACAAGGACGGCCTTGCGATCACCGGCAAGGCGCCGGTGGTGCGCCGCTTTCCGATGATCGCCGGCGTCGATTTCGCCGGCACGGTGGAAGCATCCTCGCATCCCGCGTGGCGGGTGGGCGACAAAGTCATTCTCAACGGCTGGGGATTGGGCGAGACGCATCTGGGCGCCTATGCCGAGAAGGCGCGGGTCAAAGGCGATTGGCTCGTGCGCCTGCCGGCGAGCATGAGTGCGCGCGAGGCGATGGCGATTGGCACCGCCGGCTACACCGCCATGCTGGCGGTTATGGCGCTTGAGCGAGGAGGGGTCACGCCAGCGCGCGGGCCGGTTATCGTCACCGGCGCGGCCGGCGGCGTTGGCTCGGTCGCGGTCGCGCTTCTCGCCAAGCTCGGCTACGCGGTCATCGCCTCGACCGGCCGCCCGGCCGAATCCGAGTACCTCAAAGGTCTCGGCGCGAGCGAGATCATCGAGCGCAAGGATTTGGCCGGCACGCCGCGGCCGCTTGCCAAGGAGCGCTGGGCGGGCGGCATCGACGCGGTCGGTTCGACGACCCTTGCCAATGTGCTTTCCATGACACGCTACGGCGGAACTATAGCCGCCTGTGGACTCGCCGGCGGAATGGACTTGCCCACTACCGTCGCCCCGTTCATCCTGCGCGCGGTGTCGCTCGTCGGCATCGACTCGGTCATGTGCCCGCTGCCATTGCGGCAAGAGGCTTGGCGACGCCTCGAAACCGACCTCGACAGCGGAAAGATCGCGGCGATGACCAGCGAGATCGGCCTCGTCGACGTTTTTGAGGCTGGGCGCAGGATCGTCGAGGGGCAGGTCCGCGGGCGGACAGTGGTAAAAATTCGGTAAAAGCCGGCAAGAGCGCACAATTCCGCTACGAAGGCCGGGCACCATGCGAGGGCCTTATGGTAAGGAGACGGTTAAGGAATTTCGTTAATGTCGCACTGAGGCCAGCCACCATGGGGTCCAGGAACCCGGGGTCCACAAGGGAGTTGCCGATGTTGGTCCGCGTCGCTGTCGCTTGTGCGTTGATGATCGGGGCAAGCATTGGGGCAAGCCCGGCCTTTGCCCAGCAACTTGCGCCCGAACAGGCCCGCGCCTTCATTGCCGGCAAGCTGTTCACCTACAACTGCTTCGATGGCACCACCGGCATGGGGCGCATTTTTGCCGACGGCTCGATCATCGGCACGGTTCGACCGCCCGGCGGTACCCAGCTTCGCTTTGCGACGCTGCCGCCCGGAACCATCAAGGTCGTCGCCAATTCGATCTGCGCGCACCTGCCCGGCCTGCCGATCGACCCCTGCTTCAAGGTGCAGAAGATCGACTACCACAGTTTCCGCGGCTCTATTTCCGGCCTGGGCTTCGCCTATTGCGACTTCCAGCAGCACAACCCGCGAGCTGCGCTGACCAGACGCGATCCGGTGGCACCGCCCACGGCGGTGGCGACAGTGCGGCCGGCGCCCTAACGCTCGTCACTGTAGATCAACTCACTCCAGATCGAGCCGGAACGGGGTCGCTTCCTCGGCCATAATTCCGCGGCCGATGGTTTCGATTGCTGCGACCATGCGGCCGTCGCGGCCGAGCAGGCGGTCGGCAATCGACACGATGCGGATGTTCGGCGTGGCCGTGGGGGACGCCTTGCGAAGCGCGCGTGCGATGCTCGCCTCGTTGCGATCTGGAGAGAGCGCGCAGACACTGGCGTAGGCGCTTGCGGTCGAGCGGCTGATGCCGGCGAAGCAGTGCACCACCAGTGGCGCGCGGCGGTCCCATCGGCGGACGAATTGCAACAGATCGACGACATGCGCCTCGCCGGGCAGGATGTATCCGTCGAGCGGGCTCGAAATATCGTGCAGCCGCAGCCAGAGGTGATTCTCCGGCGCAACGCGGTCCGGGCGCTCGATGCGCGCCTCGTCGCCGATCAGCGAGACGACATGGCGTGCGCCGGTGTCCGCGACAGTCTCATGCAGGCGGGCAAGCGAGCAGACGTGAATCATGGAATCCGGCAATGATGAATCCCTGGCGCTCATATAAGCCACCGCGATGGCACAAGTAAGATGGCGGCAGTCGCGCCGGCGCATGCCGCTCCGCGGCTTATACTTCCGCAAGCTTTTTGAATCGGTCGAGGTAGCACGCCTGCGCCGTCTCGGCCGGCCAGGGCTTGAGATAGTCGCGCTCCATCGACGGTGCGATGCGCGGTGGCCGGCCGAAGAAGCGGCGCGCTTCGGTGGTCGCAAAACCGGCTAGCCGCGTCGCTTCCAGAAAGGCGGCCTGGTGATCGGCGGCCTTAATCAACTGTTCCAATTCCGGCGCCGAGGGCGCCGGTAGTCCGAAGCGCCGATGGATCGCCGCCAACAGGCGACGCTCAACCGCCTTGTAGGAGTCGCCGATCACTACTTTGAACGGCGAGATCATGTCGCCGATCACATATTCGGGCGCGTCATGAAGGAGGATCGCGAGCCTGGCCGCGCGATCGAGTCGGGGACTGCGTTCGCGCGCCAGCGCCTCGACCAGAAGGCAGTGCTGGGCGACCGAATAGATGTGCGCGCCCGTGGTCTGCCCGTTCCAGCGCGCGACGCGGGCGAGGCCGTGTGCGATATCCTCGATCTCGATGTCGAGCGGCGAGGGATCGAGCAGATCGAGCCGCCGTCCCGACAGCATCCGCTGCCAGGCACGGGACGCCGATGCGGCGCGAGCCAATGGTTTGGCGCGCTGCAACGCTTCAGCCACGGCCGGCGCGTCCGAGCTTCTGCACCGCCAGCTTCTGCACAGCCCCGTGCCGGTAGCACGTCACCAGATGGTCGTTGACCATACCGGTCGCCTGCATGAAGGCGTACACGATGGTCGGTCCGCAGAACTTGAAACCGCGCTGCGCCAGCTCTTTCGACATCGCGCGCGAGATCGCGGTCTCGTCCGGCACCTGCCCCCTCGTCTTGTAGTGATTGACCTTCGGTTTGCCGTCGAGAAAATCCCACAGCAGTTTGGAGAACCCCAGCCCCTTGTCCATGATCTCGAGCCAAGCGCGCGCCGAGAGCACGGTGCCCTCGATCTTGGCGCGATTGCGCACGATGCCGGCGTCGGCCATCAGCCGCTTGAGCTTGGCCGGACGATAGCGCGCGATTTTTTCCGGAACGAAGCCGTCGAAGGCGCGGCGGAAATTCTCGCGTTTGCGCAGGATCGTGATCCACGACAGCCCGGCCTGAAAGCCGTCGAGCATGAGCTTCTCGTAGAGCGCGCGGTCGTCGTATTCCGGCACGCCCCACTCTTTATCGTGATAGGCGATGTAGAGCGCATCGTCCTTCGGCCATGGGCAGCGGACGAGGCCGTCATCGTTTAAGGTCGCGCTCATTTGAAATCCGGTTGGCTAGTTTGAAAGACCAGAGAAAAAACCTTCGATCAGGAGTGTCCGTCGAACGCTCTTGCTGCCATTGCGATCGACGGCCCCGAGTGCCCAGCGTATAGCGAGCGTATCATTCCGCGGTCTTGCTTTCCCCCGGAAAAGCAAACCGCGCCCAGTCCGGTTTGACCAGACGGATCGGCGTTGCGCCAGCCATGAGCGGCTCGCCGTTCGCCAGCGCGTCCGCCGCGCGGTCGAGACGCAATAGCGCGATTGCGTGGCCTGAGGCGGCCGAGCCGAGCGAGCCGAGCTGACGATTGCCGGCGACGATCGCGGCGCCTGCTTCGGGCGCGGTGCCCACGAAACGCACCGGCACGGCGCGGGTGCGCGCGGTACCACGGTGCTCCATGCGCGACACCACCTCTTGGCCGACGTAGCAGCCCTTGGCGAAATCGACACCGCCGAGTTGATCCATGTCGGCCTCGTGCGGGAAGGCGTCGCCGTAGCTGAAATCGGCCCCGCCGCTTGGCACGCCGAGCGCGATACGGTGCGCTTCGTATTCGCTGGCACCCACCAGTGTGGCGCCGAGCTCCGCCGCGGCGGCGCCGGCAAGATGCGGCGGCAGCATCGCGCGCAGCCCGAGCGCAGGCAGCCGCGGATCGCCGTAGCAGAGCCCGACTGCCGTCGGAGGAGGAGTGGACCCGCCATCCCAAGCCGCGAGTACGCCGAGAACTTGCGACAGGTCCTCGACCATAACCTTAGCGCGCATTCGGTAGAGATTGAGCTTGCCGACGAGCGCCGCAGCCTGCGCCAGCGGGACATCGAGAAAGAAGCCGCCCCCATCCTTCGCCGGTGCTTCGGTAACGATGAAGTCGGCAATAATCTTCCCCTGTGGCGTGAGCAACGCGCAGAACCTTGCTTCGCCAACTTTCAATTGGAGAATATCCGCGGTGACAAGTCCGTGGAGAAAGTTCCGCGCGCCGTCGCCGGCGACCTTGATCACCCCGCGGTCGGCGAGAATCGCAGCCTTCATGCGTTTTTTGCCTAGCTGTCGAGCCGCAAACTAGGGCAGCGGCTGTGGTCCCTCAAGGGTGGGGCGGCAGGTGCCAGAACAGAAGATTGTACAGCAGAATCTAAACTCTTGTAAGTTGCCGCTGGTCTGTATAGCCGGTTCCAACAAAATGATTTGTTTGCCCCTCACGGAAGAGCAGCACGCCTTCAGTGTTGATGTTTTGTGGAATGTTTGCTTGATCTGATTTGTCAGCAGTCGGACGGAGGGCAGGTTCCCGCACAGCGGAGTTCCGTTCCTCAAATCGTACGACTCGCGGCAGGCGTTCCTGGGGGGTGAGCGCATGACGGACGATCTCTTATCATTACGCGTGGTCGTGGTCTCTAACGCGAGGGAGGACCAGGATCTGTTCCGGCAGGCGCTCGCGACGCTGCCGGTTCCGATCGAGGTCGCCACCGCAGACGATGCCGCGGCGGCCGGCAACGATCTTCGTCAAGGCGCCGATCTTCTCTACATCGATGCCGGGCTGGGCGCAGCCGATGTCGCCCAATGCATCGCCGCCGCGCGCGCCGCCCGCAATCGGCCGTTCAGTGTGCTGCTCACCATCAACGAGACCGGAACGCCGGAGTTTCCGACCGATGCGCTCGCCGCAAAGCCGATGCGGTTCGAAGACGTCAAGCGGCTGATCGATCGCTCCATTCGGGTGCGGCTGCCGTGCCGAGCGCTGGTGGTCGACGATTCGGCGACCATGCGCAGCATCGTGCGCAAGCTCCTTGACGGCACGCATTTCCCGCTCGAAGTCAGCGAGGCCGACGAGGGATTAGCCGCGCTCAAGATGGTGCGCGAGAGCGGCATCGATCTCGTCTTTGTCGACTACAACATGCCGGGATTTTCCGGCCTGGAGACGATTGCCGAACTCAAGCGCGAGAAGCAGCGCGTGCACGTGGTGCTGATGACCTCGGTGGAGGACAACACGCTGCCCGATCGTGCGCGCGAGCACGGCGCCGTGTTTCTGAAAAAGCCGTTTTATCCGGCCGATATCGATGCGGCGCTTTGCCCGTTCTACGGCCTGTACGCGCTTAACCCTAAGCGCGCTTGAGCTTGGGTCTGCGCTCGGCCGTCGACCGACGGTACGTGAGGGGTTATTGCCGCGAGATCTCGACCGAGAACTCGCCGTTGCGAATTCGCGAGCTTAATTTTTCCGCGTAGCAGGCGGCGGGCTCCTCGCCATAAGTCGAGATCAGCTCGGCGAGCGCCAGAAATAGCGCGGTCTGCGCCAAGCAGTCGCCCTCGATGCCCTCATGACGCGCTTCTGTCCACGCATCCTGAAGATAGCCCAGCGCCATACGTTTTTGTTGTTGCTCGGCCACGAGTTCGTGAGCCGGACTGAAATTCGTCGCCATCCTGTTCGCCGTTGTTTGATTGCCGCGGTACGGCTTGCATCCCTACCCGCGGTCAAATTAGCACGGGAATTTTGGGCTCCGAATCGAACCTTTAAGCACGGTTAATGTGGCCGCAGGGGCCCGTTCCGGCGCTAATTGGCGTAGCGAGCGGTGATATCGCGGGCGATTTTGGCGCCTTCTTCCAGGTAGCGGCGAATGACGATCTTGGCCGCCGGCGTGCAGGTCCGGTAGCTTTGCTGAAAGCCGCGATAGCCGCGGTTGAAGCTCTCTACCATGTCATCGTGCCGCCTGCCCGCCGGCGTCTCGGCATCGATCAGCGCCTGCGCCTCGCCGCGCCATTTCTGCCCTTCCTCGTAGCCGCAGATACCGCGCAGGAAATGCAGCGCGCCGAGAATTTCGGCGAGCCGCTGCAGGTCGGGGTCGTACGGGGTGGTGACATCGGGCGGTGTCGCATCCGGCTGCGGCGTGACCTTGGGCGCTCTTGGCACGGCAGTTTGCGGCGGGCGCGGCACCGCTTGCGGCGGCCGTTCCGGGCTTTGGCCGAACGGGAAGCCGAAGAACTGGGCGGACGCCGGCGCCGCGCCAAGAAGGGGCACAACAAAGAGCAGCAGCAAGACCGCGCTCGCGCGGCGAAGCACTGCCTGCGTCTGAAGCAAAGCGACAGAGCGGAGCGGACGGCGAGCGCGGTGATGCCACATGGTCGAGCTTTTCTTTGTTACTCAGTCGGCCGCCTTGAGCCGTTCAGCGGCGGCGACGACGATCTGCGCCAGACCCTCGGTGGTCGTCAAACCGTCAAGTCCGTCGGGAAGGAGCCAATGCGCTTCGGCCAGTTCTTCGTTGAGCGAAACCTCTCCCGATATCCAACGCGCCGCAAATGGCAAAATTACGAAATGCCGCTCGACGCCGCCCTTAGCATCGCGCGCAATGGCCTGCCGGTAGCCGGCGAGCGCGATCGGACGTACTTCGAGGGCGGTTTCCTCGCGCACTTCGCGCACGACCGCCTCTTCGAGCGTCTCGCCCAATTCAACGCCGCCGCCAGGCAACGTGTAGATGCCCTGCGCGGGCGGCCGTGCACGCCGCACGATCAGCACCCGGTCGTCGCGGAAAATGGCGGCGCTGACCGCCAAATAGGGCCGCGTCGGATAGGTCCGCGACATCTCACGGTTCATTTAAGTCCCGCTGCATTTCGTCTGGACGGAGAGCAACAATTGCAGTGCGCCTGGATACTATGCGGTAAAGGATTATCTTTCGGTCTTCGAGGGTTCTTAGACCATGTGCGGACGATATGTCATCATCTCGTCGCCGGCGGTGATCCGGGCGCTGTTCGGCTACCCCGAGCAGCCGAATTTCCCGGCGCGCTACAATGTGGCGCCGACGCAGCCGATCCCGCTCGTGCGCCTGCACGAGGGGAAGCGCCACTTCGCGCTGATGCGCTGGGGTTTGATCCCGGCGTGGGTGAAGGACCCGAAGACCTTTTCGCTCTTGATCAATGCACGCGGCGAATCGGTCATCGACAAGCCGGCGTTTCGCAACGCCATGCGGCGGCGGCGCTGCCTGATCCCGGCCGATGGCTTCTACGAGTGGAAAGATGCAGGTGGGCGCAAGCAGCCCTATTTCGTGCGCTTGCGAGCTGGTGGTGGGCCGTTCGCCTTTGCCGGGCTGTGGGAAACCTGGACCGGCCCTAACGGCGAGGAATTGGACACGGCCGCGATCGTGACCACCCGCGCCAACCGGACGCTCGCGGCGTTCCACGACCGCATGCCGGTGATCGTGCCGCCCGAAGCGTTCGATCTGTGGCTCGATAGCGCGAAGGTCGACGCGCAAACCGCGACCGCGCTGATTGCGCCGGCGCGCGAGGACTTGTTTGAGGCTTACGAAATTTCAGCCGCGGTCAACCGCGTGGCGAATGATTCGCCTGAACTCATCGCGCCGGCCGCTGCAGCAGACGCTGCCACTGCGGTACCTCCCGCGGCGAAAGCTTCGCCACGGGAGGTAAAATCGAAGGCAGCGAACAGCGGCCAAGGCTCATTGTTCTAGGCTGTCGTCATCGTTCAAGCGCGCCAAAACGGCCGCTCTGCCCAATCGCGTGCGTTGCTTCTATCCAGTCCGATATCGCCTGCCGCGCGATGATCCATGGCAAGGTAGTTGAGCAGTTGCTGGCGGTCGTGTTGCCGCTTGCGCCAAATCCGTACTGTATCGATCGCGCTTCTGAAGAACGTACGCCAGGAATACGCAGGACTTTCGGCAAAGGCGGCGACAGAGCCGCCGTCCAGGTAGTGCGACATGTTTCATGCTCCAAAAGATGTCCAGGGCGCTTCTTCCCCAGTCTCCTTTTGGTGCGACCCGTTTTCTGATTTGGGCGCTTGGCGTCGGAGCCGTTGCAATCAGAATCGCTTCCGGACGCGGCGGAAGACTTACACGATACAGTGGGACAAAAAGATGACCTTAAGTCCGCAACAGGCGACAAATTTTGTGGCGCAAAAAATCTGCGCACATGGATGAATTGTTACGCAAGTGTGACGGCAAGATCACGGTGTCGGTAGTAGCAAAAGCCTTTTAGCTCTTATTCACTGAAGGCGGTTGCTTCTTTAATAGATGCGGCAGGATAAGGCACGGATGCTCGCGATCTGGGCATCACGATGTTATGATGATGCGTTACAGCACCTTGCCCGGATTGAGGATGCCCTTCGGGTCGAGCAGGTGCTTGATGCTGCGCATCAGATCGAGCGCGACCGGGTCCTTCACCGACGGCAACAGATCGCGCTTGATGACGCCGACGCCGTGCTCGGCGGAGATCGAGCCGCCATACTTTTTCACCACGGCGAAGACCACGGCGTTCACATCGTCCCAGCGCTTCAGATAGTCGTCCTTGTCAGCGCCCTCCGGCTGGGTGACGTTGTAGTGAATGTTGCCGTCGCCGAGATGCCCGAAGGGCAGCGGCCGCGCGCCGGGAATAAGCTTGGTGACCGCCTCGTTGGCTTCCTTGATGAACGCAGGCACGGCGGCGACAGGCACCGAAACGTCGTGCTTGATCGAGCCGCCGGCATAGCGCTGCACCTCGCCGAACATGTCGCGGATGCGCCAGAACGCTTTGCCCTGTTCGATGCTGTCGGCGATGGTGGCGTCGAGCACGAGCCCGCGCTCCATACCCTGTGCCAGCACATCTTCCATCACCTCGCGGAAGCCCTCGCGCTGCTGTGAGGACAGCTCGATGAGCACGTACCAGGGATACTGCGACGACAGCGGATCGCGGGTGCCGGCGCCGTGCTGGAGCACGAGCTCAATGCCGCGCCGGGTCATGATTTCGAAGCTGGTGACGCCGCCGGCGGTGCGCTCGGTGGCAATACCCAAGAACTCCAGCGCCGCTTCCGCCGACGCCACGCCGGCGAACGCGGTTTCCACCGAGCGCGGGCGCGGCACCAGGCGCAGCACCGCCGCGGTGATGATGCCGAGCGTGCCTTCGGCGCCGATGAACAGGTTCTTCAGGTCGTAGCCGGTATTGTCCTTCTTCAGCTTGTTGAGGTTGTTGAGCACGCGGCCGTCGGCCAGAACCACTTCGATGCCCAGCGCGTGCGAGCGGGCGATGCCGTGCGCGATCGCCGCCGTGCCGCCGGCATTGGTGGAGAGATTGCCGCCGATCGTGCAGGTGCCCTCCGAGGGCAGCACTTGCGGGTAGAGCCGGTCGGCCGCGGCGGCGGCTTCGCGCGCGCGCTGCAAGGTGACACCGGCCTCGCAGGTCAGCGTGTTCGAGGTCGGATCGACCTCGCGGACGCGGTCGAGCCGGTTGAGCGAGAGCACGATCTCGTTGTGCAGCGGGATCTGCCCGCCGACCAGCCCGGTATTGCCGCCCTGCGGCACGATCGCCGTCGCCGTCTCGTTGGCGAGCGCCACAATTTTCGACACCTCCTCGACCGTCGACGGCCTTAAGACCACGGGCGTGTGGCCCTGGAACATGTTGCGCATCTCGACGAGGTAGGGCGCCTGCGCGGCCGGATCGGTAATAGCGTATTTGTCGCCGACGATCGCGGCGAAGCGGGCGAGCAGGGCGGGATCGAGCTTTCTTTCCGGCTTGTCGAGCATCGGGGCGTTTCCAAGAGGCTTTTGTCAGCCGATTGATGACAGCCGCGCTGTCGCCGTGCAAGCGCACTTCAGCGCGGCGCTGCCGCCCGTTGCAGCCGGTCGTTGATCGCCTCGCCGAGGCCGTCGCGTGGCACCGGCATGGCCGCGATGGCGCGGGCGCCGAGCGCATCGAGCGCGCGCAGATGCGAGAACAGGTTGGCCGCCGCCTCGGTGAGATCGCCGCGCTCCGACAGGTTGAGTATGCCGCTAGCGCGCTCCGCGCCGACGGCGAGCGTTGGGCCGAAGGCAAGCAGCGCTTCGCAGTCCAGGACGGTGCCCGCTTCAAGCCGCAGCGGCGTCCGCGGCGCATAATGGGAGGCGAGCATCCCGGGCGCGAGCGGGACCTCGTCGGCCGACGCTGGCGGAGCCGCTTCGAGGGCCGGCAGCGGCCGGCCCAGCACGTGCTCGATCGCCTCGCGCGGCACCCCGCCCGGACGCAGTAGGACAGGCTCATCGAGGCAGCCAACGATGGTGGATTCGACGCCGACCTGGGTCGCCCCGCCGTCGACGATGAGATCGATGCGCCCGCGCAGATCGGCAACCACATGTGCGGCCGTGGTTGGCGACACGTGCCCGGAACGGTTCGCCGACGGCGCCACCACCGGCTTGCCAAAACTGGAAAGTATTTTTTGCGCCATCGCGTGATCGGGCACGCGCAGCGCGATGCTGTCGAGGCCGGCGGTCGCCAGCTCCGCCACCGGACAGCTGGCCGCCTTCGGCAGCACCAGCGTCAGCGGTCCCGGCCAGAACGCCTCGGCAAGCCGCGCCGCGTCGGCATTAAGGCGCGCCAGCTTTCGCGCCGCCGCCAGGTCGGTCACGTGCGCGATCAGCGGATTGAACGCTGGCCGGCCCTTGGCCTCGTAGAGCCGCGCCACCGCCTGCCCATTGGTCGCGTCGGCGCCAAGCCCGTAGACCGTCTCGGTCGGGAATGCGATCAGCCCGCCGGCCGCAAGGCAGCGCACCGCTTCGCCGATCGCGTCGGCGTCGGCCGTTACCATGCGGGTCGTCAGCGGGGCTGTCATGGCTGCACCTTCATGCCTCGATAGCACGCGCGCGGCAAAACCGGCGGCGGCTTGCAGGGGCGTAAAGGCATGCAGGCGTGTGGGCCGAAGGGTCAACTTGCGGCTCCGCAAGGCCAAATGTATAAGCCGCCCGTCAGTCGGAGTGTGGCTCAGCCTGGTAGAGCACCTCGTTCGGGACGAGGGGGTCGCAGGTTCAAATCCTGCCACTCCGACCAGCTTTCCCTCGATTTTGACCCGTTTCCCGCCATCGGGTCCGCCACCGAAACGAAACCTCGCGGCCCGCCATAACGGTGGCCTTCAGGAAGCCGCTTGAAAAACCACCAGCGTCGTACCTCGGATGTGACGCAGTCCGAGACGTTGCTTCATCTCGAAATCGTCGAGCGCACGAGTGACGCCGTCCCATACGCCGTAGTCGTGCCAGATGACCGCTCCACTCTTGTCAACGAGCCTCAATGCGGTCGCGGAATCGCCGAGGACGCAGTCATAGGCGTGTGACCCATCGACAAACACGAGGCCAGCGCGGCCGAAGTGGCGCGACCAATCGTAAGTGGCAGAATCTCCAAACACTTGAGAAATTCTCGCAGCGTGAGCCGACCATTGCGGAGCGGCACGGCGAAATCGTTCGCCTGGCGCGGACTTGTCAACGAAGAGACGCTCTCCGGTCGCTGGTTCGAATTGGGTCGGCGCCTCCCGCGGCAAATCCAGCGTTATGATCCGCACGTTCGCCGGGGCATTGATGGCCAAATTCAGCGTCGTACGGCCATCGAAGGTGCCGATTTCAACGATTTCGGATTCCGGCGCTACGCCCGCCGCGGCGGTTGCGAGCACCGCGAGTTCGCCGAACGCCACATTGCCAGCCCGCTTCTGAGTTTCTGCCAGATAGATCGGTTGGGTCGGAAAAACATCGGACCAGTCCACCGTCGGGAGCTGTGTCCGCTGCTCATGTTGGCGCTTCGCGCCGCGCCAGCTGCGGCTCTTGCCGCGCAGAGTGCGCCAGAACGCCGATGTCGGAAGATAGACGGAGCGCGCATAGGTCCCGCTCGCCCTGGCGGCCAAAAGCTGCATTTTGCGCCGCGGAGAAACGACCGGGCTCAACGCCAACATTCGTGTTACTCCAAACGCGTTACGCCCTGTGCGCTCGCCATATACGCATGCTCGAGCCGCAGCGGCAAATCGGCCTCGGCGGTATTCGCTTCCAGCACGATCGCGCCGCGCGCCAGCGCATAGACACGGTCGGCAACCGCAACCGCTTTCTCGATCAACTGCTCGACCAGCAAGACGGCCGTGCCGGCTTCACGCAGCCGCTGCACCACCACAAGCACGCGATCCACCAAGACTGGCGACAGGCCGGCGGAAGGCTCGTCAAGCATGAGGAGCCGCGGCCGCCGCACCAGACCCTGCGCGACTGCCAGGATTTGCTGCTGACCGCCGGAGAGCGCGGCCGCGCGTTCGTGGCGCTTGGTCGCGATTTCGGGAAAGAGGTCGAACACTTCCTCGACCCGCGCGGCGCGTTCGCCTCGCCCGTATCCTCAATGTCAGCGGCGAGACCGGGATCATGACGCTCAATCCGCCGTTCTTGTCGTCGTGCACCGGGCCGGCCAAGGCCGCCGAGATCAGGTTCTCGAAGGTGCTCGCCAACGAGCTTGCCCCGCACAACATCCGCGTCAACTGCGTGATCCCGGGTTTCATCAATACGCCCGACCGCTTTGCCAAGTGGGAACGTGAGTTGGCCAAGCGCCAGCTTTCTGCCGAGGACGCGGCGCGCGAACGCGCGTCATGGTCGACCAACCAGGGCGCCCGCGATACGCGCTGGGGCACGCCGGAGGAAATCGCCAATTTGATCGTTTTCGCCGTCTCGGACGCGGCGAGCTATATCAACGGCGCCGAGCTCGTCGCCGACAACGCGATGGATAAGTCTTAAAGGCCGTCATGCGGCCTCGGTGCCCTGCAAGGCTTTGGCGTCCTGCAAGATCATGTCGGCGCCCTTTTCGCCGATCATGATCGTAGCGGCGTTGGTGTTGCCGGAAACGACGGCCGGCATGATCGAAGCGTCGACTACGCGAAGGCGCGAGAAACCGCGCACGCGCAGCCGCTCGTCGACCACGGCCTTCTCGTCGGGGCCCATGCGGCAGGTGCCGACCGGATGATAGGTGGTCGAGCCGCGGCGGCGGATGAAATCGAGGAGCTCATCGTCGTTGTCGCATTGCGCGCCCGGCTCGATCTCCTCGGCGACGTAACGCGCCATGGCCGGCGCCTGAAAGATGCGGCGCATCGCGTTGACGCCGGCGACGATCGTTTCGCAGTCCTTCCGCGTCGCCAGATAATTCGGGTTGATGGCGGGCGCCTGCCGCGGATCGGCGGATTTGATGCGCACATAGCCGCGGCTCTCCGGCCGCAGCAACACGCAATTGCCGGTCACGCCCGGGAACGGATGCAGGTCGCCGCCGATGTTGGACGCGGAGAACAGCGAAATCGAACATTGCGAGTCCGGCGTTGCCGAGGTCGGCAGCGCGCGGATGAAAACCGCAGACGAGACCGCGGGCACGGCGAGGTAACCGCGGCGGGTGACAACGTAGTGCAGACCGTGCGCAAGTTTGCTGCCCCAGTTGCGCGTCACCGCGTTGACCGTGGTCGTACCCTTGCAGCGCAACATGATGCGGCCGGAAATATGGTCGTTGAGGTCGTCGCCGACGCCTGGAGTGTCGGCAACGACAGCAATGCCGTGCGAACGAAGGAGCGCTGCGGGGCCTAGTCCGGAAAGCTGCAGAAGTTGCGGCGAGTTGAACGCGCCTGAGGCAACGATCACCTCGGCATTGGCGCTGGCGCTGCGCTTCTCGCTGCCGGCAAGATACTCGACGCCGGTCGCGCGCCGGCCGTCGAAGACAATGCGCGTCGCGAGCGCTTGCGGAACCACCTTGAGATTGGCGCGCCGCCGCGCCTCTTTGAGATAGCCGTGCGCCACCGAAGAGCGCACGCCATGCCGCATCGTGGTCTGATAATAGCCGGCGCCCTCCTGCGCCGCGCCGTTGAAATCGTCGTTGCGCGGATAGCCGCATTGCATGGCAGCCTCGACATAGGCGACCGCAAGCGGATGCCGGTCGCGCAAGTCGGAAACCCCGAGCGGCCCGCCGGCGCCATGGAATTCATCGGCGCCGCGTTCGTTGTCTTCCGCCTTGCGGAAATAGGGCAGCACGTCGTCAAAGCTCCAGCCGGCATTGCCCAGCTGCCGCCAGTGATTGAAGTCTTCGGCCTGGCCGCGGATGTAGATCAGTCCATTGATCGAACTGGAGCCGCCTAAAACCTTGCCACGCGGCGCGATGACGTTGCGATTATGGCAGCCGGGCTGCGGCTCGGTCTCGTAGCACCAGTTGTAACGCTGATCGGTGAACAGCCTGCCAAAGCCAAGCGGAATATGCAGCCACGGGTGCCAGTTGCTCGGGCCCGCCTCCAGCAGCAGCACGCGGTGGCGTCCCGACGCCGTCAGCCGATTGGCCAGGACACATCCGGCACTGCCAGCGCCCACGATAATAAAGTCGAAGGCCTCTGAATTTGGCGCACGTTGGCCTGACGACATTTGAGCCTCCCCGCGATCGCTTCTTCGTTGGCGACAACAATAGCCCTGGGCTGGCGAAACCGCCAAGGCGCGGGTGGATGCGGCGTACCTTGTGTTTTTTTGCGATGGGACCGCGCCCGCTGTCGCCATCGATCTCATCGCGCTTTGCGTGCAGCGCAGCGAATGCATGCGGCATCTATCCCGGTTGCGACTATCCACGCCCTGGGCGATCATGTCCGCCATGTTTCAGTTTGCCCGCGCGCGCTGGATCCCCGCATGACCGGCTACATCCAGGGCCGCAACGTCAGTTTGACCTTCCGGCCGCCCAACCGCGCGCCGGTGCGTGCGCTTGGCGGTTTCGACATTGACGTCGAGGAGGGCGAATTCCTCTCGATCGTCGGGCCCTCCGGCTGCGGCAAAAGCACGTTTCTCAGCATCCTGCTCGGCCTGGTGAAGCCGGATTCGGGCGAAGTGCTGATGCATGGCAAGAAGATCGGCGGCCCCGGCACCGACCGCGCCATGGTGTTTCAGGAATTCGGGCTGTTGCCGTGGCGGACGGTCACCCACAACATCGAACTTGGCCTCGAACTCAAGCGCGTGCCGGCGGAGAAGCGCCGTGCCGTCGCTGAGCGGCTGGTCGCGCTGGTCGGGCTTAATGGCTTCGAGCATCACTATCCGCACGAATTGTCCGGCGGCATGAAGCAGCGCGTCGGCCTCGCCCGCGCGCTCGCGACCGATCCGGAAGTCCTGCTGATGGACGAGCCGTTCGCGGCGCTCGACGCGCAGACCCGCGACTTGATGCAGGTGGAGCTCCTGCGCATCTGGCGGGAGGCGAAGAAGACCGTGCTGTTTGTCACCCATCAGATCGACGAGGCCATCTATCTGTCAGACCGCGTCATGGTCATGAGCAAGCGGCCGGGCCGGGCGAAGAAGATTTTCTTGATCAAGCTGCCGCGCCCGCGCGACTACGAGATGCGGGTGACGCCGGAATTCAACGACCTCAAGCTCGAAATCTGGAATACGCTCAAGGACGAGATCGTGGTTTGATGCCCAGTGGACAATGATAGGCTGCAGAGATGGACTTGACGCGCTTGCTTGCGGCCCGCGACCCCTCCTCATTCCTCCCCTTTCAGGGGAGGAAGAAGCAAACTGCATCCCATGCATCGATCGTGATGCCGAGAGCGTGCTGCTTGCGCTTCTCTCCCCCTGAAAGGGGGAGAGATAGAGTGGGGGTCTGCGGACTAGTAGATTTCTCAACGGGCGAGGAAGAATGACAATCGGTCCGAAGCCCATGGCCGAAGAAGCCATTCGCCCGTCCCTCACTGCGCGCTACCGCAACGTCCTGCTTGGCGGGCTCGCGGTGGTGCTGTTCTTCGCCGCCTGGCAGGCGATTTTTCTGGTCGTGCCGTTCAACCCGCTGTTCGTCTCCAAGCCGAGCCTGATCGCCGCGGGCTTTGCCGATCTGGTCGAAAACGGCGATCTGTTCAACGATCTCGCCGTTTCGGCCGTGCCTTTTTTCCTCGGGCTCGGCGCCGCCGTCCTCATCGGCGTACCGCTCGGCATCGTCATGGGCTGGCGTGTGCGGGTCGGCTACGCGCTCGATCCGCTGATGACGATATTCTACGCAAGCCCGCTGGTCGCGCTGGCGCCGCTGCTCGTAATCTTCTTCGGCGTGGGCATCACCGGCAAGACGATCATCGTGTTTTCGCTGTCGGTGTTTCCCTTCATTTTCAACGTGCATGCCGGCGTGCGCGCGGTCGACCGTTTGCTCATCAACGTCGTGCGCTCGCTCGGCGGCGGCGAATGGGCCCTCTATCGCAAGGTTATGTTCCCGAGCGTGCTGCCCTATATCGTCGCCGCCGCGCGCATCGCCGTCGGCCGGGCGCTGATCGGCGTTCTGGTTGGCGAATTCTTCGCCGCCTCCGAAGGCATCGGCTTTGCCATCTCGCGCTTCGGCGATCTGTTCGCCATCGACAAGATGTTCGCCTGCATTCTCATCGTGATGGTGATCGCCGTTGTTCTGACGGAAGGCATCCGTTGGGCAGAGCGCACCGCGTTCCCCTGGCGGGCGGGACAATAGGGCAGGGCGCAGCGATGGCCGACACGCAGACGCTCAACGTTGCCCCCGCCGCGCTCGATCGCGGCGGGCCGGATGCCGTCCCGGCGCGCAGCCTGTGGCGGCGCGTCGAGCCGGCCGCGCTCGGCACGTTCAGCATCGTGGTGCTGCTTTTGGTGTGGCAGTTCGTGCCCTATTTCGTGCCGCTCAAGCCGGGGACCAAGCTGTTCTTCACCGTACCGAGCGCGGTCGCAGTCACGTTGTGGCAAATGATCGTCACCGGCTCGCTGTGGGAGCCGCTCGGGGTGAGCGCGACCGCCTTCGCCATCGGGCTCGGCCTTGCCATCCTCGCCGGCCTGCCGCTCGGCATCCTGCTCGGCCGCTCGAATACGCTCGACGCGATGTTCGATCCCTTCATCACCGCGTTCAATGCGACGCCGCGGCTCGTTTTCCTGCCGCTGTTGATGCTGTGGTTCGGCATCGGACTGTGGTCGAAGGTCGCCGTCGTCTTTCTCGGCGCACTGTTCCCGCTCCTGATCAACACCTACGAGGGCGTGCGCAACGCCGACAAGGTCCTGATCAACGTGGTGCGTTCGTTCGGCGCCGGCGAGTGGGACATTGCGCGGCTGGTCGTGGTGCCCAATTCGCTACCCTTCATCATGGTCGGGCTGCGGCTTGCCATCGGCCGCGCCGTACTTGGCGTCGTGGTCGCCGAGTTCTTCGGCTCGCAGGAGGGACTCGGCGTCATCATGGTGCGCGCGGCGAGCGGCTTCCGGGTCGATGTGGTGTTCGCCGGCCTGATCGTCTTCGCCGGCCTGTCGCTGTTGATGACTGCCATCGTCAAGGCGCTGGAAAACCGCCTGAGCCGCTGGCGGCCGGCGCACATCAACGCCAGCTAGCCGCTCGGTCTCGCGCAATCACGCGCCGCGTCGGGCGGCATCAGGCGAAGCGCCCGAACCGACGCGGTTGACCTACGGCCGAACTGACGAGACCGAGCAGCCTAGGCATCCCAAGCTTGCACCGCGGTCTGGCGGACGATCTTGCCGTCCTCGATCTCCAGCATCGCCGCGCAGAACACCTTGGCACCGTCCGGGTAGGTGCAGGCTTCGGTGAAGGCTATCGCCGTTCCGTTGCTGACGCCGGTCTCGACGTGATGCGATATGGCGCGGCCGCAGACGTCATCGAAATAGGCGGCGATCGCCTGCTTGCCTTTCAGTTCCCGCGGCTTGCTCGGCGGATTGTCCTGATCGATGATTCGCAGCAGCGCATCGTCGGCATAGTATGCCGCAAGGGCCTTGGCATCGCGGCCCTCGATGGCGCGCTTGAGCTCCGCAACAGTCACCTCGTGACGTGACGTCATGACGCTTCTCCTCGTTGCGCCGGCTCGCGCGTCCAGTGCGGAACGGAGCCGCGATAGCGAAGCCGGCGGCGTGCGAGGACCTTAAGTGCTGGGTTCGCGGCGCCGAATACGCCGTTTGGCGTACGGCTCTTTGGCCACCTAGTGGGGTGGATTTGACATTCGCTACCCGCCAGCCGCAAGTTCGTGAAGCGAATGTCAAATCCAAAGCCCCACTAGGACTTATAGTTGCTAGTGGTCCTTTGATTCTAACATTCGCATGAGAGCCTGCCGAACCCGGATGCGAATGTTAGAATTGGACCACTAGACGGGCCGGCCAGCGGCGTGAGCGTCCAATGTCCCCAAGGCCCGGACGGCTGCCGCGGTGCGGCTCTCGACCCCGAGCTTCTGAAAAATATGCTCAAGGTGCTTCTGAACGGTGCGGGCGCTGATCGCCAAAATAGTACCAATCTCGTAATTCGTCTTGCCCGCAGCAACAAGGGCGAGAATCTCGCGCTCGCGCTCGGTCACCGGCAGTTCTGCGAGATCGGCCGAATGAAGCTCGACACGGCTGACCTTCATAAGAAGGTATCCGGCTGACGAGTTGTCCGGATCGGGGATAAAGTGCACCCGCAATGCCAAGCCGAGACGCGACAGAATGAACGGCTGAGCGTGATTGATCGCCGGCCGGTCAAGACCCCAGTTGCGGCTGCGTGCGAACCATTCGAATAACTCGGCCGGCAGTCTGGTTGCACGCGCGGCGCCCGCTTCGGGGAAAAAGCGGGTCAACAGCGACAGCGCCATCGGCGAAGCGTCGATAATGCGACCGGCCAGAGTCACACGTATCATTTGCCAGCCGCTGTCGCCGGCAAGCTGGCTCACGCATTTGAGCCCGATGCCGGCGTCCTCGCAGGCAAGCAGATTGCGGTAGATCGCAGCGAGCGGCTGGCGGATCGCATCCGCGACAGCGCGTTCGCTGTCCTTGAAGTCGGAACGACTGCGATTGAAGACCACGCTGACGACGTTGGCCTCGTCGATGCGCAGCGGCAGCGCCATCACGTAGTTGATGCCAATGCGGCGGTAGTAGTCGGCGTGAAGCGCGGAGTTGCGAAATACCTGCGCATTCATGCAATCGGAAATGCGCCGCGTCGGTCCGCCCGGGTGCGAGCTGTGAAAGCGCACCAGGGGATGCTCGCGGAAATGCCTGTCGAACGCCGCGCGGTCCGCATTCGACAGCGACTCTCCCTGACGGCCGAGGACCCGGCGCGTGCCTCGCTCCAAGTCGCAGACGCTCAACGTCGTCAGCTCGGAAGCAATCAGGCCGGCCAGGCGCTCAAGGACGGCAGCGACGAAGGATGCCCCGCCCGCGCGCTCCTCGGCAAGCGACTGCAACGCGCCCAGAGCGGCGCGCAGGTCGCGGTCAGCAAGCTCTGCAAGCATCGCGGCCATGAGACGATCCAATCGAGGTTTGGATGCTCTGCGCGCGTGGCAAATATACAAATCCGCCGATCAATTGACAAGCAACCCCGGCGGCCGGGTTCGCCAAAGCTTTCTGCCGCGTGGCGGATTTCAATTCACTTTAACGAAAGCACGGCCGTTCCTGAAACCGCTTCTGTCACGCCGAGCCCAGGTCCTAGATCCTCGAGGGTATGGCGAAACGTGTCGAGGGTCTCGATCATACGTTTGCGGGCGCCGGCCAGCGCCGTCGGGTCGGGCCATTCCCCGATGAGGACGTAAGTCCCCGCGCCGGTATCGACGATGTGACCGCGGGACAATCCCGGCCACGCCGCCTTGCCGTTGCGATGAGCGTCCAAGAAGGCCTGATCCATGCCCGGCCTGACGCGAAATCGTACGACGTTGATAGCGGTCATGGCCTCTCTCTCCTCTGTTCGTGAGCGAGTGTCCCGTCGCAAGGGCGCGGCGTAGCTCTTGGCTCATGCCGCGTGCTTATGGGCGGTGGCGTAGTCGAGCATGCCTTGAAAATCGACCACGATTGCGTGCTCGTCGCCCACCACCCATGCATCGTGTCCGCTCGGCAGCAGCGAGACGTCGCCGGGTCGGCAGTCAAATTCCGCGCCGTCGTCCATTCGGATGCGCAGCACGCCGGCTACGTGATACTGGAAATGGGGAGCCTCGCAGCTCGCGGTCTCGACGATCGGCTGGACGGAGGTCGCCCAGCGCCAGCCGGGCTCGAATACGGCACGGCCGATCGTGGCGCCACCGACCTTAATCAGCTCCAGACGCCCCTTCGGAAACACCCGCACCTCGTCGGGTGTGGCGAAACTCTTGAGTTCGGCCTGTTCGTTCATGGCGGCTGCCGGTTGGGTCATGATCTGCTCCTGCAAAGCACTTGGCTGCGGATACACGGCAGGAATAGCCATCGAGCCACTGGCTTGCGAATACGCAACTTGGCGTATGCGAGGCAAAAGCCCGGTCGGTTCTTTGGGGTAATCAGGCCGCAAAGGTCATTGGCGAAGGAGGCCTAGACCGCCTCTCACTCGGCTTTGATGTCCGCGAACGCGACCGAGGCACGCGATGTTATTTTATTATTTGCTTGGCGCCGCCAGACTGGTCGGCACGTAGTTCATCTCCTTCAGCGTCGATTCGAGCAGGCTACGCGCGATGAACTGCTCCGGATCGGGCAACGGCTTATCGGCCGGCCATTGCCGCGCCGCGATCATGGTCTGCCGGCGCAACTCGAGAATCTCGCGGAACAGATCGGGCGGCACCTCGGCGCCGTAGGTTTCGTGCAACTGATCCCAGATCAAACCGGCGTCCTGATCGCTCTTGATGCTGGCGATGTGATGCTCAAGTACCTTGATCGAGCCCTCCTTGTTGGTGCGGAAATACATCACGGCCTTGGCGATGGCGCGGATGATTTTCTTCACCGTTTCGGGATGCTGCTCGACCAGGCTCTGCATGCAGAAGATCGTGCCGCCGGCGCGCGGAATGTAATCGCCGGTGCGCAACAGGATTTTCAGTCCGGCCTGCTGCGCGACGATCGCATGCGGGATGGACAGCCCGGCGCCCTGGATGTCGGCATTGCTCAGCGCGGCAATGCGCTCGGGCTCGCCCTGGAAGGAGATGACTTTATAGTCTTTGCCGGCGTCCATGTGGAAGAAGCGGTGCAGCACTGCCTGCACCTCGTCATAATCGGCGCCGCCGGGCCGGCCCAAACCGATCGTCTTGCCTTTGAGGTCTTCGGGCGCATTGACGTCCTGGCGGGTCGTCAGCGTCCACTGCGATTTCAGCGATTCGCCGACGATGTACATGATCTTGGCGCCACTGAGCGCCGCTTGCGCGCCACCCGAAGGGATGGGCGCGCAGTCGATACTGCCGGACAAAACAGCGGTGACCTGAGCGGGCGCCTGCAACTCAACCAGCGATGCGTCGAGGCCTTCCTCTTTGAAGAAACCTTGGTCGAGCGCCACGTAGGTCGGCACGTGGAAACCATCACCGCCGATGATCTTTCCGATCGCCAGCTTGGTCTGCGCCTGCGCGCCGGCGACAAAGAAAAGAACGGAAGTAAGCGTTGCCGCGGCGGCGAGCAACGGGAGCCGGAGCATTCGCATGGCAATCTCCTGTATCAGCGAGAAATGATTGAGACCACTGGAGACTCGGCCGCCGCGACCTGATGGGGCGGTCGAAGGAAGGCGACAGAACTTAAGCCTAGCACAGGCGGCATGCCTTTCCATGGCTGTGACGAAGCGCCGCCGGTACTGGGCATTCGTGCCGCACAGCAAAAGAAGCGGCAGGGTCTTGATCGCGCTCTCGTAACGGCTTCAAATTCGAACCACACGGAACAGGGTGCGGGGTCCTAGCTAGCGGCTTTGTGGGGGCATCATGGAAGCGACTTCCCTGGACGCCGCGCAAGTTCGGCGCGGGGCGCTGTTTCTCATCAATATCGGCGTCCCGGTGATCGTCGGCGTCCTGCGCAAAGAACCCGAGGGCGCGCTGACCGGCGCCGTGGTTGGCATGCTGTTGGCGTTCGCCGACAACGATGGTGAACTGCCGGGGCGATTGCGGCTGCTGGCGGTCGACGCGGCCGCGATCGCGGGCGGCGGCATCATCGGCTGGTTGTGCCGGGACTCGGCCGCCGCCTTGTGGTCGGTGTTCGTGGCCATCACGCTGTCGGTGGGCATGGCGGCGCGCGGCGGGCGCGAGCCATTGCTTGCCGGACGCCACTGCGCCATGGCGTTCACCGTCGCCGCCGCCATCCCGGCTTTCCCGCTTTACCAGCTCTGGTACCTGTTCGGCGTTCTCGCGCTCAATGCAGCCTCGCGCACCGTCGACCATTTGCTCGCTGACAAACTGCCGTTGCAGCCAGGCGCGCCGCTACAAACGCCGTCCGAACAAAGCGGCTGGCTCCGTTTTGCACTGGCCTTTTCGGGCGCAGCGGTCGCGGCATTGCTGATCGGCAAGACGCTCGACCCGACCCATGCCGTCTGGGTGGTCGTCACTACACTCGTCGTCATGCAGCCCGACGCGCGGGCGAGCTACCGCCGTATCGTGGAAAGAGTCATCGGGACCTTTGTCGGTGTGGTTGCCGCCTGGCTCATCACCATGCTGTTTCGCTCCACCGCCGTGATCACGATCGCGATCGTTGTGGTGGCGCCGTTCATTCCCCATCACCTCGCCAAACGCTATTGGCTGCATACCGCGCTGATTGCGCTCATGGTGCTGCTCGCTTACGACCTGACCCTGGTCTCGCACCACATCGTCAATCTGCTCACGCAGCGTCTGCAAGACGTTCTGCTCGGCTGCGCGATCGCGCTCTGCGGCACCGCGGTGGCGTTTCCGCAGCAGGCGGCTGCCGAACTCGACGATCTGGTCGGCGACGATCCGTTGAATCGATGATGGGCCGACTTAAACACAAAGGCGCACTCCGACGGTTCGCAATTGATTCGAACCGTGCGAGATCCGCTCTAGAGTGAGATGCGCGCGCCGGAGGGATGAAGATGGTGTCAGCGAAGCCGAACGAAATCAAAATCCGCGTGCATGACGGAATAGAGATCGCGGTCGCGCTCTACATGCCCGAGGGCGAGGGGAGGTTCCCGGTTCTGCTGGCGCCGTCGCCTTATCGCTACGACAACAACTCTCTGCCGGCGACGCCGCAGTTCCTCTGGCGCGAAACAGGGCCGATCGACTTCTATCAGAAGCACGGCTACGTCTATGCCCACATGGATGTGCGCGGCTGCGGCAAGTCGGGCGGCGAATTCCGCCTGCTCGACCGCAACGAGCAAAAAGACCTTTACGACGTCATCGAATGGCTCGGCCGACAGCCTTGGTCGAACGGCAAAGTCGGCGGCATCGGCCAGTCGTATTTCTGCATGTCGCAATGGTGGATGGCGATTTAAAAACCGCCGTCGCTCGCCTGCGTCGCCGCCTTCGACGGGCTTAACGACCTCTATCGCGCCTCGATCTATCAGGGCGGCATGCTGGGAGATTTCTTCGGCTCCTACTGGTGGAACCAGAATCGCATCATCAATCGCAACCCGGCCAATGGCGAACATCCGCGCGAGCAGCCATACGACTTGAATTTGCACATCGGCGCGCACCCGACCTACGACGCGTTCTGGCGCGAGCGCTGTGCCGCCGAGCGGCTCGACGAGATCGAGGTGCCGCTCTACTCGATCGGCGTGTGGGGCAAGGTCGACCTGCATACCCGCGGCAATATCGACGGTTTTCGCCGCGCCCGCGGACCGAAGAAGCTGAAGATGGTCGGCCCAATCAACGCGTTTGTCGCCAACCGCGAATTCAACAGCGTCGAGCTGCACGAAAAGCTGTTGCTGCCGTTCTACGAACATTATCTGAAAGGTAAAGACACCGAGTATTCGTCGCGCCCAGCCGTCGAATATTTCGTCCGCGGCGCCGACGCGGTGCGCAGCGCCGAGGCTTGGCCGCCGTCCGGCGTGCGCTACGTCGACTGGCGGCTCTCCGGCGAGAAATCCGGCAGCGTCAGCTCGCTCAACGATGGCTCGCTCGCCCGCGAGCAGCCCGCGGGCGAGGCGCAAACCACCTACCGCTATCCCGATCCAGGCTGGATGCTCGGCGTCGTCGGCTTCGGGCCGAACAATGCGCCCGATCCGGCGCGTCGCGTGCTGACGTTCACCACCGCGCCGCTTGCGCACGATCTGGAAATCGCCGGTCCGATCAAGCTCACGCTGCACGCGTCCTCGACGCGCACCGACATGGATTTCTTCGTTAAGCTTTCCGAGCAGATGCCGCAATCGGCCGAGGACCGCGGCAAAGGGCTCAACCCCGCCTCATACTGGATCACCAAGGGCTGGTTTCGCGCCTCGCACCGCGCGCTCGATCCGCAAAAATCGACCGAGATGGAGCCCTACCACACGCATACCGATCCGCAGCCGATCGAACCGGGAAAAATCTACCGCTTCGATATCTCGATCGAACCGATGGCGCACCGGTTCAAGGCCGGCAATCGGATTCGGCTGGAAATCGTCAACGGCAATTCGGCGGTCACCGACGTGCTGTGGACGCATTACTACAATCCCAACAAGATCGGCGCCGACACGATCCATCATTCGGCGCAGTACCCGTCGGTACTGACGCTGCCGGTGATGGAGGGAACGTGAGAACTGTCGAGGAGCTTTGCCACGCTGTCGCCGGGCACGTCCGGCAGGCAGTGCTCGTCAGGATTGGGATTTCGATCCGGCTAGGCTGCGGGCTGTGATGCTCATCGCCAAGACTGCAAGCGTAATGATGAGGGCTCCCGTCCATGCCAGCGCCTGCCAGTCCTTATAGGGACTGAGCGCGAACTGAAAGATCACGATCGGGAGGCTCGATATCGGTCCGTTGAGGTTAGTGCTATAGAATTGATTGTTAAGCGACGTGAACAGAAGCGGCGCGGTTTCGCCGCTGATGCGGGCAACGGCCAAGAGGACGCCGGTCACCATCCCGGCGCGTGCGGCACGATAGCAAATGCGCGTAATCGAGCGATATTGCGGCATGCCAATGGACGCCGCGGCCTCGCGCAACGGATTCGGCACCAGCACAAGCATGTCCTCGGTCGTGCGTACCACCACCGGGATCACCAGCATGGCGAGCGCGACGCCGCCCGCCCAGCCGGAGAAATGCCCCATCGGAGCGACCATGATCTGGTAGATAAACAGGCCGATGACGATCGAGGGCGCGCTCAGCAGAATATCGTTGATGAACCGCACCACACTGGTCAGCCGGTCGTAGCGGCCATATTCGGCCATGTAGGTGCCGGCGAGGATGCCGATAGGCGTGCCGACGGCGACACCGAGAAAAGTCAGGATGAGACTGCCGATAATCGGGTTAAGCAGACCCCCAGACGAACCGGGCGGGGGCGTCATCTCGGTGAACACGGCTACCGACAGACCGCCGAAGCCCTTCCACAGCAGCGCGCCGAGGATCATTACCAGCCATCCGGTGCCAAACAGCGTTGCCGCGTAAGCAAGTGTCACTGCGATGGCGTTGCGCCGGCGCCTGCCGGCATAGCGCCCGCTGTTGAACTCAGCAAGAATGGTGCGGTTCAATACTGTCAGATCCGACATGATGTTACCCGGCCCGGCGTTCCATTTGCAGCAGCATGTAGCGCGCCGCCGCGAGCACCATGAAGGTAATCACGAATAGGATGAGCCCGAGCGCGATCAGCGACGAAGTGTAAAGGTCGCCCACCGCCTCTGTGAACTCATTGGCGATGGAGGCAGAGATCGTCGTGCCCGGCGACAAGACCGATGCCGATATTATGTGCGAATTGCCGATCACGAAGGTGACCGCCATCGTCTCGCCCAGTGCACGGCCGAGGCCGAGCATCACGCCGCCAATGACGCCGACTCGGGAATAAGGCAGCACCACGCTCCGGGATACTTCCCAGGTCGTGCAGCCGAGGCCATAGGCGGCCTCCTTGAGAACCGGTGGTACCGCGTCGAATACGTCGCGCGAGATTGCGGTTACGAACGGCAGCACCATGATCGCGAGGATAAGGCCTGCCGTGAGTAGACCTATGCCATAGGGCGCGCCGGAGAAGAGCGGAGCAATCACCGGGACGTTGCCGAGCGTCTTGATAAGGAAGGGCTCTATCGTTGCCCCCACGAATGGTGCGAATATGAACAGTCCCCAAATTCCGTAGATGATGCTCGGGATGCCCGCGAGCAACTCGATTGCGATGCCGATCGGCCGCCGCAGCCATTGCGGGCACAATTCGGTGAGGAAGAAGGCGATCAACAATCCTATCGGGACCGCGATAATCATCGCGAGAAAAGAGGTGATGATTGTCCCGTAGATCGCGGGAAGCGCACCAAAAATCTCGGTAACCGGGTTCCATCTGCTGCTGACAAGGAAGCCGAAACCAAAAGCCTTGAATGCCGGCAACGAGCCCTGAATCAGCGAAATAATAACGCCGCCGAGGAGCAGCAACACTCCAATCGCCGCCGCGCGTGTCACATAGCGGAAAACGGCATCGCGAAGCTGCAAGCTCCGGAGTACCTGGGCGCGCGCGCCGATCCCCGCCCCAATCGCTGCTTGCTCTGCCAATGTAATATCGGCCAAGCGCTGTCTCCTCGCTGATCCCATGAATCCCCTTTTGCCATGTGCATCAGGGGATCAGTCAAGCGATACCGGCGCATTTAGGCAAGGCCTTTGCCGGCCGCGGTAGCGTGAAGGAAAGGGCGCCATCGCGGCGCCCTTTCCCTCGTCCTTGTGCGCTAGAAGCTGGTGCCTTTGATCTTCTCTTTCCACGACTTCTCGATCAGCGCCACAACGCTGTCGGGCATCGGAACGTAAAGCAGATCGGTCGCCAACTTCTGTCCGTTCTTGTAGCCCCAGTCGAAGAACTTCAGGGCCGCATCAGAAGTCGGCCGCGTTGACCGGAACCGCCTGCATGAGGATGAAGGTCGATCCGGCAACTGGCCACGCTGTCTCGCCGGGCGCATTGGTGATGATCGTGCGGAAAGCCGGGGCATTCGCCCAATCGGCGCTGCTGGCGGCGGCCGTGAAGGCCTCCATGGTCGGAGCCACGGTCTTGCCCGCGGCATTGATCATCTTGGCATAGGTCAAGTTGTTCTGCATCGCATACGCGTATTCGACATAGCCGATGGCGCCAACGGTCTGCGCCACGGTGGCGGATACGCCTTCGCTGCCCTTGCCGCCGATGCCAACCGGCCACTCGACCGCAGTGCTCTCGCCGACCTTTTGCTTCCAGTCGGGGCTGACCTTGGACAGATAGTCGGTCCAAATGAAGGTCGTACCCGAGCCGTCCGAACGGTGCACGACGGCGATCGCCAGATCGGGCAGCTTGAGGCCGGGATTGAGCTGGGCGATCGCCGGATCGTTCCATTTCGTGATCTGGCCAAGGAAGATTTTAGCAAGGGTCACGCCGTCGAGGGTGAGTTCGCCGGGCTTAATGCCGGGCACATTTAGGAGCGGAACGACGCCCCCGTTGATGACCGGAAACTGAACGAACCCTTTTTTCTCCACATCCGCCGGCATCAGCGGCATGTCGGAAGCGCCGAACGTGACGGTTTTGTTGGTGATCTGCTGGATACCGCCGCCCGAGCCGATCGACTGATAGTTAAGCCCGACGCCGGTGAGTTTCTTATAGGCGTCCCCCCATTTGGCGAGGACCGGAAAGACGAAGCTAGACCCGGCACCGGTGATTTCGTCGGCGGAAGCGGGATAGACCGTCGCGGCCAGCAAGCCGAGAACGGCAAAGGTCTTCAGGTGTTTCACGAGTTCGTCTCCTGTTGCTGGAATTTCTGCCGCGCGGGCCTTTGGCCCACGCCAGCGGACTTCCTCGTTGGATGGCTTTCTCTGTTCGACTTCTGAGGTTAGACGTGCTGCGAGCCTAATCGGTTGACCGATCGCCCAACGAGCGAGGCGACCGGGAACTGCCCGCAACCGTGCTCATATGCGAGCCACTCGACCCCAGTCTTGTGACGGTCATGTTACAGCCGTGTGACAACGGGGGACGCCAGGTGCGACAGGGCGTCACCTGAGCGACAGAGCGCTAAATAGCGCGATAAGCGCTGGACTCTGACGAACGCCAACCTGGGCGGCTCAGCCTCTGCTGCCTGGACTTATGTGACAGTCCGTACCATCCTGATTGCAGGCGCTTGCCGCGGAACTGTGGCGAAAAAGGCGCCGCCTTAAAAGCTTCGGGCTTCCGCGACGGCGGGGCCGACTGAAGCAATAACGGGGAGACGCGCCATGTCAGGGAGCACCGATCGCTCGACGAGGCCAATCAGCTGGGGAGTCACCGCAACGGTCTTCTTCGCCGGCAGCGTGCTGCTGTGGGCGGACCGCAGCAATTTCAGCGTGGCGGCGGCGGCCTGGGCGAAGGACTACGGCTGGACGCCTTCGACTATCGGCATCATGTTGAGCGCGTTTTCGCTGGGTTATCTCATTCTGCAACCGGTAGGCGGCTGGATCGCCGACAAATTCGGGCCTCGCCGTACGCTCGCCGGCGCCATGGCCGGCTGGTCGGTCTGGGTACTGCTGACGCCGATCGCGCCGACCTCCCTCTGGCTTACCGCTACATTCCGCGTGTTGCTCGGAGCATTCGAGGGCCCCTACATTCCGGCGAGCGTCGCGGCTGTTGCGCGCGCCATTCCGTCGATCTCCAGGCGCGGCCGGTTCGCCGCCTTCGTGCAGTCTGGCGCGCAGCTTGGACCCGCGGCCGGTGTTTTCTTCGCCGGCATCATCCTGAGCACGACCGGATCGCCGGTTTGGATCTTTGTGATCTTCGGCCTCGTCGGCCTGGTCGGCGCCGCCGCGTGGTGGAGCTACGCCCGAAATTTCGACGATCCGGTGCCGCAAGGCGCACAGGCGCAATCGGCTGAAGCCAAACAGCGCGCCGCGCAGGCGCCGGTGCCCAACCGGCTCCTACTGCTGACCCCGGCGCTGTGGCCGTTCTATATCGGGTATTTCGCGCTACCTTATTGTCAGTATCTGTTTCTGACTTGGCTGCCGCAATATCTCAGCCATTACCGGCACATCCCGCTCATTCAGGCGAGTGCGCTCTCGGCGCTGCCTTTCCTCGTCGCTTTCATTGCGGTGAACCTCGCCGGATGGGGGATGGACTGGTTCGCCGCGGCGGGCTGGACCAAGGGCGGATTCCACCGCAAATTCTTCGTTGGCGTCGGTGCGCTGACCTACGCGGTCACCACGTTGATCGCCGCGACCACGGAGTCCAACACGATCGCGGTGACGATGATCATCATCGCCAATGCAGGATTGTCGTTCTACGTCGCCCCGTTCTGGACGACGTGCACCGACATCGCGCCAAACCAGACCGGCACGCTGGGCGGGCTGATGAACTTCTTCGGCATTTTAGGCGCGACGCTGTCGCCCTATCTGACCGGCGTCATCGCGCAGTCGACTGGCGCATTCGTGGCGCCGCTCGTGCTGGCGGTTTGCATCATGCTGGTGGCGGCGACGACCATGATCTTCTTCTTCCGCTACAAGCCATTAAGCGAACTGGTCGGTGAAGCGCCAAAAGTGGTGAAGCTTGCCGCTTGAAGGTGTCTCCTTCGCGCCGACAAAACAATCGTCGAAAACGATGGACGTTCTGGGCCGGCCTCGTGGATTTTTTGCCACGACAGACGGCCCCTACCCATGGGCCACGATAACAACGACCCAAATCACGAATATCGCGAGAAGCAACTTGCCCAGGATGTCGGCTGTTTTGCCCGGCATCCAAAATCGCACGGGCAGCCAGATTAGGAACGCGGTGAGAAGCCAATACCCAATTGTTTCGGCGGTTGTCATTTTATAGGGTCCCAAGCCGCGCCTCCGTTCGGACACCGGACACTCACCATGGTGGCGGGCTCACGTCTAGCTTGAGATTTGTCGCAATGGGAGATTTCGAAGCCGACAGCCGGAAACGAACCTGGTGGTACGGCGCACTTTGGCTTTCGCCTCCTTTGCTGTTTGCGCTGGTTGTATTTGTCTCTCAGCTACTTCACGTCTTCGATGGTGTTCCATTTGTTGGTCAAGAGCTCACAGGCGAGCAGGCGGCCTTTCTTTTGGGTGCGATGCTCGTTCCTGTCGTCGCTGGATGCTTCTGCCACATGATGTGGAATCGAGCTCGCGCTCGATTAAGCCGAAATTGGCAAAGCGTCGACGGACACGTCGAGTCGAGCCGGATTTATGAATATCAAGATTGGTTGCTACCATGGCGAAGGGTTTGCAGGCTGAAGGTTATTTATCGATACTCGGTCAACGCGCACGAGTATGTCGGAGACAGAGTTCAATTTGGTTTTCAATTAACTTCGCCTGAACTCGGCGAGACCTTTGCCGGCAGGTTTCCGGTCGGCGCGGAAGTTCCGGTTCATTACGATCCAGGCGCTCCTGGAGATGCCGTGCTTGATTGTTCAGATAATATGGCTTCTTTCCAGAGCTGGGCGGTGATTGCGTACTTCCTGTCGATATATGCGGTTCTTGTTGGCATGATCGCGATAGCGAATGCAATAAAGTGATTTCTCTCCGCTCGAATTGCCGTGCCGGTGATCTGCTTGCGCCAGCCGCTACCGGGGCGCGCGCAGCACGCGGCCAAGCGCCCCTTAAGCGCGTCACATGATGATTTGACCGCGCCGCAGGATCGCATAACCTCGCGCACAGCTTCGCCTGCCCCGCGCGTTCTCGGCATTCCGGAGAAAGATATGAAGCTCGGTTTCTTCATCATGCCCGTTCATCCGCTCACGCGGAATTATGCACAGACGCTGCGTGAAGACCGCGAGGCGTTTATCCTCGCCGACCGGCTGGGCTTTAGCGAGGGCTATTGCGGCGAGCACCTGACCGATCTTGCCGAAAACATTCCCAACAGCCTGACCTTCGTCGCCTCGCTTGCCGGCTTCACGTCGAAGATAAGGCTCGGCACGGCGGTTGCGAATTTGCCGTTCAGCCATCCGCTCCTGGTCGCCACCCAGGCAGCGATGATCGACAACCTGCTGGAAGGCCGCCTGATGCTCGGCATTGGCGCCGGCGTGCTGCGCACCGACATGGAAGCGCTGCAATTGCTCGATGCCGATCGTAACGCCATGTTCGCCGAGGCGATCGATCATATCATCGCACTGTGGACCGGCGAGGCGCCTTACGATCTGACCGGAAAGTATTGGAATATTTCCACCGCCAAAACGCGCTGGCCCGAGATCGGGCTCGGCGGCGTGGTGAAGCCTTATCAGAAGCCGCATCCGCCGATCCTCGGCACCGCAACCGATCCGGTGTCGAAGGGTTTGGTGGCGCTCGGCCGCCGCGGCTGGTGGCCGATTTCTTCGCATTTCCTGCATCCCAATTGGCTGCTCAGCCAGTGGAACCAGTACGCCAAGGGTTGCGCCGAAGGCGGCCACAAGGCGGATCGCGCCAATTGGCGCGTGGCGCGTTCGATCTTCGTCGCCGCCGACGACAGGACGGCGCGTGCCTATGGCGGCGACGACGCCAAGAAGTCCTTACCGTTTCTACATGAATCAGCTCACCGCGAAATTAAAAAAGGGCAACAAACTCGGCGGCTTCAAGGAGAGCGAGGAGATGGCGGACGCGGCGCTGACGCTCGATTACATTTTCGACAACGTCGTCATCCGCGGCTCGGTCAATCGCGTGGTCGATGCGCTGCTGGCGCTGCGCGAGAAAATCGGCGATTTCGGCACGTTGCTTTATTGCGGCAAGGATTGGACCGACGCGGCGCTGTCGCGCCGGTCGATGGAATTGATGGCCGAGAAGGTCATGCCGGCGGTGAACGCCGCGATCGGCAAGCGCATAGCCGCCGAATAGCGGCGGCTTGGGATTTCACCGCGCCCAGGCGTTCGAACTCGGACGGCCAGCGCCGGCGGCCGGCAGAAGATGCCGGCCCAATAATCACGACGGCGTCAAAGCGTCGTGTGACGGCCTCAAAGCTTCGTGCGTGTGCAAAACGCAGGTGGACGCGGCGAAAGACCGTGCTATCTTTGTTGGATTGTCGGTAAAAGCGATTGAGGACGGGAGTATAACATGTCTGTCGCGACTTTCGGCGAGTCTGTTTTCGGCAAGTTCGGACTTTGTCAGCGGCGTCATGCGCTACAACTGTTCGCGGCCGCCTCTCTCAGCCTGCCGTTGTCTTCTGTCGTCGCGCGCGCGTTGGAAGGCGACAACACGACCAAGGGCGGAGCTTGGCTGCTTGGCGACAATCTGAGCCTGGCGGCGCTCCTGTACAATCAAAGCGCCCCGGATGACATGACCCAGCGATTTTTGGCCAAGGCCAAGAAGATCGCTGATATTTTTGAGATCGAGATCAAGCCGTTTCCGGTCAAGTCGTCAGACAAGGCCGAAGGCAGCGCCAATATCATTCATTATCTGATCGCCGGCGACGGCGCCCAGGTCGGCGTCGAGCTGGCGCAGAAATTCGACGACGAGCACGGAATGCTGTTCGAGGTCGCCGTGAAGTCGAATCTCTTGATCCTGCTCTACGAGCCCGGCGACGACCTCGGAAAATCCATCGCCAAAGTCATCCAGTCGAGATTGAGCTCCACCGATCTGCCGAAGGGGCTGTGGCAGCCGGTGGTCGATCTGGTCAACAAGGGCGGCACGGCCGACGATGTGAAGGAGGCCGTGTTCAAGATGCACAAGGATATTGCCGACCACTACATTCCCGGAAGCGGCTAACCGTCAGACGTCCGCGCCGGCTCAGAGTCTTTCGGCAAGGAAGCGCATCAAGCGCGGCGCCAGGAAGCCCGCATAGCTGTCGGGCTCCTCGATCGGATCGTTCATCCAATAATGCGGCGCGCCCTGCACGATGCACGGGCGAACGAAAAAACCCGCCTGCTTGAGCGCGAGCTGGAACGGGTAGGTCTGCTCCTTCGGATCGACCAGATCGTCCGCGGTGCCGGTGACAAGCAGAACGCCGATCTTGTTGTTGGCGAAGGTCGCGTAGCTGATCGGGGAAGCGTCGAAATAAAGCTGTCGATTTTCCATCGGCGGGACGCCGATGAATTTCTCGAAATTGTTGTCGCGCCCGCCCTGCACCTGATAATTCGTCCACATCGCCACCGCGTCGTAGATGCCGTAGACGCCGACCAGACATTTCACGCCGGCGTCGACGGACGCGAAGCCATCCTGCGGATAGGCGTTGGAGAACTTTCCCGACGACCAGCCGAGCGCCGCCATCGCCGCAAGATGGGCGCCGGCCGAGGCGCCGATCAGCCCGATGCGCGCCGGATCGATGCCGAACTCGCCGGCTTTGCCGCGGGTGAATTGCACGCCGGCGAGCACGTCCTGCACGGCTTGCGGGTAAGTCTTGCCCTTGGTGGCCAAGCGATAGCTGATGGAAAACATCGCCACGCCGCGCGCGGCCAGATACGGGCCCCAATGTTGGAATGCCGTGCGCACGCCTTGCACCCAGCCGCCGCCATGCACGGCGACCAAGGCCGGCACATCCTTTTTGCCCTTGGGCAGATAGAGGTCGCCGACGAGTTCGACGCCGTCGTGCGTGGCGTAAGCGACGCCGCGATGGATCGTGCAGCTCTCCGTATCTTGGGACATGGCCCCACCTCGTGTCGCGTTCCCGCCGCGATTGTGCCCGTTCTGTCAACGCCGCGCTCATGCTAACCGCGCAACGCATCATTGTCGTCGACAACGGGCGCGCGGTGGCAAAAAGCGCCCCCCGTGCTAGAACAACCGACAGGACTTGAAAAGCATCTGGCTTGAAAAGCTTACCCGCACGGGAGGGAGGATGTCGGTTACGGTTGAGAGCGCGGCGCCCACGCTCGTCGTCAATGGTACGCGCATCGACACGATCGAGCGGGGGAGCGGACGTCCACTTCTGTTCTTGCATGCCGAAAACGGCATCGAACCGGCGCTCCCCGCGATCGACGAACTGGCCAAGGGCGCGCGCGTGATCGCGCCGACGCATCCCGGTTTCGGCCGCTCGGAGCTGCCCAAGGGCATGCGCACAGTCGACGATCTTTCCTATTTCTATCTCGACTTGCTCGATCAACTTGATCTGCGCGACCTCACCGTCGTCGGCGTCTCGCTCGGCGCCTGGATCGCCGCCGAGATCGCGGTGAAATCGAGCGCGCGCTTCTCGAAGCTGGTGATGGCGAATGCGGTCGGCATCAAGGTCGGCGACCGCGAGACGCGCGACATCGTCGACGTCTTTGCGCTTACCGACAAGGAGTTCATCGACATCGCCTATTGCGATCCGGCGCGCGGCGCCCGCGACTACAAGGCGCTGCCCGATGCCGAGGTGCTCGCCGCCGCGCGCGCCCGCGAAGCGACCGCGCGCTTTGCCTGGAATCCTTACTTTCACAATCCGCGGCTGAAAACCCGGCTGCATCGCATCCGCATTCCGACGCTGTTTCTCTGGGGCACGCACGACCGCATGCTCAGCGAAGCCTACGGCCACGCCTATGCTGATCTGATTCCGGGCGCGCGGTTCGAGCTCATCGATCGCGCCGGACACTTCCCCGATCACGAGCAGCCGAAAGCATTTGCCGACAAGGTGCAGGCCTTCGCGGGGGGCAAATAAATGAGCGGCGCCATCTGTAGGGTGGGCATGGCGCGCTGTGAGGTCTGACCGCGTGGGCAAAATCGTATCCGCGCCTTGCCCACGCGGAACGAACGAGCAAACGATTTTGCCCACCCTACGATGCAGCGAGAGCGCGTTATGAAAGTCTACCAGTTCACCGAGCAGCCCTATTACCCGACCTGGAACGATCATTCCGGCTCGCTGCGCATCAATCTGCTCAACCGCAAATGCGATCCGCACGTCGCCGCCGATCTGTTCCACCGCTATTACGACGAGTGGCAGCTGTCCGACGAGCTCGGCCTCGACATCATGCTCAACGAGCATCATCAGACCGCGACCTGCATGTCGTCGACTGTGGTGGTCGGCCTCTCGGTGCTCGCGCGCATCACCAAGAATGCGCGGCTGCTTGTGCTCGGCTATCCGATCGGCCATCGGCCCGATCCGCTGCGCGTCGCCGAGGAGCTGTCCACCATCGACGTGATCTCGCGCGGCCGTCTCGACATGGGCTTCATCAAGGGCGTGCCCTACGAGTTTCCTGCCTCTAATCAAAATCCCGTCGGCGTGATGGACCGCTTCTGGGAAGCGCTCGACTTCATCATCAAGGCGATGACTACGCACGACCAAATGTTCAACTGGGAGGGCGAGTACTTCAATTACCGCCAGGTCAATGTCTGGCCGCGGGTATGGCAGGAGCCGCACCCGCCGATCTGGACCACCACCGGATCGACCACGCAGGCGCGGATTTTGGGCGAGCGCGGCTACGTCATGGCGACGCTCGGCTCCGGCTACAATACGCGCCCGCTTTATGACGCCTATCGCCGCGGCTACCTGGCGAAGTGGGGCAAGGCGCCGGGGCCGGACCGCTTCGCCTATCTGGGCCTTGTTGGCGTGGCGAAAGACAAGGACGAGGCGCGCCGGCGCGGCGAGTTGGTCGCCGGCTATCTGCGCTCGTCATCGATCGTGCATGTGCCGTTCCGCAATCCGCCCGGCTATCTGTCGGTGGAAGACAACGCGCGGCTCTTGCGCGGCCAGACCCCGCCGCGGAGCTACACCAAGGACCGCCGCACCATCGACATGCGCTCGGCGAGCGTCCAGGAACTGATCGATGCCGGCATCCTGTTCTGCGGCACGCCCGACGAGGTGTTCGAGCAGATCGTCGACTTCTGCGATTATTGCGGCGGCATGGGCAATCTTCTGATGATGGGCCACGCCGGCTTCCTCACCCACGAGCAGACGGCCGACAACCTTTCGCTGTTCGCGCGCGAGGTCTATCCGCGGCTCAAGGCCTGGAAACAGCCCGACGCCGAAGAGGTCGCCGCGCAGGCCGCGGCGGCGGCGCAGAAGGCACCGGCCAATCCGGCGGCAAGCGTGCGGGCCGGGGACTTGGTGGACGCGGCGATAGGCGCAAGGTGAGCGCCCAACTCGGTAACAGCCGATTTGGATGCCGCATCTCTCCGCGATCAGATCTGGAAAGCACTTCGGGACGGGATATCTGTTTGCGGCTGTGATCGGACCACTATTTGATCAGAGCGAGCAACCCTGCGAGCAATTGAATGGGTCGCGGTGGACAGCCGCGAATATGCAGATCGACCGGAACGACATGACCCACGCCGCCAACGACCGCATAGCTGCCGGCAAACAGGCCGCCATCCACGGCGCAATCTCCGACTGCCACGACCCATTTCGGATCCGGCGTTGCGTTGTAGGTCCGCTCCAGCGCCTCGCGCATGTTGCGGGTGACGGGCCCAGTCACCAGCAGCACGTCTGCGTGCCGCGGTGATGCGACAAAGCGCAGGCCGAAGCGTTCAAGGTCGTAGAAGGCGTTATTGAGGGCGTGGATTTCCAGCTCGCACCCGTTACAGGAGCCGGCATCGACCTCGCGGATGGAAAGGCTGCGGCCGAGCCGACGCCGCGCAGCGTGGTCGACTTGTGCGGCCAGTTCGGCAAGCGCCGCGTCGTCGGGCGCCGGCGGCGCTTCTGTCAGCGGTCGCTGTGTGAGGCTTTCAAATAATGTTCTGCGCATTACAAGTCGTGCCCGGAGTAGGAGCAATTGAACGATTTGTTGCAAAGCGGGAAGTCGGCGACGATGTTGCCTTCGATCGCGGCTTCGAGTAGCGGCCACTGGAACCAGGACGGGTCGCGCAGATGGCAGCGCCCGATCAATCCGTCTTCGATTCGCAGCCAGACCAGCACGTCGCCGCGAAAGCCTTCGGCGAGCGCCATTCCCTCGCCGCTGCCACGTTCGGCGATCGCGGCTGCGATCGGGCCTACCGGCAAGCGCGCAAGCATCTGGTCGATCAAAGCGAGGCTCTGCTCGACTTCGCGGATACGCACCCACACCCGCGCATCAACGTCGCCAGCGGTGAGGACGGGAACCTTAAAGTCGAGCTGATCGTATGGCGGGTAACCGGGCATTTTGCGCGCATCAAAATTGCGCCCGCTGGCGCGCCCGACATAGCCCGGCGCTCCGAACTGCCGGGCGAGTTCGGGACGGACAATTCCGGTTGCTACAGTGCGATCCTGCAGCGAGGTGGTGTTGTCGTAAAGCTCGACCAGCCGCGGAAACCTTAGCCGTATGTGCTGCATAGTTTCGCGGATGTGGCTCGTACCGCCGGGACCGAGATCGGCGGCGACGCCGCCGGGCACACACCGATCCATCATCAGCCGGTGACCGAACGACGCTTGCGCCGCGCGCAGCACGTATTCGCGCAATATGCCGCAATGGGCGTGCATGAGCGCGAACGACGCGTCGTTGCAGATGGCGCCGATGTCGCCGAAATGGTTCGCTAGCCGTTCAAGTTCCGCCATGAGCGCCCGCAGATAAAGTGCGCGCGGCGGTACTTCCGTGCTGAGCGCTGCCTCGACGGCACGGGCAAACGCGATGCCGTAGGCGACCGTACTGTCGCCCGAGGTGCGCGCGGCGAGCTGCGCCGCTCGCGCAACGCTCGCGCCCGCCATCAGCGACTCGATTCCCTTGTGGACGTAACCAAGGCGTTCTTCCAACCGCACCACGGTTTCGCCGCCGGCGGTGAAGCGGAAATGCCCGGGCTCGATGATCCCGGCATGCACCGGGCCCACGGGTATCTGATGCAGGCTTTCGCCCTCTGCCGGCAGAAACGCATAGTCCGGTCGCGTTGTGGGCGGCGCTTGGCGCCCGCCGAGCGGATGCTGCACGTCCCAAAAGCCGAGATCGAGCCAGGGCCTGGCGTCCGGGGCGCCGACAGGTTCAAGCCCGTACAGGCTGCGGATCGTCCGTTCAAGACGGATCGCCGGCGGATGGAGCGCGCCGACCGAGGGAAAACTGCCCGAAGGACACGGCAAGCTTACGACTGCAATGCCGCTCGCGTCCTCACCCGCTATCGCCATATGCACGCTCGACGCCGTGCGCTCGGCGTTGCTGTCGCCCCACAGCCCGAGCAGCGTCACGCGCGCTTCCGCGAGTTCGTTGGCGATCAGGCGCCAGACGTCGGCGCGGACCTCAAAGCGTGGCCATGGCCGATGGCGCTCGATCCGCTCCGCTTGCTGCAAAATCTCGTCGAGCGGCGCCATCGGCCTAACCCAAAAGTCCTGCGACGTTCTGGAACCAGGCGACGAGCGCCGGCGGCATGTAGATGCCGGCGGCGAACACGAGCGCCAGATGCGCGAACATTGGCACGTAAGAGGCCTGCGCCTTGGCGACCGGACCGCGCGGCTCGCCAAACGCGATGCTGTTGAGCCGCAAAAATAGTCCGGCGAGACCGACCAAAAGACCGAAGACGAGAACGATCGCGAGCAACGGCGCTCGCGCGAAGGTCGAGCTCACCACCAGGAACTCGCTCATGAAGATGCCGAGCGGCGGCAGTCCGGCGATGGCGACCACGCCAAGGATCAGTCCCCAGCCGAGCAGCGGATGAGTTTCGGTCAGGCCGCCCATGTCGGCGATGCGCTGGGTGCCCTTGACTTGCGCGACGTGGCCGACGGCGAAGAAGATCGCCGATTTGGTGAGCGAGTGCATGGTCATGTGCAGGAGGCCGGCGAAATTGGCGAGCGGTCCGCCCATGCCGAAGGCGAAAGTGATGATGCCCATATGCTCGATCGACGAATAGGCGAACAGCCGTTTGATGTCGCGCCGGCGGTAGAGCATGAAGGCGGCGAACACCAACGATAAGAGGCCGAGCGTCACCATCAGCGGGCCCGGCGCCAGCGCAGCCGCATTCGCCGCCAGCAGTATCTTGAAACGCAGAAGCGCATAGAGCGCGACGTTGAGCAGTAGCCCGGACAGCACCGCCGAGATCGGGGTGGGACCTTCGGCGTGCGCGTCGGGCAGCCAGGCGTGCAGCGGCGCCAGCCCCACCTTGGTCCCGTAGCCGAGGAGGAGGAACACGAAGGCAAGATCGAGCAGCGCCGGATCGAAGGCGCTCGCGCGCTTGACCAGCACGGTCCAGACCATGGCGTCGAGGCCCTCGCCGATTACCGGCCGCGCCGCCATGTAGACGAGAATGGTGCCGAACAAGGCGAGCGCGATGCCGACGCTGCCGAGGATGAAATATTTCCACGCCGCTTCGAGCGCCTCGTGGGTGCGGTAAATACCGACCATCAGCACCGTGGTCAGCGTGGCAAACTCGATCGCCACCCACATCAGGCCGATATTGTTGGCGATGAGCGCCAGATTCATCGCGAACATCAGCACCTGATACATGGCATGGTAGAAGCGCACGGACGGCGGCGTCAGCCGTCCGATCGCAAGCTCGTGCCCGATATAGCTCGCGCTGAACACGCTGGTGGTGAAGCCGACGAACGTGGTCAGCACGATGAAGGTGGCGTTGAGATCGTCGACCAGCAAATAGGAGCCGGGCTGCGGCCGGCGGAAGAACAGCGACAGCGCGCAGAGCAGCGTCAGCGCGGTCGCCGCCACGTTGAGCCGCGCGGTCACGCGGTAGTCCGGCAGTGCCGCCAGCAGCGCGGCGGCAAGCCCGGGAATCACCAGCACGCCGGTCAGCGCGTCGAAGGTCATCGGCGTTCTCCGCGGAAGCGATCGAGCGCCTGAACGTCGACCGTGTCGAAACGCTCGCGGATGCGGAACAGAAAAATCCCGATCACGATGAAGGCGATAAGAACGGAGAAAGCGACGCTGATCTCGACCACGAGCGGCATGCCCTTGGCGCCGGTGGCCGCCAGCACCAGGCCGTTCTCGAGCGACATGAAGCCGACCACCTGGCCGACCGCATTGCGCCGGGTCACCATCATGAGAAGGCCGAGCAGCACGACGGCCAGCGCGAAGGCGAGATCCTCGCGCGCCAGCGGATCGGCCGCGGGCGTGACGCGCAGCATGACCACCATGGAGAGCGCGACGAGTCCCATGCCGGCCAGCATGGCTGGGCCAACGCCGACCACCTTTTCGATCTCGCGGTGAATGCCGAGCCGCACGATGATCCGATGCAGCGCCACCGGAATGACGATCGCCTTGAACACAAGCGCGATCGTCGCGGTGACGTAGAGATGCGGCGCGTCCTGAATGAAGGCCTGCCAGGCGACCGAGGCGGCGAGCGTGAGCGCATGCGCCGCATAGACGTTAAGCAACGCGTAAAGCCGGTCCTGATAGAGTTCGAGAAAGCTGATCAGCACCAGCGTGCCGGCGAGAAGATGGGCGACGTCGAAATCTATCCGGCTCATCAGAAGCTCGCGGACACGAAGCGCAGGAGCGTCGCCAGAAGACCGAGCATCAGGGCGGCGCCGAGAAATTCCGGCGCCCGGAATACGCGCATTTTGGCGATCGACGTCTCGAACAGAGCGAGCAGAAAGCCGCCGACGGCGAGCTTGCCGATATAGGCGGCGGCGCCGAGCGCGAGCGTCGGCAGCGAGGCGCCGGCCGATTCGATGCCCCAGGGCGCGAACAGGCAGGCGATCAGCGAGACGTAGAGGACGAGTTTGAGCGAAGCGGCAAGCTCGATCAGCGCCAGGTGCCGGCCCGAATATTCCAGCACCATCGCCTCGTGCACCATGGTCAATTCGAGGTGCGTGGCCGGATTGTCGATCGGAATGCGGCCATTCTCGGCAATCGCCACCATGATGAGCGCGAAGGCGGCAAGCGCCAGCGACACGCGCAGACCGACCGCCGGCGAGGCCATGAACGCCGCCATGGTGGAGAGCTGGGTCGATCCGGCGATCAGCGCCACCGTGAACACGATCATGATCATCGCCGGCTCCGCGAGCGAGGCGATCATCACCTCGCGGCTCGAGCCGATGCCGCCGAAGCTCGTGCCGACATCGAGGCCGGCGAGAGCGAGGAAAAACCGCCCGCTGCCGAGAAGCGCGATGATCGCGATCAGATCGGCCGACCAGGAAAACAACAGGTCGGTCCGGAAAGTCGGCACCAGCGACGCTGCCACCCAGGTGGCGGCGAAGACCAGGTAAGGAATGACGCGAAAGAGCCACGAGGCGTTTTCCGCCAGCACCACCTCCTTGCGGGTGAGCCGCACGAGGTCGAGATAGGGCTGCACGAGCGGCGGCCCTTGCCGGCGCAACAGCCGCGCCTTCACCTTGCGCACGAAGCCGGTGAACAGCGGCGCCAACATGAGCACCAACAGCATCTGCCCGCCTTGAATGGCGATATCGCGGATCAGGACCATACGGCGATCACCAAGAGCAAGATGACGAGGGCGCAGAACACCAGCGTCAGGAATTGGCGGATGGTGAGAAACTGCAGACGATTGAGCCGGTCGGCGGCGGCGCCGATGCCGGCGGCAAGCGGCGCGTAAAGGAAATCCCAGATCGGATCGCGCAGTTCGACCGTGAGCCGCGCCGGGCGTGTGCTGCCGGGCGGCGGCATATCGACGGATTCGCGTGCGTGGAACACAGAAGTGCCGAACACGCGGCGGATCGGCTGCGCGAAGCTCATCGCCGAGTATTGGGTGAGCGGGCTTTGGTTCGGATATCCGCAATCCCAGGCCGGTGCGCGGCGCAAGCGGTTTGAAGCGAAGCGGTGGATCGCAAACGCGGCGAGTGCTCCCGATGTGACCATGAACAAAAAGACGAGAAGGCCGTCATAGGAGCTGCGGCTGGCGGCGATGGGGATAATCGAAAGCCACTGCATCGCGAGCTGCGGCGGCATGCGCGCGCCGATGAGCGCCGAACTGACGGGCGCCAGCGCGTCGATGAACAGGCCGGGCAGCGTTCCGGCGACGAGGCAGAGCGCCGCAAGCAGCATCATCGCGGCGAGCGAGCAAGAATCGGTCTCCGCGGCGTCTTCGGCGGCGCGCGTACGCGGGCGGCCGAGAAAAGTCACCCCATAGGCCTTGACGAAACAGGCGGCGGCCAAGGCGGCCGATAGCGCCAACAGCGCGCCCACCGCTGGTACCAGCAGTTTGAGCCCCCACGAAGGCAATTGCGGGCTGAGCAGGATCGCCTGCAATGTCAGCCATTCGGAGACGAAGCCGTTGAGCGGCGGCAGCGCCGAGATTGCCGCGCAGCCGATGAGAAAGACGAAGGCGGTCTGCGGCATGCGGTGGATGAGCCCGCCAAGGTGCTCCATGTCGCGTTCGCCTGTCGCATTCGCCACAGCGCCTGAACCGAAGAACAAGAGGCTCTTGAACAGCGAATGATTGAAGACATGAAACAGCGCGGCGGTGAACGCGAGAGCCGCAGCGAACAGCATTCCATAGGCCTTGAACGCGAGCGCGAGTCCGAGCCCGATGAAGATGATGCCGATATTCTCCACCGTATGATAGGCGAGAAGCCGTTTGAGATCGTGCTGCATCAGCGCATAGAGCACGCCCATGACCGTTGTTGCTCCGGCGAGCGTGAGCACCACGATGCTCCACCACCAGGCCGGCGGGCCGGCGAGATCGAAGACGATGCGCACGAAACCGTAGACGGCGATCTTGGTCATGACCCCGCTCATCAGGGCAGAGACCTGGCTCGGCGCGGCAGGGTGCGCGAGCGGCAGCCACGCATGCAGCGGCACGATGCCGGCCTTGGAGCCGGCACCGGTCAGCGCGAGTAGAAGCGCGAGCGCGCCGATCATGGCGGATGGGTGCGCGGCGCGCATTTGCGCGAAGGTGTAGAGACCATCGGGGCCGGCCAGCAGACCGAAAGCAAGCAGCAAGGTGAGGGTGCCGAAACTCGCCATCACCAGATAGACGTAGCCGGCGCGCACGTTGTCGGCGACGCGATGATGCGCCATCACCAGCGCCCACGAAGACAACGACATGAATTCCCACGACAGCAGGAAGGTGAAGGCGTCGTCCGCGACGAGCACGAGGTTCATGCCGGCGAGAAAGGCCGGGTAGAACGGCAGTACGCGCGTCGGTGCGGATTCGTGCTGGCCGTAACCGAGCGCGAACAGGCTGGCAGCGGCGGCGCCGAGATCGACGACGGACAGGAAGAAGGCGGAGAGCGCATCGAGGCGAAAATGCGCGCCAAGCCAGGGCAGGCCGAGCGGCAGCGTCATCTGTTCGGCGGCAGGAGCGGCGAGAAGATGCGTCAGCGCGGCAGCGAGCGAAATCAAAGACGCGGCCAAGCTCGCGCTGTAGATCAGGCTCGTGGCAGCCCGTGTGCCCCCGATCGCCACCGCGAGCGGAGCAAGAGCGAGCAAGAGCGCGGCGCAGAAAAGAACGATCGTCAACGTCACGTCGCCAGCCTCTTGAGGCGCACGCCGCGCCCGCCACCTTGGCTCGCCGCATTGTCGGTGATCAGCTCTATGCCGAGCGCATCCAGCGCCCCCACGAGTTTCATCAGCGAATCAACGTTGCCGCGGATCACGCCTTCGCTCGCCTCCATCCGCTGGATGGTCGGCAGCGACAGCCCGGCTGCTTCAGCAAGCATGCGCTGGTCTATCCCGAGAAGCGCTCGGGACGCCCGCAATTGTCCGGCCGTCATCATGGGAAGACCACTAAATCATATGCGTGAAGCCTGGATAAGACGGTATAAAATCCCTATTGTGATGTTTCAAGCATGAATTTATAATGCTGAGACCTCAGAGAGGCCGGCCCGGTGTGCGGCTGAGACGAGAGAAGGCAAAGTCAGACGCCAGAGGCATCTGTGACCGCCAGGATCAGCAAGGTTGATGCTTTTGATCGCGCATATCGCGACCGCGTGCGGGAATGTGTCTGGGAAGCCCTTATTGCTGCCTCGCGTGATCCCACAACAAAGGTCTCGCATCTGCGCAATTATGAGATCTACGATGCGCTGCTCCAGCTTCAGGCGATGATTTTGGCCAGTTCGAAAGATGCCAATTCGCCCACCAAAATCCGCGGCATCGGCAACGAATTCGCCAAACGGCTCTGTCGTTTCGTCGCCGAATTCAAGAAATCATATGACCGCGAAGGCGTTCCCTTCTCAGTCATGCACACGGATGAAATTCAGTAACTGGTAAGACGCGCCGAACTAGGGCGACGGACAGCCGACATTCCGGACTGTCCGAGTTGCAGCGGCACCGTCATGTCGCCGTAGGGTCTTGGCCGTGTAGAAACGGATATTTTCTAAAATCGAGCGCAGGTTATCGGATTGACCGGATCGGCCCTTTATCTGAAAGCCTTTTCTAAAACAGAGTGTTGCGGATTTATCACATTGGAGATATCGCGCCGGCGTGGTTTTTGCTCACGGCGTGCGCCAGTGGCTTGAACCTCTCGCCGTCTTCGCTGACTAAAATAACATGATGTGCGGTCCATTTGCCGACCGCCGAGATGACGCGCATGCCACCGATCAAGCGCTACACGACGCCGTCGAATATTCGCGAGGTCGCGCTCAGGCGGCACCGCCGGGTGGGTCAATCGCTGGCCGTTGTTGTTGCCGCAGCCGCAGCCGCAGCCGCCATCATGAACATTGTTCCCGCGTTCGCCGGGACGCAGACCCTGACAGACGACATCAGATTCTGTCCGACTCGGGCAGAAGCACACGAGCGTACCTTGGCCAGCCTCAACAACGGCCGTCCGCCCTATCCGGTCAAATGGAAGGGCTGCATCGAGCTAAAGCGCGGCACGAGCGTGGAGGTTGTCAAACAAGACGACGAGGGCACCGAGATCATATTCAAGGGAAAGCATTGGTTTGCCGACCAATAGAATTGCGGACATCCTGGCGCCCGCCTGACAGGCGCAATTGCTAAACTTTCTGTTAAGCGCGCTGTGATGCAGTGCCGCGTTGATCACCCGGTCATCACAATGACTGTTTTCGCTCGCCAATCCGTTGAAATGCCGCAGTTACGATTGGCCGAACTGCTCGGCGCGTTGAGCAACGCCTTGGATATGGTTGAGGGCCAACCCGCCGGACATTGCGTCCGCTGCTGCTGGATCGGCATGCATATCGGCCAGCAGATTGGCCTCGACGACGCGCAGATATGGGAACTGTATTACACGTTGTTGCTCAAGGACCTTGGTTGCAGCAGCAACGCCGCGCGCATCTGTCGGTTGTTTATGACCGACGATCTGACCTTCAAGCGCGATGCGAAAACCATTGACGGCAGTCTGCCGCAAGCGCTTCGGTTTGTGCTCTCCCATACCGGATTGAAGGCCGGACTCGCCGACCGGATCCGGGCTCTGGTGAATGTCTTCCTCAGCAGTGGTCAAATCGCCCAGGAGCTGGTGCAGACGCGGTGCCATCGCGGCGCGGAGATCGCGCGCAAGATGCATTTCTCGGAGGCCGTGGCGCAGGGCATCCAAAATCTCGATGAACACTGGAATGGCGGTGGCATGCCGCTTGGCTTGGCCGGCCAAGAGATTCCGATTTATTCGCGCATTGCATTGATGGCGCAGGTCATCGACGTATTCCAAGTCGCAAACGGGATAGAGGCCGCGAAACGCGAGGTTCAAAATCGTGCCGCAACCTGGCTGGATCCGCACTTGGCGGACGCGTTCCAGCAAGTCTCAATTGATCCTGACTTTTGGAATATGCTGGGCTCGGCTGAATTGCAGACGGCGATTTTCGCGCTCGAACCCGCACAACGATGCGCGGTCGTCGACGAGGACTATCTCGACGACATTGCCGCCGCTTTTGCACAGGTCGTCGATTCCAAGAGTCCATACACCAGCGGACACAGTGAGCGCGTCACGCTCTTTACTGACCTGATAGCGGAAGAGATTGGACTTTCGGACGAGCGCCGGCGATGGCTCAAGCGCGCAGCCTTGCTGCACGATATCGGCAAGCTCGGGGTCAGCAACTCGATCCTGGACAAGCCAGGCAAGCTCGATCCTGACGAGTGGGAGGCGATGAAGCTGCATGCAGCTTATTCTGAAGCCATCCTGTCGCGCATCGCCGCCTTTGGCAACCTTGCGCGCGTCGCGGCGGCGCATCATGAGCGGCTCGATGGCGGCGGCTATCCACGCGGACTGAAGGGCGATCAAATCGTCATCGAGACGCGGATTATTACGACTGCGGATATTTTTGACGCGCTGACGGCCGAGCGGCCCTACCGGCCGGCTATGCCGGTCACCAAGGCGTTATCGCTTATGGTGGAGATGGTCGGCACGCAGATCGACCCCGGCTGTTTCAACGCTCTTCGCCGGGCCTTGGGCAGAATTGACGCCAATATCGCGGCGTGAAAATGCCGGCGTAGGTCGCCCAGCCCATCTTACGGAACTGAGCCGGCCTATTCCGCGCTGGTTTGATCGGGGCCAATTTGATCGGGGCCAAGCGCCTTTTCGACCAGCGGATGATCGGCGCCGTGCGATCGCTGTCTGCCCCGCCGAGCAATGCGCTCCGCCAGGTCGAGCCACGCTTCGGCCATGACCAGCAACAAACTCTTATCGGCATTGTTCGGCTGCCCGCCCGCGAGATCGAGCGATTTGGCGGCATATCTTCGGTACTTGTGTTCCGGACTCATAGGGTTGAGTTCCCCGACGGATTCAAGCACCCCTCACATACCCAAATTCGTGGGTAGCACGTGTCGTTCCGTTTGGCTGTGAGAAATCCGTCACACCGGCCAAATCAATTATGGATCAATTGCGATGATGGAACTTTTGCGCCTGGCGCGCCATCGAGCGGGAGAAAACGGCAGATTACGCTGCGCTCATCCGCCCTGCCACCTGCCACAATTGGAAATTGTCCACGCTTTCCGCGCCTTAGCGGTAAAAAAATACGAATTAAGGCATCTGCCACACTTGCGGCAGCCGGACACCAAACAAACAGCAAAAAAGACTCTCGTCAAATCAGAGAGATGACACGCCGCGACGAGATTTGTTGATCGTGCGCCGCACGATGAACTAAAAAAGCGCACCTCGCTCACCGAAAGGACGCCGGCCGGGTGACTCCGGCCGGCGGAGCGAGTGCGGTGCCCGCGGGCGGGGGCTTGTCACTCCCGCGCTCGGGCGGCCCGGGTATCAGCCTGCCGGCACTATGACCGGCGCGCGAGGTGCTCGCTGGACTGGGACAGGCGGGCGCGGGTAACGCCCGTGGAGAGGCTTGCGAGACTCGCCCCGGTTGGCGGTCCTTAAGACTCGCAGGCTCCCGCCGAGTCGCAGGAAGCTCTGGCCTGGGTTGCGCCTTGGGGATGAGCAGTCTCCTTGGCAGGAGCCGCAGTGGAACGCCGAAAGGCGAGCGCGTCCCGCTGGACGCGCGCCGCACCTTGCAAGTGCGGAGCTGAGACTGCGCCTTTCGGCGTTCTGCTTCCTTTTCTTTCGTTCGTTTTTGGCTTTCGTGCCGCTACCCGATCGTGATGGTTCCGGCTCTCCACGGCCGGGATCATCTGACAAAGGTTGGGAATGCGGTAAGGTTTTTTGGACTGCATGTTCAAAACTCGGGGCGCGAATCAAAAAGCGCATCGCGAGAACGAGAATTCTATTTCCCCTCCCGCCCACGCGCGCAGCGCGTGGCGGGGAGGGGTTAGGGGTGGGGGGTACTTTCTTATCGCTCGGCCTGCGCGTCGAGGTCCCCCACCCATAGCCGATGCTTCGCATCGGGGAAGGGAAGCAAGGGCCTTGCCGGCCGGCGTAAACTCATGTGCGATAGCGGCAAATGACGGGAGCGGATGCGATGCGGGTTTACCACTTCAGCGAACAAGCCTACTTTCCGGCGTGGAATGAGCATTCCGGCACGCTGCGCGTCACTTTCCCCAACAGGAAATGCGATCCGAGGGTCGCCGCCGACCTGTTCCACCGCTACTACGACGAATGGCAGCTTTGCGACGAGCTCGGCCTCGACATCATGCTCAACGAGCACCATCAGACCGCGACCTGCATGTCGTCATCGGTGGTGATCGGGCTTGGGGTGCTCTCTCGCATCACCAAGAACGCGCGGCTTCTGGTGCTTGGCTATCCGATCGGGCACCGGCCCGACCCGCTGCGGGCCGCCGAGGAACTCTCCACCATTGACGTGATCTCGCGCGGCCGTCTCGACATGGGCTTCATCAAAGGCATTCCCTACGAGATCGCCGCTTCCAACCGCAATCCGACCGAGCTGATGGACCGATTCTGGGAGGCGCACGATTTCATCCTCAAGGCGATGTCGACGCATGACCAGGTGTTCAACTGGGAGGGCGAGTTCTTTCAGTATCGCCAGGTGAATATCTGGCCGCGCGTGTGGCAGGAGCCGCATCCGCCGATCTGGTCGACCACCGGCAGTTCGACGCAGGCGCGCGTGCTGGGCGAACGCGGCTATGTGATGGCGACGCTCGGCACCGGCTACGGCACGCGCAAACTCTACGACGCCTATCGCAAGGCCTATCTCGGCAAGCACGGCAAGGCGCCGGCCGCCGACCGCTTCGCCTATCTGGGTCTCGTCGCGGTCTCCCACGACAAGGACGAAGCGCGAAGGCGCGGCGATCTGATCGCCGGCTATCTGCGCACCAGCCCGATCGTCGCGTTGCCGTTCCGCAATCCGCCCGGCTATCTGCCGCCGGAGGACAACGCGCGGATGTTGCGCGGCGAGACGCCGCCGCGCACTTACACCAGAGCCGGCAAGGTCATCTCGATGCAAAATGCGAGCGTCGACGAATTGATCGATGCCGGCGTGCTGTTCTGCGGCACGCCCGACGAAGTCTACGCGCAGATCGTCGACTTCTGCGGCCATTGCGGCGGCATGGGCAACCTGTTGATGATGGGGCAGGGCGGCGAGCTCACCCACGCGCAGACGGTCGATAATCTCACGCTGTTTGCGCGGGAGGTTTTCCCGCGGCTCAAGGCGTTCAAGCAGCCGGACGCGGAAGAGGCGGCGCGGGCGGTTGCGGCCTGAGCCGGGATCGTGGGAAGCCAAATTAGAACGATGTCCAATCGAACCAGCATAGCGCCGTCATTGCGAGGAGCCCGAAGGGCGACGAAGCAATCCAGAGTCCGAGTACGCGGCCCCTGGATTGCTTCGCGGAGCCTGTCATCGGACCGCGCGACTTCGCGCGGGTCCGTTGGCTCGCAATGACGATTCAATCTCGGAGTGCAGTCATGCCCGCCATGAGGAAGGAGAAGGACAGCCTCGGCGTCGTTGAGGTGCCGGCGGACAAGCTGTGGGGTGCGGAGACGCAACGCTCGATCGAGCATTTCAGCATCGGCAAGGATTTAATCCCTGCCGAAATGATCACCGCCTATGCCATCTTGAAGAAGGCCGCTGCCATCGCCAACCGCGACAGCAAACGGCTCGATGATCGGCGCTACAAGCTGATCGTGCAGGTCTGCGATGAAATTCTCGCCGGGCAGCACGCCGATATGTTTCCACTGCATGTGTGGATCAGCGGCAGCGGCACGCAGTTCAACATGAACGTCAACGAGGTGATTGCCAATCGCAGCAGCCAGATCGCCGGCAGGCCGCTCGGCAGCCACGACCCGGTTCATCCCAACGATCACGTCAACATGTCGCAATCCTCCAACGACACGTTTCCGTCGGCGATGTGCATCGCGGCCGCGGTCAATGTGAAGGAGCGGCTCATTCCGGCGGTGAGCGCGCTGCGCGATGCGATTGCAGCGAAAGCGAAGGCGTGGAGCGATATCGTCAAAATCGGCCGCACCCACATGCAGGACGCGACCCCGCTCACCTTGGGGCAGGAATGGTCTGGATATGCCGGCATGTTGTCGGATGACCTCGACCGGCTGGAGACGGCGCTGACGGGCGTGTACCGCCTGGCGCTGGGTGGCACCGCGGTCGGCACCGGCATCAACGCGGCGCCGGACTTTGGCGAAGCTGCGACGGCAGAGATCGCCAAGCTGACCGGACTTCCCTTCGTCGCTGCCTCCAACAAATTCGCCGTGCAGGGCGCCCACGACGCGCTGGTCCAGCTTTCGGGGACGATGCGCACGCTTGCGGTATCGCTTTACAAGATCGCCAACGACATCCGCCTGATGTCGTGCGGGCCGCGCGCGGGATTTGCCGAATTGCAGATTCCGGAGAACGAGCCGGGCTCTTCGATCATGCCCGGCAAAGTCAATCCGACCCAATGCGAAGCGCTGACGATGATCGCGGTGCAGGTGATGGCCAACGATGTTGCGGTCGGCTTCGGCGGCGCCGGCGGCTATCTCGAAATGAACGTCTACAAGCCCTTGATGATATTCAACATCATGCATTCGATCGCGATCATGAGCGATGGCTGTACGAACTTCCGCCGTTTCCTGATCGAGGGCACGACGCCTAACCTGAAAAAGATCAACGAGTACGTCGAGCGTTCGCTGATGCTGGTGACGGCGCTTTCGCCGGTCATCGGCCACGACAAGGCGGCAGAGATCTCACGCTATGCCTTTGTCAACGATCTGACCTTGAAGGAAGCCGCCTTGCGCCTGGGCCACGTCACCGAAGCCGAATTCGATCGCGTCGTCGATCCGAGAAAGATGATCGCGCCGAGCGTCGCGGCCGAGAAGTAATGGGTGCTACGGCGCGATGCTGAAACGGATCGACGTGCCCCAAGGGTCTTGCGCGGCAAAAGCGTCTTTCGCAGCAAAAGCGTCTTTCGCAGCAAAAGCGTCTTGCGCGGCAAAACCGCCTGCAATGGGGTCGGTTGCAACGCCCGCCGCCCCGAGACGCTTTCTCACGCCGTCCAAGGTCGCCTGGTCGTTGAGCTCGATCGCGAACCAATTAAGGCCTGCCCGCTTGGCATCGCGTAGGCCCGCGCCGTTGCTGTGCCAGACATTGGCAGCCAGGTGATGGTGATAGCCGCCCGAGGACAAAAAACTTGCGCCGGTGCGGCGGCGCGTCAGATCGAGACCGAGCGCGCCGCCATAGAACGCTTCGGCCTTAGCAACGTTGCCGACGCGAAGATGAACATGGCCGACACGCAATCCTTCCGGCGCCGCCGGATAGGTCGAGGTCGCGGGATCGACCTCGCGGACGATCGCATCGATGTCGAGCGGATCGGTCTTCTGGAAGATCAATTGGCCGTCGCGGCGCCACTGCTCGCGCGGCCGGTCGGCATAGACCTCGACGCCATTGCCTTCCGGGTCGTCGAGGTAGATCGCCTCGCTCACGTCATGATCGGACGCGCCGGTAATGGGCACGCGCGTCTTCGCCGCATGCAAAATCCAGCGCGCCAGATCGGCGCGCGTCGGCATCAGGAAGGCGCTGTGATAAAGTCCGGCTTCGCGCGGATCGTCAGCCTGAGCATCGGGCCGGTGGATCAATTCCAGCAGCGCGATGCCGCCTGTTCCGAGTGTCGCGACTTCCGGCGTCTCTGCCTGCACGGTCAAACCGAGCATGTCGCGATAGTAGGCGGTCAGCCGAGGAAGATCGCGCACCGACAAGCCGACCGCGCCGATGTGAATCGGCGCGCGGCTTGCGGCGGTGGGCAATGCCGAAGGGTTGGGTGCGTCCATAGCGTGACCGATCTAAGTGTGAGCGAGCTAATTTTTCTTCGGCGACCAGCGATAGGCTTTGGCGCAAGCGCCGCCCATCAGCATCGCCCGCTCGGATTCGCTGAGCCGCTCGGTCGTGCGGAAGGGCTCGACGGCCTGCTCGTAGTTGACGACCGCGAAGGCGCGCGTCCAGTCCGTGCCCCACAGACAGCGCTCGAAACCCCACGCATCGAACAGGCGGGCGAGCGGGTCCCAGATGTCGGGAAACGGATACGGCTTTTGCGACAGCGTGCAGGCGCCGCTCACTTTGATTACCGCGTTCTTCCGCTTGGCAAGGTCGAGCACCTTCGGCAGGTCGGCCCAAGGTTGTGGCGGCGCTGGCGGAGTGCGCGGCTGCATGATGGCGAGATGATCGATGATGAAGCGCGTGTCGGGGTTGCGGTCGATGATCGACGTGCCCGCTTCCAGATTGCCCCAGAACAGCATGTTGACCGGCAGGTCGTGCTTGGCCGCTGCGCGCGCGATGTTGTCGAAGCCCGGCTGGGTCGGGTCGCGGTCGCGCCCCGGCTCCTTCGTGATCATGATGCGAACGCCGACCGCGCCCGGCGTGCGCTTCCACTCGGCGATGACGTCGGCCACGGCAGGATCGTCCGGATCGACCGGTTTGACGATGCCGAACCGGCCGGGATGAGCGCGCTGCACCTCGACCGCGTAGCTCGCGTCATAACCGTACATCGAGAAGGCGGAGATGAAGATCGCGCCATCGACGCCGACCTTGTCCATGGCCGCAACCATCTCATCGCCGGTGACGTGAGCGGGCCAATTCGGCACGCTGCGCCACGGCCGCTTCGGCGTGTTCGCCTCATAAGCGTGGACTTGGGAATCGATGATCGTCATCGGGGCGTCTCCTCAATGGCGCGGGGAGTTGTTATCGGCGCGGACCACGCGCGCCTAACGCGAGGTCGTGGCTGGCTCCATTCCGCTGCTTCTAATTGCCTCGAAAGCGCCGGCGGAGGCAAGAAATTCAATCAGTCGCTTGGCGCCTTCGATCTGCTTCGATCCGGCCACGGCGGCGGCCGAAAACGTCTGTACGAACTGGATCTCCGGTGCAAGTGTGCCGGCGAAGTCGACGCCCGGCGCGACCAGGATTTCGCTGACCGGCTGAACCGTAACGTCAACTTCGCCCGTGGCGACCATCCTGGTCGCATCCGAACCGCGCGGAGCTGGCTTGACCTTAATCTTGTCGGCGATGCCCAGCCGCGGAAAAAGATCGGCCATCAGCCAGATGCCGCTGGTGCTCTCCGGGACCGCGACAATTTTGGCTTTGAGCAGGACCTGCTTGAACGCTTCGACGGTGCGGACGTCGGGCTTGGCGACGCCCGCTCGAACGCCAACGCCGAGCGGTACGCGCGCCAAATCCTTGTCCGTGCCGGCCGCGATTTTCTTTGCGGCGGCAAGATCGTTGAGGCCTTCTCTGGAGAGGATCACGACGTCGGCAGTCACGGCACGGTTAAGCTGCGCGGCAATCGTTTGCGGCCCCGCTCCCTGCGACGCGCCCGAACCGGTCGTGACCTTGATGTCCGTGGTCCGCTCAAATTCCGGCAACAGCTTTTCGTAAGCAGGAGCAAATCCGCCGGATATCAGAACATGCAAGTGCGCCGATCCATCTGTCATCTTGGTCCCATTAGAGTAGCCGGGGATCGGCTTTCGCACCGAAACACTGCCCCGGATTTCGCTGACGCTCAATCCGGGCTACATACTGCAAGCGCTGCGGCGCGGTTATGCCCGCGCTCCAGAAGCTGTGAGGCACACTGATGTCGCGCACACTCTCCGTATCAAGCGCAATTGTCTTGTTACTGCTGCCGGTCATCGCGTTGGCGGCGCCCGTCCACAAGCGGCCGATCCATCCCTGGCATGGCTACGGCTTCCTGCCCGGCTATCATCAGCCGCCCAACAACAGCGTGCCAGTTTATGGTCCGAGGGGCGCGATCGGTGGTACGCCAGACTTTGCGCCAAGCTATTGGTACAACGGCGGCTGGTACTATTACGGCCGTCCCGGCTTTTTCCGCGGCCGCTATAACGGCGGCAGTTTCGGCCCGTGCTGGACTTGGACGCCAATCGGGCCGATTTGGAATTGTGGGTAGAGGCCGTCTCTACACGCCCACCGACGCGGCGACGAGCGTGTCGGTCTCCATGTCCTGATCGCGCACGGCGCCGATCAGTTCCGTCACTTTCTTGATGCCGCGTTCGTCGCACCAGGCTTCAAGATCGTCGATGATGGTGATCAAAGCGGTCGGATTGCGGAAGCCGGCATAGCCAATGCCGACCGCGCTCGCGCCGGCCAGCATGTACTCGACCACGTCCTCGGCCTTGGTGACGCCGCCGATGCCGATGATCGGAATCTTCACCTGTTTGGCGACTTGATAGACCATGCGCAGCACGATCGGCTTGAGCGCGGGCGACACCAGCCCGCCGAACTTGTTGCCGAGCGCGGGGCGGAAATTGTCGGTCCTGATCTTGAGCGACAGGAACGTGTTGGCGATGACCAGCGCGTCGGCGCCGGCGTCCTCGGCGGCTTTCGCGATCGAGACGATGTCGCCGGCATTGGGCGACAGCTTCACCCACAGCGGCTTCTTGGTCTTCGCCCGCATCGCCGTGATGCAATCGCGCGTGTAAGTCTCGTGCATGGCGAAATTCCCGCCGCTGGCATTGCGCGTCGGGCAGGAGATATTGGCCTCGATCACGTCGACGTCCAGCACCGACAGCTCCTCGGCGAGCGCGGCGAAATCCTCGATGCTTTCCGACGAGCAGCTCACCACCAGCGGCGGCTTGAACTTGGCGTATTCGGGCACGATGTGCTCGAGGAAATAGTCGATGCCTTTGCCGGGAAGTCCGATCGACTGGATGATGCCGGCCTCGGTCTCGGCCATGCGCGGTGTCGGGTTGCCGAGCCGCGGCTCGCGGCAGATGGTCTTGGCCACCAGCGCGCCCAGCCGGTTGAGGTCGATGACGTCGTTATATTCCCAGGAGAACGCGCCGGAGGCTGGCTGCACCGGATTCTGCAGCGTGATCGCGCCGATCTTGACCGAAAGATCTACCACCCAACCGCCTCCTGCATGTTGAACACCGGACCGTCGCGGCAGACCCGGCGCAGCACGCGCTTGCCGTCGACTTCGAACGTGCGCATGCAAACGTAACAGGCGCCGAAGCCGCAGACCATGATCTGCTCCATCGCCACCTGGCCCGGAATGTCATGCTTCTTGCCGAGCCGCTGCATCAGCTTGAGCAGACGGTTGGAGCCGCAGGTGAAGAAGGCGTCGGCTTTCTTCTCGGTGATCAGGCTTTCGAGAATCCTCTCGACCTTCTCGACCGCGCTGGTGCCGTCGGAATCGAGCACCGTGATGGTCCTGGCACCAAGCCCCTCGAACAGATCGCGCGACATCACGACGCCCGGATTGCGCGCGGAGAGGATCGCGGTAACGCCGAGCCTGTGATCAGCGGCGAGCTGCGAAAGCGGCGCCAGCGTCGCCAGCCCGACACCGCGGCCAAGCAGGACGATGTTGCGCCATGACGGATCGAGCGTGAATCCATGGCCGAGCGGACCGGCGAGGTTGAAGTCATCGCCCGGCCGCAGCATCGCCATCCCGCGGGTGCCGCGGCCCTCGCACTTATAAAGAAACTCGATCTGGCCGTTCTGCCGATCGACGCGATAGACGCTCATCGGCCGGCGCATCCACACTTCGGCGCCGTCGGGTGATGGGCAGAGCAGGTGGAACATCTGCCCGGCATAAGCCTTCAACGCGTGCGCATGCACTTTGAGAACGAGCAGCTTGTACTCGCCGTTGACCCAGTCGTTGGCGGCGACCGTGCCGATGAACTCGCCCACCAGCCGCTGCGGATAGGGATCGGCGTCGCCAACGCGGAGCGCGGAATTCGTGTAGTTGGCTTTTGGGTCGGGCTGCACTGATCGTTCTGTCAGGTTGATCGCTCTGCGCCAGCTTGTCGCCGCGGAACATAAGTTTGGCGAGCGAGTGTGTCAATTTTGGAACAAGTTCGCTCCCCATCGAGTTTTAGCGACCTGGGCGCGCCCGCTACCCATACAGCAAGGTCAGGTTTATTCGATGATTCTCGTATCCTGTGGCGAATTCTGGCCTATCCGAGTAGTGAAATAGGCGCGAGCGGAAGAAGACGGCACGGTTTTGCCTATAGGGCACGACGAGGCTGGCGACGGTGTTTTGTGCTAAAAATGTTACAATCCGCTCCCGGTCGGCGTCGTAGTCCGTAATCTGCCAATCATCCGGCGGTGGCGTGAGGCAGACGACCAAGCCCCCGTGTCCCGGGCGCGAGATTGGCCTCACTGGGTGTGATCCAGAAATTGACACTGACGGCGGCATCGTCGGCGTGAACGTCGACTGCGGCCTGCGCTTTCAGTCCTTTGAATGCCCAGGCCTGGCTCAGGGGATGCTGGCCAACAATCGTCGGGAAACGCGCGGCGGAGATCGTCCGCGATCTGCAGGACGAGCGGACAGGCGAGCCCGTCTTCCAGATAGGAGGCGACGAAGCCATCGATATGAGAGAAGTCGTGCCAGATCGTGCCCTCGAGCAAGAACCGCCGCAATGAATCGAGCCCCTCCTGCGTGAGCAGATCGTCAACGGCGACTGCACCCTGCGCGTCGAACTGCGCCGTCAGCGCCCCGAGATCCGTGCGTGCAGCGACCGGGCTGCCAGCAAGTTCAGGCGCCGCTCGCAGATGGATCGGCGTGTTGTAGTCCTCGCCCAGCGTGTCGATCTGTGCATCGGACAATTGGCTAACTTCATTCGAAAGCCCTCCGGCAACGGCAAGATAGCTGCGTGCCAGTAGTTCGAAGCGCAAACGGTCCCGACTTCGCTGCGCAAGATAAAGAAATTGCTCGGCATCGTGTTCGAGCTTGTGGCGCGTCGCCATGGTCAGCGATTTGCGCGCTATTGTGGTGCGGTCATCGCCGCGCCGCAGTTCATAAGTCCGGGCAAAATGATCGAGCGCGCGCCCGCGCTCGCCCTGCCGGAGCCAAAGGAAGCCCAACGCGCGATGGGCTTCGTAATGCTGCGGCTCGAGTTGCGCGGCGCGGCCGAACGCTTTGATCGCCTCGGCCGCCTGTTTGAGCCGCATCAGCGCGACGCCGCGGTTATAGTGAGCGGCGACGAAGCCCGGATCGCGCTTGAGCGCCTCATCGAAACAGCCGACAGCTTCGCGGTGCCGGCCCTGAGCCGCGATCGCAACGCCAAGGTTGTGAGTGACCGCAGGATCGTCCGGCACGATGACGAGCGCCGCCCGATAGGCGCTCTCGGCCTCCGCCGGCCGCCCAGCCTGGAAATGGCTGGCAGCCTCGGCAATCAGCGCGCGGAATTCTTCGCGAAATTCGTCCGATGGCTGCTTCATCGGGGATTCTCCAGCCCGATCCTACCAAGCGCCTGTACAGAAATTGGAAAAAATTTTGATTTTGGGACACAGCGCGCCTAAAGTGACGGGACTTCATAACGGCCTTGGCCAACGCTCCAGCTCTGCCAGCGCCCGCCCGCCCAGCCGGCTGCTCTTCCGATGATGCAGACGGCTCGCCTGGGCGGCTTCGGGCGGGGCGCGTCGGCGCACATTGGCTCCCATCCGACTGGAGGTGTATCGGTTTTCCCATGACCACGCGCATCACCCTCCGCAAACCCGACGACTGGCACCTGCACGTTCGCGACGGCGAAATGCTCAAGGCCGTGCTGCCCTACACGGCGATTAAATTCGGCCGCGCCATCCTGATGCCGAACCTCGTTCCGCCGGTGCGCACGACGGCCGAGTGCATCGCTTATCGCGGACGGGTGATGGCGGCGATTCCTGCCGGCGCGAAATTCAAGCCGTTGATGACCTGCTACCTCACCGACGATACCGATCCGGAGGACGTCGAGCGCGGCTTTCGCGATGGGGTGTTCACCGGTGTGAAGCTCTACCCGGCCAACGCCACCACCAATTCGGCGGCCGGTGTCACCGACTACAAGAAAGTCATGCGCGTACTCGAACGCATGGAAAAAATCGACATGCCGTTCCTGATGCATGGAGAAGTGACCGATTCCGACGTCGACGTTTTCGACCGCGAGAAGGTGTTCATCGATCGCTATCTGTCGCAATGGATCAAACAGTTTCCGAAACTGCGCTTTATTCTGGAGCACCTGTCGTCGAAAGACGGCGTCGAGTTCGTCAAAAGCGCGGCGCCGCAGGTGGGCGGCACCATCACGCCCTATCACATGGTGCAGACCCGCAACGACACACTAGGTCACGGGCTCAATCCGTACATGTACGTGATGCCGGTGATCAAAACCGCAAGGGACCGCACCGCCTTGCGCCAGGCGGCGACGTCGGGCGAGGCCTGCTATTTCCTCGGCACGGACTCTGCGCCGCATCCTTTTTCTCGCAAGGTGGCGATGAACGGCGTGCCGGGCATGTTCAATGCTCCGGTGGCGATCGAGACTTATGCCAAAGTGTTCGAAGAGGAAGGCGCGCTCGAAAAGCTCGAAGCCTTTGCCTCGCTCAACGGACCAAAGCATTATCGCATGCCGCCGAACGAGGAGACGATCACGCTGGAGAAAACCTCTTGGACCGCGCCGCAAGAGGTCGCGGTCGCCGGTCCCGACGAGCGCGCGATCGTCTATCGTGGCGGCCAGACCATCGAATGGAAGGTGGTCAGCTAAGTTTCCCCTTCGCAGAGGAAGGGGAACAGGAGCCTTTGAATGACAGCCTTCTCCGATAAAGCGGTGATGGCCGAACTGACGGCGAAGATGCTGCTTGAAGTGGACGCGGTCCGCTTCATGACCGACAAGCCGTTCATATTTACCTCCGGCTGGGCGAGCCCGGTCTATACCGATTGCCGGCGGCTCATCTCATTTCCGCGGGTGCGGCAGACGCTGGTCGATTTCGGCGTGGCGACCGTGATGCGCGAGGCGGGTTTCGAGCAATTCGACTCGGTTGCCGGCGGCGAGACTGCCGGCATTCCGTTCGCTGCCTGGATGGCCGACCGCATGATGCTGCCGATGCAGTACGTGCGGAAGAAGTCGAAAGGGTTCGGCCGCAACGCTCAGATCGAAGGCCATCTTGAAGACGGCGACCGTGTCCTGCTGGTCGAAGACATGACCACCGACGGGCGCAGCAAGGTGAATTTCTGCAAGGCGCTACGCGGATCGGGAGCGGTAGTCGAGCACGTTTTTGTGTTCTTCTTCTACGACATTTTCCCCGAGAGCAAAAAAATCTTTGCCGATCTTGGCGTCACGCTGCATGCGCTGGCCACCTGGTGGGACGTGCTCGAAGTAGCAAAGAAGAGCGGCAAGTTCGACAAGGCCAAGCTGAAGGAAGTCGAAAAGTTCATGAAAGATCCGGCCGGCTGGTCGAAGGCGCATGGCGGCGTAGCCGTTGCCGCAGAATAGGGATGTGAGGAAATGCCGAATGAAGGTGCGGACGTAATCGTTGTCGGGGCCGGCAATGCGGCGTTTTGCGCGGCGCTGGCGGCGCAGGAGCAAGGCGCCAAGGTGGTGATGTGCGAGGCGGCGCCGGAGGACGAATCCGGTGGCAACAGCCGCTTCACCGCCGGCTCGATCCGCGTCGTCTACAACGGCGTCGACGACATCAAGACGCTGGTGCCGGACCTGACGCCGGCGGAAATCGAAACCACCGACTTTGGCACCTACACCGCCGACCAGTTCTTCGACGACATGGCGCGCGTGACGCAGAACCGCGCCGATCCCGATCTGGTCGAGCTCCTGGTCACCAAGAGCTTCGATTCGCTCAACTGGATGCGGCAGAAAGGCGTGCGGCTCATTCCGATCTATGGCCGGCAAGCATTCAAGATCGAAGGCAAGTTCAAGTTTTGGGGCGGGCTGACGGTCGAATCGGTCGGCGGCGGTCCCGGTCTCGTCAATCAGCTCACCGCGGCGGCAAAAAAACGCGGCATCGAAATTCATTATCAGACCCGCGGGCTTGATCTTCTGTTCGACGGAACCCGCGTCGAGGGTGTGCGCGTGCGGCAGGATGGTGGAGTGCGCGAACTGCGCGCCAAGTCGGTCGTGCTCGCCTGCGGCGGATTTGAATCCAATCCGGAATGGCGCACGCGCTATCTCGGCCCTGGCTGGGACCTCGCCAAGGTCCGCGGCACCCGCTTCAACACCGGCGACGGCATCCGCATGGCGCTCGACATCGGCGCCGCCTCGCGCGGCAACTGGTCGGGCTGTCATGCCGTGCAATGGGAAATGAACGCGCCGGAATTCGGTGACCTTGCCGTCGGCGATCAGTTCCAGAAGCACTCCTATCCGTTCTGCGTTCTCATCAACGCCACCGGAAAGCGTTTCGTCGACGAGGGTGCCGATTTCCGCAACTACACCTACGCCAAATACGGCCGCGTGGTGCTCGAGCAGCCCGGGCAGTTCGCCTGGCAGATTTTCGACCAGAAAACCAAGCATTTGCAGCGCGACGAATACAAGATCAGGCAGATCACCAAGGTCACGGCCAACACGATCGAGGAGTTCGCGCAAAAACTCGAAGGCGTGAACGCCGCCGAGTTTGTCAAAACCATCAAGGACTATAACGCGGCAGTGAAGACCGACGTGCCGTTCAATCCGAACGTCAAGGACGGCCGCTGCACGGTCGGGCTGCCCGTCAACAAGAGCAATTGGGCTAACACGATCGACACGCCGCCGTTCGAAGGCTACGCGGTGACCTGTGGCGTCACCTTCACTTTCGGCGGATTGCGCGTCAACACCGACTGCGAGGTGCTCAACACCGACTATCAGCCGATGCGCGGCCTCTACGCGGCGGGCGAACTGGTCGGCGGCCTGTTTTACTTCAACTATCCGGGCGGCTCCGGCCTGATGTCCGGCACCGTGTTCGGCAAGATCGCGGGCACATCCGCCGGTCGCGCGGGCAAGAACTGATCGGGAAAGAACCGGCCATGGACGTCAAGGTCAAGCCTGCGTTGAACGAACTTTCCGCGACCGAGATCGCGGCGAAGATCGCTGCGGGCGCGACGACCTGCGAGGCAGTGGCGCGCGATTGTATCGCGCGCATCGCCGCGCGCGATGACACCGTCAAGGCCTGGGTGAATTTTGACGAAAAGCTTGTGCTCGATCAGGCACGCGCGCTTGACCGTGCATCGGTGCGCGGACCGCTGCACGGCATTCCGATCGGTTTGAAGGACACGATCGATACGTACGACCGGCCGACCGAGATGGGCTCGCCGATCTATCGCGGCAATCGTCCGAAGGCGGACGCCTCCTGCGTGGCGCTCCTGCGCCGCGCCGGCGCGCTGATCCTCGGCAAGACCGCCACCTGCGAATTCGCCGGCAGCGCGCCGCCGGAGACCACCAATCCGCATAATTCCGCGCACACGCCGGGCGGTTCATCGAGTGGCTCGGCGGCGGCGGTCGCCGACCACATGGTGCCGGCGGCGCTCGGCACACAGACCGGCGGCTCGGTGCTGCGGCCATCGTCGTTCTGCGGCGTGTTCGGTTACAAGCCGACCTACAACACCATCAACAAAATGGGTACTTGGCCGGCCGCCAACTCGATCGACACGATCGGATGGTTGGCGCGCTCGATCGACGACATCGAACTGCTCACCGCGGTGCTGCGCATGCAAGTGCCGAAGCCTTCCCGCGAGCTGGGTAGCCCGCCGCGCATTGGCGTCTGGCGAACGGATTTGTGGGATGCGGCGCTGCCGGAAACAAAAACTGCCGTCGAGGACGCCGCCAAAAGACTAGACAAAGCCGGCGCGACGGTGCGCGACATTGATTTGCCGGACGCATTTAACGGATTGCACGTCGTCGCCCGCTCGACGGTCGGCTTTTACGAGCGCGCCGCCTGCATGGCGTTCGCCTGGGATCACCAGCGCGAGCAGCTTTCGCCGCAGATGCGCCGCTACATCGAGAACGGACACCAAATCTCCCGCGGCGACTATGTCGAGGGCATGCGCCGTCTCGACCAATGCCGCGTGCTCCTGGGCAAGGTGTTCAGCCAATACGACGTGCTGCTGGTGCCTTGCGTGCCCGGCGAAGCGCCGAAAGGTTTGGGCGCAACCGGCGATCCCAGCATGCAGGCGATCTGGACCGCGCTGCATACGCCGACCATGACGCTGCCGACCCATCGCGGTCCTAATGATCTGCCGGTCGGCATCCAATTGGTTGGCCAGCGCTACGACGACGATCGCCTGTTCGGCTGCGCGCGCTGGGTTTGGAAGCACATCGGGTCGCCTGAGATGGTGGGTTATCGCTCATGAGTACCTCACCATCGTCATGCGCGGGACGGGCGCCCCGCGACGCGAGCGTCGCGGGGACCCCGTTGACCCGCGCATCCATCCGGCCTTTCGGTTTACTAAACCTCAGCATGGATTGCCGGGTCAGGCCCGGCAATGACGAATAATGGAATTCGACAACTCGTTTGACGTGCCGCTCTCGCCCGCGCAGGCGTGGTCGGTGTTGATGGACGTTCCGCGCATCGCGCCCTGCATGCCGGGCGCGGAGCTGACCGAGATTGTCGATGCGCAGAACTTCAAGGGCAAGATTTCCGTCCGCCTCGGCCCGGTCGCTCTGACGTTTGCCGGGCGTGTGCTGATCGATGAGATCGACGAGACGAACCACAGCGCGCGGGTCAAAGCGCAGGGCAGTGACGCCAAGGGCCGTGGTGCGGCCAACGCCACCGCGTCGTTCCGCATCGAGCCTGCAGCAGCGGGCTCCCGCGTGATGATCCACACCGACCTGATGCTCTCCGGCGCGGTTGCGCAATACGGTCGCGGCGTCGGCATGATCCAGGCGACCGCGGCGCAGATCATCGGTCAATTCGCCGGCAATCTGCGCGCGCAGCTCGAGAATGAGCCCACGGCGGTGCCGCAAGCGCCCCCACTGGCGCCAGACCAACCGAATGCGGCCCCGTCTGCCGCGCCGGCTCTTGCGCCAAGAAGCGCACCGGCGGCTTCTTCCCGGCCGGCTGTCCCGCCACCCGCCAAACCCATTTCCGGTCTGTCGTTAATCGCGCGCGTTATCTGGCAGCGGATCGTCGCCTTGTTCACCGGACGCAGACACTAGGTTTCGACACCCTTGAGCCAAATCATCGGCACGCGCGTTCCGCGCATCGAGGATCAGAAGCTGTTGCGCGGGACTGCGCGCTTCGTCGACGACATTGTCTCGCCGGGTGCGCTTTCTGCGGCCTTCGTGCGCAGTGCGCATCCGCATGCGCTGATCCGCGGCGTCGAGCTTGACGCTGCGCGCGGGCTGCCCGGCGTCGTTGCCGTGTTCACGCTCGACGATCTCGCGCCGGTGCTCAAGCAACGCCGGATGATGCGGGTGTCGAATTCGGGCGCCCGGCTCGACGGCAGTTGGCCGTTTGCGCTCGCCGACGGTGAAGTTTCGTTCGTCGGCGAGCCGGTGGCGATCGTCGTTGCCGCCGACCGCTACGTGGCCGAGGACGCGGTCGCGCTTGTTGCCGTCGACTACGAGGTGCTGCCGGCGGCGACCGATTGCCGGACTGCGGCGCGCGCGCCCGGTGTACGCCGCGAGCTCGGCTCGAACCAGGTCATTTCCTATAAGGTCGCCTTCGGCGACGCCGACGCAGCTTTCGCCAAGGCCGCCGCACGTCGTCCACGAGGACTTGTGGGTGCATCGCGGCGCCGGCCATTCGCTCGAATGCCGCGGCATTCTGGCCGAGCTTTCCGACCGCGAGACCAACGTGTGGGCGTCGACGCAAAAAGCCCACGACCTGCGCTACGCGTTCGCCGACTATGTCGACCTCGACGAGAGCCACCTGCGGGTGGCGACGCCAGATGTCGGCGGTGGTTTCGGACCGAAACTCTGCGTCTACGCCGAGGACGTCGCGGTTGTCGCGGCGGCGACGCGGCTGCGCCGTTCGATCAAATGGATCGAGGACCGCCGCGAGCATTTCACCAATGCGGCGCAGGAGCGCGACCAGTATTGGTCGATTGAGCTCGCCGCCGAGGCTGACGGCCGCATCCGCGGCATCCGCGGCCGCCTCATCCATGACATCGGCGCCTACGCATTGCAGGACGTCAACATTCCCTACAATTCGGCGAGCACGCTGAGCGGGCCTTACATCGTGCCGGCCTTGGCGATCGACGTGAGTGCGGTCCATACCAACAAGGCGCCGGTCTCCTCGGTGCGCGGCGCCGGCTACCCGCAAGGCGCCTTCGCCATGGAGCGGCTGCTCGATCGTCTCGCTGCCGTGCTCAAGCTCGACCGCGCCGAGCTGCGCCGCCGTAATCTGATCCCCGCCGACAAAATGCCGTACCTGAAGCCGCTGAAAACGCGCGCCGGCGAAACGATCCAGTACGACAGCGGCGACTATCCCGGCTGCCAAGCAGATCTTCTGCGCCACATCGGGATGGGACGATTTTCCCCGCCGTCAGGCGGCCGCGCGGATGCAAACCCGCTATCTCGGCATTGGGCTTGCGCATGGCGTCAAAGGCACCGGCCGCGGTCCGTTCGAGTTCGGCGGCGTCAAAGTATCGCCGACCGGGCAGATCACCGTGTCCACCGGCGCTGCCGCAATGGGGCAGGGGCTTGCTACGGCGCTCGCGCAAATCTGCGCCGAAACGTTTGGCGTGCGCGCCGACCAGGTCACCGTTGTTGCTGGAGATACGGCGGCCGCCGCGCTCGGACTGGGCGGATTTGCCAGCCGGCAGACGGTGACCGCCGGCTCCTCGGTGCACATTGCCGCGCAATCGGTCGCCGCCAAGGCGCGCAAGCTCGCGAGCCACGTGCTCGAAGCCGCCGAGGAAGACCTCGAGTTTTCGGGCGGCGAAGTGCGGGTCGTCGGCGCGCCCCAGCTTTCGGTGAAGCTCGGCGAGCTAGCGCGCATTCTCAAAGGCGCGCCGGGTTACGGTTTCCCGGCCGGCATCGATCCCGGCCTGCACGCCGATTCGATGTTTCGCATCGATAAGCTCGCCTATGCCAATGCCTGCCACGCCGTTGAAGTCGAAGTGGACATCGAGACCGGCGCCGTGCGCATCACACGCTACGCGGCGATCCAGGATTCCGGTCGGCGCGTTAATCCGCTCATCGTCGAGGGCCAGGTGCATGGTGGCATCGCCCACGCCATCGGCAACGGCCTATTCGAGTGGATGGGCTATGACGAAGCGGGTCAGCCGATCACCACCACCTTTGCCGATTATCTGCTTCCGACCGCGACCGATCTGCCGACATTCGAGACGCTTTATAAGGAGTCGCCGTCACCGCACAATCCACTGGGCGTCAAGGGCGTCGGCGAGCTTGGCGTCATTCCGGGCGGCGCCGCCTTGATCTCGGCGATCGAGGATGCGCTGTCGCCGTTCAACGTACACATCGCGCAGATGCCGATTACGCCGCATGAACTGGTCGAATTGATCGCGCGCGGCAAAAGCGAAACGCCGAAGAGTTGAACTTGCCGAGCCCCAAGCACCGCCGCGGACCGTGCGCCGCCGGTCCAGAAACCGAGTAAAGAATCGGAGCAAACAGATGAACAGCTTGAAATCACTCCTGCGCAGCGTCCTATGGACTGCGCTTGCATTTTTCGCGGCCGCCGCGCCGATCTGTGCACAGACCTATCCGTCGCGGCCCATTCATCTCATTCTGCCCTACCAGCCAGGCGGCATCGTCGACTTTTCCGGCAGGGTTCTGGCAAAAGCGCTCACATCCATCCTTGGGCAGACCGTGATCGCCGAAAACAAACCGGGCGCCGGCGGCATTGTCGGCGTCGACGAAGTCGCCCACGGAACGCCCGATGGCTACACCGTCGTTTTGATCGATCCGTCCATCGTCATCAACCCGACGCTTCACCAAACAATGCCCTATGACGTGTTCAAGGATTTGGTGACGATCTCGATTGTCTGTTCGTCGCCGCACGTGCTGGTCGTCTCCCCGCAGCTTGGCGTCAAGACCTATGCGGAGCTGGTCGCTTACGGCAAGGCCAATCCCGGCAAGCTCAATTTCGGCTCGGCGGGTCTCGGCACCACCCCGCATCTGGCCGGCGTGTTGTGGACGCAGGATACCGGGATCACAGCGACGCATGTGCCGTACAAGGGAGTCGGTCCCTCGTTCGTCGATCTGATGAGCGGCAAGATCCAGATGGAATTCTCCAGCATCGCGGGAGCGCTGCCGTTTACCTCCAAAGGCAGCGTCATTCCGCTCGCCACAACCGGGAACACACGCTCGCCGGTCTATCCCGATCTGCCCACAGTGTCAGAGGCGGGCATCCCCGGCTTCGATGTCGAAGTTTGGCTTGGTCTCTATGGAACGGCCGGCACCCCGCCCGACGTGCTCGCGGCGCTCAACAGCGCGGTCGCCAAGGCGCTGCAGGACCCGGACGTTAAAACCGCGTTCGCCACGTTCGGCATCGAGCCTCGCGGCACCTCGCTCGCGCAAGGCGCTGCCTTCACCAGGGAAGAATACGAGAAATGGCACAAGGTCATCACCGACGGCCACATCACGCTCGAGTGAGCTTCGATAGGACGGGTGATGAAGATGCTCAGAGCCGCAACGCGCATCCTGCTCGTGGCGGCTCTCGCCGTTGCGTTTGCGGCGCAGGCGGCTTCGGCGGAGCGCTTTCCTTCCCGGCCGGTCCGTATGATCCTGCCCTATGCGCCGGGAGGCATCATCGAGTTCGTCGGTCGCACGCTCGCGCAGAAGCTCGGCGAGGTTCTTGGACAGCCGGTCGTCGTCGAGGGCCGGCCTGGGGCGGGCAGTATCGTCGGCGTTGACTACGTCGCCCATGCGGCGCCGGACGGTTACACGATCGTTCTGGTCGATCCAGCGATCGTGACCAATCCGACACTGCATCAATCGCTGCCTTACGACACGTTCAAGGATCTCGTCACGGTCTCGATCGTCGTCACCGCGCCGGAGGTTCTGGTCGTCGCGCCCCAGCTTGGGATCAAGACCCAGGCTGATCTTGTCGCTTATGCCAAGGCCAAGCCCGGCAAGCTCAACTACGCCTCAGCCGGCGTCGGCAGCTTTTCAGATCTCGCCGCAGAGATGTGGAAGGAACGCGCTGGCATAGAAGCAACGCAAGTGCCCTACAAGGGCATCGGCCCGGCCTTCATCGACCTGATGAGCGGGAAGGTGCAGATGTCGTTTTCCAGCCTTCCCGCCGCGATGCCGTTCATTGCCAAGGGCAGCCTCATCCCGCTGGCCACCACCGGGCTCGCGCGATCGCCCATGTATCCCGACGTGCCGACCGTCGCGGAATTGCTGCCGGGCTACGTCGTTGATCTCTGGCTCGGCGTCTACGGCACGGCCGGAATGCCACCCGAGGTGCTGACCGCGCTCAACAGCGGCATCGTCAAGGCCCTGCGGGACGACCAGTTGAAGGCGGCTTTCGCCAAGTTCGGCATTGCTCCGCGCGGCACGACGGTGCAGGAAGGCGCAGCCTTCACCAAGGAGGAATACGAGAAGTGGCGCAAAGTCATCACCGACGCGCACATCACGCTGGATTGACGCATCGCTCCCGGCACGCTTGCGAGCGGGCAGTGTAATGGCGGCGGCCGTGAGCACACCCTGGCCGACCGAATTGCGGCTGCGCAAGGATCGCAAGGCGCTCGCCGTCACGTTCGAGGGCGGCGAAAGCTTCGAGCTAGCCGCCGAGTATCTGCGAGTGCGCTCGCCGAGCGCCGAGGTGCAGGGCCATTCGCCGAGCGAGCGGCGTACCGTCGCCGGCAAGGAGAATGTCCAGATTCTCGAATTGCATCCGATCGGCAATTACGCGGTGCGGCTTATTTTCGACGATACGCACTCGACCGGCATATTCAGCTGGGAGTATCTCTATGAGCTTGGCCGCAATCGCGAGCAATATTGGCGCGACTATCTACATGAACTGAAAGAAAAAAACCTTTCCCGCACGGCGCCGGCACACTGACGGTCCCTGCGATTGTCACAAAACATTGCGATCATTTGCGCGGTATTTTGCTCCGAATTTCCCGGACACTTTGACCCCCAGATTTAATTCCCCGTTTCAAGCCGCTGCGTAGATGTACCTACGCGCGCTGAGGTGGTGCGCAAACGGCATGGCCTGCATTCACGGGGGCCGACACCCCAGATGGAAGGGATACTATGATGCGCAACTTGATTGGACGTTTCCTCGCCGGCGAGGATGGTGCGACGGCGATCGAATATGGATTAATCGCTGCCGGGATCGCGGTGGCGATCATCGCCACGGTCTTTGGGCTGGGTACCAACCTCAATACGACGTTCTCGACGGTTTCCACTTCGCTGCGATAAGCGGCCGGCTGCTCGTTCGTTCCGTCCACTTTCGACCTTACTCGGTCCGGCATGATCGAGGCGATCGGAAGGGGCGAACGATGCGGCACCCGCTGGTATGAAACGGCCTCGATCCCTCTCTCGGGATCGAGGCCGTTTGCTTTTCCTCCGCGCAAAGCCTGCGTGAGAGCCCGTCAGTCGAGCACTGCCGCAATAGCGGAAAGAGTCGCTGCGGAATTTCAACGTATGGTTGACAAGCTGTTGCCTTGAACGGGCGAGGGCGGCCGGCCTGCCGCCCTCGTTCTGATTCATAGTCCGCTGCACAGTTCGCCGAGTAAAGCCGACCGGTTACGGCGAGACCTTCGCGCCCTTCGCCGGATTTTGCGTATAGAGGGCGAGTTCCTCGCCTTGGGCCAGAATCTTGCCCTTCATCGCCTCGAGTGCCGCCTCGGCGTCGAACCCCGCCGGCAGGCCGAGCGACTTCACGCTCAGCGCATAGACCGTGAAATGATAGTGGTGCACGATCTCGTCATTCCACGGCGGGCACGGGCCGTCATAGCCGAAATATTGTCCCTTCAGGGCGTCGTTGCTGGCCGTCACCTTGGTGTAATCGTTCAGTCCGCGTACGCCGACCGTCGTCGGCGTCGCCGGTTTCCCGTGCACCACGCGCGCGTTCGAATCGTCGCCCTCTTTGAGCGAGGTGACGTTCGCCGGAATATCGACCAGCACCCAATGATAGAAGTTATGCCGCTTGATCTCAGCGGTCATGGTCACGCCTTCCTTGTTCATCATCTCGCGATGCTCGGCCGGCGAGTCGGTATCGAAGAGGATGATGGCGTAGGACTGGGTGCCGTGCGGCCCCTTCGACCACGAGATGCTGGGACTGAGATTCGGGCCGCCCGTCGAGTGTCCCTGCGCTGCCGGCACGCAGAACGCGTATTGGTTGGGTATCGTGCCCCCATTCTTGAATGAATCGACGCTCACCTTGAGCGTGCGGGCGAATGCCGGCGCGCCCGTCAGACCAATCGCCACGCCGGCGGCCAATAATCCGACGGCGGCGGTCTTCTTCACGTCCATGTTCTTCTCCCGGTGATTCGGCCCTGCCGGCCGGTTGATAGCGACTCGTGCGCGGACCTTAGTCGTCACTCTCGCGGCCGGCAATCTGTCGATGCTGATGCGAAGTGTCGCGTGTTGCGCGGGGCGTTCTGGGTTGCGACAATGGCGCGCAAACGGGCGCAGCAGAAAGCTGAAGACGGCAAGCAAAGAGGACGGCATGAAAGCCTATCAGATACCGAAGGGCGGCGCCGGCATCGAGTCGGTCATGCCGGTCGATCGGGCAGACCCCGCAAAGCCGGGCCACCGCCAGGTCCTCGTTAAGGTGCGCGCCTGTTCGCTCAATTTCCGCGATCTCGGCATCGTGCGCGGCAGCTACCGCATGCCGGTGGGCGAAAACATCGTTCCGCTGTCGGACGGCGCTGGCGAGGTGGTCGAAGTCGGCGCCGGCGTCACCCGTGTCAAGGCTGGCGATCGCGTGGCCGGCAACTTCTTTCAACGCTGGCCCGGCGGCGATCCGACACCGGACACGCATGCCAGCGCGCTCGGCGGCGGCATCGACGGCATGCTCGCGCAATACGCCATGCTCGAAGAGGAGGGCGTGGTGAAAATCCCGGCGCATCTGTCGTTCGAGGAAGGTGCAACGCTGCCCTGCGCCGCGGTCACCGTCTGGCACGCGATGATGGAGCACGCGAAGCTGAAGGCCGGCGACATCGTGCTCCTGCAGGGCACCGGCGGGGTATCGATTTTCGGTCTGCAATTCGCCCGCGCCATGGGCATTGCGGCGATCATCACTTCGTCGAGCGACGAAAAACTCGCCCACGCAAAGACGCTCGGAGCCGCGCACGGCATCAACTACAAGACCACGCCCGACTGGGAGAAGGCGGCGGTGGCGTTGACCGGCGGCCGCGGGGTCGATCACGTGGTCGAAGTCGGCGGCGCGGCGACGCTCACCCGCTCGTTCGGCGCCATCCGCGTTGGCGGCAAGATCACGTTGATCGGCGGTTTGAGCGGCGGCGCTTCCGAACTCAATCCCGGACTGATCTTCTCGCGCCGCGCCAACGTGCAGGGCATTTCGGTCGGCTCGACGGAAATGTTCATGGCGATGAACCGCGCCATCGAGGTGAGCGCGATCAAGCCGGTGATCGACAAGGTGTTCGATTTCGCCGATGCGCAGGCGGCCTACCGGCACATGGCCTCGGGCGCCCATTTCGGCAAGATCGTCATCCGCGTTCCTTAAACAATAGCAAAGTGCATGAGCGAATATCAGCGCTGGGAAACCCGCTACGCGGTGCCCGAATATGCCTTCGGCAAGGAGCCGAATTATTTCCTTGCCTCGTGCAAGTCCTTGCTGCCGCGCAACGGGCGAGCGCTGGCCGTTGCCGACGGCGAAGGGCGCAACGGTGTGTGGCTCGCCGAACAGGGCCTCGACGTCCTCTCGATCGATTTTTCGCCGTCGGCGCAAAACAAGGCGAGGGCGCTGGCGGCCGAACGGGGTGTCAACGTCACGTTTCAACAGACGGACGTCCACAAATGGGACTATCCGCAGGCCGCCTTCGACGTCGTCGTCGAGATATTCACCCAGTTCAGTACGCCACCTGAGCGCGCCTTGAAGTGGGCGGGCATGCGCCGTGCGCTGAAATCCGGCGGTCTGCTCATTGTCCACGGCTATACGCCGAAGCAACTCGAATACGGGACCGGCGGACCGAAGGAGCTGGAAAATCTCTACACGCGCGCGCTGCTCGAAGACGCCTTCAGCGACTTTCGCGACGTGAAGATCGTCGAAGAGGAGCGCGAGATCCACGAAGGCACCTCGCATGGCGGTATGTCCTCCATGATCGGGCTGACTGCGCGCAAGCCGTAAAGCGCAGCGCTCCTGCCCCGCTTCACGCAATCCAATCCCGTTCTCGCGGCGCGTTCTTCTCCTTCTCCCCGCGTGCGGGGAGAAGGTCGGGATGAGGGGGCGTCTCCGCTGGGCTGAGAGTCGCATGACCGTCTGCAACGCCGCCGCTTGATTCTCGACGCTCAGAATCGCGGACAGGCCCCCTCACCCTCGCTTCGCTCGACCTCTCCCCGCACGCGGGGAGAGGTGGATAAGCAATCCCGTTCTCGCGGCGCGTTTTTTGCGCCCGAGCTTTGTCAAACAGCGAAACACTGCCTCCCGAGCAAACAAAAGGGAGGCGGAGCGCCGAAAGGCGCGGGGTAGATTCCGCGGTCCCCGCCCGGCAAGCTGATGAACGCCTTGCCTTGCGTGTCCTCGCGGCGCGCGCTCCCTTTTGGAGAACACGCTCGCCTCTCGGCGCTCTACCGCGGCTCTTGCCAGAGGCCTTGAGAGCCTTTAGCTCAGTCCGGTCCCGCGCTTCATGGTAGCGGACAACCGATCCGCTCCCCGGGCAGCCAGCTCCTGGCAGACCGGCGACGAGGCCGGCCGGGCGAGTTTCCGAACCGCCCGCGTGCGGGGTTACGAGCCCCGCCCGCGGGCACCGCATCCCGCTCCATCAATCGGCCGTCACCGGTTGACGCCCTTGCGACGAGCGGGATGACGCTCATCTAATCGTCCCCGTCCCGGTGTCAAGTGTTGTCACGGGAGAGGAGACATAACATTGATGTTGCGGGGCTTTTCTGCTCCGCTGTTCGTGCGAGCCGGCGCGCGGCGCCGGCCGAGATGTCGTTGATTCGTAAAAGTTGCCCGGCGCGTGCTGCAGGGCGCCGCGTGAGTCCGGCGCGTTGGTGCGCGCCCGTACGCAATTGAAGCAAAGCGGACATCCGCCTAGGCGGCGACGAACGGCGGTTATGAGCCTTTTCAGACGTCAGCCTTCGACATTTGTTGCCCCGCAACGGCTGGGATGATTACCTGCTTCCCGGCACTTGTCTTGGGTTCGGTGCCGTCTTGCTGATCTGGCCGGCGTTTTGGGGCTAGCGCCGAACCAGGGCCGCAGGCGGAGAACACGATGAGCCAAGACAAGGAGGAGCGTGATCGCGGCCTCAGCGCCTTGCAAGGATTGGCAATGATCGTCTTCGGCGCGATCCTCGTGATCGTCGCCGCGGTCTACGACTACAGCTGGCAGGGCTATTTGCTTGCCGGTATTTCCTTTGTGCTCGGCGTCTATACGCTGGTCTGCGCGCTACGGGACTAGCCCGCCGGCCAAGGGAGCTCGTTGTTTGGGCAATGGCCGCGCTTGCTGTTGCGATGCGCTTTGGTCGCTTTCGAGAAAAGCTGACATGAGAGCGACCGTGGCAAATTGGTAGCTCGTGACCCATGCGCCGACACACGAGATCGAAAAATACTGCCGCGCAACTTGGCCCCTCAACTCTATTTATTCCCGGATTGGCTTCACGTCGCCAACCTGAGCTGAGCCGCGCCGCTTGGCGCGCGACCCGCCACCAATCTGGGTCGAGGTTTCAGGAAGTCCAGAAAACCGCTAACATCCAAGCCAGTTCGGAGTTTCAGCTCAATGCAGGACACTGGAACTGGGGCTTTTCTCGTGATCTGGGCGACCGTTCTTGGCGCTCCCCCAATCGCGTTTCTGGCCGTGCTTGGTATTCGCCGAGCGTGGCCTTATGCTCACGGACCCATCATTATCGCCGCCATCGCTATCCTATGCCTCGCGATCGGCACGAGCGTATCGCGGCTGAGGTTCACCAATGTTTGGGTGAATGTCGTCTTTGCGGCCATTTGCTATCTCGCGTATTGCTTTCTAGCCGCCTCGTGTTGGCAGATTTCGCGTAACGCCGTCAGATACATCGTTGGGATCGTGGTCACGTTGCCGATTGGCGTCGGCTATCTGCTCGGCACATTTGGCGCGCTCGGCCTGGGATGGATTGTGTCAGATTATGCCAGTCCGCCGCACCACGTCGAACAAATGGCACCGGGACTGATCTGCGAAATTACCGGATGGGGTACTATTTTTAGCGGCGGTTACAAAGTGCATCTTTACCAACGATGGTCCGCATTTCCCTTTCTCGAAAGGGAAATGGTGATTTTGACCGTCGATCAGAATGCAAGCGATGCTGATAAAAATTGCTCGGATGCGCTGAACGCTTACGCGCACCGATCAGGTGCCCTGTCGCGCACACCCCGCGATGACGGCTAGTAGCACCTTCGGAACAGCCCTGACGAGCTTGCCCCGAATGCGCACGCGATTGGGTGGCAGGATCCCCACCTCAAACGCCCCGTCTTTGCTGCGCTTGCTCACGTCTTGATGTCCCCTTTCGACGCTTTGCCGGGACGCCAATTCGGTCGCGATCGGAGACATAGCGGACGTGACTCGCACGTCGTTGTTCGGTCGAAATTGACCCAAAGCGGTCATAGAGGGTTGGTTGAGCATTAGCCGAGCGACTGATAACTCACTCCATCTTGATGCCGGCAGTCTTTATGACGTTTGCCCACTTGCTGATTTCGTCATCGATGAATTTCCCAAATTCGGCGGGTGTCATCGGCATCGGCTCGGCTCCCAAATTGGCAATCCGTACCTTGTTCGCGGGATCGGCCAGGACGGCATTGATCTCTTTGTTGAGCTTGGCAATGATATCTGCCGGCGTGTTCTTGGGTGCGCCGATCCCGTGCCAGACGTCTGCCTCATAGCGCGGCACAAATTCTGCCACGGTGGGAATGCTTGGCAGTGCATCCGAGCGAGTGGTGCTCGTGACCGCGAGCGCACGCAGCTTCCCGTCTCTGATGTAGCCGATCGAGGCGGGTATAGGTGTAAACGCGACCTGCACCTGGCCGCCAAGCAGGTCGGGTACTATACTGCCGCGATACGGGATGTGAACCAGGTCGATACCGGCCATGACCTTAAGTAATTCACCGGCCATATTGCCTGGGGACCCGTAGCCGCCCGACGCATAATTGATCTTGCCCGGATTAGCCTTGGCATAGGCGATGAACTCTGCAAGCGTGGCGGCGGGAACCGCGGGATTGACCACAAGCACGTTGGCCGTGCACATGGTGCCGGCGACTGGCACGAGGTCGTGCACAAGATCGAAATTGAGTCCGTGGTAGAGGGTCGCGTTGACCGCATTGGTCACCGTCAACATGAGCAGCGTGTAGCCGTCGGGAACCGCCCGGGCGACGGCGCCGGCCGCAATGTTGGTGGCCGCGCCCGTTTGGTTGTCGACTATGAATTGTTGCCCGAGCCGTTTCGACAGCCATTGCGCGATCAGGCGTGCATCGATGTCGGCCCCGGTGCCGGGCGGGACGCCGACGACAATGCGCACGGGCCGCGTTGGATAATCGAGCGCCGACGCGGCGCGAGGCAAGGCAGGCAGCGCGGCTGCGCCCGCGGCCAGATGCAGAAATTTGCGGCGGGGAATTTTCATGATGATGCTCCACGAATGTCGAAATTGAATTTTCTGATTGCTCGCCTGCCGCAGGCACAGACGCCGTAATCGTCGGCGCGTCGCCGCGATGGGGCACATGCGGTATGTCGGTGTCGGTCATGGCCTTGAACAGTTCCCCGCTGACATGCCCACGCCCCGTGACCGCCCGACGCATGCTGACCTTGCCGGGATGAGCCTTGGCATAAGCGATGATCTCGGAGACGCTTTTCGGCCGAGGAAAACATGATCCGACCCGCCGGCTATCCCAGTCCGACGATAGTTGATGCCATCATAGGCTCAAATGCTATTATCTGATGATGTCATATCAGTACTGACATGGAGAATGATCATGCAGTTTAGCGACCGAATTGGCCGGCGGATGAAATTGCAGGACCTCCACGTCCTCATGACGGTCGTGCAGGCCGGCACGATGGGCAAGGCGGCCGAGCGTCTGAACACCTCGCAGCCCAACGTCTCGCGATCTATTGCCGAGTTGGAGCATGCGCTTGGCGTGCGGCTGCTTGATCGCCACCGCCAGGGGGTCGAGCCCACTGAATATGGGCGCGCCTTGCTGGAGGGTGGCACAGCCGTCTTCGATGAGCTTCGCCAGACAGTGAAGAACATCGAGTTCCTGGCCGATCCCACCGCCGGAGAAGTGCGCATTGGAAGCATTCCATTTCTGGCTTCGAGTTTCGTTCCCGTGATCGTGGAGCGGCTCGCGCACCAATATCCACGCATCGTGTTTCATGTCATGGCCGCGCCGGCAGAAACGCTGCATCGCGAACTCTCGGACCGCAATGTTGATTTCCTGGTGGCGTGGCAGTTCTTCGTCGATGAGCGACTTGAGTTCGAATCGCTTTTCAACGACCCGCATGTGGCCGTCGCTGGCGAGCGTAATCGGTGGGTGCGTAAGCGCGGGCTGAGGCTCGGGGATCTGATGAACGAGCCATGGGTGCTGCCGCCTCCAAATACCGCGTTCGGCTCAATGGCACGAGAGTCGTTTCGTGCGAGCGGTCTCGACTATCCCCGCGCGGCCGTGTTCGCGCTGCACAACGAAGTGCGGCTCAGCCTCCTGGCCGGCGGCCGGTTTCTGACGCTGTGCTCGACGTCCACACTGAGATTTCCCGTCGAACGTCCAGGCGTCAAGGTTCTCCCTGTGCAGCTTCCATTAAACAGTATGCCGGTCGGCATCGTGACTTCTGAAGAACCGCACGCTCTCGCCGGCCGCCAAATTATTCATCAGGCAAGCTCAGGATATTTCAAGGGCGCCGGCAAGCAAGAAGAGGTAGGTGCATCCCCGTTCTTGGCCCGACCCGGCCGCCACGCCCATGCGCCCGGGCGGTGGCTATCGGGGGCAAAGCGGTCGCGCCAGCCAGCGACCGCCGCGGCTGAGTGTGACCCGAAGCTGAATCTCCCGACCGTCAATTGCCGCACTGCGAAAGGTTCATTCGCCCTTGAAGTTGGCTTCCTCAGACAAGCAACGCCTAACAGAAATTTATGGAATATCAGACCGCAAACGTGACGACTTCACTCCGGCTTGATGCCCGCGAATTTGATCACCTTGGCCCACTTCTCAACGTCCTCGACCAGGAACTTGCCGAACTCGGCGGGTGTATTCGCAAACGGCTCGATGCCGAGATCGGCGAGTCGCCTTTTGAACATCGGATCAGCAAGTGCGACGTTAACTTGCTTATTGAGGATTGCGATGATCTCCGGCGGTGTGTTGGAGGGGGAACCGATCCCGTCCCAAAGGATCGCCTCGTAGCCCGGCACAAATTCGCTCAGCGTGGGGATGTCTGGCAGCGCCTCCGAGCGCGTCGCGGTCGTCACCGCGAGGGCGCGCAACTTGCCCGTTCGGATGTACCCGATCGACGCAGGTATCGGACTAAACACTACTTGTACCTGTCCGCCGAGCAGATCGGGAAGCGGACTGCCGCGATACGGGACGTGAACCATGTCGATGCCGGTCGCCATCTTGAACAGCTCACCGGCTACGTGGGACACGTTCCCAATGCCGCCCGAGCCCATGTTGATCTTGCCGGGATTGGTTTTGGCGTAGGAGATGAATTCGGGAACCGTCTTCGCCGGGACCGTGGGGTTGACCACCATGACCAAGGCCACGCGGTCGATACTTGCGACCGGCGCGATGTCACGGATGAAGTTGAAATTGAGTTTCTCATAGAGCGTTGCGTTGATCGTATTAAATCCACCGACCATGAGAAGCGTATAGCCGTCTGGGGGTGCACGCACGGCCGCCTCAGTGGCGATATTACCGCTGGCGCCCGGCTTATTGTCGATGACAAAGGGTTGGCCGAGCCGGCCCGATAGCCATTGCCCCATCAGGCGCGCGATGATGTCGGATCCACTACCGGGGTAAAGGCCGACGACGATGTGCACTGGCCGTGACGGATAAGTATCTGCCCTTGCGATACGCGGGACGGCCGGGAGCGCGGCAACACCCGCTGCCAGATGTAAAAATTTTCGACGGGGAAGTTTTATGATTGCCTCCCAGTGTCGCCACGCGATGGGCGCGCGGTCAGGAAAATGAAATTGTCAGACTGACAAAAGCCGCGAGGCAAAACGATGTTTGCTAAGAAGGCCCTGCTTGCCTTCATAATCGTTCCCCTTCCGAGTAGGGCCGTTGCTGCCGCGCCAAGCGACCGAGGCGCGCCGTCTCTCGGCTACGCTAGGCTTCAAACACCATAGAGGGAATTCCAAATCTTTGCTTATGGGTATATACAACGGAGTATGCCTAGAAAACTCAATGCCGACAGCCAGATCGGCCGGCGTCTGCGGCTACGCGACCTGCACGTGTTCTTCACCGTCGTGCAGCGCTGCAGCATGGCGAGAGCCGCCTCACATCTCGGTATGTCTCAGCCGGCCGTGTCGAAGGTGATCGCGAACCTTGAGCATGCGCTGGGCGTGCGGCTGTTCGATCGCCAGCCGCAGGGCGTCATCCCGACCGTTTATGGACGCGCCCTGCTCAAGCGGGGCGAAGCGGCGTTCGACGAACTGAAGCAGGGTGTCAGGGACATAGCATTTCTCGCAGACCCATCCGCGGGCGAAGTCCGCCTCGGCTGTCCAGAGTCAATTGCGGCATCCATTCTTCCGGCCGTCGTCGAGCGGCTGGTCGAAAAGCACCCGCGCGTGCTTATGAACGTCACGCAGGTGAGCACGGCGACGCTGGAGTTTCCTGAACTGCGTCAGCGGCAATTCGACTTGGTGCTGGCGCGCCTCGACGAGCAGGCGGGACAAACTTCCGGAGACGATTTGCAGGTCGAGACACTATTCATCGACAAGCTCGTGCTGGCTGCGGGGAATAACAGCAAGTGGGCCGGTCGTCGCTCAGTCACACTGGCTGAGCTTCACGACCAGCCGTGGATTTTGACACCGCCCGCGACCATCAACACCGCGCTCGTGAACCAGGCTTTTCGCGCTGTCGGGTTGACTGATCCGAGGATCAACCTGTTGACCTTCTCGGTTCATCTGCGCACGCATCTTCTCGCGACCGGCAAATTCATCACTGCGCTCCCTTATTCAACGTTCCGCCTCAATGCTCGCCGCTTCGGACTCAAGAAACTGCCGATCGAGTTACCCGTCCGGCCTTGGCCAGTCGCCATTGTGACCCTGAAGCACAGGACACAGAGCCCGGTTGTCGAGCGCTTCATTGAATTCGTGCGAGAGTTCACCAAGTCCATGGCTTGAGCATCTGAGCGAAAGAATCTCACGGTGAACAAGAATTTCGCCCGCCCGGGGGGACAGGTGCTAGCGATAACGCCATACCCGTAGTAGTGCCGCACGGCGTAGTGGCCTTCACCAAAGCTGTTGCCCGGAGCGAACGGGCGGCTAACGTCTTTGCGACGCGGGAGGCGGCTCCTGGCCCGAAGCGGGCGCAGGCGAGCCGCTGGTCCGTGTCCGCTTTGGGGTGAAAGCGGACGCCAAAAGTTAGAGCGGTCGCGGCAGCTTTTGACCCAAAGCGGACAGGAACGCTCACGGAGTTCGCGTAACGACATTTATGGAACGTCACCCGGATCACACGGGTTTGATGTGCGCGAACTTGATGACCTTCGCCCACTTCTCGGTTTCGTTGGCGATGAACTCGCCGAATTTGCCGGATGTCGTGAGCATTGGCGTGGCACCGAGGTCGGCAAGGCGCGTTTTCACGTTGGGGTCGGCGAGCCCAGCGTTGATCGCTTGATTGAGCTTGCCAACGATGTCCGCCGGCGTGCCTTTTGGCGCCCCAATACCTTGCCACGCAGTCGCCTCGTAGCCCGGCACGAACTCGGCCACGGTCGGAATGTCCGGCAGTTCCTCCGAGCGCGTTGCACCCGTCACCGCCAGCGCACGCAGCCGACCGGCCCTGATGTGCGCGATTGAGGAAACAATAAGATCGAACATCACTTGTACCTGACCGCCGAGCAGGTCGGTGAGTGCAGGTGCGGCGCCGCGATACGGCACGTGAATCATATCGACGCCGGTCATCATCTTGAACAGTTCGCCGGCTACATGTGGCACGCTGCCGTTGCCAGCCGACGCCATGTTGATCTTGCCCGGATTGGCCTTCGCATAGGCGATGAACTCGGGAACAGTCTTTGCTGGAAACGATGGATTGACTTCCATCACGCACGGTTCGCTGGAAATTCCTGCCACCGGCACGACATCGTGGATGAAATTGAAGTTGAGGGTGTCGTAGAGCGTCGCATTGATCGCGTTTGACGAAGTGGCCAGAAGGAGCGTGTAGCCGTCCGGAGTTGCACGCACGACCGCCTCAGTGCCAACATTGCTGGCGGCACCCGGCCGGTTCTCGATGATGAATGGTTGGCCGAGCCGCTCCGAGAGCCATTGCCCCATCAGGCGCGCGATGATGTCGCCCGGGCCACCCGGCGGAAAGCCGACGAACAAGTGCACCGGTCGCGACGGATAGGTTTCCGCGAATGCGACCCGCGAGATGGCCGGCAGCGCGGCAGCGCCCGCTGCCAGATGCAGAAAATTTCGGCGGGGAAGTTTCATGATGTCGCCCCTGTGTCGCCCCGCGATGTGCGCTCGGACGCTTTTAATATCTGAACGATGAAGCTGCGACGCTCGCCGACAGCACTATAACTGCTCATTGCAATGGTCGGAGTTTTCGGCACGCCCCGTTGCAGTTATCTACTAAGCTACACGAAAACGTTGCGGTGCACGAGGCGGTTCCTGGCCCTTAGCGGACACGCCGGTCAGTGACTGCCGCGGCAGCTTTCGGGGGTAAAGATGGGGTAATCGGCCGGCGATGTTGTGGATAGTTTGAAGATTTTGGGTGCTGCGCTTCAGGCTGATGGTGAAACGAGGTCCGTGTGAACGGCCTCAAGCATCAGAAGGAGAAGCGCAGCATGGACCATTTTGCCGGACTGGACGTATCGGTCAAGGACACGAGCGTCTGCATTGTGGATGACACGGGCAGGCTCGTTCGGGAAGTGAAGGTGGCGAGCGAGCCGGAAGCTTTGTCGGCAGTTCTGACGAGCCCCGTCTATCACTTCAAGCGGATTGGCTTGGAAGCCGGACCGCTATCGCAGTGGCTTTACAGCGCTCTCGCGGAAGCGGGTTTGCCGGCGATTTGTGTCGAGACGCGGCACATGAGGGCAGTGTTGAAGGCGCAGATCAACAAGACGGACCGCAACGATGCGCGCGGTATCGCGCAGATGATGCGCGTGGGGCTTTACCGTCCGGTGCATGTGAAGACGCTACGCAGTCAGAAGCTGCGAATGCTGCTGACCCATCGGAAGCTGCTGCAGTCGAAGGCCATCGCCGTTGATAATGACTTACGTGCGAGCTTGCGCAACTTCGGTCTCAAGGTGGGCGTAGTGGGAACGGTGAAGTTCGAGGCGCGGATTAAGGAGCTGGTCGAGAACCTACCCGATTTGGCTATGCTGGTTGAACCGCTGCTCATTGTCCGGCGGGTGCTTCGCGAGCAGATTGGCATCCTGCATCGCCGCTTGCTGGCCGTTGTCCGAGACGATGACGTGTGCCGGCGCCTGATGACGGTTCCGGGTGTCGGTCCCGTAGTGGCGCTGACCTTCCGTGTCACCGTCGACGTGCCGGCTCGCTTTCGGAACTCCAAGGCAGTCGGAGCGGTATTTGGACTGACGCCATCCCGGCACCAATCTGGAGAGAGCGATCGCCCAGGCGCCATATCGCGATGCGGAGACGAGATGATGCGGATGATGCTCTACGAAGCCGCACAGGTCATGTTGGTGCGTTCGGCGAAATGGTCGTGGCTCAAGGCCTGGGCGATGCAGATCGCCAGGCGCCGCGGCATGAAAAAGGCGATCGTGGCGCTGGCGCGACGGTTGGCCGTGATCATGCACCGCATCTGGGTCGATGGCACCGAGTTCCGCTGGACCCGGGACGTCGCAGCGGCATGAGGACCGTGCAGGATCGAATGCGATAGGAGGAACTCGAGCTCCACCGAGCAGTGGAATGATGTCCCTCGCGGGACGATGGATGAGGTGAGTTCGTGTGTCCGCTTGGATCTGCCGTCTGCTTGATGGCAAGGCCGCGGTAAAGATTGTTCCACCTCGTCCTCGAACCCCATGATGGAAGGGCCTTGGTGCCGATTCCGAAGAGAAGCACGAGCCCGCGAGAGACATCGACACTGGAGCGGTGGATAGTCTGAAAGCGCTTGACCCCAAACGGCCGATTAGAGAAGCGGACACGGATTTTCCACGGACGAACCTGCCATCGATTTCCTCGTTGGAGCGGAGGTTCGACTCCGATGTCCGAGCGGAAGAAAATTCACCAAGAGATACAATGGTGCACCATGTTGAACCATGGCCGTGGAGGAATCACACTAAGCGTTTAAGATATTGAAATCAAAGGAAGCTTCAGTGCGACAATTTGGGCCCTACCCGCACGCTTACCCTTACAATTTTGGGCAATGGCGGTGCGGAATGGTGCACCATGGAAAAGCTGCGACCTCAACAGCCAAAAAATGATGTCAGTTATTGATGCAACATCGGACACATCGCCTAAACGGCGGCATGTCCGTGAATGGTCCTTAGCGGACGCGGCTGTTGCCGGCCAGCGCGGCAGCTTTCGGGGGAAAGCGGACAACCCGACCCGAGCGCGTCGTGTCTGCTAATGACCCGAAGCCGACATAGAGCTCCCGAAATCAGGGAGCCGTCTTCTGTCGAAGCTAAGCGGAAGTACCGTGTCTCTAATCCGCCGCTAACACCAAACGTTACTTAGTCGAGAGGCCTTTGCCACCTCGTGATCACCTCATCAGCGGTGGCCTTTAAGGCGCATAACGGGTGAAGACAAAGTCGCGAGATTTGACGGGCACGTGGCAGGCAAAACAGGCTTGCACCGCCACGTCGTCGGGTTTGCCGTCGTTGAATTGAGCGAACCCCCAGCCGCCGGTTGACATGTACTTGTTTGAGTCTTTGACCATAAACTGAACATTCGTCGGCGGCCCGGCCACGAAAGATTGGGAACGACCAAAGGCTTTGTTGTTTTCCTCCGACGAGACGTAACTCCACGCAAGTCTGGCGATGATCGTGCCGTCCGGGAACGGGAGTTTCCCCTCCCGATAAGCCTCAATCGCTATGTCGTTGCCCAGAATGGCGCGCAAATCGTTGAGGTTGGCTTCTTCGTGGGCCACAGAGATCAACCTCCAGTCCCGGTATCCGTCGGGCGGGATTTTGAGTCCGGAGTTCGGGGAGCTCTCGTCATCCGCGCTTTCGGCAGAAAACGTAACCGCAGCGAAGATGGACAATGCAGCTGCAGTCGCGAGCACTACCACCGCGAGCCATTTCATTGCGTGTTCCTTCGGTACTGATCAGGTTTCCATCACGTTGTGGCTTCGGCAAAGTCCTGTGGCGCCAATAGGTGCCTTCGGCCGTATACGACCACAATATTAGGACCGGTTCGGGCGTTCCACGACATTGGTCCAGAGTTGGCGTAGACTGTCGATGCCACCGGCGGTCGAGAACCAAAGAGTCACGTCGCCCACAAACAGATTTCCGGCAAATACGTCAGGCCTCGATTGGAGCAGGGCATCGAATGTTGTGCGCCCATTGCGGGTGAAGGGATGGGGCGGAGCTGTCAAATCAATCTTTTGTCGAACGAGGACATCCAATTTGGTGACGGCGCCCTGGAGACGTTCGAATTGCGGCAAGTGCGGGTGAAGATTGAAGGTATCAACGCCTCTCAGCAAGTGAAGACGATCGAGTGCGCTCTCGGCCTCGATCGCAGCAGGGGATCCATCGCTCTCCGCAGCAGCACGCAGCCCGAAGCGGTTATCCACGCCCACGCCGAGCCCAGCCAAAAGCGAGCGAGCGAAACCGCTGAAGCGCTGCTGGGGCGGAATTAACTTATCTCCGTGGTGCAGGAAGTCCGCTACTTGCCGTTCCAATCGCTCGTCATGTGGTAGATCGGGCACGTCACCGACGTCGTGATGGGGACAGATGAAGACAAGATGGTCAGGGTGCGCGAGAAACCGGCGAACCGCCTCCACTTCGGCGGCACTCGCATCTTGGCGCGTGCGAAGCGAGTCCAAGCTGATGACGATGAGCGTGTCGGCCGCGTCGAGAAGAGCCGCATCGAGCCCGGTTCGCGCGCCATCGTCGGCCAACCGCTCGATCTCGATGACTGGATGACCGGTCTGCGCGCCGGCCTGTTTCACAAAGGCGGCGAAGTTTTGCTTCATGATATGATCCAAGAAGCCACCGATGCTTTGGTCAAAGCGGGCAGGGTCCGAAAACGCTTCAAATCTAGGGTAGACTATTCGTCGGCTCTCAAAGAGCGTCGGCCACCGGTTCTCAATAACTTCAAGTGGCGCTTCGGCCTCTCCCGGCCGGCTCCATGCGTAGTAAACCACTACCTTTCGGCCAACCATTTCGCCTCTCCCTCTCCCGCTCCCGCCCCTTAAAGCCTCATTGCCATCTCCTCCGCGCTGCGGACTAGGGCTGCGTATCCCTGTCATCACTACCCGAGCGCCCGAGCCTCGGCAGGTGACTACCGAAGTTCAATTCGAAATCGCTCGGAACCTCCCACTTGGCGGTCCCCTCACACATTCGATTCTCCTCGACGTTGACGCTCCGAAAGCGGTCGTTTGATCAGCTCCATAGATTGGTTTTTGCGAGATCGACGATTTCATCGGCGCGCCCGCTCATGACAGCTTTCAACATGTACAGTGAAAATCCCTTAGCCAGTTCTAGGGTGATTGAAGGTGGCATTGCGAGTTCGGCCCTGTTCACAACTGCATCGACAACAACCGGGCCATCATGAGCCAGAGCTGCTGCGATACCGTCCTCGACTTCGGCAGAATTCGTCATGCGGATACCACGAATGCCCACGGCCTGCGCCATAGCCGCAAAATCCGGATTGACGAGATCTGTGCCGTAACTAAGAAACCCAGTCGCTTTCTGTTCGAGTTCGACGTAGCCGAGCGAACCATTATTGAAGATGACGACCTTCACCGGTAGATCGAGCTGCACAAGGCTAAGGAGATCACCCATCAGCATTGCAAAACCGCCGTCGCCGGAAAGCGACACGACCTGCCGGCCGGGGAACGCCTTCTGTGCGCCGATCGCCTGCGGCATGGCGCTGGCCATCGAACCATGCCAGAACGATCCAAGGAGTCGTCTGCGGCCGTTCATCGCCAGATAGCGCGCGGCCCAAACAGTCGGCAGACCAACGTCACACGTGAAGATCGCGTCAGCGGCCGACCGGTCGCTGACAGCTTTGGCGACCTGCTGGGGATGAATAAGGCTCTTGCCGCGGGCGGAGCTCGCCAGCTGATCGAGTTCCTTGCGTGCGTTGGCATAATGTCGCTGGGCTCGCAGCAAATGTGCAGTATCGCCGTTCGGCTCCAGTAGCGGCAGCAACGCCTGCAGTGTTGCTTTAACGCCGCCGACCAGTCCGAGATCGACGCCAGCGCGTCGGCCAATTTGTTCTGGGCGAATGTCAATCTGAACGATGCGGGTATTTTTTCCCTGGGGATAAAATTGGCGATATGGGAAATCGGTTCCGAGCATCAACAGTACGTCGCAATCGAGCATGGCGTAATAGCCTGACGAAAAGCCGATCAATCCGGTCATCCCGACGTCGTAGGGATTATCCCATTCCACATGCTCTTTACCGCGCATTGCATGGACCATCGGCGCCTTCAGCTTTTCGCCTACAGCCAAGAGCTCGTCACGAGCACCGGCGCATCCAGAACCGCACAAGATTGTGAGTCGAGTGCCTCCGTTGAGGATGGCGGCGAGGCGTTCAAGATCGGAAGGCATTGGAACGACGATTGGCGCCGGCGGCAATAGACTGGCCGGACTCGCGGTTGAATGGCCTAAAGCCGGCTGCAGGGCGACGTCGCCGGGAATGACCACCACCGAAACACCACGTTTGCCGACCGCCTCGCGTATCGCCACGTCCAGTGTACGCGACATTTGATTGGGGCTTGAGACCAATTCACAATAGTGGCTGCATTCCTTGAACAGATACTGGGGATGCGTTTCCTGGAAGTACCCGGCGCCGATCTCGGCGGATGGAATCTGCGCGGCAATTGCCAGCACCGGCACACGCGAGCGATGGCAATCGAACAAGCCGTTGATCAGATGCAGATTGCCCGGCCCACAACTGCCTGCGCAGACCGCTAACTCATCTGTTAGATGCGCCTCAGCGCCGGCAGCGAATGCGGCCACTTCCTCGTGACGGACATGAACCCATTCGATCTTGCCCAGACGGCGAACGGAATCAGTCAGTCCATTTAAGCTGTCGCCAACGATACCATAGATACGCTTGACGCCTACGGCGGCGAGAATTTCCACGAACTCATCCGCAACCGTTCTCATATTCGTGCTCCGTACTTGCCTCTTCCCTGATGCAGCGGGTTCGTCATGAGGCTTGTGACTATTGCGATGAAGATGTTGGCGACCAGTGCGACGATACCGACATAGGCAGTGTACGACGTGCCACCGATCGTCCACGTGTGAAGCGGTTTGAGGCCATCTGACCATGCCAGGTAGGTGCCTCCAGCCGTTCCCACGGCCCACCCCGCGAACAGCGCGGATGCCGATAGCCACCGGAAGAAAAGAGAGGCGAGTACGGCCGGCAGGGTCTGTAGAATCCAGAGTCCGCCGAGAAGCTGCAGATTGATGGCAAACTGCGTTGGCAGATACAGGACAAAAAGCACCGCACCCAGCTTGATCATCAGGGAAGCGATTTTGGCGACCCTCGTCTCACCCGCTGCATCGATGGCCGGATTGACGTACGCCTTCCAGAAATTACGAGTGAACAAATTGGCCGAGCCGATGCTCATCACGGCAGCCGGGACCAAAGCTCCGATCGCTATGGCGGCAAAGGCAAAGCCGGCAAACCAGGCCGGAAAGAGCACATGGAACAGCGCCGGCACGACGTCAGTGTTGCTTTCAAGCTTGAGATGCGCCGCTAGGCCCGCGTAGCCGAGAAGAGCAAGTAATCCCAACATCAATGTATAGAGCGGCAACAGCATAGCGTTCTTGCGTATAGTGCGCGCGCTGCTGCTCGCGAACACCCCTGTTAAAGTGTGCGGATACATGAAGGCTGCAAGCGCGGAGCCGAGTGCAACAGTTGCGTAGGCGAGATACTGATTGGACCCCAGAAGAATACCGCCGCCCTTTTCAGCCAGGGCCTTTTCCGCGGCATCGAATATCGTCCCATAACCTCCAAGTTTGATGGGGATCAGCACGATCGCCGCGATCACGGCGATATAGATCATGGCGTCCTTGGCGAAAGCGATCAGCGCCGGCGCCCGCAGCCCGGCGAAAAGGTCATAGAGCGCCAAGATGATGAACGCCGCAATCAGCGGCACTTCCCCGGCGATGCCCAGCGCCTTAATCGCCGCCACCATGCCAATCATCTGCAGTGCGATGTACGGCATTGTCGCAACGACTCCCGTTGCCGCAATAGCCGACTCCAGCGCGCGTGAGTCGAGTTCCGCGCGCACGACGTCGGCAACGGTAACCGCGTTCCGCTCTACCGCAACGCGCCAAAGGATTGGCATCACGGCGAACACGAACGGATAGACAATGATCGTGTAAGGCAGCGCAAAGAAGCCGTATGCGCCGACGCCAAAGACCAGCGCCGGGACCGCGATGATCGTATAAGCCGTGTAAAAATCGCCGCCGACGAGGAACCATGTTATCCAGGTCCCGAATTGGCGTCCGCCGAGCCCCCACTCGTCAAGATGCGCCGACGTCTCCGTGCGTCGCCATTTACCAGCAAAAAGGCCGAATACAGTCACAAGGAGAAAGAAGAAAAGGAATACTGCGAGAGCGATGGGATCAATGTCACTCTTCATTGGAGTAAGTCCGGTAAGAGAGCCAAATCAAAAATACGGTCACTGGTACCCAAGCGAGCTGGTACCAGTAGAAGAACGGAAAACCGACGAGTACGGGGTCGCGGAAATTATAGAGCGGGACCGCGAGCAGGCCGACGAACGGTATCAGCAGCAAGCCAAGGCGATGCTTGATCATGCGATTGCTCCATTTGAACGCTCTGAAACATAGGCAAGTAACGTACGGCAGGTGCCGAAAGAACAAACAAGTCCACGCAGAGCAGAGACGCGGGATTTTGCGTATCCCGATGATGATCTTACAAAGTCCCGCCCACGGTCAGAAACGGAAGCGGAGCCCGGCCGTGGGATCGATGTTGTTGCGCTGGAGATAACCGTTCGCCAAGCCGCCATTCACTTGTGAGAACATGCAGCCGATGTAGGTGTCCCACTTTGCTGCAAACTTCCAATCGATAACGGCAGAAACCGCATCAAACGTTCCGGAGCATTGCGAGTGAGCACTGCTCGAGCAGCCGACGTTTGGCCCAGTCGCGAAAAAGTTGTTCTGGGCATAATGATAGTAAGCGCCGATCACATCCAAATTGTCGGTGACGGCGTATTTCGCCCCTGCCCACATGACCTGCAAGATCTTGTCATGGCAAACAGTGCCCGCCGCACACCCGGCCGTGAACGCTACATTGTTGATCGCCGTAAGGCCGTTTGGACTGGCGGTGCTGGCCACAAGCCCGGTAATAGTATCGCCCGCAATATCGATAAACGAGGTTTGCGGGTCGCTGGGAGGCGCGTATTGAATCCATTCATAACCGCCATAGAGATTCAGATGTCCGTTGGTGTATTTGGCAAGCGCCATCACGCTGGTGTCGTTGGAGATCGTAGCCGTGAGGAACTGCGGCGTGAACGGCGCTATCGGCAGCCCGTTGGCGTTAGTGGGATTCCCGGTCAGCGTGACTGCCACGGCGTCTCTGACGTAGCTGTAAATAGCGTCGACCGAAAGCACACCGTTAGCCAAATTGCGAATGTCGGCGCCGACTTGAGCCTGGTAAGCGCCGTCCGAGGCGTTGTTCTGGCCGTAGCCGCCGAACTGCCACAGGGCCGCCGCCCGGAACATGCCGACGTTGACACGATATTTCAACGACGTACTGAACCTGCAGTCTTCGGTATCGCCGACGCCGCAAGTCACGCCTTGCCAGCCGATCGGCGAGAATGCGTATGAACCGCCCATCGGATCGTAGGCCAAAACGCCGTCCAAAGTCAGCGCGTTTTGCCGGAAAACTGTCAGGGTGCCGTAGGTCGGCGAACTGACGCCCACATAACCTACAGAGTTGTACCACTGGCCCGCGCGGCTCGAGTCGGCGTTCGCAGTTTGGCTGATCAAGCGGCACGCCGGCGTTTTGAGCCACCGCCCCTGGTCCATTGGCGAACTGGAGAGAATAGGGATCAAATCCAGCCTCCAGATCGAAAACAAAAGACCATCCGGCGCCGATCGGCTCGTTTCCCTTGATACCGATGTTCGACTGGCTCAGCGCATTGGGCGCAAATCCCCACAGCGCGCGATTGCTATTCTTCTGGACGAGATATTCTTGTCCGACAACGGATGTCCCATTGAATGGAGTCCCATGACTCTGCCAACCCCCGCCGACGTCAATCGTGCCGTAGACCGTGATGCCGTACCAGGTCAACGGACAGGCCGTAGCTACAAAATCCCAAACGCTGCTACACGGAGCCGGAGGGGGCGGCGAAGCCGGCATCGCTGCGGGCGGCGGAGTCTTCGTCACCATGATGCTGTCGGCCCATGCTTCCCCGGTGCATGCGGCGCCAGCGATTCCGAGAAATCATCGCGGTGCAAACACCAAAAAGAATTTTATGTCGTTCCCCATCATTCGAAGATGATCGGTCGTCTGGCTGTTGCCGCCTACTCTGTCTCCCAACAGCGCGCGAGCGCCTGGATCGTCGCGAGCTGTACTCCTTGGGGTGCATCGGTAACCGTCTCTCGTTCAGGCCACACCGTCGCGTTTATGCGTCTGCGCAATTCGGCAAGTTCTGCTTCCGGTACGTTGTTGCGGAAGGGACGGATGGCGCTGCCTTCTGATGCTGCGGCCGAACGTGCGGCTTCTCAGTTTCTGTGCCAATGTCACTGCGCGTTTTCCTTCGCCGCAAAGAACTGACACCAACCTTTCGGACTGATCGGGCTCTCGGTGAACCGGCACGCGTCCGGAGGCTGGAAATTCAAGCAGATTTCGCAGCGCTGCTCTCCATTCGGATGATCTTGGTACTTGGCATCCGCCTGGCTCACCTTCTGCTGTGCCGCGGCCCTCCTCGAGGCCGTAATGGTCGCCGCGGCGCCGACGGCCAACGCCGCGCCTCCGACCAACGCCCGGCGCGAAATCGTCTCAGCATCACGCATGATGATCCTTCCTTTCCTTTATGCCCGCTTTCGTTCACCGCCATGCTCCGCCGTCACCGCAACATCGGCTACTGTGCGACGGTCACTTCCTCGGATTTCGGCACATGCCATAGAACGATATGATAGTGGGGTTCTTCGACGCCTGGATGCCCGGCGTTGTAGTTGAGGCTGACGTGATCGACGTTGCCGCCTGGCGATGGCAGGTCAGGGAAATTCTTTGCCGCATCCATGTCTTTCAACGGCACCATGTAGATGGTGGTGACCAAGTGCCCCTTGTGGTCATAGCCGAGGAACGGACCTTCCGGCAGCGTCTTTGGGTCGACATAGAGTGTGCCGAGACCGGGAGCGAAGTCAGGGAACTTGAAGAGCGTACTCATCTTCTCATACGGCGCGGCCGGCGGTTCGTTGAGAACGCTGCCCGCCGAAGCCGGCAGTGCCACGAGCATCGCGGCGACGAAGATCGCAGAAGCCCTCATTCGCATGATCCTCTCCTTTCATTCATGTTGCATAACATTGCCGCTCACTCGCGCATTGCGACTTTCAGGTGGGATGCGTATGTGTGGTATCGTCGTCGGCCTGCCCGAGCGCAGGGAGGTACCGACCGAAGTTCAATTCGAAGTCGCCCGGAACGCCGTAACCGGCGCGGATCTTGGCGCCGCGCGCCTGCGCACTTGGCGAGGCCAGCAATGGGAAGATCAAATCGTTGCTCGACTGAAGCTCGGCAGCCGTCGGCGTCCCGAACCGATTGATCTGGGCCTTCGCCGCGGCTAGTGTCTCACGATCGAACGAGGCCAGACGCCGGGCGAGCGCATCGACAAACGAGTTCGAGGTCTTT
>CAVRYM010000002.1:0-1983847 GCA_963725495.1 uncultured Alphaproteobacteria bacterium | reverse complement strand
CCGAGGTTCTGCGCATCAGCCGCAGCAGCGTCTACTACCTGCCGCGGCCGGTGCCCGAGGCCGACCTTGCCGTCATGCGGCGTCTCGACCGGCTGCATCTGGAGTATCCGTTCGCCGGCTCGCGGATGTTGCGCTGCCTGCTGGTGGCCGAGGGGTGCAAGATCGGACGCCGGCACGTGAAGACGTTGATGCAGCGGATGGCAGAGGCGCTTTATCGCCGTCCCCGCACGACCAAGCCCGAGCCAGGCCACAAAATCTACCCGTATCTGCTGCGCGGGCTGGCGGTCACGCGGCCGAACCAGGTATGGGCGATGGACATCACCTACATTCCGATGGCGCGCGGCTTCGTCTATTTGGCCGTGGTACTCGACTGGTTCAGCCGCAGGGTGCTGTCCTGGCGGCTGTCGATCACCATGGAGGCGGCGTTCTGCGTCGAAGCGCTGGAGGACGCGTTGGCTCGTCACGGCAAACCTGACATCTTCAACACCGACCAAGGCTCGCAGTTCACCGGCGCGGCCTTCACCGGCGCACTCGCCCACAACCGCATTGCCATCAGCATGGACGGCAAAGGCGCTTGGCGCGACAACGTGTTCGTCGAGCGGCTGTGGCGCAGCGTCAAATACGAGGAGGTGTATCTGCGAGCCTATGACAGCGTTAGCGACGCTCGCGCCTCACTCGGCCGCTATCTGGACTTCTACAACCGCCGCAGACCACATTCGAGCCTTGACGGCATGACACCCGATCAAGCCTACTGCCCACCACCGCTGCCACTCCGCTTGGCAGCCTAACCCCGGCAGAGGCTCCACTTATCGACGCGGAAAATCTGTTCAGATAACCGGGACCACCTCAGTCCGCCATGACAGCCTCCGCTTATTGGAGACATACTGGGCAAACTTTAGTGAACAGTTACTTTACAGTTAATTTTCACGCAAATGTGATTGCGATCCGTTAAGTTGTTCTACAGACGATGAAAAGGCGTACGAAAATCTTCGGTCAGCGTGGGCTTCGCTGCCCTCAGCCCCTTAGAGCACTTATGTGGACCGCCGCTGTCGCTCACTCATACGCGTCACCCTGAGGTGCGAGCGAAGCGAGCCTCGAAGGGTGACGGCCCGAGCGCCTGAGCAGCATCCTTCGAGGGCCGCTTCGCGGCCACCTCAGGATGACGGTCGGCATTAAGTGCCGCTGGTATCAAACAAATCGAAGCCGGAATTACACCCCGATCAACGCGCCAAGCTTCTCCTTCAGCTCGGCCTTGACCGGCTCGGCGGCGCGAAGGATCGCGCTCGCGCGGTAGAAATCGAGCGTGCGGAAGATCGTTACGTTCGGGCGGATCACGAGCTCGGGCGGCGCGTGCCGGTGCTTCGCCGCCACGATCGCGCCGCCCATGATGAGCAGGGCGGTGAACATGCTTTCGAAGGCATTCGGCACGTCGACGCGTTCGGTTGACGGCGCACCAAACACGTCGACGGCAACGATGATGTCGGCGCGGCCGGCGAGTTGATCAGCCGGCAGCGGATCGGTGGTGCCGCCATCGATGAAGATGCGGCCGTCGATCGTGACCGGGCGGAATAAGCCGGGTATCGCCATCGAGGCGGCGATCGCCGGGCGGAGCGGGCCCGCGGAGAAGGCGGCTTCCTCGCGCCGGTGCAAGTCGGTTGCGACCACGGTGAGTGGAGTGACGAGCGCGGAGAAATCCGCCGGCACCGCATCCGGCAAAAAACTGGCGCAGACTTTCTCGGCATCGAGCAGCGTCGCCGCGCTCCATCCGCCGGAAAACCAGTCGCCGAGCTTGCCGGCGCGCGCGCCGAACAGCCGGTTGACGGTTTGGCCGCGGTTATGCGCGATCGAGAGAACATGAAGGCGGATGTCGTGTCCGCGCATGCCGGCGGCGTAGGCGGCGCCGACCAATGCACCGATCGAGGTGCCGGCAATGGCGGTGGGCCGCAGGCCCATCTCGTCGAGCGCCTCGATAACGGCGATATGCGCCAAGCCGCGGGCGCCGCCGCCGCCGAGTGCAAGCGCGAAGGTTTTCATGCGCCGGCCAAGCTGGCGAATTCCCACGCCTTGGCGGCGAGCGGCCGCACCATCTGCGCCTTCGCCGCCGCAAAGGCGCTGGTCGCGGTACCGTCGCGCACCCGCCCGACGATGCCCTGCAGGATGGCGGCGAGGCGGAAGAAATTATAGGCGAAGTAGACCGGCAGATGCGGCCGCGGATCGAGTCCGGTGCGCGCCACATAGGCGTCCACATAGGCCGCAAGCGAGGGAATGCCGAGCGCGGCGAGATCGAAGCCGAGCAGCGAACCGGTGCCGGCATCCGATGGCGGCATGTGCCATTGCATCAGATGGTAGGAGAAATCCGCCAGCGGGTCGCCGAGGGTGGAGAGTTCCCAGTCGAGCACGGCCGCAATCTCCGGCGCGTCGGGCGCGAGGATGATGTTGTCGAGCCGATAATCGCCGTGCACCAGGCGTGGCTTTTGCGGCGGCGGCAGGTGCTGCGGCAGCCAGCCGATCAAGTGCTCCATGTCGGCAACGTCATCGGTCTGCGAGGCGCGGTACTGCTTCGACCAACGCTCGACCTGCCGCGCCACGTAATTCTCGCCGCGGCCGTAATCGGCAAGCCCGATCGCCGGTGGATCGAACGTGTGCAGCCGCGACAGCGTCGCATTCATCGCGTCGTAGACCGCGGCGCGCTCGGCCGGATTCTTGGCGCCGGGCATTTGCGGCTCCCAGAACACGCGGCCCTCGACGTAACCCATCAGGAAGAACGCAGTGCCGATGATGCTTTCGTCGGCGCAATAGAGAATTGGCTCGGCGACCGGAAAGTGTTGCGCGTAGAGCGCGCCGATCACACGGTGCTCGCGGTCGACGGCGTGCGCCGACGGCAGCAATTTGCCCGGCGGCTTTCGCCGCAGCACGTAGCGGCGCATCGGTGTCTCGACCAGATAAGTCGGATTGGACTGGCCGCCCTTGAATTGGTTCACCACGACCGGCGCGGAAAAGCCGGCGACGCGCTCGCGCAAATACGCTTCGAGCCGGCCGACGTCGAAGCGGAGCCGCTCGGCGACCTCGCGCGTACCGGAAAAGGCGCTCTGCCGGTCGATCTCGCTCATGCGGCAAATTTAGAGCATCGAAACGCAAAAAGCCCGTCCCCCAACGTGGTGCGGGGACGGCCGCCGGCGCGCCGAGAAAGCGTCAGGCCCGTCGCTCCTCCGCGGTGGCGTTGGTACCGGCGATGAAGCCCTGGCAGGTGGCGCGGGCCAAGCCGTGCATGCTGAACCCGCCGGCGGACTCACCACTGCAATAGAGGCCCGGGATGACCTGGCCGTTCATGTCGACGACCTGGCATTTTCCGTTGATGCGCAAGCCCGCGCGGGTGTCGTGCAGGACCGGCGTCGCCCAGCCCGCGTAGAACGGCGGCTTCGCGATCTTGTAGAGCGGCTTGGGCTTGCCGAAATCCTCGTCCACGCCGGAATCGACGAAGCTGTTGTAGCGCGCGATGGTTGCCGCGAGCGCCTCCGGCGGCATCGGCACGCGCTGATATTTCATCACGATCTTTTTCGCCAGCTCCTCGATGGTGTCGGCGGTGAAGCAGAAGCCGTGGTCGTAGTCGACATAGGGGGGCTTCGGATCCCACTTCTCGCGCGCGCAGGCATCGGCGTCGAAGATCGCCCAGATCGGGCCGCCGCCGTTATGGTCGTCGCCGATCCCCGCCATCGCCGCGTCGAGGAAGCCATTGGGATTGAATTTCAGATTTCTGCCGTTGCGCCAATTGCGCGGCACGTAGGGCAGCATCGATTCGTAGTTGGCCGACGTGTATTGGCGCGCGGTTTCATCATAAAAGCGTTGGCCGATCATGTTGACCAGCACGACGTCCTGCCAGTCGTCGACATGCAGGCCGATGGCGCGCGCCTTGTCGAACACTTCGCTGCCCGGATACCAGCGCAGATTCACGTAGCCGTATTGTCCGCCGACCGTGCCCGGCTTGGTGATCGGGTCGCCGAACTCGCCGGTGTAGTTGTAGGCGCCCCACAGCGAGGCACCGATCGCCATGCCGGCAAGCTCGCCGCTGGCGTCCTGGTCCGACCAGGGCTGGCCGGCCACGCCGCAATATTCTTCGGTCAGGCGCGGATCGAACATGCGGCGGAAGTTGACGTTGGTGGAGGATCCGCCGGTTGCGATGATCACGGCCTGGTGCGCGCGGATGTTGACGACCTTGCCGTCATTGTCGCAGGCGACGCCGAGCACGGCACCGGCGAACGGCTGCGCGCGATGGATCGACGTCATCTTGTGCGCGAGCAGAATGTCTACGCCCGCCTTGCGCGCCGCGGCGGCCAGCGGATGCATGAGACCGTTGCCGGTCGACATGGTGGTGCGCTTGTCGGGCGGAGCCGGCTGGCCCGTCTGGATCAAAGGCCAATCCATCGGCGCGGCGTGCATTTCGCGCGCAACGGAATTGCCGACGGACGTGCCGCCCTGTTTGTCCGGCGGCTTGTCGACGAACACAACGCCGTGCGCGATCAGAAATTCGCAAGTCTTGGCGCAATTGTCGGCAAAGGCCCGAATCACCTCGCGGTCATTGAAGCGGTAATCGGCGAAACCGTTCGGCTCGACCACCGACCAGTCGGTGAGATCGGCAAAGACGAGGTCGGGCGAGTCCTGGATGCCCCATTTCTTTTGAAAGCTGGTGCCGCCGCCGAGCGGCACATTGCCGCCGCTGCAGATGCCGTGTCCGCCGGTGTGGTTCTGCGCTTCGAGAAGGATCACCGACGAGCCGGCCTCGCGCGCGACGATCGCCGCAGGAGTGCCGGCGGCGCCGGAGCCGATCACGACCACGTCGGCCTCGCGGTCCCAGCGGATGGCGTCGGCTGGCGTTTGCGCCTGCGCCGTGACCGGCAAGCCGGCTGCAGCCGCACCAGCCGCCATGCCAGCGCCGCCGACCAGCAAATCGCGCCGTTTGATTGTCATGGTGTCCTCCCTCACTGCCGATTTCGTTCGGCTTGCCCGGTTGGGAGGATAGTAATGCCGGCAGGGCGGGGCGGTCGAGCCAGTTAGATCTGCACCTGGCTCAGGCCTCGTGCGCGCGTTCGCGAGCCGTCTTCCTCGTGCCCCAGCGCCGTCACGGACGACTCCTCCGAGCACTCATTGCGCAGTGAAGAAGTCCAGCAACGCCTGCGCGGTCGCTTGCGGATTCTCCTCCGGTAAGTAATGCCCGCTATCGATTGCAAACCCGCGCAGGTCTGATGTCCAGTCGCGCCAGACGGCGAGCGCATCGATGCCGGCATTGGCGGGGAGCCCGCTCGTTCCCCAAAGCGCCAGCACGGGGCAGCCGATCTTGTTTCCCGCCGCGCGATCGGCCTCATCGTGGGCGAGGTCGGTGGTGCGTCCGGCGCGATAATCCTCGCACATGGCGTGGATGCGGGTCGGGGTCGGCATAGGCGGCATGATAGTGAGCGAGCGCGCGCGGATCGAAGATCGCCCCCACCCTACCCTCCCCCGCAAGCGGGGGAGGGTAGGGTGGGGGCTTGGCGCCCGCCGCCGCGCGCGAATTGAAGAAGAACTTCGGATCGTGGCCGATCAACGTTTCAGGAAATGGCGCCGGCAGCGACAGGAACGTCCAGTGCCAGGCGCGCGACGCAAGCCGCGCATCCATGCGGTGCCACATGTCCCAGGTGGTGACGATGTCGAGCACGGCGAGTTGGCGAAGGCGCCCGACATGATCGAGCGCGAGCCGATAGCCGACCCGGCCGCCGCGATCATGTCCGGCCAGCGCGAAGCGGACAAAGCCGAGCGCCTCCATTACTTCGACCATGGCGTTTGCCATGGCGCGCTTGCTGTAAGGCGAATGATCGGAGCCCGCTTCCGGCGCGGCCGACCAGCCGTAGCCAGGCAGGTCGGCGATCACCAGCGTGAAGCGCGGCGCCAAGACTGGCGCCACGCGGTGCCACATCACGTTGCCCTGCGGATGGCCGTGCAGGAGAAGGAGCGGCGGCCCGCTGCCGCCGACGCGCGCGAAAATCCGGCCGGCCGATGTATCGATCCAGCGCGACTGGTAGCCGGGATAAAGATCGGCAAGGTCAGCCATTACTTTAATTCGCGTTACTTCGTTTCACGTTCAGTGGCGCGCCAGCCGATATCGTGGCGGCAGAAGCCTTCCGGCCAGCGAATGCGCGCGACCGCCTCATAGGCGCGCGCCTGCGCCTGCCGCACTGAACTGCCCAGCGCGCAGACATTGAGCACGCGTCCGCCATTGGCGAGGATTTTGTCGCCCTCGGCCTTGGTGCCGGCGTGAAAGATTTCCACGCCTTCGACCGCGGCCGCTTGCGTCGAGGCCTTCGATGACCGAGCCTCTGGTGTAATCGCCGGGATAGCCTTTGGCGGCCATCACCACGGTGAGCGTCGGTTCTGGATACCAGCGCAGATCGAACGATTTGAGCATGCCGTCGCGGCTGGCGAGCAGCGCCGGCACCAGATCCGACATCAACCGCAGCATCAGCACCTGGCATTCCGGATCGCCGAAGCGGACGTTGTATTCGATCAGCTTTGGCCCATCGTCGGTGATCATCAGTCCGGCATAGAGCACGCCCTTATAGGGTGCGCCCATTGCCTTCATCGCCCGCAGCGTCGGTCCGATGATTTCGGCCATGACGCGCTCACTCATCGCGGCATCGACGTTCGGCGCCGGCGAATAGGCGCCCATGCCGCCGGTGTTCGGTCCCTGGTCGCCGTCGAACGCGCGCTTGTGATCCTGCGCGGTCGATAGCGCGATGGCGGTCTCGCCGTCGCAGAGCGCGAAGAACGAAGCCTCTTCGCCCTGCAGAAACTCTTCGACGACCACCTCGGCGCCGGCCTCGCCCAGACTGCCGCCGAACATCAGGTCGATGCCGGCTTCCGCCTCGGCAAGCGTTTCCGCCACGATCACGCCCTTGCCGGCAGCAAGACCGTCCGCCTTCACCACGATCGGCGCACCGCGTTGGCGCAGATAGGCCTTGGCCGGACCGGGCGCGTGGAAACGCTCGTAGGCGGCAGTTGGAATATTGTTCGCCCGGCACAAATCCTTGGTGAAACCTTTGGAGCCTTCGAGCCGCGCGGCTGCTCGTGTCGGCCCGAACGCCTTGATGCCGGCCGCCTCAAGGTCGTCGACAATGCCGGCGCAGAGCGGCGTCTCCGGCCCGACCACGACGAGATCGATCTGATTGGCGCGGCAGAACGCGATCACAGCGGGGTGGTCGGCGATGTCGAGAGGCACGCACTCGGCCTCGCGGGCGATCCCGGCATTGCCGGGCGCGCAGAACAGCCGGTCGCTGAGCGGGCTTGCCGCCATCTTCCAGGCGAGCGCGTGTTCGCGCCCGCCGGAGCCCAAGAGCAGAATATTCACGGCCGAATGGTCATGCAGGATCATGGCAGGTGAGGGCATCCACGACGATGCTGCCTAGCATGGCGCAGCCGGTGCAAGGCCATGCGGGCGGTATTCGCGGGCCCTTGACCGAGCCACGCGAGGCGGCGCATGAGCGGCCATCGGCAATAACGCCCGTTGCCCCCAAATGAACGAGCCGCGCCTCAACCTGCCGGAATTGACCGTCTCCGAATTGTCGGCGGCGCTCAAGCGCACGATCGAAGAGACTTACGGCTACGTGCGCGTGCGCGGCGAACTCGGCAAGGTGAGCTATCACGGCAACGGCCACGTCTATTTCGACCTGAAGGACGACCGCGCCTGCATTGCCGGCGTGATCTGGCGCGGCACGGCGGGGCGCATCAGGCTCAAGCTCGAGGCCGGGCTCGAAGTGGTCATCACCGGCCGGCTCACCACCTATCCGGGCCGCTCGCAATATCAGATCATCGTCGAGACGCTGGAGCCCGCCGGGCTCGGCGCGCTGATGGCTCTGCTGGAGGAGCGCAAGCAGCGACTCGCCGCCGAGGGCTTGTTCGATGAGGCGCGCAAGCAGCTCTTGCCGTTCCTGCCGGCGTCGATCGGCGTGATCACCTCGCCGAGCGGAGCGGTCATCCGCGACATTCTGCACCGGCTCGCCGACCGTTTTCCGCGGCCGGTGCTGATCTGGCCGGTCAAGGTGCAAGGCGAGGGCTCGGCCGAGGAAGTCGCCGCCGCCATCGCGGGCTTCAACGCATTGCCCGAAATCGCCGCGCCGCCATTGCCGGGCCGGCCCGACCTCATCATCGTCGCCCGCGGCGGCGGCTCGCTGGAAGACCTGTGGTCGTTCAACGAAGAGATCGTGGTGCGCGCGGCCGCCGAGAAGTCTCATTCCGCTCATCTCGGCGGTTGGCCACGAGACCGACGTCACGCTGATCGATTTTGTCGCCGACCGCCGCGCGCCGACGCCGACCGCCGCCGCTGAGATGGCGGTGCCGGTGCGCGAGGAACTTCTGCTCGACGTCGATTCGTTTGCCCGCCGCGCGCTTGGCGCCTGGCGGCGCAATCAGGAGGCGCGGCGAACAGAGCTGCGCTCGGCCTCGCGCGCGTTGCCTGATGCCGACGAGCTGTTGGCGCTGCCGCGGCAGCGGCTCGATCACGCCGCTGCCGGGCTGGCGCGCGGCTTGCGCGCCAACGCCCATATCCACCATGTGCAATTCTCCCGCATTGCCAGCCGGCTTGCCCCCCAGCTCCTGCGCACCAATGTCGAGCGCCGGCGCGAGCGCTATGGCGGGCTTGCCCAGCGGCTGCGCGCGAGCCTCGCCGCCAACCTCGCGGCGACGCGCACGCGCATTGCACGCCACGGCGAGCGGGTCGCGAGCTTCGCCGACCGGTCGGAGCGCGCGATCGGCGTCATCCTCGACCAGCGTGCCGCCCGTCTCGACCGCGCCGGGCAGCTCCTTGCCGCGTTTTCCTATCGGGGCGTGCTGCAGCGCGGCTTTGCGCTGGTGCGCGACGACGCGTCGCGTCCGTTGCGGACCGCCGCTTCGGTCAGCACGGGCATGCGGCTCGACATTGAATTTTCTGACGGCCGTGTCGCCGCCACAGCCGGCGAGGCCCATATAACGCCACCAGTCGAAGCCACGCCGTTCGTGCCGCGACGGCGCCGCCGCCCATCAGGCGGCGAAGGGCAGGGCAGTTTGTTCTAGTAAAAATCCAAATTAGGAGAGGGAGCTACGATGCAGGGCAAGGTCGCGGTCGAAGAGCATTTCGCCATTCCCGACACGACCGATCGGTCGCTGCGTTACCAGACGGACTATTGGAAGGGACTGCAGCCGAGGCTCCTCGATCTGCATGATCGCCGGCTCGCCGAGATGGATCGCACCGGCATCGAAATCGAAATCCTGTCGCTCAATTCCAACGGCGTGCAGAGCGTGCTGGACGCAGGGAAAGCCGCCGAGCTGGCGCGCAAGGCCAATGATGCGCTGGCGGAAAGCATTGCCAAGCGGCCGGACCGCTTCGCCGGCTTTGCCGCGCTGCCGATGCAGGATCCGCAAGCCGCCGCCACCGAATTCGAGCGCTGCGTCCGCGATCTGAAGTTCAAGGGCGCGTTGGTGAACAGCTTCACCCAGCTCGGCGCCGCCGATACCGCGATCTATTACGACCTGCCGCAATATCGTCCATTCTGGGCCGTGGTCGAGCGGCTCGGCGTGCCGTTTTACCTGCATCCGCGCGATCCGCTGCCGAGCCGCCGGCATGCCTATGAGGGACATCCCTGGCTGATCGCCTCGCCCTGGGGCTTTGCCGAGGAGACGGCGATGCATGCGCTGCGGCTGATGGGCTGCGGCCTGTTCGATGACTATCCCAAGCTGCAGATCGTGCTCGGCCATCTGGGCGAGCGTATTCCCTACGATCTCTGGCGGCTCGACCATCGCCTCGCCATGGTGCCCGGCCGTCCCGCCAGGCGCTCCATGGGCGAGTATTTTCGCGCGAACTTCTATCTCACCACCAGCGGCAACTTCTCCACCACATCGTTGATCCACGCGATTCTCACGGTGGGCGCCGATCGCCTGTTATTCGCCGTCGATTATCCGTTCGAGGATCATGCGGAGGCGGCCACATGGTTCGATGCGACCGACATCGCCGAAGCCGATCGCCGCAAGATCGGGCGCGATAACGCGGTGACGCTATTCAAACTCGGCTGACGACCAAATCTGACTGTCCGTTCATCTTCCCGCTAATTTTGATAAAAGAAGTGTCGCTTGCGCGATTTCGCCATAGTTTCGCCCACGCCGCCGTTGAATTTGTGATTGTGCCGATCTCTCTTAAGACCGCTTTCGCGGTCTTCGGTTTGGTGCTAGCCTTGTCGAGTCCATTGCTCGAACGTTGGCTCGAGTGAGGAGGAGTCTGAAAAATGTCACAGACGAAGAAAACCTCGAAGCGAAAGCTTGCAAAAAAAGCTCTGCCCGCTGTTGGTATTGCCGGAGTCTCTTTGGCCCTAGCGGGCGGCGCGTCCGCATCAACCGCTATGACGGCGGCGGATACGCAAGCGCAAAATACCTCGCCGCGTCACGAAATCTTTCTCGGTGAGGAGGAAATCTCCGACGTCAGCCTGTCCACCTTCTACGTTTTCGACAACGAAAATGCTGCGCGGCCTCAGATCGGTGAGAAAACCGCGTGGCGTTGTGGCGGCTGCCGTTGTGGCGGCTGCCGATGCGGCTGGCGAGGCTGCGCCGGTTGCCGATGCGGTTGGGGATGCACGCCTTGGTGTATATCCCGCGGCGGTTGCCACGCCTGTTAGGCGGGTCAACAGTGCGACTGCATTGATGAAAGTAAATGATGAAGGCCGGGCCTTGCTTGACCCGGCCTTTTTCCTGTTTTCGGCAGGGTGCACCCGCAACAGCGGGAAACGTTGGCGGCGCGCGGTTACTGGCGTCGACAAGCACTTGCGCGAGCCCGATAATCACACCCCCGCAACGTAATCAGTATTGGCCTTGCCATGGTGATCCATACCGGCGGCAACAAGCGCGGGGCCGAGCGTCCTCGTGTCGCCGCAACTGACCGCCCAAGCAACTCCAAACAATTCAACTCCAAACAATTCAACAAGAAATACGTCCCGGAGTTTACGCCGCATTTTTCGGTCTATGTGCTTTCGCCCGACGTCGTGTGCCTCTACTCCGAAAATCGGAAGTTTTTTCTGCACGGCGAACTTTATTGCGAGCTTGCAAGTGAAATCGGAGCAGGAAAGAGCGTCGGGCAGATCATTGCAGAGCTCGGGAAGAAGTTTCCGACCAACGCCATTCAAGAAGCGCTGAAGCGGTTGGCCGAACGCCGCTATATCGTTCCGAAATCGAGCCTTCCCGCGCCAATGGCCGCCTATTGGGCGAGTCTCGGTCTGCCGCCGGGGATGGCGGAGAAAAATCTCCAAAAGTGTCGCGTGCGCATTGGCGCGGTCGACGTCAAAGGCGCAAAGGAGCTCGACGCCGCGCTCACGAAGCTTGGCGTCCGTGTGGTGAAGGGCAAGGCCGACCTGACCGTCACGCTGGTCAACGATTACCTCGAGGCGCAACTGGCCGAACTCAACCGGCAGCATTTGTCAGACCGAACGCCATGGCTGCTGGTCCAGCCTTCCGGTATTTTTCCCCTGGTGGGACCGGTGTTTCGGCCGGGAGAGGGCGCCTGCTGGGCCTGTCTGGCCGATCGGATGCAAAAAAACCGGGAGATCAAAGCGCTGCTCGATCGCAGGCGAGCGCGTCAGGTCGCGCTATCGCCGCTCGCCAATAGCGCGTTGGGAAGTAGTGCCGTTCAGCTCGCCGCGCTCGAGATCGCCAAGGCGATCGCCACCGATTTTCGCACCGACTTGCGCGACCACATCGTCAGCCTTGATCTGCTCGGCGCGAGCGTCATGAGGCATTACGTGGCCGCCCGTCCGCAATGCCCCAGTTGCGGCCGCAAGAAGCTTCGCGACCCACGCCGTGCTCCGGTGCCGATCAAGCTTGCTTCCGGCACCAAGCTGATCATGACGAGCGGCGGTTATCGCTCGGTTTCCTCGCGGGCCACGGTTGCACGTTTTCGCAAGCACGTGAGCCCGTTGACCGGTGTGGTCTCGCGTCTGGAACGGCTCGAAGCCGATCTGCCGCTGAACACGAACTATTATGCCTCGCATAATTTCTCCGGCGCCGCCGAGAGCGTCGACGAGCTGCGTGCCGGGCGCAGCAGCGGCAGCTACGGCAAAGGCAGCACGGCCGAACAGGGAGAAGCGAGCGCGTTGATGGAGGCGATCGAACGCTATTCCGGAATTTTTCAGGGCGACGAGATCAGAGTGAGCCGGCGGTTCACAGACTTCGCGCCAGGCGATGCCATCCTGCCCAATGACGTCCTCTTGTTCAGCGACGCGCAATACAAGGCCGCACAATTGCCGCCAACCGCGGAGTCTGACGAGGCAACGCCACCGCCCGTTCTGTTCGATCCTACGGCTGAAATCGAATGGTCACCGGCTTGGTCTCTGCGCGATGAACGCTTCAAGTATCTACCGACTAGCCTGATGTATTTTTTTTACCGGGGCGGCTCCGGCGTCAACCATTTCCACGCCGATTCTAATGGCTGCGCCGCCGGCAATACGCTCGAGGAAGCGATCGTTCAGGGATTTTTGGAACTTGTGGAACGCGACACCTATGCGATCTGGTGGTACAATCGATTGCATAGGCCGCAAGTGGATTTGAGCCAGTTCGGCGATTCCTACATTCGCGATTTACAAGTCCAGTTTGGCGAGACCGGGCGCCGGGTCTGGCTGCTCGATCTCACCAACGATCTCGAAATTCCAAGCTACGTTGCGCTTTCCCATGCGACGGAAGGCTCGCAGGAGATCATCGAGTTCGGTTCCGGCTCGCACTTCGATGCGCGCATTGCCGCATTGCGGTCGCTCACCGAGCTGAACCAATTTCTGTCGCTTGGTCTCAGTGCGGGCCGAAACGAGGGCGTCACGCCGCTTCGCCTGCATGAACATCCGTATTTGGCGCCAAACGGCGACCCGCCAGTCCGGCCGGATTTCAGCTCGAAGTTCGGCTATCTCGATACGCGCGAGCAGGTGCTGGCCTGTGTGCGCTTGGCGGAACGCCACGGTCTCGATTTTCTCGTACTCGATCAGACGCGCCCCGATATCGGCGTCCCGGTCGCACGGGTGATCGTCCCGGGATTGCGGCATTTTTATCGACGCTTCGCCCCCGGCAGACTTTACGATGTCCCGGTAAAGCTCGGGTGGCGAGAGGGGCCGCTTCCGGAAAGCGATGTCAATCCTCTCCACCCGAATACGTAAGGCCGCTTAAGTTTGCGCGCTCGCCGAAAAAGGGATCGACGCGGGCCCGCAACGGTCAACCTTTACGCCCGGCTTTGCCGGCATGTCGCGCTCGAAGTCCGCGCGCAACGGCGAAGTGGTTGCCTGTATCGGCGAGCATTCGGTTGGGCTGGGAAAATTCAGCGCGGAAACGACAGCTTATGTACGGGACTTGCGCACCGGGCTCGCTCTGAATGCGCTGGCGGGCGACGGCGGCGCTAACAAAGAAATTCGGCTGTTGCTCGACCGATTAGCGAAGCGCGGCCTGTTGGAATACCGCCTCGCACGTTCACGGACCGGCGGTGACGGGGTCATCATCGAGCCGCAAACGCCCGATTATCGGCCGCATCTGGCGCCGCTGCGCGCAACTGACGTTCTGGTTCTATCGCGGTTCGCCTATTTGAGACGCCGCGCCGACGAAATGGTGCTTGAATCGCCCCGCGCAGGCGCATTGTTCAGGACTCTGCGACCCGGCAATCGCCGGCGCTCTGGCGGCATTGGCCGTGCCGCGACAGATCAAATGGTTGCAGCGCCAGACCGGTTTCCCGCCGATCGAGCTTCTCGCGTTGCTGGTCGAGTGCCAGATTCTTTTCAAGGTCGATGCTGTTGGCAGCAATAGTCAGCGCTCGGCCGAGGGCGATGACAATCTCGTTCTTTGGGACTTCCACGATCTTTTATTTCACACCCGCAGCACCGAGGGCCGCCATGCCAACCCGGTCGGCGGACTCTATTCGTATGTGGGTGTCATGCCGCCGCCGCCGGCGGTGCGGTCGCCCTGGCCTGGCGAGAAAATTGGTCTGGGCAAATTCGAAGCACCCGCACCGGCGCTTCCGCTCGGCGGAAAACTGCTGCGGGAACGTCATTCTGTCCGCGACTTCGACAGCCGGCGACCGGTCACGCTCGCCGAAATCGCACAATTTCTTGATGGCACTGCGCGCGTGCTCTCGAGCGTGACCGCGCCGCTCGAGCCTGACGGCGGGGGGCCGACGCTCACCTACACGGTGCGGCCGTTTCCTTCCGCCGGTGGGAGCTACGAGCTCGAGCTCTATCTGGCCGTCGACACATGCGAAGGACTGCCGCGGGGATTTTATCACTATGACGCCGGCGGACACGCGTTGACGCCGATCGATGTCGGTCCACGGCAGCTTGAGGCACAGCTGACGGGCGCGCAGTTCGCCATGGGGGCGGTCGCCCCGCCGCAGATATTGATTACCATCGCCGCGCGTTTCGGCAGAGTTTCCTGGAAGTACAGCTCGATTGCCTATGCGCTCATTCTGAAGGATGTCGGCGTGCTGACGCAGACATTCTATCTCATGGCGGCCGGGATGGGGCTCGGTGGCTGCGCAATCGGGACGGCGAATATCGATCTGTTTGCAAAAATGACCGGGCTCGACTTCCACGTCGAAGGCCTGGTCGGGCAATTTGCGCTTGGCCGCGGCGTCGAGCCAGGGTCAGTGCCGCTGCCTGACGATTTTTCACATTGATTGGCGCAGTCTATTTGCGCCCGAAGAAGCGAGAGGCTGATGGATCGCTCGATGTTGAGGGTTTGAAATATCCGATCGATTTTTTGCTCCGTATTCCCGTCAGCGCGAACATGGCCCCCTGGGGATCCACGCAGCGGACGACTCGCATGCCGCCCGCGAACACACTCGGGCCCTCGAGGATTTGTCCACCGCAGGCGCGCACGCGCTGCGCGGCGGCATCGATATCGGCGGTGGTAAAGTAGAAAAGCCAGAACGGGGTTGGCTCCGTTGCGGGTTTCGTGAATATGCCGCCGATCATTTGTTCCCCGTTGGAGAACACCTGATATGCCTGCGTGGTGTCGACGTCTGTGCCGGCTTTCTGCCAGCCGAAAAGCTCGCGGTAGAAAGTAAAAGCCTTCTCACAATCGGTGGTGAGCAAGTCGTGCCAGCCCACGCCGCCGGCAATGTTTGGCTCGGGCGGTAGTTCGTGCTCGGGATCCTGCCATTTGAACAGCGAAAAGGCCGCCATTTGCGGGTCCGCGACCAGCGAAAATCGGCTGACATTGGGGACATCCGTCGGCGGGATGTGGACCACGCCGCCAAGGCGCGCGATTCTTGCGGCCGCAGCGTCGATGTCGTCCACTCCCACCGATCCAATCCAGTGCGGTCCGAGACCTGCCGCTTTTGCGTCTGTCGGGAGTTCTGTGAGGCCGCAGACCGGTTGCTCTCCAGCCATAAACAGAGAATAGGCCATTTCTGGCGCCGCCTCGCGCAGGCGCCAGCCCACGACCTCGGTGTAGAAGGCTTTGGCGGCTTTTGGGTCGGTTGTAATCAACTCATACCAAAGGAAACGACCATGAGAACGACTCACTCCCACTTCTCCTCCCGTCGAAGTCCGGCTCATGGCAGCCTTGCAGCTCGCGCTGTGCGGTGTGGTTTTTTCGCCCAAAACGCGGCAATGTGATGCCGCGCCAATCTTATTCGGCGCGATGACAGCGCTTTGACAATCGCATACTAGTGTCCCGATTCCGAAGTTCGCATGATTATCCGGCACCCTCGTTTGCGAACTTCGGAATCGAAAGGACACTAGCAACTTATTGATCTAGTGTGGCTTTGGTTCAGAAGTCCGCATGACGAGTTCGCGGCAAGAATGATGCGGACTTCTGAACCGCCACACTAGTGGAGCCGATTTGACATTCGCAACCCGCCAGCCGCTAGCTCGTGAAGCGAATGTCAAATCCAAAGCTCCACTAGCACGAATAGTTGCTAGTGGTCCTTTGATTCTAACATTCGCACGGCAGCGTGCCGAACCGGGATGCGAATGTTAGAATCGGACCACTAACGGGAGTGACGCCATGGACCTTCTCGCCGACCGCGGCCGCCGCGTTTCCGTCGAAGAACTCGATACCAGCCGGCTGCTCGCCCACGCCCGCCGCCAGGCGCACGAGCGCAATCTCGACGACGTGCTGATCGCCGACGTCGATTCGCACCATTACGAGAATGAGTGTTTCGACGAATTCCTGCCGTTCATCGAGAACGACGTGCTGCGCCAGCTCGTGCTCGCCGGCCGCAGCAAGGGCCGTGGCGCGCTGACCCCGCAGCAGGTCAGCTTTCAGGACATGGGCGGCCGCATCACCCGCTACCCGTTGCGCTCGTCGGAAAAAACGCAAGCCGGCAAGCTGCGCGACGTGGAATTGGGCCAGCGCTGGATGAACGCGATGAGCGTCGACTATGCGTGCCTGTTCCCGACGCTGCTTTTGTCAGTCGGGCTGCATCCGTCGACCGAGATGGAAGTGGAATTGTGCTTTGCCTATAACCGCTGGCTCACCGACACGGTGCTGCCGGAGGCGAACGGCCGCCTCTATTCGATGCTGTCGCTGCCGATCTCCGACCCCGACGAGGCGTTGCGCCAGGTCGAGACTTTCGGCCATTGCAAGCACGTCACCGGCTTCATGGTGACCGCGGCGCGCACGCTGCCGATCCATCACAACAGCAATATGAAAGTGTTCCGCGCCATCGAGGAGCGCGGGCTCGCGCTGTCGTTCCACTCGGCGATCAATATCGGCGAGCCGGTGTTCAAGGGATTGAACCGCTTCGCCTCGGTGCACGCGCTCGGCTTCCCCTTCTACAACATTCTGCACATGACCAATTGGGTGACCAACGGGCTCGGCGAACGTTTTCCCAAACTGCCGGTGATATGGATCGAGGGCGGGCTCGCCTGGGTGCCGTTCCTGATGCAGCGGCTCGATCACGAATTCATGCTGCGGGCGTCCGAATATCCGCTGCTGAAAAAAAAGCCGAGCGATTACATGCGCGACATGTACTACGCCTCGCAGCCGATGGAGCGGGTCGACATGACCGCGCTCGAGTGCACGTTCCGCATGATCAACGCGGAAACGCAGCTGCTTTACGCCTCCGACTATCCGCACTGGGATTTCGATCTGCCATCGACGGTGTGGGACCTGCCGTTCCTGTCCGAGAAGGCCAAGCACAATATCGTCGGCGGCAGCGCCGCGCGGCTGTTCAAGCTGCCGCCGCGCAACGCCAAGCAGAAAGAGAACCTCGTGCGCTTCGGCAACCTCGCCGCCTGAACCGGACGGATTGCCGAACGGGGTAGGGGAGGGGCGGCGATGGACCGCAGGCAGGTTTTGGGCGCTCTTGCCGGCGCGCTGGCTGCATCGTCGGCGCGCTGGCCCGGTGCGGCGCGCAGAGCGCAGTCGCCGACTTCTATCGCGGCAAGCAGATCACGCTCGTCGTCGGCTATGGGCCGGGCGGCGGCTACGACATCACCGCGCGGCTGGTGGCGCGCTATATCGGCAAATACATCCCCGGCAATCCGGACGTGGTGGTGCAGAACATGCCCGGCGCCGGCTCGATGCGGGCAGCCAACTACACCTACGTCAACGCGCCGAAGGACGGCACGAGCTTCGCGCTGATCGCGCGCGACATGCCGCTGCTCGGCTTGCTCGGCGCCGACCCGAACGTCCAGTTCGACGTGCGCAAATTCGGTTGGCTCGGCTCCTCGTCGAGCTACGCCAACGACGCCTACATTCTCGTCGTCGGCCCAAAGGCGCCGGTCACCTCGATCGCCGAAGCGCGCAAGCCCGATGCGCCGCCGCTCGTGCTTGGCGGCACCGGCGAGGGCGGCACCGACGCCGATGTGCCGAAAATTCTGCGCGACACCATCGGCATCCGCATCAAGCAGGTGCTCGGCTACACCTCGACGCCGGCGATCGTGCTCGCGGTCGAGCGCGGCGAAGTCGACGGCCGCATGTTCGATTATTCCTACGTGAAGACATCGCGGCCGCAATGGCTCAAGGCGTGATTCCGGCTTTCACGTCCTGGTGCAATTCGCCCGCCGCACCCGGCATCCGGACCTGCCCGATGTGCCGACCGCGCGCGAACTCGCGCTCGACGCGAAAGCGCGCGAGCTGATCGTGTTCGCCGAAACGCCGCTTCTGACCATGGCGCGGCCCTACGTGGCGCCGCCCGGCATCCCGGCCGATCGCTTGGTGGCTTTGCGTGCGGCGTTCGACGCCGCCCACCGCGATCCGCAATTCCTCGCCGAAGGCGAGAAGCTCGGCGTCGATATCAGTCCGGTGACGGCCGACGCGATCGGCCACGCGCTCGACGACATGGCGCAGGCCTCGCCCGAAGTGCTCGATTATATGAAGCGGCTGATGGCGGGGGCGAAGGGCGGGTGAGCGTTCCGGCGGGTATGCATGCTCCCGGCAGTCCGAAAGTCAGAGGATAATACTACGTTTTTGACGGGATTGTCGCTTGCGACATATTGCATTCTCGGCACTGAGCTTCGCTGCACGAAGTCGGTCCTTCATATAGTCCGGTTGCTGAATTGTAACGGTACAGTTCATAGCCGCCGTCAATCAGTGCGTAGCACTTGCAAGGTGGCGGGTTTGTAGCTGCGCCTTGCTTCCTGATGACCTTTTTACTTCGACCTCCAGACGGGTTTTTCATATTGATCGCCCTCTACTTGTTTGGCTAGTCAGCCGGGAAGTCCTTATTGCTGCAGCGCGCTTCTAACTCCGTTGCTCACAGCATTGCCTATTTGCGAAGAGAGTGCTGCATCTTCGGCAGCGGATGAGAGCCCAATCACCTGAATAATTGGCTTTCCTGTCCTCGGATTTATTGCCGGCCGCCCGGTCTTCGGGTCTAAGACCCATGTCGTGTCAACCGGGCCGAAGGTGATGATAAGGTCCTGTGTCCGGTCGCGGCTACCAGTTAGAAAATTCCCGCTTTGGTTTACTGTGCTCTGTTTGAGCTTCCAGCCCGGCGTGATGTTCCCCGATGATATAATGTCAAATTTTACCTCGTGAGACAAAACGTTCGATTTAAATGGTCCGCTCACGCTGGCTGGTGCTGGGAGGTTGCCGGTGCCGCTCGCTTCCATGGTGTCGAAAAGCCACTCTTCAAGTTTCAAATCACTTTCAAGTATGAAGGGGCCACGATTGCGGTCTAAATCTGGGCATGCTTCTAACTTTTTGAGATCGGATACCAAAAAGAATGAACTAATTTTATCCACTCGTTGGCTTTCCGACGATAGCGTCGCTCCCAAATTGAGGCTAAAGATACTGCTTGGTGTGGTCGGTGTTCCGGTAGGCAACCAACTGGAGACCGGGTTAAGCGAACCCTTTTCATCGATAGTTAGCGTCAATGTGATTTGCGCCCCCCAAGAGTCAAAGAAAGCCAAATTTCTGTTCTGAGGATCTATGGCACCGTTCTTTGCATATAGGTCAACGACGGCGTCTTGTATCTCGCATCTTATGTTCAGTGCGATTTCCTGAACGAATTTTTGTCCCTCATTGCCGTTCAACGGATTTTCCTGAATTTCGGGAACGTATAGTCCGCATCCACCTAACAATAAGCCGAAGGCGAAAGACACAAGCTGTCGCGTCGCGGACATTTGTAAGTCCCGTTGTCTGTCTGCAACGCCGCATCTGAATTTTGGATCGCAGCCCCTTGCGTCCAGTAGTGATTGAATTCTATTCGCGTCGAGCGTGCAAGCGGTAAAGTTGTATGGCAGCAAAGAAAACACCAGAGCCGGCTCCGGAAATCTGGACGGGACGCTAAGTGGAGTTTCTGCCTGACGGCAGGCACGCTATGGCCTGCGAATCAGGAGAGACCATGCAGAGACGAGCACGCCGGAACCACACACCGGCCTTCAAGGCGAAGGTGGCTCTTGCCGCCATCAAGGGCGATCGGACATTGGCGCAGCTTGCCGAGCAGTTCGACGTTCACCCCAATCAGATTACCTCGTGGAAGGCGCAGCTTGAGAATGGAGCAGCCGATGTATTCGGTCCTGGCGGCGGCCAAGCGGCGGTGCCTGCGGTCGACGTGAAGTCGCTGCACGCCAAGATCGGCGAACTGGCGCTGGAGAACGATTTTTTAGAGGGCGCGCTCACCAAGGCGGGATTGCTGAGCGCAAAGCGATGATCGACCGCGCGCACGATCTGCCGATCACCAAACAGGCCGAGGTTCTGCGCATCAGCCGCAGCAGCGTCTACTACCTGCCGCGGCCGGTGCCCGAGGCCGACCTTGCCGTCATGCGGCGTCTCGACCGGCTGCATCTGGAGTATCCGTTCGCCGGCTCGCGGATGTTGCGCTGCCTGCTGGTGGCCGAGGGGTGCAAGATCGGACGCCGGCACGTGAAGACGTTGATGCAGCGGATGGGGATAGAGGCGCTTTATCGCCGTCCCCGCACGACCAAGCCCGAGCCAGGCCACAAAATCTACCCGTATCTGCTGCGCGGGCTGGCGGTCACGCGGCCGAACCAGGTATGGGCGATGGACATCACCTACATTCCGATGGCGCGCGGCTTCGTCTATTTGGCCGTGGTACTCGACTGGTTCAGCCGCAGGGTGCTGTCCTGGCGGCTGTCGATCACCATGGAGGCGGCGTTCTGCGTCGAAGCGCTGGAGGACGCGTTGGCTCGTCACGGCAAACCTGACATCTTCAACACCGACCAAGGCTCGCAGTTCACCGGCGCGGCCTTCACCGGCGCACTCGCCCACAACCGCATTGCCATCAGCATGGACGGCAAAGGCGCTTGGCGCGACAACGTGTTCGTCGAGCGGCTGTGGCGCAGCGTCAAATACGAGGAGGTGTATCTGCGAGCCTATGACAGCGTTAGCGACGCTCGCGCCTCACTCGGCCGCTATCTGGACTTCTACAACCGCCGCAGACCACATTCGAGCCTTGACGGCATGACACCCGATCAAGCCTACTGCCCACCACCGCTGCCACTCCGCTTGGCAGCCTAACCCCGGCAGAGGCTCCACTTATCGACGCGGAAAATCTGTTCAGATAACCGGGACCACCTCAACCTACTGTTGCGGCATTACAACAGTTGGGCATAGGCTCGTTAGATGGATGCGGCTTGGGGCTTGTATTCAAATTAGCCGGCGGCGGCATCCTCCAGCACCATATCCGCCCCCTTCTCGCCGATCATGACGGTGGCGGCGTTGGTGTTGCCGGAGACGACCGCGGGCATGATCGAGGCGTCGATGACGCGCAGCCGTTCGAAGCCGCGCACGCGCAGCCGCTCGTCGACCACGGCGTTCGGATCGGAGCCCATGCGGCAGGTCGAGGTCGGGTGATAGACGGTGGTACCGGTCTCGCGCGCGTAGGCGAGGAGGTCGGCGTCGCTGACACATTGCTCACCCGGCGCGCGCTCCTCAGCGATGTATTTGCGCATCACTGGCTGGTCCATGATGCGGCGCATCTGCTTGAGCCCATCGACAACGCAATTGCAGTCGCTGCGGCTTGAGAGATAGCGCGGCTGGATCGCCGGTGGCACGGCAGGGTCACTAGATTTGATGCGCACAAAGCCGCGGCTCTCCGGCCGCAATTGGCACACCGAGGTGATGAAGCCCGGAAACGGATGCAGCGTGGCGCCGGCGGTATCGGCGGAGAAGATCAGAAAGTGGAGCTGCACGTCGGGCGTCGCCAGCTCCGGCCGCGTGCGCAGGAACGCTCCGGCATAGCCGGCGCCGATGGTCAGCAATCCCTTGCGCGTGAGCAGATAGCGCAAGCCGGCGGCGTAGCGATGCCGCCAGTCGTTGATCACGTCGTTCATGGTGATCGGTTCGGTGCAGCGATACTGGAAGCGGATCTGCAGGTGGTCTTGCAGATCGGAGCCGACGCCGGGCAGGTCGGCGATCGGCGCGATGCCGAGCTCACGCAGGATTTTTGCCGGTCCGAGGCCCGACAGCTGCAAGAGCTGCGGCGAATTGAACGCACCGCCGCAGACGATGACTTCGCCGTCGGCGTGGGCCATGTGCGTTGTTTGTCCCTGGCGGTATTCGACGCCGATGGCACGGCGGCCGGAAAAGAGCACGCGGGTGGCGAGTGCATTCGCCGCGATGGTGAGATTGGGCCGCCGCCGCGCCTCCTTCAGATAGCCGACCGCGGTCGACCAGCGCCGACCATTGCGGGTGGTGAGCTGGAAATAGCCGGCGCCCTCCTGGCTCGGCCCGTTGAAGTCGTCATTGCGCGGAAAGCCCGATTGCTGGATGGCCGCGATGAAGGCCTCGCACAGGGGGTGCGGCTCGCACACGTCGGAGACTTTCAGATGGCCGCCGACGCCGTGCAATTCGTCTTCGCCGCGCTCCTGATCCTCGGCGCGGCGGAAGTAGGGCAGCACGTCGGAAAACGCCCAGCCGGCATTGCCGAGCTGCCGCCAGTGATCGAAGTCCTCGTGCTGGCCGCGGATATAGAGAAGCCCGTTGATCGAGCTCGATCCGCCCATCACCTTGCCGCGCGGCTGGATCACTTGGCGGTTGTTCAGCTCCGGTTCCGGCTCGGTCTTGTAGAGCCAATTGACCTTGGCGTCGGCGAACAGCTTGCCGTAGCCGAGCGGAATGTGAATCCAGATGTTGCGGTCCTCTCCGCCGGCCTCGAGCAGCAAGACGCGATGGCGAACTCGAAGCAGTCAGCCGGTTGGCGAGCACGCAGCCGGCCGAGCCGGCGCCGACGATGATGTAGTCGAAGTTCGCCATGGCGCGCATCCTCCCCGCCAGAAGCCGGAAATCTGATTTTGGGAATTGATGCTAGTCGAAGTCGCCGGCTTTTGTCATTCCGGCGTCCGATGTCCGCCTAGCGCGCGAGCCACAGCGGGATGCGCCTCAGCGCATCGGTCCGGGCCGCCGGATTGCCGCCGCGCTGGGCGCGGCCGGATGGATCGGCGGGCTCGGGGCGCGGACGGGCCGGGTTACCGGTGCGGTCGAATTCGTGGCCGGCCCCCGGATAGACAACGACTTCGGCGCGGGCGCTGCGCCCGTGCGCGCCGGCGACCATCTGCTCGCAGGTCGAAGCGAGCGCGGTTTCGTCGGCGCCGCCGATCAGAATGAGGGTGGGGACGCGCGCGCTCCAGGCGGTCTGGCGCAGGCGCCCGCAGCCCGGATAGAGCGCCACCACCGAGCGGAAGTCGACGCCGCCATCGCGCGGCGCCGCGTTCGGCCGCACCGCCCACAAGGCGGCGGTGCCGCCGCTCGCCCAGCCGAGCAGCGAGATGCGATCCGGCCGCACGAAAGTCTGCGTCTGCAGCCAGCGCCGCGTTGCGTCGACATCGGCGACCCGCTCGCGCGAGGCGCGAACCTTCGGCTGCCGCAGCCGACATTGCGCGCCAAACCCGCGCGAGCCGAAGGAATCGGGAAAGATCACGACGAAGCCCTTGGTGGTGAGCAGTGTCGACCATTCGCGGTAAAGCTCTGCGTTCGCGGCTGGTTGGTTGTCGAGCCCGGCGCAATCGTGCAGCGCCAGCACAGCCGGGAACGGGCCAGGCCCCTGCGGCCGGTAGAGCATCGCGTGCAGCGTCAGCGCGCCCTGGGGCGAACCTTGGGGAATGTCGACAGTTTCCGCCGCCGCGCCGGCGGTAGCCCACAACGCCGCTCCGGCGAGCGCGAAAGCAAATCGTCTGCAATGCATGTCGCCAAAATCGCGCTAATATTGCTCGACGCCCATCCAACATAATAGCACGGCGCGAAAGCCTCGCGCAGCCGTCGGCGGGATCACAAATGGGAGGGTTTCGCGGCGGCGGCCGAGCGATTATGTTGGCGGCCGAGCGCGCCGCTTGGCGAGCCGCAGAGGGAGATCGAATTGCTCAATCGCACCGATCGGCCGGCTCCGCTGCCCGGGGAGGCCGAGGTCAAATATCTCGATGGGGACTTTCGCGTGATCCGGCAGGGCGCCTTCGTGCGCTGTGCCGTGACTGGCGTGGAAATTCCGCTTGAGGAGCTGCGATACTGGAGCGTCGACTTGCAGGAAGCCTACGCCTCTCCGGAAGCCGTGCTGCAGCGGCACGCCGCCATGGATCCGCGCAAGAAATAGAGCAACAACGACGTCGTCAGCGAGGGCTTTCTCGGTTCACCGCCTTGAGCACGAGGCCGCGGAACGCCTCGTCTTCGTCGATGACGAGCCGTACCGGCAGGGCGGCCGCGCGGGCGGCGAGCGCGGCCAATTGCGGGTCGCCGGCGAGCCGCACGTGATCCTTCTCGGTGGTCAGCAGAATGAGGTTTTTGCGGTCCGCCCGGGCGAGCAGCGCCTGCGCCTCCGTCGGCGTGTAACGGTGGTGGTCGGCGAAATCCTGCCGCTCGGCGACGGCGATGCCGGCATCAGCGAGCGTTGCAAAAAACTTCTCCGGATCGCCGATCCCGGCGAAAGCCAAGACGTTGCGGCCGCGCAGCGCATCTAGCTGCTGGCGATCCGCCGCGAGCCGGCCGTGGAAGATCGCAAGGCCGCGGCGGCGGCCGATCTCGGCGATCGCGGCCGACCCATCGCCCGATCCGACAATGACGAGCGCCTGCGCACGCCCGATCTGCGTGCCAAGCGGCGCGCGCAGGGGGCCGGCTGGAATGATCCGCCCGTTGCCGATGCCGCGGCGGCCGTCGACGACGAGGATTGAAAGATCCTTGTGCAGCGATGGATTCTGAAAGCCGTCGTCCATCACGATGACGGTGGCGCCGCCGAACCGCGCTGCCTGCGCGCCGGCGACGCGGTCCCGCGCCACGATGGTCGGGGCAAGGCGGGCGAGTAAGAGCGGCTCATCGCCGACACCGGCGGCGCCGTGGACCGACGGATTGACCTGCACCGGGCCGGCGAGCCTGCCGCCATAGCCGCGGCTCAAGAAGAACGGCCGCTCGTGGGCGGCGAGCAGGATGAGCGTCACCGCAAGCGCGGCCGGTGTCTTGCCGGAGCCGCCGACGGTCAGGTTGCCGAGGCAGATGACCGGCAGACCGGCGTTCTGCCCAGCCGCTTGCATGCGCAATGCCGCCGCAGCTCCGTAGATCGCCCCTAACGGGCTGAGCAAGCTGCCGCGTCCGGGCTTCCACCAAAAGGACGGCGCGCGCATAGGTTGTTCATCCGCAAAGAGTGTGGACGCCCTGGTGTCCCGATTCCGAAGTTCGCCCGAGTTTCGGCGCCTCCAACGCGAACTTCGGAATCGAAAGGACACCAGCGAATTTATGATTCTAGTGTGATTTTGGATTTGAAGTTCCTATACGAACTTGCCGCTTGATCTTAGGAACTTCAAATCCATCACACTAGCGACGGCCCATATTACGACGCGCGCTGCTCGAGCCGAAGCTGCATCAGGTACGGATCGAGCGCGGCCAGCGTTCGCTCAAGCGCGCCGGAGAGCTTGTCCACCGCCTCGACGCCCGCGTTAGCGACCGTGCTGCGCGCTTCCGGATCGGCGAGCCAGGCACCCAGCCGCGCGATCAGTGCCTCCTCGTCGGCGACAAGTTCAGCGCCGTGCGCTTCGTCAAGCGTTCCGTAGAGTTCGGTAAAATTCCAGACGTCCGGACCGTGCAGCACCGCCGCGCCGAGGCGGATTGGCTCGATTGGGTTTTGGCCGCCGTGGGCAGCAAGCGATCCGCCCATGAACACGATCGGCGCGATGCGATAGACGAGGCCGAGTTCGCCGAGCGTATCGGCGATGTAAATGTCGACGTCGCGCTTGGGCAGATCGCCGCGCGAGCGCAGCGCGACCGAAAGTCCGGCCACGCTCGCGATCTCGGCAATGCCCGGGCCGCGTCCCGGATGACGCGGTGCGATCACGGTCAGCAAGGTCGGGTATTTCGCCCGCAGCCGCCGATGGGCGGCGATGATTGAGTTTTCCTCGCCCGGATGGGTCGAGGCGGCGGCGACAACCGTGCGCAGTCCGATCAGCGCGTTGAAGCGGTGCAGCGTCGGCCGGTCGACCGGCGGGGCCGGGACGTCGAGCTTCAAGTTGCCGGTCGAAGACACGCGCGGGGCGCCAAGCCGAGAATAACGCTGCGCATTGGCGGGCGATTGAGCAAGGCACAGATCGAAGCGGCCCAGCAGCGCGTCGATGGCGCCGGGAATGAGCCGCCAGCGGCCGAACGAACGCTCCGACATGCGGCCGTTGACCAGGATCAGCGGAATTTTGCGCTCGGCGCAGCCGAGGATGAGGTTCGGCCAAAGATCCGAACTCGACGAACAAACCGATATCCGGCCGCCAATGATCGAGGAACCGTCTGACAAAATGCGGCGAATCGAGCGGCACGAATTGGTGGATGGTGCCTTCGGGTAAGCGGCGGTCGGCAAGCTGAGCCGAGGTGACGGTGCCGGAGGTGACCAGCACGGCAAAGTCCTGGCCGCGGATGCGCTCGATCAGCGGGACCACCGCCAGCATCTCGCCGACGCTGGCCGCGTGCAGCCAGATCAATGGCCCGTGCGGGCGCGGCTGGCCCGGCTCGCCGCGGCGCTCGGCGAGCCGCGTCGGGTGTTCCTTGCCGCGGTCAAGCCGCTGCGCAAGCAGGCGCGGTGCAAGCGGCGTTGCAGCGCGCGTTGCCGACCGGTAGAGGCGCAACGCCAACGGCAGACGATCGACCAAACTCACCACTCCCCAACGCCGCTCAAGTGCTCAAGCGACGCTTCGGCATCCTCACGCTGCCGCCCCCGGCGGGCACTTTGCCACGTCCGCAGCCGCGCGTCAGGTAGTTAAATCAGTGTGCACCTCGCCGTTGGCGCTAGTGGTCCGATTCTAATATTCGCATCCCGGTTCGGCAGGCCATCATGCGAATGTTAGAATCAAAGGACCACTAGCAAGTATAAGTGCTAGTGGAGCTTTGGATTTGACATTCGCTCTACGAGCTCCCGGCTGGGGGGTAGCGAATGTCAAATCCGCTCCACTAGGCAGTTCCCGCCGGATCGAGCAGGCGGTGCAGATGGACGATGAAATAGCGCATGTGCGCGTTGTCGACGCTACCCTGCGCCTTCCCCTTCCAGGCCGCATAGGCGCTGGCATAGTTCGGAAAAATGCCGACGATGTCGAGTTTTTCGAAATCCTTGAACTCGCAGCCGTCCAGGCTCTCCAATTCGCCGCCGAAGACGAGGTGGAGCAATTGCTTTGCCGGTTTTATCTGTGGGGTTGTTTCGGGCATGAGGCCATACCGCTTCGGATCGGCGCGCCTTACGCGGCCGGGGGTGGCGCGAGGCGGGGATCCTTGAGAATTTCGAGGAGCGCCGCGTGCCGGTCGCGCCCAGCAGCAACCAGCATCCCATGCCGCGGCACGGCGCGATTGTAGATCAGCGCCTCGCCGCTGAACGGTGTGAGCGCGCCGCCCGCTTCGTGCACCAAAAGATCGGCAGCCGCAAGGTCCCAGTCGTGACTGCTGCCACCGGCGATGGCGGCGTCGATTGTTCCCTGCGCAACGCGGGCAAGCCGCAGCGCCAGCGAGTGCACGCGCGGCACGATCGTGAATGGCGGGGTGATGGCGGCCACGCGCTCGAGGAAATTCTTCGGCCCGGCTACGCGCATATCGGCGAGCCCAGCGCCGGGGCTGACAGCGATCGCCGCTCCGTTGCGCGTTGCGCCTTGGCCGGCGACGGCAAAAAAGAATTCATCGGTCACCGGCGCGAACAGACAGGCCGCGATCGGCCGGCTGTTCTTCACCAAAGCCGCCGACACCGCCCAATCGGGCATTCCGGCGATGTAGCCGCGGGTGCCGTCGATCGGATCGACGATCCAGACGAGCGGGGAGGCGAGCCGCGCCGGATCGTCGGCGCTTTCCTCCGACAGCCAAGCGATGCCGGGCTCGGCGCCGCCGAGCCGCTCGCGCAGAAGGCCATCCACGGCGATGTCAGCTTCGCTGACTGGCGAGGAGGCGCCTTTGATCCAGTTCTTCAGCGGCGTGCCGAACATGGACAGCGCCAGCAGGCCCGCTTCGCGCACAGAAGCGGCCAGCACTTCGACGGCGCGTGCGGTGTCGAGTGCCTCAATGGCCGGCAACGGTGAGACCCTCGACGCGCAGCGTCGGCGCGTTGGTGCCGAAGCGGAAGACGAGATCGTTAGCTGGTTCGAGGCTCTTGAATATTTCCAGCAGGTGTCCGGCGATGGTCACTTCGCTGACCGGATAAGTCAGCTTGCCGTTCTCGATCCAGAAACCCGAGGCGCCGCGGCTGTAGTCGCCGGTCACCAGATTGACGCCCATGCCGATGAGGCTGTTGACGAAGAAGCCATCTTCGATTTCGCCGATCAGCTCATTAGCCGTCTTTGTGCCGGGCGTCAGATGCAAATTGCTGGGGCCAGGGGAGGGCGTCGAGGAGACCCCGCGCTGGGCGTGCCCGTTGGTCTGCAAATTAAGCTCGCGCGCGGTCGCGCTGTCGAGCAGCCAAGCCTGCAGCACACCGTCCTCGACGATCTTCTGCGCGCTGGTGGCGACGCCCTCGGCGTCGAACGGCCGCGAGCGCAGGCCGCGCTTGCGCAGCGGATCGTCGATGATGTCGATGCCACGGGCAAATATTTGCTCGCCGCGCTTCTCGCGCAGGAAGCTTGTCTTGCGCGCCACCGAGCTGCCGTTGGCGGCGCTAGCCAGATGGCCGACCAGCGTGCCGGAGATGCGCGCATCGAACACCACCGGCACCCGGCGAGTGGCGACTTTGCGCGGATTGAGCCGCTTGACCGCGCGCTCGCCGGCGCTGCGGCCGATCTTCTGCGCGCTTTCGAGGTCGGCCGCATGCAAGCGTGGCGCTGTAATCGTAATCGGTTTCCATGCCGGTGCCGTTGCCGGCGATTGCCGACATCGAGATCGAGTGGCTGGAGGAGAGCGTCGCGCCGCGAAAGCCGGTGCTGGTGACCAAAACCATGCCGCCGATGCCGGATGAGGCCGAGGCGCCACCGGATTTGCTGACGCCAATCACGGCCAACGCCGCTGCCTCCGCGTCCCGTGCGCGCTCTTCCAAGACGTCGACCGAGGCCATGTCGGGATCGAGCAGATCAAGTTGCGGAAAGTTGCGCGCCAACAACGCCTCATCGGCCAGTCCGGCGAAGCGATCCTCGGGCGCCGCGCGCGCCATGGCGACCGCTCGCTCAGTCAAGGCTTCAAGACCGTCGCCGTGCACGTCGTTGGTCGAAACCACCGCTTGCCGCTTTCCGACCAGCACCCGCAAGCCGACATCGTCGCCCTCGGAGCGCTGCGATTCTTCAACTGCCCCGTCGCGCACGTCGACCGAAAGCGAGACGCCGCGCACCGCGATGGCGTCGGCGGCGTCGGCGCCAGCGCGTTTGGCGGCGGTGACCAGGCGTTCGGCGAGATCGGTGAGTGCGGATTGATCGAGAAGCGAAGCCATTTGCAAATGAACTCGATTGCGGCGGGGGAGCGCGGGCGTGCTGATGCGGGCAAGATGTGGGCGCGCGCGGTGTGATTCAACCACAAAACTGGCGAAAGAAACGCAATTTCCGCGGATTTGCCCCCTCGCGGCAACTCCTCGTCAATCATGCAGATCGTTCGGGTAAGCAATACGACCTTTTAACCAGCGTTGTTAAGCCGATTACGACGCCGTTCTGCCATTGTTGCGGCAACCGGGCGGCAACAGCCTGGGGGAAGTGACGAGTTTTCGGGGCGTCAAATGGAAGCCGGCAGGCTCACTGCCGGGTCGGGCTGCACCGGGCAACCCCATCGCGCGAATGCGTTGGGGAACCCCGAAGTGTCCCATCGCGCTGGCGCGATCGGGGCCGCTGTGCGGCTCGACCCCTTCTGCTTACCCGTGCGCTTCACCGCCGCGGATGAAGCGGCCGACGAGCGCTTGCGCGTCGTCGACCTGCATCGCGAGCGGGTGGTGCTGCGCCGCTCGGTGCGCGGCATCCGCATGGCGCTCAACTTGCCGGTCGCGGCCTATCGTGGCGTCGCCATCCGTCTGTTCTTTGCCGAGACCGCCAATGCACCGAGCTCGATCGCGGTCGTGCTCGAGCACGGTGATCCGTCACTGTCGCTGCCGCTGTTCGCGGCAGCCGAGAGCGACGACATCGTTGCCGAATGGCAGAGCTGGGGGAGGGTGCTCGGCCTGCCCCTGTTGGTCGCCGAATCCGACGGCTCGCTGCGTGAGCCGTTCGCCCGCCTTGGCGCTTTGCGCATCGAGGCACCGACTTGGCGCCGGCGGCGACGGAGCGCGATTGCGCGGCGGCGGCCGCGGCGATTGATGCGGCGGCAGCTTAGCCCTTCACGGCCTGGTCCGGTCGTGCATCGCGACGAGCGCGAGATAATCGCCAGAAATTGAAAGTCGCTCATTGTGCATGAGTAAATCTCTTTAGCTATCCAATTGCCCTATCGAAAGGCTTTTAGCACGCGAAATCGGCCGGGGGCGCTGATAGCGGACTCCAAGTCGTGGTTGTTTGTCGGAATCCTGCCGCGATGGTAGGGCTTCTGCTATGGGTCATCAATTCAGCGATGGCCTCGACCTCACCATCGTTTGCGTGCCCCGATATGGCCGTTTCTGCGACCGCGCACTTGCTGCAAGAAGGGCTGACGCTGCACCGGCGCGGCGCTATCGCTGAAGCTGCTGCACGCTACGCCGAGGTGCTGCAAACCGACCCCGGCAATGCCGACGCCCATTACTACCTGGGGATGATGTGCTGCCAGGACGGCCGCTTTGCCGAGGGCGCTGAGCGCGCGCGCCAAGCGCTGGCCGGCGACCCGCGACACGCGCGCGCGCACGTGCTGTTGGGGCGCGCATTGAATGCGCTCGAGCGGCGCGGGGAAGCGCTAGCTTGCTTCGACCGCGCGATTTCGCTGGCGCCTGAGTTTGCTCAGGCGCATAGCCATCGCGCCGATGTCCTGAGCGAGCTTGGGCGTCACAGTGAGGCGGTCGACAATTACGACCGGGCTTTGGCCCTTGAAGCGGATGCCATCGAGGACTGGTTCAATCGCGGCTTGGCGCTTTATGCCGTTGGACGTTGCGAGGAGGCAGTTTCGAGCTTCGACCGGGCCATCGCCGGCAGGCCCGATTTCGTCGAAGGCCACTTACAGCGAGCGAGAGTGCTCTCGGAGCTCCAACTCCACGACGATGCGCTCGAAAGTGCCGATAAAGCGGTTGCGATCGCGCCATCTGTTGCCGAAGCATGGCTTGCTCGCGGCAACATTCTCCGCAAATTCAAACGACACGGTGATGCGCTGGCTGCTTATGACAAGGCGCTGGCGCTAAAGCCCGATCTCGCCGAAGCATGGCTTGGCCGCGGCGGTGTCTTCGCCGAACTTAAGCGGTATGACGATGCGTTGGCCGGTTACGAAAAGGCGCTGGCGAAAAATCCCGATCTTGCTGAAGCATGGCTTGGCCGTGGCGGTGTCTTCGCCGAACTCAAGCGCTATGACGATGCGTTGGCCGGCTATGAAAAGGCGCTGGCGAAAAAGCCTGATCTTGCTGAAGCATGGCTGGGCCGCGGCAACGCTTTTACAGAACTCGCTCGGCACAGCGATGCATTTGCGGCCTATGAGAAGGCGCTGGCGTTAAAGCCCGATCTCGCCGAAGCATGGCTGGGCCGCGGCAACGTCTTCACCGAGCTCAAGCGGTACGATGATGCATTCGCCGCTTATGAGACGGCACTGGATTTAAAGCCCGATTTGGCTGAAGCGTGGCTGGGCCGCGGCACCATTTTGACCGAACGCGCGCGGCACGGCGATGCGGCTGCAGCGTATGACCGGGCACTGGCACTGAAGCCTGACTTAAAGTATGCGGCCGGCAGTCGCCTTAAATCAAAGTTGCTTGAATGCGACTGGACGAATCTGACGGACGAAGTCGATGAGCTTTTGTCGGCGATAAGAGAGGGGAAGCCTGCAAGCGTTCCTTTCACGGTCCTCTCAATACCGTCGGCGGCGGCCGATCAGCTGCAATGCGCCAGGCGCTACGTGCAAGATCAACCTTACTTTCCCGCACTCTGGCGCGGCGAAGTCTATTCCCACGATCGCATTCGCATAGCTTATCTATCGGCCGACTTTTATGAGCATGCGGTCGCACAGCTCAGTGTCGGCTTGTTCGAGAAACACGACAGATTGCGCTTTGAAGTGACCGGGATATCGTTCGGGCCGGACCAGAACTCGCCGATGCGGCAAAGAATAAAGCGGGGATTCGAGCATTTCGTCGACGTTCGGGATAAAAGCGACCGGGAGATCGCCGAGCTCATTCACCGGCTCGAGATCGATATTGCGGTCGATCTCACGGGCTTTACGTCGAATAATCGTCTCAATGTCCTGGCGCAACGGCCCGCGCCTGTCCAAGTCAATTATCTCGGATATCCAGGGACCATGGGCGCCAGCTACATCGACTACATCCTTGCCAACTCGACCGTCATCCCCGAGAACCAATGCGCGTTTTACGCCGAGCAAGTGGTCTGGCTTCCCGATAGCTACCAGATCAACGACGACCAGCGGCATATCTCCGAACGCACGCCGACGCGCCGTGAATGCGGCCTGCCGGACACGGCATTCGTGTTTTGTTGTTTCAACAACCTTTACAAGATCATGCCCGATATATTCGATATTTGGATGAGGATTCTGAGAAAAACAGAAAACAGCGTTCTCTGGTTGCTTGAGAGAAATTCGATTACTTCAGCAAATTTATGCCGGGAGGCCGAAAAGTGCGGCGTTTCATCGCAACGCTTGATATTTGCTCCGGTCGCGAAGCTGCCGGATCACTTGGCGCGTCACCGACAAGCTGATCTGTTCCTCGATACATTGCCATACAACGCCCATACCACCGCAAGCGACTCGCTTTGGGCGGGTCTTCCGATCGTGACATGTCGCGGTTCGACATTCGCGGGGCGTGTTGGGGCAAGCCTCCTCAAAGCGGTTGGCCTTGACGAATTGATCACTTCGACACTCGAAGACTACGAAGCATTGGTGCTCAAACTGGCCCACAATCCGTCCTATCTCGCTTCCATCAAGAAAAAGCTGACGCTCACTCGCGATATCTGCCCGCTGTTCAATACCGAGGGCGCTACGCGTCACATTGAGTCCGCATACACGATAATGTGGAAGCGGTATCAACAAGGACAAGCGGTTCAAGCTGTGTCCGATAGGTTGAAACCGATCCGCATCGTATAGCGATTGAGCGCAGCGACCTGCGGGACCATCATCAAGGGTCCGCCGGATCGGCGCCGGGCGTGCCGCCGAACGGCACCGGTATCGTGCGGTCGCTCGATCCAAGCGCCGGGGCCGGCGACCATGGCCGGTCCTCGAGCGGCGAACGATCGCTAGCGGCAATAAAACGCGTACCGTTCCAGGTCAGGCCGACCGCGCCGGTTGCGGCCAGCTGCTCGCGGTCGAAGACTAGCGCCGGGCAATCGGCCGGTGCGGCGAGCGCGCTCACCAACACGGCCGCACGCACGCAATCCTCCTCGAAGGCCCGCACCGCAGTCACCAGGCTGAGCAAGCGGTCTTGCGGCAGCGCCGCGATACAGCCATCGCGGTCGCAAAGCGCATGCGGATCGCGCGCCGAATCCGGGTCGCGATCGTCGGCGTCGGCGGTCAGCCATTGCTCGGCAGTGAAGGCGTTGAAATGCCGGCCAACGATTTGCAGGCGGCCGTCCGCGCCGCGCACGGCAACGAGATCGCCCGAGGGCGCGACGATGGCGTCGTAACGCGGGCCTTTGAACGCGCCGATGAGGCCGAGCGCCAGCAGCGGAATGGCCATGGCGCGAAACAGCAAGCTCCGCCAGAGGAGCGCGCACAGCACCGCAAGGCTCAAGAAGGGCAATGCATAAGGCGCAAACGCGCGCACGTGCACCGTGGAGCCTGGCGCGGCCGCGATGAAGCGGGCGATGGCGAGAATGAATTGTATGCCGAAGCCGACATAGAGCCAGACCGGCGCATCGAGGCCGAGCGGGTAAAGCGCGGTGCCAATCAGCGCGCCCGGTACGGCGAAGCATTCGATGATGGCGAGCGTGAGCGGATTGCCAATGAGCACGTAGGGACTGAGATCGTGAAAATGATAGGCCATGAAGGAGGCGGTTGCGCAGGTCGCGAAAAATGCCGCGAGCAGAAGGCGGAGCGGCTTGTCGACGACATGGGTGACGAGCGCGCCGCGCCGCTCGGGTTGCTGGCGCGGTAGCGGAAAGGGACCGGGAGGGTGCTCGAGAGTGGCGAGCCGCGCCTCCATCACGGCGATCAGCGCCGCCACCGCGGCGAAGGAGAGCTGAAAGCTGACGCCAGCAATCGCGTCGGGCTCCAACGCGATGATCGCCAGCACGGCGAGCGCGAGGTTGCGCATGGAGAGCGCGCGGCGGTCGAGGATGACCGCGCCGAGCACGATCAGCGTCATGACCAGCGCCCGTTCGGTACCGACGCGCGAGCCGGTGCCGAGGTCGTAGAGCAGCGAGCCGAGCATAGCGACGCCGGCGGCCCATTTCTTGATCGGATAGGTGAGCGCCAGCGTCGGCGAGAGCGCCAACAGACGCCGCGCCACGACGAAGAAGATGCCGGCCACCAGCGTCATCTGCAGGCCGGAAATGGTGATGATGTGGAAAATACCGGCCTCGCGGATCAGATCCTTGGCGTCGTTGGAGAGAAAATCGCGCTTGCCGGTGACCATGGCGGCGGCAATCGCCCCCTCGTCGCCGCCGATGATCGCGTCGACCCGTACGGCGAGATGATTGCGCGCGCGGTCGATGGCGGCGAAAAAGCGCTCCCGCCAAGATGCCGCGGCCGGCGGCGGCAAAACTGAAACGTCGCCGAGTGTGAAGCCGACGCCGCCGATGCCCTCGAAATAAGCGTCGCGCGAGAAATCGTAGCCGCCGGGCAGCACCGCGCGCGGCGGCGGCCACAGCCGCGCCGCGAGCCGCACATAGTCACCGGCGGCGAAATCGGGCGTCGCGCGCGTGGTCAGGCGCACGCGATGCGGTATCAGGGCTGCCGGCATATTTGGCGCCCCGACAACGCGCACGATGAAGCGGCCGCCGGAGGGACGAATATCGACTTCGTCGACAAAGCCCTGCAGCGCGACGGTGCGGACATGATCGAGCATCGGCGTCTCAACCCGCGCGGTGCGAAGTCCCATCGACAGAAAACCGGCGCAGAGCGCGGCGAGGCCGACCCAGATACCGAGCGCCAAGGGCCGCGCGCGGCAGAGATAAGCGAGCGCGGTGCAGAGTGCGGTGAGCAATGCCGGCAGCCACAGGACCGGCTCGCGGTCGGCGGAGAGGTTGAGCGCGACGCCGCCCATCGCGGCGACCGGGATCCACAAGAAGAACCGCCGGCCGTCAATTTCCTTGGCGAGCGCCGCGGCGAACAGCGCGCGCCAATCGGGCGCCCATGCCGCCGTGCGCGCGGGCGCGGCACGGCTTTGGCCGCCGAGCACCCGGGTTCGCGCAGGGGTTGTCATACTCGCAGTCTAACCACATCGTGGCGCGGCGAGGAAGAAGGTCTGCGGCGCCGCACGTCCGGGCGTGACGTGCTAAAACGGCGTTGTCTGGAGGGTCTTATCCATGAAATTCGAAGGCGGATGCTATTGCGGCAAAATTCGCTACGTGGCGGAAGGCGAGCCTCGACTGAAGGCCCAATGCCATTGCCGCGAATGCCAATACATCAGCGGTGGCGCGCCGAACATGTTCATGCTGATGCCGCCGCAAGGCTTTCGTTACACCAGCGGCGAACCGCGCAAATTCTCGCGGTCCGATCTCGAGAGCCCGGTGACGCGTGAGTTTTGTGGCGAATGTGGCACCCACCTCACATCGCGACGCCAGGGTCTGCCGCTGGTCATCCTGAAAGTCGGCACGCTCGATAATCCGGCTCTCTTTGGCGCGCCTCAAATGGCGATCTTCACCGTCGACAAACAGCCCTTCCATGTCATTGCGGATGGCCTACAGACATTCGAGCGTTTGCCGCCGCGCTGAGGTTTATCGCCCGATTGCGGACAAGAACGCCCGGGCGAGCAGATAAATGCCGCCGGCAAGTGGTATCAGGCCGAGCGCCGCCACTGCCATGAGGGTCCAGGTCGCCTCGTTCCAGATGCCGGTCTCGGTGCTCGTTCCCGCCGCGGCGGACCAGAGCGCGCCCCAACAAACTGCGATGAGGATCAGCAGTATTCCGAAAATGGCCCGTGCCATTATTCGTACTCCTGTTGCTCAAGGGCTGTTGGATTGTGCCGGCCCGACTGTTCGCACCGGATTACTGCGAGCCGGCAAGCCCGGCATGCTCGACCACCTTACCCCAGCGCACGATTTCCGACTTCACAAACTCCCGCAGTGCCGGCACCGGCGGCGTGTCGATCGGGATGACGCCAAGGGTGAGGAGTTTTTGCTGGGTGTCGGGCGCGGCGACGATGGCTTTGAGGTCGGCGTGCAATTTGTCGATGATCTCGGGCGGTGCCGCGGTAGGCGCAACCAGCATCAGCCACGCCACCGCGTCGAAGCCGGGTACGCCGTTATCGGCGAGCGGTGGTACGTCCGGCAGCGCGGCCACGCGCGTCGTCGATGACACGCCGAGCGCACGCACCTTGCCGGCCGCGATCAGCGGCGCCGCCGGCGCGAGGTCGGACATCAGGACCGGCACCCGGCCCGCCACTACGTCGAGGATCGCCTCGGACGTTCCCTTATACGGAATGTGGGTCATCTTCGTGCCGGTCATCGTTTGCAGCAATTCCATGTAGAGATGCGGCGGGCTGCCAACGCCGCTCGAGCCAAACGACAATTGCCCCGGCCGCTCTTTGGCGAGCGCGACCAGATCGCCGGCCGTCTTAACCGGCAGCGACGGATTGACGATGAGAACGAACGGCACGCTCGCCACCAGCGCGACGGGCGCGAAGTCTTTCGCCGGATCGTAGGGCAAGGCTTTGTGCAGCGTAACCTGAATGGCGAGCTGTGTACTGCTGGCGGCAAACAGCGTGTAGCCGTCGGGCGTCGCCTTGGCGACCGAGTTGGCGGCAATGACGCCGCCCGCGCCCAGCCTATTTTCCACGAAGAAGGATTGCCCGGTCCGCTCCGTGAGCTTCTGCGCCAACAGCCGCGCCACGAGGTCGAGGCCACCGCCCGCCGCGTAAGGCACGACGACTGTTACCGGCCGGCTCGGATAGGTTTCCGCGGCGCGCGCGCCTCTGCAGAGCGATGCCAAGAGCGGAAGTAGTGCAGTGAGCGCCACGCGCCGTGTAATGTAAGTCATGGTTTCGCTCTCAGCTGCAAGGCCGCGCGATCTTGTCGAGGCAAAGGACCAGCAACCGCGCGACGCGTCAAGCGCAAGCCGGAGCCGCCTCGCGTGCAAGCACATGACGTGCAGATTTGCGCCTTTCGTGATCTTGCACGCATGCGTGCTGGCGATGGCGGCGTGCGCTCCGCATCCGGCCGCGGCGCAGACGCTGAAGCTCCGCTATGGCCAGGATTATTCGGCCGCGCACAGCATCTTTTCACTGCCGATCGCAGTGGCGCAGCGCACAGGCCTGTTCGAGCGCGAAGGGCTCGACGTGCAGATCGTCATCCCGATCCCCGGCGGCTCGGACAAGATGATCGATGCGCTCAACGATAATTGGACCGATGTGACGCATATTGCCACGCCGTTTCTCATTCGCGCGGCGCTGGCGGGATCTGACGCGGTCGCCATCGACGCCGAGTTCCAAAATCCGATTTACAGCGTGGTGGCGAAACCAGCGATCAAGACTTACGCCGACCTAAACGGAAAACTCATTGGGCTGGCGAGCGAACAGGGATCAATCACGATCTCCACGCGCAAGCTTCTGGCCCAGCATGGGTTGCCGCGCGGCAGCTACCTCACCAAGACCGCGGAGGGGACGCCGCAGCGGTTCTATTGCCTGACAAAGGGGGCTTGCGACGCGGCGGTGCTCGGCCAGCCGCAGGATTTGCAGGCGATCGCGCAAGGCTATTCACTGCTCGGGCGCTCCGACGAGGCGGTGCCGGATTATCTCTACACGGTCACGGCCGTGCGGCGCTCGTGGGCGCAGACGCACCGTGAGGCGGTTGTGCGCTTCGTCCGCGCGATGGCCGCGACATTCCAATTCATTCGCGATCCGGCCAATCGCGACACCGTCATCGGGATCATTGCCGAGAGCGCGGAGTGCTCCAACACGATCGCCGCGCAGACGCTTGATCTGTTCTTACTGCCGGGGAGTAAGGTGCTGCCGCAGCGCGGCGAAATCGATCTCGATGCATTGCAGCGGGTTATCGCGATGATGGCGGAGGCGGGCCTGCTCAAGCCGCCGCTGCCAGCGGCCGAGCGCTTCATCGATCTACAATATCTGCAAGCGGCGGGCGTGCGGTAGCCGTCTCATCCTTTGAGCGCGAGTCTCCACCATACCATCAGCGAATAGATCACGAATGGAATCGCCAGGATCGGCAGAATCCAGACAAGCGCGAGCGGGATTTTGTTGGTGATCCGCTCCGGGATCATCGTGGCGATCACGCCCACGGCGGCGGCGATCAGGATCGCGGTGATGGTCCAGCCGTACCACAGCATGTTTGGCCCGTCGGCGGCGGTGACCGGTCCCCAGCCCCAGGCAATCCGACCGCTGGCCGGCCAGTACGTGAACAGCGGCACATTCAGGTAGACCACCAGGCAGTAGATGACGGGGCTCGACATCGAGAACATCGTCGCGAACGTCTTGAATTTCGCCGACTTGGCGAGCGAGGACGCAAACGTCGTCGCTTTGGGGCCGGACGTCTTGGCGACAGGTGTCGTCGTGGTCGTGCTCATGATCCAAATCCCCTCGTGTTGTTGAGGACGTGGCCGACAATGAAAAGGAACCAGCACATGACGGCAAGCACGATGGTCACGCCCTTGCGTGCATTGTCGTATTCGGGGTTGTCGGCGTTCTTCCAGAAGAACCAGTACGCCGGCAGGAGCAAAAGGCCGAGCGTGGTAACGTGTTCTTTGAAGTCGAAGAAGCCCGCGGTCTTGTAAAAGTGCTCCTGCTCGAGCGCAATGCGGATGTTGATGCGATAGCTCGTATAGATGTACGAGCCGGCGATGAAAGTAAGCACCCAGAGCACGCACACGGCGGTGGCGTAGCCGGCCGCGTGAACGGAGCGAAAGCGGGTGACGATGTCGCCGGCGGTTCGATGGCCGGGCAGCGCGACCGCGACCGCCTGATGGGTCAGCGCGCCGAGCAGGCCGACCGCGAGAATGAGATGGATGAACAGCCAGATTGTCCAATAGACATTGCTGGACATGGGTCCTCCCGTGACCTTGGCTTCTTGGCCTTGGATTGTTTGGCTTTGGATTGTTTGCAGTAGCTTAGCCCATTCGGCTCCGCTGTCGATCCATTTGGCGATCCATGTGGCACGCGCGTCGCGCGCGGTTTTGCATGCCTGCCGCCCTTGTGCCGCGTAACCGCGCTCGCTTAATGTTCTCCGCGGTTGTTTCATTGCGTCAATGTCGTCTCGTCCGGGAACCATTCGCATGGCGCGGCTGTCATTCGTCATTCTTGTCGTCGCCAGCTTTTTTGTCCCCAGCCTCGCATGCGCCGGCGGCTCCAGCCTGCTCAACCAAGATATTCAAGCAGGAGCGGAAGGGAACCCCTTCTTCGGCTTTGTCCGCGAAGTCGGCGGCGCCGGCATCAACGGCGCCAAGGTGACGGGCGACCTTAAAGGCGGCGCACTGGTGACCACCACCGACGTTCTGGGTCTCTACAAGCTGCCGGGCTTTGGCCCGAACGTGAACCCTGACGATGTCGTCATTTCCTGCGCCAAGGCTGGCTACAAGCAGGCGAACGTGGTGCGGCGCCCGCACAAGGGCGGCGACATCAAGGACCCGATCGAGGTCGATTGTTATCTGCAGAAAGAGTGAGCTCGATCTCTCCAACCGGTGAATCGGAGGTTGCCCATGGTCAAACGTCCCGCGCTGGTCGGTACGCTGGCCCTGTTGTTTGTCGCTGCCGCGGGAAACGCTGCCTTGCCGCAGGCGGTGTCCGGCGACACCTCCAATGGCGCTCCGGTGCCCTACGTGCTGACCATGGGCGACATGATGAATACGTTGATCCAGCCGCGCCACGCCAAGCTTGGCCTTGCCGGGGAGGCGCGGAACTGGCCGCTGGCGCAATACGCTTTGGCTGAAATGCGGCAGGCCTTCGCTGGCATCGTCAAGGCGCAGCCAACGTTCATGGGCCTTCCGGTCGGACAGCTGGTCGATGCAGCCCTAACCCAGCCGATGAACGCGCTCGACGCCGCGATCAAAGAGCAGGACGAGAAAAAATTTGCCGCCGCTTACGTGCAGCTGACGGCCGGCTGCAATGCCTGTCACAGCGCCGTCGAGCATCCGTTCGTGGTGATCAGGGTGCCCGACGCGTCTGCCTTCCCCGATCAGGAATTTGGCGCGCGCCGTTAGCAGCGGTTGCCCGTAAACGAGCGCACGTTGCGCGGAGTTCTCACCGCCCAATCGGCTACAGCGACGACAGATAGTGCGCGATCGCGTCGCGCTGACCGTCGCTCAGTGCCCGAATAAAGCCCGGCATGTCGAGGTCATTGGTCCGCTTGCCGTTGGCGAAACTGCGCATGGCGCCGATGAGATAATCGTAACCCAGCCCCGCCAGGCGCGGCGCCTGCTGGCCGCCTTCGAAGTTCCCGCCATGACAGGCACGGCACATGGCGATTCCCTCCGGCGGCGATCCCGCCGGAGCAGCGCTCGTCGGCCGCGCCGGCCAGGGCTTGCCGGCGAAATAAGTCGCCACCTGACGTAGATCGTCCAGACTGAAAGACGAAACCATCGGCCCCATGATCGGATTGGTGCGCGCGCCGCTGTGATAATCGTGCAGTTCTTTGTAGAGATAGTTCTCTTGTTGCCCCCAGATGGCCGGTGCGGAGGGATTGGTCGGCGTGCCGTTTGGCCCATGGCATGCGCTGCAGATCTCGAGCCTTGACGCGATGTCTTGGGCGTCCGCCGGCGCAGCAGCAAGCGCGGAAACGAGTAAGGCCCCCAATAGTGTGAAGAAGAGACTCTTGAACATCTTTTCAACTGCCTTCGTGAGTGCCTGCGGACATTGGTGGAGCATGATCTTTTCGGAAAACCGGTTTCCACTTTTTCGGATCATGCTCGAACCGCGACCGCTTAATGCCTTCGCCCCGCCAACAGTTCGGTGAAAGTCCCCTCCCGGAGCCGGGAGGGGAATGAGCAACGCCGCGATCAGCGCGCGGCGGCCGCGCCTTAGTCCAGCGGTTCGACGTGGATCAGCGCGTGGTCGTGGTTGCTGCCGACCCAGAAGCCGACCGGATTCGAGGTGTTGTCGACGTAGACCGTGCGCATGTTGGTGTCCGACGGCATCAGATATTGATCGGTCTGGCCGGTCTTCGGGTCGATGCGCACGACGCGGTCGGTGCTCATCGTCGACGCCCAGATGTCGCCGTTCTTGTCGAATTCCGCCCGGTACGGATAGGTGTAAGGCGGAAGCGCGTATTCGGTGAATTTCTCCGTCGCCGGGTCGAACACCGCGACTTTGTTGCCGCGGTATTCAGTGACGACGATGTTGCCGTTCGGCTCGACTTCCATGCGGCGCAGCCGCGCGTGCGGCGTCGGCGGCGTGTACCAAGTCACCTGCAGCGTCTTGGCGTCGATCTTGCCAAGATAGCCTTCGCTAAACTCGGCCATCCACAGATTGTTCTGCGCGTCCGATATCACCTGATAGATGCCGTAGTGATGGTTGGCGGCATCCGGCAGCGAGTTGGTCGGATGGAAGCGCTCCCAGTCGCCGGTGGCGAGGTCGAGCCGGTAGATGTTGGCGGTGCCGACATCCTTGGTCCAAACCTTGCCGTCGACATCGTGCTGCAGGCCGACGAAATTAAGCTGCACGCGCTCGTCATTCCACTTCGCCGGCAGCGGATAATATTTGGTCTCGCCGGTTTTCGGGTCGATGGTGCCAAGCGAGCCCTGGTACATGGTGTCGAACCAGAGCAGTCCCTCCTTGTCGAAGGCGAGGCTGAGCAGACCAACCGGAGCGTCGGGCTTGAATTGCTTGATCGGATATTCGGTGAGCTTGAGCGTCTTCGGGTCGAACTTGGAGACGAACATCTCGCCGAAATCAGTGTACCAGACGTTGCCGTCCTTATCGAGCACGATGTCATGCGGCTCCAGCGTTGGCCGCGGCAGATTGTATTCGGTGACGATGACCTGCGTCGAAGTGCCGGTCGGCCGCGGCAGCGTCTTGAGCTGATAGGTCCATTTGTCGACGGCCGAGAGATTGATAGTCGCCAGATACTCCGCGAACTTGCGGTACTGCTCCGGCTTGCCGGCACGGGCGCGGTCGAGCATCGGCTGCGGCTTGACCGGCTGGCTGACCGCGCCGTAGCCCATCATGCGCTGGACGACGAGCATCCACTCGTCGACGTTATGTGTCGACAGCACGACGCGCTCGAGCGTGTGGCAGCTGGTGCAGTTAAGCAGAGCGGCCTTCTGGTCGTCGGTGCCCGGAATGCTCATCGTCCATTCGGCATCGGTGAGCTGATCGGGCAGATCCTTGGTCGGCTCGAGCTTTAGGTCGACGTTGGAGGTCTGCTCGCTGGCAACGGTGGTTGCCGCCGGTGCGGAAAGGTCGTAGCCGGCGGCGCGGATCGCGAGCGTATAGTGGCCCGGTTCGAGCCGGCTCTCCGGAAACGCGTAATGGCCCTTGGCGTCAGTGATGACGCTGACCGAGACGATCGAGTTGTCCTTATGCGCGGTGACGACCACGCCCTCCATGGTGCCCTCGGCAGCGGAGGTGACTTGGCCTTCGATCGCGGCGGTTGTCTGTTCAGCGCGCGCCGATGGCGTTGTCGCCTGGCACAGCATCGCCGCAACAGCAGCGGTCAAGCTCAACATGGCTGTTGATTTCATCAATCGCTCCCCACGGATGAATTCGTTCTGTTGTTCTTGTACGCCGGCGTTTACCGCCGAATCCGGCTGTTCGCCGGTTCTAACGCCATTTTGCGCCGGTCGGAAGCGACCGGCAAGGCGCGCCCGGCGCGTGTGGCGACGGGCAGTTATGCAATTCAGCGCAAGGCGGCGTCGAGCAGGAGACCGGCAAACAGGATCAGGCCGGCGTCGCGGTCGGATTTGAATACGGCAAGGCAATTGTCGGGATCGGTGATGTCGAGCCGCACCATCTGCCAGACGAGATGGGCGGCGAAGGCGCAAAGGCCGAGCGCAAAGACGATCCCGCCGCCGGCGGAAAATCCGGCCGCCGCAAGCAGGACCACCGCAAGGGCGTAGAAGACAGCCAGCATCGGCTTGGTGCGTTCGCGAAACAATAAAGCCGTTGATTTGATGCCGATCAGCGCATCGTCTTCGCGGTCCTGATGGGCGTAGATCGTGTCATAGCCGATCACCCATGAGATCGACCCGGCGTAGAGCAGAAGCGGCGGGGCCGCGAGGCTGCCGAAGGCGGCCGCCCAGCCCATCAGAGCGCCCCACGAGAAGGCGAGGCCGAGCACGATCTGCGGCCAATAGGTGATGCGCTTCATGAACGGATAGACCGCAACGATGAGGAGCGAAGCGATGCCAAGCCCGATGGTAAAGCGGTTGAACGAGAGCAACACCGCCAATCCAACCAGCGCCTGCAAGACAAGGAATGCGGCCGCCTGCGCGACGCTGACCTGGCCAGAAGGAATCGGACGCGACCGCGTGCGCTCGACTGAGGCGTCAAGATCGCGGTCGACGATGTCGTTCCAGGTGCAGCCGGCGCCGCGCATGGCGAAGGCGCCGACGAAGAACAGCGCGATGTGGGCAATGCTCGGCGCCCGTGCGCCTTCGGCGATTGCCGCCAGCGCCGACGACCACCAGCAGGGGATCAGCAGAAGCCACGAGCCGATCGGCCGGTCGAGCCGCGAGAGCCGCAGATAAGGCCGCAGAAAACCCGGCGCCAGCGTGTCGACCCAATTGCCGGTCGCATCCGCAACCGAGCCGGCCGGCCTGCGCATTAATTGCCCAGCGGGTTGCCGGTCAGTGTGTTGAAGGTCCCGGTTTTGGTATTGGTATTCTTCGCCGTGTCGATCGAGGGTGCGCCGATGGCGTCACTCAGTGTGGGGGCGCGCCGCTGTGCCGCGGGGTTGCACACCATGTCGCGGAATTTCAGCGTTTTTTCGTGCGTCGCCGTGGCGGACGTGATCGCCTGATCGGGGACGCCGCACCAGGTCTTGTTTTTGGCCAGGAATGTCAGGGCCGCGGCTTCGGCAACATAGAAGCGCGACACCACCGTGCACAGCTCCTTCTGATCGGCGTGGCGCTTCTCGGCGGCGGCGATCGCCAGCCCTTTTTGCTGTGCATCGTTGCGCAATGGGAGGAAGCCTTCGCACGGCGACCCCTGCGCAGATGCTTGGGTGATCCCCGTCGCGCAAGCGGCCAGCGCAAGCGTCGTTGCCAGGCAGAGTCTGGCGACACCCGGCTTCATGTGACGTCCTTTCCCGTTCCCCTGGGACCGTAACTTGGACCCGTAAGGTGCCCGAATCCGGGCATCCATCATAGGCCAATAGTTACCTGTTGAATTCGGCGACACGGGGGCGAAGCCAAGCCCCCTGAGGGCAAGTGGGATCGGCCAAGGTTGGCCAAGGTTTGGCGGCTGGCGCCCGGCCGGATAGCGGGTTAAGGCGGGATTAACACGTGATTTTGGCCTTCCGCCGAGTGGCCCAGGAGTGCCGATGCCCGGCTATGACTTCCGAAAGCCCCGCCTTTATGTCGAAGCGTCGCTCGCCGAAGGCGCCGCCTTGGCGCTCGACCGCGCCCAGGCGCACTACCTGACCCACGTGCTGCGGCTCAAAACCGGCAGTTCCATCCTCGTCTTCAATGGCCGCGATGGCGAATGGGAGGCGGCCGTCGAGGCGGAGAAGCGATCGGCTGGCCTGAAGGTCGGCGCTAAAATACGCGATCAGACCGCGGCCGCCGACCTGCACTATTTGTTCGCGCCGCTGAAAGCCGCGCGGCTCGACTACATGGTGCAGAAGGCGGTTGAGATGGGCGTGTCGCTGCTCCAGCCAGTCATAACTCGCCACGGCCAGGTCGCCCGCGTCAACAGCCCGCGCATGCGCGCCAACAGCATCGAGGCCGCCGAGCAATGCGGCATTCTCAGCGTGCCGCAGATCGCCGAGCCGGTGGCTTTGCCGAATTTTCTGTCCGCCCTCGACCCCCGGCGCTGGCTTATCTTCTGTGACGAGGATGCCAAGGTGACCGATCCGCTTGTGGCGCTGGCCAAGGTGCCGGCGAAATCGCCGCTGACCGTGTTGGTCGGTCCGGAAGGCGGTTTTGCCGCCGACGAGCGGGCGATGCTGCTCAAGATGCCGAATGTGGTGCGGCTCGCGCTTGGCCCGCGCATCCTGCGGGCGGATACCGCAGCGGTCGCGGCACTGGCGTTGGTTCAGGCCGTCTGCGGGGACTGGACGTAGCGGGTCAGAGACGCGTCAGTGAATGACCCACGGCTTGTCGATACAGATGAAGCTGATGTAATCGCCGTAATGGCGGTGCACGCTGGTCACGTGCGACAGCCGCCCCCAGCGCGCGCAATAGTCGGCCGCAATCTGCCGGTAGACGCCTTCGAGGTCGGGTGAATAAGGGATGATGCCGCCGGTGTTGTTGCCGGTGATCCATGGACCTGGCCCGCCGCCGAACATGATGGCGTTGGCCGTGCCCGCGCAACACGCAAGTGCAATGATCGACGTAACGATGACCGCAACAGACAAACGCATGCCAACGCCCTCCCGCACGCAACGCACGGAAGCTTAAAACGTCGCTGGCGGAAATGAAAGCGTTTGCCGCGCCGAAGTAGCGACAATCACATCGCCGAAGGCGGCGTCACTGCATGGAGTAGGCGCTTGCCACCATGCCAACCGGCCGTTTGTCGGTGGCGCTGAGTATCGTCACCCGGGCGAAGCTGGTGTTGCTGCCGATGCGTACGACGCGGGCATCGGCAACGACGTCGAAGCTGACCGGCCGCAGGAAATGCGTGCTCTGGTCGATCGCGCTCATCGGCCGGTAGCCGTTCCACGCCGCCGAGCAGGCGATCACCATGGCGGTGTCAGCGAGCGCCATCAACGCCTGGCTGCAAACGACGTGGCCGTCATTGCAGATTTTTTTTGAGTAGGGCAGCCGCAACACCGCACCCGGCTGCCAATCCGGTGACGCGCCGGGAGGACGCGCGGACTCGACGCTTTCGACCAGAAGCGAAAGGTCCTGGACCCAGGGCGCCAGTACTTTGATCATCAGGCGGCCGGCTGCCTGCAATCCGAACGCCGGCGCCGGCTCGGGTGTGACGAGCCGGTGAACCAGGGCCATGGCCCGTCTCCCTCCGGCGCCGATAGGCGAATACACGGCGCCAAGCCGGAAACTGATACCATGAAGGGGATAGGGCGGGCGCTCGCTGCTCCGTCGGAAGCTGTGATCAACCCGGCTTGGCCAACAGATTCCTGTGGATAGATGGCAAATGCGAGGGGTTTGTCGGGTTGTTCGGCGGCTGTCATCTTCGGCGGCCGGGGCGTGGCAGGATTGTCACGATGTGGCGCGCGCTTTTCAGCGGGACCCCGGCCGATCTTGACCGCAACGGCCCGGCGCGGCACGGTTAAGCCCGTTCTAGGGGATGGTCCATGTCTTGTCGTGTTGCGTCCTGTCGTGTTGCGTGGGTAGCGCTCGGCTCGTTGGTTGCTTTGACGGCGTGCGTCGTTCTCCTTTCGCCAGCAAGGGCCGCGAACTTCTTCGAAAAGAATTTCTGGCTGTCCGGCCCCAACTACAACAAAGACCTGCCGGGCTGTGACTTCGAGCAGGCGCTCGACGAGATCATTCACAATTTCCGGACCAAGGAAGCCCGCTTCTGGAATTCGGAACTGGCGATCGTCGGCATCGAAAATGTCCGCGAGACCGCGTACATGCCGTGGGCGGCCCAGTCGATCCCGCGTCGGTTCTGTAGCGGCACCGCGCTGATCAACGACGGGCAGCGCCACCCGATCTACTATTCGATCGCTTCCGGCACTGGGCCAATCGGGATCGACTGGGGCACCAACTTCTGTGTGGTCGGTCTCGACCGTAATTGGGCTTATAATCCGGCCTGCCGCGCCGCTCGGCCCTGATCGCGCGCTACCCTCTTGGCTTTTGAGGAACACATGCCGGTTCCGCTATGGTACGCGGATGTCGGTCATTGCCCAATTTGAGGATTCGTCATGGTCCGATGGGCCCTTCGCAGCTTGGTCGCATTCGGTCTGCTGGTGGCCGCGGTGGGCGCGGCCGCGGCGCAGGACGAGCAACAAGACAGGCCGCGCGGACAAGCTGGGCAGTTTGATTTCTATGTTTTGTCGCTGTCCTGGTCGCCGTCGTTCTGCGCGGCGATGGCCGAGCGCATGGAAGGCCGCCCTGCACCGAGCGGCGAGTGCGGGACGCACGCTTACGGGTTCATCGTGCATGGCTTGTGGCCGCAATATGAGAGAGGCTTTCCGCAATATTGCGAGGTGCCGTCGCCGCGGCTTGCGCGCAGCATCGTGTCGACCATGCTCGATCTGATGTCGGCGCCCCGCCTCGTCTACAACGAATGGGACCGTCACGGCACCTGTTCCGGGCTTTCGGCACGCGACTATTTCGACACGGTGCGCAAGGCGTACGCCGCAGTGAAAATCCCACCGCAATACGCCGATCTGGCAACGACGCTCATTGTCAGCCCGAGCGCCGTGGAGGATGCGTTCATCAACGCCAACCCCGGCCTGGCGCGAAGCGACATGGCGATCGATTGCGAGGCAGGGCGGCTCGCCGAAGTGCGGCTGTGTTTCTCCAAAGATCTGAAATTCCGCACCTGTCCGCAAGTCGCCACGCAGAGCTGCCGGCGCACAAGAGTGCTTATGCCGCCGCCGCACGCGTCCATCCCGGGCGGCAACTGATCTCGCAACTGATAATTTGCTAGATTGGGGGGCGTCACGATGAATTATCAGCACGCCTTCCATGCGGGCAATTTTGCCGACGTGCACAAGCACGCCGTGCTGGCCCGTATCCTGATTTATCTGCAGCAAAAGCCGGCGGCGTTCCGGGTCATCGACAGCCATGCCGGGGCCGGCCGTTACGATCTCTTGGCCGACGAGCCGACCCGCGGCGGCGAATGGCAAGAGGGCATTGAACGCATTTGGAGAGCGCCGGCGCTCGCGCAGGGGCGCCTGCGTGAGTTGCTGGCCCCCTACCTGGATGCGGTCGCCGCCTGCAATCCGGATGGCGTTCTGAGCACATACCCGGGGTCCCCGCTGATCGTGCAGAAGCTGATGAGGTCGCAGGACCGGCTCATTGCCTGTGAGCTCGAGCCGCGCGCGGCCGCAGCGCTCGCCGCAACGCTGCGCGGGGACCGCCGCGCCAAGGCGCTGGAGATCGACGGCTGGACCGCAATGGGTGCCTACGTACCGCCAAAGGAGCGGCGTGGCCTTGTTCTCATCGACCCGCCATTCGAACAGCCGGCCGATTTCACCCGTCTTTCCCAGGAGTTGGCGGTGGCACACCGCAAGTGGCCAACCGGCATCTACATGCTGTGGTACCCGATCAAGACCCGCGAGGCGCCTGACGCACTGGCGCGGCGCCTGCAAAGGCTGGGTATCGGGAAGATATTGCGCTGCGAAATGATGTTGCAGCCGCCACGTCAGGACGCGGGGCTGGCAGGCTCCGGGCTGATCCTGGTCAATCCGCCCTTCACGCTCGAAGCGGAGTTGCGGGTTTTGTTGCCAGCGCTCGTGCGGGTGCTGGCGCCGGGGGAAGACCAGGCCTCGCAACGCGTCGACTGGCTCACTGAAAATGCCTAGTTGCCCACTTTTCCACAGGTTAAAACTAGTCTAATTTTCTCAGCCGGAATGTTGCTGGCTTAGACGTTCCGCCTCCGGTGGGGGCCGGCGGAGTCACTGAGGCCTGTTTGGCCGACGTTCTTTGCTCGTGGTGGATGTCCAGCCGAGTCGTCGCGCCGTGGGGGCCGGCGGCGAAGCAACCGCGGGGAAGGAGTCGCTCGATGGCGATGCAGGGGGTTGTGAAGTTTTTCAACGGCGAACGCGGCTACGGTTTCATCAAGCCTGACGACGGTGGCCGCGACGTGTTCGTGCACATTACTGCCGTTGAGCGTGCGGGAATGAAGTCGCTTGCTGAGGGGCAGCGGATCAGTTTCGACGTCGAGCCTGACAAGAAGGGCAAAGGCCCCAAGGCAGTCAATCTGGTCGTCACCGGCTAACACTGCGGCGCCGATCGCGGGTCCGGGTCGCGCCGGCAAGGCGCGGCTCCGGCGGTGCATTTGCTGCTGTTCCGGATTCTTCAACGTTAAATCCGCCAAAGAGAAACTCCACAATGATGAAAACTCCAACAATGGTGATGCAATGATGATTTTGCGTTTTTCGCCCTCCTCGCCGTTTGTGCGCAAGGTGCGCGTTGCGGCCGCGGTGCTCGGCTTGGAGGCTGAGATCACGCTCGAGCGCGCCGACACGACCGATCCAAACGACTCGCTGCGGCGGACCAATCCGCTCGGCAAGATTCCGGTGCTGATCATCGAGGACGGCAGCGCGGTCTACGATTCGCGCGTGATCCTCGATTATCTCGACGAGCGTGCCGGCGGCGGCAAGATCGTGCCGCGCGATCCCAAGCGGCGGCTCGACGCGCTTCGCCTGCAGGCGTTGAGCGACGGCATCCTCGATGCCTCGATCCTCACGGTCTATGAAGGGCGCTACCGCAAGCCCGACATGCACGAACCCAAATGGCTGGAAATGCAGGCCGGCAAGGTGTCGCGCGCGCTCGCGGTGCTCGAAGCGGCGCCGCCCGCGCTCGACCCAATGCCCAATGTCGGACAGATCACGCTCGCCTGTGCGCTCGGCTATCGCGACTTCCGCTTCGGCACCGACTGGCGCAGCGGGCATCCCCGCCTCGTCGCCTGGCTCGATAATTTCGCCGCCCATGTGCCGGCCTTTGCGGCGAGCAAGCCGGCGTGACGATCGCACCGAACTAAAAGAGCAAAGAACAAAAAAACCCCGGAGCTCGCGCCCCGGGGTTTAGTTTGGGAGGATCGCAGCGGCGATTTAGAAGCGATAGTTGATGCCGCCGCGGAACACGTTCGCGGTGTACGTGACGTTCTGCGTGAGCGCCCCGGCGACCGGGCCGCAGGTCGAGCAATTGACGCTGCCGAGGTCGACGTAGAGGTACTCGGCCTTCGCCGTCCAATGGCCGGCGATGGCGAACTCGATGCCGCCGCCAATCGTCCAACCGGCGTTCGTCGTATTGACGCCGCTGAAGCCCGGCGCCGACGGCTCGATATTGCCGACCGCAAGACCGCCGGTGATGTAGGGCATGAAGCGGTCAGCGGCGTAGCCGAGCCGTCCGCGCACGGTGCCCAGCCAGCTGTCGGTGGTTTTGCAGCCGGGCGGGCAGGTGGCGGCATTGGTGACGGTACCGTTGATGTCGGCCCAGTCGATATCGCCTTCGACGCCGAGCACCACCTGGTTCATCTGATAATTGTAGCCGATGGTGCCGCCGATCAGTCCGCCGGAGGTGCTGATGCTGCCCGGCGTGGTCCACTTCGAGGTTCCCCAGGCGCCGCCGCCGTTGATACCGAGATAGAAGCCGCTCCAGTTGTACTCAGGGATATAGGCCGGTGCCTTGTAATAGGGAGCGGGCGCCGGTGCCGGGGGCAGGTCGGCCGCCGCGGCCGCACCGCCAAGCGCCAAGATGCTGGCGCACGCGAGAAGAACTCGTTTCATACTGACCTCCATACTCGAAACGTGGTGGCATAGTATTCGCGAAGACTTCTGCGTCTAGTGCAGAAAAGACACACGCCTATTCTAATTTCTGGCGGCACTGTGGCGAGATTAGACTTTAGCTCGACACACTTTTAGCTAATTATGTCTTACGAACGACGGAAAGATGGTAAAAAGTATACTAATGTTGGGCGAGGCCGAGCTGCGGCCCGTCCTCGATGGCGATCCTGTGTGACGACGACGGGAAAGCCGCGCGAAGGGCTTAGAAGTGGTAGTTCACGCCCATGCGCAGGAGGTCGGCGGCAAGCCCGTTATTGGTGCCGGTCACCGAGAAAGTGCTGTCCGCCAGGTCGAGATAGAGCCACTCGGCCTTCGCCGACCAGCGCTGATTGAGAGCGACTTCGACGCCAGCGCCCGCCACCCAGCCGACATTGGTGTGGTTTTCGGTCAGATTGAAGCTGTCGGCGCGCAACTCGCCGTAGGCCAGACCGGCGGTGCCGTACACCAGGATATTGTTGAAGGCGAAGCCGGCGCGGCCGCGGACCGTGCCGAACCAGGGATTGGAGAACTCGAACGGGGAGATCGTGTCGTCGGCGCCTGACAGCTGGATGTCGGCCTCGCCGCCGAAGACGAAGGCGCCGCGCTGCCAATTATAGCCGCCTTCGACGCCGCCGGCGATGCCGGCCGGATGGGTTGGACTGTTGTCCACGCCGCCCCATTCGTAGCCCAGCGTTGCCCCCAGATAGGGTCCGGCCCAGCTATAGGCGGACAGCGGCTCGGGCGTTGTGTAGTAGGACCCCGCAGGCAGATCCGCGGCGAGTGCCGCCGCGCTCGTGGCCAGCGTGAAAGCTGCGCCCAGGGCTAAGCCGAGTGACATCCGCATTGAGAGCCTCCGCAAAGTTCGGTCGAACCGAAGGTGAAGGCGACGGACCCGGATTGGCGGCGAGTGGAGCGAAAGTCAGTCCGTCCCAACGACGGAATTTTATGGTGAGAGCACAGTTAAACGTTGTTAAACATCTAAGTAATTCCAAGTTATTAAAGTTAATGAATGCTGTATTTTCAAGATTAAGACTTTGTGTGCCTGGCAGCCGCGGCATACCAACGGGCAGTGCGCTGCTTGTGGTACGGGCCAGCCCGGGGGAGGGCCGCTGACAGTCCCTTCAATACCCAACCAACCTCGCGGCCCTGGCCGGACGCGGCGGTGACGCCTAACTTTGCACAGCACAATCCATTCACTCTCACCTTGCATGAGCGCGCCGAAAAACCCCATCGAGCCGGACGTCGAACTCCAGGAGGACGCTCAGGATCCCGCTTTGGCCGCCGAGCCGTTGGCGGACGACGACGAGCAGTCGTTGCCGGAAGCGGATGCGGAGCCCGCGCAGGCCGACGTCCAGGAGAACGCGGGGTCGCTGGCCGAAGGCCGCGCCGCCATCGTCCGTTATGCCAAACTCGCGCCCTCGCGGCCGGGTGTCTACCGCATGATCGATGGCCGCGGCGACGTGCTCTATGTCGGCAAGGCCAAGAACATCAAAAAGCGCGTCGCCGCGTACGCGCGCCCGACCGGTCACGACACCCGCATCGAGCGGATGATCGCGTTGACCCGCACGCTTGAATTCGTCGTTACCCGCACCGAGACCGAGGCGCTGCTGCTCGAGGCGAACCTGATCAAGCGGCTGCGGCCGCGCTTCAACGTGGTGCTGCGCGACGACAAATCATTTCCCTATATCATCATCACGACCGATCACTGGGCGCCGCAGATCCTCAAACATCGCGGCGCGCGCAGCCGTCCAGGGCACTATTACGGCCCGTTCGCATCGGTCTGGGCGGTCAATCGCACCATCAACGCGCTGCAGCGCGCGTTCCTGCTGCGCTCGTGCAGCGACGCGTTCTTCGAGAGTCGAACCCGTCCGTGTTTGCTCTATCAGATCAAGCGCTGCTCGGCGCCGTGTACGCGTGAGATCGATTTCGCGGATTATTCGGCGCTGGTGCGCGAGGCCAACGCGTTTCTCTCCGGCCGCAGCAAAAACGTGAAGGACGAGCTTGCCGGCGAGATGGAAAAAGCCTCAGGCGCACTCGACTTCGAACGCGCCGCCGTCTACCGCGACCGTTTGGCGGCGCTCTCCGCGATCCAGTCGCACCAGGGCGTCAACCCGCGCGGCGTCGAGGAAGCCGACGTGTTCGCCGTGCATCAGCAAGGCGGCTTCTCCTGCGTCGAGGTATTTTTCTTCCGCACCGGGCAGAACTGGGGCAACCGCGCCTATTTTCCCAAGGCCGACCGTTCACTCGGGCCGAGCGAAGTGCTCTCGGCGTTTCTCGCGCAATTCTATGACGACCGGCCGCCGCCGCGGCTCATCCTGATCTCGCATCCGATCGAGGACGCGGGCCTGCTTGCCGAGGCGCTCGGCACCAAAAACGCGCGGAAGGTCGAGGTCTCGCTGCCGCTTCGCGGCGAGAAGAAAGATCTGGTCGAGCATGCACTTGCCAACGCGCGCGAAGCGCTCGGCCGCAAGCTCGCCGAAACTTCCTCGCAGCAAAAGCTGCTGCAGCAGCTCGCCGAGACGTTCGGCCTGCCGCGCGCGCCGCGCCGCATCGAGGTGTTCGACAACAGCCACATCCAGGGCACGAACGCGGTCGGCGCCATGATCGTCGCCGGACCGGAGGGCTTCCGCAAAAGCCAGTACCGCAAGTTCAACATCCGCTCCGCCGATCTCACTCCCGGCGACGACTTCGCGATGATGCGCGAAGTGCTGGAGCGCCGCTTCAAACGGCTTCTCAGCGAGGCGCCGTTGGCGAGTGTTGCCGTCCGCGACCTCGGCAACGAGCCCCATCCCAAAGCCTTCGGCTGCCGATCTCCCCCTGGCAGGGGAGGGAAAGGTGCTGCACCCGATGACCAAGACGAATCCCCCTGGCCCGACCTGGTGCTGATCGATGGCGGGCAGGGCCAGCTCAACGCGGCGCGGGAGACGCTGGCAGGTCTCGGTGTCGACGTACCGCTCGTCGGCATCGCCAAGGGGCCGGATCGCGATGCCGGCCGGGAGACTTTCTTTGTGCCTGGGCGAGATTCGTTTAAGCTGCCGCCGCGCGATCCGGTGCTCTATTTCGTCGAACGGCTGCGCGACGAGGCGCATCGCTTCGCCATCGGTTCCCACCGGGCGCGGCGCAAGCGCGACCTGCGCGAGGCAGGTCTGCAGGAAATCGCCGGCATCGGACCGAGCCGTAAGCGCGCGTTGCTGCATCACTTCGGCACGCTCAAGGCGATCGAGCGCGCCGCCGTCACCGATCTGATGCAGGTCGATGGTATCAGCGCGGAGACCGCGCGGCGGATTTACGCCTTCTTTCATGACGGCGCGGCATAGGGGAAGGAACGCCATCGAGGCCTGTCGGTCGGCCTGCGGCGGCGCTATATGTTAAGCCCATGAACTCGACGGCGACGAATGCGACAAATCCGGTCCGGCTGCGCGCACATCCGTTCGCGCTGCCCAACATGCTGACCTATGGGCGTATCGTCGCCGTACCGATCGTCGTCGGCTGCATGTTCTATCAGAACATCCTGCATGGCGGACTGTGGCTGCGCTGGCTGGCGCTTGCCGTCTTTATTGCCGCCGGCATTTCCGATTTTCTCGACGGCTATCTCGCCCGCGCCTGGGGCCAGCAATCCTCGCTTGGCCGCATGCTCGATCCGATCGCCGACAAGCTCTTGGTCGCTTCCTGTCTGTTGATGCTGGCGGCGGAAAGCACCATTCACGGCTGGGCGCTGTTGGCCGCGGTGGTGATCCTCTGCCGCGAGATTCTCGTTTCCGGTTTGCGCGAATATCTGGCCGAGCTGCGCGTGTCCGTGCCGGTGACGCGGCTCGCCAAGTGGAAGACCACGTTGCAGCTCATCTCGGTCGGCTTTCTCATCGCCGGCGAGGCCGGCGATGCGGTGATCCCCGGCGTGACCAAGGTCGGCATCGTGCTGTTGTGGCTCTCGGCGCTGCTGACGCTCTACACCGGGTGGGATTATCTGCAGGCGGGACTGCGCCATCTCACCAAGGAAGGCGCGTGAGCATCAAGGTTCTGTATTTCGCCTGGGTGCGCGAGCGTATCGGCAAGGCGGAGGAGGAGATCACGCCGCCCGCTGGCGTCGCGACCGTCGGTCAGTTGATGGCGTGGCTGGCCGGGCGCGGCGAGAGTTACGCCTACGCCTTCGAGAATCCGAAGGTGATCCGCGCCGCTATTGACCGCACCCATGTGCGCGCCGACGCTCCGATCGAGAGCGCCCACGAGATCGCATTCTTCCCGCCAATGACGGGAGGGTAAGCTATGACGACCACCATCCGCCTGCAGCGCGAGCCGTTCGATATTGGCGCCGAGGTGAGGAAACTCACCGCCGGCCGCAGCGATATCGGCGCGGTAGTGACGTTTACTGGTATCTGCCGCGCCGACGAGAACGGCGCGCCGATCGCGGCGCTGACGCTCGAACACTATCCCGGCATGGCCGAGGCCGAGATCGCCCGCCATGTCGACGAGGCGCGCGCACGCTGGTCGCTTCTTGGCGTCACCGTGATCCATCGTCACGGACGGATCCCGCCGGGCGAGGACATCGTGCTGGTGGTGACGGCTTCGAGCCATCGCCAGGCGGCCTTCGCGGCGGCCGAATTTTTGATGGATTATCTGAAAACGCGTGCGCCATTCTGGAAACAGGTGGAAGCGGCCGGGCAGGCCACGTGGGTCGAGGCGAAGGCCGCCGACGACGAGGCTGCCGAGCGCTGGTCGGCGCCGCCGCAGCGGCGCGAGGCGGCGAAGTAAAAGACGCGCGCTCCGCTCTCAGCGCGTGGCCGCCGGCGCCCGCGGCATGCGGAACTTTGCCGTCATGAAGTCGACGAAAGCCCGCACCTTCGGGGTCAGATGCCGGGTCGGCGGATAGACGAGCCAGACCGGATCGGCCTTCGGCTTGAATTGATCGAGGACCGGAAACGAGTTTGCCGCGCCCGATCTCGGTGTCGAGGTAATAGTCGTGCATCTGCGCAATGCCATAACCGGAGCAGAGCGCCTCGCACAGCGCGCCGCCGTCGCTGAAGCTCATATTGCCGCGCGGGGTGAGCGTTGTTTCGCTGTCGCCGACCAGGAAGCGCCACTCTCTGGTCAGCCGCGTGTCGCGTGAGGTGAAGGCAAGGCAATTGTGTTTGGTCAGGTCGTCGAGCGTCTTCGGCTTGCCGTGCTTGGCAAAATAGCGGGCCGCGCCAACGATCTTGAATTGCGCGGCAGTGAAGCGTCGCGCGATCAGACTGGAATCGTGCAGCACGCCGAGCCGCACGGCGACGTCGATGCCCTCTTCGATCAGATCGATGTAACGGTCCGTGAAGGTGAGGCTCAATCTGATGTCCGGATATTCAGCCTGAAACGCGCTGAGCAACGGCACCATTTTCAGCCGGCCGAACGCCACCGACATATCGATGCGCAGATTGCCGGATATTTTTTGCCGGGACTCCTTGAGCACCAGCTCGGCCTCTTCGATGTCGGCCAAGGCATGCCGGCAGCGCTCGAAAAACGCCGCGCCGTCCTCGGTCAGGGTGACGCGGCGGGTGGTGCGGGCGAGGAGCCGCGCGCCGGTTTGTTCTTCCAGCCGCTTGATCGCGTTGCTGACCCCGGACTGGGTGATGCCGAGATCAGTGGCGGCGCGCACGAAGCTCTTGCGCTCGGCCACTTTGACGAAGATCGCGAGCGTGCGCAGGTCGGCCATCCGCCTATCTATCACCATTAGTGATAAATAACATTACCACAGTCCTGATTATTCTGTGAGCGAAAAGCGCTATTTCATCTCCTGGCGCTGACGCCGTCTGCAGTGACCGCTCCGATCTGGGCTCTCGGTCGGCGCAGTCGCACATTTTCAGGGGGTTACAATGACGACAACCCGCACAATGTCGTTGATGCCGGCGATCTCAACTGGCCGTGGTCCGGCGCGCAACATCCATCGCGACCCGAGCCTGTTTATCGCTGCCGCGCTGTTTCTGGCGGTGCTGATTGCCGACGCCGTTCTCGTCGCAAAAGCCGTGCCGAGCATCGCCGAAATCGGGTGGCTCTCCATCGCTTCGACGTGAATAGGTTCGGCCTCAATGACTTCGGCCTGAACCGAAACATCGATCGAATGACCAGGCCTATGTGAGGAGATATTTTTCAGGAGACACATCATGGGTCACGCACAATCTGTATGCCGCGCGCCGCCGATGCCGCGCGAAAGCTCTCATCAGCTGGTTGGGAAAGTACTCGTTGCGAAAGTGCTGGCGGCGTTCAAGGAATGGCGCCGGCGCGCCCACGGCCGCCGAGAACTGGCGGCGCTCAACGACCGCTGCCTTCGCGATATTGGATTGACCCGCTACGACGCTAACAGGGAAGTGCGTAAGCCGTTCTGGCGGGCCTAGCGCGTGTTCCGATCAGTCGAAGCGCTCCCCATCACTCGTCATTGCCGGGCTTGACCCGGCAATCCATGCTGCGAAGACGCTTGAACGAGCGCAGTCGAATTGCGGTCGATGAACATGGATGCGCGGGTCAAGCCCGCGCATGACGAGGAAAAGAGCGCGGCTGTCCGTCGTTACGCGGCCGCGGCCTTGCCTTTCGGCTGCACCTCGGCAGTGTAGTCGCCCATCAGCATCTGCGTGATGCGGCCGGGAGTGAACTTCCAGTCGGCGATTTCCGAAACCGCGGTCACCTCGGCGGCAGTGCCGGTGATGAAGCACTCGGAGAAGCCAGCAAGTTCCTCCGGCATGATGCGGCGCTCGACCACTTCAATGTTGTGCCGGCGGGCGATGTCGATTGCAGTTGCGCGCGTGATCCCGGCGAGGAAGCAGTCGGCGATCGGCGTGTGGATCTTGCCGTCCTTGACGAAGAAAATGTTGGCGCCGGTGCATTCGGCGACGCGCCCCTGCCAGTCGAGCATCATCGCGTCGGCGTAGCCGCGCTTTTCGGCGCGGTGTTTGGAGATGGTGCAGATCATGTAGAGACCGGCCGCCTTGGCGAGGCATGGCACCGTTTTCGGATCGGGACGCCGGTACTCGGCGAGGTCGAGGCGGATGCCCTTGAGCCGCTGCGCCGGGTCGAAATAGCTTGGCCATTCCCAGGTGGCGATCGCGAGATGAATTGTGTTGGCCTGCGCGGAGACGCCGAGCGCCTCGGAGCCACGCCAGGCGATCGGCCGCACATAGGCTTCCTTCTGATTGTTCTTTTCCAGAACCAGGCGCTTGGCCGCGTCGATCTCGGCGACGCTGTAGGGAATTTCGAAATCGAGCACATTGGCGGAGCGCTTGAGCCTCTCGGTGTGCTCGGTGCCGCGGAAAATCTCCCCGCCATAGGCGCGCTCGCCCTCGAACACGCAGCTCGCATAGTGCAGCCCGTGGGTGAGCAAGCTGATCTTGCAGTCGAAGGTCGGTATCAGTTTGCCATCGAACCAGATGACGTCGGCGCGTTGGTCAAAAGGAACGGCCATGGCATTTCTCCCTCGCGGGGATCGCCCGCTTTGCCCGCGCCTTGCCCCGTCCCGGCCAAGCGGGAACCGTGGGGCGGGGGCTTTTGCGTCTCCACAGGACTCCCGGTATGGTTTCGCCCACCCGTACAAATACCGATTGCTGGCAGGTTTGGGGGCGAGATGCCGTCGTGGTAACGCGTGTTTGTCTTAACAACCAAGCGAAAATATGTCAATAGTGCTGACATAAATGGCGGACATCGGCATCACGGCTCCTTCCAATCCTCGCGCTCCGGCTGCAATTGACCATGCCAAGCCGGCGGCCGAACCCTGCTGGGACCTGATCGAGCTTCTGTTTTTCGCCTATCGGGATTTCGTCGGCGATCCCGACGAGGTCTTGGCCAAGCTTGGCTTCGGCCGGGCGCATCACCGCGTCCTGCATTTCGTCAATCGCAATCCCGGCATGAAGGTTGCCGACCTGCTTGACGTGCTCAAGATCACCAAGCAGTCGCTCGGCCGCGTACTCAAGCAACTGATCGACGAGGGCTATATCGTGCAGCGCGAGGGCGCCAACGATCGCCGCCAGCGGCTGCTCTACGTGACAGCCTCTGGCGAGGCGCTGGCGATGCAACTCGCCGGCCTGCAGAACACGCGCATCGCCGGCGTGCTCGCCGAACTCGGACCGGGCGGACGCGAGGCGGCGCGGCGCTTTCTCGCCGGCATGATCGACGTGGCCGACCGCGACCGCGTGTTGCGCATGATCGCGCACGCCGACCGCGCGCGCACGCGTTCCCGCGACGGCGGCCCATGAACACGGCGGCGCCGGCAAAGCCTGCCGACGACGCGCCGCACCTGCTCGTCGTCGATGACGACCGCCGCATCCGCGCCCTGTTGTCGCGCTATCTGCTCGCCGTGGGCTATCGGGTTTCGACCGCCGAGACGGCGGCCGAGGCGCGCGCCAAGCTCGAAGGCTTGAGTTTCGATCTGCTCATTCTCGACGTGATGATGCCCGGCGAGAACGGCTTCGACTTCGCCCGCTCGTTGCGCACGACGTCGACGGTGCCAATTCTGATGCTCACTGCGCGCGACGAGAAAGAAAGCCGGATCATGGGGCTCGAAATCGGCGCCGACGATTATCTGGCGAAACCGTTCGAGCCGCGCGAGCTGTCGCTGCGGGTTGCCAACATCCTCAAGCGCGCCCGGCCGCCGCGGCCGGCGGGCATGCACGCGGTGCGCTTTGGCGCGTTCGTCTTTCACATGACAAGCGGAGAGCTGCGGCGCGGCGAGGAAGCGGTTCGCCTCACCGAGCGCGAATGTGAAATGCTGCGCGTGCTCGCGGCCAATGTCGGCGAAACCGTGCCGCGGCAGGCGCTCGCCGGCAGCGGCGAGGCGGTCAGCGAGCGCACCGTCGATGTTCAGGTCAATCGGCTGCGCCGCAAGATCGAGACCGATCCGGCCAATCCACTGATCGTGCAGACGGTGCGCGGCGTGGGCTATCGGCTCGTGCCGGTCGCGTGAACGAGAACACGTAAGCGGGGGCCATTTGAGCGGGGCTATGTAAGCGGACTATGGCCAGTTTCGAGCAAGGAATCGGACACTTGCGTAGCGCCGCCGGCCAGCTCGCGGCCGCTGCGAACGCTTTGCAGCGCGCGTTGGCCTTCGTCGCCGGTCCGCTCGCGCAGCCCTGGATTCGGCTAACCCGGCGGCTCAAAGCGCTAACCCCGACCGGGCTCTATGCGCGTTCGCTGCTGATCATCATCCTGCCGATGGTGATCGTGCAGTCGGTGGTCGCGCTCATGTTCATCGAGCGCCACTGGGATCTGGTCACCAAATACCTCGCGTCGGCGGTTACGCAGGAAATCGCCACTCTCATCGATGTCTACAAGACCTATCCGCAGGATGCCGACCACGCGCAGGTGCGCCGCATCGCGCAGGACCGGCTCGGCCTTGTGGTCGATTTCCTGCCGGGCACCCAATTGCCGCCGCCGGGGGCAAAGCCGTTCTTCTCCAAGCTCGACGAGGCGCTGTCCGACCAGATTCGCCGGCAGATCGGCCTGCCGTTCTGGATCGACAGCGTCGGCCGTTCGTCGATCGTGGAAATCCGCATCCAGCTGCCCGACACCATCATGCGCGTGTTCGCCCGGCGCGCCGACGTCTACGACCCTAATTCGGGAATTTTTCTCGCCTGGATGGTGGCGACGTCGCTCGCGGTGCTGACCGTCGCCATCCTGTTTCTGCGCAATCAGATCCGGCCGATCGTGCGGCTGGCCGACGCCGCCGAGGCGTTCGGCAAGGGCCGCGACGCGCCGAATTTCCGTCCACGCGGCGCTCGCGAGGTGCGGCGCGCCGCGGCGGCGTTCCTGGAAATGAAGGGACGCGTCGAGCGCGCCATCGAGCAGCGCACCACCATGCTCGCGGGTGTGTCGCACGATCTGCGCACCGTGCTGACCCGCTTCAAGCTCGAACTCGCCTTGCTCGGCGACGGGCCTGAGATCGAGGCGATCAAGAAGGACGTCGACGAGATGGCGGGCATGCTTGAAGCCTACCTGTCGTTCGCGCGCGGCGACACCGGCGAGCAATCGGCGTCGACCGACATGGCGGCGCTGCTCGATGAGCTCAAAACCGATAGCGAGCGCAATGGGCGGAGCGTCAGCGTTGCCTTCTACGGGCGGCCGGATGTGACGGTGCGGCCGGCCGCGTTCAAGCGCTGTGTCGGCAACCTCGTCTCCAATGCCTTGCGGTTTGCCTCCAACGTGACGATCACCGGACGACGCGACCACCGCTGGCTCATGCTGACTGTCGACGACGATGGGCCAGGCATTCCGGCGCAGCTGCGCGAGGACGTGTTCAAGCCGTTCCTGCGCCTCGACGACGCCCGCAATCAAGACCAGGGCGGCACCGGGCTCGGCCTCGCCATTGCCCGCGACATCGCGCGCTCTCACGGCGGCGACATTATGCTCGCCGATTCTCCGCTTGGCGGATTACGGGCGACGGTGCGGGTGCCGGTCTGATCGGTTCGGCCGGCTGACGGGCTTGAAATCGGCGGTGATTTCTCGCCATCTCCGGGCCAATCAAAACCTTGCCGGGGAATCATCGTGACCATGACCGAGGAGAGCCGATCGGAAAGCCGGCCGTTCGAGGCCGACGTTGCCAAACTTCTGCACCTGATGGTGCACTCGGTCTATTCCGACAAGTCGGTCTTTCTGCGCGAGCTGATCGCAAATGCCGCCGACGCCTGCGAGCGGTTGCGCTATGAAGCGCTGGCCAATCCGGCGCTGCTGACCGATGACACCAAGCCGGCCATCACGCTTTCTGTCGATGCCGAGAACAAGCGTCTGACCGTCGAGGACAACGGCATCGGCATGTCGCGCGACGAAATGGTCGAGGCATTGGGCACCATCGCGCGCTCCGGCACCAAGGCGTTCCTCGATCGTGTCGCGGTGGCGGAAGGCAACGAGGGCGGGGCAGGCGGCGGCGACAATACGGCGCTGATCGGCCGATTCGGGGTCGGCTTTTATTCGGCGTTCATGGTCGCCGAACGGGTCGACGTGCTGTCGCGGCGGGCGGGGAGCGATGCGTCATGGCTGTGGTCGTCCGACGGCAAGGGCACCTTCGCGGTCTCCGCGCTTCCCGCCGACGCGATGACGCGCGGCACCCGCGTCATCCTGCACCTATTGGACGACGCCAAATCCTATACCGAGCGGCCTCTGCTTGGAGCGGTTGGTCAGAGAGCAATCCGGCCACGTGCCGGTGCCAATCGCGATCGTGGAAAAGCCCGGTGCGGCGCCCGCCGAGATCACCGACGGCGCGGCGCTCTGGGCCAAGCCGAAGGCCGAGATCACACCCGGCGACTACACCGACTTTTATCGCAGCATCGCCGGCCAGTTCGACAATCCCGCGCTCACCGTGCATTTCCGCGCCGAAGGCCGGCAGGATTACACGACGCTGTTCTTCGTGCCCGGCTCGCGGCCGTTCGACTTGTTCGATCCCGACCGCAAGGGGCGCATCAAGCTCTACGTCAAGCGCGTCTTCATCACCGACGACGCCGACATCCTGCCGCGCTATCTGCGCTTCGTGCGCGGCCTCGTCGACAGCGCCGATCTGCCGCTCAACGTTTCGCGCGAGAAGATTCAGGAAAGCCCGCTGCTCGCCGCGATCAGAAAGGGCGCGACCAGCCGGATGCTGTCCGAACTGGAGCGGCTGGCGGAGAAGGAGCCGCTCGCTTACGCGAATATCTGGGACACGTTCGGCGCCGTGCTGAAAGAAGGAATTTACGAGGATTTCGAGCGCCGCGATGCGCTGCTCGCGCTGGCGCGTTTCAAAACCACCGCGTCGGCGGACGCCTGGCGAAGTTTGAAAGAGTATGTCGGCGCGCTCAAACCCAATCAGAGCGCGATCTACTATCTGGCCGGCGACGATCTCGAGCGGCTGAAATCCTCGCCGCAGCTGGAAGGATTCCGCGCGCGCGGCATCGAGGTGCTGCTGCTGCCCGATCCGGTCGATTTGTTCTGGGTGATGTCGGAGATTTCCTTCGACGGCAAGCCGCTCAAATCGGTCACCCAGGGCGCGGCTGACCTCGCGTCCATCCCGCGCCTCGATGCGAAAGAGGAGAAGGAGCCGGAGGCGGCGCCGTCAGTGAAAATCTTCGTCGCCTTCCTGAAGTCGACGCTCGGCGAGGCGGTGTCCGACGTGCGCCTGTCCGACCGGTTGACCGACAGCGCGGTCTGTCTGGTCGCGCCCGACAAGGGTCCCGACCGTGCGCTGGAAAAAATCCTCGCCAGCGCCGGGCGGCTGCCTTCGGCGGGCAAGCCCATTCTCGAAATCAACCCTGGTCACCGGCTGATATCGGCGCTGGCCGCGCTCGGCGACAGCGAGCGCGCCTTCAAGGAGGATGCGGCGCATTTGTTGCTTGACGAGGCGCGCGTGCTCGACGGCGACCGGCCGCCGGACGCGCGATCGTTTTCCGAACGGCTCGCGCGTGCGCTCGAGCGCGGTCTGCGGCAAGCCTGAACGGCGATCGCAATTACTCGGCCGGCGTGACCGGGATTCGCTGCGGCGCCATGTGCCCGGGCATCTGCGGGGTCACCTCGCCATGTCCGCTGCCGACCTTGGGTCCGCCCTTCGAGCTGCGCAGGCGGATAAGGACCTGGCTGCCGACTAGGATGACGCACAGCCCGACGAAGACGGCGCTGATCGGACGCGTGACGAATACGCTGAAATCACCGCGCGCGATCAACATGGCGCGGCGGAAATTCTCCTCGAACCGCGGCCCGAGTACGAAGCCGAGCAAGACCGGCGCCGGGTGGAAGCCGAGGCGCAAGAGCACATAGCCGAAGGCCCCGATGGCCACGACTTCGCCGACCTGGAAGAAATCGTTGTTGGCGGCGTAGACGCCGATACAGACGAAGAACATCGCGCTCGGATAAAGATATTTGTACGGAATCGCCAGCATCTTCACCCAGATGCCGATCAGCGGCACGTTCAATATCACGAGCAGAATGTTGCCGATCCAGAAGCTGGCAACCAGCCCCCAGAAGATATCCGGATGCTGCGAGATGAGCTGCGGTCCGGGCACGATGCCCTGGATCATCAGCGCGCCGAGCAGGAGCGCCATGACCGCGTCGCCGGGAATGCCCAGGCTCATGGTTGGGATGAAATCGCCCTGCACCGAAGAATGAGTGGCGGCCTCCGGGCAGACCACGCCTTCGATCAGGCCGGTGCCGAATTTTTCCGGATCTATCCTAAAAAATCTCGCGAACTTCTTGACTCCGGCATAGGCCACGAAGGACGCGATCGTCGGTCCGGTGCCGGGAATGAGCGAGCAGAGACTGCCGGTGATGGTGCCAAGGAACATCGGGCCGATCGACCGTTTTAATTCCGCCTTGCTCGGCACCATGTCTCTGATGCCGACATTGGTGTATTTGGTGTTAATCGGCGCAATCTGGTTGACGCTGTTCATGAACTCGGCGATGCCGAACAGGCCGAGCGCCAGCGCGATCAGCTCGATGCCGTCGTCGAGTTCGGTCATCCCGAACGTGTAGCGCTCCGAGCCGGTTTCGAGATCGGTGCCGACCGAGCCGAGAAACAGACCGATCAGCGTCATCGCCACGCCTTTGAGCGGCGAGCCGCGCGCCAATGTCGATCCCGCCAACAGGCCGAGCAACATGAGCGAGCAGACTTCGGCCGGCCCGAATTGCAGCGCCGCCCTCACCAGGAGCGGCGACAGGAAGATCATTTCGGTGATGCCCCAGGAGGCGCCGACGAACGAGGCGAACACGGTGAGCCCGAGCGCGACGCCGCCGCGGCCCTGCTTGGTCATCGGGAAGCCGTCGAGGCAGGTCACCGCATGCGGCGGATGGCACGGCAGATTGAGCAGGATGGAGCAGATGGCGCCGCCATATTGGGCGCCGTACATGACGCCGCCCAGCATCAAGATGGCGGCCACCGGCTTCATCCCGAAGGTAAGCGGCAAGAGGATCGAGATGGTGGCGAGCGGACCCATGCCCGGCAGCACACCGACCATGTTCCCGACCACGACGCCGAGGAAGCAGAACATCAAATTGTAAAAAGTCGGATAGTCGATCGCGACGCCGAAGCCGTGCCAGAGATCCGTAAGCGCGGTTGTGATCACAGGCCACCCCCCCAGGTGAAGATCGGCATCGGAATCTGCAGGAAATAGGAGAACAGGCCACAGCCGAACACAGTCACAACGGTTGAAAGGATGATCGTGCTCTTCCAAGTCGCATTACGGTCACCGAGCGCTGCGATAAAGACGCAAGCGAAGGTTCCCGGCGCCATGCCGAAGTAGCGTCCGAAGATGATAAAGAGCACCGGGCTCGAGAGAATGCAGGCCCAGGCCCACCATTGCGGATTTGCCGGCAGGATGCTCTCGTCGCCGTCGGACGGCGCGATGGCGGCGGCGGCAATGGCGATGCCGATCAGCACGAGCAGGACCCCGAGACTCGTCGGGAAGAAGCCGGGGCCCATATGCATGAGGCTGCCGAGCCGGTATGTCGATCCCTTGAGGGCGATTCCGAGCCCGAGCAGGATCATCAAACCGCCAGCATAAAAGTCGCGCTTGCCTACGAGGTCGCGCAGAGGGCTGGTGGAAGACTGCACAATTTCCTCCCGGCCGCGTTCGGGCCATTCAACGTCCGCCGTCATTCGCCCGCTTCTCGATTCGCAAGTGTGTCACTTGCAAGTCGTTCCCGCAGCGACGCGGTGTCACGGGCATTTTATCGTTCCCCGCGGCGCGCACTCGTGCCGCATGCCGCGGTGGAACGCTGCATTCTATGACCTTCCGACGATATAGGTCACTGGCATCCGGTGCAAGCGTTGACCCTGCAGCCCTTAGGCCGGGAATTGACCTTGTCCAGCGGGCATTTGGCCAATAACACCGCCGCCCGAGGCCAATTCGCTCAATGGCGTGAATAAATCGGGTCCGTCGTTCTTGACATTGCCGACCCGCCGGTCAACCGGCCAATAGGTCATGGCGGCGCCGGGATAGGGCTTGAGCATCGCTTTGAGCTCGCGCTCTCCCGCCGGGCTCTCGCCGAGCCAGGCAGCCCAGCTTTCCTGCGGCAAAAGCACCGGCATGCGGTCGTGCAAGGGCTTCAACAGTTCATTGGCGTGCGTGGTGATAATCGCGAAGGACTTGAGCGGTTTACCGTCGGGAACTTTCGGGTCGCGCCAGCTGTCCCAGAGCCCTGCAAAGGTCATCGGCCCGCGATTGCCGAGTGCCACCGCAAAGGGTTGTTTGTCGGTGGCGCGCCACTCGTAATAACCGTCAGCGACGACGAGGCAGCGGCGTCCCGCTCGCCAGGCGGCGCGGAAGGCGGGGCGGGTCTCGATACCTTCGGCGCGGGCGTTGAAAGTCGAATGGCCGATCTTGGTGCCGCTCGCCCAGCCGGGAACGAGCCCCCAGCGCATCGCGGTGAGCGTGCGCGTTCCGTTGCCGGCAACCACGACAGGGAGCTGCGAGGTCGGTGCGGCATTCCAGCGCGGCCGGTAGTCGCCGATCTCGTCGAAATCGATTTTCAGATCGAGCTTGATCTCGGAAACGTCGCCGGGAAGCTTGGCACGGCCGCACATGGCGAGATTCCTCTTGGCGTAATCTTGTCTGGCGTAATCTTGGCTGCTCAATGAAAGTCGCGGCTCTGCAGCCGCAACGGAGCCTCCAGCGGCAGCTGGCCGCCGGAGAGTTTCGGCGAGAACAGGTCGCCACCCTCGCGCAGCCAGGGCAGCGCGGCCGATAGATCGATAAAACTCTCGGCGACCACATGGATGACGAGGCCGACGCGCTGCAGACGTCCGCGCACGGCGAGGAAGCGCGCCGTCATCACTGTGCGCCGGTTGGCTGAGAAAATTTTCGGCCAGACGATGATGTTGGCGATGTCGGTCTCGTCTTCGAGCGTCATGAACACGACGCCCTTCGACGTTCCCGGCCGCTGCCGCACCAGGACGAGGCCGGCGACGGTGACGATCGAATCCTGTGTCAAATCGTCACTGCGTAGCGTGCCATTGCGAACGGCGCCGAGCGCGGTGAGGCGGTCGCGGAAGAAACGTACCGGGTGCTCTTTCAGCGACAGCCCGGTCGCCACGTAGTCCTCCACCACGTGCTCGGAAAGCGGCATGGCGGGAAGTGCGACGGATTCTTCGGGAAAAAGCTCGTCGCTCAAATGCGGCTTGAGCAGCGGCAGCGCTTCTTCGCCACGTGAAGAAGATGTTACCCGCGCCGCCCGCGCGCCGATCACATCGAGACGGCGCGCCGCCCACAGCGCGGCGCGGCGGTCCAACCCCAAGGAACGGAACGCGTCGGCTTCCGCCAGCCGCTCGATGGTGAAACGGGAGACACCGGCGATTGCGGCGAGCCGCGCGATCGAAGAAAAACCGTTGCCGCGGGCGGCAATGAGCTTCTTCAATTCGTCTTCGCTCAATCCCTGAATCAGACGGAAACCGAGACGGACGGCATGCCGGTCATCCGTTCGTCCCCGCGAAAGCGGGGACCCAGTGGAACTCACTGCTTCGGAGTCGGCTACTGGATTCCCGCTTGCGCGGGAATGAGCGGAAAAAGTGCCCAACTCGAGCGTGGAATCCCAATCGCTGAAATTGACGTCGGCTTGGCGAACTTCGACGCCATGTGCGCGCGCGTCGCGCACGAGCTGCGACGGCTGATAGAAGCCCATCGGCTGGCTGTTGAGAATGGCGGCGCAAAAAACATCCGGATAGTGACATTTGATGAAAGCCGAGGCGTAGACGAGCAGCGCGAAGCTCGCCGCATGGCTTTCCGGAAAGCCGTATTCACCGAAGCCTTTGATCTGATCGAAACACCGCTCGGCAAAGGCGCGATCATAGCCGCGGCGGACCATGCCGTTGATGAACTTGTCCTCGAAGAGATGGACGGTCCCGTTATGACGGAAGGTCGCCATAGCGCGCCGTAAGCCGTCGGCTTCATCCGGCGTGAATTTGGCCGCATCGATGGCGATCTGCATCGCCTGCTCCTGAAAAAGCGGAACGCCCAAAGTTCTTTTCAGGACGTTTTCCAGTTCGTTGGCAGGACCCTCGGCGGGATGAGGCGACGGATAATGCTCAGGGTCGATCCTGTCGCGCCGGCGCAAATAAGGATGCACCATGTCGCCCTGGATCGGGCCCGGCCGCACGATCGCGACCTCGATGACGAGATCGTAGAAGCATTCCGGTTTCAATCGCGGCAGCATCGACATCTGCGCGCGGCTCTCGACCTGAAACACGCCGATCGAGTTGGCGCGCGACAGCATCTCGTAGATGGCCGCAGCCTCCTGCGTGCCATCCTTCGGGATGCTCGCAAGCGCATAATCCTTGCCGTAATGCGTCTTCAGGAGATCGAGCCCGCGCCGCAGGCAGCTCAGCATGCCGAGCGCGAGCACATCGACCTTCATCAGGCCGAGCGTGTCGATGTCGTCCTTGTCCCACTCGATGAAGGTGCGCTCCTCCATGGCGGCATTGCCGATCGGCACTGTTTCGTCGAGCCGCCCGCGCGTGAGCACGAAGCCGCCGACATGCTGGGAGAGATGACGTGGAAACCCGAGCAGCTCTCTGGCGAGCGTGGTCGCTTGCCGGATCGTCGGGTTTCCTGGATCGAGGCCAGCCTGACGAATGTGATCGTCGGGCAAGCCGTCGTCGTGCGAGCCCCACACTGTCTTGGCCAGCGCGGCGGTGATGTCTTCGGTCAAGCCCATGGCCTTGCCGACTTCGCGGATGGCGCGGCGGGAGCGATAGTGGATGACGGTCGCGCAAATCGCGGCGCGATGGCGTCCGTAGCGTCCGTAGATGTACTGGATCACCTCCTCGCGCCGCTCGTGTTCGAAATCGACATCGATATCGGGCGGCTCGTTACGGTTCGCCGAAATGAAACGGGCGAAGAGAAGCTTGCTCTCGTTCGGATTGACCTCGGTGATGCCGAGGCAATAGCAGACCGCGCTATTTGCAGCCGAGCCGCGTCCCTGACAGAGGATTTTCAGTTCCTTGCGCGCATGAGCGACGACGTCATGGACGGTGAGGAAATAACGCGCGTAATCGAGTTTCGCGATCAGCGCCAGTTCCTCTGTCAGCCGTTTTTTGACATCAGCCGGAATGCCGCCCGGAAATTGATCCTTGGGGTAACGTTCCGCCGCGCCTGCCCAGGTCAGATCTTCGAGATGCTGCTGCGCCGTCTTGCCCGGCGGAACGGGCTCGTCGGGATATTCGTATTTCAGCTCGTCGAGCGAGAAGGTGCAGGCTTTGGCGATATCGACGGTGCGAGCGACAGCATCGGGAAAGTTTTTGAACAACCGCGCCATCTCAGCGGGCGATTTCAGATGACGTTCCGCATGGATCGAGAGCCGGAAGCCTGCGTCCGCAATGGTGCATTTCTCGCGGATGCAGGTGACCACGTCGGCAAGCGGCCGCCGTTCCGGCGCGTGATAGGAAACGTCATTGACGGCGACGAGCGGGGCGCCGAGCCGTTCGCCGAGTTCGGTCAAAAGCTTAAGCCGCCGCTTCTCGTCGCCGCGATGATAGTGCACGCCGGCAAGGAATGTGCGGCCCGGCGCTGCATCGGCGAGGGCGGCTAGGCGTGAGGGGAATAACTTTTTTTCGTCATCCTGAGGTGCGAGCGAAGCGAGCCTCGAAGGATGACAGCCCGAGCGCCTCGGCCGGCATCCTTCGAGGGCCGCGCTTTGCGCGGGCACCTCAGGATGACGGTCAACATGAATTGGCGGCAGCGCAATGAAGATCTGCCCTTCAGCCGCACCGAGAATGTTGTCGAAGGTCAGATGGCATTCGCCTTTGCCGACCTTGCGGGCCTTGCGGTTACTGGCGGTGAGAAGCCGGCAGAGCCGGCCATAGGCTTGGCGATCGGTCGGATAGGTCAGCACCTCGAAACCATCGACCGTCACGAGCCGCGTGCCGACAAGAAGCTTGATGGTCTTTGTTTCTTTCCATTGCGCGTAGGCGCGCACCACGCCGGCGAAAGAGTTGCGGTCGGCGATGCCGATGGCGGCAAGGCCAAGCTCTGCGGCGGTTTCGACCATCTCCTGCGGGTGCGAGGCGCCGCGCAGGAAGGAGAAATTTGTCGTGACGGCGAGTTCGGCGTAAGCGGTCATCGCCAGGCCTCACGCAAACAGTCCGTGCACGAACCAGCGCGCCGCCGTTGTCTCGCGTCCGTAGAGCCCCTCGCGGAATAGCCAGAAGCGGTGGCCGCTTGAATCCTCGACGACGTAGTAGTCGCGGGTGGGTTCAGGCTCGCGCTGATGCGAGCGCCACCATTCGGCGCCGATGCGTTCCGGTCCTTGCGCGCCGGCGACCTCGTAGGTCACCCCGCGCCAGCAAAAACGCCGCGGCGGACCGTCCGGAACGAGCGCGGTGACTTCGGTCTGCTCTGCCTTGGGCAGCAACAATAGCGGACGGGTTGTCGAACCTTCCTCCGAAAGGGGAGGGAATTGAGATCCTTCACCGTTGATTCCGGTCAGCACCTCCGCGCGCTCGGGAATGTGACTCTCGACCGGCTCGAACCGGCGCACGCTCGCGGGGCCGAGACGTTGGCGCAGCGCGTCGATCAGCGCCGCACAGCTTTCGGCCCGATCGCCGTATTCCGCGGATGCAAATTCCGTCTGCCGCGCCGGCATTGGCTCGGCGCGGATGACGGCAAGGCCGATCGCCTCGAAGCCAAAGCCGGCATCGTCGGTCGCCGCCGCGGCGTCGAGGCGGAGCGCGATCATGCGCGCCACATGGTCGGCGCTGCGCGTCGGCAGCGTGAACGCGATGTCGAGCGTTTTGACGTCGCCGTCGACGCGATAGAGCGAAAGTTTCAGCGTCCGCGCGCCCACGTCATCGCGGGTGAGCACATGCGCAAGCGTTCCCATCAGCCGGCTTGCGAGCGCAACGACGGCCTCCTGGGTGAAGATCGGCTCGATCAGATAACGCAGCGAGTGATAGACCGGCGGCGGCGCGACCGGAACGAGCGGCTCGTCGCGGTGGCCGAGCGCCTGATCGAGGCGGCGCAGGAGCTGTGCCGAAAAACGCGCGGCGAACGGCGCACGCGGTTTGTGCAAAAGCGCGCCGACGGTTTTGAAACCGAGCCGGCGCAACGTCGCGCAAATGTCCGGCGCAAGCCGCAACGCCTCGACCGGGAGCGGCGCCAATGCCGCGGCTTCTTCTCCCGCAGGCAGGATGCAACGAGGATCGGGATGAAAACGCGAGACCGCCCAGGCGGCGCCGGGCGTTGAGGCGACGGCGAGCCGCGCCGGCAGGCCGAAATTTGCCAGCCGCGCGGTGAGATCGGCGAGCAGGCTCTTCTCGCCGCCGAACAGATGGCTTGAGCCCTCGATGTCGAGGAAAAAACCGTCGGCGCCGTTCGCTTCGTCATAGGGCGAAGCGGTCGGCGTGTAGCGCGTCGCCCACAAGGCCAGGCGGCGCAGCGCCGCATCGTCGGCGGCGGTATCGAGCGCGCGCACCTGTAGAAATCCGGCTTTCGCCCGCGCATCGGCCAAAGGTTCGCCGAGCGATAGTCCGCAGGCTTCGGCCGCCTCGTTCAAGGCGGCGATACGCGGGCCGCCGACGCCTGCAAGGACGAAGACGAACGGCTGCTCAGGCGCAACAGGATTTTCGGCCGGCTTCTTCGCCTGCGTCGTGAGTATGCGCAGAATCGGCCAGCGCGGCAGCCAAACTGAAACGATGCGCGACATGATCGTACTCCACCACCCATTCGCCTGGCCGTCCGTTGCGAGCCCGTTCGAGTTGCAGATGCCATCGCGGGCGCGTGATCAGGCCGAAGCGGTCGCGCGCGGCTTCCGCGGTGCCGACGCGCCAGCGCGTTGACGCCGCGCTCGATTCCAGATTTTGCGCCGGCCGCAGCAGAAACAGCGGCAGGCCGGCATCGGTGGCGGTGAGCTGCAGCCTCTGGCTCGTTTTCAGATCGAGTTGATCGACGATGCCGGCGATGGCGGCCGGCGCGTCCGAGCGGAGCGCCTCCTCGATTGCCCACAGTGTGTCTTTGCGGCGCGTCGTCTCGATCAGAATAAGGCGCGAAGGGTCGAGACCAAGTGCGCGCAGCCCGTGGCCATGCAGGCGGCCATAGGGACCGAGCCCATGGGCGGGCAGGACGAGGACGACCTTTTCCCTCCCTCCAGGGGAATAAGTGAGACGGCCGAGGATCGCCGCGATGAAGCCGAGAGCAGCCGGAATTCCATACGGCGCCGGCACGATCTCGTGCAGCGCGCCACGGGGGAGACCGCCGGCCGGCAGGCGGGAATCAAGTGCGGCAAGGTCGAAGGGCAGGGTTTTGCACGGGTCCGCCACCCCCGGCAGCAGCCGGCGCAATTCCTCCATGACAGCGGTACGGCTGTGCACGGTGGTAAGGACAGGAGCGGTAAAGGCTTGTGGCATGGCTGTGCAAAGGCCGTTGGATGTTCGCCCTATGTTCGGAGCGACCGATACTAGAACAAAAGAAGAACATTTGCCAGCAAGAAGTCATAGCTGGGAAAAGAGCCTGAGACAGATGAGTGAATCCAATAGCTTACTGACTTCCGCCGGCGGCTTACCGCCTTAAAGCCATCCTGCGACCAGGCAGTTATGCCCCGCGAAGTCCCTCGCGTGGCCCTTGATTGCTTTCCGAACCCGGTGTCCTAAACTGCCGCCATGCAAATCATCGCGAAAATGGCAGAAGCGGCCGCGATCTTTATGGCCGCCTTGGCGGTTTTCCTGTGCTTCGACGTCCCGGCAAGCCGCGCCGGCCAGTACGGGGACGCCCCCTGGTGCGCGGTCGAGAACGATGGCGACCGGCTCGTCTGGGATTGCGAATTCGATTCGGCCGAGGATTGCAGTGCCTCAGTGATTGAGGGCAACCGCGGGTTCTGCGCACGCAATCCATATTGGGGGCGCTAACCGTCTTGGGGCCGCCGCCGACTTGGGATCGCTGACTTGGCGCGGCCGCTGATCCGCCCCGTAAACCTCAGCAAGGACGATATCGATGCCGGAAGCCGACAGGGAAGGCGAACGCTACGCGGTCGACCGGCCGCAGCAGACGCCGGGCTTTTATCTGAAGGGATCGCACCAGCTCGACTGGGGCATGAAGAATCGCATGGCGCGGGTGTTCGATCCAACATCCGGCCGCACCGTGATGTTGGCGATCGACCACGGCTATTTTCAGGGTCCGACCACCGGGCTTGAGCGCATCGATCTGTCCATCGTGCCGCTGCTGCCGTCCTGCGATGCCTTGTTCTGCACGCGCGGCATTCTGCGCACGGTCATTCCGGCGGAATGCGGTAAGCCGATGGTGCTGCGCGCGAGCGGCGGGCCGAGTATCCTGCGCGAAGAACTTTCCGACGAGCAGATCGCCATGGACATGGACGACGCGGTGCGGCTCAACGCCGCCGGTGTCGGCATCCAGGTATTCATCGGCGGCGAGCACGAGACGCGCTCGGTGCACAACATGACCCGGCTGGTCGATGCCGGGCTCCGTACCGGCGTACCGGTGATGGGCATCACCGCCGTCGGCAAGACCATGGTGCGCGACGCCAAATATTTCCGTCTCGCCTGCCGCATCATCGCCGAGCTCGGCGCGCAGTACGTCAAGACCTATTACGTCGAGGAAGGCTTCGAGACGATCACCGCCTCATGCCCGGTGCCGATCGTGATGGCCGGCGGCAAGAAACTGCCCGAGCTCGACGCGCTCACCATGGCCTACAACGCCGTGCAGCAGGGCGCCTCCGGCGTCGACATGGGCCGCAACATTTTCCAGTCCGATGCGCCCAAGGCAATGATCGAAGCAGTGGCTGCCGTCGTGCATAAGAACATGAAGCCGAAGGAAGCGTTCGAGCTGTTTCGGTCGCTGAAAGCTGCCAACGAGCGTGCGGCAAACGCTCCGTTTCGCGGCGCGGCCGAGTGATGGGGCCAAGAGGCTCAGAGATATCGTCTCACCTTATTGCGATATGCCAAATAGTCTTGGCCGTAATGGCTTCTCATAAATTCTTCTTCGCGCAAGACCTGACGGTGAATGAGCCACGCGCCTGCGACGACATAAATCAGCAGGATTTCATTTGAGAAAATGAGGAACTGACCGATCAAGATGGATACAAATCCCACATAGATGGGATTGCGGCTAATCGCGAATATGCCCGACGTTATCAGTGCATCCGGATGGTCGGCATCAATGCCGACGCGGAAGCTGCGCCCAAACGAAATCAAGCTCGCCAATAACAGCAGCAATCCTCCGGCGCATAGGGCCACTCCGGCCCAAGCAATGGCGTCCGAGTGGAAAAACTCTTTTGTGCTGACGCTGGGCCAGCCGAAGGCGGCGGCGAATACGAGATAGACATAGAAGAAGGCAAATGGCGGGATCAAAAAATCCTTTCGGTCCAGCTGCCCGAACTTCATTGCCTTTATGCCTTCTCTGTTCAGGACAAAGAGGCGGGTCAAGACCATCCCGAGCATGAGGACAAGTGTTAGTGCTCCGAAATATCTTTGCATCGGCTATTTCGGGATGAACGCCTCGGTATAGAGGCTCGACATATCCGGCACCGTGGTCATGAGGTTGAGGTCGGCGAAGGAGCGTTTGAGCGTGGCGAGCGACTCGGCGTCGAACCGGCAGTCCTTGGTGAACATGCCGATGGTGAGATCGTAATCCTTGGCCATCACGCTCTCCGGAAAGCCAGTAATCGTGCTTTCGATCTTGACCGTTTCGGTCTTATGGGTGCGCATGTAGTCGACCGTCTCGATCCAGGCGGCGACGAACGCGCGCACCGCGTCGGGATTGCTCTTGATCAGGTTGGTCGAGGCGTAGACCGTCCCGGAAGCAAGGTTGCCTTCGTATTTGCTCACCGGGAATAGCAGGCGGCCGGTCTTTTTCTCCTCCATGGCGAGGAACAGCGAGGTGACGCCGACGTCGGCGTCGATCAGGTGAGCGGTGAACGCCGATATGATGTTGCCTGCACCGTTGCCGATGGCGACGCCGGTCACGTCCTGCGGCTGCCATTTCTCGGCGCGCACCAGTTCTTTGACCAGCCAGTCGGTCAGCGAGCCGGCGCTGGAGAAGCCGATCGTCTTGCCCTTGAGTTCCTCGATCGTCTTGATCGGTGAATCATAGGGCACGCCGATGCCGATGAAGGGAATGGGTGCGGTGCTCTCGCAGATCGCGATCATCGGCACGCCCTTGGCGACCAGCGCCATCTCGGTGCCTGAGCCGTCGCCGATATCGATGCTGCCGGCGGTCATGGCGGTCGACATTTTGCTGCCGCCGTTGAAATCGACGATTTGCAGGCTGAGCCCGTGTTTTTTGAAAATGCCGAGCTGCTCGCCGACATTGACGGGAATGATCGGATCGGCGTTTGGCGCCGCCTTACCGACCGTCAGCGTCGTTTGCGCCGACGCAGGCGCGGCGAGTGCGAGCGATCCGATCGCGACGGCGAACGCGGCAGCCAATGGGCCGCGCAATGGCTTCCTCGGCATGGCTTCCTCCCGTATTTTTTCGTGGGCTTCTCGGCTTTGAGCCAAGCATCATCACGGCCGCGCAACAATGCGGTGAAGGGCCGCGTTCGGCAAGGTGCGCAAAGTAGCCGGTCGCTAGGGGAGGGCAGCCAGACCGTTCCCCGTTCGTAATGGATGTACCGGAAGCGCTTAGCTGTAGGTTCGGATCGGCGCTGGCCTGATCAAAAACCAAGCTACGACGCCAGCCGTCAGAGCGCCGCCGAGCGCGGCGAGCACCTGGGCGAACCAGGAGGCGCTGCCGACCAGGTTCGGCGTCTCCGGTGTCTCCACGCGTGCGACGGTCGCCGTTGCTACTGGCTGTGGCGAGGCCGGATCGGTGGGCGCGGCTGTGTTCGCCGTTTGCTCATGATTGTCGACGGCAAGATCGGCGGCGTTGATCTGATCGGGCGAAGTGACCTGCACCGCGTGGCCGCCGGAGACGATTTCGTTTGGACTGGTTTGAACGACCGATACGGTCGACACCGCAGGGCCAGGTTGTGGCGGCGCCAGCGTCCCGGTCATGCCGGGGGCCACGGTGCCGGCGGTCGGCCACATATTTGTTGGTTGCGCATTTGCCGGGAGCGCATTCGCAGCGGCCGGCTGCGGGGTTTGCGGCGCTGCGGCGACGGCTTGAGGCCGCGCAGCGGTCGGCCGTCTTGCTGCCACTTGCCGTTTGGCGGCCGGCTTGTGTTCCGATTTGGCTGCAATCTTGTTGGTTTCGACCTTGGGATGGGCCGTCGGCGTTGTTTTGCTCTTCTTTTGCGTGAATTGCAGCAGCGGCAGCGGGGCGCCTGAGGGTTGCGCAGCGCTCTGCGCGGCGGCGCTCGCGATGGCGGCGCCCAGCACGGCTGCAACGAGCGCGCCGGTGGTGACGATGCGAGCAGGCCGCATGGCGTCCTCCATCACTGGTTCCTGATCTTGGGTCCTGACACGGGACCTCAGCTGCGCATACCGCACGGCCGGCGTGACCCGAGCGTGACCCAAATGCGGATTTTTTCGCGCAAAGCGAGGACGAATAGCGGCAGCGTTAACCAAGTAGCGGGCGCACGGAGGCGTGCTGTCGCGGCCCCGCGCGAGAGGCTGCGATCAGCCCAACTCTGTGATCACTTCCGGAAAATGGTGCAGCCGATCGCCGGGGCCGTCCTTGCCGATCAGATAATTGTCGCAAAACCACGACAGCGTGCCGCCGCCGATATAGGTCGGGTGAACGACGATGTTCATGTCCACTTCGATGCTCATCGGCTCGTCGCTGCGGATGAGTGGCCGCTCGACCAGGTCGTAGCCCTGGCCATGGCAGTGCAGCCGTTTCTCTTCCGGCCGGCCATTCTTGCGCATGAAGTCGTTGTAGGCGGCAAAGACGTCCTTGCAGGGCGCGCCCGGCTTGAGCAGGCCGAGATTGAATTTACGCGCTTCGAGCGCGAACGCGTATTCGTCCTTCATCTGCTGCGAGGCCCTGCCGACCACGCAGGTGCGGCCGAGCTCGGTGTACATGCCGCCGGGGCCGGCGTCCTCGACCAGGAGCGCGAGCGTGTCGCCGTCCTGGATGACGCGATTCTGAAAATGGCGGTGGCCGAATTGCGCCGGTTTACCAGGCGGCATCGACGCGCACAGATAGATGCCGTGCTCGCTGCCGTGGCGCTGGCTGTAGCACTGCGCGATGGCCGCGATATCGCGGTCGCGCATCCCGGGTTCGACCGCGGCGAAGGCCGCGCGCATGGCGCCGTCCTGCATCGCCGCGGCGCGGCGGATGAGCGCCTGCTCTTCGGGGCTCTTGATCACTTTGATGCGGTCGACCAGGTCGGAGACGTCGACGAATTTGGTGTTGGAGAAGCGGCCCTTCTGCAGATAGTCGACCACCGCAAACGAGATCTGATAGGGGCCGACGAGTCCGATCGTGCCGCCGGCGTAAGGCGAGAGCGCTTTGGCCGCCAGTTCCGGATCGTAGCTCGCGGTGTAATAGCAGGACGAATAGCTCGGCGTGGTCAGCCATTGCTTGACGCCGCGGCGCACGCCGTCACCGCCTGCCGGGATGTCGAAGACGCCGCCGAACGGACCCTGGCTCACCAGCGTCATCAGATCGTCGCGCGGAAAAACAACCAGCAGCGGATAGCCGTTGTTGGCGGTGAGATCGGTGAAATATTTGACGTAGCCGCCCATCTGCTCGACGTTGTTCTGCATCAGCAGTACGTCGATTTTTTCCCGTTCCATGGCGGCGCGCACGGCGGCCCAGCGGCGTTCCAATTCTGCCGTCGAAATCGGTGTCTGCAGGCGTTCGGACAATTGCTCCATCGTATTCTCCTCAACGAGCGGAATTAATGCGGCACGACATTGATCATGCCGGCGGTATCGCCGGCAAGGAAGCGCTGCATGTTGGTTTCCAAGGTTGGCCAGGCATGGTCGATATAGACGTCGCAGAAGCCGCCCTGATGCGTGGTGATGATGACGTTCTCCATCGCCCAGAACGGGTGAGCGGCCGGCAGCGGCTCCTGGACGAAGACATCGAGCGCGGCGCCGGCGATGCGTCCCTCGCGCAGCGCCTCCACCAAAGCCGCTTCATCGACCACCCCGCCGCGGGCGAGATTAACCAGAAAGCTTCCCGGCTTCATCGCGGCAAAGACGCGGGCGCCGATCGAGTTGCGGGTCTTTTCGGTCAGCGGAGTGAGCAGCACGAAAAAGTCGAATTCGCCGACGACCGCGGCGATGTCCGTGCTTGGATACATGTGGTCGAAGCCGGCCGCTTCGCGCGGGGCGGAGCTCACGCCGACAACGCGCATGCCGAATGCTTTGCATTTGGGCGCCAGAGCTTCGGCGATGGCGCCGACGCCGAAGATGCCGACCGTCTTGTTGTGCAGGAGCTGCGCCGGAAAGCGGACCCACTGCCGCTGCTCCTGACTGCGGACCGCACGCGGCAGATTGCGCGCGAGCGCGAGCATCGACGCGAGGGCCGCTTCGGAGACCGGCGGACCGTGGATGCCGTGCACGTTGGTGACGATGACGTCGTTGCGCAGGCACGGCCGGTCGATGAGATTGTCGGTGCCGGTGCCAAGCGCCTGCACCCATTTGAGCCGCGGCGCCGATTGCAGCACCGCGTCGGACAGCATGGGCGCGAAGGTCAACAGCGCGTCGGCCTGGCCGATATGGGGACCAACCTTCGAATGATGATCGACCAGCGCGATGTTGAGTTCGGGGAACCGTGTCTTGAGACGGTCACGATATTGACTGCGGACCGGCTCCGGCAGGGTAAGCAAAATAAGCAGGTTGGTCATGCGCTTAACGTATCGGACCTGAGTGCGGCGGGGTCATAGAATGATCTTGAACAGGCTATATCTTCCTGTGTGAAGTGGCGCCAACCTATCGCCCGGGCCGGGAAGGTCGGCTAGACTGTGTCGGCAAGGGCGTCTCCACTTGCTTTTGTTACTGGGAGCATACGATGCCTATCGACTTCTCGCAGGTGCCCTGGATGTTCGTCGGCTTGATGACGGCGCTCGCGTTCGTCGCAGCCCTACTCGGCAGCCTCATCTCGTTCAAGAACCGTTTCGTCGGGGCGATCATCGCCGCGGTGCTGTTTTTCGCGGGCTTCGTCGGCTGGAATTATTATCCGCATAGCTTTGGGCTGCCGGTCGTCAAGTCTATCGGAAATGACAGCGGCGCGGGCTAGTTGACCTTTCCGCCCGCCCGGCTATGGCTAATCGTCATCAGCCGGGAGACAATGGAGAGGTCATGAACAAGGTCTATGCGGACGCTCGGTCCGCGTTGGCCGGGTTGCTCAAGGATGGCATGACCATCATGGCCGGCGGGTTCGGCCTGTGTGGCATCCCGGAGACCTTGATCTTTGCCATCCGCGATTTGGGGGTGAAGAACCTGACCGTCGTTTCCAACAATTGTGGAATCGACGGGACCGGGCTCGGCGTGCTGCTCGACAGCCGCCAGATCAAGAAAATGATCTCCTCCTATGTGGGGGAGAACAAGACGTTCGTGCAGCAGTTCCTCGCCAAGGAGCTGGAAATCGAATTTAATCCGCAGGGCACGCTGGCCGAGCGCATTCGCGCCGGCGGCGCCGGTATTCCCGCGTTTTTCACCAAGACCGGCTACGGCACGCAGATCGCCGAGGGCAAGGAGACGCGTGAATTCGACGGCGAGCGCTATGTGATGGAGCGCGGGCTCGTTGCCGACCTGTCGATCGTGCACGCCTATCGGGCCGACACCGAGGGCAATCTCGTCTACCGCAAGACGGCGCGTAATTTTAATCCGCCAATGGCGACCGCGGGAAAGGTCACCGTCGCCGAGGTCGAGCAGCTGGTCACGCCGGGGGAGATCAATCCCGATCACATCGTGACACCCGGCATCTACGTGCAGCGTATCGTCCACGTGCCCAACGCTACCAAGCGCATCGAGCAGCGCACCGTGCGCAAGCGGCAGAAGGCGGACGCGCCGGCCGGAACCGGAGAGGACGTGTAACCATGGCTTGGACCCGCGATCAGATGGCCGACGCGCGCCGCCAAAGAGCTGCGCGACGGCTTTTACGTCAATCTCGGCATCGGCATTCCGACGCTGGTGTCGAACTACATTCCCCAAGGCATGAGCGTGCAGTTGCAGAGCGAGAACGGCATGCTCGGCACCGGCCCGTTCCCGTTCGAGGGCGAGGAAGATCCTGATCTCATCAATGCCGGCAAGCAGACCGTCACCGAGCTGCCGACCACGAGCTATTTCAACTCGGCGGATTCGTTCGCCATGATCCGCGGCGGCCACATCGACATCGCCATCCTCGGCGCCATGCAGGTGGCGGAGAACGGCGACATCGCCAACTGGATGATCCCCGGCAAGCTGGTCAAGGGCATGGGCGGCGCCATGGATCTCGTCGGCGGCGTCAAGAAGGTCGTCGTGGTGATGGAGCATTCGGCCAAGGGCGAATCCAAGCTGCTGCAGCGCTGCAACCTGCCGCTCACCGGTGCCGGCGTCGTCGACATGGTGATCACCGATCTCGGCGTCTTCACCATCGACCGCAAGGACGGCTCGGGCATGACGCTGGTCGAGCTTGCGCCCGACGTGACGCTCGACGAGATCAAGTCGCAAGACGAAGGCGAGCTTCAAGGTCGCCAATACGCTCCAGCACTGATTGGTCGCGGTTGAGCCGGGTCGTCGGCGGCGCAGAGGCCTGCCATGCGCCCGCGTCTGCCCGGCATTGTCGTAAGCGCAAATGACAGTCGGCCGATTTGCCGTTATTGACGGCGGTCGATGACTTTGCCGGGACGCTGCGTCCCTCGGCTCGCAGTGGAAGTGATCTTTGATGAGACGTGGATAGTGACGCGCGGCCGGGCCGGGCCGCTATGCGGCGAGCGTGGCGCCCCGCCGCGCTGGCGGCCGTCGCGGGACCCCTCACGCTACCAGCCAGCGGCGCATCATCGTCATGAGCATGATGATGCCGGTGTTCACGGGCTCAATCGACCAATCGATCCTGGCGAGCTCGCTGCCGACCATCGGGCGCGTGTTCGGCGACGTGCACGATCTGCCCTGGCTGATCACCTCCTATCTGATCGCGGCGACGGCGCTGACGCCGCTCTACGGAAAATTCGCCGACATTCACGGCCGCCGCGTCTCGCTCCTGATCGCGCTCGGCATCTACATGGTCGGCTCGCTGGTCAGTGCCACCTCCACCAGCATGCTGATGCTGATCGGCGGACGCATCGTTCAGGGCTGCGGCGGCGGCGGCTTGGTCACCGTCTCGCAAATGGTGCTCGGCGATATCGCGCCGCCGCAAGGACCGCGCCAAGTACTACGCCTATTTCTCCATTGCCTTCACCAGTGCGGGCGCCTGTGGGCCGGCAGTGGGCGGCTGGATCTGCCAGCACTGGCACTGGTCGCTGATCTTTCTGTGGCAATTTCCGTTCTGCCTGGTCGCGGGGGCGCTCGCCTGGAACGTGCTGCGCCGGTTGCCGCGTTACGACCGGCCGCACCGGCTCGATGTGATCGGCGCGGCTCTTGATCATGGCGGCGAGCTCGGCGTTCATGCTGGCGCTCAATCTCGGCGGGGTGCGCTTTCCCTGGCTTTCAGTTCCGGTGCTTGCGCTGTTGGCTTGCGCGCTTGCGCTCGGCGGCGCGTTTGTCCTCCGCCTGCTCAGCACCGTCGAGCCGCTCATTCCCGTTGCCGTGCTGGCCGATCCGACGGCGCGGCTTGCGACCATGGCGCATTGCTTCGGCTGGGGTTCGCTCACCGGCCTGAACATTTTTCTGCCCATGTACCTGCAGAGCGTGCTCGGCTGGTCGCCGACCGACGCCGGCCTCAGCCTGATCATCCTAATGGTCACCTTGAACGCGAGCGCGGGGATTTCCAGCCAGCTGATCGGCCGCGTGAAGCATTACAAGGCGCTGCCGAACGCATTTCTCGTCATTGGCATCGGTGCCGTGGTTGCGCTGGCCTACTCGGCCTCGACCATGACGACGGAAAAATTCGAGATCATCCTGTTCCTGATCGGCATCGGCTTTGGGCCGACGGCGCCGCTCACCCAGGTCGTGTTGCAGAACACGGTGGCGACCCATCACCTCGGCACGGCGATCGGAACGATGGGTTTTTGCCGCACGCTGGTGGCTACTATTCTGGTCGCCGTGTTCGGCGCCATCGTGCTGTCCGGTGCGCCGGCGGGGGGCCTCGGCAGCCAAGTCTCCGCCGCTGGCTCGACATGGCCGTTCTCGGTGGTCTTCCTCGTCGCCGCCGGCACGCTGACGCTTGCGCTGATCGCCATGCTGCTGGTCGAGGAAAAGCCTCTGCAGTCGGAAATGCCAAGCGCGCGCAGATAGATGGCGCGGTTCCGGGCGGCCGCCGGAGGACCGCCGTCCTGCCTGAGAGACTTGGCTAAGGACCGCCAAAAAAAGTTCGCCGCGGCTTCGAACCAGTCCGGATGTCGCTGCGACTAACATTCGGTGGCGCTAAGCTGCCATCGGCGCTGCCCCCCGACCCCCCTCAAGCGCCGATTTCCCTAGGCCCGCCCGGCTTCGTCCCCACCGGGCGGGTCACTCTTTCCCGCTATCCCGTCATGAGTGGCGTCCGGCGCGACCCCTCGCGCTCTTTACGCCACTGCAGGATATGCCGAGAATGCCGGCGGCGGGGGGAAGTCGTGCCTGGCGAGACGGTCCTCGAAACCGAAGACCTGACCAAGGACTTTGCCGGTTTCGTCGCGGTGCGCTCGGTCAACCTGCGCGTCGCGCGCGGTGCCATTCACGCCATGATCGGCCCTAACGGTGCCGGCAAGACGACCTGCTTTAATCTCCTCAGCAAGTTCCTCACCCCCACGCGCGGACGCATCGTTTTCGACGGCCGCGACATCACCGCGCTCAGGCCCGCCGATGTTGCGCAGCTCGGGCTCGTGCGCTCGTTCCAGATTTCGGCCGTATTCCCGCATCTGACCGTGCTCGAAAACGTGCGCATCGCGCTGCAGCGCCGGCGCGGCGGCTCGTTCGATTTCTGGCGCGGCAAGAAGGTGCTGCATGGGCTCGACGACCGGGCGCGCGCCTTGATCGACGACGTTGGGCTCACTCCCTATGCCGACAAGCTGGCGGTGGAATTGCCTTATGGCCGCAAGCGCGCATTGGAGATCGCCACCACCGTCGCGCTCGAGCCGAAGATGCTGCTGCTCGACGAGCCGATGTCCGGCATGGCGCGCGAGGACATCGACCGCATCAGCGCGCTGATCAGATCGCTGGCGGTCGATCGCACCGTGCTCATGGTCGAGCACAACATCAGCGTCGTCGCCGATCTATGCGACCGCATCACCGTGCTCAGCCGCGGCGAAATCTTGGCCGAGGGCGATTACCAGACAGTATCAGCCGATCCGGCCGTGCGCGAGGCTTATCTCGGAACCGGTCATGACTGAAAACATGACCGAGACCTCGGCGCTGCTCGCCGTCGAAGAGCTGCAAGCCTGGTACGGCGAATTGCACATCCTGCACGGCGTCACTTTCGACGTGCAGCCGGGCGAGGTGGTGACGCTGCTCGGCCGCAACGGTGTCGGCAAGAGCACGACCTTGAAATCGATCATGGGCATGGTCGAGCAGCGCACCGGTTCGGTGCGATTCGAAGGCCGCGAGCTGATCCGGCTTTCGTCGGACGCGATCGCGCGCGCGGGCATCGCCATCTGTCCGGAAGAGCGCGGCATCTTCTCGAGCCTCGACGTGCGCGAGAACCTGCTGCTGCCGCCGCAATTGCGGCCCGGCGGGCTCGATCTCGCCCGCATTTTCGAATTGTTTCCCAACTTGCGCGAGCGGCTGTCGAGCCAAGGCACGAAACTATCCGGCGGCGAGCAGCAGATGCTGGCGATCGCGCGCATCCTGCGCACCGGCGCGCGGCTTCTCTTGCTCGACGAGCCGACCGAGGGGCTCGCTCCGGTGATCATCCAACAGATCGGGCGCACGATCGGCACGCTGAAGGCGCAAGGCTTCACCATCCTTCTGGTCGAGCAGAACTTTCACTTCGCCTCCACCATTGCCGACCGCTATTATGTGATGGAGCACGGCCGCATCGTCGACCGCTTCTCTAGTGCCGAACTAAAGGACAATATGAGTAAGCTCCACGACTACCTTGGAGTTTGATATAACAGTATCGAAGACAGAGGGCCGAAGGCCCCACAGAGGGAGGAAGCAATGAGACTGTCAGCAAGTTTGGCCTTTGCGGCCGCCGCCCTGATTGGCGGCGCCGCGCACGCGCAGAGCCCCGTTCCCGTGAAGATCGGCGTGCTCACCGACATGTCGAGCCTTTACGCCGACGATACCGGGCCGGGCTCTGTCACCGCCGCCAAAATGGCGATTGCGGATTTTAACCCCGAAGCGCACGGCCTGAAAGTCGATCTCGTCGTCGCCGATCACCAGAACAAGCCGGATATCGGCGCCGGCATCGCGCGGCAATGGTACGACGTCGACCATGTCGACATGATCGTCGACGTGCCCAATTCCGGTGTGGCGCTGGCCGTGAGTGACGTCACGCGCGAGAAGAACAAGGTGTTTCTTGTCTCCGGCGCCGCGATCTCCGATCTGACCGGACCGAAATGCTCGCCCAATACGATTCACTGGGCCTACGACACCTGGATGCTGGCCAATGGCACCGGCAAGCAGGTGGTCAAGGCGGGCGGCGATACCTGGTTTTTCATCACCGCCGACTACGCCTTCGGCCACGCGCTCGAACGCGACACCACCGCGGTCGTGGTGGCCAATGCCGGCAAGGTGCTTGGCCATGTGAACGTTCCGCTCAACAATCAGGACTTCTCCTCGTTCCTGCTGCAGGCGCAAGCCTCGAAGGCCAAGATCATCGGGCTTGCCAATGCCGGCGGCGACACCATCAACTCGATCAAGCAGGGGGCCGAATACGGCATCATCGCCGGCGGGCAACAGTTCGCCGGCCTGTTGATCTTCATCGGCGACGTCCAATCGCTCGGCTTGAAGACCGCGCAGGGCCTCGTACTGACCGAGCCGTTTTACTGGGACATGAACGAAGGCACCCGCGCTTGGACCAAGCGCTGGCAGGCCGAGCGGCAGGGAAAATTCCCGACCACCGTCCAAGCCGGCGTCTACTCGGCCACGTTGCATTATCTGAAGGCGGTCGCCGCGCTTAAGAGCACCGCTGATGGCAAGGCCGTCGTTGCCAAGATGAAGGAAATGCCGACTGACGATCCGTTGTTTGGCAAGGGCATCGTGCGCGCCGACGGCCGCAAGATCCACCCCGCTTATCTGTTCCAGGTCAAGACCCCCGCCGAGTCGAAGTACCCGGGCGACGACTACATCCTCAAAGCCACCATTCCGGCCGATGAGGCGTTCCGGCCGATGAGCGAGGATAATTGTCCGCTGGTGAACGCAGCGAAGTAAACGAGATGACTGCGTCGAACTCCCTCTCCGGGCGCGGAGAGGGAGTTCGTTCGCCGACGCCGGGCGGCGAGGCGGACTCTGGAGCGCGATCCGTGTGGCTGCATGTTTGAAATCTTCGGCGTCCCGTCGCAGGCTCTGTTCGGCCAACTGCTGATCGGGCTGATCAACGGCTCGTTCTATGCGCTGTTGAGCCTGGGGCTCGCCGTCATCTTCGGCATGCTTAACGTCATCAACTTCACGCACGGCACGCAATACATGATGGGCGCCTTCGCGTCCTATCTGCTGCTGCAATATCTCGGACTCAACTATTGGGTTGCGCTGGTCATTGCTCCGATCGTGGTCGGCGCAACCGGGATCGTCATCGAACGGCTGTTCCTGCGGCACGTGCGCAAGCTCGATCATCTCTATGGGCTCATCCTCACCTTCGGCCTGGCGCTGATCATTGAAGGATTATTCCGCAACTATTACGGCTCGGCCGGCGAGCCCTATCAGATACCAGCGGGCCTCCAAGGCGGGCATAACCTCGGCTTCATGTTCCTGCCCAATTATCGCGCCTGGGTGATCGCCTTCTCGCTCATCGTGTGCGTCGCCACCTGGTACGCTATCGAGCGCACCCGGCTCGGCTCCTATCTGCGCGCCGCCACCGAGAATCCGGCGCTCGTGCGCGCCTTCGGCATCAACGTGCCGCGCATGGTGACGCTGACCTACGGCTTCGGCGTCGCCCTCGCCGCGCTCGCCGGGGTGATGGCGGCGCCGATCTACAACGTCTCGCCGCAGATGGGCTCCGATCTGATCATCGTGGTGTTCGCGGTGGTGGTGATCGGCGGCATGGGGTCGATCATGGGCGCGATCCTCACCGGCTTTGCGCTCGGCGTCGCCGAGGGGCTGACCAAGGTATTCTATCCGGAGGCTTCCAGTACCGTGGTCTTTGTCATCATGGTGCTGGTGCTTCTGGTGCGGCCGGCCGGGCTGTTCGGGCGGAGCGCGTGATGGAGAGCGCGGTCGACGCAAAGCTGCCGCAGGCGCGCTCCGGCGAGGACAGGACCTTCGCCGCTACTTTCGTCGTGATGGCGGTCCTCCTCGCGCTGGCGCCGCTTGTGATCTACCCGGTTTTTCTCATGCAGGCGCTGTGCTTTGCGCTGTTCGCCTGCGCCTTCAATTTGTTGCTCGGCTATGTCGGCCTGCTCTCGTTCGGCCATGCCCTGTTCTTCGGCTGGGCGAGCTACGTCTCTGCCTACGCCGCCAAGGGATGGGGCCTGACGCCTGAACTCGCCATCCTCACCGGCACCGCCGCCGCCGCGATACTTGGCATCGTCGCGGGTTTCATCGCGATCCGCCGCCAGGGCATCTATTTCGCGATGATCACGCTGGCGCTGGCGCAGATGATGTATTTCTTCGCGCTGGAGGCGCCGTTCACCGGCGGCGAAGACGGCATTCAGACAGTGCCGGTCCACCACTTGTTCGGACTGATAAGCCTGAACAGCCAGATCGGCATGTACGCCTTCGTTCTCGTCGTCGTGCTCGCCGCTTTTCTTTTCATCTACCGTATCATCAACTCACCGTTCGGCGAGGTGCTCAAAGCGATCCGCGAGAACGAGCCGCGCGCCATCTCGCTCGGCTACCGGACCGAGCGCTACAAGCTGGTCGCCTTCCTGCTGTCGGCGACTTTGTGCGGGCTCGCCGGAGCGCTCAAGGCGCTGGTCCTGCAATTTGCCTCGCTGACCGACGTGCACTGGACCATGTCGGGGCAGGTCGTGTTGATGACGTTGGTCGGTGGGCTCGGCACGGTGTTCGGCCCGGTGGTCGGCGCGTTCCTCATCGTCGCCATGCAGAATTATCTCGCCTCCTTCGCCGAATGGGTGCTGGTCATCCAGGGCGCGATATTCGTCGTTTGCGTCATGGCCTTTCGCCGCGGCATTGTCGGCGAATTGGCGAGCTTATTGCGCGTAAAACTTTAAAATCGGGCGCGAAACGCGCGCGCTTCGACCAACGGGAGATGACCATGAGTGCGGAGGCGCGATTGAAAGAACTGGGCATCGTGTTGCCGACCCTGCAGAAGCCGGTCGCCAATTATTTGCCCTACCGGCTGGCCGGCAATCTCCTGTTCCTGGCCGGCCAGGGTCCGCGCGACGAAAACGGCAAGGCTTTGACCGGCAAGGTCGGCGCCGAGATCAGCGTCGAGGAGGGCTACCGGCGGGCGCGGTTCGTCGGGCTTGGGCTGCTCGCCGCCATGCGCGGCGCGCTCGGCTCGCTCGACCGCGTCGACTTCATCGTCAAGCTCTTGGGCATGGTCAACGCTGTGCCGAACTTCAACGACTCGCCAAAAGTGATCAACGGCTGTTCCGACCTGTTCGTCGAAGTGTTCGGCGACGCCGGCCGGCACGCCCGTTCGGCAGTCGGCAATGTCATGTTGCCCAATCAAATCTCGGTTGAGATCGAGGGGATCGTCGCGGTCAAGTCGTGAAAGCGGCAAGGCCGGTTCTGATCGCGCGAGATTTGCTGCAGCGCGTTTTTCACAGACTTATCCACAATGGGGCCCGCACGATATTACCGTCGGCCGCGCCGGGCGCATTTTGATTGTGCGAATCAAACAGCCGTCTGAAAATGCAAAAGCGTAAATTTCACTGGTATTTCCGGCATTTCCGGACATTCCAATTCTGGCCCTCCAATGTCGGTACGGCAACCGGGTCGGTACGACGGCGTGGCGCGCAAATGGCTCGCCTTGGCGGAGCGTCGGCACGCGCATCTGATCGAACTTCGTTCGAGCGGCCGCTGGAAGCACTATTTCACTGAAAGTGAACTTGATACGCAGCTGCGTGAGCTCAACCTCGCCTGCGACCGCTTTGCCAAGGTCGCCGGCAGTGAGCCCGCAACGAGCGGCGGAGCGCCCGCCGCGAGCGGCGGCGATGTCGTGTCCCTGCATGACAGCAAGACGACCGCAAGAGCCGCTGAGCTTATGGAGTTCGCGATCGAGGCGGCGCTTAGCGCCGCCGCGTTGCTGCAGGAAACGGCCGGACAATCCGCCGCCTGATGTGTTATCCACAGCTTTCAACAGCCGAGGTAAGGCTGTAACAAAGGCTGTGTCTTAGCCCCACTTCCTAGTTCCCCAACCCAAAACCGTGGATCCTCCATGACGAGCGCTCTGTTCTCGCCTATCCGCCTTGCCGACCTTGAATTGGCCAACCGCATCGTCGTCGCTCCCATGTGCCAGTACAGCGCCGATGACGGCGCGGCGACCGACTGGCACATTACGCATCTCGGCATGCTGGCGAATTCAGGCGCGGGATTGGTGGTGCTCGAGGCGACCTATGTCGAGCGCCGCGGGCGCATCACCCACGGCTGCCTCGGCCTCTATTCCGACGCCTGCGAGGCCTCGCTCGAGCGGGTGGTCAACCATTGCCGCCGCATCGGAACCGCCAAGCTCGGCATCCAGCTCGCCCATGCCGGACGCAAGGCCTCCGCGCAGCGCCCCTGGGAAGGCGCCAAGGCGCTCGGGCCGAACGAGGATCCGTGGCCGACCATTGCGCCCTCGGCGCTGCCTTTCGGCCCGGGCTGGCACACGCCTGCCGCGATGACCGAGGACGACATGGCGCGCGTGCGCACCGCCTTCACCCAGGCGGCGCACCGGGCAGTGCGGCTTGGCTTCGACGCGATCGAACTGCATCTAGCGCACGGCTATCTCCTTCACAGCTTCGTGTCGCCGCTGTCCAACAAGCGCAACGATCAGTGGGGCGGCACGCTCGACGGCCGCATGCGTTTTCCGCTCGAAGTGGCGCGGGCGGTGCGCGAGCTGGTGCCTTCCGGCACGCCGCTTGGCGCCCGCATCACCGGCACCGATTGGGTGGAAGGCGGACTCACCGCCGACGACGCGGTGGCGCTGACCAAGGCGCTCAAAGCCGAGGGTCTCGACTATGTCGATGTCTCCTCGGGCAACATCATCCCGGAGAGCCGATGGGGGAATGAGCCCGGCTTCAACGTGCCGATCGCCGAGCGCGTGCGCCGCGAGTTCGGCATGCCGACCCGCGCCGTAGGCTTGATCGTCAATGCCAAGCAGGCCGAAGCAATCGTGGCCGAGGGCAAAGCCGACATGATCGCCATGGCGCGTGCCTTCCTCGACGATCCGCACTGGGGCTGGCACGCCGCGCAGACGCTTTCGGCCGAGGTGGCGCGGCCATTGCAATATTCTCGCACCGCGCCGGGACAGTGGCCCGGCGCCGCTATGCGAAACTGAGCGGACGCGGCTATCGTCACGGCCGATCTGCCGCCTTACTTATCGGTTGAGCAAAAGGGATCAGCAGCCCATCGCACACGTGGCCTGATGAGTAACCCGGTCCTGGTCGAAGTCTTGCGCGGGGGCCTGGTCGAGAGCCGGCACCGCGGCGCCGTGGCGGTCAACGATGCCGCGGGAGCGCGCGTCTTCGCGATCGGCGAAGTCGAAGCGCCTGTCTTCCCGCGCTCGGCGATCAAGGCGCTGCAGGCTTTGCCGCTCGTGGAATCCGGAGCCGCCGATCGTTACGGCTTCGGCGATGAGGAATTGGCGCTCGCGTGTTCCTCACATAGCGGCGAGCCCGCGCATGTCGCTGGCGTTGAGCGCATGCTGGCCAAGATCGGCCTCGACGTCTCGGCGCTGGCCTGTGGCGCGCACTGGCCGACCAATCAGGCGGCTGCTTATGCGCTGGCGAAAACCGGCACGCCGTCGGCGCTGCACAATAATTGCTCCGGCAAGCACACCGGGTTTCTTTGTCTCGCTTGCGCGATTGGCGTGGATCATTCCGACTATTGGCGGCCCGAACATCCGGTGCAGCAAAGCGTGCGCGGCGTGCTGGAAGATTTGACCGGCGCGGTGTTGGGGCCGGATCGGTGCGCGATGGACGGCTGTTCGGTGCCGACCTGGGCGATCCCGTTGCAAAATCTGGCGCACGCCTTCGCCAAATTCGGCACCGGCTTTGGCCTTTCACGTGAGCGCGCCGCGGCGGCAGCGCGGCTCCGCGCGGCCTGTGCGCAGAAGCCCTGGTTCGTCGCCGGCACCGGCCGCTTCTGCACCGAGATCATGCAGCTTTTCGGCGCGCGCGTGTTTGTCAAAACCGGCGCTGAGGGCGTGTTCTGCGGCGCACTGCCGGAGCAGGGCCTCGGCATTGCCGTCAAATGCGACGATGGCGCCGGCCGCGCCGCCGAAGTCGTCATGGCGGCGATGATCGCGCGCTTTCTGCCGCTCGGCGACACCGAGCGCGCGGCGCTGTCGCGCTTCCTGCGCCCAAGTTTGCGTAATTGGAACGGCTTCGAAGTCGGCGCGCTCAGAGCGACGGAGCTTCTGTAAGTGACGTCGCCTTATCGCACGCGATTGCCGTTGATCGTCAGCTGGGCGAAGCGCGTGGCGTCCTCTTTGGTGAGGTCGCCGGTCACCGGCTTCTTCCACTCCATGCCAACGATCGCGCCGCGGCGCGCGCCGCTGATCAGGTTGTCGGCGATCAGGCTCGTGCCCGCGCCCGGCGAGACCGAAACGGTGATGCCGTAATCGGCGTTGCGCACCATGTTGGCGCTGATGGCGACGTCGCGCAGGTAAGGTCCGGCGCCGGCAGTGATGCCCGCATGGGCAGCGTTCTCCACCACATTGCCGCTGACCAGCGTGTCCGCCTCGACGCCAATGCCGATGCCGAAATCGTCGTTCGGATCGGTGCCGGCGGGGCGCTGCGCCGTGACATTGCGGATGAGATTACCCTGCACCACGGCGAGCCTGCCGCCGTCATTGAAATTGGTGACGGAGACGCCAATGGCGGCGCCGTCGACGATGTTGTTGGCGATCACGGCGCCCTCGAAGCCGAACTCGGCATAAAGCGCCACTTCGCCCAAACCGGTGCAGGTATTGCCGAGGATTTGCAGGTTCGACGCGGCGTTGCCGCGCACCGCCGAGAAGGCGGCGTTGCGGATGCGGTTCCCGCGCACGATCACGTTGTTGGCGCGAAACACGTTAATGGCGTTACCGTATTGGCCGGAGCCGCCCGATCGGTTGGCGATTGCCTCGATGCGGTTATCGACAATGAGCGTGCCGTCGTCGCCGGCTGAGCTCCGCCACACCAGGATTCCGTTGTTGCCGGCGGAGCGCACGTCATTGCCGGAGATTTTTAGGCCGGCTGCATCGAGCGAGAAGATGGCGGCGTCGGCGGCGCTGATCGTGTTGCCGCTGACATCGCCTTCGACGGCTTGCAGCGCGATGCCGTTGCCGCCGGCATTGGCGATCTCGCAATCGGTAATGCGCACGGCACGCGCCTGTGCGAGATGGATGAGGCCGCTCTGCTGCGGCAGCGGAACATTGCCGCCGTCAAGAACGAGACCGGAGAGGCTGATGTGATCGCCGCCTTCGGCCATCAGCAATGCCGGGCCGGTTGACATGACGATGCGCGTCGCTCCCGCGACGCCGGCGATCGCTGTAAACGACGGCAATCGTAGGCCGCCCGCGCGATAGATGCCGGGCGCGAGCTGCAGCACCGCGCGCGCGGAGGCCGCGTAGTCGATGGCGCGCTGTAATGGAGACGATTGATCTTCCGTAGCGCCGGGTCGCAAACCGAACATGCTGCCCTCGACGCTGGCGCGCGCGGGCTCGGCCTTAGTACCGGTGGGATAAGCCAGCGCGGGTGCCGTTACGCTGGCGACGCCGGCGGCCCCGGCGAGAGTGGCGAACAGACGGCGGCGATCGAACGTCATCGCGGGGCTCCGTGCGGATGATTTACAAGCTGGCGTATATCAAATGGTGTGCCAGCGGCTTGTCCCGCTCCGGCACAAGCGCCGTATTCGATGCTATCGTTAATGCCGGCTTGCCGCCGCCAACGCGATCAACAGCCGCTCCGCGGCGGCAACCAAATTCGCGAACGATGGCGGCCGGCGTTTCTTCCGTTGACCCGCCCGGTGGCGCGGCCGCGGATTGTGGCTCATCGCCGGAATGTGCACGAACACAACGGGTGGTCCTTGGTTCTTCGCCTGCTCGAGCGCGCGCCAATAGATGTAATTGCAGAGATAACGTCCGGCGTCGCGTGATGCTCTTGCTGGAACTTTGGCCGCACGAATGGCGCCAACAAGACGCGCGAACGGTGCGCGCCCGTAGCGGGCGTTCGGCCCACCAGGCGCAATGACGGAATCGGCCGGGCGATATCTGTTCGCATCAGGAAACAGAACCGAGACCGCGTTGCGCGCGCGGGTCTCGATGCAGACGTGGCGCCGGCGCGCGGCAAGCCCGAACAGCAGGACGATCTCCGGCTCCTCCGCGAACAGTGCAGGCAGATCGCGATCGACCGCCGCGTAGCTCGTGGCGAAGACGTGCGCATGGCGCGTGAGGCTGGCGAATGCCGGCCGCCGCCTGCGCGCCAGCCTTCGGGCCAAGACTCCGCTCGGATTAAACGGCGCACCGGGAAATGGGCCGAAGCCGGCGAGAACAACGCGCATCGCTCAAATCTTCAAGATTGCGGCGACTTCCTCGACCGCTGCCGCCGGCGCGGTGCGCCCTGCGGCCACCTCGGCCTCGATCCGCGATAATGCCGACTTGACCGCGCGATCGGACCGCAGTGGCGCAAACAGACGCTCCTCAAGCATGGTCCACATCCATTTCACCTGCTGGGCGCCGCGCCGCGTGGCAATTTCGCCCGACGCAGTCAGTTTTTCGCGGTGATCGAGAATTTTGCTCCACAGATCTTCGATGCCGTCTCCCGTCCGTGCCGAGCAGGTGACCACCGGCGGCAACCAGTTCGGCGAGGCGCTGGTCAGGATATGCAGCGCCGCGCCGTATTCGGCGGCGGCAACTCTGGCGCGGCCAAGGTTATCGCCGTCCGCCTTGTTGACCGCGATCATGTCGGCGAGTTCGACCACGCCTTTCTTGAGCGCCTGCAATTCGTCGCCGGCGCCGGGCAAAACGAGCACGAGGAAAAAATCGGTCATGTCGGCGACCGCAAGCTCCGACTGGCCGACGCCGACGGTCTCGACCAGTACCACGTCGTAGCCGGCGGCCTCGCACAGCAGCATGGTCTCGCGCGTCTTCGCGGCGACGCCGCCGAGCGTTCCGGCCGACGGCGAGGGACGGATGAACGCGTTTGCATCATTGGCAAGCCGCGCCATGCGGGTCTTGTCGGCGAGAATCGACCCGCCGGTGCGCCGCGAGGAGGGATCGACCGCCAGCACCGCCACCTTGCGGCCTTGGCTCGTGAGCATCGAACCCAGCGCGTCGATCAAGGTCGACTTTCCGGCGCCTGGCGCGCCCGTGGTGCCGACGCGCACCGCCTTGCCGGTGAACGGCAGCAGTTGTTGCGTAAGCGCTGCGGCAGCCTGGCGGTGATCGGCGCGCTTACTCTCAACCAGCGTGATCGCCCGCGACAACATGGTGCGGTCGCCGGCGCGGATCGCTTCGGCGAGGCGCACGACGTCATGCGTCGGGGCGAGCGTGGCCATACCGTGTCATCGGTGAGGATGGTGCGCCCGTCAAGGCGCGGACATTGCGCGCATGTGTCTGATTACGCCGGAATTAAAACGTTTGCGCCGGTCCGACCGGGGCCAAAATTGTTCGCCGAATGACCCCGATCTCGTCGAATTGAGGCCGCACCGCCACGGTCTATCGCGCCGTCGCCCATCGGCGCCGCAGATTGCGCCGCTTGTCCACGCTCAAGTGTAAGGGAGACGACGATGAACTGGGATCGGATCGCGCTCGATTGGATGCACTTTAAGGACAAAGTCCGCGACAACTGGGTCAAGCTGTCGGACGAGGACATTACCCGCATCAACGGCCGCCGCGAGCAATTGGTCGGCCGGCTGCAGGCCCGCTACGGCTTTGCCAAAGCCGAAGCCGAGCGGGAAGTCGAAGCGTGGATGCGCGCGCAGCGCAACGTTGTGGAGCGGGCTATTCCGGCAGCGGAATGAACTCGGCGGTGTCGCCGGGGACGATCGCGAAGCGTCCGGCCTTCCAGTCGGCCTTGGCGGCATCGATCCGCTCTTTGCGCGACGAGACGAAATTCCACCAGATATGACGCGGCCCGTCCATCGCCGCGCCGCCGACAACGACAATGTGGGCGTCGCTGATTGCCCGCACTGCCACGCGGTCGCCCGGCCGCAGCACCAGAAGCTTCTCCGGGCCAAAGGTGTCGCCGCTGACATCGACCTCGCCGGCGACCACATAGATCGCGCGCTCTTCATGTTGGGCGTCGAGCGCAAGTACCGCGCCCGCTTTGAGCCGCGCGTCGGCAAACAGCGTGTCCCACGTTGTTTCGACTGGCGAGCGCAAGCCGTGCAGCGTGCCGGCGACGACGCGCAGCGTCATGCTGTCCTCGGACAGTTCGGGGATGTCGGCCGCCGCCGTGTGGGCGAAGGCTGGCGCCGTCTCTTCGTCGTTCATCGGCAGCGCGACCCATAATTGCAGGCCGTGCAGCGGCTCGCCGCCGCCGCGGTGGTCGGCGGCGGTTCGCTCCGAATGCACGATACCGCGCCCGGCGGTCATCCAGTTCACCGCGCCGGGCCGGATCGGCATCGCGGTGCCGAGGCTGTCGCGGTGCACGATCTCGCCGTCAAACAGATAGGTGACGGTGGCAAGCCCGATATGCGGGTGCGGGCGCACGTCGATGCCGACACCCGGCTTGAACACCGCCGGCCCGATATGATCGAAGAAGATGAACGGCCCGACCATGCGCGATTGCGTCGACGGCAGCGCGCGGTGCACCTGGAAGCCGCCGAGATCGACCGAGCGCGGCACGATCACCTGCGTGATCGCGTCGCTCGATCGCGCATCGCCGGGGGTGGGGTCTTTGGCGGGGAAGAAGCTCATGCCGACCTCCTAATGTCGTGCTCTACTGCGACGGACCCGCGATCCGTTCCTCCAGTCGAGATGGTGCCGGATGATCGCTGCTGCAAGCGGACGATGACCAGGTAGCCAGACGAACTGGGCCGCGCGGCAGCGGAGTTGTCATCGCATGAAATGGCTGTCAGTCATCCGAATCAGCTAAGCTATCAAACGCTGCATGACGCTGGGCAGGGGTGTCGCCTCTGCTGCGCCATTGACGGTCTAATAACCGTTTCTTTTCGCTTTAGAGCGCGGATGCCCAGCGACGTGTTGCGTCATTGACATTGTGCGATTAGGCTAACTGTGCACGTCTTCTCGCGCCCTCAGGCGCGATTTTAAACACGAGGAAGCCTCATGCGCTTATTGGTTGTTGCCGTCACGCTGTTATGGACTGTCGCCGCTGCCTTTGCAGCCGATCCAACCGGCAGCTATGACGTCCAAGGCAAAAATCCGGACGGCACCACATACGAGGGGACCGCGACGGTCACCAAGACCGGAGACACCTTCAAAGTCGTCTGGGAAGTCGGCAACGAGAAATATACCGGCACGGCAATCGGGAACAGCGATTTCCTGGCCATTTCCTACACGTCCGGCAACAACCAAACCGGGCTGGCGCTTTACGGCGCGGACGGTGGCAATTGGAAGGGCGTCTGGACCTATGCCGGCGGCACGACGATGGGTGCGGAGCTCTGGAAGCGGGAATAGTCCGCTGGCACTCGCGCGATCGAGGCGCTCTTAACGCGCAGCGAATTTATCGCCGCTTTCCCGCCTTCGCGACTATCTCGGCGATGAACCGCGGCAGCGCGAAGGCGGCAGCTTGGACCTCGGGGGTCCAGTATTTGGTCGAAAAGCTGCCGGCCTTGCGGTAGCGCGCCGCGATGGTTTTGACTGCCGTGCTCCGCAGGTTCCTGTTGTTGGTTGCCCAGCCCATTGCCATGTGGCCGCCGATATAGGTTGGGATGGCAGCGATGTAGCAGCCGCTGTCGGCGAACAGTTCGCGGAATTTTGATACGCTCGAAATAAGTTCGGCCGGCTGAAAGATCGGCACGCCGTTCTGCGTCACCATGACGGCGCCCTTATTCATGCAGCCTTTGCAGGCGGCGTAGAATTTCTGGCTGAACAGGACTTTTCCCGGCCCCTGCGGGTCGGTGGAATCAACAATAATGATGTCGAAGCGGCGGTCGGTGCGGGCAACGTATTTCATGCCGTCGTCGATGACGCTTTCGAAGCGCTGGTCGGCGAAGACCGGTTTGGTGAATTCGGGGAAATGCTCCTTGGCGAACTCGACCACTGCCGGATCGATCTCCACCTGGGTAAGCCGCTTGACGCTCTTATGCTTGAGCACCTCCTCGGCGATGCCGCAATCGCCGCCGCCGATGATGAGCACCTCGCGGGCGTTGCCGTGGGCGAAGATCGGCACGTGCGACATCATCTCCTGATAGATGAACTCGTCCTTCTTGGTGATCTGAGTGGCGCCGTCGAGCATGAGCATCTTGCCGAAGAACGGCTGCTCGAACAGCACCAGATGCTGGTGCTCGGTCTGCATCTCATAGAGCACCCTGTCGACCTTGAAGGTCATGCGGAAGCCTAGGTCGTCGAACAGGGTTTCGGCAATCCAGCGTTCTTCCGCCATCGATCGTCCTCCGGCTGCACGATAGGAAAAACGGCCGGGAGTTTGCCCGGCCGTTCAATCAAACTCGGATCATCGCCGTCTGATCAGCGGCTTTTGCCGCGAAGGATTTCATCCACGACCACATGCCTGGCGGAGAACGCCTCGCGCAGGACCGGGACGCAGGCGTCTGGATCGGCCGAGCCGCACATGAACACGTCGAGCGCGGCGTAGCCAGCGGCCGGCCAGGTGTGAATGGAGATGTGGCTCTCCGCCAGCACGGCAACGCCCGACACCCCACTCGGCTGAAAATGGTGCAAGTGGATGTGCAGCAGCGTCGCCCGCGCGGCGCTGACACAGCGGCGCAGCGTCGCCTCAATGTGTTCGATGTCGTCGAGCCGCTCGGCGCCGTGCAGATCGACGATCAGGTGTACGCCGGCGCAACGCACGCCGTTGCGAACGGCGAAATGGTCCTTGCACTGTTCGTCTTGGCTGACCGAAGCGGGCGGCGGCGCCACCTTCAGCTTGGTCTTCCGGTCTTCCTTTCGGGCGGTACCTGGGATCCCCAAGCCCTTCACCGATCGCAAGAGGGCGCGTTCGCTCATGCCGTCCTCCCCAACCTGGGTGATAAGAACCCGAGATGCCGGCAAGCCGGCGCCGCGGAAAGCGAATGCCGCCCGAGCGGACCAATAAGGCCCGGTCAATAGCGGCAAATTCCCCACTTAAATGCAATCAGCGGGGAGTCAAGCAGATTCTGCGGAAAAACATTTAAAGCTTTGTCTCGTTCCGCATTTTTCACCCACGGCGAGACGTTCAGGAAAAAGCCGGCGCGTCAACCGTTGACGGCCACAGCCGGCGGGATCATCGGCTCGACCGGCTTTTTCACACGCGTGCGGAAGAAACCGAGCACGCGCCGCGCGGTCTCGGGTTGCAATCTGTTGAAGCTCCCCAGCGCCTGTTCGAGGTCGTTCGCCGACATGCCGCGGTCGGCCGCGCGCAGCAGCAGGATTGCCTTGGTGGTGGTTGAAGACAGGCCCGCGACCTTGGCCAGGATGAGGACGATTTCAGCGCCGGGATCGAGCAGCGCCCGCTCCACCACGTCGATCGGCGTGTCGCACAGGAGCGACAGCGCAATCGCCGTTTCCTCGAATTTGCGTTCGCGCGCGTATTGATAGATCTCGGCCTCGCCAATGCGGCGGATGCGGTTCTGCCGTTCCACTTCCGCGTGCGCGGCGGCAAAATCCGGTGAGGCGTTGCGAACGTCGTTGCGAATCCCGCCGGCCACTTCGGCGACGATGCCTTCGACGGCGGAGCTCGCCAGCGGATTTTCGGCGGCAAGCCGCGAGCGCACCGCCTCCGAAGCCTTTTCCAGCAGCATGAGAAAATGCTGCCGCGGGATGTCGGTGCGGCGGCCGACCTCGGTCGCGAGCGCATCGTCGCCGGTCGAACGCTTTACCAGCATGCGGAAGCCCGCGTCGGAGAAGCGGGCGCCGGAGTTCTTGACCACCGATTGCACCACCTCGCGGTCGCCGCGCTCGACTAGCACTTCGGTCAACGCTTCGCTCAAGGTTTTGCGCTGCGCGATGGCGGCGAGATGGCGCTGGCTCTTGCTCGCGGCATTGGCCAGAAGTTCGCTCTCGCCGAGCCGTTCCGATTGGCTGAGCACCGGCTCGGCGACCTCGGCGTCGTCGTCGAAGGCGAGCATGTTGACGACCCGGATCGGGGCGTTGGCGATCGGCGCCAGACGGTGCGAGAGGCGGGCGCGCGCCTTGGCCTCGATGGTGGCGACGAGCCGCATCATGACGTCGTCGAAGATGCCGATCTGATCTTCGGAGAAGCGTTTGGCGCCGCCGACGAACAGATCGGTGATGCGAGTGAGCATCTCGATGCGGCGCGAATTCGTGCCGGAGGCGAGCGCAGCCTCGAGTTCATCGAGCAGGGGGAGGGTGCGCATCAATGCTTCCGGGGGCCGCACGCCATTGAACCGTCAGTAAGAATGCCGCCGGAATGGTGAATAAAGCCTTGTCGCCGGGCGATGGCGGGGCGCGGCGCGGGTTAAAGAAAGCTTAAAGCGCGTGACAGTAGCTGCGCCCATTCAGCGCCGTGCGATGACGCCCATGCGGGCATAGACCTCGGCGGGCACGCGATAATCGCGGATGACGGGACGCGGATCGCGCAGGCCGCAGGCTTCGCGCTGCACCATGAAGTACCATAAGGCGTCGCTCGCCGCCTGCACGAGACGTGCCCGCGCCGCGTCACGTTCGGCGTGAGCGCTGTCATAATCGGACAGCGCGCTAAGCGCCGCCTCCAGCGCACGGCCGAGCCGCCCAAGCGCGCTCGCCTGTTCCTGCGCGATCTCGTAGTCGAGCGCGACGATCTGGACGTTGCGTGAATTGCCGCGCGGCGGACGCAAGCTCATCGGTGGCAGCATCCCATTGGCGTCTCCGCGATCAGCGCTCCCAGGTGACCTCGCTCACGCCCGCCTGCGCGTCGAGTTCGCGCTGCGGACCGGGCTTGAGGCCATGCCGAGCGAGCACGTCCCCCGGCGTCGCATTCGGCCCGACCTCTTCGAATACGGGACGGCCGCCGGGAATCTTCGCTCTCGCGGCGCGGGAGAGGTTGAAGACGTCATACAACGGCAGAAACATGCTGAAGACTTCGGTGCCGCCGATGGCCGCGACCGGCCCATCGGCCGCGCCAAGCGCAGCGATCGCCTCATCGAGAGAGATGCCGGCGGGATTCCACAGCAATGAATTGGGGTGGGCCGGATCGGGGGCAACAGTGGCGATCTGGCGGGTGACGACTAGACGCTTTCTCCGCGCGGCGCGCGGGCCACCCTCGTGCGAATGGCGGCCATGGACCACGACCGCGACGTGGTCGAGCGCCTCCTGGAAGAAGCGCTGATCGGCCTCGTTGCGGATCGAGTCCGGCATTACACCCCTGGCGTCGGCGATCATGCCGTCGCTGGAGACGATGACGTAACCTTCGATGCGGCGCACAGCACCCCGATCTTAGAAGACCGCGAGGTAACGCAGCAACGAGATTATTCCGATGATGATCACGATCACGCGCACAATCTGCTTGGCGCGGCCGTCGAGCGGCAGCAGGTTGACGAGATAAAGGAACAGGATGACGACAACGAACGTGATCAGAATGCTAATGAGGATGGACATGCAATGTCTCGCGTTAAATGAACCCGGCCGCGACAACGCGTCTCGCGCCCGATTGTTCCGCCGCCGGGAAGGCTGCAAGCGCGGGCGATTCGGTCTATGCTGTCGGGCGGGAGAGCGTCATGTCCGAACCGACAAGTTTGATCATGTTGCAATTCCTCGACTGGGTAGCCGATCGCCCGCGCACCCGTGAGCAGGCCGTGGAAGCCTGGCACAGTTGCCCGCACATTTCGGTGTGGGAGGACGCGATTGTCGCGGAACTCGTAGCGACCGAGAACAACGGCAAGCGCACGATCGCGCTGACGCGGCGCGGCCGCGCGCTGCTCGAACAACGCCCCGCGAACTGAGCCGCCCGCCGCGTTAAGTCAGTGGCTTGCCCGGTTGCGGCGGGATGTCGAAAACATTGAGTACAAAGCCGACCATGCCGTAGAGTCCGGCGCAGGTGACCGCCTCGATCACCCCGTCGACCCCGAAGGCGGCCTTGGCGCGCTCGAAAGTCGCTGCGCTGACCGTCTTGTTGGCAAGCAGTTCGGTGACGAAGTCGTAGATCAGCCGCTCGTCGTCGCGCTTGAAGTCGGGCCGCTTGCGCGCGCGAATGGCGTCGATGACGTCTTGCGTTATCCCATGCTCCAAAGCATGCGGCTCGTGCACCGACCAGGCATATTGGGCAGTCGCGTCGCGCACGACCATGAGGATGATCAATTCGATCAGCTGGCGGCCGAGTTTCGGGTTCGCCCGATAATAGTTGACCAGATGGTCAGCCGGCTCGGCGATGTCGGGCGTGTGGATCAATACGGCGAACGGTCCTGTGAGAGTCTTGCGCGGCCGCGTGCGCAGGAAATCGTCGTGCAATTGCTGCTGGCGCGGTGAGAGATTTTCTCTTTTGACTTCATCGATGCGCGCCATGCGTAATTTCCTCTTCGTCTGTGAGTGTGTGATGTGGTCGTCTGTTATTGCAACTCGGCGGAGCCGTCGCCGCGCACCGCTGTCACATAGCGGGCGATCGAGCGCGTGACGATGTCCTTGCCGCCGTGCGGAATGGTGCGGTCGAACCAGGCGCCGTGGATGGCATCGAATGCGTAGGGCTCGAGCATCTCGCCGATCCGCTCGACCGCGGGCGCGGACAGCGGGGTCATGTTCGGGTAGCTGCGCATGAAGGTGACGAACTTGCGGTCGGGAATCACCTGCACGATGTCGCCGGAAAGGAGCGCGCCGCGGTTCTGCGCGCCTTGCGCCCAATGCAGCACGGTACCGCCGGCGAAATGTCCGCCGCAGCGGATCAGCGTCACCCCACGCGCCAGCGAAAGCGTATCGCCATCCCAGAATTTGATCGAAGGGTCGGGCCGCATCACCCATTGACGATCGGCGGCGTGCAGATGGACAGGCGCATCGAACGCGTGCGCCCACTCCACCATCGAGGAATAATAATGCGGGTGCGAGATGGTGATGCCGATGAGGCCGCCAAGCGCTTTGACGATGGCGGTCGTGGCCGCGTCGAGGAGCGAGATGCAGTCCCACAACACGTTGCCTTGTTCGGTCTTGAGCAACAGCGCACGCTGGCCGATGGCGAAGGCGGGCGCGGTGCCGATGCCGATCAGCCCGGGCTCGTGCTGCTGGAACGCATTGCAGTGGCGGCGCGCCAGCGCCTCGTGCGTGGTCCACGCTTGGCCCGAGGGCGGTACGTATTGGCGCGGTTCGTCGCAGATCGGGCAGCGCGCGGGCTCCTTCTCCGCGGGAGAAAATTGCGTGCCGCAGGTGACGCAGATGTAAGCGGGCATGGCCGCAGTACACATCAAATCAACAGGCATGAAAAGCGTGGCGCCGACGGGCGCCGCGCTTGCATTGCCGATTGCGGCGGGTCTTAGTCCTCCCTTGTGTGTCGCCCTTGCGAGGTAAAATGGAACGGCCGCCCGACGGCGTATAGTCGCGGGGAGGGGACAGGCGGGATCGGTCTTGCCTCATTTGCTTTGGCGGCCGTAAACGGCTAGTCCAAATTCAAACGGTGGTTTGAATTTGGAGCGACGATGACGCGGCCCTCGGAAGTAACCCGCGAACGCATCATGAAGGCGGCCGAGCGGCTGTTCGCCGAGCGCGGCTATGACGGCACCAGCATCCGCGCCATTGTCGCCCGCGCCCGCGTGAACCAGGCTGCGATCAATTATCATTTCGAAGGCAAGGACGGGCTCTACCGCGAAGTGCTGCGCGCGGCGTTCCGCGGCCTCACCGAAGATCAGCTCGCCCATGCGGAAGAGGCCGGCGCAATGTCGCCCGAGGAGGCGCTTACTGCCTTCATCCGCCGCCAGTTGCGGCCGTTGCTCGCCCGCGACGAAGCAAGCCGCCACATCCGCATTTTCAACTGGGAAAGTGTGCGGCCGACACCTGTGTTCCGCAAACTGATCAGCGAGGAGGCGGCTCCGTTCATGGGGTTTGCGACCGACCTGGTGCGGCGGTTTCTCCCCGATGCCGATCATCGCACGCTCGTGGTCGCCGCGGTCTGGCTGCTCGGCCAGTGCAGCATATTCGTGCGCAACCGCGAGCAGCTCGCCGGCCCGCCGGTTGAGCTGTCGGTCGACGAAAGCGCGGTCGATTGGCTGGCGCAGACCGTCGCCCGCTGGGCCATCCACGGCCTCGGCCGGCCGGATCAGGCCACGAGGTGGCAAAAAGCCCACTGATTGCCGCAAAAATTCCTTTTTCCCGGCATGCCGCCGCCCATAACACATGTTTGAAATTCAATCGGTCGTTTGAAAAACCAATCGCCATGAGGAGCGGGACCGATGGGCTGGAGCGCGATGGTGCTGACCGCGGCAAGATCCGATCAGGTGCCTGCCAATCAAGTATCTTCCAATCAAGTCCCTTGGGCGCTGCGCCTGGTGGGCAAATTCGTCGTTGAAGTACTGCCGGCGGCGCTGGCGAGCACGATCGGTGCCTTCCTGCTCGCGCATTACCAGTTCGCCCACTTGAGTGAGCAGAACTCGGCTGCGGCGGCCGCTGCGCCTGCCTCGGGCCAGATGTTGCAGCTCGTCCACGAGGAGCACGACATGATCCGCGATTTCCTCGTCGCGGAAGAGGTGGCTGAGAAGAGCCGCACGACCGGCGCGCTCGACAACCGGGCCGCGGCCGATCCGAAGCTTGCCGATGTGCAGCCTGCTGATGCGAAGTCTGCCGATGCGAAGTCTGCCGATGTGAAGCCTGCCGATGTGGAGCCTGCCGATGTGAAGCCTGCCGATGCGAACCCTGTGTCGCCGGCCACGCGTCGTGTCGCCGCTGCACCGGCAGTCAATAAGCCTGCGGCGCGGCCGACGGCGCCCGCGATCACGGCCTCGGCTGTGACCGGTGGTGCCGCACCCGCTGCGCTGCCAGCGGTCGTGGTTGCCGCCGCGGCGCCAGTGAGTGTGAGCGCCGCACCGCTTCCGCCGCCGGCCGCTCATACCTCGCTGGTGAGCACCACGCTCGCCGTTCCCGGCCACGTGGTCAGCATGACGCTGCACGCGGTCATGTCGATCGGCGGTATTCCGTCGTGGATCGGACACCGCGTCGGAGCGGCCGATCTCGATAGTGAGGCGGCGCCGGCCGGCACCGCCTCCTAAGCAGACGTAACGCGACGCTGTGGCGGGACGCTAGAGGGAAACCGGCGTTCCCATAAAGTCGCGCTTGCCCAGTTCGACGCCGCATTGCCGCATGATGTCGTAAGCGGTGGTGCAGTGAAAATAGAAGTTCGGCAGCGCGTTGTTCAGAAGCAATGACTGGCCGGTGAAATCGCGCGTGGCGCCGCTCGGAAAGGTGATCTTGATCGCCTTGTCCTCGGTGCCGTCGATCTGCGCCGCCTTGAACGTCTTGACGAAGGTGATCGCCTTCTCGACCCGGTCCTTAAGCTCGCCGAAGCTCGCGTCGGCTGTCGGCAGCGCAGGCGGCTCGGCGCCGACAAGCCGGGCGGTGGTATTGGCCGCGTGATCGGTCGCGGCGCGTACTTGGCGCGCGAACGAAAACATGTCGGGAAAGAGCCGCGCAGTGAGTAGCGCCGCCGGCTCGATCTTCTTTGCTTCGCAATGGGCGGCCGCCTTGTCGAGCACGGTGGAAAGGGCCGTTAGAAACTGCACGAAAATCGGTACCGAAATTTTATACATCGAGACGGTCATGGAGCATCCTCATCTGCTGCTGCGACGTATCGGCGCCGCTTTCGCATGCGCATGACGCAATGCGGCTGCGCAGAGTCAAGGCGGCGGGGAAACCTAGCGTTTCTACTGATCGACAGGAATGGCCCGCGGACGCAGAACTCGATTGTGTCGTCGTTGCACCATGTCGTCTTCGCCCGACGACGCGTCCGCCCGACGACGCGTTCGCCCGATGACGCATTCGTGCGCGGGCTGCGAGCGGCCACGACACAAGATCGCCACCAACGGCTGTTCGACTCGCCGTTGCAGAAGGACAACCAGCTCGGCTGTTCACAGCAAAGAGGAGACCTTCGATGTGCGACTATAGTCTGCACCACGTCGCCAGCAGGCCCGCCAAGGTCGGAGACAAGCTGCTGAGCACGAAGTTCGTCAACACGCCAACCGGCGGCTTCTCGGCGCTCGACAACCCAAATGTCGCGGTCTGCCTGTTGCCGGGTACCGAGATTGCATTCGAACAGGATGTCGAATGCGAAGCTGCGCTCGGCATTCTGCCGAGCCGCAAGATCGGTCAGCGGCTGGCGCGATTCCGCCAGGTCAATATGGACCAGCCTTGCGTCCACCATGACGCGTTGGAATTTCCCGATGGGAAGGTCGTGCTGGTAACCCGCCTGCGCGAAGGCCAGCGCGCGACCGTGCTGCAAATGCCGGCCAATGCCCGCACCGTGGAGATCGCGGCGGGACCGGAAGAAGTGCGGCCGCTGTCGCTCGTCGATTAGGCATCGCCGCCTCGTCGAGCAGTTCGCCGGGGCGACTACGCGGAATAAATTCGCTGTCCCGCAGGGGCGGCCGGTGCCGCCGGAGCTCCTGCGGGGAGCTGTGGATAAGTTTGCGCCGCCGTCGCCGCACTCGCGCGCATTCCGACACAAACTGCGGCAAAAGTGTCAGCAATGCTGGTGCCAATTGGCAACACTATTCGAAATCTGGAATTCCCCGGCTTGCCCGATTCCGCTATGGCCGATAAGCAAATTGGCAATCGAACCTGCAATGCGTTGGCCGCGACTAAAGAGGAACCTTTCTGCGGTGCAGCGTTTGTGGGTTTGAGAGTGGGTGATTGAAGTCGTGTGGGGCAGACTTAGTCCTGCCTCGGAGGTGGTGATGCGTTCTGCCGGAAACTTTCATCCGGAATGGGGTTATCTCGCACCGGCGCCGAGTTTCCTGCGCACGGCGCGCGTTGCCTTAGTCGCGACCGCAATTGGCGCGACGGCTGGTGCCGTCGTCGTGGTTTCGCTGGTCGTGCGTCCCGGCGCCAATGAAGAGAACAGCTCGATTGCGGCTCACGCCCTGGTGACTGCGGCGCCGATTGTGACCGCGCAGCCGACAGTATCGGCGCCTGCCGCCGGTCAGACGGCCGCGTTGGTGCAAGCGGCAAAGCCGTCGCAGGCGACCGGCACACAATCGCAAACGCCAATGAGCAAGCCCGAGCCGGACAATCTCGCCAGTGCAAGCAAGCCGGTTGCGCTCGCAGCGCCGCCAGCAGTGGCGTCCCCAAATACCGCGCTCGCTGAGACTCCGGCTGTCGACGCCACTACGGTGTCGCCCAACTCGATCGTGGCGCCCGAGACATCGCCGACAAAGAAGACCAAGCGGCGGCCGACGACCGCAGAGGCGACGCGGCATTGGCAGTCCGCGGCTAACGCCAGGAAGCGATGGCGTGAAAACGGCGGACTGCGCCCACTCTTCCGTCTCTTCAGCTTCAGCGATTCACCGCCCGACGAGAATTAGGCTCGCGTAGCCTCAACCCGCTTGCCGGGGTCGTCTGTGCACACGAATGAGAGGCTTTTCGCCACGCGCCGTCAGCGCGCTTGCGCTTTCACCTCGAACTTTCCGATATTATACGCCCGAACGAAACCGCACCGGCTGCGGCGCGTTCTGCGCCCGACGGGTCGGCTCATAATAATGGAGGATCGTCATGCCAGAAGTCGTCGTCTATCTGCTGGAAGGCCGCTCGCTCGACCAGAAGCGCGGGCTGATCAAGGACATCACCGCGGCGGTTGTGAAGAACGCTGGCGCGCAGCCCGACGCCGTCACCGTGTCGCTGGTCGAGACGGCAAAGACTTCCAAAGGCAAGGGCGGCGTCCTGTTCAGCGAAATGCAGGCGCGTTAACCGCCTCGTTCTTCGCTTCCACTGTTTTCGATCGATCTGTCCCGCCGGCGCGTTAGTGCCGGCGACCGTTAACGATTTGCCCTTGAAAGACCTGTTGAAATCTCCGTGAGTGCATCGCACAATTTTCTTGCTGCACTGCGGTAATGGCCCGATAATACCGGTCCAAGAGCAAGAACCATCGAGAAGGCTGTGCCATGAGCGAAACCTGGGACACCAAGGATGGCCGGCGCCGCGTGCGCCGCGATCCTCCTACGGTCGAGGAAGCGGTACTCGCCGCGCAAGGTTTGACCGACGAACTGAGCGAGCAGGCAGATATCGTCTCCGCGCTGATGCTGATCAGCGCCGAGGAGGCGAGGGTGGCGATCTTGCGCGTAGGAAAGCGCAAGGACGTCGAGCAAATCACCATTGTCGGGCGCGCTACTCGCGCCGGTCAGGCGGCCGTGCCGCGCGCCGTTGTGGTTGAACGGCGAACCGTGCGGCGGCCGTTGCAAGGCGGATCGCGACGGATCGCTTAGAGCCTGGCGGTCGCACGCCGCGCTTTAGAGCCAGCCGCGGCGCCCCGGGTCAGAGATCGCGCCCGACGCCACCAGTCTGTGCCAAATAAATAAGATGAGGATGGCGCCGATCACGGCGCCGAGCAGGCCGACTTGATGGTTCGGGCCGTAGAGGCCGAACGCCTGCTCGATCAGGCTCGCGACGAACGCTCCGCCGATGCCGAGAAGCGTGGTCAGCACGAAGCCCGCCGGGTTGTTGCCGCCCGGCGCCAACAGTCGCGCGATGATGCCGGCGACGAAGCCGACGAGGATGATGCCGAGAATGTGCATGGTCTGCCCGCAATGATCTGATGATGCCGCAACGGTCTTTGCACGGAGACGAGAACCAACGCTAGTGTGGCGGTGCGGTTCCCGTGGTGCAAGCAGTGTTGCCGCAGGCTGGGACGCATCGGCTTGTCAGATTATAGTGGGGGCTTGCGTCCGGACCGGGCAGCAGCGGGCTTTCGTCATGACCAACGCCACGACCAAGACCGTCGTCAAGCCGCGCACCAAGGTGAAGACGAAGACGGAGCGTCCGCCGCTCTACAAGGTGATCCTGCTCAACGACGATTACACGCCGCGCGAGTTCGTCGTGCAGGTGCTCAAGGCGGTGTTTCGCATGAACGAGGACCAAGCCCATCAGGTGATGATGACCGCCCACAGAAAAGGCGCTTGCGTGATCGCGGTCTATACCCGCGATGTCGCCGAGACCAAGGCGAAGGAAGCAACCGACCTCGGCAAGCAGAAAGGCTATCCGCTGTTCTTCACCACCGAACCGGAGGAATAGCCAGCGACCCCGGTACTAGGCCGGCGCGGCGTCGGTGGGGACCAGCCCTCGTTGCGAGAGCGGCAATTAATTCGCGCGGGGCCTCTCCCACATCCGCCGCAGGCTTCGCCAAATTGTCGGTGCTTGCGTCTTTTGGGTAACACAATCGGACGTTCGTCGGTCTGGCGCTGTTCGATTAGAAACGCCGTAATATCAATACCTTGCCAGGAAATCAGGACTAGGCGGCACTCGCGTACCGCCTAGTCCGTGTAGTTGGACGTTGCACTAACAGCTAGGGAATCTAGCCTCTTCTTGATAGTCTGTGAAAATTGCGGGATCGGAATTTTCTCACGAGCGCCGCCGCTGCGATTTCGATCTAAGCGCGGACAACTCAATGCGCTCCTGAGCAAGACTTCGATCCGAGCACAATGCGGCGAATGCCACGTAGCGAAGTAAAAAGCCTACAGGGGGCGGTCATGAAGAGGAATCTTTTGGCGCTGGTTGGGCTGGCTGCAGTGGCAGTCGCGGCGCCCGCTTTCGCCGCCGATCTGTTCGTGAAGGCACCGCCACCCGTCTATAGCTGGACCGGCTGGTATGCCGGCGCCAACGTTGGCTACAGCTGGGGGAAAGCCAAAAGCGATTACTACGACCCCAACTTTGGTGCGTACACAGGCGGCACGCCGATCCCGTCCAGTAACAATCCGCTGTCGCAAAAGTTGGATGGCCTAATCGGTGGCGGCCAGGTCGGTTACAATTGGCAGGTCAATCCGACGTGGGTGCTCGGCCTCGAGGCGGATATTCAGGGCTCTGGCGAAAGAGGTAGTGCCGGTTTCAGCGATCCGTACGGCTTTGGGGTCGATTGCGACGTCGGCAGCGTTTGTACCAACGTCGGTGGGACCATGAAAGCCCAGATTGATTGGTTTGGCACGGTGCGCGGCCGGATCGGTTATCTCGTCAATCCCACGACGCTGTTGTACGGGACCGGCGGCCTCGCCTACGGCGGCATAAAGGCTTCCGGAACTATTACCGACGCCTGTTTCTCAGGTGCGCCTCCGACATGTACCGCTGGATCGTGGGGATTCGCCGGTTCAAGGACCAACGTCGGTTGGACGGCGGGCGCTGGCGTCGAAGGCGTCGTTCCCAGCATGACCAGCTGGACTTGGAAAGCCGAATATCTCTATCTCGATCTGGGCAGCGTCAGTGGAACCGGGTTCGAGGCGGCTGCGGACTTCGGCACCTTGCCGTACACCTTTAGCTCGAAGGTCACCGACAATATCCTGCGCGTCGGTTTGAACTATCACTTCCACTAACTGCGCAACATTGACGGGATGCGGAACGTCGTTCCGCCTCCCTCCATCTCGATCGACCTACAAGAGCTGAACAGGCCGCACGGCGACGCGTGGTGCGCGCTGGCCTGCGTCATCATTTCAACGCGGACAATTGCAGTAAAACAAACGGCCCGGCGGACTAAGTCCAGCCGGGCCGCTCACACGATTGTCGAGGTCGTATATTTGGTACGATCGTTATTTGTAGTAGCCGACGCCGCAGCCGAGGCCGCTGACCGCGGTGACGAACGCGACCTTCGGCACCGGCGTTTTGTCGGGACCGGGCTTGGGGAATTTGTAGCTCACTTCGTTGACCTGGCCCTCCTTGGCGGCGTCGTAGATGCGCTGGCCGTAGGCGTCGCCGGTGGGATCCTTGAACGTTCTGACATCCTTGCCGATAAGCGGCTTGGCGTTCGGGTTGGCCACGGCGACATTCTTGCCGTCGCTGAGATCGAAGCAGAACGGATAGATGTCGCCGACAAAGAAGCCGTTCGATCCGGCGTTGATTTCCTCGAGCGTCTTGGCCTTGTCGGCCTTGATGGCGGCGACGGTCTTGTCGAGCATGGCCTTGGCATCGGCAGCAGTGCCGGGTTTGGCCATCATCTGCGCCTGTGCCGCGCCGGCGAATAGCGCAAGGCCCGCGGCGAGGGTGAGTGCGCCGAGAACACTTCTGCGTGCATGAAGTGGCATGATGTTCCTCCTAGTTTGGTGATCGTTTTTCGAAAGCGAATTTGCAATTAGCCCGCGACGGCGACGAGGCGGTGTCAGGGTCGTCGGACAACGGGAGTTTGAGCCCGATCGCTCGCCGCGGCAAGCAGGGTGCTTAGCCTTTGATCGCCAACAGATCGACGTCGAAGATCAGCGTCGCATTGGGCGGAATGACGCCGGCAGCGCCGCTTGCGCCATAGGCGAGCTTGGGCGGGATGATCAGCGTGCGTTTGCCGCCGACGTGCATCGTGGCGACGCCCTCATCCCAGCCGGGAATGACCCGGCCCTGGCCGATCGGAAATGAAAACGGCTCGTTGCGGTCGAGCGACGAGTCGAATTTCGTGCCCTTCTTGCCATTCTCGTAGAGCCAGCCGGTGTAGTTCACGACCACGGTCTGGCCGGTCCTGGGCATGGCGCCGGTGCCGATCTTGACGTCGATGATTTTCAATCCGGAAGGCGTGGTCATGGCGGTCTGGGCGCTCGCTGCTGTGATGAAGGATATGGAAGCGGCCGCGCCGGCCGCCGTGGTGAGTGTCGCAGTAACGAGAACGTCGCGCCGGGATAGTCGCATGCGTCGGTTCCTTTATCTGTCGGGGAGAATTTAGCGCGAGGGCAGCAGCAAATCTTCGTCGCCGAGCAGTTCGCGCAAGTCGCCGATCGCCTCGATGGCGTCCTCTTCGGTCGCCACCGATTTCAGCCGATGCCACACCTCACGCCACGGTTCGGGCCGGCCGACACGCATGGCCTCCTCGACATAGGCGCGCGCCTCTTTCATCGTCGCAAGGCGCCGCGGGTGCGGCGTGTCCTTGATGACGATCGGCGGGGCAACGGGAAAGTCGTCCATGGTGCATATCGTAGCCCGGATTGAGCGGGAGCGAAATCCGGGATGGGCGCCGAAATGCTCGGCGGATTCCGCGAAGCGAACAGTGGAACAAGTGGCCGCTTCGTCGATTAACGTGCCCAGGGGCTTGCTTGTCCGGGGACTGCATGGCCGACCACGCCGCAGATCATGTGCAGAACGATCCGGTGACGTTGCACCGGGTCATCCAGAGCATGATCGGGCAAGGGCTCAAGACCCATTATCAGCCGCCGCAGCGATTGTCGCACGAACTCTTTGTCCTGTTGCTGCAGATCAAGGAGCAGGAGCGGAGCTCCGCCCCGGCGAAGCAGCCGCCGTCTCGGCCCAAGCGCCCCGCGCGGCGCAAGCTCTCCGTTGCCGAGGCCTTGCCGCCGCTTTGAGTGTCCGTAAGGGTCAGTGGAGCGCGCGCCGTCACATGCGGCGCGCTTGCCCCTTCGGATCGAGCACCGCGCGGGCGCCTTCGGCGCCGACAACCGGCAGGCCGGCCGGATTGAGCAAACCCAGTTGCACGAGCACGCTGGCCTGATCCCAATAGATGTGTTCGTGCGAAATCTTGCCGTCCCTGAAGCCGACGACGACGGCGAATGCCGCCTCCACGCGCTTGCCGGTCGGCGCGAGGCTGGGCAGCATCCAGTCGATCGGCACCGTATGGGTGAAGCTGATCACCAGCTCGTCGACCACCTGGTCGTCGCCGACGGTGCGCGATACCGGCGTCATGGTCACGTCCGGCGGAAAGAACTTGCCGACCAGATGGTCATGGTAGAACGCGCGCACGCCGGCGCGGCCGGCGCCGCCGATGCCGGTCGGCACGTTGATGAGGTGCGGATCGTCGATCATCGTGTTCATGGTGGTGTCGAGATCGCCGGCAAGCTCGGCTTCGACATGGCGCTCGAACAGCGCGATCATCGTGCGCTGCCGCGCGGAGAGGGCGTGGGCATCCATGGCTGGCTCCTGTGCGGGAACACCGCTGGTTTCGGTGAAGGCGCGTTCCGCCGCGGTTAGGCGTGCGCCTGCACTTATTACCAACCGGTTGCCACCTCATTGCGGCGTGCCGAAGATCTAACCACGCGCGAACAGAGTTGAGCGGCGCGGAATCCTCGAGCGCAGATTCTATCGACCGCGTTTGCGCTTTGGAGAGGATCCGCCCGCCCCGTTGCATTGCGGACCTGATTATGCAACCCTACGGTGTGAGGCCGTAGGCCGGGGGCAGATCATCCATCACGAAGGCGCGTTTCGTCGTCGCTTCGCAAGTTTCTGTTTCCCTTGCTGATGAGCCTTGCCGGACATCAAGGGAGGAGAGCTATGGCACTGAAATCGCGTGGCATCGGCGTGGCATTGGCGTTTGCGTTACTCACGGGGGGCATGAGCACGGCGGGCGCGGTCGGCGTTGGCGGAAAGTGCGGGACCTTTCTCAACGGCTTTTGCGATCCCGGTCTGTTTTGTGACCACAAGCCAAACACCTGTGCGCTGATCGGCGGCACCGGTAAATGCGTGCAGATTCCGGCGGTCTGTCCGCTGGCGAGCGACAAGCCCCGGCCCAACGTCATCCTGCCGGTCTGCGGCTGCAACGGCACGACTTACGGCAACGATTGCGAGCGCATCAAAGCGATGGAGCAAAAGGCGCACAACGGCCGTTGCAAGTAAGCGCGGTCTGACGCGACAGCAGTTCGTACGAGCGAAGGCGGAAGCGTGCCCACCGTGCAGCATTGACGATGTTTCGAGTCCGCTTGGTGGGCACGGCGCGGAGCCTGTCATCGGGCCGCGCTTTGCGCGGACCCGTTGGCGCTTTTGCCCGCCCTAGTTACTTCGTCATTGCCGGGCTTGACCCGGCAATCCATGCCGCCTGGCAGCATGAAAAGCTATTGGGTTTACGTTCTCGCCAGCCGTCCACGCGGGACGCTTTACGTTGGCGTCACCAACGATCTTATTCGCCGCATCTATGAACACCGTGAGGGGGTAGTCGAGGGCTTCACCCAAACGTACGGCGTCAAGATGCTGGTCTACTACGAGCAGCACGCCACCGCGATGGCCGCCATTCAGCGCGAGAAGAACATCAAACACTGGTCGCGCAAGTGGAAGATTGATCTAATCTGTTCGATCAATCCAGGCTGGCACGATTTATGGGAGGAAATCACGCGCTGATCGTAAGGCTAGTGCTTGCCAGACCTCAGCATGGACCACCGGGTCAAGCCCGGTGGTGACGAGGGAGAGAGGCGCATAGCCCAATGTCGGACGCATTTTGAATTGTCATTGTCGGGCTTGACCCGGCAATCCATGCTGGCGCTCGGCATGCGAAGTTTCGTGGCGAAGCGAACCACCGAGCAGACGCGCGGGCTAGCCCGCACACGGTTGTTACAGGTGGGCGCACAGGCATGCCACATTGACCGCACATGCGGTCAGCAGGGCAAAGAAGAGGGCCTTGTGCATCGGCGGCTCCGAGAATCGGCACATGGAGCATGAGTGAGTCGTCGCCGAGAGTCCCAAACTTTTTCGTCATTGCCGGGCTTGACCCGGCAATCCATGCTGAGTTTCAGCGCGCGATTCTTTCAGTAGAGACCAAGATACAGCAGGCGAGGGAGCGACCATGCCGCAACGGGTCTTGATCACCGCCGGGGCCGCCGGCATCGGCCGCGAATTCGCGCGCGCGTTCTCAGCGACCGGCGCGCGCGTGTTCGTCTGCGACATCGACACCAAAGCGCTCGATGTCATCGCGAAGGAAATCCCCGGCTTGATCGCACGGCCTTGCGATCTGGCGCGCCGCGCCGAGATCGAGCGCATGGTGCCGGATGCGGTCGCAAGCCTGGGCGGGCTCGACGTGCTGATCAACAATGCCGGCATCTCCGGCATGACGCTGCCGGTCGCCGATTATCCGCCGGACGACTGGGACAAGGTGGTCGCGGTCAATCTCACCGCCATGTTCGACGTCACCCGGCTGGCGATCCCGCATCTCAAGCAATCGGCGGCGGGCGTCATCATCAACATGGCTTCCGTCGCCGGCCGCTTCGGCTTTGCCAACCGCAGCCCCTATGCGGCGACCAAATGGGGCGTGATCGGCTTCACCAAGACGCTGGCGATCGAGCTCGGCGAATTCGGCATCCGGGCGAACGCGATTGCGCCGGGCGCGGTCGAGGGCGACCGCATCGAGCGCGTCTTCGCCGGCCGCGCGCAGATCAGCGGCAGGAGCGTTGCGCAGGTGCGCGACGAGGCGATGGCCCAGCAATCGATCAAGGCGATGATCGACCCGAAGACCATCGCCGCGCTGGCGGTGTTTCTGGCGTCCGACGCGGCCAAGTCGATCAGCGGCCAGGTGCTGCCGATCGACAACGATAGGCAGCGGGCGTGATTATTGGGGGCGCCGTAGGATGGGTTGAGCGCAGCGAAACCCATCGTCGACCCGGAAGGCTGCATGATGGGTTTCGCAAGTGCTCAACCCATCCTACGGGCTATTTCTTCTCCTGGATCGACAGTCCGTTGGGGCCGACATCGATGTGGACGCCCTCGGGCTGGTGACGATCCTGGTAGGATTGATAGCCGAGCACGGCGACGACGATCACCAGCGCGCCGATGATCAGATAGAGGATATTGGTGCGAGTCACGGCCGAGCCCCTGTGAAAGAGAATCGTGGGTGGGCGAAGTGAAGTAGTAGCCCGGATTGAGCGCCAGCGAAATCCGGGATGGGCGTTGCGGCTTGTCACGGATTTCGTTTCACTCAATCCAGGCTACGCTTGCTTGCTCCGCGCTTGCAACTTTAGGGCGAGAGGATAAGCTGGCTTCATCCGTTCCACACTTTCGCGGGGAGGGTCATATGTCGGTTGATCCGGCGGAGCAGTCGAAAATCAGGACATTCATCGGGGATCTCGTGAGCATCGTCGGCTTTGTTGTCCTTGCCAGCGTTGTATTGGCGTTGATCGCGTTCGTTATCACGCGATGGAACGACCCTGAGATACGCAAAATTGCGCCGACCATTTGCAGGCGACAGTCGGGCTTCCGATCGCTGGCGTATTTGCCGTACTGATCGTGGCAGTATTTCAAACGGCCGCAGGGCCGATTGAATTTGATGCGCCCGGCTTCACGTTTAAGGGCGCATCCGGGCCCATAATCATGTGGCTCTTCTCTTTCCTAGCGATAGTATATTCGATCCATCTGTTGTGGTGACGGTCCGCCGGCTAGATAGTAACTGGACGTAGCGAAGCGCCGAGAGGCTTTGCTAGGCCACCTCATCCTGAGGCGCGAGCGCAGCGAGCCTCGAAGGATAAGGCCCGAGCGCCCGAGCAGCATCCTTCGAGGCCCGCGCTTCGCGCGGGCGCCTCAGGATGAGGATGCTGGAGGGTGGGCAAAGCGAAGCGTGCCCATATTCAGCATCAATTACGTCTTAAATGAAAGCATGGAATCAGCGCGTTCGTGGCCTTAGCCTTTCTACGCTCGCGAGCTCGGTCGTGGCGTGTTGAACTAGTCGTCGCCCGTCCTGGCGCCGCAAACATCGCATTTTAGGTGTGTGCTGACTCGAATCATTTTGAATTCGCGGCACTTGGGGTTCGGACACTGATCCCCTTCATACTTCGGCTGCCGCACTTTCATAGAAACGATGTCCTCTAGCGGCAAGCTTGTTACCGCGTAGCCCTCGAGACGCTTGGCAGCCAAAAAATCAACAACTCCGGCGGGCAACTCTCGGCGAATGTTGTGTCGACTGCGATATATTCCAGCCATTTCTTCAACGCGCGTTTTGGACATGCTGGCGCTTAAGCCAAAACGCTGCGCGAGCTGAGTTGCCGTAGTTGTCAACGTGAACGCGGCTTTGTGAAATGGGGCGAGGAACGCCGCCGCGAAAATATCCGCTTGTCTTTCATCGCGCCTGAAGACTTTTTTCTCAAAGGCGCCGACGGCGATGCCGCGCTTTCTTGTGTGTTGGTGGTAAAGCGCGCAATGAGCAATTTCGTGAGCAATGGTAAACCGAGCGTGAGGGTCCTCACGCTCAGCGGCCTTAAGAATGCTGTCTCTTAGATAAATTCTCCTCTCGTCGGCAACAAATATTGCTTCGGCATCAGGAAGGTCTCTGTCCGGCAGACAAATAAAGTCCCGCAGATAACCTCGATACTTCATGCGACGAAGAGTGCCGATTACGTCCAGCCAGATATCGTCATCGACACCGAGCTCTTCTCTCAAGACCCGCGCGATTTGGTCATAGTCTTCGTCCGAGTAGCTAGACATTGCCAGTGTCCTCCATCGGCAACTTAGACGCTGCCCCCCCCTCTAAGGACCTCCGCTCAGCTATAGGTGCTGCAGACTTCGCCTTCGTAGTCCTTCTTGGCGCGTTCCAACCCTGTGCCTAGTGGTCTAACGCTTTTTCTTTGCGCCCTTTCGCCGAGCTTGAGCGAGATCGGATGCCGCAACTGATTTGATACGTTTTGGTGTTCTCGGACTCCGCAACAACTTGGAAGCCCACGATGCATCTTTCTTGGAGGTAGCCATAACGATTTTTCCTCAGTGGCTTAGGAATTACGAACACCCCGTCGTGCTGCCGCACGTATCGCACTTGAGACACGTGCCGTTGCGCACGAGAGTGAAGTTGCCACAATCGCCGCAGGCCTCGCCTTCGTAGCCTTTGGCTCTAGCCTCGGCGCGTTTCTCGGCCGCAGCGGCTTTGGCGTGGGTGCGGGCGTCGGTCCGGTTCAACTGCTCCAGCGCCTGGGCGGGGGAGAGTTTTTGCTCGGGCTCGGCGACGCGCAACGCCGCTGAGCCGGCGATTTCGCCACGGGGCGCAGCGGAGGTCAGCGCAGTGACGTTAGACGTCACTCCACCCCGTCCGCCTTCGCTCGCGCTGCGAGCTTCGGTGGACGACCCTCCTCCTGCTGGGGAGGGCGACACTTCGCCGCCGCCGCCGTGCATCACTTTGAGCCGGTCGGTGCGCGAACGGGTCAGGCCCTTGGAGACAAAGCGCGCGTCGGGCGACGGCTTGCCTTCGCCGACGCCCTTGCCGAGCGCGTCGAAACCTTCGCCCGACGGATCGACGTGGGCGAGGTCGAAGCGCTCCATGTAGCTCACCGCCAGCTCGCGGAACACGTAGTCGAGGATCGAGGTGGCGTATTTGATCGAAGTCGTTGCCCTGCACCGGACCGGACGGCTCGAAACGGGTGAAGGTGAAGGCGTCGACATATTCGTCGAGCGGCACGCCATATTGCAGACCGAGCGACACCGCGATGGCGAAGTTGTTGAGCAGCGAGCGGAGCGCCGCGCCCTCCTTGTGCATGTCGATGAAGATTTCGCCCAAGCCGGCCGTCGTCGTATTCGCCGGTGCGCAGGTAGACCTTGTGCCCGCCGACCACGGCCTTCTGCGTATAGCCCTTGCGGCGGTCGGGCATGCGCTCGCGCTCGCGCATGACCACGATGCGCTCGACCACCTTCTCAACGACCTTCTCCGCTAGGGCGGTAGCACGTGAAGTCGCCGGCTTGTCGAGGAAGGCTTCGATGACGTCCTCGTCTTCGGCCTCATCGGCGATGAGCTGGCTCTGTAGCGGCTGCGAGAGCTTCGAGCCGTCGCGATAGAGCGCGTTGGCCTTCAGTGCGAGCCGCCACGACAACAGATAGGCCTGCTTGCAGTCCTCGACCGTCGCCTCGTTCGGCATGTTGATGGTCTTGCTGATGGCGCCGGAGATGAACGGCTGCGCCGCCGCCAGCATGCGGATGTGGCTGTCGACCGACAGGTAGCGCTTGCCGTTGCGGCCGCACGCATTGGCGCAGTCGAACACGGCATAGTGCTCGGGCTTCAGATGCGGGGCGCCCTCGACCGTCATCGCGCCGCAGACGTGGATGTTGGCCGCCTCGATCTCGCGCTTGGTAAAGCCGAGATGCGCGAGCAGGTCGAAGTTCGGCGCGGCAAGATCGGCCGGCTCGACATGCAGCGCATCGCGCAGGAAGTCGGCGCCCAGCGTCCACTTGTTGAACACGAACTTGATGTCGAAGGCGGTCGGCAGCGCCTTCTCGACCTTGGCGATCGTCTCGTCGTCAAAGCCTTTGGCTTTGAGCGTGCCGTAATTGATCGCCGGCGCTTGGCCGAGCGAACCATGGCCGACAGCGTAAGCCTCGATCTCGGCGATCTGGCTTTCGCTGTAGCCGAGCACGCGCAACGCCTCCGGCACGGCGCGGTTGATGATCTTGAAATAGCCGCCGCCGGCGAGCTTCTTGAACTTCACCAGCGCGAAGTCGGGCTCGATGCCGGTGGTGTCGCAGTCCATGACCAGCCCAATCGTGCCGGTCGGCGCCACCACCGTCGCCTGCGCGTTGCGGTAGCCGTGCTCCTCGCCGAGCGCCACCGCGCGGTCCCAGGCGAGCTTGGCGTGCTCGGACAGCACCAGATAAGCCTTGATGCCATTGATGAGCGCCTTGTGGTCGAGCGGCACCGGCGGGGTGGTCATTTTCTCGTAGCCGGTGCGCTCGCCGTAGGCGGCGCGGCGATGGTTGCGCATGACGCGCAGCATCACGTCGCGGTTCTCGGTGTAGCGCGGGAAGGTGCCGAGTTCGGCGGCCATTTCGGCCGACGTTGCGTAGGAGATGCCGGTCATGATCGCCGACAGCGCGCCGCAGATGGCGCGGCCGGCATCGGAATCGTAGGGAATGCCCGACGACATCAGGAGCCCGCCGACATTGGCGTAGCCTAAGCCCAGCGTGCGGAAATCGTAGGAACGCTGCGCGATCTCCTTCGAGGGGAACTGCGCCATCAGCACCGAGACTTCGAGCACGACGGTCCACAGCCGCACGGCGTGTTCGTAGCCCTCGACGTCGTAGCCGCGCCCCTTCTCGTCATGGAACGCGAGCAGATTGAGCGACGCCAGATTGCAGGCGGTGTCGTCGAGGAACATGTATTCCGAGCACGGATTCGAGGCGACGATCGGCCCTGACGCCGCGCAGGTGTGCCAGTCGTTGATCGTGGTGTGGAATTGCAGGCCGGGATCGGCGCTGGCCCAGGCCGCGTAGGCGATTTTTTCCCACAGATCGCGCGCCTTGACGGTCTTGCAGATTTTTCCGGGCTTGGTGCGCCAGAACAGGTCCCAGTCGCGGTCGGCCTCGACCGCTTTGAGAAATTCATCCGTCAACCGCACCGTGTTGTTGGAATTCTGCCCGGAGACGGTGAGATAGGCTTCCGAATCCCAGTCGGTGTCGTAGGTCGGGAAGGAAATGTCGGTGTGGCCCTGCTTGGCGAACTGGATGACCCGGCGGATGTAACTGTCGGGCACATGATTGCGCCGCGCCGCCTTGATCTCGCGGCGGAGCACCGGATTCTTCTCCGCATCGAAGCAATCGTCGCCCGAGCCTTCGCAATTGACGCAGGCCTTCAAGATCGCGCGCAGATGCCGCTGATTGATCTTGGAGCCGGTAACGAGGCTCGCGACCTTCTGCTCCTCGATCACCTTCCAGTCGATGAACTGCTCGATGTCGGGGTGGTCGGCATCGAGAATCACCATTTTGGCGGCGCGGCGGGTGGTGCCGCCCGACTTGATCGCGCCAGCGGCGCGGTCGCCGATCTTGAGGAAGCTCATTAGGCCGGACGACTTGCCGCCGCCGGATAATTTTTCGCCTTCACCGCGCAGCTTGGAGAAATTCGAGCCGGTGCCGGAGCCGTATTTGAACAGGCGCGCCTCGCGCACCCACAGATCCATGATGCCGCCCTCGTTGACGAGGTCGTCATTGATCGACTGGATGAAGCAGGCGTGCGGCTGCGGGTGCTCGTAGGCGGTGGCCGACTGGGTCAGCTTGCCGGTCTGGTAATCGACGTAGAAATGGCCCTGGCTCGGACCATCGATGCCGTAGGCCCAGTGCAGCCCGGTGTTGAACCATTGCGGCGAGTTCGGCGCCACCATCTGCATCGCCAGCATGTAGCGGTGCTCGTCGAAGAACGCCTGCGCGTCGGCTTCGCTGGAGAAATAGCCGCCCTTCCAGCCCCAATAGGTCCAGGTGCCGGCAAGCCGGTCGAACACCTGCTTGCAGGAAACTTCGCCGACATAGCGCTCGTTCTCCGGCAGTTCGGCCAGCGCCGCCTCATCGGCCACACTGCGCCACAGCCAGGAGGGAACGGTTTCCTCCTCGACCTTCTTGCGGCGCGCGGGCACGCCGGCTTTGCGGAAATATTTCTGCGCCAGCACGTCGGAGGCGACTTGCGACCATTGCTCCGGCACTTCGACGTCGTCGGCATGGAAGACGATCGAGCCGTCTGGGTTGCGGATTTCGCTAACGGTCAGCCGAAAGGCGATGTCCGCGTAAGGCGATTGTCCTTCTTTGGTGTAGCGCCGCTCGATCCGCATTCCTGGCCCCTTTCCATTTCATTTTCTCACATCGGCGCCTCGGCGGGGATACCCACCTGATATAAGACGCCGACGGCTCTCCGGCGACGCGGCAAGGCAAAACTTGGCCCGCGCCATCCATCTTTCTCGCTCTGTCCGACACCCGCCGCGTCCGGCCTGTACCCAGCCGAACTTTCGTTACGACGCGCCCGAGCTGCTCCCAAAAGGCGACAAAACCCCGCGCTCGCGCCGCAGGCGGCGCGAAGCTTCCCGCAAACCCTTTGTGGAGAGCTCGGCGGACCTCTTTACCCGCGCGCCGAACTTGCAAAGGCTAGGACAAGGCCGCCGCGCCCGTCAAGCATTAGTATGATCGGGTTAAAGGAGTCCCAACATGTGGGGATAGCGGGGACGAATCGCCACCGATGGTCAAGTATCCGGGATTCATGGTGAATCCCCAAGAGCCCGAGCGGGGAGAGGCTGCTTTTTGCACCGGACAATCAGTTTTGTGACGGGACGGATCGGCGTTTTGCGCAGGTCTCGCGGCGGTGGCGCAGTAGCGCTCCGGCCGGGCCACAAAATGTCCGGTCACGGATCCGTCACGCAACGACGGGGCTTTCTCGCCGATTCTGCATGAGATGGTTCGGAAAAATCGGCGTTTCTTGCGCGCCGATCCCGATGCCCACGTCTAACCCATTGAATCGACGGACAGACTCAAGGGTCACGCGCGGAGCCGATCAGCCTAGGAGATGCGTCTCGATCTCGCCGACCGGATGACCGGTCAAATCCTTCGCGACCTCGGCGACGATTTTGGCCTTCACATCGGGATGGAAAGCCTTGCGCAGCTCGGCCAGCGTCTTCGGCGGAGCGGCAATGAGAATGGCGGGCACCTGACGCTGGCGCACCAGATCCTCAAACGCCTTCGCTACTCGGATCACGAAGTGCTGCTCCTCGAGGTGATGCCAATCAGTCTGCTCGACGCTGCTGCGGCGACCGGTTCCCCCGCTCTCGTGACCGCGCCCAGGCCGATCAGCGCCTTGGTCATGGGTCAGCGGATTTTCCTCGGCAAAGACCCGCTCGACGCGCAGGTTCGCGAATGTCTCGTCGCCGGCATTGCGTAAAAACAGCGCTTTGCGGCCGTCGCCGATAAACACCAAAGCATCGTGCGGTAATTTGGTCATTGTCCGCTCCAGAATTGTTTCGCAGCGTCGCCCCGCTGGCGGCGCGCCTATCACACCACATCGGTGGAACTAGGCATTGACGCCGATCAAAACCACCGCGGCCGCGGAAAGGAAACTGGTTCGAGGGGTTGCGCCTATCCTGGCTCAATTGTCCGAGTCGCGAATTGCGCCTTTGGCGCGCGATGCGGGCGCGGTCTCTTTGAGCTTGGCGATGATCTCGTCGCGGGTTATTCGTCGCCCAGCCGCAAAGTCCGTGTTCCGAGTTTGCGCTGCCATAGATATTCCGAATCGAGAATGTCCTGCCGCGTATCAGTCAATCTCGCGGTCTCTAGGATGCATACCATGGCCTCGCGTGCATCTCGATCCTGAAGGGCTACATTGCCGCCGTGGCCAGTGTCCAAATAATTCTTCCACCTTTGCCAAAATCCGGCATCTCCGGTTGCGGAGCCCACGTACTGTTGCCCATCTGCAAATGCGAGAAGATAAGTGCCGCGTTGGGACGATAGTTCGTGCTGCCAATTGATCGGCGCGCCGCGCAGATCACCCAACCGAATGTGAAATTCCGAAAAGCGAGGGAAGTCTGGTTCTTTGAAGACGCTGCGAATCTCTAACACCGTTTTGTCTTGACGGTCAGCTCGCTGCACCCAACTGCGGTACCCTTCTCCCCAATCGATAACGAGCTTTTTTGAAAAGTCCGCGAGTCGCTTATCCAGCGACAATGGGTAAATCCAGCATTTCCCCGAATTCGATCTCCTTCCGCCGGACTGGGCAGATTTGTGGTGAGGAATTACGCTCCGGTCGTCCAACCGAATACAAACTCACAAACAGTGTTTCGGAGAATGGTGTAACGACAAAGGAAGCGATCAAGTTTCGCCGAAAAACCTCTCTTCCTTGTATTCTTTGATAAATATCGAATTGCTCCGGCGAAGGCTCGTGCATTAGTGAATACGGCGTGATGCCTGTCGGGCCGCGGTCTTGGTGGCGTACGAGTTGGACGTCTTTTGGATCGATCCCGCCTTCCTTAAGAAGTGTGTTGAGCTTGAGCATATTTTTGCGACCTTCACTCCGCCGCTTGCGAATGGCCGAGCCGCTTGTTGAGGGTGTCGATCAGCGCTTCGGCGGCCTCGGCGATCACCGTGCCGGGCGGGAAGATCGCCTCAGCGCCGGCGGCTTTGAGTGCCTCGTAATCCTGCGGTGGCACCACGCCACCGACCACAATCATAATGTCGGGACGGCCGAGGCGGTCGAGTTCGTCTTTGAGCTGCGGCACGAGCGTCAGGTGGGCGGCGGCAAGCGAAGAGACGCCGAGAATATGCACGTCGTTCTCGACCGCCTGGCGCGCCGCCTCGACGGGCGTCGCAAACAGCGGGCCGATATCGACGTCGAAGCCGAGATCGGCGAAGGCCGACGCGATCACCTTCTGGCCGCGATCGTGGCCGTCCTGGCCGATTTTGGCGACCAGGATGCGCGGGCGGCGGCCCTCGTTGTCCTCGAACTCGGCAACGCGTTTTTGTACCCGATCGAGGGCATCCGTCATGCCGACCTCCCGCCGGTAGACGCCGGAGATGGCCCTGATCTCCGCCCGATGGCGGCCGAAGACCTGCTCCAGCGCCAGTGATATTTCGCCGACCGTCGCCTTGGCGCGCGCGGCGTCGACGGCGAGCGCCAGCAGATTGGCGTTGCCGCCCTCGGCATTGCGCGTGAGTGCCGAAAGCGCGTCGGCAACCGCGCGCGGATCGCGCTCGCGCTTCAATCTCGTCAGCTTGTCGATCTGCAATTGCCGCACGGCGCCGTTGTCGACTTTGAGAACGTCGATCGGCGCCTCCTCGCGCGGCCGGTATTTGTTGACCCCGATCACCGCCTGCGCGCCAGCGTCGATGCGCGCTTGCGTGCGCGCGGCCGCCTCTTCGATGCGCAGCTTCGGTAGGCCGGCTTCGATCGCCCGCGTCATGCCGCCGAGTTTCTCCACTTCCTCGATATGCCCCCATGTCCGCGTGGCGAGATCGTGGGTCAGGCGCTCGACGTAGAACGAGCCGCCCCACGGATCGATCACGCGCGTCGTGCCGCTTTCGCGGGCGAGCACGATCTGCGTATTGCGGGCGATGCGGGCAGAGAAATCGGTCGGCAGCGCCAGCGCCTCGTCGAGCGCGTTGGTGTGCAGCGATTGGGTGCCGCCCTGCGTGGCCGCCATCGCCTCGATGGCGGTGCGGGCGACGTTGTTGAACACGTCCTGCGCAGCAAGCGACCAGCCCGAGGTTTGGCAATGAGTGCGCAGCATCAGCGAGCGGTCGTCGCGCGGATCGAACGCTTTCATCAGCTTTGCCCACAGCACGCGTGCGGCGCGCAGCTTCGCCACTTCCATGAAGAAGTTCATGCCGATGCCGAAGAAGAATGACAGCCGCGGCGCGAAGCGGTCGACGTCAAGCCCGGCTTTCAAGCCCGCGCGCACATATTCAACGCCGTCGGCGAGCGTGTAGGCGAGTTCGAGGTCGGCGGTCGCACCCGCCTCCTGCATGTGATAGCCGGAGATCGAGATCGAATTGAATTTCGGCATGTGCGCCGACGTGTAGGAGAAAATGTCGGAGATGATGCGCAGCGACGGAAGCGGTGGATAGATGTAGGTGTTGCGCACCATGAATTCTTTGAGAATGTCGTTCTGAATGGTGCCGGACAGTTTTTCCGGCGGCACGCCCTGTTCCTCGGCAGCGACGATGTAGAGCGCCAGCACCGGCAGCACCGCGCCGTTCATGGTCATCGACACCGACATCTGGTCGAGCGGGATGCCGGCGAACAGCGTGCGCATGTCGTAGATCGAGTCGATCGCGACACCGGCCATGCCGACGTCACCGGTGACGCGCGGATGGTCGCTGTCATAGCCGCGATGGGTGGCAAGATCGAAGGCAATGGAGAGGCCCTTCTGTCCGGCGGCGAGATTGCGCCGGTAGAAGGCGTTCGAAATCCTCGGCCGTGGAGAAGCCGGCATATTGGCGGATCGTCCACGGCTGGGTGACGTACATGGTGGGGTAGGGGCCGCGCAGGAATGGCGCGATCCCCGGATAGGTGTCGAGGCCATCGAGCCCGGTGAGGTCCGCCGCCTCATAGGAGGTTTTGACCGCAATGCCTTCCGGGGTGGACCACGGCGCGGATTGTGCCGCCGCCTGTGGTCCTGCCGCGGCGAATGCCACTTCGCTGAAATCGGGAATTTTGCTCATCGGTTCACTGAGGCCTTCGATCCCGGCTCTTGAACTTATCATGTAAGGTGCCATCGCGCGACCGTGAGGAGTTGTCCGGCCGCACTGCGGCCATCGTTGCCGCTAAGCAGAAACCATCTGCCACACCGGGTCTCGCCGCTTGCCCGAACCGCAAAATCCCCGCCCGCCCCAAAGCGCCGCGGCCCAATGGGCGCCGCTGGCGCGATTTGTTGGGGGCGAAGCGCGGTTGGCGCGCTGGGCCGGCAAGCGGCCGAGCACGACATTCATCTACGAGTTCGTCCGCTTTGGCGTGAAGCAGGCCTGGGCATGCCTGTTTGGCGGCGCCATGGTGGCGCTCTTGATCGGCACCTATCTCTGGTATCCGCGCGGCGCCGCCTTGGCGCGTTACGATTTCATCTTTCTGGCGGCGGTGGCGATCCAGATCGCCATGCTGGCGTTCAAACTTGAAACGTTCGACGAGGCCAAGGTCATTCTGATCTACCACGTCGTCGGCACCATCATGGAAGTGTTCAAGACCGGCGTCGGTTCGTGGGCTTACCCCGAGCCCAGCATCTTCCGCGTCGGCGGCGTGCCGCTGTTCTCCGGCTTCATGTATGCATCGATCGGCAGCTACATCGCTCGCGCCTGGCGGCTGTTCGATTTCCGCTTCGCGCGCCATCCGCCGCTGTGGTCGATCAACCTGTTGGCGCTGGCAATCTATGCCAACTTCTTCACCGACCATTTCATCGTCGATCTGCGTTACGTTCTGTTCGCGGCGGCTGCGCTCCTGTTCGGCCGCACCTGGATTTATTATCGCATCCACTACGTCTATCGGCGCATGCCACTCCTGCTCGGTCTGTTTCTGGTGGCGTTATTTATCTGGTTTGCCGAGAATCTCGGGACTTTGACCAAGACCTGGCTCTATCCACATCAGGTCGCCAGCTGGTCGGCGGTGCCGGTGGCGAAACTGGGTTCGTGGTTTTTACTCCTGCTCATCAGCTATGCGCTCGTCGCCCTCGTCAACCGGCCCGAGGAGATCGGCGAACGCGCGATCAAAGGCGGCTCGCCTCAGCCGCTGGCGAACGAGCCGAGCGCGGATTGCAAGAGCGAAAGTGCGTCGCAGCCCTCATAAATAAAGGATTGTACGCCGGCACTTCGCAGCGCCTCTTCGCGCGCGCCCGGCGGGCCGGCGAGGTAGATATGACGCGCGCCGGCGGCCTGGAGCGCTGTTGCTACTGGCGCTGCGCTGCCTTCATAGGTCTTGTCCGAGCCGCACAGGCATGCGAGCGCGGTGCCCGAGGCAGTCAACGCGGCGCTTAGCGCAGATGCATCACCTTCTCCGCTGACAGCTTCGATGCCTCCCGCCTCGAAAAATGTTTTCGCAAAGGTAGCGCGGGGAGTGAAATCGGCCTGCGTACCGAGACAAGCAAGAAAGATCTTCGGCCGCGCCCCGCTTTTTGCCCGCATGCGGTCGGAGGCGTCGCGCAGCGCCTCGAACGGCTCGGCGAGGCGGCTGCGCGCCATGACCGAAGCGTCTTGAAAATCGCGCGGCGGGGCCGCCGCCAATACCGCCGGCTTCGTTTCAACGAGATCGGGGAATTCGTTGGTGCCGGTCAGCAGTTCTTTCCGTTGCGCCACGGCATCTTGCCGCTTCGATCGCACGGCGCCGACTTTTTCCTCGATCAAGCTATAAGCCATCGGCGCCCCCGCGCCGCCGCTGCGCTCGATGTCCTGAAACAGTATCCACGCTGCGCCGCAAAGCTCGGCCGTCAGCGCTTCGAGCGCGCCCGATCCGGCGGCGGGATCGCTGACGCGTGCGAGGTTTGATTCCTCGAGCAGAAGGAGCTGGGTGTTACGCGCCGTGCGGCGGGCGAAGGCATCGGGGAGCCCGATCGCCGCGGTGTACGGCAAGACGGCGATGGCATCGGCGCCACCGATGCCGGCTGCTGCGACCGCAATGGTGGCGCGCAGCATGTTGGTATAGGGATCGCGCCGCGTCATCATGCGCCAGGCGGTCTCGGCGGTGACTGTCGCCGGCCTCGGCGCAAGGCCGCAGGCCTGCTCGACCCGCGCCCAGAGTTGTCGGACCGCGCGGAATTTCGCGATGGTCAGAAGCTGATCCGTGTCGGCGGCGAGCTTGAAATAAATGAGATCGCGCGCCCTCGCGAGCGGCACGCCGGCCGCTTCTAGTGCGCGCAGATAGGCCACCGCGCATGCTAGCGTGTAAGCGAGCTCCTGAGCTTCTGAACCGCCGGCGTCATGGATGCAGCGGCCATCGGCAACGATCAGCGCTCCGGAAAAACCGGCACCAACAATCTTGGCGACGAAGGCGGCGAAGTCTGCCGTCGCCTCGTCCCAATTGCGGATCGAGGCGAGCGGATTGAGACCGGTGCGCAGCCGCACCGACGACGGTGTGAGGCCGCGGCTTGCAATCAGATCGACAAGGCCGCGCACGACTTGCTGGTTTGATCGCCACGGCAATTCAAGCTCGATCACGATGCCGGCATCAAGCCGAACGCCATCAAGCGCGCGCGCCAAAGCCGACGGCGAAGGATCGAGGCCGAAATCGTTGGCGCTGGCGGCGCCGGCAAACACTAGCGTCAGGCCATTCGCGCCATTTTCCAGATCTTCGAGCGCTTGAGCATTGGCGGCGGCAGGACCGGGATGATCGATGCGCTGCATGACTGTCCAGGCTGCGCCGGGAGGCCGCCCCGGGAGGGCGGTCGCCGAAGCGGGGCGTTCATAGAGCGGCTCGATGTGCAGGCCATCATAGGTGGTACTCTCGAGCCGCTCGAACGGCGCGCCCTTGAGCACGGCATCAACCAGTTTGCGCCATTGGTCATGCGTGGCGGCAGGAAAGTCCGCTGCAAATGACAGGTCTTTTTCGGGCTCGGTCATCGGCTCAAAATGCCACGCTCGCCGGCAGGCGCCAACTGGTGTCCCCACGCTGCAATTGGCATGCCGCGGCTCGGGCTGCGGTCAGCGTGCCGGCAGTTTTTCGATACCGCTCGCGTCGACGCGGGCGAGCGCGTCGCGGACCCGAACGCCCGCGATCAAGCGGTCGGGCGCAATTTCGGCAAGCGGCACCAGAACGAAGGCGCGTTCGAACAGATGCGGGTGCGGCAGTGTCAGGTCCGCATCGTGCAGTGCGACGTCGTCATAAGCGAGAATGTCGATGTCGATCGCGCGTGGTCCCCAGTGGTGCTGTTGGGCGCGGTCGCGCCCGAGTGTGCGTTCGCAATCAAGTGCTCGCACCAACAATTCATGCGGGGAAAGTGCGGTCTCAACCGCGATGGCCGCATTGACGAAGGGAGGCTGGTCGGTCACGCCCCAAGGCGGTGTGCGGTAGTCGGACGAGCGCGCGAGCAGCCGCACCGCCTCGCCGTCGCAAAGCCTGGTCAGCGCGCGATCGAACATCGCGCGCACGTCGCCGACGTTGCCGCCGAGCGCCAGAAACGCCTCTTCCATCGCCGTCAGTCCAGCGCCGCGGCCGGCGCGATCATCGCGTCCGCTCGACGGTCACGCCCACATCGTCGAAGGTCGCGGCAATAGGGGCGTGCGGCTTGTGTACCGTGACGGCAACGGCGCGCACTTGCGGGAAGCCGTCGAGCATCGCCGCGGCGACCGCGCCAGCGGCCGCTTCCACCAGGCGGTAGCGGCGCGCGCAGAACGCTTCGCTCGCCGCCTTCACCGCCGTGTCGTACGAAACAGTGTGCTTGAGCTTGTCGCTGCGCGAGGCTTCGGCCAGGTCGATGGTCAGCTTGAGATCGAGCTTGAAGGTCTGACCGACCTTGGCCTCGTGCTGCATCACGCCGTGATAGGCGTGCAGCACCAGCCCTCGGACGAAAATCGCGTCGCTCATCGCGCCCGCCTGATTGCAGCCGCCACCGCCAGTGCCTGAACTGTGGGAGCGACGTCATGAACGCGAACGATGGCCGCGCCGTGTTCGACGGCGAGAAGATGCGCGGCCAGCGAACCGCCGAGCCGGTCCATCGGCTCCGACGGCACGATCGAATTGATGAAGCGCTTGCGCGACGCGCCGACGAGAAGTGGGGTGTCGAAGCCGGCAAACGCGTGCAGGTGCGCGATGCAGGCGAGGCTTTGCTCCGCCGTCTTGCCAAAGCCGATGCCCGGATCGAGCACAATACGATGGTGGCGGATGCCCGCGCTCCAGGCGATTTCCAGCGAGCGAGAGAAGAATTCGGTTACGTCCTTGATGATGTCGATCGCCGGATCGGCCGCGTCGCGATTGTGCATGATGACGACCGGCACGCCGTGCTCGGCGACGACGCGCGCCATGTCTGGGTCGCGCTGCAATCCCCACACATCGTTGACGATGGCCGCGCCTTGCTCGAGCGCCCAGGCCGCCACGTCAGCTTTGAGCGTATCGATCGAGACTGGAACACCAAGCGCCACGATGGCCGGCAGCACCGGATCGAGCCGCTGCCGCTCCTCCTCGACCGACACTGAGACCACGCCGCCATAAGGCCGCGTCGATTCCGCACCAATGTCGAGAACGTCGGCGCCTTCGGCGGCGAGGCGTTGAGCCTGGGCGATCGCCGCCCGTGGGTCGAGAAAATGCCCTCCGTCGGAAAACGAATCCGGCGTGACGTTGAGCACGCCCATGACGAGCGGCCGCTTCTTGCCAAGAAGGCGCGTCAGCAGCGACTCGGCGGGCACCTCGGCGAAAGGCTGAGCGGCCCGGTGTACGAGGCCCGTAGCGCTGCCATCGGCCATGCTGGACGCCGTTAAACGTGAGACTACCGGCCAGCCTTTGCGCGGCTCATTTGCGGGTGTCAAGGAGAGGGGCAGGGCCGCGCCTGGGAACGCGACGAGCCCGTCGGCGGAGCGCTCAATAACGGATGAGCGGCGGCAGCTTTTTGGCGTTCTCGATCCAGCGTTCGACCGTCTTCTCTTTTGGCAACAGCTGGACGTGCTTGTCCTTGTTGGCTTCCCGCATCCTTTCGACCAGGTTGTGCGGATTACGGAACCGCAGGTCGCCCACCGTCTTGACGCCGATGTTCCCTAGGAGCTGCGCGTATTCGGCGCCGATGCCTTTGACCCGTAGGCGGTCGCAGGTTGTGGCCCATTCCAATACCCGCTTGGAGTCGAGCCCGGTCTTCTCCGCCATCTTGAGCCGTTGCTTCGGGGTCTTGGCCGCGCGCAGAAAACCGATGGTCGTTCGAATGCCTTCTTTCTTCAGGATCGCGGCCACGTCCGTACTGATGCCGGGAATTTCGCTAATGGGATAAGCCATCGATCTACTGTCCTCGGTCGCAATAACCCTGCGGCGATGGCGCTCGCACTCACTCGGAAGGCGTCATGGAAGGCATCAAGGCTTCGGCTCCGGGGAGCCTGGCCAAGAACTTACAAGCCAAGAATTGGCAAGTGTGCTTGATCCGACCCCGACTATTAGGCCGAGGGCAATCGAGACGGCTGTTCGGCAGCCGTACCGTTCGCGCCCGCGACGCGACGTCCGCTCTTCCGCCCATCATCCCCTCGCCCCAGCCGCACTATCGGCGGCTTTTAGCCATAATGATACATTCGAACGCTGCATGACAAGAACATGTCAAGCCAAGGTGGCGGTAGAGCCGCGCTTTCTGTCGAAAGAGTTTGATGCGTTGCATTCTTGCAACGCTTGTCAGCGGCGCCGCGGCCGTGAAAATGATCTCAGCTCCCACAAAGCGATTGCAACGGTGACCCCATGACTGCATCGACGACTGCATCGACCGTGTCCGCTGCCTTGCCGGCCGTGCTCGAACACGTCGACCGCGACCTCGACGCCAGCCTCGAGCGGCTGTTTGCCCTCCTTCGCATCCAGTCGGTTTCGACCGACCCGGCCTATTCGGCGCAATGCCGCAACGCCGCCGAGCACGTCGCCGCCGACCTGCGCGGGCTCGGCTTTGAAGCGAGCGTCCGACCGACCGACGGCCATCCGGTAGTGGTCGGCAAAAGTCCACCTGCAGCAGGCAGCAACGGAAAAGCGCCGCGCGTACTGTTTTATGGCCATTACGACGTACAGCCGGTCGATCCGCTGAACCTTTGGCGGACGCCGCCGTTTGAACCGCGGCTGGAGACGCTCGACGGCGGGCGCAAGATCATCGTCGCCCGCGGCGCTTGCGACGACAAAGGCCAAGCGATGACCTTCGTCGAGGCCTGCCGCGCGTTCAAGGCGGTGACCGGCAAACTTCCGCTCGACATCACCATGCTGATCGAAGGCGAGGAGGAATGCGGCTCCAAGAGCCTGTTCGGCTTCGTGCGCGACAACGCTGCCGAATTGCGCCGCGATCTGGCGCTGGTCTGCGACACCGGCATGTGGGACGCGCAGACGCCTTCGATCACCACCTCGCTGCGTGGCTTGGTCTACGAGGAGGTGCGCGTGACCTGCGCCGACCGCGACCTGCATTCCGGCCTGTTTGGCGGCGCCGCGCGCAACCCGATCCACGTGCTCGCCGATGTACTTTCGGCGATGCACAAGCCCGACGGCTCGGTGGCCATTCCGGGCTTTTACGAGGGCGTCCACGAATTGCCGCCGGACATCAAGGAAGATTTGGCCGGGCTGCAGCTGACGCCGGAGAAATTCTTGGGCCCGATCGGATTGAAAATCCCGGCCGGTGAGCAGGGTCGCATGCTGATCGAACAAATCTCGACGCGGCCGACCGCCGAGGTCAACGGCATCATCGGCGGCTATACCGGGGAGGGCGCCAAGACCGTCATTCCCGGCAAAGCGATGGCCAAAGTCTCGTTCCGCCTGGTCGGCGCGCAGGACCCGGACAAGATCCGGCAGAACTTTCGGGCTTTCGTGCAGGCGCGGCTGCCGGGGGACTGTCACGTCGAGTTCGGCAACTTCACCAGCGCGCCCGCCTTCGACGTGGCCTTCGATAATCCGGCGCTTGGCAAGGCGCGCGCCGCGCTCGCCGAGGAGTGGGGCAGGAAGGCGGTGACGGTCGGCGCCGGTGGCTCGATCCCGATCGTCGGCGATTTCAAGACCGTGCTCGGCATGGACACGCTGATGGTCGGCTTTGCGCTCGACGACGACCGCGTGCATTCACCCAACGAGAAATTCGACCTCAAATGCTTCCACAAGGGCATCCGCTCGTGGGCGCGGATTCTCGCGGCGCTCGCTGGTTGATGACTTTTCGCGGGCGCAGCGCAGCACCATAAGCGCGTTCACGCGCGTCTTGCGCGCGCTATGGTGGTGCGCTGCAGACCCGGGACCGTTACACACGCCGAGTCTGTGAGGGTCCCGGATCAGCGGTGCACCGCTTCGCGCTGCACCGCATCCGGGAAACGTATCTCAATACACCCGGTCGCCCATGACGACGTGGCGCCGCAAAAGCCGGCGCGCCTTGTCGGAGAAATCCGTGCGCGCGTGCAGCGTGCAACGGTTGTCCCACAGCACCAGATCGCCGGGCCGCCAATGGTGCGCGTAGATGAATTGATCCTGCTCGATGTGGTCGAATAGCTTGCTGAGCAGCGCGCCGCCTTCCTCGTCATCCATCCCTTCGATCGTGAAGGTCATCAGCCGGTTGACGTAGAGCGCCTTGCGTCTGGTGTCCGGGTGAGTGCGCACGATCGGCTGCACGTAGTGCGGATGGGCGGAAAAATCGATCTTCGATCCGTTCACCGCGCGCGTGGTCGAATCGTAGAGATAGGCATTGAGCGCCTTCCTGCCGTCGATGCGCGCTTTTATTTCCGCCGGCAGCGTCTCATAGGCCTTGTACATGTTCAGAAACAGCGTGTCGCCGCCGGCCGATGGCACTTCGATGGCGTAGAGGAAGGTGCCGGTGGCCGGCTTTTCCAGGTAGCACTGGTCGGAATGAAAATGCATTTCGCCGTCCGGCAGCGAACCGATCAGCTTGCCGTTTTCGCGGATGTTGGAGACGAGCATGGTCAGTAGCGGATATTTGGTATGGCCGGCCTCGTTGATCGCCTCGGGCGGCCGCGTGCGTTTCTGCAGCGCGCCGAAGTGCTGTGCAAAGCGGATTTGATCGTCCTCACTCAGCGATTGGCCGCGGAACAAGAGGATGAGATGGGAATGCCAAGCCTCGATGATTTCGGCGACGGTCGCTGCCGACAAATCCTCGCGCAGATCGACGCCGCTGATTTCGGCGCCGAGCGCCGGCGATAACGGCTTTACATTGATGGTCATGTTGGGACTCTCTTTCTTTATTCCGTCGCCGCCGCGAGCGAGCGCGGACTGACGAAGCGATCGAGCCGGCCGGCATGCGCGTGCAGCCGCGACCAATCGTCGAACGGCAGATCAATGACAACGAGCCCGGAGGTCGGCAGCGCGTCGATCACCCGCTCGCGCGCCGTTACGTCACCCGAAGCGATCAGTTGCGCAGCGAGCTGATGAATACCGGGATTGTGACCGACCACAAGCAGTGACGTGGCGCCGCGCGTCTCAGCGATCAATCCCATCAGGCGTGCGGGATCGGCGTTATAGATCCGCTCATCGCTCACGGCCTCTGGCGCCTTGGCGAAACATGCGGCCAGCAGGTCCCAGGTTTGCTTCGCCCGCGTCGCCGGCGAAACCAGCGCCAGAGCGGGGACGAGGCCGTGCCTGGCCATATAGGCCCCGATCAAGGGCGCATCGATGCGTCCGCGTTCGGTCAACTTGCGTCCGCGATCCGGCTCACCCGGAACCTGGCGTTCGGTCTTGGCGTGGCGGAGCAGCATCAGGCGGCGCATTGCGGCAATGTCGCTTTCTTGCCCTTGCGAGTCTACCATGTGCGGGTAGCGGGCAAGAGTGCGCGTAACAAGAGTGCGCGTAAGATGACGATGATGGAAGACGATACGGCAAGCTACGGCCAAAGCTGGTACGCCGCGACCCGGGTGGCGGCGCCGCGTCGGCCGGCGCTTAAGGCCGACCTCGACGTTGACGTCTGCGTCATCGGCGGCGGCCTCGCCGGACTGACTGTCGCGCGCGAAGTGGCGCGGAGCGGCTGGTCGGTCGTGCTGTTGGAAGGCGGCCGGCTCGCCGCCGGCGCCTCGGGCCGCAATAACGGCTTCGTGCTGCCCGGCTTCGCCGCTGACCCCGACCAGGTCATCGGCCGTGTCGGCTTCGAGCGCGCCAAAGACCTTTGGGCGCTATCGCAAGCCGGCCTCGACTATGTGCGCGAGACCGTTGCCGCTGAGCGCGTCGCCGGCATCGAGGGAGAGAGCGGTTGGCTCTATGTCTCCAAGGTCGACAACGGCGAGGAGTTCCTGCGCGATGCCGCGCAGCTCGGAGAACTCGGCTGTGCGGTCGAGTATTGGCCGACCGAGCGCGTGCGCGCATTCCTGCGCAGCGAACGCTACTTTCAGGCCATCCACTATCTGAGCGCCTTCACCATCCACCCGCTCAATTACGCGTTGGCGCTGGCGGCGGCCGCTGAACGTGACGGCGCGCGCATTTTCGAAGATACGCCCGCGCTCTCGATCGATCCGGCGGGGGTGCGCAAACGCATCGTCACGCCGCATGCGCGGGTGCGCGCCGACCAGGTCGTGCTTGCGGGCAACGTGCAGATCAAAGGGCTGATGCCGCGGCTCGCGGCGACGCTCATTCCGATCACCACCTACCTAATTACGACCTCACCGCTCGGCTCCCGGCTCGCCGAAGCCATCGGCTATCGCGGCGCTGTGAGCGATACCGATCGCGCCGACAATCACTACCGCATTGTCGGCGGCGACCGGCTGATGCTGTCGGGGCGCTCCACGGTATGGGCGCGCGATGTGCGGCACTACGTGGGAGCGCTCACCGCAGACATTGCCAAGACCTATCCGCCGCTCGGCGAGGTCGAGGCCGCCTACGCCTGGGCGGGAACGCTCGGCAACACGCTGCACCGCATGCCGCAGATCGGCGAACTCGCCCCCGGCGTCTGGCTCGCCTCGGGCTTCGGCGGCCATGGGCTCAACACCACCGCGATGGCTGGCAACCTAATTGCCCGCGCGGTGGTCGAGGGCGATCGCACCTGGCAGCAATTCACGCCATTCGAACTGGTGTGGGCCGGTGGATGGGCGGGGCGCGCTCTGGTGCAGGTGAGGACCTGGATCAAGAGATGGCGCGACGCGAGGGCCGAGCGCAGCGCGCAGGATCGCGAGATCGTAGAGCGTAAGGCGCGTGCGCTCGACTGGGCGCGGCAAGCGCAATCAATTGTACCGCCGGATTCCGGCGGCGACGATCCGCCCGCGCGGGAAGCGACCAACCGGTCGGCACATAGCCCGCACGAGCGCGCCGGCTTCTAAGAAACGCCTCCAAGACTAATCTCGCTTAAAGACTAACCTCGCTTGAAGACTAACCTCGCTTGAAGACCAAACCCGCTTAAAGACCGGCCTCGTTTGCCTCGGTCTTAACCTTCAGCCGCCTTCGCTGCCGGCAATTCAAACAGCTCTCTGACTTTATCGGCGGGTCTCGCCCGGCTGAAAAGGTATCCCTGCATTTCCGTGCAGCCGACGGCCTCAAGAGTGTCCAGTTGCTGCTGGGTTTCGACGCCCTCCGCGGTCGATATCATGTTGAGGCACTTCGCCAAACCGGTAACCGCATGAACGATGGCACGGGGTTCCGCGCCGTTGGAAAGATCCTGGATGAATGAGCGGTCGATCTTGATCTTGTCGAACGGGAAACTGCGCAAGTAGCTGAGCGACGAATAGCCGGTGCCAAAATCATCCATGGCGATTTGCACGCCGAGCTTTCGCAATTGATGCAGCGTGTTCAAAGTGGCGAAAGTATTTTGCATCAGCATCGTCTCGGTGATTTCGAGCTGCAGCCGGTTGGGCTGTATGCTGCAATCGGCCAACGCGCTCACGATCATCGGCAAGAGATTCTTGCTCTTCAACTGAGCGGGCGAGAGATTGACAGCGACCTTGATGTGCTCCGGCCAGTTGGCGGTCTCCTTGCACGCAGTTCGCAGAACCCATTCGCCAATCGGGACAATGAGGCCGGTTTCTTCCGCGATCGGAATAAAATCGACCGGCGAGATCAGGCCCCGTGTCGGGTGATTCCATCGCAGCAGAGCTTCGAACGCGGTGATTTCGTGGGTCTGCAGATTGACGAGCGGCTGGTAGTGCAGCGCAAACTCCTGGTTGTTCAACGCTTGCCGCAAATCCATTTCCAGGTCGCGCCTTTCTTTCATGCGCTTATCCATTTCCGCCTCGAAGAAGCGATATATGCCGCGCCCATCGTCTTTGGCGCCGTACAAGGCCATATCCGCATTCTTTAGGAGATGATCCGGCTCGGCGCCGTCGATGGGCGCCATGGAAATGCCGATGCTGATGTCGGTGACGATCTGGTGTCCGTCCACCTGATACGGCTTGATGATCGACTCGCGGATGCGCCGGGCGAGGATTGCGGCGTCCTCCGGCTGGTGCATCTGCGTCATGATGATCGCGAACTCGTCTCCGCCCAGACGCGCGATGGTGTCGGGTTCTCTGGTGCAGCTGCGCAGCCGGTCGGCGACAAGCTTCAACAACTCGTCACCAATGGGATGCCCCAGCGTGTCGTTGATGCTTTTGAAGTGATCGAGGTCGAGGCACAGCACCGCCAAACTCTCGCCTCGCTTGACGCGTTTTAGCTCCTGTTCCAGGCGTTCGCGCAGCAGCGCGCGGTTGGGCAGGTCGGTCAATCCATCGTGCCGGGCCATGTGAGCGATTTGCACTTCGGCTCGTCGGCGTTCGGTAACGTCCTCATGGGTTGCAAGCCACCCGCCGTCGACGAGCGGCTTGTTGACGACGGAGAAGGCGCGGCCGTCGCCGGAGCTGACAACAGTGTCGAATGTCTCGCCCTCAGTGATTTTGGCCAACAATTCGGCGACGTATTCATCCGGATTACCCGAAAAAGTTCGCGCCTGCAGCCGCTGATTGAGGAGGTCGAGCAATCTGCATCCGGGCTTCGCGACGTCGGGCGAAAGTCCGTACATTTCAACGTAACGGCGATTGCAGAACACCAGCCTGGCCGCTGCATCGAACATGAGAACGCCTTGCGACATGTTATCGAGGACCGTGTGCAGCAGTGGTTGGTCCTGCTTGTCCGGCTGGGCTGGGGCGCGGCTGTGCGCGGGGTGCAAGAATCGCAGAATGCCGGAAGTTCCGGCTTGCGAATGCTTCAGACCCATTTTGATCACCCTCGTACGCGGTTTCACCTAGCCCGAGGTTCACCCCTAATGTTCATTTGTTTTGAACGCATCAACCAGCTTTCTCCAGTTTTAGTCGAACAAAGCGGCGATCTGAGTTGTTTTGCGACGATTAGAATTGGGCGATAAAACGCGTTGCGCTATCGAATAAAATTGAGCCGAGCGCGCTGCGCAGCTGCCTCGGCGCAGCTCGATTGCTCGCGCGGGAGCCGGCCGGCCGGCGGCAGGGTTGCTCAAATTTTCTCGAAATGAATTTCGCCGGCGAGCGCCGTCCAGGTGGCGATGTCGGCAACGATCCTTTTTTTGAAGCCCTCCGGCGTAGACGCCGAGGGCTCGTTGCCGAAGCCGCGCAACTTGTCGATCGTGGCCGGCTCCTTGAGGATACGGACGACTTCGACATTGAGCCGCGTCAGGATCGGTTCCGGCAGCCCGGCCGGCGCGGTCAGGCCCTGCCAGGCGGTGACGTCGAAGCCAGGGACGCCGCTTTCGGCGACGGTCGGCGTATCGGGCAGGGCGAAATAGCGATGCGCGCCGGAGACCGCGAGTGCGTTGAGCTTGCCCGAGCGTACGAAGCCGATCAGCGTCGCTGGCGGGTCCATCATGAAATCGAGCCGGCCGGCGACCAGCTCGGTGACCGCCGGTTCGCTGCCGCGAAATGGAACGTGCTGCACCTTGATGTTGTTTTTTTTCGCGAACAGCTCGATGGCGAGGTGCGGCCCGGAGCCAACGCCCGGCGACCCGTAGAGAAGCGGCGCCGGCCGTGTCTTGGCGGCCTCGATGAGTTGCACCACGCTCGTGATCCCGCTCGTTGCGTTGGTGCACATCACATAGGGATATTCGGCGACGAGCGAGATCGGGGTGAAGTCATCGACCGAATTGTAGGACAGGTGGGCGAAGGTCGCGGCCGCGCTGGCGAAGCCGGACGGGATCACCATCAGCGTGTAGCCGTCGGCTGTGGCGCGGGCGACGAAGGCCGCCGCCGTCGTTCCCGAGGCGCCAGGCCTCGGCTCGACAATGACGGACTCGCCCAGCGCCCGTTGCAGACCGTCAGCGACCAGACGCGCGACCACGTCTGAAGGGCCGCCGGCCGGGAAGCCATGGATGATCGTGATCGTCCGCGTCGGCCAATCCGCTTCTGCGCGTGCGCTCGAGGCAGCGAACGCGGCAATACTGCCGAGGCCGGCAACGACGGCGCGGCGGGTGTGTGCTTTGCTCATGACGTTTCCTTGGCGTTTCCCTTAAGTTTTGTTGTTAACGCCCCTCACGCCGGGCCATAAACGCAAGCCGCTCGAATAGGTGCACGTCCTGCTCATTCTTGAGCAGTGCGCCATGCAGCGGCGGAATGAGCCGCTTGGGATCGCGCTCGCGCAATGTCTCCGCCGAAATGTCCTCGACCATCAAGAGCTTGAGCCAGTCGAGCAGCTCGGAGGTCGAGGGCTTCTTCTTCATGCCAGGCACTTCGCGGATTTCGTAGAACAGTTTCAACGCCTCCGCCACCAGCCGCTGTTTGATGCCGGGAAAGTGCACCTCGATGATCGCGCGCATGGTGTCGGCATCGGGAAAACGGATGTAGTGAAAGAAGCAGCGGCGCAGGAACGCGTCGGGCAGTTCCTTCTCGTTGTTGGAGGTGATGACGACGATCGGGCGGCGTCTTGCGTGCACGGTTTCGCCGGTCTCGTAGACAAAGAATTCCATCCGGTCGAGTTCCTGCAGCAGATCGTTGGGGAATTCGATGTCGGCCTTGTCGATCTCGTCGATCAGCAGCACCGGCCGCTCGTCGGCGGCAAACGCCTCCCACAATTTGCCGCGCTTGATGTAGTTGCGGATGTCCTTGACGCGGGCGTCGCCCAACTGGCTGTCGCGCAGCCGCGTCACTGCATCGTACTCATAAAGCCCCTGCTGCGCCTTGGTGGTCGATTTGATGTGCCACTCGATGAGCGGGGCGGACAGCGCCTTGGCGATCTCGATCGCCAGCACGGTCTTGCCGGTGCCGGGTTCGCCCTTGACCAAGAGTGGACGCTCGAGCGCGATCGCGGCACTGACCGCAACTTTCAGATCGTCAGTCGCCACATAGGCGCTGGTGCCTTCGAAGCGCATCCGCTCAGGTCCATTTCAGTTGGCCGCGAAATTAGAGCACGCCGTGCTTGCCGCTCACAAGGCGCGGCCTCCTTTAAGGCGGCAGGACAGGCGGGCAAGCGCTGACGCCGGTCGGCAATTTCTGCCGGGAGGCGGCAGATTTGGACCTGGCTCACCTCATCGCTCGTTCCCATAAGCCATTGTAAAAACGGCATAAACGCCATGGCATAGGGCTTGCTCGACGCTTGCGCGGGATAGGGGTGCGCGTTGGCATCCCCCGCTCGTTGCAGATCGAGTTTGTGGAGATTAGTCATGGGTATCTTCGATGCATTGACCAGCGCAGTGGCCGGTCTGCAGGCGCAGTCGTTTGCGCTGCAAAACATCTCCGGCAACATCGCCAATTCGCAGACCACCGGTTACAAGGAAACCGACACGAGCTTCGAGGATCTGGTTTCGCAAGCCGCGGTCGGCGAGCAGACATCGGGCGGCGTTGTCGCCAATTCGGTCTCCACCAATTCCGTCCAGGGTTCGATCCAGAGCACGTCGGTCTCCACCGACATGGCGATCAACGGCAACGGCTGGTTCGTGGTCGAGCAGCCGACCGGGCTCACCGACAATCAGCCGCAATTCAACGGCGTCAATTATTACACGCGCGCCGGTAACTTCCAGCTCACTGACGGCGGCTATCTGGTCAACGGCTCCGGCTACTATCTGATGGGTATTCCGATCGATGCGACTACCGGCAACCCGGTCGGCAGCGTCCCGCAGGTGCTTCAGTTCGACAACAATTTCGTCCCCGCGCAGGCGACCACTACTGTCGATTATCAGGCGAACCTGCCAAGCACGCCGAAGTCGGGCGTGCTGAACGCGAGCGGTTTCGAGGCCAACCCGCTGGCCGGCGCGCCGATCGCGGCGCAGATCACCGGCTCTGGCGCTTCGCTCGAGCCGGACGCGCCGGCAACCGGAACCGGTACGGTCGGCGGACTGCTCACCACGACACCCATCACCGACGGCGACACCTTCGTCATCAATGATGGAACCAACACCACCTCCTACACGGCGACGGCGGGTCACGACACCGTGCAAGACCTGCTCACCGCCATTAGCGGCGGCTCCGCTAACATCAGTGCCGCGCTCAACGCCAGCGGCAATCTCGTGCTCACCACCACGGGCGCCAACGCCGACACCGAGTTCGATCACGGTCACCGGCTCCGCCGCCGCCACTCTCGGATTCGGCGCCGGCGAGAACTCCTTCCAGCCGACCAACCTGTTGACCCAGAGCGCGGTGGCTGCGGGTCAGACGCTGACCGTCGCCGTCGGCGGCGGCGCCACGCAAACCATCACCTTCGGCACCGGCGTCGGCGAAGTGGCGACGCTCGCCGGATTGCAAACGGCAATTCAGGGTCTGTCCGGTGTCAACGGCAGCGTTAACACCGGCAACGGCGACGTCACCCTCAGCGCGATCAGTCCGACCGCCGGTATCACCGTCGGCGGCACCGCCTCGGCGACCAAATTTGGCATCGAAAACTTGAGCGCGCTGCCGGCCAACGGCACGGTGATCGGCAACGACGTGTCCACCTTCACCGCCGAGTTCGACCGACGGCGGTTCGATCACCGCCTACGATTCGGAAGGCAATCCGGTCAACGTCCAGTTCCGCTGGGCGCAGGTGAGCAGTTCGTCGAGCGGCGGCACCTGGCAATTGTTCTACCAGAGCAATTCCAGTGCGACCGGGACGCAGGCGGCGTGGCAGAACGCGGGCACGACGTTTACGTTCAACGCCAACGGCGAACTGTCGCCGCCGATTTCGGGGCTTACGCTGCAGAACCTTACGGTCAACGGCGACGCGCTCGGCAACGTTCAGCTCACGCTTGGCACCAACGGCCTCACTCAGTTCGCCGACACCAACGGCACCGTGCAGGTCAACCAGTTGCAGCAGAACGGCTACGCCGCCGGCCAGCTGGAATCGATCGCGGTCGATACGCAGGGCCGCATCACCGGATCGTTTTCCAACGGGCAGACCATTCCGCTCGCCGAAATTCCGCTGGTCACGTTCAACGGCCAGGACGCGCTGGAGGCGCTTAACGGCGCTGCCTATGCGGCAACGCCGGAATCCGGCCCGCCCATTTACGGGGCGACTGGCACGATCGTGGGTAGTTCGCTCGAAGCCTCCAACGTCGACATCGCTACCCAGTTCAGTCAGCTGATCGTGGCGCAGCAAGCCTATTCGGCCAACGCCCGCGTCATGTCGACGGCCGATCAGATGATTCAAAGCCTGTTGCAAGTGGTCCAGTGAGGTCGTCGAGGGAGTATCGGCGGCGGTTCGGATCGCAACGGCTAGGCCGCGCGGAAGGCTAGACCAATGGGCCTCTCCCAGGCGCTCTCTTCGGCATTGTCGGGCGTCAATACGACGCAACAAAGCCTGTCGGTTATTTCCGGCAACGTCGCCAACGCCAATACGCCGGGCTACGTCAACGAGAGCACCAATCAGGTCGAGGTGGCGACCGCCGGCACCGCCGGCGCCAGCGTCGATACGACCGGCATCAACCGCGATCTGAACACGCTCTTGCAGAATCAGTTGTGGACGGAAACGTCCGGCGACTCCTACGCCGATACCAGCGCGCAAATCTACCAGCAGCTGCAGCAGATTTACGGCGTTCCCGGCTCGTCGACCTCGTTCGATGCGATCTTCAACAATTTCACATCCGCCCTGCAGGGGCTGTCGACCAATCCCGGCTCGTCGGCGCAACAGAGCGCGGTGATCGGCACCGCGCAGGCGCTCACGCAAAATCTCAATTCGATGACCGGCACGATCCAGCAGCTGCGCACTCAGGCCGAGCAGGGCATCGCCAACGACGTGCAGTCCGCCAGCAACCTGCTGTCGCAGATCGCCCAGATCAACCTCCAGCTGCAAGGCGCTGACGCCGCCGATTCGAGCACGGCGACGCTCGAGGACCAGCGCGGCCAGGACGTCACGCAGCTCACCCAGTTGATGAACGTCAACGTGGTGCAGAATCCGAACAACCAGATTTCGATCTTCACCGGCACTGGCCAGCAGCTGGTCTCCGGCTCGCAGGCCTCGCAACTCACCTTCGACAATGCCGGAACGCTGGCGGCGACCTCGCTGTGGAGCGCCAACCCGAGTGCGGACGGCGTCGGCACCATCACGCTGGTATCGCCCGGCGGCAGCACCACCGATCTGATCGCCACCAACGCGATCCAGTCCGGCGAAATCGCCGCCTACGTGCAGATGCGCGACAGCGTGTTGCCGCAAGCGCAGACCCAGCTCGACGAACTCGCCAACCAGATGTCGCAGTCGCTGTCGAACCAGACGGTGAGCGGCACGGCGGTCGGCTCCGGCGGCCAAACCGGCTACAGCGTTGACACCAGCGTCTTGCAGCCGGGCAACACGATTGAGCTGAGCTATACCGACTCCAGCAACGTGCAGCACGCGATCACGATCGAGGCGCTCGGCTCGGGCGGCTCGCTGCCGCTGCAAATCTCGCCGCCGGGCTCCAACGACCAGCTGATCGGCATCAATTTTTCCGCCGGCATGAGTTCGGTGGTGACGCAGCTCAACGCCGCCTTCGGCACCAGCCTTACCTTCTCCAATCCGTCGGGCACCGCGCTGCAGGCCGTTAATGCCAACGGCACGGGGAACACCGTCAACTCGCTGTCGGCGACGGTGACGGCGACGTCGCTGACCAGCGGCAGCCCGCAACTGCCGTTGTTCACCGGCGGGACCGCGCCGATTACCGGCGCGCTCACCGCCAGCGGCTCGCAAACCACTGGCTTGGCCGGCGCCATCAAGGTGAATCCTGCGCTCGTCGCCTCGCCGTCCAGCCTCGTTGCCTATTCGTCGACGACGGCGGCCGGCGATCCGACGCGGCCGAATTTCATCCTCAACCAGATGACCCAGGCGGCGCTTCCCTTCTCGCCGGCGACCGGCATCGGCAACGCGCAGGCTCCCTATAGCGGGACGCTCGCCGACTATATGAGCCAGGTCGCCAGCCAGCAGAGCCAGGCGGCAAACGCGGCGACCAATCTGCAGCAGGGACAGGACACGGTGCTCACCGCGCTGCAGCAGCGCTTCAACAATCAGTCGGGTGTCAACATCGACACCGAAATGTCCAATCTGATCGCGCTGCAGAATGCCTATGGCGCCAATGCGCGGGTGATGTCGACGATCGAGCAGATGATGTCAATGCTGATGCAAGCGGTGACCTGATGAGCATAACCGGACCGGGATCGGTCACTTCGGCTACGCTGTTGGCGCAGAACAATATGTTCAATCAACTCAACACGCTGAGCCAACAGCTGGGCACTGGCGAGGCGGCGCAGACCTATTCGGGGCTCGGCTCGCAGGCCGGGCTCGCGCTCGAACTCAATGCTCAGCTGTCGCAGATCAACGGCTATACCTCGACCGCGACCGACGTCGGCACCACGCTCAGCGTCGCCCAATCGGTGCTCACCGAGATCTCCAGCGCCGGCACCGATATCAATCAGGCGGTGCAGGAGCAGGGCGCGTTCGCGCTCGACAATACCGGACAAACCTCGATCCAGGGAACGGCGGCGAGCTACCTCGACCAGATCGTCTCGCTGCTCAATACGCAAGCGGGCGGCAACTATCTGTTTTCCGGCAGTGCCGTCAATCAGCCGTCCGTCGCCAGCACCGATGAGATTCTCAACGGCAACGGGGCGCAGTCCGGACTGACGCAGATCATCGCGCAACGGCAACAGGCCGATCTAGGCGCCAGCGGGCTCGGCCGGCTGAGCATCGGCGCGTCGGGCGCAATCGTCACCATCAACCAGGATGGCTCTCCGTTCGGCTTTCAGCTCGCTGCTGTGAATTCAAGCTTGACTGGCGCTACGGCCAGCGGCCCGTCTGGAAGCCCGCCGTCGATTTCGGTCAATCTCGGCGCCACTAATCCGAACCCCGGCGATTCGATTCAGTTCGAACTGACGCTGCCCGATGGCTCGAGCCAAACCATCACGCTGCAGGCGACGACCAATTCGCCGCCCGGCGCGAACCAGTTCACCATCGGTGCGAATACGCAGACGACGGCGTCCAATCTGCAGACCGCGCTGACCAGCGCGGTGAGCAATCTGGCGCAGACCGCACTGCCGGCCGCTTCCGCCATGGAAGCCGCCAATGATTTCTTCACCGGCAATCCGCCGCAGCGGGTCACCGGGCCGCCCTACGACACCGCGATGTCGCTGGTCAACGCGACGCCTGCCGATACGGTGTCCTGGTACACCGGCGAGAACGGCTCAACGCCAGCGCGGCAGACGGCGACCGCCCAAGTCGGCCCTTCAATGTCGATCGCCTATGGCATGCGCGCCAACGAACCCGCGTTCACGTCGCTGCTCGCCAATATCGGAGTGCTGGCGGCAACCACGTTCTCGGCGAGCGATCCCAATGCGCAGGCGAGTTATCAGGCGCTGTGCCAGAGCGTGACCACCAATCTTACCGGGCAATCCGGCACCCAATCGGTGAGCAATATCGAGGCCGATCTCGCCAACGCGCAGACGTCGGTGCAGAACGCGACGACGCTCAACACCCAGACGCAGACCACGTTGCAGAATATGCTGCAAGGGATCGACGGGGTTAATCAGAATCAGATCGGCGAGCAGATTTTGACGCTGCAGAACACCCTTTCGGCGTCGATGTCGGTGACCGCGCGGCTCGCGCAATTGAGTCTGGTCAATTTTCTGGCGCCGAGTAGCGGCTAAACCAACCGCGGACGCCGAAAGTCACACTGCGAAAGTTAGACGGCAAAAGGCCCCAATTCGCGCAACAGCGGATCAAGGAAGGCCGCGTATTTGTGCGCGCGGCCCACGGAGCTTTCATAGATCGGCTTTCGCACCTGAACTGCGCTCGCGGTGCGGACCGGCCGTTCGGTGCGGTAAAAGTCGAGGCAGCGATCGTGCCAGGGGAGACCGCAATGGGACACGATACGGCGCGCCGTTCCTTCCACGTCGGCGATCAGGTCCTCGTACCGGACCTGCAGGATGCGCCCCGATGGCAGCACCGCATCCCAGTGCGCCATCAAGCTGCGGTAATGCCGGTAATAGCGGCCGAGCTCGGCAAGATCGTAGGTGTGTGCGTGCCCTTTGGTAAAATGCGTCGCGAAGCAGGACACGCAGGTGTCGACGGGATTGCGGACCGCGTGAATGATCGTCGCATTGGGTAGCGCCAGGTGGATCAGGCCGGCAAACAGGAAATTTGACGTCATCTTGTCGGTGATCCGCGCTGCCCGCGGCGCCCGTTCGCTGATTTTGGCGACATACTGCGCGCCTAAGGCGCGGAATTGCTCCGCGGACATCCGCAGCATCATGTCCGGGAAAGGCGGGCCGCCGGGCAACGTGCCGCGCACCGAGCCCGCGACTTGATTGAGCACATCGAGTTCGCCGGCGCCAAAAATCAGCGGATGGCTTGCCAGTGTCTGCTCGATCAGCGTCGTGCCCGACCGCGTCATGCCGACGATGAAGATGGGGAGCCGCGAAGGCTCCCCGGAGCCCTGCCGCGCCTGGATGAATTCGCCGCTGATCAGCTCGCGCACGCGATCCATTTCGCGAAGCGTGGCGGTTTCGTCGTAGATCATCTCCCGGCGCTTGAGTGCATTGCCGTCGAGTAAATGCCGGAACGCATCCTGCGGCCGGCCGATCTGCTCGTAAGCCTTGGCCAGCGCGAAATGCAGGTGGATTTGGTCGGCCGCCGGACGCCCTGGCTGTTCATTGGCCAAGGCTTCCAGTGCAGTGAAATAGGGGTCGGCGGCCGTAAACGGCCTCACGGCGGCGAGGTTGTCGTAATACGAAGGGTTTCTCAGCTCCAGGCCGATCGCCCGCTCGAAAGCGGTGGCGGCTTCGGGAAGCCGTCCTCGCGCTTTCAGCAGCAGTCCAATGTTGTTGTAGGCCCCGGCGAATGCCGGGTTGACGGCCAGCGCTTGCCGGTACCTGGCATCCGCTTCATCGAAGCGGCCGAGCTCCGCCAGCGCCAGTCCCCAGTTGCACAGCGCTTCCGGGTTGTCGGGCTTAAGCGCAACGGCGCACTCGAAGGCGAGAATGGCTGGTTCGTCTTTGCCGAGCGCGGCTAGCGCGTGGCCGAAGTTATTATAGATGTCCGACAGGTCGGGCTTGATCGAGAGAATTTGGCGGTAGAGGGCAATCGCCTCGGCAAATCGCCCGTCCCGATGGTGTGCAAATGCCTTGTTGCATAAATCCGGGATCGTGTTCGCGATCCCGGATATCGCAGCGTGATCTAATTTTTCGTTCGGCTGCGCAAGCGACAGTGCGGCCACAGGCTCACGCTCTGCCGCGCAGCCCCGCAGCGATGCCGCGATTGATCTTGATGATTGACTTCAGCTGATCGGGCTTCGGCTTGGTCATCAGCGAAAACGTCTCGCCCATGACGAAGGCGCCGAGCTTGATCAGGTTGTCGCGGATCTGTGCCGGGAGCTTGTTGCCCGGCCCGACTAGGGCGTCGATGAACACCGTCCACAGCCGCCGATTATACATCAGCGCTTCGTTCAGTCCGGTGGGCTTATCGCGCCAGGAATCGTGCACGGCCTGCAATTGCGCGGCGGCTTTGAGAAGAAGGGCGGCTTCCAGCTCGCGCGGGCTCGCGGTTTCCGTCGCGACTTTGGTATAGGCCTTACTTGCAGCATTCATTGTCGACTGTTCCTCTTCGTACGCAACCAGTTTTCGAGCTTCCTTTAAGGCCTTATAGAGCTCGCCTGTTAAGATTCGATTATTTATACGGTCAATGAAGGGCCGCGCGCCTGGCGCGGCGCGCACCATCTCGCTTGCGAGCTGCAGATAAAGCGCGATGTGCTCGCGCGGCTCTTTCGACGTGTAGATGAGCTGCAGGGCGAGATAGATGCGCTTGGCCGGACTGTTGGCGCGGCGCGGAATCATGATTTCTTTTTCGCGCAGGATCGGCACCCGGCCCTCGATCGTCAGCCGCGCGCGCACGCCGGCATTGGTGACGACGCAGTCGCCGAGAATGATCCGTTCGTTCGGCTTGAGTTCGATCTTGAGCGGCATCGTGCATCCCCACGCGATGGCCGCCATGGTTGCGCGTGCGAGTTAAGGGCACGCTAAGTATGGCTGGGATGCGAGCGGCAAATAGCGGAGGGAGAATAAGTCGGCATTCGACTTTACAAAAAAAAGCGGCGGGGCACTTGGCCCCGCCGCCCTTCGTATGGCCTGCCAGTAAGAGTTAGCCGAACAGCTTGAGCACCGACTGGTTCGCCTGGTTGGCGATCGACAGTGCCGAGATTTCCAGCTGCTGCTGAGTCTGCTCGGTGAGCAGGTCGGCGCTTTGCTGGTTCTGGTCAGCCGCCACCAGGTTGCTGGCGCCGGTCTGCAGCGTGTTGATCATGTTGGTCTCGAACGTCTGCCGTGCGTTGATGACGCCCGAGTTGGTGCCGAACGTCTCGGTCTGGCTTTGCACCGAGGTGATCGCGCTGTTGATCGAGGAGATCGTGGCGGTGATGTTGGCGTCCGACTGGAAGCCAGTGCCGCTGATCTGCCCCAGGCCAAGACCGGTCGAATTGAAGTTCACGCCGGTGATGGTCAGCGAGCTGGTGCCGGTCGGGTTGAAGTCGACCACCAGGTTGTCGCCGTTGAGCAGGTTCACGCCGTTGTACGACGAGTCGCTGGCGAGCTGATCGATCTGCGACAGCAGGGTGTTGTAGTTGCTCTGCAGCGTGGAGCGGGTCGAGTTCGGCGTCACCACGGTGGCAGCGGGGCTGGTTGATGTGGCGAGGCCGATGGTGCCGCTGTTCGCCGAGCCGCCGACCGTCACGGTGCCGGTCGAGGTCGGGGTCAGGACAAGATTGCCCGAGCCATTCACCGTGGCCGTGATGTCGCCGAGGCCGGCCAGCTGCGTGTTCAGCCCGGCCAGGGTCGAGATTTGACCGGCGCCGGTGCCGAAGGTCAGCGTGTGGGCGGCGTCGGAGCCGACCTGGATGGTCAGGGTCTGATTGCCGCCGACCGCAGTGGCGAGCGAGGCGTTGTAGTTGTCGTCATAGGCGGTGGAGTTGAAGCCCAGCGCCGTGCCGACAGCGCCGCCGACGGTGATCCCGTTGGCGTGGGAGCTGGCCAACGTCAGCGTCGTGCCGCCACCCGTGGAGGATGCGGTGATCTCGCCGTCGGTGTTGCTCGCGGCATTGGCGGCGTCCACGAGGGTGGCCAAGCTCGAGAACGTGCCGTTCGCCGCGGCGTTTCCTGCTGTGGCGCTAGACACGTAGTACAACGTCGAGGTTTGACCGCCTTGGTCCGTCAGGGTCAAGGTGCTGCCCGCGGCCCCGGCCGTGGGAGCGCTGAAGCTCGCTCCTGCGGCGCCGTTGCCGCTGACGGCGGCGACATTGCTGCCGACGCTATTGCTGGTGATCGACAACGTGCCGGCGGCGTCGGTCACCGTGGCCTGGGTGCCAAGCTGTGCCGTCAGGTAAGACGCAAGGGTTGTCGAGTCGGTAAAGTTCGTGCCCTGTGTGGCCGTGACGGCGGCGTTGCTGCCGATCTGGAAAACCAGCTTGTCTCCGGCGCCCACGCCGGTGATGTCGGCGTCGGTGGTCGAGGTGCTGGACAGCGTCGCCGCAGTGAGGCCGGCGGTCGAGAAGGTGCCGCTGGTGACCTGGGTCGTATCGGCGGAAATAGTCTGCGAGCCGGTGATCGCGGTGTAGCTGAGCGTACCGGTCGAGGACTGCTGCGCCTGTTGCGCGGTCGACAGCGCCTGTTCGAGCAGGCTGGTCAAGCCGGTGAGGCCGTTGTTGGCTGCGTCGATGGTCTGCTGGCCCTGGCCGATCTGGTCAAGCAGCGCGCTCAGCGAATTGGCGGTCTCGGTGAGGTTCTGCGAGGTGAAGAAGGCGCTCGGGTTCTCGGCGGCCGAGTTGACGGCCTTTCCGGTCGAAAGCGCTTGCTGCGTTTGGGTCAGATCTGCGGACGTTTGCTGCAACGACAGCAAGTTCTGGCGGATGCCAGCTGTCAAGGTGATGTCAGACATGGAACTACCCTTCTGGTTACAGGCCGTACTGGCTTGCACCGCTGTACGTGCCGTACCGGCGAGTGCAGGTCCGATCGTTCGCGATCGGCTGCCGAAGGTTTGCCTCATTTCGTTTAAAGACGCGTAAATCTACGTAGTTCGCGGCCAAGCCGGATTTCAGCGGCATTTCGCGATCACCGCGGCGGGGAACGGTGCGCGGGCCCTCGCGCATCAGCCACAGCCTCGCCGTAGCGGTTTCCAGTCGTTCGCCGGTTGACGCGCGCCGCGTTAACGGGCTGTTAATTCTTGCTCTTTGCTATTTGCTAACCATATCCCGTTATTTGCTAACCTTAACAGCCGCGCGAAGCGTTATGTCCGCCCCAGCACCGACTAATCCGATCAATCTCGTCCTCGCCACGCCCTGCTTCGGCGGGCAGATTTCGGCCGTCTACGCGAACGCGGTGTTCAAGCTGCAAAAGGCCGTGCGTTCATACGCCGGTCTCAGCCTAAAAATCCTCTTCAAGGATGGCGATGCACTGATCACGCGGGCGCGCGCCAGCCTCGTCTCGCAATTCCTCGACGATCCGGAGGCTACGCATTTATTGTTCATCGACGCCGATATCGGCTTCGAGCCCGAGCAAGTCTTGCGCCTGCTCCAATGCGGCGCCGACATGTGCGCGGCGGTCTATCCGATCAAGCGCATCGACTGGGACAAGGTGAAGTCGAGCATCGAAAAGGCCCGGCCGAACCCCTCCGCGGCGGCGCTCAACTATGTCTTCGAGGTCGACGATCCGGCCGCAATCGTCGAGAAGGGCGGCTTCGTCAAAGTCCGCTACGCCGGCACCGGCTTTCTCATGATCCGGCGCGCGGCACTGGAAAAAATGTGCGCGCGATACCCGCAGCTACAATTTAAGCGCGACCATTCGCTCGACGCCGCGACGGCAAGCGACAACCGTTTCGCCCTGTTCGAGTGCATGATTGCCGAGGACGGCACCTACCTGAGCGAGGATTTCGCCTTCTGCAAGCGCTGGACCGATATGGGCGGCGAGATCTGGGCCGATCTTGCCAGCAAGCTCAACCACGTCGGTCCGCTGGTATTCCGCGGCGATCTGGCGTCGCAGTTTGTTGCGGCCTGAAGCGGCTTAGTCGCCCAATCGCAAGCGATCCGCGATCACACCAGCATATTGACCAGGCTGCCGCTGACGCCGGAATCGCCCAGCATTGTCGCCGCGCTGCTGGAGATTTCTGAGGCGAGCGTGGGAACCACCTTGCCGCTGCCCGAACTTTTGGCGCTGCTCGAACTCTTCGCGCTCGATGCCGGCGAGGTTGCCGAACTGGAAGAATTCGAATTGCTGGCTGTGCCTGCGACTGGCTGGAAAGTCTGATTTGAAGAGCTGAAACCGACGCTCGGCGCAAAAGTGCCGCCGACGGTGACCGATTCCGTCATATTCTTGCCGGCGATCACCAGGTTGCCCTTGGCATTCAGCGTCGCCGTCACATAAGCGTTGCCGGCGACGTTGGCATTGATGGCGCCAATCAGGTCGCCGACGGTATCGGTCCCGGTCGAATTATAGACGGTCGTGTTGGTACCGTCGCTGACGGTGATGACGCCGGCCGGCGGAATTCTTAAGCTTGCCAGGGTGGTGCTGGTGGTCAGCGGCACCGTGCCGGTTCCCGTCGCCGGCGCCGGACCGGAAGGCTTGGTCGAAGACGACGTTGAGCCCGATAGGGCGGAGAGTTGCTTCTCGTCGGCGGCGATTTGGTTGTTGACGCGGGTCTGCGCTTCCTGGGTGGCGATCTGAGCGAGACCGGTGGTCTCGAGCGTCTGCGCCGTTCCCATCGCGGAGAACAGCGAACTATCCGCCGATTCCTGCTGCGATATGGCCTGCTGGTTTTGCAGGTAGTTCTGGTCTTGCGTGAAGAACGATTGCGACTGGTTCCAGTAAGACTGGTCCTGCTGCCAGAACGGGGTGCCGCCGATTCCGCCGATACTCATAGGACCGCCAAATCCGGGACCGCCAAAATCGTCAGCGGCTTTGCCGACAACTCATATAAATGGCCTATCTACGGTTAATTTAGCGTGTGCCGTCCACCGCTATTGACGTTTGGTTAACCACCTTCCCCGACGTTGCTTTATGACCAAAGGCGCCGCTGGGAACAGGATGGCCAAGCAATCGACCGCCCGACTTTCGCGATCCAACCGCTCGGTCGAGCGCGCGCTGGCGTTTCATCGCGAAGGACGGTTCGACGAGGCGGATCGAACTCTACGCCGACGTTCTCGCCGGCGATCCGCACCATTTCGACGCGCTGCATCTGTCTGGCATGCTCAGCCATCAACAAGGGCGTTCGGCGGACGCTTTGCGCATGATCGGCGCGGCGTTGAAAGCCAAGCCCGGCGCGGCAGACGCGCGCATGAATTACGGCGTGATCTTGCTTGCGCTCGAACGACACGAAGAGGCGCTGGCAAGCTTCGACCAAGTGCTGGCGCTGCGCGGCGGCGATGCGGTCCTGCACTACAATCGCGGAAATGTGCTGAAGAGTCTCGACCGCAACGAGGAAGCACTGGCGAGCTTCGATCGCGCGCTTGCGCTTGCACCTGATCTCGCCGCCGCCCATCACAATCGCGGCAGCACGCTTGCCAATCTTGAACGCCTTGAGGAAGCGCTGGCGAGTTTCGATCGCGCGCTGGCATTAAAGCCGGAATTGCCGGACCGCATTCAAGCGCTGAACAACCGCGGCAAGATGCTGGCGAGGCTGAGGTGTTTCGACGAAGCGCTGGCGAGCTACGATGCGGTGCTCGCGCTGGCGCCGGACCATGTCGACGCACACACAAGGCGCGGCGTTGCGCTCGCCGAACTGGGCCGTTACGACGAGGCGCAAGCTGCTTACGCGGCGGCGCTGCGCCTTGATCCGGACTACCTCGACGCATTTCTCAATCGCGGCAATGCCTACGCGTCCTTGAATCAATACGGTGCGGCTTTAGCCGACTATGCCGTGGTGACCACTCGGCAGCCGGACCATGCCGATGCCAATTTCAATGAAGCGCTGGTGCGGCTGTGTCTCGGTGATTTTGGCCGCGGCTGGACGAAATACGAGTATCGCTGGCTCTGCAAATGGTACGCATCGCGACGGCCCAAAATTCCGCGGCCAGTGTGGCGCGGCGAAGAGGACTTGCGCGGCAAGACGATCCTGCTGTCCGCCGAGCAGGGAATGGGAGACGCGATTCAGTTCGTCCGCTATGCGCCGCTGGTTGCTGCGCGCGGCGCCAAGGTCTTGGTCGGAGTGCACCAACCGCTGGCGGCCGTGATGACGTCTGTTACCGGCGTTGCTCAGGTGATCGCGAATGGCGAAACCCTGCCGGCGTTCGATCTCTATTGTCCGTTGCTGAGTTTGCCGTTGGTGTTCGGCACAGAACTTTCCACCATTCCGTCGACGGTCCCCTACATCTCGCCGCCGCCGGAACGCGTCACGCGATGGCAAGGCTGCGTGCCGAAAAACGGCCGGCTGCGGATCGGCGTCTGCTGGGCCGGAAGCATACTGCATCCCGGCGACCAGCGCCGCTCGATCCCGCTTGAAAAATTCGCCACGATACTTTCGGTATCGGGTGTGGATTTCATCAGCTTGCAAAAAGAAGTCAGCGAACAGGACGGAAAAATCCTGCGCGATCACGGCGTCATTGCGCTCGGTCAACACTTCGACGATTTCGCCGACACCGCCGCGGTGATGACCATGCTCGATCTGATCATTTCGGTCGACACGTCAGTCGTTCACTTGGCCGGCGCGATGGCCAAGGCGGTCGCGGTGCTGATCCCGTTCTCCCCGGATTTTCGCTGGTTGCTCGAGCGCACCGACAGCCCCTGGTATCCGACCATGCGGTTGTTCCGGCAGACAAGCATCGGCGATTGGAGCGGCCCTCTGGAGCAGCTACGCCGCGAGCTTGAAGCCGTGGCAGGGCGGCCGCACGGCGCGCCACCAAGCTCACCGTTGCCCGCATAGCGCGGCGGACGTCAGAAGCGAATTCCACCCGCGTTTATTTTGGGAAGATTACGCGGCCTGGGCCGGTTTTTGAAGCTCATGCAGGCACGGGTCCTGCTGGTGTATGGCAAGAAAGTTAATGCCGTAGGTGATCACCACGTATCCGAACCGTTTCAGCCAGCCGAGCAGCTCGTCTTTATCGCTCTTGATCATCTCGACCAGCAGGATCGGGCGCATCGCCGCGATGCAGTTGATGCCGCCGGCAAGCACGTCCAGTTCCATCCCCTCGACATCGATCTTCACCAGATCGAGGCGCGGGAAATTCAGCGCATCGAGGCTCACCGCGCGCACGTCTACCATCTTGCTTTCGCTGTAGTCGATCGCCTGGCCGATAAACTCCGTGTGCTCCCGCTTTTTCAGTTCGAGGCTGCCGAAGCTCGAGTCCACCAGATAATTGGCCGATGGGATTTTCATCGTGCCAGGCTCGCTCGTCACGGCGGCATGGATGGCGCGCGCATTAAAGCAATTGTTGATCGCGATATTGCCCGCGAGCGCGTAATAGATGCGCTCCTGCGCCTCAAGGGCCACAACGATGCCCCAGCCGGTCATCTGTCTGGCCCACTCTATGGTGTGAATGCCGATATTCGCTCCGCAGTCGACGGCGACCACCCCGTTGCCATGGTGTTTGCGACGCAGGTCAAGCAGCAAATGCGCCAGAAGAACCTCGTCTGGTTCGTAAATGCCCGTGTCAAGAAGCTGAAATCCCACCCCATACGTGTTGTGTGGACCGACATGCTGATCGAACCGGTTGACGATCAGTGTGCCGTGCTCGGTCGCGGCGGTCACGAAGGCGAGCTTGCGAGGAGCAGAAGGCATGGGCGTGTCAGGTGTTTTGGCGCGCAGGTGTTTGGACGTACTATCAGCTGTTACAGCGTCTTACTGATCGCGAGTGGGCGGCCGTGCTTGGGATTGGGCGCGATGGTGCGGCCGGTTGAGCCGTAGACTTGCGGCGAGGCTTTTTTGGCAAGCTCGCCGGACAGCCGCCGGACGATGCCTTCCGAAACCGCATGCGCGGTCGCCAGCACGATCATGTTTTTCTGCAGCACGGTCCGGAAGGCCTCCTGCGCGGTTTTGAGCGCGCTGCAGCGCGCCGGCGCTGCCTGCAGGACAAATTTCGTGTTCGCCTTGAGCATTTCGCCGGCGGCATAAAGCCTGCCGGCGAGTTCCTTCTTGGCCGGTTCGATTTCGGCGGCGTCGCGCACGTGCCCGGCCTGCAGGAGTACGGTTTCCCGCTGCACGATGCCAGACAATTGCTCGATCAGCGCGGTCAGATCATCGATCGCACCTTCGGCCTGTGCCTTGGTCGTGATCGGGCTCATGAGGGTTTCACTCCCTGCAGGCGCAACAGCTCCTGATAAACGTTGGCGGCAATGCCGATACCGCCGGCCTTGGCGAAAGACTTGGCGTATTGATCGGTCATAAAGGAACGCCACACTTTCAGCGAGCCGGTGCCGCCGAACGGGCCGTCGCCGTCGATGCCGGTGAACATCTGCTGGAAGACGGAATTGAGGAACATCGCCTCGAAATCCTGCGCGGCGACCTTCGCCTTGCTCTTGATTCTCATCTCGGCCTGAACGTTGGTTTTGGCCGCGTCCCCGATCGAGGACAGCGACACGCCGAGTTCGGCTGCGACAGCGCCCGCCATTACATCACCTCGATATCGGCTTGGATGGCGCCGGCGGCCTTGATCGCCTGCAGGATGGTGATGAGGTCGCGTGGCCCAATGCCGAGCGCATTAAGCCCGTCGACAATTTCCTGCAGCGAAACACCCTCGTGCACCAAGGCGAGCCTCTTTCCCTCCTCAGTCACGCCGACGCGCGTGCGCGGCACCACCACGGTGCGGCCGCGCGATAGCGGCGCCGGTTGGCTGACTTGCGGAGATTCCGAGATAGTGACGGTGAGGTTGCCCTGCGCCACCGCCACCGTCGACACGCGCACGTCGCGGCCGATGACGATGATGCCGGAACGCTCGTCGATGACGATCTTCGCCGCCTCGTCCGGCTCGACCTGTAATTGCTCGATGTCGGTGAGCATCTCGACCACGTTCTCGTGCAGCTTCTTCGGCAATGTCAGCTGCACGGTCGAGGGATCGAGCGGCTCGGCGACCGGCGCGCCCATATAGTCGTTGATCGCTACCGCAATGCGCTTGGCGGTGGTGAAGTCGGGATTGCGCAGCGCAAGCCGCAACTGGCCGAGCGAATTGAGCGAGAAATCGATTTCGCGCTCGATGATCGCCCCGTTCGGCAACAGGCCGACGGTCGGCACGCCTTGGGTGATGCTGGCCGCCTGACCTTGGACTTGGAAGCCGCCGATCGAAAGCGAGCCTTGGGCGACCGCATAGACGTTGCCGTCGGCGCCGAGCAGCGGGGTGACCAGGAGCGTGCCGCCGGCGAGGCTCTTGGCGTCGCCCATAGCCGAAGCGGTCACGTCGATGCGCGTGCCCTGGGTGCCGAAGGGCGGCAGGTTGGCGGTGACCATCACCGCCGCCACGTTGCCGGTGCGGATCTGCTGGCCGCGGATGTTCACGCCGAGCCGCTCAAGCATGGCTTGCAGCGACTGCTTGGTGAACGGGGTGTTGTTGAGCGTATCGCCGGTCCCGTTAAGACCGACGACGAGACCGTAGCCGATCAGCTGGTTCTGGCGGATGCCCTCGACATTGGCGAGGTCTTTGATCCGCGAGGTGGCAGCCGCCGGCGAGACGGCAAGGCTAAAGATCACCAGCGCTGCGAGCGCGGTTTGTAACGTCCATTTCATCTCTTGCTCCCCAAGAGGTCGGACTCTCTTGCTCCCCAAGAGCGTCGGACGGTGAGCAGCGATGCCATTCGCGTGCCAGCGGGTTCGCTTGCATCTAAGATATTGGAAGAAAGAGAGAAATTCAGATTTTGGTAAGGTTACGCGCGTGGGCCCGGCCTGCATGCCTTGCCGGTCAGGGGGCTCATCCCGGCAAGATTTGCCGGCATCCCTTTACCGCCCATTAACCATAAGGGGACACCTTATAGTAATGCGCGTCTACGGACCTAACGGAACTGCACTGGCCTCGGCGCCAGCCGTGATCCGCCGCGCCCCCGGCGGCACGTTCTCGGTCTCGGAGGGGGAGGCTGCCCAGCCTCAAGCGGGCGCCGTTGCCTTGCGCACGGTGGGCGGGATCGACGCGCTGATCGCCCTGCAAGGAATTGAAGATCCGCTTGAGCGCCGCCGCCGGGTGGTCAAGCACGGCCGCCGGGCGCTCGACGCGCTCGACGAGGTCAAGCTCGGTCTTTTGTCCGGCACGCTCGACCAGGCAACGATGCTGCGGCTCAAATCGGTCGCCGCCGACCTCAAGGAAGGGTCCGGCGACGAGCGGCTCGATTCGGTCCTCGCCGAGATCGACCTGCGGGTCGAGGTGGAATTGGCCAAGGCCCGAATTTCCTGAGTTTTCGCTGACTTCCGGCTCCGCCTGAGCGGCCCGCGCGGGCGCTCGCCGATGCGCCGCGGCCATCGCCGCGGCCACTCCAGGCGGCCAGTTGCAGCCCACCGATTTGCGGTATCCGGGCGCATTATCGTTATTGTCACTGTCATGGACGCTCGATATATAGGCCATCCTCGCGGGGGGACGGCCTCGCACCTGTTGCGTGTGCGGAGTGAGGAAAATGCAGTTGGCAAAAACTAAGAACGGTCGATCCGACGACAAGCCCGTAAAAAACGGCGGGACGGTGCTATCGCTGGACCGGCTTTATCGGCCGAGCGACAAAGAGCCGTTTATGAACGAGCGCCAGCGTGAGTATTTCCGCGTCAAGCTGTTGGAGTGGCGGGAGGACATCCTGCGCGAGGCCAAGGAGACGCTGCAGCATCTACAGGACGAGAGCCAAAATCATCCCGACCTCGCCGACCGTGCCTCCTCGGAAACCGACCGCGCCATCGAGTTGCGCGCCCGCGACCGGCAACGCAAGCTGATTGCCAAGATCGACGCTGCGCTCTCGCGCATCGAAGACGGCACCTACGGCTATTGCGAAGAGACCGGCGAGCCGATCTCGATCAAGCGCCTGGAAGCCCGCCCGATCGCCACGCTGTCGATTGAGGCGCAGGAACGCCATGAGCGCCGCGAGCGGGTCTATCGCGAGGAATGATCATTCCACTGCGGCGAACCGGCCGGCGGGGGCTAGCCTTCCTCCGGCGCCTCGCGCTTGAGTTTGTCGCCGATCGCCTGCAGCTCGCCGTCCGAAATTCCGTGGATGCGGCAAAGCAGGTCGAGTCTTGCCATGCGCAGCAGTTTCGCTGCGACGGGAAGCCCGCAAGCGTCGGTCACTTCGGCGTCACGTTCGAGGCGGATGACGATTTCATTGAGGCGTGCCGCGAGATCCTCGCGCATGTAGTGTCCGGCCCTCGTGCCCCTCGCGCATGAAACAGCAATCGTTCCAAGCATCGAGGCTACAGCACGACGGAACTGTTAGCAATCTCTGGTTGTCAAGGCCGGCAGGCGCGGCGAGAGGTCAGGAGTTGGCGACCTGCTCGACGAAGAAGAGCAGCGCCTGCTGCACCTTGGCATCGCGGATGCGCGAATAGGCGCGAACAAGCCGCAGAGCGGCTGCCGTATCCAGAAGCTCGAAGATCTCGCTTTGCCCCGCTCCGCCGCCGCGCTGCACCGAGAAGAACTCGGTGATCGGAATATCCAGCACTTCCGAAATGCGCTGCAACCGTCCGGCGGAGATGCGGTTGGTCCCTTTCTCGTATTTCTGCACTTGCTGGAATGTCACGCCTAACTGATCGGCGAGCTTTTCCTGCGACAGACCTCTCTGCAGGCGGTACGTCCGCAGCCGGCGTCCGACCTCGATATCGCGTTTGTCTGAACGTCTCTTGGGCATCGGCGCCCCTCGACGTTGCGAAGATACAAGCTGGTTGCTCACAGTTTTCCCTCTCTCTTTTAGTTCACCACGATCTTCGCGCGTTCAATCACTTCGCCGAACCGCGTGTACTCGGACTGAATGAACGCGCGAAATTCCTCGGGAGTCGAGTTGATGGGCTCGACCCGATCCGCCTCCATGCGCTTGCGGTAACCGTCATCCTTCTCGATCTCGGCAATCGTCCGGTTGAGCAGCGTGACTACGCCCTCAGGGGTGCCGGCGGGCGCAAGCAGGCCGAACCAGTTGCTGAGCGCCAGTTCCTTAAGGCCGAGCTCCGCCATGGTTGGCGTGTCCGGCAAGTCTTTGCTGCGTTGCGTTCCGGTGATCGCCAGCGGAACTAATTTTCCGGTCTGCACCAGCGACAGGACAGGCGGCAGACCGGAAATCACCAGGTCGACCCGTCCCGCCATAGCGTCGGCATAGCCCTCGCTGGAAACACGGTAGGGCACGTGCGTCAGCTGAATGTTCTCATGCAAGCGGATCAATTCGCCCAGGATGTGGAAACTCGTTCCCACGCCGGGCGTGGAGAAGGTGAAGGCGCGTCCCTCGTGCGCGGCCTGCAGCAATTGCCCGAACGAATTGATCCCGAGATGCGGCGAAGCAACAATAACGTCGTCGACGCGGCTGAGCAGCGAAATCGGCACGAAGGCCGTCGTCGGGTCGGGCTTTATGCCGGGATGAAGGTGGCCGAGGATCGCCTGGGTATCGATGGTGCCGAGAAACAATGTGTAGCCGTCAGGCTTGGCGGCGGCCGCGTAGTCGACGCCGACCAGACCGCCAGCGCCGGGATGATTCTCGACGATCACGGGTTGGCCGAGGCGGGGCGAAAGCGCGTCGGCGAGCAGACGCGCCGTCACGTCCGGTCCGCCCCCGGGGGCATAAGGTACGACGATAGTAATCGGCCGCGCCGGCCATTGTTCGGCGCCGAACGCCCCGCCCAGCGTCGCAAACAAGAGGAAAAAGGCTGCGGCGAGGCGGCTCATCGGCCCCTTCCAGAGGTCGTGTAATCCTCGCGAACACCGCGTAGCCCCAATTCGTCTCTACCCAAGATAGTTCCGCCCCAGATACGTATAAGTTCCCAGGTGATGGCGCTCGCTCGAGCCGCCCAGACTCAACCCTTCCCCCACTGCATTGAAACCTTAGCGCGAGGTATGTTACAAGCCGATTTTTCTGGCTTATTCATCCGGAACACCGATGAATGTCAACCTGGACCTGCGCCGCGTCCGCAGCTTTCTCGCGCTTGCCGAACACGGCGGCTTTGGCGCCGCCGCCGAGGCGCTCGGCATCTCGCAGCCGACGCTGAGCGCGCATATTGCCGAGCTTGAGACCGAGCTTGGCGTGCCGCTGGTGTTTCGCACCACGCGGCGGATGCAGCTCACCGCGTTGGGCGAGAAGTTTCTCGGCCGTGCGCGCCGGGCGGTTGAGGATCTCAAGCACGCCACCGACGAAATCCGCGACGAGGCCTCGCTCGAACGCGGGCGAGTGATCGTCGCTTGCGCCCGTATGCTGGCCGCTCACGCGCTGTCGGCGGCGGTTCGCGTCTTCGAGCAGAGGTATCCGGGCGTCATCGTGCAAATCCTCGACGATCTCACCCCCGCCGTCGAGCAAATGGTGGCCAAGCGTGAGGCCGATTTCGGCGTGGCGCCGCGGCCCGAGCATCCGGCGCTCGGCTTCACTCATCTGGCCAGCGAAGAGTTCTTGCTCGCTTCGCCGCGCTCATCGCCGCTGGAGGGAGCCGCCAGCGCCTCGGCCCAGGTCGCCGGCAACGGGCTCATCACCATGCCGACCGGCTCGAACATTCGCCGCGTCATCGATCAGGCGTTTTCGTCGGTCGGAATCAAGCTTGAGCCGAAGTTCGTGGTGCGCGATCACAACACCGCGGTCGGCATGGTTCAGGCCGGGCTTGGCATTACGCTTCTGCCGCGGACAGCCTTTTCAAAAGACGCGGCCAAAACGCTTCACCTGTCGCGGCTGCGCGACGTGCGGGTCTCGCGTGATCTCGGCTTGATCTTTCTGCAGGGCTACAAGCCGACAAAGAGCGCTGGCCAGCTGTTCACGATCCTGCGCCGTGTGATCAATCAGCACATGCGGGGGTAAGTCTTTCAATACGACCGCGGCAGGCCCAGCACCCGCTCGGCGATAAAACAAAGAATGAGCTGCGGCGATACCGGCGCGAGCTTCGGGATCATGCTTTCGCGGAAATAACGCTCGACGTGATACTCCTTGGCATAGCCGAAGCCGCCAAGCGTCGAGACCGCGGTGGCGCAGGCTTTGTGGCCGGCCTCGGCGCCGAGATATTTGGCCGCATTGGCTTCGGGCCCGCACGATTTGCCGTTGTCGTAAAGCCAGGCGGCCTTGAACACCATGAGGCTCGCGGCTTCGAGCTCCATCCAGCATTGCGCCAGCGGATGCTGGATCGCCTGGTTCTGTCCGATCGGCCGATCGAACACGATGCGCTCCTTCGCGTAGGCAGCGGCCTTGCGCAAAGCGGCGCGGCCGAGCCCGATCGCCTCGGCGCCGACCAGGACGCGCTCGGGATTAAGGCCGTGCAGAATATATTTAAAGCCTGAGCCTTCCTCGCCGATGCGATCCTCGACCGGCACTTCAAGCCCGTCGATGAACATCTGATTGGAATCGACCGCGGCGCGGCCCATCTTTTCGATCTCGCGCACTTCGACAAAGCGGCGGTCGAGCGCGGTGTAGAACAGGCTCAAGCCGTCGGTCGGCTTGCTTCACCTCGTCGAGCGGCGTGGTGCGGGCGAGGATCAGCATTTTGTCGGCGACCTGCGCGGTCGAGATCCAGACTTTTTCGCCGTTGATCACGTAACGGTCGCCGCGGCGTTCCGCGCGGGTTTGCAGCTTGGTTGTTTGCAGGCCGGTGTTCGGCTCGGTCACCGCGAAGCAGGCCTTCTCCTTGCCGGCGGCGATCGGCGGCAGCATGCGCGCCTTTTGCTCTTCGGTTGCCGTAGACCACGACCGGGTTGAGGCCAAAAATATTCATGTGCACGGCGGAGGCGCCGGAGAGGCCGGCGCCAGACGCGGCGATCGTCTCCATCATGATGGCGGCTTCGGTGATGCCGAGACCGGAACCGCCATAGGCCTGCGGGATGCAGATGCCGAGCCAGCCGCCGGCGGCGATGGCGCTGCGGAATTCTTCGGGAAACGCCCCGTCGCGATCACGCTTGAGCCAATAATCGTCGCCAAAGCGCGCGCAGATTTTCTCCACCGCCTCGCGCAGCGACAGCTGAAACTCGGACAGGGCGAAGTCGATGGCGGTCACTCCATTGGCTTTAAGCGTTTGTTTACCACGTTTGCTTACCGCTCGTTAAGGATCGAACGCCGGAGCCGGCGTAGGCAGATGATCGCGCCATCGCAGCACTCCGAGCTCAGCGTTCCGCGCCTGCTGCGGCGCGCGCAGCGCGCGCAGGGCGGCGACGACCTCGACAAAGCCGAGCGACTCTATAACGCGGCGCTGCAGCGCGTGCCGCAGAATTTTAACGCGCTGCATGGGCTCGGCCAAATCCATCATCGGCGCGGATGCCTCGATACCGCGCTGGTGCTGTTTCAAGAGGCGCTCAAGGCCGATCCCTGGCGCGCCGACGGATTTGCCAGTCTCGGACTTTTGTTTCATGCGCTCAAACAATTCGAGCGCGCGCTCAAAAGCTACGACGAAGGTCTGCGTCTTGCGCCGGGCGACACTGAGCTTTGCAATCGGCGCGGCGTTGCGCTGCTTGAGCTTGGCCGCCTGAATGAGGCGCTTGAGAATTTCGATCGGGCGCTGGCGGCTGATGCGGAAAATCCCGACGCGCTCGGTAATCGCGGCAATGCGCTATTTCGGCTCAATCGACCCACCGAGGCCATCGCGGCCTACGACCGGGCGCTCGTGCGTGCGCCGGAAAGCGCGCCGCTTCTGACCAATCGCGCCATTGCGTTGCGCCGGCTCGACCGGCCGCACGAGGCGCTGATGAGCGCGACGCGAGCGCTTGCGGCAAATCCGGATTTCGCGCCGGCCCGTTTCGTCGAAGGCACGCTGCGCCTTCTGTTGGGCGATTTCGCCGCCGGCTGGCAAGGCTACGAGGCGCGCTGGGGCGGCTCGATGGCCGCGCAGCGCCGCGAACTGGCGGCGCCGCTGTGGCTCGGGCGGCACTCGCTCGACGGCAAGACCATTCTCCTTCACGCCGAGCAGGGCTTCGGCGACACCATCCAGTTCGTCCGTTACGCGCCGCACGTTGCCGAGCGTGGCGCCCGCGTCGTGCTCGAAGTGCAGCCGCAACTGGTGCGGCTGTTGTCGGGCATGAGCGGCGTCGACATTGTGCTGTCGCGCAAAGCGCCGTTACCGCCCTTCGACTTTCATTGTCCACTGGCGAGCCTGCCGCTGGCGTTTGGCACCGAGCTTGCCAGCATTCCGGCGGAGGTTCCCTATCTCAAAGTGCCCGCGGACGCGCTCGCGCGCTGGCAGACGCGCTTTCCCAAAGGCCGGCCACTCGTCGGCCTCGTCTGGTCGGGAGAGCGCGCGCACGACAACGATCTCAATCGCTCGATCCGCCTGGCAACGCTGTTGCCGCTGCTTGACGGCACCGATGTGCAATTCGTCAGCCTGCAGCACGACGTGCGCGAACATGATGCGGCGCTGCTAAAAGCGCGTACCGACGTGCTGCACATCGGTCGGAACTTCGCCGATTTTGCCGACACAGCCGCCGCCATTGCGGCGCTCGATGCGGTGATCGCGGTCGACACTGCGGTGGCGCACCTTTGCGGCGCCATGGGCAAGCCGCTGTGGCTGCTGTTACCGTACGCTGCGGATTTTCGCTGGCTGCGCGAGCGCACCGACAGCCCCTGGTATCCGACCGCGCGGCTCTATCGGCAGGAAAAATTCGCCGATTGGGGCGTGCCGGTTCAAGCGCTGGTGCGCGACTTATCGTCGACGATGATTCCGGCCAGCCTTTTGCCAGCAAAGCGGAGCAATCCGGCTGCGTGAAAAACACTCGCGGCCTCCGGCGGGGAGCTGCCGGAGGCCGCGCTTGTCGGGGTGCGCCATGCTCGCAGTCGGCAACCCCCGGGGAGCAGTAATCAGGAGTCAGTGATCAGTAATCAGTAATCAGAAGAACGCACGGACCTTTTCATCTCTGATTACTGACCACTGATTACTGTCCCCTGTTAGAACGGCAACACCACGCTGGTGACCTGCGACCCCCACGGCTGCGTTTGGATGTTGGTGAGCGTGCCTTTGCCGCCATAGGCGACGCGCGCCTCGGCAACCTTCGGCAATTCGATGGTGTTGTCGCTTTCGATGTCCTCCGGTCGCGCGACGCCGGCGACCAGAAGTTCGCGCATTTCGGAATTCAGCCGGATCTCTTGCTTGCCCTCGATCACCAGATTGCCGTTCGGCAGCACTTGGGTGACGACGGCGGCGACGTTGGTCACCAACTGGTCCTGCCGGTTGATGGTGCCGTTGCCGTTCATCTGCGTATTGCCGTTGCTGGTTAAGAGCGAGCCGGGCAGCACCGCCTTTGAAGGATTGGCAATCGTTTTGGCGCCGAGGAAATTGGTGATCTCCGAAATCCTCGGTGGTGCTGCGGGTCAGTTGAGTTTGATCCTGGAATTCCGCTGTGTCGTTGATGTTCACCTTGACGGTGAGGATGTCGCCGACTTGATGCGCGCGCTGATCGTTGAAGAAGGCGCGCGAGCCGTTGCGCCAGAGCGAATTCGGATTGTAGGTGGCTGACTGCGGCGTCGGCATCGGCATCTGCACGGGTTTGTAACCGGGCTCGGTGGTCGGATTTGACACGGGAGACAGCGGTGGGGTTTCGCCGAGGTGGCGCAGCTGATCGAACGTCGAGCAGGAACACGACATCACGGCGACACTGGAAAGTAACGCACAACGCAAAAGCACGATACGTTTTGACATCGGAACTACCCTTGGAACTACCCTTGCAACTGCTCTTGGGACTTGCTCTCGCTCCGGCCTGTTATTCCTGCCGCTCAGGCGTCACGACGAGCGGAACCTGCACTGGTTCCGGCGTGCTCTCGGCGATGTGCATGGTCGCTGCGGCGACGGTGACGAGGCCGGGACCGGTAACAACGCCTTGCACCAGGCGCTTGGTCTGCTGATTGAGCACGCCCACCGTGTCGCCGACCGCGCCGGGATCCTGCGCTTGGCCGCGTATCGTCAGCGACAGCCCGGGCGCTTCGTAGATCAAAGTCACGGTGTCGTTGCGCGCCACCACCACGGGCTTCATCAGATCGGCGGTGCCAAGCGCTTGGCCTGGCTGCAGGGGATGGCGGGCGGCAAGCCCGATCGCGCCGTTCATGTCGAGAAGGCCGGTAGCCAGCGCCTTTGGCCGGCGCAGCACGACCAGATCGGAGGCCTGCACCACGGCGCCGCGTTCGAGCGGGCGGTTGACCGCGACGGCGTCGACCGTCTCGATCGCGCTGCCGGTAAAGCGCGCGGGGCTCCGCTGCAGCACGCGGCTCGACGGCAGATCGAGCGTCACGTCGAAGCGGCCGCTACGCGGATCATAGCTGAGCGCGAGCACCCGCAACGGACCGCTCGCAGTCGGTTCGACTTGCAGCGTATGCAGCGGCAAGTCAAAGGCGAACGAAACATTGTGCGGCTCGCCGAGGCCGAATTTTTGCGACAGCGCCTGCGCGATCGTTTCGGAAATCTCCTGTGGGCTGATGGCGCGGCTTGCGCGGGTGACGATCACTTGGGCGAGCCCGAGCGTGTCGATGTCGATCAGCTGATGCGAGCGGATCGCCTCGACGACAGTGTCGATTGGCACCGCTCCCGTGGTGCCGAGATCGGGCGCACGGAAGATGGCGATGTTGGCGACCGGTCCGGCATTGTCGACGAGATCGCCGATGCGCACGACGTCGCTGTCGACGGTCACGCTTGCGCGCAGAACCGGACGGTCCTGCGCGGCGGCGGTGCCGGCAAAGATGCCGGTCATGGCGAGCAGCAGGAAGAGAGTTCGGATGAGGGTGCTGGTCATCGCGGCAATCCTCCTCAGCGCGCCAGTTGCGACGTCGTCTGCAGCATTTCGTCGGCTGCGGTGACGACCTTCGAGTTCATCTCGTAGGCGCGCTGCGCGGCGATCAGGTTGGAAATCTCGGTCACCGCCTCGACGTTGGATTGTTCGAGGCTGCCTTGCGCGAGCGTGCCGGCGCCGTTGAGTCCGGGGGTGCCGTCCTGCGGCGTGCCCGAGGCTGGCGTGGCGGTGAACAGGTTGTTGCCCTGCGGCTGCAGGCCGGCGTCGTTGATGAAGGTGGTCAGCGTGAACTGGCCGAGCACGCTCGAGGTGGTGCTGCCCGCGGGCGTGACCGAGACCTGGCCCTGCTGATTGATGGTGAGCCCGGTCGATCCGGTCGGCACGGTAATGGTGGGCTGCACCAGGTTGCCTTGCGCGGTCACGACGCGGCCTTGCGAATCCATTTGGAACGAGCCGTCGCGCGTATAGGCGGAGGTGCCGTCGGGCATCTGGATCTTGAACCAGCCGCTGCCCTGAATGGCGACGTCGAGCGTGTTGCCGGTCTGCGCCAGCGTGCCCTGCGTCATCAGCCGCGGGGTGCCGACCGTCTTCACGCCGGAGCCGAGGTCGATGCCGACGGGAAGGATGTTGCCCTGGTCGGAGGCCTGCGCACCGATGCGCTGCACGTGCTCGTAGAGCAGATCTTGAAATTCCGCGCGCTGACTTTTGTAGCCCGTGGTCGTCATATTGGCGATGTTGCCGGCGATGACCTGCACTTGCAGGTCCATCGCCGCCATGCCGGTCGCTGCGGTGTCGAGCGCACGCATCTACGGTCTCCTCAAACCTTCCTGATCCAAACCTGCCGGCGTCTTGTCCGCTCGCGCATGACCGATCACGCCGAGCCAGAGGCCGGCGTCTGCGACAGCTGGGCGAGCGCGTTTTTGCGCTGCTCGCTCTGCTGCTGCAAAACGTTGGCGATATCGGTGTAGGACTGCGTGATCTGAATCATGCGCGAAATTTCCGCGACCGCGTTGACGTTGGATTTCTCGATGGCGCCCTGCACGACGCGCGTGTTGGGCGAGGGCGGAATGGGATCGACACCCGGCGGCGCAAGGAACGTGCTGCCGCTGTCTTTCTGCAACTGGCTTGGCTGCGCGAAGGCGGCGAGCTGAAGCCTGCCGCGCGGGGAGTCCCCGGTCGTGTTGCCTTCGCGCACCGTGATGATGCCGCTCGGGCTGATGATGACGTCATGATCGTTTGGCTGAAAGGTAATCGGGCCTGAGTCGCCGAGCACCTGATAGCCTTCGGTGGTGACCAGCTGGCCGGTGGCGTTGATCTGCAGCGCACCGTTGCGGGTGTAACGCACGCCGCGCGGCGTCTGCACTGCCAGGAAGCCGCCGCCGTCGATGGCGACGTCGAGCGGGTTGCCGGTTTTCTGGATCGCGCCCGCGCCAAAGTCGATCCAGGTGGCGCGATCCTGCACAAAGCTAAGGCGTCGATCGTTGCCGGTGAAGTCGTCGTCGCTCGCCTTCGGCATCAAATATTCGACGAACAGCGAATTGTCCGACTTGTAGCCGGTGGTGTCGATGTTGGCGATGTTGTTGGCGACGACGTCGAGCTCGTGACTGAGCACCATTTGCCGCGACAGGCCGACGAGAAGCGCATTCTCCATCGGATACTCCCCTCAAAGCCCCGGAAGATGCCGTTGCGGCATTCTTCCTTCCCTTGCCGCCGGCTCTCCCAAGCCGCGGCAGGAAGGTCATTGCAGAAGCCGTGCCAATAGCAAAGATGCTGAGGGAGCAAGGACTTAGCCTATATCGGGCAGATCGTCCGGCGGGCAGAAAACACCGCTTCCGGCGCCTTCACCCGGCAAATTTTTCCGCCCGCAAGGGCGCGCGCAAGTATCTGTTAACCATTCCTACCTAGCTTGGCTAAAGCCGCGGTGCGACATGAGAAATGGCGCCCGCGCGAAGCGCTCGCAGCATTGGTCCTGCGTTCCCCGTGCCGGCTGCGTGCGTCCCTCACGCTAGCGAGAGCCGTCATGGCAACGACCAAAGAAATACAGCCCGAAGCCGATGTCGACGACGCTCCAGCCGGCGGGGAGGCGACAAAAAAGCTTCCCATCCTCGGCTGGTTCTCGCTCAAGCTCATCGTCATCGTGACGACGGCCGTGGTCGCCTTGGGCGTAGTCGGCAGCGGTGCCTACTACTTCCTCGGCAGCCGCAGCGAAGCGGCGTCGGCCAGCAACATCAAGCCGCCGGTCTTCCTCGATCTGCCGGAAGTTCTGGTGAATCTGTCGTCGAGCGGCAGCGATCGTACTCAATATCTGAAGGTCAAGGTCACGCTCGAATTGCCCAACGAGGCCATGAAGGCGCAGATCGAGCCGTTCATGCCGCGACTGATGGACACCTTCCAAACCTATTTGCGCGAATTGCGCGCCACCGATCTCGATGGTTCGGCGGGCCTCTACCGGCTCAAGGAGGAATTGACCCGGCGGGTCAATGCCGCGATCGCGCCGGAGCGGATCAACGCCGTGTTGTTCAAAGAGATTGTTGTTCAGTGATGGGCGTCGTTGCGGACGGCAGTGAAGCGTTGGTCCGCGATCCACATCAACAGGCAAGCGCGGGCCGGAATGCGGGCGCGTTGTCTGCTGCGGTCCCCGAATAACGAAAGTGGCGATGGCCTAGCCGATGGCACAACAGAAAGACCAGATCGACCAGGACGCGCTCGCCGCCGAATGGGGCGTTGCGCTCGAAGCCGAGCAGGAAGCCGCCGCCGAAGCCGAGATGACGGCTACGCCGACCGAAGCCGAAGGCGGCGCCGAAGCGATGGCGGCGCATTGGGCCGCCATGGTCGACGACGGCCATCTCATTCCCAACACCAAGGGCGGCGCCGAGCGCATCCTGACGCAGGACGAAATCGACTCGCTGCTAGGTTTCTCGCTCGACGACATTTCGCTCAACGACAATTCCGGCATCCGCGCGATCATCGACTCGGCGATGGTCTCCTACGAGCGCCTGCCGATGCTGGAAATCGTCTTCGACCGGCTGGTCCGGCTGATGACGACGAGCTTGCGCAATTTCACCTCCGACAACGTCGAAGTCTCGCTCGACCGCATCACCTCGGTGCGCTTCGGCGACTATCTCAACTCGATCCCGCTGCCGGCGATTCTCGGCGTGTTCAAGGCCGAGGAATGGGAGAATTCCGGCCTGGTGACGGTCAATTCGAGCCTGATCTATTCGATCATCGACGTGCTGCTGGGCGGCCGGCGCGGCCAGACGGCGATCCGCATCGAGGGCCGCCCCTACACGACGATCGAGACCAATCTGGTCAAGCGGATGATCGAGGTCGTGCTCGCCGACGCCGAGCTCGCCTTCAAGCCGCTCTCGCCGGTGAAGTTCAACATCGACCGGCTGGAGACAAATCCGCGCTTCGCCGCGATTTCGCGTCCGGCCAATGCGGCGATCCTGGTGCGGCTGCGCATCGACATGGAGGATCGCGGCGGCAATATCGAACTCCTGCTGCCTTACGCGACGATCGAGCCCATTCGCGACGTGCTGTTGCAGATGTTCATGGGCGAGAAGTTTGGCCGCGATCCGACCTGGGAAGGTCACCTCGCCACCGAGATCGGCCAGGCTGAAATCGCCGTTGACGCAGTGCTTTACGAAGCGCGGCTGCCGTTAAGGCGGATGATGAAGCTCGACGTCGGCGACACCCTGATGCTCGAACTGAAATCCGATGCACTGGTGATCGTGCGCTGCGGCGACGTCACGCTCACCGAGGGCCGCATGGGTCGCGTCGGCGACCGGGTCGCGGTGCGCGTTGCCAAGCCGCTGCGCAAACCGGGCACGACCTTCGCCATGTTCGAGATGGCGGGCGGCACCAACAATCGACTGGAGACTCAATGAGCGACGGCTTGGGACTGATCATCGAGGGCCTGGTTGCTATTCTGCTCATGCTCACCATCGGTTATTGCATGATGCTCAATCGCCGCCTCAAGCTGCTCAAGGCCGATGAGGGCGCGTTGCGCGCGACCATCGCCGAGCTCGTCACCGCCACTGAAATCGCCGAACGCGCCATTGCCGGGCTCAAGGTCACCGCCCGCGAATGCGATCTCGGGCTGGGCGAGCGTCTCAGTCGCGGCGAACGATTGAACGCCGACCTCGACCGCAAGCTCACCTCTGCCAAGGAAGTGGTCTCCCATCTCTCCCAGATCGCGACCGCCGGCCGCCGCCCTGAGGACTCAAATCAGCCGCTGCAGGACGCGCAAGCCATCGCCGCGGCCGCGCAGGCCTTCGCCGAGCGGCTGCGCAGCAAGGTGCTCGGTCTCGCCGCATGATTCGCTACATTCGCGATCTGCGCCTCATTCCGATTGCGCTGATCGCCAGCGCCTGTCTGTTGGTTCTCAAGATCGCCGACCTCGCGCTTGACGGCAGCCGCTGGTTTGCGGCCGACCGTGCGCCGGCGAACGAAGAGGCCACCGTCATTCGCACCTCGCCGGACGCGGCGCAGCCGCCGGGCGCACAGCTGTCCTGGGCGCAGCAGATGTTTAATTTCCCCGGCGGTTCGGGGGCGGTGTCGCCCACCGGGATCACGCCGGCTGAGCGCGCCAATGCCGATCGCGTGGCCAGGGCGGCGCCGAACGCCGACATTACTGGCTCGATTGCGACGGCGCCCGCGTCGAGCACACCGGGCGCCCCAGGCGCTTCCGCCGCTACGCCGCCGGACGGTGTCGTTATTCCGGCTTCGGGCGCTTCGCTGCCGTCGGGCGCCGAACGCGCCATCTTGCAGCGGCTGGCGCAGCGCCGCGAGGAGCTGGATGCGCGCGCGCGCGAACTCGATATCCGTGAAAGCCTGGTCAAGGCCGCCGAACAGCGCATCGACGCCCACCTCGCCGAGATCAAAGAGATCGAGGTGCGCATCAAGACTGAGACGGTGCAGAAAGATCAGGCCGAGGTGACGCGCTTCAAAGGCCTCGTCACCATGTACGAGAGCATGAAGCCGCGCGATGCGGCGAAGATCTTCGACGGCCTCGATATGGATGTACTGATCAAGGTCGCTTCGCAGATGAATCCGCGCGCGATGGCCGACATTTTGGCGCAAATGACGCCGGAGATGGCCGAGCGCCTGACCGTCGCGCTGGCGAGCAAGGCACAAGAGACGCCGAAGAGCAGCGATCCGACCGAACTGCCCAAGATCGAGGGCAAGCCGACCACGCCATAAGGCTTTATTTGCGGCCTGACGTGGAGCCGGTGTCGGGATTTTGGCCGAGCGCGCCAAGCTCGGCTCTCGCGGCCGGCAATTCGAGGTAACCCTTCGGGCAACCGATTGCGGCGGCGCGGAACAGGCGCGCGGCCTCGTCCTTGTCGCCCTGCTGCAGCAAATATTCGCCGGTGTAGAAGTTGGCCTCGCAGACTTGGTTGGTCTTGATGAGAGGGTCCGGACTCTCGGCGGCCGCCAGCACGTCGGCGGGGGTCGCTTGTCCGAGGTAAAGCCGGATGATCGGCACCGGCCACTGGGTCAGATCGAGTTTGGCCGTCGTCTGGGCGAGGCGGCTTGCCACGTTGCTGCGCTTGTCGACGATCTCGAGCCACAGCGCCATGTACGGATATTGGGGATCAAGCACGCTATCCCGCTCCAGATCGGCCAGCGCCTTGCTGAGTGCTCCGCTGTAGAGATAGGCCACGCCGCGATTGAAATAAGCTCCGCCGTTCTTGTCGTCGAGACTGATGGCCTCGCTGTCGTCGGCGATCGCGCGCGCGTTGTCGCCCTTGCCGTAATAGGCAAGGCCGCGGTCGACATAGGCCACCGCGCGCTTGGGGAAGAGTGAGATCGACTTGCTGAAGTCGGCAATGGCGCGGTCGTACTCGCCCCTGTTGACGTAGGCATTGCCGCGGCTGTCGTAGATGTCCGCATCGTTGGCATCCAGCACGATCGCTTGCGTGTAATCCTCGATCGCCGGGTCGTACTTGCCGAGTTTGCCGTAATCGTCGGCGCGATGCTTGTAGGCGGCGGCGTTGTTCGGATCGAGCGCGATGGCGCGTGTGTTGTCGGTAATCGCGCTGCTAAAGTCGTTGACGGCGTAGTAGGCGACGGCGCGGTCGACGAAATAGCCGGCAATCGCCGGATTGAGCGCGATCGCTTTGTTGTAATCCGCGATCGCCTTGGCGTGATCGTTACTATCGTCGTAGGCATTGCCGCGGTCGTCGTAAGCGTCGGGATCCTGCGGATCAATCCCTATCGCCTTGGTGTAGTCGGCGATCGCATTCGCATACTGCTGGGCATAATAATAGACGTTGCCGCGAGACTTGTAGGCATTGGCATCGTTGCGGCCGAGCCCGATCGCCTTGGTATAGTCGGCGATAGCGCGCTGGTAATCCTTGCTCTTGGAATAGACTTGGCCGCGGTCCAGATACGCACTCGCGTCATCCGGGTCGAGCGAGATCGCCTTGGTTAGGTCGGCGATGGCGTCGGCGCTATTGCCGTTGTCATAGTAGGCCGTCGCGCGCCCCTTATAGGCGTCGATGTCACTCGTATCGAGCGCTATCGCTTTGCTGTAGTCCGCGATCGCATGATCGTAATCGCTGTTGTCCAAATAGACGCCGGCGCGGCCTCGATAAGCGTCGGCGTCGTTTGGCGCGAGTTCGATAGCCGCGCTGTAATCGTCGATGGCGCCGCTGTAGTTGCCTTTCTGGTCATAGGCCGCGGCGCGGCTTTTATACGCGTCGGCGTCATTCTGATTTGCCGTAATGGCCTTGCTGTATTGGGAGATGGTCTGGTCGAGGTCTCGGTTTCTGGTCGCGTCGTCATCTTGCGGATTGATGGCGATCGCCTTGTTGTAGTCGGCGATAGCGCTGTCGTAATCGCCGAGCTTGTCATAGGCGGCGGCGCGGCCGTCATAGTAACCGGCGTTTTTCGGATCGATTTCGATCGCCTTGGTGTAGTCGGCGATCGCGTGGTCGTACTCGACCTGCTTGCGATAGGCGTCGCCGCGGTCGCCGTAGTAGAGGGCGTTCTGTCCGTCGCGCGAAATCGCATTCGTATACTCGGTGATGGCCCGGTCGTATTGTTTCTTGTCGTAGTACATGTCGCCCAGCGCGTCGTAATAGGAGGCTATCTCCGGCTTAAGCTTGATGGCTTCGCTGTAATCTTCGATGGCGTCGTCGTATTCGCTGCGGTGGTCGTGAACAAAGCCGCGGTCGAAGTAATAGGCGGCATTTGTTCGATCGAGGCCGATCGCCGCGCTATAATCGGCAAGCGCCTGGTCAGTGTCGCCCTTGTCGCGGTTGGCATCACCCCGATTGTCGTACGCGGCGGCATACTTCGGATTCATCTTGATCGCCTGGGTGTAGTCGGCGATCGCGTGGTTGTAGTCTTTCTTGTGAAAATAGGCGATGCCGCGGTCGTTATAGAACGAGGCCTCTGCATCGAGTTCGATCGCCTTGGTGTAGTCGGCGATGGCATCGTCAGTATCGCCCTCGTCGTCGTAAGCGTCGCCACGATTGTCGTAGGCATAGGCGTAGGTGGGCATAAGCTTGATCGCCTGGGTGTAGTCGGCGATCGCGTCCTTGTAATCCTTCTGGTCCAGATAGGCGTTGCCGCGGCTGTTATAGGCGTATGTATTCGCCGCATCGAGTTCGATCGCCTTGTTAAAGTCTTGCATCGCCAGATCGAGCTTGCCCTGCTGCCGATAGGCCACACCGCGTCCCTGGTAGGCATCCGAGGTTGGTTGCTCGCCGATGATGAACGTGTAGGTTTGGACCGCGACATCGATGATAAAATTTTGAGTGTCCTCGCCGGTGCGGAACACCAAAGAAGACGCGGTCTTGTTCAGTATGCTCACAACCGCCGTCGCGCGTTTGCTTGCGTCGTCGGCGGTGTGTTGCATCTCGATGAGGTTGGCGTTTGTCGCGTGCAGTTGGGCGTTGAGTCGGCTGGCGGCGCGCCACTGCAGAAGGCAGACTACCGCGAAGACGGCGATGGCCGCGGTGACCAACCCACCGCCGACCTGAAGGTGCCGCCTCGCCGATTGCCGTTGCCGCTGCTCGGCGGCGCGCGCAAGCTGGCTCTCTTTGAGAAAGGCGTTGGCCTGATCGAAACCGGGATGGTAGCGGATGGCCCAGGTGGCATTGGGCTTTTCGCGTTCGCTCCAGCGTAAAGCCGTTTCCAGGTCCGGATCGCGCAGCAGCGCGGCTCTTCCCTGCGCGTGCAGAAACGCAGTCTCGGCGAGCCTGCGGTAGACCCGCGCGGATTCGGCTTCCTCGTCGACCCATTTGCGCATCCGCCGCCAGCGGCGGATCAGGCTCTCGTGCGAAATGTCGATCAGCGACTTGGCGTCGAGCGGGACGTCCGCGGGCGGCATCAGGAACGACCGATCGGGCCGGCGGAACGCCTCCACAACGGCCATGATGTCGGTGATCGGGCTGTTGGTGATCTCGGCCAAAGCCGCCACGCTGGTCGGCCGGCGGATCTCGATATTGTCGGCGGTCTTCTCGGTCAGCGCCTGGAACATGCGCCGCGCAATGTCGCGCTGGGCGTCGTTAGGCAGACCATCATAGGCTTCGTCGGCATGCTGCGACAGCGCATCCGCCATGCCGCCGATCGCCTGATAATCGTCCACGCCGATCGGGCGGGAATTGCCGCCGTGCGCCTGCCGGTATTCCCAGCAGCGCATCAATACGTGTTGAAGGATGGGGAGCTCGTCCTCGCGCCCGGCGACATCGGCAATCAGACGCTCGGTCAGATCGAAGCTCACCTCTCCGCCGTAAAGCGAAGCCGGACGGCGTATCGCGCGCGTCAGCCCGTCGCGATCCATCCGCGGCACGAGATATTGGGTGCGATTGATGGCCTCGGCCAGCTCGTCGAAGCGCGCGCACTCGCCCAGATATTCCGAGCGCATGGTGACGACGACATGGGCGGCGGCGACAGGGGCGGCGGCGACGGGGGCGGCGGCGCTGTCGCCGGCGGGCTGCGCTCCCGCCGCATCGTCGCGGACAATTTCGGCGCCGCTGCGCACCAACAATTCGACAAACAGCTCCGCCTCTTCGCGGCTTGTTTCCTTCTCGAAACGGAAGAGCTCTTCGAACTGATCGACCAAGACACACACGCGCTCGCCGGCAAGACCGTTGAGCGATCCGACGATCGCCGACAGCGTCGCGTCGCGCCGGTTGAACATGCCGACGATCTGGCCGACGCGCTCGACATTGTCGCTGGTGCCTTCCAGCCGGGCGAACTCCTTGGCCAGATTCCACAACGGCCCGCCCGCGGGGCGCATCGTGCAGGTGCGCCATGGCACGCCGGCGCGCAGGTGCTGGCGTGCCAGTTTGGGCAACACGCCCGCGCGCACCAACGACGATTTGCCGGAACCGGAAGAGCCGTAGATCATGACCAGGCGATGGGCGGCAAGCCGGTCCATCACCTCGTCGATCATCCGTTCGCGGCCGAAGAAGATCGACCATTCGTTGGTATCGAACGGCCGCAAGCCCGGATAGGGCAGTGCCGGTCTCGCCGCCGTGAGGAAATCGTTACGCGCCGACTCGGGGCTGCTCATGTTGCGGCAAGCGGCTGCGCCCGGGCCTGATCGAGCCAGCCGCGAAACCTGCCGGACCACGAATCGTCGGCGAGATCGAAGCGCTCGATGCCGATGCCGGTGACGTCGATCGGCATCGTCTGGCCCGAGCGGTCGAGCACCGCGCAAGGCAGCGGTGCGCCGCGGGCCGCCTGGATGCGCTCGCGTTCGTCGATGCCGATTTCAAGCAGGTCGCCGATAAAGCTCTCGTCGCCGTCGCCGCGCACGAGCGCCATTGCATCGCAATGCTTCGCCGTCTCCATGCGGGTTCGGCTTTCGCGTCCCCAGTCGGCAAGTTCGCGGCCCGGATCGGCCACCGTGCTCAGCGGCGCAATGCCGCTCTGGGTGAGAATGCGCTTGACTTGGTCGCACAGCGAGGCTTGCCCGGCGCGGGCGTGAAGATAGACGCGGCGCGGGCCGCCGGGGGAAGCAGGCGCCGCGGGCGCCGCTTCCATTTTGGTGCGGCGCTCGGCGTTCTCGCGTAGTTCGCGCAGCCGCTTGGTCAGCGCTCCTTGCAGGCGCCAGAGTTCCTGCACGTAGGCTTGGCGGTTGGTTTCGCTGCCGCGCCAGCCATAGGGCATGGCGTCCTGGCGGTCGTAGAATTGGAAGCCGGGCAGGGCGTGACCGCGCGTGTCGCGGAGAAATTCCGGCCAGCCCTTATCGTCGGTGCGCAGCGCGCGAATGATGAACACGCGGCCCTGGTCGCGTTCGCGGTCCTGGACCTGCTGGCGAAACCATTCCAGCTCGTCCTTGCACCACGACGACCCAAGATAGCGCGGCGACATGATGATCATCAGAATGCCGGAGCGCGATACTTTGCCGCGAAGCTCGTCGGAGATGTGAATGGTGGGATCGATCTGCTCGTCCCGCCAGATGTGCAGACCGTCGAATTCGGTATCGAGCTTGATGTCGGTTTCCAGGCGCCGGACCAGGTCCAGCGTCCAGTCTTTCAGCGGCGTGTCGCCGCCCTCGGCCTGTGCGCCGTGCGAATAGCTGACGAATACGTCGTATTCGTAAAACGGCAGGAGAAATGCCATCCCCTCGACCTTGGTGCCGTAACCCCGTTTTCCGGTTAGTCCGCGATCTTACCGTCGGACGTGCCGGTGTCGAGGCCTCGCGGTCGATATCCCGCCCGGCAGACCCTTTTCTAGGCTGTGCATGGAGAGAATAAGGCAAAAACGGAGAAACCCCCATTTCGCCGCCATGTTCGCCCGCGTCGTCGACCGTGGCTACTGGCGATCGTCGTGCTCAAGAACCGAACTTTGAGTCCCGTCGTCGAACGCTTGTTGGAAAGCGTCCGCGAGGCCGCAAAGCTCTGCGTCACAAGTCGTGAAAGTCTCATATTGGCACATTTCGCGCGTGGCGAAATTGCCACGGTCGCCGACAAAAGCAGCTCAGGGCGCGACGGTCGGCGGCGTGCGGCGGCCTTTCTCGTTTTGTTTGATTGCCAACGAATGGATTTCCAAGTGTAATGAGGGGGTTAGGATCATCGTGGCGGGAGAAGTACCCGCGCTAAGGATCGACGGCTTTGTCGTTTAGGTGAACCAATCCGCTGCGGGGGGCGCAGTGCTTTTTGTAGCGTTACAGTTGGCACTGAGGCGGCGTTTTTCCTCCGCGCGGGGCAGCGCGAGGTTGGCTATCGCGCCCCCGAACGCGCGCATGAAGATGGGCGCCGGCCTGCGGCTCGCGGGCGTTATTTTTGTTCTGCTCCTGTGTACCCTCGGTTTTGCCGGCACGGCTCAGGCGCAGCTCCGCCCCACCACCACAGCGCTGTCGTCGTCGCAAAATCCGTCGAGCGTTGGGCAACCCGTGACGTTCACGGCGACGGTGACCGGGGTTGCGCCGACCGGCACGGTAACCTTCTTCGATGGCGGCACACAGATCGGCACGGCAATGCTGGCGGGTGGCACGGCGTCGTTCACGACGTCTTCGCTGGCCCTGGGCAACCATTCGATCACGGCGCGATACGGCGGCGACATCAGCAATGCCGCCAGCACCTCGGCGGCATTAACGCAGACAGTCAATACACCGAGCGGCAGCACCAATTTGCGCGAGATGCAGCTCTCCGCGACACCGGTCGTCGCGCAAATATCGGGGCAGGCGATTGTCGGGGCGATCAACAATGCGATCGATGCAGGCTTCAACGACCAACCGCCGCCGCTGACGCCCAATGGCACGGGCTTCACTGTTCAAGTCCCACTGGATCAGCCGGTGGCGCCAGCGCCTCCTGTGATTGGCAATGGGACCGGCGCCAACATCGTCCTTCCCGGGCTCGGTCGCCCCGTCGGCCGGCAGCGCGGCGGTCCGGGTAGTCTCGCCAACGGCGGCTGGGGCGGCAATGGCGCGCCGATCGGCACGCGTCTCATCGACATGCGGGTCATCCCGCTGCCGCCCGGTTCGGGCATGCCGCCGATCGGCGAAACCCGCTTTGTTCGGGACGAAGTCGTCGTGCAATTCGCCCCCGGCACGCCGGCGAATGAGATCGCCGGCATCGGCCAGCGTTTCGGCCTGACCGTCGTGGCGCAGCAAACCATCGGCATGCTCGGCCGCAGCGTCTACACGTTACGCATTACCAATGGGCAGTCCGTCCGCCAGGTCATCGGCGCCATGCAAGGCGCCAGGCTCAATGCCGCGGTTCAGCCGAATTACCTGTTCGGCCTGACGCAGGATCAAAATCAGGAGCCAAACCAGGATCCAAATCAAGACCAGGTTCCAGATCCCGATCCAAACAACGATCCAACCGGTCAGGGCGATCCGGCACAGTACATCGTCGGCAAGCTTCACCTTGCGCAAGCGCACCAGATCAGCCGGGGCGACAACGTCGTCATTGCGGTGATCGATTCGAAGATCGACGTCGACCAGCAAAATCTCGCCGGCGCGATCGCCGACCACTACGACGCCGGCTGCGGCACGAGCCCGCCGGACGATCACGGCACCGGCATGGCCGGCGCTATCGCGGCGCACGGACAATTGTTGGGCGTCGCCCCGAATGCAAAGATCATCGCGATCTGCGCGTTCGGCGGCACCGGGCACCCGCAATCGGACACCATCAACATCATCAACGGCCTTAACTACGCGATCGCGCACGGCGCCAGGATCGTCAACATGAGCTTCGCCGGGCCGCACGATCCGGCGTTTGCACAGGCGCTGCAGATTGCCCGCGAGAAGGGCGTTCTGCTCATCGCCGCCGCCGGCAACGGCGGCCCTAAATCCGCGCCGCTTTTTCCGGGCGCCGATCCAAACGTCATGGCGGTTACCGCCACCGATGAAAACGATCGGCTGTTCAAGGGCGCCAACCAGGGAGACTACGTCACCGTCGCGGCGCCGGGCGTGAATATTCTGGTGCCGGCGCCGGCCGGCGGCGCGCAGCTCACCACCGGCACCTCGGTGGCGACCGCGAATGTCAGCGGCGTCGCCGCTTTGCTGATCGCGCGCAAGCCGTCGCTGAGACCGGAGGAGGTTCGCGCGATCCTGGTTGCGTCAGCCGAGCATCTCGGCCCGCGCGGCATCAATCCGCAATTCGGCGCCGGCCTGGTCGATCCGCTCAAGGCGCTCGAAACGCACGCTTCGTCAATTCAGCCTTTGCAACCTTCGCAGCCTTCGCAACAGCTCGCGCAGCAGGACAGTCTCAACCGCTTCCTCGCCACGCCCGACGCGAACAGCAAGCGCGTCGAAAATGGATTCTCAGCGCTCGGCTACGCCGGTGAAGAGGCGGCCAAGGCGCCGCAGCTCGTGGTGGTGCCGCACAGATGGCTTGCCTGGATCGATGTGCAAGACGCCAATTTCAACCGCAACGCGGTCGGCAGCGACCTGCAGGGCACGCAGGTCAATGCGCTCGCCGGCCTCAGCTTCAGGCTGACGCCGACATTTTTGGTTGGCGTGCTCGGCGGCTATGAGCATTTCAATTACAGCTCGCAGGCGTTCGACGGCGTGCTCCATGGCGACGGCTGGACCACCGGCGCTTACCTCGGTTGGCTGCTGCTGCCGACGCTGCGCTTCGACCTCGGCGGCACCTGGTCCGATATTCTGACCGACGACACCTCAGGCTTAGCCACCGGCAGTTTTACCGGCAATCGCTGGCTCGTCACCTCCGGCCTTACCGGCACTTACAGGTGGGCGGCCATCGTGTTCGAACCGTCGGCGCGCGTCTTTGCGCTGTGGGAGCATGAGAACGGCTACACCGACAGTCTCGGTACGCTGCAGGCTGACCACAATTTTTCGACCGGACGCGCCAGCGCCGGCCTCAAGGTGAGTTATCCGGCCGCGCTGTCGAGCGTGGCGTACTTGGCGCCCTATGTCGGCTTCTACGGCGACTATTATTTCTCGGTGGACGATGCGACGACCGTCGGCGTGACCACGGTGCCGCTGCTGCAAGGCTGGTCCGGGCGCGCAACGGCCGGTGTGGACCTGACCTTCGCCGGCGGGGCGCTCATCGGCATCGGCAGCGAATACGGCGGCATCGGCGCCGATTATCAGATTTGGACCTGGCGGGTGCGCGGCAGCGTGCCGTTCTGATTGCGTTGCCGGCGGCGATCGGCCGGTGGCCGCTCAAGCGCCGTCAGATTTGCTTAGTTGGGCTTTGCCGGCGGCGCCACTTTGAGGCCGCGCAACCCGTTCCGCTCGATAAATTGTTTGATCAGTCCGGAGGATTTCGCTTCTTCCAGGAACTCACCGACGTAGCTCAAATGAGCGGCGTGCCCCTTCGGCACGAATCCGGCAAAGGAGATATTGGCGAAAGCGTCGTCTATGACACGTGTGCCGGGAAGCTCTGCCGATAGCCCAATCAGCACCGGCCGTGGCGCCGCATAGGCGCTGACCTGTCCGGTGCGCAGCAGGTCGGCGCCGGCGGCTTGATTCTCGACCCGCACCAACACGGCGTGCTGCAGCATCCGGCTGAGAGCCAAATCCACCGCGTCACCGCGCGGGACCGCGATGCGAATGCCAGGCCGGTCTGCATCGGTAACTTTGCTGATTAAAGAGGCGTTTGGCACCAAATAGGTGAAATCGCTTTGCATGTACGGGGGTGAGAAGTCGGCAACGGCACTGCGCGCCGGGTCGATCACCAGAAATGCCACATCCCACGCGTTGGTTGGCGCGCCATCCAGCACCGCGCCGGGCCTCGGGTATTCTACCGGTTGGAATGCAATGCCAATCCGCGCGGCAAGCGCACGCCCGAGGTCGGCGGCCACTCCGAGCAATTCACCGGTTGCCGGATCTTTGATGGCCGAGCCGCGATTCGCCAATCCGACGCCGACCCGAAGTTTTCCATTCCGGACGAGATCGGAAACGCGAAGATCGGAATCTGGTTGCGGTCGCGCGAGCAGGGACGAAGGAAAGGCCGTGCTCGCCAGTGCAGCGATGAATGTGCGTCTCGCGATGTTCATCGGCATAGGTCACGGTCCAGAGGGATGCGAAGGAGGAACCCCTGGACATATCAGACCTCACGCGACGGGGCCAACGAATGTCTGAAGTTGTGTTATGAGTCCGAGTTTTCCAAATTGTCTGAATTGGGACCTGCATGAGACGGCGCGATTTCATCTCGTTTTTCGGTGGCGCAGTGGCCGCATGGCCCGTCGCCGCCCGCGCCCAGCAGCCTGAGTACAGCCGTTACGTCGGTGCGATGCAGAGCGCCAGACGCGACTACGAGAAAATTTCTCATCCGAGCGAAGGGGATCGGTCGAACTATATCACCCGTCTTGTTCGATTGCGCGAACAGGCCATTGTCGGAAAGACCTACGATTGGCTGGCGATTAACGCCGAGATCAAACAGCATCCCGCGCCGCCTCAATCCGACGGCAAGGCTTTGTCCAGCCTTCTGGTCGGTCAATGGAAATCGCCCCGGCACGATTATCTCTACAGGATCGACGGCACATGGACGATGTTGCCGATTGAAGACAATGCCACCCATGGCACCTGGCGCATTGATGGCAATCAATACTTTGACACAACCGCCACAGAGCCGCCGCTAAAGCTCCAATACACCATCATCTTGATCACCAAAAATGATTTCGTATTTATGGATCAAACAAATATCTTTTATGAAACGCGGCAATAGGGGGCGGAGCAGCGCCAAGATCAATTGCAGGGTCAATTGTATGTCTCCCGAACTCATGATGTGGTTCGTGCTGGCGACGAAGATGGTGGTTACCGCGCTGTTTGTGACCGTGGCGACCACCATCGCCGAACGATTAGGCGCCACGGTTGGAGCGCTCGTGGCGACGCTGCCAGTCTCGGCCGGCCCGGTCTATGTGTTTCTGGCGCTGGATCACGATTCCACTTTCATTTCTTCAAGCGCGGTTGCGAGCCTCGCACTGAACAGCGCTACGGCGATTTATCTCACCGCCTATGTTCTGATCGCCCAACGACACTCGATGTGGCTCAGCATATCCGTTGCATTTGTAATCTGGCTGGCAGCCGTTTTGGTGCTCAGCCCCATCCATTGGGCCGCATGGTCGGCATCTACTCTCAACGTCATCGCATTCACCGCTTGTACCTTCATCGTCCAACCATTTGGCCACGTACGCATCCCGCGAACCACACGACCCTGGTACGACTTCGTGTTACGGGCGGGTTTGGTGGCTTCGCTCGTCGGCGTGGTCGTAACGCTAAGCTTTCAAATTGGCCCGACCGGAAGCGGCGTGCTCGCCGTGTTCCCGGTCATCTACACCAGCATGATGCTCATTCTGCATCGCCGCGTTGGCGGTCCTGCCGCGGCAGCCGTGTTGGCGAACGCCGTTCCCGCTCTTGCCGGATTTGGCCTGGCTTTGCTCACCTTGCATTTCGCCGCGGTCCCGCTTGGATCCGCTGCCGCCCTCGTCGCCGCGCTGGGCGTTTCCGTCGTTTGGAATGCCGTCGTTTATGCAATACGTCGCCGCCAAGCTCTTGCTTGATGACCTCTCCCGGCCGGCGCGTTTGGGTCACGCCGGCTAGCGCGCTAGACGCGGGTTGGCCGCGGCAGACTACTCTTCTCCACCACGTCGCAGTTGCGGCAACTCTGCGAGCTTTTCGAGACCGCTCCGGACCCTAGTAAGCTGTGACGCCGGGTCGCGGCACAAAACCGGACATCAGCCAGTCTCCGCTCGATGTCTGGTTTTGGGCCCTTAGTGGACATTCAGGAGCACTCGTCAGATGTCTGCTTTCCGGGTAAAGCGGACATCGTCTGGGCGCTTTGGTGGAGTCTCCGACTGGAGAGAATCCCAACAGAAAGGAGCCGTCATGAGCTTTTACGAGAAAGGCCCTGTTCGCCTCCATTTTGAGGAAAAAGGTTCTGGTTTCCCGCTGCTAATGATTGCCGGTGGCGGGCTGAATTCCACCATCCCAAATTTGTCCGCGCCCTATTCTCCCTTCAATGCGATGGACGAGTTCAAGGACGAATACCGCTGCGTCGGCGCCGACCTTCGCAACGCCAATGGCGGCCAGTCCACCGGTCCGCTTGAGATCGATCGCCCCTGGGATTCCCATACCGACGACCATCTCGGCCTGATGGATCATTTGCGCATCGACAAATTCATGGTGCTGGGATTTTGCATCGGCGGTCCCATGATCTGGAATCTTTTGCAGCGGGCGCCCGACCGGATCGTCGCGGCCGTGCTGGCGCAGCCCTCGGGCTCTCGGCCCGAGATGCGCGACCTATTCTACGACAACAACATGAAGGGCTGGGTGCCCGAGCTTGTGAAGCGAAGGCGCGACATCACGATAGAGCAGGCGGAAAAATTCCTGACCAGGATGTATCGCACCAATCCCGACTTCGTATTCACGGTGACGCGCGATTTCGTCCGCAACTGCAGGACGCCGGTGCTGATCCTGCCCGACGACGTCCCGTCGCATCCTTATGCGGTTGCGATGGAGACCGCGATGCTGGCGCCGAACGCAGAGGTGAGCATGTTCCCGTGGAAGGAGCCCAAGGAGCGGATTCCGCTCGCAGTGCGGCAGATTCGCTCCTTCCTCCGTGCGCACCGGCCCGCGGCGACGTCGGCGCCGATTGCCTCAGCCTTGGCACTGACGAGATGATCGAGCGAAGCGGCTGATGGCCGCTTTTGGCACAAAACCGACATCAGCCGGTCTCCGCTCGATGTCTGCTTTTGACCCGTCGCGTGCCAAGAGTTGAACGACAGATAGGCCCTCCTTATGATCGTCGCGGGCGGCAAGGGGACGGGTGATGGCGGAAGTAACGACTGGACTTGCCGCGCCAGGCGCAATCGAAATCGTGGCGCGGCCAGCCCTTCCATCGAGCCTTGGAGCCTGGATTGCGTCAGACATCGCCATGTTGTGGGTGCTGATTGCGCCGGCGGTGTGGAACGGCTTTCCCATTATTTTTCCCGACACCGGCGGTTATCTGACGCGGCCGCTTGAAGGCACGCTCGACCTCGGCCGTTCGGCGTTCTACGGACTGTTCCTCGACGCCGGCATGGCGCTCGCGTTCTGGCCTAACGTCGTTGCGCAGTCGGCGCTGACGATCTTCCTCATCGTACTGACGCTGCGCGTTCTCAATTTCGGCGGCAGGCCGTGGCTCGCATTCGGCGTCGTTTTGCTCTTGTCGGTTGCCACGAGCCTGCCCTGGGTCGCCGGCCAGTTGCTGCCGGACATCCTGTTTGCCTTGGCGGTGCTGGCGCTTTATCTGCTCGCCTTTCGCAGCGGTCTACTCGCCGTATGGGAGCGCGTTTCCTTGGCCTGCGTCGCGGCCTTTGCGATCGTCTGCCACATGGTCGCCGCCGGTCTGTGCGTCGGCCTGGTCATGGCGCTGTGGCTTATCGGTCGCTTACCACGCTTGGGATTGCCGAAGCCGCGGCTGGGCTACGCATCGGTAGCGGTAATCGCTGGCGTTGTGCTTTGCCCGATCTCAAACTGGGCGATCACCGGGACATTCGCCTTCACGCCGGGTGGATGGAGCTTCCTGTTCGGCCGTCTGGTGGAAGACGGCATCGTCGCGCGCTATCTCGAGGACCGTTGTCCAGATCCGACCATCCGCCTTTGCGCGTATCGGGCCGACGTGCCGGACATCGCGGACGACTGGCTCTGGGATTCCGATTCACCCTTCCGCAAGCTCGGCGGCTGGAGGCACCTCAGCGACGACGAGCGTGACATCATTATCGCTACGCTTGTCCACTACCCGCTCCAGCAGATTACCGCCGCGCTCAACGACACCGTCCAGCAGCTCATTTCTTTTCAGACCGAAGTTAGCACCGAGGATAACGAGCCTACGTTTGGCGCCATTCACGACTGGGCGCCGCGACTGCTACCGCGGCTCATGACGGCACGGCAACAGAGAGGCCGCATCGACGTCGATACCCTCAACCTCGTTCACGTGCCCGTTGCCGCGCTGGCGATGGCCGGCATGCTCGGTGCACTACTGGCACGCCGGCGGCTCAAGCTTACGCCTGAGCTCGGCGCGCTTTGCGCGACGATCCTGCTGGCGCTGTTCATTAATGCGGCGCTCTGCGGGATCCTTTCGCATTCGGTCGACCGCTACCAAAGCCGCCTGGCGCCGCTTGCGCTTTTCGCGGTTGGGCTTGTCGCGATCGAACGGCAGCGCCGCACCAGCGCGGGGGCCGCGGGGAATTCATTCTAGTCTAGTTCGGTAGATCTTGTGCGGTGCCGAATGTCTGAAGATGGCCCGTCAGGTCACTTGCCGCGTCGCAGCGTCATGTCGCTTGTTGAAGCATGAACGGACCTAGCCGGGGCATACCCAAAACAACGCGAATGACCCATCTGCGACATTCGCCGCCGCCTACGAATGGGGCACCGGTACTGTCGATCGCCGTCGCGACAACCGACTTGCCCGGCCGAAATGCCGTCCGTGCATTGTCGGGCAGCTTTCGTGCAAAAAGAGAAACGTAATATCACCGCAAGCGTCCGGCTGGACCGTGTCGACGCGGGCTCTGGCCGGTGGCAGGCTGAGAGTTGAGAATGCATCGTCAACAAGGTTCGCCGCACGGTTAGTCGCCGGAGGTGGCGACGCTCTCGCTACCACCATCGGCAACGAGCCAGCCATCGCAACGAACATTGCAGTGCCAGCGATCAGGCCTACGCTGAACCCGGACAGACCTCGCCAAAGTGCGGACGCCCACGCAGCGCGACCCCCAAAGCGGCCGGTGCGCCGAGTTTGCCTTGGAAAAACATCAACACATTGACGCATGAACGCGTGTCATCCTTGGGTCCACGCACCAACGCGCTTGACGCCATGTTAGTTGCCTGGATCGTCGTATCGGTTCAAAGCCCGTGCCTGGGTCATCTGTTGGAGTGAAACGTCTTAGAGAGAAGCGGAATGGGCGGCATCGAGGTCGTCACTATATCGGAAACGATGTCTTGACATCCGTCCCCGTTTCGAGTACATTGTGACCGTTCGAATCTCGCTCGTTGAGAGGACGCCTTTCGCGAAGGTATTCCGAGAGACGGGGCGAGTGCGGTGCCCGCGGGCGGGACGATACGGCCCGTCCCCGGGCGGCTTGGGCATCAGCCTGCCGGCACTATGACCGGTGCGTGAGGTGCTCACTGGACTGGGACAGGTGGGCGCGGGTAACGCCCGTGGAGAAGCGTGCGAGACTCGCCCCGGTTGGCGGTCCTTAGAACTCGCAGGCTCCCGCCGAGTCGCAGGAAGCTCTGGCCTGGGCTGAGCCTTGGGGATGGGCAGTCCCCTTGGCGAGAACCGCGGTGGAACGCCGGTAGGCGTGCGCGTCCCGTAGGACGCGAGCCGCAACGACGGTTGCGGCGGTTGGATCTGCGTCTGCCGGCGTTCCGCCTCCTTTTTCCTTTTGCTTTTCTAGGGAGCGAAAGGAACAAACAAAGCCCCGATTGGTGGGAAACGGGGGCTGGAGGTTCAGAACTCGCGGTGCGAATCAAACAATCGCGCTGTGAGAATGAATAAGTTTGTCCGCCCCCGCGGCAGCGGGGGAGGGGGACCGCCCGGAGTTCGCGCAGCGAACGCAGGGTGGTGGAGGGGGCGTCTGACTCGCCGCTTCGCTTTCGTTGAAAGAGTTTCGTCGAGGCCGGCGCCCCTCCCACCGCCCTTCGGGCACCCTTCGGGCGGTCCCCCCTCCCCGCTAACGCGGGGCGGGATGGAGGCCCCCGCTATCGCGGAGCGAGACGAGCGAATAAGATCGGGCAAAGCGGAAAACGCCAACGGAGCAGCGGTCATGTTCCTGCGCAATTACTGGTACGTCGCGGCGAGTGACGCGGAAATCGGACGGGCGCCGCTCGCGCGCATGATTCTCGGCGAGCCGGTCGTGCTGTTCCGCACCGAGGCGGGGAAGCCGGTCGCGTTCGAGGATCGATGCGCCCACCGCCAATTGCCGTTGTCGATGGGCAAGCTCATCGGCGACGAACTGCAATGCCACTATCACGGCTTGCGCTTTGCGACCGACGGCCGCTGCGTGCGCATCCCCGGCCAAGAGCATATTCCGCAAGGCGCGCGGGTGCGGACCTATCCGGTCGTCGACCGTTACCACTGGATTTGGATCTGGATGGGCGATCCGGCCTTGGCCGATCCGGAACAGATCACCGATTTTCATTGGTTCGACGATCCGCACTGGGGTGCCAAGAGTTCCTATCTCCACGTCGAGGCCAATTGGCAGCTTGTGGTCGACAACCTGCTCGATCTCACCCACCTCGCCTTCGTGCACGACACCACGATCGGCAATATGGCGCTCGCCGAACACGCCAAGGTGAGTGTGGCGCGCGCGCCTAATAATGTCACGGTCACCCGCTGGACCATCGATCATCCGCCGCCGCCGACATTCAAGAAGGTCGGCGGCTTTACCGGCAACGTCGATCGCTGGCAGATCGTCGATTTTGTGCCGCCGGCCTTCCTGCGCCTCGATGTCGGCGCAACGCCGACCGGCACCGGCGCGCCGGAAGGAAAGCGCGTGGGTGGCATCGGCATGCGCAATCTCAATGCGATTACCCCGGAGACCGAGACCACATCGCATTACTTCTGGGGGCAGGCGCACGATTTCGACGTCGGCAATGCGGAGACGACGAACCGGGTTTTCGAGCAGATTCGCACCGCGTTCCTGGAAGACGTGGCGGTGTTCTCCGCGCAGCAGAAGAATCTGAACATCTTCCCCGCGCCCGCGCAGATCGATATCGCCGCAGACGCCGGCGTCATCGCCGCGCGCCGCATCCTGTCGCGACTTTATGATGAGGAGCAGGCGGGCAGCCGCGTTGCCGCCGCCGAGTGACGAGCAAAGCGGTCCGGTTCGCTCGGCAGCGGCCACGCGGCCTTTGCCACCCGCGATAAGCTCCTGGAATCATTGAAAAAGCCGTTAATCAGCCGTTAAACGCGCAGCTTTACCTTGGCAGCCTCGCCGGTCACGGGCGCCGGCGCGTCGCGGCCTTGTGTCCCTGTGGTGTGAGTTGAGTCCTGGTCATGGCGTGCGCTGGCATGCACCCGGCATCCGCTGATTCCTGCGCCGGCGGGCGTGCAGCATCGGCGCCAACGCCATTGCGCCGTCTGGCGCTCCTCGCGCTGCTGCTGATCGCCGCGCTTGGTGCGGAGCGGGCCGCGGCGGACGGTGCGATCAAGGCCAGCGTCAGCGCTACCGCCAGCGGCGGCTATGCGCGCCTGGTTTTCACCATGAGCGATTACGACGCCGCCAGCGTTCGTCAGCAAGGCAGCGTCCTCATCATCAGCTTCAAGAAGCCGATCGACGTCTCCGTCGACAAGCTTGCCACGCAGGCGCCCGATTATATCGGCGCGGCGCGGCGCGATCCGGACGGAACGGCGGTGCGATTGGCGCTTGCCCAGAAAGTGACCTTCAACACCATCACCGCCGGCGAGCAGTATTTCGTCGACCTCATGCCCGAAGGCTGGAGCGGACCGCCGCCCGGCCTGCCGCAGGAAGTCGTCGAGGATCTCGCGCGCCGCGCCCGCGAAGCGGAGCAACTCGTCGCGCGCGAACGCCGTCTGGTGGCGGCGGAGAGAATTCCGCCCGTGCGTGTGCGGGTAGCGAGCGAGCCGACTTTCACCCGCTATGTGTTCGCCATTCCGGATCAGATTTCGGTTGCGGCGGCGCGCGAAGAGAGAGGGCTCACACTGACCTTCGACGCGCCATTGCGGTTCGATCTCGGCGACGCCGCGGGAGCGCTGCCGGCTGCGGTCGGCGCCATCACGGCGCAGCTGCATGATGCTTCCGCGACGGTGCATTTCGCCCTTGCCGGCAAGCCCGAGGTGCGCACCTTCCGTGACGAGAACGGCTATGCCGTCGATGTCGTCAGCGCCGAGGGAAAGACCGCCGGCGATCGCCCGATCGTTTTGCCGGCCGCGCCAGCGTCACCAGCGACGACGCCCGCCGCGCCAGAGCCGGCGGCACCATCACCGGCCGCAGCGTCGCCGGCCGCGCCATCAGCGGCTGCACCATCACTTGCTGCATCGCCGCCTGCGGCAAAGGTCGCGCCGGCAGCTAACGTCAGTGCCGCGACACCGGCAGCCTCGCCCGCGCCAGCCGCAGCAACGCCGGCAGCGCCGAATTCGCCGCCGAAACCCGCGGCCGCCGCCGCACCGCCGGCGCCGCCTCAACCAACAACGGCAGCTCAACCCGCGGCGGCTGCAGCGGCTTCGCCGAACACATCGCCAGCGCCGACGACACCTAAAGCCGTCGGCCAATCTCCTCCCGCGAGCAAACAAGTCGAGCCGCCGGCTGCCGCTGCGGTAACAACACCGCCGCCAGCACCTGCGTCGCCGGCGCCTCCCGCCAATCCCGTTGCCGCCGACCCTGCCGCGCCGACGCCTTCGGCTCCGAATGAGGCCGCGAAGGCGCCGCCGCTACGCGGTGCAGTGGGTGCCAAGATTCCGGTCGAACTTGTGCGCGACGGTGTGAACCTGAAGCTTACCTTCGACTTCACGGCGCCGACGGCCGCTGCGGTCTTCAACCGTGCCGACACGCTGTGGCTCGTGTTCGATGCCAAGGACGACATCGATCTGAGCGCGCTCAAGGACGAAGCGAGCCGGACCATCCGCGGCGCCGAGCTGATCCGCGCGCCTGACGCCGACATCGTGCAGATCAAGCTCGACCGGCCGCATTTGTCGAGTGTCACCGTCGAGGGCCCGGTCTGGATTCTGGAGATCGGCGATTCGGTGGCCGAGCCAACGCATGCGCTCGACCTCGAGCGCAACCTGATCGGCAAAAACCGCTCGACCATGACGATTCCGCTCGAAGCGCCGCACGCATTGCATCGCATCGCCGATCCGGAAGCGGGCGATCAGCTTCTCGTCGTCACCGCCTTCGCGCCGGCGCGCGGAGTGATCCACACGCAGAATTTTCTCGAATTCCGCGCGCTTGCTTCCCAACAGGGCGTCGTCGTCGAGCCGATCGCCGACGACATCACTCTGGCGCTCGGCCCCGACAAGGTGGTGATCGGCCGCCCCGGCGGACTGACGCTGTCAAGCTCGCTGCAATTGCTGCTGCACGGCAACGGCCTGCACCCGGTGACGTTTGATCCGCAGCTCTGGGGCTTCGACCGCGAGGGCTCGTACGAGGAACGCCAGTCCGAACTCACGGCCGCCGCGGCGGCGGCGCCGGAGGACAAGCGTCTGCTGCCGCGCCTCGATCTCGCTCGCTTCTATCTCGCCCGCTCGATGTACATAGAGGCCAAAGGCGTGCTCGACGTCGTGCTCGCCGAGCAGCGGCCGGCGTCGGAGGACGTGACCGCCAGAGTGCTGCGCGCCGTCACCGAGATCATGATGAATCGGCCGGAGGCGGCGCTCAAAGACCTTTTTGATCCCGCCGTTGGCGATCAGCACGACGCGCCGCTGTGGCGGGCGCTGGCTTACGCGCGGCAGGGCAAATGGCAACAGGCGCGTGAAAGCTTCAGGAAAGTCGAAGCTGCCGTCGCCACGCTGCCGATCGAACTGCAGCGCTTCGCGCTCAAGGAGGAAATGCGCGCCTCCATCGAGGTCGGCGATTTCGCCGATGCCGAGAACGACCTCAACGACCTGGAGACGATCGGCATCCCCCACGACATGCAGCCGTCGATGTCGGTGCTCGTCGGCCGGCTCGACCAGGGTCTCGGCCGCAACGAGGACGCGCTCACCGCCTACCGGGCGGCGGCGGATTCGTGGGACCGTCCGTCGGCGGCGCAGGGACGCTTGCGCGAAACCGCGCTGCGCTATTCGCTCGGCGATCTCAAGCGTGACGAGGTCGTCGGCGATCTCGAATCGCTGACCACGGTCTGGCGCGGCGACGAAACCGAAATCGAGGCGCTGAAAATCCTTGCCCGGCTCTATACCGAGGAAGGCCGCTACCGCGACTCCTTCTACGTCATGCGCAGCGCCATGGCGGCGCATCCGGATTGGGACATGACGCGCAAGATCCAGGAGGAAGCGGCGAAGACCTTCGATTCGCTCTTCCTCGCCGGCAAGGGCGATACGCTCTCCGCGATCGATGCGCTTGCCTTGTTCTACGACTTCCGCGAACTGACCCCGGTCGGCAGCCGCGGCGATGAGATGATCCGCCGCCTTGCCGACCGGCTGGTCTCGGTCGATCTGCTCGATCAGGCGGCCGGCCTGCTGCAGTATCAGGTCGACAACCGCCTGCAGGGCGCCGCGCGCGCAGAAGTGGCGACGCGGCTCGCGGTCATCTATCTGATGAACCGCAAGGCGGACAAGGCGCTGGCGACGCTACGCGCCACGCGCACCGCCGACCTTTCGACCGAACTGCACGACCAACGTCTGCTGCTCGAGGCGCGCGCCTTGTCGGATCTCGGTCAGCGCGACCTCGCACTCGAAGTCACCGCCGACATCAAGGGCCGCGTGGCGATCCGGCTTCGCTCCGATATCTATTGGGCGGCGCACAAGTGGAGTGAGTCCGCCGAGCAGATCGAGCTCATGTATGGTGATCGCTGGCAGCAATGGCAGCCGCTGACTGAGGTGGAACGCGCCGACATCTTGCGCGCTGAAATCGGCTACGCGCTCGCCGAGGACAAGATCGGGCTCGAGCGCTTCCGCGACAGATACGCACCGAAGATGGCCGGCACGCCCGATGCGCGCGCCTTTGAGATCGCCTCGGCCCCGCTCGGCAGCACCGGCGAGGATTTCAAAGACATCGCGCACGCCGCCGCCGCCGAAGACACGTTCGACGATTTCCTGCGCGACATGAGGGCGCGCTACCCGGAATCCAATCCGGTTTCGGCGAAACTGCAGCGTGCGGCGCCTGAGGCGGAAACAACCCCACCAGCGCCTGCTTCGCCGCCGCAGACGCGCCCGGCCGCGCCACCGACGCGGGCAGGCTCTGCCGCGGCGCCGACGCCCGATTCGGCAAGACGCACGGCCATGCGCTAGCCGCGCTTGCCGCACCGACGACGCTCATGCAGACTCGACGCTCGCAGGCCGGTCGCCTGCGTATCTAAAGCGGCGAGGAAACATGAGTGCGGTCGCACAAGCCGGCGCGGAAAACCAAACCGATCTTTCGAAAATCCGCACCGACGTGGTCGGCAGCCTGTTGCGCCCGGCGGGGCTGAAAGAGGCGCGCGCGCGTTTCGACGACGGCGCGATAACGGCTGAGGCGTTGCGCGCGATCGAAGACGCGGCGGTGCGCGAGGCGGTGCGGCTGCAGGAAAGCGTCGGCCTCGATGTGGTGACCGACGGCGAGATGCGCCGGCTCAACTTCCAGGACAGTTTTGGCGGTTCGGTCGAAGGCTACGTCGCCAGCCGTTCGACGCTGAAGGTCTACGAAAAACGGGTCGACGGCGCTGCGCCCGGCCGGCGCTGGGACATCAAGGAGATGCACGATGCCGGCACGGCGGTGTCGCATCGGCGCCCGGCCAAGAGCCGACTCAAGCTCGCGCACAACATTCCGCTGGAGGAGTACCGCTTCGTCGCCGGCGTCGCGGAGCAGCCGGCAAAAGTGTCGCTGATCGGACCGGACCGCATTTCGCAGCGCTTCGCCTATGAGAGCTCGCAGGCAGTCTATAGCGGCATGGATGACTTTCTCGCCGACGTGGTGGCGATCCAGCGGCAGATGGTGAAGAGCCTCGCCGAAGCCGGCTGCCGTTACGTGCACATCGATGCGCCCGGCTTTACCGCCTATGTGGATCAGCCCTCGCTCGCGCAGATGCGCGCGCGGGGCGAGGACCCGGCGGCGAATTTCGCCCGTTCGCTTCGCGCCGAAGCGGCCGTGACGGCCGATTTTCCCGGCGTGACCTTCGGCATCCACCTGTGCCGCGGCAATCAGCGCAGCATGTGGCACCGCGAAGGCTCTTACGACGCGATCGCCGAACGGCTGTTCAACGAACTACCGCACCAGCGCTTTCTGCTCGAATACGATACCGACCGCGCCGGCTCGTTTGCGCCGTTGCGCTACGTACCGAAGGGCAGGGTGGTCGTGCTCGGGCTGGTCAGTACCAAGGGGCCGGAGCTGGAAAGCGCAGAGGCGCTCAAACGCCGCATCGACGAGGCGAGCAAATATCTTCCGCTCGACCAGCTCGCCATCTCTCCGCAATGCGGCTTCGCCTCCGACGTGGTCGGCAACCTGCTTTCGCCCGACGATCAGAAGCACAAGCTCGAACGTGTGGTGGAAGTGGCCCGACAGGTGTGGGGCTGAAGGCGCGCTCGATTTCCTTTTCCGCTTTTTGCCGTGTTGAAACCCGGAACATCAAGGTCCAGGCGATCGTCGTCTTCACGTCCCGTAACTCTGGATCAACGATCCGGCCACAAGCGTCCAGCCGTCGACCAGGACGAAGAAAATCAATTTGAACGGCAGTGACACGACGACTGGCGGCAGCATCATCATGCCCATCGACATCAGTACCGAGGCGACGACGAGGTCGATGATGAGGAATGGTAGGAACAGGAGAAAGCCGATCTCAAAGGCGCGTTTAAGCTCGGAAATCATGAACGCCGGGACCAGGATGCGCATGGACAAATCTTCGGGCTTGGCCGGTGCCGCTTCGCCGGAGAGATTGACGAACAATTTCAGGTCTTCCTCGCGCACGTTCTTTTCCATGAACCCCCGCAGCGGCACGCTGGCGCGGTCGAAAGCCTCGTTGACGCTGATCTGGTTGGCGATGAGCGGCTGCACGCCGGCATCATAGACCTTGCTCAGCACCGGCCCCATGACGAAGGCGGTCAGGAACAAAGCGAGCGAAATAACCACCGAGTTGGGCGGCGCCGTCGCCGTACCGAGCGCGGTGCGCAGCAGCGACAGCACCACAACGATGCGGGTGAACGAGGTCATCATCACCAGAATTGACGGCGCGAGCGACAGCACCGTCACCAGCGCGACCAGCTGGAGGACGCGTTCGTTGAGGCCGCCACCGGCGCCTTGACCGAGATTGATGCTGATATCTTGCGCGGCGAGCGGCGTCGCCGAAACCAGAAGTGCCGCTACTGAGGCCGCCACCGTTGTTACGCGGACGCGGCAGCCCCAAAATTTTCTCATTAGTTCGTTTTCATCAGTCCGCTTGGATGAGCTCTTGCTGTGTCAGTTCTTATCGCGTCAGTTCTTTTTAGGTCAGTTCTTGCCGGCGGGGCGACCCAGGAGGCTTGCCATTTCCTGTTCGAGGCTGTCGTAGAGCGCCTTGCCGGCGCTGGGCGGCTTGGCATCTGTGCGCGACGCCCTCGCTTCGGCGGCGCGCGCGGTGCGGGGCGGCGCGGACGGAGCAGGCGCGGGTTCGGCTATTTCGGCAGGTTCGGCTGGCAACGGTGCGCGTGGCTGCGGCGCGGGCCGCGCGTCGCGCGCGTTCGGCTTACGCAGCGCCGCTTCGAGCCGGTGCGCCATTTCGGTCAGGCTTTGATCGCCGGCTTCGGCGTCTGCGTCGTTCGGTTCCTCCGCCGTGAGGCGCGGGTCGTGGCGCGGCTCCGGCGGATGCGGACGCGCATTCACTTGCGGACGGCTGCGCGGCGGCGCGACCGGGCGGGTCGATAATTCGTCGGCGATTGCAGCGAGCGTATCGCGATGCGCGCGTGAAGGCGCTTCGGCGTGCGGCGGCATCGGCCATGACGCCGGCTCTGGCGGCAGCGGTTCGCTGCGTGCCTGCCGCGGCGCGCCACTTGCGGCCGCGGGTTCCGGCTGCAGCGGCCAGGAGCCGTTGCTGGCGTGGTCCGGCAGCGGGATCGCGTGCGGCACGCTCTCGGCGGTGGCGCCCGGGCGGGGAATTGCGATGTCGCGCGGCGCTGCGGTGGCGCGCACGATATTGGATTCGACGACAACGTCGGTCGGCCCGCCGATCATCACCAGATGCTCGACGTTGTCGCGGCGGACGAGGAGAAGGCGCCGGCGTCCGTCGACGCTGGCGTAATCGACCACGGCGAGACGAGGTTGCCGGCCGCGCATTCCCGCTCCGCCAATCGTCCCGGCCCCGAACCGCCGCACCGCCCACGCGGTGGCGCCGATCAGCCCAAGCACGATGACAAACGCGAGAAAGAACTGCACCGGAAAGGGCATACCACCGAACAACGACATGAGGTCCCCTCACTGCAGCGCCCCACTGGCGGGCGAAGCTGGCCAGCCAATGGTTAACGGCGCCGGTAACATTTGCCGCCGCGAATACTAACAAAGAATTAAAGTTCTTGGGCGTCCCTGAACCCAAACGCGGTCGCCCAACCATTGTCATGGTAAACGGCGGATTAAAGGCAAAATGGGCCGGGGAACTCCGCTTAACCGGCCATTAACCATACGCTCGGCAAAGTCTGCCTAGTTAGACTTGCCAGTTAGACGGGGACAAAGCCGATGCCGATCACCGACATTCCCATCCTTTCGATGCTGCGCCAGCGGATGGAATGGCACCAGGAGCGCCAGCAGGTTCTCGCCGAGAATGTGGCCAACGCCGATACACCCAATTACCGCCCGCGCGATCTCACACCGCCGAATTTCGAGCAGCAACTGACGGCGTCATCGGTCGCGCTGGCGCGCACCGATCCCGACCATCTCGAAGGCAGCCGAGAGGACTTGCGTTTCGCCGCAGCCGGCGGCCTGCACTACGAGGTGCGGCCGGGCGGCAACGCGGTCAACCATGAAGACGAAATGATGAAAGTCGCGTCGAACCAAATGGATTTCGACGCGGTGGCCGATCTCTACACGCGCAGCCTCGCGCTGATCAAACTCGCTGCCGGCGGCTCGTAACGGCGATCGGCGCGGACTTATCGCAGGTAATTCGGGGCGAGAGTCGGAAGTCAGCGGAAGGCATTGACCATGGACTTCGTCAAATCGCTTGCCATCGCCGCGTCCGGTCTGCACGCGCAGCTCGGCCGGATGCGCATCATTACCGAGAATATCGCCAACGCCGATTCGACAGCGACCGCACCCGGCGGCGATCCCTATCGGCGAAAAATCGTGACGTTCAGCACTGAACTCGACAGCGCGCTCGGCGCTGACGTGGTCAAGCTCGGCCGGGTGCAGCCGGACAATTCCGATTTTCGCATCAAGCACGAGCCGGGCAATCCCGCGGCCAATGCCAACGGTGACGTGAAGTATCCGAACGTCAACACGCTGGTTGAACTGACCGACCTGCGTGACGCGCAGCGCTCCTACGAATTGGACCTCAACGTGATTACCGCGACGCGCCGCATGCTTCAGCGCACCATCGATATCCTCAAAAGCTAGGTGATCCATGGCGATACCAATCTCTCCCGCTTCCGCCGCCGGCGCCTATGCGACGCTCGGCCGCCTCGGCACGGATCCGGCTAGCCTCGGCCGTGCCGCCGACCCGACGGGCGGCGGCACGAGCTTCAGCTCGATCCTCAAGGACGTGGTGCATGCGGTTTCCGAGGCCGGCGCCAAGGCGGATACGCAGACGCAGTCGGTCGCCATGGGCAAGGCCAACATGATCGACGTCGTCACTGCCGTTGCCGAGTCGGAAACCGCCATCGCGACGCTCGTCTCGGTGCGCGACAAGGTGATCTCGGCCTACGAGGAAATCTTGAAAATGCCGATCTGATCGCGGCGCGCCGCCCGTCGGGTACACGACCTACCAACCGAGTGCAAAGGAACGCGAACGATGATGAGTGGGCCGGAAGTGCTCGACGTGGCGCGCGACGCCATCGTGACGCTGCTCATCGTCGCGGCGCCGCTGATGCTGGTTGGATTGATCGTCGGCGTCGCCATCTCGCTGCTGCAGGCGCTGACCCAGATCCAGGAGACGACGCTCGTCTTTGTCCCCAAGATTCTTGCCATCTTCGTCGCGCTCTTGATCGCGCTGCCGTTCATGGCGGACGTGCTGCACTCAAATTTCATGCGCATCACCGCGCGCATCGCCGGCGGCTGAGCAGGCGGGGCCGTGACCGTCGACCTATCCTTCCTTTCCACGCTTGGCGCCGCCTTCCTTTTGGTATTCGCGCGCATCGGCACGATGCTGATGCTGCTGCCGGGACTAGGCGAGCAGAACATCTCCTCGCGCATCCGCCTGACCCTGGCGCTTGTGCTCGCGGCCGTACTCTTGCCGCTGCATCGGGCCGCCTATCACATCGATCCAGGCGCGCTTGGCCCTACGATTGTCTTGCTGATCGAGGAAATATTGGTCGGCGTCGTGCTCGGGCTCACCGCACGGCTGACCATTTCGGCGCTCGATGTCGCCGGCTCGGTGATCGCCCAGCAGCTCGGCCTTGGTTTCGTCACCGCCGTCGATCCGACGCAGGGCGAGCAGGGCGCGTTGGTCGGCAATTTTCTCACCATGCTTGGGCTGACGCTGATCTTCGCCACCAACATGCACTATCTCGTCATCGCCGCGCTCAACGACAGCTTCAACGTGTTTGCGCCGGGCGAAGTGCCCTCGACTGGCGACGTTGCGGCGCTGGTCACCGGGACCGTCGCCGGCGCTTTCCGCATCGGCATTCAGCTTTCGGCGCCGTTTCTGGCCTTCGGCCTCTTGTTCAATATCGGGCTCGGCGTGCTGTCGCGATTGATGCCGCAGATGCAGGTCTTCTTCGTGGCGCTGCCGTTGTCGATCCTGATCGGGCTTGTGGTTCTCGTGCTCGGACTAGGCGCCATGATGGGCTTCTTTCTCGACTACGTCGCCGGCGTACTGCACACGCTCGCACCGCATGGCTGATGCCGCGCCATGGCCGAAGATCGCGATGAGAGTGAACATACAGAAGACCCGACCTCGAAACGGCTTGAGGAGGCGATCCGGCGTGGCGACGTCGTCAAGAGCGCCGAAGTCAACACTTGGTTTATGATCGCCGGCGGCGCGTTGACGCTGATGGTGTTCGCAAGACCAGCCGCCGCGAGTTTGGAAGCGACGTTCCGCGGGCTGCTTGAACACGCGGCACAAATCCCGACCGATGGATTGGGTCTCGCCAACCTAGTCAGTGTGCTGGCAAGGCAGGTGCTCGCCGCGCTCGGCCTTCCGCTGCTCATGCTCTCGCTCGCGGCGCTGGCCGGCAGCCTCATCCAGCACCGGATCGTGCTGTCGGCCGAGCCGCTCATGCCGCAATTGTCGAGAATCTCCCCGGTGTCGGGACTATCGCGGCTGTTCTCCCGCCAGGCGCTCGCCAATTTTGCCAAGGGGCTGGCCAAGCTCACGCTGATCGGCTCGGTGATCTGGACGCTGTTGTGGCCGCAACGCGGACGGCTCATTTCGCTGGCGGCGACCGATCCGGCGATGATCTTGCCGCTTACGCGCGCGCTCGCCATGCAGATGCTCGGCAGCGTGGTAGCGATTCTCGCCATCATCGCCGCGGCCGACTATTTGTTCCAGTACCGGCAATGGTACGAGCGGCAAAAAATGTCGGTGCGCGAAGTGAAGGAGGAGTTCCGCCAGACCGATGGCGATCCGGCGGTGAAGGGAAAACTTCGCCAATTGCGGCACTCGCGGATGCGCAAGCGCATCGCGGCGGCGGTGCCGAAAGCCTCGGTCGTGATTACCAACCCGACGCACTTCGCTGTCGCGCTCAAATACGAGCGCGGCATGAACGCGCCGGTCTGCGTCGCCAAGGGCGTCGACCTGCTGGCCCGGCGCATTCGCGAGATTGCGGAGGCGCATGATATTCCGGTGATCGAGAACCCGCCGCTTGCTCGCGCGCTGCATGGGACCGTTGAGATCGACCAGGAAATTCCGCCCGAGCACTATCGAGCGGTCGCCGAAATCATCGGTTACCTGATGCGGCTGCGCCGGCTGGTGCGGGCAAACTAGGAGGAAGCGCGTTGGCTGTGCGATCCTTGCCAAACCTCTTGCGTGTGCGGGTGGCAAGAGGCACCAAGGGCTAGTCGTGACGGAAGAGGCCACCATGACCGAACGCTTCGGCGAGCAGCCCTCGGCTGCGGGGGCGGCGATCGACCGCAGCGCCGGACCGTCGCGTGGCGGCAGCGTCGCATTCGTGCTCTTGGTCGCGCTCTTGCTGATCGGGGGCGCGAGCGCCGTGGTGATTCTGGGCGGCGATCATCCCGAGTCCTACATTCTCGTCTTCCTGGGCGTGCTCGCCACCGTCGGCGTGTTCGGCCTGTTCGCGCTTGCCAGCGGGATCCTGCGGCTTTCCGGCGGCGGCGAGTCCGCCGATCCGCTGATCAAGGGGGTCGTTGACGACGCCTTCGATGGCATCGTCGTCACCGACAACGATGGGCGCGTGATCTACGCCAACAGCGCATATCTCAATCTCATCGGGGCGGCTGACCCGCGTGATGCGCGGCCGGTGGAGCGGGTGTTCATGGGGGACGCTGACGCGTCCGAGGCGATCTACCGGCTGCTCAAAGCCGCGCGCGAAGGTGAGCGCACGCAGCAGGAGGTGCGCATCGCCGCCGCCCAGGGCCGGCCAGCGCGCTGGCTGCGGATGAAAGTCCGCCCGCTCGGCGTCGCCAAACGTCCCGGTGGTCTCACGGTCTGGTCGCTTGCCGACGTGACGCGGGATCGCGAGCGGCAGGAGAATGTCTTTCTCGAGTTGCAGCGCGCCATCGACTACCTCGATCACGCGCCGGCGGGCTTTTTCTCCGCTGATGCCAGCGGCAACATCGTCTATCTCAACGCCACGCTCGCCAATTGGCTTGGCCAGGACCTCGCCCAGGTCGGCTCAGGAGGCCTCAAGCTCGCCGACCTTGTGTCCGGCGACGGCGCCGCTTTGCTCACCACGCTGCGGGCGGCTCCCGGCGAGATGAAGACCGAAGTGGTCGATATCGATCTGAAAACCCGCTCCGGTCGCACGCTGCCGGTGCGACTCTTTCACAAGCTCACATTCGGTGCGGATGGATTACCCGGCGCCTCGCTGACGCTCGCGCTCAATCGTGCGCGCGACGACGGCACTGGACAGCAGCGCGCCGCCGAAGTGCGCTTCATGCGCTTTTTCCATCATACGCCGATGGCGATCGCCACCATCGACCGCGACGGCGGCATCGTGCGCACCAACGCGCTGTTCGCCCGGCTGTTTCAGGGGCTGCTCGGCGGCGACGGAAAGAGCCGCTCGGTCCACGCGATCGTCGCCGAGCGCGACTGGCCGGCGCTGGAAAGCGCGATCGGCCAGGCGGCGCAGGGCAGGGGAGACATCGCCCCGGTCGATGCCGGGCTCGCCGGCGAGCCGGAGCGCTTCGGCCGCTTCTACGTTACGGCTGTGGGTGAGCAGGAGCGCGACCAGGAAGCGGCCATTGTGTACGCGCTCGAAATCACCGAACAACGCGCGCTCGAGGCCAAACTCGTCCAGCAGCAGAAGATGGAGTCGATTGGCCAGCTTGCCGCCGGCCTCGCGCACGACTTCAACAACATGCTCAACGCTATTCTGTTGGCGACTGATTTCTTGCTCAACGCGCACAAGCCGACCGACCCGTCTTTCCAGGACATCATGGAGATCAGGCAGAGCGCCAACCGGGCGGCGAGCCTGGTGCGGCATCTGCTGGCGTTCTCGCGCAAGCAGACGCTGCGCCCGCAAGTGCTCGATCTCGGCGAAGTGTTGAGCGATCTCTCGGTGGTGCTGCGCCGGCTGATCGGCGAGAAAATCGATCTGCGGGTGGTGCACGGCCGCGACCTGTGGCCGGTGAAAGCCGATCTCCTGCAGTTCGAGCAGGTGATCACCAACCTCGCGGTCAATGCGCGCGACGCCATGCCGGACGGCGGGCGCCTGCAACTCCGAAGCGCGAACGTGACCGCGGCCGACTGCGATCTCTACCACAATACCAAAGGCATGCCGGCCGCCGATTACGTGCTGGTCGAGGTCGCCGACACCGGCATGGGCATACCGGAAACGATCCGCGACAAGATTTTCGTGCCGTTCTTCACCACAAAGGAAGTGGGCAAGGGCACCGGGCTCGGCTTGTCCACGGTGTACGGCATCATCAAGCAGACCGGCGGGTTCGTCTATTTCGACACCGTCGAAGGCAAGGGCACGACATTTCGCATTTTCCTGCCGCGCCATGTGGTGAGCGCACGTGAGGCTGCCGCGGAGGCCCCAATCGCGATCGAAGCGCCGGCGATCGCCGGGGCGCTCGATGCGGCCGAGCGCGTGCGGCGTGCAGCGAGCGCCGATCTTACCGGCGAAGGCACGATCCTGCTGGTCGAGGACGAGGAAGGCTTGCGCGCGCTCAATGCCCGCGGGCTTACTTCGCGCGGCTACACGGTGCTACAGGCCGGCAACGGCGTCGAGGCCATCGAGGTGCTGGAAAAATCCGACGGCAAGATCGATCTCGTTGTGTCCGACGTGGTCATGCCGGAGATGGATGGGCCCACGTTGCTGCGCGAGCTGCGCACACGAAACCCCCGCCTCAAATTCATTTTCGTCTCCGGCTACGCCGAGGACGCCTTCCAGAAGCATCTTCCCGCTGACGGCCAATTCGAGTTTCTGCCGAAGCCGTTCACGCTCAAGCAGCTCGTGGCCAAGGTCAAGGAGACGATGGCGCCATAGGCGGCCGCGGTGCGACATGCGCGCGCGCGTCGGTTTGCGCCACTTTTCTTCACTGTCTCTTCGCGTACGATGATGCTCACTCTTTGCGGGAGCGGCGCAGTCTGGGCGGCGGCTGTGCGCGCAACGGCTCGCAAAGAGGCATGAGGAGGCGGAATACCGGTGATATCGGTTAGTTGGGTTCAGACCTTCACCAGGCTGGCCGCGCTGATGGTCGCCCTATTGGTTGGGGCGGACGATGCCGAGGTACGGGTCGTCGATGGAATGCGGCTGGTCGACGGATGGCGGCTTGGCGACGTCGCGTTCGGCTCACTCGTAACCGCGGCTGCCGCCGAAACGGCGATCACGCGCCAAGCTCAGATCGATCCGACGACAGGAGCGCCCAACTCGCCAGCCTATCCGGGCGGTTCACTCACCGGCTTGTTCAGAGGCGGCGGCCTGCTTGGCGGATTTGCCGCGGGCTTCCTCGGCTCGGGCGTGCTCGGGCTGTTGTTCGGCCGTGGCTTGTTTGGCGAGCTTGACGGTCCGGCGTCCTATTTTGGGCTGCTGTGTCAGCTCGCGCTTCTGATGACGCTCTGTTGGCTGATTTGGACCCGCTGGAATGGCGGTGATGCCGCCGAGCCCGGCGCGCGGTCGCCACGGCAATTGGCCGATGCCTATTTACGTTCCCGCGACGATCTGCATCCTGGTCCCGCTGCCTCTATAGACGATGTGATAGAGAGCGACCGGAAGCAGCAGGCGCCGTCTTCAGCCTTTACCGAGACACGCAGTGATTGCGGCTAATCGCACGCATGCGGCGGCGGAGGGGAATGCCAACGGGTGAAGTCCGGCACGTCGCACTTGGTGCAGGCGCCGAGTGCGCAGGCGAAGCCGAGAAGAATCAGCAACCGCAACAGGCACGACGCGCGTGCCATCGGTCCAGAACTCGGCGCTGAATATCGCATGACCCGTCTCACCAAGGCTTGCATGGTACCGCGCCCCGCGCTCTGCCGCCAATCGACGTCGGGCCTGATCCATTCAAGCGACCGCTCGAAATCGCTGTCCCACCCCGCTGATTGTCAGCGTATCGCAGCATAATTTCGTTTATCTTACCGCTACGCGACCGCGGCCGGTTTCCTTTTCAGGGCTACCGGGCGGAATCGGCCGCGATGTGGAGGAAACACTCATGGATATTCGCGCTTCTGGCTCGGCGCCGTCGCGGCGTGGGCCGGCGGAAAGCTTCACCGGTACAGTTTGGCAGGACCCGATCATCGAAGCGCCGGCACCGGCGCGCGTGCGCTCGGGCCTCGTGCGTTTTGAGCCGGGCGCCCGCACCCATTGGCACACCCATCCGCTCGGCCAGACGCTGTTTGTCGTCTCGGGCGTGGGCCGCGTGCAGACTTGGGGTGGCGAGCCGCGCGTCATTCGCGGCGGCGACGTCGTTTGGATTCCCCCCGGCGAGAAGCATTGGCACGGCGCTGGACCCGGCACGGTCATGGAGCACGTCGCCATGCAGGAGGCGCTCGACGGCAAGCACGTGGAATGGCTGGAGCCGGTCACCGACGCCCAATACAAGGCGGCCGGCTGACGATGCGCTACGAACTCTATTATTGGCCGACGATTCAGGGCCGCGGCGAGTTCGTGCGTCTCGCCCTGGAGGAGGCCGGCGCCGACTATGTCGACGTGGCGCGCCGCGGCAAAAGCGGCATGGCCGCGATGATGAAATTGCTGGAGAGCACGCGGCTCGCGCATCCGCCTTATGCGCCGCCGTTTCTCAAGGCCGGCAAGGACGTCATCGCGCAAACTGCGCTGATTTTGTTTTATCTCGGTCCGCGGCTTAATTTGGCCCCGCGCGGCGAGGCTGAGCGGGTGTGGACGCACCAGCTGCAACTGACGATCACCGACCTCGTCGTGCAAATTCACGATACGCATCATCCAGTGTCCGGCTGGCTCTATTACGAGGAACAGAAGCCGGCGGCCAAGCGCCGCACGGCCGATTTCTGGCGCTATCGCGTGCCGAAGTTTTTAGGTTATTTCGAGCGCGTGCTCGGGCACAACGGCGGCAAGTACATGGTCGGCCGGCGGCCTACTTACGTCGATCTCTCGCTGTTCCAGATCATTGAAGGATTGCGTTACGCCTTCCCGAAAAGGATGAAGCGCTTCGAAAAGAAAGTGCCGCTCTTGGTCGCACTGCACGATCGCGTAGCCGCGCGTCCGCGGATCAGGGCGTATCTGGCCTCTGACCGGCGCATTCCGTTCAGCCAGTGGGGCATTTACCGCTACTTCAAGGAACTGGACAGCTAGAAGCCGATCACTGCTTCTGCGCGATGCGGCGCAGCCGATCGACGATACGCTGCGGCATTTCGTAGACGCGGGCGACCCGCGCCTGCATGTCCTCGCCCGACGTCGGCTTGTTGATGATCAGGTGCGTTCTGGCCGCCTCGGCGAGGAAATCCGGATCGTTGAACGTGGCCAGCAGGCCGGCGCGCAAGGCGCCGGCGCGCTCCGCCGGCACGCCGGGCGGCGCCACGAACGGCCGGCCGGCGGCTAGCGGCGCGTAGGCGGCCTCGAACAGTTTCTTGTCGTCGTCGCTTGCGACGAGGTCGGGCCCGTAGGGGACGTCAGGCAGCGCCGTCTCCTTCTGCGGACCGTATTGGAGGAGGATGCGGATTTTCTTCTCGCTGATCCAATCCGATTTGGTCGAGGTCAGTGCCGACCAGAACGTGTCGCCGTAGGTGTCGAGCTCACCGCGCTCCATCGCCAGAAATGCTTCGTTCTGACCGGGATAACCGGCAATGATTTTGAGCTTCAGGCCGAGCAGTTCGTTGAGCACCCTGGCATAGAAGCTCGGCGTCGAGTTGGCGCCCGAGGCGCCGGCCGTCATCGGCGTCCGCTTGGCGTCGTCGATCGTCATGATCGGCGAGGTGTGCCACACGATCAGCAGCGCGGTCTCGACCGAAGGCGTGCCGAGCCAAATCATCTTGGTGGCGTCGTAGGTGGCTTCCTTGGTGCCGAACAAAGGTTCGAACGGGGTGTTGTTCTGCACTTGGCCGACGGTCAAACCGTCGCGCGGCGCGACATTGGCAAGATAATTCATCGCCAAAATGCCGCCTGCCCCGGGCATGTTGCGCACGATCACCGATGGATTGCCGGGGATGTGCCGGCCGAGAAATTTGGCGACCGCGCGCGAGAGCGTGTCATAGCCGCCGCCCGCAGACGAGCTGACGACCATCGAGATCGTTTGGCCGTGATAGAAATCGGCAACGGACTGGGCGTGCGCGGTCTGTGTCGCACCGGCGATCAGCAGCAGACAAAGCGATAGGCAGCGAACGAACATGAGCGATTTTCCCCTCCGCTGTCTTCGCGCAACGGTCCGCTGTCACGCAGCTTATCGGGGATCGGCCGGGCCATCCACCAAAAGTGTCGCCGAGCCTCAGCCGAGCGCGTTCGCGCCGGCCTGCGCCACTTGCTCGTCCTCGTGCGACTGCACGCCCGATACGCCGATGGCGCCGACGCATTCGTCCTGGTGAATGAGCGGCACCGCGCCCTGGATGAGCAGGCCGGCAGGGAAAGTGACGAAAGCCGGCCGCTCCTTGACCCGGTCCTCGAAGAATTTACTCGGCCGCTTGGTCATCGCCGAAGTGCGCGCCTTGCCCATCGACACTTCCCCGGAGATCGTGGGCGCGCCGTCCATTTTTTGGAACCCGAGCAGAAAGCCGCCCTCGTCGACGATCGCGATCGCCACCGCCCATTTGTTCTTGGCTGCTTCCGCCTCGCAGGCCGCCAGCATTTTCTTCACGTCCGCCAATGTCAGGCAGGGTTTCGTGCGCATTCAATTCTCCCGTTTGTGTGTGTAAATCGAATGAGGCAACTTGGCGCGATCATTTTGGCGCGATCATTCGCCCTTAAGAAACGACAGGATGGTGGTCAGCGCCTGTTCGGGCTGCTCCTCCATGATCCAGTGACCGGAATTCTCAATCACGGCGCTGCGTACATCGGCGGCGGCGAAGCCGATTTCGGTGGCGAGACGTGAGCCGTAAGAATGATCGCCCCCGATCGCGAGGACCGGCATCTTGAGTTTGCCCTTGGCGACGAGCCCTTGATTGTCGATCGCGTCTTGCGCGAAGGCGGCGAACTGTCCGCCCAGCGCGTTGTGGATGGCGCCCGGGCGCGCATAGAGCGCCGCGTAGTGGTCGCGGGTCGCTTCGTCAATGCGCGACGGGGTGGCTGAAAGCTCGTTGTAGAAGCGGTCGAGCAGGATTCGCTCGCGTCCCGCCACCAGACGTTCGACATCGGGGCCGCGGAAGTTGAAGTGCCAGACCTTCGGGTTTTTCAACTGGTCGTCCCAGTGGCCCACCCCCGGCAGCGGCGCGTCCATGACGACCCATTTTGTCACACGCTGCGGAAACAGCGCCGCAAAGGCGTAACCAACCATGTTGCCGATGTCGTGGGTGACGAGGTCGACTTTCTGGACGCCGAGTTGATCCAGAATAGCGGCGAGGTCGTTGGCCTGCGCGACCTTTTCGTACCCGCCTTCGGGATGAGACGACAGGCCCATGCCTCGCAAGTCGGGAACGATGACAGCGTGGTCCTTAACCAGAACCTCGGCGAGCGGCACCCACATATCGCCGGTGTCGCCGAAGCCATGAAGAAGCAGGACCGCTGGTCCTTTGCCGCCGTGGCGGACGTATTGCGTGCCGCCGCTCACAGCTATCTGCTGCCCAGTAAACGTCTCGGGCCAAGAGCCAACCGGCATGACATCGTCCTTCAGTGCGCCATCGCGATGGCGGATGATAACCCGTGTCGCGGCGCATCACCGCGCCGCCGGATTACGGACCGCGATCAGCCCACCGTCAACAGGGAGCGCGGGGGCAGGTTGACGTCCTCAGCGCAGCGAGAAGCGGATCGGCACGGTCAAATCGAGGCGCGCCTCGGTCATGCTCGGCGGGAAGGCCGGCATTGGCTGCGCGCGCTCCACCAGCGCCATCGCCTCGGCGTCGAGTTCGGCAAAACCCGAGCCGTGCACGATGTGGCGCGAGACGACGTGGCCATCGCGGTCGATACTGAAGGCGAGCAGCACGACGCCCTGCTGGTTACGGCTGCGCGCCTCCGCCGGATAGTTCTTGTACTCCTGCAGGCGCCTGAGCAGGAGCGATTCCCATGACGGATCGATGCGTGGGGCGCTTGCCACTTCATGCACGGTGGTGCGCGGCGCCGGATTGGTCTGCACGACTTCCGGCGGCGGCTTCTCCACTGGCAGCACGGCGTCGGGCGTGGTCTCCTTGGGCGGGAGCGGCTTCTCGACTTTCTGTTCCTGCACCTGATCGATTTGCGGGGCGGTCAGTTCAATCGAAATGATCGGTGTCTCGTCGCCGATCTCCACGTTGGGCGAGTGCCACACAAACAAGTAGGCGGCGACCAGCGCCGCATGCGCGCAAACCACGAGCGCCGCCGCGAAGGACCAGCGCACGAGATCGCGCGGATTTTCCTCCTCGAACCAGGGCAGCGCACGGGCCATCATTGCGTATCCCGCGTTTCCAAGCCGACCAGAGCGACTTTCAGATAGCCGGCCGAACGCAGCGCGTTGAGCACCAGCATCACATCGCCATAGTCCACGGACCGGTCGGCGCGCAAGAAAATGCGCTCCTCCTTGTTGGAGCCGGTCGCGGCGTCGAGCGCGGCGGGCAGCGCGCCGGCGGCGACCGGATCGTCGCCGATGGTGAGCGTGTGGTCGGCCTTGATGGTGAGATAGACCGGCTTATTGGGCCGCTGCTGCGGCTGCGCATTCGACGACGGCAGGTCGACCGGCACGTCGACGGTGGCGAGCGGCGCCGCCACCATGAAGATGATGAGCAACACCAGCATCACGTCGATGAACGGCGTGACGTTGATGTCATACACTTCGCCGAGTTCGTCGGCGCCGTGATCGAGACGAATGGCCATGGCGTTCTCTTCAATCTACTCCGCGGCAGTCCTATTCCGCAGCTTGGGCGAGCGGCAGCTTGGCGCGATCGCGATCGATATCGCGGCTGACCAGGCGGACGATCTGGGCGGAGGCGTCGCCGAGCAGCGCGCGGTATTGCGCAGTCTGCCGGGTCAGCACGTTATAGATCACGACCGCCGGAATGGCGGCAATAAGTCCCATCGCAGTCGCCAGCAGCGCCTGCGCGATGCCGGGCGCCACCACCGCGAGATTGGTGGTGTGCGCGTTGGAAATGCCGATGAAGCTGTTCATGATGCCCCAGACCGTGCCGAACAATCCGACGAACACGGCGGTCGAGCCGATCGTGGCGAGCACGCCGGTGCCGCGCGAGATCCTGCGGCTGCCCGCCATTTCCAACCGTTCGAGCTGCAGCGCGACGCGCTCCTTCAATCCGTCGCCGTCCAGGCCGTTGGACAGGCGGATCTCTTGGCTAACGGACCGCATCATCTGCATGACCGGACTGTCATCATCCTCGGGCAGCTGTTGGCGTGCCTGGGTAAGCGTTGCCGCGTCGCCGAGCGCGCGCAGGGCCCGTCGCACCTCGACGCGCGCTTTACGCAATTCCAGCAACTTGGCGAGGAAGACCGTCCAGGTGACCAGCGAGGCGAAGGCAAGGCCGATCATCACCGCCTTCACCACCCGATCGGCGTCGAGATACATGCCGACCAGCGACAGCCGCTGCGGCAGCAGTTCGCCGCCGATGGCGGGCTCGCCCGGCGCTGGCGCAGCTCCAGCCGGGTTGGCCGTCGCAGCCGGAACGCCTTGCGGGCTTGGTGCGGCAGCGCCCGTTGCTTCGCTTTGCGGTGGCGTGGCTGTCGATGCCGGCGGCGCAGCGGGCGCCGCGGCCGGAGCTGGTGCGGCCGTCGTCGCGGGGGCAGGCGCCGAAGGTTGCGTAGCGGTAGGGACGGCGGCGCCTTGCGCGCGAACGCTCGGCGCAAGCGGCAGCGAAATCGACAGAGCGACGATGAACGCAGCGAGTGGAGCTAAGCGAGGCCGCCAAATAGCGCGGATGTGGCTCCATCCTTGCGCCTGCGGATCAGTTTGCATGTCAGACTTCCTATTTTCTATTTCCGTTTCGCTCGATCGTTCGTCGCCGCCAACGCGCGAGCACGCCTAACGCTCATTGCCGGATAAATGTGACGCGACGGCGTTACGATCTGATTTTTGGCCCGCAATTCCCTTCCACCGCACGGACCGCAAAAGGGCGTCTTCTTTTACTTTGGAATAATAAAAAACTGAAGCCTTTTCAGTATGTTGCGCCCGATCCGCGCGCGCCGTCAAGCGCCGCCCGCGCACCTTACACGAGCGTATTTTCACAGCTGCGAGGCAGATCGCCGCGCCTTCCATCGTCTCTACCATGCGACCGGTAATCGATAGTTCAGCCCCGCCCGCACCATGTCTTGCTGCACGCGACCGGTCACCGCGAGCGGACCAGGATAGGCGAGATTGACTGTGCCGGTTTCGAGATAGAGGTATTCGACACGTGCGCTGAGGCTCTCGCTGATGGCGACTTCGAGTCCGCCTCCGGCCGTCCAGGCGCCGGACGTTATCGTGGTATTCGCCGAGCCGTTGGCGCCCGCGTTGATGACCGACCTCAACTCGGTGGCTGCGCCGCCGGCGGTGCCGTAGACCAGGAAGCGGCCGAAGGCCACGCCAACCCGTCCACGGAAGGTCCCGATCCAGGGCATTTGCTCGGTGCCCGATAGGATTCCGCCTGTGGTCGATTTGCTGACGGTCGAGCCGTCGAAATCGGCCTCGGCTCCCAGCACGATCGAGCCGACCTGGTAATTGACTCCGATCTGTCCGCCGACGAGGAAGCCCGGAATGCTTGTGCTGCCGGTTCCGCCGCCGCCTGAAACTGTCTCATCTACAATGGTGCCGGCATATCCGGCATTGCCGCCGATATAGAGGCCGCTCCAGGTGTAGGGGACAGGTGCGACGGCAGGTGTCGTCAGGTCGGCGGCCCGCGCCAAGTCGCCTGCCGCCAACAGGCCGACGAGGACCGTCATCAGGCGCATGGGAGCACTTCGCAAGAGCGAAAGAGTGCGGATCGACTTGCCTGCGCCGCCGCGCGGGATGGATGTCAGGTTACGCATGGGACACCTCATGATGACGAGACCGTGGATCAGATTTTCTTCGACACGCCGACGAAAAAGCCGCGGCGCGGGCCGTATTGCGAGGCGAACACGCCGATGCCGGTACCGCTTCTAATCTGGTAGATCGTGTCCAACAGGTTGACGACGTCGAAACGAACGGTGACCGGCTTGCCGTCCGGCATGGCGAATTCGTGCGAGGCCCCGACGTTGAATTGCGCGTACGGCGGTTCAGTGTCGATATTGGCGTCGCCGCTGCGCAGACCGGACCCGTAGATCATGTCGGCCGAGTAACGCGTGCCGTTCCACAGATAGGACATACCGGCCGAGCCGGTCACGATCTGCGTGTGATCGGTGTAGATCCAGTGCGAGTCGATGTACTGGAGTTCGGTCAGGCCGCCGAGATCGGCCTGCGTCGTGACGTTGTCGAACAGATATTCGTTCGACACCACGTCGGTCGCCTTTTCCTGGCTGACGGCGAGGTTGGCGTAGGCCTGCAAATTGCCGCTGTGGTATTTGGCGCTGAACTCGACGCCTTGGACGATGCCCTTGGCGTAGTTGAAGGCGCTGAGCACCAGGGCCTGGCCGAAATTGCCGTTATCGATCAGGTCGGTCGCCAGCTTGTAGTAGGCGTCGACGCCGAGTTCGAGGATGCTGCAATCGGGCGCTGTCGGCGAGGCGCAGGCCAGCGGTATTTTCTGGTCGACGCCGGCATCGAAATAATGCGACCGCTCCGGCAGCACCGGGTCGGTGCCGCCGCTCGCGGGCGCTCCGCTCGTGCCGTTGAACAGGGCGATATTGGCCGGTGCCGCCTCCACCAGCACCGGCGGTGTGAAATAGCGCGCATAGCCGGCGTGGAAGGTGGTGAATTGGAACGGCTTGTAGGTGAAGCTGACGCGCGGGCTCAGCTGATTCGCGTTGGTGTATTGCCACATCTGATCGAAGCGCGCGCCGTAATTCATGGTCAGCTTGTCGGTCAGCTTCCACTCGTCCTGCGCATAGACGCCGGCGAGCCAGCCGAGCTTCGATACGTTGTCGGTGATCGTCTCGGGCGGTCCGGTATCGGTGCCGTCGCAGGCCGTGCATGGCACGACCAGCGATTGGTTGCCCACCGCGGTCTGCTCGCCGCTCACAGTGAAGCCGGTGCGCAGCGTGTGCGCGGAGTTGATGATGTAGGAGGCGTCGCCCTGCAGGCCGTTGCTGTAGGATTCGCGGGTAATGTCCGAGGCGATCCCGTTGAGCAACAGGTCGCCGACCGGATCCGGCATAAAGTGCAGGAAGTCGTAGCGCGTGAAGTAGGACAGTTGCCCGTCGAAGCCGTTGATCGATCGCTGCGCCGCCAGCACGGCGAACTGCGTGTTCTCGTATTGGTTCTCGTTGAGCGTCGACGAATCGAACGTTGATGTCGGAAACTCCGGAGCGAGTGGCGCTCCCGGAACATTCGGAATCTGAAACCAGCTGGTGGCGGTTCCGGCGATCAGGCTTACCCGCGTCGCCGGGTCGACGAACGTCGACATGTAGGCGAAGCCTTTTTGCTGCTGGGTGAAATCGTGGATCGCATTATACGACGGCAGCGGATTCTCGATGCCCACCGTGTTCTGCAGGTAACTGCCGGAGAAGAAGTACTGCACGCCGGGAAAACAGTTGCTCGCCGCTGCCGCCTTGGTGGCGACGGGCGTGCCCGCGCCGCATGTGTTCCCGACCGTGCCTCCGTATTCGAAGCTCGGTTGGAAGGTGCCGTGGCTGCCACCGTAGAAGCTGATGCTGCCGGAATTGTTGAAAACGTCGGCGCGCGTGGTGATGTCGACGAGGCCCACGGTGCGCATGCCGAACTCGGCCGGCAGCGCACCGGTGATCAGCGACATGCTGCCAATCAGGTTCGGATCCAGGATGCTGCCGAAGCCGGAGACGCCGTCGGGCAGCATGACGCCATTGATGCGGAATTGAACGTTGGCGTGATCGTTGCGGACATGGAGCAAGCCGCTGGCGGCAGAATCCTGCGACACGCCGGGGGCTTGCAGGAGAATTCTCTCGACCGGGGCATTGGTGCCCTGCGGCAGCGCCTGAATGAGGTCGTGGCTAAGCGTGTCGGAGGTCGTGCCGATGGTCGTGTAGAGAGTGTTGCGCGCTGCGTCGAACGCATCGTTTTTGACGGTCGCCGCATTCGCCGGGGCCGCCGGCGCTGCGGTAGCGGTCGGCGGCGGCGCTCGGTGAACCGGATGCGGCTTGGGTTTAGGCTTTGCTCCGCTAACAGTAACCTGAGGAAGCGGCAATTGCGCCCGCGCCGGCTCGCCAAAGCCTGCGAACGCGAACAGCACCGAACTACTCAGAAGGATTGTGCGAGAAACGCAACTCCGACGTTCAGCATGCGTAAGCATTTAACCCACCCCAAAATCCGCAATGAAATTTCCACCGAGCCAGCGGGTCAGCGGTCTTGCCCGTGCGGGATTTTTGTCAGGTCATGCCGCACGCGATCCGCCTGGGATCGCCGCGCTGGCGCGCCGCGATGCCAAAGGATCAGTTCAACCGCGGGATCAGACGACGGGCGGCGCGCGTGATTGAAAGGCTGCGCGTCGCGGCGCGCTGAAAATGTCAGCGACGGCGATAACATGCCCCGCTGGCTGCCAAATCAGCGCAACCGGTGAGACCTGCGGCGCCTCGGGAACCGAGGAGGTGCCGAGCAGATACATCGTCGCGCAGATGGCGCAGATGTCGTCGGGCAGGCTGGCGGTGTGATCGGTGGTCAGCGAACTGCTGGCGCTTGCCGCTGGCAGGGAGATCTGCGCCGCACTGGAGAGCGGGACATTAGCCGTCCCGTAAATGTCTTCCGGATGGATGTGGCCGAACGACAGATAAAGCTGCAGCGCCAGCGCGAACAGCGCCAAGCCGCCGCCTAACTTCCTGCACGCCCGAAACCAGATCATGACACTTGCTGGGGTCACTCTATCGCAATCCGGCTGAATGCGTACCGGCTCAAGCAAATTGTCTGTCCCTGTGACCTGCAAGCGACACTTCCGCGCTCACCGAGATTGCCTGGAGATGTATTGTAATGTTATAACATTACCTAGGACAAGGCCCTGGCGACGCCGCTCTGCCGATATCCACCAGTGTGGTGCCGACGATAGGCGGCCCCGTTTCCGCCTTACTCGAAGCTAGTGTGGCCGCGGTGTTGGGGCGGCATGCCGGGCCTGGGGTGCCGATGATTCATCGCTTCATTGTCGTGCTGGCCGCCATCGTTGCGCTCCTTACGGCACCGCAGCGCGCTTTCGCGCATCCGCACGTCTGGGTAACTGCGCACAGCGAACTTGTCTATGCGCCGGACGGCTCGGCCACCGCCGTGCATCAAACCTGGACCTTCGATGACATGTTCTCAGCGTTTGCCACGATGGGATTGCCCAAGACAAACGGCACTTTCTCGCGCGAGGCATTGCAGCCGCTGGCGAAGGTCAACGTCGAGTCGCTCAAAGACTTCGACTATTTCACCTACGCCACGGTCGACGGCCAACACGTAAAGGATGCGTTCGCCGAGCCGACCGCCGATTATTGGCTTGCATACGATGCCAAGACCACGCTGCTGACCCTGCACTTCACGTTGCCATTCAAGAAGCCGGTGAAGGCGAAAAGATCGCTGCAGATCGAAGTCTACGATCCGACCTTCTTCGTCGACTTTGCCATGGCCAAGGACAATCCAGTGAAGCTTGTTGGCGCGCCGGCGCAATGCAAGGTGGCGACCGAAAAGCCCCCTGACACTAATTTTCCGACGACGTTGCGGCTCGATCAGGAGTTCGTCACCTCCGAGGCCAACGTCGGAATGGGGGCGAGTTTTTCTAACAAGATCACAGTGACCTGCCCGTGAGCACGAACGAGGCCGCGCGGCGTGCTCGCCGCCATTGCATCGCGTCGGGACTGGCTGCGATCGCTTTTATCGGCGCGGCTGTGCCCGCAGTGGCGCAGTTCGGCTCGCTCGGCGGCATGCAGCCGGCGCCGGCGAGCGGCTTCTTCGGCTGGCTGCTTGGTCAGCAGGCGTTCTTTTATCAGGCGCTGGCCGCGACGATCCGCGCCGCCAAGAGCGACGGTTCTGCCTATTGGACGCTGATGGGCATTTCGTTTGCGTACGGCATCTTTCATGCCGCCGGACCGGGCCACGGCAAGGCGGTGATCTCGTCCTATCTGCTTGCCAATGAGGAGACGTGGCGGCGCGGCGTGGTCCTCTCGTTCGCCTCGGCGGTGATGCAATCGCTGACCGCGATCGTCCTTGTGGCGGTTGGCGCGTTCTTGATCGGCGCCACCGCCAAGATGATGGGCGACACCGTGCGCGTCATCGAGACGGTGAGCTACGCGCTCATCATCCTCGTCGGCGCGCGGCTTTTCTGGGTGAAGTCAAAAAGCTTCCACACGACACTGCATAAAGTGCGCGCGGAAGCTGAGCAGGCGAAGGCGATCGACAGCGACAGCGCGAAAACCAGCATTAGTGACCATGAGAGTGACGATGACAGCGGCCACGCCCATTGCGATGACCACGCGCATTCTCACGACCATCACGATCATCATGACCACACGAATCACGCTGACGTACTGCTCGCGCCGGTCGGCCATGATCATCATGCGCATCACGACCATTCCCACGACGACGAAGCGGAAAGCGTGATGCCTTGGGGCCATGCGCATAGTCCGGAACCGGAGGAGCTGGCCGGACCCGGCGGGTGGCGGCGCGGATTGTCGGCGATCGTCGCGGTCGGTTTGCGCCCGTGCTCGGGCGCTATCATCGTGCTCGTCTTCGCGCTGGCGCAGGGCCTGTTCTTGGCCGGCGTCGCCTCGACTTTTGTCATGGGGCTCGGCACCGCGATCACGGTTGGTATAATCGCTTCGCTCGCAGTTGGCGCGAGATCGCTCGCCAAGCGGCTTTCCACCCGGCGCACCGGTTATGGCGTACTGGTGCTGCGCGGCGTCGAGGTAGGCGCGGCTTGCTTGGTGATGCTCGTCGGCGTGGCTCTCCTCGCCGGCTACATGGCCAGCGAGCGGATGGGATTTTTCTAGAGCGGTTGCCACGGCTGCCTATTATGTGAGTGCCGCTACCGATAAGAAAAAACGGAGATTCTGCGATGCACGACACGCCCGATCAGGTCCATTGGCACGAACCCAAAGCCGGCGAGAACGCGGGTTTCGGCAAGTTCAAGCGTCAGCCGCTGCCCTATGACCGCTTCATGGAGGCCGAAGGGGTGCCGTGTTACCGCGGCATCGGCGTGCGCCGCGTGCAGGATCTTCCGCTCGTGCCATGGAGGCGGCTCGGTGGACGCGGTTCGTTCATCCAGCTCTTCGGCACCGAAGGGCTTTGGGGCATGTACGTGGTCGAGGTCCCGGGCGCCGGCGCGCTCAATGTCGACCGGCACCTCTATGAGAAAGTCGTGCTCGTGGTCGAAGGCCGCGGCACCACCGAGGTCTGGCAGGAAGGACAGAGCAAACCGCACGCCTTCGAATGGCAGAAGGGGTCGCTGTTCGCCATTCCGCTCAACGCCTATCACCGCATCGTCAATGCCGGCAGCGCTCCCGCGCTGCTGCTGTGCGGCACCACGGCGCCCAACGTGATGAACGTGATCGACAACCTCGATTTCATTTTCGATTGTCCGTACACGTTCAGCGAACGGTTTTCCGGCGCCGAAGATTTCTTCAAGCCGAAGGACGATCTCGAGCCCGATCCGATCCGCGGGCTCGCCATGCGCCGCACCAACCTCATTCCCGACATCGTCAACTGCGACCTGCCGCTCGACAATCGCCGCTCGCCCGGCTACCGCCGCGTCGAGCCGGCGATGGCGAAGAACCGCTTCTATCTGTGGATCGGCCAGCACGAGACCGGCCGCTATTCGAAGGCGCACAAACACGCCTCCGCCGCCGTGCTCGTCTGCGTCAAGGGCAAGGGCTACACCTATACGTGGCCGGAAGCGCTCGGCACGACGCCCTGGCAGGACGGCAAGGCGGAATTCATCAAGCGCCAGGATTACGAGCCGGTCGGCCTCGTCTCGGCCGCGCCGATGAGCGGCGACTGGTACCACCAGCATTTCGGCATCGGCAAAGAGGGCCTCCGCATCTCGGCTTGGCATGGACCTAACAATCAGCGTGCGCGGAAACCTGGCGTGCCGGGCGAGCAGCTGATGGACTACGGCGCCATCGAGCTCGGCAAGGGCGGCAGCGCCATCGGCTATCACCAGGAAGACCCGGCGATCCGCAAGGAATTCGAAGCAACGCTTGCGGGCGAGGGATTGCCGAGCCGCATGAAGCCCGAATTCTACCAACGCCCGCCTACCGAGGGCGAAGTGGTGATGGGGGATGTGATGTGAGGGCGTAGCTGGATTGCGCTTCAATCCACGCGAATGCAGAACTCGCGCGAGACAGATGGCTCAAACGCTTTCGACGATCGAAGAGATCTTCCGCGACCTGCTCGTCTTCGTGGCCGTGATGACGGCGCTGCTTATTGTCCTCGTCGTCGTTGTCGCGAATATGCCAAACGACAATCCGCTGAAACGGGTGCTGACGGCGCTCAGCTTCCGGATCGGCGCAACCGCCGCGGCTGGAGCCGTCGCCGTCCCCGTCGAGCCGATCCCCGGACTCGACGCGCTCTACGACATCGGCGTCCCCGTTCTGCTGATCTGGTATTGGTTCACGTTCTTCAGGGATGCGTATCGGGCGATGTCCAATAAGACGCCGGCTAAGCCGCCCGCAGGCAGGGAAACCGGGCCTAATAGGCGTAGTTAAGTGGAGAATTCGCGCTAGTTCTAAATCGGCTCCGCGTCGATCAGCACGAATGCCACGACGGCGGGTTTGCTGGTCCGGTTGCTCCAGGAATGATTGGTGCCGCGCTGGACGAGCACGTCGCCGGCTTTCAGCAACGCCTCGCCTTCATCCATCATCGCGTAGATTTCGCCTTCGAGCACGATGGCGTAGTCAATCGTCGCCGTCTTGTGGAAGCCAGCGTGGCGCGGATTGTTGCGGTCGGTCGCTTCGGCGCGGCCTGAATCGTCGGGATGCGCCGCCTCATCCGCGAGCGCGGCGAGGCGCTCTGAGTCCGGCGGATATTCGATGACGCGGAACACCGAGCCATGCTTGGGCGGCGGCAGCCGGTGGCCGCGCGCGATCGAGTTGGCGGAGCCGCGGTTATCGGCCGGCGTCGAAGCCGTCTCCCACAGCTCGTGCACGATGGCACTGCCCTTGCTGCGCTGAAAGACGTGTGGGGTCGGCTCATCGACGATGAAGATTGATTTTCCGGCCGCGTTGTGACCGGTCACAACGCGGCGAACTCGCTTGCTCATGAATTTCTCTAATGCCCCGCCTGCATGCGCGCGAGCAGTTCCGCGGTCGGATAGGAATCCGCCGGCAGGCCGTATTTGATCTGCATGGCCTTGACCGCCTCCCGGCTTTTCAGCCCGAGAAAGCCGTCGATCTTGCCCACGTCGTAGCCGGCGCGCACCAGCAGCGTTTGCAATTGCTTGACTTGATCGAACGGCAGGGCAGGCGGTGGGTTGCCGCGATGGAGCGGCGCCGCGCCGGCGATGCGGGTCGCCAGATACGCAGCCGTCGTCGTGTAAACGAGCGAGTTGTTCCACTGCAGATAAACCTGGAAATTCGGATAGACGAGAAAGGCCGGTCCGAGACGGCCCATCGGCAGCAGCAGCGACGCCGCCAGATTGTCGTCGGGCAGCGGCCGCCCGTCGGCGAGCGTGACGCCCCAGGACGCCCATTTCGACCGCGGCAGCTGAATGTCGAGATCGGCCTGGTCCCAAGGCAGCCGCGCCGGCACGTGCACTTCCGTGAGCCACGGCTCGCCGCGTTTCCAGCCGAGTGCGAGCAGATAATTCGCCGTCGAGCCAAGCACGTCGGGCACGTCGTGGATAAGGTCGCGCTTGCCGGCGCCGTCGTAGTCGACAGCGTATTTGTAGTATTCGGACGGCATCATCTGCGTCTGGCCGAGCTCGCCGGCCCAGGAGCCGATCATTTCGGCGGGCGTGAGGTCGCCGCGCTCGATCAAGCGCACCGCGTCGAGCAGCTGCGGGCGGAATCTGTCAGCGCGGCGGCAATCGTAGGCCAGCGTGGCAATGGCGCTGAGCGAAGGGTACTTGCCCATATTGGCGCCGAAGTCGCTTTCCAGCGCCCAGAACGCGACGATGACCGGCGCCGGCACGCCGTACTGCTTGTCGATGCGCGAGAAGACGGGTCCGTATTTCTTGATGAGTTCCTGGCCGCGGCTGATGCGGTAGGCCGCAGCCATTCGATCGGAGAATTCCACGAAAGTCTGCGTGAACACGCGCTGGCCGTGGTCAATGTTCACGATCCGCTGATCGTAGACGAGATACGGCTTGGCCTGCGCGATCGCCCGCTGCGAGATGCCACCAGTGACGGCCTCGTGCTCCACGCCGGCAAGCCAGGATTCGTAGCTGCCGGACGTGCGGCAGGGGACGTCGGCGCGGGCAAGCGTGCTTGCGAGCACCAGTGCCGCGACCGCCAATGCGTATCGCATGGTTGTTCCTCTCATCGCGGCGTTACGCCCCTGCTTTCAGATACCAATCCAAAATCTCCTCGCCGGTCCAGTACAGCACGCCGTCGAAATTCCGCGCGTAATCGTAGATTGCTTCCAGATATTTGATGCGGTGCGGTTGGCCGCTGATATAGGCGTGGATGGCAAGCGGGAAAATCTTGGCGCGATGCTCACCTTCGGCGTAGAGCCGGTCGAACTGATCGATCGCGCGCTTGTACAAATAATCGCTCTGATGGTGCTGCACGATCATCATCGGGATGTCGTTGAGTTCCACCGTATAGGGCAACGTTACTAGCGGCCCCTTGGCGGTGCGGATGGTGGTCGGCTCGTCGTCATAGACCCAGTCGCCGATATATTTGATGCCGGACTCGGCGAGGAGTTCGGGGGTCTGCAATGTCTGCGTCAGCCCCGGACCGAGCCAGCCGACCGGACGTTTCTTGCAAAAGCGCTCGATCACGTCGAGCGAGCGCGTGATCATCGCCTTCTGGTTCGCTTCGGCGTGGATGGGGCCCTGCTGGTAGGCGTGGCCCATGAATTCCCAACGGTCGCTGCGCGCCTGTTCGGCGACCCTTGTATAGTCCTCGCAGACGCGGGCATTGATCGCCAGCGTTGGTCGGATTCGCAACCTTTTGAACAGATCGAAGAAGCGCCAGACGCCCACCCGCATGCCGTATTCGTGCCAGCTCCAATTGGGCACATCGGGCAGGAGCGTCTGTCCAGTTGGCGGCGCCAGCACCTGGCGCGCCATTGGCTTGCCGATGTCCCACACTTCGAGATTGACGATGGTCCAAAAGATGATGCGGGCGCCGCCCGGCAGCTTGAGCGGCGGCCGGTCGACGATCGCCGAATAGTCAGCGCGCTCGCGCGGCAGCATCGGCTTGGCAGCGGCTTTTTTCACGGTCGCGCGTTTTTTCATTTCCGCACACCCCTCTTGCCCCAGGGCGCCGCCGTGGGTGATTGCACAACGACCTTACGTCGCGGGTCCAGAGCCGACAACGAGCGTCGGCGCCTCCCGGCCCCGATCACATCCCCGTTAGGGCGCGCCGAATCGCATTGCAGTCTGCAGCGAATGGAGCATCTATGGAACCAAGGGGCGCGGGGTACGCTTATCTTCCCGGCCATTCGATTTCCGTTATTGATCGCGTTTTCTGCCGGAATTTGCGATGCCACCATCAGCCGCTTCGCCGCGCCTCCGCCAACGTAACCGATCGCAAGACACTTTCGTGAATGCCGCCCGCGCGCCGGCCGGTGATTCGCGTCAGTTCTGGCTTGACGCTTTTCGCGCCGTCCGCGCAGAGACCGAGCGGCGCGCCGCGTTCCTGTCGGCCGAGGATCAAGTGGTGCAATCGATGCCGGACGCGAGTCCGGCCAAATGGCATCGCGCCCATGTCACCTGGTTTTTCGAAGAGTTTTTGCTGAAAGAGTTTGCACCTTCCAATCGGTTGTTCGATGCGCGCTTCGCCTATCTGTTCAATTCCTATTACGTCTCAGCCGGACCGCGGCATGCACGGCCGCAGCGTGGCCTGATCACGCGACCGGGTGCGGCGGAAGTCAGCGCCTATCGCGCGCACGTTGATGATTCCATCGCCGCTTTGATTGAATCGGCTCGTGATCTCGCGCCGCTCACAGCGGTGATCGAGATCGGACTTAATCACGAGCAGCAGCATCAGGAGCTGATGCTCACCGACATCCTGCATGCGTTTTCGCTCAACGCGACACATCCAGCCTACGATCCGCAATGGCAGTGGCCGCAGTCTGCGAGCAAAAGCGCCGCCCCGGGTGTATCGCTCGCCGGCATTCACACGATCGGGCACGCCGGCAGTAGTTTCTGTTTCGACAACGAGGAGCCCGCGCATCAGGTGCTGTTACAGCGAGTGCGGCTGTCGCCGCGGCTTGTGACCAACAGCGACTGGCTCGAATTCATCGCCGACGGCGGCTACGCGACCCCGACGCTCTGGTTGTCCGAAGGCCTCGCCGCCGTCGAGGCGCAGGGTTGGCACGCGCCGGGCTATTGGCAGAAAATCGACGGCGCGTGGTTTGTCATGACGCTCGGCGGCCTGCGGCCGGTCGATCCGGCGCAGCCGGTTTGCCACGTCAGCTATTACGAGGCGGATGCGTTCGCGCGCTGGGCCGGCAAGCATTTGCCGACCGAAGCCGAGTGGGAGGTCGCCGCTCAGACAGAGGGCGCGCTTGACGATGCCTTCGGCATCGTCTGGCAATGGACGCGCAGTGCCTATTCGCCCTATCCAGGCTATCGCGCCACCGAAGGCGCGCTCGGCGAATATAACGGCAAGTTCATGGTCAATCAGATGGTGCTGCGCGGCTCGTCGCTGGCGACGCCACAAGGGCATTCGCGAGCGAGTTACCGCAATTTCTTTTATCCGCCGGCGCGCTGGCAATTCAGCGGCGTGCGGCTTGCCGACTACGAAGGCTGAGATTCTACGATGAACCCACATGGCGTCTTACGTGCCACGCGCCCGGCCCGGCCGGCCGACGATTTTGCCGCCGATGTGCTTGCCGGGCTCCAGCGCAAAGCCGAAGGCGATAGCGCCGAAATATTTTTACGATCTGGCGGGATCGGCCTTGTTCGAGCGCATCACGCAACTGCCGGAATATTATCCGACGCGCTGCGAGATCGGCATTCTGCAGAATAACGCGCCGGCGATTGCTTCGATGTTTCCGCCGGGCTCCGCATTGGTCGAATTCGGCTCGGGCTCGAGCCGCAAGGCGCGCATTCTGTTAAGCGCCGCCGCCAGTGTTGATGCCTATGTGCCGGTCGATATATCCGGAGACTTTTTGCAGCAGGATCTGGTGCAGCTCAAACGCGACCTGCCGCACTTGACCGTGTATCCGCTGGTCGAAGACTTCACCAAGCCGTTCGCGTTCCCGCCTGCACTCGCTTCGCTGCCGCGCGTCGGCTTCTTCCCCGGCTCGACCATCGGCAATTTCGAGCCTGAGGAAGCGCGCGGCCTTCTCCGCCATATCGGCGCCATGCTCGGTCCGGGCGCGCTGCTTGTCGTCGGCATCGACCTCGTCAAGGACGACGACACGCTCTTTCGCGCCTACAACGACGCCGAGGGCGTGACGGCGAAATTCAATCTCAACCTGCTCACCCGTGTCAACCGCGAGCTTGGCGGCGACTTCGATCTCGCAGCGTTCCACCACCGCGCGTTTTTCAATCGCGCCCGAAGCCGCATCGAAATGCACCTGGAGAGCGGCAAGCGCCAACGAGTGCACATCAAGGGCGTAACCATTGATTTCGATGCCGGCGAAACCATCCATACCGAGAACAGCTACAAATATACCGTCGACTCCTTTCAAGCGCTCGCGCGCGGCGCCGGCTGGTCGCCGGTGAGGGTCTTTACCGACGGAATGTTCGCCGTGCATGCGCTGCGAATGTCGGATGACAGAGCGCAAAGGTCGGATTAGCGTTCACACTATCCGTGATCCGTCGTCTGCAGTCTGATCGATGCCCATCTGCGAAGCTGATCCCTGGCGCCTGCAATATTTCGCGCACGTCAAAACCACGGCCAACATTCCGACCGAGGATTGCGACGCCTGGACTTGGTATCCGGCGCACCGCTGGGTCTATGACAAGCTGGCGATCGCGCAGTCGCAAAACCTCGAAGCCGCCCCGCATGGCGTCGCGCCGCCGCGTTTTCCCGTATTCTCAAAGCCGATAATGAACCTCAAGGGCATGGGTGTGGGCAGCCGCGTGCTCCATTCGGCCGCCGACTACGAACGCCATTACGCGCCCGGTCATTTCTGGATGACTTTGCTCGACGGCCGGCACGTCTCCTCCGACGTAGCCGTCGTCGACGGCGTGCCGCATTGGTGGCGGCACGTCACAGGCAAGCCCGCGGGCGAGGGGACCTTCGACTATTGGATCGTGCATGCCGAGCCGGACGCCGAAATCGAAACAAGGTGCGGCGCGTGGATAGAAAAGCATCTGGCCGGCTATACCGGCATGCTCAATCTGGAAACGATCGGCGGCACGATCATCGAGGCGCATTTGCGCTTCGCCGATCAATGGCCTGATCTCTACGGGCCGGGCTGGGTGGAGGCGCTGGTTGGGCTCTACGAGCGGCGCGAATGGAACTTTTATGACGAGGATCGCAGCGAGGGTTACAGCGTCGTGCTGTTCGGTGCGAACGGACCCGCCTACCGCCACCCGCCGCCGGCGCTGGTCGAGGAGGTCAGGCGGATTCCCGGCGTCACCAGCGTGCAGATCACCTTCCACGAGGATCGGCCGCCGGAGCGCCACGCCATGCCGCCCGGAGGCTTTCGCCTCGCCATCGTTAACGGCTTCGATCTCGACAAAGCGCTCGCCGCGCGCGAGCGGCTCAAGCAACACTTCTTCACGTACCCTCGCACGCCTTGATCGGCTGCATTATAGTCGCGCCCCCGCAACCTTCCCCCGATCGACGAGGATGGACGAAGGCTTATGCGTGTGACTTTGTGCAGCGTGCTGCGCGATATCGTTGCGTTGGCTGTGCTCGCGCTGATCCCTGTGCGGGCGTCCGCTGCCGAGCAGGTCAGGATCGGTATCGGTTACGGTCTAGCGTTTTTGCCGATCTACATCTGCCAGGACCAGAAACTAGTCGAGAAATACGCAAAGGCGGCCCATATCGATGTAAGCGTGAGCTACCCGCGCTTTGCCGGCGCCGGTCCGGTGCACGACGCGCTGGCCTCAGGCGCGATCGACGTCGGTCCGTTCGGCGTGGCGCCGCTCTTGATCGCGTGGGACAAGGCAAAGAGCGATAAAGATACGCGGCGGCAGGTTTTTGCCGTTTCCGGAATGACCAGCCTCCCGCTCGCTCTGCTGACCAACCGGCCTGGTGTGCGCAGCCTCGCTGACCTGCACCCGTCCGACCGCATCGCCATGCCGACATCCTCCGCCCCGCAAATGTATGTTCTGCAGATGCGGGCGGAGAAGATTTTCGGCGACTATCAGCGGTTCAAGGACCAGGTCGTCGAGCTTTCGCCCAGCGACGCACTCGCCGCGCTGATTGGCGGCACCGGCGCGGCAACCGCTTACTTCGCCTCGCCACCCTATGCGCAGATCGCGCTCAAGGATCCGCACGTCCATCAAATCCTCGGTTCCGAAGACGCGATCGGCGGCAAGGCCTCGTTTCTCGTCCTCGGTGCGACCCATGCCTACATCGAGGCGCATCCGAAAATCCCGCAAGTCATCGACCAGGCGATGGACGAGGCGGCGCGCATCATCCGCGACGATCCGCAGCGCGCTGCGCGCATCTATCTGGCACACGAGCCGTCGAAGGCGCTCGACGCCACCGACATTGCCGCGGTGCTGACCGCAAACAAGGACGAGTTCGGCAGCGCGGTCGAGGGCATTCAGTTTTTCGCCGATTTCATGGGCCGGCACGGCGAGCTAAAGACGCCGCCGCAGAGCTGGAAGGAGATCGTGGCGCCTTCGCTGCTCACCTCGCCGAGTACATAGCCGGATTCGTATGACGCGCGCGCTATTGTGCGCGCGCAAATACGTCTATCTTGCCAATCGAAAGCCGATGAAAGGGGAGATTTTCGTGGCCGACAATCAGCTCAATATCCTCGTCATGTGCGGCAGCCTGCGTAAGGGCTCCTACAACGCGGCGCTTGCCCGCACGCTGCCGGCACTGGCGCCGCCCGGCATGGCGATCAAACCGGGGCCGGCCTGGGACAAGATGCCGATCTACAATCACGACATTCAGGACGCGAGCGGATTCCCTGCCGATGCGGTGGCGTGGGCCGACGCCATCCGCTCCGCCGACGGCGTGATCATCGTCTCCCCCGAATACAACTGGAGCATTCCTGGCGGCTTGAAGAACGCCATCGATTGGGTGTCGCGCATGAAGGAGGTGCCGTTCAAGGAGAAGCCGGTCGCGCTGCAGTCCTGCGCCGGCGGCGTGCTCGGCGGTGCGCGCATGCAGTATCACATGCGGCAATGCCTGACCTCGATCGACGCGTTCTTGTTCGGCAAGCCGGAGATACTGGTCACTTTCGCAGCGAAGAAATTCGATGAAAAGACGCTTGAGCTGACCGATCAGCCGACTATCGACATCGTGCGGCAGCAGCTCGCCGGCTTCGAAAAATTCGTCCGGCGGCTAAACGGGAGAAAATAAGAATGGCACGGCTCGACAATCGGGTGGCGCTGCTCACCGGTGGCGCCAAGGGCATCGGCCGCCATTATGCGAAGGCGCTTGCCGGAAACGGCGCCCGCCTGATGATTGCCGACATCGCCGATGGCAGTGAATTGGCAGCCGAAATCGCGCGCGAGCACGGCGCCAATTCTGTCGCGAGCGCCGTCGCCGACGTGAGCGAGGAGGGCTCGGTCAAAAAGCTTGTTGCCGCGACCGTCGAGCGTTTCGGCAAGATCGACATCCTGGTCAACAACGCGGCTTTGTTCGCCCCGTTGCAGGAACAGAAGGTCACCGAGATCGACGTTGCGCTTTGGGATCGCGTTATGGCGGTCAATATCCGCGGCGTCTTTCTGATGACCAAGCACGTCGCGCCGCACATGATCGCGCAGAAATACGGCAAGATCGTCAATATCAGTTCGGGCACCGTCGCCCGCGGCATTCCCAATTTCGCTCACTATGTTACCTCGAAGGGCGCGGTGACGGCGTTCACCCGCTCGGTCTCGCGCGAGCTCGGCGAGCACAATATCTGCGTCAACTCGCTGGCACCCGGGTTCACTCTCTCCGACAGCGTGATCAACGAGAATCCCGGCCACCTGGCTCATTCGCAGCAGCCGTCGATCGCGCGCCGCGCGATAAAGCGTGACGAATATCCCGAGGACTTGCTGGGCGCGCTCGTCTTTCTTGCCTCCGCCGACAGCGACTTCATCACCGGCCAAACCATCGCGGTCGACGGTGGGGCCAATAATACGTAGCGCATGAGCGAAGGCCGATAGGATGAGCGGGGAACGGGAGTTCGCGCGGGCTCTGGCCGATTATCTTCTATTGATCGAAGATTTTCACGCCGATCTCCGTGGGTTTTTTGCAAACATTGATCGGTTGCTCGCGGGCGGAGACTATCTCGTCATCGAGGATAGTTATTCGAAACAAAACTCGATTTCCTCCGTTATCGCCAGATCGCCATATCTGGTCGACACGAAATATGCGGATTTCTTCGGGCAATTGCACGAGTGCCGTGAACAGCATCTTCGTCAAACAGAAGCAAACGTGATAAACCCGCTCCGCATTCATGGTAGGGGCCGATGCCTGAGCTCAACGAGCCGAAGCTGAAATTCCGCTGTCCGCCGGGACTGGCAGCAGTTCTGCCGCGGCCAATCCCGGCGGTGAGGGGACTGCCGGACTGGTTCAAGGCGATGCCGCAGAAAGCCTACAACGTCAGTATGGGGGACGAGACCCTGACCGTCAAAAAGTGTCCGCCGTTCATCGACGCGATGACTTACGGCTACCTCATCCCCCTTGCCGCGGATCTTGAAGTTCGCGATGGCGAATTCAGCTGGAATTTCGAGCTGCCGGGAGGGCTGGTCAGCGAATACTCGCATTCGCCTGTCGACTTTCACGACCCAAGTCAGGTGGCCGGTAGCCCGTTTTTCGACGAGGACCGCTTTCCGATCAAGTTCAACAGCTTCTGGACCGTCGAGGCGCCCGAGGGCTATTCGGTGCTGTTCACCCATCCGCTCAATCGGCCCGATCTGCCCTTCACCACGCTATCGGGCCTGGTTGATAGCGATCGATTCAACGCAACGCCGATCCACTTTCCCGCACGCTGGCACGATCTTGCCTTCAACGGCGTGCTGCCAAAGGGAACCCCGGTCGCTCAGTGTGTGCCGATAAGACGGGAATCGTGGGACGCCGATTTCAGCGAAATGTCGCCCGAACAATTTGCCGGCTTCATTCAGGTGCAGGACGCCACTGCTGCCGGTCCGGACGTTTACCGCCGGGAATTTCGCGCGCCAAAGCGGTGACAGCGCTCAACGTTTCGGCGGCTCGGGCGTCTGTCCCTTGAGGAATTGCGCAGCCGTGCTCGGCTTGAGCCAGAAACGGCCGCGCGCGGATTTTACAATGGTAGTGAGAGCGCCTGAATAGCCTTTGGGGTCGCGCTGCGCGGCCTTCCGCAGCCACTCTCGGCCGGCTTCCAGTTCTCCAAGCTCGAGCAGACAATGACCGAGGTTGAGCCATAGGCCGACATCGTTGGGCGAGTACGGCAGGCATCGTCGAAAATAGTCGAGTGCCAATCGGTTTTCGCCAAGCATCTGATGCGCCTTGCCCATGCCCCATAGCGCGCCTGGCGAATTGGGCGCTATCTCGATCGCTCTGGCAAAAGCCGCTTTGGCTGGGGCGCAATCGCGAAGCGCGAGCAGAACGTGGCCGAGCTGGACCGAGAAGTCGGGCACCATCGGCGCGAGTTCGCGGCCGCGGCTGAGCACTGCGGCCGCTTCGCGATGCCGCTTGAGTGTGGCAAGCAGGCAACCGAGCTCATAAAAGGCCGGAGGGAAGGGCGGTGCGCGCTTGGTCGCGCGCTCCAACCATGAGAGCGCATCCTCCTGCCGGCCAGCTGACCGCAGCGCTGCGCCAAGCTGGGTCTCGATTTGCGGGTGTCGTTCGCTACGCGCGGCAGGTCCGAGTGCCGCGACTGCTTCCTCGGCGCGCCCCTGCATCTGCAGCGCGTGGCTGAAAATCAGCAGCGCCTGGACGTGGCGCGGATGATTCTTGAGCACCTCACCCGCAATTGCTTCAGCCTCCTTCGGACGCTGCTGATTGAGCGCGGCGATGGCGCGCTGCAGCAGGTTCTCGGCAGATGACTGTGCCGGCTCGTTGGCCATAACAACCAATTTTCGCGCACCCCCCGCATGACATGGCACGACTATGCGAAAAGCTCTATGCCACGAAATTCGCGTTTATTTCCAGCCGACGCCCATCACGCCGAGTGCCAAATTAGGGTAGGGGGCAATACGTTCTGCCGCTACAATTAAGGAATGCGGCTTGCTCTGAACCTTCATCCACAATCGCGTTCAGGTGCGGCGGAAGGCGTCGAGGTGGACGTGGCACGGCTGGGCGCAAGCCAGTTGGTCTTGCGTTATGTCGTGACCGGGACCATCGCCGATTTGGCGATGCCGGTGCCGATAGCGCCAAGTCGGGCCGATGAACTGTGGCGGCACACATGTTTTGAGGCTTTCGTCTGCCCAGCGCCAGGTGAAGCCTATTGCGAATTCAACTTCGCCCCCTCGACCCAATGGGCGGCTTACGGGTTCGACGGCTATCGCAAAGGCATGCGTGTTGCAGCCGAGATCTGCGCTCCCAGAATTGAGGCGATTTCCACGCCCGAGCGATACACGTTGCAAGCGGTGCTTGAGCTGAGTGCGCCGGCTGGCGCGCGATGGCGCGTCGGTCTCGCTACGGTAATCGAAGAAGAAAGCGGCCACTTGTCCTATTGGGCGCTGGCGCACCCGCCCGGCAGACCGGATTTCCATCGCGCCGATTGCTTTACTTGCGAAATTTGAGGAAGCCTAGCCGCCATGAAATTTGGCGTCGACCGTCTCATAATAGAAGCCGAGTTGCGCGCGCCGCTGCGCGGCCGCCGCCTCGGCCTGTTGGCGCATCCCGCTTCGGTCACGGCGGACCTCGCGCACGCTCTCGACGCGCTCGCCGCCTGCGGCGACACCAATATTACCGTCGCGTTCGGTCCGCAGCACGGCCTGCGCGGCGACAAGCAGGACAACATGATCGAGTTCGCCGGATTATCACGATCCGGTGCACGGCATCCCGGTATTCAGTTTGTATGGGGAAGTGCGCAGGCCGAGCGCCGCAATGCTCGATACTTGCGATGTCATCCTGTTTGACCTGCAGGACCTCGGCTGCCGCATCTACACGTTCATCACGACGTTGCGCTACGTTTTGGAAGCGGCCGCGCAGCACGGCAAAGCGGTGTGGGTGCTCGATCGGCCCAACCCGGTTGGGCGGCCGGTCGAGGGCTTGCGGCTGCGCCCGGGCTGGGAAAGCTTCGTCGGTGCCGGACCCCTGCCGATGCGTCACGGGCTCACGCTCGGTGAACTAGGCGCCTGGTTCATCCGCACGCTCAAGCTTGACGTCGAGTATCGCGTGATCGGCATGCAGGGCTGGCAGCCAGACGCGGCGCCGGGTTTCGGTTGGCCGCTCGCCGAGCGGACCTGGATCAATCCAAGCCCCAATGCGCCGAACCTGTGGATGGCGCGCGCCTATCCCGGCACGGTCATGGTCGAGGGCGCGACGCTGTCGGAAGGCAGAGGCACGACGCGGCCGCTCGAACTCTTCGGTGCCCCCGACATCGATGCGCCCAGGGTCTTAGAAGAAATGCACGCGCTGGCGCCGCAATGGCTCGCCGGTTGCCGGTTGCGCGAGTGCTGGTTCGAACCGACGTTTCACAAGCATGCCGGCAAACTGTGCAACGGCGTGCAGATTCACACCGAAGGTCCGTTTTACGATCACGCGGCGTTCAAGCCCTGGCGCATCCAGGCACTCGCCTTCAAGGCGATCCGCAGGCTTTATCCCGGCTATCCGCTCTGGCGCGATTTCGCTTACGAATATGAAAGCGGCAAGCCCGCCATCGATGTTATCAACGGCGGTCCGTTGTTGCGCGAATGGGTCGACGATCCGCGCGCAACGCCGCAAGACCTGGATGCACTCACAGTGCCGGACGAGAACGCATGGCTGGGCGAGCGGCACGAGTTCCTGCGCTACTAAATCATCGCCATTCGAGTGTGGCGACAAGCGCGGCACCGCGATAAGATAGGCCATCGAGACAGCGGGGGTGACTGATGTTCAGCCGTCGCGACTTGATTGCGCTCTCTGCCGCCCAGATCGTCATGCCGGGCCTGTTTGTTCGCGAGGGGTGGGCACAGAGCTATCCAAGCAAACCTGTGCGCATCATCGTGCCGGTCGCGGCAGGAGGCCCGACCGACATCGTCGCCCGCACACTCGCCGACAAGCTTTCGGCGATGTGGGGTCAACAGGTCTTCATCGAAAACAAATCGGGTGCCGGCAACAACATCGGCATTGAGTACGTCGCGCGGTCCGATCCCGACGGTTACACCGTTCTGTTCGATCCCGGATCGATCGCGGCGAACACGGCGCTCTATACGAAGCTCTCCTATGACGCGGTGAAGGATTTTGCGCCGGTCTCGCTGGTGACGCTGGTGGACTATTTCATGTTCGTGCCGAATTCCTCGCCAGCGCACTCGATCAAGCAATTCATCGATTATGTGAAGTCACGTCCCGGCCAGCTCAGCATGGGTTCGCCGGGCACCGGCAGTGCGCCGTATCTGGCCGAGATGCTATTTCTGCAGATGGCAGACCTGAAGATGACGCATGTGCCCTATCGCGGCGCCGCGCCAGCCTTCACCGACCTCATACCGGGGCGCATCGATTGCTATTTCGGCAGCGGCACGTTGTTGTCCTACTCGCGATCGGGGCAGGTTCGCGTCGTAGCAGTGACCGGCGCGAAGCGAAATGCGGCGGCGCCAGATGTCCCGTCCATCGGGGAAACGGTTCCGGGATACGAAGTGACGTCATCGCAGGCACTGTTCGTCGCGGCGAAGACGCCGTCCGAGATCATCGGCAAGATCAGCGCCGACACCAATACGGTGCTTGCCGATCCGGCAATCAAAAAGAAACTGGCGGATACCGGGTACGTCGCCGGCGGGTCCTCGCCCGAGGAACTGGAAAAATTGCTCAAGACCGACATCGCCAAATGGAGCGCGCTCGCGCAGTCGGCGGGCATCAAGCTCGATTGAGCTTCCGCACACTGCCGACGCTGTCGCGGCAGTCTCCGCCGCCGTTAGGCGGGAGGCTTTTTCCTTTTGACTCGACCCCCATCGGGTCATGGCGTAAGCTTTTTCCGTCAAGCTGGTCCGCGAGAACGGCGCGCTAAGCCGCGATTCGCAATCGTGATGTTTATCGGGGCGACGCTGTGGAAGAAGCCGCAACCTCGCCCGATCACCCGGGCGACCGCGAGACGGTCCGCCGCCTTACCCAAGAACTCGAATTGATGCAGGCGCGGCTGCGTACGGTGCGCGGGGAATCCGATGCGGCCAATGAGCAATTGCGCGCCGCCAATGAAGAATTGCAATCGATCAACGAGGAATACCGCTCGACGTCCGAACAGCTCAAAGTCAGCAAGGCGGAACTCCAGTCGATCAATGAAGAGCTGCAGGCCGTCAACAGCGAGTTAAAGCTCCGGCTCGAAGCAGTCTCGCGCGCTCACAGCGACTTGCAAAACCTCGTCGCGGCCACCGACGTCGGCACCTTGTTTCTCGACGCCGACTTGCGCATCAAACGGTTCACCGAGCGAGTCACCGATCTGTTCATCATTACGCGGGCCGACGAGGGGCGATCGATTGCCGATTTTGCCAATCAACTTGAATACGAGGATCTGGTCAAAGATGTACGGATCGTCCTGGCGGACCTGACGCCGCTTCGTCGTGAAGTGCGCAGCCGTGCCGGCCGCTGGTACGACATGCGGGTGGGGCCGTATTTGACGCTTGATGACAGGATCGACGGCGTGGTCATCACTTTTGTGGAAACCACCGAACGCCGCCAGGTCGATGACGCGCTGCAAGTCAGCGAGCAGAATCTCCGCCGCGATCGGCACCTGGTCGAACTGTCGCGCGATCCGATTTTCATCTGGGATTTCGACGCCGGTATCGTGTTTTGGAATCGCGGCAGCGAAGACCTCTACGGCTACAGCCGCGAGGAGGCGCTCGGAAAGATGAAGGAGCAGCTCCTCGGGACGGAGGTCCCCGGCTCATCGTTTGCCGAGTTGCGCGCCAAGTTGTCGGCGGAGGGCAGCTACAGCGGCGAGGTCAAGCACCGGACCAAGGATGGCAGGGAACTGACCGTCGCGACCCGCATCGTGCTTGACACGGTGGGCGGGCGGCGGCTCGCGCTGGAGAGCACACGCGACGTTACCGAGCGCCTGGAGTGGCAGCGGCGCCAACAACTTTTGCTCGGCGAACTTGCCCATCGCGTCCGCAATACGCTCGCGGTCGTGCAGGCGATCGCCCACCAGTCGCTGCGCACCACCCGCTCGAGCGCCGAATTCGTCGAGCGGTTCGACGGCAGGCTATCTGCGCTGGCGAGCGCGCATACGCTGTTGGTCAATTCCGATTGGACTGGCGCCGACCTGGCCTCGCTCGCCCGCAGTCAGCTCGAGGTTTACACGGCGGATAATCCGGCTAGGGCCCGGCTCGAAGGCGATCCCGTGATGCTGCCTGCTGAACTGGCGACGCCGGTCGGACTGGTTCTGCACGAATTGGCGACCAACGCGGCCAAGCACGGCTCTCTGTCTCGGCGCGAAGGCACGGTCAATCTCACCTGGACCGTCGATGCACGGAACCAACCCCGCACCCTGAAGCTTGTTTGGCAAGAACAAAACGGCCCACGTGTCGAGGACCCCAAGGCAAACGGATTCGGCAGCACCCTCATTGACAACGTGATACCGGGTGCCACTGTCGTTCGCGAATTCAATCCGGCTGGACTGATCTGCACAATCGAGCTGCCGCTCCGTGACCCCGGAAAGAGCGGCGGTATTGACGCGATCTGACCAACAGCATTTTCCAAGCTGACAAAAACGTTGATCTTAAAAAGCGGCGAGAGCGAAACCCGAATCGGTGCTGTTTCGGGTTCGGGGTTGCATTGAATTTCTTTATTTCTTCAGCCTGAAACCGTTTCTGTCTCTTTGCGTTAGAGCGTGGGGAGAACCAGAACGGAGCCTAAATATGACGTTGAGCAAAGCATTTCTCTGTGCAGCCGTGGGCGGAGGCGTTCTCGCTTTTTCCGCGGTGAACGCATCCGCGGCGATTGTCTGCAACGGAAACGTTTGCTGGCATGTGCATGAAACCTACGAATATCCGCCGACGGCTGGCGTGATTATTCACGGAGACGACTGGCGCGCTGGCCCCAGTATCACGTTCCGTGAGCACGAGGGCCGTGGATATTGGACTGGCGGTCGTTGGAACGCCTGGTAGTCAAGTTAATCACGCGACCGGAGCGTCTGCTCCGGTCGCGCTTCTTTTCTCTCGGGTTATGAGTTCTGCCGAAATTCTATTAGCCCCAGCCGTGCTCGGTAATATCGAACACGATGCCGTAGGTGTCCTTGAATTTCTTCTCGGCGTCGACGCCCGGGTATCGCGGCAGCTGCATGAAGAATTCGCCGCCGGCGTCTTTGATCTTCTGTTCGGTCTCGCCTTCGTTGTCGACGATGAATCCGAAATGATGCAAGCCCGCCCAATCCGGACCGCCCTTGCCGCCTTTGGTGCCTTCGGGAAATTGCAGCAGCGTCAGATTCATCACTCCGTCTGAGAGTGAGATGGCGTTGCCAATCGGCGCCTCCACTTTCTTCAGGCGCTTAAGGCCGAACACGCTCTCGTAAAAGCTGGCCGCCTTTTCCAGGTCGGGTACCTGAATGGCGAGGTGTCTGAGCTTAGCCATAACTTTCTCCTTGGCGTTCTTCGGCGACGAGCGATGCGACACGAAACAGCGAGGATACGCCGAAGAGGATGTTAGCACCAACCGCAAAGCCGCCGTCTGGCGGCGTCGATGAGCGGTCCGGCGTGACCCGGCCCGCATGGCAGCCCCGCCGGCGGTGGTGCCAGTGTGCTATATCCGGCAGCTTGGGCTTTGACTATATTGCGGCACAGCACTCGGATTCTGCGCTCTTATGGAGGAAACCATGGCGGTCGCCACCGCAACCCGATCAGGCAAGCCCGGCGCCAAGCACAATGTCGAAGTGATTCGGGAGGCTTTCTATGAGCGGATCGCCAAGAAGGACATGGCGCCGCTCTGGAAGGTGATGAAATCGGTCGTCACCAAGGAGCCAGTGACGCGCTGCAAGGCGCACGTCTGGCCGTACACCGACGTAAAGTCGCTGGTGATGGAGTCCGGCGGCCTGATCACCGCCGAGGAGGCCGAACGCCGCGTGCTGATCCTGGAGAACCCGGCGCTGCACGGCGAATCGAAGGCGACCAATACGCTATTTGCCGGTATCCAGATGATCATGCCGGGCGAGGTCGCGCCCGCGCATCGCCATGTATCTTCCGCGATCCGTTTCGTGCTCGACGGCGAGGGAGCCTATACCGCCGTCGACGGCGAGAAGTCGTTCATGTCGCGCGGCGATTTCGTCATCACCGCCAACTGGGCGCCGCATGATCACGGCAACACTTCCGACGTACCGATGCTGTGGCTCGATGTGCTCGATTTTCCGGCGGTCAATTTCTACGAAACCTCGTTCGCTCAGCAATTCGACGCACCGACGCAGACGACGACCCGCGAGGACGGCGACTCGTTGAGTTTCTACGGTTCCGGAGTGCTGCCCGACGGCGCGTGGACCAAGAACTACACTCCGGTCATCAACTACACCTATGCGCGCACGCGGCCGATCATCGAGCGCATGCTGGCGGCCGGCGATGTTGACAAGCACCACGGCGCGCGCGTGCATTACGCCAACCCGGTTACCGGCGGCCCAGTGCTGCCGACCATGGGCGCTTGGCTTGCCATGTTCCCGAAGGGATTTAAGGGCGAGCCCTACCGTGCGACCGACGGTACCATCTTCGTCTGCGTCGAAGGGCAGGGCACGACCAACGTGGACGGCGATGAGCTGCAGTGGGGCCCCAACGATGTCTTCGTCGTGCCGCCCTGGAAGAAGTATTCGCACAAGACGGCGAAGGAGACGGTGTTGTTCTCCATTTCCGACCGCCCGGCGCAGAAGGCGCTCGGAATTTGGCGAGAGGCGAATTAACTGGCCGCATGGAGGCCGGTGAACGCCCCACGTAGCACCCAATGTGGTGTCATCATCCGCGCATGCGAGGGCTTTGCATAAGTAGCGCGTGGTGATTCCTTTGGCGAGAGATTCGCTGGAGGGGAAGATGGCTGAGCGTCGGATGGGTCAACTGAGCTTTGCGGATAATCTGGTTGCCGATGTCGTGGATGCGACGACGACGTTGGATCGGATTGCGGCTCTGGTCGATTGGACCGAGATCGCCGGGCTGCTGAGCGATCTGCGCGGCGGGGTGATGGGAGCGCCCGGCTATCCGGCACTGCTATTGTTCAAGGCGATGCTGCTGCAGCAATGGCATGGACTGTCCGATCCCGAGCTGGAGAGCGCCTTAAAGGATCGATTGTCGTTTCGCCGGTTTCTGGGCGTGTCGTTGAGCGAGCGCCTTCCTGACCACAGTTCGCTGTGGCGCTTCCGGCAACAACTGGCCGAGGGCGGCTTGGCCGATCAGGCGTTTGCGATGATCACCGCGCAGATTGAACGGGCGGGCTTTGTTCTCAAGCGCGGCACGTTGATCGATGCCTCGCTGGTGCCGGCGGCGGTCAATGCACCGCAGCCGCCGGCTGTTGCGGCCCCGCCGGATGCCGACGGTCGTCCCGCCAGCAAGCTTGTGCACAGCCCACTCGATCCCGATGCGGCTTGGACCAAAAAGCAGACCGGCCATTTCTTCGGCTACAAGATCCATCTCGCCATGGACCAGCATAGCCGCATCGTCCGCCGCGTCTTGCTCACGCCTGCCAACATCAACGATAGCGTTCCAGCCGATGACCTCATTTGCGGCGACGAAGGTACCATCTATGCCGACAAGGCCTATACCAATGTTGCCCGCCGGGCACGCCTGAAGGCGATGGGCATTCGAGACGGCATCATGCGCCGATCCAATCGATGGCACCCCCTGAGCCGGTGGATGGTCCGCCGCAACGCCGTCATCACGCGTCGGCGCGCCGCCGTCGAGCCGCTCTTTGCACTCATCAAGAACGTCTACGGCTTTGCCCGCGCCCGCTATCGTGGATGCCGCCGTAACGCAGTCGCCCTGCAACTCGCCGTCACCGCGATCAACCTCAAACGATGGGCCACCCTTGCCCCGCGCCCCGCTTAGCAGTCCGCCACCCTTGGCAGTCCCGCAACACCAGAAAAACACAACCAAATTATGGAACCTCATACACAATCATCCAAAACTCCTCGGCGAGAACTTATGCAAAGCCCTCGCGCATGCGGATGATCCAGTAAACACAGCGCAGGCGGTTACTGGATGCTCCGCCGTCGCGGAGCATGACAGCGCGGAGTGTCATGACACCCTCCTTCGCCCACGACGTTCCGCCCCAGCGCGTGGTGTTCGCCTTCGGCGCGCTGTCGCGGGTCGGCGAGGAGGCGGAACGGCTCAAATTGTCCCGCGCGCTGGTCGTAGCGACGCCGGGAAGCGGCGCGCGGCTTGGCAGCAAAGTCGTCGAGATTCTTGGCGCGCGGGCGGCCGGACTACATGCGCAAGCCGTCATCCATGTGCCGAAGGCGGTGGCAGAGGCCGGCCTCTCGGCAGCGCGCGAAATGAAAGTCGACGGGCTGATCGCAGTCGGCGGCGGCTCGGCGATCGGGCTCGCCAAGGCGATTGCACGCGACACCGGCCTGCCGATCATCGCGGTGCCGACCACCTATTCGGGCTCGGAAGCGACCACGATTTTCGGCATCAGCGAAGCCGCCCGCAAAGTGACTGGGCGCGACGTCAAGGTGCTGCCGCGCACAATCATCTACGATCCCGATCTGACCATCGATCTGCCGGCTGCCGTAAGTGCGGCGAGCGGCATGAACGCGATCGCCCATTGCGTCGAGAGTTTTTGGGCTGATGGCCGCACCCCGGTCACGCTGGCGCTGGCGAGCGAGGCGATGTGGCGGTTCGCCAACAATCTGCCGGCGGTCGTGGCCGACGGTACCGACCGCGCGGCGCGCGCGGAATGCCTGATCGCCGCCTGGCTCGCAGGCTCCGTGCTCAGCGTCAGCAATGGGCTGCAGCATAAGCTTGCTCACGTGCTCGGCGGATTGGGACTGCCGCACGCCGAGGCGCACGCGATCATCCTGCCGCATGTCACGCGCTTTAATCTGCAAGCGGCGCCCGAGGCGAAGGTGCGGCTTGCGCAAGCGCTCGGCAGCGACGATCCGGCCGACGCGATTGCGAATATGCTGGGCAAATTTCCCATTCCCCGGCGGCTGCGCGAGATCGGTTTCGATGCGGGTAGAGTCGATTTCGTCGCCGGCGAAATCGCCGCCCAGTCGATCACGTCGCCGCGGCCGGTTTCCGCCGCCGATGTGCGCACTTTGCTCGGCGCGGCGTTCTGAAGTCTTAGAACCGCGCCCTGTACTCGGCGGGCGTTGTTCCCACCTGACGGGCGAAGGCGCGGCGCAGCCGGTCTTCCTGGCCGAAGCCGCACTCGGCGGCGATCCGTTTGATCGGCGCATCGGTCTCTTCAAGCCTGCGCCGGACCGCCTCGACGCGGATCTTTTCCACCATGCGCGCGGGCGTGACGCCCATGCTGGCTACATAGATGCGCGCGAAGGTGCGTGGGCTCATACCCGCTTGTTCGGCGAGCCGCTCGACGCGCAGGTCGCCGGAAAGATTCTCTGCGATCCAGCCATGCAGCGGCGCGAAATGATTGGGTGCGTTGCCGTCGGCGGCGGCCGTTTGCGCTTCGAGCGCGGCGGAGAACTGCGACTGTCCGCCTGGCCGGTTGAGAAAGACGACAAGTTGGCGGGCGACCTGCATGGCGAGCTTTCGTCCGAGGTCTTCCTCGATGAGCGCAAGCGTGAGATCGATGCCGGCGGTCACTCCGGCCGAGGTCCATATCCGTCCTTCCCGAATGAAAATCGGATCATGCTCGACCTGAATATCGGGATAGGCTTGCTGCAGGCGCACACACCATTTCCAATGGGTGGTCGCGCGCCTTCCGGAAAGCGCGCCGGTTTCCGCCAATAGAAATGCGCCGGTGCACACTGATGCGACGCGGCGGGCGGTCGAAGATTGACGGCGCACCCACGCGACGGTCCGCCTGTCTTTGAGCGCCTCGTGGACGCCGGGCCCGCCGGGCACGATCAGCGTGTCGATCTGCGGTTTGCCAAGCGCGGTGCCCATCGAGCGTGTGAGCAGCGACAAGCCCGCGGATGTGCAGACCTGACCGCCAGCGCGCGACACGACGAGAATGCGGTAGGGCGGGCGGCCTCCACCACGGGCGAGCTCATTCGCGCTGGCGAAGACTTGCATCGGACCCGCGACGTCGAGGAGCTGCGCGTGCTCGAACGCCAGAACCACGACCAGGCGCGTGCTGTCCTTTAATCCCTGCATGGAGCAGCCTCTCTGGCAGAAAATACTAGGTACAATGACATTGCTGCCATAGCGGCCCGTCCATGACAATGCCGGTCCGCTTGCAACCATGCGAATTGCCATGTCGATGCCGGGAAAAGATGTCGTTGTCCTTGCCGCCGGTCAGGCGCTGACCAGCACGGTGGTTTCGCTGCTCACCTCGGTGTCGAGCCTTTCCGGTGCTTATCTCGCGCCGGCGCGCTCGCTTGCCACCCTGCCGGTCACCGCGACGGTCCTCGGCACGCTCCTGATGATCTACCCCGCATCGGCGCTGATGGGGCGTCTGGGCCGCCGCGGCGGCTTTATGTTCAAGGCCGGAGTGGGCGTACTTGGCGGCGCCGTTTGTGCGCTTGCACTGGTGTCGGCGAGCTTCGCGATGCTGATCGTCGGCGCCTTCCTCCTCGGCATTTTCAGTGCTTTCGGTCAGTACTATCGCTTCGCCGCCATTGACGCAGCGAGAAGTCCGCAGGAGCGCACCTCCGCGGTCGCGATCGTGACCGGTGGGGGCGTCGTGGGCGGCGTGGCCGGGCCGTTTCTCGGCGGCCATTTTGGCGATGTGCTGCCTTGGGCGCCCTACGTCGGCGCATTCGTTGCCCTCGTTGCGGTCTGCATCTGCCTGGCAGCGTCACAAACCTTGCTCTCCGCCGATTTGGGCCGCGATGCGCAAAGCCAGCCCAGTACCGTCGCGCCGCCGCCAAGCTTCATCACGAACGGTGACTTCCTCAGAGCCAGCGCCATCTGCGCCGTCGGCTTTGCTGTCATGACTTTGACGATGAACGCTGCCCCGCTGTCGATGCAGCTGTGCGGCTTTTCGCTTCCCCTGTCGTCCGGCGTGCTGCAGGTCCACTTCGCGTTGATGTATTTGCCTTCTCTGTTCAATCCTGCGCTCGTTGCGTTGTTGGGACTGCGCGGACTGGTCACGCTCGGAGTGATCGCCAGCGCGGTTGGCTGCCTCCTGACAATGGTGCCGGAGCAGACGCTCGCCGTTTATGTGCTTGAGCTTGGTTTGTCCGGGTTGGGATGGAATTTCATGTTCAACGGCGGAACGCTGTTGCTTGCCGACACCTACCCGGCAGCGAGCAAGACGAGAGCGCAAGGGTTGAATTCGCTCTTTGTCTACGGCGGCAATCTCGCGGCTTCGTTCTCTGCCGGAGCGCTCATGGCGAGCTATGGCTGGCCGGCGGTGAACATTGTCTGCGTGCCGTTGCTCGCCGTTGCGATCCTTGCGCTTTCACCTTGGAGTATGGCCAAGCGAGCGCTGCCTGCAGCGACAAGTGAGCGGAGGTGATCACATGCTCGAACTGCGCCCAAGCTGCGAATGCTGCGACAAGGATTTGCCGCCACACGCGACCGACGCGATGATCTGTACGTTCGAATGCACCTTCTGTCGCGACTGCGTCGACAACAGGCTCAAGGGCGTCTGCCCGAATTGTGGCGGTAGTTTCTCACCGCGGCCGATCCGGCCGCCGGCGAGCCTCGTCAATAATCCACCGTCGACGCAACGGATGTTCAATCCAGCAGGCTGCGGCGGTGCGGTTCGGACCTAACGGTTACCCGTCGAGGTCGTGCATGAGCTGGCCGAGGTCCTTGGGGCTTGAGAAAGCATCGCCCAGCTTGCTCTTGAGCCGCTTGAGGCAGCCCCACAGCACTGCCTGATTGCTGTTGACCACCGGCTTGCCCAGCGCCTCCTCGATCGCGGCCACCGCCTCGATCTGCGTGGTGTTGGTGCAGCTCAGGAAAATGCCGTCGGCCTCGGGCCGGTCGCTCTCCCGCGCCAGTTCGACCCAGCGCTGCGGCGTGATTTTCTCGAACTCGGCGGCGGTCGCGCATTTGAGCGCAACGTCGCTGACCACGGTGAAGCCGGCGGCGGCCAGATAAGCGATGATGCTTGCGTTCGACTGATAGGGGCTGAGCAGCACGAGCTTGTGCAGGCCGAGCGCGTGCAAGGCGTCGTTGACCAGGCTCGACGTAGACAGCGCCTCGACGCCGGTGGTCTTGCGAATGAGGTCGATGATGCGCGCCTCGCCGTCGGCGCCTTCCTTCATCGACGTGTGCGTGCAGTGAAATACGATGAGGTCGGGATGGGCATCGGCGAGCGTGCCGGCGGCGTGGGCGATTTCATCGGTCAGTTCGGCGACGGTGCGCGACGGCTGGCCCGCGACGCGGCCGCGCGCAATGTGGATGCCCAATCCCTCCGGGGCATAATGATTGAACTGCGGCTCGGTCATGCGATTGACGGAAGGAATGATCAGCCCGATGCGCGCGCGCGGCTCGGTCAAGGCTGGCGCGAGTGCGTTCCGTTCAGCGATGGCGTCCATCTTGGGCTCCCGATTTCGGTCTTGAGATTTATCCGTTTAGCTTAACCCGATCGCCGCCGCGGCGCGAGGCGCCAGCGCTTGCACAGGCGTCTGCGCAGGAGGCCGCTTCGTCGAGAGCCATGACCGTCTCGACGATCGCGCTCGCGCGCCGGAGCGGCGAGATGGCCCGCTGTGATGCGCGCGAATTTCTCCAACACGGTCGCGGCTTCCGGCCCGTGCGGCGAAAATCCGGGCGGCGCGAGTATTTCAACATCGTGGCGCTGGCCATCGCTGGCCGTGGCATGCAGCGCGCAGGGATAAGTGTCACCGGCGCGTCTGGCCAGATCGGCGTCCGTCGTCATGTCGAGCCGCGCCATCAGCGCGCGCACCTTCGGATCGGTCCAGCGCTCGCCGTCGAATTGGCGAAGGCCGAAGGCGCCGTCGATCAGCGTCACGGCGATGAGAAAGGGCAGGGAATGGTCGGCCGCCTCGCGCGAGCGCGGCACGATCCGGCCCGGATCGGCGAGTTGCCGCCGCACGACCGGCAGATCGGCGAATACGGCGCGAATGGTCCGCGCAGCCGGTCGATGTCGCCGTCGACGAGGCGATGCAGCGCGAGCGCGGCGGCGATGGCGGCTTGTCCGCCGGCGTAACACGGATAGGCCTTGATCGCCGTGCGCGTGATGTAACTTCGCGCCGGCAGCGGTGCAGCGAGAACGTCGCCGGCCGCCTCGGGCGCGTGCGTGAAGACAGTCTTGAGCCCGCGCTCGGCTTCGAACAAATCGAGCGGGCCGGTGATGCCGCGGCTCGCCAGCAGCGCGGCCTGCATGCCGTTCTGCGCGATCAGCGCGTTGGCGATCGACTTTGCCGCCGAAATGCCGCCCTCGCGCACGCCGACCGGCGTCGGCGCGCGCGCCGCGCTGAGCGCGATCGCGTGGGCGAGCTGGTGGCGATCAAGCCGCATCAGCCGGCCGGCCATCGCCGGCGCCACCAGACCCGAAATGCTGATGCCGTCCCACGGCGAGTCGGCCTCCATCAGCGCCTTGCCGCGACCGTAGATTTCGTAGCCGATGAGGATCGCGGTGAGGAGATCGCGGCCGGAGGCGCCGGACAATTCGGCTGCCGCGAGCGCGACCGGGATGTTGTCGCTTGGATGGCCGCCGCGCGCGCCGCTCCTTTCGTCCGCGCCGGTCGTGTAATCGTTGAGATCGAGCACGCGCACGAGCGTGCCGTTGGCGAGCACCGCGCTCGGCGCGCTCATCTTCTTTGCGCGCCGAGCACCGTGCATTGCGGCCGCTCGCCGAGGTCAGCGAGCGTCGCCACCACGGCGCGGGCGCATTCGTCGTCGAGCGCGGCAAAGCCGCAGCCGATCGTGTCGAGCAGGACGAGCTTGGCCTGGGTGTGCGCGGCTTGCGGAAAATCCCGATCGCGCACGGCGAGAACCCAGTCCGCCATGCGCTCGATCGCGCTTGATTGCGCGCCGGACCGCTTTTCCGCTTCGCCGTGGCTCCGCGATTTCACTGCTTGGCCGCGGGTTGCTGGTCGGGATGCAAGATCAGCTTCTGCACATGCCAATTGAGAATTTCGCTCGCCCAGCAATCGGTGCCGGGCTGAGCAGCATGAAGAACAGGACGAGCAATCGTTTCACTGGTTCCTCCCTTAAGTTCATGCGGCGGCCACTTGGCGCGGCCTGCCAATGCTGTCCGCAGTATTCGGCACGGTCACTGTGCGGCGCAAGCGGTGTGCCGCATTGCCGCCTTGGCGGAAGCCGGCGTCTCGGCTACATAGGCGGCCTCGGCAAGGAGGGGATCATCATGCGTATGGGTTCAGTTCTAAAGATCGTTTCGCTCGCCGCCGCGGTTGCAGTTCTGGCGGGCGTTCCTGGCGCCTCAGCCAAACACAGATATAGCCCGCGCCCGGTCAACTCCTGCCTTATCCATCGCCAAGTCCATACCTCGGGCTCAATTTGCTCGTTTGATTGCAAGCCGGGCTCTCTCGGCTGCTCGCAGCAGATCTGCTCCGGCGGGCATTGGTATCCCGCGCTACCCTGTCCGTTGCCGCTTTGCACGGCCAGGTGCGGTTAGCACCTGGCGCCACGCGCGTCTGACGCGGCAAGTGGGTTGCCAAGTAGCTTGCCGAAGTCGGCTGCCATGCGGGGTTGCCGCGTCCGTCGCGACGCGGTAACCCCGGACCGCATTCAATGCGGTGCCAAGGCGTGGTCCGAGATATGGACGTACCGGCGAACAAATCGAAGCTGATCAAAGGCGCAAAAGCCGACTGGGAAGTGGTCATCGGCATGGAGGTGCATGCCCAGGTGACCTCCGAGGCCAAGCTGTTCTCCGGCGCCTCGACCGCGTTCGGCGGCGGGCCGAACGCGCATGTCTCGCTGGTCGACGCCGCCATGCCGGGCATGCTGCCGGTGATCAACGAGGAATGCGTGCGGCAGGCCGTGCGCACCGGGCTTGGGCTCAAGGCCAAGATCAATCTCAAATCGGTGTTTGACCGGAAGAACTATTTCTATCCGGATCTGCCATCGGGCTACCAGATCAGCCAGTACAAGTCGCCGATCGTCGGCGAAGGCGAGGTCCTCGTCGACATGCCCGACGGCGAGAGGGCGCGCGTCGGCATTGAGCGGCTGCACCTCGAACAGGACGCAGGAAAATCACTGCACGAGCAGCATCCGGCGGCCTCGCTCGTCGACCTCAATCGCGCCGGCGTGGCGCTGATGGAGATCGTGACCAGGCCCGATTTGCGCTCGGCCGAGGAGGCGAAGGCCTTCCTGACCAAACTGCGCACCATCCTGCGTTACCTCGGCACTTGCGATGGCGACATGGAGAAGGGCCATCTGCGCGCCGACGTGAACGTTTCGGTGCGGCGGCCGGGCGCCGAACTCGGCACTCGCTGCGAGATCAAGAATCTCAACTCGATCCGCTTCATTGGCCAGGCAATCGAGCACGAAGCGTGGCGGCAGATCGGCGTCATCGAGGAGGGCGGAGCGATCGAGCAGGAAACGCGTCTGTTCGATCCTGACCGGGGCGAAACCCGCTCGATGCGAAGCAAGGAGGAGGCGCACGATTACCGCTATCTCCCCGATCCGGACTTGCTGCCGCTCGAATTGTCGCCGTCGCTTGTTGCGCAATTGCGCGACGGACCTTGCCGGAGCTGCCGGATGAGAAGAAGACGCGCTTCATGCGCGACTATGCATTGACCGATTACGACGCCGGCGTTCTGGTGGCTGAGAAGGAGAGGGCGAACTACTACGAGGCGATGATCAAAGACGGCGCCGATCCGAAGGAATCGGCAAACTGGCTGATAAACGAATACCTCGGACGCCTTCAGGATGCGGATATCAGCCAAGTGCCCGAACCGGCCGAGCTAATTGAGCAGGCTGAGCCGGAATCAATGGCTGAACCGACAGGGCCAGCAGGACCACCTGCTGCCGATGCTATCCCACGCTCAGGCCCGACTGGCCCAGCAGGCCCACCGCATGCCGATGCTATCCCACCCTCAGGCCCGACTGGCCCGGAAGGACCAGCTCATGCCGATGCTGTCCCACGCTCAGGCCCGACTGGCCCGGAAGGGCCGCCTCATGCCGATGCTGTCCCACGCTTAGGTCCGACTGGCCCAGCAGCAAACGCGCAAATCGTCCGGATGATATCCGCGGGCGAGATCTCGCGAAGGATGGCTAAGGACCTCTTGAGTATCGTGATCCGAGTTCAAGCGCCAAATGATGCTAAATTCGTTCTTCAAATTGCGGTTCGGCACGGTCTTAGGCAGGTGACTGACGTCTCCGCCATCGAAAGTTGGTCGACGACATCCTTGCCGAAGAATCCCGACAAGGTCGCCGACGCGAAGAAGAACCCGAAAGCAATCGACTGGTTCGTCGGCCAGGTGATGAAGGCTTCCGGCGGTAAGGCCAATCCGCAAGCCGTCAACGATCTTCTTAAGAGTAAGCTCGGCCTCTGAGCATCCGCTTCGCCGCGTTCGCGTGATCGCTCGCACTCGCAAAAATTTCTCGCATCTACGACGCCTGATGACCTCGCGAACGGCTCGTGCGCGGCTACCGAACGCGCGTTCGCTCGCGCGGTTTCGCGAATCACTTGGCGCCGATTCGCTCGTTTTGCGCCGTCGTGAGGCGCTCGACGCGTCCGCGCGGGCGTCTGCGGTGAAAAATATTTTGCGTGCCCGATTAGCCCGCGCGCGGCGCCCGCGCGGCTGCGCTGGCGCTCGCGCATATGCTTTCGATCGCGCGAACGCGTCGTTGCATGTTTTTAGGAAGTGTCGCGGAAATGCCCATTCCATCGGCATTTTCGCCGATGAGATAATTTTTGTTCTGAAAAACATTCGCGCGAGAGATTTTCACCGCGGTAGCAGCGCAGCGATAATCAGATGTGCGTCGCCGCATGCAGTGACCGTGCGTCTATACACAAAATTAAGGGGAAACCCTGTTATTTTTTTTCCGCTGGTGTAATGCGGATGACAGTGCAGCTCGATTCGCGACTGCACTGCACCGATGTCGCCATCCACTCAAGCTAGGAGGGCAGCAATGGCGAAGAAGCGAAAGACGAAAGCAGCGTCCAAGAAGACAGCGAAAAAGACGAAGCGTCGGAAGAAGAAGTAGTCGACGCCGCTGTCGGTCTTCGGCAACGCTCGTCGGAGATCGCGTCACACGGGCCGGCTGGCGTCGGGGTAGCGTTGGCGCTCTGCCAAATGATCTACCAAGACGCGCCGGCTCAGGTGAACGACAGAGGGCGTCGGCGGGACGGAGTTCAAGCTTCGCGTTCGGTCGTCAGGCGCAAGCCTTGCGCGGCAGAGGCGAAGTCGAAGGCCGGTTCATCCCGGCCTCGCCCTGGTGAAAAGAAACCAGCGGACTTGATCCTCGGGCCTCGCCGACGCCCTCGGTATTTTGGTACTGCGTTGCCAAGGATTTAGACCTATAGCGGCGTCGGGGAGAAATCCGCGGCGCCGTTTTTCTTTGCCGGGCTTGCTCTCTGGCAGTTTTCTTTCTTGCCCCGATTTGTTTGCAGCAAGATGACACGCGCGCGAAGACAACAGAAATCCGATCGGGTCGCGAGGACAAAGCGCACTTCAGCGCGGTTGCCCGCGCACGCCGATAGACCGATCGAGCTCTACTACTGGCCGACGCCGAACGGCTGGAAGATCTCGATCATGCTGGAGGAATGCGGACTGCCTTATGTCGTGCGGGCCGTCGACATCTCCAAGGGCGAGCAGTTTGGGGCAGATTTTCTTGCCATATCGCCGAACAACCGCATTCCCGCCATCGTCGATCCGGCTGGTCCGGGCGGGCGCAAAATCTCCGTCTTCGAGTCTGGCGCCATCCTGCAATATCTCGGTCGCAAGACCGGAAAATTTTATCCGCGCGAAGAGCGCGCGCGCGTCGCCGTTGACGAATGGCTGTTCTGGCAAATGGCGGGCTTGGGTCCGATGGCCGGGCAAGCCATCCACTTTCGCCGCTACGCGCCGGAGCAGATTCTCTATGCGCTCGCCCGGTACACCGACGAGGTCAATCAACTCTACGGTGTCATGAACACGCGGCTGGCCACGCGTGAGTTTCTGGCCGGCCGCTATTCGATCGCCGACATCGCCTCCGTCGGTTGGGTGCGGCTCGCCGAGCGGCAGGGGCAGGACCTGGTGCAGTTTCCCCATCTGCAACGCTGGTTCGAAACGATTCGCGCGCGGCCCGCGGTCAAGCGCGCATTTGCCATCCGTATTGAGGCCGCCTCGGCGGTCGACCCGCGCGATCCCAAGGTGCGCGCAATCCTGTTCGGCCAGCGCGCCTGCTAATCCGTTCTGTTCCCTGACGGGCGAGACTGCTATAAAGTCCTGCATATCCCCGTGCAGCGAATGATTCCGCAATCGCAACAGATACTTGCGCGTGCTCTGGCCGCTCATCAGGCGGGCGATCTCACGCAGGCGGAGTTTCTCTACAAGCTGGCGCTTCAAACCGACAAGAAGCAGTTCGATGCGCTGCACATGCTCGGCGTGATCCAATGCCAGCGGGGGAATTTTGCGGCCGGATTGGAGCTCTTAAGGCAAGCCCTGCGCATAAGGCCGAACGCTGCCGACGCTCTGATCAATCTTGGCCGCGCGCAAAGCGAACTCGGCGACGATGCCGGCGCGATTTCTTCCTATCGGAAGGCGCTGGCGCGCGATCCGCAATCGGCACTGGCGCACAGTAATCTATCTATCGTGCTGCGCCGGGAGGGCCAGTGCGCCTCGGCTCTGGACCATTGCGACGCGGCGCTGAAGATCGCGCCTGATTACGCCGATGCCAGGTGCAACCGCGGCAACGCCTACTTTGATCTCAATCGCTTCAACGAAGCGTTTGTGGACTACGAAAGAGCGCTGGCACTGCAGCCCACCATGGCTGCGGCCCATCTGGGCCGCGGCAACGTTCTCCTCGCCCTGCATCAGTTCCGCGAAGGGTTGGCGGCTTATGACAGGGCGTTGTCGTTTAATCCCAATCTCGTAAACGCATGGACTGGCCGCGGTAACGTTCTGCTTGAGCTCAAGCGCAACGAAGAAGCGTTTGCCGCCTATGGTCGTGCGCTAGCCTTGCAGCCTGATCTCGCCGAAGCGTGGCTTGGGCGGGGCAGCGTGATGTTCGAGAATAGGCATCACGCCGACGCATTCGCGGCCTTCGATAAAGCATTGGCGCTCGATCCAAATCTTCCTTACGCGGAGGGCCATCGGCTCCACGCTAAGCTGCACATTTGCGATTGGACAAATCTCGCCGCAGAGATTCCGCATCTGCTTTCCGGTGTGCGGGAAGGCAGGCGAGCCTGCATACCTTTTCCTTTGCTCTCAATGCCCGCCTCGGCAGCTGATCAATTGCAGGCGACGACGAGCTATGTTTCGGATTTGCCGCGATTTGCGCCAATTTCGCGCGGGCACGCTCATGCGCACGACCGCATTCGGCTCGCCTACGTGTCGTCGGATTTTCGCGACCACGCGGTCGCCTATCTGACGATCGGCATGTTTGAACACCACGACAGGTCCCGCTTCGAGACCATCGCCATTTCGTCGTCGCCGCCGGCCGATTTCGGATTTCCGTCGTCGTATCGAGGCATCGTTTGAGCGTTTCGTCGACGTATCCGCGCACAACGATCAGGCGGTCGCCGAACTCATGCACCGGCTCGAGATCGATATCGCAGTCGATCTCAACGGCTTCAGCCGAAGCGGGCGCCAAGGCGCTTTTGCGCGCCGTGCCGCGCCGGTCCAAGTGAATTACCTGGGCTACGCTGGCACGATGGGCGCCGATTACTACGACTATATCGTCGCCGACGAGACGGTCATTCCGCGCGCGGATTTCGAATTCTACAGCGAGAAGGTGGTTTGGCTTCCCGATAGCTTTCTCGTCACCGACGGCGCGCGAAGCGTGGCGGCGCACACGCCCGCGCGCACCGAATTGGGGCTGCCGGAAACTGGCTTCGTCTTTTGCGCCTTCAACCAGTCGCACAAGATCGACCCGACGATTTTCGACGTCTGGATGCGGCTTTTGGAGGTAATCGACGGCAGTGTGTTGTGGTTGAAGCCGGACAATGCGACGGCGGAACAAAATCTGCGCCTCGAGGCCGAGCGGCGCGGCGTGGCGGGAGCGCGTATCGTCTTTGCCCAGCCCGTCCCGCGCGTAGAGGATCACCTGGCGCGGCTTCGGCAGGCCGACCTGTTCCTCGATACGCTCAATTACAACGCCCACACGACAGCGAGCGATGCCCTGTTGCTCGGCGTGCCGGTGGTGACTTGCACCGGCTCGACCTTCGCCGGGCGGGTGGCTGCGAGCCTTCTCCACGCCATCGGACTGCCGGAACTCGTGACCGGCTCGCTTGCCGAATATGAGGCGTCGGCGCTGAAACTTGCCCGCGACCGCGATCTGCTCGCTGCCGTCAAAGCCAAGGTCAGCGAGAATCGCGTGCGTTTTCCGCTTTTCGACACCGCGCGATTTACGCGCAATCTCGAGGCAGCCTACATGACGATGTGGCGCCGCTCGCGCGACGGCGAGCCGCCGGCGAGTTTTGCGGTCGATATCTCGACTGCTGTTTCGTGAGAGGGGCGAACCTTCAGTTCGCCCGCGTCCAAGTCTGCGACTTGCAGATGAAGCCGAAGGCGCAGCCCTTGAGTTCGGCGGTATTCGGGCCGGTCATGGTGAAATAGCCGGTATAGGTGTTGCCGTCCTTGGCGTTGTAGACCTTGCCCTTCCACTGATCGGGCACCCCGCTCGGCGTCATGCCGAGCACGATCTCGACGCCGAGCAGCGGGCGCTTGCTCTTGGCGGGATCGGCATTCTCGCTGTCGGTCTTCGGCTTGCCGGTTTGCGGATCGTTCGGCTCTTTCAGCCAGACCAGCGTGCCGCAAATCGCATCGCCGCATTGGGTAATGCGAATCTGACTCTCGCCGCCTTCGGTGTACCAGGTGCCTAAGGGATTAGCAGCGGACGCCGGCGAGATCGTGTGCGGACCGATCGCAAAGAGCGCAAGCATCGAGAGATAAAGCGCGGCAGCGGACATCCTGGTGATTCTCATTGGGGCCTCGGAGTTGATGAAGTCGAAAGGATAATCGAGGCGCCGAGCGTTGCAAGCTCGCCGCTCGGCGCGGGTATTCGCGAGTTCACGTCAAACGTTGCTTAACGCAATATTGTCGCGGCGGCGCGCATCGGCGCAGCCGGCTTCAGATTCGATTCATCGCATTGCTTAAACCACCATTCAAATCTTCGACGCATTATGCGCGTGCCGGCTGGGGCAAAAAGGAGCCGGATTGGGCGCGAGCGCAAATCGTTCGCGGGGCGAAAGAAACAGGGGAGTTGGACATGGCGCGCTTTGAGATTCTCGACAGCGAAACCGCGCCGCTCGGCGAGGGGCCGGCGGTCGGCGACATGCTGTTCGAACTGGGCATGATGTATTCGGTCGGCCGCGATGTGCCGGTCGATCTGGTCAGTGCGCACAAATGGTTCAATCTCGCGGCAGCCAAAGGCAACGTGGAAGCCGTGCGGCTGCGCCGCGAGATTGCCAATCAGATGTCGGATCACGAGATTGCGGCTGCGCAGCGCGCCGCGCGCGACTGGCTGCGGCTCAACAAGCACGAAAGTGCTCCGCCGCCCGCGCCGGCGATGGCGGCCTGAAGCATCGGCGCGGCGAAGATCTCGGCTGCGCCTGCGCGCCATCTCACGCGTCTATGCCGAACCTGCGGCGCGCTTGCGCACCGAAAACTGATACATGGCCGCAAAAGTTTGGGGCGCTTCGGTCTCGAAAGCGTGCCAACAATCGAGATCGGCTGCAGCTGCAGGCGCAGGGAAGCGGATTGCGAATGCGCGTAGCGTTAGAGCGTCCAGATGAAAGCCGGCAAACTGCAAGTCGTTGGCGGCGAGAAAGGATTTGATCTCGGGTAGCGAGATCCGGTGTTCCTGGACGTGAAACAGAAGATCGCGGCATTCGCCAATCGTGAAGAAGTCGCCGTTGCTGGCGAGCGATTTCAGCAATGGGTCATCGCTGGCGAATATATCGTCTCGGCAGCGGCGGATGTCGTCCTGGGTAGGCTGATAACCGTGCTCGGCAATAAGCGCCCGTGCAGCGACGACGTTGCGGCGCGCGAGTTCGCTGTAGAGGCCAACCTGCATCAGGCCGCCCGCACGCAGCAGCGATAGCAATATCCGCCAGCCCTCCCACGGGTCGGCGAGATGGTGCAGCACCCCCGAGGCGTCGATAAAATCGAATTGGCGGCCGAGCGAAGTCAGCTTCATGATGTCGGCTTGCGCGAATTCGATGTTGCCGAGGCCCAATTCTCGCGCCATGCGCTGCCCGTAGCTTAGGCTTGCGCGGCTCAGATCGACCGCGAGGATGCGCGCGTTGCGCGCCCCGCCCGCGAATTCAATGGTCGACAGGCCGGTGCCGCAGCCGGCAATCAGCGCATCGAAAGCCTGCGGCGTTTGGCGGCTGGGCGCGCCCGGCGGCTGCCCCGCCGCTGCGCTGACCCAGCGCGGGTAAGGGTTTTCCTCGTACTGCTGGCGTACCGCCAGCGACACCGCATCGTCGATTTCGGTCAACGCGGGAATTTCTGCCGCAAGACGGCGCTCCTCCGCCGGCTCCTTGACCTGCTGGACGAGCAGCGCGTTCACACATTGCGGCCATGAACGTTGGAGCAGAGCGTTTGCGTTCGCCACCAGGTGGAGCGGCATGTATGCGCCGACAGCGATTGGCCAGAGCGGCGAACAGGGCTGCCCGTTCGCGAGCGCCGAACTCCAGCATCGTGCGCAATCGCTGCGTCCCGTCGGCTTCGCCCTCGGTCACCGAGAACACGTACTCGTTGAGGTAGCACTGGCGCGCGAGACTGCAATAAAAGCCCAGGCAATCTTCGTCGATCGCGCCCGCGGTGAAAGCGCCGGCCAGCAGTGTGCCCCGAATGTTGGTCAGCAGGCGCTCGAGGCTCGCGTCGCTGATCAGGTCGGATTCGAGCAACCGGCATAGAAGCCGGTCGTTGGCCAGTGCGCGCAGTCCATCGTCGCCGAACAATTCGTCTGTGGGGAGGGGCCGCGGCCGGGCGTCGTCAACTCGCGCGATAGCCTCCTTCACGGCGCGGTTATTCTTGATAAGGCTCATGCAGGCGCCGGTAAGGTCGCGCGGACGCGCCCAAGCTTCGGATAAAGCGCGCGCGAGCAGCCCACGAAATCTCGCGTCGTCCGCGTTGAATCGCGCAAACGCTGCACAGCGGGCAAACATTGCTTTGGTGTGCGGCGTCTCGCGCAGTTCGAGCGCGCGGGACGCTGCTTCAATGGCCGCTTCGCGCTGCCCTGTCGACATATATGCCTGGGCCAGATTGGCCTGCGCTTCGAACAGGGCTGGATTGAGCGCGATCGCGCGCGCCATGTGCGCAATGGCCTCGCCGTTCTTGCCCTGCCCCATCAGCACGGCGCCAAGCCGGCCGTGCGCCTCTGCGTGGCCCGGAAAAATATCGAGAACTTGTCGGTAAGCGCGCTCGGCTTCGACGATCGCGCCGGCTTGATGCTGCGCGACCGCAGCGGCGAAAAGCTCGGCGAGCGCAGCGGCCGGCGCGGCCGCTCCGGGAGAGCGGAATGGAGGCACCGCGCCACGACCGGCGGCTCGCCGTTCCTTGCGATTCATATGCTGCGATCGAAGACGTCACGCATGGGCTGTTACTATCACCCCTGACTGGTCAATGTCGCTTCCATCCCAGTCGCGGATCCGTGGAGAGCGATTGTTCTTCCTTTTTCAGCCAGACGTTGTGATGTCGAGATGGTAGTTTTTGCAGCGTCGCCAGGCATTCGCATCGGCGCTCTATTTCGCCAAACGCGATCGCGAGAAAAGCGCGGATTGGAAAAAACAGACGGCCAATAATGGGGTGGCGGAGAGGAAGGGATTCGAACCCTTGATACGGCTTTAGACCGTATAACGGTTTAGCAAACCGCCGCCTTCAGCCACTCGGCCACCTCTCCCGCTTTAGGCGCATGATTCGAAAAAGCGCCAATTTTCCGAAGCGATCACGCTCCGCCACAACGCTGGAGCGCCAATCGATTCATTCATATGAACGATCACGCTGTACCCGTTATGTCACGGATGCGCGCCAATCAAGGCGAATCGTTTGGCTGGGCGGATGCGCGCCGCTCTGCGCTCGTCAGTTTACCGCGGATTTGCTAGGTTTCTTGGCGCTCGACGTTCCGTCGATCCGGATCGCGCCGAGGCCCGATATTTCGCCGAAGTGAATCGCCGAATGGGCGGTTTGTCGCGCAAAGCGGCGGGGGATTAGGTGGAAAAGTACATTTCACTATCATTGGCGGCCATTTCGGGAGCAGGGCGTTTGTGGGCTTCCCGAAGCTTGGTGAACCGCTTGAATCTACGGTGGAATCTTTCGAGCCAGGCAAGGACTAGGACTGCCGGCGGCGGCTAGAAGTAGGGATTTGTTGCGTGTTTTTTGCGCAACACCTTACGAAAAACGACAAATCCGGCCTGTGAGTCCGGCTCTTATTCATTGCGTGGCAGAACCGAGGGCCTAATGTGACGGTGCGACGGAGGGGGGAACCCCAAGTCGTCTCGTGCGGTGTTTTCGGGAATTTGAAGAGACCGAACGAGAGTTTTGGGGACCAAAGGGACGTTACCGGGGGCGCAGGCACTCGGGGGAAACGGAACCCTCCCACGGCAAACTAATCGGAGGTTCAAAATGAAGATGGTGAAAAGCCTCCTCCTCGGCTCCGCGGCCGGTCTGGTTGCGGTTACTGCGGGGCAGGCCGCCGAACTTCCCGTAAAGGCCAAACCGGTCCAATACGTGAAGGTCTGCAGCCTCTACGGGGCGGGATTTTACTACATGCCGGGCACCGATATGTGCATCAAGATCGGTGGCTGGGTGCGTGCTGAAGCGAACTACGGCGGTGGCGGCAGCTTCACTTGGGGTCCGTTCAACGCCAACCTCAATCAGCGCGGCACGAGCAACCTTGTGTTGCGCGCCCGCGGTTACATCACCGCTGACGCCCGCGAGCAGACCGCCTATGGCGTAGCCCGCGGCTACATCGCAGTCGGCCTGTCGACCAACGACGTCGGCCTCAACACGGCGGCGAACCAGTTCAGTGCGAACCGCGCCTTCGTGCAATGGGCGGGCTTCACGGCCGGCTTGGCGGTGTCGTTCTACGACTTCTTCAGCCCGCCGGCTTCGGAGTATCGCGGCGGCTATCTGCCGGCATCGGATACCGGCGACGGCGGCTGGTGGGTGTGGGGTTACACTGCCCAGTTCGGCGGCGGCTTCTCGGGTACGCTCTCGGTCGAAGAGCGGCGCACCACGCAGATCATCGACGCCAGCTGCGCCACCTTCGCCTCGGCCACCGCATCCCCGAGCGGTTGCGGCGTTATCGTCCCGGGTTCGTATGCGAGCGCGGATACCTACACCTCGCCGACCTCGAGTGGTGGGGCGAACGTCGCCGGCGTTGGTGTTGGCGGCCTCGGTGCGCTTGCACCGGGCGCCGGCGCGTATGGCGGCATGCAGGTTCCCGACGTGGTCGCCAATCTGCGTGTCGACCAGGCTTGGGGCAGCGCGCAGGTCATGGGTGCGTACCATGACGTGAACGCCAGCTACTACGGCTCGGGCGCTACGCTGGCTCCGAGCATTCTCAGCGGCGGGCATCCGCAAGATGTCGCCGGCTGGGCGGTTGGCGCTGGTCTGAAAGTCAATTTCCCGTCGATTGCACCGGGCGATTTCTTCCAGAGCCAGGTCAACTACACCCAGGGCGCGCTGCGCTATCTGTTCAACACCCCGAATACCAACTGGGGCATGGTGAACGGGGCGGCCGAGTCCTATGGCGTGCTCAGCGACTGCGTCTTCGGCGGCGTGCCCGGTTCGGCGAACACGACCGGCTGCCAGCTGACGACGGCCTGGGGCTTCAATGCGGCCTATGAGCACTACTGGGCGCCGCAGTGGCACCAGTCGTTGTACGGCGCCTACTACGCCGTGCGCTACGACACGTCCGCGAATGCGATGCTGTGCGCAGCGTCGACCACCGCTTCCGGCAGCAACGGTACCGGCTTTGGTACCGGAGCGACGGCGGCTGCGGGCTGCAACAACAACTGGAATACGTGGGGCGTTGGCTCCCGGTTGCAGTGGGACGTGACCAAGTCGTTCTACATCGGTGTGGAAGCGATGTATGTCCGCATGGACAGCGCCTCCACGGCGACTGCTGGAACCCTTGGAGCGTACAGCTTTGGTTCGGCGAGCGTGCTGCAGAGCAGCGCGAGCGACTGGAACTTCACCCTGCGCATGCACAAGGACTTCCTGCCCTGATCGGTTGATCAAGGTTTGAGTTCGGCAATCCCCGGCGGCTTACCCCGCCGGGGATTGTTTTTAGTGCCCAGGGCCTGGTGCAAGCACGGCAGCCCTGAGTTCAAACCTCGTTATTCGGCGTGGGATCGCGTGTGTTCGCGCAGAGCGCAGCCAAGGCGTGCCACGACACTATCCCAAGATCCGAGCTTGTCCTGGCGGAACAACCGAGCGCTCGGGTACCAGGGGCTGTCCTCGCGCCCGGTCAACCATCGCCAATCTGAGTTGAACGGCAGCAGTATCCAGACCGGCCTTCCCATTGCACCAGCAAGGTGGGCAACGCTCGTGTCGACAGCAACGATCAGATCCAGGCGGTCGATCAACGCCGCCGTGTCGGAAAAATCCTCAAGCTCCTCGCCGTAACGGGCAATTTGCGGCAAGCGTCCCAGCAGATCCGCATCGCCCGGTCTGAGCTCCTTCTGCAAGGATATCCATTGCGCATCAGCCGAAAACAGCGGTGCAAGATCGGATAGGTCGATCGATCGATTGCGGTCGTTCTTGTGATTCGGATTGCCGCTCCAGACAATCCCTATTCGGGCTTTTGCTTTTGGCTGCATGGGGGCGTCCCAGGCCCCGCTTCGCTGCTGGTCGGCAAAGATATAGGCCGGTTGCGACGGAATGCTGTCCGCCGTGGTCCCGAAGGCCAACGGTAGGCTCATCAGCGGACAGTGATAATCAAACGCCGCGGGGACTTCGTCTCTTTTTAGAATCTGAATATCGGGATCTCATTCGCTCGAGCAGCGGATACAACGGATCCTGCACCGCCATCGCGACCTTCGCTCCACGCTTTGCCAGCAGCCTGCCATAGCGGCAGAACTGGATCGTGTCGCCGAAACCCTGTTCAGAGTGAAGGAACACCGTCTTATCGGCGACGTCCTCGTCGCCACGCCACAGCGGTTGCGCAAAAGAACGGTTGCCGAGAGGCGCCACAGTCTTCTTGCGCCATTCGTTGAGGCGCCAGCCGTCTGCGAACTGGCCCATCAGCAAGAGGCAATGGGCCTGGTTGACGTAGACTTCCGCGAATCCGCCGGTGAGCGCGATGGTCTTGTCGAAAGAGGCAACCGCCTCGTCCAGGCGCCTTAAGTCCTGCAGCACAACACCACGATTGTTGTAAGCCGGAGCGTGGTCTGGTTTGGACGCGATTGCCGCGTCGAAGGCGGCGAGAGCCTCATCCAACCGTTGCATGTCCTGCAGGATGACGCCGCGATTATAGTGAGCCTCCGCATAATCGATCTGCAAAGCGACCGCGCGATCGAGGCTGGCGAGTGCCTCGTCAAATCGCTTGGCCTCGTAGAGCGCATAGCCGCGGTTGCTATGAACGCGCGCATTGTCTGGCTGCAGCGCCAGCGCCCTATCGAAGCTGGCAAGCGCCTCATCAAGGCGCTCGAGGTCCTGCAGCACGATCCCGCGATTGCTGTACGCTTCGGCGTAGTCCGCCTTGAGCGCGATGGCGCGGTCGAAGGCGGCAATCGCTTCCGCCGGGCGACCGAGGTTCACCAGCACAATGCCGCGGTTGTTGTGCGCCTCGGCGTAATCCGGTTTGAGCGCGATTGCGGAGTCAAACGCAGCAAGGGACTCTTGGAAGCGCATTTCCTCCTTGAGCGCGCGGGCGCGGCTGTAATGCGTCTCCGCGTGTTCCGGGGCTGGCGTGTCCTGACCGGCTTCAACAGGTCGATAATTGACGGTCACCTGCTGGTAAGGCTGCTGAAGCGATCCGAGAACCGAATTTGGCAGTTGAAATTTGGGCTGGCGATCTTCCGGCACAGTAATGTCCCAAACGGCTAGCGCGCCGCCTCGTCGCACTTGGCGGCGAATGCGCCGATGCGGCTGAGGAGGTGGTCGCCTTCGAGCAGCGGAACGTGACCTTGGTCGGCGACTTCAATCATCTCCATTCCCGGATGGCGCGCGGCCATCGCTGCCATCGTTGCCGCCGACAAAATGTCTGACCGCCCGCCCCGGATGACCAGCATGGGCAGGCGCTTGAGTGCATCGAATTCGTTCCACAGCGGCGGCAGCGGACGCTCGATGTCGATGGCCGTGAGCGTGCGGGCCAGTCGCACGTCATAAGTCGGCACCAGCGCACCGTCTTGCATCCGCCAGGCCCGCTCGGCGGCGGCGAGCCATTGTTCGCCGCCCAGATTGGGAAACTGGCCGTGGAACAGGTGGCGAAGGATGTCGCCACCTTCGACGAAGCTGCGCGGTTGCGGCATCTTGCCGACATAACTGCGAAGGCGCGCAAGTCCGGCCGGTTCGATCACCGGTCCGATGTCGTGCAGGACAATGCCGGCAATGGCGGTCGGATGCGCCACACCGAGCTGCATGGTGAGAAGCCCGCCGCGCGAGCTGCCGATAAAGATGGCGGGCCCGACCGACAGCGCAATGAGCACCGCGACGAGGTCGCCAAGCTCGACCAGCAGATTATAATTTTCCGGATTGCGATCGTATTCGGACTTGCCGCGCCCGCGCGAGTCCAGCGCAATGACGCGGCGCGAACCAGAGTTCGCCAAGGCCGGAGCCAGCGCGTCGAAATCGGCCACGGTACGGGTGAGGCCGGGCAGGCAAACGACCGGAAGATGGACAGCGGTTCGTGCGCCGTATTCGCGCACGTGAAGCTGAAGCCCGTCCGGCCCGCTCACGAAGACGCTCCGTCCAGCAGCGGACGCAATCTTGTCGGACATCTCGGGCCTATCCATGGATTGACGCAATGTAACCGGCGGAGGTTACCGCTTCAATCGCACCGCCTGGTCTCTCATCCTGAATGATTCTTTAGCCTTTTCAATGCCTTGCGGTGAAGTGCCGATTCTGATTGACTCGATCTTCGTGATCAGTTGCTAGCTGGGCAATGACCGCTCCGCCAAGCAAAGATCTTCTTCAGGAGGGGCTGGCGCTGCATCGACGTGGCGCCATGGCCGAAGCGGCCAAGCTTTATGCCGACGTGCTGCGTGCCGATCCAGGCAATGCTGACGCGCACTATTATCTCGGAATGACATACTGCCAGCGCGGCGCTTTCACTGAAGGGGCCGACCATGCACGAGCGGCGCTGGTCACCGATTCGCGGCACGCACGCGCCCATGTGCTTTTGGGCCGTGCGCTCAGCGCGCTCAAACAACCCGAAAATGCGCTGGCAAGCTTCGAGCAGGCAATCGCGCTATCGCCGGAACTCGCCCAAGCGCATGGTCACCGTGCGGACATTCTGAGCGAACTCGGCCGTCAGCAGGAGGCGCTTGAGAGCTATGATCAAGCGCTGGCGCTCTCCCCTGATGCCGTCGCCGACTGGTTCAACCGCGGCATTGCACTCGTCGCAGTCGGCCGGCTCGACGATGCAATTTTGAGCTTTGATCGTGTGATCGCGGCCCAGCCCGATTTTTCGGAAGCTCACTTGCGCCGCGCGAAAGTGCTTTCGGATCTCGGTCGCCAAGACGAGGCGCTTGAGTGCATCGACAAAGTGCTTGCGACCGCCCCTGCGCTCGCTAATGGCTGGCTCGGCCGCGGTAATGTGTTGAACGGTCTCAAGCGCTGCGAAGAGGCGTTGGCTGCCTTTGACCGAGCACTTGGCTTGGACCGAAACCTCGCGGAAGCTTGGCTTGGCCGCGGCAATGCTTTTGCCGCCCTCAATCGCTACGAGGAGGCCCTCAGCGCGTACGAAACGGCCTCGGCACTCAAGCCCGGTCTTGCCGAAGCCTGGCTCGGCCGCGGCAATATCTTAGCCAGCCTAGGCCGGCACCAGGATGCGCTAACGGCGTATGACAGCGCACTGGCGGCGAGGTCTGACTTGGCCGAGATCTCGGTTTGCCCGCGGCAGCATCCTGACGCAACTGCAGCGGCTCGAGGAAGCATTTACCGCCCTCGATCGTGCCGCCGCGCTTAATCCTGACTTGAACTCCGTACTCGGCGCCCGCCTCATCGCGAAGCTGTTTGTGTGCGACTGGTCAAACCTTGAGGAAGAGACTGCCGAGCTCCTAGCGAGCGTCAGGGCGGGTAAGTTGTCGAGTCCGCCCTTCACGCTCCTTGTCGCTCCGGCATCGCCAGCTGATCAGCTGCAATGCGCGCAGCGTCATGTCCAGGCGCAGCCGAATTTTGCGCCGTTGTGGCGTGGCGAAGTCTACACGCATGATCGCATTCGCGTTGCCTACCTTTCGGCGGACTTCCGCGAGCATCCAATGTCGTACTTGATTGCGGGCATGCTCGAGCGTCACGACAGATCGCGCTTTGAAATTACCGGACTATCGTTTGGACCGGAGCAGAATTCTCCGATCCGGAAAAGAATAACAAGCGCCTTCGAGCGTTTCGTGGATGTTCGGAGCCAGAACGACGAGACAGTGGCTGACCTCATTCGGCGGCTTGAGATCGATGTCGCCGTCGATCTCATGGGCTTTACCGCGAATATGCGGCCGAGCGTGATGGCCCGCCGCCCGGCGCCGATCCAGGTGAATTATCTGGGTTACCCGGCCACCATGGGCGCCCGCTACATGGACTACATCTTGGCCGATGCGACCGTGATCCCTAAGCAAGGCTTTGAATTCTATACGGAAAATGTCGTTTGGCTGCCGGACACCTACTACCCCTACGACGATCGGCGCGTGACCTCCGACCGTACGCGGACGCGTCGCGAATGCGGCCTGCCTGACGACGCGTTCGTATTTTGCTGCTTCAACAATAGCTACAAAATCACACCCGAGATGTTCGATATTTGGATGCGGCTGATGCGCGCCACGCCTCGGAGTGCCCTGTGGCTGCTGGAGGCCAATTCGAAGGCATCGGCGAATCTACAAATGGAGGCGGAGAAACGCGGTGTTTCACCCCAGCGCCTGATATTTGCTTCCAGGGAGCTTGCGGCCGAACACCTGGAACGACACCGGCATGCGGATTTGTTCCTCGATACGCTGCCGTACAATGCGCATACGACGGCTTGCGATGCCCTTTGGACCGGGGTTCCGGTCGTCACCTGTCAAGGCACAACGTTCGCCGGGCGCGTGGCCGCGAGCGTGCTAAAAGCGGCCGGACTTTGTGAGCTCGTGACCACCTCGCTTGCAGAGTACGAGGGCTTGGCCCTCCGGCTCGCGAGCGATCCTGCGCTTCTTGCGACGCTCAAAGAGAAGACGGCTCGGACCCGCCACCTTTGTCCGCTCTTCAACACAGATCGATTTCGGCGACACGTTGAACAGGCCTACACAATTATGGTTGAGAGCCATAGGCGCGGTGACGCGCCGACCAGTTTCAGCGTTCCTCCTTCGTGAGAACGCTTCGCCGAGATGGGCTGGTGGATCATCAAGATACGCATATACCGACTATGATTGAGCGCCGTTGAAAATGACCTCTTCCGCGGACGATGTATTTCGGCGGGCAATTTCGGCAATGCAGGCGGGTCAACCTGATGCCGCAGAACGCCTATTCAAACAGGTTCTGCAGTTGCAGCCGAGACATCTCGGAGCGTTGAACCTGTTAGGCGTCCTTCTGACCAGCTTACAACGATTTGATGAAGCAGAGCGCTATACGCTGTACGCGCTGAGGGAGAATGCTGCTTCCGATGCGACGCTTTACAATTACGGGCTTATCCTGAAGGCGCTAAAGCGTCCGGCCGAGGCGCTCGAGCGGTTTGGCCAAGCGCTGCGGCTCAACCCGACGATTCCGGAAACGTGGAACAACCGCGGCACCGTCCTCAACGAGTTAAGACGTTACACCGAGGCCATCGACGATTTCGACAAGGCTCTCGGGCTCAATCCGCTCTACGCGGAAGCCTACAGCAACAAAGGCAAAGCGCTGTTGGGACTAAAGCGCTTGGGCGAGGCGGGTTTTGCCTTCGACCGAGCGATCACACTCAAGCGGGATCTTGCCGGGGCCTGGTGCGGGGGCGGGAGTGTCTGCCGCGAGCTGAACCGTTACGAGGATGCCCTTGTCGCCTTCGACAGAACGCTCGCGATAAAACCTGATCTGGCCGAGGCGTGGCTGGGCCGGGGAAGCGTCTTGGTTGAACTTGAGCGGCTTGATGAAGCGTTTGCCGCCTTTGACCGAGCGGCGGCCCTGACGCCCGGTGCCGTCGAAGCATGGCTCGGTCGTGCGACCGCTTTGAGAAGGTTGAAGCGATACGAGGACGCACTTGCTGCCTTGGACGAAGCATCGAGGCTAAAGCCGGATGCCCCGGCCGTTTTTATCAGCCGCGGCGCGACACTTTCCGCGCTGGAGAGGTATTCCGATGCAATCGTCGCCTATGACAGAGCCTTGGCATTAGAACCTGATTCCGTCGACGCGTGGCTTGGCCGCGGTAACGAGCTGCTCAAGCGGAAGCAGATCGAGGAGGCTCTGGACTGTTATGAGAAAGCATTGAGCATCACGCCGGACTTTGCTGAAGCATGGTTCGGTCGAGGCAATGCCTGCACGCAAATGGGGCGCCTCCATGAGGCCGTTGCGGCTTTTGATCGTGCGCTGGCCGCAAAGCCTGGCCTTGCTGAGGCACAGTTGGGTCGCGGTATCGTCTTCGAACGTCTAAGTCGCGGTCCGGATGCGCTCAAGGCTTACAATGAAGCGCTGGCCCTCAAGCCTTGTTTGGCGGAAGCATGGCGCGCTCGCGGTGAGCTCCTGAGTTTATCCGGAGATACCGAAGACGCGATAGCGTCTTTCGACAAAGCATTAGGCATTGATCGAAATCTGCAATTTGCGGCTGGCTCGCGGCTGTTGGCAAAGCTTCGCATATGCGATTGGGCCAACATGGAAGCAGAAGTTGAGTCCGCGCTCGCGACGATTCGCGACGAAAAGCTGCGAAGCGTGGGGTCCTACGCGGCTCTTCCACTTTCGACCACGCCTGCGGATCAATTGCAATGTGCAAAGAGTTCACTGACCGATCAGCTGCACTTCCCACCGGCCTGGCGGGGCGAAATCTACAAACACCGGCGTATTCGGGTGGCGTACCTGTCGGCAGATTTCCACGACCATCCAGTTTCCCATCTGATGGTCGGCCTGTTCGAGCAACATGACCGATCACGGTTCGAAGTGAACGGCATATCGTTTCTGCCAGGGGATAACTCAGTTGTGCGCGATAGAATTGAAAAGGGGTTCGAACATTTTGTCGACGTTTCCGGGAAAGGCGACCAGGAAATCGCTGAGCTTATCCGCGCACGCGAAATCGATATCACGGTCGACCTCATGGGTTATATGGAGAACTGCCGGCCCAACGTGTTCGCCCGCCGCGCTGCGCCAATCCAAGTCAGCTATCTCGGCTACCCCGGCACAACCGGCGCCGATTACATCGATTACATCTTTGCTGACCCGATCATCATTCCAGAAGAGGACCGATGTTTTTACGCCGAGCATGTGGTTTATCTGCCCTCCTACCAGGTAAACGATAATAAGCGTCAGATTTCCAACAGCGCGCCCAACCGCGATGAATGCGGGTTGCCGGAACGCGCGTTCGTGTTCTGCTGTTTCAATAATGCTTTCAAGATAACGCCAGAACTGTTTGGTGTTTGGATGCGAATTCTGCGGTCGGTCGATGACAGCGTTTTGTGGCTGCGCCGACATAATGATCGGGCGGCCGAAAACCTTCGACGGGAGGCTGAACGGAGGGGTGTTTCAGCAGACCGGCTGGTTTTTGCGGAGCGCGTGCCGACGGCCGCCGACCATTTGGCGCGGCACGCCCTAGCGGACCTGTTCCTTGATACCTTGCCTTACAACGCGCACACCACCGCAAGCGATGCGCTGTGGGCCGGCTTGCCTGTTATCACCTGTCTCGGCAAGGCATTTCCCGGCCGAGTGGCTGCAAGCGTGCTGAAATCCGCCGGGCTCGACGAGTTCGTTACGACGTCGGTCGACGAATACGAATCTCTTGCGGTTGCGCTCGCGCACGATCGCCCGCGTCTCGAGGCACTCAAAGCCAAAGTCGCTCACAATCGTGGCCACTCGTTGCTGTTCGACACCGACCGCTTCCGGCGGAATATCGAACACGCCTACGCGACCATGGTCGAGATGCAAAGGCGCGGCGAGGCGCCGCGCAGCTTTAGCGTCGAGCCGCAGTGATCGACATGGTCGCCCGACTGTTCGATCGTGGCACGGGGCTATTGGCCGCAGGACGCGCTTTACGCGCGCCATTGAATCCGCCTACAGAACGATGGTTGAGCTTTGGCAGCGGGGCGAGCGGCTTCGCGGCTTGAACGTCGTGCAGACAGACGGTGCGGCCTGACCATTCGCGATTTGCCGGACCAACAGAGGACTAGGAATGCGGATAGGGGTCGCCCGCAGTTTGACGGACAGCGTCTCGGGCGGGGTCTTCCAGTATGAAAAGGTCTTCCTGGAAGCGCTCGGTGAACTCGCCCGGCGCTATCCGGAGGAACTGACTTATCTCTGCTACAACCCGGCCGAACTCAGCACATTGGCGATTTCCGGGGGGCTCAGCTATCGCGGTCTGCCGATCCTTCCATTGAGCAAGCCGGAGCCAAAGCAGGCACCGCCGGAAACCTACCTCGCACAGAAGCCGCCAACGCTGCCGCCGCTCGATCCGAACGATCCGAAATTCAATTACGCCGGCGCCGAGCTCATGCGGCAGAATCGCGTGGAGCTTCTCATGCTGGCGAGCCCGAATCTGCCGGGCTTCACTTTTCGGGTACCCTTTGTGGTGCCGATTTTCGACCTCAATCACCGCCTGCAGCCTGAATTTCCCGAAGTGAGCGGCTTCGGTGAGACGCAGGCTCGCGAGCACTACTACATAAACTCGTGCCGCTTTGCGGTTTTGGTGCTCACGGATTCCGAAGTCGGCAAGGAGCATGTGTTGCGTTTCTATGGCGATTTCATCGAGGCGGACCGCATCCGCGTGCTGCCCTACTATCCGCCGGTGAAGGACAGGCCGCCGCCAACCGCGCGGGACTTTGCCCGCGTGCGCGCCAAGTACAATTTGCCCGACCGCTATTTTTTCTATCCGGCGCAATTCTGGCCGCACAAAAATCACACCCTGATCGTGCAAGCGATCAAGCTTATCGCCGACGAGACCGGCGAAAGGATTCCGGTTGTCCTCTGCGGCGCATACTGGACATACATCATGGCGGGCAACTTCAAGGAGATCATGGCGCAAGCGGCGAAGCTCGGCGTCGGCGACTGCGTTCGCTATCTCGGTTCGGTCTCCGACGACGACATGGCGGCGCTCTATGTATTGTCCGCCGGCCTCGTGATGCCGAGTTTCTTCGGACCGACCAATATTCCTCCGCTTGAGGCTTGGCACCTTGGCCGACCGGTGATCACGTCCGACATCGAGGGCATGCGCGAACAGATGGGCGACGCCGCGCTTCTGGTCGATCCGCGTTCGCCGCAGTCGCTCGCCGCCGCGATGAAGCGGCTGTGGCACGATCAGGCGCTTAGCGCACAGCTCGTGGAACGCGGCAGCAAGCGCATCGCCTCTTACAGTTGGAGCACGTTTGTCGACAATGTTGGCTCGATCCTCGATGACGCCTGCGAACGCGTGCGCAGCGGCCGCACGCCGCGTTATCCCGACGCTGCCGCCCAGCCATCGACAGCGCCGCGTACTTGATGGGCGTGGGCCCGGTTGCTAACATATAAAAGTGGTCCAGGGCCGCGCCGCGGTTGGGGATTTGCCAACGATTTAAAGAGGATACGCCGCGCTGCGGATTGCGGCCGCGCTCACCCCGAACGACACGGAGTTTCAATTGCAAGGCCTGACCAGCTTGTCCGCATTTCCGAAGTCGGGCGTGACCTATTTGAGCTTCCTGCTCTTTCACAGTCTGTTCGGGGATGACTGCGATATTCACGAGCTGGAGCGAAAATATATTCTCGACATCCACTCTTATCCGAATGCCAATTTCTCCGATCCGAACGGACCGCGCGTCTTCAAATCGCACTTTCCGTATAATCCCGCGATCCCAGCCGTGCGGTTGACCAGCAAGGCGGTTTATCTGATCCGCGATCCAATCGACGTGATGATGTCGACCTGGGACTTCGGCCACCTGATCAAAGGCGGCAAGCGCGACACGCAGTCGGCGGAATTCCGCGCCTTCGTCAGGCGTTGGGTGACGACGGGCGGCGACGCGTTCGGCGGCTTCGGCTCGTGGTTGCAGCACGTTCGCTCATGGTTCAGTCAGCCCAACGTTCCCGTGCACCTTGTGACCTATCAAAAGCTGGTCGACGATCCCGGGCCGGAACTCAAGGCCATTCTCGATTTCCTGGGCATGCGGGTTTCGCCCGAGCGGCAGCGCATCGCGATCGAGCGCAGTTCGATGAAATCGATGGCCGCGCTCGAAGAGCGCGAGGTCAAAGAACACATCAACGGCATCTTTTTTCGTGACGGTCTGGCCGGTTATGGCCAGGGCCATCGCTTCATCAACAAGGGATATCGTAAAAGCTACGAGAGCTTGCTGACGGCCGAAGAGCGCGCGATCGCGGACAAAACGTTCGGTCTCGAAGTTGCCCGATATTTGGGAGGCCGAGCGTGATCGAGCGGGTCGAAAGCGGCGGCACCGTGCTGGCGATGATCCTGCGCAGCGGCGCGACGGAGCCAGGCATTCACTTCTTCACGCCAGGGGATTACTCGCAGCAGCTTGGCTGCATGCGCCATCCGGCCGGTCACGTCATCGAGCCGCACGTGCATAATCCCGTCGCGCGCGCCGTACAGTTTACGCACGAGGCACTGTTTCTGCGGCGCGGGCGGCTGCGCGTCGATTTTTACACAGAGAACAAGAAGTACCTTGAAAGCCGCGTGCTTGCGGCCGGCGACGTTATTCTCCTGGTCGCCGGAGGTCATGGATTCGAGGCGCTCGAAGAGATCGAGATGGTCGAGGTCAAGCAAGGACCTTATGTGGGCGACGCCGACAAGAGCCGCTTTTCCGGCATCAGCGCGGCCGAAGCGCGCCTCACCGGCCCCTGCGTCACCGCGACCAAAAAAGCGTCGTGATCCCGGTTGCCGAGCCGCTGCTGGACGACCGCGCCCTCGCCAATGTCGAGGAAGCGATGCGCACGGGGTGGATTTCCTCCGAAGGAGGCTTCATCGCGGAATTTGAACGCCGCTGGGCGAATTATTGCGGCGTCACGCACGGCATCGCGGTCTGTAACGGAACCGTGGCGCTGGAAGTGGCGATGGCGGCGCTTAATTTGCCGCCGGGCTCGGAGGTTATTCTGCCGAGCTTCACGATCATTTCGTGTGTTGCGGCGGTGTTGCGTACCGGCTGTCGTCCGGTGCTGGTCGATTGCGAGCCGGACACGTGGTGTCTCGACGTTGGCGAAGTCGAACGCAAAATCACCGAACGGACCCGTGCCGTGATGCCGGTCCACATGTATGGCCACATGGCCGACATGGATCCGCTCATGGCGTTGGCTGGCAAATTCAACTTTGCCGTCGTCGAGGACGCCGCCGAGGCGCACGGTGGCCAGTACCACGGCCGGCGCGCCGGCGGCATCGGTGCGATCGGCTGCTTCAGCTTCTACGCCAACAAGATCGTCACCACCGGCGAGGGCGGAATGGTGGTGACCGACGACGCGAAATTGGCGGAACGCTCGCGCAGCCTGCGCAATCTCTGCTTCAAGCGCGAGCAGCGTTTTCTGCACACCGAGCTTGGCTATAATTTCCGCATGACCAACGTGCAGGCAGCGATCGGATTGGCGCAGGTCGAGCGGATCGAAGACCATGTGGCGCGCAAACGCCGGATGGCGGTGCGCTACGGCGAACGTCTGCACGATCTGCGCGGGCTTGCCCTTCCGGTCGAGCGCGCCGGCGTCAAGAACGTGTACTGGATGTACGGCGTGGTGCTCGACGATGCAGTTCCGTTCGACGCGGTCGAGTTCGCTGCCCGGCTGCGAGCGCAGGGCGTCGACACTCGCCCGTTCTTCCTCGGCATGCACGAGCAGCCGGTGTTGCGCGAGCAGGGTCTATTCGTGGGCGAGCATTACCCCGTCACCGAGCGCCTCGCCCGCCGCGGGCTTTATCTGCCTTCGGGCCTCGGCCTGAGCGAGGCGGACATCGATACGGTTTGTTCAGCGGTGCGGAAGTGCCTGGCGTGATGGAAGAGTTCGGGCGGGACTACGCCAACGTCTACGACGCGATCTATCGCAATAAGAACTATGACGGCGAGGTCGAACTGATCGAGCGCATCCTCGTCCGCCATCGCCTTGGCGGGCCCAGGCGTTTGCTCGATTTGGGCTGTGGCACCGGCAATCACGCACTGCCGCTGGCGCGCCGCGGTCACGCGATCGTAGGCGTGGACCGCTCTTCGGCGATGCTGACCCGCGCGCGCGCGAAGGCATCTGCCGAGGGGGCGAGCATCGCCTTGGATTTTCATGAGCACGACATTCGCGACCTCGACGTCGGCCGTCGCTTTGAAGGCGTGCTGATGATGTTCACCGTCCTCGGCTATCAGTTGGACGATGCGGATGTGACGGCCGCGCTCGCAACCGTGCGCCGACATCTCGAGCCGGGCGGACTTTTCATTTTTGATGTCTGGAACGGCAAAGCCGTGTTGGCCGAGCGTCCGGGCGTGCGGCAGGTCAGCGTGACCGAGGGATCGGTCCGCATCGTCCGCAAAAGTAGGTCTGAACTCGATGTTGCGCGCCACCGCTGCCGAATCCGCTTCGATCTCGAGCGGGTTGGCGCGGATGGCCGACCCGAGACCTGGAGCGAGGAGCACACGATGCGGTACTATTTCGAGGAAGAGCTGAAGCGGGCTCTCGGCGAAACCAGGCTCGAGCTTCTCAGCTTTCGCCGTTTCCCCGACGATGAAGCGCCCGCCGACGAACAGGCCTGGAACGCAGTCGGAGTCGCTCGCGCCCGATAGGTGCGCGTGGCTGGTCACGCAACAAGAAATTGGCAGCCCGATAGAGCTTTCCGAAGAAACGCCTATTCGGAAGCCTCGTCGCCCAAAAGGCCCCGGCTCACAAGTGCCTGCAGCATGTCCTCGGCCAGTTGTCCGGGTGAATTCCCCGCCGTCTGCAGATGCACTTCCGGCTGCTCCGGCTGCTCATAAGGGGCGTCGACGCCAGTGAAATTCTTCAATTGTCCGGCCTGCGCCTTGGCATAGAGCCCCTTCGGATCGCGCTGCACGCAGTCCGCAAGCGGCGTATCCACGAATACCTCGATGAACTCCCCGGGCGCGACCAGATTTCGCACCAGCTCGCGCTCGGCGCGGTAGGGCGAAATGAACGAGCACAGCACGATCAGGCCGCTGTCGACCATCAGCTTGGCAACCTCGCCGACGCGGCGGATGTTTTCCACGCGGTCGGCCTCGGTAAAGCCGAGGTCGCGCGTGAGCCCGTGGCGCACATTGTCGCCGTCGAGCAGCATCGTGTGATGACCCATGCCGTGCAGGCGCTGCTCGACGATATTCGCGATTGTCGATTTGCCGGCGCCGGAGAGGCCGGTGAACCAGAGGATCGCGGGCTTTTGCTTCTTTAGCGCCGCCCGTTCCGCCTTGCCGACCAGTAACGGCTGCCAATGAATGTTGGTGCCCCGCCGCAGCCCGAAGGCGATCATGCCGGCGCCGACGGTGCGGTTCGTCACCCGATCGATGATGATGAACGCGCCGGTCTTGCGGTTTTGTTCGTAAGCGTCGAAGGCGACAGGCAGCGCGGTGGACAGATTGCAAAACGCGATGTCGTTGAGTTCGAGCTTAGCGGCCGCCAGATGATTACCGGTGTTGACGTCGAGCTTGTATTTGACTGCGGTCACCGACAGCGGAACGGTCTTGGTGCCGATGCGGCCGAGATACGAGCGTCCAGGAAGGAGCGCATCGTCGCTCATCCAGATGACGTGCGCGGCGAACTGATCGGACACTTCGGGCCGCGATTTTGCGGCGGCCAGCACGTCTCCGCGTCCGATGTCGAGTTCGTCAGCGAGCGTGATTGTTACCGCGTCGCCGGCCTCGGCTTTGTTGGCCGGTCCGTCATAGGTGACGATCTGTTCTACGCGCGAGGCGCGCCCCGAAGACGCTTCGACAATCGCGTCGCCGACATTGATCCGCCCCGAGGCGACCGTTCCGGCATAACCGCGAAAGTCGAGGTTCGGCCGGTTGATCCACTGCACCGGAAAGCGAAACGGCCTGGCCAGCGGCTCGCTCTCGATCTCGACGGATTCGAGACATTGCAGCAGCGTCGGACCGCGATACCACGGCGTATTGGCCGATCGGCTGATCACGTTATCGCCGAAGCGAGCCGAAATCGGAATTGGCGCGATGGAGGTAAAGCCGAGCGGAGCGGCGAAGGCCTTGTAGTCGCTGGCAATGCGATCGAAGGCGTCCTGCTTGAAGCCGGCCAGGTCGATCTTGTTCACCGCCAGCACCACATGGCGAATGCCCAGCAGAGAGCAGATCAGCGAATGGCGGCGCGTCTGCACCAGTAGGCCCTTGCGGGCGTCAATCAGCAGGATCGCCAGCTCCGCGGTCGAGGCGCCGGTCGCCATGTTGCGCGTGAACTGCTCGTGGCCCGGCGTATCGGCGACGATGAAAGATCGGCGGGCGGAGGAGAAAAAACGATAAGCGACGTCGATCGTGATGCCTTGCTCGCGTTCGGCTTGGAGCCCATCGACCAGAAAGGCGAAATCAATCTCCTCGCCAGTGCTGCCATGACGGGCGGATGCCGCCGTCACCGCGGCCAATTCGTCGGCAAAGACCAGCTCGCAATCGTGCAGAAGCCGCCCGATCAGTGTCGACTTGCCGTCGTCGACCGACCCACAGGTCATCATGCGGAGCAGATCCCTGGCCGCGCCGCTCTTCTCGGCGGGCTCGCTGCGGCCGCCGCGCACCAGCTCCATCTAGAAGTACCCCTCTTGCTTCTTCACTTCCATCGACGCGGTTTCGTCCGTATCGATCAGCCGCCCTTGCCGCTCCGAGAAGTTCGCCGACTTCAGCTCTGCAACGATTTCGGGGAGCGTTGCGGCGGTGGATTCGATCGCGCCGGTAAGAGGGTAGCAGCCGAGCGTGCGGAAGCGGACGAGACGAAGCTCCGGCCGTTCGCCGGGCTCCAGCGGCATGCGCTCGTCGTCCACCATGATCCAGGTGCCGCTGCGGCGGACGACCGGACGTTCCTTGGCGAAATAGAGCGGCACCACCGGAATGCGCTCCAGCATGATGTAGGTCCAGACGTCGAGCTCGGTCCAGTTTGACAGCGGAAAGACGCGGATCGATTCACCCGGATGCACACGCGTGTTGTAGAGATTCCATAGTTCGGGGCGCTGATTGCGCGGGTCCCAGGCGTGGCCCTTCGAGCGAAAGGAGAAAATTCGCTCCTTGGCCCGGCTCTTTTCTTCGTCGCGCCGCGCGCCGCCGAAGGCCGTGTCGAACCCATATCTGTCCAGCGCCTGCTTGAGCGCCTCGGTCTTCATCACGTGAGTGTGCACGGAAGAGCCGGAGACAAACGGATTGATGCCGCGCTTAACGCCCTCCTGGTTGATGTGGACAATGAGATTGAGGTCGAGCCGCCGCGCGGTGTCGTCGCGGAAGGCGATCATCTCCTTGAACTTCCAGGTCGTGTCCACGTGCAGAAGCGGAAACGGCGGCGGCGCGGGATAGAATGCCTTGATCGCCAGATGCAGCATCACGCTCGAATCCTTGCCGATGGAATAGAGCATGACTGGTTTTTTGCACTCGGCGGCGACCTCGCGCATGATCTCGATCAATTCAGCTTCGAGCCGCTTGATGTGTTTGGGGACGGTCAAATCAAGCGCCGGCTGGACGGGTGTTTGCTGGTTCATTGAAATGCCGCGAAGCATGCCGTTCGCCCCAAGCGCAACAGCCGCTGCCGAAGGGCTTACGTAACCTTCCCTTAGAAGCCACGCAACCGCGATCTTCGCCAACGCTAAGAACGGCAGACTTTGTAAATTCTATTGTGTGATCAAGGAGATGCGCTCGAATGCACAAACCCGTTCGTTGCAAGTCCGAATACGAAAAGCCGGGTTAGGATCGTCGCTTCGCCCTGATCTCAGCTGCCGCGGCGCATGTCTGCCTCGATCAGGAGATTAGGATTGTTCTCCAGGCGGGCGCGATAGACCTGCATATTCTCCAACACGCGCTGTACGTAGTAGCGCGTTTCACTGATCGGGATGCGTTCGATCCAGTCGATCGGGTCCACTTTCGGATTACGCGGATCGCCGTATTGCGCGATCCACTGTGCGGCGCGGCCCGGACCGGCATTGTAGGCCACGAAGGCGAGGATATAGGAGCCGCGGTAGGCGTTGATATCGTCGCCGAGTTCGGCGGTACCGAGCTGGGCATTGTAGGGGATGTCGGCAAGCAGCCGGCGCTGGTCGAACGGCACCTTGAACTTCCTCGCCGTGTTACGGCCGGCCTCCGGCGTGACCTGCATTAGACCGTAGGCGTGCGCGCTGGAAACGACCTTGGGGTTAAACGCGCTCTCCTGGCGGACGATCGCGTAGACGACGCAACGCTCCACCTGCGGCCCAATCTGCCGATATTCCGGTATGCCGAAATCGGGAAACGCATAGTGCGCGAAGGCAAAACCACGGCCGAGCGCGATCTTGCCGATGAGCAGCGTCGCTCGCGCATCGTTATGGCTGGCGGTGATTTCGGCAAGCGTTGCAGAGTCCGGCAGGGTCGGACGTTTTATCGGCGACGTCGGCCGCCATGATGGCGACCAGATCGCGCTCATCGGCAGCGTAGAGGATTTCCAACGCGCGGCCCAATTCGAGCGGACGTCGTTCGCCGGTTGGCGGCGACGCCTCGCGCAGCGCGCTATCGTCGAGATGCAGCTGTGCCCGCGCCAGTTGCCCGTAATAGGCGGTCGGATAGCGCGCGGCGGCTTCGTAAGCCTCGCGCGCCTCCTGCGGCAGGCCGAGCGCCTGGGCGGAACGGCCCTGCCAATAATATGAACGCGCCAGCGTGATCGGGTTGACGACGCCCTCGGTGATGCGGGCGAAGTGGGGCATCGCGAGCGATGGCTGGTGCAAGAATTCGAGCGCGATCCAGCCGGCGGTGAACTCCCGGTCCGCGCGATAATTCTCGTTGGGTGGCGGCGCGGCGTCGTTGACCATGTCGTACGCGGCCTTGGCGTCGCCGAGATCGAGCAGCTTGCGCGCAAGCAGGCGGCGCTCGACCCACCATTCATCGAGATTGATGAGCTTTGACGGGTCGCGCGGCACCGCCTGCATCAATTGCGCGGCTTCCTTGATCTTCTCGCTGTGGCGCAGCCACTGGATGCGGCTGAACATGTAGCCGGGATCGTGCTGAGCGGCCGCCGGCACGGCCGCGATCAACGTCTTGGCGTTAGCGGACTTGGGATTGACGTTGACCGTGGCGCGCGCCTTGACGATGGCCAGTTCAGCGGCATCGAGATGGCTCGACGCCCGGAGCGCCGCGTCACTGTCTCCGACGTAGAGGCGGGCATCCATGCGCGCCTTGTCGTCGCCGGGCGTGATCAGACCGGCGAACATCTGCCGCGCCTGGTCTTCGACATCCGCGGAAAAGGCGGTTTCGCGCCAGGCGGTGCTGACCATCGCGTAGGCGTGCGCACTGTCGCCCTTGATGAGAAAGGCGCGCGCGAGCGCAAAATAGCCTTTGCCGGAGAGCGGCGCTTCGTGCGCGAAGAAGCCGATGGTTGTTTGCGGGTCGACCTGCTGCTCCCACAACGCCGCCTCGGCGTGCCGACGTAGAGTGATGATGCTTGGCCAACTCCGATTGTCGGCGATGAAGGACGCGTAGCGCGAAAAATCGACGGTGGTTTCGTCGCTGCGCAGGATCACCCACTCGACGACTTTGCGAGCGACCGGATCGGAAATCGACTTCTCGACGTTAGTCGCCTCGTCGGCGCGCGACTTGCGGACAAGATCAATGGCCTGTTTGACTGCGTTGACGTCGAGCGGCGTTGTCGCGCCGGACGCCGCCGCAGGCATTGGCACGACTGGCGGTGCTGGCGGCGGCGACGGGGCAACGGTCAAAGCGCGCGGCGCCGGCAACGGAACTTGGGTGGGCCCCTTCTTGGACACCACTGCAGGCTTCTGTTTGCGCTTTACTGATTTCGCGTCTTTGCCCGGTTGGGCAACGGCCGTCGGTTTCGACGCCGGCGTTTCGGCCGATGCTGCAGTCAGTGCTTGGCCGGCCACGAGGCTTGCGGCGGCAACGATCGCGATGAGCCGACCGATAGTCACCGGCGTCCCTCCTGCTGCCCCAAGCCCCTTCGACCTCTTCGGCCGGTAAGATTGAAGAAATCCTAACAACCGAGAGTCGGCACAACGCTCGACATTTTACATGAGTCCATGGTTTCTCGCGTCCATGGCTTTCACGTAAATGGCTTTCACGTCCACGTTCTCACGTCTATGGGCTTCGCGGCAAAAGCAGGGCGCTGTCCACCGGCATTCGGCCACAAAGGTTCCTTCTGCCGTGCCGGGGGCTTTCAAGGCCTGCCTGGAACCGATATCTAAGGGCTTATGGCCGGACTCGTTGCCGCAGGCGGTACTGCCTGCTGCGAAGGCCGCGCCGGGGATCGTGTCATGACCGCCAAAACCAGATTCCGAGGCTCATTTACCGCGCTGGTCACCCCGTTCAAGAACGGATCCGTCGACGAAAAGGCCTTCCGGGAGCTGGTCGAATGGCAGATCGCCGAAGGTACCAACGGCCTTGTGCCGGTCGGCACCACCGGCGAAAGCCCGACGCTGTCGCATCAGGAGCACCGCGATGTGGTCGAGTGGTGCGTCGATCAGGCGCGCGGCCGGGTGCCGGTGATTGCAGGTGCCGGCTCCAATTCGACCAAGGAGGCGATCGATCTCGCCCAGCACGCGGAGAAAGCCGGCGCCGACGCGGTGCTCGTGGTCACGCCCTATTACAACAAGCCGACCCAGGACGGCCTTTACGCGCACTTCAAAGCGATCAACGACGCGATCGGCATTCCGATCATGATCTACAATATTCCCGGGCGTTCGGTGATCGACATGTCGGTCGACACCATGAAGCGGCTTTATGAGCTGAAAAACATCGCCGGCGTCAAAGACGCGACCGCCAACATGGCACGCGTGTCGCAGCAGCGTGCGGCGATTGGCGAGGACTTCAACCAGCTGTCGGGTGAGGACATCACCGCGCTCGGCTTCATGGCCCATGGCGGCCACGGCTGCATCTCGGTGACGTCGAACGTGGCGCCGCGGCTGTGCGCCGAATTCCAGGCGGCATGCCTGAAAGGCGACTTCGCCAGCGCGCTTAAGCTGCAGGACAAGCTCGCGCCGCTGCACATCGACCTGTTCGTCGAGACGAGCCCGGCGCCGATCAAGTACGCGCTCTCCCTCATCGGCAAATGCGCCAACACGCTGCGCCTGCCGATGGTGCCGGCGAGCGAGAAGGCACAGGTCGCCGTCCGCCGGGCGATGGTGCATGCGGGCCTGATCAACTAAGACGCACGCCCGCGTGCCGGCGCGTCGACGTTCGCGCCGCGCCAGCCTCGATACGGCTGCGCGGTCGGCCGAACCAGGAGGGGTCGATGATTGAAGAATTCAAGAAATTCGCGATGCGCGGCAACGTCGTCGACCTTGCTATCGCCGTCATCATCGGTGCCGCCTTCGGCGCTGTGGTCAACTCGCTGGTCGCCGACATCATCATGCCGATGGTTGGCGCCATCACCGGCGGCATCGATTTCTCCAACTATTTCCTGCCACTGTCCTCGAAGGTGAGCGCGACCGCGCTGGTCGAGGCGAGAACGCAGGGCGCGGTGCTGGCTTGGGGCCACTTCCTCACTCTCATCATCAACTTTCTCATCATCGCATTTGCGTTGTTTCTGGTGGTCAAGGGCATCAACAAGCTGAAGGCGCCTGAAGCCTCCCCGGCCGCGGCAGCGCCGTCCAAGGAAGTGCAGCTGCTGACCGAAATCCGCGACACGCTGAAGAGCCGCTAAGGGTCGGCATGGCGGCGAAAGCGGAACGCAAGCTTCGGATCGTCGCCGACAATCGCAAGGCGCGTTTCAACTATTTCATCGACGACACGACAGAGGCCGGTATCGCGCTCACTGGTACCGAGGTGAAGTCGCTGCGCCAGGGCAAGGCGACCATCGCGGAATCGTATGCCGACGCCCGCGGCGGCGAGATTTGGCTGATCAACTGCAACATCCCGGAATATTTGCAGGCGAACCGCTTCAATCACGCGCCGAAACGGCCGCGCAAGCTGTTGCTGCATCGCCGGCAGATCAACAAGCTCATCGGCGCGGTCGAGCGCGAGGGCATGACGCTCGTTCCGCTCAAGCTCTATTTCAACGAAAAGGGCCGCGCCAAGGTCGAGCTGGCGCTGGCGCGCGGCAAGAAACTCTACGACAAGCGCGACACGGAAAAGAAGCGCTCATGGGACCGCGAGCGCGGCCGCCTGCTGCGGCAGAAGGGATAACGCCGTCGCGCTGGGCTCCAAACTTTCTTGGCCGCTGCGATCGACGGCTTTCTCTGAACGGCAAATGAGATAATCCAGATCATGTCCCTTCCGACGAAACTCGATCATTGCGTGATTCACATTTCCGAGTGGGAGCGCTCGAATGCGTTTTACACCACGGTGCTCGGTGCGGAGCTCGTCGCGCGGCCGGCGGGCTATGCCTATCGGTTCGGCGACAAGCAGCTCAACGTGCACGGACCCGGCGTACAGCCGGCCGAAGTGGCGCGACTGCCGGTGAAACCCGGCAACAGCGATTTGTGTTTCGAGTGGATGGGACCGATCGCCGACGCGATCGCCCATTTGCAGCGCTGTGGCGTCGCGGTCGAGCGCGGTCCGATGCAGCGCTTCGGCGCCAAAGGCCCGGGCACCAGTGTCTATTTCCGCGATCCGGACGGGTCGCTGATGGAGTTCATGTCCTACGCCGCAGGCAAATCATGAGCGCGAGAGAAGCGCCTGGTGGGCACGATCCGACTTTCCTGCCACCCGACATCCCGGTGCCGCAGGACGATGGCGGTGCGGGCCATTTGCCGGGGATGGTTTTGCCGGACCTGGCGTTGCCGGCTACCAGCGGGCCGCCGGTCAACCTCTCAAACCTTGGCGGCCGCGTCGTCGTCTACGTCTACCCGCGCACCGGCGTACCCGGCGTCGATGCGCCGCCCGGCTGGGACGATATCCCGGGCGCGCGCGGCTGCACGCCGCAATCATGCAGTTTCCGCGACCGCTATGCGGACCTGAAGGCGCTCGGCGTCGCCCAAGTGTTCGGCCTGTCGACCCAGGAGACCGATTATCAGCGCGAGGCCGCGCAGCGCCTGCACCTTCCGTTCCCCGTTCTGTCCGATGCCGCACTTAAGCTGACCCAAGCGATGAAGCTGCCGACCTTCCCGGCGGCCGGGATGACCCTGCTCAAGCGCATGGCGCTCGTCATCCATGACGGAACGATCGCCAAGGTCTTCTATCCGGTCTTCCCGCCGGATAAGAACGCCGCCGAAGTGATCGGTTGGCTTCGCGCTCAGCGCTGATTATCGCGCGGGCTGTGCGGCCTGCGTGCGAAGCTCGGTGCGGATTTTGGCGAACAGATCCTTGAACATTTTCGGCGTGAGCACGCCGGTGTTCGTGTTCAGGCGCGAGCAATGATAGCTGTCAAATAGCGTCAGATCGCCGATTGCGTGGCGGCGGCCGTGGGCGAACGGGAAGTCCGCGCGCTTTCCGCCGCAAGCCAACACGAATGTCTCATGCGCGATGCGGCCAAGCGCTACCGCCACGCAAAGCCGCGGCATTTCCTTGATCGCGGACGAGAGAAATGGCCGGCAGTTGGTGATCTCGGCCGGCGTCGGCTTGTTTTCCGGCGGCACGCAGCGCACCGCATTGGTGATGCGGCACTCGATGAGTTTCAGGCCGTCGTCGGGCTTGGCCTCATACGGCCCTTCGGCAAAGCCAAGCTCCAGCAGCGTCCCGTACAGGAGATCGCCGGCGTAGTCGCCGGTGAACGGCCGGCCGGTGCGGTTTGCGCCACGCAGCCCCGGCGCGAGGCCGACAATCAGCAGCCGTGCGTCGCGCGGTCCGAATGAGTCGACCGGCGCGTTGAACCAGTCGGGCTCGCGCGCACGCCAGGATTTGCGAAAGGCGACGAGCCGCGGGCAGCGCGGGCAGTCGCGGCCGGGTGTCGCGCTTTCCCGCGCCATGCTTTCCCGAGCCATGGCGGCGTATTTCCCTTAGCCGCTATTCGTCTTCGAATTCGTCGTCGAGTTCGACGCGCTGTGAGGTCGGACTGCGTTGCAGGAATTGCGGCGTGTGGCGCGGCTCGCGGGGTTCGCGCGGCTCGCGAGCCGGCCGCTCGCTGGGATCGCGGCCAATTTTCGATTGCAGCTCGATGATGTCGACGAACTGATCGCATTGCCGGCGCAGCTCGTCTGCGATCATCGGCGGCTGCGTCGAAATTGTCGACACAACGACCACCCGCACGCCGCGCCGTTGTACCGCCTCGACCAGCTTTCTGAAATCGCCATCGCCGGAGAACAGCACCATCTGATCGATGTGCGGAGCGATTTCCATCGCGTCGACCGCAAGTTCGATATCCATGTTGCCTTTGACCTTGCGCCGGCCGGTCTGGTCGACGAATTCCTTGGTCGCCTTGGTCACGACGGTGTAGCCGTTGTAGTCGAGCCAATCGATCAAGGGCCGGATCGAGGAATATTCCTGATCCTCGATCACCGCGGTGTAATAGAAAGCGCGTAACAGATAGCCGCGCGACTGGAACTCGCGCAGCAGGCGCTTGTAATCGATATCGAAGCCGAGCGATTTCGCCGTGGCGTAAAGGTTGGCGCCGTCAATGAACAGCGCGATTTTTTCGTTCTGGGTAGGCATGACGTCTCTCGTGATTGTCTCTCTTGATAAATCCGGACCGGCCGATACGCGATCGGCCCTCCCGGCGTCTTGTCAAAACGGTTTTGCCGCAATCCGAAACTTTCGGGCATGCGAAGTACCGTCGCATGCAGGCAAGCGTACTTTGGCGAATGCTGCGGTAGCAAGTGCGCACTCGCACGAGCATCAGCGACGGAGCGCTGCGGCACGCCGTCGCGGAACCTCGAAAGCGAAGATTCGGAACGCCGCAATTGGGCCTCCGGTAACAGACGAGAGCGCGAGGGCCAAGTTAAATCGGCAAGTTAAATCGGCAAGCTAAATTCGCGCCCGCGCTACCGGCAATTGCATTGCGCTGCTCTTGCGTTTGCCGGCTGCCGGCGATACCTAAGCGCCGGTTGCGGGAACTTTGTTTTCCGGGAGCCTTGCAAAGTGCATTGCCCCGAATGTTCCGCCCAAACCGACCGTTAAGAGCCCAGCCAGGAGCTTAGCCAAATGGCCCGCGTGACCGTCGAAGATTGCATCGACAAGGTTGAGAACAGGTTCGATCTCGTGCTGCTCGCCAGCCACCGCGCGCGCATGATCTCTTCCGGCGCGCAGATCGCGGTCGAGCGCGACAAGGACAAGAATCCAGTCGTAGCGCTGCGTGAAATCGCCGAAACGGCGATTTCGCCCGAGGATCTCAAGGAAGAACTGGTCCATTCGCTGCAGAAATACGTCGAAGTGGACGAGCCGGAGCCCGAGGCGGTGCCGCTGATTGGCGCCCCCGGGACCGGCGTCGATGCCGACGATACCGATGTGACCACCGACCGCATGAGCGAGGAAGAGCTGCTCAAGGGTCTCGAAGGTCTGACCCCGCCGGAGAGCGAGCCGGAGCCCGACACCGGCGACGACGAAGAATAAGGCAGTCGCCCGCCGCCCCGCTGGGGCGCCATTAACCAAAACTTGGCCTTTCCCGGTAAGCTAGGCAGGCGCCTTGATGCGCCGCCTACTAGTTTGCGCGTCTTGTAGCGCGAACGGCGCTGCGTGATATCCTTTGGGCCGTAAGGCGCGGCCGCGAGGGCGGTACGCGCCCCACATGCCCGACGGGGATACCGCCCGACGGGTCACCAAGGCCAAGGAATGCCGCGCTCGCCGATCGATCTGCCGCGGATGCAGAATCAACCCCGCCTGCGTGGGGCGCTGGCGCGTGGCTTGCGGCTTTTGCCGCCGGACGGCGAGCCAGTGCCGCAGCCGCGCAAGCCGCTGCTGATGCGGCAATATGATCTGATCGAGCGGGTCAGACAGTACAATCCGAAGACCGACGAGGACCTGCTCAATCGCGCCTACGTCTATGCCATGAAAGCGCATGGCGAGCAGAAGCGGGACTCGGGCGACCCGTATTTCTCCCATCCGCTGCAGGTGGCCGCGATTCTCACCGATCTGAAGCTCGACGACGCCACCATCGCGGCGGCGCTGCTGCACGACACGATCGAGGATACCGACGCCACCCGCACTGAAATCGATCGCCTGTTCGGCCACGATATCGGCGTCTTGGTCGAGGGTTTGACCAAACTGAAAAAGCTCGAACTGGTGTCGCGCGAGGCCAAGCAGGGCGAGAACCTGCGCAAGCTCCTGCTCGCCATCGCCGACGACGTGCGCGTGCTGCTGGTCAAGCTCGCCGACCGGCTGCACAACATGCGAACGCTTAGTCACCGGCCGCCCGAGGCGCGCCGGCGCACCGCCGAAGAGACGCTCGACATCTACGCGCCGCTGGCCGGCCGCATGGGCATGCAAGAGATGCGCGAGGAGCTCGAGGACTTAGCGTTCCGCGAGCTCAACCCGGAGGCCCACAAGGTCATGACCGAGCGGCTCGAAGCGCTGGCCGAGCGCTCGCGCGGCTGGATCGCCGAAATTGAGCAGCAACTCACCAAGAAACTCGCCGATCGCGGCATCACCGCCGAGGTCACCGGGCGGAGGAAGCGCGCCTACTCGATCTGGCGAAAGATGGAGCGCAAGGCGGTCGGTTTCGAGCAGCTTTCCGACATCCTCGGCTTCCGCGTCTTGGTCGGGACCGTCGCCGAGTGCTACCAGGCGCTCGGCAGCGTCCATACCAGTTGGCCGGTCGTTCCCGGGCGATTTAAGGATTACATCTCCACGCCCAAGCAGAACGATTACCGCTCGATCCATTCCACGGTAATCGGGCCCGGCAAACAGCGGGTCGAGCTGCAGATCCGTACCAACGAGATGCAGGAGATCGCTGAATACGGCATCGCCGCGCACGCGCTCTATAAAGACGCGCTCGGCTCGCCCACCGAAATGCTGTCGCGCGAATCGAATGCTTACGCGTGGCTGCGGCGCACCATCGAACTTTTGGCCGAGGGTTCCGATCCGGAGGAATTTCTCGAACACACCAAGCTCGAACTGTTCCACGACCAGGTGTTCTGCTTTACGCCGAAGGGCAAGCTCATCGCGCTGCCGCGCGGCGCTACGCCGATCGACTTCGCCTATGCGGTGCACACTGACGTCGGCAACATGGCGATCGGCGCCAAGATCAACGGCCAGATCGGCCCGCTCTCCGCGCCGCTGCAAAACGGCGACGAGGTGCAGATCCTGACCTCCGAGGCGCAGACCGCCCCGCCGAGCGCTTGGGAATCGATCGCGGTCACCGGCAAGGCGCGCTCCGCCATTCGCCGCGCCACGCGCGAGGCGGTACGGCAACAATATTCGGCACTGGGCCGCCGCATCGTCGAACGCCTGTGCGAGCGCGCCAAATTCGAATATTCCGACGAAAAGCTGCAAGGCGCGCTGCCGCGTCTCGCGCGCGCCTCAATCGACGACGTGATGTCGGACGTCGGCCGCAGCGAACTGCGCGCCGCCGACGTCGTGCGCGCCATGTATCCCGACTACAAGGACGAGCGCGTTACGCCGGCCGCGCCGAAAGCAGACAGCGGCTGGTTCGGACTCAAGTTCGCCAAGGCAGTGAAATACAAACTCCCCGGCGCCGGCGAGACTGGGGCAGCGATACCGATCCGCGGCATCAATACCGATTTGCCGGTGCGCTTTGCACCCAATGGCGGCGCGGTGCCGGGCGACCGCATCGTCGGCATCATGACGGCCGGCGAAGGCATCACCATCTACCCGATCCATTCGCCGGCACTGAAGGATTTCGAGGATCAGCCGGAACGCTGGCTCGATCTGCGCTGGGATGTCGACGATCAGGCGCCGCAGCGTTTTCCGGCGCGGCTTCACGGTGCACTCGGTCAACGAGCCGGGCACGCTCGCCCAGATCGCGCAAGTGATCGCTGAGCACGACGGCAACATCGACAATGTGAAAATGACGCGGCAGTCGCCGGACTTCACCGAGCTCACCATCGATCTCGAAGTCTACAATCTCAAGCACCTGACTTCGATCATCTCGCAGCTGCGGGCGAAGAAGGTTGTCGCCGACGCCGAGCGCGTGAACGGCTAACTGCGCGCGGACGAGAAATGCCGTCTCCCCCTCCCATCCGCCTCGGCGTCAACGTCGACCACGTCGCCACCGTGCGCAATGCGCGTGGCGGCGCGCATCCCGATCCCGTGCGTGCGGCCAGAATTGCGGTCGCGGCCGGCGCTGACGGCATCACCGCACATTTGCGCGAGGATCGCCGGCATATCGTCGACGACGACATCGTGCGGCTGAAAGCGGACATTGCAAAACCGCTCAATCTGGAAATGGCGGCGACGCCGGAAATGATCGGCATCGCGCAAAAAGTGCGCCCACATGCCGCCTGCATCGTCCCCGAGCGGCGGGCCGAGCGCACCACCGAAGGCGGGCTCGACGCCGCGGGCCAGCGCGAGACACTCACTGTCTGCGTCCGCCAATTGGCCGCGGCCGGCGTGCGCGTCTCGCTCTTCATCGCCCCCGAGGAGGCGCAAATCGAGGCCGCCATCGCGGTTGGCGCCCCGGTCATCGAGCTCCATACCGGTGCCTGGTGCGAGGCAGTGGTGGCTGGAAACGCCGCCTCTGCCGCCGTCGAATTCCAGCGCATTACGCGGGCCGCAGCTATGGCGGAAAGCGGCGGGCTCGAGGTCCATGCCGGTCATGGTCTCGACTTCGTCACCGCCCAGGAGGTTGCTGCGCTGCCCGAAATCGTCGAGCTCAATATCGGGCACTTTTTGATCGGCGAAGCGATTTTCGAAGGCCTCGGCGCCGCCATACTGCGCATGCGCGCGGCAATGGATCGCGGCAGGGCCAGTATCGCGTCCAGAACCGGCAGGGCGCCATGATTCTCGGCATCGGCTCCGATATCACCGACGTGCGCCGCATCGCCAAGGTGATCGAGCGCCACGGCGACCGGTTCATCGATCGCGTGTTTACGGCGGCCGAACGTGCACGCGCGGAAAGGCGGCGAAACCGCGTGGAGACCTACGCCAAGCAATTCGCCGCCAAGGAAGCCTGTGCCAAAGCTTTGGGCACCGGGCTACGCGCCGGTGTCTGGTGGCGCGACATGGGCGTGGTCAATTTGCCGTCGGGGCGGCCGACAATGGAACTGACCGGAGGCGCCAAACGCCGCCTGGAGGTGATCACGCCGCCTGGATTCGAGGCGCGCATCGACCTTACGATCAGCGATGAAGGTCCGATGGCGCACGCCTTTGTCATTATCTCGGCCGTTGCCCTGGAGTAACGAGACCGCGACCGATGGCGGCAATAAAAAGTTTGCCGGTCGCTTCCAGCCTCGCCATAAGCGTATGGGATGTCTAGGTAAACCCGAACGGTGACGGCGCGCGACGATTTCCCGCGTGCAATTGCGCGCCTTTCTGCCAGAGGCTACAAGGGCGCGGGGCGCACGCGGGGCGATTTTTACAGCAGGGCTTGGATATTAGGCGAATGAGCGTGCAAACCGGTACCAAACGCAAAGAAGGTGGCTTGGGCGAGACGATCCGCGTGATCATTCACGCACTGATCATCGCGCTCGTCATTCGCACCTTCCTGTTCCAACCCTTCAACATCCCGTCCGGCTCGATGATCCCGACGCTGCTGGTCGGCGACTATCTGTTCGTGTCCAAATACTCCTATGGCTACACCCATTACTCGCTGCCGCTGTCGCCGCCCTTGTTCAACGGCCGAATCCTTGGCTCGCAACCGAAGCGCGGCGACGTGGTCGTGTTCCGTCTGCCCAAGGATCCCTCGGTCGACTACATCAAGCGCGTGGTCGGTCTGCCCGGCGACAACATCCAGGTGATCCACGGCGTGCTCAACATCAACGGCGTGGCGGTCAAGCGCGAGCGCGTCACCGAAGACTGCGTCGCCCACGAGGACGTCGGCCAGCCGGTCATGTGCTATCGCGAGACGCTGCCGAACGGGGTGACCTACATCACCCACGACTTCACCGATAACGGCTTCCTCGACAACACCGAAGTCTTTCATGTGCCGGAGGGCGAATACTTCATGATGGGCGACAACCGCGACAATTCGACGGACAGCCGGGTGTTGAGCGCGGTTGGCTACGTGCCGTTCGAGAACCTCATCGGCAAGGCGCAAGTCATCTTCTTCTCGATCCGCGAGGGTGTTTCGGCCTGGGAGTTCTGGGACTGGCCCTGGGCAGTGCGCTGGAGCCGATTGTTCACACCGGTGCGATGAGCGGCCGCCGCAAAAGCAAACCGGCGGCCGAGCCGCAGCAACAACCGCGTCCGGCAAATATTGGCGCGGCGGAAAAACCGCAAAGCGATGGACAGAAGGAGCCGCGGAGGAGCCGGCGAGGCGGCACCGCGCTGGAAGGCCGCATCGGCTATCGCTTCAGCGATAGCACTTTGCTCACCTGCGCCCTGACCCATATTTCGGCGCTCAAAGGTCCGCGCAATCGGGCCGGCTCCTATCAGCGGCTCGAATTTCTCGGCGACCACGTACTCGGCCTGGTCATTTCCGACATGCTGTTCCGCAGCTTTCCCAAGGCCGACGAGGGCGAACTATCGCGCCGCCTGGCCGATCTGGTGCGCAAGGAAACTTGCGCCGAAATTGCCGTCTCGATCGAGCTCGGTGCGGCGATCAAGCTCGGCTCATCTGAAGTCAACGCCGGCGCCCGCAAGCGTCCCGCCATTCTCGCCGACGTCTGCGAGGCGGTGATCGGCGCCGTTTATCTTGACGGCGGCTATGTCGCGGCGGCTGGCCTCGTCGAACGGCTCTGGCAGGAGCGGATGCGGGCCAAATCGCAGCCGCTGCGCGACCCCAAGACGGTCCTGCAGGAATGGGCGCAGGCGCGCGGTCTGCCCACACCCGCCTATCGCGAAGTCGCGCGCTCCGGACCCGATCACAGCCCGGAATTCCGCGTGGCGGTGCAGTTGCCCAATTTCGCCGCCGCCGAGGGCAGCGGGCGCTCCAAGCGCGCCGCCGAACAGGCCGCCGCCGCCGCCATGCTGTCGCGCGAGGGCGTGAAGGCCGCGCGCCTCGATGGCTGAGCCGGATGCGGCGGATGGTGCGGCGGCGCCAGCGACGCGCTGCGGTTTCGTCGCTCTGATCGGGGCGCCGAACGTCGGCAAATCGACACTGATCAATGCGCTCGTCGGCGCCAAGATATCGATCGTCACCCCGAAGGTGCAGACCACGCGGACGCTGATCCGCGGCATTGCGATGCAGGGGCCGGCCCAGCTTATCTTTGTCGATACGCCCGGCATTTTCGCGCCGCGCCGGCGGCTCGACCGCGCCATGGTCGGCACCGCCTGGGGCGGCGCGCAGGATGCCGACATCGTAGCGCTGGTCATCGATGCCCGCGGCGGCTTAGCCGAAGTTGACGAGGCGATCCTGCGCGGCCTGACCGATATCCGCCCGGCCAAGAAGCTGCTGGTGATCAACAAGATCGATCTCGTCGCCAAGCCTGCCCTGCTGACGCTCGTGCAATCGCTCAACGAGCGCGCGGCGTTCGTCGCCACGTTCATGATCTCGGCGCTGTCGGGCGATGGCGTTGCCGACCTCAAAGATTGGCTCGCCGATAATGTCCCCCCTGGTCCCTGGCTCTATCCGGAGGATCAGATCTCAGACGCCCCGCTGCGTCAGCTCGCCGCCGAAATCACCCGCGAAAAGCTGTACCTACGGCTGCATCAGGAATTGCCCTACCAGTCGACGGTCGAAACCGAAACGTGGACGGAACTGAAAGATGGCTCCGTGCGCATCGAACAAACGATCTACGTCGAGCGCGAGAGCCAGCGTAAAATTGTGCTCGGCAAAGGCGGCGCGACCATCAAGGCGATCGGTGCGGCTGCGCGCGCCGATATCGCCGCGGAGATCGAGCAGAAGGTGCACCTTTTTCTGTTCGTCAAAGTACGCGAAGGCTGGGGCGACGATCCGGAGCGTTACCGGGCGCTCGGATTGGAATTCCCGGATAAGTAGTATCGCCCCGTTAGCCGCGCTCGATGCGACGGTCCTTCCGGCCCCGCCCGGCGCCGGTTTTCCAAACCGCGGCCTCTCGGCGTAACTTTCTGATAAAATTGGCATAAAGTTTATTTACGCACCGTGCGCCAACAGCGGCTGATTCGGCATGCCGCAACGATCAGCTATGATGCTTGCGCATTTATGCACGCATTTTTAACGGCCGCAGGGCGCAATTCTCGCTAAGGTTGATTGTCACTCAGATCGTATTATACGATCTTTTTGATCGTCTCGGGGGCGAGAAATCCAAAACATCTGCGTGCCGACAACTTGCAAGATGTTTGTGGAAGCAGCGTGATCATCATGCCTGAGATGGGATTGAGCGCCAACAATCTGTTCGGGATGGGCGTGAGGCTCGTCTATCCAGCAACGTTCCGATCCGTCACCCGTCAATGTTTACGCCCGCACGCGACCGTCTCGCGAACGCGGGCGCGCGCGCCAAATGCATTTGTAGTGCTGTTGGACTTCAGGTCGGCGACCGCTCACCGGAGTCGAGTGGCATCGATCGGTCGCGATTTGGATCGAGGGAATAGATTGAGCGCAAGACGGCCCGAGACCAAGCGTTGCCGCTTGCGGCCGCGGCGAGCCGTGTCGATGCCCTCACACCTTTTTTCCGATCGATCATCGTCAAAGTTGTGGTCGCGGCGGCCTAGAGGTCGCTGTCGGAACGATAGCAAGCCACCGTTTCGAGCCGCTATGTGCGCTATACATGATAGATCGCTGATATTCACCATAAAGCATTGATATAATTATAATAATATCTGTATTTATGCGAAATTTATACGTTGCGACTGGGAGGGATGGAGCGTAAAATTTTGATCATCTGGCGAGGGCCATCCGAGTGTGCTGAGGGATACCACTTCGCCGCAGAATATCGCGGCAAAGTTGTGGTGGGTTGAGATCGAAATCGTCGATCTTCGGGGTCAAGTAACGTGCCCAAGGCTGAGTTGACGGCATCCTTCGTTCACCGCTGCGCCTGCCCCGACGGCGCTCGGAGGGTCGACTATTTCGATTTGGCTTTCCCCGGCTTCATGCTCGAAGTCAGATGCTCCGGCGGCAAGACCTTCTACCAGCGCTACCGGGACGCCGGCGGCCGCGAGCGACAATTCAAGATCGGATCGGCGGGGGCGCTGACCGTGTCGCAGGCGCGGCGCAAAGCGCGCTCCGTCCTGGCCGAAGCAATTCTCGGCGCCGATCCGCAAAAGGAGCGCGAGGAGCTGCGCCAAATTCCCACCCTCGCCGAGTTCATCCGCGACTCGTACATGCCCTATGCGAAGAACGTGAAGCGGAGCTGGCAAACCGACGAGACGATCCTGCGCATCCACATCCTGCAAAAGTTCGGTGCCCATCGGCTCGATCAAATCACTGACCAAGCTATCGCTAATCTGATTTCCCGCATGCGCGACGCCGGTTACGCGAGCGGCACGACCAATCGCGTGCTCGTGCTGCTCCGGTTCATCTTCAACCTGGCCAAAAAGTGGGGCGTACCCGGCTCGGCAAAGAATCCGACCGCGGGCCTCAAGACCGCCCCCGACGTTTGCCGTGAACGCTTTCTGACCCATGAAGAAGCGCGGCGTTTGTTGCTCGCGCTCGATGCGGACGAGAATCAAGTCGCTGCGTGTGCGATCAAACTGCTGCTGTTCACCGGCGCACGGCGCAACGAAATCACGCACGCGAAATGGGAATTCGTGAACTGGGAGAAGCGTACGCTTCTGGTTCCGCGCGCCAAATCCGGCAGACCGCGATCGATCTATCTGAACTCGGCGGCGCTTGAACTGCTCAAGTCCATCCCGCGCGCGGACGACGATCCGTATATCTTTGCGTCGCCGGTCACCGGCCGGCCTTCCCCGTCGTTGCACTTTCCCTGGTTTCGCATACGCGAAACAGCCGGTCTGCTCGACGTGCGTCTGCACGATCTACGGCATTCGTTCGCCAGCTTTTTGGTCAATCAGGGTATTTCGCTCTATGTCGTGCAGGGGCTGCTCGGTCATACGCAGGCGCGCACCACGCAAAGATATGCGCATTTAGCCAGCGACACTCTGTCGGATGCGGCCGAGGTGATTCGCAACGTCGTGCTGCAAAAGGCGGATCAGCAAAACTCTAATTTTGAGAAGCAGCCTTCTGCCGCGAGCCGCTGAGCAGCCGCGAGCGCACGATCATTTCAAATCCACCGTTCGGCAGCTGCGCGAAGCCGATGCCGGCATCCTCGAATGCCTTGTTGATGCGGATCTGCGTCAGATGTCTTGCTCTCACGGCCGCCTTTTCGAGCCGATAAATTGCGCGCTGAGTGACGCGCGCCTTCTTGCCGAGTTCGGTTTGACTCCAACCGAGCACTGCCCGGGCCGCTCTCATTCTCGCGGCAAGGAGCAGAGCATCGCGTTGGCCGCTTGGCCGTGGAGTTGCTGAGACTCGACGGTGCTTCATAGGTCGGAAGATCCCAAGATCAAATCGGACGAGCTGTTTCCGCTAAAAACAATCCCCGGCGGGGTGAGCCGCCGGGGATTGCCGAACCTAAGCCTTGATCAAGTGATCAGGGCAGGAAGTCCTTGTGCATGCGCACGGTGAAGTTCCAGTCGCTCGCGCTGCTCTGCAGCACGCTCGCCGAACCGAAGCTGTACGCTCCAAGAGTTCCAGCAGTCGCGGTGGAGGCGCTGTCCATGCGGATATACATCGCTTCCACACCGATATAGAACGACTTGGTCACGTCCCACTGCAACCGGGAGCCGACGCCCCACGTATCCCAGTTGTTGTTGCAGCCCGCACCCGCCGCAGCGCCCGTGCCGAAGCCCGTGCCGTTGCTGCCGGAAGCGGTGGTCGACGCTGCGCACAGCATCGCATTCGCGGACGTGTCGTAGCGCACGGCGTAGTAGGCGCCGTACAACGACTGGTGCCACTGCGGCGCCCAGTAGTGCTCATAGGACGCATTGAAGCCCCAGGCCGTCGTCAGCTGGCAGCCGGTCGTGTTCGCCGTACCGGGGGTGCCGCCGAAGACGCAGTCGCTGAGCACGCCATAGGACTCGGCCGCACCGTTCACCATGCCGTAGTTGGTATTCGGCGTGTTGAACAGGTAGCGCAGCGCGCCCTGGGTGTAGTTGACCTGGCTCTGGAAGTAATCGCCCGGTGCAATCGACGGGAAATTGACTTTCAGACCACCGCCAACCGCCCAGCCGGCGACATCTTGCGGATGCCCGCCGCTGAGAATGCTCGGAGCAAGCGTACCGCCCGAGCCGTAGTAGCTGGCGTTCACGTCATGGTACGCACCCATGACCTGCGCGCTGCCCCAAGCCTGGTCGACACGCAGATTGGCGACCACGTCGGGAACCTGCTCGCCGCCATAAGCGCCGGCGCCCGGTGCAAGCGAACCGAGGCCGCCAACACCAACAGCGGAGACGTTCGCCCCACCACTCGAAGTCGGCGAGGTGTAGGTATCCGCGCTGTAATACGAACCCGGTATGATGCTGCCGCAAGCGCTCGGCGATGCGGTAGCCGACGCGAAGGTCGCGCAGTTGGCGTCGACGATCTGCGTGGTGCGCCGCTGTTCGACAGCCAGCGTACCAGAGAAGCCGCCACCGAACTGAGCAGTGTAACCCCACACCCACCAGCCGCCGTCACCGGTATCCGACGCCGGCAGATAGCCGCCGCGGTACTCCGCAGCCGGCACGCTGTAGAAGTCATAGAACGACACCGCCAAGCCGGCCGTGAAGCCTGCCCATTGCACGAAGGCGCGGTTCGCACTGAACTGGTTCGCCGCCGTGTTGAGGCCGACGTCGCTGGTCGACAGGCCGACCGCGATGTAGCCGCGGGCTACGCCGTAAGCGGTCTGCTCACGGGCGTCTGCGGTGATGTAACCGCGGGCGCGCGTCGCAAAGTTGCTCGTGCCGCGCTGATTGAGGTTGGCGTTAAACGGCCCCCAAGTGATGCTGCCGTTGCCACCTTCCGTCATTTCAGCACGCACCCAGCCACCGATCTTGATGCACATATCGGTGCCCGGCATGTAGTAGAATCCCGCCCCGTAGAGGCTGCAGACCTTCACGTATTGTGAGGGTTGGCGCCGAAGCGTTGGGGAAATCAGATCGATCCCAACGACTTAAAAAATGATATCGGACGCGCGGGCGCGTTTGCCGAAAGCGCGCGCATGGTATGGGTCGGGACCGTGTGCAGCTTTCCGCCACCTGTTCCAGGGGAAATGTACTGGCTTCCGATCCGGCGGCTTCGGGGTATGGGCTGGGTCGGCTCTCGCGGGCGGGGGCTTACCAATGAACAGGCATCGTGCTCTCCGGCTCGGCTTGCGATGACAACGGGCCGAGTCGCACCTTAAATGCACGTCCATGCAGTGGACCGACGAAGGCATCGTGCTTGGGGTCAAGCGCCACGGTGAGGCGAGTGTCATTCTCGAATTGATGACGCGCGAGCGCGGCCGCCATCTCGGCCTTGTGCGCGGCGGTGCCGGCACGCGGCTGCGCGGCGTGCTGCAGCCTGGCAACGTCCTGCGCGCCACCTGGCGGGCGCGGCTCGACGAACATCTCGGCCATTACGCCGTCGAGGGTCTCAACCTGCGTGCGGCAGGATTTCTCGGTGCGGCCCACGCGGTTCACGGCGTTACGCATCTGGCCGCCTTGTGCCGGCTGCTTGCCGAGCGCGAGCCGCATGCGCGCCTCTTCGCCACGCTGGATGCGATCCTCGATGTCGTCGACGAGCCGCGCGCCGCAGCTACCGCCGTCGCGCGCTTCGAGCTTGCGCTTCTGGCCGAACTTGGCTTCGGCCTCGATCTTTCGTCATGCGCGGCAACCGGAGCCACCGCCGATCTCGCTTACGTGTCGCCGCGGTCGGGCCGCGCCGTCTCGCGCGCTGCCGGCGCCGATTATCGCGACAAACTCTTGCCGCTGCCGGCCTTCCTGCGCGACAACGAGGCGCCGGCCGGCGTAGCCGCTCTCACTGATGCGTTCACGCTCACGGGATTTTTTCTCGACCGCCACGCATTCGCCCCGCGCGGGCTTCCCCTGCCGGCTGCGCGCTCCCGCTTTGTCGCCGCGGTCAGCCGGGCTTTGTCAGGCCTCGAAGCGGAACCTGTCGCGAGCTGATTACCGTCCCGGATAGGGCCAGCACGCACACTGCCTGTAGCCCAGTGGTCCGCGCCGGCAGGCATAGTAATAATCGATCGGGCAGGCCGGCCGATAGACGTGATCCCATGGTCCCCACCATGGCTCCGAGCGGCGCGGACCGGGCCAGATGGGGCCGCAACCCAGCAGACCGCAAAAGATCTCCGTCTTCTGCACGAGACCGCCATTGTCGACAGCAGGGCTAAACGGATGCGTGACGCTCATCGCCGAGGCGCCGCCCGGTGCGGCGACTGACAGCGCCGCCGCCACCGCGACCGACGCAAGGATGCTCCAATTCATCGTATCTCTCCGCCTTATTGCCATGCCGGGCAGAGCCGACGACGCCAGCGCCAATCGCGGGCCCAAGACTGGTCCGACGGCAGATGCCATTTGCACGCCCAAATGTCGGCCGGCACCAGATGCGGCTCCGGGCTCCCCCAGAAATTCGGCCGTAGCACCGCCCACGGGTCGTCCCAGACTGGCCGGTGGTCCCATTGCCAATATTGCCGCGGCGCCCAGCTAAGCGCGCGGTAGCGAACCGGCTGGAGGCGTTTGTCAGTCCAGCCGGCGGCCGCCGGTGAGGACAACGTCATCGCCGCCGCGCGCTGAGCCGCGCTGCCAAAGCAGAGCGCGAGCAGGAGGATGAACACGGCGAGGATCGCTTTGCGCATCGCTATCTCCTCGGCACTGATGGCGGGCGCGCAAGTCGCGCCGATTTAACGCCATTCTAACCCATTGCGATGGCGGCTGCACGGCGCGATCTGGCGGGCAAACGAGCACCGCCGTCCCTTGTTCAAGCGCCACAACCGCGCTAGCTCCACGTCAATATGGCCAGCAAAGTGATTCCCCCGGAAGAGTCCGGCGGCGTGCAGGACATCGCGCTGCGTGAGGCGCTCGAGGAGCGCTATCTCGCGTATGCGCTCTCCACTATCATGAACCGTGCGCTGCCGGACGCGCGCGACGGGCTCAAGCCGGTGCACCGGCGCATCCTCTATGGCATGCGGCTTTTGCGCCTCGATCCGGGCTCAGCGTTCAAGAAATCGGCCAAGATCGTCGGCGACGTGATGGGCAATTTCCACCCGCACGGCGATCAGGCGATCTACGACGCGCTCGTTCGCCTCGCCCAGGATTTTTCCTCGCGCTATCCGTTGGTCGACGGCCAGGGCAATTTCGGCAACGTCGACGGCGATAACGCCGCCGCCTACCGCTACACCGAGGCGCGGCTGACCGAAGCCGCGCGGTTGCTCCTCGACGGCATCGACGAGGACGCGGTCGATTTCCGCCCGAGCTATGACGGCGTCGCCCAGGAGCCGGTGGTCTTGGCGGCGGCGTTTCCCAATCTGCTCGCCAACGGCGCGCAAGGCATCGCCGTCGGCATGGCGACGTCGATCCCGCCGCACAACATCGTCGAACTGTGCGACGCCGCGCTCTATCTGATCGAGCAGCCCAACGCGCGCACCCGCACGCTGCTGAAATACGTGCCTGGTCCGGATTTCCCTACCGGCGGCCTCGTTGTGGATCCGCCCGAGGCGATCGCCGAGGCTTACACAACCGGACGCGGCTCGTTCCGGCTGCGCGCACGCTGGAAGACCGAGGATACCGGCCGCGGCACCTATCAGGTGGTGGTGACGGAAATTCCCTGGCAGGTGCAGAAAATGCGGCTGATCGAACAGATCGCCGCGCTGATTAACGAGAAGAAGCTGCCATTCGTCGCCGACATGCACGACGAGTCGGCCGAAGACGTGCGCATCGTCATCGAGCCGCGTTCGCGCAGCGTCGATCCGGCGCTGCTGATGGAGAGCCTGTTCAAGCTCACCGAGCTGGAAAGCCGCGTGCCGCTGAACATGAACGTGCTCGTGCGCGGCCGTGTTCCGCGGGTGGTCGGGCTTGCCGAGGCATTGAGCGAATGGTTGACGCACCGCCGCGAGGTGCTGCAGCGGCGCTCACGTTTCCGCCTCAACGAGATCGAACACCGGCTTGAAGTGCTGGGCGGCTACCTCGTCGCCTATCTCAACCTCGACAAGGTGATCAAGATCATCCGCAAGGAGGATGAGCCGAAGCCCGTGCTGATACGGACGTTCAAGCTGTCCGACGTCCAGGCCGACGCCATTCTCAACATGCGGCTGCGCAATCTGCGCCGGCTTGAAGAGATCGAAATCCGCGACGAGGATAAACGGCTGCGCGCGGAAAAGAAATCGATCGAAAGTTTGTTGCGCTCCGAAAAGGAGCAGTGGAAGACCGTCGCCGATCAGATCCGCGAGGTGCGGGAAAAGTTCGGCGCAAAAACCCCGCTCGGCAAGCGCCGCACCGGCTTTGCGCAGGCGCCCGCGCATGACGAGGCCGCGATCGAGGAAGCTCTGGTCGAGCGCGAGCCGGTCACGGTGGTGGTGTCCGAAAAGGGATGGATCCGCGCGTTGCGCGGCCAGGTTTCGGACCTGTCCAGTCTCGCATTCAAAGCCGACGACGCGCTCGACCGCGCGTTCTTTGCCGAGACCACGTCGAAGATTCTGGTGTTCGCCACCAACGGCCGCTTCTACACCATCGAGGCGGCGAAGCTGCCCGGTGGCCGCGGCCACGGCGAGCCGGTCCGCCTGTTCATCGATCTCGATCAGCAGGCCGACATCGTCGACGTCTTCCGTTATCAGGGCGGCCGCAGGCTGATGGTGGCGAGCAAGCAGGGGAGGGGCTTTATCGTTGCCGAGGACGAATGCCTCGCCAACACGCGAAAAGGCAAGCAGGTGCTCAACGTCACCCCGCCCGATGCCGCACGCGCGATCACGCCGGTTGAAGGCGAGCTGGTCGCTGCCATCGGCGAGAATCGCAAAATGGTCGTCTTCCCAATCGATCAGGTGCCGGACATGGCGCGCGGCCGCGGTGTGCGGCTGCAGCGCCACAAGGATGGCGGCTTGTCCGACATCCGGACGTTCGAAGTGGAAAGAGGTCTGACTTGGACCGACTCGGCAGGCCGCGTGTTCACGCTCTCCTTGAAAGAACTTGCCGACTGGCGCGGTAACCGCGCCGACGCCGGCCGGCTGGCGCCGAAGGGTTTTCCGAAGAACAACAAGTTCAACGGCAGAGCCGGCTTGCCGCCCGCGAACGGCAAGGACGCCGAGGAATAGAAATACCTCGGCGGATTTGTTCCGCTGTGACGTGGCTTTTCAACGCTCGGGCGTCGGACCGGCGGCTGGCGCTGATACCCGACATCGGCTAATGCCGAAATCGCCTCTCTGGCAATCGTGCGAAGAGACGAGTGAACGGCCATGAGAAAAATATTCGTCATCGGCATCGGTGCGGGCAATCCCGATTATGTGACGGTCCAGGCGATCAACGCGCTTAACCAGGTCGACGTATTTTTCATCATGGATAAGGGAGAAGAGAAAGAAGACCTCGTCCTCCTGAGAAAGGAAATCTGCGACCGCTACATCAAGGACAAGACATACAGAACTGTTGAGGCGCCAGACCCGCCGCGCGATCGCACGGCCTCATCCTACGAGCCGGCGGTGCGGGCGTGGCACGAACAAAGAGCCGCCCTTTACGAACAGCTGATCGGGCAAGAGCTCGGCGAGGACGAGTCCGGCGCCTTTTTGGTCTGGGGCGATCCTTCGCTCTACGACAGCACGTTGCGGATCATCGACCAGATTGTCGAAAGAGGGACTGTCGCCTTCGAGTACGAAGTCATTCCGGGGATCAGCGCGATCCAGGCTTTGGCGGCGAAGCACAAGGTACCGCTCAATCGGATCGGCCGATCCGTTCACATCACGACCGGCCGCAAGCTTGCCGAAGGTCTGCCGGACGATATCGACGACGTGGTCGTGATGCTCGACGCCAATTGCGCATTCAAAGCGATCGAGGATGCCGATATCGATATTTACTGGGGTGCTTATATTGGGACTGAGGATGAAATCCTTGCCGCGGGCAACCTGCGCGAACGCATGCACGACATTGAACGGATGCGCGCCGAGGCCAAGGCGCGGAAGGGATGGGTCATGGACACGTACCTGTTGCGAAAGCGCGACGCATAAGGAACGGTGGCCGGCAAGGATGCGGAGGAATAGGCCGGCACGCTCATGATTTTCCTATGGCCGCGCGGGAAAACCTGGCCATAATGTCTCCGCGAAGTGCTCACATCTGACACTGCAGGCGCGATAGCGGCGCCCGGGAACCTTTCCAGTTGGCGAAGGTTTTTGCGATCGGAGGGCATCGTACTTTGAAGACATTTCTTCGTGTTGTTCTTGGCATAGTCGTTGCCGCTGTTTTGGCCCTCGCCGGTTTTGTGATCTGGGCCGAAAGCGAACCTTCCATTGCTGAAATTTCTCCGCCCAAAGCCGAAAGCTTCGACAAGGCGGATATCGCCCGCGGCGCGACGCTCGTCGTGATGGGCGATTGCGCGGAATGCCACACGGCTGCCGGCGGCGCGCCGCTCGCCGGCGGATACCCGCTGCCGACGCCCTTCGGCACGATTTACGGCAGCAACATCTCACCGGACCCGCAAACCGGTATCGGCACTTGGTCGGAGGCAGCCTTCGCGCGCGCCATGCGTGAAGGTATTCGCCGCGACGGGTCGTATCTCTATCCGGCTTTTCCTTATCCGCATTTCACTCGGGTCAGCGATCAGGACGTGCAGGCGATCTACGCGTTCCTGATGACGCGCCCGGCGGTGCACAACGTGGTGCCCGCGCCAGCCCTTCCATTCCCGCTCAATATCCGTTTGGCGATGGCGGGGTGGAATCTGCTCTTTTTCGAGCCCGGACGTTTCAAGACCGTTGCAGGTCAGAGCGAGGCATGGAATCGCGGCGCTTATATCGCCGAAGGCCTTGGTCATTGCGGCGCGTGTCATACGCCGCTGAATTCTCTGGGCGCAGAGATCAGGCAAAGGCAATACGATGGAGGTGCAGCCGAAGGCTGGGACGTGCCCGCCCTGAACACAAACTCGCCGGCGCCAATACCGTGGACCGAAGAGCAGTTGGTCGCTTATTTCAATTCCGGCTTCGCCGCGGACCATGGCATGGCGGCGGGGCCGATGATGGGCGTGTCGGTTGATTTGCAGAGGCTTCCGCAAGCGGACCTTACAGCGCTGGCGACCTACATTGCGTCTTTCGCACCGGCAGCCTCTGCCACCAAGACGGCAGAAGCCAATGCGGCTGTCGAGAAAACCACATACGGAGTCACGACGGCCCAAGCGATGGAGTTAAAGGGGCCGGCAACGACCGGCGAGGCGATCTTCGCTAGCGCCTGCGCCTCGTGTCACTTCGAGGGTGGCAGCCAGCCGTTCTACCGGCCGGTGCCGCTCGCCTTGAGCAGTGTGGTCAACGAGGCGAGCCCGCGCAATTTGATCCAGATCGTGATGGCGGGCATCCAGCCGCCGGCCGGCGCGCGTGGGCACTGGATGCCGCCGTTCGGCGCGGCGCTCACCGACCAGCAGATCGAGCAGGTTGCCATTTACGTGCGCAGTCACTTCAGCAGCAAGCCGGCGTGGTCAGATGTCGGCAAGCTGGTCGGGCAAATCAGGAAGGACGGCGGCTCATGATCAAGCTGACGATCAACGGCCAGGACCATCAGGTCGACGCCGATCCGATCACGCCGCTGCTCTATGTTCTGCGCAACGAACTCAAACTCAACGGCGCCAAGTTCGGCTGCGGTCTCGGCCAGTGCGGCGCCTGCACCGTGCTGCTCGACGGCCAGCCCGGTGTTTTCGTGCCAAACCCCGATCTCCGTGCTGGAGGGGCGCGCCATTACGACGCTCGAAGGTTTGGGAACGCCGGCAAAGCCCGGTCCGGTGCAGCAGGCCTTTATCGACGAACAGGCGGCGCAGTGCGGCTACTGCATTCCCGGCATGATCGTTCGCGCGCATGCGCTGTTGAGTGAGAACAAATCGCCGAGTGACCGGCAGATCCGCGATTTCATGCAGCCGAACCTCTGCCGCTGCGGAACTCACGTACGCATCATGCGGGCGATCCGCCGCGCCGCCGCACAGCTGGGCTAAAACCGATGGGACTTCGAGCAAACATCACGCACGACGCCACTGCCGCTCTGTCCCGGCGAAGCTTTCTCACCGCCAGTGCGCTGGTGGTTAGTTTTTCACTGTTGCCCGAAGAGGTACTCGCGCAGACCGCTCCCGGCACTCCGCCGGGGCCTCCATTCGGCGATCTGAAAGCGTATCCCTATCTCGATTCCTGGATCGGCATCGACGAAGACGGGCACGGTCACCGTCTATACCGGCAAGGCAGAGTTAGGGCAGGGGATCACGACCGCGCTCATGCAATGCGCGGCCGAGCAGCTCGCGGTCGAGCCGAAGTCGATCACCATGGTGCTGGCTTCCACCGCGCAAACGCCGAACGAGGGCTATACCTCCGGCAGCGCTTCCATGTCGTACAGCGGTACCGCCATCTTCAACGCGGCGTCACAGGTGCGCAACGTTCTGCTCGGCTGGGCGGCCACCGATCTCGGTGTCGACGTGGCGCAGCTCAAGGTCGAGAACGGCATCATCAGCGGACCGGACGGCAAAAGCCGCAGTCTACGGCGATCTGATCAAGGGCCGTTCGCTGCATGTCGTGGCCACTAATCAATCCGGTCTGATCCCGCCCGACCAATACAAGATCATGGGCAAGAATGTCCCGCGCCTCGACATCCCGCCGCAAGCTCACCGGCGAGTCGATCTTCGTGCAGGATATCCGCATGGACAACATGGTGCATGGGCGGGTGGTGCGGCCGCCCAATTACGGCTCGACGCTGATCGAAGGTCGACACCACAGCCGTCGAGAAGATGCCTGGCGTGATCAAGGTGATCCAGCAGGGAAATTATCTCGCCGTCGTCGCCGAAGGTGAATATCAGGCGATCGCTGGCGATGCGCGCCCTGCAGCAGGGCGCGCAGTGGCAGTCCTCAAAAATCCTGCCCAAACAAACTGACATCTATTCCGCTGCTCAAGTCGCTGCCGACCAACGATACCGTGATCGACAACCGCGGCAGCGGTGCGATTACCGATCCTGGCAATGGAGTCGAGGCCATCTACCCAAACCTACATCATGCACGCCTCGATCGGGCCTTCCTGTGCGGTGGCGCTGTTGAAGGAACGATCACCTGACCGTCTGGACCCATACGCAAGGCGTCTTATCCGCTGCGCGCGACGCTGGCCAACATGTTGTCGATGCCGCAAGATAAGGTCGACTGCATCCAGAGTCGAGGGCTCCGGTTGCTACGGGCACAACGGCGCCGATGACGTCGGCGCGGACGCAGCGATCATTGCGCTCGCGCTGCCGAGCCGGCCGGTGCGCGTGCAGTGGATGCGCGAGGACGAGCACGGCTGGGAACCATACGGTTCGGCGATGATCGGTCGAGGCCCGCGGCACGCTCGACGACAACGGCATGATCAGCGGCTGGGATTACGAGCTGTGGAGCATGACCTACAACACCCGCCCCAGCGGCAACCCGGTCAATCTGATGCCGGCCTGGTATCTGCCGCTGCATGCGGGACCGCCGCAAGGTTCGGAAATTCCTCTGCCGGGCGGCGGCGGCGACCGCAATGCGATGCCGACCTATACATTGCCCAACACCCACATCGTCGATCATTACGTGACGCAAACCTGCCGCTCCGCGTCTCGGCGCTGCGCGCGCTCGGCGGCTACTTCAACGTGTTTGCGGTCGAGAGCTTCATGGACGAATTGGCCGCGAAGGCGAAAGCCGATCCGGTCGCGTTCAGACTCCGGCACGCCGCCGATCCGCGGGCCAAGGACGTGATCAACTGGCCGCCGACAAGTTCGGCTGGGCGACGATGCCAAAGCTGCCGCCCTATCACGGTCGAGGCTTTGCCTATGTGCGCTACGAAAGCATCAAGGCCTATTGCGCCATCGCAGTTGAAATCGAGGTCAATCCGCTGAGCGGTCAGATCCGGCTGGTGCGCGCGTCGCCGCCGTCGACAGCGGCAATGTCGTCAATCCCAACGGCATTCGAGAATCAGATCGAGGGCTGCATCATGCAGGGCACGAGCTGGACGCTGTACGAAGCCGTCGACTTCAGCGAGAGCGAGATCACCAGCCGCGATTGGAGCAGCTATCCGATCCTGCGCTTCGACGCGGTGCCCGACAGCGTCGAGGTTCATGTCATCAACCGGCCGGGTGCGCCATTCCTCGGCACCGGCGAGGCGGCTATAGGTCCGACCGCCGCCGCCATCGCCAATGCGCTGGTCGATGCCACCGGCGTGCGCTTGCGCGACCTTCCGCTCACCGCCGACAAGGTGAAGGCGGCGATGCTGGGCTGAGGAGGATCGCGCCTATTCGGCTGCCATCACTTTCGCAGAGGCCTGCGCGTCCCGCTCCATCGCGCGCCGCACGCGCACGGCCTGCGCGGCCTCGTCGAGTTTCACGTCGGCGGCTTTGACGAATTCGCCCGCCGCGACGTCGCGCAAAAGCGTGACGTGGCTTGCAAGCCCGATCGGCAGCGCGCCGAGCGAAAGGCTGCGCGCGGCCGGAATAAGCTTGGCGTACACCGTGTAGCCGCCTTCGCCATCGAGCGTCTCGCCGGCTTTGAGCGCGCGCTTGGCGACCGCCACCGCATCGCCACGCCACGCCTTGCATTGTCCGGTCGGCTCGCCGCGCAGCGCGATGTTGAGCACCGAAATCGACAGTTCGAGCCCGATCAGATGAAACGGCTTGTACATGGCCGCATAGCGGCCGGTCGCGTCGGTCGGCAGCCCATATTGTTTGAAGCAGAGGGCGGCGTAATCGTTCTGCGCTTTGAGCACCACATAGACGCCCCAACGCAGATCACGCGGCACCGGTGAGCCGTCGCGCTTGAGCGAGGAGACGACTTCGACCATGCCATCGCCTTCGAGCACGCCGCCGAGATGGCGCGGCCGCAGCACGGCTGCAAGTTCGTCGGCGCCACAGGATGGGAAGTCGAGACCGTCGTGCGGCACGTCGAGTTCGCAGGCATTAGCAACGGCCGCCATCTCGATCGCCGACTTGGTGCCGTCGAGGAACGAGTTGAACATCTGCGAGTTCATGCCGGCGGCGCGCGCTTCCGCGGCGGTGAGCCCGTAATGATCCCACACCCCGTCGGGCGTGACCGTGTGGTAGGCGGGCAGGTATTTGGTACCCTTGCCGGCAGCGGCAACGGTAAAGCCGGCCGCGCGCGCCCAATCGACCATCTCGGCGATCAGCGCCGGCTGGTCGCCATAGGCCATCGAATAGACCACGCCGGCTTCGCGCGCCTTTTTTGCCAGATACGCGCCGGCCAGCGTGTCGGCCTCGACATTGACCATAACGATGTGTTTTCGCGCCTCGAACGCATCCAACGCATGCGCGATGCCGGCGATCGGATTGCCGGTCGCTTCGATGACAACCTCGACGCGTTCGTCGCCGATCGCTTCGCGCCCGCTCGCGACAAATTCTGTTCGCGCGATGCGTTGAGAATCCCAACCGACATTGCGGCAGGCAGTCTTGGCGCGCTCGGAGTCGAGATCGCCAATGACGGCGACCTCAAGGCCTTTGATTGACGGCACCTGTGCCAGAAACATCGAGCCGAATTTGCCGGCGCCGATCAGTCCAACGCGGACCGGCTTGCCGACCGCCGCACGTGCAGCGAGGAGGGAATTCAGGTTCATTCCGCCGCCGTGCGCCGCGAGCGCGCGTAGCTCAACAGTGCGTCGTCACTCACCGGAACGATCGGCGCGAAATCGCGATGCGCGATCCACTCGGCGCGGGTGAACTTGGTGATGTGGTTCGAACAGGCGCACAGCGTCAGATAAACGATCTTGCGCGGGTAGGGCGTGATGTTGGGCGGCGAGGCGTGCACCAGATTGCCGTGGAACATCAGCATCGATCCCGGCTTGCCGGTCGGCGCCACGATGCCGCCCTCGGCGGCGAGCCGCGTCACGGTTTCCTTATCGAGCGTCCACAGCGGGTAGGAGGTGGTGAGCGTGTCGTGGCCGGCTTTGAGCACGCCCTGTTGGTGACTCTTCGGGATCAAGAATAACGGGCCGTTGATCGGCATCACCTCGTCGAGGAACACGGCAATGTTCATCGCGCGCGCTTCCGGCATGCCGTCGTCGCGCGCCCAGGTGCCGTAATCCTGGTGCCACTGCCAGACGTCGCCTTCGAACGCCGCCTTGGCGTTGAGCTTGAACTGATGCACGTAAACGTCCTCGCCGAACAATTGGCGCAGCGGTTCGACCACCCGCGGATGCCAGGCGAGCAGGCGAAAGACCTCGTCGAATGTGTGGGCGGCAAAAGCGGTGCGCGGCGCGCCAGTCTTCTCGCGCCAGATTTCCTTGCGGTCGAGCTTGAGGATCGCCTCGGCCTCGTCGCGCAGCAGCGCGATTTCTTCCTCGGCAAAGCAGTTCGGGAAGAACAGATAGCCCTGTTCGTCAAACTCCTTGAGTTGTTGCGGCGACAACTGCATGGCAGCCTCGATCCTTGGTGTTCCTCTGTCGGCATTTTCGGCCTGCCGCGTCGAGGCGGCAAGGGCGTCGGTAATCAATCAACTCTTGCCCAGCCGTCGGGCAACAGCCGCTCCTGCGGCAGGAACCGGCTTTTATAGTCCATCTTGCCGGAGCCGCGCACCCAATAGCCGAGATAGACGTAAGCCAGCCCGAGCCGCTGCGCGCGGGCGATGTGGTCGAGCACCATGAAGGTGCCGAGCGAGCGCGCGGATTCGTCCGGCTCGAAGAACGAATAGACCATGGACAAGCCGTCATCGAGCACATCGGTAAGCGCGACCGCGATCAACTCGCCCGGATTGCTGCCGGCCTTGCGGTATTCGACGATGCGGGTCTCGACGTGGCTGTCCTCGACCATCATGGCGTAGTCGAGCACCGTCATGTCGGCCATGCCGCCGTCGCGATGGCGCGAATCCAGATAGGCGCGGAAGATCGAGTATTGCTCGGAGCTCGGCGCCGGCAGCCGCATCTCGCTCACGACGTCCTCGTTGCGGCGCGCGATGCGGCGCATGCTGCGCGACGGCTGGAACTCGCCGACCAGCACGCGCACCGAGACGCAAGAGCGGCAGCCCTCGCAGGCCGGCCGGTAGGCGATCGACTGGCTGCGGCGAAACCCGCCATGGGTGAGGATATTGTTGAGGTCGGCCGCGCGCTCGCCGACCAGATGCGTGAAAACCTTCCGCTCCTCCTTGCCGGTCAAATATGGGCAGGGCGACGGGGCGGTCAGGTAGAATTGCGGCGTGTCGCGCGAATGCTGGGTCACGGTGACTTGCAAACTTGCTTGGACGTGCAGACTTCGACGTGCAGACTTGCCATTTGCCGCCGGGGATTCGCCCCGGCCGGTGGATAGCATCGCCCGCGCGGCCCGCCGCGTCAAAGGCCAAATGGGCGATCAGTAAGGCCGCGCCGCCCGCGGAGCGAAGCCGCCCGTTCCGGGTTATTAATGACGACGGTGCCGAGCAGGATATCGTGCAGGAGCTGGCGGCGGCCGTTAAGGAGTCCGACCACGAGAGTGAGCAGGGTGAGCACGGTGACGCTGACCCAGAAGACAATTGCGCGCACCGCGCCGAGCACGAAGTAGCCGGGCTCGCCGTACCAGGTGCGCATTTGCAGCTCCATGGCGCGCATCCCGATCGTCGCCGAGGACGGGCCGCCCAGCGTGAGGCCGCAATAGACCAGCGCCCACACAATCGCGGCCGGCGACAGAATCCAGAACAGCAACCAGCCGAGGCCGAATGTGATCAGCCCGAACACGAAGATGAAGATCGCGGCCATGAGCACCGGAATGGCGATGACGACGGCGTCGATCACGAAGGCGACGACGCGCCGCACCAAAACGCCCTCGAACAGTTCCGGGTTTGCCGCAGCATCATAGGCATGCGGCCTCACCTCGAACGAGTAACCGCTCCGCGACGGTTCAAAAGACGATCGACAATCGGTCATGGGCTGCCCCAAATACTGACGATCCCACTTGCTGACGATCCGGCAAATGGCGTGGGAGGCCCTTGACTGCAAGGGGCATCCCCTTGCGCCGGACGGGCCGCGGCACCAAAAAGATCGCCGATGGTGACCCTCACCGATATCGAATCAGCACGGCGCACGATCGCCGGCCATGTGTTGCGCACACCGCTCCTCCCGGCGCCGCCCTTGTCGGCGCTGACCGGCGCGCAGGTGTTCGTCAAATACGAGAATTTGCAGGTCACCAATTCGTTCAAGGAGCGCGGCGCCTGCGTCAAGCTCGCGGCGCTGCCCGACGGCGAGCGCCGCCGCGGCGTCATCGCCATGTCGGCCGGCAATCACGCGCAAGCCGTCGCTTATCACGCGCGCCGCCTGTCGATACCGGCGACGATCGTGATGCCGGTGACGACGCCGTTCGTGAAGGTGAAGGCGACCCAGGCGCACGGCGCCACCATCGTTCTTTACGGCGAGACGCTGGCGGAGGCGCAAGTGCGCGCCGAGGCGATCGCGGTGGAACGCAATTTGGTCTGGGTCCACCCTTACGACGATCCGAAGATCATCGCCGGCCAGGGCACCGTCGCGATCGAAATGCTGGAGGATGAACCCGGCCTCGACACGCTGGTCATTCCCATCGGCGGCGGCGGCCTGATCGCCGGCTGCGCCATCGCCGCGCGCGCGAAGAAGCCGGACATCGAAATCGTCGGCGTCGAATGCACGCTCTATCCGTCGATGTGGAACGCGATCCACCACGGCCACCGCGCTTGCGGCGGCGCCACGCTCGCCGAGGGCATCGCGGTTTCCAATGCCGGCAAGCTTGCGCTTCCGGTTATTCGCGAACTGGTGAGCGATATTATTCTGGTCGACGAGCCGTTGATCGAACGCGCCGTCAACGCGTTCCTCACCTTGCAGAAGACGATGGCGGAGGGGGCGGGCGCCGCCGGACTGGCCGCCATGCTGGCCGAGCCGCGCCGCTTCGCCGGCCGCAACGTCGGTCTCATTCTCTGCGGCGGCAATATCGATCCGCGCATTCTTGCCTCCGTCATGGTGCGCGAACTCGAGCGCGAAGATCGCATCGTGTCATTCCGCCTCACCATTCCGGACCGGCCCGGGATTCTCGGCCAGATCGCGAGTCGGCTGGGCGAGCTTGGCGCCAACATATTGGCGGTCGATCACCACCGCCTGTTTCTCGACGTGCCAGCCAAAGGCGCCAAGCTCGATATCACCATGGAGACGCGCGACGCCCTTCACGCCGAGGAGATTTTTCGCGCGTTCGCCGCCGACGGCTACCAGCCGGTGCGCGTGCAAAGCGGCGCCGCGCTGCAGTGAACGCGAACTTTGCGCCAAGCTCGCAGACGTATGGCGGCACCGGCACTCTGAAATATACGTGGTGAGGGCTCCGTCATTGAGGAGCGCCGCAGGCACGACTACCTTGGATTGTTCCGGCCCCAAGCGGACCCTCGCAATAACGGCGTGACCTTTCTGCCACATGTGGCGAGGAATGGACGTTAAAATCCGGTTCCTGCACGCTTTTTCCCCGCCTCCCGCGTTGCCGGCCGCAGAATACGCGCCTACCGTGTGAGCGCGAGGCGTAGGCGTCCGGCGTGGGGGTAGGGGCGTGGGCGTGGGCGTGGGCGTGGGCGTGGCAGGGGCCGGAGTTCGGATCGGCCGGAGCCGAGTGCGGCTCCTTTTGGCGTCGAGTTCGGTCGTCGCGCTGCTCATCGGCGGCGGCGCACCGCCGGCGCTCGCTGGCTGTACTGCCGTTCCCACGAGCGGTGTCACCAATGGCGGCACGGTCAGCGGTTATTGCATCAGCAATGAAACCGTCACTGGCAGCGTCGTTAATGAAGGCACCGTCAGCTCGTCCGGAATCAGCTTCACCAACGGCACCCTCCACGGCAAGCTCAGCGATACCGGGATAATCGCCGGCGGCATCAAGCTCGACAGCGCGAGCAACATCACGTCCGGCACCAACGCTGTCGAATTCTTCGGAGCGGGTGTCACCTTCACCGGCGGCATTTCCAACGCCGGCACGATCTCCGCAGGTGTCGGCGGCATCATCTTTGCCCTCGGCGGGTCTGCCGTCCCGACATTCTCCGGCGGTATCACGAACAGCGGCACGCTGAGCGCGGGCGCAACCGGCATTTCCATCTCCAACGTGAATCAATTTGGCACCGGCGGCATTATCAACAGCGGCGCGTTGAATGCGGGTCAGACAGGTATTTTCGTCGGTAGCGTCTCGACCTTCATCGGCGGCATCACCAATAGCGGCACGTTGAGTGCAGCCGGCCGCTTCAGCGGCATTGTCGTTGAGAACGTTTCGACCTTCACCGGCGGCATCAGCAACAGCGGCACGCTAAGCGCTGGCAGGTTCGGCATTAAGGTCAGCAACGCGATCCAATTCGGCAGCAGCGCGGCCGGCGGCATCAGCAATTCCGGCAGGCTGAGTGCGAGCGGCACCGGCATTGCGGTCGAGTCTATCTCGACCTTCGCAGGCAACATCGTCAACAGCGGCACGCTGAGTGCAGGTGACCCAGGCATTTTAGTTGTTAGCGTCTCAACTTTCTCCGGCGGCATCAGCAACGCCGGCACGATCAGCGGTGGGTCTGACATTACGGTCAGGTCCATTTCGACCTTCTCCGGCAACATCAGCAACGGCGGCACGCTCGTTGCGGGTGGCATCAACAGTGGCATCAACATTGTCGTCAGCAATGTGATCCAATTCGGCAGCAGCACGGCCGGCGGCATCACCAATTCCGGCACGCTGAGCGCGGGAGACATCGGCATCCTTGTCGATTCCGTCTCGCTGTTCTCCGGCGGCGTCACCAACAGCGGCAAGATATCGGCCGGCGGCGGCGGCATCGACATCGGCCTCTTCGGTGCCATCTCGACCTTCACCGGCGGTGTCAGCAATGCCGGTACGATCGTCGCGGGCACCGGCATCCTCATCGATCACGTCTCAAGCTTCTCCAGCAACATTTCCAATGCCGGAACGATCACCGCGAGGACGGGCATCAGCATTCTCGGCAGCACGATCAGCGGCGCGATTGTCGACAGCGGCAACATTCTGGCTTCGCAGCCCGGCATCGGGATCGACAGCGCGAGCGAGATCACTTCGAGTAAGACCGGCATCGCGATCGCCGGCCCGACCTTTACCGGCGGCATCAGCAACGCCGGTACGATTTCGGCTGGCCACTCCGCCATGGTCGTTAATGGCGTCACGAATTTCTCAGGCGGCATCACGAACAGCGGCGCGCTCAGTGCTAATTTCAGCGGCATTGCCGTCCAATCCGTCTCGACCTTCACCGGCGGCATCAGCAATGCCGGCACGATCAGCGCGGATTTCGGCGGCATTCTCGTCCGAACCGCTTCGACCTTTTCGGGCGGCATCAGCAATTCCGGCACGATCGCGTCAGGCGGGATCGGCGTCTTGATCGGCGGTAATGCGTTCAGCGGGACGCTGCCGGTCGCGACTTTCACCGGCGGCATCACAAATTCCGGTCTGATCACCGCGACCGGCGGCCACGGCATTGAGGTCGGCGGTAACGGCCTCGGCGGCACGGTTTTGATCTCGAGTTTTGGCGGCGGCATCGTCAATAGCGCGAGCGGCATCATCCGAGCGAGCGGCAGGGGCATTTTTGTCGGTAGCAGCTCCGGCGGCGTGACAATCTCAACGTTCGCCGGCGGCATCACCAATGCCGGCGTGATCACCGCCGCAACCGGCATCGTGTTCACTGGCGCGGTGCAGACCTTCACCGGGGCGATCTCGAACTCCGGCACCATCTCGGGCACCGGCGGCACTGCGATCGACGTCAGCAGCGCCGCGGTGGCGATGACCATCGATCAGAGCGCGGGGCTCGTCGCCGGCGCCATCAAGCTCTCGGCCAACGCCGATCAGCTCAACATTTCCGGCGGCGCCATCGTAGGCAACATCACCGGCAAGGGCACCGAGGACACGATCAATTTCAATCTCGGCTCGGGCAATGTCTTCACCTACGGCAGCAATTTCACCGTCATCAACCAGGCCAATGTCACCTCCGGCACCGTCGTCCTCAACGGCCACAACACCGCGACCGGCATGACGGTGAGCACCGGCGGCACGCTCGCCGGCACTGGCGTCATCACCTCGTCGATCGGGATCAGGAGCGGTGGCACGCTGGAGCCCGGCCTGCCGGGGACCGCCGGCGGGACGCTCAGTGTCAGCGGCACGATCAGTTTTGCGTCCGGCGCCAATTATCTCGACGCCATCAATAATGCGAGCGCGAGCCTGACCAGCATCAGCGGCTCGGCGACGCTCGGCGGCGCCGGCGTCTCCATCGCCTCGGGCAGCACCATCACGCCCTATGTGACTTACACGCTCATGACCGACACGAGCGGCGGGCTCGGCGGCACCAACACGTTCAATCCGGGCGTGACCTATGGCGGCATCGTCGGCACGCTGAGTTACAGCGCCGACGACGTGTTCCTGGAATTCATCAGTGGCTGCTACAGCGGGCACACCAATACCGGCGTCATTCCTGGCATCTGCATCACCGGGCCGACGAGCTTTTCCGGCGGCGTGGTCAATTCCGGCAGCCTGACGGCGAGCGGCATCAAGATCACGACCGACGCCACCATCGCCGGCAACATCACCAACTCGGGCACCATCACCGGCGGCCTCTCGATCCAGAGCAGCACGATCAACGGCTCGATTGTGGACTCCGGCCTGCTCTATGGCGGCCTCTCTGTCGACAGCACGAGCAAGATCACTTCGACCAAGACCGGCATCGCGATCACCGGCCCGACCTTTACCGGCGGCATTTCCAATGCCGGTACGATCTCGGCCGCCGATGCGGGCATTCTCATTTCCGGCGCTACCTCGTTCGGCGGCGGCATCACCAACAGCGGGCTGATCGATCCGAAGACCGGCATCAGCGTCGTCAACGTCTCGACCTTCTCCGGCGGCATCGTCAATTCCGCCGCCGGCAATATCACCGGCACCAAGATCGGCATCAACATCGCAAGCGTTTCAACCTTCACCGGCGGCATCAGCAACGCCGGTACGATCTCGGCGGGAAGCCGGGGCATTGCGCTTGCCGACGTCACGACCTTCAGCGGCAACATCTCTAATTCCGGCACGATCACGGCCAAGACCGCGATCGCAATTTCCGGCTCGACCATCAACGGCTCGATCGTCGATTCCGGTCGTATCCTGGCGAGCGAGGTCGGCATCAGCATCGATAGCGCAAGCGAGATCACGAGCGGCAACACCGCCATCAAGATCGACGGCTTGACCTTCACCGGCGGCATCAGCAATGCCGGCACGATCTCGGCGAACGAATATGGCATCGAAGTCTTTCAGACGGAGACGTTTACCGGCGGCATTACCAACGCCGGCACGATCTCCGGACGGGCCGGCGCCATCGCCGTCTTTGGCGGCATTTTCGAGACCTTCTCCGGCGGGATCACTAATGCCGCCGGCGGCGTGCTCAACGGCAATGCCGGTATCGCCATCGCGATTCCCACCTTCCTCGGTGGCGTCACCAATGCCGGCACGATCTCCGGCAATTACGGTATCTTTGCCGACAGCGAGATTACCTTCGGCACTACCGGCAGCCCGGGCGGCATCACCAACACCGGCACCATCTCGGCCGCCTTCATCGGCATCGAGCTCGGTTTTCGGACGGGAGGCGGTCAGGTCGCTCCGGTCTCGACCTTCGTCGGCAATATCTCCAACAGCGGCACGATCACTGCGCAGACCGGGATCAACCTCGTTCATGCAACGATCACCGGTTCGATCATCGACACCGGTAATATCCTGGCATCGAACATCGGCATCGGGATCGACAGCGCGAGCAAAATCGTCTCAGGCGCAACTGCGATCGAGATCGCCGGCTCGACCTTTACCGGCGGTATCGCCAATGCCGGAACGCTCTCCGGCAGCTGGGGCGTTGTGGTGAAGTCCGTTGCCGTGTTCGGCAGCACGAGCGCCGCCAGCGGCATCGTCAATACCGGCTCGATCGCCGCCTCGGCGCATGCTGGCATTTATGTCGACAAGGTCTCGACTTTCAACGGCGGCATCACCAACGCCGGCACGATCAGCGCACGGCAGACCGGTATCCTTGCCGATGCGGTGATCAGATTCTTTGGCGGCATCACCAACAGCGGCACTATTTCTTCGGCGCAAGGCAGCGGCATCACCCTCCAGACGATATCGACCTTCACGGGCGGGATCAGCAATGCCGGTATGCTCACGGTGGGCCACACCGGCATCGGCGTCTACAACGTTTCGACTTTCGTCGGTGGCGTCAGCAACGCCGGCACGATCATGGCGGGGAAGGCCGGCATCTCGCTCTCCGGCGACAGCGTGTTCGGCAATTCGAGTGCCGGCGGCATCACCAATACCGGCAAGATCGTCGCCGGCAGCTATGGCATCTACGTCGGCACTCAGACCTTGGCCGGCGGCATCACCAACAGCGGAACGATCATCGGCGGCACCGGCATTATCGTCGGCGCGGCGAGCTTTGCCGGCGCGATTTCCAATTCCGGCACCATTTCCGGCACCGGCGGCACCGCCATCAATTTGAACAGCGCGCCCGCCGGCATCACCATCAACCAGAGCGGCGGCCTGATAGCGGGTCAGGTCAAGCTGTCCGGCAACGACACATTCAACATCACCGGCGGCTCGGTCGCCGGCAACATCGTCGGCTCGGGCTCGTCCGACACCGTCAACTTCAATGTCGGCACGACCTATACCGAAACCAACAAATTTACCCACATCAACCAGGTCAACGTCGATAACGGCACGACGCTGATCGTGAACTCGACCGGCAACACCGCCACCGGGATGACGGTGAGCACCGGCGGCACGCTCGCCGGCACCGGCGTCATCACGTCGTCGGGCGGGATCAGCGTTGCCGGCACGCTGCAGCCCGGCGCGCCCGGCACCGCCGGCGGCACGCTGACCATCGCCGGCAATCTGAGCTTCGCCACCACCGCGGTCTATCTCGACACGATCGGCACGGCGACGGCGAGCTCGACGCTGATCAACAGCGGGACCGTGACGCTTGACGGCGCCACCGTCAGCATCGCCGCCGGCTCGACGGTGACGGTTGGTACCACCTACACAATCATGGTCGACAATACCGTCGGCGCGCTCGGTGTCGGCAGCAACACTTTCTCGGCCACACCGATCACCTATAGCGGCGCTATCGGCACGATCAGCTATATCAACAACAACGAAGACGCGGTCCTGAGCTTCGCTCAAGCATGCTATACCGGCCCGTTTCCTCACACCAACACCGGCAAGACCCGCGGCATCTGCGTTATCAATCAGACCTTCACGGGCAATGTCGGCAATACCGGCACGATCACGTCGGTCGGCATCACCGTCACCAACAGCACGATAAACGGCTCGATCGTCGACAGCGGCACGCTCATTGGCGGCATCTCGGTCGACAGCGCGAGCCAGATCGCCGCTTCGACCGGCGCTGCCATCTCGGTCACCGGCCCGAGCTTCTCGGGCGGCATCACCAATGCCGGTACGCTCTCGGCGCCCGGCTACACCGGCATCCTGGTTTCCGGCGTCACCACATTTAGTGGCGGCATCACCAACAGCGGGCTGATCGATCCGAGGACCGGCATCGCGGTTGTCAACGTTTCGACCTTCTCCGGCGGCATTGTCAATTCTGCAGCGGGCACCATCAACGCCACTGTGACCGGTATCAGGGTCTTAGGCGTCTCGACATTCACGGGCGGCATCACCAATGCCGGCACGATCTCGGCCGGCCTCCCGGGCATCGCTGTCAGCAATGTCGTGCAGTTCGGCACCAGCGCGGGCGGCGGTATCAGCAACAGCGGTCTGATCAGCGCCGGAAGTGGCATCGTCGCCAGCAACATCGGCACCTTCGCCGGCGGCATCGCCAATAGCGGAACGATTTCGGCCGCGGCCGTCGGCATCGAAGTCTATACCATCAGCACCTTCTCTGGCGTCGTCGTCAACAGCGCCGGCGGAACGATCACGGCGGGCACCGACGGCATCTACGTCAGCACCATTTCGACATTCACGGGCGGCATAACCAATGCCGGCACGATCTCGGCAGGCGAACTGGGCATCTATGTCAGCAATGTCGCACAGTTCGGCACTAGCGCGGGCGGGGGTATCAGCAACAGCGGCCGGATCAGCGCGGGGACCGACGCCGGCATCGAGGTCTACAACGTCGGCACTCTCTCGGGCGGCATCGCCAATAGCGGAACGATCTCGGCCGCGGCCGTCGGCATCGAAGTCTATACCATCAGCACTTTCTCTGGCGGCATCGTCAACAGCGCCGGCGGAACGGTCACGGCGCGCGACGGCATCTACGTCCGCACCATCTCGACATTCACCGGCGGCATCACCAATGCCGGTACGATCTCGGCTGGCCAGTTGGGCATCTATGTCGGCATCATCTCGACGTTCACCGGCGGCATAACCAATGCCGGCACCATCACGGCTTCGACCGGCATCGCGATTGCCGGCAGCACGATCAACGGCGCGATCGTGGACAGCGGCAATATCCTGGCGTCGAGCCTCGGCATTTCGATCGACAGCGCGAGCAGGGTCTCTACCGGGACCGGCGCCATCAAGATCACCGGTCCGACCTTCACCGGCGGCATCAGCAACGCGGGCACGGTCAGCGCGCGCAACTCCGTGGTCGCGATCTACGGCGTCACTATCTTCAGTGGCGGCATCAGCAATGCCGGCCTGATCACGGCATCGAACGCCATCGCTCTCGACATCAACAGCGATGCCACATTCACCGGCGGCATTGCCAATTCCGGCACGATTGCTGCGCGTCTGTCCGCCATCGACATCAACAGCCTGACCAGCTTTGGCGGCGGCATCAGCAACAACGGGCTGATTTCGTCGAGCAACGGCAGCGGCATTCAGATCAATACCATCTCTCGATTCTCCAACGGCATCACCAACAGCGGTACCATTTCGGCGCCAAACGCCGCCGGCGTCGCGCTTGCCACCATCACCTCCTTCACCGGCAACCTGTCGAATTTCGGCACGATCACCGCCAGGACCGGCGTGAACATTCTTGCTGGCGTGACCTTCGGCGGGGGCGCGGCCGTCGTGAACTCCGGCACGATCAGCGGCAGCGCGGCGGCGATCGACGCGTCCAACGCATCGAGCGCGGTGATCGTCGACCAGACCGCCGGCCTGATTTCCGGCGCCATCAAACTTTCGGCCAACGCCGATCAGCTCAACATTTCCGGCGGTAGCATCGCCGGCAACATCGTCGGCAGCGGCAGCCAGGACGCCATCAATTTCAATCTCGGCACGGGCAATGTTTTCAGCTACGCCAGCAATTTCACCGGCATCAATCAGGTGGACATCAATTCCGGCACCGTCGTTCTCAACGGCGCCAACACCGCCGCTCTGGTCGATGTCTTCAGTGGCGGCACGCTTGCCGGCACCGGCAGCATTGCGGACTCAGGCACGACGCTGACCATTCACGCCGGCGGAACCTTGGCGCCGGGCCCGATTGGCGGCGTCGGCACGCTCAACATCACCGCCACTCTCGTCTTCGCCTCAGCTGCGGAATATCTCGACACGATCAGCGGGGCGAACGCCAGCAAGACCGCGGTGACCGGCACGGCCACGCTCGGCGGCGCCATTGTCCAGATCGCCAGCGGCTCAACGGTGACGTCGCAGACCAAATACACCATCCTGACCGACAGCGCGGGCAACCTAGGCGGCGCCAATATCTTCAATCCGAACGTGACCTACGGCATCTACAAAGGCACGCTGAGCTACGATGCCGACGACGTCTATCTGACGTTCATGCTCGAAAGCCTGCTGCCGCTGTTGCCGCCCGGCGCGCCGCAGAACGTCATCAACGTCGCGAACGCGATCGACAATTTCGTCGCCGCCGGCGGCACGCTGCCGCCGCAGTTCTCTAATTTGCTCAATCTGACGGGCGTGCAACTGGAAAACGCGCTGGCCGAGCTCGAGGGTCAGAACGCGACCGGGGCGCAGACCAGCGCGTTCACGCTGATGAGCGAGTTCCTGGAGCTGATGCTCAGCCAGAGTGGCGGGGGAGGGAACGGCGGAGGCGGCGGCCTCGGCTTTGCGCCCGGCGAGCTGACAGATGCCGTGCCGCCCGAGATCGCGCTCGCTTACGATTCGATCCTCAAAGCCCAGCCACAGGCGGCGAGCTTCGGCCAGCGCTGGAGTACCTGGGGATCCGGCTTCGGCGGCACCAGCATCTTCAATGGCAATGCGGCGGCCGGCTCCAACAACGTCACGACCAGCACCTACGGGACCGCGGCCGGCATGGAGTATCGTCCCGATCCGAACACGGTCTATGGCTTCGCGCTGGCCGGCGGCGGATTGAACTGGGGCTTGGCGCAAGGCCTCGGCACCGGCCGCAGCGATGCCTTCCAGGCGGGCGTGTACGGCAAGAGCGATTTCGGTCCGGCCTACGTCTCCGCTGCGTTTGGCTTCGACAACAACTGGTTCACCACCAACCGCAGCGCGCTCGGCAATCAGCTGACCGCCACGTTCGTGGGCCAGAGCTATGCGGCGCGAGGCGAGGCAGGCTATCGTTTCACGGCACCGATCGCGAACGCGCTCATCGGCATCACGCCTTACGGCGCGGTGCAGACACAATGGTTCCACGCACCTGCCTACAGCGAAACCGATCTCACCGGCGGTGCGCTCGGCCTTTCCTTTGCGTCTGAGACGGCAAACGATACGCGCAGCGAACTCGGCGCGCGGTTCGACAACCTCACCACGCTCAACGGCACGCCGCTGATCTTGCGCGCGCGGCTCGCCTGGGCGCACGACTGGGAGAGCGGCACCGCACTCAACGCCGCCTTCGAATCGCTGTCCGGCGCAGCCTTCACCGTCAACGGCGCGCCGATACCGCCCGACTCGGCGCTCACCTCGACGAGCGCGCAATGGTGGTTCACGCCGAACTGGTCGTTCATCGCCAAATTCGACGGCGAGTTCGCGCCGACGTCGCAGACCTACGCCGGATCGGGAACGCTGAAATATTCGTGGTGAATTTCGTCAAAACAAAAGGGCCGCATGGTGTGCGGCCCTTCGTTTGACGAGTTGTTTGCAACCCTCAATGCGGGGTCTGGCTGTAGCTGTCGTCGGTGTCGGCCGGGGTGGCTTGCGGTGCCGGTGTCGCCGGTGACGACGGTTGCAATATGTTGTGGATCCACTGCAGCGGCGTCGCCGACTGCGCCACTGTGCCGGGGCCGGCAGCGTCCGGACGCGGCCTGGGCAGAGGAATAGTCGACTGCGCGACAACGAAGCTGTGCGGCCGCTTGCGCGGCAGCGGCACATCCCCAGCGATGGGATCGCCCGCCGGCAAAGCCTCGTCAGTAGACGGCTGGGCCGCCGGCCAATTTGTCTGCGCGGTCTGCGCTGCCGGCCAGTTCGTCGGCGCCGGCTGCTGGGCGGCAACGACGGTCGGATTAGCCGGCTTCTGATTTGTCGCCGCCCCGGGTCCTGGAGCCGGCGTGGCGGTCGCCGCAGGCGTTGTGCTTGCGAGCGCAGTGACCGGCGGTTGGGCGGTCGTCGGAGCGCCCGCGGCCGGGTTAGCGTCCACATCTGTCGTCGTCGCTCTTGCCACGACGACACTCGATGAAGGCGCGTTGGGATCGGCCGCGGTGGGAGCGCTCACGGTCTCCACCGGCGCGGCTTGCGCCTCATCCGAGGTGATGCTCGGCGTCAGTTTTGTCGGCTGATAGTTCGGGGCTCTGGGTGGACCGACATACGTGCGTACAAACGCCGTGATGGTCCACATCGCCACCGGGATAGCGGTCAAAACCGCCACCATGATGACGATTCGCCGTAACACCGGCGCAAATTGCCTGATATGGTCGTCGTCTTCACGCATTACACATCCGCCTCTTCGTTACATCGCAGGCGGGGGCGGTCGGCATCAGTCGCGCATGTTTCCCCGTTATGCGCCGCCCTTCTTCAGCTTCTCCGCGATCTGTTTCGCAAAATAGGTCAGGATGCCGTCGGCCCCGGCGCGCTTGAAGGCGATAAGGCTTTCGATCATGGCCTTGTCCCCGTCGAGCCAACCGTTCCCCGCGGCGGCCATGATCATGGCATATTCGCCAGAGACTTGATAGGCGAATGTGGGCATGCCGAACGCCGTTTTGATGCGGTGCAATATGTCGAGATAGGGCAGCCCTGGTTTGACCATGACCATGTCGGCCCCCTCGGCAATGTCGAGCTCGACCTCCCGCAAAGCCTCGTCCGAATTGGCCGGGTCCATCTGGTAGGTCCGCTTGTCGCCGGTCAGCGTAGCGTTCGAGCCGACTGCGTCGCGGAACGGCCCGTAGAAGACGGACGCGTATTTGGCCGCATAGGCCATGATCTGCACGTCGGTGAAGCCGGCCTGATCGAGCCCCATGCGGATGGCGCCGACCCGGCCGTCCATCATGTCGGAGGGCGCGATGATGTCGCAGCCGGCCTCGGCCTGGACCAGGGCCTGGCGCACCAGCACGGCCACCGTCTCGTCGTTGAGGATGACGCCGTCGCGCATGAGACCGTCATGGCCATGGCTGGTATAGGGGTCGAGCGCCACGTCGCAGAGAATGCCGATATGCGGCACCTCCTTTTTGATCGCCCGAACCGCGCGGCAGATGAGATTGTCCGCATTGAGCGCCTCGGTGCCGTCCTCGTCGCGGCGCGTGGGCTCGGTATAGGGAAAGAGCGCGAGGCAGGGAATCGTCAACTCGGCTGCCTGCGCCGCCGCGCGCACCGCCTCGTCGACCGAGAGCCGCTCGACCCCCGGCATTGACGGCACCGGCGTGCGCACTTTATGGCCGTCGACCACGAATAGCGGCCAGATCAGATCGTCGGTTGTGAGCACGTGCTCGCGAACGAGCCGCCGCGACCACTCGGCGCGCCGATTGCGGCGCGGGCGGATCGCCAATTCGAGCCGCTCGTCCGTTTTGGCCGGCTGGGATTCCGCGCGGGCAAACGCAGACGCCGTCGCGGCACTTCTGCTTTCGATCGGCCGGCCGAGTTTAATCGCCATGCCAGGGCTCCTTTGACGGCAGGCGCCCCTTGGGACGCTCCATCCTGCCATCTTTTTAGCGGTTCGCACCCAGAGCCGCTACTGGCCATAGGATGGCCATAAGCAGCCTCTCTTTACCGCGTTGACCGATTTTCTCACCGCCTCTATCCCTCATCCAGCGCGGCTCTCTCAACGAACTCGGCTACGGGACAAGAATGAGCGATCAATCGCGGCGCCAGCCGACCCGGCCGAGCGACCTCATCGAGCCGGTCCGCGCCAACGAGCCGTCGAAAGGGTCGTGGACCGAGTATCTGGTCCTGTTCCTGCGCATCATGGCCGTCGTGTCGCTGGGCAAAGGCCTCTATCATTGGGCGCAGGTCTGCGGCGTCGGCTCACCCGCCGACGACACCTTCGAGATGCACACGCTGGCCTGGCAGTCGGCAACGGTGTTCTTCGCGGTCATCGATCTGGTCGCCGCGGTCGGGCTCTGGCTCGCCGCCGCCTGGGGCGCGGTGGTGTGGCTCACCTCGGTCGTCTCGATGGCGGTCGTCGAAGTCTTTTTCCCCGCCGTCTACGGTGGCAGCCTGTTCATCGTGCTCACCGAAGCGGGCCTGCTCGGCGTTTATCTGTGGCTGGCGATTTACTCGGCCCGCGAGCGTCCGGCGTAGCAGGGAACAGATGTCAGTAATCAGTAATCAAGGGACGCTTCTTCTGATTACTGATTACTGACCCCTGCGCGGCACGCAGCGCAGCGCGCACCCGCTGCGGCGTCGCCGGCATTTCGTCGATCGAGACGCCAAACGGGCTGAGCGCGTCGTTGATCGCATTGAGGATCGCGGCCGGTGCGCCGATCGCGCCGCCTTCGCCCAAACCCTTGGCGCCGGTGATCGAGGCATCCGTCGGCGTTTCGATGTGATGCAGTTCGAGCTGCGGCACCTCTCGCGCGGTCGGCGGCGTGTAATCGGCGAGCGTGGCGGTGAGAATGTTGCCGGTGCTGTCGTAGACGATCTCCTCGAGCAAGGCGTTGCCGATGCCCTGCGCCACGCCGCCATGGACCTGGCCATCGGCGATCAGCGGATTGATGATGCGTCCGGCATCCTCGACGACCAGATATTTTTCCAGCGCAACGCCGCCGGTCTCGGCATCGACTTCGACGATCGCGACATGGCAGGCATTGGAGAATGTGCCAGCGGGATCGTAAAACGCGCTCTCATGCAGTCCCGGAGCGACGGCGCCCTTGAAGCTGTGTGTCTGGTGATAGGCGGCGCGGGCGAGCGTGGCGATCGGTACCGCGCGATCGGTGCCGGAGACTTTTGCGCTGCCCGCTTCCAGCACGATGTCGTCGGTCGCCGCCTCAAGCACATGGCTCGCCAGGACGAGCAGCTTTTGGCGGATCTTGCGCGCCGCCAGCAGCGATGCGCCGCCGGCGATCACCAGCGAGCGGCTGGCGAACGTGCCCCAGCCATAGGGCGTGCGGTCGGTGTCGCCGTGCACGACGCGGATGTCTTCCGGCGCAACGCCGACCTCGTCGGCGATGATCTGCGCCAGCGTCGTGCGCAAGCCCTGGCCGTGCGGGCTCGCACCGATGCGCGCTTCAAGCCGGCCGGAAGGGTCCATGACGATCTCAACGTTCTCCCAGCCCGGAGTGATCTCCATGCCGCGCGCCGCGAAGGCGGGAGTGCCGTAGCCGGTGCGTTCGGAAAAGGCCGCAAAGCCGATGCCGAGGTGAACGCCGCGCCCGCGTGCCTCCAGCTGGCGCGCGCGAAACGCCGCAAGCTCCACATGGGCGGCGGCCTTCTCAAGCGTCTGCCGATAGATCCCTCGTCGAACACGAGGCCGGTGGCGGACGTATACGGAAAGCGCGTGATCAGATTGCGCGCGCGAATGTCGACCGGGCTTATTCCGAACGCCGCCGCGGCCTTGTCCATCAGCCGCTCCATGGCGAGCGTGATGACCGGACGCGACACGCCGCGATAGGCGCCCATCGCGCAGGTATGCGTGGCAACGGCGCGCGCGAGGCACGAATAGGCGCGCACATCGTAGGGACCGGGCATCTCCGCCGCCGCCATCAGCGGCTCCATGCCGGCGGTCGTTGGATAGCAGGAGTAGGCGCCGGTATTGGCCAAAATGTCGGTTGCGAGCGCGATGAGCCTTCCGTCGACATCGAAAGCGCCTTCGAGCCGCACGTGCTGATCGCGGCTGTGGAAGCCGGCGATCAAATTCTCGCGCCGGTCTTCGCTCCAGGCGATCGTGCTGCGCATCCGCCGCGCCAGCCAAACCAGAACCGCATATTCGGGCGGCAACGACATTTTCTGTCCGAAGCCGCCGCCGACATCGGGCGCGATGACACGCAGATCGGATTCGGAAAACTGAAGAACGTCGGCGATCGCGGTGCGCAGCAGATGCGGCATCTGCGTCGAGCAGGTGAGCGTCGTGCGGCCGGACGCCGGATCGAAGGCCGCATGCGCGGCGCGGGCTTCGAGCGGGGTGGCATTCTGCCGGCGCGAGCGCAGCACCACGCGCAAGCGGCGATGCGCGGACGCCATCGCGGCGGCGAAGTCCGGCGTCTCGATACGGCTTTCGACCAGAACATTGGACGGGATGTTGGCGTGGACGAGCGGGGCGCCGGCAGCGAGCGCCGCCTCCGCATCCACCACCGCGGGCGTTTCTTCGATCTCGACCTCGACGCGCTCGGCGAGGTCCTCCGCTTCGGCGCTCGAACTTGCAACGATGGCGGCGATCGGCTCGCCGGCAAAACGCACCACCTCGGTTGCGAGCAGCGGCTGCTCGATCGGCCGATAGTTGAACTTGTGCAACATCGGCCGGATCGGCCGCGTGCCGGCAAGGTCCTGCGCGCGGAGCAAATAAGCGTCGTCCGGGGCGTTGACGGCGATGATGCGGCCCGAGGCCACGGGGCTGCGCACAAAGCGCACCCAATGCGCGGCCGGCTGATCGGCGGTGAAGCGGCCTTGACCCCTCACTAGCGCGGGGTCCTCCAGCCGCCGGATGGCGCGGCCAACCCACCTCATGCCGGAGCCTTTGGTGCTTGCCGCCATCGCAACGCCGCTCAATCGGGCTTGATGCGGAACGTGCGCGGCAGCGGCGCGAACCATTTGTCGAAGATTTTCGCCGCCTCGCCGGAGGCTTCCAGATCAAGCAGCGTCTGATTGACCAGCGCGAGGAACCGTGGCTCGTTCTTCTTCAGCGCGAAGCCTGACGTGCGCGGCAACTGATAGCCGGCGATGAGCGAGTAGTCCGCGGGGTGGCCGCTCTTTTGCGCGAACCACAACACGAGCATCTTGTCGGCGAGGAAGGCATCGACTTTGCGATCCCCCAGCGCCGCGAAGGCCAAATCGTAGGTGTCGTAATAGACGATCTGCAGGGTCGGCACCGCCTCTTTCAGCTTCGCATCGACGCTCGCCGAACGCACCAGGGCAAGCTTGCGGTTGGCAAGATCGGCGATCTGCGTCACGCCGCTGTCCTTGCGCACCAGGATCATGTGCGGCGAGTCGAGATAGGCATAGCTGAAATCGATGTCGTTGCCCCGGCTCTTCGAGCGCGTCATGCCGACGGCGACGAGATCGACGCGATCCTGCTGCAGCGAGGCAATGCGGTCGGCGTTGATGATCGTGACAGTCTCGGCGGTGACGCCAAGCCTTTTGGCCACCTCGGCGGCGAGGTCGACGTCGTAGCCGACAATGCCTTTGCCGCCGTCGCGGTAGGAGAACGGCGGCGAGCTTTCAGTGACGCCAACGAGAAGCTTGCCGCGAGCCTTGATGGCATCAAGCTTGTCGGCGGCAGCAGCGCATAGCGCCCCCGGCAGCAACCACGCCGTTACGGCGGCAGCGAGCAAAAAGAGTGCGGCCGGCTTTCGCGGCATCGTGCCCCTCATGACGTCTTGCGGCGATACTAGTGCATGAGCGGCGACTCGCGAAATGTGCCGCCGTGTTATGGTCGCGCCGATTGAGGGAGAAGAGCGATGGCGGCGGGCCGGCGTGCGGCGCTGATCACGGGCGCGTCCTATGGCGTCGGCGCTGCCACGGCTCTGGCTCTCGCGCGCGAGGGGTTCGACGTCGCGATCACGGCGACAAAAATCGAGAACCTCGCGGCGACAAAAAAGTTGCTCGAGGCGCTCGGCGTGCGTGTGGTGCCCGCCGCGCTCGACCTGCGCGACGGGTCAAGCATCGGGCCGGTGATGGAGGGCGTTATCGCTGCCTTGGGCGGGCTTGACCTGCTCGTCAACAATGCCGGCGCCAATCTGCGCAAAAACGCGACGGAGGTCACCGCGCAGGATTGGGACGCGGTGATGGATGTCAATCTGCGTGGCACATTCTTTCTCACCCAAGCGGTCGGCCGCCATCTCATCGCCGCCGGCCGGGGAGGGTGCATCGTCAATATCGCCTCGACCCACGCTCTCATCGGCGCGCCCGAGCGCTCGACCTACGGCATTTCAAAAGCTGCGCTGGTCGGCATGACGCGGATGCTGGCAGTCGAGTGGGCGGAGCACGGCATCCGCGTCAACGCCATCGCGCCGGGCCGTCTCGTCACCGACTCGCCATCGCGCGCGGAGAAGGGCGCCGATCCCGCTTACATGGAGGCCATGCTCAAGCGCATCCCGCTGCACCGGCAGGCGACCGCCGAGGAGGTCGCCGCCACGGTGGCTTACCTGGCGAACCCCGCCGCTGCCGCGATGACAGGGCAGCTTCTGGTGCTCGATGGCGGGCTGACCGCGGTGTGACGGCTAGTGCATGATCCGGAAAAGTGGAAACCGGTTTTCCGAAAAGATCATGCACAATCTAAGTCCTTCAAGAGCCGCAGCTGAGCGAGCGATCCGCCAGACGGCAATGTTGCAGCGGCTGACTGTCGACATTGAACAGTGTGCCGCTCCACAGGTCCTTATCGAGGCGGTCCCACACCATGTAGGCGAAGCCGGAATAGGTGACGGCATTGACGACCTTGCGGCCGTTGAGATCGGCGCCGGTGATGCTCGCTTGCGGCATCCCTTCGAGATTGTCGCCGCCGGTGCCGACCACCAATTGCGGCGGCCGCGCGCCGCCGAAATCGACGGCCTGGAAAAAATGAATGTGGCCGGCGACGTACATCCGCACGTTCGCCGGCATCTCGCCGCCGAGTGCGAGCTGCAGCGTGTTGTTTGATACGATGTTGGTCTGCGGGTCGCCCCTTTTTGCGAGCATGGCGTTGATCGGTTTGTGCGTCGCCAGCCACGCATTTTCGGGAATCTGGTCCAGCACGTCAAGAAACTGGCGGCGCAGCACGTCGATCTGGTCGTTGCCTGCAGCCACGCCGTCACGGACTTTGGCGCTGTCCACCACGACCACACCGAAATTGCCCAGGCGTACCACGAAGTCGCCGGTCAGATCGCGGCAAGCGGCCGCCATCGGTTCGTGGTCGAGAAAGCGGAACCAGCCTTCGGCCGCGCGGCCGCAATCCTCGTGATTGCCGCGCACCATGATCCACGGTGCGGCGGCGAACAGCGGCGCCGCTGGCTGGAAGAAATCGGCATACCAGGGCTCCCAGCCATAACCATGCGGACTGCCGGCGCAGCCCGAATTGCCGGCCGGGCAGGCGTCCTCGCGATACTCGTAATCGCCGACATGGATGACGAGATCGGGGCGCGCGGCGGCCGCGGCGGCGGCGATTTTCGGAAACGGCCACGCGTTCGGATCGTTGCAGGCTTGCACGGGCGCGCCGCTCTCCAGACGGCAGCCGGTGTCGCCGAACATGACGATGCGCTGCGGATTGGGCCGCGCCAGCGGCAGCGGATTGGCGTCGATCGTGGCGACGATTGCCCCGGCCGGCACGTCGGCCTCGCAGCCGCGCACTGGAAATTGCGCCGGCTTCACGTTGCCGAATGTTTGCGCCGGGTCCGACCGCACGCGCATCGGAACGGCAGTGCCGTTGAAAGTCACCGATGGGCACGCGTCATCGGTGATTGCGCGGGCGGTCGAAGCGCCGTTCGCGCCCAATTCGACCCATTGCGCGAACACTTTCGCGTCGGCCTGCCGCAGCGCCATGCAGCTCAGCACAGCGACGGCGCAGATGACGGTTGGCGCGCGGCTCCATCGCGTCATGGCTCATCTCCATCCTTCCGCGAGGCGCTCAAACTAAAGCGGGTTTGTGTGACAGATGTTGCAGCGTCTTACCAGCCGCGCGGCTCAGCCGCGAGCGTGGGCAGCGCCGCGATATCCGCCGCGAGCTTCTTCTCCGCCGCGGCATCGAGCGGCAACAGCGGCGGGCGCGGCTTTCCGCAATCGCGGCCCATGGCGCGGGCGGCGGTTTTCAAGGCGGCGACCCCGCCGGGCTTGACCATTTGCCGCAAAGTCGCGGCGTCTTCCTGCAGCGCGCGCGCTTCGAACAGTTTCTGCGCGCGGCAAAGTTCGAACAGCCGCCGCATCAGCCCCGGTGCGACGACTGAGAGCGCCGAGACCATGCCGCGCGCGCCGATCGCTGAGGCCGAAACCATCAACTCGGTGCCGGCCAGCAATTGAAAATCGGGACGCACGCGCGCGGCGTCGGTCAACAGTTCGATCATGAACTGCCAGTCGAGGCTGGAAGTCCACGACGCCTACGAAGTTGGGCAGCTTGTCGGTGAGCTTGAGCGCCAACGCCGCATTGATCTTTGCGCCGGCCATGTCCTCCGGCGCGTTGAACACGAGAAAGGGGATGTCGACGGCGGAGCCGATCTGAACGAAATGCTCGACGATCATGGCCGGCGGCGGCGTCCAATAATACGGCGTGGTGGCGATGATCGACGCGGCGCCGGCGCTTTGCGCGTAACGTGCGAGCGCGGCGGCGATGCCGGTGCCGGCGTCGCTGACATGAGCGATGACCGGTACCTTGCCGGCGCGCTCGACGGCGAATTTGATCAGCGCCCGCCGCTCGTCGTCGGTGAGGCTGACCGACTCGCCCACATGCATCGGCACGGCGAGCGATTGCGCGCCGTGGCGGAGGTGAAAGTCGATCATCCGGCCGTAAAGGTCGAAGTCGATGCTTCGATCGGCGGCAAACGGCGTCAGCGGCGTGTGAACGAGGCCGGGCTCGAACGGCATTGCTCAATCCTGAAACAGAGAAGAATTCACCAGCCGTACGGCTCACTGTCGATGATGCCGAGATCTTCGAGCTGCGAGCGGATGTAAGCTTGCCGCTCGGGCGTCGCCGTTGGCAACGGCGCGCGCGTTGGGCCGACCGGGCGGCCCATGATCACCATGCCGCCTTTGAGCGAGGAGGGATACTGATCTTTGAACAGGTGCCACAGCCGCGTCATTTTGAATTGCAGTTCGCGCGCTCTCCCCCATTGGCCGGCGACGCAGCTGTCGAACAGGTCGTTGCACAGATTCGGGCAGATCGAGCCGGCGGCCGAATAGGAGCCGACGCCACCGAGCGGCACCGAGGGCAGCAAAAACTCCACTCCGGTCAGCATGGCGAAATTCGGCCGCAGCGCGAGCGCGGCGCGCGATATTTCGAGAAATTTCTCGCTGTTGAAGCTTGCTTCCTTGACGCCGACGAAGTTGGGCAGCCTCTCGATCAGACCTGCCATCAGATCGCCGGTGATCTCGACGCCGTTGAGATAGCTCGGCGAGTTGTAGGACAGCACCGGCAGGTCGATCGAGGTGCACAGCCCCATGAAATAGGCTTCGATCGCTTCCAGCGTCGGCGTCCAGAAATAGGGCGTGATCGCGAGAATCCCGTCGGCGCCGATCTCCTGCGCGTGCCGCGCCAGCGCCATCGTGTCTTCGACGGCGAGCGCGCTGACGTGAATGGTCACCGGCACGCGGCCAGCCACCACCTTGACCGCGGCTTCGGCAAACAGCTTGCGCTCGGAGATGGTCAGATTGAGCGACTCGCCCTTGTGATGCGGCCAGGAGATCGCCGGCGCGCCGGAGCGCACATGAAAGTCGAGCACCTTTTCGAAGGTCGGCAGATCGAGCGAAAAATCATCCTTAAGCGGGGTGATCGGACTCTGCATCACGCCGCGGAACTTGTTCTGCATCGTCGCTCCGGCGCTCATGACTCAAGCCCTCAAAATCACTCAAGCCTTCAGAATCTCGGTGGCTCGCCGAAATACGCTTGGCGGATGACCTCTGCAAGCTCCGCTTTCGTCACCGGCCGCGGATGGCTGATCTTCACCGCGCCGACCACCGCGACCGCCTTGCCGATATCCTCCTCGCGCATGCCGAGACCTTTGAGTCCCGTGGGGAGCCCGAGCCGGACGTTGAGATCATAAAGGCCGCGCGCCGCATCGCCGACGCCGAGCGCGCGCCGGATACGCGCCATGGCGTCGGGCGCGGCGGCGGCGTTGAAGCCGATCGCGTAGGGCGTGGCGATGGCGTGGGTGTGGGCGTGGTCGAGATCGAACCATTGCCGCACGCGCTGGGCGATGGCGTGTTCGAGCCCGACCTCGGCGCGAAAATTGGCGGCGAGCCAGGCGCCGTATTGCACGTCGGTGCGGGCGGCGAGATCGCGCGGATTGTCGACGACGCGCGGCAGGCCAGCGCCGAGCAGGCGCACCGCCTCCTCGGCCATGGTCTGCACCACCGGATTGGTGTCGGGCCCGTAGAGGCTTTCGACCGCGTGCGCGATGGCGTTCATGCCGCTCGCCGCCGACATCCGCGCGGGCAGGTCGAGCGTCAGTTCAGGGTCGTAGATGGCGGTCGCCGGCAGCGCGCCGACATCGTCGCCGCCAAACTGCTTGTCGGCGACGCCGACGCGCCAGCGCGCCGCCATTTCCGAACCCGAATAGGTGGTGACGATGGCGATGTAGGGCAGTTTGGTCGCCACCGAAGCGGCCTTGGCAAGCCCGATCGGCGAGCCGCCGCCGAACACGACGAAGCCGTCGGCCTTCGTTCGTTTAAGTTCCTCGAGGACGCGCTCGAAGGCTTCGCGCGGCATGTTGGGCGCCGACGCGTCGCACAGGCTCGCGCAGCGGTCGGCGACCGAAGCGGTGACGCGGCGTGCCTGTTGCGCGCGCGACGGCGAGCACAACACGATCAGCCGCGAAATCTTGTGCAAGTCGGCTTCCGCGCGCAGCGCGGAGACGGAGCCGGCCCCGAACACGACGCGGATGGGATCGGAGCGGTAGGTGAAAGGACTAACGGTCATTGTGCGTCAAACTGATGTCGGCCACTTCCTTCGCCTTGGCCGCGCAGGCGGCAAGGAGAAAACTGAGATCGGTGCCGGTCGAGACATAGCGCGCGCCCAGGCGCACGTATTGGGCTGCCAGGTCCGGCCTGGTGGCGAAGCCGCCGACGGCGGCGTGCTTGCCGTGCTTCTTGCAGGCGGCGATGGTCTTTTCGTAGGCCTCGCGCACGCGCGGATGATCGTATTGGCCGGGTAGCCCCCAATCGGCCAACAGATCGTTGGTGCCGATGAGCACCATGTCGACGCCCTCGACCGCAACGATCTCGTCGGCGTTGTTGATCGCCTCGTCGCTTTCAAACTGCACGATCACCATGGTGGCGGCGTCGATCGCCGCATACGCCTGCGCCGCCGGGAACGAGCGGTATTGCAGGTGGGGCAGGGGGCCCGCATTGGAGCGCTCGCCGAGCGGTGGATATTTCGCTGCCCGCACGTAGGCGCGCGCCTCCTCGGCATTCTCCACGTGCGGCGCAATGATGCCGAGTGCGCCGGCATCGAGAATGCGCTGCACGTCGGCAACGCCCGGCACGCGCACGAACGGTGTCACGCTGGCTTCGAGCGCCGCCATGCAGATCTGGCCCATCGTCTCCAGCGAAAAGCTCGAATGCTCCATGTCCACATAGAGGCTGTCGAAGCCGGCCGTCTTGGCGATGCGGGCGATCTCGATGCCGCGCACCAGCCGCACTGTCATCGAGGCGACCACCTCGCCGCGGGCAAGCTTCTCCTTGACGTGGTTGCGTACAATCTCGCCGGCCTTGAGGGTCATTTGTCCGTCCGCCATTTCTCAGTCCGGCCTGTGGGCTGACACAGCCCGGTTGCCGCGTTATTTTAGCGTGAAAAGGGAGAGACGCCGTGAACTATTCAACAGATTTTGGGTCGATCCAGGGCGAGGTGTCCGCGCCAGAATGGCAGGCGCGCATCGATCTCGCCGCCTGCTACCGGCTGGTCGACCTCTATGGCATGAGCGACTTGATCTACAACCACATCACCGCGCGCATTCCCGGCACCGACCATTTGCTGATCAATCTCTACGGTCTGCTCTACAAGGAGATCACCGCCTCGAGCCTGGTCAAGATCGATGTCGAGGGCAACATCATCCGCAAGCCGGACACCGATTACGGCATCAATGTCTCCGGCTACGTCATTCACGGCGCCATCCACAAGGCGCGGCCCGACGTCGCCTGCGTGCTGCACACCCACACCCGCGCCGGCATGGCGGTCGCGGCGATGAAGTGCGGGTTGCTGGCGATGTCGCAGACCTCGATCCGCTTTCACGGCCACATCGGCTATCACGACTACGAGGGCCCGGCGATCGATCTCGAGGAGCGCGAGCGGCTGGTGCGCGATCTCGGCGCGCACGACGCCATGGTGATGCGCAATCACGGGCTGCTCACCTGCGGCGCGACCATCCAGCAAGCATTCAACACGATGTATCAGCTCGAACTCTCCTGCCGCTCGCAGGTCGATGCGCTGGGGGCGGGCGCGGAGCTGACCATGCCGGGCGAGAATGTGCTCGCCCACACCGCGCATCTCTACCAGCCCGGCGCACGGCGGCCCTACGGAGTGCTCGAATGGCCGGCGATGCTGCGCTACCTCGCCGCCGAGCAGAAGAATTCCGGCTATCCGCCGTATTGGAACTAAGTGTCATTGCGAGGAGCGCCGTAGGCGCGACGAAGCAATCCAGGGGCCGTTAGCTCCGCGCAAGCCGCCCTGGATTGCTTCGCTTCGCTCGCAATGACGACTACGTGCCCTGCTTCCGCCGCGACAGATAGGGACGGATCTGCTCGATCACGTCGGCGGGTGAAATCCGCTGCAAGCCTCCCGGCGCTGGTCCGCCCGCGGGCGCGATGGGGTGGATGAATTTCGAATATTTAAGCACCGGCGTGTTGCCGAAGATGCCGAACGCGTCGGTTCCGGCCGCGGCGGCGAGATTGAGCGGGCCGGAATCGTTGCCGATGAACAGATCGGCCTCGTGCAGCAGTGCGGCCAACTCGATCAATTTCAGCTCGCATGCGTTGACGATGTCTGCGCCCGACGTCGATGCGATCAAGCCTTGCGCGCGCGCGCTTTGCGCAGCGCCGCCAACCAGTAGGATCGTGCCTTCGGTGAGCGCGCGCAGGCGAGGCAGGAAGTCGCGCCAATGCTCGTCAGGCCATTCTTTGTCGGCATGCGAGCTCGCGATGCCGAGAACAATCCACGGCCGTGGGCAAGCGGCGAACTTCTCGCCGATGGCGGTGAGCACGCCGGGAGGGATTTTCAGGTCCGGCTCGGTCGAAGGCAGCGGCACCTTCATCTCGGCCATAAGCGCGATCAGCCAATCGATGGGAAAGTCGTGATAATGGCTCTGCGCGATGCCCGGATTGGTGATGAACCGGCGCTGCGCGGTCAGTCCGACGCCGATGCGTTCGGGAATGCGCGCCAGGTACGCCGCGATCGCCGCGCGCACCGTGTAGTCGAGAATCCACACTGTGCGAAAGCGGCCCTGCCGCAACAGTGCGGCGAGCCGCAGCATGTTGACGAAGCGGCTGAGTTCGGAGCCGGCATGGTCGAAATAGAGCGATCTCGGCGATGCTCGGTTCGGCGGCAAGCAGTTCGCGCGCCCCGCTTGTCGGCGGCGCCAAAAACGTCACCTTGCCGCCCGGCGACGCCGCGGCGATGGCGCGCACGAACGGCAGGTGCCACATGACGTCGCCGATTCCCGGCTTGGTCTGAATGACGGCGCTAGTGGAGCGGATTTGACATTCGCTACCCACCCAGCCGCGAGTTCGTGAAGCGAATGTCAAATCCAAAGCTCCACTAGGACTCATACTTGCTAGTGGTCCTCCAATTCTAACATTCGCATGATAGCCTGCCGAACGGGGATGCGAATGTTAGAATTGGACCACTAGGTGTCACGGCGGTACGACCCGACTGTTCAGGCCGGCGCGAACGCAGTGCCGAGAACGCTTTCCGCCTGCGCGATCACCGCTTGCGCGGAAAGTTCGGTCATGCAGGCGTGGCCGTGCGTGCAGCTTTTGAGCCGGCGCAGATAACAGGGCGAGCAGGGTACGCCGGCGCGCACCACGGCGCCTTCGCGATGATATGGGCCCGGCCCAGACCGGATCGCTCGGGCCGAACAACGCCACCACCGGACGGCCGAGCGCGACCGCCAGATGCATCGGGCCTGAATCATGGGCGATGCAGATCGCGGCGCGGTCGATCAGCGCGGCAAGCTCGCTCAAGCTCGTTTCGCCGGTGAGATCGACGATGCCCGGCGCCAGCCGCGCGATAGCGGCGCCGACCTCGCGCTCACGCGGCGCGCCGACCAGCACCACCGCCTCGCCGCGGAGCAGGAAGTGGCGCGCGACCTCGGCGGATTTTTCGTCCGGCCAGCGCTTGGTTTCCCAATTGCCGCGGGGTGCGATGATCACCGGCTTTCTGCCGCCGATGCCACGCTCGCGCAGCAACGCGTCGACGCGCGCTTGCGCCGCTTGCGGGATGCGCAACGTAAAATCGGTCGGAGTGTCGTCGAAGCCGAGCAGTTTGCCGATGCTCTGGTAATGGTCGATGACGTGAACATCCATCGTCGGCAGCGGAATGTGGTGCGTGTAGAGCAGCCAGGCGCCCTCGCGCGCGCCCTGCCAGGCGTGCTTGCGGAAATCATCGGTGACTTTGCGCGAATTCGCCCAGACTTCCGGCCGCGCCTTATCGAAGCCGATGCGCACGCGCGCGCCCGTCATCATGGCGAGAAACGCGGAGCGCGATTGGCAATGCAGATCGATGGCGAGGTCGTAACCGGCTGACCGAAGCTTCATCGCGAGCCGCGCGTAGCTCGACAGCGCCGCCCACGCCCAGGGCGGCGCGCTGGTATCGCGCTCAAAGTCGATGACGTTATTGAGCGCTGGATGATGGCGCAGAAGCTCGCCGATCGCCGGCGTCACCAGCCAGTCGATCTGCGCGTGCGGATAGCGGGCGCGCAGTTTGTTGAGCACCGGGATCGTGTGCACCACGTCGCCGACGGCCGACAATTTGATCAGCAGAACTTTGCGAAAATCACGCCGGCGCAACTCGTCGAGAGGCAAATTCATTGGGCTTAAGCGCGGCCCGGCAGGATCATTTGCAGCATGCGCTTGAACGATGCCGAGGTGTGGTGGCGCAGCATGGCGATCTGCCGGTTGCCGGCCGAGGTGAGCCAGTTGAACTGGATGACGCGCCGCTCGCCGGAAAACAACTCGTGTCCGTGCCAGGAATTGTTGCTGCGCTTGAACGCGAGCAGCGTGCCGGCAACCGGCGGCACTTCGACGATGATGTCGTTGAGATCGTTCGCCGAGCGCAGGAGCCGCAGCCGTCCACCGGCGTTTTCCCAGCTCGGATTCATGTAGATCAGCACGGTGATGATCTTGGTCTTCGAATCGGTGTGGATCTTGCCGTCGGCCGAGTCGCAGCGGCCGCGCACCGTGGTGATGGTCGGCTTGCCGGCAAGATCGACGTCGAATTTTTGTTCGAACGCCTCGCGGAAATCATCGCCCTCGAGTTCGTCGAGCAGCGTCTGGAAGGCGGGGCCGAAGCTGACTTGGTCGGTCGGGAAGCTGCCCGGCGAGGAAATCTTCGGATAGTCGGCGTTGATCGCGTCGAGCCCTTGCGCGCTGACAAAGCCCGGTACCACCAGATGCGGGAACGGCTCGCTCTCGAGCGGCGTCGCCCGAAATGCCTCGAGCCTCAGATATTCCGTCATTTTTGCCGCCTGCTACACGATGCGGTTGGACATTAGCACCATGGCGGGGGGGCGTAAATTTCAATCGTGGCAATGTTCCAGTTTGAAATTCGGCTGCCGAGGCGACGCTCGCGTGCGCGCATGCACTTTCGCAGGCCCTCGCAGCCTCCGTTCACCAAGTCCCGCGCAAGCCGCCCCAAACTGTTTGCACGCTCTCACGGTCACGCAGTTCAGCATTGTATTCGCCGATCAGCGCAAGGCGTTCGGTTTTCGCCAGCGTTAATCCCCCGCCGACGAGCGCGCCGCTACGGCCGACCTGAACGCCCGCGAAGCTGAATGGAATATCGGGAAGTCCCTCCAGCGTCGCAGTCGTCGTCGGGGCCGTTTGCAGAGCGTCATACAAATAGCGGGCGCGGAATTCCGGACTAATGACGTAGCCGTCGGCCAGCGTGACATTGGTCCGCGTTGCCCAACACTGACGGTGACGGCCGTCGCCGTGTAGGTCGCGCTCGCCTGGAAAAACGCCGAGAGCTGTTGCGGCGTGGTCGAGAATTGCCCGGATAAAGTATTCGCGGTCAGGATGGTGTATGTTGCGCTTGTCCCGATGAGAGACGTCTGCGGCACCAACATGAGTTGCAACGTGCCGCCAATCGTCGCCGTTCCAGTCACGCTCAACTGATCGGCGGAGCCGCCGCCGATTTTGATCAGCAGCGTCCCGGTGCCGGGCGACTGCAGATAATTGCCCTGAATGGTCAATGTTCCTGTTGCCGTCGATGTGCCGGGCGCGACCGTGCCGGCATAATTGGCCACGTTCCCGCCGGCGGTGGCGATCGTACCGGAGCCGCTCAACATGCCGCCGGTCAGGCTCAGTAGCGGCGTTGCCAATGTGCCCAATACCGACAGCGTCCCGCTATTGATCGTCGTGGTTCCGGTGTCGGGCGTCAGGCCGGTCGACACCGTCAGCGTCCGCGCCGCTCCGATCGAAAGGGTCGCCTGGGCGTTACCGATCCAAAGCGCGTTGACTGTTGTATTAACGTCCAACGTCATGTTGGTCGCGTTGTTGAGCCAGGCCGTGTTGGTCGTGCCCGGCGCAACTCCGCCCGTCCATCCGGAACTCCAGTTGACGGTGCCGGCCTGCGCGGTGATCGCCAGCGTTCCGTTGCCGTTGACCCATGGCAGGAACAGGCTCAGCGGCGTCCAGGAGTTGACTTCGCCGTATCCGTTCGCCTTGCCGCTCCCGCCGGTCGCAGGTTGGGTGCCGCCGATCAGATCGCCAATCTGGACCAGTTGGCTCGGCGCACATCCGGTGTTCACCGGCGGCGGACAGTAGAACACCGGACCGCCGCTGTCGGCGGGCGCATTGCCAGCTTCCGCCGTCGTCAGCGCAACCGTGGCCGAACCAGGGAAAAAATTGTATTTGCCGGGACTGTTCGGGTCGCGAAATTGCGCCGACAAAACGTTCTGGGTGCCACTCACGCCGGGAACGTCGTTTGCCGGCTGAAAGCCGCCGAGCGTGGTCTGCCCGATCCTGCGCATGTTGTCGCTGTTATTAATTCCGTTACTCGGCGGCGGATTGCTCCCGGTGCCGTTGAGTCCGTATCCGGCAATCAGAATGGGCGTGCCGTTGGCGGGAATGTTGCCCGAAAGAGTGACGGGAGTAATGTTGGTGATCGATGTCGGCAGGATCAGCAGTGCAATGTCAGCCGCCGATGAGCCGACCTGGTTGTAGTTCGGGTTAATGATGGTCAGAACGGGCGTCACCGTGGTGGACGCCGTGGCTTTTCCGGGCGGCGTGAATCCCACCGTCGTTACCGGGCTGAAACTTCCGTTCACGGTCCCGCCGGAACCGCTGTTGAAGAAGCAATGCGCTGCCGTCAGCACCGTGGTCGAATTGATCAACGTGCCGCTGCAACTGCCGCCATCAATCGACACGATGTTGTTGAATACGTTGTTGGAGTCGATGCCATTGAGCAGCTGGTTGGCGGAGCTGGTGTTGATGACTGTAAAACCGGCGCCATTAAAACTGTCGTTCAAAACCAGTGCGCGCACCGGTTCGGCCAGCAAGAATGCCGCCATAGGCGCAACAACAAATATGATGGCTCGGGCGAAGAAGCGGGCTTGCGAGGCGGAACGGCGATGTTTCGCGCCAATAAGACGGCCGGAAAAACCGATCCGGCGCTTCACAGACACTGAAGCGTCAAGGCGCAAGAAAGTTGGCGGCGGACCCCTCACCGCCGACGCCGGCAACGAAACAAACACATTCGATCAACCCACCCTTGGATGGATTGTTAACATAATGGTACTGGGGGACCAAGGGCTCATTACGTGATCCTAAAAAGGATTGATCACGTGATCTGAAATCCCGCTCTGACCGGCAGCTTATTGCGCCAATCGGCCGGATACAGCAGAAATCTTGTGAGGAGCGGTCCGCTCTCGCCACCGCGCCGCGGCAAGCACTGAAAGATCAAACTGCGGCGCTATTTCGCCTGTGCCTGCTGGATCGCCTGCCACACCCGCTCCGGCGTCGCCGGCATTTCGATGTGGCGGACGCCGAAATCGGCTAGCGCGTCGACGATGGCGTTGATGATGACCGCCAGCGCCGGCACCGTGCCGCCTTCGCCGGCGGGGCGGATGCCGAGCGGATGCGTCGGGGAAGGTATTTCGCTCAGCTCGGTCTTGTAGGAGGGCAGATCGGAGGCGCGCGGCATGGCGTAATCCATGAACGACCCTGTGAGCATCTGACCGCTTTCGGGATCGTAATAGGCGTGCTCCATCAGCGCCTGGCCAGCGCCCTGCGCGATGCCGCCATGCACCTGGCCGTGGATGATGAGCGGGTTCACCGCGCGGCCGACATCGTCGACCGCCGCATAATTGACCAGCTTCACCGCGCCGGTATCCGGATCGACTTCGACCTCGCAGACCTGGCATCCGTACGGGTAGCTGCCCTCGGCGACGGTCTCGTCGCACGCGGCGTAGAGCGGCCCGCGCAATTCCGCCGGCAGGTCGTCGCGCTCGGCCGCCGCGCGCGCAACCTCGAAAATCCCCACCGAATGATTGGTGCCCTTGACGGCGAAGCGGCCGGCCTTGAACTCGATATCGGCGCGCGCCGCCTCCAACAGATGCTCGGCGATGCGCGTGCCTTTCTCGATGATGTCATCGGACGATTTTTTGATCACGATCGAGCCGAGCCGCATGCCGCGGCCGGAATGGGCGCCGCCGCCTACCGTCACGCGATCGGTATCGCCGGTGACGAGTTTCACGCTTTCGATCGGCACGCCGAGCCATTCGCAGATCAGTTGCGCGAAGCTCGTTTCGTGGCCCTGGCCCTGCGAGGTGACGCCGATGATGAGTTCGACCGTGCCGTCGGGCTTCACCGTGATCTCGGCCTTCTCGCGCGGCACCCCGGTCGAGATGTCGACGTAATTGGCGACCCCGATGCCGCGGCACTTGCCGCGCTTCTTTGCTTCGGCGCGGCGCTTTTTGAAGCCGGCCCAGTCGCCGAGCTTGAGCGCCATGTCCATGGCGCCGACATAGTCGCCGCTGTCGTATTCGACGCCGAACGGATTTTTGTACGGCATCTCCTTGACGGACACGAGATTGCGCCGGCGCAGCGAGACGCGGTCGATGTCGCATTCGCGCGCGGCAAGATCGATCAGCCGCTCGACGACGAAAATGACTTCCGGGCGGCCGGCGCTGCGGTAGGGCCGCGTCGGCGAGGTGTTCGACAGCGTGGCGCGGGCGCGGAAATGCGCCGCCGGCATGCGATAGATGCTCGACATCATCTGCACGCCCTTCTGCACCATCGAGAAATTGGTCGGGTGGCCGCCGAGATTGCCGAGATTGGAGCCGCGCATGGCGAGGAACTTGCCCTTGTCGTCGAGCGCGAGCTCGGCTTCGACCACGAGATCGCGCGCCTGATAGTCGGAGACAAAGCGACTCATGGCGCTCGATGATCCACTTCACCGGTCGGCCGACCTTCTTCGCTGCCCAGGCCACCAGCGCGAACTCGGCGTAGATCATGCCGCGGGTGCCGAAATTGCCACCGACATCGCCCATCAGCACGCGCACGTCCTTGGGCTCGACGTTGAGGATGGTGGCGAGATCGTTTTTCAGCCGCACCGCGCCGCCGTTGCCGGCATAGAAGGTGTAGCGGCCGTTCTCCTTGTCGAATGCCGCGAGCGCCGCGCGCGGCTCCATCGGCACGCCGGTCACCCGCCGCACCCAGGTCTCCAGCCGCGTCACGTGCGCGGCGCGCGCAAACGCCGCCGCGGTCGCCGCGGCATCGCCGATCTGCGCGTCGAGGCAAACGTTCGTCGGCGTCGCGTGGACGTGTGGGGCGTCCTGCCGCGCGGCGTCGGCCGTCACCGTGACGGCCTGCAGCGGCTCGTAATCGATCTCAAGGAGTTCAGCGCCGTCCTTCGCGGCGTTCACGGTCTCTGCCACGACCATCGCCACCGCCTCGCCGACGAAACGCGCCTTGTCGGCTGGCAGCGGATAATGCTCGGCCTCGAAAAACGACGCGCCTTCGCGATCCTTCAATTGGGTCTCTGCCGGATGCGGCGACCAGACTTTGTGCGGAATGGGTTTGAGGCCTTCGGCAAGAAAATCGGCTCCCGTGAGCACCGCGAGCACGCCCGGCGAAGCCATCGCCTTCGACTTCTCGATTCCGCGGATGATCGCGTGCGCATGCGGCGAGCGCACCATCACGGCATAGACCTGCCCCGGCAGGTTCTCGTCGGCGGTATAGCGGCCCGCTCCGCGCACCAGCCGCAAATCCTCGCGGCGGCGCACCGGCTGGCCGATGCCGGAACCGTTTGCAGGCAAGTCCATGAAGTCCTCGTGATCGGAAAGAAGGTCGCGCCTGCTGACTAGACGCTTGCGGCTTTGACCACAACTCTAGCAACCGAGCCTGCGCCTGGGGAGAGGTGAGGGGCGAGAACTCGCGACGCTATTATATGGCGTCTTCCTATGCCAAATTGGCGCTGAAACTGCGAAATTTTCAAAACGCAGCGGAAGCGCCCAGGAGCAAACATGCCAAACAAGTCGCGGCGCAAGGACAGCGAAGGCAAGCCCGCCGCCGGCAAGAGCGTGCAGAGCCGAAGGGACGAAGGCTGGGACGAGCGGCTACGGCAAGTCGGCGATGCTCGCTTTGTCGAGGTGCAATGGAGCGGGCGCGATCACCCGTCCTGGCCGCTGCCGAAGAAGTAAGCGTCAGGCCCGAACGCGAGGGCAAAGCTGGAGTCGTCGCTCGATGCTGTTCCTGGTTGTCTCGACGCCGCGGCCGGAGCGGCCCTCAGAACTGGCAAAGACGCGCCAGTCGTTTTGGCCCTGGATGGCGGAATACGAAGCACGCGGCATATGCCGGCACATCTATGCGCGCGCGGGCCGCGGCGCGGTCGCCATTCTCGACGTCGAAGACAACGACGCGCTGCATAAGATCCTCAATGAGTGGGCGGACATTATTCCCGCGCACTTCGACACCTATCCGCTGGTCGATCCGCAAGCGGCCAAGCGCATGCTGGCGGCGCAGCAGGCGGGGAAGGGTGAGTGAGCCACCTAGCCTCCAAAACCGGCAGCCCGTCGGTTCTTCAAACAAATTTCGGCCACGCGGTGCGATCGACGGCCTTCTCCGATCACTTTTTTATGTGAGAATTGTGTAGGGAATTGGTAATTCGACTTATTAGTTGGACCCTAACCCAGCAGCGCCTGCGCTTCGTCCCAAATGCGGCGGATCGCGTCGCCGGCCGGCTCTGCCCGCGCCAGGCCAGCCGATTGTCCGGCCCAGGCTTGAATCCTCTCGATGTCGTTTTGCTTTTGCGCCGCTTCGCGCATGGGCGCAGTCAACCCACGCTGAACCGGATAAGGGGCAGGCGGCGGCGCGCTGGGCTCGGCCGCTGCGCGCACGTAAGGGGTAGCGAGGCTGCGCGCCGGTTTGCCCGAGATCGCGCGCGTGATCACCGTGTCTTCCGGCTGCGCGCGCCTGATTGCTTCCACATAGGCCGCGCTCATTCCTGCTTCGGGGCAGCACAGCAACGCGGTGCCGATCTGGACGGCGGAAGCCCCAAGGATAAGCGCTGCGGCGACGCCGCGCCCGTCCGCGATGCCTCCCGCCGCCACCACCGGAAGCTTCACCGCATCGACGATGGCCGGCACGAGACTGAACAAACCAACCATTCTCGCTTCCGCTTTGCTGCCGTCGAAAGCGCCGCGATGCCCGCCCGCCTCCATGCCTTGCGCGACGATCACGTCGGCGCCAGCGGCTTCGGCCGTCTTTGCCTCGCTGACGGTTGTCGCCGTCGCGAACCACTTGATGCCCTTCTGTTTTATGCGCACGACGAAGCGATTGGGATAAAGCCCCATGACCGAGGAGACGATCGGCGGTCCGGCTTCGAGCGTGGCGTCGCACTGCGTGTCGAAATCGGGCAGGCTGACGTTGCCTGCTTCGGCGGCAACCGGCGGGCCCCATTGGCCGAGAAAGTTCCGCACCGCTTCCTCCGCGGCCGCGTCGCGCCTTGGCGGCGGATCGGGAATCCACAAATTGATCTGAAAGCCGCCGTTGCTGCCGGCGCGCATATCGGCCGACCATTTGTGGATGGCATCGGGCTTCATCTGCAGCGCGCCGCAGCCGCCGAGCCCGCCGGCATTGGCGACCGCGATGGCCAGCGCCGGCGGACAGGCCGAGGCCATCGGCGCCATCAGGATCGGCACACGGATATTGAACGCATCGCAGAATGCGCGGGCGCGGACGAGGGCAGGGTGCGGCGGCACGCCGATGAATTTAACAACTTCACCACATCGGCGACAGAGCGGCGCGGCTTCTTTTTGCGCGAAGGCAGCCCTCGCACATTCCGCATTGCGGCGTGCGTGCGGCGCTCACTCTGCCGGCGCAATGCCGGCCTGTTTGATCACCTTGCCCCACAGCTCGCGCTCGTCGGCGAAGAATTTCGCCGCCTCGGCGCGGCTGCCCGGCGCCAGATCCATGCCGAGCGCCCTGGTCTTCTCGATCACGTCGGGCTGTCCGAGCGCATCCGCCACGTCGGCGTTGATCTTGTCGGCGAGCGCAGCGGGCGTGCCCGGCGGGGCGACGATGCCGAAGAACGTCACCGCCCGATAGCCGGCGACGCCCGCTTCCACGAGTGTCGGTACGTCGGGCAATTGCGGCACGCGCTTAGTGGCGCCGACGGCAACAATCTTCTCCTTGCCGGCTTGGTAGAGCGGCAGCGAGGTCGCCATCATGTCGAACATCATGTTGACGTTGCCGCCGAGCACGTCGGCCACGGCCTCGCTCAAGCCCTTGTAGGGAACCTGCAGCAGCTTGGTGCCGGTCAGCATCTCGAATTCGATCGTGGCGAACTGGCCGAGCGAGCCAATGCCGGGCGTCGCCGAGGTGAGTTGGCCCGGCTTGGCTTTGGCTTGCGCGATCAGCTGCGCGACGTCGGCGGCGTCGAAATCCGGGCTCACCACCAGCACGTAGGGCGAGGTCGCCACCAGGGCGACCGGCACCCACTTCGCCGGGTCGTACGGCATGTCTTTATACATGAAGGCGTTGGTGGCGATCGGCCCGGGCGAGGCAAACAACAACGTGTAGCCGTCGGGCGCCGCGCGCGCGACTTGCTGCGCGCCGACATTGCCGCCGGCGCCACCGATGTTTTCGACGATCACCGGCTGCCCCCATGTCTGGCCGAGCTCACTCGCCAACACACGCGCGAGCAGATCCGTGCCGCCGCCGGGCGGGTAGGGGACGATCATCTTCACCGGGCGCGCGGGGAACCCGTCCTGCGCGTGGCTCAAGCTCGGCGCTGCCGAGAGCACGAAGAGCGCGGCGAGCAAGCCGAATGCATATCGAACGTTGCGCATGTTCTCCCTCCGCCTCCTCGCGTGCGGCCATGATATGGGACGCGGCGAGGCCGTGCCAGCGTGGCCGGTGGTCGCGATGCTGCTGACAAGCTTCGGCCGCGCGTGTAGACAAGGACAAAAGTGCGGAGGATCGCCAGTGCTCGCCCGCGACGAGAAGAAGCAGCAAACGGCGTCGGCTGATTATGTGGCGCGGGCGCGCGCGCTCGTGCCGGCGATCGAGGCCGCCGCCGACCGGATCGAGGCGGAGCGGCGCATTGTGCCGGACGTCGTCACCGCGCTGCACGAGGCCGGCCTGTTCCACATGCTGCTCGCGCCTTCGCTCGGCGGCGGCGGCGCCGATATCGCGGCCTTCAACGAGGTGATCCAGACCATCGCCGCAGCAGACGCCAGCACCGCCTGGTGCCTCGGCCAGCAGGTCGCCTCGACGCAAGCGGCCGGCTATCTCGATCCGAAAGTCGCGCGCGAAGTGTTCGGCCCGCCCCATGGCGCCGTGGCCTGGGGTCCGCCTTCGGGCGCCAAGGCCGTCGTCACCGACGGCGGCTATGTCGTCAACGGGCGCTGGCGCTTTGCCAGCGGCAGCGGCCATTGTCCGTGGATCGGCGGCCACTCGGCGGTGATCGAGCGCGACGGCAAGCCGCGGCTCGACGACAAAGGCCGGCCGGTGCTGCGCACCATGCTGTTCCGCAACGAGCAAGCGACCTGGACCGACATCTGGCACACGATCGGGCTGCGCGGCACCGGCAGCAATCAATACGAGGTGCGCGATCTGTTCGTGCCCGATGCCTACACGACCTGGCGCGATCAGCCCTCTGACCGCACCAATGACGGCGCGCTCTACAACATTCCCCTCCTCACGCTTTACGGCATCGGCTTTTCCGGCGTGGGGCTCGGGCTCGCGCGGGCGTCGCTCGACGCCTTCATGGCACTCGCCAACGGCAAGACCGGCCGCGCCGGCCGCGGCCTCATGCGCGACAATCCGATCATCCAGTCCGAGGTCGCCAAGGTCGCCGGCGGCTTGCAGGCCGCGCGCGCGTTCCTGCACGACATGCTGGAAGAAATCTGGACTGCGGTGAACGGCGACGGCGCCACGCTCGACCAGCGCGCGCGGCTGCGTTTGGCCATCACCGGCGCGCTCGACCAATCGGTGCGGGTCGTCGACTTTGCTTATACCGCCGCCGCCACCAGCGCGATCTTCAACGGCTCGCCGTTCGAGCGCCGCTTCCGCGATATGCACACCGTCACCGCGCAAGGCCAGGCGCACATGTCGAATTTCGAATCCGCCGGTCAGGCTTTGTTCGGCATCGAGCCGAGCCAGCGGTTATGAGTCTTCTCCCTCCCCCCGAAAGGGGGAGGGTCGGGGTGGGGGTCGCGGGCCGCAACGAGCGCCGTACGGCATAGTAGAGCGAGCGGCGAGCGACCCCCACCTATCCTCCCCCTTTCAGGGGGAGGAACAGCAAGTGTCTTGCGCGGTGGTGCTTGGCTCTAGGGAATCTTCAGCGGCCATGTCAGAAGCGGCCATGTCAGAACGTGCGGCCGGCGCCAAAAAAATCCTGCGTAAGGAGGACGCCTCGCTGCTGTCGGGCCGCGGCCGCTATGCCGACGATCTGCCGGTGCCGATCGGCACCTTGCATGCCCACGTCGTCCGCTCGCCGCATGCGCATGCCGATATCGTGCGCATCGATAAGACCGCGGCGCTGGCGCATGACGGCGTGTGGGCGGTCATCACCGGCGAGGAGGTGCGCAAGCTCTCCGATCCGTTTCTCACCGCGGTCAAGGTCGCGGCGCCGCAATGGGCGCTCGCCATCGAGCGCGTGCGCTATGTCGGCGAGCCGGTCGCGTTGGTGGTGGCGGAGAGCCGCTACATCGCCGAGGACGCCGCTGAGCTGGTGACGATTGATTACTCCCCGCGCGCGGCGGCGCTCGATCCGGAGGCCGCTTGCGAGCCTTCGGCGTCGCTCGTTCACGAGGAGGCCAAGACCAACGAAGTCTCGGTGCGCGAATTCTCTTATGGCGACACCAAGACCGCATTCGCGCGCGCCGGTCGCGTCATGAAGATGACGACGACGTTTCCGCGCCTCTCCTTCACGCCGATCGAATGCTACGTCGTTGTTGCCCAGCACAATGCCGCCGAGGACAGCTATGACGTGCTGGCGAATTTCCAGGGCCCGTTCTCCCTCCATCCGGTGATGGCGCGTTCGCTGCGTGTGCCGGGACCGAAATTGCGGCTGCGCATCCCGCCCGATTCCGGCGGCAGCTTCGGCATCAAGCTGTCGGTGTTTCCTTACGTGGTGCTGATCGCGCTGGCGGCGCGCGTCACCGGCCGGCCGGTGAAATGGGTGGAGGATCGGGTCGAACATCTGGTCGCGGCCAGCTCTGGTCCCAACCGCGTCACCAAAGTGGAGGCGGCGGTGGGCAACGACGGCCGCATCCTTGGGCTGCGCCTCGATCAGCTCGAAGATTACGGCGCGTTTCTGCGCGCGCCGATGCCGGGCCCGCTCTACCGCATGCACGGCGCGGTGACGGGCGCTTACGACATCGCCAACGTGGACGTGAAAAACCGTGTGGTGCTGACCAACAAAATGCCGTCGAGCCTCATTCGCGGCTTCGGCGGGCCGCAGCTTTATCTGGCGCTCGAGCGGCTCATGCAGCGCATCGCGATCGAGCTTGATCTCGATCCGCTCGACGTGATCCGCCGTAATCTCATTCCGGCGGCCAAATTTCCCTATCGCGCCGCTGCCGGCGCGCTCTACGATTCCGGCGATTACGCCCGCGCGGTCGAGATCGCGCTCGGTGACGGCCGTCTCGATGATCTCAATCGCCGGCGCGAGCAAGCGCGCGCCGCCGGCCGCATCTACGGCATCGGCTTTGCCGCCATCGTCGAGCCGGCGATGTCGAACATGGGCTATCTCTCCACCGTGATGAATGCGGCTGCGCGCGACCGCGCCGGCCCGAAGAACGGCGCCGTGTCGATGGCGACCGTGAACATCGATCCGCTCGGCGCGGTCACCGTCACCGCCGATGTAACCGTGCAGGGCCAGAGCCACGAGACGGTGCTGGCGCAGATCGTCTCCACCGAACTCGGGTTGTCGCCCGACGACGTCGAAGTGGTGCTCGAAATGGACACCGCCAAGGATCAATGGTCGATCGCGGCCGGCACCTATTCGAGCCGCTTTGCCTCCGGCACCGCGGTTGCCGCGCACATGGCCGCGGTGCAGATGCGGGACAAACTCAAGGCGATCGGCGCCAAGCAGCTCAACGTACTGCCTGACGACGTGGAACTAGCCGGCGGCAAAATTCGCAGCCGCTCCAATCCCGACAATGCGCTGCCGTTCGGACGCGTCGCCGGCACCTCGCACTGGTCGCCGGTGCTGCTGCCCGACGCGATGGCGCCGGCTCTGTCGGAAACCGGCGTGTGGACGCCGGCCGAACTCGAGCCGCCGACCCACGACGACCGCATCAACACCTCGTTCACTTACGGCTTCGTCTTCGACATGTGCGGCGTCGAGATCGACCCGGTATCTTATCAGGTCCGCGTCGACCGCTATGTGTCGATGCACGACGCCGGCCGCATCCTCAACGAAACGGTCGCCGAGGGCCAGATCCGCGGCGCGTTCGCGCAGGGCGTCGCGGCTGCCCTCTACGAGGAGTTCATCTACAACGAGGAGGGCGCCTTTCTCTCCGGCACGTTCGCCGATTATCTGTTGCCGACGGTGAGCGAAATCCCCGCCGTCGAAATTCTCCACTACGAGTTGCCGTCGCCGTTCACCCCGCTCGGCGCCAAGGGGCTGGCCGAAGGCAATTGCATGAGTACGCCGGTCTGCATCGCCAACGCGATCGCCGACGCGCTCGGCGTCGCCGACGTGACTTTGCCGGCAACGCCCCGGCGCATCCATGAAATAATGGAAGGCGGCGCAAAGAGATGAAGCCGCGCCCGTTCGATTACGTCCGGCCCGATACGGTCGAGGAAGCGCTCGCGCTGCTTGCCGAATACGGCGACGATGCGCGCATTCTCGCTGGCGGCCAGTCGCTGTTGCCGATGCTCAATCTGCGGCTGGCCGAGGCTTCGGTGCTGATCGACATTTCGCGCATCGCCGCACTTGATGCCATCCGCGACCGCGGTGATTTGATCGAAATCGGCGCCGCGGTGACGCAGAACACGCTGATGGCCTGGCCGGACCTTCACCAAAAGCTGCCCCTCGTCGCTGCGGCGCTGCCGTTCGTCGGCCATTTTCAGACCCGCAACCGGGGCACGATCTGCGGCTCGATCGCGCATGCCGATCCAAGTTCCGAGCTGCCGCTCGCTCTCGCCGTACTTGGCGGCGCGGTCATGCTGCGCTCGCAACAGCGCGGTGAGCGCGTGGTCGCGGCCGGGGCGTTTCAGAAAGACATGCTGACCACGGCGCGCGAGGCCGACGAATTGATCACCGCCGTGCGCTTTCCGGTCGTCGAAGGCAAGGGCAGCGCCTTTGACGAAGTCGCGCGCCGCCACGGCGACTTCGCCATCATCGCGGTGGCGGCGGTCGCCGACAGTCGCGGCGCGGTCGAGCTCGGCGTCGGCGGCATGACCGGCCGGCCGATGGTGCGCGCGATCGACGGCGACGCCGCGTCATCCATCGCCGCCTGGGCCGAGGAACTCGAAGGCTACGAGGACCTGCACGCATCGGCGGCGATGCGGCGCGATATCTTCAAGAAGCTCGCGCCGCGCGTGATCGAGGAGGCGCGACGATGCGCGCCGTGAAACCGAATTGTAGCCCGGATGAGCGAAGCGACATCCGGGGACGATCTCGCGGCTTCATCCCGCATGTCGCTGCGCTCATGCGGGCTACGGCTCTCGTGATAACGGAAGCTTGCCAATGCGCCGGTTGAGCAAAAACGAGAAAGTGCGCGTCGCGCTCACGCTCAACGGCCGCAAGCTGTCCGCCGAGGCCGAACCGCGCCTGCTGCTCTGCGATTTCCTCCGCCACGGCCTCGGCGCGACCGGCACCCATGTCGGCTGCGAGCACGGCGTCTGCGGTTCCTGCACCGTGCTGATCGACGGCGTGGCGCAGCGCTCTTGCCTCACGCTCGCGGTGCAGGCGGAAGGACGCGACGTGCGCACGGTGGAATTGCTCGCCGCGCCCGACGGCGCGCTCAATCCGTTGCAGACCGCGTTCCGCAACAATCACGCGCTGCAATGCGGCTTCTGCACGCCGGGCATTCTGATGTCGTTCACCGACTTTCTCGCCCGCAATCCGCGGCCCGAACGAGGCGGAAATCCGCGAGGTGCTCTCCGGTCACCTCTGCCGCTGCACCGGCTATGCCAACATCGTCGCCGCCATCAAAGAGGCGGCGGAGAGGTCCGCGTACTGCGAACGGCGCCGCGCGGCCTATGCGGCTTCGCCACAAAACTGGATCGGCGGGCGGCTTTCCTATACTTCTGTCTGATGGCGGTTGCCCCACCCATTCGCGTACGGCGTCCTACTTGGCCCGAGCAGAAACGCGCGGCGCTTGCGCGGCTTTGGCGATCGCCGCGGACGTGGCAGGAGCTGACCGTTTGGTCGGCCGCGTTTTTCCTTTCGCTCGCGCAATGGCGCCACACCGCGTTCTTCTTCGGCAATTGCACGACCGACTGCGACATGGCCGACGTGATCCACGCGGTCGAAGCCGAGAACGGGATCCTGCAGGGCTACCCGCACTGGCGCTTCTTCCAGTCCCGCGTGCTTGGTCCGCTCGTCGAGAAGGGCGTGAGCCTGCTTTTCGGAACCAATCTGACAATCGCGCACGTGATCGTCGCGGTAATCGTGCTGACCCTGTGCGGCGTGGTCATGTTTTATGTCGGCCGTGAACTTGCCGGGCGGCAGGGCGGCTGGTCGGCGATGCTCGCCTTCGAGGCGCTGTTCGCACTGACCATGTCGCGCCCGTGGCTTTACATCTGGGATTATTTTCTACTGCTGCTCTCGGCCATCTTCCTGTGGCTGGTGATCCGCCGCGCGCCGTGGTGGTGGTTTCTGGCGCTGCTGGGCGTTGCCCTTTTCAATCACGAATCCGCATTGTTCATCGGCGTGTGGATGGTGGCGCAGTCGCTCGCCGATGCATGGGTGCAGCGGCGCGATCCGGATTGGGGCCTGTTGTCGGCCGGCGTGCTCGGCAATCTCGGCGGCATCATCGTGCTCGAACTTCTCCGCAACACGCTGCTCAAGCAGGAGATCGGCTGGCAGCTGTTCAAGGAGACCAATACGACGCCGAACAGCTGGGTGGATGCCTATTTCCATATCCAGCTAGGCCGCAACCTGGCGGATATCTGGTCATGGCTGACGCCTGACTTCGCGCTGATGTTTCTCATTCCAGTGACGCTGGCGTTCGCCTTGATCCTCGCCGTCCTGCTGGTGGTGCGGCACGGCGTTAAGGCCTTCGGGCTTGCGGTCTATGTTGCGGCGGAGGTCGCGGGCTTGCTGGCGCTCGGCCTGGTGCGCGAAACGCGCGTTCTCCTGGAGCTGGTGCCGTTCCTCTGTCTCGGCGGGATGCTGGCGGCGCGCCCCGACTGGCCAGGCGGAAAATCTGAGAAGAGCGGCGCCGCAGCTGTGGCTGTCAGCCTCAAACCGCCGCTGCATCCTCCCCCGCGATAGCGGGGGTAGGGGGACCGCCCGCAGCCCGCGTAGCGGGCGGAGGGTGGTGGAGGGGGCGCGGGACTCGACGCAATGCTTGCGTTGCAAGAGTTTCGTCGCCGCCCGCGCCCCTCCCACCGCGCAAGTGCGCGGTCCCCCCTCCCCGCTATCGCGGGGAGGGATGGCAAGCGTGACGCTTGGCCCGGCTCTTGCTATTCCTGATCACTGATTACTGATAACTGACCCCTGAGTCCCGGCATGAAGGACATCATCGACAAGCTCGAAGCCCGCCGCGAGGCGGCGCGGCAGGGCGGCGGCAAGGCGCGCATCGAGGCGCAGCACAAGCGCGGCAAGCTCACCGCGCGCGAGCGGCTCGAACTGCTCATGGACCGCAATTCGTTCGAGGAGCTCGACATGTTCGTCGAGCACCGCTCGAACGACTTTGGCATGGAGAAACAGAAGGTCGCCGGCGACGGCGTGGTCACCGGCTTCGGCACCGTCAACGGCCGCACCGTGTTCGCCTTCGCCAAGGACTTCACCGTGTTCGGCGGCTCGCTGAGCGAGACGCACGCGGGCAAGATCGTCAAGATCCAGGACATGGCGATGCGCGCGCGCGCGCCGATCGTCGGCCTGTTCGACGCCGGCGGCGCCCGCATCCAGGAAGGCGTCGCTTCGCTCGGCGGCTACGGCGAGGTGTTCAAGCGCAACGTCATCGCCTCCGGCGTCATCCCGCAGATTTCGGTGATCATGGGCCCGTGCGCGGGCGGCGACGTCTATTCGCCGGCGATGACCGACTTCATCTTCATGGTGCGCGACACGAGCTACATGTTCGTCACCGGCCCGGACGTGGTCAAAACGGTGACCAACGAGATCGTCACCGCCGAGGAACTCGGCGGCGCCTCGGTGCACGCCACCAAAAGCTCGATCGCCGACGGCGCCTACGACAACGACGTCGAGTGCCTGTTGCAGATGCGCCGGCTGATCGACTTTCTGCCCGCGAATTATTCCGCGGGCGTGCCGGAATGGCCCTCGCTCGACCAGGTCGCCCGCGAGGAGCCCTCGCTCGATACGCTGGTGCCCGACAATCCCAACAAGCCCTACGACATCAAGGAACTGATCCTGAAAGTTGTCGACGAGGGCGACTTCTTCGAACTGTCGGAGAGTTTCGCCCGCAACATGGTGATCGGCTTTGGCCGCATCGCCGGCAAGACCACGGGCTTTGTCGCCAACCAGCCGATGGTGCTCGCCGGCGTGCTCGATAGCGACGCCAGCCGCAAGGCGGCCCGCTTCGTGCGCTTCTGCGACGCCTTCAACATTCCGATCGTCACCTTCGTCGACGTGCCCGGCTTCCTGCCCGGCACCGCGCAGGAATATGGCGGGCTGATCAAGCACGGCGCCAAGCTTCTGTTTGCCTATTCGCAGGCGACCGTGCCGCTCGTCACCGTGATCACCCGCAAGGCGTTCGGCGGCGCCTACGACGTGATGGCGTCAAAACACATCGGCGGCGACCTCAACTACGCCTGGCCGACCGCGCAGATTGCCGTGATGGGCGCCAAGGGCGCGGTCGAGATCATCTTCCGCTCCGACATCGGCGACGCCGAAAAAATCGCTGCCCGCACCCGCGAATACGAGGAGCGTTTTTTGTCGCCGTTCATCGCCGCCGAGCGCGGCTACATCGACGACGTGATCATGCCGCACGCCACCCGCCCGCGCATCGCCCGCGCGCTCGCCATGCTGGCCGGCAAGACGGTCGAGATGCCGGGGCGCAAGCACGATAATTTGCCGGTATAACGATGTGTAAATGCCGACGGGCCAAGGTGGCGGCGACAATCGACTCGGTATATATGACGGATCATGACCGACGCCCTTAAAGACCTTATCGAAGCTGCCAAGAAGGCACGGCCGACCCCGGCGCAGCGTGAGCAACAGCGGCGTAGCTTTGCCTATGGCAACGCCGCATTCGAGAACGAATTGATCACGAGGGAAATGATTGATCGTGAGGCCGACAAGCTCTCACGAGAGGGCGATGACGAGCGAAAAGATCGAGAAGCGAGATAGCCGCGCGCTAGAGCCGCAGCTGGTCACGGACCCTCAGGCGAGAGCCGAGGCCGAAGCACGAAATGTCCTTCGACAATACGATGCCGGCATAGCGACGATTCAGAGCGCTTTGGAGCGGCGCTCATTCAAACTCCGCCCGTCGCTGACCTTGGCGCTCCACCGCGAGGCCCTAACAGGAATCAGTATGTTCGCCGGCAATTTTCGCCCCGCTGGCGTCGAAATCCAGGGCAGCCGGCATGAACCGCCGGCTGCGCACCTCGTCCCCGAATTGGTCGAAGACCTCTGCGATTACGTCAACGAACGCTGGGAGCTAAGCACGCCAATCCATGTGGCCTCGTATGTCATGTGGAGACTCAACTGGATACATCCTTTCGCGGATGGAAATGGAAGAACTTCACGAATCGTTTCGTATATTGTTCTTTCCATTCGCGCGGGGGCCATTCTGCCGGGCACCCCTACAATTCCCGATCAGATCGTTGATAATCGCGGTCCTTACTTTGATGCTTTGGACGCGGCGGATGTTGCTTGGAGAGAAGGGCGGTTGGACGTTTCCAAGATGGAGGAGTTGCTGGGTGCGCTGCTGGCGCGACAGCTGACCAATTTCTATCAAGCAGTCGGAGGAAAGATGCCGGATTCGAGCCGGTCGGGAGGAATGCCCCCGAGGGCATGATGCGGATATTTTCGGCGCCACAGCAATTCCCGCGTGGATTGTGATACGCGCTGCTGTTACGATCGGCCTATGGGAAAACCGACCCGAGCCCTCGACGAGCAGCAAGCTAGGGTACGGCGTGCCGCGTTTCGCTTGGACTTGTGTTCAGGAATGGCTGGTACGTACTACCGTCGCGCGGGCGACCGCCGGTCACCAGCGAGTTGGTTCAGCAAGCGTAGCCCGGATGAGCGAAGCGATATCCGGGATCGGTCTTGCGGCCATGTCCCGCATATCGCTGCGCTCATGCGGGCTACAAAGGCTCAAATCCGCCGCACCTTGACCTTCGCCTTGCGCGCCGCCGCGATCATGGCTTCGTCGGCGGTGGCGAGGGCGGCGTTCTCGCGTTCGGCGAGCGCAATGTAGAAGCAATCGTAGATCGGCTGGCGCAGTTCCATGGCGAGGGTAAGCGCGCGAACACGGACGTCTTCGAGCGGGATCAGTCCTTCGAACCAAAGCAGCGCGCTCTCGATACCTTCGATTGCTTCGGAGCGTTTGATCGTGCCGGCCCGCTCGGCCCGCCAGAGCGCGCTGCCGATCTCGGCGGCGATGAGCGACGGCGCAATCAGCTCAGAATCCCCTTCGCGCAACGCCGTGGCGGCTGACGATCCCGGTTCCGGCAATAGCCATTTGACCGCGACACTGGCATCGACGACGAGAGCCATCGGCCTGTCCTTCAGTGCGTTTCGCGATCTTCGCGGATACCGGCAGTCGAGTTCGAGGAGGTCGTGACCGACGCGCGCGCGGATTTTGGCGCGCAGACGGTCGGCTGCCGCCCAAGCTTCTTCCTTGTTCGGCTTGGCGGCGGTATCGAGGGCTTCGCGAACGACATCGTTGACTGACTTGCCCGCCGCCTTGGCCTTACGCTTAAGCCGCGCGAGCGTGTCCTCGCTGACGTTACGGACGAACACGTTGGCCATGAGCAGGCTCCCCGATATCATTATGATATCATATTGGTCTGGCCGGGCGCAATTGCAAGCAAGGGTGGCCCGGATAAGGGCCGGGCCTTTAGACTAGGTCTCCCAGCTCGGCAACGGATGCGGGGGTCAAGCCCGCGTATGACGAGCCTCGGCGCCGTCCCTATCACGGAGACGTGAGGGAGATTTGGTCTCCTATATGTTGACAACGGTCTCCGGTCCAGTTACACAGACTTTCACCTCGCTTACCGAAAGGACGCCGGCCGGGTGACTTCGGCCGGCGGAGCGAGGTGCGGTGCCCGCGGGCGGGGGCTTGTCACTCCCGCACTCGGGCGGCTCGGGCATCAACCTGCCGGCATTATGACCGGCGCGCGAGGTGCTCACTGGACTGGGACAGGCGGGCGCGGGTAACGCCCGTGGAGAAGCGTGCGAGACTCGCCCCGGTTGGCGGTCCATAGGCTCGCAAGCTCCCGCCGAGTTGCAGGAAGCGTGGCTTGAGCTGCGCCTTGGGGATGAGCAGTCCCCTTGGCAGGAGCCGCAGTGGAACGCCGGAAGGCGTGCGCGTCCCGCCGGACGCGCGCCGCGCCTTGCAAGCGCGGAGCTAAGACTTGCGCCTTTCGGCGTTCTGCTTCCTTTTCTTTCGTTCGGTCGTTCTTTCGTTTTTGGCTTTCGTGCCGCGCCTGATCGTGATGGTTCCGGCCCTCCACTGCCGGGATCATCTGACAAAGGTCGGGAATGCGGTGAGGTTCGTGGGAATGCCGTGCTCATAACTCGGATGCGAATCAAAAACCGCATCGCGAGAACGAGAATCTATTTCCCCTCCCGCCCACGCGCGTGGCGGGGAGGGGTTAGGGGTGGGGGGCACTTGCTCCCGGCTTGGCATGCGCTTTGAGATCGCGCGCCGCCCCACCGCGCCGCTTCACAGGGGCTCGGCGAGTTAAAGAGCCCCCCACCCCCGACCCCTCCCCGCCATTCGCTGCGCGAACGGGGGGAGGGGAGGTGAAACGCATTGAGAGAACGATGACTCGCATCCTCCCCCGTTTGCACGGGTGAGGATGAAGCATGATACGCTCGCTCACCGGCGCCGAAGGGCGAAGAAAATTTCATAGGGAGAAACGATGCGCGCTTTCGTCATTGCAATTGCTGCTGTCACTGCCGCCTTGTCGCTTGGCGCCGCCGCGCCCGTTCGCGCCGATAATTTCCCCTCGCGCACGATCACGCTGATCGTGCCCTATCCGCCCGGCGGCTCGACCGATGTGGTCGGGCGCATCCTCGCCGACCGTATGGGCGCGGCGCTTGGCCAGGCGGTCATCGTCGAGAATATGGGCGGGGCAGGGGGATCGATCGCGGTCGGCAGGCTCGCGCGCGCCGTGCCTGACGGCTACACCATCGACATCGGCCAGTGGGACACCCATGTCGGCGCGATCATCTACAACATCAATTACGATCTGCAGAAGGACTTTGCGCCGATCGGGCTTGTCTCGATCAATCCGCAGCTCCTGATCGCGCGCAAATCATTCCCCGCCGACGATCTGAAATCGCTGGTCGCCTGGATGACAGCGCATCCGGGCGACGCCAAGTTCGTCAATCAGAATGCGTCGGGCCAGATCGGCGCCGTTCTGCTGCAGAAGCTGACTGGCACGCAAGTGCTGCTGGTGCCCTATAAGGGCGCCGGTCCGGCGCTGACCGACTTGATCGCCGGCCAAGTCGATCTCGCCGTATTCCAGGCCGCCGTCACCATGCCGCAAGTGCACGCCGGCACGCTCAAGGCGCTGGCCGTGCTGCAGCCGAAGCGCTCGGCATCGTTGCCGGATATTCCGACCTCAGACGAATCCGGCGTGCCGGGGTTTTATATGTCCGGCTGGTTCGGCCTGTTCGCGCCCAAGGGCACGCCGCCGCAGGTGATCGCCAAGCTCAACGCCGCGATGGTGGCCGCGCTCGCCGATCCGAAACTGCGCGCCCGCTTGGCGGATTTTGGCCTCGACCTCGCCTCGCCCGAGCAACAGACGCCCGCCGGCCTCGCGGCGTTTGAAAAGTCCGAGATCGAGAAATGGTGGCCGATCATCCAGGCGGCCGGAATCCGGGGCGAGTGATCAAACAACGAGAGAACAACACATGCGAAAAGCAGTCGCGATCTGCGCAGCCGTGCTGGGCCTGGGATTAAGCGGCCCGTCGCTCGGCCAACTGGCGCAAGACCAGCAAGTCCCGCTCGAACAGCAAAAAGTCTCGCGGTTGCCGCCGCTGCCGCAGCCGCTCGATCCCATTCTGGCGGAGATGTTTGCCAAACGGCGCGCCGCCGGCGGCGCCGTCATCAATCTGCAGCTCACCACCGGCCACGCGCCGAAATTCACCCGTGCCGCCTCCGGCATGGCCTTCACCATCCGCTTCGACGCCAAGACGCCGCGCAAGCTGCTTGAGCTCACCATCATGCGCACCGCCGAGATCGTCGGCTCGCAGTACGAGATCAATTCGCACATCCCGTTATTCAAGATGTGCGGCTACAGCGACGCGCAACTCGCCGCGCTGCCGCATTGGCAGACCGCGAGCCTGTTCGACGACAAGGAACGCGCCGTGCTCGGTTATGCCGAACAGATAGCGCATGGCGGCGACGTCGACGATCCGACCTTCGCAAGCTTGCAAGAATATTTCACTTCGGAGGAAATCGTCGAAATCACCTACACGGTGGGCAACTATTACGCCAACGGCCTGCTCACCAAGGCATTGCGGATCGAGCCCGAAACCGACGGCCGCGAGACCGTGGCCGGCAAGTGCTGAGCAACTTTGGGCGCCGCGCGGGGGAAATCACTTTTTCCTCTCCCCGCCGCGCGGGGAGAGGTCGGATTGCGAGCGCAGCGAGCAATCCGGGTGAGGGGGCCTATCCGCGATTCTGAGCGCGTCGGTGGCGCCCCCTCATCCCGACCTTCTCCCCGCAAGCGGGGAGAAGGAGCAGCAAGCCGCCGCGCGCTAGCACTGTTGGGCGCTGGTGATGAACATCGAGCCGTTGCAGGTGGCGACGTAGCCGTTGATGCACTGCTGAGAGCCCGCCTGGTACTGCTGGCAAGCGACCGAGGTGTATTGAGACTGCATGTAGGTTTGGTACTCGGACTGCGCCACCATCTGGATGCAGGCCGGCCCCTGCACCGGCACCATGGTGCAGGTCTGCGCAACCTGCTGGGCGCAAATTTGATACCACTGCTCGAAGCTCAAGCCCCGTTGCGCCACGAAGCAGGCAGAACCTTGTGCCGCCGCCGGTTTGGGAGCCGAGATCAAGAGACCCGAAATCAAACCCAAAGTCGCGAGCAAACTGGCAAGCAGAATTCTCATCGTCTTCCCCCTGTCATGCGCTCCCGTCGCGCGCGACATGTTAAGGCCTCCGCCCGGTGCCACAAGAGTTTTGCGCTCCGGGCGCACAGATGCACACAGGTTCGAGGGCCGTTTCTTTTCGCGGGCGTCCAACCATCGGTGCATCGCCGCGATCAAATAGGTCAATCTCAACGAGGATGAAGATGTCGAAAGCCTACTTCATGGTCCGCGCGGTGGTCGAAGCGCCGCGGCGAGAAAAATTCGATTCCTGGTATTCGGGCCACCACCTGCCGATGGCGCTGGCCGATTTCAAAGCGAGAAGGCGTGGCGATTCTGGAGCGCGGTCGATGCCGGCGTGCATTACGCCGTCTATCAGTTCGCCGACGAAGCGAAGCTGAAAGCGGCGATGAAGGACGAAATCCTCAAACCGCTGATTGCCGATTTCGACAAAAGCTGGCCGAGCGGCGTCACCCGCGTGCGCGACTTGCTCAATCTGGTCGATGAGCGAGACGGGCAGGGGCAGCTGCGCGCAAGCGAGGAATTGGGGAAGACAATGCCCAAAGCCTTTCGCGTCGTGCGTGCGGTGGTCGAAGCCCCGCTGCGGCAGCAATTCGATCAGTGGTATGCGGGCGCTCACCTGCCGACGGACATCGCCACGTTCAAGGCGGAGAAGGCGTGGCGGTTCTGGAGCACGGTCGATGCCGGCGTGCATTACGCCGTTTATCAGTTTGCTGACATGGCACGGCTCGATGCGGCGATGAAATCGGACGCCATCCCGGCTCTGGTCAAAGCGTTCAACGATGCTTGGCCAAGCGGCGTCACCCGCACGCGCGACAGTATCAGTCTGGTGGAAGAGCGGACCGGATGAAAGGCGATCTTATCTCCACCCGCCACCACCATTCACATAGACCGTGTCGGCGGTCATGAACGGGCAGGCATCAGAGCACATGAACAGGACCAGCTCGCCGATCTCTTCCGGCTCGCCAAAGCGGCCGATCGGGATGTCGTCCAGAAAGCGTTTGACCAGTTCGGGCGAGGAGCCGGCGGCGTCCTGGAACGGCGTCTTGATTGGCCCGGGCGAAATCGACAGCGCGCGGATGCCTGAGGTGGCGTATTCGCGCGCCACGCCCATGGTCATCGACACCACCGCGCCCTTGGCGGCGGCGTAATGCACCGAAGAGCCGGGTCCGCCGCGCCGATGCGCCATGCTCGCCATGTTGACGATGACGCCGAGCTTGTTTTTGAGCATGTGCGGCAGCACCGCCTGCATGGCGTAGAACGTGCCGCCGACGTTGAGCGCGAAGGTCTTTTCCATCAGCGCGTCATCGATGTCGAGAAACTTCGACCGGCGGATGGCCGCACCGGCGGAGTTGAACAGAAATTGCACATCGCCGAAGGCGGCGACCGCGCGGGTCACCATGTCGTTGACCTCTGCACGCGAGGTGACGTCGACTTTGAGCGCCAGCGCCTGGCTGCCCTTGCCGTTGACCTCGTCGGCGGTCTTGCGCGCGGCCGCTTCGTTGAGATCGGCGCACACAACATTGGCGTGCTCGCGGGCGAAGATCAGCGCCGTGGCGTGGCCAATGCCGCTTCCGGCGCCGGTGATGATGATGGTTTTCCCGGCGAAATAATCCGGCGTCTTCGGCATGGCGTCCCTCGTCCGGCTGATGCGCCGGACGATTGTGCCTGTCCGCCGGCCGCGCCACAACCCGGCGCGGGAGCCGATCTAGGCCGCGAGCAGTTGCGCGTTGCGCAGTTGCAGCAGCGCCGCCTGCTGGGCGACCGGCGCAACGCGGCCGGGCGCGATGGTGCAGGCCGACGCGCAACGGACCACGGCGTTGCGCAGATAAGGCGGCGTGTGCGACCACAGATATTCGAACACGTGTCCGCTGTTCTTGTGCGCCAGCCGGATCGTGCTGCCCTCGATGGCCACGTCGAAGTCCGGCTCGCTCGCGTTGACTTTCAGGTGCGGCGAACGAAGCCCGAAGGCGTTGTGCAACACGCGATCGACATCCGCCGAATGGAACGGCTTGCGCAGAAAGGCGCAGGCGCCGGCGTCGAGCTCCACATGCTCCTTGTCCAGATCGTGCTCGGCCGACATCATCACGATCTTCAGCGCCGGCTCGATGACCCGCAGCCGCTTCATCGTGCTCAGTCCGTCGAGCCCCGGCATGTTGCGGTCGAGGAAGACGGCGTCGAACTTGCTGGTGCGGGCGAGCGTCAGCGCGGTCTCGCCGTCGGCCGCTTCGGTGATCGTGCAATTGAACACGCTGCCAGCGACGACCTTCTGCACGATCTGCCGTACGGTCGAGGAATTGTCGACGATCAATATTCTGGTTGGCGAGGAGATGCGCGAGTAGGTTTTTATGATCGAAAGCGCGTCATCGGCGCCAAACGGCTTGAACAGGAACTCATAGGCGCGCAGCTTAATGGCCATGTCCACAGCCTCGGCCGCCGGCGGATTGGACATCAGCGTCACGAAGGTTTGGATTCCCTGCTTGCGGGCCGACCAGAAGGCGTCGGTGCCGGAAAGCTCTGGCATATGCACGTCGATGAAGGCGAGATCGATATTGGCGCCGTTGAGCAGCGTCAGGCACTCGCGGCCATTGTCGGTCATGGTGAAGCGCATCGGCAGCTTCGAGTTTCGCGCGGCCTCGGCGAGGATCTGCTGGGTGACGTGCGAGTCGTCGGCGATGAGCATCGTGATCGGCCGCTGCATGGCGCTTTCTCCATTTGCGTTCCGCGTCGTGTCACCCCACCCAGGGGTTGTATCCGACAATGCACAATGAACGGCCGGCTGGCCGGTTCCCTTTTGGGCCGAGCGCCATCGTATCGTGGTGAACGAACCGCGAAGGCGGGCGGTTCAAACGGAAATCGGATTCTCAGTTCCACATGCGGCGGAGCCGCGCGGCGATGTCGACCGGTGTGCGCGGGCTTTGCGCTGCTGGTGCGGAAGCGGCGGCTTGCGGCCAGGCGCCGGATTCGAACAGGCGCAAAATGTCGGACGGGATAAAGCGCGTGCGCGCGGCGTACATATGACGGTCGCCGCCGCTGCGCTGCGAATGCACGTAAAAGCGGTGCGGCACCAACAGATGCAGGTGATCCTTGGCGCGCGTCATGGCGACATAGAGCAGGCGCCGCTCTTCCTCGATTTCGGCGCTGGTGCCGGTCGCGAGATCGGCCGGAATGCAGCCGTCGACGCAGTTGAGCACAAACACCGCCTTCCATTCCTGCCCCTTGGCCGAATGGATGGTGGACAGGATCAGATAATCCTCATCGAGCAGCGGCGCGCCGGCCTCGTCGCTGGTCGCGCCGGGCGGATCGAGCGTGAGTTCGGTGAGGAAGCGCTCGCGGCTGCCAAAACCTTGCGCGATCTGGGCGAGCTGCACGAGGTCGGCCGTCCGCACGGCAAAGTCTTCATGCAGACGCTGCAGATGCGGCTCATACCAGCGGCACACGAGATCGAGTTCGGCCGGCCAGCCGGCGGCGCGCGAGCGCACCAGCCGCAGCATCTCGACAAAATCGGGCCAGTCTTCCCGGGCGGCGGCCGGAACCGCGAATGCTTTCCAGTTCCTCCGTCGGTCGCGCTGCCGGCCACGCAATCGAGCGCCCGGCCGGCCGTTGCCGGTCCGACGCCCGGCAAAAGCTGCAAGGCGCGGAAACCGGCGACGCGGTCGCGCGGATTCTCGCAAAGCGCAAGGATCGCCAGCACGTCCTTGATATGCGTCGCTTCGAGAAATTTCAGGCCGCCGAATTTGACGAACGGAACGTTGCGCCGGGCCAATTCGACTTCCAGCGGCCCCGAATGATGGGAGGCGCGAAACAGCACCGCCTGCTGCTTGAGCGGACATCCGCATTCGCGATAGTGCAAGATCGTCTCCACCGCATAGCGCGCCTGCTCGGTCTCGTCTTGCACATTGACCAGATGCGGCCGCTCGGCGGAGGCGCGGTCGGATTTCAGATTCTTGGTGAAGCGCTCGGCGGCAAGTTCGATGACGGCGTTGGCGGCGGCCAGGATCGGCCGCGTCGAACGGTAATTGTGCTCGAGCGTGATCGACCTCGGCGCGCGGGCTGAACTGGCCGGGAAAATCCAAGATGTTGCGCACGGTCGCGGCGCGAAACGAATAGATCGATTGCGCGTCGTCGCCGACGACGGTGAGGCCTTGGCCGTTCGGCTTGAGCGCGAGCAGAATCGGAGGCTTGCAGGCGGTTGGTGTCCTGATATTCGTCGACCAGCACGTGATCGAAGCGGCTCGGAAACGTCGGCCGCGATCGCCGGCTCCGCCATCATCTGCGCCCAATAGAGCAAGAGATCGTCGTAATCGAGCACGTGCTGGCGCTGCTTGGCCTCGACATAGGCGGAAAACAGCGCACGCAGCTCCGCTTCCCATTCGGCGCACCAGGGAAAATGGCTGCCGAGCACCTCCTCGATCGGACTCTCCGCATTGACCGCGCGCGAATAGATGGCAAGGCAGGTGTTCTTGGCCGGAAAGCGCCGCTCGGTTTTCGAATAGCCGAGATCGTGCCGGATCAGATTCATCAGATCGCCGGAATCTTCGCGGTCGTGAATGGTGAAGGCGCGCTCGATGCCGATGCTTTCGGCGTATTCGCGCAAAAGCCGCGCGCCGATCGCGTGAAAGGTGCCGGACCAGGAAATCGCCGGCGCAGCTCCGGTCATCGCGGCGGCACGCTCGCGCAGCGCGTTCGCCGTAATGTGCTCGACGCGGCGCGCCATCTCGGCTGCTGCGCGGCGAGAAAAGGTGAGCAGCAGCATGCGGCGCGGATCGGCGCCGTTGATGATCAGATGGGCGACGCGGTGCGCAAGCGTATTGGTCTTGCCGGAGCCCGCCCCGGCAATGATCAGAAGCGGACCGGCCTCGGCAAGCGCGCCGCCGCCATGCTCGACGGCGCGGCGCTGCTGCGGATTGAGCGTGCCGAGATAGGACGCAGTCATGACGCGCGGAGACCGGGCGCGTCGAAACTGGCTACTCCGCAAAACCCGTGATCCAAAGGTCTCCCCCTCGCGACTCAAACGATGATAAGAACAGAGGATGAACGAAATGCCAAGCAAGGCCGGGCCGCGTTCGCTTGAAGACTTCACCGTCTTCGCCGCGCCCGCGGTGTTCGTCGTGTTATGGGCGTCCGGCTTTATCGGCGCGAAGTTCGGGCTCGCTTACGCCGAGCCGCTGACGTTCCTCACCCTCCGCATGGCCGCGCTGGTCGTGCTGCTCGGGGCGGTCGTTCTGTTCACCCGTCCGAAATGGCCGGAAGGCGCGGGTTTGGTCCACAGTGCCCTGACCGGGCTCATGGTGCATGGCCTTTACCTCGGCGGCGTCTTCGTTTCGATCGAGAACGGCCTCTCCGCCGGCCTTATCGCGCTCGTGGTCAGCCTGCAGCCGGTGCTGACCTCGACGATTGCCAACCGCTGGCTCGGCGAGCGCGTTCTGCCCCGGCAATGGTTCGGGCTCGTGCTCGGCCTGATTGGCGTTTATCTGATCGTGCGCGAGAACATCGCCGCCGGTGAGACCAAGCCGCTCGCCTGGGTCGCGGCCACCTTGGCGCTCGTCGGCATCAGTGTCGGCACGCTCTATCAGAAGCGCTTCGGCGGCGGCATCGACATGCGCACCGGCATGCTGGTGCAATACGCGGCGGCGGGCGTTCTGTTCATCCTCGGTGCGGTGTTGTTCGAACGCCGCGTGGTCGAGTGGACGCCGCAATTCATCTTTGCGCTGGCGTGGCTCGTGTTCGTGCTGTCGTTTGGCGCGATCTGGCTGCTCTATTTCCTCATCCGCCGGTCGGCGGCAACGCGCGTGGTCAGCCTGTTCTATCTCACGCCGCCGGTGACTGCGCTGATGGCCTGGCTCATGTTCGGCGAGCGGCTGCCGCCGCTGTCGCTTCTCGGCATGGCGATCTGCGTCGCTGGCGTGTTCCTGGTGAATTGGCGGCTGCCAAATGCGTCCACTTAATGCGATCGACCGATCAACGTCGCGTACGAGTTCCCGGGTTTTTCTCTGACAGGAGTGCAGTTCATGGGCGTACACCAACCGATCGAATATCGCGATGCCAGCGCGCAGGTCCGCGAAGTGTTCGACGACATCAAGCGCACGCGGCGCGTCGATGATGTGAACAATTTCTGGAAATACCTGGCGCACGATCCGCAAACGCTCAAGCGCACCTGGGAAAGCGTCAAGGAAATCATGGCGCCGGGCGCGCTCGACACGCTCACCAAGGAGATGATCTACCTTGCGGTCAGCGTCACCAACGGCTGCGGCTATTGCATAGCAAGCCACGGCGCGGCGGCGCGCAAGGCGGGCATGAGCGAGCAAATGTTCGGCGAGCTGATGGCCGTGGTCGGCATGGCAAACGAGACTAACCGCCTCGCCAACGGCTACCGGGTGCCGATCGATGCCGCCTTCGAGCAGTGATGCGAGACGTGCAAGGGCTGCAGCCGGCACGGCAAGGTGGTGGCGGCGCAGCAAATTCCCGGCAAATGCCACGAAAATGCAAGCCGCCGCTTTAGCGTCCACGCAACGAGCACCCCTTACGTATTTCCACGCAGAGGGGCCGCCGCGAATGCGGGCGCGCCCGCATCGAAGGGCGTGGATCATTATGCGTGCGGAAGTGACTCAGCCCGAGAGACGCCGTACGCAACGACGCTCTTTCAATCGCGTGGCGAAGATTCAGCTCGGTGCCGGAACGCTGCCGCGCGACTGTCTGATCACCGATATTTCCGACGGCGGCATCCGGCTGCACGTCGAGAATTTCGATGTTCCTGACGAATTCGTGCTGCTTCTCTCCGGCGACGGGCTGGCCGGCAAGGAACGCGCCTACCGGGTCGTCTGGCGCCTTGGCTACGAGATCGGCGCTGAATTCGTCAGTGTCGTCGGCCGCGGCGCCTATGCGGCGCGAAGCTGACCAGCCGTCTACTCGGCGATGCCTGTCGGTTAACGAAAGCTTAGCTCGCGCGGGCCACTCGTCGCGGTCCGCCCATCGCCCGTTTCTTAAATTTTCATTCTTTTCGCCCCGCTAAACTGTCGGTCGCCGTAGTCCTTCCGACGCCGCAGACCCATGTCTGCGGGCGTTGACGGCCATTGCGAGCAAGCCGTATGAGCGAACACAATCCGGCCGATGAAACGGCGTCTTTGCGCCGGCGGCTGGAAGCAGCGGAGCAGATAGCGACTGACGCGAGGCGCGCGCTCGGCTTACTCAACGCAATCATTCATTCGCTTCCCGTCGGCGTCACCGTGCAGTCGGAGGATGGCGCGGTCGTGCTCGAAAACGCCATTTCGGCGAATCTCTCGATCGCAAGCGATCCATCCAGCGGCATCGCCGCGCCCATCGCGGCGCTGCAATCAGAGCTGGCCAGCGGCGCGATGAATACAAATGGCTCGGTCACAACGGAAGAGCGCGTCATCGGTCCTCAGGGCGACACTGGCGAACGCACTGTGCTGATCCGCAGGCAGCCAGCGCGCATTCTCGACCGCTCTCTCCTGCTTTCGACGTCGTTTGATTTCACCGACCGCAAGCAGGCCGAAATCGAATTGTCCAAACGCGCCTATTTCGACGATTTGACCGGATTGCCGAACGGGATGCTCATCCACGAGGAGGTTCGCCGGGTGTTGGCGGTGAGCGACGGGCGCGCGCGCTTCGCGCTTGCGCTTCTCGACGTGGACAATTTCAAGCACGTTAACGACTATTACACGCACGCCGTCGGCGATAAATTGTTGCTGAAAGTTGCCCAGCGCATCACCGCTCAGCTTCGCCCGACCGATGTTGCCGCGCGGCTGAGCGGCGACGAGTTTCTGCTGGTTCTCCATCCGCTCGACAGCGATGAATATCTGGAAAATCTGATCAACAACCTGCTCAAGGAACTCAAGGAACCATTCCTGATCGAGGGCTACGAGATTCTCACTTCGGCATCGATTGGGGTGAGCATCTGTCCCGACCACGGCGTGAGCTATGAGACGCTGCGCCGGGCGGCTGACACCGCCATCAACCGGGTCAAGGACGGCGCCAAGGGGGCAGCCGCGCTGTTCGATTCCGACATGGGGCGCGCGATGACGGCGCGCATGGCACAAGAACAGCGGCTGCGCCTTGCCGTCCGCGACGGCCGCTTCTGCTGCGCATTTCAGCCCAAGGTCGACATCCGCACCCAGGATGTTGTTGGAGTCGAGGCGCTCATCCGGCTGCGCGACGAGGACGGCGTGATCCAGCCGCCGGGCGAATTCATCGGGCTCGCTATCGAGCTTGGCTTGATCGACGACATCACCTATCTGGCGCTTGCCGAAATCGTCCGCTCGATGGATTTGCTCGACGACGCTTTCGGGCCGCAGGCGACCATCAGCATCAACATCGCGGCCAAGCAGGCCGGCGATGCGAAATTCATGGACGACTTCTGCGCGGAATTGAAAGCGACTGATTGCGCCAACCGTTTCATGGTCGAAGTCACCGAAGAGGCGTTCCTGGCCAAAGGCCTCTTTCAGACGCATTTTTTGCCAATGCTGCGCGAAATCGGCACGCGCGTCTCGGTCGATGATTTTGGCACCGGATATTCGTCGCTCGCCACGCTTACCGACGTAACCGCCGACGAGATCAAGATCGACCGCTCCTTCATCACCGGCATTCACCAGCGCCCGCGCAGCCAGAGCGTGCTCAAGGCGATCGAGGCGCTCAGCGATGCGCTGGGCATGACGGTGGTCGCCGAAGGCGTGGAGACGTTCGAGGAGGTCGCCTACCTGCAGGCGGCGACGCGGATCAGATTCGCGCAAGGGTTTTATTTCGCCAAACCGATCTTCCTCGAAGAACTGGCGCCGACCCGCCGCGCCGCGGGCAGCCCGCGAAGCAGCGCAAGCCCGCGCTGGCGGGCGCCGATGCGCGGCTGACGGCTAACGATTTGCTAAGCTCTCGGCACGGGACAAGCGATCGGAACCGGCCAAGGCCCGCCGAACGGCAGCAGAAACCGTTGTTTGTTTTTTGTCTGTTCGGTGTGGGGGGACGGACACTCCAAACCCCGCGTAACACAATTGCCACCGCTTCATTAACTGAATCTCCAGCCGAAACGGCTAGGGAGAAGGGTCTTGCCACCTTTCAGACGATGCTCGTTCGAGGAACACGATGGCCCTGCTGAATAACGATCCGAAGCCTCAAGCGGCGGCGCCGCCAAGGGTCGAGCTTCTCGGCCGCATCATTTCCGTTCACGGATCGCAGGCGAGCGTCGGAATTCCGGCGATGTCGCCGCAGGCGCCGGAGGAAAAGCGCGTCACGGTCGGCAAGTTTCTCGGCGTTGCCGTCGGCAAGACGCTGCTCGTCGGCCTGATCACCGACGTTTCGACCCGCATCGAAGCGGGCGCGCGCGAGAACGACGCGGCGGTGGCGAAATTGGATCTGATCGGCGAAATCCGCTCTGGCGAAGCGGGCACCGCGTATTTTCAGCGCGGCGTCACCTCTTACCCGGGCATGGGCGATCCGGTCGTGTTCATCGGCGCGCGCGAACTGCGGCTTATTTTCCAAAACACCAGTTCGCGCATGATCGAAGTAGGGCGCCTGCACCAGGACAGCGCCATCCCCGCCGGCCTCGACGTCGACGAGATGCTGAGCAAGCATTTTGCCGTGCTGGGTACGACTGGCGTCGGCAAGTCGAGCGCGATCGCGCTGCTCCTGCAGCAGATCCTCCAGGCGAGGCCCGACCTGCGCGTTCTCCTGCTCGACGTGCACAACGAATACGGCCGCTGCTTTCGGCGAACGCGCGCAGGTGCTCAACCCGAACAACATCAAGCTGCCGTTCTGGCTGTTCAACTTCGATGAGATCGTCGACGTATTTTTCGGCGGCCGGCCGTCGATGGACGAGGAGGTCGATTTCCTCTCTGAGGTGATACCGCTGGCGAAATCTTCCTATGCCCAACAGATCGGCCTGACCAGCCGGCTCACCAAGCCGGGCGAGACCCCAAGCGTCCGCTACACGCTCGATGTGCCGGTGCCCTACCGCATCGCCGATCTCATGTCGCTGCTCGACGCGCGCATGGGCAAACTCGAGAACCGCGGCTCGCGCATGGTCTATCACAAGCTGATGACCCGCATCGAAACGGTGTGCAACGATCCCCGCTACGCCTTCATGTTCGAAAACGCCAATGTCGGCGGCGACACGATGGCGGAAATCCTGGCGACGCTGTTCCGGCTGCCGCCGAACGGCAAGCCGATGACGATCATGCAGCTCGCCGGCTTCCCGTCCGAAGTGGTGGATGCGCTCGTGTCCGTCACCTGCCGCATGGCGTTCGATCTCGGGCTGTGGAGCGACGGCAGCGCGCCGCTTCTGGTCGTCTGCGAGGAAGCGCATCGCTACATGGCGGCCGATCATTCGGTCGGATTTGCGCCGACCCGGCGCTCCATTTCGCGCATCGCCAAGGAAGGGCGCAAATACGGCGTGTTCCTCGGCCTGGTCACCCAGCGGCCGGCCGAGCTCGATCCGACCATCCTGTCGCAATGCAGCACGCTGTTCGCCATGCGCATGACCAACGATCGCGACCAGGAATTGCTGCGCTCAGCCGTCGCCGATACGGCCGCTAACCTGCTCGCGTTCTTGCCCTCGCTCGGCACCGGCGAGGCGTTCGCGTTCGGCGAAGGCGTGGCGTTGCCCACGCGGCTGAAGTTCACGCAACTGCCTGCACAGATGCTGCCGCGAAGCGACACGATGAGCGACGATCAGGGCGGCGCGACGGCACCGCTCGACGCCCGCTCGCTTGCTGCCGTGATCGAACGTTGGCGCGGGCGCGTGAGCAGGCCGCGCGGTAACCCGGCTGACGAGCTGCGCGCTGGCCCGGCCCTATCGCCGAGCATTCAGCCGGCTGCTGCGCCGCAACCGACGGCGGCGCTCGATCCCAACCGTTTCCGCCTGCTCAAGCGGCCGCTGGAAGAGCAAGTCGGTGGGCTTGACCGGCCATTGACCGAACCGCCGCGTCGGTAGCGCCGATCGTTGGCATCGCGGTTCGGCTTACGCTAAAGGTGCGGACTAACCGCGCCTGATTTTGCACCCGTATGCCGCCGTCCGCTCGCGACATCATCGTCGTCCACTCTTCGGATCTGCACATCGATCACGATTACACCGCGCGGCTGCACGGCGGCGACGGCACGGCTGGGCTAGCCACAGTGCTGAGCGCCGCACGCGCCGCAGCAGCCGACGTCGTCATTCTTGCCGGCGATACGTTTGATAGTCATCGCGTGCCGCAAGATTTGATCGGGCGTGCGGCATCGGTGATGGCGGATGCGGCGCTGCCGATCGTCGTTCTTCCGGGCAATCACGATCCGGCGGTGAGCGAGGCAGTCTATCGCGGCAGCATGCTTGCGGCGGTGAAGAATCTGTACGTCATTGGTGTGACCCACGAGGAGGCGGTGATTTTCGATGCTCTGTCGCTCGAAATCTGGGGCCGCGCGCACCGCGACTACGGCGACATGATCCCGCTCGATACGGCGCGCCCGCGCCCGGCGCGCCGGACGCGCTGGCAAATCGCCGTCGCGCACGGTCATTACGAGTCGGCTCCCAATCGGAGCGTCGGCCCGCGCCCGTCCTGGCTCATCGGCGATGACGAGATTGCCGCGACCCACGCCGATTATGTGGCGCTTGGCCATTGGAACAGAGCCATGCGCGTCGGCAACGGCGCCGTGCCCGCATTCTATTCCGGCTCGCCGGAATATGCCGGCACGATCAACGTTGTGCGCTTGAGCGAAGCGCAAGGCGTCAATGTGAGCCGCGTTCCGCTCGTCATCGCCCGCGAGGTTGTGGATTGAACGCAGAGGCTTGCGCCACAGCGAAAACGGCCGCGCCAAAGACGCGGCCGCTTTCAATTCGCTTCCCGCTTGACGGCTGTTAAGGCTTGGCAGGCGCCGCCGGAGCAGGTGTAGCGGGAGCAGACGGTGGCGCGAACGCGCGGCTGGCCGGTCCAGTGAACTCTGTAGCCGGTCGGTTCATCGTTGGCGTGTTGTTCTGCGCGATATTCGGGCCGGTGTTATTTGGCGTGTGGTTGATGCCAAAGGCCAGCGCGACCAGAACGACCACGAGGACGGCGCCAGCGATCCAGGCCCATGCACCGCCTTCGCGCGCGTTCAAGTCGTAGGGGCTGTCACGTCCCATCGGATCATTTGGATTGCGAAATTCAGACATGATTGTCCTCCGTCGCTTTCAGCACGAAGGACAACCGCAGGCCAATGACTGGAGTTCCTGGCTGGCTGGCTGGCGTGGGCATAGCACCTAAGATCGAGACACATGCCGCGGAAAGTTCCAGCGTAGCAAACGTTGATCGAACAGTCCGAAATTGGGTTGATGACGAATCAATGCCTAGAACCGGGAGAAGCAAAGATATGAGTTGCAGAAAGGGTCTCGCTGCAACGCGACCGTGATCTTGCACTGTCGGCATTGATCAGCGTTTGCGCGCCCGCAGTGACATTTGTGCCGGAGCGGCTATGGTGCGGCGCACGCGCTCGTAGCTCAGCTGGATAGAGCATCAGACTTCGAATCTGAGGGTCGGGAGTTCGAATCTCTCCGAGCGCGCCAGCACGCCATAGCAGCTACGACAGACGGACTGGAGGGAGCTGCTGAAGCTTCCTAGTCCTTCAGCAGCGCGTCGTAGGCTTGGATGAAACCCTTGAACGAGATCGGCACCGCGACCTCGTGGCCGCCAGCGTCGGCGAACGTGAGCTTGCCCGGGACCGTGATCGCGCCGAGCCGCTTGATCGTCTCGTCCTTCAGCTCGAACTCGGCGAAGCAGCCGGACGGCACGCATTGCGCAAACGGCGCGCTCAGGCCCGGATCGGCCTCGCCGGTCACGATGCGCACCTCCGTGCGGAACGATACGTTGACCGGCACCTGCACGATCAGCTTGACCGGCTGACCCTTCGCCGGATGCGGAATGACCACGCGGGAGAACGGCCGGGTCGTGCCTTGCACCTGCGCCTGCGCGATCTGCTGCATCTCGCAGAGTTTCTCCACCGGTGGGCCGGCACGCGTCTGGCACTGCACCACCCAGTCCTCATAGGTGGCGGAGGTCTGCTGCGGCTCGCCGGCGGTCGACTGCGGGGTGGCGGCGGGCCGTGCCGGCGGCGCCGGTTGCGCCGGGCGTGCCGGTGGACGCGGCGTCGGCTGCTGGGCGACGACTGCGCCGACGCCCGCGAGCAGCAGGGAAGCGGCGACAAGCAACAGGACGTTGCGGAGGCGACGCGACAAGGGACGCACACTCACCCAAGGGGACCTGTACCGCAGCACCATGCACGGCGCGTGACGTTTTGTGAAGCGGTGCAGCAGTACCAGATGCAATCAGCGTGCGCCGAAAACTCCCCGATATCAAAGCGTTGCGGGTTTGCCGATGCGCCGGAGCCACACTCGGCAAATATGGTTAACGCCTGTTAGCTATCCCGGAATCTTCACTAACCCATTGGACGGACGTCAATTTTGCGGCCCGACAAACGCCTGCGCGAGCCGTCGGGCCACATCCTTTATATGGACCCCATGACCTAAGGTAAGATAGGCTTAACCATTAGGCTTGGGGTCGAGGGGTTTGTCAGTACGTGCCTCAACCATTGCGCGCGGCGTCTCCGCCGCGCGGCAAGTGTTGCCGCGTTTTCCGGCACGAGGGACGATTCGCTCCGCAAAAAAGCTTGCCGGGACCAACCGAGCCGCCGCGCGGTGGCTGACGTTCTTTGCTGCGCTCTGCGCCACCTTGTTGGTCGCCGCGGCGTCGGCGCAGGCGCAAGACGTTTGGAACGGCGGCACAAGCGCGGCGTGGAGCACTGGCAGCAATTGGAACGGGGGGTTGTTCCGGGTAGCAGCACATCCGTCACGATCCAGGACAGCTTCCAGCACCAACCCACGCTATCCAGCAGTACGGCCATCAATTCTCTGTCGATGACCGGCACGTTCGCTGGTCACGACACGCTGACGATCAACAATAGCTTTACGCTCACAGTCACCCCGACCACTGCCAGTGCGACGACCGTCGATCTGTCCGGATCGGCCGCTGAAATCTCTATGTCAGGTGGTACCCTCACCACGAGTGGCGGCATTACTCTCGTCAGTGGCGCTTCGATTGTCGTCGGAACGGGCACCCTCGAAACTACCGGCGCGACGTACGGCATTAGCAATGCCGGTTCGATCACTAACGCCGGCGGGACAGTCAGCGTCACCGGCACGAACGGAATCGTCAATGCCGGCTCTGGGGCGGAGATCAGCGGCTACGGCACACTGACGGGCGCAGTCACGAACGAGAGTGGCGCCACCATCGCCGTCAACGGCGGTACCCTGACCGTCAACAGCGGTCTTACCAACTCGGCGTCGGTCACCATCGCCAGCGGCGCGAACTCTCAGCTCAACCGGCACGATAAGCAATTCCGGTACAATCACCGATAACGGCGGCACGCTCGGCACCGCGACGGTCTCGAACACCGGTACGATCACCGGTAAAGGTACGATCAGCGCGACCATGACCGGGAGCGGCGGCACGATCACCGCCAATGGCGGCACGTTGAACCTGACCGGCACTGTCGCGAGCGGTCAGACGTTCACGATCAATTCAACCTCGGCATCGACGCTGGAGTTTTCGAACACGGCGACGGCGGCGACCGCGATCGCGATCAACAGCGCCAACCAGACCCTGGAGATCGGCAACGGCGGCAACCTGACGATCAGCGCGGCCGAGAATATTAGCCACGGCACGATCCAGCTTGCTGGCGGCACGTTGACCGACGCCTCAGGCCTGACCATCGGCAGCAGCGCGACATTAACTGGCAACGGCACGGTGGCCGCGAACATCGCCGCCGGCAGCGGCACGATCACCGCCAGCGGCGGCACGCTCGACCTGACCGGGACCGTGGCCAGCGGCAATGTATTCACGATCGCTACGGCTTCCCCCTCCGTTCTGGAGTTCACCAACACGGCGACGGCGGCGACTGCGATCGCGATCAACAACGGTAACCAGACCCTGGAGATTGGCAACGGCGGCAACCTGACGATCAGCGCGGCCGAGAATATTAGCCACGGCACGATCCAGCTTGCTGGCGGCACGTTGACCGACGCCTCAGGCCTGACCATCGGCAGCAGCGCGACATTAACTGGCAACGGCACGGTGGCCGCGAACATCGCCGCCGGCAGCGGCACGATCACCGCCAGCGGCGGCACGCTCGACCTGACCGGGACCGTGGCCAGCGGCAATGTATTCACGATCGCTACGGCTTCCCCCTCCGTTCTGGAGTTCACCAACACGGCGACGGCGGCGACTGCGATCGCGATCAACAACGGTAACCAGACCCTGGAGATCGGCAGCGGCGGGAACCTGACAATCAGCGCAGCCGAGAGCGTTACCAACGGCACGATCCAGCTTGTCGGCGGCAAGTTGACAGATACTTCCGGTCTGACCATCGGCAGCGGCGCGACATTGACCGGCTACGGCACGGTGGCGGGGGCGGTTGCCAATCAAACTGGTGCCACGATCACCGTCACCGGCGGCACGCTCACCGTCAACAGCGGCCTCACCAATTCCACTTCCGCCCAGATTACCATCGCCAGCGGCGCGACGCTTAGCTCAACCGGCACGATAAGCAATTCCGGTACGATCACCGACAACGGCGGCACGCTCGGCCCCGGTACGGTCTCGAACACCGGCGCGATCAGCGGTTCGGGAGCCATCAGCGCGAAGGTGACCGGGAGCGGCACGATTACGGCCCACGGTGGCACGCTGACGCTATCGGGCACCGGCAATACCTATAGCGGCGCGACCACGATCGATAGCAATGCCACGCTGGCCGGTGGGGTTCAAAACGCCTTCAGCGCCAACAGCGCGGTGACCGACAACGGCACGCTCGATCTTGGCAGTCTGAGCCAGACGATTGGCTCGCTGTCGGGCTCTGGCACGGTCACCAACCTGACCAATCCGACCAGTGTCACGACGCCGGCGGTTGCCACGCTGACGGTCAACAACGGCGGCGCGTTCTCGGGCAACATCGTCGACGGTACGGTCACTGGTGTGACCACGGCGCTCACCGTTGCCGGCGGCACAGAGACGCTGAGCGGCACCAACACTTACACCGGCGCCACCACCATCAACGGCGGCACGCTGGCGCTGAGCGGCACCGGCAGCATTGCGGCATCGAGCCAGGTGAACTTGGCGGCTGCCGCCGGCACGTTCAGCATTGCGGGCACCACGGCGGGCGCCACCATCACGACACTCAACGGCGTGGCCAACAGCAACGTGACGCTGGGCGCCCAGACGCTGACGATCGCGAACGGCTCGACCACTTACGCCGGCATCATCGGCGGCACCGGCGGGCTGACGCCTGACGGCGGGCACCGAGACGCTGAGCGGCACCAACACTTACACCGGCGCCACCACCATCAACGGCGGCACGCTGGCGCTGAGCGGCACCGGCAGCATTGCGGCATCGAGCCAGGTGAACTTGGCGGCTGCCGCCGGCACGTTCAGCATTGCGGGCACCACGGCGGGCGCCACCATCACGACACTCAACGGTGTGGCCAACAGCAACGTGACGCTGGGCGCCCAGACGCTGACCATCGCGAACGGCTCGACCACTTACGCCGGCATCATCGGCGGCACCGGCGGGCTGACGCCTGACGGCGGGCACCGAGACGCTGAGCGGCACCAACACTTACACCGGCGCCACCACCATCAACGGCGGCACGCTGGCGCTGAGCGGCACCGGCAGCATTGCGGCATCGAGCCAGGTGCAACTTAGCGGCTGCCGCCGGCACGTTCAGCATTGCGGGCACCACGGCGGGCGCCACCATCACGACACTCAACGGCGTGGCCAACAGCAACGTGACGCTGGGCGCCCAGACGCTGACGATCGCGAACGGCTCGACCACTTACGCCGGCATCATCGGCGGCACCGGCGGGCTGACGCCTGACGGCGGGCACCGAGACGCTGAGCGGCACCAACACTTACACCGGCGCCACCACCATCAACGGCGGCACGCTGGCGCTGAGCGGCACCGGCAGCATTGCGGCATCCAGCCAGGTGAACTTAGCGGCTGCCGCCGGCACGTTCAGCATTGCGGGCACCACGGCGGGCGCCACCATCACGACACTCAACGGCGTCGCCAACAGCAACGTGACGCTGGGCGCCCAGACGCTGACGATCGCGAACGGCTCGACCACTTACGCCGGCATCATCGGCGGCACCGGCGGGCTGAGCCTGACGGCGGGCACCGAGACGCTGAGCGGCACCAACACTTACACCGGCGCCACCACCATCAATGGCGGCACGCTGGCGCTGAGCGGCACCGGCAGCATTGCGGCATCGAGCCAGGTGAACGTAGCGGCTGCCGCCGGCACGTTCAGCATTGCGGGCACCACGGCGGGTGCCACCATCACGACACTCAACGGCGTCGCCAACAGCAACGTGACGCTGGGCGCCCAGACGCTGACCATCGCGAACGGCTCGACCACCTACGCGGGCATCATCGGCGGCACCGGCGGACTGACGCCTGACGGCGGGCACCGAGACGCTGAGCGGCACCAACACTTACACCGGCGCCACCACCATCAATGGCGGCACGCTGGCGCTGAGCGGGACCGGCAGCATTGCGGCATCCAGCCAGGTGAACTTAGCGGCTGCCGCCGGCACGTTCAGCATTGCGGGCACCACGGCGGGCGCCACCATCACGACACTCAACGGCGTCGCCAACAGCAACGTGACGCTGGGCGCCCAGACGCTGACGATCGCGAACGGCTCGACCACCTACGCCGGCATCATCGGCGGCACCGGCGGACTGAGCCTGACGGCCGGGCACCGAGACGCTGAGCGGCACCAACACTTACACCGGCGCCACCACCATCAACGGCGGCACGCTGGCGCTGAGCGGCACCGGCAGCATTGCGGCATCCAGCCAGGTGAACGTAGCGGCTGCCGCCGGCACGTTCAGCATTGCGGGCACCACGGCGGGCGCCACCATCACGACACTCAACGGCGTCGCCAACAGCAACGTGACGCTGGGCGCCCAGACGCTGACCATCGCGAACGGCTCGACCACTTACGCCGGCATCATCGGCGGCACCGGCGGACTGACGCCTGACGGCGGGCACCGAGACGCTGAGCGGCACCAACACTTACACCGGCGCCACCACCATCAACGGCGGCACGCTACAGGTTGGCAACAACTCTGCGCTCGGCAGCAGCACGCTGAACTTTAGCGGCGGCACCCTGCAATCGGGCACTGGCACCGGCGCGCCGTTCACGATCAGCAATGCGGCCACGATCAACGTCGCCGGCACGATCGATGCCAACGGCCAGCTGTTCACCTATAGTGGCCAGATCGGCGGCAGCGGCACGCTGACGATCATCGACAGCGCGAACAGCGGCGGCATTGTAGCGCTCACCGGCACCAACACCTACAGCGGCGCCACTATGATCAACGGTGGCGTGTTGCAGATCAGCGCCGACAGCAATCTGGGTACGGCGCCAATATCGGCTACCGCCAATCAATTGACGTTCAATGGCGGCACACTCGCTACGACGGCGAGTTTCGCGCTCAACGCCAACCGCGGCATTAGCTTTAATGCGGGCGGCGGTACGATCGACACAAGTGCGGCAACAGCACTCACCTATAACGGCATTGCGACCGGAATCGGCGCGGTGACGAAGACCGGCGCCGGCACACTGATCCTGTCTGGCGCCAATACCTATAGCGGCGGAACCATAATAACGGCTGGTACATTGCAGCTCGGCAATGGCAGCAGCAGCGGTTCGATCGTCGGCAATGTGGCGAATTCCGGTACACTGATTTTCGATCGGTCCAATTCCTATACGTTCTCCGGCAAGATTACAGGTTCCGGAAACGTCATGCAGATCGGCAGCGGCACGACAACACTAACAGGCGCCAACACCTATAATGGTTCGACCACGATTATGGCCGGCAATTTGCAACTCGATAGCGGCGGCAGCATTACGTCGGCGACCGGCCCGGTAAATGTTGATGCGCTTGGCACGCTCTCCGGGATCGGCAATCTGACCGTGCCGAACGTGTACGTCAGTGGCGTTTTGGCGCCGGGATCGGCGAGCACTCCCTACGGAACGATTCGGATCACCGGCAGCCTCACGTTCGCGTCGGCCGCGGCCTATTTGGTCACCATCAACGGCGCCAACAACAGCACGACCAGCGTGACCGGCACCGCCGCGCTGAACAGTGCGGCGTTGCAGATCGCCAAGAGCAGCACGATCACGCTAGGCACATCCTACACGGTGCTCAGCGCCGCCCACGTCACTGGGGCGTTCAAGGCATCTCCGACCTTCACCACCGCGTCGGGCGTGACTTACAACGAGACCGTGAGCACCGGCACGAACAAGGTGTCGGTATCGTTTTCGCCAGCCGACTGTCAGTTACCTGCCGTTCGGCGTCAATTCCTTCTCGATGCAGAGTTCGTTCACGACGACGATGCTCAATCCGAACATTGGCTATCGCGGCGGCGTCCAGGGCGGCTATGGGCCGGCGCTCGGCTTCTCGCCCGACACCAGCGACCAGACGCAAACGGCGCAGACGTCGCAAGGGCAGCAGGCGATCTACGACATGGTCATGCCGTCGCAGCCGCTCGACGCGCTGATGCGGGGGCTCGATCGCAACTATACCTACAGCGCCTGGGGCTCGGCCTATGGCGGCTATTCGAGTCTGAGCGGCAACACGGCGATCGGATCGGCCACCGCGACCACCGGCGGCGGCGGCCTTGCTACCGGCATCGATTACCGGTTCAGGCAGGATACCGTGGTCGGCTTTGCCTTCGGCGGCGGCTATTCGTCGTGGAACATGACCGGCGGCAACAGCGGCAACAGCACCGTATTCCAATTCGGCGTTTACGGGTCGCAGCGGATCAATCAAGCCTACATCTCGGGATCGATCGCCTACACGCTCGATCAGCTCACCAGCGTCCGCGCGGACACGTTTGACGCAAAATTCAACGGTAACGGTGGCGATGCCCGCCTTGAAGGCGGCTATCGTTTCGAGCTGCCGCAAATCAACCTGACGCCTTACATCGCCGGCGAAGTGTTTGCGCTGGCAACGCCGTCCTACACCGAGACCTCGAATAACGGCACGCCAGGCGCGCTGACATACTCGGCGCTCACCACCACCGACGTGCGGGCCGAAGTCGGCCTTTGGGCTGATAAGACGTTCACGATGGACGACAATTCAAACGTCCTGGTCCGCGGCAAGGTCGGCTACGCCCACGACACCTGGAACAACGTCCTATTGACCGCGCAATTCCAGTCGCTGACGCCGTCGACTTTCACGCTGACCGGCCTCACGCCGCCCGCGAACCTCGGCTTAGTCTCGCTGGTGTCCGAGATCAGGTACCTCAACGGCTGGAGCGTGGGAGGCAAGTTAGACGGCGAAATCGCCAGCGGCAGCTACAGCGTCGGGGTGACCGGATCAGTCAGGTATTCGTGGTGAGCAGGACCGAACGAACGCAAAGCGGATGCAAAGCCGATAGGATGCGCAAACCAATGGGTGCAATCATGTCCCGCATACTCATTCGCGGACTTGTTCCCGCAACCGCTGCGCTCGCGCTCGCAGCCGGCATATCCGCAGCATGTGCGCAGGACTCCGACCAGGACGCGCTGCCGCTGCCGCCCGTCAACGTCACCCAGCCGGCGGTGGCGCAGCCGGTACCAGGCGCCGCGCCGCAGCCATTGCCCGCCATCACTCAGATAGCGGTGCAACAGAGCCGCCAGGCGATCGAGGAATGCCGGCAGAAGAGGCTGCGCAAGGAGATCGCGACCTACAAGGAATCGGCGCAGTGCTCCAACCCGCGGATCTTCGCTGCCTGGAAGGCGGCGAATTATCCCGACATGGATCTGATCACCGAGTGGCTCGACGCGCGCGAGCAGGCATCCGAACAGGTCGACGCGAGGCAGCTCACGCCCAAGCAGTTCGAGCAGAGGATGGACGAATTGACCGTGCGCCTCACCGCCGAGGAGCGGCGGCGGCGGGCTGGACTGATCTATTCAGCTGACAACACGCTCCAGCTCCAGCTGCCGCCGGCGGGCCAGGTGCTCGGCGTGGCGACGCCGGCCGCGCAAGCGCGACAAGCCACCCGCCTAAGCGCCGCGGCGCGCGCGCGCGCCGCCAACGGCGTCTACATGGATCCGGCGGCGGGTGGGCAGGGCCTCGGCGGGATGCAAGCGCTCACGCCGCTCAATACGCCGCGGCCGCCGGCAGGCGTCGGCGGACCCTTCATCCCGGTGCCGCCCAACAGCCCGGCGGCGCGCGCGGCGCTGGCGCGCGAAGCGGCGCGCAACGCGCCGGGACCGGGCAGCAGTGGGCTCTACGCCCTCGTCGCTTCGCAGCAGAGCGAAGCTGACGCGCACACCGCCTTCCAGGAGCTGCAGGCGCAATATCCGGACATTCTCGGCGACCGCGACGCCGTCATCCGCCGTGCCGATTTCGGGGCGCAGGGCGTCTATTACCGTGTCGAAATCGGTCCAATGAGCAGCGGCGAGGCCGATCAATTGTGTAGCGAGCTCAAGCAAGCCGGCGGCCAATGCGCCTCGCGCTTCGAGTAGAATTCGGCTAGTAGCGCTTCCGGCGGCGCGCGCTTGCTGCCGTGCTGCGAAGCGCGAGGTCCATCGACGTGAACCCGCAAGCGTGAATTCCACTCCCGCAATTCGACTCGGCCTCGACATCGGCGGCACGTTCACCGACGTGGCGCTGGAGATCGGTGCGCGGCGCTTTACCGGAAAAACGCTGACCACGCCCGGCGCTCCGGAAGAGGGCGTGCTCACCGCATTGCGCTCGGTGACTGAGGCGGCCGGGATCGAGCCTAGACAGGTCGATCTGATCATTCACGGCACGACGCTCGCCACCAACGCGGTGATCGAGCGCAAGGGCGCCAAGACCGCATTGCTCACCACCGAAGGCTTTCGTGACGTGATCGAAATCCGCCACGAGAACCGCTTCGAACAATACGATGTCAACATCGATTTGCCGCCGCCCTTGGTGCCGCGGCGCCTGCGCTTTCCGGTGCGCGAGCGTATCGATGCGCAGGGCAATGTCCTCGTTCCGCTCGACGAGGCGAGCCTCGATCGCGCGATCGAGGGTCTCGCAACGCGCGGGGTCGAGGCGGTGGCGGTTGGCTTTCTGCACAGCTTCACCAATGCGGATCACGAGCGGCGCACGGGTGAGGCGGTTGCCCGCCGCCTGCCGCAGGTCGCGGTGAGCTTATCTTCCGACGTGTCGCCTGAAATGCGCGAATACGAGCGCTTCTCCACCGCCTGTGCCAACGCCTACATTCAGCCGCTGATGCAGCGCTATCTGACCGGACTCGAACGCGAGCTTAAACGCGCCGGCTTTGGCTGCCCCATTCTGCTGATGACGTCCGGCGGCGGCATCACCACAGTGGAAACCGCGATCCGCTTTCCAGTTCGTCTGATCGAATCCGGCCCCGCCGCCGGCGCGATCTTCGCCGGCTGCATCGCGCGCCAGCACGGTCTCGATCAGGTTCTGTCCTTCGACATGGGCGGCACCACCGCGAAAATCTGTTTGATCGACCGCGCGCAGCCGCAAACCGCGCGTGTTCTCGAAGTCGCGCGCATTTACCGCTTTCTCAAAGGCAGCGGGCTTCCCTTGCGCATACCGGTGATTGAAATGGTGGAAATCGGCGCCGGTGGCGGCTCGATTGCGCGCCTCGACGCACTCAAGCGGATCGCGGTTGGCCCGGACAGCGCCGGCGCGCAGCCGGGGCCGGTCTGCTACGGCCAGGGCGGCAGCGAGCCGACGGTGACCGATGCCGATCTCGTCCTCGGCCGCATCGATGCGGAGAAATTCTCCGGCGGCAAGATCGCGTTGAATGCGGCCGATGCCGAGCGGGCCATCGCCGAGCGCATCGGGGTGCCGCTTTCGCTTCCTCCCGATCATGCCGCGCTTGGGGTGAGCGAAATGGTCGACGAGAACATGGCGAACGCCGCGCGCGTGCATGCCATTGAGAGCGGTAAAGATTTGCGCGCGCGCACATTGATCGCGTTCGGCGGCGCCGCGCCGCTGCATGCCGCGCGCGTCGCCGAAAAGATCGGCGTGAGCCGCGTCCTCATTCCGGCCAATGCCGGCGTCGGTTCTGCGGTCGGGCTCCTTCGCGCGCCGGTCGCCTACGAAATCGTGCGCGGGCGCCTGGTGCGTTTATCCGAATTTGATCCGTCTGCCGCCAATCGGCTGCTTGCGGAAATGCGCGCCGAGGCCGAAGCCGTGGTGCGGCGCGGCGCGCCGAGTGCTGCATTGTCCGAGCGGCGCTCTTCGTTCATGCGCTACCGCGGCCAAGGCCATGAAATCGCGGTCGAGCTTCCCGTACGCGAGTTTACTGCCGTCGACCGATCGACGCTCGCCGAACTGTTCGAGGCCGCCTATCGGCGCCTGTACAGCCGCGCCATTCCCGGCGTCGATATCGAGATTCTCAGCTGGGTGCTTTCGCTGAGTGCACCCGCGGAAGGCCGGCTCGCAGCAGAGAGTGGGGAAGAACCCGCTGAGGCGCAGCCGGTCGCGAATCGCGCTGTGTTCGATCCGGAGGCTGGCGAATTCATCGACACACCCGTTTACTGGCGCGGCGATCTTGCGCCGGGCGCCACCGTCAAAGGCCCGGCGGTGATCGCCGAGGACGAAACCTCCACCATCGTGAGCGCCAATTTCGACGCGCAGATCGATCGCTTCGGCTATATTGAGCTACGAGCTCGCGAGGACTGAGATGGTTGCCCGTTCGAACGCCGCGCTGGCACAAATTCATCAGCAGATCATGTGGAGCCGGCTGATCGCGGTGGTCGAGGAGCAGGCGCAAACCATGCTGCGCACGGCGTTCTCGACTTCAGTGCGCGAGGCCGGCGATCTGTCGGCCGGCGTGTTCGATCGCCATGGCCGGATGCTCGCCCAAGCCGTCACCGGCACGCCCGGCCATGTCAATTCGATGGCCAACGCGGTGAGACATTTTCTCCAAGTGTTTCCGCTCGCCGGCATGAAGCCGGGCGACCATTACATCACCAACGATCCCTGGCTCACCTCCGGCCATCTGCACGACATCACGGTGGTGACGCCGACCTTCTATCGCGAGCAGGCGGTCGCCCTGTTCGCCAACACCATCCACGTGGTCGATATCGGCGGGCTCGGCATGGGCCCGGACGGACGGCAAGTCTTCGAGGAGGGGCTGTCGATCCCGATCATGCCGCTCGCCCGCGAGGGGCGCATGAACGAGGATCTGCTCAATCTCGTGCGCGCCAATGTGCGCGAGCCGCTGCAGGTCGAGGGCGATATCTATGCGTGCGCGGCCTGCAACGATGAGGGCAGCCGCCGGCTCGTCGAGATGATGGACGAATTCGAGATCGCAAATCTCGATCGGCTCGGCGACCAGATCGTTGAAGCGTCGTACGAAGCCACGCTCGCGCGTGTCCGCGCCTTGCCCGCGGGCACTTATCGCAACAGTCTGACCATGGACGGTTACGATAAGCCGCTCCTGCTCAATGCGGCGCTGACTATTTCCGCCGACGGCATTCATATCGATTTCGCCGGTACCTCGCCGGCATCGAGCTACGGCATCAATGTCGTGCTCAACTATTGCCTCGCCTACACCGCTTTCGGCGTCAAATGTCTGGTCGCGCCGGACGTGCCGAACAACGCCGGCTCGCTCGCGCCAATCACGGTGAGCGCACCGGAGGGCTGTGTGCTCAATGTGAGGCGGCCGTGGCCGGTCGCCGCGCGTCACACAGTCGGGCAGATGCTGCCCGATGTCGTTGCCGGTTGCCTGCATCAAGCGATCTCGGGCGGCGTGCCCGCCGAGGGCGCCTCATCGCTCTGGAATCCGCAGATTTTCGGCGGTGGCTCACTGGTGGACAACGTGGAGGAGGGCACCGATGCTAACGAGTTGCCGTTGTTCTCGACCGTGATCTTTCATTGCGGCGGCGCCGGCGCGCGGCCAATGAAAGATGGCTTGAGCGCCACGTCCTTTCCGTCCGGCGTGCGGACGATCCCGGTGGAAGCGACCGAGAGCATCGCGCCGGTGGTCTTCTACCGCCGCGAGTTCCGCGAAGGCTCGGGTGGGCCGGGCCAATTCCGCGGCGGACTTGGGCAATCGATCGAGATCGGCGGCGCGGGTGCAAATCCGGTCGCGCTCCTGTGCAACTTCGAGCGGGTGAAAAATCCGGCGCGCGGGCGCGACGGGGGCGGAGCAGGGGCGGCGGGCGCGGTCGCGTTGCGCTCCGGCCGGCCCATTCGGCCGAAGGGGCGACAGACCATACCGGCGCGCGACGCGATCCGCCTCAGTCTTCCAGGCGGCGGCGGTTTCGGCGACCCGCGCAGCCGCGATCCGCAAGCGGTGCTTGACGACGTGCTCGACGGCCTGATCACCGCCGAGGACGCACGGCGCGACTATGGCGTGGCAATCGATGCGGCCGGCGCACTTGATCTCGCCGAAACCGGCAAGATGCGCGCCACGCGCTAGGCAGACCTCGGCGCCGCGGGCAAGACAAACCGGGCCGCGCAGCCTATCCCTGGTCGTGGAGGAGACGCAGATGACAACGCACGATCATGACCACAATCACGATCACGATCATCTTCACGACCATGCCCATGGCCACGCGCACGCGCCGCACGATTGGCATTCGCAGAGCTATGTCGACGATTGGATCAAGCGCGACGAAAGCCGCGACGACGAGCGCAGGCCGCGCATCAGACAGATGATCGCGATGGCGAAGCTGCCGCGAGAGGCAGCGATCGAGGTGCTCGACATTGGCGCTGGCTACGGCTTCGTGACCGAAGAAGTATTGCACGCCTTTCCGCACGCGCGGGTAACGCTGCAGGACTATTCCGACCTCATGCTGGCACGCGCCCGCGAGCACCTGGCGAAGTCTCGTGCGCAATTGTCCTTCGTGCTGGCCGACCTTACGGATCCAACGTGGTCGGAACGCGTCGGCGGTCCGTTCGATCTCATCGTCTCGGCAATCGCCATCCACAATCTGCGCAAGTTGGATATTATCGCAGCCTGTTACCGCGCCATCGCGCAATTGCTCAAGCCCGGCGCGCCGTTCCTCGACTACGACCTGTTTCCGATTGCCGGTGGTATCGAAACCCACATCGGTACGATGCAGGAGGCAGGCATGAGCAGGGTGTCGCGGACCTGGGACGACGGTCACGCGGCAATCATTGTAGCGCACGGAAAGCGCCACCCATGACGCGGCCGCGCAATCACGGACCCTGTGCTGAACTCTTTGCCGAAGCGGCTCGGGCGGATGCGGGATGTGTATTACTGCATGCCGCCCTAGCTGTTACGGCGTGACCGGCTCGCTCGACGGCGACTGCTCTTGCACGCTTTCCCGCAGGCTTCCCTGCTCGTGGCGGTGATCGCGCGCGGTTGCCGGCAGTTGCAGCACCGTGGCGCGCTGGCCGGGTAGAAGCCGCGTGACCATGACGATCTGACCGCCGGGAAATTCCAACGCGTCATGATGGACGTGCGGGTCGTTCAAGTTGACCTGCCGGAAGCGGGCCACCTTGTGCTCGACGCGAGCCTTGCCGAACAGGCTGAAAGCGCGGTCGTACAGCACCTCTTGCTCGAAGGCGATCTCAGTGCCGGGGAGCAGGCAGACCGCGACGTCTGGCTCGCCATCGGCCGCGAAGCCGCGGGTGATCGAGCGGGCGAAATCCGTCGCCACGAGCCTGTCGCCCACTTTGGCCGGCCGGGAAGCGACCAGATGGAGACTATAGTCACACATTGTCGGAGCACTCCTCTGCGCGAAGAGCCGATGCGGGCTCTTCGGCTGGTGAACCCGTCCGACGCCCAAATGTTCCGGCCCGCCCGCCGGCACCCCGCGCAAAGCGATCCGATCCGCGCCGCCGTCGCAAATGCGCCTTGATCGGTATCGCCGGCGATGCTTCGCTGGCGCGGGGGCCGCATCATGGACGAACGCACCGCCGATCTTTCGGCCGACGAGCAGCGGCCTGACGTGCGCGAGGCGCCAACCGCGTCCGACGAACCGAAGAGTCATCAGGATCACGTGCCGCGCGGCATCGTCTGTATGGTGCTGGCGACGGTGATGTTCTCCGCCGCTTCGGCGCTCACCAAATGGCAGGTCGGTATTTATCCGGTGGGCGAGGTGGTGTTTTCGCGCTCCTTCTCCTCGCTCATCGTCTGCGCCGCCGTCATGCTGCCGATGACCGGGCTTGGCGTCTACGCCACAAAGCGTCCACGTGCCCACATCGCCCGCGGTCTCTCGCAGGCGATCTCACAAACTTTGTTCGCGCTCGCCTTCACGCTGATGCCGCTTGCCGGCGCGGTGTCGATCAATTTTTCCGCGCCGTTGTTCTCCGCGCTCATTTCGATCGTCTGGCTCAAGGAGCGCGCGCCGTTCGCGCGCTGGGCGGCCTTGCTGATTGGCTTTGCCGGCGTGGTTATCGTCACTAATCCGGGGGCGAACTCGTTTACCCTCGGCGCGCTGTTCGCGCTCGGCAACGCGGTGATGTACGGCAGCGTCACCGTCGCCGTGCGCGGCATGACCAAGACCGAGTCGGCCAATACGCTGATCATCTGGCAGCTGACGATGATCGCGTTCTTTCACTCCTTCCTTCTGCTGTTCGGCTGGCGGTGGCCGACGCCGATCGACGCGCTGATGCTGTTTGGCAGCGGCTTCTTGAACGCCATCGGTCAATATTTCTGGACGCAATCGCTGCGGCTCGCGCCGGCCACGGCGGTAGCGCCGTTCTATTATCTGATGCTGGTTTGGGCGCTGGGCTTTGGCTACGTGTTCTGGGGCGACGTGCCTTCGATCGGCCTTTTGACCGGATCGTTTATCGTGGTCGCTTCCGGCTTCTTTCTGTTCTGGCGGGAGGCGCGGCTGCAGCGCACGATCGCGGTGATGCCGCGCGTGAGCCGGAAAACGCCCTGACCCGTTACTGGATCAACGCCGCGATCCGATCAATAATCGGCTTCGGTGTCGCGTAAGCCCTCTTGATCAGAGCTTCGAGCTCGCTGCCGCTCTCCGGATCAAGCGTATATTTGCGCTTATTCATTTCGTCGATGAAGGCCGGGTCTTTCATGGTGGCGTCGAACGCGCCGCGCAGCGTCGCCAGGACGGCTGGCGGCAAATCGGGTGGGGCGACGAACGGCCGACCGACGCCCTGGCCGAGATAGAGAAACTCAATCGCCTGCTTGTCCTCTGGGTTTTGCGCTAGATCGACTATGAATGGCACGTCCTTGATCGCCGGATTGGGCTTGATGCCGCCCTGAAACAGGACCGATATCGCGCCGGACGAAATCCAGTCGGGCCGCCGCGCCTCCACACTGTCGAGGCTTTCGCAAATCCCGTCCAATTCGCCTCGCTCCATGGCGAGAAAGACGTTTGCGGTGGAGGAGTAGCCGCCGACCAGCTTGAATTTGAAGCCGAGAATGGCATTGAGCGCCTTCGGGTAGGCGTGGGTGCCGGTGCCTGGACCGGTGTCGCCGACGATGAGTATTTTCTCTTTAAGGTCCTGCACATTATTCACCGCCGCTGTGCCATTAGCGATGCAGATGTTGGTTTCGGTGAGCGGCGTGCCGAGCCAAGACAATCTGGTCGCGTCGAAAAGCGCGCCGGCCTGGCCGGTCAACGGACCGAGCGCCGCGTCGCGTGAAATGAGCGCAATCGTGGTGCCGTCCTTTGGCGCCTGGTTGTACATGAAGCTGGCGGCGCGGAAGCTGCCTCCGCCGGGCATATTTTGCGGCACCACCGTTGGGTGGCCTGGAAGGTGGCTGCCGATGTGGTCAGCGAGCACCCGACCCAGCGTGTCGTAGCCGCCGCCCGCGCCAAAGCCGATCAGCAGGTTGATGTTTTTGCCAGCGAACGAAACCGCAGGACTTTGCGCTCGGGCGGCTTCGGCGGTGAGGAGACCCGTTAGCATCGCAAACAACACGCCGAGGCGAAATGTCGCGCGCCACATGCACTGCCCCCGCTCGTTCATTGGGCGCCTCCCCAAAAGAGCTGCCAGCCTGGCAAACATCTGCTAACAGAGCGGCACCGCCAAAACGATGGTAACGCGCGGGGGCAGGCGAGGAAAGGCGGCCCTCAATTCCGGCCCGCGCGCAAACTGGAGCGAAACGCCGTGAATTGTCTCCGCCGTGACTTTCTGCGTCTGGCCGCAAGCGCCGCCGCACTGCCGTTCTCCGCGCAGATTGTCCGCGCGGAATCCTATCCTTCGCGTCCCGTCCACGTGCTGGTCGGCCAAGCCGCCGGCAGTTCGACCGACATCACCGCGCGGTTGATCGCGCAGCCGCTGTCGGAGCATCTCGGCCAGCAATTCGTCATCGATATACGGCCTGGAGCGACCGGCAACATCGCCACCGAGGCCGCCGTGCGCTCGGCGCCGGACGGCTACACGCTGCTGGTCATGAATTCGCAGAACACGATCAACGCGGCGCTCTACACCAATCTCAATTTCGATTTCGTACGCGACATTGCGCCGATCGCGTTGGTCGATCGCGTGCCGCTGGTGATGGAAGTCAATCCGTCCTTCCCCGCCAAGACCGTGCCCGAATTCATCGCTTATGCGAAGGCCAATCCGGGCAAGATCAACATGGCCTCGGGCGGAATCGGCGGGCCGCAGCACGTCGCCGGCGAATTGTTCAAGTTCATGGCCGGCGTCAATCTCGTACACGTGCCGTATCGCGGATCGACGCCGGCTCTGGTCGATCTGATGGGCGGGCAGGTGCAGGTGATGTTCGACGTCACGCCCTCGTCGCTGCCGCATATCCAAGCGGGCAAGCTGCGCCCGCTCGCCGTGACTACGCCGGAGCGCATGGACGTGCTGCCGGGCGTGCCCGCCATGGCCGAGTTCCTGCCCGGCTACGAGGCGTTCGGCTGGATCGGCTTCGGTGCGCCAAAAGGCACGCCGGACGCGATCATCGAACTCCTCAACAAGCAAGTGAACGCGGCCATCGTCGATCCGCAGATCAAGGCACGGCTAGGTGATCTCGGCGCCCAAGTCGTGCCGCCGAACACGCCTGCCGAGGTCGCCAAATTCATCGCCGCCGATACCGCAAAGTGGGTCAGGGTGGTGAAGTTCGCCAACATCAAAGTGGACTGAACGGCCGCGTTCTCTGGCCGCCAACAAGGGGTGAGCCATGCGCCTCGCGCGAAGACAATTCCTGCATCTCGCGGCCGGCGCTGCGGCGCTACGGGCTTCAGTGCGCGTGGCGGCTGCGGATACCTATCCGTCGCGGCCGATCACGATCGTCGTGCCATTCGCAGCAGGCGGCGGCACCGACATCCTGGCGCGCATCCTCGCCGAGCATATGGGCGGCTTGTTCGGTCAAACCGTGCTGGTCGAGAACGTTGCGGGCGCAGCAGGTGCAATCGGCGTTGAGCGTGCGGTACGCGCACCGGCAGATGGTTATACGCTCAGCGTCGGTACGCTGACCACGCACGTGCTGATCGGCGGCCTCTATAAGCTGAACTTCGACCTGCTCAACGACCTAGCGCCCATTGCGGAACTCGCCAGCGAGCCGCTGATGATCTGCGTGCGCAAGTCGCTGCCGGCCAATAACCTGCAGGAATTGATCGCGTGGCTCAAAGCCAATCCGGGCAAGGCGAATGCAGGTATTCCCGGCGCGGGCTCAACCGGAAACCTCGCCGGTATCGCTTTTCAGAACACAACGGGGACTAAATTCCAGTTCGTGCCCTATCGCGGCGACGGTCCGGCTGTGCAGGATCTCGTTGCCGGAAACATCGATCTGATGATCGAGCCGTCATCCAATTTCGTGGCTCAAGTCCAGGCCGGCACCATCCGTGCTCTGGCGGTGACGTCAAAGACGCGTCATCCGGGCTTGCCAGACGTCCCCACCACCGATGAAGCCGGGCTGCCCGGGTTCTATGCCTCGATCTGGTTCGGGATGTGGGCGCCGCGCGCCACGCCGAACGATGTTTTGGCCAAGATCAATGAGGTGGCCGTCAAGACATTGGCCGATCCCGGCGTGCGCGCCAGACTTGACAAGCTCGGCGACGAGGTCTCGCCGCCTGCGATGCAAAATCCAGAGGCGTTTGCGGCTTTTCAGAAGGCCGAGGCGGCAAAGTGGTGGCCGATCATCAAGGCCGCAAATATCAAGCCCGGGTAGTCTGCTCCGCCAAGAAAAAATGCCGTCGGCGTCAGTTCACGCGGTAACGCGCGATGATCTCCTCGTCGACCTCGATGCCGAGACCGGGTCCTTGCGGTACCTTCATCGAGCCGTCGCGGGCGACGATCGCATCGCCAAGCGGTGTCGCCTCAAGTTCGCAGTAAAAGCGTTCGCACAGGGAATCCGGGAGGTCGGCAGCGATCACGTGCAGTGTTGCGATCAGGCCCGGTCCGAAATAGGGCGAGTGCGGCATCACGCGCACACCATGTTTCTTCGCCACCTCTATCGCTTTGCGCATGGCGAGAATACCGCCGATCTTGGTGACGCTGGGCTGAAAGATGTCGAGTGCGCCGAGCTCCATGGCGTGGCGTGCCTCGCCGGCATGGCCGATATTCTCGCCCGCCGCGATGGTCATGCCGGTTTCGTGGCGGATGCGTGCCATGGTGTCGTAGTCATCGACAGGATCGACCGGCTCCTCGAGCCAATAAAGGTCGTAGTTCTTGAGTTTCCGCGCCATCTCGATCGCCTCAGCCGGCGGCCAGGCGCAATTGGTGTCGACCATGATGTTGATCTTCAGATCCCGCGGCTTCGCGTGCGGGCGCGATCGTCTCGGTCAGATGCTCGTGCAGCTTGACCGATGTGTAGCCGCGGGCGACCGCCTCTTTGGTGTAGCGGGCGACGAAGTCGGGTTTGCCGTAACGGAGCAAGCTTGCGTAGGTCGGGATGCGTTCGCGCGTGGCGCCGCCGAGGAGGCGGTGAACCGGCACGTCCTGTGCCTTGCCGGCAATATCCCACAGCGCAATATCGATGCCGGCAAGCGCAAAGCTGACCGGCCCGTGCCGTCCCATAGCATGCAGCTTGCGCTGCAAGTCGGCCATGAATGAGGGCACGTCGTTGAATTCGCAACCGACGCAGAGCGGAGCGACTGCCAGCGTGATCGCCTGCCGCGTAACTGCCGAAGCGGCAAAGCCGAATGCCTCGCCCCAGCCGGTGATCCCCGCGTCGGTATCGACGCGCACGAACAGCGTCTCCATGTGCGTCCACGGACCGGACGGCCGCATCGGCTTCGGTCCGCCGTGCTCGTAGGGAACGGCGATGAGGATCGGTTCGACGCGAATGATTTTCATGACTTAGGTCGCAAAGACGGCCCGCGATTAGGAGAGCGGTGTTGGGTTGTCCGCCGGCGGTTCGATGCCGAACGAATTAGCGGTCATGCAGGTCATGGAAAAGCTGCCGGTCGTGGCGACCAGCGCCACCAGGCTTTCGATCCCCATGGTCTTTTCCGCTGCCGCGTAAGTGTCATCGCTCAAGCCTTTGTTGGCCAAAAGCTCGCGCGCGACCATGAAGCAGGTCCGCTCGCGCGCATCGGCGAGATTTGGCGTGCCGCGCGCGTTGATAGTGTCAATAATGGATTGGTCGATGCCAATGGACCGCGACCGGCGTGCTTGTGCAAACCACGGATACCGCGCGCCCCAGTGCCGAGCGACCGTCATGTTGACGATCTGTTGCTCGCGCGCCGACAGCGGTCCGCCCGACAGCGACTCGCGCATGTTCTGTGCAGCCTCGAACAATTGCGGCAGCCGGATATAGGCATAATAAGGTCCGCCGACGATGCCGCTTGACTGCTTGGCAGCGTCGTAGACGCGTGCCTGCTCGGCGTTCATGTCGGCGCGGTCGATGATTTTGATACGGGGCATGTTTCCTCTCCCTTATGGATTTTGGTGCAGTCTCGTTGGAGCAGCGAGGGCCTAATAGACAACGACGCTGCGAATGCTCTTGCCTTCGTGCATGAGATCGAACGCCTTGTTGATGTCGCCGAGCGGCATGGTGTGGGTGATCATCGGATCGATTTCGATTTTCTTTTCCATGTACCAATCGACTATCTTGGGCACGTCGGTGCGGCCGCGGGCGCCGCCGAAGGCGGTGCCGCGCCACACCCGGCCGGTCACGAGTTGAAACGGCCGCGTCGCGATCTCCTGGCCGGAGCCAGCCACCCCGATGATGATGCTCTGGCCCCAGCCGCGATGGCAGCTCTCCAGCGCCGCGCGCATCAGATGAACGTTGCCGACACACTCGAACGTATAGTCGGCTCCGCCGATCTGATCGGCGCCGCGCTTGGTCATGTTGACGAGATGGGCCACAAGCTCGCCCATGCCGCCGCCGATCTCCTTCGGATTGACGAAATGGGTCATGCCGAAGCGTTCGCCCCAGGCTTTCTTGTCCGGATTGACGTCGACGCCGATAATCATGTCGGCGCCGGCAAGGCGCAGCCCCTGGACCACGTTGAGCCCGATACCGCCGAGGCCGAAGACGATGGCCTTGGCGCCGGGCTCGACCTTGGCCGTGTTGATCACCGCGCCGACGCCGGTGGTGACGCCGCAGCCGATGTAGCAGACCTTGTCGAACGGCGCGTCCTCGCGAATTTTCGCCACCGCGATTTCCGGCAGTACGGTAAAGTTGGCGAAGGTCGAGCAGCCCATATAGTGATGGACGCTCTTGCCCTCGATCGAGAACCGCGACGTGCCGTCAGGCATCACGCCCTGGCCCTGGGTGGCGCGGATGGCGGTACAGAGGTTCGTCTTGCGCGACAGGCAGGACGGACATTGCCGGCATTCAGGCGTGTAGAGCGGGATGACGTGGTCGCCCTTTTTTACCGAAGTGACGCCGGCGCCGACATCGGCGACGATGCCCGCGCCTTCATGGCCGAGGATCGCGGGAAACAGTCCTTCGGGGTCGGCGCCTGACCGGGTGAACTCGTCGGTATGGCAGATGCCGGTGGCCTTCAGTTCCATCAGCACTTCGCCGGCACGCGGGCCGTCGAGCTGGACTGTCGTTACTTCCAGAGGTTTGCCGGGCGCGTACGCCACCGCCGCACGGACGTCCATCGATGCCTCGCAGCCGGGATGCTTCGTAGGTTCGTCATGCGTGAGGGCGCGCATGATCCGCATTCGCGGGCGATGACAATGAATGAGCCGGCGATCATTGCCAATAGCGTCGCATGGCCGGCAGCTAGGCCTTTTCGGGCAGGATAACGATCTGCGTCTGGGTGACGATGGCGCACAGGCGGCCGTCGTTGCGGGTAATGCGGGTCTGCCAGACCATCGTGCTGCGGCCGCGGTGCAGCGGTGTGCACTCGGCGTGCGCGGTGTCGCCGATAGGGACCGGGGCAAAGAAATTCGTCTTGCTCTCGATGGTCGCGGTACGGGCGCCGTCCGACAGATTAGCTATGGTCGCGGTACCGCCAAGATTGTCGGCGAACGCCATGATGGCGCCGCCGTGCAGCACGCCCATCCTGTTCTCCAGTTCATCGCGAACGAACAATTCGGCGACCACCTTCTCGCGCGACAGGTGGGTAATTTTCATGCCCATCAAATCGGCGAACGGCGGCTGCACGTCGGCATCGCGGTCCATCGTGCGGCCCATGTTTCAGTTCCTCTCGTCCGCGTAGAGTGACTCGAGCTTAAGAAAATCGGAGACGCGCGAGCCTGGAAAATAGGTCGCCTTAAATGCCGGCCGTGCCTGCAGACGGGCGTACCACTCGCCGACGCGCGGATATTTTTCCTCCCAAACGGAGGCTAGTCCGAGATCCGCCATCCGGTCGATGCTCGGCATGACCAGCACGTCGGCAAGCGTAAATTGCTCGCCCATCAGCCATGGGCCTTTGTTTGCAATGGACTCATTCATGCGGCGGCAGGTCTCGGAAAGCTCGCCGAGCGATTTGTCCACCGCGGCCTTGGTGAAGCCCTTTGGCGAGCCCATCCGCTGGAATAGCTCCTTGCGCACAGGCCGGGGGTCGATCTCCTGTGCTTCGAACTGTCGTTGGTTGAGCCCACTGAAGCGGTAAAGAAACGCGCGATTAAAAGACGGGACGCGGATGGCCGCTACTGCGACCTCCTCGATGTAGTGCATCCAGGCGCGAGTGTGTGCGCGTTCGACTATATCGGCCGGCAGGAGCGGATTTTGCGGATACTTCTCGTTGAGATATTCGCAGATCACACTCGATTCGATGATCGGCACGCCATCGTCAACCACAGTAGGAACTACGCCGTTCGGATTGAGCTTCAGATAATCGGGTTTAAGCTGCTCCTTTTTGCCGAGATCGATCCGCACTTCGTCGAACTTTACGCCCTTCTCGTGCAGCACCATGCGAACCTTCTGGCTGCACGTGGAATGCGCGGCGTGATAGACCACAAGCATTGCAATCTCTCCGGCCAGACGCAAAGAGCGCGGCCGAAGCCGCGCTCTTGCAGTTAAGATCAGTGCCGCAGGAAAGTCACTGCTTCGGCTGCGGTACCACGCGGATATAGGGCTTCGGCGTCTTCCAGCCTTGCGGGTAGAGTCTCTTGGCTTCATCGTCGCTGATGGCGCCGCCGAGAATCACATCCTCGCCCTGCTTCCAATTCGCCGGCGTAGAGACGCGATGCTTGGCGGTGAGCTGCAGCGAATCGACCACGCGCAGCACCTCGTCGAAATTGCGCCCGGTGCTCATCGGATAGACCAGGATGAGTTTGACCTTCTTGTCCGGGCCGATGACGAAGACGTTGCGCACCGTCTGGTTATCGTTGGGCGTGCGGCCCTCCGAGGTGCCGGCAGTCGATGCCGGCAGCATTCCGTAGAGCTTGGAAACCTTCAGATCGGTGTCGGCGATCATCGGATAGTTCGGCGCGAATCCGGTGACGTCCTTGATGTCGCCCGACCATTTCTTGTGATTGTCCACCGGGTCGACCGAAAGGCCGATGATCTTGACCCCGCGCTTATCGAACTCCGGCTTGAGCCGCGCCATTGTGCCCAGTTCGGTCGTGCACACAGGCGTAAAATCCTTCGGATGGGAGAACAGCACCACCCAGTTGTTGCCGATCCAGTCGTGGAAGTGGATTTTGCCTTCCGTTGTCTCGGCTTCGAAATCGGGGGCGGTATCGCCAATTGCCAGCGCCATGAGAAACCTCCGTCGTTGTTCGGTTTTTCGTCAATGAATTCCGAGACGTATATGTACGGTCGAATGTGCCGCGTTACTAGCCCTTGCTGGCCGTGCCGGGCGGGCGGGGTAAAAACCGTTCGTTCATGCAAACCCGAGATCGTGGAATATTCGTCGCGTCGAATTTGCCATCGGGAAAGAATTCTCGATTATCCTCCTCGATCACCGAACGTTGAGTGAACTAGTGAGGCCGCCGCGAGTTTGCCGCAACGGCGCCCTTGCCAGGCCACCCTGGAAGCGCAGCGTTTTGAACCGAAAGCCCGATTCGCGCGACTAAGGGCTTTGGCAGGCGGCAGAAAACCAAGCGATCGCGGCGGCGGCTCGAGCCGGTCGCAAGCGGTCTGGAGACGGCGACAGTGACGACCGGCGGCAAATTCCCCGATATCGAAGCGCTCGTCCTTTTCATCGCCCGATCGGAGATCGTGGTGCAAGCAGAGCCGCGGCCGGCAATGTCGGCAGGCCGGTTGCGGTTGCTTTCGGCCGGGTTCGACGAGGTTGATGTCACCATCCTCGAATGGATCGCCGCTGAAGGCCGGTGCGTTCGTCGATTCATGGCGCCCCTATAAGTCTGCGCCGAGACCTGTGACGGACCGCCGCTATGGCGTGTAGCCATCGGTCAGGGTCTTCAGGAACGCGATGACGTCGTCGATTTCCTCCACCGAAAGCGCCGGGGCATCACCGACCGTGCCGCCGAACGGTGGCTCCATGTTGACGTTACCGCGATATTGCGCTGGGAGATCGTCGAATTTCACGACATGGCCCTCAACGTCCCGCGGGTACCATTTTTGCGGGTTGGTATCCCGTTCGACATAGAATTCGATTGCCTCGCGTAGGCTGTGCACTGCACCGTTGTGAAAGAAGGTCTGGCGCAAAGCGACGTTGCGCAAAGTCGGCGTGACAAATCGCCCGCAATAGTCGCTGTGGTTGGAAAGATCGGTGCGCAACGGCCCGCAAGCTCCGAGATCGAAAAAATTGGGATCGGCGTTGGCGGGAATCTCCCGATTGCGCGGCACGCCGAGCGCGATCAGACCGTAATCGGTAAATTGTGGTGGCGTGCCGCTGTTGCCGGGTGCGCTGCGGTGGCAATTGCCGCAATTGCCCTTGGCCGGATCGTTAAACAACGCGAGGCCACGCGCCTCTTGCGTGGTCAAGGTGGCGCGACCGGCGAGATAGGTATCATATTTGCTGCTGTAGGGATAAAACTCCCGGAAGTCCTGTTGGTAGACCTCCAGCGCGTGAGTGATCGCGGCGAAGGCCTTGTTGGTGTCGTCGAAAATGGTGGAACCGAAGATCTTCCTCATATCGTCGGCGTGGTTCCCGGCACTCACCTTGCGCACGACTTCGTCGGCGTCCGCGTTCGCCATCTCAAAGGGTGAGAGCAACGGTATTTTTGCCTGATCGCGGGCACGATCGACGCGCCCGTCCCACGTCAGTCCGCCGGTGGGGCCGTTGTCGATGCTGTCGTCACCCTCGTCGTCAGACTCGTAATAGTGTTCGGTGAACTGGGGCACCGCTTGCAGATATTTGAGCGAGGGGACGGCGCGAATCCCTGGCTGCCGCAAGTCGCGACCGCCCAGTTGCACGGCGAGCGCGTTGGGCGGACCGAATGCATAAGCCGGATTGTGGCAAGTGATGCACCCCATCCGGCCCGATGCAGACAGCGACGGATCCGCGAATAGAGCACGCCCGAGATCTTCGAGGGCAGCGGCGCGTGCGTATGCCTCGGCTCGCGTTAGGCCGGCATCCGGGGCTTGCGCGCGGGCCGTTTCGAGGCTGGCGGCCGCCAAGTAGGTGAGCATACCCGCCAATGTCAGCCACCGCGAGACGCGGGACGATTTTGCACAAAAGACCATGCTGATCGGGGCCACGAGACAGCTTCCCAAAGGGGGACAAGTCGCGCCAATAACGTTTGCTGCCGCCGTATGACGGATTTTTGACAACCACGATCGCGCTTTCATGTAACTGCCATACAGCGCGCACTAATGTGACCGACGGCGGGCTCGCTGCCAAACGATAGGCTCGGCGCGCGTCGACACGGGGAGCTAACATGAACGTCCATCGAAATGCTTCACTCAGGAAACATTCAATCTTGCTTGCCGCGCTGCTCGCGGCTGGCCCGGTCGGCGGCGCCGCTGCGCAAGGCGGGCGTCAGGGGATCGGCAATATAGATACAGTCGTCATCATTTATGCCGAGAACCGCAGCTTCGATGACCTCTACGGCTCGTTTCCCGGCGCCAACGGCTTGCAGAATGTCACCGAGGCAAATTCAAAGCAGGTCGACCGTGACGGCTCCGTGCTCAAGGAATTGCCTCCAGTGTGGAATGGTTTGACTGGGAAGGGCGTTACACCGCCCGTAACTCAAGCACAAACCGAGCATCTCCCAAACAAGCCGTTCGCGATCGATGATCCGACGGGATTTAATACTCCGCCAAGTGTCGTTACCCAAGACATGTGGCACCTGTTCTACCAGAATCAGATGCAAATCGACGGCGGCAAGAACGACCGTTTCGCCGCCTATGCGGATTCCGGCGCGCTGGTCATGGGTCATTACGACAGCAGCTCGAAGTTGCCGCTCTGGGCCGTCGCCCAAAAGTATACGCTTACCGACAATTTCTTTCAGGGCGCGTTCGGTGGCTCGTTCCTCAACCATTTTCAGCTCATTTGCGCCTGCACCCCGGTCTATCCCAATGCCGATAAAAGCCCAGCCAAGGGTCTGATTGCAGCTGTCGAGCCTGATGGCGTGTCACTGACGCTGGCGCCGGATTCGCCAAAGTCGGCGTTGGAGGGGATTCCCAAATTCCTCAACAACGGCCAGATCACGCCTGACTTCTACGCCATCAACACGATGCAGCCGCCCTATCAGCCGAGCAACAACAAACCGGCGCCCGGAGGCGATCCCCTCCTTGCCGATCCCAATGCGCCAAACACTTTGCCGCCGCAGCACGAGACCACGGTCGGAGATTTGCTGAGCCAAAAAGGGATCAATTGGGTTTGGTACGCGGGCGCCTGGCAAGATGCGCTCGACGGCGGTCGCGGCAAGCCGGTGCCGAATTTCCAGTTTCATCACCAGCCGTTCAATTACTTCGCCAACTTCGCGCCCGGAACTGCGGCGCGAACCGCGCATCTGCGCGACGGCGGCATGGGCGGCGCTGCCTTCATCAAGGCGATCGACGCTGGCGAGCTTCCTGCGGTGACTTTCTATAAGCCGCAGGGCAATCTCAACGAGCATTCCGGTTATGCGGACGTGATGTCCGGCGACCAACATATTGTCGACGTGCTCGCACATTTGGAAAAAAGTCCGCAATGGCCGCACATGCTGGTGATCATCACCTATGACGAGAACGGTGGCATTTGGGATCACGTCGCGCCACCTAAAGCAGACCGCTGGGGTCCTGGCTCGCGGATTCCGGCCTTTATCGTCTCGCCCTTTGCCAGGAAGGGGTTCGTCGACCACACCCAATACGATACGACGTCAATTCTGCGCTTCCTCACCCGGCGCTTCGATCTTCCAGTGCTTCCGGGTATCAAAGCGCGCGATAAAGCGCTGGCGGCAAACGATCACCCGCCGATGGGCGACCTGACGAACGCGCTGACGTTCCCGAAGACAATTCACCGACAAAAAAGGCGGCCCCGGAGATAAGGGGCCGCCAAAGGATCCGCGGGAGGAGAAAACGCGGACCTTAAAACTTGCGGGCGGTCATCTTGTCCGCAAGTAATGAAGCGGCGGCGCCAACGGCGCCGCCGAAGTTTTCCGATTACTCGCCCTCGGCTCCGATCGCGTACGCGGTCTCGCCGTGGACGGCGTCGTCACCGACTTTCAGCGTGGCATCATCCATGCGCAGCGGCACGATGAGACCGATCACCTTGAGGATGATGAAGGTCGCGACGACGTTGTAGACGATGATGAACGCCGCGCCGTACACTTGCATCAGGAGCTGATGGCCGGTGTCGCCGTACAACATGCCCGTCACGTTGACGCCGGGGGCGTTCGTGCCGGTGCCGATGTATTGCAGCATGCCGGGATCAGCAAGCAGGCCGACCAACAAGCCGCCAGTCAGACCAGCCACGCCGTGGGTGGAGAATACGCCAAGCGTGTCGTCCACTTTCTGCATGAAGCCGAGCTTCTGGAACTTGTTCATCGACAGCCAGGGAATGATGCCTGCGCAGATGCCGATGATGATCGCGCCCAAGCCGTTCACGTAACCGGCGCACGGCGTGATGGCGACCAGACCGGCGATCATGCCGTTGACCGCGCCGAGAACCGACGGCTTGCCGTAGGCCATCTTGTCCATCAGCGTCCAAACCAGCAGAGCGACCGCGGTCGCAGTGTTGGTGTTCATCACTGCCGCGCCGGCGTCAGCGTTGGCGAAGTACGGGTCGCCGCCGTTGAAGCCGTTCCAGCCGAGCCAGAGGATGCCGGCGCCGACAAGGGTCACCAGCAAGCTGTTCGGCGGGAAGTGCTCGCGATCGGCCTGCAGCCGCGGACCGACCACCGCAGCGGCGGTGAAGCCCGAAGCGCCGGCCGCGAGATGGATCACGTAGCCGCCCGAGAAGTCCGCCACGCCCATACCGGCAAGCCAGCCACCGCCCCAGAGGCTGAACGCGCCGACCGTATAGACCACGGTCATCCACACCGGGCAGAAGATCATCCAGGCCGTGAAGTTCATGCGGCCGAGCACTGATCCTGCAAGGATGATGACAGTGATCGCGGCGAACACGAACTGGAAGAACATCAGTGTCGCCATCGGGAAGGCAAGCGGTGGCATGCCCGACGCAGCGGCCGGAATGGTAGCTTGCCCGAGTGAGAAGTCTGCCGAGAGCGCCAGCATCGGTTTGCCGAGGAACGGAAACCATTGCGGCCCGAACGCCATGTTGTAGTCGAAGAGAACCCAGACGACGAGGACCGATGCGAAGGCGTACATCGACATGAAAGCGGAATTGATTGCCCACTTCTTCTTGACGATGCCGCCGTACAGAACGGTCAGCCCGGGGATGCTTTGCAGACCGACGAACGTTGCCGCCGCCAGCTGCCAAGCGTTATCGCCAGTGTCTAGCCACTTTGGCGATGCTACTAGATCCATAGGTACCATGTGTGCCTTCCCCCAAAATTGCCCGCGTGCGAAGAGCACGTGGGCGTGCGGATGCCTCCTGTGGGCCATTGGCACACAGAGCGAGCGGTTGAGCGGTCGCAAAATTTATGCCAGTCAATCCGGCAGGGTAAGGATGCGTTTACCTATGAAAACCGCAATCAACTGGCGATCCATGATTAAAATATCTGCATATGCCTATAATAGAGGCGGCACGACCAGGTCCATCTTTAGCGCGGGCGTATTCGCGGCAGCGACCTGGGCCTTTGGCCTCCTCGCGATTGCCTTTCCGGCTGGCGTCAATGCTGAACCGCAGGGCGGTGCGATCGCGGCCACATGCACCAATCCGTATAGCGGTGTGAGCTGGCAGATTAAGATTGATTACGATCGACGCACTGTAGATTCGAACCCCGCACAGATCGACGGCAGCACTATTTCGTGGCGCGACGCGAGCAACGGCTGGTATTACGAGCTTGATCGTAAATCCGGGAACCTCACGGTGACGGTTGCGTCGGCGACCGGCGGCAATTTCCTCCATGATCAATGCAAGCTGGATCATTGACGCTGACGTCGTAGTGCGGCCGAATTCGGAGCCATTTTGATGGCCGAGCGCTTGCCCGGCGTCAAAGCAAGCGTTGGCTTCGCCTCCGAAACCGGGCCGCGCGAGCGTAACGAGGATTTTGCCGGCGCCGTTTTTGGTTCGGAATTGGCGCAGCCGCGCCGCGATATCGTCGCCGCGATCGCCGACGGCATCGGCGGCGCAAAAGGCGGACGCGTCGCCGCCGAGATGGCGGTTCGCGGCTTTCTCGACGGCTTCTGCGATTTGCCGGAAACAATGGAAGTGCGGCGCGCCGGCGCGCGCATCGTCAACTCGCTCAATGCCTGGATTTATTCGCAAGGCCGACGCGACCCCAAGCTCGCCGGCATGGGCTGCACATTCACTGCGCTCGTACTGCGCGGCCGCGTGGCGCACCTGCTGCATGTCGGCGACACCCGAGCGTATCGGTTGCGCGACGACCGCCTGGTCGTGCTGACCACCGATCACGTGCGCGAGGGCACGCCCGGTGGTGGCCGATCGAGCACGCTGGTGCGCGCGCTCGGCGTCGAAACCGAAGTCCCGCTCGATTATTCAAGTCACCCGTTGGCGCGTCATGACCGCTTCCTGTTGTGCACCGACGGTGTGCACGCGTTCCTGCCGCCCGAAGCCATGGCCGAGATTTTGCGCGAACGCTCGGCGTCGGACGTTTCTGCCCGCGCGCTGGTAGCGGCGGCGCAGGAAGCGGGCAGCACGGACAATTGCACGGCGCTCGTGGTCGAAATCGTCGATCTGCCCACCGCCGAGTCAGCGGACATCGGCGCCGCCATCATGCAGCTGCCGCTCGTTCCGGTGCCGGTCGATGGCGAGAGCGTCGATGGGTTCTTGCTTAAAGTGCTGATGTCCGACGGCCGCTACACGCGCCTGTTCGGCGCCATGGACGAGGTCGAAGGCGGCGAGGTGGCGTTGAAATTCCCCAAGCCCCAAGTCGCGGCGGTGGAGACCTACCGCGCGGCGTTTGTGCGGGAAGCGTGGGTGGGCGCGCGTGTCAACAGCCCCTGGGTCGGCCGCACCATCGAACTGCCGCCGGGACGGCAGACTTGTCTCTACACAGTCATGCCGCTCTATCAGGGCGAGCTGTTGGAGACGCGGCTGGCGCGACGGCCGCTCATGGGTCTTGAGGAAGGCCGCAACATCACGATCAAGCTTGCGCGCGGAGCGGCCGCCTTGCACCAAGCCGGCATCATTCACCGCGACATCAAACCCGACAATGTCATTCTGGAGAATGGCGGATCACTTAAACTCATCGATCTCGGCGTGGTGCGGGTTCCTGGGATGGAAGACTTTCCGCCGACCGACATTCCCGGCACTCTCGCCTACATGGCGCCGGAAATGTTCGCCGGCGAGCCGGGCAACGAGGCGACCGATATCTACGCGCTCGGTGTCACCATGTTCCGCGCCTTTACCGGCGAATACCCCTACGGCAATCTCGATGCGACGACGCGTTCGCAGCGTACCCGGCCGACGCCGCTGTCGACACTGCGCCCGGACTTGCCGGCCTGGCTGCAGGGGGCGCTTGCGCGCGCCGTCGCCATCGACCCCGCCGAGCGGTTTCGCGACATGATCGAATTTGCGGTCGAGATGGAAAACGGACCGGCGCGTGCGCCGGTGGCTGCGTTCCAGAAGCAGACATTTTACCAACGCTATCCGGTGCGCTTCTGGCAGGGCGTGTCCGCGCTGCTCGCGCTGGCGCTACTGCTGTCACTCTGGCTGCGGCATTAACCGCGAGCGTGCTGCTCTCCGCTCATCCGACGTCGGGCAAGTGGCCGATAAGCTTGTCGAGCGTGATCGGATAGTCGCGCACACGAACGCCGGTGGCGTTGTAGATTGCGTTGGCGACCGCTGCGCCGACGCCGCAGATGCCAAGTTCGCCGACGCCCTTGGCCTTCATCGGCGAGGATATCGGGTCGGTCTCGTCGAGGAAGATCACGTCCTGATGCGGAATGTCGGCATGCACCGGGACTTCGTAACCGGCGAGATCGTGATTGACGAAAAAGCCGCGGCGTTTGTCGACAACAAGTTCCTCCATCAGCGCCGCGCCGGCGCCCATGGTCATCGCGCCGATCATCTGGCTGCGCGCCGATTTCGGATTAAGGATACGGCCGGCGGCGCAAACGGAAAGCATGCGGCGAAGCCGAATCTCGGCTGTCGCCGCATCAACGGCAACCTCAACAAAATGCGCGCCGAAGGTCGATTGCTGATAGGTCTTGTCGAGGTCGCCAAATTCGATCGTGTCTTCGGCGGAAAGACCATTCGGGCCGGCCGCTTCCGCCAGCGATACGCTGCGATTGCCTGAGCGAACTTGTCCGTCCGCGAAGATCGCATCAGCTGAGTTGAAGCCCAATTTCTGCGCCACCGCCTCGCGCAGCTTGACGCACGCTGCGTAGACGCCGGAGGTCGCACAGTTGGCGCCGAATTGACCGCCCGAGCCAGATGAAATCGGGAAGGCGGAATCGCCGAGCCGCACCACGACCTCTTCGAGCGCTACGCCCATCATCTCGGCCGCGGTTTGGGCGATGATTGTGTAGCTGCCGGTGCCGATGTCGGTCATATCGGTTTCGACGCTCACCACGCCGCGACTGTCGAGCCGAACGCGGGCCGCCGATGGCAGGAGCAGGTTGTTGCGGAATGCGGCGGCGGCGCCGATGCCAATGAACCGGTTTCCATCGCGCGTCTTGGCGGGCAGGGGGCTGCGCTTGCTCCAGCCGAAACGCTCGGCACCGAGACGAAGACATTCGACGAGGTTGCGTTGCGAGAACGGCCGCTCCGGATGTTCGGGGTCGACGTCGGTATCGTTCAGGATGCGAAATTCGATCGGATCGAGTCCGAGCTTTTCAGCCATTTCGTCGACGGCGATCTCAAGCGCCATCATGCCCGGCGCCTCGCCGGGCGCGCGCATGGCATTGCCTTCGGGCAAGTCGAGCGCCGCAAGCCGCATCGCGGTCATCCGGTTGGCGCCGGCGTAGAGCAGCCGGGTTTGGCTGACTGCGAGCTCGGGTCCTCCACCTGGCAGATCGCCCGACCAGCTTTCGTGGCCGATGGCGCTGATCTTGCCGTCGCGCGTCGAGCCAATGCGGATGCGCTGGATCGTCGCCGGCCGATGGGTGGTGTTGTTCGCGATGAAGGGGCGGGGCAGCGCCACTTTCACCGGCCGCTTCGCAGCGCGCGCACCGAGTGCGGCGAGCAGTGCGTCGGAGCGCAAGAACAATTTGCTGCCGAAGCCGCCGCCGATGAACGGCGATATCAGGCGCACATTGTTCTTGGCGATGCCAAGTGTCTTCGCCATATCGCTGGTGCCCCAGTCGATCATCTGGTTTGAGGTCCACACCGTCAGCTTGTTGCCCTCCCAGGCGGCGATGGACGCATGCGGCTCCATCATCGCGTGCGAATGATCGGGCGTTGTATAGGTTTCATCGAGCTTGATCGGCGCGGCCGCGAAGGCCCGCGCGAAGTTACCCGTCGTAGTGTCAGCGGGGCCGCCGAAGCCTGGCTCGGACTTGATCGCGGAGTCCTTTGCGGCGGTGAGATCGAAGGCGCCTTTGGCCGGCGCGTAATCGACGCGCACGAGCTGTGCGGCGGCGCGGGCTTGCTCGAAGGTTTCAGCAACCACGACGGCGATGGCCTGATGGTAATGCTGGATATCGGGGCCGCCGAGTAGCTTCGCCGTGTTGAAGTCGCCCTTATCGAGTTTGCCGGCATTCTCGGCAGTGACGATCGCCAGCACGCCCGGAGCGGCGTTGGCATCTTTCAGATCGATGGAGGTGATGCGTCCCGTCGCGATGGCGGCGCCGACCACATAGCCATAAGCTTGGTTGGCGACGACATCGTGCCGCTCGTACGCGTAGGGCGCAGTTCCTGTTGTTTTGAGTGGACCGTCGATGCGATCGGTCGGCCGGCCGATCACTTTGAGCTGGTCGATCGGATTGAGTTTGGCGGGATGTTCGAATTTCATGGCTCAGCCTCTCGCTTGCCCGAAGACCGCATCGAGCGTGCGCGCGACCAGCGGCAGCTTGAACGCGTTCTCCCGCGTCGGTTTGGCGTCGGCGAGCAGCCGTTCGGCCACGGCTTTCGCGCCACGCGGCATCTCTGCTTCCGCCGCCTCGACCCGCCACGGCTTGGCGGCGACACCGCCAAGCGCGATGCGTCCGCTGCCGTCGCGTTGGACGATGGCGCCGACCGAAACCAGCGCGAAAGCATAGGACGCGCGATCGCGCACCTTGCGGTAGATGTGCGTTCCGCCGAGCGGTTTCGGCAGCGTCACCGCGGTGATCAGTTCGCCGGGCGCCAGCACAGTCTCGAGATGCGGCGCGTCGCCAGGCAGGCGATAGAATTCCGCGATCGGAATGACGCGCGTGGTGCCGTCCGGGCGCACCGTCTCCACTCTCGCATCGAGCGCCATCATGGCTACCGCCATGTCGCTTGGATGCGTGGCAATGCAGGCGTCGCTGCCGCCGATGACGGCGTGCTGGCGGCTGAAACCTTCGAGTGCGGCGCAACCGCTGCCGGGCCTGCGTTTGTTGCACGGTTGATTGGTGTCATAGAAATACGGACAACGCGTCCGCTGCAGCAGATTGCCGGCGGTCGTCGCGCGATTGCGTAATTGTCCCGAGGCGCCGGCAAGCAGCGCCCGCGCCAATAATCCATAGTCCCGCCGCACGCGCGCATCGGCGGCGAGATCGGTGTTGCGCACCAGCGCGCCAATGCGCAATCCGCCGTCGGCTGTCGGTTCGATCTTGTCGAGCGCAAGGCCGTTAACGTCGATCAGATGCGCCGGCGTTTCGATCTGCAGCTTCATCAGATCGAGCAGATTGGTGCCGCCGGCGATGAACTTGGCGCCGTCGATGCGCGCGGCTGCCGCGGCCGCTTCGGCGGGCGCGTTTGCGCGCTCGTAGGTGAACGACTTCATGCCTTACCTCCTGCGACCTCGACAATCGCATCGACGATGTTGGAATAAGCGCCGCAGCGGCAGATGTTGCCGCTCATGCGCTCGCGCAGTTCGTTCTCCGTCAATTGCGGCCGCGCGTTCAGATCGACGCTGACATGGCTCGGTACGCCGGCCTTGATTTCATCGAGAACGGCGACCGCCGAGCAGATTTGTCCCGGCGTGCAGTAGCCGCATTGATAGCCGTCATGTTTCACGAAGGCGGCTTGCAGCGGATGCAAATGCTCCGGAGTGCCGAGCCCTTCGATGGTGGTGATGCGGTCGCCTTCGTGCATTACGGCGAGCGACAGGCATGAGTTGATGCGCCGGCCGTTGACGATCACCGTGCAGGCGCCGCATTGGCCGTGATCGCAGCCCTTCTTGGTCCCGGTGAGATGCAGATGCTCGCGCAACGCATCGAGCAAGGTGGTTCGCGTATCGAGCTCGAGCGCGCGGGTTTTCTCGTTCACCTCGAAAGAAACCTTGGTCATCGCAATGTCTCCAATGCCGCCAATAAGGCTATCTCAGGCTAAGGATCGGTGAGGGGAGCCGCTGGCTGCCACGATCAACCCATCGGGTCGGGATAAGTTCGCTCGCCCTTGGCATGTTGGGGCTCGCACCGTGTTTGCCAATGCGGCCAGCCACAGTTTTCTTTGCTGGTGGAGGCCCTAAGGTGGAGGAGCTGAGTCGAGATGACTGCGCGTGGCGTGGGGAAGCGTCACCGAAAGCGAAGGGTCAAATATGCAAAATGCTGCTGCCGCCTGCACTTTAGTCCTGATGCTCGCGATGCCTTTCGCCTCATCGTGCTACGCGCAAGACAATGCGGCAGCCGATCCGGACGAGGCGAGGATTGAGGATGTCATAACGGCCAGCCATATCCTCACCAACGAAGGCATTTTGGACAGTTTTGGCCACATCAGCGCGCGCTCGGTAAAGAATCCCGATCATTTTTTCATGCCGCGCGCCATGCCGCCGGCATTGGTGTCTCGTGCCGACATTGTTGAAGTTGGGCTTGATTGCAAGCCTATTACACCCAACGCGCCGCGACTGAACGGCGAGCGCTACATTCATTGCGGAGTGTATAAAGCGCGCAGCGACGTCCAATCCGTCGTCCACACGCATGATCTGGCGGTGATCCCACTTGGTCTCGCCGGAATATCGCTAAAGCCGGTGGTGGTGCAGGCCGGCTTTCTGCCGGCGGAAACGCCGCTCTTCGAAGTTCGCGACGCGAATGGAAATCAGCCAAAGCGCGGCATGTTGGTCGTCAATGCTGAGCTTGGAGCGGCCTTGGCGAAGACGCTTGGCTCCAACCCCGTCGTTCTGATGGCCGGTCACGGCGAGACCGTCGTGGGAAGCTCCGTGCGCGAAGCCACCGTTCGCACGATCTACACTCACATCGACGCGCAGGCGCAAACCGCCGCGTTGGGACTTAGTCCCAACATCAGGGTCATGAACGCTGACGAATTGGCAGCCAATGCGGCGGAGAATTTCGACGCAGACCGGCCGTGGCAGAATTACAAGCAGAGGCTGCCGGCCGGGCACTGATCTCGGCGTTGTTTGTGCGCCGGCGATCAATCACGGGACCTTTGAAGCCGAAGGGGTGCCGTCGTAGAGTGCCGCCGTAAGGCGCCGGTTCCCCGTCGCTCCGAGTAGAAAAACACTGGGGAGGACTATGAAGAAGACGATCATCGCCGCGCTGCTCGCCTGTATGGCACAGTCCCTGCTGTCTGACGCAGCGCAGGCCTTCCCCGATCGGCCAGTGAAAATCATCGTGCCGTCGCCGCCGGGCGGCCCGCCGGACATCATGGCGCGGCTCTTGATGGAGCAAATGTCGGCCGCGCTCGGGCAGCCGGTCGTCGTCGAGAACCGCGCGGGCGGGGCAGGCGGACTGATCGGCGCCAAATCGGTGATGACCGCAGATCCTGACGGCTACACGCTGTTGATGGGGAGTACCAGCACGCTGCTGACCGCGCCGCTGATCTACAAGAACGCCGGCTATACCGCGCAATCGTTCGACCCGGTCGCTGGCCTTTCGGAAAGCGCCGAGGTCCTCACTGTGCTTCCCTCGGTGCCGGCGAATTCCGTCGCCGAACTGGTCAGCCTGGCGAAGGCACAGCCCGACACGCTGCACTACGGCTCGGCCGGCGTCGGCTCGCTGCCGCATCTGGAAGGCGAATTTTTCAAGGCCCGCGCCCACATCGACATGGTCCATGTGCCCTATCGCGGCGGTGGTCCGGCGCTGGTCGGTCTATTGGGCGGCGAGGTGCAGGTTTTCTTCTCAGCGGTAACGCAAATGCTCCCCTATATCCGTGACGGGCGTCTGCGCGGATTGGCGGTGACCAGCGCGACGCGCAGTCCGCTGGCGCCGGAAATTCCGACCATGGTGGAGAGCGGCTACGATCAATTCGTCACCTCCTCGATCAATTTCATCGTTACGCCGAAGGAGACGCCGCTTGCCGTGCGGCAAACGATCAGCGATGCGGTGGCCCGCGCGCTCGCCAGCGATCAGGTGAAGGACGCCTTCCTCAAGATTGGTGCCACCGCAAAACCCGCCAATCCAGATCAGCTGGCGATCTACCTCGTCGAGCAGCAGGCTCGATGGTCGAAAATCGTCGAGATGACAAAGATCTCGGTCGAATAACGGTTGAGTAGCGCGGCGGGCGCGGCTCACGCCGCATAGGCGGCTGGAACGGAGGGCTCCTTGTCCCACTCGGCGACTGGATCGTAGCCCCAGACCCATTCGGAGTTGCCGTGCACGCTGCCGGTGCCGGCGGCGATCGACTGCTTCTGCGCCGCGGTATCGCGCAGGTGCTTGAAGCGCGCATTGGCGAAGGAGAGCCGCTGCACGCCGTGCACGCGTGGAATGCGGACGCGGCGGAAATTGTCAAACGCCTCGGCCGGGTCGGGGCAGGCATTGAGCCAGCGCGCGAGGATGTAGGCGTCCTCGAAAGCCTGGCAGGCGCCTTGTCCGGCGTTGGGCAGCATGGCGTGCGCGGCGTCGCCAATGAGCTGAATGCGGCCGCGGCCCCAATTTGTTGTCAGCGGCCGCGTGAACAGGCCCCATTTCGAACACTCGGTGACCAGGCTTAGGAGCTTCTTCAGCCGTGGCTCTGGATTGGGAAAGCTCAACCGCATCTCATCGGGGTCGCCGCGGGTTGACCAGCCTTCCTCGACCCATTTGTCGGTGTCCTCCTGGGTAACAATATTCACGAGCTTCCCTTGGCGGATCTTGTAAGCGAGCAGGTGACAGCCGGGCCCGACCCATTGGATGTGCCCGGTCGGCTCCAGCACCTCTTCCGGGATGTCGCTTGCTTTCAAAAGCGCGCGCCAGACCATCTGACCGGTATAGGTCGGGTTGTCTGCGCCATAGAGCGCGCGGCGGATCACCGAGCGCACGCCGTCGGCGCCGATGACGAAGTCCGCTTCGGCGCGCTCGCCGTTGTCGAATGCGAGCACGACGCGGTCGCTGTGCTCCTCTATCCCAGTCAAACGATGTCCGAGATGAACGGCGCTGGGATCGAGCCCGCTTGCTAGCGCGTCCAACAGGTCCGCGCGGTGAAAGGTGTAATAGGGTGCGCCGTAACGGGCCGCGGTCTTGAGCCGGTCGTTGAATTCGAGGAATTCGCCGGTCTGCATGTTGCGCGTGTAGATGCCGGGCGATGCGGTGCCGACGGCATCGACCTTGTCGCCGGCGCCGATCGCCCGCAGCGCCTTGTTGGCCTGCGGGCTCACATTGACCGCAGCGCCGATCTCGCCGAGCGCCGGCGCCTGCTCGAAAACCTCCGCTTTGATGCCGCAGGACCTTAGTCCCTGCGCGGCCGCCACTCCGGCAAGTCCGCCTCCGACAATCGCTATTCCGCCGCTCGACGACATTCATTTCTCCGCGTTCGCGCCGCGTCAGACGCGGGACTTAATCACGCCTCACCACAATCACTGCTTCATGCACAGCGCGAGGGCCGGTCCTGGCGTGTTGTTGCAGGCGGCTGCGTCGACGCCGCCGGCTCTTGAAATCACGATCGTCGCGCCCGGGCAGGTGACCGACACGAGCCGTTCGCCCGGACTGCAGGTGAGGTCGCAATTGTTGCTGGGCGCGCAGCTCTCCTGATGGACGAAATGCAGCCCGGTTGCGCCAAGCGGCCCGGGCGGTCCGGGCGGTCCAGGGGGGCCGGCTTCGCCCTGCGGGCCGGGAGGCCCTTGCGGTCCTGGGTCGCCCTGCGCTCCGGCGGCGCCTTGCGGACCCTTCGAGCAGGCCGCCAGCGAAAGCACTGCCAGCATTGCAACGGCTGCGATCGACGCGCGCATCTGTATTTCCCCCTCCTGCCACGATCACTTTTCCCGACGTTTTCATTCGCGCCGCGCACTGTCAATGTGCGCGCTGGATTGTGCGTATTGAAGACATCCGGGCGATCGGCAACCGTCTGATCGGGCACCCGGCGTTGACTTTTTCCCGGCTGCGCCGCAAAGCGGGGAGTGCCGGTCGCGCAGTTGAAAGCGAATGTTTAAGCGCATCCTGATTGCCAATCGCGGCGAGATCGCTTGCCGGATCATTAAGACCGCGCGCCGCATGGGCATTGCGACTGTCGCGGTCTATTCCGAGGCCGACCGCGACGCGTTGCACGTGGAAATGGCCGATACAGCCGTGCTGATCGGTCCGCCGCCGGCGGCGCAAAGCTATCTCGTCATCGATAATATCGTCACCGCCTGCAAGGAGAGCGGTGCCGAAGCCGTGCATCCGGGCTACGGATTTCTGTCCGAGCGCGCGGCCTTTGCCGAGGCGCTCGGCAAAGCCGGCATCACCTTCATTGGGCCGAACCCGACAGCGATCGCCGCCATGGGCGACAAGATCGAGTTCGAAGAAAGCGGCCGCGCGCGCCAACGTCTCGACTGTGCCCGGTCATCTCGGCGTCATCGACGACCATGTCCAGGCGGTCGCGATCGCCGAACAGATCGGCTACCCGGTGATGATCAAGGCCTCCGCCGGCGGTGGCGGCAAGGGCATGCGGGTCGCCTTCAGCAAGGCCGAGGTGGAAGAAGGCTTCGAACGCGCTCGCGCGGAGGCAAAATCGAGTTTTGGCGACGACCGCGTCTTTATCGAGAAGTTCATCACCGATCCGCGCCACATCGAAATCCAGGTCCTCGGCGACAAGCACGGCAACGTCATTTATCTCGGCGAGCGCGAGTGCTCGATCCAGCGCCGCAACCAGAAAGTCATCGAGGAATCGCCGAGCCCGCTGCTGGACCAGGCGACGCGGGCGAAGATGGGCGAGCAGGCGGTCGCGCTCGCCAAGGCGGTCGGCTACGACAGCGCCGGCACCGTCGAGTTCGTCGCCGCGCAGGACAAGAGCTTCTACTTTCTGGAGATGAACACCCGGCTCCAGGTCGAGCATCCGGTGACCGAACTCGTCACTGGCATCGATCTAGTCGAACAGATGATCCGCATCGCCGCCGGCGAGCCGCTCAGGCTCAAACAGAGCGAGGTGAAACTCTCCGGCTGGGCGGTCGAGAGCCGTGTCTATGCGGAAGACCCCTATCGCAGCTTCGCTCCCTCGATCGGTCGGCTGGTGCGTTACCGGCCGCCGCCGGAAGGCGTGCATGACGGCGTCACCGTGCGCAACGATACCGGCGTCACCGAAGGCGGCGAAATCTCGCTCTATTACGATCCGATGATTGCCAAGCTCGTGACCCACGCCGACACGCGTACTCGGGCGATCGACGCGCAGGCCGACGCGCTCGATGCCTTCGCCATCGAGGGCATCCGGCACAACATTCCGTTTCTCGCCGCCATCATGGCGCATCCGCGCTGGCGCGCCGGCGCGTTGAGCACGGGCTTCATCGCCGAGGAATTTCCCCGCGGCTTCGAACGGATCGAGCCGAGCGGCGCCGCCGCGCGGCTGATCGCGGCGGTAGCCGCCGCCATCGATCACATGCTCGGCGAGCGCAAGCGCAAGATTTCCGGGCAATTGAATCCGTCGCTCACCCGCTCACGCCGGCGCGCGATCCGGCTCGGCGGTGAAGAACTTCAGGCCGACGTCGAGAGTACCGGCGACGCGATTGCGGTTACCTTCGAGGACGGCGATCGGCACGTGCTGCGCTCGGGCTTTACGCCCGGCATGCCGGTCTGGTCGGGCTCGATTGACGGTGCCGCCGTCGCCATGCACGTGCGCACAATCCCCAACGGTTTCGAATTGGCCTATCGCGGCTCCGAAGTGAAGGCGCTGGTCTATACCGAGCGCGAGGCGCGCTACGCGCGACTGATGCCGGCGAAGAAGCTTTCCGGCAGCGAAAAATCCATTCGCTGTCCGATGCCCGGCCTTGTCGTCTCGATTGCCGTTACGGAGGGCCAGGAGGTCAAGGCGGGCGAGACTCTCGCCGTCGTCGAGGCGATGAAGATGCAGAACATTTTGCGCGCCGAGCGCGACGGCGTCATTGCCAAAATCCGCGTCAAGCCGGGCGACAGCGTCGCCGTCGACGCGGTGATCATGGAGTTTGCGTAAAGGGCGGACGAACGAACGCAAAGCCGCGCAATGCTGCATTTCGCCTATGGGTCGAACATGGACCGCGCGGTCATGCGCAGGCACGCGCGCTCCGCGGTCCCGATCGGGGTGGCGACGCTCGCCGATCACCGCTTCATCATCACCGCCGACGGCTACGCTTCGGTCGAGCGGCATCGCGCCAGCATGGTCTACGGCGTGCTGTGGAAGTTGACCGCGCGCGACCGGGCGACGCTCGATCGCTGGGAGAGTACGGCGAGCGGACAATATCGTGCCGAAATTTTGCCGGTGCAATCGGACCGTGGCCAACGCAGAGCCTTGGTCTACGTCGGGCGGCGTTCTGGCGGGCGACCCAAGGCTGGCTACATGGAGCTCGTCATCGCAGCGGCGCAGGCGTGGCATTTTCCACCGCGTTACATAGCCTCGTTGCAGGACTTACTGCCGGCGCAGCCGCTTGGCGCCGGCGCGCGGAATTTGAAGGGATTCGGATGGACGTGATTTTTCATGTCGTGATCAGCGGTCGTGTGCAGGGCGTGGGTTTTCGCGCCTGGACCGAAATCATGGCGGACCAGCGCGGCATCGAAGGCTGGGTGCGCAACCTGCGCGACGGCTCGGTCGAAGCGCTGTTTGCCGGCGCGGAGGAGGTCGTGCTCGCCATGCTCGAATTGTGCCGCGACGGTCCGCCCGCCGCGCGCATCGATGCCATCGATCAGCGCGAAGGCAGCGCCGAAGATTTGGCGCTGCGCCGGCGCGGCGAATTGTTCTCCGTGCTGGAGACGCCGTGAGCGCTGGCGGTAGCGCCGAACAACGGAACGAACGTGGCGCGCAATGCATTATCGACTCCCGGCATCGTCACGGTGTGGCCGAGATCAACTAGCGAGGTAACGCCGCAGCGTGGCTCGCTCACGCCGCACGGCACGATGCCGGAGAAATGCGACAAATCGGGATCGACGTTGAGCGCGAAGCCGTGCAGCGTCACCCATTGCCGCACACGGATGCCGATGGCCGCGATCTTGTCCTCAAAGCCTTTGCCTTTGTCGGGACGGCGCACCCAGACGCCGACGCGATCGTCGCGCCGCTCGCCGTGCACGTTGAAGACTGCGAGCGTCTGTATGATCCATTCTTCCAGCGCGGCAACGAAGCGGCGCACGTCAGGCGCGCGGCGTTTGAGATCGAGCATGACGTAGCCCACCCGCTGGCCGGGACCGTGATAGGTGAATTGCCCGCCGCGCCCGGCCGCGTGCACCGGAAAGCGCGCAGCGATCAGGTCCTCCGCGCGGGCCGATGTGCCGGCCGTATAGAGCGGCGGGTGCTCGAGCAGCCAGACGAGTTCGTCCGCCTCGCCGCGTGCGATCGCCTCTGCGCGCGCGCTCATGACGGCGAGCGCGGTCTCGTAATCGACTGGTATGTCGCTGACCTGCCAGGCGACCGGTGGCGAGCCGGGCGGTGGCAGGAGTGCGGTTTTCAAGCCGTCGCGCGTGTTAACCACCCCGTAACCATACCGTGGTGAAAGAATACCGCAGCGGCGCTTCCTGCCAAAACGCAAATTGCCGCCAAAAGACATATGGGGGCCGCTTGGCGAAACTCGACGACGTAGCAGTCGATATTACGGTGGTGCTGGGGACCAGCTCCATGCCGATCAATCAAGTGCTTCGGCTCGGCCGCGGCGCCGTCATCGAACTTGACGCCTCCGAGGATGACGAGGTGCGCATCCTCGCCAACAATCTCTCGGTCGCCACCGGCACCGTGATTGTCAGCGGCAACCGAATCGCCGTCGAGGTCAAACAGCTTTTGCCGCGCTCGCCGGAGGCCGGCTAGGCCGAAGCGAAATCTGCCCGCCAAGACTGGTCTCATTCGCGCTCGGGCGGGCTTAAGCACAGACCTTGTAGGCCGGGAGCCGACCTGTTAAATCCGCCCCTCGCGCGCCGATTTGGCGCGGCTTCCTCCCACATGCGGCCGTGGCGGAATTGGTAGACGCACTAGCTTGAGGTGCTAGCGGGGCAACCCGTGGAGGTTCGAGTCCTCTCGGCCGCACCAGCGTTCGCTCTGCGAGCTTCGGCTCGGCAAGCCAAGAACACGATCAGTGCACCGGCGGCGCCGCCGGCGTCAGCAATGCGGTGATCGAGCGAAGCCCGGAAAGTCCAGGCAGGACATCGGCGCGTTGGCCGGTCCGCCGCACCGGGTGATGTCCGTGCAGGTGGACGCGGCGGAAGCGTTCGTGGTCGCCGGCAGGCAGGTCGACCGCGGGCCGCAGCGGAAGTAGGGTGCCGATAAGCTCCTGGCCGCGCAGGCTGACGCCGATGTCGGCAAGGCCGGGTGCCGGAAAATCATCGGCCGTGTCCGCCAGAGCGACTTCCGACAGCTGCGGCCATCGCGGCGAGGCGGGAGTTTCGTCCGGAGTATCGTCGAGTGCAATCGGCTCGCCGACCGCGAACGCGGTTTCATCGGGCGCCACCAGCACGGTCGCCGCCAATTCCGGCGGCAGATTGGCTTGTGGCCAAGCCGGCGACACGCTGCCCCTGTCGATCAGGCGAGCTTGCGGCATCGCCGCCGCGCGGGCCCAAACCCGCGGTCCGCCCGCGAGTTCAGGTCCAAGATGAGCGGGCGGCACGATGTGCACGACGTGGAAGCCTTTTGCCTTCAACTCTTTGAGGATCTCGGGCAGCGCCTCGACCGTCCACGGATGGATGTCATGCAGGAGCAAAATGCCGCCGCCGCGCTTTTCCAGCCGGCTTACGGCGCGCTGGGCGACCTGCGCCGCCGTGATGTGGCGGAACCAATCGTCGGCGTCGGCGTCAATAGAAAACACGACGAGTCCGCGCTCGGCCAGCGCGCTCTCGTCGGCCGGCGAACGGCCAAGGCCGGGGATACGGAAGAACGGCGCCAAGTCGTCGGGATCGCCGAGCGCGGCGCTGACCGAGGCGATGCCCTGATCGATCTGATAGTTCAATCTGTCGCCGGTCAGCCGCTCAAATGCGAGCGGGTGGCTCTGGCTGTGCGTGCCGATCGTATGGCCGGCCTCGTATTCGCGGCGCACTACGTCGGGAAAGGAATGCGCCATCTCGCCGACGATGAAGAAGGTCACCTTCACGCACTGCGAGGCGAGGATGTCGAGCGCTTTGTTGGTCCACGGCGGCAGCGGGCCGTCGTCGAAGGTGATCACCACCTCGTGGTCGGCGAGCGGTAGGGTTTCCTTGTACTGCGCGGAGCCGAGCCGCTGATATTGCTCGGGCGAGACGACCATCGTGCGGCTGGTTCCGAGCGCGTCGGGATTGCCCGGACAGTTTTCCGCTTGCGCGGGAGCAGCGGCGAAGAGCGCCGCAGATAGGCTCAATGCTGCGGCCGCTGCCGCGATCGTCCCGACCTTATGCATGCCCAGCCCTCGTCCCCAGTCGTGTCGCCAGGAACCGTCACACCCTATGCGCAGATTACGGACGGGCGCGCCTAATGTCATGTTAATGGTAAGGCCGTGTGTGCGCTGCTGTTGAAAAGTCGGGCGGCGTGGCGATTTGGCAACGGTCTGCCCCGCTCTTTCCTTTCCGTTAATCATGCCGATCTACGCTTCCTGTCGAACGGTTCATAATGGGCGTGTGGAAATGAGGGCCGTTGCTGCAGCCCGGCAATGGTGGGCGTTGCGCCGGCGGTATGTGCGTGCTCCGGCCGAGTCGCAGATTGCCCGGCGACCGGCTGCGCCGATGGCGCGTGCGCTGTCGTTGTCGCTGGTGATGTTGGCTGCAGCGACGATTGTCTGCGCGGGCATCGCGCTCACCGTCACGCAGTTGCATGACCGGCGCATGGCGGCCGAACGGCACGCCTCGCTTGAGACCGCGCTCGACGAACTTCATGCCGTGTTCGGCGACATTCGCCGTCTTGATTACGCACAGCTGCGGCTGACCGAGCGCCGGAGCGGACTTGCCGATCTTCGCTTCGGCTCTGATCCGCCGCCGGAGCCAGGACGCGAAATTCAATCGCTGCTGGATGCGCAGGGCCGCATCGTTGGTTGGTTCTCGTGGATGCCCGACCGCGGGTTGATCCTGGCGATGGACTGGCTCTGGGGTTTCGCCGGCGTGTTCGGCGCGGCAATTCTCCTCTTCGCGATTTTCGCGCGACGGGCGACGCAGCGGCTCGCCCGTCTGCTCGCGCACAGCAGCGAAACCATCCGCAAACTGACCGGCGAAGATCCGCTCACCGGGCTGCCCAATCAGCGCGCGGTTCTGGACAACCTCAACCGCGCGCTTGCCGGCCGCGGTTCCGGCAAGGTGGCGTTCGCGCTCCTCGATCTCGACGGTCTGCGCGAAGCCAACGATACGCTTGGCCGCAAGGGCGGCGATGCGCTCGTCGTTGCCATCGCCGAACGGCTGAAGACGAGCCTGCCGGAAGGCGTGCTGCTCGGCCGTTTCGAGGACGACGAATTTGCCGCGATCGCGAGCGGGCAGGGCGCCGAGGTAGCGGACACGCTCGCTGAGGCGCTGCGCGCAGCGTTCGCCGAGCCGTTTGTGCTCGCCAACGCATCGGCCGGGCAGGGCTGGCCGATGACTGCCGGTATCGGCGTCGTGCAAGCGCCCGAAGACGGCGGCAATGCCGAGGATTTGGCGCGCCGCGCAGCATTGGCGCTGCGCGCTGCCAAGCGCGAGGGCAACGGCACGCTGCGGCGCTTTGCGCCGCAGATCGAGACCGAGCAAACCGACCGGCGTTTCCTCCTGCGCGAGCTCAAAAGCGCGATCGCCCGGGAAGCCTTCGAAATTCACTACCAGCCGATCGTCGCCGCCGACGGCTCCGGCATTGTCGGCGTCGAGGCGCTTGCGCGCTGGAACCATCCAAAACGCGGAGCGATTGCGCCGTCGGTGTTCATTCCGCTCGCCGAGCAAAACGAACTCATGGGCCAGCTCGGCGCGATCGTGCTGCGCCGGGCGCTCGCCGATGCGGCGCGCTGGCCGGACGTCTTTATTGCCGTCAACCTCTCGCCGGTGCAGATCGGCGACCCGCGGATCGTCGGCTTCGTCGGCGAGGTGATGGAGGAATCCGGCATCGAGCCCTCGCGCGTCGTGCTCGAAATAACCGAAGGCGTTTTGATCGACGACCCGGAAGAAACGCTGGCGCGGCTCGACGGCTTGCGCGCGCTCGGCGTGAGCATCGCGCTCGACGATTTCGGCGCCGGTTATTCGAGCCTGAGCTATTTGCAGAAATTCCCGTTCCAGCGGCTCAAGATCGATCGGGCTTTCGTGGCATCGCTGGGCGCCATCGGCAATGCCGGCGCGATCATCCAGTCGATCGTCACGCTCGGCCACGCGCTCGGCATGAGCGTGCTCGCCGAAGGCATCGAGACCGACGAGCAGCGCGTGCTCCTGCGGCTCGCCGGCTGCGACGAGATGCAGGGTTATTTGTTCGCCAAACCGCAGCCCGCCGCCGCGATTGACGCGATGCTTAAGCCGCCGGCAGGTAAGCGTGCTGTGGCGGAAGCGGGGCAGGCGGACACACGCTGACAGGCGGCGCATCGTCGACTATCTATAAAGTACGGCGAGGCTCGAAAGCTGCCGCAAGGCTTTGTGCCGGTCCGCGGGATGGAGCGCGCGATGATTTCCAACAGCCTGCCCGGTCTCGATTTCGGCCTTGGCAGCGATATCGACATGCTGCGCGAGTCGGTGCGCGCGTTCGCGCAGGACCAGATCGCCCCGCTTGCCGACGAGATCGATCGCGCCAATGCGTTCCCGCGCCCGCTGTGGCCGCAGCTCGGCGAACTTGGGCTCCTTGGCATCACGGTGGAGGAGGAACTCGGCGGCGCCGGGCTCGGCTATCTCGCCCATTGCGTCGCCATGGAGGAAATCTCCCGCGCGTCCGCCGCCATCGGTCTTTCTTACGGCGCCCATTCGAACCTCTGCGTCAACCAGATACGAAGGAACGGCAGCGCCGAACAGAAAAAGCGCTACCTGCCCAAGCTCATTTCCGGCGAGCATGTCGGAGCGTTGGCAATGTCGGAGCCCGGCGCCGGCTCCGACGTCGTGTCGATGCGGACGCGCGCTGACCGCAAGGGCGACCGCTACATTCTCAACGGCGCCAAGATGTGGATCACCAACGGGCCGGTGGCCGACACGCTTGTGGTCTATGCCAAGACCGACCGCACCGCCGGCGCGCGCGGTATCACCGCCTTCATCGTCGAAAACGCGTTTCGGGGTTTCTCGACCGGGCAAAAACTCGACAAGCTCGGCATGCGCGGCTCCGACACGAGCGAGATCGTGTTCACCGATTGCGAGGTGCCGGCTGAGAACGTGCTCGGCGTCGTCGGCAACGGCGTCAACGTGTTGATGTCCGGCCTCGACTACGAGCGCGCGGTGCTGGCGGCGGGGCCGGTCGGCCTGATGCAGTCCTGCCTCGATCTGGTCATTCCCTACGTGCACGCGCGCACGCAGTTCGGCCAGCCGATCGGCCGCTTTCAGCTCATGCAGGCCAAGCTCGCCGACATGTACGTGACGCTCAACGCGGCCAAGGCCTATGTCTATGCGGTGGCGCGCGCCTGCGACCGCGGCGAGACGACGCGAGAAGACGCCGCCGGCGCCATCCTCTACGCGGCGGAGCGAGCCACCTGGATGGCGCTCGAAACGATTCAGTGCCTCGGCGGCAACGGCTACATCAACGATTACCCGGCCGGGCGCCTGTTGCGCGACGCCAAGCTCTACGAGATCGGCGCCGGCACGAGCGAAATACGCCGCATGCTGATTGGGCGGGAGATTTTCGAAAAGACGCGGTGACTTTGCCGGCACCTTCGGCGCAGCTGGCATCCTCAATTTCGGCGTAATGCCTTCGTCAAATTCACGGTGAGCAACAAACGCTGTTGAGGTGGCAAACGTGTCGCAAATAGATTGTTTGCCGGCGCGGAAATTTCGCGCCAGCCCGCGGCTGAGTTTGGGGCGCATCCTGGTTCTGCTCGGTGTGGCGGCGTTTCCCATCGCAATGCTCTCAGGCGGCTTCAATGTCGGCACGTATACAGTCACGTCCTGGTCGACCTTTACCCGCCTCGATGGCTCCAAAATCGTCGACGAAAACGAGGACATCTATTGCAAGTATTTGACGTTCCACGGCGTCGTGACGCGAGGCCTGGGCGGACGCGACATGGTGTGCCCGTGCACCTGTCCGTTGTTCGATCCGGGCCGCAAGCCGCTGGCGAACTATGACTCCGACGTAGTCACCCCGGCGTCCGGTTATCGTCGCCTCATGCAGTCGCGGCCGTTCAATTGAGGGTCGGCAAAGCGATCCTGTTCTCGCGATGCGTTTATCCTTCCCCTCCCCCCATTCGCGCCAGCGAATGGCGGGGAGGGGTCGGGGGTGGGGGGCTCTTTGACCCGCCGCGCACGAAGCGGCGAGGTAGGGGTGCGATCTAAAAACGCGCGCCAAGCCACAAGAAAGTGCCCCCCACCCCTAACCCCTCCCCGCCACGCGCTGCGCGCGTGGGCGGGAGGGGAAATAAATTCTCGTTCTCGCGATGCGTTTTTTGATTCGCATCCGAGCTATCAGCACGCCATTCCCAAAAACCTCACCGCATTCCCGACCTTTGTCAGATGATCCGGCCGTGGAGAGCCGGAACCATCACGATCGGGTAGCGGCACGAAAGCCAAAAACGAACGAACGAACGAAAGAAAAGGAAGCAGAACGCCGAAAGGCGCAGGTCTTAGCTCCGCACTTGCAAGGTGCGGCGCGCGTCCAGCGGGACGCGCACGCCTTCCGGCGTTCCACTGCGGCTCCTGCCAAGGGGACTGCTCATCCCCAAGGCGCAACCCAGGCCAGAGCTTCCGGAGACTCGGCCGGAGCCTGCGAGTCTTAAGGACCGCCAACCGGGGCGAGTCTCGCATGCTTCTCCACGGGCGTTACCCGCGCCGTCCTGTCACCGTCCAGCGAGCACCTCGCGCACCGGTCATAGTGCCGGCAGGCTGATGCCCGGGCCGCCCGAGCGCGGGAGTGACAAGCCCCCGCCCGCGGGCACCGCACCTCGCTCCGCCGGCCGAAGTCACCCGGCCGGCGTCCTTTCGGTGAGCGAGGTGAAGTCGCATCTATCAGTCACAGTGCCAGTGTCAAGCCCGTCACTCTATAAGGGACATTAGTCCTTGATGATACGGCGCTTTTTGCTCGGGCTGTTCACTTTGCGGTGCGGAGACGAGCAGAGAGAACGGTGAGAATCGAAAAATCATGGCGGCTTGAATGTCTCTTGTTTGTTCGGCAAATTTCGCGACAGCGAGGTACACGTGTACTCTGACCATCTAGGCCGCCGGTGGCGACGAGCGGGCTTGCGAGGAAACGGTGACGAGGGACGCGCCCGTGGTCAGCGAGATGAGCGTCGTGCCGGTTGCCGGCCACGACAGCATGTTGCTCAACCTCAGCGGCGCGCACGGCCCTTTCTTCACTCGCAATATCCTGATTCTTAAGGACAAAGCCGGGAATGTTGGCGTCGGTGAGGTCCCCGGCGGGGAAAAAATCCGCCAGACCCTTGATGACTCTCGGCCGTTGGTCGTCGGCAAGTCGATCGGGGCCTACAATACCATCCTCAGCAACGTACGCGCACGGTTCGCGGACCGAGACGCAGGCGGCCGCGGGCAGCAGACCTTCGACTTGCGCACCACTATCCATGTCGTCACGGCAATCGAAGCCGCCCTACTCGACTTGTTGGGCAAGTTCCTCGGCGTGCCGGTGGCCGCGCTGTTGGGAGAAGGGCAACAACGCGATGCCATCCTGATCCTGGGCTATCTCTTTTATGTCGGCGACCATCGCAAGACCAACTTGCCGTACCTCGCCGAGCCGAACGCGAACAACGACTGGTTCCGGCTGCGGCATGAGAAGGCGCTAACCACCGAAGCGGTGCTGCAACTCGCCGAGGCTGCCCAGGCCAGATACGGCTTCCAGGATTTTAAGCTAAAAGGCGGCGTGCTCGCCGGCGAGGCGGAGATCGAGACCATCATCGCGCTGGCCGAACGCTTCCCAAAAGCACGCATCACTATCGATCCGAACGGCGCGTGGTCATTCGCCGAAGCGGTCCGCCTGTGCCGGAACCTCAAGACCGTCCTCGCCTATGCCGAAGACCCGTGCGGCGCCGAGCAGGGCTATTCGGGCCGCGAGATCATGGCCGAGTTTCGCCTCGCGACCGGACTGCCCACTGCGACCAACATGGTCGCGACCGATTGGCGGCAGATGAGTCACGCTATCCGCCTGCATTCGGTCGACATCCCGCTCGCCGACCCGCACTTCTGGACGATGCAAGGCTCTGTGCGGGTTGCGCAGATGTGCAAGGACTTCGGCCTCACCTGGGGCTCGCATTCGAACAACCACTTTGACATTTCGCTCGCCATGTTCACACACGTGGCCGCCTCGGCTCCCGGCAACATCACGGCTATCGATACGCACTGGATCTGGCAGGATGGTCAGCGACTGACGAAGGAGCCGCTTCGCATCGCCAACGGACTGATCAAGGTGCCGGATGCGCCGGGCCTCGGCATCGAGGTCGACATGGAGCGGATCGCCGCGGCGCACAAACTCTACCGGCAGCACGGTCTAAGCGCGCGCGACGATGCGACCGCTATGCAGTTCCTGATCCCGGGCTGGACGTTCGACAACAAGCGGCCGTGCCTCGTGCGCTGAGGTGCAGCGAGACGAAAAGTTCCTCGCCGCCAATGTCGACGGCGGCCCCTACGGCGGCCTTCTTTGGCCCGGCGGCCTCCCGGCCTAACCCGTTGAGCGGCATAAGATTTGTCGTGCATATAGCGCTCACTTAACAGCAAATTTCTTTGCTACCGGCCGGCAGCCGAGTAAGCGGCGCGCGAGGCCGGCGAAACCATCGGCACTCGCACGAGTTGTCTTGGTGGAGCCGAAAGATGCCTGTTGAACTCGCCGAATATCTCCGACACTTGGCGGTCAGATGCTGCCGGCTTTCGCGCGACACGGGCGACCGGCTCCTGGCCAAAGAGCTGGAAACCATCAGCACCGAGCTGGTCGAGCAGGCCGAGACGGTAGAGGCCCTTCTTAAGGTGCCAAACGCTCCCGCCGGCGAGCCAAGGTCGGATGCGGCGGACATCGTTGTCGTCGATTCCGACGATATCGCATGAGAGCTTGCTGACCTTCAGCCGAGCCGCCGGTCATATTCCAAGACAGCGTTGAGTTCCAAGACAGCGTTGAGCAGCACTTGCGCGCCGGCCGCGCCTTCGTCGAAGCTCGTTGACTCCGCTTCGTTGTGCGAAATGCCGCCGGCGCACTGCTGCGCAAACGCGTTCGCAGATCAGCAGGTCAGCCATCGCGAAAAGTCCAAAACGGGAGCCGTTGTACCGCAGGGCGGGAAAGCGCATTGTGGCGACAACGATTATCTGAAGCTGGCGCGTCTTCAGCTGGTTCCTGTTCGGCCAGTTCGGCATCCGCGTCAGCAACAGAACCGGGAGGAAACATGTTCTCCAAAATCAATCACGTCGCGATTGTCAGCGAGAATTATGCGAAGTCGGCGCAGTTCTATCAGGCCGTTTTCGGCATGCGCACTTCGGACAAAGCGCGGCCGGGCCGCGCGTTGACGGTCGGCGACGGCTACGTCGGGCTCAATATCAATCCACGCCGTGCCGGGCGCGCCGCCGGGCTCGACCATTTCGGCATCGAGGTCGAAGACGCCGAAACGGCATTCGATCGCATGCGCAGGAAGTATCCGAGCGTGAAATGGCTCAAGCGGCCTTCCAACCGGCCGTTCGCCGGCATTTCGACCCACGATCCAGACGGTAACATGTTCGACATTTCGCAAAAGAACATGACCAACCGGACATCGGTCTATCGCGAGCAAGAGGCTAACGCAGATGTCAACGCCCGCCATATCGATCATGTGGCGGTGCGCACCATGCGCCCCGATGACATGGCCGAGTTCTATCGGGATGTGTTCGAGCTGGTCCCGTCCAATAAGGGCCCCGGCGACCGCAATCACTACCTGAGCGATGGCCATATGACACTGGTCATCATGCCGTGGGACATCAGCGACTATGAAGGCACCGGCATCATCACCGCCGGCATGGATCACATCGGCTTCAAGGTGGAAAGCGTCGAGAAACTGAAAGAGGACGTCGACCGCGTTGCGGCCGATAACCCGCTGCTGGCGCCGGCGGCGCTCGGCACCGGTGCCGAAGGCAAGGCGCTGCTCGAGCTGTTTCGCCGCTCGTGTCCGCTCGGGCAGCACCAGATGGCCGATTGCGACGGGGTTTTGCTCGACGTTTCCGCCGATTGACCCGCAATGCGCCGAGCCTTGCTGACGGTTTCGCTGGCGCTTTGCCTGTGCTCCGCGGTCCGCGCCGACCCGATCGCGGATTTCTACAAGGGCCGGTCGATTTCCTGGATCCTGAGCACTGGAGCGGGCGGCGGCTACGCAAGCTATGCGCAGGCATTTGCGCCATATTTCGGCGCCCACATTCCCGGCCATCCCAATATCGTCATCCAGAACATGCCCGGCGGCGGCGGCATTCGGGCGATGCTGTATCTTTATTCGGTCGCGCCCAAGGACGGCACCACGCTCGGCCTGGTTCATTCCAGCGTGCCGTTCGCGCCGCTTTACGGCATCAAAGCCGCCAACTTCGACCCGCGCAAGATGAGCTGGATCGGCAGCATCGACGCTTCGACCGGCATCTGTGTCGCCTGGCACACATCCGGCATCGCCACCTGGACGGACCTTCTCAGCAAGCCGTTTACGGTCGGCAGCACCGGTGCAGGCTCGCAGATGGAGACCATACCGCTGATGCTCGACAATCTGTTCGGCGCCAAGATCAAGGTGATCGCCGGATACGTCGGCGGCAACGACATTTATCTTGCCATGGAACGGGGCGAGGTGCAGGGCCGCTGCGGCGGACTCATCTCGTCGATCAATTCGACGCGGCCGGACTGGTTTCCGCAAAAGAAGGTCAACGTGCCGGTCCAGATCGCGGGCGCGCGAAATCCGCTGTTTCCCGACAGCCCGGCGATCACCGAATTCGCCAAGGACGGGCGGACCAAGAACATCCTCAAGCTCGTGCTGACGCCGCTCGACATGGATCGTCCGATCCTGGCGCCGCCGGGTGTGCCGGAGGAAAGGATTGCTGCCTTGCGGGCGGCATTTCACGCCGCGATGAACGATCCGGATTTCATTGCGGAAGCCGAAAGGCAGCACCTGGAAATCAAGGAAATCAGCGGCGCACGCGTCGCCGAGCTGGTGGACGATGCCTACGCGGTGCCGCCTGAGATCGCCAAGGCCGCTATCGCGGCAATGGGCGGCGGCGCTCCGGGCGGCGATTGAAGCGTCCGTGTCTATCCGGCAGTTTCAATTGCGATAAAATCTGTTGCAGCAGGCTTGCGGTGCTCAGCCGAGCCGCCGGTCATATTCCAAGACAGCGTTGAGCAGCACTTGCGCGCCGGCCGCGCATTCGTCGAAACTCGTTGACTCCGCTTCGTTGTGCGAAATGCCGCCGGCGCAGGGAACGAAGATCATCGTGGTCGGCGCCACGCGCGCTATGTAAGCGGCGTCGTGGCCCGCGCCGGAGATGATGTCGCGCGACGGCAAGCCTGATTTTTGCGCGCCGATGCGCACGCAGTCGATCAGTTCGAGGGCGAACTTGACCGGTGGGCAATCCCAGATGCGCGTCTCGCCGTAGGCGAGATCGAGCGGGCGGAGAATTTCGGTGAGCGCGGCGCGGAATTCGCCTTCCATGACGTCGAGCATGGCGTCGTCGGGGTGGCGAAAGTCGACGGTGAAAAATACTTCGCCCGGAACGACATTGGGACTGTTGGGCCGGTTCTCGATGCGGCCGACCGCGCCGACGGCATTGGGAGCGTGCGCGCGTGCAATCGCGTCGATGCGCTCGATGACGCGTGCTGCGCCGACCAGCGCGTCACGGCGCAGCCGCATCGGCGTCGCGCCGGTATGGGCGGCCTGGCCGGTGATTGTCACTTCGTACCAGCGCATGCCCTGCACGCCTTGCACGATGCCGATGGTGCGGCCTTCGGCCTCCAGGATCGGGCCCTGTTCGATGTGCAGCTCGAACATCGCGCCGAATTTGTGGGCGCCGGCTTTTTCCGGGCCTTTGTAGCCGACGCGGGTGAGTTCCTCGCCGAAGGTTTTGCCGTCGCGATCGGCGCGCGCATAGGCGTAGTCGGGCGAAAACACGCCGGCGAACACGCCGGAGGCGAGCATCGGCGGCGCAAAGCGGGCGCCTTCTTCGTTGGTCCAGTTGACGATCTCGACGCTGGCGCATTGGTCTCGTAGCCGGCCGCGCACAAAGTCCGCATGGCTTCGAGTGCGGCGAGCACGCCGAGCGTGCCGTCGAACTTGCCGCCGGTCGGCTGGGTGTCGAGATGCGAGCCCATGGCGATTGGGGGCAGGGCGGGGTTCTTGCCGGGCCGCCGTGCGAACATGCTGCCGACTTCGTCGACGGTGACGGTGAGGTCGAGCGCTTCGCATTGCGCCTTGAACCAGTCGCGCACCTGCCGGTCGAGGTCGGTGAGCGTGAGCCGGCAGATGCCGCCCTTTTCCGTCGCGCCGATGCGTGCGGTCGTCATCAGCGAGTCCCACAGGCGCTGACCGTCGATTGTCAGGTTTTGCATCCGCGTCGCCTTCTCCTGCAGAGCGCAACCTAGCCGGGGAGGGGAAATCTGCGAAGCGCCGCGGCGCCGGCGTGGGTGCATTGGCCTAGTCGGCCGCAGGCTTAGTCCGCCACTGGCTGTGTCCGCAGACCTCATACTAAGCCGTTGAATCTGCGACGAATCAGCTATGATATCCACAGCCCTTAAGGCGGGAGCGGCGCCATGCTGCGGGTGCGGCTGAAAGCGGACGGACGATTGGTCGAGGTGCTGCCCGACGGCGGCGAGCGGGAAATTTCGCCCGACCCGCGCGCGATCGTGGCGGCGGCGCGCAACGCGGCCCGCTCGGCCGAGGCGCGCAGCAGCGAAGACGCAAGCTATGCCCGCAACGTCCGCGGCCGCACCGGGCTCACGCAATCGGCGTTCGCCGCGCGCATCGGCGTGCCGGTCGAGACCGTGCGCAACTGGGAGCAGGGCAAGCGCTCGCCGCGCGGTCCTGCGCGCGCGCTGCTCAAGGTGCTCGAAGAGGCGCCCGACGCTGCCTTCGCGGTGCTCGGCGGCAAGCGGCGGTAGAGGACGTCAGCTTCTATCCTCTGCTGCCAATGCTACAATTTGCGCGAGATCAACGCCGTCGGCGTCCGGTCCTGTCTGCCGTTACGCCGAAATCGGACAAAATGAGCACGCCGTGAGCACGATCGGACATATACCGAGCGTCGAGGCCAATGGGGCGAAGATTCCGCTCGTCGGGCTTGGCACCTGGGAGCTGCGCGGGAGCACCTGCGCGCGGGCGGTCGAGCAGGCCTTGCGGCTCGGCTACCGGCATATCGACACCGCGGAGATGTACAATAACGAGCGCGACGTGGGCGACGGCCTGCGCGCCTCCGCGGTGCCGCGCGGCGAGGTTTTTCTCACCACCAAGATCTGGCCCTCGCATTTTGCCCCGCGCGAACTCGAACGCGCCGCGCGCGAGTGCCTGACGCGGCTGCGGCTGAGCGAGGTCGATCTGCTGCTGCTGCATTGGCCCAATCCGCAGGTGCCGCTCGCCGAAACCATCGGCGCGCTGTGCAAGGTCAAGCGCGAGGGGCTCGCCCGCCACATCGGCGTTTCCAATTTCACCGTGGCGCTGATCGAAGAGGCGCTACGGTATTCGACCGAGCCGCTGGTGTGCGATCAGGTCGAATGCCATCCGTTTCTCGACCAGAACAAGCTGATCGCGGAGTGCAGCAAGCGCGGCATGGCGATCGTCGCCTATAGCCCGCTAGCGCGCGGCGAGTTCCGCCGCAATCCGGTGCTAACCCGCATCGGCGCGGCGCACGGCAAGACTGCCGCGCAAATCTGCCTGCGTTATCTGGTGCAGCGGCACATCGTGGTGATCCCGCGCACCAGCAAGCTCGAACGATTGTCCGAGAACGCCGCCTTGTTCGATTTCACCTTGAGCGAACAGGAGATGACCGACATCGCCCGGCTCGGCAGCCGCGACGGGCGTATTATCGATTGGGCCTATTCGGGACGGATGCAGTGGGATTAGCTGTCATTCCGGGGCGCAGAAAGCGTCGCAGCTGGCCGTCGATCGCAACGGTTGACCAAAATTCTGAAACTGATTGCGTGTCAAGGGTGAAACCGCTGCGCGGCGCCGAAGGCGCCCTTGACACGCAATCAGTTTCAGAAAAGCAGCAACCATTGCGATCGACGGCTTACTCTGATCGAGAGCGAACCCGAAGCGGGCAACGGCGTTCAGATCAAAACTCCACGTCCAGCTCTTCGAGCTCGTCCGGCTCGACCTTCGCTGCCGCGATCCATTCCTTCATCTCGGGCATCGCCATGATGGTGCGGCAATAGCCCGAGGAGTCCGGATCGAGCGCGACGTCGTAGGTGAGAAAGCGCGTGCACACCGGCGCGTACATGGCGTCGGCGGCGCACGGTTTCTCGCCGAACAGATAGGGGCCCCCATAGGCCTCGAGGCATTCGCGCCAGATAGCGGTGATGCGCTCGATGTCGCCGCGCGCCCCGGCCCAGGATTTGAAGCCGGGAAAATGCGCCTTCAGATTCATCGGCAGCGCTGCGCGCAGATTGGCGAAGCCGGAATGCATCTCGCCGCAGATGGCGCGGCAATGGGCGCGCAGCTTCTGGTCGGCCGGGAGGAGCCCGGCTTTCGGCTTGATCTCGTGCAGGTACTCGGCGATCGCCAGCGTGTCCCAGACCTTCAGTCCGTCATGATGCAGGCAGGGCACCAGGAACGAGGGCGACAGCAAGAGGAGCTCGGCGCGGACCGAGGGATCGTGGGCATCGACATGCTCCTCGGCGAAGTCGAGGCCGGCCATTTTGCATAGCAACCAGCCGCGTAGCGACCACGAGCCGTAATTCTTGCTGGCGATAGTGAGTTTGGCCTTGGCCATGCTGTGCCCCCCTCAGAGAACAGGCGTTATACCAATGCCTTGTACCAAATTTCTTGCGGTATGCGTGAGCAGGACGACAGGGCGGTTGAGCGCCCGCATCCAAGTTACGGATTTCGCTGCACTCATGCTGCTTGCGACTCCGATTTTGCACTGGGCCGCCAGCATGTGGATATTCTTGTCGCAGTGCAACAGGAAATGCACTAGCCTCGCTCCGCTGGGGATCGGGGCCGGCCATCGCCAGGCGGTGGGACGGCACCCGTGGGCTGCGGATGCTGTACCTCGCCTATCAGGCTCAGGCCGACATCATGGTCCCGGTGCGGGCCTGGGCGAACGCGGCCGTGAGCGCGGCCGTGCGCGCGACCGTGGCCGCCGGCGGCCAGCCGCTGTTTGCCGACCATCCGGCCGTGCGCAACCTGACCGCGGCTTATGAACTGATCGCGCGGGCGGGCCTGACCCATACGCGGCCGCCTTTCGGCATCGAGTTTGTCACCGTCGGCAACCGCGAGGTCGAGGTGCGCGAAGAGGCGGCGCATGTCACGCCGTTCGGTACGCTCTTGCATTTCAAGAAAGACATCGCCACGGCGCAGCCGCGCGTGCTCATGGCGGCGCCGCTCTCCGGCCACTTCGCTACGCTGTTGCGCGCCACCGTGCGCACCATGCTGCCGGAGCACGACGTCTACATCACCGACTGGCACAATGCCCGCGATGTGCCGCTCACCGCCGGACGTTTCGGCTGCGACGAATATATCGACCACCTGATCAAATTCCTCGAGGTGATCGGGCCGGGCGCCCACGTGCTCGCGGTGTGCCAGCCGTGCGTCGCTACGCTTGCGGCGGTCGCGGTGATGGCGCAGACGCAAAACCCGGCACAGCCGGCCTCGATGACGCTGATGGCCGGGCCGATCGACACCCGCGTCAATCCCACCACGGTGGATGAACTCGCCAACAAGCACCCGATCGAGTGGTTCGAGCGCACGCTCACCGCCAGCGTGCCGCTGCGCTATCCCGGCGCCTTCCGCCGCGTCTATCCGGGCTTTGTGCAGCTTGCCGCCTTCATGAGCATGAACATCGAGCGGCACGTCAAAGCGCACCAGGACCTCTACGAAAACCTGCGCAACGGCGAGATCGAGAAGGCGGCAGCGACCAAGGCCTTTTACGACGAGTATTTCGCCGTGCTCGATCTCACCGCCGAGTTCTATCTGGAGACAGTGCGGCTCATTTTCCAGGAACACGCGCTGCCGCTCGGCAAGCTCACCTGGCACGGCAAGAAAGTCGATCCAAGCGCGATCCGCCGCACCATGCTGCTCACCGTGGAAGGCGAGCGCGACGACATCTGCGCGGTCGGGCAGACGGTGGCGGCGCACGATCTGTGCTCAAAGCTGCGGCCGTATCTCAAGCGCCACCACATGCAGGCCGGCGTCGGCCATTACGGCGTGTTCTCCGGCAAGCGCTGGGAGACCCAGGTCTATCCGATTTTGAAGAACGTCATTTTGTCGAGCGAGTGAGCGGCGCGCGGCCGGTTGCTTGTTCGATGCGGCCGCAGTTTAACAATAAGAAGTTGTGGAAAAGGGTTGTAATGTTCCTGACATACTCCCTCAAATAGGATTGTCTGCTTCGGCGGGGCGTAGTCGCGGAAATCGCCCGCACTTTGATCGCACCTGCGCTTGTGAGCGCGGGCCACGCTCAGCGTGAGATCAGCAGGGCCACTCAATTATCGCCGAAGTCGCGTCGCGGCCCGCACACCTGAACTGGTTATGGACTCCCTATCGGAGGAGAAATCATGCCTATAGCCCGCGCGTTCGGAGATCCCGATCTCACTCCTGATAATTTCAGCAGTTTCAGCAGGCAGGAAACCACCGCCGACTCGGCGGCCAAAGCGCTTGGCCTGCAGGAACCATTCCCGGCGGCCAGGAGCAGCGCTCCGATGGATCTATCGTCGGTGCTGGGCGCCAACGTCGTGCAAAAAATCCAAAAGGCCGGAAAAATCACCTTTCACGCCGTGGGCGACACCGGCGGAATTGACAAACCGGAATTCCAGTTTGCCGTAGCTGACGCGATGACCGACGACCTCTCTGGCGGAGCCTCTTTCTGGTATCATTTGGGCGATATCGTTTATTATTTCGGCCAGGAGCAATACTACTTCGAACAGTTTTACGATCCCTACCGCGATTACAACGCGCCCATCTTCGCCATTCCGGGCAATCATGACGGCGCCGTCTATAAGGGCGAAACCGCCAAGTCGCTCGACGCCTTTGTCGCCAACTTCTGCACCAGCCAACCCACGCAAAGTCCGGATAGCCAGGGAGCGGTGCGAACCACCATGGATCAGCCGGGCGTTTATTTCACGCTCAATGCTCCATTCGTCAAATTCATTGGTCTTTATTCGAATGTGGGTGAAGGCGGCACCGCGGGGGTGATCGCGAGTTCAAAGATCGGCGACGCCCAGTTGACCTTTCTGAAGCAGCAACTTGCTGCCGCGAAAGCCGAACGGGACAAAGGCCAATGGCGCGCGCTGGTGATCGCGACGCATCATCCGCCATTCACCGGCAGCCCCTTCCACGTGCCCAGTCCCGCGATGCTCAAGCAGATCGATCAGGCGTGCACTGCGGCCGGTATTCAGCCGGACTTGCATCTCTCCGGCCACGCCCATCTGTACGAGAGATACACGCGGACCGTCGGCGGAAAACAAATCCCCTATCTCGTGGCCGGGATGGGCGGGTACTACAATCTGCCGGGTTTGAAGCTGCCGGCGAATCGTCGTGTGGCTCCGCCGAAGACACCGCAGTCTGGTACGGATGCGAGCGGCAATCCACTCACGCTCAATGTGTACAACGATAACACCTTCGGATTCTTGCGGTTGACCATTTCGCCCGCTTCGATCGTGGGTACGTTCGTGACCGTCGACCCATCGTCCGGCAAGACCGGCATTGGCGACAGCTTTACGCTCGATCTGAAAGCCAACACCGTGTCCGGCAGTGGATCGGGCAAAACGCCTGCCGCGCCCGCAACCAAGCCGGCCGCATCGTCCGAGACCAAACAAGGCAAGCCCGCTCCTACTAAGGGTGCCAAACGGTCGAAGGCGAAGCCCAAGTCGACCGCCGCGAAGAAGAAGCGCCGCTGACGCCGAACAGCCGGGTCGTCTGATTGCTGAAGAAGAAACTTATTGCTCGACGACGTAATCGGCGGTGGCGCGGATCGATAGCGGCACGGTGAGGCCGAGCGATTTTGCGGTCTTGAGATTGACCGCGAGCTCGTATTTGACAGGCCCTTGTACCGGTAAATCGGACGGCTTCTCCCCCTTGAGGATGCGGTCGACATATCCGGCCGCCTGCTGATATTGCCCTTTCAGATCGACGTTGAGCCCGTAATACAGGAGACCGCCAACCTCGACAAAATTGCTGCTCGAGCCCATCGACGGCAGATGGCAGCGGGCCGCCGTGTCGGCGATAAGCTGTTCGTGCAAACGCAAGAACGCATCGGGCGGCACGATCAGACTGCCGCCGGGTTCTTTGGCAACCGCCTCGATCGCCGGCTCGATTTCCGCGCTGCCGTGAACGGGCGTCACTAAGATCTGCACCCCGAGCGAAGCCGCCGCCGCGTCGATCGAGCGCAGAAAGAATTTCGATTGCGGCGACGTATCGGGATTAAACATCACGGCGAGCCGGACAACGCCGGGCGCTATTTGCTTGAGCAGCTGGAGCCATTTTCCGCCGATCGATAATGGGTACTCGCTAAAGCCGGTAATATTGCCTCCCGGTCTGCTCAAGCTGGTGACGAAGCCTTGTGCGACGGGATCGGACACGGCTACGAAAACCACCGGGACGATGCCGGTGGCCTCGCGAACGACCATCAGATTCATCGTCGTTGCGGCGACGATCACGTCCGGTTTTAGATCGACCAGTTGTTTGGCGTATTCGCGAGCGAGCTGAGCTTTGCCGGCATTCCAGCGCACATCGATGTGGATGTTTTGCCCTTCGTTCCATCCCAATTGATGCAGCGCTGCAACGAACGCAGCCACCAACTCCTGACGCCCCGCCTCGGTCTCCGCACCGTTTATCAGCACGCCGACGCGCCGAATGCTGCTCGGCTGCTGCGCGCGTGCGGTAATGGGGAAAGCGATCCCGGCGCTGCCGACCAGCGTGATGAATTCGCGCCGCCTCATCGCCTTCCCATAGCGAGGAATATGCCCGCCCTTTCAGATATACTAATTTGGAGGGAGGACCGTGTCACGCCCCATCGTGGGCATCGGCGCGAAGTATCGCCGACGGTGCGGGCGCGCGCGGACGGGGTGACCAAAATGGTCTGGCGTGACGTCGCCAAGCTGATGCGATCGAAGTCGCGCGCACTGGATGCGGCGCAGGGCAGCCTATTCAGCAAATATGTGGCGCTGTTTGTCCTTGTGGTTTTGCTAGCACTTCTTTGCAACGGAAGCTTCGAGGTCTTCTTCTCGTATCGAGATCACAAGGATTTCCTTCTCCGTCTGCAACGCGAACAGGCGGAAACCGCGGCGGTCAAGATCGGTCAGTTCGTCACCGAGATCGAGAGCCAGATCGCCTGGACAACGCAGCTGCCGTGGTCGGCCGACACCGTCGATCAACGGCACTTCGACGGGATGCGGCTGCTGCAGCAGGTGCCGGCCATCAGCGTGCTGAGGCAAATCGACGGCAAGGGCATCGAGCAGTTGCAACAATCGCAATCGGCGATCGACGTGGTCGCCAGCGGTATCGATTTTTCGGCCAAACCGGAGTTCACCGAAGCCGTCGCGCACAAGGTCTATTACGGACCTGTGTACTTCCATGGCGGATCAGAGCCCTACATGACGATCGCCTTGGGCGGCGTTCGGCGTTCCGACGGCGTCAGTATTGCCGAGGTCAATCTCAAGCTGATCTGGGATGTGGTTTCGCAGATCAGGGTCGGCGAGCGCGGCTACGCATACGTGGTCGATAAGGAGGGCCGTCTGATTGCTCACCCGGACCTCAGCCTGGTTTTGCGCGACGTCGATGTCTCCGTGCTGCCGCAGGTTCGGGCAGCGCTTTTTGGGACGTCGGGCGAGCGGGAGCTGGATGCAGTGAATTTCGCAGGCCGCAAAGTGCTGACCACCTATGCAAAAGTGGCCCCGCTCGGCTGGTTCGTATTTGCCGAGGTGCCGGCTGAAGAGGCGACCGCGCCGCTTTACGCGGCCCTGGCGCGCCTCGCCTTTGTGTTGATTGGCGCTCTAATCGTCGCGGTGCTCGCAGGCGTCGTTTTGGCGCGGCGGATGATCGGCCCGATCCGGGCTCTGCGTACGGGCGCCGCGCGCATCGGCGGCGGCGATCTCACGGAGCGGATTGCAATCAAGACCGGGGACGAACTGCAATCGCTCGCGGATCAGTTCAACGACATGGCCGCCCGCCTGCAGGAATCCTACGCCGGTTTGGAGGACAAAGTCGCCGTTCGCACGCGGGAATTAAGCGCAGCGCTGCGGCAGCTCGAGGAAAAGGGAGGCGCGCTCGAAACGGCGCTTGCGAGGCTGCAAAAGGAACTTGAGGCTGCCCGCAAGCTTCAGGTCAACATGGTGCCGTCCACGTTTCCGATGCCCACCGCGCAATGTCCCATCGATCTGTTCGCCGTGATGGAGCCGGCGCGCGAAGTCGGCGGCGATCTGTATGATTTCTTCACGACCGCTGACGGCCGCCTCTGCGTCCTGATCGCCGATGCGTCGGGCAAGGGCATGCCTGCGGCCTTATTCATGGCGCGGACCAAAAGCCTCGTCCGCATCGCAACTGAACAGACGCTTGCGGCGGACGGCAGCGCCGCCGACCTGCCGAGCGTCATGGCGCGGGTCAATCGCGAGCTGTCGGAGAATAACGACGACTTCGAACTTCGTCACGATGTTCATCGCCATGCTGACATTGGACACCGGCCGGCTGGAATTCTGTAATGCGGGCCACAATGCGCCCTATCGATTGAAGGACGGCCAACTCGCGCCCATCACCACTCCGAGCGGCATCATTCTCGGCGTCAAGCCGGACGCGATTCACAGCGCGGGCGCGATTACTCTTTCCAGCGGCGAAACCCTCTTTCTGTTCACCGACGGTGTCACCGAGGCAACGAACGCGGATCTTGAATTGTTCGGCAAAGAGCGGCTCGAGTCCATTCTCGTGCGCTCGGAGGGACGCACGAGCAGCGAAATCATCGACGCCGTTACGACCGAGTTGCACGCGTTTGTCGGGGCGGCGGAGGCGTCCGACGATATAACGATGCTGGTTTTACGCAGGCTCACTATCGTTGAAAACGGCGCCGGATAAAAAAGCGAAAATTCGTTGCACCGCCCGGCCTGTCCGCCATTGTCGGCGCAGATAGGGCTCGTCGTTTTAGACTTGGGCGCCGCCTCAATTTCGGCGAACGGCAAATCTCATGAAGTTTTCACCGTCTCGTCTCGCATACTCGAGATCGGAGCTGAGCTTGCGGACCAGATGAAGGCCCAGCCCGCCGATCGGACGATCAGCGCTCGCGACGTCAAAAGACGGCTCGGCAGCGAGCCGCGGGTCGAAGGGAGGGCCGGAATCGACAACCTCGCCATCGCGCCACGTCGAGAATCAACAAAGACCAGCGCCGCTGTTCGCCGCCAGTGCTCAGTGCAAAGAGGTATCAAAAAACCTGCGCCGTCTCATGAGACAGTTGCCCAAATGCAACATGGAATTTAAATCCGCGGCTCATACCAACCTACCTCCATCGATCCGGTCCGAAGACGTAGTCTGCGCGCAATAGGCGAGATCAAACAAAAGAATTCGAGGCGAGTTCGAAGAACCGGAGGCGAAGCTAGAAACCGGAGGTAAGTCATGAGAAATTCCTGCGGCGCAGGATTGGCTTTGTTGGCGGCAATAATCATGCCGGTGGCCGCTGTGGCTGCCGATATACCGATGAAGGCTCCACCGGCCCCGCCGCCGCCTCCGGTGTTCAGTTGGACCGGCTTCTATCTCGGCGGCGACATTGGCGGCGCGTGGAGCAACGGCCACATCACCGACAACCTCGACGGCATCAATGTCAGCACAAACCGCAGCGGCGTGATCGGCGGATTTGAGGCCGGGTACAATTATCAAATCAGCAACATCGTGCTGGGCGTCGAAGGGAACTTCGACTGGACTTCGCTCGGCTTCACCGGAACCGGCGTCGTTGTTCCCGGGGTTGGCACGCTGCAAGCGTCCGCCAATACCAACTGGGTCTCGACTCTGGCCGGCCGATTTGGCGTCGCCTTTAATCAGGTCTTGCTCTACGGCAAGGCCGGCGGCGGCTGGGTCAGAAATACGGCAAGCATCACCAATCTGACCACGGGCGGATCGCTGAGCGCATCGAACACCAACGATGGCTGGCTAGTCGGCGCCGGGGTGGAGTGGGCCTTCAATTCCAATTGGTCGGCCAAGATTGAATACGACTACCTCAAGCTCGACCATTGGGGTTTCACCGGGGTCGCGCTGTTGCCGGGCGATGCATTCACAGTCAGCCGCAGCATCGATGAACTCAAAGTCGGCCTCAATTACAGGTTCAATTGGGGCGGTCCGCTGACGACGAGCTATTGAGTCCGGACAACCCGACGTATCTTGAGCGCGACGCGGTCGGCCGGACCGTGCCGCGCTCTTTCTGTACTCAAAGCTGCGGCCCGATCTGAGACGCTACGCCACCCAGCCTCAATTCCGGCTGACGGCAAACCTCATGAAGTTCTCATCGTCCCGTCTGGCATACTCGAGATCGGAGCTCAGCTTGCGGACGAGATGAAGGCCGAGGCCGCCGATTGGGCGATCGGCGCTTGCTACGTCGAGAGTTCGGCTCGGGAGCAAGCCGCGGGTCGAAGGGCGGGCCGCAATCGACGACCTCGCCGATCACCTTGTCGGGCGAAACTCCCACGGCAACTTTGGCCGGGACATCACGGCAATTGCCGTGCGTGGCCAAGTTGCTCAACACCTCCTCAAAGACCAACGCAACGTGATGGGTCGCGCGAGTATCGACCCCTTGTTCGCTGAGAAATGCCATGACTTTTTCGGTCAGAGCGGACATCGCGTCCGGTCTCGCCAGCAAACTGGTCTCAAATCGTGTCATCGCGCGCTCGCCTTCACTCGCGTTCGATCGGCAAAAACTGCGTCAGACCCGACGCTATAATGACCTCGGTGACCGCAACGGTCGGGTTGAGCAACAACAAGTGCCCGCCGCGCCGGCGGACAGCTTTGGCCGCAGTCACCAGATGGCGCAGCCCGATGGACGCGATGAACGTCACTCCTGCCATGTCGATCAACAGTCTGTTTTTGCTGCCCGACAGGGTGGCGAGAGGAAGGTCGATTCTCTCGGCTCCCGAAACATCGAGGCGCCCGGTCAGCCTTACCGTGGCGGTCGAGCCCGCATCATTGATCACAATCTCCATGAGCGCTCTCCACGAAGACTAAAACAAGCTTGGATGACAGTTCGGTGACAAGGAGCTAACCGCTTGTCATGGCCTAAGAAAAGGGGCCTTTTCCGGCCGATCGGATGGTCAAATATCTGTCAAAAACCACTTTGAAGAGTCTGAAGTCATCATCGATAGGCCAATACTGCCGCAGGGTGCCGGCGCCGCGTCTGCGAACGAGGGCGGCATCGAGGGCCTGACATGCGGGACGATATGTCCGAGCTCATCATCGAACGGCCGCGGCACGGCAGCCGCCGCCGCTATCGGCATGAGCTCAGCTCTGCGCAAGCCGCCCTGGATTGCTTCGCGGAGCCTGTCATCGGACCGCGCGACTTCGCGCGGGTCCGTTGGCTCGCAATGACAATTCTGGGGAGCGAAAAAATCGGCTTTATTGCCTTTCGTACTTCTTGACGAGCTGCTCGAGCTCTTTGCTGTGGTAAAAATCGATGCACTTCATCAAAGTGATTTGTCCGCCATGTATGCTCGGATAATCCTTTGCCAAAAACGTTTTCCCTAGCGCTTCCACTTCTTCGTAGGCCTCGATCGGGGAGCTGCCAAATTCAAGGTAGCCGCCGGCCGCGGCTCTACCATCCTTCACCACCTCCTCGGATTTATAGCCGTCGGATATGCAGACGCTCAGAGCAAAATTCTTCAGATACTGAGCCGTGGAATATTGTACGTGAGGGTCGGCGTCCCTGGCGCAGACGATCGACGGCGCGGCGAGAAACGCCAACGCAACGAATGCGAGGAATTTGGAATCCATGTCGGAGCCTCTGCTGTTGGTATGCGCGGAGATCGCGTTAGGGCGCTGCTACTTTGTCGCCGCGCAATCATAGGCGTCCCCGCGGAATACGCTGAAGCGCGGCGCCTTGTTGTAGAACGAGCCGGTGTCGGGTCGCAGCCCATCGGGTTGGGGGTTGGCGTTGTCCATGAAAAACACTGGGTCTTTCGCCAAGTCGCCGCGAATCCAGCACGACTTCTCTGTGCGGACAATCGTCGCAAAATATTTCCCTTCGCGCAGACGGGACGTCTGTTCTTTGTCGAGCCAGATACGGAAGATCGTCCTGCTGGCTGTCTTCGATCGCGGCTCGTGCTGCCTTGCTTGAGCGGGACAAGACTCATCAGCGTTCTGCCGTCGCTGTCGGGCTCGCCGACCTTAATTCGCAAGGCCCCGGCGTAATGAGACTGACAATCGAACAGCGGCTGTGTCCTTGGCGACGTCGTTCCAATTGCTCGGATATTGCGCGCGCTGGAGTTTGCATTCGTTCGGATCGACTGCAGCCGCCATCTTGGTTGTCAGTAGAACCAAGACCGCGACCAGGATCGCTCGCATCGCTTCCTCCCTGAGCCATGATCGTGCAGGCCAATTATGACGCCGAGAGGCCGAAAGCGCGACTGCGTGTTCGTCGGGCCGCAGTTGATCCAAGGGGGTCGGCCAGAATGATATAATGGCCACGACTACCGAATGGAGGCGGCGCATGCGCTACGAGCCGATCAATCTTGGCAAGAAGTTCGCGTTGTTCAGCAAGCAATGGCAGCCGAAGGTCGTCGCCGAGATGAACGATTACCAATTCAAGGTCGTCAAGCTGCAAGGCGACTTCATTTGGCACGACCACAAAGATACCGACGAGACGTTTCTTGTGATCGAGGGGAGCTTGCGGATCGACTTCCGCGACGGCGCGGTCCATCTGTCGGCGGGGGAGATGTTCGTCGTGCCGAAGGGCGTCGAACACAAGCCGTATGCGGAAAACGAGGTCAAGCTATTGCTGATCGAGCCGCGCGGGGTGCTCAACACGGGGCACGAGGGTGGTGAGCGTACGGCGCAAAACGATGTTTGGATCTAGTAGGAAGGAGACCGTCACCGCATCGCGGCGGCGATATTGCCGCCGTCGACGGTGGTGACGTCGGCGGTGGTTTTCAGTTCCAGCGCCTGATGCAGGAAGGCCTGCGCGACGTCGTCGGCAGTGACTTCGCGGCCAAGCAGGTTGCCGCTCATATAGTCCTTCTCGGAAACTCCGCGCGCCTTCGAGCGCGAAGCGATCATGTCGGGCGTGAGTAGCCCCGAGCGGATGCGGTCGGCATTGACCGCGTTGGCGCGGATGCCGTCGGCGCCGTAGTCGAGCGCGTATTGGCGCATGAGCGCCAGCGCCGCCGCCTTTGGAATGCCGTAGGGGCCGAAATTCGGCCCCGGATTGACCGCTTGTTTGGAGACGTTGAACAGAAGGCACCCGCCGGTGCCCTGCGCCAGCATGATCTTCACCGCGGCCTGCGCGACGCGCTGGTGGCCGTAGAAATTGAGCTCGAAGCTTTTGCGCATCACCTCCTCGCCGACCTCGCCGATGCGACCCTGCCAGGCGGCGCCGGCGTTGGAGACGACGATGTCGACACCGCCGAATTCCCTGGCGATCTTGTCGAACGCAGTGCGCACGGATTGCGCGTCGGTCACGTCGCAGGCGACCGGCAGCGCGGTCGGCGCAATCTTCTCCGCCTGTTCGCTGGCGGCGGCGAAGTTCACGTCGAGCAGCGCCACCTCGGCGCCGGAAGCAGCGAAAGCCTTGGCGGTGGCAACGCCGATGGCGCCGGCTGCGCCGGTGATGGCGGCGATCTGGCCGGCGAGCGGCGGCTCCTTGCGCGCGCCGAGCTTGGCCTGTTCGAGCGGCCAATATTCACAGTCGAATAGATCGGCCTCGGAGATCGACTCGAAACGGCCGATCGCCTCGGCGTCGGCGACCCCCTCGATCCACGCCTCGGCGATATCGGCGGCGATCTTGGCGTCGTGTTTGGTGCGGCCGAGGCCGAACAGGCCGAGTCCGGGTAGGAGCACGACGCGGGGCAGGGGATCGAGTTCGCGCTTGGCGCCGCCGACGCGTTTGTTGTTGCGCTCGAAATAGCGATGATAGGCGGCAGCGAATTCGTCCGCCCGCTCGCGCGCGGCGCGCGCAAAGGCGTCAAGCGTGCCGTTCTCCGGCGCTGGCAGCACGAGCGGCCAGTTTTTGGTGCGGATGTTGTGGTCGGGCGTGATCACGCCGGACTGCGCCAGCCGGGGCAAATCCTTGGCGTTGAGGAAATTCGATACGGACTCGCCGCTGCGGAATTCGACGATCAGACGCCGCCAGGCGCCCTCGATGGCGGGATCCTTTTCGCTGCACGCCCCGCGCACGATCGGGGCGACCTGCGCCTCGCCGGCAACATTGCGCGCGGGGGCGGCAACCGCGACGGATTTGCGGTTGCGCGCAATGAAATCCTCGGCGCGTGTGACCATCTCGATCATGCGCTCATAGGCTTCACGCGCGTCTTCGCCGAAGGTGACGATGCCGTGTTTGCTCAGAATGAGGCCGTCGCTCGGCCGTTCGCGCTCGAAGACTTCGATTGCCTTCTTTGCCAAGCCGAAGCCCGGCATCAGATAGGGCACGAAGGCGAGGCGTTGACCGAAAATCTCGGCGCACTTTTGCTCGCCGTCGGTCTGGTCGATGACGCTGAGCACCGCGGTTGAGTGGGTGTGATCGACGAATTTGTGCGGCAGGAAGGCGTGCAGCATCATCTCGACCGAAGGATTGGGCGATGCCGGGTCGATCAGGCTTCCGCGCTCGATGGCGACAAGATCGATGTCGTCAATGTGCGGCAGCGCGCGCAGTTTGCGCATTGGCGCTAGCCGCACGCTGGCAAAGCCCGCCGCCTCGATTGCGGCCATGTCGGCGCCGCTTGCCTTGACGCGCAGCACCTCGACTTCCTCGCCGAAGCGGTCGCGCGCGCGCGTTTTGAGAGAAGTATTGCCGCCGCCGTGCAGTACGAGTTTGCGATCGCGGCCGAGAAGGCGTGTCGTATAGAGGCGCAGTGCGAGATCGCGGTCGATGCCGGCTTGCGCGCCACGGGCGACAGCGCTTTTGGCGTCAGCGTCGGACCAGCCGCTCTTCATGACGCGCTTCCTGATGACGCGTTTTCTGACGATGCGTTTGCAGACGAGGCGTTTCCTGGCGCGCTCGCACGCATGGAGAGAGGCGGGCGCGCGAGCGGCGTCACCCGCCGGAGGAACGCCGCGACCACCAGCCGCTGCGCCGTGGCCGATTGGCGCTCTCGCTTTCACTCTCGCCGATTTCGGTGATGACCGGCTCGGGTGGAGCGCTCACCGGTGCGGGAGCCGGAGGTGGTGTAGTTTCGCTTCCGCCTGATTTGGGCGCTGCTTCGCGCACGGTCGAGCGCCGGCGCGGCGATTCAGCGGCCGGCGCCGCCACCGGTTCGGCCGGGGCCGGAGGCTCCGCCGAATCGCGGGTGCGGGTGGCGCGACATCGAGGTCGGCGACGGCGTGCGAGAGTTCGGTCTCCGCTCGCGCCGGTCGGTCGAGTTCGTCGAGGCGCAAATTCGCCCTGCGGCTCCGCATGCGTCTCGTGAGCGTTGGAGTCGTGAGCGTAGAACTCGTTGCCGTGCGTCTCTTGTCCGGCCTCGCCGCCGTTACGCTCGCGTTCATGACGATTGCGCCGGCCGCCGCGGCGGCCGCGCCGCCGCCGCCGTCGCTCGCCGTCCGATTCGCCTCCCTCTTCGCGATCGCGGGATTGCGGCTCGGCCTGCAGCTCCCCGGCAGGGCCTTCCTCGCTGCCTACGCTCTCCTCACCGACTGCCGGTTCTTCTTCTTCGGCTTCTGCAAAACCTTCCGAGCCCGGCGCGCCTTCGTGCGCCGGCTCACCATGCGCGTGCGCGACGCCGTTTTCACGTCCGCGCCCGCCACGGCCACGGCGGCGACGGCGGCGGCGGGCGCCGCCTTCGCGCTCCTCGGCGCCTGCGTCCGCAGCGACTTCGCCCGGCGCCTCTGCCTCTTCGGTTTCGGCTTCGGCCTCGGCTTCGGCTGGCTCAGCGTCTTCGAGGTCGTCTTCTTCCTCGAGCGGGGCCGCGATCGGCGGCGCCTGCTCGGCGAGCGCGCGTGCGGCTTCGACCGTGTGCACCTGTTCGCCGCGCTCGATGACGAAGGCCTGCGCCGGGGCCACCGTCTCGTCGGCCGAGATGGTGATCGTGATGGCGAAGCGCTCCTCGAGGCCGCGCAGATGCGCCCGCTTCTGATTGAGCACATAGAGCGCCACGTCGGGCCGCGTGCGGGCGATCAGATTGTGGGTGGCGCCGCGCATCAGCTGCTCTTCGAGCGCGCGCAACACCTGCAGCGCCAGCGACGACACCGAGCGCACGTGGCCGGAGCCGCCGCAATACGGGCATTTCTCGGTCGAGCTTTCCAGCACGCTGGCGCGGATGCGCTGGCGCGACATTTCGAGAAGGCCGAAATGCGAGATGCGGCCGACCTGGATGCGGGCGCGATCCTGCTTGAGGCACTCCTTCAACCGCCGCTCGACCGAGCGGTTGTTGCGCTTCTCGTCCATGTCGATGAAATCGATGACGATCAGCCCGGCCAGATCGCGCAAGCGCAGCTGGCGGGCGATCTCGTCCGACGCTTCGAGATTGGTCTTGAGCGCGGTGTCCTCGATGTGATGCTCGCGCGTGGCGCGGCCGGAGTTCACGTCGATGGCAACCAGCGCCTCGGCCTGGTTGATGACGATGTAGCCGCCCGAGCGCAGTTGCACGACCGGCGAGAACATCGCGTCGAGCTGGCTCTCGATGCCGTAGCGCGACAACAGCGGTTGGGTCTCGGCATAGAGTTTCACGTTCTTCGCATGGCTCGGCATGAGCATGCGCATGAAGTCCTTGGCCTCGTGGTAGGCCTCGGACCCGCCGACGATGACCTCGTCGATGTCCTTGGAATAAAGGTCGCGGATCGAGCGTTTGACCAGCGAGCCTTCCTCATAAACGAGCTTTGGCGCGGTCGATTTGAGCGTCAGGTCGCGCACCGTCTCCCACAGCCGCAACAGGTACTCGAAGTCGCGCTTGATCTCGGTCTTGGTGCGGCTCGCGCCGGCGGTGCGCAGGATCACGCCCATCCCTTCCGGCACTTCAAGTTCTTGCGCTATCTCCTTGAGACGGCCGCGATCTTCCATGCTGGTGATCTTGCGGGAGATGCCGCCGCCGCGGGCCGTATTGGGCATCAGCACCGAATAGCGGCCGGCGAGCGACAGGTAAGTCGTGAGCGCTGCGCCCTTGGTGCCGCGCTCCTCCTTGACCACCTGCACCAGCATGACCTGCCGGCGCTTGATGACCTCTTGGATTTTGTACTGACGGCGGTAGCGCGGGGCCCGCTCGGGAACCTCCTCCATGACGTCGGCGCCGCCGACCGATTCGACGATCTCTTCGCCGTTCTCCGCGTCGCCGTTCTCAGCGCCTTCGCCGTCGCCAGCACCTTCGCGGGCAACGCGCGGGTGATCGCCACCTTCGTCGCCTGCTTCGGAATCTGACTCCGCGGCAAGGCCAGGCGCGTCGGCCGTTGGACCGTCCGTCTCGGACGTGTCCGCGCCGGACTGCTCAGCCTCCATCGTCGCTTCGGCCGTGGCGGGGTAGGGCTCGCCAGACTCAGCTTCGACTTCAGTCTCCAAGGCTTCCGTCGATGGCGATTCGGCGGCCTCTGCCTCTACAAACGGAGGCGCTTCTCCAGTGGCGGCCGACAGATCGACTTGCTCGGCCACCTCGGCTGCTTGCGCCTGTTCCGATCCGACGGGCCCGTCGGTGGTCGCTTCGGCTGTCTCGCCGTGGACGGCCTCGTCACGGCGGCGCGTCTCGGCTCGGCGGTGACCGCGATGACGGCGCGAGCGGCGGTCGACTTCCTCGTCGGCGTCGCGTTGCGCGCGCTGGTCTTCGTCGATCAGCGCCTGCCGGTCGGCGACCGGGATTTGATAGTAGTCCGGGTGAATTTCGGAAAACGCCAGAAATCCATGGCGATTGCCGCCGTAATCGACAAAGGCTGCCTGCAGTGACGGCTCAACGCGCGTCACTTTGGCGAGATAGATGTTGCCTCTTAGTTGCTTGCGTTGCGCGGATTCAAAGTCGAATTCTTCAACTCGGTTGCCGCGCAGGACGACCACCCGGGTCTCCTCCGGGTGGGCCGCGTCGATGAGCATTTTGTTGGCCATTGGGAAATCTCATTCGGGCCGCTGCGCCGTCGCAATCCGCGCCGTATCGGCGCAGCCGGACGGACCGGCCCCATTGTCGGTGAAGGAAGGCGGATCGGAAGTCCCGAGTGCGGCACGCCATGCCGACCGACGAGGGGGTAGCGGATGAACGCTGCCACGACGCTTTGTTCGGCCTTGTCTTGCGCCTCGAACATCAACTCCAGGCCCGCATGGTGGGCGGCGCCGATGCCTGTAAGGAATGGCGCCGCCGCGGTTTCTCTGCTGCTTACGGCATCGGCGCGATGCGGTGCCGGCAGCGCACTTGCGCTCTGCAGGCATGCGATCACGCACGAGGCTCCGGTTGTCCTCTTCCTTACGGGCATCGGCGCCGCTTCCTCATCCCGCATCCTCCGCGCCGGGCTGTTTGAGACCCATGGCGCTGGAGGGGGATGGAAAACCGCGTCCGCCTCGCTCCCGTCATCATCTTAAGGGAGACCAATCTCGGCGGACGTGCCGGACGCCCTCAACGCGACGCAACCGGAACCATTCACCGTCAGCATGCCCTTCATAAGGCCGCCCACGGTGAATTGGCAAGGCGATTTCCGCCTCCGGGCCAAGGCGCAAGGAATTTTGCCTTACGGCAGGGCAGGTTGGACTGACATTTAAGTTTCGCTTAACCACGCTTCCCTTAAGGAATAAGACAGAAATCGAGGGGATGGGGCCGATGGCTGTCCGGGCGGCGGGCGCGGTGTTTCTCGCTGTACTGTTCGCCGGCCTGATCCTGGCGGCGAAGGGGGCTTTGGCTTCGCCGGCGCCCGAACTCATATCCGATCGCGACCGACGTGCGGCTCGGCGGGGATGAGGCCGACACGCGCTTCGTCCTGGACTTAAGCCGCAAGATCGATGTGCACGCCTTCACGCTCGCTGACCCTTACCGAGTCGTGATCGATATCCCCGAAATTGTCTTCCGGCTGCCGCCAAAAGCTGGCGAGGGTGGCCGTGGACTGATCAAGGCTTTCCGTTTCGGGCTGATGATGGAGGGTGGCTCGCGCATCGTCATCGATGTCGCCAAGCCCGTGCGCGTGGCCAAGGCCTTTGTGATTGACGCGGCGGCGGGCGATCCGGCGCGCCTCGTGCTCGATCTGGTGCCCACCGACCGGGCGACGTTTTTGCGCAATATGGCGGCTGAGGACAAGCTGGTGACCTCGTCGGCGTCGCCGTCCGCGCCGCAAGCGACGAACAGCAGCGACCCGCGGCCGCTCATCGTGCTCGATCCCGGCCATGGCGGCATCGATACCGGGGCGCGGGCGCCGACCGGGCAGATGGAAAAGGAGATCGTCCTCGATTTTGCCAAGCGCTTGGCCTCTCGCCTCGAACAGGCCGGCGGCTATCGCGTGCTGCTGACACGCAGCGACGATACCTACGTGCCGCTCGATGAACGCGTGCGCATGGCGCGTAAGGCCGGCGCCGCGCTGTTCGTCTCGATCCACGCCAACTCGCTGCCGCGCAACGAAGGCGATGCGCAGGGCGCAACCGTCTACACGTTGTCGAAAAAGGCCTCCGACGCGCAGGCTGCCCAGCTCGCCGACACGGAGAATCGCGCCGACGTCATTGCCGGCGTCGATCTGAAGACCGAGCCGGACGATGTCGCCGGCATCCTGCTCGATCTCGCCCGGCGCGAGACCAAGACTTTTTCGCTGCAATTCGCCCATGACGTGGTCAACGACCTGCGCGGCGCGGCGCGCCTGCACAAGGAGCCGATCAAGTCGGCGGGCTTCCGCGTGCTGCTGGCGCCCGACGTGCCTTCGGTGCTGGTGGAACTGGGTTACGTGTCCGACCGCGATGACCTGAAATCGCTGATGTCCGACGCCTGGCGCGATAAGACGGCCGATTCGATTGCCAAGGCGATCGAGACCTACTTTTCCGCCCACGTGGCCGCGACGCCAAGCGGCGCGAGGTAACGGCCTTCATGGGCGAAAAGCCTCAGTTTGAACAAGAAGCGGAGCGACGACAGCCGATGGAAAAGGGGCTTCCGGGCGGATGAAATTCGTATTGCGTTTTCTCGGCTTTCTATTCGCGGCGGGGACAATCGTTTTCCTCGCCGGGGTGGGCGCTATTGCCGGGCTGCTGTGGCACTATTCGCAAGGCCTGCCGGACTACTCGCAGCTGCAAGACTACGAGCCGCCGGTGATGACGCGCGTGCACGCGTCCGACGGCTCGCTGCTCGCCGAATACGCCACCCAGCGGCGCCTCTATCTGCCGATCCAGGCGGTGCCGGATTTGGTGAAGAACGCCTTCATCGCGGCCGAAGACAAGAACTTCTACGAGCACCCGGGCATCGACGTTTACGGCATCGCCCGCGCCGTCCTGTCGTACGCGCAGAACTATGGCAGCAATCGCCACCCGCAGGGCGCTTCCACCATCACCCAGCAGGTCGCCAAGAACTTCATCCTTGGCAATCAGGTGACCTTCGACCGCAAGATCAAAGAAATGCTGCTCGCGCTCAAGATCGAGCGCGCCTATTCGAAGGACAAGATCCTCGAACTCTATCTCAACGAAATTTACCTCGGCTTCGGCGCCTACGGAGTGGCCGCTGCCTCGCTCCTCTATTTCGACAAGTCGGTGCACGAGCTGTCCATCGCGGAGGCGGCCTATCTCGCCGGCCTGCCCAAGGGGCCGAACAATTACAATCCGTTCCGCCGCCATGACGAAGCAGTGACGCGGCGCAATTATGTGATCGAGCGCATGGTGGAGGACGGCTTCATCACCGCCGAGCAAGGTGCGGCCGCGGAGAAGGAGCCGCTGACCGTGACCATGCGGGCGCCCGATACCCACGAATTCGCCGCCGAATATTTCACCGAGGAAGTCCGCCGCTACCTGGTCGAAAAGTACGGCGAGAAAAAGCTGTACGAGGGCGGACTTTCGGTGCGCACCACGCTCGAGCCCAAGCTGCAGCTGTTGGCGCGCAGAACCCTGATCGAGGGCCTGGTCAATTTCGACGAGGCGAGGGGCTACCGCGGCGCGATCACCAAAATCGACATTGCCGGCGATTGGGGAGTGAAGCTCGCCGACGTGAAGTCGCTCGCCGACGTCGATCCGTGGCACCTGGCGGTGGTTTTGGAGGTGAACGACCAGTCGGCGCGCGTTGGGCTACAGCCGCCGCGCGATCCCGGCGGCAACGTCGTGAAAGAGCGCGACGTCGGCATCGTGCCGCTCGACGGCATCAAGTGGGCAAAGCCGGAAAAGGGCCCCTCGCATCCGATCAAGAAGGTCAGCGAAGTGCTTGCCCCGGGCGACGTCATCTATGTCGAGCCGATGGAGCCGAAGGGTAATTACCGGCTGCGCCAGGTGCCGGAAATCTCCGGCGCTATGGTGGTTGAGGATCCGCACACCGGACGCGTGCTCGCCATGGTCGGCGGCTTCTCGTTCGATCAGAGCCAGTTCAACCGCGCCACGCAGGCGCTCCGCCAGCCGGGCTCCTCGTTCAAGCCGATCGTCTATGCCACTGCGATCGACAACGGCTACACGCCCTCGACCATCATCATGGACGCGCCGATCGAGATCGACATGGGGCCGACCGGGGGCGGAATCTGGAAGCCGGAAAACTACGGCGGCCAGTTCTTCGGTCCCTCGACGCTCCGCTTCGGGCTTGAGGAATCGCGCAACGTGATGACGGTGCGGCTGGCGCAGGACATCGGCATGCCGCTGATCGCCGACTACGCGAAAAAGTTCGGCGTCTACGACAGTCTGCCGCCCTATCTGTCCTTCTCGCTCGGCGCTGGCGAAACCACGCTGATGCGCATGGTCAACGCCTATTCGATCCTCGACAACAGCGGGCGGCGGATCATTCCCACCTTGATCGACCGCATCCAGGACCGCTACGGCCACACCATCTACAAGCACGACACCCGCCAATGCGAGGGCTGCAAAGCCACGAGCTGGCAGAATCAGCCTGAGCCGACGCTGATCGACCACCAGGAGAAGGTGCTCGATCCGATGACCGACTATCAGATCGTCTCGATGATGGAAGGCGTCATCCAGCGCGGCACCGGCAGTGCGCTGCGCGTTCTCGGCAAGCCGATCGCCGGCAAGACCGGCACCACCAATGACGAGAAGGACGTCTGGTTCATCGGCTTTTCGCCCGACATCGTCTGCGGCGTCTATATGGGCTACGACAAGCCGCGCAAGATCGCCAACAGCGCAACCGGCGGCACCGTAGCGGCGCCGGTGGTGCGCGATTTTCTAAAGGTGGCGCTCGCCGACAAGCCGCCGATTCCGTTCCCGATGCCGCCCGGCATCAAGCTCGTTCGCGTCGATGCGAAGACCGGCATGCGCGCCGCCCCGGGCGATCCGCGCGTCATTCTCGAAGCGTTCAAGCCCGGTACCGCGCCGCCCGACAGCTATTCAGTGATCGGTACCGACACCGCCAACGGTAAGCCGATCGGCGATGCCGGCCCGGTGTCGGTTACCCCCGACGCGGACCGCGCCATCCGCAGCACCGGCACGGGCGGATTGTACTAAGCGCGGGTGGGGCGGACGGATTAAGAATTGCGATATTCGCAAGCTCGTCTTATCTCTCCTCCATCGTTCACCTCTGGCATCTGACCACCATGCGCGCCGAAATTCAGACCATTGTCGACGAGATCAAGCAGTCCGTGGGGCTGCTGAGGAGGCATCTTTGATGTCGACCGGGCGCGCAGGCGACTCGACGAACTAAATCGGCAGGCCGAAGACCCCGATTTGTGGAACGATCCGCAGCGCGCGAGCCGCGTGATGCAGGAGCGCACCTCGCTCGACGAGCAGCTCAGCGCGCTGTCGCGCATCGAGCAGGAACTCGACGATCAGGTGACGCTGATCGAGCTCGGTGACGCCGAGAACGACCAGAAAACCGTGGCGGAAGCCGAAGCGGCGTTGCGCAAGCTCGAGGCCGAGGTGGCGCGGCGTGAACTTGAAGCGCTGCTCTCGGGCGAGGCCGATTCCAACGATTGCTATGTCGAAGTTCATGCCGGCGCCGGCGGCACCGAAAGCCAGGACTGGGCTGGCATGCTGATGCGCATGTATTCGCGCTGGGCGGAAGGGCACGGCTACAAGGTCGACTATATCGAAGAGACCGCGGGCGAGGTGGCCGGCATCAAGTCGGCCACCATCGAGGTCAAGGGCAAGAACGCCTATGGCTGGCTGAAGAGCGAGAACGGCGTGCATCGCCTGGTGCGCATCTCGCCGTTCGACTCCAATGCCCGCCGCCACACCTCGTTCGCCAGCGTCAATGTCTATCCGGTGGTCGACGACCGCATCAACATCGAGATCAACGAAGCCGACGTGCGGGTGGACACGATGCGCTCAGGCGGCGCCGGCGGCCAGCACGTCAACAAGACCGAATCCGCGATCCGGCTGACCCATATTCCGACCAACATCGCCGTGGTGTGCCAGAACGACCGCTCGCAGCACCGCAACCGCGCGCAGGCGTGGCAGATGCTGCGCGCCAAGCTCTACGAGCTCGAACTGAAGAAGCGCGAAGAGAAAGCCGCCGCCGAGCAGGCCGCCAAGACCGACATCGGCTGGGGCCACCAGATCCGCTCCTACGTGCTGCAGCCCTATCAGATGGTCAAGGATCTGCGCACCGGAACGTCGACCTCAAATACGGGCGGCGTGCTCGACGGCGACATCGATCAGTTCATGGAAGCGGCGTTGGCGCAAAAGGCGTTTGGCGGCGGACCCGCGCAGATCGAGGACGTTGAATAATCGCCTGCAACGTCTACTCCCCAGTGCATTTTGCGTTATACTGACGCGATAACTAACAAAGGGGAGACGTCCATGAAAATCCGGGAATCATTGTTTGCTATTGTGGCGGTCGCATTTGCCTTCGCCGTGTGGTCGTTCGCGCCCGGCGTGGCGCAGGCGCAAGACATGGCTCAGGTACACAAGTCGATGGATTTCTTGAAAGCCGAAGCGGCGAAACTCGGAGCGCCGAAGATCGAGGGCACCGACGTCGTGACGGACAAGACCGTGCCGGCGATCTATTTCGGCTCGACCAAGATGAACAACAATTTCGATCTGGTCGATGCGGTGGTGAAGCAGATGGGCGGCACCGCCACGATCTTCGTCAAGAGCGGCGACGATTACGTGCGCGTCGCGACCAATGTGAAGAAGCCCGACGGAACGCGCGCCATCGGCACCGTCCTCGATCCGAAGGGTAAAGCCATCGTGTCGATCAACAAGAACGAAGCCTTCTTCGGCAACGTGGACATTCTCGGCAAGCCCTATATCACCGGCTACGATCCGATCCACGATGCGTCCGGCGCGGTGATCGGCATCTATTACGTCGGCTACTCGTTAGCGCAGTAACTTTCAGCGCCAGCGGCCGACGGCCGCTGGCGTCAAACTTCAATCTTGCACGTCGTTAATCCTGCATGTCATTGCGGTCGATCCGCACGATGGTGCGCTCGCCGAACAGCTTGCCGCCGGCGATGAGGAATTTCTCCGGATTGACCGGCTCGCCGTTGATGCGCGTTTCGTAATGCAGATGCGGGCCGGTCGAGCGGCCGGTCGAGCCGACATGGCCGATGACCTGGCCGACGCGCACCTTCTCGCCGACCTCGACGTCGATTTGCGACATGTGGCCGTAGCGGGTTGCGACGCCTTCGCCGTGATCGATCTCGACCATTTGGCCGTAGCCGCCTTCCCAGCCGGCTTTGGTTACCTTCCCGGCCGCCGTGGCGTAGATGGGATCGCCGACATTGGCGCGAAGATCCATGCCCGTATGCATCGACGGCTGGTGGTAGAACGGATCGATGCGCACGCCGAACGGTGAGGACATTTCCAGGTCGCCGGCGAGTGGTTTGCGCAGCGGGACGTAGTTGAGCGTATTGCCGAGATCGGTGGCCTGCGCGCGGGCGATGCTGACCCGGGTGAGGGCGCGCTCGAAGCTTTCGCTTGCCGGCGGCAGCCGCACCGGCACGAACGGACCGCCGGTTCCCGACGGCGCCGCGCTGAATTTAACGCCGAGACGGTCGAGCACGCCGCGGACTTCGCGGCTGCGGACTTCGTAACGGGCCTGCATGTTGTCCAGCGCAGCGGTTTCGTTGCGCTCGACCCGGTCGAGCGATGCCTCGACCTGGTTCAGCTTGGTCGCGATGCTCGATTGTTTGCCGGCATCGAGTGGATGCGGCGAGAACAGCATGTCGGAAAACGGCGCGGTCCTTGCGGCGGGAGCGGCGCCGGCGCGCGCGGTCGGCTTGGTCGACCCCGTTGTCGTCGGATCGGCGATGCCGGATAGGGCGCTCGCGCGCGATTCGAGCGTCGCCTGCCGGCGCATGAGTTCGTCGAGCTTGTGTTCGAACTGGTCCTGGTCGAGCAATTGGCGGCTGGTGGTGCGGTCGATCTGGGCGCGTAAATCGGCGATGCGGTCTTCGTAGGCGTATTCCTGCGCCTGTTCGCGCGCCATCAGCCCTTTGAGAACGTCATCGTGGAAGGCGAAATACGTTGCCGTCGTAATCGACCAGCAGGCCATGATGACAAAGGTGCCGACCGCGATCCAGAACGCGACCGGCCCGAAGCGCACCTGCCGGCCGGCATGGACGATCGTATAACCGGCTTGGGCCGCCATCTGGCTCGCGGCGCGCGGCCGCGGCTCCGCCCGGCGCGGCGCCTCGTGTCTTTTACTATGCGCGACAGCCCGGTGCTCTTGCTGTGACGCTATCGACTGAGGCATCGACGCTCCCCGTGACCGGCCGACATTGAAGCCAGCCTGGAACCGGCCGTCCCGAGGAGCGCTTGTGGAGGACGTATGGTTAATTTTTGGGAAATTGCCGCGGCGATTTTCTCGCGCGCGGTAAACGCTTGGGCAATTTTACGGCAACGTGGAGCGTGATCGGAGCGATCACGCTCCACTAAAAGGTTAGGGCGTCAATCGAATCCGTATGAAATTATTGAACTTTAGAGTGCCTTGACTGCGGCCAGCACGTCCTCAGCGTGACCGTCCACCGACACTCGCGGCCACACTTTGGCAATACGCTGATCGGGGCCGATCAGGAAAGTCGCCCGGACGATGCCCAAGAACTTCCGCCCATACATCGACTTCTCCTGCCACACGCCATAGGCCTCCAGCATTTTGTGCTTCTCATCGGAGCCGAGCGCGATGGTGAGTTTGTGCTTTTGCTTGAATTTGTCCTGCGCGGCCACCGGATCGGCGGAGACACCGAGAATCTCGGCGCCGGCGCGGCTGAAGGCGGCTTTGTGGCGCGAGAAATCGATCGCCTCCTTGGTACAGCCCGACGTGTCGGCGCGGGGATAGAAATAGAGCACGAGCTTTCGCCCGGCGAAGTCGGCAAGCGAAACGGTGTCGCCGCCATCGCGCGGCAGCGTGAAGGAAGGTGCTTTTTCCCCGGGGATAAGCTCGGCGGGTCCGTGCTTTGACCTAGCTTCCGGCATATGCCTTCCTTTCGTCGTTTTCACGGCGGCATCTATCCTACCAGAATACGCGTCGGCTGGGCTGATCAAGCACGGGGGCCGACGGTCCAATCATACGGCACCACGGACGAGGGGACGCCCGAGGGGGTATGGCAAATCAGGATCGTCAGAGTACGCCACTCTCGCAGCGGGAGTCGGCCGTTTATCGGCGTCGTCGTGTAAGCCCTGCGGCGGCGCGGCAGCGTGGAGGCTTTGGCGATGGCCGTTATCTGGCGGCCTATCGGCGCCTGCTCGGCCGACACAAGCGCCTGATTCGCCGCGTCAGCATCGGCAGCGGCGCACTCGCCGGCGTGTTGCTGGTGGCATTTCTCGCGCTCTGGTGGCGGCTCGCCAGCGGCCCGATCCAAATCGACGCCTTCACGCCGTGGCTCGCTGCCGCGATCGAGGAGAATTTCGGCAGTCAGGATCGCGTCGAGATCGGCGGCACACAGATCGAGAGCACCGGCAATGGCGGGGCCGCGGTCCGGGTTCGCGACATCGTGGTGCGTGACGCCCAAGGTGCGGTCGTCGCCAGCGCGCCGAAGGCCGAGGTGCACGTTTCCGCCATGGGCCTGCTCACTGGGCACATGCGCGCGGAGAGCCTGAACCTGATCGGCGCCGAAGTGAAAGTGCGCATCGAGCGCGATGGCGGAGTCACCATATTCGCCGGCGCCGATAAGCATCCGATTGCGACCGCGAGCGTGCCCATCGTTGCCGCCGGCCGCGCGCCGCCGTTAACCGCTGCGGCGACGCCGCAAGTTGCCGCGCCGCCAACCCCGCTTGCCGATGCATTGCCGCGGCACACGAGCGACATCGTGGCGGGCATTTTGTCGTGGATCGACGGCGTCGGCGAGATCGGCCTTGATGGCCACGACTTGCGCGAGCTCGGCCTCAAGGAGGGCACGCTCACCGTCGACGATGAGCGGACCGGCAAGGACTGGGCGCTGACCAACATCCGGCTCAGCGTCGAGCGGCCGGCTGGCGGCGGCGTCATCGTGCGGCTCGGCGCGGAAAATGCCAAGCGGCCCTGGGCGGTGGTGGCCGCGATCAAGGCCGTGCACAACGGTACGCGCACCGTCGAAATCGAAGCGCGCAATGTTCCCTCGAGCGGACTCCTTCGGCTACTGCATCTGGGCGACGGCAGCATGCAATCCAATTTGCCGCTGTCCGCCAGCGTACGCGGCGAGATCGGGATCGACGGCGTGCCGCAGAATCTGGTCGGCCGGATTGTCGCCGAGGGCGGTTCTATCGGCGACGTCAACGGCACCGATAGCCGCGTCGCGATCGACCGCGCCGAGTTCAAGTTCGACTGGGACGTCACCCAGCACATGCTGTCGGTGCCGTTCCAGATCGTCTCGGGCGGCAACCGGCTGACGCTGCTCGGACAGGTGCGGGCGCCCGCCCAGCCGGCCGACGCCTGGCAGTTCAAGATCAGCGGCGGCACCGCCGTGCTGGCCACTGCCGGCAACGAAAGCAACGCGCTGATCCTCAATCGCATCGCCGTCAGCGGCAGCTACGATCCGGCCAAGAAGCGCTTTGCGATCGATTCCGGCGATATTGGCAATGTGGACGTCAGCATCTTCCTGTCGGGGAGCGCCGATTATTCCGGCGGCGACGCTCACGTGAACGCAGGCATTGCCGGCAAGCACCTGTCGGTCGCGGAGTTAAAACGCCTGTGGCCGTTCTTCGTCGCCCCGCCGGTGCGCGCCTGGTTCGACGACAATCTCCACAGCGGCAACGTTGACCGCATCACGATCGCCGTGAACGCGCCGTTCAATACGCTGCGCGAGAACGGACCGCCGGTGCCCAACAATGGCCTGTTAATCGATGTCTTGGCGACCAATTGCGTGGTTCAGCCGGTCGCGGGTCTGCCAGCGCTCAACGATGCCGACATGACGGTTCATATCGTCGGCCGCGATGTGCAGATTGGGGTCGGCAAGGCCACCGCCGACCTGCCGTCCGGGCACAAGCTGATGTTGTCGGCCGGCCTGTTCGAAGTGCCCGACACCGCTCCGCATGAGCCGCCTGCGCGCGTGCGTTTCAAGCTCGACGGCACGGTTATGGCCGCTGCCGAATTGCTGGCCATGGACCGCTTGCGCGAAGTGTCGACGACGCCGTTCGATCCGGCGAACAGCCGCGGCACGATGAGCGCGCAGGTTTCGCTGGCGATGCCGCTCAAATCGGACTTGCCACCCGGCGCGACCAATTATTCGATCGCCGTCGACGCCACCAATTTCGCCGCCGACAACATGATCATGGGGCAGCGGCTTGAGGCCGCGACACTGCACTTCACCGCCAACCCGCAGGGTTTCCAGTTCAAGGGTGACGTCAAGATCGCCGGCGCGCCCGCTACCCTGGAATACCGCCAGGCGCGCGGCGAGAGCGAAGCCGACGTGCGCATTCATGGCACGCTCGATGCTGCCACGCGGGCTACCCTCGGGCTCGATCCGGGAAATACCATCATTGGCGCGGTCCCGATCACGCTTAACGGCCGCGTCGCTACCGGCACCAACCGCGATGGCCGGTTCACCGTTACGGCCGATCTGACCGCGGCGGAGATCGAAGGATTCCTGCCGGGCTGGGTGAAGCCCGCCGGCAAGCCGTCGCGGGCGACGTTGACACTGACCACCAAACCGGAATCGATCAGCATCGAGGATCTGGTCATCGAGGGCGCCGGCCAGGGCGTCAAAGGGACGATCGAGCTCGACGCCTCGGGCCAGCTCCTATCGGCCAATTTCCTCTCCTACGGCTTTTCCGACGGCGATAAGGCGACGCTGAAGGCCGACCGCATGCCGGACGGCGCGTTGCGCGTGGTCATGCGCGGGGAGGTCTATGACGGCCGCGGTTTCATCAAGACCTTGACCGGCGGATTGCCCGGCGCATCCGCCAATCAGCATCCGGCGCCCGATATCGATCTCGATGTGAAGCTCGGCGCCATGCTCGGATTCAACGGCGAGGCGCTGAGCAATGTCGAGCTGAGAATGTCGCGCCGCGCCGGCCAGATCCGCGCGCTCGGCCTGAGCGCGAAAATCGGCCGCGAGGGATTGCTTGCCGCCGAACTGCGTAGCGAGCCGGACGGAACTCAACAGGTCGAATTGCGCAGCACCGATGCCGGTGCGCTGTTTCGAGTGACCGACGTCTATAAGCGGATGATCGGCGGCGAGCTTGGCATCGAGATGGACCCGCCCTCGGCCACCAACCCGCAGCAGCAGGGCACGCTCTATGTCCGCAACTTCGCCATTCACGACGAAGCGGAACTGCAGCGCGCGGCCACCAGTGGCGCGCAGAACGGCGCGCCGGTGCCGCACGGCGATCTGCAGTTCTCCAGCATGCGCGTCAAATTCTCCCGCTCGCCGGGCCGGGTTGCGCTGCGCGACGGCGTGGTGCGCGGCCCGGTGCTCGGCGGCACCATCGATGGGATGCTCGATTACACGCGCGACAGCGTCGATATGCGCGGAACGCTCGTGCCGCTCTACGGCGCCAACAACCTTTTGACCTGGATCCCCGTCGTCGGAACCTTTCTGGGCGGCCAGAAGGAGGGCGTCTTCGGTTTCACCTACGAAGTCGTTGGCCGGCCCGGCAATCCGATACTCCACGTCAATATTTTCTCGCTCTTGGCGCCCGGGGTGCTGCGCAAGATTTTCGAGTATCCGGCCACCAATGAGACTATCCCGGCCGTCACTGACACGATCCCGGCCGCCAACAACGCCTTCATCGAGACCGGCCGCTGAGCCGATTTAGACCGGCTTGAGAAGGACGTGACGCTTGCGCCCGAGCGACAGCTTGATCACGCCCTCGGGCGTCAAATCTTTCAGTGTGAGCGACATATTTTCATCGGTGACGACGGCGTCGTTCACCCGCAGACCGCCGTTTCTGATTTGACGCCGGGCGTCGCCTTTCGATGTCACCAGCTGGAGGAGCACGAAGGCTTCCAGCACGCTTAGCCCGTTCTCCAGAACGGTGCGCGCAACTTCCTCGGTCGGCAGGGATTCCGAAAGTTTGCCTTCCTCGAATGTCGTGCGCGCCGTGGTAGCCGCCTCGTCGGCGGCGGCGCGGCCATGAACGAGCGCCGTCGCTTCGGTCGCCAAGATCTTCTTGGCTTCGTTGATCTCGGCGCCCTTGAGCGCCGCAAGCCGTTCGATCTTATCGAGCGGCAGAACGGTGAACAGCTTGAGAAAGCGGACGACATCGGCGTCTTCGACGTTGCGCCAGTATTGCCAATACGCGTAGGGGCTCACCAGATCCGCATTCAGCCAGACCGCGCCAGCGGCGGTCTTGCCCATCTTGGCGCCCGACGAGGTGGTGATGAGCGGGGAGGTGAGCGCAAAGAATTGCGCGTTATGCAGGCGGCGGCCGAGATCGATGCCGTTGACGATATTGCCCCACTGGTCGGAGCCGCCCATCTGCAGCACGCAGCGCTCGCGCCGATACAGCTCGACGAAATCGTAGGCCTGCAAGATCATGTAATTGAATTCGAGGAACGACAGTTCCTGCTGGCGGTCGAGCCGCAGCTTCACCGAGTTCGAAGGCGAGCATGCGATTGATCGAGAAGTAGCGGCCGACGTCGCGAAGAAAGTCGATGTAATTGAGCCCGTTGAGCCAATCGGCGTTGTTGGCCATGACCGCGTTGCCGCCATGCTCTTCGAATTTGAGAAACTTCGAGAAGACGGCGCGAATGCCTCTAAGATTTCTCGGCGATCAGATTGTCGGTCAAAAGCTTGCGGCTTTCGTCTTTGCCGGACGGATCGCCGACCCGCGTGGTGCCGCCGCCCATCAGCGCGATCGGCCGATGGCCCGTCTGCTGCAGCCAGTGCAGCATCATGATCGGCAGCAGCGAGCCGACATGCAGCGAGGGCGCCGTGCAGTCGAAGCCGATATAGGCGGTGACGGTCGAGGAGCGCGCCAGTGCGTCCAGCGCCTCGGGTTCCGAGACCTGGTGAATGAATCCTCGTTCGGCGAGGACGTTCAGAAAATCTGACTTGTAGGCGCTCATTTTAGTCCGGCCATTCTCGCCGCTACCGGCGGCGGCGCTGGTGTAACAGGTCCGGCAAGTGATTCAACCTCCGAGCCCTCAGGAAGGCTGCGTGCAGGCGCCTCGACAGAGCGCGGTCGTGAGGCTTTGGGCCGTTCAGTGGATGAAGCAATGCCCGCCGGTTAGATTGGCCGACCGCCCTCGAGTAAAGATCGTCCCATGAGCTCCATGATGTTGTCAGTCGCTGATCGCGTGCAAGCTTTGCTTCGCCACCTTGGCCTTGAGCGCGTCCACGTTGCGGCGTGCATGTCCGGCGATTGGGGCGATCTGGTCAGCAAGTGCAGCGATCGTTTGTGTTCGCTGACGGTGGTCACGCCCCATCTCAACAAGGGTATCCCCGATCGTCTGCAAGAATTCAGAGTGCCAAGCCTTGTCGTCACTGGTGACCAGGGCGCGCCGGCTGAGCGCGCACGGAATCTGGCAGGCAAGTTTGACCGCGGCGAGCTTGTCGAGATTTCGAACTATTTCAGCCCGGCATGGGCCGATCCATGCGGCGATCGGACCCACGAGGTCGGCAACGCGATGCTTGAGTTCTTCGTGCGCGCTGAAGCCGAAGGCGGTGTACCGACTGTGCTTACGGCGGACGGGGAGGGCGAGATTGGCGGCATCCGTTATCGCATCCGCGGACAAGGTCCGGCATTGCTGCTCATGCCGCTGTCGCTGGCGCCCTCCCAATGGGAGCCTTTGCTGCCGCTCCTGTCGCGCCGCTACGGCGTGATCGTGCTCGGCGGCGCGCATCTCGGCATCATTCCGCTGTTGGAGGACCGCGCCAAATCGGGTTACGGCGAACTCGTCGCGCAATTGCTGGAGCAAACTGATCTCACCCGGGCGCGGCAGGTATTGGAAGTCGGTTGCGGTTCGGGCGCGGTTACGCGGGCGATCGTCGACCGGCTTGGCGGTGGCGCACGCGTCGTGGCGGCCGATATCAACCCCTACATGCTCTCCGAAGCGCGCGCGCTGGCGAGCGAGAAAGGCGAGAAAGGGATGTCGGAAGCGATCACTTTCGAACAGGCCAACGCCGAGGCTTTGCCTTACCCGGAGGGGCAGTTTGACGTCGTCGTATGCACGACCGTGCTCGAAGAGGGCGATGCCGACCGTATGGTCGCGGAACTGGCGCGCGTCGCACGGCCGGGCGGCCGCATCGCGATCCTGACCCGCGCTATCGACGCGGATTGGTGGATCAACCTTCCGGTCTCGGGGCCGCTCAAAAGCAAGCTTGATGCGCTCGGCCGATCGACTGGTTCTGGCGTGGGCGAGCGCGGCTGCGCTGATGCGAGCCTCTATGCGCGACTGACCAGGGCAGGGCTGATGCCGAAAATGTTCGGTCCGCAATACGCAATCTATAGGCAAGGCGAGCGGCTGGCCGACGTCCTTGACCGCCTGCTGGGTGTGCTATCGGACGATGACGCTCGCTTATGCCGAGACGCTATCAGGCAGGCCAAGGCGAATGGGACGGCATTCGTGGCCGAGCCGTTTCATTGCGCGGTCGTGGTCAAGCCTGACGGCCAGCGGTGAAGATTTACCAGCGGGCCGGTGCGCCGGCTCCTTTGGCGGCGCGTCCGTGCTAACCAGTGTCGTCGATACTGCCAAGCGGAGCGGTTGACCGGTGGCTTGATCTAGCGCACTTTCAACCGAACTTCGCGATCATGCGGGACGTGAAGACAGTCAAATATCGGTCTGATCTATCAACAAAATCATGCTGACAAAGGACATTGCGCAGGCGCTGGGGGGCCGCTTGGACGGCGACGGCACGATCAGCGTCGACAGGCTTGTGCATCCCGACCGCGCCGAGCGGCCATCCGACTTGGCGATTGCCATGAGCGCGGAGGCCGCCAAGACCCTGCCGCGCAGCAAGGCGCGCGCAGTGGTCATCGCGGCGTCCCGACCGCTGCCGTCCGGCTCTTTCTCCGCAGTCATTGCTGTCGGGGAGACGCGCACCGCGTTGGCGAAACTCACGGCCCTATTCGATCCCGGCTCGCGCCAGGAGCGCGGCGTGCATCCGACGGCGGTGGTCGCGGCGGATGCCGCAATCGGCGAGGGGGTGAGCATCGGCCCCTACGTGGTGGTCGGCGCAGGAAGCCGCATCGGCGCCGGCACGACCATCCTGCCGCATGTCACCGTCGGAACCGGAGCGGCCATCGGCTCGCAATGCCTGTTGCATTCGGGTGTGCGCATCGGCGACCGCTGCAGCCTCGGCAATCGGGTGATCGTCCATGCCAACGCGGTGATCGGCGCCGACGGATTCAGCTTTGCGCCCGACCTGATGTCGGCCATTGCTTTCACCGCCGGTGTCAAAGTCACCCGGGTACATTCGCTGGGGAACGTCGAGATTGGCGACGACGTCGAAATCGGCGCCTGCACCACCATCGACCGCGCCACACTCGAATCGACCCGGATCGGCCGCGGCACCAAGATCGACGACCATGTGCATATCGGCCACAACGTTGTCATCGGCGAAAGCTGTATCCTCTGCGGCATGGTGGGCATTTCCGGCAGCGTGATCCTTGGCGATCGGGTGCGGCTCGGCGGCGGCGTCGGCGTCGGTGATCATGTCCACATCGGCGACCAGGCGGTGGTTGCCGCCGGATCGGGGGTGGCGACCAACGTGCCGGCGGGTATTTTCGTGTCCGGCTATCCGGCGCAGCCGCATCAGCGCTCGGTCGAGCAGCACCTTTATCTTGGCCGGCAAAAGCGGCTCCATGATAAAGTCGCCGCCATGGCGTCGCGCCTCGACGCCCTGGAACAGACATTGAAGAAGTGACGGGGGACCCTGGCGTCATGAGCGACGTGGCAAGCGACGTGATTGCGATCATCGCCAAGAAAAAGCGGGTCGAAAAGCCGACCGTCGAAGAATCCGATAAGCTGCTGGATCTCGGACTGGAATCGCTCGACGCAGTGGAAATGATTTTCGATCTGGAAGAGAAGTTTGATATCGAGATCCCCTACAACGCCAATACCAATAATCCGCGCACCGAGTTTGAGACCGTCGGCGACGTCGTCAAAGCCGTCGAAGAGCTGGTCGCGCAGAAGAAATCGTGACCGACGTGAACCGGGTCGTCGTCACCGGTCTCGGCGCGGTCACGCCGCTCGGCCACGATGCTGCTTCCTACTGGGCGAACCTGAAAGCGGGCGCGAGCGGGCTTGGTCCGATCACGCTCACGCCGGCGAACGAAGAGCTGAGCCAGAAGGTCGCCGCCGAAGTGAAGGATTTCGATCCGCTCAAGCATTTTGCCGAGCGGCAGCTCTCCACGCTTGACCGGATTTCGCAGTTCGCCGTCGTCGCCGCGCGCGAGGCGATCGCGCAATCCGGCCTGGTCTTCGATATGCCGCTGTCGGTGCGGACCGCGACGATCCTGGGCACCGGCGCCGGCGGCCAGACCACCCAAGACGACAGCTTTCGCCGTCTCTATCTGGAAAAGCGCACGCGCGTCTTTCCGCTGACCATTCCCAAGGCGATGGTCAACGCGCCGGCGAGCCAGGTGTCGATGGCCTGCGGGCTGCGCGGTCCGGCATTTGCGGTGGCAAGCGCTTGCGCCTCGGCGACGCACGCCATCGGGCTAGCGTTCCAGATGGTGCGTTCGGGACTGGTCGATTGCGCGGTGACCGGCGGTGCCGAAGCCTGCATCACCTTCGGCACCGTGCGCGGCTGGGAAGCCATGCGGGTGATGGCGCCCGACGTCTGCCGGCCGTTCTCGAAAGACCGCGCGGGGCTCGTTCTCGGCGAGGGCGCCGCCATGCTGGTGCTCGAGCCGCTATCGCGCGCGCAGGCGCGCGGCGCGCAAATTCTCGGCGAGATCGCGGGCTTCGGTATGAGCGCGGATGCCGCCGACCTCACCGCGCCCGATCAGGGCGGCATGGTGCGCGCCGTGACCGGCGCGCTTGACGACGCGAAGCTCGCGCCGGCCGATATCCAATACGTCAATGCGCATGGCACCGGCACCGCGGCCAACGACGACACCGAGACCAAGGCGCTGCACGAGGCTTTCGGGCCGCACGCGCAAAAGCTCGCGATCTCCTCGACCAAATCGATGGTTGGTCACGCGCTCGGCGCCGCCGGCGCGCTCGAAATGGTCGCGACCGTGCTCGCGGTGCGCGAGGGCATCGCGCCGCCGACCATCGGCTATCTCGGCCCCGACCTGGTTTGCGATCTCGATTACGTGCCGAACAAGGCGCGCGCGATGCCGATCGACGCGGCGGTGTCGAACTCATTCGCCTTCGGTGGGCTCAACGCCGTGCTGGCGGTGAAGAGGTTTTCTTAGAGCGACGGTAGGCTACGCCGCCGTCGTCGTCCGCCCGCCGCCCTTGGTACCGAGCCGCTTGTCGAGATAGCCGGAAATCGAGCTCATCAGCGGCTCGATTTTGCCGTCGAAGAAGTGGTTGGCGCCAGGGACGACTTTCTGCTCGATCACAATGCCCTTCTGCGTCTTCAGTTTCTCGACCAGCGTGGTGACGTCGCGGTGCGGCACCACCGCGTCCTTGTCGCCGTGGATGATGAGGCCCGACGAAGGGCAGGGGGCGAGGAAGGAGAAGTCGTAGAGGTTGGCCGGCGGGGCGATCGAGATGAAGCCCTCGATTTCCGGCCGCCGCATGAGCAGCTGCATGCCGATCCAGGCGCCGAACGAGAAGCCGGCAATCCAGCACGAGCGCGCTTCCGGGTTGTAGGATTGCGCCCAGTCAAGCGCCGCAGCGGCATCGGAGAGTTCGCCGATACCGTGGTCGAAACCGCCCTGGCTGCGGCCTACGCCGCGGAAGTTAAAGCGCAGCGCGGAAAAGTTCCGGTGCACGAACGCGTAGTAGATCTGGTAGACGATCTGGTGGTTCATCGTGCCGCCGAATTGCGGGTGCGGGTGCAGCACGATGCCAATCGGCGCGTTCTTCTGCCGCGCCGGATGGTAGCGGCCCTCGATGCGGCCGGCCGGTCCGGTGAAAATCACCTCAGGCATTGTTCCTAAACCTCGGGTCCTAAAGCTCGATCAGGCCGCCGCGGCCGAATCGCTTGACGGCATCGGATGGCGCGCCTAACTCTCTAAAACCTTTGAGTTTTTCGGAACCGGCGACGTGCATGCGGCCAACGGAAATTTCGCTGGCGACTTCTAGCATAGGCCAGGGGACCAAAAGCAAGCATCGTGACAGCGGGCATCGTGACAAAGCGAGCGTCTTGAATGGCGGAGCGCAGCTACCTCGATTGGAACGCGACGGCGCCGCTGCGGGACGAGGCGCGGGCGGCGCTGAGCGAGGCGCTCGCGCTCGCCGGCAATCCGTCCTCGGTGCACGCGGAAGGCCGTGCCGCGCGCCGCCTCGTCGAACGGGCGCGCGAGGAGGTGGCGGCGCTGGTCGGGGCGGAGCCCGCCAATGTGCTTTTCACCTCGGGCGGAACCGAGGCCAATATGCTGGCGCTGACGCCGGCGATCGAGACCGCGACCGAAAAGCGTCCGCGCGACCGTCTTCTGATTTCGGCGATCGAGCACCCCTCGGTGCGGACGGGTGGGCGCTTCCCCGCTAACGCGATCGGGGAAGTTCCGGTCACGGCCGATGGCCGCCTCGATCTCGCGGCGCTGACTGACGCCATCAGTAAGGCCTCGCGGCCGTTTCTCTCGCTGATGCTTGGTAATAACGAGACCGGCGTGGTGCAGCCTGTCGCCGCCGCGGCGGGGATCATTCACGCCGCCGGCGGCCTCATTCACGTCGATGCGGTGCAGGGGCCGGGGCGGATCGCCTGCGACATTGGCGCTCTCGGCGCCGACCTGTTGACGCTGTCGGCCCACAAGATCGGCGGACCGAAAGGCACAGGCGCGCTCGTCCGGTCGAGCGAGGATATTCATTTCCCCGATCCGCTCGTGCGCGGCGGTGGACAGGAACGCGGTCTGCGGGCCGGAACCGAGAATGTCGCGGGCATCGCAGCCTTCGGTGCGGCCGCGACTATAGCGCGCACGCGGCTTGCCGCCGAGGCTGGGCACATGCGGGCGCTACGCGACCTTCTGGAGGATGGGCTGAAGGCGATTTCGCCGGTTGCGGTGATTTTCGGCGAGGCGGCGGAGCGGTTGCCCAACACGACGCTTTTTGCGGCCGCCGGCATGAAGGCGGAGACGGCGGTCATCGCATTCGATCTCGAAGGCGTGGCGGTGTCCTCCGGCGCCGCTTGTTCGTCGGGAAAAGTGCAGCCTTCCCATGTACTTGCCGCCATGGGCGCAGCGCCGGCGCTCACTCGCGGGGCGGTACGGGTGAGTCTCGGCTGGAGCACGACCGAGGCCGATATCGGACGCTTTCTTGGTGCTTGGAGAAAGCTCTCAACTGCATTATCTAAAGGGCATGGTGTTGCGGCCTAACCGGCTGCACTCCCGAACATTTTCGCCGCGGTTTGAATGGTTCAAACAGCTGACATTCAAGCCGCCCAGATGGGGTGATCGCAAAGACAGCGCACTGACCATAACCATAACCGACTTGATCCAACCCGCGGGCCTTGACCCCGTGAGCGGAGGGACGAATGCCGGCAGTACAAGAGACCGTCGACCAGGTCCGCCGTATCGACGTTGATCAGTATAAGTATGGGTTTGAGACGCTGATCGAATCCGACAAGGCCCCAAAGGGCCTGTCGGAAGACACAGTCCGTTTCATCTCGGCGAAGAAGAACGAGCCCGAATGGATGCTGGCGTGGCGGCTCGACGCCTACAAGCGCTGGCTCACCATGCGCGAGCCGAAATGGGCCAAGGTCGAATACGGCCCGATCGACTACCAGAACATCTACTACTACTCCGCGCCGAAGAGGGCGCCGCAATCGCTCGACGAGATCGATCCGGAAATTCTCGCCACCTACGAGAAGCTCGGCATTCCGCTGCGTGAGCGCGAGGCGTTGCTCGGCATCCAAAAGCCGGCAGCGGAGGAAGGCGAGGGGAGCGAGAGCGGCAGCGGCTACAGCCGGGTCGCCGTCGATGCGGTGTTCGACTCGGTTTCGGTCGCCACTACTTTCAAGGCGGAGCTCGCCAAGGCAGGCGTTCTGTTCATGCCGATCTCGGAGGCGGTGCAGAGCCATCCGGATATGGTGAAGAAGTATCTCGGCTCGGTGGTGCCGGTCAGCGATAATTTCTTCGCCACCCTCAATGCGGCGGTGTTCTCCGATGGCTCCTTCGTCTACGTGCCGCCGGGCGTGCGCTGCCCGATGGAGCTGTCGACCTATTTCCGCATCAACGAGCGCAATACCGGCCAGTTCGAGCGAACGCTGATCATCGCCGACAAGGGCTCGTATGTGAGCTATCTCGAAGGCTGCACCGCGCCGGTGCGCGATGAGAACCAGCTGCACGCGGCCGTGGTCGAATTGATCGCGCTCGATGACGCCGAGATCAAATATTCGACCATCCAGAACTGGTACCCGGGTGACGCGCAAGGCAAAGGCGGCGTCTATAATTTCGTCACCAAGCGTGGCGATTGCCGCGGCGCCAATTCGAAGATTTCCTGGACGCAGCTCGAGACCGGCTCGGCGATCACCTGGAAATATCCGAGCTGTATCCTGCGCGGCGACAACTCGCGCGGCGAGTTCTACTCGATTGCCATTTCCAATGGCTATCAGCAGGTCGACAGCGGCACCAAGATGCTGCATCTCGGTAAGAACACGACGAGCCGCATCATCAGTAAGGGCATCGCCGCCGGGCATTCGAACAACACTTACCGCGGGCTCGTCACCGCACATCGCCGCGCCACCGGCGCGCGCAACTTCACCAATTGTGATTCGCTCCTGATCGGCGATCAGTGCGGTGCGCACACCGTGCCCTATATCGAGGCGAAGAACTCCAAGACCGTATTCGAGCACGAGGCGACGACCTCGAAGATTTCCGAGGACATGCTGTTCTACTGCAGGCAGCGTGGGCTCTCTGCCGAGGAGGCGACCGCGCTCGTGGTCAACGGCTTCGTCAAGGACGTGCTGCAGCAATTGCCGATGGAATTCGCGGTCGAAGCGCAGAAGCTGATTTCGGTCTCGCTCGAAGGCTCGGTGGGCTAAAGGCAGCGTGTGATGACTACGTATTGGTTCAAGCCAAAGCGCTACGGCTACGGTGCAACGCCGGTCACTTGGCAGGGCTGGGCGCTCATCCTTGGGGTCGTAGCCGCGATGGTGGCGGTGTCGTTCTATTTGCGCCTGACCGAGCCGCACGATTGGGCTTTGGCCCTTCTCATCGCCTTTGACGTACTGGCGCTCGGCACGCTCTTTGTCTTCAGCCGCCGCAAGACCGACGGCGAATGGCGGTGGCGCTGGGGCGACCGGTAGAAGCAAAAAAATCCAGAAAGTTTCTCAAAGATGGCTTTGTTGGAAATCAAAAATCTGCACGCCGGGATCGAAGGCAAGGAAATCCTGCGCGGGCTCGACCTCACCGTAAACGGCGGCGAGGTGCACGCGATCATGGGCCCGAACGGGTCGGGCAAGTCGACGCTCGCTTACGTGCTCGCCGGTAAACCGGGTTACGAGCCGACCGCCGGTGAGGTGCTGTTTAACTGCAAGAACCTGTTCGACATGGCGCCCGACGAGCGCGCCGCCGCCGGATTGTTCCTCGCCTTCCAGTATCCGATCGAGATTCCCGGCGTCGCCACCATGACGTTCCTGCGCACCGCGCTCAACGCGCAGCGGAAAAAGCGCGGCGAGGCCGAGTTGTCGACGCCGGAATTCATCAAGCGGGTGCGTGAGGTGGCTGGCAAGCTTGGCATCGATCAGGACATGCTGCGCCGTGCCGTCAATGTCGGATTTTCCGGCGGCGAGAAGAAGCGGAACGAGATTCTGCAGATGGCGCTGTTGGAGCCGAAGCTCGCGGTCCTCGATGAGACCGATTCAGGGCTCGATATCGATGCGCTCAAGGTCGTCTCTGAGGGCGTCAATCGCCTGCGCTCGCCCGAGCGCGCCTTCGTCGTGATCACCCACTACCAGCGGCTCCTCAGCCACATCGTGCCAGACGTGGTGCACGTGATGGCGAAGGGCCGCATCGTGAAGACCGGCGGCAAGGAACTGGCGCTGGAACTCGAGGCGCGTGGCTACGCCGAATACCAGGAGGAGGCGGTGGCGTGAACGCCGAGGTCACTCCGATCAGAACTGCGGCGGAAACGGCGCTAGCGAGTGCCTTTGCCGACGTGCGCACGCGGCTGCCCGGCGACGGCGCCGTTGTTGCCCAGCGCGAGGCGGCGTTCTCGTTGTTCGCCCGGCAGGGCCTGCCGCACCGCCGGATCGAGGAATGGAAATACACCGACTTGCGCGCGCTCATGCGCGATGCAAAGCCGCTTGCTGCGCCGCCCGATGCCGCCGCCAAGGCCCGGGCCAAGAGCGCGGGCGCCTTGCTCGGCGACGTCGAAACGCGCCGGCTCGTGTTCGTCGACGGCGCATTCGTGCCCGAACTGTCCGATCTTAACTCGCTGGAGCGCGGGCTCTCAATCGGCTCGCTCGCCGACGCGCTCACTGACGGCGATCCGGCCGCGCTTGCGCATCTCGGCAAGCTGGCGCCTTCCGGTGACGTCGCTGTCGCACTCAACACCGCGTTCATGGGCGACGGCGCAGTAATCCGCCTTGCCGAGGGCGCGACTGTCGAGCGGCCGCTACATCTTGTTTTCGTCGCCTCGCAAAAGCCGGCGGCGACGTTCGTGCGCTCGCTTGTCGTCGCGGCGCCCGGCGCGCGCGTCATGCTGATCGAGAGCCATGAAGGGCCGGCCGGAAGCGATTATCAGGTCAATTCCGCGCTCGAAATGTTCGTCGGCGAGGGCGCCCACGTCGATCACGTCAAGGTCATTGGCGAAGGCGCGGACGCGCTGCATGTCTCGACCTTGGCGGCGGCGATCGGCGCGCACGCGCGCTTTAACGCATTTACCTTCACGATCGGCGGCGCCGTGGTCCGCAACCAGATCTTTCTCAACTTCGACGGCGAAGAGACCGTTGCCGGCATTCGCGGCGCGACGCTCATCAAGGAGCATCAGCACGCTGACACGACGCTTGTTGCCAACCACATCGCGCGGGGCTGCCAGAGCCGCGAAGTGTTCAAGACGGTGCTCGACGGCGAGGCGCACGGCGTGTTCCAGGGCCGCATTGTGGTGCGGCGCGGCGCGCAAAAAACCGACGCCAAGATGATGACGCAGGCGCTGCTTCTGTCCGAGCGGGCGGAGGCCGACAACAAGCCGGAGCTTGAAATCTTTGCCGACGACGTGCAGTGCGGCCATGGCGCCACTGCCGGCGCGCTCGACGATGAGCTGAAATTCTATCTGATGGCGCGCGGCATTCCGCCGGCAGAGGCCGAGGCGCTGCTGATCCAGGCGTTTCTCGGCGAGGCGATCGAGGGCATCGAACATGCCGGCGTGCGCGAGGCGCTGATGGAGAGTGCCGCGGCCTGGCTGAAGGCGCGTGGATCATGAACGACACAGCCACCATCGCGGCCTACGACGTCGACCGCATCCGCGCGGACTTTCCAATTCTCGCCACCAAGGTCTACGGCAAGCCGCTCGTCTATCTCGACAACGCCGCCTCAGCGCAGAAACCTCAAGCCGTGCTCGACCGGCTGGATCAGGTCTATACGTCGCAATACGCCAACGTGCATCGCGGCCTGCATTATCTCGCCAACGAGGCGACCGAAGCCTACGAGGGCGCGCGCGAGAAAGTCGCCGCCTTCCTCAATGCCGGGCGCAAGGAAGAGATCATCTTCACCCGCAACGCGACCGAGGCGATCAATCTGGTCGCCTATACGTTCGGGCACGAGCGCATCAAGGCCGGCGACGAGATCGTGCTCTCGATCATGGAGCATCATTCCAACATCGTGCCGTGGCATTTCCTGCGCGAGCGGCAGGGCGCAGTGATTAAATGGGTGCCGGTCGACGACGAGGGCAATTTCCTGCTCGATGAGTTCGAGAAACTGCTCGGCCCGCGCACCAAGATGGTCGCCATCACGCAGATGTCGAACATGCTCGGCACGCAGGTGCCGGTGAAAGAAGTGGTGCGGCGCGCGCACGCGCGCGGCATTCCGGTGCTGGTCGACGGCGCGCAGGGCGCCGTACATCTCGATGTCGACGTGCAGGACCTCGATTGCGATTTCTATGCCTTCACCGGGCATAAGCTCTACGGGCCGACCGGGATCGGCGTGCTCTACGGCAAATATGCGCATCTTGCGGCCATGCCGCCGTTCAACGGCGGCGGCGAGATGATCCGCGAAGTATTCCAGGACCGCGTGATCTACGGCGAGCCGCCGCATAAATTCGAGGCCGGCACGCCGCCGATCGTACAGGCAATCGGGCTCGGCGCCGCGATCGATTACGTCGCCTCGATCGGCAAACCACGCATCCGCGCCCACGAGCACGACCTCGTTGCCTATGCGCACCAGCGGCTCCGCGAAATCAATTCGCTTCGCCTGTTCGGCACCACCAAGAACAAGGGTCCGATCGTCTCCTTCGAGATGAAGGGCGCGCATCCCCACGACGTGGCGACCATCATCGACCGTTCCGGCGTTGCGGTGCGCGCCGGGACCCATTGCGTGATGCCGCTGCTGGCCCGTTTCGGGGTCAACGCCACCTGTCGCGCTTCGTTCGCCATGTACAACACACGTGAAGAGGTGGACGTGCTGGCGCAGGCTTTGCGCAAAGCGCAGGAATTCTTCATATGACGGACGACGTGAAAAACCCGGAAGTGGAGGGCGCCGTGGCTGCTGACGCGGCGCGCCCGGCTGACGCTGGAGAAAAACCCTCCGCGATTCCGGCTGAAGAGATGTCGCGGCTGACCGACGAAATCGTCGCCGCGCTCAAGACAGTTTACGACCCGGAGATTCCCTCGGACATTTACGAGCTCGGGCTGATCTACAAGGTGGATATCGGCGACGACCGCGCGGTGACCATCGACATGACGCTGACCACGCCGAACTGCCCGTCGGCGGCCGAACTGCCGGGCATGGTGGAAAATGCGGTGGCGGCCGTTGCGGGCGTGCGCGAGGCCAAGGTCAATATCGTCTGGGATCCGCCCTGGGATCCGAGCCGCATGTCGGACGAGGCGCGCACCGTGCTCGATATGTGGTAAATCGCAAAACGCGTTGCGTGGACGAGGCGCGCGCATTACATGGATAGGTGATCGCTTAAGTTTTTTTGATTTATTCTGATGTGCAACTGACGCGTCGGCCAGATTGTGCTGGTGGCGCGAGGAGAATGAGACGATGCCCGCTTCCCGGCCGAGACCTCAAGTGATGCGGCTCACCGCAGCCGCGGCTGATCGCATCAAGACGGTGATGGCGAAGGCCGACCATGCGATCGCCGCGGTGCGCGTCGGCGTCAAGAACGGCGGCTGCGCCGGTATGAGCTACTACATGGAATACGCCGACAAGGTCGATCCGCTCGACGAGGTCATCGAGGACAAGGGCGTGCGCATTCTCGTCGATCCTAAGGCGGTTTTGTTCCTGCTCGGTACCGAGATGGACTACAGGGTGGAAAAGCTTTCCGCCCAATTCGTCTTCAACAATCCGAACCAGACCGCCGCCTGCGGCTGCGGCGAATCGGTGCAGATCGAGCCGGCGCAGGGCTGAGCCACCGCGCTCGGCGGCTGTTCGCGCGCTCACACAAGAAACAACAAAAATCTGCCAAGTGATGTTAGGCTAGGTTGCGTCGGGACGCAGCCAGCCAAGGGTGTCAGCATGTCGGCAGCTTTTCCTGTCTTCATCGGCGTGACGGGCAAGCGGCATTTTTCCGACGATCCAACGATTGCGAAGACGCTTGAACGCACTGTGAGCGAGCGGCTCGCGGGAGTTTTCGACTATATCGACACGCTACTGCCGGCGACGCCGAAGGTCCTGCTGACCGGCGCCGCTTTGGGCTCCGATCTGATCGCGGCCGAAGAGGTCCTCGGTTTGGACAATGGCGGTGCGCCGAAAAAGCCGCGGCCGAACTGGCTGGTGCTCGCCGTGTTGCCGTTCGCGGAGGAGCTGTTCAGGCAGGACTTCAAGGACGAAGAGTGGGAGCGCTACCGGCGGGTCGTCGACGATAGCCGAACCCGCCTCCTTGTTCTTCCGCCGCTGCACACGGGAGATGGCGCCGCGGCGCAGGAGGCCGATTTGGTGCGCAGGCCCGGCGCCGCGCCGCCCGAGCGCGAGCTTCGCCGTCGTCATTACGAGCAAGTCGGGCTGTGGATTGACGATACCGCCAATGTGATGCTGGCGATCCTGTCCGGCAAGGAAGCAGCGGACAGTATCGGCGGCACCGCCCGCGTCCTGGCCTGCCGCCGCAGCGGCCAACCCGACCCGACGGCCATGGAGGTTGTCCACGCCAGTTCGGTCCTGGCGCCGCGCTCCGAGCTGCAGCGCGGGCCGAATGGATTCGCCTGGCTGCTTGATCCAGCGGCCGAGCCGCTATGCGCATTTCCGCCGGTCACCGTGCTGCCGCCGGCCGGTGATTTGACGACGTGGAAGGACGTGTACGCCGCCCCATCGGCGCAAGATTGGGGTAGGCCGGGCGCCGAAAGGCAACCGGAGACGAGCGCGCGGCAGAACGCGCACCTGCAAGAAAGCTGCCGCGTGTTGAAAATCGCCAGCGACTTCGTGCGCGATTCCAGGCCGTCTGCATCCAGCAAGTCTTCATCTAATGAGCTTACATCCAACAAGCTCGCGTCGGATCAGCCGGCAGCCGTGACGGCATGGCCCACGGCAGAAGGCCGCACGGCGATTTTGCAGCGCATTACGCACTCCCTGCATGACGCAACCAACAAGTCGGCGCAGAAATACCGCAGAACAGTGTATTGGCTGGTCGGGTGTTTTGTGCTCGCGGTGCTGGCGTTCGAGACCTTTGCGAAATTTGCGCCGGACAAACCGCATATGTTGATCGTCTATCTTGCCATTATCGGTCTCGCGATGATCGGCTATATGTGGGCGGGATGGCGGGACCTACAGCCCAAGGCCGAGGACCGTCGCTCGGTGCGCGAGGCGTTGCGCGTTCAGGAGGCGTGGTGGCAGGCTGGGCTCGACGACCGCGTCGATTTTGTCCACCTCATCGGCGTCGATCAGGATCTAGCCCGGGTGCGCGGTGCGATACGCAACGTGATCGCCTATGCGTTGGTTGCCGCGAAGCCGGCCAATCAGGCGCCGAAGTGGAGCGCCGTATTCGATCCGGCAAACTGGCCTCCGTTGCCGCCCAATGCACCGGGCCGCAAACGTCCGCGCGATTGGATCGGCGAGCAATTCGATTATTTCAGGCAGCGCCAAGAGCAGCGGCATTCGCGCGGTAAATTCATGGAAGCGGCGAGTTGGGCGCTGTTCGTCACCGCCACGTGGCTCGCTTTGCTGCTGTTGTCGCGACTGCTTTTCGCCTGGGTCGACCGCGACTTGGTGTCGTTTCTGAACTTCGTGGACCACAGGATTCCCTATTGGGAGACGATGCTGGCGACCGTGGTGGCCATTTTGGCCACCGCGCTTTGCTGGTGGTTCGACTGCAGACTGGTTGAAGACTCGCGCACCAGTTGGCGGAGATTCCTGCTTACGATCGCGATCAACCTGCCAGCCGCTTTATTTCTATTCCTGGCGGCGCGTCTGGTGGCGACAGCGATCGATCATGCGAACGAATCGGCTTGGCTTTACTGCGCGTTTCTCGCGCCCATTTTCGCTTACACGATCTACTTCATGTGGAAGATAGTGCCTGACGCCAATAACACCCATCCGCGGAGGGCGATCCTCGGTCTGGCGCTGACCGCGCTCATCGGCTTGATTGTGCTCGCCGCCGTCGCGGTGCTGGGCCATCACTTCGACCAACTGCCGAATAACAGCGACGACCGTATCGAGATCGTCGCCGGCTATATAACGATCGTTATGGTGGTGTTCCTGCCGGCAATGGGTGGTGCGGTACGCTTCATGTCGGAAAAGCTTGCCATCGAAGCGGAAGCTCTGAGCTATCGCGACGCGCGGCTGTGGTTCGAGCGTGCCGGGGACCGGCTGGCCGAGCTGAATCCCGGACACGGCGACGAACAGGCGGATGCGCAGGCGCGCGACATCGTCAGGCGGCTCGGGGTTTTGGCGATGAGCGAAAACGAATCCTGGCTCAAATTGCGGCGTCAGCGGCCGCTGTCGCCGGTGATCTGAACGCCGGGCAAGAGACGCTTAGGCGACGCGGACTGCCTGCGCCGGCGCGGCATTGGCTGCCGGCGCGGCTGCCTCGGGATCGGTCTCGCAAATGACGCAGTTTCTGCCGTTGCGCTTGGCGGCGTAGAGGCAATTGTCGGCGCGCTCGATCAACGACTGTGAGGTTTCGCCGGCGCGCAGGGCGGCGATGCCGATCGAGATCGTGACCCGGCCGAGCTTCTCGCCGCTCGACCGCTTCATCAGCTCCTTGGCCATGACCGCGCGCCGGATCTGATCGGCGAGGGTAGCCGCGGAGCGCAGCATCGTGTTAGGCAGCGCGATGACGAATTCCTCGCCGCCGTAGCGCGCGGTAATGTCCTGCCCCTTGACGTTGTTCTTTATCGACAGCGCGACCAGACGCAGCACCTGGTCGCCGGTCTGGTGGCCGAATTTGTCGTTGAACAGCTTGAAATAGTCGACGTCGGCCATCATCAGCGACAGCGGCTCGCCCTTTTCGGCGGCTTCGGCCATTGCCTTGGCGAGCGCAGCGTCGAAGTACTTGCGGTTCGACAGGGCGGTCAGCGGATCGGTGAGGCTCTCGGTGCGCACCGCCGCCAGATTCTGCTGCAGCTGCTCAATCTCCTGTTTCGAGGATGACAGGCTTGCTTCGAGCTTCTTGTTGTTGGTCTCCATCGCCTTGGCGCCGTCGATGAGCCGCTCGATCACCGCGCGCAGCGTGTCGCGGTCCTCGGTTCCGGCGAGCTTGGCGGAGGCGTCGGCGAGGCTTTCCGAATAACTCGTCGCGGTGCCGGCGGCCGCGTCGATCATGCCCAGCACCTGCTTGATTTCGTCGAGCACGCGCGATCCGACCGTGTCGATCTGCTCGCCCAGGCGCTCGGTGCTGATATAGGTGTCGTAGATCTGCTCGAGATCGGCGGCGCCGAGGGTGCCTTTCTGCTCGAGCGTCTGATTGATGGCGCGGTTGAGGGCCGGGTTGTATCCCGTCGCGTAGTTGTACCAAATTTCGAAATTACGCGGCGAGGCCGGATGCAGCAGCGCGCGAATCTGATTAAGCGCGATCTCGGCAAATGCGAAAGTACGCTCGTGCTCTTCCGCAGGCACGGTCATCAACTAACTCTCCACACGCGTCTGACGGCAGATCCCCGGCGGCAGCGTCCCGACGGCGGACCCTAGGAGATAGCGATGAAGGAGCGGTAAACAGGCGAGCGCCGCGCAGCCTTCGGCCCGCGGCGCGGTTCGCGTTACGCTTTCAGCGGCACCGGGCGCAACAGAAATGCAGGCAAATGTGATTGATCGGCATCGTCCGCCCGCGGCCGCGCTGGCTGCGGCGCACGCCGCGACCTCGCGTCATCGATGCGGGTGACAGAAGCGCCTTGTGAAGCTGCTTGTGAAGCTCCTCGCCGGGGAGGCCGGCGGCCCTTGCCCGCCTCGCGGCCAAGCCTTCGCGCATCCTCTTTGTGCTGGGAGGGCTCCGGCTGCGCGGGCGCCTGTTGCGAGGGCGAAGGCGCCGCCACAGTCGGCTGCTCCATATAGGGGATCGTGCGGCCGATCAGCTTCTCGATCGCGGCCACCGCCTTGACGTCGTGCGATCCGGCGACGAGGGTGATAGCGGTGCCGCTTCGTCCGGCGCGGCCGGTGCGGCCAATGCGATGCACGTAATCGTCGGGGTGAAACGGAACGTCGAAATTGTAGATGTGGCTTACGTCGGAAATATCGAGGCCGCGCGCCGCCACGTCGGAGGCAACCAGCAACGTCACTTCGCCCTTGCGAAACTGTTCGAGCGCCGCCGTGCGCGCCGGCTGATCCATGTCGCCGTGCAGCGCCAGTACTGAAAAGCGGTGGCGCAGCAGCGAACGATGGAGCGTGGCAACGTCGCGCTTGCGGTTGCAGAAGATGATCGCGTTTTTGAGCCCCTCCGCCGAACGGATGAGCTGCCGCAGCGTCTCGCGCTTGTCGAAGGGGTCGTGGCCGGATTTAGCCAGGAGCTGGGTGGTGTTGGCGACGGTGGTGGCGGGACGGGAGACCTCGACGCGGACCGGATTGTGCAGGAACTGCTCGGTGATGCGGCGGATTTCCGCCGGCATGGTCGCGGTGAAGAACAAGGTCTGCCGGGTGAAGGGAACAAGCTTGCAGATGCGCTCGATGTCGGGGATGAAGCCCATGTCGAGCATGCGATCGGCCTCGTCGATGACCAGGAGCTCGACTCCGTTGAGCAGAAGCCGTCCGCGCCCGAAGTGATCGAGCAGGCGGCCAGGCGTGGCGATCAACACGTCGACGCCACGGGTCAGCTTGCTGTCCTGATCGTCGAAGGAGACGCCGCCGATGATCAGCGCCACGTTGAGCTTGTTGTTGGCGCCATATTTGATGAAGCTTTCCTCAACCTGGGCCGCCAGTTCGCGCGTCGGCTCGAGAATGAGCGTGCGCGGCATGCGGGCGCGGGCGCGGCCCTTTTCCAGCATCGTCAGCATCGGCAGCGTGAACGCCGCCGTCTTGCCGGTGCCAGTCTGTGCGATGCCGAGGACGTCGCGCCTGGCCAGCACGTGGGGGATAGCTTGGTCTTGGATGGGGGTGGGAGTTTGGTAACCAGCCGCCGCTACGGCAGCGAGAACTTTTTCGGATAAACCGAGATGTGAAAAGGACATAAACCCTCGTGGGAGCACCGCCTTCCGGTGCAGAACTTGCGATCGATGAACCGAGCAAAGAGCGGCGAAAACGCCGAATTTACTGAGGCTTCGGTTGCCGGCAACATATGGTCAAATCGGCGAAAGTCAACCTACATCGGCCCTTTGCACTGCACTAAGTTAAACAGATTCCTTCATTTTTCCGTCACGGAGCGGTCTCGATGCCTAACCCGACGAATGCGCCTTTGCCGATTATCCTGGTTCCCGGACTGAACTGTTCGGCACGCCTCTATGCCGAGCAAATTCCGGTGCTGTGGCAGTTCGGGCCGGTCACCGTCGCCGACCATCGGCGCGATGACAGCATGGCCGCGCTGGCGCGGCGCATTCTTGCCGCGGCCCCGCCGCGCTTTGCGCTCGTCGGACTCTCGATGGGCGGCTACGCGGCTTTCGAAATCATCCGGCAAGCCGCGGACCGCGTAGCGAAGCTCGCGCTGCTCGACACCGGAGCGGGCTCCGAACTTCCCGCGCGTACTGAAACCCGTAAGCCGCTCATCCAACTGGCGCAGCAAGGACGTTTTGCCGAGATCACCGACGATCAGTTTCCGCTGCTGGTACACCGCAGCCGGCACGCAGACGCCGCTCTTAAGCAAGCGGTGCGCGCGATGAATGAGGAGACCGGCGCCGAAGCCTATCTGAACCAGCAGCGGGCCATCATCGGCCGGCCGGATTCGCGGCCGGGCCTTGCCGCCATCGCTTGCCCGACACTGGTGCTGGTCGGCGACGAGGATCAACCAACGCCGCCCGCGTTGACGCACGAGATGGCGAATGGCATTCGCGGGTCGCGGCTGGTCGTTGTTCCCGCGTGCGGACACTTGTCGACGATGGAACGGCCGCAGGCGGTGACGGAGGCACTCGTCGAATGGATGCAGGCATGACTGCCATGCGCGGCATCCGGCATCGCCCGCTGCAAGCTTGCGCTATGCATCGCCGACACGGTGCGGCTTACTGATGCTTGTTTCCGCCGCGTCGTGGCGCGAAATTGAAAATGATCGAATCGGGAGGAGCGTCCATGCGGTTAAGTCACTTCCTGCGCGCGTTGGCGGCAACAACGTTTGTCGGCCTGTTACTGGTGGCGCAGGTGATCGCGCCCGCGGCCGCGCAGGCCGATTATCCGACCCGTCCGATTCATTTGGTCGTCGGCTTCGCCGCCGGCGGTGGCAACGATATTTTTGCGCGGCTGGTGGGGGCCAAAGTCTCCGAGATCCTCGGCCAACCGGTCGTCGTCGAGAACCGACCAGGCGCCGGCGGCAGGATTGCGCCCGAATACGTCCTCCAGCAGGCATCGGACGGCTATACGCTGTTCATAGGCCCGAGCGGAGCCATGGCGATTGCGGCGGTGATCTATCCCGATCTGAAATATTCGCCGACAAAGAGTTTCGTGCCGATCGCGATGATCGCGAACTTTCCGCTGATCATGGTGATCGCGGCCGACAATCCAGCGAAAAACGTCGCGGAATTTGTCGCCTGGATGAAGCAGAATCCCGACAAGGCCAATTACGCAAGCTCCTCGCCGGCGTTCACCATCACGACCGAACTGTTGAAGTTGAAGACCGGCATGCCGGGCGTTGAAATTCCCTATAAGAGCAGCAACGAGATGGTCTTGAGCGTGATGCAAGGCCAAACCGCGATGACTATTCCCGATGGTCCGCCGACCGTGCCGCAGGTGAAGGCAGGTAAGGTCAAGGCCCTTGCTGTCACCGGCGCGACGCGCTCGCCGCTGTTGCCCGACGTTCCCAGCATGGCCGAGGCCGGCTATCCGAGTGTGGATGTGCATCTGTGGAGCGGCGTCTTTGCGCCGGCGGGCACACCTGCGCCAATCGTCGCCAAATTGCAAAAGGCGTTCAATCAGGCGATCCAAGATCCGGGCGTGGCGGAGAAGCTCGAGAGCGCTCGCTGTCAATCCGGGCGGCGCGACCCCCGAAGAATTCGAGGGCATTATCGAAAAGGACATCGCCAAGTTCAGCGACGTCGTCAAAGCCGCGCATCTTCATTTCGAGGAATAGCGGAGGCTGCTTCGAAGGCAGGCTGCGCCCTCATCCCGCTCGGCCGCGCAAAAGTGCCGCAATTGCCTTAAGCGGCAAAGCGGGGCGTGCGTCTCGATAGTGTGCTAATCGTTGTCCATCCCCGTGGCCAAGCATCACGGGGGAGGGAGGAACGAGCCATGCGTCTTCGTCTCGCACGCGCGTCCTTGCGCGCAGCGTTCGCTGCGTTGGTCATCACCGTATTTGCAATGGGGCCTGCTTGCGCGCAGACCGATTACCCGAACAGGCCGATCAAGATCGTGGTCGGCTTCGGCGCCGGTGGTGGCACCGATATTTTGGCGCGCCTCGTGGGCGGGAAGCTTTCACGAAATTCTCGGCCAGCAGGTGGTGATCGAAAACCGGCCGGGCGCGGCGGCGCGGCTTGCCGCGGAATACGTCGCCAACCAACCGCCGGATGGCTACACGCTGCTGGCGAGTCCGATCGGCGCGATGTCGATCGCGGCCGCGGTTTATCCCGACCTCAAATACGATCCGACCAAGACCTTCGTGCCGCTGGCGCTGGTCGGTCAGTTTCCGCTGATCTTGGCGGTCAGTCCGAGCATTCCGGCCAACAACGTCAACGAGCTGGTCGCCTACGCCAAAGCGCATCCCAACGAGGCGAACTATCCGAGCACGTCGCCGGCCTTCGTCATCCCGATGGAAGAATTGAAACTGGCCTCGGGCATGCCCGGCGTCATGATCCCCTATAAGAGCAGCAACGAAATGATCTTAAGCGTCATGGGCGGCCAGACCATGATGACCATGGTCGATCCGCCGCCGACCGTGCCGCAGGTCAAGGCCGGCAAGCTGAAGGCGCTGGCGGTCACCGGCAGCGAGCGGCTGCCTGAACTGCCCAACGTGCCAAGCATGACCGAGTCAGGCTTCCCGAGCGTCGACGTGCATCTGTGGAGCGGCATGTTCGCGGCGGCGGGCGTGCCGCCGGCGATCATCGCCATGCTGGAAAAATCGCTGCAGCAGGCGATTCACGATCCGGACGTATCGGCGAAGCTGCAGGCGATGGCGATCAATCCCAGCGACGACACGCCCGAGCAATTCAGGCAATTGATCGAAAGCGACATCGTCAAGTTTCGCGCCGTGGTCAAGTCCGCGAATTTGAAGTTCGAGGATTAGTATCGTTGGCTATATGGCAGCAGATAATAGCTGCTGTCGGTCGCGAGCTTCACGGTCACGTCGATGTTGTTGCCCAGTGTCCTCAACGCGACCAAGAGGCCGATACAGACGCCGATCCGCGCCAGGATGGCCCAGAATTTCTTGCCGCCACGGCTCTCATGTTTGCCTGCGGATCGCCAGACCCCGACGATCTGCCACACATAGACGATAAACTCTGTCGTCATGAGCACGACGAGACCGGCGACTTGCGCCGATCGGTCCTCTACGCCGAGCGCCAGCGCGGCAAGGACGACCGCCCAGACGATGTAAAAGAGAAGCCCCAGCAGCGCGCCGTTAATCCAATAACTCTTGCCCAGTGAAATATCGCCGCGCCAATGCCGGGCAATGTACGATCCTTGCGGAGCCTGCATTGCCGCATAGTCTTGTTGAGTCATGGTGCGCCTCTTTGCGGCCCGCCCGCCGCGCCAGATTCATAAGGTGGAAATAAAGAAGCCCGACAGCGGGAAATATTAGCGCACGGCAGAGGCAACGAAAAGCGTGTCTTCCTCCGACAGCAATCAAATAGCGCGCGCTTATGATGGCGGACCGCGGCCGTCGTCTCGGCCGATCAGGCGACCTGCCGGCATCCGATCGGTCGCGCTTGCGCGCGCTTTGCGGTGAGCAGCGCTTCGACCTCGTCGGCGGCATTCGCCGCGCCGTCAACGCCGGCAAGAACGGTGGCGCGTTCTTTCGCGTGCTGGCGGAATGACGGCGTGGTCAGCACGTCTTGCGCGGCTGCTCGAATGGCCTCGATCCCGGCATCGCCGGGCAGCGCGCGCCCAGTGCCCCATTCCTGTACCGCGGCGGCAACGTAAGGCTGATCGCCGGCGAGACCTGGGATGATCACCATCGGTACACCGTGGCGCAACGAGCGCATCGCCGTGCCGTGGCCGCCATGGGTGATCACCAGGGCCGCGCGCCGGATAATCGGGTCGTGCGCCGCGTAGTTGAGCACGATTGCATTGGCCGGTGTTGCCACTTCGTTGGGCGCCACAATGCCGCCGGTGGTGGCGACGACGTGAAGGCGCAGATCGGCCAGCGCGTCGAGCGTGCACTGCACCTTGTCGACGTTGCGCTGCTCGAAGCCGGTGCTGAAACTCACGAGCACCAGCGGAGTCGGGTCGCTTTCGGGCCACGGCAGCGGAGTAGGTACCGCGAATTTCTCGTCCTCAAGCACTGGACCAGCGTGCCGAACCATCTCCCAGCCGGGCAGGGGCGGCGCGTCGAACGCGCCAAGACTCGTCGAGACGATGCGCTCGCGCGGGCGCCACAGATCGTCAAGCGGCGGCAAGCCGCCAAAACCGGCCTGCTGCCGCATCCCGTCGAATATGCCGAAAAATCGTCGCCACATGTCGAGCTGGCGGAACACGAACGTATGGACGAAGACGATCGACGCGCATCCGAACTGCGCGGCGTTGGCGAGCGCAGCCGGAAACATGGCGTCGATCAGCACGATGTCCGGCGTCTCGGCGCCGACGATCGCGCGAATTTGCGCCTCGACGGCGGGCGACGTCAGATAACAGGCCGCGCGCGTCATGAAATGACCTTGCGGATAGCGGTCGACCTGCGCATAGGCGTCGGTGATCTCGATGGCGCGGAAGCCGGCGGTCTTGACCCGCGGCACCATTTCAGGACGGCCAGCGAAGGCAACCTGATGGCCGCGCTCTGTGAGGACGCGGGCGACGCCGAGGCTAGGCGGCAGGTTGCCGCCGCCCGACCAGTTCAGCCAAAGGATCCGTGCCATCGTGCCTCTCCTTTTCGGTAACGCCTGAAATCATCTTTCGTACGATCGCTTCGGCCGCCGGCCGGCTCAGCGCCATGTCGCGGCGCAAGAGCTTCCAGACGTAGACGTCGGTAATGACGACCAGCATGTTCAGAAGCTCCGCGCGCGCGGCGCCTTGCAGTCTGTCAATTTGCGGCGCAAACGCCGTCCGCACCCCGTCGCGATGGTTTTCCCGTCCCTGGTCCAAAGCCGGCTTGAGCGCGGGGCGGCGGCGTTCTTCGTTCAGCCGCTGCATGACGAGATCGCCGACCGACTCGTAGATATCGAAGAACGCTGACACCGCGGCTTTGAGATCGCCGGGGGCTGCCGGTTTGAGGAACACGCCGCCGGCGGCCATTTCGTCCAGCGCTGCATAGGTCAGTTCGTCCTTGCTGCCGAAGATGCGCAGCACCGTTTGCACCGTGGTTTCGGCGCGGCCGGCGACCGCCTCAAGGGTGAAATCTTCGAGCGGAGCGTTGCAGTAGAGCTCGGCCGCAGCGGCGCGAATGCGGACTTTGGTGGCCTCGGCCTTGGCCGCCCGCGCCGTCATGTCGTAATGCCGCTTGCGCAATTTCATAATAGTCAGACTAATACGAAATAGAATTTCGTGTCAATAGCAATAATATTAAAATAGGTGTGCAACGGACCCCGATTGGGGCCGCGGCGGAGGTCGCGCGAGTAGGGGAGAATTGATGGCGCGCTTGGGCGCCTAGATTTTCAACTTGAACCGCCGGTCGAGCGAACGGGGCCCGCCGCCGCCGATCGCCAGCCCGAGCGCGACCAGACCCATGAGAGACGTATATTCCATACCGTGATGGCCCCAATCCCAGGTCGGGTACAGCACGGCGAACGAGATCACCGCCATCTCGATGACGATGGCGATGGCGACGAGGCGAGTGAAGAGGCCAAGCGCGAGCAAAAGTCCACCAAAGAACTCGACCGCGCCGATGAAATAGGCCCACGCCAGCGGATAGGCCCAGCCCCATTCCACGAAATGGCGCGAGGTCGGCGCGGCGTCGTTGAAAAAGAGTTTGGCATATCCGTGCGGGACCAGAATGAGGCCGAGCGCAATGCGAATGAATGTATAGCCGCAGGGCAGCAGCGATTTGCGAGCGGGCGCGCCCTCATCAATTGTGCTCATCGTCTCCCCGTCCACGGTCCATTTGTTGTGACAATAATGTGTGCCGCCCCGCACTGTTTCTATTCCGAATCGATGCAAGAGCAAACCAAGATCAGCGGGAATGCAGGCTGGACTTTGCGCGAGTGCGGTGCACAATGCGGACTCATTCGATCAATCACGGAGACCGTCATGAAGCTTTTTGCGGGCGCGCTCGTTGCCGGGCTGTTGTTCTGCGGCAACGCGGCCCTTGCCACTGAGATCGATCTGTCGACCTGGACGTGTCACCAATTCCAGACCGCGAGCAAGGACGACATCGGCGTCATCCTCGCCTGGCTCGACGGCTACTACCGGGGCGACAACGATCCGCCGATCATCGATACCGACAAATTTGTCGAAAACGCCAAGAAGCTCGGCGAATACTGCTCCGCCCATCCGGACATCGGTCTCATTACGGCCACCGACAAGCTGTTCAAGCCGAAAGAGTGAGAGGTCTCGCTGCCGGCCGGGGCGCGCGTTGCGCTGCGCAAATGGCGGGTCGCGAATAACAAGTGTCGAGCGATCTGCCATGCGCCGATCGCTGTTTGCCACGCGGATCAGACGTCCAGCGATCCCTCGTCGGCGAATTCGGCGCGCTCCTGGATAAATTCAAACCGCGCTTCGGGCTTGGTGCCCATCAGCCGCTCGACCGACTTTTCCGTCGCCTTCTGCTCGTCGGCCGCCAGCATGACCCGCAACAGCGTGCGCTTCCGCCGGTCCATCGTCGTCTCTTTCAATTGCGCCGCCATCATTTCGCCGAGCCCCTTGAAGCGGCCCACTTCAACCTTGGCGTTGGCGTGGAACTCCTTTTTCATAATCTCGTCGCGGTGCTTGTCGTCGCGGGCATAGAAAATCTTGCCGCCGTGGGCGAGCCGGTAGAGCGGCGGCACCGCCAGATAAAGGTGGCCGTTGTCGATCAGCTGCGGCATCTGCCGGTAGAAGAAGGTGATGAGCAGCGAGGCAATGTGGGCGCCATCAACGTCGGCGTCGGTCATGATGATGACCTTGCCGTAGCGCAATTCCTCCTCGCGATAATGGGTGCTGGTGCCGCAGCCGAGCGCCTGCACGAGATCGGCGAGCTGCTGATTCTGCGCGAGCTTATCCTTGCCGGCGGAGGCGACGTTGAGAATTTTTCCGCGCAACGGCAGGATGGCTTGACTTGCGCGGTCGCGTGCCTGTTTGGCCGAACCGCCGGCGGAATTGCCCTCGACGATGAACAGTTCGGCGCCCTCGGCGGCGCCGTTGGTGCAGTCGGCAAGCTTGCCGGGCAAGCGGAGCTTGCGCACCGCGCTCTTGCGCGCGATTTCCTTTTCCTGGCGGCGGCGGAGGCGTTCGTCGGCGCGCTCGACCACGAAATCGAACAGCCTCGTGGCGGCCGCCGGATTGCCGGCGAGCCAATGATCGAACGGGTCCTTGATTGCCTGTTCGACGATCCTTTGCGCTTCCGCGGTGGCGAGGCGGTCCTTGGTCTGGCCCTGGAATTCCGGCTCGCGGATGAACACCGAGAGCATCGCGCCGGCGCCGGTCATGACGTCATCGGAGGTAATGGCGGCGGCGCGCTTGCCCTGATTCATCCGCTCGGCATGGTCTTTCAGCGCGCGCACGAGCGCCGTGCGCAAGCCGGATTCATGCGTGCCTCCATCCGGTGTCGGGATGGTGTTGCAATACGAGTTGAGAAAGCCGTCGGCGTCCGCCGTCCAGGCTACCGCGCATTGCACAGCGCCGTGCACGCCGATCTTGCCGGCACTGCCGGTGAAAATATCTGGATGCACCAGTGTGGCGCTGGCCAACGTTTCCGACAGATAATCCTTCAGCCCATCGGCGAAATGAAACGTAGCCTTCTCGGGCACGTCCTCGGCGTCGCGCAGCAGCTCCTTGGCGCACGACCAGCGGATTTCGACGCCGCCGAACAGATAGGCCTTGGAGCGCGTCATCTTGAACACGCGCTCAGGTTTGAAATGTGCCTTCGCGCCGAAGATCTCTGGATCGGGCCGGAAGCGCACCTTGGTGCCGCGGCGGTTCGGCGCCTTGCCGGCATCCTGCAATTTGCTCTTCGGCTTGCCCCGCTCGAAGATCATCCGGTAGAGCTTTTGCCCGCGCGCGACCTCGACTTCCATCCGCTCGGACAGCGCGTTGGCGACCGAGACGCCGACGCCGTGCAGGCCGCCGGAGGTCTCGTAGACCTCGGAGTCGAACTTGCCGCCCGCGTGCAGCGTGCACATGATCACTTCGAGGGCGGACTTTTTAGGAAATTTCGGGTGCGGATCGATCGGGATGCCGCGGCCGTTGTCGGTCACGGCAACGAAGCCGTCGGCCTCCATCTCGACGTCGATCCAGTCGGCATGGCCGGCAAGCGCCTCGTCCATGGCGTTGTCGATGACTTCGGCGAACAGGTGGTGCAGCGCCTTCTCGTCGGTGCCGCCGATATACATGCCGGGCCGGCGGCGGACCGGCTCGAGCCCTTCCAGCACCTCGATGTGCTTGGCCGTGTAGCCGGACTCCGCCGCGGAGCCGCGGGCAGGCGCGGCGCCTGTGCGTCGCGGAGTGCCGCGGCGCGCTTGCGGCGCCCCGGAAAAGAGGTCGGGCGTCTTATCGGCGGATGTTTTTTTCGCTGTCTTTCCCAAGCTTTGCCCCGAACTCTTGCGCTGATTTCTAGTTAATGTGGCGACTCGCCAGCGTGAAGCAAGCGCGGCCGAATCAGCCACGACTATGACGCGGACTATGCCATTTAGGCGGCAAAGCCATCAGCCGGTTTGACGGTTCCGGAGAGCGGCCCTATATCCGCGGCCATGCCGTGCACCCTCGCGACCACGACAACGATCAAGCGTCGCCGCCGCCGATTGGGCGACACGGCACGAGCGCGCGCACGCGCGTAAAGCTTCGTGCCGCCGATTTCGCGGCACCGACCTCCTGATAGTCTGCCCGCGGATTCGGCCGGATCGTTTGAAACGGCATGCCTTTGAAAGGGCATGTCTTTGAAAGGGCATGTCTTTGAAAGGGCATGGGGCTCATCATGGCTGCGCAAGACAACAAGGCAAAGATCGGGATCCTCGGCGCTTCCGGCTACACCGGCGCCGAACTGGTGCGGCTGTTACTGCGCCATCCGCGCGCGGACATGGTGCTGCTCACCGCCGACCGCCGCGCCGGCAAGCCGATGGCGGAAGTGTTTCCGCAATTTTCCCCTTACACGCTGCCGACACTGAGCACGGTCGATGCGCCGGATTGGCAGGCCTTGCAGCTCGATCTTGCCTTCTGCGCGCTGCCCCACGGCACGACGCAAAAGGTCATTGCCGACCTCCTCAAACGGGCGCCAAAGACCAAGGTCGTCGATCTCTCCGCCGATTTCCGCCTGCACGATCCGGCCGCCTATGCGCGCTGGTACGGCAACGAGCACTTCGCCCCCGAGCTGCAAAAGGAGGCGGTATATGGTTTGACCGAAGTCTACCGAGAAAAGATCAAACGGGCGCGGCTTGTCGCCAATCCCGGCTGCTACACGACCTGCGCGGAGCTTGCGCTCATTCCGCTGCTTAAGGCCAAGGCGATCGATCCCGACGAAATCGTCGTCGACGCCAAATCGGGCATGACCGGGGCGGGCAGGGCGGCGAAGGAGGAGATGCTCTTCTCCGAAGTCTCGGAGGGCTTCCACGCCTACGGCGTCGGCCACCACCGGCACATGGCCGAGCTCGACCAGGAGTTTTCGTTGGCCGCCGGCCGCGAGGTGATCGTCAGCTTCACGCCGCATCTGGTGCCGATGAACCGCGGCATCCTGTCGACCATTTACGTGCGCGGCATGAATGCCTCACCGGAAGATCTGCACGCGCTGCTGGCCAAGACTTACGCGAGCGAGCCGTTCGTCCATGTGTTGCCATTCCGCACCATGCCGCAGACCCGCCACGTGCGCGGTTCCAACATGACGTTCATCGGCGTCGCGCCCGACCGCATTGCCGGCCGCGCCATCATCTGCTCGGCGCTCGACAACTTGACCAAGGGCGCCTCCGGTCAGGCGGTGCAGAACATGAATCTGATGCTCGGCTATCCGGAGACGACGGGGCTCGAACAGGTGGCGCTGTTTCCGTGATGTTTCGGTGGCGCCTCGCAGGGAGAGGTCCCGCGGGCGCCGACGTCAGCTGTGTTATTTGGAGTGTGTTATTTGTAACACACGGCACCTTTTTTAGGTTGGCGTGCGCTCCCCATGATTGACCACCTGCCCGCGAACTTCCTACGCTTGGTATCTTGGTACTGAAGCGCTGGGCTGGCGCTTTTCTGTTTTGCGCTTCGGTCGATTTATTGAACGTGAGGCGGCGCAGTTGCGCTGGGGGTAGCGTCGGTGAGGCCGGGCGTTTGATCCGGCATGGGCGTCAGGCGACGCCGCATATCGGTCGATTGGACCGACCAGATGCTATTTCGAAGTTGCGCCGCGCCGCTATTTTTGCGGCGGCGCTCGTCCTATTGATGACCGCAGGCGAGCGCGCGGCCCTGGCGGTGCCGTGCCCTACACCATCCGTGACCGCGGTCTCGCCGGCGACTGGTCCGTCGAGTGGCGGTACCACGGTCATGATTTCCGGGAACAACTTCCTCACGGGAGGTGACTGCAATGCGCAGGCAGTGACATTCGGCGGCACGCCGGCGGCTTCATTTACGGTCAACAACAACACATCCATCACCGCGACCTCTCCGCCGGGAACCGGCACGGTCGACGTGCAGGTGCGAAACGGGCTCGGTGGGATCGCTAGCTTGAGCGAGACCAGTCCAGCCGACCACTTCACCTACACGTCGAGCGGCAACTCACAGCTTCGCTCATTACAATTGTCCGTCACCCCGATCATCGCCAACCTTTGGGGCCAGTCGGTGAGCGGCGCGGTCGCCGGCGCGATTGGAGCGGGTTTCGGCGGCGGTGCGGCGCCGTTCGTGCCGAACGGCAACGGTTTTACCTATTACTTTGAGCCCGGCGCCGACCCCGACGCGACACGGCAGGACAGCTTGAAAAGCTTTCTCGCTTCGCCCGACGGCAGCCGCCGCGTCGACGACGACTTCGCGGCGCTGAACTATGCCGGCGCGATGCCCACCAAGGCGCCGCCGATTTCGAGTGCGCCGGCGCGCGACTGGCTGGCCTGGATCGACGTGCGCGGCAATCAGTTCAACGACAACGCCACCAGCAGCGACCTCAAGGGTACGCAACTCGACGCCATTGCCGGGCTCAGCCGGCGGCTCGCGCCCGACCTTTTGGTCGGCGTGCTCGGCGGCTACGAGCACTTCGACTACAGTTCGTTTGCCTTCAACGGCGCGCTCCACGGCGAGGGCTGGACCGCCGGCGCCTATCTGAGCTGGCACTTCGCGCCGCATTTGCGCTTCGATGCCGCCGGCGCGTGGTCCGATATTCTCGCCAGCGAATTCTCCGGGACCGACTCCGGCAACTTCACCGGTAACCGCTGGCTGACTTTCGGCGGCATCACCGGCACCTATGAATGGCGCGCTTTCGTGCTTGAACCGTCGGCGCGGGTGTTCGCGGTATGGGAACGGGACAATCCCTTCACTGACAGTCTCGGCACCGCCCAGGCCGGCAACAATTTCTCGACCGGGAGGGCGAGCGGCGGGCTGAAGGTGAGCTATCCGTTCGCCTGGAGCGGGAGCGTCGATCTCGCGCCCTATGTCGGCCTCTACGGCGATTATTATTTTTCCAGGGAGAACGCGGCGGCCGGGCTCACGACCACGCCGTTGTTACAGGGATGGGGCGCGCGCCCCGTCTGGGGAGTGGCGGCCCTGTTCCGCGGCGGAGCGCAGCTTGCCGCTGGCGGCGAGTATGCGGGCATCGGCGGCAATACTCAGATTTGGACCTGGACGGTGCGCGGCAGCATCCCTTTCTAGGCGGCTCGCAAGAACAGTGACGCGCCCAAATTTCGCTCCGTCACCGATTCTTGCTGCGCGTCATTGCGGACAATTTTAATCAAATGACCAATGGCGGAGTGGGGCTCGATCAATGTCCCTCCGTTCCCGATGCAAAGTGCCTTCGCCTTGGTGAGGGTGCTACATCGGCGGTTGAGCCTGATGGCGCTCCAGAACAAGACCGGATGGGCACAACCGCCGTTATCGCGGCTTTTGTGCCCCTCTCTCAGAATCCGTAAGAAACCTGCCGCCTAGTGGTTCCCGAAAGTGATCATGTCGGTGCGGGTCACGGTCACCCATTTGGTCGTCACCGGCGGTCCGCCGCCGGCCATGTGCCAGGCCGCGTAAGCCTCGCGGAAGGCGCTTTCCGACAGCAGACAATCCACCGGGTAGATCACGAAGTAGCCGCGCTGCGGCGCGCCTGCGCCGGTGCCGAGGCCTACGCCTTGCGCAGACGTGCCGCACAGGATCACCGTTTTGATGCCGTGATCTTTGAGCCGCTGATCGAGATTGTCGCCAATAAACTTGTCCGGGCCGCCCGGCTTTTGATCGACCACTTCGCCCTCGCGCGGCGCGATGCCCGGATCGATGATTTTGCCGCCGCCGGGGAGCGTATAGGCGACGAGCATGTTGGCGGCGCGCGCTTTGTCGTGGATCGCTTTGAGCGTCGGCACGCCGGCAACGCAGCGGGGACGCTGGCCGCAGTTTTCAGTCATGAAGTCGAACAATAAGAGCGCAGTGGTCTTCGGATCGACGGTGACTGCTTTCAACGTCGGCGCCGGCGGCATCTGTATCGTTGACCATTCGTCGATCACATCTGCGGCGTGTGCAGCAACGCCGCCGCAGGCGAGTGCGGCAACCAGTGCAGACGCGGCAGCCAGGCGAATCCATATCGACTTGCCAATCCATGTCGACTTTGCGGACATGCAGTCCTCCCGGTTTAAGTTCTTAGTCTCGCACCTTGACGTAGCTTCCAGGCGCGTCCTCGATTGGTTTCAGCGCGCCCGCGCCCGGCACGCGCGCGGGCACTTCGGTCCTGTCCTGGCGCTTGAGCCAGTTCAGCCAGTCCGGCCACCACGAGCCCGGATGCTCTTTGGCCTTGGCGAGCCAACCCTCGAGATTGGCGCTGCGCGGCCGCGACCCGGTCCAATATTGATATTTGTTGCGGCTCGGCGGGTTCACCACGCCGGCAATGTGGCCGGACCCCGCCAGCACGTACCTGACCGGGCCGCCGAAGCATTTGCTGCCGAGCGCCACCGATTTTGCCGGCGCGATGTGGTCCTCGCGCGTCGCCAGATTGTAGATCGGTACCGTGACGGACTTCAGATCGATCCGCGTGTTGCTGATCGTCATCTTGCCCTGCGAGAGCTTGTTGTCGAGATAGCATGAGCGCACGTAGAACGAATGATTGGCGGCCGGCATCCGCGTCGCGTCTGAGTTCCAGTAGAGCAGGTCGAAGGGGAACGGCGCCTTGCCCCTGAGATAATTATTGATGACGTAGGGCCAGATCAGATCGCTAGAGCGCAGGAAATTGAACACGGTCGCCATCGTGCGGCCTTCCAGATAGCCGCGCTCAGCCATGCGCTGTTCCAGCGCCGCTACCTGCTCTTCGTCGACGAAGACTTTCAGATCGCCCGCATAGGTGAAATCGACCTGTGCAGCGAACAGGGTTGCCGATGCGATGCGGCGGTCGCCCCGTGTCTTCATGGCCGCCAGCGCCACCGAGAGCATGGTGCCGCCGACGCAATAGCCGACGGCGTGCACCTCGGTCTCGCCGATCGCGGCTTCGACGGCGTCGAGCGCAGCGATCGGTCCCTCGCGGATGTAATCTTCAAAGGTTTTCTGCGCGAGCCGCTGGTCGGGGTTGACCCAGGAGATGCAGAACACGGTTAGCCCTTGATCGACGCACCACTTAATGAAGGACTTTTCCGGGGTCAGATCGAGGATATAATATTTGTTGATCCAGGGCGGCACGATGAGCAGCGGCCGCTTGAGCGCCATCGGGGTCGACGGCGTGAATTGAATGAGCTGCATCAGCTCGTTCTGAAAAATGACCTTGCCGGCCGTTGTCGCCAGATTGCGCCCGACCTCGAACATCGAGGCGTCCGACTGACGGATGCGCAGATTGCCGCCGCCGGCCTCGACGTCCTCCGCCAGCATGCGCATGCCGCGCACCAGATTATCGGCATTGCTGAGAAGTGTTTCGCGTAAGAGTTCCGGATTGGTCAGAACGAAATTCGACGGTGAGACCGCGTTGGCGATCTGCCGCATGTAGAACTCGGCCTTCTGCCGGGTGTGCGGATCGAGGTCGGCGGCGTCGGCGACCAGCTGATTGGCCCAGCTTGCGGTGAGCAGGTAGGCCTGCTTGAGAAAGTCGTAGAACTGGTTCGACGACCATTCGGGATCGGCGAAGCGCTTGTCGTTGGGTGCGGGCGCTGCGACTGGAGCCGCGTCCTCGCCGGCAAGACGCCTTGCCGCCGCCGCCCACAGGTCGAGATAGGATTGGCCCAGCCGGCGCTGCAATTCGACGCTGCGCTGCGGGTCAGCGAGCCAATATTCGGCCACGTGCCCCAGCGTCTTGACCACCTCGGTCACTTCGTCGGCGAACTCGTGGTCGGCGCGGCCCTCTTCGCGCGGCCTCATATAGGCCGCGAGCGCGCGACCGCCCTGCTCGACGAGGTGCGCGAGATTGCGCGAAAACTCCTCGACGTCGAGCGCGCCGATCTTCACCGGTGGTCGCGATGGGGCCTGCACAGGCGTTCCTCGATGGCCGAGCGGCGCAAGACCCGGCCCGGCGCTTTTGTCACAAATGGCTTGACCGGCGCACGCGTGCAAGAGTTCCTTGCAAGATCGCACCTGCATCACGACAGGCGTGCAACAGGGCAGCATGCCAACGCAGGCCACGCCAACGCAGGCCATTGCCAACGTGGGCCATTGCTAACGTAGCCCTAGTGCAAAGCGCATGCCGGGATGCGGTCCGCTGGGCTGGCGCAATCGGGGCGCGAGCGCCTCCGACTATACCCGGGCAAGTCCTTGTTTCGACATATTATCCGGATATTCTTGATTTTTGGCGCTTTTTGCATTGTGCTTCATCAGCGCCGGCTAATGTCGAATTCGCGCACGGGGGCAGACCGGGCGCGTTTGCGCCGCTGGGGGCGGCGGCAAGTTGCACCAGGCCGAACGGGGAAACCCGAAGCGCAAGCCTGGCCGAGGGGCCGTCGGGGACAAGTTTCAATGATGTTCGGTATGCGCGTAGCGCGACGGGTACTCGCGGCCTTTGCCCTGACGGCGGGGTGCGCGGTCGTCGGCGGCTGCGCGTTCCCGGTAGTCCCCAGTCCCTTCCCGTCGGTGCTTTCCGATCCGGCACCACGCACCGACACCACGCTCAGTCAGGACCAGGTCAAGCAGGCGGTGGACGATCTTGTTTCTGAGCGGAAGCGCTTGTGCATGGAGCAGATAGCCGACGAGGGGGCTGGCGCGGCGACGCCTGACTGCGCGGCCGATACGGGGGTGACGCCAAGTGGGGTGCCAACTGCTGGCACGCCCGCCAAGCCGTGATAAAAGGCTGCAAATCACTCCTTGCCTGAAGACGATACGTTGGAACGACCATGGAAGACTTTTACCGCATTCGCCGCCTGCCGCCCTACGTTTTCGAAGTCGTCAATCGCGCCAAGGCGGTCGCTCGCAATGCCGGCGCCGACATTGTCGATCTCGGCATGGGCAATCCCGATTTGCCCGCGCCCGCCCATGTCGTCGAGAAGCTCAAAGACACCGTCGGCAAGATGCGCACCGACCGCTATTCGGCGTCCAAGGGCATTCCTGGATTGCGCCGCGCCCAGGCGGCCTATTATGCGCGCCGCTTCGGCGTGAAGCTCAATCCCGAGACGCAGATCGTTACCACGCTCGGCTCGAAAGAGGGCTTCGCCAACGTCGCGCAGGCGATCACGGCGCCGGGCGACGTGATCATCGTTCCCAATCCGACTTACCCCATTCACGCGTTCGGATTTCTGATGGCCGGCGGCACAATCCGCGCCGTGCCGGTCGAGGCGAATGCGGCCTTCTTTGCCGCGCTCGAGCGCGCGGTGCTGCATTCGATTCCCAAGCCGATCGCGGTGGTCGTCTGTTATCCGTCCAATCCGACCGCCTGCGTCGCCGATCTCGACTTCTATCGCGATCTCATTGCATTCGCCAAACGCCACGGCATCATGGTGCTGTCGGATCTTGCCTACGCGGAAGTTTATTTCGACAATCCGCCGCCGTCGGTGCTGCAAGTTCCGGGCGCGATGGATGTCGCCGTCGAGTTCACCTCGATGTCGAAGACCTACTCGATGCCCGGCTGGCGCATGGGCTTTGCGGTCGGCAACGAGCGCATCATCGCGGCTTTGGCGCGGGTGAAGTCGTACCTCGATTACGGCGCGTTCACGCCGATCCAGGTGGCGGCAACCGCGGCGCTCAACGGTCCCGACGATTGCATCCACGAGATGCGCGCGACCTATCGGCGCCGGCGCGACGCGCTGGTTGAATCCTTCGGCCGCTCCGGCTGGCAGGTGCCGCCGCCGACCGCCTCGATGTTCGCATGGGCGCCGATCCCTGAAGCGTTCCGGCCGCTCGGCAGCGTCGAGTTCTCGACGCTCTTGGTCGAGAAGGCGAGCGTCGCGGTTTCGCCAGGCGCGGGTTTCGGCGAGTATGGCGAAGGTCACGTGCGCATCGCACTCGTTGAAAACGAGCAGCGCATCCGGCAAGCGGCGCGCAACATACGGCGCTTTCTCGATACCGCCCCGGAACTGCTGCATAACGTCGTGCCGCTCGCGAAGCGCGGCTGATCGCGCCGCTCGCGGCGCCTTGCCATTATGCCCATGGCGCCGCCACTCTTGGTGGCGCCGGTGGAGAGCCGGTGATGTTCGAAGTCACCAACCAACCGCCTCCGCTCGATCCTTATAATCTGCTCTCCAGCGACACCGCGTTGCGCGAAGCCGTGAGCCGCGAAGGGGCAGCTTGGGCGCTGCCGCAGCTTGGCGCGCTCGGTGCCAAGCTCGGCGCTTCGGACACTGTCGCACTCGGCTTCGCGGCGAATGAGAATCCGCCGCGGCTGCGCGCCTACGACCGTTTCGGTCACCGTCTCGACGAGGTCGATTTCCATCCGGCCTGGCACGCCATGATGAGCATCGCGGTCGGCGCCGGCCTGCACAGCTCTCCGTGGGCTGAACCGCGCGCCGGCGCCCATGTCGCACGCGCCGCCGGAACCTACATGCTCACGCAGATCGAGAGTGGCGTCTATTGCCCGATCGCCATGACTTACGGCTGCGTGCCGACGCTGCGGCACAATGCCGACCTGGCGCGCGAGTGGCTGCCGCGCGTGTTCGCGACGCGTTACGATCCGCGCTTTATCCCCGCTGCTCAGAAGACCACGAACCTGCTCGGCATGGGAATGACCGAGAACCAGGGCGGCTCTGATTTGCGCACCAACGTCACCCGAGCCGTCGCACTTTCTAGCAGCGGCGATCGCCGGCTATTCCGTATCAGCGGCCACAAGTGGTTCATGTCGGCGCCGATGTGCGATGCCTTTCTGGTGCTGGCGCAGGCCGAGCGCGGCTTGAGCTGCTTTTTGCTGCCGCGCTTTACCAGCGAGGGGCGAACCAACGCCATCCGCATCAACCGGCTCAAGGACAAACTCGGCAACCGCTCCAACGCATCAAGCGAGGTCGAGTTCTTCGATGCTGAGGCCGAACTGATCGGCGAGGAAGGCCGCGGCATCCCGACCATCATCGAGATGAGCAACTACACGCGGCTCGACTGCGCCATCGGTTCGTCCGGCCTGATGCGGCAGGCGTTGGCGCAGGCGATCCACCACGCAAGCTATCGGGTGGCGTTCCAGAAAAAGCTCATCGACCAGCCGCTGATGACCAGCGTGCTGGCCGATCTTGCGCTCGAAGCCGAGGCGGCTTTGGCGCTGACTTTCCGATTAGCGCGCGCCTATGACCAAACCGGCGAGGCGGCGCAGGGATTCCGCCGCGTGGTCACGCCGGCGGCGAAGTTCTGGGTCTGCAAGCGAGCACCGTCGCTGGCGGTCGAGGCCGTGGAGGTGCTGGGCGGCAACGGCTACGTCGAAGAGTGTGTGATGCCGCGCATTTATCGCGAGACGCCGGTCAACTCGATCTGGGAAGGTTCGGGCAACGTCATGTGCCTCGACGTGCTGCGCGGGCTCGGCCGCGAGCAAGGGGCGGTGGACTCATTGCTCGGCGAGATCGGCGAGGCCGCTCCGGCGGACCGTCGGTTGGCTGCCTTTGCCGCGGCGCTGTCGGCGCGTTTGGCGAAGCCAAATTTGGCTGACGAAACGCAGGCGCGCGTGCTCGCGCGCGATCTGGTGCTGGGGCTGCAAGGCGCGTTGCTGGTGCGGCACGCACCGCCGCCGCTCGCCGATGCATTCTGCGCCTCGCGGCTTGGCGAAGAGCGCGGCGGCGCCTTTGGCCTGCTGCCATCTGGCGTCGATACGCAAGCGATCGTGGCGCGTGCGGCTCCCGTGCTGACTTGAACGTTCCAGCCGTATCAATTCGCGGAAAGTGGACGCGGGGTGGTCAAAGGCGTCAGAAAGCCATAGAAGGCCGGGCGAATATCGATTAGACGACTGCAGTCCATTTCGGATTCGCGCCATTCCGCCGACGACGATCAAGCAGGGAAAGCATGAACGCGCCGCTGAAAGTCGGCCTTGCCGGGCTCGGAACCGTCGGCACGGCCGTGGTGCAGCTGTTGGAGCGCGGTCGCGACAAGCTCGCCGGGCGCTCCGGCCGGCCGATTGAAATCGTCGCAATCAGCGCCCGCTCACGGGCCAAGAAGCGCGACGTCGATCTGAAGAAATTCCGCTGGTTCGCCGATCCGGTGGAACTCGCGCGCGATCCTTCGATCGACGTCTTTGTCGAAGTGATGGGCGGCGCCGGCGATCCCGCCAAGGCTGCGGTCGAGGCTGCGCTTGGCGCCGGGAAGGCGGTGGTGACCGCCAACAAAGCGTTGCTCGCCCGCCACGGTCAGAAACTCGCCTCCCTGGCGGAGCGCCGCGGCGTCGCGCTCAACTTTGAAGCTTCGGTGGGCGGCGGCATTCCGATCATCAAGACGCTGCGCGAGGGTCTCAACGGCGACTCGTTCACACGCATCTACGGCATCCTCAACGGCACCTGTAATTACATCCTCAGCCGCATGGAGCAGGATCGGCTCGTCTTTGCCGATTGCCTGCGCGAGGCGCAGCGGCTCGGTTACGCCGAGGCCGATCCCTCATTCGACGTTGAAGGCCACGACACCGCGCAGAAGCTTTCGATCCTGGCGAGCCTTGCCTTCGGTACCAAGCTCGATCCGGCAGCCATCTACGTCGAAGGCATTTCCTCCATCACGTTGGCCGATCTCGATGCCGCCGACGAACTCGGCTATCGGGTCAAACTGCTCGGCGTGGCGGTGAAAACTGACGCAGGCATCGAACAGCGTGTGCACCCGACCATGGTGCCGAAAGAGTCCGCCATCGCCCAGGTCATGGGCGTGACCAATGCGGTCACCGTGGACGCCGAAGGTCTGGCGCCGATCACACTGGTTGGCCCTGGCGCCGGCGGTCTGGCGACCGCATCGGCTGTGGTGTCCGACATTGCCGACATCGCGCGCGGCGTGCGGGCGCTGCCGTTCGGCCGGCCGGCCACGCGCATGACCGCGACTCGCAAGGCGCCGATGCAACACCACGAGGGCGGCTACTACATCCGGCTGTTGGCGCGCGACCGGCCGGGCACGGCAGCGACCATCGCGCGGCGACTGGCGCAACAGCAGATCTCGCTGGAATCGATCGTGCAGCGCCATGCCGGCGGGGAGCGCACGTCGCCGTCCGGCCGCTCCGGCGAGCCGGTGCCCGTCATCATGATCACCTATGCGACCAGCGAAGATGCGGTCCGCAGGGCGCTTTCCGCCGTGCGCCATGACCGTGTAATCTCCGGCCGGCCGCAGGTTATCCGCATCGAGAAGAATTAGCCGGCCGCGAGCCGCACGCGAATTTAAGGGACAGGTCGTCATGGGGTCTGGCAGCGTTGCGCACAGTTCAATGATCGAGCGCATCTTCTCGATCGAGGTTGCGCGCGTGACCGAGCGAGCCGCGGTCGCCGCCGCCAAACTGCGCGGGCGCGGCGCAGAGAAAATGTCCGATCAGGCTGCCGTCGACGCCATGCGCAGCGAACTCGGCAAGCTGCCGATCGACGGAACCATCGTGATCGGTGAGGGCGAGATGGACGAGGCGCCGATGCTGTTCATCGGCGAGAAGGTTGGCACCAAGTCCGGGCCCAAGGTCGACATCGCCGTCGATCCGCTCGAAGGCACCACGCTGTGTGCGAAGAACATGCCGGGCGCTATCGCCACGCTCGCGATGGCCGACGAAGGCGCGCTCCTGCATGCACCTGACATCTACATGGACAAGATCGGCATCGGCCCCGGATATCCGATCGGCGTGGTCGATCTCGATGCGCCGGCTGAGGAAAACATCCGCAACCTGGCCAAAGCCAAGGGCGTTCCGCCGCAGGCGATCACCGCGATGATTCTCGACCGGCCGCGTCACGCCGACATCATCGCCGGCGTCCGTAAGGCCGGCGCGGCAGTGAGTCTGATCAGCGATGGCGACGTCGCCGGCGTCATCCACACCGCCCAGCCGGACAAGACCGGCATCGACATCTATCTCGGCATCGGCGGCGCGCCGGAGGGGGTTTTGGCGGCGGCGGCATTGCGCTGCATCGGCGGCCAGATGCAGACGCGGCTCGTCGTCGACACCGACGAGAAGCGCGCGCGCGTCGCCCGCATGGGCATCAAGGACCCGCGCAAGAAATATCAGATCGAAGACATGGTGCGCGGCGACTGCCTGTTCGCGGCGACCGGCGTTACCGATGGACGCATGCTTGCCGGGGTGAAATTCGGCAACGGCGTGGTGGAAACCGAGACCGTGGTGATGCGCTCGCTCAGCGGGACAGTGCGCTTGATCAGGGCCGAACACCGGCTGCTCGATAAGTTTTAGCTGCGCAGCGCTTTTGTCGCCCGCCAACGGGTCCGGCCCGAAGTGGCCGGCCCGATGACAAGCTCCAGCGAGCGATCCAGTCATCGCGCCATTATATATTCGGATTGAAGCGTTTGCGCTTACCGGATGCTCCGCCTTCGCGGAGCATGACAATGCTGAAATATGCCAGAGAATCGCCTTTTCCTCGGCGTCGAAAGCTCCGCGACCGGACGCGCGTGGCGTGATCGGCTTGACGAGCGTGCGGCCGCTCGGGCACTGGCGATCACACAGCGTCACGACGTCCCCGAACTGCTGGCGCGCATCCTGGCCGGCCGCAACGTTGAGATCGACGCGGTCGAGGCGTTTCTCGATCCGACCGTCAGGCGTGCGATGCCCGATCCGCACGTGCTCGCCGGCATGGCGGAGGCGGCGGAGCGGCTGGCGGACGCGATCGTGCGCGGCGAAGTCGTCGCGATCTTTGGCGATTACGATGTGGATGGCGCCACCTCGGCGGCGCTGCTGGCGCGATTTCTCCGCCATGGCGGTCTCGATCCGCTGATCCACATTCCCGACCGCCTGTTCGAAGGCTACGGGCCGAACGTCGAAGCGGTGCGCGCGCTGGCCGAGCGCGGCGCAACGCTGCTTGTCACCGTCGATTGCGGCACCACCAGCATCGAGCCGCTCGAAGAGGCGAAGAAACGCGGCCTCGAAGTGATCGTCATCGATCATCATCAGGCCGACGAGACGCTGCCGCCGGCTTTGGCCGTGGTCAATCCGAACCGGCGCGACGACCTTTCCGGCCTTGGCCATCTCGCCGCCGTTGGCCTTGTGTTCATGACGATCGTTGCCGCCAACCGCGTGCTGCGCCAGCGCGGCTTTTGGACGGCGGAGCGGTCCGAGCCGGATTTGTTGTTGTTCCTCGACGATGTCGCGCTCGGTACGGTCGCCGACGTCGTGCCGCTTATCGGACTTAATCGCGCCTTCGTCGCCAAGGGCCTGCTCGCGCTGCGCCGCCGCGAGCGCGTGGGTCACACCAGCCTGATGGACGTGGCGCGTCTTTCCGGCCCGCCAGAAGCCTGGCATCTCGGCTTTCTGCTCGGCCCGCGCATCAATGCCGGCGGCCGGATCGGGCGCGCCGATCTCGGCGTGCGGCTTCTGCTCGAAGACGATCCGATCAACGCGGCGAAAATCGCCGCCGAACTCGATCGGCTCAATCGTGAGCGGCAGGCGATCGAGCTCGACACGCTGGCGCAAGCCGAGGGCGAAGCGTTGGCCGCGCTCGGCCTCGAAGAGCGCGGCGCCGTGGTCGTGACCGCGGCCGAGGGTTGGCATCCCGGCATTGTCGGGCTCGTCGCCGCGCGGCTGAAGGAAAAATTCGGCCGTCCGGCTTTCGCCATCGCGCTCGAGCCGGGCGGCATCGGCACCGGCTCGGGCCGCTCGATCTCGGGCGTCGATATTGGCCGCGCGGTGCGCCGGGCGCTCGCCGAGGGTCTTTTGCTCAAGGGCGGCGGTCACGCCATGGCGGCGGGCGTGACGTTGCGCAAAAACGCGCTCGCCCCGTTCCGCGCTTTTCTCGAAACCACGCTCACCGCCGAGGTCGAGGCGGCGCGGCGGGAGAGCGGTCTCCTCATCGACGGCGCGGTCAGCGCGGCTGCCGCCAACGCCGATCTGGTCGACCTGATCGGCCGCGCCGGGCCGTTTGGCGCCGGCAATCCCGAGCCGGTCATCGCGCTGCCGGCGCACACAGTGAGCTACGCCGAGGAAGTCGGCCAGGCGCATGTGCGCGTGCGGCTCAAATCCAACGACGGCAAGGGCGTCAACGCGATCGCGTTTCGCGTTGCCGGCCAAAAACTCGGCCACGCGCTCATGCAAAGCCGCGGTCAGCCCGTTCATGCCGCCGGCACCTTCTCGCTCGATCGCTGGCAGGGCGAGGAACGCGTGCAGTTCAAGTTGATCGACATCGCACCGGCGGACGCGTTCCCCGGCCGCTGAGCGCACGCGCTTATGGCTTGCACCACTCCTCATGCGCGGCCCTGATCACGGCATCGGGATTGTCGAAATGGCCGACCGGGCCGATCTCCTTTTTGCCTGCTCCGTCGAACAGCCAGTACCAGTCGTAGCTGCCGCCGAAGACGAGATAGCGGTGCTGCTCGACCACGAGATTGTCCTGGAATTTTCCGCTACAGAAATTGAGCACCAGCAGATCGTTTGCCGGCAACACGAAATGCTGCTCGTGGGTGCGCAGCTCGTAGACGTGCAACGCGCCCGAAGTGGTCCAGCTCGGCGAGAGGAAATAAAACCGCTTGCCGTCGGCGGAGAACTGTTTGTTGCGGAAATCGCAGAGCTGCGCCTCGGCTTCGCCCCTGCGGCCTTCGAGCAACAGCCGGTCGTCGCTGCCGTCGGCGTTGACCGCGCGCAGCTCATCGGGCTTGGGCGTATCGACGCAGAATTGGCCGAGATCGTAGCCGAGCACGCCGCGCCCGCGCCCCTGCCGGGTATAGACCACGGTCTGCCCGTCCGGCGACAGGGCAGGGTCGACGTCCTGCTCGGATTTGGTGAGCTGCGTCTTCGCCCCATCGCGCTCGATGTAGATGTTGCCGGTGTCGCTGTAGACATGCGGCGGGGCAGGGGTCGCGGGTTTGGCGGGGGCGGGCGGAGCAGGCGAGGGGGCGGGGGCTGGCGGCGTCGCCGGTGCGGTGGGTGCAGCCTGCGCGGCTGCCGGCAAAAGCAGAGCGAATGCCACAAGAAGCATGCCAAGCCGCATCGCGCGAAGCCCCGTGTTGGGAAAGCCTGTGTTGCGAAAGAAGCGGTGTTGCGAAAGAATCGGCGCCGGGAAGGCGCCATGATGGAGCATAGCATCTTGGCAGGTGGGCGCGCACGCGGCTATCTGGTCGCGCCCGCGAAGTTCCACACCCGTAAAAGGCACACCCGTAAAAGGATAGTCGATGAGCAAGCTTAACCTCTCCGTTGCCGTCGGCGATTACGACCGCACCCGCGCGCTGATCGACGGCTCCGTGCAGATTGACGGCGTCGATCCGGTGTTTATGACGCTCGTGCCCGAGGAGATTTTCTTTCGCGCCTTCCGTGCCGCGGAGTTCGACATCTGCGAGGTGTCGCTGTCGAGCTACACGGTGAAGACCGCGCAAGGCACCAGCCCCTATATCGCGGTGCCGGCGTTCGTCTCGCGCGCGTTCCGCCACACCTCGGTCTATGTGCGCCGCGACCGGGTGAAGACGCCGGAGGATCTCGAAGGGCCGCAAGGTCGGCGTGCCCGAATATCAGCTCACCGCCAACGTGTGGGCGCGCGCGTTCCTCGAAGACGATTACGGCGTCAAACGCTCGGACATTCATTGGATCCGCGGCGGCATCGAGCATGCCGGGCGGCCGGAGAAGATTTCGGTCAAGCTGCCGCCAGGCGTGCGGCTCGATAACGCGCCGCAGGGCAAGACCATTTCGGCGCTGCTCGAAGCGGGCGAGATCGACGGCTTCATCGCGCCGCGGCCGCCGACTTTGGTCGAGAAGGGCCATCCGCATATCGGCTGGCTGTTCGACGATCCGACCGCAGTCGCCAAGGACTATTTCAAGCGCACCGGATTCTTTCCGATCATGCACGCGGTCGGCATCCGCCGCGAATTGGCCGAAAAGCATCCGTGGCTGCCGGGCGCGGTGCTCAAAGCGTTCGAGCAATCCAAGCAGGCGGGGCTTGAAAAACTCTCCGACACCTCGGCCACCAAGGTGACGCTGCCGTTCGTCGAGGAGCGGCTGAAAGAAGCGCGCGACCTGATGGGCCATGATTTCTGGTCCTATGGCGTCGAGCCAAACCGCAAGGTGCTCGACTATTTCCTCGCCCAGCATCACGCCGAGGGCTTGTCGTCGCGGCGGCTCTCGGTGGATGAACTGTTTCATCCGGCGACCTACGAGACGTTCAAGCTGTAGGGGAGGGCGGCACCGCCGCTCTTTCCCCTCCCCCCATTCGCGCCAGCGAATGGCGGGGGAGGGGGCAGGGGTGGGGGGCTCTTTAACTCGCCGCTCCCTCAGCAAAGCGGCGGGGTAGGGGAGCGATCTAAAACCGCATGCTGAGCCACAAGCAAGTGCCCCCCACCCCTAACCCCTCCCCACCGCGCGCGATGCGCGCGGGCGGGAGGGGAATAAATTCTCGTTCTCGCGCTGCGCTATTTGTTCGCGCCCCGAGGTTTGCTTCAAGCTGTTTACGAACGGGCCTCCTTAAGAAGGGAGGCGGAGCGCCGAAAGGCGCAGGGTAGATTCCGCGGTCCCCGCCCGGCAAGCTGATGAACGCCTTGCCTTGCGTGTCCTCGCGGCGCGCGCTCCTTTTTGAGGAACGCGCTCGCCTCTCGGCGCTCTACCGCGGCTCTCGCCAGAGGCCTTGAGAGCCCAAGGCTCAGTCCGGTCCCGCGCTTCATGGTAGCGGACAACCGATCCGCTCCCCGGGCAGCCAGCTCCTGGCGGACCGGCGACGTGGCCGGCCGGGCGAGTTTCCGAACCGCCCGCGGACGAGGTTACGAGCCCCATCCCGGGCACCGCTCCCGCTCCATCAATCAGCCGTCACCGGTTGACGTCCCTTGGCCGAGCGAGATGGGAGTTTTCTACGCCGTCACGATGTACAGGACAAGAGATTTTGGGCGGTGCAGCCATCGCTCTGATCCAACGAGGCTTTTCTTCCGATCGTTGTCCGGTTCCGGGGCACGGAAATTGTGACAATGGCTTGATTCGCTGCCTTTTTTCGCCAAGGATCGGAAAGTGCGGAGGTTTTCAAATTGTGGCAGCCCGGGTCGCGCCCAAACTACTTCGCCGTTGGGCCGTTCGCCCCTTGCAGGCTGACAGCGACTTTGCGGAAACGTTCTAGCGCCGCTTCCAGGCTTTCGACGATCTCGGCGGCGATCTCGTCGGGCGGCGGCAACAGGTCGGGGTCGTCGAGCGTATCGTCCTTGAGCCAGAAGATATCGAGATTGATCTTGTCGCGCTTGATCAGATCGGCGTAGGCGAATTTGTGGAAGCGCTCGGTCTCCTTGCGGTTGGCGCGATTGCTCGCGGAGTAGCAGGAGACGAAATCGTCGAGGTCGGCGCGCTTCATCGGCCGTTCCTTCAAGGTGAAGCTATGATTGGTGCGGAAGTCGTAAATCCATAAATCCCTGGTCCATGGCGTCTCCGACGCCGCCTTGCGATCGAAGAACAGCACGTTGGCCTTGACGCCCTGCTTGTAGAATATCCCGGTCGGCAGCCGCAGCAGCGTGTGGAAGTCGTAGTTGTCGAGGAGTCGCTTGCGAATGTCGGCGCCGGCGCCCTCGAACAGCACGTTGTCCGGCAGCACCACGCCGCAGCGGCCGTTGATGTTGAGGATCGACATGATGTGCTGGAGGAAGTTGAGCTGCTTATTGCTCGTGGTCTTGATGAAATCCTCACGATTATATTCCTCGCGCTCGGTATCAACCTCTCCATCGGATCCGACGATCTTGTAGCCCTGCTTCTTGCCGAACGGCGGATTGGTCAACACCACGTCGTAGTGGCCGATGACCTTATTGAGCGCGTCGGCGCGCAGAATCGGGTCTTTGTTGCGCGCCGCGCCGTGCAGGTACATGTTCATGGCGCACAGCCGCACGACCTCAGGCACGATGTCGATGCCAGAGAGGTTGTCGCGCGCGCGCAACTGGGCGCGGCGATCGCCGACCTTCTTCATGCGCTCCCACGCGGCGAGGAGGAAGCCGCCGGTGCCGCAGGCCGGGTCGTGCACGGTCTCATTCGGCTTCGGATCGATGACCGTGGTCATCGCGTCGATCAACGTGCGCGGCGTAAAATACTGTCCAGCGCCGCTTTTGACTTCGGCCGCATTCCGCTCAAGAAGCCCCTCGTAGATCGTACCTTTGGTGTCGAGGTCGAGGCCGAGCCAGGTTTCCTCGCCGATCATGGTGACGAGCCGGCGGAGCTTGGCCGGGTCCTGGATTTCGTTCTGAGCCTTGAGGAACAGGCCGCCGATCAGGCCGTCGTGGCGCGACAACTTCTCCAGAATTTGCGAATAGCGCGTGGCAAGCGCCTCGCCCTGCAAATCCTTGATCGCCTTCCAGCGGCAGTCGACCGGCAGCCCTGAAGGCTCGCCGAGTTGCGAAGCGGCCTCGTCATCCATTTTGAGAAACAGCAAGAACGAGATTTGCGAAATATAGGCGCCGTAGTGGACGCCCTCGTTGCGCAGCACCGTGGCGTAGTTCCAGACTTTTTGCACGAGGGAGGATTGGTTCATGGCGCGGGGACCCGTCTAGGCTTTGGCAATGTCGGTGTGGACGAAATCGTTGCCTTTGAACAGCAGACGTGCGCCGTGCACCTTCGCGCAGGCGTAGGAAAGACAATCGCCGAAATTCAGTCCCGCACGGTTCTTGCGTCCTTTGCCGTAGCGCTCGAACGCGGCGACCGAAGCGTGTCCAACGCTCTCGGTTATCGGCACGATGGCGATGCCGGATTCGTGCAACAGCCGCGTCACCAGCATGCCCGCGACGGTCGGTGAAAGCGACAGCACCGATGCAAGCCGCATAGAGGCTTCAAGAAGGACATGGGCCGACGTGATGCGCTCGTCCTCGGCTTCGATCTTGCCTGCGAACATCGCCGCATCCGGTTCGCGGGCCATGATAGCGATGATCGCCGAGGTATCGACGAAAATCACTCGTTACCCCAAAGCTCGTCGATTTCCTGCTTTGTCGGGGTTCGGCCGCGGGCGCGGTTGCCCAAACGCTCGGCCTCGCGGGCGATCTCATCGAGCCGCTCCGCCAGCGGCCGCTGCTCGCGCGCCAACGCGCCTTCGAGGGCTTCGACCACCGCTTGCGTCATGGTCGTGCCCCGGCGGGCGGCAAGCTTTTTCGCCAGCTTTAAGGCACGCTCGTCGCGAATGTGCAGGGCCATGGCCACCTCCTTCTACATAACGTGTGTAGATGATCTACACGGCCTATATATACGCTCATTCGGCAGAAAGGGCAACGCGCCCGCCGCGCGCGCGCCGGCGCGCCCGCGGCGGCAGTGCTATCGCGCTCGCTCAGTCGCGCGAGCAACCGCTCGGCCGGCTCATCGCGCGGGTCTTGGTCGACGAGGCGGCCTTCGAAGGCGGCTTTGAGAATGGAGTGTCGGAGACCAACGATATTGAACCATTCAACGTGATCGAATTGCTCGATAGCGTCGCCTTCTATGCCCGAAAGCGACAAACAATCTCTGCCTGCTCTTCGGTTGGCGGAACTGGAATGGCAATCCATAACGACGAAGCGTATCTTGGGTAAGATGCGCCATGATGGTCTGATGCGACTTGCATAATGCTCGCTTGAAGCGTCCCGACCGCATGTAATGTCGGAATACAATCAACTCGAACTGCGGCAATATTTCGGTCCTAGATCGGAATCGAAGCGGAGTACTTCTCGAAAACAGACATTTATCGATGCTCGCACGATTTAAAACTGCCGGTGCGACCTACGAAGCTCGGGCGTCTGGCGCCTCATTTAGCAGTATATCCCCTGGTCGTAGTTCAAGACGTTCTCAACTCCTCCGGTGTATAATTCAGCGCTTTACTTTCTGCGAGTTCAGAGCGTCCTCCAAACGTTACGCGACACTCATTTGATAAGGACGGATATGCTCGCCAGCGTGTGCTGGCGGCGCGTTGTCGTCCAAGTTTAGACCAGCCTCGATGCCAAGAGAACTTCATCGACTGCGCACCACGCCCAGTCTATCGGAATTTGAGGTTTGCGTTCACTCGCGGAATCAGCCAGTAGCGACGACGCTTGCGAAGCAAGCTCTCGGTCTGCGTAAGACGCGATCGAAGCGAAATTGTCCCGCCCTTTCTCGATCGATCAATTCCGCTCCCGCCACTCGCGGGTAAGTTCGCCGGTGACGGCGGCCTTGAGCAGCGCGCGGCGCCAGGTATCGAGGTCGTCGCGAGCGCGGACGAGCGATGTTTCGCCGTCGGCGATTTCGGTAAACAATTCGTCGATGCGGGCCACGATGCGGCGCTGTTCGGCTGACGGTGCCATTGGAATTTCTATTTCGGCAATCTTATCAAAATCAATTCTCGGTCTGTCACCCGACGTATCCTTCGTCGCTGAATTGACGAAACGGCGCGCGTGCATGAACAGTTGGAGAAATCGTGGATCTATGCCCATGGGAGCACGCAAAACAATAAACTCACCAGACGCGATGCCCTCGAAATCGGTAACAACTACCTTGTTCAAATACGGCCGCAGGCGACCGTACAAGATGTCACCTGAATAGAACTTGTTTCCTGCACTTTTCATTGAGCGAAACTCGCCCGTAGTTTCGATGCGGAGCGAGTTCGGCGGTACGTCGTCCATGCCTACGAAACGAAATGGACTCGATCGATCAGGCTGGGCTTTCTCGCCGCGCGGAGAGACGATGTCTCCCAACCGCGCCCACACCCAGCCCTCGGGCAGCTCCCACGGTCCGTCGCGGTGAAATTCGATTGGCATTTTCCCTCGCGCACCTTTCAGTTCGTCATGGCCGGGCTTGTCCCGGCCATCCACGTCTTTCTAGCGTTGCCACACCGCTCAGACGTGGATGGCCGGCACAGGTTTACAGCCGGGCCGGCCACTCGCCGGCTCGGCCGGGCATGACGGTAGAGTAAGCCTTACGCCACCAACGCATCCGATAGATCGCCGAGCATGGCATCGAGCCGCGGCCCGAACAGCGCCTGCGCCTTCAACAGTCCACCCTTGTCGAAGAACCCCGGAACGTCCTGCAAGTCCTTGCGCTCCAGGCCGCCGTTCTGCGCCAGATAGTCGCGAATCGTCGCGAGCCACGTTAGCTCTTCCGCGGAATAATCGCGCCCTGCATTCTTCTCGCGACCGAGCCAGAGGTTGAATTTGCCCGCGATGATCGAGGGCAATGGCTGGAGCACCTCATCCTTGCCGAGCGCAAAGCGCACCAGCATGACGATGTCGGTGAGAATGCGCGTCGGATTACCGCGTACGCGGGCATCGTTGAGCCGCTTATAGGCGCGCCAGATTTCGGGCGGCTCAAGGAGCCACGGCGGGCGCCGCAGCGCCTCGCGCAGCTCGTCGAGCACCTGATAAGTCAGACGGCGCTGCGCATACGGCCGGCCATAGAGGATTTGCAGGGCGACGATCCGATCCTTGTTGGCTTCGAGAAATTCCTTGAAGCGATCGATCGTGTTCTGCGCCTGCGCTTCGCTGTACCGCGAAGAGAGTACCTGGTCGGTGGAAATGGTGTCGATCTTGAGGTCGGCTTTGGCCTTGGCCGCGATCAGTCCTTGACGGAGCGGCGGCGAATTGAACGGGCCGCAGGCGAGTTGCTTGAGTTCCGCTTGCACTTCGGCGGATTGCTGCGCCGTCGCGCCGACCCCGTGCTTGGCCTGGACGGCCGTGGCGATGGAATCAGGATCGATCGAGTCGAGCAGGCCGCGCGCCAGATCGGCGAGCGTCTTTCCGTCGGCAAGCTCCATCAGTTCAGAAGCACTGTCGGGATCGAGCTTGCGGTCGAGCATGGCGAGCCGAGCGGCGAGGGTGGCGATCGTGTCGTCTCGCCGATCGCCGGCGGCCACGCGTTCCAGCAGCTTGTCGAATGCGATTTTGTGGTCGCGATTGAGCGGGGCGGAGATGATCTTGGCGCTTTCGGTGACGCCAACGGCGTCGATGAGGACGAAACGCGTCTTGGCGTCGGCATCGGGCGTCACCGCCTGCAGCTCGGTATTGCTGATGGTGCGGACGCCGCGACCTTTCATCTGCTCGAAATACAGTTCCGAGCGCACGTCACGCAGGAAGATCAGAACCTCGATCGGTCTTATGTCCGTTCCGGTCGCGATCATGTCGACGGTGACCGCGATGCGCGGATTGGCGTTGATGCGAAATCCTTTGATGAGCTGCTCAGGGTCCGCGTCTTTCACGCGGTAAGTGATTTTCTGGGCAAAGTCGTTACCCTTGCCGAAGACCTCGCGCGCAATGCCGACGATATTCTCGGCATGATTATCATCCTTGGCGAAGATGACTGTTTTCGGCACCGTGCTGCGGCCTGGGAACAGCTCAGTGAATACCGTGTCGCGATAGGTCTCCAGCACCGTGCGAATTTGATTAGGGACGACGACCGAACGATCCAATTCGCGGGGCGTGAAAACCAGATCGTCGGGGAGTGTTTCCCACCGCTGCGCGCGTGTGTGCCTGTCCATCACCGGGATGGTGTAGCCCTTCGATACGCGCCCGCCCTGTTCGCCGATGCGGGTACGGATTCGATAAATCTCGTAACCGACGTTCACGCCGTCGACCACCGAGCGTTCGTAGGGGTATTCGGCGACGATGTTCTTGTTGAAGAAGCCGAGGGTGTGTACGGACGGCGTCGCCGTGAGCCCGACGATGAATCCGTCGAAATATTCCAGCACCTGCCGCCAGGAGCCGTAAATCGAGCGGTGACATTCATCCGTGATGATGAGGTCGAAGGTTTCAATCGGCACCAGCGGATTGTAGGTGACCAGTTTGTCCTCATCATCATCGCGTTCGAAGGCGGACGCGTCTTCTTCCTCCTCGGCGAGTTCCTTGCCGGAAAGCACGGAATAGACGCGCTGGATGGTGGAGATGACGACGGCGGCGTTGGTGTCCAGTCCGGCCGGGCCGAGCTTCTGCACGCCATAAAGTTCGGGAAACAGCCGCCCACTCCCAGGCGGGCTAAAGCCGGCGTACTCCGTTGCGGTCTGATTGCCGAGATTGCGGCGATCGACGAGAAACAAAATGCGGCGGATACCGGCCTCTTTGAGCAACCGGTAAGATGCCGTGCAAGCCGTAAACGTCTTGCCGGCCCCCATGGTCATCTGGATCAGCGCACGTGCATCGCCGCGTGCGAGTGACTTTTCGAGACCGCCGATAGCTTCGATCTGACAAGTGCGCAGACCTTCGGTCACGAGCGCCGGCATGTGCCGCAGTCGAGCGCGCAAGGTTTCGGGTTCGCTCAACCACAGGCGTAGAGTGCTCGGCCGATGAAACGCGAATATCGGGCGCGAACGCGGCTCGGGATCAGCGAGATCGCGGAAGATTGTCTCCTTCCCGGTGGAGACATATTCGAAGCGCCTCTTCTCGGGCCCGCCGGGCAGATAGTCCGGTGCGCCGCTCAGATATCCGGCCGCTTGTTCGGAAAAGCCGCTGAGCGTTGTGCCGTCAGCTTTCGCTTCGATCACCCCACAGAAAACTTCGTCGACGAATAGGGCATAGTCTGCCGGCCCCTCACTCGTCGGAAATTCGCGCACGGCCACGCCGGGACCGGCGCTCAGATTCATTTCGTCGCGGCTCTGGACGATCCAGCCGCACGCCAACAGCTTCGCGTCGATTTGCGCGCGAGATTTGTCCTCGGGATGAAAAGCCCCAAACTCCATGGGGCTACTTTAGCGGGCGCTACTGTCGGTTCTCAACTCCTAACGAGCTATCTGCGGCCACGCTGCACCCCGATCCAGTTTTTCATCCGTCTCGCCGAGTTCAAGTTGCGGTGCCCCGATCGGTTTTTTCGCAGCGACGGCGGAAATCCATTGACAAAATAGCGTGTTCATGTTTTGTTCTTGAGGGTCTCTGGCCACGTGTCCGCCTCTCGTCACCATCGCGTATGTTTTTGATTCACAACGAACGCACCAAACTGACGGCCGCTTGGCTCAATGCGCTGGCAACGGCATTGGTCACTGCCGGCGTGTTCGCGCCGGGCGCGGCGCTGCTTTACGGGTTTTCTCACTTTGCGATCGAGCCTGCGGGGATTGTGGGACTTGCGGTTGGTTGTCTGTGCGTTGGGGCCGGCATACATCTGCTGGGCAGGACCGTTTTGGGGAGACTGCAGGAATGAACGTGCATGGTATCGACGTGCTCAAGACCTACGTTTTTGCGTCTCCGTTTTTGGTCTTGGGTCTTGCGCTCGGTGTTTACTGGCTCACGGGATGGATGGACCGGTGGGATCAGCGGCATCATCACGCCGCTGAATAGAAACGTCTCGCAAGCGAACGAGGGAAGAACAGGCGGACTCGCCGCGCGTTAGCCGGTCGTGTCCGCGCCGCTGGTACCCGCCCGCAACCCCGCCAGCGCGCGGATCGGAATGCGCAAGATTTTCGGCACGCTCGGCTTGGGCGAAGACGTCGCGAAATTCGGCCTCGAGAAAAGCGAATTGCGACGTCGGCGCGGCCTCACGCCGCCGAAGCGCGGACTTCGAGGTGCACGCGGGTTTTCTTCTGCAACACGCGAATGACCTCGGACAGATTGGCCGCGGTTGGATTGCCTTTGGGGCCGAACATCCGCATCAGGCTCTTGGGCGGAATTCCGGTCGCCTTGGCCAAGGCCGGAAAGCCGATGGTCGCATTGATGAAGTCGCGCAACACTGCGCGCGCGGTGCTGACGTCGCCTTCGATCAGGGTCTGTACCGCCTCCTGGAATAGCGCTGCGCGGAATTCCGGATCGGCTTCGATCCTGGCTTTGACGTGATCCCTGAAGTTGACGGTGAGAACCATATTGACCTCACTCACGATGGAGCGGCTTTCGCGCCTTGTATTCGGCCCAGCGGGCCTTGGCGGTCATGATGTCTTCGCTCTGCCGCTTCTTGGTGCCGCCTGCGAGCAAAATGACCAGCATCTCGCCATCCTGTCCGAAGTAAATCCGATAGCCGGGCCCGAAATCCACTTTCAACTCGGCTACGCCAGCGCCAGTGCCCTTGACGCGCGAGCGATTGCCTTGCGCGAGCCGGTACAGGGCAACGTCGATCTTCGCCTGGGCTCGCTTGTCCAGCGAATCGATCCACTCCTGAAACGGAACGCGGCCACTCGACTCAACGAATGACCTGATCGCGATCTCGCCCATAAGGTACCCTATACGTTACCTTATTGCAACCTACTAAAGTGTGCACAACCGGTGGGAGATTGCCAGCGAAAGCCCGCGCTGGAGCTGCATCCTTCGAGGCCCGCCTTCGGCGGGCGCCTCAGGATGACGTCGGCCGCCATCACCGCCCGCCCGGGCCCGCCCCCAACTCCGACAGCGCCCGCTCGCGGTCGGCGGTCTGCCACTCGATCAGTTCGGCGTCGCTGCGCGCGCGCTCGCGCGGGCCGATCTCGGGATGGAAGAAATAGGGGCTGTAGATGCCGCGCGGCGACTGGGAGACGAAATCGATCCAGCGCAGGTCGATCCAGCGGACGAACCACGTCACCGCCGCGGCGGAGATCAGCACCGCGCCGAGGAAGAACACGCCATAGAGCACATCGAATAGGAACACGTTGACGGCGAAGATGGCGGCGGCGATGGCGCCGAGCGCCACGAGCGCGATGACGAGCGCTTTCATGATCGTGGCCGCGCGGCGGTAGCCATCATAGCGGGCGCGCAGGAGCGCAAGTTCCTGTTCGATTTCGCTGATCTCCTGGTCGCGATCCATCGCCGGCGCTCCGGGGGCGAGGGTGTGGCTTGTTTATTGGTTGTCGGCGCGCGGGAAAAGTTCAATTGATCGCGTTGACGCGGCACGCGGCGGGGCGGAAGGCCCTCACCCGGCGCAGTCTCGCCGCGCGAGACTGCGCCACCCTCTCCCGCATGGGGGAGAGGTGGAAGAGGTGCGGCCGTCGCCGTCATTGCGAGGAGCGAAGCGACGAAGCAATCCAGGGGCCGTTAGCTCTGGTCAAGCCGCCCTGGATTGCTTCGCTTCGCTCGCAATGACGGGCGCGCGCCTTAAGGCGCGCTCCGGAATGACGCACAGCGTGATTGCGCCCCGCGCCTTAACTCCCCGCCCGCGTCATCGCGGCGGTCATCACCGCGGTGTAGCCGGGCTCGACGCGCACGTCGACGACGGCGACGTTGCCGGCGTCGACTTCGGCGATCGCTTTCGCCAGCACGCCGGCGAGGTCGGCCGGCTTGGTCACCGGGCCGAAGCCGATTGCGCCCTGCGCGCGGCCCATGGCGGCGAGATCGACTTCGGGCTCGCTCATGCGCTGGCCGATCCACTTGTTCTCGACCGGCCGGTTGCGCGCGCGCGCCATCCGCTCCTGGTGCAGCTCGTCGTTATAGAACGAGCGGTTGTTGGCGAGGATGAACAAAAGCGGGATCTTGTAATGCACGGCGGTCCACACCGCGGTGACGCCCATGAGAAAGTCGCCGTCGCCGCAAATCGCTATTGGCAACCGCCCGGTGCCCTTGAGCGCGAGGGCTGCGCCGACCGAAATGCCGGGGCCGCCGCCGACGCCGCCGCCGCCGTTCGAGCCGATGTAGTCGAGCGGGTGGCGGAACTGTACCCAGCTCTCGTCCCATGACAACGGCAGGCCGGTGTAGCAGACCGGCCGGTCGCCGAGCACTTTGTTGAGCGCGCGTGCGATGTGCTCGTTGGTGAAGCCGGTCGGCTCCTTGTCGGACTTTGCCCGTGGCGCTGGCACCGCGTGCGGCTTGTTGCTCTTGCCGACGGCTTTGACAAGCTCCGGCACGACCAGATCAGGATCGGCCGAGAGCAGCAGATCGACCGCCGGCAGCGCCTGATGGTCCATGCTCCAGCCGTTATGGATGCGGTGATCGAGCGACACCTGGATCACTTTGACTGACGGCGAGGGGCCGTAGGAGCGGAGCGCGCCGGCGAGGTCGACCCAGTCGAGGCTCAAGATCACGTCGACGTTTTTCAGACCCTCGACGCTGTCGGGGGTGATCGCGCGCGGGGCGCCGGCGTAGAGCGGATGATCGGTCGGGAAGGTTGCGCCGATTTTCAGATCGGTGACGACGCGCGCGCCGAGCGCCTCGGCGAGCGCGACGCGGGCGGCCCAGGCCTCCTCGCTGCGCGAGCAGCGGCCGGCGAGGATCAGCACCTGCTTGGCGCCCTTGAGCATCGAGCCGGCTTGCTCAACCAGCGCGGCCGGCGCCGCGGTGGTGACTTCCGGCATGTAGCGGGCGATGTCGATCGGCGGCAGCTGCTCGGCGACTTTGGATTCCTGCAACTCGGCGTCGAAGTTGATGTAGACCGGACCTTGCGGTGCGGTGTTGGCGATCCAGGTGCCGCGCAAGATCGCTTCGCGGGCGGCGGCGGGCGAGGCCGGCTGATCGTCCCATTTGGTATATTCGCGGATGAGCGCGCCCTGGTCGCGCGCGGTGTGGATCCAGTCGATCCACGGCCGGCGCTTGGCGGCGTCGACCGGGCCGGTGGCGCCGAGCACGATCACCGGCATGCGGTCGCACCAGGCGTTGAAGATCGCCATGGTGGCGTGCATCAGCCCGACATTGGAATGCACTGCCGTGACCATCGCCTTGCCGGTGACCTTGGCGTAACCCTGGGCGATGGCGACGGCGGCTTCCTCGTGCAGGCAGAGCAGCATCTGCGGCTTGGTGTTGCCGAGATAGTTGACGATGGAATCGTGCAGCCCGCGATAGCTCGCACCCGGGGTGAGCGCGATATAGGGGATGTCGAGCGAGCGCAGCGCGTCGGCGATGACGTCGGAGCCGAAGCCGGGCGCGTTGGCGCCGGCCGGCGTCGGGCGCTCGAGGCCGGCGACGGCCGGGTCGGCGGAATTGGCGCGGGCGGTCGCGGATTGGGGAGGATTCATCGGGGCATTTCCTTAGGTGACGCGAGGGAGCGGATGGGGGCTTATTGGCGGGCGACAATCAAGCCGATTGGGCCGCCTGACGCAACCGGGCAGCCTGTCGCGCGGGTCGGTCGCTGTTCGGCTGTCGCTTAGGCGTGGCCGTGGCGGGTGACGCGATGGGCGTGACGCACGTGCTCCTCGCCGCCGTTGCCGTGCCGCGACACGCGGTGGCCATCGACGTGCCCGTCAACGTGGGCGGTGCGGACATGGCGGTGACGTCCGCCTTCGCCGGCGTCGATCGTGCTGCAATGCCGCCGATGATGGCGCGTCACGCAATGCTCGGCGGCAGGCGTTACATTGGCGCCTGGGGCGCCTGGCGCAGCTACCGCCGCGGGTGGGTTGATGGCGGCGAGCGCGATCGCTGCCGGTGCACCAGGCGGGGCGGGATTTTGCGCAGCGGCCGCCGCGAGGACGGCGTCGTTAACGGGCGTGCCGCGTGCGCCGATCATGTGTTCGTAGGCCGCGACCAGCGTCATGTAGGGATTGACGAACACCCAGCCCGCCCGCGTTGGCACCTGCACGTCGAAGTGCAGATGATAAGAGGTGCCGCCCTGGTGCCCTTCGTAATCGTCGACGGTGCCAATGAGGTCGCCCCGCTTGAGCATACGGCCGTTGAGCATGCCGGCGGCGTCGAGCAGACCAGGATTCATGTGCAGATAACGGAAGCGGATGTGCTCGCCCGGCGCATTGACCACGAGGTAGAGCGCCTCATCGCCGCGCGAGCGCATCACCATGCCGTCGCGCACCGCGACGATGTCGGCGAAATAGGGCTCGCAGCGGCCGTCGGCGGCATTGCGCATCTTGCAGGTGGCGGGGCGGATGTCCTCGCCCTGATGGCCGAGCCCGGCCGGGCATTGGCTCATGGCAAAATAGCGATGCTCGCAGAAATTATCGCGCCACGGATAAGCGTAGTTCCGCGCTTCGTCGTACACGAGCGGGATCGAATTGACGCGGCAGCGGTACTGCGCGTTGGTTCCGCTGCCGCCAAGCCCGACGCGGCCGGTGAAGTCGCAATTGCCCCAGTTCATGAAGGTCTGCGAGTTCACGTAGGCCGGCGCCTCGGCCATCGGGAAGCGGATCGCGGCATAGACGGTCGCGTCGGTGTCGCCGCTCTGCCCGCGCATGCCGGTGCCGGGAAGAATGTCGCCCGGCGCGTAATAGGTGAAGTCGGGGGAGACGTCCTTCGGTTCGGCGACCGTACCCGGCGCGGCGGCTTCCGCTTGCTCGCCCGCAATGGCCGGAGGATCGGTCGCGGACGGCTGCGGCGCGCCGCCGGCAACGGCGAGGCTCTTGAGAAACGCAACGCCGAGCTTCTCAGTGTCGCGGCAGCGGCGCTGGCACATAATCGTCACCAGATAAGGCACGCCGAAGCGCACGAACGTGTAGCGCAGATGGTCTTCCAGTTCCTGCCGCCGGATGCCCGGAAAAAGGCCTTCGAGTTCGGGGACGGGCTTTGCCTCCGGCAGCGGCGCGCCGCCGACGTCGTAGACCAAAGCCGAGCCGGAAATCAGCGCGTCGACGCGGCCGCGGAAATTGATCTGCGCATTGGGCGAGGCCTGCAGCGTGAACGAGGCGTCATAGCCGGCGGGTCCGGCATCGAAGAATACGTTGGTCGCGCTATATCCCGGCATGTACTTGCTGCTGTCGCCCGCCGTGCCGGCCGCTTTGTCGGCCAAGAACGAGGCGGTATCGAACGGCAACAGCACCGGCACTGCGCTCGCGCCGATGTTGGAAAAAACGCCTGCCGTCGCGGTATTGAGCCGGGCCAGCGGATCGTGGTCGGCGGCGAGCGCGGGGACCGCGGCAAGTGCGCCGCGCGCCGCCGTCCAATCCACCGTCACCGCCGTGATGTGCGGCGGCTTCATCTGGACTTGCGGCATTTGGACTTGCTGGATCTGGGCTTGCGGGGTCTGGACTTGCGGCGTTTCGATTTGCGGCGCGCTCACCGCCGGGCCCGGCGGTACGACGGCCCGTGCCGTCTCTTGCGCCGTGGCGGCAGTCGTGACGCCCGCCAGCAACAGACCGGCGAGCCAGTAAGGATGCAAACGAACAGACACTGTAATTGATCCCGGACTAACTAACCCAACGCACCATCATTTCAATCAACGCCGGCTTTGCCAAGCTGATCCGCGGCGGGGCGCGCTAAAAAGGTTACCCGGCGGTGGACCGCCAAGTATGAACGAACGTTCAGAATGCCAACGAATACGTGCGTTCGGCGCTGATGCGCCCAGTGCTGATGCGTCCGGTGCTCATGCGATCAGTGCTCCTGCGCTCAGTCTTTGGCGCGCTCGACGTAGCTGCCGTCGGCGGTCTGCACCACGATCTTGGTTCCGGTGCTGACGAACGGCGGCACCATCGTGCGCACGCCGTTGGACAGGACCGCAGGCTTATAGGACGAGGCCGCGGTCTGGCCCTTCATCGCGGGCTCGGTCTCCACCACTTCGAGCACCGCCTTGGGCGGCAGCTCGATAGCGACCGGCGTGCTGTCGTGCATGCTGATGGTGACTTCCATTTCCGGCTGCAGGTAGGGGGCCTGATCGCCGATGATGTCGTCGGGCAGCGTCACCTGGTCGTAGCTTTCCATGTTCATGAAATGGAAGCCTTCGCCGTCCTGGTACATAAACTGGTGCTTGCGGTCCTCGACGAAGGCGCGCTCGACCTGGTCGGTGGTCTTAAAGCGCAGCGCCACCTTCACCCCGTCGGCGATGCGGCGCACGTCCATCTGGGTGACCGGCGTACCCTTGCCGGGATGGATGTTCTCGAACGACACAATGACCCCAAGTTTGCCGTCGATATCGACGATATTGCCTTTGCGCAACGAGCTGGCGATGACTTTCACGGGACAGAATCCTCGAATAAATGCCTAGATTTGCGCCGCACCATAGCGATCTTGCGGCTAGGCGCCAGTTATTTCCGCAAACGGCCAAGGACAAGATAATGGCGGACAGGATACCGGAATCGTCGCCGTTTTGGGCTTCGCATGTGCATGCTGACCGCCGGCCGGCGCTGTTGGCGCGCGCCCGCGTCACCGCTGCTTTGCGCGCCTGGTTTGCCGCCCACGATTTCGTCGAGGTTGAGACTGGCGCGCTGGCGGTGTCGCCCGGCAACGAGACCCACCTGCACGCTTTCGCAACTGCGCTTGAGGCGCCGGACGGGACGCAGACGCCACTTTATCTTCGCACTTCGCCGGAGTTTTCCTGCAAGAAGCTGCTGGCCGCCGGCGAGCGCCGCATCGTCGAATTCGCCCGCGTGTTCCGCAACCGCGAGCGCGGGGCGCTGCATGCGCCCGAGTTCACGCTCGTCGAATGGTACCGCGCCGGCGAGCCGTACACGGCGCTGATGGAGGACTGCGCGGCGCTGCTGAAGGAGGCGGCGCAGGCGGCGGGCACCTGGCATTTCTCGTTTCGCGGCCGCTCGGCGGACCCGCTCGCCGAACCGGAGCGAATATCGGTCGCCGAAGCGTTCGGCCGCTACGCCGGCATCGATCTGTTGGCGACGCTTTTTCCGGACGGGGAGGGCGACCGCGATGCGCTAGCCCGCGCCGCGCGCGCGTCCGGCATCCGCATTGCCGACGACGATAGTTGGGGTGACATTTTCAGCCGCGTGCTCACCGAGAAGATCGAACCAAAACTTGGCGTCGGCCGCGCCACGATGCTGGACGAATACCCGTCCGGCCAGGCGGCGTTGGCGAAATCGTCGCCGAAGGATCCGCGCGTCGCCGAACGCTTCGAGCTTTACGTCTGCGGCGTCGAGATCGCCAACGGCTTTGCCGAACTGACCGATGCCGCCGAGCAGCGGCGGCGGCTCGAACACGAGATGGCGGAAAAGGAGCGCCGCTACGGCGAGCGCTATCCGCTCGACGAGGATTTTCTCGCCGCGCTTTCGCAGATGCCGGACGCCTGCGGCATCGCGCTCGGGCTTGATCGTCTCGTCATGCTGGCGACCGGTGCCGCGCGCATCGATCAGGTGCAGTGGGCGCCGCTGGGAGGCGGATAGGGGACGCCTAAGCCGCGCGCACCCCGGCAACGAATTTATCAAATTCGCCACGCAGGTCGTCGGATTGGCGAGACAACTGGTTGGCCGCGTCGAGGACCTGATTGGCCTCGCTCTTGGTCGAGGTGGACGCCTCCTCGACCATGCCGACGGCCTGCACCGCTTCGATGGCGCTCGACAGCGCCAACTGAGCGTTTTGCGCAATGGTGCGGGTGGCGGCCTTCTGCTGATCCACCGCCGCGGCCACCGCGGTTGCGATCTCGGTCAATTCGCCGACCTTGGTCATGATGTCTTGCATCGCGGTGACGACCTTTGTGGTCACCGTCTGGATTCTGCCGATTTGCGACTCGATTTCTTCCGTCGCCCTGCCGGTCTCCGCGGCGAGCGTCTTTACTTCGCCGGCCACGACCGCGAACCCCCGGCCGGCCTGACCGGCGCGGGCGGCTTCGATCGTCGCATTAAGCGCCAGCAGATTTGTTTGTTGGGCGATTTGCTTGATGAGGCTGCTGACCCGCTCGATTTCGCGTGCATCTACGACCAAAGCCTGCACCGCCGTGTTGGTGGCGCGAGCGCTCTCCGTCGTTTCGGTCGACAGAGCGGACGAATTCATGGCGCTGTTGCTGATCGCCTCGATCGATGACGAAAGCTCTTCGGTAGCGTGGGCAACGGCTTCGATGTTGTTGGAGGCCTGTTGCGCGGCAGCCTTCACATTCGCTGATTTCTTGCCCGCCTCTTCGGTGGTCGCAAACATCGTTTGCGCGCTCTGCTTCAACCCGGCGGCGGCGGCGGTCAGTGTCGAGGTCAGCGCGCTGGCGGTCGCCTCAAAATGCAGGTTCAATTCCTCCAGGCTTTGCGCCCGGCGCACTTTGTTCTGCTGCTCGTTTTCGCTTTCTACGGTGAGCTGGTCGGCTTTGATTTTGTTGTCGCGGAAGACCCGCACCGCCTCCGCCATCGCGCCTATTTCATTCTTGCGCCCCAAATACGGGATCGCGACATTGATCGTTCCGCCGGCAAGCTTGCGCATGACCGAAGTGATTTGCTGAACCGGCCGAGCGATGCCGCGGCCGATAACAAAAGCCAGGATCAGCCCGGCGATAATGGCCAGGGCCGACGCAAAATATCCGATGTGGCGGGCCGACGTTATGGCAGTCATCATCCCGGCCACCGTGCCGAGCTGGGCCTCGGTCGTCGTCAAGCGGAGCTGATCTGCCGCGTCTATCAGTGCGGACGCTGCTGCGTTTCGATCCGTCCTCGCGTGCTCGAATTGCTCGGTGGCCGATATCAAGCCATCGACCTCCGTGCGGTACCGCTGCAGCGGCTCCGCCATGGCCCTGAGGAAGCGCTGAACACGGGCATTGTCGACCCCTCGCGCCTGCAATGCGTCGAAGGCGTGGCCCATGGCCTGGATATTCACGCGCGTGGTGTCTGAATCCGCTGGATTGCGCGACGCCAGAAAGCGTGTCGCGCTCGCGTTGCTGCTGTGGAACGCCTCGATCAATCGGATCGCGTCGTCCAGTGCGCCCGCGTTGTTGGGGTCGTGGGCAAGAGTTTCGACAATTGCCGCAACCGTCGTATTCAGCTCTGTCGCGGCCTGCAAAAGCTTCGCGGCATGCGTCCGCCGGGCGTTGATCGCCGCTATCGTTGCCGCCACCGAGGTTCGATAACGCTCGGCGAGCCCGCGCAGCTGCTCGACATTGTCGCGGCCGGAAGGGCTTGCCGCATAGGCGGCCATCACCGCGCCAATTTCGTCCGGCAGCCGGTCCAACGAGTGTTGCGCATTGCGCAAATCCACGTCGTTTTCGGAAAGCGCATACTGGGTGACAAGAGACGCGCGTCTCGCCAACCTGAGTGGAAAACAGCGCAACAGCGGCCGCCTGCCCCACGCTCGAACTGACGTAGTCGGCCTGGTCGTAAACGTTCGCTACCGTGCGCAAGTAATTGATCGAGAGCGCGACCAACAGGAGCAGAATGATGCCCATTCCGCCGAATACGCGCTGAAGGATCGACAGGCGATCAAATCCGACAAGCGAAGTAAGCTGTCTCACTGTCGTCGACCGTCTTGGCTGAAGCCGCTAGCTGTAATTTCTAATCTGTTCGATGACGTCAGAACCAAATTGTTTGGCAAAGATGGGATTGGCCGACGCCATGGCCGCGGCAAATTCTTGGCGATCGACATCGGCGACGACTTTCATGCCGTCCTTCTCCAGTTCGGCGACGCCATTTTTTTGTGCGGCAGCGGCGTACTGGCGCGAAGCCTGTCCCGGCGAGCGTCGCCGCCTCGATGAAGGACTTTTTGTCCTCAGCCGAAAGATCGTTAAATGTGTCGACCGACAGGAACAGAACGGCCGGATCGTAAACATGGCCGCTCAGCGTCAGATATTTCTGCACCTGAAAGAATTTTGCCGACAAGATCGTCGCGATCGGATTTTCCTGCCCGTCAAACTCGCCCGATTGGAGCGCGCCGTAGAGGAGCGGAAATGCCAGCGGCTTGACGTCCGCACCGAGCGCCTTGAAGCCGGTGAGCATCACCTCCGATTGCGGGACGCGCAGCTTCAACCCTTTGAGGTCCGCCGGCGTCCGTATCTCGTGCCGGGAATTGGTCAAATGGCGCAGGCCATTTTCGCCCCACGCCAGGGCGACCAGATCTTTGCTGCGGAATTTGGCCAGATAAGCCTGCCCGATCGGACTATCGAGCACCGCGTGCGCGTGGTTCGCGTCGCGGAACAGGAAGGGAATGTTGAACACGCCGATCTCGGGCAAAAAGTTCGGCAACGGGGCGCCGGTGATGAAAGCGGCATCGACGGTGCCCAATTGCACGGCTTTGAGCATTTCGACTTCGCCGCCCAAGGCCGAGTCCGGATATTGCTCGATGCGATAGCGGCCGCCGGTGCGTTTGGTGATTTCCTGCGCGAACACATCGCCGCCGGCGCCAAGCTGCGATTGCCGGGAGAGGATATAGCCGAGCTTGAGCGTTTTGGCGCTTTGCGCCGACACGCGCGTTGTTGCGAGCGAGCCCAGCGTACCGGCAGCGCTCGATGCGAGCAGGCCGAGCAGGGTTTGCCGACGGTTGGCGTTGTGGTGATGGCTGGGCATGGTGATTGCCTCAAAAAGTGGCTGGCTATCACCATATGGCAATGAACCCTTTAGGGATCATTAACTGCGCTGGGCAGCGGTTGGGCAGTTTCCGGGAGTCACTCAAGGGACTGAAAAAACACGCATTGACGGCATCGCCTTTAGGTTTATCGGCTTGAAGATTCAACCAAGAGAAAATTGGAGCTCGCGTTTCGCCGCGCAACTCGATTCGACGTGGTTTGATCAAATAAGATGGTCATTCCAACGACATCAAATAGAAAAGGAGCGGTACGTTGATAGACTACCTCGATTGACACATTCATCAGGTCAATCACCGCCCATCGCGAGCGATCTGAAGTGCCCGCCACCCTCAATTTCACACGAACAGGTGTCTAATCCTCACTCTCCCAAGGATCCCGCCGCGCCGCGTGATGGATATGGAGGATTTCAACGGCATTTGGCGTGACCCGGTAAAAAAGTCTGTATGGATAGCGAAGGAACGGCACCGCACGGACGTTGGGCCGCTGCTCCACGGCTTGCGCGCTTTCCGGCCATTGTCCGATGCGCCGCTCGACAAGGCGAAGCCGGTTGAGAAACGGCCCCATGATTGTGGGGTAGTTTTGCGCCGATGAACGTCAGAATTTCGTCGAGATCGCGTACGGCGTCGTCTGTGTAGACGACCTTCATCAGCGCCGGTGTTTGGCGATCACCGCCGCGACTTCCTTATCCGTAGCGAAGCGTCCTTCATCGGCCGCCTTCAGGCCGCGATCGATCCCGTCCAGCTCTGCGCGAGTCGCGTGATAAGTTTCGCCCCTGAGGCTGGCATCGATGTCCAGCGCGATTTCAGCAAGCTCTTCCTGCGCCTCTTCAGGCCAGGACTCCACCCGCTGCATCGCGTCTTTGAGTGCTTTGGCTGCCATGGCGCAGTAATACCATGGCTCTGCCGTCTCCGCTATCGGCTCAACACCACGTTGAGGATGGCCGTGGTGCCGTCTTGCACTTTCTTCAACGCGGTCTGTATGGCGCCCTTGAGCTTGGCGGGGTCCTCGACGCGCTCGCCGTGCAGGCCGAAATGCGAGCCGAGCTCGGCATAATCGGGGCCGTCGAGCTTTGAGCCGATATGCATGTGCGCGCTTTCGGCGGCGCCGTCGGGATAATGATGCACGTGGCCCTTCTCCATCGCCATGTAACCCTTGTTGTTGAAGACGACGATGAGGATCGGAAGATTATGCTGCTTGGACGCGCCGAGCGCCTGGATCACCGGATTATAAAGGAAGCCGCCGTCGCCGATCAGCAGCGCGACCGGCCGCTTGCCTGAGGCGAGCTTGACGCCGAGCGCGGTGCCGAGGCCCTGGCCGAGGCCGCCGAAGCCGCGGAAGAAGCTGTGCGGGGTGGTGAAGGGCAGGTGCTGGCGCAGCATCGGGCCGTGCGTGATGGTCTCGTCCACATAGGCGGTGTCGGCGGGCATCACCTCGGCGAGCGTGTCGATCAGCATCGAGCGGATCGATCGCCTTGCCGTTGCCGCTCTTCGCCTTGGCCCGCTCGGCCTTCAGCCCGGCGACGAAATTATCGTGCTCGGCTTTCCACTTGTCGCGGCGCTTTTTGATCGCGTCGGCGTCGAGCTTCGACGCGCGTGCGGCTTGCGCAAGCATCTGCAGCGAGGCTGCGATCTCGCCTTCGAGATAAACGTCGGCGTGCAGCTGCTGATAGATCATATGGCCTTTGAACTGATTTTCGTTGAGCGCCACGATCGTGCCCTTGGTCGGCCGCGCACTCGGCGGATACCAGGGCACGCGGCCGCCGACGAGAAGGACGAGGTCCGCGCCGGCGAGATGCTTGTAGCTGGCGACGCCCAGATAGAGCGGATGATCGGTCGGGAAATTGCAGAAATTTGAGCCGCGGCTCCAGATCACCGGCAGCCCCAACAGGTCGGCAAGATCGACCAGTGCCTTAAACGCTGCAGGATCGCGCCCCGATTGCTCGGCGACCACGACCGGATTTTTCGCCGACAGCAAGAGGTCGGCGACCTTCTCGACTTCACTCGGATGCGCCTGCACGCGCGGCGCGGGCGGAATATCGCGTTCGTGCTTGGGCGGCGTCCATTCGTGCAGCATGTGTTCGAGCGCGACGTTGAGGTAAATCGGTCCCTTGGGCGTGCGCTGCGCCATCTCGCCGGCGCGGATCACAGTCTCGTGGAGCGTGTGGGGGCTTGTCACTTGACGCGCCCACTTGGTGATGCTGTCGACGTAGCGCTCGGCGCCGCCGACGCTGATGCCACCGTACCATTGCTGCTCGATGTCGAGATCGGGGTTCTCGCCCAGCGTTTGCGATTCTCCCGACATGACGATCATCGGCACTTCGGACTGCAGCGCGCCGTGCACGCCCATGCTGCCTTGCAGAAGGCCGACACCCGCATGCACCAGTACCGCCTGCGGCCGGCCGGTGATTAGCGTGTAACCGGTGGCCATGTTGACGGCGAGCGTCTCGTGCCAGGAATCGATGTAGGTCGGGCCGGCATGGTTGCCGAGCTTTTGCCGCACCAAAGCTTCCCACACCGGCGACCATTCGGAACCCGGCGACGACATGATATAGTCGATCTTGAGCTTGCGGAACGCCTCCAGGATCGCTTCCCCGCCGTCCATGTAGTTTTTCATCGGATGTCCTTGGTGCTTAGCCTTGGTGCTCGGCTGATGCGCTCGGAGCGGGCGCAAATTGGGCTTCTCCGTAACAACGGCGGGCTTGCTTGCCAAGTAGTGGTTCAAGCATAAGGGCCATCATCTATTGCATCGAGGCCGCCATGAGCGCAGCCATCCGAAAAGAACAAATGACCTTGCGCCGACCGGCCGAACTGGTCGAGGCCGGGCTCGCCGCGCCTGACCGGCTTGCCGAGCTGCAGGAGGTCGCGGCGCGCTACGCGGTCGCCATCACGCCCGACGATCGCCGGCCTGATCGACTGCGCGGAACCCAACGATCCGATCGCGCGGCAATTCGTACCCGACGCACGCGAGTTGCACACGGAGCCGGAGGAACGCGGCGATCCAATCGGCGACGACGCGTTCAGCCCGGTCGAAGGCATCGTGCACCGCTATCCCGACCGCGTGCTGCTGAAGCTCATCAACGCTTGCGCGGTCTATTGCCGTTTCTGTTTCCGCCGCGAGATGGTCGGGCCGGGCAGGGGCGCCTTATCGGCACGCGCGCTTGCCGGCGCGCTCGATTATATCGGCGCCCATCCGCAGATCTGGGAAGTCATCCTCACCGGCGGCGATCCGCTCGTGCTGTCGGCGCGGCGGCTCGGCGACGTGATGCGCAAGCTCGCGGCAATCGATCACGTCAAGGTCTTACGCGTGCACACGCGAGTGCCGGTCGCGGCGCCCGAGCGCGTGACAGCGGCTTTGGTGCGTGCGTTGCGGGCGAAGAACAAGGCGAGCTTTGTCGTGCTGCACGCCAATCATCCGCGCGAATTGAGCAAACAAACACGCGCCGCCTGCGCGCGGCTCGTCGATGCCGGCATCCCGATGCTGTCGCAGACGGTGCTCTTACGCGGCGTCAACGACGATGCCGAGACGCTCGGCGCGCTGTTGCGGTCGCTGGTCGAGTGCCGGATCAAGCCTTATTACCTGCACCACGCCGATCTCGCGCCGGGGACTTCGCACTTTCGCACGACCATCGGAGAGGGCCAGGCGCTGATGCGGGCGCTGCATGGCCGCTTTTCCGGCCTTTGCCAGCCGGCCTACGTGCTCGACATTCCCGGCGGCCATGGCAAGTCGCCGATCGGGCCGAACTATCTCTCGGCCGACGGGGCGACGATCGAGGATTTTAACGGGCGCATTCACCGCTACCCGCCGCAGCCGGATTAGCCGGCATCGGGGGGCTGGGCCACGGTCAAACGAACGCAGCGGTTAGGCCGCTTTGGCGAAAAATACGTCGGTTTCGAACGAGTAGCCGCAGGCTTCGCACGACCAGCTGTGGCGCACACAGCGCTCGTTGCGATATTCCGACCAGTCAGGCGCCAACAGCCATTCACGGCATTGCGGGCAGCTGTTCATGTTGTAGGTGATAAGACTGACGCTCGACGCATCTTGGCTCGACGTATCTTGGGTTGGCAGGGTCATCGCAACTCTCCCTGGACCGCCCCTTTCCCCAACGGCAGAGGTTACGCGGACTTCGTGGCGGCCGCGTGACCGGAGCGCGTCGCGCGAGCGGGTAAAGCAAGAATTCTCTCGGACGGGTGGGGTACCGTTTCATTGCGGCCGCCGCGGCGTTGGCATAGATTTTCCAAGAAGGGGCCGGGCAGTTGGTGGAGAGTGCGATGCGGCAACGGCGAGCGGAGGCGATCGCGCGGACGGCGCTCCTGATTGCTGCAAGCGCCGCCATTAGTGTTTCTACTGGCGCCGCGATCGGCCATGCGCAGGCTCTTCTTGCCACTCGCGCCTTGCCGTCTCCACGCGCAAGGCCGCCGCTCGTCCTGGTGCAAAACGCCTTCGCCCCGTTCAGCTTGCCGGAGCAGCCCGAGCCGATCGTCTCGCCGATCAATCCGGGCACCTTGCCGGGATCGACCGCGGCCATCGGCGGCAGTGCCACTGGAACCAATCCGATCACCGGTCTGCCGTGTAACGGATCAGGCTCGATCTCGGTAAGCGGCGCCGGCGGTCTGCCGGGGACCGCAACCCCGCCGCCTGGGCTGTCGACCGAGACGCTCGAGCAAATTCCGGTCGGTACGCCGCCCTTCAGCAGCATCTACGGGTCGCAGAACAATCTCGGCGCGTGCTGAGCCGCCCGCGAAGCGCACAAGCGCCGTGGCGGAGCTTCCGTGCTGTCGTCATCCCGGCAAAGCGGAGCGGACGAAGCTACTCCGGCGGAATAAATTGGGCGTTGCGGTTGCAGAAGCCACCATTGCCGCTGCGTGCCGCCATGCACTGCCCGAAGCTGGCGAAACCGCAATTCTCGCCGTCGAATCCGGCATAAGCGGCGCACCAGGGATAGTTCTGCGCGGCAGCGGGTCCGCCGGTCAAAACCGGAGCGGCGAGTATTCCGAGCGTGAACGTAAGGATCAAAAGACGCATGATGACCTCTCCTTGCTCCAAGGTAGCGCTCGAGGCCGGAAATCGTTCCGATGCAAGTCGCAGGTGCGCGCCCGAAGCCGCTTGCCCCTTTTGGGAACGCTGCGTGGTCCTCTGACGGATAGCGGACAGCCGTGGGCGCCCGTTGCCTTGCCGCCGCTAAGCCATTGAGCGGATTGGCGCGCCCTACGGGACTCGAACCCGTGTTACCGCCGTGAAAGGGCGGTGTCCTAGACCGCTAGACGAAGGGCGCACGTCCGCGCCAAAGCGCGGTAATAACGGCGCGGGACATATGCGGGACATATAGAGGCGTTCGGTAAATCGGGCAAGAAAGCCGTCCAGCCACCGCTCGTCCCGGCGCAAGGGGTCGCCGTCGCGCGATGCGCGATGGGGTGCCCCGTAAGCGGGGACCCAGTTCGGGGCGCACGCTGGATTCCCGACTTCGCCGAAAGAGCGGAATAATCAGCCGGATTGCGCTTCACCACTTCCCGATATTGGGCATCGACGTCCAAGGCTCCTTCGGCGGCAGCGGGGCGCCTTTCTGTAGGAGCTCGATCGAGTGCCTGTCGGGCGAGCGCACGAACGCCATCGATCCGTCGCGCGGCGGGCGGTTGATGGTGACGCCCGCCTTCATCAATCTGTCGCACAGCGCATAGATGTCGTCGACTTCGTAGGCGAGGTGGCCGAAATAGCGCGCTTCGCCGTAATCCTCGGTATTCCAATTGTAGGTGAGCTCGACCAGCGGCGCCTGCCGGTTGTTGGGGCCCTTGGCCACCAGTTCGTCGTCGTCCGCCGCGGCAAGGAAGACAAGCGTGTACTTGTTCTTGTCGTCGACCCGGCGGCGCACCTCCTGCAGGCCCAGCTTGTTGCAGTAGAAGTCAAGCGCCGCATCAAGATCGCGCACGCGCAACATGGTGTGCAGATATCGCATTGAACCCTCCGCTGCTGCAGGCCTGCCGGTTTTCAGCTAATCTCTGGGACTAAGGTAGCAGAACGGCTTCGCAGTATGATCGCTTCCGATTTCGACTCCGCGATCGCCCGCCTCGGCGACATGATACACGAGGCCACCAGCATCGTGCCATTCACCGGAGCCGGCATCTCCACCGAGTGCGGGATTCCGGATTTTCGCTCCCCGGGCGGCCTATGGACCAAGAACCGGCCGATCCCGTTCGAGGAATTTCTGGCTAGCCAGGAAGCGCGCAACGAGTCCTGGCGGCGGCGCTTCGCCATGAGCGACCAATTCGGCGGCGCCCGTCCGGGGCGCGGCCACCGGGCGCTGGCCAGCCTCTACCGCAGCGGCAAGGTGCCCGGGGTGGTGACGCAAAACATTGATAACCTGCATCAAGCCTCTGGCATTGCCGCCGAACACGTCGTCGAACTGCACGGCAACACGACCTTCGCAACCTGCCTCGACTGCGGTGACCGTTACGAACTGACATGGGTCCGGGATCGGATGGAGAGCGGCAACGGCTGCGCACCCGACTGTCCGGACTGCGGCGGCTTCATCAAGACGGCGACCATCTCGTTCGGTCAGGCTATGCCGGAAGACGCCATGCGGCGCGCCGAGGCGCTTACGCTGCAGTGCAATCTGTTTCTGGCGATCGGATCTTCGCTCGTGGTCTGGCCGGCGGCCGGCTTCCCGCTGTTGGCGAAGCGCAACGGGGCGGCGCTTGTCATCATCAATCGTGAGCCGACCGAATTCGACGATCTGGCCGATCTGGTCGTGCGTCAGGACATCGGAACGGTGCTCGAACCCTTTATCGTCCATTGAACGAGGCTTGGACGAGCCGTGGCGGCTTACCGTCATCCACCTTGTTCACAGGCCAATGTCGCTTTTAGCTGAGTGTTGTATTTTTGTCCTTCCCCGTTCAATCGCGAATGTTATCTTCGATTGCACAGATTCGTATCGCGCCTCCCGGGGCGTCAGCAAACAGCGGCGGCGGCTACGGCGTCATGGCGTCCGACGGTTTCGAACCAAAATCATCCCGAACGGGATTTGAGCCCGACATCGATCTCAGCAATGAGTCGGCGGCGAATGTCATTGAAGTCTCCGGCGTCATCAAATGGTTCGATGTCGCCAAGGGCTACGGCTTCATCATCCCTGACAACGGCATGGCGGATATACTCTTGCACGTGACGTGCCTGCGCCGTGACGGCTATCAGACCGCCTATGAGGGTGCGCGGGTCGTCTGCGAAGTGCTGCCCCGCCCGAAGGGTTTGCAGGCCTTCCGTGTCCTTTCGATGGACGAGTTGACGGCGATCCATCCGGCCCAGATGCCGCCGCCGCGAACTCATGTTACTGTGACCCCGACGAGCGGTCTCGAACGGGCGCAGGTCAAATGGTTCAATCGTCTTCGCGGTTTCGGCTTCCTCACCCGCGGCGAGGGGACGCCGGACATCTTCGTCCACATGGAAACCCTGCGCCGGTTCGGCCTGACCGAACTCCGCCCCGGCCAGTTCGTGCTGGTGCGCTTCGGTCCCGGCCCCAAGGGGATGATGGCGGCCGAGGTGCGGCCCGAGGGCGGATCGCTCGGTCCGGCTTCCCACTAGTGCAAGGCGCCTACGTCTTTTTATCCCTGCGCACGCGAGTGCTGGTGGCTGCCGCCATCCTTGTGCTGGCGGTCAGCGCTGCCCTGTTCGCCTCGGCGGAGGCGGCCGGACGGGCGACCATCGAGATCGTCTCCAAGAACGGCGTGCACGCCTTCGACGTCCAACTCGCCACCAACGACGCCGAACGCGAACGCGGCCTGATGTACGTCAAGAGCCTGCCCGAAGGGCAGGGCATGCTGTTCGATTTCCAGCACGACGAGCCAGTCTCGTTCTGGATGCATAACACCTACATTTCTCTCGATATGATCTTCATCGCCGGCAACGGCCAGATCCTGCACATCGTCCAAAATGCCAAGCCGCTGTCGGATGCGCTGATCCCGTCCGGCTACCCGGTGCGCTTCGTGCTCGAAGTGATCGCCGGCACCGCCGACAAGCTTGGTATCGCGGTCGGCGACAAGGTGACCGGTACGCCGATTGGCCATGGCGGCTGAGCGGCCGCGAGGCTGAAAGCGGATACGCAAGGAGACGACATGAGGTGGAATCTCGCCATCGCCATTGTCGCCGGCTTCGTGCTCGCGATAGCCGTGACATTCGGCGGCCCCATACTGAGAGGGCCGGCCGCTTCGCCGCCGGCTCAGATTTCAAAGTAAGGCCAATCCGATCCCCTAACGCGTCGTCTGGAATGACGATCGAGGGCGCAAAGCGCTACAGAATTTCTTGGACGATTAGGACGAGCACCTAATGCGTCCAGGCGCTCCGTCGCGTGCTGGCGAAGTTGTCCGAGTATGAAATGCGCGGCCGCGGCGCCTGCGGCGGGCTGTCGAACACCTCATAGGCGATGCCTTCCCGCTCGCAATAGGCGATCGCCTCTTCCTTGCTGGGAAAGAAGAGACGCACCTCCTGCTTCATGTCGCCCGAACTAGTCCAGCCCATCAGCGGTTCGACCACCGGCGGCTGTTCCGGCTCATAATCCAGCACCCATTCCTTGGTCTTGGCGGTGCCCGATTGCATGGCGGTGCGAGCCGGTTTGTAAATGCGTGCAGTCATGAGCAGGTCCTGAAATCCGATCGCCGACGCGCCACGGCACCCGGGTGGATGGTCGGGGCAGCAGGATTTGAACCTGCGACCTGCAGTACCCAAAACTGCCGCGCTACCAGGCTGCGCTATACCCCGCCGGTTCGCCGCCGTGGATACATTTTTCTGCCGCGACCAGCAAGGCAGAGGTCGTTAAAGCCGAGGAGGGCCACCCCCGACGCGTTCGCGACGGCTTTATGCCCGGCGCTTTTCCACTGGACGGGCGGTGCCCCCGGCCGCCGACGCGGGTTGCTTCTGCGAACTCGCGCGCTGGCGCAGCAGCGAGATGAAGCGCTCTTCCGGCATCGGCTGGCCAAGCAAAAATCCCTGGCCGTAATCGCAGCCCATGCTGACCAGCGCGAGCGCGTCGGCCGCTTTCTCGATGCCGATCGCCACCGCGATCGAGCCGAAATTGTGCGCCAGATCGATGACGGTCTTACACAGCGGCGCATTGACCTTGTCGGTGCCGCAATCGGCCACGAAGGCGCGATCGAGCTTTAATTCGGCGAACGGCAGCTCCTTCAAGCGCACCAGCGAGGAATAGCCGCGGCCGAAATCGTCGATGGCGAGCTTGACGTTGAGGTGGGCGAGCCGCTTGGTCAGGTCGCTGGCCAGTCTCAGATCGGTGACGATCTGCTCTTCGGTGACGTCGATCACCAGTCCCGGCCACTTTTCGTATTGCGGCCGGTATTTCTGCACGATGTCCTCGATGGCGATCTTGACCAGCGCGTTGACCGGGATGTTGACCGCCAGCCGGAGGTTGACGCCGAGCTTGGCGAAGTTCAGCCCGGCGCGCAGCGCCTGCGCCAAGGCGATCTCCGACAGTGTCACCAGGCTCGATTCTTTCGCGCCGGGCATGAAGGCGCCCGGGCTGAGCACGCCGTGAACCGGATGGCGGACGCGGGCAAAGGCCTCGGCGCCGACCAGCTGTTTTTTGCGCAGGTCGATCTTCGGCTGGAACCAGAATTCCAGCCAGTTGTTGTTGAGCGCCTCTTCGAGGTCGACGCGGCCGGCGACGGCCGGCGGTTCGCCGAGCTTGAGGTCTTGCAGGACCTTGATGATGGCGCTGGTCTCGAACGGCTTCTTCAACGGCGGCAGCATCAACAGCCGGTGCTGGTCGCCGATGCCCTTGACGTGGGCGAGCACCGCCGAGCCGCGGCTCGACATCAGCTGCACATAGCCGCTGTAGCCGCGCTGGCCGAGCGCGACGACGCAGCCGATCGCCTCGGCCGATTCGAGCGGAATGTTGAGAAAAATGGCGTCCGGCGTGCGCCGGGCCAAGGCGGCGGTGAGCCCGTGACCATCGGCGAATTCCTCGGTGTCGAGGCCAGCGCCGTGCATGATGAGTGAAAGAAAGTGCCGAATGCTCGCGTCGGAATCGATCACGAAGCAGAGCGGCGCACGACCGGCGGTGCGCAGCTCTTCGGCGCGTGGCGGCGGTGCGGGAACGGTAGGTAGAGGCTGCGCGGGGATTGCGCTCATTGTTAAGGCCTATGCGCCCGCGTGGCGGGATTCCGCATATTTGGCGCAAATCATTAACCGGCCGTTCTCAATTGCGGCCGCCCGGTGCCTGGCGCGGCACGCCCGCCAGTCGGGAAGCCGATTCTGATAGGGGGCCGTTGCGGTTTCCGCCGACGGAACCCATGCGCGGTCCGCGGAGCGAGGGTGCGCGCTGCTTGCTATAAGCGGCACGGAAGCGATGGTAGTTTGCCGGCAAATCGCCGCCGCAGCCGCTTATCCTTGCGGCGAATCAGGCTTGCCCACGGGAGAACGAAATGCCCAGAAAGGCCTCCGATCCGAAACTCGATCGCCGCAAATTTCTTACCGCGGCGGCCGTCACCGGTGCCGCCAGCGCAGTGACTCCCGCCAACGCCGCACCTGAGGCGGCGGCGCAGCCGCGCCCGCCAGCGGTACTGCCGCCGAACGAGCATGTCGCGGCCGCCGAGAACGACGTACCGAACATTCCGCCTTATTCCACCGACAAGCACCGGCCCGGCTCGGACTTCATGGTCGATGTGATCAAGTCGGTCGCGATCAAATATCTGCCGGCCAATCCGGCCTCGAGCTACCGCGCGCTGCACGAATCGCTGATCGACTACGGCAACAACACGATGCCGGAATTCCTCACCTGCACGCACGAGGAAGTCGGTGTCGGCATCGCGCACGGTTATTACAAGATCGCCAACAAGCCGCTGATCACCACCTGTCACGGCACCGTTGGCCTGATGCACGCGACCATGAATATCTACAATGCGTTTTGCGATCACGCGCCGGTGGTCGTGATCGCCGGCAACGATCTCGACGCCGCCTATCGGCCGCCCGGCGTGCCGACCATTCACTCGGCGCAAGACATCAACGCGATCGTGCGCGACTACACCAAATGGGACGACACGCCGGTGTCGGCGCAGCACTTCGCCCAATCGTTCATCCGCGCCTATCAGATCGCCACCACGCCGCCCTGCGCGCCGGTCGTCATCTCGCTCGACGACGGTCTCGCCCAGGAGCCGGTGCACGATCACGGACAGCCGCTCTATATCCCGAAGTTCGTCGCCAATGCGCCGCCGGCCGGCGAAGCGGGCGCCGTGCGGGAAGCGGCGCGGCTTCTCGCCAACGCCGAGCGTCCGGTGATCGTCGCCGACCGCGCGGTCAATACGCAGCGAGGGATGAACCTTTTGGTGCAGCTCGCCGAACTGTTGCAGGCGCCGGTGGTGCGCCAGCGGGCGCGGCTTAATTTCCCCACCACGCACTATCTCGGCCGGCCGGCGACCGTGATCGCCCAGGCCGACGTGATCATCGGCCTCGAACTGACCGATTACTGGGCGACGGTGAACAAGTTCACCGACAACAACGACGATGGTGTCGGCAGCATCAGCTCGCGGATCAAGCCGGGCACCAAACTGATCAGCATCGGCGCACAGGAGCTGATCACCAAGTCGAATTATCAGCAATTCCAGCGCTTCCAGAGCGTCGACGTTCCGATCGTCGGCGATGTCGAGGCGACGCTGCCGGCGCTGATCGAAGCGCTCAAGGACGCAATTCCGGACAGCCGCAAGGACGCGATCGCAAAGCGCGGTCAGGCCATCAAGGAGGCGCACGAAAAGGGGCGCGAGGCGACCAAACAGGCGGCCGCCATCGCCTGGGACGCAAGCCCGATCTCGACCGCGCGGCTGTGCATGGAGATCTACGCGCAGATCAAGGACTTCGACTGGTCGCTGGTGCCGTCATCCGGCAATGTCAGCGGCTGGCCGACGCGACTGTGGCCGATGGACAAATATTATCAGTTCACCGGGACCTCGGGCGGTTACGGCGTCGGCTGGGGCGCGCCGGCTTCGGTCGGCGGAGCACTCGCCAACCGCGACGAAGGCCGCTTCTCGGTTTCGATCCAGTCCGACGGCGACCTGATGTACGCGCCGGGCGCCCTGTGGACCGCGGCGCGGCATAAGATCCCGCTGCTTTCCGTCATGCACAATAATCGCGGCTATCACCAGGAGGTGATGCACGTGCAGCGGCTGGCGAATTTCCGCGACCGCAATCCCAATATCGGAAACGATCTCGCTCCGATCGGCACCAGCATCATGAACCCCGATATCGAGTACGAGAAGCTCGCCCAATCGATGGGCTGGTGGGCCAAGGGCCCGATCAAGGATCCGGCCGATCTCGGTCCGGCGCTCAAGGAAGCGGTCGCCGTGGTCCGAGCCGGCCAGCCGGCGCTGCTTAATGTATGGTCGCAGCCGCGCTAGGAGATCGGTCCATGACATTCGTTTGCCTTCACCTTCGGCCATTGGCGCTGGCCGCGGCCTTGGTGCTTGTCCACACGGCGGCCGCGTCAGCCGATGCGTCGGCGGAGAACGGCAAGGTCGCATTCGTCAAGAACGGCTGCTGGCAATGCCACGGCTTCGAAGGGCAGGGTTCGGTGGAGACCAGCGGTGGGCGCGTGATTGCCAATACCCAGCTCGTCTTCGAAGCCTTCAAGGCTTACGTGCGCAATCCAAGCGGCGCCATGCCGCCATTCCATGTCGAGATGCTGTCGGATTCCGATCTCGCCGACATCTACGCGTATCTGGAATCGCGCCCGAAGCCGGAACCGGTGAAGGACATTCCGCTGCTCAACAACTTGTCCTCCAAGTAACGCCTGCAGGTGGCGGCATGGGCGGTGATCTGTGGCGGTGATCTGTTTGCCTGCTCCGGCTCATGGGGTCTGAATTGGCCGTTTGTCGCGCTATAGTACGGCCCCGGTTCCACGCCTTCGAAACGATGCGAGAGCAATGAGCAGCAAGGGCCAAATGCGGCTCGGCGCCTTTTTCAATCCGACGGGGCACCACGTGGCCTCGTGGCGGCACCCGCGCGCGCAGGCGGATGCCGGTATCAACTTCCAGCATTATTTGGACATCACCCGCACCGCCGAGCGCGGCAAGTTCGACATGGTGTTTCTCGCCGATAATCTCGGCGTACGCGCCGCCCATATCGAGGCGCTCTCGCGCTCGGCGCAATACATCGCCAATTTCGAGCCGATCACGCTTCTCTCCGCGCTCGCCACCCATACGACCCATATCGGCCTCGTGGCGACCGCATCGACGAGCTACAACGAACCGTTCCACGTCGCGCGCAAGTTCGCCTCGCTCGATCATCTAAGCGGCGGCCGTGCCGGCTGGAATCTGGTGACGTCGGGGCAGGAAAACGAAGCGCGCAACTTCGGCCGCGAGACGCACTACGAACACGGCGAACGCTACGACCGCGCGCGCGAGTTCGCCCGCGTCGTGCTCGGCCTTTGGGACAGTTGGGATGACGACGCCTTCGTGCGCGATAAGGCGTCCGGGCAGTTCTTCCAACCCGAAGGGCTGCACAACCTCAACCACCGCGGCGAGCATTTTAAGGTGCTCGGCGCGCTTAACATCCCGCGCAGCCCGCAAGGCCATCCGGTGATTGTGCAGGCCGGCGGCTCGGATGACATGATCGCTGTCGCGGCGGAGTTCGCCGAGGTCATTTTCTGCGCGCCGCTGACGTTGCCGGCCGCGCAGACACTTTACGCAACGCTCAAGGATCGGCTCGCCGTGCACGGGCGGGCGCCCGATGAGATGAAGATCATGCCTGGGCTGTCGCCGGTCGTCGGCCGAACCGATGAGGAGGCGAAGGAGAATTACGAGCATCTCAATTCGCTTATTCACCCGGTCGTTGCCCGCGAAATCCTGTCGATGGTGCTCGGCAATGTGGACCTTTCGCCCTATCCGTTCGATGGGCCGCTGCCGGAGAACCTGCCGCGCTCGAACGCGAGCCAGAGCATTTTTGCCGAGGTCACCGCCATGGCGCGGCGCGAGAATCTCACCATCCGTCAGGTAGCGACGCGGGTCGCCGGTGCGCGCGCCAAGGCGGTCGTCTATGGCTCGCCCGCAGACCATCGCCGACATGATGGAGGAATGGTTCGTCAAGGACGGCTGCGACGGCTTCAACATCATGCCGCCGTTCCTGCCGGGTGGGCTCGATGATTTTGTCGATCTGGTGATTCCGGAATTGCAGCGGCGCGGCCTGTTCCGCACCGAATACGAGGGCCGGACGCTGCGCGAGCATCTTGGCCTCAAACGGCCGCAAAGCCGCCACGCCAAAACATCCACGGCGCACGGCGCAGAATTGGCGCGCGCCGCATCGGGAGGGTGACTGTGATCAATGTGCGCAGGTTAGGGCACTCAACGCTGACGACGCCCGACATCGACCGGCAGATCGCCTATTACACCGAGGTCGTCGGCCTGGCGCTGGTCGAGCGCAGCAAGGACCGCGCTTATCTCGCCTGCAAGCTCGGCCTGGAAGCCATCGCACTCGAGCCGGGCCCGGGCAATGCGCTCTCCCGTATTGCCTTTCAGGTCGAGCCGGGCACCGATCTCGGCCGATGTCTCCCGCGCGCTCGCCAAGGACGGCGTCAAATGCGAGCGGCGCAAGGGCATCTCGCCCGGTGTCGCCGAGGCGGTGGTATTCACCGATCCGAAGGGCACGCTGGTCGAGATTTTTTCCGACTATGTCTTCGCCAAGGACGACGGCCGCAGCGCAGGCATCATGCCGCTCAAGCTCGGTCATGTCGCCTACCGGGTCGACGACGTGCAGAAGACGGTGAAGTTCTATTGCGACGTGCTCGGCTTCCGCGTCTCCGACTGGCGCGACAGCACGTTCGCGTTCCTCCGCTGCAACACCGACCACCACACGGTCAATTTTGTCCATGACGCTGAACCGCAGCTTCACCACATCGCCTTCGAGGTGAAGGATTGGGCGGAAATCCAGCGCGCTGCCGAAACGCTCGCCCGGCACGACATCCATCTGGTCTGGGGGCCCGGCCGGCATATCATCGGGCACAATATCGCGATCTATCACCGCAACGCGGACAAAGTGCGCGTCGAGTTCTTCTGCGAGATGGATCAGATGAAGGACGAGTCGCTCGGCTATTTCGATCCGCGTCCCTGGCATCAGGACCGGCCGCAGCGGCCGAAAGTGTGGGGAGCCGACACGCTGCGCAATTATTGGGGCTACGGCTCCGAGCGCATCATCCGCGGCTATCAGACGATCGAATGACACGTAGCCCGCATGAGCATGGCGAAACGCGGGAACAACGATTAGGCTTGCACGCCGATCCCGGATATCGCTGTCGCTCAGCCGGGCTGCGGAAGTGACGGGCTAAGGAGGAAACTCGTGAAAGTCTGCATGTTCCACCTGATGCCGTACCGGGATCTCCCGGCCGACTACGAGCAGCGTTACAACGCGAGCCACATCGAGCCGATCTGGTTCGACGTCGCCGATGCCGACAAGGTCGGTCAGTATTACAACGCCACCCTCGACGAGATGCTGCATGCGGCCAAGGCCGGCATGCACGGGCTTTGCACCAATCAGCACCACCAGAACGTCTATGGCTTCATGGCGAACCCGAGCATCATGGGCGGCGTGCTGGCGAAAGCGACCAACGGGCAGAACGTCGCCATCGTTCAGCTCGGCTCGACGCTGCCATCGACCACGCCGCCAACCCGCATCGCCGAGGAATACGCGATGCTTGACTGCATCAGCGGCGGCCGGCTGGTCGCTGGCTTCCCGACCGGGCTGCCGTCGGATGTGACGCTATCCAACGGCGTCGTGCCGATCGAACAGCGCGAGCGCTACCGAGAGGCGCTGGCGCTGGTGATCAAGGCATGGTCGGCGCGGGAAGTCTTCGCCTGGAACGGCAAGCACTATCAGCTCGGCATGGTCAATCTTTGGCCGCGGCCTATCCAGCAGCCGCATCCGCCGATCTGGATTCCCGGCGCGGGTATTTCCGCTACCGCCGAATACGTGGTCGATCACGACCACTGCTTTTGCCACCTCAGCTATTACGGGCTGAAATCGGCGGAGGAGGTCAGCGACCGTTATTGGGAGACTTGCGCGCGCAAGGGCCGCGACGACAACCCGCACCGGTATAGCTTCCTACAACTGGTCGGCGTCGCTGCGACCGACGCGGAGGCCGAGCGCATCTACGGACCGCACGGCGAGTATTTCTTCAACAAGCTGCTTTACAACGCTCCGCAGTACCAGCAGATCCCCGGTTGCCTCGAATACGAAGGCATGCGATCGGCGCTGCGCGGCACGATCCGCTCCTCCATCAACCTGCGCGAGTTGAAGGCCAAGGACTTCTTCGAGCGCGGCTTCATCGTGGTCGGCAGCCCGAAGACCGTGCGAGAGAAATTGTTGGATGGCGTGAAGCGGCTGCGCATCGGCCACCTGCTGACGCTCCTGCACTTCGGCTCGATGCCGACCGAAATGTGCAAGGCCAATATCGACCTGTTCGCGCGTGAGGTGCTGCCGCATCTCGCTCCGCTCTGGGACGACAAGTACGAAGATCGCTGGTGGCCTGAGCGTTTGCGGACAAAGCGGCCAGCCGTTGCGCCGGCTATGGCCGCCGCCTCGTGAAAGAGCCCGCTATGGCGAAATCGCAGACGCGGCGGTTCAAGCTTTGGCAGGACCGGATCGAAACCGATGTGGAAATCAGCGGCGAGGGCCCGCCACTCGTTTGGTTGCACGGACCGTGGGGACTTGCCCCTGATCGCGCCATCATCGAGCGATTGGCCTCACAACACACCGTCCATGCGCCGAGGTTTCCCGGTACGACGCAAGGTGATCCGAATTCGGTCCACGAGCTCGTCGGCTGGTATGACCTGACGGTCTACTATGGCGAATTGTTCGAGCGGCTCGGGCTTGTGGCGCCAATCATCGCCGGTCATTCGTTCGGGGCGCTGCTTGGGGCCGAGATCGCCGCGGCTTCGCCGAAATTGGTCAGCCAGCTTGTCCTGATTGATCCGGTCGGACTGTGGCGCGACGATCTGCCGGTCAAGAACTGGATGGTGCTGGGCGAGAAAGCGCGGCGATCGGCGCTATTCGCCGACCCCGAAGGCGATGCGGCCAAACGCTTCTTCACGATGCCGAGTGATCCGGACGCGCGGCTTGAGGCGCTATCGGAGATGATCTGGTCGCAAGCCTGCACCGGCAAGTTTGTCTGGCCGGTCGCCGACCGCGGCTTGAAACGGCGCATCCATCGCATCGCGGCGCCGACCCTGATCGTTTGGGGCGAGGCCGATCGCATCACCGATGCCGCCTATGCCAAGGAATTCGGCGATCGGATCGCCGGTGCGAAGATCGCAATGATCGGCAAGGCTGGCCACATGCCGCATCTCGAACAGCCGGACATGGTGGCCAAGGCAATTGCTGGCTTTCTGGGCGGGTAGGGCGAGCGACGGTTTTCAACCCTCGACGCGGCCCTGACTTCAATTCCAGGAGTGGCGCAACACGATCTCGTGACCGTGTCGGACGGCGATCTCCCGGCAATTGTGATTGGCGCGCGCGGACTGGATTGCCCTAATAATCATCGTCTAGAGGGCCGCCGCCAACGGCGGAAGCTTTTGGAGGAATCAAAATGCCTGGCAGAACTTGGAGTGTCGGCAAGGCGCGCGTTTCATGGCGCGCAGCGTTTGTCGCGACCGGCCTTGCCGCGTTGTTCGGCGTTAGCTTAACGCTGTTTGCGCAGGCCGCCGAGCCGGCCGTCGTGATTCCGCCGCCCGCGCTTGATCCGGCGCCGACCAGCGGCGGCTTGCAAAAAATCGTGCTGGCTGGTGGCTGCTTCTGGGGCGTGCAGGGGGTCTTCGAGCATACGAAGGGCGTGACCGAGGCTGTCTCGGGATATTCCGGCGGCAGGGCGGAAACGGCACACTATCAGATGGTCGGCACGGAAACGACCGGCCACGCCGAGTCGGTTCAGGTCACCTATGACCCGAAGCAGATTTCGTATGGCAAGATTTTGCAGATCTATTTTTCGGTCGCACACAATCCGACGGAGCTGAACTATCAGGGTCCCGATAGCGGTCCTTCGTACCGTTCGGCGATCTTCTACGCCGGCGACGAGCAGAAGCGCGTTGCGCAGACCTATATCGTCCAGCTCGATCAGGCGCACGTCTTTCATGCGCCGATCGTGACCAAGCTTGAGTCATTCGCTGGTTTCTATCCGGCCGAGGGTTATCACCAGGACTTCCTGGTGCTGCACCCGACCTACCCGTACATCGTGTTCAACGACCTGCCCAAGGTCGAAAACCTTAAACGGCTGTTCCCGGACTATTATCGCGAGATGCCGGTCACCGTGCTGGCGTCGAATAAGCCGAGCGAATAGCGGCGGTCGGTTTGCAGCTTTCGGGGGAGCGACCGCGTCGGTCGCTCGCGGCGGCGCCGCGCGACGGTCACGAGTGTTCGCCGTCCGCGGCTTATTTGCGTACTTCGGCGATGGCGAAATCAGGCTCTTGCGGCGGACGCTCCATCACCGGCGTCTGTGCGCCGTGGGTGATTTGACTGGGATCGAGCCAGTCGTCTCGGCATTGGGCAATACCGCATGCACGGCCACGCCGACGCACAGGAAATTGTGCGCTCCGCTTCAGCGGCGCGCATTATGCTGCAGTGCGTCGTGGAGGTAAGACTCTCCGCTTGCGGGCCCGCACTCCGACCTACGATCTATAGCCAATCGCCCCCGACATGACGTATCTTTGACGGTGGAAGCGGTCCGTCCAAGAATCCGCTCCGAAAAGAACAAGCACAGTGTAAGGGGAGGCGCTCCATGGCTATGGCAACAGCATACGGCTCGTTGGGCGAGGCTGAACACAGCGCGCAATTGCGCAAGGCGGTCATCGCTTCGACAATCGGTACCGCGATCGAGTGGTACGACTTCTTCATCTACGGCGCGGCCGCCGCCTCGGTGTTCGGTCCGCTCTTCTTTCCCGGTCATGACGCGTTCACGCAGGCGCTGCTCGCGTTTGGCACGTACTTCATCGGCTTCGTTGGCCGGCCAATCGGGGCAGCGATTTTCGGCCATTACGGCGACCGCATCGGACGCAAGGCGACGCTGATCGCCACGCTTTTGACCATGGGACTGGCGACATTCGCGGTGGCTTTCGTGCCGACCTCCGCGCAGATCGGCATCTGGGGCGCGGTTCTGCTCACGGTGCTGCGCGCGCTGCAGGGCATCGGCGTCGGCGGTGAATGGGGCGGCTCAGTCCTGCTGGCCATGGAATGGTCGCGCACCCACGGCCAGCGCGGACTGGTCGCCTCGTGGCCGCAATTCGGCGTCCCCTGCGGGCTGTTCCTGTCCAACCTTGCGTTCTTTATCTTCAGCAGCTCGATGGGCCCTGCCTTCGCGGATTGGGGCTGGCGCATCCCGTTCGCGCTGTCGATCGTCCTGGTTGGCCTCGGCCTGTGGATCCGCCTTGGCATCCTCGAAACGCCGGTGTTCCAGGAGATTCTGGACAAGAACAAGGTGGAGAAGGCTCCGGTTCTGGAAGTCATCAAGAAGCAGCCCAAGCAGATCATCCTCTCCGCATTGCTGCGCATGTCGGAGCAGGCGCCGTTCTACCTGTTCACCGTGTTCGTCATCGCCTACGCCACCGGCCCGGCCGTCGGTGTCACCAAACCGTTCGTGCTCAGCGCGATCACGGTCGCGGCTTTGGTGTCGTTCATCTCGATTCCGCTGTTCGGCCACCTGTCCGACCGCATCGGGCGCAAGCGCATGTATCTGATTGGTGTAGTCACGGTGGGCGTGTACGGCTTCATCTATTTCGGCCTGTTGGACACGCAGAGCGCGCCTGTGGTCTTCCTCGCCATCGTGCTCTCGCTCATCCCGCACGACATGCAGTACGGACCGCAGGCGGCACTGATCGCCGAATCGTTCACGCCGCGATTGCGCTATAGCGGCGCTTCGCTCGGCTATCAGCTCGCCTCGATCGTCGCCGGCGGCCCGGCGCCGCTCATCGCGCTCTGGCTGTTCCACACTTACAACACCGGTTATGCAGTGGCGCTCTACATCGCCGCCTGTGCGGTGATCAGCCTGATCGCAGCCTCAATGATGCCGGATTACACCGGCAAGTCGATCGACGACGAAGCTTACAGCGAAGACTGAGTGAGACCGGCTCGCTGCATTCCGGGGCCGGGCGGATGCGCCCGCGCCCCGGAATGTTTTTGATCCCGGCGCCCGTTCTCGCGGCTATTTGACGGCACCGCCGGTGATGCCGCTGATGAACCGATCGAGAAAGAGATTGTAGGCGATCGCCACCGGGATGCTGGCGATCAAGGCGCCGGCCATGATCTCGCCCCAGAAGAAGACGTCGCCGCGGATAAGATCGGTCGCCACGCCAAGCGTGATCGGCTTCTGCGCGGACGCGGATATGAAAGTCAGCGCGTAGACGAATTCCTGCAAGGTCAGCGTGAAGGTGAAGATCACCACCGTCAGGATGCCGGGCAGCGACAGCGGGAGCGCCATCTTGATGAAGGCGCCGAACAGGCTGCAGCCGTCGACGATCGCCGCCTCTTCGATCTCGACCGGCAGCGCCTTGAAGAATCCCATCAGCAGCCAGGTGCAGAACGGGATGGTGAAGGTCGGATAAACCACGACCAGCGACCACATCGAATTCTGCAAGCCGAGCGTCGGCGATCACCCGTGACAACGGCAGGAACAGGAGCGTCGGCGGCACGAGATAGGTGAGGAAGATGCCGATGCCGAGCGCCTCGCCGTTGCGGCCGGTCATCCGTGCCAGGCTGTAGGCAGCGGGCAGAGCGGTGACGAGCGTGATCACGGTGACGCAGACGCCGATGATCAGGGAGTTCAACAGCCAGGTCACGAACAGGGTCTTCTCGAACAGATAGCGGAAGTGCTCGAGCGTCGGCGGATCGTTGAACCAAAACGGCGTGTTGGTGACGTTATAAAGGTCGCCGTTCGTCTTGAGCGAGGTGATCAGCATCCAATAGAACGGAAACGCCGCAAGAACGAAGAAGAATGCGACCGCGCCGTAAAAGGAGCCTTCTTGCAGGACGCCAACGAGATTGGTGCGGCGCATCTCAGATCTCCCGCCGCCTGATGAAGCGCAACATCGCGACAACGACGACTAGCAGCACCGGCAGCATGAACAGCGAAATGGCGGCGCCGTGCGACACATCGCCGGAAACGATACCGGTCTGGAAACCGGCGAAGCCCAGCACCGAAGTCGCGCCGATTGGGCCGCCCATGGTCATCAGAAAGACGATGGATAGGTCGGTAAAAGTGAACACGATGCCGAAGATGAGGCCGACAGCCACGATCGGCAGGATCATCGGCATGATGATCTGGTAGTTGCGCCGCCAGAAACCGGCGCCGTCGACAGTCGCCGCGTCGAGCACGTCCTGCGGTATGGCGGTGATGCCGGCGAGGAAGATGACGATCGCGAACGGGAAGAAACGCCAGGCATTGACGACGATCACCGACAGCATGGCCAGATGCGGCGTGCCGAGCCAGTTCGGCGCGTCCGAGCGGGTGACGATGCCAAGCGCGATCAACGTCCAATTGATGACGCTGTAAAGCGAATCGAACATCCACTGCCAGGCGACCGTGGCGAGCGCGATCGGCACCGCCCACGGCAATATGACCAACCCCCTGACGAACTTGCGGCCGGGAAACGGCCGCAGCAGCACCAATGCGCCGAATTTGCCGAGGATGAGGCCGAGGATCTGCGATCCGAAGGTGAAGATGAAGGTGTTGGAGAGCGTCTGCTGGAACACGGGATCTTCGACGACGTCCTCGAAATTCGACAGGCCGACGAAGGTCCACGAAGGATCGTAAATCGTATAGGCGCTGACAGCGAATAATACACCGCCATCAGGAACGGCAGGCCGACCAGCAACAGCACGTAGAGGATCGCCGGAGCGACCATGAGCGAGCCGAGCACGTCGCGCCGGTCGAGGATGAAGCGGAAGCGCGCGGTCGGCTTGGGGACTGAATCAGCGATTGCGACCATCGGTGAAAACGCCCTTTAGTGGCGGCTTGTCCGCTTGCCGTGATTGTCGAAATGGCGCAGCGCGGCATCGCGGACGACGAAGGGATGCCATTCGCCGGGCCGGATCCATTCGTCGGCGACGTGAGCGGGAGGAAGTTTTGCGGTGACCACCTGCTTCGGATCGAAACCTTCCAGTCGCGCCGTAGACGATCCGCTCGGAGCCGAGATATTCGGAACGGTCGACGCGGAACGTTGAATTCCGTGAAGCCTGACGTCCTTGATCATGTCCTTGGGCAGAAAATTCTCCGGCCGGAATCCCAGATAGCCGCCATTGCGCGCGACGATATTCATCGGTGGGGCGCCGACGAAGGTGGCGACGAAGCGGTCGGCCGGGTCGTCGTAGATCTCCGACGGCGTTCCCACCTGGCGAACCTGACCGTGATCGATGACGGCGATGCGGTCGCCCATGCCCATGGCTTCGACCTGATCGTGCGTCACGTAGATGGTGGTGACGCCCACGCGCTGCTGGAACTGCTTGATCTCCTGGCGGGCAGAGGTGCGCAATTTGGCGTCGAGATTTGAAAGCGGTTCGTCGAGCAGGAGCGCGGTCGGCTCGCGCACCAGCGCCCGCGCAAGCGCAACGCGCTGACGCTCGCCGCCCGACAGCTGACGCGGCCGGCGGTCGAGCAGATGACCGATGCCGAGCAGGCTTGCCGCCCAGTCGACCTTTTTCCTGATCTCGGCGCCGGGAATGCCCTGCGTCTTGCAGCGGAAAAGCGATGTTGTTGCGCACGCTGAAATGCGGATAGAGCCCATAGCTCTGAAACATCATCGCCACCCCGCGGGCGCGCGGCGGAATGTCGTTGACGATGGCGCCGCCGATCAGAAGGTCGCCGCTGGTTTGTTGTTCGAGCCCGCAGATGATGCGCAGGAACGTGGTCTTGCCGCAGCCCGAGGGTCCGAGCAAAACCATGAATTCGCCATTCGGCACTGTCAGGGAAATACCGTCCACGGCGGGGACCTCACCGAACTTTCTTGACGATGTCCCGGGTTGATACCGCAGCCATCGAACCTCCCAGAATTCAACATCATGATGCCCTGCCGATCCCATTCGGCAGTGCATCATCTTTGTCAGTCCGCCTAACAGCAGAGCCGGCACCGGGATCGCGCTACGAGAACGCGATCCCGGCGCATGATATCAGGTCCTGCTGGCCCACTTCTTGAAAATGGCTTGGCATCGCGCCGTCGCCCTTTGACCGCATCTTCCGGCGCTGGCCTGGCCCGTTGCCGCCTTCGCCATCATGTCGTTGATGATGAAGGCGTAGTAGATCTCGTCGGTCGCCGGCGTGGCCGGCCCCGGATAGCCCGGGATGGCGGACCACTTGTCGGAGTCCTGCAGGATCGAGAGCTTGTCCGCCGGCGTCGATGTCGGATCGTTCGACAGGATCGGCATCGGCTTGGGCACAAGATTGGCGAAGCAAGGATTGTTGTACCCGGAGCTTGCCTTGAAGGCTTCCGGCCAGTTGTCGCGGTAGTATTTGAGGAATTCTATCGCCGTTTCCTTGTTCTTGGCGAATTTCCAGATGCCGTAGAATTCAGACGCGGCCCCCATGATCTGCTTCGCCGGACCCTTCGGTGGCTCGATGACAAAGATGTCATCGGCCAACTTCTTGTTGAGCGTCTGTGCTGTCCGGTAAGCCGAGATCGGGTTGATGATGTAGGAGGCGACCCCTGAATCGATGTACTGGTTGTTGCTTGCGTCGTTCCACGACAGAACGTCCGGCGTCATCGCCTCCTTGTAGAGGGCGGCGACGTACTTGATGGCTTCGACCGTCTCCTTGCTGTCGAGCACGATATTCTTGCCGGCCGCGTCCTGGATGGAAGCGCCATAGCTCCACAGCAGGCCGCGCCAGGTCGTGCTCGGATCATTGCTGTGGCCGAGCGAGATGCCGACCGGATTGCCTTTCGCCTTCAGCTTGGCGCCACCAATCCGCACGTTGTCCCATGTATCGGGCTTCATCCCGATCTCATCCCACAGGCTCTTTTGGTACATGCCCGGGAAGTTGATGTAGAAATCGGGGAAAGCGGACCAGGTCCCGTCGTCGGCATTGTAGCCGAGCTGTTTGCCGATGATGCTGACCTCGCCGTATTTTTTCTCGGTTTCCTTCACGAGATCGGCGAGGTCGATAAAGAACTTGCGGTAAAGATGCGCGCCACCGGAGCCGTTGAAGCCGAAAATGTCGTGTCCGGATCCGGCCGACGCCTCGGCGGCCGCGCGCGCGGGAACGTCCTGCACCGGGATGTGGTCGACCGTGACGGCGATCTTGTTCTTGTCGCCCCAGTCCTTGGCGAAATTGTCGAACCACGTGTCGTATGCGGGAACGAAGTGGCTCCACTGCACGATCGACAGCGACGTGTTGTCGGCCAACGCGCGCGAGACGAACGGCGCGGAAAGCATCGGCGCCAAGCCGGCAGTGCCGGCAGCGACGCTGGATGCTTTAAGGAAGTTTCGTCGCGTTACCGAACGTTTCTGGTTATTTCCTCCCGATTCCATCGCATTTCCTCCCTGTGGCGGTGAGTGATATCGGCGTCGTACTCCCAAGTTTTTCGTTGGCGCTGCCGCCAATTCAGGCGGGCGGCTTTTTGTTGCGCGTCGCCGATGACGCTCATCGCGGTTCTTCGCGATGCGCCATCTATTCGACTGAGGCAGTATGGCTATGCGTTATGATCATGGCAACGGCAAAAACGTCACATCGCTGGCGCTGATGTGACGTGCACCCGTGGATGCGGAGGCCCGATCAAAATGCACCTGGGAAACGACGCGACGTCGGTCCGGCGTGTGGCCGGCGCTTCAGTCCGGCGGTGGATGCTCGGTAATCGAGAGGAAACCGGCACGCGTGGTCACGCGGCGCGGTCGAGCTCCCTCGAGAATACGTCCTCCACAGCCATCTTTGTCGCCGACCGCGTCGCGTAGCAGCCGAACACGATCAAGGCGAATGCGGCGGCAAGAATGACCCAAAGCGCCGCATCGGCGAAATCGGCAACCATGTTGTCCTCCATGGTCGCCCCCATGCATTTAAGGAAAGCGCGTGTGCCACGTGAAAGCTCCGTGCTTTGGTGTCGCACGGCGGCGGTGCAGTGACGCAGGGGAGGCGCCGCCGGCCTTTACGTTTTGAGGCCGGCGGCGCGGACGACTTCGGTCCAGCGCGTCACGTCGCTCTTCAGGCGGGCCGCGAACTCATCAGGCCCGACGTCGAGCGGGTCATAGCCTTGCTTGTGCAGCGCTTCGACCGTCTCCGGCGTGTGGATCGCCTTATGCGCCGCATCGGCAAGCGTCGTGATGATCGGCTGCGGCGTGCCTAGTGGCGCGAGCAGGCCGAGCCAGAGATTGAAGTCGAATCCAGAAACGCCTGATTCCGTCATAGTCGGCACATTCGGTAACAAGCTCGATCGCCTGGCGCCCGTCGTCGCCAGCGGCAGAAGCTGTCCGGCGTTGATCTGCCCGATGGTGGAGGAGCCGACGACGAAGGCCATCGTGATGCGGCCGGCGATCAGATCGGTGACCGATTCCGGACTGCCGGGATAGGGCACGTGGATGAGTTTGATGCCGGCGCGCTGCTCGAACAGCACGCCGCACAGATGCGGCAGGCTGCCGGCGCCGACCGAACCGTAACTGAGGTCGCCGGGCTTCGACTTGGCGAGTGCGACCAGCTCGGCGACGCTATGCACACCGAGCGAAGGATTGACGGTGAGAAAAAACGGGCCTTCGGCAAGCTGTGCGACCGGAGAGAAGTCCTTGGCCATGTCGAGCGGCGGCGAGGTCGGGTTGACGATCTCGTTGGTCAGCGTCGACAGCGCGGGAAGAAACAGCGTGTAGCCGTCGGCCGGCGCGTGGGCGACATAGTGCGCGGCAATGCTCGATCCCGCGCCCGGCTTGTTCTCGACGACGATTTGCTGACCGACGATGGGGCTTGCGGGACGGGTGAAGATGCGCGCCACCACGTCGGAGGCCGCTCCGGCGGTAAAGCCGACGACGAGCCGGATCGGACGCGACGGGTAGGTGTCGGCGGCAGCAAGGCGCGAAGCCGCCGGGATTGCGGCAGCGCTCGCGGCCAGTTGCAGAAATCTTCGGCGATCAGTTCTCATGGCGTCTCCCCAATTCGTTTAATGAGAGACGACCTGCACGCGATCGCCTTCGGGTTTGAACTTAGCACCGAGTTTGCCGCTGCGCGCGGTGAGATCGGCCAGCGTCTCGGCCTCGTCCGCGGCAAGCGAGAAGAACGATTCATTGTCGGCGTTGCTGCGCACAAAGCGGAAATGGCAGCTCGCGATCGCGCCGCGCTCGACCTCAAGCTCGACGAATAAGCCGATCCAGCCGGCATGCTTGCGGCCGAGATGGCCGGTGGCGAAGGAAAGGTTGCCCAGGCCGTAGAAGATCGGCCGCCCCTGATAGATTTCGACCGGCAGCGGGTAATGCGGTCCGTGACCCATGACGATGTCGGCGCCGGCGTCGATCGCGCCGTGCGCGATATCGGTCATGTATTGCAGCGGCTCGCGACCAAGCCCCCAATGGCAGGAGGCGACGACAATGTCGGCCTGCGGCCGCAGCGCCGCGATGTCCTTGCAGAACTCGTCGAGATAGCCGACGTCCGCCCAGGTGACGACGAGCGGTGGTACGCCCGGCCGGTTTGGCGGCGGCGTGCCGGGCACAATCCGGCCGATCGGCACCTGATAGGCGGTGTGGCCGCGGAGCACGGCGATGCCCGGTGCATCGGCGCCGGCCTCGTGATCGGTTGGCCAATAGACCGAGCTGCGCTGCACGACGCCGACCCGAAGCCCGTTGCGTTTGATGAGCGCAGGCGCGCGCGCGACGGCGAGGTTGGCGCCGGCGCCGGTGTGCAAGATGCCGATCTGATCGAGCTTCGCGATCGAAGCGGCAATATTGTCGGCGCCGTAATTGACGTTGTTGGCAATACCCACGGCGTGAAGGCCGGAAAGCCGCAACGCCTCGCCGCCGATCTGCGGATCGGCGAAGAATCCCTCGCTATCGTGCGACCGGCGCACCGGCAGATGCAAGCAGCATTCCAGATTGGCGAACACCACATCCGCTTCGTGCAATGTTTCAGCGACGCGCCGGAACGGCACGGTGGCATCGCCGACGTTCATCAGATTGACGTCGCCTGCTAAAATGATTGCGCCTGGCATTATGAGGGTCTCACAAACATTTCGCCGCTCACCGCGATAGTGACACACGCGGCGGCGGCCCCGCAATCTTGCTATCAGACAGAAAGCAGCTAGAGTTGGCGTGCCATCAGGGGAACTCCGATGAATGTATTCGGCAAAGGTGTCACGCGCTTGTGTGTGCTGACGGTCGCAACTTTGTTCGCAGCGTCGTCGGCGTGGGCGGTCAATTGCTCCGATGAACGTAAGGGTCCCGCGGCGCCGGCTGGCGCCAACTTCGGAAAACCGATGCAGTTTATCGACGGCGGCATCGTTTCCGGGTACGGCCGCGTGATCTATGCGGTTGGAGCCGTCATGGCGGCGACAGCCACACAAGAAAATGGAAAAACCACATTTCACTACAAGGCATTTGACGACTTCCTCGCGAAAAACAACGTCAAGCCGGGGACGGTTGTCGTCTTCCACTCCCCTGGCGGGGTGGTCAACGGAGGGCTTGCGATTGGGGAAGCCATTCGCAGCCATTCATTGCGGACCTCCGTTGGCCAGCCGCAAATCCCCGACGCGAGCACTCCGCTAAGGGCGCTGGGAAGTGCCGCCCCGGCCAAGGGGGAATGCGACAGCTCTTGTTCGCTTGCGTTCCTTGGCGGTGTCCGCCGCACTGTCCCAACCGGTTCATTTTATGGGGTTCACGCCATCGAGCAAGGCGCGGTTTCGTCGCCGGTTCAGCCGCCCGGCGAGGACTATTACTCAGGCGAGGTGGTGGCGGCCGAAATCGGTCGCTATGCGGAGAAGATGGGTGCCGACCCCATCTGGCTCAACATGGCTGCAGCATGCGCCGCCGGATTTGAATTCATTCAATATCTGACCCCGGCACAGCTGGAGAAATCCAAAACGGTCACGCCATTTTCGACCTCGTGGGATCTGTCGGACAACAACGGCGCTATCGTCGTGGAAGGAAAGAATCCCGACTCCAGCGCTATCCCGAACAATCACGACGATCTCGTCTTCGGCTGCGCCGGCACGCCGCGTCGCGTGGCGATCCGCGTTGACTATCTGCCCGAGGCATACAACGCCGGCCAGCATGGCGGCGGCGTCCGCGCTCCGCCGGCCGATTTTATCAAGTCGGTCTCCGGTTTTTCACTGAGCGGGTCGAAGGCAGGCAGCGGGGCGAACAGCAAACCGACCGTAGTGAACGTTGACAATTCCGACATAGTCGCACCGCTGAGTGCGACGGACGCGCATCATGTGAGCGTCACCATTGCGCTGACGCCGGCGGTCGCCAATCTGTTGAAGCAATCCGACAGGGTGCAGGTTGCCTTCAACAAGCAGACCGCGCCGGTCGGCACGGTCGATTTTGATCTGAGCGAAGGACAGAAGTTCATCACCGACTATAGCGCCGCCTGCCAGTGAGGCGGTCGCTAGATCGGACAGCCGCTGCGACGCGGCGCGCATTACGGCTGGGCGGGATTAAAGTTCTGCGCTTGATCGACGATTGCCTTGTAGAGGCTTGCCGTCGTCTTGACATAGTCGCCGCTAACTCCGGGACCCAAGACAACGTCCATTATGAATATCAGATCGCTTCCATTCTTAACCGCCTTTACGAACCCAAACTTGTCATTCCAGCCGTCGGTCCAGGGATCGCCAATTCCAGTTTGGTTGGGCAAAAGGGTGAGGATCTGATAGGCTGGGCAGGTGCCATTGTTTTCGCAGAGAGTGCCGAGGACGCCGCTTATGGTGTTGGGCCAGAATTGCACGTTAACCACGGGCGTCTTGTTGTCCGACAGAGTGCCAGCCGTGGAGGTGAAGCCGGCAGCGGTGAAGAGTTGCGCGATTTGCGCGGCGTTGAATTGAGTGATCAAGCCACTCGTCGGACTGGGCGTGCTTGGCGCCGCCGGCGGAGTGCCGCCACCGCCGGGCACCAATTGGGCGGCGGCCGGGAACGCCAACGCAACCGCGGACAAAATCAGTACAGCTCGCATGATGAGACGCATGAGCGAATCTCCTCGATAAAGTCGACCTGAAGTCCGGCTCTGCCGGGGCGAACGAAACGAATTGCTGACGTGATGTGTACGCGCGGCTTTCCAAGAACCCGCTCCGCACATATAATCACGATCTCTTTACTTCTTGCAAGCTCCCTTGCAAGCACCCACAATTCGCCCAAATTGACGGCTATTGGCGCCTCGGATTGTTAAAGGAGATTCATGCGATGCGAACTATCCAAATATTCGGCGTGGCCGCGATCACCTTCAGTTTTAGTATCGGCGGCGCGCTGGCAGCTACACCAACGTTGAATTTCAGTAACCTAAAGAGCCTCATGCCGGCGCAGACCGGTGTTTCCGGTCTCGCTCTCTTGGCCAACAGGGACACGACAAGTCCGCAGGGCTTGGCGGCGCGTGTTGGTGCCGGTTCGAACATGGCTGTGGCGGCGCGTGCCGCCAATATGCGCGCCTCCGCCATGGCCAGGCGATATGCCCCGGGCCTGAATGTGATGCGCGATCGTATGCCGAAGGAATCGAAAGGTTTGGCCGAGCTCAAAGTTGGCGCCGGCCTGCCGAACGTAACGCCCCCGGCAACGCGGCAGCTTGCCCTTGCGGCTGCTAAGCCGCGGTCGGACGATAGCGTGAAACTTCTTTCCGGCGTCGGCGCCCACTAACAGGCTGCGCAAATCGGTTGCTGCCGGCTGAATGGCTTCTGCCCCAGCCGGGCGATATACGACCCGCTAAGGCCAACGTACGGAGCGTTCGTCCTAGCGATTGTGATTTTATTGATTGGCGACCCCGGCAGGATTCGAACCTGCGACCTTCAGCTTAGAAGGCTGTTGCTCTATCCCCTGAGCTACGGGGCCGTACGCCGAGAAGCATATATAGGATTCCCGCCTACAACGCCTGGTAAATTGGCCTGGTAAATTGGCTGCGCCTGCGCACCGTTGAGGACTCGCCGAGAAGGCAGGCGCGGATGCCGCCGTTCTGCGATATACGTTAAAATAATTGCGGCGAGGCGGTTCCCTCGGTCACGACCTCGACACGATTGACGCCTCAACTCCCTGCACCCGTTCGGAATTTTGCAATTGCGACTCTCTGGGAGGAGTTTTCCGATGATTGCGCCCGTGCGCGCCGCCCTTACTGCGGCGCTCGTGGCCGTTTGCGCCGCGCTTGTTTGTTTCCAGGTCAATGCCGCCAACAAGCCATTCCAGAACAGCGATCTCAACAAGAGCGCCATTCAGCTCGAGGCGCAGATCAAGGCCGATGCCGGCACGCCGACGCAATCGGTGGCGCAGCTTCGCCTCGACGCCAACAATGCCTTCGCCAAGAACGATTTTCGCACCGGCATGGAGGTCTTGAGCGAGATCGTTGCGGTCACGCCCAACGACGCCGCCACCTGGCTGCGGTTGTCGCGCACCATCATGCAGATCAAGCCGCAGAACGACAGCGAGAAGCAAGCGCTGCTCGAACGGGCCTCCGGGTCAGCCTATATCGCTTATCAGCGCGCCACCGAGCGCAACCTGGAGGCCGACAGCCTGGTGCAGCTTGGCAACGTGCTGGCGCAGCAGCAGATGTGGCGGCCGGCGCTCGACGCACTGCGGATTTCGCTGACGCTGCGCGAGGTCGCCGACGTGCGTGCGACCTACGAGCGGCTGCGCGAGCAGCATGGCTTCCGCGCGCTTGATTATACGATCGACGCCGACACCGCTTCGCCGCGCGCCTGCTTCCAGTTCTCCGAGGACCTGCCGCCGCGTACCGATTTTTCGCCGTTTGTCGCGCTCTCGGGCACCGACAAGCCGGCGCTCTCGGTGGAAGACAAGCAGATCTGCGTCGAGGGCTTGCAGCACGGGGAGACCTACACGGTGACGCTGCGGGCGGGGTTGCCCTCGACCGTGCAAGAGACGCTGTCGAAGTCGGTCGATTTCACCATCTACGTTCGCGACCGGCAGCCGGCGGTGCGCTTCACCACCACCGGCTATGTGCTGCCGCGCACCGGCCAGAGCGGCATTCCGGTGATCAGCGTCAATACGAAGAGCGTCGCCGTCGAAATCTACCGGATTACCGATCGCAATCTGATCGATGAAGTCTTGGGCGTCGGTTACGGCCGCGGCGACTTCCAGACCGGCCTTTCCACCTACGACGTCAACACGCTGAAAAAATCTCGCGGCGTTGCGGTGTGGAACGGCGAACTCGCCATCGACAAATCGCCGCTCAACCAGGAAGTCACCACCGCCTTTCCGATCGATCAGGCGATCGGCGCGCTCAAGTCCGGCGTCTACGTCATGGTGGCGCAGCCGGACGAAACGAAGAACCTCGACAACGATTATGGTTCGCTCGCGACCCAGTGGTTCATCGTCTCCGATCTCGGGCTGACCGCGTTCTCCGGCAACGATGGCATCCACGTCTTCATCAATTCGCTGGCGACAGCGGAACCGAAGAACGGCATCGAGCTGCGGCTGATTTCGCGCAGCAACGAGGTGCTGGCAACGCGGCGCAGCGATACCAACGGACAGGCGCTGTTCGAGACGGGGCTCGCCAGCGGGGAGGGCGGTTCGGCGCCTGCGCTCGTCGCTGCCATCGACTCGGCTGGCGATTACGCGTTCCTCAACTTGAAGAACCCGGCCTTCGATCTCACCGACCGCGGGGTCGGCGGCCGTCCCGCCCCGAATGGGCTCGATGCCTTCGTCTATGCCGAACGCGGCGTCTACCGTTCCGGCGAAACTGTCCACGTCACGGCGCTTCTTCGCGATGCCCAAGGCTCAGGCGCACTCGGCGTGCCGCTGACGTTCGTCGTGCAGCGGCCCGACGGCGTCGAATTTTCCCGCACCGCGGTGGCCGACGAGGGTATCGGCGGCCACACGCTGTCGCTTGGCCTGCCGGCCTCGGCGCCGACCGGCACTTGGCACGTGCAGACCTTCACCGATCCAAAGCGGCCGCCGGTCGGCGAGACGACCTTCCTGGTCGAGGATTACGTGCCCGACCGCATCGCCTTCGATCTGACCTCGCCCAGCACGCAGATTTCGTCGAACAATCCAGCCGAGATCGATGTCGCGGGCCGCTTCCTGTATGGCGCACCGGCCTCGGGCCTCGACCTCGACGGCGAGGTGACGATCAAAGTGGCCGACGAACTCGCCGGATTCGCCGGCTATCAGTTCGGACTCGACGACGAAGAGGTGCAGCCGGTCCAGCAGACGCTCGACAGCCTGCCGACGACCGACGCCAGCGGCAAGGCGAAGTTCAACGTCAGCCTCGACAAGCTGCCGTCGACCACGCGTCCGCTGCAGGCGCAGATTGCCGTGCGCATGGCCGAGTCCGGCGGCCGCGCTGTTGAGCACACGCTCGTCCTGCCGGTGACGGCAGGCGGCAACATGATCGGCATCAAGCCGCTGTTCTCGGGCCGCTCGCTTGCAGATGGCGGCAACGCGACGTTCAACGTCCTGGTCGTGGCGCCCAACGGCAAGCCGGTGGCACAGAGTGGACTCCACTACCAACTGCTGCGTATCGACACGCATTATCAGTTCTACAAACGCGACGGACAGTGGAACTACGAACCGGTCAAGACGACCACGCGGGTGGCTGACGCAACCATCGCCACCAGCGCGGACAAGCCGGGCGAGATTTCGCTGCCGGTCAAGTTCGGCCGCTATCGCTTGCAGGTGTCCAGCGCCGACCCGAACGGTCCGGTCACCTCGGTCGATTTCGACGCCGGCTGGTACGTCGATGCGAGCGCCGACACGCCCGACATGCTGCAAGTCGCGCTCGACAAGCCCGAATACAAGCCGGGCGATACGATGACGGTTGCGGTGACCGCCCGCAGCGCCGGCCGGCTCAACATCGACGTCTTCGGCGACAAGCTGTTGGCGAGCCAGAGCGTCGACGTGAAGGAAGGGCTCGCCAAGATCAGCGTGCAGGTTGGCCGCGATTGGGGCACGGGCGCGTATCTCGTCGCCACGCTGCGGCGTCCGCTCGACGCACCGGCCCAGCGCATGCCAGGACGCGCCATCGGCGTGCAATGGTTTTCCATCGACCACGCGGCGCGAACGCTGACGCTCGATCTGCACGCGCCGACACTGTTGCGGCCGAACACCACCTTGCAACTGCCGATCAAGCTCAATGGGCTTGTGGCCGGCGATCAGGCGCGCGTTGTCGTCGCCGCCGTCGACGTCGGCATTCTCAATCTGACCAACTACAAGCCGCCGTCGCCGACCGATTATTATCTCGGGCAGCGCGCGCTCTCCGCCGACATCCGCGACCTTTACGGCCAATTGATTGATGGCATGCAGGGGGTGCGCGGGACGATCCGCACCGGCGGTGACGAGGGCGAAACCCTCCACGCGAGCCCGCCCAGTGGTCCGCCAGTGGCGCTCTATTCGGGCATTGTCACGGTCGCCCCGGACGGCACCGCGGTAGTGACGTTCGATGTGCCCGATTTCGAAGGCACGCTGCGCGTCATGGCGGTGGCGTGGACTAAGGATAAAGTCGGACAGGCTACCGCCGACGTTGTCGTGCGCGACCCTGTCGTGCTGACGGCGACGCTGCCGCGGTTCCTGTTGCCCGGCGACCGATCGACCGTAAATCTCAGCCTCGACAACGTTGAAGGCGCGCCCGGCGATTACACCATCTCGGTGGCCGCGGCCGACGCCGTCCTGGTCGGCGCCGGCGCCACACAGAAGTTGACCTTGCGCGCCAAAGAGCGCGGCGGGATCAACGTTCCGCTCGTCGCTAATGCGGCCGGGAACGGTACCGTTCGTGTCAGCGTGACCGGCCCGTCGGGCTTTGCGCTCGAACGGACCTACACGACAAATGTGCGAACGCCGGCGCAAATTCTGTCCCGGCGCACGGTGCAGGCGCTTGGCAACGGAAAGAGCCTGACGCTGTCGGGCGACATGTTCGCCGATCTCGTTCCCGGCACCGGTTCGGTCTCGATCTCGGTTGGCTCCTCGACCGCGCTCGATGCGGCGACGCTGCTCGCCGAACTCGCGCGCTATCCGTACCGCTGCTCGGAGCAGATCACGAGCCGCGCACTGCCGCTCCTCTATATGAGCGATCTCGCGACCCAAGCTCACGTCGCGCTCGATGCCGAGACTCAAAAGCGCATCACCGACACCATCGCGGCGCTGCTGACACGGCAGGATTCCACCGGCTCGTTCGGTCTGTGGAGCGCGGGTGGCGATGACGTCTGGCTCGATGCCTACGTGACCGACTTCCTCACCCGCGCCCGCGAGCACAAATTCGCAGTGCCCGACACCGCGTTCCACCTGGCGCTCGATCGCCTGCGCAACGCGGTCTCCGACTTGTCCGATCCGGGCAAGAACGGCGGCAGCGACATCGCCTACGCGCTCTATGTGCTGGCGCGCAACGGCATGGCGCCGATCGGCGACCTGCGTTACCTCGCCGACGCCAAGCTCGACGACCTGGAAACGCCGATCGCCAAGGCGCAGCTCGCCGCCGCGTTGGCGTTCGCTGGCGACAAGGCGCGCGCCGAGCGCGTCTTTGCGGCTGCGCTCGCCTCGTTCGCCACACCGGCCGGCGACGATCTTGCCGACCGCGAGGATTACGGCTCGACGTTGCGCGACGCCGCCGCGGTGCTGACGCTTGCGGCCGAAGGCGGTGCCAGTCAGGCGACCGTGCAGGCGGCGGTGGCGAAGGTCGATGCCGCCCGCGTGCAGCTGCGTCCCACCTCAACGCAGGAGGACGCCTGGCTGCTGCTGGCGGCGAGCGCCATCGCCAAGGATGCCGGCAACGTCTCGCTCGATGTCGGCGGCCAAGCCGTCACCGGCCCGCTCTATCGCACCATCGCGGCGGCGAATCTCACGCAGCCCTTGAAGGTGACCAATAACGGGCAAAGCGAGGTGAAGGCCGTCGTCACAGTCAGCGGCGCGCCAGTCACGCCCGAGCCCGCCACCGAGCAGGGCTTCAAGATTGAGCGGGGCACCTACACGATGGAGGGCGATACGGTCGATGCGTCGACGGTGAAACAGAACACGCAGCTCGTCGTGGTGCTGAAAATCACCGAGGGGCAGCCGCAGTTCGGCCGCGTGATCGTCGCCGATTATCTGCCCGCCGGCTTCGAGATCGACAATCCGCATCTGGTGTCGTCAGGCGATACCGGCACGCTGCCGTGGATCACCGACGCGCAGGAGCCGGTTGACTCTGAATTCCGCGACGACCGTTTCACCGCCGCCTTCGACCGCAAGAAGGACGATCCGCCGGTCTTCACCGTGGCCTACGTGGTGCGCGCGGTGGCGCCCGGCAAATATGTGCGGCCGCAGGCAAGCGTGACGGACATGTACCGTCCCGACCGCTACGGCCGCACGTCGACTGAAAGCGTCGAGGTGACGGCGGCGAAATGAGTGTGCCGGCAATAGAGTCCGCCGCCGCCCCTGCCGGCGGCGGTGACGGCCGGAAACGGCGGCGTATGCGGCGCTTTGCGATCCTCGCCGGATTGATCGTTTGCGCCTGCGTTGCGTCTGCCGCGTGGTGGATCGCTTCGCTTGGTCCGCCGCCGCTTGGCAAAGATCTTGCGTTCTCGACGCAGGTGCTTGATCGCGACGGCCGGCTTCTTCGCGCCTATGCGACGCTTGACGGCCGCTGGCGGCTGCCGGCCAAGACCGCCGACGTCGATCCGCGCTTCTTCGCCGTGCTGTTCGCGTACGAAGACAAGCGCTTCCGCTCGCACCATGGTGTCGATCCGCTGGCGATGCTGCGGGCGATGTATCAGCTTGCAACGAGCGGCCATATTCGCTCCGGCGGCTCGACCTTGACCATGCAGGTGGCGCGCCTGTTGGAGCCGCGCACCGCACGCAGTTTCCTCGCCAAGTCCCGCCAAATGGTCCGCGCCGTCGAAATCGAACGCGCGCTGACCAAGGATGAAATCCTCTCGCTCTATCTGGATCTCGCCCCCTATGGCGGCAATATCGAGGGCATTCGCGCCGCCTCGCTCGCCTATTTCGGCAAGGAGCCGACCCATCTGACGCTGGGACAGGCCGCGCTGCTGGTCGCGCTGCCGCAATCGCCCGAGCTACGCCGGCCCGATCGCTATCCAGCAACCGCGCGCGCCGCGCGCGACCGTGTGCTCGACCGCTATGCGGCGGCCGCCGGAATTCCCGCCGACGAAGTCGCGCTCGCCAAGGCCGAGCCGGTGCCGACCGCACGCCGACCGCTGCCGCTGTTAGCGCCGCACGCCGCCGATCGGGCCGTCGCCGAGACCCCGGCGGCCAAAGAGATCAGCCTCACCATCGACGCCGGTTTGCAGAAAAGCTTGCAGGAGCTGGCACGTGAGCGGGAGCGCTCCCTCCAACAAACGCTCGATCCGAATGTGTCGCTGGCGATCTTCGTCGTCGATAACGCGACTGGCGAAGTTTTGGCGGAGGTCGGCTCGCCAGTCTATTTCGACCAGCGCCGCGCCGGCGAAGTGGACATGACGCAGGCACTGCGCTCGCCCGGCTCCACGCTCAAGCCGTTCATCTACGGCATCGGCTTCGAGGACGGATTTATCCATCCGCAGACGCTGATCGACGACCGGCCGCAGCGCTACGGCGCGTATTCGCCGCGCAATTTCAATTTCACCTTCGCCGGCACGGTCACGGTCCGCGAGGCGCTGCAGCAATCGCTCAACACGCCGGCGATCGCGGTGCTCGACCGTGTCGGCGCGACCCGTTTGACGGCGCGGCTTTCTCAAGTTGGCGCCGCGCTCGTCCTGCCGCCGGGGCAGGCGCCCGGTCTTGCCATCGGGCTCGGCGGCGTCGGCACCAAGCTGTCCGATCTGGTCATGCTCTATTCGGGCATCGCGCAGCTTGGCAGCGTGCAGCCGCTGCGCGAACGGCTGGATAGGCCGGCCCTGCAGCCGCGCCGGTTGATGAGCGAAGTCGCGGCCTGGTACGTGAGCAATATCCTGTCCGGCTCGCCGCCGCCGGAAAATGGCGTGCCTGGCCGCATCGCGTTCAAGACCGGGACCAGTTACGGCTACCGCGACGCGTGGTCGGTCGGCTTTGACGGCAGGCACACGATCGGCGTATGGGTGGGCCGGCCCGATGGCGCGCCGGTGCCGGGCCTGATCGGTCGCGAGGCAGCCGCGCCGATCCTGTTTGACGCTTTTGCCCGGTTGGGCGCGCCGGTGGCGCTGCCGCGCGCGCCGGCGGGCGTGTTCATCGTCTCGTCGTCAAAATTGCCGCCGCCGCTGCGCCGCTTCGCGCCGGCTTCATCTGAAGCGGGTAGCGCGCAGGCCTCGCTGCACATTCTCTTCCCACCCGATGGCGCCCGGCTCGACCTATCGACGACGGACGGCAAGCCCGATCCCGTTCCGCTGAAGATTACCGGGGCGGCGGCGCCGCTGACCGTGTTCGTCAACGGCAATCCGCTGCCGCCGCAGGAGCGGGGATCGTTGTTTTTCACGCCTGCCGGTCCAGGCTTTTCGCGGGTGACGGTCGTCGATTCCACCGGAGCGACCGACAGCGTGGTGGTACGCGTTGGTGACAGCGGCGCGGCCGAGAATTTAATCAGCCGGGCAGAAGCGACTGTCCCGACAGGAGCGGCTGGAATCACGCCAAGCCCTATCCGGGCCGCCCAATAATCGAAAGCGTCACCGCGAAACCCGCCCGCCCGCGGTGCTTCCCCGATCAGGGGGTTTTCACTATGGTCCGCGCGCCATTGACCGGTGTTAGCGGAGCATGACCACGACCAGCAGCGCGCCAGCGCGGGCCTATTGGCCGGCCAACGGGCTTGCGGCGCTCCTCGATTTCGGCGTGGTCGCGCACAAGCGGGCGGCGGCTTTGCTGGTGCTCGTTTCGCTCGTCGCCTTTCTGCCGGGATTTTTCCAGATTCCGCCGGTCGATCGTGACGAGGCCTATTTCGCCCAGGCCACCAAGCAGATGGTCGAAACCGGCGATTATGTCGACATCCACTATCAGGACGACACCCGCTATCGCAAACCGATCGGCATCTATTGGCTGCAAGCTGGCGTGGTCAGGGTGGCCGAAAGCCTCGGCGGGCCGTCGGCGCTGCGAACCATCTGGCTCTACCGGCTGCCATCGCTGCTTGCCGCCATCGGCGCGGTGCTGGCGACCTACTGGTGCGCACTGGATTTTGTCCGCCGGCGCGCTGCGCTTCTTTCCGCGCTGATGATGGCCGGCTCGATTGCGCTTGGCATCGAAGCGCGTCTGGCCAAGACCGACGCCGTGCTGCTTCTCACCACAGTGCTGGCCATGGGCGCGTTAGCGCGCGCCTATTTGCAGCCGCGCGATAAGCGGGCGAGCGCAGCGCCGCTGAGTTGGCCGCTGGCGGGACTGTTCTGGACCGCGCTTGCCGCCGGTATTCTCGACAAGGGACCGCTGGTCGTCATGGTCGCGGGCCTTGCCGCTGTGGCGCTCTCGATCCTCGAGCGCTCGGCGCGCTGGCTCACCGCACTGCGGCCGCTTCCCGGAATCGTCTGGCTCGTTGTCCTGGTGCTGCCGTGGTTCGTTGCGATCTATTGGCGCTCCGGCGACGCTTTCCTGGTCAATGCCGTGGGTCACGACATGCTGTCCAAGGTCGGCGGCGGGCAGGAAGCCCACGGCGCGCCGCCCGGGGTCTACATTCTTTTGTTCTTTGCGACTTTCTTCCCGGCCTCGGCACTGGCGCTGCCGGCGCTGCCGGCGATCTGGTCGGCGCGGCGGGAGGCTGGCGTCTGTTTTCTGCTCGCTTGGCTCGTGCCGTCGTGGATCGTGTTCGAGCTGGTGCCGACCAAGCTGCCGCAATACGTGTTGCCGCTTTATCCGGCGATCGCGATCCTGGTCGCCTATGCAATCGAAAAGAATTCGCTGTCGCAGCGGCCTGCGCTGACGCGGGCGGCGGTCTGGTGGCTCATGGTCCCGCTCGTCTTGAGTGTCGCCGCGGTGGCTGGCGCAATCGCGATCGACCGCAATCTTGAACTTCTCGCCTGGCCGTTCTTCGCCGCCGCTCTCATTTGCGGACTTTTTGCCTGGTGGCTTTATAACGATGACGGCGCCGAGCGGTCGTTCCTGCGCTCGCTCGCTTGCGCCATCCTGATCTCGATCGGACTCTTCGGCGTCGTGCTGCCCTCGCTCGCTCCAATGTTTCCGAGCGTGGCGCTCGGCAAGTTATTGCGTGCCGAGCCGTGTCCGCACCCCGTTGCCGCCAGCGCTGGATATGAGGAGCCGAGTCTGGTCTTTCTCGCCGGTACCGACACTGTTCTGACCGACGCCTCTGCTGCGGCCGATTTTCTGCACCAAGGGTCTTGCCGCTTCGCCTTTGTCGATAGGCCTGAACAGCGCGTCTTCGCGCAGCGTGCCGCGACAATCGGTCTGCTCTTCAAGGCCGGGCCGACAGTTAACGGTTTCAATCTATCGAATGGCCATCGCATCGCCGTGACCGTGTTTGAATTGGTGGGCTCGCCGTGAATGCCATGCCGGACTCGTCCGGCGGTGGCGCGCCCCCGCAGCGCGCGGCGCCGCTTGCTGCCACCGTAAATGCGGTCACAGCGATCGGCTACAACGTGGTGCGCAATCTCGCGCAATGGAGCCGCGTGCTTCTGCGCCCGGCGCGGGCGCAAATCCCGCCAGTGTCAAAGGCGGCGATCGCCGCTGTGGTGCTCACTCTCGCCGTAGCCGTGGCGGCGATGTTTTTGATCGACGCTACGGCGGCCGAGTGGGCGCGCGGGATGACCGGCCCGGTACACGATGCCTTCGAACAAATCACCAACGCGGGCCTTTCGGGCTGGTGGCTCGTTCCGAGCGGGGCGGCGTTCCTCTGTCTGGCCGCGGTGGCCTCGCCGGCTTTGCCGCTGCTGACCCGGGGTGTGCTGGCAGCGCTTGCCGCGCGACTGGCCTTCGTCTTCTGGGCGGTCGCCTTGCCGGGACTGTTCACGGCCATCATCAAGCGCCTCATTGGCCGCGCGCGACCCTACATGGATATTCACGGCGACCCGTTCACCTACATGCCGTTCGCTTGGCGTTCCGAGTATGCAAGCCTGCCGTCGGGCCATTCCACGACGGTCGCCGCGGCGGCATTGGCGATCGGAGCGCTCTGGCCGCGCACGCGCCCGCTCATGTGGCTCTATGCGCTTACCATCATGTTCAGCCGCGTCGTCCTACTCGCCCATCATCCGAGTGACGTCATCGCTGGCGCGGTAGTCGGTGCCGCCGGCGCCGAGTTGGTGCGTCGCTCGTTTGCCGCCCGCCGCCTGGTGTTCTCGCCGCACGACCTGGCAGCCTATCCGGGTCCGTCGCTTAGCCGCATTGCCACCGCGATCCATCGCGCGCTTGTCTCGCTCCCCCGACGGCGGAAACCCGCCAAATTGACCGCCGATTGAACCCAACTGGAATGCCCTTTAGAAGCTTGCGCCATGTCGATCAGTAACGGGCGCGATCCCGCTCCTGCCGTGTCAGTCGTCGTCCCGGTACGCAACGAAGCCGGCAATATCTCGCCGCTTGTGGCCGAGATCGAAGCCGCCTTGGCCGGCCGCGCCTTCGAGATCGTCTATGTCAACGACGGTTCGAAGGACACGACCCATGCGGAGTTGCTCGCCTTGGCGGCGAAGCGGACGTGGCTGCGGCAAATCCGCCACGAGCAATCCTGCGGCCAATCGGCGGCTTTGCGTACCGGAGTGACGATGGCGCGCGCGCCGATCGTGGTGACAATCGACGGCGACGGCCAGAACGATCCGGCCTTCATTCCAGCGCTGGTCGATGCGCTGGAGAAGGGCGCCCCGCGTCTCGGCCTCGTCGCCGGCCAGCGCGTCGGGCGCAAGGCGAGCGGCTATAAGCGCATGCAGTCGCGCATCGCCAACGCCGTCCGCTCAGCCGTGCTCAAGGATGGCACCCGCGATACCGGCTGCGGGCTCAAGGCATTTCCGCGCGACTTGTTTTTGTCGCTGCCTTATTTCGACGCTCTGCATCGTTTCCTTCCGGCGCTTGTACGCCGCGAGGGATTCGAGGTCGGCTATGTCGATGTGGTCGACCGGCAGCGGGGGCACGGCGTTTCGAATTACGGACTGTGGGATCGCCTGTGGGTCGGCATTCTGGATCTGGGCGGCGTGTGGTGGCTCATTCGGCGCAAGAAGCGCGTGCCGCGCTATGAGGAGGTGACCAGTGCTCGTTGATCTATCTCATGCGATCGGCGCTTATTTCATCGACGTATTCGTCCGGCGGGCCGACTGGTGGCTTCTGCTCGGCATTGCCGCGCAGGCGCTGTTCACCATGCGCTTTTTGGTGCAGTGGATCGCCTCCGAGCGCGCCGGCCACAGCGTGATCCCGATCGGCTTCTGGTTCTTTTCCATCGCCGGCGGCGTGCTGCTTCTGGCCTATGCGCTCTACCGCAGGGACGCGGTGTTTATCGCCGGCCAGGCGTTCGGCGTCTTCGTTTACATGCGCAATCTTTATTTCGTGCTGCGCGACCGTAAAGCCGCGCCCGCGGCGGCCTGACGCGCTCAGCCGGCGGCGGCGGCCGCCATCGCCGCAAAGCCGCGTTCAAGATCGGCGAGCAGGTCTTCGACCGCTTCGAGCCCGATATGAAACCGCACGGTTGGGCCGCCCGGTGCCCAGCGTGTCGCGGTGCGCACCGACGTGACATCGAACGGAATGGCGAGGCTCTCGTAGCCGCCCCACGACGCGCCGATGCCGAACAGCGTGAGCGTGTCGAGAAAGGCGAACACCGCCTTTTGCGGCACTGGCTTGAGCACCATGCTGAACAGGCCTGACGCCCCGGTAAAATCCCGCTTCCAGATGGCGTGACCGGGATTGCTCGGCATCCCCGGATGCAGGAGGCGAAGCACTTCCGGCCGCTGCTCGAGCCAGCGCGCTACCTCGAGGCCGCTTTTGAAATGCCGTTCGAGTCGCACCGCCAGCGTGCGCACGCCGCGCAGGCCGAGATAGACGTCGTCCGGCCCCTCGCACAATCCGGTCAGCCGCACCGTGCTCTTGAGCGCGGCCACCGCCGCCGCGTTGGCTGAGACGGTGCCGAGCATCACGTCGGAATGGCCGCCGATATATTTGGTGCCAGCTTGAATGACGAGATCGACGCCATGGTCGAGCGGACGGAAATAAAGCGGCGTCGCCCAGGTGTTGTCGATGAGCACGAGCGCGCCTTTGTCGTGCGCGACCTTGGCAATGGCGCCGACATCCTGCATTTCGAAGGACAGCGAGCCGGGCGATTCCAGATAGATCGCGCGCGTGTTGCTTTGCAGCAATTCAGCGATGCCGGCGCCGATCAACGGGTCGTAATAGGTGGTGGTAACGCCAAGCCGCTTGAGGATTTGCTCGCAGAAATTCCGCGTCGGTCCATAAGCGCTGTCGGTCACGAGCACATGATCGCCGGCTTTGACCACCGCGAGCAGCGCAGCCGAGATTGCCGCCAATCCCGATGGTAGCAATGCAACGCCGGCGCAATTCGGCCCCTCGAGTTCAGCGAGCGCCCCTTCAAGCGCTTCGGTGGTTGGCGTGCCGCGGCGGCCATACTGATAGCGCGCCCGGTGGGCCAGAAAATCCTCGGCGCTCGGATAGAGCACGGTCGAGGCGTGATAGACGGGCGGATTGACGAAACCGTAATAGGACGGCGGATCTCGTCCCGCCGTCACCACGCGTGTCGCCGCCTGTCGCGGCGGGGTCGGATTTTGTTTTTCGTTCGTGTCGTTCATGCCAAAACTGCCGCGCTGCGGTTCGGATATGGCACCTTAAATTGCCGCCGAACCGGGTCAACCCCTTGACCTTGTTGCCCGATCGTTCTCAGATGGGGGCACGCCCAATTCCTTCGGCGTGCCGGATCGCGGGATGCGGTGCGCGCCTTGATGCTGAGGGGTTCCTCCATGAAACGGATCGCGACGGCATTCGCCTTTATCGTGCTGTTTGCCTGCACTGCGCATGCCGCCAATTCCGTCACGCTGAAAGCGGTGCAGGCGCGCGGCGAACTCGTCTGCGGCGCCAACGGCCAGCTTCCGGGCTTCGGCATGCCCGATCCGCAGGGCAACTGGAGCGGCCTGGACGTTGACTACTGCCGCGCCATCGCGGCGGCGATCTTCAACGATCCAGCCAAGGTCAAATTCGTGCCGTTGACGGCGGCCAACCGCTTCACCGCGCTGCAGTCGGGCGAGGTCGACGTGCTCGCCCGCAACACCACCTGGACGATGTCGCGCAACACCACGCTCGGCATCGATTTTGCCGCGGTGAATTATTACGACGGCCAGGGTTTCATGGTGCACAAGGAGCTGAAAGTCTCCTCCGCGCTCGAGCTCAACGGCGCCGCCGTGTGCGTGCAGCAGGGCACCACGACCGAGCTGAACCTCGCCGACTATTTTCGTTCGCACAGCATGACGCTCAAGACCGTGACCTTCGCGACGGTCGACGAGGCGGTCAAGGCCTACGATACGGGCCGCTGTGACGCCTACACCACCGACTCTTCGGCGCTTTACAGCGAGCGGCTGATCCTGAGCAATCCCGACGATACCATCGTGCTGCCGGAGATCATCTCCAAGGAGCCCTTGAGCTTGGCGGTGCGCCAGGGCGACGACGTGTGGGAAAACGTGGTGCGATGGACCCACAACGCCATGCTCGACGCTGAAGAACTTGCTGTTACCAAGAGCAACGTCGATGCACAGCTGAAATCGCCGAATCCGGAAATCCGCCGGCTCCTTGGCGTTGAGGGCCAGTTCGGTCAATCGCTTGGCCTGTCCAACGACTGGGCCTACCGGATCATCAAGTACGTTGGCAATTACGGCGAGAGCTTCGAGCGCAATGTCGGCCAAGGCTCGCCGTTGAAGATCGCGCGCGGGCTTAACGCGCTGTGGACCAAGAACGGCCTGCAATACGGTCTGCCGGTTCGCTGAGGCAAAGAATTGCGCGCGCGCCGGCGCCAATATTTGCCGCCGCGAGAGCGCCCATGACCGGCGCGGCAAGACTTTCGCCGCTCACCATGCGGTCGGCGAGCCGCATCGCTCTGCAGGCGGCGCTCCTTGTTGGAGCCGGCGCGCTTGCCTACGGCGCCTTCAGCAACGCCGCCGCCAATCTCGCGCACGAGAACATCGCCTTCGGTCTCGGCTTCTGGAACAATACCGCCGGCTTCGATATCAGCCAGACGCTGATCACCTATTCGCCAAGCAGTTCGACCTTCGGGCGCGCGTTCTGGGTCGGGCTGCTCAACACACTGCTCGTGGCCGGCATCGGCATCGTGCTCGCCACGGCGATCGGCTTTACCGTTGGCATTGCCCGGCTGTCGCGCAATTGGCTGGTGGCGCGGCTTGCCGGCGGCTACGTCGAGCTCATCCGCAACGTTCCGCTCCTGCTGCAGCTTCTGTTCTGGTACAACGCGGTGCTCAAAACGCTGCCGGAATTACGCGACAGCGCCGTGCTGCCTGGCGGTGCGTTTCTCAACAATCGAGGTTTGTTTCTGCCGGTGCCGCGCGCCGAGCCCGGCTTCGGTGCCGTGATCGTTGCTTTGCTGATCGGCGTTGCGGCCGCCGTGCTGATGCAGACATGGGGCCGGCGTCGCCAAGAGCGCACTGGCGCGCAGCCGCACGGCCTGCTGTGGGGTGTCGTCTTGATCGGCGGACTGCCGCTCGTTGTCTTCCTGCTCGCCGGCTTACCGCTTTCGTTCGATTATCCGCAGATGGGCCGCTTCAACGTCACCGGCGGCCTCGAAATCCTGCCGGAATTCGCCGCGCTCCTCGTTGCGCTCTCGGTCTATACGGCGGCGTTCATCGCCGAGGTCGTGCGGGCCGGAATTCTGGCCGTGCCCCGCGGACAGAGCGAGGCGGCGGCGGCGCTCGGGCTGCGCTCCGGGACGGCGCTGCGCCTGATCGTGATCCCGCAGGCGATGCGGGTCATCGTGCCGCCGCTCACCAGCCAATATCTCAATCTGATCAAAAACTCCTCGCTCGCCGTCGCCATCGGTTATCCAGATCTCGTGCAGGTATTCGCCGGCTCGGTGCTCAACATCACGGGTCAGGCGGTCGAGGTCATCGCCATCACCATGGCGGTTTATCTGACGATCAGCCTGTTCACGTCGCTTGCCATGAACCTCTATGGCCGGGCGACCGCGATCGTTGAGCGATGAGCGCAATGTCAACCGCCGCACACATCTCGCCCGTCTATTCGCGAAAGTCACCGGTAGAGAGATTGCCGCCGCCGCGGGCACAATCCGGCGTCGCCGGCTGGCTACGCGCTAATCTTCTCTCGACGCCGGCGAACACGGTGCTGACGCTTGCCTGCGTGTTGTTGATGGCGTGGGCGGTGCCGCCGCTTGTTCGCTTTCTCCTCGTCGACGCGGTGTGGTCCGGCACTGGCCGCGAGGCGTGCCTCGCCTCGCCGCAAAATCCGCAGCCGGGCGCCTGCTGGGCGTTCGTGCGCGTGTGGCTTTCCTACTTCGTCTACGGTTCCTATCCGCTCGGCGAGCGCTGGCGGGTCGATATCTTCTTTGTCGCGCTTGTGCTCGGCATCGTCTGGCTGTGCCGGCTGTCGGCGCCGCGTCGAGATCTCGGCGCGCTCTATTTTTTCGTGGTCCTGCCGATCGCGTCGATCGTTCTGCTGTACGGTTTTCCGGCAATCGGGATCGCGGCCGTGCCGACGACGCTGTGGGGTGGGATCCTGGTGACGGTCGTGGTCGCCACGGTCGGCATCGTCGCATCACTGCCGGTCGGTGTCGTCCTGGCGCTCGGACGGCGGTCCGATCTGCCGGCGGTCCGGCTCCTCGCGGTGACTTTCATCGAGTTCGTGCGCGGCGTGCCGCTCATCACCGTGCTGTTCATGGCGAGCGTCATGCTGCCGCTGTTCGTTCCCGAGCGCTACGAGCCGGACAAGCTCGTGCGTGCACTGATCGGCGTTGCGCTGTTCGCCTCGGCCTACATGGCGGAAGTGGTGCGCGGCGGGCTTGCGGCGGTCCCGCGCGGACAATACGAGGCCGCGCGCGCGCTGGGCTTCGGCTATTGGCGCATGATGGGCCTCATCGTCCTGCCGCAGGCGCTGCAGGTGACGCTGCCCAACATCGTCAACACGTTCATCGGATTGTTCAAGGACACGACGCTCGTCTTTATCGTCGGCATCTTCGATTTTCTGCGCACGATCGAGGTCGCGCGCGCCGACCCGAAATGGGCGGCGCCGACTATCGCGCCGACCGGCTACGTGTTCGCCGCCTTGTTCTACTTCATCTGCTGCTACGGCATGTCGCGTTACGCACGCGGCGTCGAAGCGCGCCTGCGCCGCGCCGGCGGGAATTGAGGGAGGCGGCGATGACCGATCGGGCCGGCGATGACAATGCGCGCAAGCCCGCCGCGGCGGCGGTGGAAATCGCCGGCCTGCACAAATGGTACGGCGAATTTCACGTGCTGCGCGACATCAATCTCGAGGTCCAGCGCGGTGAGCGGATTGTCATCTGCGGACCTTCAGGCGGCGGCAAGTCGACGCTTCTGCGCTGTATCAACCGCCTGGAAGACTGGCAGCGAGGCCACGTCGTAGTCGACGGCATCGAATTGACGGACGACCCCAAGCAGATCCTCGCCGTGCGCCGTGACGTCGGCATGGTGTTCCAGCAGTTCAATCTGTTTCCGCATCTGACGGTTTTGCAGAACTGTACGCTGGCGCCGATCTGGGTCCGGCACATGCCGCGAAAGGCGGCCGAAGAACTGGCCATGACCTATCTCAAGCGCGTGCGCATTCCCGAACAAGCGGACAAATACCCGGCGCGGTTGTCGGGGGGGCAGCAGCAGCGGGTGGCAATCGCGCGCGCGTTGTGCATGAACCCGAAAATCATGCTGTTCGACGAGCCAACCTCGGCGCTCGATCCGGAGATGGTCAAAGAAGTGCTCGACACCATGGTGGAACTCGCCGCCAGTGGTATCACCATGCTGGTGGTTTCGCACGAAATGGGTTTTGCGCGGCAGGTTGCCGACCGCATGATCTTCGTGGACGGCGGCCAGATTGTTGAAATCGCGCCGCCGAAAGAATTTTTTGAATCCCCGCAGCATGAGCGCACGCGGCTATTTCTGCAGCAGATCCTGCATTGAGCGACAAAGCTCGTTCTCTGGCGGCGTGACTGAGCAGAGCGCTTCGTTCCGACCCGCGAATTTGCGGCGCAATTGCGCCTTCACAATATTAAATATCGTTCACGATCGGAACAAACAAATCAACATTACATGGCGGTAATCCGCAATCGTATTGAGGTGTCCAAAGTTTAACTTGAGCGGGCAAGAAGCTGCGGCATTATTCGCACCAACTTGACACCTCTGGAGGAAACAAATGCTCAAGTCCCTGATTGCCGCGACGGCCGTGCTTGCCATCGCCGGCTCCTCGCTTGTGTATGCACAACAGCGTTTCGGCGGCCCAGGCGAATTCGGTGGCCCGCGCGCCGAGCGTGGTTACCGACCGAGCCCGGCCGACATGGCGGCGTTCACCGATGCGCGTATTGCCGCGCTCAAGGCGGGTCTCGAACTCACTGCCGATCAGGCGAAGAACTGGCCGGCCTTCGAGCAGTCGTTGCGCGATCTGGCGCAGTTGCGCATCGCGCGCATGCAGGAGCGGCAGGCGCGGCGCGCTCAACAGCCCGACGGCCAGGGCCAAGCCAACCCGCAGGGCAGCCCGTTTGATCGGCTGTCGCACCGCGCCGACGATCTCGCCAAGTCCAGCGCCGCACTGAAGAAGGTCGCCGATGCCGGCGCGCCGCTTTATGCGACCCTGACCGACGAGCAGAAGCAGCGTTTCAAGGTGCTGGCGCGCATGTTGCGCCCCCATCATCACCGGTTTGCCATGAACCAGGAGCAGGGCGGCTGGCGTCAGGGCGATCGTGGATTTGGCGGCCCTGGTGGCCCTGGCGGACACCACCGCTTTGGTCCTGGCGGCACGGAAGAAACCCCGGGCTCGCAGCTCTAATCAATCCTATTGCCCAGGCGGCTGCTGATTTTTCGCCTCCCCGCAGCAGCCGCCAAGACGGAAGCCGCAGGAATTGTCTGTTCCTGCGGCTTTCGCGTTGTTACCTCCGGATTAGGGGCATCGCTGCGATGGATGGCGGCGGCAAACTTGCCCGCGACACCTGTTCGCCTTGCGCAACGCCGCAGATATAGGTGAATATCGAATCGGGCCCACCAGACTGTCGCCGAACAAGAGCGACTGGCGGCCCGGGGAGGGATCATGATGCTCGCACGCACGCTTGCGGCTTCGCTATTTGCCGCCTGTCTCTTGGCGGCTGGCGCGGCTTTCGCGCAAGATTATCCGTCGCGCCCGGTGACGTTGATCGTGGCGTTTCCGCCTGGCGGCGCCGACGATGCGACAGCGCGCATCATCCAGGACCCCCTGCAGAAGGCGTTGGGTCAGCCGATCGTGATCGAAAACATCGGCGGCGCCGGCGGCATGATCGCCGCCGCCAAGGCCGCCCGTGCCGATCCGGACGGCTACACGATCGTGCTGCACCAGCCCGCGCTGGCGGCAGGCATGACGCTCTATCCCAATCGCACCTTCGATGCGGAGAAGGATTTCGAGCCGATCGGCCTCGTCAATATCACCTCGAATACGCTGGCCGGCCGTCCGACGCTGCCGCCGAACAATTTCAGCGAACTCCTGACTTACATGAAAGAGCCGGATCGCACGCTGAAGGTCGGCCATCCCGGCGTCGGCTCATTCGGTCATTTGGCCGACGTGCTGATCATGCAAGGGCTGGGCATCAAGGTCGTCCAGGTTCCTTACCGGGGCGCCGGTCCGGCGCTGGTCGATCTGCTCGGCGGGCAAGTGGATCTGAGCGTCATTTCATCCGTGGTCGCCGGGCCTCTGGCCAAAGACGGCAAGATGAAGGTCTACGCCATCATCGGCAAAAGGCGGTTCGATCAGCTGCCGGAGGTGCCGACATTCGGCGACCTCGGTTACACCAAGCTCAACGTCGATTTCTGGCATATGCTGCTGGCGCCGGCGGGCACGCCGCGCCCGATCATCGACAAGCTCAACGCCGCGCTTCGCGTCGCGCTAGCCGATCCCAAGGTGAAGAAGACCTACGCCGAGGGCGGCATCTATGAATATCCGGACGACCAGGAAACGCCTGAGGCTTCGGCCGCTTTGTTGAAAAGCGAGATTGTCTTGTGGGGGAATGTGATTCGCGAAAATCACATCGCCGGGGATTAAGTTTGCGGCAGCCTGCCGCCTTTAGTCCGATGGATCGGATCAAGGCGGCAGTCGACTGAACGAAACATCAATTGCAGTTCGCGTTCGAGCGCTCTGCCAGCACTCGCCGAGCGAGCGGGGAGGGCAGCGTTGCCGCCCGCGCGTGTTTCAGCCCTTGCCGTAGAACACTGGCACCGCGATGCCTTGTGAGATTGCGTCCATCCGGCTGTCTTCAGCCCGCTTCTTCTTCTCGCACAATTCCAGCACCCGCATGATGTCGGCGCGCGGGACAAAGCAGACCCCGGTATCGTCGGCGACGACGAGATCGCCGGCGTTGACGCGAACGCCGCACATGTCGATCTCGCCGTTGATCTCGACGGTTTCGATCCGCCATTTGCCGGTGATGGGCGTGATTTCGCTCGCCCACACCGGATAACCGATCGAGCGCGAGTGGCGCACGTCGCGGACACCGCCCATCACGACAGCGCCGCGCTCGCCCTGACGCTTGCCGGTCATCGACGAGATGCCACCCATGTTCGAGGCGCCGGCGACGCCGGAAATGACCAGCACGTCGCCGTCCTCGGCGAGGTTGTGGGCTTCGAATTCGGCCATGCGATTGACCTGCGCCTTTGCGTCGAGTGGGTTGGACCGTTGCCTGATGTTGCGCACGGTGAGTGCCGGACCGACGATGAGCGCGCCTTGCAGCGTCGGCTTGAGCATGCCGGCGCCGATCGCGCCCTCGGGCACGCCGAGTTCGTCCATCACGTCCGAGATCAGGCTGGTGCATTCGCCGAGCCCGAGGAATCGCTCGACCGCGCCATTCGGCGGCTTCGGTGTCGATTGCATACGGATACGATCCGCCGCGATCCGACCGGTCAATTTCTTCTCAGACATGTTTTTGTCAGACATGGCGTCGCTTCCTCCGAAAGGCATGCAAGGTGGCATAGTCGCGCCGTGGAGGCGAGCGGCCGCGAAGCTATCGATTTTAGCCGCACAGCGAGGCAAGATGCCGGGAGGGAATGACTGACGCGGGAAGGTGGTCCGTCATGGTGCATATCCGCAAATCGCTGATCCTGCGCGAGACGTTGACGTCGGACATGGGAAAGGACGCCGCGCGGCCGATCGTCCGCGCCGTTGCGCTGGCGGTGATCACCAATCCGTATGCAAGCCGATACACTGAAGACCTGACCGAGTTGTTCGAGACGGGTCGCGCACTGGGCGAGAAATTTGCTGCCGACCTCGTCAGCCTTTTGTCACAACCCCCGACCTCCTACGGCAAGGGCGCGATTGTCGGCCTTGACGGCGAGTTCGAACACGGCGGCGCCTGCATTCATCCAATGTTGGGCAAGCCGATGCGCGCCGCAGTGGGCGGCGGCAAGGCGGTCATTCCGTCCAACGTCAAGGTTGCCGCGTGCGGCGCCAGCCTCGATGTGCCGCTGAGCCACAAGGACGATTCCTGGTCGTTTGACTATTTCGATACGATTACGGTGTCGATGCCCGATGCGCCGAAGCCGGACGAGATTGTCGTGGCAATCGCGATCGCCGATGGCGGCCGGCTGCATCCGCGTTGCGGCAGTGCGCCGCGATAGGACTTAACCGCTGGGGTGCAGCCATGATGAAGCTTGGTTTGTTCCTTGAAGGCACCGGACATCACGTTGCCGCCTGGCGTGATCCTGACGTCGATCCACACGGCCGGCAGACGCTGGCGTACTACGTCGACAGCGCGCGGCTCGCCGAACGCGGCAAGTTCGATCTCCTGTTCATGGCCGACACCAACGCTACCTTCGGCGCTGACGATGTCGAGTCATGGACACGGACGACGCAGGCCTCGCGGCTCGAGCCGATAACACTGCTCGGCGCCATCGCCGCTGTCACTGAACGGATCGGCCTCGTTGCCACCGCGACCACGACCTATTTCGAGCCGTTTCATGTCGCGCGTTTCTTTGCCTCGCTCGACCAGATCAGCGGCGGCCGCGCCGGATGGAATCTGGTCACCTCGCTGGCGGTGGCCGAAGCCTACAATTTCGGCAGAGAGATGCATCCGCACCACGCCGACCGCTACGCGCGGGCGCGCGAGTTTGCCAAGGTCGTCCTCGGGCTGTGGGACAGTTTCGAAGACGGCGCCGTCATCGCCGACAAGGAGCGGGGCATCTATCTGGACCGTTCCAAACTTCATTTCCTAGAGCATAAGGGCCGGCATTTTTCGGTGCGCGGACCGCTCACCGTGCACCGCTCGCCGCAGGGCCACCCGGTGATCGTGCAGGCTGGCCAGTCCGACGACGGCCGCGACCTCGCGGCTGAAACCGCCGAGGTGACGTTCACGGTGCAGCAGGATCTCGATGCGGCCCGCGCGTTTTACGCCGACATCAAGCGTCGCGCCGCCGCCTATGGCCGCCCACCTCATGCCATCAAGGTGTTGCCGGGAGTGATGACAGTCATCGGGGAAACCCGTGCCGAGGCCGCCGAAAAATACGAACGCTTGCAGTCGCTATTGTCGCCCGAGCTAGCCGTCAAGGATTTGTCGTCGCACTTCGGCTTCGATCTATCAGCTTATCCGCTCGATGGCCCGGTGCCGGAGCCAGCGCCCGACGTCGAGCAAAAAGGCCGCGTCAAAGTCATGCGTGGACTTGGCGCGCCGCGAAAATCTGACCATTCGGCAATTGTACAAGCGCGTCTATGGGCAACGCGGCCACCGCGTCGTGATCGGCACGCCGTCCGAAGTGGCCGATGCGCTTGAAAGCTGGTTCCGTGCCGGCGCTGCGGATGGCTTTAACATCCTGCCGCTGACGTTTCCGCGCGGATTGCAGGACATCGTCGATCTGCTCATCCCCGAACTGCAGCGCCGCGGTTTGTTCCGCAAGGAATACGAGGGCAAGACCTTGCGGGAAAACCTCGGCTTGCCGTTTCCGGAAAACCGCTGGACGGTCGAGCGGGCACAGAGGGATGCCGGATAAGGCGGCCTGGAGCGCCTACGATAGGAACGAGGAGTTGCGTCGAGCGTGTGGTATCGCCGGTGATTCTCCGGTATGGGCCTAAATCGAAGCACAGGGATCGATCATGGCCGAGACGCGGGCACCAACGCACACTCGTGTGGCGCTTATTGCGGACTATCTGTTAGGCCGCAACACACTGATCGGTATCGCTACGCTGATGCTGCTTTCGATCTCCGGTTACGCGACCTGGAGCGGAATGCACGATTTCATCATCGGCGCTTCATCGGAGGCGGTGCGGCAGCTTCCCGGCACAGGGCCGAGCCGGGATACCTTCGTCATCGTCATCGTGATCACGCTCACGTTCCTGATGTGGCTGGCGCTGCGCGAAACGTTCGGAGCGCAGCGCCGCATCTCTGAGCGGCTGATCACCTTCCCGCTCTATCTGTTTCTGGCCTTGTGGTCGATCGGGTTCGGCTATGGCTTCTGGTGGAGCTTGATCGCCGGTAACGAAGCGACGCGGACCAGCCTGTCGAGGTTGCAGGAGGACGCGCGCGATGCGGCCTCTGCCATTGCGGCCCGCCTGCAGGCGGTGCACGCGCAGCTCGACAATGTGGTGAGCTGGTCGGACACTCAGATGGCGCGCGAAGAGACAAGCGGCGGCAGCTGCGGGGAACCTTCCGGCGCCGGTCGTGGCCCGCTTTATAACGCCAGAGTAGGCGTGCGCAATTCGATCGTTTCGCTGCGCGACGGCTTCACCCGTTCGTGGCTTGGCCCGGTGCAGGCCGACCTCGATGCTTTGGGCAAAAGCGTGGCGCTGCCAGACGGCGGCACCTTCGCCGAGCGGCAGGCGCGCTTCGAGACCAAGGCTGCGGATATCCGTGCAGAAGCGGTCAGCATCGCGGCACGCAGCAACGAACTCGGTGCGGCGACCGCAACCGAGATGCGGGCGCTCGCGGCGGCGGTCTCGATCGCCCCGAACCAGCCGGGCTTTTCTTGCTACGACCCGACGCTGGCGCAGCGGCTGCGCCAGGCCGCCGATCAAGCCGCCCAATCGGCCCTGCTGCAATTGCGTCCGGCTGTGTTCAGCGAAGGGCCGGCTGGCGTGGCCAACGCAGTCATGAGGCTGTGGACCAACGTCGGCGCTTATGCGACCAGCCTCGCGCGGTTCATCGCCTCCGGCGGCAGGGAGACTTTTCACCGCACCGCCAGTGGCGAGCCGATCACTGGCCGCGACGTCATCGCGCTGTTGGCGACGCTTGGCGTCGACCTCGGCATTTTCGCGATGGCGATGCTCAATCCGCCGGCGACCGGCCCGGTGCGGCGCGATGCGCTTGCCGCCAACGAGGCGCGTCTGCGTCAGCCCAACCCGACGGTGGTCGAGCATCTGACACGCGCGATCCAGACCGCAATTGCGCGCTCGCCCGGCGACGACGCCAATTTCGAGTGGGTGCGGCGCCATTTCATTCATCACAACGAAGCGTCGTATTTCGTGATCCCCAACCTCTATCACACCGGCCAGGACAAGGTTGAAGAGCTGCGCGCGCTGGCGATGAACCAGCTCGCCGGCGTATTCGCCGACCTGAAACTCGTCCGTCCGCTCACGCGTGCCGAGTGGACGCGGCTCGGCAAGGAGGAGGAACACGACAGCTATTCCAACTTAGCGCCGTTCCGCCAACGCTGGCGCGAAGAGCATGGCGAGCAGGCGGCGGCGGGCGAACCGGCAGCGGCGGTCGTCGGTGGCGTCGACAAGAACAAGCCCATGCGCAACCACGGCCTGTTGTCCAAAGCTTGGCGCGCGCTCGAGATCGCCGGCTGGAGCCCGCAGGCGCAGGAAGACGTTGAGATTTTCCGCCTCGTCGATACGGATGGCCTGACGCCGCTCCTGATCGTGCTCAATGACGCCAAGCCGGCCGGCGGTCTGGATCGGACGCAGGAAGCCGCACACACAAACGGTTCGGCAGCCGAGACGGCAGCCGTGAAGCCGTCCGCTCCGGCGGCCGAGGCGGAGGTTTGACCGGTCCGGGCGATTGGTTATTGCGCTGAGCGCCTGACCGCGCGGTCCGGCGCCGGTGATGACGCGCTGCCGTTGAAGCCGTGGCGCGTTGCGACGGAGCAGGCCGGATCAACGAATAATTAACCAAACGGCAAGCATTCGAGGCCTTAATCCGACTCCCGATTTTTTGCCGGAGGCCGGTGACCGTGATTGAGGGCTTGCGACCGGTCTCGACAGGGAGTTGCGCCTGCAAAATATGCGGCGGTTCATCCCCTCTCCACGGCGTCGTGGATTTCCACAAATCATGCGACGTGGCGGGTGGCGTTCAGTTCACCCTTTCAGGCGTGCCGATCTACTTTCGCCGCTGCAGTCATTGCCGGTTCCTTTTTACCGACGCCTTCGACGATTGGAAACCCGAGCAATTCAAAGCTCACATCTACAACGATGACTATAAGCTCGTCGATCCGGATTATGAGACAGGGCGATCGAAGAACAACGCCGATTTCGTCGCGCGGTGTTGGGGATCCATCAAGGAGCAAGTGCGGATTCTTGATTATGGCGGCGGCAACGGCACACTGTCGGCGGCGCTTCGCGAATACGGATTTCCGACAGCGCTGACGTACGATCCGATGGTTCCGATATTTTCCGGTGAACCGGAAGGCAAATACGATCTGGTGACGAGTTTTGAAACTTTAGAGCACGTGCCTGATCCGGTCGGTAGTGTTGCAGATATTTTGAAGTATGCTGCGGACCCTGGGCTGGTCCTGTTCTCGACCTTGGTCCAGCCCGCCGACTTCGATCAACAACGGTTCAATTGGTGGTACGTCGGCCCGCGCAACGGCCACATATCGCTTTTCTCCAAGCAAGCTCTGACAATCATGTGGGAGCGGTTTGGCTACAGGTGCGTTTCACTCAGTGACAATATGCATGTCGCGTTTCGCACATTGCCCGCGTATCTCGCTCATTTGCAGCCATTGGTATCGGGCGCAGGGATGACGGAGCGGGCAGCTTGACGATACCGGATCGGACGCGGAGCCTTTTGGCTCTTTGCGATATTTGTTTGTGAAACAAAGCTGCCACTAACAAAAGCGGGCATTGGAACAACGCTGACATCTGCGGTCCGACCGTTGCTGTCTGCTGCCGGGCTGTAAGGGATTTCCCGAAGGCCATCAGCGGCAGCCTGCCCGCCAGTGGTCCGCAATAGATTGCGATCGCGCTAATTTCCGGAAAGTCTGCGCAATTCTCCAAAAGTTAAACCGCCGATCGCTCCTTACCTCGGAAGTGTGGCCGTCACCATCGTGTGTCCATGGCAATACGCCGTTTGGATCGATCATGCTGGAGCTGCGGCCGATTTGTTTCTCACCAGGAGGAAATCCATGATCAGTAAATCAAAACTCGGCGCGGTTACATTCATTGCCGCAATTGGTCTTGCGTCCCCGGCAATCGCTCAGATGCAGGCCAGCGCGATTGGCGCCGATCCGGGTAGCCATCATGTGTTCACCTTGGTGACTGACCCGCCGGACTATGGCTCGCAGAACTATGCTCCGTCGCAAACGGGCGGCGGCAGCGGCGGCTACAATCGCAAAATCGAAACCTATCGGCTGAAGCGGCACCCTGCCAGCCACGCCCAATGAGGTGAGGTGAGTTTCACGGAGAGATTCCGTGGGACCGTCCGTGCCGCAAACCTAGCGGCCGGCAACGCAGGTCGTCGTGCATCTGCTGTTGGATCATTCCAACGTGCCGGGTTCGATCGATACCTCGGTGCAGGGATTGGAGAAAGCAGAGTGACGATATCGTCGCTCTGCTTTTGATTCCCGAGTAAAAGGCAATGGAATATAGCCGCCCAATCGACGTGACAGCAAAAGCGCCGTCGTCCTGTGAGGAAGCCGGCTATGAACAGGCTATTCCATACGAAAGAACAGGTGATTTCACTGGCCGCGCGCTAACCGCGACGGCGCCAGCCGGGACAGAGTTTGAACTCTCCCTCAACGTTCTGTTTCCATTGCTGGGAAGCCGTTCGACCTTAAGCCACGAACATCTGTTGCCGATATTCGTTTCTCTGATCGTCGCCCTGCTGCTGATGGCCGTCCCGTTTCCGGGGCTTCATTTGATGATGGGAGACAAGCCGGCTCCTCCCGGAATCAACCAGGCCTGGCAGGTGTTCTCCATCCTCGGCATCTACATCGCGTTTCTGATCAATTACTACATCAACGAAATGGCCGGCCGGGCCAGATCCGGTTTGCTTCAGGCACTCGTCAGTGTCTTCACGTTCTGGCTGCTGACAAGTCCGTTCTGGGACTCCTGGTACGGACTGTTCTACTTTGTGATCCCGGCGCAAAGTTTGGAGAGATCGTCGAATCCGCTTGGCGTCATCGCCGGAGATATTTTCGGCACCGGATTGTGTGAGGAGGGATTGAAGGCCCTGCCGCTTATGGGACTGGCCCTCCTGAGCGTGGCATTCGGAGATCTGAGCCGCCGCACAAGCGGCAGGCTGAGCGCGTTTTTTTTCAACGTGCGAAGGCATTTCGGCCTGCGTGAGCCGCTCGATGGCATTGTTCTCGGTGCCGCGTCCGGCAGCGGATTCTATATCTATGAAACACTCGTCCAGTACGTTCCCATGGTGCTCGACAAGGCGACACATCCCGCCAAGGGCGTATTCGATGGATTGGTGCAAGTGTTGGCGCGCGGAATACCGGAGCTGACCGCGCATTCGGCCTATAGCGGGCTGTTCGGCTATTTCATCGGGCTCTCTGTGCTGCGGCCCGCAGCGGCAGTGTATTTGGTTCCGCTCGGCTGGCTGTTCGCGGCGATTCTGCACGGCGCCTGGGATGCGACCAGCGATCTCTCCGGATCATCTTTGATCGGCCTGCCCATCAGCCTGTTGATCGGCATCCTAAGCTATGCGCTGCTCGCAGGTGCGATTTTCAAGGCGCGCGACATTTCGCCGAGTTTTGCCAATCGCTGTCGAAACTATCGTCCGGCCTAATGAAGCAGGCGGGCATAGCGTTGGATTGCGCTTACTCCGCCTTCAGCCCGGAATCCTTGATGATCTTGCCCCAGGTCGCGAGCTCAGACTTGAAGAACGCGGTGCACTCCTCGGGCGTATCGCCGATCGGCGCATAGGCCATCGCGGCAAGCTTCGTCTTCACATCGGGCTGAGCGAGGCCGCTGACGATCAGGTCATGCAGCTTGGCGACGATCTCCTTGGGCGTGCCCGCCGGCGCCACGATTGCGGTCCAGGTGACGCCCACCACTTCCGGAAAACCGGCCTCAGCCATGGTCGGGACGTCGGGCAGCGCCGGCGAGCGCTCTTTGCCGGTGACCGCGAGCGCGCGTAATTGGCCGGCCTTGATCAGCGGCACCGCCGGCGCCATGGCGCCAAATGAGATCGGGGTATGGCCGGCGACGGTCGCCTGCACCGCCGTGCCGCCGCCGTCGAATGGCACATGGACGAGATCGAGATGCTGCGATTGCGTGAACAGCGATCCGACCAACTGCGGCGGCGTGCCCGTACCGGGCGAGGCGAAGCTCTCCTTGCCGGGATTGGCGCGAATCCAGTCGACCAGCTCCTTGACGGAATGTGCCGGCACCGAGGGATTGACCGCGAGCACGACTGGCGTGGCGGCGGCGAGCGTCACCGCGTCGAAATCCGCCAGTGTGTAGCCGGGCGTCGCGAACAGATACTGATTGTTAGTGAGGTTGCCGCCAGTGACGAGGAGCGTATAGCCGTCGGGCGTGGCGTGTGCGACGCGCGCGGCGCCGACATTGCCGCCGGCGCCGGGGATGTTTTCGACGATGAAGTTCTTGCCGGTCTGCGCGCTCAATTGCTGCGCCAAGAGCCGCGCCACGAGATCGGTCGGGCCGCCCGGCGCAAAGCCGACGATCAGCCTGACTGGACGATTCGGCCAGCTTTGCGCGACTGCAGTTTGCGTCGCCGCGCCCAAGAAGCTCGCCACGAATAGGCCGAATGCCAAAGCCAGAATTTTCTTCATTGAGGTCTCCCTCGCGGCGGCGCGGTGCGCTGTTTTTCAGTTCAAAAGGATGTTGTCCGCAAGCTGCCCTTACATCGGGACCATGTGCTAGCGGACGAACCTGTAGTGAAATCTCTCGCCATCGGCCTCGATCAGGCCCGTAGTAGGATGGGGAAAATGAATAGGCAGGACGAACCGGCCTGTCCCGGCCGCCTCGCTGAGGAACTTACGCCGCGAGCGCGCAGCCTGCGCCGGGTCCCAGTCGAACACCGTCGACCAGTCCGGTTCGCGGCACTGCAAGGCATGATGCATCAGGTCGCCGACTACGACAGCGTGCTGCGCGCGCGAGCGAATGTTGACGCAGCAATGGCACGGCGAGTGGCCGGGCGTCGGCGTGAGCCAGAAGGTGTCGTCGAGCGCATAATCATCGTCGACCAGAAGCGCCTGGCCGGCCTTGACCACGGGTTCGCAGTTATAGCCCCACACATTGCCGCCGCCGCCGGGCCGGTTCTCACCGCGTTTGTTTGACTCCTCCCAGGCGGCGTATTCGCGTTTGTGGAAAATGTACTTGGCCTTGGGGAAGGTCGGCACCCATTTGCCGTCGCGCAGCATCGTGTTCCAGCCGGTGTGGTCGATGTGCAGGTGGGTGCAGAACACGTAATCGATGTCTTCGAAGCGCAAGCCGGCGGCGGCAAAGCCGTCGAGCCATGGCTTTTTCGGAAAGTCCATCGGCGGCGGATAGCCTTTGTCCTCGCCGGTGCAGGTGTCGATCAGCACGGTGTGCTTGGGCGTGCGCACCACAAAGGTCTGATAGGTGATCACCATGCGGCCGGAGACAGGATCGAACACTTCGGGGTCAAGCGCCGCCAGATGACGCTTCCCGAGATCGGGACTGTAGGCCGGGAACATCTCCTCAGGCTTCCGCCACGGCCCGTCGCGCTCGATGATGCTGGTGATGGTAACGTCGCCGATCGTGAGCGTTCTCATGAGGCCCTGCTTTTCTTGAAAATATCGTCGGCGCCTTGCGCCGGCGAAGCGCTATTGGCCGATCGGGATTCGGTAATCGAGACCGCCGCGAATGACGTCGCTCTTCATCGAGGCGTTCGCGTTGTCCAATAGCGTGTCCGTTGAACCGGTGATGGGGGATTTGTACAGGAATTCGAGTTTCGCCGTGACGTCGTTATCGACGGCGTATTCCATGCCCAAGCCCATTGTCCATTTGAGGGTGCTGGCTGAAAGGTCGGTGAAATTCGGGACCGCGCTCGAGCCGTAGGGGTTGAGCGTATCGGCTACGCCTACAGTGGAAAATCCGCCCGTGCCGTAGACATAGAGCCGGTCGAAGGCCTGCCCGGCACGAGCGCGAAACGATGCGAACCACGGCACCCTGACCCGGTCGTTCAAACTGCAGCCGAGGCCGCAGCCGCTCAATGGCGAAGCCCCTTGACCGGACCATCGCATGTCGCTTTCGAAGCCGACGACAGTATGACCGTTCTGCCAGTTGGCGCCGACCTCGCCGGTGGTTTGGCTGCTACTCAAGCCTGAGGCCAAGCCCATCGCACTGGCGGATGTGACTGAGAACATGTCCGGTGTGTTCGTCGCGCTGTTTGGTCTCGCCAAATCCGCATCGCTGCTGCGAACGTAGAAACCCGCCCAGCTGTAAGGCACCACCGGAGCCGGCGGCAAAACCTGATTGGCGGTCGCTACCGGCTGAGACGATCCTGTGCCGGCGGACGCCGGCGAGCTCGCTGAATCGGCGCGTGCGGCAACACTGGATACTGCCAAAAGCGCGCATGCCACTGCGAGTACGCGCATCACCGTCCCCCCGAGCACTCTCCCCGCCGACGCGCCGGAGTACAAGCGCTTACCGACCGCCGACGTAGCACCGCACAGGCGCCTATGTAGCCTCCATTAATGCCTTTTTTTGGCACCCTAGGAATTCGCACTCCAACACATGCAAGCCGAGGCCCGCCCCGGATGGCGGGGATCGGCTTTGTCCCATGGTACTATAAGGGAAGCGGTTTGCACATTCCCTACCGCAGAGCGTCCACAGCGGCATTTTTGCGCGGTCCTGCAATGGCTTGGCCGGCGGTTACTGCTCGTAAATCATATTTCGCGTCATGCCGCCGTCCACGATGAACTCGGCGCCGGTTACGAAGCCCGAGCGCGCGCGGTCGAGAAGGAAGCCGACGGTCTCGGCGACATCCTGCGGCCCGCGCGCGCATAGGCGCGGCGCAGACCGCTGTCGGGCAGATCGACGACGCCGAGCCGCCAGCCGGCGCTAAGCAGATGGTGCGCGATCGCGCGGCCGATGCCGTTGGCGCCGCCGGTCACCAGCGCGACCGGCTTGGCGTTGCCTGCGGCCATGCTCAGCCGCGCGTGACCGGAAGATCGAGCCGCCCGCCCCATTCCGACCACGAACCGTCATAGAGCTGCGATTGTTTGCCGATCGAGTTGAGTGCAAACAGCAGGATTGCGGCGGTCATTCCAGAGCCACAGGAATTGATGATCGGCTTGTCGAGATCGACGCCGGCCGAACTGAACGCTTCCTCGATGCGCTCGCGCGAAGCGAGCCGGCCGTTGTCGAGCACGCGCTGGAACGGCACGTTGAACGCACCGGGCATGTGGCCGGAGCGCAATCCCGGCCGTGGCTCAGGCGCCTTGCCGGCAAATCGCTCCGCCGAGCGCGCATCGACGATCTGCGCGCTCTCGACGGTCAACGCCATGCGCACGTCGGCCAGTGTCGCCACCGCGCCGACATTCATGTCGGCGTTGAATTTGCGCGGTGCTCGCTTGCCGTCACTGCTTTCCAGCGGCCGACCCTCGGCCTTCCATTTCGGCAGCCCGCCGTCGAGAATGAACACGTCGCTGGCGCCGAAGATTCGAAACGTCCACCACACGCGCGGCGCCGAGTAGAGGCCGATGCTGTCGTAGACCACGATCGTGTCGCCGTCGCCGATGCCGAGTGCGCTGGCCGCTGTCGAAAATTGTGTCGGCCCCGGCAGCATGTGCGGCAGCTCGGTCGAGTGATCGCTGATCGCCTCGATATCGAAGAAGACGGCGCCGGGAATGTGGGCGCTGCGGTAATCCGCGTGCGCGTCGCCCTTTTGTCCCACCGGGATCGAGGAGGCGTCGACGACCACGACGTTATTATCGCGCAAGTGCTCCGCGAGCCAGTCGGTCGATTTCAGCCAGCGGCTTGCTGGAGTTGGCGCTGGATCCTTGTCGGTTCTCAACATCGGTTTTGCTCAGTCAATTCAGACCGCGCTTGGTGTTAACGCGGTAGCGGCGGTCAAGTTCGGTGACGGGTCTACTCGAAGGGAACCTTGATGTTCGACTTGCGCTCGAGCCACGCCGGCACCGGCAGATTTTTTTCGCGCAGGAATGCCGGATTGAACAGCTTCGACTGGTAGCGCGTGCCGTAATCGGCAAGGATCGTCACGATGGTGTGTCCGGGTCCGAGTTCGCGCGCGAGCCGTACCGCGCCGGCGACATTGATGCCGGAAGAGCCGCCGAGACACAGGCCTTCGTGTTCAAGCAGATCGAAGATGATCGGCACCGCTTCGCTATCAGGAATCTGATAGGCGGTATCGATTGGAGCGCCTTCGAGATTCTTGGTGATGCGGCCCTGGCCGATGCCCTCGGTAATCGAGGAGCCTTCTGATTTGAGTGTGCCGGTCGTGTAGTATGAATAAAGCGCGGCCCCCATCGGATCGGCAAGCCCGATACGCACCGCGTTGCTGTGCGCTTTGAGCGCAATAGCGACGCCGGCGAGTGTGCCGCCGGTGCCGACCGCGCAGACGAAGCCGTCGACCTTGCCGTCAGTCTGCCGCCAGATTTCCTGTCCGGTCGTCTCGATATGGCCTTGCCGGTTGGCGACGTTGTCGAACTGATTGGCCCAGATGGCGCCGCTCTTTTCCGTCTCGGCCAATTGCGCGGCGAGCCGGCCGGATACTTTGACGTAGTTGTTGGAGTTGGAGTAGGGGACCGCCGGCACCTCGATCAGTTCGGCTCCGCATAACCGCAGCGTATCCTTCTTCTCCTGGCTCTGCGTCTCGGGAATGACGATCACGCTGCGGAAGCCCATGGCGTTGCCGACCAGCGCGAGCCCGATGCCGGTATTGCCGGCGGTGCCCTCGACGATCATGCCGCCGGGCCGCAATTCGCCCTTCTTCACCGCGTCGCGGATGATGAACAGGGCGGCACGGTCTTTCACCGACTGGCCGGGATTCATGAATTCGGCCTTGCCGAGGATCGTGCAGCCGGTCGCCTCCGATACGCGCTTGAGCTTGATCAGCGGCGTGTTGCCGATCGCTTCGAGGATGCCGTCGCAGACCTGCATGATCGCAAAACCCGGTTCGACGCGACCCTAAAGGAGCAAATCTGCCGATACAAGACAGGTTCAAATGCCGCTTTTCGGCGAAAGATTATCGAAACCATAATGCAGCATGGCGGCCAGGTTGCTGTGGGAATTCACCTATTGTTTGCGGCGGGCGGGTTAAGGGCCAAGCACGGGCCGGCAATCGGGGGCGATCTTCAGGCGGTTATTTGGTCGATGGCGATGAATCTCGACATCAATACTTTGTTCCTCGTAACCATTTACGTGGAAGTCATCCTTGGCTTGCTGCTGCTGTTCGCGTGGGTGCAGAACACGGCGATCACGGCGGTGGCGTGGTGGGGCTTCGCCCATCTGTTGCGCGCGGCGTCCGTGGTGCTGTTCGGCCTCTACGGCTCGGCGCCTGATCTGATTACCATCGATGTCGCCAACGCCATCCTGTTCACCGCGTTTGCGCTGACCTGGACCGGCGCGCGCGTGTTCGATCATTTGCGCCCGCAGCCGATCCTGCTGTTCGCCGGCGCCGCGCTGTGGCTGGTGCTCTGCCGCATGCCGTTCGTGGCACACTCCTTCAACATGCGCGTGCTGATCTCCTCCGGCATCATCACCTCCTATACCTGGGCGACGGCCTATGAATTCTGGCGCGGGCGCAGCGAGCCGCTGGTGTCGCGCTGGCCGGCGATCTTCATGCTGTTCGCGCACGGCTCTCTCTATCTTCTGCGCACGCCGTTCGGCGCCATGCTGCCGTGGTCACCGACCAGCAACGAGGTGTTCGAGAGCGTGTGGCTGACTGTGCTCAGCTTCGAGGCGCTGTTGTTCACCATCGCCATCGCCTTCATTCTGCTCGCCATGGCCAAGGAACGCACCGAGTTCCGCCACAAGACGGAGGCGCTGATCGATCCCTTGACCGGCATCGCCAACCGTCGCGCGTTCCTGCAAGTCAGCGAAGCGCAGTTGAAGCGGCAGGCGGCCGACCCGCGGCCGTTCGCGGTGATGTTGCTCGATCTCGACAATTTCAAATCGATCAACGACCGCTTCGGTCATGCGGTCGGCGATCGGGTGCTGCAGCTGTTTGCGCAAGTAGGCAATCGCTGCATGCGCCGCACCGACCTGTTCGGCCGGCTCGGCGGCGAGGAATTTGCCGCCGTGCTGTTCGACGCCACGCGCGACCGCGCTGCCGCGATGGCCGAAGAGATCCGCTCGGGTTTCTCCGCCATCACCGCCGAGGTCGAGGGGCGGCCACTCGTCGCCACGGTGAGTATCGGCATCGTCATCAGCCATGACGCCGTGCTCGATCTGGCGGCGCTGTTGGCGCAGGCCGACCATGCGCTCTATCGCGCCAAGGACAACGGCCGCAATCGCGTCGAGATTGCCTCGATCGAGCTTGTCCTCGACCGCATCAAGCGTGCCGTTCCCGAGCGACCTGCTGCACTCGGCGCCAAATCGGCGACCCAATCGGCGGCCTAAGGTCAACCTTTGCGGGCGTAGCTCCCAGTAGTCGCGCGTGCCCTCGCGCTCGCAAGGCCGATTTTCTCCGGTAGTCCATTACGACGCGATGGGACGCCGCCCGTCGCTCGCCATCTCGTCTACCGCCGCATCGTTGCGATCCTCTCTCGGTCCTGCAATAGCTTCCGCCGGCTCTCCGTCATCGCGAGGGCGTGCTTTCGGGGAATGCAATGAAGCGCAGCAGCGACCGTATCCTCACCACTCATGTCGGCAGTCTCATTCGCCCGCCGGCGCTGCAGGAGTTTCTGCGCGCCAAGCAGGCCGGCAAACTTTACGACAAGATCAGCTACGCCAAATGCCTGACAAGCTCAGTCGCCGACGTCGTGCAAAAGCAGGCCGAGGTCGGTATCGACGTGGTCAGCGATGGCGAATTCGGCAAATCGATCTCATGGTCGCAATATGTGCTCGAGCGTTTGAGCGGGTTCGAGCGGCGGCCGATCAAGATTGGCGCCAATCCGTTCACCCGCGGCGTCGACCGCGAGAAGTTCGCCGAATTCTATGCCGAGCTCGACGCCCGCGAAGGCGTCGCGACCACGGTCGAGGCGGTCTGCGTCGGACCGATCGCCTATACGGGCCAGGCGGAATTGCAGTGCGATATCGATAACTTCAAAGCCGCGCTCAAAGAGATCAAGGTCGAGGAAGCGTTCATGCCGGTGGCGGCGCCGGCGAGCGTCATCCCCGACCGCAAGAACGAGTACTACAAGAGCGAAGAGGAATTGATCCGCGCGATCGGGGCGGCGATGCGGACCGAATACCGCATGATCATCGACGCCGGCTTCGTGCTTCAGCTCGACGATGCGCGCGCCGCGGTCACCTACGACCGCATGGTGCCGCCGGCGAGCTTTGACGATTACCGCAAATGGCTGAAGCTTCAGGTCGACGTACTGAACGAGGCGATTGCCGGGCTGCCGGCTGAGCGCATCCGCTATCACGTCTGCTGGGGCAGTTGGCCGGGCCCGCACACCACTGACGTGGCGCTCAAGGACATCGTCGATCTTATTCTCGGCATGAAGGTCGGCGCTTTTGTCATCGAGGGCGCCAATCCGCGTCACGAGCACGAATGGCGTGTGTGGGAAAGCGCCAAGCTGCCGGAAGGCAAGGTGCTCATTCCAGGCGTCATCAGCCACGCCACCAACGTCGTCGAGCATCCGGAGCTTGTCGCCGAGCGAATCGTGCGGCTGGCGCGGCTTGTCGGCCGTGAGAATGTCATCGCCGGCACCGATTGCGGCTTCGCGCAGGGGCCGTTTCACCGCCGCGTGCACCCGTCAATCATGTGGGCGAAGCTTGCCGCTCTGGTCGAAGGCGCGCGGCTTGCGTCTGCAGAATTGTGGAAATAGCCGCGAGTTCTTTGGCGGCCAATCCCGCCGCTTTATTCGGCAGCCACGGCGTGAGGTGGCTCGTCTCCGCTGCAATCGGGCGGCGTTTATCGCCAAACAGCCAAGTCTGCAGCCGGTCGAGATAAAGATAGACGACGGGAGTCGTGTAAAGGGTCAGCACTTGGCTTAGCGCCAAGCCGCCGACCATGGCGTAGCCCAGCGGCTGGCGCATTTCCGAGCCCGCGCCATTGCCGAGCGCCAGCGGTACGCCGGCAAGAATCGCCGCCGCCGTGGTCATCAGGATCGGACGGAACCGCAGCAGGCAGGCTTCGCGGATGGCGGCGTGCGGCGGCATATGCTGGTCGCGTTCGGCCGCGATGGCGAAATCGACCAGCATGATGCCGTTCTTCTTGACGATGCCGATCAGCAAAATGATGCCGATGATGCCGATGACCGACAAATCCATGCCGCCGAGACGAAGCGCGAGCAGCGCGCCGATGCCGGCGGAGGGTAGTGTCGAGAGAATGGTCAGCGGATGAATGAAGCTCTCATAGAGCACGCCGAGAATGATGTAGACCACGATCAGCGCCGCCCCGATCAGGGCCGGTTCGCTCCTTAGCGAGGTCTGGAATGCTTGCGCGTTGCCCTGGAAGGTCGGGATGACGGACGACGGCATACCAACGGAGGCCGACGCTTCATTGACGGCATCGACCGCCTCACCGAGCGCGACGCCGGGCTTGAGATTGAAGGTAATGGTCACGGCCGGAAACTGGCCCTGGTGGGAGATCAGCAGCGGACCGACGCCGTTGCTGTCCACATTGATCAGCGCCGTGAGCGGCACTGCGCCGCCGGTCAGCGGCGATTTCACGTAAAGCCGATCCAGCGTCGAGAGGTCCTTTTGCAATTCCGGCAGGATTTCGAGGACGACGAAATAGGTTTTGAGCTGGGTGAAATATTGGGTGATCTGCCGCTGGCCGAAGGCATCGTTGAGCGTGTCGTCGATGGCCTGCGGAGAAATGCCGAAGCGCGAGGCCTGATCGCGGTTGATCGTGATTTGCAGGCGAGGGGCGTTGGCCAAGAGATCGCTGGTCACATCGGCGAGCTGCGGAACGGTCTTCAGCCGATCGAGCAGCTTCTGCGACCATTCGTTCAACTCGTCGATATTGGTGTCCTGCAAGGTATACTGAAAACTGCCGCGGGCGATGCGCGCGCCGACGTTGATGTCCTGCGAGGGCTGCAGGAACAGATTGGCGCCCTCGACCTTGGCCAGCTGCGGCCGCAGCCGATCGATGATTTGCGAGGAGTTGAGCGCGCGGTCGTCGCGCGGCTTAAGCGTGATGAAAAACCGTCCGGTGTTTGCTGACTGCGCGCTGCCAGTGCTTCCGGTCTGCGAACCGAACGATTCGACATCGGGATCGCGCAGAATGACCTCGCCCAGATTGTGCATCAGGCGCATCATCTCCGCTGGCGAGGTGTCTTGCGCGGCTTCGGCGAAGCCCTGGATCACGCCGGTGTCCTGGATCGGAAAGAATCCTTTCGGGATTTCGAAGGCCATCACTATGGTCAGTGCCATGGTGGCGAAGAAGACGCCGAGCGTGATCGACTGGTGGCGCAGCACGATGTCGAGTGTGCGGCGATAGAACGAGATCATGGCGGTAAAGCCGTTCTCGATCACGCGGTAGAGCCAGCCGTGGGTCTCAGGTTCGGGCCGCAGGAACCGCGAGCACATCATCGGCGCCAGCGTCAGCGACACCAGAGCGGACACCACGATGGAGGCGGTGACGGTGAGCGCGAATTCGCGAAACAGGCGGCCGATGATGCCGCTCATCAGGAGGAGCGGGATGAACACCGCGATCAGCGAGCAGGAGATCGACACCACCGTGAAGCCGATCTCGCGCGAGCCCTTGAGCGCGGCTTCGAACGGTCCCTCACCATGCTCGACGTGCCGGTAGATGTTCTCGACCACCACAATGGCGTCGTCGACGACAAAGCCGATGGCGATGGTCAGCGCCATCAGCGACAGGTTGTCGAGGGAGAAATGCATCAGGTACATCGCCCCGAACGAGCCTGCGAGCGCCAACGGCACGGTCACGCCGGGAATAAGTGTCGCCCAGAAATTACGCAGGAACAGAAGGATCACCATCACCACCAGGCAGATGGTGAGGATCAGCGTAAACTCCACGTCGAGCACCGAAGCGCGGATGGTCTTGGTGCGATCGAGGATGATGTCCTCTTTGACCGCTGGGGGGATGCGGGCGGTGAGCCGCGGCAACTCGGCCTTGATGCTGTCGACGGTGTCGATGACGTTGGCGCCCGGTTGCTTGAATATCGCGAGGATGACGCCGTCGCGATTGTTCTGATAGCCGGCGACGGTGCGGTCGACCGGCTCGGCGACCGCCTGGCCGACGTCGCGCACTCTGATCGGCGCGCCGTTACGGTAGGCAAGCACGACATCATTGAATTTGTCGGCATCGAGGATCTGATCGTTGGCGGCGATCGTGAAGCTGATCCGGTCGCCGTTGATGGTGCCTTTGGCTGAATTGGTCGTCTGGGTGACCAGCGTGCCGCGGATCTCTTCGAGGGTGATACCGCTGGCGGCGAGCTTGGCGGGATCGACCTGAACCCGGATCGACGGTGTGCGGTCGCCAAAGACGACGACCTGGGCGACACCCGAGACTTGGGAAATCTGCTGGGCGAGAAAAATGTTCGCGTAATCGTCGACATTGATCAACGGCACGGTGTCGGAGTGCACTGAGAGCAGCAGGATAGGCACGTCCGCCGGATTGACTTTCTTGTACGCCGGCGGCGTTGACAGCGCCTGCGGCAGCGTCTTGGTCGCCACCGTAATGGCCGCTTGCACGTCCTGGGCCGCGGAATTGATATTGCGATCAAGATCGAACTGAATGACGATCGTGGACGCGCCGAGCGAACTTTGCGACGTCATCTGCGCGATGCCGGCGATTTGCCCGAATTGCTGCTCGAGCGGTGCGGCGACCGAGGTCGCCATGGTTTCGGCGCTCGCTCCGGTCCAGGTGGTGGAGATTTGGATAGTGGGAAAATCGACCTGCGGCAGCGGCGCGACCGGCAGGAACGGGAAGGAGACGATGCCGACGAAGGCCAGCGCCGCCATCAACAGCGTCGTCGCCACGGGCCGGCGGATGAACGGCTCCGACACGCTCACGACTGATCGCCCGGCTTGGCGGTAGCGCGAGGATCGACAAGCGTCACGGAGGCGCCGGTCTGTAGCTTGTATTGACCGTTGACGACGACCCGTTCGCCCTCACTGATGCCGGACGTCACCACGACGCGATCGGCGGCTGTGGCGCCGGTCTGGATCGGCCGCGGCTCCACCGTGTTGTCGGGCTTGACCACCCAGGTAAACAGGCCGTGCGGGCCGCGCTGAACCGCGACCGACGGGATGACAACCGCATCCTTCTGAATGCCGAGAAGGACCCGCGCATTGACGAACTCGCCCGGCCACAATTTCTCGTCTTCGTTGCCGAACATCGCCTTGACTCGGTAGGTGGCGGTCGTCTGATCGATCAAATTGTCGACTGTCAGCAGCGTGCCCGTGCTGAGCGGGCGCGCGTTGTCGCGATCCAGCGCCACGACCTCGACGGTGCCGTGTGCCGTGGCAGCGCGCACGTTGTCGAGCGTCTGCGCCGGCAGCGTGAACAAAACCGCCGTCGGTTGCGTCTGGGTAAGGATCGCGATCGCGGTCTGATCGCTGGCGTGCACGATATTGCCGGGATCGACCAAGCGCATGCCCATACGGCCGTCGGTCGTCGCCACGATGTCGGTGTAATCGAGATTGGTCTGCGCGGTCTCGATGGCGGCCGCGTCGGCGTCGATCGATGCCTTGGTCTGATCGACCTTGGACTGCTGGGTGTCGAGGTTTTGCTGCGTTTCTGCGTTTCTCAGCACCAAGGCTTGGAAGCGAACGAGATCCTTTTGCTGGGCAACCAACGCCGCTTCGTCCATCGCCTTGCGCGCTTTGGCCTGATCGAGTGCGGCCTGGTAGACGCGCGGATCGATCTTAGCCAGGATGTCGCCTTTCTTGACGGGCTGGCCTTCCTTAAAAAAGACGTCCTGCAGCTTGCCGTCGACCTGGGCGTGGATAGCAACCGTGAACTGCGCCTGCACGGTGCCGAGCCCGGTCAGGTAGATCGGCACATCCTGGCGAGAAGCGCTGGCGATGCTGACCGGAACGGCCGCGCGGCTGGGTGTGCGCGCAGCATGCGCGCTGTCGGAGCCGGCCGTCCGATCCCAATACCCAAGTCCGGCGATGACAAACACGGCACAGCCGGCCGCGATAAGAGCGATGTGGCGCCGCTTTCGGCGCGCATCGCTGCGGTTCGTCTCCAAGGGCACCCTCAAGACCGCAAACGCGCGCCCCCGCGCGGCTAGCAGCGGTTCGTTATTGTAACGTCCGCAGTCTATAGCTTCACGACAGACGTTTCAAAAGAGCAAAAGAATTTTGCTGCACTGCGGAATTGTAAGTTCCGGCGTAAACAAAGTATAACCACGGCATCGATCTTACAAAGTTATAGTTGTGCACCTGTTCCGCCGGCGGCGTTGCTGAACCGCAAACTGAATCGTCGGTCGACGGTTCATTCGCTACGGTGGATTTGCTAAGCTCCCGGCGTTGCCATGGCCCGCCCGTCTTTGCAGGAGATCGATCATGCTCGACATCACCAAGCCGCAACACACAGCGCCGTTCGACACCGCGCGGCTCGACCGGCTGATGGACGAAGCCGGCATCGACGTTCTCCTCGTCACCTCGAAGCACAATGTGCAGTATCTGCTCGGCGGCCACCGCGCCTTCTTCTTCGAATCGATGGACGCGATGGGATTGAGCCGCTACCTGCCGGTTTTCGTCTATGCCAAGGGCGCCCCGCAGAAGGCCGGCTTTTTCGGCCATCGCATGGAGAACTTTCAGAACGAGGTGAAACCGTTCTGGGTGTCCGAGGTCAATTGCAAAAGCTCGGGCTCGATCGATGTGATCGAGAAGGCGCTCGACTACGCGCGCAAGCTCGATGCCAAGCCGAAATGCATCGGCGTCGAGCTCGCCTTCATTCCGGCCGATTCGGCCGCCGCCGTGCGCAAGGCGTTTCCCGACAGCCAGATCAAGGATGCGCTGTTCGTGCTCGAGCGGCTGCGCGCGATCAAGACGCCGGAAGAACTGAAGATGCTGCGCATCGCCTCCGATGCGGTGATCGAACTCGATGGAAGCTGTGATCAAAAATCATGGCCCCGGCGTCACCAAAAACGAGCTGGTTGAGGCGCTGCGCCGTGAGGAGACCTCGCGCGGGCTCACGTTTGATTATTGTCTGATCACGGCAGGATCGAGCCTTAACCGCGCGCCGTCCGATCAGCGCTGGGAGAAGGGCGATATCCTGTCGCTCGATTCCGGCGGCAATTATCACGGCTATATCGGCGACGTTTGCCGCATGGGCATCGCCGGTGAGCCGGATGCAGAGCTGGTCGATCTACTGGCCGAAGTCGAGACGGTCGAGCAGGCCTCGATGAAGCCGATCCGCGCCGGCGCGCTCGGCAAGGAGATTTATGCGGCGGCCAACGCCGTGCTCCACAAATCGAAGATCCATAACCACGCGCATTTCCTCGCGCATGGCATGGGATTGGTCAGTCATGAGGCGCCACGGCTGACCAATTCCGGTCCGGTGCCGTACGACGCCTACGACGCCGAGCGGCCGCTCGAATCCGGCATGGTGGTATCGGTGGAGACCACGCTGCAGCATCCCGAACGCGGCTTCATCAAGCTCGAAGATACCGTGGTGGTCACGCCCACAGGCTTCGATATCTACGGCGACCGCATCCGCGGCTGGAACCGCGCTGGCGCGGCGTAATAGGCTGCAGCCGACTTATCGCGAAGATCGGCTCAGCCCCTTCCGGAGAAAGGCTGCGAGGGAACGCGCGGCGCTAAAACCGGCCGTGCTGATTCTCCGCCTCGCGGCGCAGCTTGTGCAGATAACCAAAGCAAATAACGCCGGCGAAGGCCCAGGACGCGCCCGCCGCATAGAAGACCATCGGATCGACCTTGGCCCACACGTTGATGATGAGGCCGCAGGTGATTCCCCATCCGATCAGCACAATGAAAGCTCGCGGCAGGATATAGCCCATGATTCGCGCCCCTTTTGCTGGCGGCGCGATGCTGGGCGGGCACGGTTAATGACAGGTAAATGGCTAAGCCGCCCGCGTTGAGCGCGCGAGCGGCTAGCCAATCAAATCGAGTCGCGATCGGTGCTGCGTTGGCCGGTCAGTCGACGCAGCCGCCGATCGGCTTCTTGCAGGTGAAGCCGTCGCCCTTGCAGCGCTCGACCGCCGAATTGGCGGTTTCGCCGGATGCCCAGCCGGCTCTGTTCACGGCGCTGCCGGTCGTGATGTATACGCAGCCGGAATTCCACGCGCCTTTCGATTTGCAGGAGCTGCCGCCGCCCGCGTCTTTGCAGGCCTGAACGGCGGCGTCGATGGCCTCTTGCTCTGACGGCTGAGTCCCCGAATAGCCAATGGCGACGTGGACTTTGCCCTTCACCCGGTACAAGGCCGCGGCGATCGAGTTCCAGGTGCTGCCGCCCCCCGTTGAGGTCGATTGGCCGGGTTCCGGCGGTGGCGGAGGCGCTGTCCCTCCCGGCGTCGACGATGGTTGATCGGGCTCCGGCGCTGGCGGAGGCGGTGCTCCTCCCGGCGAGGCCGATGGCTGATCAGGCTCTGGCGCTGGCGGAGGTGGTGCTCCTCCAGGCGATGCTGACGGCTGATCGGGCTCCGGCGCTGGCGGAGGCGGTGCTCCTCCAGGCGACGACGTCGATGGAGCACCGGGTTCCGGCGGCGGCGGGGGCGGCGACCCTCCAGGCACGCTCAGCGGGGCCTGCGGCGTTGCCGGCGTCGTAGATTGGCCGGGCTCCGGCGGCGGAGGCGGCGGAGCCTGCGCGAGCTGTATCGTGGTGGGTACGCTTGCCGTCAGCGGTGAAGTGGGCGCGGCGTTGACCAGGGGCGGAGTTTGCGCACTGCCGGCAGCGATCTGCGACGTAGCGCTATTCAAATCTCCCGGTGTCGCGGCGAGCGCCGGTCCCGCCACCAACACACCCAAACCGAAAGCGACAAAAAGCCCGCGCTTGTGTGCCACGATTCCCCTCTCCGATGTGCCGATGAACAGATACGCGCGAGGCTACCACCACCTATCGCTGCGGTGAAGGCGTCGGCGAGCGTAATCTGTGTGCAAGGCCGCGCGCTCCGGCTTGAGGTGACGAGGCGAGATGCTTAAACGCGCGGTACAATTTTGGCTCCCCGGGCCGGATTCGAACCAGCGACCAACCGGTTAACAGCCGGTTGCTCTACCGCTGAGCTACCGGGGAACAACGCTCAAGCGCTTCACGTGGAGGCGCATATAACAAAGCCGTTCGGCCATTGAAAGCGCGAAGGACCCGAATTCGACGCGGCTGGCCGAGCCGTAGCTTGGGACGGGCAGTCCCCGCCCACGCTGCGGTTCGTCGCGACGGCCGGCGCTTGCGCGTTGCGAGGGAAGGCTGGAGGCCACGCCCGGAATTGAACCGGGGTACACGGTTTTGCAGACCGTTGCGTAACCACTCCGCCACGTGGCCGTTGCCGGCATGGCGATGCGATCGCTTCGCCAAGGCCGACAGAGTGCGCTCTATAGATGAAGGCCTGCTTTCCGGCAACGGTGAGGCGGCAAAGCAAGCCTGAACAGCTTTGCCGAAAGTGCCGCATCGGCGTTGAGAACTGTGTCAGAGCAAATCGTTTGGGATCGAGCAGCCACGGCTTGCGTTTTGGCCGACCCTGCCGCACAACGCACCGCACAATCGAGGATCAAAGGCATGTTCGACAGTGCCGCGGCCCGCCGCACCATGGTCGAGCGGCAGATCATGACTGCCGACGTCCACAATCCGGATCTGCTGACGGCCATGCTGGAGATACCACGCGAGCGCTTTCTGCCGCCCGCGCTCGCCGAGTTCGCCTACGTGGACGGCGACATCGAACTCGGCCATGGCCGTGCGCTGCTCAAGGCCATGGTGCTCGCCAAGCTGATCGAAGCGGCGCAGGTGCGCGCCGACGAGCGCGTGCTCGATGTCGGCTGCGCGACCGGCTACTCGTCGGCCGTGCTGGCACGGCTCGCCGGCTCGGTCATTGCGCTTGAAGAAGACGCGGGCTTCGGCCGCGCCGCCAAAGACACACTCACCGCCAACGGTGCGAGCAACGTCACGGTCGAGAACGGGCCGCTGACCGAGGGATGGCCGCAAGCCGCCCCTTACGACTTCATCCTCCTTAATGGGGCGACCGAGATCACACCCGAGGCGCTCGGCCGACAGCTCAAGCCTGGCGGCCGTTTGGCCTGCGTTTTTGGCCGTCCGCCATCCGCCAAAGCCATGATGTTCCGGCTTGCCGAGGGCCGCCTTGTGGGCAGGCCGATCTTCGATGCGGCCGCACCCCTGTTGCCCGGCTTCGCCGCGCCTGCGGCCTTCGTCTTCTAGCCCATTCGTTCCCGCGCATAAGCCGGCGCAGCAAGCGGGGGTCCTCCTGCCCTCGAGCGGTGTTTACGTAAGGCTACCTGTGGCGCATATGCGCCAATGCCGAGAAATCTGTGTTGAACCCCGTCTTCGGGGGTTTCACGGCTCTACGCCTGCGCTTAATGTTTCGCATTCGGGGAGGCCGCGAAAACGGCGGCGGCGTTGCGTGTCGCGTTGCAGCGAGTGCGCTGTTCTAGTCGTGTGGCGAGCTGCGTAGTGGTGGTGGGCTTTGATGCGTAGCAGCGGGGTGCGCGCGTTCGTCGTGGCTGTTGCCAGCCTCGCTTTGACCGGCGCTGCGGTTTTACTCGATCCCGCGGCGGCCGTGGCCGACACGCTCGAATGGGCGCTGGTACAAGCCTACCAGAACAATCCTTCGCTCGAAGCGCAGCGCGCCGCATTGCGCGCAACGGACGAAAACGTTCCGCAAGCGCTGTCAGGCTACCGGCCCAAGTTCACCATCACCGCCACTGGCGCCGACAGCTACACGGCCATTCAGACGCACACCTACGGTGCGTCAGGCACCGCCGCAGCCGGGTCCGTCATCAGTACGACGAATGCCGCTTCGCCCTTCGTCTCGCGCGGCGTCGGCGCGACGGCGACCGAGACGCTCTATAACGGGCTACAGACCTCCAACCGCGTGCGCCAGGCGGAAAGCCAGGTGATGGGCGCGCGCGAAACCTTGCGCCTGACCGAGCAGCAGGTGCTGCTTGACGCCGCCACGGCCTACATGAACTTGCTGCGCGACCAGGCTATCCTCGAACTCAACCGCCGCAACGTCGAGGTGCTCACCGAGCAACTAAAGCAGACGCGCGATCGCTACAACGTGGGCGAAGTGACGCGCACCGACGTTGCGCAAGCCGAGTCGCGGCTCGCCGCCGGGCGATCCTCTTTGCTCGGCGCGCAGTCGAACTACGTCACCTCGGTTGGCAATTATCGCCGCGTGATCGGTGTGGCACCGGGCAAGCTTGCGCTGGCTACTCCGGTCGACCACTTTTCGCCGCGTGCGCTGAACGTCGCCATTGCGCAGGGCGAGCAACAAAGTCCGTCGGTGCTCGCCGCCGCTTACGGCGTCGACATCGCCGAACTCGCCGTCAAGATCAATGAGGGCTCGCTCTATCCCAACCTCGCGATGACCGCGAGCGTCGGCGAGAACTACTACCCGACGTACAGCACCAACAAACAGTTTCTCGCCTCCGTCGCCGGCACGCTCACGATCCCGCTCTACCAGGGCGGCGGCGAGTATTCGGCGATCCGCCAGTCGAAAGAAACGCTGGGGCAGCAGCGGCTCAATCTCGACGTCAACCGCGATCAGGCGCGGGCGACGGTGGTGCAGAGCTGGGGACAATTGGACGCAGCCAAAGCGCAGATCGAGGCGACGACCGCGCAGGTGAACGCGGCCGAGATCGCGCTCGACGGCGTGCGCCAAGAGGCGCGCGTGGGCGAACGCACGACGCTCGATGTGCTCAACGCGCAGCAGGAACTGGTCAATGCGCGCGTCTCGCTGGTCACCGCGCAACACGATCGCGTCGTTGCCTCCTACACGCTGCTCGCCGCCGTCGGCGCGCTGTCGGTCCGGCACCTCGGTCTCAACGTGCAAATCTACGATCCGCAGGTGCATTACCAGCAGGTGCGGGATGCGTGGTTTGGCCTGCGCACTCCCGACGGCCGGTGAAGGAGCGGCCGAGGCAATGTTTGCTCCCGCTCACTTGCGTTCGAATTGCGCCGTGACATACTTAACGGCGGCTTAAGAACCGGGACGGCAGTGTAGACTTGGTTGATTCGCCGAGTGGTCTGAAGGGCGTAGCGAGCGGTAGACAGAGGCCGCTAGGGCCGCAGCCGGGGGCACAACAGGGCGAGCGGGCCTTGTGACGGAAAGACCAGACGAGACGCAAGGACAGCGGGCAGCGGGGATGCGGGCATGACGCAGCCGGCGAAATCGAACGAGCCGTCGATGGAGGAAATCCTTGCCTCCATTCGCCGGATCATCGCCGATGACGATGCGACCAAGTCGGTACAGCCGGTGGAGGCGCCGAAGGCGGCCGCGCCAGCGGTAAGGCCGGCGGTGCCGCCGCCGCGAATGCCATCCGCTCCGCCGCGTGTTACGCCGCCACCGGTCAGCCCGGTTGAGACGCCTGCGGCGGCCCAAATGGCGGGCGTCTACGAGCAACCGGCCGACATTCTTGAACTGACCGAATCAATGGCGGCGCCGGCTCCGGGAGGGGCAGCACCGGGCTTCCGTACGATCGACGGCGGCTCCGACGTCGAGTTTGACGAGCCGGTGGAAACCGCGATGCCGCAGACGCCTGCCTCGGTGACCGCGCGCCTTTTGTCGCGGTCGGCCACGGATGCGGTCGATTCGGCGTTCAACACGCTGGCGCAGTCAGTGCTGGTGCAGAACGCCAAGACGCTTGAGGATTTGGTGCGCGAAATGCTCCGCCCGATGCTGAAGGCCTGGCTCGACGAGAATCTCCCGGGCATGGTCGAGCGGATGGTTCGCGCCGAGATCGAACGCGTTTCGCGCGGCCGATAAGGCGCAATCGGTTCATTTTGTTCGCCGTGAGGCTCCGGGAAATGACCGGAGCCGATGACGCTTGCAATCCGCTTTCGCTACTGGCCCTTCAGTGCCGCTGCGAGCCGAAGCGCCTGGTCGGAGAGCACCGCTGGGTCCTCTTTGACGCTTGCTGGCGGCTTTAACGCCACGCCTTCTTTCCGCGGAATGACGTGAACGTGCAGGTGAAACACCACTTGGCCACCGGCGGGTTCGTTGAATTGCTGAATCGTGAGCCCGTCGGCATCGAAAACCTTCACCGCCGCGCGAGCGATCGTCTGTGTCACCTTGATCAGGTGCGCGAGTTCGTCCGGTGCGATGTCGAGAAAGGTGCGCGCCGGCGCCTTGGGGATCACCAGCGTATGACCGGACGCCCGCGGCATGATGTCGAGAAAGGCGAAAGTTCTGTCGTCCTCATAGACCTTATGGGCGGGCAGTTCGCCGCGCAGGATTTTGGCGAATATGTTGTTGGGGTCGTAGCTCGGCATCATTCTCTCCGGCGCAAAAGCGGCATGACTTTTCTTCGAATCGTCAGCCTGCTTTTGCTTATTGGTGGAGCATGATCTTTTCCGAAAACCGGCACCCACTTTTCGGGATCATGCTCTATTGCGGACCGATCACCAAATCCTTGCGGTAGGGCGCCGAGGCCGCGAGCTCGGCGCCGACGGCCTCCACATAGGCACGCTCGCGCACGAGATAATCGGCGATGGCGCGGCGCAGCGCCGGATCGGCAATATAATGGGCCGAATAGGTGGTGTTCGGCATGTAGCCGCGGAAAATCTTGTGTTCACCCTGCGCGCCGGCCTCGACGTAAGCCAGCTGGTGGGCGATCGCGTAGTCGATCGCCTGATAATAGCACAGCTCGAAATGCAGGAACGGGTGATGCTCGATAGCGCCCCAATGGCGGCCGAACAGCGTGCGTGAACCGATGAAATTGATGGCGCCGGCGATCCAGCGCTCCGCGCGCTTGGCCATGACCAGGAGGATGCGGTCGGCCATCTTCGCGCTGACCAGCGAGTAGAACTCGCGCGTCAGATAGGGCCGGCCCCATTTGCGCGAGCCGGTCTCCATGTAGAAGGCGAAAAACGCGTCCCAAACCTCCTCGGTGAGATCACTGCCGGTGAGCCAATGCACGCTGATGCCGTTCTCCAACGCGTCATGGCGCTCGCGGCGGATGGTTTTGCGCTTGCGCGAGGCGAGCGCGGCTAGGAAGTCGTCGAAGGTCGCGTAACCCTGGTTCTGCCAGTGGAATTGCTGGTCGGTGCGCTGGAGGAATCCGAGTTCGCCGAGAAAGCGGAATTCCGGCTCAAGTGCGAATGTCACGTGTACGCCCGAAGCATCGGCAAGGCGCGAGAGCTCGATCAGACCGCGCGCCAGCGCCTGGCGGATCGCGATGGCTTGCGGAACCGGACGGACCAGGAGGCGCCGGCCGCTTGCCGGCGTGAATGGCACGGCGACCTGGAGCTTCGGATAATAGGCCCCGCCGGCGCGCTCATAGGCTTCGGCCCAGCCGCGGTCGAACACGTATTCGCCGCGCGAGTGGCTTTTTATGTAACAGGGCGCGGCCCCGAGCAGGGCGCCGTCGCCGGTGTCGGCGAGCAGATGCTGGACCTGCCAGCCGGTGCGCGGACCGACTGACCGCAACTCTTCAAGAGCCCACAGGAAATCGTGGGAGATGAATGGGTTATAGACCGTATCTTGATACCGATCCTCAGCCTGCGCGTGATTGCTGCGGGCAGCCTTCGAATCCTGGTGAGCAATTTCGGCGATCTCATTGCGATCAGGTGTAGAATCTGACTTTTGGTCGCCGAATTTCGGGTTGGCGCAGGCGTTCCAGGCCGCACTGTCGACCTCGGCAATGGCGCTGACTGTGCGCAGACGCAGCGCACCGGCCGGCTCGGCCTCGGCGGCCGGCTGCATGGGGTCGCTGCGCAGACCGCTCATCGGCGCCCCTCGGTGATCGCGTTCACGGGCGAAAGCCCTCAAAGATCATCTGGTCGGCCCACCGCGCGGCGACTGCGCGCTCGGCTTCGCTGCGCACCGCCCAGGTGAGCAGCGGCATGCCAAAAATATGCCGGGCAAGGAGCGGGGCCAACGCGGGCAGGTCGGCGACCGCATAGGCCACGAATTGTGGCTTGGTGCTCAAGGCCGTGAGCAGGTAGCCCATGCCGTAGCGCATCCATGGCGGCATCAGGTCCCAGTAGGGATGCGGCCGGTATTTAGCGGCAACGATCCCGAGCGTCAGGCGAGGGGATTTCTGCCGCAGCCATGCGAGCGGGCGCGGGTCGAACGACATGGGTGCCACCGGACCGCGATAGCCGGCCAGTACCGCCGCGACACGGCTGGGCAGCCGGGTGTCGCCGTCGAAACAGCTTTTCAGTTCGACCAGCATGGTGACGCGTCCGCCGACAAGGTCGCACAGCTCGCCCAAAGTCATCATGTGTTCGCCGCTGCCGCGAAAGGCAACGCGCTGCAGTTCGGCGGCGGTGAATTGATCGAGCCGGCCTTTGCCTTCGGTTAGCCGGCCAAGCACATCGTCGTGATGCACCATGGCTTCGCCGTCGCGGCTCGGCTGCACGTCGACCTCGATGCCGTAATTCGCATCAATCGCCGCCCGCACGGCGCCCGCGGTATTCTCGATGATGCCGCGGCCGGCATCGTGCAGGCCGCGATGGGCGATGGGCCGCGCGGTGAGCCAGTCGAGTGGGGCGGACACGTTGGCGCGGCTTCGCGGTCAGGAGATTTCGAACAGCCCCTCGACCTCGACCGCCGCGTCGGCCGGCAGCGCCGCGACGCCCACGGTAGTGCGCGCGTGCTTGCCCTTGTCGCCGAACGCCGCGACCATGAGGTCGGAGGCGCCGTTCATTACCTTTGGGCCGTCGAGGAAACCGGGCATTGCGTTGATGAAGCCGCCCAGCCGCACCACGCGGGACACCTTGTCGAGATCGCCGAGTGCAGCCTTGACCTGCGCAAGCACATTGACCGCGCAGGCGCGCGCCGCCTTTTGCCCGTCTTCGATCGAGACGCCGCCGCCGAGCTGACCCTTGGCGGCGAGTTTGCCGTCGCCCTCAAAGCAAAGTTGGCCGGACACGATCAGCAGATTGCCGGTGCGCACGAACGGCACGTAATTGGCGACCGGGGCCGGCGCTTCCTTGAGCGCAATGCCAAGTTCGAGCAATTTCTTTTCCACCGTGCCGGCCATTTCATTCTCCGTCCGCCGTGGCGCGTACAAAGCCGCAAAGAGTGAGCGGCTCGTTTTCGCCGATCGCGCCGGAGCGTGCAAGCGCAGGTCGGCGGCGCCGTTGCCGGCGCGGGGATTGGTCCCTATCTTCGCCGCAATTAGAGCGATGAAGATCGCTCAGAGCGCGCAAATGGCGAATCCGGGACGTCGAGCGGCAGCGCGCATTGACACGAGTGATCGGAGCTTGACGGTACACCCGATGAAGGCAACACGCGGGGCGCTTGTCGCCTGTGGTTTGGTCGTTGCGGCATCCTCTGCGGCGCTGTGTGAGCAGGATTCACCAATTCTTCAGGCCGCTCCAGCGGCGATCCCATCGGTGGTGCTCGTTCCGCATCAGGCGATCTACGATCTGTCGCTGGCGCAGACCCGCGCAAATTCCTCGATAGTCGGGGTGCGCGGCCGTATTCTCTACGATTTCAGCGGCACCGCCTGCGACGGCTATTCGCTGACCTTCCGTCAAGTTTCCGAGCTCGACAACAGCGAAGGCAAGATTTCAACGAGCGACATGCGTTCGACGACCTGGGAGGGCGCCGACGCCAAGAGTTTCAAATTCAGCTCGCAGAACTTCGTCGACGAGAATCTGGTCGATACGGTTGATGGCAAGGCCGAGCGCGACGGTACGAAGACCGCCGTCGATCTGCGCAAGCCGGAGTCCAAAATGCTCGGTCTCGATCCGAACGTGGTTTTCCCGACCGAGCACATGGTGCGGGCGATCGAGGCAGGGCGCACCGGCGAGAACATTCTTTCTTTCCCGGTCTATGACGGCTCGGAAACTGGTCAGAAGGTGTTCAACACGCTTACCGTAATCGGCCAAAAGATCTCGCCAGGCGAGAACGAACACGAAGACGCGGCGGCGCACGAGCCGAAACTCGCCAACGTACGGCGCTGGCCGGTGACCATCAGCTATTTCTCGGCCGACAAGGATCCGCAGAGCAGCGAACAGACCCCCGACTACGCCATTGGCTTCGAGCTTTACGAGAACGGCGTCTCGCGCGCGCTCAGGCTCGACTACAACGACTTCGTCGTGTTCGGGAAACTGGTCTCACTGGAATTCAAGCAAGCAAAGCCCTGCCGCTAGGGCAGGGCTTGCAGAAACTTATCGCTGGCTGTGGCCCAAGTCGCGCGGCCTAAGTCGCGTGGTCCAGTTGCCGCGCTATCTCTCGACAAAGGTTACAAGCTTACGCGCGCGCGAGGGATGGCGGAGCTTTTCCAGCGCTTTCGCCTCGATCTGGCGAATGCGCTCGCGGGTGACGCCAAATTCCTTGCCGATTTCCTCGAGCGTTTGGTCGGCTGCGCCGCCTATGCCAAAACGTAGCCGCAGGATGCGCTGCTCGCGCGGCGTCAAGTCGGCAAGCGCTTCGCCGACGATTTCGGCCAGCGCGCTCGCCTCGGTAGCCGTGTGCGGATCGACCCCGTCGGGTGCCTGGATCAGATCGCCCAGGCTTGCGTCGCCATCCTCGCCGATCGGCGCATCGAGCGAAGTCGGCTCCTGGACCAGCGAGAGCACCTGCTCGACGCGAGCCAGCGGAGTTCCCATCCGTGTGGCGATCTCGGCCGCCGCCGGTTCGCGACCTTCCTTCTGGTAGAGCCGGCGCCGTTCGCGCATGACCTTCGCGGCGTGTTCCGACATGTGCACCGGAATGCGAATCGTGCGTCCCTGATCGGCGATCGCGCGCACGATCGATTGCCGGATCCACCAGACGGCGTAGGTCGAGATTTTCACGCCGCGCCGATAGTCGAATTTCTCGATCGCATGCATGAGGCCCATATTGCCTTCCTGGATGAGATCGAGGAGATCGAGCGAACTGCGGCGCTGGTACTTGCGCGCAATTGAAACGACCAGACGCAGGTGCGCCTTGACGATGCGTTCGCGCGCAGCCGCGATCTGGCACCGTGCGGCGGCTACTTGCGCTACCGCTTCGCGGACGCCAGCGGCGGGCGCCGCCGTGGCGCGCGCTTGCTCTAGCGCTTCAATCAAATCGGTGAGGCGATGCGGGTGCAGCCGCAGTGCCGTCATTTCGTCGGCGAGGCGGGACGTGAGCTCGCGTACGCGCGCTTGATTGCTCTTGGTCAAATCGCGGCTTCGCTTTTGCGCCAAAAGCCGCTTGTGACTGAGCGCACCGATTTCGTCGGTAACCACGATGAAGGCCTTAAGTCGCGCCGACAAAATGGCGGCGTTTTCGTCCCGTTCATTTGAGGAGGCTTGCGAGGCCTCTTCCTCGGCGCTGGCCGCATCGGCGTCGTTCGCATCGCCGGGCGCGGCCGCCTCGGTGTCGGCAACAGAAAGGTCGAAGAGGTCAGCCAGGCGGCGTTCCCCATTGGCGGCCTCGCGCGCCCAGCGGCCGATCTGCTCGACCAGTACAGGCACCTGGCAGAGCGCTATGAGCAGCGCCTGCTGCGCCACCTCGATCCTCTTGCTGAGTGCGACCTCTTCCTCGCGGGTGAGCCAGGCGGCTTCACCCATTTGGCGGAAATAGGTATCCACCAGGCCGCGGGAGAACGATGCGCTATTGCGGGCCGGCGCGCTTGGCGCCGCCGGGCGGCCGTCAGCCGAATCGGCGGACTCGCTGGGCAGGGTCGCCGCACCGGCCGCTGCGGGAAGCTTGGCCTTAGCCGAGGCAGGCGTGTGGAGGTCAGTGTCCTCGTCGGCAGTAAGACTGTCGAAGCCGGCCTCAACCAGCGCATCCTGCCTCTCAAGCAGGCAGTCATCGGCGTCCCGTTCGACCAGCGTGTTCAGTTCCAGCGTCATAGTGTCATCGTCTCGCAAAATGGGTCTTCGCGCCTGTCCCTGCTCCGGTCCGACAGGCAGGCCTGAACGTCGCGGGTCTCTGCATTGGTCGGGAAATCAAGTGCCAGCCGCGGCCAATAGGGCGCTGGCGTAACATTCCCGGTGCGCAGATGGGGCCCGCGGACGAAAGAATCAAGCCTTTTTGACGGTTAGTACGGACGTGGCCGTCCGCAGTCTCGGCGCTTGGCGGTTAAGTTGGGCCCGTCACTTGAAGGAAAGGACGCCGCCGAGGATTGATGACGGCGCCGGGCACTTCCTAAACGGCGCTCGCCAATATCCGGTTAACAGTCCTCCGGCGGCTCGAAGGCTAATCCCCTGACCACGGCATGCTCGCCGAAGCGGGCGCGAAGGCGGTCGACGGCATGCTCGGCCTCGGCGGCGCGGCGGCCGTCCACAAGATCGGCCGGATCGGCATCCGCGGCGGCCGTGAGTGCGCTCAAACCCACGCCGAGGAGCCGGAAGCGCGTGCCATTGGTTTCCCGCTGGAGAAGGTCGCGCGCGGCGGCGAAAATGCGCCCGGCGAGCTGTGTCGGCGTCGGTAGCGAGCGGGCACGGGTGCGGATTTTGAAATCGGCGGTCTTGAGCTTCAGTGTCACCGTCGAGCCGGCCAACTCCTTCGCTTTGAGCCGCGCCGAAACCTCTTCGGTCTGGCTCCAGAGAATGCGTTCGAGCGCACGAAAATCGGCGAGGTCGCGCGCGAAAGTCGTTTCCGATGACACGCTCTTGGTTTCCCTGTCGGCGCTGACTTTGCGTGTGTCGATGCCGCGGGCGAGGCGCGCCAGGCGGCGACCTTCCTCGCCATAACGGCGCGTCAGTTCGATCTCGCTCACGTGCTGCAGGTCGGCGATGCGATGCAGTCCGTCGCGGGCAAGCCGCGTCGCGCTCACCTTGCCAATTCCAAAAATGAAACTGACCGGCTTGGGCGCCAGGAACGCTTGCGCTTCGCTCTGGCCGAGCACCGCGAAGCCGCGCGGCTTGTCGAGGTCGGAGGCGATCTTGGCGAGAAACTTGTTGGCCGAGAGACCGATCGACACGGTGATGCCGATCGTGCGCTCCACGTCGCCGGCAAAGCGGGCAAGCGATTTGGCTGGCGCCATGCGATGCACGCGCGCGGTGCCGGAGAGATCGAGAAACGCCTCGTCGATCGAGAGCGGCTCGACCAGCGGAGTCAGCGCCAGCATCATGCTGCGCACCTCGCGGCCGACGCGCACGTACTTCTCCATATTTGGCCTGATCACCTTCGCGTGCGGGCAAAGCCGCAACGCTTCAAACATGGGCATCGCAGATTTCACGCCAAAGGTGCGCGCTACGTAGCAGGCAGCGGCGACGACGCCGCGCTTGCCGCCGCCAACGATCACCGGCTCGGCAGCAAGCGTCGGATCGTCGCGTTTCTCGATCGTGGCGTAGAAGGCATCGCAGTCGACGTGCGCGATGGCGAGGCTGTCGAGTTCGTTATGGCGCAATATCCGCGGCGAACGGCAAGCGGCGCAGCGCATGGCAGAGGGCGCAGCATCGGCGAGGCAGTCGCGGCAGAAGCTCACGGCGAGACCTCAAGGCAAGTCTTAGGGCAAGGCAAGTCTTAGGGTAAATCGCGCGCCCAACGGCCCCCGAGCGCGTTCGCCGCGCGCGCCACTATGGCCGGATCGAGACCGGCGCTTTGCGCGAACGCGAGCAGGAGCTTCTCGTCGCCGAGCATATAATCGAGCACGCCGGCGAGAAAGCCGGGCTGGCGCGCGGCGGCGCGAATCTGCTCTACTGACAGTCCACTCGCGGCAAGAAATCGTGAAAGCGATTCCGGCTCTTCGGCAATGAACGCAAGCGCCTGAATCGCCAGCGTTTCCGCTGCATCGCGCGTGGGTTGTGACACCGTCTTCATTGGATTGTATTTGCCTTTCCGTAATATATGGCGACTAGCCTGAACGCTGCTGGGCGGCGTGAAACAAGACAGGCCAGCGCCCTTGTCGCGGCGGGCATTTTGCCGGAGACAGGCGAAGGATCGGCGGATGGCCAAGACTGTCCTGATTGTGGAGGACAACGAGCTCAATATGAAGCTCTTCCACGACCTGTTGGAGGCACACGGTTACGGCACGGTAGGCACGCGCAACGGCATCGAGGCGCTCGATCTGGCGCGCAAGCACCGGCCCGATCTCATCCTGATGGATATCCAGTTGCCGGAAGTGTCCGGACTGGAAGTGACCAAGTGGCTCAAGGACGATGCGGAGCTTAAACGCATTCCGGTGGTGGCTGTGACCGCGTTCGCCATGAAGGGCGACGAGGAGCGCATCCGCGAAGGCGGTTGCGAGGCCTATCTGTCGAAACCCATCTCGGTCGGCAAGTTCATCGAAACCGTCCGTCATTTTCTCGGCAATCCGTAAAAGGAGCCGCGATGACCGCCCGCGTTCTCGTCGTCGACGACGTGCCGGCCAACGTCAAGCTGCTCGAGGCGCGGCTGTCGGCCGAGTATTTCGACGTGACGACGGCGATGAACGGCGCGCAGGCGCTGGCGATCTGCGAACGGGCAGAATGCGACCTTGTTCTGCTCGACGTGATGATGCCCGACATGGACGGGTTCGAAGTCTGCCGGCGGCTGAAGACCAACCCGGTGACGCAGCACATTCCCGTCGTCATGGTCACCGCGCTCGACCAGCCGTCCGACCGCGTGCGCGGATTGGATGCGGGCGCTGACGACTTTCTCACCAAGCCTATCCCCGAGCTTGCTCTGATCGCGCGCGTGCGCTCGCTGGCGCGGCTCAAGATGATCACCGACGAATTGCGCATGCGCGCGGTGACCTCGCGCGACATCGGCGTCGAGGCGCCCGAACGCGAGGCGGTCGCCGACACCGGCCGCGGCGGGCGCGTACTCATCGTTGACGATCGTCCGGCCTCGCACGAGCGCATCGCCGCGGTGCTTGCCGACGAGCATAACGTGGAAGTCGAGGCCGATCCGAACGAGGCGGTGTTCCGCGCCGCCGACGGCCATTACGATCTCGTCATCGTCTCGCTGGCCTTGCAAAACTTCGATGCGCTGCGGCTGTGCAGCCAGCTGCGCTCGCTCGAACGCACGCGCAACATTCCCATCCTGGCCGTTGCCGAGCCCGACAACGAGGCGCGCATGCTGCGCGGCCTGGAGATCGGCGTGAACGATTATCTGATGCGGCCGATCGACAAGAACGAACTGTTGGCGCGGGTGCGCAGCCAGATCCGCAAGCGGCGCTACGCCGAGCGGCTGCGCGACAACGTGCATATGTCGATCGAGATGGCGCTCACCGACGCGCTCACCGGCCTGTTCAACCGCCGCTACATGGAAAGCCACCTGTCGACGTTGATCGAGCAGGCGGTGGCGCGCGGCAAACCACTTTCGGCGCTCGTGCTCGACATCGATTATTTCAAGTCGATCAACGACAGCCATGGACACGACGCCGGCGACGACGTGCTGCGCGACTTCGCCATGCGCATTCGCCGGTCGATCCGCGGCATCGATCTCGCGTGCCGCTTTGGCGGCGAGGAGTTCGTGGTGATCATGCCGGAGACCGATATGGCGGTCGCCACCATGGTGGCCGAGCGGCTGCGCCGGCGCATCGCGGCCGACCCGTTCACGATCCAACAGGGCGCGCGCAAGCTTCCGGTGACGATCTCGATCGGCATCGCCGCCTTGCGCGGCCGTGATGACAATGCCGCGGGGCTGCTCAAGCGTGCCGACCAAGCGCTTTACCGGGCCAAGCGCGATGGACGTAACCGCGTGGTTCCGGACGCCGCCTGACGGCAGTCCGGCAAGTGTCTTCCCCACTGCTTGGAAAGAAGAATTGTGGTTCGGCGGAAAGTTAGCCGCGGCCGTTAATCAAAATTGTTGTGGTTATCCCCTAAATCCCGCTTTTTGGCGAAATTTTGGCCGTTACTTTCTCCACAGGTTCCGCTAGCTTCCGCCCGGAAAGCCGAAAATGGCCGGAAATGAGCGCTCCGCCGCGCATTGGCGACGGGCGAAGTTTGTCTAGGTTTCCGCAATAACCCTACGGAGTGCTCAGGTCCGCCGCATCTCCTGGGTCCGTGGGGTTCGGCCGGCGCGGGAGCGGTGCGAGTGGCCTCCTCATAACACCGTTTCCGGCCGGCCACCTTCACGGCCTGGGCCGTGGACGAAATCCGATCAACTTGCAAAAAAGCCTTGCAAAAAAGCAAAGGGCGCCCGCAGGCGCCCTCGCACGACGCCGATGTCGTCGATCTACTTGATCTTCAACTCGCGAAATTCCACGTGCTTCTTCGCCACCGGATCGTATTTCTTCTTGACCAACTTATCGGTCATGGTGCGCGAATTCTTTCTGGTCACGTAATAAAAGCCCGTGTCGGCGCTGGAAACGAGCTTGACCTTGATCGTCACGGCCTTGGCCATAGGGGAACCTCTAAACCTCTCGATCGCTTGAGGCGGAAACTAGCCGCCAGTGGGCGAAAGTCAAGGAAAGCCGCCTCCGGCGCTGCGTCTGGCTAAAGGATTTCACGCACGAATTTCTTGTGCAGCATCCGGTAGAGCGGCACCGGGTGCTCGGCGCTCATGCCGGTCGCGATGCGGTCGGCCAGTTCCTCGAGCACCACGGCGGTGATGCCGGGCATGTCGAGGCTGCGTGCCTGGTTGATCGGCAGCCAGACCAGTTCGACGAATTCGGCGTCCGGACCGACCATGCCCTCGACCCGATGGGCCACCGCCGAACTGTCTGCGGCAAAGAAACGGCTGTCGAAGCGGAGCGGCCGTTTCGGCGGCGTGACAGCGCGGGCGACAAAGTGGATTTTGCTGAGATCGGGTAGGATTCCGGCGGCAGCAAATGCTTCCCAAGGGCCGGGCGGCGTTTTTATCGGCGCGCTGGTGCGCGATCCAAGCATTAGGCCAGTTTCTTCGTAAGTTTCGCGCACTGCGGCGAGCGCGACCGCGGCTGCCTTCGCCGCGCTCGGCCGGCGCACGCGCTGCATCAGCCGCGCGCTATCGCGTGCATGCAGCGGTGCTGCGACAGGCATGAGCCGGTCGGTGGGCTCAATGCGGCCACCCGGAAAGACGAATTTTCCCGGCATGAAGCGGTGGCGCAGATGGCGGCGGCCGAGCAGCACCTTGGGAATCGTCCCGGCGCGATCGATCAGAATGAGGGTGGCCGAATTGCGCGGTTTCAGATTTGGAAACGTCTGATCGCGGATGGTGCGGGTGAGCCGGTCCGCCCGATCCGCAGCGACCCCAGGTTCGATCATCTGATCGTTCATCGACAGCTCATTTTATCAACGGCTCGCTTTGTAAGGATTGACCGCGCTCAACCGCGGCCGCGAGAACGCTCGCGCCGGGAAGGTTTCCGCCGGGTGGGTGGTTTCTGTCCAGATTTTTGCGCGGGCGCGCCCGCATGGCGTACCAGCCGAAAACGCAAGGCGCCGGCGACGGGGGCGGCCTCGACGAGTTCGACCGTCACTGGATCGCCGAGCCGGTGGGTCTGCGTTGAGCCGACAAAAGCGCGGCCTTTCTCGTCAAAGCGGAAATACTCCTCGCCGATATTGCGCGCCGGGATAAAGCCGTCAGCGCCGGTCTCGTCGAGTTCGACGAACAGTCCGGCGCGGGTGACGCCGGAAATATGCCCGTCGAACACCGCGCCGACGCGATCGGCGAGAAAATGCGCGACCAGCCGGTCGGCGGTCTCGCGCTCCGCCTTCATGGCGCGCCGCTCCGTCGCCGAAATGCTGGCGGCGATCTCGGCGAGCCCGCGCGTGTCGACGTCGTCGGCAAGCCCGTCTGGTCCGAGTTTGAGCGCGCGGATCAGCGCGCGATGCACGATGAGATCGGCGTAGCGGCGGATCGGCGAGGTGAAATGGGCGTAGCGGCGCAGATTAAGGCCGAAATGGCCGTAATTTTCCGGCGAATATTCCGCCTGTGCCTGCGTGCGCAGCACGACCTCGTTGACCAGCCGCTCGACGTCACGCCCTTTGACGCGGCCGAGAATGCGATTGAAGGCGTCCGGCCGCAGCGCGCCGCCTTTCGGCAGCGAGATATCGAGCGTGGTGAGGAATTCGCGCAGCGCATTGAGCTTTTCCTGCGTCGGCTCGTCGTGCACGCGGTAAATGAGCGGCACCCGCGCGCGCTCGCAGGTTTCCGCGGCGGCGACGTTGGCCAGAATCATGAACTCCTCGATCAACCGGTGCGCTTCGACGCGCTGCGGGATGATCACGCGGTCGACCATGCCGTCGGACTTGAGCAAGATCTTGCGTTCGGGAATTTCCAGGTCGAGCGGGTCGCGCTCGTCGCGGGCACGGCGCACCGCACGATAGGCGGCGTAAAGCGGCTCGAGGATTTTCGTCACCAGCGGCTCGGTGACTTCGTCCGTCCGGCCGGAAACCGCAAGCTGCGCCTGTTCGTAGTGCAGCCGCGCCGCCGAGCGGATCAGCACGCGATGGAATGTGTGCGAGCGTTTGCGGCCATCGGCGCCGATGATCATGCGCACCGCGAGCGCGGGGCGGTCCTCGTTTGCTCGCAGCGAGCACAAATCGTTGGAGATCCGCTCAGGCAGCATCGGCACCACCCGGTCGGGAAAATAGACCGAGTTGCCCCGCTCAGCCGCGGCGCGGTCGAGCGACGAGCCGGGCCGCACATAATGCGCGACATCTGCGATGGCGACGCTGACGATATGGCCGCCCTTGTTGTTTGGATCGGAGTCGGGCGTCGCATGGACGGCGTCGTCGTGATCTTTGGCGTCGGGTGGATCGATGGTGACGAAGGGCACATTGCGCCAGTCTTCGCGCGCGTCGTTGCGTCCGGCGGCGGCGACCGGCCGTGCCGCCTCGGCTTCCGCGAGCACCGCGCGCGGAAAGGTGTGCGGAATGCCGTGCGCGTGGATGGCGATCAGGCTGACCGCACGCTCGCTTTTGATCGAGCCGAGCCGTTCGACCACGGAAGCAATCGGCAGACCGAGCCGGCCGTGGCGTGAAACCTCGACCGCGACCAGATCGCCGTCCACGGCGTCAGACGTGGCGCTCGCGGGAATTGAAAGCTCGCGGCCGAGCTGCTTCTTGTCGATCGGCACGAGCCTGCCGCCGCCGCTCGGCAGTCCGCGGAAAATGCCAAGCACGCGATGCTTGGCGCGATCGATGAGCTTGATGACGCGGCCGTTTATCTCCTCGCCGGCTCGCTCGATGCGAAGAAGCGCGCGGTCGCCGACACCGGCGACTTCGCCCGGGCGAGCGCGCCGCGCCGTCGCAATATGGATCAGCGGCGGCTCGCCGTGGGCTTGTTCGTCCCACTCGGTCGGCCGGGCAACAAACTCGCCGTCGGCGTCGCGTCCGGTGATGTCGGCGAGCACGACCGGCGGCAGCGTGCCGGGGCGATGCAGCCGCTTGCGGTGGCGGTCGATGTGGCCGGCGTCGGCGAGTTCGCGCAGCATGCGGTTGAGCGCGGCCCGGTCGGCATTCTTGGCGCCGAAGGCACGCGCAATCTCGCGCGCGCCGACCTTGCCCGAGCGTTCGCGAATGAAAGCGAGAAGTTGGTCGCGCGACGGCAGGGTGGTGCGTTTCATCGGCCGCTCATTGGTCATGTCCACGCTCGGGTCAAGCAGAAACGATATCACTTTCGCGGTGCTCTCCCCTCCCCCCATTCGCGCCAGCGAATGGCGGGGAGGGGTCGGGGGTGGGGGGTTCTTTGACTCGCCGCGCGCGAAGCGGCGAGGTAGGGGAGCGATCTAAAAACGCACGCCGAGCGACAAGAAAGTGCCCCCCACCCCTAACCCCTCCCCACCACGCGCTGCGCGCGTGGGCGGGAGGGGAGAAGATTTCTCACTCTCGCCCTCCTCTCGTCATTGCGAGGAGCGATAGCGACGAAGCAATCCACGGCCGTTCGCTCGGAACGCGCCGCCCTGGATTGCTTCGCGGAGCCTGTCATCGGACCGCGCGACTTCGCGCGGGTCCGTTGGCTCGCAATGACGATCTCCATCGTTCTCGCGCTGCGCTTTTTGTTCGCGCCCCGAGGTTTGCCGTACGGCTTCACGAAACGCGCCTCCCCAAGGGGAGGCGGAGCGCCGAAAGGCGCGGGGTAGATTCCGCGGTCCCCGCCCGGCAAGCTGATGAACGCCTTGCCTTGCGTGTCCTCGCGGCGCGCGTCCCTTTGGGAGACGCGCTCGCCTCTCGGCGCTCTACCGCGGCTCTTGCCAGAGGCCTTGAGAGCCCAAGGCTCAGTCCGGTCCCGCGCTTCATGGTAGCGGACAACCGATCCGCTCCCCGGGCAGCCAGCTCCTGGCAGACCGGCGACGTGGCCGGCCGGGCGAGTTTCCGAACCGCCCGCGGACAGAGTTACGAGCCCCATCCCGGGCACCGCTCCCGCTCCATCAATCAGCCGTCACCGGTTGACGTCCCTTGGTTGAGCGAGATGGTGGTTATTTAGTACGTCGCGCGTTGCGTGACAATAAAATCCCGGTGGCGGAGCTAACAATTTGATACAGTAGGAGTATTTTCCCGCTCCTTGTTCGCTATGGGGTCTCCGCAATTGTGACAACGGGCTTGATTCGCACTTTTGTCCGCTAAGGTGCGGAGAGTGCGGACATTTTCGAATTGTGGCAGCGAAAACCCGAAGAGGTTGGTCGGCAACGTAGCCCGCATGAGCGCGGCGACATGCGGGAGAGTGTAATTCCCAGAGGGGATAGCATCCCGGATATCGCTGCGCTCATCCGGGCTACGCTTGCTGCGCACGTCCCGCCTGCGGGCCGAAGCTTTGCGGGGTTGTCGTAAGTTGCCCGCTTAGCAGACATGTCGCCGGAGCGGAAAACCGACGCGAATGGGCCCGTCACGTCACTTGCCGCGGTGCAGCCGTTTAGTCGCCGTCGGGGGTAAAGCGGACGTCGCGCGACTATCTCTAATTGGTCGCTCATGGCCAAAGCCGACCTTCTCACGATAGCGACCAAAAATTCACTGCAAGTGCCGATGCAGAAATTCGCTTGTCCGCCCGTTGGCGAGCGCCGCCGCGGCCGCGTTGTAGTGAAGCCCATTATGCCGCGAGAACGCGTGACGCTGGCCCGGATAACTGTAAACGGAAGCGTTCGACTTATCGGCGAGCGCTGCTTTGATCTCAGCTTGTGCCGACTTGGAGATGAATTCGTCCTCTTCACCGAGGTGCATCAGCAAGGGAGCGCGCAACCCGCCAACCTCGCCGAGATATTTTTCGGTGTCGCCGCCATGGTAAGCAACCGCAGCATCGACCTCGTAGCGGGCGGCTACGATAAAAGCCATCAACGCGCCGAGGCAGTAGCCCTGCACGGCAACCTTGCCGGTCAACTCAGGCAGCGCCGCGGCGGCGCGTGTCGTTTCCCTGATATCCTTGGCGCCGGCATCGCGATTATAGGCACCGTAAAGCCGCAGACCGTGCTGCCAGTCTGCGTCAGATCTGACACCAAGATCGACGCCAGGTTCTTGCCGCCAAAACAAGTCCGGCGCGACCGCGATGAAGCCCTGGGTCGCCAGTCCATCGCATGTCGCCCGGATGTCGGCGTTAACGCCGAACAATTCTTGGAGAACAACTACCGCCGGTGAAGGCAACTTGGCCGGTCGCGCGATGTAGGCGTGGAACGCCCCATCCGCAGACTTGATGACCATTTGATTTTCCACAGCGCCCTCCTGTTGAGCCGCGAGAGAAACCTTTGGAAGCTTTCGCGCCTCTCAACAGGCTTTTTAGCTGGCGGGGAAAGCGTCGCTTCACTGATCGGCCGACACGGAGGCAGCTGCCTCCTCGATAAGCTTGGCCAATTCTTTCGGATGGGACATGTAGGCCACATGGCTGGACTTCACTTCGACCGTCGTGGCGTGAGCGCGCTTGGCCATCATGCGCTCCTGCTCCGGATTGATCGATCGGTCTTCGGTAGCCACCATGTACCAAGTGGGTTTCGTCTTCCAGGCGGGGTTCGTGACTTTGTGGGTGAATGCATCGGTGGAGATCGGCACCTGCGAAACAGCCATGAACTGCGCCTGATCCCTCGGAAGATCCGCCGCGAAGTCGGCCGCAAAATGCTCCTGTTCTATCCACCAGTTGCCGTTGCTGTCCGGCTTGAATGCCTTCGAGGCTTGCGGCACGGCTGCCTCAATCGTGGCGCAGCTTTCCCCGGCGTCCAAAGCGAATGCGGCGATATAGACAAGCGCCTTTACGTTTGGATGATTGCCGGCCTCGGTGATGACGGATCCGCCATAACTGTGACCTACCAGAACCACTGGGCCGCCCATCGCGTCGATGGCCGCCTTGGTGTACTTCTGGTCGTCGGCGTACGATGTCTCCGGGTGTTGTACCACCGACACCTTGTATCCGTCATTCATGAGGATCTGAGCGACCGGCTCCCAGCCGGATCCGTCGGCGAAAGCTCCGTGCACCAGGACCACGTTCTTAATTTTCTGCGCCATGACCAATCTCCTCTGCAATAAAGGTCCACGCGGACCATTTTGATTTTCAATGGCGAACGCCTGAACCCTTTTTCGGCGTCCTCCTTGCGAACACCTTATCCGTTCAAAGCGCCCGCAAAATTGTACGAGGTTATCCCGTCTTGTAAGATTCGCCCGAAATCGCCACGACAGACAATGCCGCTGACGACTGCCCCTTTTTTTCGGGCATCAGCCGTTGTACTTTTTTCGCCCTGGACAGAGGCTGCTCGCGTGGAAACAGCGACGTTTGTTGCTCAGTAACGAGCCCGGAGAGCACTGATGTGTGTGGATGCGATCGAGGACGACCTCGCTAAACGCTTCCGGATAGATCGTCCACCGACCCTCTTGGCGCGAAAGTCGTCAAAAGCACGTATCGGTTTTTCGCGCATGCAGAGTAGTCGTCCGATGCGTAGCCGTTCGCTGGCCACACCACCGGAAGAGGCTTTTGCGTTCCATGTTCCGCTGGCCGTGCCGTTTTTCTCGAACTTGTGGACGGCGGGGAAGCGCAGAGAAGTACCCAACTGGCATCTTGGCGATGCACAGCTGGTCGATCTGCGCGACAAACCGACGGTCAGTCTGGACATTCCTTTCGATTCGCTTCGCTTTTATATCCCTCAAACTGCCCTCGATGAGATGGCGAACGAAGCTGGAATTCGCCAAGTGCGGGGACTATGTGCGCCGAATTTTGGTGGCCGCGATCCGGTCATGTTCGGCCTGGCACAAACGCTCGCTGGCGCGATGGAGCGGCCCGGCGAGGACACCGCCATGTTTTCCGACTGTATCGCGCTAGCTTTCTTCGCTCACGTCGTGCGCGCTTACGGCAGAGTGTCGGCCGGTGGGCGAAACATCCGTGGCTGCCTTGCGCCGTGGCAGCTGCGGCGGGCCTGCGACTTCATCATCGCCAACCTGGCAGATGATCCTTCGATGGCCGAGGTCGCGAATGAGTGCAGACTATCGACCAGCTACTTCGCCCGGGCTTTCAAGCAGACGACGGGTGTCCCGCCATTCCGCTGGCTAACCAACCAACGCGTGGTGCGCGCCAAAGAGCTTTTACAGGATCCATCGCGTGAGCTCGCTGATATTGCCCAGCTCTGTGGTTTTGTTGACCAAAGCCACTTCACGCGGGTTTTCTCCAAGAGCGAGGGTCACAGCCCAGGACGGTGGCGTCGGCTCTATCGCCTCTAGTCCCATGAAATTTTTTGCGCCGCTGGGGTTGGAAGCGCGTAGCGCGTAGGATGGGTTGAGCGCCAGCGAAACCCATCGTGCAGCTTCCATGCCCGATGATGGGTTTCACTTCGTTCAACCCATCCTACGCGCTATTCAGCAGCTTCCGTCGGCGGTTTGCGCTTGGCTTTGGGATTCGCTGCCCGCTTGGCGGGCTTTGCGGCGGCTCTCGGCGTCGCCCTTGCCTCTGCGCTGGTCGCAGGTCTTTTGCCGGTGCGCTTGGCATTGCGCGGCCGCGCGCGCGGCGCTGGAGCGCCGCGACCGGCTCTGGCATCGAGCAGCGCGACAGCGTCTTCCAGCGTCACCGTCTCGGGTGTCTTGTCGCTCGGCAGCGTCGCGTTGATGCCGGCGTGGCTGACATAGGGACCGTAGCGGCCGTTCTTGGCTACGATCGGTCCGCCCTTGGCCGGGTGATCGCCAAGCGGACGTCCGGGATCGGCGCCGAACCGGCGTCTGCCCGGCCCCTTGGCGATCTTTTCCGCGATCAGCGTCACCGCGCGATTGAGCCCGATGTTGAAGACGTCGTCGCCGTCGTCAAGGTTCGCGTAGGTCTTGCCGTGCTGCACGTAAGGACCGTAGCGGCCGATGGCGGCGCGGATCGGTTCGCCGTCTTCGGGATGCAGTCCAACGTCGCGCGGCAGCGACAGTAATTTGAGCGCGATCTCGAGCGTGACATCCTCAGGCGATAGTCCCTTGCGCAGGCTCGCCCGCTTCGGCTTCTCGCCGTCGACCCCTTCGCCGAGCTGCACGTAAGGCCCGAAGCGGCCGCTGCGCAGCGTGACTTCGAGGCCGGTCACTGGATCTTCGCCGAGCTTCTTGGTGCCGAAATCGGCGCCGTCGGCCGACGGCGACAGCGGCCGCGTATAGCGGCATTCCGGATAATTCGTACAGCCGATGAAGGCGCCGAATTTGGACAGCTTCAACGTGAGGCGGCCACCGCTGCAGGTGGGACACGCGCGCGGATCGCTGCCGTCGGCGCGCGGCGGAAACAGGTGCGGCGCCAACAGCGCATCGAGCGCGTCGATCACCTGAGAGATTTTCAGGTCCTTGGTGCCATCGATCGCGCCGATGAAGTCGCGCCAGAAATCGCGTAAGACTTCGCGCCAGGCGATCTCGTTGTTGGAGATGAGATCGAGCTGTTCCTCAAGGCCGGCGGTGAAGTCGTACTCGACGTATTTGGCGAAAAAGCTCTCGAGGAAGGCGACAACGATGCGGCCGCGGTCCTCCGGATAAAGCCGGCGCTTGTCGAGGCGGACGTATTGGCGGTCCTTGAGCACTTGCAGGATCGAGGCATAGGTCGAGGGCCGGCCGATGCCGAGTTCCTCGAGGCGCTTGACCAGAGACGCTTCCGAGTAGCGCGGCGGCGGCTCGGTGAAATGCTGGTCGGCGGCGATCGAACGTTTCTGCAGCCGCTCGCCGGCGCTCATTTCCGGCAGCCGGCGCGCTTCCTCGTCGTCGGGGTCTTCGTCGCGGCCTTCCTGATAGAGCGCGAGGAAGCCGTCGAATTTGGTCACCGTGCCGGTGGCGCGAAGATCGAGCAGCCCCCTCCCTGTCCCTCCCCCGCTTGCGGGGGAGGGTAGGGTGGGGGTGGCGGCGATATCGACGGTGGTGCGTTCGAGCTCGGCCGATTCCATCTGGCTCGCGACCGTGCGCAGCCAAATCAGCTCATAAAGCTTGGCTTGGTCGGCATCGAGAAAACGCTTGGTCTCGGCCGGCCGGCAGGCGAGATCGGTCGGGCGGATCGCTTCGTGCGCTTCCTGCGCGTTCTTCGCCTTGGCTTCGTAGCGGCGGGGGGAAGCCGGCACGTAGCGGGCGCCGTAATCGGTCTCGATCACGCGGCGCACGGCGGTGACCGCTTCCTCGGCGATCTGCACGCCGTCGGTACGCATATAAGTAATGAGGCCGACCGCTTCGCCGCCGACATCGATGCCCTCATAAAGGCGCTGCGCCACGCGCATGGTGTGAGCGGGGGCGAAGCCGAGCTTGCGGCTTGCTTCCTGCTGCAGCGTCGAGGTGGTGAACGGCGGCTGCGGATGGCGCCTGACCGGCTTGGCCTCGACCGCGCCGACCGTGAAGGTCGCCGTTTCGAGCGCCTGCTTGAAGGCTTCGGCCTCGGCGCCGGAACCGATATCGAGGCGCTGCAGCTTCTTGCCGTCGGCGCCGACCAGGCGCGCTTCGAACGTCTCGTTACGCGGCGTCGCCAGCGTGGCAACGATCGACCAGTATTCCTGGCGGACGAATTTTTCGATGTCCAGTTCGCGGTCGCAGACCAGCCGCAGCGCCACCGACTGGACGCGGCCGGCCGAACGTGCGCCCGGCAGCTTGCGCCAGAGCACCGGCGACAGCGTGAAGCCGACGAGATAGTCGAGCGCGCGGCGAGCAAGATAGGCGTCGACCAGAGCGTGGTCGATCTCGCGCGGATGCCGCATGGCCTCGGTGACCGCCTGCTTGGTGATGGCGTTGAACACCACGCGCTGGATCGTCTGTCCGTCCAGCGCCTTCTTTTGCTTGAGGATCTCCAGCACGTGCCAGGAGATTGCCTCGCCCTCGCGATCGGGGTCGGTCGCCAGAATGAGCTTGTCGGCGCCCTTGACCGCCTTGGCGATGTCGTTGAGCCGCTTTGCCGCCTTGGGGTCGATTTCCCAAAGCATGCGGAAATTGTGGTCGGGATCGACCGAGCCGCTCTTGGCCGGCAGGTCGCGGACATGGCCGAACGAGGCCATGACCTCATAGCCGCGGCCCAAATATTTGTTGATCGTCTTCGCCTTGGCGGGCGATTCTACCAGTACGAGGTCCATGCTAACCTAATGATCTGACGTGAGTTTTTCGCCCCTTTGGGGCGTTTCGGCACCGTCCTGCCGCCGGGAAGATGGGTAATGCGACCCCGCCTGTCAAATCGGCCGCCCCGCGGACTGCCATGCGCAGGCCGCGAAATCGCGGCGAACGGCAGAGGAAAAAGAGCCTCGCTTCCCAACTCGTCAAAGTAGTATTCGTGAACAATATCTCGTCAACGTATAGGCTACGGGGTGCGCCGCGTGAGGCATTTCACGGCGCCAGCGCGCCGATCCGGGTCAGGAACGCGCGGCTCGGGTAGCCGTCCGGGACCATGCCGAACCGCTTCTGCATTTGTCTGATGTCGTCGCGCAGGTCGAAGTCGATATGGCCGTCGAACTCGGCAACCTTGAAGCCGAGCGCGGCAAGTTTGTGCTGTAGCGCGATGCGCTGGTTGCGCGACGGCTGAAAATCGTCCGCCGGCCAGGCGGCGCGGATTGGCGAGCCTCCGCTCATGCGGTCGGCGAGCTTGCTGACGGCAAGGGCGTACGCGTCCGAATTGTTGTACGACTTGATGACGACGAAATTCTGCGTGACCAGGAAGGCGGGCCCTGCCGCGCCACTCGGAAAAAACAGGATCGCGTCGCCCGTGCCGGGTAAGGCGCCGCCATCGGCACGCGCTACCCCGCGCTCCGCCCATTGGCGAAACGTGCCGCGGCTCGTCTGGTAATCGAAGCCTCTCGGCACCGTAACCTCAAAGCCCCACGGCATGCCGTGCTGCCAGCCGGCCCGATGCAAATAGTTGGCGATCGAGGCGAGCACGTCCGGCACGCTGGTCCAGATGTCGGGGCGGCCATCGCCGTCGAAATCGACCGCGTCGGCGAGATAGCTCGATGGCAGAAATTGCGGCTGGCCCATCGCTCCGGCCCAGGAGCCAACCAGCTCCGAGCGAGGGACGCGGCCCTGCTGCAGGATCGCAAGCGCGCTGAGCAGCTCATTGCGGAAGAACGGATGTTGAAAGTGCGCATAGGCGAGCGTCGCCACCGAGCGAAACACGTCCCATTGGTCGCGCGCCTCGCCGAACGAGGATTCGATGCCCCAGATGGCAACGAGGATGCCGGGCTCGACGCCGAACCGTTGCTCCACGGCGCGCAGTGTTGAGGCCCATTGCGCGGATTTGCGTGCGCCAGTGGCGATGCTTGAGGGCGACACCAGACTTGCGAGATACGCGCCCATCGGCTTGCCGTATTCCGGCTCGCGCCGCATGGCCGTCAGCACGGCCGGATCCGGCGTCACGCCAGCGAAGGCGGACTCGAATGTCGCGCGCGAAATCCCCTGCGCGGTCGCGTCGACGCGCAACGCCGCCAGAAACGCATCGAAGGATTCGGCAAACGCCGGCGGCGCAAGGGCCAGTGCAAGGGCGAGTGCGAGCGCCAACATCGGCAACGCCCGCCAGAGCAGGGTGAGGATTCTGCGCAGTCGATTCATCGGGCGGGTTATAGCAGCGATACCAGTCCGCCGCCGTGACGCTCGAGCCGACCGGCGATTTCGAGTTCGAGCAGGACGATACGCACCACCCGTGGCGAAGTCTTGGCCAGGCGGACCAGATCGTCGATCGAGATCGGCACGGGACTGAGGAGCCCGACGATGCGGGTGCGCTCGTCAGGCGCGGGCTCGACGTATTCGCCGTCGCCGCCAGCCGCTTCCGGCTCGCGCGCCGGCAATTCGATACCGATGATCGGCTGCAGCACGCCGATTATGTCGGCAGTTTCGGTGACCGGCGTGGCGCCCTGTTTGAGCAGCCCGTTGGTGCCTTCGGCGCGCGGATCGAGCGGCGAGCCCGGCACAGCAAAAACCTCGCGGCCCTGTTCAAGCGCAAAACGAGCGGTGATCAGCGAGCCGGAGCGTTTGGCGGCCTCGACGATGACGACGCCGAGCGCGAGCCCGGAGATCAGCCGGTTGCGGCGGGGAAAGTCGCGCGCGCGCGGCTCCCAGCCGAACGGCATTTCGGACAACACGGCTCCGTTGGACAGGATCTCCTCGGCCAGGTCGGCGTGTTCGGGTGGATAAAGGCGGTCAAGGCCGCCGGCGAGCACTGCGATTGTTCCGCTGTCGAGGCTCGCCCGGTGCGCGGCCGCGTCGATCCCGCGGGCAAGGCCCGAGGCGGTGGCAAAACCAGCTTCGCCAAGCCCGTGCGCGAGACGTTGGGTGATCTTCAGCCCGGCCGCTGAGGCGTTGCGCGAGCCGACGATCGCGACCGCCGGCATGGCGAGTACGGCGCGGTTGCCGTGCAACGCAAGCAGCGGCGGCGCATCGTCGATCATTTGCAGGCGGCGCGGATAATCGGCTTCGCCGACGGCGATGAAAGCGGCGCCCAATTTGTCCGCGGCCTCGATCTCGCGCTCGGCCTGCTCGCGCGAAAAGATTTGCGCGGCACCGCCGCTGCCGCCACGGCGCGCCAAGGCCGGCAGCGCTTCAAGCGCCGCGCGCGCGCCGCCGAAATGATTGAGCAATGACCGGAAGGTCCGCGGTCCAATATTTTGACTGCGAATAAGCCGCAGCCAGTCGATCCGTTGCTCGTCGGTGAGACGGACGCCCGCTTTGCCTTCCCTTTGGCCTTCGCTCACTGTGCCCCCAGCGCACGCCGCAACCCGTGCGGTTGGCTGCAGGATATATCTAAAGTAGAGGTTGTGGGCGAAAATGATCTTAGTGCGCGCCGATCTTGCTCTCGGTGCCGGCAACGAGCCGCGCGATGTTGGCGCGATGCATCATCCACAACAGCAGCGAGAGCAGGAGAAAGAGCGCGGCTTCAGGCGCATTGCCCCGCCAGAGGAGAAAGCCGGGAGTAAGCGCGCTAGCGATAAGGGCGGCGAGCGAGGAGTAGCGGCTGATGACGGCGATTGCGAGCCAGACAGCGCCGAAGAAAATCGCCGCCGGCCAAACCAAGCCGAGCAAGAGGCCGATGTAAGTCGCCACGCCTTTGCCGCCCTTGAACTTCAGCCAAACTGGAAACAGGTGGCCGAGAAAGGCGGCGAACGCGGCGCATAGAGCCGCGTCGTGACCGAAGAAATAACCGACGACCAGCACAGCGACGGTGCCCTTGAGCATGTCGCCCAACAGCGTTGCGGCGGCGAGCGCCTTGTGGCCGGTGCGCAACACATTGGTCGCGCCGATATTGCCTGAACCGATGGTGCGCACGTCCGGCGCACCGGCGAGCCGTGTGATCAGCACGCCGAAGGGAATCGAGCCGCAGAGATAGCCGATGACGATGGCGGCGAGATATTGCCAAGCAGGCATCGCTAGCTGGCGCGTGCTTTCTTGCCGTTCTCGCGCGGCTCAAAACCGGCAGCTATTGCGTCGGCCTCGCTGCGATGAATAACGAAATGTCGAAGCCGCTCGGTCGGAACGTGCGCAAGCGCCGCCAATCCGGGTGAAAAGGTCTTCCGCGACAAGTCGGCGACGACGAGATTGGCGGCAGCGTCCGCGGAGACATCGGTCTCGCAATAGACGCAGCGCAGTTTGCAGCGCTGCGGGGTATCGTCCTCGATGACATAGAACTTGTTGGCGGCGTATTGCCGTTCGGCTGGATCGCCGGTGATGCAATTGGGATTGCCGCAGGGCAAGCCAGTGCCGATCGGCTGCGCGTAGATCGGATGGTCGGGCTTGGCGAAGCCGCCGCTGAACTGATGCAGCGACTTGTTCTTGTTCAAATGCAGAAGCAGCGAAATGAGCGCCATGCGCACCGGCACGCCGTAGGCGGCCTGCTGGAAGTAGATGGCCCGGCGGTCGGTATCGAGTGAGGCATCGAGTTCGTTGACCCGCGGCAGCGGATGCATGACGCTCGCCTCGGAATATTTCGCCTCGCCCAAGAATTTCGCGTCGACCTTCGGGTAGGGCCGTTCCTTTTCCGCCCAGCGTTCCTTCTGAAAGCGGGTCACATAGACGGCATCGACCTTCTTTTGCACCAGCAATCCGTAATCGATTTCCGGATCCGGATAGAGCGACAATTGGTGCGGCTGGTCGGCGGTGACGTAGAGCGCGTCGATGCCGTCTTCGGCGCCGGCCTGGCCCGGCGCCTTCGACACCATGCGGCAGTGGAATTCTTCGCGCAGCCGCCGGTCGACGTGTTCGGGCAGTTCCATGCCGGGGGCGGGCAACGGATCGATGGTGGCGCCGAAGCGGGCCAGCGCATAGACGAAGGAATGGATGGTGCGGCTGCCCTTGAGGTCGCCGGATATGGCGATCTTCATATTCTTGAGGCTCTTCTTCTTCGAGCGCAGCGTGAACAGGTCGCACAAGGTCTGCGTCGGGTGCTCGTGGCTGCCGTCGCCGCCGTTGATCACCGGCACGTGCGAGTATTCGGCGGCAAGTCGCGCGGCGCCGTCGCGCGGATGGCGGATGACGACGACGTCGGCGTAATTGCCGATCACCCGGATGGTGTCGGCCAGGCTTTCGCCCTTGGCGGCCGAGCTGACCGCTGGATCGGCGCTGGTGATGTTGGCGCCGCCGAGCCGCAGCATCGCGCTCTCGAACGAGAGGCGCGTGCGCGTCGATGGCTCGTAGAACAGGCTCGCGAGGATGGATTTAGAAGCGAGACTGGCGCTGCGGCCGATCCGATAGGGAACGTTGGGGTCGGCAAGCTCCTGCAAAAACCCTTGCGCGACCTCGAAGATCGTCTCGATCTCCTTATTGCTGAGGTCGTTGATCGAAACGATGTGGCGCGTCGGCGGCAGGGCCTTCGTCATTAAACCGGTGCTATAGGCCCAATCCGCGCGCCGCCGCAAGCCCACCTCGATGGCAGATGCACCGGAAATCAACTCCCGTGGAGGAAGAGACGACGTCCCGGCAGCGTCGTGCGGAAGGCGATCGAGCGCCGGATCGATTCGTTGGCATACGGCTCGTGCCGCGCCTTGGAACCGGAACGTTGGCGCGCCGTTTTCCAACGGGTGGGTAACGCGTCACGCAACATTGGGAAACGCGAGGAGCTTCTGCATGACCATGAATATCGCGCGCTATGCCGCCGCGGCCGGATTGGCGACCGCCTTATCGCTGGCAGCAGCGCAGGCTTGCTTCGCCGGCTCGACATCGGAAGGTACCGGAACGGTCAATCAGCCTGAATCGAGCTATTACGGATATTCCGAGTACGTGCCCGGGATGACGGCGCTGGTGCCGGCACCGAACTACGCGACGCGGTATTGGGCGCCCGATCCGGCCTTGCAGTGGCGGCCGCCTCAGTAATGTAGCAAGCGCGCCATGAGTTCGCTTAGGCGGGTGCGTCCGTCTGAGCCGCGTGCCGCGCCAGCCGATCGAGCGCGCCTTGCAAAATATAGGCGGCGGCGTGCTGGTCGATGACCGCCTTGCGCTTGGCGCGGCTGGCGTCGGCCTCGATTAGCACGCGCTCGACCGCTGCGGTCGATAGCCGCTCGTCCCAGAGCGCGATCGGCAGCTCCGTCAACGCGGCGAGATTGCGAGCAAAGGCGCGGGTTGCCTGCGCGCGCGGACCTTCGGTGCCATCCATGTTGATTGGCAGGCCGAGGACGAAGCCGGTTGCGCGCCGCTCGGCGGCGAGCGCGAGCAGACGTTGGGCGTCGACACCAAATCGCTTGCGCGCAATTGTTTCGACTGGCGCCGCCACGCGCCGGTCCGGATCGCTCACCGCGACGCCAATGGTCTTGGTGCCGAGATCGAGGCCGATCAGTGCGCCGCGGGCGGGTAATAGCTCGGCCGCTTCGATGAGCATGAGAACCGGCATGGCGGCCCGGTTAGCACGCACGCTTGCAGGGCGCCATTATAGCGCGCCGATGGCGCGGCTTTTCTCCGCTACGGCGCTCGATTATGGTTGCGCGCATTATGGTTTCGCAGCGTGGTGGGGCGCGCTCCGGGCAGGAGAAGTGCGATGGCGTTTTCGGTTGTCAGCAATAGTTTCAAGGACGGCGACTATCTGCGCAGCGATTTCATCCTGTCGGCGGATTACGGGTTCGGCTGTGCCGGCGGCAACAAGTCGCCGCATCTGCGCTGGTCGGATGCGCCGGCGGGGACGAAAAGCTTCGCGATCACCTGCTACGATCCCGATGCGCCGACTGGCTCGGGCTTCTGGCACTGGCTGGTGGTGAACATTCCGGCGAACGTGAGCGAGATTGGCGAGGGCGCCGGCAGCGCCGGCGGCAAGCTGCCAGCGGGCGCGCTGCAGACGCGAACCGATTTCGGCGCGCCCGGCTATGGCGGGCCGTGTCCGCCGGCCGGCGATCATCCGCACCGGTATCTTTTCACCGTCTTCGCCGTGAAGGCCGATAGGCTCGACGTGAAGGTGGACACCTCGGCGGCGGTCGTCGGCTTCAACTTGCATTTCAACACGCTGGCGAAGGCGAAGATCATGGGATTGTTCAAGAGGTGAGGCGCTGATCGTTTGACAACAAACCGCACGCCCTTCATCGAGACTCAAACGCTATGCACTCCATCCGGCCGTTCTTTGTTGCTCTTCTCACTCTGGCAATCGCCCAGCTCGCCATCCCGCAATTCGCCAAGGCAGCAGAAATGAAAGTCATCAGCGGCGGCGCCTTCAAACAGGTGCTCAACGATCTTATTGCCCAGTACACGAAGGAGACCGGCAATAAGCCCGGCGTCACCTATCAAACTGTCGGGCAGCACCTCAAACTCATCGCCAGCGGCGAAGAGACCTTCGACGTCGCGGTGCTGACGCCAGAAGCGATCGATAATCTCGCCAAGGAAGGCAAAGTGGTGCCCGGCAGCCGCGCCGATCTGGCCAAGACCGGCGTCGGCGTGGTGGTCAAACAGGGCACGCCGCTTCCCGACATCAGCACGGTCGAGGCCTTCAAGCGGACGCTGCTGGCGGCAAAGTCGGTCGCCTATATCGATCCGAAGGCCGGCGGATCGAGCGGCATCTACGTTGCCAAGCTGTTGGAGCAGCTCGGCATCGCCAAGGAAGTCAACGCCAAGGCGGTGCTGGTGCAAGGCGGCGAAGTCGCGAGCCACGTCGTCGACGGCGAGGCCGAGATCGGCATCCATCAGATCAGCGAAATCCTCGCGGTGAAGGGCGCAGTCCTGGTCGGTCCGCTGCCCCCGGCCATCCAAAATTTCACCGTCTATTCGGCCGGAGTGAGCAGTGGGGCCGGCGATCGCGCCGCGGCCACTGCATTGGTCAAGTTTCTCTCGGGCCCGCATGCGCTCGTGATCATCAAGGCGAAGGGCATGGAGCCGGCCAGTCCCTGAACGAAGGTCCCGAAAAAGGCAGCGCCCGCACGAGGCGGGCGCAGGCTTGTCGCTCCGATACGGCGATGACTTTGCGTCAGTGCCGAACGTGCTCGGAGGCGATATGCGGGATCTCGGACCGGGTGATACCGAGATCGGCCAATTCGTGATCATTCAGGCTCGAAAGCTCGCGAACGGCATCTCCGTATTCCCGCCACGCCCGCACATAGCGGATAAATGACGTTAACATCGAAGGTCCTTTCCCCGGCTTATCGCCGGAATCTTCAATCCGTATATGGGGTTCCGCTTCGCGCCGCACAATGAATTGCTGCAGTGCAGCTAGGTGGTGGGTGCATGCCGCGATTAGCAGAAAATTGACTATTCGGGCGATGAGTAGCGGTCGGCCGTGAACGTTTGTCTAAATATCGGATTAGCCCATGCCGAAACATGGGTAGTCGAGGTTGGGGTTCCAGAGGCCATCGTGGCGCCTTGTTGCTGCCAAGTCGGCCACGAAGTGATCTCGCCGCTGCCCGACTTACCTGTGAATTCAGTGGGTAAGTGACTGGGGCGATTCTGCCTGTTGCGTTGCGTGTGTAGGGGACTGCCATGGGGACTAAAACGGACCATCGCCGGTACGCTGAGGAGTGCGTCGCCAGAGCCCAGCGAGCTGAGGGCGAAAGCGACAAGGTGTGCTGGCTGACGTTGGCGCAGTCGTGGATGCGGCTTGCTGAGCATGTGGCGCGGACCGCCGCCCAGCTTCCCGAAGCCGTGCCGTTGAATTCCGACTAAGGCCTGCCCGCCAGGCTAGCCTGTTACGCTCTCGCGGCGCCGCGACGGAGCTTGTTCAGCGGCCGTGCTGGCTGGCCGCTTTGCTACTTGCCGTTATCGCTGAGCACCTCTTGGCAAGCCGGGCTGATGTGCGAACGGTTGCGCTGCAGGCAGCCCAAAATCGCGAACACGTCATCCTTGCCGTTGGCAATCTCGGCTTGGCAGTACTTGACCACGTCCGGATGGCAGGCGGCGCGCTCCTGTTCGCTTCCGGGCAGTGACGGCGGCGCAGGCTGCGGCGGGAATTGCGCCAGTGCGGTTGTGACGCTGGCAACAAGCCAAGCCAGACAGAGAGTCGGAATGCGATACATGGTTCCTCCCCAAGGGCATCCGGCCCGCATTTTATTGCAACGCAAGCTAGTGGAGCGGATTTGACATTCGCTACCCACCCAGCCGCCAGTTCGTGAAGCGAATGTCAAATCCAAAGCTCCACTAGAACTTATAGTTGCTAGTGGTCCTTTGATTCTAACATTCGCATGAGAGCCAAGCGAACCGGGATGCGAATGTTAGAATCGGACCACTAGCACATTTCGCAGACCGCAGCGCGGCTCGATGGCACTCGACTGAGGCCGCAAGGCGGCCACTTCCTTAAGGCCGTTCCGGTAGGAGGCTTGCGCCAAAAGGCTGCGTAGCGATACATCTCGCGGCGCGGGCGGTTAGCTCAGTTGGTAGAGCGTCTGCTTTACACGCAGGATGTCGGCGGTTCGAGTCCGTCACCGCCCACCAGCCTTCGCTCGCGAAGCGATGCGAAGGCTGCCGCGCCGGAGCGTAGCGAAGGCGGGCGACGCGAGTTGCCGCGCGCTACGGCTCGGCAGGCCCCTAAACGCACGACGGAGGACAGATGACAGACGGCGGAAGGCGAGCTTCCGTTTATCTGTCGTCCGTCCTCCGCCGTATTACGTCTGATGTCAGATCGCTTCTTTGAGTTCTTTCGAGGCGCGGAACGCGACCTTCTTGCTCGCTTTGATCTGAATGGGTTCGCCGGTCGCAGGATTGCGGCCCATGCGTGCGGCGCGCTTGCGCACTTGCAGAATACCCAGACCGCCGATGCGGATACGCTCGCCCTTTTTCAGGTGCTTGACGATATTGCCGACCAAGCCGGCGAGGATGGCTTCGGCCTGCTTTTTCGACAATTCGTTGTCTTCCGCTAGCGTTGCCGCAAGGTGCTTCAATGTTACGGTAGTGGCTGGTTTAGCTGCTGGTGCTGCCATTAGACCCTCCTCGAGGAAGCGTTGGCGGGTGATAAATTGACCCTCACCGCGTTGGAGTTAGACGATTCGGTTGCGCCTGACCACGCTTGTTTTGCCGATTCCACCGATGTTTTCGGCATTGGCTGACTGTTTCGGGGCACTTCATGGCGCGCTTAAGGCGCGCAACGAGGGCCAATTTAGGCCCTAAATCCTTGACTTAAAGGGGTGCGGGCCTTAATTGCCGGACGCGCCCGCGGGGGCGTAGCTCAGTTGGTTAGAGCGTCGGCCTGTCACGCCGAAGGTCGCGGGTTCGAGTCCCGTCGCTCCCGCCAGTCTCCAATTCATTCAGTCATTTGATGCACTTAACGCGCCCGCTCGGGCGCCGCGCGCCAGCCGCGCTCGCGGTGATCGTGTCACACGCGTTCGAGGATTTTGTCGGTCTTGACGCTGAATTGATAGCGCGGAATGGCATCGAGATCGGTGCCGGTCACGCGGATCACCCAGGCCTTTTGCGGATGCGCGGTGGAATGGATGGCGCCCGACGCATAGCCGCGGGTCTGCCCCGGGCCGAGCGCATATTCGCGCGTCTTCTCGAGTACCGCCCCACTTTCGGATGTCGCATTGACCCGCCGCCATTCGGTCATCTCGGTAACGCCATGCGCGGTGCCGTAGATCGCCCAGGAGGCGCCGTGACTGTGCGGCGTGCCGGTCTTGCCGCCTTCCTGCACGTGGGCGAGCACGTAGGCGTCGGTCTCCGGATCGTGCCACAGCTCGCGGCGGCCGATAGGCGTGTCGTCGGAAAACGTCTCGGCGACGAAGTCGGGATTTTTGAGAAGCTCGGTGAGCTTGCGCGCCACGTCGGGCAGGCCATCTTGCCCCTTGGCTTTGAGCGTCGCCGACAGGTCGGTGCAGAAATTGGCGAGCGTGTAGGGCATGATGACCTCCGGTTTGCCGATCGGCGTTGTCGTATTCTTTCCGCCAGTCTCACGCTGCGGCACGCTCTTAGTCAATGCGGTTAGCGGCGGGCAGAGCCGACCAGTTTATTGTAGCGGTCGATCACCTCGCGCGGCGTTGCGGCCGCTCTAACGATCGCGCCGCGAACGGTGTCGCCATCGATCGGACTCATATCGATGCCGAGCTGTTCTGCCGCGGCGACGACCGCCGGATCCTTGCACATGGCCATGAAGGCTGACTGCAGCGCCATGGCGCGATCGGCAGGCACGCCGGGAGGCGCCGCAAACGGCAGCGAGATGAAGAACTGCAGGTCGGCGAAATTGAGCAAAGTCTGTGCGGCCGGATCGCCGACAAGCTCGTAGCCGGTCGGGATGCTGGCGAAATCGGGATGGCGGGTTTTTCTGCCGAACTGCATCAGCGCGCGGAAAGCGTGCTGGTCCCACAAGGCGCGCTGGCCGGTGCGCACTGAGCTGAGGCCGATCACCTGACCGTCGATCTCGCCGCGCTGCATGGCGAGAAATAGTGGCGCGGCGCCGGTATAGCCGCTGACGACTTTGACGTTGAGATCGATAACGTCCTTGGCGATGGTGGCGTAGATCACGTTGCTCGAGGCCGCGTTATCGCCGCCGAGCGTGATCGATTTGCCAGCCTCTTTGAGCTCGCTCACCGATTTGATCGGGTCAGTCGCCATCACCAGCATCAGGTAAGCGTCGTTGGCGTAGGAGGAGAGACTGCCGAGCCAGGTGAGCTTCTGCGGATCGAAATGCACGTTGGGATCGCCCTGGATGGCGAGCAGCGGGACCGCGCGTTCGAGTTTGGCGATGACCGAGCCGTCCGCCGCCACCGTGTTGGCGAGACGGTTGGCCGAAGTGATGCCGCCGGCGCCCGGCTGGTTCTCCACCACGATCGCCGGATTGCCGGGAATGTATTTGCCGAGATAGCGGGCGACAAAGCGCGCCGAAATATCGTTGATGCCGCCGGGCGCGGTGCCGACGATCATGGTGATCTGCCGGCCCTTGTAAAACTGCGCGACGGATTGCGCGTTGGCCGTGCGTGCTGCGACGGTGCCGGCAAGCCCGCCGAGCAGCGTCAGCGCGCCGCGGCGTGTGACAGAGTTCATCGGCTCCCTCAGACTTGACGTTTGTTCTGTTTCATTCTGCGGCCGGTTCAAGGAAACGCTGCCAGCAGATGACCGTAGCCCTTCACCGGCTGGCGGACATGCAGGCGCTTCTGGATTTCCCACACGCGCGCAGGCACCGGGTGCACGACCGGCACCTGTAAATCCTGTTCGAGCGTGTCGATGATGTTGAGCGTGCGCCAGCCGGAGCCGAGCATGTAGATGGCGTCGGCGCCCTTGGCTTTGAGGAAGTTCTTTTTGATGTGGGCGTAGACCTGCTCGCCGGACAGGTTCTGCACCTGATTGAACGGCACGTCGATGCCTTCCATGCTGCGCACCGTGAAGCCGGCGTCGCGGAAATATTTGGCAAAGATGGCGTTGAGCTTGGGCGGGAAATAGGTGGCGCCGACGAAGCTTTTGACCTTGAGCGCGTGCAGCGCATTCACGTGGTTCTGCGCCACGCTCATGATCGGCACTTTATACTTCTTCTCCCATGCTTTGACGATTTTCGCTTCGCCCTTGCGGCCGAGCACCATAAATGGCGGCCCGCCGTGCGGATGGATCAAATCGCACTTTTCTTCCGCCAGCACTGCGACAAGCTTCTCGTAGTGCGGCATCATGGTGTGGAATTCGTCCTCGGTGCCGCGGCGGATGTTGAGGAAGAGCGGGATGAGGCCGATGCCTTCGGGCAACAGCCGGCAGACCTCCTCGGTCACGCCCGGACGCATGGTCGGATTGATCATGCCAACGACGCCACGCCAAGTCGAAAACGCCATGAGGGGGACCTTTCGGGGGAGAAGCGTCAGAGTAGCGCGGATTGCGCCGAAACTCACCCCCGGTAGATCGGCGCGGGCTGGGTGAAAAAGCTCAGCAGGATGTGATAGACGATCGCGTAATTCTTCTGCTGGAAGCTCGCGTGCGAGATGCCCGGCATGACGGCGAATTGCTTGTCGGGATTGGGCAGCTTCTCGAAGAAGGCGATCAGGTCGGCGAAGCTTGCAATGCCGTCCCATTGGCCGCGCATGATCAGCGTCGGCACCGTGATCTTTTCCGGATCGACGACCGGAAGATGCGCGCACATGTCGACGTAGGTGCCGGTCGGCACGGAGTTGTCGAGCGCGGTCACGGCATCGGCGAAGGCGTCGATGACTTTTTCCTCGGCGGTGCCGGGATGGTCGCGGTCGAAGATCGAGTGGATGAACGCCTTGTCGATCGGCCGCCGGTTCTTGGCCTGAAATTCGGCCAGCCTTTTCTTCCGATCGGCGAGCGTGGGCGAGCCGGCGCCGGTCCAGACCATGGCATCGAGCGCGAGCCGGCCGACGAAGTCGGGATGGCGCTGCGCGAACAAGGCCGCGCGCAACGCGCCGGAGGAGATGCCGTAGACAAGCAGAGGACGCTTGCCGCGCAGTTTGTGGATGTAGGTCGCCGCGGCGAAGCAATCGTCAGCGCCTTGCGCAATCGGCGCGTTGTTGTCGCGGTCCTTGGTGGAGCGGCCGTAGCCCTCCATGTCGACGCTCCAGCAGTCGAAACCGTGCCGGGCGAAGAAGTCCATCGCCGAGGAATCCGGCCGCCCCGGCACTTGCAGATCGAATGTTGGCTGCGCGGCCATCGACGAGCCGTGGACGAACAGGATGGTCGCGGCGGAGTTTTTTGGATCGCCGGCGCATTTCTCGAACAGGAAGAGCTTTACGCCGCCGTCCTTGGTGGTCCAGTGATCCTCGCCCTTGATCGGCGAGTTGCGGCTGGTGATTTCGTCCATGCTTGCACCTAATTGATCTGCGTAATGTGGTTCGCGGTAATCACTTTGGCCCATTTGTCGACTTCCGCTTGCATGAAGGCGGCGAATTTCGGCTGGGTCATTGTCATTGGGGTGGCGCCCTCTGCCTCCCACGCTTTCTTGATGTCGGGGCGGCTCAAGATGGCGGTGATCGTGTCGTGCAGTTTATCGACAATCGGCTTCGGCGTGTCCTTCGGCGCCATGAAACCGACCCACTGACTGAACTCGAAGCCGGGAACGGTTTCGGCGATGGTCGGCACGTCGGGCAAAATCGGCGAGCGGGTGAGACCGGTGGTACCGAGCGCGCGCACTTTGCCGGCTTTGACGTAAGCGCTCATGGTCGGGATCGAATCGAACAGCATTTGGATCTGGCCGCTGAGGATATCGACGCGCATGCCGGTCGAGCCCTTGTAGGGTACGTGCACGATGTCGATGCCGGTGAGATTTTTCAGAAGCTCGGCCGCCATGTGGTAGTTCGAGCCGGGACCGGACGAGCCGAAATTGAGCGTGCCTGGCTTTGCCTTCGCCAATGCCAAGAGCTCGGCGAGAGTATTGACCGGCAGCGAAGGGGGAACAACCAGCACGAGATCGTTCGCTTCGAGCGGCGCGACCGGGACAAGATCGCGCAACAGCACATAGGGCTTGTCCTTGTAGAGCGTCTCGTTGACCGTTTGCGTGCTCGACGCCATCAAGAGCGTGTAGCCGTCAGGTGCCGCATGGGCGACGAGATCGGTGCCGAGCGTCGTGCCGGCGCCAGGCCGGTTTTCGATCACGAAGGGCTGCGCCAGCGATTTCTGCAATTCAGCGGCAAGTGAGCGGACGAAGACGTCGGTCGGTCCGCCGGCGCCGAACGGGACGATAATCCTCACCGGCCGCGACGGGTAGTCATCGGCGCGAGCAGACAGAACCGGCAGGGCGAGTGCCGCGAGCGCAAGCGGCAGGACGGCGCGCCGAGAGGGGGTGAGCAGGCAACGCATGGTCATTTTCCCGACATTTCAGTTCAGCGTGACGCCGGTGACGCGGATCACGTCGCCCCAGCGCTTGTATTGGGCAACGATAAACGCGGCAAAATCCGCCGCCGATTCCGGCTGCGGCTCGCCGCCAAGGCCGACGATCTTGTCTCTCAATTCGGCCGTGGCGAGCCCCTGGTTCACGATCGCGTTGATCTTGTCGACGATCGCGGCCGGCGTTCCGGCCGGCGCCACGATCGCCTGCCAGGAATCGGGCGGCATGCCGTGGTAGCCCAGTTCATCCATGGTCGGCAGGTCGGGCAGGTCAGGAATACGATGAGGGCTGGTCACGGCGAGCGCCCGCAATTGACCGGATTTGATGAACGGCGAGATGCCGGTCGTGCCCTCAAACGTCATATTCATTTGCCCCGACACCACGTCGGTCGTCGCCTGCGAGGCCGACTTATAGGGGACGAAGACGATATTGGCGCCGGTAATGTGCTTGAACATTTCGCCGCTCAGGTGCGGCGGGGTGCCGATCACAGCGCCGTAGTTCAATTTGCCGGGATTGGCCTTGGCATAGGCGATCAACTCGGCAACGGAGCGCACCGGGACCGACTTTTGCACGGCGAGCACGAGCGGCGCTGACGAGACCAGGGCTACCGCCGCGAATTGCTTGAGCGGATCGATGCCGGCATCCTTGTAGAGTTGCGGACTGATCGAGAGCGAGCCCGCAGTACCGGCGAGCAGCGTATAACCGTCTGGCGGCGAGGTCGCGACGAATCTCGCGGCAAGCGTTCCGCCGGCGCCGGCGCGATTTTCGACCACGACCGGGCCGAGATGCTCGGACAGGTAGGCGCCGATGATGCGCGCCGCCACATCCGGCGGACCGCCGGGACCGAACGGCACGATGAGCTTGATCGGATGGTCGGGGAAAGCCGGCGCGCTAGTGCTCGCGGGGTCTCCGAGCGCAACGGTCCCGGCGAGCGCGAACGACAATAGCGCGCAGACCGCTCCCCACTCCGCCATCCCGCGGCGCATCGGCATCCTCCCGGCTTTGCTCGCGCGGCAACGTAACATCGCGATCGCCGACATCGTCAATGTTGCGGATCGCGGCATCGTCTGCCTTGCGCCTTTTTGTGCACTGCGCTAAGGCTCGGCGCGTTCGATTTGCAGCCGAATCTGCCCGCTTTTGCGGCAAATCAGCGCCCTCGCTTTATCTCCGGTCATGGGGCCAACAGGTAGGGTGAGGCAGGCTCGCGGAACCTCGCCGCGAACGACGTGTTCACCGCCAGGGCTAGACCGTCGATGGCCGACCAGAAGGACACCCGATGAGTTAGTCGTTGAATGAATTGCTGGCCGCCTACCTGCCGCTGGTCGTGTTTATCGGCGTTGCGGCGGTGATTGGAGTGGTGCTGCTCACTGTCGCCTTCGTGGTCGCCTACAAGCGGCCCGATCCGGAAAAATTGTCGGCCTACGAATGCGGCTTCAACGCCTTTGACGACGCACGCATGACGTTCGACGTGCGCTTCTACCTGGTCGCCATCCTGTTCATCATCTTCGATCTCGAAGTCACCTTCCTGTTTCCCTGGGCGGTCGCATTCGGGCGGGTCGGCCTCTACGGGTTCTGGGCGATGATGCTGTTTCTCGGCGTGCTCACCATCGGGTTCATCTACGAATGGAAGAAGGGAGCGCTCGAATGGGATTGAGCGAACCCGCCACTGCCACCGGGCCCGCGGTGGCCCGCCAGCAGATCCTCGACCCACGCACCGGCAAGCCGGTAGCGGCGAGTGACCCATATTTCTCAGAGCTCAACAGCGAGCTTTCCGACAAGGGCTTTCTGGTTGCCGCCGCCGACGATCTGATCACCTGGGCGCGCACCGGCTCGCTGATGTGGATGACGTTCGGGCTCGCCTGCTGCGCGGTGGAGATGATCCAGGTGTCGATGCCGCGCTACGACATCGAGCGGTTCGGTTTTGCGCCGCGCGCTTCGCCGCGCCAGTCAGACGTCATGATTGTCGCCGGCACGCTGACCAACAAAATGGCGCCGGCTTTGCGCAAGGTCTACGACCAGATGCCAGAGCCGCGCTACGTGATCTCCATGGGCTCCTGCGCCAATGGCGGCGGCTATTACCATTATTCGTATTCGGTTGTGCGCGGCTGCGATCGCATCGTGCCGGTCGACATCTACGTGCCGGGGTGTCCGCCGACTGCCGAAGCGCTGCTCTACGGCGTGCTGCTGCTGCAAAAGAAGATCCGCCGCACCGGGACGATCGAACGCTGAATTTGAACGCGCAAGATGGATGAGACACTCGACAAGCTCGCCCGCACGATCGCTGACGCGCTTTCTTCCTCGGTCACCGGCTATACGGTCGCTTTCCATGAGCTGACCATCACGGCGAATGCCCGCGACATCGTTGCGGTCATGCGATACTTGCGTGACGATCCGAACTGCCTGTTCTGGAATCTGATCGACATTACCGCAATCGACTGGCCGGGCCGCGAGCGGCGCTTCGAGGTCGTCTATCATCTGCTCTCGCCCAAGCACAATCTGCGCATCCGGGTGAAGGCCGAAACCGGCGAGGACATACCGGTCCCCTCGATCATCGAGGTCTTCGCCGGCGCCGACTGGTTCGAACGCGAAACCTACGATCTCTACGGCATCGTTTTTTCCGGCCATCCGGACATGCGCCGCATTCTCACCGATTACGGCTTTGAGGGTCATCCGCTGCGCAAGGATTTTCCGCTCACCGGTTTTGTCGAGGTGCGTTACGACGACGAGCTCAAGCGCGTCGTCTACGAGCCGGTACGGCTCACGCAGGAATTCCGCAACTTCGATTTTCTCTCGCCGTGGGAAGGCACCGAGTACGTGCTGCCAGGCGATGAGAAGGCGAAGCCGGGTGGCGGGCAGGGAACTTGAGATGAAAGGCACCCTCAAGCCCGGGCTCGCCCATCGCTTCTCCTACAAGGTTCCGGAGAACAAGACGGTCCCCTACACCTACCCGGAAGCGCCCGAGATCGCCTCGATGCCGAAGGTGTTCGCGACCGGCAACATGATCATTTTGATGGAATGGACCTGCACGCAGCTGTTGAGCCCGCACCTCGATCCCGGCGAGGGCAGTCTCGGCGTGCATGTCGACGTGAGCCATCTCGCCGCGACGCTGCCTGGACAGACGGTGATGGTCGACGTCGAGGTGAGCGAAATCGTCGGCAACAGGGTCGATTTCAAGGTCAAGGCGCATGACGGCATCGATCTGATCGGCGAGGGCCGTCATCAGCGCTTCGTGGTCAGCTGGGACAAGTTCAATGCGCGGCTCGCAACGAAAGCCGCGAAAGTGGCGGAGCTGGTGTGATGGCCGAGCCGATCCCTCCGTCGCAGCGCAATTTCACCATCAATTTCGGGCCGCAGCACCCGGCGGCGCACGGCGTGTTGCGGCTGGTGCTTGAACTCAACGGCGAAGTGGTCGAACGGGTCGATCCGCATATTGGGCTTCTTCACCGCGGCACCGAGAAGCTGATCGAACACAAGACCTACCTGCAGGCGATTCCGTATTTCGACCGGCTCGATTATGTCGCGCCGATCAATCAGGAGCACGCGTTCTGCCTGGCGGTGGAGAAGCTGCTCGGCATCGAGGTGCCGCGACGCGGGCAGATCATCCGTGTGCTCTATTGCGAGATCGGCCGGGTTCTCTCGCATATGCTCAATGTAACCACGCAGGCGATGGATGTGGGTGCGCTGACGCCGCCGCTGTGGGGCTTCGAGGAACGCGAAAAGCTGATGGGTTTCTACGAACGCGCATCGGGCTCGCGCATGCATGCGGCCTATTTCCGCGTCGGCGGCGTGCATCAGGACCTGCCGCCGAAGCTGATCGATGACATCGAGGCATTTTGCGACCCGTGCCTGAAAGTCTGCGACGATCTCGAAGGGCTCCTCACCGACAACCGGATCTTCAAGCAGCGCAATGTCGATATCGGCCTGGTGAAACTTGAAGACGCCTGGGCGCGCGGCTTCTCCGGCGTCATGGTGCGCGGTTCGGGCGCGGCCTGGGATCTGCGCCGGGCGCAGCCCTACGAGATTTATTCCGAACTCGAATTCGATATCCCGATCGGCAAGAACGGCGACAATTACGACCGCTATTGCATCCGCATGGAGGAAATGCGCCAGTCGATCCGCATCATGAAGCAGTGCATCGGCTTGCTGCGCGCAACGCCGGGCCCGGTCGTCATCGGCGATCACAAGATCTCGCCGCCGCGGCGGGACGAGATGAAGCGCTCGATGGAGTTGCTCATCCATCATTTCAAGCTTTACACTGAAGGCTTCAAGGTCCCGGCAGGCGAGGTCTACGCGGCGGTCGAAGCGCCCAAGGGCGAGTTCGGCGTCTATCTGGTCGCCGACGGCACCAACAAGCCGTACAAGTGCAAGATCCGCGCGCCCGGCTTCTCCCATCTGCAGGCGATGGATTTTCTCTGCCGCGGGCACATGCTTGCCGACATCTCGGCGATCCTCGGTTCGCTCGACATCGTGTTCGGGGAGGTCGACCGATGAGCGTCCGCCGCCTCGCCGAAAAGCAGCCTGCTAGCTTCGCGTTCACGCCGGATAATTTGGCGTGGGCGAAGGCGCGCATCGAAAAATATCCGGCGGGCCGCCAGCAGTCGGCGGTGATCCCGATCCTGTGGCGAGCGCAGGAACAGTGCGGCGGCTGGTTGCCGCAGAAGGCGATCGAGGCGGTCGCCGAATTGCTCGGCATGGCGAAGATCCGCGTACTCGAAGTAGCGACCTTCTACACGATGTTCAATCTGTCGCCGGTCGGCAAATATCACGTGCAGTTTTGCGGCACGACGCCGTGTCTGCTGCGCGGTGCGGATGGGCTCAAGAAGCTTCTCCATAGGATGATCGGCGAGGAGAACGAAGTCACCGCCGACGGCAAATTCTCCTGGGTCGAGGTCGAATGCCTCGGCGCCTGCGTCAACGCGCCGATGGTTCAGATCAATGCCGACTATTACGAGGATCTGACTGCTGAAACTCTGACCCGGATCATCAACGATCTCTCGGCGGGACGAACGCCGAAGCCCGGGCCGCAGATCGATCGCTTGAATTCCGCCCCCATCGGTGGATCGACGACGCTGACAGAGAAGGCTTGATCGATGCTGGCCGACAAGGATCGCATCTTCAAAAATCTCTACGGCCAGCATGATTGGGGCTTGGACGGCGCGCGCGCCCGCGGCGCCTGGGACGGTACCAAGGCGATCCTGGAACGCGGCCGTGACGCGCTGGTCAACGAGTGCAAGGCATCCGGCCAGCGCGGCCGCGGCGGCGCCGGTTTTCCGACCGGGCTCAAGTGGTCGTTCATGCCCAAGGAGCCGCAGCCGGGGCGGCCGCATTATCTCGTGATCAACGCCGACGAATCCGAGCCTGGGACCTGCAAGGACCGCGAGGTCATGCGGCACGATCCGCACCTTCTGGTCGAAGGTTGCTTGATCGCCGGCTGCGCGATGGCGGCGAACCATTGTTTCATCTACATCCGCGGCGAGTTCATCCGCGAGCGCGAGCGGCTGCAGGCGGCGATCGATCAGGCCTATGAGGCCAAACTGATCGGCAAGAACAACATTAACGGCTTCGATTTCGACATCGTGCTCCACCACGGTGCCGGCGCTTACATCTGCGGTGAAGAGACCGCGCTGCTTGAAAGCCTGGAGGGCAAGAAGGGACTGCCGCGGTTAAAGCCGCCGTTCCCGGCCAATATGGGCCTCTACGGCTGCCCGACCACCGTCAATAACGTCGAGACCATCGCGCAGGTGCCCGACATCATGCGCCGTGGCGCCGCCTGGTTCGCCGGCATCGGGCGCAAGAACAACACCGGCACCAAGCTTTTTTGCATCTCCGGCCACGTCGAGCGGCCGTGCAATGTGGAAGAAGAGATGGGCATTCCGCTGCGCGAATTGATCGACCGGCATGCCGGCGGCGTGCGCGGCGGATGGGACAATCTGATGGCGGTGATCCCGGGCGGCTCGTCGATGCCGATGGTTCCCGCCGGTCCCGATCAGGCCGACACGCTGCTGATGGATTTCGACGGCGCCGTCGCCAAGAAGTCCGCGCTCGGCACGGCGGCGGTGATCGTGATGGACAAGTCGACCGACATTGTGCGGGCGATGGCGCGCATCTCTTATTTCTACAAACACGAAAGCTGCGGCCAGTGCACGCCCTGCCGCGAAGGTATGGGCTGGATGTGGCGCGTGCTCGAACGCATGGCCGAGGGCCACGCGCAAAAGCGCGAGATCGACATGCTGTTCGATGTCACCAAGCAGATCGAAGGCCACACCATCTGCGCCTTCGGCGACGGCGCCGCCTGGCCGGTGCAGGGTCTCCTTCGCCACTTCCGGCCGGAGATCGAGCGGCGCATCGACCAATACACGGCCAATCCGCATCCCGAAGCCGTTTCAGTGGCAGCGGAGTGAGAACGATGACCGCGGCAAGGCATCTCGCGCAGCTTAACATCGGCCGCTTTCGTTATCCGACCGACGATCCGCGCATGGCCGATTTCATGAACGCGCTCGATCTGGTCAACGCTCTTGCTGAGCGCAGTCAAGGTTTTGTCTGGCGCCTTAAGGACGAGAGCAACAACGCTACGAATTTTCGGCCTTTCCCTGATCCGCAGATGGCGGTCAATCTGTCGGTGTGGGAAGGCGTCGAGGCGCTCGAGCGCTATGTCTATCAGACCGTGCATAAGCGTTTCTACGGACGGCGCGAGGAATGGTTCGACAAGCTCGATGGTCCACATCTGGTAATGTGGTGGATTCCCGCCGGTCACATCCCGACGCTGAGCGAAGCCAAAGCGCGACTTGAGCATCTGACCGCGCATGGTCCGAGCGACTACGCGTTCGGCTGGGAGGGCATCCAGGCCGCGCAATTGTGGAAGACGGCGCGCTGCGCGCCCGATGGAAAGGCGGCATGACCAAACTTATCGTCGACGGCAAAGAGATCGACGTCCCGGCCGAATACACGCTGCTGCAGGCGTGCGAGGCGGGCGGCGCGGAGATTCCGCGCTTCTGCTTTCACGAGCGGCTGTCGATCGCCGGCAATTGCCGCATGTGCCTCGTCGAGCTGGTCGGTTCGCCGAAGCCGGTCGCGAGCTGCGCCTGGGGTGTGCGCGACTGCCGGCCTGGACCGAAAGGCGAGCCGCCGGAGGTCAAGACCCGCTCGCCGATGGTGCGCAAGGCGCGCGAAGGCGTGATGGAATTCCTGCTCATCAATCACCCGCTCGATTGTCCGATCTGCGACCAGGGCGGCGAGTGCGACTTGCAGGACCAGTCGATGGCGTACGGGGTCGATGCCAGCCGCTTCCGCGAGAACAAGCGCGCGGTCGAGGACAAATATCTCGGCGCGCTGGTCAAAACGTCGATGAACCGCTGCATCCAGTGCACGCGCTGCGTTCGCTTCTCCGCCGAGGTCGCCGGCGTGCCGGAACTCGGCGCTACCGGGCGCGGCGAGGACATGGAGATCACCACCTATCTCGAACAGGCGATGACGTCGGAGTTGCAAGCCAACGTGGTCGACATCTGCCCGGTCGGCGCGCTCACCTCGAAGCCGTATGCGTTCGCGGCGCGGCCGTGGGAGCTCAACAAGACGGAATCGATCGACGTGATGGATGCGCTCGGCTCGGCCATCCGCATCGACACGCGCGGCCGCGAAGTCATGCGCATCCTGCCCCGCGTCAACGACGCCATCAATGCGGAGTGGATCTCCGACAAGACCCGCCACGTGGTCGACGGACTGCGCACGCAGCGGCTCGATCAGCCCTATCTGCGCGAAAACGGCAGATTGCGGCCGGCGTCGTGGAGCGAGGCGTTCAACGCGATCGCGCAAAAGCTCACCCGTGCCAATCCGAAGCGGGTCGGCGCGCTGGTTGGCGATCTTGCCGCGGTCGAGGAAATCTTCGCGCTCAAGGATTTGATGACGCGGCTCAATGTCAGCAACCTCGATTGCCGGCAGGATGGCTCGATGCTTGACCCAAGCTGGGGCCGGGCGAGCTATCTGTTCAACCCCACCATCGCCGGCATCGACGCAGCGGACGCGCTGCTCATCGTCGGCGCCAATCCCCGCAAGGAAGCGGCAATCCTCAATGCGCGCATCCGCAAGCGCTGGCTCGGCGGCAATTTCCCCATCGGCGTAATCGGACCGAAAGTGGATCTCACCTACGGCTACGATTATCTCGGCGCGGGACCGGAAACGCTTGCCGACGTCGCCCGGCATAGCTTTGCCGATATGCTGCGCAAGGCCGAGCGGCCAATGATCCTGGTCGGGGCGGCGGCATTTGCCCGCGCCGACGGCGCCACCGTTGCCGCACTCGCCGCCAAGGCTGCGGTCGATCTCGGCGCGATCAAGGAAGGCTGGAACGGCTACAGCGTGCTGCACGGCGCTGCTTCACGCGTCGGTGCGCTCGATCTCGGCTTTGTGCCCGGTGAGGCGGCGCTGAACGCGCGGCAAATGGCGGCGTTCGGCACGCTCGACGTGGTCTTTCTGCTCGGCGTCGACGAACTCGATATCGCCGAAGGTGCCTTCGCCGTCTATATCGGCAGCAACGGCGACCGAGGCGCCAACCGTGCCGACGTCATCCTGCCCGGTGCGGCTTATCCGGAAAAATCGGCGATCTACGTCAACACCGAAGGCCGCGTGCAAATGGCGGCGCGCGCTTCGTTCCCGCCCGGCGATGCACGCGAGGATTGGGCGATTGTGCGCGCGCTGTCCGACGTGCTCGGCAAGCGGCTGCCCTACGATTCGCTCGCCGCGTTGCGCCGCGCACTGTTTGCCGCTTATCCACATATGCAGCGCATCGGCCAGATCACGCCGGGCAATCCCGCGGATTTGCGAAAGCTCGCGGAGCGCACTGGCGGCACCGCCGAGCGCACGCCATTCCGCGCGGGCGTGAGCGATTTCTACTTCACCAATCCGATCGCGCGTTGCTCGGCAGTGATGGCGGAATGCTCGGCGCTGGCGCTGGGGCGCGCGACCATGACGGCGGCGGAATAGAGAGCAGCACCATGGCCGCCTTCTTCACCGATTATATCTGGCCGCTGGTCATCATGGTGGCGGAGAGCCTGCTGCTGCTGGTCATCCTGCTCATCGCCGTCGCCTACGTCCTGTTAGCCGACCGCAAGATCTGGGCGGCGGTGCAGATCCGCCGCGGTCCTAACGTGGTCGGGCCGTGGGGCCTGTTTCAATCGTTCGCCGATCTGCTCAAGTTCGTGCTCAAAGAGCCGGTCATTCCCGCGGGCGCCAACAAGGGCGTGTTCCTGCTCGCTCCGCTCGTCACCTGCACGCTCGCGCTTGCCGCCTGGGCGGTGATTCCGGTCAATTCCGGTTGGGTCATCGCCAACATCAATGTCGGCATTCTTTACATCTTCGCCATTTCCTCGCTCGGCGTATACGGCGTCATCATGGCCGGCTGGGCGTCGAACTCCAAATATCCGTTCCTCGCCGCTTTGCGCTCGGCCGCGCAGATGGTGTCCTACGAAGTCTCCATCGGCTTTGTCTTCATCACCGTTCTCCTTTGCGTCGGCTCGCTCAATCTGTCCGCCATTGTCGAGGCCCAGAACAAGCCGTGGGGGCTGTTCGGCTGGTACTGGCTGCCGCTGCTGCCCATGCTCGTGGTCTTCTTCATCTCCGCGCTGGCCGAGACCAATCGGCCGCCCTTCGATCTGGTCGAAGCGGAGTCGGAACTCGTTGCCGGCTTCATGGTCGAATACGGCTCCACGCCTTACATGATGTTTATGCTCGGCGAGTACGTGGCGGTTTGCAGTATGTGCGCCATGTGCACGATCCTGTTCTTCGGCGGCTGGCTGCCGCCGTTCCCGGTGGTGCCGTTCACCTGGATCCCCGGCGTGATCTGGTTCGTGGGCAAGTCGGCGGTCGTGTTCTTCATGTTCGCGATGGTCAAGGCGTTTGTGCCGCGCTACCGCTACGACCAGCTGATGCGGCTCGGCTGGAAGGTGTTCCTGCCGATCTCGCTCGGCATGGTGGTGATCGTTGCGGGTGTACTGCAGATCGCCGGGTGGGCGCCGAAGTGATGGGAGCGGAGCATGGACTATTCGCTGCCGGCCTGGCTCGGTGCGCTCGTGGGCACGATCATTGCGGTCGCGCTCTACGTGCCGGCGATCCGCTTGATCGAGCGCCACATGCGCGAAGCGAGCGGCCCGCTCTCGCTCGAACAGAACGAGGAATTCGAGCAGAAGCTATCGGTGGTGCGGCGTCTGATCCTCGGCATAGACATCGCCATTCTCGCCACCCTGGGCTACTGGATCGGCACGGCGGTTGGCGCCGCGGGGACGGCAGGCATTTCGCCGCCATTGCGCTAGGCGGCATGAGGTTGACATGAAACTCGATCAAGCCGCCCGCTCGCTGTTTCTGAAGGAATTCGTACAGGCCTTCGTGCTGTCGATGCGCTATTTCTTCAAGCCGAAGGCGACGCTCAATTATCCGTTCGAGAAGGGCGTGCTGTCGCCGCGCTTCCGCGGCGAGCACGCGCTGCGCCGTTATCCGAACGGCGAGGAGCGCTGCATTGCCTGCAAGCTGTGCGAGGCGATTTGTCCGGCACAGGCGATCACCATCGAGGCCGGCCCGCGGCGCAACGACGGTACCCGCCGCACCACGCGGTACGACATCGACATGGTCAAATGCATCTACTGCGGTCTCTGTCAGGAAGCCTGTCCGGTCGACGCCATCGTCGAGGGACCCAATTTCGAATTCGCCACCGAGACGCGCGAGGAGCTCTATTACGACAAGGAGCGCCTTCTCGCCAACGGCGACCGCTGGGAACGCGAGCTCAGCAGAAGCATAGCACTCGACGCGCCTTATCGGTGAGAATGCCGTGATCCTGCACGCGATCTTCTTCTATCTGTTCGCCGGCGTCTGCGTCGCCTCGGCGGTCATGGTCGTCACCGCGCGCAATCCGGTGCACTCGGTGCTGTTTCTTATTCTCGCCTTCGTCAATGCCGCCGGCCTGTTCGTGCTGCTTGGCGCCGAGTTTTTGGCGATGATTCTCATCGTGGTTTACGTCGGCGCGGTGGCCGTGTTGTTCCTGTTCGTGGTGATGATGCTCGACGTCGATTTCGCCGAGCTGCGGCAGGGCTTTCTCAATTACCTGCCGGTCGGCGTGCTGATCGGCGGCGTGCTGCTCGCCGAGCTTTTGCTGGTGGTCGGCGGCTGGGTGATCGCGCCCTCGACGAGCCCAGCGACCGTGGTGGCGGCAAATGTCAGTAACACCGAGGCGCTCGGGCTCGTGCTCTACACCAAATACGTTTACTTCTTCGAAGCGGCCGGCCTCATCCTGCTCGTCGCCATGATCGGCGCCATCGTGATGACGCTGCAGCATAAGCCGAAAGTGCGGCGGCAGAACATCGCCGCGCAGGTGGCGCGCGGGCGCGCAACCGCAATCGAGATCGTCCAGGTCAAGCCGGGGCAGGGGCTGCAATGATCATTGGGCTCGGCCATTACCTGTCGGTCGCCGCGATCCTGCTCACGCTTGGGATTTTCGGCATCTTTCTCAATCGCAAGAACGTCATCGTCATCCTGATGTCGATCGAGCTCATCCTGCTCGGCGTCAACATCAACCTGGTGGCGTTCTCGAGCTTTCTCGGCGACATCGTCGGTCAGGTTTATGCGCTGATCGTGCTCACGGTCGCCGCCGCCGAGGCAGCCATCGGGCTTGCCATTCTGGTTGCCTATTTCCGCAACCGCGGCTCGATCGCGGTCGAAGACATTGATCTGTTGAAAGGCTGAGAGCGGCATGTACGAAGCCATCGTCGTCCTGCCGCTGCTTGGCGCCATTCTGGCCGGTGTGATCACGCTGGTCGGCGCCCGCAACCGCTTCCCTGGCGAGGATCCGCCGCCGCCGCACGACGATCATGCGGCGCCCGCGGTCGCCGGGGACCATGCGCACGCGGCGCCTTCGCCGGACGGGGCGCATGCCGCGATTGCCGGTTCGCACACGGAGGATCATCCGACCGAGCCGCCCGCTGCCGGGTCGCGAACGGCTGAACTGATCACCACCACGCTGCTCGTGATCGCCTGCGTGCTGTCCTGGTACGCGTTCTACGACGTCGGCATCGCCGGGCACGACGTCCCGCGCGTGATGATTGCTCCGTTCATCACCTTCGGTGACCTGCATTCGGAATGGGCGCTGCGCATCGACTCGCTGACCGTGGTGATGCTCGTCGTGGTGACGACCGTCTCCTCGCTCGTTCATCTTTATTCGATCGGCTACATGAACGACGACCCCTACCGGCCACGCTTTTTCTGCTATCTGTCGTTTTTCACCTTCGCGATGCTGATGCTGGTGACCTCCGACAATCTCGTTCAGCTGTTCTTCGGCTGGGAGGGGGTCGGGCTCGCGAGCTACCTGCTCATCGGCTTCTGGTATTACAAACCGGAAGCCAACGCGGCCGCCATCAAGGCCTTCGTCGTCAACCGGATTGGCGACTTCGGCTTCTCGCTCGGCATCTTCGCGGTGTTCGCGCTGACCAGGCGCAGTGGACTTCGACACGATCTTCGCGCAAGCGCCGAGCCTTGCCGGCAAGACGTTTCACTACCTCAGCTTTGACGCCAACGCGCTCACCGTCGTCTGTCTGCTCTTGTTCATGGGCGCGATGGGTAAGTCGGCGCAGTTCCTGCTGCACACCTGGCTGCCCGACGCCATGGAGGGGCCGACCCCAGTCTCAGCGCTCATTCACGCCGCCACCATGGTGACGGCTGGCGTCTTCATGGTGGCGCGGCTGTCGCCGCTGTTTTCACTGTCGCCCACGGCGTCGGCGTTTGTGACCTTCATCGGCGGCACCACCGCGATCTTCGCCGCCACCGTGGCGCTGGTGCAAAACGACATCAAGCGCATCGTCGCCTATTCGACCTGTTCGCAGCTCGGTTACATGTTCGTAGCGATGGGGGTCGGCGCCTATTCGGTCGGCATGTTCCATCTGTTCACGCACGCCTTCTTCAAGGCGCTGTTGTTCCTCGGCTGCGGCTCGGTGATCATCGCGATGCATCACGAGCAAGACATCCGCCACATGGGCGGTCTGTGGCGGAAACTGCCGTTCACTTACGTCACGATGGTGATCGGCACGCTGGCGCTCACCGGCTTCCCGCTGACTGCCGGCTATTTCTCCAAGGATGCGATCATCGAGGCGGCTGCGGTCGGCACCAATTCGATGGCGACTTACGGCGCCATCATGACGCTCGCCGCCGCGGCACTCACCGCGTTTTATTCGTGGCGGCTGATCTTCAAGACCTTCCACGGCGAGCCGCACGACCGCGAGCATTACGAAGCGGCGCACGAGAGTCCGATAGTGATGCTCGTTCCGCTTGCGGTTTTGGCCTTCGGCTCGATCGCCGCTGGCTGGCCGGCACTGCCGATCTTTCTCGGCCATGGAGCCGGCGAGTTTTTCCGGCAGTCGGTCAGCTTCGCGTCGGCAGACACGCTGTTCGAAAACATGGAGCGGTTGCCGCTCGTCATCAGGCTGCTGCCGACCCTGATGATGCTCGGCGGTCTCTATGTTGCCTGGCAGTACTATATCCGCAACCCCGACATTCCGATCGCGTTGGCGCGCGAACAGCCCATGCTGTACCGATTCCTACTCAACAAATGGTATTTCGACGAGATCTACGACTTTCTGTTCGTGCGTCCGACTATTCGGCTCGGCCGGCTTCTGTGGAAGGGTGGTGACGGTTTCATCATCGACGGCTTCGGCCCGGACGGCGTTTCCGCCCGCGTGCTCGATGTAACGCGCAACGTGATCCGGCTGCAGACCGGCTATCTCTACCATTACGCTTTTGCCATGCTGATCGGCGTCGCCGCGGCCATCACCTATTTCATGTTCTACGGGGGGATGCACGGATGACGAGCTGGCCGATCCTCTCCGTCGTCATCTTCCTGCCGCTCGCCGGCGCGCTGTTCATCGCGCTCCTTCGCGAGGACGCGGCGGGAATCCGCAACGCGCGCTGGGTCGCGCTGTGGACCACGCTGATCACCTTCGCCGTCTCGCTCATCCTGGTCTGGCGCTTCGATCCTTCCAGCGCCGACTTCCAGTTCGTCGAGAAGGGGCCGTGGCTCGGCGGCGCGATCAACTATTCGTTGGGTGTCGACGGCATCTCGCTGCCGTTCGTGATCCTGACCACCGCACTGATGCCGATCTCGATCCTGGCCAGCTGGACCTCGATCCAGCGCCGCGTGCGCGAATACATGATCGCGTTTCTCATCCTCGAAACGCTGATGGTCGGCACCTTTTGCGCGCTCGACCTGGTGCTCTTCTACCTGTTCTTCGAGGGCGGCCTCATTCCGATGTTCATCATCATCGGCGTGTGGGGCGGCCCGCGGCGAGTCTACGCCAGCTTCAAATTCTTTCTCTACACGTTCCTTGGCTCGGTATTCATGCTGCTCGCCATCATGGCGATGTATTGGGACGCCGGCACGACCGACATTCCGACGCTTTTGCATCACGCGTTCCCGCGCGCACTGCAGACTTGGGCGTTCTTCGCCTTTCTCGCCTCGTTTGCCGTCAAGCTGCCGATGTGGCCGGTGCACACCTGGCTGCCCGACGCGCATGTGGAAGCGCCGACCGCCGGCTCGGTGATCCTCGCCGCTATTCTGCTGAAGATGGGCGGCTACGGCTTTTTGCGCTTCTCGCTGCCGATGTTTCCCGAAGCCTCGCAGCACTTGGCGCCGCTGATCTACGCGCTCTCCGTCGTCGCTATCGTCTACACCTCGCTGGTGGCGCTGGTGCAGGAGGATGTCAAAAAGCTCATCGCCTATTCGTCCGTGGCGCATATGGGTTTTGTCACCATGGGAATCTTTGCGATGACCGCGCAGGGCGTCTCCGGCGGCATCTTTCAAATGATCTCCCACGGCATCGTTTCGGCCGCATTGTTCCTCTGTGTCGGCGTCGTCTACGACCGCATGCATACGCGTGAGATCGCGGCCTATGGCGGGCTGGTCAATCGCATGCCGCTCTATGCGTTTGTCTTCATGGTGTTCGCGCTCGCCAATGTCGGCCTGCCGGGCACCTCCGGCTTCGTCGGCGAGTTTCTTGCGCTGATCGGCACATTCCGGGTCAACAACTGGGTGGCGACGCTGGCGACGCTCGGGACCATCCTCTCCTCGGCCTACATGCTGTGGCTCTACCGTAAGATGATCTTCGGCAAGCTGGAAAAACCGAGCCTGCGTTTCATCAAGGACCTCGGCTGGCGCGAGATCGTCATTCTCGCCCCGCTCGTGATCCTGACCATCGTGATCGGCGTCTATCCCAAGCCCGTGCTCGATTTTTCCGCGGTCTCGGTCACGCAATTGATCGACAATTACCACCACGCGCTCGGCGGCGTGCAGGCGGCGGCATTGGCAAGGTGAGGCGATGAACGAAGCCGGACTTCCCGCGTATTTGCCGCTGCTGCCGGAGCTCGTGCTCGGTCTGGGCGCCATGGCGCTGCTCATGCTCGGCGCCTACCGCGCCGATGCCGGCTCGCGCGCGGTCGACTTCGCGGCGATCGCGCTCCTCGTCGTTGCCGGCGTGATCTTGCTGTCGCTGCCCGCCGGCAAGCTGTCCAGTTTCGGCGGCAGCTTCGTGGTCGACGATTTTGCCCGCTTCCTCAAAGTCGCGGCGCTGATCGCCGCGGCCGCCGCGATCGCCCTGTCGCTCGATTACGCCAAGCGCGAGCAACAACAGCATTTTGAATATGCGGTGCTGGTCCTGCTCTCCACGCTCGGCATGATGATGCTGATCTCGGCCGCCGACCTGATCGCGCTCTATCTCGGCCTCGAATTGATGAGCCTGCCGCTTTACGTCCTCGCCGCCAGCCATCGCAACCGGCTGCGTTCGACCGAAGCAGGACTCAAATATTTCGTGCTCGGCGCATTGTCTTCCGGGATGCTGCTTTATGGCGCTTCGCTGATCTACGGTTTCAGCGGTACGGTGACCTTTGCCGGCATCGCACAGGCCGCCTCGCATGGCGGCATCGGGTTGATCTTCGGGCTCGTCTTTCTGTTCGCCGGCTTCTGCTTCAAGGTCTCGGCCGTGCCGTTCCATATGTGGACGCCGGACGTTTACGAGGGTGCGCCGACGCCGGTGACGGCGTTCTTTGCCGCCGCTGTGAAAGTGGCTGGCATCGCCATGTTTGTGCGTGCCGCGGTGGTCGCCTTTCCCGGCATCACGACCCAGTGGCAGCAGATCATCGTCTTCGTCTCGATAGCCTCGATGCTGCTCGGCTCATTTGCCGCCATCGGCCAGCGCAATATCAAACGGCTGATGGCCTATTCGTCGATCGGCCACATGGGCTATGCGCTGGTCGGGCTCGCCGCCGGCACCGCCGAAGGCGTGCAGGGCGTCGTGCTCTACATGGCGATCTACATCACCATGACGCTTGGCGTTTTCGCGGTGATCCTATCGATGCGGCGCTCGACCGGCATGGTGGAATCGATCGATCAACTGGCTGGCCTCGCCCGTACCCATCCGACCATGGCGTTCCTCATGGCCATGCTGTTGTTTTCGATGGCCGGTGTGCCGCCGCTCGCCGGCTTCTTTGCCAAGTTCTACGTCTTCCTCGCCGCCATCAAAGCCGGGCTTTATATCCTGGCGGTGATCGGCGTGCTGGCGAGCGTGGTCGGCGCTTACTACTATCTGGCGATCGTCAAAGTCATGTATTTCGACGACGCGGTTGAAGGCTTCTACGCCATGCCGCTTGAGCTCAAGGTGGTGCTCGCGGTTTGCGGCTTGTTCAACATTCTGTTCTTCCTCTATCCGGGGCCGCTGGTCGGCGCCGCAAGCGCCGCCGCGCATTCCCTGTTCTGATGCGGCTTGATCCGGCAGCCGAGGCGGCAGGCTATCGGCTGGAAACGCACGACAACGTCTCGTCGACTAATTTTCTGGCGCTCTTCCACGCGCAGCGCGATCCGCTGGCGACGGACCCGCTATGGATAACCGCGAGGCAACAGTCCGCGGGTCGCGGTCGGGGCAGCAATTCATGGTACTCGCCGTCCGGAAATCTCTACGCCACGCTCTTGCTGCGGAATCCCGCGGACGCCAAAGTTGCACCGCAGCTGTCATTCGTGGCCGCATTGGCGGTTCACGACGCGATTCTCGAGCGTGCTTCCGGACTGCGCGGCAAGCTTACGCTCAAATGGCCGAATGACCTGCTCTGCGAAGACAAGAAAATTGCCGGCATCCTTATCGAATCCAACAATCTTGGCGCCGGGCTCGCAGTCGGCATCGGAGTTGGCGTCAACTGCGTGGCCCATCCTTGGAAGGCGGATTTTCCTTTAGCCTTCCCAGCGACCGATCTCAGGACAGCCGGTGCGGAGGTTGCCGCCGAAGATCTATTCTTGTCGCTGTCGCGCACGATGGTCGAGCGGCTTGAGCAATGGCGCGGCGGCGTTGGGTTCGCGCTTGTGCGCGCCGACTGGCTCGCCCGTTCCGCCGGCCTTGGCGGGGAGATGCAGGCGCGGCTTCCGAACCGTACACTGCTTGGCCGCTGGGCGGGGCTCGACGAAACCGGATGCTTGTTGCTTCGCCTTGACGACGGCACACTCGAGCGGATCGCGGCCGGCGAGGTGTTCCCGGTGACCAAGGCTGTGAAAAATTTTGTGGATAGCTGAAATGTGGTCCGATGGCGCAAACTGAGCTTGTCTTCGCGGCGCTCGGCGGCATCGGCGAGATCGGGATGAATCTCTCGATCTATGGCTTCGGCGACCAGCGCCGCCGCCAATGGTTGGTCGTCGATTGCGGCGTCTCCTTTGCGTCGGAAGAGCATTTGCCCGGCGTCGACCTGATCATGCCGGACATCCGCTATCTGATCGAGGAGCGGAAGAACATTGTGGGCCTCGTGCTCACGCACGGTCACGAAGATCACCTGGGCGCGATCATCGATCTGTGGCCGCGGCTCAATGTGCCGATCTACGCCACGCCGTTCACCGCCGCCCTGTTCGAGGCCAAGCGCGCGTCGGAGCCGGGCGCGCCGAAAATCCCCATCAACGTCGTGCCGTTTCGCGGCAAGCTGACGCTCGGGCCATTCGCGATCGAGTTCATCAGCGTCGCCCATTCGATCCCGGAATCGAATGCGCTGGCGATCCGCACGCCGGCCGGCACGGTGCTGCATACCGGCGATTGGCGGATCGATCCGACCCCGCTTGCCGGCGCGCTCACCGACGGACCGCGGCTCAAGGCGCTCGGCGACGAAGGCGTGCTCGCGCTCGTTGGCGATTCGACCAATGCCATCCGCGAAGGCCGCTCACCCTCGGAGGCGGACGTCGCCAAGGGCATCGCCGAACTGGTACGCACCGCGCCGGCGCGCGTCGCCGTCACCACCTTTGCGTCGCACGTCGACCGCATCCGCGCCGTCGCCGAGGCCGCGCGTGCCGCCGAGCGCGAGGTCGTTGTCGTCGGCCGCGCGATGGAGCGCGTGGTGCAGGTGGCGCGCGAGACCGGCTATCTCGAGGGCGTGCAGGATTTCCGCAGCGCCGAGAGTTACGGCTATCTGCCGCCCGATAAGGTCTTGGCGCTCTGCACCGGCAGCCAGGGCGAGCCACGCGCCGCGCTGTCACGGATTGCCGAGGACGAGCATCCGGAGGTGACCCTGTCGCGCGGCGATCGCGTGATCTTTTCCGCGCGCGCCATCCCCGGCAATGAAAAGGCCGTCGATCGGGTGATCAACGGTCTGGTGGCGCAGGGGGTGGAGGTGATTACCGACCGCACACACCTGGTCCACGCCTCCGGCCACCCGCGGCAGGGCGACCTTCTCGACATGATCGGTTGGGTGAGGCCGCAAATCCTCATCCCGGCGCATGGCGAGCCGCTGCATCTTTCCGCGCATGCCGAGCTCGCGCGCCGCGCCGGCGTGCCGCAGGTGCTGGTCTGCCGCAACGGCGATCTGGTGCGGCTCGCGCCCGGGACCGGCGGAGATCGTCGACGAAATACCCTCGGGCCGGCTCTACAAGGACGGCAGCATTCTGGTCGACGCCGAGTCGCGCACCGTCGCTTCCCGCCGGCGCCTGAGTTTTGCCGGCGCGATCTCGGTGGCGCTGGCGCTGAGCGAGAAGGGCGTGCTCGTCGCCGATCCGGAGGTCGAGCTGTTCGGCATTCCTGAAGCCGACGCGGCCGGCCTGTCGATGATCGATATCGCGCGCGATGCGGTCGACGAGGCCTTTGAGTCGCTGCCGAAGCCGCGCCGGCGCGATGCGGAATCCGTCGCCGAAGCCGTGCGGCGCGCCGTGCGCGCCGCGATTGCCCAACACTGGAACAAAAAGCCGATCTGCCATGTGCACGTGCTGATCGTGTAGGATGCCGCCTGCCGGGCGCAGGAGGCTCGAAGCTATGATCGGCAAGCTCAATCACGTAGCGATTGCGGTGCGCGATATCGGCAAGGCCGCTGCCGTCTACCGCGACACGCTCGGCGCCCAGGTGTCGGCCGCGGTGGCGCAGCCGGACCACGGTGTGACCACAGTGTTCATCACGCTGCCCAACACCAAGATCGAACTGCTCGAACCGCTCGGCGAGGGCTCGCCGATTGCGAAATTCCTCGAGCGCAACCCGGACGGCGGCATGCACCACCTTTGCTACGAGGTCCCCGACATCCGCGCGGCGCGCGATGCGCTGCGGGCGGCGGGCATGCGTGTGCTGGGCGACGGCGAACCGAAGACCGGAGCGCATGGCAAGCCGGTGCTGTTCCTGCACCCGAAGGACTTTGCCGGCACGCTGGTCGAGCTGGAGCAGGCCTGAGCATGACGAAGACGACGGCCGCGGCAGTCTTCTTCCTGATCTGGTGGGTGGCGCTGTTCGCAGTGCTGCCCTGGGGCGTGCGCAGCCAGCACGAAGGTGGCGAGGTCACGCCAGGGACCGATCCCGGCGCGCCGGTCGTGCCAAAAGTGGGACGAAAGCTGATCTGGACGACGGTTGTGGCGAGCGTCGTGTTTGCCGCGGTTTACATCGCTTACACAGATCGGCTGGTGAAACTCGAAAGCTTGCTGGGTCCGCACTTTGTCGAGTAGAATAGTATCGCTAAATCAGCGGCTTATCTTTCATTCATAAACCGATTTCTTCGTCCCAGGGAAGCATCACGAGGGCCGCAAAAGAAAAGGCAGGGTCGAAGCCCTGCCTTGAATTCGCGTCCAGACTCTCATCCATGCCTAATTTTCTTCAGTCGCTATCCTTGCGGCATGTGGCGGCGTTGTATTCGCGCTCTGAGAGTCATCTCCTCCCAAGACTTGGACCAACACTTGGATCCACCATCCCCAAAACTCCGCGCTCAAGCTCGCGGTATCGGGATAGACCAGGGCATTGGTAATTGATCTTTGAATGCTTGTCATCAGATTAGCGGTCTGGAACAACAAAAAAATACCTTTTACCCCTGTTTTGGAACTATGGCGTTCTCGCTGCTTGTGTTTGCTGCGCTCGTGCGGCTTCACTGCGCCCGCTAATCCCGACTGCCGGAGCCGATCAGCCGCATGCGCCTGTCTCGCTATTTTTTGCCGATCCTGCGTGAAACTCCGAAGGAGGCGGAAATCGCCTCGCATCGGCTGATGCTGCGCGCCGGAATGATCCGGCAGGAGGCCGCCGGCATCTATTCGTTCCTGCCGCTCGGGTTCCGCGTCTTGCAAAAGGTCTGCCGGATCGTGCGCGAGGAACAGGACCGCGCCGGCGCCATCGAGATGCTGATGCCGACCATCCAGTCAGCCGACCTCTGGCGCGAGAGCGGCCGCTACGAGGCCTACGGCAAAGAGATGCTGCGGATCAAGGATCGGCACGAGCGCGACATGCTTTACGGGCCGACCAACGAGGAAATGATCACCGCGATCTTCCGCCATTATGTCCGTTCTTACAAGGACTTGCCGCTCAACCTCTATCACATCCAGTGGAAGTTCCGCGACGAAGTGCGGCCGCGATTTGGACTGATGCGCGGGCGCGAGTTCCTGATGAAGGACGCCTATTCGTTCGATGTCGATTTCGACGGGGCCAAGCACGCCTATAACCGCATGTTCGTGGCCTACCTGCGGACCTTCGCCCGCATGGGCCTGCGGTCGATCCCCATGGTGGCGGAAAGCGGCCCAATCGGCGGCAATCTCTCCCACGAATTCATCATCCTCGCCGACACCGGTGAGAGCGAGGTGTTCTGCCACAGCGACTATCTCGGCTTCGAGGTTCCCAAGCCCGACGTCGACTTCGCGAGCGTTCCGGCGCTCCAGGCGGTTGTCAACCAATGGACATCGCTCTACGCCGCGACCTCCGACAAGCATGACGAGGCGGCATATGCGACCATCGCCGCCGAGAAACGCGTCTCTGCGCGTGGCATCGAGGTCGGCCACATCTTCTATTTCGGCACCAAGTATTCGGCGCCCATGAAGGCCGTGGTGGCGGGCCCGGACGGGGTGGATCGACCAGTGCACATGGGCTCCTACGGGATCGGACCGAGCCGGCTCGTCGCCGCCATCATCGAGGCCTCCCACGACGAGGCCGGTATCAAATGGCCGGAGCCGGTCGCCCCGTTCCAGGTGGTGATCCTTAATCTCAAGCAGGGGGGAAGCGACACCGACCCGGCCTGCGAGCAACTTTATGCCGCGCTCGCCGCCAAGGGCATCGACACCCTCTATCACGACCTCGACGAACGGCCGGGCGCCAAATTCGCCATGGCCGATCTCATTGGCATCCCTTGGCAGATCCTGGTCGGTCCGCGCGGGCTGGCGGAAGGCAAAGTCGAGGTCAAAAGACGGGTGGACGGGCAGCGGGAACTCATGACGCCCGCGGACGTGCTGGCCCGGCTCACCGGCTCACCTGCATGAAGCTTTGCCGGTATGAAGCTTTGCCGGTATGAAGCTTTGCCCGTATGAAGCCTTGCCCGCATGAACCTGTGCGCTGCGGCGTTCGGCTACGCGGATTTCCGGCTTGAAACTGCCAGAATCGTGTGAAACTCCAGTCATCTGAGGGGACCGCAACTGAATGGCTGAGTTGATCAGCACCTACCAATTCGCTCCATTCGAATGGATGCTATCGCTGCGCTATCTGCGGGCGCGGCGCAAGGAAGGCTTCATTTCGGTCATCGCCGGCTTTTCCTTTCTCGGCATCATGCTCGGCGTCGCCACGCTGATCATCGTCATGGCGGTGATGAACGGCTTCCGCCAGGAATTGCTCGACAAGATCCTCGGGCTCAACGGCCATCTGCTCATCCAGCCGCTCGAACGCCCGCTCACCGATTGGGAAGCGGTTTCCGATCGCGTCTCCAAAATTCCCGGCATTCGCCTTGCGGCGCCGATCGTCGAAGGCCAGGCGCTGGCGTCCTCGCCGTTTAACGCCTCCGGCGTGCTGGTGCGCGGCATCCGCTCGGGCGACCTCGCCAAGCTCGGCTCCATCGCCAAGAACATCAAGCAAGGTACGCTCGACGGCTTCGATGGCGGGCAGGGGCTGGTGATCGGTAGCCGGCTCGCCGACCAGTTGTCGCTGCGCGTTGGCGACAACATTACGCTCGTTTCACCACGCGGCGCGGTCACGCCGATGGGCACGACGCCGCGGATCAAGACCTACAAGGTCTCCGCCGTGTTCGAGATCGGTATGTCCGAATACGACGCAGCCTTCGTGTTCATGCCGCTTTCGGAAGCGCAGGCCTATTTCAACCGCCTCGGCGACGCCGATCACCCCGCCGACGTGACCGCGATCGAGATCTATACCGACGATCCCGATCACATCGATGCTTTCCGCAAGCTGGTCGCCACGGCCGCGCAGCGGCCGATCTATATGATCGATTGGCGCCAGCGTAACGCCACCTTCTTCAATGCGCTCGAAGTCGAGCGCAACGTCATGTTTTTGATCCTGACCCTGATCGTGTTGGTGGCGGCGCTCAATATCGTCTCCGGGCTGATCATGCTGGTGAAGGACAAAGGCAGCGACATCGCCATCCTGCGCACCATGGGCGCCACCCAAGGGTCGATCATGCGCGTATTCCTGATCACCGGTTCCTCGATCGGGGTGGTCGGAACCTTCGCCGGCTTTTTGCTCGGCGTCATCATCTGCACCAATATTGATTCGATCCGCCGCTTCCTGTCCTGGCTCACCCATACCGATCTGTTCAATCCGGAGCTCTATTTCCTCTCCAAGCTGCCGGCCAGCATGGACGTGCGCGAGACATCGGCGGTGGTCATCATGTCGCTGGCCTTGTCGCTGTTGGCCACACTCTATCCCTCCTGGCGAGCGGCGCGGCTCGATCCGGTCGAGGCGCTTCGCTACGAGTGATCAGGCGCGATGGACGAGAAAACCACCATCAGTGAAACACCCGCGCCAGCCGCCGATGACGAGGAACATCCGTTTCTTTTCCTGCACGGCATCGGACGCCAATTTCACCAGGGCGATTCGCGGCTCGACGTTCTCAAAGGGGCTGAGCTTGCGGTGTGGCCGGGCCAATCGGTGGCGCTGGTGGCGCCGTCAGGCGCCGGCAAGTCGACGCTTCTGCACATCGCCGGTCTGCTTGAACATCCGGATGCGGGCGAGGTCTATATCGACTCGGTCGCTACCTCGCCGTTGAGCGACGCGGAGCGCACCCGCATTCGCCGCAATGACATTGGCTTCGTCTATCAGTTCCATCATCTCTTGTCGGAATTCTCCGCGCTCGAGAACGTGATGCTGCCGCAGATGATCCGCGGTTTGTCGCGCGCGAAGGCGAGGGAGCGAGCCGCCGAATTGTTGAGTTACCTCGGATTAAAGGATCGCCTCGTCCATCGCCCGGCGGAGCTGTCGGGCGGCGAGCAGCAGCGCGTCGCCATCGCGCGCGCGGTCGCCAACGCGCCGCGGCTTCTGCTGGCCGACGAACCTACCGGCAATCTCGACATCCATACCAGCGAGCACGTGTTCGGGACGCTCACTCAACTGGTCCGCGCCTCCGGGCTCGCGGCCATCATCGCCACCCACAATCTCGACCTCGCCGCGCAAATGGACCGGCGGGTGACGCTGCGCGAGGGTCTCGTGGTCGAGCTGACCTGAATTAAGATTTGGGTGGCCAGCTACAAGCCGCCCGCATCAAGAATGCAACGGTGTGCGCGGCCCGCGGTAAGGCAGGTTCGAACGCGGCCCGGCCGGCGGAATGTATTGGGTATTGCGGTTGCAGAACCCGCCCATGCCGCTCAACGTGGCCATGCATTGCTCAAAGGTGGTAAATCCGCAATTGGTGCCGCCGCCCATGTCGCCGCCGCTATAATCCGCGCACCATGGATAGTTTTGCGCTTCGGCGACGCTGCCGAAGGCGGTCATGCTCCAGAGAATTCCTAGCGTAAGCAACAAAATCCGCATGGTAACCTCCTCATTTAGCGCCTGGTTTTCCGCCAAACGCGCTTCAGACTTGCGACGTTACGCAACACTTCCCCGTTTACCGCGCTCTTGCCGTTGTGCGTTGATCCAAGTCAAAACTGGTCGAAGTCAAAACTTCGCGTCCGGGGCTCGCCGGCGACGGGGTAATTTCTGCGCCGCATGGCCGCGCCGCCGACGCACCAGCGTAGAATACCGGCTGGCCGGTGGGACGTACTGCGTATTGCGTTCGCAAGAGCCGCCTATGCCGGCGATCGTCACCATGCACTGTTCGTAGGTGGAGAAGCCGCAATTCTCGCCGCCGAAATCACCACCGTAGTAGGCGCACCACGGATAATTTTGCGCCGCCGCCGTCCGGTTGCCCGCTACCAACGCCACGAGAACTAAAAGAGTCAGGAAGAAGAGGCGCACGGCGATCTCCTTCTCGTCTATTCGCGTTCCTTGTCGCGGTCTGATCAGTAAGGCGTTACGTAGCGATGGTGTCGCCGGAGTGCCGGCGCCGCGTGGGAGGCCGCTGGCGGGACATATTGCGTATTGCGGTCGCAGAAGCCGCCGATGCCACTGACCGTGGCCAGGCACTGCTGGAACGTGGTGAAACCGCAATTGGTCCCGCCGCCGCCGCCAAATCCGCCGCTGTAATAGGCGCACCACGGATAGTTTTGCGCCTGGGCGCGGGTGCTGAACGATCCGATTGCGCTGAAAATTCCGAGCGCGACGAGCAAAGCCTTCATGACCGGCCTCCAGGCTTTCGTAACATCGCGCCGTAGAACCCCGAACTCGCCGCGTTAGTTCAATTGAGGCGAGCGCGCCCGCGCACGGTTTGGTGATCGCGCGCAAGGCGATCCGCATAAACAGCGAGGCCGCCCGAAGGCGGCCCCGTGAACTCATATCTCGTCGAAAGACTGCGGCTCAGTAGCAGGGCACGCAGCGGCAATGCAGAGCGCCGAACGGGCCGCGCCAGCAGCGGCGTACCCAACCCGGACCGCACCAGGGACCAAAGGTGCCGTTGCAAGCGGCTTGCTTCACGATCGGCGTAAAGTTCTGCGCTTGCGCATTCAGGCTGCCCACGCCCTGGGTTTGCGCGCTGGCGGTCAGCGCGGTGATGCCCAGAACGAGGGTAGCGGCAGTCAAAGTCAGAGCGAGCTTTTTCATCAGATCCTCCTCCTCGATTGTGCGGAAAAATTTGCAGCAGGTGAACGCGTAACGCGGGAAACGGCGATGAGCTTACACTTTCTCAGCGCGGTTCCAATAGCCCTCGCGATTGGAGCGTGACGCAATCAGATGTCGAGCGTTTGACGTTTATGCAGTGCAGCAAATAGGCAATGCAGCAAACAGCTCGCCGCCCGGACGCCGTCTCCTGCCAATTCGCTCACTCAACCCATAGGGGATTTATCGTCGATCCGTTGACCCCGGGCACTGGGGCAAACTTGGCCTACTGCCGACCCTTGACAAAAAGAACATGATATGAACATTGTTCCCTTTACGTTCTATAGGGGAGACGGGATCATGCTTCGGACTGTTCTGGGTGAGGCGATGGCTTTGGCTTCGATCACGCTGTTTTTGGCCACCATCGCGGTGTGGGCGCAAGTGCTCGGAGTCATTTAATTTTTTGCGAGTTGTGCCGTCACCAGCGTGGGGCTGTGAGTTCCTGTGCGTGCGCAACGCGCCGGCATAGACAGGCGCGCAGCCGATCCGTCATGCTCGCACCGACGAGAATCGCCCCACGCAACGACTGAACAATGGCTGCCGCGACTGAAAACCGCTTCGTGCATTTGCACGTTCATTCGTCCTATTCGCTGCTTGAGAGCGCGCTGACCATCGCGCGGCTGGCCGAGCTCGCCAAGAAGGACCGGCAGCCGGCGCTGGCGCTGACCGACAGCGACAACATGTTCGGGGCGCTCGAGTTTTCCGAAAAGCTGGCGGGCTCCGGCATCCAGCCGATCGTCGGTTGCGCACTGGCGATCGATTTCGCCGATCAGGAGAATCGCACCGGGTCGGCAGGCGGCATCGGCGCCGCCTTTCCGCGTATTGTGCTGCTGGCCACGCGCGAGGAGGGCTATGGCAGCCTGATGCGGCTGTGCTCACGCGCTTATCTCGATACGCCGGAGCAAGAGCGTCCGCATATCAAGCTCGATTGGCTCGCCGGCGAGACTGCGGGCCTGATCGCGCTGTCGGGCGGACCGAACGGGCCGCTCGATGCCGCGATCACCAGCGGACAGAGCGCGCTGGTGGCTTCCCGCTGTACAACGCTGCAGCGGCTGTTTGGCGACCGGCTTTATGTCGAATTGCAGCGTCACGGCCTGCCGGTCGAGCGCGCGGCCGAGCCGGCTTTGATCGACCTTGCCTACGCGAACGGGATTCCGCTGGTTGCGACCAACGAGCCTTTCTTCGCCACGCGCGAGGATTACGAGGCGCACGACGCGCTCCTGTGCATCGCCGAAGGCAAGCTGATCGCCGATGGCGAGCGCCGGCAACTCACTCCCGAGCATCGTTTCAAGAGCCGCGCCGAGATGACGGCCCTGTTCGCCGACCTGCCGGAGGCGCTTGCGGCCACCATCGAGATCGCCGAGCGCTGCGCGTTCCGCCCGCGCACGCAGGCGCCGATCTTGCCGCGCTTTACCACCGGCCGAAACGATGCGGCGGGCGCGGACGCGGAGCCTGAAGAGCTACGCCGCGCCGCCCGCAGCGGACTTGCCGCGCGGCTCAAGCGTCACGGTCCGGCGCATGGTCACACCGAGGACGAATATCACGAGCGGCTCGAGTACGAGCTTGGCGTCATCGTGAGCATGAAATATGCCGGCTACTTTTTGATCGTCGCCGATTTCATCCAGTGGGCTAAGGGCCAGGGAATTCCGGTCGGCCCGGGTCGCGGCTCCGGCGCCGGGTCGCTGGTCGCCTACGCGCTGACCATCACCGATCTCGATCCGATCCGCTTCGGGCTCATCTTCGAACGCTTCCTCAATCCCGAGCGCATTACCATGCCGGACTTCGACGTCGACTTCTGTCAGGAGCGGCGCGACGAGGTCGTCCGTTACGTGCAGGAGCGTTACGGGCGCGAGTGCGTGGCGCAAATCATCACGTTCGGGACTTTGCAGGCCCGCGGCGTGCTGCGCGACGTCGGCCGCGTGCTGCAAATGCCATATGGCCAGGTCGACCGGCTGTGCAAGTTGGTGCCGCAGAATCCGGCCAACCCGATCTCGCTCAAACGGGCGGTGGATGACGAGCCGCGGCTGCAGGCCGAACGCGACCGCGATCCGTTGATCGGGCGCGCCTTCGACATCGCGCAGAAGCTCGAAGGCTTGCACCGCCACGCCTCGACGCACGCGGCCGGCGTCGTCATCGGCGATCGGCCGCTGGTCGAGCTGGTGCCGCTCTACCGCGATCCGAAATCGCTGATGCCGGTCACCCAGTTCAACATGAAATGGGTCGAGCCTGCTGGTTTGGTCAAGTTCGACTTTCTCGGCCTGACAACGCTGACCATCCTCGATCGCGCCGTCAATCTGGTGCGCCGGCGCGGCGTCGATCTTGATCTCGCCAACCTGCCGCTCGACGACACAAAGACCTACGAGATGCTGGCCCGGGGCGAGACGGTCGGCGTGTTCCAGGTGGAAAGTGCGGGCATGCGGCGTGCGCTGATCGACATGCGCCCGGATCGCTTCGAGGATTTGATCGTGCTCGTTGCGCTTTATCGGCCGGGGCCGATGGCGAATATTCCCACCTACTGCGCGCGAAAGCTCGGGCTCGAATTGATCGATTATCTGCACCCGAAACTGCAGCCGATTTTGCAGGCGACCTACGGCATCATCACCTACCAGGAACAGGTCCAGCAAATCGCGCGCGATCTTGCCGGCTACAGCCTTGGCAAGGCCGACATTCTGCGCCGCGCCATGGGCAAAAAAGACCGAAAGGAGATGGCCTCACAGCACGATCATTTTATCTCGGGTGCTGTCGAGCGCGGCATCGCGCAAAGCGATGCCGAGACCATCTTCGAGGCCTGCGCGAAATTCGCCGAATACGGCTTCAACAAGTCGCACTCGGCGCCCTATGCGCTGCTCACCTATCAGACCGCCTACATGAAGGCGACTTATCCGGTCGAGTTCCTGGCCGCTTCGATGACGCTCGCTATGGGCAATACCGACAAGCTCGCCGAATTCCGCGCCGAAGCAGAGCGGCTCGGCATCAAGGTCGAGCCGCCGTCGATCAATCGCTCCGGCGTCGAATTTGAGGTCGAGGGCAACGCGATCCATTACGCGCTGGCGGCTTTGCGTGGGGTCGGCCGGGAGGCGGTCAAAAGCATCGGCGCGGCGCGCGCCGAGCGCCCCTTCGCCGACCTCGCCGACTTTGCCCACCGCGTCAATCCACGCGCGATCAACAAGCGCGTGCTGGAAAGCCTCGCCGCCGCCGGCGCTTTCGATGCTTTCGAGCCGAATCGCGCGCGCGTATTCGCCGTCGTCGATACGCTGTTGGCGACTGCGCAGCGCACGCAGGACAATGCCGCCCGCGGCCAGTCCGAACTGTTCGCCGGCCCGGCGGCGCCTGAGCCGATCGTGCTGCCGACGCTCGATCAATGGCTGCCGGCGGAACGATTGCAGCGCGAGTTCGAGGCGATCGGCTTCTTTCTCTCCGGCCATCCGCTCGACGACTACGCGGCGGCGCTCAAGCGGCTGCGGGTGCAGTCGTGGGCCGAGTTCGCCCGCGCCGTGAAGGCGGGCGCCAGCGCCGGCCGCGTCGCCGGCACGGTGGTCTCGCGCACCGAGCGGCGCACGCGCAACGGCAGCAAGATGGGCATCATCGGTCTGTCCGATCCGAGCGGCCACTACGAGGCGGTGCTGTTCGCCGAAGGTTTGGCGCAGTACCGCGACCTTTTGGAGCCGGGTACGGCGGTGCTCCTCTTCCTCACCGCCGAAGTGCAGGCCGAGGAAGTGCGCGCGCGCATTCAAAGCGTCGAGCCACTCGACGAGGCCGCGGCGCGCATGCAGAAGGGCCTGCGCGTGTTCCTGCGCAACGAGGAGCCGATCGCCGGCGTGGCCAAGCGGCTCGAGCCGGTGCGTAACGGCGGGGCGCGCAACGCGTCCGAGCCGGCCGATGGCGAGGTGAGCGTGGTGCTGCTGCTGCAAAACGGCAGCGAGGTTGAGGTCAAGCTCCCAGGCCGCTTCAAGGTCTCGCCGCAGATCGCCGGCGCGATCAAGGCGGTGACCGGCGTGGTCACCGTCGAGGCGCTGTAGGCGCGGAGCCTATCCTCGGGCATTCTGCGCAAGCGCCGCGGATTGGAGCAAGGCCGGTCGTGACACAAAAGGCTCTGAGGCGTCCTCTGCGCGCCACCATTATCGGCGCCGGTATCGGCGGGCTCGCGGCGGCATGCGCGCTACGCCAGCGCGGGTTCGAGATCGCGCTCTACGAGCGCGCCACGCAGCTTGGGGAAATCGGCGCCGGGCTGCAGATCGGCCCGAACGGCGTGCGGGTGCTGCGCGCGCTCGGCCTTGGCGAAGAGCTCAAGCGCAACGCCTTCGAGCCGATCAACATGGTGTCGCTGAAGTGGGACGACGCCAGCCTGCGGTTTCGCGAACCGATGAAGGGCTTTTATCTGGAAAAGTTCGGCGTGCCCTACATGACCGCCCACCGCGCCGATCTCCACGCCATGCTGCGCGCCGCCATTGCAGATACGCCGCTTCATCTGGGCGCGAATTGCATCGCTGCCGATACGGTCAACGGCACCACGGTGGCGCGCTTTGCCGACGGCAGTGAAGTCGAAGCCGATATCGTGATCGCCGCCGACGGCATCCGCTCGGCGATCCGCGCCCAGCATTTCGGCGCAGGCGAGCCGCGCTTCACCGAGATGATTGCGTGGCGCTGTATGGTGCCGATGGATTGCGTGCCGAGGGAGGTCGGCCCTGGCGGCGGCGTGCATCTCGAACGCGGCGAATATATCGGCTGGATCGGGCCGAACGGCCATGTCATTTCCTATCCGATCGGCGGCAAAGGCGACACGCTCAACATTTTCGGCGGCCATTACAGCAAGGACTGGGTCGAGGAGTCGTGGTCGGTCCCGTCAAGTCGTGACGAACTGATCGCCGCCAAGGCCGGTTGGAATGAGGCGCTCATCGGCATGTTTCGTCACGTCGAGCACGTGTTCAAATGGGGCATCTACGACCGCGATCCGCTGCCGCAATGGACGGCTGGCCGGGTGACGCTGTTGGGTGACGCCGCGCATCCGACCATGCCGACGCTGGCGCAAGGCGCCAATATGGCGATCGAGGACGGCTATGTGCTCGCTCGCGCGCTTAGCCAGAGCGCCGACGATATCGACACGGCGCTGCGAAGTTACGTCGCGCAACGGCAGCCGCGTACCGCGCGCGTCACGCTGCAATCGCGCCAACAGTTCCTTAACAATCGGAAAGTGCCGCCGCCGCCGTTCCTCGACCGTTCGTGGATTTTCTCGTTCGACGTCACGCGCGAGGAGGGCGTGCTGGCGTCGGTGTGAGATAGCTTTTCCTACGTCTTCAATCCCGCCGCCTGCACGACGGCGGACCAGCGGGCGATCTCGCTCTTGATGAAGGCGCCGAACTGATCCGAGCCCATGTCTTCGGCCACGAATCCCTGTTTGTGCAACAAGTCGACCGCGTCAGGCGCGTGCATCGCCTTTTGCGCCGCGTCGGCAAGTTTGTCGATCACCGGCCGTGGCGTGCCGACAGGCGCGAGGAGACCGAACCAGAGCGGCGTGTTGAAGTCGGCGATGCCGGCCTCCGCCATGGTCGGCACGTCTGGGAGAAGATCCGACCGTTTGTCGGCTGCGATCGCCAGCGGCCGCACTTGCCCGGCCGCGATCTGACCAAGCACTGACGAGGCGATGGCGAAATTCATCGCCACGCGTCCGGCCATCAGATCGGTGACGACCTGCGGGCTGCCGGGGTAGGGCACCTGCACGAGTTTGACGCCGGCACGTTGCGCGTAGAGTTCGCCGCATAGGTCCGGCAGGCTGCCCGGACCTACTGTGCCGAACAGAACCTGTCCGGGTTTCGATTTGGCGAGCGCGGTGAAATCGGCGACGCTGTGAACGTCAAGCTTGGGATCGACCACCATGACGATGGCGCCGGTGGCGAGCAGCGCAACCGGCGTGAAATCTTTTTCGACATCGAACGGCTCGTCCGGGTGAACGATCTTGTTGGTCAGCGTCGACAACGGACAGAGAAACAGCGTGTATCCGTCCTTGGTCGCGCGCGCGACATAGCCGGCGGCAATGCTGCCGGCTGCTCCGCTTCTGTTGTCGACGACAACGTCCTGGCCGAGAACTTGGTTGGCGCCTTTGGCGAAAATACGCGCCACGATGTCGGACGATGCTCCAGGCGTGAAGCCGACCTCGAGATGAATGGGACGCGACGGGAAGCCGCCTTGCGCCAATGCGTGCAACGGCGACAGCATCGCGGAAAGGCCGAGCAGAGACACCGCCCTGCGATCAAGCTGAGCCATACAGATTCTCCTTGGTCCTTACTTCCGTCCTAGTGGTCCGATTCTAACATTCGCATCCGGGGTCGGCAGACTCTCATGCGAATGTTAAAATCAAAGGACCACTAGCAATTATCAGTACTAGTGGAGCTTTGGATTTGACATTCGGTTCCCGAACTAGCGGCCGGGTGGGTAGCGAATGTCAAATCCGCTCCACTAGCGCTGACGTCGCCCGCCTCTCGCTCATCCGGCTTTGATATCGGCGAACTTGATCACCTTGGCCCACTTGTCGACCTCGCCGGTGACGAACTTGTTGAGATCCGGAATCTCCATCGGCGCCGGTTCAGCGCCCAGATTCTCGAATTTCGGTTTCATCGCCGGATCAGTGAGGATCGCGTTGATGGTTGTATGCAGCTTGTCGACGATATCGAGCGGCGTGCCCTTGGGCACGGCGATGCCGTGCCAAATGTCGGCTTGGTATCCCGACACGAATTGGCCGATCGGTGGTACTCCCGGCAAAGCATTCGAAGGCGTCGCGCTGGTCACCCCGATCGCTCGTACCTTCTCCGAGCGGATAAAGCCGATGATCAGCGGCACCGGCAGGAACGCGAGCTGAACCTGACCGCTCAACAGATCGGGCGTGAAATTCGAATGATAGGGCACATGCACGAGCTTCGTGCCGGCCATCATGTTGAACAGCTCGGCTGCCATGTTCGGCGCGGTGCCGAAGCCGTATGACGCGTAATTGAGCTTGCCCGGGTTCTCCTTGGCGTAGGCGATGAATTCGGGAACGGTCTTCACCGGCAGCGAGAGATTGACGACCAACACGTTGGCGGAAAGGATCGTGCGCGCGACCGGCGCGATGTCGTGCATGAAATCGAAGTCGAGATTCTGGTAAAGCGTCTCATTGACGGCGTTGGTGACGGTCATCGCCAACAGCGAATATCCGTCGGGCGCTGCCTTGGCGACCACGTCGGCGGCGAGATTGCTGCCCGCGCCGGGCCTGTTCTCGACAAAGAATTGCTGATTCAGCCGTTCCGAGAGCGCCTGCGCCATGAGACGGCCGACAATGTCAGTTGCGGCGCCGGGAGGAAAGCCGACCAAAATGCGCACCGGGCGCGACGGGTAGGTATCGGCAAACGCCGAGCGAGAGGCCGGCAGCGCGGCGGCGACAGCGGCGAGCTGCAGAAATTGTCTTCGCGGAAGTTTCATCTGTTCCTCCAGTGAGTTTTTTTTGCTGCACGGCCTATGTGGCCTTGATGTTCGCGAACCTGATGACTTTCGCCCACTTGTCAATTTCGGCGGCGATGAATGTGCCGAAATCGGCGGGCGATCCGGTCATCACTGTGCTGCCGAACTTGGCAAGCTTGGCTTTGAGCTCGGGATCGTCCAAAGCTGCATTCGTCTGCCGGTTGAGCGTGTCGATGATGGCGGGTGGCGTGTTGGCCGGCGCGCCGAGGCCGGCCCATGAAACCGCCTCGTAGCCCGGCAGCGTATCGGCGAGTGCCGGCACGTTTGGCAGCACGTCCATCCGCGCCGTGCTGGTCACCGCGAGCGGGCGCAGCGTGCCGGCCGCAATGGCGGACACCACTGAGCCTGGCGTGGAAAAGAGGACTTGAACCTGCCCGGCAAGGAGGTCGGTGACGGCCGGCGCCTCGCCGCGGTAGGGCACGTGAGCCATGTGAAGGCCCGCCATCATGTTGAACAGTTCACCGGCCACATGGCCGGTCGAGCCGACGCCGCCGGACGCCATATTGATCTTGCCGGAATTGCTCTTGGCGTAGCTGATAAACTCCGCAACCGTGCCGGCGGGTGACGCCGGATTGACCACCATGATCAGCGGTGCGCGTTCGATACTGGCGACCGGCGCAATGTCGCGGGCGAAGCTGAAATCGAGATCGTGATAGAGCGTGGCGTTGATCGCACCCGGTGAGCCGGCAAGCAGCAGCGTATAGCCGTCGGGCGTCGCGTGGGCGACGAGACCGGTGCCGAGATTGGTGCCGGCGCCGCCGCGGTTCTCGACGACAAATTGCTGGCCGAGGCGCTGCACCAGCGCGTTGGCGATGAGCCGGCCAACGATATCGAAGGTGCCGGCGGGTGGTGTCGGCACGATCAGCTTGATCGGTTTTGTCGGATAGGTTTCCGCCTTGGCGAGGGACGGCAGCGCCGGCACTGCGGCAGCCGAAGCCGCCAGCCGCAGAAACGTCCTTCGCGCAACGCGAATCGGCGCAATACGAATTGGCGCGACACTCATGGCGATTCCTCCCCGGTTTTTGTTGCCGGATATTGTCGATCATTCCGCCGTGATATTCGCAAACTTGACGACCTTAGCCCACTTGTCGGTTTCAGCGGCGATGAATGTCGCGAATTCGCCGGGCGACATGGGGTTAGGGATGCTGCCGAGTGCTTGCAGCCGTGCTTTGATTTGCGGGTCAGCTAACGCTGCGTTGACCGCCTGATTGAGCGTGCCGATGATGTGTTCGGGCGTGCCAGCGGGCGCGCCGATCCCATCGATGGCGACCGCCTCGTAACCCGGTACGAACTCGCCGACGGTCGGAACATCCGGCAAAGCCGGCGAGCGCGTCGCACTGGTGACCGCCAGCGCGCTCAGTTTGCCGGCCCGGATGTAGCCAAGCGATAGCGGGATCGGGCTGAAGGTGACCTGTACCTGCCCGGCGAGCAGATCGTTCACGGCGAGCGACGCGCCGCGATAAGGCACGTGCACCATTTTGACGCCGGTCATGAAGTTGAACAGTTCGCCGGCCACGTGCTGCGACGAGCCGACCCCGCCGGTGGCGAAGTTGATCTTGCCCGGGTTCGCCTTCGCATAGGCGATGAATTCGGTAACGCTCGTCGCCGGGAATCCGGGGACCACTTCCATGACCAGCGGCAGCAGGTCGACGCTGGCGACCGGCGCAATGTCGCGGATGAATGTGTAATTGAGCTTTGGGTAAAGCGATGCGTTGATTTCGTCGCCCGAGGTCGTCCACAACAGCGTGTAGCCATCGGGCGCCGACCGCACCACGGTCTCGGCGGCGATGGTCGTGCCGGCGCCGGGCCGGTTCTCGATCACGAACGGCTGGCCGAGCCGCTCCGACAAGAACTGGCTGAGCACGCGGGCGAGGATGTCGGCCGGACCGCCCGGAGCAAAGCCGATGATGACCTTGACCGGCCGCGTCGGATAATCGAGCGCGAAAGCAGGCCGTAAACCAGCCGGCAAGACGGCGGATGCCGCCATCAGCTGCAAAAGGCTTCTGCGCGGAAACCTCATTCGCTCATCCGTCGCGCGGCGGCAGGCGGGGTCATTCCGCCGTGATATTGGCAAATTTGATGACCTTGCCCCACTTCTCGACTTCGTTGGCGACATATTTGCTGAAGTCGGTGGGCGAACCGGGAAGGGCCGTGCCGCCGAGCGCGGCGATCTTCGCTTTCATCTCCGGATCGGCCAGTCCCGCCTGGATCTCGCGGTTGATCTGTTCGATGATTTCAGGCGGCGTGTTTTTTGGCGCGGCAAGGCCGATCCATTGGCTCGCCTCGAAGCCGGGCACGAGGCTGCCCACTGTCGGCGTATCTGGCAACAACTCGGAGCGCGTCGCGCTGGTCACCGCCAGCGGCCGAAGGCCGCCCGACCTGATCTGCGCGATCGTCAACAGCACGGTGCCGATGACGCCTTGCACCTGTCCGCTGAGCGCGTCGGTGATCGCCTGCGGGCCGCCCCGGTAGGCGACAAAGACGATGTTGGTGCCGCTCATCATGTTGAAGAGTTCGCCGGCGACATGCTGTGGCGAACCGACCGGTGGCGTGCCGATGTTGAGCTTGCCCGGATTGGCCTTGGCGTAGGCGATCAGCTCGGCGAGTGTTTTGGGCTGAAACGATCCGCTCGCGGTGATCACCATCGGGAAGGCGACGATGCCCGCGATGGCGGCGAAGTCGCTCAGGATATTGAACTTCAGATTGTGATAGAGGGTCGCGTTGATCGCATCCGAGGCGCTGACGAGAAGAAGCGTGTAGCCGTCGGGTGCCGCGCCGGCGACCGCTTCGGCGGCAAGATTGCCGCTCGCGCCATTGCGGTTATCGACGAAGAAAGTCCGCCCAAGCCGCCGCGACAGCCAATCCGCCGTCAGCCGCGCGATAACGTCAGGCGCGGCGCCGGGAACAGCACCGACGATGACGCGCACCGGCCGCGACGGATAGGCCTGCGCGCGCGCCAACGTTGGCGCCAAGATTCGCGCTGCGGCAGGCAGCGCTGCGGCAGAGACGGCCAGACGAAGAACTTGGCGGCGGCGAAGCTTCATTGTGCTTGTTTACCAGAATGTGCGTCGCCAGACACCCGTCTGGGTGGGACATTTCGTTCCATGCCGGGCATGATGAACCGCGAGGAGGTCGCGGCCCCTCCCGATGCCATGGGAGCCGCGCGGGCCGACGTGGTTAGAGACAACTCAATCGTTGCACAGATTGGTGTTGAGCTTGCGCGCTTGAGCAATATCGTCATCGCCGCTGTCGGGCGTGATCTTGTTCTTCGTCAGCCCACGACCGCAATAGGCAAAGGCGTCATTTGGATCGAGGTTGAGCGCCTGATTGTAGTTGGTCAGAGCGTCCTGGTAGTCGCCCTCAAGGAAATATCCCTTGCCGATATTGTTGTAGAGCCAGGCCGCATCCTTTCCCGTCCATTGGCCGGATTTGACCAGCGCATTGCACGTACTGATCATGACCTCGGGCGTGAACTGCTGTGGGTCGTTCATGCACTTGGTGACGTCCGGCGAATATTGCGCATGGGCCGGAGTAATGGCAGCCATCGTCGCCAGGCACGCACTTGCCAAAAAATTGCGAGTCAAAGACATCGACGTTTCCCTCATTGAACCGGCAATGGAGCGCATTAAAGCGCAAATCAGCCCCGCTTGCACCAAAGCAAAAGTTGCGGACCGGCTGCAGCCACCCGCGCGGGTGCAACGGCGTAGTTGCGCCGCCCCCGCCGATCCCTATATAAGCGCGCGTCAACCTCACACGCGGACCCTGGCCCCGAAAAGGGCCGTCCGGTGCTTGCCTCTCCCCGGAGTGGCAGGCTCTTCGGTCCGCGGCGGATCAACCGGAGAACGACTATGTCGCTGCCCGACTTCAGCATGCGTCAGCTTTTGGAAGCTGGTGTTCATTTCGGCCACCAGTCCCACCGCTGGAACCCGAAGATGTCCGAGTACATCTTCGGCACCCGCAACAACATCCATATTGTCGACCTCACGCAATCGGTGCCGATGATGCATCAGGCGCTGCAGGCGATCAGCGACACGGTCGCCCAGGGCGGCCGCATCCTGTTCGTCGGCACCAAGCGGCAGGCGCAGGACGCCATTGCCGAGGCCGCCAAGCGTTCGGCGCAATATTACGTGAATTCGCGCTGGCTCGGCGGCACGCTGACCAACTGGAAGACGGTTTCCAACTCGATCAAGCGGCTGCGCAAGCTAGACGAAATGCTCGCCTCCAATGAGGGCCAGGGCTACACCAAAAAGGAGCGGCTGACGCTGCAGCGCGAGCGCGACAAGCTCGACCGGGCGCTCGGCGGCATCAAGGACATGGGCGGGTTGCCCGACCTGTTGTTCGTCATCGACACCAACAAAGAAGACATCGCGATCAAGGAAGCGCGCCGGCTTGGCGTTCCGGTAGCCGCCGTGGTTGACACCAATTGCGACCCGGACGGGATTACCTACGTGATTCCCGGCAACGATGATGCGAGCCGCGCGATCACGCTCTACTGCGATCTGGTCGCCAAAGCAGCGATCGACGGCATTTCGCGGGCGCAGGGCGCACACGGCGTCGACATCGGCGCGCAGGCGGAACCCGTCGTTGCGGAGGAACTACCGCCCGAGGCCAATAAGCTCGGTTTCGAACCGCTATCGGGGCCGCGCGGCGTGGCCGACGACCTCAAGAAGCTGCCCGGCGTCTCGCCGCCGATCGAGAAACAGCTCAACGACCTCGGCATCTTCCACTTCCAGCAAATCGCGGAACTGTCGCCGACCGCCGCGCATAATGTCGGTGAAGAGGTCGGACTTCCCGGTCGCGTCGAAGGCTGGGTGGCCAAGGCCAAGCAACTGACGGCGGAAGCGGAGTAGCTTTCTCGTCGTTGCAGGCCAAGCGAAGCGCGCGAAGCCTTTGAGTGCTTCGTCGAGGCGCTCCGCCCAATGACGATTTGCGACAAGGATTTAGACCGATGACCACGAACATCTCCGCCAGCATGGTGAAGGAACTTCGCGACAAGACCGGAGCCGGCATGATGGATTGCAAGGCGGCGCTCACCGAGACCGCCGGCGATCTCGAAGCCGCGGTCGACTGGCTGCGTAAGAAAGGGCTTTCCAAGGCGGCCAAGAAAGCCGGCCGCATCGCTGCCGAAGGGCTTGTCGGAGTTCTCGCTCAACGCCGGCAAGGGCGCCCTGGTCGAAGTGAATTCCGAGACCGATTTCGTTGCCCGCAACGATCTATTCCAGGGCCTGGTCAAGATGATCGCCAATGTCGCGCTCGATGTCGGCGCCGATACCGACAAGATCCTTGCCGCGCGCATCGGCGACCGCACGGTGGCTGACGATATTGCCGAAACCGTCGCCAAGATCGGCGAGAACATGACGCTGCGGCGCGCCGCTGAGCTGTTCGTCAGCAAGGGTCTGGTGGCGAGCTACATGCATAACTCGCCGTCCGAGGGCCTTGGCCGCATCGGCGTCATCGTCGCTCTCGAATCGACCGGCAAGACCGACGAACTCAAGGCGATCGGCCGGCAGGTGGCCATGCACGTGGCGTCCGCCAATCCGCAGGCGGTCGATTCGGCGGGTCTCGATCCGGCGGTGATCGCCCGCGAGAAGGACGTGCTCGGGGCAAAAGCCCAAGGCAAGCCGGCCAATGTCGTCGACAAGATCGTCGAGTCGGGCTTGAAAACCTTCTACAAGGAGGTCTGCTTGGTCGATCAGCCGTTCATCTTCGACGACAAGAAGAGCGTTGCGCACGCGCTCAAGGAGAGCGAAGGCAAGGTGGGCGCTCCCATCAAGGTCGTGGGCTTTGTCCGCTTTGCGCTGGGTGAGGGAATTGAGCGGCCGGCCTCCGATTTCGGTGGAGAAGTGGCGGCGCTGGCGGGTGTCTAGGGCGGCCTCGGCATAGCGAAATCGACCGCACCTCGCTAAAAGACAGTGGCGTCGCCCCGCTCAATTCACCCCAAGCGGCGGGAATTCTGATGGCGAAGCCGAAATATCGTCGCGTGATCGTCAAACTTTCCGGCGAAGCCTTAAGCGGCCCGGAAAAGTTCGGCATTCATCAGCCGACGATCGAGCGGTTCGCCGCCGATTTGATTGCCGCGCGTGCCCTCGGCGTCGGCCTCGGCGTGGTCGTTGGCGGCGGCAATATCTTGCGCGGAGCGCAGATTTCCGAGGACGGCCTGTCGCGTACCACTGCCGACGTGATGGGCATGATGGCGACAGTGATGAACGCGCTCATCCTTGAATCCGCTATCGAGCGGGCAGGGATCAGCGCCCGCACCATGTCGGCGCTGACGATGCCGCAAGTCTGCGAAACCTATGAGCGCCAACGCGCGCTCCGTCACCTCGAAGACAACCGCGTCATCGTGTTCGCCGGCGGTACCGGTAACCCCTTCTTCACCACCGATACCACCGCTGTGCTACGCGCCGCCGAAATGGGCTGCGATGCCGTTCTCAAGGCGACCGACGTTGACGGGGTCTATAGCGCCGACCCCAAGCGGGACGCCGGCGCCACCCGTTACAGCCATCTCAGCCATCAGGAGGCGCTCGACCGGCGGCTGAAAATCATGGATGCGACGGCCTTCGCGCTTGCCCAGGAAAACCGTATGCCTATCATCGTGTTCTCCGTCCTCGAACAGGGCGCGATCGCCGATGTCCTGTGTGGGAAGGGCAACTTTACCATTGTCGGTTGAGGGTGTTGTTGGGCGCAAACGCGACCGGCGGAATACGGCCGCAAGGCGCTGATTGCGGAGGGTCCCATGGCTACGACTGCGTTTGACATGAACGATCTCAAGCGCCGGATGCAGGGCGCGCTGTCCTCGCTCAAGCAGGAATTATCCGGCCTGCGCACCGGGCGCGCTTCGACCGGCTTGCTGGACCATGTCCAGGTCGAGGCTTACGGCAGCCATATGCCGCTCAACCAGCTCGCCTCCATCAGCGTACCGGAACCGCGGCTCCTTCACGTGCAGGTCTGGGACCGCTCCATGGTCCACGCGGTGGAAAAGGCAATCTCCGCCGCCAATCTTGGCCTGACCCCGTCCACGGAAGGGCAGGTTCTCAAACTGCGCATCCCCGAACTGAACGAGGAACGGCGGCGGGAAATCGCCAAGGTTGCCCATAAATACGCCGAGGCCGCGCGAGTTGCGGTGCGGCACGTGCGTCGCGATGGCCTCGATCTGCTCAAGAAGCTGGAAAAGGACCACAAGATCAGCGAGGACGATCACGAGCGTCAGGCCGGCGAGGTGCAGAAGGTCACCGACTTTTCCATTGCCGAAGTGGAGAAGGCGCTCGCTGCCAAAGAAAAGGAGATCATGACCGTTTGAGCGACGCTGCAAGGTCATCCGGGGAGGCCAAGTCGTTGGAGGCCAAGTCGCTGGAGGAACGAAGCGACGGCTTCGCCACGCCGCGGCACGTCGCCATCATCATGGACGGCAACGGCCGCTGGGCGGCTGCCCGCGGTCTCCCGCGCGTGGAGGGTCACCGCCGCGGAGTCGAAGCCTTGCGCAAGACCGTGCGCGCGGCGCGCGAGCTCGGCATTTCCTATCTGACGATTTTCTCTTTCAGCTCGGAAAACTGGTCGCGGCCGGCATCGGAGATCAAAGATCTGCTGTCGCTGCTGCGCCGCTTCATCCGCAACGACCTTGCCGATCTGCACAAAAGCAACGTTCGGGTTCGCATCATCGGGGAGCGCGAGGATCTCGATGGCGACATTCGGCGCATGCTGCAGGAGGCGGAAGATCTGACACGCAACAATGGCGGCCTCACGCTGGTCGTGGCGTTCAATTACGGCGCCCGCCAGGAGATCGCGCGCGCGGCGCGCCGCCTCGCGATTGAAGTGGCGGCCGGTCGCCTGGCCGCCGAGGCGATCACGCCTGATCTGCTCACACGCCAACTCGATGCTCCCGACCTGCCTGATCCGGACGTGATCGTCCGCACCAGCGGCGAGCAGCGGCTCTCCAACTTCCTGCTGTGGCAGGCGGCCTATAGCGAGCTGGTGTTTCTGCCGATCAACTGGCCGGACTTCGACCGCGGCGCGTTGGAGGCCGCTATCGTCGAGTACCGCCGCCGCGAACGCCGCTTCGGCGGATTGATCGCCCAAGCCGGTTCGTGATGACCCTTCCCGATGGCGGTCCACGCCCCGGCAACAGTGACTGGTGGGCCGGCGCCGGCGCGCGCAATCTGTTGCTGCGGATCGCTTCGGGTGTGGTGCTTGCCCCGCTCGTGCTGACGGCGGCCTACCTGGGCGACTGGTTCTTCCTCGTTCTCTGTGGCCTGGCTGCGGGAGGCATCCTCTGGGAATGGATGCGGCTGGTTGCCGGCCGCTCCGACCCACGCCTGCTCGCGATCGGCTCGCTGGCGCTGGCGGCGGCTTTCGCCTTGGCGGCGGCAGGCAAGGCGGACGACGCCGCATTGGCCATAGCGCTAGGCGCGATAATCGCCGGACTCTTGAACCTGGCCGGATCGGCAGCGCCAAATCGCCGCGGCGGCGGCCTTTGGGCGGCTGCCGGTGTGGCTTACGCGGGTATTGCCTTTCTCGGACCTGCGCTGCTGCGCCGCGACGCGCAACTGGGCTTTGTGGCCTTCCTCTTCCTGGCAGCAACCGTTTGGATGACCGACATCTGCGCTTATGCCGCGGGCCGCGCCGTTGGCGGTCCGCTGCTGTGGCCACAAGTCAGTCCAAACAAGACCTGGGCAGGAGCTCTCGGTGGCCTGGTTGGGGGGGTTGCCGGGGGCACCCTGGTCGCCTATGCGAGCGGTATCGGGAACCCCGCGGCGGTAGGAGCGATTGCTTTGGTGCTTTCGGCCTTGGCGCAACTGGGCGACCTCGCCGAATCCGCCATTAAGCGGCGTTTTGGCGCCAAAGATGCGAGCCGGCTCATTCCCGGCCATGGCGGCTTGATGGATCGTCTTGACGGTTTTTTGGTCGCCGCGATAGCCGCACTCCTCATCGGTCTCCTGCATCGGGGGATAGCTGCTCCCGCGCAGGGCTTGCTGATATGGTAGGCGCGATGACAATCACGCAGCCGATGGCAAAAGTCGAACGCGCTGCTGCCCCGCGAACGGTGACGCTTCTTGGCGCCACCGGCTCGATCGGTTCGAGCACGATCGATCTGTTGCGGCGCGACTCCGGCCGCTACCGGGTGGAGGCGCTGACGGCCCACCGGAACGGCGCAGCGCTGGCGCGGCTTGCGATCGAACTTGGCGCGCATTTCGCCGCAGTCGGCGATCCAGCCGCCTACGATGACCTGAAAGCCGGGCTGGCGGGCTCCCGGATCGAGGCGGGCGCGGGCCCAGCCGCCTTGGTCGAGGCCGCGGAGCGGCCTGCCGAATGGGTGATGGCTGCGATTACCGGCGCGGCCAGCCTGAAACCAACACTTGCCGCCGCCGAGCGTGGCGCCATAGTGGCGCTCGCCAACAAGGAGTGCCTGGTCTGCGCCGGCGCGCTGTTCATGCGCCGCGCTGCCGCCGCCGGCGCCACGGTGCTGCCGGTCGATTCCGAGCACAACGCAATCTTTCAGGCACTCGGCGCCGGACGCCGCGAAGACGTTCGCCGGATCATCCTCACCGCTTCCGGCGGCCCATTCCGCACCTTCACGCTTGAACAGATCCGCAAGGTCAGCTTGGAGCAGGCGCTCAAACATCCGACCTGGTCGATGGGGCCGAAGATCACCATCGATTCCGCGACGCTGATGAACAAGGGCCTCGAACTGATCGAGGCGCGGCATCTGTTCGGCTTGGCGCCCGAGGAGCTGGACGTTGTCGTGCACGCGCAGTCCGTCATCCACGGCCTCGTCGAGTTCCGCGATGGCTCGGTGATTGCGCAGCTCGGCTCGCCGGATATGCGCATCCCGATCGCGCATTGTCTTGCCCATCCCCAGCGCATGGGCACGCCCGCGCAACGGCTCGATCTCGCGCGCATCGCGACGCTCACTTTCGAACAGCCGGACCCGGTCCGGTTTCCTGCGCTGCGGATCGCGCGGGAGGCGCTGGCGGCCGGCGGTGCGGCGCCGACTGTGCTCAATGCCGCCAACGAAATCGCCGTCGCCGAGTTCGTCGGCCGCAGGCTTGGGTTCACCGGCATTCCGGCGCTGGTCGAGGCGACGCTCGAGGCCGCCGCGCGTTCCGGCGCCATGAGCGAACCCCAATCGGTCGAGCAGGCGATCGCCATTGACCATAATGCGAGAAGGTTGGCGGCTAACCTCTTGCCCGAAATTGCCGCAATGGCATCCTAGTCAGGGTGTGGGGTTAAGAATGTTGGGGGCGTGGGACGGCGTCATGGGGATTGATATTTTATCGCATTTACAATCACTTGGATGGGACATCCTGCACTATCTCGTTCCGTTTCTGTTCGTTTTGAGCTTGGTGGTCTTCTTCCACGAACTTGGGCATTTCCTGGTCGCGCGCTGGTGCGGCGTGCGTATTCTCGTCTTTTCCATCGGATTTGGGCCGGAACTTGCCGGTTTTAACGACCGCCACGGAACGCGCTGGAAAATCGCGCTGATCCCACTGGGCGGCTATGTGAAATTCTTCGGCGACGAGAATGCCGCCAGTACGCCGGACCGTGCGCGCCTATCGGATATGGACGCCGCCGAACGGTCGCAGAGCTTCATGTTCCAGCCGGTGATCAAAAGGGCAGCTATCGTGGTTGCCGGGCCGGCGGCAAATTTCCTTTTGGCTATAGCGATCTTCGCCGGAATCTTCATGCTCTACGGCATGCAGACAATGAGCCCGCGCGTCGACGAGGTCCAGGCCGACAGCCCAGCGGCAGCCGCCGGCTTCCAGCCCGGCGACATGGTCGTGGCGATCAATGGCGAGAAGATCGACAGCTTCGCCGATATGCAGCGCATCGTCTCCGACAGCGCCGGCGAGCCGCTGAAGATTACTGTGGACAGAAATGGCGCCGAGATTGTCCTGACGGCGACCCCGATCCTGCACGAGGAAAAGGACATATTCGGCAATGTCCAGCGCATCGGCCTGCTCGGCATCAGGCGCTCGCCGGCGCCGGGCGATGTGAAATACCAGCCGGTCTCACCGCCCCGGGCATTGGTGCTGGGGGTGCAGGAAACGTGGTTCGTGGTCGATAAAACGTTAACGTATCTCGGCCGCGTCATCGTTGGCCGCGAAGCCGCCAATCAGCTCGGCGGACCGATCCGCATCGCGCAGATGTCCGGACAGGTTGCCAGCGTCAGCTTCGTGGCTCTCATACATCTTGCTGCGGTGCTTTCGGTTTCGATCGGATTGCTCAACCTGTTTCCGATCCCGCTGCTCGATGGCGGCCATCTTTTGTTCTACTCGATCGAAGCCGCGCGCGGGCGCCCGCTCTCGGAGCGCGCGCAGGAGGTAGGGTTTCGGATTGGTTTCGCAATTGTCATCATGTTGATGATATTTGCAACGTTCAATGACATCGTGCACCTGACCTCATCTTGATGTGGATGCATCGGTCATTTGGCTTGTGACGAAGCGGACCTGGATATAGCGGGGGCGGCGGTCGGGACCGGACGAACGGCGAAGTAGAGACTTGGTCCTGTGGGGATCTGGGACGACCCGCCAGTTGGGGGCGGCCACGCGAGGGGAATAAGGGCGCTTTGCGGATGATGTGGGTGTGGGTTAGACGAGGGCTTGTCGTGGCCGGCTTGCTCCTCGCGATGAGCCTTGTTGGCTTTGCGTCGAGCCTTGTCGGCTTGACGTCGACGGTTGCGTCCGCGGCGCCGAGCGATCGCGTGGGCGCGACCGAGATCGTGGTCGAAGGCAATCGGCGCGTCGATGCCGACACCATCCGCCAATACTTCAAGGCCGAGCCCGGCGCGCGTCTGACTGCCGACGAAATCAATGCCGGTATCAAGGCGCTCTATGCGTCCGGCCTGTTCCAGACCATCAACGTGACCACTCAAGGCAACCGCATCATCGTCTCCGTTGTGGAGGCGTCGGTGATCGACCGCGTTGTCTTCGAGGGCAATCACCGGATGAAGGACGAGCAGCTGCAGCAGGAAATTCAGTCGAAGGCGCGCGGCACGCTGTCCAAGCCCATGGTGCAGGCGGACACCGAGCGGATTATCGAGGTTTATCACCGCAACGGGCGTTTCGATATCGCCGTCACGCCGCAAATCATCGAGCGGCCGAACAACCGCGTCGACCTGATCTTCGTCATCAACGAAGGCGAGAAGACCGGCGTGAAGGAAATCGATTTCGTCGGCAATCACGCCTATTCGAGCTCGCGGCTGAAGGACGTGATCAAGACCGACGTGTCGAATTTCCTGAGCTTTTTGCAGACGACCGACGTCTACGATCCCGACCGCATCGAAGCCGACCGCGACCTGCTGCGCCGTTTCTACCTCAAACACGGCTACGCCGACGTACAGGTCATCTCCGCCACAGGCGTCTACGACCCCGCCAGGAAGGGCTTCATCATCACCTTTACGATCGAAGAAGGGCCGCAATACCACTTCGGCGCTATTGAGGTTCAGTCGAACGTGCGCGCCGTCGACGGCAATACGCTGCGCCCGGTGGTGCTGACCCATAAGGGCGATGTTTACAACGGCGACGCGGTCGAAAAGACGGTGGAGGATCTCACCATCGAAATGGCCAGGCGCGGCTATCCGTTCGGCAACGTTCGCCCGCGCGGCGACCGCGATCCGCAGACCCGGACGATCGGCGTGACTTACGTGGTCGATGAGGGAACCCGCGCCTATATCGAGCGCATCAATATCATCGGCAACACGCGCACCCGCGACTACGTGATCCGGCGCGAAATCGATGTCAACGAAGGCGATCCGTATAACCGCGCCTTGCTCGATCGCGCCGAGCGCCGCATCAAGAACCTCAACTTCTTCAAAGACGTCAAGATTACCAGCGAGCCCGGTTCGGCGCCGGACCGCGTGGTGGTGAATATCAACCTCGTGGAGCAGTCCACCGGCGACTTCTCCATCATGGGCGGCTATTCGACGGCGCAGGGCTGGATGGTCGAGGCGTCGGTCTCCGAACGCAATTTGCTGGGAACCGGCCGGTTTGCCAAAGCGTCGGCGACCTATGGCGAGTACATCCGGTCGGGCGAAATCGACTACGTTGAGCCGTACTTTCTCGACGACCGTATCGGTGCGGGGATCAGCGTGTTTGGCAAGCAGACCTTGGCCAACAGCTATTTCTCCTATGGCACCGAATCGATCGGCGGCTCTCTGAAGTTCGGCGTTCCGTTGCGCGAGGACTTCTCGGTCCAGCTGCGCTATTCGTTGTATACGCAGTCGATCCAGCTGCCTTCGTATCTGAACGACTGTAACAACATCAATCCTGACTTCGCGACCACATTCCCGACCTTCAATGCAATTACAGCGGCGACCAGTGCGGGAACGTTGTGGCCGAGCTATCAGAGCTGGCGTCAGTCCCGATTGCTACACGTTCGGGCAGGCCTCGTTGCCCGTGCGTGCGGAACTGGGTCAAGGCACGACAGTGACATCGAGCGTGGGTTACGGTCTCGTCTACAACACGGTCGACAACAACAAGAATCCGACCAGCGGCGTCAACCTCAATTTCGGTCAGGATTTTGCGGGCGTCGGCGGCGACGAAGCGTACATGCGCACAGTCGCGGACTTGCACAGCTACTACGAACCGGTCTCCGATCTCATCGGCGTCGTCCATTTGCAGGCGGGCGACATCCTGGGCTTCCAGAAGTGCCCGACGCCGGATACCTGCGTGTCCAACAACGACTATGTGCGCATGCTCGACGACTTCAAGATGGGGCCCAATGTCGTTCGCGGATTTGCGCCCGCCGGCATCGGTCCCCGCGACAACACGCCGGGAACGTCAAACGACCTGGTCGGCGGCACGATGTTCTGGGGGGCCAGCCTGGAATTCGAATATCCGCTCTACTTTATGCCGAAGGATTTCGGATTTACCGGCGCCGCATTCATCGATTCCGGTTCGGTGTGGGGCTACCGCGGCGAAACGCAGTTGCCGACGACTGGCGAAGTCAACGGCACGGTTCCTGGCAATGCCGGCAACTTTGTTTGCCAGTGCGGCATGCAATTGGCGGATTTGCCCGCCGTGCGCGCCTCGGCGGGCGTAAGCCTGATCTGGAATTCGCCGTTTGGGCCGCTGCGTTTCGATCTGGCCTATCCGTTCCTCAAACAATCGTATGACCGCACCCAGTATTTCGCCTTCGGCGGCGGAACACATTTCTGATGCGGCGTCGGGATCCGTCGCGGGTGGACGCATGCCGGCTCACAAGCGGGGCAATCGCGGACTGACGGTTGGCGAGATCGCCGGATTGACGCGCTCGGATCTGCGTTTGGGCGGAGCGGCCGAGCGCCGCATCCGCAGCTTCGCCGCACTCGAAAGCGCCGGCACAGCCGACCTCGCCTTCGTCGACAATGAAAAGCATTTGGGCGAACTTGCTGCGACAGCGGCCGGAGCCTGCATCATGCCGCCAGCATTTGCGGCCGCAGCCCCGAGCTGGCTCGTCGTCCTCGTCAATGATGAGCCCTATCGGGCCTTCGTTTTGGCAGCGCAGGCGCTCTTCCCCGACAGCCTTAAGCCGCGTTCATTGTTCGAAGCAAGCGGCCGCGCCGCGGGCGCCCATGTCCATGCCTCGGCTCGGATCGAAGCCGGCGTCACGATTGATCCGCTCGCGTTGATCGGCCCGCGTGCCGAAATTGGCGCTGGCGCGGTGATCGCGGCCGGGGTGGCGATCGGCCCGGACGTTTGCGTCGGGCGCCAGTGCGCCATCGGCGCCGGCGCTACGCTCCTGCACACCTTGATCGGCGACCGGGTAATTGTCCGCCCTGGCGCGCGCATCGGTCAGGCGGGACTGGGGCATCTCCCCGACGCGCAGCGGCATCCGAAGATGCCTCAAGTGAGACGGGTTATTATTCAGGATGACTGCGAAATCGGGGCCAATGCCACGATCGATTGCGGGTCGATCCGTGATACGGTCATCGGCGAGGGGAGCAAGATCGACAACCTTGTCCAAATCGCCCACAACGTCAGTATCGGCCGACACTGCCTCATCGGGGCCCAAGCGTCCCTGGGCAGCCGCGTCAGTGCAGGAGACTTTGTCATGATCGGCGGGCAGGTCGGCGTCGCCGACGACGTCGCAATCGGCGATCACGCCATCCTCACCGCAGGGAGCTGGGTACGGACGGATGTCCCAGGCGGTGCGCGCGTTGGCGAGGTGCCGCGCGAGAACAGGCCATGAATGGCGAAACCCTCGAAACGGTTCAGATCGGCGAGATCCTGCGGCTCCTGCCGCACCGCTATCCGTTTGTGATGGTCGACCGGATCATCGATATCCGTGGCGACGACAGCGGCATCGGTATCAAGAACGTCACCATCAACGAACCGCACTTTCTCGGCCACTTTCCTGAGAACCCGGTCATGCCCGGTGTGCTGGTCATCGAGGGCATGGCACAGACGGCAGCGGTCCTTGTGCTGCGGTTGGCCAAGCCCACCGAGGAGGAGCGCGCCATGTTCCTCCTCACCATCGACAAGGCCAAGTTTCGCAGGCCGACCGTGCCCGGCGACCGGCTCGAGTATCACGTGCGTAAGACCAAGCATCGCCGCACGATGTGGTGGTACTGGTGCGAGGCGAAGGTCGACGGTGTCGTGGTGGCGGAAGCCGAACTCGGCGCCATGTTCCTTGAGGCAACTCGTGATTGACCCAAGCGCGCGCGTGGCCGATGGCGCGCGGATAGGAGACGGTGTCGAGGTCGGGCCCTACTGCATCGTCGGCCCGCAGGTCGAATTGGGCGATGGCGTCCGGCTTATCGCCCACGTTCATATCACCGGCGTCACCGCGATCGGCGCTGGCACGGTCGTGTACCCGTTCGCCTCGCTCGGCACGCCGCCGCAATCGGTGCACTATCGTGGCGGAGCGACGCGCCTGGTCATCGGGCCACGCTGCGAACTGCGCGAGGGCGTCACCATGAATACCGGCACCGAAGCCGGCGGCGGAGTGACCAGCGTCGGCGAGCGCTGCTTGTTGATGGTGGGGTCGCACGTCGGACACGATTGTCACGTCGGCAATGCGGTCACGTTCGCCAACAACGCGGTGCTCGGCGGTCACGTCAGCGTCGGCGATAACGTTTTTCTCGGCGGCCAGGCGGCAGTGCATCAGTTCGTGCGAATAGGCGAGGGCGTGATGCTGGCCGGATTGTCCGGAGCCTCGGGCGATATCATTCCTTTCGGCTACGCGCGCGGTCAGATTGCCAATCTCGCCGGCTTGAACGTTGTCGGGCTGCGCCGCCGCGGCGCGACGCGCGCCGATCTACATCGGCTGCGGCGCGCGTTTCGCGTTCTGTTTCTCGGCGATGGCGTGTTTGCCGATCGTCTGAAAAAAGTTGAGAGCGAATTCGCCAACGACGCTCAGGTAACAAAGATCATTGCTTTCATCCGCAGCGGCGGCAAGCGGCCATTGGTGACGCCGGGCAAGCAGCAGGGCGACGATGAGCGCGGCAGCGATGCAGGCTGATCGGCAGACGATCGCGGGCGGCAAGCTGCCTGCGACGGCATCCGATTCGATCGCGCTCATCTGCGGAGGCGGCAGTTTGCCTGCTGCCGTCGCCGATGCGATCGTGCGCAGCGGCCGGCGGCCAGTGATGTTCGCCATCAAGGGCTGGGCCGACGCCGCCACCGTTGAGCGGTATGCGCATCATTGGCTCGCGCTCGGGCAGCTGGGCCGCTTTTTTCGTCTTGCCCAAGCTGAGGACTGCCGGGAGGCGCTTTTCATCGGGACGCTGTTGCGGCCCGCAATCGGGCAAATTCGTCTCGATTGGCAGGCCATCAAAATGATGCCGCGTGTCATTAAGGCGTATGCCGGCGGTGACGACCGGCTGCTCTCGGGCGTTGCCCGGCTGATCGAGGAGGGCGGTCCGCGCATCATCGGCGTCAAAGACGTCGCGCCGGACATCGTTGTGCCGGTAGGGGTGCTCGGCCGTCATCAGCCGTCCGCGGGAGACTTCGCCGATATCGCGCGTGCGCTTGACCTCATCGCCGCGCTCGGCCGCTTTGACGTCGGTCAAGCCGCCGTAGTCGTGGCCAACCACGTGATCGCGGTCGAGGCGGCAGAAGGTACCGACAATATGCTGGCGCGCATCGCCGATCTGCGCGTGAAGGGACGGGTTACCACCCCGCATGGCGCCGGAGTACTGGTGAAGGCGCCGAAACCAGATCAGGATCGCCGCTTCGATCTGCCGACAATCGGACCGCAGACCGTGGCAAATGTTGCCGCTGCGGGTCTTGCCGGAATCGCCGTTGCGGCGGGCGAGACAATCATCGCCGATGCGGCGGAAGTCATTGCCGCAGCCGACCGCGCCAAAATTTTTGTCGTCGGGGTGAACGCGGCAAACGGGAGCGGGAGGCAGTGACGCCGGCAGCGCGATCGCCGACGCCGATGATCTATCTGATCGCGGCGGAAGAATCCGGCGATGCGCTGGGCGCGTCGCTCGCCCGCGCGCTGAGCGAGCGTGAACGCGGCATCAGATTTGCCGGCGTCGGCGGTCGAGCCATGGCGGCGGCGGGAATTGTCAGCCCGTTCCCAATTGAAGAGTTGTCGATCATCGGCTTCAACGCGATTCCCGCGCGGCTGCCGACGATCCTGCGGCGCATTGCGCAGACGGCGGATGCGGTCGTTGCCGCGCGACCGGACGCTCTGGTCATTATCGATAGTCCGGATTTCACGCACCGTGTTGCCCGCCGGATACGGCGCGCGGCGCCTTCGATTCCCATCCTCGATTACGTCTCGCCGTCGGTTTGGGCGTGGCGGCCCGGCCGGGCGAAGGCCATGCGCCGCTACGTCGACTGCGTGCTGGCTGTCCTGCCCTTTGAGCCGGCTGCGCATGTGCGGCTTGGCGGACCGCCCTGTGTTTATGTCGGCCACCCGGTGATCGAACAGACCGCGCAGCTACGACCCAACGCCGGAGAGGAGCAGCGCCGGCGCAGCGACCCCCCGTTCATTCTGGTCCTTCCGGGCAGCCGTTCGAGTGAAATTCACTGGCTCTTGGCAGTATTCGGTGCGGCTATTGCACGTGCCGCGGCCAAGATCGGCCCAATCGAACTGGTGCTGCCGACGATGCCGCACCTCCTGCCAAAAGTGCGCGAAGGCGTTGCAGGCTGGCCGGTGCAGCCTCGAATCGTAGTCGATCCCGCCGAAAAGTGGGCAGCGTTTCGGGTCGCGCGGGCCGCGCTGGCAGCGTCCGGGACGGTGACGCTCGAATTGGCGATCGCGGGAGTCCCAACGGTTGGCGCTTATCGGGGGCCGCTAATCGAGGAACTCATCCTGCGCTTGTTGCGGGCGCCGGAGATTTCCACCGTCATCCTGGCCAATCTGGTCATCGGCGAGAACGTCGTACCGGAATTCCTGCAGCGCGATTGCACGCCTGAGAAGCTCGGTGATGCACTGGTCAGTCTCGTCGGCGACACCCCGGCCCGGCGGCGGCAAGTCGACGCTTTTGCCCGCCTGGACGCGATCATGGGGGTGGGAGGGGCAAGCCCGAGCGATCAGGCCGCCGCCATCGTCCTTGATCTTGCCCGCCGTGGCCGCCGCGACCTGGCGACTGGTGCGGCGGCGCGATCCCCGGCGCTTTCATGTTAACCGCAACGATGACATCGATGCCGCCGCTCTACCAATGCATCGGCCGCCCTGCTAAGGCCGCTGGCACTCGGTTCGCCGCGAGCTCAGAAGCAAAGCCATCCGCGTGACGACGTCAAAAAAAACGGTTCGGAAATCTCCGCTCCGCGCCGCGATCACCGGCGTGTGCGGTTACGTGCCGCCCGACGTGCTGACCAACGCCAAGCTCGCCCAGATGGTTGATACCACCGACGAATGGATCGTCGAGCGCACGGGCATCAAGGAACGCCACATTCTTACCGGCAAGGGGCTCGGCACTTCGCATATGGGCGCGGAGGCGGTGCGCGGTCTGCTCGCCAAGACCGCAACGGTGCCGGGCGAAGTCGATCTGTTGATCTGCGCCACCACGACGCCGGATTTCGTGTTTCCCTCAAGCGCCAATCTGATCTGCGACATGTGCGGCATCCGCAATATCGGCAGCTTCGACGTGCAGGCGGCGTGCTCCGGATTCCTTTATTCGCTCACCATTGCGTCCCAATTCATCGAGACCGGCAAATACCGCAAGATCGTCGTAGTCGGCGCCGACAAGATGTCGGCGATCATTGATTACACCGACCGCGCGACTTGCGTTCTGTTCGGCGATGGCGCCGGCGCGGTGATGCTGGAGCCGAGCCGCCGCCAAGGAATCATCGATACGCTGATCTCGTCCGACGGGTCGGGCATGCAGCACCTGCATCAAAAAGCCGGCGGCAGCCGCATGCCGTCGACGGCTGAAACGGTCGCCAAACGTCTTCACTACGTCCATCAGGAAGGCGCCAGCGTCTACAAGTTTGCCGTTGCGCGCATGGCCGACGTCGCCACCGCGCTGATGAAGCGCAACCGCTTGGTGAGCGAAGACGTCGATTGGCTGGTGCCGCATCAAGCCAACAGGCGCATTATCGAGTTCGACCGCCGAGCGGATGAAGCTGCCGACTGAACGCGTGATGATCACAATCGATAAATACGGCAATACGACCAACGCAACCATTCCGCTGTGTCTGTGGGATTACGAACGCAAGCTCAAATCCGGCGACCGCATGGTGCTGGCGGCCTTCGGCGGCGGCTTCACCTGGGCGGGCGTTTATCTGACTTGGGCTTACGACAGCAAACACGAGTAGCGATCAGCCGCCGGGCCGATCGCGCTCGCTATTCGCCGCGGGGGACTTCGCGAGGCGGCTATCTGCGCCGCGAAATCGGCTGATAATCGCGCTTGGGCGCACCGGTATAGAGCTGACGCGGGCGGCCCAGCTTCTGCTGCGGGTCTTCGATCATTTCCTTCCACTGCGCGATCCAGCCGACGGTGCGGGCAAGCGCGAACAACACCGTGAACATGGTGGTCGGGAAGCCCATCGCGCGCAGCGTAATTCCGGAATAAAAGTCGACATTGGGGTAGAGCTTCTTCTGCACGAAGTAGTCGTCATGCAGCGCGATCTTCTCGAGCTCCATGGCGACGTCGAGGAGCGGATCCTTGCGGCCGAGTTCGTTGAGCACTTCGTAGCACGTCCGCTGCATGATCTTGGCGCGCGGATCATAGTTCTTGTAGACGCGATGGCCGAATCCCATCAGACGGAATGAATCGCTCGGGTCCTTGGAGCGCTTGATGTATTCGGGGATGCGCTCGACACTGCCGATCTCGCCGAGCATTTTCAGCGCCGCTTCGTTGGCGCCGCCGTGCGCCGGTCCCCATAGGCAGGCGATGCCGGCGGCGATGCAGGCGAACGGATTGGCGCCGGTCGAGCCGGCGAGCCGCACGGTCGAGGTCGAGGCGTTCTGCTCGTGATCGGCGTGCAGGATGAAGATGCGATCCATCGCGCGCGCCAGCACCGGGTTCGGCTTGAATTCCTCGGTCGGCACCGCAAAACACATGCGCAGGAAATTCGACGCGTAATCGAGCTCGTTCTTCGGATACATGAACGGCTGGCCGATCGAGTATTTGTAGGCCATCGCCGCCAGCGTCGGCATTTTGGCGATCATGCGGATGGAGGCGACCATCCGCTGGGTGGGATCGGTGATGTCGGTTGAATCGTGATAGAAGGCGGACAGCGCACCGACACAGCCGACCATGACCGCCATCGGATGCGCGTCGCGGCGGAAGCCCTGGAAGAAGCGGCTCATCTGCTCGTGGACCATCGTGTGATGAACCACGCGGTCGTCGAAATCGGCTTTCTGCGCCGCGGTCGGCAGTTCCCCGTAGAGCAGGAGGTGGCAGGTCTCGAGGAAGTCGCCGTGCTCGGCCAAATCCTCGATCGGATAACCGCGATAGAGCAGCACGCCCTCGTCGCCGTCGATGTAGGTGATCTTGGACTCGCACGAGGCCGTCGAGGTAAAGCCCGGATCGTAGGTGAAGATGCCGGTCTCGGCGTAGAGCTTGCTGACGTCGAGCACCTCGGGACCGATCGTGCCGTCGTACATGGGGAATGAGTAGTTCTTGTCGCCGAGAGTGAGCTTCCCGGTCTTGATGTTCGCGCCGGATTTCGCGTCCATGATCCTGATCCTCGATGCGCGGCAGCGGGGGGTTCGCTGCGCAGCCGAATGCGCTGAAACGATTGGGTCGACAGTGCTTTTGACCCTGGCTATTGGCCTAGCCTAAGCGAGTGTGCACTGCAAGATATAGACCGCCTTGCGAGAAATACGCGCGTGGCAAGAGGGCACGGCCGACCCTGTTGGCGCCGGCGGAATCAGTCGCGACGCGGCTCGGCGCTTTCGAGCATGGCCTGGTCGGCGATGCGCCCAAGGCTTTCCGTTTTGCCCAGTACAGCCAACACTTCGAATATCCCGGGCGACGTTGTGCGCCCAGTCAGCGCCGCCCGTAGCGGCTGGGCGACGGCGCCGAGCTTCAAGCCGCGCCGTTCGGCGAAGTTGCGCACGGCGTGCTCGGTCGCCTCGCCGCTCCAGGGTTCGACGGCTTCGAGTTCACGCGCAATGTCCTGCAGCAACGCTCGCGCCGGCTCATTCAGCAGCGCCGCTGCCTTGTCATCCAGGGAGATTGGCCGGTCGGCGAATAGAAAATAAGCGCTATCAATAAGATCGACGAGTGTCTTGGCACGCTCCTTCAAGCTCGGCATGGCCGCCAGAATTTGCTCGCGGAGCTTCGGCGTGAGCTTGGCGGCCACCGCCGCCCCATTAGCGAGGTGGGGCAGTAATTGCTCGACGGCGGCGAGCAAATCGCTATCCGCACTCTGGCGAATGTAATGGCCGTTGAGATTTTCCAGCTTGGCGAAATCGAAGCGTGCGGGCGCGCGGCCGATCTGCGGCAGATCGAAGAACTCGATCATCTCCTGCGTCGAGAATATTTCCTGATCGCCGTGGCTCCAGCCGAGCCGCACCAGGTAATTGCGCAATGCGGCCGGCAAATAGCCCATGGCCCGATAGGCATCGACGCCGAGCGCGCCATGGCGTTTGGAGAGCTTCGAGCCGTCCGGGCCGTGGATGAGCGGGATGTGCGCCATGACCGGAACCGTCCAGCCGAGGCCGTCATAGATCTGCTTTTGCCGCGCGGCGTTGGTCAAATGATCGTCGCCGCGGATGATGTGAGTGACATCCATGTCGTGGTCGTCGACCACGACGGCGAGCATGTAGGTGGGCGTGCCGTCGGAACGCAGCAGCACGAGGTCGTCGAGGTTCTCGTTCTGCCAGACTACGCGGCCCTGCACCTGGTCGTCGATCGCCGTCTCGCCGGTGAGCGGCGCTTTCAGCCGGATCACCGGCTTTGCATCGGGCGGTGCCTCGGCAGGATCGCGGTCGCGCCAGCGGCCGTCGTAGAGCTTGGCGCGGCCTTCCCGCCGCGCCGCCTCGCGCATCTCGGCAAGCTCCTCAGGCGTGGCGTAGCAGTGATAGGCGTGGCCCGTGGCGAGCAGCTGCTCGGCGACTTCGCGATGCCGTGCGGCACGGGCGAATTGGTAGACGACATCGCCGTCCCATTGGATGCCGAGCCACGATAGGCCGTCGAGGATCGCCTCGATCGCCGCCTGGGTCGAGCGCTCGCGATCGGTGTCCTCGATACGCAACAGCATCTTGCCGCCGCGGCCGCGCGCATAGAGCCAGTTGAACAAGGCCGTGCGCCCGCCACCGATGTGCAGAAAGCCGGTAGGCGAGGGCGCAAAGCGGGTAACAACAGTCATTGCCACTCCGATCCGTACGGCCCCTCTAGCACAGATGAGTGTGAAAGGAAGCTAAACGCGGGCAGCTACAGACTTGACCCCGCAGGCCAACTTGTTCAATCCGGGCTGCGCGCGCCAACGCCTTGGAATTGGCGCGCCGTTGACGATATTGGGCTGAGCGATGGAGGGCCGAGAGACGGCCCGTTTTGAACGGAAACGACTACGTTATGACGATTGCTGAGACGACGGTCCGCGAAGCCGGCCAGGATTTCATCCGCGACATCGTGCGCGCTGATCTTGAGTCGGGACGCCACAACAACGTGGTGACCCGATTTCCACCGGAACCGAACGGCTACCTGCACATCGGTCACGCCAAGTCGATCTGCCTCAATTTCGGCATCGCGCAGGAATTTGGCGGCCATTGCAACCTGCGCTACGACGACACCAATCCGGTCAAGGAGGATCAGGAATACATCGACGCCATCGAGCGCGACGTGCGCTGGCTCGGTTTCGATTGGGGCAAGCATCTTTATCACGCGTCCGATTATTTCGAGCAGATCTACGTCTGGGCCGAACATTTGATCCGCGCCGGCAAGGCCTATGTGGACGATCAGACGCAGGAGGAGACGCGACTGACGCGCGGCACGCTCACGGAAGCCGGCATCGAGAGCCCGTATCGCGAGCGCAGCGTCGAGGAGAACCTCGACTTGTTCCGCCGCATGCGCGCAGGCGAATTTCCGGTCGGCGCGCGCGTGCTGCGCGCCAAGATCGACATGGGTTCGGGCAATATCAACATGCGCGATCCCGTGCTCTATCGCATTCTGCACGTTGAGCATCAGCGTACTGGCAAAACGTGGTGCATCTATCCGAGCTACGACTTCGCCCACGGCCAGTCGGACGCGATCGAGGGCATCACCCACTCGCTCTGCACACTCGAATTCGAGGACCATCGTCCGCTCTACGATTGGTTCCTGGACAATTTGCCGGTGCCCTCGCACCCGCATCAGTACGAATTCGCGCGGCTCAATCTCACCTACACGGTGCTCTCCAAACGCGTGCTCACCGAGCTCGTGCGCGGTGGCCATGTGAACGGCTGGGACGATCCGCGCATGCCGACGCTCGCGGGCCTGCGCCGGCGCGGCGTGCCGCCAGCCGCGATCCGCGATTTCGTCAAGCGCATCGGCGTGGCCAAAGCCAACAGTATCGTCGACATGGCGATGTTGGAATTTTCCATCCGCGAGCATCTCAACAAGACGGCGCAACGGCGCATGGCGGTGCTGCGGCCGCTCAAAGTGGTGATCGAGAATTATCCGGAAGGTGAGAGCGAGGAAGTCGAGGCGCAGAATCATCCCGAGGATGCGGCCGCCGGCAAGCGGCGCATTCGCTTTGGCCGCGCGCTTTACATCGAACGCGAAGATTTCATGGAAAATCCGCCGAAGAAATTCTTCCGCCTGGCGCCCGGCCGCGAGGTGCGACTGCGCTACGCCTATTTCATCACCTGCCGTGAAGCGATCAAGAACGCAGCCGGCGAGGTGACCGAACTGCGCTGCACCTACGATCCGGCGACGAAGGGCGGCAACGCGCCGGACGGCCGCAAGGTGCAGGCGACGCTGCACTGGGTCTCGGCCGATCACGCGCTGCCGGCGGAGGTGCGGATCTACAATCCGCTGTTCGCACGGCCTGATCCCGACGCGAGTAAGTTCGCCGCCGATCTCAACCCGAATTCGTTGGAAGTGATTGCGGATGCGCGCGTGGAGCCGGCTTTGGCAGGCAGGAACTCAGGCGACGCTGTGCAGTTCGAGCGGCAGGGTTACTTCTGCCTCGATACCGACTCAGCGGCCGAGCATCTCGTCTTTAACCGCACGGTGGGACTGCGCGATAGCTGGGCCAAGGTCGCCGGCAGCGGCCGCTAGTTCTCAGAATCAGAATCAGAATCACTGAAGGGCGATGCGGCCCGACATCGCACGACCTCAAAGTTATCCGAGCGGCCCACGACCCCCACCTTAATCCTCCCCTTTCAGGGGGAGGAAAAAGAGATCGGCCTCGTTGAGATTAGAAACACCGCATAGACCGCTTGCTCTTCCTCCCCCTGAAAGGGGAAGGATAGGCGAGGGTCTGCTGACTCGCCGAAAGCTCAGTGAGTTAGATAAAAGCGAAAGTTAGCACGAGCGCCAGCGACGAAAGCTCAATAACGCCGGAACAGTCCGACCAGCTTGCCCTGAATGCGCACGCGGTTGGGCGGCAGGATTCGCACCTCATAGGCCGTGTTGGCGGGCTCGAGCGCGATCGAGGCGCCGCGGCGGCGGAAGCGCTTGAGCGTGGCCTCCTCGTCGTCGATCAGCGCCACGACGATGTCGCCGGTGTCGGCCGCGTCGGTGCGCTTAAGGAGCGCCATGTCGCCGTCGAGAATGCCGGCCTCGATCATCGAATTGCCGCGCACTTCGAGCGCAAAATGTTCGCCCGTGCTCAACATGTCGGGCGGCATGCTGATTGTGTGGCTGCGCGTCTGGATCGCCTCGATCGGCGTGCCCGCAGCGATACGCCCCATCACCGGCACCGCGACCGGGCGGCCGCCCTCGTCTTCCGCGCCAGTGCGGACGCGGCCGAGATTGCCCTCGATGACGGCGGGCGTGAAACCGCGCGCACGGCTTGTACCCATCCCGTGGGCGATCGATTCGGGCAGCTTGATCACCTCGATAGCCCGCGCGCGATTGGGCAACCGGCGGATGAAGCCGCGCTCCTCCAGCGCGGTGATCAACCGATGGATGCCGGATTTGGAGCGCAAGTCGAGCGCGTCCTTCATTTCGTCGAAGGAGGGCGGTACGCCTGCCTCCTTGAGACGCTCATGGATGAACCGCAAAAGCTCGGCTTGCTTGCGCGTGAGCATATCGGCGCTTCCTCGTCTGGCTCTGGAAAGTTCCGGCGGACCGATGCCGAAACAAATCATGAACGGACCCTATCCGTTCCATATGTGTTCTGCAAGCACTTAATTTGAGGTGAATAAGTCGAGGCTTGCCGCCAAGCGACGCTTAATGCTCGATTTTAAGGATCGTAAGCGCTGTGTCGGTGGATCGCTTCGCGCCGTCGAGTTCTTATTCGCCCATGTCAATGACGGTTGAATTGCAGCTGAGCGTTGCCGTTCAGTCACACCGATTCGCGTGATTGTGGTGTATACTTTCTGCAAGATTTCGCGTGAGCTTCTGCGTGCGCCAGTTTTGATTCCGCGCTGCGGCGTGAGCACCGCGTTCCCTTCCCAGTAGTCAACGTTGCTTTGCGTTCGCCCCTGAGCGCACTGGCGCGCCAGCTCAATTCCTTGGGCCGAGCCTCTGCGCATCCGGGAAATTTCTGCGCAGGCGAATTTTTTTGCGAGAAGGGGCTACCGATGAAAAAGCTTTTGATCGTTTCCACCTTCGGATTCGCGCTGGCATCGGGATCGGCCGTGGCGGCGGACCTGCCGCTGAAGACGCCGGCGCCCGTCGTCGGCTGGACCGGCTGCTATGTGGACGGCGGCATTGGCTACGGGCTGTGGAACCAGAAGCATTACGCCGAATTCGATACGCCGTTCACGCCGGAAAGTCCGACTGTCAACACCGGCGGCGAGGGCTGGCTCGGCAGGGCGGGCGGCGGTTGCGATTACCAGATCGGCTCGCGCTGGGTCGTCGGCGCCTTCGGCGACTACGATTTCACCAGCCTGAGCGGACAGTTCGACGAACCGTTCAGCGACGACATAGGTTCAGAAAAGGAGCGCTACTCCTGGGCAGTTGGCGGCAGAGTAGGATACCTGATCACCCCATCGCTGTTGGGATTTCTCGATGCCGGCTACACGCGAGCTGCTTTCAGTGAAATTGCGCTTTCCGCATTCAGCTCTCCACCGCTCGTCGTTGGCGCGGCCTCCGAATACATTCCGGCACACACCTATAGCGGCTGGTTCCTGGGCGGCGGCTACGAATACGCGTTGAGCGGAATCGTGCCGATCCCTGGCCTGTTCTGGCGCACCGAATACCGCTACGCGGACTACAAGGCAGCCGACCTGCCGATCCTAACGCTGGCCGGCGCGCCAGTGTTCTGCGATCTCGCCGCCTGCACAGAACCGCTGGCGCAACACATGCAAAAGGACGTGCAGACGGTCACCAGCGGGCTCGTTTGGCGCTTCAACTGGCATTGAGGCCCTACTTTCCAGGGCCTTCGGTGACGGGATACCAACAGGCCTCGTCACACAACCGAAACAAGAGTGGCTTCGCCGCAACACTCTTCCGCAAAGTGCATGGGAAGCGGCAATCTTCACTCGCCCATAACGGTTGAGCCTGCGATACTGCCCCTCGAAAGCGGGCGTTTTGTGCCTGTTGCTTTTGCTTACCATGGGGGTAGCGTCATGTTGCGCAAATTGCTTGGTATTGCTGGCGTTTCTTCTCTTCTCATCGCTTCGCCTCTGAGCACGGCTTCCGCAGCTGACATGCCGCTCAAGGCGCCGCCACCGCTGCCGCCAGTTTATAGCTGGACCGGCTGCTACGTCGATGCCGGTGGGGGCTATGGTGTGTGGAACCAGGACCACTATCTTGCACCGACAGATATCGCGGGGGTTACGACGGTCACCACGACTGACGGCGGCCGCGGGTGGTTAGGACGGTTCGGCGGCGGATGCGACTATCAGACATCGCTGTTTAACAACAGGATCGTTATCGGCGCGTTCGCCGATTATGACCCCATGAGCCTCCGCGGCAGCAATACGCCGCAGCTGGTCGTCGGCGGCACACCCGAAACGTTCAACTCGAAAGAGACTAACGCTTGGTATGCCGGTGCCCGCGTCGGTTATCTGCTGACGCCGTCGATGCTGACGTACGTTGATGGTGGCGGCACTGGGACGCACTTCACGAATTCAGTTGAATTTTTTACGACGGGTGCAGGAGCAACTGGGTTTGCTTTTCCGAGCTACCGGACGACCGGCTGGTTCTTCGGCAGCGGCTTTGAATATGCCCTGACCGACTGGATTCCAATCCATGGCCTGTTCCTGCAAACCGAGTACCGGTTCTCACAATATCAAACGAGCCATCTCGGCGAATTCTCCACCACCACCGGAGCGCTGACCGGTAACGTGGAGAACGTCAAGCCCTACGTGCAGACGATCACGACCGCTCTTGTCTGGCGGTTCAACTGGACCCATTAATTCCCGAATTGGCGTCAACAAAACGGCCCGGGGCCAAATGGCCCCGGGCTTTTTGTTTGTCTCAAGAAGAAAGGCCGCTTTTCAGCGCAATTTTACAATCGCGCACCGGCTTCCGGCCTTGACCGGCGGCGCGTGCGGCTCGCGGATCAACAAACAGTCGGCTTGCGCGAGCGGCGCCATCATCGAACTGTCCTGAGTGGGAAACGGGGTCGCGATCGCACCATCGGAACCCGCGCGCAACGTCGCGCGCAGGTAGTCGGCTCGTTCGTCGTTTTCAGGAAGATCGCAGCCGAGCATGGCGTTTTCTGTGGGCACGCTCAGATCGCTGCGCCCAGCAAGCCGGCGAATGAGCGGCACCAGAAACAGAAGCGCGCACACATAGGATGAGACCGGATTGCCGGGCAGGCCGAGCACGGCCGTGGCGCCCAGCCTGCCGTGCATGAGCGGACGGCCGGGCCGCATCGCGATCTTCCAGAACGACAGCGTCATGCCTTCCTTGGCGAAAGCCCGCTGCACGAAATCGTAGTCGCCGACCGAGGCGCCGCCGGTGGTCACCAGGATGTCAACGCCGCGGTCGCGCGCATCGCGGATGGCGGCGATCGTGTCGTCGAGCTTGTCGCGGACGACGCCGAGGTCGATGACGTCGGCGCCTTCCTCACGCGCCAAGGCTGTCAGCGCAAAACCGTTGGAATAGACGATCTGCCCTGGCCCCGGTTCGGTGCCCGGAGGCACCAGTTCGTCGCCGGTAGCAAACAGAGCGATCTTTGGCCGCCGATGCACCGGCACCAGCGGGTGGTTCATCCCGGCGGCAAGTTGCAGGTCGCGCGCGGAGAGCCGATGGCCCTTGCCGAGCAGCGTTTCGCCTTTGCGAAAATCGAGCCCTCGCGGGCGCACGTTGCGGCCCTTGGCCGATGATTTTTGCACTTCGACCAAGTCGCCGTCGCGTGCGGTCTGCTCCTGAACGACGACGGTGTCGGCGCCTTGCGGCAGCACGCCGCCGGTAAAGATGCGCGCCGCTTCGCCTTGACCGACGGTGGCCGAAAATGGCCGGCCGGCCGCAACTTCGCCAATGACTTTGAGCCGCGCCGGCGCCTGGCTGACGTCGGCTGCGCGCACCGCGTAGCCATCCATCGCGGATACATCGTCCGGTGGCTGCGTGCGCAGCGATTTGAGATCGAACGCGAGCACGCGGCCGTCGGCGTCGGTAAGCCGCACTTCCTCGACCGGCAGCGGCTCGGCCTGTGCCAGCACACGTTCGAGTGCCTCTGCGACCGCCAGCAAGGCCGCCACGGCTACGACGCCTCCGCGCGAAAATGCCCGCTCTTGCCGCCGCTCTTTTTAAGGAGGCGGATGCCTTCGATGCGCATGCCGCGCTCCACCGCTTTGACCATGTCATAGACCGTGAGGCAGGCCACCGAAACCGCGGTGAGCGCCTCCATTTCGACGCCGGTCTTGCCGGCAACCTTCACGCGCGCGGTGATGATCACGCCCGGCAGCTTGGCGTCGGGCTTAACGTCGACTTCGACTTGGCTGAGCGCAAGCGGGTGGCAGAGCGGGATCAGCTCGTGGGTGCGCTTGGCCGCCATGATGCCGGCAATGCGCGCCGTGCCAAGCACGTCGCCTTTCTTGGCGTCGCCGCTACGCACGAGCGCAAGCGTCTTCGGCTGCATGATGACGCGGCCTTCGGCGATCGCCACACGTTCGGTGACCGGCTTTGCCGAAACGTCCACCATGCGGGCTTGCCCGCTTCCGCTCAAATGCGACAGTTTCTTTGAACGCCGCGCCAATTCGGTCACCGCGCGGCCGCGAGCACGGGCTTGCGCGTCAGCAGCGTGCGTGTCGCCGCGGCGACGTCGTCCTGCCGCATCAAGCTCTCGCCGACGAGGAAGGTCGAGATGCCCACGGCTGACAGCCGCGCCAGATCGGCCGGCGAGAAAATACCGCTCTCGCCGACGATGATGCGATCGGTCGGGACCAATCGGGCCAACCGTTCGGAGGTGGCAAGCGTGGTCTCGAACGTTTTCAGATTACGATTGTTGACGCCGATCAGCCGGGATTTGAGCACGAGCGCGCGCTCCAGCTCGTCCTCATCGTGCACCTCGATAAGCGCGTCCATGCCGTAACTTAACGCCGCGGCTTCAAGGTCGGCTGCGCAGGCATCGTTGAGTGCGGCCATGATGATGAGGATGCAGTCGGCTCCGGCCGCGCGCGCTTCGGCGACCTGATAGGTGTCGTACATGAAATCCTTGCGCAGCACCGGCAAGGATGTCGCTGCCCGCGCTGCGCGCAGATGATCGAGGCTGCCCTGGAACGATGGCGCGTCGGTCAGCACCGACAGGCAGGCCGCGCCGCCAGCCTCGTAGGCGGCAGCAAGCGCCGGCGGATCGAAATTCGGTCTGATCAATCCCTTCGACGGGCTCGCCTTCTTGATCTCGGCGATAAGCGCGAAGTCTCCTGCCTTAAGCCGCCGCTCGATCGCGCGCAGGAAACCGCGCGGCGGGGAGGCGGCCTTCGCCTCGCGCTCAAGCGCGGCGGGCGGGCGGCTGCGCTTTGCCGCCGCAATCTCCTCGCGCTTATACGCTTCGATCTTGGTCAGAATATCAACCATCGTTCGACACCACGATCAGCCGGTCGAGCCGCCCCTCGGCCTCGCCGGAATCGAGCGCGTGAGCGGCAAGTTTAAATCCGCCCTTCAGGTCCTTGGCCTTGCCGGCGACAACGAGCGCCGCCGCGGCGTTGAACAAAGCCACGTCGCGGAACGGGCTCGGCTTACCGGTAAGAACGTCTTCGACGGCCTTTGCGTTCGACGCAGCGTCCCCGCCGCGCAGGTGCTCCGGCTTGGCCCTGGGGAGTCCGACCTCCTCAGGCGAAATCTCGAAACTACGGATCGCGCCGTTTTCCAAGGCGGTGACGCTGGTCGGCCCCGACGTTGTGATCTCATCGAGGCCGTCGGAGCCGTGCACGACCCACACGCTCTGCGCACCAAGGTTTTTCAGCACATGCGCCAGCGGCTCGGTCCATTGCCGGGAAAACACTCCGACCATCTGCCGGCGGACGCCGGCTGGATTGGACAGCGGCCCGAGCAGGTTGAAAATCGTGCGGGTGCCGAGTTCGACCCGGGTCGGCCCGACGTTCTTTGTCGCTGGATGGTGCGCCGGAGCGAACATGAAGCCGATGCCGGCCTGCCGGATGCAATGGCCGATCTTCTCCGGCGTCAGATCGATGTTGACGCCGAGCGCGCTGAGTACGTCGGCAGCACCCGAGCGCGATGACAGCGCGCGATTGCCGTGCTTGGCGACCGGCACGCCGGCGCCAGCCACGATCAACGCCGCGCAAGTCGAGATATTGAACGAACCGGATGCATCTCCGCCGGTGCCGACCACGTCGATGGCGTCCGGCGGCGCCTCCACGCGCAGCATCTTGTCGCGCATGGCGGTGACCGCGCCGGTAATTTCATCGACCGTTTCGCCGCGCACGCGCAGCGCCATCAGGAGCGCGCCCATTTGCGAGGGCGTCGCCTCGCCGGACATCATCTGCCCGAACGCATTGGCGGCCTCTTCGCGGCTGAGCGTGGCGCCGGTCGCGACTTTGCCGATCAGTCCCTTGAACGTATCGGTCACGGCAATCCCCTCAATTGGCCCGCGCCCGCCTTCCTTGCTGTCTTCGCGGCGCTGCGCGCGAGCCCTCCCCCACTGGCTTACGCCGTCCGCTCGTTTCGTTCCAGGCCGCGGCAATCTCGAGAAAATTCTTCAACAGCAGGTAGCCGTTTTCGGAGGCGATGCTTTCCGGGTGAAACTGCACGCCATGTATCGGCAATCGGCGGTGCGCCAATCCCATGATGAGCCCATCCTCGGTGTCGGCGGTTACCGCCAGCTCAGCGGGGAGATTTTCGCGCTCGACCACCAGCGAATGATAGCGCGTGGCTTGGAATGGCGCGTTGATCCCGCGAAAAATTCCCTCGCCGCGGTGGCGGATCTCGGAGAGCTTGCCATGCACGGGCACCGGCGCGCGCACGACCTTGCCGCCGAACACGTCGCCTATCGCCTGGTGCCCAAGACAGACGCCGAGGATTGGAATCTTGTCAGAAGCCTGAGCGATCAAGTCCAGACAAATGCCGGCCTCCTTGGGCGTGCAGGGTCCGGGCGAGAGCACGATCGCGTCCGGATCGGCGGCGATGACCGCAGCGCTCGTCACCCTGTCGTTGCGATGGACCTCGACCTCGGCCCCCAGTTCACCCAGGTAGTGCACCAGGTTGAAGGTGAAGCTGTCATAATTGTCGATCAGCACCAGCATAGCGGTCCACCGCGTATCCAGTGGTCCGATTAGACGGGGGCAGGGGGAGGGTCAAGGCAGCCGCAAGCCGCGCGGGCAGCTCGGCGATTGCAGTTTGTCGCTACGGGAAGCGCAGGCAGGGAAGTCAGCGATCGGTCGAGACCGTCCGCACCACGCGAGCTTTGCCGTCCAGATATTTCGCATCCCGCAGGCAGCCGGTCTCGTAATAGGGCCATTCCTGTCGCGCGCATACGCTGTCGGGCCGCGCGTCCAACCGATCCGCCTTGGCGCCGGGCACCGGAGAGTAGGCTTCCACCTGCGGCGACAAGCTCAGCAGGCTGACGATCGCTGCGGCGATCAGCAAAGCGGCGATCACGCAAGTGGATTTCATCATGGAAGCCCCGTCCCCGCGCTGGTATTACGCTAATGCTCCTGCATTGGTCGCGGTTCCGGCCTTCCTGGTTCTAATTCCGCCGACAAAAATCGAGGTCGGCAGATCACAGCTTTAGGAACGCCCCATAACTAATTGAATAGACACCGCAATAAGTCCTCCGCTGCAGTCGCGAAGGAAATGGCGCGCTTGCCGCAAAGCCGCGCCCAAGCTAGACCGCCGCCATGCCCACGAGCCCGCCGCGCACAGCGCTTTTTGCCGGATCGTTCGACCCGATCACGCTCGGCCACCTCGATGTCGTGCGCGGAGCCGTGCGGCTGGTGGATCGACTGGTGCTTGCCATCGGCGTGCATCCCGGCAAGAACCCGCTGTTCACCGCAGCCGAGCGGGTGAGCATGCTCGAGGAAATCTGCACGCCAGTGGCGCGCGCGGCAGGCTGCGAGCTCTCCTGCGTCACCTTTGCCGGTCTTGTGGTCACAGCCGCCCGTGAGACGGGCGCGACAACGCTCATTCGCGGCGTGCGCGATGCCACCGATTTCGATTACGAGATGCAGATGGCCGGCATGAATGCCGCGATGGCGCCGCAGCTGCAGACCGTATTCCTGCCAGCAGCACCTGCCGTCCGCCCGATCACCGCCACTTTGGTGCGCCAGATCGCCAGCATGGGCGGCGACGTTTCGAGCTTCGTACCCGCCGCGGTCGTTGCCGGGCTCAAGCAGAAATTCGCCAAAGCCTAAATCGACCGCCCCACCGTCCACCTCATCCGGGAGATGTCATGATCCGCCTTGCTGTTTTCCTGCTTGCGCTCGTCTTCGCGGCGCCCGCCTTCGCCCAAGGTCTCAGCAACCCGGCGGCGCTCAATGCGCAGGCGCCGGCGATCTACAAGGTGAAGTTCGACACCAGCAAGGGCGCGTTCGTTCTCGAGGTTCATCGCGATTGGGCGCCCAACGGCGCCGACCGCTTCTATAACCTCGTGAAAAACGGCCTTTACGATAACGACCGTTTCTTCCGCGTCGTCTCGGGCTTCATGGTCCAGTTCGGCATCAACGGTGACCCAAAAGTTTCGGCAGTCTGGCAGGACGCCAACATCAAGGACGACCCGGTCAAGCAGAGCAATCAGCGCGGCTTCATCACCTTTGCGACCGCTGGTCCCAACACGCGCACCACGCAGGTGTTCATCAATTTCGCCGACAACCGCGCACTCGACCGTCAGGGATTTTCGCCGTTCGGCCGCGTCGTATCGGGAATGGAAGTGGTCGACGCGCTGTACAGCGGCTACGGGGAGGGCGCGCCGCAAGGGCTCGGCCCCGAGCAGGGCCGCATCCAGGCCCAGGGCAACGCTTACCTCATCAACTCTTTTCCGAAGCTCGACTACATCAAGAAGGCAACCATTACGCCCTAGCTTTAGTTGACGAAGAACGAGGAGACCGACAGATGGCCGAACCAAAGAATACTGCCGGAGCGCTTCCTCCTGGCGCCGATCCGGAAAACACGCTGATCCTTGAAACAACGCCCGGCGTGATCTTCATCGAGCTCGACACCGACGTTGCGCCCGGTCACGCGGAGCGGTTGAAGCTCTTGGCGCGCGAAGGCTTTTATGATGACGTGCCGTTCCACCGCGTCATCGATGGCTTCATGGCGCAGACCGGCGACGGTCAACACGGCAACGGCACCGGCGGCTCATCGTACCCCGACCTCAAGGCTGAGTTTTCCGACGTGCCGTTCGAGCGCGGAATCGTTGGCATGGCGCGCAAGGGCGGCAACAATCATTCGGCCAACAGCCAGTTCTTCATCATGTTTGAGGAAGGCTCCTTCCTCAATGGCGAGTACACGGTCATCGGTGAAGTCGTCGGCGGCATGGATGTGGTCGACAAGCTCAAGCGCGGCGAGCCGCCGTCCAATCCGGACCGCATCATCAGTATGAAGGTGGCCGCTGACGCGTAGTCTTAGCGTCGGCGGGATCGGCCGCGACCGGCACATTTTCTCCTGATGCGGCACCGCCATCTTTCTCCGGTGGCGCACCGCAGTGCGGGAATGGCGTCCCACCCAGAAGAACCTGCCAAAGGCGCCTGAAGTCGCTGTCGGGATTGCACGGACGGCCGCTCATGGACCACATATGGGCGCAAACAGAGACCGGCGCCAGCGGCGCCGGCTGGCGTCGGAGCCATGCGCACGGACCTATTCGATTTTGCGCTGTCTGAGGACCGCATTGCGCTGCGGCCCGCGTCTCCGCGCGACACAGCGCGGCTTCTGGTGGTACGGCCGGGGGGCTTGCCGACACTCGAAGACCGCATCATGACGGATCTGCCGTCGCTGCTGCGCAAGGGCGATGCGCTCGTCGTCAACGACACCAAGGTTCTGCCCGCCAGCCTGCACGGCCGCCGGCTTGCCCGCACGGAAGGTGGCGGGCCCGAGCCGGCAATCGCCGCAAACCTCGTGGAACGGCTCGACGGCTCACGCTGGAAGGCGCTGGTGCGGCCGGCCAAGCGCCTTGCGGTTGGCGACGTGGTGCGCTTCGGCAGCGAAGGGCACGTTTGCTTTCTTGATCAGCTCGACGCCGCCGTCGAGGCAAAGGGGGAGGGCGGCGAGGTGACGTTCGCCTTTGCGTTTGCCGGCGCCGCGCTCGACCAGGCGCTAGAGGAACGCGGTGAGATGCCGTTGCCGCCCTATATCGCCAGCCGGCGCTCGCCCGACGAAGCCGATCGCAGCGACTATCAGACGATGTTCGCGCGCGAGAATGGATCGGTCGCCGCGCCGACTGCCGGACTGCACTTCACCGATGCGCTCGTTGCCGCGCTGCGCGAACGCGGCGTCGCTGTGCATAAGGTCACGCTGCATGTCGGGACGGGCACTTTCCTCCCGGTGAAAGTCGACGACACCTCGGCTCACCACATGCACGCGGAATGGGGCAGCGTATCCGCCCAAACAGCGCTCTCGCTCAATGCCGCGCGGGCCGCTGGCGGACGGATCGTCGCGGTTGGCTCGACCTCGCTGCGGCTGCTTGAAAGCGCGGCGGCTAAGGATGGCACGATCGGCGAATTTTCCGGCCAAACCGCGCTGTTCATCACGCCCGGCTACCGCTTCCGCGCGGTGGACATGATGCTCACCAATTTTCACCTGCCGCGTTCGACCTTGTTCATGTTGGTGTCCGCCTTCAGCGGCCTCGATGTGATGCAGCGCGCCTACGCGCACGCGATCGAGTCCGGCTACCGGTTCTACTCCTACGGCGACGCTTGTTTGTTGTTTCGCGACGCGTGAGTTTTTGTTCAGCGCGCTTCGCCGGCGAAGCCCTGTTGCAGCGCTGCGAGCCGATCGAGCGCTGTGCGCGGCAGCGGGCCTTTTTCAACCGCCGCAAGCGCATCGTCAAATTGCCGCGGCGTCGCCGTGCCGACCAGGATGGTGCCGACGCCCGGGTGCGAGAGCGTAAAGCGGGTCGCGGCTTCGGTCAGGCTTGCGGCATAGCCTTCGTTGATCAGCGGAAGGAGGCGGCGCGCACGCGCGACATCGGCCTCGTAATCGAGCGCCGAGCCGATCGGCGCCGGCGGCGGGCTGGCAATCGGGTGACGCTCGGCCGAGCCGGAGAGCGCACCACCAGCAAGCACGCGGATAGCGATCACGCCAACGCCGGCCGCACGCGCATGGTCGAGCAACAGACCATAATCCTGCGCCGGATAATGCGGTGGTAGCGCGACCGCGGCCGACGGATTGAGCATGTTGTAGACGACCTGCGCGCTGGCAAAGGCGCCCGCATCGATCACCTTTTGCAGCGCGGCCGTGTCGCCGACCGCAGTAAGCCCGAGGAAGCGGATCTTGCCCTCCTGGCGCAACCGCTCGAATGCCGGCACGACCTCGCCGAGGACCTGCGCGGTGCTGAGCGCTTCTCCGCCGCCAGAACTCAGTGACGGCATTGTGCAGATGGAGAATATCGACGCGCTCGCGGGAGAGCCGCGCCAGACTGCCCTCGATCGATTTTGCCACCGCCTCGCCGATCCGTCCGAAATCGGCGGATGGCAACCTCACCTTGGTGCCGACGGCCACATTGGCGGGTTTGAGCTTTTGCAGCACGCGGCCGAGATTCTTTTCCGACTCGCCATCGCCGTATTGGACCGCCGTGTCGAAGTAGTTCACCCCGGCCGCAAGCGCGCGGGCGATGGTGCGCTCCTGGTCGAGCGGATCGCCGCGCACCATCAGCCCGCCGACCGCGCCGCAGCCGAATCCCAACACCGAGAGGCGCATCCCGGTGCGGCCAAAGACTTCTGGTTTCCATTGCCGTTTTCTCCGCCACTGCGTTGAGGCGAGCGAACATAGCCTATTCTGTTGTATGAGCCTGCACGCAGCCGAGGGAATTCACCAGGACGCGACTATTCGCATGCCCTTCTCGTTCCGCCTCATCGCCACTGACGGCGCCGCGCGCACCGGCGAGATGACCACAGTGCACGGGCTTGTGCAGACGCCGTGCTTCATGCCGGTGGGCACGCAAGCCGCCGTCAAGGGCGTGCACCACGACGACGTCCGCGCGGCCGGCACCGAACTCCTCCTCGCCAACACCTATCATCTGATGCTGCGTCCCGGCGCCGAGCGTGTCGCCGCGCTCGGCGGGCTGCATGATTTCATGCGCTGGCCATTTCCGATCCTCACCGATTCGGGTGGCTTTCAGGTGATGTCGCTGTCGGCGCTGCGCAAAGTGGCGGAGCAGGGCGTCACCTTCCGCTCCCATCTCGACGGCGCCATGGTGGAGCTCACGCCCGAGCGCGCAGCCGAGGTGCAAATTCTGCTCGGCAGCGACATTGCCATGCAGCTCGACGAGTGCGTGCGGCTGCCAGCCGAACGGTCCGAGATCGAGCGGGCGATGCTGCTGTCGCTGCGCTGGGCCGAACGCTGCAAGCGCGCCTTCGAACGCGCCGCGCCGGATCGCGCGCTATTTGGCATCGTGCAGGGTGGCGACGACGAGAGGCTGCGCGCGCACAGCGCGCAGGCGCTCATCGATATCGGCTTCGACGGCTACGCCATCGGCGGGCTCGCAGTCGGCGAGGCGCAGGAGGTGATGCTCAAAGTGGTCGAGCACACTGCCGCCATGCTACCGGCCGAGCGGCCGCATTATCTGATGGGCGTCGGCACGCCGGACGATCTGCTCGCCGCTATCGGCCGCGGCATCGACATGTTCGATTGCGTGATGCCGACGCGCAATGGCCGCCACGGGCTGGCCTTCACCCGCTTTGGCGCAATCAACATCAAGAACGCCCATCACGCCGACGACCCGCGGCCGCTCGACGCCGAAAGCCGCTGCCCGGCCGCGCGCGATTTCTCCCGCGCCTACCTGCATCACCTCTTTCGCAGTGGCGAAGCGCTCGGCGGCACGCTGCTGTCGCTGATCAACCTCTATTACTACCAGGACCTGGTGGCAGGGGCGCGCGCCGCCATCGCCGCAGGCCACTTCGCCGATTATGCGGCACAGACGCGCGAGCAATGGCAGGCGAGGCGCGATATTGATGCAGCCTAAGCACGCGCCAAATGGGGCGCGGTGATCGCGCGCGCTCATATTCCCAAGCAGTGACCGCCCGTGCATGATGGCCGGCTCGCTTTGAGGAGAACGCCAATGCGACAACCGGGATTGATCGTTGCGCCGCTGACGCCGTTCACCACGGAGCTGAAAGTCGACGAACGCAGCTTGCGCCGGCAGATCGATTACGTGGTGCGCGACTGCGCCCCGACCATGGTGGTGGCGGCGGGCGTCGAGACGCAGGAATATACCTATCTGAGCCTGGAAGCCCGCAGGGCGCTGATCCGCTCGACCGTCGAGTACGTCGATGGCCGCGTGCCGGTCATGGTCGGCATTACCCATCCGTCGTTTCGCACCGCGATCGAACTTGCCCACGACGCCGAAAAGCTCGGCGCTGGCGCGCTGCAACTCCTGGCGCCGTTGCGCCCCTTTGCCGGCGCGCCGACGAGAGCCGATCTCCTCGGCTATTTCGAAAAAATCTCCCGCGAAACGAGCCTGCCGCTGACGCTTTATCTCAATCCGGGTCCGGGCACCGAGGTCTCGATCCCCGACACGATCGCCATCGCCAAGTTGCCGCGCGTGCAATTCATCAAGGAGAGTTCGCGCGATCTCGCCCGCGTGTCGCGGCTGATCGTCGAGATCGATCGCGCCGGTCACGCGCAATATTTCACCACCATGCAAATGCTGCTCGCCAGCATCGAACTCGGCGGCTCAGGCGCCACTATGCCTGCGCCGGCAGCGGAGATCGCCCGCCATGTCATCGAAGCGTTCGTGGCTGGGGATTATCCGCGCGCGGCGCAATTGCAGCTTCAATTCGCGCTGTTTCCCGGCAAGTGGATGCATTACGGACTCGCCCCGGCCATGAAGGCCGCGATGAACCTGATCGGCGTGCCAGTCGGCGACCCTTATCCGCCCTACGCGGCCGTTTCCGGTGAGGACCTCGCGGCGCTCGCGGCGTACCTGAAAAACACGGTGCTCGGACCGCGCGTTGCGGCAGCCGCTGCCGCCTGACCGCGGAAGATCCGGCCGGATTGCTCAAGGCAAAACAGAACCCGCCGGTGGCGCGCGCGGCACCGGCGGGTCAACTCACTTTGGCGCCGGTACGAACGCTACGGCCCGGCGTTGATAAGGCTGCTACGACTTCGCAAGCTGACCGCGAATCTCGCCACCCGGGTTAGCGGCCGTGTGAACGTTGACGTAGCACTGGCCGTTGTTCAGGTCGGCGACTTGGGCGTCAGTCAGGGTGCCCGATCCGGTTATTGGAGAGGTGGCCGGCTTGCCCTTTTCCGACAACCAGATCATCACGCCGGCGTTCTTGCCGGCTGGTGCGGGCCCATGAATGTGGGCCGCAGTAGCCGGTCCGGTTAGGCCGGAGAAAGTGACGTTCCAGGTGATGTTAGTGCCGTCCAGCGTGATCGTTGCCGCCCCGGTGCCGGCCGTGGTGTTGGCCGGTACTTCACTTGCACCATTCAAAGTGGCCTTAAACGTCGTGGGCGCGGCCTGGCTGCGCGACGTGAATGCCAACAGCGCGGCACCAGCACCGCCAAGGCAATAAGTCAGGATCGAACGACGAGCGAATGTTTGACGCATGTGGGTCCTCCCGTGTGAACAATGAAGAATAACGATACAAACACCGGGCCGGTTCCGGATATTGCATGCAAGCAGCGCCGTCGCGGCAGACGCCCCAGCCCGGCCGCGGCGGGTACCGACCGGCGCTCGCCATTATAGACATCCCAAACCCGACCCCCAACTGACGGCCAATTGCGCAGGCGGGGACACTGCGGAAGCTTACGTCTGACGCGGGAAAACGCAGATCGACGTCACGAACTCGTTGCCGCAATCGTCGCAGGACCAAGCGTGGTGAATGCGGCCATTGTGGGCGAACGCTGATTGCTCGGCCACAAACAGGACAGCGCCGCATCGTGGACAGTTCGGCCGGCTGAACCCAATGCCGGCAATCGGCGCTTGGCAGGCGGTCAGTATGTCCATCGTCGGCTCCTCGACGGTTGACCCCCCTTTGCGCCCAGCTGGGCGTAAGGTGGCTGCGCTGTATTGCGTGGACACGACGAGGCCGTGAAATTCTCTTAGCGCGAGGCTATGGCGCGGTAAGCCGGAACCTTGCCGTTCACCGAAGCCTCTCAGCGGGCCGGATTTTCCACCGGCTCGCAATTGGTACGGCCGGCGAGGAGGCAATCCTCGAGCTTGCCGCCCGAGTAGAGCTCATGTGCGAGCAGCCAGCCGAGCACAAACAGCAGGACGACGATGCCGAGCGCGATCAGTGAGCGCCGCCGGCTGGCATCCTCACCGTCCCGATCCGCCATGCAACTTCCCACGATAAGGCAGAATCTGCCTCGAACGCCTTGATATGATTGGTGAGCCCGCAGGGACTTGAACCCTGGACCCCGTGATTAAAAGTCACGTGCTCTACCGACTGAGCTACGGGCTCGCTGGCCGTTCAATTACTGAATGCCAGCTCCTTTTTCCAGTCGCGCGCGCATTTTTGTGGTGGCTTTGCTAAGCTTGCTTGCCGGATAAGCGCCGAACCGAGGATGCATTCATGCCCATCGTCAATCGCGTTGCCGATCTGCATGCCGAGATTACCGAGTGGCGGCGGAACATCCATGCCCATCCGGAGCTGCTTTACGAGGTGAATCGGACGGCGGCTTTGGTGACCGAGAAGCTCAAGAGCTTCGGCTGCGACGACGTGGTCCCCGGCATCGGCAGGACGGGCGTCGTCGGTGTCATTCGGGGGCACAAGGGCAGCGGCAAGGTGGTTGCGCTGCGGGCCGACATGGACGCGCTGCCGCTCGAGGAAGAGACCGGCCTGCCTTATCGGTCCACCGTTCCGGGCAAGATGCATGCCTGCGGCCATGATGGCCATACCGCCATGCTGCTGGGCGCAGCCAAGTATCTCGCGGAGACGCGTAATTTCGCCGGCACGGCGGTGGTCATCTTCCAGCCGGCGGAGGAGGGTGGGGCGGGCGCTGAGGCCATGATCCAGGACGGGCTGATGACCCGCTTCGGCATCGAAGAAGTCTACGGGATGCACAATTGGCCGGGCATGCCGGTCGGCGCTTTCGGCGTGCGTCACGGACCCGCCATGGCCTCGGCCGACCACATCACCATCGAGCTTGAGGGCAAGGGCGGCCACGCCGCGCGGCCGCATCTGGCGATCGACACCCTTCTGGTCGGCGCTCAGATCGTCAGCCAGCTACAATCGATTGTCGCCCGCAACGTCGATCCGCTCGAATCCGCGGTGGTGTCGATCTGCACATTTCAGGCCGGCCACACCGACAATGTCATTCCGCAGCACGCGCTTTTGCGCGGCACCGCCCGTGCCTTCAGCATCGAGGTGCGCGACATCCTGCGCAAGCGGATCAACGAAGTGGTCGAGGGAACCGCGCGGCTCTATGGCGCGACCGCCAAAGTAACCTACACGAACGGCTATCCGGTTCTGGTCAATCATGCCGCGCAGACGGACTTTGCCGCCTGCATCGCCCAAGAAGTCGCCGGAAAGGCCAAGGTAGACCTCGATTTTCCGCCGCGTATGGCGGCGGAGGACTTTGCCTTCATGCTCAACGAGCGGCCAGGCGCCTTCATCTGGATCGGCAACGGCGATAGCGCCGGACTGCATCACCCGGCTTACAACTTCAACGACGAGGCTATTCCGCTCGGCACGTCGTATTGGGTGCGGCTCGCCGAAACGGCGCTCGCCGGCTGAAGCCGCCAGACCTTCGGCGGGCGCTTATTGCGCCGCTTCGATCTGATTGTCCGCCGGCAGTTTCTGCGGCTCCGCAATCGCCTTCGGCTCGGGCAGCAACACCGCGCCCTGAGCGGCGAGCCCGCGCCAGTAGGCGAAGGAGTTAAAGCGCGTGCCTTCGATGACCGCGAGTGCGACTGCGGCCAGGAACGGCAGGCTCTGCACTATAAGAACCGCGGCGAAGATATTGATCTCGCGCACTTCTTTGTAATTGGTGACAACGAGCGTCGCCGACCCGGCGAGCAGCAGGCCGGCAATAACAGCCTCCCAGAAGGCGGAGAAGTCAGGCCCCTTGCGGGTGGCGCCGCCCTTGGCGGTGCGCAGGAATGGCAGGCGATCCTTGACCAAGCCGATAGCGACGGCGCGGGCGACGGTCCATTGCACCGACATGGCGGCGCATACGGCGCCGACCATTTCTGCGGGCGTTGCGCGCACTCGCAGGCGATAAAGCGACACGAAATGGCCAACCGAAACCAGGAAGGCGGCGAGGATCGGCAGCGTCAGGATGCGGTCGGGCACTGCGATGTCGGCGAACGCCACGAACGGCACCCAGACGATGTTGAGCAGCGCCACGGCGACGCCGATGCTCTCGGCGCCGAGCCAGTTCAGCCAGCCGAGGCCATATTCGCGCTTCTGCTCGCGGGATAGTCCGCTCACCCCCGGCAACATCCGTCGCCAGTGCTTGCGGAAAATCTGCAAGCCGCCAAAAGCCCAGCGGTGGCGCTGGCGCTTATAGGCTTCGAACGTATCCGGCAGCAGGCCAAAGCCGTAGCGGCGGTTGGTGTAGTGCGAAATCCAGCCTTGTTCGAGCAGGGTGAGCCCGAGATCGGCGTCCTCGACGATCGTGTTGCTCGACCAGCCGCCGGCGCCTTCGAGCGCCGCGCGGCGAATAAGGCACATCGTGCCGTGCACGATGATGGCGTTGAACTCGTTGCGCTGCACCATGCCGATGTCGAAGAAGCCGGCATATTCGGCGTTCATCGCGCGATGCATGAGCGAGCGCTCGCCGTCGCGATGGTCCTGCGGCGACTGCACAAGACCGACGCCCTTGTCGGCGAATAGCGGCACCAGATCCTTGAGCCAGTCGCGCTCGACGACGTAGTCGGCGTCGATCACACCGATGATATCGGCGTCCGCCGCCGTGTGAGCGAGCGCAAGCCGCAAGGCGCCCGCCTTGTAGCCCTTCAGATCGTCGACGCTGAGGAATTTGAAGCGCTCGCCGAGTTCCCGGCAATGGTCCTCGACCGGCCGCCAGAGCGCTGGATCGGGCGTGTTGTTGATGACCAGCACGCATTCGAGATTGGGATAGTCGAGCGCGGCCACGCTATCGAGCGTGGCATTGAGCATCTCCGGCGGTTCGCAGCAGGCCGGAATGTGAAGCGACACTTTGGGAGCGGAAGCGTCGGGCACCAACGGCGGCGATGAGCCGCAGCCGGCGCGGCGGCCGGCCGAAGGCGATGGCGGCGATTTCGTCCATGCGCGCGAGCGCAATCGCAACCAGCGGCACCAGCAGCACCACGCCAAGCCCGAGCGCAAAGGCGGCGCCGGGAACAAAATAGTGACCCTTCCAGAAATCGAACACGGCGGCGAACCAGGCGCCGACGAGATTGGCGGAAACGGTGAGCAGTAAGCGCCTGCGTGACGGTCGCCGCCGCCATCGCCAGGATCGGCAGCGAAAGCAACAGCCCGAGCAGCACCGCGAGGCTTGCCTGCTTGAAATAATCCGGATCGCTGATCGGCCCGGTCCAGGAGAACTTCGCTTCGCGTGCGGCGTTGAACATGCCCCAATAGGGGCCGACGCCGCCCTCGGCCGTCTTCCACGGCTGATCGATCGCCTCGACGATGTTGTAGTCGATGCCGTAAGCCTGGGCGGCCGAAACGAAATCGCGCAACACCACGGCCTGCTCGATGTGGCCCGGATTGGCGGCCTGGAAATTGTAACCGGCGCTCGGCCAGCCGAATTCGGCAATGACGATGCGCTTGCCAGGCAGCGCCCGGCGCAGCTTGTCGTAGAATTCAACCGTGTAATCGACCGCCTGAGAGGCAGGCAGGCCATTCCAGTACGGCAACACGTGCGCGGCGACGAAATCGACCGCCGAGGCAAGCTCGGGATGTTCGAGCCAGACCGAACCGATTTCGCCGGTGGTGACCGGCACGGGGCTCGACAGCTTGACCTGCTTCACCAGCGCGATCAGCTGATCGATGGTCAATTCGCCGCGGTAGATCGTTTCGTTGCCGACGACGATGGCTTCGACGTTGCTGTTGTGGCGAGCGAGTTCGATGGCGGCGCGGATTTCCCGATCGTTGCGCGCCTTATCCTTGCTGATCCAGGCGCCGACTGTGACTTTGAGGCCGAACTCGGCGGCGATCGGCGGAACGAGCTCGTTGCCGCTGGTCGACGAGTAGAGCCGGATCGCCCGCGTATAAGGCGCGATGGCCTTAAGGTCCGCGCGAATCTGCGCCGCGGTCGGTTGCGAGCCGCGGTCGGGGTCGTCAGAGCTGGCGAACGGCGCGTAGGAAACGCTGGCAAGCTGCCCGTTGAAATCAGGAGCCGATGTTTGCGTCCGGAGCGAAAGCCACAGCCCGGCATGCACGCACATCACGAGCGTGAGCACGGCAGCGACGGTGCGCATCGAAGTCCAACCACGCGGGGCGAAAAGCACGGGCCCGAACCTGTCCCCAAGGTTCGACGTTGGTCGTAAGGAGGGTAAGGCACCTTGCGAGCGGCATTGAGAGAAGTAGCGCCGAGGCATGGCGAATTCAAGACAACGTAAAGGCTTTTGAAACTAATTGATGAAGGCGCGACCGGGGTTTTTCGACCGTTTGGCTAATGGCTGCCGCTAGGGGGAGGAGCGGCGGCGGCGGCGGCCGGCGGCGGCGGGGCCGGCTGGATCGGATTGATCCAGCACGCTTCGACCCGCCCGTTGAGGCTGTCCGGCGATTTGGCATCGATACTGCTGGCGTGCAGGATCAGGCAGCGGAACGCCGCCTGGACGTGGCCGCCTGGGCAGCCGAAGCGGTCGTAAAGATCGAGATGCCGGAAGGCGGTCTCAAGGTCGTCGCGCCAGAGCAGGCTCACCACGCGGCGGCCAAGCCACACGCATTCGGGGTTGCCGGCAGGGCCAGACACTTCGTGCTGGATTTCGGTGTACTCGTCCTCGGGCTGCGCCGGCTGTCCGGGCGCCGGTTTCTTTTCCGCAGCCTTGGGATCGGCGTTTTGCGCGTGAGCCGAATAGGTGATCGGCGCCAGCGAAGCGGCGAGCATAAAAACAGCGACGCACAGTCCCCCGGCGACGCTCGACACACGATGCAGCATGGTTCGTCTTGGTTGGGGCCGTTGCCGGCCGATCTTGAGGCGTTACACTGAGGCTCTTTTTGGCCGCCAAATTAAGCCGCTATTGCGGCAGCCATCTCCGGCGGGCTTGGCGCGACAACATCCCAACTTCGCCGATTTGTCCAGGGCGCATCGTCGGGCGCCACCCGCAGACCGCCCTCTAACTTGGCATGAAGCGCGGTCAAGGTTAATGCGTCAGATGTGACCCGTTCAGCCGATGCCTATTCTGTTACGTCCGCGCTGGCGCTGTTTGCGCTGACCGCGCTTGCCATCGGCATCGTGTGGTGGTGGCTCGGCGCCCCGGTGAAGCTGCCGCCGTCGCCGCTTGCCGCCGGGCAGAAACTGTCCTGCGTGTCATATGCGCCGTTTCGCGACGGGCAGGATCCGCTGGTCGAGACGACGCAGGTGGAGCCCGCGCAGATCGACGCCGATCTGGCGCTGCTGTCGAAATACACCGATTGCGTGCGCACCTACTCGGTGGCGAACGGGCTCGATAAGATCGCCGGGATTGCTCAGCGTCACGGGTTGAAAGTCCTGCAGGGCCTCTGGCTCTCCAGCGACGCAGAAAAAAATCGCCAGCAGATCGCAACCGTCGTCGCGCTCGCCAAGCAATTTCCCGAAACGATCAGCGCCATCGTCGTCGGCAACGAAGTGCTGTTGCGCGGCGAAATGTCGGCGACCGATCTCATGGCGACTATCCGTGAGGTCAAAGCACAAGTACCCGAACCCGTCACCTATGCGGACGTGTGGGAATTCTGGCTACGCTATCGCGACGTCGCCAACGCCGTCGATTTCGTCACCATCCATATCCTGCCGTACTGGGAGGATTTTCCATTGCCGGCGCGGCTCGCGGCGGCACACGTCGAACTCGATCCGCATGCAGGGTTGCCGCCGCCATCCCGGAACAGGGAGATCGTGATCGGCGAGGTCGGCTGGCCGAGTGCCGGCCGCATGCGCGAAGGCGCGCTGCCCTCGCCGTCGAACCAGGCGCTGGTGATCGAACAAACATTGGCGCTGGCGCAACGCGAGAACTTCCGTGTCAATGTCATCGAGGCGTTCGATCAGTCCTGGAAGCGGTGGCTGGAAGGATCGGTCGGCGGCCACTGGGGCATTTTCGATCGTAGCGACTGGCGCGCCCAAGTTCGATCTCGCCGGCGACGCGGTGTCCGATCATCCGCAATGGCGGCTGCAGGCGCTTGCCGGCATCTTGTTTGCCGCCGCGATCTTTGGCTGCGCTTTCGCGGCCGCGCGGACAAAATTGGCGCCACGCTTGTTCTGGCCGAAGATTGCCGCGCTTACATTCCTTCCAGCCGTTCTGCTCGGCGGGACGATCGAGAGCATTCCGCTCGAAAGTTACACGGTGGGCACTTGGCTGCGCTCGCTCGCCTTCACCGCTGTTGCCGCCGCAGCGCCGATCGTGTGCGCAATGGCTGTCGCTATGAATTTGCCGCTGCCGACATTTGCCGCGCTTCTTGGCCGCCGGGGCGAGCAGCTTGGTCGTCTGAGCTTGGCGCTCATCGTCGTGTTTATTGCTCTTGTATTGCTAGCGGTCGAGAACGCGCTCGGCCTTGTGCTTCGACCCACGCTATCGGGATTTCCCGTTTGCGCCCTTGTGCGGCGCAGTAACGCCGTTTTTGGTCGTGTCGGTATCATCGCAACGGTCACGCGGACCGCACGCCTTGGCGGAACTCGCCGCTGCGTTCGTGCTGGCCGCGGCGACGGTCTACATCGCGTTCAACGAAAGCTTTGCCAATTGGCAGGCGCTCTGGTTCTGCGCCGGACTGATCGGTCTCGCCTTTACTCTGGCGCTGGTGCGGGACGCGCCAGGCTGAGGATCAGCACGCCGACCGCGAGCGCCGAAAGGTCGATGTCGTGCAGCACGATGCCGAACCCAGCGACCGCCAGCGCCACGGCGAACAGCACGAGCGAGGGCCTGATCAGATTGAGCAACGCGACTGCCAACGCCACGGCGCCGAACACTTGATGATTGAAGAGGACGACGCTGAGCCGGTAGCTGCTGCACAACCAGGTATTGAGGCCGGCCTGACAGGCGAGCGCGACATTTGAATTCTCGACCGCCATGAAGCGCAAATACATCGCCTCGCCGACGGCGAGAAAACCAACGATCAGGAGAAAATTGATCTGCGCCGCGGTCGGCCGAAACAGCGGGCGGCGCATCGCGACGTTACTGGAGAACGACGTGCTGGCGGTCGAACATTGTCGGCCGGCAGAACAGCCGATAGGGGGCAAGCGCCGCGCAGAGCTGCGCTGCCGCCGCCGAACTCGGCAACGGTCCGACCACGAGCCGCAATTCGGAGCGGTTCGTCTGCGGAATTGCCCGCAGCGCCACCGTCGGGGTCAGGCCGCTGAACAGCTGCAGATGGGCGGAGTGGAGCCCGAGCCAGCGCGCACGGAGCGCTTCGACCGAGAGCGCGCTGCCGACATCGACTGCGTACTCTCTCGCGCCTGCGGCCGGTGGAGCAGCCTCTGGCGAAGTAGCCGCGGGCATGACCGACGGCGGTAAAGGAAGCGGCGCCGTGAAGCCTGCCGGCGGCGGAACGGTCGGGTTGACGATGGCGGCAACGGTCGCGGGCGTGACGGGCTCTGGCGCGGCGTCGGTAGGCCAGGGCGGGGCCGTCTCGGCCCTGGCAGCCTCGATCTGCCGGGTGACTGAGCCGGTAACGTCGTCAACGTTGCGTTCGACGGAGGCGAGCCGCGATTTGAGTTCGGCGTTCTGCGCGGACAAGTCATTGACTGCCGCGGCAAGACGACGGGTCTCCGCCTGCGCGTCGAAGGCCCGCGCGACTTGCGTGCGGCCATGCAACGAAGGGAACGCAGCCGCTATCCGCTCCGAGCCAACCTCGCTTCGCGTTGACAGGACGGCGAGCAAGAGTGTGCCGGCCGCCGTCATGCCCCACAGCGTCATCCGCCACAACTGCCGCATGGTGAGAGTCTTTTGCCGCTTGGCTGCGTCGCGCTTGGTCGCAGCCGACGGAGCTTGCTTTGACGCGCTTGGCTTTAACGGTTTTGTTTTATCTGCCACGTTGCGGCTCTGCAATGTTAATGACCGAATCAGTGCGGGAAATTACCAGATTTCGGTGTTCCAAGACGCGCTGGACGCCGGCCGCCCCCGTCTTCCACGCTTTGGACCATTTGCCATCCGCTCATCCGCGGCTTCCGGCGAAGTCCCGGCTCGGCTATGAGAGCGCCGCGGAGGATTTGCGATGCAGGCTCGTAGCTGCCTCGTCATCGTGCTGGCTGCCGGCGAGGGCACCCGCATGCGGTCGGGTCGCGCCAAGGTCCTGCATCCCGTCGCAGGACGCTCGATGCTTGCGCATGTGCTCGCCGCCGTCGCCGAGTTCGGCGCGGGTTCGACTGCCGTTGTCGTGGGCCCAGGACAGGACGCCGTCGCCGAAGAAGCTAAACGCGTCATGCCGGGGGCGGAGTGTTTCGTGCAGCAGGAGCGGCGGGGAACCGCTGATGCCGTGCTGGCGGCAAAAGCCGCCATTGCGCGCCAGCCGGAGGATATCCTCGTCGTCTATGGCGACACGCCGCTGATCCGGCCGGAAACGCTGAAGCGGCTGCAGGAGCCCCTCGCGGCGGGCGCAGCGGTCGTGGTGCTCGGCTTTCGGCCGGCCGATCCGACCGGCTATGGCCGGCTGGTTACCCAAGGCGACCGCCTTGTCGCCATTCGCGAACAGGCCGAGGCGAGCGAGCAGGAGCGGGCAATCGGTCTGTGCAATGCCGGCATGATGGCGCTCGCCGGCAAGACGGCGCTGGGAATTCTCCAGCGGATCGGCAACGCCAATCGCAAGGGCGAGTACTACCTGACGGATGCGGTCGAGATTGCGCGCGGCATGCAGCTTGACGCGGTCGCGGTCGAAGTCGAGGAGGATGACGTGCGCGGCATCAACACCAAGAAGGAACTGGCTGAGGCCGAAACGGTCGCGCAGCAGCGCCTGCGCCAGGCCGCGCTCGATGCGGGCGTTACCCTGGTTGCGCCGGAAACGGTGTTTCTTTCCGCCGATACCAAATTCGGCAAGGACGTCGTGGTCGAGCCCTATGTGGTGTTCGGCGAGAAGGTCAGCGTGGAAGACGACGCCGTCATCCACGCGTTCTCACATCTTGTCGGCGCGCATGTCGGCAAGGGCGCTTCGGTGGGTCCGTTCGCGCGGCTGCGGCCCGGCACCCGGCTCGGCGAGGGCACGCGCATCGGCAATTTCGTCGAGGTCAAGGAGGCGACCATCGAGGCCGGAGCCAAGGCCAATCACTTGAGCTATATCGGCGACGCCTTTGTCGGCGCGGACGCCAATATCGGCGCCGGCACCATCACCTGCAATTACGATGGCAGCGCAAAGCATCGCACCGAAATCGGCAAGGGCGCCTTCATCGGTTCGAATTCCGCGCTGGTCGCGCCGGTCGAGATCGGCGCGGGGGCCTATGTGGGCTCTGGCTCGGTCATCACCGGCAACGTTCCGGCGGACGCACTGGCGCTGGGGCGTGCCCGGCAGGTCGTTAAGGAAGGCTGGGCGACGCGCTTGCGCGCGCTGAGCGGGATGGTCAGAAAGAAAGTCCATTCGCGGGATTGAGCAGCGCCGCGCTGTCTTGGCGTCGCGCGAACAGCGCCGTGGCAAGCCCATGTCACCGACCGCAATGTTATTTGACTTTCACAAGCCCAGCGAGTGCGCTTTAACCATTAACGTCGAGGAAACGATAATCAGCAATCGCTAGTCGAATGTCTGCGGGACCGCTTTGCGATCCGCATACTGACGGTGAGATGTGGCGTGTTTGAGCGGAGCGCACCAAACAGATGTGCGGCATTATCGGAATCATCGGCACTGAGCCCGTTGCGCCGCAGCTCGTCAAAGCGCTCAAGCGGCTCGAATATCGCGGTTACGATTCCGCCGGAGTGGCGACGCTCGAAGGCGGCGTGCTCACCCGCCGCCGCGCCGAAGGCAAACTGAAAAACCTTGAAGACCGGCTCGCGCGCGAGCCGCTGTCCGGCACTATCGGCATCGGCCATACCCGCTGGGCGACGCATGGCCGGCCGACCGAGAACAACGCGCATCCCCACGCGACGGAAAAGCTTGCCGTCGTGCATAACGGCATCATCGAAAATTTCGCCGAATTGCGGCGCGAGCTGGAAGCGAAGGGAGCGAAGTTCTCGACCGAGACCGACACCGAGGTGGTCGCGCATCTGGTCACCGAAGAGATGAAGTCCGGCGCCTCGCCGGTCGAGGCAGTCAGGCGCGCACTGCCGCGGCTGCGCGGCGCGTTCGCGCTCGCCTTCCTGTTTGCCGGGCAAGACAATCTCCTGATTGGCGCGCGCAAAGGTTCGCCGCTGGCGGTCGGTTTCGGCGACGGCGCGATGTATGTCGGCTCCGACGCGCTCGCGCTTGCGCCGTTCACCGACATGGTGAGCTATCTGGAGGACGGCGATTGGGTGGTCGTTACCCGGCAGGGCGCCGAGGTGCACAACGCCGAGGGCGCGGTGGTTCAGCGCGACGTAGTCAAATCGCAGGCCTCGGTCCTGATCATCGACAAGGGCAACTACCGTCACTTCATGGCCAAGGAGATTTACGAGCAGCCGGAAGTGGTCGGTCATACGCTGGCGCACTATCTCGACATGCCAGCCGAACGCGTCGCGCTGCCGATGGCGCTGCCGTTCGACTTTCGCAAGCTCGATCGCATCGCGATCGCGGCCTGCGGCACCGCCTATTACGCCGCCATGGTCGCCAAATACTGGTTCGAGCATTTCGCCAAGCTGCCGGTCGAAGCCGACATCGCCTCGGAGTTCCGCTACCGCGACGCCCCGCTCCAGCCTGGCAATCTCGCCATCTTCGTATCGCAATCGGGCGAGACCGCGGACACGCTCGCCTCGCTGCGCTACGCGCGCGAGCACGAGCAGCACGTGCTCTCTGTCGTCAACGTGCCGACCTCGACCATCGCGCGTGAGAGCGACATCGTGATGCCGACGCTGGCCGGTCCGGAAATCGGCGTCGCCTCCACCAAGGCTTTCACCTGCCAGTTGGCGGTGCTTGCCGCGCTCGCCATCGCCGCGGGGCGCGCGCGCGGCGTATTGGCGCGAGAGGACGAGCAGCGTCTTGTTCACGCGCTGATCGAAGTGCCGCGGCATCTGGCGGAAGCGCTGACGCTCGAGCCGCAGATCGAGCAGCTTGCCCGCGATCTGTCAAAGTCGCGCGACGTGCTCTATCTCGGTCGCGGCACCAGCTATCCGATCGCGCTCGAAGGCGCGCTGAAACTGAAGGAAATCTCCTACATTCACGCCGAAGGCTATGCGGCGGGTGAGCTCAAGCACGGCCCGATTGCGCTGATCGATGAAACCACGCCAGTCGTCGTGATCGCGCCCTATGACCGGGTGTTCGAGAAAACCGTCTCCAATATGCAGGAAGTCGCCGCGCGCGGTGGCAAGCTCATCCTGGTCACCGATGCGGAAGGCGAGGCGGCGGTGAAGTCCGCCAATTGCGAGCCGCTGGCGACGCTCACGCTCCCAGCCGTGCCGGCAACGGTGGCCCCGCTCATCTACGCCATCCCAGTCCAGCTGATCGCCTATCATACAGCCGTCACGCTCGGCACCGACGTTGACCAGCCGCGCAATCTCGCCAAATCGGTCACGGTGGAATAGCGGCCGTGATATAATTCCGGCGACGCAGATCGCGCCGACGGCCGAGCTATGACGAATGCCAGTGACCCAATCGACGAACCGGCAGCCCCTCCGGGGCGGCCCACGCACGGATTCGTTAGCCGCATCCGCAATTATTTTCTGACCGGCTTGATCGTCGCCGGCCCGGTGGCGGTGACGCTCTGGCTGGTCTGGTGGTTCGTTACCTGGGTCGACAATCTGGTACGGCCGTTCATCCCGGTCACTTACCGACCCGAAACCTATCTGCCGATCGATATTCCCGGCTTCGGCCTGATCACCGCCTTTATCGCGCTGACGCTGCTTGGCTTCCTCGCCGCAAACCTGGTCGGACGCACGCTGGTCGATTTCGGCGAGGGCTTGTTGAACCGCATGCCGATCGTGCGGCCGATCTACCGCACCGCCAAGCAGATTTTTCAGACGCTGTTCTCCAACACCGGCTCGAGCTTCCGCAAGGTCGGACTGGTGGAATTTCCGGCGCCGGGCATGTGGTCGCTGGTGTTTCTGACCCAAACGCCAAGCATTGAGATTTCCTCACGCCTGCCGACGCTCGAGCACGTTTCCGCGTTCATGCCCTGCACGCCGAACCCGACCACGGGCTTCTTCTTCTATGTGCCGCGCCGCGACGTGATCGATCTCGACATCAGCGTGGAGGAGGCGATGCAGCTTCTCATCTCGGCCGGTGTTATTCAGCCCGGCGGCGACTCGCATGGCAGAATTGCCGCGCTCGCCGAGACCGCGCGCGCCGCGCAGGCGGCCCGCAAGGAGGAGCCGGCGGCTCCGATCGCTCCCACACCGGCGAAGTAGTTAGGCACCTCGGCGCACGGCGGCAAGCGGCACCGGTGTCGTTTCATCGTCGCTGCAGTTCGGCCGCCACTCGACGGTAGCGTTCTCGGCTGCCGTGCAGATGCCGCCGCATGGTGCGCCGCGCCGCCGTTTCGTCCCCGGCAGCGATGGCAGCGGCAATCGCGCGGTGTTCGCGTTGAATGCGCTGCAAATAGGCGCGCAAGTCCTGGCCTTGCTTGAGCGCGATGCGCACACTCTGTCGCGGAATGAGAAAGCGGCCGAGAAATTCGACGAACCGTGAGAATTGCGGATTTCCGGTCGCCTCTGCGATCACCTGGTGAAAGGCAAAATCCTCGTCGACCGCCGCCTCGCCGCGTGCGATCGCGCTTTCGATTGCATCCAGCGCCTTGCCAATGCGCGCGCGGGCGGCCGCGTTGACCCGCTCGGCGGCGATGCCCGCAGCCTCTACCTCAACGCCGGTGCGGAGCTCCATCACCTGCACAACTTCGGCGATTGACGATAATCCGTCGGGATCGATGCGAAACGGCCGCCGCTGCACATCGCGGACGACGAAAGCGCCGACCCCTTGCCGCGTTTCAACCAGCCCTTCGGCACGCAGGGCGGCCACCGCCTCGCGCACCACGGTGCGGCTCACGCCGAGCGCTGCGGTGAGCTCCTGCTCGGTAGGCAATTGGGCGCCGGGCGTCAGGCGGCCGCTGGAGATTTCAGCGACCAGCCGTTCGACGACCTCTCCGGTGCGTTTCTTCGGCGGCCCGAGCGGTTGCAATGGGGCGGCAACGCTTGACAATGGCGAACCCGTTTGGTCAGGTTATCATATGACATGATGACTAGGCTGGGCGCGGCAGCGCGTCAATGCCCAAGCGCTGGCAATGGGGAGGGAGCGATGAGGCGACGAGATCTTTTGCAACGCGGTGCGTTCGGACTTGCGGCGCTGGCGGCGGGCCGCGCCGGTTCGCTTTCGGCTTTCGCCGAAGCAAAGACGATGTTCAAGGCTTCAGATGTGCACCCACCTGGCTATCCGACCGTCGTCGCGGTGGAGAATCTCGGCAAAAAGCTCGAACAGGCGACTAACGGCCGCCTGGGCATACAGATGTATGCCTCGATGCAGCTCGGCGGCGAAAAGGAGGCGATCGAGCAGGCGCAGGTCGGCGCCATTCAGCTCGCCCGCGTCAGCGTCGGCGCGATCGGCCCGGTGGTCGCCGATCTCAATGTTATCAATCTGCCATTCCTCTTTCGCGATACCGCCCACATGCGGAAAGTGATCGATGGAGCGCTCGGCCAGGAACTGCTCGACAAGGTGACCAGCAGCACGGCCGGGCTGGTCGGCTTGTGCTGGATGGATGCCGGCGCGCGCAGCTTCTACAACACCAAGCACCCGATCAACAGCATCGCCGACCTCAAAGGCCTCAAACTGCGGGTGATCGGCAATCCGATTTTTGTTGAAATGGTCAACGCATTCGGTGGCAATGGCGTGGCGATGGGTTACGACCAGGTATTCTCGGCGCTGCAGACGGGCGTGATCGATGGCGCCGAAAACAACATGCCGAGCTTCGTCTTCGACCATCACTTTGAAGTGGCGAAGAATTATACCTTTACCGAACATCTGGTCGTGCCCGAGATTCTCGTCTTCTCGCGCAAGACCTGGGACACCCTGGGCAAGGAAGATCAGGAGCGGCTGCGGGTTGGCGCGCGCGAGGCGCAGGCCGACGAGCGCGTGCATTGGATGGCTTACGAACAGCAGGCGATGGACAAGGCCAACGCCGCCGGCATTCAGTTCGTCCGAAATATCGACAAGAAGCCGTTCCAGGACGCCGTGCAGCCGCTCTGGCAAAAGTACGGTCCCCGCTTCACCGATTTGATCAAGCGAATTCAGGCGGTCTCCTGATCGCGCCGGCGTCATTGTGAGCGAAGTGGAAGTAGCACCGGCCATTCGCAGGGTGATGGACGCGCTCTATGCAGCGTGCGTGTGCATCTCCGGCGCGGCTTTGGTGCTGATCTCAGCCGTCGTTCCGTGGGCAGTCTTTACCCGCTACGTGCTCAACAGCGCCGCGTCGTGGCCGGAGCCGACGGCCATTCTATTGATGATCGTGCTCACATTCTTTGGCGCCGCTGCCTGCTATCGCGTCGGCATGCACATGCGCATGTCGTTCTTCGTTTCGCTGCTGCCGCCGCCGCTCCAGCGTCTGACCGCATTGTTGGTCGAACTGCTCATGGCGCTGATTGCGCTGTTCATGATCATCTGGGGCGAAAGTCTCGTTGAGGCGACTTGGCAGAACTCCTTTCCGGATTTTCCCGCTTTGTCGGTCGGCGTGACCTACCTGCCGATCCCGCTCGGCGGCGCCATCCTGCTGCTCTTCGTCATCGAACGGCTCGCCATTGGACCGCCGCAACCGCGCGGACCGGAAGCCATCGCGACATCCGGTTAAGGGCGGAGCGAGCGCCGTGGACATCTTCATCCTGCTTGCCACGATGATCGTCAGCTTCGTCATCGGCATGCCGATCGCCTATGCGCTGGCGCTGTCGGCGATCGCTGGCGCGCTGTGGATCGGCATTCCGCTCGAAGCGGTCATGCTGCAGATTTCCAACGGCGTGAGCAAAGTCGCCATGCTCACCATTCCGTTCTTTGTTCTGGCCGGCGCGATCATGGCCGAAGGCGGCATGGCGCGGCGACTTGTTGCGTTTGCCGACGTGCTGGTCGGCTTCACCCGCGTGCGCGGGGGATTGTCGGTGGTCAACGTGGTCGCCACCACATTCTTAAGCGGCATATCCGGCTCGGCGGTGGCGGACACCTCGGCCATCGGCTCGGTGATGATTCCGCAAATGGAGAAAAGCGGGTATCCCCGCGTCTTCGCCACCAACGTGACGATCTCGTCATCGGTGCAGGCGCTGCTGGTGCCGCCGAGCCACAACGCGGTGATCTATTCGTTGGCCACCGGCGGCACCATCTCGATCATCAGCCTGTTCATGGCCGGCGTCTTTCCCGGCCTCCTGCTCGGCGTGGCGCTGGTCATCCTCTGTCTGGTGATTGCTTATCGGGACGGCCACCCGCGCGGCACGGCGGTGCCACTCCGCGAAGCGTTCAAGATCACCCGAGCAGGCTCTGTGGGGGCTGGTGACGCTCGGCATCATTCTCGGCGGCATTCTGGGCGGCGTGTTCACCGCGATCGAAGCCGGCGCGGTCGCTTGCGTGTGGGCGTTCGGCGTCACGATGTTCGTCTATCGCGATTATCGCTGGCGCGACCTGCCGGCACTCGTCCACCGCACCGTGCGCACGGTGGCGATGGTGCTCACGCTCATCGCCTGCGCGTCGAGCGTCGGCTACATCATGGCGCTTACGCAGATGCCGGCGAAGATCACGGCGGGCTTTCCTTGCCGTATCAGACAACAAGTACGTGATCTTGATGCTGGTCAACATCATGCTGCTCGTGCTCGGCTGTCTGGTCGACATGGCGCCGTCGATTCTGATCTGCACGCCGATACTGCTGCCGGTCATGCTCAAACTCGGTGTCGATCCGGTTCATTTCGGCATGATCATGCTGCTCAATCTCGGCATCGGGCTGTGCCATCCGCCGGTTGGCGCGATCTTGTTTGTCGGCTGCGCGGTCGGCGAGGTGACGATCGAACAAGTCCTGCGCCGCATCTGGCCGTTCTACGCCGTCATGTTCGCGGTGCTGATGCTGGTGACCTACCTGCCGGCCATCTCGCTCTGGCTGCCGCATAGGCTGGGATTGTGATTGCTATCCCGCGCCCAGCAACCGGATCGCCTCGTCGCGGCTGAACAGATAGAGCAGCGCGCGCAAAGCTTCGCCGCGCGGGCTTGAAAGCTTCGGATCGCGCGCGAGCACGAGCGCCGCGTCGTCGCGCGCGGCGCGTCAAGAACTTGCCGTGCACGTCGAGGCGGGCGACGCGGAAGCCGGGATCGCCGCTCTGCCGGGTGCCCAGCAGGTCGCCTTCGCCGCGCAGGCGCAAATCTTCCTCGGCGATGCGGAAGCCGTCGTCGGTCTCGCGCATGATGGCCAAGCGCGCCTTGGCGGTTTCGCCGAGCGGACCCTTGTAGAGCAGGAGGCAGGTCGAGCGTTCGGAACCGCGGCCGATGCGGCCGCGCAACTGGTGCAGTTGCGCAAGCCCGAAGCGCTCGGCGTGCTCGATCACCATGACGCTCGCTTCCGGCACGTCGACGCCGACCTCGATCACCGTCGTCGCCACCAAGAGGCGCGTTTCGCCGGCGGCAAAGCGCGCCATGGCGCGATCCTTGTCGGGCCCGCGCATCTGGCCGTGAACGATATCGACCGCGGCGCCGAAACGCCGCCTGAGCATCGCATAGCGCTCTTCCGCCGCGGCGAGATCGACCAGTTCGGATTCCGCGACCAGCGGGCACACCCAATAGGCGCGGCGGCCTTCATCGAGCGCGCGCGCAACGCCGTCGACCACTTCGTCGAGCCGGTCGAGCGGGATGGCGCGGGTGTCGATCTTTTGGCGGCCGGCCGGCTTCTCGCGCAGCGCCGAGACGTCCATCTCGCCGAAATAGGTGAGCACGAGCGTGCGCGGGATTGGCGTCGCGGTCAGCACCAGGAGATCGACCGCCTCGCCCTTGCGCGCCAACGCGAGCCGCTGATGCACGCCGAAGCGATGCTGCTCGTCGACGATCGCGAGCGCGAGATCCGCAAACGCCACGTCGTCCTGAAACAGCGCATGCGTGCCGACCAGAAGATCGATGTCGCCCGCGCCAAGCGCGCGCAAGATCTCCTCGCGTTCGCGCGCCACGCTCCCGCCCGGTCAGGATGGCGACGCGCAGCCCCACCTTTTCGGCGAGCGGCGCGATGGTGGCAAAATGCTGCCGCGCCAAAATCTCGGTCGGCGCCATCAGCGCCGCCTGCCGGCCGGCCTCGATCACGTGCGCGGCAGCGAGCAGCGCCACCACGGTCTTGCCCGAGCCGACATCGCCTTGGAGCAGCCGGAGCATACGGGCGGGCTGCGCGAGATCGGCGACGATGTCGGTGACGGCCTGTTGCTGCGAGGGGGTGAGCGAGTAGGGCAGGGAAGCAACGATCCGCGCGCGCAAGCGGCCTTCGGCGGCGGTGCCGCGGCCGGCGCGGGTGCGCTGATGCGCGCGCAGAAGCGCGAGCGCGAGCTGGCCGGCCAGCAATTCGTCGTAGGCGAGCCGCGACCAGGCCGCGCTCTCCGGTTTGACGTCGTCCGGCGTCTGCGGACGATGCAGGCGGCGCAGCGCCTCGCCGAAAGCCGGAAAACCGTTGCGCTTGAGCCAGTCCGCATCCTGCCACTCGGGCAAGTTCTTCGGCACCCGCTCGAGCGCAAGCTCGATCGCCCGGCGCACCTGGTTCGCGTGCAGCCCTTCGGTGAGCGGATAAATCGGATCGAGCAGCGGTAGACTGGCAAAACCCGCCTCGTCGACCACCCGATCGGGATGCACCATCTGCAGATGGCCGTCATAGAGCGTCGTGACGCCGGACACGTAGCGCACTTCGCCTTTGGGAAAGAGCTTTTCCAGATAATCGCGGCGCGCGTTGAAATAGGTGATGGTCAGCGTGTTGGTGTCGTCGAAGGTATCGATGTTGTAGGGCGCGCGCGGCCGGTTGGGCGGCGGCGGACGGTGGCGCTCGACGGTGACGGCGACGGTCACCACCGTCTCGGGCACCACCTCGGAAAGCTTCGGCTGGTGGCGGCGGTCGACGAAGCCGGTCGGCAGATGGAGCAGCAGGTCGATGATGCGCGGCTTTTCGTCGTCGCGCCCGAGCAGGCGGGCATAAAGCTTCTCCAGCCGCGGTCCGATGCCCGGCAGCGCCGAGAGCGAGGCGAAGAGCGGATTGAGCAGCGGCGGGCGCATCGCGGGCCATGACAATCACAAGGTCACCCTCTATATACACCGCGCCCGGCACGTCCGGGCTTTTGGCGTTGCACTTCAACGTGCGAAGGGCCGCGGAACGACGATGACGGAACGATCGAGCGAAGGATTGGACGTGCGGCGGCGCAAGCTCCTGTTTCGCGCCTGGCGCCGCGGCGTGCGCGAGACCGATCTGATCGTCGGCCGCTTCGCCGACGCCTATATCGATCGCTTCGACCAATCCGCGCTGGACGATTTCGAGGCGCTGATCGAAGTGCCCAATGCCGAGCTTTATGCCTGGGTGGTCGGGTCGGAAGGCGTGCCGCAGAATTTCGACACCGCGGTGCTGCGCGACCTCATCGCCTTCCATCAGCACGGCGAGGCCAAGCGGTGACCGCGAAGGCAGACCCGCGCGCGCCGGCGCAGAGGCTTGCTGCCGGCCGGCCGCTGTTGCTGGCCGGAGTGGCCGACGGCGCGCAAGGCCTGGTGATTGCCGATCTCGCGCGCTCGATCGCGGCCGGCGAAAAGCCGCCCGCCGATCAGCGTGGCGGTGATCTGCCGCGACGGCCCGCGCATGGCGACGCTGCATCGCGCGCTGTCGTTCTTCGCGCCCGACACCGAAGTGCTGGAATTCCCCGCCTGGGACTGCCTGCCCTACGACCGGGTGTCGCCGCATGCCGCCATGGTGGCGCAGCGGATGGCGACGCTCGCGCGGCTCGCGCGGGTCAAAGGCCGCGACAAGCCTTCGGTGCTGCTCACCACCGTCAACGCCATCCTGCAGCGCGTGCCGCCGCGCGAGACGCTGGCGCGGCAATCGCTGTCCGCCGCGCCCGGCAACGTGCTGCCCATGGACGGCATCGTGCAATGGCTCGAGCTCAACGGCTTCAACCGCGCCGGGACCGTGCGCGAGGCCGGCGACTACGCGGTGCGCGGCGGCATCCTCGACCTCTTCGCGCCCGGCATGGACGCGCCGGTGCGGCTTGATTTCTTCGGCGATGCGCTCGAGACCATCAAGAGCTTCGATCCGGAGACCCAGCGCAGCTAACGCCGAACTGCGCGCGCTCGATCTCGTCCCCATCGCCGAGTTTCAGCTCACCAGCGACACCATCCGGCCGTTCCGCACCGGCTATGTCGCCGCGTTCGGCGCGGCCGGTCCCGACGACGTGCTCTACGAGGCGGTGAGCGAAGGCCGCCGCTATGCCGGCATGGAGCACTGGCTGCCGCTGTTCCACAAACAGATGGACACGCTGTTCGATTATCTCAACGGCTCGCCGGTCGCGCTCGAGCCACTGGCCGAGGAGGCCGCGCACGAGCGGCTGGCGCAGATCGCCGACTATTATCGAAGCCCGGAAGGACTCGCTCGATCAAGACGGCGCCAACGCGCCCTATAAACCGCTGCCGCCCGATCGGCTTTATCTGGCCGAAGCCGAATGGCACACGCGGCTCGAAAAATCCGCGCTGGCACGGCTCTCTCCGTTCGCGTCACCGGAAGGTACCGCCGATGTGATCGAGATCGGCACGCGCGCCGGGCACAACTTCACTGCGGAAAGGAGCGAACCCGGCAAGAACGTATTCGAGGCGCTGACCAAACACGTCGAAGCGCTTGCAGTCCGCCGGCAAGCGCACGCTGATCGCGCTGTGGAGCGAAGGCTCGCGCGAGCGCATGGGGCACGTGCTCGCCGAGCACGGGCTGCACAATCTCGCGCCTGTCGCCTCTTGGCCGCAGGCTTTGGCGCTGCCCAAGGTGCAAACGGCGCTCGCGGTGCTCGGCATTGAGTTCGGGCTTCGAAACCGCCGACGTCGCCGTCATCAGCGAGCAGGACATTTTGGGCGAGCGGCTGGTTCGCCCGCGCCGGCAGCTCAAGCGCGCCGACAATTTCATCGCCGAGGTGACGGGTCTTTCCTCAGGCGATCTCGTCGTTCACGTCGATCACGGCATCGGCCGCTTCGTCGGCTTGCGCGCGATCGAGGCCGCCGGCGCGCCGCACGATTGTCTTGAGATCCACTATCACGGCGGCGACAAGCTGTTCCTGCCGGTGGAGAACATCGAGCTCCTCTCGCGCTACGGCGCGGAAGGCTCGCACGTCGACCTTGACCGGCTCGGCTCCTCCGCCTGGCAGTCGCGCAAGGCGCGGATGAAGAACCGCATCCGCGCGATCGCCAGCGAACTGATCAAAATCGCCGCCGAGCGGCAATTGCGCGAGGCGCCGCGCCTCACGGTCGCTCCTGGCCTCTACGACGAGTTCTGCTCAGGCTTCCCCTACGAAGAGACCGACGACCAGGACGCCGCCATCGCCGCCGTGGTCAACGATCTGTCCGGCGGCCGGCCGATGGACCGCCTGATCTGCGGCGACGTCGGCTTCGGCAAGACCGAGATGGCTCTGCGCGCGGCTTTCATCTCCGCCATGAACGGCAAGCAGGTCGCGGTGGTGGTGCCGACCACGCTGCTCTCGCGCCAGCATTTCAAGACCTTCTCGCGACCGGCTGCGCGACTATCCGGTGCGCGTCGCGCAAGCGTCGCGGCTGGTTTCGGCGAAGGAACTGGCGAACGTCAAGAAAGGCCTCGCCGACGGTACCATCGACATCGTCGTCGGCACCCACGCGCTCCTCGGCAAGACCATCAAGTTCAAGGATCTGGGCCTCATCGTTGTTGACGAGGAGCAGCATTTCGGCGTCGGCGCACAAGGAAAAGCTCAAACAACTGCGCGCCGAAGTGCACGTGCTCACGCTCACCGCCACGCCGATCCCGCGCACCTTGCAGCTCGCGCTCTCCGGCGTGCGCGAAATGTCGATCATCGCCACCCCGCCGGTCGATCGGCTCGCCGTGCGCACCTTCATCTCGCCGTTCGATCCGGTGGTGGTGCGCGAGGCGCTGTTGCGCGAGCGCTATCGCGGCGGCCAGGCCTTCTACGTTTGCCCGCACATCGAGGACATCGCCGAGACCAAGGCGTTCCTCGACAAGGCGGTGCCGGAAGTGCGCGTCGCCGTCGCCCACGGCCAGATGCCGGCGACCATGCTCGAAGACGTGATGTCGGCGTTCTACGACGGCAAGTTCGACGTGCTGCTGTCCACGGCCATCGTCGAATCCGGTCTCGATATTCCCAACGCCAACACCCTGATCGTGCACCGCGCCGACATGTTCGGGCTGGCGCAGGTCTATCAGCTGCGCGGCCGCGTCGGCCGCGCGAAGCTGCGCGCCTATGCGCTGCTCACGCTGCCGGCGAACCGGCGGATCACGCCGGCGGCCGAGCGGCGGCTGAAAGTGCTGCAATCGCTCGACACGCTCGGCGCCGGCTTCCAGCTCGCCTCGCACGATCTCGACATCCGCGGCGCCGGCAATCTCCTTGGCGAGGAGCAGTCAGGCCACATCAAGGAAGTCGGCTACGAGCTTTATCAGGAAATGCTGGAGGAGGCGGTGCTCGCGCTCAAGGCCGGTCTCGCCGCGCCGGTCGCCGAGAAATGGTCGCCGCAGATCACGCTTGGCACGGCCGTGCTCATCCCCGAGGACTACATCACCGACCTGCCGGTGCGGCTGTCGCTCTACCGGCGGCTCTCCGAGATCGAGGACGACCGCGCGATCGAAGCCTTCGCCGCCGAACTGGTCGACCGCTTCGGCCCGCTGCCCGAGGAGGTCGAATATCTGCTGCAGGTCGTCGCCATCAAGGCGTTGTGCCGGCGCGCCAATGTCGAGAAGATCGAAGTCGGCCCGAAGGGCGCGGTGCTGTCATTCCGCGACAATATTTTCGCCAATCCGGACGGCCTCATTACCTTCATCGCCAAACACCCCGAAGGCGCCCGCGTGCGGCCGGATATGAAGGTCGTGTTCTTCGACGAATGGGAGACGCCGAAGGCGCGGCTGCGCGGCGCCGCCGGGATTTTACGGGCGCTGGCGGGATTGGCGGAGAAGGGGAAGAAGGCGGCTTGATAGCCTTCGTCCGGAATTAGGATAATGGCGAGCCGTAAGTTCGGCCCCCGTATTTGAGCTTGCGCCAATCATACTCGACGCTCTCTGTAAAACGGCAACGACAATTGTCCCATTTTCCCGTAAGAACGCTCTGCAAGTCGGTATTGATCACGTTTCTCAACGCAAACGCCGAATGTATGAGCAAGAGGCAAATTTGTCACAAAGATCGTTCCGCGGTTTTTACCAGTGAGTGTGATAATTTTCTTTGATGCCAAGTTATCCAGAGCGTAGTTGAATTGGGGACGGGCTAATTTTGATTTTTCAAACACCATACGATACAGGTCATCTACCTTTATAATCGCACCTATCGGCCAACTGTAAATCGCCTCCATTACCATCCTCACTTCCACAGTAGAAGCGAAGAGTTTGGCAAACTCGGGAAAAAGCTGCTCTAGCTCACTGACTCGCCTGTAGAAATAGGCTTCCGCACTTTTCCGCATTTCCTCTTCTGTGATTTCCTCACGAAATCTTTTTGCCAGGCAAAGTTCTCGACCAAATTCCGTCAGAGCTTTTGGAAGGCTATCTACTGCGTCATAAACTTGCTCTTTGCACGCCCTCAACTGTTCGAATGAAATCCTTTTCTGAGCGTATCGGCCCTGAGGATCGATAAGTCCCAGCCGACCGAACCCAAGGGATAAAAACTTCCATGCGTCGTCTGGTGTCGGCAATACACCAACGCTCAGCTCCTTGACTCTGAAATCGAGCGCCACGTCAGCATCAAGCAAACGTCGATAGATATCGTCAGTTCCGACGATAATGACTTTGCCCCTGTATGATTGTGTCAAGGCTTTGCAAAGATCAGCTATTCGAACAACAAGCTCATTTTTTGCCTTCTCGAAATCATCGATGAATAGAATGCGTCCCGAGAGTTCGATCACTCGAGCTACATCATCTTCATCGATGAGGTCGCCGACCTCTCGCCAAACAGCGGTATCTTGCTTTCCACCCTTCTTTTTACCAAACGAAAACTTCACAGAGCCTTCAGGTGTTATTCCCTTAAAACCAGCCAATACATCAACTGAGAAATTTGACTCTTCTCGCGTTAAGTCGCCGATTATCTTTCGGCAGAAGGATGCCCAAGTCGTGTGTCTTTTCCATTGAAATTCGAAAAATCTTGCCTTCGATTTGCTCAAAACCGTTGTTACTAGAGACGTTTTTCCGGTGCCTGTAGGTCCATCTACACAAATATGCACACCTTCTTGACGTAGAAGATCGTCAAACAATCGTTCAATTGGCTCGCGATCAAGCCAAAAGGAATGTCCGGAAGCTCCATTGCGGGGCTTGAGACTGAAAACACGATTGACTTGTTCGGTCCATCTTTTTTCGGGGTTGAATAACATGAGGGGATCTCAAGGTAGCCTTTCTGAAACAACCTAGTTGGCTCTATTTGCTTCACAATGGGCAGATTAAGCTGTTCATCATTTTTGACGTGTCTCACCGTTCGTCGACGGTCAACTTGCTCCTGGTATGCGGTGACGATGGTGCTTCGGTGATTTCCGTTTTTGAGAATTCGAGTGTGAGCTTTCACGGCCCGCCTGCGCAGGCTCCAGCCTGTGCGCATCATCGTTACTCTTACTGAAGCCTAAGCGAGGGTTGAAATTGTCATTTCGCGCGAAAATTGTAAAGCTACTTCGGCCGGGATCATCAATGGGGCGGGGCCATAATCCGTTGCTTTTTTAGTGAGTGTAGGGCGGATTACGCTTCGCTATTCCGTCCTACGCGGGGTCACGCATCGAGCGAAACGTGACCGAATAACGAAGCCCTTCCAGCGCCGGGATGCTGTGCTCCCACTCCCAGCGCGACGGGCCGCGCATCAGATAAACCGAGCGGCGGTCGAGGCGGATGGCGGCGCGTTCCCAGCGAGCGTAGCCCGGATGAGCGTAGCGATATCCGGGGTCGGATTCTCCCAGATATCCCGCATATCGCTGCGCTCATGCGGGCTACTTGCTCGTCATTGCCGGACTTGATCCGGCAATCCATTGGGCTACGACGGCTCAGCATGGACCACCGGGTCAAGCCCGGTGGTGACGCCGCCGCGCTGAGCAACCGTCGGGCTGGCAAAGGCGCCATCGGACCCGCGCGAAGCGGCACGGTCCGATGACAGGCTCCGCGGCGTGCCCACAGCTTTTGCTGATGTTATTAGCGTGGACTTCGCTGGGTTTTACACAACTGTGAATTGACCCGACAGTTTTGACATGCGAAGTTTCAGACGCATCGCGCCGCTAGCAAAAGCGCGATAGGAACGATCCAGGGGGACAACCATGCGCCGTATAGCGGCTGCCGCTATTTTGCTTTCGCTCTTCACCGCAACATCTTTTGCCGATCAGCCGATTACCGTCACCGGTTGCGTGCAACAAGGTGTCGAGCCGTTCTGTCTCGTGCTGCGCACGATCACTGGCAAGGCCTACAACATATCTGCCGCACAACCGCGGCCGGCACCGGGCAGCTACGGCACAATCAAGGGCATCCTCAAGAGTCAGGGTGTAAGCTTTTGCCAGCAAGGACAGGTTATCGACCCGGCGGCATGGACGATGAGGGGCACGTCCTGTCCGAAAGCGCGACGTTAGCGGTAGCGGCAACCAGTCAACCGAACGTAGGGTGGGCACAGGCGCGTGAGCGCCGTGCCCACGCGGCTTATCTGAAGCCCGGCGAATGCTGTGGTGGGCACGCTTCGCTTTGCCCACCCTACGGATCGTTACGCATCGCGCGGAACGTGATCGAGTAGCGCAAGCCTTCGACCGCCGGGATGCTGTGCTCCCAATCCCAACGCGACGGGCCGCGCATCAGATAAACCGAGCGGCGGTCGAGGCAGATGGCGGCGCGGTCCCAGCCGCTGCCGCGCTTCCGGCGGAGGCGGAAGGTGCACGGCGATGACAGCGAAATACCGATCACGTCGTCGTAGTGCGGCCGGTCGCGGTGCCAGCCGATCGATGTGCCGGGCCGGTATTCGGTGACGAGCGCATGGACCAGTCGGTCGGGCGCGAGCCCGGCGAAGGCGGCGGCGCGTTCGCGCAACGGGAGGAGAAACATCGGCATCGGCGCGGCCTCTTGCAGATCGCCGCTGTTGAAGTCGTAGCGGGAGCCGAACGACACCACGCGGCGCTTGCCGAGATAGCCGTGAAACTCGAATTCCTTGAACGGCAGATCGGCGAAGGCTTCGACCAACCTTGTCTCATCGGCAGGCGTGATCACGTCCGGCGCATAACGGAAGCCGGCCGGCATCGCCTGCGGCGCGCGCGGCTCGGCCGTCTGAAAGAAGTCGAGCTGCTCGTGTTTCATATTGGCGCGGGCGGACATGGTCCCGGGCAGATAGGCAGCCGATGCCCGTCCTGCAAATGTGGACGGGCAACCCGCACGCGGCATCAGCTTAATGCGCGACTGACGTTTTCTGGCCGAACGCCAGAACCCAGACGGTTAGCGAGGCCCGCGGCCTTCAGCCCCACTTCGCCGCGGCGAACGTGGCATACACCACCTGCACCTGGTCGAGATAGCGGCCACACCGGCCGGCGAAGCCAAGTACGACAGAGTTGCTGGGAACGTCCCATGAGAACGCACCGCCGCCGCCGCCCCCGCCGCCGATTTTGGCGCCGCCCGAACTGGTCAGGTTCAGCTGATCAACGTACTCACCGGAACGGCCGTCGATGTGCGAGATGAATTCACCGGGCATCAAAGGCAGTGTGGCCGACGGGCTGCCGCCATCCCCGCCGTGCGAAGTCGCCGACTGTCTTCCGGTGCTGTCGGCATACGTCGTCATCAGGCAGTCGGTAACATCTCCGGTCCGCAGTTGAACGTTGGTGATGCGGGTTTGCAATTGCAGATAGGTCGATGGGCTGACGTCGTTGAACGGGCCGCCACCGCTACCGCCTTGGCTCACACTGTAGTGGACGGTGTAGTTGAGCGACGGCGTGCCAGAGTTTGCGGTTTGCAAGGTCGGAAGCGTGAAACCGGCGGCCGGCTCGGGATCGCTCTCCCACGCCTGCATTTGCGTGTTGATGGCGCCAAGATCGCTCTGCGCCTTGGGGGCGATGACTCCCAGATTGGTATCGCCGCTATAGCCGTAGAATTGATAGATCGAGTTCAGCCAGCCGATCTGAGCGAGCAACTGCCGCACGGCGACGAGATATTTGGTCAATCCGTCGATCACGCCGGTGCCGACGAAATAAGCCCGATTTTTCGGAATGTCGCCAAAGTTGCCGAATACGTGCTCGTAGCCGGTGGTCTGGAAACTGATGATGGTCGGAGCATCGAGCGTCAGCGAGGGAAATTGAAGTGCATAGTTGATGATGCCGTCGCTGGATGGAAACGAAGGATTTTGCAGCCCTGATATCATCTGACTGAACACGCTGCGGGTCTGTGTCGAACTGGAGAAATTCTGGATTTTGGTCTGCAATGAAGCGTTGACGTTGACGCCATCCAACAGGCCCTGCGCCTGCATGTCCGCCGTGAGCGTATCCTGCTCTTGCTTGCTCCGTGAATAGAACGTGTAGATGGCGATGTATTCCCCGCCGAGAGTGCGCGACGAAATGAACGAATCACCGTAGCGGACAAAGAATTGTTGGCGCGAGGTCTTGTCGGTCGGGGTCGAAACCCCGTTGTTGGGCGTAACGGTCGTCATCTGGTCAGTCGCACTCACGTGCTGCGCATAGACGACGATCGAGACGCTGTATGTGGTGACGTTGAGATTGCTGACGAAATCGGTTTTTTCGCTGACGCTGCCGATCGGGCCGTAGCTCACCGAGAGCGATTGGCTGATCTGGACGGACTTGGCCAGCGTTTCAAGGTCCGTGCAGACCTTGCAGACGACCGTGCTTGAGCCGCCCTGGCTCTGGCTGCCGCCTGAAACCGCAGTCGCTCGAGCCTGGCCGGTGACGCTGTCATAGCCTTGGAACATCGCTCCGCCTGGACCGGCGGCGGCGAAGTTCTTTTGTTGCGCGACGGGCCTTTGCTGAGGGCCGCTCAGCGTTCCTATGGCAAACATCGGATGCTCCTGCTTGCTCCGGCAACTATGCCGCTTGCTATGTCAGATTGAATGTGATGCAAGCACAGGTTACAGTCAACGTGCTTTGATGGCACGACGATGACGGTCAATCGAAAGTCGTGCAATTGAAAGTTGTGCGTATCCCGCTTAGCACGCGTGGCGCAGGCCAGGGTGCGGGGGGACCGCAGCCATGGTTCCCGATAGTTGGGGAGAGCCCGCGCCGCGCGCGGGAGCAGCTACGCCCGCAGCCGCGTATGCCGTCCCGCGGTGCGCTCGATTGCGCTGGCGAGATATTCGGGCGATTGCGCGCCGGTGACGATGACCGGGCCGGCGAAGATGAAGCAGGGCACGCCGTCGATGCCGGCTTCCTTGGCGCTGGTCGCTTCGCTCTCGATGCGGTCGACGTCGGCGTCGCTGGCAAGCAGCCGCCGCACCAGATCGCCGTCCATGCCGCAATCGGCGGCGGCCTTGATCAGAACCTTGGAATCCGTGAGGTCGGCGCCTTCGGCGAAATAAAGTTCCATCAGCCGCTGCTTGACGCGCCCCGGATCGGTGGCGCTGCGCGACCACAGGATGAGGCGGTGGCAGTCGAGCGTGTTGGGCTGGCGCGAAATCTTCTCCGGCGCGTAGGGCAGACCTTCCATTGCGGCCGCGGCGGCGACGCGTTCGGCAATCACGCTATAGCGTTCGGCGGAACCGAACTTGGTCTCCAGATAGGTCTGCCGGTCGATGCCCTCGCGCGGAATCCAGTCGTTGAGAAAATAGGGCCGCCAGTTGATGGCGACCTCGACGTCGGGACTTAGCGCGATCGCCGCCTCCAGCCGGTGTTTGCCGATGTAGCACCACGGGCACACGACATCGGACACGACTTCGATCGGCACGGTAACGGGCGCAGTGGATGAGGAGGCCATGAACTCACCTTCGATTCTATCTCGCTCAGCCTAGCTCATATGGGGCGCAACGGGAATTTTGCCCGCAAAGCGGCAGCAAGCGCGGCCAGTTTACCGCGCCGCGGTCTTGCCGACCACACGGGCGATGAGCGAATCGACGTTGTCAGTCGGCCGCAGCGTGGCCAGCGTCACCGCCGCCTCGATGCCGACGCGCTTGCGGTCGGGCGCCATGGTGGTGTGCTTGAGCACGCTGGCGAGCCGGCGCGCTACCACATGGGCGGCGCGCAAATCGGTGTCGGTGAACACCGCGAAGATCGAATTGTCGGCCTCGCGGCAGGCAAAGTCGACCTGGCGCATCAGCCGGTTCAACAGCCGTGCCGCGTCAAGCCCGCTCCTTCGATCGCTGCCGTTGAAGGAAAAGCGCGCGATGGAAAGGCCGACGCCGCGCTTCTCCGCATCGTCGACGGCGCGGTTGAGGTCGCGCCAGAATGCGTCGTGCGCGAGCAGTCCGGTGTCGGGATCGACCATGCCCTTGGCGTCAAGCGACTTGAGCATGCGGCGCAGCCGCTCGCCGAACGCGTGCAGGCGGACGAACGGCAGCAAGCGCTCGGTCAGCAGCGCCGGTCCCTCGGCGATGCGTTCGAGATTGGGCAAGTGCCCGACGAACTTCTCGACCACGCCTGGATGCCCGCCGAGCACCGCGACCGGCAGATCGCGAAAGCGCACGTCTTCGGCCAGCACGGTGAGCAAGGCTTCGACGATGCGCGGGCCGAAGCCGTCGCCGATCGCCACGCCGTCGACGTCGCGCGTATGCAGCGCGCGCGCCGCGCTCTCGATGCTGAGCGCGCCAATCACGCCGACGCGCTCGCCGACAGCGACGGAGAGCGTCGGATAGGAGCGGCCGCGCCCGGCGAGCAGCACGCTCGCTTCTTCGAGCGGATCGTTCGACGGCAACTCGGGGGGAAACTCTCCCGCCGCCGCGAGTGTGCGGGTTCGGCGCAAGACGGTGGAATGCAGCGTGCGCATGCGCAGCGCCGACGACAGGCGGGCGGCAACTCGCTCGGCCGGCGCGCTGGCAGAGATGGTCAGCGCATCGGGAAAGAGCGCAGCGCTATCATCGCGGGTGCGCGCCAGCACCGGCATGAAAGCGGCTTCACGCGCCTTGCGCCGCTCGGCAACCGCGCGCGCCAGCGCCGCCTCGGCGGTGCGCTCGGTGCAGGCATCGGCCAGCAGCAAACCTTCCGGTTCGATGGAGGTCAGTGCGGACGCAGCGTCCGCCCAGCTCGTCTCGACGATCGGAAAAGCACGCTCGCCGCGTAAAGCGACGACGAGATCCGAGGCCGGACTATCGGCGACGACGACCAATGGACCTTGCAACGCCATGACGGACAGCCGGCGGGATGGATAAAACGCGACACCGCCGCGCAAGATGCCAAAGCGCTGTTAATACCTCGTCAACGTCGTGGTGAGCAGCGCGCGCTAGTGTTGGCGGAAGGCGGCGGCCACCAACGGATTGACGCCGACCGCGGTCAGTGCCGCCTGCACCACATCTGGCTTTGACGCATTGCCGACGAGCCGCTGGCCGATCACCGGATCGGGCAGGGCAGCAAGCGTCGCGGCGCTGTCGATGCGGCCGACCGCCTGCTGCAATTCCTGCAACGGGAAGCGATAGCCGCCGACGCTGACGATGCCCGACGGCGGTCCGGTGACGACCATTGCTCGCGTGGCCGGGTCGACGCGGCACGTGTAGCCGCTATCGACCAGACCCAGACGATCGATCGCGAAATGCGGCAGGCCCGATCGTTCGATGCCCGGCGGGAAAGCGTAACGCGGCACCATCGGTCCGCGCATAGCGACGGTGCCGGCCGCCGTGCGCGCTAATTCGGCGACGATAACGGCGCCGGGTGAGCCGCGCGGCGCCACGACCAGCCCAAACGGTATTGGTGCCGGCCGGCCGTTGGCGCCACGCCGCGCAGCAATCAGACCCGCTTCGCCGAAAATCGAAACGTCGACGAAGCCAACCTCACGCTCACGCCAGACCGGGCTGGTCGCCAAACGCTCCGGCGCTCGCCAGGTCGCAACGACGGTGCCGGCGCCGTCGCGTGTGAACGCGCCCATTTCGGCGAGGCGGAGCGCCACCGCGCCGGGCACGATCAACGTGCGGCAACCATCGTCCCGCCGCTGCTGCGCCAGCACGTCGGCGTCGAACGGATGGTGCAGGTAAAGCGTGCCGGCGCTGAGCAGCCACGGCATGACGGTGAGCGAGAATCCGGCAAACGAAGACGGCACGACAGTGGAGAGAATGCGCGAGTCCTGGGCGAGCTTGCTTTCCAGCGTCACGCCGAGCCCGCCGGCCAGCATTTCCATGTGATTGCGCGCAACCGGCACGATGCCGTTGTCGCCGACATCGAAGGTGATCAGCCCGATATGCGCTGCCGCGCTGGCGAGCCGGTCGCGGTCGAGCGGCGGGATCGGATCGAGCCGTTCGGCGCGAAACAGATCGTCGAACGGCACCACGCCATCGGGCAACTTGTCGCCGAAGCCGCACACGTAGCGGATCGAAAACACCTCCGAGGCGATCCGCATGGCGAACTGGGAATGATTGAAGCTGCCGACGCGGCCGCAGGTGATCAGCGCCTTGCCGCCGATGCGGGCGAGTGCGGCGATTGTCTCGGCACGGCGCCACAGCAACGGCAACGGCGCCGCGATCATTCCAGCGCGTAGTACGCCGAGAATGGTCAGGACATTTTCGACCACGTTCGGCATCTGGATGCCGACGATCGTGTCGGTCGCCATGCCCATGCGGCGCAAACGCCCGGCAATCGCCGCAACCATGCGGTCGGCCTGGGCGTAGGTGAGCCGCCGCGGGGCGCCGTCGGTGAACGCCGGCCGGTTGGGCGCGTCGGCAAGCGCGAGCTTTTCCGGATTCTTCTGCGCGAGGCGGCGGAACACCTCGTCGATGCTGGCGCGGCGCTGACTTTGCTGGGCGGCGAGCGCGGCTGCTGGATCGCCGAGGATCATTGCACCGCTCCCGACGGCTGCTGCCACCAGGTTTCCGGCAGGTTAGCCAAACAGCGACGTGCGCGCCGGACGGGCAATCCTCGCCCAGTGCGCTATCCATTGGTCAGGAAGATAAAACAGCGGCACGACGTAACAGCCCGAGATCAGCACACGATCGAGCGCGCGCACCGCGTCGACGAACTCGGCGCGGCCGCGCGCTTGCAGGAGCGCGGTGATCATAGCGTCAACGGCAGGACTACGCACGCCCATATAGTTACGCGATCCCGGTTCGTCGGCCGCCGCCGAGCCGAAATAGAAAAGCTGCTCGTTGCCGGGCGAGAGCGACTGCTCCCAGCGATATTCGATCATGTCGAAGTCGAACGAAATGAGCCGCTGCTCATATTGCACGTCGTCAACGAGCCGCACCTGCGCATCGATGCCGGCGCGGGCAAGAGCGTTGGAAAACGCAATCGCAAGCCGCTCGTCGTCCCGGTTGGTCACCATGATCTCGAAATGCAATTGGCGGCCAGTTGCCCGGTTGCGCAGCTTGGTCCCCTCGAGCTCGTAGCCGGCAGATTGCAGGAGAGCGAGCGCCTGGCGCAACGTCGCGCGGTCGTGGCCGGAGCTGTCGGTGAGCGGGCTGCGACCAGGTGCCGTCGAACACGTCGGGACGAACCGCGTCGGAGAAGGGCGCGAGCAGCGCGCGTTCGCCAGCGTTGGCCGGCCGATGATAGGCAGAGAGTTCGGAATCGTCGAAGTAGCTCGCGCTTCGCCGGTAAAGCCCATAGAAAAAATTGCGATTGATCCATTCAAAATCGAACAGGAGCGCGATCGCCTGCCGCACGCGGATGTCGGCGAATATTCCGCGCCGGGTATTGAACACGTAGTCGGAGGAAAGCTTGGGCAACCCGTCGGGCACGGACTCTTTAATGATGCGTCCCGCGCGCGCTGCCGGAATATCGTAGCCGGTCTGCCAGCGGGTCGGATCCTGTTCGTTGCGCAAATCGTAAAGACCGGCCTTGAACGCTTCGAAATAAGAGTTGGCGTCGCGGTAATAGTCGAAGCGCACTTCGTCGAAATTCCACAAGCCGCGATTGATGGGAAGCGAACGTCCCCAATAATTCGGATCGCGCTTGAAGGTCACGCTCCTGCCGGCCTGCACATCGTCCACCAGGTAGGGACCGCTGCCGATCGGCTTTGCCAAGGTCGTCTGCTCGAACGTTGCCGGATCGACCGCGTGCTTGGGCAGGACCGGCATCAGACCGAGAATGAGCGGCAATTCGCGGTCGCCGCCGCTGAGATCGAAGCGCACCGTGCGCGGATCGAGAATTTCCGTACGCAGCACCTTGGAATAATACGCGCGGTGGTTCGGCCGGCCGTGGTCGCGCAGCAGCTGCCAGGAAAATAAAACGTCCTCGGCGGTCACCGGCACACCGTCGGAAAAATGCGCCGCCGGATTGATATGGAACGTGACGTAGTCGCGGGCATCATTGGTTTCGACGCTGTCAGCGAGCAGTCCATAGAGCGTGAACGGCTCGTCGTAACCGCGCGCCATCAGGCTTTCGACCACATAGCCGCGGATAGCCTGCGCCGGCAGTCCCATGACGATCAGCGGGTTGAGGCTGTCGAAGGTACCCAGCACGCCTTGGACCAGCCGGCCGCCTTTCGGCGCGTCGGGATTGACATACGGCATGGCGGTAAAGTTTTCCGGCATCGCCAGAGCGCCGTGCATGGCGATGGCGTAGGCGGCTTGCGCACGTTGGACAGGCGCCGCCGCAAGCAGGAGCGCGCCGCAGAACGTGAAGAGTACGGCGCCGCGCGAGACTGCGCGCATCATCGCCCTCGATCGACGCCTCCGCTTTCGCTTCCGGCAGATCGCTCCGCCAACGGGGCATCGGTCAGATGTAGCACAAATGCGCGCCACCATCGGGCCATCACGACAGCATCAAGTGCGTGACACGATTATCACCGATATTCGGCGAACGGGCTTTATTGGCCCGAATAAATGGGCTATCTGGCGTCAAGGGCGCGTCACGCTGTTGCCGTAATCTACGTCGATTGACCGTTGATCCGGGGCATCCGCGCGGCGAGGCGCGGCGACGAATGGGGAACTCCCCGAATTCGGACAAGTCAAAGCGAAGTCTGACCCGGGCGACACAACTTAAGTCGATTTGCGGCAGCACGAGAAAAGGACTGCATCTCATGATTTATCGTAACGCTTCGGCGCCGGCACGATCGGTGGGCCGGACGTTCGGCGCCATCGTCAAGACGGCAGCCCTCGGCATCGCGTTTGCCCTTGCATCGGCCACGTTGACGCTCGCTCAGCAGCCCGCCAAACCGAAGCCCCCGGCCAAGCCGGCAGCGCCGGCGGCAACTCCGCAGCAGCCTGCCGAACCGCAACAGCCGCAGCAGCAGGAACCGGTGCAGCTGATCTATTCGCCGTGGACCAAATTCTGCCTCAAGAGCAAAGACCCCAATCCAAAACAGGTGTGCTTCACCGGCAAGGACGCCCGTATCGAATCGGGCATGCCGGTGGTTGCCGCCGTGCTGATCGAACCTGAAGGCGATCCGAAGAAGATCCTGCGCGTCACGCTGCCGCTCGGCATGCAACTCGTTCACGGCACCCGCGTCATCATCGACCAAGGCCAGCCGATGACAGCGCCGTACGTGATCTGCTTCACCAACGGCTGCATGGCCGATTACGAGGCCAGCGCCGAGATGGTCGACCAGATGAAGAAGGGCCGCGGCCTCGTCGTGCAGGCGATCAATGCCAACGGCCAGCCGATCAGCCTGGTGCTGCCACTCGCCGACTTCGGCAAAGCGTATGACGGCCCGCCGACTGACCCCAAGGTGTTCGAGGCGCAGCAGGAGAAGCTGCAAGAGGAACTGCAGAAGCGCGCAGAAGAAGCGCGCAAGAAGCTTGAGCAGACTCAGCCTACAGCTGCAGCTCCGGGCGCGCCTAACAAGACGCAGTAATCTTCATTTTGGAGAGAACGCGGAGCGCTTGGCGAAAGCCGAGCGCTCCGTTCTGCGTTCAGTGCCGCATCGAGGCGCGGGGGCGGTAACCGCCCTTGCCGTCCTTAATGAAGATTTCCGCGACCTGCGGGTGGCGGACCGGCTCGCCGCTCGTGTCCGGCAACAGATTTTGCTCGGAAACGTAAGCGACATACTCGGTTTCCTCGTTCTCGGCGAACAGATGATAAAATGGCTGATCCTTGTGCGGCCTGGCCTCGGCGGGAATTAACTCGTACCACTCGTCGGTATTGGCAAAAATCGGATCGATGTCGAACACCACGCCGCGAAACGGATAAAGGCGATGGCGAACGACCTGGCCGATCTGAAATTTGGCGATGCGAATTTTATCCATCTTTACGAGCGAAGACCTTTCATGGACCATCTCTTAGCTGGGCTTGCGCCGCGAATATGCAATGACACGATTGTGGCACCAACCAGCCCGAGTGCTTAATATTTGTTCATGATCGAAGGCGCGCTCAAAGTCCATAGCGCGCCGCCATATCGGGATCTTTAGCGGCGACCAGGCGGGCGAGATCAACCAGCACCTTGGCCTGCTTCCAGGTCGCATCGTCCTGCATTTTGCCGTCGATCATCACCGCGCCGCTGCCGTCCGGCATCGCCGCTATTATCTTTTTCGCAAACGCGACCTCGGCCGGGTCGGGCGAAAAGACCCGTTTGGCGATTGGCACTTGGCTCGGATGCAACGTCCAGGCGCCGACGCAGCCCAACAGAAACGCGTTGCGGAACTGCGCCTCGCAAGCGGCACTGTCGGCGAAATCGCCGAATGGGCCGTAGAACGGCTTGATGCCGGCAGCCGCACAGGCATCGACCATTTTGGCGATCGTGTAGTGCCAAAGATCTTGCTGGAACGCCGCGCGCGGCGCGTTTGACTCTTCGCTGGCGTCAGCCAGCACTTTGTATTCCGGATGGCCGCCGCCGACCCGCGTCGTCTTCATCGCCCGCGATGCCGCGAGGTCGGCAGGGCCCAGGCTGATGCCGTGCATGCGCGGCGAGGCAGTGGCAATCGCCTCGACATTGCTGACGCCTTCGGCGGTTTCCAGAATCGCGTGAATGAGAATTGGTTTGCCGACCGCATGCTTTGCTTCGAGCTGCGCGAGCAGTTGATCGAGATAGTGAATGTCCCAGGCGCCCTCGACCTTGGGCAACATGATGACATCAAGCTTGCGGCCGATGGCCGCGACAATCTCGCAAATGTCATCCAGTACCCAGGGCGAATTGAGCGCGTTGATGCGCGTCCAAAGCCCGGTGTCACCGAACTCACAGGCCTTGGCCATCGCGATGAAGCCCGCGCGCGCGGCCTCTTTGGCGTCCACCGGGACGGCGTCTTCCAGATTGCCGAGCACAACATCGACCTCGCCGACGAGCTGCGGCACCCGGGCGCGGACTTTCTCGATGTGCGGCGGCACGAAGTGAATCATGCGCTCGAGTTTGAGCGGCAATTCACGCAACGGCGCGGGCGCACCGATGGCGAGCGGCTTGAAGAAATTGCGCGGCAGCTTCATGCGGAGCCTCAAGAAATAATGCCAAAGGGTAGGCCGGACGGCCAGATAGCGCCAAGCCGTTTTTGGCGGCACGGCTGCCCAGGAATTGCCAGATGTATTGGCAGATGTATTGGCAGCCGTCACACCATCTCGCCGCGCATCAGCCGCGGCTGCGCAGCCGTCGGAGCCACGCCCTCGCGCATAAGCGCGCGGCGCAAGGGGCCAATGCGGTCGACGAGATAGAGCGAAAGCCCGCGCAATCCCTGAACGGGGATGAAATCGGCCAGCAGGCTGCGATTGAGCAGATCGACGGCAAGGATGCGGCTCGAAACGTCGGCGCGCCGTGCCGCCTCGAAACGGGCAAGAACTTCCGGCGCGCCGATATCGAGGTTCGCCCTCCGCGCGTCGGCGACGATCTCGGCGATTGCGGCGCTGTCGCGCAGGCCGAGATTGAGACCCTGCGCGCCGATCGGCGGAACCACGTGGGCTGCCTCGCCGACGAGAGCAATGCGTCCACGCGCCAGTGATTGCGCGCTCTGCACCGCCAACGGAAAGAGGCCGCGGCCTGGCTCGACGTCCATGCGCCCGAGCAGCGAATGGGCGCGGTGCTCGATGTCGTCTGCCAGCGCGGCGCCGCCCATCGCTGCAATTCGCTGACCGTCCTGCGGCGTGAGTACGCACACGAGGCTCGAACGGCGATCGGGCAGGGGAACGAGCGTGAATGGTCCGCTCTCGGTGTGAAACTCTGTTGAGACGTCGCCGTGCGGCCGCGCATGGGCGAGGTTGAGCGTCAACGCGACCTGCGGATAGGCCCGCCGCGTCACACCGATTCCAGCGGAGGTGCGGCAAAGCGAGCGAGCGCCGTCGGCGCCTATCACAAGCCGCACGCGGGCTTGTCCGTCGGGCAGTGTGACAGTGACGCCCTCGTCGTCGCCGCTCACCGCGAGCGCCGCCGCCGCGATGCGCGTCAGCTTGAGCTCCGCAGCACGCGCCTCAAGGGCCGACAACAAATGCCGGTTTTCGATGTTGTAACCGAACGCATCGAGCCCGATTTCCGCCGCCACAAAACAAACCTCAGGCGCGCGCAGAAGCCGCGCCGTGTCGTCGACGATGCGGATTTGGCGAAGCGGTGCCGCATGCGGCAGGCAGGATCGCCAGACGCCGAGCGTTTGCAGCGCCGCAACCGAACCCGCGAGCAGCGCGGTCGTGCGGTGGTCAGGCTCCGCCTGCGGAGCGACTAGCACTGTCTCGATCCCGGCCGCGGCAAGCGCAAGCGCGCTGACCAGCCCTGCCGGTCCGCCGCCGATCACCGCCACCTCGGCCTTAATCGTCTCTGCCACTGCGCTCTTAGCCGGTAAGGGTCCGCTGGCCTTGGTTGACCGCGAACCGGGCGCCCACATTAGCAACGGCGGAGCGATTGCGCATGGCGGGCATGCTCCTTACCCTCGATTGCGAGGAATGGGTGGGGCAGAAAAATCGATGGACCCGATACGCGCACCGCGCCGGATCGCGACGCCGCAGACCGTCGCCGCCTTCGCCGTCCACGTCTTCACCGCCTGCGGCGGCGCGTGTGCATTTCTGGCGCTGATCGCCGCAGCAAGCGGCCAGTGGCCGCGCATGTTCGTTTGGCTCGGCGTTGCACTGGTCATTGACGGGATCGACGGCACATTCGCCCGGTGGCTGCAGGTTGCCGAGGTGCTGCCGCGCTGGTCCGGCGAGGTGCTCGACTTCGTCGTCGACATCATGAATTACGTCTTCGTACCCGCCTATGCGATGACTGCGAGCGGGCTCTTGCCAGCCTCGTTTGCGACACCGCTCGGCCTTCTCGTCGTCGTCACCGGCTCGCTCTATTTCGCCGACCGCTGGATGAAGACCTCGGATTATTATTTTCGCGGCTTCCCCGCGGTGTGGAACGTCGCCGCGTTCTATCTCTTCGTCCTCAAGCCCCCGCCATGGCTCGGCGCAGCCTCGATCGTGCTGCTGTCGATCCTGACCTTCGTCCCGGTGCATTTCGTTCATCCCGTCCGCATCCCGCATCTGCGCATACTCACGATTGCGGCGCTGGCACTGTGGGCGCTGCTTGCATTCTTCACCGTGATAGAGGACCTCGCGCCGGGATTTTGGACCCAGATCGCGCTGGGCGCGCTCGCCATCTACTTCATCGGCATCGGCTTTCTGCGCCGGCACCATCCGTGACGGCGCAACAAACTTCAGGGAGGAAAACATGCCTCGACCCGTTCTTCTGATCGCCGGCGGCAGCCGCGGCATCGGCGCCGCGACCGCCCGCTTCGCCGGCGAGCGCGGCTACGACGTGGCGATCAATTACGTTCGCAACGTGAAAGCGGCCGACAGCGTCGCCGAGGCAGTGAGAAAATCTGGTGGCAAGGCCGTCACGCTGCAGGGAGACATGGCGAAAGAGGACGAGATCGTGCGCGTGTTCGACGAGACGACGCGCGCGCTCGGCCCGATCACCCATTTCGTCCACTCCGCCGGCGTCGGCGGCAAGAATTCCCGGCTCGATGCCGCCACCGCCGCGACCCTTCGCGAGGTGCTCGATATCAACCTGTTCGGCGCGCTCGTCTGTTCACGCGAAGCGGTGCGGCGCATGTCGACGGCGCATGGCGGGAAGGGCGGATCGATCGTGCTGCTGTCGTCGATCGCCGCGGTCACCGGCGGCGCCACCGAATACGTGTTCTATGCCGCAGCCAAAGGCGGGGTTGACGCCCTCACCAACGGTTTGGCGCGCGAAGTGGCGAAGGAAGGAATTCGCGTGAACGCCATCCGGCCCGGTCCGACGGATACCGAAATTCACGAGCCCGGACGGCTCGCACGGATCACGCCGCTGCTGCCGATGGGGCGGGCTGGAGAGGCCAGCGAGATCGCCGAAGCAATCCTGTTTTTGCTTTCGGACGCCGCCTCCTACGTCAGCGGCGCTGTACTCAACGTTTCGGGAGCGCGCTGACTTTGACCTGCGCCGTCAATGACTTTGCGCCGGCACGATCAAGACCGGAAACGGATGGCCGCGCGGCCGATCTCGCCCAACATAGGCCGGCAGGTCATGGCCCGCGGTACCGACATTGATCGTCGGTAGCGCCTTGGGTGCGCTAGTATTCTTAACGCCGCCGCCGCTGAATTGGGACTGATAGGCTGACTGCGAGTCGAGCCCGTTGAGTGTAATTACGATGGAATTGATTTTTTGCATGCTGCCCGAAACCTCGGCGCCGACCGTCGGCCACAGCGGCGCAGCAAGGATGTATTTGACGTCGAGACCTCCTGTGACCTGAATTTGGAATGTGTACTGCATCTGTGCCGGGATGATCTGATCGCGCTTCTGCTGCGGGTGCGTGCTGTGCAGCGTTGCATCACTGATCGAGATGCCGACCTCCTCGAGCCACGCTGCAAGGGGCGTCGTGTTGTTGACCAATATGCGCTTGAACAGCGCATAGTCGGGAAAGTCGTTGCGCGCCAGCGCGTCGAGATCGTCCTCGACATAGATGCTGCCAAAGGGCAGCGGATTTCTTTTTGGTACGGTAGAATAACAGGAGAACGGATGTTCCTCGGAGGCAAGTGCTGTTGCCGACGCGGGCCGGACCGTTATCGCGTCCTGCGGAACCGCAAAAAACCAGTTTGCCTGATAGGTGTTTTGATCCTGGGCGGTCGGGCCGAGGTCCCAGGCATGTGAGTGTCCGGGGCTTTGCGTTCTGAGCCAGTCAAACTGCGTGCCGGTCCCCAAGCTGGCCGTATCCTGAACCTGCAGGCTCAGCTCCAAAGCGCCGAACTGCGCCCAATCGATCTCGTAATAGGAATACTTCTCGATAGCGCTTCGGATCCCGTGCAGCTTTGCCTCCGCCTGAAACATCATGTTGCGCTGATTATTCGCGGCGATGAATGTGACCATCTCGCAGCGCAATGACTTCAGCAGGCGCGGAACCTCGTCGCGATCGACCACGACCGTGCGCGGATCATGAACGAAATACGGGCTGGCGCAGGAGCCGAGAAGAATCGATCCCGCCAGTGTCGCGAGTAGAGATGCGCGCAAAGCCATGACGGTCCCCCCGGACCCGGAAGTGCGCGATTCTGCGGGCGCTACGGCAGCCGGTCAATCGACGGCGGCGCTGTTTTGCCGATGACGAGGGGCTTTTCAACAAGTCTCCGCTGTTTGGCGGATGCATTCGACCGCCACCTGACCAGGAAGGTGACAGCCGACTAAATCTCGCCCATACCCACGCATGATTCGGGGGCGCCAGTGGGCAACAGCCGCAGCAATGCAGCCGCTCTCTTGCGCGCTTGCCGTGACCACCTATGATCGCGCGCGAAAGCGGCGCATCGGCCGCAAGACATCGACACGGATAGCTTGAGACACAGGATAGGAGAGTAAAATGGTTGCTGCGGTGCGCGTGCATAAGGTCGGCGGGCCCGAGGTTCTGACCTACGAAGAGATTGAACTGCCCGCGCCCGGGCAAGGACAGATCAGGGTCAAACAACACGCTGCCGGCGTCAATTTTATCGACACCTATTTCCGCATGGGCATGTATCCCTCGCCGGTCGGCCTGCCGTTTACCGCCGGCAATGAGGGCGCGGGCGAAGTCATCGCGGTCGGTCCCGGCGTGACCGACTTCAAGGTCGGCGACCGGGTCGGCTATGTGGTGGCGCTCGGCTGTTACGCCTCCGAACGGATCGTCGCCGCCGATCGCGCCGTCAAACTGCCGGCCAATATCAACTACGAGCAGGCCGCCGCCATGATGCTCAAGGGCATGACGGCCGAATACCTTTTGCGCCGCACGTTCAAGGTCGACAAAGGCATGAACGTTTTCGTTCACGCCGCCGCAGGCGGCGTCGGCCTGATCCTCTGCCAATGGGCCAATTATCTCGGCGCCAACGTCATCGGCACAGTCGGCTCCAAGGACAAAGCCGCGCTCGCCAAGGCCAACGGCTGCCACCACACGATCCTCTATCGCGAGGAGGATTTCGCCGCGCGGACGAAGGAGATCACCGGCGGCAAATTGTGCGAGGTGGTCTACGACGGCATCGGCAAGACCACGTTCCCGGCCTCGCTCGACTGCCTCAAGCCGCTCGGATACTTCGTCAGCTACGGCAGCGCGTCCGGACAGATCGATGCGTTTAACATCAATATCCTGCAGACCAAAGGCTCGCTGTTCGCCACTCGGCCGACGCTCAATACCTACGCCGCCAAGCACGAGGATCTCATCTCCATCGCCAACGGCCTGTTCGACGTGGTCGGCAAGGGTGGGGTGAAAATTCCGATCAATCAGCGCTACGCACTGAAAGACGCGGTCAAGGCGCATCGCGATCTCGAAGGCCGCGCCACCACCGGCTCGTCCATTCTGCTCCCGTAGGATTCATGCGCGACCGGAACAACGCTTAAGCCCCATGACGATTAGGGGCTTTCTCGCGAGCACACTTCCCTATCTGGCGACGATGGCCTGGGCCGTCGTCGCCTTTTTGGCTGGGTATGGCGTCGCGCTGATCGTGTTGGTGCACTGGTGGCCCGGTGACCTGCAATCGCTGGCCGCCGCGCAATACGATGGCGCGGTCGTCACGCTGTCTGTCCTGGTGCTCAATCCGGTCATTGTCGCCGTCCTGTTGCTCGCCGTGCGTCTGCGGGGCGCCGATCCAATCGAGTATCTGGCGCTGGTGCCGCCGCCCATGCGCTCGGTGACGGTGGGGATCGTTGGCATCGTCATCATCATCGCGCTGACCGACGCGCTGCTGTTTGCCACCGGCCACGCGATCGTCTCCGACTTCCAGGTCGTATCCTACACCAGTGCGGCCGCCGAAGGCTGGCTGCCGCTGATGTGGATCGCGACCGTGCTGGTGGCGCCTGCCGGCGAGGAGATCCTGTTCCGCGGCTATTTGTTCCGCGGCTTCGTGCGTTCGGAGCGCGCGGCTTGGCCGGCGATCATCGTCATCTCGGCGCTGTGGGCCCGCCTGCACGTGCAATACGACTGGACCGGCGTTGGTGAAATAGCCGCCGCCGGCCTGTTCCTGGGCTGGGTGCGCTGGCGCTCGGGTTCGACGCTGCTGACAATCCTGCTACATGCCCTGTTCAACCTGGAGGGCATGCTGGAAACCGTCGCGCAGGTGAAAAACCTGTTCTGACGTGTTCCGTCGTGGCGGCCGTCAGCGCGCACGCCGTCCGGGTGGATCGACGATGCGGCCGAACGGCGGTACGCCGCCGGGCCCGCCACCTTCGCGCCGCCGCCGCGGCAGCGCGATGACTGGATCGGCGAAGCGGGCGATCGCCGCCACCGTGTCTTCAAGCGGCACGGTCGAACCTGACGTCTCGCTCACGACAATTGCCATGACGTTCATGTCGCGCCGGTAGAGCGAGTTCGAGCGCGGTCAGCGTATGGCTGATCGTGCCGAGATAGCTTCCGGTCACCAGGATGAGCGGCAGTTGCAGCGCCATCATTACGTCGAGGACGGTGCGCTCGCCATCGAGCGGCACCATGATCCCACCGACGCCCTCGATCAGCAGCAAATCCTGCCGCTGATCGACGGCGCTTTGGCAGTAGGCGATGACATCGTCGACGTCGATCCTGCGGCCCTCGTGCTGCGCGGCAAGATCGGGCGACAGTGGCGCGCGAAACCGCCACGGCGACATCCGTTCGATCGCTTCAGCCGTCAAGGAAACCCCCAGCGCGCGCAACAGCACTGCCGGATCGCTGGTGGTGGCTTTTGCCGGATCGAAGCCGCTGACCACCGGCTTGATCGCTTCGACGGTGCGGCCCATCTGGCGGAAATGCCCGATCAGCGAGGCGGCAACGAAAGTCTTGCCGACATCAGTCCCAGTGGCCGTGATGAAGATCGCCGTCACGGGAACCTATCCAGCACGCGGCGGCGTACGCATTCCGCCAGCCGCTCGATGTCACCGTCAGAATGCTGCGCGGTAAACGCGAAGCGCAGCCGCGCGGTGCCTTGCGGCACCGTTGGGGGGCGGATGGCGACAACGAGAAAGCCATCGTCCTCGAGTGCGGCCGCCGCATCGAGGGCTGCTTCGGTGCCGCCGAGAATAAGCGGAACGATTGCGCTCTGCGGCTCCGGCAGATTGAGCGCGCCGGCGAACAATCTCGCCTTGCGCAACGGCTCGGCGACGTAATCCGGCTCGCGCTCGATTAGATCGACGGCCGCGATCGCGGCGGCGATCACGCCCGGCGGCAGGCCGGTCGAATAGATGAAGGTGCGCGCGCGCGTGCGCATGAGATCGATCACCGGCTGCGACGCGCACAGATAGCCACCGTAGGAGCCGACAGCCTTCGACAGCGTACCCATCTGCAGAGGCACCTCGGTGGAGCCGCCATTGGCGAAGCTCGACCCGCGACCGCCGCCAACAACGCCCAGTCCGTGCGCGTCGTCGGCAAGCAGCCACGCATCAAAATCCTGTGCCAACCTCCGCCAAATCGTGTAGCGGCGCCAGATCGCCGTCCATGGAAAATACGCCATCGGTGACGATCAGTGCACGCCCGTGCGCGGCGCGATGGTCCTTCAAGAGCGCGCGCGCGTGCGCAACGTCGCAATGGCGGTAGCGGTGCACGGCCGCTGCGCTCAGCTTGGCGCCGGCATGCAGACAAGCGTGCGACAATTCGTCGATCAGGATGAGGTCGTCGGCGCCCGCAAGCGCGGGGATGATGCCGGTATTAGCGAGGTAGCCGGAACCGAAGACGCACGCGGCTTCGGTTCTCTTCAACCGCGCCAACCGTTCTTCAAGCTCCGCATAGAGCGGATGATTGCCAGTGACCAGACGTGAGGCGCCGGCGCCGACGCCGTATCGTTTGGTCGCGGCCACCGCCGCCGCTACGATGGTGGGGTGCTGACTGAGATTGAGATAATCGTTGCACGAAAACGACAGCAAACAGCGGCCCGCGCGCTCGGCATGGAGGCCCTTGCGCGCCGTCACCACCGGCCTGCGGCGCAGCTGTGCGCGCTCCAGCGCCTGGAGCTTTTCGGACGCGAATTCGTCGAGCGAGCGCATCGCCTCTCCACGCGGATTGCGGGCCCCAATCCGCCGAAACCATCGTGACCTCACAGCGCGCGGCAGGCAGAATAGCGCTCGGTGGCGGTTGCGGGGCATGAAAGCGCCAAATGTCGGGCAATACTAGCGAAAACGGTCGATGGCGGAGTGCGTTACTGCCGTCCTGGTACGACGGCCTCGACCATGTCTGGCTGCCCTATACGCAGATGAAAACCGCAAGCCCGCCGCTTGCGGTGGTCGCAACCCGCGGCAGCCGGATCGTGCTCGCCGACGGAAGCGAACTCATCGATGGCATGGCCTCATGGTGGACTGCCTGCCACGGCTACAACCATCCGCACATCAAAGCGGCGGTGGAGCGCCAACTGGCGGTTCTTCCGCACGTCATGTTCGGCGGCTTGGTGCACGAATCCGCGCTGACGCTGGCGCAACGGCTCGTGAAGTTCGCCGCGCCGGCGGGACTTGATCGCGTCTTCTTCAGCGAATTCGGGATCGGTCGCGGTCGAAGTCGCGCTGAAAATGGCGGTCCAGTATTGGCGGAACCTGGGCGTGCGCGGACGCACGCGCATCGTTTCGTTTCGCGGCGGCTATCACGGCGACACGACTGGTGCGATGGCGGTATCCGACCCGGAAGCGAGCATGCACGCCGCCTTTGCCGGGCTGCTGCCACAACAGATCACCGTCGACCTGCCGGCCGACGAGGCAAGCGCCGCGGCTTTCGAGTCCATGCTCGCGCAGCGGGCGGACGAGATCGCCGCAATCATCGTCGAGCCGCTGGTGCAAGGCGCCGGCGGCATGCGTTTTCACGACGCGCAGGCGTTGCGCGCATTGCGCGCCGCCGCCAACCGCCATGATGTTCTCTTGATCCTCGACGAGATCTTTACCGGCTTTGGCCGCACCGGTTCGCTCTTCGCCCACCAAGCCGCGGGCATCGCGCCCGACATCATGACGATTGGCAAGGCGCTGACCGGCGGGACTTTGCCGCTCGCCGCCACGCTCGCGTCCAAGAAGGTGTTCGAAGCCTTCTGGTCGGACGATCCGACGCAGGCGCTCATGCATGGACCGACTTTCATGGCCAATGCGCTGGCGTGTACGGCCGCCAACGCCTCGCTTGACCTGTTCGAGCGCGAACCGCGCCTCGACCAGGTGGCACAAATCGCGGATGCTCTACGAGCGGGTTTAGAGCCGTGTCGAAACCTTTCGGGCGTGACCGATGTGCGCGTCATCGGCGCCATCGGGGTGGTCGAGCTCGATCACATCGAAAATCTCAACGCTCTGCGGCAACGATTTGTTGCTGAAGGGGTTTTTATCCGCCCGTTCGGCTCTATCATCTACCTCACACCAGCCTTTACGATTGCCAAGCACGAGCTCGCCAAACTCACCGACGCCATCGGCAGGGTGCTTGCGCGATCACCAAGCGCTTAGTGTCGGATCGGCGAATGAGTTCATGGACGCCCCAATTTCCCTCATGTATGGGTTCGCGCGCTTGAGGCGCCTACAGCACTCAGTGCCAAGCTTCCATGATCATGACTCCATGATTGCCAAAACATGCCGCAAGACATGGCGAAGGCGCAGATGAGCACGCCTGCCGCACTGGCACCTGCCGCCGCTCGCGTCCAAGGGGCGCCCGATTATCTGCAGGCCCGCAACGTCTCGATTGCCTATGCGGGGCGCGGCGGCGAGATCGTGCTCGCCATCGACCAGATCGATTTGTCGGTCGGGCGCGGCGAGTTCGTCTGCCTTCTTGGCCCCTCTGGCTGTGGCAAGACCACGCTTCTCAACGCGGTCGCGGGCTTTTTGCCAGTCTCCGCCGGTGAATTGGCCCTGCAGGGAAAGCCCATCACCCGGCCTGGACCTGACCGCGCAATGGTGTTTCAGCAGCCGGGGCTGCTGCCGTGGCGCGACGTGCTGCACAACGTCACCTTTGGCCTCGAAATGTCGGGACGGATGAGGGGACGCGAGGCGGCCGCGCGTGCCGGCACGCTGCTTGAACTCGTCGGCCTTGCCGATTTCGCCCGCAGCTATCCGCATCAGCTCTCGGGCGGAATGCAGCAGCGCGTCAACCTCGCCCGCGCGCTCGCGGTCGAGCCGGAGCTCTTGCTGCTCGATGAGCCGTTCGCCTCGGTCGACGCGCAGACGCGTGAAACCCTGCAGGTCGAACTCTTGTCGATCTGCAAGCGCGCCGACGTCACCGCGCTGTTTGTCACTCACGATATCGGCGAAGCGGTTTTCCTCGCCGACCGTGTTTGCGTGTTCAGCCGCCGGCCGGGCCGCATCGTGCGGGACGTGCGCATCGAACTGCCCAAGCCGAGGGACGAAGCACGTCTCAAGGCGGAATTTCTGGCCTACGTTCAGGACGTCGCGGCGGTACTCGTCGCGGCAGCCAAGGCAAAGAACGCAGCCTAAGGGAGGGAGGAGAAACGTCATGGCGACGATCATCCTCGATGAATCCGGAACGCCGAGGCGACGGCCCGGCGCCTTGTTTGCAAGCGTGGGACAGAGGACCGAGCGCATCGTGCTCGGCTGCTCCTTCATCGCGCTGCTATTCGTCATCTGGGAATTGGTGACGGCGCTCCAGCTCGAGCCGCCGATCCTGCTGCCGTCGCCGGCCGACGTCATCGCCGCTCTTATCGGCCTGTTTTCTTCATCCGATATCTGGGCCGACCTCGCCGAAAGCGGCAAAGAGCTTTTCTACGGCCTTGCGCTCGCCACGGCGGTCGGCATCGTCGGCGGCCTCGCTATCGGCTGGTACCCGCGGCTCGGCTATTTCTTCGATCCGTTCGTCAATTTCCTCTACGCTATCCCGCGCGTCGCGCTCGGGCCGCTGCTCGTCGTCTGGCTCGGCATCGGGCTTAGTTCCAAGGTCGCGCTCGTTTTCCTAATTGCGGTGTTTCCGGTGCTGGTCAACACCAGCAGCGGTGTACGCAGCCTCGATCAGCATCTTTTGCGCGTCGCCCGCTGCTTCGGCGCCACCGACCTCAAGATCTTCCGGACCATTGCGCTGCCGGGCTCGGTGCCGTTCATCCTTGGCGGCTTGCGGCTGGCGGTGGGGCAAGCGCTCATCGGCGTGTTTGTGGCCGAGCTTCTTGGCGCCCAGCATGGCGTCGGCGCCATGATTGAGAGTGCCGGCCAGCAATTTCAGACCGACCTCGTCTTCGCTGGCCTGCTGATCTTTGCCGTTGCCGGTATGCTATTAACCTCGGTGGTGCGCTTGCTCGAGCGCCGCTTCGACGCTTGGCGACTCTGACGCGCAATCGAACGCGGCCGGCGAGGGAGAATGACAATGAACCGACGGACTCACAGCACGCTCATTGCGGCTCTCGCTTTTGGCCCGGCCTTGGTAGTCGGGCTCGCGTCTCGCCCAGCCGCGGCGCAAATGACCCAAATCACGATTTCGCACAGCCAAAAGACCGTCGATTTTCTTCCGCTGTGGATCGCCACCGACGCGGGTTATTTCAAGAAGCGCGGCCTCGAGGTGACGGTCCGCTACCTGCCCGCCCAGGAGGGCGTGCCGGCGATTCTGACCGGAGAGGTGCAGGTGGCCGGCATCGGGGCCTCGGACGCCGCGTCTGCTGTCGCACAAGGCGCCAAGCTCACATTGGTCGCGACGCTGACGCCGATCTACACCTTCCAGTTCTGGGCCCGCGCCGACCACGCCACCCCCGAAACGCTCAAGGGCCAGCGCGTCGGCATCACCAGCACTACCGGCTCGCTCTATGCCGGAACTTTGCTCGCGCTGAAGCAGCTTGGGCTTGCGCCCTCTGATGTAATCCTCACGCCGCTTGGCGGCGTCGGTAAACGTCAACAGCTCGCTGTTGGCGGGAAGCGTCGTGGCGGCGGCGTCGCATCCGCCGGCGACTTATCAGTTCAAGCGCGCCGGCATGGTGGAGCTTGTCGATCTGCCGAAAAGCAAAATTCCGTCGGTGAGCGCCGGCCTCTGGTTCACCCAGGCGTACATCCAGGCGCACCCAGACATCGTGCAAGCGATTGTCGATGCCCTGGTCGAAGCACTTCATCGCGAAAAAACTGACCGCGCCTACGCCGAGGCGGAAATGACCGCGCATCTGGGCGTCAAGGACCCGGCCGAACTCGACTTCACCTACGACTTCTACATCAACGAGATCCTGGCCGAGGACCCGATGCCGGATGCGGCGCAGATTCAGGGCGATATCGACGCGATCGTCGTCAGCAATCCAAAGGTCAAGAACCTCGACCCCGCCGCCATGCTGGACCAGACCTTCGTCAAGAGGGCGATCGCGGCAAACGCGAAATAGCCGCATCAGTCCGGTCAGTACCCCACAACGCTACCGTGCAGGTCGTAGGCGTCGGCGCGTTCGATCTTCACCGTGGCGATCTCGCCAACGCGCAAGGGCCGGCGGCTGCGCACGAACACCATCCCGTCGATCTGCGGAGCGTCGCCACGGCTGCGGCCCTTGGCGATGGCCGGATCGAGCCCCGGTAGCGGACCAACCTCATCGATGATGACGCGCTCGTTGCGCCCAACCTTTTGCTTCAAGCGCTTGCCGGAAATGGCCTGCTGGTGCGCCATGAGCCGGTTCCAGCGCTCGTCCTTAAGCGCTTCGGGCACTTGCGGCACGCCGAGGTCATTGGCGGCAGCGCCGGCGACCGCCTCGTAACGGAAGCAGCCGACGCGATCGAGTTCGGCCTCAGCGAGCCACTCGAGCAGCAAGCCGAAGTCTGCTTCGGTTTCGCCCGGAAAGCCGACGATGAAGGTCGAACGGATGGTCAGGTACGGGCACTCCGCGCGCCACTTTTGAATGCGCTCGAGCGTGCGCGCCTGCGCGGCCGGCCGGCGCATCCGTTTGAGCACGTCCGGGCTCGCGTGCTGAAAGGGAATATCGAGGTAGGGAAGGATTTTCCCGTCCACCATCAATCCGATCACCTCGTCAACGTGCGGATAGGGGTAGACGTAATGCAGCCGCACCCAGACGCCGAACTCACCCAATTCGCGCACCAAATCGAGAAACTTGGCCCGGACCTCGCGGCCCTTCCACGAACTCGCCGCGTATTTCAGATCGAGCCCGTAGGCCGAAGTATCCTGCGAGATGACGAGCAGCTCTTTGACGCCGGCGGCCACCAGCCGCTCGGCTTCCCGCAGCACGTCGGCGGCCGGGCGCGAAACCAGATCGCCGCGTAATTTTGGAATAATGCAGAAGGTGCAGCGATTATCGCAACCTTCTGAAATCTTTAGATAAGCATAGTGCCGTGGCGTCAGCTTGACGCCTTCTGGCGGGATCAGATCGATGTGCGGATCGTGCTGCGGTGGAGCGGCACGATGGACGGCATCGAGCACGCTTTCATATTGCTGCGGGCCGGTGACGGCCAGCACGCCCGGATGCACGGCAGTGATCTTTTCGGGTTCGGCCCCCATGCAGCCGGTGACGATAACCTTGCCGTTCTCCGCCATGGCGGAACCGATAGCGGCGAGCGACTCGGCCTGGGCGCTGTCGAGGAACCCGCAGGTGTTGACGATGGCGAGATCGGCTCCGGCATGCTCGCGCGCGAGTTCATAGCCCTCCGCGCGCAGCCGCGTGATGATGCGCTCGGAATCGACCAGCGCCTTCGGGCAGCCGAGCGAAACAAAGGAAATGCGGGCAGGGCGGTTCATCGTTGGCCGGGGTCTATCATAACTTTCAATCACGTGCCTTCACCGCAGGCATCATCAAACAAGTAGCGACGATCGGCCGGTTTCGGTAGGTTTTCCCGGTGCGATTGCCCAATCCTCCGCTCCTTTTGGTGACCGACCGCAGCCAGGCGCGGCGACCGCTTCCCGCCGTTGTGGCCGCGGCGTTCGATGCCGGCTGCCGATGGGTGAGCCTCCGCGAAAAAGACTTGCCCGAGGACGAGCAAACCGTGATGGCGCGGCGGCTTCTGCCGATGGCTCGCGCGGTGGGCGCTCGCCTATCGCTGCACGGCGAGGCCGCACTCGCCAGGCTTGCCGGCACCGACGGTGTGCATCTACCCTCCGGCGCCGACCCGGCCGCGGCGCGCGCGCTGCTCGGCGCGCAGAAGCTCATCGGCGTATCGATCCACACCGTCACCGAGGCCGAAGCGATCGACCCGCGCTGCGTCGATTACGCGCTGGCCGGTCCGGCCTTCGAGACGCCGAGCAAGCCGGGCTACGGCCCCGAGATCGGGCGCAAAGGCCTTGCCGACATCGCCCGCGCGGCGCGGGTGCCGGTGCTCGCCATCGGCGGCATCAACGCGGCGCGCATCGGTGAACTCATTGCGGCGGGCGCGGCCGGGGTCGCCGTGATGGGCGGCGTCATGCGCGCGGCCGATCCGCAACAGGAGGCCCGTGGACTCGTCGCTGCGCTCAACGGCGCGTTGGCGCTCAAGGCCTGATCCGCAAAAGAGCAAACCCTATCGCGCTCGATAGGTGGCGATCCCCTGATCGGGAGCCCAGACGCCGGGCGGGAGCTTGCCGGCCTGCCAGAACACATCGATCGGCATCCCGCCGCGCGGATGAAAATAGCCACCGATGCGCAGCCATCTCGGCTTCAACAGCGCGACCAGCTTCTTGCCGATGCTGACCGTGCAATCCTCGTGGAAGCCCGCGTGATTGCGGAAGCTGTTGAGGTAGAGCTTGAGCGACTTCGATTCCACCAGGAAGCCACGCGGCGCGTAGTCGATCACGAGCGTGGCGAAGTCCGGCTGGCTAGTGACCGGGCACATCACGGTGAATTCCGGGAACGTAAAACGAGCCACGTAATCCGCATCCGGATGCGGATTCGGCACGCGGTCGAGCACCACGTCGGCGGGCGAGGCCGGGATCGAGGTCGGACGGCCGAGTTGCAGCTTCCGTTGTTTCGACATGCGGCACTGGATGCCTCCATTCGGGTAGGCATGACAAGGGGCGCGCCGATCCTGTAGAAGCCCCGCATAGCCCAGCTGGGAGCTTCCATGACTGCCATCGTCGACATCATCGGCCGCGAAATTCTTGATAGCCGCGGCAATCCGACCGTCGAAGTTGACGTCGTGCTGGCCGACGGCTCGCGCGGCCGCGCCGGCGTTCCCTCCGGCGCCTCGACCGGGGCACACGAAGCGATCGAGCTTCGCGACGGCGACAAGAACCGCTACCTTGGCAAGGGCGTGCGCAATGCCGTCGATGCGGTCAACGGCGAAATCTTCGACGCGCTGTCCGGCATGGATGCCGAGGCGCAGGTCAAGATCGACGAGACCATGATCGCGCTCGACGGCACGCCCAACAAGGCGCGGCTCGGCGCTAACGCCATCCTTGGGGTATCGCTCGCCGCTGCCAAGGCGGCGGCCACCGCCAACGAGCTGCCGCTCTACCGTTACGTCGGCGGCAGCTCGGCGCGGCTTCTGCCGACGCCGATGATGAACATCGTCAATGGCGGCGTGCACGCTGATAACCCGATCGACTTCCAGGAATTCATGATCGTGCCGCTCGGCGCTCCGAGCTTTGCCGAGGCGTTGCGCGCTGGCGCCGAAGTGTTTCACACACTCCGTGCAGCGCTCAAAGCCGCCGGCCACAACACCAATGTCGGCGACGAGGGCGGCTTCGCGCCGAACCTGCCGTCGGCGGAGGCAGCACTCGATTTCGTCCTCGCCGCGATTGAGAAAGCCGGTTATCGCGCGGGAGAGCAGATCGCGCTCGCGCTCGATCCGGCGGCGAGCGAATTTTTTGCCGACGGCGCCTACCAGTACAAAGGCGAGGGTAAGACGCGTTCGATCGAGCAGCAGGCCGATTACCTCGCCGCGCTGGTCAAAAAATATCCGATCGTGTCGATCGAGGACGGCATGGCCGAGGACGACTATGCGGGTTGGAAGAAGCTCACCCAGAAGATCGGCGGCCAGTGCCAACTTGTCGGCGACGATATCTTCGTCACCAACGTCGCGCGGCTCGCCGACGGCATCAAAAACGGCATCGGCAATTCGATCCTGATCAAGGTCAACCAGATCGGCACGCTGACCGAAACGCTTGCCGCGGTCGAGATGGCGCACAAAGCCGGCTACACCGCCGTCATGTCGCACCGCTCGGGCGAGACCGAAGATGCAACCATCGCCGATCTCGCGGTGGCGACCAATTGCGGGCAGATCAAGACTGGGTCACTGGCGCGCGCCGACCGCACCGCCAAGTACAATCAACTTCTGCGCATCGAGCAGGAACTCGGCGCACAAGCCCGTTTCGCCGGCCGTACGGCCTTCAAGGCGCTGTCGTAGCAATCGCGCCCACCCCCGCGCTTGTCGCCTAGTCGCAATCGGCGTTATACGGTTTGCACGGTGCGTAAAGGTACGGGGGCCGCGGCAGCCGCGGACGAACGCATGGACCAAACGGTGGGGCTCAGCGCCGGCAACCGCAAGCTTGCGGTGCAACGGCTGCGCGATTTCGTTGCGGCTTCGGTGGAGGCGGCAAAGTCCAGCGACAGCCCATTCGGCCATCTTGTGCTCGAGCGCGTCTTTCCCGATGACGTGTACGCCGCCATGCTCGCCAACATGCCGGAGGCTGCAGACTACCGGCCGATGCATGGGCGCGCCAAAGGCCATGATCTTCCCGACGGTACGCATACGCGGGTGAAGATCGATCTGTATCCCGAATACATCCGTCACCTGCCGCCGCAGAAACGCGGGGTGTGGGATGTGGTCGGACGTGCGCTTTGCTCAGCGCCGGTGCGCGAGGCGTTCAAGCACCGGCTGGCGCCCGGGCTGCAGCGGCGCTTCGGTGCCGATTATGGCAAGGTCGGCATGTTCCCGATCCCGGTGCTCACGCGCGACATTCCGGGCTACCTGATCACCCCGCACACCGACACCAGGTGGAAGGGCATCACTGTGCAGCTCTATCTGCCGCCTGATAGCTCGATCGCCCATATCGGCACCATCTTTCACAAGAAGCTCGCCGACGGCTCGCTGGAAAAAACCAAGCAGATGTCGTTTGCGCCCAATTCAGGCTACGCCTTTGCGGTCGGCACCGACACTTGGCACTCCGCGGACCGCATCGGTCCGGAAGTGAAGACACGCGACAGCATCCTTCTGACCTATTTCGTCGACTCCGGGCCCGTGCGCCTGGTGCGCAATCGCGGCAAGCGCTTCGGCAATTTCATGCTCAGCGAACTGCGCAACATCCTGCCCGGGGGCGGCGCCCATTAATCCCGCTTTAAGCGGGGCTTGCGCATGATGACCGGATGGTCACTCGCAAGCGCCTGCGTACCATCCTCAACGCGCTCGCTCTGTACGTACTGGCAGCGGCCCTGATTGGCTATTTCGGCGTCAACGCCTACGACGGCAATCACGGGCTCAAGGCCAAGCAGGAAATCGACCGCCAGTCGGCAGCACTTACCGACGAGCTCGCGAGGCTGCGCGCCGAAGAGGCGCTCTGGCAGCACCGGATCGACCTGCTCAAGTCCGACAATATCGACGAGGACATGCTCGATGAGCGAGCCCGGGCGATGCTTGACGATGCCGACTCGCGCGATCTGATCATGATGATCAGGCCGGACCGGCCTGCTGCCGACCCGACCAGGCCTTGAACCTCATCCCGAAGCTTCCGAAATTGGATTGACCGACAAGGATTTGCCCATTCGCAGCAGCGCGTGTGGGGGCGTCCGGCCGACTTTCGCGCGCAACCGAATTCGGCTATGGGATGAGCCGCCGGGATTTCGAGGTAAACGATGGCCGTGGCCAAAACCAAAGCCGCCGATCAAGGCGTCCAGGAACTCCGCCCGATCGATGGGGCCAGCCAGCAAAGCGCCATTGCCGAATTTTCCAAGGAAGACGAGCTTCGCGCGCTCGGGCAGATGCTGCTCATCCGGCGGTTCGAGGAGAAAGCCGGACAGCTCTACGGCATGGGGCTGATCGGCGGCTTCTGTCACCTCTATATCGGCCAGGAGGCCGTCGTTGTCGGCATGAAGATGGCGATGATCGACGGCGACCAGATGATTACCGGCTACCGCGACCACGGCCACATGCTCGCCTGCGGCATGGATCCGAAAGGCGTCATGGCGGAACTGACCGGGCGGCGCGACGGCTATTCCAAGGGCAAAGGCGGCTCGATGCACATGTTCTCCCGCGAGAAGAACTTCTTCGGCGGGCACGGCATCGTCGGCGCCCAGGTTCCGATCGGTACCGGCCTCGCCTTTTCCAACAAGTACCGCGGCAATGACAGCGTGGCCCTGACCTTCTTCGGCGACGGAGCGGCGAACCAGGGGCAAGTCTACGAGAGCTTCAATATGGCGGAGCTGTGGAAGCTCCCGGTGATCTACGTGATCGAGAACAACCGGTACGCCATGGGCACCTCAGTGCTGCGCTCCTCAGCGCAGACCGATTTTTCGCGGCGCGGCCTTTCCTTCAACATTCCGGGCAGCCAGGTCGACGGCATGGACGTGCGCGCGGTCAAAGGCGCCGCCGAGGAGGCGCTCGCCTGGTGCCGCGCCGGCAAGGGCCCAATCATTCTCGAAATGCTGACCTACCGCTACCGCGGCCACTCGATGTCCGATCCGGCCAAGTACCGGACCAAGGAAGAGGTCGATAAGGTACGCACCGAGCACGATCCGATCGAGCAGGTCCGCAAGCGCCTCCTCGATCGCAAATGGTCGGGCGAAGACGAGCTGAAGAAAATCGACGCGTCGGTGCGCGGCGTCGTCAACGAGGCAGCGGAGTTCGCCACCCACGACGCCGAGCCCGATCCGGCGGAACTCTATACCAACGTGTATCGGTAAGCGCCCGCAACGGATCCGCCATGCCGACGCAAATCCTCATGCCCGCCCTCTCGCCGACTATGGAGAAGGGCAATCTTGCCAAGTGGCTCAAGAAAGAAGGCGACACCGTCAAGTCCGGCGACGTGATCGCTGAGATCGAGACCGACAAAGCCACGATGGAGGTGGAAGCAGTCGACGAAGGCACGCTGGGCAAAATTCTGGTGCCGGAAGGCACCAACGATGTGGCGGTGAACACTCCGATTGCCATGATCCTCGGCGAGGGCGAGGACGCCTCCGCACTCAAGACCGCGCCGACGCCGCCACGCGAGGAGAAAGCGACCGCATCCGCGCCACCGGCCGCTGCGGAGCCCGCCAAAGCGCCGCCGCCCGCCGCGCCCAAGACGCCCCCAGTTCAGCTGCCCGCGAGCGCAAAGGCACCGGACCCCGAAGTGCCCGAAGGCACCGAGATGGTCACCATGACGATGCGCGAGGCGTTGCGCGACGCCATGGCCGAGGAGATGCGCCGCGACCCGGACGTGTTCGTCATGGGCGAGGAAGTCGCCGAATATCAGGGCGCCTACAAGGTGACACAGGGGCTGCTCGACGAATTCGGCGCGCGCCGCGTCATCGACACCCCGATTACCGAGCATGGCTTCGCCGGGCTCGGCGTTGGCGCCGCGCTGGGAGGGTTGAAGCCGATCGTCGAGTTCATGACGTTCAATTTCGCCATGCAGGCGATGGACCAGTTGATCAACTCGGCCGCCAAGACGCCCTACATGTCCGGCGGTCAGGTGCAAGTGTCGATCGTGTTCCGCGGCCCTAACGGCGCGGCCGCGCGCGTCGCCGCCCAGCACAGCCAGGATTATTCGTCCTGGTACTCGCACATTCCCGGACTGAAGGTGATCGCACCGTCGACCGCCGCGGACGCCAAGGGTTTGTTGAAAGCCGCTATCCGCGACCCGAACCCGGTGATCTTTCTGGAGAACGAAATTCTCTACGGTCACTCGTCGCCGGTGCCGAAGCTCGACGATTACGTGTTGCCGATCGGTCGCGCCCGCGTCGTGCGCAGCGGCAGCGACGTGACTATCGTCGCCTGGTCGATGGGCATGTCCTATGCGCTCAAAGCCGCCGACGAGCTCGCGAAGGAGAATATCTCCGCCGAAGTCATCGACCTGCGCACGCTCAAGCCGATGGATAGTGAGACGATCGTCGAGTCGGTGAAAAAGACCGGCCGGCTGGTCACCGTGGAAGAAGGCTGGAAGCAGTCGGGCGTCGGCGCCGAGATTGCCGCGCGCATGATGGAAGAGGCGTTCGATTACCTCGATGCGCCGGTCGAGCGCGTGACCGGCAAGGACGTGCCGATGCCGTACGCGGCAAATCTTGAAAAGCTCGCGCTGCCGTCGGTCGCCGAAGTGGTCGCAGCGGCGAAAGCTGTTGCTTACCGCTGATCTCGGTTGGTGATTACGCGCTATGCCCATCAACATCCTCATGCCCGCGCTTTCGCCCACGATGGAGAAGGGCAATCTTGCCAAGTGGCTCAAGAAAGAGGGCGACGTGGTCAAGACCGGCGACGTGATCGCCGAGATTGAAACCGACAAGGCGACGATGGAATACGAAGCCGTCGATGACGGCACGCTGGCCAAGATCGTGGTGCCCGAAGGCACCAACGACGTGCCGGTCAATCAGCTCATCGCCGTGCTGGCGCAAGAAGGCGAGGATGTGAGGGCGGCCGCAGCTGGGGCAGAGAAGGGTGCGGTGTCCGTGCCCAGCGCCGCAGTCCCGTCACCCCAACCCTCTCTCCAACGCGGAGACGGACCTGTCGCCACGCCGGCGGCCCCGGCTCAAACCCGGACGCCCACGCAGCCTCCTCCTTCACCTCTACCCAGTGCGCAGCGGTCGCCACAGGCCACGGCTGAGATCGCCCCAACCAACGGCCACGGCGCGCCTGCCGGCACCGCAAACAGAGTCTTCTCCTCGCCGCTGGCGCGGCGGCTGGCGAAGCAAGCCGGCATCGACATAGGCCGCGTCGAGGGCTCGGGGCCGCACGGCCGCGTCATCGCCCGCGACGTCGAAGCGGCAAAATCAGGCAAAGGTCTTCGCGCACCAGGCACTGCAGCGGCCACCGGTGCCGCGCCCGCAGGCACTCCACTCATTGCGCCGTCGCTATCCGACCAGCAGATCCGCGCGCTCTACGAGGACGGAAGCTACGAGGTCATCCCGCACGACGGCATGCGCCGCACCATTGCGCAACGGCTCACTGCCTCGGTGCAGACCATTCCGCATTTTTATCTGACCGTCGACTGCAACATCGGCAAGCTCCTTGACGCGCGTGAGGAAATCAACGCGACCGCGCCCAAGGACAAGGACGGCAAGCCCGCCTACAAGCTCTCGGTCAACGACTTCGTCATCAAGGCGCTGGCGCTCGCCTTGCAGAAGGTGCCCGACGCCAACGTGAGCTGGACCGATGGCGGCATGCTCAAGCACAAGCATTCCGACATCGGCGTCGCGGTCGCGATGCCGAACGGCCTCATCACGCCGATCATCCGCAATGCCGAAAGCAAATCACTGTCCGCGATTTCCAACGAGATGCGCGATCTCGCCGTCCGTGCCCGGGCGCGCAAGCTCAAGCCGCAGGAATACCAGGGCGGCACCACGGCTATTTCCAATCTCGGCATGTACGGGATCAAGGATTTCACCGCGGTGATCAACCCGCCGCACGCGACCATCCTGGCGGTCGGCGCCGGCGAAGAACGCGCGGTGGTGCGCGGCGGCAAGATCGAGGCCGCCCATATTATGAGCGTGACGATGAGCTGCGACCACCGCGCGGTCGACGGCGCGCTCGGCGCGGTGCTGATCGGCGCGTTCAAGGCGCTGATCGAAAATCCGGTGATGATGCTGGTGTAGGCATTGTTCTTGCTCCGCCGGATGCCATGGACGCTCTGATCGCCGGTTATCGCCGCTTTCGCGCCCGCACCTGGCGCAACCAGCGCACGCGCTTCGAGGAATTAAGCGAGCTCGGCCAAAAGCCGCGCGCGCTGGTGATCGCGTGTTCGGACAGCCGCACCGATCCGCAGATGGTGTTTGACGCTGCGCCCGGCGAATTGTTCGTCATCCGCAATATCGCCAACCTGGTGCCGCCCTATGGCCCCGACGACAAACCGCACGGGGTGAGCTCGGCCATCGAATTCGCAGTGCGAACGCTGGCCGTGCGCGACATCGTGGTCATGGGTCACGCCATGTGCGGGGGCATCAAGGCGCTGCTCGACGGCACGCCGCCGGAACTGTCGGATTTCGTCGGCCCCTGGGTGCGCATTGCCGAGCCGGCGCGGCAGCGCGCCATGCAGGTGGCGCCGGAACATCGCCACGACTTTTGCGAACACGAGTCGGTCCGCCTTGCGCTTGCCAACCTGATGACGTTTCCCTGGATCAAGAGCGCGGTCGAGGCCGGCCGCCTGCAGCTGCATGGCAATTTCTTCGGGATCAGCTCTGGCGTCCTCGAGGAACTCGGCGCCGACGGCGTTTTTCGTCCGATCTCCGAATAGAATGAGTTGCTATAAGGTCGCCGGCCGACTCCCCATATAAGGGGCAGGCGAACGGAGCGCGCGAGGATTGGCAAGAGGATCGGAATGGCTGAGACGAATTTCGACATCATCATCGTTGGCTCCGGCCCGGGCGGCTATGTCTGCGCGATCCGCGCGGCGCAGCTGGGCTTCAAGACCGCCATTATCGAGCGCGAATATCTGGGCGGCGTCTGTCTGAACTGGGGCTGCATCCCGACCAAGGCGCTGCTGCGTTCGGCCGAGATCTTGCACTACATCCAGCACGCCAACGATTACGGCCTCTCCGCCAGCAACGTGAGCTACGATCCGGCTGCCGTGGTGAAACGCTCGCGCGCGGTGGCCAAGCGCCTCAACGACGGCGTCGGCTTCCTGATGAAGAAGAACAAGGTCGCGGTCATTTGGGGCGAGGCCACGATCGACGCGCCCGGCAAGATCACAGTGAAGAATGCCCGCAACGAGGCGCCCAAGGGCGCGCTCAGTCCCGGCGCTTATCAGGCCAAGCACATCATCGTCGCCACCGGTGCGCGCCCGCGCGTTCTTCCCGGCCTCGAACCGGACAAGAAACTCATCTGGACCTATTTCGAGGCGATGGTCCCCGACCGTATGCCGAAATCGCTGCTCGTCATCGGTTCAGGCGCCATCGGCATCGAGTTCGCTTCGTTCTACCGCACGCTCGGCGCCGAGGTGACGGTGGTGGAAGTGCTGCCGCAAATTCTTCCGGCCGAGGACGCCGAGATCGCCGCGTTCGCACGCAAGAGCTTCGAGAAGCAAGGCATCAAGATCTACACCGGCGCAAAGGTGGCGAAGCTCGATAAGAAGGCCGACAGCGTGACCGCGACCATCGACGACGGCAAGGGCGGCACACAGACGCTGACCGTCGACCGCGTCATCGCGGCGGTTGGCGTGGTCGGCAATATCGAGAATCTCGGCCTGGAAAAACTTGGCGTCAAAACCGAGCGCGGCTCAATCGTCGTCGACGGCGCCTGCAAGACCAACGTGCCCGGCATCTACGCGATCGGCGATGTCGCCGGTCCGCCGCTGCTCGCACACAAGGCGGAGCACGAGGGCGTCATCTGCGTCGAGGCGATCAAGGGTTTGCACCCGCACGCCATGGACAGGCGGATGATCCCCGGCTGCACCTATTGCACGCCGCAGATCGCCTCGGTCGGCCTGACCGAGCAGGCAGCGAAAGACAAAAAGATCGACGTCCGCGTCGGCCGCTTCCCGTTCGTCGGCAACGGCAAGGCGATCGCGCTCGGCGAGGATCAGGGGCTGGTCAAAGTGATCTTCGACAAGAAGACCGGCCAGCTCCTTGGCGCCCACATGGTCGGCGCCGAGGTCACCGAGCTCATTCAGGGCTACGTGATCGCGATGAATCTGGAGACGACCGAAGAAGAGCTGATGCACACGGTCTTCCCGCATCCGACATTGTCGGAAATGATGAAGGAGGCTGTGCTCGATGCTTATGGGCGGGTGCTGAATATTTGAGACGTTACGCTATTAGCCCGGCCATCGGCTTCACGTCGGCACTACCGGGAAACACCGTCTCGGCCAACGCCTTCTCATCGGCGCGCAGGTGATCCCGCAATAAGCCCTTGAGCACGGCGCGCAGATCCGTGGTCGCTGCGAGATCGCGCTTCTCGTAGAGATCGGCAGGATTGAGGCCCGGCCAATTCGCAATGACACGACCGCCCGCGAGCGCCCCGCCGACCAGCAGCGCCACCGTGCCGGTACCGTGATCGGTCCCTTCGGTACCGTTGATGTGCGCGGTGCGGCCGAATTCCGTCATCAGTACGACGGCGGTTTCGTTCCACGCTGCTCCCATATTGGTCTTTATCGCGGCGAGCGCATCGTCGAGCGCGCCGAGCAATTGCGAGAGCCGGCCGTGCGCGATGCCCTCGTCGAAGTGAGTGTCCCAGCCGTCGAGCGCCAGCGCACCGACGCGCGGCCCGTCCGGCAGCGCGAGGAATTTTGCCGCGGTGCCGGCGGCCTCGGCGAAATAGGCGCGCACTTGGCCGGGGCCGGGACCGCCCGGCTTCTGCTGCGCCATGCCGCCCGCCTTTTCGATGGCGGCAAGCTTGGTGCTCTCTTCGAGCGTACGGGCAAGCTTGGGATCCGCCTGCCGGTAGAGCGCCAGGAGCCGCTGCACGGTATCCTCACTTGCCGGCAGAATGCGCTGCGGTGACCAGGACAGAACCGGCGCCGCGCCCCGCGCAATCAGTGGCGTCACCGGACCGACAGCAAATATTTTGCTGCCTTTCGGATTGACGCGGACGCCCGGCGCGAGAGCGGCCAACGCGCGATTGAGCCAGCCGGAATCGCTGGCATTAGGCTTGGTCATGCCGCTTTCCAGCACGTCCTGACCGTCGAAATGGGAACGCTCGCGATAGGGCGTGGCGCAGGCGTGCACGATGATCGCCTCGCGCGCCGCGAACATGCGCTGCAGGTTCGGCATCGCCGGATTGAGCGCGAAAAAATCATCGAGCCGTAGCGCCGGCATCTTGCCGTCGAGCGTGAGCGCGTCGTCACCGCGCAGCGCAACCCAATTGGGATCGCCTACCGGCGCAACAGTCGCGAGGCCATCGAGCGCGCCGCGTAGCACAATGGCGAGAAAACGCGGATCGCGGCCCTCGGCGTGGGCGAGCTTTGGGAGGTACGCCCAGGCAAACAAGGTGCCGGAGGACAGCAACAGGTCACGGCGCGAAGGAGCGTGGGGATATTTCATGGTCAGCTCCGCAGGAATTCGGGCGACATGACGAGAAGCGTCAAAGCCTGCGCGCGGCTTTCAGCATGCAGAACCGTATCGCGGGTTTGCGCCGAGGCTAGCGGGCCGAGTGCGCTGTCGAGCAGATCGACCGGCTCCGCGTTCCTGGCGAGGCGGTTGGCAAATTGATTGGCCAGGTCAAGACGGTGCGGCACGCCGTCAATCCACGCCGCCTCGCGGTCGGAATAACCGTTCGGCGCCGGTGGCCGCCACAACGCCGCGCCAAGCTGCGCCTGCGCGCCCATCACAAGCCCGATCGGAACAAGCGGCCCGCCGTCGGTCAGCCGCAATATGCCGACGATCCAGTCGGCCGGCGGCTTAAGCTTGGTTCGCTGCGGCATCCATGCTTCGTCGGCACTGACGAGCGTCTTGGCGATCTCTTTGAGATCGCCGCCGCTTGCGTTGAACGTCTTCTCGAGCTTGGCGACGAGCGTGGGCGGCGGCTCGTCGGCGATGAAATGAGCGGCGAGTTGCTCCGCGATGTGATGCGCTGTCGCCGGATGGCGCGCGAGATCGGCGAGCACGGCGCGACCCTGTTGCAAGCCGTTCTCCGCATAAGTCTTACCCAGCACAGTCTGGGCGTCGGGCTCGTGCAGGATCGCATTGAAGACGAACTCCGCGCCATGCACCGGCTCGGACGGCGCGAACCAGGTCCAGCCGGTGAGCACTTTGGCGAAGTTGGTGACGTCGGCTTGCGTGTAGCCGGTGCGCACCCCGAGCGTATGCAGCTCAAGCGTTTCGCGCGCGAGGTTCTCGTTGAGTCCCTTGTCGCGGTCGATACCAGCAGCGGAATCCGGACCGATCAATTCCACATTGTCGAGGTAATAGAGCATGCCCGGATGGCTTTCGACCGCCTGCAGCATGTCGGCGAAGCGGCCGAATACGTGCGGCCGAATCGCCTCGCGCTCGTAAGGTCCCGCCATGGCGGGAATCTTGTCGGCCGAGATGCAAAAATGATTGGACCAGAACCAGACCAGCCGTTCAACAAAACCGATATCGGCGGCGCTGGCGGCCTCGAAACGGGCAGCGGCCTCGTCGAGAATGAGTTGTTGCGGCAGCGGCGGCTGGCGCGGCTTCTCCGGGTTTTCGGTTTCGCCAACGGCGGCAGGCGCGGGACAGAACTCGTTGGTCGGTGGCTGCTTGCAGTCGAACGGGTTGAGGCCGCCACCCGTTTGCGCGAGCTTTTGGGCGCGCTGATCGAGCTTTTTCTGCACCCTTTGTTCGAGCTGGAATTTGAATACTGCGCGCGCTGCTTCGCCGCTTGAGGGCAATTGCGCGCTCACGCGCCCGGCGCCCGGGCGATCAAGCTCCTCGAGCAGTGCGCCGCGCGGATCCGAGGCAATGGCGGCGATCGAATTGCGCCGCGGCCCAAGGCCGAAGCGGTGCAAGGCGAGCGCCGCAGCTTGCGGTCCACGCGCGGCCATGTCTTTCCTCCCTGACGCCCGCGGTCGCCCCGTTGCGAATGCAGCTTTTTATTGTGGCAAAAGTTACGAGTTCCGTCTGCGGAACTTCGGTAATTTTTCTTGCAAATTGTTCATCGGCGGTAGCTCGCCTGCAGCTCCCCTTTGCCGAGCAAGGTGCCGGAAACTGCCGCCGCTCGCGGCTTGCGGCGCGGCACAGCGGCCCGTAAGTATCGCTAGAGGCCACACAAGCCTCCTGGAGCCCAGATGGCGGTCGTCATCGACAACGTGCTTGGCGCCAAAGCGCCGCGCCACCCAGAAAAGGCGCACCGGCCCGATCAGCCGGCCTTGCGCAAGCCAGACTGGATTCGGGTCAAGGCGCCGATTTCCCTTGGTTATTTGGAGACGAGGGCAATCGTGCGCGCCCACGGCCTGCATACGGTGTGCGAGGAGGCCGGCTGTCCGAATATCGGTGAGTGCTGGGAGAAGAAGCACGCCACTTTCATGATCATGGGCGACACCTGCACGCGCGCCTGCGCCTTCTGCAACGTCAAGACCGGCTTGCCCGGCCCACTCGATCAGGCTGAACCCGAGAACGTCGCCGACGCGACGCTCAAGCTCGGCCTGTCGCATGTCGTCATCACTTCGGTCGACCGCGACGATCTCGCCGACGGCGGCGCCGCCCATTTCGCCGCCGTGATCCGCGCCATTCGCGCACGCTGCCCGCGCACGACGATCGAGGTGCTCACGCCTGATTTTCTGCGCAAGGACGGCGCCGTCGAGATCGTCGTCGCCGAGCGTCCCGACATATTCAACCACAATCTCGAAACCGTTCCGGCCAAGTACCTCACGGTGCGGCCGGGCGCGCGCTACTTCGCTTCGCTGCGGCTCCTGCAGCGCGTGAAAGAAATCGACCCGCAGATGTTCACCAAGTCCGGCATCATGGTCGGGCTCGGCGAGGAGCGCGACGAAGTCCTGCAAGTCATGGACGATCTGCGCGCGGCCGACGTGGATTTTCTCACTATCGGGCAATATCTGCAGCCTTCGCCGAAGCATCACGCGGTGATCCGTTTCGTGCCGCCGGACGAGTTCGAGGCGCTGGCGACGGTCGCTTATGCCAAGGGATTTTCCATGGTCTCGGCGAGCCCGCTGACCCGCTCCTCCCATCACGCGGGGGAGGATTTTGCGCGCCTGAAGGCGGCGAGGGCCGCGCGCTGATCGATGCCCGAGTTTTCCACCACGCGCCGGGTGCGGCATTCGGCATCCGACATGTTCGACCTCGTCGCCGATGTCGAGCGCTATCCGGAATTCGTGCCGCTGTGCCGGTCGCTCAAGGTGCGCAAGCGCAGCGCCTGAGAACGGGGGCGGGGAGAGGTTATCGTCGCCGACATGACGATCGCCTACAAGCTCATCAGCGAGACCTTCACCAGCCGCGTGACGCTTAACAGAAGTGCGCTGACAATCCTGGTCGAGTATCTCGAAGGCCCGTTTCGGCGCATGAACAATCGGTGGAGCTTCCATCCAGCTGACAACGACAGCTGCGACGTCGAATTTTTCCTCACTTACGAGTTTCGCAGCCGCGCGCTCGCGTTGCTGATGGGCAGCGTGTTCGACGCCGCCTTTCGCCGCTTCGCCGCCGCCTTCGAACGCCGCGCCGACCAAGTCTACGGCACTCAGGCGACGTAGGCGATACGGCAGCCGGCCTTCGCGACCACCCCCGTAAAGCGCCCCGAAAGATCGTGCGGCCCTCGTCGATGTGCTATTTCTGTGCCGCCCGAACTTTGTCGGCGACCGGGCCGGAGGATGCGATGTCAGGGCCGCGCAAGGCGGAAATCCGCAAGCAAACCCGCCTGTTCGACGATTTCTTCAAAGTCGATGAAGTGATCGTGTCGCACCAGTCCAGGGACGGAACGATGAGCCCCGACGAGCGGCGGCTCGTCTTCGAGCGCGGCGACGCCGTCGCGATCATCCTCTACAACGCCGACAGCAAGTCGGTCATCGTCGTCGATCAGTTCAAGGTACCAAGCCTGATCGGCCGGCGCCGCGACGATCCTCGCACCGTGGACGGCTGGGTCACCGAGGCGACTGCTGGCATGATCGACCCCGGCGAGAGCGCCGAGAGCCGCGATCAAACGCGAGACCATGGAGGAGACCGGCTATGCGATCAGCAATCCGCAGCTGATTTGCAAGTTCTTCTCATCAGCGGGAGGCTCGTCCGAGCGCATCTTTCTCTATTTCGCCGAGGTGCGCGACAGCGACCGGATCGGTGAAGGGGGCGGGCTGCCCGGCGAGGACATTACCGTCGTGCAGTTGCCGCTCGAGACACTCGTCAAGCGGCTCGTCAGCGGAGAGATCGACGACCCCAAACTCGCCATCGGCGCCTACTGGCTCAAAGATCGCCTGAAGGCCGACGCCGACCGGGACGAGCTCGTCCAATCATTGCAGACCCTGGTGCAGGACTTGTCTGCTCGTCTCGCGAAAGGCACCGAGCATCCGAAACCTTTCGCAACGGGCGATCATGCGCCGGCCGCAAGGCCGCGATCCGGCACATTGGGCCTGTCGACCGTCTGCTATCGGCTGACGGCTGCGCCCGACCTCATCGTCGGCTACAAGACCGGCCCGATCGACAACATGACGGGCGTCAGCATCTGGGTCAATTCCGAGAACACCGACATGCTGATGGACCGCGTCATCGGCCGCAGCATCTCCTCCCGCATCCGCTTGTTGGGCTCCAACAGAGACGAGGAGGGAAACGTTCTCGAGGACACCATCGCGGAAGATTTGCGCGCCGCGGTCGGCGCGCGCGGCCATGTCAAGATTGGGACCGTGCTGGTCACCGAGTCCGGCAGCCTGGCGGCCTCGCACCAGGTCGAGCGTATTCTGCATGTGGCGACGGTGCAGGCCTCGATCGACGGCGGCGTCAAAGCCAGTCTGGAAACACTGGCAACATGCGTGCGGGCCGTCCTCGATCGGGCGGAGAAAATCAACAAGACGGGGTGGAATCTCGCAGTCAACGTTGTCAGAGAGCACTGCCGCCTCAAGCCACATTACTGTGAATCGATTCTGATCCCGATCGTCGGCGCCGGCGACGGAGGACTCGCCGTCGAAGACGTCGCGCGCTCGATCATCCCGGCCGCCGTCGACTACCTCGGTAGCGTGCAGCTGCCCACGCTGAAGAAGGTCTTTTTCATCGCCTACAGCGAACCGCACCGGACCGCCTGCGAGGCCGCGTTGCAGGAATGTGTCGCGCTCGGCAAGCTCGTCAAGACCGACTGCAAATGACAAGTACCCGGCCGCTGTTGATCGAGAAGCGGGCGCAGATCGCGCCAGCGCTGCGGCGGGAGTTCTGGCTGCCGCTGCGCCGGCTCAGCAAAATGTTTCACATCCTTCCGGTGGGCGCGGCTCTCATTCTGCTCTTGTTGCTCGCCCTCGACGGCCAGTTGATCGAAATCTACGAGTTCCTACATGGAGGACATCACGTCCGCCGGATTCGCCACGACGGCGATCCGCTGCGCCGCGGCCGCTGTCGGCTTCGCGTTGATCAGCGCTGTTCTCTACGAGGCGCATTATCGACTCAGCGGGCCGCGCATCAACGTCATCTACTCGATGAACTCCGAGGTCGGTACCGGCTCCAGGCTGCGTTGGTTCCAGGACGTTTTGGCAATCGTCATTGCGCTATCCCCCTGGTTCGGACTCGCCGCCGGCCTGGTGCACGCAAAAATCTCGCTCATCGACCTGTTCGAAAAATTGCAGCAGACCAATATCAAACCGGTCGACCTGGACCACGTGCCCGAACCATCGGTCCTGGCGGTCGCCGCCGCGATTCTGATTCTAGGCTTGGTCATAGCCTCCCTGGTGGCAACCCACCCGAAAAGCTGGACACTGCAGCGTACGGTCATGATGCTGAATCCGCTTGCCGCTGGGCTGGTGTTTCGACTCTTGGTCGGTGCACCACCGCTTGCCGCAACGGGCTTCAGGCCAGGCGCAAGCCTTATCGCCATCGTGCTCGTCGGCGCCTATTACGTCGGTTACCATCGCATCGATCTGCTGCGCGCCTACGTTTTTCGCACGAAGGCGCTGCGGGAGGACAACAATCTCAGTATGCGGCAATGGCAGCGCATCGTCCTCTCCGGCTGGGCGCTGTTGCCGTGGTTCGTCGCACTTGTCCTCTACCTTCTGCTTCCCGCTTTCGGCACGCTGAGAAGCTGGCTGGTCGGCACGGCAACTGCCTCCGAGAACGCCACGGCCTTGCCCAGCCTGACGATGATTCCGGTCGCCATCTGCTGGGTGGTAGCGACTGGCTTAGCGGTCGCTGCGTCGCTGCATCGCCTCCGCGAACACTTCACCGCGAGACTGTGGCTCTACGTCACCGTCTGCGCACTCGCCATCGCTGGCCTTCTGCTCTTCTGGCGGGCGAGCCCCGATTTCATTGTCACGGTGTACCGCTACTTGGGACCGCTCTGCGCGCTCGCGCTGTCGCTGTTGTTTCTGATCTCGATTTTTGTCGTACTCGCCGTACTGTCGCAACGGTCGCATTTCCCGGCATTTACGCTGGTCATCATCACTCTCGTCGTCGGCAGCTTGCTGCCGAACGAATGGTGGACCCTTCTAATCTGTGCGCTGTGTCTCATTCTCGCGGCCGTTGCTGTTCTGTCGCGGCTGCTGCCGGCCGCCGCCGTGGCGTTGCTTGTGATGGCGGTCCTCCTGTTCAATCACTTCAGGAGCCAAGAACCTATTGGATTAAATCACGAGGCGGCTGCCGACACTCTCACCCAACAATTCGACGAGTGGCTCGCCAACAAGGGCGTGCCGGCAGTCGGTGGCACTCCCGCGCAGCCGGCGGTCGATTTATGCTTTGCGACGCCCACGGCGGTCACACCGGATGGCCAGAAATATCCTGTGTACATTATCGCGGTCGAGGGCGGCGGAATTTATGCGGCAGCCGCTGCATCGATGTTGCTTGCCCGATTGCAGGACGAAAATCCGTGTTTTTCCGATCACGTATTCGCCATCAGCGGCGTCTCTGGCGGAGCCATTGGCGCGACGATCTTCCAGGCTGTCGAAACGGCACGGTTGAACGAAGCGATGGAGGCGCACACGCCATCCGCGCTGCTGGCCAAACGCGCGAATGCCGCCGAGCCGACATCGATGCTCACATTCGATCGGGTCGAACGGTGCGGGCCTCCACCCACTGCCGACATTCGCGGTCCCATGAACTTTTTGCTGGAGCGGGAAGTGTGTCGCATCGTAGCGGGCGATCACTTTTCCCCACTTATCGCCTCGATCTTTCCCGAGCTCCTCGGATTCACCAAAAAGGGCCGCCCATTTGAACTGGCGGCCGGCTTTCAGCAGTCGGCAAAACGCGTGGATCGGGAGGCCGGAACGGTTTTGAATGCGCCCTTTGCCAGCGATTGGTCGGTTCGCAGCAAGGCCCCGGCGCTGGTGCTCAACGCGACCTGGGTCGAGACCGGCCTTCGCGCAGCATTTGCGCCGTTCCCCCTGCACAACGCCGACGATTCGCTCTATTCGTTCGTCGATGCGGATATGCCGGCAAACCAGGCGGAGCCGTTGATCCGCGCCGCAGTGGTCAGCGCCCGCTTTCCGTTCGTGTTGCCGCCCTATTCAATGCGGGTGAAGCCCTCGGCTGCGCCCGACCAGACGTCCAGTACGATAGCGGCGTCAGCATCGTCGAATCCGCTGCCATATTGGAATTTTGTCGATGGCGCCTACACGGATAATTCGGGCGCAGCGACTGCGCTCGCTGTGTACAAGGCGCTATTCTCCATTGCACAATCACGTCACGTCTCGTTGCGGCTCATTCTGCTCACCAGTTCCGATCCCAAGCTTGCGACCAATAAGATCCGCGGCACGACCTTCGCCGATGTCATGGGCCCGGTGAACGCGGTGCTCAGCGTCCGAGCGAGCTTGGCGAGCCAGGCGGTCGCGCGGACCTGCGATGGCATTCTCTCTCTCGCCGGCGAAGCCGGGGCCGCCGCAGTTGAAGGCCCGAGCATCGTGGCGAAGGAGAAGGCACTCAACACGTGCGAAGAGCTGGCGAACCAACCGGATTTAGCGCTGCAAATCATTGGTATCGAGGATGAGACCTATGGTCTCTCGCTGGGCTGGAAAATCTCACAGACGACATTGAGCGTGGTGTCTTGGATGTTGGGGCGCTCGGATATGGTCAATCCGGACGTCTGCAATCGCCTGGCGGGGCCAGGCAACGCGACATCGCAGGTAAACGGAAAATTCGTTCTCAACGAGCAAGTCGTGGAGCGAAACTCCTGCGTCCTGTGGTCCATTCGACAAGCGCTGGAACAGGCTGCGCCGGCGCCGTAGCCCTGATCCTTGCGCTTGGCCGCACGCATTTAGGCTTCTCTAACCATAAGCGCGCCCGATTACCTCCTAACGCCACCTGCCGTTTCGTACTTAAGGCCGCCTTTACGCGCGCAATGGCAGGTGTCGGTGTTGGGTGGGACTGTGCTGGCACAAACCAAAAGCAAGCTTATTGCGGCCGTTCTGGGTATCCTGATCGCGGCGGTGCCGGTCTATTGGTTCACCAATTGGCTGCAGCGTCAGGGCGAGGCGGAAGCCTCCGTCGCGGCCAAATCGTCGATCGCGCTGCTCAATTTGACTGTCCGCGCCACCGTGCAGGAGCTCGACGATTTGGCGAGCCGCGGCATCGATTCGTGCAGCCCCGCCAATGTCGAGACGCTGCGGCAGGTGTTGTTGGAGACGGGCGCGGTCAAAGAACTGGCTCTGGTCGCCCCGAGCGGTCAGACGATGTGCACCGGCGCGGGGACGGCGTTTGTGCCACGCGACGTCATCGCATCGACCGCCACATCAGACCCAGACGTTATGCTTGACGTTGTTCGCATCGTCGGCGGAGACGAACGGCTGCTGCGCGTGCGCCTGTTGCTGCCGCAACGCAAGCCCGCGCTGGCAGCCCTGTTGCCCGCCTCCGTGCTGCTGCCGCAAGTCGCGCCGGACGGAACCCCGCTGGAGGGCTACGCACGCCTGACGCTGCCCGATGGCACGCAGATCGGCGTTTCCGGCGACGAGCGGGCGAGATCCCCGCAGGACGATCATATTTCCGCGCAAGCGCGTTCGAGCCGCTTCGGCCCCGAGGTGACCGTGACCTTGCGCCGGCACGGTACGATTGCGAATTATGGCGACTTGCAGCGGATCGCCATCGTCGTCTCCGCCATGTTCGCGCTGGTGATATTGCTGGCCGCGCTGTTCATACCCTGGCGGGCGCGCAACAATCCGATCGCTGAAATCGAAGCCGGCGCTCGTTGCCGACGAATTCATTCCCTATTATCAGCCGATCATCGACATCAAGAGCGGCAAGCTGCTCGGCGCCGAGGTGCTGGTTCGCTGGCGCAAACCCGACGGCGCGATTATCGCTCCGGGGGCCTTCATCCCGCTGGTCGAGTCGAGCGGGCTCATCCTCGACCTGACCCGCTCGCTGATGCGGCAGGTCTGCGCCGATGTGGGAGTGGCAATCGGCGCCCGGCCGCATATGTACATTACTTTCAACATCGCGCCGCGGCATTTCGACGACGCCATCGTGCTCAACGACGTCGGCTCGATTTTCGAGGGATCGCCGATCCGGCTGTCACAGATCGTGCTTGAAATCACCGAGCGATTCGAAATCCAGAATCTAACCGCCACCCGCCGCGTGATCGCGGCGCTACAGGGTCTCGGCTGCCGCGTCGCGCTCGATGACGTCGGCACCGGCCATAACGGGCTGTCCTATATCCTCAAGCTCGGCGTCGACATCATCAAGATCGACAAATTATTTGTCGAGGCGATCAAGACCGAGCATCACTCCCAGGCCATCGTCGAGACGCTGGTCGGCCTCGCGCGCGATCTGCGTATGCAAATCGTCGCCGAAGGAGTCGAGCGCATCGATCAGGTGGAATATCTGCGCGACCACGGCATCAGCGCAGCACAAGGCTACGTGTTCGCACCGCCGCTGCCGGGTGCCGCGTTCTCTGCCCTGATAGAAGCTATCGACCCACTCGCTGCTGACGGCGACAAAGAAGCTCCCGAAGGAGCTAAAAACGTCAGCGCCATGCTCGGACGCCTCGCCGCAGCCTGACGCCCGTTAGGCAAGCAGCATAGACCAGTCTGGCTCAAGGGATTGTCCCGGAGATCTCAGTGCTGCGGACGGTTCAGCAAAAGTAGTGATAGGGCTCGATCAGGCGGCGCTTGCGCGCGACCGATAGAAGCCGAGCACGTCGCGCGCGGTTTCCGATTGCAGGCGCTCGAAGCTTGCCGTTGCACGTTCGAGATCGTTCTCGGAGAGGCCGCGATCGGCGGCCTTGAGCAAGAGAATCGCCTTGGCCGTCTCCCACGAGAAACCCGCGAGTTTGGCAAGAATGACGAGAATATCCGATCCAGGAGCGAGCAGGGCGCGCTCGACGACGTCGTTCTCGACCCCGCAGATCAGCGTCAGCGCAACCGCGACCTCGGCGAGCTGACCTTCGGTGGCAAAGCGGTAGACCTCGGGCTCGCCTAGCTTGCCGGCGCGGTGCATGGCCTCGACCGAGGCCATGGCGGCCGCGTAGTTGGCCGACACGCCCTGCGCATCCGTGCGCAGGCCGCTCGAAATATCGTCGACCACACCGGCAACGATCGAGCTGTCGCCGAGATTCTCAGCCATCAGCTTGGCCCGCACAGCAGCCGATGCCTGTTCGATCAGGCGCAGGAAGTGCTGCCGGGGAAGATCGGCGCGCGTGCCGACCAGCATGGCGAGTTTGTCGTCGCCGACAGCGCGTTTGAGCAGCATGCGGAAGCCGGCATAGGAGATGCGGGCGCTCGAGTTTTTCGAAACCGAGTGCACGACGTCGCGATCCCCGCGCGTGACCAGCACGTCGGTCACCAATTCGCTCAAATTCTTGCGCTCCGAGATCGCCACCAGGTGCTGTTGGCTCTTGCTGTCGGCGTTAGCGACCAGATCCGCGTCGTTGAGGCACTCGGACTCCCGCAGCACCGGACCGGCCACCGCGATATTGTCGTCGAAGGCGAGCTTACGCACCACGCCCGCCGGCGCGTTGCGCACGGGCGCCAGCCGCGTCGCCAACTTTGCGCGCGCCATCGGTTCGATTGCCGCGACAAGCTTGGCGAGGATTTCGTCGAAGACTTTGATCTGTTCGGTCGAGTAATGCGCCGCGCCAGCGAAGAACAGATCGGTAATGCGAGTCAAAATCTCAACGCGGTGCGCCTGGCTGCCGCTCGCCAGCGCACGTTCGAGGTCGTCAAAAAGCGAAGCTGTCTCGGTCATTGTTTGCGGCAACCGCTAAGGAAAAGGTGTTGTACCGTAGCGGCGAACGATGAAAAAACGCTTGCCCCGTCACAGGAAACGAAGATCGTCTTCGAATTCTATTTCCGTCGTAAGGAAGCGCTTAACGCTGCGACCGGCGCCAATCTTCGGATTTGGTCGAACAGTGCACGATGCCGGCATTAACCAAGTCCTCATCATGACGCTTAGGATGTTTTTCAATGACTCCTGTCGTAGTGTGCATTCCTCCTGCAAATTTGTCGCCGCCCGCATGACTGACCGCAAAAAGCGCCGTTTCGACCGTAAGAATTTCGAGCGCATGGTGGCGCTCGATCTCGGTGACGGCTCAGCTTCGACCAGTTGCGAGATCATCGACATTTCGGACGGCGGGGCCCGGCTGCGGCCGCTCATGTGTGCGCCCAAAGCTCTGCCGGAGAAGTTCACGCTGTTGTTGTCGACTTGCGGCAGAGTGCGCCGCAACTGCCAGGTGATCTGGCGATCGGCCGACGAGCTCGGCGTGCAGTTTCCCGTGGCTTGAAAATGCCGCAGCGCCGATCGGCGCTGCCATCCGCTTTACTGAGCGAGCGCCTCAAGCAGGCCGAGCGCCTGCGCGACCGAACGCTCGCGCACGCGCCGCCGGCCGATTTTGCCGAATAGAACGCGGCGGTGCAGGTGCCGACCGTCCCGGCTCACCGCCGCGAAATAAACAAGCCCGACCGGCTTTTGTTTGCTGCCGCCGCCCGGACCGGCGATGCCGGTGATCGCAACCGAGAGATCGGCCGGCGAATTTTTCAGCGCGCCCGCAGCCATCGCGCTCGCGGTTTCGGCGCTGACGGCGCCATGACGTTTGAGCGTCGAGGCCGGCACGCCAAGCATCGTTTCCTTGGCCGCGTTGGAATAGGTGACAAAACCGCATTCGACGACATCGGAGGAGCCGGCGATTTCAGTCAGCGCTCCGGCCACGAGCCCGCCGGTGCACGATTTCGCGGTGGCGACATGCAGACCGCGCGCGCGGCAAGCGTCGAGCACCCGCTTGGCGGCCGCGCGCAGCTTGGCGTCGATCATGCGGCGCTCCACGGCAGACGTACCGTCGCCGTCGCCATCGCGACAATGCCCTCGCTGCGGCCGGTGAAGCCGAGCGTCTCGCTGGTGGTCGCCTTCACGGCAACGCGCTCGACGGCGATGCCGGCGATCGACGCGATGCGCGCGCGCATAGCGTCGCGGTGCGGCGATACGCGCGGGGCTTCGCAGACCACGGTGACGTCGAGATTGCCGATGACCCCACCGCGGGCGCGCACGCGCTCGCATGCGAAGGCGAGAAAGCGGTCCGACGACGCGCCCCGCCATTGCGGATCGCTCGGCGGAAAATGCGCGCCGATGTCGCCCTCGGCGAGCGCGCCGAGAATGGCATCGACCAGCGCGTGAAGCACGACGTCGGCATCCGAATGGCCGGTTACCGCGCGCGAATGCGGGATGCGCACTCCGCCGAGCATCACATGATCGCCGTCGGCGAAGGCGTGTACGTCGAAGCCATTGCCGGTACGCACGTCGGCAAGCGCGGCCGCGTGCAAGAGTTCGGCACGGGCGAAGTCGTCATTGGTGGTCAGTTTCACGTTGCCGGCCTCGCCCTCAAACATGCGCACGCGGTGTCCGGCCCACTCGGCGAGCGCCGCATCGTCGGTAAAATCGTCACGGCCTGCTGCCGCCGCGCGCCGATGGGCATCGGCGATCAGCGAAAAGACGAACGCCTGTGGCGTCTGCACCATACGCAAACGACTGCGGTCAAGCGTCTCGTTCACCACCTCATCGGCATCGATCCGTTTCACCGTGTCGGCAATCGCGATTCCGGGCACTGCCGCGCCGTGCGCCCTCCCGGCGTCAATGGCGCGTGCAATCAGGCCGCCGCTTAGGAAAGGCCGTGCTGCATCATGGATCAGCACCAAATCGGGCTGATGCGCTTGCAGGGACTCCAGTCCCACCCGCACTGAAATCTGCCGCGTTGCTCCGCCGGCAACCGACGGCATGAGCTTCGCGAGACCGCTGCTGGCGGACCGAAAGAGCTCTTCGTCATCCGGATGGATGACCGGCAGCACCAGATCGATTTGGGCGTGTCCGCAAAATGCACAAAGGGTAGGGCGGATCGCCGGCGTTCCCGCGATGGGCCGATATTGCTTCGGAATTTCCCCGCCGGCGCGCAAGCCGCGACCTGCCGCTACGACCACAGCCGCGACCATGCCCATGCTCTCTAACGCTCCGCTCCCGTGTCCTGCACCGCTTTAGCGCATGTTCCGCGGCTGCGCGAAGGGCCTGCAGTCCGATCCGGCACCCGCGCCGACCTAGTCCTCAACCCTGCGCGGCCGAAGCCCGATGAACAATTCAGCGCGGCCTCGCCCTGACAGGTAGCTGACCTGATCGGCAGTCACTTGGCTGGCCGCGCAATCCCTAAAGCACCGGCTCTGCACATCGTGCATGGCCATTCAATCGTTTCGTAACCATTTGATAGAACGCGAGAAAATCTCGGTATCGTGTGGCTTTCCACATATTAGCAATGTTGCAGTGCAGCACTTGCACGAAGCGACAATTTGGCTAATCTATATGCAATGACTCAGCCCCGCCTATTCCGTGTGCACTCCCGGTTGTGCCGGTCGCAGGCAGCCTTGCCCAGAAAAGAGCTAGGCACCCCGAACGGCATGGGGAGGCCCAAGTGAGCGCAGCCGAACCCCTCCTGATGATGTCGTCGGCGGACGCGGTACTCAATGCGCTGCCGCATGCGGTCATTGTCGTTGCGCCCGACGGCCGGGTGGTCGATGCCAATGCGGCGGCAGAGTCCTTTTTCGAAGTCTCGGTACCGTTGCTCCGCCGCCAATCGCTGCGCGACGTGGTCCCGTTCGGCAGTCCGCTGCTGACCCTAGTCGAACAGGTGCGCGCGCGCGGCGCAGCCGTCAACGAATACAAGGTCGATCTTGGAACGCCGCGCAATCCCGGCGACCGGCTGGTCGATCTGCACGTGGCGCCGCTGCCCGAGCAGGTCGATTACGTGGTCGTGATGCTGCAGAAGCGCACCATCGCCGACAAGATGGACCGGCAGCTTACCCATCGCGGCGCGGCGCGTTCGGTCATCGCGCTCGCTGCCATGCTGGCGCATGAAATCAAGAATCCGCTGTCGGGCATTCGCGGCGCGGCGCAGCTCCTGGAACAGTCGGTCGAAGACGACGATCGCACCCTCACCCGGTTGATTTGCGACGAAGCCGACCGCATCGTGAAGCTCGTCGACCGTATGGAAGTCTTTGGTGACGAACGTCCGGTCGAACGCGAGCCGATCAACATTCACGTCGTGCTCGATCACGTGAAGCGGCTCGCGCAATCCGGCTTCGCCCGCAACGTCAAATTCGTCGAGGATTACGATCCGTCGCTGCCGCCGGTTTTGGCCAATCGCGACCAGCTCGTTCAGGTGTTCCTCAATCTGATCAAAAATGCCGCCGAATTGATTGGTGAAAATGCCGCCGGCGGCGAAATCGCGCTGACCACCGCATTCCGCCCGGGCGTGCGGCTGTCGCTGCCCGGTGCCAAGACGCGCATCTCGCTGCCACTCGAATTCTGCGTGCGCGACAACGGTCCCGGCGTTCCCGATGAATTGATGCCGCATCTGTTCGATCCGTTCGTCACCACCAAACCGACCGGATCGGGGCTGGGTCTGGCGCTCGTCGCCAAGATCGTCGGCGATCACGGCGGCATCATCGAGTGCGAATCGCAACCGCGTCGCACGATCTTTCGCATTCTCATGCCCAAATACGCCGCCAGCGAGGGCGCCGGGCCGGACGGCGCATCGCGGCCACAAGGGGAGCATTGATGCCCGCGGGAAGTATTCTTGTCGCCGATGACGACGCCGCGATCCGGACCGTACTCAATCAGGCGCTCTCGCGCGCCGGCTACGAGGTGCGCTCGACTGGTAATGCCGCCACGCTCTGGCGCTGGATCAGCCAGGGCGACGGCGATCTCGTCATCACCGACGTGATCCTGCCGGATGAGAGCGCGTTCGACCTTTTGCCGCGCATCAAAAAAGCGCGTCCCGATCTGCCCATCATCATCATGAGCGCACAGAACACGTTCATGACCGCAATCCGCGCCTCCGAACGCGGCGCGTACGAATATTTGCCGAAGCCCTTCGATCTCAAGGAACTGATCGCGATCGTCGGCCGCGCGCTGGCAGAGCCGAAGGAGAAGGCGCGGCAGCAGCCCACCAAAGTCGAAGACTTCGACGCCATCCCGCTCGTCGGCCGGTCGCCGGCAATGCAGGAAATCTATCGCGTGCTGGCGCGGCTGATGCAGACCGATCTTACTGTGATGATTTCTGGCGAATCCGGCACCGGCAAGGAACTGGTGGCGCGCGCGCTACACGATTACGGCAAACGCCGCACCGGGCCGTTCGTCGCCATCAACATGGCGGCGATCCCGCGCGACCTCATCGAATCCGAATTGTTCGGACACGAGAAGGGTGCCTTCACCGGCGCCAACACACGCAGCGCCGGTCGCTTCGAACAGGCGGAAGGCGGCACGCTCTTTCTCGACGAAATTGGCGACATGCCGATGGAGGCGCAGACCCGGCTCCTGCGCGTGCTGCAACAGGGCGAATACACCACCGTCGGCGGTCGCACGCCGATCAAAGCCGACGTGCGCATCATCGCCGCCACCAACAAGGAATTGCGCCAGCTCATCCAGCAGGGCCTGTTCCGCGAAGATTTATTCTTCCGCCTCAACGTCGTGCCGCTGCGGCTGCCGCCGCTGCGCGAGCGCACCGAAGATATCCCCGACCTGATCCGCCATTTCTTCACGCAGGTTGCGCGCGAGGGCCTACCGCTCAAACAGATCGACCAGGCCGCGCTCGATCGCCTCAAACGGCACCGCTGGCCCGGCAATGTGCGCGAACTGGAGAACCTGGCGCGGCGGCTTGCGGCCCTTTATCCGCAGGAGACGATCACGGCGGCGGTGATGGATGCCGAATTGGCGCAGCCCGCCCTGGTCGCGGCCGGGGAAACCGGCCGCGCCGAGGACAATCTGTCGAGCGCGGTCGAACGCTATCTGGCGCGCTATTTTTCCGGCTTCGACGACGGCCTGCCACCCCCCGGCCTCTACCACCGCATTCTGCGCGAAGTCGAAGCACCGCTTCTGTCCGCCGCCCTGACGGCGACCCGCGGCAATCAAATCCGCGCCGCCGATCTCCTGGGCGTCAACCGCAACACGCTACGCAAGAAAATCCGCGACCTCGAAATCCAGGTCTATCGGACGAGCGGGGGGTAACCGGCCGGTCCGGTCGCCCGAACACACCGAGCCGATGCCGGCCTGCGTTTCCGCGCCTGGCCGATCGAGCGGGTAGCGCTCCGGTCGATAGCCTCCCCCCCGCGATCCACAAAAATATGCCGTCGAATTGTCGCAATCGGGCAACATTGTTGTATAAAAGCATCACTCGGGGAGGGCGAATGGCCGGGCTCCATTCGACCTGCTGCGTTTTGACAACAGTCCCGCGTCGTTAAGCGTTCATGACGACCGTCGACCAGGTGGCTCCCATCGAGGAGGCCGCGGCGAGGCCGATGCCGGCTGCATCGCGGCTGATCGGCGCTATCGCGGTCGGCGTCGCTTTGCTTTCGGCGACGGCCACCTTCCTGGTGCTAGCCGGGCTCACCCCGATCCTGCCCGTAGACTTCGTCGTCAAGGAATTGCTGCTCGGCAATGCCGTGACCGGGCTCCTCCTGCTCACGATCATCGGTCGAGAGGTGTGGGTCGTCATACAGGCGCGCCGGCGCGGCCGCGCCGGCTCGCGGCTGCATGTGCAGATCGTCGGCCTGTTCGCCGTCATCGCCGCGGTCCCGGCCGTGCTCGTCTCCGTGGTGGCGAGCACCACGCTCGATCGCGGCCTCGACCGCTTCTTCTCGACGCGCACGCGAGCGATGATTCAGCAATCGCTGATCGTGGCCGATGCCTATGTGACCGATCACGCCCAAATCATCCGCGGCGAGATCTTGGCGATGGCTTACGACCTCGCCCGCGCCAAGCCTCTTTTCGACCAGAACCGCGAACAGTTCCGCCAATTTCTGACCACGCAAGCGAAGGGGCGGGGATTGTCCGCCGCCATCATCATCAAGCCCGACGGCACGGAGGTGGAGCGCGCGGACGTGACCATGGCGAAGCCGATCATCTTGCCGTCGCCGCAACTGCTCAGTCAAATTACCGAAACCGAGCCGCAGGTCGCGCTCATTCCCCAGGGTGATCACGTCGCCGCTGCAGTGAAGCTGCATGGCTACGACGACATGTATCTGTATGTCGCACAAATGCTCGACCCGCGCGTCGTTGCGCAACTGGCGGCAACGCAAGAGAGCATCAGCGAGTACGCCAATCTTGAGGCGCGCAAACTCGGCATCCAGATTGCCTTCGCGCTGATGTTCGCCGTCATCGCGCTCATCGTGCTGCTCTCTTCGGCCTGGATCGGACTCGATTTCGCCAACCGGCTGGTCGCTCCGATCCGCCGGCTGATCGGCGCCGCCAATGTGGTTTCGACCGGCAACCTCAACATCCAGGTGCCAGTGTACCGCTCCGAAGGCGACCTCGCCCATCTCGGCGAGACCTTCAACAAGATGACGGCCGAACTGCGCACCCAGCACGAGGACATCGTGCGCGCACGCGACCTCATCGACAGCCGCCGCCGCTTCACCGAGGCCGTGCTGGCCGGCGCCAGCGCCGGCGTCATCGGCGTCAACGCCGACGGCCGCATCACCATCCTCAACCGCTCGGCGGAACGGCTGATCGGACGCGCCGAAAGCGCGGCGCTCGGCCGTCCCTTGCGCGAAATCACGCCCGAAATTGGCGAAGTCTTCGCCGCCGCCCGCAGCAGCAATCAGCGGCTGATCCAGCGCCAGATCGCTGTCAGCCGCGACGGGCAGGAGCGAAATCTTTCCATCCGCGTGACCAGCGAGCAGGCGCCCGAATCCGAGCACGGCTACGTCATCACGATAGACGACATCACTGAGCTGGTTCTCGCCCAGCGTTCCTCTGCCTGGGCCGACATCGCGCGGCGTATTGCCCACGAGATCAAAAATCCGCTGACACCGATTCAATTGTCGGCCGAGCGGCTGCGCCGCAAGTACGGCAAGCTGATTACGGAGGACGCCGGCGTATTCGAACAATGCACCGACACGATCGTGCGCCAGGTGGACGACATCAAGCGCATGGTCGACGAGTTCTCGCGCTTTGCCCGGATGCCGAAGGCGGTGTTCGCCGACGAGGACGTGGCCGACACCGTGCGGCAAGTCGTGTTCCTGTTGCGCGTCGGCCATCCCGACATTGATTTTGAGGTGGAGCTGGAAGCCGATGTGATGCCGGCGCGTTTCGATCGGCGGCTCATTTCGCAGGCGCTGACCAACATCATCAAGAACGCCACCGAAGCGATCGGGGCGGTGCCGCTGGACGAACTCGGCCGCGGCCGGATCGTCGTCAGCGCCAAGCGCGATGGCAAGGAAGCGGTGATCGATGTCGTCGATAACGGCATCGGGTTGCCCAAGGAGAACCGCGCGCGGCTGCTCGAACCTTATGTGACCACGCGTGAAAAAGGCACCGGGCTCGGCCTCGCCATTGTCGGCCGCATTCTCGAAGAGCATGGCGGACGCATCGAGTTGCGCGACGCCGCCGATAAGGTGCCTGGCGCTCGCGGCGCATGGATGCAGCTTCGCTTTAGCGCCGAGCCGGTCAACACCGCCGGCGCCCCGACAGCAAAGAACGCGGCGGTGGGCTGATCATGTCATCTGACATCCTCATCGTCGACGACGAAGCCGACATTCGCGAACTGGTCGCCGGCATCCTGCAGGATGAGGGCTATTTTACCCGTACCGCGCATGACAGCGACGACGCGCTCGCCGCCGTCGTGACGCGGCGTCCGAACCTCGTGTTCCTCGACATCTGGCTGCAAGGCAGCCGTCTCGATGGCTTGCAGCTCCTCGATTCGCTCAAGATGGAACATCCCGAATTGCCGGTCGTGATGATTTCCGGACACGGCAACATCGAAACCGCCGTCTCCGCCATCAAGCGCGGCGCCTATGACTTCATCGAGAAGCCGTTCAAAGCCGACCGGCTCCTGCTGGTCGCCGAGCGGTCCTTGGAGAACTCGCGGCTCAAGCGCGAGGTGAAGGAACTCAAGCAGTTCTCCCCGCTGCCCACCATGATCGTCGGGCATTCGCCCGCGGCCAATCAGCTGCGGCAGACAGTCGAGAAGGTGGCGCCGACCAACAGCCGCACTCTCATCGTCGGGCCTTCCGGCAGCGGCAAGGAGCTGGCGGCCCGGACCATCCATGCTCATTCGTCGCGCGTCGACGCACCGTTCGTGGTGATCAACGCGGCTGCGATCTCCGCCGAACACATGGAAGTCGAGCTGTTCGGCGTCGAGTTCGAGCAACGGCGCGCACGGCCGCAAGGTCGGCGCGCTCGAAGAGGCGCATGGCGGCACGCTGTTCATCGACGAAATCGCCGACATGCCGCGCGAGACACAGAACAAGATTCTGCGCGTATTGGTCGACCAGACGTTCAACCGCGTCGGCGGCAGTACCAGGGTGACCGTCGACGTACGTATCGTGTCGTCAACGAGCCGCAATATCGAAGCCGACATCGCCTCCGGCAGGTTCCGCGAAGACCTTTTCCACCGCCTGTCGGTGGTTCCGATCCGGGTGCCGGGGCTCGCCGAGCGCCGCGAGGACATTCCTGAGCTCGTCGAATATTTCATGGGGCAGATTTCGCACGCCACCGGCCTGCCCAAGCGCAAGGTCGGCGCGGACGCGCTTGCCGTGCTGCAATCGCACGATTGGCCGGGCAACGTGCGGCAACTGCGCAACAACGTCGAGCGGCTGATGATTCTCGCCGGTGGCGAACCGGATGCGGTGATCACCGCCGCCATGCTGCCGCAGGACGTCGGCTCGATGATCCCCAACATGCCGAACGGCAACGGCGGCGAGCACCTGATGAGCCTTGCGCTGCGCGAAGCGCGCGAGGTGTTCGAGCGCGAATATCTGCTGGCGCAGATCAACCGCTTCGGCGGCAACATCTCCCGCACTGCCGAGTTCGTCGGCATGGAGCGCTCGGCGTTGCACCGAAAGCTCAAGGCACTGGGAATTGATTAGAGATCGACTATCAGAGAGTCAGATCTCGGATATAATTCAAAATGCAGATTGCTGATCTCTGATCGTTGATCCCTGATGTCCAGATACGCCTACGTCAACGGCCGCTATCTGCCGTTCCGCGATGCCAAGGTCCACGTCGAGGATCGCGGCTATCAATTCGCCGATGCGGTCTATGAGGTCTGCGAGGTTCGGGCAGGGCACTTGATCGACGAGCGGCGCCACCTCGACCGGCTCGAACGCTCGCTCACAGCCTTGCGTATCCGCATGCCGATGTCGCGGGCCGCCCTCGGCGTCGTGCTGCGCGAAACGGTTGAGCGCAACCGCATCGATTTTGGTCTCGTCTATCTACAAATTAGCCGCGGCGTGGCGCGGCGCGATCCCGCCTTTCCGCAGCCCGCCGTCGCCCCAAGCCTCGTCGTGACCGCCCGCCGGCTCGATCAAAAACGCAACGAGACGCTCGCCGCCGCAGGAATTTCGGTCATCAGCGTGCCGGATAACCGCTGGGGCCGCGTCGACATCAAGACTGTCGGACTTCTGCCCAACGTGCTCGCCCGGCAGGCGGCGATCGACCACGGCGCTCGCGAGGCATGGTTTGTCGATGAGAGTGGCGCCGTCACTGAAGGCGCCTCGGTCAATGCCTGGATCGTCACCCGGGACGGCAAGCTCATGACGCGGCACGCCGATCATGCCATCCTCGGCGGGATTACGCGCGCGGTGCTGTTCGACGCCGCCAAGGGGCAGGGGCTGACTGTCGAGGAACGGCCTTTTGCGCTCAGCGAAGCCTATACGGCGCGCGAAGCGTTCATCAGTTCCGCCACCCAGATTGTCATTCCGGTGGTGCGAATCGACAGTCATATGATCGGCGACGGCAAACCCGGACCGGTCGCCACTGCGCTGCGCCGGGCCTTCCACGGCTACGCCGAGGCCAGCTGACGCGGTATTCCGGCAGACTTAATTCAGCCTGGCGTCAAGTTTGGCTTGCAACATCGCGCGCCGAACCGTCTAATGGCCCACTTACCATCGCCCGGTTGTCGGCGGGCGACGAAATGACATACTTTGTGGGATGGGGAGCGGAGCGGGACCCATCTTCTGGCAATGCGGCTTACGGTGGGTTTCGCTTCGCTCGATCCACCCTACCTATAGAAGGCGTAAAGGAGCAACCCGCGGGGCAAGGGGCCCGCGTGGCAAGAACGGAAGCAACGGCCATGGCAGCCGACCGCGCACAAAATCTGCAAGACACCTTCCTCAATCACGTCCGCAAGAACAAGATTCCGCTCACCATCTTCCTGGTGAACGGCGTCAAGTTGCAAGGCGTAGTGACTTGGTTCGATAACTTCTGCGTCCTGCTCCGCCGCGACGGACATTCGCAGCTCGTCTATAAGCACGCCATTTCGACCATCATGCCGGGTCATCCCGTCCAACTTTTCGAGGGCGCCGAGGAAGGCGCACCCGCGGAAAAGGTCTAATTGGAGCCGCGCCGCCGGGACACGCGCGCCGACCGCCTGAGCTCGGCGGACCCGCCGGGCGAGGTGACCGGGCGCGCGCTTGTCATCGAGCCTTTTCTGCGACGGCCGGCGAGGGCGGGCGCGCGCGCGGCCACGGCCGAACGCGCGCCAGCCGCCAAGCTCGACGAGGCGGTGGGGCTTACCCGCGCCATCGATCTCGAAGTCGAACAATCCGGCATCGTCACGCTCAATGCGCTGCGCCCAGCCACCTATCTGGGCAAGGGCAAGGTCGACGAGATTGCCGGCCTCGTCAAAACGCACGACGCCGGCATTGTGGTCATGGATTGCGCACTCACGCCCGTGCAGCAGCGCAACCTGGAAAAGGCCTGGAACGCCAAGGTCGTCGACCGCACCAGTCTTATTCTGGAAATCTTCGGCCGCCGTGCGCGCACCCGCGAAGGCGCGCTGCAAGTCGAGCACGCGCACCTGACCTATCAGAAGAGCCGGCTGGTGCGCTCATGGACCCATCTCGAACGTCAGCGCGGCGGCTTCGGTTTTCTCGGCGGCCCCGGTGAAACGCAGCTCGAGGCGGATCGGCGCATGATCGAGGAGCGGCTCGCCAAGATCGAGGGCGAACTCGCCAAGGTCAAACGCACCCGTGCGCTGCATCGCGAGAGCCGCCGCCGCGTGCCTTATCCGATCGTCGCGCTGGTCGGCTACACCAATGCCGGCAAGTCGACGCTGTTCAACCGCATGACCAAGGCGAGTGTGCTCTCCGCTGACATGCTGTTCGCAACGCTTGATCCAACGCTACGCGCGGTCGACCTGCCGCATGGCGCGCGCATCATCATCTCCGACACGGTCGGCTTCATCTCCGATCTGCCGACCATGCTGGTGGCGGCGTTCCGCGCCACGCTCGAAGAAGTCATCGAAGCCGACGTGATCCTGCACGTGCGCGACGTCTCGCATGACGACGCCGAGGCGCAACTGGCGGACGTGGAAAAGATCCTCGGCCAGCTCGGCATCGACCCGCAGAACGGCGCCGGAGAAAAGCGCGTGCTGATCGAGGTCTGGAACAAGCTCGACCGGCTCGATGCGGCGGCGCGCGCGCGGCTGCAAAATCTCGCCGAACGCCAGTCGCCCGAGCACCGGCCGGTGCTGGTCTCCGCGGTCAGCGGGGAGGGGCTCGACGCGCTCGCCAAGATGATCGAGGCACGGCTGTCGGCTGGCCGCGTGCTGATCGAACTCGAACTCGACCCCGCCGACGGCGCCGGCATGAGCTGGCTGCATCGCCACACCGAAGTGATGCACAAGGCGCTCGACGAAAGAACCGGCCGCATGGCCATGACCGTGCGCGCAGACGCGGGCAAGGCGGAGGCGGTGAGGGCACGGTTTATTGCCAGCGAATATTCGCCGCGTCCTTAAATCACGCCTGGCGAACACTCCCCGACAAGCCATAGTTGCACAAGCCTGGATTGATGATAAGCTCGCTTTAGTTGCGGCGGCAACCTTGGGGCGGGAACGGGGGCGGGCGCATGGGACGCACCAGCTCGAGCGTCTACCTTGTTAGTTTGTGCCTTTTAGCGGTCATGCTGACCGCTTTCGCCGTCTTTGCGCCAACGCCGCTATACGCTCAAGCGCCGGCTGCAGCACCGCCCGGCTGCAACACTCCCTCCTCGAACGTCGCCACCGCCAGTATTCTGCAGACAACCGGTGAAAGTCTGCAGCGCAAACATTGGCAGCCGAAAGGCGGCGTCATCCAATTCACCCTGAAAAGTTTTGCGCCGATCCGCGATGATGCGACGTTCCTTGTCTGTTACCGATGGAAGGGCAAAACGGATTTCGACGACAATTACAAGGAGTTACGTCCCGATCGGCTGGACCGCAACAATGACGGCACGATCTGGACCGTGACCACGACTGTACCGGACGCCTTGAACGATCTACCGCCGGGAGCGATTCAGAAAAACGTCTTGCCTTTGGTGCCGCTCGCCGACGTTCGCATTATGGTCATCGACGCCAACAATAAGGTGGTTGCCGACGCCATCACGATGATCGGGATTACTCATCCGGCCGCGGCTATTTTCTTTGCCATCCTCACGATCGTCATCGTGCTGATCGCGTTGAACGTCGTCGCAGATCATCGGTTGAAGCACGAAGGGATCAGAAAGGCGAATTGGTTTTTGCGCATTATTTCGACACCGGGGGCCCATGCGAGCCTGTCCCAGCTGCAAATCGTACTGTGGACGCTGGTGGTCGCCGCTTCGGCCGTGTACGTCATGGCGCTGTCGGGCGATCTGATTGAAATCACCGATGGCACGCTCGTGCTCCTCGGCATAGCCGGAGCCGCGGCGCTCGGCGCCAAGGCCCACACCGAATCGCAAAATTCGGCCGCGCAGGCCACGGCCATCGAGACGCAACAGAAGGCAGACGACGCCAGAATCGACGCTGCTCAAAAATCCATCGTGGCAGCGAACGTGCCGGGCCCGGTCGAAAATCTCGCCCAATTCGTCGCCCAGAATGCGGCGATCGATGCAGACAAAACTGCCGCTGCGGCCGCGGCCAGAGCCAAGGCGTTCAAGAATCCGCCAGAGGATCAAACGCCTCGATGGTCGGACTTGATCATCAACGAAAGTACTGGCGTCAACGGACTGAAAGCCCGCGAAATCGACGTGACACGATTTCAGATGCTCTTGTTCACGTTGATTACGGCTGCCTTCGTGGTGATGAACGTGCTGACCACGTATGTGATCCCCGAAATACCGACGGGATTCCTGACGCTGATGGGAATCAGCAACGGTGTTTATTTGGGTGCCAAGGTGGCGCAGGGGTCGTGAAGCTGCCCGTAGCCGGATTCTCGGCAAAAGCCCTTACGGTCGCCCGGTCACGCGATTTCCTGCCGCTTCGCCTCGTCCCACAGCACATCCATTTCGGCGAGCGTTGCCTGCTCCGGCGTCTTGCCACGGGCTAAGAGCGCGCGCTCGATCGCGGCAAAGCGGCGGGCGAATTTTTCGTTGGTCCCCCGCAGCACCGCTTCCGGATCGGCGCGCAGATGGCGGGCGAGATTGACCGCGGCGAATAACAGATCGCCGACTTCGGCGGCGGCGCCGGCCTGATCGCCCTCGAGCGCCGCCTCGATCTCGTCGGCCTCTTCGCGAATCTTGTGCAGCACCGCGTGCGGATTGTTCCAATCGAAGCCGACCTTGCTGGCTTTTTGCTGCAGCTTGAGCGCGCGGGTGAGGGCAGGGAGCGTCACCGGCACGCCGGCGAGCGCGCCCGCGCGTTCATCGCTATTTCCCCGCGCCGCCTTTTCCTCCGCCTTGATACGCTCCCAGAGGCCCTCCACGGCTTGCGCGTTCGGCGAGTGCTCGTCACCGAACACGTGCGGATGGCGACGGATGAGTTTTTCGCTGATAGCCTGCACCACGTCGCCGAAGTCGAAGGCGCCCTGTTCCTGCGCCATGCGGGCATGAAAGACGACTTGCAGCAACAGGTCGCCCAATTCCTCCTTGAGATCGACGAGGTCACCGCGCGCGACGGCGTCGGCGACCTCATAGGCCTCTTCGAGCGTATAGGGCGCGATGGTGGAAAAGTTCTGCGCCAGATCCCAGGGGCAACCAGTTTTCGGCGTGCGCAGCGCCGCCATGATTTCAAGAAGGCGGCCGATATCGCGGGAAGGGGTCATGGTAGGGTCCTGCAAATTCGAGCAGAACCCTACCACAATCACCACTGTGGATCGCCGCAAAGCGACTCGCATCAATCAAGCAGAGATTAATCTGGCTACTCTGCCGCCATCTTGGCGGACTCGCTTGCCTCGAACAGGAACCAAGTCCGCCGCTCGGCCTGGTCAATGAAGTTTTCGAGCAGGCTCGTGGTCGCGACATCCTCGTACTTGTCGGCGACTTCGTGAGCCTCGCGCATCTCGACGACCAACGCCTTGTTGTCGTTCATCAGCTCGCGCAGCATGTCACGGGCGGGAACGAAATCCTCGTTGTTGTCCTCGATGGTCTGTAGCCGCGCGATTTGTCCGATCGACCGCAACGTCACGCCGCCGATTTTGCGCACGCGCTCGGCAAGGTCGTCAGTGGCGGCGAAGATCTGCTCGCCCTGTTCGTCGAGCAAGAGATGATAATCGCGGAAGTGCGGGCCGCTGACGTGCCAATGGAAGTTCTTGGTCTTCAGGTAGAGCGCAAAGACATCGGCGAGCACGACGTTGATCTTTTGCGAAATCTCGCCGACCGCCTCGCTGGACAGATCGGTCGGCGTATCGAGGGCAGGGACCGCCTTGCGGCGCGTATCGAGAGCTCGGACCTTGTTCACGGCGTCACCTTTTCGGCTGTAATGAGGGAGCGATTGGGCCATAAGCGGGACCGCGCGCGGCGACCGGCCAGGCTTGCCACTAAACGCCGGCCGAACAACCTTGGTTCCGCGATTCCTTTGAGCGGGGCCGGTCTTAAGTGAGGCAGTCATGCCGCTTTCAGCTTACATCCAGTCGGTCGTCTTCTTCGTGCTGGCGATTGCCGCCCTGTTCGGCTCGGCCGGCACGCTCACCCTCGTCACCTACTGGGTCTATGTCGCGACTTTCGCGGCCGTCTTCGTCGCCTCCTTCCTGCTGCTCGACCCTGATCTGGCCCGCGAGCGCATGCGGCCGGGCGGCAAGCGGCCGCCGATCGGCTTGCAAATCTTCACCGGCGTTCTGTTCGCCCATTGGATCGTCGCCGGCCTCGACCATGGCCGTTTTCACTGGAGCGACACGGTCCCGACCTGGTTGCACTGGCTGGGGCTTGCCGCGGTGGCCGCAAGCTTCGTGCTCTGCCTTTGGGCGATGCGGGCGAACCGGTTCTTTTCTTCGGTGATCCGTATCCAAAGCGATCGCGGCCAGATCGTCATCACCGCCGGGCCTTACCGCTTCATCCGCCATCCCGGTTATCTCGCCGGCATCGTACTGACCACGGCGAGCGGCTTGGCGCTCGAACTCCTGGCTTGCCACGGTGCTGCTGGCCGTCTGCAGCCTGCCGTTCATGCTCTACCGAACCATCGCCGAAGATCGCGTGCTCAAGGCCGAGCTTCCGGGTTATCGCGACTATGCCGCGCGGGTACGTTGGCGGCTTCTACCGGGGATTTGGTGAGCGGGAGCAGTGATTTGCGCAAATTGGCGGAACCTGGGTCTGAGCCCGTGATTCGCATAAGACATATTATGGAACCATCATCATAATATCTCGGATTTATTGGGCTTCCGCGACCTCAAAGGTCAACATGTCGAACGCCGGCTCCACATTCGGCGGCAGCTTGTGGCGTAGCGCCTCGTAGTCGAGGTCGGAATGCAAGTTCGTCAGGATCGCGCGCCGCGGCTTGAGCCGCTCGATCCAGCCGAGCGCATCGGCGACGGAGAAATGGCTCGGATGCTGCCGCTCGCGCAACGCATCGACGATCCAGACATCGAGGTCTGCGAGCGCCGAAGCGCTTGTTGCCGGCAGCCCGCTCAGATCGGCCGAATAGGCAACCGAGCCGAACCGGAAGCCGAGCGAGTCGATATCGCCGTGCATCTGCAGGACCGGCAGCGCCGTGATCGAACCACCCTGCCCGGTAATTGTCACCGGCTGGCCGGCCGCCAGCCGATGCTCGCGCAGGATCGGCGGGTACTCGCTGCCGGGCGGCGACTTGAAGCAATAGCCGAAGCGAGCGCGCATCATTTCGCCGGTGCGCTCGTCGAGATAGACGTCGATCAGCGTCCGCTGCTTGATGAAATAGGCGCGCAGATCGTCAACGCCGTGGGTGTGGTCGGCGTGCTCGTGGGTAAACAGCACGCCGTCGAGCCGGTCGACCTCGGCGTCCAGAAGCTGCTCGCGCATGTCGGGCGGCGTATCGACCAGGATGCGGGTGTTGCCGCCGGCGCCTTGCCGCTCGACCAGAAATGAGGTGCGCCGGCGCCGGTTTTTCGGGTTGTTCGGATCGCAAACGCCCCAGCCGAGCGCCGGGCGCGGCACGCCGCCGGATGATCCGCAGCCGAGAATGGTGAATTTCAGCATTGTTTTCGGGTGTCGGGCTTCATGCCGCCGCGGCGGCGGGGCGGGGCACCTTGGCGAACAGGCGGAAGAAATTGTCGGTGGTCTGCCGCGCGATCTCGTCGAAGGACGCGCCGCGGACTTCGGCCAGCACATTTGCGGTCTCGATCACGTAGGCCGGCTCATTGCGCTTGCCGCGATAGCGGCCGGGCGCGAGATACGGCGCGTCGGTTTCGACCAGGACGCGATCGGCGGGAAGCTCGGCGGCGATGGCGCGCAAGCGCGCCCGAGTTTTTGAACGTCAGGATGCCGGTGAACGAGACGTAGTGGCCAAGCGCGATGGCGCGCTGGGCAAGATCGCGGCCACCAGTAAAACAATGCAGCACGGCCGGGAAGGCGCCCTTCCCCGTCTCCTCTTCGAGAATGCACGCGGTATCGTCATCGGCTTCGCGCGAATGGATCACGAGCGGCAGCCGAGTGGTCCGCGCTGCGGCGATGTGAGTGCGAAAGCCGCGCTCCTGCGCGTCGCGTGGCGAGTTGTCGTAGTGATAGTCGAGCCCGGCTTCGCCGATCGCCACGACCTTCGGGTGGCGTGCGCGGGCGACCAGCTCATCCGCGCTCACATCGAGTTCCTCGTGGGCGTAATGCGGATGCGTGCCGACCGAGCAATAGACATCCGGGAAAGCGCTCGGCGATCGACAGCACCTCGTTGTGACGGTGCACGCGCGTCGAGATCGTCACCATGCGCTCGATGCCGGCGGCGCGCGCACGGCCGACGACAGCATCAAGCTCGGCTGCAAAGTCCGGGAAAATCGAGATGGCAATGACTGTCGATCAGCATTGTCGTTCTTATTGCGCGGCGCGCGCCTCCGGCTCGACATAACGCGGAAATACCGGCGACGGCGCTGGCAGCTTTGTTCCCGCCGCGATCCGCTGCCCTCCGCCTAGGCAGCGAAAAGACACGCTCGTCCGCAGGCACCGCCAGAAGGTCGAGTAACTTCGCCGCCGATTCCGGCATGAATGGCAGCGCCAAAATGGCGACCTGGCGGAGCACTTCGGCGGTGACGTAGAGGACCGTGCCTTGCCGCTGCGGATCGGTCTTGGCCAAAGCCCACGGCGCTTCGCCGGCGAAATACCGGTTCGCCTCGGCGACTACCGCCCACACGGCATTGAGCACCTGGTGCAGCTGCTGCGTCGCCATTGCCTCGCGCGCCTTACCGATCATCGCATCGGCGGCGGCAAGGATCGCCTGATCGGCCGGGCTGGAAGCGCCCGGCGCCGGCAGCGCGCCGCCGAAGTTACGCGCCACCATGGTCAGCGAACGTTGCGCCAGATTGCCGAGGTCGTTGGAAAGATCGGCGTTGATGCGGTTGACGATCGCCTCGTGGCTGTAATTGCCGTCCTGGCCGAACGGCACTTCACGCAACAAAAAATAGCGCAGCTGATCGACGCCGTAGGCGTCGGCGAGCGCGAACGGATCGATCACGTTGCCGACCGACTTCGACATTTTCTCCCCGCGATTGAACAGAAAACCGTGGGAGAAAACGCGCCGCGGCACCGCGATCCCGGCCGACATCAGGAAGGCCGGCCAGTACACGGCATGAAAGCGCACAATGTCCTTGCCGATCACATGCAGATCGGCCGGCCAGTATTTCTTGAACTTCTCGCTGTTCGTATCGGGATAGCCGACCGCGGTGATGTAGTTGGTCAACGCATCGACCCACACATACATCACGTGCTTGGGATCGCCGGGCACCGGCACACCCCAGTCGAACGTCGTGCGCGAGATCGACAGGTCCTGCAGCCCGCCGCGCACGAAGCTTGCGACTTCGTTCATGCGCTCCTTGGGCAGCACGAAATCCGGATGCTGGTCGTAGAGCTTGAGCAGCATGTCGGCGAAGGCTGAGAGCCGGAAGAAATAGCTCTCCTCCTCGACCCATTCGACCGGCGTGCCTTGCGGACCCAGGCGCTGGCCCTTGTCGTCGAGGCGCGTTTCGCTCTCGTCGTAATAGGCCTCGTCGCGCACCGAATACCAACCGGAATATTTGTCGAGGTAGATGTCGCCGGCCGCCTGCATGGCGGTCCAGATCGCCTCGGACGCGCGGTAATGGCGCGGCTCGGTGGTGCGGATGTAGTCGTCGTTCGAGCAGTTGAGCTTTTTCACCATCGCCTGGAAGGCCGGCACGTTGCGCGCTACCAATTCGCGCGGCGTGAGCTTTTCGCGCGCCGCGGTCTGCAGCATCTTGACGCCGTGTTCGTCGGTGCCGGTGAGGAAAAAGACGTCGTAGCCATCGAGGCGCTGGAAGCGCGCGATGGCATCGGTCGCGATCAGCTCATAGGCGTGGCCGATATGCGGCGGACCATTCGGATAGGCGATCGCGGTGGTGATGTAATAGGGCTTGCCGGGCATCTGGCGTAGGTATCAACCGCGCGTGGCCTCGGCAAGCAAGCCGAACACGCTGAAAACGAGCGGTTTTCGCTCCAGATTGTAGATTTCGGCGTCACGCGCACTCTCGTTGATGCGCTCGGACGCCTCCGCCAACCGAACGAGCCGCTCGACCTCGCCGCCGGCGCCATGCAGCCGCTCCGCCAGCCAGGCGTTGACGGTATCGACGAACGTCGCAAGCGGTGCCGGATCGGAGCCAGCGAGCGCGTCGCCAAGCGCGTGCAGCGCGCCGGCGTCTACTTTCGGCAGCCCATTGAGCAGATCGAGCGCGTGTTGGCGCAGCGCCAATGCATCCTCGTCGAGCAGCGCCAACGCGCGCGCGACAGAGCCTTCGGCCGCGGTCGCCGCAGCAAGCAGCTGCGGATCGTCCGCCGCAGTACCAGTCGCGGCGGCAGCTGCCGCCGCCAGCTCGGTCTCAGACAGCGGCCGCAGCGTCACGGCGCGGCAGCGCGAGCGCAGCGTCGCCGGCACGCGCGCCGCTGAGTGGCATACCAGGAGGAGTAACGCGCGCTGCGGCGGCTCCTCCAACACTTTGAGAAGCGCGTTGGCGCTCGACCGGTTTAGTTCGTCGACCGCATCGACAAGACCGATCCGCCAGCCGCCCTCGCCTGCCGTCGAGCCGAAGAACGAAACCGTACGCCGCACGTCGTCGACCGCGATTTGCTGGCGCAGCACGCCCTTCTCGTTGAGGCTGCGTTCGAGCACGAGCAGATCGCCTTGCGCCTGCGCGGCGACGCGGCGTGCCACCGGATGGTCGGGTTTGATGGCGAGCGACGTCGCCGCCACGACTTCGGCCGAGGCCGGATCGGGATGCGCAAAGACAAACCGTGCGAATCGGTAAGCGAGCGTCGCCTTGCCGATGCCCTTGGGTCCTAGCAGCAGAAAGGCGTGCGGCACGCGGCCGCTGCGGTAGGCCCCAAGCAGCGCCGCCTCGGCCGCGTCATGGCCGAACAACGCTGCGGTCGCGCGCGGATGCGTCACTTCCACCGGATCAGAGGTTTCTTCGCTTCGCTGCGGGCTCATGCGCTCTGAGCAGCCAAGTGTGGGGCCGACAGCGGCGCCAGTGCCGGATCGAGACGCGAATCGACCACCGCCCGGATCCGCTTACCGACATCCTCCGTCGCCCCACTTGCGTCGATCAACCACGCAACGCTGCGGCGCCTGCGCCGCGAGCGCCAGGTACGCTTGGCGGAGCTTTTCGTGAAACTCCACGTCTTCGGCTTCGAACCGGTCAGGCGCGGCATTGCCGCTCGCGCTGCGCGCGGCGCTGCAGTCCCTGCTCGACCGGCAGATCGAGAACGAGAGTGAGGTCGGGCGACAGCTCGCCGATGGAGACGCGTTCGAGGCTCTTGATCAGCCGCTCATCGACGCGTCCCAAAGCGCCCTGATACACGCGTGTCGAGTCGGCAAAGCGGTCGCAGATCACCCATTTGCCGGCCGCCAGCGCCGGCTCGATCACATGGCTGACGTGGTCTTCGCGCGCCGCGGCGAAGAGGATTGCCTCCGCCGCCGCACCAAGCGGCTTTGCGGCGCCGGATAACAGCACGTGGCGGATGATCTCGGCGCCCGGCGACCCGCCTGGCTCGCGCGTGCGCACGACCGCGATGCCGAGGGATTCCAGATGCTGCGCGAGCATCGCCGCCTGGGTCGACTTGCCGGTCCCCTCGCCACCCTCGAATGTGATGAACCTGCCGCGATGCCGCGCCGCCGAAGGCGACTCGTCGCCCGCCTGTGTTTTGGCTTCCGGCTCTTGTTCCATTGTAATCAATGCCTTAGGCGTTGCTATAGAAGCTTCGCATGAACTCAAAACAATATAAGCATTCGGGCGCGAAACCGCCCGCTGGAGCGGCGGGCACTGGCGATCATAGCTTACCGAGGCCTGCCCGAAACAAAGCAACGATCAACTCGGTAGCGCCATCCATCGCGCGCTGCGACATGCTCCCTGTGCCGACGCTTTCGGCGGCCTTGAGCGGAATTTCAAGCGCGAGATTGTCGCCGCGCCAGACTTTCAGCGAGCCGATGGTCTGGCCCTGGCTGACCGGCGCCGGCACCGGACCGGTGTATTCGATGCGCGCCGAGAGTGGCTCATCGTTGTCGCGCGGCACCATGACCTTGACGGTGCCGGAGGCGACCAGCGGCACGTAACTGATATTGCCGCCGAACACCTTGGCGGCGCCGATGGGCTGGTCGGCCGCGAACAGCGTGCGCGGTTGGAAACCGCGGAAGCCGTAGTCGAGTATTTTGCGCCCCTCGTCGCCACGCTCTTTTTCCGATTTGGCGCCGGTGAGGACGACGATCAGGCGCACGTCATCCGTCACCGCCGAACCAACCAGCGTGAAGCCGGCTTCGTTGGTGTCGCCGGTTTTCAGGCCGTCGGCGCCAATGCCCATGGCGAGCAGCGGATTGCGGTTCTGCTGAGTGATTTTGTTCCAGGTGAAATCGTGCTGGGCGAAATACGGATAGAATTCCGGATAGGCCTGCATGATGTGGCGTGCCAGCTCGGCGAGGTCGCGGACCGTGACCCGCAGGCCGGGGTCGGAATAGCCGGTCGCATTGGTGAAGGTCGAGTGCATAAGCCCGATCTCGCGCGCACGCTTGGTCAACAGCAGACCGAACGCCGTCTCGTTGCCGGCGAGCTTTTCGGCGATGGCAATGCACGCATCGTTGGCGGAATCGACGATGATGCCCTGAATGAGATCGCGGAGACCGACCTGACTGTGGATGGCCGCAAACATCGTCGAGCCGTGCGAGGGCGCCCCGCCCCGCCGCCAGGCGTTCTCGCTGATGGTGAACTGATCGTCGAGACTGAGCCTGCCTTGCTTGATCTCGTTGAAGACGTATTCGAGCGTCATCAGCTTGGCGAGACTGGCCGGCTCGACCGGTTGCTCGGCGTTCTTCTCGAACAGAATGCTGTCGCTTTGCGGCTCGATCAGGATGGCGTTGGGGACGCTGGTCTGGAAGCCGGGAGTCGGAGTGCTGGCCATGCTGCCCGGCGCCGCGCGCAGTGCGATGCTTCCGGCAATGAGGAGAGAAAGCAGCACAGCGGCCGCGAGCGCAGCGGCCGGCAGCGCGCGCACGCTCGCCTTCGCCTCCCCTCGCCGCTTCGTCCGCAAACCAGCCTCCAGCCACACCAGCCGGCGGCCCGCGTCGGGGCGCCAGCAAGTTGCGCGCAACCATGTCGCCCGTTATCCGCGCGCGCAAGACCTTAAAGAGGCCCTCCAATAACCCGATACTATGCGCGAAAAAATGACGCGCTCAACGCGGCATCGGCCGCGCCGCGGGGCTCAGTAGAGGCCGCGCCCGTTGAGAACCTGGGCAGTGCCGCTCATGCCAGGGGCACCGGCATACGACATCGCCGCGGGCGTGACAGCGGGGCGCACCGCGGGCGGGTCGGGCTGCGTATAGCGCCCCGTCGCTCGCGCCAGCACCTCGGTCGGCGCAGGCGGCGGCGGAGCAGGCGGGAAGGCCGGCTGCTCGGCGAGCCTGACGGTGCTCGGCAGCGGCGCCGGCTCGTTCTCCCGCAGCGTCGATGCCAGCACGCGGTCGTCAGAGCCTTGCAATGGCGCGGGCCCGACATACTCGACCCGCACCATCGTCGTGCCGCGCTCGTAGAAGGCCAACATATGCGCCGCCCGTACCGACAGGTCGATGATGCGGTCGTGCGCGTAGGGCCCGCGATCGTTGACGCGCACGATCAGCGAGCGGCCGTTGGCGAGGTTGGTCACGCGCGCATAGCTCGGCAGCGGCATGGTCGTGTGCGCAGCCGAGATGCCGTTGAGATCGAAAATCTCGCCATTGGCGGTGTAGCGGCCGTGAAAGTCGTCGCCGTACCAGGAGGCAAGCCCGGTGGCCTTGTAGTGCGGATCGTATTGCGGGACGTACATGCGCCCGCCCACCACATAGGGCTGCCCGACGTGATAGGAACCGCCGCCCCTGGGCACCGGCTCGCCCGGCTCGACCACGCGCTCGCTCGAAGACACGCCGTAGCGGGAATCGTAGTGGGAGCTTGAGCAATGCGCGAGCGATAACGACAGCACAGCGCACACGCTGACCGGCACAAAACGCCGCCACGCCGTACCAACCCGACGCAACATGTACCCCGACCCCACACCCACGCTTGCAGATATTGAATTCTAGCGTGGTCACATTGTGGCGGAAATGCGCGAGCGACCCGCCATAGTGAATAGTACGTTGCGGTATCGGGATCAGGCGAGTGCCTGACCCACCCGATCACCCACAGCTGTTACTCGTAGATCGGTTTGGCTTCCGCGACGATATTGGCCGGCACGTTCATCAGCTCCTCGACGATCTTCTCCGCCTGCTGGCCGGTCAGCGGATGCACCGGAAGCGCTTCCTTCGCCATGTCGGCAACAAAGCCCGGGTCGATCATGGTGTCATCGAACGCCTGGCGAATGATCGCGAGGTGGTCGGCGGGAACCTGCTTCGACATGATGAAGGGACGGCCGACCTCGTCACCACCGCCGAGCACCCGCACAAGCTGCCTCTGTTCGTCGCTGGTGGCGAACGAGCCGATATAGGCCGCGCTTTCAGGAATCTCCGACGGCCTATTGTCGATGAAGCGCACAAACGGATGAGCGAGGCCCTTGGTGATCCAATCGATCGGGATCGAGCTATAGGAGCCGCAATCGCCATCGAGCGAACCCTGCTCGATCGCCAGCCGTTGCTCGGCGCTGCCGGGATAGCCGAGCACTTGCTTGACCGGCGCATGAAAAACTATCCGCAACACCGCGCCGTTGATGTAATTGCCTGAGGCCTTACCGGTTGAACCGATGATGAATTGTTTGCCGCCGTGCATCAGCTGGTCCCAGCTCGTGATGGCGTTCGGTCCATAGCCGTAGCAGACGCGGAAATCCGGCGTGACCACGCCGACCCAGGCGATCTTGCGGAAGTCGAGATTGACCCGCTCAGGCTGCACGATCGACTGCGTGACGAGGCCGGGATTGAAGATGGTCATCACCGTGCCGTCCTTCTGCGCTGTGAGGTCGAGATAGCGCACCGACGTCAGGCTGCCCGCCCCCGGCATGTTCTGCACGATGACCGTCGGCTTACCGGGAATGTGATTGCCGATGTAGCGCGCCAGCACGCGCGCGTAACTGTCGTAGCCGCCCGCCGGCGAGAAGCCGACCACGATGGTGAATGTCTTGCCCTTGTAGAAATCGTCCGCGTGCGCCGGCACGGCGAGCGCCGCAAGGCCGACACAGACGCAAGCAACGAGATGCGCAAGGCTCCTGAGCATCGTTCTCCCCTATGATCCTGGCGGCTGGTCTAGCAGCCCTTGTCGGCGCGCCGCAACCGATGGCGCGCCTGATGATAACGCACAGTTCCTCTTGGCTTTCCTGCGACAAAACGCTTCTCTGCCGGCCACGGCGCACACACACAGGAAGGCGCTTATGGTGGCGACAAAGAAGATCGATGGCAAAGCCCATGCCGAGCGGCTTACAGCGCAAGTCGCCGCCGCCACCGCCGCGCTGAAGGCGGAGGCGGGCATCGTCCCCGGACTTTGCGCTGTGCTGGTGGGCAGCGATCCGGCGGGCCACGTCTATGTGCGCAGCAAGAGCAAGGCCGCCGTCTCGGCCGGCATTGCCACCTTCCAGGAAAACCTGCCCGAAACCGCGAGCGAAGCCGAACTGTTGGCGCTGATCAGAAAGCTCAACGCCGACGACTCGGTCGACGGCATCCTGGTGCAATTGCCGCTGCCCAAGGATATCGATCCGCAACGTGTCATCGAGGCGATCGACCCCGCCAAGGATGTCGATGGATTTCACGTGCACAATGTCGGCGCCCTGTGGTCCGGTGGCAAAGCTTTGGTCCCCTGCACGCCTTACGGCTGTCTCCTTCTGCTGCGCGACACGATCGGCAGCCTCGCCGGCGCCGAGGCGGTCGTGATCGGCCGCTCCAACATCGTCGGCAAACCGATGGCGGCGCTGTTGTTGAACGAGCACTGCACCGTCACGCTCGCTCACTCGCGAAGCCGCGATTTGCCCGGGATCGTGCGCCGTGCGGACATCGTGGTCGCCGCGATCGGGCGGCCTGAATTCGTCCGCGGCAACTGGCTCAAGCCCGGCGCGGTCGTCATCGACGTCGGCATCAACAGGATCACGCCGCCTGGTAGCAAACCGAAACTTGTCGGCGACGTCGCCTATGAAGAGGCGCAAGGCATCGCCGCCGCAATCACGCCGGTACCCGGCGGGGTCGGTCCGATGACCATCGCCTGTCTCCTTCGCAACACGCTCATAGCCGCCTGCCGCCGCCGCGGCCGCGCCGATCCGCTTTAGGGCCTGGTCTTTGACTGACAACGCGGCGCGGAAGTGGCAATGTGACGGCAAATGGCTATGTTGAACGCGAGACGGTTGGCACATTGCGCAGCTGCGACGCAGGAAGGGTGGCCGAGTGGTTTAAGGCACCGGTCTTGAAAACCGGCAGGCCCGCAAGGGTCTCGTGAGTTCGAATCTCACCCCTTCCGCCACTTTCATTATATCTCAAATACTTAGCTACGGTCTTTCCAGTACGTTTTTCCAGTGTTGCCGCCGCTTTAGTTGAGGGCTCTAGTTTGCTCCAAGCCGCATTTGTCTCTGCGCAGTATTGTTGAATGACCCAGCCGAGCGTTCCTTTCGGCTCATGGGCCCGTTTGACGCGCAAACCTTCGGCGCTCTCTCGGCAAGGGCTGCGGTTCAGCAGCAACTAAATCCGCCGCGCGGCCGCCCGCTGCGAAGTGCAATCGTCGCCTGTCGTCACGCACCCATCATGACGCGCGGCAAAGACTTAAACCGCTGCCTTCAATGCAGGCACGACGCCGCAAATTCGCTCACTTGTTTGCACGCACGGACTGCGCCACATTGGGCCGGCCGAAACAACGCGATGCCGGGCTCACGGGAAATCGATTGATATGCACAAGCCTTCGCATCGAGGACGCCGGATTAACGCCGGCGCGCTTCTGGCAGCCGTCCTACTCCTTGCGCTCACGCGCCCGGCGCCAGCGCAAAGCGTCGAGGATTTTTATCGCGGCCATACGCTGACGATGCTGATCTCCTATAGCGTCGGCGGCGGCTACGATCTCTATGCGCGGGTTCTCGCCAAATATCTCGGCCGGCACATTCCGGGCAATCCGACGGTGGTGCCGGAAAACATGCCGGGCGCCGGCGGGTTGCGCGCCAGCAATTACCTCTACACGGCGGCGCCGAAGGACGGCTCGGTCATTGGCACCTTCTCGCGCAGCATTCCCACCATGCCGCTCGTCACCCCGACCGCGGTGAGCTTCGACGGCCGCAAGTTCAGCTGGATCGGCAGCATGTCGAGCGATACCAGCTTGTGCCTGACCGGCGCCAAATCGAAGATAAAAGCCTTTCAGGACATGCTGACCATGCCGGTGATCATGGGCGGCCAGTTCGCGGCCGCCGATTCCGACATCTACGCGCATCTCTACAAGAACATCTTCGGCGCTCAAATCAAACTCGTGTCCGGCTATCCGGGCACCAACGAGATCGTGCTCGCCATGGAGCGCGGCGAGGTCGACGGCATCTGCGGATTGTCATGGGGAACGATCAAGGTCGCGCACCCGGAATGGCTTAAGCAGAACAGCGTCAATCTGCTGGTTCAGGCGGCGCTGAAGAAAAATCCCGAATTGCCCGACGTGCCGCTGGCGCTTGATTTGATCAACGATCCGGAGAAGAAACAGATCCTGCAGATTCACTTCGCGCCGCAAGCCATGGGCCGTCCGTTCGCCGCACCGCCGGGCATCCCGGAGGATCGCAAGGAGGCGCTGATCAAGGCGTTCGACGAGACGTTGAAGGATCCTGACCTCCTGGCCGAAGCCGCCAAAGCAAAAATGGAGATCACGGCGCCAATGACCGGCCATGAGATCGACGAACTGCTCGGCCAGCTCTACGCCATTTCCGCCGACGTGGTGGCGAAGGCTGCCAAGGCCATCTCCGAATAGCGGCGGCCAAGTCCACCATCAGCCGCGGCGCGCGCAGATCAAGACTGGAACATGGGAACCATGCCCAACAAAGTGCTGTGGGAGCGGCAATTGCCGCGCAATACCGGCTTTGTCTTCGACATGAAGGCCGGCCAGGCCGTGCGCTTCACTTCGCAGACCATTATCGACTTCGTCTGCTTCAACCGCGATAATCTGCGCGAGCGGTTCGATCAAGCGCGCACCAAGGCCAATCAGCGCAAGATATTCATCTCCACCGGCGACCAGCTCATTTCCAAGCTCAACAATACGATGATGACCATCGTCGAGGACACATTCGATGGCCATCACGACCTGCAGGAAGGCATGTGCAGCCGCAAGCGCCATGAGCTCGCGGCGGCGAAAGGTATTTGGGAAAAGACCTATGGGCGGCCGCTTTCGGAAATGCCGCCGCGCGGCTGCACCGAAAATCTCGGCGGCGTGTTGGCGTCCTACGGGATCGCCGCCGAAGACGTGCCGAGCCCGTTCAATATTTTCCAGCACATGATCATCGACGCCAACACCGGCGAGCTGGCGCACTCGCATCTGCGGCCGAAGCCGCCGGGCGCGCAGGTAACGCTGCGCGCCGAGATGGATCTGCTCGCCGCGCTGAGCACCTGCCCCGATATGGCGGCCGGCGGCAATACCGGGGCAACACTGGCGCTGTTCGACAGCGAATAAGCGGAACTCATGCCGCAGACGCTCGATTTCGGGCTCGATACGTTCGGCGACATCACCGCCGCGCCGGACGGCAGTCTCATCTCGCACGCGCAAGTCATCCGCGACGTCGATCGAGGAGGCGGTACTCGCTGACCAACTCGGCATCGAAGCATTCGGGGTCGGCGAACATCATCGGCCCGACTTTGCCATCTCGGCTCCTGAAGTCGTGCTCGGAGCAATCGCCGGACGCACCACGCGCATTCTCCTTGGCACGGCGGTCACCGTACTGAGCACCGACGATCCGGTGCGCGTGTTCGAACGGTTCTCGACGCTCGACGCCGCCTCGAGCGGACGCGCCGAGATCACGCTCGGACGCGGCTCGTTCACCGAGTCCTTCCCGCTGTTCGGCTACGATCTTGCGCAATACCAAGAGCTGTTCGAGGAAAAACTCGATCTGTTCGCTGCGTTGATCCGGCAGGATGCGGTGACGTGGAGCGGCAAGACGCGTCCGCCGCTTGCCAACCAGCAAGTCTTTCCGCCGCTGCGAGCAGCGCCCGCTCAAGACTGACGCGCTAAGAACTTGGGTCGGCGTGGGCGGCAGTCCGGAATCCGTCATTCGCGCCGCGCGCTACGATTTTCCGCTGATGCTCGCCATCATCGGCGGCGATCCGAAGCGGTTTCTGCCCTACGTGGAGCTTTACCACCGTGCCTTTGAACAGCTCGGCCGGCCGGCGAAAGCGATTGGGCTGCATGCGCACGGCTATGTCGCCGACAGCGACGAACAAGCGCGCGAGGAGCTGTGGCCGCATTTCAAGCGCTCACGCGACCGCATCGGCGCCGAGCGCGGCTGGCCGCCGGTGACGCACGCCTCGTTCGACTTCGAAGTTGGGCAAGGGGCGCTCAATGTCGGCGCGCCAGAGACGGTGGCGCGCAAGATCGCCGCAACCGCGAAAGCGCTCGGCATCGCGCGCTTCGACATGAAATACAGCCAAGGCACGCTGCCGCACGACAAGCTCATGCGCAGCATCGAGCTTTACGGCACCAAGGTCGTTCCGCTCGTGCGGGACATGCTTCGCTGAGCGAGCCTTCCACCGCTTTGGCTGAGCCGTTGGAGAAGATTTTCTCTCGGCAACCATAAAGCGCGGTTGCCTGCCACCGTTAAGGAACCGAAATTGGAAAAGCAGCTATGCGGATCGTTTGACGCATTGCCGCCGGAATTGCCGACAAGACTAACCGGCAGCGGGAGTGTAGGGTGGGGAGGTCATGAGGATGAAATTCGGATCAATTCCGGCCGGCGCGATCCTGTTCATCGCGGTGACCAGTCTGGGCGCCGGGGCGGGCTTCGCACAGACGGCACTGACAGCACAGACAGCGTCGCCACAAGACAGCTGCCTCAAAGCGCCGAAGGGGCCAGCACCGGCGGGCAGTCGTTGGTACTACCGCACTGACCCCGCCACAAAGAGCAAATGCTGGTCGATCAAGCCGGCCGGCCAACCCGGGCAGCAAGTTACGCAGCCCGCGCCCTTCCGACTGCAGTCCGCGCCTGCCACCGCCAGGCCCTCCGCAGCGGCGCATGCACCCACGGTTTCGGGATTATCGGGATTGCAATCGCCGGCTTGGCCGGCGGCCGGCCAACAAGGCCAGCAGCAACCGGATGCATCAACAGTAGCCTGGCCCGCACCTCCCCCGCCGCCGGCCTCCACCGATACCGTTACGCAGCAGAACATTTTGCCAGCGTCACCGGACCAATCGGCACCGCCGCAAGCGGCGGCCGTGCAGAGTACCCAACCGAACGCGCCATTGAATTTGACGCCAACGAATTCGGCGCAAGAGAAAACACAAGACAAGCCGGCCGTCCAATCGTCCGCCGAACCGGTCACGCCGGCGACGTCGATCCAGACTAGGCTGCCGCTGGCTCTCTTGCTGGCGGGCGTCTTTGGCTTGCTCGCGATCGGAATGCTGCTGCGCCGCGTGGTCGTCAGGGCATTCGGACGCCGAAGCGCAATCAAAATCGCCCGGCAAGAGCCGCGCCTGAGCGGCGCGGCCAAACAAGCGCACCCTACCCTGCTGCGGCACTCGCCAAGCCTCGTCCCCGGTCAAGCCGAAACCGAGCATCGCGTCAGCGAGATCGAAGACGCTTTGCGACATTTGGCGCAACGTCTACGCCGCCGCTCGGCGCCACTTGGAAATATTCCGAACGTGTCTCGCACCGGCGCTCGCGCGCGCTCCTGACAACCACGACATACGCAAAAGACCTGCCGCGGCGCCTTGCGCGTGGCGGCAACGTTTCGCCTTGTTTCACATTGTGCCAATCACGTTACCAATCACGCGATTGTCGATTGACCGTTTGAAGTCTGACCACCTGCGGCCTTGCGCTCGGCCTCTTCGGCACAGGCCATCCATGCATTCGCTATTTCCAACAATACGATTTTATCTTTCGCGGCGGCCTTCTCTGCCAGCCGACGGCACTCCGCCGCGAACTCTCGAAATCTTTTCGCGTCATCCATTGGAATGCTCTCATCTTTAATTCCTCACTGTTCAGAGATGAAAACCCTTCGGCAATCAGTAGAGTTCCCGATCAAAAATTCGTCGAGCGAGGAACCATTTGAAAATCAACGATCTTTGGTCGCGCGATGGATCACGGAAATACCGTCGCTGCGGTTGAGAGGTAACAAAGAATCGCGCGTGTGGAGCGGCGGGACTTGACCGCGCGCATCTTTCGTATCAACGTTTTCGTGCTCTTCCGCCTGAGAAGAGAGGCTCATCAATGGAGGCATTGATGAATCCACCGACGCAGCCCGCCGCGATGATCGCTGTGGCAACGGTTCGGGCCTCAGCGTAGCGGCAATTCACGAACACCGTGCCGGGAGCAACCCGCGGGCCGCATCAGTTGGGCATGGCCCGCATTCGCCGCTCCCGGCCCGCGCTTCTCATAGCGCAAGACCGCCTCATCCGGATTACGGAAGCCATCGGATCGAGAACGCGACTGGGTGACTGTTATTCGTCCAGCAACGGGTGCGGCAGCTTGAACCGCTGATGCTCGTTCGGATGGGGATCGAACGCCTTGAGGCGTCCCGAACCGGCACACTTGGCCTTGGCGGCGTAGTGCTCAGACAATCGCGAGCCCTGGTACAGTTCGCGGGCATGGCCATAGACGTGCTGGCGTCCGGCCTTATTGACGTGCAAGCGAACCATCTGCCCACAAATCGGGCACGCCGTCACCAGCGGGTGAAGCTTCCGTCCTCCCAGAAGCTTGGCGAATTCGACGAACCAAACGGATAAGAGCCGCATATCCGCTTCCCTCAAGATGTGACGAATCCAGCATAGCTCTGTGTCTAAAAATTGAAACGGGGGCGCCTGCGGCAAATTTTGCAGGATCGTTTGCAAAAGCCTTACGTGCCTACCAGCCCCAATTGCGGGCTCGATGGTTCGGCATGCGTGCGCTTGGCGATGCGGCCGGCGAGCCGCGACAACCGGCCGGCCTCGACAGCCGCGCGCATGCTTTTGGCCATCAGCACCGGGTCGCGCGCCTTCGATACCGCCGTGTTGATCAGCACGGCCGCACAGCCAAGCTCCATGGCGAGCGTTGCGTCGGAGGCGGTGCCGATGCCGGCGTCGAGCACCACCGGCACCGGCGAGCGCGCGCAGATAAGCTCGATCAGATGCGGATTGGAAATGCCGAGCCCCGAGCCGATCGGCGAACCGAGCGGCATCACCGCGGCAGCGCCCGTATCGGCGAGCTTGCGGCAGGTCACCGGATCGTCCGTGCAATAGGGAAGCACGACAAAGCCCTTGTCGACCAGCATCTGGGTCGCGCGCACGAGCTCCTCGACGTCGGGGTAAAGCAGTTCACGGTCGCCGATGACTTCGAGCTTGATCCAGTTGGTGTCGAGCGCCTCGCGGGCGAGCTCGGCCGTCAGCACCGCGTCCTTGGCGGTCTGGCAGCCGGCCGTGTTGGGCAGGAATTTGACCCGTCCGGCCAGCAAATCGACCATGCTCTCGTCGTCACCGGCAAGGCTGATGCGGCGGATCGAGGCGGTGACCATCTCGCTGCCGCTCGCCGCGATCGAATCGAGCATGATCTTGCGGTTGGGATAACCGGCGCTGCCGAGAAACAGCCGCGAGCCGAATTGGTGGCCGGCGATGATGAGCGGATCGGACATGTGTTTGTTTGCTCCTGGATCTCACCCGCTCATTCCCGCGCAAGCGGGATTCCAGAACTGGATCCCCGCTGTCGCGGGGATGAGCGGAATAACCTTCATCCCCCCTGCCGCGCGCGCACGATTTCGACGCTGTCGCCGGGTTTGAGCGGCGTGTCGCGCCACGCTGTGCGCGGCACGACGACGCCGTTCACCGCCACCGCGATACCGCGCTGTCCGGTGTCGAGCGCCTTTTCCGCCAGCAATATTTCGATCGTAGTGGCGATCAGCTGTTCGCTTTCGCCGTTGACGCGGATCGTGGCTTCGCTCATCGCGCGCTCCCTACTCCGCCGCCCGCGCCGGCAAGAAACGCTCAAGCCCGAATGGGCGGATCGCAGGATCGACCACATCATCGAGGATGAGCCGCGCCATGACGTCCGCGGTCACCGGCGCCAGCAGGATGCCGTTGCGATGATGGCCGGTGGCGTAGAACAGGCCCTCAGCCGGTCCGCGGCCGAGGATCGGCGCGTCGTCGCGGCTGCCCGGCCGGTGGCCGACCCAGATTTCGGCGACCGGCAATTCCTCGACCGCGGGCACCGCCCGCCATGCGGCCTCGAGCAGCGTCAGCATGCCGCCGGCCGTGATCGTGTCGTCAAATCCCTTCTCCTCGACCGTGCCGCCAACAATCAGCCGCCCGTCGCGCCGCGGCACCAGATACGCACCCGGCGCCCACAGCACGTGATTGAGGAGCGGCGCCGAGGCATTCATCTGCAACGCCAGCATTTGCCCCTTCACCGGGCGCACCGGCGGGCGGCGATCCGGCGGCAGCCCACCGATACTGCGCGACCAGGCGCCGGCGGCCAGCACGACGATGTCGGCGGCAACACTCGTGCCGTCTTCAAACAGCACGCCCTTGGCGCAGCCGGCTTGCAGCACGATTTCCTTCACCGGCCGGTGCTCGTGAATCTTGGCGCCAGCGGCTTCCGCGGCGATGCGCAGCGCGCGCGCAAGCTTGCGGTTGTCGACCTGGTGGTCTTGCGGCGAAAACAGCGCGCCGGCGATCTTTCCCGCCAGATGCGGCTCGCGCGCCCGCGTCGCGGCGGCGGAAATCCATTCAAGCGGCAGGTCGAGCTTCTTCTGAAATTCCAGACGGTGGCCGATCTCGGCCTGGTCGTCGGCGGTCAGCGCGAGGACGAGCGTGCCCTCGCGGCGCAGTTCGACATCGACGCCGCTCGCCCGTAGCAATTCCTCCGCAAACGCCGGCCAGCGCGACTGACTCTCGCGGCCGAGCGCCACCAAATCTTCCTCGCCGGGCTCCGCCTCGCAGCAGGCCGCGAGCATGCCGGCCGCCGCATGGCTCGCGCCTGCTCCGGCCGCGCCGCGGTCAAATATCTCGACCGTCGCGCGGCTGGCCAGCCGCCAGCCGATGCCGAGGCCGACCACGCCGGCGCCGATGATCGCCACACGCGGCTTCTTGGTCAGATATGCAGGCCGGTCCGTCAGGCGGCGGCTCCCTTCGCTGGAATGACCCAGACAGGTTCGACGGGTTTAATCTCAGCCGCGCCTTCTAAACATCAGCGCGGCACCCCTGGCCAATGGCCGTATGATGGGCGTTTCACGCCCCCTCGGCAACCCCCTCGCCGCGTCCGCGATGCCGCAACAGGCGCGCACAGACGAGCCCAATGATGAGGATCACGACAGCGCCAACAAGCGGCGGCACGCGGGTGCCGAAATGATCGAAGGCATAACCGTAATAGATCGGCCCAACCGCCTGGCCAGTGAAGAACGCGCTCGAATGCAGCGACAAAGCTGCGCCGCGCGCGGTCTGCGAAAGATCGGTGACGTGCACCTGGATGTTGTTGTGCAGCATGTAGAAGCCGAGACCAAACAAAACAAAGACCGCGGCCTGTACGTACCAGACGGGATTGAGCGAGATCAGCACGAACGCGGTTGCCGCGCCGGCGGCGCCGGTCAGCATCAATTGCCGCTCGCGCAAGTGAACAACCAGAAACGGCAGCGACAGGGAAAACAGGATGCCGCCTAGGCCGAAGCCGGCGACAATGAGGCCGGCATAGGAGGAGTGCGTCTGTCCGCTCATCAGCAGCAAGAGCGCGACATAGGGAAACATCCCGTGGATGACGATGCCCTCGAAAAACACCGAGCTGAAACAGACCTTGGCCCGCGGATCGGCAAACACGCTGCGAAAGCCGGCTGCCGCCGCCGCGAGGTTGAACGGCTTTGCCTTGCCCACATGCATCCCGCGGAAGGCAAAGAAAGCGACCACCGCAACAGCAAGCCCAAAGCCGCCGATCGAGAGGAACACTCCGCGCCAGCCGAGCAGATCGCCGATGACGCCTGATATGACCGCGCCGATCAAATTGCCGGTGAGCCCGACCGCGAGCAGCCGTCCGATCGCCAGTTGGCGCTGCTGCACCGGCACAAGATCGCCGATGATCGCCACGCCGACCGGGAAAATGCCGCCAGCGCACACCCCGGCGACGATGCGCAGACCGACCAGTAGCGGAAAGTTGCTGGCAAAGGCGCCGATGATCGTTGTCGTCACCACGAGGGCCAAGCTCACGTTCATCAGCCGGGTTTTGCCGAAAAAGTCGGCGATGGTGCCCAGCGCGGGCTGGGTGAAGGCGTAGGGAAAGGTGAACGCGCTCGACAGCAACGCCGCTGTTTTCACGTCGATGCCGAGGTCGGCCGCGATCTTCGGCACCACCGGGTCGACCGCGCGCGAGAACAGCGTCGAGGCGAACACAACCAGGCTGACGACTCTGAGGACGGCGGGAATGGCTGGCTCTGTGGCTGCGAGTGGGAAAGGTATTTGGCGGGTGTGCTACGCGTTCTTGGCCAGCGCGTCGAACTCCATCAGCCGCTGCAAGAGCGGTTCCATCTGCTTGAGCGGCAGCATGTTGGGCCCATCCGATGGCGCCTTGTCGGGATCCTGATGGGTCTCGATGAACACGCCGGCAACCCCGACGGCGACTGCCGCGCGCGCCAACACCGCTACGAACTGCCGCTCGCCGCCCGACGACGTCCCCTGCCCGCCCGGCTGCTGCACCGAATGGGTGGCGTCGAAGATCACCGGCGCTTCCGTCGCGGCGAGCTGCGGCAGCGCGCGCATATCGGACACAAGCGTGTTGTAGCCGAACGACACCCCGCGCTCGGTGACCATCACGTTGCGATTGCCGGCGCCGGTGATTTTCTGCACCACGTTGGCCATGTCCCAGGGCGCCAGGAACTGGCCTTTCTTGACATTGACCGTGCGCCCGGTTTTCGCCGCAGCAACAAGCAAGTCGGTTTGCCGGCACAGGAAGGCCGGAATCTGCAACACGTCCACGACTTCGGCGATGATCTTGCACTGCTCCGGCTCGTGCACGTCAGTGAGCACCGGCACACTGAGCTTTTTGCGCAAATCGGCAAAGATGGTGAGCGCCTTGTCGAGGCCGATGCCGCGCGCACTCTTTGCACTGGTTCGGTTCGCCTTGTCGAACGAGGTTTTGTAAACGAAGCCGATCTTCAGCCGCGCGGCGATGTCCTTGAGCGCGGACGCCATCTCGAACGCATGCGCGCGGCTTTCGAGCGCACACGGCCCCGCGATCAAGGCGAGCGGCAGCTTGTTGCCGAAGCGCGCCTTGCCGATTTCGACGATTGGATTTGGCTTGGCGGTCATGAAAACCCTCGCGGGCGACCATGACGGCCGCACCGCACCGGGTCAACCTCGCCGAGCCGCATTCGGCGGCCGCCTATTTCACCGCCGAGAACGCAGTCGGCTGCAGAATTTGGTTGGTGGCATTCGCCAAGATCGGCCCGTCCTTTTCACTGTCGGCGCGGGCGGAAATCCAAGCCGGATCGCTCATGAACGCGTTCCACCTTTTTTCGCGGTCGGCGAGCAATTCCCAAGCCAGCATGTAAGTCAGCTCGAGGTTGGATTCGCCGATCAGCGTGGTCCAGAAGCCCGCTTGTTTGATGCCATGCGTGTCCCAGAGTTTGAGCGTGACGTTCTCAAAGCGCTTGAGCAAAGCCGGCAGCCGGCCCGGCACGCAACGGTAGACGCGCATTTCGTAGATCATGAAACTCCTCCCTTGGATTTCGATTTAGCTTGCATGGTATTCAGCGAGCGCAGCGCAGTCGGTCTCGACGGGTGTGGCAAGTGAAACGATCCAAATCAGAAGTGCGACAAGGCCAAATAGCGGTCGATAATTGCTCATGAGCAGGCGCTCAGACGAGTCGGCTCTGCTCCACCGCCGCCCCGATGAAGGAGGAGAACAGCGGGTGCGGCGCGAACGGGCGCGATTTCAGCTCGGGATGAAATTGCACGCCGATGAACCAGGGATGATCGTCGTATTCGATGATCTCCGGCAGGAGCCCGTCGGGCGACATGCCAGAAAAGCGCATGCCGCGCTGGGCAAGGCGGTCCTTGTAAGCGGTGTTGACCTCGTAGCGGTGGCGGTGCCGTTCGGAAATCTCGGTCGCCCGATAGATCTCCGCGATGCGCGAGCCGCGCTGCAGGATGGCCGGATAGGCGCCAAGCCGCATGGTGCCGCCGAGGTCGCTGCCGAGACCGCGCTTCTGCAGCTCGTTGCCCTTCATCCATTCGGTCATCAGGCCGACGATCGGATCGGGCGTCGGACCGAACTCGGTCGAGTTCGCCTGCTCGATGCCGCACAAGTTTCGCGCCGCTTCGATCACCGCCATCTGCATGCCGAAGCAGATACCGAAATACGGCACCTGGCGCTCGCGCGCGAATTGCGCGGCGCGGATTTTTCCTTCGGCGCCGCGCTGGCCGAAGCCGCCCGGCACCAGGATGCCGTCGACGTGTTCGAGGAATGGCGCCGGATCCTCGTTCTCGAACACCTCGCTCTCGATCCAATCAAGATTGACCTTGACCTTGTTGGCGATGCCGCCGTGCGAGAGCGCCTCGATCAGCGACTTATAGGCATCCTTCATGCCGGTATATTTGCCGACGATGGCGATGGTCACGTCGCCTTCCGGATTGCGGATGCGCTCGTTGATGGTGTGCCAAGTCCGTAGATCGGGCGGCGGCGGATTCTCGATGCCAAAGGCGGAGAGCACCTCATTGTCGAGTTCCGCCGGCGTGGTACGCCTCGGGCACGGCATAGATGTTGTCGACGTCGCGCGCCTCGATCACCGCGCTTTCGCGCACGTTGCAAAACAGCGCGAGTTTTTTCCGCTCGCTTTCGGGAATCGCCCGGTCGGTGCGGCACAGCAGGATGTCGGGCTGGATGCCGATGGCGCGCAATTCGCGCACCGAGTGCTGGGTCGGCTTGGTCTTCAGCTCGCCCGCGCTCGGAATGAACGGCATCAAGGTCAGATGGATGTAGACTGCATGCCCGTGCGGCAGATCGTTGCCGAGCTGGCGGATCGCCTCGAAGAATGGCAGGCCCTCGATGTCGCCAACCGTGCCGCCGATCTCGACCAGCACGAAATCGAAGTCCTCGTTGCCGTCGCGGATGAAATCCTTGATCGCGTTGGTGACGTGCGGAATGACCTGGATGGTGGCGCCGAGGTAATCGCCACGCCGCTCCTTGGTGAGAATCTCCTGGTAGATGCGGCCGGCGGTGATGTTGTCCGTCCGCGTCGCCGGCCTGCCGGTAAAGCGTTCGTAATGGCCGAGATCGAGGTCGGTCTCGGCGCCGTCGTCGGTGACGAACACCTCACCGTGCTGGTAAGGCGACATCGTGCCCGGATCGACGTTGAGGTACGGGTCGAGCTTGCGCAGCCGCACTGTGTAGCCGCGCGCCTGCAACAGCGCGCCGAGCGCCGCCGACGCCAAACCCTTGCCAAGTGAGGAGACCACGCCGCCGGTGATGAATATATACCGCGCCATGGGACCTAAGCTTTAGCGCGCCGAAAGCGATTCGACGAGTGCTTTTCCGGAATGTCTGCCGCGCAACAAAGGTCTCCGGTAAGCAATTGGAAAATCCATCAAAGCCAAGCGCTTGTGCAGGTATATTCACGCCCCCTCGGATGCGATGCCGCGGCGCCTAAAGGAGAAGCAGTCGACGGTCTTAAGAGCCAGGGACGCGTGCGCTGATTGCCGCGCACGCTCAGTGCGACTGCGGCACTTGCGGGCCGCCCGGCGCTGGAGCGGCCGGAGCCCCTGGCGCGGGCGTACTTGCCTGTGGCGCGCCACCGCCGAGCTGGTTCAACAGGCCGCCGCTGCCCGAGTTGAGCGGCGTGGTCGGCAGCGTCGCATTGCCGGGCGCGGCAGGCGTTTGCTGCGCCGGGGTGCCAGGAACCAACGACGCCGGCTCGCGGCTGCGGCTCGCCAGCATCGATAACGTCAAGCTGGTGATGAAGAACCCTGCAGCCAGCAACGCCGTTGTGCGCGTGAGCACGTTGGCCGTTCCCCGGCCGGTCATAAATCCGCTGGTCGAGCTGACGAACCCGCCGCCCTCAGACTTTTGCAGCAACACCGCACCGATCAGCGCGATGACGAGCATCAGATGGATGGCGATGACGACACTCAGCATTGCTCACGTCCATTTTCCACGTGTGGCGACCAAGAATATGGCGACCAAGTAGGGTTGCCACGTGTGGTGGCCCATATAGGCCGAGCCACCACCGCCCCATATAGGCGGCAGGGCGCTCCTGTACACGGGTTTCTGCGGAATTTCTATGGCGGTCTGGGGAGGTTTCGCCACGATTGGCCGGCTTTGCCATCGATCAAGCCGCTCATCAGCCGTACACGCCGGCGATCGCCAGAAACTCGTCGGCCTTCAGGCTCGCGCCGCCCACAAGCGCGCCGTCAACGTCTTGCACGGCCATCAGCTCGGCGGCGTTTGCGGGTTTCACCGAGCCGCCATAGAGGATGCGAACTCCCTGCCCTGTCTCACCGCAGCGCGAGGACAAGCGCGAGCGAATGAAGCCGTGCATGTCGGCGACGTCGGCCACAGTCGGCGTCACGCCGGAGCCGATGGCCCAGACCGGCTCATAAGCGACGACAAAATCGGCGCCGTCGGGCAGCGAGCCATCGAGTTGCGTGCCGACGACCTCGCGCGCCCGGCCGACATCGCGCTCGGCGCGGGTCTCGCCGACGCAGACGATGGCCAGGATGCCGGCGCGCCGCGCCGCAAGCGCCTTCGCGCGCACCATCTCGTCGGTTTCCCCATGATAGTGCCGGCGCTCGGAATGGCCGACGATGACGGCAACGGCGCCAGCGTCTTTAAGCATCTCGGCGGAGATATCGCCGGTAAACGCGCCACTGGCCAGCGCATGGCAATCCTGGCCGCCGATGGCGACGCCCGATCCGCGCGCGACGGCCGCAAAATCGGCGATCAAGGTTGCCGGCGGACACACCATGATATCGGCCTTGGCAAGCTTTTGCGCCCCGGCCATGATTTTTCGCAGTTCGGTTGCCGACGCCCGAAGCCCGTGCATTTTCCAGTTGCCTGCGATCAGTGGCCGGCGTGCCATCTTTGGGCCTCAAAATGCGACAAAGAGCCGTTAGCAGACCGATTGCGTGGCGAAAAGGGACGTTTTAGCAGTGAATTCCGTCGATTGCGGCGCGTCGCGGCGATCCCTATGATGCCGCCGATTTTGCCCGGCAAAACGACCGTAATCACTTCAAACGTAGGAACTTATGCTTCGAGGTATTCGTAAGGCCTCCGAAAATTGGCTTGGCCGCATCCTGATGACCGTGGTGCTCTCGGTGATTACCGGCAGCTTCGCCATCTGGGGCATCAACGACATTTTCCGGGGCTTCGGCGCGACTTATCTGGCCAAGATCGGCAAGACCGAAATCCAGACGCAGGACTTCAGCCAGGCGTACAACGACCGGCTACAGGAGCTCAGCCGCCAGTTCGGCCGCCCGATTTTGCCCGCACAGGCCAATGCGATCGGCCTCGACCGGCAAGTGCTCGGCCAATTGCTGGTCGACGCAGGGCTCGACCAGCTCGCGCAACGCATGCGGCTCGGCATTCCGAATGCCGAACTCGTGCAGCGCGTGGTCAACGATCCCCATTTCCAGACTCCGACCGGTCAATTCGACCGCGCGCGATTCGAGGGCTTTCTGCAAAGCGTCGGCCTTTCCGAGCAAAAGTTCTTCGACGCCGAACGCCGAAGGCTTCCGCGCAAGGAGATTTCGGACGCCGTCTCCAGCGGCGTCGTCGTGCCGAAGTCATTTCTGGAGGCAGTCAATCAATTCCAGAGCCAGGAGCGCAGCATCGTCTACGTCGTGCTCGGACCCGAGCAGGCGGGCGACATTCCGCAGCCGACCGACGACGTGCTGGGCAAATATTTCGACGAGCGTAAAGTCCTCTTTCGCGCGCCGGAGTATCGCAAGGTCACGGTCGTCGTCGCCACCCCCGCGGCACTGTCGCATTCGATCCATATCTCCGACGACGACGTGAAGAAGGCCTACGACGAGAATCTGAACGACTACATCACGCCGGAGCAACGGCACGTCGAGCAGATCGTTTTTCCCAACATGGCTGATGCGCAGGCTGCGAGCGCGCGGATCAAAGCCGGGACGAGCTTCGCGGCGATTGCCGCCGAACGCGGCTTCAAGGAAGCCGACATCGATCTCGGCACGGTGACTAAATCGAAGATCCTCGATCCGGCAGTGGCCGACGCCGCCTTTTCGCTCAAGCAGGGCGAGGCGAGCGCGCCGGTGCAGGGCAAATTCGGCGTTGTGATTGTTAAGGTGCTCGATATCACTCCCGGCGAAACCAAGCCGCTTGCGACCGTCGCTCCGTTCATTCGCGCCGATCTCGCGCTGCAACGCGCCAAGGCCAAGGTGCAGGAGATCCACGACGCGATCGAGGACGCCCGCGCCGGCGGCGCGACGCTGGAAGAGGCGTCGAAGAAGCTCGGCCTCAACCCAGCCGCTCTCGACTTCGATCGGTCCGGCCGCGATCCGACCGGTAATCTCGTCGCCACCATGCCGGCCGCCGGCGACGTGGTCAGCGGAGCGTTTTCCAACGACGTTGGCGTCGACACGTATCCGGTGGACGCCGACGCCGGCTTCGTCTGGTACGAGGTGGACGCAATCACGCCGGCGCGCGACCGCACCCTCGACGAAGTGAAAAGCCAGGTCGCGCAGCGCTGGCGCGACGACGAAATCGCCAGGCAGCTCGCCGCCAAAGCCACCGAACTTCTCGACAAGCTCAAGAGCGGCAGTACGCTCGCGACGCTCGCCGCCGCTAATAAGGTCAAGGTGCAGACCGCCACTGCGCTCAAGCGCGGTATACCCGCGCCCGGCGTGCCCGCCAAGGTAGTTGACGCCGCATTCGGGACCGCCAAGGACGTTTTCGCCAGCACCGAGGGCGAGAAGCCGACGCAGTGGGTCGTGTTTCAGGTGACCGACATCAAGACGCCGACTTTCGACGCGAATACGGACGACGGCAAAAAGCTCGTTGCCCTGCTGCAAAGTTCGATCGCCGACGACATTTTCAGCCAGTACATCGCCTGGCTCGAAAACGATCTCGGCACCACCGTCAACCGATCGATGCTGGCGCAAGCGGCAGGCAACACCGCGCCGGAAAACGAATGAATGCAGATCGAGGCCGCCGCCGATGAATTCTTCGCGCGCTATAGCGCCGGCGCGCCCCAGGTTGTGTGGACCACGCTCGTCGCCGACCTGGAAACGCCGGTTTCGGCGTTTCTCAAAGTAACCGGCGCCCGCGCGAAGAGTCCGGCGCGCAAGAGTTCGGCGCGCAAGAGTTCGACGCGCGGGACTTCTCCACCGATCAGCTTTCTGCTCGAATCGGTCGAGGGCGGCGCGGTGCGGGGCCGCTATTCGATCATCGGGCTCAAACCCGACCTTATCTTCCGCCTCAACGGCAACCGCGCCGAGATCAATCGCGATCCGCACCACCACCCGCGCGGCTTCACCCCCGTTGCCGAGGCTCCGCTTACCGCCTTGCGCGCGCTTGTTGCGGAAAGCCGCATCGAACTGCCGAACCCGTTGCCGCCGATGGCCGCCGGCGTGTTCGGCTATCTCGGCTACGACATGGTGCGCCTGGTCGAGGATACACTCGCCGAGCCCGGACCCGACCCGATCAACATTCCCGATACGATTCTCGTCCGGCCCACGCTCGTCATAGTCTTCGACGCGGTCGAGGACACGATCACGATCGTGACGCCGGTGCGCCCGCACAAGACGGTGACCGCAAAAGCGGCGCTCGCCAAGGCACGCGAGCGTCTGGCCGAGGTGGTCGAGGCGCTCGATCGTCCGCTCGACAAATCGGCGGACATTCATCTCGGCCCGCACAAGGTCACGCCGCGCTCCAATACGAGTCCAGCCGAGTTCAAGCGCATGGTACGGCGCGCCAAGGATTACATCGCGGCCGGCGATATCTTTCAGGTCGTGCTCTCGCAGCGCTTCGAGGCGCCGTTTCGCCTGCCGCCGTTTGCGCTTTACCGCGCGCTGCGCCGGATCAACCCGTCGCCATACCTGTTCTTTCTCGATTACGGCGCATTCGCCATTGCCGGCTCGAGCCCGGAAATTCTAGTCAAGGCGGAAAAGGGCATCGTGACCATCCGGCCTATCGCCGGCACGCGGCGGCGGGGCGCAACGCCGCACGAAGATGCCGCGCTCGAAGCGGAATTGCTCGCCGATCCCAAGGAGCGGGCCGAACATCTGATGCTGCTCGATCTCGGCCGCAATGACGTCGGCCGCGTGGCCGAAATCGGCAGCGTCAAGGTCACCGATCAGTTCTTCATCGAGCGCTACAGCCAGGTGATGCACATCGTCTCCAACGTCGAGGGCAAGCTGCGCCGCGATTGCGATCCGCTCGACGCGCTCGCCGCCGGATTTCCGGCCGGCACGGTCTCGGGCGCGCCGAAAGTGCGCGCCATGCAGATCATCGACGAACTGGAAAAGGAGAAGCGCTCGCTCTACGCCGGCTGCGTCGGCTATTTTTCCGCCGGCGCCGAAATGGACACCTGCATCGTGCTGCGCACCGCCCTGGTCAAGGACGGCGTCATGTACGTGCAGGCCGGCGCCGGCATCGTCGCTGACTCCGATCCCGAATTCGAACAGCAGGAATGCATCAACAAAGCGAAGGCTTTGTTCCGCGCCGCTGAGGAAGCCCAACGCTTTGCCGCCGCGCCGCGGCGCGGGTCATAGCACGACCGGACCGCCGATGCCGCTGTTCACGCTCGATGAGCTCACGGCCGCCGCCGCGATGGTCGGGAAGTTTGTCCCGCCCACCCCGGCTCACGCGTGGCCGTTGCTGGCCGAGCGGGCCGGAGCAACCGTCATCGTCAAGCACGAGAACCACACGCCGATCGGCGCATTCAAGGCGCGCGGCGGCCTCGTTTACGTCGACGCGCTCTGCCGTAGCGGCTCAAAGCCGAAAGGTCTGATCACCGCCACGCGCGGTAATCACGGCCAGTCAGTCGCCCTCGCCGCCGCCCGTCACGGCATTCCCTGCGTGATCGTGATCCCGGAGGGAAATTCACCCGAGAAGAACGCCGCCATGGAAGCCTTCGGCGGCCAACTGATCGTGCAAGGCAAGGACTTCGACGAGAGCCGCGCCATCGCCAAGCGGATGGAGCGCGAGCGCGGCTTTCATTTCGTGCCGTCGTTTCATCGCGACCTGGTGAAGGGCGTCGCCACCTACGCGCTCGAACTGTTTTCCAGCTACGCCGATCTCGATGTTGTCTACGTGCCGATTGGCATGGGTTCGGGCATTTGCGGGACGATTACCGTCCGCGACTTGCTCGGGCTCAAGACCGAGATTGTCGGCGTCGTGGCGGAGAATGCGCCGGCCTACGCGCTGTCGTTTGCGGCCGGCCATCCGGTGCCGAGCAATTCGGCGCGGACGTTTGCCGACGGGATGGCGACCCGCGACCCGCAGGCCGACGCCTTTGCCATCATCAAGGCCGGTGCCGCACGCGTCGTGACCGTCAGCGACGACGAGATCGCGGACGCGATCCGCATCTATTACACCGCGACGCACAACCTCGCCGAAGGCGCCGGCGCCGCGCCGCTCGCCGCTCTCCTGAAAGAGAAAGCGCGCTATGCCGGAAAGCGCGCCGGCCTGATCCTGTCGGGCGGCAATATCGACATGCCGGTGTTGGCGCAAATTCTGCGCGGGCAGACGCCTGCCGTCTGAACAGAATTGGCCGGCTTTCCGGACTCGACACCTCGTCCGCTGACGAGAATAATGTCGGCCAAGAAGCGGCCGGAAGCGCCGCGCTGTTTAGCTCGAACAGACGTATAGCTGGAGCAGATACGGGCGCTTTGCCCAACATGGAGGAGCCGCCGTGGCCACGAAATCGCTCGATCCCGCGCAGATGCAAGCCCGCGTCGCCCGTTTCAAGAATTTACAGACCTACCAGCAGCAGAATTTCGCCGCGCACAACATTCCGCCGGGCGCCGTGGAGAAGATCACCGCGCGACGGGTTTATCCGGTGATGGCGCCGGCCGACTATCAGGGCCGCAGTGCCGGCGCGCCGGTCAAAGGCCCGCGCGGCCTGATCATCACCATCGCCGAGTGCGAACCGGGTAACGGACCCGGTCTGCATCGCCACCTCAACACGGTGGAGAACTTCATGTGCCTGTCGAGCCGCTTCCAGATCGCCTGGGGCGACAATGGCGAGCACACTTTGGTGCTCGATCCGCTCGACATGATCTCAGTGCCGCGCGGCGAGAACCGCAGCTTCCGCAATGTTGGCAACGAAACCGGCCGACTTCTGGTCATGATCGTGCCGGAAACCGACCAGCAGACCGATCCAATCTCCTACGCGCCGAGCTTGGCCAGGGAAATCCAAAGCCAGTACGGCGAGGCCGCACTGTCCGGCCTGCGTACCATCGGCTTTAATTTTGAGGACGAACCGACGACGGCGTGACACACGGCGCAGCGTCACGCCGATGACGCGCAGCAACAACGCGGCTTCAGGGCCGCACGCCGGGCGCTATCTCCTCCGCGAGCCCTATTGCTGCGCGAGCTTGCGCTGCGCCAAAAATGCATTGACATGGCGCAAGACGTGATCGGCGACGATCGCGTGGCCTTCGGCGGTGGGATGAAATGCGCCGCTGATGAGACCCGCATAGGGCGGCTGCAACTCGTCGAACGGCGAGATGCCCTCTTTATGCGTGTTGCCAGCGAGGAACGCATCGTTGGGATCGCGCACCAGCCGCCAGTGATGCGCGTATGGCAACGTCCCCGCCGGCGAATAAGGCACGAAGTCACCGGTGGCACTGGAGACGCGCGGCATTCCCATGCTGACCTGATCGAGCAGCAGCTTCGGGTCGCGCGCGCAGACTCCACGGTGCGTAAACTCAGCCGTATGATCGGTGATGAACTGAAAGCCCGTGCCGGCGCCGGTGGCGAGACCGCCGGGGCAGCCTGCCTTGGTCGCGTCGGCCATGCAGGCCTGCCGCTGCGTCAGGTTGACGACGAAGGTCGAGACCTGCTCGGTCCGCTGCGGGTCGTACTTGAACTTGGGATAAACATCGAGACCGATCGTCGGCAGCGCGCCACAGACCTTCCCGGTCTCGTCGAACTGGATCGGCTCGTAGGCGTTCTGCAACACGCGCGACGGATCCACGCCGAAGCCGTCGTGAAGCGCCTGCTTGACCGCCTCCATGCGGCGGTCGAGCACTCGCATATAGGCCTCTGAAACCGAGGGGTCGAAGCGGAGCGAGTGTCCGACGAGCGCGGCAATCGGCGCGATATCGGACGCGCTCGCGGTGATGGCGTAGGCGACCAGCGGTCCGAATCCGACATCATTGCCGCCGATGGAAAGCAGAACAATGTCGATCGGGCGCTTGCGGCTCTGCGGCGGGCACCAGCGCTCGCCGATCGCCCGCTCGCTGATAGCGGTGCTCCCCTCACTATAGACCGGCAGCCGGTAGGACATGCTTTCGGTGCGCTGCGCGCCCGTTCGGCAGATCAGTTCGCTCAACTGATCAAGTTGCGCAGGGACGCGTTTTTCCGCGTTCGGCGCGGAGAGTTCGTCGCGCGCGTCGGCCGGCCCGAACAGGCCGTCAACAATGTCGGCGCCTGAGCAGGCCAGACTCACGAAGGTCACGGCGCGGTGGCGGTCCTCGAGCGCAAGCCCCATGCTCACGCGGAACGGATAGCCGTACTGCGAGCGATGGCAATCGGGGCTCAGCCAGCGTGCACGGGCCGCGTCAAAGGCGGCGAGGAATTCCTGCGAGTTCGGATCGTCGACCAGCCCCTTTTCTTCGTCCGCCATAAGCCGCTTCGGCAGCGACTTCGGATTGAATTCGTCGGCGGACGCGGTTGTGTAGTTCTGTTCCGCGTGTGTGGCGTTGCGGGTCGCCAGGTTGTTGCTTCTCGCGAGATTGACTGGGTCGTAGAGCATTTCCCGCGTGGCGCTGAAAGTCACCGGCCGATCCGGATTGCTTTCCCCCGACGCAAAGCTGTCGCCGAGCGCAACCACGAGCAAATCCTCGACGATCACACCAGGATCGGCAAGTTCGGTGCCGTCCGGCAGCTTCACCGCCACGGAGACGCCCGACAAAGCACGATCGAGCGAGAACGGCACCCGCTTGATGACGAGCTTCGCCGCGCATGGCTGGGTGGCAGTCTCAGGCTGCGAGCCGGGCCGGCGGGCCTGCCAGGTCCAGACACAATTGGCGCTGGCGGCGGCAAGCCGCTCGGGCGCGATCCGCATGACGACGGTGTGGGCGTCCGGCAGGATGTAGTCTTCCTTCGCCGTGCCCCACGAATATTGCCGGGCGCAGGTCGCAGAATAATGGCGCGGCCGGGCATCACGGTCGTAGCAGGTCAAATCGAGCGTCTGTGCGGCCCAGCCAAGGCGGCTCTGCTCGTAATGGGCGCCCGCTGTTCGGAGGCACGCGCCCGGTGAGGAGCGGTCCTTGCAGTCGGGGTCATTCAGGCGCCGCTCCAGCCGCCATAGAATATTTTCCGGCAGCGCATCGCCCGGCGCGCCCCGGACGGCGTCAAACGCCTTCTCCTGCGCCTCGAACGACGAGGTGCGCTTGAAGAAACGGTAGGGATTTTCGACCTCCCAGAGGAGATCTGCCGCCCGGCTCGCCGAAATTCCTAAAAACAGCCAACTCGCAACGAACAAAAGGCCCGCAACAACCGCCCTGCAAGGCATTTCGAGTTCTCCCCGCGTCCCCGAGGTACCCGAACCTACCACCATGATAGCGGTATTCTCGGCGGTCTGTCCATTATGGGTAATGGCCCCCCCGCGCGGCCTCCTGTGCCCCACTTAATCGCCCGGCGCGATGAATTTATAGCCGCTGCCCCAACGCCGCACCCGCGTAGTCGATGGCGCGGGGAAGTGGGTGGCGCAGAGGACGGTCGGCTCCTCGCAGAACCGGTCGAAAATCTTGCGCCGGGTCTGCCCGGCCTGCGGGGAATCGTAGTCCGACATCATGCCGAGCTCGGGATGTTTGCCCTGCAGCGGCGAATGCACCATGTCGCCGGTGATGAGCACGTCATGGCCGGGCTCGCCGACCAGGATCGAGTAGTGATCGATGGTGTGGCCGGGAGTGGGAATGAACTGGATACGCTCGTTGAAGTTAAAGTCGCTCTTGACGATTTGCGCGCGGTTGGCGGCGACGATCGGCAGCACCGAATCGGTGATCCACGGCACGCCCTGCGGGTTGTCTTTTTCGCGCGCGGTCCAGTGCGCCAGCTCGCGGTCGACCATGATGTATTTCGCCTTGGGAAAGGTCGGCACCCAGCGGCCGTTTTCGAGTCGCGTGTTCCAGCCGACATGGTCGGTGTGCAGATGCGTGCACATCACGTAATCGATGTCGTTGACGGTAACCCCCGCCGCGGTGAGCGCTTTTTCGAAACGATCGCTGTCGAGCATGTGCCAGAATTGCCGTGTCGGCCTCGGCTTGTGATTGCCGACGCAGGCATCGACAAGAATATTGTGATGCGGCGTCTTGATGACGAAGCTCTGGATGCAGAACACCAGCTTGTCAGTGGCGTCGAGAAACGTCGGCTGCATCCAGGAACGATTCTCCTCGAGCAGTTCTTTGGTCAGCGTCGGGAAAAATCCCATCGCCTCGAACCATGCGCCCTGCTGTTCGACCACGGGATGGATGGTGATGTCCTTGAGCGATACCGGCATGGTCATGCGGGCGTTTCCTTATTCGGCGTTATGGAATAAGCGAACGTAGCGAAAGCGAGCTCATTTCTAAAGCCCCAGCGGCGCGTTAATCTTCGTTGTTGGGGCGAAGCCGCGCGAACTTGCCAGCGCAAAGCACGCCCTCTAAGGTTGATCATGTTCTCAGTACGCGTATGCAAAGTCGACGTTCGATTATGAAACTGCACTCGTTTGCTCTCGCAGCCGCTTGCGGCGTCATCGCCGCCATGTCGACACAGTTTGCGGCGGTTTGCTCGGCGCGCGCGCAATCCGCCGATCAGGTGTTGTGCGACCGCATCGCCGCCGATCCGGCCGATCCCGACAAGCCGGCTTCGGTCCAGGGAGCCATGGTCATCGCGGCGCCCGATATTCCGCTCGCGCTGAAATACTGCCGGGCGGTGTCAGCCAAATCGCGCCGCGCGATGTACGAACTCGGCCGCGCCTACGCCGCCAACAGACAAACTGCGGAGGCGGTTGGCGCCTATCGCAAGGCCGCCGATGCGGGCAGCACTGCCGCCATGGTCGCACTTGGAATGTTGTATGAAAGCGGCACCGGCCTCGCCAAGGACGACGGACAGGCGCGAGCGCTCTTTCAGCGCGCGGCTGCTGCGGGCAACGCACTCGGCATCGCCCAACTGGCCGCGCTCGGCCAGTCCGCCGGCCAGCCCGTCGATCCCGCGCAGCAAAGAGCCCTCCTCGCCAATGCGGCAGCGGCCAATTCGGCCGACGCGCAATATCAGCTCGGCGTGATGTATGCGAACGGCATCGGCGGCCCGAAAGACGACGCCGCGGCGCGATCCTGGTTTGAGAAGGCGGCGGCGCAGGGCAATGTCGATGCGCTCGACTGGATGGGCTCATTCGCCGCGAACGGCCGCGGCGGACCGCGCGATATCGACGCCGCCAAAGCGTATTACGGGAAGGCCGCGGCTTTGGGGAACGAAGACGCCAAGGCGCAATTGAAGCTGCTCAACTGCTCGACAATCATCAAGGATATCCGCGGGCACATGCTCGGCTGCATGTAGTTTTGCCGCAGCATTGGGCGCCGAGCCAGGAGCCTCACACTAGAACGGCGGAGCGCCGTGCCAGCCCGCAGGATTGCGGGAGTAGTTGCGGATGTCCTCCATCCGCTGATTGAACAGCCGATTTTGGTTCGCAATGTTTTCGCCGTTGATGCGCGCCATCTCCCGGCTGTCGAACGTAAATCCTGATCCAAAGCTGTCAGGGTCGATCGGCTTGAGCGTCACCGACGCCGGAAAGATAATACTGCTCTGCCCGGAGGCGATTTTGCCGCTGACATAGTGAAAGGCGGTGCCAATCGCCAACATCGGCAACAGCAACAGAACAAAGCGCATGGCCTTTCCCCGGCTCGGTTGAGGGAAATAGCGTAGTTCGGGCGGCTGAATGGACAGTCGCCAAATTCGCTAAATTTGCTTCGGACGATGCCGGCGTTGACGCAGTCCAACGCGGAAGCCTGTGCCTACGACAGATGAGACACCACTCGTGCTAACAACCGCAGCCGCCCCAATGACCCGAATAGACTGGGTAAGCAGCATAATTGTACGGGAAATACCCGTAATTCCGATAATGATAATAGGCGGTCGGATGGTAGACGTAGCGCGCGACGGGAACGGCCGGGGCAACATAACCAACGCCATAGTCGCCGTAGCCATAATCCCAGCCGCCGTAATCCCAACCGGAGCGCCAGCCGCCATAACTCCAGCCGTGGCCCCAACCGTGGCCCCAGCCATAACGCCAACCCGCGTTCGCCGTACTCGCTCCCGTCAATGTCGTTGCGGCGATCACAGCTGCCGCGCCAACCGCGATTAGAATTTTCCTCATGGACATCACCTCGCGCTGATTTCGTCGTTTCGTGAGCCGCATCGGGCTTTGTCGTTTTTGTTTGATATTGCCACTATTTTATATTGCCACTCTGATATTGGCATGTGCGGATGGCGTCAGGTCATAAACTGAATGCTTGGGTAAACGGTCGCAGTTAACAGAAAAATGTCCCGTTCATCGGCGAGATTTGTTTGCCCTCGCGCCTGCAAATAACAATCTCCGTCATCAGAGCGATATTGAGTGGTGTAAATGTGTTGAAGGGCAAGTAAGCTGGCGGGTCCACCTGTTGGCAAAGAGCCGGCGGCGCAGGTATCCGGTTGGCGCGGTTCGCACGAAGCCCGCGATCAACTTTTATTGCAACGTCAACTTAACGGTCGGCCGATTGATTTAGATCAATATTGGACCATGCGCGATTTGGTTGGATCGATGAACACGAGGGTCTCACGATGAAAATGAAAGTATTCATGTTCGCGGCCTTGGCCACAGCCTCGGCTGCCTTGGCTTCGACCGCCGCGCCGGCACAAGTGCTCGACCTGAGCGGTGAGTTCCGCTGCGTGCAGGGATGTGCGGGCGGACTTGTCGGTGGGCCCGCCTATATCGCGCAAAACGGCTGGAACATGCGCCTGGTCAACGAGGCAGGCGTGCCGGCGCGCGCCTGGATCGATCGGCCCGGCCATATCTGGGTGCAGTACGTGGACATAGGCGCCATCTATTCTGCCGATGGCATGACGATTCAATTCGATAACGGCACGGTCTGGCAGCGCGATCTCGGACAATTTGGGGCCGTGGCCCCCGCCCCCCCTGTGCCGCCGACTCTGGGCAGAGCGCCCGCCGCTCCGACGAGGAGAAGCGCGGCTCCGATCCAGCCCGTGCCGGTGACAGCCCATGCCTTCGACGGCGACTGGAGCGTCGAGATCATCACCCAACAAGGCTCTTGCGATCGCGCCTACCGCTTTGCCGCCCACATCGTGAACGGCTACGTGGCCAATGAGTACGGCGGAGCCGTCAACCTGCAAGGGCGAGTCGCACCCAATGGCGCAATCCGCGTGAGCGTCTCCTCGGGCGGCCAAGAGGCCAGCGGCTCGGGCCATCTCTCCGGTGCAACGGGCGGCGGCACCTGGAGCGGCCAAGGATCGGTCGGCTCTTGCGCCGGCGTGTGGGAAGCGGCGCGGCGCGGTTAGCGGCTCACTCGCCGCCGTTCTCTTCGCCTTCCTCAGAGAGACGCTCGACCGAGGCCACCTTCTCGCCCTCGGCGGTCGAGAACACGATGACGCCCTGGGTGGAGCGGCCGGCGATGCGGATGCCGTCGACCGGGCAGCGGATCAGCTGGCCGCCATCGGTGACCAGCATGATCTGATCGGTCTCCTCAACCGGGAAGGAGGCGACGAGGCGTCCGTTCTTCTCGGTGATCGCCATAGCGACGATGCCTTTCCCGCCGCGGCCGGTGGTGCGGTACTCGTAGGATGAGGTGCGCTTGCCAATGCCCTTTTCCGAAATCGTCAGCACAAACTGCTCGGCTTCCGACATCACCACGTAGCGCGTCTCACCGAGTTCGATGGCGCCGGTGGCTTCCTCGCCATCGCCACCGTTCGCTGCTACTTCCTCGCCCTCCCCGCCCTGGCCGCGGCGCACCGCGTTGGCGCGCTTCAAATAGGCCGCGCGTTCTTCGGCGTTCGCTTCGACGTGGCGCAGGATCGACAGCGAGATGAGTTTGTCGCCGTCCGCGAGACTAATGCCGCGCACGCCCATTGAGGTGCGGCCGGAGAACACGCGCACGTCGTTGACCGCAAAGCGGATGCACTGGCCGGCGGCGCTGGTGAGCAGCACGTCGTCGTTCTCGGTGCAGATCTGCACGTCGACGATCGAGTTGCCCTCGTCGAGCTTCATGGCGATGATGCCGGAGCGGCGCACGTCGACGAAATCCGAAAGCTTGTTCCGCCGCACCGTGCCGCGCGTGCTGGCGAACATCACGTCGAGCTTGTCCCAGGTCGCCACATCCTCGGGCAGCGGCATGATCGTGGTGATATTCTCGCCCTGCTCGAGGGGAAGAATATTGATCAGCGCCTTGCCGCGCGCCTGCGGCGCCGCCAGCGGCAGCCGCCAGACCTTTTCCTTGTAGACCTGGCCGCGCGAGGAAAAGAACAGAACCGGCGTGTGCGTCGAGGCGACGAACAGGCGGGTGACGAAATCCTCCTCGCGCGTCTGCATGCCGGCGCGGCCTTTGCCGCCGCGGCGCTGCGCCCGATAGGTCGACAGCGGCACGCGCTTGACATAGCCGGCATGCGAGACGGTGACGACCATGTCCTCGCGCTGGATCAGATCTTCGTCTTCCATCTCGCCTTCCTGATCGGCGATCCGGGTTCTGCGCGGGGTGGCGAACTTCGTCCTGATGGCGGCAAGCTCGTCCTTGACGATGGTCTGGATGCGCGCGCGCGAGCGCAGGATGTCGAGATAATCGGCGATCTCTTCGGCGAGCTTGTCGAGTTCGGCCTTGATCTCGTCGCGGCCGAGCGCGGTCAGCCGCTGCAGGCGCAGATCGAGGATGGCTTTGACCTGCTCAGCCGACAGCCGCGTGGTGCCGGAGGCCGACACGCTGTGGCGCGGATCGTCGATCAGCGTGACCATGGTGGCGACGTCGCGCGCCGGCCAGTCGCGCTTGAGCAATTCGTCGCGCGCCTCGCTGGCGTCCTTGGCGGAGCGGATGAGCCGGATCACTTCGTCGATATTGGCGACCGCGATGGCGAGCCCGACCAGGATGTGAGCGCGGTCGCGCGCCTTGCCGAGCAGGTGCTTGGTGCGCCGGTAGATCACCTCCTCGCGGAAGGTGACGAACGACATCAACAGGTCCTTCAACGTCATCACCAGCGGCCGGCCGCCGTCGAGCGCCACCATGTTGGCGCCGAACGAGGATTGCAGCGCGGTGAAGCGGTAGAGCTGGTTGAGCACCACATCGGGCACCGCGTCGCGGCGCAGTTCGACCACAACCCGGTAGCCGTCGCGGTCTGACTCGTCGCGCAGCGCCGAGACGCCCTCGATCTTCTTGTCGCGGACCAGTTCGCCGATGCGCTCGACCAGATGCGCCTTGTTCACCTGATAGGGAATTTCGGTGAAGACGATCGCTTCGCGCTCGCCGCGCAGCGTCTCGAACTCCATCTTGCCGCGCATGACGATCGAGCCGCGGCCGAGATGGTAGGCGGCGCGGATACCTTGCCGTCCCAGAATGATCCCGCCGGTGGGGAAGTCAGGCCCCGGCACGATGGCGATCAAATCCTCAATGGTGAGCGCCGGATTGTCGATCAGCGCCACGCAGGCATCGATCACCTCGCCGAGATTGTGCGGCGGGATGTTGGTCGCCATGCCGACCGCGATGCCGCCGGCGCCGTTGACCAGAAGATTCGGATAGGCCGCCGGCAGCACCAGCGGCTCGTGTTCGGAATTGTCGTAATTGGGCTGGAAGTCGACGGTGTCCTTGTCGATGTCGCGCAGCAGCTCCATCGCCGATGGCGCCAAGCGGCACTCGGTGTACCGGTAGGCCGCCGGGTTGTCGCCGTCGACCGAGCCGAAATTGCCCTGCCCGTCGATCAGCGGCAGGCGCATGGAGAAATCCTGCACCATGCGAACGAGCGCGTCGTAGATCGATTGGTCGCCGTGCGGATGGTATTTGCCCATCACGTCGCCGACCACATGCGCGCACTTGACGTATTTGTGGTCCGGCGTGTGGCCGTTCTCGTGCATCGCGTAGAGGATGCGGCGATGCACGGGCTTGAGCCCGTCGCGCGCATCGGGCAACGCGCGCGCCACGATCACGCTCATCGCGTAATCGAGGTAGCTCTTCTTCATCTCCTCGGTGATGGAAACCGGGCGAATGTCGGATGGCCCGCTGTCGCCGGGCGGTGCTTCGTCGTTGTCGGCCAAGGCAATCTCGCGAAAAAGGGTGCCGCCTGCTTAGCTGATTTCAGTAGTGCGCGCGCCACCCCCGGAGCGGCCGCGCCGTCGCTATTTTCATATGGTATTTCAGTGGCTTATGATCAAGGTCACCGATAGCCGCGTACCCCGATCAGACCATCGCTGTTTGCCGACCGGGAATGCGGCAAGCGGAGTTTGGTCGCCGCGGCCCGCGTCCTAGAAGGCCAGCCGCAACGCCGCGCGGATCGTCTGGATGATGGTCGAATTGTCGCCCGCGATGGTGCGGTACTCGAGTTCGGCGGACACGTGTTCGCCGGCGCGCGCCCGCACCCCGACCGCGCCGGTGAATGTGTTGACCGCCAGGTCGGCTTCGTTGAGCACGTAGGTCTGGCCGGGACCGAGGTCGGAGTAGAACATGGCCTGATTAAAGCCGCCATCGAACTCGTGGCGGAATTCGAGGCGCCCGGTCGGCTGCAACACGCCCCACGACATGGGAATGTCGTAGCTGCCGCGCAGCCCAAGCACCGCTGCGGTCGAGCTGAACGAAACAGCGCCATAGGTCAGCGCCATGTTCTGATCCCTGCTCGGCGTAGGATTGCAGCGTCGCCGACATCAGGTCCGCGCGCACGTAGGGCGACAATTTCATCGCGCCGGTTTTGAAATCCGTGCTCGCCGTGAGCGAGCCGAACCACTCGCGTTCCCAGCGATTGCCGGTCGAGCGTCGAAGCAGTCGAACGATTCTGAAACGCTGATTGTCGAAGTTCGAGCGAGCCGTAGCCGGCGACCGCATCGAGGAACCAGTGATCGAACGGCTGATAGCTCGCATAGAACATCGCGTCGAAACTTTGCGCGACGAGGTTCGTGCCGTCGGTGCCGATATCGGTATTGTTCGGAGCCGTAGCCGACGGCGACGCCCACGATCAGCGCGTTGCTGATGCGGCCGTCGACGCCGAAGGTCAGTCCGCCGGTGGTGAACTGATTGTTCGAGCCGCCCAGGTCGGTGGAGCCGAATTGCAGCGTGCCGCCGGTCCAGAACGCCAGCGGAAACTGCGTCGCCAATCGGCCCGCACAGGTACCCGGCAGGCTCGCAGGAGGCGGGGTCGGATTGGCATTGAACGGCGAGCCCGGCAGCAGGCTCGGCTGATTGATGACCGACGCGCCGAAGCCGATATTCAGCAGGCACGGATCGAACGCGTCGTGCAGATCTTCCAGGTGGCTCGTCACATTGGTGACCTGCGTCGAGGCCAACCGGCGCGCGGTCGCGGCCTGCGCGGCGACGAGTCCGATCACGTCCGGATCGGTCGCCGGATTAGGCCGCACCTGAAACGTGGCGTAGGCGCGGCTGCCGATGTCGCCGTTAACGTCAGTCGCCTCGATCGTCACGCTGAACGTGCCCTGCCCGGTCGGAATGCCGCTGATGACGCCGGTCGAGGTGTTGAACGTAAGCCCCGGCGGCAGCGACCCGGCGATGATCGCGTAGGTGTACGGGCCGATGCCGCCGGTCGCGATCACGGTCTGATTGATACGGCGTGCCCTGCACCGCGGCCGGCAGGCTTGCCGGATTGATGATCAGCGAATTTGTTCCGATCGACAGCGCATAGGCGCGCGTGCCGGTATCGCCGTTGGTGTCGGTCGCCTTGACCGTGAAGTTCGACACGCCGCTGCCGGTCGGCGTGCCGGTGATGGCGCCGGTCGACGGCGTTGAGCGTCAGGCCCGCCGGCAAGCGAGCCCGAGGTGATCGAGAAGGTGTAGGGGCCGGTGCCGCCGCTCGCGCTCACTGTCTGATTATAGGCGACGCCTTTGGTGCCAGCCGGCAGGCTCGCCGGATTGATCGAAAGCGAGTTGGTGCCGACATTGAGCGTATAGGCGCGTGTGCCGGTATTCGGCGTGGAGTCGGTCGCCTGGACGGTGAAATTGAATACGCCGTTCACCGTCGGCGTGCCGCTGATCGCCCCGGTCGCGGCGTTGAGCGTCAATCCGGACGGCAATGCGCCGGCGACGATCGCGTAGGTGTAGGGCGCGGTGCCGCCGCTCGCCGTGACGGTCTGGCTGTAGGCGGCGCCTTGCGTCGCCGCCGGCAAGCTCGCCGGATTGATCGTCAGCGCGGCAAGATTGATCGTCACCGAATAGGAACGGCTGCCGGTATCGGCGACCGATGTCGGTGGCCTGGATCGTGAAACTCGAGGTGCCGCTGCCGCTCGGCGTGCCGGTGATGGCGCCGGTACTGGTATTGAGCGACAAGCCCCGTCGGCAGCGAGCCCGCGCGTGACCGCGTAGGTGTACGGCGCCGGTGCCGCCACTGGCGCTGACCGTCTGGCTGTAGGGCGTGCCCTGCGTGCCGTTCGGCAGGGTCGACGGACTGAGCGTCAGCGAATTGGTGCCGATGTTGACCGTGTAGCGCCGGCTGCCGAGTTGTCGCTGCTCGGATCGATCGCGCTGATGGTGAAGCTCGACGGACCGCTGCCGGTCGGCGTGCCGGTGATCGCGCCGGTGTTCGGTGTTGAGCGATCAGGCCGGTCGGCAAGGCGCCGGAAGTGACGCATAGGTGTAGGCGCCGGTGCCGCCGGTTGCGGTGACGGTCTGATTGTAGGCGGTGCTCTGCGTGCCGTTGGGCAAGCGTCGACGGGATTGAGCGTCAGCGAATTGGTGCCGATCGACCAGCGAATAGGCCTGGCTGCCGGTATCGCCGAAAATGCGGTCGCCGTTATGGTGAAGTTGGAGGTGCCACTGCCGGTCGGCGTGCCGGTGATGGTGCCGGTGTTGGTATTGAGCGAAAGGCCGGCCGGCAGCGAGCCTGCGGTGACCGCGTAGGTGTAGGCGCGGTGCCGCCGGTCGCCGTCACGGTCTGGCTGTAGGCGATGCCGTGGCTGCCGTTCGGCAGCGTCGGCGGCGACAGCGTCAGCGAGTTCGCGGCCGCTGTCGAGCGTGTAGGTGCGATAGCCGGCATTGCCGTCGGCGTCGGTCGCCTGCACGATGAAGCCGAACGAGCCGTTCACCGTCGGCGTGCCGCTGAGCACGCCGCCGCTCGTCAAAGTCAGTCCGGACGGCAGCGCTCCCGAAGAGACCGCGAACGTATAAGGCGACGTTCCGCCGACCGCCGTGATCGTCTGGCTGTAGGCCGTGCCCTGCGTCGCGGCAGGCAACGATGTCGGCAGCAATGTCAGCGAAGCCGTGCCGACCGAGATCGAATAGGAGCGGCTGCCGTTGCGCGCTCGTCGAATCGGTGGCCGTGATGGTGAAGTTCGATACGCCGGTCGTCGACTCGGCGTGCCGGTGATGTCGCCGGTCGCGCTGTCGAGCGACAGTCCGGCCGGCAGCGAGCCGCTCGTGACCGAGTAGGTGTAGGGTGCCGCCGCCGGTCGCGGTGACGGTCTGATTGTAGGGAACGCTCTGCGTGCCGGTGGGCAGCGCTGCGGGGCTGAGCGTGATCGCGGCGAATGCGGGCGCGCTCCAGGCAACATGAAGCCGCGATCAGACCGGCGCAAGAGTGAGCTTGCGCCAGGCGTCGAAACAAATTCTGAAAAAAGTCATATCGGCGGGGACCGGGAAGTGTTCGGTTACCGCCAAATTCGTCTTGTATGGTTAATGATCGGTGTAGTCGGAACTTGTATGACGCCCTCGAAGGCCAGGCCGCGGCCATCGGTCGGCCGGCGACTGCTGGTACAAGTGCCGGTGTTCGTTCCGGAAAACGATGTTGAGCCCAGTCTTTAGGTCGGCTTTGCAGTGTTGAACTTTGTCATCTCAGCGCTGGTGACACTGTTGGTCGTCGTCGATCCGATCGGATTGGCGCCGACCTTCATCGGCGTTACCGAAGGACTCTCCGAGTTGCTGCGCCGCCAGGTGGCGGTGCGCGCGGCGCTGATCGCCGCCGGGATTCTCGTCGGCAGCGCGCTGATCGGCAATCAGCTCCTTGCCGCGCTGGCAATTTCATTGTCGGCCTTCCGCATCGCCGGCGGGCTTTTGCTGTTCTCGATCGCCACCGAAATGGTGTTCGGCGTGCGCATGCGCCGCGAAGGCGAAGTCGCCGAGCACGCGGTCGAGGAACGCGCGCGCAATATCGCCGCCTTCCCGCTCGCCATACCGCTCATGGCCGGTCCCGGCGCCATCACCGCGACCCTGCTCTTGGCCGGACGCGCCGGTGACAACGTGATCCTCTTGGCGTTGCTGCTCGCGGTCGTTCTGGCGGTGGCGGGCGCGTGTTGCATTACCTTTTTGTTTGCTGCCCGGCTCGGAGGAATCCTCGGCGTGACTGGCAATATCGTGCTGTCGCGATTGCTCGGCGTGCTGCTCGCCTCGCTCGCCGTGCAATACGTCGTCGACGGCATCCGCGCCGTGCTCGGCGGCTGAAAGTGCTAATGGCTCGTTAACCATCAGCGGCCATGCTCGCCGTTCGAGATTGGTAGCGGCGACGATCTGAAAGAAGATCAAACAAGCCGCATAAGACGCGGTTGTACATGGATAAAATCAGGAGCGGGACTGAAGGCGCGGCAACAATTTGGCTGCGTGCGGCACGGCCCGCCGACGTTCCGGCTTTGATGCGGCTGAAGCTCCTGTTGGCCGAAGGCGAGAATTCGCAGCATGCGGTGCGCGCCAGCGCCGCCGACTGGTTGCGCGATGGCTTCGGCGAACACGCGGGTTTCTGTGCCTTCGTCGCCGAGGAAAGCGGAGCAGTCATCGGCATGGCGACCTGCAGCCGCCGGGTGATCACCGGCTGGAACGGGCCGGTGATTTTTCTGCAAGACCTGTTCGTCGAACCAGCGCACCGCCGGCGCGGCATCGCCCGCGCGCTGATGGCGCGCGTGGCCGCTTATGCGCGCGAACTCGGCAGCCCGATCGTCGAACTCACCGTGCGGGGCGATAATAATCCGGCGCAGGCGTTCTACCGGCGGAACGGCTTTCAACTGCTGCCGCAGTGCCTGACCTATGTCCTCGCCGGACCACCGCTCACCGCTCTCGCCGGCCGCGACGCAGAGGGGCAAGAGCAAGGAAACGAAAGCGCCTCGGTCGCGCTCGCCGGCTGACGCGCTCTTTCCTCGTAATCGACATCTCCCCGGGCGTCTTCGATCTTGGCCGTGCGCCAGGCCGGCTTCGATGTCCGATCAGGCCGACTTGCGCCACGGCAGCAGCATCGAGACGCGTTCCCGGTAGCGGCGGTATTCGTCGCCGAACATAGTGACGAGATCGCGCTCTTCCAGCCAGATGCCGACGAAGATGTAGGCCGTTGTCACCGCGGCGAACAGAAGGTGCCCGACTGTCATGGTCGGCGCCGCCCAGAACGCGATGATGAAGCCGAGATAGATCGGGTGCCGCACGAAGCGATAGAACAACGGCGTGCGGAAACGCAGCGCGGGCATGGGGCGGCCGGCGAGATTGTTGGCGACCTGATGGAGGCCGAACAGCTCGAAATGGTTGATCAGGAAGGTGCTGGTCAGCACGATCAGCCAGCCGAGAAACGACAGGCCGATCACCGCCATCGCGAGCCGCGGATCGGCAATCTGCCACACGATCGCGGGCATCGGCTGCCACTGCCAGATCAGCAGCGCCAGTGCGAGGCTTGCCAGCAGCACGTAGGTGGTGCGCTCGACCGAAGGCGGCACGATTTTCGTCCACCAGCGCTTGAACTGCGGCCGCGCCATCACGCTGTGCTGGATGGCGAAGATCGACATCAGCACGAGATTGACGATCAGCGCCTGCAGCGCGGGCGCGCCCGCAATGGCCGGGCTGCCGTCGATCGTCTTTGGCACCACCAGATCTTCGACAAAGCCGATCGCATAGAGGAACGTCACGAAGAAAATCAGATATGTCACGACGCCGTAGAGCAACGCGACGATGCGGCCGGCGAGGTGGCCTTGGCTGGGTGCGTGCTCATGGAAGGTTTCGATCTGGGTCATGGCGCCCTCCAAATCCGTTGTGCTCGCCGGGCAGAGATTCCGGCCAGCGCGCAGCTTGAGCGTGGGCGCGGACGAAAGTCCTTGTCGGGTGCTTGATTTACCCTTGAGATGGGCTTGATGATCGCCTGACGCCGGCCGCGGCCGTCAGCTCAAGGGCGATATTGTGGAATTTCGCTTTTCCGGTCACTCGCTTGACGTTGAACGGCGTGAGCTTCGCCGCGGCAGCGATCCTGTCGCCGTCGAGCCGCAAGTGTTCGACCTGCTGGTCTATCTCCTGGAGAACCGCGACCACGTCGTCAGCAAGGACGATCTCATGGCGACGGTATGGGGCGGCCGCATCGTATCGGAATCGACCCTGACCAGCCGCATCAATGCCGCGCGCAAGGCCGTGGGTGACAGCGGCGAAGATCAACGGCTCATTGGCACCATTGCGCGCAAGGGCTTCCGCTTCGTCGGCGAGGTCCGCGCGCAAGCTGGCGGCGTGACGGCGGGGGCGGTGACTGTCGCCGAGAAGACGCCCAAGCCACAGCGTCCGCCGCTCACCCTGCCCGACCGGCCGACCATCGCGGTACTGCCCTTCACCAACATGACCGACGATCCGGCGCAGGATTATTTTTCCGACGGCATCAGCGAGGACATCATCACCGCGCTGTCGAAGCTGCGCTGGTTCTTCGTCATCGCTCGCAACTCCTCTTTTGTCTACAAGGGCAAGGCTGTGCACCTCAAACAGATCGCCGACGAGCTCGGCGTCGGCTACGTCGTCGAGGGCAGCGTGCGCAAGGTGGGCGAGCGGGTCCGCATCACCGCACAGCTCAACGACGTCGCCACCGGCAGCCATATCTGGGCGGAACGGTACGACCGCGATCTTGCCGACGTGTTCGCGGTGCAGGACGAGATCACCGAAGCTATCGTCGCTGCCATTGAGCCTCAGCTCTTTGCCGCGGAAAATTTCCGCTCCCGGCGCAAAACGCCGGACAGCATGGATGCCTGGGATCTTTTGATGCGGGCACTGTCGCACTATTGGCGGGTGACCCGCCAGGACAACATGGTGGCGCAAGCGCTGCTCGAGAAGGCGACCGCCATCGATCCGCATTACGGCCAAGCCTCCGGCGTGCTCGCCACCAGCCACAGCTTCGGCGCCCACATGGGCTGGGAGGACATGGCGGCGGCGACGCCAGCCGCCGAGCGCGCCGCGGCGGCGGCGATCCGCGCCGACTCAGAGGACCCGTGGGCGCACCACGCTTTAGGCTGCGTTTATTTGTTCGCGCGCCGCTTCGACGACTCGCTTGCCGAATTTGAAATGGCGCTGCGGCTCAATCCGAATTTCTCGATGGCGCAGGGCTATTACGCTGTCACGCTGACGTATTGCGGGCGCTGGCAGGAGGCGGTTCCGTCGGTGCAGCGGGCGCTGCGCCTGAGCCCGCACGATCCGCTGGCCGCGATCTATTGCGGCATCGCCGCGTACGCCCAATTTGTCGGACGCAACTACGATGAGGCCATGCGGCTTGCTCGCGAAGGCATCCGCCAGCGCGCCGATTTCGTCGGCGCGCACCGCGTGCTGACCGCGGCCGCGGGCATCTGCGGACAAGCCGACACCGCCGCGAGCGCGCTCGAACAACTGCGTCGCGTACAGCCCAATATTTCGCTGGACTGGATCGCCCATCACATGCCGATCAAAGAGGCTGCCGAACTGGAGCATTATTTGCAGGGCTTTCGGCGCGCCGGCTTGCACTAGCCGACAGACTACAAGCGGTGCCGCACTGACCGGTTGAACGCACATCCCGAAATTGATTCAGTGAACCTTGCGATACTGCAGAAAAATGCGGACAGCGAGTACGTAGGCAAGGTACGAGTTCCGCATTGTGGTGAGCACCTGAAGTTCCCCGGCTGCATTCCAGAACCAGCCCACACAATATCTGTGCTCTCTTGTCGCGAGATTGGAAACAGCCTGCGCCCAATCCTGTTGCCCAGGTAAGTCGGCGAACAGCAGAGCCAACACGCGCGCGAATTCGTTCGGTGGCGTCAGGCGCGGCGGCACCAAGAACAGAGTTTTTGCAAGATGTTGGGCAGCAATACGGACGGAAAGAACTTCAGTAAAAGAGCTTCAATCCCAGTGCGGCTGCCAGATCATCAGCGCCATGATGGCGATCATGCCGGCGAGGCCGGCCAGCGTGACCGCGCTCCACAGCCGGAATAGCCCGCGGTACGCGTCCGGCAGCTTCACGCCATCGAGCGCCGCCTGCTGGGTTATTTTGCGGATGCGCAGCTCGATGATGAGATTGGCGAGCCAGGCCGCCACGACGGCGGCATAGATCGCCTCCGACAGTTCGAGCCAGTACTCATCCAGCCGGGCGCCGATGGCGATGGCGAGTGGAATTCCGGCCATCGGCTGCACCGCGATAGCGGGGATCATCAGGATCAGTTCGGTGCGCACCACGAAGACTGCCGTCAGCGCGACCACCGACGTGTTGCCGGAGCGGTAGGCGTAGAGCATGAACAGCGCGAGGGTGATCCACGTGCCGAACATCACCGCCATCGCGGTCATGTGCACGAATTTGATGGTCAAGATGGTGTCGAGCATGGCGCTGTAATACTCAAACTAAAGCGCCGCGCCGAGGAAAAACGACCCCCTCCCTCCAGGGGAAGATGTCGAAATTCAAAACGGGATTTCGTCGTCCATGTCGCCGCGCGCGGCGCCCGCGGGGGCTGCCACTTTGCGGGACGGGCCGGGCGAACCGAAGTCGCCGCCGCCCTCATTGGCGCCAAAATCCCCGCCGCCAGCACCGCCCGCACCGCCGGCGCGATCGAGCAGCGTCAGCTCGCCGCGGAAACCCTGCAGCACCACCTCGGTCGAGTATTTGTCCTGACCGGACTGGTCCTGCCATTTCCGTGTCTGCAGCGCGCCTTCGAGGTAAACCTTCGAGCCCTTCTTTAAGTACTGCTCGGCGATCCGGCATAGATTCTCGTTGAAGATCACGACCCGGTGCCATTCGGTCTTTTCCTTCCGCTCGCCGGTCGCCTTGTCGCGCCAGGACTCCGAAGTGGCGATGCGCAAATTCGCCACCGGCCGGCCGTCCTGGGTCCGGCGAATTTCCGGGTCAGCGCCCAGATTGCCGATCAGGATCACCTTGTTCACGCTTCCCGCCATGACACTCTCCGTTCTGACGCGCTCTGTTCGTTCCGCGCCTGCCCGCGACCCTTTTGCCGGACTCGCATGCCGGCCTTGCGCTCGGCAAGGCCGATCACCCGGCCATCGGCCTTATCCACGTGGATTTCCACACCGTCGCTGCCAGTTGATGAGCGGTGGATGTATGTTCTTATTTTGTTCCAAACAAGACCCAGAGTCAAATGCAGGCAAGGGCTAAACTCAGCGCGACCTATCTGACCTCGAAGACTGGCGGAAAAGCGCTGCGGAGCGGCAACATTCGCCGCCGTTAGAGCACGCGAAAAGGGCTCGCCAGATGGAACCGCGACTGACCTGTGGAAAGTCGGCCGTTGTGGCATTTGGGTTACACCATTTCGACGCAAGATCAGATACTTATTGGCTTAACCGGCGGGAAGGGACTCGCGTCCGGATGAGCACCTTTCCGAGCGGAAAAACTGGGGGCGAAGGTTTTGGGGGCGGTATCTTTGGGGTGGCATCAGTGACAGGAGATTTATTCATGAAGCGGATCTTGCTCGCCGGGACATTTGCTCTCGCCGCTGCCGGCCAAGCGCTGGCCGCCGATCTTCCGCAAGCGCCTCCGCCGATGCCGCCACAGGCGCCCGCCGCTTACATTCCAGCTCCGCCGCCGGTCTATGACTGGGCGGGCATCTATATCGGCATCAACGGCGGTTACGCCTTCGGCGATAGCACCTGGACGCAAACCACGCTGTCGAGCGGCAGCTTCAATACCAATGGCGGACTCGTCGGCGGCACGCTCGGCGCCAACTTCCAGACCGGCGATTGGGTGTTCGGCATCGAAGCCGACGTTGACTGGGCCGATATCAGAGGCTCTTCAGTGGCGGGTTGCGGGACACTTACTACCGTCGGCACCATTGTCGGCACGACGACCTGCCAAACCAAGAGTGACTGGCTGGGCACTGTCCGCGGCCGCGTCGGCTACGCCTTTGACCGCGTGCTCGTATACGGCACGGCCGGCGGCGCCTTTGGCAATGTCGAAGCCGGCCCGTCCACCGCCACCACGTTCGACAGCAATACGGAATTCGGCTGGACCGCCGGCGCCGGCGTCGAAGTCGGCATTACGCCGTTCCTGACCGCGAAGGTCGAATACCTCTTCGTCGATTTGGAGAAGGGCACTTGTTCGGCGGCCTGCGGCTCGCCGGTGCCGTCGATCTCGACGTCGTTCGAGGCGAGTCTCGTGCGCGCTGGGCTCAATTTCAAGTTCAATCCGTTCTGAAGACCGATGGGGATCGGGGCACTGCGCGCGGGGTGAAGGAGCCTCAGGGCTCCCTCACCCTGCCGCGTGTGCACTCGCATTTTATTTGATCGCTCCGAGTGGGCTCATAACAACCTGAGGTTGGGACGCCGGACGAGCGCCAAAAGACGCCGCCGGAGAGGAAATTCTGCTGCAGAAACAATGGCTCGGCCGTTTCCGCGGCCTTGTGGTTTTTTTGCACTATCCGCACACGCAGGAATGCATTTTAGTAGCTTATAGTAGCGTCATTGTTGAATTGTGAGCGTAGCTTGATGCGTAACAGTTTAGCCCGCGTCATGTTGGTGCTTGCGGCAACGGCCGCAGCCGGATCGGCGTTCGCCGCCGACCTGCCGCCGATGCCTCCGCCGGAGGCGAAGGCGCCCGTCACCTACATTCCTCCTCCGCAACAATACAATTGGGCCGGGGTCTATTTCGGCCTCAACGGCGGCTACGACTTCGGCGACAGCCAATGGAACCCGCCCGGCCTCGCCAGTTCCGGCAACTTCAACGTCAGCGGCGGCCTCGTCGGCTCAACGTTGGGTGCGAATTTCCAATCCGGCGCATTGGTCTTCGGCGTCGAGGCCGACCTCGATTGGACCGACATCAAGGGCAATGTGAGCAGCGCGACCTGCCCGGGCGGGGGCGCGAGTTGTACCTTTCAGACCGAGAATGACTGGCTCGGCACGGTCCGCGGCCGGGTCGGCTACGCCTTCGATCGCGTGCTGGTGTACGGCACCGCCGGCGGCGCTTTCGGCAACATCAAGCCGCAGCTGACCACCGCTCCGCTGGTCGGCTCGACCAACAGCACCGAGTTTGGCTGGGCCGCCGGCGCTGGCGTCGAAGTCGCCCTGCTGGCAAATTTCACGGCCAGGATCGAATATCTGTTCGTCGATCTCTCGAACGGCTCGTTCTCCTGCACGGCGTCACAGTGCGGGACCGCCGCGAGCATCCCGGTATCGTTCGACGCGAGCCTGGTTCGCGCCGGCTTGGACTATAAGTTCGGCGGCTTCTAGAGCATGATCCGGAAAAGTGGACACCGGTTTTCCGAAAGGATCATGCTCCAACTAAGAAACTAGACCATGATCCGATTCAGTCTGATCGGATCATGGTCTAGCCGCGGCGAGTTTGTCCCTCCCGGCCGTCGCGGAGGGTTTGGTGTAGTGTTGCGTGCTGGCGTGGCGTTTGCGTGCAGTGCTTGTTTGTGTGCCCTCAGAGGGCGGCTGATGCGTATCAAGGTGGCGTATGCAGTCTGTTAGTTCGTCTCGCGTCGCGTTTGGGCCCGCTGCAAACCATGCAGCGGAGCGGCCGTTCGCCGCCGCCAGAACGGCGCGCGCCCTTTTCAGTCTCTCCCTCTCAGAAGATTGCACGGCGCTCGCGACCGCTCTGGCCGCGCGCCCGTGCATTCCTTCTACCGATCGCTGCAACCGGGACGGAGGCGGCACCCCCGTTGCCATGTAGTGAGTACCGCCCCGGTTGCGGCGAGCAAGCAAGGGCCGGCGGGATGCCGGCCCTTGTCATTCGAGCGCATGTAATGCGCTCGTCCCCGCGGACGCGGGGATCCATCTTCGTAAAATCCTGGATTCCCGCTGGAGTTTACCCCCGACTTTGATCGGGGGCGGGAATGAGCCGAAATTAGCGGGGTATTGCACCCTGCACGCCCTGGAAAAACCCCAACGTTCTCACTACGTTCGACTTTGCGCTCGCCGCCCAGTAACCCGCCAGGTGGCCCGGCAGGCGCGGCGGGAGCCGAATCCGCCTTGATGACCGATCGCAGTTCCGAGAAATCTTCCGGCCATTTCGACCGCCGCGGACCGGACCACCGACCGGCAGGATCGCCGCGTCATCTCCATCCGCGGCGCGCGCGAGCATAACCTCAAGAACGTCGACCTCGACATTCCGCGCGACGAGCTGGTCGTGTTCACCGGCCTGTCCGGCTCGGGCAAATCGTCGCTCGCCTTCGACACCATCTATGCCGAGGGCCAGCGCCGCTACGTCGAGAGCCTGTCGGCCTACGCGCGGCAGTTCCTCGAGATGATGCAGAAGCCGGACGTCGACCAGATCGACGGCCTGTCGCCGGCCATCTCCATCGAGCAGAAGACCACCTCGCGCAATCCGCGCTCCACCGTCGGCACCGTCACCGAGATCTACGACTACATGCGGCTGCTGTGGGCGCGCGTCGGCGTGCCCTACTCGCCGGCCACCGGGCTGCCGATCGAGAGCCAGACCGTCTCGCAGATGGTCGACCGCATCATGGCGCTGCCGGAGGGCACGCGGCTTTATCTGCTCGCGCCGGTCGTGCGCGGGCGCAAGGGCGAATACAGCAAGGAACTCGCCGACTTTCAGAAGAAGGGATTCCAGCGCGTCAAGATCGACGGCAAATTCTACGAGATCGCCGACGCGCCGGCGCTGGACAAGAAATTCACCCACGACATCGACGTCGTGGTCGACCGCATCGTGGTGCGCCCCGACATCGCCACCCGCGCTGCCGAACTCGCTGGAGACGGCGCTCAAGCTCGCCGAAGGTCTGGCGGTGGCCGAGCTTGCGGATGCGGCGCCGCTCGAAGGCGCAAAAGCCAACCGGCAGCGCAACGAGACCGCCGAGCGGCTGGTCTTCTCGGAAAAATTCGCCTGCCCGGTGTCCGGCTTCACCATTCCGGAGATCGAGCCGCGGCTGTTCTCGTTCAACAACCCGTTCGGCGCCTGCCCGAAATGCGGCGGGCTCGGCGTCGAGCAGCACATCGACGCCGACCTCGTCATTCCCGACAAGGAGCGCACGCTGCGCAAGGGCGCCATCGCGCCGTGGGCGAAATCGTCGTCGCCCTATTACACGCAGACGCTCAACGCGCTCGGCAAGCACTACAAGTTCACGCTCGACACCAAATGGAAGGACCTGCCGAAGAAGACGCAGGACGCCATCCTGTACGGCTCGGGCGACACCGACATCCGCTTCTCCTACGACGACGGCGCGCGCGCCTACGAGACCAAGCGGCCGTTCGAAGGCGTCATCACCAATCTCGAGCGCCGCTTCCGCGAGACCGACAGCGATTGGGCGCGCGAGGAGATCGCCCGCTACTTCACCGACGTGCCCTGCGAGGCCTGCCACGGCTATCGGCTCAAGCCCGAAGCGTTGTGCGTGAAAGTCGGCGGCCTGCATATCGGCGAAGTCTCCGCCATGTCGGTCAAAGGCGCAGCGTCCTGGTTCACTGAGCTACCCCAGCGGCTGACCGCCAAGCAGAACGAAATCGCCGTGCGCGTGCTCAAGGAAATCCGCGAGCGGCTGCAAATTCCTGGTCGATGTCGGGCTCGAATATCTCACGCTGGCGCGCGCCTCCGGCACGCTGTCGGGCGGCGAGAGCCAGCGCATCCGGCTCGCCTCGCAGATCGGCTCGGGGCTGACCGGCGTGCTCTACGTGCTCGACGAGCCGTCGATCGGGCTGCACCAGCGCGACAACGCGCGGCTCCTGGAAACGCTGCGCCGGCTGCGCGACCTCGGCAACACCGTGATCGTGGTCGAGCACGACGAGGACGCCATCCGCGCCGCCGACTACGTCGTCGATGTCGGCCCCGGCGCCGGCGTGCACGGCGGCCGCATCGTCGCCGAGGGCACGCCCGACGACATCATGGCCAACCCGGCCTCGCTCACCGGCCAGTACCTCACCGGCGTGCGCGAGATCGCGGTGCCGGAGCGGCGGCCGTCAACCGAGCCGCGCATGCTCAAAGTCGTCGGCGCGCGCGGCAACAACCTGAAAAACATCACCGCCGAAATTCCGCTCGGCCTGTTCACCGCCGTCACCGGCGTGTCCGGCGGCGGCAAGTCGACCCTGCTGGTCGACACGCTCTACAAGGCGCTGGCGCGGCGATTGAACGGCGCCAGCGAGGCCCCTGCCCCGCACGACCGCATCGAAGGCATCGAGCACCTCGACAAGATCATCGACATCGACCAGTCGCCGATCGGCCGCACGCCGCGCTCCAATCCGGCGACCTATACGGGCGCGTTCACGCCCGATTCGTGAGTGGTTTGCCGGCCTGCCTGAGAGCAAAGCCCGCGGCTACGAGCCCGGCCGCTTCTCGTTCAACGTCAAGGGCGGCCGCTGCGAGGCCTGCCAGGGCGACGGCGTCATCAAGATCGAGATGCACTTCCTGCCCGACGTCTACGTCACCTGCGACGTCTGCAAGGGCAAGCGCTACAACCGCGAAACGCTGGAAGTGCTGTTCAAGGGCAAGTCGATCGCCGACGTGCTCGACATGACGGTCGAGGAGGCGCTCGAATTCTTCAAGGTGGTGCCGCGGGTGCGCGACGTGCTCATGCTGCTGCACCGCGTCGGCCTCGACTACATCCATGTCGGTCAGCAGGCGACCACTTTGTCCGGCGGCGAGGCGCAGCGCGTCAAGCTCGCCAAGGAGCTGAGCAAACGCGCCACCGGCCGCACGCTCTACATTCTCGACGAGCCGACCACCGGCCTGCATTTCCACGACGTGGCGAAACTGCTCGAAGTGCTGCACGAACTGGTCGACACCGGCAACACGGTCGTCGTCATCGAGCACAATCTCGAAGTCATCAAGACCGCCGACTGGATCATCGACCTCGGCCCCGAAGGCGGCGACGGCGGCGGCGAAATCGTCGCCGCGGGCACGCCGGAGCAGATCGCGGCGGAGAAGCGGAGCTATACCGGGCAGTTTCTCAAGCCGGTGCTCGCGCGAGCGGCGGCGGGGAGGCGGAAGAAGAGAGTCGAGGCGGCGGAGTAATCCTTCCCCCTCCCCCCTTGCGGGGAAGAGGGGACCGGAAGCGCGAGCAGCAAGCTGGGTGAGGACGGGAGCTTGGCCTGCACCCGGTTCGACACCGAAGGTGTTTTTATGGACCGGAGGTGTCGGAGAGACGAAGGTTTACACGGGAGTTCAAGCTTGAGGCGGTGCGGCTGATCAGGGATCGCGGGGTGTCGTATGGGCAGGCATCCGAAGACCTGAAGGTGCATCCGACGCAGCTGCGCAATTGGGTGAAGGCCTTTGCGGACGATCCGCAGCATGCCTTTCCCGGCCAAGGTCAGATGAAGCCCGAACAGCTGGAGATCGCGCGGCTCAAGCGCGAAGTGATCAAGCTGAAGGCCGAGCGAGACATCCTAAAAAAAGCCGCGGCCTACTTCGCGAAGGAATTGACGTGAAGTTCGGATTCATTGCGAAGCACCGGGGGATCTGGCCGGCAGATTGGTTGTGCGGGGCGCTCGGTGTCTCGGGGGGCGGGTTCTATGCCTGGCTGAGGCGACCGCGCAGTCGGCGCAGCCGCAGCAATGAGGAGCTGGGCGCCAAGGTTCGCGCCAGCTTCATTGCCAGCGATCGAACCTACGGCGCCAGGCGGGTGTGGCACGATCTGCTTGCAGAAGGCGTGTCATGCGGCCTACATCGGATCGAGCGATTGATGCGTCTACAGGCTCTCAAAGCCCGTCCGCGACGGCGTCGACTGCCGCCCGATCTGGGTGAACGGCAGGTCGCCGCCGTCGCTGCGAACGTGCTCAACCGCACCTTTGAGGCGCCCGCTCCCAACCGCAAATGGATTGCCGACTTCACCTATGTGTGGACGACGGAAGGTTGGCTCTATGTGGCGGTCGTCATCGATCTCTTCTCCCGTCGTGTGGTCGGCTGGTCCATGAGTGCAGAGATGACGGCGCAGCTCGTGACTGATGCCCTGGTGATGGCAATCTGGCGGCGAGGCAAGCCTGATGCGCTGCTGCACCACTCTGATCGCGGCAGCCAATACACCAGCGAGCAGTTCCAGAAGCTGATGGCCGATCATGGCGTCATCTGTTCGATGAGCCGTTCAGGCAATGTCTGGGACAATGCGGCGATGGAGAGCTTCTTCTCCTCGCTCAAGACCGAGCGCACGGCACGCAAAACCTATCGGACACGCGACCACGCAAAGGCTGACGTGTTCGACTACATCGAATGCTTCTACAATGCCAAACGCCGACACTCGACAATCGGCTACAAGAGCCCCATGGAGTTCGAGATGCAGGCGGGATTAGCTTAGGCGGGTGTCAACCAAACCGGGTGCAGGCCAGCTCTCTCATCCACTTGCGGGGCTAGTGCGATGCGCTCGCAAGTTAATCTTTCCGCAGTTTGGGGAGTCGTTGGCGCGGCGGAGAAAACTAACGAGACTTGTGCGGCTCGGTTGGCCTTTGCTTTAGAAAAATATCTGGGTCAATCATTTGCTCCGAACGATACCCCGCATCGCCAAAAATGATTTTAAATCGTTCAAAGCCGAGTACTTTTTGATTCTCTATCATCGCGTCTTTAATCGCGCGATTTAGATACTCCAGATATTGCTCCTCTTTCAGTTTACCGCCCAACAGTTCACTTGATAATTTCTCCTGAGATCGCCAGAGAGAGAGTTATTGAGCAAGTTCTGAAAAAGCTGCCTTATCAAGAGGCTCACCAAGTTTATATTCGATAAGTGCTGCAAGTTCAGCTAATCTAACTCCTTCTTCATCCATTTTGCTGCCATGAGCCATTATAACAGCTCGGTTGTATGCTGACAGCCTATCCGTGCCATCATCCGGCTTACCCTTGTCATTGTCGTCTTTAGACGTGGGTCCACCGCTCCCCCCACTGGGTTGGCCACTGCCTCCCCCACCGCTGTAACACGTGCTTCGTTGGTGCCATATGCCGCGACCGAAGACTCCCCAGGTGAAAACTGATGCGGCGTAACCGCCTGCTGCGGCAACGAGTACCCCTCCCGGATAAGAATTCTGTTCGTTGTTTGCTGACATGTACCGGTAATTCCGTAAAAGATTCCGGCCCGCGAATTCACTTGCGAGAGACAATCGGCGATTATGGAACTGCCGGCGCCAGTACATATCACTCCGCCACCTGCCGACCTTCCCCAGCATGGCCAAACTAACCCACATTTGCTTGTACCGTATGTGTGGTCGAACACACTTGAGGCAATCGAGATCGACCACCCCTCCAAAGTGGTCGAGGGCACTCCGGCCATTTTGCAATCCCCCCATAAATCTGCCAATCGCGCCCTTTTCTTGAGCACAATGTGGTGCAAATTTAACGCGAGGGACCCAGCTTAGACAAGCCATAAGCGAAGGAATCCTTTGTGAAAAAGGCCTATTCTGCCATTCCTATCGAGCCATTATTCGCCCTGATTCTGAACGGTCGATCACAGCCGAAACGCTAGTCACAACTTAACGTTCCGACGGGAAATCTGACATTTTCGCGGAGAATCTTGTCGCGAACATACAAAAATCACGCCAATTTTATGCGCCCGTTCGGCCTTCTGCGAATCAAACTGCGAGTGCGAGGCGGCGAAAGGCATGAGAGAGGTACAAAGACACTGTAAGCGAGCTAGGGTGGGCAAGAGCGGGAAGCGCCGTGCACACGCATTGCCTCGCATCTGCGCGGGCTTCGCTCGCTCAGCCCGCCGTACGTACTCTCGTCACCATCGAGCTTAACCCGGTGGTCCATGCTGCCACAACGCCGCGAGATTTCACGTCACGATCTTGCTCAGCACGGTTTGCATCTGCTCCAACACCTCGCGGGTCTTCTCCGCGTAGAACGCGTTCACCACCTCGCTGATCGCTTGCACCTTCGGGTCGAGCGGGTTGATGCCCGCGGCCACCAGCCGGGCATGCAACTCCTTGAGCACTTCGTCTTTCTCGAACATCTCGCCTCCGGTTCTTAACGCTGTCCTACGCGCGTCCGCTGGCCGCAAGCGCCGCGCGTGATGCTTGCCCTCCGTTGGACTATACCACCAAGCAAGCGGCGTTTCCCGGATGCGGTGCAACGTGACCCGCCTTCGCTCGCTGAAGCGAGCTACGGCGGGTATGAGTCCGCCGAAGCGCGGAGCGCGAAGGCGGAAACGGGTGCGCCGCTGATCCGGGATCGTAACGAACACCGAGCCTGTAACGATCCCGGGTCTGCAGCGCGTCATTCCGCTCCGCTCCATGCCGCGCTGCGCCCGGGAAACGGCGTCATGGATTGCGGGTCCGGCAATGACGATTGTAGTAACCTCCTGAACCTTTTGCCCGCACGCGCGACCCACCGGCCATGCAGCCTTACCCCTACGTTTACATCAACGCCGACGGCACCGCCCGCGAGCTTCATGCCGACGAGCGCGCCTGGCTCGACACCGAATACAAGGGCGGCGACGGCGCGATGCCGAACGTCAAGGACAGCTACGACGAGCGCAACGGCTGGGGTGAGCTCAACGGCTATCTCGCGCGCACCGCGCTGCCGGCAGGAATGGCGGTTGCGGACGCTCCCGCCGAAAACCCGATCCGGACGATGAGCGTTGACGAGTTCATCGTGTGGCTGCGCGGGAAGGGCGTGCGCGCGACCGGCGGCGGCGGCTGACCAGCGCGAAGCTCGTTTCGCCGACGGTAATGCGCCCCCCGTTCGTCACCACCGGGCTTGACCCGGTGGTCCATGCTGCCTGAAGGCCGCATGGATTGCCGGGTCGAGCCCGGCAATGACGAATTCAGGCACGTCACCCGCGGGTGCAAGCTGATAGGCCGGGGCCCGTCGTCCTTCGAGGCTCGCTTCGCTCGCGCCTCAGGATGACGGAAGACATTTCTCCGCTCATTCCCGCGCAAGCGGGAATCCAGACTGGGTCCCCGCTTTCGCGGGGACGAGCGGCCGTGGGAATCCGTGGCCACGATACTTCGGGCCCGCGCGTTGCGCTCGCGCCTCAGGACGACGGTATCATCGGTGTGCGTAGCAATCTGCCGCGCCGCCCCCACATAATCTCCCATGAAAAAAATCGGCTTCCTCTCCTTCGGTCACTGGACCCCCTCACCGCACTCTCAAGTCAGAACCGCGTCCGATGCGCTGCTGCAATCGATCGAGCTTGCGGTCGCCGCCGAGGAGATCGGCGCCGACGGCGCCTTCTTCCGCGTGCATCACTACGCCCGCCAGCTCGGCTCGCCCTTCCCGCTCTTGGCCGCCGTCGGCGCGCGCACCAAGCGCATCGAGATCGGCACCGCGGTCATCGACATGCGCTACGAGAACCCGCTCTACATGGCGGAGGACGCCGGCGCAGCCGACATCATCGCCGGCGGCCGCCTGCAGCTCGGCATCAGCCGCGGTTCTCCGGAACAAGTGATCGACGGCTGGCGCTACTTCGGCTACGCGCCCGAGGAGGGCAAGACCGACGCCGACATGGCGCGCCGCCACACCGAAGTGTTTCTCGACGTGCTGCGCGGGCAGGGTTTCGCCAAGCCCAATCCGCAGCCGATGTTTCCGAACCCGCCAGGCCTCCTGCGGCTCGAGCCGTATGCGGAGGGCCTGCGCGAGCGCATCTGGTGGGGGGCGGGCTCGAGCGCGACCGCCGAATGGGCCGCCAAGATCGGCATGAACCTGCAAAGTTCGACGCTGATTTACGACGAGACCGGCGAGCCGCTGCACATCCAGCAGGCCGGCCAGATCCGCAAATTCCGCGAAGCCTGGAAGGCAGCCGGCCATAAGCGCGAGCCGCGCGTGTCGGTGAGCCGCAGCATCTTCGCGCTGATCGACGATCGCGACCGCAGCTATTTCGGCCGCGGCGGCGAGAGCGCGGACTCGATCGGCTTCCTCGGCGACAATCGGCGCGCCGTGTTCGGCCGCACTTACGCCGCCGAGCCGGACGTGCTGGTCGAGGAGCTGAAGAAAGACGAGGCCATCGCCGAAGCCGACACGCTGCTCCTCACCGTGCCCAACCAGCTCGGCGTCGATTACAACGCCCACGTCATCGAGTTGCTGCTCAAACACGTCGCGCCGGCGATGGGCTGGCGGTAAACGTCATCTACGCCGCGTCGGCCGGCCGCACCCGGCGGGTGATCTCTGCGCCGCGTTCACGTTCCACCATGCTGATGTCGTACTGGCCTTGCAGATCGAGCCAAAATTGAGCGCTGTTGCCGAAATAACGGCCGAGCCGCACGGCCGTATCGGCGCTGATCGAGCGCCGGCCGTTCAAAATGTCGGTGATGCGGCCGGACGGCACGCCGATATCGAGCGCAAGGCGGTTGGCGCTCAAGGCGCGCGCGCTCAGTTCGCGCTTCAACAGACGGCCCGGATGTGCGGCTGGAGTCATCGCCCTTTATCCTTTGTGATAATCGGTGATCTCAACGTCATGCGCATCACCTTTGCGAAACTCGAAACAGATGCGCCACCGTGCGTTGACAGTCATCGCCCATTGATTTCTGCGCTCGCCTTTTAGCTTATGAAGGCCAAGAACTCTTAAGTGGACTGAGGTCGCTTAGCGCCTTAGCGACGTTCAAAGCCAACAGCAGGTCTATCGCGGCCTCGAAATCGAGCCCGCGAAACTGGTTTGGCCGTTGGCCTTCCCAGACTTTCCGGCTCACGGAATTGCGCCAGGACCGGATCATGGCATAAATATACTACGCCGGACGGTGAAATGCCATGCATATCACTCGTGGTAACGTCGCGTACATGCCCTACTCCCTCGTCATCTTCGATCTCGACGGCACGCTGGTCGACAGCTTCCCATGGTTTTTGCGCAACGTGAACGATGTTGCCGACCGCTTCGGCTTTCGCCGCGTTGCCGATCACGACATCTCGCCGCTGCGCCGCGCCGGCTTGCGCGAGATTTTTGAGCGGCTGGAAGTACCGCGCCGCAAGCTGCCGGCGATCGTACGGCACATGCGCCGGCTCAAGACCGAACAGGCGGCCAGCATCCCGCTATTCCCCGGCGTCGAGCCGATGCTGCGCGCACTTGCCGAAGCAGGCGCGCGGCTTGCGCTGGTGAGCTCCGACAACGAAGCCAATGCGCGAATCCAGCTCGGCGCCGCCAATGTGGCGCTGTTTTCCGCGTTCGATTGCGGCGCTTCGATCTTCGGCAAAGCGGCCAAATTCCGCCGCGTGGTCCGCCGTGCCGGCGAGCAAGCCACCAATGTCATCGCGATCGGCGATGAAGTGCGCGACATCGAGGCCGCCCGCTCAGCCGGCATCGCCTGCGCCGCCGTCACCTGGGGCTATTCGGCGCCCGAAGCGCTGCGCGCGCGGAAGCCGGACATCGTGTTCGAGCGGATGGACGACATCGTGACCCGGTTGCTTGCTGCGTCGTAACCAAGCACTCTCCTACACATCATCCGGATTCTTCCGCCATGAGCGATCTTTTAGCCCCCCTGCCGGCCAGCATCGCCTTTACCGCCACTGCCGATGAGGTCACGCGCTTTCGCTCGATTGCCGGGCGAAGCATCGCGCGAGCCACGCCGTCGGGTTTCTACTGGATCGTGCTCTTGGGCATGTTTGTCGTGATCGGCTTTGCCGTTCTCGCCGCGCAGAAGACGAACTACATTTCCGCGGCGGAGGTGCCGCCGGTGCTGCTTGCCGCCTATCTCTCCTACGGCTGCGGCGTGTTGTTGAGCAGGCTGCTAACGCGCCGCTTCAGCAGACTTACCTACGCCGGCGACCGCGCCACCGCCTATGAGGTGGCGTTCAGTGACGACGGAATGCAGTGGAAGGCGGATCTTGTTGAGACGCGGGTCCCGTGGCAGGCGGTCAAGTCGATTGAAGCTTGGCCTGAGTGCATGCTGATCTGGCTTGCACACAGACACTATTGCGGTATCCCGGCTCGGCTTTTTCCCGATGAAACGGCCAGAACGGCGTTCGTCAAGGCCGTGCGGCAGCGGATCGTCAACACGCACTAAGCTCACAGGGAGAGCACCCTCTAGCGAAGCGACGGCGCGCCGCCTATGCTCGCGGTTGCATCAGTCAATTGCCCACATGAGGGGATTTCAGATGGCGAAAAAGGCACGCAAGGCTGCTTCCAAGGCACGGAAGACTAAAGCGCCGGCGAAGCGGAAACGTTCTGCCGTTAAGGCCAGGCGCAAGACCGCAGCGCCGAAGCGGGCCAAATCCGTCGCCAAGAAGACCAAGAAAAAGTCAGCCGCCAAGCCCAATACAAAGCCAAGCGCAAAGCCAACTGTAAATCCAGGCGCAAAGCCGCGCGAAAGCTTCTTGCAAAAAATCGAGGACGGGATCGAAGCGGTTTTGGACACGCTGACCGACGCCGAGCGCCTGCACCACAAATTGGAGCCTGACATTTCGCGCGACCCGGAGTAGCGCGTGGCTATCCGCGGAAGCTGCCTGTGCGGCAGCGTTCAATTTGAAATCTCTGGGCCGCTGGGAACCCCGCTGAACTGCCATTGCTCGCAATGCCGCAAGCAGCATGGCGCCGCGTTTCGCAGCCGCATCCGCGTGGCGGCGGCTGATTTCCACTGGCTCGCCGGCGAGCATCTGGTCAAATTCTACGAGAGCCCGCGCGGCTATTTGCGCGGCTTCTGCCGCGAATGCGGCTCGCCGATCATCAACAAGGCGGGGCCGAACTGGAACGCGCCCGCCGCGTTTCCCAATCCGTCCGCGGCGCAATATGGCGTTCCGCTCGCCATCCTCGACGATCCGCCGGTGCGGCCGGAGCTGCACTGCTTCGTCGCCAGCAAGGCGCCGTGGTTCGAGATCACCGATGATCTGCCGCAACACGCCGACTATCCGCCGCCAGGCTGAGCAATGACCTCCCCGCTCCGTGACGACAAAGCCCACTCTCGCTTTGAGCTTGATGTCGATGGCGTCACCGCATTCATGAACTACCGCCTCGCCGGCAATGTCATCACGCTCGATCACACCGAGACGCCGGTCGAGGCGCGCGGGCGCGGCATCGCCTCGCAACTGGTCGAAGCCGTGCTGAAGACCGTGCGGGCGCGCGGGCTGAAAATCATGCCGCGCTGCCCGTTCGTGCGCGCTTTTCTGGCCGAGCACCCGGAATATCGCGACCTCCTTCAGCAAACTTGATGCGGACAGAGTTTTAGCGCACGGGAATACGGGCTGCCGGGTGATGTTTATGATCACGATACGGTTCAATTCACCCGGCAATGGTTCTTGGAGGGAACAATGATTCGATCATCTGTGCCTACCGCCGCCGCGTTAGTCGCCGCATTCGCCGCCAGTGGCGTGCGGGCCGATCCCCTGCCCACGCAGACTGAGAGGGTTCTCACCGCCGCGATTGCCGTCGAAGCCGCACAGGCGACGATCGCAGCCTGCAAAGCGCAGGGCTACCTCGTCACGGCACTCGTTGCCGACCGCGCCGGCAAGCCGATCGTGATGATCGTCGGCGACGGCGCCCGCTACCTCACCACCGAGGTCACCCGCCGCAAGGCCTACACCGCCGCGCTGTGGAAAATGAGCAGCGGCGATTTCGCCAAGCGGTTCCCGACACCGACCGGCTTCAATCCGGCCGTTTACGATCCGCAACTCGTCGGCGGCCAAGGCGCGCTGCCGATCAAGGTCGGCGACGATACGATCGGCGCCATTGCGGCCGCCGGCGCTCCCGGCGGCGACAAGGACGAGGCTTGCGCGCAGGCCGGTCTGGACAAGATCAAGGATCGGCTGAATTAGGCCGTGTACTCATAAGGCCCGGCTCGATGCCCGCTTCGCCCCGAAAGCGACCGGATTGCTGCTCACAGCAACGTGACGCAAGGGGCCATTCGCGACCGAGTGCGCTGCGACAACACGGCCTATCACATGAACGGCTTGGGCGGTCCAAGCCCGGCATGACATTTTAGAACGTCGTCCGCCAGAGCATGCTGTCGATCAATCGGGATTTAGGAAACGACGGGGGGCCGCCGTTGCCGGCGGCCCAATAATTCATAGTTTCACCACCCGGGCGCGCGGTCTCGAATACGTACCCTCAGTGAACACGGCTACTAGCGTTGTGAGCCGGCGCCCAAATCCTCGCCGAAGATCATGGTGCTCATCATCTTGCCGCCCGACATTCTCGTGTCCTCGGCGATGTAGAAGTGGCCCCCGCTCGAATAAATCATCGTCCCGCTCCGCAACGCCCTGAAGTGGCTCATCATGCCATGCATGGCCTCGCCGCTGACGTGCGCTTTGTACATTTTGCCGTTCAAGAACTCGTAGACCATGCCCTCGCTGTCTTCGGTTTCCGCTGCCATGACTGGAGCCGCGAAAGAAAATACCAACGCTCCGGCCACCAGGATTTTCGATGCGGTGTTCATTTTTCATTCTCCCCTGTTGTCTGTAAAGAAGGATCTGAAACGTTACAGCTCGCCGAATTGCGGCGTCTCTTTCGTGGATCAACGATGGCCGCATATAGAGCGAGCAGCCGCGGCGAATGAAATAGCGATTTGCTATCATTATTATAGCGGCGTTCTATGATGGTTTGCTCACGGACTTGTGTCGCAAAAGCTTGAGAGGTTGATGCCTGCTGGCCCAACACCCGGCTATACCACTCCGGTAAGATTGTGGGTCGGGCACGTCTCAATGGAGATGCATCAAGTCCGGTATTTCCTTGCCGTGGGCCGAACCCTGAATTTCACCAGGGCCGCGGAAGCGTGCTGCGTCACCCAGCCCTCGCTGACGCGCGCTATCCGGCAGCTAGAGGAGGAGCTTGGCGGTAACCTGTTCAGGCGGGAACGTCCGCGCGTGCAGGTCACCGAGCTTGGGCAGCGCATGCTGCCTTTGCTGCAGCAGTGCTACGACAGCGCCCAGAGCGCACGGTCGCTGGCCTCATCGATCAAAAGCGGTGAAATCGGCGCGTTGCGGATCGCGTTGTCAGAGACTATTTCATCCGCATTACTGATCCCACATCTCGTGGAATTGAAGAGACAGTTTAACCGCCTTGAATTGAAGCTCCTGCGTGGAAATGCGTTAGAGATCACGGAGTTGATGAAAACTGGAAAAGTCGAGCTTGCTATAGCCTCGTCGCTTGGCGACGCCTGGGATCGTTTCGATAGTTGGCCGCTCTTTACCGAGGGTTTTCAGCTGGTTGCGGGCGCCGATCATCTGCTGGCGCGACAAGACAATCTCACGTTTGCTGATCTGCGCAACGAGCCGCTCGCAGTCCTCGCCAATTGCGAGCACGCGCAACCGCTTGCGGAGCTACTGCGTAGCCGCGAATTGGACATCGAGCATGCCCACGAAGTGAATTCGCATCGCGATCTGATCGCATTGATCGAGCCCGGGTTGGGCATCGCCTTCGTTCCGCGCAGCCAGTCTTTTCCCAACGGATTGCTGTGCGCGCCGCTCGATGCGCTCGATCTGCGCCGGACCGTTTTTCTCCATGGCATCGCTGGCCGGCAACGGACGGCGGTCGCCAACATCATGGTGAAAATGCTGCGCGCCGCGAACTGGTCGCAATATTCAAGCTAGATTTCCGCGCGCAAGGCTGCAAGCAGATCCTCGATCGCCATTCGCCTGCGGTAGTCGGGATCGATGAAGCGCGTCTTTACCTTGCCGTCCCGGCCGACAATGAAGGTGGCGGGGATGGGCAAAATCCAGGATTGGTTGCCCTGGAAGTACGGAATATCGCGGTCCAGCCGATCGCGCATCAACTGCTCCATTTCTTCGCCCAGCCAAACGGCGAGATTCAGCGACATAGCATAACCATTGTCCATGTCGGTCAGAACAGGAAAAGCGGCATGACCCTCTGACTTGAATTCGGCGGCGAATTGCTCGCGCTCAGGCATGATCGCCACTATCTGCCCGCCTGCCGGCGCGATCTCTTGATGCGCCTTGGCCAGCGCGTTGATGTTGATGCGGCAATAAGGACACCAATGTCCCCGATGAAAGGTGACAGCCACCGGGCCTTTGGTCAAAAGCTCTTCGAGACTGACCAGGTGGCCGCTTTCATCCGGCAGCACGAAGGGCGGCATCGGGTCGCCCGGTTTGGGTGCATCCTTGCCCGCCCCCGTCCGTTCCAAGCGACCAACGAGGCGATCCGCAGCAGCGGTCAGGGACGGATACATTCTGCGGGCAGCATCGGCGAAAGTCGCCAGCCGCACAGCAAGCGAAGCATCCATGTCGCGACAGTGCTCGAAAACGTCCTGCAGAGATGAGGCAGAAACGGCCATGTTACTCGTCCTGTCTTTTCAACCACGGATCAAGCGAACACACTAATTATACCCCAGCAAAGTGCCGCCACGACAACATGTGGGACCTTCCCGCGATGGTATCTTAGGTGTGCGTTGGTGCTGCATCCAATAGATTGTCGCTATGGGATCCGTAGGTGATGATTATCCCGCTTTCGCCGTGGCTTAAGCGCGACTGAACTCGATAGATGGGCCGTAGATATGTCGCTTCCGTGGCCGACTCTCTCCAGAGAAAGTTTCAAAACCCAGTGTTGTGTGGTGCAGAACATTCGGCCCGTCCATGTCCGTGTGGGGTCATTAGCGACCGGTCCGGCCAGTCCGACTTGCCACTTCATGTCTGCTTCGCCCAGAAAGCGGACCTCGATCAACCGCGCGTCGCACAGGCTTACTCAGCCGCGCCGGGCAACCTTGATTCTTTCAAACACAACGCTGACCTGCATCCGCCTTGTTGCCACGGGCAAACAGCCGAGGCGAAAAGCGCTGTTGGATCAAAGCGCAAGTCACTCTGATCGTGACGCCGCTTGACACGCGTCCGGTGACGAGTATTAGAGCCCCCACCTCGCTCACCGAAAGGACGCCGGCCGGGTGACTTCGGCCGGCGGAGCGAGGTGCGGTGCCCGCGGGCGGGGGCTTGTCACTCCCGCGCTCGGGCGGCCCGGGCATCAGCCTGCCGGCACTATGACCGGTGCGCGAGGTGCTCGCTGGACGGTGACAGGACGGCGCGGGTAACGCCCGTGGAGAAGCGTGCGAGACTCGCCCCGGTTGGCGGTCCATAGGCTCGCAGGCTCCGGCCGAGTCTCCGGAAGCTCTGGCCTGGGTTGCGCCTTGGGGATGAGCAGTCCCCTTGGCAGGAGCCGCAGTGGAACGCCGGAAGGCGTGCGCGTCCCGCTGGACGCGCGCCGCACCTTGCAAGTGCGGAGCTAAGACCTGCGCCTTTCGGCGTTCTGCTTCCTTTTCTTTCGTTCGTTCGTTCGTTTTTGGCTTTCGTGCCGCTACCCGATCGTGATGGTTCCGGCTCTCCACGGCCGGATCATCTGACAAAGGTCGGGAATGCGGTGAGGTTTTTGGGAATGGCGTGCTGATAGCTCGGATGCGAATCAAAAAACGCATCGCGAGAACGAGAATTTATTTCCCCTCCCGCCCACGCGCGCAGCGCGTGGCGGGGAGGGGTTAGGGGTGGGGGGCACTTTCTTGTCGCGCGGCGTGCGCGTTGAGGTCGTCCCCCCACCCATAGCCGATGCTTCGGATCGGCGTTCTTCATGCAAAGCACGGCGGCCAAAGGCCGCCTATGCCCCTCCCCGCCATTCGCTGGCGCGAATGGGGGGAGGGGAGAGGTAGACGCATCGCGAGAACGATGGCGCTTGTTTGTTATCCTCATCTTGAGGTGCGAGCCATTAGCGCGTTTACGCGCGTCTTTGACGCGCTATGGGAGCCTCGAAGGATGCAGGCCGAGGTGTTGGGGCCTCGCCCTTCGAGGCTCGGCGCTTCGCGCCGAGCACCTCAGGGTGAGGAAAATGTCGTATGATTGCACCACAAGGATCTCGCCCGGGAGGTACCCATGTCAGGACGCACCGTCAAAATCTCCTCGTCATCCGGCAGCACATTCGACTGCTACCTGTCACTGCCCGCTTCCGCCGCCAAGACGCCCGCGATCGTGTTCGCCAATGCGATCGTCGGCGTCGACGAAGACTTGCGCGGGATAGCCGATGAATTCGCCGCCGCGGGCTACATCGCCGCCGCGCCCGATATGTTCTGGCGCACGGTGCCGGGGCCGCTCACCCATGAGGACCCGCGCACCCGGCCGCGCGGCCAGCCGCGGCTCGAGAAGATCAAAACCGGCGAGGCCGACATGGCCGACACGCTCAAATACGTGCGCACGCTGCCGCAACACAACGGCCGCGCCGTCGCCATGGGGCTTTGCTACGGCGGCCCCTACGCCATCCTCGGGCCGAAGCGGCTCGGCTATGACGCCGGCGTGTCGTGCCATGGCTCTCAGATGCTCGATTTCATCGGCGAGCTCGCCGGGCTAAACGCGCCGGTCTGCATCATGTGGGGCGACAAGGATTTCGCCGCGCCGCCGGAAGTCCGCGACGCCTACCGGGCGCTCGCGGCGCGCCAGAGCAGCGTCGAGGTCCACGTCTTCCCCGGCATCGACCACGGCTACATGCTGCCGCACAGTCCGCAGGCCTTCGACGTCAAGACGCGTGCATTCTCCACGGCGCGGGCGCTGTCGATCATGGCGGGCTTGTGCGGCGATCGGCCGGGAAAAGTGCAGGCCGCCGAGTAATCTTCTCCATTTGATTGCCGGCGAGAGCGGAATTTTGCAAAGCTGGCGAGCAAACGGCTGTCTCCTCCCAGGCGGGGCGAGATGCTATGCCGAGGACGAGCTTGCGCAATTGCATGGTTGAGGCGGCAAATTGACATCCAGACGGCCCGTCGTCGGCGTGATCGGCGGCCCCCATAAAGCCGAGGGACGTTTCACCGCCCAGCGGGTCGGCGAGCGCAATTTGCGCGCGGTCGCCGAAGTCGCCGGCGCGCTGCCGCTGATGTTCGCCGCTACGCCGGAAATCACCGACGCCGACGCGCTGCTCGAGGTGGTCGACGGCATCCTGCTCACCGGCGCGCGCGCCAACGTGCACCCTACCCGCTTCGGCAAAAAGGAAGACGCGCGCTACGAGCCCTATGACCAGGATCGCGACGCGCTGGCGCTTCACCTCATCCAGACCTGCGTCGCGCGCGGCGTGCCGTTGTTCGCCATCTGCCGCGGCTTTCAGGAGATGAATGTCGCCTTCGGCGGCTCGCTGCATCCGGAAATCCGCGAACTGCCCGGCCGCATGAACCACCGCATGCCGCGGCTGCCGAACGGCGAGCCGCATCCCGATCTCGCCGTCATCTTCGCCGACCGCCACGAGATCGCGCTTACGCCGGACGGCGTGTTCGCGAAGCTCCTCGGCTGCCCGTCAATCCGGGTCAACTCGCTGCACGGCCAGGGCATATTGGAGCTCGGCCAGCGCGTGGTGGTCGAAGGCGTGGCTGAGGACGGCACCATCGAGGCAATCCGCATCGCCGACGCACCCGGCTTTGCGCTCGGCGTGCAATGGCACGCCGAGCACGACGCGGCCCGCAACCCGGTGAACCGTAAATTGTTTGAGGCGTTCGGCGCTGCGCTGACCGCGTACCAGCACACACGCTGAGCGGCGCGCGTGCTACTCACCGCTCCATTGCGGCGGACGCTTGTTGAGGAACGCGTCCATGCCCTCGCGGAAGTCGCGGCTCATGTAGCACATGAGGATCAAATCCTCGCCTTCCTCGCGGGTGAGCCGGCGCATCAGGCGGGCGAGCGCCTGTTTGGTCGCCGACAGCGTGAGCGGCGCGTTGCCGGCGACGGTGGCGGCCAATTCGCTGGCGCGCGCATTGAGCGCCGGAAGGTCCTCCACGACCTCGGTGAGGAGACCGACAGCAGCAGCCTCTTCGGCGCCGACCAGCCGGGCGGTGAATATGAGGTCCTTGACGCGCGCCGGTCCGACCAAGGCGGTGAGCCGGCTGATGCTCGCCATCGACAGGCAATTGCCCAGCGTGCGCGCGATCGGAAAGCCCATGCGGGTCGTTTTGGTGCCGACGCGCAGATCGCAGCAGGAAGCGATGGCCGCGCCACCGCCGGTGCAGGCGCCGGTGATCGCGGCAATAGTCGGCACGCGACATTGCTCGAGCGCGGTCTGCACGCGGTCGATGCGGCCCTCGTAGTTGAGCGCATCCTGCGGGGTCTTGAAGGCGCGGAACTGATTGATGTCGGTACCGGAGGCGAAGGCCTTGTCGCCGGCGCCTTGCAGCACGAGCACCTTGATCGCGCGGTCTTCGTTCGCCTGCGTGCAAATCTGCGCCAGCCGCTCATACATGGCAAAGGTGAACGCGTTGCGCGCATGCGGCCGGTTGAAGGTGATCCGGCCGATGCCGTCGCGCAGGTCGAAGAGGAGATCGTCGGCTGCTGTTTGCTGTTGCATGATTGTCAGATGGTCCCCAAGAGCATGATCCGGAAAAGTGGCCACCGGTTTTCCGAAAAGATCATGCTCCAACTAAGATATCTAGTGCGCGGTGCTGCTCTCGACGCCTTCGATCTCCTCGATGACCACTTGGCCGAGATGGCGGATGGCTTCCGCCATCAACGCCGCCCACTGGTCCTTCGGTGCGAGCATGATCGTTTCGGCGAGACTTTCCGATATTCGCGCCACGATGTCGGCAAGGTCGATGGTCTCCTGCCCCTCGATGCGCTCGCGCACGAGTTCGTTGATGTCGCAATGCAGGCAATCGCTCATCAGATGACTCCATCACGCATGGCAGAGCGGAACGCGCTCGGCGCGGCCGCGCGGCAGGCTGCAACGATGCGCTCTGGCACGGCGCCGAGCCTGCCGTCGGGCCGGCCACTTCGGGCCGGACCCGTTGGCGCCCTGGCCAACCCATCCAAGCATCTACGCCCTTATATGCTTGCCGACAAATTCCACCATGTGGGCAAACATAGCGCCGCTCTTGCTCAAGTCGGGCGAATGGCCGGTGTGCCGGTCCATGTCGATATATTCGAGTGCGATCTCGCCGCCGGCCTTTTTGTAGTTGGCGCAAAAACGCTGCGGCTCGTTGCCCGGGAAATCGGACTCCGGGTCCTTGTAGTCGTGCACGGTGTCGCCGCGGCCCTGATACCAGACCGCCGGAGGCAGCACGACCTTTTCGCCGCGCTCGAGCGCCATGGTCGGATTGCCCTCTTCCATGTTGGCCTCGCTGCGCCAATAGGAATCGTGGCGGCTGATGATGCCCTTGCCCCACTCGCCGCCGGCAGCGAGCGCCCGCTTGGCATGGCGGTAGCGCGACAGCGGATTGATCACCGGCCACGACATGACGACGCAACGCACGCTCGCATCCTGCGCGGCCGTTCCCGCCGGCAGCGCGATCGCGGCGTAACGGGGATCGCGCGGCCGCATCGCCACCAGCATCGCCAGATGGCCGCCGCTCGATTGGCCGGAAATGCCGATCAGTTCAGGCCGCGTTTTCAGATCGCGTGCGTTCGCCTTGGCCCAGCGCACCGCATAGTTGATGTCCTGCACCGACGCCGGATAGGGATCCTCGTTGCCGGAGCGGAAATCGAGCGCAATCGACACGATGCCGTGCGAGGCCATGAATTCGTGGCGAAGATGCTCGGTGAATCGGTCGCTCATGCACCACGCGCCGCCGTGGCACTCGACCAAGGCCGGAAACGGTCCCTGCCCGCGCGGCTTGAATATACGCGCCAGCAGCGGTTTCTGCCCGTGGCGCAGATATTCGACTTCGGTCACGTCGAAGGCGGTGGTGTTGGCTTCCAGAGTGGTCATCGCGGCGTTCCTCCTTGCGGTCGCAGCAATCTAGCCCTTATTGGCTGACGGCGAAATCCGGGAGGCAGCCCGACGGACGCGCGTGTCGCGTGGGCCTTTGTGGCGTGTGCCTCTATCGTTGCGGCTTAGTTTTTCGGCTCACCCTCCTCCTCTTCGGGCGACGTCGGAGCACCGGGCGAAGCAGGAGTTCCGACCGCAGTGCCACGCGGATCGTTTTTACTGGACATGCATTTCTTCATAAACGCCGCGCGCGCCGCGCCAACGAGCTTTTGGTCGTCGGCGCCGAATTTGCACGTCGCCATCTTCTGCTTCGGCGTGATCGCCAGCGCAGGCGCACTGCCTGATATGAGCGCCGGCAAAAGTGTGGTCAGGACAGTAGCCAAGACACCGGCCAGTAGAGCAAATCGTTGCATCGCGGACCTCCTCACTGCCAGAGCGAGTATCTGGCACTTTGTGGCTTTGCTGCGGAACGACCGCCCCGAAGGTTCCGACCCGACGATCGCATCAGCGACTTTCGCGAACACAGCGACACCCGGCGCAGGGCGGGTTATGACATGATTCCCAAATGGCACCACAGGGGCTCTTCGTCATGTCAACCAGCGAGCGGGTAAGCCCGCTTCTTGCCCGCATTACGGCCGGCCTTCGCGGCACGGCCGAACTCCTGGTTGCGCCCGAGCACACGGCTCCGTTTGTCGGCTCAGGCCGCATCGCGGTCCTGGCGACGCCGGTCATGATCAACCAGATCGAGGCTGCCGCGCTGGCGGCCGTCGAGCACCTCCTGCCCGAAGGTCATCAGAGTCTCGGCATCCACCTCGACGTGAGCCACGTTGCAGCAACACCGGTCGGGCTGCGCGTCACCGCAACCGCCGAGGTTGTGCGCGTCGAAGGCCGCACCATCACTTTCCGGGTGGAGGCCCGCGACGAGGTCGAGCCGATCGGCGGCGGCACGCACCAGCGCATGGTCGTCAGCGTGGCGCGCTTCGACGAGCGCGTTCAGCGCAAGCTTCACGGCAGCGGCGTCTGAAGCCGCCGCCGCCGATCGGATGTGCCGCGGCGGTCTACGCCGCCTTCGAGCGTCCGACAAACCAGCCGAACAGGAACAGAACCACGGCGGCGGCGAGAGCGGCGTAAGCGTGCAGCTTATGAATGTGATCGGAGCCGTCCAGATGGCCCGGTATGAACGCAGGCAATTGGCCGGCCGCCATCGTGTAATACATGGCGGCGGCGGCAAGGCAGACGATGGCGAGGAGATAGGCGAGCATTCGCATATTCGGTTCCCGTGGTGAGAATGGGCGGCGGGCGAAGCGCGCGCTCCGCTTAGCATGGGTCGACGAGACTTGGCGAGATAAACCAGAGATACGTGTGGATGAGACTAGCCCTCATCACCGCCGTCCCGCGCGCGCCCAATCCGCGGACGCTTGTCTTTGCCGGACGCTACTGTGATGATCGCCGCCAATAAATCGGTCCGCGGGGAGGATACTTATGCAGACAATTCTTGCACGGCCATTCGCAGTTGCTACTACGCTGCTCGCCATTGGTTTGGCCGCTGCGTCGCCCTCGCGCGCGCAATCGCTCGACGATCTGTACAGCAAGGCCAAGGACGAAGGTGCGTTTGCTTTCTATGTCGGCGGGCCGACCGCTCCCTGGGAGGCCAGAGCTAAAGTCTTCGAAGAGAAATATCCCGGCATAAAGATTTCAATCGGCGGCGGTTTCTCCAACGTCCTCGATCAGAAGATCGATCAGCAGCTTGCCGGCGGAAAGCTCGAAGTCGACGCCGCGATCCTGCAGACCGCCGCTGACTACGTGCGCTGGAAGCGCGAAGGCCGATTGGTGGCGTTCGAGCCGCCCGGTTTCGACAAGATGGACGCGGCGTTCAAGGATGCCGGCGGCACGTTCTGGGCGACGATGATCAACGTCGTGCCCTACATGTACAACACCGAGAAAGTTGCGGCCGTCGACGTGCCCAACTCGGCGGTGGATTTCTTAAAGCCGCAATTTCAAGGCAAGATCGTCACCGCCTATCCGGCAGACGATGACGTCACGCTGTGGGTCTTCAACCACATCGTGCAGAAGTACGGCTGGGACTACATGGACAAATACGTGGCCGCCAAGCCGACTTTCATCCAGGGGCACCTCGGCGAACAGCGCAGCATCGCCTCCGGGCAAAATCTCGTGACCTTCGACTCCATTCTCGACATCACCACCGGATTGAAGCGCCAGGGCATGCCGGTCGATTCCCATATTCCCACCGTCGACGCGCTGCCGATATGGCCGTTGACCGGCGCGATCTTCAAGGACGCGCCGCACCCCAACGCGGCAAAACTGTTCCTGTCGTGGCTGCTCGAGCCGGAACAGCAGTCAAAACTCCCGACCTGGTCGCCGCGCAGCGACGTGCCGCCGCCAGCCGGCTATAAGCCAATCCTGTCCTACAACGTCGCCAACGATTACGTTGCCTTCCTCTCCGATCAGACCCAGGTCGTTGCACTGCGCAAGCGCTTCGAAGGCTACAGCGGACCCATCGTCAATACTGGCGGGGTGCGATAAGCCGCAGATCGCGCGGATAATGCGCGCCGACTAGTAGGGCCGCACTGTGCCCTGCACGGTGGTGCGCAAAAGCAGGCGGCGCTCTGTTGAGGAAAAATCCGTGCGCGCGTGCGAGGAGCAGCGATTATCCCACAACAGGAGGTCGCCGACCCGCCAGACGTGCTCGTAGACGAATTCGCGCTTTTCGGCGTGGTCGAACACGGCGTTGAGCAGGCGTTCGCTTTCCTCCGCCGGCGTGTCGAGCACCTTCACCGTCATCAGCCGGTTGACGTAGGCGGCCTTCCTGCCGGTGTCCTCATGGGTGCGAAACACCGGATGCACGCACTCGGCAAAGGCTTCGGTGCCCATTTTTCCGCCCCTGACGGTGGTCCCGTAATTGTAATGATGCAGCGCCTTCCTGCCTTCGAGCTTTTGTCGAACGGCTGGATCAAGCGTGTCGTAGGCAGCGTAACCGCTGGCGAATAGCGTATTGCCGCCAGCTGACGGAATTTCCACCGCATAGAGCAGCGTCGCCTTGCTCGGGACCTCGGCGTGGATCATGTCGTGGTGGAACATCATCTCGCCGTCGGGCAGTACGCCGATCGGCTCGCCGTTCTCGCGGATGTTCGAGACCATCATGATGCCCGGCAGGATCGACGAATAGCCTTTCGGGAAAAATTTCGGCGGCCGCGACAGCTTGCCGATCTCGCCAAAAAAGCCGGTGGCGCGGATCAGATCCTCCTGCGACAGCTGCTGACGCGGAAAGATCAGCACCAGATGGTCGAGCCAAGCCTGATAGATGGCGCGCACGGTCGCTTCGTCGGGCTTTTCGCGCAGATCGAGACCGCGGATTTCGGCACCGATGTGTTTAGTCAGCGGAACGATGTCGAGATTGCCCGTCTTGTTTTTTGTTTGCACGGCAACGCTCATTCGTTTCCTCCATCAGGGCGCGCCGTATTGACGCGCAAATGACCTATCAGGGCGGCGACGAGGGGCCGTTGCGCGGCCCTCATGCGCCGCCACGCGCTTACTCTGCTGCGGCTAGCACCACCGGTTGACTGACGGCGATGTGCGCGGCCTCTCCGCTCGCCAGCGCGGCAAGGATGCGCTCGACCAGCGCGCGCGCCGAACCCGCGCTCAGTTCGACCGCAACGCGATCGCGTCCGCCTTCGCCCTCATTGGTGAAGTCGATGGCGAGCACGTGGTCGAGCGTCGAGTGATACGGATGATCGAAATAGACATTCGCGGTATCGATCTTCATCCAGCCCTTGCGGCCTTTGGCGCTGCCGACCAGCGCCGCCTTTTCAACGATGTAGGAGCACATGGTGATAGCCTCCGTCATTCGGCCGCGATGCTGGCGGCGGACGTCGCCAGATAGCGGTTGAAGAAGTCGAAGACCTTGCGCCAACCATCCATCGCCTGCTCCGGCCGGTAAGCGTCGCGCTGCCAGTTGAAGAAGGCGTGGCCGGCGCCGTTATAGCGGTGGAATTCGTAGTTCTTGCCGAGCTTCTTGAGCACCGCCTCGGTGCGGTTTACTTGGTCGGCGGTCGGGTTCGCATCGTCGTTGCCGAAAATGCCCAGCAATGGGCAGGACATCTTTTCCGTCTGATCGATCGGCGCGACCGGACGCTTGTCGTTGAGGTCCTTCGGGTTGCCGACAATGACGTTGCCGCCCCAGCAATCGACCGCCGCATCGATGCCCTTGAGCGTGCAGGCGGCGAGGTAGGTGTGGCGGCCGCCGGAGCAAAAGCCGATCACGCCAACCTTGCCGGTCGCATTCGGCTGCGCGCGCAGATAGGCCATGGCGCCAGCGACATCGCCCATGATCTGAGCGTCGGCGACGCCGCCGGCCGCGCGGATGCGCGCGCCAAGATCGTCCGGGCTTTCGTTCGGACCGCCTTCGCGGAAATAGAGGTGCGGCGAAATCGCCGCGTAGCCGTGATGCGCAAGCTTCCGCACCACCTCGGTCGTCCACTCGCACCAGCCCGGGATATGATGAATGACGACGATGCCGGGGAATTTGCCCGCGCGTGTCGGTCGCGCGTAATAAGCCTCACCCTGATCGCCATTGTGGCCACGAAACTGCACCACATCGGCCGTAAGGCCCTGGTAATAACTCATCGTGCGCTCCCTTGTTGTTCAGGCGAGTGATCTGAGTACGAACTGAACCGCCGCACTTGAGAGCCACTCATACCATAACAGGGAAGCGATGACAGCCGCACACGGCTAAGCGCAGGCTGCAGCACTCAACCAGGGCAGCGATGCAGAACCGCGTTATAGGTATTGTCGCGGTCGACGAACTTGACCGTCTTGTCCGGCTGCGGCGTGAACGTGAGGTCGCCGACCAAGGGACCGGCGGGAAACTTGCACTCGACATGGAGCTTGTAGCTCGCGCCGTCGCGTTTGTTGTCCAGAATGGTGCAAACGCCGATGTTGGAAACGATCTGCTGCTGCGAGATCGTCACCTTGAGCGCGGCTTGGTCGGTGCTGTCGCCCCTGCAGGTCATGTTTTGCATGTAGGTGCCGGCCAGCGGGAAGTCGTTTGTTGCCGCGACCGGCCCTGCCGGTGCTGCCACTGCCTCACCGGCGCGGGCAGGAAGGAGTGTTGATGCGACGGACGTCATTGCAACGCACGCCACTGTGACGCTTACGCTGATGATCCTGTACACGAGCCCCTCGACTAGCTGACTGGAACCTAGCCCCGACGCTGCCCCTTGAAATCCTACGCCAAGTTTGCGCCGGTCGCCACTGTTTGTATCGCTTTATTGTGGCAGCTTAACGCCCACGCTCGTGACAGGCGCGTCATAGGGAGCGGTGCATGATGGAGGGCCGCCTTAAGACAAAGGCGGCGCCCGTCGGACGCCGCCTCTGCAGTACTCGCTATGGTTCGGGCCGACCGTCAGTGCGCGGTGAGGCCCGAAGAGTCTTCCTCGACCACTGGCTCGGGAACATCGACCGGCTTGGCCGTCTGTTCCTCCCAGACGATGGGTTCCGGCTTGCGCACCAGGGCACGCGCCAGGACTTCGTCCATGCGCGACACCGGGATGATATCGAGTCCGCTCTTGATCGCGTCGTTGATTTCGACCAGGTCCTTGGCGTTCTCTTCCGGGATCAGCACGGTCTTGATGCCGCCGCGGAGCGCCGCCAGGAGCTTCTCCTTCAGCCCGCCGATCGGCAGCACGCGGCCGCGCAAGGTGATCTCGCCGGTCATGGCGACGTCGCGATGCACCGGAATGCCGGTCATCACCGAAACAATGGCAGTGACCATGGCGACGCCGGCCGACGGCCCGTCCTTCGGGGTTGCACCCTCCGGCACGTGCACGTGGATGTCGCGCTTGTCGAATGCCGGCGGTTCGATGCCGAAAGCGGCCGAGCGCATGCGGACATAAGAAGCCGCCGCCGAGATCGATTCCTTCATCACGTCGCGCAGGTTGCCGGTCACGGTCATCTTGCCCTTGCCGGGCATCATGGCGGCCTCGATGGTGAGGAGTTCACCCCCGACGTCCGTCCAGGCAAGTCCGGTGACCACGCCGACCTGATCCTCGTCCTCCACCTCGCCGTAACGGTATTTCGGCACGCCGAGATAATCGGAGAGATTCTTGGCAGTGACCTGCACCGACTGCGTCTTCTTGATCGTGAGCTCCTTCACCGCCTTGCGGATCAGCGTCGAGAGCTCGCGCTCGAGATTGCGCACGCCGGCTTCGCGCGTGTAGCGCCGGATCATAGTGAGCAACGCTTCGTCGTCGATCGACCATTCCTTCGGCTCGAGGCCGTGCTTGGCGATCGCGTGCGGGATCAGATGCTTGCGCGCGATCTCAAGCTTTTCATCCTCGGTATAGCCAGCGATGCGGATGATCTCCATGCGGTCCATCAGGGGCGGCGGAATATTCAACGTATTCGCCGTGGTGATGAACATCACGTGGGAGAGATCGTAGTCGACCTCCAGATAGTGGTCGTTGAAGGCGTGGTTCTGCTCGGGATCGAGAACCTCAAGCAGCGCCGAAGACGGATCGCCGCGGAAATCGGCGCCCATCTTGTCGACCTCGTCGAGCAGGAACAGCGGGTTCGAGCTCTTCGCCTTGCGCATCGACTGGATGATCTTGCCGGGCATGGAGCCGATATAGGTCCGCCGGTGACCGCGGATTTCAGCCTCGTCGCGCACGCCACCGAGCGAGACGCGGACGAACTCGCGGCCAGTCGCCTTCGCGATCGATTTTCCGAGCGAAGTCTTGCCGACGCCGGGCGGGCCGACGAGGCAGAGGATCGGACCAGTGAGCTTGTTGGCGCGCTGCTGCACGGCGAGATATTCGACGATACGCTCCTTGACCTTCTCGAGTCCGTAATGATCGGCCTCGAGGATCTGCTCGGCGAGCAGCAGGTCCTTCTTGACCTTGGACTTCTTGTTCCACGGGATCGACAAGAGCCAATCCAGATAGTTGCGCACGACGGTGGCTTCCGCCGACATCGGCGACATCTGCCGCAGCTTCTTCAACTCGTGCTGGGCTTTTTCGCGCGCTTCCTTCGACAGCTTGGTCTGCTTGATCTTCTCCTCGAGCTCGGCGACCTCGTCCTTGCCGTCCTCGTCGCCCAACTCCTTCTGGATCGCCTTCATCTGCTCGTTGAGATAGTACTCGCGCTGCGTCTTCTCCATTTGACGCTTGACACGCGTGCGGATGCGCTTCTCGACCTGCAGAACGGAGATTTCGCTCTCCATCAGGCCAAGCACCTTTTCCAGACGCTCGGTGACGCTCGGCGTCTCCAGGATGAGCTGCTTGTCCGGAATCTTGACGGCGAGATGGGAAGCGACCGCGTCGGCGAGCTTGGCGTAATCCTCGATCTGCTGGACGACGCCGATGACCTCCGGCGAAACCTTCTTGTTGAGCTTCACGTAGCCTTCGAATTCGTTGATCACCGAGCGCGCCAAGGCCTCAGCCTCGACCTGATCACCCGTTGAATCGGCGAGCACGACCGCCTCAGCCTCATGATAGTCCTCGCGGCTGGTGTACTCCTTCACGCCTGCCCGCGCCGCGCCTTCGACCAGCACCTTCACGGTGCCGTCAGGCAGCTTCAAAAGCTGCAGCACGCTCGCCAGCGTACCCACGCTGTAAATGGCGTCGGCAGCCGGATCGTCGTCGGAGGCGTTCTTCTGCGTCGCCAGGAGGATGAAGGTGTCAGAACGCATCACCTCTTCGAGCGCCTTGATCGACTTCTCGCGGCCAACGAAAAGGGGAACGATCATGTGCGGAAAAACGACGATATCCCGCAGCGGCAGCACCGGATAGGCGCGGCTTTCGCCTGGCGTCAGCGTTGGCTTGGGTTTGGTGGCGCTTGTCATGGCCCCAGTTCCTTATTGTTGTGCACGTCCGTCGCGACCCGCAGGATGCGCTGTCACAATGGACTGCCAGTGATCCGGGAAGAGCCTTGCGGACAGTGACCCGTCCGCACTCAAAGGGCGAGAAAGAAACGCCGCCCGGGAACATTTACACGATTCTTGGTACGCAACTTTCAGTCCACCGCTATAGGTGGCGTCGCATCGCCAGCGTGTCAAGAAAGCCGGGTTTTCGTGGCAATTGCGCGCCTCGCGCGGGCGCAGCGACGGCTTGCGCAGCGAATTGGGCCGCGTGGGCGGGCCCGATTCCATTTACGCGCTCGCACCGCCAGCGTCGCTCGCCCGGTCCGAGCGGTCGGCATAGATGTAGAGTGGCCGCTTGCTGCCGTCGACGACCTCGCGGAAGATCTCAATGCGCACGACACCCTCGAGGCTCGGCAGATCGAACATGGTATCGAGCAGGATGTTCTCCATGATCGACCGCAGCCCGCGCGCGCCGGTCTTGCGATCGATCGCCTTGCGGGCGATCGCGGAAAGCGCCTCGTCAGTGAGCTTCAAGTCGACCGTCTCCATCTCGAACATGCGCTGGTACTGCTTGACCAGCGCGTTCTTCGGCTCGGTGAGGATGCGCTTGAGCGAGGCCTCGTCGAGGTCCTCGAGCGTGGCGACGACAGGAAGCCGGCCGACGAATTCAGGAATGAGGCCGTACTTCAACAAGTCCTCCGGCTCGACCTCGCGGAAGATTTCACCCTGCTTGCGGTCTTCCGGCGCCATCACCCTCGCACCGAAGCCGATCGATGTGGAGCGGCCGCGCGCCGAAATGATCTTCTCCAGACCCGAGAAGGCGCCGCCGCAGACGAACAGGATGTTGGTGGTATCGACCTGCAAAAACTCTTGCTGCGGGTGCTTGCGGCCGCCCTGCGGCGGCACGCTGGCGACGGTGCCCTCCATGATCTTCAAGAGCGCCTGTTGCACGCCCTCGCCGGACACGTCGCGGGTAATCGAAGGGTTGTCGGACTTGCGCGATATCTTGTCGATTTCGTCGATGTAGACGATGCCGCGCTGGGCGCGCTCGACATTGTAGTCGGCGGCCTGCAGCAGCTTGAGGATGATGTTCTCGACGTCCTCGCCGACGTAGCCGGCTTCCGTCAGCGTCGTCGCATCTGCCATCGTGAACGGAACATCGAGGATACGCGCCAGCGTTTGCGCCAGCAGCGTCTTGCCCGAACCGGTCGGCCCGATCAGCAGAATATTGGATTTCGCGAGTTCAACGTCGTTGTGCTTGCTCTGGTGGTTGAGCCGCTTGTAGTGATTGTGGACGGCGACCGAGAGCACCTTCTTGGCGTAATCTTGGCCGATCACGTAATCGTCCAGGACTTTGCGGATCTCGCGCGGGGTCGGAATGCCGTCGCGTGACTTCACCAGCGAGGATTTGTTTTCCTCGCGAATGATGTCCATGCAGAGCTCGACGCACTCGTCGCAAATGAAGACAGTCGGTCCGGCGATAAGCTTGCGCACCTCGTGCTGGCTCTTGCCGCAGAACGAGCAATAGAGCGTATTCTTTGAATCACCGCCGCCTACCTTGCTCATTCCAGTCTCCGTACTAGCCCAACGTTTCCGACTTGAGGGCTCGATTCTCTTCAAATACCGATCTTAGTGTCTTTTCCGCGAGCGCTGAACCTCACGAGCTTACGAAGCGCCGCGCTAACATTCCGTAGCTCCGTTCAGTCCACCTTTCCTCCTTGCGAGAAGGCGGCTTAGCGAGCGCCACACTGGCGAGGGAGCCGCCCCGGCACAAGCAGCTATGCTAACCGCGTGCCAACCAAGAATCCATTAACGATAACGCGAGTTTGCGCCACTGTGTTTTCCGGATCACACCGCGGACAATCCGTCGGCCGGCCGCTGAAGACCGCTTTGCGTCGACGAATCAGCCCATTTGATGGCGTCACCCCCGCCTGGCGCCCGGCCGGCTATCCCTTGATCGAGGCCGGTTCCACGGACTTCAGCGACGGTTCCTCCGGCCGCTTCTCGATCACCTTGTCGATAAGGCCGAAGTCCTTGGCCATCTCGGAGGTCAGGAACATGTCGCGTTCGAGGGCGTCCTCGATCTTCTTCAGCGGTTGGCCGGTATGCTTGACGTAGATCTCGTTCAAACGCCGCTTCAGGTTCAGAATTTCTTGGGCATGCAGCATGATATCGGTCGCCTGCCCTTGGAAACCGCCCGACGGCTGGTGGACCATGATGCGGGCGTTGGGCAGCGCAAAACGCAAGTCCTTGGCGCCTGCCGCCAACAGGAGCGAGCCCATGGACGCGGCTTGCCCGGTGCAGAGAGTAGAGACCGGGGGGCGGATGAACTGCATCGTGTCGTAAACCGCAAGGCCTGACGTCACGATGCCGCCCGGCGAATTGATGTACATCGACACTTCTTTTTTGGGATTCTCCGCTTCGAGGAACAGGAGCTGGGCCACGATGAGGGAGGCCATGCCGTCCTCGATCGGGCCAGTGATGAAGATGATCCGCTCCTTGAGCAGGCGGGAATAGATATCGTAGGCCCGCTCCCCGCGGTTGGTCTGCTCGACCACCATGGGGACGAGGTAGTTCATGTATGTCTCGTTCGGATCGCGCATGGATCACCTGTAGGGGCTCTGGCGTGCCCACCCTGTCTGACTGAGCCAGTTTGACTGAGTCGGGCGCGTCCTGTCGAAGCCGGAATGTTTAGCCGGATTACCTCGCCGGTCACATAAGCGCGGAAGCCGCCGGAACAAGATGCCTGGCGCCGGCCGCGTCGTTCCGCCTTATTCGGGCTCTTCCATGAACAGCTCGTCCTTGGTCACCTCTTTGTCGGTGACATCGGCGAGCTCGAGCACGAAGTCGACGACTTTTTCTTCGAACAGGGGCGCGCGCAACGAGGCGAGCGCTCCCGGATTGTTGCGATAGTAATCCCACACCTGCTGCTCGCGCCCGGGAAGCTGGCGGACCTGGTCCATCACCGCCGCCCGCAACTGCTCTTCGGTCACCGTGATGTTGTTCTTCTCGCCGATCTCCGCGATAACGAGTCCGAGACGCACGCGCCGCTCGGCGATGGCGCGGTAATCAGTGCGAGCCTTCTCCTCGGTAGTGCCCTCGTCCTCGAACGTGCGGCTTTGCTGCTTGAGGTCGTTTTCGATCGCCGTCCAGACATTGGTGAATTCCTGCTCGACCAAGGTCGGCGGCGGCTCGAACTTGTGGCGCTCATCGAGTTGGTCGAGGAGGGCTCGCTTGAGCTTCTGGCGGGACGCGGCGGTGTGCTCGCGCCCAACGCGCTCGCGCATGGCGTCGCGTAGCTTGTCGAGCGATTCCAATCCAAGAGTTTTGGCAAAATCGTCGTCGAGCGTCACTGTGCCCGGAGCCTCGACCGTCTTCACGGTCACGGCGAAAGTCGCGTCTTTGCCCGCAATAGCGGCTGCCGGATAGCTGTCGGGAAATTTGAGGTCGAACGTCCGGCTATCGCCCGCCTTGGCACCGATCAGGTTGTCTTCAAAACCAGGAAGGAATCCACCGCCGCCGAGCAGGATCGGCACATCCTCGGCGGCACCGCCCTCGAACGGTTCGCCATTGATCGTGCCGTGGAAGGAAACGGTCAGCCGGTCTCCCTTTTCGGCGGCTTCGGCCTTGGCGATGAACGGCCGGTTCTGCTCACCGAGTGCTTGCAGGGCTTGGTCCAGCTCCGCATCGGTGACCTCAGCGGTCAGCCGTTCGAGCTTAATCGCCTTGAAATCGGTCAGCGCGATCGCCGGCACGATCTCCATCTCGACCGTGTAGGCAAGGTCGGATTTTCCGGCGATAACTCCCTCAACCGCACCCTCCTCAGAGGAAAGCACCACCCTCGGCTCGGTGGCGAGCTTAAAGCCATGATCGCTGACGATCTTGTCGTTGGCCTCGCGCACCGCGCTCTCGATCACCTCCGCCATGGCGGATTTGCCGTAAATCCGCTTGAGATGGGCGACTGGGACTTTGCCGGGCCGGAAGCCACGCAGCTGCACGCGACCCTTCAGGTCGTCAAGCTTTTCGTTGACTTTCGCCTCCAGATCGGTCGCCGGCACGACAACCCGATATTCCCGCTTGAGGCCGGCGGTGGCAGTTTCAGTGACCTGCATGGCAATTACTCTTTGGGCATTACGCCGATGAACCGCCCAGCTGGTGCGGGCGGAGGGGCTCGAACCCCCACGACTTGCGTCACGGGAACCTAAATCCCGCGCGTCTACCAATTCCGCCACGCCCGCAACATGCAAGGCAGCCCGGCGGCGCGGCTTATATCACGCACGGCAAATTCGCTACCATAAAAATAGCCGTTGTACGCATGGCATCCAACGCGATGCGCAATCACGGCCACCGATACGCGGGGTCACGTAACTAGTGCGCGATAGACGCTCGGCAAGGCTTCCGGCAGGTCTTCCGAGATAAGGCCCGGACCAACCGCCTCGGCGGCTTCACCATGAAGCCACACGGCGGCCGAGGCCGCCGCGAAGGCCGGCATCCCCTGCGCAAGGAGGCCTACCGCTATCCCGGTCAGCACGTCGCCAGCGCCTGCTGTGGCAAGGTACGCCGGCGCGTTTGCGGCAACGCTGGCGCTCCCATCAGCTGCTGCGACAACCGTGTCGCCGCCCTTAATGAGGACGACCGCACCGGTTAGTTGAGCCGCCAGACGCGCCCTTTCGAGCTTCGACCCCACTTTCGTTCGCTCGTCCAAGGTCCAGAAAAAGCGTGCAAATTCCCCCTCATGGGGTGTCATGATTGTGGCTTGGCTGGCGCGCGCGAGAAGGGCTTGCGCGAGCCGGCGCGGGTCGACTGCGAAGCTCGTGATGGCATCGGCATCGAGCACCACGGCGCGGTCGCCGGAAAGCGCGGCGAGAACAAGCGTACAGGTCGCCTCGCCCACCCCAAGGCCTGGGCCAAGCGCGATGGCATTGAGCCGCCGATCTGCCAGCATGGCCGAAAGCTCGCTCGCCCCGTCGACCGGCCGCACCATGATCGCAAGGTTCGTTGCGGCATTGACGGCGAGCGCCTCGCGCGGGCTCGCGATCGTGACCAGGCCGGCGCCGGCGCGTAGCGCTCCGCGCGCAGCAAGCCTCGCTGCACCGGTTGACCATGCCGGTCCGGAGACGACGATCGCGTGGCCGCGGTCGTATTTGTGGCCAGTGATGCGAGCGACCGGAAAGTCCGCGTGCCAAAGCGCCGGAACGTTTTCGAAGGCCTTGGGCCCGATTAGCCTCAGAACCGAAGCCGGGATTCCAATCTCGGCAACTGAGGTCGCAGCGCAATAAAGTCGCCCCGGCAGAAGGAGATGGCCGGGTTTCTTGCGAAAGAAGGTGATGGTCTGGGTGGCCCGCACCGCATTGCCCATCACCGCCCCAGTCGTGCCATTTATCCCGCTGGGCAGATCGACCGCGATAATCGGCGCCGGTTGGGCATTCATGGCCTCGATCATCGCCCGCGCAACGCCCTCGACCGGCCGATCAAGTCCAGCGCCAAACAGCGCGTCGATCACGACCGCCGCGCCGCTCAATTCGCCAGGCTCCGCCCGAATGACCGGGCCGTCCCATGTCTGCGCGGCAAGGGCGGCGTCACCCTTCAGCCGGCTCGCCTCTCCGACCAGAAGGACCTGAACACTATAACCACGCGCGGCGAGGAGCCGAGCGGCGACAAATCCGTCACCGCCGTTGTTGCCCGGTCCGGCGACGACAACGACGCGGCTGCCTTTGGGGTGACGGACAATGACGGCCTGCGCGACCGCACAACCGGCTCGCTCCATGAGATCGGAGCCGGCGACACCCCCGGCTATGGCTAACCGGTCCGCCTCAGCCATTTCGGCGTTACTGAGAAGCTCCAGCATGCCCCTCCAAGATAATGAAAGCGGCACCCGGAGCCTATTGGCAAGCAAGACACTTTACATCGGGACACCGCTATTGACGAGATAAGAGGCAGTATGCCTATTTCCGCGGCGGAGCCTGATCGGACATCCTCGTAGCGCGACCCGAGATGGCCTGTAGCTCACTGATCTTATTAAATTATTTACACTGTTTCGGCCTTGGCACGGGACCTGCTAACCAGGCGACGGTTCCGAGTATCGGCGTGCTCGCCTCGGGCCGGGGAGACGAAACGCGATGAAAAAAATCGAGGCGATCATCAAACCGTTCAAACTTGATGAAGTGAAGGAGGCTCTCCAGGAAGTCGGACTGCAGGGGATCACCGTCACCGAAGCCAAGGGGTTCGGAAGGCAAAAGGGGCACACCGAACTGTACCGCGGCGCCGAGTACGTGGTCGATTTTCTTCCCAAGGTGAAAATCGAAATTGTGCTTGGTGACGACTTGGTCGAGAAGGCCGTCGAGGCGATCCGCCGCGCCGCCCAAACGGGACGGATCGGCGACGGCAAAATCTTCGTCTCCAGTATTGAGGAGGCTATCCGGATCAGGACGGGGGAATCCGGACTTGACGCCATCTGAACGGGCCAATTGACCGTTCGCTAGGCCGGCGCCCCTGCGCCCGGCCAGCACATGGAATCCAAAAACCAGCAAATCTCACCACCAGCACCACGAAAGGTACGCATGCCATGACGACGCCGAAGAATGTCATGAAGACGATCAAGGACAGCGACGTGAAATACGTCGACTTCCGATTTACCGACCCGCGCGGGAAGTGGCAGCACGTCACGTTCGACGTCACCATGATCGAAGAGGAGACCTTCGCGGAAGGCATGATGTTCGACGGCTCATCGATCGCCGGTTGGAAGGCGATCAACGAGTCCGACATGTGCCTGATGCCGGACCCCTCCTCCGCTTCCATCGATCCATTCTTCGCCGAGACGACGCTTGTGTTGATTTGCGACGTGCTCGAACCGACCACCGGCGAGCCGTACAATCGCGATCCGCGCGGCATCGCCAAACGCGCCGAAGGCATGGTCAAATCCATGGGCGTCGGCGACACGGTCTATTTCGGCCCCGAAGCCGAATTCTTCGTGTTCGACGACGTGCGCTACAAGGCCGAGCCCTACAATACCGGCTTCAAGCTCAACTCGATCGAATTCCCCAGCAACGCCGACACCGACTATGAGGGCGGCAACCTCGGTCACCGTGTGTGGACCAAGAAGGGCTACTTCCCGGTCCCGCCGCAGGACTCGGTGCAGGACATGCGCTCGGAAATGCTCGCGGCCATGGCGCGCATGGGCGTGAAAGTCGAGAAGCACCACCACGAAGTCGCTTCCGCGCAGCACGAACTCGGCATGAAGTTCTCGCCGCTGACGATGATGGCCGACCAGATGCAGATCTACAAATACTGCATTCAGCAGGTCGCGCAGGTCTACGGCAAGACCGCAACCTTCATGCCCAAGCCGGTCTACGGCGACAACGGATCGGGCATGCACTGTCACCAGTCGATCTGGAAGAGCGGCAAGCCGGTCTTCGCCGGCAACAAGTATTCCGACCTGTCGGATACTTGCCTGTCCTACATCGCCGGCATCATCAAGCACGCCAAGGCGATCAACGCCTTCACCAATCCGACCACAAACTCGTACAAGCGGTTGGTGCCTGGGTTTGAGGCGCCGGTGTTGCTGGCTTATTCGGCGCGCAACCGTTCGGCGTCCTGCCGCATCCCCTACACGACGAACCCCAAGGCCAAGCGTGTCGAGGTGCGTTTCCCCGATCCGTTGGCCAATCCCTATCTGGCCTTCGCGGCCATGCTCATGGCGGGGCTCGACGGCGTCAAGAACAAGCTCGATCCGGGCGAGGCGGTCGACAAGGACCTCTACGATCTGCCGCCGAAGGAATTGAAGAAGATTCCGACGGTCTGCGGCTCGCTGCGGCAGGCACTCGAGGAGCTCAACAAGGACCGCAGCTTCCTGCTGGCGGGTGGCGTGTTCGACGACGACTTCATCGACGCCTATGTCGACCTGAAAATGAGCGAGATAATCCGCTTCGAACACACCCCGCATCCGGTCGAATTCGAAATGTATTATTCCGCGTAATCTCTCGCGTTCCTCCCTGCATTGCGTGGGCAATGCGAACTTTCGGGCGCCGCTCCGCGGCGCCCCTTTTTTATCGGGTTTGGCGATCCTGCGGCCAGCCCTGACCCGCCCTTGAATCATCCGGCCGCGACAAAGCGCGCGCTAGCCGGCACGCCGGACGAGGATTGGCACCGGATGGCCCGGATACGCTTGCGCGAGCCGTCCCCGCGTGCGCGGCAGCGCTACCGGCGCGTTGCCTGCCTTTGCCGGAACGGCCTCATCGGCGAGTTCGACCCGGTCGCGCCCATTCGCCTTGGCGCGATAAAGCGCGGCATCGGCGCGGGCGATGAGCAATTCGATCGCTGCATCGGGCGAGCCGCACGCCACCCCGATGCTCACCGTTGCCGGAATTTGATAGCCGTCGGGATCGCGGCCAGCCGCCGCGAAGGCGCTTCGCACACGCTCCGCGGCAATTGCGGCTTCGGCAAGCGTGCCCGATATGATGGCGACGAATTCCTCGCCGCCTACCCGTCCGATAATGTCGCCCGCCCGCATGGTCTTGCGCGCCACGTTGGCAAACAGTTGCAGGACGGCGTCGCCCATGCTGTGGCCGTGGGTGTCATTGATCAATTTAAAGTGGTCGAGGTCGAGGGCGAGAACGCTGACCGGCCGCTTCGCCACCTTGCAGTCCTGCATCATGGCGGCGGCCGCTTCGAAAAAGCCGCGGCGGTTGAGGAGCCCGCTCAGCGAATCGGTCACCGACGCCGCCTTGTAGGCTCGCACCGCGCGGTCTTTCGCCAGCACCAGCACTATGAAGGCCGCGCCGACAACGTAGAGCACCACCTCTGTGGCGAACAGCGCAACCCATCCGCTCGCGGCGCCTGCGCCGTTCAGATCAAGTGAGAGGGTCGCCAACGCCATCGGGAAGAGAAAAACGGCACCGTGCAGCATCGGCACGAAAATCGCCGGCCAGCGCCGCAGCAGCGGCTTGCGCCGCTCACGCCACAGCTCAGTGGCGGTCAGGAACGTGTAGGTAGCGACGATCACCGCGCTGGCGACCACGCGGCACGCGGCCGAACCGGAGAAAGCAGGCAAACTGTTTGCTGCAAGCCAAGCGCCGGAGCCGAGCAGCATGCCGCTCCAGGAAATCCGGCGACCGTGAAATAGCCTAGCCGCGCTCCAGATCATGCCGACGGCAACGAACAGCAAAACGTTTGGGGTGCTTGCCGGCAGCGGCGGCGAGATCTGGTCGCCAAGCCGCCAGATTGCGCCCGAAGCTCCGCCAAGCAGGTAAGCCGCCCCCCACCAGGCCAGCGCCGCAATGCGGTCCTGCAGGTAGGCAAACAGCAAGAACACGCCGAGCAGCGACGTAACGCAGGTCGCGATAACAAACAGCGTTCCAATGTCGAGCGAGCTTGACGTTTCGGCGATACGACCGAGCATGGTGAGCACCTCCAGCCACTTCATCTGGAGAATTACGTATCACCATTCAGTGCGGCCCGCTGAAGGTTTGCCTTTCAGGCTTTGCCAAAGGTTCGGGGCAAGCCGCGGATTTTTTGTGAAAAGCCCGGAAAATTGCAGAATTGAAAATTACCGACGAACTTTAGATCATCGCAAAGCCGCCATACTTGACGGCGCCGTGTTCAGGACGCGGCCCGCCACCGCCGTATGGCGGCGGCGCCAGGACCGAGGCGATCGGGTCCGATGATTGGCACGATGGAGGGCGCGCCGGCGGCTGCGGTCTGCTCACTCGGCACTTCCGTCTCGACCCGATTGCGGCCGTGCTCTTTGGCCCGATAGAGAGCGCGGTCGACGATGGAGAGCAGGTCGAGCACCTTGGCCTGCGGATCGCACCCAAGCGTTACGCCACCGCTAACGCTCGGCAGCAAATCGTCATTGCCGAAGCGCGCAGCCGCGGCGACGAAATTGCGCCGCACCCGGTCGGCAATGGCGAACGCCTCGTCGAGATCGCCCACCGGCATACAGGCGGCGAACTCTTCGCCGCCGATGCGCGCGAACAGCACGTCGGCGCCGAGTGTCGTCGTAGCTGTGCCGGCAAAGACCTGCAGTACGCTGTCGCCAACCGCGTGGCCGAAGCGATCATTAATCTGCTTGAAGTGGTCGAGATCGAACAACATGACCGCCAGCGGCTCGCGCTCGATCTCCTGGCGCGCCAACAGCCCCGCCGCACCGTCAAGGAAGGCGCGCCGATTGGCGACCCCGCTCAGCGGATCGACCAGCGAATTGATCTTGTGCCTGAGCTCCGTGCGCTCCTTGGTCATGTTGAGCTGGAGGAACGCCATGACAACGGTGAACAACAGCGTACCGAAAGCCAGCAATGCGAACGACAGACCGCTGAGCAGCGAATCGTCGGCGAAGGCCGGCGTCAGCAGCGTCGCCGGCACCCGCGCCAACAGCGCCGCCGCGTAAGCCAACAGCACGATGATCGACGGCCAGCGCGACATCAGCGGCTCGTCGCGCCCGCGCCAGAACTCCTCGGCGGTCATCAGCGCGAACAGCGCGAGCGCGGTCGAGACGATGACGATCCGCAGATTCGCCGCAGCGGCGAAACCGGGAATGAGGCCGAGCAGCATCCAGGCCGCCGGCGCCAGCAAGACGAGGTACGGGCGGATCGGCCGCCCATCGAACACCCGCGCGCCGGTCCAGGTGAGGCCATAGCCCAACAGCACGAGCGCGTTGGCTAAGCCGAGGGTGAAAAAGTCGGGCGCGACCCCCCGCGTCGTCAGCAGCCCGAGCCCAGTCGCGTTGACGATATGGGCGGCGCCCCACCACATCGGCGCGCGGATCGTGCGGTTCTGCAACCCGGCAAAAACGAGCAGAGCCCCAAGGAGCGCCGTGATGAACACCGTCACCACGGAAAGAGTTTGCACGTCCAGATGCATGAGGCCGACCGCCACCAACTGATCCGCGGCAGACTAGGACGGAACCGTTCCGTAGGGGTTACTACGTGTTTGCGGGCCGCAAACAGGATTGCCGGATCGTAAATACAGTCTGCGCAAATTGAGCGGTTGCGCCTGCAGCGGACCACGTTCTGGCGCCACGGCGGGCGAAGATGCACCGACTTTACGACCCTTCACTTGCCGACCGGCCCCGCCTAGATTGTGGTAAAGGCAAAGGGAGGTTCCCATGGCAGAGACCGCCGAACTTGACGTCGCCCCGGACACGATCGAGGCAACGCTCAGCTATATCGTCGACGACGGCGAACCGGTCTTCACCATCGTCGCCCCTCCCGGCGGCAGCGACACGCGCCGCGGCGGCAAGCCAGATCCGCGTCGCGTCGTGATCCACAACGGCCGGCCCCACGCGCAAGACTTCGTGCTGGAACGCAACGGCTTCCGCTTCGTACGTCACGACACCAAGATGGTTGATTTCTTCGACGAAGCCGAGATCAAGCGCGTCTATTATCCCGAGATGATAGAGCTGATCAAAGCTGAAAGCGGCGCCAAACGCGTCGTGGTGTTCGACCACACGCTGCGCACCGCAGACGACGAGCTGCGCGAGACAAAGCAAATTCGCGAGGTCGTGCGCCGTGTCCACAACGACTATACCGAGTGGTCGGCGCCGCAGCGCGTGCGTGACATCCTGCCCGACGAGGCGGAAGACTTATTGCAGCGGCGCTTCGCCATCATCCAGGTCTGGCGTCCGATTCGCCATCCGGTCGAGACCTATCCGCTCGCCATGGCGGACGCGCGCACGCTCTCGCCTGACGACATGATTATCTCCGAGCGCCGTGCGCCTGGGCGCATCGGCCAGACCTACGCAATCAGATACAATCCGGCGCACAAATGGTACTGGTTCCCGCGCATGCGGCGCGAGGAGGCCTACGTATTCAAGGTGTTTGACTCGATGAAAGACGGCCGCGCGCGCTGGACCGCGCACACCGCGTTCGAGGATCCAACCTCGCCGCCGCGCGCGCGCCCGCGCGAAAGCATCGAAATCCGCACGATGGCGTTTTTCTGATTTTGTCATCGCGGGGGCCGCGGACCAAAGTCCGCGCCCCGGAGTGACGGATCAGCGCTTCGAGAACTGGAAGCTGCGCCGCGCCTTGGCCTTGCCGTACTTCTTGCGCTCGACCACACGCGAGTCACGGGTCAGGAAACCGCCCCGCTTGAGTACCGGGCGCAGGTCCGGCTCATGCCGCATCAGCGCCTTGGACAGGCCGTGGCGCACGGCACCGGCCTGACCAGAAAGGCCGCCGCCCGACACGGTGCAAACGACGTCGTATTGACCCTGGCGATTGGCGGCGACAAGCGGCTGCTGAATGAGCATGCGCAGCACCGGGCGGGCGAAATAGGTCTCCACCGGCCGGGTGTTGATGACGATATTGCCGGCACCCATCTTGATCCACACCCGCGCGACCGCATCCTTGCGCTTGCCGGTCGCATAGGCGCGGCCCTGCTTGTCGAGCTTTTGGACGTATTTGGGCGCTTCCGGCGCCGCCGGGGGCTTGAGCGTCGACAGCTCTCCCAAAGTCTGGATGGTCTCGGCCATCACGCAGTCCTCTTGTTTTTGCGGTTCATCGCCGCGATATCGATTTTTTCCGGCTGCTGCGCCGCATGCGGGTGCTCGGCGTGCGGATAGACGCGCAGGTTGGCGAGCTGCTGGCGCCCAAGCGGGCCGTGCGGCAGCATGCGCTCCACCGCCTTTTCGACGACACGCTCCGGGAAGCGGCCCGTCAGGATCGACTTCGCCGTGCGCTCCTTGAGGCCGCCGATATAGCCGGTGTGTTTGTAGTAAACCTTCTGCTCGACCTTGCGGCCGGTCAGCACCGCCTTGGCGGCGTTGATGATGATGACGTTGTCGCCGCAATCGACGTGCGGGGTGAAGGTCGGCTTGTGCTTGCCGCGCAGCCGTAGCGCCACGATCGCCGCAAGCCGGCCGACGACGAGGCCGTCGGCGTCGATCATCACCCACTTCTTGTCGACCTCGGCGGGCTTGGCCGAATAGGTCTTCATTGGCGTATCCGTCTGGAAAAGCGGCCAGCGATCTGACCGTTGGGCGGCTATCTAGCCGCACCACGCCCAAACGTCAATGCGTCGAATACCAATTCCCGCAAGGATTCAATCATTTGACTTGGAGGTATTATTTAACCTCCCGGCACTGAGTAGGTAGCCGTCGCATGCGCGACAAGGTCGTCGGCGCCCTCGGAACGGATACCGATTTCACCCACGGCAAGCCGCTTTCCGAGCTTGATCAAGCGGGCTTCGGCCACCAAGTCACCCGGCGCCGGGCGCTTGAGGAAATTGATCGAGAAGTTGATGGTGACGGCGAGTGGCACCCAGCCGATCGCCGATAGAACAGCCAGGTACATGGTGAAATCGCCGAGCGCCATCATGATTGGCCCGGAGACTGTGCCACCCGGCCGCAATGATTTCGGATGGAAATGCCGCCGCACACGGCAACCGCCGTACCAAAGCGCCTCAAGCGCATAGCCACTCTCGGCATTGAACATTTCGGGAAATTCGGCGCGCAGCAGGGCTTCGAGCTTCTTGCGCGTCAGCTTCGGCGCGGCCATCTGCTTTGCGACGGCGCCCCTCGCGGCGGCCTTTTTGGCCATTGCTCCCCTCCCCTGATCCCGTCGATTGGATAGAATGGCGGAATCAATCGATACTCGGCAAACGAAAGCGTCAATGAGCACTCAGACTGCAAAAGCAGCAGCAGCCTCGGAATTGATCCTTCTGCGCGAAGACATTTCCGGTGTCGCCGTGCTCACGCTCAACCGGCCGCATGCGCGTAACAGTCTCTCCGAGGCAATGCTGGAGGCGCTCGACGAGGCGTTGAGCGCCATCGCCGATGACCGCAACGTCCGCGCGGTTATCCTTACCGCGAACGGCCCGGCCTTTTCCGCCGGACACGATCTCAAAGAACTCAACGCGCGCCGCGCCGACAAAGACAGAGGCCGCGCCTACTTCAAGCACATTATGGGACTGTGCAGCGGCGTGATGCAGCAAATTGTGATGCTCCCGCAGCCGGTCATCGCTGCGGTACAGGCGACCGCCACCGCGGCGGGCTGCCAGCTGGTCGCGAGCTGCGATCTCGCGATCGCCTCGCGCGCTGCGAAATTCGCCACCCCGGGCGTCAACATCGGATTGTTCTGCTCGACTCCGATGGTGGCGCTGTCGCGCAACGTTTCGCGCAAGCACGCGATGGAAATGCTGCTCACCGGCGATCTGATCTCGGCCGAAGATGCGGCGCGCATCGGGCTCATCAACCACGTGGTCGCGCCCGGCAGCGAGCGCGAGCAGGCGCTCAAGCTCACGAAGAAAATCACTGCCAAATCCGCCCTGGCGCTCAAGATCGGCAAAGAGGCGTTCTATCGGCAGCTCGAAATGCCGCTCGGCGAGGCGTACCAATATGCGTCCGAGGTGATGGTCGAGAATATGCTGGCGCGCGACGCCGAGGAGGGAATCTCGGCCTTCATTGAAAAGCGCACGCCGAAGTGGGAAGACCGCTGAAGTTTTCCGCTGATTTGGCCCCGTAAATGAACCACGATTCCTACCCGGACAGTTACATCCGCGGCATTCTCAACACCGCGAAGACGATCGCCATGGTCGGAGCGTCCGAGAAGGAGAACCGGCCAAGCTATTTCGCCTTCAAATATCTGCTCGAACGCGGCTACCGGATGATCCCGGTCAATCCCGGTCACGCCGGCGAAATGATGCTCGGCCAGCGTATCTACGCGCGGCTCGCCGACATCCCCGAGCCGATCGGTATGGTGGATATTTTCCGCGCCTCCCAATACGCGCTGCCGGTCGTACAGGAGGCCATCGCGCTCGAGCCGCGCCCGCAGGTGATCTGGATGCAGCTTGGCATCCGCAACGATGAGGCGGCGGCGCTGGCCGAGGCGAACGGTATGAAGGTGGTGATGAACCGCTGTCCGAAGATCGAATACGGCCGCCTGTCGTCGGAAATTGCCTGGATGGGCGTCAATACCCGCACCATCAGTTCGAAGAAGGGCATTGTCGGCGGCGTGCAGCGCATGTCGCTCAACCGCACCACCGCCCAGGGCGGCTCGACGGATGCCGCCGACCGCGTACAGCGCGAGAACAGTGGCGGCTAGCGCGCTTTACGCGTTGCCGCATTCCCTGCCCCTTCCCGCCAGAGCCGGCTCGGAGTGGATTCGCCGGTTGATTAGAATTGGCCGGAACTTTCTTGAACCTTTTTCATCCCTCCATCGTCTAATGCATGGACCCGTTGCGCCACAGGCGGCGCCGGAATCTCCGACGATCGGAGGGGGCTATGAAAATCTGTACGACACTCGCGCTCGCGACCTTCTGTCTGGCGCTCGCACCCGCAGCGGTGCGTGCCGATGAGCAACAGGATCAGACGGCCTGCATGAGCGACGCCATGACCGTTTGTGGTCAGTTCATTCCAGACCGCGAGCGCGTTGGCGCTTGCCTGGTCTCGAATCGCAACCGGATTTCGGTTGCGTGCCGCGAGGCGATCAAGCGCTTCAACCCGCGCACCGCATCCCGATAATTTCGTCACCAGCGGCCTCGACGGAAAAATCTCCCCTGCGAGCGGTGTGCCGCAGCGTCGCCTTAACCTATTAAGCGATCCGTCGCGCTCCGCTTGACGCAAGCGACGGCTCCTATAAACCCGCATCGTCCGTGCTTCCTTCGACAATGAGGATCGGCCGATGTCCGAACGCATTCCGGGTTTTGCCACGCTCGCCGTCCATGCCGGTGCGCAGCCCGATCCGACCACCGGCGCGCGCGCCACACCGATCTATCAGACCACGTCCTATGTGTTCGAAAGCGTCGATCACGCCGCTTCGCTGTTCGGCCTGCAAACCTTCGGCAACATCTATACGCGCATCGGCAACCCGACGACCGCGGTGCTCGAAGAGCGCGTTGCCGCGCTCGAAGGCGGCACCGCCGGGCTCGCCACGGCGTCCGGTCACGCCGCGCAAGTCTTGGTCTTCCACTGCCTGATGCAGCCCGGCGACGAGTTCGTGGCGTCGAAGAAGCTCTATGGCGGCTCGATCAACCAGTTCAACCACGCGTTCAAGAACTTCAATTGGAACGTGGTGTGGGCCGACCCCGACGATATTGCCTCGTTCGAGCGCGCCATATCACCGAAGACCAAGGCAATCTTCACCGAGTCGATTGCCAATCCCGGCGGCGTGATCACCGACATGGACGCGATCGCGCAGATCGCCAAACGCGCCGGCGTGCCCTACATCGTCGACAACACGCTGGCGACGCCCTATCTGTGCAAACCGTTCGAACACGGCGCCGACATTGTCGTGCATTCACTGACCAAGTTTCTCGGCGGCCACGGCAATTCGATCGGCGGCATGATCGTCGACGGCGGCACCTTCAACTGGTCGCGCGAGCGGCGGTATCCGATGCTGTGCGAGCCGCGGCCGGAATATCACGGCATCGTGCTGTACGAGACCTTCGGCAACTTCGCCTTCGCCATCGCCTGCCGCGTGCTGGCGTTGCGCGACATTGGCGCAGCGCTCTCGCCGTTCAATGCCTTCCTGATTCTCACCGGCATCGAGACCTTGCCGCTGCGCATGAAGAAACATTGCGAGAATACGCAAGCCGTCGCCGAATGGATTTCCACGCATCCGAAGGTGGCCTGGGTGAGCTATCCGGGCCTACCCGGCGACCGCTATCACAACCTCGCCAAGAAATACTGCCCGGAAGGCGCCGGCGCGGTATTCACCTTCGGGCTCAAGGGCGGATACGAATCCGGCGTGAAGCTCGTCTCCAACGTGAGACTGTTCTCTCACCTCGCCAATATCGGTGACACACGCTCGCTCATCATCCATCCCGCCTCCACCACACATCGGCAGCTGTCCGATGCGCAAAAGATAGCGGCCGGCGCCGGGCCCGACGTGGTGCGGCTATCGATCGGCATCGAGGACAAAGAAGACATCATCGCCGATCTAGAACAGGGATTGGCGGAGGCTTAGGCGCGCGGCCCCGTCATGCTGCCATGTCCGGCGCAATCGTCTTGCGCAGAAAAGAAAAGCCGAGCGCGATGTTGAAAGCCAGTCGCACATTGTCTGTTGCGCCGGCATGGCCGCCTTCCGGCGGTTCGTAGAAATAGATGCGGTAGCCAAGCGCCAAGAGCTTCGCCGCCATCTTCCGCGCGTGGCCAGGATGGACCCGGTCGTCGCGCCCCGACGTGGTGAACAGAACGGGTGGATAGGGCCGGCCGGACACGGCAGCCTGATAAGCGGAAATCTCGCGCAAGAATGCCCAGTCGGCCGGATTGTCGGGATCACCATATTCGCTGATCCAGCTCGGACCGGCAGTGAGTTTGGTGTAGCGATTCATGTCGAGGAGCGGCACCGCGCATTCGATGGCGCCGAACAGCTCCGGATAGCGCGTAAGCATGTTGCCGACGAGGAGGCCGCCATTGCTGCCGCCGATGCAGGCAAGCCACGGCGGCCGCGTCACACCGCGAGCAATCAAATCCTTGGCGACGGCGGCGAAATCGTCGTGGGCGAGCTTCTTACCCTCACGCATGCCGGCCTTGTGCCAATCTGGCCCAAACTCGCCGCCACCGCGGATATTGGCGATGACGGAAATGCCGCCGCGTTCGAGCCACAGTTTACCGGTCGTCGCAGCGTAATATGGCAGACTGGAAATCTGAAACCCGCCGTAGCCGGTCAGCAAAACGGCATTCGAGCCATCACGGCGCGCGTTCGCGGGTCCGATCTCGAAATAGGGAATTCGCGTGCCGTCAACGGAAATCGCCTCGTGCTGGGCAATGGTTAGTCCCGCAGCATCGAAGCGCGCCGGCGATTGCTTGAGCACGCGCGGCGCTTCACCGAACCTGACCAGCGATTGCGTCGGCGGCGTCAGGCTGTTCTGCGAAGCGACCACGAACACACCGCGTTCGCGCTCGTGTTCGGAGAACCACTCGTCATCGTCGACGGCCAGCGGAGAAATATCGAGCGTCGACAGTTCGGAAAACCCGGAGATCGGCTCGACCGTCCATTTGCCGTCTGCGAAGCGCGCAAAGAAGATGCGTGAGCGGACGTTATCGAGGACTTCAAGCGCGATCACGTCGCCGACGGGACTGAAGCTTTCCAAAAAGCGCCGCGCGGACGGCTCGAACAGCACCGTGAATTCACGCTCGCCGGCGAGGAACGCACGGAGCGAGGTGACCAGCAGCGCGCCGGCCGGATAATCCCGACCGCGAACCGTCCAGACCGAACGCAGATTGAGTATCAGCCAATCGCGTTCGAGCGAAAGATCGGCATCGCTCGGAATATCGAGCTTGATCCGGCCGCCATCGCCCTGTGCGACGAAATCCTCGTGGTGCTCGAAGTCGATTTGGCGACGAAACAGCGTGCGCGGATGACGCGGGCCAGGGTCATGGGCGGCCCAAACGGACATATCAGCGCGTTCGCATTCGAAGATAATTGGCGCGGCTTCGAACGGCGTGCCGCGGCGGAAGAGCCTCACGGTCCGCGCATAGCCGCTGACCGTCTCAAATGCTTCGCCGCCCAGCGCCGAGCTGACCAGAAGTGTGTCGGCGTCAAGCCAAGCTGTCCCGCCCTTCGCTTCAGGCAGATAAAATCCGCCGCCGACGAACCGCTTCTCGTTAAGGTCGAATTCGCGCGTCACCGCAGCGTCGGCACCGCCGCGTGAGAGCTGGACGAGGCCATAACGGTGTTGCGGCGGCAAGGTCGTGCAGCCGCGCCACACCCAGTCTTCGCCCTCATTTCTCGCCAGCAGGTCGACGTCGAGCAGCGTCTCCCAGTCGGGATTGTCTGTGCGATAGCTGTCGAGGCTCGTCCGCCGCCACAGACCCTTGCGATGCTCGGCGTCCTGCCAGAAATTGTAGACCAACGTGCCGCGCTGAGAGATCCATGGAATGCGGTCGGCGGCGTCAAGGATGCCGAGAACCGCCGTCTTGTCGTGCTCGAACCGCGCGTCGCAAAGCGCCGTCGTTGTTTCTTTGTTGCGCGCCTCGACCCACGCGCGCGCTGCAGCGCCGTCGATGTCCTCGAGCCACAGATAAGGATCGACAATCGGAACCGCCGTTGATTGCTCGCTTTGGCTCATGCGTGCGACGACGTCGGCAGAGCCAGCGCGGCGCCGAATGTCGCCGGCGCCGGCTGGCGCGTCACGCGCTCTGCGTGAATGACCGCAATTGTCAGCACGATCATCGCCATCGCCTGGTGCGCCAGTGCGAGCGGCAGAGGCGCGACTTCAAGCAGCATCGTTACGCCGAGCGCGGCCTGAACGGTGACGGCGGCAAACAAGGCGAGCGCGCCGGTCGAAACAGCGCTTCCGCGTGCGGCGCGAAAGGCATCGACAGCGTGCCAAGCCGTGATCAGCCAGATTGCGTAGGCGAGCATGCGGTGGTCGAACTGCACGGTCAGCACGTTCTCGAAGAAATTCCGCCACAGTGGCTGCGCCGAGAAGAGCTGGGAGGCGCTAGGCACCAACGAGCCATCAATAAGCGGCCAAGTGTTGTAGATGTAGCCGGCGCGTAATCCGGCGACGAGCGCGCCGAGATAGATTTGCCCAAACACGAGCACAAGAAGTGTGACCGCGCCGGCGCGAATCCGCGCGGGCGGCGGCTCGGGCAATTCCTGGCCGAGGCGCAGCGCGGTCCACAGGATCGCGGCATAAATCACGCAGGCGAGAACAAGATGTGTCGCCAGCCGGTATTGCGAAACTTCGACCCGGTCGGCGAGGCCGGAGGCGACCATCCACCACCCTACGGCGCCCTGCAGAGCACCGAGCCCAAAGATCAACCAAAGCCGGCCGCGCAATCCGCGCTCGATCCGTCCGCGCCACAGAAACCATACCAGCGGGAGGAGAAACACCACGCCGATAAGACGGCCGATGAGCCGATGCGACCATTCCCACCAGAAAATCGTCTTGAACGCGTCAAGGCTCATGCCTTGGTTTAGTTCGCGGTATTGCGGAATCTGCTGATATTTATGGAACTCGTCCTGCCACTGCGCTTCGCTCATGGGTGGCAACGCGCCCACGATTGGCTGCCACTGGGTGATCGACAGGCCGGATTCGGTGAGCCGCGTGGCGCCGCCGACCAGCACCATAGCAAGCACAAGCGCCGCCACGGCATAGAGCCACAGCCTCACCGCACGTCTATGCAGGCGTGCCTGGTCGTCGCTGGAAATTGTTGCGCTCATCGGCGGTCGCGGGTGGTCGCTTGCTCGCTGCTGGACGCTTGTATGGGGCGCATGGACCATATAGTGGTGGCCGCCTGCCCGGCAACCATCCGGCCATCGCCATGCCGCTACGCCTGCGAAAATTCATCGGTGCCATTCTTCTGTTCGCACTCGTCACCGTGTGGGCGCTGACGGCAATGGCACTGGCGCAGGCTCCGGCCATCCACGACAATGCGATCGTGTCGATTGCCTATTACGCCATCGCCGGCCTGGGTTGGGTTTTGCCGGCGATGCCGTTGGTGTGGTGGATGAGTCGGAGGTCGGATGTCGGGTAACAGATGACGGTTATCTGTCGTCTAGCTTAAGCCGCCTCCAGGCGACGAAAGCCGTTCCACATCGCCGTTGCCGAGCCTGACAAGAGCACACGCACGTAGCGCAGCCGCTGGTACTCGCCGTTGAGCGAAATCCGCGGCAGCGCTGTGAGCCGCTCGCGATGTTCGGGAAACAGCACGCCCGGGCGCGTCGTCACCGCCGTCTTGAAGCCAAGCTCGGCGGCAATCGCAAATTCGCGCGGCCCCGCCGAAGTGCGGTCGCCGATCGGGAACGACAGATGCTCGGGCCGCTTAGCGAGCGCCGCCTCGATCACCGAGCGGCTCAGATCAATCTCCGAGCGCATCGTCTTTTCCGGCAATTTCGCCAGCATCGGGTGATTGACGGTATGCGCACCGATGGTCACGAGCGGGTCGGCGGCAAGCTCCGCCAACTCTTCCCAGCTCATGCAGAGTTCTTTGCAGAAAGAGGCAATATCGACGCCGTAGCAGGCCGCGAGGTTGCGGACCACGTCGCGCATTTCGGTCTCGGTCGGACGCGCGCGCAGCCACCAATAGAGTTCGTCATAGAGTGCGCGCTTCTCGGCAACGCTCCCGCAATCGAAGGTGCGGTTGCGTCCGTCGATGGCAAGCCCGATGCGGCTGTTGCGCGCAATCACCGCTTCGAGCGCGAGCCACCACAATTCGCCGAGCCGGTCGGGAAAACTTGACGCCACGTAGACGGCGAACGGCGCGCCTTCCTTCTTGAGCACCGGATAGGCGACTTGCAGCGTGTCGCGATAGCCGTCATCAAAAGTCAGACAGACAAACCGGCGGGAAAAGTCACGCTCGACCAGGCGTCGGTGCATTTCGTCGAGACTTATCAGGTCGAGACCGGACCGGCGCAGGTCAGTGACCACGCGGGTCAAAAAGCGCGGCGTGATTTCCAGGAGGCGGTTCGGCTGGAAGCGGCCGGGGCGCGGCGGCCGCACGTGGTGCAGCGTCAAAATGGCGCCGACGCCGCCGAACAGCGGCTTGAGCAAATGATGCGCACCGCTGAAATAAAGCGACTCCAGCCCGCCGCGAATGATTGTTGGTTTCAGTCCGGCCACGCAGAAATTCCTCTTCGCCGGAGACGACTATTCCCGCGGCTGGTTGATAATCTGCTTTGCCGTCGCCTCGGGGCGGGGTCAACGCCGTGGCGCCGCTTATCCCCGCTGCTTGTAACAGGCCGACGACGTCAGGACGTCAGGTTCGGGGGCTTTAGGCCGCAGCTGCGGTGGCCGAGCCGGCAAGCGCGTCAGAAAGGACCATCACGTCTTCGAAGTCGGCGGCAAGAAGGCGCTCGCGCGCCAATTCGGCGGCGGTCCCTGTCTTGTCCGCGAGCAACACGGCCTGCGGTGCAATCTCCCCGATCGCTTCCAGGTCTACGCCCTCGGCAGCGCCGGCATCGACCAGCACATAATCGTAACTACGAGCCAACGCATCAAAGTTTGCCGCAAGCCGCGGCGATGACAACAGCGCAACGCGCTCCCATGGCGCGCGTCCGGGCGTGATGACATGAGCGCCCGACAGTTGGTCCTTGCCGATAATGTCGCGGAAGGACGCGGCGCCAGCGGCAAGCTCCGCCATGCCGGCGGTGGAGGGATCATTCGAAATCGCCCCGATCGCGGAGGTTTTTGGATCAATCCCAACCAGAACGACGCGCGCGTCTTTCGCAAGCGCACGCGCTAATTTGATCGAAGCTTCAGCAGTCCTCGTGCCTGGCGAGGAGCCAAGCACGGCGACACGGCTGGCGCGGGCGCGGCGCAGGTCGCGGGCGATGTCGGCAACCACGCTGCTTGGTGTGCCGGCGAAGCGGCGCGCCTCGGCAACCGCGGCGGCAGCCGTCGCCGGCTGTCGCACCCCTACCCGCTGCCTGCCGCGCGGCGAAGCCGCGATAGCGCTAGGAGCGCCCAACAGCTCTTTGGTCAATACGAAACCAGCACTGAGCATCAGCGTCGCCACCGTGGCGATCAGCACGCTGGGCAGCTTTTTCGGATAGGCGGGTATGTTCGACACCGTCGCCCGCGAAATGATCCGCGCGTCGGCCGGCGCAGAATTGGCGCTCTCGCGCGCCGACGCCTCGCGATATTTTGCCAGATAGGATTCCAGCAGATCGCGCTCTGACTTGGCGTCTCGCTCAAGGGCACGCAATTCCACATCGCGCTCGTTGGTGTTCGCCGCTTGGTTCTTGACCTGATCGAAATTCGCCGTCAGCGTGTCGACGCGGGCGCTCGCGATCTTGGCATCGTTCTCGAACGAGCGGGCAATGCTTTCTGCCTCGGCCCTGATCTGCTGGTCGAGATCGGCGATCTGCGCTTTGAGTTCCTTGATGCGCGGGTGCCTGTCGCCGAGCGACATGGACTGCTCAGCAAGTTCCGCGCGTAGCGTCACCCGCTGCTCCGACAGGCGGCGGATCAGCTCGGAATTGAGGATGTCGGAGGCCTCGATCGGCTGTCCGGAACTCAGCATCTGGCGGATGATCTTCGCCTTGGCTTCAGCGTCCGCCTTCTGCGCCCGCGCGGCGGTTAACTGGGTGTTGTCGTCGCTCAGCTGTTGCTCTGACAGCGTCGTGTTGTTGGCTCCCTGCAGCAGATTGGAATTGGAGCGAAACGCCGCAACCTTGGACTCGGCTTCGGCGACCTTTTTCTGCAACGTCTCGATCTGACCAGAATAGAATTCAACGGCAACGCGCGCCTGATCCTGCTTGGCCTCGCGTTGCCGCACCAGATACTCTTCGGCGATGGCGTTGGCGACGCTGGCCGCGAGCTCCGGATCCTGGGAAAGAAAAGTGATGACGATGACACGCGACTTGTCGATCGCGTAGACGGTGAGGCGATCGTAATAGGCGTCGAGCACGCGCTCTGCCGGCGTCATAAGCATCGGATCCTTGACCAGACCCAATTTGCCCAGCACGGCCTTGATCGGCGAAATCCCGTTCAACGCCGGATCGAATTCCGGGCGTTTGTCGAGCCTGAGCTTGGTGATCACGTCTTGCGCGAGATCGCGCGACAGCACGAGTTGAACTTGGCTCGTCACCGTTTCGTCGTCGACGGTGTTACGGTCTTGCACATCCTTGTCGGCCTCCGGACGCAGGAACACGTTATCGCGCGCCTCAAGAAGCACCCGCGACTCGGACTGAAATTTGGGCGGAATGACTTGGACAACGGCGAGCGTGACCAGCGCGACGAGCAGCGTCCAGCGCAGCATTTTCCATTTGCCGCGCCAGAGCGATGCGCCGAGCGCGGGAAAGTCGAATTCCGCGTCGAACGAAGGACCGCCGCCCGGCGGCCGCGACGCCACGCTCATTTCGTCACTCCCGTCCGACCAACACGCCTATCGCCATCACAATCCATTAAGGTTGCCATCCGGTTAAAACGGGGTCGCCTGCCGCCGCTCCGAAGCGGCACAGCTTCGTGATCGCCGCGAAAAACAGGCGCAAGTCATCCGTGATGCTTTTTTAACTCCCGCGGGTCTGAATTGGATTTAACCGTTTGCTCCGACTTTTAGGGACCCGCCGCATGGATGAGCTTTTGGCCGAGTCTCGGCGGCCGGTCGCCTCGACGCTCACGCCTGCAGCCGGATCGCTTGTCACTGGGATGCGCCGCGTGGAGACAACCGCGTCCGCGCCGGGCGGCCTCAAAATCCTGCACATCGCGCGCGCGCCGCTCGGCGGACTGTTCCGCCACATGCTCGATGTGGCGCGCGGCCAAGCGGCGCACGGCCATCGTGTCGGCCTGATCGTCGACAGCCTAACCGGTGGGGCGCGCGCTGACGCTGTGCTGGCAGAGCTTGCGCCGCAATTGGCGCTCGGCGTCGCCCGCGTTCCGATTGCGCGCCATCTGAGCTTTGGCGACCTTGCCGCCTGGCGCTTCGTCGCGAGGCGGATTGCCACGCTCGACCCAGACGTCCTGCACGGCCACGGCGCCAAGGGCGCGGCGCTCGCGCGCCTTGTGCCGCGCAAGAGCGGCACGATTCGCGTCTATACGCCGCATGGAGGCTCGCTGGTCTATGCGCCCGGCACCTTGGCCGGCGGCTTCTATCGCGGCGTAGAAAGGCTGCTGATCGGGCGCACCGATCTTTTTCTGTTTGAAAGCAGCTACATCGCCGGTGAGTTTCGCAACAAGATCGGCGCACCGCGCGCCCTCGTGCGCGTCGTTCGCAATGGCGTGAGCGAAGCCGAATTTGTCCCCGTCGCCGCGGACCGCGATGCAACCGATCTCGTTTGCGTCGGCGAATTACGCAGCGTGAAGGCCTTCGATGTCCTCATCGACGCGTTGGCTATGCTCAAACAATCCGGCCGACGGCTGAGCGCGACCATCGCCGGCGACGGTCCGGATAGAGCGCAGCTTGCAGCGCTGGCACAGCAACGCGGCGTCGCCGGGCAAATCCGCTTCGCCGGCCACCACCCCGCTCGCGAAGCCTTCGCCACAGGGAAGATTCTGGTCGTTCCCTCGCGGGCAGAGTCGTTGCCCTATATCGTGCTCGAGGCCGCCGCCGCCGGAATTCCGATCATCGCAACGCGGGTCGGCGGGATCCCCGAAATATTCGGCGACGAAGCCCGCCATCTCATTCCCGCCGACGATCGTGCGGCGCTGGCGCAAGCGATCGGCGAGGCGCTGGACGATCCCGCAGAGATGGGCCGCCGCGCGCAAGCAGTGAAGGCGCGCGTGCGCGCCGAATTCTCGTGTGAACTCAATGGTGGAGAACGGACTTGCCGCCTATCGGGAGGCGCTGGCAAGGCGACAGGTCGCTCAATTCACATAACCAATTTTTGAACTTTGTTCACTATTTTCGAAGCTTAGCTGCCGCAATGGCGCAGGCGCGCCGAATGCCGGCAAGAAAATTGCGTAAGCCAAACGTTGTGTAAGCGATGTCCAGTCCCGAGCGCAGCATGAGTTTTGAGTCGGCAGTACACTCGCCGGCCGCGACCGTTTTGCGCTCCAAGCCCAAGGCCGCATCGCCACTGCCTGCGGCCGCGCAAAAAGTCGCCGCAACAGCCGTTCGCGTCCGCCTATTCGCCGATTGTGCTCGCCGGCATGGTGCGGCTGATCGAGGCCGCCATCGTCGTGCTGGTCGGCCTTGCCGTCTACTTCGGCCATGTGGTGCCGCGGGACGGTTTTGCCTGGTATTACGTCGCCGCGATCGCAGGGATCGCGGTGTTGGCGATGCTTGCGTTTCAGACCGCCGACATCTATCAGGTCCAGGCATTCCGCGGCCACGAAAAGCAATACATGCGGCTTGCTTCCGCCTGGTCGGTGGTCTTTCTGATCGCCATCAGCGTATCGTTTTTCGCCAAAGCCGGCGATCAGTTCTCTCGCGCATGGCTCGGCGGCTTTTACGTTATTGGCCTGTTGGCGCTGGTCGCCTTCCGCCGCGCGCTGTTTCTCTTGGTACGCCGCTGGACCCGTGAAGGCAGGCTCGACCGCCGCACCGTCCTGGTCGGCGCCGACGCCAACGGCGAGTCGCTCATCCATACGCTCGCCGCCCAGCGGGATTCCGACGTGCGCGTCATCGGCATGTTCGACGACCGCGGTGACGCACGCAGTCCGGCGAGTTCCCAAGGCGTGCAAAAGCTCGGCACCGTCGACGATCTGGTCGAATTCGCCCGCCTCACGCGCGTCGATCTGGTGATTTTCTCGCTGCCGATCTCCGCCGAATCCCGCATCCTGCAGATGCTCAAAAAGCTCTGGGTGCTGCCGGTCGACATCCGGCTTTCCGCCCATACCAACAAACTGCGCTTTCGTCCCCGTTCCTACTCCTACATCGGCAACGTGCCGGTGATCGACGTTCTCGACAAGCCGATCGCCGACTGGGACGTGGTGATGAAATGGCTGTTCGACAAAATCGTCGGCACGCTCGCAATGATTTGCCTGTCGCCCATCATGCTTGCGGTGGCGATCGCGATTAAGCTCGACAGCAAAGGCCCGGTGCTGTTCCGCCAGCGGCGCTACGGTTTCAACAACGAGCTGATCGAAGTCTACAAATTCCGCTCGATGTACGTCGAACAGACCGACGCGACGGCGAACCGGCTGGTAACCAAGGACGACCCGCGCGTGACCCGGGTCGGCCGCTTTATCCGCAAGACAAGCCTCGACGAGTTGCCGCAACTGTTCAACGTCGTGTTCGCCGGCAACCTGTCGCTGGTCGGCCCGCGACCGCACGCGGTGAACGCCAAGGCGCAGAACCGCATCTACGACGAGGCGGTCGACGGCTACTTCGCTCGCCACCGGGTGAAGCCCGGCATAACCGGCTGGGCGCAAGTCAACGGCTGGCGCGGCGAGACCGATAGCCAGGAAAAAATCCAGCGCCGCGTCGAGCACGATCTCTACTACATCGAAAACTGGTCGCTTCTGTTCGATCTCTACATTCTGGCGCGCACGCCGTTCGCGTTGCTGCGCTCGGAGAATGCCTATTGAGCTACGCCGCCGAGGACATCCAGATCCAAGAGGGGCCTGCACAGCGGCTGTTGAACGTGACGCTGTTCGTCACCGTCATGCTCAGTTCAATCGCCTTCATCGAGCCGTCTCCACATGACGGCATGATGCTCGTGCTGCTGGGCGTGTGCGTCCCCGCCCGCGTCTCCTTCGATCGCAAGCTCGTGCCGCTGCTCATCCTGACGATGCTCTGGCTGCTCGGCGGATTTCTGTCGCTTGTCCAGGTGGGCGACCAGCAAAATACCATCCAGTACGCGGGAACCTCGGTCTATCTCGGCCTTGCCGCAATTATGTTTGCCTGCCTGTTTTGCGACGGCAATATGAGACGCCTCTTCATCGTGCGCCGCGCCTATATCCTCGCCGCACTGATCGCGACCGCGGCGGGCTATCTCGGATTCTTCCACCTCGTTCCGAACTATCAAATCTTTCTCGACAATGACCGCGTCAGCGCGACGTTCAAGGATCCGAACGTCTATGGTCCGTTCCTCATCTTTCCGCTGTTGCTGTTGATCATCGGCCTGATCACCAACGGCATTCGGATATCCGGCCTGCTCATCTTGTTCGCGCTTTTGGGCGGCCTTCTCTTGAGCTTTTCCCGCGGCGCCTGGATGCATTTTGCCCTGTCGGCCGTTGTCGCGGTGGGGCTGCTCTTTGCCGCCACGCCCAACCCGCGTATGCGTAATCGGATCATCCTCTTTGCGATCGGCGCGGCAGTCGCGGCCGTGCTGCTGGTCGTCGCCCTCACCTCGATCGATTCCGTGCGCGACATGCTGCTCGAGCGTGCCAAGGCCATTCAGCCCTACGATGTCGGGCCGGGCGGCCGGTTCTGGTATCAGCAGCTGGCGCTCGATCAGATACTCGAACACCCGAACGGCCTCGGCCCGTTCGAGTTCAGCCGCATCTTCGGCGGGCAGCAGCACGACGTCTACATGCAAGGGTTTCTCGTCTATGGCTGGCTCGGCGGCGCCGCCTATTTCACCCTGGTGCTGGTCACGCTCGCCATCGGACTACGCACCGCTCTCGTTGCGACACCATGGCAATATTATCTGATCGCCGCCTACGGCGCGTTTGTCGGCGAAGCTGGCGAAGGCTTCATCGTCGACACCGATCATTGGCGCCACTTTTTCCTTCTGCTCGGCCTCATTTGGGGCTTGACCGCCGCGACCATCAATTACCGCCGTGCGCAGAGCATCGCTGACGACGACACATCGGCCGATGCAGCCATGCTGCCGGTCGCGTCCTGATTGCCCGCTAACGGCGAGCCATCGCGGGAGGCAGAAACTTGCGTATCCTGGTCAACGATTTCATCGGCGGAGCACTCGATCGCGGCATTCCGCTTTACGTGCGCAATCTCGTCGACGGCCTGCGTGAAGAAGGCTTTCGCGTCGACGTGGTGCGCGCACCCGCCTTTTGCGGCAAGTTGCCGCGCGGCCTGCTTTATCTGATCGCAGTCCTGGTCGAACAAATGGCCTTGCCGGTGCTCGGATGGTGGCGGCGGGCCGATATGACGATCTATCCGTACAATTCGGTCGCGGTCGCCGATCTGCTCACCGGGCGCGGCCGCATCGTGGTGCACGACCTCGAGCAGCTCAACCGACCGCTGTCGTTTTCCAAGCTCTACTACCTCGCCTGCTATCGCGCCGTGAAATGGCGCAATGCGGCGGTCTTCACCATTTCGGATATTTCGCGACTGCGGCTGATCAAGAGCGGACTGATCGGCCGCGGTCCGATCACTATCCTGCCGAACACGTTTTATCAGTTCGAGCGGCTGCTTCTTACCGAGCCGCCGCAGCGCCAACCGGCAATCCTGTTGTGCACCGGTTCGACCACGAACAAAGACCTCGATAGCCTCGTTGCCGAATATCTGCCGAAGGCGCTGGCGCGCAATTACCGCATCTCGATCTTCGGCCTGCACAAGAAGAGCGACCTGGAGGCTTTAGAACCGCTGCGCAGCTTCGCGGCATCCGGCCAATTGCGCGTGTGCGGCCGGCTTTCCGACCAACAGGTCGCGCGCGAATATCGTTCGCATTCGCTGATCTGGGTCCATTCGCTGCGCGAGGGCTTTGGCCGCTGCGTGGTGGAGGGACGCCTGGCCGGCGGCCGCGTGGTCGCGAGCGACATTCCCGAATTCGCCGGGTTGCGCGACAGCGACGTCCATCTCTACCGCAGCGCGGACGAATTCCTGGCGCTGGCCGACCGTCTGCTCTGCATCGATGCTCCGGCGGTGCCGTACGAGGGCTATCCCTATCGCGAGCTCTTGCGCCAGGCCGTCGAGCGCGGGCTGCGCGTCAGAGAAGCCCGAAGCGAAGCGCAATCGCCGCCAGCCATATCAGTCCGATCAGGCACAGCCCCGCCAACACCGCCGCCGAACCGAAATCCTTGATTCGGCGAATTTCGACGTGCCGTTCGAGCGTGACAAAATCGGCGAGCTTCTCGATCGCGGTATTGAGCAATTCGATGCCGAGCACGACCAAGATCGAGCCGATCATGGCGACGTACCAGCCGACGCTTGGCGCGACGAAAAAGCCCAGCGGCACGGCGATCACCAGAAGGATCGCCTCCTCGCGCACCGCGGCCTCGGTACGCAAGCAGTACCCCAGCCCGCGCAGCGAATTGAGGGTAGCGCTGTAAAGCCGCTTCACGTTGGGCCCGGGTGTGGAATCGTCGGCAGGGAACGTGACGCACCTTACGTCGGCCGACGCCCGCATGCGAGCGTAATTGCGCCGCATGACCAGCTTGACAATGTCCTTCCCATAATAGAGGTGCCGCGCCACAAGTGGCGCGGCACCCGATCTTCAATCTATCCCACAGCCGTGTGCGACCGATGGGGAACCTACGCGTGACTAGTTGACGAGACCGCCATCGTCCGGGCTGCGGCCGTAATGCGGTGCAGCCGGCGCCGTCGACGCGGTCGCGGCACGGGGCTGACGAACTGCTGGCGGATTGGCCACCAAGCCACCGTCGTTCACGTTGCGGCCGTTGGGATATTTGTAATCAGTCGCCGAGGCAGGAGTATTACTGTAATTGTAGTATTGGTAGGCCTGCGGCTGTGCACCCGGTACATTCACCAGTCCGCCGTCGTTTACGTTGCGGCCATATTGCGCCATGGCCGGGGCCGAAAACGCTGCTCCCAAAGCCACCACGGCAAGACTGACGGCGATTTTTGCTTTCGTCATGATCTCCTCCAATTGACTTGCGCGGCGTTGCCCGGGCGGCGAGTGACCGAGCGGGCTCGCCATCAAAGAGGAGTAACTTGGGCCAAACGGAGAAATATAGACGCCGGACAATAAATACGTCGTACCAATACATAAAAGACCGATAAACTATACGCGGAGGATACACGGAATGATCAAATATATACTGATCGGATAGGATACGCCGAATTTATACTCGTAACTTGCGGAGAGGCCGAGCCTGCATTAGACCCTGATCTCATTCCGTTCGAAGCGGGTCCCGGCCTGGAATTTTCACTTGAGCGCGATCAATTTGGAAAACCGGCTTCCGCTTTTCCGGATCATGCTCTAGCGAACGCAGGCGAAAAGTTTTCCGGTTTCGGAGCGTAGCGCAGCCCGGTTAGCGCACCAGTCTGGGGGACTGGGGGTCCCGAGTTCAAATCTCGGCGCTCCGACCAAAACCACCTTAAGATTCGAAGTGTCTGACGACTCGCCGACGTAAGCACGACAGAGGCGGGGGCGGCGCGATGGCCTTCACCACGTAAAGCGGATCGTGCCTGAGCCGGCATAGGTTTGCGAGCCGGGCGCGAATTCGCCGTCGAACTTGGCGATGAACGACCAGTTCGGCGTCAACCACCATTGCGCGCTGGCCGAGGTCAGCGCCGAGTTTGGCGGGATCTGCGCGCCGTTGACCGTGAACAGCGAACCCGGCAGCGATTCAAACGCGGCGTTGAGTGCAGGCGTGTTGGCCCAATCGTGCGCCCAGGCGAGTTGGCCGCGCAGAACGAGCGGCTTGCCCGCGAGCGTCCACAGATCGTCGAAGCGCGCGCCAAGTTCGCTGCGCGTGTCGTTCGCGGTCGTGGCGCTGTAGGAGAGGCCAAATCCGCCGCCGGTCAGATCGGCTTCGCTGTAGGCGGGCGTGTGGAACCATTGCGTTTGCACCGCGACGTAGGGCGCGACGCCGGCAGTCGCCCACCCTAACCCTCCCCCGCTCGCGGGCGAGGGAAGGAAGGGTGCCGGCAGCGCGAACCGGTAGCCGGCTTCGAAGCGCGCCGCGAAGCTCTGTCCCTCGAAGCGCGCTTGCAACTGATCGCCGAGTGCGGTGCGGTTGGTCGTGAACCAGTTATTGGCGAAGGCCATCGAGCCGAACAGATAAGCCGGCCCGAGCTGGGAGCGCGTGTACACGCCGCCCATGAATGCGTCGCTCCTGCCGTTGCCGACCCCTTGCGCCAAGCCCCAATTGACACCGCCGCCGGCGAGCGAAAAACCGATGACGCTGTCGGGCGCGACGCGATAATCCATGCCGCCCGCGTAGCCGTAGGTCGATGCACTGAGATTGCTTGAGCCGATGACGCTGTTGCCCTCGGCGGTGCTTGAGCCGCCGAAGGCGCCACCCCACGTGCGCCAGCGCTGATTGAAGTTGGCCGGCGGCGCCTTCAGCACGGTGTCGTAAGCGCTGGCGATCTCCGGCGGCAGGCTTGTCTGCTGGTCAGGCGCAAAGCCTAATCCGCCGCCCCCTCCCCCCGCGCCGCCACCGACACTCTGGTCGGACATCAGATCAAGGAACTGCGTCATCAACTGATAGACGCTGCCCTGCGCACCGGTCGCGACCTGGCCATCGAGCTGATTGAACGCATTGAGCAGTCCCTGGCCGGAAAGATTGTCCAGATTCTGGAAATTACCCGGCGGGGTGCCGCCAGCAAGAATGAAATTGTTGATGGCGTTGCCGACATTCTGCTCGTTGACGGTGGCGTTGGGCGGAATGATCAGCGTCACAAACCCCGAAGCGTAGGAGAGGTAAACATCGTTGTTGTCGTAGGACAGCGACGCGCCGTTGAGCTGCGTCGAACCCGTATAGGTGATGGTCGGATTGAACGTGCCGCTGACCGTGCCGGTCGAGGTGATGATGGGGACCGTTGTCGCGCTGTACTTGCCCAATTGCGGCGTGAGTTCGACCTCGGCGCCGCTCGAGATCGACACAGTGCCGCCGGCTCCGCCGATCACTTTGGTTAGCGACACTTGGCTCGGCGATAACTCGTCGGTGTAGGTGCTGCCGGAATTGAAGGTCAGCGCCCCGCTGATGGTCAGCGTGCCGATATCATCGCCGGGCTTGAGGTTGCCGCCGGTCTCGATGGTGGCGCCTCCGATCACGGTGCCGTAGCCCTCGAGCGTGCCGAAGACGGCGACCGGGTTGGTGCTGGTCAGAACGTGGCGCTCGGCGTCGACCGATCGCCGACTTCGAGCGTGGCGCCGGACGCGATGTCGACGTCGGTCGCGCTGTTGCTGCCGCCGTCGAGAATGACGAGGCCCGAATTGACGTTGACCTGATTGATGGTGCTGAAGTCGTAGGCGCTTCCGTAACTGAAGGTGCCGGCGCCGAGATCGAAATTGATCGTGTCCTGCGAACCCGCGCCGACGATGTTGCCGGCGATCGTGCCGCCGGAAATGTTGAGCACGTCGGCGTTGGCCGACAGCTTGATGGCGCCGGCGATGAGCCCCGCGCTCTGATTGATGGTCACCGGGCTCGTGGCATCGGTGAGGTTGATGGCCGCCACGCTGCCGCTGATCAAGCCGGTATTGACGATGGCCCCGCCGACAAACGTGTTGCAGTGACAGACGTAGATGCCGGTGGCGCCGCCGGTGATCGTGCCGCTGTTCGACAGGTTGCCGTAGAACGCCGTGGCGCCGAACACGATGCCGGCGCCTGAAGCGCCGACCGTGATGAGGCCCGAATTGGTGATGCCGTTCTGGAAGCTATTGACATGAACAACCTGGATGCCGACGCCCGTCGCGGAGATCGTGCCAGAACTGCTGATGCCGCCCGAGAAGGTGGAGATCGCGACCGATCCGACGAGTTGCCGGCAACCAGAACGCCGGTCGCCGCCACGATCCGCCCGCTATTGGTGATGCCGCCGGAGAAGGTCGAGATCGTGACGGTGCCACCACGGAAGGCGGTGCCGCCGACGAAAATGCCGACGCCGGCTGTGATCGTGCCGGAATTGCTAATGCCGCCCGAGAAGGTCGAGATCGTGACAGTCCCGCCAAAGGCGGCGGAGCCGCCGACCCAGACGCCGCCGCCCGCCGCCGCCCAGATCGTGCCGGAATTGTTGATGCCGCCCGAGAAGGTCGAGATCGTGACAGCCCCGCCAAAGGCGGCGGAGCCACCGACCCAGATGCCGTTCGGCACCGCCGCGATCGAGCCGGAATTGGTTATGCCGCCGGCGAAGGTCCCGATTGTGACGGTCGAATTGGTGTGCGCAAGGCCGCCGACATTGATGCCCGCGCCGGTTCCCGCAAACAACAAAATCGTGCCGGAATTGCTGATACCACCCGAGAAGGTGGAGATCGTAACAGCATTGCCGTAATCTGACGCGAAGCCGCCAACGAGAATGCCGTTGAAAGTCCCGGCTACGATCGTGCCGGAATTGGTGATGCCGCCGGCAAAAGTCGATATCGTCACGGTGCCATGATCTTCCGCGGTGCCGCCGACAAAAATGCCGTTAGCTAGCGCCTCGATAAAACCGCTGTTGCTGATACCGTTGGCAAAGGTTGCGATGACTGCGGACGCACCGGTGCCACCTGCGGCGGCGGCAACCACGATGCCGTTATTTCGTGCCAAGATCGTGCCGGAATTGCTGATACCGCCGCTGAAGGCCGAAACGGCGAGGGATGTGCCCGCACCACTCGCTTGTCCGCCAACAAAAATGCCGCTGTTGTTCGCGGAGATCGTACCGGAATTGGTAATGCCGCCGCTGAAGGTGGAGATGCTAACGGTGACGCTATCGAGAGATATACCGCCGATAAAGGCATTACCGCCGACAAGGATGCCGTTGTCGCCAGCCGTGATGGTGCCGGAATTGGTGATGCCGCCGGAGAAGGCCGAGATGGTCACCGCTGCTGTGTTGTCAAAGTAACCGGCAACTGCGGCGTTGCCGCCGACAAAAATGCCGTTGCCCGAGCCGGCTGCGATCGTGCCGGAATTGCTGATGCCGCCGGAGAAGGCCGAGATGGTCACGGTCGCGGTGTTTTGCGAACCGAAGCCAAGTGCGGCGAAGCCGCCGACAAAGATGCCGTTGCCTCCGGCCGCGATCGTGCCGGAATTGCTGATGCCGCCGGAGAAGGCCGAGATGGTCACGGTCGCAGTGGCCTGCGAAATACCCCCGCCAAATGAGGCGTTGCCACCGAGCCAAATGTCATTGCCGTTGGCTGAGATCGTGCCGGAGTTGGTGATGCCGCCGGAGAAGGTCGAGATTGCAACAGTGCCACCGTTGCCGGATACCACGCCGCCGACCCAGATGCCGCTGCCCGTGCTGGCCGCGATCGTGCCGGAATTGCTGATGCTTGAGCTGACGTTGCCGATTGCGACCGAGCCTTCGATGAAGGCATAGCCGCCGACCAGAATTCCGGAGCCTTCGGCGGAGATGGTGCCGGAATTGACGATGGCGCCGCTGACCGCCAGCACGTTAACGGCGCCGGCAAAGGCTGACCCGCCAACTAAAATGCCGCCGCCATGCGTCTCGGTCGTAAACAGCGTGCCGGCATTGGTGATGCCGCCTGAGAAAGTTGAGACGGTGACGGTGCCGCCAAACACAGCAAAGCCGCCGACTTGGATGGCGGCGTCGCCTCCCTCAACGGCGATCGAACCGGAATTGGTAATGCCGCCGGAGAAATTCGACACCGTCACCGTCGCATTGCTCCCGGTCGCCCTGCCGCCGACAACCATCCCTACGAAGCCCCCGGTGATCGTGCCGGAATTGGTGAGACCGCCGGCGAATTTCGACACCGTCGCCGTTGCATTGGTGACGCTCACCCTGCCGCCGACCACGATGCCACTTCCCGACGCGGCCGAGATCGTGCCGGCATTGCTGATGCCGCCGGAGAAGCTCGGGCCACTGACCAGAATGGCAGTGTGCGAACTGGTCACCGCGCCGAGCCGGCCGATCAGGATGCCGTAGGCTGAGCCAGAAATGACGCCGGTGTCGGTGATGCCGCCGCTGATGGTGACATTCTTGATGGCAATGCCGGTCGCGGCGGAAATCGTGCCTGAATTCGCAATCCCGCCGGTAAAGGTCGAGATGGCGACACTGCCCGCGCTGTTGCCGACGGCAATGCCCGCCGCACCGGCACTGATCAGTCCGCTGTTGCTGATGCCGCCTGAGAAGGTCGAGACGGTCAGCGTGCCACCGGAGCGCGCGGTGCCGCCGACCACGATGCCATTGGCGCGGGCCGAGATGGTCCCGGAATTGCTGATGGCACCGCCAAAGGTCGAGATGGTGAGCGCCCCGCCGAGACCGGCGAAACCGCCGACGAAAATGCCGTTCGCGCCCGCCGTGATCGTACCGGAATTGCTGATGCCGCCGGAAAACGCGGACAAGACAACAGTGGCGCCAGATCGCCCGGCGGTGCCGCCGACAAGGATGCCGTTGGTGCCGGCCGAGATCGCGCCGGAATTGGTGATGCCGCCCGTGAAAGTGGAAATCGCCAGCGACGCACCGGTGCCGGTCGCGCGGCCGCCGACGAGAATGGCGTCGTTGCCTGCGAAGATCGTGCCGGAATTGGTGATGCTGCCGGCGAAGGTCGAGATCGTCAGCGAGCCTAGATTTGCGCTCCCGCCGACGACGATGCCGTTTCCGGCTGTGATCGCACCGGAATTCGTGATGCCTCCGGCGAAAGTCGAGATGGTCAGCGACGTGCCGGCGGTGTTGGCAAAGCCGCCAACAAATATGCCGTTTTCGGCCGTCGAGAAAATCGTGCCGGAATTGGTGATGCCGCCGGAGAAAGTCTCGATCGTGAGCGTATTGCCGCTGCGCACGAAGCCGCCGACCCAGATGCCATTTCCAGCCGCCGAGATCGTGCCGATATTGGTGATGCCGCCGCCGAAGGTCGAGATTGTCAGCGAGCCGCCCGACGTGCCGCCGACGACGATGCCGTTAAGCGCCGCCGCCATGATCGTGCCGGCATTGGTGATACCGCCGATGAAGGTGGACGCGCTGACGGACACGGCGTTGGCCGTAGCGGTCGGGGCGATGGTGCTGGCGGAGTCGATGACGAGCCCGCCGGATATCACCGGACCGCTGACATTGATCGAGCCGTTGATCGTGCTGGAGTCGACGGCGATGCCGCCGGTCACCGTGCCGGCATTGATCAGCGTGCCGTTGATGGTGCTGTTGTAAACGGTGATGCCGGTCTTGGTAACGTTGCCCGCTGCGGCGTTGCCGACCAGCCCATTCAGAGTTCGGCTGCTCACCAGGATGCACGGCACGGTGCCGACGTTGACCGGCTGCCCGGGAGCGCAGCCCGACGGCGTGCTGAAAGTCAGCGTGACCGAATTGGAGGTGTAGCCGATCGTTCCGGTCAGATGATCGAAGGTGACAGTTGAATTGCCGAAAACGTTGCCGCCGCCGAGCCCGCCGCCGGTATCGGTCAGGATCGTGTAGGGCGAGCCAGTCAACACCGCGCTTTGCGGCGCGATCTGCACCGTGGCGCCGCCGAGGATCGCCGTACCTGGGGTGCCGCTGATCGCCGCGGCGCTGGCAGTGGATTGGTAGATGGTGTCAAGATAGTCGGCGCCGGAAGCAAAACTCACCGTGCCGGCAACGCTGAGCGTGCCGCCTCCGGTGCCGGGCAACCCGGGTTCCAGCGTGCCGCCGCTGTTGATGCCGATCGATGAGGTGATGATGCCAGTACCGGCGAGCGTGCCGCCGTTGCTCACCGTCATACCGGTCGCGGTGTTGTTGCCGTTAAGCACCACCGTGCCGGACGTGACGTTGGCCTGATTGATACCGGTGAAGTTGTTGGCATAGGCAAACGTGTTGCCTGCGCCTGGGTTGAAATTGACCGTGTCGTGCGAGCCGGAGCCGACGATATTGCCGGCGATCGAGCCGCCGGTGATGTTGAACACGTCGGAATTCGCCGACAGCTTGACCGCGCCCGCGATCAGCCCCGCGCTCTGATTAATAGTGATGGCGTTGTTGGCGCCGCTTACGTCGATGGCGGTGCCGCCGGTGCCGCTGATCGTGCCGCTGTTGGAGATGGCGCCGGAAAACGTCAACACCTGCGCGCCGACCACGATGCCGGTGTTGGCAATGATCGCGCCGCTATTGGTGATGCCGCCTGAAAAGGTCGATATCGTCAGAGCGGAGCCGCCGGTGATAATGCCGCCGACCCAGATGCCCATGCCTCCTGACGCCGAGATCGTGCCGGCATTGCTGATGCCGCCGGAGAAGGTCGATATCGTAACTATCGCGGCGCCGGTGAGATTCGCGCCGACCCAAATGCCACTCCCGCCCGCCGAGATCGTGCCGGCATTAGTGATGCCGCCGGAGAAGGTCGAAGCCGTGGAGACGTTGATGCCAATCTTGGTGGCTGTGATGTCGCCGGCGGCAGCGTTGACGATGCCGCCGGAGAAGGTTGAGACGTTGACGACGCTGATCCCGGTCTTCGGATCGATCAGGCCGCTGTTGGTGACGCCGCCGCCGAAGGTGGTGACGCCGGAAACCAGTATGCCGACGTTGCCGGCCGAGATGGTGCCGGAATTGCTGATGTCGCCGAGGAAGGTCGACACCATCGCGCCGACCGCGATGCCGGTCCCGGCAACAATGGTGCCGGAATTGGTGATGCCGCCAGAGAAGGTTTGGACGGGGCGCACAACGCCGGACTTGCTCAAGCCGCCGACCTGAATGCCCACGCCGCCAGACGAGATCGTGCCGCTGTTGGCGATGCCACCCGAAAAATTAATGTCGTTGCCGACGAATATGCCGAATTTGGTCGCCGAGATCGTACCGCTGTTAGCGATGCCGCCCGCGCTGGTTCCGCCGAATTGGCTGACCGCGGAAACATGGATACCTGCGGTACCGGCCGTGATCGCACCCAAATTGGAGATGCTGCCGTAGAAGGTCATGGCAACATTGACGTAAATGGCCTTGCTGCCGGAGGAGATCGTGCCGGAGTTGGTGATGCCGCCGCCCAGGCTGGGGTCGCCGAATTGAGCGACACTGCTGACGCGGATACCTCTACCGCTGGCGCTGATCGTACCGCTGTTGCTGATGCCACCGGCCAACGTGACGAGGTTCTCGACGTAGATGCCGGTAGCGGCCGTGATCGTGCCGGCATTGACGATGCCGCCGTAGAATTGAGAACCGTTGACGACCCGAATGCCGGCACTGCCCGCCGAGATCGTGCCGCTGTTGGTGATGCCGCCGCCAGCACTGGCGTTGCCGAATTGGGTCACGCTGCTGGCATAGATGCCGCGGACTTGGGCCGAGATCGCGCCACTGTTGCTGATGCCGCCGAGGAACGTCGTGACGTTTTTGATGTAAACGCCGGTGAAGCCCGCCGTGATTGTGCCACTGTTGCTGATACCGCCGCCGCTGGTGGCGCCGAAGATCGCGACATTGGTGACATAGATGCCGTTGTTGCCGGTGGAAATCGTGCCGCTGTTGCTGATACCTCCCAGGAACGTCGTGACGCCATCGACGAAAATGCCGTTCAGGCCCGCTGAGATCAGGCCGCCGTTGCTGATGCCGCCCGAGAAGCTGGTGACGGTGCCGACAAAAACGCCGTTGGCGCTCGCCGAGATTGTGCCGGCGTTGCTGATGCCGCCGGTGAAGGTTGGCCCGGTGATCGAGATCGCGGTCCCGCCGGCGTCCGTGATCTCGCTCGCGCTGTCGATGGAGATTCCGCCGGCGATCGTGCCGGTGTCGATGATGGAGCCGTTGAGGGTGCCGCTGGTGAGAGAAATTCCGGACGTGCTGATGATGCCGGAATTGTCGACGTTGCCGGTGACGATTTCATTGTTGATGCAATAGCCGGTCACCGTGCCGCTATTGCTGACGCCGCTCGTGGGGACGGCGACGCAAGCGGCAAACGCCGGCGGTGCGCCGCCGCCGACCAGCAGCGCGACGACCGAACTCGACGCGAACAGCAATTTCAGGCGGCGACGACCGCCTGGACCAGACGCACCCACCACGACGCCAACACCCCGTCGGCAACTTACACGCCGTCCGTGTAAGGCTACCGCAGCCAGGGCGGGTGCTACAATCGGAAGCGGGAGCAATTCCAACGGGATTTCAGGCATTTGTCGGCGTTTTCTGTGTGACGTTGCCGAAATGCCACGCGGCGACGTAGCCGACATGACGACCTGGAAACCGCGACCAGCACCGTCTCAAATTCTAGGTGCGGCTGCGCCCTGCTACGTCTGCCCGTTGGGGTCACAAAGCCACCGCAAAACTCGGCGTTAACAATGTCTTAATTTGGTTAATTTCGCATACGTTTCCGTGCCTTGGCGTCCCGAGGCGCCCCGTGCTATTCAGCTGGCCATGGACGAAGGTGCGGGGCAGAGTACCGGCTCCTTTATGCCGCTTGGGGAGGCGCTCATGTACGCGGAGCGCTGCCGCGGCGAAGGCCGGCTGATGGAGGCGGAATCGGTTTGCCGCCGTGTTCTGCAGGCGCAGCCGAGCCTGCCCGAAGCCGAGCACCTGCTTGGCGTCATCGCCCACCAGAACGGCAAGCTCGGCGAGGCGATCGAACATGTGCAGCGGGCGGCGCGGTTGGCGCCGCAGGTGGCGCTGTTTCACGCCAATCTCGGCGAGATGCTGCGCCTCGCCGGCCGGCCGAAACTCGCCGCCGAAGCGGCGCGCCGCGCCATCGAGATCGAACCGAATATGGCGGCGGCCTGGAGCAATCTCGGCGTCGCGCTCTACGAGCTGAAAGACTACGAAGAAGCTGCGAGCGCGCAGCGCCGCGCGATCGAGGTCAATCCGAATTTTGCCGAGGCGCACAGCAATCTCGGCAACGCATTCCACGCCACGCGGCGTTTCGACGAAGCGATCGTCGCCTATCGGCGCGCCATCGAGTTGAAACCAAATTATGCCGACGCCTGGGCCAATCTCGGCACCACGCTGCACCACAGCGGCAGCTTCGAGGAAGGCATCTCGGTGCTGCGCCGCGCGATGGCGCTCGCCCCGCATCACGCCAACGCGCATTCGGGGCTCGGCATCCTTCTGCTCATGCGCGGCGATCTCGCCGAAGGCTGGGACGAATACGAGTGGCGGCTGCGCTCGACTGAGCGCAAGGGCCCGAAGTTTCCCGAAAATCCCTGGCAGGGCGAACCGCTTGCCGGCAAGCACATCTACGTCCAGGCGGAGCAAGGGTTCGGCGACACGCTGCAATTCGCCCGCTACATCCCACTCCTGGCGGCGCGCGGCGCCAAGGTGACGATGCGCGTGCATCAGCAATTGGTGACGCTGATGCGCGAGAGCCTTCCCGGCATCACCGTGCTCGGCGATCGCGGCGATCCGGCGCCCTATCAATGCGACGCCGTGCTGTTGAGCCTGCCGCGCCTGTTCAAGACGCGGCTCGAAACCATTCCGGCCGCCGTGCCCTATCTGCGTCCGCCCGAGGCCGCGGCGCGGCGCTGGCAGGAACGGCTCGCCAAGATGAAGGGCCTCAAAGTCGGCGTGGTGTGGGCCGGCAACCCCGATCACGTCAACGACACGCGCCGTTCGCTGAAGCTCGCTAGCTCGAACCGCTGTTCGAAATCCGCGGCACCTCGTTCGTCAGCCTGCAATATGGACCGCGCGCCGCCGATCTGAAAAAGCTCAAGCAGAATAAGCGCGTCATCGACGATCTTTCGCCTCAGCTCGAGGATTACGTCGACACCGCCGCGGCCATCGGCGCGCTCGATCTGGTGATCACCGTCGACACGTCGGTCGCCCATCTCGCCGGCGCGCTCGGCAAGCCGGTCTGGGTGCTGCTGCCGTGGGTCACTGACTGGCGCTGGCTGCTGAACCGCGAAGACAATCCCTGGTACCCGACGATGCGCCTGTTCCGCCAGAAGAAGGGCGAGGACTGGGGCGGCATCATCGCGCGCATGGCCAAGGAGCTTGCCGCTGTCGCGCAGGGCGATCTCTCCCCGCTGACGCCGTTCAAGGCCGAAGGCGAGCGCCGCGGCGCAGAGGCAGCGGCGATCATTCCAGCGGAAGCCGCGCGCGCGGCGGCGCCGGTCGCCCCGCTCGCGCAGGCTGTCGCGCCCGGACAGGCGCTGATCCTCGCCGAGCAGAAGCGCCGCCACGGTTTCCTCGCCGACGCCGACGAACTGACCCGCCGCGCGATTGCGGCGGAGCCGGACAACGCCGAGGCGGTGCACATGCTCGGCATCATCGCGCACCAATCCGGCAAGCTCAACGAAGCCATCGAGCACGTGCGCCGCGCCGCGACGATGAAGCCGGACGTCGCGCTCTATCACGCCAATCTCGGCGAAATGTGCCGGCTCGGCGGCCGCCTCGACGAGGCGATCGCCGCCGGCCGCCGGGCGCTGCAAATCAATCCCGACTACCCCGGCGCGCTGAGCAATCTCGGCATCGCGCTGTTCGATCAGGGCAAGTTCGACGAAGCGCTTTCGCTCTACGACCGCGCCATCGCGCTCGAGGACAATTTCGCCCAGGCGCACAGCAACCGCGGCAACGCGCTGCAGCGGCTCAAGCGCTTCGCCGACGCCGAGAAGGACTATCGCCGCGCCATCGAATTGCAGCCGAGCTTCGCCGACGCCTACAACAATCTCGGCACCTGCCTGCGCGAACTGAAGCGTTCCGAGGAGGCGGAGACCGTCTATCGCAAGGCGCTCGAATTCAACGCCAACAATCCGGAGACGCTCGACAACCTGGCGCTCGCGGTCAAAGACCTCGACCGCCTCGACGAGGCCGCCGATCTGTTGCGCCGCGCGCTCGTCATCGAGGCGCGCAGCGACAAATTCTACGTGCACTATGCAACCGTCCTGCTCGATCAGAAAAAAATCGACGAGGCGGCGGCCGCGTGCGAGCGCGCGCTGTCGCTCAACGCCACCAATCATGACGCCATCAATCTGATGGGCCGCGTCGCCTTCGAGCGCGGCGAGCTCGATGCCGCGCTTGCCTATTACCGGCGCGCGCTCGCGCTCAAGCCCGACCTCGCCGACGCCTACAACAATATGGGCAACGTGCTCAAAGAACTCGGGCAACTGCAGGAGGCGCACGACGCCTATCTGCAAGCGCTTGCGCTCGATCCGAACATCGCCGGCGTCTACGTCAATCTTGCCGATTCCAAGAAATTCGCTGCCGGCGATGCGCATCTCGCCGCCATGGAAGCGCTTGCGGCCAAGACCGACGGCTTGTCGAAGACCGACCGCATGCAGCTCGATTTCGGGCTCGGCAAAGCTTACGCGGACCTCAAGGACTACGACCGCTCGTTCCACCATCTGCTCGCCGGCAACGCCGCCAAGCGCGCCACCATCGCCTACGACGAGCCATCGACGTTCGCGCTGTTCGACCGCATCGAAGCGGTGTTCACCCGCGAACTGATTGGGCAAAAATCCGGCGCGGGCGATCCGTCAGCCCTGCCGATTTTTGTCATCGGCATGCCGCGCTCGGGAACGACGCTGGTCGAGCAGATCATCGCCTCGCATCCGCTCGTTTTCGGCGCCGGCGAGCTGCAGACCCTCAACGACGTGATCCTCAACGTGCGCGGCCCGGACGGCAACGTCATCCTCTATCCAGAATTCATTCCGGCGCTCGATGGATCAGCGCTGCGGCAGATCGGCGGCCGCTATCTGGCCGATGTGCGTGCGCTCGCCGCCAAGCACGGCCGCGCCGACGCCACCTACGTCACCGACAAGATGCCGTCGAACTATTACTTCGCCGGCCTCATCCACCTCGCGCTGCCGAACGCGACCATCATTCACACGATCCGCGATCCGGTCGACACCTGCATTTCCTGTTTTTCCAAACTGTTCTCGGCCGAGCAGAATCACACCTACGATCTCGCCGAGCTCGGGCGCTACTACAAGCGCTACGAACGCTTGATGGCGCATTGGCGTCGCGTGCTGCCACGCGGGCGCATTCTTGACGTCCGCTACGAGGATGTCGTTGCCGATTTGCCCAATCAGGCGCGGCGCATCATTTCCCATTGCGGACTGCCGTGGAACGACCGCTGCCTGTCGTTCCACGAGACCGATCGGCCGGTGCGGACCGCGAGCGCAACGCAGGTTCGCCAGCCGATCTACAAAAGTGCGATCGGTCGCTGGCGCGTCTATGAGGAATTTCTGGGGCCGCTGCTGACGCCGCTCGAGATCGAAAAACCTAAGGCGAGGCGTTAGAGATCGCTGAAAGCTCGATTGGCGGCGGTGTGCGGCTGCTGAACGCGGCTAGTCCTTCAGCAGCGCGTCATAGGCTTGGATGAAACCCTTGAACGAGATCGGCACCGCGACCTCGTGCCCGCCAGCGTCGGCGAATGTGAGCTTGCCCGGGGCTGTGATCGCGCCGAGCCGCTTGATCGTTTCGTCCTTCAGCTCGAACTCGGCGAAGCAGCCCGACGGCACGCATTGCGCAAACGGCGCGCTCAGGCCCGGATCGGTCTCGCCGGCCACGATGCGCACGTCGGTGCGGAACGACACGTTGACCGGCACCTGCACGATCAGTTTGACCGGCTGACCCTTCGCTGGATGCGGAATGACCACGCGGGAGAACGGCCGGGTCGTGCCTTGCACCTGTGCCTGCGCGATCTGCTGCATCTCGCAGAGTTTCTCCACCGGCGGGCCGGCACGCGTCTGACACTGCACCACCCAGTCGTCATAGGTGGCGGAGGTCTGCTGCGGCTCGCCAGCGGTCGACTGCGGAGTGACCGGCTGCGGAGTGGCCGCGGGCCGTGCCGGCGGCGCCGGTTGTGCCGGGCGGGCCGGTGGACGCGGCGTCGGCTGCTGGGCGACGACTGCGCCGACCCCCGCGAGCAGCAGGGAGGCGGCAACAAGCAACAGGACGTTGCGGACGCGACGAGACAAGGGACGCACACTCACCCTGAGGAGCCCAGACCGGTGCATAATGCGGGGCAGCTAAAGTTTTGTGAAGCGGCCCACCATCGCATTCTTCGATCTCGGTAAAGACCGATCAGGGGCGCCGGGACTCCGGCTCAGCCTGCATGGCGATATCTTCGTCCGCCAGCGCAGCTTCGATCAGCCGGCGGCAGGCAACGAGATCATCGAGCGCAGCGCGCAATTTACGACGGTCATCACCAGCAATGCCGGCGGCCCTGGACGATGGCGAGGGCGGCGCAAAGCTCGGCTCACGCCGTTCAGCCGGAGGTTCCTCCGCATCGCGGTCGCGCGCGCGGGAGGGAGCAAAAGAAAACACCGACGCATCCGGCACCGGCCGCTCGGCCGCCGACGACGCGACGCCATCGTCGCCTCCGCGATCCTCCTCGGATTCCGGCGGCGGCGGTTCAGCACCGATGCGCCAGACGTTTTGCACAAACACCGCACCCTGCTCGCGCAGAATGCGCTGCACGCCGCGGATCGTGTAGCCCTCCCCGTACAACAAATGCCGCACACCGCGCAGCAGATCGACGTCCTCGGGTCGGTAGAAGCGCCGTCCGCCGCCGCGTTTCATCGGCCGGATTTGCGCGAACCGGCTTTCCCAGAAACGCAGCACATGCTGCGGCACGTCGATCTCGTCGGCGACCTCGCTGATCGTGCGGAATGCGCCTGGCGCCTTTTCCATCGGCCTAATCCCCCGGCGAACTTATCCGCGCGCCCAACCAAACTGTCAGAGCAGCGATCGATTCATCGCTGCAAAACGATTGCGCTCTAGCTCGACGATTTATCGTCCGCCTCGGAATTGATCCGCTGCTTGAGGATGGCCGACGGCTTGAACACCATCACCCGGCGAGGCGAGATGGGAACTTCCTTGCCGGTTTTCGGATTGCGTCCGATCCGCTGGCCCTTCTTGCGCACGACGAACGAGCCAAACGACGACAATTTCACCGTCTCGCCCCGCTCCAGGCAGTCGGTGATTTCTTTGAGCACAAGTTCGACGAGTGCGGCGGATTCGCTGCGCGACAGGCCAACCTTCTGGTAGACCGCCTCACACAGGTCCGCTCGCGTGACCGTCTTTCCCGCCATGGCCAGCCCCGACGAGTACGGCGGTCGATCAAATTACCGACCCCATACCGCGCTGAATTTACAACGATATTCGCCTTTCTTGAGACGGCCGTCAACGGCCTTTGCGACCTACCAGCGCACCAGGGCCGCGCCCCAGGTGAACCCGCCGCCCATGGCTTCCAGCAGCAAAAGGTCGCCGCGCTTGATCCGGCGCTCGGCTAGCGCGTCCGATAGAGCCAGCGGAATCGACGCCGCCGACGTATTGCCGTGCCGGTCGACCGTGGTGACGATTTTTGCCGGCGAGATGCCGAGCTTGTGCGCCGAACCGTCGATAATGCGCTTATTGGCCTGGTGAGGAATGAACCAGTCGATGTCGTCCGCGGTGTAGCCGGTCGCCCGAAAGGCGTCCTCGACGACATCTGTGATCATCGCAACGGCGTGGCGAAACACTTCGCGCCCCTCCATCCGCAGATGACCGACAGTACCGGTCGACGACGGTCCGCCATCGACATAGAGCTTCGATTTGTGACGACCGTCGGAACGCAGATGCACGGTGAGGATGCCGCGCGCATCGCGCGTGTCCGGCTGCTCTTGCGCCTCGAGCACGACGGCGCCGGCGCCATCGCCGAACAGCACGCAGGTCGAGCGGTCAGTCCAGTCGAGGATGCGCGAGAAAGTCTCCGCGCCGATCACCAGCGCGCGAGAGAACGCACCGGTCTTGAGCAACGCATCGGCGGTGGCCAGCGCATAGACGAAGCCTGAGCACACCGCCTGCAGATCGAAGGCTGCACCGTGCGTGATGCCGAGCTCGGCCTGCACCGAGACAGCGCTTGCTGGAAACGTATTGTCCGGCGTCGAGGTCGCCAGCACGATCAGGTCGATCGATTGCGCGTCGATCCGCGCGTGCGAGAGCGCTGAGCGCGCCGCCTGGGTCGCCATCTGCGATGTCACCTCGCCCGGCGCGGCGATGCGACGCTCATGGATGCCGGTGCGCTGCACGATCCATTCGTCGGACGTATCGACCTTGCGCGCCAAGTCCTCGTTGGTCAGGACTTGACTCGGCAGATACGCGCCGCAACCGAGGATCACCGAACGCCGCATTGTCACGAAGCCGCTCCGCCAAGCACTTGCCGCTGAAATTCGTGATGACGACCGAGCGCGGAAGTGATTTTGCTCAAAAGCTGGTCGCCCACCACGCTGCGACCAACTTCGATCGCCGCCGCAAAGCCCTCGGCGTCGGTGCCGCCATGGCTTTTGATGACGATACCGTTGAGCCCGAGGAACACGCCGCCATTAGAACGACGGGGGTCAAGGCGCGCCCTTAATTCACGGAACGCCGAACGCGCAAAAAAATAACCGATGCGCGCGCTGAGCGAACGGTTCATCGCGGCTCTTATGTACTCTGCCATCTGCCGCGCGGTGCCCTCCGCCGCTTTCAACGCGATGTTGCCGGCAAACCCCTCGGTGACAACGACGTCGACCTTGCCCTGACCGATATCGTCGCCTTCGACGAAGCCAAAATATTCGAGATCGGGCAGTTTTTCCTCGCGCAGAATGCGGCCGGCCTCGCGCACCGGCTCGAGCCCCTTAACCTCTTCGACGCCGATATTGAGAAGTCCGACCGTCGGACGCGGCAAGCCGAACAGGATGCGCGCGGTCGCCGCACCCATGACGGCAAGGTCGACGAGGTGCTCTGCATCCGCCCCGATCGAGGCGCCGAGGTCGAGCACGATCGCTTCGCCGCGCACCGTCGGCCAGATCGCCGCGATCGCCGGCCGATCGATGCCGGGCAGCATTTTGAGTTCGAATTTCGCCATCGCCATCAACGCGCCCGTATTACCCGCCGAGACGGCGAGGTCGGCCTTGCCTTTCTTGACCGCCTCGATCGCGAGCCACATCGAGGATTTCCACCGGCCATAGCGAAGAGCTTGGCTCGGCTTAGCATCCATGGCGACGGCAACCTCGGTGTGGACGAGTTGCGATGCGGCCTTGAGCTGCGGTCGCGCATCGAGGAGCGGCGCGACCTGCGCGGAATTGCCGAAGAAGAGAAACTCGCATTCGGGATGGTGCCGCAGCGCCAATTCCGCACCCCCAACCACGACAGCGGGGCCGCGGTCTCCGCCCATCGCATCGAGCGCAATGCGAACCTTGTCTGCCATCGAGCGACTGAACCTTGCGGTCACGACCATCGTAATTGCGAGGTTCGCACCCTTCGCGGCCTGACCTCATGCGAACTTCGGAATCAGAGCGACACCAGCAACGTCATGATTCGCGGGCGGCAATTGGATCGGGCGTTCCTATCCGTGGGTTTGCCCGACTGTAGGAAACTCACATCCACCGCGCCAGTGTCCGGAACCGGGGAACCGAAAGCGGCAGCGACAATAGCGGTTCGCCGCCGGGATACAATGGCGATCAGGACGCATCGCGGCCTTTGGCCCAGCCGGACAATGCCGCGAACGGACCACCATCCCGCTCACGCTGCTCCGGTGATTCGAATACTGCGCCCGGCTTGCGCGGATAGGGATCGAGCCCAAGGATGAGGAACTCGGTCGCCAACGCGCCGAGGTCGACAACGCCGTTAATAAGCGACTCCGGATCGTCGGGGTTCTTCTTTGCCGGATGAGGCTCGGCATCCTCGCCGCCGCCTTCCGCCGATGTCCCAATCTGCGGCATGAAGATCAGATCGATGTCCTCGCCAACCTCGTTGTCCAAGGGTTCAAGCGTGACGACGCAATTTTGCCCGACAGTCGCTGAAACCCGCCCAATGACGTGCAGCCCGTCCGCGCCGCGCCGCGTCACCTGAAATTCAGCCTCGAGCCGCGCCAAATCGCGCAATCCGGCCATCCGCGCTATTGCGATGCGCGCCTGCTCATCGGCGATCAGCAGGTAGCGCCGGCCGGCCTCCGGAATATCCTCAACCGCGACCGGAACGCGCCATGGCATCCTCGCCAGATCTTTGGATTGGTGCTTAGGCATCTGCAAAGGCCTCCGGTCGGGGAAAGGCGACCTCGCCACGCAACAGACCGTCCTCCTCGCTGGGCATCGAGCCCGCCGCTGACGGCCCACGCATAGCGCGCAAGGCACGCCGCTTTGCCGCTCTCCGCCTCCGCTAAGATATTGCGCGCAAGCGCGTTCTCAAAGTCCCGCTCGTCCGCCGCATCGAGCGCGGCGAGGTAGGCGGCCTGCCGGCCATAAAAGGCTTCGGCGAAGCTGCGCATGCGCTTGGGAACCGCCAAATCGCCGACGCCCATCTCACGCAAATTGTCGTCGAGGTCGGCGCAGAACCTGTCGAACAGAAGCTGCCCGAGGGCAGGACCGGACCCGGCCGTTTTCGCCAGCCTACGCAAGAGCAGCACCAGATGGAGCACGATCAGATCGAATCGGCCGTGTACCGTGTCGGGCACACCGAATTCGACGTAGAATATGGGCAAACGGGCCTGCGCCACGATGGTGCCATAGAACGAAGCGATAGTGCTGTTCTGAGCACTGCGCCGAAATGGCCGCAGGATCATGGGGATAGTCCGTCTCGCTGATACGACCGATGACCGGTGCGGGGCTGCGCGCCGTCATCTGCCCGCTTGCGGAACCGCTTCCGGTGCGGGTATCGGGGGGTTAAGTCAGCCGGCAGGCGGGCGCAAGGTGGAGTGGGCATGCGAGGGTATAGCAGTGGCGAGCGGCGGTCCGGCCGCGAGGGGAACGCGGCGCACGACGGCCGCATGCCTCGTCATCATGGCGCTCGGCCTGATGCCGGGGGGCTGCTTCGGCGAGACTTTTCAGCGCGGGTACGTGCTGCCCGAAGGAGCGCTGCAGCAAATCCCGCTCGGATCATCCCAGGAACAAGTGCTGATCGTGCTCGGCACGCCTTCAACCGTGGCCACGGTCAGCGGCGAAGCGTTCTATTACATTTCGCAGCGGGCAGAGCGGCCGGTCTCGTTCATGCAGACGCAGGTCGTCGACCAGCGGGTGATCGCCGTTTATTTCGATCGCAATCGCAAGGTCAAGCGGCTCGCGGAATACGGATTGAAGGACGGCAAGGTCTTCGACTTCATCAGCCGTACAACGCCAACGGGCGGCGCCGATCTGAGCCTGCTCAACGGCCTGTTCCGCATCATCGCCGATAAGACGACGTAATTTCCAAAATCGGCAGCCGGAAATCAGCAGCGTTTGCTGATTTCCAGACTCCGATTTCCGTCTTAGTGCGCCAGCACTGCGAGCAGCAGCAGCGCGACGATGTTGGTGATCTTGATCATCGGATTGACCGCGGGGCCTGCGGTATCCTTGTACGGATCGCCGACGGTGTCGCCGGTCACCGCTGCCTTATGGGCATCGGACCCTTTGCCGCCATAATGGCCGTCCTCGATGTATTTCTTGGCGTTGTCCCAAGCGCCGCCGCCCGACGTCATCGAGATGGCGACGAACAATCCGGTCACGATCACGCCGAGCAGCATGGCGCCGAGCGCCGAGAAGGCAGCGGATTTTCCGACCGCGCCGCCACCGGCGACGAAGTAGATGACGAAATACCAGACGATCGGCGAGAGCACCGGCAACAGCGAGGGCACGATCATTTCCTTGATCGCCGCCCTGGTCAGCAGATCGACCGCACGGCCGTAATCGGGCTTTTCCGTGCCCTTCATGATGCCCGGCCGCTCGCGAAACTGGCGGCGCACCTCCTCAACGATCGCGGAAGCGGCGCGGCCGACCGCCGTCATGCCCATCGCGCCGAACATGTACGGCAAGAGTCCGCCGAACAGCAGGCCGGCTACGACATAGGGACTGTTCAGCGAGAAGTTGAGCGAAACTCCCTGGAAGTATGGATGCGTAGCCGAGCCTGAAATAAAGAAGTTCAGATCCTGGCTGTAGGCTGCGAACAGCACGAGCGCGCCGAGCCCGGCGGAGCCGATCGCGTAGCCTTTGGTCACCGCCTTGGTGGTGTTGCCCACCGCGTCGAGCGCATCGGTCGACTTGCGTACTTCCTTCGGCAATCCGGCCATCTCGGCGATGCCGCCGGCATTGTCAGTGACCGGACCGAACGCATCGAGCGCCACGACCATGCCGGCAAGCGCCAGCATCGTGGTCACCGCTATCGCAATGCCGAAAAGGTTAGCGATGTTGTAGCTGACCAGAATGCCCGCGATGATGACCAGCGCCGGCAAAGCGGTCGCTTCCATCGACACCGCGAGACCTTGGATCACATTGGTGCCGTGGCCAGTCACCGAGGCCTGCGCGATCGAGCGCACCGGGCGATAATCGGTCCCGGTGTAGTACTCGGTGATCCAGATGATCAGTCCGGTCACCACAAGGCCGGTGATGCCGCAATAGAACAGCTCAGCGCCCGAATAATCCACGCCCGCGAGCGGCCCGAAGCCGATCAGGTTGTAGAACACCCCGGCGATGCCCAGAAGCGACAGCAGCGCGGTTACAATCAGGCCCTTGTAAAGGGCGCCCATGATCGACTGATTGGCGCCGAGCTTGACGAAGAAAGTACCGACGATCGAAGCGATGATGCACACGCCGCCGATGGCGAGCGGAAGCGTCATCATCCGCGTGACCGCTTCGGCAGAGACGGAACCAAAGAAGAGCGCGGCCAGCACCATGGTGGCAACCGTGGTGACCACGTAAGTCTCGAACAAATCGGCCGCCATGCCGGCGCAGTCGCCGACATTGTCGCCGACATTGTCGGCGATGGTGGCGGGATTGCGTGGATCGTCCTCCGGAATGCCGGCCTCGACCTTGCCGACGAGGTCGCCACCGACATCGGCGCCCTTGGTGAAAATGCCGCCGCCAAGCCGCGCGAAGATCGAGATCAACGAGGCGCCAAAGCCGAGCGCAACCATCGCGTCAACGACGGTGCGATCATTCGGCGCGAAGCCGAGCCCGAAGGTGAGGAAAGCGAAATAAAGCGTCACACCGAGAAGCGCGAGGCCGGCAACGAGCATTCCGGTGATGGCGCCAGACCGGAAGGCGAGTTCGAGACCGCCAGCCAGTGAGCCGATCGCCGCCTGTGCGGTGCGCACGTTGGCGCGCACCGAGATGTTCATGCCGATGAAACCGGCCGAACCGGAGAGAATCGCGCCGACCGCAAAGCCGACGGCGACAAGCCAGCCGAGCAAAAAGCCGACGATCAGGAAAATGATGACGCCGACGACGGCGATGGTGGTGTATTGCCGCCGCAAATACGCCTGCGCGCCCTCGCGGATGGCCGCCGCTATCTCCTGCATGCGGGCGCTGCCGGGGTCGGCCTGCATCACCCAATAGGTGGCCCAGATCGCATAGACGATGGCCAAAACGCCGCATAAGACGATGAGCCACAAGATTTGCATAGCATCCCCGGATGTCTTTGATCGGCCGGACTATTTCACCCGGCCTGGAAGGAAAGCCCGCGACGCGACAAGGTCAACGCCGGGCGCAAGTGGTCGCGGACATTGCACAAAATGCCTACGCGCGCAACGGCCGGGGCCCTCTTCATCCTTCCCCGTGCAAACGGGGAAGGGGGACCATCCAGAGCGCGGAGCGCGTAGGATGGTGGAAGGGGCGCGGGCCTCAACGAAACTCCTGCAACGAAAAACAAAGCGACGAGTCAGAGGCCCCCCTCCACCCCCTTTCGCTCGCTTTGCTCGCTGCGGCGGTCCCCCTCCCCCGCTATCGCGGGTGAGGATGAGAAACGTCGTTCTCGCGCTGCGCTTTTTGTTCGCGCCCCGAGGATTGCTCGACGAACGGCACGAAAGCTTTGCCTCCAAACAAAAGGGAGGCGGAGCGCCGAAAGGCGCGTGGTAGTGGCCGCGTTCGCGCACAAGCGAAGCGTCGCTTGCGTAGCGCGATGCGGCGCGCGCCCTCATCGGACGCGCTCGCCTTCCGGCGCTCTACCGCGGCTCTTGCCAGAGGCCTTGAGAGCCTCAGGCTCAGTCCGGTCCCGCGCTTCATGGTAGCGGACAACCGATCCGCTCCCCGGGCAGCCAGCTCCTGGCAGACCGGCGACGTGGCCGGCCGGGCGAGTTTCCGAACCGCCCGCGGACAGAGTTACGAGCCCCATCCCGGGCACCGCTCCCGCTCCATCAATCAGCCGTCACCGGTTGACGTCCCTTGGTTGAGCGAGATGGGATCTTTCTATTTCGTCACGCGACGTGCGACAAGAAGATTCCGCCGGATGGAGCTACTCCTTTGATAGAACAAGAGTCTTCTTCCGCTCCTTGTTCGCTGTTCAGTCGCCGTAATTGTGACACCCGGCTTGATTCGCGCTTTTTCCCGCTAAGGCGCGGAGAGTGCGGACTTTTTCGAATTGGGGCAACGAAGTAGCCCGCATGAGCGCAGCGAGATGCGGGAGAGCGTAATTCCTGGAGGAGACAAAATCCCGGATATCGCTCCGCTCATCCGAGCTACGCTTGCTGATCTGGACGGGGCTTGCGGGATTGTCCGAAGTTACCCGCTTAGCCGACATTTCGTCGGGGCGGAAAGCCGACGCACCTGACCCTATTCGGACTTCTGCTCTCAATGTTTGCAGCCGGAAGCTTAACGTGGCGGAGTACAAAAATGACCGGGTTTGGAGCGGTTGAACCAACGGAACAGCAGAAGTCGCTGGTCGATGAAGCTTTGTACCTACGTGGTCGCATCGTCGCGTCGTATGCGCAGGTGGAGTTTTTGTTGGCCGACATTTCGGTGAAGCTTGATCTGCGATTTCCGTACCTAATAGATGCTCGCATTAAGGCGGTGAGACGCATCGCTAAGCGAGACGGCTACCAATCCTACAAGGACGAATTGGACCGTGTGTGCGAAGACCTATTGCGATACGATGAGATACGTCATTTCATGACGCACGGCTTTCTAAGTCTAACGATGGATAGGAAGGGCAGCCATCAATTTGAATTTCTGCGCTACCAACGCGATGGCGAAGGAACGTTTACTCTGCAAAGCGGCAAGACTTCGATTGAACGACTGCGACAAGCGGCCGACGACATCGGGGAGTATGTGTCGCACGTAATTAGACTTTTTGAGAGAATTTATCGCGAGAAGGAACTAGAACCAAAGCCAGATGTTCTCGCGTAGAATTTCGATGAGCAGCCGTCGCGATGGTGGCTGCTCCAATTCAAGAGTGGTACAGGTGAAGGCGACGGCGACACCGCCGGCTCTTATTGTTCGGGAGAGCAGATGATGCTGCGGACAATCGGCTTAATTGCCTCCTGGTTCATCATCTGCTGTCTGTTAGAGGCACTTCACGGACTGGCTACCGGCCTCGGACTCCTCCCCTATCCGGGCAAAGGCGTCATAGGCCCCATCGACTGGCTTCTCATAGTCATTTCCGTGCCTCTGGCGATTGCGCTTAATCGCGCCTTTCGCCGTCGCCGCAGCCGACCGACCATGACGGACGCGCAGCCGCCTTCGGCAAGAAGCCTGATAAAGGCACGCTCTCCGCCGTGGCATAAAGTAGCGCCAATAGTGATAGACGCGATTTTTGAAGCGCTCGACGCCACGGAACTGTTCGATTGCTTTGTGTTATCGTCAATGGAAAATAATTTAGTATCCCGATACGAGCAGTTAGGCCACGAAGATCGGAATGTGTCTATTATCCGCGCCCAAATATCGGGAATCCTTTGCCAAGCAGGATTTCAAAAACTAGCCGCTCTTGAAAAAGAGGTGAATAACAAGCGTATAGACTCCGCCACAAAAATCGGCTTCGCAGCAACAAATATATTTGAACCGGCCATCGCCATGTCAAAAGACCAAATCGGCGGTTACATAGGAATGGCGGCAATCTACGAATTGCTTGGTGTAAAAGCAAAATGCCACGAATTCGCCAAACGCGGATTATTGGAATTGCAGAAAATTAAACAGAGCGCGGCAGGGCAGGCAATGCGCCACAGCACCGTCTTTCCCCCCGACATGCTCGATCAGGAGGAACGGCAACTGCGTGGCTATCTTGAATGATTGGCACACGCGGAATGTCCGATTCTGGCCCTCTTCGACGTTTATCGCAATGCAAAGGCATGTCGGTTGTTGGATGAACATCGGAAGTGGGTGGCTCACAGCGCGTAGGATGGGTTGAACGAAGTGAAACCCATCATCGGGTATGGAAGCTGCACGATGGGTTTCGCTGGCGCTCAACCCATCCTACGCGCTACTTCTCCAGCTCCACCGTCGCGAAATCGGCCGGCAGGATGATTTCGAGCAGTTCGCAATCGTCCGAATAATCGAGCACCGTGTGCTTGATGCGCGGCGGCTGCAGCCAGCACGAGCCCTTGCGCATAGTCACCTCGCCGGCGCCCGCGTACTCGCCTTTGATCCAGCCCTTGAGCACGTAGATCATCTGGAATTCAACGTCGTGGTAGTGCCGCTTCGACACCACGGCTGGATCACAGGGCGGGATCATCTTGATGACATGGGCCCGCGCCAAGCCGCCGGTCGCCGCCGCAATGCCGAGATCGCGGTACTTCGCGTAGGAACGCAGTCCCTCGTCGAAGGCATTCGGAGCGAGATGGCTGGCGATGAATGTTTGCTTTCGTGGGGCGGTCTTCGCCTTTGCCCGACGCGCGCCCGCCACTGCGCCGCGGCGGGAATCAATAGTCCGAGACGAATGCCGCGATTTGGTCGGCCGCCGAGCGGCCGGGGCTCGTTTGGCGGCTTTGCGCGTCGCTTTTGCCATGGCTTGTCCTCCCGCGAGTTTTTGTTTGCATATTAGAAACGGAGCGCACCGTCGTGTCGGATGACGACCGAGCGCGCTTCCTCGGGCTTGTGCGCGCCCAACTGGCCTAGCGCGGCTTGCGTCTCTTCGATCAGCAAATCGATGACGTGGCCGGGCCCCTCCTCGCCGAGCGCGCCGAGCCCCCACAGAAAGGCTTTGCCCGCGAACGCGGCTTCAGCGCCGAGCGCATACGCACGCACCACGTCCGTTCCGCTGCGGATTCCCGAATCCAGCATCACGGTGGCGCGCTTGCCCACCTGGCGCACAATCGCCGGCAGCACATCGATCGGCGCCGGCAAAGCTTCGATTTGCCGCCCGCCGTGGTTGGACACGAACATGCCATCGACGCCGAGCGACACGGCCTTTTCCGCGTCCTGCGGATGCATGATGCCCTTGACGATCAAGGCGCCCTTAAAGCGGTCGCGGTATTGCGCAACCTCTTCCCAGGTGAAGGCGCCGCCCATTTCGCGGCGCGCAAAGGCAACCATGTCGTTGATCGACACATCCCCGGCGTAAGCGCGCAGATTGGAAAAACGCGGAATGCCGTTCTTGCGCAGCGCCATCGTCCACGCAGGCGACATCGCCATCTGCACCATTTTGCTAACGTCAACCTGGAACGCGCCGCCGAGACCGACGACGACTTCGCGAGCGCGCGTCGTGCGCACGGGAACATCGAGCGTCAGCACCAGCGCGTGGCAGCCGGCATTCTGCGCCCGCCGCACCAGATCGAAGCCGATCGCATGATCGTTGCGCGCGGCCCGGTAGAGCTGAAACCAGAAAACGTCGGGCGCGACCTCGGCGATTTTTTCTATGGTCGCGCAGCCGACGGTACCGAGCGTGTAAGGGATGCGCGCGCGCTGGGCGGCGCGGGCGAGGTACAGGTCAGCTCCAGGCCAGACGATCGCCGGCCCGCCCATAGGCGCGATGCCGATAGGAGCGGCATAGCGGCGGCCGAACAGCTCGACCTCACACGGCGGCAGTGCGGGCATGACGCCATAGCGCGGCACCAGTTCGACCGCGTCGAGCGCGGCCCAATTGCGCTTGATGCCGGCGTCGTCCTTGCCCGAGCCGCCGTCGCAATATTCGAAGGCGAAGTGCGGCAGGCGCTGGCGTGCGCGCCGGCGCAGATAATCGATGGTCGGGTAATGCCGATAGAGCTCGGCGTAGCGCGGATTGGCATTCTTGCCGGCGCGCGGCTTGCTCGGCAGCGCCACCCGTTCGGATGCGGGCTTTTTAGAAGCGGCCTTTTCCTGCGCGGCTATCGCCGTCGTATCGTGCATGGCGTTCCTCCTGCAGCGAGCATTATAGCGCGTTCGTTCCGCCCATGGCGAAGTGGCGATGGGGTATCGGCTGCTATTCGCTTTCGCCGCGCCTTGATCAGAAATGGCTGTAGGAAGGGCGCGCGAAGGTGAGCGGCTGGCCGTCGCGAACAAAGCGGGCGCCCTCGCCTGCCGTGACGCGGCCGATTTCGGTGACGGCGACACCGGCGCGTTCCGCGGCTTGGACGAATGATGCCAGCTGGTCGGGTGCAATTGTGAGCAAGATTTCGTAGTCGTCGCCCCCGGTCAGGACTGTCTCGATAAGCGTCGGATCGGCGGCAAGCACGGTGCGGGCCTCGTCCGAGAGGGGCACCCGCATCACGTCGATTTCGGCGGCAACCGATGAGGCCCGGCAGAGTTTGGCGAGGTCGCCGGCAAGACCGTCGGATACGTCCATGGCGGCGGAGGCGTGCTGCAAGACGGCTTCGGCCAGCGCCGTGCGCGGCCGCGGCAGCAGATAGCGCCGCCGCAAGTGATCGCGCACGTTGTCGAGCAGACGCAAACGTTGTTCGCCTACGGGCTTGAGCAGGACGTGCAATGCTGCATCGCCGATCGTGCCAGTGACTAAGACGCAGTCACCTGGCTTGGCGGTGGAACGGCGAACCATCCGTCCGCGCGGCAGCAAACCGAAGGCCGTAATCGAGACCGAGATTGGCCCGGGCGTGCGGTCAGTGTCGCCGCCAAGCAGCGGGCATCGATAGAGCTGGGCGTCCTCGCCGAGGCCAGCGGCAAAATCAGCAAGCCACTTCTCCTCGATGCTTGCCGGCAGCGCAATCGACATCAGGAAGCCGGCCGGTTTTGCCCCTTTGGCGGCGAGGTCGGAGAGATTGATCCGCAGCGCCTTGCGGCCGATCGTGTCCGGCGGATCGTCCGGGAAAAAGTGCACCCCCGCGATCACGCCGTCGGTCGTCAGCACGATATCGTGGCCAGGCGGCGGGGTAAGGATCGCGGCATCGTCGGCGAGCCCAAACGCGCCCGGCTCGTGCGCGAGCGGCCGAAAATAACGGGCGATCAAGCGCTCCTCGGCCGACCTTTCGTCTGCTGCGGACATTGTCGTGGCCTTCCGCCTATCCGCGGGCGAACTCGTCGGTACGCAGCTGATGCGCGAGCTGATCGAGCACCGCGTTGACCATGCCGGTTTCCTCCTCGTCGACGAAGGCGGCGGCGACGTCGACATATTCAGACATGACGACCCGCGCCGGCACGTCGGACCGGCACGCGAGTTCGTAGGCGCCGGCGCGCAATACGGCGCGCAGTATCGCCTCGATGCGCTTGAGCGGCCAGCCGCGGCTCAGCGCAGCGTCGATCTGCGGGTCGAGCCGGCTTTGCTCGCGCACGACACCGCCGACGATATCGCGAAAGAAAGCGGCTTCCGCCGGCCGGTATTGGTCGCCCTCAACCTCACCGCCGAGCCAATGGCCTTCGAACTCGGCCATGATTTCGTTAAGCCCGGTGCCAGCCAGATCCATCTGGTAAAGCGCCTGCACGGCGGCCAGACGCGCGGCGCCCCGCTTGTTGGCCTTGCGCGCCTGGTTCGTCTCCGCGGCCGCCATGAGATCGCCTTCTGCTCTACCGTCCGGTGAGACGGCGCTTGAGCGCGACCAGCGCCAGCGCGGCGCGGGCGGCGTCGCCGCCCTTGTCCTGGTCGTCCATGCGTGCCCGCGCAATGGCCTGCGCTTCGTTCTCGACCGTGATGATGCCGTTGCCGATCGGCAACCCACGCGCCACCGAAAGCTCCATGAGGCCCCGCGCCGACTGGTGCGAGACGATTTCGAAGTGGATAGTCTCGCCGCGGATCACGCAGCCGAGCGCCACCGCGCCGTCGTAGGGCCGGCGGCGGCGCTGCGCTGCGTCGGCGGCTATGGCGATCGCCGTCGGAATCTCGAGCGAGCCGGGTACGCTGATGCGATCGACCACGGCTTGCGCTTCGCCCAAGGCACGCATCGCGCCGGCAAGGAGCGCGTCGGCGATCTCCTCGTAAAAGCGCGCCTCGACGATGAGGATACGCGCGCTTTTGCCGTCGCTCTTTTCGCGTTTTTCCCCGCCGCGGCCCGGCCATCGCTGCGCTCCAAATTGCGGCCGGTGGTACCAAGCAAGGCCGGCGTTCACAAGCGGAGCGGTCAGGCGCGCGGCGCAGACTCCAACAGCCGGGCCGCGTAGCGGGCCATCAGATCGACTTCGAGGTTGAGCCGTACGCCGACGCCCGCCGAACCGAGCGTCGTGACCTTCAGCGTGTGCGGGATGATCAGCGCTGAGAAGGTGTCGCCTTGCACCTTGTTGACAGTGAGTGACACCCCATCGAGTGCGACCGAACCCTTCGGCGCGATGAAACGGGCAAGCTCGGGCGGAGCCCGCAAGGTCAGATCCGCCATATCGACGAAATCATCGCGGGCGACGAGCTCGGCAATGCCGTCGACGTGGCCGCTGACCAGATGGCCCCCTAGTTCGTCCCCGAGCCGCAGCGAGCGTTCGAGATTAAGCGTTGTGCCGCGCCGCCAGGCTGCGGCGGTGGTCATGCGCAGCGTTTCAGCCGCGGCATCGACGGCGAAGGACGGCCGATTTCCGGTTCGCGCGCGCTCGACGACGGTCAGGCAGATGCCCGAACACGCGATGGAAGCGCCAATGTCGATAGTATCCGGGTCGTAGTTGCAGGCGATGTTCAGGCGGCGCAGACCTTCCGCCTGTTCTTCAACATCAATAACTTCGCCTAAGTCACTGATAATGCCGGTAAACATAAATCACCTGCGCTCGTAGATCTGATCGCGGTCGGCACCTACGGGCTCGCTCCTTATCTTTCTCAGCTGCCGGCCCAAGGTAGCCTTGGCGACTGCGTCCAGCGCATCAATTCCGTCGGGCCCGATGACGGTCGGGGAATTGAACAGATGCGCTTCATCCACGAGATCAGCGGTCACTAGAGCTGCCGCGAGACTCGGACCGCCTTCGACCATGAGCCGGGTAATGCCCCGGGCGGCAACGAGTTGGACCACGGCCAATAGATCGAGCCTCCCGTCTGCCGCTTGGCTTCCTATCACTTCGACACCTTGGGCTCGCAACGCCTCCTCGGCAGCACGCGGCGCATCGAACCCGGCGATTACCCATACCGGAACCAGTCGCGCGGTCTGGACGAGGCGTGAGCTCAGCGGGAGGCGGAGCGCGGTATCGAGTACGATGCGCACGGGCGAATACTTTTCCATCCCCGGCAACCGGCAAGTCAGCAGTGGATCGTCCGCCAGCGCGGTGCCGATCCCGATCATGATCGCATCGCTTTGCGCCCGCATGAGGTGGACGCGACTATGCGCGGCTTCGCCGGTGATCGGCGTGGGGCGCCGGCCGGCCGCACCAGCTTTGCCATCGGCAGAGATAGCGAGCTTGAGCAGCACGTGCGGGCGGCCGTCGCGCATGCGGCGGATATGGCCGGCATGGTCGTGCCGCGCCTGTTCGGCGCCAACGCCAACGTCGACCTCTATCCCAGCCGCGCGCAACCGCGCATGGCCGGCGCCCGACACTTCGGGATTGGGATCTTCGATCGCCGAGACGACGCGGGCGAGACCAGCCGCGACGATGGCGTCGGCGCAAGGCGGCGTCTTGCCGAAATGCGAACAGGGTTCGAGCGTCACGTACATCGTGGCGCCGCGAGCAGCTTCGCCTGCCCGGCGGAGCGCTTCGACCTCCGCATGCGGTCTTCCACCCGGCTGGGTCCAGCCGCGGCCGACGATGCCACCATCGTTGACGATCACGGCCCCGACGGCCGGGTTGGGCCAAGTGCGGCCGAGCCCGCGCCGGCCGAGCGTTAGTGCCAGCGCCATGAAACGCTCTTCATCGTTTTGCGCCAACGCCATTTCCCGTGATAAATTTTGGCCCATGAACGTCGCCCTTCGCGCCGCCATGACCGTTGATGAGTACCTCGCCTGGTGCGACAACCAGAGCGAGCGTTCGCGCACGGAGCTCATCAATGGGCAGGTGGTCACGATGCCTTCCGAAAGACTCGTCCACAGCCGCACCAAGGGCTACGTTTTTGTCGCGCTTCGCGACGCGATCGTTGCAGCTGGTCTGCCGTGCGAGGCATTGGGAGATGGTCCTGGGGTGAGGATCGACGACCACACAGTCTATGAACCCGACGCGTTGGTTTTCTGTGGAGGCGCACCGCCGCCAACTTCCATGTTGATCCCGAATCCGGTCGTCCTGGTCGAGGTGCTGTCTCCAACCACCAGCCATCACGACACCAGCGCCAAGCTGATCGGCTATTTCAAGTTGCCCAGCGTTGCACATTATTTGGTGATCGATCCCGACGCTCGCACCGTGACACATCACGGCCGCGACCAAATGCCGATGGTGTTGAGCACCGGTCCGTTTCGCCTCGATCCGCCCGGCCTCGATCTCAAGGTCGAGGACCTGCTCGGCCCCGCATAAGCGCGTGGAGCAGCGCGTACCGGCGTCACTTGCGCGCCATCTCCACTGCTTCATCGGCTGACAATTCCGCCAGCGCCGTCTCGAAGTCCTTGGCCTCGCGGAAATTGCGATAGACCGAGGCGAAGCGCACATAGGCGACGTCGTCGAGATCGCGCAGGTGGGCCATGACCGTCTCGCCGATCGTTTCGGAGGAGACCTCGCTTTCGCCGAGACTTTCTAGCTCGCGCACGATCTTCGACACCATCTGGTCGGTGCGTTCCGGTTCTACGGGGCGCTTGCGCAGCGCGATCTGCACGGAGCGTAGAAGCTTGTCGCGGTCGAATGGCACGCGGCGGCCGTTGCGCTTGATCACGATCAGTTCGCGCAGCTGCACCCGTTCGAAGGTGGTGAAGCGGAAATTGCAGGCCAGGCACACGCGGCGGCGGCGGATGACGGAGGAATCCTCCGTCGGCCGCGAATCCTTCACCTGGGTGTCGAGGCTCGCACAGCTTGGACAACGCATCCCCTGCCCCCGCTTCCTTAGCTCTCGTAGATCGGAAACCGGGCTACCAGGCGTCCAACCTTTTCACGTACCGAGGTCTCTGCAATCGTGTCTTCCTCGGTTCCCTTTAATGAAAGGACGTCAAGCACTTCCACGATAAAGCCGCCAATCTGCCTGAACTCCGCAATGCCGAAGCCGCGGGTGGTGCCGGCCGGAGTGCCGAGGCGAACCCCCGACGTCACGGTTGGCTTTTCCGGATCGAACGGGATGCCGTTCTTGTTGCAGGTGATCCTGGCACGGCCGAGCGCAGTCTCGGCCACCCTGCCGGTCAAGCGCTTCCTGCGCAGATCGACCAGCATGAGGTGCGTGTCGGTGCCGCCCGAGACGATGTCGAGCCCGGAGGCTTTCAGCGTCTCGGCGAGCGCCTTGGCGTTCTCAACCACCGCCCTGGCGTACACCCTGAACGACGGTCGTAACGCCTCGCCGAACGCGACCGCCTTGGCGGCGATGACGTGCATGAGGGGACCGCCCTGCATGCCTGGAAACACCGCCGAATTGAGCTTCTTGGCCAGTTCCTCGTCGTTGGTGAGGATCGTGCCGCCGCGCGGGCCGCGCAGCGTCTTGTGCGTGGTAGTGGTCACCACGTGCGCATGCGGGAACGGGCTCGGGTGCACGCCGCCAGCCACGAGTCCGGCAAAATGCGCCATATCGACCACCAGATAAGCGCCGACCTCGTCGGCGATCTCGCGGAAGCGGCGAAAATCGATGATGCGCGGATAGGCCGAGCCGCCGGCGATGATCACCTTTGGCCGATGCTCCCTGGCGAGGCGGGCGACCTCGTCCATATCGATCAAATGGTCGTCGCGGCGGACGCCGTAAGGCACGACCTTGAACCAGCGGCCGGACAGGTTGACCGGCGAGCCATGGGTGAGATGTCCGCCAGCGGCGAGATTGAGCCCCATGAAGGTGTCGCCGGGCTGCATCAGCGCCATGAACACTTCGGCATTGGCAGAGGCGCCGGAATGCGGCTGCACATTGGCGAAGTTACAGCCGAACAGCTTGGTGACCCGCTCGATGGCCAAGCGTTCGGCAATGTCGACGAATTGACAGCCGCCGTAATAGCGGCGGCCCGGCAGGCCTTCCGCGTATTTGTTGGTGAGCACCGAGCCCTGCGCCTCGAGCACGGCGCGGCTGACGATGTTCTCCGACGCGATCAGCTCAATATCGTCGCGCTGGCGGCCAAGTTCGCGCGCGATTGCGTCCGCGATTTCCGGGTCGCTCTCGGCAAGCGAGGCAGAGAAGAAGCCTTCGTCTGTCAGCTTCGCGCTCTGAGGGGCCGACATGCCGTCATCCTCACCGGATCAATCCCATGCCGGTGATACACCGCCTGTCAGCTTCATGCCAGCCAACAAGCGCAAGGGCTTGGGATATCTTCGCAATTGCAGGCGCTACATTTAGGGATCAACCGGGGATCGCGCCACCCCTTTAGGCAAATCCGTAAAGCGCCCGCGCGTTGCCGGAATAGATCTGCTTGCGCCGCTCCTCGCCGAGACTCGGCGGCAGTGCGACGAACGGATCGTCGAAATCCCAGTGCGGATAATCCGACGAGAACAGGATGCGGTCGTAGCCGATCGCCGCCATAAGGTCGGCGAGATGCGCGGGCTTCTCCGGCTCCTCCATCGGCTGGGTGGTGATCCAGAAATGGTCGTGCAGATATTGCGACGGCGGCCGTTTGACGTGCGGCAACCCGCTCTCTCATCCGCTGCCAGTTGCGGTCGAGCCGATGGCCGAGGCTCGGCAGCCAGCCGAAGCCGCCCTCGATGAAGACGAACTTCAGCTGCGGAAAGATCTCGAACACGCCCTCCATGATCAGGCTCGTCACCTGCGCCTGGCAGGCGGAGGCGTGCTCGGTCATCTCCTCGACGTAGAACGACGGCCAGCCGGTATTGCTGACCGCGCGGCCGCTATAGCCGAAGACGTGCACGCCGACCGGCAGCCCCGCCTCGCAGGCGGCTTCGTAGATCGGCCAATAGCGGCGGCGGCCCATCAGTTCGGCGGTGCGCGTGAGCATGAGCACGTGGGCGAAGCGGCGGTCGCCGATGCGCTTTCTGATTTCGGCGCGCGAAGCGTCGGGATCTTCGTAAGGCACGACCAGCGAGGCTTTGAGCCGCGCATCGAGCGCGTTCCAGTGGTTGATCTGGAACTCGTTGCAGGCAAACGCGAGCGCGGCCGAATATTCATCATTCTGCTCGCCCTGCCCGGACGGCGAGAGCGGATTCATGATGCCGTATTCGATGCCGTAAAAGTCGAGGTGCTGCGCGCGCATGAACTCGTAATTGCTCGCCGGCAAGCCGCCATCCGGCGGCCAGGCGTCGCGGCGCGAGGCGAACGGCTGGCCCTTCGGATAGGGAAAGCCCTTAACGTAGCCGTGGTGCGAGCGCGCGCCGTAGGTCTGCGCGTAATCCCACCAGCGGTTGCTCAAATAAGGCCGATAGTCCTCCAGCGCAGCTTTCGGATGTATGTCGCAGTCGATGATTTGCAGCTTGGTCTTGGCGCTGCGCTCGACCGCTCTGGCTTCGATGTTCATTGGCTTCCTCCGTATGTTCCGGGAGGCAAATCGTTTGTTGCAGCAAAGGTAAAGGACGCAGCGAGCATCGGCAAGCTGGGGCCGATCCGGTTATCCGGGTGCTTGCTTCTTCCTCCCGCGCTTCAACTCGGCGCACGGCGGCGAGCCGCCCGCGTCCAGCCGGTGGGCATATCCTGCGGACGGAAGGCGGCCGAAGCATCGGCGAAGGTGTTTGGGAAAATCTCGCGCGCCGCGCGTTCGGGCGCGGCGAGATTGCGCGGCGTTGACCGCAACAACACTTGTCGCGCGGCAAACTGCCGGTCGCGCGGAATGTCGCCGGCGGAGCGCTTGAGACACGCATGCGCGTCGCCCTTGCAGGCGTGTGCCCGGCGGCAGTGTCTTAGGCGACAGCTCCGCCAGAGCGCGAACTGCGTGCAATAGTGTCGCTCGACCGCGCGCTTCTCCGCCTCGAAGCGGGCGTGATAGTCCTCCTGCGCGAGGTACTCTTCGGCGTTGAACGGCTTGGCTGCTTTCATGAGTGGGGTCCGTTTCGGCCCCTCCCCACCACGCGCTGCGCGCGTGGGCGGGAGGGGAAAAGAATTCCCGTTCTCGCGATGCGTTTGTTGATTTCGCATCCGAGTTTTGTTCGTTTGTTTGTACGCTTCCCCTTGCCGCCCCCGGGTTTCGCTGCGCTCAACCCGGGCTACAACAAAAAGGGAAGCAGAACGCCGAGAGACGCTGTTCCGAAACCTCCGCAACCGTCGTTGCGGCTCGCGTCCATACGGGACGCGTTCGCCTCTCGGCGTTCCACGGCTGCGGCGCACCATTCTAGGGTGAGCAAAGGCGCCACTCTGAACAAAATGGTGGAAGTGTCGGCCAGGGGCGCATAACTCAGTGAGTTGAGTGGCCGACGCCCGCAGCACGGACCGGTCGTCTCGCGTCTTGCGCAGCCGGCTGCCGCGAGGGCGACCACAGGAGGCACCAATGGCCGTCACTTACTATGTCGCCCTCCCATTTGTGAGGACCGAAGATGGCGTGGCGCCTGGCGAAGGGAAGGAAATGCCCAGCGAACGGGCCGCGATCAGGCAGGCCGAAGCGATGTCGCGGGACTCAGCCAACGTCGGCTCGCTCGCGTTCAAGCGGAGTGGCGACCCAAACATGGGCAATTTCGGCGATGCCACAATTTTGCAATCGTTCGGCGAGGTGCCGACAAACTTGGACGAGCTATGACGGCTTGATGCCAGTTCCGCCGCACCTCTGGCATCTGACGATTTTATCACCCTTTTTGAGCGTGCCCTTTCCCTCACAGTTTTTGCAAGGTTTCTTTTTTTCACTGCCGCTCTTCCGCATGGATCTCCCCGGGTGGCTGCTCTTTCGCTCTTCAGTTTTTCATGTCGGCATCAACGAGCTGCAACCTCGATCGATTGGCGTCAGCCAGTCCCAACATGCGAGAGACAAAGAATTGCTGCGACCGCAGGGTGGGCAAGATATCCAGGTTTCTGTAGATTTCCCACCCGTAGGCCTCGCTCGGCGGGGTTCCGCTTTTTTTGATCTTGACGCGGTAAATCGATTTCTTCTCGTTCATAGCGGACCTCTAACTGTGCCGCCCAGGGCGGGCTGTCGTATCAATGTCTGTCACTTCGCATCCGGGTCGGGGCGCATTGCCCGGAAATAATGTTCAGCGTGCTGGTAGTAATTCTCTGCCCCGACCGTGTTGCCGATTTGGGCTTCAGCTCGGGCAAGCGCTAAATAATGGTCATAGTTTCTTTGCGCGTTTTGAGAGCTCCTTGGCTCGGGGCGGACGGCATTCGGCGTCCACTGCTTTGAGCGCGCGCCGAATGACGCCGCCGGTCTAGGTCGGCGCACACGCGGGTTTGTCGTTGGGCCATTTTGCACGGCTCACTCCTTGGTGATGGCATGTGAATATGTCCTTAGAGCCAGGACAAGAACTCAGAGCGGTTTGCGCCAAGCTTGCTCTTGTCGTGGCTGCGCAATTCGCAGAAAACAAAATGTTCCCGACAGAGCGCTCGCGATTCGAAGAAGCCAATCGATTCAGCCGCTGCGATTACACGCCATATTTATGAATCAATTGTGCCTAACGTTTGCGCTTGCAGGACGAATTGTCAAGCACGGCGGCAGCTTTGAGGTGTTAGCCGTTCGTCCCCACGGCTTCAGATATTGAACGACAAACGCCACAACGTAGGTAAAGTGGCAATTCACGCGACAGGAGATTCCACGATGCCCGATGTGATTCCGTCAAAGCTTGCTCAGGCCAAACTGTCCGAAAAAGATGCCTGGCAGCGTTACGCCGCGGCAAAAGGCGACAATTGGCGCGAAGCTTTCGCCATGTGGGTCGAAGCGCGCGACGCGTCAATGGCGGCATGGGCCGACGAGGTTACCAATCGACAGCACAGGTGAGATTGCGGACCAGCTCGCCTGGCGCCCCCGGCATCACTTTCGGTGCGCTTTGAGATAGGCCTCCGATTTTCGGACAATCCAATCCTTGGCTTCGGAATCGGAGGCAAAATCGCCGACGTTTTCCGCAACGCCGCCATCACTCATCGCTTCGACATACCAACCGCGACCGTCCTTGTACTCGCGTGGGGTGAGCTGAGGGGCAGAGTGTTTTTGTGCCATGCTGCAAATACGCTCCAGAATTCGTCACAAGGCCGGCCAGGCCTCCAGGCGTCGCGCGTCAAGCTTCACATCCGATTGAAGCGGCCGTCGCATCGGTGATCCACAAGCCTTCATGCTGGGCCGATCAGGCGAAGCGCCGTTGTCTCGGCTCTGCAGGTTCCGACTCGACGGCGACATCCACCGTCATGCCGAGATAGCTGCCCGCAGCGCCGACGAAACTGCCGCTGATCGGCACCGCTTGGCTGATGTCGCGGGTGACGGCAACCCGTATCAAATCCATGCCGCCGATCGTACCGTTGGTTGGATCGTACGCGATCCACCCAGAGCCTGGAACATAGATGTCGGCCCACGCGTGCGTCGTCCCGGCGCCGATTGCGCCTGCGAAAGCACCATCGGCGGAAGGCCTGTACAGATATCCTGTTACGACGCGGGCTCCGAAACCCAGGCTGCGCGCCGCCTCGATCAGCAGGACAGCGAGATCGCGGCAGGAGCCCCAGCCGCGGTTGAGCGTTTCCACGGGAGTTTGCGTCCCCTCGGTTTCCCGGCTCTGGTACGATATCTGGGCCGCCACGCCGCTATTGAGGTCGGCCAACAGCGCCGACGTATCGGTCGGATTGCTCCGCACGAAGCCTCGCGCCCACGATCCGAGCCGATCTTGCGGATCGGGGTATTGGCGTTCGAGCATCCGGCCAAGGTCGATGCGATCGTCGGCGGAATAGACGAACGGGTAGCTCAGCGCGTGCGGCGAAATCTGGAACGGCGGCCGCTCGGCGGCATAGGTCTCCAGCACAATGCTGCTCACAATCCGCAACTCGGCTGCAGGTTCGGCGAACGATGCGATGGCGACCGAGTTGCCGAAAACATCGTAAAGCCAGCGGACCGACGCGCACGGCGAGAACGTCAGATTGGTTTTGATCAGGCGGAGATCGTGGCTGTCGCGCGGGCGCAGCATCAGTCGGTGATCGCCAAGCAAGACCGGACGGCTGTAGCGGTAAATCGTGGTGTGCCGCACATTGAGAACGGTCACGAGCCCACCTTCGATCGCTGCGAGTGAGTACGCGCGGAAGCGACCACCATCGGTCAGCCTTTCGCGCGGGTCATCGCCACTTGCCCGGCAGCCACTTGCCCGGCAGCCACTTGCCCGGCAGCCTTGCCTGGCCGGCGTTGGCGGGATCTTCCGCATCACGGTCCTGCGCTTCCTGCAGATGACGAGGATCAATGCTCACCATCTCGACTGAGGACGCATCGTGAGATCCCGCCGGCACGAAGATCATGGTGGCGACGCGGCGATAGACCGGAAATGACAATTCTTGGATCAGTTCTTCGTCCGTTGCCACCTTGTAGTCTCCGGCCGGCAACATCCGATCGACGCCCTTCAACAAGAACGGCCGCGCGAAGCTCACAGTTTTGTTGCTCGTCCGTATGGTCATCGCATCGAAAATATCTTCAGTCGAGCATGGGCCGGCCGGCGCAGCTAGAAGTCCATGCCGCCGCCCGCGGGCATCGCGGCGTGTGCGTGACCTTTCTGCGGCACCTCGGCCACCATCGCTTCGGTGGTGATCAGCAGACCGGCTACCGACGCTGCTCCCTGCAGCGCGGCGCGCACGACCTTGGTCGGGTCGATGATGCCCTTGGTCAGCATGTTGCCGTATTCGCCGGACTGAGCGTCAAAGCCGAAGGCGTAGGATTCCTTTTCGAGGATTTTCCCGACGATCACCGATCCGTCTTCGCCGGCATTGAATGCGATCTGGCGCGCCGGCCAGGACAGCGCCTTGCGCACGATCTCAACCCCGGTCTTCTGGTCGTCGTTGTGGGTGCGAACCTTCTTGAGCGCCTCGACGGCGCGCAGCAACGCCACACCGCCACCCGGAAGGATGCCTTCCTCGACGGCCGCGCGGGTCGCGTGCATCGCGTCATCGACGCGATCCTTGCGCTCCCTGACCTCGATCTCGGTGGTGCCACCGACGCGGATCACCGCCACGCCGCCGGCGAGCTTTGCCAGCCTCTCTTGCAGCTTCTCGCGATCGTAGTCGGAGGTGGTCTCCTCGATCTGGGCCTTGATCTGCTGGATGCGCCCCTCGATGTCGGTCTTCTTGCCGGCGCCGCTGACGATCGTCGTGTTTTCCTTCTCGATCGTCACCTTCTTCGCCTTGCCGAGCATCGCCAGCGTCACGTTCTCGAGCTTGATGCCGAGATCCTCGCTGATCGCCTGACCGCCGGTGAGGACGGCGATGTCCTGCAACATGGCCTTGCGGCGATCGCCGAAGCCGGGCGCCTTGACGGCCGCGACCTTCAACCCGCCGCGCAACTTGTTGACGACGAGCGTAGCAAGGGCCTCACCCTCGACTTCCTCGGCGATGATGACCAAGGGCTTCGCGGTCTGCACGACGGCCTCCAGAAGCGGCAGCAATTCCTGCAGTCCGGCGAGCTTCTTCTCGTAGATCAGGATATACGGGTCGTCCATTTCCACGCGCATTTTCTCGGCGTTGGTGACGAAATAGGGTGAGATGTAGCCGCGGTCGAACTGCATGCCTTCGACGACTTCGAGCTCGGTCTCCATCGACTTGGCTTCCTCGATGGTGATCACACCCTCGTTGCCGACCCTCTTCATGGCGTCGGCCAGGAAACGGCCGATCTCGGCATCCCCATTCGCCGAAATGGTGCCGACCTGGGCAATCTCCTCGTTGGAGGTGACTTTTTTCGAGTTCTTCTGCAGGTCAGCGACGACCGCCTCGACCGCGAGATCGATGCCGCGCTTGAGGTCCATCGGGTTCATGCCCGCGGCGACGGCCTTGGCGCCCTCCCTGACGATGGCGTGAGCGAGCACCGTCGCTGTGGTGGTGCCGTCGCCCGCGATATCGGAGGTCTTGGACGCCACTTCGCGCACCATCTGCGCGCCCATGTTCTCGAATTTGTCGTCAAGCTCGATCTCCTTGGCAACCGTCACACCGTCCTTGGTGATGCGCGGAGCGCCGTAGGACTTGTCGAGCACGACGTTGCGGCCTTTGGGACCGAGCGTCACACGGACTGCGTGAGCGAGCGTATCGATGCCGCGCAGCATGCGGTCGCGCGCGTCAACCGAAAATTTCACTTCCTTGGCAGACATGTCAGTCGTTCCTCAAATTATGTTTGCGTCTTCATTGGCGATGCGATCTCGTTCGACGAGCAGCCGTCACGCAGCCTTCTTGCGCGCTTCGGCGTCCACCAGCACGCCCATGATGTCGCTCTCGTTCATGATCAGATATTCGACGTCATCGATCTTGACTTCGGTTCCGGACCACTTGCCGAACAGCACCCGGTCGTGGGCCTTCACATCGACGGGGATGAGTTTGCCGCCCTCATCGCGGCGGCCCGGACCGGCCGCGACCACCTCGCCCTGCTGCGGCTTCTCCTTGGCGTTATCGGGAATGATGATGCCTGAAGCGGTCTTTGCCTCGGCCTCGATACGCTTGATCACGATCCGATCGTGCAGCGGGCGGAATTTCATCGATATCTCCTGATATGACATCTCGGCGTCATAAAACGCCTCGTCCGGCTGAGCCGCACGAGGCGTTCCACTATCTCGTTCCGCAGCAACTTACGCGGCAGCGGCGAAGCGGATGCTGGGCGAGCCGACTACGCCACTCTTCTCCAAAACCGTCTTCATATCGTTTGAGCCCAACCAGGTGCGGGCTTTCGATACGTCGGCGACGTCGGCAAGGATGACCACGTCATTTTGATCATCGGCGCTGCGAAAGACCCTGCTGTTGGTAATGCCGGCAGTCGTGCGATCCTTCTCGTGCCCGTTGTAGCTCGTCCGCCAAGCGTTGAAGTCCTTGACCTTGAAATGAACAGTCATGTTTTCGTTATTCATTGGTATTTTCCTTTGTGAAAAGCTCTTTCGTACGTCCGCAACCAGGGTCGCGTGCGCAGCCGCGGCGGGTGCCGACGGCATCTGCACTGCAGGCCAAGACCAACTTTTGGATTAGAATTGTCAGCCGATGACAGCAATGCCGCCTGTGCGGGAAACGGCAATTTCGGCATGTCGCCGTTTTGTGGGCAGCTCGCAAGCAAGCCTTCGCCTGCCAACACTACGTAATTGTGGTACCGAGACCAAAGCACAAGGTCGCGTCGAAAATATAAATTGCGATGTAGTCGGCGACGCAGCTCGCCGCTGCTCGATAAAAACGCGACTGGGACTCTGTTCCGCCGCTATTGAGGTCGCGTCTGCGAAGAACCGTCAGTCCGCACCGGACTTCAGCCATTTCCGCCCAAAGCGGCATGCTTTTGCAGCACCGCGAGAGGACCCTTTGCACATCATCAGCGCGAGCGTACGGTGAAGCGATGGTGATCTTCAAATGTCCCCATTGCCGAGCCCGATATGAGATGACGACGGCTCACCTGGCTTTCCAGCAGCGCAGCTACGCCAAGTGCCAAGTTTGCTATCAGACCATGTATAGCTGGGCTTCGCGAAACGTGCCGCTGTTCACGCTCATCGATGCATCCGAGGGCAAGGCCTCCGAGGGCAAGGCTTCCGAGGGCAAGGCTTCCGAGCGCAAGGCTTCCGAGCGCAAGGCTTCCGAGCGCAAGGTCTCCGCGATCAAACCGTAACCGAGCAGGCCCTTTCCAGTATAGTTGCAGACCGTGACCGCCATGCTGCCTTAAAGCGATCACGCGGAGAGGTGAAAATAGATTCTCGTTCTCGCGGCGCGGTTTTTTGCGCCCGAGCTTTGTTGCACGGCAAGAAAAAGGCCTCCCAACAAATAAAGGGGAGGCGGAGCGCCGAAAGGCGCAGGGGTAGATTCCGCGGGCCCGCCTGACAAGCGATTACGCCTTGCCCTGCGTTCATCGCGGCGCGCGCTCCTTTTTGAGGAACGCGCTCGCCTTCCGGCGCTCTACCGCGGCTCTTGCCAGAGGCCTTGAGAGCCTAGGGCTCAGTCCGGTCCCGCGCTTCATGGTAGCGGACAACCGATCCGCTCCCCGGGCAGCCAGCTCCTGGCGGACCGGCGACGTGGCCGGCCGGGCGAGTTTCCGAACCGCCCGCGGACAGAGTTACGAGCCCCATCCCGGGCACCGCTCCCGCTCCATCAATCAGCCGTCACCGGTTGACGTCCCTTGGTCGAGCGAGATGGGTTCTTCTAGTTCGTCACGCGTCACGCGTACAAGAAATTCCGCCGGCCGAATCCATCGCTTTGATCTGACGAGAGTTTTCTTTGGCTCTTTGTTTGATACCTGGTCGCCAAAATTGTGACAGCCGTTTGATTCGATTTTTTTCGGGCTAACGCGCAGAGAGGGCGAGGACATTTTGAATTGTGGCAGCGAAACCCTCTCCGCTCGCAGGGAGACGGTGGCAAGCAGAATCGAAAGTAGCCCGCGTGAGCGCAGCGACATGCGCGATAGTATAACTCCGGGGAGACAGAATCCCGGATACCGCTCCTAATCGGGGCTACGCTTCCTACTTGCTAAATAGAGTGCGTCGCTGAGCGGCCGTGGCCTGCCAAGCGCGACATCATTCGCTTTCGTCCCGGAAGCGGATGATGATTTCGATGCCAAGTTGATCCAACACTTCGGGATGATAGCGCCGAAAATCTTCGATGTCCTCAAGCAACACAACTGCCCGTCGTTCGAGGCCGTCATCCTCACGGCGCGGACTCATCCCCGTGAAATCAAATACGTACGTATCTCCGTCACGCCGCAAACAACTGCGAGAGGCAGTAGCGCCAATTGTAAACTGCGCCGGAATTCCCAGCCGCTCGCGCGGTAAGTGCGCGTGCCACGATGACTTCCGGATTTGTATCGCCGTCTGGACCCGCCTTCGGCGACAGGCGGCAACGAGCCGAAGCGTTAGCACCGGCCAGCCCGTCAGGTACTCGACCAGCACGGGTACATCCTCAACACCCCAACTTACGCTCCCACCGATTCGGCCATAGTTTCCCTTCACGCTGATCCAAATCCGCGTATTATCCAATGTCTGTTGGCAGGCAATGGCCATTGGTTAACCATAGAGCAATCTGCTGCCGGACGCAACGTGGATTTTTGGCCAATCTTGGTCGTCTTGCTGCGAATTGACTCAACAAAATTCAGACTTTTTGGTAAGGGAACCATTTACCATACCGTTGGCTCGGCCTAGGTTGCAGGGTCTGGGCGATCGCCAAAAACAAGCCCGGATTCAGGCGAGTCAAAGATCAGGAGAACGCGAAATGACGGGAATTGTTAAGACAGTGACGATTGAGCAGACTATTGATGCCGTGCTCAAGCAGATCGAGTCCGCCGACCCGGACTCCCCGCAAACTTTGCGCGATCACGTCACGCAAGCGGGACAGAACGACCCCTACAAGGTCAGCGTCGCGCTAAGGGCGATCCGGGTCATGCTCAAGCCTCCCCTTGGGACGCATGTTCATCTCACCGACCAAAAGAAATGGGCATACGAACGCGAGCAATGGGCAAGGGAGGCAGGGCTCAAGAAAGGGCGAGTGGAATTGGAATTTGAGCCCGAAACCGAGACTACCCGCGCGCTGGTCGAAGCGTTGGGCGCGAATGACTTCTTGCCGGAGATCGCGCGGGAGGCCGTCACGTCGATTAGCTCGATACTTGCCCATCGAGCTAATAAGAAGCTCGACGAACATTCCGCCGCCGTTGTCGGAGAGAGCGTCGAGGACCTAATGCATGAGATGGAAATCCAGGCTCGATTGATGGAAGAAAAAGAAGTCCGTATTCAGCAAGCGGAGCGCCATGCTGACGATCTTCGGCGGACAAATGACCGGCTGCTCGCGATCATGGAGCAGGTAATCGGGAAGCCGCTCGGTGACGGCGCGCTGATCCCCGGCGAGGATAAAGAAAAGGGCGGCACCCGTCGTTCGAACTGAAGGTGCCGCCCCTAGCAACGGCCTTGAGCGAGTCGGGCGAATGCTCCCGCCCAACTCTTAAGCCGCAGGAGTAATATGATGAACTTGGACGAAAAAGCCAAGCTGGCCCGTAAGCTAACTCATGCGCTCCACCAAGCTCCGGATAATCCGGAGCTTTTCACAACCGTCATGAAGAACACGATCGCAACGGCCGGTATCCACCTAACTGATCTCTCCGTCACCATCGGCGACTTGACCAATCGGCTCGCAGAGCAATTGCGCGATGCAAAACGCAACTCCAAGCCAACGTTTGACACCTTGATTGACATGGCCGGAACCAAAATAAGTTTGGGTAAACGGCCAGAGCGCGCACTGGCTGACGTGCTCGGCATCAGTGCCAAGACCATCGAAGAACATAAGCAACACGGTCGAGTACCGCGCGTGTGGCTCGACAAGATCAAAGCATTGCCCGACCTTGACGAGACGACAGCAGAGTATGATGCCGACACCCAGCGCGTGATCGAATTGTTGGCGGAGAGCGGCTATACCCCAGCGATGATCCACGACTGTTTTCGAAGAATCCGCACATCTCGGGCGGGAGCGAGGCAGATAGATAAGATCGTGTTTGGCTCCGCTGGCCAGCTAGATGCTGAGGAATTAAAGCGAATGGGTCGAGACCTGTTTGGTACTGCGCAGGACGCGGAATCTCAATTCGCAATTTGGCTATCTACGCATTTGCGCAACGAGGGAAAGACAGAGGCGAAGGCTTTAAATCCAAGGCAGGCAGAAAAACTCAGGGCTCGCTTTAAGCGCGAAAGCGAGATGCGCCAAAGTGATCCTGCGTACCGCCGCGTCGCAGGAGCTGCCGAGCTAATACAACGCCCGGCGCGCAGCGGCGCGCGGTCTTTGGAATCTGATCCTTTCTCTGACTCGCGCCGACTCCGGTCCCGTCTTGGCAGCATATTTGGGGACGACGTGCCGGATCGGTGGAACCGTCGTTTGGCGCAACTCACTGGTTTAGATGATCGGCACACACTCGACCTTCTCAACGGCGCGAATGCGGTCAATGAGGTGTGGTGGAATTTTATCGACGAAGTTGAACGCGCGATTACAAGGCAGACGGTCGAGACCGGCAATGGCGAGCAGGCCTCGCTTCTGCGGCGCATGGGCATCCTCTGATATACGGAGCCGCGGAGCACAAGCGGCGCGCGGCCGTTATGCGCGGCAATTCGGCGAGCTAGATTGCAATAGCGCAGCGCGGTAATCGAAGGTGGAGCGCGAAGATGGCCGACGACGATGCAGGGCATGGTCGCGAAGCGGTCGAGCGGCTGGTAGCTGAAAATGTTTCTGAGGCTGTATGGCTCCGGCTCCGCCGACTAACAAGCTCAACTTTGTGCAGTGGGATCGTAGCTAGGCGAGCATCGGGCGACATCGAAAGTAAGGGCAGAGAGATTGCATGGGCCGTCAAGAGCGCGCTCGGCTACTGGCAGAGTGGCGCGATCGCGCTAAATGCAAAGGTGCTGACGAGGTATTACGCTTTGCTTCAAATCTCCATAGCAGAGGAACTTGCATCGCCAGCATCCAAGGCAGACTTGTTAGCGATCCAGCGGCGCACAGAGCATGGTGGTCACGGTTTGACGACCATTGTTGATCCGAATGGAACATTCCCATTCAATTATTGCATTGCGTGTTTAAGGAACGGTCATTTCTATTCATATTGCAAATACTTGGGCCTAGACCTTAGCCAGCATGCATTCGAAAGACGGCCTAGAAATTGGGCCGATCTGGATGCGGCGGAAAAGTCGCGCCTCATCTCGCTGACTGATCTGTTTCGACGCGTCCCGGAGCTACAGCAATTGTTGGAGGAGTGTTTTAGCGGGCCTGACATTCCGCTTTCCTTGACATGTGCGCCACTCATCTAAAAATATGAGTGAGCAGGTGAAACGTAGCCAGGAGCACATGCGCAAAACAGGGCAGACGGTTTTCAATGTTCCACCCCCTGGGGACGTCCTGACAACATACGTATCAATTTATCCTCACGGCGCGAAAATGGATCAAGCGTACCTCAATTCACTCAGTCTCCCGTTTGCTAACATACAGCCCGCCATACATGAGGTTTCCAAGACAACGTTTTTTGAAAGCGAAATTACCCATCCAAAAAATCAATATTGGCATCAGTGCGTGGAGCTATACAAGTCAGGCTATTCCGGCACTAGCTTCATCGTGCCATTTTGGGGCGGCATCACTGACGCATTCGTAATTCATTTCATGATCCTATATGCACTTAGCATTGTGGTTAGATACCTGCCTTCACTCTGGCATGAAATTGAAGATGGTACACTCGATCATATACGGGCATTGATCGAGCACTATCTTGCCGTTGTCGATAATGTTCTTCCTCATCTCGCTGTAGAGCGGATTACGGGAAGGCAACTTCTGGTGACTCCGCCGGGGTCGCTGTTTGCACCGGGATAAACGTGCGGTCCAAATAACTCCGATGCGGCCAAAGGACCGAAGCGCCGTGCCCGCGTTTACCAAGATGGCGGTCAGCGCGTACGATGGATTGAGCCTTGCGAAACCCATCACGCGGCGACAAGAGACAACGATGGGTTTCGCTATCGCTCAACCCATCCTTCGTCATTTCTTCGATATCCGATCCAACAGCGGCAGCCAGGTCGCCTGGTCGTTGGCGACGAAGGCGACGAGTTCTGCCGGCGTCATCGGCCGCGTATAGCTGCCGATGGCGGCGAGTTTTTCCTTCACGGCCGGATCGTTCACCACCTTGGTCAGGTCGGCGGCGACCTTGGCGATGATGGGCTCCGGCGTGCCGAGCGGAGCGGTGAGGATGATCCAGCCGGCCGCGGAAAATCCCGGGATCGTTTCCGCCGCCGCCGGCACATCGGGAAACTGCGGCAGCCGTTCGGGCGAGGCGACCGCGACGAGCTTGACCTGTCCGGCGTTGACCGCGCCGACGATGCCCGAATAACCCTCGATGATCATCGAGACGCGGCCGGCGGCCACGTCGCCGATCGCCGACGCCGGGCCGCGATTGTATGGCACGGACAGGAGCCTGATGCCGGCCTTCTCCTGCAGCAATTCGCCGGTCAGGTGGGTCATGCGGCCGAAACCGGTCAACGCGATCGAGACGGTGCCCGGCTGTTTCTTGGCCAGCGCGATCAATTCGGGCAGGCTGTTCACGCCGAGCGAAGGCGCAACGCCGATGAACATCGGCTGCAAGGCGATGAAGCCGATCGGGAGGAAATCGCGTGGGATTCGCAACGGCAGATTCGGCGCCACCGTCGGCAGCGCCAGAAAGCTCGAAGAGACCGGCCCGAACAAGGTGTAGCCATCGGGCGCGGCTTCGGCGGCGGCGCGCGCGGCGATGCTGCCATTGGCGCCCGGATGATTGACCACGACGACCTGCTGGCCCCACATCCTGCCGAGCGCGTCGGCGACAATGCGCGCCGCCACGTCCGGGCTCGCGCCGGGCGCGGAGTTGGCGATGATGGTGACCGGTTTCGACGGATAATCCTGCGCCTGCGCGGCGGCGGCCGCGACCAGGCTCAACAGGCACGACAGCAGAAAGCTCAACCCATATTTCATAGTGCGCATCGGCGTTTCCTTGCGTTTTTGTTGGCGGTGCGGGGAGATGTTGCGGCGTAACCGTAGGGTGGGCAAAGCGAAGCGTGCCCACGCGTCTTTATTCACCGAAGCTTCCGAGTAACTCCGTCGCATCCCCGGCCCAGTCCGCGGGCAATATACCCTTCGTAACATAGCGGTGAAAACTGCTGAACGGCCAATCCGCGACTTTGGGCACCAGCCCGTGCTTCACGGGATTGTAGTGGATGTAATCAACGTGGCGCTCGAGGTCCACATCGTCACGGATGGCGTGCTCCCAATAGCGACGCTGCCAGATGCCTTTTTCCCGTTTCACGATCTTGCTCGTCGAACGTGTCGCAGCCGAAAGGCCACGCGAAAAACCGGATTTGATAAAGCTCCAGCGCCTCGCGTAATCGGCATCGCTCTGCGGCAACTGCCACAGAGCATGGATGTGATCAGGCAGGATGCAGATGGCAATTGTCTCGAACGGGCGTTGCTTTTCCACCCCAACATAGGCGCGCCGCAGGCGTTCGATGTGCCGAACCAACAGATCGCTGCCGCGATCGGCAAGTGCAAGCGTGAAGAAAAACGCTCCGCCCTCGATCCTGAGACGACGATAGCGGGACATCTGAGCTTGCCGCGTAGGTTTTGGTGGGCACGGCGCTGCGCGCGCCTTTGCCCACCCTACTTCGACTTGGCCGGCTTCTTCCAGATGCCGCGCTTCTGCATCAGCGCGACCTGCTTGTCGATCACGTCGCGCTTGTAGTCGGCGTGCTTGCCTGGGACTTTCTTCAAGTAACGGTTCTTCGGGTAGATCGGCTTCTCATAGATGATCTGCGCGAGTTCGGCGCGAATGTCCTTCATCCAGTTGGTCACCTGCGCGGATTCGCGGTGGTGGCGCAGCGCCTCGATGTTGATGACGCCGGCGACGAAGGTCGAGCCGTTGGTGTCGCGCTGCTTGCCGACGATCTGGCCCTTGTAATCGACGATCATCGACTGGCCGCCGCCGGCATCGATACCAAAATGATGACCCTCGGGATAGAGATGATAGGAGCCGATATTGGGCGCCACGATGTACATGTTGTTTTCGAGCGCGCGCGCCCGGTTGGAGATTTCGAACACGTCGTTCTCGGTGAACGGCGCCGGCATGGACGCGCGGTAGACGACCTCGGCGCCGTTCATGGCGAGCCCGCGGCCGTTCTCGGGATAGTTGCCCTCCATCGCCATCATGATGCCGAGCCGGCCGATCTTGGTCTCGGCGACCGGCCAGAAGGCGTCGAGCGTGCGGCCGTATTTCTCGATCCACCAGTCGTAGACGTCGTGCGGCGACACCGAGCGCTCGACCGGCAGCAGCGCCGAGAGCTTGTAGTGCTGCAGGATGATCTTGCCGTCCGGATCGACGATGAAGCCGATGTTGAAGAAGCGGTCCTTCCAGTCCTTATGGCGGGCCTTGGCCTGCGCCATGATGAACACGCCCCACTCGCGCGCGAGCTTGCCGATCTCGTCGGTCTCCGGCCCCGGAATGTCGATGCAGCAGGTGCGGGCGTAGTCGGCGTGGTCGACGTCGAGCACCTCGTCGTTGAACCCCATCAGCGCGCCTTCGGGAATGGCGAGAAGCCGCACCGGGATGTCGAGGTTCGACAGCCAGAACGCCGCCTTGGTGAGGCTCTTGAGATGCTCGATATTGTGTTTGATATCCTCGCGCTTGCGGATTCCGTAAAAGGTCGGAATGAGGCCGACGGCGTTGTAGGGTTCGATCATGGGCGGAGGTCTCCCCGTCATTGCGAGGAGCGAAGCGACGAAGCAATCCAGATCGTGACGTCAGACTGGATTGCTTCGCTTCGCTCGCAATGACGCTGCTGATTGACAATTACGCGGCGACGCTCGGCAAGCCGGCGAGCGCCATGGCGAGCTCGCCTTCGTCGTAGTCCTGATCGACGAGCTTGCCCTCGAAGTAGTTGATGTAGGCGGCCATGTCGAAATGGCCGTGGCCGGAGAGATTGAACAGGATGGTCTCGGCCTTGCCTTCCCGCTTGCAGCGCAGAGCCTCGTCGACGGCGGCGCGCACCGCGTGGGTGGCCTCCGGCGCCGGCACGATGCCTTCGCAGCGGGCGAACTGCACGCCGGCATCGAAGCACTCTTTCTGGCGATAGGCCTTCGCCTCGATCAGGCCGAGGTCATAGATGTGCGACACCATTGGCGCCATGCCGTGATAGCGCAAGCCGCCGGCGTGGAAACCAGGCGGAATGAAAGTCGAGCCAAGCGTGTGCATTTTCACCAGTGGCGTCAGGTGCGCCGTGTCGCCAAAATCGTAGGCGTATTTGCCGCGGGTGAGCGACGGGCACGCCGCCGGTTCGACCGCGACGAAGCGGCGCTTGCGTCCGCCGCGCAGCTGCAGGCCGAGGAACGGAAACGCGAGGCCAGCGAAATTGGAGCCGCCGCCGGTGCAGCCGATGATCACGTCGGGATCGTCGCCGGCTATTTCGAACTGTTTGATCGCTTCCTGGCCGTTGACGGTCTGATGCAGCAGCACGTGGTTGAGCACCGAGCCGAGCGAATATTTCACCGCCGGGTCCTTGGCCGCCACCTCGACGGCTTCAGAGATGGCGATGCCGAGCGAGCCGGGGCTGTTCGGAGTCTTGGCGAGAATGGCGCGGCCGGACTCCGTTTCATTTGACGGCGAGGCGATGCAGCGCGCGCCGTAGGTTTCCATCAGCGCGCGGCGATAGGGCTTCTGATCGTAGGAGACGCGGACCTGAAAGACGGTCACGTCGATGCCGAACAGCGCGCCGGCGAAGGCGAGCGAGGAGCCCCATTGGCCGGCGCCGGTCTCGGTGGAGAGCCGCCTGACGCCAGCTTCCCTGTTGTACCAGGCCTGCGCCACCGCGGTGTTGGGCTTGTGCGAGCCGGCAGGCGAGACGCCTTCATTCTTGAAGTAGATTTTCGCCGGCGTACCGAGCGCCTGTTCGAGCCGGCGCGCGCGCATCAGCGGTGTCGGCCGCCACATGCGGTAGACGTCGCGGATCGGCTCGGGGATTTCGATCGTGCGCTCCGCCGACACCTCTTGGGCGATCAGCGCCATCGGAAACAGCGGCTCGAGATCGGCAGGACCGACCGGCTGTTTGGTGCCGGGATGCAGCACCGGCGGCAGCGGCTTCGGCAGATCGGCCGCGAGATTGTACCAGGATTTCGGAATTTGCGATTCGTCGAGCACGAATTTGATCTGATCGCCCACACTGTCCTCCCACGCACTTATGTCGGCCAAGTCTAGCGCAAGTTCCGTTCGAATTGAATCGGGACCTTTCCCTCGTCATTGCCGGGCTCGACCCGGCAATCCATGCGGCGAAAACGCTTCAATGAGGCTGCCATACGCTCTCGATAGCGACGAGTTCAGCATGGATGCGCGGGTCGAGCCCGCGCATGACGAGTGCTCAGACGGCGATCACCTGATCGACGTAAAGCTTCCAGTTGCCGGCAGGCGGGGCGTGCCCGGAGAGCCAGGTGCCGGTCACCCTGCCCTCCCATTCGACCGGCAGCACCATGCCGCGCAGGAATTTCGCCGCCATCTGCGTCGAGCCCCAGGCGATCACCGTGTCCGAGCCGGTCTCCCACCAGGCATCGCCGGGCTGCAGATCGCGCGCGGATTCGACGGCCTGCTGGACGTTGAACGTGCCCTCGATGAGGCAGCGTATTCCCGGCCCCGGATGCTGATGGCGGTCGGCGACGCGGCCTGCTGCCGTCGTGATGCGGTCGAGCCGGAATAGCCAGCGCGTGCCCGCAAGCATGGGCAGGCCGGCAATCACGCGCGACATGCGCAGGAAGGAGAGCACGCCCGCGCCCTGGTGCAGGCGCGGCGCTGCGTTCGGCGGCGCCAGTTCCCAGCGCCAGATCTCGCTCCATTCGCCGGCCGATTTGAGCGCGAGCGGCCCGTCGCAATAGATCGCCTCGTCGGCGTTCATCGCTTGATCGTTGAGGACGACGCGGCCGTGGCGCACGTAGATGAGCCGATGCGCGGGCGGCAGCGCCGCCGCGCTTGCACCGTCGGCGGCGACCTGATCGTGATAAAAATTCAAGGCAAAGGGCATTGGGAAAATCTAGCTTGGATTGAGCATAAGCGAAATCCGCGTTACGGCTCCGCGCGGAATGTCTACAAGGAGAGCGAGATCATCATGGCGATTGACCCGCGCGTAGCCGATCTCGTGCACGCTGGACGAATTCGCGTGGCGATCTTTCTGCCGCAATATGCCAAGGACCCGGCAACCGGCGCGCTCCGCGGCATCGGCATGGGATTCGTGGCAATGGAGATGGGCCGCGCGCTGGCGTCGCGCCTTGGCGTTGAATTAATCCTCATCGAGAGCCCGACACCGCTAGCGGCCTTGGCAGCCCTGAAAGAGGGGGCGTGCGATCTCGCTTGTCTCGGCATCGACCCGTCGCGTACGGCCGAACTCGACTTCTCGCCTCCGGTGGTGCAATTCGACTATACTTTGCTGCTTCCCGCCCGGTCCGCGATACAAACATTTGCCGACGCCGACCAGCCGGGAACGCGCATTGCGGTCGTGCTCAATCACGCCTCGACATTTGCGCTGCGCCGCCTGGCAAAACACGCCGAGCTTGTCGGCACCGAACTGCCGGACGCGGCCTCCGATCTGCTGCGCGCCGGGAGCGTCGACGCCTTTGCGGCCCCGCGCGAGCAGCTTCTCGGGTATTGCGAAGAGCTGCCGGGCTCGCGTGTGCTGGACGACGGGTACGGAATCAACAGGGCGGGAATAGCGATCGCGAAGGGGCAGCCCGGACGGCTTGCTTACCTTTGCGAATTCGTCGAACAGGCGAAGAGTAGGGGCTTGATCGCCGACATCGTCGCCCGCGGCAGGCTGCGCGGCTTTCGCGTGGCGCCCTGACGCAACCAAGCCGCCGCCCGCCCGATTCCGCCGGCCGTGAAACCGGGCCGTATTCAGCCGTCGATCGTCTCGTCAGGCATGTACTGCTCGTGCCACAGCGCGTTGAGAACGCCGAAGCCGCAGGCAAAACCGACGCCGAGAACCCAGGTGAAGTACCACATGGCGCATCCTTAATAGAGCGAATGGGAATTCTTTTCGACCGTGCTCGCGGTGATTACCCCGCGCAGCGCGCGGAACACAATGGCGGTGTAGATCAGCACGATCGGCAGCAGGATCAGCGTCGCGACCAGCATGACGAACAGCGTGAGCCGGCTCGACGAGGCGTCCCACACCGTCAGGCTCGCCGCCGGCGCGATATCCGACGGCATGAGGAAGGGGAACATGCTCACGCCGGCGGTCGCGATGATGCCGAAAATGCCGATCGCGCTGGCGACGAATGCCAAGGCGCGGCGGTCGGCGCCGGTGAACAAATACGCCAGCAGGGGTCCGGCCAAGCCGAGGATCGGCGCCAACAGCATCCAATGATGCTCGCCGTAATTGGCGAACCATTGGCCGCCCTGGCGCACCACTGTCTTCAGGAGAGGATTGGACGGACCGTCGGGCACCACCGCGCTGGTGATCGCATAGCCGTCGATGCCCGCCCACACCCACAGCCCCGCCACCGCGAACAACGCGATCGTGGCGATGGCGCCAATCTTCGCGAACCCCCGGGCGCGCGCCCGCACCACGCCATCGGTGCGCAATGTCAGATAGATCGCGCCGTGGGTCGCAAGCATCGCGGCTGAGACGAGGCCGCAGAGAAGGCCGAACGGGTTGAGCAGCTCCCACAGACCGCTGCCCTCGTAGAAGATGCGCAGGTCGCTGTCGATGCGGAACGGAACGCCCTGCAGCAGATTGCCGAACGCGACGCCGAACACAACGCTCGGAACGAGCCCGCCGACGAACAGCGCGTAATCCCAGAACGTGCGCCAGCGCGCATCGTCGATCTTGTTGCGGAAATCGAAGCCGACCGGGCGCAGGATCAGCGCGGCAAGCACGAGGAACATCGCAATGTAAAAGCCCGAGAATGATGCCGCGTAAACCGGCGGCCACGCCGCGAACACCGCGCCGCCGCCGAGAATGAACCAGACCTGGTTGCCTTCCCAGAACGGGCCGATGGCATTGATGGTGATGCGGCGCTCGGCGTCCTGCCGCGCCACAAACGGCAATAGCATGGAGGTGCCGAGATCGAAGCCGTCCATGATGGCAAAGCCGATCAGGAGCACGCCGAGAAACAGCCACCAGATCACGCGGAGCGTTTCATAGTCGAGCGGAATGGACATGGCGCGCCCCTACTCTGCCGGTATCGCCGACGGCGCCAAGGGTGGCGTCGTTGACGGCGGAGCCAGACCCAACGCTTCGACCGGCCCCATGAGGATGTATTTGCGCATCAGCATGATGTCGACGACGAGCAGCGCGGAATAGAACAGGACAAACCCGCTCAGGGTGAACAAGACCTGCCCCGCCGACACCGACGATGAAGCGAGAAACGTCGGCAGCACGCCGTCGATCGCCCACGGCTGGCGGCCGTATTCGGCGACGACCCAGCCGAGCTCGGCTGCGATCCACGGCAGCGGCAGCGACCACACCGCAAGCCGCAACAGCCAGTGGCGCGAGAAGTTGCGGTGCGAGGCGTCCCAGAACAGAAGGGCGAAGAAGGCGATGAAATAAAAGCCAAGCCCGACCATGATGCGGAAGCTCCAGAACAGCGTTCCGATGTCGGGAACAGTGCTGGCGGCCGCCTTGGCGATGGTGGCGTCGTCGGCCGTGCGCGGATCGTCGACGTAACGCTTGAGCAACAGCGCATAGCCGAGATTGGCGGCATGCGCGCGCAATTGCGCGCGCGCCGCTTCGTCGCCGCGGTTCGACTTCAACGTTTCGAGCGCATTGTAGGCGATCAAGCCGTCGCGGATTCGCACGGCGTTTCGCGCCACCAGATCGTTGATGCCCGGTATCTGTTGGTCGAACGAGCGGGTGGCGATGATGCCGAGCGCCCAGGGAATCCTGATGCTGTAGTCGACCCGACGCTTCGCGGTATCGGGGATGCCGACCAGATTAAAGCTCGCGGGCGCCGGCTCGGTCTGCCACATGCCCTCGAGGGCGGCGAGTTTCATTTTCTGGTTCTCGGAAACCGTGTAGCCGCTCTCGTCGCCGAGAATGACCACGCAGAGAGCAGCGGCGAGGCCGAACGCCGAGGCAACGATGATCGAGCGTTTGGCGAAGGCCGCAAAGCGACCGCGGATGAGGTAAAAGGACGAGATCGCCACCACGAACATCGAGCCGGTGACATAGCCGGCGCCGACCGTGTGCACGAATTTCGCCTGCGCGACCGGATTGAAGATCAGGTCCCAGAATGACGTGAGCTCCATGCGCATGGTGTCGGGATTGAACACGGCGCCGACCGGGTGCTGCATCCAGCCGTTGGCGATGAGGATCCAAAGCGCGGAAAGATTGGAGCCGATTGCGACGAGCCAGGTCACGGTGAGATGGCCCATTTTCGGCAGCCGATCCCAGCCGAAGAAGAACAGGCCGACGAATGTCGATTCGAGAAAGAAGGCCATGAGGCCCTCGATGGCGAGCGGCGCGCCGAAAATGTCGCCGACATAATGGGAGTAATACGCCCAGTTGGTGCCGAACTGGAATTCCATGGTGATGCCGGTGGCCACCCCCATGGCGAAATTGATGCCGAACAGTTTGCCCCAGAAGCGGGCAGTATCGCGCCAGATCTCTCGCCCGGTCATGACGTAGGCGCTCTCCATGATGGCGAGCAGGAGCGACAGCCCAAGCGTGAGCGGAACAAAAAGGAAATGATAGAGCGCCGTGGCTGCGAATTGCAGACGCGCGAGACTGACGGGATCGAGGTGAGACATGACCGATACCCTGCTGGTGCCGATACCCTGCTGGTGCCGATGCTCTGCTTGCTAGTGCGCGGGGTTGGATACGCCGATCACGCGCGCCATCGCGTTCGCGTCGACGACGGGCTGGGCGGCTTCCGGAAACATGAACAGCTTAATGCTAGCCAGGCCGATCAGCTTGATGACGAGGACGAAGACGATCGCCCTGGCCAATGGAGTCCGCGGCCGCAATCCGGCGGCCAGAAAGGCGGTCAATGAGGAGAAAATCGCGCGCAAAAGATCATCCCGGCGAAGAGCGCCTCGGACTCGCATCCCGCAAAACAGCAACAAATGCTGCGCCTTTCGACCCACGCTGGCAACTAGGTATTTTCCCGGAGGCGAAGCCGGTCACCGTTGCGCAGGCCCGCGATACCGGCGGTCTTTGGCCCTCGCGCGACTTTTGCGCTTAGCAGCCATTCTTGTGCGGATGTACGATAATCGCCGCCGACCCCAATGGATGCCAATCTCGACAAGATCGTGTCGAAGCTTGACGAGCCAAAAAGGATTCGGCGGTGGAAAGCCGTCCGAAGGGAGGACTCGCCGGCCCCCGATGCGCGCCCGCAATACTTTAGCGAGCGTGGGTCGCGGCCGCGAGGGAGCTTACTGCATTCTCCTTCGCAGCAGCATAGGCAAGAGAAACTCAAACCATAATTGATAGGCGCCGCAGCCGACGAGAATCAGACCGACCCCGAACATGTTGTAGCGGCCGTGGCTGTGCGAAAAGCTGACGAACAGCTCGGCATAGAAAACATAGAGGCCGCCGCAGATTAAACCGATCGAAGCAACGAAGGTGAAAAGCCGCTTAACGCTCGCCATAAATGCCTCGGTGCATGGGCCGGGGGTCGGCGCGGTCGCTAGTGGAGCGGATTTGACATTCGCTACCCAGCAAGCCGCGAACTCGAGTAGCGAATGTCAAATCCAAAAAGCTCCACTAGGACTTATATTTGCTAGTGGTCCTTTTGATTCTAACATTCGCATGAGAGCCTGCCGGACCGGGATGCGAATGTTAGAATCGGACCACTAGCGCTCCACAGATGGAGTGCATCCCGCAATCAAGTATCGTGGCCGTCAAATTGCGGATTGAAGACTACGGTCGGTGAGTTATTTCCATGCTAACGGCTTGTCGTCTTATGACTTAAGACGCGGAAAGCTTCTTGTGCATCAGCCGCCGTCCGTACGGGTTTAAGTTCTCAAAAACGAACATATATAGTGTAAGGTCGAGCAGCTCGGTGCAGGACTTTGATTCGTTCATCGCCGCAGCCGTATTTTCGATCTCGCTCAAGGGAGACGGTATTGACGACGGTTACACCGGATCAGGCACGAGCCCGTGCCGAGGCAAGTTTCCGCAAGGAAGAGCGTGCCAAAGAAGGCGCAGAGGCGATGGTGGAATATGTGGCCAATGGCAAAATGGTTCGCGAAAAAACGGAGCGATTGAAGGCTCTCCGATTGGCCAAAGAGGCAGCCGAGAAGGCGCGCGGTTAGCCAATCGGCACTGCGTTAATCAATTACGCCTTGAAATAAACACATCGGCGGCTCATATACGATGCATCCGGCCTGAATGGCCGCCGGCGAGCCGCGTGTGCGGAACCCGTTAAACGGCTTCTAGCTCGCCCTTTCATTATCATCACCGACAGCCCAGATCGCGCGGGGTGTCTCGTTCACCCCGAGTACAGGCCGCAGCCCAAGGCGCAGCGGCTGTACGCGCGTACGCAAGAAAGATTCTTCATTGACCTCCTTTAACGATTTCGCACTTAACGACGCCATCACACGTGCACTTACCGAAGAAAAATACCTCACCCCGACTCCGATCCAGGCGCAGACCATACCGACCGTGATGTCGGGCCGCGATGTGATCGGAATAGCCCAGACCGGAACCGGCAAGACCGCAGCATTCGCGCTGCCGATTCTGCATCGCCTTGCCGCCAGCCCGCGGCCGCCGGTGCGCAAGAGCTGTCGCGTTCTCGTGCTCAGCCCGACGCGCGAATTGTCCGGCCAGATCCTCGACAGCTTCCGGACTTACGGCCGGCATCTGCGGCCGAGGACCGCGCTGGCGATCGGCGGCGTATCGATGGGCGCCCAGGTTCGCGCGCTGCTCAACGGCGTCGATGTTCTGGTCGCCACGCCGGGCCGGCTGCTTGATCTCGTCCAGAGCAATGCGCTCCGCCTCGGCGAGGTCGAATGCCTCGTTCTCGACGAGGCCGACCGTATGCTCGACATGGGCTTCATCAACGACATCCGCAAAATCGTCGCCAAGCTTCCGCGCGAGCGGCAGACGCTGATGTTTTCCGCCACCATGCCCCGCGCCATTGCCGAACTCGCCGCCCAGATGTTGCGTGACCCGGTCAAGGTTTCGGTCGCGCCAGCCGCATCGACGGTGGAACTGGTCGAGCAGCGCGTCATTCTTGTCGATCGTTCCACGAAGGCGGCCGCCCTGGTCGACGTGTTGCGTCAGGAAACGATCGATCGCGCGCTGATCTTCACGCGCACCAAGCACGGCGCCGACAAGGTGGTGCGCGGCTTGATCCGCGCCGGCTTTGGCGCCGAAGCTATCCACGGCAACAAATCGCAAAACCAGCGCGAACGCGTGCTCGCCGCTTTTCGCAAGGGCGAAGTCAGAACGCTCGTCGCCACCGATATCGCCGCTCGCGGCATCGATGTCGACGGCATCAGTCACGTGGTGAATTTCGATCTGCCGAACGTGCCGGAAACCTACGTGCACCGCATCGGCCGCACCGCGCGCGCCGGCGCTACGGGCATCGCAATCTCATTTTGCGACAATGAGGAGTTAGCTTTCCTGCGCGACATTGAGAAGCTTATCCGCATCGCCATTCCGGCGAGCGACAGGCGCACCAATCAACGGCGGTCAGAGCCTTCGCCAGCTGCGCGCGACCTTAGCAACGCGCCGGCCAGCGCCAAACGTCGGCAGGGCAACCGCAATGGTCAGGGGCGCAAGCAGGGCCGCCATAACGGGCAAAACCGTACGCAACAGAACCATACACAGCAAAACTTTGGCCGGCCAAACAACGGCCAGCCCAGCCGCGGTCAGGCGAACGAGGCGCCGAGCGGTATCGAATCGGTTGCCTTCATGCACGGCAAAGCGCGGCCGGATCGCGACCGCGCTCCGCGCGCGCAACGTTGGGCCGACAATCCGCGAGGTTCATGACGTGCCCAAAGAAGATCTGTTGGAGTTCGAAGGTCTGGTTATCGAGATATTGCCCGACGCCCGTTTCCGGGTTCAGCTCGACAACGGCCATCTGCTCGTCGCCTACACCGCGGGGCGAATGAAAAAGAATCGAATCAAGACTCTGGCGGGCGATCGCGTGACGGTGGAAATGTCGCCCTATGATCTGGAAAAGGGACGATTGATCTTCCGCCACAAGGACGAACGGCCTGCGTCGGCAAACCGTCCGCCGCAGCGCCAGCAATTCCGCCGGAGGTGACGACAATGGCTGACAATGCGACCAATGATGGCGCCGGCACCGCGGCAAGCGGAAGCAGCGCGAAGCGGATTTTCATCTTTAAATCCGAGACCAAGCCCGAGCTCGGCGCGTTTGCCGCCGATCCGGTTGGCCTCGAATTACCGGCCCAGTTCAAGCCATGGCACGCGGTAGGCGCCGTCGCGCCCGACCGAGATCCGCCATACAAGCTTTCGCGGGCCGTGATCGAGACAGCGATCAATGCAAAGGGATTTCAGCTTTTTCGTTTGAAAGAAAAAGATTGATAGCCTTCGTCCGCAAGAGTTCGCGCAAGCATCGTCAGGGCAAGCATCGTCAGGATTGAGCGCAGCCAACTGAGCCGAGCTTAGCGCGCTGAGGCGGCAAGCCCGGCCGGTTGCGCTGGCAAAACCTATCTGACCTTGAGGTTGACCGCGGACTCTTTTCCCCGATTGCTTTCGATCTCGTACTCGACCATTTGGCCCTCATTCAGCGAGCTGAGCCCAGCCCGCTCAACGGCTGAGATGTGCACGAACACGTCTTTGCCGCCGCCGCCAGACGGCTGAATAAAGCCATATCCCTTTGTTGGATTAAACCATTTCACGGTACCGGTAGCCATTCTTCGCCTCCAAGGTTGACGAGGCGCACAATAAGGGGCGACCCCAAGCACGACAAGCGGCAAAATCGGGGTATACGTAACCCCTTTGGCGCCGTGCAGGTCACGGCCGAGGATTGGCATTGTGGGCCCGCCTTAGTTGGTGGCCTCGCTTGGCGGAGGTCGGTACTTGGCGGTCGTCGGTACTTGGCGGTCGTCGGTACTTGGCGGTCGTCGGTACTTGGCGGTCGTCGGTACTTGGCGGTCGTCGGTACTTGGCGGTCGTCGGTACTTGGCGGTCGTCGGTACTTGGCGGTCGTCGGTATCCGAGCCAGCGAAGTCTGCTTTTGATCCCACCTGCGCCCAGCCGCTCATTCCTTGCCAAGTCATTCCTTCCTTGCCAAGTCATTCCTCGGCAAGTTCGACGGCGAGTTCGCCAAGCCTCGCAGACCTATGGCGGATCGGGAACGCTGAAATATACTTGGTCGATCGGTGCGACGCCGATGCTTACTTCAACGCGCTTAAGACCGTCCCGAACATGCCATTCACGTTCGTTCCGAGACCCTGAACGGTCGCGATGATGGCCATGGCAATGCCGGCGGCGAGGATGCTGTATTCGATCGCGGTCGCGCCGGAGCGATCCTTGCAGAGCTGAGAAAGAAGCCAAATCATGACGAGCCCCTTGCCTGTTCAAGCGCCTGCTCGAACTTATCCATTTTTCCTCCCGCATCCGTAAAATCACTGAGGCAAATTAAGTAAAAGTCCAGCGTCGGCCGCTCAACGCAGCATGTGGCCGTAATGACACGGCGGCCGATTATTCGAGTTCGGCAACGGGTTTAGGGGCCCTAGCCGCTGCCCGGGCGTGCACAATCATTGCGTCCACGGCTCATGAGGGGTTCCTATGGCGCAGAGAAAGGACTTTCGGCGGATCGGGGTGCTGCTGCCTTCCTCAAGCTCGGTGCAGGAGCTGGATATCGGCAGAGTGCTGCCAAAAGACATCACGCTGCACGTGGCGCGAATGCGGTTGAACAACGTGGATGCGGAGTCGACGCTCCGCGTTGTCCAGGAAATCGAACACGAGAGTCAGAAGCTCGCCGATGTCGACGTTGACGTGATCATTTTTCCGGCGACTGCGCCCTCCTCACGCAACGGCCCAGGATACGACCAGGAACTGATCAAGCGGATAAAAGCGGCCAGCGGGAAGCCGGCCACCACGGCCTCAACCGCGCTGCTCGAGGCCCTGCAGGCGCTTTCTGTCAAGCAGATTGTGATCGGTGCGCCTTGGAGCGCGTCGGTCAACCAGACCGTGGCGGCGTTTCTCGAAGCAAACGGAGTCAAAGTCCTTGCGCAAGAGGCACTGGGGCTCGTCCGCAATCTCGAAATCGGTCTGCTCGATCCGCAAACCGCCCTCGATATTGGGCGCCGCGTCGACAGGCCGGACGCCGACGCTGTCATGTTAGCCTGCGGGAACTGGAGCACGTTTCCTATCATCGATCAGCTGGAGCGCGATCTCGGAAAACCTGTACTGACCACCAACCAAGTCAGTCTCTGGCATGCGCTGAAGATCATGGGCTCAAAGCCCCTCGACCGGCTTGGTGTTTTGCTGCGGCAGCATCTTTGATCTTCGCTCGGATGGCGGCCGGTCCCCAACGGTCAGCTTGAGTCGGCGCTTAAGCTGCCAATTGGCGCGGATTGGACAGCGGGATGAGCGCGAGACCTGCCACGGCGGCCAGCCGAAAGATGATCAAAATGATCCGTCGCCACTTCACCAGCCTCCTAAACCTGCCCAAGACTTGGCACCTGCCCAAGACTTGGCACCTGCCCAAGACCCGCCATGATTCGAAGCTCCAACAAGCGCAGATGTTTTGTGATATAGACGCGGCACGTCATTGCCGATTGGGGGCGGCGTCGTGGCTGCAATTGAGGGGACCATGAACAACGGCAGATTTAACAGTCTCAGTGCACTCGCAGTGTTGGCTGTCGCGCTGGTGGCTGGGACCGTCGCAGTAATATTCCCGCAGCCGCTCTCCGCGCAGAATGTATCGCTGAGCGGCGCCAGGATGACCTGGTACGGCGTCTACACCGCCGAAACCAGCACCAGCGTGAGCTCGACGAAAGCGATAGATACGGGCATCAAACCTCCGGCACAAAACAGCGACCGTTTCTCCCTGCCGGCGGACGGCTCCATCCTGTTCGGCTACGGGTATGTGCTTATCGGCAGCCCGCCGACCGCGCTCGTGGCATTCACTTATCGAACGATATTTCCTGACGGCCGCCATCAGGACAACATCTACGACCGCCTCGCCATCAACCGGCAAGATCTCTTCATCGGTCAGCGCATCAACTCCGACAGCGATACCGGCACATACGCCCTGCAGCTTTGGCGCAATGGCGCGATGCTTCTTGAGAAGAGCTTCACCGTCTCGCCTGCTCGCTAGGTTCGGCCACAACCGCTTCTGACCGGCGACTGTTAGTCTTTTGGTTTCTTGCCTGTTTTATTTCTGATTGCCCTTGCCGATGAACGCGCCGGTACAGTGCGGCGCCTGTCGTCGTGGCGCGCTTCGCGCAGGCCCGCGACATGCGGGGCAGCTCAGGGCGCGAACGGCGGAACCTTGCAGGGGAGTGCAGGTTAGGCTTTTGCCAAACCGCGGCAGCGATACAGGGACCGCGCCGATTAGGCCGCACCCCAAGCACAAAAGATCGAACCCGCGGGTCCACTGAAACAGTATTCAAAGGGCGCTGGGAACCAACGGGACTCCGACCATGGCGATGGAACCTGGCCCTATAGCTGTAGCATCTCCCGCAACCGTAACATCTCCCGCGCAATCGCTGTTTGGCGGAGGTTCGAGCGCTTTTCCATCCCTTGCACCACTGCATGGCTCGGCGAACTCGGCGCTCGTAGGGCATTCCATTTCTGCCAACGTGCGCGCCAATCGAACTTTCGACGGGGATGCCATACACGGCGAACTGCTGACTTTCGATAAATGCGATCCAACAGAGTTGAAATTATTATCGCCGTCGCATCTCATTATTCTTTTCCCGGACGGCATTTCCGGCGGCTGCGAGTGGAGCAACGGCAGAACGACCGGGCGACTATCCTCGGCGGCGCCCAACACCGTTCTGTTCAACCCTGCGCGAGACTATCTCTGCATCAGGAAACGAACATCACTACAGCAATGCCGCATGCTGATGCTGATGATCGACCCGGCGCTGGTAAACCGACTCGATGTGGACGACGTAAATCTAACCAAATTGCAATTTTGTCAGCAAATCGGCATCGAGGATCAGGGCGTGCGCCAAACGCTTGTCGCCATGGAGCAAGAAATCGAAGCGCCTGGACTTAACAGCAGATCATATATCGATACTCTCTCGCTGCTGCTGCTGACACGGCTGATGCGTTGCGCGTCCAATTATGCGGCGCCCAGTCAGCCCGCCTACGTCAAGGGCGGACTGCCGAATTGGCGATTAAGGCGCGCGCTCGAGCTGTTGGAAGCAGACCTCACCAAAACGCCATCCCTGGTCGAACTCGCCGGCTCGCTTCGCCTCCATCCCACATCGTTCTGCCGCGCCTTCAAGCAATCAACTGGATTGCCTCCGCACCGTTATTTGCTCGCGCGGCGCGTCGATCGCGGCAAGGAAATGATGAAAGACCAGAAGCGCACACTGACCGAGATCGCGTTTGATTGCGGATTTGGCAGCTCGAGCCAATTCTCGGTCGCGTTCAAGCGGATTACCGGCGTGTCGCCGCGGTGCTACCGGCGATCTTTGTAGCGCGATATGGCCGTCAGACTCATCGCCCGACGATCGGCGACAATAATTTTGTGCCAGTTGGCGGCTTATCTTATTTCAGAACGTCGCAACAAATCTGTCACGTTGCGGACCGCGATCGACGTTAGAGAGATGGTGGACATGGCGCGCTGGATCAGGCTGTGATAGCGTCGTCGATGTGCGACGCGAGTTGCCGCGAAGTATGATCGCACAATCGAGACCACCTTCATTCAGGGAGGAATAGATCATGCGTATGGCTACACATCTTATCAGCATCACAGCCGGCATTGTCAGTCTGACCGGCTCGGCGCTCGCCGCAGACCTGACGGGAGCCGAAATCAAGACGTTTCTCTCGGGCAACACTGTCTATCTGGAGACCACCGCGGCGTCCTCAAGCGGGCAAGCCGGTCAAGGTGTGATCTATTGGGCCGTCGACGGCACGGCCCTGTTTAGGACGCCGAGCGGTGCCGTCATGCATGGCAAATGGGAGATCAAGGGCAACACCAATTGCACCGATTGGAAGGAGAGGCCGGGCAGCGGGTGCGTGCTCTATGACAAGATGGGAGATACCGTCACGGTCATTGACGCTGCAAGCGGAAAGGTCCGTGCAAAAATTGTGAAGACCGCTGCGGGAAACGCCGAGAAGCTGGCGCCCTGACCGCGCGGTGTCACGGCGCGAAGTCGCCTCATATGCACAAGTGCGTAGCGCGGATTGTGTTGCGCAATCCGCGCTCCATCAGTGCCCGCCCTCGACACCCTCAATGATGATCAGATCAACCTCGGCCTTGCCCAGTCGCAGTGCCTTAGCGGCCTGGTAGCCGGGCGAACGGTAGCACGAGAGCGCGGCCTCATAGCTCGGAAACTCCAGCACCGCGGAACGCGAACGCTGCCTACCCTCGACCACATCGTGACGCCCGCCGCGCACCAGAAAGCGTCCGCCGAATTGACCAATCGGCACTCCGTTGGCCGCCTGATAGGCCTTGTAGCCCTCGGGATCGGTGATATCGACGTGGGCGATCCAATATCCCTTGCGGGCAGCCGCCGCAGGAACTGTCCCGATCCGTTCCGGCTGCGGACCCTCAAATCCCTCGACGATGAGGAAATCGCACTGCGCATACGGCGCGCGCAGCGGCCGCGCCGCCGAGTATTCCGGCGAACGATAGGCGGCCAGCGCCTCGTCGAACGAGCCGAACTCTCGCAGCACATTGCGCGAGCGCATTTTGCCGTCGACCAATTCGCAGCGCCCTGCTCGCGCCAACAACGTCGAGCCGTTGTGCTCATGCCATGCGTCGGCCTTGATCCGGTATGCTTGGAATCCGTCCGGATTACTGACGTCGAGGTGGGGAATCCAGTAGCCTTTGGGCATGTTCAGTCATTCCGGCTTGATATTCGTGGCGTGGATCAGCTTACCCCACTTCTCGGCTTCGTCGGCGGTGAATTTCCGAAAGTCGGCAACTGACAAAAGCGGGATCGGCGAACAGGAATGCTGCGACGAAATCCTCAGTTACACGCGCGTCAATAATATCAACATGAGATGGTGAGTAACCGCGGCCCGGCGCCGATGCGCGAACGGTGCCGGTCTGCGCTGCGCGCGCAGCTGGTCAGCGACGGATCATGGTGGCGGAATCTGGGCGACTCACAGCGACGCGCATCCCTATCTATGAGGCTGTCCTGTGGGAGTTTCGCTTCCGATGATGACCGGACCCTATCCTGGATTACCTCGATACCGCGCCAGCGTACCGGCTTGGCTGACCGCGCCGCGCCCGCCGTCGCCATGGTCGCACTTGCGCGCGTGGTTGCGCCGGCAGCTGCGCAAGAAGCGACAGCAAAATCGCGCAGCGAAGCGGCGGGACTAAAAAGGCAAAGCCTCCACCGTGTTAGCTGCTTTGCAGCGATCGCCGAGCTTCCGGTTGCTATCTAACGAGACAACCGCACCGATTGGTGTGAACGTTTAACTCCGCATTGCAGCGATGCTTATATTCGTATGCGCTGCAAACCCAATCTTGCGGTGCCGCCCCTGGAAGGCCGCCAGCGAGCACCTCGTGCCGTCGCTGCGCGCAAGCGTCTCAATCTGAAATTTAGGAGACGTCCCGCGAAGCCCGCGCCCATGTCGGCTTACTCGCGCTAAGCAGACCTGCCGAATTCATTTGGATCAGAATTCTTGCGGGCACGGCCTAAAGCTTCGTGATCTCGGGAGGAACTGTCGGTCCGCCGAGGCCATCGCGGCTATAAATGTCTTCGCGGAACTGCACGATGCCGTCGGAGGCCGACCACGCGGTGATGTAGACCCAGTGCAGCGGCACCGGCTTGGCGAGCCGCGCGTTTTCCTGCTCGCCGGACTCGACCGCCTTGTCGATCGCCTCCGGTGGCCAACCCTTGGTCTCGTCGAGCAGCCAGTAGACCAGCTGACGTACGTTCTGCACGCGACAGCAGCCTGACGAATTGTAACGGAAGTCGCCGCCGAACAAATCCTTCTCCGGTGTGTCGTGCATATACACACCTTGGGGGCTCGGGAAATTGATCTTGATGTGGCCGAGCGAGTTGAAGTCGCCGGGATCCTGCTTGAACGTGTAGTGGACCGCGTCCTCCGAATACCAATTGATCTGCGAGGGCTGCAGTTCGTTATGCCGCGCATCGTAGATGCGGATGTGATTCCTGGTCAGATAATCCGGCTCCTTCTCCATGATCGGAATCAAATCCTTGCGCACGAGCGACACCGGCACGGTCCAGAACGGATTGAAATTGACCTCGACGATCTTGCTGTTGACGTCCGGCGAGGGGCGAGACACGCGGCCAACCACGGCCGTGTGCCGCGACACCGCGAGATCGTGCTCGATCGCCTCAACGCGCGCTGCCGGGATGTTCACCACGACGTAACGCGGGCCGAGATTGGTCGTCAGCGTCTTCAGCCGTGAAATGTTGAGCTTGAGCTGATCGCGCCGGGTCGTCGCCGGCACATTCATCGCGTCGAGCGTCGACGCGCGGAGCACGCCGTCCTCGGTCAACCCATGGCGCGCCTGAAACCGGCGCACGGCCGCTTCGACGTAGGAATCGTAGATGTCGTTGCCGACCGCGTTGGGGTCGAGATCGCCGGAGACCGACAGCCGCTTGCGCAGGTCGACGACGCTCGGGTGGCGCATGCCCAGGTGCAGTTCGTCGACGCGCGGCACTTGCGGCCAGCCGCCGCGCGCCACAATGTCGTCGTAAGTCGCAACGGCCTGCTGGGTGATTTCGGCAGTCTGCGGCGACAGCGTCGGCGCTGTCGGCTTGGGCATGTGGATGGTGCGCGAGGCCTGGTCGAAGGTTTGGCCGAACTCATCGTGCTCGCCCTCGCCCATCAGCGTGAACAGCGGATCGGAACCGGGCGTTGCGGCCGCGGCCCGCCGCGCTGCCATGCCGGCAGCAAAGCCCGCCGCCCCGGCAAGCCGCAAAAATCGGCGCCGGTCGCTTTTGGCGGCGAAACCGCCGTTCCCTTCGCTCATGACGTGCGCATCCGAATTGAGGTCCCCGCCCCGACAGGCTGCCGTCCGAAGCGCACCCAAGTCACTCAGCTAACCCAGTCACAAAACTAACACAGCCGGGGCAGCCAGCCAAAGGTAGCCTTCCCCTCCCCGCTATGCACAGCCACTCATGCCTTTGCGCCTAGGCGGTTTTGTGACCGTCACGGCGCACGTATAGTCGAGGCCGGTCCCACTGCCAGACTTAAAGCCAAAACTGCGGGGTTCCGCGGTGACCGGAGGGGGCAATGATAGGTGCGATCAGGCTGATTGTAGCGCCAATCCGCCGCATAGCGGCTTCCCGCCTGTTTCAGTTCGCGGTCGTCGTAACGATCATCGTATTGCTCGACCGCTACTCCTTCGATTATCCGGAACTACGTCCGGTGACCGACGGTCTGCACGAGCTTGTTACCGCCACCGTGCAGTTCTGCTCGAATATTTTCCGAGTAGGCATCCTAACCGACCCGGTCCTGCAAGCCGGCCTGACGATCGCGTATGTCTACGTGATCTGCCTGTTCATCTTCTTCCTGCTGCGCCACTTGGTGAGACTGATGATCGACTTCATCGGCTGGAGCAATTTTCTGTGGCTGCGCAGCACGATCGCCCACGAGCGCGGCATTGCCGCTTACGAAGCCTGGCTGCCGCTCGAGCGCATCCGGCCGGACGACTGTCCGCAGGACCAATGGGAGCAGCAATACGCCTGGCCCGCCGATAACAAGCCGCCCTATCCACCGTGGCCCAAACGCATGCTGAGCGCCGCGTTCAGCTATATCATAGTGCTCGGCGGCGCGGCCGTGCTGCTGCAGTACTTTACGCCATTTCCGGTGCTGAGCTGGATCAGGGAGCTTATTTGATACCGGGGTCTTTCTTGCAGACTCAACTCCTCACCCTGAGGCGCTCGGCGCCATAAGCGCGTTTACGCGCGTCTTCGACGCGCTATGGCGCTGAGCCTCGAAGGGCGAGGCCTGAGCGCTTGGGCTTCATCCTTCGAGGCTCGCTTCGCTCGCGCCTCAGGATGAGGTCGAAATTTCATTTGGCTACTATGAGAATGCCCACGAGCAACAAAAAAGCCCCGGCATTGCCGCCGGGGCCAGTACGCCAGTATGACGGATCTCTGGCAAAATTTAATAAGCCGTGCCGCTCAGAGCCGGTAAAGAATCTGATCGGTCCAGAAGCGCTCGAGCCGGTGCAGCGCCTTGTTGAGCACGCCGAATTCGTCGGCATTGATGCCGCCGACCTGCTCAACGGTGCGCACGTGCTTGTGGTAGAGCGCGTCGACGATGTCGCGCACTTCGCGGCCCCGATCGGTGAGCTTGATGCGCACAGAGCGACGGTCCACCCGCGAACGCTGATGGTCGAGAAAGCCCATCTCGACCAGCTTCTTGAGATTGTAGGAGACGTTGGAGCCGAGGTAGTAGCCGCGCGTGCGCAGCTCGCCCGCGGTCAGCTCCTTGTCGCCGATGTTATAGAGCAGCAACGCCTGCACCGAATTGATGTCGGCGCGGCCGCGGCGATCGAACTCGTCCTTGATGACATCGAGCAGGCGCCGATGCAGACGCTCGACCAAGGTGAGCGCCTCCAGATAATGCGGCCGGATATGATCGAAGCGCGCCTCACGGTCGGCGGGCTCGACCGTCTTGACGACGGCTTTCATGGGTAGACGCCTTTCCAAAATCTGTTTGAACGCCGATATTGTTTTTCGTGGACGGGCCCTGTTTTTCCCGTCGCATAGCGCAACCCTAGCGCGCCCGCTCTAAGATCAGTTTAAATAACACGCTAAAAATAAGGTTTATTCGCCGCTCTGAAGCGGGCGAATAACCCCCAAATTACAACGGATTCTTTGACCAATTGTTCACCGCGCCGCGTCCGGGTTCACTGCATTTGCAGGTGCGCCTGGCGAATGATGCGGCCGTAATGGTCATAATCACCGCGAATTATGGCGGCGAAATCGGCGCCGCAGGCCTCGGTCGGAAAGAAGCCGAGCGCCTGGAATTTCGCGATCACGGTCGGATCCTTGATGGCGGCGCGAAACCATTCGGTAAGCTTGGCGACCTTGTCCTTCGGCGTTTTCGCCGGAGCGACCACACCGCCGAAGAAGTCGGCGGCGACGTCCTTGTAGCCGAGCTCTACCGCCGTCGGCAGGTCAGGCAGCGCGGCAATCCGCGTTGGCGAGGTGGTGACCACCGCGCGGAGCTTGCCGGTCTGCAATTGGCCTTGCAGCGTCGAGTAGTCGGCGAGCGCCGCGGTGACGGTGTTGCTCAAAAGCGCCTGGATCGAAGGCGTATAGCCGTTAAAGGGCACGAAGGTAATATCGACCTTGGCCGCCTGCTTGAGCATTTCAAATGCGATCTGCGAGGACGTTGCCGGCCCGATGGTGGCAAGTGTGATGGTCCCCGGCTTGGCGCGGGCCGCATCGATCAGATCGGCGAGCGTGCGGTAAGGCGATTGCGCGTTGACGACGATCAGCGGCGGAAAGTTCGCCACTTGGCAAATCGGGACGAAGTCGGTCAGCGGATCGTAATTGAGCTTGCGCACATTCGGCAGCACGACGAACGAATTCGATATGACCGCCAGCGTGTCGCCGTCGGGCGCGGAGCGCGCGACATATTCGGTGCCGACCTCGGTCGCCGCGCCGGGGTGGCTCTCGACCACCATGGTCGGACCACCGACGGCGGCGATCTGCGCCGCCAGAATGCGCGCCATCGAGTCGGCCGGCCCGCCCGGCGGAAACGGCAGGATCAGTCTGATTGTTTTGGCCTGCTGGGCGATGACGCCGGAGACGACACCGGCCAGCGCCAGAGCCCACACCGCGGTGGCCAAAAAAGTTCGCTTGTGCCATTGCATGCGGTTGCTCCCCAAAAGCGCCGATGCAGACGACTTTGCCAGAGCGAGCTTACACCCCCTTGGCCGATGCGAGAACAGCATCGGAAACGCTTCCGCCGCCATGCGAATTGGCGTGGGCGAGACCCTTTTCGATTGACTAGGCGAGGCCGTCCAACCATATAGCCCCCGCGCGGGTCGGGCAGCCGGTTCATGCGCCCGCGCTTGGTGCGGGGGAGTGTCCCGAGTGGCAAAGGGGGCGGACTGTAAATCCGCTGGCTTACGCCTTCGTAGGTTCGAGTCCTACCTCCCCCACCAGCCTTCTCAAACGCAGCGTAGCGAAAGCTCGGCAAGCGCGCCGCCGAGCGAGCGCCGGGAAACCTGATGAAGCTGTTCGAATGTCAGAATTGCGGGCAAACGCTCTATTTCGAGAATACCAAGTGCGAAAGCTGCGGCGCCCGCCTCGGCTATTTGCCTCGCGAAGCAACCGTCACGGCGCTGCGGCCGGCCGGCGAGTCGAGTTGGTACGCGCTGGCCAAGCGCGGAACGCGCTACAAATTCTGCGCCAACGCGGCGCTTGACGTTTGCAACTGGCTTATTCCCGAGCAAGAGCCGGATCAGCTCTGCATCGCCTGCCGGCACAACCGCACCATTCCCAACCTGTCCGATCCGGAAAACCTCCGCCGCTGGCGCCTGATTGAAGTGGCGAAGCATCGGCTGTTCTACACTTTGCTCAAACTGCGCCTGCCGCTCGACGCCAAGAACAAGGACACCAATCCGCTGACGTTCGATTTTCTCGATCAGGTCGCCGCCGGGGGGCCGCCAGTGATGACCGGCCACGCCAACGGCGTGATCACACTCAACATCGCGGAAGCCGACGATGCAGAACGCGAGCGCGTGCGCGCGAAGATGGGCGAGCTATACCGGACGCTGCTCGGCCATTTTCGCCACGAGATCGCGCATTATTATTGGGATCGCCTGATCGCCAACACGCCTGAGCTGGAAAGCTTTCGCCAAATATTCGGCGACGAGCGCGCGGACTATGTCCAGGCGCTGCAATTGTACCACGCCGACGGGCCACCGGCCGATTGGCGCGAGCATTTCGTCTCCGCCTATGCCTCATCGCATCCTTGGGAGGATTTTGCCGAGATCTGGGCGCACTACTTTCACATGGTCGATACGCTTGAAACCGCAAATGCCTTCGGTCTCGCGGTGCAGCCCAAATTGTCCAAGGGCATGACGGCGCGCATCGATTTCGATCCACTGCACGCCGAGCTCGATCGCATCATCGAAGCTTGGCTGCCGCTCACCTTCGCGGTCAATTCGATCAACCGCGGCATGGGCGTGCCGGACCTTTACCCGTTCGTATTGAGCCCGGCAGTGGTCGGTAAATTGAGCTTCGTGCACGACTGCATCCGCGCGCATGCCAGAGGCAAGATCGCGCCGACCCGCACGGTGCGCTCCCTGGTCGCCGGCTTGCGCCGGCGCCGGGGACTTCCGACCGCGGATTAAATTCTGTGCAGCACCTCGACCGGCCCGAGTTGAGGTTCGATGTTAGGGTTCGATATTGGGTTTCTTGGCGAACTCTAGCGTCCCGTCGTAATCGTCTTCGAATGACAGCGGGCCAGAGGCGGCCGACCGGCCGAGATCACTTGACTACGGCCCGGAAATTGCATGGAAGTGGCGACGGAATTGGCCAAGTCCGCCTCTAGCGCGTAACCATGTCGATCCTCGTCGGGCTTCATCACTCAACGCGCTACACGTACGACCGGGCGGTCGCCTTGGGACCGCAGGTCGTGCGGCTTCGCCCTGGCCCCCACTGCCGCACCCGAATCGCGAGCTACTCGCTCGCGGTGAAGCCCGTGCAGCATTTCGTCAACTGGCAGCAGGATCCGCACGGCAACTGGCTCGCGCGTTACGTTTTTCCAGAAAAGACAAAAGAGTTTTCGATTGACGTCGATCTGATTGCCGACATGGAGGTGATCAATCCGTTTGATTTCTTTGTTGAACCGTATGCGGAAAACTGGCCGTTTGAATTTCCGCCCGAATTGGACGAGGACCTTACGGCTTTTACTCAACCCGATCCGGCCGGGCCTCGTCTGACCGAATTTTTGCAATCGATTGCGCGCAAGAAGCGCAACACAGTCGATTTTTTGGTCGATCTCAATCAGCACCTGCAACGCACGATCCGTTACGTCATCCGCATGGAGCCCGGCGTGCATACGCCCGAGGAGACGCTGGCTTCGAGCGCAGGCTCGTGCCGTGATTCCGCGTGGCTCTTGGTCCAGGTACTCCGCCACCTGGGTCTGCCGGCGCGCTTTGTTTCGGGCTATTTGATCCAATTGCGGCCTGACGTGAAAGCGCTCGACGGCGCCACCGGCGCGGCGGAAGATTTTACCGACCTGCACGCCTGGGCCGAGGTCTATCTGCCCGGTGCGGGGTGGGTCGGCCTTGACGCCACATCCGGACTGTTGTGCGGAGAAGGGCATCTGCCGCTCGCGGCAACACCGCATTATCAGTCGGCGGCGCCGATTTCAGGTGTCGTCGAACCCTGCGAGGTCAGTTTCAGCTATCAGATGAGCGTAGCGCGCATCGCAGAACGGCCGCGGGTGACGGCGCCTTTCTCCGAACAAGCGTGGACCGCGCTCGACGCGCTTGGCGACAAAGTCGACACCGACCTTGTCGCGAATGACGTGCGGCTGACCATGGGTGGCGAGCCGACTTTCGTTTCGGTTGACGATTATCAATCGGCGGAATGGAATACCGACGCGCTCGGTGCGCAAAAACGCGTGCGCGCCGACGATCTGATCCGCCGCTTGCGTGATCGCTTCGCACCCGGCGGGTTTCTGCATTACGGTCAAGGCAAATGGTACCCGGGCGAGCCGCTCCCGCGTTGGTCATTTTCGCTCTACTGGCGGCGCGACGGTGTACCGATCTGGCGCAACGCCGCGCTGATCGCGCGCGAAGGGGAGGCACACAAGGCTGCGCCAAACGAGGCACAGCGCTTTGCCGAGGGGATTGCCGAGCGATTGGGAATCACGGCGGATTACGTGCAGCCTGCCTATGAGGACCCGGCCGACCGGATGATCAAACAAGGCCTGATCCCGGACAATATCGATCCGAGCGACCCCAAAATCGACGATCCGCTGGAACGCGCGCGCATCCTGCGCTTGTTTCACTCTCAGCTTTCGCAGCCAGCAGGATTTGTGCTGCCGGTGCAGCGCTGGACCGCGCAATCAAATGCCGGATGGCTGAGCGAACTGTGGAAAACCCGCCGCGGCCATTTATTTCTGCTGCCCGGAGATTCGGCGCTCGGCTTTCGGCTGCCGCTGCAATCGCTGCCTTATGTGGCGCCGGCCGACTATCCCCATCCAGTGCCGGCGGATCCATTTGCCGAACGTGCGCCATTACCCGAGCCGCGGGGCGTGCAGGCGGTTGCGCGGGCAACTTACAGCGCTGGCGATCAAGTCCCAGCGCGGGCGCCCGCGCCCATCGGGTTGCAGCCGACCGTGGGCTCGTCCGCCGCCGCTCCGGTGCGCACCGCATTGAGCGTCGAAGTGCGAGACGGGCGCCTATGCGTGTTCATGCCGCCGGTCGACACCCTCAACGACTATCTCGAACTCCTGGCCAATGTTGAGGACACCGCAGCCGAGCTCGGCCGGCCCGTTCATGTCGAGGGCTATTCGCCGCCGCCCGATCCGCGGTTCAATGTGCTGAAAGTCACGCCCGATCCCGGTGTGATCGAGGTCAACATTCATCCATCGGGGTCGTGGCGAGACACTGTCGACATTACGGAAGCGCTTTACCAGGAAGCGCATCTGGCACGGTTGGGCACCGACAAATTCATGATCGATGGCCGGCACACCGGCACCGGCGGCGGCAATCATATCGCACTCGGCGGACTCAACGCGTCCGACTCGCCGTTTTTGCGCCGTCCTGATCTGCTCAAGAGTCTGGTGCTCTATTGGCAACGGCGCCCCTCGCTGTCTTATTTGTTTTCCGGCTTGTTCATCGGCCCAACAAGCCAAGCGCCGCGCATCGACGAGGCGCGCCAGGATATGCTCTATGAGCTTGAAATCGCGCTCGCCAAGGTGCCGGCGCCAGACGGCACGCAGAAGGTGCCGCCGTGGCTCGTCGACCGTTTGTTCCGCAACATCCTGGTTGACGTCACTGGGAATACGCACCGCACCGAAATCTGTATCGACAAGCTGTTCTCGCCGGACGGTCCCACCGGGCGGCTGGGTCTGGTGGAATTCCGCTCGTTCGAGATGCCGCCTGATGCACGCATGAGTCTGGCGCAGCAATTGTTGCTACGTGCGCTGATCGCGTGGTTTTGGCGCGAGCCGCTCGACGGCTCACCGGTGCGCTGGGGGACCGCGCTGCACGACCGTTATATGCTCGAGCATTTTGTCTGGGCGGATTTTCTCGAAGTGCTGGATGATCTCGCCCGTGCGGGCTACGCTTTCGATCCGGTTTGGTTCGACGCGCAGCGTCAATTCCGCTTTCCGCTGTACGGTACCGTGCACCGTTCCGGCGTGGAGATCGAACTGCGCCAGGCGATCGAACCCTGGTACGTGCTTGGCGAAGAGGGCGCTACCGGCGGCACCGTGCGCTTCGTCGATTCCTCGGTCGAGCGGTTGCAGATCAAGGTCGATGGTTTAAGCGAACGCAGGCATGCCATCACCTGTAATGGCCGTCGCGTGCCGCTCACATCGACTGGACGCTCCGGCGAATTCGTTGCTGGCGTGCGCTTTAAGGCCTGGAATCTGCCTTCGTCATTGCACGCGACGATCGGCGCCCACACACCCTTGACCTTCGATCTCGTCGATACCTGGAGCAAGCGCTCGCTTGGCGGTTTCGTCTATCACGTGGCGCATCCAGGTGGACGCAATTACGAGACTTTTCCGGTAAACTCCTACGAGGCGGAAGCGCGCCGCCGCGCCCGCTTTCAGGACCACGGCCATACCGGCGGACCGATCGAACTGCCGCCGGTCGAACGTTCGCTCGAGTATCCGACGACGCTTGATCTACGGCGCGCGGGTTAGAAAAATCCTCATGGCTGCTCAAGCGGACAGCGTCGTCGAACAGCAGGATCCGGCCCTGCAACGTTTTGTTGCCGCCTATCGGCCGCTCCCTGGTGTATTCGACGAGATGATGGATGCAGAAGGGCGCCTGCGCCCGCACTGGCATCCGTTTCTGTCGATGCTGGCGGCGCTGGGCGGCGAGGAGATCAACCGCCGGTTCGCTGCGGCTGACCGGTATTTGCGCGATTCCGGCGTCTTCTATCGCGTCTATGAGGATGCGTCCGGAGTGGAGCGGCCATGGCCGCTCAGTCACATCCCGCTGCTCATTGAGCCCACCGAGTGGCGAGAGCTTGAGGCGGGACTGACCCAGCGCGCGGAGCTCCTCGAAGCGGTGCTCGCCAATTCTTACGGCCCCGCGACTTTAACCCGTGAAGGAAGGGTGCCGGCCGCCGTGATCGCCGGCAATCCCGAGTTTTTGCGGACGCTGGTCGGCGTGACGCCGCCGGGCGGCGCGCATCTGCGCTTCTATGCGGTCGATGTCGGACGTGGTGCCGACGGGCGCTGGTGGGTTCTTTCCGATCGCACGCAGGCGCCGTCGGGCGCCGGCTATGCGATTGAAAACCGGCTCGCGCTGTCACGCTCAATCCCGGACATTTATCGCACCGCGCGCGTCCAGCGGGTGGCGCCGTTCTTTCAGGCCTTTCAGGCCGAGCTGTTCGCGCTCAATCGCCAAGACGACGCGCGTATCTGCCTGCTCACGCCCGGACCGATGAACGAGACCTATTTCGAGCATGCTTATCTCGCGCGCTATCTCGGGCTCCTCCTGGTCGACGGCGAGGATTTGATCGTCCGTGACGACGGCGTGTTCATCCGCACCGTCGCCGGTTTGCGCCGTACCGAAGTGCTGCTTCGCCGGATCGATGCCGATTACGCCGATCCGCTCGAACTCAATGCCGCCTCACGGCTAGGCGTCGCCGGGCTGATCCAGGCTGTGCGCGACGGCAAAATCGTCATCATCAATTCGCTTAGCGCCGGCTTGGTGGAAGCCAGAGCAATGCTGGCATTCATTCCAGCCTTGGCGCCGACCGTGCTGGGCGCCGACTTGAAAATGCCGAACATCGCCACCTGGTGGCTCGGCCGCGCCGACATGCGCAAGGAAATGATCGAGAAACTCGACCAAATGGTCATCGCCGCGGCCTTCACCGAGTTCGATGGCCGGAGCGCGATTTTCCGGCGAAGTCCTGGGCGGCAAACTCGGCGACGCGCAACGGCAGGAACTCGTCCGTTCAATCGGCGATCGCGGCGTTGACTACGTCGCGCAGGAAGCCGTGTCGCTGTCGAGCATGCCCGTTTGGCGCGACGGCCGCTTGCAACCGCGGCCGTTCACGCTGCGCCTGTTCCTCGCCAAGATCGGCGAGCGCTGGCAGGTCATGCCTGGTGGTTTCGTCCGGATCGCCGAACATGGCGATGCGCGCGCCGTCAGCCTGCAGAGCGGCGCAGCCTCTGCCGACGTGTGGGTGCTCACCCACGGTCCAGTCGGCGAGACGACGCTGTTGCCGCATCCGGAACGGATGCCGGTGCAGCGGACGGCCGGACTCCTGCCGAGCCGCGCCGCCGACAACCTGTTCTGGGTCGGCCGCTATGTTGAGCGCACCGAGGCGACGCTGCGGCTCGTGCGCGCGATAATCAATCGCGTCGCCGAAGCCGAGGATGCGGCAGTGCCAGTCATCGCCAGCATCGGCGCGCTGTTACGGGCGTGGAATGCAATTCCAGCCAATAAAAATCAGTCTTCTCCGGTGTTCATGGCGCGCACGGTGCTCACCCGCGCCGACCTGGATGGATCGCTGCCGAGCTTGGCTGGCGCCGCCCGCTCGGCAGCCTCCGTTATCCGCGATCGCTTCTCGCCCGATGCCTGGCGCGCGCTCAACGACCTTGCCTCGCTGATCGGTGCTCCGCTTCCGATCGGCTCATCGGAAACTGCTGTCGCCGAACGGGTCGAAGGCGGCTTACGGATCATCGCCGCGCTATCCGGCCTGGCCCAGGAAAACATGACCCAGCGCGCCGGCTGGCGCTTCCTCGAACTTGGCCGCCGTGTCGAACGGGCGCTGGTGACATGCCGGCTGGTCCGCGCGTTCACCCATACCGCCACCGTCGAGGGCGGGCTCGATGTGCTTCTGGAACTCGCCGACAGCCTGATCACTTACCGGCAGCGCTATCTGATGGTTGCGGCGCCGGCGCCGGTCATCGATCTTGTCATGCTCGATCCGAACAATCCGCGCTCGGTCGTGTTTCAGCTCGACCGCATCGAGACACATCTTGCGGCCTTGCCGAAGCGGAGCGGCGATCGCCTCTCGCCGGTGCAGCAGATCGCCGTCTCGATCGGTGCGCGGCTGCGCACGGCCGACGCCGCCACCATTGACGACGCGCTCCTTCTCGAGGTCGAGCAGGCGCTGATGAAATTGTCGGACGCAATCAGTGGCGCCTATCTCACCAGCAACGAGCGCTCCGATTTCGAGTGGGAGGCGCTGGCGTGATTTACGACGTGCGCCAGACGACGATCTGCGGCTACGCTTCTCCGGTTGCGCACGCCCATCACGTCCTACGTCTGACGCCGGTGCATCGGGCCGGCCAGCGCGTGCATTTGGCTTCGCTACAGATCGAGCCCGAACCGAGGCACCGACGCGAGGGTTTGGATTTTTTCGGCAATCGGCTGACCTGGATCGAAATCGAGGAGCCGCACAACACGCTCACCGTTAAGCTCGCGGCCCGGGTCGCAGTCGATCCGGTCACCGAGCCGGGGCCGCAATCGACGCCCCCCTGGGAAGACGTGCGCGAACAAGCGTTTGCGGAAAACGATATTGGGCCGCTGTCGCCGGCGCATTTTCTTTTCCCCAGCCGGATGGTGTCGCTCGACCCCGAAATCCGCGATTACACCCGCGAAAGCTTTACGCCCCGCCGCTCCGTCCTCGAGGCCGCGGTCGAGCTGATCGGGCGGCTGAAGGCCGACATCGTCTACGAGATCGGGGCGACCACCGTCACGACCACACCGCCGATGTCGTTCGCGCTGCGGCGTGGCGTTTGCCAGGATTTCGCGCACATCATGATTTCCGGCCTGCGCGGTATTGGACTGCCCGCCGCTTATGTCAGCGGTTATCTGCGCAGCGCGCCGCGGAAGGACACATCGCGGCTGCAAGGCAGTGAGGCGATGCATGCCTGGGTGTTAGCCTGGTGCGGCGCCGACGCCGGCTGGATCGGGCTCGATCCGACTAACGCGGTGCTGGCACGCGAGCAGCATGTGATGCTCGCCGTCGGCCGCGATTACACGGACGTTGCGCCGGTGGACGGCGTGATCCTCGGCTCCGGCAGCCAGCGGATAGAAGTATCGGTCAGCGTGACGCCAGCTGGATGATTGATTTCGCTCCGCTGAACTAAGCCGAATTGCCAAGCGGGCGCTCGCATGACAGAAGCAAACATGCGCGAACGGCCTTGGCGTGGAAAACCGCGTCCGCAGCGCCGCCCCGATGGCGGCCGTCCAATGCCGCACGCTTTTCGGCGGGGCGAACATCGCGCGAGCGCCGATGCCCCTCTCATCCTCTACGGCTGGCACACGGTGACAGCGGCGCTCGCCAATCCGGCGCGGCGTATTCGTCGTTTGCTCGCGACAGAAAATGCGCTGCGGCGTTTGGCCGAAGACGGCATCGATACGCAGAAGGTCGCGGTCGAAGTGGTGCGGCCGGACGCCATCGCGGCGCGGCTCACGCCTGACGCGGTGCATCAGGGGCTCTTGGCCGAGGCCGATCCCCTGTCCTCACCCGAGATCGAAGACCTGACCGACACCGGCATCGCGCTGGTGCTCGACCAGATCACCGATCCTCATAACGTCGGGGCGATCTTGCGCACTGCGGCCGCTTTCGCCGTGAGCGCGATCGTCACCACGTCGCGGCACAGTCCTGAAGTGACCGGCGTGCTCGCCAAGTCCGCCTCAGGCGCGCTGGAGCTGGTGCCGATCGTGACCGTGCAAAATCTGGCGCGCGGGCTTGCCGCGCTCAAGGAGCGCGGCTTTCTCCTGGTCGGCCTCGACAGCGAAGCCGCCGACGAACTCGCCGCCTTGCCGCTGACGGCGCCGCTCGCGCTCGTGCTCGGCGCCGAAGGCAAGGGACTGCGGCAAGGAACGCGCGCGGTTTGCGATCGTCTGGCGCGGTTCGATCTGCCCGGCGAGATCAAAAGCCTCAACGTTTCCAACGCTGCGGCGCTCGCGCTCTACATCGCGAGCCACGCGATCAAAGCGTAGAGCGGACTTTTAGATCCGCCCTACGCTCTCCACAGCAGAGCAAACAACGCCGCATTAGTTGGAGCATGATCTAAACGGAAAACCGGTCTCCACTTTTCCGGATCATGCTCTAGTTATGCGGCTGATAGTCGTAAACGCGCACGCGGCCGTGATAGATGGGATGCCCATAGTAGCGCGGGCGGTAGGCGACGCGCCGCGGCGCGCCGTAGGGCGAGCGCGGTCCGTAATAGCCGGCGCCGCCCATATACGGATAGGCACCAGGCGCAACATAGGCGCCACCGGGCGCCCAGGTGTGATACGGCGCCATGATGCCCGGGCCAGTATAGTCGGGACCCTGGTTGATCACATAGATCGGCGCTGCCTCGATCGGCGTCACTTCGATCGCCGGCGTCGCGGCGTAAACGAAGGCGCGGTGACAACCGCAACCGCCGCCCCAGCCCCAGGTGCCGGCAGCGATAACCGGCGGCGCCGGCGCGACCGGTTGCGCGTAGACAATGGCCGCACTCGGCGCGCCGCAGCCGCCGCAGCCGGCCGGAGCATAGGTGATCGGAGCCTGAACGCCCCAGCCGCAGCAGCCGGCGGAAGCGATCGATGTCATCGCTGCGGTGAAAGACGCAACGAGAGCAAACAACGCGACGCGATACATAGGCATGACACTCCCTTGACTGACGTGCCTCACGGAGGAGGCGGTTAGCGGCAGGGCGCGAGTTGCCCGCCGGACAAACTCACGGACCAAACTTACGGATCTTTGTGCTCTCCGCCGGGATGAACTCCCTCTCGGTGCTGGCCGTAGCCGCCTATTTGCGGCGCAACGTACATCGGCGGGTATTGCGGATAATCGGTCACCGGACCGGGCTGAGACTCGCTCGTCCAGGAGCGGAAGTAGGTTGGAGCGGCCGGCGGCAGACGGCGATTGGGCGGCGGGGGAATCTCAAGGCGGCCCAAGCGCGGGCGCCGCCCGTCAGCCGGAAAATATGAGGGCAGGCGGTAAGGCGCCGAGATCAGAGAGGGCCGCCAGACAACAATCGGCGCCACCTGATTCGGCCGATCGAGCCCAAACTCGCCCTCGACGATCCCCCACGATGCGTCGATGCCGTTAATGTAGACGGGCACTCCGGGTCTGCCCGGCACAACGAACTGCGGCTCGCGTTGCGCGAGCGCAGAGGACGTCGTGACGGCCAGCACCAACGCCGCGTACAAAAAGCGCATAAGCAACCCGCGACCAGCGGCTCCGTGTCACGGGCAGTGTAGAGAAATCGGCGGACAAATTCGTTTATGATCGGCGCAACCGGCCGCTGAATTATTTGGTAACATTAACTGCCGGCTACTCGTGTGGACCTGCTGGCGGCTAGTTTTCGTCGTTCCAGATCAGCTGCCGAGCAATGAAATTGCGTAACGCCGCGGCGGCGGCGCAGAGCAGCGCAAAGGCCACCGCCGCAACGCCAATCTCGATCAGGCTGTCGGCGAAGCCTCTTCCGCCCGCGTGAAACAGACCCAGAGCTTTAAGCACAGCCGCCGCCGCGCCAATCATGGCGCCACAGCCGGCGGCGTGCACGACGTTCCATGTGCGCGCGGGCGTCTCCGACTTATAGAGCGATGGCAGCGGCATGTTTGCAGCGCTTACGCCTTTTTATTTTTGTCGCCGCGCTTTGCCCTATTCGGCGGCCACGACGTGAGCCGCGCGGCGCTCCTGCAGCCCGACAAGATCGGGCAAGACAAGGCGCAGGAGTTGAGTGTCGTCGCGCACCACGATTTCGGCCCGCTCGCCGGCAGCGACATAGAACGAAGTCATTGGCCGGTACGGCGCGTGGTGCACGATACCGGAGCCAGAGAGTACGAGATACACGCTGCGCTCTCCGGCGTGATAATTTGCGCCGCGCTCGAGGCCGACGATTTCGGCGGCGCAGCAGCGCTCGGTGAACGTGCCCAATTGCTTATAGGTCGCGCCCGGCGTGCCGACGACGGACACCCACTGGTAATTGGCCGTATCGACCATGACCGGATCGCGATAGCGCGGCTTCGGGTATTCCATGCGCTCGCCGTGCACGTGCTCCCAGATCGCCTGATAGCCGTCGGTGCTGCGGCGGCCCTCAATATCGTCGTTGCGGCGGAAGATTCCGCCTTCAAAGGTGCCGAACTTTTTCAGTTCCTCGGTACCGGCTCGAACCTCCTCGCGCGACAGGTAGCCGCTGCCGCTGGCGCCGCCGAATTGCAGCACCGCCGTGGTCGAGGCGCCGTCCGAACTCTGCGGACCGTAAGGCGCACCTTCCGGGAAATAGCCCAGCGTGCCTGGCGTCATCTTGCCGTCGCGGTCGAAGTTCGAGGTGCCTTCGATCTGGAAGCGGAATTGATCGAAATTATGCCGGTGACGCGGCGAGTAAAAATCGCCTTCCTGCCGTCCGATGTTGAACTGAAAATTGCCCAAAGTCCCGGGGGTGCCGTCGAGCAAATGCCGGTAATGAAACATCCCGCCGCGATGCTGCAGGCCCCGCTTCCATTCCACCTCGTCGGCGTGAACGATCTTCATGACTGCGGTCTCCCGGTATAACCGTTCTCACTAATCCTACTGCGTATTTCCAGGCCTGTCAGCGGTGCCGGGTCGGGGCCTATCGAAACAGTGCCGGCAAAGCGTCTGACGGGACGGCGTAATGTCGCAGAGCACACCTTGTCGTCGCGCAACTTCGCACGTCTGACGAGCGTTTGCGCCCCCGGGCGACATGGTGCACTTTCGCCCGGCCTTTTGCGACCGGCGACCGCGCTGGCCGCCGCGCGAAATGTCCACTAACATCGTACCGGCCATTGCAGGAGGAATGTGGCTCGCAGGCCGAACGCGCAGGCCGGGCGAACACCCGGCGTCTTGAGTAGCCTCGCGCCGGTAAAGGATATCGATGGATACCAGCCTGCTGCATTCCATAGGTGGCCTCTTCGCCACCTATTTTCACGATTTTGTCGCCGGCGCCGGATTGGCGTTGCACGCGGCCAACAGCGCGCTGTTCGTCATCCTCAATCCCGTGCGCATGCTCTATCTGTTCGCCGGCGTCTGCATGGGGCTGGCGCTCGGTATCCTGCCGGGGATCGGCGGAATCGCCGGCACGGCGCTCCTTTTGCCGTTCACCTACGACCTCGATCCGCCGACCGCGTTCGCGCTCTTGCTCGGGCTCGGCGCGACCACGACCACCGCCGATCCGATCGCCGCAATCCTGTTCGGCGCGCCCGGCCACGCCGCATCGGCGGCAACGACGCTTGACGGCTATCCGATGACGCGGCGCGGCGAGGCCGGCCGCGCGCTCGGCGCTTCCTATATGGCAGCTTTGATCGGCGGCTTGTTCGGCGCGGCGCTGATGGCGATCGCGCTGCCGATCATGCGTCCGATCATTCTCTATATCGGCTCGCCTGAACTGCTCTCCATCGCCATCTTCGGCATTTCGATGGTAGCGGTTCTCTCCGGCAATGCGCCGCTGCGTGGGCTCACCTTCGCGTGTTTCGGCATGATGCTGCGCATGATCGGCACCGACCCGCAGTCGGGAACGCTGCGCTGGACCTTGGGCACGCTGTATCTGTGGGACGGCCTGCCGCTGGTGCCGCTGACGCTCGGCATCTTCGCCCTGCCCGAACTGTGCGATCTCGCCATCGGCCGCATGGCCATCGTGCAGCAGGGCAAAACGCTCGACACCAAAACCGGCATGCTGCTCGGCATTAAGGATTGCTGGGAGCACTGGTTTTTGATTCTGCGCTGTTCGTGGCTGGGCGCGGCGATGGGCGCCATACCCGGCATTGGCGCTTCGGTGATCGACTGGATCTCGTACGGCCACGCGCTGCGCACGGAAAAGGGCGCGGCGGAAACCTTCGGCACCGGCGACGTGCGTGGCGTCATCGCGGCGGAAAGCGCCACCAATGCGCGCGAGGGCGGCGCGCTCGTTCCCACCGTCGCCTTCGGCGTGCCGGCCAGCGCCGGCATGGCGATCCTGCTCGGCGCCTTTCTGATCCACGGCCTGGTGCCGGGACCGGATATGCTCACCAAGCATCTCGACCTCACCTATTCGATGGTGTGGAGCATCGCCATCGCCAACATTCTGGGCTCCGGCCTGTGCTTTGCGTTCAGCGGCCAGCTCGCCAAGATTGCGACGCTCCGCTACACCTTGTTCATGCCGGCCGTGCTCAGCCTCGTCTATATCGGGGCATTCGAGGCGACGCGCAGCTGGGGCGATCTATTCTCGCTTTTGTTCTTCGGCGTGCTCGGCTGGGCGATGAAGCACTTCCGCTGGCCGCGTCCGCCGTTCGTGCTCGGCTTCATTCTGGGCGAGCCGATCGAGCGCTACCTGTTCATTTCGATCGAGCGCTACGGCATCGACTGGCTGATCAAGCCGTTCGTCCTCGTCATGTTTTGTCTCGCGGCCATTTCGCTGCTCGGCCCGCTCGTTGGCGACATTCGCGGCCATGGCGGCCTGAAAAAGATGGTTTCGCAATGGGGGCACCCTCAGTTCTCAAGCAACAATCTGTTTCCGGCCGCGCTGCTCATCCTGTTTATTGTCATGCTCTCCCAGTCGTTTGACTGGTCATTTGCCGCCCGCGTCGTGCCGACCATCGTGGGCACGGGCGCGATCCTGTTCTGCTCGCTGAGTCTGGCCAACGATATTTTCGGTCTGCACGAGCGCGCCGGCGCCGCTGCGGCCACGGCCGGCAGCGGCCCGAAAAAGATCCATATGGACATTGTTTCGAAGACCTCGCACCTGCCCCGCGTCGTCGTGCTGATCCGCGGCTTCTCCTTCTTCGCTTGGATGATCAGCTTCATGGCGGTGATGGCCGTGATCGGGCTTATTCCGACCGTGCCGATCTTCATCCTGCTGTTCATGCGCACCGAAGCGCGTGAACGGATGGCGAAGACGATCGCCGTCTGCTTCACGTTCTGCCTCCGGCTTGTCGGACAGGGGCCGATGGCGGACAGGCTGAACGCGGAATTCATCACCCCCCACATTCGCAAGGACGATACTGCGCGGGCGATGGCGCCGGAGCCGTGGAAGATCGTCATCCCGATGGCGGCGACGGTGGTGCTGTTGATCTACGTGGTATTCGACCAATTGCTGGCGATCCCGTGGCCGCCGACGATGCTGGGTATTCTCTTCCCGGTCCTCAAAGCGATCCCGAGCGTTTGAGCGCTCACCAGCCGAATTGCGTTGGACAACGAGAGCGGCAGCGCAAAGAGCGGCGATGAACGCGGCAGGAACCCGACCGGACGCCACGGCTTCACCGCTCCTCCCGGCGCACACCGATGAGCGGCGGATGGTCAACCGGCTGCTCGTGTTCTTCGGCATCGTCTACGTCGTCGAGGGTCTCGGCCAGGTCGTCGGGCTGATCGCGCAACCGCTCACTTATTATCTGAAAGAGGTGCACGGCTTCACGGCGTTGCAGATCACCGCTTTTATCACCGTTTTCAACGTGCCCTGGGTGATCAAGCCGGTTTATGGCCTCGTCTCCGACTTCCTGCCGCTATTCGGCTATCGGCGCAAAAGTTATCTCCTCATCGCCAACGTGGCGGCAGTCGGCGGTTTCTTCTGGGTAACGCAGATCACCTCGCCCGGCATGCTGCTGTTCGCGCTCATGCTCACCGCCTACGCGATGGCGATTTCAAGCACGCTGTGCGGCGCGGTGCTGGTCGAGAACGGCCAGAGGCTCCATGAGAGCGGCACGTTCGTCAATCAGCAATGGCTATGGTTCAACGTCGCCGCCATGATCGCCGCCATCGTTGGCGGACAGCTCGTGCAGCACCTGACGGCGAGTTCGGCCCTGCACATCGCCGCCGGTATCGTCGCGGTCGCCCCGATCGCTGTCATCCTCGGCACGCTGACCTTGGTTCCAGAGCAAAAAGTCGCGATCGACGTAGCGGGCATGCGGCGCACGTTCGACGGGCTATTGGCCTCGTTCAAGCGCCGCGAGCTTTGGATCATCGCGGTCTTCATCTTTCTCTATTATTTCAGTCCGGGCTTTGCCACCCCGCTCTACTTCCACATGACCGACACCTTGAAGTTCTCGCAAGGCTATATCGGCATTCTCGGATCGATTGCCTCGGCCGGCTGGGTGGTTGGCGCCCTGCTCTACCGCCGCCTTTTCGGCGATCTGAGCCTGAAAAACCTGCTCAATGTCAGCATCGCCTTCGGCACCGTCACCACAGTCGCTTATTTGTTGCTCGGCAGCGAAGTCTCCGCCGCCGTTCTCAATTTCTGCAGCGGCTTTGCGGCGATGCTCGCCACCGTGGCGACGCTCACGCTCGCCGCCGATTATTGTCCGCCGCGCGCCGAAGGCTTCGCCTTCGCCGTTCTGATGTCGATCATCAACCTCGCCAATACCGCCGCCGACAACGCCGGCTCTTTTCTGTTTACCCACGTCTTTAACAATAACCTCACGCCGCTCGTGCTGGTTTCGGCGGCGTTTACCGCGTTCGCCTTCGTGCTGGTGCCGCTGCTTCGGCTCGGCGACAAGCGGCAAGGCAAGCCCGCGGCCGGCCCTGAGGCAATGGAACCGCAGGCACCGCCGGCGCGTTAGTTCTCCGCCCGACATTTGGAGTGCCTGATCATGCACAAGATCGGCGCTTACGTTGTGATTGGTGCGTTTGCGGCAGCGATCGCCCCGGCCTCGCCAAGCTTGGCCCTCGGTTTGCGTATCGGGCCCTTCCACATTGGCCTGCCTTTACCTCCGCACCGCTACGGTCACGGCCGCCATGTAGCACTGCAACACTCCGATACCGGCGTCGCTGATGTACGTGAGAGCACAAGCGCTGCGCCGCCGCAGGGCAGCGGCCAAGGCGCCGAGCCGGCAGCTCTTTACTCGGCTGTCGCCCTGCCTGGCATTTTCGACGAGGTCTTCACGCCCGCGGCGGCGCCAGGCTGGCCGTTTGGCTATGACGGGCTTTTCCGCGCCGCCTTTGCCTCGCCGTCCGCCGACGCGCGCGCATGCCAGCAACCCGTTAGCACGGAGGCGATCGTCGGCCGCATCACGGCGGAGATCAGGCCGACCGCCACGCAAACCCCGCTCGTGCAGAATCTCGCCCGCGCGATTGGCACGACAGCCGGCTATCTGGCGAAAGCTTGTCCGCAGAACATTCCGGCGCAGCCGGTGGCGCGTCTCGAAATGATGCAATCGCAGATGCAGACACTGACCATGGCGCTCGACATCGTGCGGCCGCCGTTGCAGCAACTCGAACAATCGCTCAGCCCGGCGCAAAAGGCGCGCTTCGCGGCCGTGCCGCCGGATGCAACCGCAGCGGCCGCATGCGGCACGGCGCCGGCGGCGACCGACCGGTCGATCGACGACATCGATCAGTCAGTGCAACCCGATCAAAGTCAGCGTCAGGCGCTTGCCGACCTGAAACAGGCGTTCGCCAGCACCGCCGTCGATTTGCATGCACATTGTCCGCAGCCGGTCCCGGCGACGCCGCTGGCGCGGCTCGAAGCTATCGAGGCGCAGCTCGACGCCAGCTGGCGTGCGGCGCTGTCGATGCGGGTGGCGCTCGCCGCGTTCGAGAGCACGCTCAATGACGAGCAGCGCGGCCGTTTTGACGCAATGACGGTGGCGCAGACGCAATAGCCCAAAGGTGCGCTAAGCGACTGGTCCGTCTCGCTCGACGACGCGGAACCTACCTACGGTCAATTCATCAACGTCGAGGGCTTGAACGTGGGCCCTCTTAATGACCAGCCGGCCAACCGCAATCCGCCCGACGGCCAATGCACCAACTGCAATTGCACTCGAATGCTGCCGCGCCGAGCGCAAGCGCGAACATGCTCGTCGCGGGAACCGTCTTGGATTGCCTGATTGCGTCGTGTGCCATGTGCTGCGTCGTGTGCCATGTCGTGTGCCATGGGTAACGCGGTCGCAACGCACCTCGACTTCGTCAGTTCCGGTGCGGGCGAAAATTATTTGGTGAGTGGCCTCGGATCAGCGTGAGTACGCGCTCGCGGCACGGCTCAATTTTCAAAGAAGTGGTTCTTCGGCCGCGGCAGGCCGAGATTTTCCCGTAACGTCGCGCCTTCGTATTCGGTACGGAACAAGCCGCGCCGCTGCAATTCGGGCACCACGCGGTTGCAGAACTCGTCGAGTCCGCCGGGCAGGTACGGGAACATGACAGTGAACCCGTCGGAGCCCTCGGTCTCCAGCCACTCCTCCATCTCGTCAGCAATCGTTTGCGGCGTGCCGACCATCGCGAGTCCCGAATACCCGCCAAGCCGCTGCGCGAGCTGGCGCACGGTGAGGTTCTCGCGCCGCCCGAGCGCGATAGCGCGCTCGCGTCCGCTCTTCGACGCATTGCTCTCCGGAATGTTGTCAGGCAGCGGCTTGTCGGGATCGAATTTCGAAGCGTCATGGCCAAGCGCGATCGACAGCGAGGCGATCGCGTTGGCGTAGTTGACTAAGCTGTCGAGCTTGGCGCGGATGGCCTTCGCCGCCTCGACCGTGTCACCGACCACGACGAAACAGGCCGGCAGGATCTTCATGTGATCGCGCTCGCGCCCGAGCTTCTCCATGCGGCCCTTCACGTCGGCGTAGAACGAGCGGCCGACGGCAAGATCGCTCTGCGCCGTGAACACCGCTTCCGCGGTCTCGGCGGCGAGCTGGCGGCCGGAATCGGACGCGCCCGCCTGCACGATCACCGGCCAGCCCTGGATTGGGCGGGCGATGTTGAGGGGACCGCGTACGGACAGATATTTCCCCTTGTGGTCGAGCACGTGCATCTTCGCCGGGTCGAAAAATATTCCGTCCTCGACGTCGCGCACGAAGGCGTCGTCCGCCCAGCTGTCCCACAGTCCGGTCACCACATCGTAGAACTCGCGCGCGCGGCGATAGCGGTCGCCGTGCTCCATGTGCTCTTCGAGACCGAAATTGAGCGCGGCATCCGGATTCGAGGTGGTGACGATATTCCAGCCGGCGCGGCCGTTAGACAGCCAATCGAGCGAGGCAAAACGGCGGGCGATGTGATAGGGGGCGTCGAACGTGGTCGAGCCGGTGGCGACCAGCCCGATGCGGTCGGTCGCCTGCGACAGCGCCGAAAGCAGCGTGAACGGCTCGAACGACGTCGCGGTGTGGCTGCGCTTGAGCGCATCCATCGGCATGTTCAGCACGGCCATGTGGTCGGCCATGAAGAAGGCGTCGAACTTGGCCCGCTCCAGCTTCTGGATGCATTCCTTGATGTGCGCGTAATTGAAATTCATGTCCGGCCAGGCGCCGGGATAGCGCCAGGCGCCGGTATGGATGCTGGCCGGGCGCATGAAGGCGCCGAGATGCAATTGGCGAGAAGGTGACATGCCACGAGAGTCCTGTTGCGGATTACTCTAATTTAAGACGGCCAAAGCTCAGTTGAAAGCGCATGCGTTCAATGCGCGAAGGCCGAGCATGTTATGCTTGCAAATTACTCGCTCGCGTACCAGTTTGCATCATAACAACAGGAATAACGCTGGAATTGTTTTCAATGTCCACTTCCGCTCCGGCGGCGACCGTAACCGCCACGCCATCGACCGCCACGCCATCGACCGCCACGCCATCGACCGATCCGCGCGCCCCTCGGCGCGTGCGTCATGAAGCGCGCCGCCGCATGCTGACGGTCAAGACCGTCGAAAAACTCGCTGCGCACATGATCCGCGTCACGCTCGCCGGCGATCTCGACGGCTTCGTCAGCCTCGGCTTCGATGATCACGTCAAGCTGTTCTTTCCCGACGGCACGAAAGATGCGGCGGGCGCACCCAACACACTTAGCCGCGATTTCACGCCGCGCCGCTACGACGCCGCCGCCAACACGCTCGCCATCGACTTCGCGATCCACGACGCCGGCCCGGGGACGCGCTGGGCCGCGCAGGCCAAGTCGGGCGACAAGCTCACCATCGGCGGGCCGCGCGGTTCCTTTATTATTCCGACGAACTACGACTGGCATTTGTTGATCGGCGACGAGACCGCCCTCCCCGCCATCGGCCGCCGGCTGGCCGAACTGCCCGCCGGCGCGCGCGCGGTCGTGCTCGCCGAAGTCGACGGCGCCGACGACGAACTGAAATTCGACAACCAAGCCGACGTGACGGTGACCTGGGTCCACCGCAACGGTGCCGCCGCCGGCGCGAGTGACGTCCTGGTGAAAAAACTTGCGACGCTGAAACTGCCCAGCGGCGATTACTATGCCTGGGTCGCCTGCGAATCGCTGATCGCCAAAGCGCTGCGGCGGCAGCTCATTGCCGATCACAGCGCCAACCCGAAATGGATGCGCGCGGCCGGCTACTGGCGCCGCGGCGCGGTCGCTGTCCACGACGTGATCGAGGATTGACGCGTGCGCGGCCGAACGTCGGAAAGCCGTTAGACACTCCGAAAGAAATTCCCCACCTGCTGTTTGACGTAGGTCGAGGCTGTGCGCGCGTCGACTTTCATTTGGTCAGGCGCCTGCGCGACCTGTGTTTTGAGCGACGCTATCTTCGCCTGTAGGTCGGCGACCGGCGCTTGCGGCAGGTTGGCGGCGAGATCGGTGAGCGCCTTTTGGTTACTGTTGAGCGGCTGCACATGCGCCACGGCCGCCGTTGCCGGCGTCGGCGCATAGGGCAGCGCCTTGATGCGCGGCGGGCCCTTGTTGTCCGGCGTGGTCAGTGTCAGCACGCTTTCCAGATCGGGCGCGGCTGCATCGCGCGCGGTGAGCGGGCCGCCGAGTTGCGGAAAGCGCTTGCGCAAAGTCGCGATGATCGAGGTGTGGTCGAAAGGGATTGCTCCTGGCGAGCGAAATTTGGTGCCCGGCTGCACATAGGGTGAAACAATCACCGCTGGCACGCGAACGCCGTAACGATCAAAGGCGAAGTTTTGGTTGGCTGCCGCCGGCGCGGGCGGCACCGCGGCGGGCGGCGGAACGTGGTCGTAGCAGCCGCCGTGCTCGTCGTAGGTGATGATCAACAGCGTCGAGGTCCACTGCTTGCTCGCGCGCAGGCAATTGTAGACGTCAGCGATGAGCTGCTCGCCAAGCGTGACCACCGAAGGTGGATGCTGGTCGTTCTCGGAGTTAAATAGATCGGGATAATATTGCGGCTCGATGAACGAGTAGGTCGGCAGCGTGCCGCTCTGGCAGTCGGCGGCAAAGCGGCTGTAGGGATGGAAATGGTCGCACAGCGGCAGTAGCCGCAGCAGCGTGTGCGCCTGCGCCAGATCGTGAAAGTAGATCGTCCAGTCGTGCATGCCGGCCTGCTCGAACCGGTTGTAGATCGTGTCCACGTCGGGCAGGTGGATCGGCTGGTTGTTCTCATGCCCGTCGGCGGTGGCAGCATGAATGAACCAGCGGTTGGGCCACGTCTGGCAGGGCGCGGACGCAAACCAGCGGTCGCAGACGGCGAATTTTTTGGCGAGCCCTGAGAGCACTGGCACCTGTTTTTGCGTGTAGTAGTGCATGACGTTCTTGCCAACCGGCGCCGGCGTGCCCTTTTGCGTCAGATAATTTTTGACGAAGCCATCCATCGTCGGCGCCGGCGCCGGATTGGGCACGACCGGCGTGCCGAACAATTGCGCGTTGATATCGGTCCATAATTCGCCGGGATCGGGATTGGGCACCCGCATCGAGTTCTTCGTCAGTGCCCTTGCCGCACCAGACCGCGACCGGCGCGCCGGTCGGATCCGGATTCTCCTCGGTCCCGGACAGTCCGTCGAAAGTCGGCGAGTTCGGGTACAGCTGACCCAACATGCTGTCGAACGACCGGTTCTCCAGCATCAGCACGACGAAGTGCTCGATATTGGCAAGCCCACTCATTTGATTGCCCCCATTATCACAACCAAAAATAGCACGTGCCCGCCCTAGCAGCAATTTGCGCCTTGACGCCGCCGCCTCCGCCGCTCAGTCAGGGAGCGAACAGGAACGCAACAGCCGTGCTGCTCGACGTCACATTTCCCTCCGACGGGCTCAAACTCTCTGGCGTCCTGCACGTGCCCGACGATCTGCGCCCGGGCGAGCGGCGCGCCGCCATCGTCATGATGCACGGCTTCGGCGCCAACAAGAACGGCGGGCCCGAATGGGTCTGCCGGCAATTCGAGCAGTGGGGCTACGTGGCGCTGCGCTTTGACTTCCGCGGCTGCGGCGACAGCGAGGGTTTACGCGGGCGCGTGATCCCCACTGAGGAAGTCGCCGACGCACGAAGCGCGGTGCGCTATCTGGCGACGCGCCACGATGTCTACCCGACCGCGATTGCGCTCTGTGGCTCGAGCCTGGGCGGTGGCGTTGCCGTGCAAGCCGCGGCGCTCGACCCCAGCGTCGCGGCCGTGATCGTCGAGAACGGCGTCGCCAACGGCGAGCGCATGATCCGCGCCATGCACAACGCGCAGTCATGGAGCAAATTTCGCAAGCTGCTCGACGAGGCCGCCCAAGACCCGGCCGGCGCGGCGAACAGGACCATCCACCGCTTCGACATTTTTGAAATGGCCAAGCCGCTGCAGGCCAATCTTGCTTCGAACAAGTCGCTGATGGAGTTCACCGCCGATACCGCGCTCGGCTTCTTCATGTTCCGCCCCGAAGAGTTTACCGAACAGGTGAGCCCACGCCCGCTTCTCATTCTGCACAGCGCACGCGACACCGTGACCAAATACGAGGAAGCGTTCAGCTTCGTGCGCCACGCCAAGCCGCCAGTCGAGCTGCACCTGCTCGACGGCACCGACCATTTCATGTTCGTCAATCCCGACCGGCGGGTTGCCGCGACCTTAAGCGAATGGCTCGACCGCTATTTTCCGGCGCGGCGCACGGAGACGTCGTGCTGACCGCCGCGTTCGTCGTTCTTGCCGCCGCGGTGACGTTGGGCATTGCGCTTGCCGTGCTCTATCTGCACGGCGCACGCGCGCGGGCGCCGTTGCTATTGACTGCGCTGCATGGGCTGCTGGGCTTGGGCGGCTTCGCTTGTCTTCTCCTCGCGCTACGCGGCCCGCCACGCGGGCTCGATCAGGGCACCGGCTCGTTCGGCGCCATTGCCGCGACGCTACTTGCAGCGGCGGCGCTCGCCGGCCTCGGTGTTTTGTTCATGCACCGCGTGCGGAAGCGGCGGGCCGGGACGCTGATCGGCGTGCATGCAACGCTGGCGGTGAGCGGCTTCGTTATCCTCGCCGCTTATCTCTTGGCGTAGGCGCGGCGGCTTAGTAACGGCTGGCTTAGTAACGGTTGGCTTAGTAACGACTGGCTCAGTAAGGCATGTATTGCGCGTGACCGTTGCCCGGATTGCATAATGCGGAGGCAAGCGAGCTTGAGTGGCCTAATTGCAACACCGGCTCAGATTGTAACGGCAAACACAATCTAGACCAGATTTAGTCACTTCTCGCCTGCACCATGCGCCGGGTTGAGAAGATGAGGCGACGGAAATGACGGTTCACAACAGCACGTTGGAGACGTGCAGCGCAGCGGCACCAGAGATTGGCATCGCACCCTTTGTGAGGACAGCCGGGCGATTCTTTGGCCTCGATGCCGGAGATTGGTCAGTAGTTCTCTGCGGCTTCGCGCTGGTAGGGGGCCTGCTGACGTTTTTGTAATTCCCGGAATTACGCCGTGAAAGTCGAAGAAATCGCCGAAGCCATTGTCAAGCTGCCGCCGGACCAACTGGCGCGGTTCCGCCGCTGGTTCACCGCCTTCGAGGCAGGACGCGCCGACCACGCCAAGGAGCTCGACTCAACCGCGACCAAACTCGGCCGCCTTGCCGGCCGCGCGGTTGCCGAACTGAAAAAGCGCGCGAAGGAACCCTGACCGAAAAGAGGTACCGACTGATTCGGCGCCATTGCCGCCACGCTACTGGCGGCCGCCGCACTCGCCGGCCTCGGTGTTTTTGTTCATGCACCGCGTGCGGAAGCGGTGGGCCGGGATATTGATCGGCGTGCATGCAACATTGGCGGTGGCGGCTTCGTCATCCTCGCCGCTTATCTGTTGGCGTAGGCGCGGCGCGTTCGATAGCGCCGTTATTGCGGCTGGCCGGGCGCCACAAGCCTCTGTCTCCACGGTCGGCGGCATGCTATTTGAGCGCGCCGCGGTCTGTCATCGTAGACATTGCGGCCCACGGCACTTAGCTCAGGGCCGAATTAGCCGGGTTAGCTCAGCGGTAGAGCAGCGGTTTTGTAAACCGTTGGTCGGGAGTTCAATCCTCTCACCCGGCACCACCACGCCGCCTCAGCGGTCTTAATGATTTCCGTGCGCGCGATGCTTGCGCGCCGCCTGGTGCGACGGGGCGGTGGCACCGGGCGCCACGTAGAGATTGTTCCTCGTGCAATAGCCGCCGCTCCCTTGCGACGTGACCATGCATTGCTCGTAGGTGGAGAAGCCGCAATTGACGCCGGCGCCATCGGCGAAGTTCGCGCACCAGGGATAATTTTGCGCGCACGCCGTGCCGGAGAACGCGAGCGTGCCGCCGGCAGCAAACGCGAGCGAGATCAAAATCAGCCGCACTGCCGCCTCCATGCTTGTCGCCCTCCCCCGCTATGAACGCCATATGCCCTCATGTTATTCCGCATCGGTGGCGGCGTAGCCTGGATGAGCGAAGCGACATCCGGGGCAGACTGAGAGGCGGGGTCCCGGATTTCGCTGCGCTCATCCGGGCTACGAGCAAGGGAGGAACACAATGGCCGAGAAAAAGGTGCCGTACCAAGTCGGCGGCCGGCAGTTCGAGGGCATGATCGTCTATGACGACAGCGGTGACGGGGAAGCGCCCGATCGTGTTCATGCAGCCGGACTGGAAAGGGCGTTTGCCCCGACACGATCGGCCAGGCGCGCGCCGTCGCCGGCAAGGATTACGTGGTGCTGATGGCCGACATGTTCGGCGCGGGCTATGGCGCAAAGCAAAAGACCGTCGACGAATCTGCGCGCCGGCATGCTCGCCGTGCACAAGGACCTGCCCTTCACGCTCTCCTGCGGCGCCGCCGCCTACGACACGCTGTTGTCCGAGGTGCAAAAACTCGGCGTCGCCGATACCGGCAGGAAGGCCGCGATCGGCTATTGCGCGGGCGGCGGCTACGCGCTCGAACAGGCGCGCGCCGGCGCCGACTTCAAGGCGCTGGTGGTGTTCCACGTCACCAATCCCAACCCGGTCGTCGCCGGCACGCCGTGCAACATCAAGGGCCGCGTGCTCGCGATCCACGGCCGTGTCGACCCGGTGACGCCAAAGCCGATGATGGACGCGCTCGAGGAAGAGCTGAGCAAGGCCAAGGTCGATTGGCAGGTGATGATGTTCGGCCCGCCGGCCGTGCACTCGTTCTGCGATCCGACCGCCAAGGGGCCGGCGACGCAGTACGACGAGAAGCTCTGCCGCAAATCCTACCTGCTGATGCGCGACTTTTTCGCCGAGACGCTTGTGAGAATTTTCGGCCAGGGGCGGGGTTCCCCCGTGCGTCGCCATGTCGATGCTCTCTCGATGTCGATGCTCTCTCGACGCAGTCTCATCGGCAGCACCGCCGGTTCGGCGGCAGCCGCGCTTGCGGCCTCCGCCTCTCCTGCGGCGGCCGGAGCGCCGCTTTCGGGCCAGGCAGGACCGGGTATCTACCGCTACCGGATCGGCGACTTCGAGCTGACCGCGCTCTATGACGGCATCTGGTACCGGCCGATCACCGACAAATTCATCCGCAACGCGCCATTCGCCGAGGTCGAGCACGCGCTCGATCAGGCCTTCATGCCGCACGACAAACTGGCGACGCCGTTCACCACGCTGATCGTCAATACCGGCAAGAAACTCGTGCTCATCGACACCGGCACCGGCGGGCAGATTTCGCCCACCGCCGGCGCGGTCGTGCAACAATCTGGCCGCCGCCGGCATCGCGCCAAAGGACGTCGACCAGATCGTGATCTCGCATTTTCATCCCGATCACATCAACGGCATCAAGGACAAGGACAACAATCTGATCTTCCCCAATGCCGAGATCATGGTGCCGGCGCCGGAATGGGCGTTCTGGATGGACGAAGCCAACATGAACGCGGCGCCCGCCGACCTGAAGGCGACGTTCCTCAATCAGCGGCGGATTTTCTCCGACATCGCCAAAAGCATCACCCATTTCGAACCGGGCAGGGAAGTGGCGCGCGGCATCCTGACACTGCCGGCGCCCGGCCACACGCCGGGCCACACGGTCTTCGCCATTCATTCCGGCGACGAATTCGCTGATGGTGTTGAGCGACACCGCGCAGCACCCGGCCGTGTTCGCGCGCCATCCGGACCTGGGAGGCAGCCTTCGACGTCGACGGCGCGGCGACGATCGCCACGCGCAAGCGCCTGTTCGATCGCGCCACCGCCGACCGCATGCTGGTGACCGGCTATCACTTCCCCTTCCCGGCCTGCGGCCATCTGATCAAGACCGCGAGCGGCTACGAGCACGTGCCGGTCGAGTGGCAGGTGACGCTGTAGCAGCAAACGGACGAGGCCGGCTTGTCAGCCGGCCTGCCGATCCCAACGGCGTTGTTCATTTTCTGATGCCGGGGATGACTTTGGTCCGGCTTGCGGCGTTAAGGCGGGGGTCGCCAGGGGCGTCCGCAAGCCGGTGCACACGAAGCGCGTGTCAGCCCTTACCCTTTGTTGCCGGCACGCTGTTTCGCGAGCAATCTCGATTCTATCAGCCCTGATTGCTTTTGGCGGGCTTGTTCGACTTGCCGTTTTTGCTGGTCCGGGTGGTCTTGCCGGTCTTTTTGACCTTGCTGATTTTGGTCGTCTTGCCGGTCTTGTGGATCTTGCCGACCTTCACCGTCTTCGCCGGCTTGCTCTTATGGGTCGCAATCCGGGTCTTGTGCGATTTGACGTGGCGCACCGTCTTGACCTTGTGGATCTTGTGGTTTGCCACGTGCCGGCGAACGTGCCGACCGGCTTATTCGCCGCGGCCGGCGTGGTGAGCGCAGGCGTAGATGCCGGGGCGGTCGCGGCAGGCGCCGGGTTGGAATTGCTTGAAGGCTGCGCGGCAAAGGCCGGGCTGGCGATCAGAGCGGCGGCAAGCGAGTGCGGCCGAGAGTTTCCTCAACATGATATTCTCCGTCTTGTTCTTGTGCGGCGCGGAATTCGCGCCGTCATCGACACCGCTTCTAGGCCTGCCGCCCTGAATGCGTGCTGAAGTGCGCGCGCAACCGCCGTTCACCTACGTGAACTTCCGGTAATCTCTGTAATCTCATGGGAAATCCCTTGGGATGAAGCGCCGGGCCACCGGTGTTTATCGTGTCGTACCCATCTCCAACCGGGAGGAGCTCATGCGCACAAAGCCGTTACTTGCCGCCGCCACGCTCTTTGCCGCCGCATTTTTCGCCGCCGATTTTGCGAACGCGGTCGAGACGACGAATCCGGCCATTCCGCAGCAGCCCAGTTCACCGCCAGCCAATCCGCAGACCCAACAGGGCCATAAGTCGCACGCCAAGAAGCCGAAGCCGCAGCAAAACAGCGCGATCGAAGATTTCCTCGCCGGCTATCGCGCCGCCTACGCCCAGATCTACGACCGGCAGGACTATGAAGGCGCCATCGTGGCCTTGCGCGCGCTCGGTTACGACGACAATCCGGACGTGGCGACGCTGATCGGTTACGCGAGCCGCAAGCTCGGCCGCTACGACGACGCCAAATACTGGTACGACAAGGCGCTCGCCGCCGATCCCAATCACGTGGTGACTTGGTCGTATTACGGCATGTGGCAGGCCGAGCAGGGTAATCTGCTCAAGGCGAAGGACGACCTGGAAAAGGTCCGCATTCTGTGCGGCAACACCGATTGTCCGGCCTATACCAAGCTCAAGGAAGTCATCGACGGCACGGTGACGTATTAAGCGGGCGGCGCCGGCCTTACAGGATCAGTCCGCGCGGCGATTGGACCGCGCGGACTAGTCACTCCAGATGCACCCCCGCCTCTTTAACCACCGCCTTCCAGAGGCCAACTTGGTCGCCGAGCGGCTTTGGCAAAATCGCTCTCGCTCCTCCTCATGTCGCTCCCTCCCCTTTCGTTTCGTTGACGATCCAGGCGTGGTAGGCCGGATCGACGCTTTCGATCGGCAGCACCAGTATGGCGGGCGTCGTATAGGAGTGCATGTCCTTGACCGCCGCACGCACTGGCTCGGCCAAGGAGGCGCGGGTTTTGACGATCATCACGACCTCGTCGCCGCGATCGATTTTGCCCTCCCACCAGTAGAACGACACCATCCCGGGCAGGATGTTCACGCAGGCGGCAAGCCGCTGTTCGACGAGCGCCTGGCCGGCCGTCTCCGCCTCGACAATGGATGGATAGGTAATATAGACGAAAATGACGCGTTCCATGTTTCGTCCCCGGCGGCGCCCGCGCCGCGTCTGACTTCTGCTACGCTCTCACGACCATGCCCAAGCGTTCCATGCCCAAGCGTTCCATGCCCAAGCGTTCCATGCCCAAGCGGCCCACCAAGCGTCCGACCGTCTATAAGCGCATCGCCTTCGTCGCCAGCTCGGTGCTGGAGGCGCAGCGGGCGCGGCGCCGGCTGGTCAGCCGCTACGGCGACGTGCGCCCGGAAGACGCCGACGTCATCGTCGCGCTCGGCGGCGACGGGCTGATGCTGCAGACCCTGCAACGGTTCATGAATTCCGGCAAGCCGATCTACGGCATGCATCGCGGCACGGTCGGCTTTCTGATGAACGAATACTCCGAGAACGGCTTGAGCGAACGGCTCGCCGCGGCGCATGTCACCGTCATCCATCCGCTATTGATGCGCGCACGCGACACCGATGGGCGGGTGCACCGCCATCATGCCATCAACGAAGTGTCGGTGTTCCGTGAGACCTATCAGGCGGCGCGGTTGCGCGTTCTGATCGACGGCAAGGTGCGGCTGCCAGAACTCGTCGCCGACGGCATCCTGCTGGCGACGCCTGCCGGGTCAACCGCCTACAATCTCTCAGTCCAAGGTCCGATCATTCCCATCGACGCGCCGCTGCTGGCGCTCACGCCGATCAGTCCATTCCGGCCGCGGCGCTGGCGCGGCGCGCTGTTGCCCGACCGCGCCCGCGTCACCATCGAGGTGCTGGAAGCGGAAAAGCGCCCGGTCGCCGCCGTCGCCGACCACGACGAGGTGCGCTCGGTGCGTTCGGTCGAAATCAGCATGGATCACTTAGCCTCGATGCACATGCTGTTCGATCCCGGACACAGTCTGGACGAGCGCATCCTCAGCGAGCAGTTCGGGGTGTGACGGAAGAGGGTCGTCTGTCATCACCGTCATCCACCTGTCGCATCGCGTTCTCAATGCTTAACCGGACGTTAACGGCAAAGCTCTAAGTTGATGCACGCACGGGAGAGCGTCTCGCTCCCGGGCGGGAGGACACATTGGTCCGCATCGATTTTAATCGCCTGCGCTTTCTCGTTATCGACGACAACGCGCATATGCGGCGGATTTTGCGCACGCTGCTGCACGGCTTCGGCACCCGTGAAGTCTACGAAGCCGAGGACGGCGCCGCCGGCCTTGAAGCCTTCACCCATTACATGCCCGATATCATCCTCGCCGACTGGGTGATGCCGATCTTCGACGGGCTCGAACTGACGCAGATGATCCGCCAGCCCGGCGCCAACGCCAATCCCTACGTGCCGATCATCATGCTGTCGGGCCACTCGGAGAAAAAACGCATTGTCATCGCGCGCGACGCCGGCGTCACCGAATTCCTCGCCAAGCCGATTTCCGCCAAGTCACTCTACGAACGCATTCTCAACGTGGTCGCCAATCCACGCCCCTTCATCAAGACGCGGAGCTATTTCGGGCCCGACCGCCGCCGCAACGTCAATCCGAATTATGTCGGACCGGAACGCCGCAAGGACGGCAAGTCGGAAGTGATCCGCCAGCATCCTCTGCTCGACAAAGCAAAAGTCGTAAGCTGAGATCGCAGGGAGCGACAAACAAATGGCCAGCCGTAAGGATCCAACCGCGTCGGTTGCCACCTACGCCGATCACGAGGTGATCACGCCGCCGCACGAATTGCGCAAGGCGGTCGCCGTCGCCATCGACCCGAATGACGATCCGGTCGCGCGCGCCGAAGCGGCGCTGGCGCAGCTCTCGAGCGAGTTTGGCGCCTGGATGCATGCCGAATGCGAGCGCCTGGAAGCGGCGCGGCAGGACGTCGCCCGCTTGGGCTTCACCGAGAAGACGCACGACGCGCTGTTTCGCGCCGTGCACGACATCAAGGGCGAGGCTGCCACCTTCGGCTATCCGGCTCTCGCCGGCGTCGCCGACAGCCTGTGCCGGCTGCTTGAGCACACGCCGGAACACGCGCGCATTCCGCTTGCGCTGGTTGACCAGCACGTCGATGCGCTGCGCGCCATCGCCCGCGAATATAGCCGGCCCGACCTCAGCGACATGGCGGGAGCGCTGACCACGCGGCTGCGCGACGTCACCGACGAGTTTCTCAAGCACGAGAACAGTTTCCGGCCGGAATATCTGGAAAGTATTTTTGCCCCGCCGCTCGCTCCCGGCTCGGCCGGGGCGTGAGCTAAGCCGCTTCCGACTGTTCTTCTGCGGCGAAGTCGTCCGCCACCAGCTCGTCGCAGAACAAGCGGGCTTCTTCGCGCGCGGCCTCAGTAGCGAAACGGTGCAGCAGCGTGACGAGCGGAGCGAGTTCGCCGAATTCCTCGTTCTCGCAGCGCGTGAGCACACGCTCGATCATGCGGCGCTTGAGGCGCGCCGCGCCGCCTGGCTCACTGATAAAGCCGCCCTCGCGCATCGCCTCGATCGCTTCCTTGAAGGCGGGATAGGTCGAAGCCGGCAGTCCGGCCTTGTCGAACAAAGCGCGCAGACCGGCAAAGCCGCTATCATTGATCAGGCCCGAGACGCGTGCGACCGGCATGTCGGCAAGCTCGGCGAGCGCCTCCTCGAACAGGATAATGTTGCCTGACAGCAGTGCGCGCAGAATAAGGCCGGCGGTAAGCTGCCCGCTCTCGCGCAGATGGCTGATGAGCGGACGCACCTCGCCCTCGGGCGTTTCCGCTGCCAGCACCACCGTCGCCTTCTCGCAAGCCTCGCGCGCCACGCGCAACGCATTGTCGACGTCAAGCCATTCGCGGCGGGCGACGAAGTCGACGAGCGTCTCCGACAGCTTGGTGACCAAGCTTTGACGGATGGACGCCGAAAGGTCGTCGCGCGCCAGCAACGGCTCGCGAATTGCGGCCAGGTGACCGTAGCGATCGACGATGCGCTCGATGGAAAACGGTGCGATGTCGGCGCCCGGATTTTCCAGAAGCACGAGACAGGCTTCCGCTGAGCCCACTTCGGCGACGGCCGCGGCTACCGAGCGCGGCAGCTCGGCACGGCTCGCGATCGCGGCCTGCACCGCCGACGCGCCGGTCGCCACCGCATCGACCAGATCGGCGTCGACGAAGAGCGGCGACAGCGCATAGACCGGCGCGGCGATTTGCGGCTGATCTTGCGCGAGCGCATAGATCACGGCCGGCGGCGAGGCAGTGCTCGCCGCCAGCGCATCGGCGAGCGCGCGGCGCACCAGGGGCCAAGGATCGTCGAGCAGCATCAGCATTGCGCCTTCGGCGGCGGCGCGATCGTCGGCGGAAAGATCGGAATAAAGGTAGGCGCGCGCCAGCGCACCCGTCGCCTCGGCGCGCTCGGTATCGGGCGCGTTGCGGACCCATTGCAAAAACTGACGGACGATCATTGCTCGCGCAACACCGCTTTTTTAGGACAATTGAGAGTTCTAACAAGCCCGACTTAATGAAACGTTCACCATAAATCTTTGCAAAAGTTGCGGAAAGATTAAGGCGGGATTCCGCGCATATTGGTACCGCGCGATGGCGACGTGGAATCGCGTAGCCGGTGAAATTCAGTTTAAGTTCCGGCGACCGGGTCTCTGAACAGATCGAGCAGGCTGCCGCCAGGCGCACTCGGCGGCGGCGCGGCGGCGCCGGCGGCGGCCGCGACCGTTTGCGCTGGCACCGCATTCGGCGCAGTCCATAGCTGGCTGACAACCGATGCAACCGGCCCGCCGCGGTCGCTGTCGGAAAACAAGCCGTGGAACATCTGATTATCCGCTCGCGCGGGAGCGACGACGGCAGGCGCCGCGGCGGCGAATGCATTGGTGATGCCCGCGGTGTCCGGCACGATCGAGAGTGGCGCTGTAACAGACGCAGGAACGTTCGCCGCCTCCGTTGTGGCGCCCGCCGGCGACGGCTGCGCGCGCGCCACGTCGTAGCGTCCGATGAGCGTGGCGCGGACCTCCGCGACGGTGCGGGCGGCGCCGGTCTGGCGGTCATAGAAGATCGATCGATTGGCCTGCGCGGCGCCGGGAAACAGCTCGGCGGCGTTGGCGTTCGGATTGCTGTCGGCGAGCGAAATGAGCTTCCCGGCGCCGCCGGCGCCGAAGAAGTGCGCGATGTAGAGTTCTCCCTCGCTCGGCGGGCGGCCGAGCTTTTGCGTCAAGTAAGTCGCGTTGGCTTGCGTAAAGGCGCCGGCCATCACCGCATTCGCGGTCGGGTCGTTGCGCAGCTTGAGGATTTGGCTGCGCATCGCGGGATCGTTCACCACGTAATTGCCCGATGGTGTCTTGGTGATCGCGTCGGCGTAGCGGCCATAGCCCAGCGCCGCACCGGACTGCTTGATCGTGCCGAGCCAGGTCTGCTCGACAAACTGAAACAGCCCGCGCGCCGAGGAAGTCGACGCGCCCGCGCCGGGATCGAGCCCTGACTCGACCTGCGCGGTCGCCAAAAGGTATGAAAAGCTCGTGCCGGTGGCCTGCGACGCCTGACGGATGGCGCCAGTCACCGTCGAACCGGCGCCAAGCGTGCCGGGATCGACCAGCATAGGAACACTCCCCTGCCGAGTCCGCCGGCTCCCACCAGGAGACTCGGGCAGTAGCAAGCATTAACAATTATGGTAAATGGGCACTTAACGGCAGGAGGCAGCAATGACGCAGCAGACGGCAACGCGGCACAAGCGCGGCGGACTCTATTTCGAGGATTTCGTGCCCGGCGAACTGACCGAGCACCGCTACACGCGGACCGTCACGCAAATGGACAACATGCTGTTCTCCAACATGACGCTCAACCCGCAGCCGCTCCATATCGACCGGCATTTCTGCGAGCAGGAGACCGAGTGGGGCCAGCCGCTGATGAATTCACTGTTCACGCTCGGGCTGATGATCGGAATCCAGGTGTCCGACATGACCGTGGGCACCACGATCGCCAATCTCGGCATGACCGACGTCAAATTTCCTCACCCGTTGTTTGAAGGCGACACCGTCCATTGCACCACCGAGGTGCTCGCGAAGCGCGAATCGAAATCGCGCCCCGGCGCCGGCATCGTCGAGTTTCACCACCGCGCCTACAATCAGGACAACAAGCTGGTCGCCGAATGCCGCCGCCAGGCGTTCATGCGCATGCGGCCGAAGTGACATCAACTGAAATGCGCCGCTCGCCGCGATGAGATACCCGTTCGCAACGCTCGACGTCTTCACTGCCACACGGTATGCCGGCAATCCGCTCGCCGTGGTGTTCGACGCTGACACGATCGAAAGCGCGAGGATGCAGGCGGTCGCGCGTGAATTCGGATTTCCGGAGACGGCGTTTGTGGTGAAGCCCAAGGCCGCGGGCAACGCCGCGGCGTTACGCATTTTCACGCCAGCGATGGAGTTGCAGTTCGCCGGGCATCCGACCGTGGGCGCAGCGCTCATTCTCAAGCTCCGCCGCGGCGCCGAAGCCGCGCTTGTGCTCGAGGAGAAGATCGGGCTCATCAAATGCACCGTTTTGACCGAGGGCGTGGATGCCGGCCACGCGAGCTTCGTCATCCCGGCGCTGCCGAAAGAGGCCGGCGCGCCGGCCAGCAACCAGGCGATCGCCTCAGCGCTCGGCCTTTCCGTCGATGACATCGGCTTCGACGGCCACCAACCGGTGAAATGGGCGGTCGGCAACACATTCACGTTTATTCCGGTGCGCGACATCGATGCCGTCCGCCGCTGCCACATTGTCGAGCCGGCGTGGGACGCGGCGTTCGAGAGCGGCGGGCGTAGCTTCGCATTCATTTTCTCCAAACAAACCGAAGACGCAGCCTACCACTTCCATGCTCGCATGTTCGCGCCGCGCGCCGGCGTGCCGGAGGATCCGGCCACCGGCTCCGCCGCCGCAGCGTTCGCGGGATTTTGTGCGCAATCGTTATCCCTTCCCGACGGCGACCATCGCTTCGTGACCGAGCAAGGATATGAGATGGGCCGGCCCAGCCGGATCGAGCTGCGCGTGAGCATGCGGCAAGGCACGCTATCGTCGGCCAGCGTCGGCGGCCCGGCCACCATTATCACCGAAGGGAAGATCGAGGCGTGATGCGCTCCCTCCTGTTCGTCCCCGCCGACAGCGCGAAGAAACTCGATCGTGCGATGCAGAGCGGCGCCGACGCGCTGATCGTCGATTTGGAAGATTCGATCTCGCTTGAGAGCAAAGACGCCGCCCGCAAAAGCGCGGCGGCGTTTCTTAAAGATGCCATGGCGGCGACGACGCGGCCTTATCTGCTGGTGCGCATCAACGGCTTGCAGACCGGCCTGACCGACGCTGATCTCGATGCCGTTGCGCCCGCCAAACCCGACGCCATCATGCTGCCCAAGGCCGAAGGCGGCGCGTCCGTCATTCACGCCGACGCCAAGCTCGCCGTGCGCGAAGCGCTCAGCGATCTGCCCGACGGTCACATCAAGATTCTGCCGATCGCCACCGAAACGGCGAAATCGCTGTTCGTCGCCGGCACCTTCGCCGGCGCCAGTGCCCGCCTGATCGGGCTCACCTGGGGCGCCGAAGACCTTTCCGCCGAACTTGGCGCGCAGGCCAACCGCGACAGCGAAGGCCGCTTCCTCGACCCCTACCGGTTGGCGCGCGCGCTGTGCCTTGCTGGCGCCGCGGCGGCGCAAGTGCCGGCGATCGATACCGTCTATGTCGATTTCCGCGACGAGAACAGCTTTCGCCGCGAATGCGAGGAAGCCTGCCGCGACGGCTTCACGAGCAAGATGGCGATCCATCCGGCGCAGGTGCCGATCATCAACGACGTGTTCACGCCGAGCACCGAGGCGCTCGCGCGCGCGCAAGCAATTGTCGACGCGTTTGCCAAAAATCCCGGCGCCGGCGTCGTCGGCATCGGCGGCGTCATGTACGACCGCCCGCATCTGGCGCGGTCGCTGCGATTGTTGGAGCGTCGCGCCGAGACGAAGCGCTAAGGCGCTTTTGGGAAAAATCACGGAAGGAAAACTCATGGCGGTGGTCTCCAGTTGCATCCTCCCCCACGCCGGTGAGGATGAGTCGTGTTGTTCCCGCGGCGCGTCCCGCTCCTTCTCCCCGCGTGCGGCCCGCCTACGCTCGCCCGGCGAGCTTAGGCGGGTTTGAGTCCGCCGAAGCGCGTAAGCGCGAACGCGGAGGAGAAGGTTGGGATGAAGGGGCGTCGCCGACGCGCTCAGAATTGCGGAGAGGCCCCCTCACCCGCCGCGCCATAGCGCGTCGAAGACGCGCGTAAACCCGCTTATTGCGCGGCGACCTCTCCCCGCGCGCGGAGAGGTGACAAAGCAATCTCATTCTCGCGCTGCGCTATTTGTTGGCGCCCCGAGCTTTGCGCACGCTATTCACCAACGGCCTCCCCCAAAAAAAGAGGGAGGCGGAGCGCCGAAAGGCGCATCCATCCAGGTCCGCGCCGCACATCGGAGCGTTGCCGTTCCGACCTGCCTTGCAGACCGCGGGCTTGCGCTGCCCGCTCGCCTTCCGGCGCTCCACCGCGGCTCTCGTCGCAGGGCGAACGCTTTCGACTCGGTCCAGGCCGCGCTTCACGCAACCGGGAGGGAACGGGTGTTACCCGCGCCATCAATCGCGCTTAAGCCAAGCACCTGGCTCGCCGGTCTTTAATGCCGGCGGGGACGATGCCCGAACCGCCCGGGAGCGGAGTGTGTCGCTCCGCCCGCGGGAACCGCTCTCGCTCCCTTCCGTGAGCACCCTCGGCCGAAAGGTCCCTCGTCGATGCGAGCGAGATGGTTGCCATGTAACGTAAGTAGGGACGCTTGTCAAGTAAAAAGTTACGAATCGGTGACGGTCGCCGTAGCGGGGACCGGCGTTTTCCGCGCGCGTGAGGCAAGCGCGGCGCGTTTTTGCGAATCAAACGAAACTCCGTGGGCAGGAGGGTTGAGCGCGAGAGCGTAATCTCAGCCATGTCCGCTTTGCACCCAAAAACGACGATTGCTGCGGGGCAGCGAAACGACGCTTCGGGCCAATCGCCGACAAGGTGCAGCGCGACAAAAAGCGCCGCATTCAATGACCTCATCGGCACCGGCCGAGTAGCGATAATGGTACGTTGAGTTTGAGAGTTTGGTGGTCTTCAGATTGTTGACCCGTTCGACTTTGACTGATTGCTGGAAGAGAAAGTCGGCGGGCTTCTCACGTTCCAGAATTGCACTCGCATAGACGCTCGGATGGCGCCAGTCGTCTGGGACATCAGTTCCGTAGCTCATAAGGCCGCCAGCAGCTACATGGTCCTGCTGAAAATAGGTCGAGAATTACCCTGCGCGCCGCCAACCGGCCGCCGCGTGCGTTCGGCTAAAGTCACGGTCGCCAGTGCCGCTGCGGCGCGGCGCGTCACTTGTGGCTCTCCCGCGAGAGCACGCAGCGGATACCGCCGCGCGGATCAGGGACGTCGCCGTGATAGCGCGGAATGAGATGCACGTGCACGTGCATCCGCGACTGGCCACCGGCATTGCCGATGTTTACGCCGATGTTGTATCCGTCCGGCGCGTGCTCCTTGTCGATTTGCGCCTTCGCCTCGTCCAGGAGCGCAATGACCGCGTGCTTCTCCTCGGTGGTCATGTCGAAGAAATCGGCGACGTGGCGCACCGGAACGACGAGGACGTGTCCACGGCTGAGCGCGAAATTGTCGTGCCGCACATAGGCGAGCGCATTGCGCAGGACCACGTCCTCCTGGACGCATAGCGGGCAAGGTTGGTTCGTCATTGATCCTCCGGCGTGGGGCCTGTTTGTCTTCTGCCCAATGGCTTTGCTAACTTGGGAATTTAGAAGCGGACCCTTCGAAGAGTAAGGTGGACGTTGTGCGGCCCCTCAGTATCATCATCAGTATCGGCCTGACAGCCGCTATGACTTTTTCCGCTGCCGCCGACGAGATTACCGGCGCCGGCTCAACATTCGTCTACCCCTTGCTGGAGCAATGGAGTGCGGCCGCAAAGGGTGTCACTAGGCTCAACCTTAACTACCGGGCAGCCGGATCGGGTAGCGGTATTCAGCGGATCGTCAATAGGACGGTCACGTTCGGCGCCACCGACCTGCCGCTTGCGTCGGGCGACATCGAGGCGAATCATCTCGTGCAGTTTCCACTGGTAAGCGGAGCCGTCGTTCCAGTTTTCAATGTGCCCGGTATCAAACCGGGCGCGCTTACTCTCGACGGCTCGACAATCGCCAAAATCTTCCTTGGTGAGATCACGCGTTGGAATGATCCAGCCATCACCAACCTCAATCCCAACGTCACTCTGCCTAATTTCGCCATAACGGTCGTCCATCGCTCCGACGCATCAGGCACGACGTTCATCTGGACAAACTATCTCTCGAAGGTCAGCCCGAAGTGGGCACAACAGGTGGGCGAGGATAAGATTGTCAATTGGCCGGTTGGCGTAGGGGCCAAGGGCAATGAGGGAATTTCATCAAGGGTGGCACGGACTATCGGTGCGTTCGGCTATGTCGGGTACGCTTACGCGATGCAAGAAAATTTGAGCTACGCCAAAATCGTAAATCGGGCAGGCAAAACGGTATCTGCCACACCGACAGCCTTTCAAGCCGCGGCAGCCGGAACCGATTGGACGAATGCCCCCGACTTCCATGTTGTCATGACTGATGCGACTGGCGACGACGCATGGCCGATTGCTGGCTCGACGTTCATTCTGATGGAATCCGTTCCGCATGTTCCCTCCAATTCAGAGGCTGCGCTCAAATTCTTCGATTGGGGCTATCACCAGGGACGCGCCTTAGCAGCCGGTCTTGGTTACGTGCCGATGCCTGAGGGCGTGGTGACGTTGATCGAGAACCTTTGGGTCAAGAAGATCACCACGCGCAGCGGCGAGCCGGTGTTCAAACCGTAGCGAACGGCAAAGGCAAGCAAGTCGCTTTTCCGCCAGCTCAGAATGGGTGGAAGTTGCCGTCCGACAGGGTTATTTATCGAACCGTCAGCAGTTGGAGTGTGCCGGGGCCGTGCCACGCACCGGCATCGCCAGGAAGGTATCTAGCGAGATGGGAAGCATCGTCCTTCTTGATCTGATGGGCGGCGTTGCGCTGTTGCTTTGGGGCCTGCACATGGTGCTTACAGGCGTGCTGCGCGCCTTTGGCCCTGACTTGCGCCGCGTCTTGGGCAAAGCGCTGCGCAATCGCTTTAGCGCGTTTGCCGCTGGTCTCGGACTAACCGCGTTGCTGCAGAGCAGCACGGCGACCGGTTTGATGACTGCCTCGCTTGCAGGCGAAGGCATCGTCGGCCTCGTTCCCGCGCTCGCCATCATGCTCGGTGCCAACGTTGGCACGACCCTCATTATTCAACTGCTGTCTTTCGACGTCTCTGCGGCAGCACCTGTCCTTCTATTGATCGGGGTGACCACGTTCCGCCTTGGCAACAGCAACGTCACCCGCGCAATTGGCCGGATTGGCATCGGCCTCGGACTGCTACTGTTAGCGTTGCACATCTTACTCGACACGCTGGCGCCCGCCGAGCAAGCGCCGGCCGCGCGCGCGCTTCTTGCTTCGATCACAAACGACCCGGTCCTCTGCATCATCATCGCCGCGGCGCTAACGTGGGCGGCGCATTCGAGCGTTGCCGTCGTTCTGCTGGTGATGTCGCTTGCCTATTCGCAGTTCGTCACTTCGGAGGCAGCTTTAGCGCTGGTGCTGGGTGCTAATCTCGGCAGCGCCATCAATCCATTGATTGAAGGCGGCGTCCACGGCGATCCGGCGAGTCGCCGGCTGCCTCTCGGCAATCTGATCAACCGCGTTGTCGGCGTGTTTATCGTGCTGCCCTTCCTTGGCCCAGCCGCGCGGGAAATGACCGCCCTGCAGCCCGACGCCGCCAAAATGACAGCTGAGTTCCACATGCTGTTCAATGTGGTGCTGGCCGCACTGTTCATCGGGCCGCTCGGTGGCCTGGCACGGCTGCTAGAGCGCATCCTCCCTGAAAAGAAGCAGGTGACCGATCCCTCGACGCCCCGCCATCTCGATGAGGCTGCGTTGCAAAGTCCGCCGTTGGCTCTGGCTAATGCGGCGCGTGAGACACTCCGCATGGGAGACGTTGTCGAAACCATGCTGCGCAATGTTATGGCAGCCATCCTCAATAATGATCGCAAGCTCGCCAGCGACGTATCCCGCATGGACAACATCGTCGATCGGCTAAACGAAGCTATCAAGCTATACGTCACTAAGCTAACGCGTGACAGCCTCGATGAGCGTGAGGGCCGCCGCGCGATGGAGATCATATCGTTCACCATCAACCTCGAACACATCGGCGACATCATCGACAAAAATCTATGCGAGCTGGCGGCTAAAAAGATCAAGAAACGATGTCAGTTTTCGGCGGAAGGGGCCGCGGAGCTGAGCGCGTTCCACAAACGCGTGATGGACTGCCTGCAGGCTGCGTTCGGTATCTTCATGACCGGCAACGTCGAAGCGGCTCGCAAGCTGCTTCGTGAAAAATCCGAACTGCGCCAAGCGGAACTAGCGGCTGCCGACCGGCATCTCGAGCGGTTGCGCGAGGGTCGTCCCGAGACGTTGGAAACGACCTCTCTCCACCTTGATATCCTGAGCGATCTCAAGCGCATCCATTCGCACATCTGCTCCGTTGCGTACCCGGTCCTCGAAGCTGCAGGTGAACTCAGGCCTAGCCGCTTAGAGGCCGGTAGCACTGGCCCGGCCGACGCAGAGTTCCAGCCAACTCCGCGTCAATCATTCTAATTCCGGTGATGGACTATTGTGCTATTTTTCGGGGATGCTCCGAAATCCAACGAACGAAACGGGCTACATTTCGTTGCAAGTCAACGTTATCTGCCTGCTGTTGGCGCTCGTTGGCGTGACGTTGATCACTCGGCATCCAGACTGGTTTGGCGGTATTTCGGCCAAGCAGGAGGTCGCCACACCGCATCTGCACTGATCATACGGCGATGACTCAGAATACATCCCATCGCGATGTCATTGTGCAATTTTGGGAGTGGTATGAGCTCCGGCACGCACGCGCGCATGATGCTGTCGCAAATCTCGCTCTCGATAAATGCGAGGAAGCGCTCGTGAAGCGCGACTGGGATAAATTCGCTTATTGGCACGCGATTTACTTGCATGAACGACCTCTACCGCCCAATGGACGGCGCTAGCAGCAATCGATCTTCCAGACATGTCACTGCTGCGTCGCACTAAGCAACGCGCCGATCTGCAGTCTCGTGCGATGCGCGATAATGGGGATGTGTGGTCACGCGGGCATATACCGGGCATCGCATGCAATCGTACGGCACCTTGGACGACATGCTAAAGGGACGAGATGAGGTTACTCGACTAGCTATCTCGGTGCCTGCTCAAAGGAATGGGTAAGTGATGCTCTCCTTGAGAAAGTCAGAGGATCGCATCGCGACCAAGATTATTACACCAGACGAGGCTAGGCCATGCGATTTCGTGTCGTCACTCTCAATCTCGAACAAGGGTACAAACGCTGGGAAGCCCGCCGTCACCTGATTGCTGAGGAGATCGGCGGCCTCAAGCCGGATATCATCGCATTCAACGAGGTCAGCGTTCCGCTCCAATCTGCGAGCAGTCTTCGCAAAGCGGCGACGGCTCGCACCGGCATCGAATACAATTTGGTCCAGCAGACGCGCGTGAATGGACTTTCAAAGGTCGAGGCCGAAGCGTTGATCTCACGCTTCGCCCTGATCGAGACCGGGAACCTCGACTATCAGACGCGCGAAATGGTTGCGCTCGTAGCCCGGGTACTCGTCGGCAGGACGCCTTTAGACGTTTACGTGACCCATCTCTACATGTCGCGAGGCGACGATTCGCTTCGGCTTTTTCAAGTCCAGCAACTGCTCGCATGGATCGATGCGCGCGACGAGGTGCCTGCGCGCATCATTTGCGGAGACTTCAACGCGAGCCTGGATGCGCCCTCCGCCGCCCTGATGGCCACCCGTTTCCGGCCCACTCAGACAGCGCCGACCGCGTTCACGCCGCTGGCCGACGCAGATGGCTCTGTGTCACATCCTTATTGGCCGCGCATGGACCGATGCATTGATTATATCTGGACCTCTGGCGCGATCGAGATCGTCGGCGGCGGGGTGTGTTTCAATCGCGCAAGCCCGGACGATCCTTCGTTATGGCCGTCCGATCATGCTGGGGTGTGGGCTGATCTCGAATACGAAGGTCCATAGCCTGGGGATCGTTGTGCGTCGCAGCAAAAAGTCGGGCTTCACTTCCGGAGTGGGTCAAACTCGACACGTTCACGGTGTCCGCGCGACTTCCGCTTTAGCCCCAATCGCTGACATTTCGCTGCCAACCGACGACGCTGTCCTTGCAAGTGGGGTAGCGCGGTGTAAGCGGGTGTTCGGCGGTTTGGAGACCGAATAAAATGGCCCCGCAGGGAGATTGCTATGGGCGTCAGTTGGAGATTTTCCGACCGGTTCCAAATCGAACGTGGGTCCGATCAAGTCATCATTCGATCGCAGTGGGAACATTTGGTCGGTTCGATCTTCATCGGGGTTTGCTTCATCGCTGGGCTGATGTGGATAACGGAGGCAAACGGTATGCTTTCCGCACCCCATTGGGAGCCTTTGGTTTGGATAGTGGTATCTGGCCTCAGCTTATTCGGCCTCTTCGCTGTATTGCCAAGGCGGCTCACGGTGTCATTTGACTGCAGGAACCGCAAAGCGGTGCGGGTTTATAAATTGGCATTTGGACTCGTTACCCGCCGGCGCGAAATCCCCTTTGATGATATTGCGTGCGTAGCCGTACAAAACTATGAAAACGACGGTGAGGCTCTTTGCACTCCGACCATCAGGCATAAGAACGACGAGGTCATTTCACTAGCGATGAAGGGCGGTTCGCGCGATGAGGCTCTCAGAGCCGCCCAAGCCATTTCATCCGCAACCGGCATCGCGCTCGGAACCGCGTGAGCCGACACCCGTCCTCACGTCCACGCGTTGATGGTGCAGCGCAAATTGACAACCACTGTGAGGCCCGCTATGTGTCACTCTCGACCGATTGGCAGGTTTCAGCGATGTCCGTTGCTCCATCGGTTGCGTCCAAAATTGCAGACATGACGGCGCAGGTAGCCAGGATTGGGCGCGAGTGAAATCCGGCGATCAGCGGGCACGGTTGCCCCGGGTTTCGCTTCGCTCAACCCCGGCTACTGGCTAAATCATTCCCGCTCTAATCTCTCCTGCGATTGACGAACGCCGACAGCATCCGGTTCGGCTCGTCGGTGTCGAACGCGCGCTCAAAGGCGTCAATGCCGGCCGCAATCGCGGCATCGACCGGCAGCTCTTCCCAGGCGCGCATCAGCGCCTTCTGCTGGCGAATTGCTTGCGGGCCGGCGGCTGAAAGCGCGGAGAGGATTTTTTCGACTTCGCAGTCGAGCGCATCGGGCTCGACCACGCGCTCGACCAGTCCGAAGGCAAGCGCGGTTTCGGCATCGACGATTTCGCCGAGCATGAGCATTTCTCGCGCACGGCCAGAACCAATGAGGCGCGGAATGAGCGCCGCCTCCACCACCGACGGAAGACCGACTTTGACCTCGGGCATACCGAATTTGGCGCGGCGCGAGGCGACGCGCAGATCGCACGACACGGCGACTTCCAAACCCGCGCCCAGCGCGAAGCCGTCGATGCGGGCAATCACCGGCACCGGCAGGCGGCGTAGGCAGTTGCAGGTTCCGTGCACGAGCGTGATGAAACTCTTGGCACTATCGCGGTCGAGCGCCGCCATCTCGGCAATGTCAGCGCCGCCGATGAAGGCGCGCTCGCCGGCGCCGGTGAGCACCAGCGCGCGCAAATCCTCGCGCGCCGCAAGTCCACCCACCGCGACGATGAATTCGTGCATCAGCGCGCGGTCGAGCACATTGAGCTTGGCGCGATTGTCGATGGTGAGAAACGCAAAGCTGCAGCCGGCGCGCTGATCGAAACGCACATCGATGCGCGGGGTGGCGTTCATGTCTTGCCGTAGACCGATTTTGGATCAAACACGCGCTCGTCGCGGAATTCGAGCTTGACCGCGCCGCCTTGCTGACCGATCGGCACCGCACGGTAAAAGCACGAGCGGCGCCCGGTGTGGCACGCGCCCGCCACCTGCTCGACCTTGATCCAGACGGCATCCTGATCGCAATCGACGCGCATCTCCTTAACACGCTGGGTGTGGCCGGAGGTTTCCCCCTTGCGCCAAAGCGCCCGGCGCGAGCGGCTGTAATACCAGGCTTCTCCGGTCGCGATGGTCTTGGCCAGCGATTCCGCGTTCATGTGCGCGACCATCAGCACGTCGCCGCTGGCCGCGTCGGTCGCCACGCAGATGACGACGCCGCTCGCGTCGAATTTTGGCGTCAGCGCCACGCCCTCTTCGAGGTCGGCTGCGGCGGAAGGCTGTGAGAATGGTGATTTGTCGGCCATGCGCCTATATAGTGGATTGCCACATGGACACAATAAAACCCGGTCAAATGGGCCGGTTTCCTGGTTCGCTTCGCCATGCTGAATGACGTCTATAATCGCCGAATTATCGAGCTCGCCGGCAATATTCCGCGAATCGGACGGCTCGCCGGTCCGGACGCCACGGCGACCGCGCATTCGCGCTTGTGCGGCTCGACGGTGACGGTCGATCTGAAGATGGACGGCGACACCGTCATCGACTTCGCCCATGACGTAAAGGCCTGCGCGCTCGGCCAAGCCTCCTCCTCGATCATGGCGCGGCACGTCATCGGCTCGAACGCCGAAGAGCTGCGGAATTTGCGCGAGACCGTGCGCAAGATGCTGAAAGAGAACGGCGAGCCGCCGCGCGAGGGCAAGTGGGCCGATATCGCGGTGCTCGAGCCGGTGCGCGATTTCAAGGCGCGTCACGCTTCGACCATGCTGACCTTCGACGCCGTGGTCGACGCGATCGGCCAGATCGAGCAAAAGCGCGGCGCCAAAGACGCGGCAAAAGCGGCCGCGGAGTAACGGCCCTCCATTCGTCATTGCCGGACTTGATCCGGCAATCCATGGGGCGGAGAGGCAGCATGGATGCGCGGGCCTTCGCCCGCCGAAGCACTGCGTTGATCTTTGGGAATGCAAGGGCTACGGACCGCGCAGGCGGGTCAAGCCCGCGCATGACGATGAAATGGCTCAGCTCGACCGGCTCTTTGACACCTCTCGCAACGCCCCTCGCCTGCTCGGCCGTGGCCTGGTGCAGGTTTATCGCCACACGCTGTCACCGCTCGTCGGCTTCGAATGCCGGCACTTGCCAACCTGCTCTGAATATGCCGACCAGGCGCTCGATCGATTTGGACTGTGGGCGGGCGGCTGGATGACGTTGGCGCGGCTTCTTCGCTGCCATCCGTTCGGCACCAAGGGCCTCGATTTCGCGCCCGACGCGTTGCCGGCGCACGCCCGTTGGTATTTGCCCTGGCGGTACGGCAAATGGCACGGAACCAATGCCGGACCGCAGGGCCCGCCCTCCCCAACCCCGACGCAGCCAATGGCTAACGGCGCTTAGCTGCGCTCGTCACCAAGCAACGCGAGCTGTCGCGGCGCGATCGACGAGCCGAGTTGCGCGGCCTTCTCGTACCACTCGCGCGCCTTGCGCGGATCGCTCGTCACGCCGATCGCGCCAAGCCGCGCAATCACGTGCGGATCGAAGCTCGATCCCAGCGCCAGAGCGGCCTCGGCGCTGCCGGCCTCGGCGGCACGTTGCAGCAACAAACGAGCCGCGGCGATGTCGCCATCGAGCAAGTATGACTTGCCGCGCTCGACCAGCCGGGCGATTTCGTCGTGGCCAAGTGCGGGAGCGGCAGCCGCCCGCGCAGGCTCCGCCGCCGGTTGCTCAACGAACGCAGTATCCATCTGCTGGGACGCAGCCGAGACATACCGCACCGGGCCGAGCGGACTCCTCCGCATTGGTCACGGCGGCGGCGGGAGTCGGCTGCTCCTCCGCGGGAACGCGAAAACTGATGAGCTTGACGGTCCTGGCCGCGAATGCTGGCTCGGCAGCAGCCATTGTTGGATCGTTGCGGAGCGGCTTTGCCGTCGAAGGCGGTGGCGCCGCCGGGATGACGTTCGAGGTCAATACCCAGGCGACCAACGCGCCGACGCAGGCCACCGCGCACAGCCGCAGCGCGATCCGCTCGATCGGAATGCCGTCATTAAGCCCCGGCGGCACCGGGACCGCCACGGGATCGAGCGAGAGCTTGCGACGCAGCGCGAGCATCGCACGATCGCCGGCAAATCTCGGTTCGAGATCCTGCTCGCTTTCGCCCCAGCCCCAGCGCCCTCGTCGTCGCCCGCACGCGCAACGCCCACGCGCCTTCGCACGAAGCCGCGTCTGCCGCGCGTCGAGCGGACCCAAGGCGGGGCATACATCAAAGCGGGGTCGAGATCTTTCGGATGGTGAACCGGAGAACTCATCATCGCCTCCCGTGCTGGTGTGCTCAGTTACGAAGTTCGCGCTGCCAACTCTCTCCATCATTGGCGCCCGTGCGCCTGCCAATTGAGAAACTCCTGAAAAAGCCGATCGCGGTCAGCCTCGTTGATCGCTGCCGCATCGGCGCCGAAAGCGCGGCGCCCGGCCAGGAACTGATCGAAGCGTTCGCGCAGATCGTTCGCCTGCGGCTGCGCTTGCCGATGTTGGTTGAGCCACTCGGTTGCGGCAGGAAATCTGGTCCAGCCCGGCAGCACGGCGGCAAGATTGGTCTCGCGCCACTTCGGATGGTGCGGCGGCTTCTGCAGCTCGCCAAGCTTGGGGAAGAAGCGATCGACGAACGCGGCGATACGCCGGTAGCGGTCCGAATTGCGCGGCCAGTTGTAACAGATCAGCACGGCGCTGACCGCGATCGTATTGATGTCGTGGCCCACTTCGATCATGCCGGGATAATCGGCGTGGGTGAGAACCGCCGGCAGGTAGTCGGATTGCAGCGGCTGCGAAAAATCGACCGCCAGGAAGCGCAAACCTTCCGCCGCGCGCAATTTGCTCATCAACCCGGTGGGCTTGCCGGCGATCAGAATGGTCGCGGCAATCTCGCCGGTCTTGAGCTTCGCCACCGCGTCGGCCTGTCCCATGTTGACTTCGATCGGGTGGATGCCGAGGCGACCGAAGATGTCACGGCTCGACAATTGGCTGCCGCTGCCGATGTCGCTGAAGTTGACCTTCTTGCCGTCGAGCTGCGCCAACGAGGTAATTCCCGAATCCGCGCGCACCACAACCTGCATCTCTTCGTTGAACAAATTGGCGATATAGTCGATCTGGTCGTCGATGTTGCCGATGACGTTCGTCTTGCGGAATTGGTTGAGAATGATCGACTGCGTGATGCCGAGATCGATCCCCTTCAAAAAGCGGACGTCCCTGATGTTCTGTCCGCCGCCCTTGCCAATCACCGGCAGGATGCGGAAGTCGTCGCCATCGTCGAGCACATCGGAGAGATCGTAGGCGATCGACAGATACGTGGCGTTCGGATTGCCGGAAATGATTGCGATCGTGTTGGTGTTCAGCCGCTCGCCGAGGCTGCCGAGGCTCGGTTTGTCGGGAATGGGCTTCCGCCCCGCACCGGCCAGCGCCGCGTGGTGGGAAAAGGCTGCGGCCAGCACGACCGCTGCCAATACGCAAATGACCTGAAATGGCCCGACCGGCCGCCGCAAGCCCCCTCTCATGTCCTTCCCCTAGCGGCGGACCTGACGCCTTACGCAACACACACACTTGCGTTGCCGACCCGCAACGATGTTGACACCACCCGCCGCGCTTTGAAGACCGCACGCGTTTAATTGCGATACGCGTGCACTGCGCGGTCACCCCCAACGCTCGTCAGGCAATGGGGCGTCGGTGTGATGCGGACTTGATGAATCCAGGGCGCGCTCGGCCGCAATCGTTGGCCACAATTCGAAATCTGTTGATCGCTCTGTGAGATTATGGCGCGAATCGTCGGCGCTCTGCGCACCATGCGCTCAACGCATTCATCTCGTCGTTCACTGCATCGCTTGAGAAGCACGCGAACTCAGGCGGCCGCTTGCTCCGGCGGCGCCATGAATTCCGGTCCAATTGGCGTGCGCACGTTGGTTGCAACGATGCGATCGATCTCGCTCATGGCGGCTGCGTCAATCTTCCAGCCCAGAACATCACCGACCGGGTCGAGTTGCGCAGGATGCCGCGCGCCCCACAGCGCGATTGTGTTGGGGGCGCGGTCGAGCACCCAGCGCAAGGCCAGATGGATCACCCGCTTGCCGAAATTCGACTGCGCGAACTGATCGAGCGCAGAGACAACGGCGAGATATTCTGCGTAATGCGGCTGCTGGAATTTCGGATCGCTGGACCGCAGATCGGTTGCCGGAAATTTGGTGTCGGCCCGCATGCGCCCGCTCAACAAACCGCGGCACAACGAGCCGTAGGCCAGCATGGCGAGGCCTTGCTTGCGCGCGTAGGGAAGCACATCCCGCTCGATCGCGCGCTCGAACAGATTGTAGGGCGGCTGCACCGCGTGCAGCGGCGCCACGGCGCGGAATTCATCCATTTGCGCCGGCGAGAAATTGCTCACCCCGATGGCACGGATCTTTCCCGCCTTGAGCAGCTCGGCCATGGCGTCCGCGGTTTCCGCAATTGGCGTGTTCGGATCTGGCCAATGGACCTGATAGAGATCGATCGCATCGGTGCGCAGCCGCCGCAGCGAGTCATCAATTTCCTTCATGATTCGCTTGCGGCTGCCGTTGCGGAATGGTTGTTGCTGATTGTTCCAGTCGAGTGCGACCTTGGTCGCAATGACAACCCGCGCGCGCCGCCCACCATCCGCCAACGCCTTGCCGACGATCTCTTCCGAGTGGCCGAAGCCATAGACGGGAGCGGTGTCGATGAGCGTGATGCCACGGTCGAGCGCCGAGTGAATGGTCCGCACCGATTCGGCGTCGTCAGTTCCGCCCCACATCCAGCCGCCAATGGCCCAGGTGCCGAGCCCAATGCGCGACGGCTCGAGCGCCGTGCCGGGAATGCGAAGGGTTTCCATTTGTCGGGTTTCGGACATGTGAGGCTCCGGGGTTTGGCTGCAAACTCCCATTCCGCCGCAATCGGTCCGTCGACGGGTCCCTCACAACTCGGCAAATAGAGAGCGAGTAGTCGCCGCACAGCCGCAGATGCCGCATGGGTCCTGCTGCATCACCGCATGGCTTGCCTTGGCCCGTGCATGCGCTACTCAGCGGCCATCACGCTCACCTGCATCCGTAGGCAGCGAGCGCACCGAACGTCACCGACCAGCTAGTAGCGCGGTACGGCGAGGGATCGGAACTAGACGCGTTTCCCGCCACACCGGTGCATCGGCAGATTCGCTGAGCCAGACGTAGCATTCACCGCACTTAAAGGTTTGCAGGTCCGGGAGGCCGCTTCTCGGCGTCGAGCGCGTCAGGTGCATCGATCGTCCGCAACCGGGGCAGCACACCGGTCTGGTCGCGATGTAGTCGCCAGTCGGCCCTGTACACCCTTCAATCGCCGGCATGGAACATCTCCTTGGAAGGTAGACCCCGAGCGAGGGGGCACTACGCTCGGGGCCAACGTCTGCGGTCGCTTTATCAAACGACCGACTGAAATTCAAACATGCGTTTGAGACATCGGCGGGCCGCAAATGAGGAAATTTCGTGGTTTTTCACACCCCGCCGCGGATCACGGCACCGGTCTTTCTGGAGGTTGACCGCATCGAAAGAAGCCCATAAGTAGCGGCTTTCCGCTTACGCCGCACCGTAGGCAGCGAGTGAGCAGCAGGAGTCGAAGATGGTCGCGCTGACCTTTCCCGACGGCGCCCGCCGGGACTATCCGCCCCACACCACCGGACTCGACATCGCCAAGGGCATTTCGCCCTCGCTCGCCAAGCGTACGGTGGCGATGGCGCTCGACGGCAAGCTCGCCGATCTCGCCGATCCGATCGAGCAAGACGCCAAGATCGAGTTCATCAGCCGCGACGACCCGCGCGCGCTCGAACTGATCCGCCACGACGCCGCACACGTGCTCGCTGAAGCGGTGCAGACGCTGTGGCCCGGCACGCAGGTGACCATCGGGCCGGTAATCGAGAACGGCTTCTATTACGACTTCTTCCGCAATCAGCCGTTCACGCCGGAGGATTTCGACGCGATCGAAAAAAAGATGGGCGAGATCATCGCCCGCGACAAGCCGTTCACCAAGGAAACGTGGTCGCGCGAAGAGGCGAAGAAGGTTTTTCGCGACAAGGGCGAGCTGTTCAAGGTCGAGCTGGTCGACGCGATCCCGGCTGATCAACAGATTAAGATCTACAAGCAGGGCGACTGGTTCGATCTTTGCCGCGGCCCGCATATGACCTCGACCAGCAAGATCGGCAATGCGTTCAAGCTGATGAAGGTCGCCGGCGCCTATTGGCGCGGCGATTCCAAGCGCGAGATGCTATCGCGCATCTACGGCACCGCCTTTGCCAAGCAGGAAGAGCTTGACGCTTATCTCAAGCAGATCGAAGAGGCGGAAAAGCGCGATCACCGCCGGCTTGGCCGTGAAATGGATCTTTTCCACTTTCAGGAAGAGGCGCCCGGCTCGGTATTTTGGCATCCCAAGGGCTGGACGCTGTTCCAGACGCTGGAGAACTATATCCGCCGGCGGCAAACCGACGCCGGCTATGCCGAGGTGAACGCGCCACAGCTCATCAATTCCTCGCTCTGGGTCGCCTCCGGTCACATGGCGACATTCGGCGACGCCATGTTCCTGGTCGAGCCGAAGGAGGAAGACGACCGCACCTACGTGGTCAAGCCGATGAATTGCCCCGGCCACGTGCAGATTTTCAAGAACGGGCTCAAATCGTATCGCGACCTGCCCTACAAGCTCGCCGAGTTCGGCAAGGTGCACCGCTACGAGCCCTCGGGCGCGCTACACGGATTGATGCGCGTGCGCGCCTTCACGCAGGACGACGCGCATATCTTCATCACCGAACAGCAGATCGCCGAGGAAGTGCTCAAGGTCAACGATCTGATCTTGTCGATCTACGCCGATTTCGGCTTCGACGACGTGCGCATCAAATTCTCCGATCGGCCAGAAAAGCGCATCGGCGACGACGCGGTATGGGACAAGGCCGAAGCCGCGCTGATGGCAGCCCTGAAATCGTCCGGCCGGCCGTGGACGCTCAACAGGGGCGAAGGCGCCTTTTACGGCCCCAAGCTCGAGTACGTGCTGCGCGACGCCATCGGCCGCGACTGGCAATGCGGCACCGTGCAGGTCGACCTCAACATGCCGGGCCGGCTCGGCGCCTTTTACATCGACGAGCACTCGAACAAAGTAACGCCGGTGATGCTGCATCGTGCGATGTTCGGGTCGCTCGAGCGATTTACCGGCATCATGATCGAGCACTACGCCGGGCACCTGCCGTTGTGGCTCGCCCCGCTGCAGGCGGTGGTCGCGACAATCACGTCGGACGCCGACGATTATGCGCGGGAGACGATCGCGGCGGCACAGCGCTTGAACCTGCGCGTCGAAGGCGATCTGCGCAACGAGAAGATCAACTACAAGGTCCGCGAGCACTCGCTTGCCAAAGTGCCGGCGCTGCTTGTTGTCGGCAAAAAGGAAGCGACTGAGCGAACGGTCTCGATCCGCCGGCTGGGCTCGGAGAAGCAGCAAACGATGCCGCTCGATGCCGCCCTTGCCGCACTGGCGGAGGAAGTGGTGGCGCCAGACTTGCGAAGGGTACAGAAGGCGGCGGCGTGAGCTAGTGGTCCGATTCTAACATTCGCATCCGGGTTCGGCAGGCTCTTATGCGAATGTTAGAATCAAAGGACCACTAGCAAGCATAAGTCGTAGTGGAGCTTTGGATTTGACATTCGCTTCGCGAGTTTCCGGCCAGGTCGGAAGCGAATGTCAAATCCGCTCCACTACCCTCACTTCGCCAGCAGCTCGACCTCGCCGTCGACGCCGTTGATGACCTTGAAATCGCGCGTGTAGGCGTTGGTCTCGTTGCGCGCGATCAGGTGGTAGTCACCCTCGGCGAGGACGAGGCGGGGAAAGGCGCCGATCGATTCTTTGATGATATCGCCGTCGGGCGTGGACACGGTCCATCGTGTGTTGGCCAGCGCCTCGCCACCGTTCTCGTTGACGAGCTTGAAGGTGATGACGGCCGCGCGATGGGTCGTCACGATGTCGGTGAGTTTGCCGGCCTGCACCTGCACGTCCGAACGCACGACCGAATTCACGTCGCCGTAGGTCGAGACGACGTAGTAGGTCCCTTCGGGCAAGAGCACGACGTCGCCGGTGAGCACACCTTGCGCAAGCGGCCGGCGCTCGGCGGTATCGAACTGACTGCCCGGATAGATCTCGAAACTAATCTGGCTCGATGGGATGTGCACGTCGTTCACCCGTCCCTGCAGCCTCACGCCACCCGCCGGAATATCGAAAATTTCGTGGACCGCGTCGGCTCGCAACCGCACCGCCCTGGCGGCGCTGGCCAGCCCGAAGCTTGCATGGACGACATAATCGCCGGGCGGCAGCACGAAGGTCGGCGCCGCCCCCTTCTCCTCTTTGACCAAGTGAAACATGCCCGCGGCGTCGGGATTGGCGGCATAGACGCGCCATATCAGACCGCCGGCGATCTGTGGCGCATCGCGGCCGTAGCGCGCCGCCACCATAAGCGCCACTCGTCCGGCCGGAACGGGGGGTGCAGACTGCGCAAACGGCGACGCCCCGGGATGGGCCGGAGGTGCGGGAAATTCGATGCTGGGGCCGGGTATGCCGGTGCCTGGCGTGAGCTGCGCCGGCGCGGTGGCTCGCGGTGCCAACAGGCTCTGCGCGAACGCGCCAGCGGGCGCCAAAAGGACAGGCGCCAAAAGGACAGCCGCAAAAGCAACGGCCGCCACAATGGCTGCGACGGCGCAACGCCGCAAAAGCGTCCCTAGACCCCACCAACCCATAGCCCTTTTTTTCGAAACCAATCGCGGCAATTTCAAGCCGCGGCGCGCGGGCCGGTCCGTCTCCAGGCGCGAAGGCGCCCCAAACGGGCGTTTGTCGGCAGAATCGGCTGCCGGGAGATCCTGTTTGCGCAAAACCTTGGCGCGATTTTCCGAATTTTGTTTTTCCGCCCGGGTTTTCGACCTCCGCCGCTTTCACCATATTCAGGCTCGCGGCTTGTTGTCGTCGTCTGCGCGGCCGATCATGCGCACCGCGCAAGCCCGGCAGGCGGAGCTTTTATCGTGTTGGATGCGTTATTCGGGCGTGCAAAGAATGATCCTCAAATGATGACAGCCGAGCTTGCACCGACGCCGGTCGACGTCGCTCCGGGCAAGCCGGCGATCGGCCTTGTCCTCGGCAGCGGCGCGGCCCGCGGCTATGCGCATATCGGTGTTCTGCAGGCACTGACGGCGCGCGGCATCACTCCCGATATCGTGGTTGGAACGTCGATGGGCGCCTTGGTCGGCGGCTGCTATGTCACCAATTCCCTGGATGCGCTCGAATCCTGGGCGCGTTCGCTGAACATGCGGCGCATCATCAGCTATCTCGACGTGCGCTTCGGCGGCTCCGGCCTGATCGCCGGCGGCCGGCTGGCGAAAGAACTGCATGAAGGCATCGGCGAAACGCTGATCGAGGATCTGCCGGTGCGTTTTGCGGCGATCGCGACCGAAGTCGGCACCGGTCACGAGATCTGGCTCACGCGCGGTTCGTTGTCGCTGGCGTTGCGCGCCTCCTATGCGCTGCCGGGGGTATTTCCACCGGTGAATGTCGGCAAGCGCTGGCTGGTCGACGGTGCGCTGGTCAATCCGGTGCCGGTCTCGGCAGCGCGTGCGCTCGGCGCTCGTGTCGTCATCGCCGTCAATCTCGACGCCGACCGCTTCGGCCGCGGCGCGACCATCGCGAGCCACGGCGCCGATCCCGGCGACACGCATGTGGTTGCCCCGCCGACAGCAACCGGCAACGGTTTTGCCCGCTTGCGAAGCATGCTCGGCATCGAGCGCCAGCTCAAGCGCGATCTGATCGCCGGCACCGAGCGGCCGAGTTTCTCCACCGTGATGATCGAATCCTTCAACATCATGCAGGACCGGCTTACGCGCATGCGGCTCGCCGGCGATCCGCCCGACGTGCACATCACGCCGCGCATCGGCCATATCGGTTGGCTCGACTTCCATCGCGCCGCCGAGGCGATCGACGTCGGACGCGCGGCGGCCGAGAAGGCGCTCGATTCAATCGGCGAGACGATCGCAGCGTTGAAGTGAAGGGCTGGCGCCGCTATTGCGACGGAGAAATCCGCGCGCAATTGGTCTGGCAGGCGAGCTGCTGGGTCGAGCAGCTCATTAAACACGATACGCTGGCATTGGCGTTGCTTGTGGTGGTCGCCCCGCTGGTCGATGGCGCGCCCGGTACCACACAGGCGGACTGACAGCTCGCCGCCGTCGAATTACAGACCATCATGCAATTGGTCGTGGTCGAGCTCTGCGCGAACCGCAGCGGCTTGTTGCCGCCGGCGGCCGATGCGCCTGCGGTGAACGCGACCATCGTGAAAATTGCAACAGAAAAAAGTGTCAGGGTCCGCACGGTGTCCTCACTCAACGTCGAGGACACCGACCATAGCGCAATCTCTGCGGCGGAGGAATGCGCGCGCAGGTGCGTCCCTCCCCGCCGCGACCTGTTGCGAAGGTTCTTTAGTGGAGCATGATCTTTTCGGAAAACCGGCCTCCACCCCGGATCAAGTCCGGGGCAGGCTTTTTCCGGATCATGCTCTAGGCGGTCAAAATGTAGTCTCGCATCGCCGCCGATTCGTGCTCCATTTCGCGCAATCGGTGTTTGACCGCGTCGCCGATCGAGACGATGCCAACCACGCGGCCCTGATCGACGACCGGCATGTGACGGAATTTGCCCTCCGTCATCCGCCCCATGATGTTGCTGATCGGCTCGCGCTGATTGCAGGTTTCCACTCTGCGCGTCATCGCCGAACTCACCGGCTCGTCAAGCGCAACCGCGCCGCGTGCGGCCAGCGCCTGCACAATGTCGCGTTCGGAAATGATGCCGACGAGCCGGAGGTCGGCGCCAAGAATGAGCGCCGCGCCGATGCGCTTCTCGGCGAGGAGATTGGCGGCGGCGGCAAGACTCGCGCCCGGTTCGATAGTGACGACCTGGCGCCCCTTTTCCGAAAGTATGGTGCTGACGGTCATAGTAGCCTCCCTTGCCTCACCCGGTCCGCCCTCGCAAGCGTTCGGTGAAGGCGTTACTGTTAAGCCACAAGGTGGCCGTCGGGTTCCGCAGCGCCAGGCTGCAAGTGCGGGTGCGGCGCAGCATCGCCGCGGCGATGCACAATCATCCGCGAACAATAGATCTCGGCTTAGCTACTTGGCTCGGTGTCGAGTTCGCCGCGCGGGGCGGCGGGATCGAAGGCGGTGAAGAGCAGGAGCCCAGCGAGGAAGCCGCCGATATGGGCCTGCCAGGCGATCTGCTGGCCTGGCTCGCCGCCGAACGAGACTACGCCGATGCCGAACAGCGCGTTCAAACCCATCCAGACGCCGAGGAACAGAAGAAATCGCGGATCGCGAAACGTCGCCAACAGCGGCACGGCCGGCACCTTATAGGCTTCGCCCTCCCCGGCGCCGTCGCGCCAGGTCTCGAGCGGGCCGCCTTGCTGGAAGATAAACCGCATCGCCGCTGCCATTGCGCCCGAGATCGCGGCCGAAGCGCCGATCATCGGCGCAACCTCCTGCGGCGTACTGATGAGCTGTGCGAACGCTCCCGCCGCCGACGTCACCAACATGAACAGCACGTATCGCCACGGCCCAAAGCGCCGCGCGAGCGCGGTGCCGAATGGAATGAGCCAGGCGAGGTTGAGACCGATATGCAGGAGATCGGCGTGGAGAAACGCATACGTGAAGAACGTCCACAGATCGGCGCCGAACCCGCCGGGAAATGTCCCTGAAGCGGCGCCGTAGCGTGCCGGAATGAATGCAAAGGTCTTCACGAATTGATCGTCCGCGGCGGAGCTTAACACCACCATGCGGAAGGCGTGCACGAGCACGAGCACCCCGACAGTCGCGAGGACGATCGGCGGAATATTGAAGATCGGTTCGGAAGGTTTGGCTTCGAAAGGCTGCGTCACCGGGCACCTGCGCTAGCCGAGATAGGCTGCAGCGCGGGTTGCGACAAGCTGCGCCTTGCCCGCACCGCCCGAGAAAAAACAAAAGGGAGGGCAAGTTGCCCTCCCTTTTGCACCCTGTGCGGGGGATTAACTGCTCGACGGCGCCGATGTCAGGCAAAGAGCCCTAACCGTGTCGCGGCGCCCCCATTGCCGGGCCGCTGCGCGCCGAACGCCTCCCCTCGCCTCCCTTTGTCCGGATGATGCCCGCCATCGGACGACAGCGCGCGAATGAACGTGCGCGGACCCTAGGCGGGCTTTCGCCGCCGGCCAACGTCAACGTTTGGTTAAGATTAACGCAGCGTTAAGGCGGTCGACACGGCGCAAACAGGCCTGCGCGGCACGCCACCTGCTCGCATCTCCCTGCACAAGCCGAACCGTCGAAGGCTGTCCCGATCAGGGACAGTCCGCGGCGCAATCGGCGCAGGGGAATGGACGTCAATGAAACACGCAGCCAGTCGTGAGCTGTTCGCCTATTGGCAAGAATTGCGCGGCCGCCGGCCGGCGCCCGAGCGCGGCGAGATCGAGCCCGGCGCCATCCGGCAGGTGCTGAGCGACGCCTTCATCATCGCCCTCGATCGTGGTGCGGACTACCCGTTTCGGCTGGCCGGTACGCGAGTTTGCGCGCTATTTGGCCGAGAATTAAAGGGCCATTCCTTCACCGCGCTGTGGGACGAGACGAGCCGGCGGACGATCCGCGATCTCCTCTCCATTCTCACCGACGAATGGGTGGGCACCGTTGCCGGGGCGACGGGGTACACCCGCAGCGGAGCCCTGGTAGAGCTTGAAGTCCTGCTTCTGCCACTCGCCGCTGGCCGGCCAAGCCTCGCCCGCAGCATCGGCGTTTTGGCACCGATGAAGATTCCGCAATCGCTGGGACTCGATCCGATCGGTGCGCTCACGCTTGGCGGACGGCGCCATGTCGGCGCCGCGGTCGAGAAGCGACTCCTGCCGCGGTTTCTCGCCCCGCGCAGCCGGCGCGGTTTCGTCGTCTACGACGGCGGCCGCTCGTAGGGCGGTACCACAACCACCACGCGCGCGCGTGTCTTCATGCGAACTAACGAGCCGTTAAGACGGCGCGTTTTAAGCTTTGCGGGAACGGTCGCAGGCAAACAATCCCATGGCACTGCTGGCGGAGCGGATACCGAGTTTACGGGCGCTCAACGAGGAACGCCGCCGCTTTCAGCGCGTGCGCGTCAATCTGCTTGGCCGCTACATGCTGGCGGACCGCCGTGAGTTTCCCTGTCAGGTCGTAAATATGTCGCCGGGCGGCATGGCGATGATTGCGCCGGTCGGCGGCGCGCCGGGCGAGCGCATTATCGCTTACGTAGATCACCTCGGCCGGCTCGAAGGCCATGTCGCGCGCGTCTTCCAGAACGGCTTTGCCATGACCATCTCGGCGACGCCGCGCAAGCGCGATAAACTCGCCGCGCAGCTCACCTGGCTCGCCAACCGGCAAATTCTCGGGCTGCCGGAAGACCGCCGCCACGGCCGTATCGTGCCGCGCAATCCGATGGGCCGCCTGATCATGCCCAACGGCGTCAATCTCACCTGCCGCATCATCGACGTGTCGCAATCGGGCGCCGGTATCGCCAGCGATCAACGGCCGCCGATCGGCGCGCTGGTCACGCTGGGCAAGGTGCAAGGCCGCGTCGTCCGCCACCTCGAAGACGGCTTTGCCATCGAATTTACCCGCCTGCAGCATCAGGACTCTTTGGAAGAGGACGTCACCGGCAGCTGATCTAGGCAGGCAGGCCATCACCGGCTGTCGGCAATAGTTCCGGCGGCACTCAGCGATCTTACACGAGCGATTGCCGCGCCGCTTCTGCTGCGCCGGCGTCTGCCGTTGGCTCGGCCCCTGAGCGAAAGCACCCGTAATCGGCGTCACGCTGGAACTTTGGCGAAAATATTCGCCGCCCTTTCTGCGTTCCAATCAGAATTCCAAAACAAGATTGTCACTGCGTCCGGCAGGACATTCATGAATTACTTGAAACATTTTCCTCTGCGCCACGGCATCACAATCGCTGCCGGGCTGGTGATTATTGCCGTTGTCGTCATCGCGGTGCGCGCGCTCGGCGACCGCGCGCCGCCAACGCCGGTGGTTTACCTCTATCTCGATCGCTTGAACCACTGGTTGGGAAGACGCCGCGCGCCGTCTTCCGGCGGTGCGGCACCGTCGCCTTCGTCCGCGGCTTGAGAAATTGAAATCGCGATTTGCCGGCGATTGCACGGCACGGTGACCGGTTCGTAAAGGTCACCCGTCAATTTCAGCGCGTCCCTTCGCCGACCGATAACACGCTGGCCGATTGCCGTGTCGGTCTCGCTGTGCGGCGACCGCAATACAAAAGTCAGACGCTTTCCGAAAGCCGCTTACGATGCGGCCAACCGGACAATCGAGACAATTTTAATTAAAGTCGAGCAGATAAAATTTTCCGCAATATTCAAACAAACAAGCTCGGCATTTTCTCGCGTGTTGATCTGTCTTTGCTTCAATTTGAACAAATGGATTTAGCGGCCCCGCAAAAGCTTTGTGCGAATGATGACCCCAACAAGACGGGCAGGGGTCAACATGAGTGCGGGTGGGAAGGCGATACTCAAGCGCGGCACTGCGGCCAGCATCATGGTGCTGGCTCTGCTTGGCTGCCCGACCGCGAGTACCGGCCAAAACCCGCCGCTGTTTACCGCCGTGGGCGGACCGACGAGCGCGCCGATCGGCTGGGTGGAGTTCTGCGTCGAATACGACCCAGAGTGCAAGACCAAGCCTTCGACGCCGCGCGACGTCGTGCTCTCCGCGCAAGCCTGGAAGGACCTCGTGCGCGTCAATCATTGGGTCAACGCCAATATCAGGCCGATCACCGACCTCGAACATTGGGGTGTGGTCGAGCGCTGGAATTATCCCGACGACGGCTACGGCGATTGCGAGGACTACGTGCTGGCGAAGCGCCGCATGCTGATGCAGGCAGGCTGGCCGCGCGAGGCGCTGCTGATCACCGTGGTGCGCGATCAGAACGGCGACGGCCATGCCGTGCTGACCGTCAAGACCGATCAGGGCGAATTCATTCTCGATAACCAGCGCGACGACGTCCTGCTCTGGTCGGAGACGGGCTACCGCTTCGTCAAACGCCAGTCGCAGGCCGATCCGAACGTTTGGCTCTCACTCGGCGAGCCGCGCACCGCGCCGCTCACATCGACATCGCGCTGAACGCGCAACGCAACAAAGGAGTTACGCGAGCTCGGTCACGTCCCCACCCCTCCCCGTCCCCAGACCGGGTTCGCGCGCGGCCGGCTCTCCCCCAAGGGCCGGCCGCACCTTTTTTGCAAAACGGATCGTCAGAGCAGCTTCTCCAACGCCATCACGACGACCGTTCCGGACATCAAGCTCCATAGCCCGGCGATCACGGTCGCGATCATGACGAACTGCGCGCCGCGGCCTTCGATGCGGCGGCCGCGCAGCGTGTTGCGCATGATGATGAAGGGCGCTGAGAACATCAGGAGCGGGATCGAGGCGAAACGCGCCACGGCCGGTCCGACTTCGAGCAGTCGGAAGCTCGGAAAATGCTCGCCGAAGAGACGATAGCCGGTGGCGCACAGACCGGCGATGGAAAAACCGATCGCCAGCGCAAAGAAGGACTCGATGGCCTGCGGCGAAATCGCCGGCCACGCATCTTGCAACATTGGGGCCTCCTGTTGCCCCAAGCCATTACAACGGCTGCCGCGCGCGGCGGCGGAATGATTAAGGAAAGGTTAACGCCAGATTCCCCCATCCGCCCTGCGGCCATGTTGCAGAGCCCATGTTGCAGCGGCCATTTTGCAGCGGCCATGTTGCAGCCATCGCCATGCAATACTTGGAGACGATTCGGCGGATCGGGCTCGGAGCTCGGACTGAAAACGCGTGGCGGAATCCATGGCTCATGTGGCGTCATCGCGAAATCGAGAAGGCCCCCGAAGGACGGGCAGCGTTCTGTTGCTGCCGTTCATGATTTTCGCCGCCGCGCTACTGCTCGCGGCAACCTTCGTCGCCTACGTCCTATGGCCGAGCTGGCCGAGCGCGCCGATTGCGCTCGATGCGCCGGCGCTGCCGATCACCGTTGCCGGCAGCCTGTTCGAAGTGCCGCCGGCGGCAATCCGCGTTGCGATCGAGCGCCATCCCGGAGCGCAAGAGCGTCTCGATCTCGCCTTCTTGTGGCCGTCGCTCGAATCGCCGCAGCCGGACGGCACGCCGGGTGCCAAGCCGAACGCCGCGCCGCCCGCTGATGTAGCCGGCGCCGAGTCGAGCCCGACGACAGAAGCAACCGTTGCCGGCGACCGCTTGTTCGTGACCATCGCGTCGTTAGGCGGAATCCTTCCGCCCGCCGAGCGGCTGCACAGCATCTATCCGCGTTACATAGCGCAGCAGGCGATGGCGGGTGCGCACGGACTGGCCATCGCGCCGTTCCGCCCCGGCACGCCCTACGAGGGGGAAGACCTCATCTATGTCTCCGACAATCCGGCACGATTTTATGCTCGCTGCACGCGGCAGAGCGGAGCTATGCCCGGAACCTGTTTGCAGGAACGCTTAATCGGCGCCGCCGATGTCACGCTCCGTTTCCCCCGCGACTGGCTCAACGATTGGCAAAGCGCCTCCGACGGCTTCGACCGCCTGATCGCGCAATTGCATCCGCAGGGAGATTAGGCTTACGCCGAGTTGGGCGCACTCCGCGCCATCGATCGATGGCTTTCTCTGGCCATGTCAAGGACCGCAATCAGGCCAAGTCCATCTCCAGGATCGGCATTTCGAGAATGTAGGACCGCCGTCTTTTCTCATCGTCAACGAAGACGACGCCGATGAATTCGCCGCCGAGATAGGCTTCAAGCGAGTCGCGCTTTTTCGCGCGCGGCACGACGCGAATGCCCTCATTGTCGAATTTTCGCTGCAGGTAGGCGTTCAGGCGCTTGACCTGATCGAGGTCTTCTCCTGCGCCGATATCCATTTCCATGCGGAAGTTATAGGAGAGGTCGTCGTCCTCGTCGTCGACACTCAAGTCGCCCAATCTTTCCTCGCCGATATAGACTTCAGCGGCATCCTTACCGCCCGGTCGCGGCACCACGCGAAGGCGCGCGTTGCCGAAGACCTTCTTGAGATAAGCGTCGAGCTTCCTGACTTGTTGTATGTCCACCGAACACCTCCGCTGCAAGCCGCATAGCATGCGAAGATGGCGGCAACAATCGCAAGCGAGAGAGTGTGCGCGTCAGGCGTCGTCTTGGAACATCTGGTCCATGCTGCGCGCGGGTTCCGGGCAGCCGGCGACGCCAATAACCTTGGCCGGCACGCCGGCGACAGTGACGTTGTTCGGCACCGGCTTGATTACGACCGAACCGGCGGCAATGCGCGCGCAATGTCCGACCTCGATATTGCCGAGAATTTTGGCGCCGGCGCTGATCATGACCCCATAGCGAATCTTGGGATGCCGGTCGCCCGCTTCCTTGCCGGTGCCGCCCAGCGTCACGTCATGGAGCATTGAGACGTCGTCCTCGATCACGACGGTCTCGCCGACCACGAGCCCGGTGGCGTGATCGAGGAAAATACCGCGTCCGATCTTCGCCGCCGGATGAATGTCACACTGGAACGCCGCCGATGAACCGCTCTGCAAATAAAGCGCAAAATCGCGCCGGCCATTGTTCCACAGCCAATGCGCCAGCCTGTGCGTCTCAATGGCGTGGAAACCCTTGTAATAAAGCACCGGCTCGATCAGCCGCCGCGTCGCCGGGTCCCGGTCGCAGGTCGCCATGAGGTCGGCGCGAAAGCACTCGCCGATCGATGGGTTGTCCTTGAGCGCCTCCATATAGGCTTGGCGGATCAATCCGCTGGAGAGGGCGCCATGGTTGAGACGCTCGGCCAGCCGATAAACGACGGCCGCTTCGAGCGTGTCGTGATGCAGGATCGTCCCGTAGATGAAGGTTGCGAGTTCGGGCTCGCGGGCCACGATATCTTCCGCCTCGCGGCGAACCCGCGCCCAGACCGGATCGACCGTGTCGAGAGCCGGCCTTGCCTGATGCTGTGCCATCCGACTGCCTCCCGATAAGCGGCAAAAACGACGCCGCCTTCTAGCATAGATCGGCGTCGGCGAGCGGAAATCCAAGGGTCGGCCCAAAGGACGATTACGCCAACGGCCTGGGCCAAAGGCCGATCGGATATGGGCCTTTGGCCGACTAGGACAATTCAGGGCCGCGCACTGAGGAAGTCCAGGACGCCAGCCTTGAACACCTTGTCGCCGACCGCCAGCATGTGATCGCGGTCGCCAATGACCAATGCCCGCGCACCCGGTATGAGGGCCGCCAGCTTTTGGGGCGATCCCGCAATCTCGTCCTTGCCGCCGACGGCAACCAGGACCGGCACGGCGATCCGCCCCACCTCTTCGCGGTCGATCGTCTGACGCGACCCGCGCAGGCAGGCGGCGAGTGCGCGCAAGTCCGATCGCGTCTGCTCAGCAAACGAACGAAACATGCGCGCCGTCGGATCGGTCACGTCCGCGAGGCTTGCGGCTTCGAGGCCTTGCGCAATTCCTTCCGCATTCGGCAGCCCCACGCCCTCGACGAGCCGGATGCCGAGACCGCCGAGCACCGCGGAGCGCACGCGCTGCGGATGGGCAAGCGCCAGATAGGCGGCGATGCGCGCGCCCATCGAATAGCCCATCGCATCGGCGCGCGGCAGGGCGAGATGGTCGAGCAGGGCCCGCACATCCTCAGCCATGATCGATGAGCTGTAGTCGGCCGGATCGTAAAGCTTGGCGGAGGCGCCGTGACCGCGATTGTCGAGCGCGATGACCCGTCGGCCGGCTTTGGTCAAGGTCGCAACCCAGCCGGTGTTGACCCAGTTCACCTCCTTGTTGGAGGCAAAGCCGTGGACGAGCACGATCGGCTCGCCTTTCCCCTCGTCGAGGAAGGCAATCTCGACGCCTTCATGCGTGAAATGCGGCATGCCAGGAGAATAGCCTCTCAAGGAGTATTTTTCAGCTGGAAGGACGAAACCGATACCGAAACAGCGATTAAAGCGCCGGCCGGACCGCCGCTAATTTTGCTTGCAATTCGCGCGCACGACGCAATTTGCGTCGATCGAGGAAACGTTGGGCCATGCGCTCGACCGTGGCCTTGCAAGACGAAACAAAGCCGAACACCGCCAATGCCACCCACAGTATCCATAGTCCGAGCTCAAAGGTACCTATGGTCAGCATAATGGCGCCGCGACCGAGAAGTTTTACGATCGCGCGCGTCTTCGGTCCCTTGGCAGCCGCAAGCCGAGAAAAGCGCGAGACATCTTCCGGCGCTTCAGCAAGCGCGAGGCTATCGAGAGTTGCTTGCGTTCCAGCCCTGGCCTCGATGCTGCCGACATTCCCCGCAAGCTCGACTAAGCCGCCTCTTTCATCGACCTTGATCACGTCCCGGGCGATGCGAACGGCCAAGGCCGGATTCAATCGGCCGGTGCGGCGCGCGGCCTTGACCAGAGTTAGACCAATACGTTCGGGGGCTGCAGCGCCAGCGGTGGCATAGGTTCCGGCCGTGATCGCGAGACCGACACAAGCCAACCCCAAAATCCACGGATCATATTTCTGACCTGTCAAATAACGCGTCCCCTCGCGCGAGGCGTCGCGAATATCACCGAAGACAAAAAGGTCGCCAGCGGCGGTACCCGCAAGGCTTGGCAAATCGTTCGGTTCGCCAGTCCAAAACCCACGCACGAAACGCCCCGCCGTATTGGCGAAAGAGCTTTGCTGAGCAGCCCTTTGCTCCACCGCCTTCGTCAAACTGGGATCCAGCGGAACGTTCCGATCGGCAGCCAGCGCAACGAAACTCCCGGCCAGGTTAGTATCGTCGGCATCGAGCGCGTTACGGATTTCCTGCTCGGCAATCTGAGCGTTGAAGGCGTGATCCAGCGCTCTGTCCGCCACTTTCGCCGGGTCATTGGCAATTGCCATTTGGTCCACAACATCGGCGACGTGACGCACTGGCAAGACCGCCACACTGGCAAACACCCCGGCAAAAAGCATCGCCGCAGCCGGATGCTGAAGAATTTCGATCAGTCGTCTCATCGCCGTGGCCTGTAGCTACCCTTGTCAATCGGCCTAGTCCCAACACTTTGCGGCTTTTTTGCCGACCGAATTGCTAGAAATAAGCACCCGTTCTCGATATGGTGCGGGTCGAACGCAGCACGCTTTGGTACGGCGAGAAGCAGCAGCATGAGCGACAATATCGTTCCGCACTTTCATAACGATCCAGGCGTTGCGGTCATCGAGATCGGCGCCAAGAAATTCATGTGCGTGGGTGCAAAGCCGCCATTCGACCATCCTCACGTGTTCTGCGATATGGGCGAGGATGCCGAATATGTTTGTCCGTACTGCTCGACCCTCTACCGCCACGACCCGGCGCTCGCCCCCGATGCGGCGCGGCCGGCGGAATGCGCACTGCACGACCTCGCGGCCTGAGCAGCACGCGGAGCCTGCATCCTGACGCCGTCGCGCACTGTCGTCATCGCCGGCGCCGGTATCGGTGGACTGACCGCGGCATTGGCGCTGGCGCGCAAGGGTTTTCGCGTCGCCGTGCTCGAACAGGCCGAGCGGCTTGAGGAAACCGGTGCCGGCATTCAACTCTCGCCCAACGCTGCGCGCTTACTGATTGATCTCGGCCTGCAGGAACGGCTCAAACCGCACGTCATCGCACCAACGGCCTTGCGCGTGCGCGACGGCCAGAGCGGCCGCGAAATCGTGCGCATGCCGCTCGGCGAGACGGCCGCTCACCGATACGGCGCGCCCTTCTGGGTGATCCATCGCGGCGATCTGCAAGCCGCGCTCGCCGGCGCGGTCGGACAAGATCTCGGCATCACGCTCAAGCTCGGTGCGCAGGTGGACGATTTCGCCGTGCACGCGAACGGCATCACCGTTTCGGCGCACAGCCGCGCCGGCATCGCCGATGAGCGCGGCATTGCGCTCATTGCCGCCGATGGGCTGTGGTCGGCGACGCGTCGGCGCTTCGGCTACGCTGAGCCGCCGCGGTTTGCCGGCCGCTGCGCCTGGCGCGCGCTGGTTCGAGCGAAAGACGTCGCCGCTGAATTCGCCGAACCGCTGATCAATCTCTGGCTCGGCCGCGATGCGCATCTTGTGCATTATCCGGTCAAGGGCGGCAGCCTCATCAACGTCGTCCTCATCATGGACGATGACTGGAACGCGCCAGGCTGGAGCGAGCCGGCAACACGCAGCGATTTGCTGTCGCGACTGTCCGCGCGGCAATTTGCGCCGCAAGCGCTTTCGCTGATCGGCGCGCCGGAGGCCTGGCTCAAGTGGGCGCTCTACGACCGCCGGCCGATATTGCGGTGGGCGCAAGGACCGGTCGCGCTGCTCGGGGACGCCGCCCATTCGATGCTTCCCTATCTCGCGCAAGGCGCCGCCATGGCGATCGAGGACGCGGCGGTCGCCGCGCAATGTTTGGCGCGCATGCCTGACGATCCCACCGCGGCGCTACGGACTTATGCGGCAGTGCGGCGCGCGCGAGCCTGGAAGGTGCAGCGTGCCGCCGCACGCAATGGCCGCCGCTATCACTTCGGCGGCGTGCAGGCTATGCTGCGTAACACGGCCATGCGGGCGCTGGGCGGAGCGCGACTCCTTCACCACTACGATTGGGTCTATGACTGGCGTCCGCCCGCTGCATTGTCGCTGACCTGATTGTTCAGACCTTCAGCAAGAAACTTTAGCAACACCTGCCATGACCGCAAAAGCTGCAACGCCTTCGCTGTTCCCGGCCACGATCGCCGGCAGCCTGCCGAAGCCTTCATGGCTCGCCGAACCAAACAAACTGTGGCCGCAATGGCGGCTGCAAGGCGACGATCTCGCCGTGGCGATCGATGATGCGACGCTTTTGGCGCTCAAGCTGCAGGAAGACGCCGGCATCGATATCGTCTGCGACGGCGAGCAGTCGCGCCAGCATTTCGTGCACGGCTTCCTGGTCGCGGTTGACGGCATCGACTTCAACAAGAAAGTCGAGATAGGAATCCGCAACGATCGTTATAAGGCGATGTGCCCGACCGTTGTCGGCGAGCTCAAGCTGCGCTCCCGCGTGCACGCGCGCGAGGCGCGGCTCGCCCGCGCTCACACCGACAAGCAGCTCAAGTTCACCCTGCCCGGCCCGATGACGATCGTCGACACCATTGCCGACGCGCATTACGGCGACCGCGTGAGGATGGCGCTGGCGTTTGCCGGCCTGCTCAATGAGGAAGCGCGCGGGCTCGCCGCCGACGGCGTCGACGTCATCCAGTTCGATGAGCCGGCGTTTAACGTCTACATGGAACAGGCCGCCGGCTGGGGCATCGAGGCGCTGCATCGCGCCATCGACGGTCTATCCTGCAAGTCCGCCGTGCATATCTGCTACGGCTACGGCATTCCCGCCAACATCAGCTGGAAAGCCGGTCTCGGCGACGAGTGGCGGCAGTACGAAAAATTCTTTCCGGCCTTGGCCAAGAGCCGCATCGATCAAGTTTCGCTCGAATCCATCAATTCGCACGTGCCGCCCAGCGTGCTCGGGCTCCTTGACGGCAAGGACGTTCTGCTCGGCGTCATCGACGTCGCCACCGACAAGATCGAGACGGCGGATGAGATCGCCGCAGTCATCGGCCAAGCGATGAAATACGTGCCGAAGGAAAAAATCATCCCCTCGACCAATTGCGGCATGGCGCCGATGCGCCGCGATATCGCCGAGAAGAAGCTGCAAGCGCTGGGTAAAGGCGCGGCGCTGGCCCGCCAAAAGTTTGGCTAATTCTTTTCCAGCACTTCGCGCAGCACGACCGCATGGCTCAGATCGAGGGCATGCGTGGCAGTGAGAAGCGTCGCCTTGTGCCCTTTGATCATTGACCGCAGCGCCGCGAGTTCGTCCTTTTCTCCGGCGAGTTCCGCGCGGTAGCGGCGGCGGAATTCGGCGAAACGCGAGGGTTCGTGCCCGTACCATTTGCGCAGTTCGGTCGACGGCGAAATCGCGCGCGGCCAGGCGTCGAGCTTGAGTTTGGCCTTTGACAGCCCGCGGGGCCAAAGCCGATCGATGAGGATGCGCAATCCATCCTCGGAACTGAGCGGCTCGTAGACGCGTTTGATCGCAATCGATCCTTTCGCGGGCGGCCGACGCGTCGCTTTCGCCTTGCGCTTGATAGGCGTCGTCTTGCGCGCGGTCATCGGTCGGTCCGCGAAAACACGTCGATCAATTCGCCGACTTTGCGCCGCTGCTCGGCTTTGTTGCCCGACGCGATCGCGTGCTCGACGCAATGGGCGACGTGATCGGCGAGTATTTCCTCCTCGGCCTTGCGCAGCGCGGCGCGCGCGGCGGAAAGCTGGGTGACGATGTCGATGCAATAGCGATCGTCCTCGACCATGCGCGAAAGCCCGCGCACCTGGCCTTCGATCCGCTTCAGGCGTTTGAGCACTGACGACTTGGCAAGTGGCTGCATGCCCGCTATATACCCCTACCGGGTACCCGTTTCAAGGATTTTGTCGATGCACGACGCGCGATGTACTCACCACGCTACGGCCGGTGTCGACGAGACGATCGATCCGGTCTGCGGGATGCGCGTCGATCCGGCAAAGACTCCGCATCGGCATGCCCGGGGCGGCGCCGACTACTTCTTTTGCTCCGCCGGCTGCCGCGCAAAATTCGCAGCCGATCCAGACAAATATCTCCATCCCGTGCCCGCCCCCGCAACGGCGGACCGTGACGGACGTGCCGACAGCACCATCTACACCTGCCCCATGCACCTGGAGATCCGCCAAGTCGGCCCGGGTCATTGCCCCATTTGCGGCATGGCGCTTGAGCCCGAAGCGGGCGGTGCTGCTGAGGATGGCGAACGGACAGACATGACGGGCCGATTGTGGATTTCGGCCGCCTTGACCCTCCCGCTCGTGGTGCTCGACATGAGTGACCATTTCGGTGGCGACCATTTCGGCCTCTGGCACTTGTCGAGCAACCTTCTCGGTCTTGTCGAGCTCGCGCTTGCAACACCGGTCGTCGTCTGGGGCGGCTGGCCGTTTTTCGTGCGTGGCGGCCAGTCGCTCGTTACGCGCAATCTCAACATGTTCACGCTGATCGCGATGGGGACTGGCGTCGCCTATCTGTACAGCGTCGCCGCGGTGCTCGCGCCCGGACTCTTCCCCGCCGATTTCCGCGATGCGCATGGCGGCATTGCGCCTTACTTCGAAGCGGCCGCGGTGATCACCGTCTTGGTGCTGCTCGGCCAGGTGCTTGAACTTTCCGCCCGCGCTTCGACCTCTGCGGCGATCCGCGCGCTGATGGACCTCGCGCCCGCGAACGCGCGGCGCCTGCGGCCGGATGGCAGCGATGAAGAGGTGCCGCTTGATGCCGTGGCCATCGGCGACCGGCTGCGCGTACGCCCCGGCGAAAAAATCCCGGTCGACGGCGTGCTGGTCGAGGGCCGCTCGGCAGTCGATGAGTCGATGGTGACCGGCGAATCGATGCCGGTGTCCAAAGAACCCGGAGCCACCGTGATCGGCGGCACGCTCAATCGCAGCGGCAGCTTCGTCATGCGCGCAGAAAAAGTCGGCCGCGACACGATGCTGGCGCGCATCGTCGAAATGGTGAGAACCGCGCAGCGCTCGCGCGCGCCGATCGCACGGCTCGCCGATCAGGTCGCCGCCTGGTTCGTGCCGGCGGTGATCGCCGTCGCCGTGATCGCATTTGCCGCTTGGGCCGTGTTCGGACCGCAGCCGCGCCTTGCCTATGCGCTCGTCGCCGCCGTGACCGTGCTGATCATTGCCTGTCCGTGCGCGCTTGGTCTGGCAACGCCGATGTCGATCATGGTCGGCATCGGCCGTGCCGCGTCGTTCGGCATCCTGATCAAAGACGCGGAAGTGCTGCAGCGCATGGAGAAGGTCGACACGCTTATTGTCGACAAGACCGGCACACTGACCGAAGGCAAGCCCAAAGTCATCGGCATTGTCCCGGCGCAAGGATTCGATGAAAAGACGGTGCTTGCACTCGCCGCGAACGTCGAACGCTCGAGCGAGCATCCGCTTGCGGCCGCGATTGTGGCGGCCGCGGCTGAACGCGACATTGCGCCTCTTGCCATCGCCGATTTCGACGCGCCAGCGGGCAAAGGCGCGCTGGGTACCGTCGACGGCCGGCGCGTGGCCATCGGCAGCGAGACATTTCTCGGTGAGCGCGGCGTTGCGACCGCGCCGCTACGGACCGACGCTGAACGGCTGCGCGCCGACGGCTCAACTGTCGTCTTCGTCGCGGTCGATGGCGCGCTCGCTGGCCTCATCGGTATCGCCGATCCGGTGAAGCCGACGACGCCCGCAACGTTGGCGGGATTGAAGGCGCAAAACGTCAAAATCGTGATGCTGACTGGCGACCATCAAATCACCGCCCGCGCCGTCGCCGCCAAGCTCGGCATCGACGAGGTCGAGGCCGACGTGCTGCCGCAGCATAAGAGTGCAGTCGTTGAGAGGCTCAAGCGCGAAGGCCGGGTCGTCGCCATGGCTGGCGATGGCGTCAACGATGCGCCCGCACTCGCTGCCGCCGATGTCGGCATCGCCATGGGCAACGGCACCGACGTCGCCATGGCGAGTGCCGGCATGACCTTGGTCAAGGGCGATCTCGCCGGCATTTTGCGCGCGCGCACGCTTTCGGCGGCGACCATGCGCAATATCCGGCAGAATCTTTTTTTCGCCTTTCTCTACAACGCCGCTGGCCTACCGATCGCCGCCGGTGCGCTCTACCCGCTGTTCGGAATCCTCCTGTCTCCAGCAATTGGAGCAGCAGCGATGGCGCTCTCCTCGGTCAGCGTCGTCGCCAACGCGCTGCGTCTGCGCAAGGTTGCGCTCTGATCAGCTCGTTTTCACGACCGCGCTTACGGCTCAACGAAACTTTACCGGAAATTAATCGCCGCGGCCGCGCTGAAAATCCCAATCACATCATCAAACTAACAAATACGCCTTGCACAAACGCAGGCGTGTCACCACTTTGAGCTTGAAATTTTCTGTTGGATATGGCACACGCCCTGCCTTGATGGCGAAAAGCCGAACAGAGAAACCGATGCGTTCGATACGTTCATACACCGCGACACAAACCGCCGCTGGGTCGGGCTCCCGACCGAGCGATTGGCGGATTCTGTGCACGTGCGGCGTCCATGAACAATTTAAAGGCAGCGAACAACTCGGACTAGGAAGACCGGACTAACCGGCGGCAGGGCCAATACCCTCCGCCAAACAGGCAGGAGGGCAAGAACGGCCCATAAAATCGCAAGAAACACCACTGCAATCGTAGCGACGTTCGTGCTGCGCGCGTGAGTGCGCGCGCATGATCCGCCTCGTGCATTCAACCGCACGCGCATGCGCTCGCGGCACGGCAGAGCTTTGCCCGGAATTTGGAATGCGATCCGCAAGGATCGAGCTGTTTTACATCGTGAACGTCCAACAGAGAATTGGACGCGGCATTGTGCAGCTGCCTCCCTTTGTTGGGATGCGAAGCAGAACGCCCGTCCATTTGTCAATTTTTAGCAACAAAATGGCGCCGGCATAGTTCAGTGACAGAACACGCCCCTCGTAAGGATGAGACGGAGGTTTGATTCCTCCTGCTGGCACCAAAGACGAATCGGAATTTTTCTGAACGAGTTCCGGTAGCCCAATCGGCAGAGGCGCTTCTTTCAGAAGGAAGGCGTTGGGATTCCTTTCAAGTGCTCTGCCGGGCCGATCGGAGCGCCTTGAGGACATTGATGTCGCGAGTTAGATATTGCGCGACCTCAAGGCCATCGCGAACATCTGTCGAACCACCTTCGGGGTGTTTGTTGACCCTCAGGTCACGAACGGGCAAAAAGATAGCGCTTAGCCCGAGGCGATCTTCTTTCCAATTTACTTGCTCGTCCGACTCTAGCCAGCTCGACGGGATTTCCTTGAATAAAGCCAGGTCAACAAAGCATCTAGCTCCTTTCAGACCACCTCGACTTCCAGATTGATCCGCAACATATGCCTTCGTAAAGGCAAAGTTAGCCTGCAATTCCGGAACCAAACCGAACGATTGCCGTACTTGAGCCGCCTCAGAAATTGCTTGCCTGGCACTAACAGCGCCGGCGTCGAAGCAATTCAATATTGAACCCAAATGGCTTGTCGCAGGGTTCGAACTTCTCGGCTTAGCTCTAATTCGAAAACCGGCGGCGATCACCATGCGGGCCCCCGGGAATTCAGCTTTCTGTTCGGCCTCACTTATTGTCTGGAAGAGGTCCCAGCATCTGCACAGAAAATCGAAGGTTACCGATCTACTCCTGAGCGAAAGATCGCGGTAGCTAACCGCAGCGTCATTCATAACGAGCGTAGGAAGATAGCGGTTGCTCTTCGAAGAAACAATCTCGTGGAACGCGAGCAATCGCTTCATTGCTTCAACCGCTTTGCCGTGTAATGGATTAAATCCGGCTTGGGCAATCATGTCGCCATAGCCAAGAAGATCTATCCAACACACAGCACTAACTTGAAAAGGGAATGCGACACCCTTTCGGACAGCTGGCTGACGTTTCTTTGCGGTGGCCATTATGCCGTATGGATTCCCTAAGTCCCTAGGTAACTCAACCCACGTGAGGCGCTTAGCTCAGAGGAAGAGCGCCAGTCCTACAAATCGAAGGTCTAGATATCGTAATTCTCACCGCCTACCAGATCGTTTGCGTCTTTAGCTCAGTCGCAAGACCCGCCAGAGCAACAGTGCCTCCTGTAGCTCAAAGGCAGAAGGCCGGTCTGTCTAACCGGTGAGGCGGGATCGTTCCCCGCACGGCGCGCCATCAGGGTGTAGCTTAGCTTGGCGAAAGCGCATGCCTCGGACGCATGAGACCGCGTGTTCGAATCACGCCACCCTGACCAACTTGCACCACGCCGAATACCGCGTCAGCACTGGTGTGCGGCTGGGCCTTATAAGCCCGGAGCGGCAGATCACCGTAGACGGCGCGGGTTCGATTCCCCGGGCGCGGACCATTTTATCGCGTTCTTTAGCGCGCGCTGACGCTCATTGGCCTTTCGCCCTTTCGGCGACCAACACCGACTGCATGATCTGATCGGAAATATCGCGCACGGCGGCAGGCGAATGCGACAGAAAGAGCGTGTTCGTCTTGTCCAACTCGCCGATCGATTTGATCGTGTCGAAATATTGCGTGACCATAACCATCTGCATGACTTCCGCAGTGGTGACGTCGGCCACAGTGCTGCGGAACTGCTCGATCGAGCCGCGCAATCCCTCGATGATCGCCTTGCGCTGATTGGCAATGCCCTGCCCCTGCAGCGCCTTGCTCTCCGCTTCGGCTTCGGCCTTCTTGACCACCAGGATCTTTTCGGCCTCGCCCCGCGCGTTGGCCGCCACCTGCTCCCGCTGCGCTGCGTTGATATCGTTCATGGCAGACTTCACCTTCGCATCGGGGACGATGTCGGTGACCAGCACGTTGACGATCTCAAATCCGAAGGTGGCCATATCGGCGTCGAGCTCTTGTTTCACCGCTGCTGCGATGCCCGACTGGCTGGCGAACACCTCGTCCAATGTCATGCCGGGGACATGGCCGAGAATGACTTGTTCGACGTAGGACTGGATCTGCTGCGCCGGGTTCGAGAGTTCGATAGAACGCGTCATAGACTTTTTCAGGCCGCACCCGATTTTGCACCGAAATAGGAATGGTGACGAATACGTTGTCCTTGGTCTTGGTCTCCATCGTCAGATTGATCTGATTAACCCGCAAGCTGACCCTGCCGGCGACGGTATCGATGACGGGCACCTTCCAGTTCAGACCCGGTTCGGCGGCGCGCAGAAACTTGCCGAATCGCGTGATGACCGCGACTTCGGCGGTGTTCACCGTGAAAAAGCTTCCAAATATGAGCACAAGGGCAACGAACAGCAGGAAGGCAATAAAAATCGAACCAAAGACGTCCATTTCGGTCTCCCTCTTTGCGTTCCGAACGCATAGCCGACAGCATAGCAGGGCCGGCTGCAAGTTACATGACTGCCTGCAGCTTGGTCGACGTCGATTCGCTCAAGGTTCACCGAAGATTCGCCTTTTATAGAACCGAGAGGTGTGAACCGAAAAAGCTCGAGAGCCTTTCGTTTTGTTCCCTTGGCTCATTGGAGCAGAGCATCCGCCTCCGATGCGGAAGGTACGGAGTTCGAATCTCCGAGGGAACGCCAAAATAACCGTCATACGGAGCGGTCGCCGGCGGCTCGGCAGCGGGTTTTGAAAACCCGCGACACGGCAACGTGCGGGGATCGACACCTCACCGCTCCGCCATTTTGGAAGGCTAACCGACCGGGGTGTCGGCATCGCTTGGAATGCGACTGGTACGCTTTGCGGCGTATGAGCATCGTGCGCTCAGCCTTCCGCCAATTCATAAAGCCAACTGGAAACGTAACCGGACGGGCGTCCGGCGCTCGTTCGAAGCGAGATGGATGGCTTTGGCCATTGGGGATCAGGACCTCACGTTTCCGCCAATTCAGACGCAGGGTGATCGGAGCGGTAACCAGGCCCCGGAAGTGGCTCATAACCACGAAACGTGCGTTCAAATCGCGCCCCTGCAACCAAACAACGGGTAGGCTGGGCATTGGCGAGCCCAAGGCGCTGTAAACGCCCCGCTTTGGCTGTGGCAGTTCAACTCTGTCCCTACCCACCAAACAACAACACGCGGGTGTAGCTTGAAGGTCGAGCAGATGAGCGCCACTCATCAGGTCCGGTTTCGATTACCGGCATCCGCGCCATTTCGCCTGGTAAGCTAATCTGGTGAAAGCGTCGCGTTGAAGGCGCGAAGAGCGTGGCCTAGTGGTCCAATTCTAACATTCGCATCGGTGTTCCGCAGGCTCTTATGCGAATGTTAGAATCAAAGGACCACTAGCAAAGATAAGTGCTAGTGGAGCTTTGGATTTGACATTCGCTTCGCGCGTTCGCCGCCAGGTGGGTAGCGAATGTCAAATCCGCTCCACTAGAACCACGCCCAGGCACGGGGAAGGCGGCGGGCTGCAGTTGATCCTTGCAAGATCGGCGTCCCGGGTTCGACTCCCGGTTTCTCCACCACTCATTCCCATCGGGCGAGCAAGGCGAACGCGGCCGGCTGTTAACCGGCCACAGGCAGGTTCGATTCCTGCGATGGGAGCCAATTCGGGGCGATCTTCTAACGGTCAGGAAACGCGGTCCTCAACCGCGCAATCGGAGTTCGAGTCTCCGTCGCCCTACGGTCCGCTAGCTCAACTGGAATGAGAGCACCTGATTACGGATCAGGAGGTTCGGGGTTCGAACTCCTCGGTGGATCGCCATTTCATTGACCAAACAGAGACAGAGGCACCCCGCTGACGCAAGTCGAGATGGTGCATTAAGATCGCGGCGGGCTCGTCCCCGCCGCACCCCCAAATACCCCTTTCGTTCAGCGGTAGGATGGCGCGCTCTGAACGCGCAGACGGTGGTTCAATTCCATCAAGGGGTGCCAGAGTTTCACTTCGAGTGGTGGCGAATTGGGAACGCTGTGAGTTGCAATCTCACCACGAGCGGGTTCGATCCCCGCCCACTCGTCCAAACAAACAAAAGAACGCGCTCGTAGCTCAGCGGATCAGAGCCGGCGGCTTCTACCCGCCAGGTCGGGGGTTCAAATCCTCCCGAGCGCACCATGATTTGGAGAGCTAACCGGCCGGGGGCCGGCGACGCCTGCTAAGCGTTCGGTGCCCGTTCGGGCATGAGAATCGTGCTCTCAGCTCTCCGCCAATTGCGGGTCTGGCATAGATGAATGTGCGCCGGTCTTCCAAACCGGACAGGCGAGATCGTTACCCGCGGCCCGCTCCAAAAACGGGGCGTTAGTTTAACGGCCAAAATCTCGGTCCTTCAAACCGAAGACGCGGGGTCGGCACCCGCACGCCCTGCCACTTTTTGCTTTAACGCCCCTTGGCCGATCGGCGAGGCGCCGGACTTTGAATCCGGAATCAACCCGGTTCAACTCCGGGAGGGGCTGCCAGTTTCCCGGCATAGCTTAGCTGGACAAAAGCGCCCGTCTCATAAGCGGGAGAGCGGTGGATCGTACCCACCTGCCGGGACCATTTTTTGATTGCGCGTTTGCCGACTTAGCTCAGTGGGAGAGCGCTGCGCCGTGGCCGCAGCACGAGGCCGGTTCGATTCCGCCAGTCGGTACCATTGTCCTCAAGGGGTGTAAGATAAAGCAGTCGGCGGGTCTCCAAAACCCTGCAGTTCGGGTTCAAATCCTGACACCCCTGCCATTTCTCACTGAGCCGTAGTACGGTTTATTGATGATCTCGTCATTCTCACCCGCCAATGTTGCGCTGCTGTTAGGGTTGAGTTTTTTCCTCGGCCTCGCCTACGAAGATTTTTTCGGCCGCACCAATATCAGACGGCCTGGCGGAGTACGCACCTTTCCGCTGTTGGCGCTCGCCGGCGGCGTGCTTTACGTGTTCGACACCGCGCACCTCATACCCTTTACCGGCGGTCTGTTGGTCCTCGGCAGCTGGCTCATCGCCTATTATCAGAGGCACCTCGGCGAACCCGACGAGGAAGGCGAGCCCAGTGTCGGTCTCGTCGTTCCCGTGCTCAACGTTCACGCCTACCTGCTGGGCGCGATCACGCTGGCACTGCCGCATTGGTTCGCGGTGGCGACCACCGTCACCGCCGTTCTGCTGCTTACCGGCCGCGCGCAACTGCACGCGCTGGCGCGGCGGATCGAGATCAAGGAAATCGTCATCGCCGGACAATTTCTGATTCTGACCGGCATCATCCTGCCGCTTCTGCCGAACGAACCGATCACGACGCTGACCAAGATCACGCCGCGGCAGGTGTGGCTCGCGCTGGTCGTGGTGTGCACCTTCTCCTATGTCAGCTATCTCGCCCAGCGCTATTGGGCCGCCGCCGCGCGCGGATTGTGGATGGCCGCTTTGGGCGGGCTCTACTCGTCGACCGCAACGACCGTCGTGTTGGCGCGGCAGGCAAGTGCCAATCCGGCGCTCAAGCGCCAGGCGGAGGCGGGCATCACACTGGCGACGGCGATCATGTATTTGCGGATTGAGGCCGTCATCGCGATCTTCAACCAATCGCTGGCGCGGCTGTTGCTTCTGCCGCTCCTTGGCCTCGCCGCTGGCGGGATTTGTACTCTGCGCGCTGCAATACTGGTGGCTCGACCGGGCGGTGCAGGAGGCCGAACGGCCGGCGATGCCGCCCGCTAACAGTGCCAATCCGCTGCAGTTTGGCCCGGCGGCGATTTTTGCCGGCCTGTTCGTCGCCATCTCGCTCGCTTCCAATTTCGCCACTTCGCAATTCGGCACCGCCGGCATTTATGCACTCGCCGCGATCATCGGCTTCTCCGATATCGATCCATTCGTGCTGAATTTGGCGCAGGGCGGCGCCGGCGGCGGCGTCGCAGAGGCCGCGCTTGCCGCCGCGATCCTCATCGCCGCCTCATCGAACAATGTGCTGAAAGCGGGCTATGCCATCGTGTTCGCAGGCGGGCGCACCACGGCCGCGAGCGCGGTCGCGCTGGTCCTGCTCGCTGTCGCTGGCGTCGTGGTCGCCTTGTTCATGGTCGGCGCGATGTAGTCGCGCTCACCGGATTGTCTGGTCGCTCGTGTAGGTGGCGACGAATTGGCATTTCTGCGCCTCAGCCGTGCGCTTGAGCACCTTCTCTTGTTCGAGCACGGTCTGAAGGTCGCTGCTGTAGGCGATCGCCCCGATCACTTGGCCGCCGCCGCTCTCGCTGGCCTTGTCGATGAGGTTACGCAATTTTTTCTCGCGCGCCAGCAAGCCTTGCCATTGATCGGCGAGATCCTGACAGTGGTATCCGTTGTATCGCGCGGGATCGACCAAGAACGAGCTGGCGCCGTCGCCGCCGGTGCACGCGCTGAGCGTCGTCACGAGGAGAGAAAAACAGGCGGCACGCACAAAGGCGGCGGCCCGGAAAGCGCCCGCGCCACGCGAAGGTACGAAGCCAATTGTGCTCCAACTTGCCATCAGAAAACTGATCCAGCCCGCGCGCAGTTTGCGCGATTTCCCTAACCTGCGCGCGGCTTCTTACGCCGCAAATAAGGCAAGTTAAGTTAATGCCGCCGCTAATAGAGGTCAGTCCGGCGGAGCGCCATTGATCGGCCAGAACCGGTTTGTCATACTCTTTTGGGCTTAACCGCTATGGCCAACGGCGATCTCATCATAAAGGGCAACACTGGCGCGGCCGCACACGCCGTCGTCGAGGCCGTTACTGCGGCGGGAGGAACGATCTCCTCGCAAATCCCCGGCCAGCCGATCCGCTTCAGCCTGATCCGTACGTGTGATTTCTGGCGCGATGGCTACAAGTCCATCGCCTACGACGGCACCGCGCGATTTATGCCCGCGGGCCCTGATCACACGCGGATTGCGATCGAGCTTAGTCCGGCGCCCAAATATATCTTCGGTTGGATCGTCGCATTCGTGTTGATTTTATTTTTTGGCCAATACGTGCTGGGCATATTTGGCCCCTTTGGAATGATCATAGGGATCGGACTATTGGTGTGGATCGGCTGGCAGGCGTTCCAGGCGATGGGCCCGTCAGCGCGCGATGTGATGGACACGCTCCTGACGCGCCTGGCGCCGCTGGCAGCGGCCCTATAGCGCGCAGCACGTCCAAAGAAATCAGCACGTCAAGGCTTAACCGGCGAGCGAGAGGCCACCTCCTCGCCGGCACCAAACAAAAGTGCCGGCCGCCGGACGATTGCGCCGGCGGCCGTCCGTCAAAATGTTACGTCAGGCGGCTGGCTGCGCCGCGTGCCCGCCGGCGCCAGCTTTGGCCTTGTCGTGATGTGGCAAGAGTGTCGCAATCGCCAGCAACACCCAGGCCAAGAACACCAGCCAGAAGGCGTTGGCGGTCAGGAATGCCGGGATGTCCTTGGTCGAACCGATGATGGGGAGAACGATTTCCGGAATCCTGACCGGAGCGCCGACATACTCCCAGACTCCAACAAACGCCAAGATCACCGTCACGATGAAAATTGCAATGCTTGGAGCGCGCATGGTCGTAATACATCCTTGTTAGAGAAAGGCGGCGAATCACCGAACGCGGGCGGGACTATACATCTATACCTCTGCTTGCAGGCCGGAGCGGGGCTGATCCTCGGCTTTCGTCATAAGGACCGTTGCTCGGCCGCGACGTTCATCGAACCATGGGTTTTTTGCGCGCTCATGACGGAAAGCTGACGCGCACGCTTCGTCCGGCGAGGGATCGCCGGCGCACGCGTTGACCGTCGAGCAGTTGTCTTAATTGAAGAGGTAGGTAACGCCGAGCCGGCCGGCGGTCCCATACACGTCGTCACGGCCGCGGAATTCGCCCTCAACGCTCACCAACCAGTTCGGATTGAGCTGGGCTTCGAGTTTGTTGATGACCTGGCCGAAAATCTTGCCTTCGTCGGTCGGGGCAAGCGGTACGCCGAGCGCGACGACGAGGGTTCCGCCGACAATGCTGACATCATCGTAGGCAAGCATCGCCAGCGTGTCGGTGAAATGAATGCCGGCCCAGTCCCATCCGGTCCCGACACGGGCGCCGCCCTGCAGGCGCAAATCGGTCCCGTCGATCATGCCAAAGGCCTTGGAAAGGCCGTTCCAAACCGTGTCGGTATAATTGACGCCGACGGTCGGTTCGACCCACCAATTGCCGTAGGTCAGTTTGTAGTTGACGTTGCCGACGAGGACATAATTGTTCAGGCCAAGCGGCTGCACCCCGCTCGCCGAGATTTCCATCAACTGGAAGAAATCTGTCTTGAACGTGCCGTCGACCGAGAAGCCGCCGTTGACGTAAGCACTGTAGACGCCGAGCATCGGCCCGTGCAGCCGCGCGGTCGACCCGTCGCCGTTGATCACATCCGCGTCCGCTTCGCCGGTCACCAAGCCAATAACGAACGCATCCGACGTGGACGTCACTCCGTGGACCGTGACGTCTGCGCCTGCGAGTACTGCTCCGACCGTCGTATTGCGCCCGATATCGGTCCCGGCATAGCTGCCGGTACGATCCTCATAATCGATCAAACCCTGCGTCCACGTCGCATAGGTGAAACGCGACGGCTCCCCGGCCGCTAGCGGCGCCTTGAGCGGGATCGGACTTTTTGGATCGCCGCTATAGCCCAGCGCGGCAAAAGCCTGATCGACAACGTTGGCCTCTGGCGATGTTTCGTCCGCAAAGCCGAGCGGCGGCGGGGATCCGCTTTGCCGGCTCCGCAGCCGATCTTCGATGCTCCAGATCTGCTGTTGGATTCCGGTCATGCCGACTTGCGATGCCTGATCGGCAATGTGACCGAGGCTTTGCAGGAACTGACTGGTGGGCGCAGGTGGGGAGCTGGGAGTGGGGCCAGGTCCCGGCGGGGGCAATTGCGCAGCCGCTGGCGCTAAATTCACAAGCAGCACAAGCGCGGCGGCGCAAGCGAGAGCCACAAGCCGCGGCAAACGAGCCACAATCGCCCCCAACCAGCTTCGAAGCACGGCTCGCCCCTGTCCGCCCAACGCACCACGTCGTTGGATGGGCAAACTAACCCTAGATTTCAGGCAATGTAAACGCGTGCTGCGCCCGACCCGCTGCGGTCCTAAGAATTGGGCCCTAACGCTTGGTCTGCTCGTGGCTCACGTCGGTGGCGACCGATTTGGCCGGCGCAGTCAACGCTCTGTAGGCGTTCACCAGACCCGGGTCGGAAACTTCGTTCTGCCCGGCAAGATCGACCGGCTTCGCCGTGCCCGCCAGGATGCTCCGGATATCGGCTGGCGTGAGCGCTGGATCGTGCTGCAATAGCAGCGCCACGATGCCGCTCACATGTGCGGCGGCAACCGAAGTGCCCGTGGTGATCCCGTAGGCATCATTGGGAGCGAGCGCGAGTATGTCCACTCCGGGCGCTGCCAGCGTGATGTACGTCCCGCGGTTCGACATCTTGAACAAATGGTCGTCGGCATCGGTCGCGGTCACGGCGATGACGGCGGGATCTGCGGCCGGATAGAGCGGAGCCGATTGCGCTCCGGCGTTGCCGGCCGCGGCGATGAGCACGATCTCCTTGGCGGATGCCGCCGCCAGCATGCGATGCATGGCCGGATCTGCCGGGCCAGCAAAGCTCATATTCACAACCCGCGCGCCGTTGTCGGCGGCCCATTGCAGGCTTTTGTAGATCGCAAAAGAGGTGCCGCCCGAGTGGCCATCGAACGCGCGCGCCGCCAACAACTCGACGCCCGGAGCGATACCGAGCAGCTTGCCGTGCGAGGCGATCGCGCCCGCCATCTCGGTGCCATGCAATTGCGGAGTATCGGGGCCGCCCAGCGCGTCGAAGGCTTTGCCAATTGATCCGCCGAGATCTGGGTGGTTGGCGTCGATCTCTAAATCGATCACCGCAACCGGAACTTCCTTGCCGGTCGCGATCGCCTGGGCTTGGACGACTTGCAGCTTGCTCAAAACATATTGCACCGGGTCGCCCGCCGCGGCTGTAGCGGCCTGGTTGTTGTCTTCCTGCAGCGCGAACAGATAATTGGGCTGCGCTTTGGTGACGATGCCTTGATTCTGCAGCGTCTCCAGCGTGCTCCGCACCGAACGGCCGCTGCCGATATGCAAGCGGTAGAGCGTCGTGCCGATCAGCGGAAAGCTCTGCGACTCAACAGTACTCAGATTGTAGCGGCGAGTGAGTTGCGCGATCGCCGGTTGCGAGGTGTTGGTGGAAAATTCGACGATCACCTCGTCGGGTACGAAGCGCTGCTCTCCGAGCGGCGGCAGGCTGACGCGGCCGTTGCCGCCGCCAACGCCGAGCGCCGCGGCCGCGCCGCCGCTACCCGGCACCGTGACTGCAATCCCACCGTTGCGCACATAGGGCCGGCCGTTGCCGATGTGCCGCCCAGTATAAATTGGATGGCCGAGTCCCGTGGGACCCGGGCTGGTCGTCACGCGCGCCCCGAGGGTGGGGGTCCGCACGCGGGGAGACACCGTCCGCACCGGCACCGTGACTCTGACCCTCACTTGCGCCGAAGCGGGTGCGGAAACGGCAATTTCGCCTGCCAAGAGTAAGCTGGCAATCGTTGCGCCAATAGCTGTTGCGCCAAGGACTCGGCGCCGTCTCTGCGAATTGGTCCGCATCGCTGAACCTCTCCTTAGCCGCCGCGCTAAGATAGCAACAAGTGAAGATGCTAACGAGTGAAGACTTGGCGTCGTTCCGGGTCGAGAACCGCTACGGTGGCGTAAGCAGACCGGAGCGGTCCAAAACTCAATCCGTCGTGGAGACAAAGCTGACGACCTTGGCGTCCTGCAGTTTCTTCAGGATCGCCGTGACATCAGCCTGCGGAAGCTTTTTGGCCGCGATGCGAACCCGAAAGAAGCCGGCGGACGGGCCGCCCTCGACGGTCAGGTCGTTGCTTTCGAGGAAGCTCGCGACCTCGGCGGCGCTGGCCTGCGGCTGGAAGCGGACGAGTGCATAGGTGCCTCCGGTGACGGTGGCCGGCTGTACCGAGGCCGTCTGATATTTGCCAGGAGCGGAGACGCCGTTGTCCTTGTAGACGACACCGGCAATCACGGCCGCCTGCAGCATAATGGCGAGCGCCGCAGCACTTGCCGACCAGGCGAGCGTGCGCGGCGAAAGGCTACCAAAGAACTCCCGCAGCCGCGCGACGGCCCTGCCCGACAACGCCGGCGCACGCGCCGGCTCGACGTCGATCTTGGCGAACAGAGCCGTCATCGCACGCGCCGACGGCGCGCCCAGGCTCTCGTTGAGATAAATGGTCTGGCCGAGTTCCTCGCGCACCAGTTCATAGCGGCGGGCGAGTTCGGGGTCGTTGGCAAGCGCTGCTTCAACCCGCTGCGTATCGCGATGGCTCAGCGTGCCCGCCGCATGCCACGGCAGCAGCAGCTCGATCTCTCCGGGCTCGTTTTGGTTTACTGTGCTCATGGCCATCCTCGATCAATTCCTTGCTCCTTGAGGAGCTCCGACAACTTCTTGCGCGCGTAGAACATCCGCGTCTTCACGGTCGCCTCGGGGATGCCAACAATGCCCGCCACTTCTGCCACCGACTTTTCGTGGTAGTACACGAGGTCGATGATCTCTCGGTGTTCGGCCGAGAGCTTGCTCAGGCATTGCCGCAACGCGGCACCCTTGTCTTTCTTCGCCAGCGCCGTCTCCGGATCGTCTGACTGATCCTCGATGGCGGCGGCTGTCTCATCGTCCAGTTCCTCCTCAGTCCGCCGGCGCAACTGCGACAGCGCCTTGAAGCGGGCCATGCTTAAGAGCCAGGTCGAGACGGCCGAGCGTCCTTCGAACTTGCCGGCTTGCCGCCAGACGTCGAGGAACACCTCGCTGATCAAGTCCTCCGCCGCCGACTCGTTACGCAAGAACCGCAGCACGAACCGGTAGACCTTGACGTGGTGACGCGCGAACAGAACCTGCATGGCGAGCCGGTCGCCGTTGGCGATCCTTCCGATCAGAACGTCGTCCGAGGTCGTCTGCATCGGCTTGGGCTATCGACTCATGGGTTGGTCGCAGGTAATGGCCGGCAGGTTCAGGGGCGGGCGACTAATTTCGGCCACACTGCGGTTCCGCAAGCGGCGTTTGGAGTTTCGCCTGTCGGGCACAGTTGAGCAAGCAGACGCGCCCGAAGGCTCGCTTTTTCCCCTTTTCCCGCCGATTTGCGCCCGGCTTTGGCCCACTTATGAGCGGGATTTTCGGTCCGTTAACTAAGATTTGCGGCAGTTGGTGCGGACGGAGGGACTCGAACCCTCACAGGCTTTCGCCCAAGGGATTTTAAGTCCCTTGCGTCTACCATTTCGCCACGTCCGCAAGCCCAGCCTTTAATATGTCCGCGAAGCGGAACCGCGAGTAATATGTCCGCGAAGCGGAACCGCGAGGCAAGGCTGCTGAGCGGCCCCTTCGACCTGCTCACCTCATTTTTTGAATATCGCTACATCAGCCGCCGGCAGGCAGCCGACCTATCGGCGTCCAAGCCCCGATCTTAAGGGTACGCCATTACTTAGCGTTCGCCGACGGCGACAGCGGCCGCACGTTGCCCCACGGATCGGCGGGCCCCGTCTTGTCTGGAATCTTTTTGTTCGCCTCCCGGTAGGCGTCGTCGATCGCCTTCTGTCTGGCGCGCTCTTCCGGCGTTCGCGGCTTGTTTGGCTCGTCCTTGAGTTTCATCCCCGGCATCGGCATCTGCGCGGCCGCCGGTCCCATCAGCAGAGCAAAAGCCGCGCCGGCGAGCGCACCGGCCAGAATGAACTTGCGCATGCTCACTCCTTGAAGATGTGGCCCCAGAGCGCGTCCCAGTCAGCACCCGAAACGTCGGTCACGCGGCCGTCGTGCTCGAAGAACTTATTAGGCACCTGAAACATGGCGAGCATCAGGCCGCCTTCGGGCGTCCAGGCGACATGCCGGCTGCCGGCCTCGCGCCAGACGAATTCGCCCGGGCCAACGGTGAGGCCTGTGGCCGGTCCTTCCTTGTCGCAGAGTTTGCCTTCGAGCACGTAGGTCTGCTCGATCCTGACATGCTCATGGTCCGGCAAGACGGCGCCGGGCGCAAAGCGCATCAGCGCGGTGACGAGACCCGTGTCCTTGTCGAACAAAAGGCCCTTCACCTCGCAGCCGGCAAAGCGGGTTTTCTTCCATTCCATCTGCGCCGGGCGCACGACGTGCGAATGGGTGTCGAGCGTATCATGCCTCGGCTTCGGAGTGACGGCGTCCATGAGCTGGTCTCCTGTGCTGAAAGCGCGAGTTGGCGGTCATTATAGCCGATTTCGGCTAAAGCCGGTCAAACAAAAAGCCGCCCTACCCTCATGCGCCCTACAGCCCGGCCTCGCGGATCGGCGGCTGGAAGGCGAGCCCGGTATCCCAGGGAAAGTAAATCCAGGTGTCCTGCGACACTTCGGTGATGAAGGTGTCGACCATGGGCCGGCCCATCGGCTTGGCGTAGACGGTAGCAAAATGCGCACGCGGCAAGAGCGCGCGCACGACCTTGGCGGTCTGCCCGGTGTCGACCAGATCGTCGACAATGAGCACGCCGGCGCCCTCGCCGCCGCCAAGCGCCACCACCGCCGGCGCGATGTCTTTGAGCACGGTCAGTTCGCCCTGACGGGTATCGGTGTAGCTCGCAATACAGACCGTCTCGATCACTCTGACGCCGAGCTCGCGCGCCACGATGGCCGCCGGCACCAGGCCGCCTCGGGTAACGCAGACAACCGCCTCGAATGGGCCGACGCCGTTAAGCCGCCAAGCGAGCGCGCGCGCATCGCGATGGAACTGGTCCCAGGAGACGGGAAAGATTTTCTCGGGTTTGACGGCGCGTGGCGCGTCATCCGGCCGCTCACGTTCTGACGCTGTGTTTAGTTCTGCCATCTTTGGCGCTACCTTGGCGATCACGTCATCGCCGCGCGAATTTCGCCGCTGTTATACCTTGCCGGCGGCGAGCTCTGATCTGACCCGTTGCAACATGGCTTCAACCGCTTGTTTGGCGGCGACAAGCTTCTGCGCGTCGCGCGAGCGCACCACGACGTTGGTATTGCCGCCGATCTTTTCATCCATGAACGGGTAGGAGCCGATGATCACGTCGGGGTGCTCTTTGGCGATCTGGCCGAGCTCGGTGCCGATGTCGCCTTCGCGGCAATCGGCGCGCACCGATTCCGAGAGCATGCGGGCGCCGGTTTTCAGCTTAGGCGCGACGTAGTCGAGCATCGCTTGCATGATATGCGGCACACCGGCCATGACGATGACGTTGCCGATCCAGAATCCCGGCGCCGCCGAGATCTTGTTGAGCACCAGCTCCGCGCCTTGCGGCACACGCGTCATCCGCATGCGCGCTTCGTTCATCGTACCGCCGGTCTGTTTGATGCGCTCGGTCATGATTTCGACCGCGCGCGGGTCGTAACCGATCGGAACGCCGAACGCCTTGGCGACGCAATCGGCGGTGATGTCGTCGTGCGTCGGACCGATGCCGCCGGTGGTGAATACGTAGGTGTAGCGCGCGCGCAACGCGTTGAGTGCGGTGACGATCTCTGGCTCCTCATCAGGAACGACGCGCACTTCCTTCAGGTCGATGCCGACGCCGGTGAGATATTCGGCGATATAGCCGATATTCTTGTCCTTGGTGCGCCCGGATAGGATTTCGTCGCCAATGACAAGCACCGCGGCAGTAATGATGCCATCGCTACCTTTTGCAGCGCTTTCCGTCATGCCGATCAAGCTCCGTGCTCGCCGTCACCTGTAGCGCGGCAGGGGTGGCCGCTCAAGCACGCGGCCCTATTCCGGCTCGCCGGCCGGCGGCTCATGGGCTAGATTGGCGGGCGTAGGGCATATGCACCGCAAAACTTGCTGCTACGGCGCCCGTGCCCACAAGAGCGGGGAACTTCCTTGCGGCCAGCACGTCATAAGCTAGCAGTCAGAGGCAGCCCAAAATCATGAGCGAGGCCGATCTTCGCGCCGAAATCGAGGAGCTCCGCCGCGAGATCGCGGCGCTACGCAAGCGCGCCGCCGGTGCGCAAGCTGCGGAGGACGCGGCCGAGACAATGGAATTGGACGCGCCCGGTTTCGTCGACCAGTTGCACACGCTCGCCCACGAGATCGCGGCCTTTGCCGAAGACACCGAAAAAGGCGTCGTCAATCACCCGCTCACCAGCGTGCTCGGCGCGCTCGTGCTCGGCATCCTGATCGGACGCACAATCCATCGATAGAGGGCGGCACCGTGCACAGTTTGTTTCATCATCTGCGTATTTTCTGCCGCGTCGAATCGACGATCGCCGAGATGAGAATGCGCGCGCTGACGCGGCGGTCGACGCTCTTTGCGCTCGCCGGGCTGATCGCCGTATTCGGTTTGGGCATGGTGAACGTGGGCGCGTTTTTTGCGCTTGAGCCCCATGTGGGATCGACTTGGGCGGCTTTTGCCGTGGCCGGCGGCGACTTCGTGGTGGCCATCGTCGCCTTGCTGATCGCGGCGGGCGCCCGACCCGGTCCCAACTTGAATAGCGCGCTCGAACTGCGCCAGGCCGCGATCGAAAACCTGGAGGCCGAATTCGCCGCCTTGCAAGACTGTTTGGCCTGGTTTTCCCGCGCCGCCCGCAATCCGCTCAACACCGCCTTGCCCGCGGTCATTGTCCCTCTGGTCACTGCCATCATCCGCAGTCTGCGCAAAAACAAAGCCGAGCCGGAATAGTTGGCCGCCCGGCGAGGGCGACGCCGCGGCCGTGGTCAATTCGCCTAAAAGGTGAGCAATCATAGGCGCATGGCTGTCGCAACAACGCCTTTGCTGGGCGCGGCGGTCTGGCGCGAAGATTGCTACGAATAAGGTGATTAAGCGGGTCTGGGCGGCCGCCGGGGGCCGAGTTGGCGATGTTCGACGAAATGCGGGGCAACGGAGACAGCGGCGGCGCCGTGCGGCCGGCCTACGCTGCGCTTGCCGATTGGCTTGGGGAGACAAAGCCGGACGTTCTCGACTTCCGCCGCCGCGAGGCGGAGCTCATGTTCCGCCGCATCGGCATCACCTTTGCGGTCTACGGCGACCCCGAAGCGCAAGAGCGGCTGATCCCCTTCGACGTCATCCCGCGCATCTTGTCCGGGCCGGAATGGGAAATCCTCCGCCGCGGTCTCGAGCAGCGCGTCAAGGCAATCAACGCCTATATCAAAGACGTCTATCACCGCCGCGAGATTCTCAAAGCCGGCATCGTGCCGGAGGACCTGGTCTTTCAGAATCCAGTCTTCCGTCCCGAGATGAACGGCCAGAAAGTGCCGCACGATATTTACGTGAATGTCGCCGGCATCGACATCGTGCGCGTCGATGCCGAGACATTTTACGTGCTGGAGGACAATGCGCGCACGCCGTCCGGCGTCTCCTACATGTTGGAAAATCGCGAGATCATGCTGCGGCTGTTTCCCGAGCTGTTCTCGCGCTACCGCATCGCGCCGGTGGAGAATTATCCGGACGAATTGCTGCAGACGCTCAAATCGGTGGCGCCGCCGATTGCGTCCGCCGATCCGACCGTCGTCCTGCTCACGCCCGGCGTCTACAACTCGGCCTACTACGAGCATTCGTTCCTGGCCGACAAGCTCGGCGTCGAACTGGTCGAGGGACGCGACCTCGTCACCAGGGACGACGTCGTCTACATGCGCACGACCGAGGGCGTGAAGCGGGTCGACGTCATCTACCGGCGCATCGACGACGATTTCCTCGATCCGCTCGTGTTCCGGCCAGACAGCGCGCTCGGCGTCCCCGGACTGATGTCGGCCTATCAGGCCGGCAACGTGACGCTCGCCAACGCGGTCGGCACCGGCATCGCCGACGACAAGGCGGTGTACAGCTACATGCCGCAGATCGTGAAATTCTATCTCGGCGAAGAGCCGCTGCTTAAGAACGTGCCGACCTGGCGCTGCCGCGAGAGCGAGCATCTCCAATACGTGCTCGATCATCTTGAGGAACTGGTAGTGAAAGAGGTGCACGGCTCTGGCGGCTACGGCATGCTGATCGGGCCGAAGGCCGACAAAGCAACGATCGCGGCGTTCCGCGCCAAGCTCAAATCCAACCCGAAAAACTTCATCGCGCAGCCGACGCTGGCGCTGTCGACCTGCCCGACCTGCGTCGAAGAAGGCATCGCGCCGCGCCATGTCGATCTGCGCCCGTTCGTGCTTGCCGGACGCGACCGTATCCGGATCGTGCCCGGCGGACTGACGCGCGTCGCGCTGAAGAAAGGTTCGCTCGTGGTCAATTCCAGCCAAGGCGGCGGCACCAAGGACACCTGGGTGCTGGATCGATAAATTTGGGTGCTGGATCGATAAATGCTTTCGCGCACGGCCGATAATCTTTACTGGCTCGCCCGCTATGTCGAGCGCGCCGAATATCTGGCGCGCATTCTCGATACGACGCTGCGGCTGACCACGTTGCCGCTCGCTTACGTGGGGGCATCCAACGAATGGGAATCCGCAGTCGCCACGGCCGGCTGCGCCAATGCATTCTTCGCCGTCCACGACGAAGCCAACGAGGAAACGGTCACCGACTTCCTCGCCTTCTCGCCCAGCAATCCGTCCTCGATCCGCAACTGTTTCGAGAGCGCGCGGCTCAACGCGCGCGCCGTGCGCACGGCGCTCACCATCGAAATGTGGGACACCATCAACGGCGTCTGGCTCGAACTGAGAAAATGGGGCAACGGTCCGTCCGTCGCGCGAGGAGTTCGCGCGCTTCTTGCGCTGGGTGCTGGAATCGTCCTTGCGCTTCGACGGCTCGGCCTACCGGACCATGCTGCGCAACGACGCCTACTGGTTCTCCCGGCTCGGCGTCTATATCGAGCGCGCCGACAACACGGCGCGCATTCTCGACGTGAAGTATCACCTGCTGCTGCCGGCCGAGGAGCAGGTCGGCGGCCCGCTCGATTATTTCCAATGGTCGTCGATCCTGCGCTCGGTGTCGGCGCTCACCGCCTATCACTGGGTCTACCGCGAGAACGTCAAGCCGTGGCTGGTCGCCGATCTGCTCATCCTCAAGGACGAAATGCCGCGCTCGCTGGCAAACTGCTATGACAATCTGGTGCAAAATCTCGACCGCATTGGCCACGCGTACGGCCGCCAGGGACCGGCGCAGCGCCAAGCCCGCGCGGTGCGGGCGCGGCTCGAAAACATCCGGATCGAGCAGATTTTTCAGAACGGTCTGCACGAATTCATCGGCGAGTTCATCGATGACAACAATCGGCTCGGCACCGCAGTCGCGCAGCAATATTTGATGTAGCGGGGCCACGACGCAGAACTCGGGAGTCGGAAATCAGGGGCTGCAGGACAGTGCGCCTTCAAGTCGGCTATGCTGGTCTTTGATGACTGACGACTGATTCCTGATATGCGCCTGCACATCGCCCACTCCGCGATCTACCACTACGATCCACCCGCCACGGGTGCGATCCAGTTGCTGCGGATGACCCCGCGCAATCATGACGGCCAGTATGTGGTGCGCTGGCGCATCGATGTATCCCCCGACGCGCGGCTTTCGGCCCGCGAGGACGCCTTCGGCAACATGACGCACGTATTCAGCGCCGATGGACCGTTTGGTGAATTGACCGTCGCGGTCGACGGCGAAGTCGAGACGCACGGCACCGACGGCATGGTCCGCGGCACCGTCGAACGGTTTCCGCCGAGCCTGTTCCTGCGCGAGACCGTACTGACGCAGGCCGACGCGGCGATCGAAGATCTGGCGAGCCAAATCCGCACGGCGAGCGGAGGCGCCGCGCTTGGCAGCCTGCATCTGCTGTTGGAGAAGCTGCACGACGGGATGACCTACGATCCCGCCCTGACAAACATGGTGATGAATGCGGCCGACGCCTATGCGAAAAAGCGCGGCGTCTGCCGGGATCTGACGCACATCTTCATCGCCGCTGCGCACTGCCTTGGCATTCCCGCTCGCTATGTCGCGGGTTACCTGCAGCCTGCAGACGACACCGTGGATCAGGAAGCGGGCCACGCCTGGGCGGAAGCCTTCATCCCCGATCTCGGCTGGGTCGGCTTCGATCCGGCGAACGGCATGTGCCAGACGGATGCCTATGTGCGCGTCGCCATCGGGCTCGACTCGCTTGGTGCTGCTCCGGTGCGCGGCACGCGCTATGGCGTCGGTGGCGAGACGCTCGAGGTCGCCATCACCGTCGGCCAATGATTGTGACCGGTCGGCTTTCCTCGCTATAACGACACGCGGACGGGAGGCACGGATCGATGACCTATTGCGGCGGAATACTCGTGCGCGAGGGACTGGTGATGTTCGCCGACACGCGCACCAATGCCGGCGTCGACAACATTTCGACGTTCCGCAAGCTGCACGTCTTCGCCGACCGGAAGAAGCGCATCATGGCGATCGCCACGGCCGGCAACCTGTCGATCAGCCAATCGGTGCTGAGCATCCTGACCGAAGGTTACGACAACCCCGATACCGGCGAACGCGAAACGCTGATGAACGCGCCCACCATGTTCCAGGCGGCACAGCGGATCGGCCAGGTCGTGCGAATGATTCATGCAACGGAGGGCAAGGAGCTGCAGGCCGCCGACGTGTCGTTCGACGTGTCCTTTCTGTTCGGCGGCCAGATCATGGGCGAACGCATGCGCCTGTTCATGATCTATTCGGCCGGCAATTTCATCGAATGCACTACCGACACGCCCTATCTGCAGATCGGCGAGCACAAATACGGCAAGCCGGTGCTCGACCGCGCGGTCACCTACGAGATGGATCTCTACGACGCGCTTAAAGTCGGGCTCGTCTCCATCGATTCGACCTTGCGGTCGAATTTGAGCGTCGGCATGCCGATCGATCTTTTGGTGGTGCGGCGCGATACCTGCGAAGCCGAGCTGATCTATCGCATCGAGCCGGGCGAGCCCTATTTCACCGATCTGCGCGAACGCTGGTCGGCGGCGTTGCGGGCCGCCCATATCGGCATCCCGCGGCCGCCTTATGGCCGGCGCGCTTGAGCGGCAGGGCCAGCGAAAACGCCCCGCAGCTGCCCGTTTGCCGCAACTGCGAGTGAGCCGCTTTACCCAAAATTAAGCCTGCAATCGAATTCAACAGAGTTCCCGGAATACGTCGTTTAATCGCTGAAATTGCAAGCGATTTGCAATCTTTCCTATCTACGGTGCGGTGAACCAAAATAGCTGAAGGGTGGAGCGTGCCGGTTACGGCGCAGCAGCGCATTGGCGCAGAGACCAACGGAGCGCGGTGGAAGCATGCCCGCGTGAGCCTGGTCGTGCCGATCGGCGTCATCGTCGCGGTCGCAATCGTCTGCGTCGTGGTTGCTGTGCTCACCTCTGCCCAGCGCGCCGACCAAGTCTCCTTCAACCGCGATCAGCAGCTGGTCCAGCAGCACATCGCCAATCGGGGTATCCGCGTGCTGCGGCAGCTCGAGAGCATCAGCAGCACGCCGCACGCCATTGCCAGCATCCGCACCACCTACGACCCGCAATGGGTGGCGCAGCACATCGGCAATTGGCTGCAAACCTATTTCGCCCACGACCTCGTGGGGCTCATTGACGGCACCGATCAAATCAAGTTCACGCATTCTCGCCCCGCCGACAACGTGTCGGCGGCCGATCTTCGCGCCGCTTTGGCGCCGACCCTCGATCTCTTGCGCGGCCGCCTGCGCGCAGTGCCACCGCGCACGCTCGACCTGCTCGGCGAGCAGAATCTGCAATCGCCGGGGCCGCGCACCGTGCTCGTTCAATACGTCCTCGGCCGGCTGGCCGTCGTCGCAGCGGTGGCGGTCGGCACCGACGCGCAGCTCAGCGCCGGCAACGACCAGGCGCCGATCGTCTTCTCGATCAAATTTATCGATGATGCCATGCTGGCCGACATCGGCCGCGCGCTGCAGCTCTCCGATCTGCACCTCCTCACCGGCGCGGCGCCGGCCGCCGGCGAAAAGGCCACTGAAATTGTCGCCGCGGACAGCCAACCAATCGCGCGCTTTGCCTGGCAGGCGACTTCGCCCGGCCGCGAGATCTTCATCAGCGTCGTTCCATTCGTCGCCGTGGCGCTCGCCGGCTTCGCGGTGCTGGTCGGTCTGGTGATGGGCCACATGCGCCGCACCGCGGAGGCGATCGCCGCCGGTGAATTGCAATTGCGGCATCTGGCGATGCACGACCCGGTCTGCGGCCTGCCCAACCGGATCTATTTCGGCGAGCGGCTGGAGGCGGTAATCGGCGAAGTGCGCGCCGGCGGACCGTCGGCCGCCGTCTTCTACATCGACCTCGACCATTTCAAGGACGTCAACGACACGCTCGGCCACCACGTCGGCGACGCGCTTATTCTCAACGTCACCCAGCGTCTGGCCCGGATCCTGCGCGGCAACGATATGGTCGCCCGGCTGGGCGGCGACGAATTCGCCATCATCACCGCCTGCCCATCGGATTCCTATTCGCTGCAGGCGATCGCCGGGCGCATCATCGCCGCGGTCTGCGCGCCCTACTCCATCAACGGCAACAACATCATGATCGGCGCCTCGATCGGCATCGCGGTGATCGACCGCCGCGCCCGCGACGCCGCCGACATCCTGCGCTACGCCGACATGGCGCTCTATCGCGCCAAGAACGAGGGCCGCAACCGCGCCTGCATCTACGACGCGGCGATGGACGCCGATTTGTCCAATCGCAAGCTGTTGGAGGGCGACCTCCTGCACGCGATCCAGAACGACGGGCTCAAAGCCGCCTACCAGCCGATCGTCAACTCCTCCGGCGACAAAGTAGTCGGCGTCGAGGCGCTGGCGCGCTGGATGCATCCGTCGATGGGCGAAATTCCGCCCTCGCAGTTCATTCCGATCGCCGAGCACTCGGGCCTGATCATCGAACTTGGCGAATGGATGCTGCGGCGCGCCTGCCTCGACGGCAAACAGTGGCCAGGCCTGACCATCGCGGTGAACGTCTCGCCGCTGCAATTCCGCCGTTCCGAGTTCGTCGAGCTGGTCGAGCGCATTCTCAAAGAAACCGAATTTGACGCCGGCCACCTCGAACTCGAACTCACCGAAAGCACACTGCTCGGCAACATGGAGACCGCGGAACTGTCGATGCTGCGGTTGAAAGCGATCGGCGTGCGCTTTGCGCTCGACGATTTCGGCACCGGCTATTCGAGCCTGCTCTACCTGCGGCGCTTCCCGTTCGACAAGCTCAAGATCGACTCTAGCTTCGTGCGCGCGATCGAGACGGCACCCGACGCCGCCGCCATCGTGCACGCGGTGGTGAGCCTCGGCCGCGGTCTCGGCATGAAAGTCACCGCCGAGGGCGTCGAGAACGCCGAGCAGCACCTGTTCCTGCGCGCCGCCGGCGTGCACTCGATGCAGGGCTACCGCTTCGGCAGGCCGGGGCCGGCCGCCGACATCACCGCCCGCCTCGCCTCCCCCGACGATTATCGCGTCGGCAATCCCGACGAGGAAATCGCGCTGGCGAGCTGACGGCGCAGCCGTCATGCCCGCGTAAGCGGGCATCCAGTAATCGCGCCGCGTAGTGTACAATCTCGAATACCGAGGGTACTGGATCGTCCGCTTTCGCGGACGATGACCGGCGTTGAATAATGGGAGGAAACGATGGCACAAAAAATTGCATTGGTGACGGGGGCGGGAACCGGCGTCGGCCGCGCGGTCTCGCTGGCGCTGTTGGGCGAGGGCTACGCGGTGGTGCTGGCCGGGCGGCGCCAGGACAAGCTCGAGGAAGTGGCGCGCGAAGCCAACGGGCCGACGCTGGTTGCGCCCGCCGACGTCGCCGATCCGGCCTCGATCAAGGCGCTGTTCGCCAAGACCAAGGACACCTACGGCCGGCTCGATCTTCTGTTCAACAATGCCGGCATCGGCACGCCGGCGACGCCGATCGAGGACATGCCGTTCGACAAGTGGCAGGCGGTGGTCGCCACCAATCTGACCGGCGTCTTTCTGTGCACGCAGGAAGCGATCCGCATCATGAAGGCGCAGAACCCGCGCGGCGGCCGCATCATCAACAACGGCTCGATTTCCGCACACACCCCGCGCCCGGGCGCCGCCGCCTACACCGCCACCAAGCACGCGGTCACCGGCCTGACCAAACAAACCTCGCTCGACTGCCGCAACTACAATATCTGCTGCGGCCAGATCGACATCGGCAATGCCGCGACCCCGCTCACCGAACGCATGGCGCAGGGCGACGGCGTGCCGCAGCCCGACGGCCGCAAGATGATCGAGCCGCGCATGGCGGCCGAGGACGTCGGCCGCGCGGTGGTCTACATGGCAAGCCTGCCGCTCGACACCAACGTGCTGTTCATGACGGTGATGGCGAATCTGATGCCGTTCGTCGGCAGGGGCTAAGTCTTCCATGTTCCTCCCCTGGCACGAATTCTACGAACTGCTTGGCACCGCCTCCGCGGCGCTGATGGCGCTGTTGTTCGTCGCCGCCTCGATCGGAGCGAGCGTGCTCACACCGGAGCGCGCCGGCCCGACGCGTACCTATCTGAGCCCGGTCATATTCCATTACACGAACATTATGTTCCTCAGCCTGATCGCACTCGTTCCCGAAATCTCGCCGACGGTGTTCGGCACCGTGATCACGGTGGCTGCGGCTGGCAGCCTGATCTATTCGATTTATATTTTTCAGCGGCTGTTTCACGACGGCATCGCCGATTTTTCCGACCGCATCGCCTACGGCGCGGTGCCGGTTGTCACCTATTCGGCCGGACTGGTCGTTGCCTTCCTCATGCTGACGGGCGCCAGCGCGGTTGGCCTCTACGTTATCGCTGCAGCGGCGCTGCTTCTTCTGGTCGTCAATATCCGCAATGCCTGGGATCTGTTGCTGGCGCTGGCGCGGCGGGCGACACAGGAGCAGAGGCCAAAGAGCTGACGTCCTAACCGACCGCGCTCACTCTGATCTTCGTCCCTCCTCGCACCGCCTTGAGCGCCTTCACGTCACCGAGCGCTTTCGCCCAGATGTTGCAGGGGCTGGCGAGGCGGGTTTCCTCGCCGCGCGAGATCGGCGTGCGGCCAAAACCGATGGCGATGGCGTTGCCGTCGGGCCAATAGGCGATCTCGCCCGGGATCACGACGGCGCGCGCATCCGCCTCGCGCTTCACCGCGACGGGAATTTCGAAATAGACCTCCTCGCCCCAGGTCAGCGCGGACGCCGTCAACGGCAGCGCCGCAGCGATCGCCTTGGCGGTCGGGGTATCGAGCAGTTCGGCGTCGAGTGTGAGCGAACCGAAATCGAAACGGATGCGCATGGTGTCCTCCTGTTGCATCCCGCCCCGCGATAGCGGGGAGGGGGGACCGCGCGGAGCGCGGTGGGAGGGGCGCGGGCGTCAACGAATCTCTTTCAACGAAAGTGAAACGTCGCGGCCGGCGCCCCCTCCACCACCCTACGTTCGCAACGCGAACTCCGGGCGGTCCCCCTCCCCCGCTATCGCGGGGGCGGATAAAATAGATTCTCGTTCTCGCGCTGCGCTTTTTTGTTGCGCCCCGAGCTTTGCCCAAGCTGTTCACGAACGGGCCCCCCTAAAAAGGGGGCGGAGCGCCGAAAGGCGCGGGGTAGATTCCGCGGGCCCCGCCCGGCAAGCTGATGAACGCCTTGCCTTGCGTGTCCTCGCGGCGCGCGCTCCCTTTTGAGGAACGCGCTCGCCTCTCGGCGCTCTACCGCGGCTCTTGCCAGAGGCCTTGAGAGCCCAAGGCTCAGTCCGGTCCCGCGCTTCATGGTAGCGGACAACCGATCCGCTCCCCGGGCAGCCAGCTCCTGGCAGACCGGCGACGTGGCCGGCCGGGCGAGTTTCCGAACCGCCCGAACACAGTTTGCGAAACCGCGCCCGGGCACCGCTCTCGCTCCACCTTCAGGATCGCATCCGGAATGTGCCCTCGGACGAGCGAGATGCATTCTTTTAGTTCGCCGCCCGGCGCGGGATCAAGAAATTCTGCCAGCCGGCTCCATCTCTCTGATCTGCCGAGAAATTTCTTTCGCTGTTTGTTTGATTCGCGGCGCCATAAGTGTGACACGTGCGTTGATTCGCACTTTTTTCCCGCTAAGCCGTGGAGAGTCCAAACATTTTTGAATTGTGGCAGCGAAGCAGCCGCAACCGCGGCTCGGCATGGATGCGCGAGTCGAGCCCGCGCATCACGTGTCAAAAAGGCCTCTTCACCCCCATCTCGTCTCAGGTCGACGAGCAACAGTGCGGCGCTGACTTCGCGAGACAGATCATGCAATCATTGTAGGGTAGGCAAAATCGTCTGCGCGGGTGGTTCCGCGTGGGCATCGCGCATGAACGATCCCCGGTCGGGGCCGGGGACAGGCTTTGCCCACGTGTCACACGCGTTGCCGGCGCGATGCCCGCCCTGCGCCTGCTGCGTCGGGTGACGTCCGGCTGTGGCACAATTGTCGCAGTGCGTGGCCAAAGCGCAGTTGAGACGCTGAATCAAAGAAATTCGCACCTGGCAACCCCATGCGCGCGCCGACCTGCGCTGGATTCACGCCGCCGCGGGCCGCTAAGATAAGCGAACGGGGATCGCCAGTTCGGCGGGTGGGTTGGGGTTGCATGCGTGGTAAACGGCGCGGGGGGCGCAGCGGGCGGCGCCTTTTGCTGGCCTCGAGTTCGGTCGCAGCGCTGTTGATCGGTACGCCGGCGGCGTTTGCCGCCTGCAAGATCACGCAAAACGGCGGGACGGTCGCCGCCGTCACCAACTCGACCAACGCCAACTGCATCTTCATCGGGAACAACGCCGTCGTTACCGGCAACGTCACCAACACGGGCACCGGCGTCATCGCCGCGACCGGGGGGACCGCGCCGACCAAGACCGGCATAACCATCAACAACAGCAGCATCGGCGGCACTATCAGCAATGCCGGCACGATCACGGCGAACGGATACGGAATCTTGGTGGACAATAATGCGACCGTTTCCGGCGGCATCGTCAACAGCGGCACGATCTCGGTGGGGAACGACACCGCCATTGGCGTCTACACCGTCTCGACCTTCGCGGGCAACATCAGCAACTCGGGGACGATCTCGGCGGCGCGGGGGGGCATTGACGTCGTGAGCGTCTCGACCTTCACGGGCGACATTGTCAACAGCGGCACGATGTCGACGGGCTTTGTCTCCATTGAAGTCTTCAGCCTCTCGACCTTCGCGGGCAACATCAGCAACTCAGGCACGATCTCGGCGGACAGCGGCTTTTTCGTCTACATCGTCTCGACCTTCGCGGGCAACATCAGCAACTCGGGTATGATCTCGGCCCACTCGGGGGAGGGCATTGTCTTCCAGGACGTCTCGAGCTTCGCCGGCAACATCGTCAACTCAGGCACGATCTCGGCGGCCGACACCGCCATTGGCGTCTACGCCGTCTCGACCTTCGCGGGCAACATCAGCAACTCAGGCACGATCTCGGCGGGCGACACCGCCATTGGCGTCTACACCGTCTCGACCTTCGCGGGCAACATCAGCAACTCAGGCACAATCTCGGCGGGCGGCGTTGGCATTGGCGTCGGGGACGTCTCGAGCTTCGCCGGCAATATCAGCAATTCCGGGGCGATTGTCGCCAAGACCGGCATCCTCGTCACCAACAACAGCACGTTCACCGGCCAGATTTCCAACGCCGGCACCATGGAGGTGAAACTCTTCGGCATCCACATCGAGAATGGGGCGATGGTGACCGGCGGCATCAGCAACTCAGGCGCGATCTCGGCGGGCAGCACCGGCATTTACGTCGTGGGCGTTTCGACCTTCGTGGGCAACATCGTCAACTCAGGCACGATCTCGGGGGGCCTAGAGGGCATCGGCATCGGCGGCATCACAACCTTCGCCGGCAACATCAGCAACTCAGGCACGATCTCGGCGACCCAGGTGGGCATTGGCGTCGAGTCGGTCCCGACCTTCGCGGGCACATCGTCAACTCAGGCGCGATCTCGGCGGGGGTGTCCGGCAACGGCATTTACGTCGACAGCGTCTCGACCTTTGCGGGCAACATCAGCAACTCAGGCACAATCTCGATCTCACCGGGCGGCACCGGCATTTACGTCGCGTCTGTCTCGACCTTCGCGGGCAACATCAGCAACTCCGGGGCGATTATCGCCAAGACCGGCATCGTTATTTCCAACAACGTGACCTTCGCGGCCGGAGCGGCCGTCGTCAATTCCGGCATCATTACCGGCACCGGCGGCACCGCGATCTACGTTTCGACCGCGGCGGGCGCGGCGACCGTCGATCAGAACGCCGGCATCATCACCGGCGCGATCGAACTGGGGTCGGTGGACGACACCCTCAATGTCAGCGGCGGAACGATCAACGGCAACATCATCGGCCGCGGCGCGGGCGGCGGCGGCGTCATCAACTTCACGCTCGGCGCCGGCAACACCTTCACCTACGCCGCAGCCTATGGCTTTTCCGGCTTCGATCAAGTCAACATCGAGTCCGGCACGGTGGTGCTCAACGGCGTCAACAGCGCCGTCAATATCGCCGTCGGCAGCTCGCTCGGCGGCACGCTCGCCGGCACCGGCACCATCGATCCGCTTGCCATGACAATCAATGCCGGCGGCACGCTCGAGCCCGGCACGCCGGGCGGATTCGGCACGCTCAACATCACCGGCAATCTGACGTTCACAGGCGGCAGCGGCAGCTTCTACGCCATCGACATCGCGCCCGGCGCCGGCAACAATTCCAAGGTGGCGCTGACCGGAGCGGCCACGCTCGGCGGCAACGGCACCGTCGAGGTGACGCCGCAGCTCGGCCACTACACTGCCGGGACGGTCTATCAGATTCTGACCACCACGAGCCCGCTCATCGGCAGCTTCGCCGGCCTGACCGTGAACGGAAACCATAGCTTCACCGCAAGTCTCGACTACACGACCAACAGTCCGAACGACGTCGACCTCGACATTACCGCCAGCGGCTATTCGCTGTTCACGGCGCCGCCCGGCTTGAACCAGAACCAGCAGAATGTGCTCAACGGCATCAACAACGCCATCATCCAGGGCGACAGCCTTCCGCCGGGCTTTGTCGATCTCGGCAATCTTTCCAGCGCGGCGCTGGACAACGCGCTCACGCAACTCGCGGGCCAACCGGCGACCGGCGCGCAGACGAGCGCGTTCCAGTTGATGACCGACTTTATGAACCTGTTGTCCGACCCGTCGAGCGGCGGCGGCGGCAATCCGGCGGGCGGTGGCGCGCCGGGCTTCGCGCCGGAACGGGATGCAAGCCTGCCGTCCGATATCGCGCAAGCTTATGCGTCCATTCTGACCAAGGCGCCGCTGCAACAAACATTCGACCAGCGTTGGACCACCTGGGGCTCGGCGTTCGGCGGCGCTGCCAAGCTCGACGGCGATCCGATCGTCGGCTCGAACAGCGTCACGGCCAGCGATTACGGCTTCGCCGGCGGCATGGATTATCGCCCCACGCCGGATTCGGTGTACAGCTTTGCACTGGCCGGTGGCGGCACCAGTTGGAGCGTGGCGGGAAACCTCGGCACCGGCAGGAGCGACAGCTTCCAGGTCGGCGTGCACGACACCACGCATTGGGGCCCGTTCTATCTGTCGGGCGCGCTCGCCTTCGCCAATCATTGGTTCACCACCAATCGCATCGCGGTCGGCGACCAGCTGCAGGCCACGTTCGACGGCCAGAGTTATGCGGCGCGCGGCGAAACCGGCTATCGCTACGCGGTGCCGGTCACCGGCGCGATCATCGGCGTCACGCCCTACGCGGCCCTGCAAGTGCAGGACTTCCACACCCCGGGATTCAGCGAAACCGATCTCACCGGCGGCGGAATGGGATTAAGCTTCGCCTCGCAGAACGCGACCGACACCAGAAGCGAGCTCGGCATGCGCTTCGACAATATGCAGGTCGTCGACGCCATGCCGCTGGTGTTGCGCGCGCGGCTTGCCTGGGCGCATGACTGGATCAGCAATCTGGCGTTGGGCGCGGTGTTCCAGGCGCTGCCGGGATCGAACTTCACCGTCAACGGCGCCGCACCGCCAACCAATTCCGCGCTCGCCAGCGCCAGCGCCGAACTGCACCTCACCGCCAACTGGTCGGCGATCGCCAGATTTGACGGCGAGTTTGCCGCATCGGCGCAGACCTACTCCGGCACCGGAACGCTGCGCTATTCGTGGTGAGCACGGTCGCGTTGGTCCGCTCGGCCATGTTGCTTATCGGCGCCCATTTCGCGGCGACGCGGCCTTCGGGCGCATTTGCAACAAGAAAATTAGCGGGAATCGAAACGGGGCCAGATTGCTCCGGCCCCGCCTCACTTAGTGCAGGAATGCCTTGATCAATGAGATGATCAACAACAGGCAAACCGCATCAACTTCCACATGAAGCCTAATCATGGGTTTTATCCCTTGCTAGGCTTATGGCCACAAGCGGTTAAAGCTCGTGGTGCGACGCACCGATGAAAACAGGATGGCCACTGACCGCGCGATCAGAATTGGCCGTCCGGGTGTCTCTTTTTTGCGTGATGTGGCGTTGAGTGGCGTAAGGAGCGGTGCGTTGGCGTTTCTGCGGTGACTGCGGCTAGTGCGGTGACGGCGGCGTTGAACTGGGTTCGGTGCCTGTGTCGGTGCGTTAGCTTTTGTCTGTGCGTTTTGCCTGTGCTTTGCTGTAAATGCCGTGTTTGCCTGTTTTGCGAAGAGACCTTCCCCAAATGGGTAGGCCAGCCGGGAATTTCAAGGCCCTAACCGGCGATTTTCCACCGCGCAGGTATTCCGTCGCCGACGCGCTGGACCAACCCTCCCTTGTGATTCCGCGACTTGCAAGAGTTTTCTTCGTGAGGAGCACTGGTCGCTTGCAGTCATGTGTCGGCCTTTCGGTGCGGTCTCATATGACCGCTGGGCGACAGATCATGCAGACATTGTAGGGTGGGCAAAATCGTCTGCGCGGGTGGTTCCGCGTGGGCATCGCGCATGAACGATTTTGCCCACGTGTCACGCGCGTTGCCGGCGCGATGCCCACCCTACGCTTCCTTAGAACGTATATTTCAACGTGCCCGATCCGGCGTAGGTCTGCGAGGTCGGCGCGAATTCGCCGGCGAACTTGGCGGTGAACGACAGGTCCGGCGTGAAGAAATATTGCGCGCTGGCGGTGGTCAGCGCGGAGTCGGGCGGCACCGCCGCGCCGTTGACGGTGAAGGCCGAGCCGGGAAGAGCCTGGAAGGCGGCGTTGAGGCCGGTGCCGCTCGTCCAGTCGTGTGCCCAAGCCAGCGACGCGCGCAGAATGAGCGGTTTGTTGTTCCAGGCGGTGAGATTATCGAAGCGGGCGCCGAATTCGCTGCGGGTGTCGTTGGCGGTGTTGGCGTTGTAGGACAGCCCAAAGCCGCCGCCGGTGAGATCGGTCTCGCTGTAGGCGGGCGTGCGGAACCACTGCGTCTGCAATGCGCCGTACGGCGTGACGCCGATCAGCGCGCCGGCCATGGGGACTGCGTAGCGATAGCCGGCCTCGCCGCGGAGCGCGTAGCTCTGGCCGCTGAATGTGGCGGTGAGCTGATCGCCCAGCGCGGTGCGGTTGGTGGTGAACCAGTTGTTGCCGAAGGCGAGCGCGCCGGAGAGATAGGCCGGGCCGAAATAGGTCTTGCCGTAGATGCCGGCCTGGAAGGCGTCGCTGCGGCCCGAACCCAGGCTCTGCGCGAGACCCCAATTCAACCCGCTGCCGGCGAGTGCGAAGCCGAGCCGGGTGTTCGGATCGGGCCGATACTCCATGCCGGCGGCGGTGCCGTAGGTGGTGGCGGTGACATTGTTGGAGCCGATGGCGGCATTGCCGCCGGTGATGCTGGTGCCACCGAAGCCGGAGCCCCACGCGCTCCAGCGCCGGTCGAATGTTTGTTTGGGCGGAGCCTTGAGAATGGTGTCGTAGGCGAGCGCGATATCCGGCGGCAGCTCGGTTTGCTGGTCGGGCGCAAATCCGAGCCCGCCGTTGGCGCCGCCTACTCCGCTATTGTCGCCGAGCATCAATTCCAGAAACTCGGTCATCAGCGCGAACGCGCCGGTCTGCGACCCAGTCGCGGCTTCGCCGTCCAATTGCATCAGGACATTCGCAAGATTGTTGCCGGTGAGGCTGAAAATGTTGCCGAAGTTCGGCGGCAGCGCGCCGCCATTGTTGACAAAGCTATTGATCGCGCCGGCGACTGCCTGCTGGTTGCCGTTGAGCGTGCTGCCGGTGCCCAGCGCCGCCGCGGTCAGGTCGAGGAACACGTCGGTCGGCGAATAGCTCAGCGTCGCGACATAGTTCGGCACGCTGACGCCACTGAACGTGGTGCCGCCGAGCCCGCCGTCGGCATGCAGAATGTCGTAGCTGGTGAGCACGGCGCCGCCCGCTCCGACCCTGCCCTGCACGGTGCCGGCAAGCGATGCCGGCGCGCCAACGACATTGGTGTTCGCGGCATTGGCGCCGCTGAGCGTGACCAGGTAGATGGCGCCGCTCTGGAACGCGAGATTGCCGCCGATCGTGAACGTGCCGGTCGGGTCCGCCGCATTGCCGGGTGCCAAGGTGCCGCCGGCGATCGTTGTTGTGCGGGCGTCCTCGCCGGTGCCGCTGAGCGTGCCGCCCGCGTTTACGGTGACGCTCAAAGACCGAAGTACGCTATCAACCTCCAGCGTGCCGCCGTTCACCGTGGTGGGGCCGGGATAGAGCAACAAGCTCGTATTCGACAAGGTCAGCGTACCGGTGCCGATCTTGACCAGCGCGCCGGTGCCGAAGAATTCCCCGCTCACCGTCGTGCTCAGGTTGTTGCTGCCGACGGTGAGCTCGTCCTCTAATTGGAAAGTGCCGCCACCGGCGATCGAGCCGGCGCTGATCTTGTTGTCGCCGTTGAGACCGGTACTGGCAAAGAGGATTGACCCGTTGTTGACGAGGGCGGCGTTGCCGGGCGTGCTGCTATCCTGGAACGTCTCGCCATTGTTGTTGATGATCGTAGCGCTGCCGGCCGTGCTGCTGTTGAAGAAAAAAATGGTACCATTGCCAATGAACGTGGCGCTGCCGCCATTGACAATGCCGCCGCCGGTAGCGCTGTTAAGGGAAATATAGAGCTGCGCAGTGTTATTGATGGTGAAGGTGTAGGCCGGAGCCCCCGGAAGGAAGGTGAAGCCGTCGAGAGTTGTTTGCGGACCCGAGACTGTCACGGCAGTGGTGTTGGATGCACCGAAGGAGGCAGTGCCGGCCGGCACCATTGCGGGGTTCCAGTTGGCCGCGGTGTTGAAGTCGCCGGAGCCGGGATTGGCCAGCCAAGTGGCGTCCTGCGCCATCGCCGCACCAGACGCGGCAATCCCGAGCAGCGGCATCAGGCATCGCAATGCCCACAGGCCGAATACAGCCAATCCTGCCGGTCGGGTCGATCCCACGGTGCCCCCCGCTCTTCAGCTTGAGCCGCGCTCGCAAACGTTGCAAGCCCTCGCGAGCGGGCGCCTCCCCATCAAACCGCAAATTACAACCCGCTGTTGCGTCAGGGCTACAGGCGGCTTCGCCGTTGCGCGACAGATCATGCAGGCGGCGCAATCGGCGGGATCATCGGGTTTGTCGCGGCGGCGGCGTTGGTGATAGGGAACGCGAGGCCGGCTCGCCGCCAGACGCCGCAATCGAACCAACAGACACCGCGCGCGCCAAGCTTGAGCGGCCGCGCTCGTCTTGCGGTCCCCTCACCCGGACAGCGAGCCGCAATGACACCGCAAAGCGGCGATAGATCCGGTCAAGCCGCGCCTTGAAGGAGATGAGTTTGTCCGAAGACCCCATGCCCGATCCGCACGGCGAAGACGATGCCACGCGGGCAATCGCGCATCTGCCTGGACTCGACATCGAGGTCGTGCACCGCCGCTTGCCGGGCGCCGAACAGATTTCCATTCACTTGCAGGGGACGCCATCTTTTGGCGCGTTCGGCCGCGCGCTTGAAGCCGGCAATCCGTTCGCCTTCTGGGCCGAGGCGGCGCGGCTGATGTGGCTGCCGTTTTTGCCTTGGTTCGGTCCTTGGCTTAACGCGCCGCCGACGCTGATGCTGCCCGAACACGTCAGCGACGCGCCGCCGATGCTGCCGGAGGGGTAGCTACGCTTGCCATCATGTATCCTTCGAGGCTCGCAGCTTCGCTGCTCGCACCTCAGGATGAGGACGAAAACGGGAGGCCGTGATGCTCAACCGACGTGAGGCTCTCGCCGCAGCGATCGGCGCGTCCGTGGCCGGCGCCGGTCTATCGCTGGCGCAGGCACAAGCGGGCGCGAAGGATTAGCTCCGCAGCCCATGCAATGGCTCTGCCGTTGAACGGCAAGCGAATGTAGAGTGCCCGGTGAGGGAATCGGGGTCTCGCTCGTGCTGCAAAATCTGCAATCGGCGCTCGGTGTCTTAGCCATCATCGGTTTCGCCTTTCTGATCAGCGAGAAGCGGAACGCGGTGCCGTGGCGGCCAGTGCTCACTGGGCTCGCGCTCACCTTTGCGCTTGCGGTGCTGATGCTCAAAGTGCCGCAGACCACGATCGCGTTCGACTGGATCAACCGCGGCGTCGAGGCGATCGCGGCGGCAAGCAAGGCCGGCACCGCGTTCGTGTTCGGCTATATCGGCGGCGGACCGCTGCCGTTCGATCCGAAGACGCCGGGCTCCGATTTCATCCTCGGCTTCCAGGCGCTGCCGGTGGTGCTGTTGATCAGCGTGCTGTCGTCGCTGTTGTTCTACTGGCGGATCATGCCGCCGATCGTGCGCGGATTTTCTTGGGCGCTGGAGAAGACGCTCGACGTCGGCGGCGCCGCTGGCCTGTCCACGGCGGCATCGACCTTCGTCGGCCACGTCGAGGCGCCGCTGTTCATCCGGCCGTACCTTGCGCAGCTGTCGCGCTCGGAAATGTTCATCGTGATGACCGGCGGCATGGCGCGCATCGCCGGCACGGTGTTCGTGCTCTATGCAACCATCCTGATGCCAGTGATCCCGGAAGCCGCCGGCCACATCGCGGTCGCTTCGCTGCTCGGTGCACCGGCGGCGATCGTGATCAGCCTCCTCATGGTGCCCGATCCCGAAGAGCGGCACACCGGCGGCAAGCTCGAGGAGAAAAGCGAAGCGGCCAGCTCGACCATGGACGCCATCGTCAAGGGCACCGGCGCCGGTCTCGAACTGCTCCTCAACATCGTCGCCATGCTGATCGTGTTCGTGGCGCTGGTGAGCCTTGCCAACGCGATCCTCTCGCTGTTGCCGGATGTCTTCGGCGCGCCGCTGACGCTGCAACGCGCGCTCGGCTGGATCATGGCGCCGGTGTGCTGGCTGCTTGGTATTCCGTGGTCGGAGGCCGTGACCGCGGGCGGGCTGATGGGGATCAAGACCATCCTCAACGAGTTCGTCGCCTACCTGCAGCTGGCCGCACTGCCGGCGGGCGCGCTCGATCCGCGCTCGCGCCTGATCATGCTCTACGCGATGTGCGGGTTCGCCAATTTCGGCTCGCTCGGCATCATGATCGCCGGCCTGTCGACGATGTGCCCGGAAAAACGCGACGAAGTGATTTCGCTGGGCTTGAAGTCGATCGTCTCCGGCACGCTGACCACGTGTTTGTTGGCAGCGATCGTCGGGGTCATCACGCCGCCGATCGGGTAATCAGGGAGCAGAAACTGCAATCCCTGGCCGCCGTGCGCCTCAATGCCCGAACTCACATCAATCCGACCGAAAGGCACGATTGAGCGCACAAATCTCGCAGCAAATTACTTCTTCTTATGATTGCATAACGCTCTGTGCGCGCATAAGATGTGCTAGGAGCCGATTTCACTTCAGTACAGTTCGCTCGGCAAATAGAACCGGCAAGATAACCGGGAGGTAGCAATGTCCGGTGTTAGTTCGCAGGAGTCGCAGCATTTAATGTCGGACGCGATTGATATCTCAATCCAGCATCAAATCGACCGCTCAATCGGAGAGGTTATCGAGCGCATTGTGTCTGACCGACTCGAAAAATCCCTGCTCAGTAAAGTGGATCATCTCCTGACACAAAGGATTGACGCCGCAATCATCGCCCATGCCAAACATGGGCGCGCGAACCGCGAAAATGAATTAGAGACACTGTTTGAGAATAAGCTGATTTTTGGCTCCCGCTGGCTTCTCGCTCCCGCTTACCTGTTTCTTGTTGGAGCTCTCATAATCCTCTTGTATCAAGCGCTGTTGGAGACAGTGCAACTGGCAGCCACTCTGAAAACGAGCGGCTTCAGCGAAGTGCCGGTATTAATCCAAGCGCTCACAATAATTGACGTCGTCTTGGTCATGAATTTACTTCTTATGGTCATCTTGGTGGGATACACTAATTTTGTATCGAAAATTCATGCGTCCCGCAGCGATGACTGGCCTGATTGGACTCGCCATCTCGATTACAGCGGATTGAAGCTGCAGGTGCTGGGCTCGATTATTGCTATCTCAGCAATCGGACTTCTTCGCGAATTCTTCGACCTAGCGGGGGCCAACTCAAACGGGTACACACAATGGCAGGTTACCGCTACCGTTGTACTGCACCTCACATTCGTCGCATCAGCCCTTGTTATCGCGCTCGTGAATAGGCTGCACGAGCACAATAAGAGAGATCGTGCACAAATCGAACTCGCCTAACCCCAAAAGTGGCTATACCGGAAATTAGGAGCATGGAATCTCCTAGGTCATCGTGGGATGCGGCTTCGCCAATTTCGGCTCGCTCGGCATCATGATCGCCGGCCTGTCGACGATGTGCCCGGAAAAACGCGACGAAGTGATTTCGCTGGGCTTGAAGTCGATCGTCTCCGGCACGCTGACCACGTGTTTGTTGGCAGCGATCGTCGGAGTGCTGACTTAGACGCTGTCCCCCGGACGCGGTGCAGCGCGGAGCGGTGCACCGCAGATCCGGGGTCTTAGCGAGCACGGCAATTATCTAGACGGAGTTCGCGACGATTCCGGGTCTGCAGCGCACCACCATAGCGCGCGCAAGACGCGCGTGAACGCGCTTATGGTGCTGCGCTGCGCCCGGGAAACGCCATGGCGTGCTCAATGCAGCCGGAATTCGCCGTCGATAGCGCGGAATTCCGCAGGCTTGATCAGCTTGGCATGGGCCACAACGACCGAATGGAGCGGACCCTCAAGCTTCTCTAGCCAGAAATTGAGGAATTTGTTCAGCGCCGGAAAATTCGGGCATAGATCGTAGTCTTGCCAGACGTAGGTCTGCAGGAGCCACGGATGGTCCGGCCGCCGGTAGAGAATGTTGGCCGTGGTCAGCCCGTAACCTTGGAGCTGCCGCTGAAAGTCCTTCGAAACTCGCCCCCGCTCAGTTCGCGTAACCGCCGCATGCTTCGCGTCCATGTTGCCCTCCAATCCCGCCATCGGGAATGTTCCGAGACTCGTCCCTCCATTGCAAGCCTCTCATTTGGATAAGTTGTTTATTTTCAAGGCATTAGCAGCATCCACGCGACCCTGCTAACAGCCTGCGTCGGTCGCTGGTTTGCCCGGCTTGTCGACGCCCGCGTCAACGACGTACCGCGTTCCAGAGTTGCCCGACGAGCCTCGCAATATTTCTGCTATGTCATTGGAACCGCGGGAGATTAACCCTGCCGACCGCTTCATCGGTCGATCATTGGCAATCCGTGCCCGCGAGTGCTAAAAATTTTCTGGGTGCCTCTTGCGGGCCAAAATTCGCAGGCCTATGTCGCGCTCAAGCGGTCGGCCGAAGAAATCCGAGGGAGGCCGCTCCACCTAGAAATTCCACGCTACGTCAACATTTTAAGGAGGACACCATGAAATTCCGTCCGCTTCACGACCGCGTCGTCGTCAAGCGCATCGATGCCGAGGCGAAGTCAGCCGGCGGCATCATCATTCCGGACACCGCGCAAGAGAAGCCGTCGCAGGGCGAGATCATTGCAGTGGGTCCGGGCGGCCGCGATGAGGCCGGCAAGCTCATCCCCATCGACATCAAGGTCGGCGACCGCGTGCTGTTCGGCAAATGGTCGGGCACCGAGGTCAAGATCGACGGCCAGGATCTCCTGATCATGAAGGAGTCCGACATCATGGGCGTGCTCGACGAGCCGGTGGCCAAGAAGAAGGCCGCGTAACCAAACAAACCTCATCCTGGGGCGGCCGCGCAGCGGCCCTCGAAGGATGAGACCAAGAATCACGAGCCTGCATCCTTCGAGACGCGCTTGCCGCGCTCCTTTGGATGAGGACCAAACACAACAGGAGTGAATCTCTATGGCTGCCAAGGACGTCAAATTCTCAGTCGATGCGCGCGACCGCATGTTGCGCGGCGTCGACATTCTCGCCAACGCCGTAAGGGTGACGCTCGGCCCGAAGGGCCGCAACGTCGTGCTCGACAAGAGCTTCGGCGCTCCCCGCATCACCAAGGACGGCGTCACCGTCGCCAAGGAAATCGAGCTTGAAGACAAGTTCGAGAACATGGGCGCGCAGATGGTGCGCGAGGTCGCTTCCAAGACCTCCGACATCGCCGGTGACGGCACCACCACCGCGACCGTGCTCGCCGCCGCCATCGTCAAGGAAGGCGCCAAGGCGGTAGCCGCGGGCATGAACCCGATGGATCTCAAGCGCGGTATCGACCTCGCCGTCGAGGCAGTGGTCGAGGAGCTGAAGAAGAACTCGAAGAAGATCACTTCGAACGACGAGATCGCCCAGGTCGGCACCATTTCGGCCAACGGCGACCAGGAGATCGGCCGCTTTCTCGCCGACGCCATGAAGCGGGTCGGCAACGAAGGCGTGATCACGGTCGAAGAGGCCAAGAGCCTTGAGACCGAACTCGACGTGGTCGAGGGCATGCAGTTCGACCGCGGCTATATCTCCCCCTACTTCATCACCAACGCCGACAAGATGCGCGTGGAGATGGAGGACCCCTACATCCTGATCAACGAAAAGAAGCTGTCGGCGCTCAATGAGCTGCTGCCGCTGCTGGAAGCCGTCGTGCAGACCGGCAAGCCGCTGCTCATCGTCGCCGAGGACGTCGAAGGCGAGGCGCTGGCCACCCTCGTGGTCAACAAGCTGCGTGGTGGCCTCAAAGTCGCCGCCGTGAAGGCGCCGGGCTTCGGCGATCGCCGCAAGGCGATGCTGCAGGATATCGCCGTCCTGACCGGTGGCCAGGCGATCAGCGAAGATCTCGGCATCAAGCTTGAGAACGTCACGGTGCAGATGCTCGGCAAGGCCAAGAAAGTGACGATCGACAAGGAGAACACCACGATCGTCAATGGGGCCGGCAAGAAGGCCGACATCGAGGCGCGTATTGCGCAAATCAAGGCGCAGATCGAGGAGACGACCTCCGACTACGACCGTGAGAAGCTGCAAGAGCGGCTGGCCAAGCTCGCCGGCGGCGTCGCGGTGCTCCGCGTCGGCGGCGCCACCGAGGTCGAGGTGAAGGAGCGCAAGGATCGCGTCGACGACGCGATGCACGCGACCCGCGCCGCGGTCGAAGAGGGCGTCCTGCCCGGCGGCGGCGTGGCGCTGTTGCGCGCCTCAGAGATGCTCAAGAAGGTGCGCACGCACAACGACGACCAGAAGCACGGCGTCGACATTGTGCGTAAAGCGCTTTCTGCTCCGGCGCGCCAGATCATCTCCAATGCCGGTGAGGACGGCTCGGTCGTCGTCGGCAAGATCCTGGAGAAGGATCAGTATGGCTATGGCTTCGACGCGCAAGCCGGCGAATACGTCGACATGGTGAAGAAGGGCATCATCGACCCGACCAAGGTCGTGCGCCAGGCTCTGCAAGGCGCCTCCTCGGTCGCCGGCCTGCTCATCACCACCGAGGCGATGGTCGCCGAGTTGCCGAAGAAGAAAGACGCCATGCCCGCGATGCCGGGTGGCGGCGGCGGAATGGATTTCTAATTCCGCACGTCAGTCAACGTGAACAATGCGAAGGCCCGGGCAAAAACCCGGGCCTTTATCTTTGGGAGGTAGGATGCCAAAAAATGCAATTTCATTTGTCCTGTTAAAATGGCAACGACCACGCACGAGAGGGGCGCGTTCATCCGGCGTCGCCCAATCGTGTCGTGGCCGTCAGGACAATGGAACTTACAGTTATGCGCTCCATTGCCAATAACACTAAACCCTCTAACATCCTTCAATGACGGGACAATGACTCCAAAATCGAGCCATATCCGCATCGGCATCGGCGGCTGGACGTTTGAGCCGTGGCGCGGGACCTTTTATCCGAAGGGCCTGCCGCACGCCCAGGAGCTTGCCTTTGCGAGCGGACGGCTGACCTCGATCGAAGTCAACGGCACGTTCTACCGCACCCAGACACCGGCAACGTTTCGTAAATGGGCGAGCGAAGTGCCGGCCGGCTTTGTCTTTGCACTGAAGGGGCCGCGCTTTGCCGTCAACCGGCGGGTGCTCAGCGAAGCCGGCGACTCGATCAAACGCTTCCTTGATTCCGGCATCAGCGAACTCGGCGATCATCTCGGGCCGCTGTTATGGCAATTCGCGCCGACGAAGAAATTCGACGCGGCCGATTTCGGCGCCTTCCTCGAACTGCTGCCGAAGACACTCGAACGCCGCGCGTTGCGCCATGTCATCGAAGTCCGCCACGATAGCTTCCGCACCGCCGAGTTTATCAGTTTGCTGCGAAAGTTTGCGATGCCCGTCGTCTACACCGACCATCTGAAATATCCCAACATCGCCGACCTGACCGCCGACTTCGTCTATGCGCGGCTGCAACAGGGCAAAGACGACGTGCCGACCGCCTATCCGCCGCGTGCGCTCGATGCCTGGGCCGAACGCTTGCGGACATGGTCGCAAGGCAAGGCGCCGGACGACTTGCCGGTCGTCGATGCCGCGCACAAACCAAAGACTGCGCCGCGCGACGTGTTCGCCTACGTCATTCACGAAGGCAAAGTCCGAGCGCCAGCGGGCGCCATGGAGCTTATCGAAAGGATCGGCAAATAGCATCGAGCCAATCAGCTAGCCCTGCTCGTCCTCTCGGGAAATACCAACGGCCACGCTTGCCAGGCGCGCGTTCATCCGGCGTCGCCCATTGCAACCGTGGCCGTCCAGCGGCGGAACCTATCGGCTCGACGTCGCTTGCGGTTAAATGGGGTTCCCGGGCCATTTGTGCAAGGCCGCAATTGTGGCAGACTGGACCGGCCTTAGGTTCCATCGCATTTGCACCGGGCGCACGCGCCCTTGCCTGACGCGCCGACCGGTTGCCTCATTTCAGGAGAATGGACAATGAGCGTCTCTCAAACGCCCGATGCAGCCGGAATCGAACGCGCGGTCGAAAGCGCCATTCACGAACATTGGGTCTTATATCTGGTCGAAGGCATCGTGCTCGTGCTGCTCGGTGCCATCGCGATCGTCGTGCCGCCAATTGCGACGATCACCTTCACCATCTTGATCGGCTGGCTGTTCCTGATCTCGGGGGCCGTTGGACTCTTCACCACGTTTTGGATGCGCGGCGCGCCCGGCTTCTGGTGGTCGCTGCTCTCCGGCATCGTCGGTATCGCCGCCGGCCTTTTGCTTCTGCTCTGGCCGATCAGCGGAGCGATTTCGTTGACGCTCCTGCTCAGCGCTTTCTTCATCGTCGAAGGCGTCGCCACGATCATGTTCGCGATCGAGCATCGCAATCAGCTGACCGGCCGCTGGGGCTGGATGCTGACAAGCGGCATCATCGATCTCATCCTCGCCGGCATCATCATCGCCGGATTTCCGGGCACGGCCGCGTGGGCGCTCGGACTTCTGGTTGGGATCAATCTCCTGTTCGGCGGCGCAGCCCTGATCGGCATGGCGATGGCGGCACGCAAGCCGGCTTAGAGCATGATCCGGAAAAGTGGAAACCGGTTTTCCGAAAAGATTATGCTCCACCAAGATCCTGGAGCGTCAATCGATTCAATATGAAGCGATTGCGCTCCAGGGCATCAGCGCCCTGCCTCATGAGTTTTGACCCGCGTCTTACGAAGATTATGACGTCCCCGGGTCTCACCTTCGACGTGATGATTTGTGGCCCCGGGGACGGGCCTCTGGTGCTGCTCCTGCATGGCTTTGCGGAAGCGTTCCAGATGTGGCGTTCGCAGATGCCAAAGCTCGCGGCAGCCGGATATCGCGCCGTGGCTCCAAGCCAGCGCGGCTATTCGGCAGGCGCCCGGCCAGACACGCGCCCGCCGGCAAATTACGGCTTCGATAAGCTCGTAACCGACGCCCTGTCGATCGCGGCAGCCTGCGGCAACGCAAGTGGCCGGTTTCATGTCGTCGGCCACGACTGGGGCGGAAGCATCGCCTGGGGCATCGCCGACCGTTACCCGCAGCGCATTGCTTCTCTGACCGTGCTCTCGCGCCCGCATCCGAACGCGTTCAATCGCGCGCTCGCAGCACCGGACGGCGAGCAGAAGCGGCGATCGTCGCATCATTGGTGGTTTCTTGAAGCGGACGCGACCGCACGGATTCTTGCTGACGATGCGCGCTGGCTGCGAGAGCGGCTCAAGGCGAACAAGGTGCCGGATGCCGCAACCGCCGAATATGTTGCCGTGCTCGGCAATCCCGACGCCATGGAAGCGGCGCTGACCTGGTATCGCGCGCGCGGCGCGATCCGCGCGCCGATCGGCGCCATCAAGGTGCCGACTCTGTTCATCTGGGGGAATGCCGACGACACCGTCGGCCGCATGGCGGCGGAGGCAACGCAGGAGTTTGTCGCCGCGCCCTATCAATTTATCGAGTTGCCGGGCGTAGGCCATTTTGCTGCCGACCAGGCGCCCGATCAGGTCACTGACTTGCTGCTCGCGCATCTGGCCGCGCATAGAGCGTGACGGACGCCCTGCGGCGTCGGGGCGCAAGGCGCGCTTCTGTCGCGCCGGCGGCCATTGGTGTAGCGTTCCAGTCGGCGGCGCTCAAAACGCCCGCCCGAGGGGGAGGAAGTCATGCCAATTCGCTTGACGTTCGTTGCGCTTGCCGGGCTTGTCATTGCCGCGGCGGCAACGTTGGCGGCGGGCGCCGACGATTATCCGAACAAACCGATCCGCATCATTTCGGATTCCGCACCCGGCAGCGCTGTCGACGTTACCTTTCGGATGGTGGCGGATCGCCTTGGCCAAGAGCTAGGCCAGCAGATCGTTGCCGTCGCGCAGCCCGGCGCCAGCGGGGCGATTGCCGCGCACGCCGCGTCCGAAGCAGTCCCCGACGGTTACACGCTGTTCGCGCCGGCGATTTCGCTGTTCATCTCCTTGCCCGGCAAGGCCGAGAACTTGCCGATCATCCTGCCGCGCGATTTCCTGGCGGTGGGTTCGCTGATCGACCAGCCGATGTTCATTTGCGCCAGCGCCAAGTCCGACATCAAAACGCTGCCCGATCTGATCGCGCGCGCCAAGGCGCAGCCCGGTCAGATTTCCTTTGCTGCCACCGGGATCGGCCGCATTACGCACTTGACCGGCCTGCTGTTGGCGACCCGGGCTGACATCAAGCTGCAGGTCGTGCCGTACACCGGCGGTCCCGCGGCTGCGCTCACCGACGTCATTGCCGGCCGCGTGCCGCTCATCATCGAAGGCTATTCCGGCCTCGCCGGAGCGATCCAGGCGCACACGCTTATTCCGCTGGCGGTGGCATCGCGGCACCGGCTGGCGGAATTCCCCGACCTGCCGACGGTGGCGGAAACTTTTCCGGGCTTTGCCGCCGGTGGCTGGCAGGGCATCGTCGCGCCGCGGGGCACACCGCCGGCAGCCATCGCCAAGATCAACGAAGTGCTGAAGAAAGTGCTGGCCGAGCCCGACCTCGCCAAACAACTGGCCGACCGCGGCGCCTATGTCGACGCCATGACGCCGCAGGAGACCACCGACTTCATCAACGCACAGCAAGCGCAATGGAAGCCGGTGCTGGAGGCGTTCGAGGCGACCGTCAACAAATAGCGCGATCGGGCTGAACGGACTGCTCAGCCTCTTTCATCACAGGCCCAGGCGCGCACCACGCAGTCGCGGCCGCCATATTGATAGCAGCGGCGCATCGAGATGTTTTCCGCCTTGCCCAGATGTAACTCAATCGCCCAGCCGTAGGGGCCACAGACGTTCTTGGCGTCGACAGCTATTGCCGCGCAGCCGCGGCGCATGACACCGACGATGCGGCAATCGGAGCCTGTGCATTTCTTCATCGCCGCGACCCGGGCGTCGTCGACCTGGCGAAAATCGAAGCCATAGCCGTAGGCGCCGCAGCCGCCGATCGCGAACGCGCCGGCCGCTTCGGACGCGCCGACGCCGGCGATCAGAAGGCATGCCGCAACGGCGGCGACCGCAGAATTTCTCAGCAAATTGCGCATCAAAGCCCTCCCCCGAGGATGCTCCGACGCTAGCCGGGAAGGGTTTCCAGATGGTGAATTCGCCTGCCCAATTCCCCGTGAGGTTATATTCCCGTCGTATTACTATCTTGAATTGAATAACGCGCACGCCTAGGCTGCCTGCGCCGCGACGCCTAGTCGGCATGTACCCGGCAGCACTCAAACTGCAGCAGCCCAAGAAGCTCGTCGCTTCAGCTCCTCGCCGGAGCCAGCCAATCGAGGAGGTCCCCATGACATACGACCTTAGATTGCAGTTCGCCGCGATCGCCTTTGCCGCTCTCAGCGCAAGCGCCACCGCGCCCGCGTTAGCCCAACAGCAGCCTCCGCCCGCACCCGGTTGCCCACTGCAAGGCTGGGAGGAAAACCTCGTCAACTTCCAAAAGCCCGACGCCGCGTTCCCGACCCAAGACACTCCGGTCAGTGCGCTGGATTGCAACTTCCACCAATGGTCGTTCGAGGCCTTCGTGTGGGCGACGGCACTCGACAGCAACGGCGTGCCGCGCTTCCTCACCCTGCCAACGGAAGACGATCTGCTGAGCACGGCTGCGGAGGCCGCGGCGCCGCACCCGCGTGAGCTCAAGCTTGCCGCCCGCTCGCCGGTCGATTTCGGTCTGCCCGGTTACACCACGGGCGCTGGCTCCTTCGTCGAGGCCGATGGCAATGTGCTGATCGCCCCGAACGGCTATCCGGTCTACGATTCCGTCCATATGAACCCCGCCTACTTCGCCGTCGCGAAGCAGAATCTGATCGTCAACGGCGGCTATCAGAACCAGCCGCAGGGTTCGACCTTCCCGGTCGGCTCGGCGGTGTTCAAGGCGACGTGGCTGCGGCTCGCGCCCGGCGAGCAGGCTCCTGCTGGCGCTTATACCACCCAGGCGCAGGTGCCCGTGCTCACGGTGCTGCGGACCAAAACCTCCATCGCCATCGTGCCGGCGCCGGGACAGTTCGTCACCGTGACGGTCGCACTGATCGGCCTGCACGTCGTCGGCGAGACCATCAACCACCAGGAATTCCTCTGGGGCACTTTCGAGCACACACTCGATGCACCGGCGGTTCCCGACAACACCTTCACGACCAGCGGCAGCAATCCGAACAACTTCACGTTCTATCGGGCGAACACGTCATTCGCACAGGTCAACCTGCCGTTCATGCCACCGTTGCTGACCTTTAATCCAGCGACACAACGCTTCTCTCCACCCAACAACGCCGTGCTGGAGAACCAGACCGGCGGCGAGAATTTTGTTGGCCCGCTGAATCAGCCGTGGGGCGTCGGCAACGTGCTGGCGGTCAACGGGCAGGGCCAAAGCTTCCTCGCCAACGAGAAGCCGCCGCAATCGGTATTTGCCAACTACAATCTCGTCGGCACCGTCTGGATGGCGCCCAATAGCTACAATCTCACCAGCAACCAAACAAACGCGATTGGGTCGGTGACGCTCGCGAACGTCACGGCAGAGACTTACGTCCAGGTGGCGAAGAACACGCCGATCAGCCAAGTGTACAACTGCTTCCTGTGCCACAATCCGACCTCGTATTCGTTCCAGTCGAATCCGCCGCCGCTCGCCAATCGTCTGATCGCCATCAGCCACGCCTTGTCGGTTGGAACGGCTTACGCAGTGCCGAACGCGATCATCGGCCGTGTGGCGGAGCCGTTGCGGTAGTCACTCGGCCTTTTCGAGTTCCGCCTTCACCGCTTGCAGCGCCTCCGGCGTGTCGACATCGGTGAGGGCGGCAGTGCCGGTAAGCGGCACTTCGGTGACCGCTTCGGCGTAGCGGTCGATCAGATAGCGCGCGCCGACATCGCCTTCCACCGCCATCAGGTCGGGGAAGAACCGGCGCGACCACACAACCGGATTGCCGCGCTTGCCGTCGATGGTCGGGATCACCACGAGCGCAGTCTTGTCGGGATCGAAGGCGCCGACCAAGCGGTCGATCAGCGGCGCATCGACCTGCGGCATGTCGCCGAGGCAGACGATCACGCCGTCGGCCGTAGCCGGCAAAGCGGCGATGCCGGCCTTGAGCGAGGTGCCAAGCCCGTCGGCGAAATGCGGATTGTAGGCGAATGTCACCGGCAGCCCGGCGAGCGCGGCTTCGACGCGCTCGCGCTGATGGCCGGTGACCACGATCACCGGCCGCGCCTTCGAACCAAGCGCCGCCTCGGCGACGATGCGAACGAGTGGACGGCCAGCGATGTTTTCCAGAAGCTTGTTGGGACCGCCCATGCGGCTCGATTTGCCGGCGGCGAGCACGAGCGCCGCGATCGACCGTCCGGCTTTGGGCGGCTCATCGCGCGGTTGCGGCCGCGTTACGATCTCCATCAGCAGACCGCCGACGCCAAGCGCGGCAATGTCGGCGCTGCCAACCGATAGGCCGGCCAGGAGGCGCATCAGCACCCAGTCGAAGCCGTTTTCCTTTGGGCTGCGCGCACAGCCGGGCGCGCCGAGCACCGGATGTCCGGCGGCGTCGCCGATCATCAACAGATTGCCGGGATCGACCGGCATGCCGAGATGGGCGACGCGCCCGCCGATCAATTCCAGAGCGGCGGGGATCACGTCGCGACGGTCGGCGATGGCGGAAGCGCCAAACACGACGACAAGCTCCGCGCCTTCCTTTAGGACCTCCTCCAGCGCGCGGGCGAGCGGGGCAGACTCGTGCGGCACCCGCCGTTCAGCGACGATCGCCGCGCCTGCCGGCGCCAGCCGCTCGGCGGTAACTTTAAGAGTTTTTTCGATCACCTTGGTGGCGAGCCCCGGTAAGAGGGTCGACACCACCCCGACCTTGCGAATGCGATAAGGCGCGACGCGGATCAGCGGCTGCGTCACGACGGCGAGCGAGGCGTCGCGCTCGTCCTTGCCAATCGCGAACGGAATGATCTTCACGGTCGCGATCATTTCGCCGGCGACGACGGGCTTGAAGGCCGGCAGCGTCGCCAGCGTGATCGCCTCGTCGACGAGATTGAGCCGGTCGATCGCGTCCTTGTCGACGACAAGCACGCCGGGCGATTGGGCGAACAGATTGGCCCGGCCGGTGAAGGCGCGGTCGACGTGGACGCCCGCGCCGGCGACCTTGTGGGCGATGTCGGCGGCGGCCACGTCCTCAGAAACGTCGCCCGGTTCGAGGCGCGCCACCACGATGTCTTTGATCCCCGCCGCTTCAAGCGCGGCGACTTCGGTCGCGCCGATCAGCGTGCCTTTTTTGAGCACCAGCGCGCCCTGCCGGATGGTGTGCACGGCGGTAGCGCCGAGCGCATCCTTGGGCGCGACCGCGCCGAATTTCATGACGCGGCCCTGGCGACGGCCGGCGCCGGTTCGGCTTCGGCCTCGGCACGCAACCGCGCGGTGATCTCGCCCATGATCGCGACCGCGATCTCGGCTGGCGACACCGCGCCGATATCGAGCCCGATCGGGGCGTGGATACGCGCAAGGTCGGCCTCGCTGATGCCCTGCTCTTTGAGTCGGGCGAGGCGGCGGGCGTGCGTTTTGCGCGAGCCGAGCGCGCCGATATAGAAGCAGTCGCGCGAGAGCGCATGCGTGAGCGCCGGATCGTCGATCTTCGGGTCGTGGGTGAGCGCGACGAAGGCGGTGTAGTGATCGACGTTGAGCGGCGGCATCGCCTTGTCCGGCCACTCGGCGACCACCTTTACGTCGGGGAAGCGCTCGGCCGAGGCAAACGCAGTACGCGGATCGACGATGGTCACGTCGTAGCCAAGCAGCTTGCCGATCGGCGCCAGCGCCTGGCTAATATGGACGGCGCCGGTAATGACGAGCTGCGGCGCCGGCACGTACACGGTGAGAAAGACGCGGCCTTCCGGCGTGTCCTCCATGCCGCTTTTGCCGGTGCGCAGATGTTCGGCGAGGAGCGCGCGCAGCGGATCCCGCGAAATGTCAGCGGCCTTGACCAGCCGCTCCTTGCCGCTGGCGACATCGGTGACGACGGTCGCGGGACGGCGCGCGGCACGCTCGGCATTGAGCGCAGTGAGGAGTTCAAGTTTCATTGCTATCTCTAAACAACGTACCTCACCCTGAGGAGCGAGCGAAGCGAGCCTCGACGGGCGAGGCCCCGGCGCCGCAGGCGGCATCCTTCGAGGGCCGCTCCACGGCCTCCTCAGGATGAGGGCCAAACTACTCCACTTTCTCTACAAATACCCGGATCGTGCCGCCGCAGGAGAGGCCCACCTTCCAGGCGGTTTCGTCGGCAACGCCGAATTCCAGCATTTTCGGCTGGCCGCTCTCGATCACGTCGAGCGCCTCGGTGACCACCGCGCCTTCGACGCAGCCGCCGGAGACCGAGCCGAGGAAATTGCCTTCGCCGTCGATGACGAGGTTGGAGCCGACCGGCCGCGGCGCCGAGCCCCAGGTCTCGACCACGGTGGCGAGCGCCACGTTACGGCCAGCCTTGCGCCAGTCCTCGGCGGCTTTGAGGATATCGTCATTGGTTGAAAGCATAACTCTGCCTCCGGTTCGTCAGGGGCCCAATCGCGAATTGCGTAAACTAAAGATAATCCCTATCACCCCTATTCGCCACTCGCCATTCGCTGCCCGCTCTGCCTACCCGTTATATCCCGCTGAATATAACGCGTTAAGCCACCTTCTGCATCCAGAGTTTGGGATCGGCGGCGCGGTCGCCGCCCTTCTCCAGCGCCGCAACGAGACCCGCCATCGAATCGAGATTGTGGATCGGGCGAAATTCGTCGACGTAGGGCAGCATGGTGCGGATGCCGCGGGCCCGCGCCTCGAAGCCCTCGAAGCGCAGCAGCGGATTGAGCCAGACCAGGCGCCGGCAGGAGCGGTGCAGGCGGTCGATCTCGAAGGACAGCGTATCGTCGGCGTCGCGCTCGAGCCCGTCGGTGATCAACAGCACGACGGCGCCTTGCGTGAGCACGCGGCGCGCCCACAGCTTGTTGAAGGCGCGCAGCGAGGAGGCGATGCGCGTGCCGCCCGACCAGTCCGGCACGCTCGCCGAGCAGGCGGAGAGCGCGTCGTCGGGGTCGCGCTCGCGCAGCGCGCGGGTGACGTTGGTGAGCCGGGTGCCGAACAGAAACGTCGAGACGCGCTTGCGCGCATCGGTCAGCGCATGGAGGAAGTGCAGGAAAATGCGGCTGTACTGGCTCATCGAGCCGGAGATGTCGAGTAGCGCAACGAGCGGCGGCGGCTTGCTCTTCGGGCCGATGAAACGCAGATCGATGAAATCGCCGCCGCCTTTCAGACTAGCCCTGAAGGTGCGGCGGATATCGATCAGGTGACCGCGCCGATGCGGTGCGAGCCGCCGCGTGCGCACCTCGGCGAGCGGCAGAACGAGCCGCTTCATCGCTTCCTTTGCGGCGGCGATCTCGGCGCTCGTCATCTGCGCGAAGTCCTTTTTCTGCAGCACTTCGCGGTCGGACACCGTCATGTGCGCTTCGAGCTCAACCTCGCGCTCCTTTTTCAGCTTGTCGTCGAGGCCTGAGAACAAAGCCTCGTGCACGCGGGTCGCGCCGGCCTGCGGTGCCTGCGGCTCCGACGGCGCTTGCGGCAGCATCATGGCCAGCAATTGATCGACGTAGCCGCGCCGGCGGAAGAAGATGCGGAACGCCTGGTCGAACAGAATCGAATGTTCGTGACGTTTCACGAACACCGCGTGCAAGGTCCAATAAAAATCCTCGCGCGTGCCCACGCCGGCGACTTTGAGCGCTTCGAGCGCATCGAGCACCGCGCCGGGCCCGACCGGAATGCCGGCGGCGCGCAGCGCGCGGGCGAAATAGAGGACGTTCTCGGCGAGGCGGCCCTGCTGCTCCGGCTGATCAGCCATGACGAGCGCCCTCGGAAAGCTTGCACCGTGCTGTGTCTTGCCGTAAACGCTTGAACCGCGCGGGGCGACCCGCGCCGTAAGCGTTTACGTCAATCAACGCTCCTGACCGACGAAGGCCCGCATGCTGTGGGCCCAGACACTCGGCCATTTGGAGCTTTGACGTGACGCGCATCTTCAAATTCCTTACTTCGTCGATCACCGCATTCGTTGCCGCGCCACCTGCGGCGCGCGTCGGCTCGTTCCTGTTCTTCGTCGCCAGCGTCGCCGACGGCACGCTGATGCCGTTTTTCCCGCTGTGGGCGCGCAACGAGGCGGGCGTGCCAGTCGAATATATCGGTTTGCTGCTCGGATGCTATGCGGGCGGCGAATTGCTGGCCACGCCGTTTGTCGGCGGCATCGCCGACCGGATTGGGCGGCGGCCGGTGCTGCTCGCCTCGACGACCGGAATCGGGGTGGGCTTCCTGCTGCTTTTCTTCATACCGGGCGCGATCGGTACCGCGCTGTCGCTGCTGGTCATCGGCCTGTTTGAGAGCGTTCTGCATCCGACCGCGGCGACCGTTATTACCGACGTTGTGCCGGAGGACCAGCGCCGCAACCATTTTGCCATGACGCGGGTGATGTCGAATGCCGGGCGGATCGTCGGCCCGGCGCTCGGCGGCGTACTGGCACTGTGGTCGCTGCATCTTGTTTTCTTCGGCGCGGCGGCAACGATCCTGATCGGCGCGGCAGCCGTGGCCGTCCTGTTGCCCGAGACCTGGCAACGCGGCGCCCACGGAGACGAGGACGACGATGAAAACCTCACCGCGCTCGGCGCGGCGCTGCGCGACCGGCGGCTCGCCGGACTGCTCCTGTCCATCTCGGTGCTCGAAATCGCGGTGAGCTGGATCGAGGCAGTCACGCCGCTCTATGCAACAGCAGCCGGCGCCATCACGCCGACCGGAATAGGGATGCTGTTCGCCTATGCGGGCGTGATCGGCGTCATTTTCCAATTGCCGGTCACCCAGGCATCACAGCGGATCAGCGGCTCCGCCACCGTGCTGTGGAGCGGCGCCATGGAGGCGCTCGCTTTCATCTTCCTGCTGCCCGCGCCGGCGCTGCCGCTGCTGATCGCCGCGATCACGTTCGCATCGTTCGCGCGCATGCTGTCGGGTCCGCTCGTGCAGGCGATCGTGTCGGAGCTCGCGCCGCGCACCGCGCAGGCGACCTATCAGGCCGCATTCTCGGTGGTCTTCGATATGAAGGACGCCGTCGGCCCGGCGATCGGCACCTGGCTCTATGCGATGTCGGCCGCATTGCCATGGGGCACCGGCATCGTGGCTTCCATTGCTGCCTCAGGCGCGCTCGCGGTCGCGGCGCGGCGGCATGAGGCGGAACAAATAAATAAAAAGGAAGGCGGCTGAACCTTTAGATCATCACTCCGCCGCGCGCAGCTCCGCCTTGGCTTCGTCGAGCAGCTCCTTGACCTTGGAGCCTTCGAGCTTGGCGATGTCGTCCTGATATTTTAGCAGCACGCCGAGCGTGTCAGAGACGGTCGCCGGATCGAGCGCGACCACGTCGAGCTCGGAGAGCGCGGCCGCCCAATCGAGCGTTTCGGCGACGCCGGGCGACTTGAACAGGTCCCGCTTGCGCAGCGCCTGTACGAAGCCGACGATTTGCTCGGTCAGCTTCTTGCCGACGCCCGGCACCTTCCTGCGGACGATGGCGAGTTCGCGCTCGGCGGTCGGATAGCCGACCCAATGATAGAGGCAGCGGCGCTTGAGCGCGTCATGCACCTCGCGGGTGCGGTTCGAGGTAATCACCACGACCGGAGGGTGCGCGGCCTTCACCGTGCCCATTTCCGGAATGGTCACCTGAAAGTCGCCGAGCACTTCGAGCAGAAACGCCTCGAACGCCTCGTCGGTGCGATCGATCTCGTCGATCAAGAGGACCGGCGCGCCGGCGGTGTCCGGCTCCAGCGCCTGCAGGAGCGGCCGCTTGATCAGAAAACGCTCGGAGAACACGTCGTGTTCGAGCTGGTCGCGGTCGTGCTCGCCCTCCGCCTCGGCGACGCGGATCGAGATCATCTGCGCGGCATAGTTCCACTCATAGACCGCGGCGGAGATATCGAGGCCCTCGTAGCATTGCAGACGGATCAAGCGGCGGCCCAGCGTGGAGGCCAAGACTTTGGCGATCTCGGTCTTGCCGACACCGGCCTCCCCTTCAAGAAAAATTGGCCGGCCCATCTTGAGCGCGAGATAGAGCACGGTGCCGAGCGAGCGGTCGGCGAGATAATCCGCCTCGCCGAGCAGATCGACGGTCGCATCGATCGAGGCAGGCAACGGACGCGGCGAGGGCTTATCCATGTACTCAATCTATCCCGTCATGGCCGGGCCTGTCCCGCCATCCACGTCTTATGAGGTCGGATGTAAAGACATGGATGCCCGGCAACAAGTTTACGCGCGGGCCGGCCTGACGCCGGGCCCGAGTGGCCGGGCATGACCGCTGGTGAATTCCGGCCCCTGTCGCTGCCGTCTCCGCCTACTTCCCTATCGCCTCGGCGACCGCGCGGCGGGCGAGCACGCCGACAAGATGCGCGCGGTATTCGGCGCTGCCGTGGATGTCCGAGTTCATGCCATCGGCGGGGATGCTCATGCCTTCGAGCGACTTCGGCGCGAAGCGCTTCTTCAGCGCTTCCTCGAACGATGGCACGCGGAACACGCCGTTGGCGCCTGCGCCGGTGACGGCGACGCGGATTTCGCTGCCACGCTTGGAAACGAACACGCCGACCAGCGCAAAGCGCGAGGCCTGATTGCGGAACTTCTGATAAGCCGCCTTCTTCGGCGCCGGGAAGATGACCTTGGTGATGATTTCGGCCGGCTCCAAAGCGGTCGAGAACATGCCGGTGAAGAAATCGTCGGCCTTGATGCGGCGCTTGTTGGTGACGATGGTGGCGCCGAGCCCGAGGCAGGCGGCCGGATAATCCGCGTTCGGATCGTTGTTGGCGACCGAGCCGCCGATCGTGCCCATGTGGCGTACCGCCGGATCACCGATCATGCCGGCGAGCTTGGCGAGCACGGGAATGTTCTGTTGCACCACCGGCGACGCGTTCACTTCGAAGTGACGCGTCATGGCGCCGATGGTGAGGGAGCGGCCGCCCATCTCGATGCCGGAGAGCCCTTCGACCAGCGACAGGTCAATGAGCTCAGGCGGTCCGGCCAGCCGCAACTTCATCGTCGGCAGCAAAGTGTGCCCGCCGGCGAGCAATTTGGCGTCCTCGTTCTTGGCCAGCGTGTTAGCGGCCTGTCGCAGCGTCTGCGGACGGTGAAAGGTGAAGGCGTACATTGCAGTCCTCCGTTTATCTCAAATCTCGTCTTATGCCGCGTGCGGCATGCGGGCGATCTTTTGCAGCGCCGCCCACACCGTCGCGGGCGTGGCTGGCATGGCAAGTTGTTCGGTACCGATCGCGTCGGTGATGGCGTTGATGACGGCTGCCGGCGCGGCGATGGCGCCGGCTTCACCGCAGCCCTTGATGCCGAGCGGATTGGACGGACATTTGGTCATCGTGGTGTCCACCTTCATCACCGGCAGGTGATCGGCGCGCGGCATGCAGTAATCCATCAGCGAGCCGGTGAGCAGCTGCCCCTCCTTGTCGTAGACCGCGCCTTCGCACAAGGCCTGGCCGACGCCCTGGGCGATGCCGCCATGCACCTGGCCTTCGACGATCATCGGGTTGACCAGAACGCCGAAATCGTCAACCGCGGTCCAGCCGACGATCTCGCTGTTGCCGGTGTCCGGGTCGACCTCGACTTCGCAGATGTGGCAGCCGGCTGGGAAGGTGAAATTGGTCGGATCGTAGAACGCGCCTTCCTTCAGTCCTGGCTCGAGCTCCTGGCCGGAAAACTTGTGGGCGATGTAGGCATTGAGCGTCACCTCGGCCCAAGCGGCCGACTTGTCAGTGCCGGCGACGGTGAACTTTCCGTCCTTGAACTCGATATCGGCCTCGGCGGCTTCCAACATGTGGGCGGCGACTTTCTTCGCCTTGGCCTCGACTTTGTCGAGCGCCTTGACCAGCGCCGACATGCCGACCGCGCCGGAGCGCGACCCGTAGGTGCCCATGCCGAACTGCACTTTGTCGGTGTCGCCGTGCACGATCGAAATGTTCTCGATCGGCATGCCGAGCCGCTCGGACACAAGTTGCGCGAACGTGGTCTCATGGCCCTGGCCGTGCGCGTGCGTGCCGGTCAAAACCTCCACGGACCCAGTCGGATTGACCCGCACTTCGGCGGACTCCCACAAACCCACGCCGCAGCCGAGCGAGCCGACCGCCTGCGAGGGCGCGATCCCGCAGGCCTCGATATAGGTCGACAGGCCGATGCCGCGCAGCTTGCCGACGCGTGCGGATTCGCGCTTGCGCCGCGCGAAGCCTTTGTAGTCGGCGAGTTCGAGCGCCCGCTTGAGCGAAGCGCCGTAATCGCCGGTGTCGTAATTCATGATCACCGGCGTCTGGTGCGGGAATTTGTTGATGAAATTCTTGCGCCGCAATTCGGCCGGGTCCTGCCCCATCTCGCGGGCGCCGACTTCAACGAGCCGCTCGACCACGAAGGTCGCCTCCGGGCGGCCAGCGCCGCGATAGGCATCGACCGGCACGGTGTTGGTGTAGACCGCGTCGACCTCGCAATAGATGTGCGGGATCTCATACTGACCCGAGAGCAGCGTGGCGTAGAGATAAGTCGGCACCGAGGAAGAGAACGTTGACATATAGGCGCCGAGATTAGCGATGGTCTTGGCGCGCAGCGCCAGAATCTTGCCTTCGCCGTCGAACGCCATCTCGGCGTGGGTGACGTGATCGCGACCGTGCGCGTCGGCAAGAAACGCCTCCGAACGGTCGGCGACCCATTTCACCGGCCGCCCCACGCGCTTCGACGCCCACAGCGCCACGACCTCTTCGGGATAGATGAAGATCTTCGAGCCAAAGCCGCCGCCAACGTCGGGGGCGATCACGCGCAGCTTGTGCTCGGGCGCCATGCCGACGAAGGCGGCGATGACGAGACGCGCCACGTGCGGGTTCTGCGTCGTATTCCACAGCGTAAATGTCTCGGTGCCGGCATCATACTCGCCGATCGCCGCGCGCGGCTCGATTGCGTTCGGCACCAGGCGATTGTTGACGATGTCGAGCTTGGTGACGTGCTTGGCCGATCGAAACGCGGCGTCGACCGCATTGGTGTCGCCGAGGCTCCACTGATAAATCGTGTTGTCGGGCGCGATCTCGTGAATTTGTGGCGCGCCTTTTTTCTGCGCGCCCGCCGGATCGGCCACAGCGGGCAGCACAGCGTATTCGATCTTGACCTTTTCGGCGGCGTCGCGCGCCTGCGCCAGCGTCTCGGCGATCACCACCACGACCGGATCGCCGACGTGACAGGCCTTGCCGTTGGCGAGCGCCGGATGCGGCGCCATCTTCATTGGCGTGCCGTCCTTGGAATGAATCATCCAGCCGCAGATCAGATTGCCGATCTTGTCAGCGGCAAGCTCGACTCCGGTAAGCGCAGCAAGCACACCCGGCATGCCGGCGGCCGCCTTAGCGTCGATCGATTTGATCGTGGCGTGGGCGTGCGGCGAACGGAGGAAATAAGCAAAGGCCTGACCGGGCCGGTTGATGTCGGCGGTGTAATGGCCGGCGCCGGTGATGAAGCGGCGATCTTCCTTGCGGCGCACCGCGACGCCGATACCGGTGACGCTCATGGCAGTTCCTCCGGCAGTTTCGTCCCCTTCCCCGTCGTCTTATTCGTTCTTATTCGGCCGCCTTCGACGCCGCGGTATTGCCGCGCATGGCGCGGGCGCCGGCGGCGATTGCCTTGACGATGTTGTGATAGCCCGTGCAGCGGCAGATGTTGCCTTCGAGCTCCTCGCGGATGGTGCGGTCGTCGAGGTCGTTGCCTTTGCGGCGCACCATATCGACGGCGGTCATGATCATGCCGGGCGTGCAATAGCCGCACTGCAGGCCGTGATTCTCGCGGAACGCTTCCTGCATCGGATGCAGCGGACCGTCGGGCTCGGCGAGCCCTTCGATGGTGAGCACATTGGCGCCCTCGAGCTGCAGCGCGAGCACGGTGCAGGATTTGGTCGCCTTACCGTTGACGTGCACGACGCAGGCGCCGCACTGCGAGGTGTCGCAACCGACGTGTGTTCCGGTGAGCCGCAGATTCTCGCGCAGCAGCTGCACCAACAGTGTGCGCGGATCGACCTCGGCGGTGACCGGTTTGCCGTTCACCGTTAAGGACACGGCTGCGGTGGTGGCTGCCATTGGGGCTCCTCCTCGAATTAGAAAATATCGGTCAAAAGGTTCCGATTTGCACGCCGGACTGGGGTGCCGGCTCCATCCAGGGGCAAAATCGTGGCGATTCTAACGGATTTCGCCCCTCTGGAACAAGAAATACTCTGAACCGCGGCTGAGGCAAGGGTCAAGTGAGTTTCGTGCTTGCGCCAGTCGACGGCCGAATGTCGCGCCGGCAGCAGAGAATTCCAGTCCCGCCGCCATCCCGCTACGTACGAATCAGAATTGCAATACCGGAAGGGAACGAGAACGGCTCAAGTGGCTTGCCGGAGCAGAGCCGCTGTCGCTGCCGATGCCAATGGGCCGTAGCGGCCGAAACCACAATAGGAGAAGTTCCGATGCGTCAACGCCTGATCTTGGCGGTTTCCGCGTGTGCGTTGGTTGTCACTGCGCTTCCGGCCGCCGCACAGGATTACAACAATCAGCAGCAGTCGAACCCGCCGCCGGCGGGATACGGCCGTTCCGTGAATGACGCTGGCCCCAACTACAGCGGTCAGCAGAGCACGCCCAACGAAGACCGCACCAGGAGCCAGCCTAATGGCTTTTTGTCGGATCGAGACGACTCGTACGCGCAGGGCTATCGCGGCGATTACGGCGGCTATGGTTACCGCCGCGGTTTCGGCAACTATTACAATTACGCGCCCGGTGGGGGTGGTGGTTATGCCGGGGTGTCGGCACCTGCCGGCGACGCCAGCGCGTGGTGCCAAGCCCACTTCCGCTCCTTCGACCCGGCGTCGGGAACCTATCTGGGCTTCGACGGAGCGCGCCACTCCTGTCCGTGACGCGTCTTAAGGCCCTTCGCCTGACGGTGGCCAGGCCGCCCCGCACGGGCGAGCTGGCCATCGTCGTCTTTGCGGCAGCAGACAGCCTAATCAAATCGGCTGGCCACGACCGGCCTTAAGGCTATTGTCTCCCGTCAGCAGGTGACACGCCCGCGCTGATCGGAGAATTGATGCCGTGCGGTTGAAAACTGTCCTGCCGACCATCTTCGACCTCTTCCTCATCGTCATCGCCTTATCGGTGTCGCCGCCATCTTTTGCCGCCGAGCAGCCATCGGACATTCCGGCTTGGCTGAGGGCCCACATCGGCGAAGGCGAAGGTCAAATCGCACAAGTGGTCTTGCAAAGAGCGCGCGCGCTTTACTTTCAAAAAGTGCGCGAGGGCGTGGTCAAAAATCCCTGTTACTTCGCCATGGACGCAACCCGCCCCAATGACTTGGGCGACGGCAAGTTGGGACGCCGGTTTTACGTTATCTGTGAAGCCGAGCAGTCGTTTCGTGCGATTTCGGCGGGTCACGGCGGCGGTCGTGATTTGAAAGGCATCGCGGATTTTGCAAACGCCAAAACTTGCGCGAGGAACTTCGGCAATGCGTTGGATTCGAGACTGACTGCTGGCGGGGCCTATGTGACGGCCGAGACCAAAACGTCGTTCAAAGGCTATTACCGCGTCTCAGCCAACCAAGACGTGGCTCTGGTCCGCTCATTCGTACAGTTTGATGGCGAAGGCGAAGCCGCAAACGCCAGACAGCGCGAGATCGGCGGGCATCCGGCCGAATTGCTGAGGGGCGTCTGCCTTCGAAAAGATCCGCACAGCCCCTACGCGGACCATGAGGGCTACGTTCCGTTCGGGACGCTGGAGGAATACGCCGGCGGCCGCAGCGACGGCTGCACCAGTTGGTCGCCCACGGATGCCGGGCAGATCATCGCGATGATGAAGGACCAGCCCACGACGCTCTACATCTATCCTGAATTGCCCGACATCGACGCGGTCGCGAAAGCAGTGCAGGCCAGACAGCCGCTGACGCGCGCGGGATTATATTGGAACGCTTCCTGTTTGAAGGAAATCGGCGCGCCAAAATTCTGGTCAAAGGAAACCCTCGGTCCGATCCTCGCTCAATACAAGAAGGACCATCCGGCCCCGCCGCCTGGGCCAACGCCGATTTGCAAGCGGCCGTGAAAACTCTCTCGTAGCTCGGACCGGACCGCGTCACGCCACAGCGCTGGGGCTCACCGCCTTGGCGAAGTTGGCAAAGAAATCGTCGGCGATTTTCTTCGCCGCGCCGTTGATCAGGCGCTGGCCGAGCTGGGCGAGCTTGCCGCCGATCTGCGCCTCGACCGAATAGCTGAGCAACGTGCCGCCGTCCTTGGGCGCAAGCTTCACCGTCGCCCCACCCTTGGCAAAGCCGGCTACGCCGCCCTCGCCCTGACCGGAAATCTTGTATCCGTTTGGCGGGTCGAGGTCGGACAGCGTCACCGCGCCTTTGAACCTCGCCTTGACCGGACCGATCTTGATGGTGGCGACCGCCGCAAAACCAGTGTCCGAAGTCTTGTCGAGCGACTCGCAACCGGGGATGCAAGCCTTGAGCACCGCCGGATCGTTGAGCTTCTCCCACACCGTCTGTTGCGGGGCCGGAAGCTGATACTCGCCTGTCATCGTCATCGCCATGTCACGTCACTCCCTGACCGCGCGCCCAAAGGATGCTAAAAGGCAGCGAATTCAAGGGAGGAGATAGCAATGCCCGACATCAAAGTCGATGACGGCTGCACCATCCACGCCGAGATCGATGGGCCGGAGCGCGCACCGGTACTGATGTTGTCGAATTCGCTCGGCACCAATCTGCACATGTGGGACGAGCAGGTCGCTCCCTTCACCCAGCACTTCCGCCTCGTTCGCTACGACCGCCGCGGCCACGGGAAATCGAGCGTGCCGAAGGGTCCCTACACGATGGAAAGGCTCGGCCGCGACGTGCTCGGCGTGCTCGACGCGCTCTCGATCGAGAAGATCAACTGGTGCGGCCTGTCGATGGGCGGCATGGTCGGGATGTGGCTTGGTGCTAACGCGGCAAACCGGATCGACAAACTCATTCTCTCCAACACCTCGGCCTATTTCCCCGACCGCTCGATATGGGACGGCCGCATTAAGCTTGTGCGCGAGAAGGGTCTCGAAGGCATCGTCGACGCCAACATGGAGCGCTGGTTCACGCCCGAGTTTCGCCAGCGCTCGCCGGCGAGCGATGGCGAAGATGCGCGAGATGTTTCTCGCCACCAAGGTCGAGGGCTATATCGGCTGCGGCGAGGCGATCCGCGACATGGACCATCGGCCGCTATTGCCGAAGATCACCCGCCCTACGCTGGTCATTGCCGGGCGCCGCGATCCGGCGACCACGCTCGAAGCCGGCGAGTACATCAAGGCGAACGTGCCGGGCGCCAAGATCGCCGTGCTCGAAGCCGCGCATATTTCCAATCTGGAGCAGCCGAAAGTTTACGCCGAGACAGTGCTCGGGTTCTTGAAGTGAGGCGGCCATCGGATCAGCCCCGGAAAACTGCTATCATTCGCACCAGCACGGACATTTATTCGAACGGAAGGAGGAGGAGAATGAAAACGATCTTTAGCGCGGCGCTGCTTGCCGCCTCTGGTTCTTCCCAGCGTAGCGTTCGCCGGCTTTGGCGCGATCGCCTACAATTCGGGAACCGGCGCCGCGTCGGAAGCGCACGGCTACGGCAGCCGGGCCGCAGCCGAGCGCGCCGCGCTCAACGCCTGTGGCGGCGGCTGCTCAGTGATGAACTGGGAAGAGAATACCTGCATCGCGCTCGCGACTGGCTCTTCTGGCCGCTGGGGCGAAGCGCACGGCTATTCGACGAGCGGCGAAGCTATAAGCGCCGCGATTTCCGAGTGCGGAGGCGGTTGCCGCTGGCGGGAATGGGCGTGCAAATAGTTCGCTTCGCGACAGTTAAACCGGCAGGTGCAAAGCGGGAGCGGCGGTGCTCTCGATCATCACGTTGACGCAGGCTGGTTTGCCGCTGGCGAGTGCGCGCTCGATGGCCGGAGCAAGATCGGCGGCGCGCTCGACGAACTCGCCGTAGCCGCCGAGCCCCGCTACGGCCTGATCGTAGCGCGCGGCGGTCAGTTCGCAGCCATGCATGCGGTTGGCGCCGTAGTCGCGGCGCTGGATTTCGCTCTCCGCATTCCAGCGCGCGTCGTTGCCGAGGATGGCGACGAACGGCAGCCCGCGGCGCACCGCGGTTTCGAATTCGGCGATGTGGAAGCCGATCGTGCCGTCGCCGAGCACGGCGAACACGGGCGCCCTGCTCTCAACCAGGCGCGCGGCGAGCGCGAAAGACAGCGAGCTGCCGATGGAGCCGGCGACGCTGTTGACGAGGCGACGGCGGGCGGGAAGCATGCTCTGCCCCCATTGCGCGTATTCGCCGCCGTCGCAGATCAGCACTGTATCCGGATCGCGCTCGATAAAGGGACGCAAAGCTCGGAACACTTCGGCCGGATGGAGCCGACCCGGCGTCTTGCCCACCACCTCCCGCCACGATGCCGGCCGCGCGTCGAGCGCGTGGCGCGCGTGAGCATGCCAAGCCCCGTCGCGCGGGCTTTTCTGGGCGGAAGCGGCGAGCTTTTCGGCGGCCAACGCCGGATCCGCGACGCAGCCGAAAAGAAGCCGCTCGCCCTTCTCGCGCGCGGCCCGCGCGATCAGGTCGGCGTCCGGATCGATCGCGATGAGCGAAACGTCCGATTGAAAGCCCGGCGCACCCGCCCACTTCAACGAAAAATCGAGCGCCTTGCCAAGCAACACGACAAGATCGACTTCTTTGGCCAAATCGGCGAGCGCTCCGAGCGTCGCATCGGCCAGTCCGCGCGGACTTTCCAGAATGACCGCAGGAACCCCGATCGCGGCTTCAAGAACAGCGAGCAGGTCGCGTCCGCGCCCGCTCGACATTTGCGGGCCGGCGAAAATGATCGGCCGCTTGGCGGCGGCGAGCAAAGAAAGAATTTTCGCACAAGCGGCATCGTCAAGTGCTTCGCGCTTTGCCTTGCCAACCGCCGGCCATACAACGGTGCTTTCGTCGAGCCGGGCATCGAGCAGGTCCGACGGCAGGCTCACATGCACCGGCCCGCGCCGTCCCGACAGCGCGATGCGAAACGCTTCGCCGATGTCGTGGCCAAGCGTGCCGGCATCACTCGCCGTCCACGATGCTTTCGTCACCGGCTTCGCCATCTCGGCCTGACGCAATTCCTGGAACCCGCCGCGGCCGAGCTCCCAGGTGGCGGCATGTCCCGACAGAAGAACCATCGGCAATTCGGCGGCGAGCGCCGTGTATAGGGCACCGACCGCGTTGGCGTGCCCTGGCCCGCCGGTGACAAGCGCCACGCCCACTTCGCCGGTGAGCCGGCCATGCGCATCGGCCATGTGCACGGCGGCCGCTTCGTGGCGCACATGAACGAGATCGATGCCGGCATCGAGCGCGGCGTCGAAGGTCGACATGATGTGGTTGCCGGAGAGCGTGAACATGCGCCGGCAGCCGAGGCGGGCGAGCGAACGGGCAACGATGTCAGCGCCGCGCAGCGTGTTGGTCATCGGCGTGCGCTTAATGCTCGCGCTCCAACTTCAAGGCAGCGGCTTGCCGCGAATATCGCCCGCGCGTTCGATCTTGACCAGCACGCCGATGCCGGTGTCGGCGCCGACATGCGTCTGTTCGCGCGGCAACAGTAACTTGAAGATGGCGTCGTGGATTGGTCCGCTTTCATGCAGTTCGGCGTTGCCATAGAACCGCAAAAAGCCGGACTCGAGGACACCGTCGCGCTGCGCCTTGAAGTTTGAGTACATCACGCAAACGCGCTTGTCGTGGCCGATATTTTCCAGCGCTTGCTTCTTCGAGCGTTCCCAGTAGGCAAGATGCTTGTCATCAAAAATGACCATGCTGCCCTTGGGCGAAATATTGGGGCCGTTCGGTCCTTGCGTCGCGACCAGGCACGGCGCGCCGTCGTCCCAGGCCGATCTGATGAGAGTTCTAAGCTTTTCGCTGATAGGCATGGGACGTTTCTTCCGTAGCAAGCATGAATGGCGGGCGGAGGGTATCGTATCAGCCGCCGCGCTGATCGCGAAATTCATGCGGGGTGGTGCCGGTCGCATTGCGGAAGAAGCGGGCGAAGTGGGACGGATCGGCGAAGGCGAGCTCTAGCGCGATTTCCTGGATCGGCTGCGCGGTGAAGACGAGTGCGCGCTTGGCCTCGGTGAGCACGCGCTGACGGATGAGATGCCCGGCGGTGACGCCGGTTGCGCGTTTGACATGGTCGTTGAGGCGGTCGACGGTCATGCCGAGTTTGTCGGCGTAGAATGAAAGCAAGCGCTCGGTGCGGAAAAACTCGTCGACCAGATTGCGCAGCTGCGCGACGGTCGAGTCAGCGGGCTTGAGCGTCACCGCGCCAGTGCGCGCGCGGCTTGCCGCCAGCCGCGCAACGCCGACGGCGATCAGCACCAACAGCCCGCGCATCGCCAACCGGTAACCTTCGCGCGCGAGGCCATGCTCCTCATTCAACTCCGCGCAAAGCCGCGACAGCCGCGCCCGCTCGGCCTCCTCGCCGATCGGCACGATCGGCTGCACGGCGAGCGCGCGCAGCCGCGCCAGCGCTTCACCGCCGCGATCGGCGAGCCCAGCGGCGGCGTCCTCGGTAAAGCTTAAGACCCAGCCGTCGGTGACGTTCGGCTCGAGGCGAAAGCCGTGCGCGATAGTGGCCGGAACAAGAATTGCCGCCGGCGCAGTGAAGGGAAGCGTCGCCACGTCGAAGGTCATCGAGCCCCCGCCTCGCTCAATCAGCAAGATCTGAAACAAATTGCGATGGCGGTGCGCGCGAATGGTCCAGTCGTGGATCGAGGAGCGCGAGGCGATTGTCTCGATATGAATGAAATCGAACGCCTGATCGTCAGGCGGATCGCCGTACAGGTGGAAGAGCGGCAGCGCGCTGGCGAGCGTGGTAGCCATGCCGCCAGCATAAGCCGATCACGTGGAAGAAGAAGGGGCAAAGAAGCAAGGCGCGCAGCATGCGCCAGCTTTGCACAGCAGACGAAAAACCGGCAGCCCGCCGCTAGCGGGCTGCCGGATCGCTAACGAAAGAAGCGTCAACCGTTGCCGTGCTGGCCGCCCTGGCCGCCCTGCTGACCTTTTTGACCGCTCTGGCCGCCTTGTTGACCCGGCTGGCCAGGACGATTCTGGCCGCCTTGCTGCTGCTGGCCCGGACGCTGCTGCCCGCCGCCCTGCTGTTGCTGATCGCGCTGCGGGTCGTTCTGGGGTTTGTTCTGGCGCTGTTGCTGGTCGTTCTGTCGTTGTTCGTTCGACATTGGACGTTCTCCGAACATTAGGGGTCAAAGGATACCCGCCCAGCTGAACGATAATGCGGGACAACCCTCTTTCGTTCCGGTTGCGAATGACCGAATAATTGTCAATGTTTTGAGAAATAAGGAGAAATAGCGGCGCGGCGGTTCCGGAAGGTGCCCAAATAAAAGGCGGCAACGCTCGCGTTCAGACCGGCTTATAGGCGCGGTCGTGATAAACCAAAGCCGGTCCGGCGGGTCCGAGCCGCACCGCCTGCACGGCGCCGAAAATCACGTTGTGCGAGGCGACCGCCTTGATCTCGATGGTGCGGCAATCAAAGGCGACCACCGCCGAGGCGAGCACCGGCGAGCCGGTCTTCAACGTCATCCATTCGCCGACGGAAAAGCGTTCTTCTAGATGCACGCCGCTCCTGCCGGCGAAGATGTCGGCAAGTTTCTCCTCGGCAGCGCCGAGCGTGTTGATGCAGAACACGCCGTTTTGCGACATCAGCGGGGCCGAGTTGCTTCTGCGGTTCAGACAAACAAGCAGCATCGCCGGCGTATCCGACACCGAACAGACCGCGGTCGCGGTGAAGCCGGTCTTGCCTGCAGGGCCGGCCGTGGTGACGACATGCACCGCCGCGCCAAGCCGCGCCATCGCTTCGCGAAACACAGGCGACTCGATGGACACGACTGGGTCCGGCGCCACTGCCGTGAAGGCGCCGTCCATCGCGTCGTCCGGCCGTTGGTCAATCCAGTTCATGGGGCCAGTATCAACCTTGCGGGCCAACACTGGCAATAAGCGCGGTGCATACGGGATGCCCCGCCAGCGCGGGACATGAAAAACCCTACTCCGCCGCCCGCTGCTCCTCCGGCAGGCCCGGATAGGCGACGTCGTCGGGATTGAGCCACGCCGGATCGGTCCAGCCGTTCTCGTCGTATTCGGACATGCACTGGTCGGCGAGCGCCGTCATCTCGTCCATCACGCCGGTTGAGCGCGCATTCCACAGCGCCTGGATGCGGATGTCCTCGTGATTGCCGGCGTAATTGCGCTCGTAGAGTTCGTGCCGGCCGCCGAATTCGGTGCCGATGGCGTCCCACAGAAGCTTCATCACCTTGATCCGCTCACGGTGACCAATGCCGTGCGAGCCGCGCACGTAGCGGGCGAGATAGCGGTCGATTGCCGGGTTTTTCAGATCCTTGGCGGACGATGGGAGATAGATGAGCGAGGAGGCGACGATCTTCTCGACGATCTCCTTGACGCGGCCGTAGGCGTCGCCGGCGAATACCCGGTAGCTCGATCCAGATTGCAGATTAGGCAAAACCGCGCCGTTCACCCATTCGGTCGGGCTCATCGCCATCGCATCGGTAAGTCCCCAGAACAGATGGCGCCAGGCGATGACTTCGCCGAGCATGGCCTGATTGCCGCGGAATTCGTCAGAGCCGGCCGCGCGCAGCGCCTTGGCGATGACACCGACCAGAAAGTCGAGCTTGACCGCGAGCCGCGTGCAGCCCTGGAACTGATAGCCGGCGAGGAATCCCGATTGCGGGTAGAAGATTTTCAGCTTTTCCAGATCGCGGTGGAGAAGCACGTCTTCCCAGGGAATGAACACGTTGTCGAACACGAAGATGGCGTCGTTCTCGTCGAAGCGCGACGACAGCGGATAATCGAACGGCGTGCCCATCACGCTCGCGGTCATCTCGTAGGATGTGCGGCAGAGAAGTTTGACGCCCGGCGCGTTCATCGGCGCGATGAACATCACCGCGAGATCGCTGTCGTGCAGCGGGATGGCCGCGTTCTGGCCGAGAAAATTATAGTGCGTGAGCGCCGACGACGTCGCCACCACCTTGGCGCCGGAGACGTAAATGCCGGCATCGGTCTCCTTCTGGATCGTGATGTAGATGTCCTTGACCTGATCGGCCGGCTTGGCGCGATCGACCGGCGGATTGACGATGGCGTGATTCATGAACAGCACGTTTTCCTGCGCGCGCCGGTACCAGGCCTTCGCGTTGCCGGCGAACTTGCCGTAAAAATCGTAATTGGCGCCGAGCGTGTTCATCAGCGACGCCTTGTAATCCGGCGTACGGCCCATCCAGCCGTAGGACATGCGCGCCCACTGCACGATGGCGTCGCGCTGGCCGATCAGTTCATCGCGCGAGCGTGCCACGCGGAAGAATTTGTGGGTGAAACCGCCGGAGCCGGTGTCGGTCGGCGCGGTGAGCAGCGGTTTGGTCCGCTCGTCGTGCAGCGCATCATAGAGCCGCGCGATCGACCGCGCCGCGTTGCGGAATGCGGGATGGGTGGTGACGTCCTTGACCCGCTCGCCGTAGATATAGATTTCGCGGCCGTCGCGCAGGCTTTCGAGATATTCGGCACCGGTGAACGGCCTGCCCTTGCCGGCGATGGCGTCCTCGCATCTGAGGCGGTCCATGAGGGACTCTCCTTATTGGCTTGCCTCGGCGTAGCCTGCGGCGGCTGCGGCGACAAGTAACGCCGTTGCGGCGCGATTATTGCACATATCCGCCAGCCGCATGCCCGCAGCCGGGGCGGCGGCTCCGACTGGCAAAGCGGGGCTTGCAAATCGGTCGCGTTGCCGCTCCGGCAGCCCCCTGTTAAGAGTTCTACCGGATTCGGGAAGGGCTTTGCCGCATGGACTATTTCGTCCAGCAACTGATCAACGGCATCACACTCGGTTCCATCTACGGCCTGATCGCGATCGGCTACACGATGGTGTTCGGCATCATCGGCATGGTGAACTTCGCCCACGGCGACGTCTTCATGGTGTCGGCCTTCATCGCGCTGATCGCATTTTTGATCCTGACCTCCTGGCTCGGCATCGGCTCGATCGCGCTCGCTCTGTTCATCGTGCTGATCGTGGCGATGCTGTTTACCTCGCTGGTCAACTGGGCGATCGAACGCGTGGCCTACCGACCGCTGCGCGGCTCGTTCCGCCTGGCGCCGCTCATTTCGGCGATCGGCATGTCGATCTTCCTGTCGAACTTCGTGCAAGTGACGCAGGGACCGCGCAACAAATCCATCCCGCCTATGGTGCAGGGCCAGTTCGTGCTTTCGAACCACGACAATTTCCCGGTCACGCTGTCCTACAAGCAGCTCATCATCTGGGGCGTGACCGCGCTGCTGCTGCTCGCGTTCTGGTATCTGGTCGCCAAGACGCCGCTTGGCCGCGCGCAGCGGGCCTGCGAGCAGGACCAGAAAATGGCGGCTTTGCTCGGCATCAACGTCGACCGCACCATCTCGATGACATTCGTCATCGCCGCCGCGCTCGCCGCCGTCGCCGGCACGATGCATCTGATGTATTATGGCGTGGTCACTTTTTCCGACGGCTTCTTGCCCGGCGTGAAAGCGTTCACCGCGGCGGTGCTCGGCGGTATCGGATCGCTTCCTGGCGCGGTGGTCGGCGGTCTCATCATCGGGCTGATCGAGACCTTCTGGTCGGGGTACTTTTCCATCGACTACAAAGACGTCGCCGCCTTTTCCGTCCTGGCGATCACCTTGATCTTCCTGCCGCAGGGCCTATTCGGCCGGCCGGACGTCGAAAAGGTGTGAGATGGCGGCCGCCGCGCCAAGCCGGCACTTCGACCTGGCGGCAGCCGTTCGCGACACGGGCTTCACCGCGCTGGTCGCCGCCGGCCTGTTCCTGCCGCTGATCGGCTTCGAGACGGTCACCGATATCAACGACCAGCTCATCCTGACCACGCGCTGGCCGCTATTCTTCTCCTTCGTCGCCATCACCGCGGCCGGCCGCTTCACGTATTCCGTCGCGCTCGCGCCGTGGCTTGCTGGGCGCGCGGCGCGCGCGCCGAAAGCGCCAGCGGCATGGCGCTACTACTTCGGCAGATTTTTCACTCCCTTCGCCATCGCCTTCGTCATCGCTTATCCGGTGATTGTCCTTCTCACCGCCGGCTGGGGCGGCGCGGCGAAATGGATCGACAATTTCGGCGTCCAGATCCTGATCTACATGATGCTCGGCTGGGGACTGAACATCGTGGTCGGACTCGCTGGCCTGCTCGATCTCGGCTACGTCGCTTTCTACGCCGTGGGCGCCTACTCGTATGCGCTGTTGGCGAAGACTTTCGGCCTGTCGTTCTGGATGCTGCTGCCGCTCGCCGGCATCCTGTCCTCGTTCTGGGGCGTTCTGCTCGGCTTCCCGGTGCTGCGCCTGCGCGGCGACTATTTGGCCATCGTCACACTTGCCTTCGGCGAGATCATTCGCCTCGTCCTGATCAACTGGACCGCACTGACCAACGGCTATGCCGGTATCATCGGCATTCCGCGGCCGACGTTTTTTGGCATCCCGTTCAATGCCGACGACAACGGCTTTGCCGCCGTATTCGGCCTCGAATTCTCGCCGGCCTATCGCGTCATTTTTCTTTATTACGTCATTCTGGCGCTCGGCCTGCTCACCTGTTTCGTGACCGTGCGGCTGCGCCGATTGCCGGTCGGCCGTGCGTGGGAAGCGTTACGCGAGGACCAGATCGCCTGCCGCTCGCTCGGCATCAACACCACCAACACGAAGCTCACGGCATTCGCCATGGGCGCGATGTTCGCCGGCTTCGCCGGCTCGTTCTTCGCCGCGCGCGAAGCGTTCATCTCGCCGGAATCCTTCACCTTCCTTGAATCGGCGACCGTGCTGTCCATCGTGGTACTCGGGGGCATGGGCAGCCAGATCGGCGTCGCCATCGCCGCCATCGTCATGATCGGCGGCACCGAAATCCTCCGCCAGCTCGACTTTCTCAAGCAAATTTTCGGCCCCACCTTCGATCCGACGCAGTACCGCATGCTGCTGTTCGGGCTTGCCATGGTGCTGATCATGATCTGGCGGCCGCGCGGGCTGATCTCGCGCCGCGAGCCGTCGGTGTTTCTTAAAGAGCGCAAGGCCATCTCCGTCGATCTGGTCAAGGAAGGACGCGGCTGATGGCGGCCGATCCCTCCCCTGTCCTGCGCGTCGAGCATCTGACCATGCGCTTCGGCGGCCTTCTTGCCGTCGACGATCTGTCCTTCGACGTCAAAAGCGGCGCCATCACCGCGCTGATCGGCCCGAATGGCGCCGGCAAGACTACGGTGTTCAACTGCATCACCGGTTTCTACAAACCGACCGCGGGGCGGATCGCACTGCAGCGCGGCGACCCCAAAATGTGGAACGCGCTCGAGGGCCTGACCGACAGCGGCACGCGCGGCATGGTGAGCAACGAGGGCGCGCTGTTTCTGCTCGAACGCTTGCCCGATTATCAGGTGGCGCAACGGGCGCGCGTCGCCCGCACGTTTCAGAACATCCGCCTGTTTTCCGGCATGACGGTTTTGGAAAACCTCCTGGTCGCCCAGCACAATTCCTTGATGCTCGCCTCCGGCTATACGCTGCTCGGCATCCTCGGCTTTCCCTCCTATGCGGCCGCCGAGCGCGCAGCAGTCGACAAGGCGCGCGCGTGGCTCGACCGGTTCGGCCTGCTCGACCGCGCCGACGATCCAGCCGGCGAGTTGCCCTATGGCGCACAGCGCCGCCTCGAGGTCGCCCGCGCCATGTGCACCGATCCGGTGCTGCTCTGTCTCGATGAGCCCGCGGCCGGGCTCAATCCGCGCGAGAGCGCCGAGCTGAACGATCTTCTCCTCATCATCCGCCAGGAATGCGGCATTTCGATCCTGTTGATCGAGCATGACATGAGCGTCGTGATGAAGATTTCCGACCACGTCGTCGTGCTCGATTACGGCGTCAAGATCGCCGACGGCTCGCCGGAAAGCGTGCGCAACGATGCGAAAGTGATCGCCGCCTACCTCGGCGTCGCCGACGAGGAGGTGGCGCAGGTCGAGGCCGCGGTGGGCCTATGAGCGCGCCGCTTCTCTCCGTGCGCGGGGTGACCGCCTATTACGGCCATGTGCGCGCGCTCAAAGGCGTCGATCTTGAGGTCAATGCCGGTGAGATCGTCGCGCTGATCGGCGCCAATGGCGCCGGCAAATCCACCTTGATGATGACAGTCTGCGGCAACCCCCGCGCGCGCGAGGGCCAGATCCAGTTCGACGGTCGCGACATCACGCAAATGCCGACCCACGAGATCGCGCGGCTCAAGCTCGCCCAGGCGCCCGAGGGCCGCCGCATCTTCCCGCGCATGACAGTGTTGGAAAACTTGCAGATGGGCGCGGCCGTCGCCGAGGCCGCCGGGTTCGAGGCCGATCTCAAGCGTGTGATGGCTCTGTTCCCACGCCTCAACGAGCGCCTCGGCCAGCGCGGCGGCACATTGTCGGGCGGCGAACAGCAAATGCTGGCGATCGCACGCGCGCTGATGAGCCGGCCGCGGCTTCTCCTGCTCGATGAACCCTCGCTCGGGCTCGCCCCGCTGATCGTGCGGCAGATTTTCGACGCCATCAAGAAACTCAACGCCGAGGACGGTCTGACCGTGTTTCTGGTCGAGCAGAACGCCTATCACGCGCTCAAGCTCGCCCATCGCGGCTATGTGATGGTCAACGGGACGATCACGCTTTCCGGCAGCGGTCGCGAGCTGTTGGAGCGGCCCGAGGTCAAGGCTGCGTACCTTGAAGGCGGACGGCAGCAGGCATCATGACCAGTCCCGCGCTATCGTTCTCCGCAGTCGCCACCTTCCTCTACGAGGAAGATTTGTTCGGCATCTTCCTGCTGGTCTCTGTCATTCTTGGCGGCGGGGCGGCGTGGCTCGCCGGCCGCGCCGTGGCAGCGACCTGGCGGCGATGGTGGCAGGTCATCTTCTATTCGCTCATTCTCGGCGGCGCGGTCCGTTTCATCCACTTCGCTTTATTCGACGGCACGCTGTTGTCGATTTATTATTATGGCATCGACAGCGCGATCTGCATGGGCTTTGGTTTGCTCGGCTTCCGCGCCGCGCGCGCCGCGCAAATGGCGGTCCAATATCCCTGGATATACACGCCTGCCGGACCGTTGCGCTGGCGCCGTAAGCCGCATTGACGTAGTTTGCTTTGACGTTGAACCTGCCGAGTCCACTTCGAGGGGAACCACCATGAGGAAGATCGTCACACTCGGACTCGCTTTGGGTCTTGCGTGCGCATTCGCGGGATCGGCCCTGGCCCAGGTCAAGTTCGGCATCGGCGGCCCGATCACCGGGGCAAACGCCGCCACCGGCGCGCAAATGAAAAACGGCGTCCAGCAAGCCGTCGAAGACATCAACGCCGCCGGCGGCGTATTGGGCCAGAAGCTCAGCGTGGAATTCGGCGACGACGTCTCCGATCCCAAACAGGGCGTCTCGGTCGCCAACAATTTCGTCGCCGACAGCGTGAAATTCGTGATCGGCCACTACAATTCGGGCGTCACCATTCCGGCCTCTGCAGTTTATAACGAGAACGGCATCCTGGAGATCACGCCGGCCTCGACCAATCCGACGGTGACGGAGCGCGGGCTGTGGAACATCTTCCGCACCTGCGGCCGCGACGACCAGCAGGGCAAGGTCGCCGGCACCTACATTCTCGCGCACTACAAGGGCAAGAAGATCGCCTTCGTCAATGACAAGACGACCTACGGCAAAGGTCTGGTCGACGAGACTTTGAAGACGATCCAAGCCGGCGGCATGAAGGCAGTGCTCTACGAAGGCATCAATACCGGCGAGAAGGATTACTCGGCGCTGATCTCGAAGATCAAACAATCGGGCGCCGATCTCGTCTATTTCGGCGGCCTTTATACCGAAGCCGGCCTGATCGTGCGGCAGATGCGCGACCAGGGCGTCATGGCGCCGCTGATGGGCGGCGATGGAATCACCTCGGATGAGTACGCCAGCGTGGGCGGTCCGGGGGTCATCGGCACGCTGATGACTTACGGTCCCGACCCGCGCAACCGTCCGGAGGCCAAGGCCGTGGTGGCCAAATTCCGCGCCAAGGGGTTCGAGCCGGAAGCCTACACGCTCTATAGCTATGCCGGCGTGCAAATCATTGCGCAGGCAGCGACGGCGGCCAAGTCACTCGATCCAAGGAAGGTCGCCGACATGATGCATTCCGGCATGCACTTTCACACCGTCATCGGCGACATATCCTACGACAAGAAGGGCGACATCACGCGGCTCGACTACGTGATTTACGTCTGGAAAAAGGATCCGAGCGGTAAAATCACTTACGCGCAATGCCCGAATTCCGGCTGCGCGATGTAGCCGCTAGTTTTCGCGCGTCGAAAAGCCCGCCTCACCGGCGGGTTTTTTGTTATCCGATCCTGCCCAGCACCGGAAACGTGTTCAACAGCCAATTGCTCGCCTCGCCGACCGCACCGGTGAGGAAGGCGATGCCGGTCAGCACCAGCAAGCCGCCCATCGCCTTCTCGACGAGACCGAGATGGGCGCGGAAACGGGCGAGGAAGGCGGCAAAGGGTCCGACGGCGAGGGCCGCGGCGATGAACGGAAGCCCGAGACCGAGCGAATAGACCGCGAGCATGCCGGCGCCCCGGGCAACGGTCGCCTCCGACGCAGCGATGGCGAGAATCGCGGCCAGGATCGGCCCGATGCACGGGGTCCAACCGAACGCGAAGGCAAAACCCATCAGATAGGCGCCCCAAAGCCCGACCGGCTTAGCGACATCGAGGCGCTTCTCCTGCATCAGCCACGCAATCGGGGTCAGGCCAAGAAAATGCAAGCCCATGACAATGATGCCGACGCCAGCCAGGATGGCGAGCTGGCCCGAATAGGCGCGCAACGCTTCCCCAATGGCGCTGGCGCTAGCACCCAGCGCCACGAACACCGTGGAGAAGCCAAGCACGAACAGCAGTGCCGCGACGATCGTCTGCCGCTTCGCTCCCGGTTTGGTCTCGCCGTCGGCAAGGCGCTCGAGCGAGGTGCCGGTCAGGTAAACGAGGTAGGGCGGCACCAGCGGCAGCACGCAGGGCGACAGAAAGCTCAGCATGCCGGCGATGAGCGCGGTGACAATGGTCACGTTGTGCATGGCGCACTCATGCCCGGCCGGGACAGGGCGTGCAAGACATGGGCTAGCAGGCCGCGAGGATGTGAAGACCGCATGTTCAGCATTCACATGAACTTCAATAGCACCTATGCAAGCTGTTGACGTTGCCACAAAAATCGTCTCCGCTTGAAGCAATTTGCGAGGTGGGTTTGCGCAACCTCATCACCGATGTCGCCGGGCTGAAGGTGGGTCACGCCGAGGACATGCGGCTCGGCTCGGGGGCGACTGCGCTCATCTTCGACGAGCCGGCGATCGGGTCGATCGACCTGCGCGGCGGCGCTCCAGGGACCCGCGAATCCGCGCTGCTCGACCCGACCCAAACGGTTGAGGGCATCGATGCCATTACGCTTTCGGGCGGCTCGGCATTCGGGCTCGATGCGGCTTCGGGCGTTCAGGCCTGGTTGAGGGAACAGGGCCGCGGCTTCGCGGTCGGTCCCTCACGCGTGCCGATCGTCCCGGCGGCCATCGTGTTCGATCTCAATAATGGCGGCGACAAGAACTGGGGGCGCTTTCCGCCTTATCGAGATCTCGGTTATGCCGCGGCAGCGGGAGCTGCCGTCGAATTCGGCCAAGGCAGCGTCGGCGCGGGCACGGGCCCCACGACGGTCAATTGCAAGGGCGGCCTCGGTTCCGCATCAGCCAAGAGTGCAGACGGCCACACCGTCGGGGCGCTTGCTGTGGTCAACGCCGTCGGTAGCGTCATTGTCGATTCGGGCCCATGGTTCTGGGCGGCGCCGTTCGAGCAGAATAGTGAATTCGGCGGCCTCGGTCTGCCCAATCCGTTTCCCGTGGCTGCGCTGGAGCCGCGCACGAAGATCACCCCGCGCACCAATACGACGCTCGTCGTGGTGGCGACCGATGCGATCTTGAGCAAGCCGCAAGCCAAGCGGCTCGCGATTATGGCCCAATCCGGGCTGTCGCGCGCGATCTACCCGGTCCACACCCCGCTCGACGGCGACGTGGTATTCGCTGCTTCCACCGGACGAAGGCCACTCGCCGATCCGATGTTGGCGCTGACCCAGCTGGGTGCGCTCGCTGCCAACGTCGTGGCGCGCGCGATCGCCCGCGGCGTCTTTGAAGCTTCCACGCTTCCCTTCCCCGGTGCGATCAAGAGCTGGAAGGACCAATTCGGCGGCTGAAGAACGCGCAAACCCGCCGCGCCGCAATGTGCCGCCCAAACCAGAATAAAGTGCCGCGGAAACCGCAATAAAGTACCGCGGAAACCACAATCGTAATCTTTTGTCCGCGAAGGCAACACTTCTGCCTAGTCCAGGTTGACTCGTCAGCCGATTGCGCTTTCTCTTCGGGTCAAAAGTAGCGTCGGTTTGTGCGTGGAGGCGTGCTGTGCGGTTGTTCATTGTGGTGATCGCCGCGTTGGCGACTTTGGGTCTGGCGGCCTTCGGCGTGGTGGCCGCTCAACGGGCGACTGGATCTGGCGGTCCGGTGCTGGTTGCCAACAGCACGAGCGCGACGCCTGCGCCGGTTGCCACGGCAAGCCCAGTCGCGGCCGATCCGATCTTGGCCACGCCACAAGCCGTTAACGCGATAGCGTCCGTCCCGCCGGCTGCAATTGTCCAGCCGACGCGCGTGGCGCAAGCGCAGAATACCCCGACCGGCGCGGCGCCGGCCGCCCCTGCTGCCGCGAATACAACGCCTCCCGATTCCGGCAAGGTGGCCAACAGTGTCCCAGCCTGCGACAAGCCGGGCGCCATGGGGCTTGAGCGCATCGTACAAATCGACACCGTGGGCGGCCCTGCCTTCGGCTTCGAGCACTTCAAGCAGTATGATTTTCTGCGCGACCACGAAGTGGTGCTGACCTTCGACGATGGTCCGTGGCCGGTGAACACGCTCATGGTCATCAAGGCGCTGACCGATCAATGCTTGAAGGCAACCTTCTTCGAGATCGGCGAACACGCCATGTGGCATCCTGAACTCTCAAAGATCGTTGCCCAAGCCGGCATGACGATCGGCAGCCACACCTGGTCACACAAAGATCTCGCCAAGAATCCCTACGCGAGCGACATCGAGCAGGCCAAGGCGGAAATCGAAATGGGCGTCAGCGCGGTGACGCGCGCGGTCGGCGCGCCGATCGCACCGTTCTTCCGCTTCCCCGATCTGCAACAGCCGCCCGAATTGCTGGCCTATTTGGGCACGCGCAACATCTCAACGTTCTCGACCGACATCGACTCGTTCGACTTCAAGATCCACCGCCCTGAGCAGGTCGTCCAATCGGTGATGACGAAGCTGAAAAAGCGCGGCAAGGGTATCGTGCTGATGCACGACTTCCAGCGGGGAACCGCAGAAGCGTTGCCGCAATTGTTGCAGCAGCTCAAAGCGAACGGCTTTATGATCGTCCACATGGTGCCGGCGAGCACGCTGGCGACGCTGCCCAAATACGACGACATGGTCCGCCAGCAGGACAAGATGGACGTGACCAACACGCGCCCGGAATCGAGCGTGGTGAAGACGATCAGCGGGAACTGAGACATTCCGGGGTACGCCGAAGGCGTGAGCCGGCAGTGACGGTCAGTGCATGAACCGCTCGGCGCCGTAAGGCTTCGGATCGCAAAACGGCGCTGTGCCGGTGATCATCTCGGCTAGCAGCCTTCCAGTCGCGGGACCAAGCGTCAAACCCCAATGGCCGTGGCCGTACGCGAGCCATAACCCACGGGCTTTCGGTGCGCGTCCGATCGCCGGGCGCGAATCCGCAAAGCAGGGGCGCGCCCCCATCCAGGGCTGCGGCTCGACCGCCTCACCCAGCGCGAAGAGTTCGCGCGCCGCCGGCATTAGGCGCTCGAACTGAACCGGTGTCGGCGGCGCGTCCCGCGCTGCAAATTCGGCGCCGGTGGTGAGCCGGATGCCCTGCTCCATCGGCGCGAGGCAGTAGCCGTTCTCGGCATCGAGGATCGGACGGCTGAGCGCCGCGTTGCCCTTTGCGCGGAAGTGCCGGTGATAGCCGCGCTTGACGGCAAGCGGCAGCTTGATGCCGAACGGATCGAGCAGGTCCGGCGTCCACGGGCCGAGCGCGGCGACGACGTCGGACGCTTCGATCGGGCCCGAGACGGTATCGACGCGCCAGTGCGGCTCGGCGCGATGCAGCGAACGCGCATCGCCGGAAAATGTCATCCCACCGAGCGTGGCAAAGCGCGCCGCATAGGCGCGCGTGAGCGCGAGCGGATTACTCACGCTCACTGCGCCGGTCCAATGCACGGCATGGCGGAACACCGGATTGAGCGAGGGTTCGAGCGCGCGCGCCGCCTCGCCGTCGAGCGGTACATTGGCGATGCCCAGTTGCGCGGCGAGTTCGAGTTCGCGCGCCTGCGCGGCGAACGAACGGTCGCCGCGATAAAGCTTGAGCCAGCCGTTTTTCCGCAGATAGCGTTCGCCATCCGATTCAACGGCCAGCGCCTCATGCTCGGCGATCGCGCGGGCGAACAGGGGCCGCATCAGCTCCACGGTTTCCACCAGACGCTCGGGCCGCGAGGCGGCGCGGAACGCCAAGAGCCAGGGCGCCACGCGCGGCAAGAACGTCAGATCGTAATTGGCTTCAGGCGCGCGCTTGAGCGCGATGCGCAAAAGCGCCATCCAGTTTGACGGGAAAGCCTGCGGAAAGACGGTGTTGCCTTCGATGATGCCGGTATTGCCGTAGGAAGTGCCCTCCCCCGGCCTGCCGCGATCGATCAACGCGACTGACAGCCCGCGCTTGGCGAGATGGAGCGCGATCGAGGTCCCGACGATCCCCGCTCCCAGCACGATGACATCGGCGCGCGCCACGGCAACAACCTCCGCTGCGCGCACGCGGTATCGCGGCTAGCCGGTTGCAGTCCAGCACGACAGTCGCGCGCTGGCAGCGAGCGCTGACAATGAGGTGCTAGGCTGTGGTGGTGCTTTGCGCGGCGGCGGGCGGCGTTAATTGGGCCTGCATCTGCAGCAATCGATAGAGCGCGTTATTGCCTGTGCCGCTCCCGCTTCCAGCCGACGAATTTGCCGTGTCGGCCGCGGCGCTGCTTGTTTGTCCGTTGGTCCCATTAGCCGCCATGCTGTGATGATGGCGGTGATGATGGCCGCCCTGGCTCGAATCGCTCTGCAACGCCGACATGGGGTCGTCGCCGGTCGTGGTCGGCGCCGAATTGCGACGCTAACGGCTGCGCGTTTGCGCTGCTGGACTGCAGCGCGAGCAAGGCCTGCAAGGTCTGCTGACCGAATTGCGGCGAGGTGGTGCTCGACGATGGCGTCGCGGAGGTTGACGATGCCGCTGTGCTGGTCGCGGTCGTGGAGCTTGCTTGCCCGGTAATCGATGCCAGCAACGCCGACAGCGGATCGGACTGCGCTTGCGTCCCGCTCGCCGAGGTCGCCTGTTGCTGCCAGAGCGACTGCAGATAGGCGAAGGGGTTGGTGGAGTTCGATGCGTTGACCGACAGCGACATTGGCGCGCTCCTGCGGACGGCGAGCGGCGGTTCGCCGCGTTGCTCGCTACTTTCAAATGCAAGAGCGGGGCCGTTCGGCAACTATCAGACAGGCAAGGAGTTTTCCCGGAGGGCCCGCCCAGGTCAGCGGCCAAAAGCTGCCGCGGCCGCAGGAAACCCGGCAAATCTTGCCGCGTTGAATAGGGCCGCGTTGCCGCCTCGTCGGTGGCATGTTAGGCGAACAGTGACTTCCGAAAGCGCGCCATGCCCCGTCCGCTCATCATCGCGCCGTCAATCCTGTCCGCCGATTTCGCCAAGCTCGGCGAGGAGGTGCGTGCGGTCGACGCGGCCGGCGCCGACTGGATCCACGTCGACGTCATGGACGGCCATTTCGTGCCCAACATCTCGATCGGCCCAGACGTGGTGAAGGCGATCCGCCCACACACCAAGAAGCCGCTCGACGTGCATCTGATGATCTCGCCGGCCGATCCCTATCTGGAAGCGTTCGCCAAGGCCGGCGCCGACCACATCACCGTGCATGTCGAAGCCGGTCCGCACATTCACCGCTCGCTGCAGGCGATCCGCGCACTCGGCAAGAAGGCCGGCGTGACGCTTAATCCCGGCACGCCGGAAGACACGATCGCGAACGTCATCGATCTGGTCGATCTGATCCTCGTCATGTCGGTCAATCCAGGCTTCGGCGGGCAGAAGTTCATTCCCGGCGCGCTCGACAAGCTGCGCAATCTGCGCGCCATGGCGGGCGGCCGCCCGATTGACATCGAAGTCGATGGCGGCATCACGCCCGAAATCGCGCCGCAGGCGGCGCGCGCCGGCGCCAATGCGTTTGTCGCCGGCTCGGCGGTGTTCAAGGACCGCAACGCTGATGCCTATCGCGTCAATATCGCGGCGATCCGCAACGCCGCGGCGCTCGCGCGTGGAGAGGCTGCCTGATGGGTATCGTGATTGACGGCAAATGGACCGATGAGCAACTTGCCACCGAGACCGGCAAGACAGGCGAGTTTCTGCGCGCCGACAGTCAATTCCGCGACCGCATCACCGCTGACGGCTCGTCCGGCTTCAAGGCCGAGCCCGGGCGCTACCACCTCTATGTCGCGCATGCTTGTCCGTGGGCGCACCGCACGCTGATCTATCGGGCGGTCAAGAAACTCAACAATGCGATCTCGGTCGCCTACGCGATCCCGGGAATCAAGGAACAGGGCTGGCTGTACGAAGACAATCCGGCCTTCCCCGACTGTACGCCCGACCGGGTCAACGGTTTTCGCTATCTGCACGAGGCCTACACGGCGAGCGACCCGCACTATACTGGCAAGGTGACGGTGCCTACGCTGTGGGACAAAAAGACCCGCCGCATCGTCAACAACGAGTTCCTCCGAAATCATCCGCATGCTCAACAGCGAGTTCGACGCAATCGGCGGCGAGCGTACGGATTTCTATCCGAAGGCCCTACGCCCCGAGATCGACCGCATCAACGACCTCGTCTACGGCACCGTCAACAATGGCGTCTACCGCTGCGGCTTCGCCAAGACACAGGCCGCCTACGACGCGTCCTACGACGCGCTGTTTGCCACGCTTGACGAACTGGAAGCCCGCCTCGGCCGCCAGCGCTATCTGGTCGGCCATCAGATCACCGAGGCCGACTGGCGGCTGTTGCCGACGCTGTTGCGCTTCGACGTCGCCTATTTTTCGCTGTTCAAGTGCAACCGCAATCGCATCGCCGACTTTCCCAATCTGTCGAACTATATGCGCGAGCTTTATCAGGTGCCGGGCGTCGCCGAGACGGTGAAGCCGCGCTACTACGTCATCAATTATTATTCGATCACGCGGATCAACCCGACCGGCATCATCCCGAAGGGAACGCCGATCGACCTTTCGCTGCCGCACGACCGCGCGCGGCTCGCCGCCTGAGCGCGCCGCGAAGCGACGCCGGCTGACGCGTGGACGGCAGCCTCGTTACATTGCTGCAAGGCACCGCCTCTGATAGAGCGGGTCCGTCGCCCCGGCCGAGGATTTCGATGATTCCGCGCTACAGCCGCCCCGAAATGGCGGAGATCTGGTCGCCCGAGAGCCGCTTTCGCATCTGGTTCGAGATCGAGGCGCACGCCGCCGACGCCATGGCCGAACTCGGCATGATCCCGAAAGCGGCGGCGAAGAAGATCTGGTCGAAAGGCAAGACGGCGAAGTTCGACATCGACCGGATCGACGAGATCGAGCGCGAGACCAAGCACGACGTCGTCGCCTTTCTCACGCATCTGGCCGAAATCGTCGGCCCGGAGGCGCGCTTCGTGCATCAGGGCATGACCTCCTCCGACGTGCTCGACACCTGCTTCAACGTTCAGCTCGTGCGCGCGGCCAATCTTCTGATCGCCGACGTGGAGCGGCTCAAGGCGGCGCTGAAGAAGCGCGCCGAAGAACACAAATTCACGCCGACCATCGGCCGTTCGCACGGCATCCACGCCGAGCCGACCACGTTTGGGCTCAAGCTTGCCTACGCCTACGCCGAGTTCGCCCGCGCGGGGGAGCGGCTGGCGGCGGCGAAGCACGAAGTCTCGACCGCCGCCATCTCGGGCTCGGTCGGCACCTTCGCGCAGGTCGATCCGCGGGTCGAAGCGCACGTGGCGAAGCAAATGGGGCTTCGCGTCGAGCCGATCTCCACCCAGGTCATTCCGCGCGACCGTCACGCCATGTATTTCGCAACGCTGGGCGTCGTCGCCGCCTCGGTCGAGCGGCTGGCGACCGAGATCCGCAATTTGCAGCGCACCGAGGTGCGGGAGGCGGAGGAGTTTTTCTCGCCGGGGCAAAAGGGTTCCTCGTCCATGCCGCATAAGCGCAATCCGGTGCTGTCGGAGAACCTGGTCGGGCTGTCGCGCATGGTGCGCGCCTATGTGACACCGGCGCTGGAGAACGTCGCGCTCTGGCACGAGCGTGACATCTCGCATTCCTCGGTCGAGCGTATGATCGGGCCGGACGCAACGGTGACGCTCGATTTCGCGCTCAACCGGCTCGGTGGCGTGATCGAGAAGTTGATCGTTTATCCGGCCAATATGCGCAAGAACCTCGACCGGCTCGGCGGCCTGGTTCATTCCCAGCGCGTGCTCCTGGCGCTCACGCAAAAAGGCGTGACCCGCGAGGACGCCTATCGGCTGGTGCAGCGCAACGCCATGAAGACGTGGGCGGACGAAGGCGATTTCCTCGCACTACTCACCGCCGACAAGGAGGTGCGCAGGCACTTAAGCGAAGCGGAACTCAAGGCCAATTTCGACCTCGACTTCCATTTCGCCAACGTCGACGACATTTTCCGCCGCGTGTTCGGCCGGACGTAGCCCGGCGCGACCGGCCGAGGGCTGTTGCCGCGTTCACACGCATCAGCCTTTTCAACATTTGCTCCACAGCTTTTTCAACGCTCTTGTTTGCCGGACTCCTCCCCCCTGACGTAACGTCACCGACAGTGGGGTGGGGAGAGAATACAGTGGGGTGGGGAGAAATCATGGGCCGTTTAGTACGTAAGCCGCAGATGCCAGACCTCGACCTGCAGATCGCAGGGCTTGAGGGTATGCTGCAATCCGGCATCGCCGGCGTGCCGATGGCGAATGCCGTCGTGGGTGACAATTATCTGGAACGGATGGTGAAGTATGTGCCGGCGGAGATCATCGCCGGCTCGATGCTGATCAACTCCATCCTCGATCAGGCGATGAAGGCCGGACCAAACGCCTCGATGGCGGGCTTCCCGGTGAGCAGCATCGCGGTCGGCGCGCTGATCATGGGCGTCGTCCTGACCCCGCTGTTCTGCTGGTACGTCCGCGAGGACGGCGACGCCTGGTTCACCAACGCCGTCGTGTCGACCATCGCTTTCCCGTTCTGGGCCTATCTGATGGGAGCAGTCGCCTTCGCCAACCATCATGACGGCAATCTAGCCGCCATCCTGGTGCTGACCTTCACGGCGGTCAGCGGGCTCGTGGCACCGCGCGCCCGCAAGCCAAAGCGCAATAGCGCGGAACGGCAGGAAGCCACGCCGAAGGACGGCCCGCGTCTGGTCGAGAGCTTGACCGCCTAGGCGAATTTCGGCGGCCGGTCCGACCCTACCGCCGCCGACATTGAGCCGGCGCTCGCGGCCCCGGTCGACATTGCCGCGCCCAAGTCCTTGTGCAAAATCTTGGGTCATGGCGCGGCCGACCATCTTGATGTTCGATTCTGGCCTTGGCGGCCTAACGGTCTATCGCGAGGTGGCTGCGGCGCGGCCCGATGGCGACTACGTCTACGTCGCCGATGACGCCGGCTTCCCATACGGCTGGCTCGATGAGCATGTGTTGGTCGCCCGCGTGGTCACGTTGATGGGCGAACTGATCGCCGCGCACCAGCCCGATCTCGTCGTTATTGCCTGCAATACTGCCTCGACCATCGTGCTGCCGGACCTGCGCAGGAAGTTTTCCGTGCCGTTCGTCGGCACCGTGCCGGCAATCAAGCCGGCTTGCGCCACCTCGGTCACGCGCCGCGTCTCGGTCTTCGGCACCGAGGCGACGGTGGCCCGCGAATATACCCGGGCACTCATTCGCGACTACGCGCAAGACTGTCGGGTGAAGCTCGTCGGATCGCGGAACCTCGCCACCTATGCCGAGTCAGAGTTGGCCGGCGCGCCGGCAAGCGACGCGCAAATTCTCGCCGAGATGAAGCCATGCTTTGAGGACGACAGCGTGCGCACCGACACGGTAGTCCTGGCCTGCACGCACTATCCGCTGCTGCTCGACCGCCTGCGCCGGCTCTCACCCTGGCCGGTGAATTTCATCGACCCGGCTCCTGCCATCGCACGCCGGGTCGTCGAACTGATCGGCCCGGCTACCGAAAGCGGAAGTGGAACGTCACGCGCTATTTTTACCTCGGGCGGCGGCCCGGAGGGCGTGCTGGCCCGCTTCGGCATCCGTACGCAGGCGCCCGCCACGACTTAGCCGGGCTGATAGCCGCATCCTAGGCCTGGTTTGACGCTGGTTTGACACTTGGCGGCTTTGTTTCTAAATACGCCGCACTGCGCGGGCTCAAGGGGACAACCCAGTGGGCTCGCGTCGTGTTTCGCGACCCGCGGTTTTGCTTAGCCGGCGCTTCGGCGCAAAACCTGTCGGTTCTATCCCCTCCCGAATGGCAGGCGGATCGGACAGAGGAGGGCGCGATCCTCAACATTGTTAACGAGGACATGATCCCGAAAAGCGGCTTTGCGGTTTTCGGATTAAGATTATGCCCAAACCAATCAGAGGACGCGAATGACCAAGCGCCATCAGGCGAAGTACAAAATCGACCGCCGGCTGGGCCAGAACATCTGGGGCCGGCCGAAGTCACCGATCAACAAGCGCGAATACGGCCCCGGCCAGCACGGCCAGCGGCGCAAGGGCAAGCTGTCGGATTACGGCGTGCAACTGCGCGCTAAGCAGAAGCTCAAGGGCTATTACGCCAATATGTCGGAACGGCATTTCCGCGGCATCTACGACGAGGCGCGGCGCCTCAAAGGCGACACCGGCGCCCACATGATCGGGCTGCTCGAGCGGCGGCTCGACACGATCGTCTATCGCGCCAAGTTCGTGCCCACCGTGTTCGCCGCGCGGCAATTCGTCAACCACGGCCACGTCAAGGTGAACGGACGCCGCGTGACGATTTCGAGCTACCGCGTGAAGGTCGACGACGTCGTCGAGGTCAAGGACAAGTCGAAACAGCTTGCTCTGGTGCTGGAAGCAACCGGTCTCGCCGAGCGCGATGTGCCCGACTACATCGACGTCGATCACAGCAAGATGACCGCCAAGCTCACCCGCGTGCCGGTGATCGGCGACGTGCCCTACCCGGTGATGATGGAACCCCACCTGGTGGTCGAATACTACTCGCGCTGACGATTACAGCGCGGCGACAGCCCAGGCAGCCGAAGTTGGTTGGATTTGCGGACCTGCGCGAAGGCGCAGGCGTCCGCTGGTTGTCTTGATTGCAAACCGGATCCGCTGAGCCGGCGCGCGTCACGCCCCGCCAAGCGGCGCTAGCTATTTACGCGGTGGCCGGAGCCTTGGTCGCGACGCCCTTGTCCTTGAGCATGGACTGCAGCTCGCCCGACTGGAACATCTCGCGAATGATGTCGCAGCCGCCAACGAATTCGCCTTTGACGTAGAGCTGCGGGATGGTCGGCCAGTTGGAATACGACTTGATGCCCTGGCGGATATCGTCGTTCTCCAGCACGTTGAGGCCCTTATAGGCCACGCCGAGGTAATCGAGAATCTGCACGACCTGGCCGGAAAAGCCGCACATCGGAAACTGCGGCGTGCCCTTCATGAACAGCACGACCGGGTTTGCCTTGACCTCGTTGTCGATGAATTGGTCGATAGACATTGCGCTCACCTTCAGCTGACGCCGCGGGCCAAATCCCGCAACGTCGAGTCCGTCCCGTTGCCCTCTCATATATGTAGCGCAGACCGCTGGCAAAGCCCACGGGAAATCTCGCGGATTGCATGGCCCATCAAATGGGGATGCAGGGCTCACCGCCCGGGCATTAACGCTCCGGCGCGCTGGTCTGCAGCGCCAGTGCGTGCAGCTTGCCGCCCATTTCGCCCTTGAGCGCGGCATAGACGATCTGATGCTGCTGAACGCGACTCTTGCCGCGAAACGATTCGGCGACGACGGTTGCCTTGTAGTGCTCGCCGTCGCCGGCAAGGTCCTGGATCGTTACCTCGGCGTCCGGGATGGAGGCGCGGATCAGCCGTTCAATCTCGCTTGCGGCCATCGCCATGGCTTATCCGTTTGCAAAAAGAGCCTCGGCGGCCGGCGCCCGGCTCGCCTTCAATCGCGTCAGACAACAATGCACTATGAATTGGCGTATTGTCACTGCATTCTGACGGAAACGTGCACTCCGGGGGCCGATCATGCTCTTCGTCCGAACAGCCGCGACGGCTTTGGCGGCAACGGCGGCGTTTGCGCTGGTGCAGACAATCGCTGAGGCGCAGGCGCAACAACCATCTCAGGCGCAGATTGCTGCGATCCGCAGCTCCTGCCGATCCGACTTCTTCGCCAATTGCTCGGGCGTGCAGCCCGGCGGCAAAGACGCGCTAGAATGTTTGAAGCGTAATCTCAGCAAACTATCCGCGCCGTGCAAAACCGCTGTGAGTGCGGTCATGCCACCGGCGGCATCGGCGGAACCGACCGCCGTGGCCGCTCCACCGCCCGCGCCTTCCGCGGCTGCTGTCGCGCCACCGCCGCCCCCACCACCCGCGGCGGCGGCCAATCCGCAACCGGTGCCAGCCGCCAAGCCCTCGCCGCCACCTGCACCTGCCCGCAAGGTGACCGTCGCACCCCACACAGCCGCTGCTCCTCCGCCCGCTGCAGTAGCGGTGCAACCCGCACCGCCGCCGCCGGCGCCGACCATCGCGCCGCTGACATTGCGGCGATTTATCCTACCGCAACGGCGCCTGGTGATTTTGACGATCTGCGCCGCCGACGCACACGCGTTCTGTGCCGGCACTCCGCCAGGCGGCGAACGCATTCTCAAGTGCTTGGCAGCGCAGCCGTCGAACCTGTCGCCACAGTGTTACGCGGCACTGACGCGCGTGAGTACAGGCGAACGTTAAGCGAGCGCGATTGCCGATGGGTTTAGGACACCGCCCCCATATAGCCGGGCAGCCAGCCTTCGAAACGGGCGATCAGATTGTCGAGGCGCAGCGGGCGCTCTTCGTCGATCCCAAGAACGGAGCCGCCGGTGGCGCCGAGGCGTAGCAGCGGCACGTTAGCCGCTCGCGCCCGACGCACAATCACATCAGCGTCCTTGGCGGTGACGACGTAGCGCGCCTGATCCTCGCCGAACCAAAAGGCGTGGCCGGGAAGAGCGGCTGACGCCTTCGGTGGAGCTTCCACCACAGCGCCGATGCGCGACGCCATGGCCATCTCGGCGATGGCGACCAGTAACCCGCCGTCCGAAACATCATGAACGGCCGTGACGAGCCCATCGACGATGAGGGCGCGAATGAAATCGCCGTGGCGGCGCTCGGCGGCAAGATCGACCGGCGGAGGCGCGCCCTCCTCACGGCCACAGATAGCGCGAAGGTAAAGCGACTGGCCGAGCCAGCCTTTGGTTTCGCCGATGACGATGATCGATTCGCCCTCGGCCTTAAACGCGAGCGTCATTGATTTGGTAAACGTGTCGAGCAAACCGACGCCGCCGATCGTTGGTGTCGGCAGAATGGCCCGGCCGTTGGTCTCGTTGTAGAGCGAGACATTGCCTGAGACGACCGGAAAATCGAGCGCCCGGCAGGCCTCGCCGATGCCGCGGATGCAACCGATCAATTGGCCCATGATCTCGGGCCGTTCCGGATTGCCGAAATTCAAATTGTCGGTCACCGCCAGCGGCAGCGCGCCGACGGCGGTCAGATTGCGGTACGCTTCGGCGACGGCCTGCTTGCCGCCGTCGTAAGGATCGGCTTCGCAATAACGCGGCGTCACGTCGGAGGTCAGCGCAAGCGCCTTCGGACCCTCGTTGATGCGCACCACGGCAGCATCGCCACCCGGCCGCTGTACCGTGTTGCCGAGGATGACGTGATCGTATTGCTGCCAGACCCAGCGCTTGGAGCAGAGATCGGGGATGCCGATGAGTCTTTCCAGCGTGCCCGCTGTATCGAATGGCGGCTTGATCGTAGCGGCATCGATGATCGGCTGTTTCGCCGTTTGCATCGATGGTCGATCATAAACCGGGGCTTCGTCGCCGAGTTCCTTGATCGGCAGGTCGGCCATCGTGGCGCCGCCGTGCCGCACGATGAAGCGCTTGGTCGGCGTGGTCTTGCCGACGACGGCGAAGTCGAGCCCCCATTTGCGGAAGATCGCTTCGGCTTCCTTTTCCTTCTCGGGCTTGAGCACCATGAGCATGCGCTCCTGGCTTTCCGACAGCATCATCTCGTAGGCGCTCATGCCGGTCTCGCGGCACGGCACCCGATCGAGATCCAGCGTCACGCCGAGATCGCCCTTAGCGCCCATCTCAACCGCCGAGCAGGTGAGCCCGGCCGCGCCCATGTCCTGGATGGCGATAACGCAGCCCTTGTCCATGATCTCCAGGCAGGCTTCGAGCAGCAGCTTTTCCGAGAACGGATCGCCGACCTGCACCGTCGGCCGCTTCTCCTCGGCATCGGCGCCGAACTCGGCCGACGCCATGGTGGCGCCGTGGATGCCGTCGCGTCCGGTCTTGGAGCCGAGATAGACAATGGGCATGCCGATGCCGGTGGCCTTGGCGTAAAAAATCTTGTCCTTTTCGGCGATGCCGACCGCCATGGCATTGACCAGGCAATTGCCGTCGTAGCGACGGTGGAAACGCACTTCGCCGCCAACCGTTGGCACGCCGAAGGAGTTGCCGTAGCCGCCAATGCCGGCCACCACGCCGGCGACGAGCTGCCGCGTTTTCGGACTTTGCGGATCGCCGAAAGAAAGCGCATTGAGACACGCGATCGGCCGCGCCCCCATGGTGAAGACGTCGCGCAAGATGCCGCCGACGCCGGTCGCTGCGCCTTGGTATGGCTCGATATAGCTCGGGTGGTTGTGGCTCTCCATCTTGAACACGACGGCGAGCCCATCGCCGATGTCGATCACACCGGCATTCTCGCCCGGTCCCTGGATCACCCAGGGCGCTTTGGTCGGCAGTGTGCGCAGGTGGATTTTCGAGGACTTGTACGAGCAGTGCTCGTTCCACATGGCCGAGAAAATGCCGAGCTCGGTGAAGCTCGGCTCACGTCCGATCAGCTTGACGAGCCGCTGATACTCGTCCGGCTTGAGACCGTGCTCGGCGATCAGTTCAGGCGTGACGCGTGGTTCGTTCGGGATCACGCGCCTCATGTAGCGTGCGGAGCGGCCGATTTCACCTATACCGGCCCGATATTGGCCGGCCATCCACGTCTAATTCGGCGCCATCGCCGCGGCAATCTCACGCCGGTTGCGGCCGCTTGATGCGGAAGATCCGGTCCCACAGCGTGCCGCCGGCGTATCGCCTGCAAATGACGAAGTAGACGACGATGAGCCCAAACAGCGCAAAAGCCGGGCCGCCGTTGAGATGGAAGCCATCCTCAGTAAGGCCGCCGGTCAATTTCGCGATGACATAGCCGCCGACAAAGAACACGGTGAGGAAATCCAGAATGGCGGCGACGACGCGCCTCCAAATCGCGGCACGCACGACGTCATCCGCCATGAGAGTCCCCCGTTATCACCCGCACTCCGGCAGTTCAGGCGGCATGGGCGAAATGATCGGTCAGCCCGGCAAACAGGCCGCGCCCGTCAGTGCACCCCATCAGCGCTTCGACGTGATTCTCCGGGTGCGGCATCATGCCGAGCACGTTGCCGCGCTCGTTGATGATGCCGGCGATGGCGTTCATGGCGCCGTTGTGGTTCCAGTTCGGATCGACGATGCCGTCCGGCGACGAATAGCGGAACACCACCCTGCGCTCGCCCTCGAGTTCGCGCGATGGTCTCTCCGTCGGCGATGTAGTTGCCCTCGCCGTGAGCGACCGGCACGCGGATCACCTGGCCGGCGTTGTAGCCGCGGGTGAACGGCGTGTCGGAGCGTTCGACACGCAGGAAGACGTCGCGGCAGATGAAGCGCAGCTGCGTGTTGCGCATGAGCACACCCGGCAGCAATCCCGCCTCGCAGGCGATCTGAAAGCCGTTGCAAACGGCGAGCACAAGCCCGCCCTTCTCGGCGAAAGCGCGCACCGCGTTCATGATCGGCGCGCGGGCGGCGATCGCCCCGCAGCGCAAGTAATCGCCGTAGGAAAAGCCGCCGGGAATGACCACGAGATCGGTGCAGGGCGGCAATTCACTTTCGGCGTGCCAAACCATCGCCGGCTCGCGGCCGGAAATAAGCCGCAACGCGCGCGCCATATCTCGCTCGCGATTGATGCCGGGAAAGACGAGGACGGCGGATTTCATCCGACCACCTCGATGCGATAATTCTCGATCACCGTATTGGCGAGCAGCTTCTCGGCCGCGCTCTTGAGCGCCTTTTCGGCGCCGGCGCGGTCGGCACCCTCGATCTCGATGTCGAACACCTTGCCCTGGCGCACGCTCGCCACGCCGGCAACGCCGAGCGATTTGAGCGCGCCTTCAATGGCCTTGCCCTGCGGGTCCAAAATGCCCGATTTCAGCGTGACGGTGACGCGGGCTTTCATCGCCCCCTCAATATGGGTGAATCGGCCCGATCGCAACAGACCGTTAGCGCTAGTGCACCGGCTCGCGTGCCTGTTCGAACAGCCGCCCATAGTCACTGATACGGCCGCTTTCGCCGACAAGTCGCATGGCAGCCCAGAACGCCGCCGTCGCCGAGGAGACGACCGGAATGCCGTGGCGGGCTTCGAGCGGCTTTGCCACCTCGAGCGTGCGCAACCCGCCGCAGGAGATCAGAATACCCTCCGGCCTGTCGGCCTCTTCGACCGCGCGGCTGCTGAGCGCAATGATATCGGCTTCGCTCTTTTTGCTCGGGCCGCCGAATTCAAGGAGGTCGAAGCATTCGAGCGATAGCGTCTCGATGTCTGCCGCCGTCAGCAGCTCACGCAGCCGATCGTTCACAACGTCGCTGTAGGCGGTGGCGACAGCGACGCGGTTGGCGCCGACCTCGCGCAGGCCGTCGATGATCGCCTGGCTCATGGTGCTGACCGGAAGCCCGGTTCGCCGGCGCAACTCGCCCAGCAGCCACTCGTGCGCCTGCGGCCCTTTGTAGAAGGTCAGCGAAGTGCCGATCACCATGATCGCGTCCACGCCCTGTCCGGCGAGGTATTCAGCCGCCGGCGGGATCGCGTTCCAGGCAGGTTCGTAGCCCTCGGGCGTGAGCGCGCGCACACCGACGCCACGCGGGACGAAGCGCACACCCGGATACATGAGCGGGCCTTCGAACGGCACCTCGTCCGTGGCGAACGGCACGACGAGACCGATGGTGTGCTGTTTGGCCATCCGCGATCGCCCCGAAGCGCCGCCGTCTCTCGACTCAGCTCTTGACCAGGACCGGCCCGGTGCCTTGCGGCCGCTCGCCTTCGCTCACGATGCCGAGCCGCTTGGCGACTTCGGTATAGGCTTCGAGCAGGCCGCCGAGATCGCGGCGGAAGCGGTCCTTGTCGAGCTTCTCGTTCGACTTGATGTCCCACAGCCGGCAGGAATCGGGAGAGATCTCGTCGGCGACGACGATGCGCATGAGATCGTTCTCCCACAGCCGCCCGGTCTCCATCTTGAAATCGACCAGCCGGATGCCGACGCCGAGGAAAAGCCCGGAGAGGAAATCGTTGACGCGGATGGCGAGCGACATGATGTCGTCGATCTCTTGCGGCGTCGCCCAGCCGAAGGCCGTAATGTGCTCCTCCGATACCATCGGATCGTTGAGCTGATCGTTCTTGTAATAAAACTCAATGATCGACCGCGGCAGTTGCGTGCCTTCCTCGATGCCGAGCCGCTGCGACAGCGAGCCGGCGGCGACGTTGCGCACGCAGACCTCGAGCGGAATGATCTCGACCTCGCGGATGAGCTGCTCGCGCATGTTGAGCCGGCGAATGAAATGCGTCGGCACACCGATGTCGTTGAGGTGCTGGAACACGTACTCCGAAATGCGATTGTTGAGGACGCCCTTGCCCTCGATCACCTGATGCTTCTTCGCATTGAAGGCGGTCGCGTCGTCCTTGAAATGCTGAATCAACGTTCCCGGCTCGGGTCCCTCATAGAGAACCTTCGCCTTGCCTTCGTAGATGCGGCGACGGCGGCTCATCGGAGTGTACCGTTGTTTGGTGAAATCCATTTGTCTGCCGGGGGCTCCATTGACGCGTCCAAGATCCGCGGCGGCGGAAGCGAGCGGCTCGACTCAATCGTGGCGCCCTTCCGCGAGTTAAAGCTAGCCGATGGCGACGCGGAGTACAATCGAGATAGTCTTGCGCGCGCCTTGCCGCAACCGCGGCGTTGGTGTCCGATCCCCGTTGCCTTGACGAGGTACCCTCGTTATGCAAGGCCGCAGACAGATTGCGAAGTTCCAAGCCGCACTTTCAAAGCCGCACTGGGGCGAAGTCATGACCACGTTCGACAAACGCGAGGAAGCCTTCGAGCAGAAATTCGCGCACGATGAGGAACTCCGCTTCAAGGCGACTGCACGGCGCAACAAGCTGCTCGGGCTATGGGCCGCCGAACAACTCGGGATCAAGGGCGCTGAAGCGGACAGCTATGCGCTGGCGCTGGTGATGTCCGCCTTCGAGGATGCCGGCCACGACGTCATGGCGAAGATTCGCCAGGATTTCGCTGCCAAGGGCGTCGCCCAATCAGACCACCAGATTGCCCGCCACATGAACGAATTGATGGCGCAGGCGATTGCCGCCATCCAGGCCGGCAAATAAGGCAATCTGCACAACCGCGTTTCGGGAGCGCGATCAACCATGGCGATTCCAGCTTTCACTCTCGCGCGCAAGCTGCGCGCCGGCGAAACCGTCTTCTCCGGCTGGTGCGGCCTGCCCTATCCACTCGTCGCCGAAACGCTGGCGCGCGATGGATTTGCGGCGGTCACGATCGAGAGCCAGCACGGACTGTGGGACGTCGGCGGCATCCTTAACGGCGTCGCCGCCGTCCGTCAGGGCGGCGCCGCGCCGATCGTGCGCGTTCCGCTCGGCGACTTCGCACTGGTCAGCCGGGCGCTCGATTTCGGCGCCGAAGGCATCATCGCACCGATGATCAATACGCAGGCCGACGCGCGCGCGTTCGCTGCCGCCGCCAAGTTCCCGCCGGTCGGTGAGCGCAGCTGGGGCCCGCACCGGGCGATGACACTCGGTGGCGTGCCCGACATGGCGACCTACCTGCGCGAGGCGAACGACAACGTGATCACGCTCGCGATGATCGAAACGCGCACGGCGCTTGCGAACTTCGAGGCGATCATCGGCACGCCCGGCATCGACGGCTTCTTTCTCGGTCCGTCGGATCTTTCGATCGCGCTGTCGAACGGCCAGTCGGTCGATCCGCTGTCGAAGGAAGTCGACGGTCACCTCGACACCATGATCGCCGGAGCGCAGAAGGCGAACAAGATTCCCGGCGCCTATTGCCATTCCGCCGAGCGGGCGGCAGCGCTCGCCAAACGCGGCGTGAAATTCCTCGCGGTGTCGAGCGATCTCAATATGCTGCGCGCCGGCGCAGCGGCGGCGCTCAAGGTGCTCAAGGGCTGAAGGCCGGCGCGATCACGCGGCGATCACTTCGCCATCAATTGGTCACCAGATCACTTCGGCGCGCTGACCTTAGGCGTAACATCCTTGGGCAGGATCTGAAAGCTGATATTGCCGCCGATGTTGTAACCGTCGACCTTCGCGCCATTGAAATTCTGGTTGGCGGGAACATGCTGCACGTTGATGTTGATCGATTCCAGGCGACAGTCGTTGGCGAGGACATCGCGCAGGACGTCGCACTCGCGAGCAGCGAATTCGTAGATCATCTTCCGTCCGTCCTCCTGCGCCTTGAGTGCTTGCGCGGAATCGTCGCCCGGTGTCGGCACGAACATATTGACGCTGAGCGAGATACGGATTGGCTGGGCCGCAGGAACCGGCGGCGGCTGCATGCCCTGCCTGTCCGGATTGATGACGATCGTCTGCGCCGGAGCTGCTGTGGCGGCAGCGATAGCCCCGGCGACGAGCGCAGGCAGAGCAAGATAGCGCAGCATGGGGAATTCCTTCAGGTTGCATCGGCACGATAGGACCGACCTGTATGCAATCTGGTAAGAGATTGCTTCAAATTGTCGACATTCGCCTGACGGCGGGAATTCAGCTGCTAACTTCGACGTTTTGAGCCAAGCCATCGAGCACGGCACCGATATCGATTTCGACGTCGTGCGCGCGCACCTCGATCACACGATATTCGCGCGCTCGCAGCCAGGCATGTTTGTCAGCGCGCGTGTTCGCAGCGGCCGCACTCTCGTCGGGCGGCACAATGTCGATGACAAGCCGTAGCGGGAACGAGACGAAGTCGCAGATGTGCTGGCCTACCGGGGTCTGCCGCTTGAAGCCCTTGCCGGCGAAGCGGCGGTCGTTGACGAGTTCCTGCCAGAGCGCGCGCTCAGCCTCGGTTGGATTGCGGCGCAACAGCCGGGCGAGGCCGCGCACCGGCCCCCGCTCCTTCGGCACACGCCCACCGCCATGCTCGGCAAGGAGCGTGCGCAGCATCTCGGCCTCTTCGCCATCGAGCACGCCGCCGCGCGCCGGGCCTTTGCGCCCTTGGGCGATCGCCATGATCACGCCGTGCAGGGTCTGGATGTCCTGCTGTGTCGGCGCCATGCGGTTAATTATGTTGCGCAGGTTGATCTGCATGGTCGCGCGCTTGTCGGGTGGGCGAAAGAATTCGACCTTTTCCAGTTCGCGTTCGAGCGAAGCAAAGAAGGCGATGAGCTGCTGCTTCCCCGCCGGTGCGGATTTTTGCGGCATGGCAAACGGCAGCTCGCCGCTGGTTGTGTGCTTGAACCATTCGTAGGCAACGATCACGATCGCCTGGGCGAGATTGAGCGAGGCGAAGGCCGGATTGATCGGCAGCGTGACAATGCGGTCGGCGAGCGCCACCTCGTCGTTCTCGAGCCCGTTACGCTCGCGGCCGAAGATAAGCGCGACGGTTTCGCCCGAGGCGACGCGCGGCGCCATCTCGGCGGCTGCCTCGGCCGCGCCAATCACCGGCTTGGCCTGGTCATGGGCGCGCGCGGTGGTGGCGAGCACAAAGCTACAGTCGGCGATAGCGGCCTCGAGCGTATCGAACAGTCCGGCGGTTTCGAGGATGCGGTCGGCGCCGGCCGCCATCATGCGCGCCTTCTCGTTGGGCCAGCCCTGCCGTGGCTTGACCAGACGCAGCCGCGACAATCCGAAATTGCCCATGGCGCGCGCAGCGGCGCCGATATTCTCGCCAAGCTGCGGCTCGACCAGCACGATGACGGGTCCCCCGCTCACGCTCCATTGCTTGCTGCTGTCCGTTCCGGCGCCGGGCATTTGTCCTCCGCGAGCGATATATCAACCGGCCGGCGAAAAGGGCAGCATGCCGGAAATGCCGGCTTTGACCGTCGCCCGGCGGATGCTATAGGGCGCGCGCCGAACTCCCGTCAGTCGAATTCCCCGGTTGGCGATGTCCGCGCCGAGAACAATTCATTTGAGGGCCCGCGGGAGAAATCATTCCACCGCGCCCGCCAATGCTCAGTTTCCGGTCGGCCCAAACAAGCACGGCGACCCGAGGTGCAACATGTCAGATCTCGAAATCATGTGGACAAAGGTCGATGAAGCTCCGGCGCTCGCGACCTATTCCCTGCTGCCGATCGTCGACGCCTTCGTGGGCGCGGCGGGTGTGTCCGTGAAGCTGAAGGACATCTCGCTGGCCGGTCGCATCCTCGCCAGTTTCCCCGAGAAGCTCACCCCTGCGCAACGGATCAACGACGAACTTGCCGAACTCGGCGAGCTCACTTTGAAACCCGAAGCCAACATCATCAAGCTGCCCAACATCTCCGCCTCGATCCCGCAGCTCAAGGCCGCGATCAAGGAACTGCAAGGCAAGGGCTACAACGTTCCGGACTATCCGGACAACGCGACGACCGAAGCCGAGAAGGACATCAAGTCTCGCTACGCCAAGGTGTTCGGCAGCGTCGTCAACCCGATATTGCGCGAGGGCAATTCCGACCGCCGTGCGGCCGGCGCCGTCAAGCAATATGCCCGCAACAATCCGCACAAGATGGGCGCCTGGAGTCCTAACTCCAAATCGCACGTGGCGTACATGTCGGGCGGCGATTACTTCGGCTCGGAAATCTCGACCACCGTCCCGTCGGCGACCAACGCCCGCATCGAGCTGGTCGGCGCCAACGGCGCCGTCACGGTGCTGAAGGCGAAGACGCCGATTCAGGCCGACGAGATCATCGATGCGGCGGTGATGAGCCGCAAGGCGCTGCGCGCCTTCTTTGCCGAGCAGATCGAAGCCGCCAAGAAGGATGGCGTGCTGTTCTCGCTGCAAGTGAAGGCGACCATGATGAAGATCGCCGATCCCATCGTGTTCGGCCATGCCGTGTCCGTCTACTTCGCCGATGTGATCGAGAAGCACGCCGCCACGCTGAAGCGTCTCGGCGTCAATCTCAACAACGGTTTCGGCGATCTGCTGACGAAGATCGAGACGCTGCCGGAAGCCGAAAAAGAAGCGATCAAGGCCGACATCAAGGCCGAGTACGCGAAACGGCCGGGCCTCGCCATGGTCAATTCCGACAAGGGGATCACAGGCCTGGACGTGCCCAGCGACGTGATCATCGACGCTTCGATGCCGGCGATGATCCGCGAATCCGGCCGCATGTGGGGCGCCGACGGCAAGCTGCACGACGTCATAGCCGCGATCCCGGATCGCAGCTACGCGAGGATGTATCAGGCGGCCATCGAGGACTGTAAGGCCCACGGTGCGTTCGATCCCAAGACCATGGGTTCGGTGCCGAACGTTGGATTGATGGCGCAGCAGGCCGAGGAATACGGCTCGCACGACAAGACCTTCGAAGTGCCCGCAGACGGAACGGTTCGCGTCGTCGCCGATGACGGCAAGGTGCTGCTGGAGCGTCCGGTCGAGACCGGCGACATCTTCCGCATGTGCGAGCTCAGGGACCCCGCGATCCGGGATTGGGTCAAGCTCGGTGTGCGCCGGGCGCGCCTCACCGGCGCGCCTGCGGTGTTCTGGCTTGACGCCAAGCGAGCGCATGACGCGCAGGTCATCGCCAAAGTCGAGAAATATCTGAAGGATCAAGACACCACAGGGCTCGACATCCGCATTCTGCCGCCGGTCGAAGCGATCAAGTTTTCGCTCGAGCGCATCCGCAAGGGGCAGGACACGATCTCCGTCACCGGCAACGTGCTGCGCGACTATCTGACCGACCTGTTCCCGATCATGGAGCTTGGCACCTCGGCCAAGATGCTGTCGATCGTTCCGCTGTTGGCGGGCGGCGGCCTGTTCGAAACCGGCGCCGGCGGCTCGGCGCCCAAGCACGTAGAGCAGTTCCAGCAAGAGGACTATCTGCGCTGGGATTCGCTTGGCGAGTTCCTCGCGCTCGGCGCGTCACTCGAGCATCTGGCGCAGACCAACAAGAATGCCAAGGTGCAGGTTCTCGCCGAGACACTCGACACGGCGATCGGCAAGATTCTCGAGTTCAACCGTTCGCCTGCGCGCAAGATCGGCGAACTCGACAATCGCGGCAGCCATTTCTACCTCGCCCTGTACTGGGCTCAGGCGCTGGCCGCGCAGACCAAGGACGCCGAGCTGCAAGCCCGCTTCAAACCGCTGGCCGAGACGCTCAGCAAGAACGAGGCCAAGATCAATGGCGAATTGATCGGCGCGCAGGGCAAGCCGGTCGACATCGGCGGTTACTATCTGCCCGATTCTACAAAGACGTCGGCCGCGATGCGGCCGAGCGCGACGCTGAACGCGGCGCTCGCCGCGCTCTGACGAACCTGCAGCCGAGCGCGCTCCAACGGGATCGAAGCTCAATGGCGAAAATCAAGGTCACCAACCCCATCGTCGAGATGGATGGCGACGAGATGACCCGGATTATCTGGCATCTCATCAAGCAGAAACTGATTTTTCCGTACCTCGACATCGACCTGATGTATTTCGATCTCGGCATCGAGAAACGCGACGAGACCCGCGACCAGATCACCATCGACGCCGCGGAAGCCACCAAGAAGGTCGGCGTCGCAGTCAAATGCGCCACCATCACACCGGACGAAGCGCGGGTGAAGGAATTCAACCTGCATGAGATGTACCGCTCGCCCAACGGCACCATCCGCAACATCCTCGGCGGGGTGATCTTTCGCGAGCCGATCATCTGCAGGAACGTGCCGCGGCTCGTTCCCGGCTGGACGCAGCCAATCATCATCGGCCGCCATGCCTACGGCGATCAATACCGCGCCACCGATGTGAAGATACCGGGCAAAGGCAAGCTCTATCTGACCTTCATCGGCGACGACGGGCAGAAGATCGAACGCGAAGTGTTCCAGTTCCCCGGCTCGGGCGTTGCCATGGCGATGTACAACCTCGACCAGTCGATCAGCGACTTCGCTCGCGCCTCGATGAATTTCGCGCTCAATCGCGGCTACCCGCTCTACCTGTCAACCAAGAATACGATCGTCAAAGTCTACGACGGGCGATTCAAAGATATTTTCCAGGACATCTTCGACCGGGAGTTCAAGGACAAATTCGCCGAGAAGAAAATTACCTACGAGCACCGGCTGATCGACGACATGGTGGCGGCGGCGTTCAAATGGTCGGGCGGCTACGTCTGGGCGTGCAAGAACTACGACGGCGACGTGGAGTCCGACGCTGTAGCACAGGGCTATGGCTCGCTCGGACTGATGACCTCGGTATTGACCACGCCCGACGGCAAGGTGGTCGAGGCTGAGGCCGCCCACGGCACGGTGACGCGCCATTACCGCGAGTACCAGAAGGGGCGAGAGACCTCGACCAATTCGATCGCCTCGATCTTTGCCTGGACGCGTGGACTTACCCATCGCGCCAAGCTCGACAACAACACCGAACTGAAGAAATTCGCCGATACGTTGGAGAAGGTGACGGTCGGAACGGTCGAGGCGGGCTCCATGACCAAGGACTTGGCGTTGCTCGTCGGTCCCGAGCAGAAATGGCTCACCACCACCGGCTTCCTCGACAAGGTCGACGAGAACCTGAAAAACGCGATGGCTTAAGGCGCCGACGGGCACAGGTCGGTGGCAATCGTCGTTCCGGCGCATATATTTCCACCATGGCGACACCCCGCAGCAGACTCGGCAACGCAGCGACGATTGCGCTTGTTGCGGTTCCGCTGTTTGCGATTCTCGCCGGCTCCCTCTGGTTCGCGGCAAGCGCCTGGGTCTCGGTCGAGGGACCGCCGATGCCGGCGACCGGCTACGTTGCCATGACGCTCGGCATCGTCTTCTCTCTGATCGTCGGCTTCGTCCTGATGGCACTCTTGTTCTATTCGAGCCGCCATGGTTACGACGAAGCGCACCGGCCCGAGGACGAATGAACGTGCCGGCTAGGCGTCTTGCGCTCGCCGCGCCGTCTCTTTAGGTTTTCGGCCGCTTGAGCCAACGGCTTTCGCCACACCGAGGCACCGATGACCCGCACCATCCGACTACAGAGTGACAGCAACGCCCATGATCGGCCCTGGCGGGTCGCCGTCGAACAGGGCTTCTTCGCCGCCGAAGGACTGAATGTCGAGTACTTCGAGGACAACCCGAAGGGAACCGACGGGCGCGTGCAGGACTTCGCGCAGCGCTGGAAAGAATTGCAGCTGCAAAAAGGCGCGCTTGAGGTTTATCCGGTGTGCGAATGGGGCGCGATCGAGCGTGTGCAGTCGCTCGGCGGCGGCAAGATCATCGGGCTGGACACCACCGTACGAACCGGCGCGCTGATGGTTGGTAAGGACTCAAAAATCAGTTCGGTCGCCGAACTGCGCAACGTACCAATTGCGGTGACCTGGCACGCCGGCACCTTCTATGCGGCGATCGAAGTGTTAGAGGCGGCGGGTGTGCCGTTCGAGGAAATCAAACTCGTTCACGCCAATGACCGGCTTGAGGCGCTGCTCGGCGGCACCACGGAAGTGGCCGCGCTGATGGAGCCGTTGGTGAGCCGCGCGCTCAAGGCCGGCGCGCGCAAGATCGCCGACCTGCGCTGGCGCGGCGGCATCGTCGCCGGCGACGACGTCGATGAGGAAACCGCGGAGAAACTGCGGCGCGCGCTCAACCGGGCGATCGCCTGGCTGCGTGAGAACGAGGAGCGCTCGCGCGAAGAAGTATTGCGCGATCTCGCGCCTGAACAGCGCGGGAGCGGACTGATGCCGGAACTCGTCGGCGTCAATGCCTACCGGCCCAACGAGTTTCAGGAAAAAGTCGATTGGATGCTCGAGCGCGGCTTTCTTACCGCGGCGCCTCAGTACAAAGACGTCGTCCGCTCCAAGTGACCCGAAAGACGCAACAGCAGAGCTCCAAGTGAACGGACTCTGACCTGGCGCTCTCCCGTTTCGCCTCGGCCTGCCGGGCAAGCAAAAGGCCCCCGCCGGCAAGCGACGGGGGCCAAGCCTCCGGGGGAAAGCTGAAGATGGTGACGAAGCCTTTCCTTCCGGGCCCAAGGCGGTGAATCACGGAATTGCGGCAGGAAATTGTGCCGTGCTGCGGTAACTGGCTAAATCTTCTCTCCCGGACAGACAGCACGACATGAGTTCCCTTCGGCCGTGGGATTGGCCGTGGGATTGGCCGTGGGACGAGGGCGGCCCGCAGACCCTCCGCGGCGGGCCGACGGCGATGCAACCATTCGCTACGCCCGCGTAAATGCCCATATAAATTTCAGATAAACATCTCGCGCCGCCGATCACAAAGATTCGTCCGCTCGCGCGTTGCCTTGCGCACCCGGCAGCGGCAAAAGGGAGCCGACCAGCGAGCGGACGCTAGCGAGGGTGATGCGTCCCAACGGGCCGGATGGCTGCTCGCGTCTTTTAAGGAACGGCGCCTTAGGTGCGATCATCGCTCAAACTTTCAATCATGCAGCGCGAATTGCGCGGCATCCCGGTGGCGTTGCTGCTGATCGCGGTGACCACCGTCGTCCTGGTTCTGCTGCGCCAATATTTCGGCATTCTGCGCGGCGCCGTTCTCTATCTCGTCCCGGTCATGATCGCGGGCTACCAGCTCGGCACCATCCCGGCCTTGGTCACCGCCGTCGCTGGCGTCATCCTATCGGGCTACCTCTACTTCTCTCCGCTCTACAGCTTCAGGGTCGCCTCACCGCAGGAGGCCGTCAATCTGCTGCTGTTCATGGTGGTGGCGGTGGTCGTTTCCCACCTCTCCAACCAAGCCAAGAAGCATACGATGATCGCGCAAAAGCGCGAGCGGGAAATGAGCGACCTTTACGCGTTTTCGCGCCGCCTCTCGGCAGCGCAAAGCACCGCAGAAATTTTCACCGCCATCCAGAATCATCTAGCCAATCTGGTGCAGCGCAAGGTGGTGTTGCTCGGACCCGCTGAGAGCGGCGACTCCCAAGATTTGCCGGAACGCGTGCGCGCCCAGCTAACCTCCGCCGAACAGCAACAGAGCGTCGAGCGCATCGTCGACGACGGCGGCGGCAACTTCTGGCTCATCCGCCGGGTATCGCCGAAGACGCCCGATTTCGGCAGCATTGCGGTCGACCTCGGCAACGCCTCCGGCCAGGCGCTGACCGACATGCGCAGCCGTATCGACGACGCGCTCTCGGACGCCGCCGCCACGCTGGAGCGGCTAGACGTGGCGCGCGCGCTCGACGAAGTGAAGATGCGTTCGGAAACTGAGCTGCTGCGCGAGGCTCTGATCGGCTCGGTCTCGCACGAATTGCGCACGCCGCTTGCCTCCATTCTCGGTGCCGCGACCGTGCTCGCCAACGCACCGGCGCTCGCCGCCGACCAGCGCCTGCTGGCGCTCGCCGGCGTGGTGCGCGACGAAGCCGAGCGACTCAACAGCGACATTCAGAACCTGCTCGACGCCACGACGATCACCCGCCAGCAGGTGCGGCCAAAGCCGCAATGGGTCGAGCCGGTCGACGTCGTCAACGCCGCGCTCGAGCACCGCCGGCGCCGGCTCGCCGGCCATCCGGTGACGCTCGACCTCGATTCCAATCTTCCCATCGTGCGCGTCGACCCGGCGCAGGTCGAGCAAGCGCTCAGCCAAATTCTCGACAACGCCGCCAAGTATTCCCCTGACGGCGCACCGATCCGCGTCACAGCGAAAGCGCGCGAGCAAACCATTGTGCTGTCGGTACACGACAGCGGGAGCGGCCTCACCGAAGAAGAGAGACTGCGCGTTGGCGAGCGCTTCTTTCGCGGCCCGCGCCATGCCGCCGGCAGTTCCGGCTCCGGCCTTGGACTGTGGGTGGCCAACGCCTTTATCGGCGCCAATGGCGGCAGCGTCGAAGTGGAAAGCGATGGCGCCGGACAGGGCACGACAGTATCGATTCGTTTGCCGTTCTCGCCCGAGCCTGCATCAATCGATGCAGTCCCCGCCGAATCGATGCCGGCACGTCCGCTGCCGACGGCGCCCGTGTCGGCCGAAGCACCGTCAATGAAGCCGAGAAGAGTTGAGCCGGTACCAATAGAGGTTAGCGTCGATGAATGAAATTCTGCCTTCCGTGCTCGTCGTTGACGACGAGCTGCAAATCCGCCGCTTCCTGCGCACCGGTTTCGAGCTTGACGGCTTTGGCGTAAGCGAGGCCGAAACCGGCACCGAAGCGCTGCGGGCGGCGGCGCTCAAACCGTCCGACCTGGTCATTCTCGATCTCGGCCTGCCCGACATGGACGGATCGGAAGTTCTGGAACGGCTGCGCGCATGGTCGAGCGTGCCGCTGATCGTGCTCTCGGTGCGCGGCAGCGAGGCCGAGAAGGTGCGGCTGCTCGAACTCGGCGCCGACGACTACGTAGTCAAGCCGTTCGGCATGGCCGAATTGCTGGCGCGCGCGCATTCAGCGATGCGGCGGCAGCTGCGCACCGCAAGCGGAGAGCCAGTGGTGAAGTTCGGACCGCTCGCCATCGATTTCACTGCGCGTACCGTGCGGGTCAACGATCAGCGCGTGGCGCTGACGCCGAAGGAGTATCGGTTGCTGCAGATCCTGGCGCAGCATTCCGGCAACGTCGTCACCCACCAATTCCTGCTGCGCGAGGTCTGGGGCAACGAGCACGTCGACGATACCCACTATTTGCGCATTTTCGTCCGCAAGCTGCGCCGCAAGATCGAAGAGGATCCGACGCAGCCGCGCATCCTGCTCACCGAACTCGGCGTCGGCTATCGCCTGGTTTCCGCCGACGCGCCGGCCGACTCCGCACCAGCCGCGCCCGCCGCACCGGGTGGTGCCCCCTCTCGCCTCGCCACATCCTAGGCGGCGCACGCGAACAACCGGCAAGCGGAAAACGAAGCTACGGAATCACGCGGACGATTTTGCTCGCCCTGCGCTTCCGCGCGCTGTCGACCAACAATCTTCTTAAGACCCCGACAGGCGCGCGACTCAACGGCAAAAATTACTCACCAGGGTACTTCCATCTAAATTATTGAAATATATTGCTATTTGACCCACTCGCTGCCGAGAATGGCGAAAAGGCGGCAATTTCACGGCACAAATCAACCCGATCTGAACTTTTTTCCTTCAAACCTGTTAGCGGCTTACGACGACTAACAATGGAGCGGGCAAACACCCGCCCCACACGAAACCTCAACGAACGGCTTAGCCGGTCAGAGATATTCAGGGATGTCAGCCATGATTGCCTTGCTCGGAAACCGCCTCACCCGCGGCGCGGCCGGCGCGCTCGTTGCAGTCGCCGCAATCGTCACCGCTTCCGCCGCCTCAAACGCGGCGGCGCCTCACTATGACGGCTTGTGGAGCGTATCGATCGTCACTGAGAAGGGCGATTGCGATCGCGGCTACCGCTATCCGATCCGCATTTCCAATGGCACGCTGGCTAACGGCGGCAACGACCCCTTCACCATCAGCGGCAAGGTCGCCCCCACCGGCGCCATCACCGTGACCGTGAGCCACGGTAGCAAGAGCGCAACCGGCGCTGGACGGCTCGCTGGCGACAGCGGCGAAGGCTACTGGACTGGCGGCGCCTGCTCCGGCACCTGGACCGCCGAGCGGCGCAGCTCGTAAGCGAGCGTCCCCTCCGTCAACGTCATGGCCGGGCTTGACCCGGCCATCTACGTTTTCAGCGACTATTTCGCACAAGCCTGATGGCTCCGCCCCGGTATGACGTTTCACCCTTCCGCGGCATCGTCATCGCCGGCGTCGGCTTCCTCGCCGGCCAAAATCTTCTCCGCGATCAGACCGGCATTTTGCCGGACCGCCGTTTCGATCTTTTGCGCAATATCGGGATTGGCTTTGAGAAACGTTTTGGCGTTCTCGCGGCCCTGGCCGATGCGCTGGCTGTCGTAGGAAAACCAGGCGCCGGATTTTTCCACCACGCCGGCCTTCACCCCGAGATCGATCAGTTCGCCGGTCTTGGAAACACCCTCGCCGTACATGATGTCGAACTCGACCTGCTTGAACGGCGGAGCTAGCTTATTTTTTACTACCTTAACCCGCGTTTGATTCCCGACCACCTCGTCGCGCTCCTTGATGGCGCCGATCCGGCGGATGTCGAGCCGCACTGAGGCATAGAATTTGAGCGCGTGGCCGCCGGTCGTGGTTTCCGGCGAGCCATACATGACGCCGATCTTCATGCGGATCTGGTTGATGAAGATCACCATCGTGTTGGAGCGGTTGATCGAGGCGGTGAGCTTGCGCAGAGCCTGACTCATCAGCCGCGCCTGCAAGCCGGGCTGACTGTCGCCCATCTCGCCTTCGAGTTCGGCGCGCGGTACCAGCGCGGCGACAGAATCGATCACCAGCACGTCGATCGCGCCGGAGCGAACCAGCGTGTCGGCGATTTCCAACGCCTGCTCGCCGGTATCGGGCTGCGAGATCAGCAGGTCGTCGACATTGATGCCCAGTTTGCGGGCGTAGATCGGGTCGAGCGCGTGCTCGGCATCGATGAAGGCGCAGGTGCCGCCCTTCTTCTGCGCCTCGGCGACGCAGTGCAGCGCGAGCGTGGTTTTCCCTGACGATTCGGGGCCATAAATCTCCACCACCCGGCCGCGCGGCAGTCCGCCGACGCCGAGCGCGATGTCGAGTCCGAGCGAGCCGGTGGACACTACGTCGATATCCATCGACCTGTCGTTCTTGCCGAGCCGCATGATCGAGCCCTTGCCGAAATTGCGCTCGATCTGCGAGAGCGCGGCATCAAGGGCCTTCGATTTGTCCATGGACGATCCTTCGACGAGACGAAGCGCTGCACTCATTGGTCGTGCTCCTTATGGCCGGGATTCGGGGTCCCCACAACGCGCCGGTCCCCTTCCTGCCGTTGCCTGCAATCAGCGAATGGCAGTAATGTACACGATCTGTTCTATGTTCACAATATGTTCTTTGGATTCATCCGCAGAATTTTTAAAATGCAAATATTTTCAGTGCTTTACACTCAGACGACACGGGGATTTTGGCCGCCTTTGGCGCGATCCCAGACTTTCACGGCAAACTTTCACTGCAGTCCCATCCCTCAATCCCTGCTATGGGCCCGGACCATAATGGGCGGAATGGCCGTGCTAACGTCCACCTGTGCACGACATTCTGATCCGCGGCGGCACCCTCTACGACGGCGCCGGCAATCCAGGCGCCGCCGGCAACGTGGCGATAGCGCGCGGGCGCATCGCCGCGATCGGACACCTCAACGGCGCGGCGCAACGAATCATCGACGCGCCCGGGCTCGCGGTGGCGCCAGGCTTCATCGACATCAAGACCCACTCAGACTTCACGCTGCCGATCAATCCCAAGGCCGAGAGCAAGGTACGCCAGGGGGTCACTACCGAGATCGTCGGCCATTGCGGCTTTTCGGTCGCGCCGGCGCTGCGCGGCAAGGTCGACATGCTCAAAGATTATTTGAGCCCGAGCGCGCCGTGGCTGCCCTTCCGCGAAACGAGTTTTGCCGATTATCTCGACAGCTTCCCGCCCACGTCCGTGAATGCCGGCATGCTGGTCGGCCACAACACGCTGCGCCTGATGGTGATGGGCATGGCGGAGCGCGCGCCGCGCGCGGACGAACTGGCGGAGATGATCGCGCTCTTGGAAGACGCGCTCGCGGCCGGCGCGCTCGGCATGTCGTCTGGCCTGTTCACGCCGCCCGGTTCATACGCGCAATCACGTGAGATGATCGCGCTCGGCCACGTGCTCAAGCGCCACAATGCCGGCTATTTCACCCACTTGCGCGATGAATCGAACAAAGTGCTGGAAGCGGTCGGCGAAGCAATCGAGATCGCGCAGGTGTGCGGGGTGCATGTCGAGATCGTTCATTTCAAATGTTCTGGCACCGACAATTGGGGCAAAGCGGCCAAAGCGCTGTCGATGATTGAGGACGCCAAGGCGCGCGGGTTCGACATCGATTGCGATAGCTACCCCTACGATGCCGGCTCCAATCCGCTGAAGAACTTGCTGCCGCCCTGGGTGCAGGCGGGCGGCGTCGGGGCGATGCTTGGCCGGCTCGCCGAACGGCCAACGCGTGAAAAAATCCGCGCCGACATCGCCCGCGACGGATTGAACAATTGGGGAAAAATCCCCTCCTGGCAGGCGGTGACGATCTCGATCTCGCCAAACCAGCCGCAGCACGGCGGCAAGACCATCGCGGCGCTCGCCGACGAGCTTAACGCCGATCCGATCGACACGCTCGCCGACTATCTGATCGCCGACCGCGGCGCGACGCGGGTGCTGGTCGCCTCGATCGCCGAAGACGACATCCGCACTCTAGTCGCCTCTGCGAATGCGCTGGTCGGCTCCGACGGCAATTGCGTCGCGCCCTACGGCACTGTCGGCCAGGGCCTTCCGCATCCGCGCTTCTACGGGACGTTCCCGCGTGTTCTTTCCCGCTACGTGCGCGAACAGAAGCTCTTGCCGCTCGCGCAGGCGATCCACAAGATGACCGGCGCAACTGCGCGCGCACTCAAATTGAAGGACCGCGGGCTCCTTCGCGAAGACTATTGTGCCGACATTGTCATCTTCGATCCGGACGATTTCGCCGATCGCGCCACTTATGCGCAGCCACACCAATTCCCGAGCGGCGCACACACCTGCGTGATCGTCAACGGAGTGCCGGTGGTCGAGAACGCGACGCACACCGGCGCGCTGCCCGGCAAGGTGCTGCGGCGCGATCCAACAGGTGCGGTGGGATAGGCGCGGCAGCTAGCGCGCAAACAAGTCGGCGACGTTCTTCTCGTTCTCGATTGCGTTCAGGCGGCCCAGCAACTCATCGCGCCAAGCTGCAGGGAAATCGGCGGTCAGCGTGCGGAATTTGGCCTCGATGCTCGCTTGCCGCACGCTCTCGGCGTTACCGTCGTGCAGGGCGGTATCGTCGATCGAAAGTACGCGTCCGTCGCGCAGCGTGATCTCGAGCCGGCAGGCTATCTTGCCGGCGCCCGAGGGCGCGGCGCTCAGCGGGCGCAGTTCGACCTTCTTGCACAATGCGAGGATCGCCGGATTCTGATTGGGGCCGTCGAGAAAGGATTGCGGGTCGGCCGGATCGCGGAAAAGCGACAGCGCGATGCAGAACGGCACGCTGTATTGCGCCGTGCCAACGTCGTGCGGCTCCCGGTCGGCGTGATGGGTGAGCACCTTTTGCCCGGCATAGAGCGTGATTGCGCTTACGTCCGCAGGCGCGAAGCGGTTGAGTCGCATCAATTCGCGCACCGCCCGCACCGGCGCTTGCGCAGTGACGTGGCAGGAAAACAGCTTGAACCAAATATGCAGGCTGTCCCAGCGCGTACCGAGTCCTTCGGTCAGTAAGGCCGCATCACCCTCGCGCGCGTAGGTATCGAGAAAGCCGAATTTTCCCTCAAGCGCGACGTCGGGCCCCTCGAAATCGCGGTCGGCGAGGTAAGCCGCGGTGACGCCGCCTTCGGCGGCGCGGCCCATATGCAGGCGCTTGACCATGCCGCCGTTGCCGGCGCGCACGAAGGCGAGCAGTCCCGAGCAGAGCGAAGCGCCAATGCCGATCGCCATCGTGGTCTTGCGTGCGTCATGGCGCATGAGCTTTGCGGCGGCGATCGCCGAGCCGAACACGCCGGTGAGACCCGGCGCATGGAAGCCGATTTCCTCGCTGGTCTGCCTGGCGGCGGCGCCGATGCGGAGCATGCATTCGCAGCCGGCGACCAAAGCGGTGAGAAAATCGCGGCCGGACATCTTGTATTCCTCGGCGACCGCGAGCGCCCCGACATGGGCGGTGGCGCCCGGATGCACGCCGACGCTCGGCTGGCGCAGATTGTCGAACTCAAAGGCGTGCGAGAACGTGCCGTTGGCGAGCGCGGCGGCGGGCGCGCTCACGCGCGGCAGCTGATCGGTCAAGATCGTGCTCGCGCCATTGCCGCCGGCATGGCGGGCAAAATCGGCAACGCTGCGGCTCCACGGCAATCGGCTGCAGAACAGCGCAACGCCGACAGTGTCGAGCAGGCACGCCTTGGTGATGGCGATGACGGGGGCGGGGATGTCGTCGAAGCGCAGCGCGCTTGCGAACTGCGCGACCGCCTTTGTCTCACCGGCCATGCCTACTCCCCTCCCCTCGATCGCCAGCGTCCGGACGCTCGCGATGCTTATGCTTCGATGACGATCTTCGGCGCGGCGCGGCTCGCGCTGGCAATCTCGTCGCGCACCCGCGCGGCGATATCGCGGTAGATTTTGGCGAGCGCCCCGTCGGGAGCGACCGCGACCACCGGCTGCCCGGAATCGGACTTCTCGCGGATCTCCATATCGAGCGGCACTTCGCCGAGGAACGGCACAGCAAGCCGCTCGGCTTCCGCGCGCGCGCCGCCATGGCCGAAAATGTCCGAGCGCTCGCCGCAATGCGGGCAGAGGAAATAGCTCATGTTCTCGACAATGCCGAGCACCGGCACGTTGACGCGGCGGAACATGGCGATGCCGCGCCGCGCGTCGATCAGCGCGAGATCCTGCGGCGTCGAGACGATGACGGCGCCTTTGAGCGGCACCTGCTGCGCCATGGTGAGCTGCGCGTCGCCGGTGCCGGGCGGCATGTCGACCACCATGATGTCAAGGGTGCCCCACTCCACTTCGCGCAGCATCTGCGTCAGCGCCGACATGACCATCGGGCCGCGCCAGATCATCGGCGTCTCTTCCTCGATCAGGAAGCCGATCGACATCACCGCCATGCCGTGGCGCGAAATCGGCTTGAGCCGCGTGCCGCCGATGGTCTGCGGCCGTTCGCGGATGGCAAGCAGCTTCGGCATCGAAGGGCCATAAATGTCGGCGTCGAGAATGCCGACCTTGAGCCCGAGATCGCGCAGGCCGAGCGCGAGGTTGACCGCAGTGGTGGATTTGCCGACGCCGCCCTTGCCGGAGGCGACCGCGATGATCGCTTCGACGCCGGGAATGCCGGCGGGCGATGGCGGAGCGTGGCCGCCCGGTTGCGGCCGCCCCGGTGGCGCTTGCATCTGCGGCCGGCGCGGCGGCGTAGCGGCACCGGCGCCGGGCGCCCGCTCGCCGGTCAGCGCCACCAGTGCAGAGTTGACGCCCGGCGTTGCGCGAACCGCGGCCTCGGCGCGTTCGCGCACCGGCTCCCATTGTTTCACCGCGGCGGCATCGACGGTGATGGAGAAGAAAACCTTGCCGTCGGTGGCGACGATATCCGACAGCGTGCCGCTTTGGGTGAGCGGCTTGCCGTCGGGGCTCAAAACCTTGCCAAGCGCGGCAAGGACGTCGTCTTTCACCGGCATATCCTAATCTCCGGGCGCGTGGATCAAGGCCACGGCCACCGCGGTTTACATAGACCCCTCCCCGGCGCGGTCAATCGCAAGGCCCGTTGACGTGGCGCGTCCGGTCGGGCCAAGACGGGCGCGACGGATTGAAAGCCAGCAATCGATTTTGGAGGAAACCATGGCGAAGGTCGCATTCATCGGGCTCGGCGTGATGGGTTACCCGATGGCCGGGCATCTGAAGAACAAGGGCGGCCACGACGTCACCGTCTATAACCGCACCAGCGCCAAGGCAGATAAGTGGGTCGCCCAATATGGCGGCAAGAGCGCGCCGACGCCGAAGGCGGCCGCGACGGGACAAGACTTCGTCATGGCCTGCGTCGGCAACGACAACGATTTGCGCGAGGTGATGCTGGGCGAAAACGGCATCTTCGCCGGCGCCGGCAAGGGGTCCGTCGTGGTCGATCACACCACCGCGTCGGCGGCGATCGCGCGCGAGCTTTACGCGGAGGCGAAAAGGCGCGGCGTCGATTTCGTCGACGCGCCGGTCTCCGGCGGCCAGGCTGGCGCCGAGAACGGCGTGCTCACGGTGATGTGCGGCGGCGATGAGGCGTCGTTCTCAAAGGCAGAGAAAGTGATCGCCGCCTACGCGCGCGCCTGCAATCTCCTGGGCAGCTCCGGCTCGGGCCAGCTTGCCAAGATGGTCAACCAGATCTGCATCGCCGGTACCGTGCAGGGCCTCGCCGAGGGGCTGCACTTTGCGCAGAAGGCCGGCCTCGACGTCGAGAAGCTGATCGCCACCATCTCCAAGGGCGCGGCGCAGTCGTGGCAGATGGAGAACCGCTACAAGACGATGGTGGCGGGCAAATTCGATTTCGGTTTCGCGGTCGACTGGATGCGCAAGGATCTCAGCATTTGTCTGGACGAGGCGCGGCGAAACGGCGCGCACCTGCCGGTCTCGGCTTTGGTCGATCAGTTTTATTCGGAAGTGCAGAAGATGGGCGGCAAGCGCTGGGATACGTCGAGTTTGATTGCGCTGCTGCAGAGGTGAAAGACGCATCACTACGTCGCCCGCTCGCTCTTCCTCCCCCTGAAAGGGGGAGGATAGGTGGGGGTCGCTGGCGGCAAGGCTCAAGCTATCCCGCCATGCTCTGCTTGCCGCCCGCGACCCCCACCCCGACCCTCCCCCTTTCTTTCAGGGGGAGGGTGATTGAGCTTCACGCTCTTCCGCTCGGCAGAGGCGAGCGATCGGCAAGTTCCATTTCGCGATAGGCAAGCCGTTCGAACAGTTCACTGCGCAGCGCGCGATGGGCGGGGTCGTCGAACAGATTATCCATCTCGTGCGGGTCGTTCTGCCGATCGTAAAGTTCGCCGTAGGGATCGCCGTCGGCGATGGTCAGGCGATAGCGCTTGGTGATCAGCGTGCGCAGCCGCGGTGGCGCAGTGAAACCGAAGTACGCGCGCTGCTGATCGTCCTCGATGACGAGGCTATCGCGAGCGGTGGCGAGCGGCTCGCCGTTGATCGCCAGCAAGAGACTTTCTCCCTGAATACCGTTGTAAGGCTGGATGCGCGCGCGATCGAGAATGGTCGCGGCGATATCGAGCGTACCGCCAAGCGCGTCGCTGCGCCGCGGCGGCCGCGCGCCGGGCTCGGCCCAGATGAACGGCACGTGCGTGATGCCCTCGTAATGCGCCGGGCCTTTGAGCAGCAGCCGGTGATCGCCGAGATAGTCGCCATGATCGGTAGTGAAGATCACGACCGTGTCGTCCGCGATGCCAGATGCCGTCAGCGCGGCCAGCACGCGGCCGATGCAATCGTCGATCATGCCGATCATGCCGCAGGAGAGCGCCATCGCTTCGCGCGCCTCGCGCTCGTTGACCGCGAAAGCCGCCTGCCCTTTCGTATCGGCAGCATTACTCTCGCGCTGCGCGAGCGCCCACGCGACAGATCGCGCCAGCGGCCGGTTGCCGTGATCGAAACTCGGTGGGCGTGCCATGTCTTCCGGACGGTACATCGACCAGTAGCGGCCAGGCGGCGTGAACGGATGATGCGGGTCGGGAAACGACACCATCAGAAAGAACGGATCGCCGCGCTCGCCGCGCGTGTAATCGCTGAGCCAGGCGCTGGCCTTATCGGCGATGTAGCTCGTCGGATAAAGTTCCTCCGGGATCGGCGTGCGGACGGCCTGCGGACAGACGTAGTCATGCGCGAGCTGATTCTTAGGATCGCGCAGCGCGTCGGCATCCGGGCGCTTCGACCTCAGCCAGACGTAATAGTGTCCGCCGACCTGGTCGCCGTGGCCGGTGCACAGATCGACATGCTCAAAGCCGTAGAACGGCAGCTTCATCGAAAAATCGCGGCCTGAGGACCAGCGGCTTGGCGATTCCTGGTCGTAGGGCCCGTCGTCGGCAATCGGCTTTCTAGCTTCGGCGAATTCGGCGTCGAGGACGCGTTCGCCTTCGCGCGCGGGCGCGCGCTTCTGGATAGGTCCAAAGCCGGTGAAGTTCTGCAAATGGCTTTTGCCGACGAGCGCAGTCGCGTAGCCGCCCGCGCGCAGCGCATCGACGAAAGTGTTCGAGGCAGCGGCAGCGGCAGGCCGTTGCCGCGTCCGCCGTGCACCGACGGCATGCGCCCGGTCATCAGCGTCGCGCGGTTGGGCATGCACACCGGCGTCGCCACGTAAAAGTTCTCGAACCGCGTGCCGCGCGCGGCGATCGAGTCGATATGCGGGGTTTTCAGCACCGGATGGCCGTAGCAGGACAGATAGTCCACCCGATGCTGGTCGGTGATGAAGAGAAGGAAGTTGGGCTGTCCGGTCATCATCCGCATTCGTATTGATACCGGGACGTTCGATCAACGGGCCATCGAAACTTTATTGCCCAGCCCACGAATTGTTCAATCCCGGCTACCATAATCGGCCGCCAACAGAACTAAGACAGGCAGGCCCAGGGAAGCCTGATGAAGCTGTTCGAATGCCAGAATTGCGGGCAGCCGCTCTATTTCGAAAACACCCGCTGCGAAAGCTGCGGCGCACGGCTTGGCTATCTGCCGCGGAGCAAACCGTCACGGCGCTCCGCCCGGCCGGCGACGAGTGGCACGCGCTGGCCAACGCAATATGCGCTACCGCTTCTGCGCCAATGCGACCATGAGGTCTGCAACTGGCTGATCCCGGCGCGAAGCCGGATCAGTTTTGTCTCGCCTGCCGGCACAACCGCACCATTCCCGATCTGTCGCAGCCGGAGAATCTGCGCCGCTGGCGCCTGATCGAGATGGCCAAGCACCGCCTGTTCTACACGCTGCTCAAGCTGCGCCTGCCGCTCGACGCCGACGCAAAGACGCCAACCCGCTGACCTTCGACTTCCTCGATCCCGAGCCACCGCCGCCGGGCCGCCGGTGATGACCGGCCACGACAACGGCGTGATCACGCTTAACGTCGCCGAAGCCGACGACGCCGAGCGCGAACGCGTGCGCGGAAAGCTGGGCGAGCTTTACCGCACCCTGCTCGGCCATTTCCGCCACGAGATCGCGCACTACTACTGGGACCGCCTGATCGCCAATTCGCCCAAGCCTCGAAGCGTTCCGCGCAGGTGTTCGGCGACGAGCGCGCGGATTATGCGCAGGCGCTGCAGGCTTACTACGCGCAATGGCGCGCCGCCCGACTGGGCTGACCATTTCATCTCCGCCTACGCCTCATCGCATCCGTGGGAGGACTTCGCCGAGACCTGGGCGCACTACTTCCACATGATCGACACGCTGGAGACGGCGAATGCGTTCGGTCTCGTGGTCAAACCGAAACTGCTCGAAGGGCATGGCGGCGCGCATCGACTTCGATCCGCTGCATGCCGATCTCGACCGCATCATCGAAGGCTGGCTGCCGCTCACCTTCGCGGTCAACTCGATCAACCGCAGCATGGGCGTGCCCGACCTTTATCCGTTCGTGGTGAGCCCGCCGGTGATCGGAAAGCTCGCCTTCGTTCACGACTGCATCCGCGAACAGGCCGGCCGAAAGAGGCGCCGGCGGCGCATGCGCGCGATGATCGCCGGATTGCGCCAACGCGCGGGATTCCCGCGATGGTTGCAGACGTCCCGGACGCGGATGAGCTCAATCCGTCGGCTTGATGCCGGCTTCCTTGGCGAGCTTCACGGTGGCCTCCAAGTCTTCCCTGAAAAACTTGGCGAACTCCGGACCGCTCATCAAGTCAGGCTCGACTCCAAGCATAGCCATTTTCGCCTTCACGTCCGGGTCCTGCAGCGCCTTTTCGGTCGCGTCATGCAGCTTGGCGACGATGTCGGGGGGCGTCTTCGCCGGCGCCGATAGCCCGACCCAGAAGTCCGAACTCGGCAGCGGGATAGCCGGCTTCCGCCACCGTCGGCACGTCCGGCAACAGCGGCGAGCGCTTCGCCGTGCTGACCGCGAGCACGGTGAGCTTGCCGGTTGAGAGCGCCGAGGCGGCTGCCGCCAGCGGAATGAAATAATAATCGATGCGTCCAGCCATGACCTCGGTCGAGACCGTTCTCGCGAAACGGGATGTGGCGGACGTCGATCTTGGTGGCGAGGCGGAAGCGCTCGCCGGCCATGTGCGAGGTAGAACCGATGCCGGCGGAAGCAAACGTCAACGTGCCAGGTTTTGCTGTTGCGGCGGCGACGAGATCGGCCACGGTCAGAAAGCCGCTCTGCTTGGAAGCGACCAACACGTTCGGCTGCGAGCCGAGCATGACGACAGGTACAAAATCGTTGAGCGGGTCGTACGGCAAATGGCTGTGCAGCACTTGTCCAGTTGCCATCGAGGTCGAACTGGTTACCAGCGTGTAGCCGTCCGGGTCCGCCTTGGCGACGTCGGCAAAGCCGAGCACGCCGCCGGCGCCCGCCTTGTTCTCAACCACCATCGGCTGACCGAGTATTTCCTGCAATTTGCCGAGCACGACGCGGCTGGTCGTGTCGGAGGCGCTACCGGCGGGGAACGGGCTGATCACTCTGATCGGCCGCGTCGGCCAAGCTTGCGCATGGGCGCCAGCAATGCCGGCAACAAAGGCGGCGACCACCACGGCGCCGCACAGCGCGCGAACCGACTTCATACCCTTCCTCCCGGCCAACATCACTCTTACAGCAACGGGGCTGTGCCCGCTTGGTGATGAAACGGTAGAGTGAGCCCACACACTTGCCAATAGGCGAATGACCGCACCGCCCGCAGGTCGGCTATCCGGTATCAGGGATGTGCCCTCTTGCCGCTGCGCTGCTGCCCTCCATTTTTTGGTTGCGGCACCACAGAAGGTCAAAGTGTCATGTCCATCCGCCCCGTCAAAAGTATCATCACCTCAAAGCCCACGATGGAAGGCGCCGGAGTAAAACTGCGCCGCGCCTTCGGCTTCGGCGAAACAAGTGAAATCGATCCGTTTTTGCTGCTCGACGATTTCCGCAACGAGCGGCCGGACGATTATCGCGCCGGCTTTCCCTGGCACCCGCACCGCGGCATCGAGACCATCACCTATGTGCTCGCCGGCAGCGTCGAGCACGGCGACAGCCTCGGCAATCGCGGCAACCTTGCCGCCGGCGACGTGCAATGGATGACCGCCGGCCGCGGCATCCTGCATCAAGAAATGCCGCAAGGCGACGCCAAAGGCCGCATGCACGGCTTTCAGCTCTGGGCCAATCTACCGTCGTCGCTGAAGATGACGGCGCCGCGCTATCAGGACGTCAAGGCAGCCGAGATTCCGGAAATCGTCGACGACGACGGCACGCGTGTGCGTGTCGTCTGCGGCGATTTCTGGGGCCGGCGCGGACCGATCGAGGGCGTTGCCGCCGATCCGCGCTATCTCGATATCTCGGTGCCGCCGGGCAAGCGCAAAACGCTGCCGGTCGAGCTCGAGCGGCACGCTTTTGCCTATGTGTTCGAAGGCTCCGGCAGCTTCCGCGCCGCCTCGCAACCGTTCGGCGTGCTGACCGAAAGGACCGACGGCGATGGCGAGACAGTGCAGCGCGAGCAAACCGGCAATCGTTCGCTGGTGCTGTTCAATTCGGGCGACGAAGTCGCCGTGCAGGCCGGCGACGAGGGCATTCGCTTCCTCCTCGTCTCCGGCAAGCCGATCAACGAGCCGGTCGCCTGGCATGGGCCGATCGTCATGAATACGCAGGCCGAACTGCAGCAGGCCTTCTCTGAGCTGCGCACCGGCACGTTTATCCGCTAGCTCGAATGACGTCCCGGGATGCCGCTCTTGGGTGGTCGGCAATTCCTTTGGAACCTATGGAACTCTTTGACCGCTTGAGACTTTTCTGCATGGCGAGGGCTTTTGAGCGGGGAGCAGGCCATGCAGGAAGTTAAATTCAGACTGGTCAACCCTGCCTTGGCGCCGCGGCGCACCAAACTTGAGATGCCGGGCTGGGCCGGCAACCCGAAACCACGCGCCGATGGCGGGCACGAATATCCATGGCATTGCGCGCCATTCACCGAAGGCGCGCAGTACGGGATCGAGATTTTCTATCCGTACGACAATGAACTGCGCGTCTCGAAGAAAAACGGAGAATGGGTCTTCGACAGCGATTTTGGATCGGAGCCCGAGAGCGATCTGCAATGGCCGCCGTTCCGCGGCTTCGGCGCCGAGTACTATACCTATCAGCTTCTGCTCGATCTGAAAGTCGGCAAGGAATGGGCAGTGCGGACCGAACCGCATCCGCGCTTTTATACGGATACGACCGGCACCGTTCCGATCGCGATCCCGGCGCTGCTGCGCACCGAATGGTGGCCGATGATCTCATTTATCGTGTTCAAGGCCCCCGCCGACGGCTGCACGCATATTTTCAGGCCGGGAGAGCCGATGCTGCAACTCCTCGTCCTGCCGATAACGGCCGATTTCACGCTGGTGCCGATGAACGAGGAGGAAGCCGCCGAGCGCGAGGTGCGTGGGCGGCGCATCCATGCAACGCGTCCGACGCTCGGCGCGGACACGACGTGGACGTCGGACAGTGACACCGTATTTGACGGAACCTACCGCCATCTGCTGCGCGCCGCGAAGGCACGCGAGCGGCAAAGCTGAATTTGCCTGAGTCTAAATCTTTCTGAAAGCGAATTTTCGCAGTTCGTTATCGGCTTGTCGTCACAAATCGTAAGAGGCGTCCACAGGACGCCTCTTACGCATCGCCGACCTCGTCAGTGATGATGGTGGTGGTGGTGGTGGTGGTGATGGTGCGGGAGGATACGACGAAGCGGTCGCGGCACCACATGATGATGATGATGGTGGTGATGATGATGGTATTGCGCGACTTGGTCTCCCGCGGCTGCCGGCGTCTGCGCAAGCCGCGCGTCGTCGGCCTTGAGCGCTTCAACCGGATTGGCCACCGGATCGAGAAGATCTCGATAGCTGGTTGCGGGCGCAAGTTCGCCGGATTGTCCAGGGACCGCAGCATTGGCGGCAGTGACGGTCGCGAGCGCGGCAGCAGCGCCGAGCAGACCGGCGATCTTCTTGTCCATGATTCTCCTCCAAAAGGTTTCTGGCGTTGTAAATTTCCCCTCTATCTATAAGCATTTTGATCCAGCTCGGTTCCGCCATTTGTTCCAAGTGAAATGGAACCCGACCGGGCTATACCTTGGCGAGTCGAATAGAGAGCGCAGAAAAATTTCGATCGTAGAATTGCGTCTCCTCGCAGCACCGCTCGCTGCCACCCGGCATCGTGATTTGGCAGAACGAGCCGAATGCGTTGTGCTCGTTTCGCAGACGATGAGCAGTGAGGTGGCGAAGGCGTCGAGGAAATCGCAAACGGCCGCTCGGTGCCTTAGGCGGCCGCGCTCGGCCTTGCCGAAACCGCCTCATGCCAGCGCCGTACATTCGCAAGGCTGTCCGGCACCGTCATCTTCGACACGCGCATGAAATCGACCGCGATCATCGCGGTGATATCCGCGACCGTATAGTTCTCGCCCGCGACGTAGGGGCGGCTCTGCAGTTCACGATCGAGTAATTGCAGAAAATCGAACACCCGCGGCTTGTTCGCCTCGCCCCATGCGGCCACCTGCGGATTAACCATGACCTTCATCGCCGGATGTAGGTGCTGAAAGACGCTGGCGACCGGGAACAGCAGGTGCAATTCGGCACGCCTGTTCCACATCTCAACCAATGCGGTCTCCACCGCACCGCGGCCGAACAGTGCCGGATCGGGCTGGATTGCCTCGAAATAGCGACAGATCGCGATCAATTCGGCGATTACTGTGCCGTCATCGAGCACAAGCGCGGGCACCCGCTGCATCGGGTTGATCGCCGTATAGGCGTCCGAACGCTGCTCCAATTTGCCCAAGTCGACTTGCTCGGTCGGGATTTTGATCCCCTTTTCGGCCAAGAAGATGCGCACCCGCCGCGGATTGGGCGCGCGGCCACCGTCATAGAGCTTCATCGGATCGCCTCGCTGTAGCTTGCCGGCAGAACTTATCGCGGCGGCGTGGGCCGGGCCAGCACGCCGAGTTTGCCCAAAGATGCGGCGCTTTCGCGGTCCAAAGCGTGAATAAAATCTTGATGAGAGCGGAATTGCACGTGCCGTTAAGCGTGGCCTTAAGGAATTTGCGCGACTTTTGTCGCGAATTGTCGCAACGCCGAATTGTAATGTCGCAACCCCCTAGCGAACCGCGCGACTCTGCCCCCGACGCGCCGCTGGCCCCGGCCGCGCCCGCCGCCGCGTCGCCGGCACGGCGGCGGCTCGCCTTCCAGCACGTGCGCGAGGCGCGCGACCGGCTGACCTCGACTAGTGGCACGCGGCCGGTCTTCGACTACGAACTGCTCCGCCTGTTCGCGCAAAACCGGCTGTCGGCCTCACCCGTCATCCTGCTCCTGATCGTCACCATCGGACTGCTCTCCGGATTGTGGACCGGCGCACTCGTCTGCGGGGTATGGACCGCGGGCGCGCTGATTATTCACCTCGTCATCATCCGCACCTGCCGGCAATTCCTCGCCGAAATGCCCTCGACCGCCAATCTGCGCTCCTGGCGCATGCGGTTTCTTATGCTGGACCTGTTCTTCGGCATGGCGTGGACGTTCATCCTGATCAATCCGATCGGGATCGGCGACCAGGCGGCGATGTTCATGCTGTTCGTCATGCTGCTGGTGGTGGCGATATCGAGCATGCTGGCCTCGAGCCTGCCGATCGCGGTGTTCGCGCTCACGCTACCGGTCACCATCGCGCTGGCGCTCGATTTCGTGCTCAAGGGCACGCTGCACGACTACATCCTGGCGGTCATGGCGCTCGCCGCCGAGGGCTACTTCTCGCTGCTCGCCTACCGTCTCTATTCGACGACGCTGGCGACGCTCGAAGCTCGCGCCGAAAAGGAATTGCTGATTGGCGAATTGGAGCAATCGAAATCAATCTCCGACGAGGCGCGGCGCCGCGCCGAGGCTGCCAACATCGCCAAGTCGCGTTTCTTGGCGCAGATGAGCCACGAGCTGCGCACGCCGCTTAACGCTATCCTCGGCTTTTCCGAGGTGATGAAGACCGAAATATTCGGCGCGCACGCGGTACCGATGTACAAGGACTATGCCGGTGACATCCACAATTCCGGCGTCCACCTTCTCAACCTCATCAACGAAATCCTCGATCTGTCGCGCATCGAGGCCGGACGCTACGAGCTCAACGAAGAAGCGGTGTCGCTCGCGCGGGTCGTCGAGGATTGCCACCATCTGCTCAAGCTGCGGGCGGGCAACCGAGGCATCACCATCCACGAGATGTTCGAGCCGGACATGCCGCGGCTGTGGGCTGACGAACGGGCCGTCCGCCAGATCTGCCTCAACCTTCTGTCCAACGCGATCAAGTTCACGCCGCAGACCGGCGAGATCTGGCTCAAAGTGGGCTGGACCGCCTCGGGCGGTCAGTACATGAGCGTCAAGGATACCGGGCCGGGCATTCCGGAGGAGGAAATCCCCGTCGTGCTCGCCTCGTTCGGCCAGGGCTCGAACTCGATCAAGTCGGCCGAACAGGGCGCCGGCCTTGGCCTGCCCATCGCCAAGAACCTGATTGATCTGCACGGCGGCACATTCACGCTCAAATCCAAGCTGCGCATCGGCACCGAAGTCATCGTCACCTTCCCGCCGGAGCGCGTGATGTCAGCGCTGGCGCCAATACCGGACGGCCAGGTGCCGCTGCAGCCACGTGCTGACATGTCATCCTCGGCCAGCGAGGGACTGACCCGGGCAAAGCGGACTGTGTTCGGCGCCGGCAGCTAGTGGGGCGGCGCAGAAATGCGCATCATTATTGCCACAACCTCGTCATGCGCGATCCGACATTAATCGGACTCGATCACGCTCTAGAATTCGGACGCGTCGAGCGCTATTCCTTCGCCCCGTAGTCGGGGCATGGTCACGGAACTCCCGCCGGAACCGGTTATGAGCGCTACCGAGCCCAGTATCGAGACACCGTGCATTCGCGTCTGCGCGCTGCATCCGGTCTGGCGCCTGTGCAGCGGCTGCGGCCGTTCGCTGCCGGAGATCGAAGCCTGGGTCATGCTTGGCGGCGAAACACGGGCACAGATCATGGCGCAATTGCCGCTGAGGCTTAAGGCGATGGCAGGCGCCACGATTGCGCCGGCAGCGTAGAGGAAGAGGGTATCGTGGGACAGCGTCTGCTGTTGCTCTTGCTGATTGGCCTCGTGGTCGCGATTCTCGTGGTGCTCGCCAACCAGGGTGGCACCGTCGGTTCGCTGTCGACCGAGGACTTCTCCTCACTTGCTTACAAGATCGCCATTCTGGTCTTTGTCTCCGGGACTGTGTTGACGCTGTTTCGCGAACGCTTCGTGCAGGCGGTCACCATGGCGCTCATGTGGGTCGCGATCGGCCTTCTGCTCGTGGTCGGCTATTCATACCGCTTCGAGCTGCACGAGGTCGCCGACCGCGTACTCGCCGAGCTTGTTCCGGGCCACGTTGAGTTGCAGGGACGCACCGTCGCGGTCGCTCGCACCAGCGGCGGTGATTTTGCGGTGAATGCGACGATCAACGGTGCGCGCGTCGCCATGGTGCTCGACACCGGCGCGACCTCGGTGGTGCTGACCCACGACGATGCCAAGGCGGCCGGACTGCCACCCGAATTGCTCGATAGCCACTACACGGTGAAGATCGACACCGCGAACGGCATAACCCATGCCGCGCCGGTTCGGCTCGATCGCGTTGGCGTCGGCAGCCTGGTCGAGCACTCGGTCGATGCGCTGGTGGCGCAGCCAGGACAGTTGAAGACGAGCCTACTCGGCATGAGCTTCCTCAACCGGTTGCAGAGCTGGGAAGTGCGCGGCGATCGTCTGTTCCTACACGGCTATCCGTAATCGGCGAGCCGCGCCGGCCGCCGCGCGTTCTCACAGCAGGCTGATCAGAAACCGCGCTGATACCAGCAGCAGGAAAATGCTGAACGCGATTTCGAGCGTGCGACGGGAAAGCCTGTGCGCAAGCAATGCTCCGTAGGGTGAGACGAGGCTCGAAACCGGCGCCATCACCGCGACCCCGATCAGCGATACGAAGCCGAGCGAAAACGGCGGCAACTGCGCCTCATGCGGCAGCCCGGCGGCGATGTAGCCGAGCGTGCCGGCGATGGTGATGGGCACACCGAGCCCGGACGAGGTCGCAACCGCCTGATGGATGGACTTGCCGTAGAGCGTGAGCACGATGTTGGACAGCGAGCCACCGCTCACCCCCATCAGCGAACCGGCAAGGCCAATGCCGAAGCCGTAAGCAGTCATCGGCACCTTGCCCGGAAGCTCTTTGCCGATATTCCAGCGATCGCCGGCGAACAGAAATTTGACGGCGATGAAACTCGCAATGACCACAAACGCGATCTTGAACACCGCGGCCGGCGCGAACGCCGCAATCACCGCGCCGCAGCCGACGCCGAGTACCGCGGGAATCGCCCACAGCCGGATGACACCCGGCACGGTCAGACCCTTGGCGCGATGGGTGAGATAGGAGCGGATCGTGGTCGGCAGGATGATGGCGATCGAGGTGCCGACGCACATCTGCATGCGGACGTCCTCGGGCACGGCGAGGACGCTAAAGACCTCGTAAAGCACCGGTACAACCACCGCACCGCCACCGATGCCGAACAGGCCGGCAAGCAGTCCAGTAATCACACCAGCGATGACGATGGCGACAGCGAGCCAGGCGATCTCGCTCAGTCCGACGCCGAAGACCATGTCGTATTTGCGCCTACCGCGAAAAGTTACGCGGCGATGTGCGCCAATTCCCGCTCTCTGTCCAGCGCGCCGTCGCGCACGAGCGCAATCGCGGCAATGAGTAGATCCGCCCCGGCATTCGGGCTGCCCGTCGCCTCGGCGAGAGCGCGGCGATAGGCGCGCGCGCCCGGCACGGCACAGAACAGGCCGTGCAAATGCCGCGTGATCGCGTGCAGCCGCGTTCCCTCGGCAAGCTCGCGCTCGATGTAAGGAACAAGCGCCACCGCAGCTTCCTTCGCCGATGCAAACGGCGCCGCCTCGCCGAACAGGAGCGGATCGACGGCAAGGAGCCGCCACGGCTCCTGATAAGCGGCGCGGCCCATCATCACGCCGTCGAGGCGAGCGAGGTGAAAAAGCGAATCCTCAACGCCGGCAATGCCACCATTGAGCACGATCGGCAGTCGCGGATGCGCCGCCTTGAGCCGGTAGACGCGCTCGTAATCGAGCGGCGGGATTTCGCGGTTCTCCTTCGGCGACAGCCCTTTCAGCCAGGCTTTGCGCGCATGGACAATGAGCGCGTCAACACCCGCCCGCTCAACCGCATTGGCGAAGGCCTCCAGCACTTCTTCCGGATCCTGCTCGTCGATGCCGATGCGGCATTTCACGGTGACCGGGATTGCGACAGCCGCCTTCATCGCCGCCACGCAATCGCCGACCAGCGCCGGCTCCGCCATCAGGCAGGCGCCGAAGCGGCCGTCCTGCACGCGATCGGATGGACAGCCGGCATTGAGATTGATTTCGTCGAAGCCGAGATCGGCGCCGATGCGCGCACTATCCGCCAGCGCAGCTGGATCCGAGCCGCCCAATTGCAGCGCCAATGGATGCTCGGCCGGATCGAAGCGTAAAAGCCGCGCCCGGTCGCCGTGCAGCACCGCGCCGGTGGTGAGCATCTCCGTATAAAGGAGCGCCCGGCGCGTGAGCAGCCGATGGAAGAACCGGCAATGCCGATCAGTCCATTCCATCATCGGAGCGACACAGAAGCGCCACCGCGACAGCTCTCGTGATTCAGCTAAATTCCCAGTCACTTGGCCGAGTTCCGATATTTCTCATACCGTACCATATCCGGCCAGCTTTGACCCGTTTTAGTGTTCACAGCCCCCATCGTTCTGGATGCCGAGCGCCCTGGCCGAGCCCGCTCGGGCGGACAGCGACGACCAAGGCAGCTGTGATTTCAAGACCGTCCACCAATTGCTCGACTGTCCAGCAAATACCTAGATTAGTCGGGTGCAATCATTCAGGACGCTGTGTCCCCCTTATCAGTTGCAATCCCCGTGAGGATCGCAGCCAGACGGCGCGGCGGGCAGAAGCGTTGGCGAAATTACGAGGGCGGAGATGGAATTCAGCGATGTCGCGCGTGGTGGAATCAAGTTCCACCCACTATGGCGCATTGCGGATGCCCCTGTTTGCCCGCACGGTCGCTGCAAATCGCCGGTTGAACAGCGCCAATCAAAATCACTTAGGTAATCCTCCGTTGGCGTTCAAGTGCGACACGCAATTCAGTCTCCGAGCTCGACTCGTGAACTCGAATCAACGGCGCCGCGCGTGAACGGCATCGCCGCAGCAAAGCTGCTGCACCCTGATTCGCACTGGAATCAGCGCACGGGTGTGGGGCGTTCACCTGGGGTTCGCCGGCAGAACCCATAGATTCCGCCAAAGTCATTTCCAATGGGCGCCGCCAAGGATGGTAAAGATGCCCGTCGTGACCCGTTGCGCCGCCGTTTGGGCAGTCAAATGAGGCGATTGGAAGGCGGGGTTTTGCAAACGGCAATACGGTCGGCATTCGAATGCAACGAGTTTGTAACCGACAGTCGTGATATCAGGCGATTGATCCACTTACGGGTTCTACCATGACGCTTTCAGCTGGAGGCCATGCAGCCAAAAGCCCCCACAGCGCAAAGCCAGCAAGCAGGGCTCCAAACAATTTGGTGATTGTGGTTGTAGGCTCCGATCGAACGATCAATTCATTGTCTGTGCGTTCAAGACGAAAGCCGCCATCCCAACGCATGGCACTCCTCTCCTGATTTCACGACGATGTTACCCGGATCTACTGCCGTCGAACCCCCTGAGGATGCGTAGTTCCTAATGCATCGGCAAGCCCGTCGAGTAAGGTCAGCTACGACTGCAATCGGCCCAACGCGGATCTGGTGGTTGCCTGCTCATTGCCCGTCGCCGACGTGGAGCGATGTCGGCAACCTGGTCGCTATCGGGGGGATTGTGTTGCAAAACTATTTTGGGCCCAAAACTGAGGAACACTTTTCTAAATCAAGCGCTGAATAAGAAATTTTGATTCAAGAAACAGCGCTTGCGGATTCCATTATTGCCCATTTCGGATGGCCGACCGTCCATTGGCCGAGTTTTGCAACACAATCGGGGGGTAAACGGACGTAACGCGGACATCGCAATTCGGTTGCCCGTGACCCAGCTAGGACATGCGGCAGACAACCTCCCTTTGCCTTTCTCGCTGCCAAACTTCGACACAGAACACGGCGTGAGGCCTGCGAGCTTCTTGCTCCGGTCTACGGCTGGTTCACCGAGGGCTTCGACACGCGCGATCTGAAGGAAGCCAAAATTTTGCTGAAGGAGCTGGCATCGTAGGGCGTCTACGTCTGGCATCCTGACCGCGGTGATCGAAGTCGGGGGCGCTCCAAGATACTGCAAAGGTTGGACGCGTCGAGTTTTTAGCGGGGGGAGATGGCAAATGATCCATGTCGCTGAGCTCGCCGGCTACCTTGCGGCCGTGCTCGTATTTCTGACGTTTTACATGAAGACGATGATACCGCTGCGGATTGTCGGCATTTGCAGCAACTGCGCTTTCATAGTCTATGGATATCTCGGCGGGCTATATCCGGTCTTGATTCTCCATCTCGTCCTCTTGCCGCTTAACACCGTGAGACTTCGAGAGATGTTGCGGCTCACGAAACAGATGCGTGAGGCGGCGGACAGCGACCTCAAGATGGATTGGCTCAAGCCATTTACCTCGTCTCGCCGGATCAGCGCTGGTGACATCCTCTTTCGAAAAGGTGACGCTGCAAGCGCGATGTATTTCGTCGTCTCAGGGCGCTGTCGCTTGACGGAACTTGGAATAGACATTCGGCTTGGCGATGTGGTCGGAGAGCTGGGACTGTTGGCGCAGAACCAATTGCGCACGCAAACCGTGGAATGCGTCGAAGATGGGGAGGTGCTGCAAATCGCTTACGAACAGGTCAAACAGCTTTACTACCAGAACCCCCAGTTTGGTTTCTATTTTCTTCAGCTGAGTACGCGCCGGCTGTTTCGGGACATTGCTCGCCTCGAGAGCGAATTGGCCACCTGCAAGATTGCATCAGCGCCATCCACGACCGGATAATTGTTCCGGCGCGCTTTTAGGTTGCCTCCGACTCTGGTGCTGGGCCTCCAGTTGGCCCTGTATGTTGTTGCAAGGATTTTGCGGCGGTACTAAACGACTAACGCCGTTGCTCCGATGTAGTGATTTGCCATATGCATCAGACCGAGCGCGTGGCCGCGCTGAAGCGCGTGCCGATCCTCGCCGAGCTGCCGCAAGCGCGGCTCGAGCAACTCACCGGCACGTGCAAGTGGTGGGACTACGACGCCAGCGAGCAGATCCTCGGCTATCGCGATCCCTCCACCGAGGTCTTCTTCCTTGCCGCCGGCAGGGTACGCGTGATCATCTATTCGGCCGAAGGCCAGGCAGTGTCGTTCACCGACTTGAGGTCGGGGGCCATGTTCGGGGAAATCGCGGCGATCGACCGGGCGGAGCGTTCGTCGGGTGTGGAAAGCATCGTACCGTCGACAGTCGCATCGCTCACGGCGAGCCAATTTGAAAGCCTGCTGCTACGCGAGCCGACGGTCGCGATGGCGACGCTTCGATATGTGGCGGCAGAGGTTCGCCGCCTGTCCGAGCGGGTGCTCGAGTTCAGCACGCTCACGGTCCCATACCGAATGCACGCGGAGCTGCTTCGGTTGGCGGGCGAGTCAGGTCCGCAGCAGGGGCAAGCTTTGTTGTCGCCGGCACCTTCCCTTGCCGACATTGCCGAACGCATCAGCACGCATCGCGAGGCGGTTTCCCGCGAGCTGAGCCGTCTCGGCTCAACCGGTCTATTGCGGCGCGAGGGCAACAACCTCAGGATCACGGACGTGGCCCGGCTCGAACGCCTCGTCCGCGAAGCCAGAGGCGAGTAGCCCCCCGCCACGGCGGTTCCGCCGCCCACAATAGCCCTGACGGCAAGAATTTCGCAGGCCTTGGCAAATGCCAACGCCGCGGACGGTCGCTTTGCCCATGGTGCTCCTACCCGATGCAGGAGAAACACCATGTGGTCCGTCGACGCGTTTTCAACCGTAAGCACAGCTTCGGCTCGTCAAACCACGAGCAAGGCACTGGTCGATCGCCAGACGGAACAAGGGCGCTCGCACCTTCGCCGTATCTCGCGAGTGGTCGGCTTATGGCTTCGCCGCCGCAATGACCGGGTCCTCCTCCGCTCGCTCAGCCCGCGCGACATTCACGATTTCTGCCCGAAGCATTCCGAGGCCGAAGCCGAGATGAATAAGCCGTTCTGGCGGGAATAGGCATTCTCGCGAACCGTCCTCTGCGCTCTGTCCAAACAAACACCCTGAAAGGAATGAGTCATGACACACCTCGACGTGATGCATCTGTCAACGGCGACGTTTGTCGTCCTTCTGATGGCGCTATTCGTGGCCGGCACGACAAAGGGACTGCTGGGCATTGGGATGCCGATCGTGGCTGTCCCGCTGCTCAATCTGATCGTCGATCTGCGCACAGCCGTCATTTTGCTGGCGATTCCGCTGATCATCACCAACATCCCTCAGGCCATAGCGGGCGACCGCATTCCAATCGTGCTGCGCCGGTTGTGGCCGATTTTGGCCGGTATGGTGTTCGGCGTCGGACTTGGCGTGACGCTCCTCACGATGACAAATCCGAGCTATCTGAAACCCGTCGTCGGTATCATCCTTCTCGCCGTCTGCGCGTTGATGTGGTTCGCGCCGAAGCTGACGGTGCCGTCACGCCTCGAGCCCTTTGCCAGCCCGGGCGCGGGTTTCGTGGGTGGTCTTGCCGGGGGACTGGCTGCGCTTCCCGGTCCCTTTGTGTTCGTGTACTTGCTCGCGCTTGGCTTGAAGCGTGATCAGTTCGTACAGTACTCGTCGATGTTTCTCGTCATCTCGGCCGCGGTCATGACTGCTTTTCTGCATGGCAAAGGCGTGATGGGGTGGACGGACGCAGTCATATCCACGCTCGCCACCCTGCCGATATTTGCCGGAATGTGGGCCGGCGGTTTCGTCCGCAATTATGTTTCCCAAGGTGTGTTTCGAAAGCTCATTCTCGCCGTCGTCGCTGTCAGCGGTGCGCAGATGCTCCTGGTGGCGATCCACTAGCCGCGAGACCCGTGTTCGACGTCGCAAAGACCGCTATGCTCCGCACGCTCAGCGCGCGCGGAGCATAGTCTTACAAGGGATTATCGACTCGGCGCCCGCAAAGTCCGCCTTTGACCCGTCTCAGAAGTCACCGCGCACTCGGCCTGATAAGACTGTAGCTTGATAGGACCGTACAAGTGTGTTCCTCTAAGTTGGGTATATTTCTCAACAACGGAGGAGCTTTCCATGAAACGGAAATGGAAATTGGTTCTTGCTGTTGCTTCCCTGATAGCGTCGTCGACTTCTCTGTTCGCTCAGAATTCGCCGCCCACTTACCAAGCCGATCCGAGTGTCTACAAGGTGATCTTTGAAAACGACAATTTCCGTGTCATCCTCGCAACCTGGCCGCCAGGCGTCACCGACAAGCCGCATTACGGTCACGGCGCTCATTGCGGGCCCCGGTGAAGCAAGCGTCCGCGCCCGAACACGAGCAGGTGTTCGATTACCGTTGCGCAGGATCGATCAGCCAACACCGGCGAGCGGCAGCCACTCAGGCCAATTCCCTACTCCCTGGTAACGCGATTTTGACCACCGCTGCGCTGGCCTAACGTCCGCCATTTGCTCCGGCTCGGCATCGGGATGTTTTAGTGCAGGGTTGAATGCGGGAAATTGCATTTTTTGAGCCTAATTCCTGCAACAAATGTCAATTTCAAAGCGGATTGTCGCCCGCCAAGCCCGCCGCCAACAAGCTCTTGTCGATGTCTAAACTGGCGTAGCGTTGCCTGCGTGCGACTGCCCGTCACAGTCGTGTCATTGACTCGTTCCCTTTCGGGTTGTTTCATGATTTGCCCGGACAGGGTGTGCCAGAATGCATTAACGGGTTGAGGGTTGCCGGGGAAATACAAACGCAATCATTGAGTTCTAGAGATTCGATCGGAGATCGGCACGCAACTACCCTCACGACCATCGAACGGCCGCCGCCAAGGACGATTATTGTGCCTGTCCTTGTTCACCTCGTGGATGACGACGCGCCCTTCCGCAGAGCGATGGGCCGGATGTTGCATGCGGCAGGCTACGAGGTCGCGAATTATGAATCCGCGCAACAGCTTTTGGATCGTCTACCCGATGAGAGCGGTCCCGCCTGCATCCTGCTCGATGTTCGGCTCCCCGGCCTCAGCGGACCCGAATTGCAAACCCAGCTAAGCGAACGCGGTCTGGGCCTGCCCATCATTTTCCTCACCGGATACGGCGACATCCCGACGAGCGTGCGCGCGATCAAGGCCGGCGCCGACGATTTTCTGACCAAACCGATCGCAAGGGCGAAGCTGGTCACCGCCATTGAGCATGCCATCCGGCATTACCACGAGGCTCATGGACAAAAGGAACAGATCAAGCTGCTACGCGGCCTTGTCGGCAAGCTGACACCGCGTGAACGTCAGGTCTTTGAACGCGTCGTGCGCGGAAAAATGAACAAGCAGATCGCCCATGAACTTGGCACCGCAGAGCGCACGATAAAAGCGCACCGCCGGCGGGTGATGGAAAAGCTCAAGGTTAAATCGCTCGCCGAGCTTGTCTCTGCCGCCGAGCGGCTGGGCGTTACGGCCGCGCCGATGCACACCAATCAGGCCCCTGAATGGGCCCGGCTCGGCTGACAGCGGCACTCGTTCATTGTCAAGCCAATATGCTGCCGCAACGACATTGTCCCAAAGGGCAATATCAACGCACTGTCACAATGTCCTAAGCGCGATAGCATGTTGAGGAAGTCACTTTCCCGGTCCGAAGGACCACCGTGCCCCGTGTCATCAGCATGAGGTCCAAAACCTGGAACTGTCAAAGGAAGCGTGTTCTGGAGTTGAAGCGTTCGAAGGGAAGGCAGCAGCATTGGCCGAAGCAAACGCTGTTATTGCGCTCGACGACGATCCCGCGATCCTCGATTCCCTCGAACGATTGCTGAGGAGCCACGGCTTCGACGTCGTCTCGTTCTCCTCGGTCGAAGAATTCAAGGAACACGCGAACATATCGGAAGCGTTGTGTCTGGTCCTGGACATCAATCTTAACGGCCAATCCGGGATTGAACTTCGACGTCAACTAACCGCCTCCGGTTCTTCGCTTCCGGTTATTTTCATTACCGGCGACCGGAGCGATTGTGTTCGCCAGACCGCAAACGACGCCGGCTGCCTCGCCTATTTGACAAAGCCTTTTGCCGCCCAGTCGCTTATTGACGCGATCGCGATGGCATTGGAACGGCAGGCCGGCTAGATCGCCCGGCCCCGGGCATGCTCATTCCGGCTTTGAGTTGCAACCGCACCAGCCCGCGGTCACCTCGCGCATAATTCCGATTCCGACAGGCCAATGTCCCTAAGGACAATGTCCGGAGGGGCATCATGCCAAAGGACAACGCACTTAAGGACAGTGTGTCGGAGGACATTGTCCCGACCGCCAATGGTCGCAGAGACAATGGCGCGAACGGCATCTGCCGCGGAAGATTTGCAAACAATAACGGGTGGCGGGGATCAGGGCGTCGTGGAATTCAGAATAAGGCTCGACAGCAGAGCCAACGGCACGCCGAAATCCTCACACGCGCGGCCCCTTCCCTTCACCGAGCCCGAGCAATTCGGTCCAGGTGACACGTATGAGGTGCACAACATGGTCCGAGGAACCACGAATCTCATCGCAGTATCGGTCGGCCTCGGCGCCGTGCTTTCGGTCGTCCTTGCCTTCGTACCCGGAGTGTTGGTCCTCGATCGAATCGGACTGGACAGCACAAGCAGCAGGGGGAGCGTAGTCATCCAAGACATCGGACAAGATATTGGAGGTGACCAGCTACCATCACGCTCGACAGACAAAATGCCGCCGAATTCGCCGTTGCCTGAAACTGTAATGCCGAAGCCTCCACTCGGATGCGATCCCGCAGTCAGCCCGATTGCTAATCCATCGCGCGTGCACGTCTTCGGCCGCTGCGCTGTTTGACACGATTTGAATAGAAAGCACCGCCAGCTCCATCCAAACGGATAAGCAATAATGACAATGAGCATTCAATCCCGCAGTCGAATGGCGCACATTGCGAAGAACATTCCCGACCCAAGGCGGAAGCTCCTGCCCTCGATTGCGGCATCACCGGCGCGGCTCCGGACCACAGGCGATCGGGATTTACCGGCGGCGAATTCAATGTCTGCAGTCACGAGTCGATATCTTGCGGCGCCTTTGGACGGCATCGGGACGCCCGTGCCATTTGCTCGCGGCACTCAAATCTATGGCGAATGCGATTCGGCAAAATACCTGTACATGATCGTGAAGGGTACGGTTCGAACTTGCAGAATGACGCTCGACGGTCATAGACGGATCGTTGGATTTTATTTTCCTGGCGACCTGTTCGGCTTCGAAACAGGAGACGCCCACACGCTTTCCGCGGAAGCGGTAAGCCAGACGACGGTACGAATGATCCGACGCAGCGTAATGGCCGCCAGCGCGGATCAACAAGAACGCGTTGCTCATTTTCTCTGTAACACGCTCTATCGCGAGATCGCGCGAGAGCAGGAACACATCGTGCGTCTTGGTAAGCCGGCTCTGGAACGGGTCGCAGACTTCCTTCTGGAAATGACGCGGCGCTTTCCCCATCCGGTAACGCTGGAATTGCCGATGTCCCGCCAGGACATCGCCGATCACCTGGATATTACGATCGAGACGGTCTCCCGCACGCTCAGACAGCTCATGAAAAATGCCGTGCTGGAGAGCATCCACGGACGCAGAATCACCCTTGGAAGCCGCAGTGCCATGAATCGGATCTGCGAACGGCCATCCGTGGGTTACCGGGATGGGTACGCGCGCTATCTGCCGAGCTCGGGCGAGCCCGCGAGATCGACGCGCTGGAAGACCCTGCGACCTTCCGGAGAGCGCTCTTCGTCATGACAGACGAACTGTGACTTCAGCAAATACAAGGGGGGCGATGTGGTGGAACAGATTCCGTTGAGCAAGCGAGATGCTTCGCTTTTGGTTCAGACAGCGTCGGGTATCCGATCGAACCATCGGTCTTCCACCAAAGTCACTTCGGATGAAGCGCTGGTCCGGCTTGTCGCCAATGCCGACAAGGGCGCCATGCGTGTTCTGTTCGCCCGCCACAACGTGCGTGTCTTCCGTTTCATCCAACGTATCGTCGGCAGCGACACCACTGCCGAGGAGTTGGTGAACGATGTCTTCATTGAGGTATGGCGCAACGCCGGCCGCTTCGAGGGGCGTTCGCAAGTCTCAACCTGGATTTTGGCGATTGCGCGCTTCAAGGCGCTGGCCGCGCTGCGACGGCGCCGGTGCGACGAAGTCGACGATGGCGGCTGCGAGATGATGGAAGATCAGGGCGACAATCCCGAGACCGCCGTGGCGAAGACCGAGCGCAACGCCCTCTTGCGGGACTGCCTCAAACGATTGTCGGCCGCCCATCGGGAGGTGATTGATCTTGTCTACTATCACGAACAGTCGATCGATGAAGCCGCCCACATCATCGGCGTGCCGCAGAGCACGGTAAAGACGCGCATGTTCTACGCCCGCAAGCGCATCGCTGCCCTGATGGCCGAGCGAGGTGTCGCGGGTGTCGCGCACGCCTAGCGGCATCTGTCCTATCCAACCCGACAGCCAAAAGTAACGATGACAGCTCAACCTCGAAGGCGAATTTACCCAGGAGGCGCAGAATGCTCACGCAACCAGCCATCCCATCGACGGTCGTTGCAAATCCGAGGTGTCCGAAGTGCGGAGCGCAAACGATACTGGTGCGCATTTTCCCCCTCGCCTGCAAAGGCGATGAGCGCATCTACGAGTGTTCGCGCTGCGGCCATGAGGTGAGCGAAGTTATCCAATTCAGAATGGCCAGCTAGGAAAGCCAGCCCAATTAATTAGGCCCGATCGGGCGGTCCCCCCACCCCGACACCCCTACCCGATCCGAGAAGCCTATCCTCCTCGACAACTCAAGACCCCAAGCACGCGTGGACTGGCTTGGGGTTCTTTCTTGCCGATATTGCCCCCACTGCCAGTAGCTTTTGTTCGAAGAATTTGATCTAGATCAAATCCGCTCCGGCTATCCCCACGCAATTTTGCGTTGAGGTAACCCGATGTGGCATTGCAAACCGGCGCGTCTAGTCTTGGTGCTGCGCCGACCTAGCGTTGATGCGAGCCATGCAGCGTAAAGTCATAAGGGCCAGGCAGCCTGCGGCCAAGCGCCCGATCGAGGCAAAATCCGCGGCCAAAGCGGCGCGCGGCACGCAAGACGATTTCCCAATTTCGATCGCCGCCATGCCCGTCAACGTGCGCCAGCGCACAATTGCACTCGGCGTCGTCATTGTCCTGTCGTTGGGCTACATTCTGGCAGCGCCGTTCAGCGGCGTGCGTCTCGCGCAAGTCGACGCTTTTGTACCCCTCCTTCAAACCGTCGTCTGTGTGGTCGACCTGATTACGGCTCTCTTCATATTCGCCCAATACGCGGTTCAATCACACCGAGCGCTGCTCGCATTGGCGAGCGGCTATGTCTTCACGGGCATCTTTGCGTTCACCCAGTCTTTGGAATTCCCAGGTGCCTATAGCGAAGCGGGACTTCTCGGCGGCGGCTTGAGCGGCGCGGCTTGGCTGTTCGTCTTCTGGCACACAATCTTTCCAGCCGCGGTGCTGCTCTATCTCCTGCTGAAAGCAACCAATCGGCCGGAAGGGCTATTCCGGAGATCTGCGTCTTTCAGCATCCTCGCTACCGTCGTGACGGTTGTGGCGGCGGCCGGCGTCATGGCGTGGCTTGCGACCAGGGCGCACGACTACTTGCCGAGCCTGTACACGGATCTGATGAATCAGACTTCGCTCGCCAGTTATATCCTCATCCCTGCAATCATCACGACCGTGTGCGGGATCAGAGTCTTGCTGGCTCGCACGCGGACAATTCTCGATCTTTGGCTGATCGTAACGCTTATCGCCTCACTGCCCGACATTACGCAGAGCTACTTCCTGACCTCCCCTCGTTATACCGTGATGTGGTATCTGGCGCGGACCTATACGCTGATTGCGAGCTGCACGGTTCTCATCGTCATGCTGATGGAAACGACGATGCTCTATGCGCGCATTGGCGCTGCGGTCCAGTCGCAGCGACGAGCCCGAATCGATCGGCTCATGAACATGGAGGCTGCCACGGACGCCATGGCGCACGAGCTGCGGCAGCCGCTCGGGGCGATCGTCGCTGAGGGCGAAGCGGCGCTGATGATGCTGGAGAAGACGCCACCGGATTTGCAAGAAGCACGCGAGGCCATCCGCGCCTCGATCGCCTCCGGTCATCGCGCCAGTGACGTCATGACCAGCATCAGCGGATTGTTCAAGCGGGTATCACAGCCGAAAGCGAAGCTCGAGCTGAATGAGCTGACCTGGCAGGTCTTGAGGCTCGCCCAGCACGAACTGATCGCTCATGCAGTGTCAGTCTCAGTCTTCTACCAAGAGGGTCTGCCGCAAATACTCGCCGACCGCACGCAGCTCCAGCAGGTGATTCTCAATCTGATCCGAAACGCCATCGACGCCATGGAGTCAAAGCGCCGCAGCGGCAGGACTTTGCGTCTGGCCACAAGGTTGGAGGGCACATCGAGCGTCGTGCTTTCCATTCAGGACTCCGGCCCTGGAATAAATCCCGCTGATCAAGAGCGGATATTCGATCCATTTTACACGACCAAACCGCACGGCATGGGGTTGGGTCTCGCCGTGTGCCGGTCCATTCTCGAGGAACACGGCAGCAGCCTGCGGCTTGCGCAGACCGGCGCGGATGGCTGCACCTTCGAGGTTGTGCTGCGGGTCGAGCAGGCCCGCGTCATCGCGGCTTGATCCCGCCCGGGGTCAGGGACGCCGCGCGCGAGCCCTTTATTTCTTTTCCGCCACTTTCGACGCTTGGTAGGCATCCCGATAGCTCCGCGCGATGGAGCGGACGCCGCGTCCTATGTCCTCGTAAGCCTCGTCGGCCAGGTTCGCCAGCGAGACCCGGAGCGACCATTCCGGCGCTTCGAAGCCGCCGCCGTTGAGCAGCACGATGCCGTGCGCTTCGGCCAGCCGGAACGCGAGGTCAAGCGGGTGAACGTTTTTTTTCAGGTAGGCGACCGCGCCGTCGCCGATGTTCTTGCGTGCCCAGAATTCGAAATCGATCAGTCCGTAATAGGCGTCATATTTCGGGTTCGGCGCAAGCTTGTCGGCAAGACCGAGACCCTCGATCAGAGTCCAGATGCGGTGATTGACGATCTCCATGCACGCCTTCTGGTACCGCTTCTCCGCATCCATCATTTCGCTGAGCGAGAACAGCGTCATCATGACCTGTTGCGGTAGCGACAGACCGGAGGTGTGGTTGAGCGCCACGTCGCGGCTGTCGGCAACGATACGGTCAATGAACTTGATTTTGCGCGGCTCGAGCGTGAGCGCGCCGTAGCGCTTATCCAATGCCTTGACGTCGACATCGGGCAACTTGGCGATCATCTTGTCGAAGATGTTGTCCTCGTGGATGGCGATGACGCCCAGCCGCCAGCCGGTGCAACCGAAGTATTTCGAATAGGAATAGACGCCGATGGTGTTGTGCGGCAGCTCGCCGAGCAGCGAGCGGAAGTCGTTGACGAAGGTGCCGTAGACGTCGTCGGTGAGCAACATCAGATCCGGCCGCTTGGTCTTCACCAAGTTGGTGATCTTGGCCATGGTCGGCCGATCGATGGCCATGCCCGAGGGGTTGCCGGGGTTGACGACGAAAAATGCCTTGACCTTCGGATCCTCGAGCTTCTTGAGCTCTTCGTCGGTGTACTGAAACTTGTTTTCCTGCGGCGCCCGCACATAGACGACCTTGAGGTCGTAGTCCTCAAGATGAGTCATTTCGACATAGGGCGTGAAGATCGGCGTACCGAGCGCAATTGTGTCGCCGGGATGCAGAAGCCGATTCGCTTTCAGCGACTTGAAAATGTAGCACATAGCGGCGGTGCCGCCTTCGACCGCATAAAGGTCGAACTTGCCGGCGGGACGCGGATTCGCCGCACACCGCCCACATCAGATATTGATGAACGATGCGCTCGTTGTGCACCAACATGCGATCGGGCACCGGATAATTGTCGCCGATGATGGAATTGACAAGCTCGTGCACGAACGCGTCCGGCTCGAAATTGAAGGTCTTCACCGCATAGGCAGTCATCACCGATAGAAATTCGGCGCCCGGCATGTCGGGGTGATTGCAGAGCCATGATTCAAGGCGGCTCGCAATACCGCTCGCTTGCGGCATGCCACCGATGCCGGCGGGATCTTCCATCACGCGCTTGCTTTCGGTGATGGCGAACTGACCGAGCAGGAAGAATCCCTCGCGTGGCACAGTGGCGATCCAATTCGGATTGCCACGGCCGGCATTCAGAAACGCCGATTGCGTCGTGCGCGACGTCTTCTTGGCCAGGTTGATGAGCTCGTCTTTGATTTCAAAGGGGCTGAGCGCTTCGAATTTTTGCAGCGTGCCGATGTCGGCCATGGTCTTGCTCCCGATACACTGATCCCTGCGCGCAGCGACCCGCGAAAGTCGTCTCGCCGCTTTTGAGCGCAGCGCCGGAAAGTTTATTAGGTCAAAAATCGGAGCCGCTTCTTGATCTAGGTCAAATCACCCGGTGCTCTACCGCGCCTAAAATTGCGTTGCTTTTAGCGGAACACGGTTTCGACCGAGGAATGACCCTGCCACGGGACGTATCGCATGAACGGGTGACATCATGATCGCTTGGTTCGTTCAAACGCTTCGCACGTATCCCGAGATAGCCATCTTCCTGTCCTTGGGCCTCGGCTACTATTTTGGCTCCTTCACCTACAAGGGCCTCGGCCTCGGCGCAGTGACCGCGACATTGATCGCCGCGGTGATCATCGGGCAACTCGAAATCAAGATCACCGGGCCGCTCAAGCCGTTTTTCTTCCTCATGTTCCTGTTTGCCGTCGGCTACGGAGTTGGACCGCAATTCGTCCGCGGCATCGCCAAAGATGGGCTGCCGCAAGCGATATTCGCCGCCGTAGTTTGTCTATTCTGCCTGGGCGCCGCCTATTTCAGCGTCAAAATGGCTGGCTATGACGTCGGCTCCGCCGCGGGGCTCTACGCAGGTTCGCAGACGATCTCGGCGTCGATGGGCCTTGCCACCGACGCGATCAATCGGCTCGGCCTGTCAGCCGAAGATACCAAGAAGCTTCTCGACGCAATGCCGGTCGCCTACGCGGTTACCTACATTTTCGGAACAGTCGGCTCGGCAATTATTCTCGCGCTGCTCGGTCCACTGCTCCTGGGCATTAATCTGGAAACTGCTTGCAAGAACTACGAAGAAGAGCGCGGCGGCAAAAAGCAGGCCGGCGGCCTTGGCACCGCGTGGTACCAATTCGGACTGCGCGCATTCCGCGTCAAAGCAGGCGGACTGGCGGTTGGCAAGACTGCGCAGCAAGCCGAGGCGCTGCTGCCAGAGCAACGCGTATTCGTCCAGCGCATCCGCCGCGGCAGCCAAATCCTCGACGCGACCGCGGATATGGTGATTGAGGCCGGTGACATTCTTGCGGTGGCCGGCCGACGCGACGTGCTGGTGAGCCTCGTCGGCGCGGGAGCGGAAGAGGTCGACGATCGCGAATTGCTGGCAGTGCCGGTGCAAGGTGTCGATGTCTACGTCACCAGCAAGGCGGTCGACGGCAAGACGCTCGCGGAATTGGCAAAAGCTCCAGACGCGCGCGGCGTGTTCCTGCGCAAGATCACGCGCGGTGCGACCGCGACTGACATCCCCATTTTGCCAAACACTGAAATTGAGCGCGGCGACATTGTCACCCTCGTCGGCCGCAGCCAGGACATCGCTGCGGCGACAAAACTGCTGGGCGTACTCGACCGCGTCACCGATATGGCGGACGTGGCGTTTATTGGCGCGGCTGTCGCGCTCGGCGCGCTCGCGGGCGCGGTAGTTTACAAGATTGGCAGCGTGCCGCTGACACTGTCCACTGCCGGCGGCACGCTGATCGCCGGGCTATTCTTTGGCTGGCTGCGTTCGGTGCGCCCGACCTTTGGACGGATACCCTCACCCACCGTCTGGTTCATGAACTCGGTCGGCCTCAACGTGTTCATCGCAGTCGTCGGCATTTCGTCTGGGCCCGGCTTTGTCGCCGGGTTGCACCAGCTTGGTGTCGGCCTGTTTCTGTGGGGCATTGTTGCAACGACGATACCGTTGATCCTGGCGCTCTATATCGGCAAATATGTGTTCCGCTTCCACGACGCCATCTTGTTGGGATGTTGCGCAGGAGCGCGCACGACGACGGCGGCACTCGGCATGATCAACGACATCGCCAAGAGTCAAATTCCCGGCCTTGGCTATACCGTGACGTACGCCGTCAGCAATACTTTGCTGACGATCTGGGGAATGGTCATCGTCATGCTCATGACCTGAGGCACGTACAGTGCCGGTGGCGCGAAACCCCACCCCTTGCGCCGGCGCTATGCGGCCCAGCTCAGCGTAATGCCAACATCTCCCGGAATTCCGCCGGGAAAATCGACGACTTGAAATTTCAACCGGTAGCCCCGCGGTTTCAGGTGCTTTTGCCAAAACTCATAGAGTTCTTTGGGCACGCCAGTGAGCGTGGTCTCCCAACCGGGCTCCTGCTGATTAATAGCGCGGCCGCGATCGGTGCAAAGCGTGTTAGGGAAGCGCCCGACCTCGACCTCCATAAGGCCGTTATCGGCGGCGCGTTTGATGATTGCGGCCGCCCGCGCCATGCGCTCGTCATCAGAAACCCCGGACGGTTTCGCCAGCTTTTCGAGCAAAGCTTTCTTCTCCGTATCCCCGGCGCTTTTCGCACGCATAGCGTCAGAAGCTTTCTCAGCCTCTCTCAGCGCAATCCCCTTCATAATATCCTTTGCCGTGGGCAGCAGATCTAGGGGACCAGCGCCTTTTTTCTCCTTTACGTCCTGCATGACCGCACTCCTCGTAAGCTGTCAAAGGATGAGCTCTTTCGACATTTAATAATGCGATCGCACGGACCAATTATTGATCTATCTCAAATACGGGGAACAACCAGCTTGGTAACAAGCATCGATGTGCCGGAACGTGTCCGTGGAGGGGGTCGAACGCGCTTCGACAGCGTGCGCGTTCCATCGGGAAACGCTCGCGGAGGCCGCCGCGAGGGAGGCGGCGGACAAGGTGAGGGAAGATGGCGAAGAAATCTAAAAGCACCCCTGTCCACGAAAAGATGGAGCGCAAAGCTTACGAGGCAGAACTGCGCAAACTCCAAATCGAATTATGCTACTTGCAGGAATGGGTCAAAGCGACCGGCGCCAGAATAATTGTCGTCTTTGAAGGGCGCGATGCGGCCGGCAAGGGCGGAACCATCAAGGCGATTACCGAACGCGTGAGTCCTCGTGTATTTCGTGTGGTCGCGCTACCCGCCCCTTCGGATCGCGAAAAGACGCAGATGTTCATTCAGCGCTACTTCGAGCGATTTCCTGCCGCCGGAGAAATCATCATCTTCGATCGCAGCTGGTACAATCGCGCCGGCGTCGAATACGTCATGGGATTTACCAGCGAAGAGGAGCACAAGCGGTTCCTTGAACTCAGTCCGGAGATCGAAAAGTACATCGTCCAGGGTGGAATCATACTGATCAAGCTATGGCTTGAAGTCGGACAGGAAGAACAGGAGCGGCGCTTTTTCAAGCGCATCAACGATCCGCTGCGCCAGTGGAAGCTAAGCCCGATGGATTTGGAGTCGTACGGGCGCTGGTACGATTACTCCAGGGCGCGCGACCTGATGTTCGAGGCTACCGATAGCAAACACGCGCCCTGGTACATTGTCCGTTCGGATGACAAGCGGCGCGGCCGATTAAACTGCATTGCGCATATTCTATCGTCGATTCCCTACAAACGACTTTCACGCGAGAAAATAAAACTTCCAAAGAGATCCAATAAGAAGAAGTACGACGACGTCAGCCCACTCGAGGGTCGGCGCTTTGTCGCAAATAGATTCTGAAATTGCAAAGTCTCCCTATAGCCGATCACTTTCGCCGATTTAGCTCAAAAATCGTTTTTGACCTCATTCATACGCCACGCAAGGAGCCGCGATGTCAGAGATCGATGACAACAAGCAGCGGTCAATACTCGATGCGTCAAGCGACGCATTTCTCATTCTCGCGCTTCGAATTACTTGCCTGGGTCTGCTTGGTTATTGGACTCTGATTCTGATCCGGCCGTTCCTGGCCATCATGGTCTGGAGCGTCATCTTCGCGGTAGCCTTCTATCCGGTTTTCTCGTGGCTTTCCGCGATGCTTCGCGGCCGCCGTGCGCTCGCGGCGGCAGCAATCGTGCTGGTGAGCCTCCTGATCCTGCTCGGCCCGGCGACTTGGCTCGCCTTGAGCCTGGTGGATAACGTAAGCACACTCGTTCAACATGTGGCCGACGGCAGATTGGCCGTTCCACCTCCCCCCGAGAGCGTGAAAAGCTGGCCCGTATTCGGCGAACAGTTCTATGGGATATGGCACCAAGCCTCGAGCAATCTCAAGGCGTTGCTGATCGAGGCAGCACCGCAGCTAAAGAGCATCGGCAGCCGCCTCTTGGGCATGGCGGGAAACGCCGGCCTCAATCTCGTTAAATTCATCGTTGCGGTTGTCATTTCCGGCTTTCTCTTCGTTCCGGGCCGCGCGATGGTCATAGCCACCAAGCACATGCTGTCGCGTGTCGCCACCGAACGCGGCGAGGAGTTCATTGACACAGCCGGCGCCACGATCCGCAACGTCTCACGTGGTGTCATCGGCATCAGCCTTCTGCAGACATTGTTGGCCGGAGTAGGCCTGCTTATCGCGGGAGTACCGGCAGCCGGCTTGCTCAGCTTCCTGATCTTGATATTAGGGATCATTCAGATCGGCCCCACAATTGTTCTGATCCCGCTCGTCATCTGGAGCTGGTTCACGATGACCACCGCAGCAGCCGTCGTGTTCACCGCCTACATGCTTATTGTCGGCCTTAGCGACAATGTGCTGCGGCCGCTGGTCATGGCCAAGGGCCTAAGCGCGCCCGTCCCGGTCATATTCATCGGCGTCATCGGCGGAACGATCGCACACGGACTGCTCGGCTTATTCGTCGGACCGATCGTGCTTTCGATCGCCTGGCAGCTCATCGTCTTGTTTACCACCGATCCGCCGCAGACAAACGCCGCCGATCCCGCGCGTGCGGAGCCCACGGTGTCGCGTTGAAATTACATAAACGCAAGCTTCCATGCGCGAGCGAAGGCTCACTGCGCCCTGCTCGCCAAGAGACTTGCAGTGTGCCGCGCGATCATCAACTCCTCATCGGTGGGGATGACGACGCCCGGCCCCCGCAAGGGCAAGCTCATGACGCTTTGCGAAAGTGGACTCTTGTCGCATGGCCTTCGCCGTCGAGACCGAACAGCCGCGCGACTTCGTCCATTCGCTTTTTGTCCTCGCCCGATATTTCGCCTCGCGCGCTCAGCGCGGTCTTGACGAGTTCGAAGGCCCTGCGCCTGGTTTCCTGTTCGGGCGGGAGCATCGAGGGTATGGCAGCGAGAGCAACCTCGGTGTCGATCAGCAGAATGTTGAATTGTTCGCGAACAAGAGCCTTGAAGGTTGAAAGCGGCATGTCGCCATGAGCAAGGCGGATTCGACGCACCGCTTCAAAGCCGCGCTCATCGACCGCAGCCCGCCCCATGCCGGCATACAGCAGTCCGCGGATCGTAGCCTCACGCAGTCCCCCCGCCGCAATGCGCTCCTTCAGTTCGCCCACCCGCTTTTGCAGAAGGTCCTTATGCAACAAGCTGCGCGACGCCTTGCGCGGCGGCCGCTTGGCGTCCTGATCGACGCCGACCGCGGCTTGCAGCGCCGGCGCGCCGTAGATGGCCAAGAACGTTCGTTCGGCCATTCTCTCGTTCATTTTCCGCCAATCATCGAGAGCGGCCACAATCTGCCGGGACGCCTCCTCCTGCATCTTGAGAAACGGATTGTCCGGGGAAATCCGCTTGCGATCTTTCCGAATCCGCTCCGCCAGGGATGCGACCGGTGTCATCCACGGATTTGCGCCACTGAACAGCTCGTATTGCAATCGCAGCGGATGCAACTGCCGAATGCAGTCCGCAACGGGCGCGCTGACCAATGCGCGAACCGCGGGCTGCACGAATGTCCGATAGAGCGACAGGTTGATCTCCGAAACCCGTGCAGCCGTTGCGAACCTTCGCTCATCCGCCGCATCGTTGCCGCCGAGCGCTCGGATGTCGTCAAGGGTGCGTGCTTCGCACCGCATGACCCAGTTGCCCGAGGCGAGATCGGGATTGGCGATGCCCTCGGTCTTGCTTTCGAAAACCGCCTCGTAAAGCCCGGGCGGCAACGTATCGATCAGGTCGATATTGCTTGAAAGCTCCCTGTGCTCCTTTTTCGCAACACCTCCGGACACGAAGATGCCGAGATGCCCAACACTTTCGTGCACGGTATAGACGATTGTCTGGCCATAGGAGCGGATTTCGTCGACGTCCTCATAGAGATCGAGGAGCCAATCAAGCGCCTGCTGCGGCGGTGTGACGTTGTCGCCCTTCGAGCAGAACACCACGATCGGAGACCGGATATTGCGCAAATCGACGGTGACGCCGTCAGAGGTCTGGATTCTTCCTGCGGCCAGATCATTGCCGATGAACAATTGATCAGCGATGAACTGAATTTCCTCCGCATTCAGACTGACGTGACCGCCCCACCATCGCTCAAAGCCCAGATAGCGGGGCGCTTCCGTATCGATCTTGCAATAGAGGTTGTACTGTTTGGTCCACAGCGTGTTTGCTGGATTCTGGTTTTCGAAATTTTGAACGAGCCACGCGCCGTCAAACCTGCCGTTTCCAAGATCGCTGGCCAAGGCGGTCAGCCAACTTCCTCCAAGCAAGCCCCCGCTATAGCGCATCGGATTCCTGCCGCGTACGCCCGCCCAATATGAAAGGGGCGAGCCGGCGATGATGATGGGGCCGAACAGCTCAGGGCGAATTGCAGCCAGCATCATGATCGCCCAGCCGGCCTGACAATTGCCGATCACGCATGGCTTACCGTCGGCCTGGGGATGCAACGCAACGATTCGCTCGAGAAACGTCGCCTCGGCGCGGGCAATGTCCTCAATGGTCTGACCCGGCATCGGCTCGGGAAGAAAGCCGACAAAGTAGCAGGGGTGTCCGGCTTTGAACGCTACGCCGATCTCGCTATCGGCCTTGAAGCCGCCGATGCCGGGACCGTGTCCGGCACGCGGGTCAACGATCACGAAGGGGCGGCTCTTGGGATCAATCTCTACGCCCTGCGGCGGCACAACTCTGACCAGGACATAGTTGACAGGTCGCTCCAGCGTACGCCCGTCGAGCACGAGTTCGACTTCATAATCCAGAACGTGGGGAACCGTCTCGGCCAAATGCTCCCGATATTGATTGCCGCGCTGTCGCATCACGTCCCAGTACAACACCGTGCGTTGCGCGGCGTCGGTCAGGTAATCCGCCACCGCGCTCAGCGGCGCCGAAAATGTCCCAAATCCACTCGCCGGCAATTGTGCCTTTTGTCCCGCTGCCATGGTTTTTGTCCTGGATTGCAACAAGCCTTTTTGCCGTTTGTTGCGCTCGGTCTTAGGCAAGCAAGCCCATCGGCTGCGCAGAGTTTTGGCTTCCAAGCACGCTCTGCCGTCGCAGCAGTCTAGGTTTGAAAACGCTTACAGATTTTGACGTAGATCAAATGTTGCAACACCCGCCTATGTCAGTTGATTCAAGCCATTCTAATTCAAGCCATTCTAGACCGAGCAAGTGCGCAACGAAGGAGCAAACGAGGATCGGCGGGATGGTCGCGAACAAAGCAGAATGGAAGACCAATGAGGCGCTCGCGGTGGGCAAAGGCGCCACGGTGCAGGAGTTTGTTGCGCAGGTCGCGGCGACAGATTTGAAATTGACGTGGCGCCGTGGGGCGAAGGTCACCTAAAGATCAATGGCCGAGAGTTTGCGCACATCGACGACGCCAAGGATCGACGCCACGCGTTTCTCGAATTGAAGAAAATTGCAGATCGTTATCTTGAAACGGCCCCGCTTAACGTAAAGGCGTCAAGCAAAATGTCGTCAATTCCGACGGTTAAGGCCAAACTGCTCGAAGGTAAGAAAGGTCTCATCGTCGGCATTGCTAATGACAGCTCCATTGCATGGGGTTGCGCCAAGGCATTTCGTGCATTTGGCGCCGACCTGGCGGTGACTTATCTAAACGACAAAGCCAGAAAATATGTGGAGCCGCTTGCGCGGGCGCTCGACGCGCCGATCTTGATGCCGCTCGACGTGAATGCCCCGGGACAGATGGAGGCGGTATTTGAACGCATCGGCAAGGAGTGGGGCAGGCTCGATTTTGTCCTGCATTCCATCGCCTTTTCGCCCAAAGACACACTGCAAGGCCGCGTCGTCGATGTCACGCGCGACGGCTTTCTCACCACCATGGATGTTTCCTGCTGGACGTTCATCCGCATGGCACATTTGGCCGAGCCATTGATGCGCAAGGGAGGAACACTTTTCACGATGACCTATTACGGCAGCCAAATGGTGGTCAAAAACTACAACGTCATGGGCGTCGCCAAGGCCGCGCTGGAGAGCGCCGTCCGTTACATCGCGGCCGAACTCGGTCCGAAGGGCATCCGCGTGCACGCCATTTCCCCCGGGCCGCTCGCAACCCGCGCCGCCTCCGGCATTCCGGAGTTCGATGCCTTACTCGACAAGGCTAAAGCGAAGGCGCCGGCGCGCAGCCTGGTCAGCATTGACGATGTCGGCGCAGCCACCGCTTTCTTGGCTCACGATGCGGCACGCCTGATCACGGGTGAGACGCTTTACATCGATGGCGGCTATCACATCATGGATTGAAGGGGCGGATGCCAAGGCCGGTTTGACCTACATCAAAGAACTACAAGCCGTTCGCAACCACATTGTCGGGCGAGCTCACGATCAGTTCACAGGAAATGATCGACAGTCCCCTCTTTGTTTTCTTTGTTGCTCTCTTTGCGCAATGGGGCGCGGCCCATGCGGGGGACCGATTGCGCAAGCGGGTTCGGCCCATCAAAGGCCGGGAGCGCGAGGATTTGGATACCGTTCTGACTGCGACCCTGACGTTGTTCGCGCTTATTATCGGTTTCAGCTTCTCAATGGCGGTGAGCAGGTACGACCAGCGCAAGAACTACGAAGAAGCGGAAGCTAATGCGATTGGCACCGAGTATTTGCGCGCAGACCTGCTTCCGGCCGATGATGCGGCAAAGGTGCGCGAGCTGTTGAGGGCGTACGTCGAACGGCGCATTCAGTTCTACAACGGGCAAGCCATTCAAGGCAGCGAGCAGCGCGCTATGGCTGATGCCGAGCTGTGGTCCACCGTCGTGCGGGCGGCAGCTGGGCAGCAGGCAACGCTGCTGCTCGCACTGACGCTTTCCGGCATGAACGACGTACTCAACTCGCAGGGCTACACCCAGGCGGCCTGGTTGAATCGCATCCCGCCGGCGGCGTGGGCGCTGATGGGGCTGATCGCCATCTTTGCCAACCTGCTACTTGGCTATCGCGAACACAGTACCGGCAGGCTCGCGCCCATGATCTTGCCTATGATCGCCTCGATTGCGTTCTTCCTCATCGCTGACATTGACAGTCCAAACGGAGGCGTCATCCACGTGGCGCCATACAACCTGATGGCTACCGCCGAATCCATGAAGCCGCGCTGAGCGACCCGGCTTCTCGTCCGGCAGAAGCAGAATAGGCCATGATCACAATCAGCAGGGCAACCTCTCCCACGCTCGTCGCTTCATGAGACTGGCGTGGGAGCCGATGCGGGTTCACATCATGCGTCAGTGTGCAATCCCCGCGGCATGCGGAATTCGCGCTCCCGATTCGAGCCACTGCCTATAGGTCTCAAATTTCAAGCCGAGCTTGGCATAGTCGACTCTTAGATAGCCATCAGGATCTTGCGAGACCGCCGCCGGCATAATCTGCCGCACCTCCTGGGCCATGACACCGACATAGGCGTTATCGCCGCCGTTGTAGGTGAAGCGATAGAAACCAAGGCCACCGTTGAGATAGCCAAGCAGGACGATGTCATGCTTGAGCCTCATGTCGGATCGCCGCCCGCCGCCCCCACGACCGCCACCACCGACGTGGCCACCGCCTCGCGCCTGCACACCAGCACCGCCGGGATGGCCAGCGTGCGTCCGCGCGCGTGGAGCTTGGCCTCCCCCGCCTTGTCTGGTGGTCGCGCGATTTCCTCCCGATGGCCGCGTCTTGGCACTTGGCGTCTTGTTGCGACCTGCACCGGTGCTGGGGCCTTTACCCCTATGCTCGACCCGATTGCCGCCTGATGGCTTCGTCCCTTGGCGGCCGCCGCCCGGCCCCTTGCCCCTATGCTCGACGCGATTGCCGCCAGAAGGCTTCGTCTCTTGGCGCCCGGCGCCGCCGGGCCGGCCCGCTTGATTGCCGACGCCGTTGCGAATCTGCTGCCGTTGCTGCGAACCGAGGCGGTTGCCGGCATTTTGACGATGCTCGACGCTGGGACGCCAGTTGGTGCCCCTGCCGCCGTTGATCGGCTGATTGCTGACAATGTTCCTATTGCCCCAATTGATATTGCCGCCCCAATAATTGCCACCCGAAACCCAGCGCCCGAGCGCATATCCGGCACCGAAGGCAATGCCGGTAGCGATAATGCCAGCTCCGATATAGCCGGGCACGGGGAAATAGTACGGCGGATAATCCGAATATGGCCAGTCGCCGTACACAACGCCCGGATCGTAGTAGGGAACGTAAAGCGTATCGGGATCCGTCGGTTCGATGGCGATGACCTGCCGGCCCTCGACTTGCTGCACCGTGACCTTCTGTTGTGCCGTCGACACCAGCTTATTGTTTGTTTGAGCCCTCTCGCGCAGGCGTTGGACGGCATCCATCACATCTGATTGCTGAGCCACAACCGCATCGCCGAGCTTCTGCGTCCAATCGAGTTTCGAGCTCATCATCGCGAGCACGTCTGGTGTCGCTACCAGCGCCTTGACGCTCTGATCCCAAGGCTGCTTGTCGACTGCCGCCTTCAGCTCGTCACCTTTGAGATTCTTGTTGTCCTCCAACCAGCGCTCGGCCTGAACGATATCAAGCGGATAGACCGACGCCATCAACACTTCCGACAGCAGCGGATCGGGGTAGAGCGCGATAGGCGCGACCAGGGCATCGAGCTCTTGCGGCTTGAGCAGTTGTTGGCCGGCCGGCGCCGGGGCGGGCGTAGCCGCGTTTTGCGCCATGGCGTTGAACGGAAGGCTGAGTGCAAGGGTGAGCACCAATAAGGTTCTCAACCATTTTGTTTTCATAACACTCTCCTTGCAGATCAAACAGATGCGATCCAATAGAGCGAGCCAACTCCGCGTTTCGCGCCTCAATGGCCTTCGAGGAACAAGAAGTTCTGCCAACTGCGCATGCGCAGCAGAATTTTGCGTAACAGCGAGAGGTGTTCCCAGTAATGCGTGTAGACCGCGACCTGGGCGGCGGACCCAAGTGGCAGCTGGTAGCTCTCGACATCGTCTTCGATATCGATGACGGCCATAGCTCGGCCGCCTTCCGTCAGCTTGGAGGCATCCAGTAGAGTACCCGAAGCTTGCAGCTGACCGGCCGCTATCGCGTCCACGAGCATTCGCACCTTGCCCCTGAACACGCGACCGGGCACCGCATCGAAAGCGATTTCCGCCTCGTCGCCGGCCCGCACCCGTTGCAGAGAATTTTGCTGAAAAGCCGCGGCAAGTTCGCTGTCGTGGATATCGGTGTTGACGAACACCATCGCGGGACGCAATGGCACGGGCACGACGTAGAGACCCGGCCGTATTGCCAGCTGCGTGACGAAACCTGAGCCGGGCGCTTTGGTCACCGTCTGAGCGAGGTCGTATTCAGCGGCCGCGAGTTCGGCCTGCAGACGCGCCACCGTAGTATTCACGCCGCCGACGTTCGATGTATAGGCAAGCCGCGCGCGCTCCTGCTCGGCTTGCGCCGCTAAAACCGATTGCCTTGAGGTGTCAAGATTGCGTTGATATATGTCGAGCGTGGCCTGAGCCTTCACGCCCTTCTGAAACAGTTCATACTGCCTACCATAGTCGTCCTGCGCGAGTTTGAACTGTGCCTGCGCTCTTTCGGTCGCTGCTGCCGCTTGATCAAGCGACGCCTTCAGTTGCAGCACGTTCTGTTCCGCTTCAGCGAGAGCAGCTTTCTTCTGATTGACGACATACTGATATGGGTCGGGATCGATCCGAAACAGGACATCACCCGCTTTGAGCGGCGTGTTTGCCTCGACCGGCACTTCGATGACACGACCTCGCACCCCCGGCAGGACGGGGGTAACGGCGAAATAGATGCGGGCGTTGGTCGTGAAAGGATGATTGTAATTCATGATCAACAGCAACAATACGATGCCGACGATTCCGCCGAGCGTCGCTGTCGCGAGTGACCATTGGTTCACGGGGATCCTAAAGAGCTTGAAGATCACGTAGCAGATCGAGACGTAGATAAGGATGAGCAAGAGTTCCATTTCACTCTCCCGCGATCGTCTCGCGTTCGCGCTGGGTAAGCCGACGATAGGAGCTCTCCAAATCGGCAATCCGACGGCGCAGCTCCTCCAGTTCGCTCGTTTCGATCGCCGGCGTAACCTTGGGCGATGAAAATCCCCAGCCACGATCCGGGCGATAAGTCATTGCCCAAATCCAAAGGAACGGCCAAATCGCGTGCAGCGTGAACAGACTCACCCACCCGGCGGCATAAATCGCGTCTTGGTGGGGATGATTGCGCTTTTCGGCGATGTGATACGGGACGTCGTGTATCGCGATGATGCCGTAGAACAGTACGACCACCACGAAAAGCAGCAAGAACAGCGCAAAATAGTTCAGGAACGGATCGCCAATCATGCGATGGCGTGTAGCCCATTGGGGAAAATACAGCCTTGATCTAGATCAAAACTTCTCGGCCTGGCCAGCCCGAATATCGATCGACGCCATCGCAGATTCCCCGCCTCGCCGATGAAGCCGCACGCCAGTGATCTTCGGCGTTGATCGCTATTGGTGACTTGCGTCTCAAGCGGATGTTGGCATATCGTCCACGCATCACCTTTAACTACGCTCAATCGTGGACGTCGATGCGACAGCCGGCCGTTCGAGGCATTGAGGCGGCGGTCTATTTCAGCCGCTGGCTGGTGGCCCCATTCCTGATTGGCCTATTCTGCTGCGTTGTTATGATCATTTTCCGCTTCTTCGTGGACCTCTATCAGCTCGCCATCCAGCTCCCCGGCACGCCTTGGCACGATCTCGTTGTCGGCATACTCGACTTGATCGACCTTGCGCTGGTGGCGAACCTTGCTCTTATCGTCATTTTTTCCTCGTACGAGAGCTATATTCGGCGGATTGATCCCGCCGATCGCCCTGACTGGCCGCCAGGTCTTACCAACGTCGATTTCGGAACGCTCAAGCAAAGGTTCTTGGGCTCGATTACCGTCATCGCGGCGGTCGACGCATTGGCGTGGTATCTGGACCTTGAAAAGTATTCAGACCCGTCGAAGCTCGGCTGGGCGATCGGTTTTCCACTGATGTTTGTCGTCGCCATGGTCATGCTCGCGATAGCAGACAGGCTCGGGCGCGACTGAGAAGCGCGGCGCCCGATTGAATAGAAGCGTGCCGCGCTTGCGCAAATTGGCGCTAGCAATTATGCCCGCGCAATGAACTCCAAGGAAAAGGCCGCACTCTGGTCGATCGCTGCATCGGCGGCACTGACAGCGGCTAAGGCGACTATCGGGCTATTGACGGGCTCGCTCGCCATCCTGTCGGAAGCCGGTCATTCCTTGCTCGATCTTGCGGCAACTTTGCTCACCTATTTCGCCGTGCGCATTTCCGACAAGCCGGCCGATGCCGAACATCAGTACGGCCACGGCAAGATGGAAAGCGTCACCGCGCTCGCTGAAACCGCCTTGTTGTTTCTGCTCACCGGCGTCGTCATGTGGGAGGCGGTGCAGCGGCTTATCGGCGCACAGTCGCACGCGGTCGAAGCGACCGTCGCCGCCTTCGCCATCATCGCTGGCTCGGTCGTTATCGATTTTTTTCGCGCGCGCGCGCTCCGCCGTGTCGCCAAGGAGACGTCGAGCGAGGCGTTGGCCGCTGACGCGCTGCATTTTTCTTCCGACATGTGGTCGTCAGTCGCGGTGCTGATTGGGCTCGGCGGCGTCGCGCTCGGCTATCCGGCGGCCGACGCGGCCGCGGCCCTCGTGGTAGCGGTTTTCATCTGCGTCGCCGGCTGGCGGCTTGGGCGGCGAACCATCGACACGCTGACCGACACTGCGCCGGCCGGCGTCAGCGACCGCGTGGCTGCGGTCGCCCGGCAAATACCGGGGGTCGTCGGCGTCGAACGGGTGCGGGCGCGGCCGGCGGGCGCGGCGCTCTTCGTCGATCTCGCCGTCGACGTGAGCCGTACGCTGCCGCTCGACCGCGTCGCCAGCATCAAGAAACGGCTTACGCGCGCCATCCGCGCCGAAATTCCGCAGGCCGAAGTCACCATCACCACCGATCCGCGCGCGCTCGACAGCGAGAGCGTGCGCGAGCGCGTGATGATCATTGCGTACAATCGCGGCGTCGCCGTTCACCACATCGCCGTGCAGGCAATATCGGGCCGTCTGTCGGTGTCGGTTGATCTCGAAGTCGACGGCACGATGACACTTTCCGCTGCGCATGACGTGGCGAGCAGTCTCGAAGAAGCGGTGCGCGAGGAGATCGGTCCGGACGTCGAGGTCGAGACCCACATCGAGCCGCTGCCGGCCGACGTCCTGCCGGGCGAGGACGCGCCGGCTCAGCGGCTCGCCGAAGTGCGCGAGGCGCTCGCCGCGCTCGCCGGCGAAATCCCGGGCCTCGGCGAGGTGCATGATGTCCGCGTGCGCGAGACCACCGACGGAGAAATCGTCAACTTCCATTGCATCGTCGATCCAACGCTCTCCGTGCGTACTGTTCACGATCTGGTGGATGCCGCCGAGCGCCGGCTGCGGCGGCGCTTCCCTTCTATTCAGCGGGTCATCGGTCACGCCGAGCCGCGCCGGTAACATTCATGGAATAAGCACCGCAGCGCCTTCGAAGCGGCCAGCGCGCAGATCGTCGAGCGCCTCGTTCGCCCGCACCAGCGGATAGCGCGTCACTTGCATCTTGATGCCAGCTCGCGCCGCCACCGGCAAAAACTCGCGCGCGTCGTTGCGCGTGAGATTGGCGACGGAGACGAGCTGGCGCTCTTCCCACAGGATCGCATAGGGGAAGCTCGGAATATCCGACATGTGAATTCCACCGCAGACCACGCGGCCACCTTTCTTCACCGCGCGCAACGCCGCCGGCACCAGCGCCCCGACCGGAGCGAAGATGATCGCCGCGTCGAGAGGCTCGGGCGGGGTATCATCGGAGCCGCCAGCCCATACCGCGCCGAGCGAGCGCGCAAATTTCTGTGACGCTTCGTCGCCCCGCCGGGTAAACGCATAGACGCGGCGGCCCTGCCACGCGGCGACTTGCGCCAGAATGTGCGCGGCGGCGCCGAAGCCATAGACGCCGAGCGCTTCGCCTTCGCCGGCCATCCGATAGCTGCGCCAGCCGATCAGGCCGGCGCACAGCAGCGGCGCGGCTTCCGCGGCATCGAGATGTTCGCCGAGGGGAAAGCAGAAGCGCGCATCAGCAAGCGTGTGCGTCGCATAGCCGCCATCGCGCGTGTAGCCGGTGAACAGCGGCCGGTCGCACAGGTTCTCCCGCCCAGAGCGACAATAGGGACAGACACCGCAAGTCCAGCCGAGCCAAGGCACGCCGACGCGTTCACCGAGGGTGAAGCCGCTCACGCCCTGCCCGATCGCTGCGACCCGGCCGACGATCTCGTGGCCCGGCACAATTGGCAGCTTCGGCCGTGGCAGTTCGCCGTCGACCACGTGCAGGTCGGTGCGACAAACGCCGCAGGCCGCGATTTCGACCAAAATTTCGCCCAGGGAGGGCTGAGGAATTGGCCGCTCGCGCATGACGAGCGAGGTCTTGGGCTGATCGAGCATCATGGCGCGCATGATCGGCATGAGCAAAAGGTAGCAAACTCCCGCCCGCTTTCAATTCGCCCGCAGAATCTCTACATCAACCGACCATGCGCACAGAAGAACCCCGCCCCATCCGCCTGCAGGATTACCGCCCACCCGATTGGCTGATCGAGACCGTCGACCTCGACGTGTCGCTTCATCCGAGCGCGACCAGAGTGCGCGCCAAGCTCCGGCTCACGCCCAACGCCGCAGGGGCGCCGGCACCGCTCGTGCTCGATGGCGAAGAGCTCAAGCTCGTCTCGCTCGCGCTCGACGGCAAGCAGCTGCCTGCGGAGAATTTCGTCGTCACGCCGGAGCGGCTGACCATCGCGCAGCCGCCGAACCGGCCGTTCGAACTCGACATCGAAACCATCATCGACCCCGTCGGCAATACGCAGCTGATGGGGCTTTATCGCGCCGGCGATGTTTATTGCACGCAGTGCGAGGCCGAGGGCTTTCGCCGCATCACCTATTTTCTCGACCGCCCAGACGTGATGGCGGTCTACACCACCCGCATCGAAGCCGACAAAGATGAAGCGCCGATCCTGCTGGCGAACGGCAACCTGATCGCGCAGGGCGATGTGCCGGGCACTGATCGGCATTTCGCGGTGTGGCACGATCCGTTCAAGAAGCCCTGTTATCTGTTCGCGCTGGTCGGCGGCAAGCTCGCGCGTTTCGCCGACAGTTTCACTACCATGACCGGCCGCAAGGTCGCGCTGCACATTTATGTCGAGCCTGGCAAAGAGGATCGCTGCGCCTACGCCATGGACAGTCTCAAGCGCGCCATGCGCTGGGACGAAGAGGCGTTCGGTCGCGAATACGATCTCGATATTTTCATGATCGTGGCCGTCTCCGCCTTCAACATGGGGGCCATGGAGAACAAGGGCCTCAATATCTTCAACGACAAATACGTGCTCGCCTCGCCGGAAACCGCAACCGACAGCGACTTTGCCGGCATCGAGGCGGTTATCGCACACGAATACTTTCACAACTGGACGGGCGACCGCATTACCTGCCGCGACTGGTTTCAGCTTTGCCTGAAGGAAGGCTTGACGGTTTTTCGCGACGAGGAGTTCACCGCCGATCAGCGGTCACGCCCGGTCGAACGCATCACCGACGTGCGCGCCTTGCGCGCGCACCAGTTCGTCGAGGATTCAGGTCCCCTCGCCCACCCGGTGCGTCCCGAGGCCTATCACGAGATCAACAACTTCTACACCTCGACCGTCTACGACAAGGGCGCCGAGGTGGTGCGCATGATCAAGACGCTGCTCAGCGCGGAGCTGTTCCACAAGGGCATGGATCTTTATTTTACCCGCCACGACGGCGAGGCCGCGACCGTCGAGCAGTTCGTGCAGTGTTTCGCCGATGTGAGCGGGCGCGACTTCGCGCAATTCATGCGCTGGTATTCGCAGGCCGGCACGCCAGACGTCGTGGTCACGCCCCGTTACGATGCGTCGGCGAAAACTTACCGGCTCGATATCGCGCAGACGACGCGGCCGACGCCGGGCCAGCCGCACAAGGAGCCGATGGTCATTCCGCTTGCGCTCGGCCTCGTCGGCAAGAACGGCGTCGACCTTCCGCTGACGCTCGACGGCAAGCGCCTCGACCGCGGCGTCTTGGAGCTGACGCGGCCGAGCCAGACGTTTGAGTTCACCGGGCTCTCCGAACGTCCGATCCCTTCGCTCAATCGCAATTTTTCCGCGCCGATCAAGCTGACGCTGCCGATCGAGCCCGACGATCTTCGTTTTCTCGCGGCGCACGATTCCGATCCATTCAATCGCTGGCAGGCGGTGCAGACGTTGGCGATGTTGCTGCTCACGCAGAATACGGCGGCGATCCGCACCGGCGCGACGCCGCGCGAGGACGACGGCTTGATGGCGGCACTCGGCGCGACGCTGACGGACGGCAAGCTAGAGCCGGCCTTTGTCGCATTGACGCTGATGCCACCGGTCGAATCCGACATCGCCCGCGAGATCGGCCGCGACGTGGATCCTGACGCGGTGTTCGCCGCCCGGCGCAAGTTGCGTGCGGCGATCGGCGAGCGCCACGGCGAGACGCTGGCGAAGACTTACGAGCGCATGATCACGCCCGACCCCTACCGGCCGGACGCCGCCGGGACGGGACGACGCGCGCTCAAGAACGCCTGCCTCGATTTCCTGGCGATGACCGAGCGGCCCGCCAACATCGCGCGTGCGTTCGCGCAATATGAGAACGCCGACAACATGACCGACCGGATGGCGGCGCTGGGGACGCTGTCGCTGCACGATCGGCCCGAGCGCGCGAACGCGCTGGAGGACTTCTACCGCCGCTATGCGGATGATCCTCTCATCATCGACAAGTGGCTCGCGCTGCAAGCCACCATACCCGAACGGGCGACGCTCGACCGCGTGCGAGCGCTCACCACACACCGCGCGTTCTCGATGGCCAATCCGAACCGCGTGCGGGCGCTGATCGGCGCATTCGCGCAAGCAAATCACACTCAGTTCAACCGGCTCGACGGCGCCGGTTACGACTTCGTGGCCGACATCGTGATCGCGCTCGATCCGAAAAACCCACAAGTCGCGGCGCGACTCATGGGAGCGTTCAGCTCATGGCGCGCGCTCGAAGCGGGACGCCGCGCGCGCGCCCAAGCGACCTTGCGCCGTGTCGCCGCGACCGCATCACTGTCACGCGATGTCAGCGACATCGTCGCACGCACGCTCGCCGACAACTGAGGATTGCCGCCACGCGGCGTAAAAGTACCGTCTTTGCTTGCCGCAAAAACCTTGGGACAGTGGTTAAAAAAATATTGACTCGGGACTCTCGACAAATCAGCGCGCATCGATTCTTATCGAAGTGATTCGGAGGAGATGCGGCACATCCTTCCGAGCAAGGGTTCAGGGGACCGTCCGAACGGAGGCAGGCGATGGCGCGCGCCGATGCGGCGAGTGCGTCTTTACGATCCGATTCGATCAAGGGGCTGGCGCAGTCAATCGCCAATCCCGCTTATCGGCGGCTGCTGAGCGCCGAGCCGCTCTTACGGCGTGCCGTTCCAGTTCTCATCGTCGCCTTCATGCTCACCATCTGCATCGGCGCCGCCGTGCAGGTGCTCGAGCACCGCGAGCAGGTGATCGCCGACGCGGTACGAAGCGTCGAGGCACTCGCCGATCAGTTGGCGTTCGAACTCAACGTTCCGCAGATGAGCGGCAAGCCTGCCATCGCGCGGAGCGCCGCAACGCTGCCGCGCGCACTGCCCGAATGGGCGGCCGGCGCCGGCCGGCGCGTCCTTATCGCCGACGGCGACGGCACGATCATCGCGACTATTCCAGACGAGCCGTCGCTACACGGCCGCTTCATCCTCGACGTGCTCGGACCGTTGCAGCCGGTGACTACTTTTGCCGACCGTGCACGCACGTTGCCGATCGCGCTGCCCGACGGCGAGATCGCACTCGCCACGGTGCGCGCGCTGAAGAATCCGCTCGGTACGATCGCCGTGCTGCAACCGCTCGACGACGCACTCGCCGACTGGCGATCGACCACGGCGCTGACCATCACGCTGTCGGCGACCACCGGCTTCGTTGTGCTCATCCTCGGTTTCGCCTTCCACTGGCAGGCGACACGCGCGCGCGAGGCCGACCTCATCCACGACACGGTGCGAAGCCGCATCGACACCGCGCTCAACCGCGGCCGCTGCGGGCTGTGGGACTGGGACTTGGCGCGCGGCCGCGTGTTCTGGTCGCACTCGATGTTCGACATTCTAGGACTGCCGCAGAAGGACGACCTGCTCACCTTCGGCGAAGTCAACGCGCTGGTGCATGTCGACGACATAAATCTCTACGACCTCGCCACGCAGCTCGCCGAATCGCGGGTGCAGTCGTTCGATCACGCCTTCCGCATGCGGCACGCCGACGGCAAATGGCTGTGGCTGCGGGCGCGTTGCGAATTGGCACGCCAGGATGGTGAGGGCGGATTGCACCTGATCGGCATCGCCGTCGATATTACCGAGCAGAAAAGCCTGGTTGAGAAGACAGTGGCTGCCGATCTGCGGCTGCGTGACGCCATCGAGACGATCCCGGAGGCGTTCGTGTTGTGGGACACCGACAACCGGCTCGTCCTGTGCAATTCGAACTTTCAGGCGCTCCATCATCTCCCCGACGAAGCGATCGTGGCCGGCACGCCCTACGAAACGGTGGTCGCTAGAGGACGCAAGCCGATCATCCGCACCACCGTCGCCAACGACGACGGGCAGCCGCCCGGTGCGCGTACCTTCGAGGCGCAGCTCGACGATGGGCGCTGGATGCACATCAGCGAGCGACGCACCAAAGACGGCGGTTACGTTTCGGTCGGCACGGATATTACCAAGATCAAGCTGCACGAGCAGCGGCTGATCGAAGGCGAGAAGCGCCGCATCGCCACGATCGACGATCTGCGCAAGTCACAGCAGGCGCTGGAACGACAGGCCGAACAGCTCGCCGACCTCGCCGAGAAATATGCAGAGGAGAAAACCCGCGCTGAGGAGGCCAATCAGGCCAAGTCGAAATTCCTCGCCAATATGAGCCACGAACTGCGCACCCCGCTCAACGCCATCATCGGCTTTTCCGAGATCATGGAAGCGGCGATGTTCGGCCCGCTCGGCGGCGATAAATACCGAGAATATGCCCGCGACATTCGCGAGAGCGGCCAGTACCTGCTCGATGTCATCAACGACATCCTCGACATGTCGAAGATCGAGGCGGGCGGCATCCGGCTCGCGCTTGAGGATGTCGAACTCGATCCGGTTCTCGCCGACTGCCTACGCGTGGTATGGGGGCGTGCCAATGAGAAGCGCCTCGCGCTCACATCGCAAATCGCGCCCGGTATCCATCTGCTCGCCGACCGCCGCGCGCTCAAGCAGATCGCCCTTAATCTCCTCGCCAACGCCGTGAAATTCACTCCCGAGGGTGGTGCCGTGACGATGGAAGGCCGCCTGCGCGGCGGCCGCGTTACCATCGCCATCAAAGACACGGGCATCGGCATTCCGAAAGATGCGCTACGCAAGCTCGGCCGGCCGTTCGAACAGGTAGAAAGTCAGTTGACCAAGCGGCATCAGGGCTCCGGGCTCGGCCTTGCCATCGCCAAATCGCTCGTTGAAATGCACGGCGGGCGCATGCGCATCGCTTCGACGCTGGGCAAGGGGACGATGGTGCTAGTACGACTGCCGGTGCAGGCCAGGCAGCCTGTGCGCGCCGCGGCATAAGAGCGCCAACCGTGTAGCTTTGGGAGGCAATCTGCCATGGCGGTCACTGCCACGCGCATCAGATCGTTCGCTCCGCAATTGCTGGTGGACGATCTTGAGAGAGCTATCAAGTTTTATAGCGACGTCCTCGGTTTCTCATTCGGTTCTCCATGGAAGGGATTTTACGCGATTGGAGAACGGGACGGATTTGAAGTTCATCTCAAGTGTGCCCCGAAAACGGCGGAGGATCGCGAGAATCGGCGGCAGCACGAACATTTGGACGTCTACGCCAGCGTCGCTGGAGTCGACGCGTTATATGCCGCCTGCAAAGCGAAGGGTGGGACCATCTTGAAGTCGCTGGATCGCACGCCATGGGGAACAGTTGAATTTTATCTTGAAGACCCAGATGGCTACATCATTGCGTTTGGAGAGTCTGATACTTCAACCGCCTCGTAAGGGCTGACAGCTTTTTCTAAAATCCTCCCGCTAGTCCGCGGGCTCGTTCTGGCGGCGCTCGGCGACGTGCCAAAGGACGCCGGCCGGATCCCAAACGTAGCTGACGCGCAGCCCCCATGGCATCATGGCTGGAGGTTTGGGTGCTTGGACGCCGAATTTCCCCGGCAAATCGAGAGCCTCGATATGCTGCCACCATGTATCCAGATTATCGACCATCATCTGCATCATGCAGTTTTCGGCCCATTCCTTTTTATAATATTGCTGCACAATGAAAGCACTCGCGCCGACGCCGAAGATGGCGACATCGCCGTCGAGCAATTTTTTGAAGCCGAGTGCTTCGTAGAAGGCTTTGCTCGAATTGAAGTCTTTTGCTGGAATAAACGGGCGCGCCGCTTCCGTACCGCTAGGGACCACCATCCTATAGCCCTCCTTTAGACGCCGCGGACAGATAAGGGGAATTACGGCGCCCTGCCCAAAATCCGCACGAAACATTCACGTACCTTCTGCTGCGTCTCGGTGACATGCGCCTGCAGCGCCGGAAAATCCGGCAGGTCGGCGGCGCGGGCGAGCAGCCCAAGCACACCCGCGCCAACCGCAGCGGAATCGAATTTTCCGGGCAGGCACAGGCGTAAAATTTGTGTCAGATTGTGAAAGAGCGCCACCGCCGGGCGAAGCACCGCCGCGTCATCGGCGTTGAGCACGCCGAACCGCTCGGCTTTTTCCAGCGTGCGCGCCGTTGACGTATCGAGAATGTCCGGCAGCGCGGCTGCGTGCACGAGCTGCAGATATTGGGCGATAAACTCAATGTCTACGAGCGCGCCGGCGGCGTATTTGAGATCCCAGGGGTCGGCGTCGCCTTTCTCCTTGGCGATCGCCGCGCGCATTTCGACCACGTCGGCCGCGATAGCGGCTGCCTCGCGCTTGCGGCAAAGCACCGTGCGGATGATGGCCTCGATGCGGGCAGCGAATTCCGGCGGTGCCGAAATGACGCGGGCGCGGGTGAGCGCCATGTGTTCCCAGGTCCACGCCTCGCGCTCCTGGTAGCTTGCGAATCCGTCGATCTGCGTCGCCAGGGGACCCGAGCGGCCGGAGGGACGCAGCCGCATGTCCACGGGATAGAGAACGCCGTAATTGGTCTGCGCGGTCAGCGCGCTGATCAGCCGCTGGGTGAGGCGCGCAAAGTATTGCCCGCCATAGAGCGGCCGATCGCCGTCCGAGTTCGGATGGGCCTCCTCGAAGTCATAGATGACGATGAGATCGAGGTCGGATTTGGCGGTCATTTCGTGGGCGCCAAGCCGGCCCAACGCAAGAAGCGCCGTCTCCTCGCCGCGAATGTGGCCGTGTACCTCGGAAAAGTCCCGCAGCACCCTCGCATGCATCGCGCGGACGAGGATCTCCGCGAGCCGCGCGTAAACCTCACCGGCCTGCTCGGCAGACACCGAACCCGACAAGATGCGGGCGCCGATCAGGAACATGTGCTCCTGACCGAACTGGCGGATGGCATCGAGGAATTCCTCGTAACGCCGTGTCCCACCGAGCGCGCGGTCAAGCTCGCTCGCTAATCGGCTTTCATCCGGCAGAGCGCCGAAAAATGCGGGGTCAATCAACAGATCGATCAACTCCGGCTGCTGGGCAAGCGTATCGGCAAGCCGCGGCGCCACGCCGAGGATGAGGGCGACGAACTCGATGATCTGCGGATTGCTACGCAACAACGAGAGAAAACGCCCGCCTGCCCGCAGCCCACTCAAAAACCGGTCGAACGCGGCAAAGGCGGAGTCCGGATTTTCCGCGCGCGACATCTGGTCGATGATAAGCGGTATAAGCTCGCCCAGACTGCTTTGCGCCTGTTCGCCCCGCAATGCGGGATAATGCGCCGCGCGCCATCCACGAACCGTCTCCAAAATCGCCGGCGGCTGGCGGAAACCAAGCTGCGCCAGGCGTTCCAGCGTTTCGCCTTCGCGTTCCGCGGACGCGAACGAAAGGTTTTGCATGCGCGCGAGGAAGGCAGGCTCGCGCTCGAACAGCCTGACATAGTGGCGCTCGACGGTGCGCAACTGCTCAACAAGCTGAGCGGCAAATTCGTCGCGGCCGGCGTAGCCGAGGAAGCGGGCGAATCTTTCCAACGCCTGCGGATCAGACGGAAGCGTGTGGGTCTGCTCGTCGGCGATCATCTGCAGGCGGTGCTCGACGCGGCGCAGAAACGCGTAAGCCGTTGTCAGTTCATCGCGCGCGGACGCATCGATCCAGCCGCCGGCGGCCAGCGCCGCAAGAGTTGCGGTCGTGCCGCGGCCGCGCAATTCGTCGTGGCGGCCGCCGGCGATCAACTGCTGGGTCTGGGCGAAAAACTCGATCTCGCGGATGCCGCCGCGGCCGAGCTTGATGTTGTGACCTTCGACCGCGATCTCGCCGTGCCCCCGATAGGCATGGATGCGGCGCTTCATGTCATGGACGTCGGCGATGGTCGCGTAATCCAGATACTTTCGCCACACGAAGCCTGAAAGATCGCGCAAGAGCGCTTCGCCGGCGGCGATATCACCGGCGCAGGCCCGTGCCTTGATCAGCGCTGCGCGCTCCCAGTTTTGCCCGCGGCTTTCGTAGTAATCGAGCGCCGACGACGTTGAAATGGCGATCTGGGTCGAGGATGGATCCGGACGCAGGCGCAGATCGACGCGGAAGACGTAGCCGTCCTCGGTGCGCTCCTGCAAAAGCTTGACCAACTCGCGCGTCATGCGGACGTAAAAGCTCGTCGGCTCGACGTCCGGCGAAAGACCGGCGGCGGCCGGGTCGAAAAACACGATGAGGTCAATGTCGCTTGAAAAATTGAGCTCGCCGCCGCCCAACTTGCCCATGGCGAGCACGATGTAGCCGCAGCCCGCTTCGGGATGACGACGATCGGCCGGCACAAGCCGGCCACGCTGCGCGGCATCGGCAAGCAGATGGCGGACCGCAAGGCCGAGCGCGGTGTCGGCAAGCTCGGTGAGCGCGCGCGTCACCCGCTCGACTGGCCAAACGCCGCCCAGATCGGCAAGCGCGATGAGCAACGCCGCCTCTGACTTTAACTGGCGCAGAATGCGCATTAGCACCGCGGATGTACGCACAGACGCCGCGGCATGGCGCGCCTTCGTAAGGAGCGCCGCGAACTCTTCATCGGGGTCGCCGCCGAGGAGGCGAAGAAGCCGCTCGGGATCGGCGCAGGTGAGTTCCCAGAGATAGGGCGCGATTTCGCCGATGCCGCCGAGTAGACGGGATAATTCCGGATCGGCCTGCACCAGGCGGCCAAGCGTCTGGCCAGCCGCATCCTCCGCTACGCTGACAAGCCAGGCGGAAACGCGCGTCGAAGCTTGCGGCGAAGGTAGCGGCAATCCGATGCCGCTGTGCGGCGGGAAGCGCAAAGAATTGAGCCGCCGGATGAGCGCCGTATCGGCAAAGCTCGGCAGCGACGATCGATGGGGTTTCTTGCCGGCCGTCGGCCGCTTCATCCCGCACCCGCCGGCCCGGCGCGCGGCAGCGCGATGATGCTGCGTAAGCCGGGATCGTTATCCTCGAGCTTCAACTCGCCCCCGTGCAGGCGCGCAATCGCCGCAGCAAGGCTCAGGCCGAGGCCGGAACCAGGCTCCGACCGGCTCTTTTCCAGCCGCACAAAGCGCTCGACCACGCGGCCGCGATCGGCTTGCGGAATACCCGGCCCGCGGTCCTCGACGGTCAGCATGATATGTTCGCCATCGCCACCGGCCTTAACCAGAATTTCGGCGGGGGCGCCGTTGAGCTTGCCGTCCGGCCCGCCGTATTTGATCGCATTGTCGACCAGATTGGCGAGCGCCTGGCTCACCAATTCGCGGTTGCCGCGCACCGGCGCGGCCAGCGGCGCTTCCACCTTTAGTGCGACACCCTTCTCTTCGGCGAGCGGCTCGTAGAGTTCGCCCACGTCGCGCACAATCTCGGCGGCGTCAAACTCGCTCATGTTCTCGCGCACATGCCCGGATTCGGCGCGCGCGATCATCAAAAGCGCGTCGAACGTGCGAATGAGCTCGTCGGATTCCGCAATCGTAGTCTCCAGCGCGGCGCGATAATCGGCGTCGCTCCCGCTGCCACGCAGCGCCTGTTCGCAGCGATTGCGCAGGCGCGTCAGCGGCGTTTTCAGATCGTGCGCGATATTGTCGGAGACCTCCGACAGCCCGCGCATGAGCGCCACGATGCGGTCGAGCATGGCGTTGACGTTGTCGGCGAGGCGATCGAGCTCGTCGCCGGTGCCAGCGACCGGCAGCCGGCCGGAAAGATCGCCGGCCATGATGGTCTGCGCGGTGCCCGTCATCGCATCGATGCGGCTGAGCACGCGCCGGCTGACGAAAAAGCCGCCGGCAAGGCCGAGCACCACGACAAGCGCCAGCGACCAGCGTCCGGCATTGCCGATGATGGCGTAAAGCCGCTCGCGCTCCTCGAGGTCGCGTCCGACCAGGAGGCGAAAGCCGCCAAGCTGAATCACGTTGACCAGTGCGCGATGCTCTGTGCCTTCGGGCGCGCCTGGCATTTCCAGACGGCGATAGGAGACTTCGCGCCAGCCTTCATGGTCTAGCGCCCCAACCTCCAGCGCGCTGATATTGCCGACGAGCCCCTCCCCTGCGGGGGTCGTCAGCAGATAAAGGTTCGATCCCGGCCGCCGCGATCGCACATCCACCGCGGCTTCGACGCGCTCAATTCCGCCGCGTTCAAACTGATTGGTGAGGCCGTTGATTTCGGTTTTCACCGTATCGGTGATCTGCTCGTTGATGAGGCGACGACTGTTGAGTGCGAAATAGCCGAGCAGCGTAGCCGCGAACAGAGTGAAGATCAGCAGATAAACGAGCGTCAGCCGGAACGCCGTCGTGCGCAGGAGTTTGCCAAGTGCCGTCACGGAGTAAAGTCTCTCACCTTGGCGCGGCCAATTCGCTTTCAGGGAAGTCGTCTTCCCAGAATTCGAGCGATGCGCGCTCCATGCCCTGCTGCTTGGCCGCTTCCGCCCGCCGCAGCTCGACACGCCGGATCTTGCCGGAGATGGTTTTGGGCAGATCGGAAAATTCGATCCGCCGCACACGCTTGAACGGCGCGAGCGCGATGCGGCAATGCCGGAAGATCGACAGCGCCGTCTGTCGGTCCGCCGCGTGGCCGGCCGCGAGCACGACGAACGCCTTCGGTACGGCAAGCCGAAGCGGATCGGGCGAAGGCACCACCGCCGCCTCCGCCACCGCCGGGTGCTCGATCAGCGCGCTCTCAAGCTCAAACGGACTGATGCGATAATCGGAGGATTTGAACACGTCGTCGGCGCGCCCGACATAGGTCAGATAACCGTCGTCATCGACCACGGCGACGTCGCCGGTGCGGTACTCCGATTGGCCGGCCGGCAACAGGCTGCCGCCCTCGCCCTGATAGCCCTGCATCAACCCGGTCGGCCGCGGCTTGAGGGTAAGGCAAATTTCGCCTTCCTTCTGCGGCATGCCTTGCGCATCCAGAAGCGCGACGCGGTAGCCCGGAAGTGGGCGGCCCATCGAGCCCGGCTTGAGCTTCTGGCCGGGCGTGTTGCCGACGAGCGCCGTAGTCTCGGTCTGGCCATAGCCGTCGCGGATGGTGAGACCCCAGGCGCTGCGCACGCGCTCGATGACCTCTGGATTGAGTGGCTCGCCGGCACTGATGAGTTCTTTCAGCCGAACCTTGAAGGCCGGCAGATCCTCCTGAATCAACATGCGCCAAACCGTGGGCGGCGCGCAGAATGTGGTGATCCCGCAACGCGCGATCGTTTCGAGCAGGCCGCGTGCGTTGAAGCGGCGCTGATTGACCACGAAGATCGCCGCCTGCGCCATCCACGGCGAAAAGAAGCAGCTCCAGGCGTGCTTCGCCCAACCCGGCGATGAAATGTTCAGATGCAGGTCACCCGGACGCAATCCGAGCCAATACATCGTGGAAAGGTGGCCGACCGGATAGCTTTGATGGCTGTGCAGGACGAGCTTCGGCGTCGCCGTGGTACCAGAGGTAAAATAGAGCAGGAGCGGATCGTCCGCGCGCGTTTGCCCGTCGGGAGCGAAGTCCGCGGGCTCCTTATAACAATCGTCGAAGGCAACCCAGCCCTCGACCTCCTTACCGACAACGATGCGCGAATAATTCCCGGGCAAGTCGGCGAATTTTGCCGCTGCATCGGCGCCGGCGATCACGTGCTTGACGCGGCCGCGGGCGAACCGGTCGGCCAGATCGTTGCGGGTGAGCAGCGTCGTCGCCGGCACGATGACCGCGCCAAGCTTCATTGCCGCCAACATGCATTCCCAGAGCGGCACGACATTGCCGAGCATGAGCAGCACGCGGTCGCCGCGTCGAACGCCGAGGCGCCGAAACGCATTGGCGACCCGGTTCGAGCGCTCGCTCAGCTGCGCGAACGAAAGCTTCACCTCGCCCGTGTCCTCGTCGACCAGCCAGAGCGCCGGCTGCACATTATCGCGTGCCATAACGTCGAAGTAATCGAGCGCCCAGTTGAAGCGGTCGAGCTTGGGCCACTCGAACGCGCGGTAGGCCATCTCGTAGTCTTGACGATGGCGCAGCAGGAAATCACGAGCCGCAAGAAACGGCGCCGCGTCGCTTGCCGTCATGGCGCTCTCCCGTTGCGTCCCCAATGGCGGGGACGGCCGGCCCATTCTATCGCAAACCGCAAACGTGCGAACGGACCGCCCGAAGGCGCGGTGTGATCAGCGCGCGCCATCGCGAATCATATAGCCAGCCCCGCGCACGGTGTGCAGAAGCGGCGGCGTGAAGCCCTTGTCGATCTTGGAGCGCAGCCGTGAAATGTGGACGTCGATGACGTTGGTCTGCGGGTCGAAATGGTAGTCCCAGACGTTCTCCAGCAGCATGGTGCGGGTTACGACCTGGCCGGCGTGACGCATCAGATATTCGAGCAGGCGGAACTCGCGCGGCTGCAGCTGCAGCTCCTGCCCGGCCCGACTCACCTCGTGCGACAGGCGATTGAGTTCGAGATCGGCGACCCGATAAACGGTCTCCTCGCCGCGGCTGCCGCGGCGACGCGCCAGCGCCTCCACCCGGGCCAGCAATTCTGAGAATGCGTAGGGCTTGGCCAGATAATCGTCGCCGCCGCTGCGCAGACCTTTGACGCGGTCATCGACCTGGCCGAGGGCGGAGAGAATGAGCGCCGGCGTCTCCACCGCATTGGCCCGCAAGGCGGCGATGATCGACAAACCGTCGCGCTTGGGCAGCATGCGGTCGACAATAAGAACGTCGTACTGACCGTCTTGTGCAAGCGCGAGCCCCTCCTCGCCGTCGGTCGCCTGATCGGCGATGTGGCCAACCTCGCGAAACGCCTTGACGAGGTACTCGGTCGCGTCGCGGTCATCCTCGATTACCAAAAGGCGCATGGCTCAATGCCGCTGTCACGGGGAGAGCAAATTGGCGAGCGGCGCAGCAAATTCTGCGCGGCAAGCGCTTGCTCTATCATATTGTTCTGCCAAGCGCCCCCGGCAATATGCTGCGCCAAAACCGGTGGGGCAATTGAGGGGGTGGCGGGCTTGCGCCCGCCACCCCCTACCAACTCTACCCCGGCGGGGGCGACGGATGCCGGGAGGCAGAGTTGATTTTCAGAGGGGACGGGCCTTGCGACCCGTCCCCAGGGTACGCCCGCCAGCGGGGGCGACAAATGCCAGCGGATCGCCCCATTACTCAGGCGCTGCCGAGCGGCAGAGCGACGAATTTCGTGTCCCCGCCCGACTTCACCCGGAATAGCACCGTGTGTTTTCCTTCCTTGCGCGCATCGGAAAGGCCTTGGTTCAGGTCGGCCGGCGTCGAAACCGGCTTGCCGCCGATATCGAGGATGACGTCGCCGACCTGCAGGCCGTGATCGGCAGCAACGCCACCTTCAGCGATTGTGGTGACCACGACCCCGTTGCTGTCCACGCCGGCGGCCTTGCCGGAGGGCGCCACAGTAAAGCCGAGCTTCGGCACATCGATATCCGAACTCGGGCTCTGGTTCGGACTCGGTTCGTTCGATGCCACCTTCTCGTTCGGCAGCGTGCCGAGCGTGAGCGTCACCGTCTTCGGTTGCCCGTTATGGACGATATCGAGCGTCACCGTGGTGCCGGGCGCCATGGTGCCGATCATCCGTGCGAGCTGGCGTGCGTCGCGAACCTCTTTGCCGTTGACAGACGTAATAACGTCGCCGCTCTGAATTCCGGCCTTAGCCGCCGGACTGTTAGGCTGCGGCTCGGCAACGAGCGCGCCGGTCGCCTGTTTCAAGCCCATGCTGTCGGCGATGTCCGGCGTCACCGGCTGGATCTGCACGCCGATCCACCCGCGCGTGACTTTGCCGTTCTCGCGCAGCTGAGTGATGACGCTCTTGACCGTCTCGGCGGGAATGGCGAACGCAATGCCGACCGAACCGCCCGAGGGCGAATAGATCGCGGTGTTGACACCGATCACGTTGCCGTCGACGTCAAAGGTCGGCCCACCGGAATTACCTCTGTTGACCGGCGCGTCGATCTGGATGAAGTCGTCGTAGGGGCCGGCGCCAATATCGCGGCCGCGGGCCGAGACGATACCGGCAGTGACGGTGCCACCAAGCCCAAACGGATTGCCCACCGCGAGTACCCAATCGCCGACGCGCGGCGTGGTATCGGAAAAATTCACGTAGGGGAAGTTTGATCCGTCGACCTTGATCAGCGCGAGGTCGGTGCGCGGATCGGTGCCGATCACCTTCGCGGTATAGCTCTTGCCGTCATCGGTGGTGACCTTGACGCTCTCGGCGTTCTCAACGACGTGGTTGTTGGTCACCGCATAGCCGTCGGGAGAGATGAAAAAGCCCGAGCCCTGGCCGGTGACCACCTCAGGACCGTTCGGCACGTTGGGCATGCCAAAGCGCTTGAAGAAGCGTTCGAACGGTGAATTCGGCGGAAACGGAATCTGTTCCTCGTTGTCGGGATGCGAGGCGGCAGGGCGCTCCATCTTGACCCGCACCGATATAACCGCGGGCTTTACCTTCTCGACGATGTCGGCGAAGCCCACGGGCTTCTGCGTGATCGCCTGCGCCTTCTCGCTCAGATTTTGCGCCTGCGCGGTCGAGCCGAACAGATCGAATTTTGGTGTCATGTTGGGCGCTACAAACAGCGCGGCTGCGCTAACGCCGGCGATCGTTGTTGCCAGCAGCGCCAGACGCCGTGCCGACAGGCCAAAGCGCCTCAGTCCACCAATTCCATCCATTCCGTCCGTTCCTTGATCTTTGGTCGGCGGCCATCTTGTACGGCGCTGCCGAAAATACGCGGTATGAACCGTCAGGATGGGACAGACTGCATTACCGGTTGCTGTCGGCTACATTAAAAGTTGGTAATGTCGAAAAACACCTGATTTTGACGCCCGGACAATAGGTTACCGCGTCATTGCGGCGTTTGCCGGGGTCGACCGGAAGCGGCCGCTGTGCCCTATGGCCCGGTTCAACCGTGGAGGATTTGGGAGAGCCGCGCTTCCTCGTCGGCGCTGAGTTTCGGCGCCTCAGCTATCGCCCGGTCCGCCCTACGGCGGCGCTCGAAGGCAATGATCATCGCGACACCGAGGAGCAAGAGGGTCGGCGGCGCCCCCCATAGAGCCAGCGTGTTCCACGACAGTGGCGGCTTGAGCAGGATGAATTCGCCGTAGCGGGAGACCAGGAAATTGATGATCTGCTGATCGCTATCGCCCGCCATGATCCGCTGGCGCACCAGAACCCGCAGGTCGTGGGCTAGCGGCGCTTGCGACTCGTCGATCGATTCGTTCTGGCAGACCATGCAGCGCAGTTCTTTGGAAATGGCGCGGGCGCGCGCCTCCAAAGCTGGATTCGGCAGCACCTCATCCGGTTCGACCGCAAAAGACGGCGCCGCGGCCAACAACGTGAGCAACAGCGTTAGCGCATGCAGATATTTCATCGCCTTCACTCGGCCGCCTGCAGCACCGTCTTCGGCTTCGGATCTCTCGCTTTGGCCGGTCGCGGCGCGCCAATGCGCAGCCGCCGATCGGACAGCGACAGCGCTCCGCCGAAGAACATGAACATGGCGCCGAGCCAGATCAACAAAACCTGCGGCTTGAAATAAAGCCGCACCGGAATGCTGCCGTCCTTGTTCGGATCACTGATCGATACGTAGATTTGGCTGACCCCGCGCGTCATCAGCGCCGCTTCGGTCGTGGCCATCTCGCGCGCCGGGAACGTGCGCCGGCTAGGCTCCATGGCGCCGATCAATTCATTGCCGCGATAGACGGTGAAATGACCGATGAGATCCTGATAATTCGGACCGGCGCGATTCAATATCCCGTCGAAGGTCAGCCGGTAATGGGCGATGTCCAGGCTGCCTCCAGGCTTAACCTCGGCAATCTTCTCGCTGCCCCAGGCGGTGACTGCGACGATGCCAAACAGTGTCATGCCGATGCCGAAATGCGCGAACGCCGTGCCCCACGCCGAGCGCGGCAGGCCGATTGCGCGGCGAAGCACGGCGGCGAGCGGCAGGCGCAGAATCATCGTGCGCTCGACGATATCGCTCACCGCGCCGGCCATGACGAAAACCGCGATGCCGGCGCCAAATGGTGCGAGCACCGGACCGCCGACGACGATCGCAAAGGCCGCCGCGACCGCCACGGCAGCCAGCATTGCGGCCACGCACAGCCGTTGCGCAGCGCCGAGAAGATCGCCCCGCTTCCACGCCAGTAGCGGCCCGAACGGCATGGCGATCATCAGCGGAACAAAGAGCGGCCCGAAGGTCGAGTTGAAGAACGGCGGGCCGACCGAAATCTTTTCGCCGGTCAGCGCTTCCAGCGCCAGCGGATAGAGTGTCCCGATCAGGACAGTGGCGCAGGCGGTGACCAAAAATAGGTTGTTGAAGACGAGCGCGCCTTCACGCGAGATCGGCGCGAACAGGCCGCCCTGCTTGAGCAATGGCGCACGCCAAGCATAGAGCGATAGCGCGCCACCGATGAAGATAACGAGGATCGCCAGAATGAAGATGCCGCGTCTCGGATCAGTGGCAAAGGCGTGGACTGAGGTGAGCACGCCGGAGCGCACGAGGAACGTGCCCATCAGCGACAGCGAAAAGGCGAGGATGGCGAGCAGGATGGTCCACACTTTGAGCGCATCGCGCTTTTCCATCACGACGGCGGAATGCAGCAACGCCGTCCCGGCAAGCCACGGCATCAGCGAAGCATTCTCGACCGGGTCCCAGAACCAGAAGCCGCCCCAGCCGAGTTCGTAATAGGACCAGTAGGAACCCCCGGCGATGCCTAGCGTCAGGCATATCCACGCGGCCAGTACCCACGGCCGCACCCAGCGCGCCCAGGCCGCGTCGATGCGGCCCTCCAGCAGGGCGGCGATAGCGAAGGAGAAGGTGATCGAGAACCCGACATAGCCGAGGTAAAGCATCGGCGGATGGAAGGCGAGGCCGGGGTCTTGCAGGATCGGATTGAGATCGCGGCCTTCGAACGGCGCTTGGGCGATCCGTGCGAAAGGATTCGACGTAGTGAGAATGAACAGCTCGAAGGCAGCGGCGATCCAGGCTTGTACCGCGAGCGCATCGGCCTTGAGCGCCGCCGGCAGATTACCGCCGAACAGCGCCACCAGCGCGCCGAAGAAGACGAGGATCGAGACCCACAGCATCATGGAGCCTTCGTGGTTCCCCCAGATGCTAGTGAGCCGGTAGATCAGCGGCATCGCCGTATTCGAATTCTCGTAAACGTTCAGGACAGAGAAATCGGAGGCGACGTAACACTCGGCCAGCGCCAAGAATGCGATCGCAATCAGCACAAACTGCACAAGCGCCGCGGGCGCGGCCATGCTCATGAGCACGGGATCGTTGGTGCGTGCGCCCACGATCGGCATCGTGCTTTGGATGAGCGCGACGCCGAGCGCCAGCATCAACGCGTAATGGCCGAGTTCGGGAATCACTTTTCTGCTCCGGCCGTCGGCAACGCCGCACGCTCCGCGTACTCGTCCTTCCAATGCCCGGATTTCTTCAAGGCATCAACGACCTCTTTCGGCATGTAGGTCGCGTCGTGCTTGGCGAGAATCGTGTCGGCGACGAAGGTGCCGGAACTGTCGAGCGCGCCTTCCGCCACCACTCCCTGCCCTTCGCGGAAAAGATCGGGCACCACGCCCGTGTAGGTCACCGGAATCTCGTCCTTGCCGTCGGTGACGACGAAGCGAATGTGCAGACCGTCCGCGTGCACGAGACTGCCGGTCTTGACCATGCCACCGAGCCGGATGTGGGTGCCGGATACGACATGCCTTTCCAGCACGTCGCTTGGCGAATTGAAAAACACGATCGAGTCACGGAACGCGTTGAGCATGAGCGCCACCGCGATGGCGAGCACGGTCAGCGAACCGCCGATCAGAGTGAGGCGCCGCTGTCTGCGCGTCATTGGTATCCCTTCCGCGACATCACCCCGCCCGTCAGCCCTCGAGACCGAGACTTCTAACGAGGTCGTCGATGCGTTTGACCTCCACAGGATTTTCGGCGAGCGCCCGCCTGGCGTCGACGGCCGCACTTTTGGCCTTGTCCTGATCGCCGAGCACGGCGTAAGCGCGCACCAGGCGCAGCCAGCCTTCAACGTCGTTGCCGTTCGCGTGCAGTTTGTCGGCGAGCTTTTCCACCATACCGCGGATCATCGCGGTGCGCTGCGCCTCCGGCATATTCTGCGCGGCTGTAACGTCCTGCTCGGTAGGCTTCGCCTCGGTGACGGGCCGACCGGTGACGCGCGCCAGCGCCTGGCGCACGATGGGTACCCACGGTGCGTCCGGTGGGGCGTCCGCCAGGAGCGCACGCCACTTGGCGGCCGCCGCTTCCTTGTTGCCATCCTGCTCGTCCGCAAGCCCGAGGAAAAAACGCGCCCTGGGGTCGTGCGCGTCGAGGGCGACCGCGCGCTCGAAATACCGCTTCGCCTCCTCGGTCACGATGCCATTCGCGGCGGCGACCAGCGCCTCGCCTAGTTCAGTGTCGCGTGCCGCGGTTTCGCCGTTGAGCGCGAGCGATTTGCGCAACGCGTTGACCGCGTCATCGTAACGGCCAAGCCGCATATAGACCGGAGCGATCACCTGCCAGCCGCGGCCATCGTCGGGATTTTTTGCAAGATGCTCTTCAACCTGAGCAATCAGACCGGCCATCGATTGGTGGCCCGGCGGCAGGTTGGCGCGCGCGTATGCTGGCTGGCCCGGGATGCTAGGCGATCCGAGCGCGGCATAAAGACCGACCGGCACCACCGCAACAACGACCAGCGCGGCAATTGCGGCGGTCCGCCGGTGCCATAACGGCTGCGATACGGGCGGCGCCGTCTCCGTATCGGCGGCAGCCAAAAGCCGGCGCGAGACTTCGATGCGCGCCGCCTCGGCCTCGGCTTCCCCGATCAGGCCGGCGCTGCGGTCACGGCCGATTTCCTCCAACTGGTCCTGGTAGACCGCGAGGTCGTTGCCAGCGCCGGCAGCGGGGGGCTTGCGGGAAAGCGGCCATAAAACAGCAATGGCGGCCGCGGCGCTCATTAATGCAATAATGATCCAAAGCATTGTACCGTTATTTCATTATTTCGTTGCCGATTTCCAGGTACCGCTTCATTTCCAGGTACCGCTCTCAGTACAGGATATGTCCCGGCAGCAACGCGGGCGCTGACCCTCCGGCCTCGCGCCCGGCCGTTACATCACGGCGCAAATGCGGCTGCAATGGGAACACGGGCGCGGCAATTACGCACTTGTGTCCCACCTCACGCCCGCGCCGCAGGTTTGCGCTCGGCCGCGGGGGCCTGCAGAGCGACGTCCGCCGCCTTGGCCAAGAGTCCCGCATAGTCGGCGCCGAGCACGGTGCGGCAAAAGCGGACGGCGGCATCGACCTGCGACTGACGGAACGGCCGCTCCGCATCCTCGGCATGGCGCAAGGAGTCGAGCAGGATTCTGGTGCCGGTTTCGAGATATTGCGCCAGTTCCGAATGGGTGCGCAGCGTCACTTCACTCACCGCGAGTTCGCCGCCGTAATGCCTACACACGCCCAGCAGCTCGACCCGCGTCTCCACCTCGTGTACGTCGAGGGCGTCGAGCAGCGAGCCGGGCACAATTTCCTTGGCCGGACGCGGCCGCAACAGCCGGCGGACGCGGCCCGGGGTCGTTTCGATCTCGGCACTCAGCATATTCGAGACGGCGCTGCGGATCGCCGCAAGCTGGCGACTCCACGCCGAATCGGCATTGAGATCCATTTCAGTGCGCATGCCGCGCGCGGCGTCGTGCATGGCCTTGAGCAAGGAGGCGACCGGCCGGCCGGCTTTGAGCTCGGCGCGCAGTTCGTCCACCATGCATTCAAGGTCGCTCAGCACGATGGTCACCGCCACCGCGTAGGGTGATACGGCGATGCGGGCCGTGTCATCGCTCTCGGCGGCGTGGGTGGCGATCCGGATGAGCTGCCACGGCGCCGCCAACCGGTTGGCCACCATGATCAGGCCGTAGAGCAAGACATCAGACTTCGGCGGCCCCCCAGGGGCGGTCGCCTTCCGGGAGATCAGGCTGCCCAGAAGCGCCCTGACCTGATCGATCTGTTCGCGCTCGAACGCGCGAATACGGTCGGGCAGCCGCCGCGCCAAGTCAGCGAGCGGGTCGCGCACGGCCAGAATGCGCATCAAGGTCGTCACGTCCTCGATCGCTCGCGGCGTGCCGACTTCCACGGAGAAGCGCCGGCGCGCTTTCTCGTTCGAACTCGAGCGCGGTGATGGTGTCGTGCATCCGATGAATTGCGCGGTCGTGCAGCGCGCGGACCAGTTGCTCGACCTTGATGCGGTCTTCCGCCAGCAGCGCGCGATTGATGTCGTCGCTCAGCGCCCTCGCTTCGGCGGCCATGAGATCGCGGCCGAGCCATTCCCACATCGGTTCGAGCGAAACGCGCGCCAGGCGCCCGATCCGCTTGTGATCGGCGGGACCCTCGATCAGAAACGGCTCCAGGGGCATGAAGAAGCGGCGCGCCGCATCGCCGATGCGCGGCACCGGCTGCGCGGCGGCGCGGATCGTCCGCCGCAATTCCTGCAGCACCAGCTCGCTACCGGCGATGTCCTCCTCGCGCAGCATGGCGCGTTCGAGCTCGGCGACGAGCATCGCCCGGGCTTCCGGCGAGAGGGCTTGCAGATATTCCCGCAGCCGTTCGATGGACGAACCATCGCTCGTCATAAACATACCGCTTAGCTGCACCGCACGACGGCCGTTCTAAGCTTGGGGCGATTAAGAAGGGGTTACGCAAAATCTCGACGAATTCAAGGGGCTAAGCGTAGTTTGGCGAACCATGCACTGGCGTCACAAAGCTGGTTTGGCTAACGTGCTGCACCGCCGCGCGAAACGCTCGCCGACGGCCCGGAACGGCCGCGACGCGGATAGAGGGAGGGACCATGCGCCGTCACCTACGTCGCCATATTGTGACAATGACCGCAGCGCTGGCCCTGGGGGTGATCGGCGCGCTGGCGCCGGGCGGGCTGTCCGCGGTCGCACAGGACTATCCGACGCACGTGGTGCGCATCGTCGTGCCCTATCCGGCCGGCGGCACCGCCGACGTGATGCCGCGCATTCTCGCCGAGTGGCTATCCCGCAAATGGGGGCAGTCGGTCATCATCGATAACCGCACCGGCGCCGGCGGCAATATCGGCGCCGAGGTGGCCGCCAAGGCCGACCCGGACGGATACACGCTGCTCGCCTCGCCGCCGGGACCGCTGGTCATCAATCAGAATCTCTACCCGCATCTCGACTTCGATCCGCTGCAATTCGTTCCGATCACGGTCATGGGCCACGTGCCGAACGCGCTCGTGGTCAACCCCGACAAGATCAAAGCCGACACGGTCAAGGACTTCATCGCCTATGCGCAAGCGAATCCCGGGAAGATCACCGACGCCACGCAGGGCAACGGCACGACCTCACATCTGACTTCGGAACTCTTTCAGCTGATGGCGCACGTGAAGCTGCAGAACGTGCCCTATCGCGGCTCGGCGCCGGCGCTCAACGATCTGGTCGCCGGCAACGTCGACTGCATGTTCGACAATCTCGGCGTCTCAATGCAATTCGTCAAAGCCGGCAAGCTGAAACTGATCGCGGTGGCCTCGCCGGAGCGCGTGCAGTCGCTGCCGAACGTTCCGACCATTGCAGAGACCCTACCCGGACTTCGCGGCGGTGACCTGGTACGCGCTGGCCGCGCCGCCAAAGACGCCCGCCGACATCGTCGACAAGATCAACGCCGCCGTGAACGAGGCGTTGCGCGATCCGACTGTGCAGGCCCGCTTTGCCAACTTGTCTGCCACACCCGCTGGCGGCACGCCACAGGCGACCGCGGCCTACTTTCACGACGAGGTCGAACGCTGGAAGAAAGTGATCGTCTCGGCGCACGTGACGTTGGACTGACGGTGTCATGTCCGCGCGCTGGCCGCCTGTCTCGTTCACTCCATCTGCTCGGGCCCTGTGGATCGCCGCCGCTATCCTCCTCGGTGCCGTCACCGCGGGCACGGCGGCAGAGCCGTATCCGACTCACCCGATCAGGCTGGTAGTCGGCTTTCTCGCCGGCGGACCGACCGACATTCCGGCGCGCTTTATCGCCGACCGCTTGAGCGCGCAGCTCGGCCAGAAGGTCTATGTCGAGAACAAGCCAGGTGCGGGCGGCATGATCGCGCTCAACGACGTACTGGCGCAGCCGCGCGACGGCTATAATCTGTCCTTCTGCACCTATTTCGACGCGATCAATACGCTGCTCTATCAGAACGTATCCTACAAACTCGCCGACATCGCGCCGATCACGATGGTCTCGAAGTATTATTATCTGATGGCGCTCGCCAAATCGGTTCCGGTCGACACGTTCGATCAATTCGTCGGTTACGCCAAGGCGCATCCCGGCGAGATTCTCTACGGCACGGTTGGCGCCGGATCGACGCAGGAACTGGTCGCACACGAGCTGGAAAAGAGCGCCGGCATCCAGATGACCAAGGTGCCATTCAAGGGCGCCAACGAGATTACCCAGGAAATGCTGGCCGGACGCGTCCATTTTCAGGTCGGGCCGCCGATCGCCGTCGGCCCCTACTACAAGAGCGGCCAGCTCAAAGTGCTGGCGACGACAAGTCCGCAGCGTCTCAAGAGCTTTCCCGAGGTCCCGACCCTGACCGAGCTCGGCTTATCCGCTGACGCCTTACGGCTGGCTCGGCGTCTGCGCCGGCGCCGGCACGCCGCAGCCGATCGTCGATCTGCTCAATCGGCACATCGTCTCAATCACGAACTCGGACGAATACCGGCAATTCATGGAGAAGGCCGGCAATATTCCGGTCGCCATGACGCCCGACGAATTCGGCCGCGCCATCGCCGAGACCGCTGACGACGCCGCTCCCACCATCCGCGAATTCCACATGCAGATCCAGTGAAGTCATGAAACACAGTACCGACCGAATCCTGACCACCCATGCCGGCAGCCTGCCACGGCCGGCCGATCTTCTGGCACGCGTCGAGCGTGACGGCCCGAAGGCGTTCGACGCGCCCGATGCCGCAGCGCAACTCACCGCTGCCGTGGCCGGCATCGTGAAAAAGCAGGCCGAACTCGGCATCGACGTGGTCGACGACGGCGAATACGGCAAGCCGAGCTTCGTCAGCTACATCAACGAACGGCTCGGCGGCTACGAGCTCGACACGGTCGCCGGTCCGCGCAACCAATGGGCCACCTCACGCGAGGGATTGTCGTTTCCCGAATTCTACGCACAGACCCACGCCGCCTCGCGCCACGCCCACATGGTCTGCACCGGACCGATCACCTACAAGGGCCATGCGCGGCTCAAGCGCGACATCGACAACCTCAAGGCCGCGCTGAAGGGCGTGAAGGTCGAAGAGGTGTTCATGCCGGCGATCTCGCCGTCCAACATCGAGGACTGGCAGCGCAACGCCTTCTACAAGATCGCAGGAAGAATACGTGTTCGCCATCGCCGATGCGATGCGCGAGGAATACAGGGCAATCGTCGACGCCGGATTTCTGCTGCAGATCGACGATCCGCGGCTCGTCACCTATTACATCATCCATCCCGAGGCGAGCATCGCCGACTGCCGCAAATGGGCGGAAGTCCGCGTCGAGGCGCTCAACCAGGCGCTGCGCGGCATCCCCGAGGAGAAAATCCGCTTCCACACCTGCTACGGCATCAACATGGGGCCGCGCATCCACGACATGGAGCTGAAAGACGTCGTCGACATCATTCTGAAAATCCACGCCGGCGCCTATTCGTTCGAGGCCGCGAACCCGCGCCACGAGCACGAATGGAAGGTGTGGAAGAACGTGAAGCTGCCCGACGGCAAGATGCTCATCCCCGGCGTCATCTCGCACTCGACCGTGCTGGTCGAGCATCCCGAACTGGTCGCCGAGCGCATCGTGCGCTTTGCCAATGTGGTCGGCCGCGAGAACGTGATCGCCGGCTCCGACTGCGGCTTTGCCACCTTTGCCGGCTCGAAGGAAGTTCATCCCTCGATCGTCTGGGCCAAATTCAAGGCGCTTTCCGACGGCGCACGCATCGCGTCGAAGGAATTGTGGGGGCGAAGCGGATAAGGAGAACTATCCGCCCGGCAGCGCCAGTTCGGCGCGCAAGCCCCCAATTGGCGCAGTGCCAAGCGTCAGCACTCCGCCGTAGAGGCCGGCAAGCTCGACCACGATCGAGAGGCCGAGACCCGAACCCGGCTTGGTCTCGTCGAGACGCCGGCCGCGCAGCGCCACCTGCTCGCGCTCGGCCGGAGACAGGCCGGGCCCGTCATCGTCGACAATGATCCGAATGTGCGGCTTTTCGCCGGCCGCGCCGGTCTCGCTTTTCGGGCTGCGCGCGGCCCTTTCGCTGTCGGCGGTGGCGCGATCGGCAATCACTTCGATGGCGACCCGCGACTGTGCCCATTTGCAGCCGTTGTCGACCAGATTGCCGATCATCTCCTCGAGATCCTGCTGCTCGCCGCGGAAATAGGCGTGCTCGGGCACGTCGACGGCGATGGCGATATCGCGCGCGCGGTGGAGCTTCTCCATGGTGCGCGCAAGCGCGGTGACCACCGGGGGAACGTCAGTCAGCGTACCGACCACGGTCAGCCGCGCGGCGAGCCGCGCCCGCTCGAGTTGGCGCGCCACCTGGTCGCGCATGATGTCGGCCTGCTCGCGCACCTTCTGGGCAAACGAATCCTCGCCGTGCGCCGCCGCTTCGTTGACGATGACTGAGAGCGGCGTTTTGAGCGCGTGGGCAAGATTACCTACATGGGTGCGCGCGCGTTCGACGATTTCGCGGTTGGCCTCGATCAGCGCATTGGTCTCGCGCGCCAGCGGCGCGATCTCGACCGGAAACTCACCCTCGAGCCGCTCGGCGCGGCCGGAACGGATCGCCGCCAAGGCCTGCGAAATACGGGTGAGTGGGGCGAGGCCGAAGCGCACCTGCAGCGCCGTGGTCAACAACAAGGCAAGCGTCAATGCCGCGAAGGTGGCGCTGATGGCGCCGTCGAAACTGCGCGTTTCGTCATCGATCTCGGACGCGTCGCCGGCCACCTCGATCAGATATCGGCCGTCATCGCCGAGGTCGATGTTGCGCTCGACGATGCGCAGCGTCTGGTCCTCGGGCCCTCGCGCGTAACCCTGCTGATACTCGGCCGCGGCCGGCGATTGATCGTCCTCCAGCTTGGGTAACGGTGAGTCCCAGAGCGAGCGTGAGGAGCGCACCTCCGGCTTCTTCGTATCGAGCCGCGTGACCTGCCAGTACCAGCCCGACAGCGGCAGATCGAACAGCGGCTCGCCGATCGATTGGGGAAATTTCTCACCGCCTTCCTCGGGCGAGGCCACGTCGGCGACCAGGGTGCGTAAGTAAACGTCGAGCCGGCGATCGAACGCCCGCTCGACCGCGTGACGGTAGAGCGTGGAGAGCGCGATGCCGGTGACGATGAGAATGACGAGCGTCCACGTGGCCGCCCACAGGAACAGACGCAGCGCGAGCGAATTAGCGCGCATCGGGCGGCGTGAGCAGATAACCCAGCCCGCGCACCGTCTGGATCACGTCGACGCCGAGCTTCTTGCGGATGCGGCCGACGAACACTTCAATCGTGTTTGAATCGCGGTCGAAGTCCTGATCGTACAGATGCTCGACCAGCTCAGTCCGCGAGACCACGCGGCCGCTGTGATGCATCAGATAGGCGAGCAGCCGGTATTCGTGGGAGGTGAGCTTGACCGGATTGCCGTCGACGGCGACGCGTCCAGTTCGCGTATCGAGACGCACCGGGCCGCAGGTAAACTCGCTCTTGGCGTGCCCGGCGGAGCGGCGCAAGAGCGCACGCACACGCGCCAGCACCTCTTCGAGATGGAAGGGTTTCGCCACGTAATCGTCGGCGCCGGCGTCGAACCCCTGCACCTTGTCACTCCAGCGATCGCGCGCAGTCAGCATCAGCACCGGCATGGCGCGGCCGGCGCGCCGCCACGCTTCCAGCACTGAAATGCCGTCCATTTTGGGCAGCCCGATGTCGAGGATGACGGCATCATACGGCTCGCTGTCGCCGAGGTAATGCCCCTCCTCACCGTCAAACGCGCGGTCGACGACATAGCCAGCGTCGGTCAGCGCGGTCGAGAGCTGCCGGTTGAGGTCGGGATCGTCTTCGATGACGAGAAGGCGCAAGAAAATAAAACTCCGCTCAGCGTTTGCCGATCAATGTGCCCTTGGCGGCATCGACGGTCAGCCGCGCTACTTTGCCATCGCGCGCCAGAACTGTCAGCACGTAGACCAGCCCATCTTTTCCGCGGCACAGCCGCGCACGCACGACAGTGCCCGGTATGCGTTTTCTCGCGGCGCGCATGACAGCGTCGAGGCGGATCACCTTTCCGCTCTCGTAAGCCGCCTGCCGCTCCTTCTGATCGAGGCAGACGTCCGACGCCGCCATGGCGGGATGCTCCTGCTGAACCGGCGCTTCCGCGCGCGCTGGCACAAGTGTAAGCACGGTCAGCGCAATAATGACTGCTTGCAAAGTGCGACACATGATTCGATCTAAGCGCCGCCCGCTGAACTGTGCCTGAACGGCCGTTTTAGGGCAAGTTAAGCTCTCGAAATTCGATAATCCGACCAATGGGCTGGCGATAGACGCATGAGAAAAAGAGAAATAGTCCGGGCAGCCGCTCGCTCCGCCATCGCTTGTGTATGCATGGCGCTTGCGGCCACATCCGTCTTCACGCCGGCTGCAGCGATGGTCGGCGGCGCCCCGCCGGCCGCCCAAGGCGCCGGCCGTTCGGTGGTGATGATTTTGGGTTCTTACGGCACCGCCTGCACGGCCACTGCGATCGCGCGCGATCTGTTACTGACAGCCGCGCACTGCGTACAACCGGGCGCAGATTACAAACTCGCCGACACCTGGTCCGGCGCGACTCCGACGTTGAAGGACATCACCCGCATCGAGCGCGATCCGCAATTCGAGCTGAAACGGCTGTTTGCCCATCTCGCCACCGCCGATGTGGCGCTCGCCAAACTCGCGCAGCCGCTGCCGGTAAAACTTCCTCCAATTCCGCTCGACGATGCGACTGCACCAATCGCCGCCGGCGATACGTTCTTGGTCGCGGGCTATGGCGTGACCATTCGCGGCGACGGGCGCACCGGCGGAACGGTGCGCGCAGCAACGCTGGTCGCCACGGGACAGCCCAACACGCTGCAGCTGCGCCTCGTCGATCCGCGCACCAACGACGAACGCCCCGGTCTTGGCGCCTGCGCCGGCGATTCCGGCGCGCCGGCTTTTCGCGAGGTTGGCGGCAATCTCACCATCGTCGGCGTGGTGAGCTGGTCGACCGGGCCAAAACTGACCGGTGGCTGCGGCGGGCTCACCGGCATTACACCGCTTATCCGCTATCGCGACTGGATCGCCGAGACCGCTCGCGCGCTCGGCTCGCCGCTTGCGCCGTAACAGCTAAATGTTCGGCGCCGACAGCGACGCGCGAACCTTTCCGCTTTTTAAGGTGAGGTTGCGCTCGCCGGGGACTTGCGAGTGCTTCCAAGAATGGGCATCTTTGCCACACCCGGAAGGACGCGGCCGTGCCCAAATTTACGCCGGCGATCAGACGCCAGCGCCGGCCTAAATACGCATCGCCGTCAAAAGCCGATCATATCCAGCCTGGTGAGGGTGACCTGATTGCTGATGCGTGCAGCATTGGCGAGGTGCCAAGCGGTATAGAGTTCGGGGAACAGGTCGTCGGCCGACATGGCGTCGACCGGCACGATCACCTTGAAGCCGCGCAAGGCCGCTTCGCCGCCGGTGTGCAGCACGGAGGTCTGCGCCTGGGTGCCCATAACCACCACGGTCTTGATGCCCTTGTCGTGGAGCGTCTTTTCAAGATCGCTGTTGATGAACTTGTCCGGCCCGAGCGGCGGCAACACCTGTTCGCCCGCCGCCGGCGTCAGTTCCTTGAGGATGTCGGCCGGAATAGAGTTCGGCACGGCGACGCTATAGATGATCAGCGCGCCTTTGCCGCGCGCCTCTTCCACGAATTTCTTCACCTTCGGCACCGAGGCGGCGCAACGCGGCCGTCGCGCCTGCGTGCAGGTCTGCACGGTGAAATCCATCACCAGGAGCGCCGTGGTGTGCGGATCGATGGTAACGGGCTTGAGCTGCGGCGGCGGCGGCAGCTTGGCCTGATACCACTCATCGATGATCGTCTGTGCGGACGCCACCCCGCTCACGCCGACAATTGCGGACAGGGCGATGGCCAGTGCGATGTAAAAGCGTCTCATTTGTTCCTCCCGACTTGACGTGTTTCTTGCTGACTTTTTGCCGCTGCTCTTGCGCCGGCATACGATATCGCCGCCGGTGCTGCTACTTCGCCGGCACCGCCGGCTCCCGCGCGGCGGGTTGCGCGAGCACCGTAGTTCGCAACGGCCGCTCTTCCATGAAGATCAGCGCGACAATACCGATCAAAAGGAACAATGCCCCCACCGCGAAAATATGGCTGAACGTGCGGGCGAGGTGATCCATCGTCACGTCGCCCGCCGTGGTGACGATCGTCGACGACGGCCCACCACGCTGCGGCGCGGTGCCGAGATGGGTCAGCATGATGGCGCCCATCACGGCAACCACGAAGGCGCTGGCCAGCGCGCGGAAGAAATTCATCACCCCCATGGCGACGCCAATCTCCCGATGCGCCACCGCATTCTGGATCGAAACGGTGACCACGGGATACGAGCTGCCGGTACCCATGCCGACCAGACCGGTGACGACGGACACGACCCATACCGGCATGAGCGGATGGATGGCGAGCAGCGCCACCGCCAGCGTGGCGATCGACAGCATCAGGATGGGAAACCACTTATAGCGATCCATGTAGAGCATGCAGCGCCCGGAGAGGAACGAACCGGGCGTGGTCATGAGCACGATCGGGATGAGCGCGAAACCGGAATCGCTCGCCGACAGGCCGTGCACCAACTCGTAATAGAGCGGCACGAAGATGGTGAGCCCGATGGCGACACCCTGTGAACAGGACGACGTGAGGCTCCCGGTGCGCATGATGGAATTTTTCAGCACCGCGATCGGCAGAAACGGCTCACGCGCGTGCAACATCCACCAGACCAACAAAGCAGTGAGCAGGAACGCCGCCGCGATCAAAAGCGCAATCTGCTGCGAGTACCATGGATAACGCGTTCCGCCCCAGGTGAGAGCGAGCAGAAGCGCCGTGGCGGCCGCCATCATCAACGCGGCGCCGATGACGTCGATCTTGTGCGCACGCTCGTGCACCGGAACGAGCTTGAGTTGCCGGTGAGACAAAAATGCAGCCACCAAGCCGAGCGGCAGGTTGAGCCAGAAAATCATCGACCAGTGCAGATGCTCGGCAATCACACCGCCCAGCACCGGGCCAGCGGCGCCGGCGACGATCCACACCGAGCCAGTATAGGCCTGATAATAGCCACGCTCGCGCGGCGGCACGGCATCGGCGAGAATCGATTGCGCCAATGGCACGATGCCGCCGCCGCCAATGCCTTGCAGGCCGCGGCCGAGGATCAGCATCAGGATGCTGGGCGCTACTGCGCTCGCGACAGAACCCGCGGTGAACAGGCCGAGCGCTACCAGCATCATGCCGCGCCGTCCGTAGATGTCGCTCAGCTTGCCGTAGAGCGGGGCAACGACGGTCGAGGTCAACAGATAGGCGATGACCACCCAGGACAGATTCTCGAAATCGTCGAAGGCGCGTCCGATGGTTGGCAGGGCCGTCGCGACGATAGTCTGATTGAGCGCGGATAGAAACATCGCCAGCGCCAAACCGCCGATGATACCGACAACCTCACGCCGGCCGAGCTTGTGCTCTGCTGGTATCGTCGCAGTGCCCTCCCCCGCGACACTGTTAGCGGCTTGCGCGTGGGATCGCGGCGCAGTTCCGCCACCAAGATTTTGCGATGCTATGACCGACACGCTTGCCCGCAGCCTTCCGAGGTTCGGCGTAACTTTGCGCCGCGCTGGCGCGGACGCAAGACAGATGCCGAGGGGCAGCCATGCTCCGGGGGATTTTATTCGGCCGCGCTTTCGGCAGCGCGCATCGGCCCGTGCAGCGGCCGCTCCTCGACGCCAAGAAGGCATATAAAGGAAATCCCGAGGCAGATCGCGGCGGCGATAAAGACCCAATGGAAGGCGGTGGCGAAATCGCCGTGTCCGGCGGCGAGATTATCCAAGGTCGCAGCCGATGAGCCGCCGCTCACCCCACCAAGGACAATCGCGCCGAACACCGCCACCACAATGGCGCCGCCAAGCGTGCGAAAGAAATTGAGCGTGCCGGTCGCGGTGCCAAGCTGATGCGGCTTGACCACGTTCTGCATGACGATCGTGCTGACCGGGTACATCGGGCCGAGGCCGAGCCCGAGCACCGCCAAGAGCCCGACCACCTCGGCAAGGCTGTGCCCGGCCGGATTGACGGCGAGCACCGCAAGGGTCGCGACCGCGACGGCAAGGCCGCCCAGAGGCACACGCAGGTAATGCTTGATGCGTACGATGAAACGCGTCGATATCAGTGACCCCAATGTGGCGCCGCCCATGTAGGCAATGAGCGCGAGGCCGGACAGGCTCGCGGAAACTCCGAGCACGGTCTGGCAGTAAAGCGGCATGTAAATGGTCACGCCGATAACGGTGCCGATGGAGAAGAACGCGGCGATCGTCATGGCGCTGGTTACCCGTCCGCGCAGAATCGCTAGCGGAATGAACGGCTCGCGCGCGGTCAGTAGCCGCAGCGCGAACAGCACCCACAGCGCCGCCGATGCGGCCAGCAGGCTGAGCAGCCGCGCGGAAGTCCACGGGTAATGCGAACCTCCGAGGCTCAACGCCAGCATGAGCACAAGCGCCGCACCGACCATCAACGCGGCGCCGATCACGTCGAGGCGGTGCGGCCGATCATTGCGCGGCAGCCGGCGCAACGCCCGTTCGGTCATCACCAGAGCGACGCCGCCGAGCGGCACGTTGATCCAGAAAATAAACGACCAATGCAGATGATCGGTGAGGAAGCCGCCGAGAACCGGGCCGAGAATACTCGCGCTCATGAACATGATCGAGGTGCGGCCCTGCACCACCGGCCGTTCGCGCGGCGACAACAAGTCCGCAATGATGGTTTGAGCGATCGGCAATAGACCGCCGCCGCCGATCCCTTGCAGACCGCGCGAGAGGACGAGCAACCAGAGTGTCGGCGCAAGCGCGCAGGCGATCGAGCCGAGGACGAAGATCGCGATCGCAAGCATGAGAACAGCGCGGCGACCGTAGATATCGGAAAGCTTGCCGAACAGCGGCGTCGTCGCCGTCAGCGCGAGCAGGTAGGCGGTGATAACCCACGACAAATCGTCGACGTCGCCGAGGCTGCGGCCGATCGCCGGCAGAGCCGGGGCGACGATGGTTTGTTCCAGTGCGGAAAGAAACATCGCCAGCATGATGCCGGCAACGATGGTGCGGATGGTGGCGTGGTCGAGCGGCGCTGCGGACGCGGGCTCATGCGCTACCGGTTCCGCACGGTGCGATTCCTCCCGTGCACGCGGCGGTGATTGTGCGACACGCCCCGGCGTCGCGTCGTCGGCCATGGGGTCGGCCGTGGGCTCGACGGCCACGCTGGCGGCGTCCTCCGGCGCTGCGTCGCTTGTCACGTTGAAGAACCGTTTATCAAAATCAGCACGGTAGCGCCGGCCGGTATCTATCGTAGGGACCAATTGGCCGCCGCATCGTCGGCAAGGCAGCGATGAGCGCCCACAGCAATTGGCTCCCGTCACGCGGCAATGCAACCTCGCCCATCGCAGAGCAGGGGTGCCGCTTGGGAGGATCGCGGCGAGATAAATTCTTAAGAGTGTCACCTGAAATGGCCGGACGCTGAAACTTCCGCTGCTCACCTGCTCCGAGCGCGCGCCCGCTTGGGCAGCCGCAGCGGCCAGCCGACAATGTGGTCCTCGAGATCTTCATCAGGGACGTCCCGCTCGTTGGCGCCCACGCGGCCACGCACCGAGACACCCGCCGAATGCACAGTCTCCGGGTCACCGGAGACCAGCGGATGCCACCAGTAAAGGTCCTTGCCCTCGGAGATGAGAACGTAGGCGCACGACGGCGGCAGCCAGGTAATGGTTTTGAGCGTCTCGGGCGTCAGCCGCACGCAATCGTCGATCTTCTCCAACCGGTGCGCGTAATCGCGGCAGCCGCACGTCTGCCCATCCAGCAGGCGGCAGCCGACATCGGTGTAGAAAGTGCGGTCCGTCCCCTCCTCCTCGAGCTTGTTGAGGCAGCAGCGGCCGCAGCCGTCGCAGAGGCTTTCCCATTCGGCATCGGTCATGTCCTCCAATGACTTGCGCTGCCAGAAGGGTACGTCGGTATGGCCGCCTCGCCGGCTATCGTGTGTTGCCATCCTGTTCTCCGGCCGTCGGGGCGTTCCGTTCACGCCGCGTGGCGAATCCGTATCGAATAATTGCGGTATTACGACCATAAAGCCAAATTTGCCCCCAATTTCCATTCACCCTGTGGCCGGCGCGGCATTGGCCCGCGCCGCCGGGTGAGCTAAATTTTGATTGGCCAGAGACCCGTCGGCCGGCCATGACTCGCCGATAGGGCAAATCGTGCGGGCAAAGCCCGTTCCCGGAGCGTGCAAATCGTGACCGATATTTTTCCCGATCCGGGCGACGACTGGAAGCCGAAGTTCAAGCGGCTCTTGCTCGATATCGACTCGCGGATCGATTTCGCGGTTTTCGCCAGCGGCAAATGGGCGCGCGAAATCTACGAGCGCTTCACCGCCGCGATGGACCGGTTCCATGTCTCGGGATGGCGGCGGTGGCTCATCGTGGAGCCGCTTTCTGAAATGTCCACGCTGGGCGCCGGCAGCCTTTTGCTTTTGCTTGCGCTGTCCCAGGTGGCCTACCGGCAAACCTCGGACAAGGACTGGCTCAAAAAGTCCGACCTCGCGGTCACCTTCCTCGACCGCTATGGCAACAAGATCGGCAGCCGCGGCATCAAACACAACGATTCGGTGCCGCTTGATGAAATACCCGATCAACTGATCAAGGCCGTGCTGGCGACCGAGGACCGTCGCTTCTACGAACATCTCGGCATCGACTTCTTCGGCACGTTTCGCGCCGTGGTCACCAACGCGGAGGCCGGCGGCGTGGTGCAAGGCGGCTCCACGATCACCCAGCAGCTTGCCAAGAATCTGTTTCTGTCGAACGAGCGCACCTATACGCGCAAGATCAACGAGGCGTTTCTTGCCGGCTGGCTGGAAGCCCATCTGACCAAGAACGAGATTTTCAAGCTCTATCTCGACCGCGCTTATCTGGGCGGCGGCGCCTTCGGCGTCGACGCGGCGGCCGAATACTATTTCGGCAAGTCGGTGCGCGATCTCACGCTGCCAGAGGCGGCAATGATCGCAGGCATGTTGAGGGCGCCGGTCAAATACTCTCCGCTCGTCAACCTGCCGGCGGCGCGTGCGCGCGCGAACGTCGTGCTCGACAATCTGGTCAACGCAGGCTTCATGACGGAGGGGCAGGTCTACGGCGCGCGGCGTCACCCGGCGACGCCGATCGTCCACACCGAGGAGGAGGCGCCGAACTATTATCTCGACTGGGCCTTCGACGAGATGCGCCAGCTGGTCGAGACCTTTCCGAAATCCGTCACCGACCGTTATTTCGTCGTACGCACAGCGCTCGACAGCGATCTGCAACGCTATGCAGACCACGTGGTCGAGGCCAATCTGCGCGATTACGGCCATGAGTACGGAGCAAGCCAAGCCGCCGTCGTGATCGCCGACCTCGACGGCGCGGTGCACGCCATGGTGGGCGGGCGCAATTACGACGAGAGCCAGTTCAATCGCGCCGTCGACGCGATGCGCCAGCCCGGATCGTCATTCAAACCCTATGTCTACGCCACCGCGCTGGCCAACGGCTTCACGCCGAATTCGATCGTGGTCGATTCACCGGTATGCATCGGCAACTGGTGCCCGCACAATTATGCGGGCAGTTACTCCGGCGCGGTCACGCTCCTTGAGGCGATTACCCGTTCGATCAACGTCATTCCGGTCAAGCTTTCCATCGCCTTGGGCGACGGTAATGCCAAGCTCGGCCGCGCCAAGATCGTGCAGACCGCGCGCAACATGGGGATCGTCACGCCGCTGCCCGATACGCCCTCGCTGCCGATCGGCGCCGACGCGGTGAACCCGCTTGAGCACGCGGTGGCCTATGCCACCTTCCCCAATCTCGGCAGGGCCGTGGCTCCCCATGCCGCGCTCGAAGTGCGCACCGGCTCCGGCAAACTGGTCTGGCGTTTCGATCGCGACGGCACCCCGCCGCGGCAGGTGATCAGCCCCCAAGTCGCCGTCGAGATGATCAGAATGATGAACTCCGTGGTCGAAAACGGCACCGGCAGGCGCGCCGAGCTTGACGGCATTCCGACCTGCGGCAAGACCGGCACCACCAACGATTGGCGTGACGCCTGGTTCGTCGGCTACACAGGAAACTTCGTTGGCGCCGTGTGGATAGGCAACGACGACTTTTCCCAAACCAATCACATGACCGGCGGCACGCTGCCGGCGATGACCTGGCACGACATCATGGCCTACGCGCACCAGGGCGTCGAACTGCGACAACTGCCCGGCATGGCCGTCCCGCAGCACACGACAGTGGTCGCCGAGGGGGCATTCAAAAGCACCGAGGAACCCCATCCGGCGTTGCTCACGCGCAAGGCGACCGCAGCGCTCGTCCATGTCGAAGAGGTATTGGATAATGCCGAGCATGCGCTTGCCGCCCAGGCCTCGCCGCCAACAACGCTCGGCGCGCTCGATCATAGCCCCGGAGGCCATGGTGGCGGCGACAACGATCGCGCCGACACGATCGCAGCGGTAGCGGACCAGAAACCTCCGACGATCTCGCGCGGCGATTAACGCAGCCGGACATGCGTCTGCTCTTTGGTTCTTTTTTCACGTTCGTCCTGGCCGCAATGATCGGGCTGGGCGCGACTTGGTTCACGCTGACGCGCGGCGTCGCGTTCGGTTCGTTGACGATCGGGGCCTGGACGGCATGGCCGAAAAGCGGATCGCAGGACATTGATCCTTATGCGCACGCCACGATCGCCCGCGACGGCGAACTGCCGATCGGCATCGGCGACGGCGTTTCGTTCTTTGCCAAGACGGACGACACCGGACACGAGCTCGACGGCCGTTGCACGTTCCTGGTGAGCGGCATGACGCCGCCAGCACGCTACTGGACGGTTACGGTTTACAGCCCGACGGGCGGATTGGTGGCGAACGCGATCAACCGCCACGGCTTTACCAGCGAGGAGATTGTGCGCGACGTCGAAGGCAGCTTCACCATTGCGGTCGCGCCGCAGGCGCGGCCGGGTAATTGGTTGCCGACCGGCGGGATCGAGCATTTCGTGTTGGTGTGGCGGCTCTACGACACCCCGATCGGCGTTACGGCGACCACGATGAAAGGGGGCCCCATGCCGGTGATCGAGCGAAAGGGCTGTTCATGATCCGCTGGTTGTTGTGGACTCTGGGCGGCATTCTGCTTGGCGGCATCGTGCATCTGGCAACTGTGCTGGCGATGCCGCGGGCGGCCACGCAGGATGCCTATTCGCGACTCGTGGCGATCACCTCGGTTAACGCCGTGGTGGCGCTTCCCACGCCCACGGCGCAGGCTTCCGTCATGCCGTTCATGGACCCGGCTTTCGCGGCGGCCGTATGCCGCTACGATCTTTCCAACGGAATCATCAAACTCAATGTGCCAGTCAGCGAAGCCTACACGTCGGTCACGTTCTATACGCGCGAGAGCGTCGCCTACTACGCCATCAACGATCGCGCCGCCGGGCGCCGCGCGATCGAACTTGATCTGATGACCCCGCAGCAGCATGCGCAGATACCGGAAGACGAAGATGTTACCGCAGCCGACCGGCTGATCATCGATTTGCCGAGCAAGACCGGTCTCGTTGTGCTGCGCGCACTGGCGCAGGAGCCCGGCTTCATGCCGACGGCGCGCGCCGCGCTCGCTGCCGCGCAGTGCCACATCGCGCCGGTGCAATAGCTCAGCGCGCCACCGCGACAGGCACGCCGGCGAATTGCGGCACCGGCGCCAGATCGGCCGTGGCGGCGATGAGTTGCTGCAGTTGCGTAAGCACTCGATCGACATCGGCGGCTTCGCTCTCCGGCTCCGCAACCACGAGATGCTCAAGCGCAAAACGATAGCCGGCGCATCGCAAGATCAGCGAATGCTGCACCCAGGCGATGGTCAGCGCGTTCTCGCCGATGCGCGCCTGCGCGCCAAGACGCTCTGGCGGACTGAGATCCGCGACCTGCGCCATGCTCGCTTCACGCCGCCGGTCGAGGTCGACGACACGGCGGGCGACCGCGAAGAACGGGCCGATGCGCACGATGTCGTTGCGGATGTCGTCCATCAGCTGGCTGTAAACGCCCGCCGTCGAGCGATGAATCGTCTCCCGCAAATGCCAGTAATAGGCGGTCGGATCGTCGACCCACAATTCGCGCCGAAACGCCCGGTCGGTGCCGTATTCATAAACGACGGCGTTCCAGCGCTGGCGGTCGTAGGGTGGCTCGATCAGCGGAAAAGCGAGATCGCGCAGCGTGCGCTCGTCGTCGGTGAGATCGTTGGTCGAAATCGGCGCGCCGGCCTGCAGCGCGGCCTCTCGTCCGACCCAGTCGTGGATGTCGTCGCTCACAAGGTCGGGCTTCACCCTGCCAAAGTCGCCAATGCTGGTGCAACCGGCGAGCGCGGTTAGACCGAGCAGCGCCAACGCTGGCAATGCAGATTTGCGGCTTTGTCGAAAGGGTGGCGGCATCGGTCGAGCCGCCGTCTATCGGCGCCTCACCCGTCGCCGGCCGCTGTTATCCGCCGGCGGATGCGTGCGCGGTTCGGCGCCCTCCGGCGGAATCTCTGCGTAGCGCTCGATACGGACGACAGGCAAGATGATAATCGTCGCGGACTCGTCGGCATCCGCGCGTCCGAAACGCACGATGCGCCCGTCGTCCGGAAATTTGATGACGTTGCCCACCAGCCACTTTCCTCCGACGGCCAGCACGGATCCCTCAACCCCGATCCGCTGATACCGGCGTCGGCGCCAATTAAGCCGCATGCAAGGTTAACGCTGCGTTAGCGCGGAAGGCTTACGCTCGGGGCGAATTCAACCGCTGCTACGCACGGCGACCGAGCTACGCATGATGGAAACGTCGAACCTGTCGGGCCTCGAAGGCCTCACCGATGTCGGATTACGCGATCGGGTCGATATGCGTCCGACACTGCTGCGGGTTCTCACCGACCTGTACGTGCAGAAGCTGACACACACGGCCGAGGAGGAGCGTCACTACACCGAACTCGCGATGCGCCTGCTTGACTCGGTGGACGTGAAGACGCGCGCCGTTATTGCCGCAAGGCTGGCGCATCATCTGTCGCCGCCGGCCCATATCATCGAACGGCTGGCGACTGATGTACCGGAAGTCGCCGCCGCGCTCCGCGCGGAGCGGTCGAGTCGGGCGAGTAGCGTGGCGCTATCCGCCACTACCGCGGTAGATGAAGATTTTGTTCCCGAAACAGAGCGCATTATTGCCGCCGCCGGCATCGGCACCGACGTCGCCGGCGAGCTCAACGAGCTGTTCTTCGCCGCCGACGCCAACGAGCGCCGTCTTATTCTGCGCAACCTCGATATTGTCGCATCGCTTCCAGCCGGGCGATCGGGTGTCGCCCGCGATCCAACGATCGGCCGCAGGCTGGAGGCGGCTGCGCTCGCGCGCAAGCGCGAGGATTTCGTCCGCGAGCTTGCGCGCTCGCTCCGCATTTCGCGGGAGCAGGCGCAACGCATCGCTGCGGACGAACTCGGCGAACCAATCGCGGTGGTAGCCAAAGCGCTAGGAATTCCCCGCGACCTCCTTCACCGCATCCTGTTGTTCGTCAACACGGCGGTCGGCCATTCGGTCGAGCGCGTTCACGCGCTGGCGGAACTCTACGATGAGATGAGCCCGCAGGCGGCGCTGGATCTGGTCGCGGTCTGGCAAACCCTCGATGGTGACAAAGCCGAGCGCACGGCGGCTGCTCATCAGCCGCTTCTGGCCGCGGACGAGCAAGACGCGTATCCGGCCGCGGGCGCCCAGCGTCCGGCGCTCCCATCGCAAAGGACTGCGCGCCGCGAGGCTTCCTGAACGCGTGGCGGATCAGCCCGCCACAACGTCGAGAAGATTCCGCCCGGCGCGATCCTCCACTTCGACGATCCAGATATCCGGATCGAATTTGATCTCGCGGGCCAAATAACTCTCAATCTCTGCATCCGTTGCCGACTGCCCGGCGAGACTGGCGCTGAACGTGCGATCGGCTCCCGGAACAGCATCGAACGCGCTTTGCGGCGCCGGCCCGAACAGGTCCGACGTACCGTCGAGCCGGCTTACGCGCACGAACACGGCGCCGGCCTCTTCGGCACCGCGTCGGCGCAGAACTGCAGACAGTCCCTCGATTTGGCAGCGGCGCAGATACGCGGCCACCCAGAGTGCGGATTTGAGGCGCATGTCCGCCCTCGCTGAAGGACAATCAGGCAGAGTGAATATGACTGGCGGCGACGACCGCCGCAAACGCTCGTCAGTCGAGCGGATGGCCTGCCATGACCGCAAGCTCGTTCATGAGCCGGTCCGAGATCGAACCCGTAACCGGCAGGTTGCGTTCGCGCTCGAACCGTTCGATTGCCTCGGTGGTCGGCCGATCGAGGACGCCGGTCAGTCTGATTTGACCATAACCGTAATCGGACAGAGCCCGCTGCACCTTCGTGATGCGGCCCGACATCGCGATGAGTTGCCCAATCGGATCGTTGCGCGGCGCAGCCGGCGTTGCCGCGCTGCGTGCTAGCGGCGGCGCGAGCGTTGCGGCTGGCGCAGGAGCGGCCGGCGGAGGCGGCAGCGCGTTGACGACAAACGGCGCCGAACGCGAACCTGATTGGAGAATGACCGCGTTGACAACGATGATCAGGCTCGCGGCGACCGCCACCGCAATGGCAACCGAGTCGACCGGCCGGCGCGCCGCCCTCGCCCATAATAGCCATAGCAGCGAGCCTGCGATGCTCGCGGCGCCAAGCGCTATTCCTCGATGATCGTTGCGGCGTTTACGCACTTTTCTTCACCAGAGCTTTAGCTTGGGGTTCCGCCTCGGCGCGTTCGGCGAATGAACGGGAATCGGCCAACCGCACAGCCGCGTTGCGCGCCGCCGCGCCGACGACGCCATTGACGACCCGCCCCGTAACTTCCTGCTCCGGTGCCAAAGAATGCCGCGCCTGCCCTGCCCGCTCGCAATCGAGCGGCAAGCGGACGGTGACACGAGTACCCTCGCCGACGCGGCTGCGGATCGACAATTGGCCGCCATGCAAGCGGACCAGGCCTTTGACGATGGAAAGTCCAAGGCCTGTCCCGCCGCGGCGGCGATCGTAGGAGGCTCGCGCCTGAAAATACGGCTGGCCCACTTGAGCTAGATCCTCCTCGCTCATGCCGATGCCGTCGTCCTCGACGGTGATGATGATTGTGCCGGCTTCGGCGCGCGCCCCGACGACGACGGTGCCGCCCCGCTCGCTGAAGCGGATGGCGTTGGATAGAAGGTTGAGCAGAATCCGATTGAGCGCGCGCCGATCGGCGATCATTTCCGGCAGATCGTCGCCCACCGATTTTTCAATGCGGACAGCCAGCCTCGCGGGCGTGCAGTGCCACCATCTCACAGCAACCGGCCACGGCCTGCGCCGGAGCAAACGGCTCGGCCGTGAGCTCGAAGTTGTCGGTTTCGATCTTCGAAATATCGAGAATGCCGTTGACCACCGACAACAGATGATGTCCAGAATCCCTGATCAGGCCGGCGTATTCGTGCCGGCGCTTCTGGTCGAGCGCGAGCACGTCTTCCTTCATCAGCATTTCCGAAAAGCCGGCGATGGCGTTGATTGGCGTGCGCAGTTCGTGGCTCATGATGGCAAGGAAGCGAGTCTTGCTGGCGTTGGCGCGCTCGGCCGTGACGCGCGCCTCTTCCAGCGCCTCCTCGTGCTGCTTGCGCCGGCTCACGTCGCGCAAGACCGCGACGACTTCGCGACGACCGGCGGCGCTCGCTTCGGCGGCCGCCTGTTCGAGCGGCCAGCAACGCATCTCGATCCATGCGAACTGCGCCGTATTCTCCCTGCCGTCACCGGTAACATCACGACGGACACGGAATTCGACCGTGCGGCTTTCCACCAAAGCTGCGGCTTCGCCGAGCGCGGTGAGGTAAGCCGGACGATCGGCAACGTTGACACGCTCGAACAGGCCATGCCCGCAGAGCGCGCCGACCGGAACTCCGAACAGCGCTTCGCCCGCCGGCGACATGAATACAACGGCGCCATCGCGGCCGTGGCGCGTGATCACGTCGGTCATAGTGCGCGCCAGCAGGCGGTAACGGTCTTCCTCGGCATAGAGCAGCCAGGAGCTGGTGCGCGCGAGCGCCTCCGCGCCGAGCGCGAGACCAGTCGCGTAAAGCGCCGCCGAAACAATGCCCAAGGTGGCAAGCCCGGCCTGCCCACCGGCTGCCGGCGGGGGCAACAGATGCGCCGCACTGAGAAGAACCAACAGGCCGACAGCTGTGAGCGCGGACGTCGAAGCGATAGCGACGACGCGGCGCGATGCCGACAGCGCCGCCTCGAGCGGCACAACCACGAGCCAGATCGCAGCAAAGGAGTCGATGCCCCCGGTGGCCGCCGCCATCGTGGTCACCAGCCCCGTCAACGCCAGCGAGGAGAGCACGTGCGCGCTTTCGTAGCGCCCGGTGCGCGAAAGAAAATAGGCGGTCAGGATCGGTGTGACGAGCCACGCCAGCACGAGCAGCTCGATCCCGCTCGGCGTGCCGCGGGCGATCAGATAGAGCGGAACCGAGGCGATCGCCGCAATGCCGCCGAGAAGGCGAGGCGCGATGAAGGCGCGGTGGCGCGCCGCGGTCAGCGCGTCGCCGAACGCAGACGGATGGACGAGTGTCGCGACATAATCCCGGATTGGCGCGAAGACACCCACGTTCCCTGTGCACGCCCGGCTCGCAGACGCGCTCCCCTTTTTGTGGAGGAGATCGTGTCAGAGGCCCCTTAAGCGAACACTAAGGACGTGGCGTTCGAGCGCGCTGCTGCGGCCGCGCGCCGCTGTGCGCACGACGCTGCGACCGGATTCATCCGACATGGTGAATCGCCCGTTGCCGTCTTTACCGATCAGGGTTTGCCATGCAAGTCGACCGCGATCTGATCACTGGTTTGAATAGACCGGCTGGCGGCCAGATCGCGCGCATTCTCGGTATCGCCGGCATTCGCTCAAATTTTAGGTAAATAAATTTTCGCTGCAATTTTTATCAAATTGCTCGAAAATTTGCGGCGTATTCTCGTCAATTATGGACAAAAACAATCCCAGTCGGCGAACGCAGCTTTCAACGCTGCCTGCTAGCTTACCCCGCGCTAAGGCAGCTTTTGCCACGGGGAATCCGGCACTCATGTTCTTCCTGTTGCGAATGGCGTTCTGGCTCAGCATCGTGCTGATCCTGTTGCCGAGTGGCGGCACCCAGCGCGCACCCTCGACAAATACAGTCGGCGCCGGCGATGCGCTGACCGCCGCGACGGAAACCGTGCACGACCTGCGCGGGTTCTGCGCACGCGAGCCGAACGCGTGCACCGTCGGATCCCAACTCGCCACCACGATGGGCTATCGCGCGCGGGCCGGCGCCAAGATGGTTTACGATCTACTTACCGAGGCGCTGGCTCCGCAGGAAACCGGCTCGGTCGCCGGCAATACGGGTCGATCCGATCCCGCAAAACCCACGCTGAGACAGGCGTCGCAGAACACACTCACTCCCGCCGATCTCGCACCCGTTTGGCACGGCCCGCCGCCGCGCAAGACAGGAGCGCATCCGGCCTAGTCCGGCTGACGCACGGAAATCGTGCGGACGGCGCGGAACTGCCGAGGCAGTAAGATCCAGGCAGGCGCATCGACCGCGACCACGCCTCGCCCTATATAAGGGCAGGACGCGGGACAGCTGAACGATGACCGGTATTGACGAGATCGTCGAAAATTTTTCAGTCCTGGACGATTGGGACGATCGCTATCGCTATCTGATCGAACTTGGCCGGCAACTGCCTCCGCTCCCCCAATCTGCCTATACCGACGCCAACAGAGTACAGGGATGCGCGAGCCAGGTCTGGCTCGAAACCGATGTGCGCCCAAATGGCGCGGCCGGGCCGGTGCTCACTTTCGTCGGCGACAGTGACGCTCATATCGTGCGTGGACTGATCGCCATTTTGCTCGGGCTGTTTTCAGGCAGGACCGCGAAGGACATTCTCGACACCGACGCGCTGGCGCTGTTCGACAAAATCGGCCTGCGCGAACACCTGACGCCGCAGCGCTCCAACGGTTTCCGCTCGATGGTCGAACGCATCCGCTCCGAAGCGCGCGGGGCACTCGCTGCCGCCGCCGTGTGAGCGGTAATCGCGCCGGCTCTCGCCGAAACACCGCCGCCAGTTCGCCCGCGCGCTATTTGCGGCGGCGGCGCTGCTGGCCGAGCCCCATCTGCTTGGCCAATTGCGAGCGGGCGGCCGCATAGGCGGGCGCGACCATCGGATAGTCGGCCGACAGCCCCCATTTCTCGCGATATTGCTCGGGCGTGATGTTGTACTGGGTGCGCAGGTGGCGCTTGAGCGACTTGAACTTTTTGCCGTCTTCCAGACAGACAATGTATTCGGAATTGATCGAGCGCTTCACCGGCACGGCCGGCTTCGCTGGTTCCGCCGGCGCCGCCGCTTGGCCGCCCGATACGCGCCGCAACGCGGCGTGAACCTGACTGATCAGATTGGCAATGTCGCCGCTCGGTACCGAATTGTTGCCGACATAGGCAGACACGATTTGCGCGGTTAGCTCGATGTAGCTGCTGTCGCCCGGATTGTCGGCCATCGGCTCCCTACGCTCTCCGCCCGGTAGCTGGTCGCGTGCCTGCTATTTCATTGGACGCTGGCCACGAAATCTGCGCGCGAATTTTATCTATACTACATCTAAGTAGTGGAATCAATAAAACGGGGTAGCTTCCTCGCCGAGTTACGCTCAAGACTGTTGGCTATACAGAATAGCGCGCGACAGTATGCAAAGAACGTGCGCAGTGGCAGCGGCGATCGCCACGACATATGCACGTGCACGAAATTGTCGGCGCGGGGCGGCCATCGCCACCATCCGTGCTGATCCAGCATGCTGTTTGGTCGACTAAGCGATCAAGTGCTCGCGGTCGCGCGGGTCGCCGTTCTCGGCAATCGCTCGGCCGACGGGTTTTAGGCGCTCTGCTCGATGTGATTGCGCAGCTCGGTGATTGAGCCAAAGCGCAGCGTGCCGCCTGGGAGCTGTGCTTCGATCGATCCGTCCGAGTAAAGCGTGTAGGCCATACCTTCGACCACGCCCGACTTGAGGATCGACACCGACGCGGCGGCGGCCTGCGGCGGAGCCGCCTGCTGTTGAGCGGGCGCTGCCGGCTCGCCGGCCTCCGCTCGCTGGAGAACTGGCGCGGGCGCAGCAACTGGCGCCATCTGCGCCTTCGGCCAAAGCGAATCGAAAACCGAACCTTTGGGTTGTTGCGGTTGCGGTTGCGGCTTGCGCATGGGCCGTCCACTGACCGCCACCGCCGGCGCGCCTTTGCCGTGCGCAGCGCCATTGAGCCGAACAGCCACAGCGGGATCGATATCACTCTTTTCTTCGTCCGGACGAACCGGCGCTTGGGGCAACAGCGATACCTCACTGCCTTCCACCATCGGAGCACTTTCAATACGCGCTGCCGCTGTGACCTGCGGTTGTGTGAGTGTCGTTTCCGGTTGCGGCCGCGGTGCGGCGGCAGGCTTCGGCGGGAATGGGATGGCCGCTTGACCCGATGCGATGACCGCGCCGAGTGCTTCGCCGGCGCGGGGCGCACGCGGCGTGGCGCGCGCCATCAGAGCCTGCTCGACCCGCAAGAGCGCTCGCACGACCATGGCAAGGCCGATGAGGATAAGGCCGCCAATAATTGCGACTGTTCCCGGCGTGACGCTGCCGAGGTCGAAAGTATGTTCTTGGAAGGAAATGCCTGAAGCGACGAGCGCCAATCCCGCCGCCGCAATAACACTACCCAAGACTAACAAAAACGCATACATACAACCCGTCCCCCGGCCACCCAACGGACGCGCGGCGGCCACTTTTTCGGCCATTTTGGTCCTCCTTGGGGACTGGCGCAAGCGATAATATCGCGGACGGTTTGATGAACCCGCCAGTGTAGCAATCAAAGCACACTGAGTTTGACGCTAAGATATCCCCATTAACTTATTGTGAAATAATGAGAATCAGGTCTCTCGACGAACGAGCGACGAGGCGCTTAATCGTGCCAGCAGATCACCATGAACGGAAGTGCCGGAGGGCCAGCTTGGCGTTGCCGAAGTCCTTCGTTTGGGCCTATTTAGAGGAACCATTCTGTTGTCCCCGCGGTTTCACCGCCATATCCCGCCCGGTTCGGCTTCACATTGAGGAGTTATTCCAATGGCATTCACCCTGCCCGAGCTTCCCTATCCGTACGATGCGTTGGCCCCCTACATGTCGCGCGAGACGTTGGAATTCCATCACGACAAGCACCACCAGGCCTACGTGACCGCTGGAAATAATCTCGCCAAGGGCACCGAGTGGGAGAACAAGCCGGTTGAGGAGGTGCTCAAGGGTACGTTCGGCAAGAATCCCGGCCTCTTCAACAACGCCGCCCAGCACTACAATCACATCAACTTTTGGAAATGGATGAAGAAGGGCGGCGGCGGCGACAAGTTGCCCGGCAAGTTGGAAAAACAGCTTACCGCCGATGTCGGCCCGCTGGCCAAGGTCAAGGAAGAGCTCACACAAGCCGGCATAACCCAATTCGGCTCCGGATGGTGCTGGCTCGCCGTCAAGGATGGCAAAATCGTCGTCATGAAGACGCCGAACGGCGAAAATCCGCTGGTTCACGGCGGCAAACCGATCCTCGGTTGCGACGTATGGGAGCATTCCTACTACATCGACTACCGCAACCGTCGCCCGGACTACCTCAAGGCGTTCCTCGATAACTTGGTTAACTGGGACTACGTCGCCGAAATGTATGAAGCGGCAATGAAATAGCTGCGGGCACGGCCGTGCGCGTCTTGAGCGGGGCCATCGGCCCCGCTCTGCGTCTCCGGTACCGTCTCCTCCGCTCATTTGACACATTGCAGTTCGCAGGAATGGCGGTCATGAGTTCGAGGATCCATGCGTCGAGCCTGCCGGCGAGACGCAGGTACAAGGCCGGGCTGATCGTGCTGCAATCCGCGATAAAAACGATTCCGTCGCGCGTGGACACCATCGACGTTGCGCGGTGGACTGACGGACTTGCGATCGTCGTGCTGGCGGTGGTCACCGCAATCGCGGCGGCGACTTTTCGCGACTACGGGCTCGGTTGGGATGATTACACCCAATCCCAATATGGACAGCTCCTCGTCTCGCTTTATTCGTCGGGATTTGCCGACAAGCGCGCGCTCTCCTTCGTCAATCTGTACATGTACGGCGGCGGCTTCGACATCCTGGCCACGCTTGCCGGAAAGATCCTTCCCTTCGGCGTCTTCGAGACCCGGCGGCTCGTCGGCGCGGCCATCGGCATCATCGGCTTGTTCGTGACTTGGCGGCTGGGGCGTCGGCTCGGCGGTCCGTTCGCCGGCTTGATCGCGCTGATCCTGCTCGCCGCCTGCCCGCTCTACTACGGCAACATGTTCATCAACTGCAAGGATGCCCCATTCGCCACCGCGATGCTGATTGCGCTTTACGGCATCGTGCGCGCGTTCGAGGAATACCCGCGGGCGAGCCCGGCGACGATCGCGCTGTGCGGAATCGGCGTCGGCCTTGCAATCGGCGAACGCGTGCTCGGCGGCTTCGCTGTTTTGAACGCCTTCCTACCGGTCCTATTTGTTTTGGCCGTACGCGCCCGCGCCACTGGATTACGTCCGGCAGTCGGCGAATGCGGCGCATTCCTGCTTCCGTTCGTGCCGGCCGCCATCCTGGCCCTTTTGGTCGTGGGACTCCTTTGGCCGTGGAGCGTGACCGCCCCGTTCAATCTGTTTCACGCACTGAAGTATTTCTCCCAGGACTTCGAAAAGCCGTGGCGCGAGCTGTTCGACGGTCAATTGATCCCCATCGTCTCCATGCCGCGCAGTTACGCACCGACCCTTCTGGCAGTGCAGCTGCCGGAATTGATGCTCGCGCTCGGCATTGGCGGAACTGTCGGCGCCATCATCGCCGCCTGCCGCCGCGGCCCCGACATTGGCCGGCGTGCAGCCTTGCTGGCGATCGTGCTCGCCGCGACGCTGCCGGTCTTTCTGACGGTCGTCGACCAGCCTTACATCTACAACGGCGTTCGCCACATTCTCTTCATCGTACCGCCATTCGCCGTACTGGGCGGCCTGGCCGGCGGATGGATCGCTCGGCGTCTGGCCGGGCGCAGTCGCGCGGCAGCAATGGCGGCCGCGGGTTTGTTTGTCGTCGGCACTGCCTCGCCAGTCACGGATATGGTGCGGCTGCATCCCTACGAATACACGGATTTCAACCATATCGTCGGCGGCGTCCGCGGCGCCCGCTCGCTGTTCATGCTCGACTATTGGGGCCTTTCGCTAACGCAGGCCTCGCGCGAGTTTCTCGCCTACCTTGCCAGTCACAACGAGAAGCCGCCGAACAGTCAATGGAAGGTTGCGGTTTGCGGACCGCATCCGCCGGTCAGCGTCGCGCTCGGCCCCGATTTCAATATCAGCTGGGATCCCAAGGGCGCCGACTTCGTCATGGAGCTTGGTGAATTCTACTGCAGGAAGCTCGATGCGCCGCTGCTCTTTCAGATCGTGCGCGATGGTGTGGTCTATTCGCGCGTCTACGACATCCGTGGCCGCTCGATCACGAATCTATTGACCATCCCCGGCATTTGAGACGGCGACTGCTCAGGCCGAGTCCGTGTGGGCGTATTCCCAGTAAAGCTCGCGGGCCTTGCGGTAGAACGGGCCCGGCTGCAACTGCCGGTCGTCTATACGGGTCACCGGCGAGACCTTGTTGTAATTACCCGTAGAGAAGATTTCGTCCGCCGACTGAAAGTCGGCGTAACGCAGCGTCTTTTCCACCACGTTTGCACCTCCCTGCCCGAGCAGCGCGATCGCGCGTGCGCGCGTGATGCCGGCGAGGAATGTGCCATTGGCGACAGGCGTGAAGACGACGCCGTCCTTCGCCATGAAAATATTCGCGGTGGCGAGTTCGGCGACGTTGCCGAGCGCATCGCAGGAGAGACAATTGTCGAAACCCCGCGCGCGTGCCTCGGTCAGCGCGCGCGCGTTGTTCGGATAGAGGCACCCGGCCTTGGCCTCGACCAGCGCACTGTCCGGCGTCGGACGGCGGAACGGCGAGAGCGTGATCGCGGTTCCTGTGGGCTTCGGCATCGGCACGACGTAGAGAGTCAAGCACCAGCGCGTGGTTTCCGGGTCCGGCCGCACGGCGCCGCTGGCGGCATCCTCAGCCCAGTACATCGGCCGGATGTAAAGCTCCGCGTCACGCTCAAACCGCTTAAGGCCCTCACGCGCGAGCGCGAGCCAGGCATCGCGCGGCACGAGTGGCTTGAGACCCATCGCCTTGGCGAACTCGTTGACCCGGGCGCAATGCAGGTCGAGATCGGGCGCCACACCCTCGAAGGCGCGCCCGCCATCGAACACCGAAGTGCCGAGCCACGCCGCATGCGTGCGCGGGCCCATGATCGGCACGTTGCCCTCGTGCCAATCGTCCTCGAAAAATGTCACCGTCTTAGACCAGGCAACCGCCTTGCCCATGGCGAGATCCTTCCGCGCACTTGATGCACACTATGGCACAATGGTCATCCCCAAGCTTAGCGCGCCGGAGGTCGGAAAATGATTAACGTCAACGCGGACGCCTACATATTCGATGCCTACGGCACGCTGTTCGACGTCCACGCAGCGATCGGCAGACACCGTGCACAGGCGGGGCCGGAGGCCGACCGTTTCTCGGAGATTTGGCGCACCAAACAGCTCGAATACACCTGGACGCTGACGCTTGCCGGCCGCTACGTCGATTTCTGGACGCTGACCGAGCGCGCGCTCGATTACGCCTTCGCCCGCATAGGCTCTGTCGACCGCACGCTGCGGCCGAAGCTGCTCGACGCCTATCTGAGCCTCGATGCATTCGCCGATGCTACGAACACGCTGACGGCGCTGAAAGCGCGTGGGCTAAAGGTCGGCATTCTCTCCAACGGTTCGCCACGCATGCTCGAGGCTGCCGTTGGGGCCTCGGGGATCGGTGGACTTCTCGACGCGGTGCTGTCGGTCGATGCTGTGCGCGTCTACAAGCCCCGGCCCGAGGTCTATGCGCTCGTCATAGAGCGCTTCGGCATTGCGGCGGAACGGGTCGTGTTTGTCTCATCGAATCGCTGGGACATCATGGGAGCGTCCGCATTTGGCTTCGGCACTGTCTGGGTCAATCGCGCGCGCATGCCTGATGAATATTCCGAACACGCACCGCTGCGCGTCGTGGCTGATCTTTCCGCCCTGGCCTCCTGACCGGCCCTTCCGCTAACCTGCCGGCTAGCGACCGTCGGTCCGGTTGCAGGAGGAAACATGCGCGTCGTCTATTATGAGCAGAACGGTCCGGCCCGCGAGGTCTTGAAGTTTGGCGAGATGGAAACGCCTGAGCCCGGACCAGGCGAAGTACGCGTCAAGCTTGTCGCTTCCGGCGTCAATCCGTCCGACGTGAAGGCGCGGTCGGGGACAACGCGCAAGATCGCCTATCCGCGCGTCATTCCGCACAGCGACGGCGCGGGCGTCATCGACAAGGTCGGTCCCGGTGTTGCGTCCGCCCGCGTCGGCGAGCGGGTGTGGACGTGGAATGCGCAATGGCTCCGCGCCTTCGGCACTTGCGCACAGTACGTCTGCCCACCGTCAGAGCAGGCGGTGAAGTTGCCCGAGAAGACAAGTTTCGAAGTCGGCGCGTGTCTCGGCATTCCGGCGATGACCGCTTATCACGCGGTGGCAACAGCTGGCGCAGCTCCGGGCACGACGCTTCTCGTTGCCGGCGGCGCCGGCGCAGTCGGTCATCATGCCGCGCAGTTCGCCAAAGCCGCCGGCGCCAGCGTCATCGCCACGGTCAGCTCAGCGGAAAAGGCCGTCGCCGCGCAGGCAGCCGGCGCCGATCACACGATCGATTACCGGCGCGAAAACGTCGGCGAACGGGTCATGCAGATCACGGCGAAAAAGGGCGTTGATGCCATCGTTGAAGTCGACATCGCCGCCAATGCGAAGCTGATCCCCTTTGTGCTGCGCCCGCATGGCACAGTCGTGATCTACGGCACCGGTGCGCCGGAATGCGAAATTCCGTCGATGTTTCTGCTGCGCAACGCGATCGCGCTGCAATACATCTACGTCTACGAACTGACCGCCGCCGAGCGGTCCGCCGCGCTGACGGCGATCACGCTGGCGCTAGAAGCGAGCAAGCTTGCCACGAATATCGGCGTTACTTTCCCGCTCGTGGAAACTTCCGCCGCACACGAAGCAGTCGAGAGCGGCAAAGTGCTCGGCAACGTCGTTCTAACAATCGACTGATGCAACACCTGCTGCCGTCAGACCGCCTCGCTTGACTCCGGATGGTTGAGAGCTGCAACGATCTGTAGCTTGTCAAGCCGCGTGCCATCATCGCCTTCGATCAACAAGGCCACACGGCCGCGGTTGTTGGTGTAACGCGCCCACATCATCGCTTCATCCAGAAGCGAGAACTCCTTGAACAGCTGCCGATCTTTCTCCCCGGAAGAAACCGATTGCGAACCGCGTGGCCCCGAGTAAACGCGATAGGTCATGGCCGGACCTCCTGCTGACAATTATTTTCCATAACGCCTAAGGAGCGGAAATGGTTTCAGCGCCGTCCTCGCGCCGCGTTGCCGCGGGGAACCGGCATGGGTAGGATTGCGAATAAAACCAAAGAGTAAGGGGAGGAGCTCGTGCGCAGGTTTTCACACTTTACGCTTGCCACTGCGCTCGGACTAACGTTGACCGCGTTAACGTTCGGACGATCGGCCAGCGCACTCGACGATGCGGTTCATGTCGTCACCTATGTGGAGGTCATGCCGAACTCGGTCGAGTCCGGCAGCGCCCTCCTCCGGCGCTTCCGCGACGCAAGCCGCGCAGAGGACGACAGCTTGCGCTTCGACGTGCTTGCCGAGATTGCGCGGCCAACCCGCTTCGTCATCATCGAGGCCTGGAGGGACAAGGGTGCGCTGGCGGTGCACACGCTCTCCACCGGCACTTTACAGTTCCGCGACCAACTTGTGGCGATCCAAGAGGCGCCTCCTGACGTTCGCATCGACAAGAACCTCTATCTCGAAAAAGGGCCAAGCGACAACAAAACCGGCGCCCTCTATGTGGTCACGCATGTCGATGTCATTCCGCCCGGCACCGAGGCCTGCCTGGCGGCGCTTCGCGCGATGAGCACCGATACCGCCAAGGACGCCGGCAACATTGAATACGAAGTCCTGCAGCAGGCGGATCGTGCCAACCACTTCACCGTCGTCGAGGAATGAACGGATCGCACCGCTGCCGACGCCCACGCCCTGGCGGAGCACACGCGCGCATTCCGTCAAAAACTCTTCCCGATCCGCGGCGCGCTGTACGACGAGCGTTTCTACAGCGCGCTCGACTGATCATTTGTACAAGACGCCAGCGGGCGCGGGAGTCACTTCGCCGGTTCAAACGCCTGATCGCTGTAGGGCAGAGACGTCGGCCGTTTGATCACAATGAAGGCGTGATCGAGCGCGTGGTGGCAGGAATTGCAGCCGGCGCTCAAACTGTCGAAGGCGGCCGAAAAGGCCACGTGATTTTTGTCGTCGACGATCTTCTGCAAATCCTTGAGCGAGGCGCCGACCATTTTGTCCACCGTACCGCCGCCAAGAAGCTTGTCGACATCCTCAAAGCCTTCGTTCAGCTCGCCGATTTCATAATCGGCCAGCGCCCAATTGCCGGCGCTGCCGGCGAACCAGAGCTTGATGTGGCGCAATTGCTGCAGCGTCATGATCTCGCCCAGGCCCGGCACCATATCCGGCGAACCGGCCATCGGCGCGGGCGCGGCGGCGTTTTGTGCGCTGGCGGTGAGCGCTGCGAGACTGAGCGCGCTCAGACTAAGAGCGGCAATCAGCGCTGCAATGGATGGCTTCATGGGCTTAGCTCCCATTCAAATGAGCCGGCGATCGATCTGCATCGTCGGCTCCTTTCCGTACGCTCACCCCATCGGCGCAAGCGTAGCGCCGCAGGCCTTGGGATAAGCGGCCTGGCAGGCCTGATAAAGGGCTGGGCAGGCCTTCACCGCGGCGAGCGCGGCGTCGATCGTCTTTTCGCGATCACCCGCCGCACGCGACTGTGGGTCATAAGTGAGGATCGCTTCGTCGCGGTTGAGCCCGCGGTCGGTGCGCAGAAAAGTCCCGGCGGCGTTGAAATAGGCGGTGGCGATGCTGATCGCCTCGTTGAGCTTCTTCGTATATTCGGCGTTGGCGTGAGGATCTGGCTTGACGACGCGGGCATGCACTGCGGCGTCGGTATAGAGCACGTTGAGCTTGAAATAGATGCCGCCGCATTCGGCAAGCGCCAGCCAATATGGCCGGCCGTTGAAGGAGCCCGGGGCGACGACAATGCTGTCGCGCTTGTCGATCGATGCCGGAGGCGCCACGGGTTCGGCCGTGCGTGGTTCATGCCGGCGATAGTGCTGCGCCTGCGCGCACGTTGCGGCGACGAGCGCCAGCGCGATCAGCGCGCACTTTACGATTGGTCTTGCCATGGCGCGATTATAGGCGGGCTGATGTGAACTCAAAATGTCTCGACCATGAGTGCGTCTCAGCCACCAGAACGTTCAACCGTCAAAACTTCTCGACCCAAGGCCGCAGCTCGATCTCCCAGGCCCAGGCCGAGCGATCCTGGCGAAGGAGGCCGAGATAGCTTTGCGCGATAGCGTCGGGGTCGAGCGTAGAGTAGGGCCGGTCCGGCGGATCCGGGCGGCGCGCGCTGCGGATACCGCCGTCAATGACAATGTGGGCGACATGGATGCCTTGCGGCGATAGCTCGCGTGCCATGCTTTGCGCCAGCCCACGTAGCGCGAACTTGCCCATCGCGAACGGCGCCGATTGCGCATAACCCTTGACGCTTGCGGAGGCGCCGGTGAACAGGATCGCGCCGCGGCCGTGCGGCAGCATGCGCTTGACCGCCTGCTGCGCGACCAGAAAGCCGCCGAAGGCGCTGACCGTAATCGACTTGGCGACTTCGTCTGGATCGAGATCGGCCACGGGGCCGCGTGTGCGATAGCTGGCGTTGTAGACAACGACGTCAGGGGCAGCGAGTTCGGTCTCGACATCGGCAAATAGTCTCTCGACCTCGGAGCGGCTTGTCGCATCGCAAGCAAACGCTTTACCGCCGACCTCCTTGGCAAGCGGCGCGAGTTCGACCGCGCGCCGCGCAGCGAGCGCAACCTTCATGCCGGCGTTGGCGAAGGTCCGCGCCAGCGACGCAGAAAGCCCCTCTCCCACTCCGACGATGAGCGCCGTTCGATAGATCAATTCGGTCATGCGGCCCTCCGCTCGGCTTGCAAGCCTGGAAGGTGGGTATGAGCAGGCGAATGCTTAGCCCCGTCAAGCACCGTTTTTACCGGATGAAAGCGGCTAATCGATCACCGCCACTGCGTTGATCTCGACCAAGCAACGCGGATCAGTGGCGAGCCGGACCACTTGCACTGTCGTCGTCGCCGGCTTTGCATCGCGAAAGTACTCCGCCCAGACGCGGTTGAGCGCGTCCTGATCGGAAAGGTCGGTGACAAAGCGGTCGGCGGTTACCACGTCGGCAAAACTCGCGCCCACTGCTTGCAGGCCGCGCTTGAGATTCTCCAAAGCCGCTCTCGCCTGCTCGCCCATGTCGCGCGGCATCTGATCGAATTCCTCCGGGCGATGCGGATGATGGTGATAGACCGGCGCCGCGGTGACCCCGGCAAGATAGACCGTCGTGCCCCCTCTCACCTTGATCGCCGGCGCGTAAGGCATCCACAAATCGGGCGCGTCCGGCCAGTGGATGTGTTCAACGGTCTTGGACATGGCGGACTTGGGCATGGCAAATTCGGGCATGGCGGATCTCCTGGGCAGGCCGGGCAACGCCATGGCAGAATAGTGCAATGCGCCCGATCCCGCACGCCGCTGGACTCTATCTCGCCGTCCTCGAATTCGTGTTTGCGCTCGGCTGGACCACCTATGCGATCTATCTGCCAAAGCTTGCCGCCTCTGTCGGTCTCTCGACCGGCGCGGTCATCGTCATCCTGATGCTCGACCAAGCGATTTTCACAGTCACTGATTTTTCCATGGGAGTTGCCGCAGACAAGGTCTCCCGTATCATCGGCCGGCTCGGCCATTGGGTCGCGGCGATCACGCTGGTCAGCTGTGTGGCCTTTGTCGGCCTGCCGTTCGTCGCTGGGCACGGCCTTGGCGCCACCACCCTGCTCACTCTCACCGTGATCTGGGCGGTGACGTCCTCGGCGCTGCGCGCCCCCCCGCTGATGCTGCTCGGCAAATACGCAGCCCGGCCGGCGATCCCTTATCTCTCAAGCCTGGCGATGCTCGGCCTCGGCATCACCGGCGCGATTTCGCCCTATCTTTCCGCGATGCTCACCAAACAGGACCCACGGCTGCCCTTCGTCATTGCCAGCGTCACGCTGGTGCTGGTGAGCCTCATGCTTGCCAAGGTCGAACGTTCGCTGGCGAAGCAGGCGCCGGCGGCGAACGAGCTGCCGAAAACGGTCGACCGCGCGGTGCCGGCACCGGTCCTGGTGTTCGGGCTGGCGATCGTTACGTTCGCGGTTGGTTTCCAGCTCCATGTCTTCTTCAACAGCGCGCCGCTGTTCAAAAAATTCACCAGCGACATTGGCCCTCTGATGTCGACTTTCTGGGTGGGCTTTTCGGTCGGCATGTTTCCGGCAAGCCGCATCACCAAGCGCTGGGGCGGGCTTTCGGTGATGGGCGCAGCCGGACTCCTCGGTGTAGCCGCCATCGTGCTCATGGAAAGCTCGACCTCGCTCGGGCTGACAGTCGCGGCGCAGGTCATTGCCGGTGCGGCCTGGGGCGCCATCCTGATGAGCGCCCTTGCCTCCGCCGCGGCATTGGGAGCCGTCGGCCACGAGGGGAAAACGACGGGCCTGCTTTTCTCCGCGCTCGCGCTCGCAACATTCGCCCGCATGGCGACCAGCGCAAGTGGCGCCCTCAACGACCCGGCGCTGGCGCCGCTGCTCCAGTGGGCGCCGGTTGCATGCTGGACGGTTGCAGGCGTGATGCTGGTGGGGTTGTCGGTCGTATATGGCGGTCGCGCGATTCGTAAGCCGGCACATGAGTAGGGCGTTCGGCACTGGAACACCCTCGCCTCGTAGACCGCCGCCGATTACATCCGAAACACGCCGAACTTCGTCTCCGGGATCGGCGCGTTGAGAGCCGCCGCAAAGCAGAGCGCCAGGACGCGTCGCGTTTCGGCGGGCGCAATGATCCCGTCATCCCAGAGCCGCGCGGTCGCGTAATAGGGACTGCCTTCTTCCTCGTACTGGTTGCGGATCGGCTGCTTGAATTCCTCTTCCTCGACCTGCGGCCATGTCTTTCCCTCGGCCTCGATGTTGTCGCGCCGCACGGTGGCGAGGACCGAAGCAGCCTGCTCGCCGCCCATCACCGAAATGCGCGCGTTCGGCCAGGTGAACAGAAAGCGCGGACCGTAGGCGCGGCCGCACATGCCGTAATTGCCGGCGCCGTATGAGCCGCCGACGATCAATGTGATCTTCGGCACCTGCGCGCAGGCGACCGCCGCCACCATCTTGGCGCCGTCCTTGGCGATGCCGCCCGCCTCGTAGTCGCGGCCGACCATGAAGCCGACGATATTCTGCAGGAACAGCAGCGGGACGCGGCGCTGGCAGCACAACTCGATGAAATGCGCCGCTTTGAGCGCGCTCTCGGAGAACAGAATACCGTTGTTGCCCAGAATACCGACCGGAATGCCGTGAATATGCGCGAAGCCGGTGACGAGCGTGGAGCCGTAGAGCGCCTTGAACTCATCGAACTCGGACGCGTCAACCAGCCGCGCGATCACCTCGCGCACGTCGTACTGCTTTCGAAGATCGGCCGGGACGATACCGTTGAGCTCGCCGATGTCATATTTTGGCTCAACCGGCTTTTTGAGTGAGATATCGACATTCTGCTTCGTATTCAGATTACCGACGATGCGGCGACAGATCGCGAGCGCATGGCGATCGTTTTCCGCCAGATAATCGGCAACACCGGATTTCTTTGTGTGCACTTCGGCTCCGCCCAAATCCTCGGCGGATACCACTTCGCCGGTTGCCGCTTTGACAAGCGGCGGGCCACCGAGAAAGATCGTGCCTTGGTTCTTGACGATGATGCTCTCGTCCGACATCGCCGGCACATAGGCGCCGCCGGCCGTGCATGAACCCATCACAACGGCGACCTGGGCGATGCCGGCGGCCGATAGCGTCGCCTGATTGTAGAAGATGCGGCCGAAATGCTCGCGGTCGGGAAACACTTCGGTCTGGTGCGGCAGGTTGGCGCCGCCGGAATCGACCAGATAAATGCACGACAGCCGGTTCTCGCGCGCGATCTCCTGCGCGCGCAGATGCTTCTTCACCGTCATCGGATAATAGGTGCCGCCCTTGATGGTCGAATCGTTGCAGACGATGATGCATTCACGTCCGGCGATGCGGCCGATGCCGGTGATGATGCCGGCGCCGTGAATGGCGTCCTCATACATCCCGTTGGCGGCAAGCGGCGACAGTTCGAGGAACGGCGTACTGGGATCGAGCAGTGCGAGGACGCGCTGGCGCGGCAGGAGCTTGCCGCGCGCGAGATGGCGCTCACGGGCACGCGCCGGACCGCCTTCGGCCGCCTCGGCGCGCTTGCGCTCGAGTTCCGCAATGAGCGCCCCAATCGCCGCCTGGTTGGCGCGAAAGTCGGCGGACGCGGTATCGATTGCAGTGCCGATGGCGGTCACGAATCCCTCCCACCGGCCGGATTCCACACCCGCGGAGGCGCGGGCGCAATGCGTCACTTATCGGGAGCTTGGAGCTAGCCCCGGGATCCGCAGCGCAGCACTCTCGTGACGCGCTGCGCCAGGGATTCGGGCTACGCCCGAACTTCCTGCCGCTGAAAGACCACGTAGCCGATCACGAACAGGATGATCGTGGTCGCGATCAGCCCGACGATCTGTGGCCAGGCGATCAGCACGCTGGCGCCCAGCGGCAGCGGTGCGCCGAGCACAGCGCCCTGCAACTGACTGAGATAGATTGGGCCGAGCGCGCGGGTGGTCGGATCGAGCAGCGCCACCACGATCTCGCCGAACAGCGTCGACGGCGACAACCGCGCCAGGAACTGCTCGAGGATCACGGTGCCCGGGGTTTGCAGGCCAAGGGCGGCGTAGCGCGGATCCGGCGGCACGAAGATCTGCGCCAATTCGCCGGCGAGCACGGGCCAGATGACATAGCAAAACAGCCACAGCCCGAGCGTCGCGAGCGCGGCGGTCGCCGCCGAGCGGAACAGAATGGAGAACAGCATCCCCAACGCCAGCCAGAACTCCGGCGTAGACGATGGTCACCAGCAGAAACACGAACGCGCGGGCGATTTCCTCACCGCCGGGAGGAATGCCGATGAACAGAAGCCCGAGCCCGATCACGAGAAGCCAGAGCACGACTAATGCAATCGCGAGCGTCATCAGCGCGCCGAGAAATTTTCCGAACAGCAACGCATCGCGATAGATCGGCTGCGAAAGGATGCGCGACAGCGTGCGCCGGTTGTACTCGCCATTGACCGAGTCGAAAGCGAGGCCGATCGCGATCACCGGCACCAGCAGCGACAGCCAGAAGATGAACGACGGCAGCGGCTCGCGCGAGGTGGTGAAGAATTTCAAGAACAGGAACGGATCCTCGGCGACTGTATCCTTGATCTGCTGGGAGGCGACCCAGACGGTACCGACCGCGATCAGCATCACGATCGCCTCGAGAATGATGAAGCGGATGCTGGTGAGGTGATCGGCAAGCTCCTTGAGCATGACGACGCCGAGACCGTTAAAGGCAGAGCCTTCACGCTGCATCGCGGGCTCCTTCCTTGACGGCCATGTCGGGCTTGGCGTCGAAATAATGGGTATAGATCGCCTCGAGGCTCGGCTCCTGCACTCCGAGATATTTGAGCCGCCCCTGCATGGCGACCACTTCGGCGGCAGCCTCCGGGCGCACGTCGCGGTCGGCATGCAGGCGCAGCTTGCCGATGCCGGTCTGCTCGACGCCGCTGACGCCCGGAATGAGCACCAGCCGGTCGGCGAGCCCGGCGCCATCGGCCTCGATATCGACCACATAGCCGGCGCCAAGCACTTCGCGGCCGAGCTCGGGAACCGAACCCATCAGCGCAATGCGGCCACCGTTGAACAGCGCCACGCGGTCGCACACGCTCTGCACGCGTTCGAGCAGATGCGAGGACAGCAACACCGAAACCCCTTCCGCCTTGAAGCGGCGGATGATGGCAAGGAGTTCGGACGTGGCGTGAGGGTCAAGCCCCGACGTCGGCTCATCGAGGATGGCGATCTGCGCGCCCTTCATGAGGATTTCGGCGAGCCCGAGCCGCTGGCGCATGCCGCGCGAATACGTGCCGACGTGATGCTCGGCGAAGTCGGCAAGGCCGACCCGATCGAGCGCCTCAGCGATGCGCTTCTCGCGTTCCTGCAGGCGGAACCCGATCAGCCGCGCCGTGTAGCGTAGATTGTCCGCGGCAGTGAGCTGGTCGTAGAAACCGACCGTATCGGGCAGATAACCGACACGACGCTTGACCGACAGCGGCTCGCGCGCCGGATTAAAGCCGAGCACACTCACCTCGCCGCCCGAAATCTCGGTGAGCCCGAGCAGCATCAGGATGGTCGTCGTCTTACCCGCCCCGTTAGGACCGAGGAGCCCGAAAATCTCCCCGCGTCCGACGGCGAACGAGATGTTGTCGACGGCGACCGCCTGCCCGTATTTCTTGGTGAGACCCTTGGCCTCGATGACGGAATCGCCGCTCATCGCCGGCCGAACCTTGCCACCGCGCCGACCATGACGAGAAGCGCAATGCCGATGATGCCGACGCCGGCGATACCCCACATTGTCGAGGTCGTCACCGTAACGCGGAACTCGGTGGTCTCTGTTTCACCCCGCGCCGACGCGGTGATCGCGGTGACATAGTCACCGGCAATCGCCTTGTCGGTCGGCGTGATCAGCGCCTGGACTTCCTTGTTTTCATTGGGCGCGATGCGGTCGATCGACTTCGGATTGAATTCGACTTTCCAGCCGCTCGGCGCGGAGCCAGTCAGCTCGACATCTTCCGCCGGCGCGGTGCCGGTGTTGGTGATGACGATTGGCACCGTCGTCTGCTTGCCGGCCGAAGCGCGTGTGGAGATGAGGCCCTCGCGACCGGTGACTGCGAGCCTCGGCTGGCCGGTAATGTTGAGGCCGAGATCAGCGGTCGCCGAGGCATCCTCGGCGCTCACGCGAGCCGTGACCTTGTAGTCGCCGGCAGCCGCCGTATTGGGCGGAGTCACTTTCAGCTTCACGTCCTTGCTCTGGCCGGCGTCGACCGGCACGGCGTTGAGCTCTTGGGCGCCGTATTGCTCGGTAAAGGAGACGTCGAAGTTGCGCGGCGCCTGAGCGGCGAGACTGACCGTGAGCTTCTTGCCACTGTCGTTCTTGATACTCAGCGTGTATTCGAAGCTCGACTTGGAGGTGCCGCGCAATTCCGGCAGTGCCGGTGTGAGCGTCAGTTTGGCCGGCAGGTCCTTGGCGAGCGTGACCGCGATCGGCAGCTGCAGCGGTGGGTTGCTAGCATCACCGGCGGCGGAGATGGTGAGCGTTTGCGTACCGATCGGAGCGTTCTTCGGCACCTCGAGCCGCAATTCCAGCGAGACACTGGAATTGGTCGACGGCATCACTGCAGCGACGGGCTGACCGCCACCCATGAAAGTGGCTGTCCAGCCGTCGGGCACGCCGGTAACGCTCAGCTTAAGAAGCTGCGGAGGCACATCGTAATTGTGCAGCTGCATATTGACCGTCGAAGTCTCGCCGGGGCGGACCGAAACCGCCGGATAGTCGCTGGTCAGATAAAGGCCCTTGACGTCCTTGGGCGCGTCCTGAGCCGAAGCCGCGGAGGCAAGAACAGCCGACAAAGCGGCAACCGCGGCGATAAAACCATATCGCATTGACGTTAGCTCCCGTGCACAGAATTGGTTCGGTATGTCCCTCCCTCACACTATATCAGCAAAAGGCGCGAGCGAGGCGAGCGGCATTGTCTGCGTAATCGTGACAAAATCATGCAGAGACAGGCGGGTTTAGCAAGTCCTGCGCTGGAGCGCCGCAGATTCGCGCCTCCCTGCGCGCAAGCGCCGCACCGCTGCCGCAGCTCATATTGCGGCTTCTCCGTGGTCTGGCCACGATGAGCCCGACTGCCAATATCAGCGCCGGCCTGCTCGTGTTTAGACGCCGAGCTGAGCTCGAAGTCCTGCTGGCGCATCCAGGCGGTCCATTCTGGGTGAAAAAAGATGAAGGGGCGTGGTCGATCCCCAAGGGCCTCATCGAGTCTGGCGCCGATGTGCTCGCCACCGCGCGGCGCGAATTCAACGAAGAAACGAATTTTTCCCTCGCCGGCATTTCCGGCCCGTTCATCCCGCTCGCCGCGGTCAAGCTGAAAAGCGGCAAGATCGTCCACGCCTTTGCGTTCGAAGCCGATCTCGATCTCTCCTCGTTCGCCAGCAATACATTCGAAATCGAGTGGCCGCCGAAATCAGGCCAGCAGCGGAGCTTTCCGGAAGTTGACCGCCTCGCCTACTTCCCGTTGTCGGTGGCGAGAATCAAAATTCTCAGTTATCAGGTGCCGCTCTTAGACGAGCTTAAGCAACTTGCGGTGTAAACGGCCTCACTCGCGGAGCACCTGCGGCCAATCCACTTCGTCGTGCGAAAGTACCCACGGCTCACTGCGCGCGGCTTCTCGCCATTGCAGCGACGCCGGCAGCGCCATGACGGCTCCCATGTAGTCGCGGGCGAGCGGGCTCACCTCGACCGCGTAAGTGTGAAAGCGCCAGACAACCGGCGCATACATGGCGTCAGCCGCACCGAATGTGCCGTAGAGAAATTGTCCGCCGCCGCCGAACCGCGTGCGGCACTCGCTCCAGATGGCGTCAATGCGGGCCACATCGGCCGCGACCGCGGCGTCGAGCGCACGTGTCTTCACCGGACGGCGGATATTCATCGGCAGATGCCGCCGGAGCGCCGCAAAGCCCGCATGCATCTCCGCGGCAATCGCCCGCGCGTGCGCGCGGGCCGCCTCCGCCGCCGGCCATAGCCGATGTTGCGGGAATTTTTCCGCTACGTATTCGAGGATCGCGAGCAATTCCCACACGCAAATATCGCCGTCGAATCAACACTGGGACGCGGCTCGCGGCCCCATTGCTCAATGCCGCGACCTGCGCCTTGAACTCCGGCGTGTCGAGGCAGACCAACACCTCCTCGAATGCAATCCCGGCGGCCTTCATCGCGAGCCATGGCCGCAACGACCAGGACGAGTAATTCTTATTGCCGACGATGAGACGCAGCCCCATGCTCGCTCCGTTCACGATGCAGTAGTCAGCATCGATTCAATCGCCGCTCCCGCACAAGAAAAACTATACGAGCTCCGCCGGTGCGGACGAAAAGACGGAACCTGCGGGAAGCGCAAGGATTGGCCGGCGCGACTGGCGGCGCCAGCAATTCACGCCACAGTGAAGCCAAGCCGTGCTGCGCGCACAGCGTTCGCGCGCTATGCGACGGCCTGAATCACGGCGAGAAAAGAGACCAGCAGAACGGACGCCGCGGCGAACAAGACGGCCAGCGTGGTCTCGATTAGCGCCCGCTGTGCAGATTTTGTCTCGGATGCACGCGCATCCGCTTCGCCATCAAGGGCAGCAGACAAATCAATGGACATGGTTCTTCCCCCCGGAAGCATCGCGCGAAATACTGGCCGCAAAGCCCCTTGCGGCAGCAATCGCACCGCAGCCGTACTGCACGGCCGCCGATTCACTCAGCCCAATGAGGAGAGTATCGCAGTAAGGTGGTGAAGGCGCGGTGAATCCGGAGCATTAGGCGCGTAATCCACAGGCTCCATCGGGTTGGGCGGCGCATGCCGGCCTATGGCGCCGGAAAGAACTCGCTGGTCTTTCCGGCTAGGCGATAGGCAAGGAGGCCGATCCATTCGCGGACGGCGGTATCGGTGCGGCCCAGCCCTTCGCTGAGCGAGCCGAACGGGCGCGTGGCATCGATCGGACCGCGCGTGCGCCAATCGACCGGATAAGCCTCGACTGGAAAGCCGGCGGCGCGGAACGAGGCGATGGCGCGCGGCATATGGAACGCCGACGTCACCAAGAGCCAGCGCTCGCCCGGTTTCGGCTGGGCGATGAGCTCCGAGAACACCGCATTCTCTATGGTGTTCCGCGACTGCTCCTCGGCGGTGATGCGATCATGGGCTATTCCGAGCGCCTCCAGCTCGGAGACCGCGTAGGGCGCCTCCGCGATCCGATCCGACATCAGTGCGGCGCTGCCGCCCGAATAGATGATGCGCGCATTCGGATAGCGGCGGGCCAGCTCGGCGGCCGCGGTAACGCGCTCGGCCGCTTCGTTGAGCGCGATCGCCTCGCGCGCCGCCGAGACATCGGGCGTGATCGCTCCGCCGAGAATGACGATTCCGTCGGGTGGTCCGCGCGACGGATCCCAGGGCGGAAAGCGCTGCTCAAGCGGCAGGATCAGCACGTTGCCAAGCGGTGACCATCCGGCAAGAGCAATCAGAACCAAACTCGTGACGATGAGCCAGCTGGCAAGCCGCCGTAAGCGCGTGAGCAGCAGCACAATCCCGAGGATCCCGATCGAGATCAAAAAATTGGACGGCAGCGCGAAAAAGCCGACAATTTTTGCAAGGACAAAGAACATCCGCGATCACGAGCGCGACTTGCGCCACGCTGCGTAACGCGCCTTGGCGTCGTCGTTCGGCGGATAGAGTCCGGGAAGCTTCACGCCCTTCTCGACTTCGCTGAACACCCAGCTTTCGTACAGCTCATGCTCGGCGCCCTCGTGGGCGACGAACTCGACCATGCTCTGCGGGATGACGACGGCACCGTCGTCATCGGCCACGATCACGTCGCCAGGAAAAACAGCGCAGCCGCCACAGCCGACCGGCTGCTGCCAGCCGACGAAGGTCAAGCCGTTCACCGAGGCGGGCGCGGCAACGCCAGCGCACCAGACCGGCAACGCGCTCATCAGCACGCCGGCGCGGTCGCGCAGCGCTCCATCGGTCACCAGCGCCGCCACGTTACGCTTGCGCATTCGCGCGCAGAGAATGTCGCCAAAAATTCCGGCGCTCTGCACGCCCATGGCGTCGGCCACGGCGATAGCGCCTTCGGGCATTTCCTCGATCGCCGCGCGCGTCGAGAGCGGATGCGCCCAGCTTTCCGGGGTCGCCAGATCCTCGCGCACCGGCACGAAACGCAGCGTGAAGGCAGGACCGACGACGCGCTCGCTGTTGGCGGCGAGCGGTTTTGGGCCATTCATCCAGCAGCGGCGGATACCCTTTTTCAGGAGCATCGTGCTGATGGTCGCGGTCGTGACCTTGCGCAAGATATCGAAGACAGCGTTGCTCATTGTCAGCCCCGATCGAAGGAGATCGTCAAACTCATGCCGGCTTCATACCGAGCCGCTCGTCGCGGCGTCGCAGCCAGGCGACGAAGGGGATAGACAGCAGCACCATCCAGGCCTTGCCGATGATCTGCCCGGGCAGGAACTCGAGCGAGCCGAACGCGAGCCACAGGAACACGATCGAGTCGACGACAAGACCGGCGCAGCTCGATGCGACGACCGCGGCGACGAGGCGCCGCCGTGCAAGCGGCGTGTAGACGGCGAGATCGGAAAACTCCGACAATAGAAAGGCAACGGCAGACGCGACGACCAGCGCGGGCGGCGCCACCAGAGCCGATAACCCGGCGCCCGCCAGGACCGCCAAAGCGGATAATCCGGCGCCCAACCGCCGTTGCACCAGATCGCGCAGGACCAGCGCGACACCGACCATCATGACGCCGGACGGCGCCATCACGCCCGGCGCGACCGGCACCACGCACGGGCCATGCGGCGCGACACAGGCTGTGCCGACGTGTCCGATCAGCCAGTTGGCCGCCGGAATGGTCAGCGCGAACAGGACCAGAAAAATCGCGCCCTCGCGCATTCGTTGACGTTCGGGAGCGGAATTCATGATGCGGCCTTCCACTTGGCAAAACCTTCGGCACGGAGCCGGCAGGCCGGACATTCGCCACAGCCGTAGCCCCAATCGTGCCGGTGCGTGCGGTCGCCGAGATAGCAGGTGTGAGTCTCGGCGAGAAGGAGATCGATCAGCTCTTTGCCCCCGATCTCCTCGGCGAGCGCGAAAGTACCGGCCTTGTCGATCCACATCAGCGGGGTGTGGATGACGAAGCTGCGGTCCATGCCGAGCGTGAGCGCGACCTGCATGGCCTTGATGGTGTCGTCGCGGCAGTCCGGATAGCCGGAGAAATCAGTCTCGCACATGCCGGCGATGAGATGTTTGATCCCGCGCCGATAGGCGAGCGCGGCAGCAAAAGACAGGAAAATGAGATTGCGGCCTGGCACGAACGTGGTCGGCAGGCCTGTTGCAGACACTTCAATAGCAACCTCGCGGGTGAGCGCCGTCTCCGAAACCTCCGCAAGTGCGTCGATCCGCAGGACGTGGTCGTCACCGAGACGCTCCTTCGATTGCGTAAGGAGCCCCTTGATGAGTTCGCGGATGCGCGGGCGCATTTCCAACTCGACCGCGTGCCGCTGTCCATAATCGAAGCCAACCGTCTCGACACGGGCGAAGCGCTCGAGCGCCCAGGCCATGCATACGGTCGAATCCTGTCCGCCGGAGAACAACACGAGTGCGCTGTCGAGCAAGCTCACCGCGCTCATCCCTTCAGCCACGCGCCGATGCGCTCGACCGCTTCGGCCATGTCGTCACGCCCGCCAGCGTAGCACAGCCGGACAAAGGCGTTGCCGCGCAGCGGATCGAAATCGATGCCCGGCGTGACGGCAACTCCCGCTTCCTCCAGCATGCGTGAGGCGAAAGCGAAACTGTCGGTCGAAAGGCGCGACACGTCGGCGTAGAGATAGAACGCACCATCGGCGGGCAGAAACGACTCGATGCCGGCGCGCGGCAGGCCTTCGAGCAGGATACGCCGGTTGTCCTGATAGCCGTGTTTGATCTTTTCGAGTTCGGCGCGCCCGTCAAAAGCGGCCTCCGCCGCAATCTGAGAGAGCGTCGGCACCGAGATCGCCAGATTCTGCTGTAGCCGTTCGACCGCGCGAACGAGCGCCGGCGGCACTACCATCCAGCCGATCCGCCACCCGGTCATGCAGTAATATTTGGAGAACGAATTGATGATGATCGCGTCGGACGAGAGCCGCGCGGCGGTCTCGGCCGGGAAGGCATAGTCGAGGCCGTGATAGATCTCATCTGAGATGACGGCAACGCCGGCGGCTTCGGCCGTCCCGATCAGATCGGCGAGCGCCCGCGCGTCCATCATCGTTCCTGTCGGATTAGCCGGCGAGGCGACGACCAGACCCTTGAGCGGGCGCGCGCAGTGCTCCGCCAGAAGAGCGTCGCGGGTGATCGACCAGCGCGTCTGCGCATTCGTCTCAATTCCCACCGGCTCACAGCCGAGCGCGGTGAGAATATGACGATAGGGAGGATAGCCCGGCAGCGGCACCGCGACGCGATCACCAGGCTCAAAGGCGGCGAGGAAGGCGAGGATAAACCCGGCCGAGGAGCCGGTAGTGACCACGATCCGTCGCGGGTCGACGTCGAGGTCGTGGTTTTCGCGATAGGCGCCCGCGATACGCGCCCTCAGCGAGGCGATGCCAAGCGTCTCGGTGTAGCCGAGCGCGCCTTTGCCTAACGCCGCCTGCGCCGCCGCAATCGCAGCCGCCGGCGCTCCCGCCGCCGGCTGACCGACCTCCATGTGGATGATCCGGCGCCCCTGCGCCTCGAGCCGCGCCGCGGCGGCCATGACGTCCATGACCATGAAGGGCGGGACGGCGCTGCGAGCGGACGGTTGCAGCAGGCTCCTTGCCTTATCGAGCATCATCTGGCCTTCGCGTACCAGCAAACCCTAACGGTCGGCCGGCCGCCTGCCTGCCCCCATACTGCCGTATTCACCGGGTTTTGTTGCGTTTACGTCGCCGCAGCAAACGCGCCGGCGTTGTGTTGACCGCGACTGGTTCCATCCATAGCTTGGGTCCCACGAGGGATCACGCATTGCCGCTGATGAACGCCGCCACACCTCCTAGCAAGGCGCGGCGCGCGAGGCCAGTTTCGCGCGCCGTGGCGTTGGTGACCGCAGCCGCCATGGCGCTCGCGAGCATTCCGGTGCGGGCGCAGGAAACGCCGCCCGACGCCGGCATACCGATCATTCGCGACGCCGAGATCGAGCAGCTGCTGCGCGATTATGTGAGTCCGATTCTGAAAGTCGCCGGCCTAAGCGACCAGAACGTCCACGTCGTCATTATCAACGACAGATCGTTCAACGCTTTCGTGATGGACGCTCACCACATCTTCATCAATGCCGGCGCGCTGGTGGAGGCGAAGACGCCCAACCAGGTCATTGGCGTTTTCGCCCACGAGACCGGCCACATTGTCGGGGGACATCTGTCCAAGATACGGCAAGAGCTGGCGAATGCGCAGATAGCTTCGATCGTTGCGCTACTCCTCGGCGTGGGTGCGCTCGCGGCGGGCGCCCGCTCGGGCAATGTCAATTTGGGCAATATCGGCGGCGTCATCGTGCAGGCGCCGCAATCCTATCTTCAGCACACGTTGCTGGCCTACCAGCGTGCCCAAGAGGAATATGCCGACCGCGCCGGCGTGCGTTTCCTGAGCGAGACAGGCCAATCGGCCAAGGGCATGTACGACACATTCAAGCGCTTCGCCGATGAAATGATGTTCGAATCGAAATACATCGACCCTTACGCGCAAAACCATCCCATGCCCGTTGAGCGCATGGAGGAGTTGGCGAACCTTGCGCACAATCAATTGTGGGACAAGAAGGACCCGCCCGAACTGCAATTCCGCCACGACATGATGCGGGCCAAGCTTTACGGCTTCATGGATCCTCCCCAGGTGGTGGCGCGGCGCTATCCGCTGTCCGACACCAGCCTGCCCGCGCGCTATGCCCGCGCCATCTCCAGCTATCGCTTCGGCGATTTGCGCGACACCATCGCCCAGGTCGACGGTCTGATCCACGCCATGCCGAACAATCCCTATTTCTACGAACTCAAAGGTCAGGCACTGTTGGAATCCGGCCACGCGGCGGAAGCCATTCCGCCGCTGCAGCGCGCCGTGCAACTCGCGCCCGATCCGGCGCTCATTCAGATCACGCTCGCTCAGGCACTCATCGCCACCAATAACGCCAAGCTGTCGGACGAGGCGATCCCGCTGTTACACGCGGCGCTGATCAAGGAGCCCGAATCCTCCGATGCTTATACCCAGCTCGCCATGGCCTATGGGCGAAAGAACGATCTCGCCGATGCCGATCTTGCCTCGGCGGAGGCCGCTTTCGCACGCGGTGACAACAAGATCGCACGCGAACTAGCGGAGAGGGCCAAGCAGCGATTCCCCATCGGCTCACCCGGCTGGGTCCGCGCCGATGACATCGTCGCCTTCAACAAGAACGTGAGCAGGAATCCGCTTAGTCACTGACAGCAAGAGGACAATATCCATGTCATTTTTCCCCCGTACATTTTTTGCGATTGCCGCCGTCAGCCTGTTGGCGATGCCGGCGGCATTCGCGCAGTCATTCTCTACCGATCAGCGGCATGAGATCGAAAATATCGTCAAGGAATACCTGATCGCTCACCCGGAGGTCCTGCAAGACGCGCAAACCGCGCTCGACAAACGGCAGCAGGAAGCCCAGGCCAAGAAGGCGCGCGACGCGATCAGCAAGGACAGCGCAACCCTTTTCAATTCCCCGCACCAGGTCGTGCTCGGCAACCCGAACGGCAAAGTCACGATGGTCGAGTTCTTCGATTACAATTGCCCGCACTGCAAGGATGCCGTTACCGACATGCTCGATTTGCTGAAAAAGGATCCCGACTTGAGATTCGTCCTCAAGGAGTTTCCCATTCTCGCCCAAGCTTCGGTCGACGCGGCGCATGTTGCGGTCGCCGTGCGCATGCAGGATCCCAGCGGGCAGAAATACCTCGCCTTTCATCAGAAGCTGTTCAGCGTCCGCGGCATGGTCGATCAGGAGCGCGCGCTCGCCGTTGCGAAGGAAGTCGGCTGTGACATGACGCGCATCGAGCAGGACATGAAGAGCCCCGAAGTGCAGACCACGATCGAGGAGGACATGAAGCTTGCGGACGCGATCGGGGTCGACGGCACGCCAAGCTATGTGATCGGCGACCAGCTCGTCGTCGGAGCCATCGGCTTTGACAAGCTGCAGGAGAAGATCGCCGCCGCGCAGAAATAGGCACGCTTGCCGCTTCCGTCGGCGTCCGCGCCGGCATTGGCCCTTCCCCGGCCGCGGGGAAGGGCTTTGTGTTTGGGGCTGGCGCGCGCTGGCGACTTCCCCTTTGCGGGGCCGTTCCCTATAACGAATTCGGCGCGGCGGACAGCCGCCCGCGCCAGGCTCAATAATGGCGGCGCGGCGCATGTCGAACACGATCTACGTCCTCAACGGGCCGAACCTCAATCTGCTCGGCACACGCGAGCCGGAACTTTACGGCACCGCCACGCTTGCCGATGTCGAAAAGCTCTGCCGCACGACAGCACAGCGGTTCGGGCTTGCGGTGGAGTTCCGCCAATCCAATCATGAAGGCGAGATCGTCGATTGGATTCAAGAAGCGCGCGCGAAGAATGCCGCCGGCCTGATCCTCAATCCGGCCGGCTATACGACGACCTCAATCGCCATTCTCGATGCGCTGTACACTTTGAAGGTGCCGGTCATCGAGATCCACATCACCAACATTCATGCCCGCGAATCATTCCGCCAAAACTCCTACGTATCGCTCGCTGCCCGCGCGGTGGTGTGCGGTTTCGGCATCGAAGGTTACGCGCTGGCGATCGTCGGTCTCGCCTCGCTGATCGGCGCCAAGGCAGGATAGTAGCAAGCCGGGAAGTTCGCCGATGCCCAAAAGTCCTCAGAAGCCGTCGATAGATCACGAGGTGATCCGTGAACTTGCGCGACTGCTCGAGGAGACCGGGCTCACTGAGATCGCCATCGAGCAAGGCGGAGTTTCGATACGCGTAGCCCGCAATGTGATCGCCGCGAGCCCACGCGTGCGGCAATCGGAGCTCTCCCCGGTGCTGCCAGCCGTGGCGATAGCGCCCGCGCCAATCGATCCAACGCAGCATCCAGGCGTCGTTGCCTCGCCGATGGTCGGAACGGCGTATCGTTCCGCTGAACCCGGAGCGCGGCCCTTCGTCGATGTTGGTAGCCAGGTGAAAGCCGGCGAGACGCTGATGATTATCGAGGCGATGAAGACGATGAACCAGATATCGGCGCCGCGCGCCGGCGCCGTGATCCAGATTCTGGTCGAAGACGGCCAGCCGGTCGAGTACGGCCAGCCGCTGATGATCATTGAATAAGAACGAATACCCGATGGCGAGGAGGGACATGAAGCGACCTCTCCTGCCCGCCATGCGCTGCTTGCCATTCGCGTCCAAGGCCAGTGATGTTCGATAAGATCCTCATAGCCAATCGCGGCGAAATCGCACTGCGCGTGTTGCGCGCCTGCAAGGAGCTCGGCATCGCCACCGTTGCGGTCCACTCGACCGCGGACGAGGACGCCATGCACGTGCGGCTCGCCGATGAAAGCGTCTGCATCGGTCCGCCGCCCGCCAAAGACAGCTATCTCAACGTGCCGGCGATTCTGACCGCCTGCGAGATCACCGGCGCCGACGCGGTGCATCCTGGCTATGGCTTTCTTTCCGAGAACGCGCGGTTCGCCGAGATACTCGCCGATCACAATGTGCACTTCATCGGTCCACGTCCCGAGCACATCCGGCTGATGGGTGACAAGATCGCAGCCAAACGCGCCGCCAAGGCTCTCGGCATACCGGTCGTGCCCGGCTCCGACGGCGGCGTCGGCAGCGACGAAGAGGCGCGGCGGCTCGCCCGTGACATCGGATTTCCGGTCATGGTCAAGGCGGCAGCCGGCGGCGGCGGGCGCGGCATGAAGGTGATCCGCAGCGAGGCCGACCTCTCCTCGGCGCTCGCGATGGCGCGCGCAGAATCGAAGGCTGCGTTCGGCGACGACACCCTCTATTTAGAAAAATATCTCGAACGGCCCCGCCATATCGAGATTCAGGTGCTCGGCGACGGCAAGGGCCGCGCCATTCATCTCGGCGAACGTGACTGCTCGCTGCAGCGGCGGCATCAGAAAGTGTGGGAGGAAAGCCCCTCGCCCGCGCTCAACATGGCGGCGCGCGACACGATCGGCGAAACGGTGGCCGCAGCGATGCGCGAGATCAAATATCTCGGCGTCGGCACGGTCGAATTCTTATATGACGACGGCGCATTCAACTTCATCGAGATGAACACGCGCATCCAGGTCGAACACCCGGTGACCGAAATGATCACCGACATCGACCTCGTCTTGGAGCAGATCCGTGTCGCCGACGGCAACGATCTCTCGCTGACGCAAGCCAACGTGAAGTTCCACGGTCACGCCATCGAGTGCCGCATCAATGCCGAGAACGCGGTGTCGTTCCGGCCCTCGCCGGGAAAGATCGTTCACTATCATCCGCCCGGCGGACTGGGCGTGCGCGTCGATTCCGCCGTCTATCACGGCTACGCGATTCCGCCGTTCTACGATTCACTGGTCGGCAAGCTCATCGTGCACGGCAAGACCCGCAGCGAGTGCCTGATGCGGCTCAAGCGCGCGCTCGACGAGTTCGTGATCGACGGCATCGAGACCACGCTGCCGCTATTCCGCGCGCTGGCGCAGGAAAAGGACATTATCGACGGCGACTATCATATCCACTGGCTGGAAGGGTTTTTGGCGCGCGGCAGCCTCGAGTCATAGCGCCTCAGTAAGCGCCGCGCCCGCATCGCCTCTTGAATCGACAACCTGCGGGCGGCTAAACGCAGAGCCATGGCGAGCCGTGAATCCGCGCTGATCGACATTACGCCCGAGGTGCTGCTCAAGGCCTATGCCTGCGGCATCTTTCCTATGGCGGAAAGCGCCGACGATCCGGCGCTCTATTGGATAGAGCCGGAAAAGCGCGGGATCATTCCGCTCGACAAGTTCCACGTGCCCGCACGCCTCTCCCGCACAGTGCGTTCGGACTGTTTCACCGTCGCGGTCGATCGCGATTTCGACGCGGTGATCGCGGGCTGCGCGCAGCCGGCGCCGGGCCGGGCGCGGACTTGGATCAACGGCCGCATCCACAACCTGTACCGCAAGCTCTACGAGCGTGGCGACTGCCATTCGGTGGAAGTCTATGAGGGCGACAACCTTGTCGGCGGTCTTTACGGCGTCAGTCTAGGGCGGGCCTTTTTCGGCGAAAGCATGTTCCACCACGCCCGCGATGCCTCCAAGGTTGCCCTGGTTCACTTGGTGGCGCGGCTGAAGGCCGGCCACTTCTGCCTGCTCGACACGCAGTTCGTCACCGATCACCTGCGCACCTTCGGCGCGATCGAAGTCTCGCGGCCGGCCTATCACAAGCTCCTTGATAACGCGCTTGTTGGCGAGGGGAATTTCGGCGCGCTGGCGCTCGATCGCCCCGTGTCGGGCGAAGCGGCGCTGGTCTGCCTGGGCCTGGGCTGACCCTATCGCGGCGGCTGCTGGACGCTTGTCGCCGGACGTGGCGCCGGTTTGGGCGCGGGTTTTGGCGCAGGACGCGCCGGCGCAGCCGGCGGCGCCGGCTCGGCCAGCGAGGTCTGGACGGGCGCCGTGCAATCGGTGAGCCAGACGTCGTAGATCGGATGTTCGACCGCGTTCAGGCCGGGGCTCGAAGCGAACATCCAGCCGGTGAAGATCCGCTTGATCTCGCGCTGCAAGGTGACTTCGTCCACTTCGACGAAGGCGTCGGTGTTCGTTGGTTCGGTGGGGGGTCGCGTGTAGCAGGCGCGTGGAGTCACCCGCAACGCGCCGTATTGGACGGTCTCGCCGATGGCGACGTCGAAGGAGATGGTACGGCCGGTGATCTTGTCGAGGCCCGCAAAAATGGCCCGGCCGTTCTCGATGTGCGGTGTCGGCGCCTCGACAACGGTGTCGTCGGGCGGTATTTCGGCGGCGGCCGCAGGCGGCGGTGACGAATTGCCAGGCGGAGTGGGCGAAGCGCCTGCAGGCGGAGCCGCGACAGCGCGCGGAGGGGGCGCGGGGGGCACCGGCGGCGGATAAGGCTGATTAGGCCGCGCGGGTTGAACGACCGAAGCCCCTGGCGGGGGCGGCAACGGTTGCGCCTCGATCGGGGCCGGCGGCGCGGCCGGATAGGGTCGGTCCGGATAGGGTTGACCCGGATACGGCTGGTTCGGGTAGCCTGGATCTTGCTGCACCGGCGGCGGTTGCTGCGGGAACGTGGGGATATCGCCCGGCGGCCGCGGCGGGTTATCGCCGAAAATACTGCCGAATTGCGCTGCGGCCGGCCCCACTGCGAGGGTTCCGCCGATCACGAGCATCAGCGCGGCGATACGGACCATCGAACCTTTAAAGGATGTTCGGCGAACGCGAAGTTTCACGCGTCTCTAAGCTGCGTCGGGTTAACATTTCGATTGCGGCAATTTCAGGGGTCAAGGCGCCGATGAAGGGCTTGGTCCATCATCCCAGATGACCGCCTACTGATTACCCGGCGACCACGCCTTGTAATCGCCGGTCGCCTTCGGGCGGCGCCCCTGCGCCAATGTCGAGCCGCTCGGGCGATAGGCGGCCGAAGTCCCGGTCATGTTGGGACGATGCGGCTTCTCCCAGGGATAAGGCTTCGGCTTATCCTGCGTCGGCGGCAGGTCGACGGTGTGGTGTATCCAGCCGAACCAGCTCGGCGGCACCATGGAGGCCTCGGCGATGCCAGAATAGATCACCCACCGCCGCTCGATGCCCAACGTAGGATCGATCTTGCCACCCTTGGTCCGGTAATAGCGATTGCCGAGTTCGTCCTCGCCGACAAACTCTCCATGTAGCGCGGTCCACACTTGGGTTCCGAACGTCTGGCTGTTCCACCAAGTGAAAACGCGCAGCAGGAAGTTTTTCATCGTCAGCCGTTAAATCTGATGGCGGTTGCGAATTGGCGCCTAAATGCCATCAAGGCGGCGGTCTGTCCAGCGCGCCTTCAAGAACTAAGTCGCAATCGGTGCGTTTTCTCAGGCATTTAACGGTATAATTTCGGCATGTGGAACGATTTCGTCCTGCGCATCCGATCAATCTTCGTTGATATCGGCAATACGCTGTCGTTCGCGCCCGCCTGGGCGGTCTCCGTCCTGATCCTGCTGGCTGCGCTCGGAGCAGCGTGGCTGCTGCATGTGGCGCTCAACGCCGCGCTGCGGCGGCTTTTGCGCGGAGGCCAGCCGTTTCTTCGCTCGCTGTTTGAGGAGACAAAAAATCCCACGCGCTTCGCGCTGCTGCTGATTGCACTCGCGATCGCGTTGCCGGCGGCCCCGCTCGACGCCGAGACCAAGGCGCTGATCGGGCGGTTCCTGCTCTTGGCGACGATCTGTCTGCTGGGCTGGATCGCGCTCACCGCCGCCAATATCAGCGCGAACCTTTATTTGCTCCAGTTTCACATTGACATCGAAGACAATCTGCTCGCGCGCAAGCATGTCACGCAAGTCCGTGTGCTGCTGCGGGCGGTCGATACCATCATCGTGCTCGTCACCTTGGGATTTGCCCTGATGACGTTCGACGCCGTGCGCCAGTACGGCGTGAGCTTGTTCGCCTCCGCGGGTGTCGCGGGCGTCGTGTTTGGGCTCGCCGCCCAACCGTTGCTGAGCAACCTCATCGCCGGCGTGCAGCTCGCGGTGACGCAGCCGATCCGGCTCGAAGATGCCGTCACGATTCAAAATCAATACGGCTGGGTCGAGGAAATCAACGCGACCTACGTTGTCATCCGACTGGAGGATCAGCGGCGGATGATTGTCCCGCTCAATTTTTTCATTCAACAGCCGTTCTTCAACTGGACGCGGCAGGCAGCGCCGACGATCGGCAAAATCGTTCTCTTTCTCGACTTCGCCGCGCCGGTCGATCTCATTCGCGCGAAAGCGGCCGAGCTGATCGCCAAAACGAAACAGGGCAATCCCAAGGTGACCAGCGTGCAGGTGACCAATGTGACCGCCGAGGCGATCGAGGTCGACATCATGATCAATTCAGATTTTGCCTCGACGACGGGCAACGTCAGCGTCGAGCTCCGCGAAAAGCTGATCGCCTATCTGCAGCGAGAGCATCCCGAGGCGCTGCCGCGCCGGCGCAATGAGATCATCGACGTGGCTGAGCACAAGACAAGCGAACCGCCCGCCGCGCCGTCTAGCCTCACAAGCTGACGGCACATTCTTACTCCGCGCGATCGTCCAGAAGCGCTGCTGCGATCGTCGCCCACTCCGCCGGCAGATCTCCCGTGGCCGGCTTCTTGCGCGCCTGCCGGTACCAATAGCGCGCGTTGTCGAGGTCGCCCTCAAGGCGGTGCAAATAAGCATGAACCCAGGCGCACTCGGCACCTTCGTCGCTCATCACGAGCTTGTGCGCCTTGTCCCAATCGTCCCGGCCGGCCCACCACAGACCAGTCAGCGCTGTCGACAGACCGGCCGGCGGTTTGGGCTTGGCGAGCGAGCGCTTGAAGGCGGCCGGTGTCATCGCGGGTCCACCATGGCTGTGCTTGCCCTACCACCACTTTTCGGGAGCAAACGATCCGGCCGCCTGCTCGATGACGGCGCCGAGCGCAAACAATGTCTCCTCCTCGAACGGTCGGCCGATGAGCTGCAATCCAAGCGGAAGGCCCTGCGCATCGAGACCTGCCGGCACGGAAATACCCGGCAGCCCGGCCATGTTCACCGTCACGGTGAACACATCGTTCAAGTACATTTCGATCGGATCGGCGCCACCCTTTTCGCCGATGGCAAACGCCGCCGACGGGGTCGTCGGTGTCAAGATGGCGTCGATGCCGTCGGCAAAGCAGCGCTCGAAGTCGCGCTTGATCAGGGTGCGAACCTTCTGCGCCTGCAGATAAAAGGCATCGTAATAGCCGGCGGAGAGCACATAGGTGCCGATCATGATGCGGCGGCGCACTTCTTTGCCGAAGCCCTCAGCGCGGGTGCGCTCGTACATGTCGATGACGTCGCGGCCGGGCACGCGCAGCCCGTAGCGGACACCGTCATAGCGCGCGAGATTCGATGAGGCCTCCGCCGGGGCCACGATGTAGTAGGCAGGGAGCGCGTATTTGGTGTGCGGCAGCGACACTTCGACCATTTCGGCGCCGGCGTCCTTGAGCCATTGCGCGCCGCGCTGCCACAGCGCTTCGATCTCGGCCGCCATGCCTGGCATGCGGTATTCCTTGGGGATGCCGATGCGCTTGCCTCGCATCGAGGCACCGACCGCCTGCTCATAATCGGGCACCGGAAGGTCGACGGAGGTCGTGTCCTTGGCGTCGGGGCCGGCCATCGAGCGCAGCAGGATCGCGCAGTCGCGCACGGTGCGCGCGAACGGGCCGGCTTGATCGAGCGAGGATGCGAACGCCACGATCCCCCAGCGCGAGCAACGCCCATAGGTGGGTTTGAGCCCGACAATGCCGCAGAACGCGGCCGGCTGACGGATCGAGCCGCCCGTATCGGTGCCGGTTGCGCCGGCGCACAGGCCAGCGGCGACGGCGGCCGCCGAGCCGCCCGAAGAGCCGCCCGGCACCAGTTTTTGCTCCGATCCGCGGCGGCGCCACGGCGATACCACCGGTCCGAAATACGAGGTCTCGTTCGACGAGCCCATCGCGAACTCGTCGTTGTTGAGTTTGCCGAGCAGCACCGCGCCGTCGCGCCACAGATTGGCGGTGACGGTCGACTCATAGCTGGGAACGAAATTGTCCAGGATGTGCGAGCAGGCGGTCGTGCGCACCCCTTCGGTACAGAAGAGATCTTTGATGCCAAGCGGCAGGCCCTCGAGCGGCCCCGCTTCGCCTTTTGCCAGGCGCGCATCCGCCTCTTTCGCCATGGCGCGGGCGCGCTCCGCCGTCTCCAGCACGAACGCATTGAGCGCGCGCCCCCGCTCGATAGCAGCGAGATAAGCTTCGGCGAGTTCGCTTGCGGAAAATTCGCGCTGGCGCAACGCGTCGCGCGCCTGCGCCAACGTGAGCGCGGTAAGGTCACTCATTCAGCGGTCGGATCGTCGCAGGAAAACGGGTTTTTTGCTGAAGCCTTCGGCTGCTCACGAGCAGTCTCTTCGCCATGCTCCTGTTGCATCGGCAACGGCTGCACGGGGAATGCGCCGAACAGCGCCTCCACGGCCGCAGGATCGTCGGGCTTCAACAAGCCCTGGCTTTCAAGGTAAGCGAACCAAATCGCATCCTGCTCACAAGCGAGACACATGGCTATTCCACCACCTTCGGCACGAGGAAGAAGTGATCCTCCCGGGCCGGCGCGTTCTTTACAATAGCGTCCGCAATACCGCCGTCGGTCACCGCATCCTTGCGCATCTTCATCGCCATCGGCGTGACCGAAGTCATCGGCTCGATGCCGTTCACATCGACCTGGCCCAGTTGATCGATGAAGGCGAGGATGGCATTGAGTTCGCCTTTAAGCGCCTCCACCTCATCCTCGCCGACCGCGATCCGCGCCAAATGCGCCACCCGGCGGACGGTGTTGGCATCGACGGACATGGGTAGCCTCGGCCTTGGTGCGGACCCAATAAAGCAATGTTCCGGCCTATAGCAGAGGGGCAATTCCGCGCCAACCCACCGTCGTCCGCATTGCCGCTTAGCGGCTCGACGCCTAATTTGATGGCCGATGGGCACATTGCAACCAGTTCACGTCATCGGCGGTGGCCTCGCCGGTTCCGAGGCTGCCTGGCAGATCGCGCAAGCCGGCGTGCCGGTGGTGCTGCACGAAATGCGGCCCGCCCGCACCACGGCCGCACACAAGGGCGAAAAACTCGCCGAACTGGTCTGCTCAAACTCGTTTCGCTCCGACGATGCCGAGAGCAGCGCAATTGGGCTCCTGCACGCCGAAATGCGGCTCCTCGGCTCGCTGGTCTTGCGCACGGCAGATGCCCACAAGCTGCCGGCCGGTGGTGCGCTCGCCGTCGACCGCGACGGCTTCGCCGATGCGATCACTGCCGCCTTGCACGGCGAACCGCAGATCGAAATTCGCCGTGAGGAGATTCCAGCGCCGCCGCCGGATTGGGACAGCGTCATCGTCGCGACCGGCCCGCTCACCTCGCCCGCGCTCGCCGATACGATCCGCGGGCAGACCGCCGAAGAGGCGCTCGCCTTCTTCGACGCCATTGCGCCAATCGTGCATCGCGACACAATCGACTTCGACATTGCCTGGTTCCAGTCACGTTACGACAAGACCGGACCCGCCGGCTCGGGCGCCGATTACATCAATTGCCCGCTCGACCGCGCGCAATACGAGGCCTTCGTTGACGCACTCCTCGCCGGCGAGAAGACAGCCTTCCACGATTTCGAAGCGACGCCCTATTTCGACGGCTGCCTGCCGATCGAAGTGATGGCGGAACGCGGGCGCGAAACGTTGCGTCATGGACCGATGAAGCCGTTTGGGCTCACTGATCTGCGGCGGCCCGACAAGAGACCGTACGCGGTGGCGCAACTGCGCCAAGATAATAGGCTCGGTACGCTGTTCAACATGGTCGGCTTTCAGACCAAACTTAAGCACGGCGAGCAGACGCGCATCTTCCGCACTATTCCCGGCCTCGCCAAGGCTGAGTTCGCGCGGCTCGGGGGGCTGCACCGCAACACGTTTCTCAATTCGCCGAAATTGCTCGACGAAACGCTGCGGCTGCGCGCCATGCCGCGGCTCCGCTTCGCGGGTCAGATCACCGGCTGCGAGGGCTATGTCGAGTCGGCGGCGATCGGGCTTTTGGCCGGGCGCTTTGCCGCCGCCGAAAGGCTCGGCGAGGCGCCGCGCCTGCCGCCGCCAACCACCGCGCATGGCGCCCTGCTCGGCCACATCACCGGCGGCCATATCGAGACGATCGATGCCGGGGCGCGCTCATTCCAGCCGATGAATGTCAATTTCGGTCTGTTTCCGCCGATCGCCGGCGGCAATACTCACCGCGGCAAAAAGCAATCGCAGAAGCCTGCTCTCTGCATCCGCGCGCTCGCCGATCTGCAGGCTTGGGCCGATGCCGCCCTACCGCGTGCCGCCGCCGAGTGATTGAGCCAGTTTTGTGCTAGACGCCCGATCATGACCGCGCGCGAAGTCCCCGAGGAAATCGACGGCCGCTGGCAAAACGGCGTCGTACTCAAGCGCGACGTCTTTTCTACCATCGAGCGCGGCCGCTTCCGCGCTGAGAGTGGCGAGGTCGACGCAGTGTTGCGCCGCCTCGATGGGGTGCCCCGGTGGAGCCGGCCGCTCGCCTATGTGCTGTTCGCCCGCGAGCGGCGCGCCTTGGCGGCGGCAAGCGGGCTTGGCATCGCGCCGCCGCTTCTGTTTGCCGGGCGCCACTTGCTGGTGCGCGGCTGGATCGACGGCGTGCCGCTCCACATTGCCAAGCCGGATGGCGATGCCGGCTATTTCCGTTCCGCCAAGAAGGCGTTGCGCAAGCTGCACCGCGCCGGCATCACCCATAACGATCTCGCCAAGGAGCAGAACTGGCTGTACGCCGGAGGCAACGCCTATCTCACCGATTTCCAGCTTGCCTCCTGCTTCGGCCGCTTTGGCCGCCGCAGCACGCTGTTCCGCGTTGCCCGCTATGAGGACCTGCGGCATCTGCTCAAGCACAAGCGCCGCTACGCGCCGCAGGCGCTCACCGCGTCCGAACGGCGCGTGCTGGCGCGCAAGAGCTTGCCCACGCGCATCTGGATGGCGACCGGCAAGAAGCTCTATTACGCGATCACCCGCGGCCTGAACTTCACCGATCGCGAGGGGCGTGGGCTGCGCTTTACCCGCGAGGCGCCGGCGATCGCTTCGCGGTTGCGCAGTCATCCGAAAGTGCGCGATGTGGCTATCGTCGCCTTTCCCGATCGCCGCACCGGCACCGGGCTCTATGCCTTCGTCGAAGCCAGCGCCAGCGATCGCGAGCTGCGCGATTTTCTTGGGGCTACCGCACCCGAATGCCTGCAAGTCGTCGACGCGCTGCCGCGCAATGGCAACGGCGAGGTGCGCAGCGAAATCCTCGAACTCGTGGCCTTAAACCAGCTCGACCTGATCGGGCCGCTGGTCAAGACCGACGACGAGCGCGCGCTGGTCGGCCGCATCGTCTCCGAGCGGCGAAATCTGCGCGACCGGTTCGCATTCTAATATCAGCCAGCAATCCGCGCCGGATTGCGCGCCGCGCGCCAGATCAGCCATTGCCGCCGCCACGGCGGTAAGTCGGCCGGCGAAAATGCCGGGGACCGCTCAAGGCGACTGAGCAAAGAACGCACCGTCGCAACGGGTAGCAATGCCGGCAGCGCTTGGATGGGCAGTTCCGCCAAGCGCTGTTGGAGCGCATTGAGGTGCCCAAGCGCGAGCATTCTCAATTCCGAAAGCGCGGTATCGAGGCCGAGAGAGGCTCGGCCAGCGAAAACGTCTTCGGTGTTCACCTGATGGCGCGCGAGCAGTTCGATCGGCACATAGAGCTGATTCCGTGCCGCATGCAGCGGAAAACCGCGCAGGAGCGCTGCGATCGCATAAGCTCTCCCCGCCGGCCCGGTGACAGCGTCGTAGCCGGAGCCGGCGAGAACTTGCGCGGCGAGGGCAAACAGGACGGACGACGTACTGCTTGCATAGGTCTCGAGATCCGCAAGCGTCGCCATCGGCTCGTCGTAGAGATCGAAGCGGCGCGCCTCGATGAGATCAATCAGCGCATCGGCGGAAAGACCATGCCGCTCAACGCTTGCAAGCAACGCGGCGGCGACCGGGTTGGCGTTTGCCTCGTCCCTCCGCTCGCCCCGCAACACGTCGGTCCACCATTGCAGGCGGATTTCGCCGGCGAGCGGCTGCCGCGCCGCCTCGCGCACGCGCGCGATCTCGACGTTAAAGGCATAGAGCGCATGCAACGCGCCGCGCTGTTGCTCCGGCGCGAACAGCGTCGCCAAATAGCGGTCGCGGTCGGCCGCGCGCACCAGCTCGGCGCAATAGGCGAGTGGGTCCTGCATAGCGGAAATCTAGCCGTATCAATCGATCGCGATCAGGCCGGCGCCAACGCGGCGGCTTTCCATCAGCATGACGTTATAGGTGCGCACGGCAGGTCCGGTCATCATGACGTCGGCGGAAATGTGCACGTCGCGAAACTTTTGCCGCAAGTCGCTCGGCATGACCCAGGGCTGGGTGCCGACACCGACGATGAAAAAATCGAGATCGCCGCTGCGGGCAAACACGGGAGCGAGTGTCTCCTCGGTCATCGCCGCGATATCGGCGACCGGCCATGCCCAGATACCGTCGGGCAGGCAGAGCAGCGAACCGCGATGGGACATTCCGGCGAAGCGGAAGCCGCCTCCGCCATGGGCGTCGATCAGGACCTGCCGCGGCAGATGCGGAGAATCCACTACCTGCGGGCCCTGGCGCGACGAGCCGACGCCGGCCGCGACGGCGCGGGGCTTGCCGGAGCAGGCTGTCCCGCCGCCAGCGCCGGCGGCGTCTCGGGTTCTTCCGCCCCGCCCATGCGCCCGTGGCCGACGCCGAGATAGATCAGGATCGGCGAAGCGATGAAGACCGACGTGTAGGTGCCGACCAGCACGACGCCGAACATCATGGTCGCGGTGAAGCTGCGGATGGCCTGGCCGCCGAACAAGAGCAGCGCCAACAGCGAACATGCGACGGTCAAGTGGGTGACGATCGAGCGCGAGAGCGTGGCGTTGACCGATATGTTGAGCAGATCGGGCATCGACATCCGCTTATAGCGGCGCAGCATTTCGCGGATGCGGTCGTAGATCACCACCGTATCGTTGAGCGAATAGCCGACGATGGTGAGCAAAGCCGCGATGCTAGTGAGATCGAAATCGACGCGGGTGAGCGACATGAAACCGACAGTAAGCACGACGTCGTGCACGTTGGCGATCATGGCGCCGAGCGCAAACTGCCATTCGAAGCGGAACCACAAATAAAACAGGATGGCAACGATCGCGCTCAGAAGACCGATGGTGCCGTAGGAAAGAAGCTCGGTGGAAACGCTTGGCCCGACCACTTCGACGCGGCGATAGGTGACGGTGTCGCCGAGCGCATTGCGGACCTTCTGCACCGCCACTTCCTGCGCCGGATCGCCACCGGGTTGCTCGGAAATGCGGATCAGCACGTCGTCGGGCGCGCCGAATTCCTGCAGCTGAAATTCGCCGAGATTGAGCGCGGCGATGGTGGCGCGCATCTTCGCCAGATCGGCCGGATTGACCTTGGTCTGCACTTCGACCAGCGTGCCGCCGACGAAATCGATGCCGAAATTAAGCCCGTGATAAAAATACAGAAGGATCGCGGCGATCGACAGCATCGCCGAAACAGGAAAGCTGATGCGCCGGAAGCGCATGAAATCAAAGCGCGTATTGTCGGGAACGATGCGTAGGAGGCGGAGGCGCACTGGACTGCTTTCAAACGGGTTCGGCCAAGGCGGCCATGAGCTTCATGGGAAATCGCATGACGCTTCTCAGATCGGCACGGTACGTGGCCGCCACAGGCGTACCCAATAGGCCACGATCAGACGGGTGAGCGTAAACGCGGTGAACAAGCTGGTCAGAATACCAATACCAAGCGTGACGGCGAAACCGCGCACCGGGCCGGAACCGGCATAGAACAACACCGCGGCGGCAATGAAGGTGGTGATGTTCGAGTCAAGAATGGTGGCGAGCGCCCGCGTAAAGCCGGCATCGATGGCGTTGATCGCGCTACGCCCGGCGCGCACCTCCTCGCGGATGCGCTCGTAGATCAGCACGTTGGAATCCACCGCGATGCCAACGGTGAGCACGATGCCGGCAATGCCCGGCAGCGTCAGCGTCGCGCCAAGCAGCGACAGCACGCCGAAGATCATCCCTATGTTGACCGCCACAGCGAGATTGGCGAACAGCCCGAACAGGCCGTAAGTCACGAGCATGAAGAAGACGACAAGGCCGGCGCCCACATAGGCCGCGTGCTTGCCGGCGAGAATCGAGTCGCGGCCGAGCCCGGGGCCGACGGTGTTCTCCTGTACGATGCTCAGCGGCGCCGGCAGCGCGCCGGCGCGCAGCAGAATGGCGAGATCGGTCGCCTGCTGAACGGTGAAATTGCCGGAAATCTGGCCCTGGCCGCCAAGGATGGGCTCGCGGATGACCGGCGCCGAGACGACCTGGTTGTCGAGGACGATAGCAAAAGGCTTGCCCACATTCTGCTGCGTGGCTTCGGCGAATTTGCGCGCTCCGCTCGAATTGAAACGGAAGTTGACCACCGGTTCGTTGGTGCGCTGGTCGAAGCCCGGTTCGGCATCGACAAGGTCGCCGCCGGAAACGAGCACGCGCTTTTCGATCAGATATTTCTCGCCCGGCTTCTGGCCGTTGAGCACTTCAGAATCCGGCGGCGGATGGGTCGCCAACGCCTGCTCGGCTGTCATCGACAGATCGACCATGCGGAAATCGAGCTTGGCGGTCTTGCCGAGGATTTCTTCGAGGTGCGTCGGGTCCTGCAGGCCAGGCACCTGCACGAGAATGCGGTCGACGCCCTCGCGCTGGATGCTCGGCTCGGTCGTTCCGAGCTCGTTGACGCGGCGCTGAATGATTTCGATCGACTGGTCGACCGCCTGGCGGATGCGCTCGGTCAGCGCCGGGTCGGTCGGGGTGAGTGTGATCAATCCGCCTTGTTCCGAAATATTGAGGCTCCGCTGGCCGGTCGAAGCGGCAATGCCGGTCAGCGCCTGCGATAGCTCGCCGAGCTTGTCGAGCGCGGTCTTGACGTCCTCGGGGCGCGTGACATGAACGACCACGCTGCCGCCCTGAATAGCGCGGCCAGTGAACGGAATGCGCGCCTGCCGCAACACGCGCAGTACGTCGTCGTTGAGCGCCTGCAGGCGCTCCTGGCGCACGGTATTGGTGTCGACTTGCAGAAGCAGGCTCGAGCCGCCCTGCAGATCAAGGCCGAGCGCAATGTGGTGCTGCGCCCAATCGGGCAAGCGCGCAAACATCTTGTCGGAGAAAAGGTTCGGCACCGCGCACAGGCACACGATGAGCGCCGTGAGCAGAATTGCCGCCGCCTTCCACCGCGTGAAGAACAACATAGGGCCCGGTATTCCTCGTTACGACGACAGTTCGTGGCGCCTCGCCGTTTCGGCAAGTGCGGCAAGCGAACGCGTCGGCCTAGTGGAGCGGATTTGACATTCGCTTCCCAGTTGGCCGAAAACTCGTGAAGCGAATGTCAAATCCAAAGCTCCACTAGCACTCATACTTGCTAGTGGTCCTTTGATTCTAACATTCGCATGAGAGCCTGCCGAACCCGGATGCGAATGTTAGAATCGGACCACTAGCTCGCGCTCTCTTCCTTCGCCGGCTCGCCTTTGGCGCGGACTTCGCTGATCATCGAGCGCAGCTGTCGTACCCGCACGGCCTTGGCCTCGCCTTTGCCGGTGTCCACCGAGCCAAGCTCGAGCTCGATCTGGTCATCGTCCACCACTTTGGTGACCTTGGCGACGAGGCCGCCATTGGTCACCACCGTATCGCCGCGGCGGAGCGCTTTGACCATGTCCTGGTGCTGCCGCAGCTTGCGCTGCTGCGGGCGCCAGATCAGAAAATACATGATCGCAACCATGATGATCAGAATCCACATCGGATTCTGCGGCGACAGGTAGTTCATCGGCACGGTTTGCGCATAGGCGGGGTCAATGAGCATTGCTCCTCCGGAGGCCGCTTGAAATGCGCGCCGGCCTGATCGGGAAGGGCCGAAATTGCGCGGAAATCGGCGCGGACTATAGCCAGCGACGGCTCAATTGCAACGCCGCGCGCCCCGCCGTTGCCTCACCTCTGGCGGGAACAGGACGTGGCGCCCGGGCGCGCTTGCAGGCTTTTCGAGGCCCCGCTAAGGGGATAGCTGCGACACGGCAGGGAATATGGCCCAATCTCCTCAGCGTTTCCGCGATCAGGCGCAGAACGAGGCGCCCACAGCCGCCAAGGGCGAGCCGTTCTCTTCCGACGGCAGCGCAACCCTTCAGCGGATCGCCGATGCGCTCGAAAGGTTGGCGCCAGCCCCTCCCCCGGCGCCAGATTTTACCGCCGCCGACGCCTTCGTTTGGCATCCGGAGGGCAAGCAGCTTAGTCCGGTGCGCCGCGTCAACCGTGTCGAAATGACGCTTCTCAAGGGCATCGACCGCGTGCGTGATCTCCTGGTCGAGAACACCGAACGCTTCGCGCGCGGGCTGCCGGCCAACAATGCGCTCCTTTGGGGCGCGCGCGGCATGGGCAAGTCCTCACTCGTCAAGGCTGCGCATGCGGCGATGGGCGCGGCTTACCCTGTCCCCGGCCTCAAGCTGATCGAGATTCACCGCGAGGACATCGAGTTGCTGCCGGACCTGATGGCCATGCTGCGCAGTGCGCCGCAACGCTTCATCGTCTTCTGCGACGATCTTTCGTTCGACGCCGAAGACACGTCCTACAAATCGCTCAAGACCATGCTCGAAGGCGGCATCGAGGGCCGTCCGCCGAACGTGATCTTTTATGCCACGTCGAACCGCCGCCATTTGATGGCGCGCGAGATGATGGAGAACGAGCGTTCCACCGCCATCAATCCGGGCGAAGCGGTGGAGGAAAAAGTCTCGCTGTCCGACCGCTTCGGCTTGTGGCTCGGCTTTCACCGCTGCAGCCAGGACGAATATCTGGCGATGGTGGAAGGCTACGTCGCCCATTATCGCGTGCCGATTGCCGGCACGGAGTTGCGCCGCGAAGCGCTCGAGTGGGCGACGACCCGCGGCGCGCGTTCTGGCCGCGTCGCTTGGCAATACGTGCAGGATCTGGCCGGTCGGCTGGGCGTGCGAACGGATGACGGGCGACCGGCGGCTGAGGACCGATGAGGCGAGCCTCGCTCAGTCGTCCGTTCTTTGATCTCAGGCGCCGCCGAGGAACTGTTCCGGATCGACCGGCGTCGCGCCACGGCGCACTTCGAAGTGCAGCTCCGGCGATTTGACGTTGCCGGTAGCACCGGACTTGGCAATCACCTCACCGCGTTTGACCACGTCGCCGCGCTTGACCAGGATTTCGCTGGCATGCGCGTAAGCCGTCACATAGCCATTGCTGTGGCGGATGAGCACTAGATTGCCGTAGCCTTGCAGCTCGTTGCCCGCATAGGCGACCACGCCGTCGTCAGCCGCCTTGATCGGCGTGCCTTCCGGCAACGCGAGGTCGATGCCGTCGTCCTGCGTGCCGTTAAGCGGACGGCCGAAGCCGGCGATCACGCGACCACGTGCCGGCCAGCGGAAGCTCGGGATCGCGCCCACAGGTTCCGCGGCCTTGGCCGGGGTTTGCTGCTGGACGGCCGGCGGCGGCACAGGCTCCGCGTTGTAGGCGCTGTGCGGCGATTGCAGGTTGGCGACGTCCTGGCGCGGCGCAGGCGCCGCCTCGGCGCGCGTCGGCGCCGCGGCGCCCGGAACGGTGATGCGCTGGCCGACCCTGACCATGGTGTAGGGCGGAATATTGTTAGCCTTGGCCAGCACCATGACGGAAGTGCCGTAGAGCCGCGCGATGCTGTTGAGGGTCTCCCCGGGCGCCACAACGTGTACGCCGGTAGCCGGCGCCAATGCCGTTCGCGGGTTGCCGGTGTGTACACTGCCGGGCACCGTCGCGACCCGTGTTGTCGGCGGCGCGTAGGCGGTCGGCCCGGCGTGGTAACGCGGAATGACAAGACGCTGCCCGGCATGCACGTCAGCGGGGTTGGCGATGTGATTGGCCTCCATGATGATGGAGGCCGGCACGCCGTGCTTGCGCGCGATCATGTCGATAGTTTCACCGGGCGCCACCGTGATGGCCGTTCCGCCGTTCCAACTCCAGGCCGGCGGGGGCGGTGGCGGCGGCTGAACTGAGCCGGTGACTTCAGGGCTCGGCTGCTGGAGCGAGCCCATGCCGCGCCCGCCGCCCGAAATACCTTGCGGTTCGGCGCTGGCGACCGGCGGCAATGGCCTGCTGACGATGTGATCGGGCGCGGACCGCGGGGGAATGGAACCGGTGGTCTCGTTCCGGGCTGGGGTATCCGAACCGAACATGTCGGAAAATCGGCCCGAATCGGTGCAGCTCGCGGCACCCAAGCCAATTAGGGAAATGGCAACCACTTGCGGCCAAACGGCCGACCGACGCCACGCGCACATGGTTACTCGCTCGTACGCAACAACACTGCGCACGACTAAACAAGAGCGCGGTAAACAGGCCCTTTAAGTGTTCGGTCCACCGTTTAATAAAATCTGGACTGTGGCAGAAACGCTACAATTCGCGCGCTTGCCCCGGTAGGAGCGGCACGAAACGCACCGCAATCAGCTCTTCGCGCGCAATCGCACCACCAGACGCTTTGGTGAGCCTGACGATGGATTGCGGGCCGCCATGCGGGCCAAGCGGCAGTATCATTTTGCCGCCTTCGGCAAGCTGAGCAACGAGCGCCTGCGGAATACTCTCCGCGGCGGCCGTCACCATGATGCGGTCGAATGGCGCGCGGTCGGAGGCGCCTTCAAGTCCATCGCCGGCAACAACCGTGACGTTGTTGCAGCCCAGCGTCTTGAGCCGGTCTCGCGCCGCATCGGCAAGCGTGCGATAACGCTCAATGCTCACGACCTCGCGGGCGACGCGCGAGAGAACCGCCGCCTGGTAGCCAGAGCCGGTGCCGATTTCGAGCACGCGGTGCGCAGGCGCAATGTCGAGCTGCTCGGTCATGTAAGCGACCACGTAGGGCTGACTGATGGTCTGCCCGCAGGCGATCGGCAGCGCGCGATCCGCATAGGCGCTCTCCGCAAAGGCGGAGGGAACAAAATGTTCGCGCGGCACCTCGTCCATGGCGCGCAACACCGCCTTGTCGCCGATGCCGTGCCGCCGCAGCGCCAGCTGAAATTCCATGCGTTCGATGTCGGCGGGTGCTTCGGCAGCCACGGTGTCCTCGCTCCACCCAGGCGATGTTATCACCATGTCCACATCGCTAACACCGTATGTACCTTGGCCGCGGCCACAGCCACTAACGAAAATAATTCCTTAAGGTCCGGAACCAACAGTGAGCCCGAGCGTTCCGGTTTTGCGCGGGAGTGCCACGGGGAGTATCATCCGCTTCTATCTCTTCCTTTGAGGCAGGTTGCCTCATTTTTCTCCCATTACGGGTGCAAGCGTCGATACGCGCATGGGGTTGAACATGACAGCCAGTTGCGACAGCGCGAACGGCAAGCGCGTCCTCGTCGTCGAAGATGAGCCGATGATCCGGCTCCTCCTTGACGACATGCTCAGCGATCTCGGCTACTCGATGGCCGCGGAAGCCGGAAGGCTTGATGAAGCCCTGGCGGCGGCCAATGCGGGCGACTTTGATCTCGCCATCCTCGACGTCAACCTCAACGGGGAGCCGGTTACGCCGGTGGTCGAGATTCTGATCAGACGCGGCGTGCCGTTCGTGTTCGTCAGCGGCTACGCGCGGCGCGGCATTCCGGAAGAGCACAGCAAAATTCCGCTACTGCAGAAGCCGTTTCAGGTCGACGGACTGGCCCGCGCGCTCGCCGCTGTCGCGGCGCGGGTGGCGAATTAGAGCTTCTGATCTCTTTTTATGATTCTTGATCGTCTTATGATTCTTGATCGTCGTCTTTCTGTTCGTTCGAACCAAACAGAGCAGCAAGCTTGGTCCTGAACGAGTCATCAGTCATGTCGAGCCTGAGCGGGGTCACCGCGACCCGGCGGCGGTCGAGCGCGGCGAGGTCGGTGCCGTCGGCCGCCTTGACGAACGCCTGGCGCACATAGGCGATCCAGTAATACGGATTGCCGCGGCCATCGGTGCGCTCATCAATGTGCAGCCGTTCCTGCCGGCGGCGACCCTGCGCAGTCACCTCGACACCCTTGACCTCCTCGGGGCGGCAATCGGGAAAATTGATATTGACCAGCACGTCGCGCGGTATGCCCTCGGCGAGCACCCTGCGGATAATATCGGGGGCCAATGTGAGGCTTGTCTGCCAATACGGCGGCTGGCCCGAACGCGACTTGTAGGATTGCGAAAGCGCGAGCGCCGGAATGCCGAGCACGGCGGCCTCCCTCGCGCCGGCGATGGTGCCGGAATAGAGCACGTCCTCGCCGGCATTGCGGCCGCGATTGACGCCGGAGAGAACGAGATCGGGCAGCTTGTCGCGCAGCACGTGCCGCACGCCCATGATGACGCAATCGGTCGGCGTGCCGCGCACGGCGAAGCGGCGCTCCTCGACCTGGCGCAGCCGCAGCGGATCGTTGAGGCTGAGCGAATGGGCGACGCCGGATTGGTCGAATTCCGGCGCGACGACCCACACGTCGTCGGACAGCGTGCGCGCAATCTTCGCGCAGACATCGAGCCCTTCGGCGTGGATGCCGTCGTCGTTGGTGACCAGGATGCGCACGCTTATTTCTCTATCTTCTTCATTCCGCCCATGTATGGCGCAAGCACATCGGGCACCGCAATCGAGCCGTCCTCCTGCTGATAGGTTTCCATCACCGCGATCAGCGCGCGGCCGACCGCGACGCCGGAGCCGTTGAGCGTGTGCACGTGGCGAACCTGGCGGCTTTCCTTGCTGCGGTAGCGCGCGTTCATGCGCCGCGCCTGAAACTCACCGCAGATCGAGCAGGACGAAATTTCACGATAGGCGTTCTGCCCCGGCAGCCAGACTTCGATATCGTAAGTCTTTTGCGCCGCGAACCCCATGTCGCCGGTGGACAGCGTCATCACCCGATAATGCAGATCGAGCCGGCGCAACACCTCCTCGGCGCAAGCGAGCATGCGCTCGTGCTCGTTTTTGCTTTGCTCCGGCGTGGTGATCGAGACGAGTTCGACTTTGGTAAATTGGTGCTGGCGGATCATACCGCGCGTGTCTTTGCCGGCGGCGCCAGCCTCGGCGCGAAAGCACGGCGTGCAGGCAGTGAACCGCATCGGCAATTCAGTTTCGTCGACAATCGATTCGCGGACGAGGTTGGTCAGCGGGACTTCGGCGGTAGGGATGAGCCAAAACTCTTCTATTGTTTCTGCCGCTTCGATTAAACGATCGACCGTTTGCTTGGCAGCACCTTGATGCGTTGCAATCTGCTCATCGAGAGGTCCTAGAATTTCGTCCAGACGCTTCTTACGCCACGCCATCTCTGTCGAGAAAAATTGATCATCTCGAAATTTCGGCAAGCTGGCCGGTTCCGAACATCACATCGTCACGCACCAACAATGGCGGCGCGACTTCGGTGTAGCCATGATCCGTCGTGTGTGTGTCCAGAAAAAACTGACCGAGCGCGCGTTCGAGCCGTGCTACTCCTCTCTTCAAAACAACAAATCGCGCGCCAGAGAGTTTCGCGGCGGTTTCGAAATCCATCTGCCCGAGCGCTTCGCCAAGCTCGAAGTGCTGCTTCGGCGTGAACGCGTAATCGCGCTTGGCGCCGAAGTGATGATGCTCGACGTTGTCCTTCTCGTCCTTGCCGTCGGGCACTTCGTCGAGCGGCAGGTTGGGGATTTCGGCGAGCGCATCGTCTAGCGCCTTGGAAGCGGATTTCTCCTCCGCCTCCATCTGCGGGATCGAATCCTTCAGCGCCGCGACCTCGGTCATCAATGCGTTGGCCTTGGCCTCATCCTTGTTCTTCTTGGCGACGCCGATCTCCTTCGACGCAGCGTTGCGCCGAGCCTGCGCGGCTTCGACCTTCTGGATCGCGGCGCGGCGGACCTCATCGAGCGCGATCAGCCGCTGTGCCTGCGGTTCCAGCCCACGGCGCGCCAAACCGCGGTCGAACGCGTCGGGATTTTCGCGAATCCATTTGATGTCGTGCATCTTAACCGCTCAGGGAATCGGGACGCCGTTATAGCAAACTCGTCATGCGCGGGCTTGATCCGCGCGTCCAGTGCAGCCGCGCGGCCAGCTGGGATTGCCGGATCAAGTCCGGCAATGACGAAAGGCGTTATTCCGCCGGCTTGGCGGCGGCTTCCGCCGCGGCGGCGGCGCGCTCGGCGGCCATGCGCTTCTCCACCATGCGCACCGACCAGATCGAGCCCTCGTAGAGCGCGAGCAGCGGCAACGCCAGCGAGCATTGGCTCAGCACGTCCGGTGGCGTGAGCACGGCCGCGATGGCGAAGGCGCCGACGATGAAGTAGCGCCGCTTCGACTTGAGCTGGTCGGAGGTGATGATGCCGACGCGGCCGAGCAGCGTCAAAATCACCGGCAGCTGGAAGGCGACGCCGAAAGCGAGGATCAGCTTCATCATCAGCGAGAGATAGTCGGAGACCTTCGGCAACAGCTCGATGGTCGCCTCGCCCGGCCCGCCCAATTGCTGCATGGAGAGCGAAAAACGCGTGATCAGCGGCCAGACCACGATGTAGACGACGGCGGCGCCGAGCGTGAAGAAGATCGGCGTCGCGATCAGATACGGCAAGAACGCCTTGCGCTCGTTCCGATAAAGGCCCGGCGCAACAAACATGTAGATCTGCGTGGCGATCACCGGAAAGGCGATGAAGACTCCGCCGAACAGGGCGAGCTTGAGCTGCACCACGAAATATTCGAGCGGCGCCGTGTAGATGAATTTGGAATTGGCGGCGCCGGCCACCCAGATGTAAGGCCAGGTGAGCACGTTGAAGATGTTGCGGGCAAAGAAGAAACAGCCGAAGGTCGCCAACCCGAACGCCGCGAGCGCCTTGATGAGCCGCGAGCGCAGCTCGATCAGGTGATCCATCAGCGGCGCCTTGGTCGCCTCGATCTCCTTCTCTTCGTCGTCGCGGGTCGTCATCCGGTGCGCCCCGCAGGGTCGGCTTCCTTGGCCTTATCGACCGGCTGCGCCGCCGCCTCGGCACCGGCGCCAAGCGCCTCCATTTCGCGTGGGGATTGGTCGCTCGCCGCTGGCGGCGGCGGAGCCGGCGTTTCCGCTTCCGGCTTCGCGACGGCCTCCAGCGCCGCGGGCGGCGTCTCGGCAGACGCTTGTGTCGTGGCCGGCGCGGCCTCGGTCGCCGGCGCCCCAGCGAGCGCGCGCTTGACGTCCTCGCCGACGCCGGTCACCTCCTTGAGCGGATCGAGCTGTCCCACGCTTTGCTTGACGTCGCGCGCCATGTCGTCGACCTCTTTCTTGAGGTCGGTCATTTCAGCTTCGCGCATCGCTTCCTGAAACTGGCCCTGGAACTCGGACGCCATGCGGCGCACTTTGCGCGTCCACTGCCCCATCGTGCGCATGACCGCCGGCAGCTCCTTGGGGCCGATGACGATCAGCGCCACGACGCCGACGAGCAGGAATTCGCTCCAGCTGATGTCGAACATTTAGTCAGTTCCCCGGCGGTTCAGTCGCCGATTGCGTCCCTCTGTCAGCCGCCGCAAAGCGCGCCGCTGGGGGGGCGAACGACCTGACCGGCCGTCGCGCGGAAGCTTAGGACAGCGAGCGCTCGACCTTGCTGTCCGCCTCAGCGCGCCGCGCGGCTTCGCTTGCCGGCGGGTGGTCGATACTCTTCATCGCCGCGTCGGGTTTTGTGTCCGCGCTGTCGTCCTCGGCCAGGCCTTTCTTGAATGATTTGATGCCTTTGGCGACGTCGCCCATCAGGTCCGAAACTTTACCGCGCCCGCCGAAGAGCAGAAGCCCGACGACGAGAACGATCATCCAATGCCAGATGCTCAGAGAGCCCATGAAATCCTCCGTCCGCAACCGCGTACGCGCCCGCGGCAGGGTCTCTATTTGACCGAGAAACTAGGCGTCGCGGGCGGCAAAAACAAGCGTAACCGGAACGGCGCTACGCCGCAGGGTGAACGCGCTCGCGCCCGTATCCGCGCGTAAAAGCGGGCAATATCAAGATCGCCGGAACGGCCTTGTTATTCCTCGGTACGTTCCACCGGCGGCACCAGGCCGAGGTCGAGATCGCCGGGCTCAAGCGGGTCCTCGTCCTCGCGCAGGTCGGGATCGTCGGACGGCACCGGCACGGAAAAGCCGGCCGGCAGCGACGCCTCGACCAAGCCCGCGCCCTTGAGTTCATCGAGGCCAGGCAGATCGGCAAGCGCCTCGAGCCCGAAATGCGACAGGAACGCCTCATTGGTTCCATAGGTAACCGGCCGACCGGGCGCCTTGCGCCGGCCGCGCAGCCTGATCCATCCGGTTTCAAGGAGCACGTCGAGCGTGCCCTTCGAGGTAGTCACGCCCCTGATCTCCTCGATCTCCGCCCGCGTTACCGGCTGGTGGTAGGCAACGATGGCAAGCGTCTCGATCGCCGCACGTGACAGCTTACGCGGCACCACCGCTTCGCGGGTCAACAGCCAAGCGAGGTCGCCCGCGGTGCGCAGCATCCATTTACCGGCGACGCGAACGAGATTGACGCCACGGGAGGCGTATTCGTTTTGCAGTTCGGCGAGCAGCGCGCGCACATCGGCGCCCACCGGCAGCCGCGCCGAGAGGGTCTTCTCGTCGAGTGGTTCCTCGGCGGCAAACAGCAGCGCCTCCAGGATACGCAATTCTTCCGCGCGCTCCGCCCGCTCTCTATCGCCGACAATCACTCGCATCTCCGCAACATTCGACATTCGGTCCCCCTCGCTCACCCGTTCCCCGGGTCCGCCGCCGGGCCGCCGCTTGCGCCCGTTGGCGGACGCGCCCGCACGTAAAGCGGAGCAAAAGCCGCGTGCTGGTTCACTTCCAGCCGGCCCTCGCGCACCAGTTCGAGCATCGCCGCGAAGCTCGATGCGAGTACGGTCGGCCGCTGCGACGGCTCGACCAGATATTCGATCAGGTACTGATCGAGCGGGCTCCAGTCAAAGGAGCGTCCGATCAGCCGCTCGATCGCCTCGCGCGCCTCGGCGAGCGACCAGACGGTACGCTTGGGCATGCGCACGATGGAGCGCGCCTGATTCTGGCGGCGCGATGCGTAGGCCGAGAGAAGATCGTAAAGCGTTGCGGTCCATTGCGGGCGCTTGATTTCGGCGATCGGCTCTGGCTGCCCGCGCTGAAAGACATCGCGGCCAAGCTGCGGCCGGTTGAGCAATTGCTCGGCGACTTGGCGGATCGCCTCGAGCCGGCGCAGCCGCTGCGCCAACGCATTGGCCATTTCCTCGGCGCTAAGCCCATCCGGTGCCGGTTGCTCGGGCAACAGGAGGCGCGATTTGAGGTAAGCGAGCCAGGCCGCCATCACCAAATAATCGGCGGCGAGTTCGAGCCGCAGCTTGCGCGCCGCCTCGATGAAAGCGAGGTACTGGTCGGCAAGCGCGAGGATGGAAATCTTGGCGAGATCCACCTTCTGCTGCCGCGCTAGCGTGAGCAGAAGATCGAGCGGCCCTTCGAATCCTTCGACGTCAACAACCAGCGCCGGTTCGCCGGTCGCCGTCTCGCCGAGTTCGCTCTCAAAGGGCAAATCTTGCGGCGAATCTTGGGGCGAGTCTTGAGGCAAGTCTTCCGCGCTCATGCCGATCCCCGAGCTCCTTCCCAGACAGCGCTGAGCAGGACAGAAAATTCCGCTCGTTTGGCGGCAAGATCGATCGGGTCCGCCGGTTTCCGCCGCGCCAGAGCGGCCTCTGCCCTACGTGCCGCCACGCCAGAGAGCGTGGGCGCCTCGGCGGCGACGGCTTCCATCTCGTTCATGTCGCCATTGCAATGGAGCGCGACATCGCAGCCGGCTCCGATAGCCGCGCGTGTACGCTCGGCAAGCGAGCCACTCAGTGCACCCATGGAGAGATCGTCGCTCATCAGAAGGCCCTGAAAACCGATCAAACCGCGAATCACGTCATGCACTATAGCGACCGAAGTGGTGGCCGGCGCGATCGGGTCGATGGCTGTAAACACCACATGCGCGGTCATGGCGAGCGGCAGTCCCGCCAGCGGCCGAAACGCCGCGAAATCGCTGATTTCCAGGGTCGATCGTTCCACCGTGACCACCGGCAGATTCCTGTGGCTATCGGCAGTGGCGCGCCCATGGCCGGGGATGTGCTTGACGACCGGCAGCACTCCACCGTCAGCTAGACCTTCCGCGAACGCGCCGGCGAGCGCGGAAACCCTGTCCTGTTCGGTTCCGAAGGCGCGATCACCGATCACCGCGTCAGCGCCCGCTACCGGCACATCGGCAACCGGCATGCAATCGACGTCGATGCCGGCGGCGGCAAGATCGGCGGCGATGAGCCGCGCGCCAAGCCGGGCGGCCGCCAGTCCACGCGCACGATCGCGCTGGTAGAGGGCGCCATAGGCCGCAGCCGGCGGGTATTCCGGCCAATGGGGAGGCTTTAGGCGCTGCACGCGGCCGCCTTCCTGATCGACCAGGATCGGCGCGTCCCACCCCAGCACCGTCCGGCACTCGTCCGTCAGCCGAAGGAGCGCCTGCGGGTCGGTGATGTTGCGCTGAAAAATGATCAACCCCCAGGGCTTGGCGGCGCGCAGAAAGGCGCGCTCGGCCGCGCTCAGCGCAGGCCCGGCCAGACCGGTAATGAATGCGCGCATGACCCGCCGCTTAGCTCCCGCGCCGCGCGAGGGTCAAGCGCTAAGCGGCTAATTTCACTAGTTTCTCTGGATGAGGCAGCTGCCGCCGGCGGCCTTCAGGCTGTTGCAGAGGCTCGTCGCCTGTTCCGCCGAGGCAAACGGTCCCACCAGCGCCCGGTAGTAGACGCCCTTGGCGCCAAGATCGGCGCGGCGGAAGACCGCGCGATGCCCGCCGAGCTCGCGCGGAAACTTCGCCTGCAGGCCGCGGAAGGCCGCCTGCGCCTCTGCTTCGCTGCGCTGCGAGGTGACCTGTACAGCGTAGCTGCCCCCGGCAGCCGTGGGTGCGGCCTCGGGCGACGACGAACTCAATGGCGTCGGCCGGTTCATCGCGACGCGAGCAGGCGGCGGAGCTGGCGCTCCGGTCTCCTGTGTCGGAACGATCGAAAGCGGGCCGCCGGGCGTCTGCCGCGGCGCGGCTTCCCTGACCGGCCGCGTTACAGGCGGCCGCGGCTTGGCTGGACGAGTCTGGGGAGCGGGCGCAGCATCAGGCGTATTTACGACAGTCTGCTGACCGGGCTGGATCTTGATGGTTTGGACAGGCCGGCTTCCAGCCGGCGGCGGCCCGGGCGACCCCACGAGCTGGTCCGGTAGGCCTGGCGGCGCAGCGGCGTTCGGATCGGCGAAAGCAGGGGGTGAAGCTGTCGCCACCGGCCCACCCGGGCTCTGTGGCGACGCAGCAGACGGCAGCGACGAATCGGGCGTGTTGGAAATGACCGGTATCGTCGTCACCACGCGCGGCACCGGGTTGGCCGATTGCGTTTGCGGGTCGACCGGCTGCTCCTGATGGGGGACAACCTGTTCGCCCGTACCCGCGGTACCCACGCCGGTTTGGCCCGGCGATTGAGCGTCGCGCCTTGGCACAATCTTGATCGGTGTGTCGCTCGGTTTGATGATCGGCGGCAGCGAAGGGATCATCGGGCTGCCGAAGATGGCGCGGTAGGCCAACGCACCTCCGGTGCCGAGCACTGCCAAGCCGAGCAGCGCCATAATGACGATGGTGCCGCTGCGCCGCGGCGGCGGAGCCTCCTCATCGTAGCGGTCTCGATCGTAATCGGCATCGTCCTGATAAGCGGAGGCCTGCGCGCCATAGCGCTGCTGTTGGTCGGTCTGATAACCGCCGCTTTGCGTAGACGGGGCGTAGAGCGAGGGCTCGGCTCGCGAAGCCGCCGGCCGCGGCTCATCGCGGTAATACGGGTCCTGTTGGACATTGCGGCGCGGATCGCCGCTGCCGTTCTGGTAGGCCGGCGCCGAGCGCGCGTATTCCCGCGCGCCGCGCCCCTCCGGTTCGAAGCTTTGCTCGCGCGGCCCTGAGTCGTCGTGCGAAGAGTCCTCGCGCGCTGGCTGCGAATAATAAGGGTCGGCCGGCGGCGGCGCATAACTCGTGTCGGCACCGTGGCCTTGCTGCGCGTATTCCTCGTCGGCCGCCGACCAGTCAACCTCGGCCGGTGCGGTTTCGTCGAAGCCTTCGGCAGACTGGCTGTAATCGCGTGAGGCGGTGGCGTGTGCCTCGCCTTGTCCAATCAGGCGGGCGAGTTCGGCGAGCGGGTCGGCGAAACCGCCCTCGCGCTGGGCAGGCTCGTTGTCGCCGGCGATGCCGTCGCGGCGAAACGTACGAAAACTGTTATCCGCCATAAAAACCCGCCCCGTTAAGCCTTTCCCCTCGACTGCATTCGCGCCGCGTCGAAGGCTACGGAGAATTTGTTACCGCATCTCATTTGGCGCCTCGACTCCAAGCAGCTTGAGTCCTGAGGCCAGCACGGTGACTACCCCTTGTATAAGGACGAGCCGAGCCACGGTCATTTGTCGATCATTCTGGATAATGAAGCGTAAATGTGGCGCTGAGTTGCCGAGCGTCCAAAGAGCATGAAACTCGCTCGCCAAATCATAGAGATAAAAGGCAATTCGGTGGGGTTCGTGGGCGAGCGAGGCGCCTTCCACCACCCTTGGAAACAATGCAATTCGCTGCAGCAGCGAAAGCTCGGCCGAGTCCGCGAGGCGATCGAGCGGGGCCTCATCTAATAACGTGGAGGTGTCGTCCGGCAGATCCGGGAATGCCGCTCTGGCGTTGCGGAATACCGACTGGCCGCGGGCGTGGCCGTACTGGACATAGAAGACCGGATTATCGCGCGACTGCTCGATGACCTTGGCGAGGTCGAAATCGAGCACCGCATCGTTCTTGCGGTAGAGCATCATGAAGCGGACCGCGTCGGGTCCAACCTCGTCTACGACCTCACGGAGCGTGACGAACTCCCCCGCCCGCTTCGACATTTTCACCGGCACGCCGGCGCGCAGAAGCTTCACAAGTTGGATGAGCTTGATGTCGAGTTCGGCCTTCCCGTCACTTAAGGCCTTCACCGCCGCCTGCATGCGCTTGACGTAGCCGCCGTGATCGGCACCCCACACGTCGATTAAAGTGCGAAAGCCACGCCCGATCTTGTCGGCGTGATAGGCGATGTCGGAGGCAAAGTAGGTGTACGACCCGTCCGACTTCATCAGCGGACGGTTGACGTCGTCGCTGAATTGCGTCGAGCGAAACAGCGTCTGCTCGCGATCCTCCCAGTCCTCCACCGGCGCGCCTTTCGGCGGGGGCAACCGGCCCTGATAAACGAGGCCGCGCTCGCGCAGCCAATCGATCGTTCGTGCGACGTGGTCGATCGAGTTGGCGCCAAGCGTTTCCTGGAAGATCAGCGATCGTTCGTAGAAGAAGCGATCGTGGCTGACACCAAGGGCGGCGAGATCCTCGCGTATCGAGGCCATCATCTGTTCGAGCGCGATAGTACGAACGACGTCTAGTCGCTCAGGCTCCGGCGCGCTCTTGAGGGCCGCGCCGAAGCTTTTGGCGATCAGAGAACCAACGGGCTTGAGATAGTCGCCCGGATAAAGTCCCTCCGGGATCTCGCCGATGTCCTCGCCGAGCGCCTCGCGGTAGCGCAGATACGCCGATCGGGCGAGCACGTCGACCTGCGCGCCGGCATCGTTGACGTAATACTCGCGCGTCACTTTGAAGCCGGTGAAGGCTAGCAGATTGGCGAGCGCGTCGCCGAACACGGTGCCGCGGCAGTGCCCGATATGGATCGGCCCGGTTGGATTGGCGGAGACGTATTCGACGTTGACCGGCACGCCGTGGCCCATATCGCTTGCGCCATAACGGTCGCCGTGCCGCACGGCGGCCCGCAACGCATCGAGCCAAGCGGCGGGCTTGAGCGTCAGATTGATGAAGCCCGGGCCGGCGACATCGACCTTGGCGATGAGGTCGTCGGCGCGAAGTTTTTCCGCAATCTTTTCGGCGAACTCGCGCGGTTTTTGTCCCGCGTCCTTTGCCAGTACCATGGCGGCGTTGGTTGCCATGTCGCCATGCGATGGGTCCCGCGGAGGCTCGACCGCAACGCGCGATTGATCGATGCCGGACGGCAACAAACCATCCGCGACGAGGGCGTCGGTGGCGTGGCGCACGCGGTCGAGAATTTCAGCGAAAATGTTCTCTGCAGCCATAAAAATACAACATCGTCCGGACGCGTGGCGCGCGGCTAGCGCAGTTCCGGGGTCGAGTCAAAGAGGCGGGCGTGCTCAAGCAGGGCGTAGCGGTCGGTCATGCCGGCGATGAAGTCGGCAATGCGGCGGGCGCGTGCCGCCTCGCCCAATCCCGCTAGGCCCTCCTGCCATTCGGCCGGCAGGTCGCCCTCCTGCGCATTGTAGCGGGCGAACAGGTCGCGGACGACGCCTGCGGCCTGATCCATGACCTGCATGATCCGCGCATGGCGGTACATGCGCGTCTTGAGAAAGGCTTTGATGGCGCGGTCTGCCTCGCCGATCGCAGGCGAAAAGGCGGCGACCGGCGAAGCAGCGCGCCGCACCTCGTCAGCCGAGCGCGGGGCGAGAGTTTGCAGCCGCCCGCCGGTCTCGGCGACGACATCTTCGATGAGGAGCCCGATCAGCCGGCGGACAAACTCGTGCACCAGGCGGCTCGTCTCGAGTGCCGGATGGGCGGCGCGGATTTCGCCGATGATCTTGCAGGGCAGCGCGACGCCGGCGATGTCGTCGAGGCCGAACAGCTCGGCGCGCAGACCATCGTCGATGTCGTGGGCGTCATAGGCGATATCGTCGGCGATGGCGGCGACTTGCGCCTCGGCGCTCGGAAAGCTCCACAGCTGCAAATCTTGCAAGCGCGAATAGTCGAGAATTGTTTCGGGCACGCCGTGCTCATGGTAGCGAGCGAGCGGTCTGCCCTCCCGATCGGTCAGCGGACCATTGTGTTTGACCAGCCCCTCCAACGTTTCCCAGGTCAAATTGAGTCCGTCGAAAATGGGGTAGCGGCGCTCCAGCACGGTCACAACGCGGAGCGTCTGCGCATTGTGATCGAAGCCACCGAAAGCCTTCAGGCACTCATCGAGCGCGCGCTCGCCGGCATGGCCGAACGGCGGATGACCGAGATCGTGGGCGAGCGCCAGCGCCTCGGCCAAATCCTCGTCGAGGCCGAGCGCGCGCGCGAGCGCGCGGGCGATCTGCGTGACTTCCAGCGTGTGGGTGAGGCGGGTGCGGTAATGGTCGCCCTCGTCGAAGACGAAGACCTGCGTCTTGTGCTTGAGCCGGCGGAAGGCGGTCGCGTGGATGATGCGGTCGCAGTCACGGCGGAAGGCGTTGCGGCTTTTGCTGGCAGGCTCGGGATGAAGCCTTCCGCGGCTTTGCGCCGGATCGCACGCGTAAGGCGCGCGCTGGATTGCGGCGTCGATCGCCATCGTGTTGCCCGGTCTCTATAATTGACTCAATTGACCTACGCCCGTCGCACACTTAACTATCAGGCGGAGGCCGTGGCAATCGACGCATCGGCGAGCTGCGCGATGCCCGGCGGGAGACCAGCATGGCAAACGTCACCGTAACTGAGCGGGCGGCGGTCAAGATCGGCGAAATCCTGCGCAAGGAGCCGGCCGGCGCCATGCTGCGCGTCTCCGTCGAGGGCGGCGGCTGCTCCGGGTTCCAGTATAAATTCGACACCGAGCGCGAGCGCGCCGACGACGATATCGTGATCGAGAAGAGCGGCGCCACCGTGCTGATCGACCCGGTTTCGCTCGACTACATGGCCGGCTCGGAAATCGATTTCGTCGACGACCTGATCGGCTCGTCGTTCAAGGTGAATAATCCGAAGGCCACCGCCTCCTGCGGCTGCGGTACAAGTTTCGCGCTTTAGCAAAAAGCTTCGATGGGGGCGGATCGAATTATCATCCGCGCGGTCTAGACGTGCGCATCGCCACCTGGAACGTCAATTCGATCAAACAGCGCATCGATTCCGCGCGCACCTGGCTCGCCGAGCGCAAGCCCGACATCGTCTGCCTGCAAGAGACCAAGTGCGTCGATGACGCCTTCCCGCGCATGGAGTTCGAAAGCGCGGGCTATAACGTCGCCATCCACGGTCAGAAGACATTCAACGGCGTCGCCATTCTGTCGAAATTTAAATTCGACGAAGTGACGAAGGGTCTGCCGGGCGACGACAGCGACGATCACGCTCGCTTCATCGAAGCTGTCGTGTCCACGGCCAAAGGCGCGCTGCGGGTCGCCAGCATCTATTTGCCCAATGGCAATCCGCCGGAGACCGAGAAATACACCTACAAGATAAGCTGGATGAAGCGGCTTGCCGCCTACACGCGAGAGCGGCTCACTCTCGAAGAGCCGCTGGTGCTTGCCGGCGACTACAATGTCATTCCCGCCGAAAACGATGCCAAGAATCCGCAAGCGTGGACAGGCGATGCTTTATTCCTACCGCGCACGCGCGACGCAGTACCGCGCGCTGATCAATCTCGGCCTCACCGATGCGCTGCGTGCGACTAGCGACGATGCTGGCCTCTATACCTTTTGGGACTATCAGGCCGGCGCGTGGCAGAAGAACAACGGCATTCGCATCGATCATTTGCTGCTGTCACCGCCCGCCGCCGACCGCCTCGCCGATGTCGGCATCGATCGCCACGTGCGCAGCTGGGAAAAGCCGTCCGATCACGTGCCGGTGTGGATCGATCTGGATATCGAGGCGAAGTAGCGGAATTAGCGGCCTAATCCCGCCGCCCGCTGAGCCAATCTTTCAGATAAAGCAGCGCCATCGCGCGCTCGTCGTCGTTGGCACTGCCGAAGGCGTTGTCGTAGAGCGGCTTCACCCAGGCTTCGTCAACGCCGGCGCAATCGCGGCCGAGGGTGAGCCACATCAGGCCGCGCGCGGCTTGCCGCGGTACGTCCTCGCCGCGGAACAGAATGTCACCCAGCGCCGCTTCGGCGCGGCATTGGCCCTTGGTGGCCGCCAGCAGAAACCACCGCGCGGCCTCGTGCACATCGCCCGGGTTGCCATCGAGATAGAGCCGTCCGAGTTCGTATTGCGCGTCGGCATCGCCGAAATAGGAGGCCGCGTAGGCGAACATCTGATGGGCGCGGACCGAGTCCGGCTTGATCGCCGAATTGGGAATGCCGGTGAGGTAATAGCGTCCGAGCGCGACGAACGCGCTGGCGACGATGTGCGCCTGCGGGCTGCCGGGCGGTTCCTCGGCGTGCGAATCAGCGATCTGGCTGAAATACTCAAACGCGCGCAGATCGTCCTGAGTGACACCGTGACCATCGGCATACATGCGGCCGAGCTGCCATTGCGCGGAGGCACGGCCCTGATCGGCGGCATATTGCAGCGCGATAAATTCCTTCGACTTCTCGGTGTTGTCCATGCTCTCGACCGGGGCGCCGGTGCCGGTGCGCAACTGATCGCCCGGCGTCAGCGAGGCCGTGGCCGGCGTGGCGGTGCCGTCGAAGGCAAGAGCCGGCTCAAACAAACCGCGCGAATCGACGCCGAAGCCGAGGCCAACGCATAGGCCGCCGACAAGCACGGCCAATGCGGCGCCGGTCGCGAGGCGTACCCTGCGGCTAGATATCCGCATAGGACACCTTCTCGGCCGAACCGCCCGGATGGGTCACGGCGCCGTCGCGCGCCGGGCCGACCTGCTGGGAGTATTTCCACAAATAGCCGGAGGTGAACTCCTCCGCGCGCGGCTTCCATTCCTTGGCGCGCCGCTCGAACTCGGCCGCCGACAGATTGACGTCGAGCGTGCCCTTCGCGCCATCGAGCGTGATGATGTCGCCGTCGCGCACATGCGCGATCGGGCCGCCCAGCGCGGCCTCCGGACCAATATGGCCGACGCAAAAGCCGCGCGTGGCGCCGGAGAAGCGCCCATCGGTGATGAGCGCGACCTTGCCGCCCATCCCCTGTCCGTAAAGGGCCGCGGTCGTCGCCAACATTTCACGCATGCCGGGACCGCCTTTAGGTCCCTCATAGCGGATGACGAGCACTTCGCCTTCCCTGTACTTTTTGTTTTTCACTGCTTCGAAGCAGGATTCCTCCCCGTCGAAACAGCGCGCCGGTCCGGAGAATTGCAAGCGCTCCATCCCGGCAACCTTAACGATCGCCCCTTCGGGAGCGAGATTGCCCTTGAGACCAATGACGCCGCCGGTCGGCAGAATCGGCTTGTCAGCCGGTCGAACGACATCCTGATCTGCGTTCCACTTCACCGATTTGAGGTTCTCGGCGATGCTGCGGCCGGTAACTGTCAGGCACTCGCCGTGGAGGTATCCGTGGTCGAGCAGCGTCTTCATCAGAAGCGGAACGCCGCCAGCTTCGAACATATCTTTGGCGACATAGCGGCCGGACGGTTTCAAATCCGCGATATAGGGTGTCCTTTTCAGGACCTCGGCAACATCGAACAGATCGAACTTGATGCCGCATTCGTTGGCGATCGCCGGCAGGTGCAGCGCGGCGTTGGTCGAGCCGCCGGTCGCCGCTACCACCGCTGCGGCGTTCTCCAGCGCCTTGCGGGTTACTATGTCGCGCGGGCGAATATTTTTGACGATCAGGTCCATGATCATCTCGCCCGCGAGCATGCAGAACTTGTCGCGGATCTCATAGGGCGCCGGCGCTCCGGCCGAGTACGGCAGAGCGAGCCCGATCGCTTCAGATATCGTCGCCATAGTGTTGGCGGTAAATTGCGCGCCGCAGGCGCCCGCCGAGGGGCAAGCGTTTTGTTCGAGCGTTTCGAGATCGTCGTCCGACATGGCGCCGATCGAGTGCTTGCCGACCGCCTCGTAAACGTCCTGAATGGTGACGGGCTTGCCCTTGAAAGTGCCGGGCAGGATCGAGCCGCCGTAAATGTAGATCGACGGCACGTTGAGTCGGCACATGGCCATCATCATGCCTGGTTGCGACTTGTCGCATCCGGCGATCCCGATCACCGCGTCGTAGGAGTGCCCGCGTACAGTCAGCTCGACCGAATCGGCGATGACCTCGCGCGAGGGCAGCGACGACTTCATGCCGGCGTGCCCCATGGCGATGCCGTCGGTCACCGTGATGGTACAAAATTCGCGTGCGGTGGCGCCGCCGGCCGCGACCCCTTGCTTCACCACGTGCGCCTGGCGCATCAGCGCGATGTTGCAGGGCGCGGCCTCGTTCCAGCAGGTCGCGACGCCGACGAACGGCTGATGGATCTGCTCGGTGGTCAGACCCATCGCGTAATAGAAGGCGCGATGTGGCGCCCGTTCCGGCCCTTCAGTCGCGTGGCGACTCGGCAGCCTTGCTTTCAACTGTGTCTTGGCATCCATCGAACTTTGCCGGGCCCTAACTCAAGGCCCCCTCGCCCCCCGTCCCCTCTCCCTTTCGATTCCAAGGCGTTTTGCGCTCTGAAAACCGGAAGTTCGACAATGACTTGCGTCCGTCTAATCAACGTCCGCGCCATTCGGTTTCAAAAAATCCTATGGCCAAAAAGCGGCGCGGGCGGCGCCTTTTCGAGCAAACAACCAAATGTTCCTAAGCTGTGTCTCGGCGGCCACACATGGCGCCGTTTCCGCCGGATTCTGTTAACTTGCGATTTACCGAGATTTACCCAAACGTCCAGGCGCTGCGACAATCAGGCATGGCCAAGCCGCTCACTCGTGCCTTCTTCAGCCGCAGCGTTCACGCCGTCGCGCCCGATCTGATCGGAGCGATTCTGCTGGTCAACGGCGTGGGCGGCCGGCTGGTCGAAGTCGAGGCCTATCACCACAGCGAGCCGGCAGCGCATAGTTTTCGCGGCCCGACGCCGCGCAACGCGGTCATGTTCGGTCCGGCCGGCTACGCTTATGTCTACCGCTCCTACGGCATTCACTGGTGCCTGAATTTTGTCTGCGAACCGAAGGGTTCGGCGAGCGCCGTGCTCATCAGAGCGATCGAGCCGATCGCCGGCCTCGCTGCAATGCGGCGCCGGCGCGGCTTAAGCGACATACGCCTGCTCTGCTCCGGTCCCGGCCGCCTCTGTGAAGCGCTGGGCGTCACTGGCGACTTCACCGGGCTTGCGCTAAACGCGCCGCCATTTGCGATTCTCGCGCGATCGGACCCGGTCGAGATCGTCACCGGACCGCGCATCGGCATCACCAAGGCGGTCGATTTGCCGTGGCGCTACGGCGAGAAAGGCTCGCGGTTTCTGAGCAAGCCGTTTGCAACAGACGCTAAGCGCTGAGCCTGAACGCCGGATCGAAGCCGAGCTCTTTGCATGCCTTGTCGATCGAGACGGTGCCATCGTCGTCGGCGATGTTGTAGATGCCGGCGCCGCGCGTGACGGCAAGCGCTGCGGCATGAGCGGCGGCGTCGATGTGCAGCGGCGGCTTGCGCGCCGGCCCCTCGCTCCAGGTGCCAGGGCCGTAAAACAAACCGTAACGGAGCACGACTGCCTGCATGCCGGACTGCAGCACCTGATCTTCCATGTCGGCTGCAGCGCGGACAGTTTCCAGCCGCGGCCCGTCTGTCAGATTAAGCGGATCGGTTTCGGCATGCGGCTCCCCGCCGGGCACGTAGGCAAAGGCAACGCTCTGCACGATAAAGCGCCGTGCCGAAGCAGCCTTGGCGGCAGCGACGAGGTTGCGCGTGCCCTCGATGCGCATGCGGGCATTAAGCGGATAGGCAGCGGCCAGTTGCTTTTCGTCGCTGAGCACGCGCGGTAGATCGGTGAGCTGGTGCATGACCACGTCCGGCCACGCGGCGACTGCGGCCCGCGCGAGCGCATCGGCGTCATAGACGTCCGCCATGACCGGATGAACGCCGATTGCTTCGAGCGTCCGCGCGGCATCTGCCGAGCGCGTCATGCCGGTGACTTCGTGGCCGTCGGCAAGCAGCAACGGCACGAGCCGCCGTCCGACCGCGCCGCTCGCGCCGGCAAGAAAGACTTTCACGTCAACTCCTCACGCAGACGCATCAAGCCGCTGCAGCGCCTCGGCGATCTTGGCCTTGCGGGCGACCGCCTCGTCACGCTTTTCTTTTTCTTCCTCGACGACCTCCTCGGGCGCGCGCGCGACGAAATTGGGATTATTGAGCTTGGCATCGACGCGCGCGACGTCGGCGTCGGCCTTAGCCATTTCCTTGCCGAGGCGCGCGCGCTCGGCGGCGACATCGATGACGCCGGCGAGAGGCAGCGCTATCGTTTCACCTCCTACAATTATTTGCGCTGACCCGGCTTGCACTTTAGGCCGGAAGGTACTTCCAGAAATTCTTGCAAGCCTATTGAACGTAGAATCCCAAAATTCCACTCTCCTTCGGGTTACGTCTGATGGGCTCACAAATTCAACTGGAATGAGCGATCCGGCCGGAACGTTCATCTCTGTGCGTACGGAACGAACCTCAGTGACAAGCTCGACGAGCCAGTTCACTTCTTCCTGGGCATCCGCAAAATGGGGCTGCTGCCCAGGCCACGCCGCAAGTGCGAGCATCGGCTCTCGGCGGCTAGTTTCAGTAACACGCCAAAGCTCCTCGGTAATAAATGGCATAAATGGGTGCAGAATTTTCAAAATTTGATCCCGAACATAGGCGACGGTTGCCCGCGTCTCGTATCTTGCCGCCTCGCTTAGCTGAGGAGTGACAAAGATTGGCTTTGTAAGTTCCAAGTACCAATCGCAGTAAAAGTCCCACACAAAATGATAAATTGCATTGGCTGCATCATTGAAACGATAATCGCTGAGTGCTAGTTCTATTTTGCCCAGCGTGTCGCCAAGTTGTGAGACGATCCACTGATTGATCAGCTCTTTCACTGAGGCGGGATCAAACTCGGATACCGTGAAACACTCGTTCACCTCGGCGAAGCGCGCGGCGTTCCAAAGCTTGGTCGCGAAGTTGCGATTGTTCTCGACCTCGTGCGGACCAAGACGGATGTCATGGCCTTGTGCAGCACCGCGTGCCAGCGTGAAGCGCAAGGCATCGGCTCCGTATTGGTCGATAACGCCGAGTGGATCGACCACATTACCCTTCGACTTCGACATCTTAGCGCCGCTGGCGTCGCGCACGAGACGGTGGATGTACACGTCGCGGAACGGAACTTCCTTCATGAAGTGCAGACCCATCATCATCATGCGTGCCACCCAGAAGAAGATGATGTCGAAGCCGGTGACCAACGTTGAGGTCGGATAGAAGCGCTTCAGCTCCGGCGTCTCGTCCGGCCAGCCCAAAGTCGAAAACGGCCACAGCGCCGAGGAAAACCAAGTGTCGAGCACGTCCTCGTCGCGCGCAATATGAATAGCGCCAAGGTTCGTGTCAGACATGTGTGCCGAGACCACAGCACTCCAACTTGGAGCGATCTTCACATCCTTTCCATAATATTCCTTCGCTTGCGCTAGCACCTCGCTTTCTGATTCCCCTACAAAGATGTGAGGTTCGTCAAGATTGAGGGTATGCCCTTGGTCGCCAACGTAAGGGAGTTTCGATGGACCATACCAGGCAGGAATTTGATGGCCCCACCAGATCTGCCGGGAAATGCACCACGGCTGGATGTTTTCCATCCAGTTGAAGAAGGTCGCCTCCCACTGGGCTGGTACGAATGTGGTTTTGCGCTCGCGCACCGCCGCGATCGCCGGCTCCGCCAGTGTCTTGGCGTCGACGTACCACTGATCGGTGAGAAACGGCTCCAGCACCGCGCCGGAGCGGTCGCCGTGCGGCACCACGTGCGTCGTCGGTTCGATTTTCTCGATGAGGCCCGCTGTTTCGAGCCGTCCAACAATCTCCTTCCGCGCGGCCTCGCGAGAAAGACCGTGCATTTTAAGCGTCGCCGCCATCTCGGACGATTCAGGAACGTGCCGACGGAAGTCTTGGTTGTGAATTAAGTCCAGATGAGCTTCCCGGTCGAAGATGTTGATCAGCGGCAGACGGTGCCGGCGCCCGACTTCGAAGTCGTTGAAATCGTGCGCCGGGGTGATCTTCACTGCGCCGGAGCCCTTCTCCGGGTCGGCGTAGTCGTCGCCGATGATCGGAATGCGCCTGCCGACCAGCGGCAGAATGGCATGCTCGCCGATCAGATGTTTGAGCCGCTCGTTGTGCGGATGCACGGCGACGGCGACGTCGCCCAGCATGGTCTCCGGCCGCGTCGTCGCCACGACGATGAATTCGCTGCTGCCTTCAATCGGATATTTGATGTACCAGAGCTGGCCCCTGGTCTCGACCTGCTGAACCTCCAGGTCGGAGATCGCGGTCTTCAGCTTCGGATCCCAATTGACCAGCCGCTTGTCCTTGTAGATGAGCCCCTTGCGATAGAGCTCGACAAACACTTTGCGCACCGCGCGCGAAAGCCCCTCGTCCATGGTGAAGCGTTCGCGCGACCAATCGCAGGAGGCGCCGAGCCGCTTCAGCTGGCCGATGATGGTGCCGCCAGACTGCGCCTTCCATTCCCACACGCGTTTGATGAAGGCCTCGCGCCCCATGGCGCGGCTTGACGGCTCCTGACGCTCCATCAATTGCCGCTCGACCACCGCCTGGGTGGCGATGCCGGCATGATCGGTGCCCGGCTGCCACAGCACATCCTTGCCGCGCATGCGCTCGAAACGGCAGAGAATGTCCTGCAGCGTGTTGTTGAGCGCGTGACCCATATGCAGCGAGCCGGTCACGTTCGGCGGCGGAATGACGATGCAGTAAGGCTCGGCGGCCGCGCGTTCCGGTCGTCCGGCGCGGAAGGCCTCAGCCTTCTCCCATGCGGCGTAGATGCGGCCTTCGACGGCGGCGGGCTGATAGGTCTTCTCAATCATCGCAGTTTCGTATTTCTCGGGTCGCGGGGTAAAAAGCCCGCCCCGCCTGATGTGTCAACGCCGGCCGGCCGCCGCAACTTTAATTCCGAGCAAACCGCACGTGCCAAGTCCGTTGCCAGAGCCAATGTCCGCTTCCGCGCAGCCGCGCGATCGCACGCCGACCCGTTCGATCATGCTGCTGGCGGTCGCCGGCTTCGCCGCGCAGGCGCAGGTGCGGGTAACCGATTCGCTGTTGCCGCAGATCGCCGCCGACTTCCACACCAGCGTAGGCGCGGCGGCGATGGTGGTGACCTCGTATGCGGTCGCCCACGGCTCGGTCCAGCTTGTCATTGGCCCGATCGGCGACCGGTTCGGCAAATACCGCACCGTCGCGCTGATGTGCGCGATCGGCACAGTTCTGGTCGCGCTCTGCGGCCTCGCCTCGACGCTGTCGCAACTCGCGGCTGCGCGGTTCGCGACCGGCGCGGCGGCCGGCTGGGTGATTCCGATTTCGATGGCCTATGTCGGCGACGTGATCCCCTACGAGCGACGGCAGCCGATCCTGGGGCGCTATCTGACCGGGCAAATTCTCGGTCAACTCTCCGGCCAAGCGCTCGGCGGGGTGCTCGGCGACCTTGTCGGCTGGCGCAACGTGTTCTTTGTGCTGTCCGCCGTGTTCGCCGTGGCGGCGGCCGGGCTGGTGTTCGAACTCGCCACCAATCCACGCACGCGGGCGCCCGGCCATCCGAGCGAGACGACGCGCGGCTTCGTCGCCGACTACGCGGCGGTGCTGTCGACGCCGTTTGCGCGCATCGTGATTGTCGCGGCCTTCATCGAAAACGTTCTGCTGTGGGGAGCCTTCGCCTATATCGGCGCGTATCTACGCCAGCGCTTCAGCGTGAGTTTCACGATCATCGGTTTGAGCGTCGGCTGTTTCGGCATTGGCGGACTGCTTTACGCAGGCTCTGTCAGGCTGTTCGTCTCCCGGCTGGGCCAGGTCCGCCTCGCCATTGCCGGTGGCATCACCATTGCGGCGGGTTATCTGGTGCTCGCGGCCACGCCGGTGTGGTGGCTCGCACCGGTAGCGACCATGCTGATCGGTCTCGGCTTCTACATGCTGCACAACACGCTGCAGACCAACGCCACCCAGATGACGCCGCAGGCGCGCGGCACCGCGGTTGCGATTTTTTCGTCGGCGATCTTTCTCGGTCAGACGATCGGCGTCTTCGCCGGCTCGCTGGTAATCGACCGGCTCGGCGCGGTGCCGTTGTTTCTGGCAGCCGCGGCCGCACTACCAATCGTCGCCGCGTGGTTTGCGCGCGAGCTCCGGCAGTACAACAAGCCCCGCTGAGAGGTTCTACACCTTGACCAGCGGCACCTTAGGCACCGACCCGCGCGGCGGACCGTTGCCGCCGCCTGAGCCCGGTGGTTTCCGCCGCGGCGAGGCGCGGCGCTTCTTGGCGCGGCGCGGCTCGGGCAGCTTCTCCGCCCGCGGCGTGACCGGGCCTTCCGGATAATCGAAACCGAGCTTCGAATTGCCCGCCTCGTCGGTGACCACGGCCACGCGCACATGGCCGCCGGATTTCAAGCGGCCGAACAGCACCTCGTCGGCGAGCGGCTTCTTGATGTGCTCCTGGATCACCCGTGCCATCGGCCGCGCGCCCATCAGCTCGTCGTAGCCGTTAGCGATCAGCCACTTGGCCGCTTCGTCGGTCAATTCGATGGTGACGTCGCGATCCTCAAGCTGAGCTTCAAGCTGTAGCACGAACTTCTCGACTACCATCGCGATCACATCCTGCGACAGGTGCGCGAACGTGATGATCGAGTCGAGCCGGTTGCGGAACTCGGGCGCGAACATGCGGTTGATCGCCTCCGTGTCGTCGCCCTCGCGCTTGCTGCGGGTGAAACCGAAAGCGGCCTTGGCCATGTCGGCGGCGCCCGCATTGGTGGTCATGATCAGGATCACGTTGCGGAAGTCGACCTGTTTGCCGTTGTGGTCGGTGAGCTTGCCGTGATCCATGATCTGCAAAAGCACGTTGAACAAATCCGGATGCGCCTTCTCGATTTCGTCGAGCAGCAGCACGCAATGCGGATGCTGGTCGACGCCGTCGGTGAGGAGCCCGCCCTGGTCGAAGCCGACATACCCCGGTGGCGCGCCGATGAGCCGGGAGACGGTGTGGCGCTCCATATACTCCGACATGTCGAAGCGGATGATCTCGACGCCGAGCGTGGCGGCGAGCTGGCGCGCCACTTCGGTCTTGCCGACGCCGGTCGGGCCAGAGAACAGATAGCAGCCGATCGGCTTTTCCGGCTCGCGCAGGCCAGCGCGGGCGAGCTTGATGGAGGCAGAAAGCGCCTCAATCGCCTTGTCCTGGCCGTAGACCACACGCTTGAGCGTTGCCTGCAGATGCCGGAGCACCTCGGCATCGTCTTTCGACACCGCTTTCGGGGGAATGCGCGCCATCGTGGCGATGGTGGTCTCGATCTCTTTGATCCCGATCGTGCGCTTGCGCTTGCCTTCCGGCAGCAGCATCTGCGCCGCGCCGGACTCGTCGATCACGTCGATCGCCTTGTCGGGCAGCTTGCGGTCGTGGATGTAGCGCGACGACAGCTCGACCGCGGCCTTGATCGCCTCGTTGGTGTAGCGAAGCTTGTGATAGTCCTCGAAATAAGGCTTGAGCCCTTTGAGGATTTCAATCGCGTCGGGGATGGTCGGCTCGTTGACGTCGATCTTCTGGAACCGGCGAACCAGCGCGCGGTCCTTTTCGAAATACTGCCGGTATTCCTTGTAGGTGGTCGAGCCGACGCAGCGCACAGTGCCGGAGGCGAGCGCCGGCTTGAGCAGGTTCGACGCATCCATCGCGCCGCCCGAAGTGGCGCCGGCGCCGATCACGGTGTGAATCTCGTCGATGAACAGGATGGCGCCCGGATAGCCCTCCAACTCTTTGATCACCTGCTTGAGCCGCTCCTCGAAGTCGCCGCGGTAGCGGGTACCGGCCAACAGCGTGCCCATGTCGAGGGCGAACACGGTGGCGTTGCGCAACACGTCGGGCACTTCGCCGTGGACGATGCGGCGGGCGAGCCCTTCGGCGATCGCGGTCTTGCCGACGCCGGCCTCGCCGACGAACAACGGGTTGTTCTTCTGCCGGCGGCACAGCACCTGAATGGTGCGGTTGATCTCCGCTTCCCGGCCGATCAGCGGATCGATCTTGCCCTCGCGCGCCTTCTTATTGAGGTTGACGCAATAAGCGTCGAGCGCGTCGACTTTCTTCTTCTGCTCGTCGCCCGACTTGGCGTCGTTCTCCTCGTCGGCGCCGCGCACTGGGCGCGATTCCGACATGCCCGGCCGTTTGGCGATGCCGTGGCTGATGTAATTGACCGCGTCGTAGCGGGTCATGTCCTGCTCCTGCAGGAAGTACGCAGCATGGCTTTCGCGTTCGGCGAAGATGGCGACCAGCACGTTGGCGCCGGTGACCTCCTCGCGGCCGGACGATTGCACGTGAATGACGGCGCGCTGGATGACGCGCTGGAAGCCGGCGGTGGGCTTGGAATCGTCGGCCCCGTCGGTGACCAGGTTGTCCAATTCCGATTCGAGGTAGGCGACGAGACTTCGGCGCAGCTTCTCCAGGTCGACGTTGCACGCCCGCATCACCGCGGCGGCGTCCTGGTCTTCGATCAGCGCCAACAGCAGGTGCTCGAGCGTGGCGTATTCGTGGTGGCGCTCGTTGGCCAGCGCCAAGGCGCGATGGAGCGACTGTTCGAGGCTGCGCGAAAAAGTGGGCATTTCAGAGTTCTCATCGTTGTTGCGGACACTTCCCTCAAGGAGTCATTTCTTTTCCATGATGCACTGCAAAGGATGCTGATGTTTGCGGGCAAAGTCCATGACCTGCGTCACTTTGGTCTCCGCCACCTCGTAGGTAAAGACGCCGCATTCGCCAATTCCATGCTGGTGCACGTGCATCATGATGCGCTGCGCCGCCTCGTGGTCCTTGTTGAAAAACCGCTCGAGCACAAGAACGACGAACTCCATCGGCGTGTAGTCGTCGTTGAGCAGAAGGACCCGGTAGAGGTTCGGCCGCTTGGTCTGCGGCTTGGTCTTGGTGATGACCGCGGTGCCCGGACCGTTCTGATCGCTTTTGCGCTTGCGGTCATCGTCCGCCATGCGGAGTGGAGGTTGCGCGGTATCGTCGTTCGCCGGCATTTTCGCGTCTATTGTTCAATCTTGTCCGTGTTACGGCTCCTCGTCGGCTTGCGAAGGGCTTAGCTCCCACGCACCGCCGACACGCTATCATAGTGATACAGCAACGCCCGTGCCAGATCGAAGAAGAAGCCGGTACGATCTCGGGAGGGCCGATCATCACGCCTCCTTTACCTGTCTACTCGCACGTCATACTCGCGCCGCGCCGGCGCGCAAGGACGCCACGCCGGCAACGCCGAAATTATGGCAATTGATCCACCCGTGACGGTAACATTTTATCGGCGTGCCATTCGCGCTTCGCGCTTGGCGTCCAACCAGTTGGTGCGCGCCGACGACTCGGATATTTTGTAGTGACTCTAAGGGGCGGGTGCAGGAGGAGGGTGATAATGGTCGACCCCGCGCGCCGCGCAAAGCTCCAGCGCGAGCTGGAGCAAGAATTCATTCCCGACTACGACGCACTCAACATTCCGGCTGCCGACAAGCGGACGGCCTACGCGCTTGAGCACATTGCGTTCCGCGTCGGACGTATCGAGCAAAGTCTGTCGCGCATTGCCGCAGCCATCGAGTCCGTGCTCGCCAGAGGCTAAGCGCGCGGGCAGTTACTTTGGCGACACGGCCTTCACTTTGCCGACACCTTGGCGAACGCGCCGTCGAACGGCTTATAGGCTTCCTTGGCGAGGTCGACGTAGAGCTCGCCGAGCTTGGTAGCCTCGGCGACGAAATCCTCGTACGAGGATTTCAGATACTCGCTCTGGACCTCCATCGCCTTGTCCAGGCTTTTGGCGCCCAGGAGCTTCTCCCATGCGGCTGTGCAGCCTACGGTCGACTTCTTCGAATAGTCGACGATCTCGACGGCGATCGCCTGCGCGCCCTTGGACCAGGCGCCAAACGTGGTGAGCGCTATGTCCACGCTCTTTTTCCCAATCTTCTGCATGTCGTCGTTGGTCATGTGAACCTTCCTGCGGATCGTACCGCCGCTCGGCACGGTTAACCTCTGCGGACCCGCTGCCTTGAAAAGGCCGTTTCGCCCGCCGAGACTAAAGATAGTGCACTGCACAAAAAAAGCAACGATATTAGGCGCAGTGCACAATAGGCGAGGCACTTAACGCTTTCGCAAGGGCGTTCGCCTAGCGTCGTTGACCGTGTCGTTTGGGTGACGGCCGGTCTTGAAGCGAGGGGCTTCGCCTCTCTTGAGCGGCGACCAGGCTGGCGAATGCCGGCATTCCGCCCAAGAGAAGCGCCGTCCCAACCGGGCAAAAGGGGTGAGCCCCTCAAAGGGGCTGTGTGAGTTCAGGGACGGGGTTGCGTAATGGGTTGGGCGAGTAACGAGGCCCGGCACGGGCTTCGCAGTTGCGTCTTGGTTCTTGCCGCGATCAGCGCGGCCCTCATCGTCACCACCGACACTGCTGCTGCGCGGCACCATCATCGTGCGCATTTTGCGCGCCGCACGCACGTTCATGGCTCCGGCGAGGCCGAAGCTTACTCGCCGCCCAGGGCCTCGATCCTGGTTGACGGCAACACCGGAGCGGTGCTCGAGGAATCCAATCCGGACGCCTCACGCCATCCGGCCTCGCTCACCAAGGTGATGACGCTCTACCTTTTGTTCGAGCGGCTGGATGCCGGCAAGCTCCGGCTCGATTCCCAGCTCACCGTTTCGGCGCACGCCGCTGAGCAGGCACCGACCAAACTCGAACTCAAGCCCGGCCAAACCATTTCGGTCGAAGAGGCGATCAAAGGCATCGTTACCCGGTCGGCGAACGACGCCGCAGTTGTGGTCGGGGAAAACCTTGCCGGCAGCGAAGAGGAATTCGCCAAGCTCATGACGCAAAAGGCGCATGCGCTCGGCATGAGCCATACGACCTATGTGAACGCCTCCGGCCTGCCTGACGACGATCAAGTCACTACCGCCCACGATCAGGCGCTGCTCGGACGTGCGATCCAGGACCGCTTCCCGCGCTATTACCGGTTCTTCTCCACCACGGCGTTCGTGTTTCGCGGCGAGACCATCCGCGGGCACAATCATCTGCTCGGATCGGTGGTCGGCGTGGACGGCATCAAGACTGGATTCACCAGCGCGTCCGGCTTCAACCTCCTCACCTCGGTCCACCGCGACGGCCGCTATCTGGTCGGTGTGGTGCTCGGCGGCCGCTCCGCATCTGAGCGCGACGCTCACATGCGCACGCTGATCGAATCCAACATCAGGCTTGCTTCGGCGCGCCGCGGCGCCCCGACCGTCATCGCCCAGGTGGAGACAAAGACCGAGCCGCAAACCAGTTTGCCCAATGTCACAGCGAAGGTATCCGTCAGCCAAAAAACTCCGCCGGCGCACGCCGAGCGCCCGGTACCCCCCGATCCGGCACCGACTGCAAGTACGAGCGCGGGCGCAACGGTCGGCTCGGCCGACCCGATCCGGCCGCTGGTCGTCAAGACGATTTCCTATCACACCGTAACGGTGCGCTCGTCGACGATGAAAGCGATGCCTGTGTTGGTGCCGATGACCGAGCCAACGCAGCCGGCCGCAGTCGAGCCGTCAGCAGCCGTGCACGTGCAGACGCGGCAAGGGGACGAAGTTTCGCGTACGATCGTGGCGGCGGCGGAGCCGGTTGCCGCTCCGGCACCAGCGCCAGCCCCGGCTCCAGCGCCCGCGGCGCAGAAGACTGAACGCGCTCCGGTCGAGGTCGCCAAACCGGAGCCGGCTAGACCCGAAATCGCCAAAGCAGCCGACACCAACCCTGCCCCGCAGACGCCGCCGCGCGCACACAGCGGCTGGGTGATCCAGATCGGGGCCTATGGCGGCGAGGACGAGGCGCGGCAGCACCTGAACCTCGCGCAAAGCAAGCTGCAGAAGTTTGCCAGTGCCGATCCCTTCACCGAGCGGGTGCAAAAGGGCGATACGACCCTCTACCGGGCGCGCTTCGCGGGCTTCGACAGGGCGACAGCGGAAGCCGCCTGCCGCCAACTCAAGCGCAGCGACTTTGCCTGCATGGCTCTTAAAGACTGATCGAGACCCGGCAAACCGGGCGGGGACGCGCACAAGCAAAGACGGGAGCCACGCGAGGAACGTTAGTAGGGATCCTCAGCGATGGCGGCGAAGAAGAATATCCTTAGCGGCGTTGACGCGAGCCGCGAGATACGTCGACCCCCCTTGGTCGGGATGCAATTTCTTCATCAGCGTCCGGTGGGCGCGCGCGATCTGCTCCGCGCTGGCGCCGGGCTCCACGCCAAGGATCTCATAAGCCTCCTGTTCAGTCATTTTGCTGCTGCTCGACGACCGCGGCCCGCTCCGCGCGCCCGCATCGCGCTGCGCGTCCTCACCCCCGCCGGCTTGCCGGCCGTTAAAATAATAAGCGGGCGGCCATAGCCAGCGCTGGCCGAGAAGCCCGAGGCCCAGAACGCCGAGCGGTATCGCGGCACCAACATTTCCACGCAACAAAAGCAGCGCAGCAAAGACCAGCGCCGCATAACCGCCGATGGTGCGTAGGACGCGCGCCGTTTGCTTTGGGTCGGCCCGTGAAAAGGAGTTGGCGGCCCACAGCAGCAGGATCAGGACAACAACACCGAGAAGGAATGGCATGCGTGTTCGAACAGTCCGAGCCGCTTGCGACGCCGTCGCCGCAACATCTATCGCCCATCAAGGGGATTTTCGCGACCGGCTTTGTGCCGCCCGCACAAGGTGGCCCTCTTTGAGGCCAAGTGCAATGAGACGCGGGCGTTACTCGGCGAGCAGGCCGTGTGTCTCAAGCGGCTTGTCGGCGGCAGCGATCCATTCCGCCCGGGCGGCGGCGCGGCGCTTGCCGCGGGCATCGACCGGCAGCTTCAGCGCCTCGATCAACGCCTTGACCTCGTCGCGAGCGGTCGCGTGCGAGACGGTTGGCCGCTGGCCAAGCGTATCCTCGGTCAGTTCGTCGAGCGCTGTCAGTCCGCGCGGAAAAAACTCGCGATAGACCACCCGCTCGGAAAATCCATCAGCAGAGCGAAAGCCGAGCTTACGCGAAAGTTCCTCGACGCCCTCGCCGACCAGGCGCTTGTTGCGCGAGCCCAGACTGGACAGCCGATTGCGCAGCACCACCCAGTCGATCAAGCCGCCGTCCACCAGACGGCGCTGCCGGCGCGCCTCGCGCACCATTTCCGCATAATGGCTGACGCCGGTGACCTCGAATGTGGTCGGGTCGACCGTGCCGAGTACGTCGAAATCGAGGAAGCTGTCGTTCAACGGCGTGATCAGGGTGTCCGCCATCGAGTGCGCGAGCCGCATCAGGTAAGAGTCAGTGCCGGGAGTATCCACGACAATGAAATCGTGCGTGTTCTCGGCCGTGCTCACGGCCTTGGCGAAGACGGAGAATTCTTGCTCTTCGATTTCGTCGATACGCAACCCGGTGCCGCGGGCGACGCAAAAATGTTCTGGCACATCAAGCTTGACGCGGGCGCGCGCGGCCCAATCCCGGCGATTTTCGATGTAGTGTGTGAAGCTCTTCTGCCGCGAATCCAAATCGACGGTGGCAACGCGCTGGCCGGCCTGCATCAGCGCGACCGCGACGTGCATTGCCGTGGTCGATTTTCCGGACCCGCCTTTCTCGTTGCCGAGGACGATGACATGCGCCGTATCCGGCTTGCCGACATCCGCCTGCATCAACATGAAACCGCGACCCCTGCGTGGCCCGCCGTTCTCAGGCTTGCAACGCGTGCGGTCAAGATACAGCATCGCGTCGGACAAGTTAATCATTAACCACGCGACGCAGCCAAGAAAACGAAAGCTGTGTTCGCGCGGCAACGTTCGAACGTCACAATGGTAACAAGATTAATCGCACCGCGCCGTCGTCCGCGTGTCACACGAAAATTGCCGGCGCTTCGCCGCGCCATTGCCATGCTGCGCGCGCAAAAAAAAGGGAAGAGCAAGACGATCGCGCTCTTTCCAACCATGGGCGCGCTGCACGAGGGCCATCTCTCGCTCATTCGATTGGCGCAGCGCCGCGCCGACGCGGTCGTCGTGTCGATCTTCGTTAATCCCGCGCAGTTTGGGCCGCATGAAGATTTTGGCAGCTATCCGCGCACGCTGGCCGCCGATCTCGCCAAGCTTGCCGCGCTCAAGGTCGATCTGGTCTGGGCGCCGACGGTGGAGACCATGTATCCGCAAGGCTTTGCGAGCCGGATCTTGCCGGAAGGTCCGGCGCAGGCCGGCCTTGAAGACGCCTTTCGCCCGCACTTTTTTGCCGGCGTCGCGACGGTCGTCGCCAAACTGCTCATCCAATGCGAGCCAGACATCGCCATCTTCGGCCAGAAAGACTATCAGCAGCTTAAGGTCCTCACCCGGCTCGCCCGCGACCTCGACCTGAAAACGCGAATCGTCGGTGCACCGATTGTGCGTGAGTCGGACGGGTTGGCGCGCTCTTCACGCAACGTGTACTTGTCAGCGAGCGAACGCCGAGCCGCCCCCGCGCTTTACCGCGTGCTTGGGGAATGCGCAGCGGAGATTACGGCCGGCCGACCGCTGGCTGCAGTGCTGCGCAAGGGCCGCGAAGCGATCGCCCATGCAGGTTTCAAGCTCGACTACCTTGAGGCGCGCCGCGCCGACACGCTGGCGCCAGTCACCTCGGCAAATGAAGGACCGATCCGGCTCCTTGTCGCGGCGCGGATCGGCAACACGCGGCTGATTGATAATGTTGCCGTGTAGTCTCTTGCGCTGCTGACGGAGAGCTGTCCGCAGGACAGCTCGCCTCACACCGCCTCAAGATGCGGGATTTCCGGCCGCTCGCCGGCTACCTTGCCGGAGATCGGCGGCTTCGGCAGCTTCGCGTCGCCGCGCTGCATGACAAAGGTGTGCGCCAGCGAATACCACGGCGCGGTCACGTCCGGCGCGGGCGCACGCTCGCCTTCGCCGTGCCGGACATAATTGCCGATCAGGTGACGGGTGACGCCGAACTGCACATCGGTTTCGATATGCGGGTCTTCGGGATCGTAGATTTGCGAAATAAGCGTCTTGAAACCTGGCTTATAGACCAGGAAGTGCAGATGCGACGGCCGCATATTGTGGCGGCCGGCCGCGCGCAGCAATTCGCCGACCGGCCCATCGATCGGAATCGGATAGCCGGCCGGCTTCACGCTCCGGAAACTGATGCGCCCCTGCGCGTCGGTTACGAACTTGCCGCGCAAATTCATGTCGGCCTGGACCGGGTCCTGGTTTTCGTAGAAGCCCTCGGGCGAGGACTGCCAGATATCGACCTCGGCACCTTCGATCGGCTTGCCGGCGGCATCGAGAAATGTGGTCTCCACAAACAGCACAGGACCGGGCGTCGACGAGCGTACAATGGAACCGCCATTTGGCGTCGCCGGCGAGTGCATGCGCCAGAACGGACCGAGCATGTTGGCGTCGGTCTCGGTCGTGCCGTTGTCGCCATTGTTGAGGAGGCAGACGAGCGGCGACAGGCCGAGCGAGCCCGCCATCAGAACCGCCTCGTTATGCGTCTCGTTGGATTGTTTGCCGAGCGCCACCACGTAGGCCATCGCGGTATGAAATTCCTGCTCGGTCAGCTTCACCTCGCGGGCGAAGTCATGCAGGTGGCGGATAAAGGCGGCCATGATCTCGCGCAGCCGCGGGTTCTTGATTCGCGCATACTCGCTGAGCACCGCCTTGGTGACGTCTTTCTCGCTTTCGATGATCATGCTCTTGCTCCGCAATGTTACATGAGGCCGAGCTCGCGCAGCTCCCGCCGTAATTTTTCCGGCATCGAGGCCGCGCCCGGCGCCGCCTTGTCGAGATCGCGCGGGGCGTCGGCGTCCGGCAGGTAGCGCCAGCCCTGAAACGCGCGGTAAGGGCGCGGCTCGACCAGAACCGGTTTGGGATCGAGCACCAGCCCGCAGCGGCCGACGCCGTCCTTATCGCGGAACGGCCGTACGGCGCGGATGCGCTGACGGCACATGATCTCACCACGGATCACCCAAAAGAGCGAGCCGCCGTCGGTGAGTTCGTCGGCGCGCTTGGGCACCATCCGCGTTCGATGAATATGCTCGGGCTTTTCGCCGCGCTTGCGCTTGTCTTTGAGCTTTACCTTGATCCAGTCCTCGAGGTCACGGACCGAGTCGCAGCCGACACAAAGCTTGATGAGATGGAGTGGCATGGACTGACCTTAGCCGGTCGCAGCAGGATCGATCAGCATGATTTCGCCGCCTTCCACAACCTGCGCGCCGGCACCGACCGCGATCCGCTGTACTGTTCCGGCAAAGGGCGCATGCAGCGTGTGTTCCATCTTCATTGCCTCGATGACGGCGAGCCGCTGACCGGCGGCCACTCGATCGCCGACGCCGACGAATAGATCGAGCAGCTTGCCATGCATCGGCGCCTTCACTGCGCCATCGCTTGAGGCGCCTTCCGCCGCCGGGGCGGAAAAGTCCTTTAGGCGAACGCGCGTCTGCCGGCCATGGCGCAGAACGAATGCCTCGTCTGCGGCCACGAACACCTCAGCGTCAGCCGCCGGCGTCACGCCGCCGATAGAGACATGCGCGCCGTCCCTTCCGTAGGTCAGCGCCGCATCGGCGCTCTCGCTGTCGATCAGGACGGGGATGGTCAGCGTGCGCGGCCCGCCGAGCTGAAAGCCATCGTTCGCGGCCCACGGCGAGTTTGCCGCGACATCGTCCCCTTTGCCGGCGACACCGGTCTCCTCGATCGACTGAACCGCCAGCAAACGCGCAAGCCCAAACGCCGCAGCGGCGCGGTCGGGCGGCTCTCGACGCACACCGAGCGCGGCGAGAGAGCGATCGATGAATCCGGTGTCGATTCTGCCCTGCCGGAAATCCGCATTGCGGCAGAGTGCGGCAAGCAGGGTCACGTTGCTGCGCGGGCCGGCGATCAGCGTGCGATCGAGAGCGCCGGCGAGTTGATCGAGGGCTGCCTCGCGCGTTGGGGCGTGCGCGATGAGTTTGGCGATCATCGCATCGTAGTACGGAGTAACCTCGCCGCCCGCCTCGACACCGCTGTCGACGCGAACGTCCGTGGGCAGGCGCAGCTCAACGATCGGGCCGGTCGACGGCAGAAAGTCGTTCGCCGGATCCTCCGCGTAAAGGCGGGCCTCGACGGCGTGGCCTTCGAGACGAACCTGCGCTTGGGTCAACGGCAAGGCTTCGCCGGCGGCGAGACGGAATTGCCACTCGACCAGATCTAGGCCGGTGACCGCCTCGGTGACCGGATGCTCGACCTGCAGCCGCGTGTTCATCTCAATGAACCAGAAGCCGTCCGCCCGCAGGCCCTTGCTGCCGTCGGCAATGAATTCGACGGTGCCGGCGCCGACGTAACCGACGGCCTTGGCGGCCTCCACGGCGGCGGCACCGATCCGCGCGCGCAGCTCCGGCGTCATACCTGGCGCCGGCGCTTCTTCGATCACCTTCTGATGGCGCCGCTGCAGTGAGCAGTCGCGCTCGTTGAGGTGAATGATGTTGCTCTTCGTGTCGGCGAAGACCTGAATTTCCACATGGCGCGGCGAGAGAATGAATTTTTCGAGCAGCACGCGGCCGGAGCCGAATGCCGCCTCGCTTTCGCGGATCGCCGATTGCAACGCCGCCTCGAAATCGGCGTGGCGGTCGACGCGGCGCAGCCCGCGCCCGCCGCCGCCCGCCGACGGCTTGATCAGCACCGGATAGCCGATCTCGTAGGCCTTCTCTTTGAGGAATTTCGCGTCGTGGCGCTCGCCATGGTAGCCGGGCACCACGGGCACGCCGGCCTTCTCCATCAGCCGCTTGGCGCGGTCCTTGAGCCCCATGGCGCGCATCGCCCCCGCCGGTGGACCGACGAACACCAAACCGGCATGCACGCACGCCTCGGCGAAATCGGCGTTCTCGGACAGAAAGCCGTAACCGGGATGAACGCACGCGGCGCCGGACTGCTGCGCGACCGCGATCAACCGTTCGATCGACAGATAGCTATCGCGCGGCGCGGGCGGGCCGAGCAAATAGGCCTCGTCGCACGCGCGCACGTGCAGCGCGTGCGCATCGGCTGCCGAATAGACGGCGATGGTGCGCAAGCCCATGCGTTTGGCGGTGCGCGCGATGCGGCAGGCGATTTCGCCGCGATTGGCGATGAGGACGGAGCGGAACATTGCGCCTCATGTGACGCGGACTTTGGCGCGCCGCAATGGGCGGCCGCAGCGGAGTCACGCGAAACGCACGCCTTATTTTGCCGGCTGCGCCTGTGGCTGTGGCCGTGGCTGCCCGGGCGTCCAAACGGGGTCGGCCTGCGCACCGGGGGCGCGACGCGCCGCTTCGGTGTTGTTTGGCGCCGCACGGTCCCCCGGTCCCTTCGGCTCCGGATTCATGATGCTGATCGGCGGGATCGATGCGGCAGTCGGAAAGTCGATATTGACCGAGACCTTGCGTTTGCCCGTCGCATTCGCATCAGGCACGCCGGTCGGTGCCATTTCGGGCGTCTCCGCGACCACCGCGTCGGGCGATTTCGCCCAAACCTCGCGATAGTGATCGACGTAACGCTGAAGCGTCTGCGCGATAATGTTTGTGCGCACGTGCGTCGGATCGCGCAGCAAGCCGAGCGGCGGGCAATGCTCGCTGGTGCAGCCGCCGCCCATCACCAGCACATAAGCGAGGAAGCCGAACGGATCGCCCTCAAGCGAGTGGCGTAGCGGCAAGAGCGTATCGTCGATGCCAGCGCCGCCGCGTCTCGCATAATCGGTCATCTCGGTCAGCAGCGTGAATTGCGCCGCCACGTAGGAAATCGCCGCGGCCACGCTCGCCGGGGTGGCAAAGACCGCCCGCTCACAGGCAGCCTGGACGGTTTCGCCCGCGAAGGCGTCAAGGCAGGCAAGCGGCGAACCTGGCTTGAGCGATTGTTCGTTTAGCCGCCCGACGCGCAGCTCAAGCGCGCGGCGTTCGGCCTGGTGGGCACGCGTGGCGGCACTGTCGAAATACGCCCAGCTCAGCGATCCGCCGAGGCCTGCCACAATGAGAATAAGTACAACGCGCGCGAACGCAGCCAGGGCCCCTTTTCGCCTACGCGGAAACGCCAGCGCGCCGACGGTGATGACGAGAAGCGCCACCGCTGCCGCTGCAACAAGCGACGGCGATAACCAGCCCGCAATCTGCGGATCGAAGCGGAGCATCAACGCACCCTACTCCCCACGCGGACGCCACTTTGCCCCGCTCCGAGTATGGCCCAGGCGCGGTGCAGACGGAAGTGCGGCCGCGCGAGCGCTCGAGCCCTTGGAGCCTTACGCTAGCTGAGGATGGCTGCAAAAACAGGAAAGATTGGGGCGGTCAGCGCCCGCGATCAGACCTCGAGTTCGAGTTGGCTTTCCTTGGCCACCCGCTCGAAAGCTTCCCCGGAGTGCTTGATCCGGTACTGATAATCGTCGCCGTCAGACGGCAACAGCCGCACCACCCTATAGCTGCCGCTGGCGCCCGGACGGCTGATCGGGCTCGACGTGTAGAAAACCGTTTGGCCGACACTGAATTTGTGTGCCTGCAGTGCCGAACCGATCGCCTCGACGGCGCTGACACTAGCCCGGCTGACGCTCGCCCCGCCGATGTTAATCTGCGACACGTCAATTGCAGCCATTGCGGTAATCTTGATGCCGTTCCTATGCACACCGTTTTTGTGCACACCATTCTTGTGCACTGCGGCCTTGTGCGAGCCATTTTTCTGCTCGGGTTTTCTCCCTGCCGAACGGGCGCTCGCCTTGCGCGGCGACGGCTTGCGCGCCGCCGTGCGCCGGCTGGCCTTTGCCGGCCGCTTCTTAGCTGCCGAATGTTTGTTCATGACGCAACTATAGCACCCAATCTGAGAACGCAGCAAAAAATATAGTGCGGCCGAACGCTGCTGGCGATGGAGTTTCAGATAAGGAGTGCAGCATAGGATAAAATCATTATAGTCCAGACACTTACGGCATGGAGGCGGCGCAGAACGGAATCGCTTACCTGTTATGCTTGACGCTGCCAGCGACCGTTCTCGTCGGTCCGCCAATAGGTCACCTCAAAGCCCTCATTTTTGGCCTTCGCCCAACGCGCCCGCGCGGTCTCAAGAGCCTCCGAATCGTCGCCATCGAACAGCAAGACAAGGCGCTGGTAGGCGGCCGGATCGCCCGGCATTCCGGCGCCATCGACCAGAAAGCGCACGGCCGCGCCGTTGGGATTTTCCTCGTTGACCGTGAGCAGGACAGGCTGCTCAGCGGCCTCGGCGTCCCGCCAGGTCCCGTGCGGCAGAAAGGTGTCGTCGCGCCATGTCCACAAATGCGCATCGAGCGCCTCGATGCGCTCATCCGAGGAAGCCTGCACGGCGACGCGCCACCCACGTTCGAGCGACCGCGCAATCAGCGACGGCAACACCTGCTCAAGCGTTTGTCCCTTGAGCTGATAGAAGAGGACTTCGGTCATTGCCTCGCTTTCATCGCTCGTAATAGTCGGCGACCAGCCGGTCGAGCAGCCGCACACCCCAGCCGGAGCTCCAGCTTTTGTTGATGTCGGTCTGTGGCGAGCCGAGCGCGGTGCCGGCGATGTCCAGATGCGCCCACGGCGTCTTGTCGACGAAGCGCTGCAGCAATTGCGCCGCCGTGATCGAGCCGGCCCAGCGCCCGCCGGTGTTCTTCATGTCGGCAAATTTGGAATCGATCATCTTGTCGTATTCGGGCCCGAGCGGCATCCGCCAGACCCGCTCGCCCGTCGCCTCACCCGCCTTGGTCAACCGCTCCACCAGCTTGTCGTTGTTGGAAAACATCCCGGCATATTCCTGGCCGAGCGCTACGATGATAGCGCCGGTGAGGGTGGCCAGATTGATCATGAATTTCGGCTTGAAGCGCTTGTTCACGTAATGCAGCACGTCGGCCAGTACGAGGCGGCCTTCCGCGTCGGTGTTGATGATTTCGATCGTCTGGCCGGACATAGTCTTGACGATGTCGCCGGGGCGCTGCGCTTTGCCGTCGGGCATGTTCTCCACGAGCCCGATGGCGCCGACCGCGTTGACCTTGGCTTTGCGCACAGCGAGCGCATGCATGAGCCCGACCACGCAGGCGGCGCCCGCCATGTCGCCTTTCATGTCTTCCATTCCCGCCGCCGGCTTGATGGAGATGCCGCCGGTGTCGAAGCAGACCCCCTTGCCGATGAAGGCGACCGGGTCGGCTCCGCGTTTGCCGCCATTCCAGCGCATGACGACGAGCCGCGAATCGTGCGCCGAGCCCTGGCCAACGCCGAGCAGCGCACCCATGCCGAGCTTCTTCATGGCGGGCACGTCGAGCACCTCGACGGAAACGCCGAGCTTGGTCAGCGCGGAGGCGCGGCGGGCGAATTCGATCGGATAGAGGACATTCGCCGGCTCGTTGATGAGGTCCCGCGCCAGCACGACGCCGTCGGCGATTCCGGCCGTCTCAGCCCACGACTTTTCTGCAGCGGCGGGATTGGCGCAGGCGAGGTGAACCTCAACCTTCTCGGCCCGGTCGTCGCCTTCCTTGCGCTTGGTCTTGTAACGGTCAAACGAATAGGCACGCAGGCGTACGCCGAGCGCCAGATGGGCGACTTGATCCGGCTTGAGCGCGCCCGCGCCGAATTCCGCAATAATAGTCGCCTCGGCAGCGGCGGCCGGGACCTTTCCCATGGCGACGCCACCCAGCTTGACGATCCCCTGCGAGGTCAGCTCGCTCTCCTTGCCGATCCCGACCACAGCAAGCCGCGGCAGGTCGAGACCAGCCGGCGCTACGATGTCGAGGGTCGATCCGCTCTTGCCGGTAAACCGATCCGCCGCCGCGGCGCGCCTGACGAGCTGTTCGGCGGGCGCGAGCGCCTTTTTGGTCGCGGGACCGAATTTGAGGTTCTCCGCACAGAACGTAACAAGAACCCCCCGAACACGGGCAAAGGGGGCAAATCCAAGCTTCAAGACGTCGGGCATTGTGGTCCTCTGAGGCTTTGGCGACCGATCGGTGGCGATTTGTCGGTCAACTTATGAACCGCAGCGGATGCTCGTGCAAAGTGTGATTATCAGGGCAAATGGGGCCAATACCCGCAGCCGCGCGCAGAGTTCCCCAACAATCTGCGGCACTGGGGTTGCCTTGGCGAGGCCACTTTGTGAAAGCATCTGGCACTTCGTCAGGCACCTTGGCTCGGCGGGATCGGGCTTCGCGCGGCGGCGAGGCCGGTCGGCGGGGAGGACAGGTCCGGTGGGTTCGATCAGCCGGTACATCTTTCGCACAACCATGGTGGCGTTCCTGATCACCGTGGTCACCCTGACCGTGGTGATCTGGTTCACTCAGGCGATGCGCGATTTCGACCTGATCACCAGCGAGCGGCAAACGCTGTTCGTGTTCATCGGCATCACTGGAATGATTGTGCCGCTCCTGATCATGATCATCGCGCCAATCGCCCTGATGGTCTCCGCCGGCCATGTTCTCAACCGGCTCGGCTCGAACTCCGAGATCATCGTGATGAACGCCGCCGGCGTGTCGCCATGGCGCCTGCTGCGGCCGTTCCTCGCCGCTGCCATTGTGGTTTCGATCCTGGTTGGGGTAATCGCGGCCTACCTTTCGCCCCGCGCGTTGCGCGAATTGCGCGACTGGTCGTCGCAGGTGCGCGCCGACATTCTCACCAACATCGTGCAGCCCGGCCGCTTCACCAGCGTCGGCGGCGATCTCACCTTCCACATCGCGGACCGTCGCCCGAACGGTTTGTTGCTCGGCATCTTTGTCGACGACAGACGAGACCCCAACGAACACGCCACCTACCTTGCCGAGCAAGGCGAGATCATAAAGAACCCGGAGGGCACGTTCCTCGTGCTCGAGCACGGCAGCATTCAGCGGCTGCAGGCCGGCCACACCGATCCGCGCATCCTCAGCTTCGACCGCTATCCTTTCGACCTGTCGAAGTTCACCAGCGGCCCGCAGAACGTCACCTATACGGTGCGCGAGAAGTACCTCTGGGAGCTGATCTGGCCGCAGCCTGACGACACCCTCTACGCGGCACAGCCTGATCAATATCGCTCCGAACTTTTCGATCGTTTGGCGACCCCGTTCTATCCGCTGGCGTTCGCCATTCTGACCTACATGTTCCTCGGACCGCCGCAAACCACACGGCAGAGCCGCACGCTGGCTTTGCTGGGCTTGGTCAGCGCGGCGCTCATCCTGCGGCTCATCGGCTTCGCCAGCGTCATCGTCGGCGTGCGCTACCCAAGCATTCTCGCTGTCCAATTCATCGCGCTGGCCGGCACGATCATTGTCGGACTGGCGCAAATCTCGCGCGGCAAAACGATCGAACACGGGGCGCTGGCGACACGGATCGTCAACGCCGTCACCGAACGCTTTGCGCGGGCAGCACCGAGCTAACGGAACGCACCAATGGTCACCGGCACGCTGTCACGTTATTTCGGCTTCCGCTTCCTCAGTTCGGTTCTGAGCACGTTCGTCGGCGTGGTCGTGCTTGCCGGCATGATCGACTATTTCGAACTGATGCGCCGCGGCGCCGACTGGCCGAAGGCAACCGCGTGGATTCTCGCCCAGATCTCGATGTTCCGGATACCGCAGCTCACCGAACACATCATGCCGTTTGCGGTGCTGGTGGGAGCCATGTCCTGTTATCTGACGCTGTCGCGCCGGCTTGAACTCGTCATCGCGCGCTCGGCTGGCATTTCCGCCTGGCAATTCATCGCGCCCGCCCTGATCGTCGCGTTCCTGTTCGGCACCGTCGCGACCACCGCCTACAACCCGATCGCCGCGATGCTGCACGAGCGCTCAAAGCGCCTGGAAGCCGAGATGCTCGGCGAGTCGCCTTCGGCACTACAGATCAGCAACAGCGGTTTTTGGGTGCGCCAGAAGAGTCCCGATGGCGCTGTCATCATCAACGCCCAGTCGAGCCGCGAACAAGGATCGAGCCTCGGCGGCGTTACCGTCTATACCTACGACAGCGACGGCCATTTCCGGCAGCGGATTGAGGCGAAAAGCGCCGAGCTCGAGCAGGGCTACTGGCAGCTCGACGACGTTCGCATCTATTCGACCGCGGCGCCGCCGCAGTCGGAGGCGAGCTATCGCCTCCCCACCAACCTGACCCTTGCCCAGGTGCGCGAGAGCTTCGCCACGCCGGAAACCGTGCCGTTCTGGCAGCTGCCGAGCTATATCGATATGGCTGAAAAAGCCGGGCTCGCCGCCGCCGGCTATCGGCTGCAGTACAATGAGCTCCTCGCCCGCCCGTTTCTGCTCAGCGCCATGGTTCTCCTGGCTGCCGCGGTCAGCCTGCGGTTTTTCCGCTTTGGCGGCGTTCAGAGGATGGTTTTGAGCGGGATCACCGCCGGTTTCATGCTGTTTGTCCTGCAAAAAATCACCGAGGACATGAGTAAATCGGAGCTGCTCTCACCGGTCGCCGCGGCCTGGATTCCGGTCCTGCTTGGTGGATTCGCGGGCATCGTGGCGCTGCTCTATCAGGAGGATGGATAAGGGGCGGCGCTCGCCGCCGGTTAACAATTGGTAAGCCCCTGAAGGGCTGACAAACCGGCAGGCTGGCAATGTCCTAAATTTGCCGCGAGAATAAGCATTCATCGTCTGCGGCCTAGGTCAGGCCGGGGACGGCGTTCGGCAGCGACGCCCGAACGAGGGAGCGAAGGAGCAATGTGGCATAACAGCATCCCCGCACGGCGGGGAAGCTTGATCACCGCGGTGCTTGCCGCGGTGGTGATGCTTGCGGGCGCTTCGGTCGCCCACGCTCAGGCACAAGCGGTTGTCGCACTTGTCGACGGCGTGCCGATTACCCAGCTCGACATCATGGAGCGCGCCAAGCTTGAGCTACTGAGCACACAAAAAATGCCGGCGCTGGGGGACGTGCTCAACATACTTATCAACGAGGTTCTGGAAATAAAGGAGGCCAAACGCTTCGAAATCGATGTTCCGCAATCGGAGGTGGATAGTTCCTACGCGACGGTTGCGGAGCACATGGGCATCGACGCGCAAAAGCTGAACGAGATCCTGGCCCATGCCGGCACCAGCGAACAAGCGCTCAAAGGCCGGCTACGCGCGCAACTGGCCTGGGCCGCGCTCGTGCGCGGCCGTTTCAAGGCGAGCCTCGAAATCGCCGATACCGACGTCGAAGCCCAACTGAACCTGCATCCGAGCGGCGACCAAAAACAGGGCGTCGGCTACGAATACCAGATCCGCCCGATCGTTTTTATCGTTCCGGCGGGCTCGCCGGATTCTTTCTATGAGTCGCGCAAACGCGAGGCCGACGCCTTGCGCGCCCGTTTTGCCAGTTGCCCAGATGGCATCACTTTTGCCCGCGCGCTGAGTGAAGTCGCGGTGCGCGACCAGATGATCAAATTCTCGGCCGACCTGCCGCAACAATCCCGCGATATTCTCGACGGCACCGAGCTCGGCCATCTGACGCCGCCAGAACGCACGTCCGAGGGTCTGCAGATGTTCGCCGTCTGCGCCAAACGGCTAAGCAAAAACGATACGCCGGAGAAGAAGAAGATCCACGACGAACTTTTCGAGAAGAAATTCGAGGCCAAGGCGGCGGTCTATTTGCAAAGATTGCGCCGCGAGGCCATGATCCAGTACATCGCGCCGGTCGCAACGACGACGCAGAAATAAGCGCTTATCGTGCAGCTATCGTGCAAGTGTTGGCATTGACGCTCGGGGAGCCGGCCGGGATCGGCCCCGATCTCGCACTTTCGGTGTGGCATCGCCGCGCCGAACTTGACATTCCCCCCTTCTACCTCGCGGCCGATCCGGATTTTCTCGCCCGCCGCGCGGCCCGGCTTGGCCTTAATGTGCCGCTCGCGACAGTCACTCCGGACAAAGCCACCGCGGCATTCGATTCCGCCCTTCCGGTGGTCGCGCTTGAGGTCAAAACCAACGCCGAGCCCGGCCGGCCGGACGCATCGAGCGCGCCGGCCGCCATCGCATCGATCCGCCGCGCCGTCGCCGACGTGATGGCGGGCTTGGCCGCGGCGGTCGTCACCAATCCGGTCGCCAAGAACGTGCTCTACAAATCCGGCTTCGCCGAGCCCGGCCACACCGAATTCTTGGCGCGGCTGGTGCAAGAAGCGACCGGGAAGGCGCTGCGGCCGGTGATGCTGTTGTGGTCGCCCGAACTTGCCGTCGTGCCGGTGACCATTCATCTGCCGCTGAAGGAGATCTTCAAGGCGCTCTCGACCGACCTGATCGTCGACACCGGGCGCATCGTGGCGCACGATCTGCGCGCACGGTTTCGCATCGCGCGGCCGCGACTCGCCGTTGCCGGACTCAATCCGCACGCCGGCGAAGAAGGCACGCTCGGCGACGAGGACCGCGCTATCGTCGCGCCGGCCGTAGCGCAGCTTGCCGCCGAAGGCATCGACGTTCGCGGCCCGCTGCCTGCCGACACGCTCTTTCACGAACGCGCGCGCGCGAGCTACGACGTGGCTCTGTGCATGTATCACGACCAGGCGCTGATCCCGATCAAGACGCTGGCCTTCGATCACGGCGTCAACGTCACGCTGGGTCTTCCCTTCGTGCGCACCTCGCCCGACCACGGCACCGCCTTCGACATTGCCGGAACAGGCGCCGCCGACGCCAGCAGCCTCGTCGCCGCGCTGCGGCTGGCGGCGCGGCTCGCTGACGCGGAAAGCCCGGCGCTCGCGGCCGCGTCGTGAACGAAGCGGCCGCCGGGCCTGCGGCGCCGGACGGCCTGCCGCCGCTGCGCGAAGTCATTCGCCGCCACGGCCTTGCCGCCAAAAAATCGCTCGGCCAGAATTTTCTCCTCGATCTCAACCTCGCCGGCCGCATCGCTCGCGCGGGCGGTCCGCTTGAGGGCGTCACCGTGTTCGAAGTCGGCCCCGGTCCGGGCGGGCTTACGCGCGCGCTGCTGGCTCAAGGGGCGCAGCGCGTGATCGCGGTGGAACGCGATGAGCGCGCGATCGCCGCGCTGCACGAAATCGCCGCGCACTATGCCGGCCGTCTCGACATCGTCGCTGCGGACGCGCTCACATTCGATCCGCGGCCGCTGCTGCCGGCGAGCGCCGTGCGCATCGTCGCCAATCTGCCCTACAACATCGCCACCGCGCTGCTCGTTTCCTGGCTCGTCACCGAGCCCTGGCCGCCCTGGTACGACAGCGCCGTCCTCATGTTCCAGCGCGAGGTGGCCGAACGGATCGTCGCGCAGCCGCATTCGAAGAGCTACGGACGGCTGTCGGTGCTGGCGCAATGGCGCTGCGAAACGCGCATTCTGTTCGACGTCAACGCTTCGGCCTTCGTGCCGCCGCCGAAGGTCAAATCCTCGCTCGTGCGGCTCGTACCGCGCGCACAACCGATGCCGTGCGAACGAAAACTGCTCGAGCGCGTGACCCAAGCTGCGTTCGGACAACGGCGCAAGATGCTACGCCAAAGCCTGCGCTCGCTTGGCGTCGACGTACCAACCTTGCTGGCGGCGGCCGACCTCGATCCGACCGGGCGCGCCGAGGATCTTTCCGTTGCGGACTTTGTCGCGCTAACGCGCGCCCTTGACAGGGAAATTATTTCGAAAACACGATAGCCGTTGCGATCGACGGCATTCTTTGGCTTTTGAACATTTGGTTTGGACTGCCGAACAATCCGCACCAACCGGGCACCCCATGACCCAACTCCACCGCCAATCGCTGGTCGCCTACGGACAGCCGCTGTGCGAGACCGTGATCGACTGCCCCTCCCCGCACGGCAGCGAAGTACTCGTGCGCGTCGACCGCTGCGGCGTGTGCCATTCCGACCTGCATTTGCAGGACGGCTATTTCGAATTGGGCGGCGAGCGGAGGCTCGACATCACCAAGGATCGGCCGCTGCCGTTCACGCTCGGCCACGAGATCGCGGGCGTGATCGAGGCGGTGGGCGAGGAGGCCGAAGGCGCGCTCATCGGCCGCCGCGTCGCCGTCTATCCCTGGATCGGCTGCGGCACATGCGCCGCCTGCAAGGCCGGCGCGGAGAACATGTGCTCCACCCACCGCCATCTCGGCATTACAGCCGACGGCGGCTACGCCACCCACGTACTCGTGCCGCATCTGCGCTATCTGCTCGACTACGCGCCGCTTTCGCCCGCTTTCGCCGGGCCGCTGATGTGCTCAGGGTTGACCGCTTATGGGGCGCTCAAGCGGCTTGCCGGCCACGCCGAACGCGGGCCCGTGCTGCTGGTCGGGCTCGGCGGCGTCGGCATGATGGGGCTCTCGATTGCGCGCGCGCTGTTTCGCGATCCGCCGCTCGTCGCCGACATTGACGCGGAGAAACGAACGGCTGCGCTCGCCGCTGGTGCGGCCGCGGCCTATGACCCGGCCGATCCGCAAGCCCGCCGCACGATCATGGCGTCAACGGGCGGCCTGCTCGGCGTCTGCGATTTTGTCGGCTCCGACAAGTCGCTGCAATTTGCCACCGGCGTACTCTCGCGCGGCGGCAAGGTCGTGGTAACGGGACTCCTCGGCGGCACTTTTTCGATGGCAGCGGCGATGTTCGCCATCAAGGCGATGACCATCGAGGGCACGCTCACCGGCACGCTGGCCGAGGCAAGTGAACTCATCGATCTCGCACGCGCCGGCAAGGTCGCGCCGATCCAGACGCGCGAGCGCCCGCTTGGGGAAGCGCAAGCAGCCCTCGACGACCTTCGCGCCGGGCGCGTCGTTGGACGCACGGTGTTGACAATTTCTTAGACGACGGAAGCCGCAACCCGGACAATCCCTCGCGGCCGGCCTCTCGACCTTATAATTTCGCCTGCAGACCGCGCACGAAGTCGGACAGTCCGATCTGCCGCTCGCGCTTGAGCCGCTCGGCAGCAAGAATCGCGCACACTTCGGCGAAGGCAAGATCGATATCGGTGTTGACGATAACGTAGTCGTATTCCGGCCAATGGCTCATCTCGCCCGCCGCCTTGTCCATGCGCGCGCCGATGATGGCGTGGGTGTCCTGCGCGCGGCTATGCAGCCGCCGCTCCAGTTCCTTCACGCTCGGCGGCAGAATGAAGACGCTGACGAGATCGTCGCGCGCCTTTTCGCGCAGCTGCTGGGTACCCTGCCAGTCGATGTCGAACAGCACGTCGCGGCCCGCGCGCAAGGCCTCGATCACCGGCGCCCGCGGCGTACCATAGCGATGACCGAAAACCTCGGCCCATTCCAAAAGTTCGCCCGCTTTCACCATGGCGGCAAAGCGAACGGGATCGATGAAATGATAATCGTGGCCGTCGACCTCACCGCGCCGCTTCGGCCGCGTGGTGACCGACACCGAAAGCTTGACGTTGCGGTCGGCCTTGAGCAACAGGCGCGACAGCGTGGTCTTGCCCGCGCCGGACGGCGAGGACAGAACCAACATCAGGCCGCGGCGCGCGATCGCATTTCGTTTGCTGCGATGTTTCCGGATTGGAGCCGCGCGCGCCATGATTTTTTCGCCTCATTCCACGTTCTGCACTTGCTCGCGGAATTGCTCGACGGCGGCTTTCAGCTCAAGTCCGATATTGGTCAGTTCTACGTCGTTTGACTTGGCGCACAACGTGTTGGCTTCGCGGTTGAGCTCCTGGGCGAGAAAATCGAGCCGGCGGCCGACCGGTCCACCCTGCTCGATCAACGCCTTTGCCTGCGCAACGTGGGCGGCGAGTCGGTCGAGTTCCTCGCGCACGTCGGCCTTGGTGGCGATCAGGATTGCCTCCTGATGCAGCCGGTCGGGATCGAAGCGGTCGGATTGCGCGAGCAGTGCGGCGACCTGCTCGGCGAGCCGGGCGCGGATCGCCTCGGGCCGGCGGCCCGGGACGAGTTCGGCGCGCTCGGTGAGCGCTGCGATCTGATCAAGCCGCGCCGCGAACACACGTGCAAGCGCCTCTCCTTCGTGGCGGCGCATGTCGGCCAGCGCCGTTATCGCTTTAGCGAAGCCCGTGGTCACCGCCGCTTCGGCGCTCAGCTTTTCCTCTTCGCTCTCGGCGGCGTCGCCGATCTCGATCACGCCCTTAAGCGCAAGGAGGCCATCGAGCGTCGGCGGCGAGGCTTCGACGCGGCGCGATAATTGCCGCGCCGCAGCCAAGACGGCCTCGAGCACTGCAGTATTAACGTGCACGGCCGGGGTGGCGCCGCTGCGATCCACGCTCAAGCCCGCCTGGATCGAGCCGCGCGACAGTACCTCAGCCGCGCGGGCCCGTACCGCCGGCTCGACAGCGTCCCAACCGGACGGCAAGCGAAGCCGCAGATCGAGGCCCTTACCGTTGACCGATTTGATTTCCCAGGCCCAGGCGTAGGAGCCGCAGACGCCATGGCTGCGAGCAAACCCCGTCATGCTCGACAGCGCCATGGAATGCGGTCTCCGGCAGCGAATAGATCAAAAATCGCGCCGAACTTAGCCACCGCCTCCCGCGCTCACAAGAGCATATCCGGGTACGACGATTTGCCGGCTGTGTTTTCGCCAGAAAGCTGACCGGGCGCCCGCGCACTTTGCCTTGTGCGGATGCGCTTTAAGTCCGCAGCCTCGTCAGTGGCTGATTGCCGGGCGGCGATTGCGCGGCGCCGGCGTCGCGGCCGGCGTCGGCTCGGCCCCGCCGGGGGGCTGCTGCGCGGCCTCGGCCTGGCGCAGCCTCAACACGTTCTTCTGGTGCTGCTCGTAGGTTTCGGCGAACGCATGTCCGCCGGTGCCATCGGCGACGAAATAGAGGTCGCGCGTGCGCGCGGGATTGGCGGCGGCTTCCAGCGCCGCGCGGCCCGGATTGGTGATTGGGCCCGGCGGCAGGCCCTCAATCTGATAGGTATTGTATGGCGTCGGCTGATCGATTTCGCTTTTCATGATCGGGCGGCCAAGCGAACCTTTGCCGCCGACCAGCCCGTAGATGATGGTCGGATCCGATTGCAGCCGCATTCTTTGCCTGAGCCGGTTGATGAAGACGGCGGCGATGCGCGTGCGCTCCTCGGGCTTGCCGGTCTCCTTCTCGATCAGGGACGCGAGAATGACGAGTTGCTCCGGCGTCTTCAGCGGCAGGTCGGGCGATCGGCGAGCCCAGATGTCGCTGACCAGCCGCTGCTGCGCGTGCTGCATCCGGCGAATCACCTGTTCGCGCGTCGTGCCGCGCGTAAACGTGTAGGTATCTGGCAGCATGCTGCCTTCGGCGGGGATTTCGTCGATGTTTCCAGTCAGCACGTCGTCGTCCATCAAACGACCGACGATCTGCTCGGAGGTCAGGCCCTCCGGGACACTGATCTGATGCTCGACCACCTTGCCCTCGCTCAGCGTCGCTACTACTTCGCTGAGCGTCTCGTGCGCCTTGAACTGATATTCGCCGGCCTTCAGGCCCTCGTGCGCCTTGAGCAGAAGAGCACCACCGATGAAGACCCAGGGCTGGTCGATGACGCCTTCGCGGGTGAGCACATCGCTGATGTCGCGGATGGACCCGCGCTGAATGTTGACCACACGGTCTTCCTGCAGCGGACCCGGTGCCTCAAATCGCTGTTTGCCGACATAGAGGATATAACCGGCAGCGACCGCCATGATCAGAAAGAGACTGATCACCGCGTTGCCGGCGATCACCAGCGGATGCCGCGCGCGCGCCGAGCGCCGCGTCGGCATCTCGACGCTCTCCGGCTCGAGCGCGGCGCGCGGAGAGCGCGGATTGATCCGATTGGCGTCCGCGCGCTTGGCAGAAGCCGTTGCTGCGCTAACGCCGTTGAGGAGGCGCTCCGATAGCGGCGGATAAGGCTCTCCCGCTCCCGGCACTGCCTTCGCTTTCGATACGGCCGGAGACGGCGCCTGACGTTGCGTGGAGGAAGAGGATCGTGCCGGCGACGACGGCGCTTTCGCAGTAGCGGCGGGCTTGGTGGACGAGGCTAGCTTCGACGTGGCCGACGGCTTCGCCGCCGAGGAACTCGACGAAAGTGCCGGCGCCGATTTCGCAACAGACGGGCGTGAAGCCGCCGCTGCGGGCTTCGCCGCGGATGAGGGTTGCGCCGGCGGCGCCGATTTGGCGGCGGATGAAGGCTGAGCTGCTGGCGCTGGCTTCGCGGCGGATGAAGTTTGGGTCGGCGACGGCTGCGGAGCCTTGCGCGCCGCGGCCTGACCGTTCACCAGCCGCTCGGGCGCACCGGTCCGCGGCGTCGCGTTGCCGCGCGATTTCGTTTCAGCCTGATCGGCAGTGCGCGCCGCCGCGGCGCGCAAACGGAGCGCAGCCCGCTCGCGACTGTCGGGCGGTGTACTGGAGTCAGTCACCGCCGCATATCCTCTGTATTACGATGCATGATCGACAACAGCGCGTGAAGCCCATCCCGCGCGACCGAATGCTCGCATATTCCGCCGCCGCTGCCCAGCAAAACGATCAAGATTCTCACCTTTTGTGGATTGCAGCCGAGTGCGGAGCAAATATGGCGAAAGGGTGTTGAGCTATTCTACCGCGCCGCGAAATACAAGGCTCGCATTGGTTCCGCCGAAGCCGAAGGAGTTGGACAGGACGACATTGACCGGCCGTTTGCGGGCCTGATGCGGCACCAGATCGATGGCGGTGGCGACCGACGGATTGTCGAGGTTGATGGTCGGCGGCACGACCTGATCGCGAATCGACAGCAGGCAGAAGATCGCCTCAACGGCACCGGCAGCGCCGAGTAGATGGCCGATCGACGATTTGGTCGACGACATGGAAACGCGGCCCGCGGCATTGCCGACAAGCCCTTCGACCGCCTTGAGCTCAATCTCGTCGCCAAGCGGCGTCGAGGTGCCGTGCGCGTTGATGTAGTCGATCTCTTCGGCCGACACGCCGGCGCGACGCAACGCCGCCCCCATGCAGCGCTTGGCGCCGTCACCGTCCTCGGACGGCGCGGTGATGTGATAGGCGTCGCCAGAGAGTCCGTAACCGATGAGCTCGGCGTAGATGCGCGCGCCACGCCGCTTGGCGTGCTCGTACTCTTCGAGCACCACCGTGCCTGCGCCCTCGCCGAGCACGAAACCGTCGCGATCGCGGTCGTAGGGCCGCGAGGCGCGTTCGGGGGTTTCGTTGAAGCCGGTCGACAGCGCCCGACAGGCGGCGAAGCCGGCCAGCGAGATGCGATTGACCGGCGATTCCGTGCCGCCCGCCACCATCACATCGGCATCGCCGAGCGCGATCAACCGGCCGGCGTCGCCGATCGCGTGCGCCCCCGTTGAACAAGCGGTCACGACGGCGTGGTTCGGCCCTTTGAGCGAATGGGCGATCGACACGTGGCCGGAGGCGAGATTGATGATGCGGCCGGGAATAAAGAACGGCGATACCCGGCGCGGGCCGCGGTCGCGCAGCACGAGCGCAGTTTCGGCGATGCCCTCGACCCCGCCGATGCCGGAGCCGATCAGTACGCCGCTCGTGATCTGATCTTCATAGGTCTGCGGGTGCCAGCCAGCGTCGTCGAGCGCCAATGTCGCGGCACACATCGCGTAAAGAATGAAATCGTCGACCTTGCGCTGTTCCTTCGGCTCCATCCACTGATCGGCATTAAACGTGCCGGCGGAACCGTCGCCGCGGGGAATTTGGCCGGCGATCTGACTCGCGATATCGGCGACTTCGAATTTTTCGATGCGCTTTATTCCGCTCTCGCTGGCAAGCAGCCGCCGCCAAGTGGCTTCGACGCCGCAGCCGAGCGGCGTCACCATGCCAAGCCCGGTGACCACGACGCGCCTCATGCTACGGGCTCCCGGCAAGCGATGCGGACAAATCCATGCCCTATTCTATCGCTCCGGCGATTTTCCGCACAGCGCCGCAATAGATCATTTCCGCCCGCACAGCGGATTGTGCGAGGCTGACGCGCGTTAACATGGTTCATGCAATGACGGCCAGGTAGCGGCGGCCGATCAGGCTTTGGCGTTCTTTTCGAGGAACTTGATCGCGTCGCCCACGGTCAAAATAGTTTCGGCCGTATCGTCAGGGATTTCGCAATTGAATTCCTCCTCGAACGCCATGACAAGCTCGACCGTGTCGAGGCTGTCGGCGCCAAGGTCTTCGATGAAACTGGCGTTCTCCGTCACCTTGTCGGGATCAACGCCCAGATTGTCCACGACGATCTTTTTTACCCGCTCGGCGATATCACTCATCTTCCAACCTCATCTTTCAACGCGACCCAATTGAATGAGTCTGGTCTCGTCGTCGGTGGCGGCTGCGGGTCGCCACCGATCAGAGGCGGATAGTTGTTGCCCCGCTCTCCGGCTCACAGGTTCCCCAGCCCGTGCGGTTCGGTTACCACACTTCCCCCGCGTTGACTAGCGCGCCGGGCAAGCTTGCGCACGATCCTATCGCCTTCAAATCATGGCCATTCCGCCGTTGACGTGGAGCGTCTGCCCGGTCACGTAGGCGGCTTCGTTGGAGGCTAGGAAAACGACGGCAGCGGCTACCTCTGCAGTCGTGCCGGCGCGGCCGGCCGGGATTTTTGCAAAAATCACTTCGCGCTGCTTGTCGTTAAGTTTCTCGGTCATCGGCGTGAGGACGAATCCGGGCGCCACGCAATTTGCGGTGACCCCGCGCTTGGCATATTCGGCTGCGACCGCCTTGATCATGCCGGCGATGCCGGCTTTGGCCGCGACGTAATTGGCTTGGCCGGGATTGCCGGTCGACCCCACGACTGAGGTAATGGCGATGATGCGGCCGAAGCGGCGGCGCATCATGCCGCGCACGGCCGCGCGGGTGAGCCGGAACGTTGCCGACAGATTGATCGCGATCACCTGCTCCCAATCCTCGTCGCGTAACTGCACCAACAGATTGTCCCGCGTCACGCCGGCATTGGCGACAAGGATGTCGAGCTGCCCCATCGCTTCCTCGGCGCGCGGCACGAGCGCGTCCGTTTCGCCAGCGTCGGCGAGATTACTCGGCAGAACGTGGACGCGCTCGCCAAGTTCGGCGGCGAGCTGTTGCAGAACTTCGCTTCTGGTGCCGGAAATGCCTACGGTTGCTCCCTGCGCGTGAAGGATGCGCGCGATGGCTCCGCCGATTGGGCCGGTCGCACCGGTGATCAGGGCCGTCCGTCCAGTCAGTTCAAACATCTCATCCTCGCGGCGGTTGCAGACGCCACTTTATCCGCGTGCGGCCTTGAAGCGGGAAATATCGTCAGGCGTCCCGATCGATGTCGCCTCCACCTGCTCGGCAATACGTTTGATCAGACCGCTGAGCACGCGGCCGGCGCCAATTTCGTAGAACGCCGTCGCGCCCTTTTGCGTCATGAACAAAACCGATTCGCGCCAGCGCACCGTGCCGGTCACCTGCTCGACCAGACATTTGATGATCTCGGCCGGCTCACGGATCGGCCGCGCCAGCACGTTGGCGACAATGGGGACGCTTGGTCGCGCGATGGCGACCTTCGCCAGCGCCTCGGCCATCGCGTCCGCGGCCGGGGCCATCAGGGAACAATGGAAGGGTGCCGACACTGGCAGCATCATCGCCCGCCGCACACCCCGCGCCTTGGCAATTTCGACAGCGCGCTCGACCGCCTGCTTCTCGCCCGAAAGCACGACCTGCCCGCCGCCGTTGTCGTTCGCAGCGGTGCACACGCCCGCGCTGGCCGCCTCGGCCGCAATCGCCTCGGCATCGGCAAATTCGACGCCGACCAGAGCCGCCATGGCGCCGACGCCAACCGGCACCGCCTTCTGCATGGCGCGGCCGCGAATGCGCAGAAGCCGCGCCGCGTCGGCGACCGACAACGCGCCGGCGGCGGCAAGCGCAGAATATTCGCCGAGCGAATGGCCGGCGACGAAGGCCGCATCGCGCGCAAGATCGATCCCGGCTTCTGCTTCGAGCACGCGCATCACCGCGAGCGAAACCGCCATCAGCGCAGGCTGCGCATTTTCGGTGAGCACGAGCGCATCGGCCGGCCCATTCCAGATCGTCTCGCTCAGCGGCTCGCCGAGCGCTGCGTCCACTTCTTCGAAGATCGCGCGCGCGGGCGCGAAAGCCTCGGCCAACGGCTTGCCCATGCCAACGGTCTGGCTGCCCTGGCCGGGAAAAACGAATGCAACCGGCATCTTTCCGCCTCGTAAAAAGAGGGCGAAAGATACCGCGTGGCAGGCGCTGTCAAGCCGGACCGCGGGGCGCCGCCGCGGCGGAACGGTCCGAGTAAGGAAGCGACAAGGCGGGATTGGTAAACTTCCCGGCGAAGATCCCAGGGCGTTAACCACGTTGTTTCGGGCGTCGAGATGAGCGCATTCGAGCCGGTGACCGAGGCTGAGCTCGCGCAGTCGCGCATCGATCCGGCTTTCCGGCGCAAGCTCTTGGAAGAAAGTCTCGAAGCTTTACTCGCCGCAGTGCAGAAACTGCGCAGCGCCACCTCTGCGCCGGGCAGCGCGGCGGCTCGGCAGATGCGCGAAGCGATCGAGCTGGCGGTGCGGCTCGCCGAACTGATCCAAGAGTAAGATACGGCGGCGCAATGAGGACGGGCGCAGCTTGCCTTTCCCTGCCGGCTGCGTATATCTCCCGCTTCCGCTCGACCCCGGCCGGGGGCTGAACGGACGGCCGCACCGTCATGGTGCGGTAGGGCCCGACGGCCCGGCGTCCGGTGTTCCCGCCTTCAGAGCATTCGAGCCTTTCCCGAAGGGCTCGAGGGGCTTGGCGCCGATGGCGAGCGAGGCAACGAGGAAAGGGCAGCCATGCCGCTCTACGAACACGTCTATCTTGCGCGCCAGGACGCCAGCGCGCAGCAGGTCGAGGAATTGACCGCGCAACTAAAGGGCGTCGTCGAGGGTCTCGGCGGATCGATCGCCAAAAACGAATATTGGGGCGTTAAAACGCTCTCCTACCGCCTGCGCAAGAACCGCAAGGCGCATTTCACGCTGATGAACATCGACGCGCCGCCGGCGGCGATTAACGAGATCGAGCGGCTGGAGCGTCTCAACGAGGACGTGCTGCGTTATCTGACCATCCGCGTCGAGGAGCACGAAGCTGGCCCCTCCGCCATGATGCGCCGCGCCGAGCGCGATCGCGACCGCGACGATCGCCGTGGCGACCGCGGAGATCGCGGCGACCGGGGAGATCGCGACCGAGGAGACCGTGGCGATCGCGGGGACCGTGGTGATCGCGGCGAACGTCCGCGGCGCGCACGTGATGCCGAAGAAGCCGAAGCGACGGAGGAATAATCATGGCGTTTTCCCCACAAGCCGCCGGCGGACGCCGGCCTTTCTTCCGCCGCCGCAAGAGCTGTCCGTTCTCCGGCTCCAACGCGCCGAAAATCGACTACAAAGACGTCAAGCTTTTGCAGCGGTTCGTGTCGGAGCGCGGCAAGATCGTTCCCAGCCGGATCACGGCAGTGTCGGCCAAGAAGCAGCGGGAGCTCGCTCAGGCGATCAAGCGCGCGCGCTTTCTTGGGCTGTTGCCCTACGTGATCCGTTGATCCGTTCAAGGAGAAGCCGAGATGGAAGTGATCCTGCTCGAACGCGTTGCCCGGCTGGGCCAGATGGGCGAAGTCGTGAGCGTCAAGAACGGCTTTGCCCGTAATTTCCTCCTGCCGCGCGGCAAGGCCTTGCGCGCGACCGACGAGAACCGCACGCGCTTTGAGGCGATGAAGAGCGACCTGCAGGCGCGCTCGGCAACGCTCAAGACCGAGGCCACCGGTGTTGCCGAGAAGCTGAACGGAAAGAGCTTCACCGTGCTGCGGCAAGCCTCCGAGGCGGGCCAGCTTTTCGGCTCGGTTTCGCCGCGCGATCTCGTGCGGCTGATCACCGAGGCGGGCTATCCGGTCGGCCGCAATCAGATCGCGCTTAACGCGCCGATCAAGACGATCGGTCAGCACAACGTCCCGATCGCGCTGCATCCGGAAATCGAAACGTCGATCAGTGTGATTGTCGCCCGCAACAGCGACGAGGCGGCGCGCATTGCGCGCGGCGAAGATGTGACTCAGTTGCGCGAGGAGCCGAGCGAGGCCGAGGCGGCCGCGCTCGCCGCCGAGGCATTCTTCGAGCCGGAAGCTGCCGAATCGCTGCGCGCCGAGGATGCCGAGGAGGCGCCGGCGGATACGGCCGAGGCCAAGAGCTAATCAATCAAGAGCTGATTAATCTGGAATATCGTCCGTCGGCGCCGGGGAAGCCCCGGCCGGATTGGCCGCCAGCGGAATAATCTCGCCGGAAGCCGATGGCATCGCGCTTGCCTGCGGAGCCAGGCCCGGCGAGTTAGCTGGTTTCGGCACCGCGGCAACCGTCGTCGGCTTCTGCTTGCCACGGGGCAACTTCGCCGTGGGCGACGGCTTTCCATCCGGCAGCCTTGCCTCGGGTGGTTTTGCCTCGGGTGGTTTTGCCTCGGGTGGTTTTGCATCGGGCGGCTTTGGCCCAGGCGTTGCGGCGCTCGGCTCCGCACTGGCGCTGCGGTCCGGCCGCACTGGCTTGCCGCGTTCGTCCGTGGTTCCCGTCAGCTTGGCCTCGGCCGCCGGATCTCCCGGGTGCCCGGCCTCGCGGGTCTTGGGCTCTCCGGCGGCCGGCCGCGTCTGATCGGGCTCCGGCTTTTGCTCGCGGGCCGGCGCCGGAGCGCCGACACCGCCGCCGCCCGCCAGGACATAGGCCGCCATGGCGGCCGCCTCTTGCCGGCTCGACGTGTAATGTTCGGCCAGAAAGTCGGAAAGCGCCGGCCTGCTCCTGCCATTTGCCAGGCCCCGGGTCGATTTATGGCAGACGGAGCAATCGCTTGAAAAAATGTGCGCCGGCGTCTTGTCTTGGTCGATATTGACCTGCGCCAGGGCAAGTCGCGGGGCAAAAGCCGCAACCACAACACATACGGGCGCGAGAAGCCGGAACACCCTAACCTCCTCAAATCCTCTCAGGCAGCCCACCATCCTTACCCCAAATCCCGCCAAAGGCGAGTTGAGCAAAGAGGTAACAGCAGGGTCACCACACTTGCATTGCTGGTCAACGATGATTTTGTTTTAATGACGGCGATAAAGAGCCCTTGCTGGCGCAAAGGCCCGACGAGGACGGCCACAAGCCGCCATCAGACGCCGAGCGTTGCACCAGGTGCAAGAGGCTTAAGTAGGGCGTGGAGGCGACGGTGGACGGGATGCTGGTGGCATTCTTACGTCGGTATATCCGCCAGGGACGCTTTGCGGTCACCACGGCGGCCGGCAAGACCCATAACCTCGGCGACGGCAGCGGACCGCCGGTAGCCGTCCGCTTCACCAGCACGAGTGCCGAGCGGGCGGTCTTGCTCGATCCCGGGCTCAAATTTGGTGAGGCCTATATGGACGGCACTCTGGTGGTCGAGCGCGGCTCGATTGCCGATGTCCTCTCGGTCCTCTTCCGCCAACCGTGGATCTGGCCGCGCCGGGCCTGGCCGCGGCGGGCGGCGCGCTATCTGTTCCGCCGCCTGCAGCAGTTCAACCCGCGCCGACGCGCCCGGCGCAACGTGGCCCACCATTACGATCTCGACGGCCGGCTTTATTCGCTCTTCCTCGACGCCGACCAGCAATATAGCTGCGCCTATTTCGAGTCCCCCGATCAGTCGCTCGACGACGCGCAACTCGCCAAGAAACGCCACCTTGCGGCCAAGCTGCTGCTCAAACCCGGCGCGACCGTGCTTGATATCGGGTGCGGTTGGGGGGGCCTCGCGCTCTATCTGGCCGAGATGTGCGGCGCGTCGGTCACCGGCATCACGCTTTCGAAGGAGCAGCACCAGCGCGCGCAGAGGAGAGCGATCGCGCGCGGCCGCGCGGAGCAGGCTGCGTTCCAGTTGATCGATTATCGCGACGTCACCGGAGCCTTCGACCGCATCGTTTCGGTCGGCATGTTCGAGCACGTCGGCGTCGGCTTCTACGACGCGTTCTTCGGCAAGTGCGCGGCGCTCCTCAAGGGAGACGGCATCGCGCTGCTTCACTTCATTGGCCGCAAAAGCACGCCGGGGATCACCAATCCGTGGATCGCTAAATATATTTTCCCGGGCGGCTACATTCCCGCGCTTTCCGAAGTGCTCCCGGCGATCGAGCGCGCGCGGCTGGTCGTCAGCGACATCGAAGTGCTGGACTTGCATTACGCGGAGACGCTCAAAGCCTGGCGCGAGCGCTTCCTCGCCCATCGCGACGAAGTCGTTCGGCTTTATGACCAGCGCTTTGTGCGCATGTGGGAGTTCTATCTGGCGTCGTCCGAGATGTCGTTCCGCGACGGCGACATGGTGGTGTATCAGATTCAAATGACCAAGCACAAAGGCGTCGCGCAGGCAACGCGCAATTACATCGCGCGCGAGGAGACGCGGTTGCGCGGCATCGAAGCGGGGCAGGCCCCGCCGCTGCGTCTTGCCGGCGAGTAAACGGCGGTGCCATGTTGCCGAACGCGGTTCGTCAAGGAAAAATGGCTTAGTCAGGGTCCCTCAAGTGCCGCGCGGTGCGTAACGGGGAAAGCCACGATTGAAGATTTCCCATCGGCGCGGCGCTGGACTATCCAACTTGGGTGCGCGGCCCACATGGGCTCAATGTTTCCGGGTGAATGTATCGTGAGCAGGACAGTTATACAGTCTGAGTGATCCGCGATGTTGAGTGACCGCAACCAAGCTCCATCAACATTGGCCGACCGCAAATCGGCCACACGCGAATCGCTTGATCGGAATCATGGCACAATTCGATTCGATCGCACGCAAACAGCCAGTCGAGACAGTCGAGCCCGCATTCCGCTCGCCGCCGCACAATATTGAGGCGGAACAGGCGCTGCTGGGCGCAATTCTCGTTAACAACGAGGCCTTCTACCGCGTTTCCGATTTTCTCGAGCCGAAACATTTCTTCGAGCCGATTCATCAGCGCATCTTCGAACTGGCCGCCGGGCTCGTCCGCGCCGGCAAAACCGCCACGCCGGTGACGTTAAAGACGTTTCTAGCGGTGGACCTGGACATTGCCGGCTTGTCGGTCAACCAATACCTGGCGCGGCTTGCCGCCGAGGCGACAACGATCATCAACGCCGAGGATTACGGCCGCACGGTCTATGACCTGTCGATCCGCCGCGATCTGATCGTGATCGGCGAGGACATGGTCAACCTCGCCTACGATGCTCCGGTCGAGTCCACCCCGCTGAGCCACATCGAGGAGGCCGAGCGCAAGCTCTATCAGATCGCCGAGACAGGGCGCTACGATGCCGGCTTCCAGCGTTTTGCGCAGGCGCTCACCAGCGCGGTCGATATGGCGGCTCACGCCTATCAGCGCGACGGTGGTCTGTCGGGGCTCGCCACCGGCCTGACCGATCTCGATACGCGCATGGGCGGGCTGCAGCCTTCCGATCTGATCATCCTTGCCGGCCGGCCGGGCATGGGCAAGACCGCGCTCGCCACCAATCTCGCCTACAACGTCGCCAAGGCATTTACGCCGGGCGATGTCCGCGCGGACGGGCACAGGGAAACAGCCAACGGCGGCATCGTCGGTTTCTTCTCGCTGGAAATGTCGGCCGAACAGCTCGCCACCCGCATCATCGCCGAACAAAGCGGAATCCCATCAAACAAAATCCGCCGCGGTGCGATCGACGAAGCCGACTTCGAGAAGATCAAGGACGTCTCGATCGAACTGCAGAACCTGCCGTTCTACGTCGACGAGACCGGCGGCCTATCGATCGGCCAATTGGCCGCCCGTGCGCGGCGGCTCAAGCGCCAGAAGGGTCTCGACTTCTTGGTCGTCGATTATCTGCAGCTCCTGGTGGGCTCGAGCCAGCGCGCCAGCGAGGGCCGCGTGCACGAGATCACCGAGATCACCACGCGGCTCAAGGCGCTCGCCAAGGAGCTCAACATTCCGATCCTGGCTTTGTCGCAATTGTCGCGCCAGGTCGAAGCCCGCGAAGATAAGCGCCCGCAATTGTCCGATCTGCGCGAATCCGGCTCGATCGAGCAGGACGCCGACGTGGTGCTGTTCGTGTTTCGCGAGGAATATTATCACCAGATGCGCAAGCCGACCGAGGCGAACCGGGACAAATTCGCCGAATGGCTGGCCGAAGGCGAGCGGGTGGAAGGCAAGGCCGAGGTGATCATCGGCAAGCAGCGTCACGGACCGACCGGCACCGTCGAACTGCAATTCGACGCCGCGGTCACCCGATTCGCCAGCCTCGATACCGCGCACCAGCCGAACTTCTAAGCCGCAAGGCCAGTAGCCGCTTTACCGGCGCCGCCGCGCCGGTCATAACCGCGCCATGGCGCTCGCCGAACCACTGTCCGAACCGATCGGCGCGGCCTCCTTCCAGGAGGTCGGCGGCACGCTGAGGATCGACCTCGACGCCATCGAGGCGAATTGGCGCACGCTGGCAAAAGGGGTGCGCACCGCCGAGTGCGCGGCCGTGGTCAAGGCCAATGCCTACGGCCTCGGCCTCGAAGCGGTCGGCGCCAAACTTGAGAAGGCCGGCTGCAAGACTTTTTTCGTCGCCGATCTCGCCGAAGCGCGGCGGCTGCGTTCGCGCGCGCGCGAAGCGGCGATCTATGTGCTCAACGGATTTACTGCCGATTCCGGAGCGGGCTTCATCGAGACTGGAGCGCGGCCGGTCATCAACAGCACGACCGAGCTTGCCGAGTGGGATGCATTCGTGGCCGAGCACAATTGGCAAGGAGGCGCGGCGCTGCATGTCGACACCGGCATGAACCGGCTTGGCATTCCGGTCGACGAAGCGGCCGCGCTCGCCCCGCGCGTGCAAACCGAGAAGCACGGCATTACACTCGTAATGAGCCACCTGGCCTGCGCGGAAACGCCCGGTCATCCGCTCAACGCGGCGCAAATCAAGCTGTTCAACGAAATCCGTCCACTGTTCCGTGGCGTTCCCGCCTCGCTCGCCAATTCGTCAGGGATCTTCCTTGGCGATGCTGCGCATTGCGACATCGCGAGACCGGGCGCCGCACTCTACGGAATCAATCCGACGCCCGGACGGCCCAATCCGATGCAGGCCGTCGTCGAACTGAGCGGACGCATCCTGCAGCTCCGTGACGTCGAACGCGGCGAGAGCGTGGGCTATGGCGCGAGTTGGACGGCGAAGCGCGCTTCGCGGCTCGCCGTCGCGGCAATCGGTTACGCCGACGGCGTTCCGCGCGCCGCCAGCGGCATCGAGCGCGCACGGATCGGAATCGCCAGCGTCGCCGGCAAGCACTGTCCCTTCGCCGGCCGCGTGTCGATGGATTTGATCTGTATCGATATCACCGATCTGCCCGAGGGCGTCGTCCGCCGTGGCGATACCGCGATCTTTATCGGCGCCGGGATATCGATCGACGACATCGCCGCATCGGCGGGCACTATCGGCTACGAGATCCTGACCCATCTCGGCCCGCGCTGCTATCTCATCTACCGGGGCGCCTGAACCGATGATGGAGAGAAAGGCCTGATATGGCCGCGCGTGCGCAAAATTTCGTCTGCCAAAGCTGCGGCGCCGCATCCGCGCGCTGGACCGGCCGCTGCGAAGCTTGCGGCGCGTGGAACGCGCTAGTCGAGGAAGGTGCCGCCGCAACCGGGCGGCCTTCGCGCAAGGGCCGCGCCTTCGCGATCGAGCCGCTCAAGGGCGGCGAGACGCACGAAGCGCCACGGCTCGCCTCGGGCATCGCCGAGTTCGACCGCGTCACCGGCGGCGGCCTCGTGCGCGGCTCGGTGCTGCTCCTCGGCGGCGACCCTGGCATCGGCAAGTCGACGCTTTTGATCGAGGTTGCCGCAGCCTACGGCCGCGGCCGTCACCGCGCCGTCTACATTTCCGGCGAGGAGGCGGTCGCGCAGATACGGCTACGCGCCGAACGGCTTGGCCTTGCCGACGCGGCCGTCGAAGTGGCGGCGGAAACTTCAGTTGAGGATATCGTCGCCACGCTTTCGCACGGCGCTGTTCCTCGCCTGCTCGTCATCGATTCGATCCAGACCATGTGGACGCAGACCGTCGACGCCGCGCCCGGTACGGTCACCCAGGTGCGCGGATCGGCCGGCGAACTCATTCGCTTTGCCAAGAAGACCGGAGCAGCGGTGATCCTCGTGGGCCACGTCACCAAAGACGGCCAGATTGCCGGTCCGCGCGTCGTCGAGCACATGGTCGATGCGGTGATGTCTTTCGAGGGCGAAGGATCGCAGCAATTCCGCATCCTGCGCGCGATCAAAAATCGATTCGGGCCGACCGACGAAATCGGCGTGTTCGAAATGACCGGGACGGGATTGCGCGAAGTGGCGAACCCCTCCGAGCTGTTTCTCTCCGAGCGCGACCTTGGCAGCCCCGGCACCGCCGTGTTTGCTGGCATCGAGGGAACGCGTCCACTACTCGTCGAAATTCAGGCGCTGGTCGCGCCGACCACGCTCGGCACGCCGCGGCGTGCTGTTGTCGGCTGGGATCCGAGCCGGCTCTCGATGGTGCTGGCTGTGCTGGAAGCCCATTGCGGCGTACGTCTGTCGGGGCACGACGTGTATCTCAACGTCGCCGGCGGACTGCGCATCCACGAGCCGGCGGCCGATGTCGCCGCCGCTGCCGCTCTCGTCTCATCATTGACGCGCGCGCCGTTGCCGCCAGACGCGGTTTATTTTGGCGAGGTGTCGCTCTCCGGTGCGGTACGGCCGGTGGCGCAGACTGCGGCGCGGCTGAAGGAGGCGCAGAAGCTTGGCTTTGGCCGGGCGATCGTTCCAGAAGCAGCACGCGCAGAGGCCAACGAAAGCGGACTTTCGCTCATGCCGGTCGGCTTGCTGGTCAATCTTGTTACTGAGATCGCCGCGCGCGGCGAAAAGTCGCGTCGCGACCCGCGCGATCACGACGTCGCCGCCGAATAGCGCGCGGTCTCGCCGTTCAGGTCGCCCTTCCCATCAGACTATCGGCCCGCGCCTGATAGATATGCGAGGCCGCCGCCGCAAAGGCGCACAGCGTTGGAATCTCGACCACCGAGCCGACGATGGCGAACATAAGTCGGCTGCCGGCGCCGAACCCGCTTCGCAGCATGACGTACCAGAGCGGGACGGAGATGATGATGGCAGGCACCGCCACACAGACAAAAATAAAGAACGCGCGCCATGAGCTTCCCTTGGTGTCGCGGCGCGCGTTGGTCCAGGTGGCCCCGGGGGCATCGATCGCTATCGCGGGAAATAGGATTACCCGGCGCACCACGACGATGACGATGACGACCAACAACACCAACAGCGCCATGCCAATCATAGCGGCGAGGCCGGGACTCTGCCGCGGATCGGGCATGAAGGCCTCGAGGATGCTGGGAATGACGCCGAGAAGTTTGATCAGGATGGCAAAACTAACGAAGCGCATATAGCGCGCGCTTGAGGGATCAAGCGGATAGCGGTCGGTCACTTCGCCGAGCAGCACGTAGCGGTGCACCACGATCGCCAACGGGGCGATCAGCAGCGCCTGGACGATGCTGAAGACAACAGTGAAGACCAGCACCCAGGGGGTCGCGCCCAAGACATAGGCATTGGGCATGAGCGCAAAGCCCAAGAGTGAAACCACGATCATGATCGCTAGCGCGATGCCGACGACCAATGGCATGGCGCTGATGACACTGAAGGCGTCCGACCAGGCCGCCACTGACGTACCAATAATGGGCGGCTTTGCTGCTGCCATGATCGCCCTCTCCCCGCCGCATCGTGAGCCCGCGGACCGCGTCGGACAAGAGCTTCGTGGACAGGCGATGCCGCGGTTCTTCGGACGGATTTTTATGGATCAGTGCCGTTCAAGTCGCGGTTAACGCCTCTTTTACGCCTCCGGCGCGGCAACTTCGTAACCGTTGCGGTGCTAGAGGTAGAGTGCGACCAAGAAGGCGGATGACTGCGCTGCTAGGCCCGGCTATACACGCCGTGGACCGGGGCAGACGGCCCCGCCAAGCGCGGCCGATGCAGCGGGCGGACCACGATAGATCATGCCGATTACGTTCCTCGACATCGGACTCATCGCGGTGATGCTCATTTCCGGGCTGCTCGCGATGATCCGCGGCTTCATGCGCGAGGTGCTGTCGATCACGGCCTGGGTATTGGCGGCAGGCGCCACGTTGTACGCTTACAGCAAGCTCCTGCCCGCCGCGACCGCCTATTTCAACAGCGACATCATCGCCAAGGGCGCGGTCATCGGCGGCGTTTTTCTGGTGACGCTGCTGGTCGTCTCGGTGATCACGGTGCGAATCTCCGATATGGTGCTCGACAGCCGAGTCGGGGCGCTCGACCGCACCCTGGGCTTTCTTTTCGGCCTCGGCCGGGGGCTGATCATTGTGGTGGTGGCGTACGGCTTCTTCGACTGGTTGGTGCCCACAAAGGCGCAGCCCTCTTGGGTTACCGACGCAAAATCGAAGGTTTTCCTCAGCAATACCGCCGATTGGCTAAGGTCTATGTCACCCGACCTCGAAGCCCTATATCAGAAGTACAAAGGCAGTAAGAGCGGCGAGCCCGAAGCGGCGCCCGAACAGCACAGCGCCCTCGACCGGCCAGCCGAGAGAGCTGTTTGATGAGCTTGCCCGGAGGGCCCGTGAGCATGACCGATCTAAACATGACAGATCCCGCCCTCCTCGATCTTGACGGTGACCGACTACGCGAAGAATGCGGGGTCTTTGGCATTTTCGGCCACCCCGACGCCGCCGCCATCACCGCGCTAGGCCTGCACGCCCTGCAGCACCGCGGTCAGGAGGCCGCCGGCATCGTCTCCTTCGACGGTGGGCGCTTTCACTCCGAGCGCCGTCTGGGGCTGGTCGGCGACGCCTTTTCCCGCCGCGAGGTGATCGACCGCCTGCCCGGCACGGCCGCGGTCGGTCACGTGCGCTATTCGACCACCGGCGAAACCATTTTGCGCAACGTGCAGCCGCTGTTTGCCGAGCTCAATGCCGGCGGCTTTGCCATCGGCCACAACGGCAACCTGACCAACGGCCTCACGCTACGCCGTCAGCTCGTGCGCGAAGGCGCCATGATGCAGTCGACCACGGACACCGAGGTGATCCTGCATCTGGTAGCGCGCTCGCACCGCAACCGCTTCGTCAACCGCTTCATCGAAGGCATCAAGATGCTCGAGGGCTCTTACGCCTTCGTCGGACTGACCAACAAGAAGCTGGTCGGCGCACGCGATCCGTTCGGCATCCGGCCGCTAGTCCTCGGCAAGCTCGATGGTTGCCCGATCCTCGCCTCCGAGACTTGCGCGCTCGATATCATCGGCGCCCAATACGTGCGCGACGTCGAGAACGGCGAAGTTCTCATCTTCGACGAAGACGGCGCCCATTCGGAAAAGCCGTTCGGCCAATTGCCGCCGCGGCCGTGCATCTTCGAGTACATCTATTTCGCCCGGCCGGACTCGGTCGTCGGCGGCCGCAGCGTCTACAACGTGCGCAAATCGAGCGGCATCGAACTCGCCCGCGAGGCCCCGGCCGCGGCTGACGTGGTTGTTCCGGTGCCGGATTCCGGCGTGCCGGCCGCGATCGGTTACGCGCAGGAGTCAGGCATTCCTTACGAGCTCGGCATCATCCGCAACCACTATGTCGGGCGGACCTTCATCGAGCCGACCCAGCACATTCGCCAGCTTGGCGTGCGGTTGAAGCACAGCGCCAACCGCGCGGTCGTCGCCGGCAAGCGCATCGTGCTGATTGATGACTCGATCGTGCGCGGCACCACGTCGGTGAAGATCGTGCAGATGATGCGCGAGGCCGGCGCGCGCGAAGTGCATTTCCGCATCGCGTCGCCGCCGATCAAGCATCCGGACTATTACGGCATCGACACGCCGGAGAAGGACAAGTTGCTGGCCGCCACCCTTGACCTCGAAGGCATGCGCGAGTTCATCGGCGCGGATTCGCTTGCCTTCCTTTCGGTCGACGGCATCTACCGCGCCATGGGCGAGACGTCGCGCAATGCCGCGCGGCCCCAATTCACCGATCATTGCTTCACCGGCGAATACCCGACCCCACTCACCGACCGCGTGGCGCAGGACGCTCCGCCGCGCCAGCTCTCGCTGCTCGCTGAAGCGAGCTAACGGATGCCGCAAGAACTATCCGGCCGTATCGCGCTCGTCACCGGCGCGACCCGCGGCATTGGCCGCGCGCTGGCCGTGGCGCTGGCGCGCGCCGGCGCGCATGTTATTGCGACCGGCCGGACCCAGGGCGCGCTCGAAGAACTCGACGATGCGGTGCGCGCGGCAGGCTCAACAGCGACGCTGGTGCCGCTCGAGATGCGCGACTTTCCAGCTATCTACCGGCTCGCCGCCGCGCTCAATGAGCGGCATCAGCGGCTCGATGTTCTCATCGGCAACGCCGCCGTCGTTGGCCAGCGCTCGCCGCTTCCTCATGTCGAGCCGAACGCCTGGGACGAAGCCATCGCGATCAACCTGACCGCCAATTACCACTTGATCCGCGCGATGGATTCTCTGCTTCGCCGCTCAGCCGCCGGCCGCGCCGTGTTCATGACCTCTGGCGCCGCCACCCACGCCCGCGCCTATAGCGGGCCTTATTCCACCTCGAAGGCCGCGCTCAACGTGCTGGCGCGCACCTATGCGGCGGAGACGGACTCGACGCCTGTGCGAGTCAATCTGTTCAATCCGGGACCGACACGAACGCGCATGCGCGCGCAGGTCATGCCGGGCGAAGATCCGATGACCTTGCCGACTCCCGAGGAGGTCGCGGAGACAATCGTGCCGCTGTGCCTGCCGGACTGCACCGCAACCGGCAAGCTCTACGATTACCGGGCCGGCGGATTTCTGGAATTTACCCAACCGGCTTAGATCACAATCCGCTCAACGCCGCTTTTTTCGTTTGGCGAAAGGATTGGGCTTGCCGCGGACCAAGAGCCTGATCGGCGTTCCCGGCAGATCGAAATTTTCGCGCAGACCGTTGACCAGATAACGGCGGTAGCTCTCCGTCAGCGCGAAGGCGCGGGAAGAGAAAACGACGAAAGTCGGCGGCCGCGCCTTCGGCTGGGTCATGTAATCGAGCCGCGGGCGCCGGCCTGAAGCGGCAGGCGGTGGATTGGCCGAGACCGCGCGCGCCAGGAAACGATTAAGCCCCGCCGTCGGCACGCGCCGGTTCCACACCGCGTAGCTCTGCTCGACGGCCTCCATCAGCCGATCGAGACCGGCACCGCTCCGCGCAGACAACACAACGACCGGAACGCCCCTCACCTGCGGCAGGATGCGATCGGTTTCCTCGCGCAGCCGTGCCAGCGCGCCCGGCGGCGGAGTGACCAAATCCCATTTGTTGATGCCGATCACGATGGCACGCCCTTCCTGCTCGACCAGGTCAACGATGCGCGTGTCCTGTTCCTCGAACGGCGCCTGCGAATCGATGAGGACAATGACGACTTCGGCGAAACGAATAGCGCCGAGCGCTTCGGCGGCGGAAAGCTTTTCCAGTTTTTCCGTCACCCGTGCTCGCCGGCGCAGTCCGGCCGTGTCGTGGATGCGCACGTTACGCCCGTGCCATTGCAGATCGACCGCGATCGCGTCGCGCGTGATGCCTGCCTCCGGCCCGGTCAACAACCGCTCGGAGCCGAGCAGGCGGTTGATCAGCGTCGATTTGCCGGTATTGGGCCGGCCAACCACCGCAATGCGGATCGGCTTTTCTTCCGCGGCAGGAGCAGCCGTCTCGTCAATGTCGCGTTCTGCCGTCGCCTCCGGCAGCGCGGCGCGCAAGGCCTCATAAAGGCCGGCGAGACCTTCGCCATGCTCGGCGCTGACCGCGACTGGTTCGCCAAGCCCGAGCGCGTAAGCCTCGAGCAATCCGGCCTCGGCGGCGCGACCCTCGCTTTTGTTGGCGACCAGAACCGTGGGCTTACCCGCTTTGCGCACAAGGTCGGCAAAGCTCCGGTCGGCCGCCACCATGCCGGCGCGCGCGTCGACGAGAAAAAGCACCGCGTCCGCCTGCGCGATCGCGGCCGCTGTCTGCGCCTGCATTCTTGCCGACAGGCTTTCATCCCGCGCGTGTTCGAGCCCGGCGGTATCGATCACCTTGAATGAGAGATCGCCCAACCTGCCTTCGCCCTCGCGCCGGTCGCGCGTGACACCGGGCTCGTCGTCGACCAGCGCGACGCGGCGCCCAACCAGGCGGTTGAATAGCGTCGACTTGCCGACGTTCGGCCGGCCGACAATGGCGATCGTAAAGGACATGATGCAATCCGGCGGCCGCGTCCAATCGAGGGCAACTTAGAGGCTGCCACGCGCGAATACGATTTCTATTTCGGCAATAGCCGTTCCGGAAATTCTTGCCGTTCCGGCACCGCAGAGGCGGCCTTCAAATCATTATTGCGTGCCGGTTGGCGGCGGATTGGGCCAAACCGATTGATCCGGCTTTGCAGCGGCGGTCGACGGCGGCGCTGGCCACGCGGTCTGTGCCGGCTGCGCCGTATTGGTCGGCGGCGGCGCCGGCCATGCGGTCTGCGCGGCCGGAGCCGGCTGCTGCCGCTTGCTCAAGCCGATGTTGATCTCGGTTCGCGGCGGCGCCGCACGGGCCACTTTCGGCTTGGGTTTCGGCTTCGGTTTGGGCGCCGGCTCTACCTTCGCTTCGGTCGTCGGCTGCTGGGCGGCCGACGATGCGTCCGGGCTGGCGGCTGCACCTGTGTCCGCGGTTTGCTCGGGCGGCGGTTGATAGCCCTTATAAAGATCAGCCGGAATACCGGTGGTGGCCCCCGGCACGCCGCCGGGGAACACCGGCTCCCGCTGGCCAACTACTGGCTTCTTGCTGCTGAACATGTCGTTGTCGAGCATCGTCGTCGGATCGAACTGACCACCTTTGGTGCAGGCGGCCGCGGCCGACGCGAGCGCGACGACGATGCCGAGTCGAAACAGTGAACGGGTGCAACGCATGTTCATGCAACTCTCAACTCTTGCCGTTGGCAGCAATGAGCTCGCTCAAGATCTGAGCCCGGCTGCGCGTTCCTGACGGCGTTTGTGGATCGGCGATGAGCATGTCTGTCCACTTGCGCGCCGATTCCATGTCGCCCGACTTCCAAGCGGACAGCGCGAGCAGCTCGCGCGCGGTGTATCGGAACGTGCGATCGGCCGCCGTGAGCGGCTCGAGCCGGCCGCGCATTTCCGGGTAAGACGCGGTATCGACGAGCAGCACGCCGGCGCGAATGGCGGCCAAGTCGGCAATGACAGGTCCGACGCTATTGTCGGCGGCAATCGCGTCGTAGGCGCCCACTGCGGCTTTGCGGTCGGTCTGCGCCAGTTCGCCGGCCTCACGCAGGCGCGCCAGCACGCGATAGCCGGTGGTGCCGGTCGAGGCTATGTTGGCGAATGCCGCCTCGGCTTCCTTATGCTTGCCGGCCTCGGCGAGCGTCACCGCCTGCTCGTAGGCTATGCCGGCTTCGCCTGCCTTCTTGCTCTGCCAATATTCATAGCCGCGCCAGCCGCCTACCCCGACGACGATAAGAACGCAGGCCGCAATAAGGAGATTGCCGTAGCGCTCCCACAGCTTCTTAAGCTGCTCGCGACGGACTTCCTCATCGACTTCCTGGAAGATATCGGCCACGTAACCCGACCCCAACCACTATCCAAGCGATCCGGAGCGGCGTCGTCCCCGGCGCCGCTTCGTCCTGCGGGCCCTAAGGCCCAGACCCTACAAAATCAAGGGAATCCCTGCAGTTACGCCCGGAAGCCCCTGTATTGATTAGATTAATCAAGTCTCGAATAGATTAATGGTGTGGCGCGAGCAAGGCAAAGCTGGCCGCTGCGACGGTTGGGCAAGGCGACGTGGGGCCGGCGCCAGCGTCTAATCCTTCGCCTTACGCATCGGGTAGACGTGGTCGGGGCCGGGGAACCGGCGCGCCCGCACCTCCTCGGCGTAGCCTTTGATAGCCCGCTCGATCGAGGGTCCGAGATCACCGAAGCGTTTGACGAATTTCGGCACCCGCGGCGAGAGCCCGAGCATGTCCTCAAGCACGAGGATCTGGCCGTCGCAGGCGACGCTGGCGCCGATGCCGATGGTCGGGATCGCTACCGTCTCGGTTATCCGGCGGCCGAGCGGTTCGGCGATCGCTTCGAGCACAACCGCGAAGGCGCCCGCATCGGCGACCGCACGCGCATCTGCCTCGATCGGGGCCCAATCGGTCTCGTCGCGGCCTTGGGCACGGAACGATCCGATCGTGTTGATCGCCTGCGGGGTGAGCCCAACGTGACCCATTACCGGCACGCCACGCTCTACGAGGAACGCGATCGTCTCGGCCATGCGCTTGCCGCCTTCGACCTTGATGGCGCCGCAGCCGGTTTCCTTCAACACCCGCGCAGCCGATGCGAAGGCCTGCTCCTTGGACGCCTCGTAGGAGCCAAACGGCATATCGACAACCACCAGCGCGCGCCGCGAACCGCGCATCACCGCGAGCGCTTGCAGGATCATCATGTCGAGCGTGACCGGAACCGTGGTCTCCAGTCCGTGCATGACCATGCCGAGCGAGTTGCCGACCAGAATAACGTCGCAATAGGCGTCGACGATCCGCGCGGTGTGCGCGTGATAGGACGTCAAACAAACGATCGGGTCGCCCCCCTTGCGGCCGCGGATGTCTGGCGCGGTTAGCCGCCGGCTATCGTTTTGCACCGACATCGCTAGCCTCCGAGCGCCGGAGTGCCGAACGCCGGCAGGCCGATGACGACCGGATGAAACACAAAGCCGAGCGCAAGGTAGAGGATCGTGCCGACGACGATCGCGATGATATCGTTGGTCGCGCCGCCGACCGGAATTGGCGGCGCGCCCGGATCGTCGCGACGCTTCAGCGTGATGCGGTCATAGACCGCCCAGGCCAAAATCGAGCCGAACAGGATGATGCCGCCGAGGTCGCCGTTCGCGCACAGATGCGCGAACGCCCAGGTTTTGACTCCGCCCAACAGCGGATGCTTGAGCGTGCGTTTGATGTTGCCGGGGATATAGGCGGCGGCGACCATGATGCACGCCGGCCACATCAGCACGACGACGATCTGGCGCGTCCAAGCCGGCGGGTACCAGATTGGAATTAAGCCGGCATCGCGATACCAAGCGAAGCCATAACCGGCGAGCACGATGCCGGCGATCGAAATAAGCGAGAACAGGCCCTTGTAAGGTCCCTCGCCGATGCTGGCGATAAGCTTGGCGCGCCGGTCGCGCATGCTGACGAACACATGCGCGCCGAGAAAAATAACCAGACCAAGAATTTCAAAAAAAAGACCCATACCCAGCCGCACGATACCAGATTAAGTTTTCTCGCCGCAGGTCGTTTTGCACGATCCGGCCGGATCATGACCAGCGGGCTTTGCTTGTCAATGATGCGTTCTTTTCAGCTGGCGTAGCGCTTGTCGCGCTCGATATAGGCCGGCGTGTCGATGATCAGCTCGCGGTCCTTGAACGAGACCATGTCGTCGGCCATCGCCGCCGCACTGCCGTCGCGCGCGATGGTGGCAAGCACCCGCTGCATGGCCTTGATCGCCGCCCGCTGGGTGTCGCTCGGAATAATAACGACGTGGTAGCCGAACGCTTCCAGTTTTTGCACCGGGATGAGCGGCGTCTTACCACCGGCAAACATATTGATCAGCTTCAGTCCCGGTAGCCGCTTGGCGATCTCGGCGATCTCGGATTCGGACGTCGGCGCCTCGACGAAAATCATGTCGGCGCCGGCGGCAAGATAGGCGGACGCGCGCTCAAGCGCGGCGGCAAATCCTTCGACCGCGATCGCGTCGGTGCGGGCAATCACAATGAAATCCGGATCGTGCAAGGCATCACGCACCGCTTTGAGTTTCTGCACCATCTCGTGTGTCGGGACGATGCCTTTGTCGTCGTAGTGGCCGCATTTTTTTGGAAACGTCTGATCTTCGAGATGAAAGGCGGCAACGCCCGCGCGCTCGAAGGCGCGCGCGGCGGCTTGCGCGTTGAGCGCACTGCCGTAACCGGTATCGGCATCGGCGATGATCGGCACCTCGAGCACATCCACCATCGAGGCGAGCCGGTCGACGATGGCGCTCATCGACATCAGCCCGAGGTCAGGGACGCCAGTGGAGCGGGCGATAGCGCCGCCGCTGGCATAGACCGCCGGGAAACCGGCCTGCGCGACGAGCCGCGCCGAGAGCCCGTCGAAAGCGCCGGGCACGACCGCGATCCGGCCGGAGCCAAGAATAGTCCTCAGTCTCGTCGTGGCGCGCACCGTTGCTTCTCCGCTTCGCTATCGCTGTTCCCCATGATACGTCTCGCCGCGGCATGGGGGGAAGCACTGGAGGGGAGCTCATGAAGCGATACATCGCGGCAGTGTTGGCGATTTTCTGCGGCGCGCTCGGTGGCCTCGACCGGGCAACCGCGCAGGACTGGCCGCCGAAGATGGTCCGCATCATCGTGCCGTTCGGCGCCGGATCGACGCCCGACGCGGTGGCGCGGCTGCTCGCCGATCAGCTCCAGCAAAAAACCGGACAGACCTTCATCGTCGAGGACCGACCAGGCGCGAGCGGCAACACCGGCACCGATGCGGTGGCCAAGGCCGCGCCGGACGGCGCTACCATCGGCATCAGCATCGGCGGCCCGCTTGCCATCAACACGCTGTTGTTCGCGCACCTGCCCTACGATCCGAGCAAGGACCTCACGCTCATCACCATGCTGGTGTCGCAGCCGAGCGCGCTCGCGGTCAATGCCAGCCTCGGCGTCGACAGCGTGCCGGCGCTGCTCGATCTGATCCGCAAAAATCCCGGCAAGTACAATTACGGCTCGATCGGCACCGGCTCTCTCTCTCAGCTCGCTATGGAGGCGATCGCGCTCAAGAGCGGCACGCGGCTCGTCCACGTCCCGTTCCCGTCTTCACCGCAGGCGGTGGAGGCGTTGCTCCGCAACGACGTGCAGATGGTCTGCCTGCCGGCGATCTCGATCACACCGCAGCTTAGCGGCGGCAAGATCAAACTCCTCGCCATCACCACGGCCAAGCGCTCGGCGCTGCTTCCCGGCGTGCCGACGCTGAAAGAGGCCGGCGTCGACGTCGAGGCCGACGCTTGGTCCGGAGTCATCGCGCCGGCCGGCATTCCCCCGGCAACGGTTGAGCGAATGAACCGCCTGGTCGCCGAAGCGATCACTTCGCCCGCGATCCGCGACAAACTTTCCGCTCAACTGACGGAGCCGATCCCCGACACTCCGGCGCAATTCCGCGCCCGCATCGACGCCGACATCGTGCGCTGGAAGCCGGTGATCGAGGCTGCGAATATCAAGATCAAATAGGATCGCGGCTCGTGACCAACTTTGCGAGTTCGATCGAACCGTATTGGAGCAGGACCGCGGCGGGTCGTCGATCGCAATAGCTAATGACCTGAGACGATCGCGCCTCGTCACGGTCCGCCAAAGCGGAAGTTGATGCCTGCTTTGATTTCCTGAACGTTGAGGTCGGCGCTAGTGCTGACCGTGCCGAGCGCGGGCGTGGTGAAATCGAGCGTTTTTGAACCGAAGCCCAGATAATCGTATTCGATCTTTGCTGACCAGTGATCGTCGAGCGCGTATTCGAGGCCGGCGCCGGCAGTCCAGCCGGTCCGCATGAAGCTCGTGCTGACGTTCGTTCCGGCGAAATCGGTCAAGCTGCTCTGGTCCTGGGCGAGCGCAAGGCCGGCCTTGCCGTAGACGAGGAGCCTATCGAACGCCGCGCCGACGCGGCCGGTGACAGTCGAGGTCCACTGCACTTGGGTGTTGAGCGCGTCGCTGAGCGAGTCGGTGCCGTTCTCCTTCAGATTGGTCCAGGAGAAATCGCCTTCGAGGCCAACCACCAGGCTGTTGAACTGAATGTTGCCGCCGACCTGGGCGCCGCCGAGGAAGCCCCAATCGTTGAAATTGTCGTTGCTAACGCCGGTGATCGGATCGCTCCACGACGAGGAGGAATAACCGCCGCCGATGTGGCCGCCGACGTAGATTCCGGTCCAGTTGTAGACTTGCGGCGCGTAAATCACCGGCGCGGCTGGCGCCATGGGCGGCGCCGGCGGCAGATCGGCGGCCTGTGCCGTGCAGGATAAAGCGAGCGCGCTGGCGGCGAGCGCGAGTCCGCCGGCAAACAGACGCGATGTCATGGCACCCTCCAGACCCGCCCCCGCAGGCGCTCGCCCGAGCGAATTTCGCTTAAAGCAAGATCCCGAATCGCCTGGACCCCACCGGCCCGGCGGCGCGGAGAAAGCCGCACGTCTTCGGAAAAAACGTGATGGTCCCGTGGCGGGGAATGGTTGTTTGATGGCGGGAAAATGGCTTCGTTAACGAATTTGAAGCCGCGGAACTCGCTGTTCTGGCTTCAACGGGTCGGATCAGAGAACGCTGTCGATCGTCACGGCCTTCAATTCGTCGCGGAAACCTTCTCGGCGTAAAGCTCGGGCGAAAAACCGACCAGCAATTTGCCGCCGCCGAGATCGAGCACCGGCCGCTTGATCATCGACGGCTTGGCGAGCATCAAGGCCAGCGCGTTTTTAGCATCGATCCCCGCCTTGTCCTTCTCCGGCAGGTTGCGAAACGTCATGCCGGAACGATTGAGCAGCTTTTCCCAGCCGACCTTCTTTTCCCAGCGCTCGAGCCGCTCGCGCTCGATGCCGGCACTCTTATAATCGTGGAACTCATACGCGACGTCGTGCTTCTCCAGCCAGGCGCGCGCCTTCTTCATCGTGTCGCAGTTCTTGATGCCGTAGATGGTGACCGACATGGAGCAAGCCCCTCATCAAATAATTCTTGCCGACTTGGACCGGTCAATTTCGAAATCAAAATCGGCCGGCCCCGCTTCCTCGGCGAGAGAGTAGCCTCAGCCACGGCTCCAAGTGAAGGGCGCTCATTAACAGATACATCGGAACCATTCCGGTCAGCGGCGATGCATCTAGTGTGGCCGAGCAGAGCATATCCGGCATGCTGGCGCCGTGGATACTTGTCAGCAGCGCCATCATGGCGAAGGTCGGCGTGGCCGCGAGGCACAGCCAGTCGGCCGCGACGCGGGCGGCCGATCTGCGATCGCTGATGAAAGCCCGCTTTGAGACGACCGACCGTGATGCAATGAACATATCGGACATGGTCCCCTCAGCGCGTGCCGGTTCCGAGATCGTCCGAATAGCCGGCGTTGAGGCGCGGCCACTGGACGATGGGACGTCCATCGGTGCGGTAGACGTGTTGCTTGCCTTCGCCCCATTGTTTTGGCCATCCGGCCGGCAAGTCCTCCCATGTCTCCTGCCGCCCGTAGACCGTCAGGTCGAGCAAGGGATAGCTGTTGCCCATCACCTCGACACCGCGCCGCGTCGTCCAATAAGTCTCGAAGACCTCGGATCCTTGGCGCAGGTAGCAGACGATGTGCATCATGCCGACCCGGCGTCCGACCAGAAGGACATCGAGCGCGTCCCGCGACGCCGCGTACCAAGGCATCTCCCAGCCCATGAACGCGCGATAGCGCGCGCTCTCTTCATACGGGCCTTGGCAGAACACGGCGAAGGTCACGTCACGCGAATGCAAGAGGGACAGTTCGCGCACCTGCGACGTATAGAGACTGCAACCCTCGCACTGTTCCGGCGCCGGATGGCCTTTGTGCCACATGAAGTAGTAGGTGATGAGCATCCGCCGTCCCTCGAACGCGTCCAACAATGTCATCGCTCCACGTTCGCCAGTGAGCGGCGTGGCGCCGTTCACCTCGACCATCGGGAGCCTGCGGCGGGCGGCGGCAAGCGCATCGCCTTCTCGCATGTGTGCTTTCTCGCGAAGGCGCAATGCGTCCAGCTCCGCCTGGCAGGTGGTCCGGTCGACCACTTTGGGCGCACCAAGTTCGTCTCTCATGGGCTCTTTCATCGCTCTCTCCATCACATTGCTCGCTGGCGGCTTGCGGCAGCGCCTAGCTATTCCCAGCTGTCGAGCTTGATCTCGTTCGGCCAGGGCGCGCTTTTGCCGGTTTCCAGAAGCGATTTGAGGCTTAAGAGGAACACCGCCCATTTGGTGCTGCAGTGGTGCATGAATTCGACCGGCTCCTTCCAGCCCTGGTGCTTGAAGAGGATGATCGTCCAGTCGCCGTTCTGCTTGAGGTCGAAGCTGATCTTGGTGCCGAGCCATTCCTCAGGCCCGTCGACCACCTGCCACGCTACGCTCTTGCCCGGCTTGAGCTCGAGAACCTTCATGTCAAAACCGCCATCGCCAAAGCGGAATTGGAGCACGCCGCCAACCTTGCTTTCGCCGTGGGTGTCACGCGTCCACCAGCGCGAAAGGCCATCGACAGTGGCCAAGTTCCCGTAGACATCGTCGAGCGACGACGATTTGATTCCGACCTTGTGCAGGATGTCAGGCATGTCCGTTGCTCCGTCCGGTGTTGATCATGGGACAGACGTAATGCCGGACAGCGACAGAGCGGGAGTTACAAGTTTGGCGGGATTCCGATGGACGCGGTGATCGCGGCGGCCGCGCAAGCGCTGGCGAGCGGCGACCCTCTGAGCGCCCTGAAGCGGGTCGCGCTGCGCAACGACGCGCCGGCGCTCGCACTGCGTGGCATCGCGATGGCGCAGCTCGGCGACCTTCCTCGCGCGAAGGCTTTGCTGCGCAAGGCGGCGCGCGCCTTCGGTCCAAAGGAGGCCGTGGCCCGCGCACGGTGCATCGTCGCCGAAGCGGAGATCGCGCTCGTGTCGCGGGACTTGAACTGGTCCGCCAAGGCGCTCGATTCCGCGCGGGCCACGCTCGATCGGCACGGCGACCGAGCGAATGCCGCGCACGCGCGGCATCTGAAAATTCGGCGTCTTCTGCTCATCGGGCGCCTTGACGAGGCCGAGCGCACGCTGGCGACGTTCGATGCCGCGAAATTGCCGCCGGCTTTATGGGCGGCCCACACGCTCGTGGGCGCTGGGATCGCGATGCGCCGCCTGCAGATGAAGAAAGCGCGTGCTGCGCTTGCCGAGGCGGAGCGCGCCGCGCGTCGAGCCGGCATCCCGGCGCTGATGGCGGAGGTCGAAAACACCGCGCTCGTCCTGAACAGCCCTGCGGCGCGCCTGATTGCACCCGGCGAGGACCGGCTTTTGCTGCTTGATGAGGTCGAAGCGCTGTTAGCTTCTGGCGCTCTTGTCGTTGATGCGTGCCGCCATGTGGTGCGCGATGCAGACACCGTCGTCTCGCTGACGACGCGTCCCGTTCTGTTCGCGCTGGCACGCGCGTTAGGCGAAGCGTGGCCGGGCGACGTTCCGAGAAGCACGCTGCTTGCCCGCGCCTTCCGGGCCAAACACGCCGACGGCTCGCATCGCGCGCGATTGCGCGTCGAGATCGGGCGGCTTCGGTCGAAGCTGAAAAGCCTCGCGGACGTCAGTGCGACGATGCTGGGCTTTGCGTTGGCGCCGCGGCGCGCACGCAAGGTCGTCGTGCTCGCGCCGCCGGTCGAAGATGAGCACGCAACTGTGCTCGCCTTTCTCGCCGACGGCGAAGCGTGGTCGAGCTCGGCGTTGTCGCTCGCATCGGGCGCGAGCGCGCGGACCGTGCAGCGGGCGCTCGAACAGCTCGCGAACACAGGCAAGGTGCATTCATACGGCCGCGGCCGGGCGCGCCGCTGGATGACCCGGCCGGTGCCGGGTTTCACGACAACCTTGTTACTCCCCGGCCCGCTTCCGGGCAGCTAGTCTGAAAATACCAAGCAACACAGGTCTGACCATGACCAAAGCAGCAGCCGCAGAAATCATTCGCGAATACGGCCCATTTCCCGGCGTCAAACACGTCGCGGGCGTGACCTACGACGGTGAGCACGTCTGGTTCGCCTCGGGAGACAAACTGAACGCGCTTGATCCCGAAACCGGAAAGACCGTCCGCGCGATCGATGTCGCCGCGCAAGCCGGAACGGCGTTCGACGGTCATCATCTGTTCCAGCTTTCGGGTGACAGCATCCGGAAGATCGATCCGCATAGCGGCCGCGTACTTTCGACGATTCCTGCGCCTGGGGGCGGAGGCTCCGGGCTGGCCTGGGCTGAAGGCACGCTCTGGTTGGGGCAATATCGAAACCGGAAAATCCTTCAGATCGATCCGAACACGGGTGCGGTCCTTCGCACTATCGAATCCAATCGGTTCGTTACCGGGGTCACCTGGACCGACGGCGAACTCTGGCACGCGACGTCCGAAGGCAACGAAAGCGACTTGCGGCGTGTCGATCCTCACACCGGGAGGGTGCTGGAAAGGCTGGAAATGCCGCCGGGGATGAGCGTGTCGGGGCTTGAGGCCGACGGCGGCGATCAGTTCTTCTGCGGCGGTGAAGGAAGCGGGAAAGTGAGGGCCGTCCGCCGGCCGAAGCGAAGTGCGTCGGCGCGATAAACAATAGTCGCTCTTCGTTACATCGCTTTTGATCGGTCCGCCGGTCCGGCATTAATGGCGCAAACGCCACAAGCGGCCAAACGATCCTAGGTCATCGACTCATTAAAGCGCATCCAAATTCGAATTGAGGCAAGTTGGACGGATGCGAGGTAGTTGTCGTCGCGTTTGTCGTATCGGGTTGCGACGGCACGAAAATGCTTGAGTTTGTTGAAGAACCGCTCGACGAGATTGCGCTTTCGATAGAGCCGCTGGTTAAAGCGGGGTGGCTTGAGTCGGTTTGGCATGGCGCGGATGTTGGCGCCGCGGTCCGTAAGGGTCTCGCGCAGGGCGTTGGAGTCGTAGGCCCGGTCGGCCACCAGCACATTGCCGTGCCCGACCGTGCCGAGCATGTCCTGGGCGCTGCGGCCGTCATGGGCCTGGCCTTCGGTGAGCTTGAGCATGATCGGCAGCCCGCAGGCGTCCACCACAGCGTGGATTTTGGTCGTCAGCCCGCCGCGCGAGCGACCCATGCAACGGGATCGCGTTTCTTTTTTTGGCCGTTGGCGGCGTGCTGGTTCACGCGGATCGACGACGAATTGATCATCTGGATGTCGCCGTCGTAAGCCTTTGACACTGCGGTCAGAATGCGATCCCAGACGCCCGCCTTGCGCCACCGATTGAAGCGGTTCACGCAGGTCGTGTGCGGCCCATAGCGCTGCGGAATGTCCGCCCACGGTGCACCGGTCCGTAACCGCCAAAAGATGCCGTTCAATACGCGGCGATCGTCCACCCGCGCAACGCCGCGCACCTTGGTCGGCAACAACGGGGCTATCACAGACCATTCGAAGTCCGTCAGATCGAAACGAGCCATCCAACCCTCCATCGCTGCAAGGTTGAATCACTGTTCGCCAAAAATGGGAATCCCCTTTATGGGTTCATGACCTAGCCTAGATTCCTGGAACAAAAGCGAATGCGATGCCGCGTTCACAAACGTTCCGAGAAAGCCATGCCCCATGCCTTCAAAGCCCATCCCGCCGTCCAGTACCTGGTCCGGCTGCACGCCGACCTCGGGCGACCAGAAGCAGGCCAACAAGCAAGATGCCATACGGCTTGCGGAAGCCGCCAAGCACGTTGAAGCCGTCATCAAGCTCTATGACCCAGCTTTCAATCTGCATGGCATAGCACCCCGGCGGGGTGTCAGGGGCAACCCATGGTTCAAGCGCAGCACCATGTTCCGCTACGCCTTGGACGCCTTACGGCATGCCGTCGCGCCCATGACGGTGAGCGAGGTAACGGCTGCTGTCATGGCGGCTCGCAAGATCACCGATGCCACGAAAGTGCAGCGTCAGTGCTTAGAGGCTGGGCTGCGATCCTGTCTAGAGCGCAACGTCGGCAAGACCGTGCAACGAGTGGGTGAAGGTCTGCCGAAACGATGGCGCGTTAGTTAGGCTGGCTTTTTTTTGGAAACTTGTTTTGCGTAGTCGGCGAATGCGACACACGCGCACGCAATAAAAAGCAATGCTGCCAAAATTGATATTTCCAAATCGCGTTCTTTTATAGCAAAAAAGACCGCGCCCCCTATCGATACCGCGAGATACACTGGCCCCCACATTTCTATCGTCCCAATTAAGAACTGACCAAAGCCGAGTTTTTTCATGGAACCGCTCCTTGGCGTTCGTCGCTCGCGACGCTGGACAATAAACTCATACCACCGACAAAAATTACTGTATTGACGAGTATCAACGCCGCGAAGGGGGTGAGGGTCCATCCTTCGAGTAAGTTTATGTCGTTCATCACGACATAGGCCAGCATCGAAAACAGCGCTGTTGTTCCGATGATACAAAGATAGTCGGCGCAAATGTGACGATAGCGCCTGTTCAGCGCCGCAAGACCTTCTCCGCCGTTTTCAAGCTTTTTCTTTTTCAAAAGCATGGCAATCAAAAATCCAACGGATAGAATCACAGGAAATATTACGCGCATATCCGTAAAATATCCGTGTCTTAGATAGTTGAGTTCCGCTATCCCGAAGGAGACACCTCCGACAAGGAGCCAATATTGGTAAAAAGACTTATTCGCTTCCATTTAGTGTCCCGCCCAAGCTCAAATCGTTTCAAAAGCTAGTTCAACTTTCCGTGTACCACAAGCGTTTTGCAACTTGAGTATCCCCCGAACATATAGGGAACCTGCCGCTCAAGATCCAAGGTGCCGCTGCCAATATCCACTGAAATCCACACTCGGCTTGGTCGCCATCGCCAGCCCCGGCAACGCGGCTAACCTGATCGCCGTTCGGCACGCGGCGGTTATCCTCCCGCCATGACGCCTCTTGCGCGTACCGAAGCAGATATGCCCGGGCCAGACGATGGTGGTGGCCGATTTCGGCGCGGCGCATACGGCTGAAAAATTCTTCTGCCCAATTCGTGTAAGCGCCGTTCAAGCCGTAGGAACGTCGGCAGCCATTCCAGCGTGTTTTGGTGCACCCGGTACACGCGCTCGAAATCGGGATTGCCTGACGTCGCCGGAAGGCTGACACCGAATTTGCCGCGCGCGACCGCAACGCGCATCGCCAGGAAGAAATAGAGCCCGATGGCGAGCAATGTGACGATCGGGGTGTAATACGGCATGGCGATCCCACTCCGCTGGCTTCACGTGACGTCATATAGCAGGCGGCTGGCGGCTTTGGCTCCGTTGACAATGAGAAAGTGAGCTGGTCGGTACGATCTGAAGTCGCTTTCAGCCCGGCGTCGGCCACGACAACTCGTTCAACGCATGATGGTCCGCATTGGGACGCCGACGCCTCACCGTGATCGACGTCACGATGCCGTTGCGCAGGGAGACAAATTTCTCATCGCCATAGACGTATTGCTCGTATTTCCCATCTTTGCGGATCTTGGTATTCACATAAGCTGGCCTGCCCCAGCAGGTTGCCGCCACTTGCGTGGCGGTCATTCCAATCCTCGGGTCGCCTTTCTTTTTGCAATCCGCGGCTGCCACGGCAGGGTCAACGGTTGTTGTCGCCATCGCCAAGATCACTGGATCGGCAAAGCCCGAACGGCCGTCGTCCATAACGATATGAAAATAGGGATTATCGATCGACGTGCCCGCGACTTCTGAATGGTTCGGTACCAGCCCGTCGACCTTCAGATGCGTCCCAGGCTGCAAAAACTCCGAACAGCCGATGCCCGTCGGGCGCTCGCATAATTGAAGGATGTGGCTGGTGACCCAATAGTCCCTGCCGATATAGCCGTCGTATTTCTGCATGCTGGGTAGCGGAGAACTTGCCACTGGCGTGGAATCGACTTTCGGCGTTGTCGCGCAGCCGGCAAGTCCGCAAAGCGCGACTCTGGCAAAGAGCACCTGAAATTTACGCATGACACGCCCCCAACTGGGGCCTATTCTTTAACAACTATACCGGGAAATCAAGTAGTCGTACTACGAGAGGTTAACCACCAGAAAAGTCTTTGCAAACAGTCGCCGAAATCGAATGGTAGCGCATTTCCCTCAGCCCAGACGAAATGCCGGTAGCGACAACAAACGAACTGCCATTCCGATTGCAAAGCTGGCATCTCGGAATAGGTGCGTCTCAGCAGTCACCATAGTGTCCAGAACGCGCCTTGACAGATTCGACGGATCGTCAATATCTCGGAAATGCGATAGCGGATTGCGCAATTCCATAAGACGACGGAGATCGTCAACGTCTTTGCCACTAATAATTTTGTCTTCAATGCAAAGCTCAAGGGTCTCCTGAAACTTAATTTGCTTTCGCAATTCTCTACCGTTGAGCCCGAGCCTCAGCCGCGCCGCTAAAATATGCTCCGCAAGTCCCTGGCACAGCATCACCGTAGCAATGTAGTTGCCGTGGACGAAGCTTGTGCGCGCTTCGGTCCAAGCCGCAAACGCCGTTTCGCCCCCCGGGAGCATCGTTCCGTGGCGTCCGAGCGTGACTGACAGTTCATTAAGTTGACGAAATCGCGCGACCTTTCCAACAAGATCGTCATGCAGGTCTGCTAGCAACATTCGCGCGGAATCCAAGTCCGTAACTGATGAAAGCAAATCAATTTGAGTATCTTCGATCATACAACCCTATTCCCACTCAATCGTCCCCGGCGGCTTGCTGGTCACGTCATAAACCACGCGGTTGACGCCCTTGACCTCGTTGATGATCCGCGTCGCCACCGTGCCGAGGAAAGTGCCGTCGAATGGATAAAAGTCCGCCGTCATGCCGTCGATCGAGGTAACGGCGCGCAAGGCGACGACGTAATCGTAGGTGCGGTAATCGCCCATGACGCCGACCGTACGCACCGGCAACAGCACCGCGAAGGCCTGCCAGATGTCGTCGTAGAGGCCAGCACGCCGAATTTCCTCGATGAAAATGTCGTCGGCGAAGCGAAGGATGTCGAGCCGCTCGGCGGTGATCTCGCCGGGGCAGCGGATGGCAAGCCCGGGACCGGGAAACGGATGACGGCCGACAAAGGCATCGGGCAGGCCGAGCTCGCGGCCGAGCGCACGCACCTCGTCCTTGAACAATTCGCGCAGCGGCTCGACGAGCTTCAAGTTCATGCGCTCGGGCAGTCCGCCGACATTGTGGTGAGATTTGATCGTCACCGAAGGCCCGCCGGTGAACGACACGCTTTCGATCACGTCCGGATAGAGCGTGCCCTGGGCGAGAAACTTGGCGCCGCCGACTTTCTTCGCCTCGGCCTCGAACACGTCGATAAACAATTTGCCGATGATTTTTCGCTTCTGCTCCGGCTCGGTGACGCCGGCGAGCTCTTTCAGGAACAAATCCTGGGCTTCGACGTGCATCAGCGGAATGTTGTAGTGCCCACGGAACAGCGCGACCACGCGCTCGCCTTCACCGAGGCGAAGCAGACCATGATCGACGAACACGCAGGTGAGCTGCTCGCCGACCGCCTCGTGGATGAGGACCGCAGCGACGGCGGAATCGACGCCGCCGGAGAGCCCGCAGATCACCTTGCCCTTGCCGACCTGTTTGCGGATCTTCTCGATCGCCTCGTCCTTGAACGCGCGCATGGTCCAGTCGCCGGTACAGCCGGCGATCTTGCGCACGAAGTTGCGAAGGAACGCCGCGCCGTGCGGGGTGTGCACGACCTCAAGGTGGAATTGCGTCGCGTAGAACTTCCGCTTGTCGTCGGCGATCATGGCGATCGGCGCATTCGACGACGTGGCGGTCACCGCGAAGCCCTTCGGTGGCTGAGTGACGCGGTCGCCGTGGCTCATCCATACCGGATAGCGCTGGCCGACCTCCCAGACGCCCTCGGTGAGCGCGGAGGCTCTGGTCAGCTCGACTTCGGCGCGGCCGAATTCGCGATGATGGCCACCTTCGACCTTGCCGCCGAGCTGGGCCGCCATCGCCTGTTCGCCGTAACAGATGCCGAGCACCGGCACGCCCGCCCGATAGATCGCGGCCGGCGCCAGCGGGGCATCCTTGTCAAGGACGGAAGCCGGGCCGCCGGAGAGAATCACGCCCTTCGGTTTTAGCTCGGCGAATGCGGCTTCCGCCTTCTGGTACGGCACGATCTCGCAATAAACGCGCTCTTCACGCACGCGCCGCGCGATCAGCTGCGTCACTTGCGAACCGAAATCGACGATGAGAATCTTGTCGTGGTCAGCCATAGGGAGTTTTACACGCTCCTGCCGGAAAAGTCATGCCGCCCGGCGGATGAGGCTGACGAAAAAGCCGTCGGTGTCGGTCCGTCGCGGCGTCATCAGCAAGCCTGCGCCGGAGATAAGCGCGGCGCGGGTAAAAAGGTAGGCGCGCTCGCCGAGCGGCCTGGCCAAGTCGGCCGGGTTTAGCACCGCAAAGCCAGACGTGCGGTCGAGAAAGACCTTTACCTGATCGCCGTTTTCGTCCTCAAGCACCGAGCAGGTGATGTAGGCGATGCGGCCGCCAGGCTTGACGATCGTGGCGGCGCGGTCGAGCAACTCCGCCTGCTGCTTGACGCGCTCGGCGAGCGCCCCGGGGCGCACCCGCCATTTGGCGTCGGGATTGCGCCGCCAGGTGCCAGTGCCTGTGCAGGGCGCGTCGATCAGCACCAGATCGGCCCGGCCGGCGAGATCGGCGACGACGTCGGCTTCCCCGCGCGGCGTGCGCACCTGGATGTTGCGAGCACCGGCCCGGGCAATGCGCTCGTGAATTGGCGCGAGCTGGCGCTTGTCGATGTCGGTCGCGTAGATCTGGCCGCGGTTTTCCATTGCAGCCGCAAGCGCCAGCGTCTTGCCGCCGGCGCCGGCGCAAAGGTCGACAACCTGCTCGCCGGGCTTTGCCCCGGCCAACAGCGCAGCGAGTTGCGAGCCCTCGTCCTGGATTTCGACCTCGCCCTTGCGAAAAGCCGGCTCGGCATGGATCGCCGGGCTCTTCGAATCGGCCGACATCTGAATGCGCAGGCCGACCGGTGACCACCGCGTCGGCTCCGCATGCAAATGTGCAAGCTTCGGCAAAACCTCCTCGCGTTCCACCTTGAGCGTGTTGGCGCGCAGATCGAGCGGCGCGCGCGTTGCGAGCGCGGCGCCCTCCTCTGCCCGCTCTTCGCCGAATACGCGCGCAAAATGCGGATCGAGCCAGTCCGGATAGTCGCCGGCGGCGGGCGCTGGCGCACCGGCAAGGGTGTTGGACGTGAGCGCCGTCCGCTCGGCCTCGCTCAGCGGCTCCGGCGCAAAGCGCGCGCCGTTGCACAGCGCCTCGATGGCCGCGATGTCGAGGCCGCGCTCGCGGACAAGCATGCCGATCAGCGCCGCGCGCGGGGTCACTGCGCCCATAAGCCACGCCGACGAGGCCTTGCGGCGAAGCGCATCGTAAATCAGACCAGCAATGGCGGCGCGGTCGGACGAGCCGGCGAAGCGATGTGAGAGGCCCCAATCCTTGAGCACGTCGCCGGCCGGCCGGCGGCGCGCCTCGATATCGGCAAGGACTTCGATGGCGGCTGAGAGTCGCGCTGCTGGCGTCATGACAGGGGAACGGACGGCAACAACGCCACGTTTCTATTTCGCCACACGCTTGATGGCGCTCCCGCGCTCAGCTGCCGGCGTTTCATGCCGGCGCACGTGCTTGCGCAAATCCTGGATCGCCTCGGCCAGGTCGTGAACGTGAAAGCCTTTCGGGCAATCGCCGGCACGCACGCTCTTTAACATGCGCTGCAACAGATCGTCGTCGTGCTCGTCGCGATAAGGCTTGAGATCGAGATCCTTCGGCACATTCTTGAGCTGCTCATCGCCGATCCGCTTGACGTTTTTCTGCATGAACCGGTCGTAGGCGCGCCATTCGATGCCGGCGGCGCGTACGGCTGCCTCCTCGGCGCGCGTGGCGATCTGGTGCGCGTGCAGATAATGCAGGCCGAGCTGGTCGATCAGGGTCTTCTCGACTTCCTCATGCAGGATGAGAAAGCGATCGGTCTCGATGGTGCGGCCGCGGAACTTGAACGATTTCGGCATATGCCGGTCGATATAGATCGTCTTGCCGTCGAGGCTGTAGCCGGCGAGATAGGGAATGTCGTGCTTGCGATCGAGTTTCTTGACGCGGCGCACGATCGCATCGAGCGCGCGATCCATCATCAGCGTGGAGACGTACCATTCCGGCAGCTTGAGCTTCTCATGCGGCGCGGTCGGATGACAGAATTCAAACGGCATGGGGGCTACACCCAGGGACTGGTGAGGATGTCGACGATGTAGATCAGCCAATTGATCAGAAGGGCCACGGTGGCGACGCCATACAACGTGCCGCGAAGGCGCACGACGTTGCTGGTCGTGTGAACGTAGGCGTGGAGCACACGAAAAATCACGAACACCCAGGCCAGAATAACAAACACGAGGCCCGCCTGGTGCGTGATGTAGGCAAGGATAGTGAGCACGTAAAACAGCACCGGCAGCTCGAACTGGTTGGCAAAGGAATTGGCCACTTGCATGGTGCGCTTCGGCCATTTCGGTTCGCGCAACGCTATATCCTGCGCCTGCACAGCGCCGGAGGAGAAATCGCCCGTGCGCAATGTGGCCATCCAGACCCACAGCCCAAGGGTGAGAATCACTTCGACAAACAGCGGCAGCAGAACTGCTTGCAATGACATTGGCAAATCTCCCGGCACAACGAGTTGTCGTATCACGCCGGCGGCAACACCGCCATTGCCTCCACCACTAGAGTTTCACGCTGATCGCGGTCTCGCCGTCTTCGTCAACGAACGCACTGCGCCAGGACTTGGCGTCGAACAGAGCTTTGCGCACCGTCTCAGGCGTAGAGCGATGGTTAAGGTTGGCGGTAATGAGCGTGCCGCCGGTGCGCAGAAGTCCGCGTAGCGTTTTGTGCAGCGAAGGTGACGGCGCCTGGCCATCGAAGAAGGCGACGTCGTAGCCGGGATCGAGCGTCGGCAGCAAACTAGCGAAGTCACCCTCGTGCACCGTGATGCGATGATCCATCGAGGCGGCGGCGATGTTTTCGCGCGCGAGCTGGACGTGCTCCGGGTCGCGCTCGATCGTATCGACTGTCGCGTCGGGCGCGCCGGACGCAAACGAGAGCGCGGTGTAGCCGAGCGCGGTGCCCAGTTCGAGGATACGGCGCGCGTGCGCCGCCGCCGCCAGCGCCGCCAGCAGCGGACCGTTGTCGTAGGGGTACGCGCTACAACCGTGCTGCGCACGGTGAGCGTCAGTTGCCGCGCGGATCTTTGCAAAAGGATCGTTTCGCGCGGTCGCCATCAGAAGACCCTATGTCCGGCCCGGATAATTCGGGCTCTCGCGCGTGATCGTCACGTCGTGGACGTGGCTCTCGCGCAAGCCGGCGCCGGAGATGCGCACGAATTCCGCCTTGGCGTGGAAGTCGGCGAGGTTTTTGCCGCCGACGTAGCCCATGGCGGCGCGCAATCCGCCGGTGAGCTGGTGCAGCACATTGGCGACCGGGCCCTTGTAAGGCACCTGGCCCTCGATGCCCTCGGGTACGAGTTTGAGCGTGTCCTTGATCTCCTGCTGGAAATAGCGGTCGGCCGAGCCGCGCGCCATGGCGCCGACCGAGCCCATACCGCGATAGCTCTTGTAGGAGCGGCCCTGATAGAGAAACGCCTCGCCAGGCGTCTCGTCGGTACCGGCGAGCAGCGAGCCGACCATCGCGCAGTCGGCGCCGGCGGCGATCGCCTTGGCGAGGTCGCCGGAATATTTGATGCCGCCGTCGGCGATCACGGGCGTGTTGTTCTTCTTCGCGACCTCGACCGCGTCCATGATCGCGGTGAGCTGCGGCACGCCGACGCCGGCGACGATGCGCGTGGTGCAGATCGAGCCCGGCCCGATGCCGACCTTGATGGAGTCAGCGCCGGCGTCGATCAGCGCCTTGGCGCCCTCGGCGGTCGCGATATTGCCGGCGACCACCTGCACGGCGTTCGACTGCCGCTTGATGCGGGTGACCGCTTCGAGCACGCGCGTGGAATGGCCGTGCGCGGTGTCGACCACGACGAGGTCGACGCCGGCGTCGATCAGCGCTTCGCTGCGCGCAAAACCCGCTTCGCCGACGCTGGTGGCGGCGGCGACCCGCAGGCGACCCTGCTCGTCCTTGCAGGCGTTGGGATACGTGACCGCCTTCTCGATGTCCTTCACAGTGATGAGGCCGACGCAGCGGTAATCGGCATCGACGACCAGAAGCTTTTCGATTCGGTACTGATGCAGGAGGCGCTTGGCTTCGTCCTGGTTGACGCCTTCGCGCACCGTGACCAGCTTCTCCTTGGTCATCAGCTCTGAGACTTTTTGCCGCTTGTCAGTGGCAAAGCGCACGTCGCGGTTGGTGAGGATGCCGACCAACTTGCCGGCGCGGCCACTGCCGCCGCCCTCGACCACCGGAATGCCGGAAATGTGATGCTCGCCCATCACGGCAAGCGCGTCGGCCAGCGTCTTGTCCGGCTGGATGGTCACTGGATTGACCACCATGCCGGATTCGAACTTTTTCACTTGCCGGACCTGCGCGGCCTGCACTGCCGGCTCAAGATTGCGGTGAATGACGCCGATGCCGCCGGCCTGCGCCATCGCGATCGCCATCTGGGCTTCGGTGACCGTGTCCATGGCCGAGGCGACGATCGGGATATTCAGCAGGACGCTGCGGGTAATGTGCGAACGGATATCGACGTCGGACGGCAAAATGTCCGACAGGCCGGGCTTCAACAGCACGTCATCGAAGGTGTATGCTTCGGGCGGTAGGTCTTTCGAAGTCACTGCCATTGCCAACTCCGCCTGGCCCTGCATAAGCGGGCCGCGCATCGGGTGACGCCTTCGGGCGAGGGGATCAATGTAATCCCTCGCGACTCGGCGGCCCACTTTTGGGTTGGCGCCGGGCGATAGCACGCCTTGGCCGTCATGAACAGGCCCAAAGGGCAGATGTGGAGGAGTTGTCGTGAAACTGGGGATGGATCGCCGTCAATTCGGCCTCGGCGGCTTAGCCGCGAGCGCGGCGCTGGCCGCCAGCCGGCCGCGCCCGGCACAAGCCGCACCGACACAGATTCGCGTCGGCTGGGTGGTCGTGCCGGCTTCGTCGGCGCCTCTCGTGCTCGAGAAAAAGGAGCTGCTGACCAATTTCGGCAAGTCCTATGTCGCCGAGGCGATCCACTTCGCGGGGACCCCGCCGGTGATCACCGCGCTCGCAGCCGGCGAACTCGACATCGGACCGCTGGCGTTTTCGTCCTTCGCGCTCGCCATCGCGAATGCGCACATGGACGACCTACGCGTCGTCAGCGACGAGGTCCAGGACGGCGTGCCCGGCCATGGCAGCAATGAATTCATGGTTCTCAAGGAGGGCTCGGTCAAAACGGTCGCTGACCTCAAGGGCAAGGTGCTCGCCACCAACGTGATCGGCAGCGCGGTCGACGTCGCGATGCGCGGCATGCTCAAGCGAAGCGGACTCGAAGCCAACCGGGACTATACCATCATCGAGGCGCCCTTCCCCGCCATGCGCGCCCTCCTCGCCGAGAAGAAGGCCGACCTGATCAGTGCGGTGCCGCCGTTCTCACTCGATCCCAACCTGCGTTCCATCGCCGATACCTTGTTCACCCAGAAGGACGCCTTCGGCATCACCCAGCTGACGATGTGGACTGCGCGTACGCCGTTCATTCAACAGAACCGCGCGGCGCTGGTCGACTTCCTCGCCGACGTGGTGGGCGCGATCCGCTGGTACACCGACCCGAAGAATCACGATGAAGCCGTCGCCATTGTCGCGCGGCTCAACAAGGCGCCACCCGCACGCATGGACTGGGCATTCGGGCCGCGCGACCAATTCCGCGATCCGAACGGCATGCCCAATCTCGCCGCGCTGCAGAACAATTTGCAGCTGCAGAAACAGGTCGGCCTGCTCAATCAAGATATCGACGTGAAAAAATACGCCGATCTGAGCATGATCGAGGAAGCGGCAAAGCGTCTTGGATAATTGGCAGTGAGGGCGGACAAAATTCCAAAGATGCAAAACTTGCCTTACTTCTCCGCGACCGTGGTGCGCTGGCTGAGCGCCGCCATCGTGCTTCTTGCCGCGAGCAGCGCGCAAGCACAGGACATCAACGACCAGCGGCGCTGCACCGGCGAATGGCGAGCCACCATCGAAGAGCGCATTGCGTCGTGCACCACGCTGATCGATTCCGGCCGCTATCAGGGAATCAATCTCGGCATCCTGCACGACAACCGCGGCATGGCGCGGCGCGCACAGGGTGACCTCACCGGCGCGCTGAAGGACTTTACCGCGGCCATCGGCCTCGACCCCAACTCGGCGCGCGCGCTTGCCAATCGCGCCGGCGTGCGCCTCGGGCAACATGACTTCGACGGCGCCATTGCCGACTTGAACGCAGCGATCAAGCTCGATCCGAACGACCCCGCAGCATACCTCGCGCGCGGGGATGCCCGCGCGGCAAAGAGCGACGCCGACAGCGCGATAGCGGACTATGCCCAGGCGATCCGGCTGGCGCCGAATTCCGCCGCCGCGTTCTTGCGCCGCGGCCTCGCTTACCGGCGCAAAGGCGAGCTTGACCTTGCCATTGCCGACTACGATCAGGCGATCCGGCTCGAGCCGAGGAATGCCGCGGCTTACAACGACCGCAGCGTTGCCTTCCTCGACAAACGCGACTTCGACCGCGCCGTCACCGACGACAACGCCGCAATCCGCCTCGATCCCAACCTGGCCGAAGCCTACAACAATCGCGGCAACGCCTGGCGCGGCAAAGGCGACATGGCCCGCGCGAATGCGGATTTCGACCGCGCCATCAAGCTCTCACCGCAATTCACGCTCGCCTACGACAATCGCGGTCTGCTGTTCTACGAACAGCAGGATTATCCGCACGCGATCGCCGATTTCTCCGCCGCCATCCGCCTCGATCCAAACAATGCACAAGCCTATCACCATCGCGCCGTTGCCTACGACGACAGCGGCAACACCGATGCGGCCATAGCGGACTACAACGCCGCTATCCATCTCGACCCCGCGAATGCCGGAATCCTTTACGATCGCGGCATCGCCTATCGCCGCGGCGGCAAGCTCGATCAGGCCATCGCCGATTTCGGCGAGGCGCTGCGCCTCGATCCGCAGCTTGCCGTCGCCTATAACGCGCGCGGCTACGCCTTCTACCGGCAGCACCAGCTCGATCGCGCCATCGCCGACTACGATGCGGCGATCAAGCTCAACCCGAATCTCGACGTCGCCTACGACAATCGCGGCAACGCTTTCACCGACAAGGGCGACCCCGACCGCGCCATCGCCGACTACAACCGAGCGCTCGCCATCGATCCCAACGACGTCGATGTCTATTACAACCGCGGCCTTGCCTGGCGGCGCGAGGGCGAGCTCGACCGCGCCATCGCCGATTTCGACCAGGCGATAAAGCTCAAGCCCTCGGCGGCGGCCTACAACAATCGCGGCAGTGCACTCGCCGCCAAGGGCGAATTCGCATTGGCGACGGCCGACTTCCAGCGGGCGATTACGCTCGATCCGCACTCCGCGGATCCCTACATCAATCGCGGTAACGCCAAGCGCGAGCAGTTCGACCTTGCCGGCGCCATCGCCGACTATAATCAGGCAATCACGCTGTCGCCGAACGCGGCGCTCGCCTACTACAACCGTGCCTGGGCGCATTATCTTGGCGGCGAAAATTCTGACGCCCTTGCCGATATCGAGCGCGCGATCGGGCTCGACCCGCACGCGGCCGCGGCCTTCTCGACCCGTGGGCTCCTGCGCGAACGGTCTGGCGACACGGCCGGCGCGATCGCCGACTTCCGCCAAGCGCTCAAGATCGATCCGACATTCCAACAGCCCGCCGATGGTTTGCAGCGGTTGCATGCTGGCACGGCTGAAAAGCAATAAACCCACCCCCGTCGCGTCAATAAGAAACAACCAGATCGTAGCTAATGTCCGATTCCGACGGCCGCGCCGCTCCCTTGATCGTTGCTGTCTCGCTGTTCATGGAAAACATGGACTCCACCGTGATCGCCACCTCGCTGCCGGCGATCGCCCGCGACATCGGCACCAATCCGCTCGCGCTCAAGCTCGCGGTGACCTCGTATCTGCTCTCGCTCGCCATCTTCATCCCGGCGAGCGGCTGGACTGCCGACCGGTTCGGCGCGCGCAATGTGTTCCGACTCGCCATCGCGGTCTTCGTCCTGGGCTCGATTGGCTGCGCGCTATCGCATTCGCTGACTGATTTCGTCGCGGCGCGCATTTTCCAGGGCATGGGCGGGGCGATGATGACGCCGGTCGGCCGCCTCATCGTCGTGCGCGCGATCGGCAAGGAGCGGCTCCTTAACGCCATGTCGCTTCTGACCATTCCGGCCCTGATCGGGCCGATCTGCGGGCCCCCGCTCGGCGGCTTCATTACCACCTACGCGACCTGGCATTGGATTTTCATCATCAACGTGCCGATCGGCCTTGTCGGCATCGCATTGGCGACGCGCTACATCCCGAACGTGCGTGCCGAATATCCGTATCCGTTCGACCTCGTCGGTTTTCTGCTATCCGCCGTGGCCATCGGCGGACTGGCCTTCGGCCTTTCGGTCGCCGGACTTGAGTTCCTGCCGGACAGTGTCGTCGCCGGGCTGATCGGCGTCGGCGCCGTCTCGGGCGTGACCTACGTCATGTATGCGCGTCGCGCCACGGCGCCGATCCTCGATTTGAGCCTGCTCAAACTGCCGAGCTTCCGCGCCAGCATTTTCGGCGGCTTCATGTTCCGGCTCGGCGTCGGCGCGCTGCCGTTTCTCTTGCCGCTGCTTTTGCAGATCGGCTTTGGGCTGAGCCCGTTCCAGTCCGGCCTGATCACGTTCACCAGCGCGCTCGGCTCAATGTTCATGAAGGCCGCGGCGACGACCGTGCTCAAGCATTTCGGCTATCGCAACGTGCTGCTTTACAACAGCCTGGTGAGCGCGGTGTTCATCGCCGCCTGCGCGACCTTCGTTCCCGGCATGCCGTTTCCGGTAATGATCGCCATCCTGCTGGTGGGCGGCTTCTTCCGCTCGCTGCAATTCACCAGCGTCAACACCATCGCTTACGCCGAAGTCACTCCGCCGGTGATGAGCCGGGCGACCTCGATGGTCGCGGCCTTTCAACAATTGTCGCTGTCGACCGGAGTGGCAGTCGGCGCACTGGTGGTCGAGCTTACGCTGCGGCTCAAGGATACGAGCCTCATGAGCGCCGCCGATTTTCCGCCGGCGTTCCTCGCCATCGCCTTGCTCTCGGCCTCCGCCGCGCTGGTCTTCATGCGGCTGCCGCCGGAGGCGGGTGCGGAGCTGTCGGGGCGGAGAATAGCGCGGCCAATCGCTTCAGATAAACGCACCTGACAGTTTTCGCTCAGTCCAAATCACGATCTAACCGCGAAACCCCTTCGCCAGCAGATAAAGCTCCGCCGAATCGGTTCGGCTCGCCGGTGGCTTGACGTGCTTGACGGTTTCGAAGTCGCGCTTGAGTTCAGCGAGCAATGAGGTCTCGGTGCCGCCTTGCAGCACCTTGCACAGGAACGCGCCGCCGGGCTTGAGCACTTCGCGGGCAAACAACGCAGCGGCCTCGGCGAGCGCCATGATGCGCAGATGATCGGTCTGGCGGTGGCCGGTTGCGTTCGCCGCCATATCGGAGAGCACCACGTCGGCGCGCCCGCCAAGCAACTCCTTCAATCGGCCGGGCGCGGCTTGGTCGAGGAAGTCGAGCAGCAAAAACTCGACGCCAGCGAGTGGTTTCATGTCGAGAATGTCGAGCGCGATGACGCGGCCGGTGTCGCCGACGCGGCGCGCGGCGATCTCGCTCCAACCGCCCGGCGCGGCGCCGAGATCGACCACCCGCGCACCTTGCTTAAACAGATGAAACTTGTCGTCAATTTCGGCGAGCTTGAAGGCAGCGCGCGAGCGCAAACCCTCGCTCTTGGCGCGAGCGACGTAGGGATCGTTGATCTGACGTGTCAGCCAGGCGCGCGAGGATTGCTTGCGGCGCTTGTCAGGTTTGAGTTTGGCCATGATCGTTCGAACTCAAGCCTCCCCCCACACGCGGTCCTCCCGCATCATCTCGACCAGCATGCCTTCGCGCAGGCCGCGATCGGCGACGCGCAGCCGCGGACACGGGAAGGCGCGGCGGATGGCGTCGAGGATGGCGCAGCCGGCGAGCACAAGGTCGGCGCGGTCGGCGCCGATGCACGGATTGGCCGCGCGTTCGTCAAAGCTCATCGCCATCAGTTCGGTAACGACGCTGGAAATCTGTTCGTCGGAGAGCCAGCAGCCGTCGACGCGGCGGCGGTCGTAGCGCCTGAGTCTCAGATAGACACCGGCGATCGTGGTCACCGTTCCCGACGTTCCGAGCATATGGAAACCGTCGAGCTCGCTCGCATGGGCGGCTGCAAAGCTCTGCACGAAGCCTGCGACCTCGTCGATCATGGCGTCGTAGGTCTGCCGCGAAACGAGTTTGCCGCCGTAGCGTTCGGCGAGCGTCACGACACCAACCGGCAGCGACGCCCAACCGACGATGTCAGGCGGCGGCGGGCCGGCACGGCTGCCACCGGACCGGCGAAGCCGTACCAGTTCGGAAGAGCCGCCGCCGATATCGAACAGAATGACGCCCGACGCGGCAGGATCGAACAGTTCGGTACAACCGGTTGCAGCAAGCCGCGCTTCCGTCGCCGAATCGACGATCTCGAGTTCAAGGCCGGCCTCCTCGGCGACCCGCGCGCAAAACGCTTTCGCGTTCTCCGCCGCGCGGCAGACCTCGGTGGCAATGAGCCTGGCGCGGACGACATGCCGCGCCCGCATTTTGTCGCGGCAGACCAGCAGCGCCTCGACGGCGCGTCCGATCGCCGCCTCGCTGATGCGGCGATGCGCGGCAAGCCCCTCGCCAAGCCGGATGATGCGGGAGAAAGCGTCGACGACGCGAAAGCCGTCGGCGGTTGGCCGCGCGATCAGCAGCCGGCAATTGTTGGTGCCGAGATCGAGCGCCGCATAGGTCGTCCGGCCGCCGGAATAGTCGGCATGATCGAAGTCCCGGCCGGGCCCGTCGCGGCGTACGCCATACGGCGTGCGACGACCCCAGCGGGAGCGCCGGCGTGGTTCCCCATTGCCGTCGCGGCCGCCATGCGGCGGCCCCCCGTCAATCATACGCAACCTTCCTGCCACGCCGGAGCCAAGGCGCTCGACGGCGCGGCGATGTTCAAATCCAAGTCGGGCAAAACTGTACCAGCCGTACCCGGCGGGGCAATACCGATCCTGCCCGTCTATGAGCGACGCTACGAGCCATGCCCCACAACCGCTTGTCGCCTTGTGCCAAGTCCATTATGTCAGCGCATCAATGCCTGACGGAATCGAACGCCCCGGCACAGAATCGAACACCCGGCACGGAACGCCACAGGATCGCACTCCGATGAATTTGCAACCTTCGGCCAAGGACCGCGTCGACCAGGCAATGGCGGATCGCCTTGCGGTTGAGAAATTCGCCATCGGGCAGTCGGTGCCGCGCAAAGAGGACCCGATGCTGCTGCGCGGCAAGGGCCACTATGCCGACGATTTCAGCCTGCCCGGCCAAACCTATGCGGTGATCGTGCGCAGCCAGAACGCCCACGGCGTCATTCGCGCGATCGACGTCGAGGCCGCGCGCAAAATGCCGGGCGTGCTCGGCGTCTATACCGGCGCCGATCTGAAGGGCTACGGCCCGCTCAAATGCGTCGTGCCGTTCAACAATTGCGACGGCTCGCCGATGAAGAAGCCGCTGCGGCCGGCACTGCCGACCGACAAAGTGCGCTATGTCGGCGACCCGATCGCTTTCGTTGTCGCTGAAACGCTGCTGGCGGCGAAGGACGCAGCCGAAGCGGTCAATGTCGAGATCGAGCCGCTTGGCGCGGTGACCAGCGCCGAGGAAGCCGCAAGCGCCGGCGCACCGCTCCTCTATGACGATGTGCCGGGCAACGTCGCGCTCGACTATCACTATGGCGATGCCGAAGCGGTGAAGGCCGCGTTCGCCAAGGCCGCGCACGTCACCAAGCTCAGCCTCGTCAACAGCAGGCTCGTGGTCAACGCCATGGAGCCGCGCGCGGCTCTCGCCTCATACGACGGCAGCCGCTTCACATTGCACGTCAGCTCGCAGGGCGTATTCGGCATGCGCGCCAACATCGCCGAGGCGCTAGGCGTGCCGCCGAAGGACGTACACGTGATCACCGGTCAGGTCGGCGGCTCGTTCGGCATGAAGGCGGCCGTGTTTCCAGAATATATCTGCGTGCTGCACGCCGCGCGTGCGCTCGGCCGGCCGATCAAATGGACCGACGAGCGCTCCGGCAGTTTCGTGTCCGACAGCCACGGCCGCAACCACGACGTGGTCGGCGAGCTTGCGCTCGACGGCGACGGCAATTTTCTCGCCGTGCGGCTGACGAACTTCGCCAATGTGGGCGCGTTCCTGTCGCCGGTCGCGCCAATGCCGGGCACCCTCAACGCGGTGAAGAACGTGCAGGGCATGTACCGCACGCCGCTGATCGAAGTGTCGGCCAAGTGCGTGTTTACCAACACCTCGCACGTCTCCGCCTACCGCGGTGCCGGCCGTCCGGAAGGCAATTATTATATGGAACGGCTGATCGATGCCGCCGCCGCCGAGATGGGCATCGACCGCGTCGCGCTGCGCAAACGCAATCAAATCAGCCCGCGCGAATTGCCGTGCAAGACCGCCTCCGGCGGCAACTACGACAGCGGCGACTTCGCCGCGCTGACCAAACAAGCCATCGAGCTTGCCGACACCAAGGGATTCGCAAGGCGCAAGCGCGAAAGCCGCAAGCGCGGCAAGCTGCGCGGGCTCGGCATCGGCAACTTCCTCGAAGTGACCGCGCCGCCGTCGAAGGAACTCGCCGACATCAAGTTCAATGCCGACGGCACAGTGACACTGGCGACCGGCACGCTCGACTTCGGCATGGGTCACGCCACCCCGTTCGCGCAGGTGCTCAGCGAAAAACTCGGCGTCCCGTTCGACAAGATTTCACTCGTTCAGGGCGACAGCGACAAGCTCGCTGCCGGCGGCGGCTCGGGCGGATCGAAGTCGCTCATGCACACCGGGACCGCGATCGTGGAGGCGGCGGCAAGAATCATCGAGACGGGCAAGGAGCTGGCCGGCTTCGTGCTCGAAGCTTCGCCCGCCGACATTGCATTCGATCACGGCAATTTCGTCATCGTCGGCACCGACCGCACGGTGTCGATCATGGATCTGGCGGAGAAGCTGCGTAGCGGGCCGAAACCGCCCGAAGGCGCCCCCCAATCGCTCGACATCACGCATGTCAGCGACGGCCCCGGCGCCTCGACCTATCCAAACGGCTGTCACGTTGCCGAAGTCGAGGTCGATCCGCAGACCGGAAACGCCGAAGTGGTCAGCTATATCTGCGTCAACGATTTCGGCACGGTGGTCAATCCGCTGATTGTCGAAGGCCAGTTGCACGGCGGCGTCGTGCAGGGCATCGGCCAGGCGCTGATGGAGCTTGCCGTCTACGACCGCGACGGCCAATTGCTCACCGGCTCGTTCATGGACTACGCGATGCCGCGCGCCGCCGACGTGCCGTTTTTCTCGCTCGCCGATCATCCGGCGCCGGCCACGACCAACCCGCTCGGCGTCAAGGGCTGCGGCGAAGCCGGCTGCGCCGGCGCGCTTACCTCGGTGGTGAACGCGGTGATCGATGCGTTGTCCGAGCGCGGCATCCGTCATCTCGACATGCCGCTCACCCCGTTCCGCATCTGGCAGGCGCTGCACTCCGCGGAAGCTTCCCGCCCGCAATGACGCAAGCGATTTCTGTCCGTACGATCCGGCCTGCCGAATCGCGGCTCATTGCTGCGATCTGCGCCGCGCATATGATGAGCCATTATTATATGCTGTTGCTGGCGCCGCTGTTCGCCTTCGTGCGCGCGGACTTCAACGTCAGCTATACTGAACTCGCGCTGGCGCTCACCGTCTTCAACGTCGCCTCCGGTTTGTTGCAGACGCCGATCGGCTTTCTGGTCGACCGGATCGGCGCGCGCATCGTGCTGATCGCGGGTCTTGCCATAGCCACCATCGCCTATGCGATCGCCGGCCTCGCCAATTCCTACTGGGTATTCATCGCCATGTACGGCCTTGCCGGCGTCGGCAACACCGTTTTTCACCCCTCCGACTATTCGCTGTTGGCGCACCATGCGCCCAAGGAACGGCTCGGCCAGGTGTTCGCGTTCCACTCCTTCGCCGGCATCCTCGGCTCAGCGATCGCTCCGGCGACGCTGCTTTTCATGCAGAGCTATTTTGGCTGGCGCGGCGCGTATGTAGGCGCCTCGATTTTCGGCCTCATTGTCCTTTTGGCCCTGATCGCGCAGCCTGAGCCGAAAGCAGACATCGCGCCTGCCGCCAAAGCGCCGGCTAGGGCACGCAGCAGCATGGCCTCAAGCTGGCGCCTGCTGATGACGCCGGCGATCCTGCTCAATCTCGCCTATTTCATTCTCACCTCGATCATGGGCGGTGGTCTCAACACCTATCTGGTGGTGGCGCTCGGCGCGTTGCACGCAACGCCAGTCGACGTCGCCAACATGGCGCTCACGAGCCTGCTCGCGATGAACGCGGTCGGCGTGCTGGCCGGCGGAGTGCTCGCCGGCCGCACCACGCATCACGCTGCGGTCGCGGCGTCGGGACTTGCCGTCGGCGGCGTGGTGACGGCATTCGTCGGCCTCTATGACTTTCACTCGGTCGGGCTGATCTTGCTGATGGGAATGAGCGGCTTCTTCGTCGGTGTCACCTACCCTTCGCGCGACATGCTGGTGCGCGCGGTCACGCCGGCCGGCGCTTACGGCCTGGTGTTCGGCTTCGTCAGCGTCGGCTTTAACATCGGCGCCAGCATCGCGCCGATCGTGTACGGCGCGCTGATGGATAACCACATGCCGCGCAGCGTCTTCCTGTTGTCCGCGGCCGTCAGCATTCTCTGCATCTCGACCGTGACGTTTGGATTTTCCAACCGCAAGACGGTCTGAGCCGCTCCGCCGGACCACGCGGCTTTGCCCCTGTCCGGCGCGCTTGCTAACCTGTCAGGAAGCGGCCGGAGCTGCCGCCAAATCAAGAGTGGGGAGTGATTGACTTGCGCGGCGCAACAGCAGCCAAAATCTTCGGTGCAGCGGCTGCCGTAGCGCTCACGCTAGGCATCTCCCGCGCACCGGCTGCTGCACAGCAACCCGCACAGCCTTCCTGGATCGTGCCCGACCTGCTGCAGGCGGCTAAGAGCGAGGGCTCGCTCATTGTCTATGGCTCGATGAACGAAGCCGAGGCGCTGCCGCTGTGGCAGCAATTCGAGGACGCGACCGGCGTGAAAGTCAGCTATGTGCGCTCGTCCGACAGCCAGATCATGGCGCGCGTCGAGATCGAAAACCGCGCGCGTCAGCGCAGCTGGGATGTCGCGGTGACAACGACCGTCTCGGAGCTGCCGCCGCAATTTCTTGCCCAGTTCGATCCGCCCGAGGCGAGCGGCCTGATGAAAGACGCGCGCGATCCCGACCGCCGCTGGTACGGCGTCTACGCCAACTACAACGCGCCGGGCTACAACACCAAGTTCATCGCCAAGGCCGACCTGCCGAAAACCTTCGACGACTTCGCCGCGCACAAGGAATGGAACGGCAAAATCGCGATCGACGGCACCGACAATGAGTGGCTGGAAGCGCTGTACGCCTATTACGGCGACGAGCGCGCCAGCGCGCTGATCAAGAGCATCGTCGCGACGCTCAATCCGCTCGTCGCCGACGGCCACCTCGCGCTTGCGCGCTCGGTCGGCGCGGGCGAATATTGGCTCGCGCTCAACAACTTTCTCAACCTCACCATCAACGTGAAAATGTCCGGCGCGCCGACCGACTATTGGCTGATCAACCCGGTGTCGCTGGTTTTCGGCTCGATTGGAATGAACGTGCTGGCGCCGCATCCCAACGCCGCGAAGCTCGCCGAGAATTTCGCGCTGAGCCGGCAGGCGCAGGTGTTCATCACCCGCGCCGGCCGCTTTCCGACCCGGCCGGAAGTGCCGACCAATCCACCCGATGTCGGCGAGGCGCTCAAATCCATGAAGGTCGTGCCGGTTCTGTCCAATACCAACGACCAGAGAAAATGGCAGAAGACGTTCAACGCGCTGTTCGGCCGCGGCTGACCGGCTGCAAGAACTTGAAAGGGAGACTGCAATGAAGCTTTGCCGCTACGATAACGACCGCCTGGGCGTGGTGCGCGGGGACCTCGTCCACGACGTGACCGAAGCGCAGACGGAAATTCGCAAAAGCGCGCCCTACGCGATGAGGGGCGACGCCGTCGTCATTGCGCTGCCGCAATGGCGCGAGCGGTTCGAGCGCCTTGCCGACAAGTCGCCGGGCAAACCGATCGCCTCGCTCAAGCTGCTGCCGCCGGTGGCGCGGCCGAGCAAACTCACCTGCGCGCCGACCAACTACCAGGCGCATATCGAAGAGATGTCGAAGGCCGCGGCCCAGCCAGGCTCGCAGATCGTGAAACATAATTCTTCGAAGATTCTCGAAGCTGGGATGTTTCTCAAAGCCAATTCCGCGCTGGTCGGCCCGTCGGAAGGCATTCCGCTACGGTTTCCCGACCGGCGCAACGACCATGAAGTCGAGCTCGTCATGGTGATCGGCAAGGCTGGCAGCGACATCCCGCAGAGCCGCGCTCTCGATCACGTCGCCGGCTACTGCCTCGGCCTCGACATGACCGTGCGCGGGCGCGAGGACAGGAGTTTCCGCAAGTCGGTCGACGGTTACGCCGTGCTCGGTCCGTGGATGGTGACGGCGGACGAAATCCCCGATCCCGATGCGGTGCCGATCAGTCTTACGGTCAACGGCGAGGTGCGGCAGAACAGCAATACCAGCCAGTTGATCTACAATTGCCGCCGGCTGATCGAATTCGCCTCCGAGTTCTACACGCTCTATCCCGGCGACCTCCTCTATACCGGCACGCCCGACGGCGTGAGCCCGGTGAAGCCGGGCGACGTCATCGTCTGCCGCTCGGCCCCGGCGCTGGGCGAGTTGACGATCAAGGTGCGGGCCCATGAACTCGGGACTGTCGAGGGCGCGGAGCGCGAGCGCGTGGGGGCGTAGGGTCCTTAGGCAGCTTTCGCGGCTAACGCGCGCGAGAAAGCGACGGAATCGGGTATGCGGCCTTCGCGGGCCCCCACCGGAGCGGCGGCTGCCGCACCTGCAGGCGCTTGGAAATCGGGCCGATATGCCCTAGATGATGGCGCTTCGGGCGCTGATCCGGACGTTGCGTTGCATGGCTTAACCGCCTCGGCGGCTTGCCGAACACGCCGGGGCTTAATTGGCGTCGACGCCGACTGCGCTAACGCGTTGGGGAATGGTGTAACGGTAGCACTGCAGACTCTGACTCTGCCTGTCTAGGTTCGAATCCTAGTTCCCCAGCCAGCGATTCCGATAATCGCGCCGGCCGTTTGCCGCTGGCCGTCACGACGTGTGAGGCCGGTCGGGCGCGCCGCCCGGCGTATAATGGGGCGGCTCCCTCTTATCCAATCCCTCCTTATTGCCGGATCGTTCCATGGTCGACCATTCTGAAACCCCCGGCCTCGTGAAGATCGACCTGCATGGTTATCGCCCCGCCGAATTCGTCGGAACGCCGCTGGCGACAATCATCGAACAGGCGTGGCAGACCGGGGCGGATAAGCTTCGGTTCATTCACGGACACGGCCGCGGGCGCGGCAAATCACCCGGCTTTGTCAACACCAAAACCGGCTGGCTCGGGCTGCGGATCAGACGCGCGCTGCGGCACGACCGACAGCTTCGCCGCTGGATCAAGTACACGACGCTCGACTGCGGCAAATGGGGTGTAACAACGGTCAAGCTGAAGGCCAACCCCAACCCAACGCGGCAGGCGCTCGACCTATCCGTGCTGCCGGAGCGCAGCTATCCGCGTTGATTGGGCGGACGGTTCCTGAAAACAAAATCCCCTGATGATGAATCGGCAGACGTGGAATGTGGCCGGGCGTTGAGCGGACAGAAGCCGCAACCGGCGCGGCAGCCATGCCTTCCGTGGCAGACATTGGGGAATGGTGTAACGGTCGCACCGCGAACTCTGACCCTGCCTGCCTAGGTTCGAATCCTAGGTCCCCCGCCAATATTCTTCGCGTTCAAATAATCGGTGCAGCTCGCCGAACTTTCATTGCGGCCGCTCCATTCCGCCGATCGGTGATTTATCGAATGCAACCCCCCCTTGCATTCGTCGCCTGGTTCTTGTAGAACAAAACAGGAACTCACGGCCTCGAGTTTGCGTCATGAGCGAGAGCGATAAAATCGCTGAGGACGCCCGTCGTTTGGCGAGCGAGCGGTCCTTTACCGCAAGGCGCTTTCTCAGCGTACTCGAGCGCGGTTACTACACCGACGTTAATTTGTCTCGTGTGCCTGCGGCCGAACGCGAGTTATTGCTGCCAGCACTTCGAGCGATGGTGGGCCAGCGCAGCGGTGTCATTAGGCTTAATGCCGCGCGCGCCTTGGTCGAGTTCGGTGATCGCCTCGGCTGGGACGTGCTAATCGAATGTTTGCGATCCGAGGACTCGGCATTGCGTCGCGGGGCGCTCGATCTGCTGAGTAGGCTTGGCATCCGCGATCGAGTGCGTGGGTGCGGCTGTCCGATTGACACCGACGCGCTCTTGGCGGCGCTAGAGCCCTCACTCGCGGATTTGGATCGATGGAATCGCGAGCGGACGGTGACGTTCATCGGCTACGTGGGGACGCCGCGGGCATTTGATCGCCTTGTGGCATTGCTCAGCGATCCCCGGCCGGAAATGAGGATCGAAGCGGCCATCGTGCTTGGCGATGCGGGTTATGATCGAGGTGCGTTGGCGGTGATCGATGAGGCGTTGCGACTGCCGAGGCACCCAAAGCGTTATTTCCTCATCAGAGCGCTCGAGCATTTGTGCAAAAGCGGAGATACCGATATCAGATCCCGCGCCGCCACGGTCGCCATCGGCTTCGTCCGCAGCAATCTCGCAGATCATTCGCTTTCCGCTCTCGAAGCGAGTTCATTGGCCAATGATGTCTCGAATTGCATAGACGGCATCGCAGCAGCCTGTCGGCCCGGAGGAGCGAGAAGCTTTTTACGAACTTTTTCGGCAGCTGTTGCGCGAGGTGTTGGACTCGAAGCTGGAATGGTGGATTCGCGGCACGGCGCTGACGCGCCTCGCTAGTCTGGAAGGCCAGGCTGGCATAAGACGATTGATTGATGCGATATCGGACCCCGACCTGCGCAAGGATGCACTGGAAGGGTTGGGATCGCTCGCCATGGGATCAGACAATCCAGCCGCGCTCCAAGTCCTCAGCGAGGAAATGCGAAACGGGAGTGCCACGCAAATTTCCGCTCTGGTGAAGGCATTCCTGTCCGTTGGCGGCAATGCGAAGAACCTCGCTCAAAGCACCGTGGCTCGTCTTGAGCCGGGGCTCGCCATGACTGTCCGCTGGCTGCTCGATGAAATAGGCCCGAGGGAAGCTGCCGCGAAACTGCAGCTTGCCTGCAGCAATGTAGCGACGAGCGACGAGATGCTAGGGGATCTCGTTGCAAAATGGCGAACAAATCCCGACGCCACACAAGTCGTCTGGAACCTGCTCCACGAATGGAACCGCCTTGCGGTTCCATTCTACAAGACTGTTGAGGCCTCCGTCGATCACGACGATACCGTCCGCGAACTAGCGGCAATTACCGGCGAGCATTTCGTCGTTGACGAGGTCGTTCAAACAACAGACCCCAACGGCGACTTCCGCATATTGTTGGTACACCGAGGCACCGGCTATTCGTTTCCCGTAGGGAACTACGGCCGATGGTGCAACGTTCGCGCGGTCATCGACGGACTCAACAACTCCTCGACCGCCTAGGTCTCCCAGAGCGATTCATTGAACTCGACTCGGGAACTAGCGACATCGGCCTGGTAACGTTTGCACGCGAGGAAATATTCATGGCTCTCGCTCATGAACTCGGCATCCAGCTGGGGCGAGCTGATTAAACTCAGAGGCAACGTTCAGCAGACAAAACTCGCGACCGTCACGCAAACCGAGCATCAAGTCGGCGCGGTACTTCACTTCTGATATCCCGTCCGCGCGATCAAGGTTTCCGCCAGGACACGTGCGCGCCGCAAGTGTTCGGGGTTGGTGGGTTCGAGCCGGTCTTCGGCGGCGATCATCAGGAGTCCGCCGTCAGGAGTGCTTTCCGTCTTGACGTCCGGCGAAGAGACGACGCCGTCGCACAACGAGGGGCCCAGATAGGCGATCCAGGGAATATGATAAAGCGAATATGGAAACAGCGCGGCACCGGGGTAAAGAGGCGCCTTATCGTAATCCAATCTGAAAGCTTGGACGCAGGCCCAAGGCTGCTGCCAGATCGCGTTGATGGCCAACAAGGCGGCACGAAACAGCGGATACTTTACAATAGCCGGGTCCGGCGCCACCAGTACGTCGCCAGCGTTTAGCCACACGGTCATTCGGTTAGCCCACACTGTCATCCGACGCGATCTCGCCTTGATTGTGGTATGGGCCACGGCATCGTAGCCGGATTCTGGCTCCGGATGGCCGTCGTCATCACGTCCGACATTATGGCCGATGATCTCGGCAATGCGCGACCGTGCGGCCCCCAGCGGGTACCCTTTCATGGCGGAGAGATCGCCGACCTCCCAATCGGGAAAGATATTCGGATCGATTTGCGTCAACGCATCGAGCATGGCGAGAAACTTCGAGCACAACTGATCGAGACTTACCGGACGAGCAGGAAACGGCAGCCGGACTGAATATTTGAAAGCTGAGGTGCTCATTTCGTGCTCCCTGGCCGGCGCTCATGATCCGCTACTTTCTTTTGATACGGGCTTCACCCCGCCCGGTTGACGGCTTGTCCGCGCGATCATGGTCTCAGCGATAACACGTGCCCGGCGCACGTGCCCGGGATTACCGGGGTCTAGCCGATCCTCTGTGGCAGTCATCAAAGTACCGCCGTCAGGGGTCCTTTCAGTGAACACGTCACGTGTCGGGGCGACGCCGGCGGCGCACTCCGCTGACAAGTAGGAAAACCAGGGAATGTGAAAAATTGATTTGGGAAACGTGGGGTCAAGAGGCACCTGAATAGGACTATCCATTCTGAACGCCGAGACACCGCCAAAGTTGATCGGAACCTTGACGACGTCATTCCGGAAGGCCTGGGCGCATGACCATTGCGCATCCCACGCGGAGCTGATCGCCAGCAGCGCCGCCTTAAACAGCGGATATCTTACGATTGACAAATCGGAAGCCAGGTCGTGCTCTCCGAACGAGAGCTCAAAGTGTTGATCCGTTGTCGATGCGGTGAAAGCCACGTGGCGAGGACCTCTCGCGCCGGCCACGGCGAATACGCTATATCCGTTGTCCGGACGGGACTGGTTGAAGTCGTCAACATACACGCCGCTTTCGACAATCTCGGCGATGCGTTTGCGGCCGACAGCGAGTGGCACAAATTCTGATCTACGCTCTTCGGGAATCTGCCAGTACCCGGTGAACTGCCAGCCGGCAAAAAGCGGGTCGATTCTGCTCAGTGCATCGATCGTCTGCAAAAACTTTGCGCCGGTGACGGTGGGTTTTTCATCGGGCGGACCCGCCCAGTGGCCTCGCACATAGTAGCGGTAATTTAGCGGTGTCATCATCGTCCGCTCCTAGTCCACGGGATATATACAACCGTAATCCCTTCGAGGCCCGGCGTCTCGTTGAATAGCTTTCGGGCAAAGCGTGCGGCGTCCTCTTCGGCGAAAATCCAAACGATCGGTCGTCCTCCGCTCGCCGCAACTTGCCGGGTGGCTTGGCCTACGAAATCGGCGGTCATTACGGCAGGAAGATCGTTCGCGAGTATCGCAATCCTTTTGCCTTTGATTTCAAACAGAATGGTGCCGCTTGGCTGTTCGCAATCATCATACGAAACCGGTTCGCCGCTTTTAGGGTCTGGCAAATAATATACATATCCGCTTGGAGTTGGGCCCTTGGGCGGAGGATTGATGAGGCTCTTCACGAAATCTTCGTATTGTCTCGCTCTGTTTTCCTCGTAAGGCTTGCCCTGGTCGCTGCCAGCCACATCAGGAGCGGGCGCCGGGCATAACCTGGGCTCGTTCTGTTTCACGACATCGGGCAATACGGCGACAGTATCAATGGCGATCTTATTTCCACCAATGACGTGACCAACGACCTTTCCGTCGTCGTCGCGAACGACGTCTCCGTCCACGTGTAATGCAAGAGTGCGCTGTGCTCCGTTCGGGTCACCGTATGTCAGGTGGAGCACGGTCTCGTCGCGATTCCACGAGTAGCGCAGGCCCGGTATGCCCGCGACTTCACCTTCGACGTGAATGTTGTTGGGCGACGGAATAAAAATGAGACCGAATACCGCCGCAGCGCCGGCAGCGCCGACTACGACGGACGCCGCAAACTCACCTAAAGACGCTGCCGCAGCCGGTTTAAGCCCTGCGAGCCAGCTGGGGCCGGGCGCTGAATAGCTGAGCGGAGAGTTTGTGGAACTCGCCGCGTTGGCCGTCTGCTCAGCACTCGCAGGTTCTCCACCGCTTACGTCGCCTTTCGTCCACTCGCCGCTCGGCTTGCCGCTGCCGGGTGGGACGCGAGGCTCCGCCGGGTTGTAGTCCTTTTCGAGCGCGTCGACGTACGATCGGCCAACCTTCAAGGCTTCGAATATGGTCCGCGGGCTCCCACCCGCTTTCAAGAAGCCGTCGACCATCATGAGCCGCTGAGCGGCGTCACGGGCGTACTGTAACTCGCCGAGGCGCGCGTGCGCCAAGTGGACGTAGGCGAGACAATCGTCGCCCTGATTCCACGCCTTCGCCGCGCGCGCGATGTTGCCCAGCACCGAAGGCGCGATTGCTCTGCCGTAAGCAGCCGATAACAGCGCCAGCACTTGCGCTTCCCGGCCCGCCAAACCTCGCAAGCGCCGCGGCCCCTCGGTGCGAATGAGCACCGTTCCGGCTCCGAGAACGAGACCGTCAGCAGTAAAATTCAACACTGTGCTCACGGGCACGCTGCGCTCGCGCACCCGCCACGCTTCGCCCAGCTGGTTATCCGGCACGGGCTTCTCCCTCATCGAGTAGGTGAAAAGATTAGGCCGTTACTGCCCGCGCCGAGCCATGAGGCAAGATTGTCAGCGCGCGGTAGACCGGCGAATTGCAACGAACGCTCGCGCTGGTCACACTTTCGCTTGCTTCAGCCGGCATGGGCAGGATTCACGGTTCACGCCGCGGCACGCGGCTCGGGGACGTTACGGCATGAACGAGATCACTTCGCTTTTGGGCAACATCGACACCACGTGCGGTCAGTTCGCTACCGCGCTGCAGCAGGCGCAAATGCAGGTTTACGCGACGATTGCGCTCGTCGTCGCCCTGAGTGTGTTGCTGTTTCCGCCGAAAAACGATCCGGACCAGATCTAAGGCTGCCGACCATCGCGCATTGGAACTTTGGTCGCGTTCAAAAGTTTACTAATCGACACCTGATGAACGGAGAGCGCAGATGTTGAATCTGGTCGTGACGCTTTTGATTATCGCGCTGATCGCCGCCGTCTTTGGATTTGGTGGCATTGCCGTTGCCGCTGTGGGCATTGCCAAAATCGTATTCTTTGTCGCGATCGTACTGATCTTGGTCTCGCTTCTGGCCGGCGGCTTGCGCGGCGGTTTCGGACGCGGCCTGTAGAGCTACGCAGGCGCGGCTTAGCCGGCGAGCGGCGTTGGGATCGAAGCCTGCCCGACGAAAACAGACGGCTGGCGCGTGCCCTCCCCGCTTCCCTCGATCAGAACCGGCGGCGCGGGCGCGACGCGGTTGCGGCCTTCCGCCTTGGCGCGATAGAGCGCGCGGTCGGCGTTGGCAAGCAGCGCCGACAGATCGCGGCTCGCTTCGCTCGCCATGGCGACGCCGACGCTCACGGTGACGCCGCTTTTGAGCTCGGCAATTCGCGCCGCCGCGAACTTTAATCGCACGCGCTCGGCGAACGCCAATGCCGGGGCCATCGGCGTGTCCGGCAAGAGGCAAACAAATTCCTCGCCGCCGAGCCGTGCGCATAGGTCACCCGGCCGCAACGAGCCGGCGACCAGACGCGCGAAATTCTCCAGCACGTGATCGCCGGCCTGATGGCCCGCCGTATCGTTGACTTCTTTGAAGCGGTCGAGATCGAACAGGAGCAGCGCCATCGGGCGGCGCTCGTCGACGGTCCGCTCCAGCAGCGGCGTGGCGCGTTCGAAGAACGCGCGCCGGTTGGCGAGGCCAGTCAGCCAATCGGTGTGCGCCGCCTTTCTTTGCTGCAGCTCGGCGCGTTCCTTGGCCATGCTCACGCGCAGGAACGCGAGGCAATAGATCACGAACAGCGCTTCGAACGCGGTGATCAGCAAGGCGGTGCGGTGCGGCCCGGCGGCAAGCAGCGACGGCGATATCGAACTTGCCAAAGGTATGCGCACCAGCAGGAAACCGACATGCACGATGAGCAGCGCCAGCGTCGGCCAGCGCGAGATCAGTTCACGATCGCGGGCGTGCCAGACCTCACGCGCGCCGAGCAGCGCGTAGGTCGCGAAAATGATCGACAGCAAGGCGACACGCGCCCGGTTGGACTCGTGGAATCCGGGGTACTGGCAGGCGGCGAGCCAGATCGCTGCGCCGGCAACGACCAGGACAATGCGCACTCGGCGGCCTTCAAAGCTGCGCGCGCCGGCCCACATCATGCCGTAGGCGCAACAGATCAGCGCGTTGGCAAAGGCGATCGACCACGCGTTCGGATTGAGCCCGCCCAGCGCCAGCAGGCCGGCGGCCGCCGAAGCGAGGATATAGCCGAGGCCCCACAGCGCCAGCGCCGGTTCGCTGCGATTTTGCAGCCAGCCGAACAGCAGCAATAGCCCACCGGTAACCGTAATGAAGACCGTCACCGCGAGCAGCGTCGGCAGATCGACCACCAGAGCGGAATTGTCGAAGATCGGCACCGTACGCATCCCCGAAGCGGCCGCCGCAGGCGGTTCTGGGTATCTTTTTAGCAGCGCAATTCTGCGATTCCGTTTGCGTTATTTCGTAAAATTTGAGGTATCTGGCATGGGCCGAAGTGGGCGGCGGCCGGGCCATTTCTTCAAGGAAGATGCGACAGAATCCGATCTACGGCGAACTTGGCACTGGCTTCGATGAGCCAGCCAAGAACGATGAAGGCGACAAGACCCAAGGACCCCCACGTCGCTAGCTTGCTGCGCGAAACTTCAAGCGCGGCGACGGTCGGTCTGATCATTTCCACCGCCGCGGCGTGCCGATCGAGCTTTTCGGCGAGATCGCGCAAGGCGGCGCTGGTGTCGCCATACCTCCTCTCCTGCAACTTCCGATTTTCTTCCATTCGCCTTTGGATATCCGACACACTGGCGCGGAGTCGTCCTATGGCTTCGCTGATCTCATCTAACTTGCCAGCCATGGCCATACCTGTTGTTTGATTGTGGTGGAGGGTTTGGTTGGACGCAACGCGCGGTTATGACGAAGGATGCGCCGTCAGATAGGCACCGACGTCGGCGACGTAACCGCGGTGGTCGTGGCAGGCGAACGGATCGCGCTGCGCCTGCCCGATCCCAATGAGCGGGTCGCGCGCATCGAGGAACTGCAAGAGTGGCGGTACGTCGAACGGCACGATCGGCACCGGATCGTTGCCACGCAGGTACTGCCGGATCGGCACGCCGATTACGGCGCGGACGAATGACGGCCCGCCGAAACGCGGCGCGCCGAAGGTCACGATCGCAGCAGGCTTGCGGCCCCGGCACATCAACAACGCACCGACGCCAAGCGCCAAAGCGCCGCCGAGCGAGTGACCAGCGATCCAGACCGGATAGGACTTAGCCGGGGTCGCGATCTCTTGCGCGACCGCGTCGACGATGCTTTCGGCGCCATCGAGGAAGCCGGCGTGGCAGGGGCCGAGCGCCGGATGGGCGCGGTCCTCAACCGGAGCGCAGATGAAGTCGCGCGCCCAATCCTCCGCTGTCACAGAGCCGCGGAAGGCGACGATGACGGCGCCTGTGCCATCCTCAACCGTCGTCGTGATCCGGCAATTGACCCCCGTGTCCGGCACCGGCAGCGTCGGCGGCAGACTGTAAGTGTCGGCGCAGGCCTCTACACAATCGAGGTCGGTGATCACGGCAACATGCCGGCGGTCAGCGCCTGCGTCGCGGCGCCGGTCACCAGCGCGTTGACCAACGTCAGCGTGTTCATCTTGAGCGCCTGCGCCGCCGGTGCGCAGCCGGCGCTCACCGAGGACGTGGGTTGCAGCGCGTCGATAATCTCAGCGCCCTTTTCCGCCTCGCTGATCAGGTTTGCCGGTGCGCCCGGTTCGGTGAGCGCATTGCCCTGCGCGTCCTTGAGCCGGGCGCCGGATGCCTGAGCGGCAAGGATGGCGGCGTAACATTGCGAGCGCAGCTTGCTGCCCGGCGTATTGGCGGCGTCGGCAAGCGCCTTGGCATAGGTGAGATCGGCGATCGCCGCTTTCTGGATGTTCTGCCAGACCGTATCGACCGAGAAGATCGTGCCATTCTTCTGTTTGCAGCCGGGCACGAGTTGCAGGATATCGAGCGCACAGGCTGGCGCGGTCGCTGCTTCGCGCACGTGCCGGCGCGAAGATCAGTGCCGCGCTCGCGCCTGCGACGATGAAGGCGATGACCGCTTTGCCGCCGCCCTCCGGCTTGATGATGGCGAGCACGGCCAGAATGATCGTGCCGACCGCGATGCCGATGGTCTGCAGGTTCACCGCCAGATGGTCGGCGTTGCTGATGTGAAAGATGAGCGCAAGAATCGTGGCGAGCCCAGCATAGGTCGAAGGCTCCGAGAGACGCTTGCCAAGCCAGGAGACGTCCTGCTCGACTTGCTGTTGATCGATTTTCGGCGCGAGCTTCGCCGCGCCCTGACTATCAGTCATGGGTTGCTCCGTTTTTCTGGTGCAGATGAAAGAGAGGGTCAGGCTCCCGCGAGCCCCTTCTGAAACAAGGCGGCCTCATGGGCGCGCCGGTTCCACAGGTCACCGCCCTTCGGCCACAGCCGCCGCATGGACAGAAACTCGGCGGGGACTTTGGAGAACTGCTCGGCCGTCATGCATTGCTTGATCGCGCGCATTTCGGCGTAGCGCGGCCCCGGCAGATCGAACGAGCAGCCGCGGTTGTAGGCAAGCGACACGAGCGCGCCGAGGCTGTCGGGCGAAAGCCGGTCGAGGTTTGCGAGCGAGGCGGACACGCGTCCTATCCATTTCGGCACCTCGCGATTGCGGAATTCGGCGATCGCCTGATCCCAGGTAATAGTGACCGACGCCCCGTGCGCGCGCGCGAACGTGCTCGCCGTCTCGCCCTTGATGCCGCAGGCGGCGACGATGGCGTCGATCGTCGGCTCATCAACGATGCCGACCCAATCGGCGCGCGCTTCGCTCGCGGTTACGTAGCCGCAATCGTAACCGATACCGATGGTCGGGCCAGAGGCGCCTTGCGGCCAGTCGAAATGCTGATAATGCCGCGCGTAGTAGGCTTCATTCGAATCTTCCTCGGTGACGATCAAGTTGAAAGCGTCGTCGGAAATCGTCAGCATCGTTGTCTCCATTTCGGCTCGTTGAGCGAAAGCACGTCAGTAGCCGTGCCGTCTGAGCACGCGCCCGCATGCCGGCGACAAATCCCGACGGTGGCGTGCAAGGCACACGCGGACGCCGCGCAAGTCACCCGTTGCAGCAGCAAGTAGCGCGCGCATCGGACAAAAGTGCATCGCATCGTCCGTGCAGGCTTCGCGCACGTCGGGCGGCACTTGCACGGTTGCCCCTCCGGCGGCGACCCCAAAGGCGCACAGGAGGAGCGCGGCGAGAAGTGCTCGCATGCGGAAACCTCTTCTATTTGTTTGTTTGACGGGGCGCGCGCTTGCACGCCGGACAGGATGAGATCAGCTCGCCGGGTAAATCAGCATGAAGTTGATCTGCTTGCCGCTGTAAGTGGAATTTGTTCGAATGCTGGTACCCTCGGCGGAATAAATGGATGCTGTCGAGGCCCCCTGATTGGCGATGAGCACGTCGCCGTTGGCAAACCGGCCAGCAAATGCGCAAGGCACCACTGCGTAGCTCTGATTTGGCACCACAACCGGCAGCGAAATCGTTGTGTTGTGGGTGTCGCTCTGGCTTGGAAAGGTCAGCGTGCCATAGGCGAAAACCATATTGCCGATCTTGCAATACGCGGCGCTGACGGAGCTGAAGGTCAGCCCGGCGCCGCTCTGATCGGTGGGAGTCCACGACGTTGGCGCCGTGGTGTCCGACAGATCGGTCCACGCCGCCTGCGAGAAGGCGGAACCGCTCCATTTCAGGGCACCGGTGACCGAGCCGATCATGCCTTGAATGCTGGCGAAGAAACCGCTCATGGTTGGACCTCACGCATAATCGAGATTGAGGGCGAGGATGTCGCCGGCGGTGAGCGCCGTCGTATCGCTATCGGCAACGTTGACGGTCAGCGCGAAGGAGATGCCGGTCGAGAAGTAACGGCCGAGGTCGGCGTTATCGATGACGAATGCCGATTGCGGCGGCAGCGCGATGGTCTTGACCGGCGTATCAGTGCCCACGGTCGGCGCGGTCGCCTTGTTGTAGAGTTTTAGATAGCGCAGCGCGGTGGCAGCGTTGTAGCCGAGGATCTGGTAGATGCGGCCTGACGAGCCTTTGACGCTGGTGGCGTTCGTGCTGGCAGCCGCCGACAACAAGCGGTAGGTCGAGGCGACACCGCCCGAACCGGAGGCCGCGCTGATCGCCACGGCCAACGTGCCGAGCAGCGCGTTGTAGATGCCGGACAGCCAACCCAAAATACCCGAACCGCCGGCGGGTTGACTGATGCCGGTGCCGCCCGCTCCCTGCGCGCTCGCGATGGCGGCGAGATTGCCGCCGGTCTCCTGCGCAGCGCCGGTCGGCAGCGGGAGCGCGGTGGCATTGACTGGCAGCGGCGTTCCACCGCTGACGCCCTGCACGCTTTGCACATTGGCCGTCGGCGCACCGGCCGTGCCAATCAGATTATCGAGCGTCGAAACAGTCGCACCACCGGTGGGCCCGGTCGGCACGCCGTTGGTCAGATTGATCGTGGTGATGTTGGACATGATTTTAGAATCCCAGATAGGGGTAGGTGTATTGCCACGGTCCAGGCACAACGAAACCGTAAGCGATGCAGCTTGAGAGGTCTTGGACTTCGCCGCCGAAGACGTTGAACGATTGGAATTTGAAGAAGAGCGCGCTCGGATATTGTGGCGGCAGGTCGTAGATCAGGATGGCATTGTTGGCCAAATAGGCGAACGATGCGCCCGCGGAATGCGATCCGATCGGGGTACCGTAAAGACCGCGATAAAGCGTGGTCAGCGCGTAGTGGTTCGCCGATGACAACGTCGCCGTCTCGAAGGCCAGCAACTCGTCGTCGACCAGACAGAGTGTGACGCCGAGCGATGCCGCGATTGCGCTGACGCTCGCCAGCGCCCCGTTGCTCTCGGCGAGATCGACCGAAAGCGTGTCGGTGCCATCCGGGTTCGTGCCGCCAAATGACGGCAGTGACGCCGTGGTAGAGCCCATGCAGGCGGGCGCCGAGATAGTTCCGATCTGGCTGTAGGAGTTGTCGTCGAAGGACAACCAGACAAGGCACCCGCCCCAGTTCGGATCAGCTACGCCAGCGGAGCCGCCGGACACCGCCATCCAGACCTGCGCGGTGGATGCGAGCGCCGCCGGCGGTTCGAAGATAATCGGCGTGTTGACCGGATCGGCGGCGACGTTCCGGCTGATCGGATTGTTGCTGACCGGCTGAGTGGGATAAAGCGTCGCCGTCGCCACGCCGAGTGGAAATTCCTCGGCGGCAACGCTGAGAAAGCCGTTATCGTCCTCCTCGATCTCGGTGATGCGGATCGGTGCATTCGACAGACCGAGCAGCTGGTCGGTGACGGTCACCAGGTCCATCGGATCGAGCAGGCAATATTCCCACGACAAGCGGAATTTGTAAGTGTTGCGAATGTAGACCGCCCGCTGCAGCATCAGCTGGCCGGAAATGCTGGCGACGCCCGTATCGCATATCTCATGTGCGGTAACGGTCGGGGCGATACGCATTCCGCTGGTGCCTGTCGCCTGTTCGACCAGCTCGATCGCGCTCTGGTCGCGCGATTCAACGGTAGTCAGATTGTATTCGTTATTGCGGTCGGCGCATTCGAGCCGCCAGACGTTGTAGGCCTCGAACGGATCGGACCGCGAGACCTGCAGTGGATCTTGATTGTGCTCGGCCACAAAATCATCGTCGCCGAGGTCGTAGATCGGCGTGACGTTCGGGGCGAATGTCACACCATTGCCGGTGACCGCAGCGTCGCCATAGGGAATGAAGCGCAAGAGGCCGCCCGACCAAACGGCAGCCGTGTTTGTGAGCTGCAGCCACCGCGCCAGGATCGACGACGCCTGCTCCTGGTCGGTCAGGCAGGGCGAAAGCGCCAGCCCAACGGCGCGGCAATAGGTCTGATACGAAGCGTCGTCGCTGCCGCCCTGGGCGTAGAATGTGGTGTTGTCGATCGAGGCAGCCGGAAAGCCAATGCCGAATTGAGCATTGGTCAAAAAGTCTTCGATACAGAGCGTTGGATCGGCGTCGAGATATCCGCTCGACGGAGTGTTGCCGTTCCAAAACCCGGTGGAGATGTTGGCGTAGACCTGTGCAACATAAGTGCTGTACGGCGTCTGCCCGTAGCCGGTGCCATAGCGCAGCCCCTGCATCTCGAAATTATGGTTGTCGAGCGTGGCGTTGTCGCCGAGGCTGTAATTCGCCGCTGCTGCGTAGGCGGTTCCTTCGTAGCCGAGCGCCTGCGAGGGATAGTTGGCGCTGATGTAACTCCACGGCGATTGCGGATCGGTGCCACCAAAGAGCGAGAATCCGAGGGCGCCCAATGAGTAGATCGACTGGCCCTTGTAGACCGTGCTGACGCCGGTGATCGGGCCCTCGCACAGCGCAAGAATGATCGAGGCGCTGTATGTTGTCTCCGATGTCGTTGGCGTACTGAAAATGCTGCCTTTGCCGCCACCGCCGCTGCTCGACGATCCGTAATGCGTCTGAAAATTGTTGTACCAGATCACGTTCGGGGCGAGCTTCGACATGCCCCAAACGATCGGAATTGGCAGCGTATTGACCGCTGTCTGGATTTGCAGGCCGGTATAGTCCGGCGTGGTCGAGACTTGCGGCTTGCCGCCGAACAGACCGCTCATCCCTGCCTCGCCCAAATGCTGAAGAAACGCGGCTCGCGGGCCGGTGCGGACAGCCGAGCGTCTCGCCCGACGACATCCTCGATGACCCCTCGCGCCGGATGGTAGGCATGCACGATGGTGAGCGGCGCCGCGACGGTGACGATGCCGCCATGCGAATAACAGCGGCCGAAGCGGAACACGGCGACGTCGCCCGGCCCGGCCTTCGCGACCTGGTGCGCGCGATCGAATACGAAGCCGAGATATTTCTCCTCGGAGCGGTGCAGATGCCAGTCCGGCGGATAGGGCCGCGGCTCGAACGGCTCAACGAGTCCGCTGTCAACGAACACCCGCACCAGCAACATGCCGCAATCAACGCCAGCGCCCTTGATGTCTGCGCAATTATGGTACGGCGTGCCGATCCAGGAGCGCGCCGCGGCGACCACGGCAGAGCGTTGCGCGGATTCGATATGGGCGCCACCGGATGACGAACCTTCGAGAACGAGCGACAGAACGGAAGAATGCGCTACAGCTCGAGCATCTTCTGTCATTCGTCGTCTCTCTTCTGTCGGCCACCAAGTCGCCATCTACGCCGGCGCAAGAAAGGCGTCTGACAGGACCAAATTTTACTTGACCACAACTCCTCCGGGAGGCAACCTTAAGTTCAATACGCGTGCCAAAGCGACGTCAAATACGCGCCTGTTAAGGTGACGGGCGTTGTCATTGGTGACATTAGCTTCGTCAGCCTCAATCGGAACGGCTCTAAATTGATACAGCGTTGGCCGCGCATTAGAATTTCCGCGGGGGCGTGTTATGATGCTTCGCTATATGACGGCGGGTTTAATGGCCTGCCTTTTGGGTCTGGTAATTTTCTCCGTTGACGCTCAGGCGCAAAGACGCCCGCCAAGACCCGTCGCCAGCCCCGCTGCAGTCGTCCTTCCGCCCTCTAGTCTGAACGTCTGTCAATGGGGCTGGGCATACGTCAAATTGCGGGTGCCGACGAGGAACCTGCAAGCTGTATTCAACAGCAATGGAGCAGTCATCCAATACCAAAATGGAGCAAACGCAGTCCTTCTGATTTCACCCGGCGCACTTGGGACGTCAGTTGTCGTGCTCACGGGGCAAGTTCGACGAAATGGCGCGTGGGTTCCCTTTATCGAAAGACTGACCGTTAATGTGATCCCGTGTGCAAATCCTCAACCGCCGCCGCCGCCACCACCACCGCCGCCTGTTGGAGGAGGCGACATTTTCTTTCTTGGTCAGACAAATGTGTGCGAGGGTCAATCCTGGTATAAAACCATCAACGGACGTGCACCCGACGGCTCCAACACTGTCCACATCTGGAGTGCAGTCGGTGGCGTGTTTGCCTCTGTCAACTACATTGATCAAGCCAGTCAAACCATAGGAGGAAAGGGCCTCATAGGAGGGTTCCTGGTGCCCAATGTTCAGCCAGTCGTAGTGACGGGATATATCGAAGGCGTTGCCCAAGACTTCCCATTTACTGGAGTCGTCATAGTCTTTGTTTTGAAATGCGGTTGATATGCCAGCCGCCCTCGGCATCTGCGCCCTGAGTGACGCGGTCGAAGCGAGCTGGGACACAGCCGTGGCGGGACACTCAAATCGCCATTTGTGGCGGCGGGACGTAGGGGAAGGCGCGAAAATTCGCCAAGTTGCGGAATTTTGACTGACAGGTCGATTGCGTATGGTCGCAGCCGAAATAGACGGTGAAGGTGTCGCCAGCCGCCGGTACGCTTTCCAGCGGATAGAGTAGCGACAGCGACGTGCCGGCGACCACCGAGCCCACGGTCGCACTCACGCTGGAGTTGACGCCCGACGTGAACGTGATCGTGCCCTGCTGAAAGTTGGCATTAGCGCCCGTCCAATTCATGACGGAGGCGGTTGAGCCGGCGCCGACCGAGCCATTGGTACCAAAGTTCGCTTTGACCATCGTGCAACCAGAGTCGTACAGCGCGTGAAGGCACGTCGGCTGGTAGACGTTGCGCGGCATGTCGACATCGAGCAGCACCAGGTCGGAATTGACGGTGAGTTTGGCGCTGGTGCGGCCAATTTCGTCGATGACGCCGAGCCTGCCCTTGAACAGGAGTACAGAGCCGATCGCCGTGCCGCCAATCCGGTCAGAAAAGAAAATACGCGAGCGCGTTCGATCTGGCAGAAATCGAACGAACCGTCGCGCAGCGCCTGCAGAAACGGCGCTCCGCCGGCAATCGTGTCGGTCGAACGCGCCGAGATGGTAATCTGTTGCCGATCGACTTCAAGCCCGACGGCGGCCTTGTACTTGAGCCCATCAACCAGGATCGAGTTTCCGAGGTACGTGTTGCCGTCGTAGCTGAAAGGCACATCGGCATTCGTGTAGCAGAGAACCAGCCCCGAACGCAGCGTGAAGGTGAAGGCGTCCGCCATCGACAGCGGCGCATCACTCGATGCGCGAACGGTGTTGAGGAAGCTGATGAGGGCGGCGGAAGAGGGTTTCATGGGGCTCTACCTGCTTGCCGTGATTGCCTATCGCCAGCAGCAGCCTTAGCGATCGATCCATGCTCCGCTGGTCGACCGGCGACGCTTATCGTGCGGCCATCGACATCATTTTGGATATCGGTGCAATTCGCGCCTATTTGCGTTTCCCGACTGCGCTTAAGGCACGGACCGGCCGCGTTTATGCTTTTGAGCCGGATGCCGATACTGGCGCACCACCTCTTGCGGGCAACGCGCCTACGATCCAATAAGGGGCTGAACATCGAAGTGATCTGTGCTGCGCTGTCCGACGCGGACGGCGCCGCCATCTTTGAGATCTCACAAATTCAGCCGTGCTATGAGCCGCCTTGCGGGCTTTGGCCCCTGGAATTCAGTCGCTGTCGAGGAAACCAGGATCGTCCCACAGTTTCATGTAGACACGCTGGCAAAGACCCTGATAGCTCCAAACGTCATCAAAATCGATGTTGAAGGCGCGGAGCTTGCCGTGCTGCGCGGCGGTGCCGCGACTATCGCCGTACACCGTCCTGCAATTCTAATCGAAGGTCCAAAAGAACTTTGGAGCCCGATGACGGCATTCTTTTCCGAATATCAATACCTGATGTTCGACGGCGAAATAGAGCGCGGTCCTCCACTATCGCAGCCGGCGTGGAATACCGTCGCTATCCCCGCCGAGAAAGCTCACTGGCTCAAACCCCGCCCGAAGAACTGGGACGTAAGCATGTAGATCGTCTCCGGGCTGACACCGCCGGTCGAATCGACGCCGAGGGCCGAACCTATCGTCAACGCGTTCAAAAGCTGTGATTGCGAGTACCACATGTTGCGGTTATGCAGCGCGCTGTTTTGGACCATGGCTAGGTCGGGGAATGGCCCCGCACCTGCGTTCCATTGCGCAACCGCGGCAATATCCGTCTCGGGGTAACCGCTGCCGCCACTGAGCGAGCCGCGCGTCATCAACCACATGCCGTTGCCGCCAAGCGAAATCGCATCGGGTTTCCCGGCCTCGCCGAAGTCGGCCTGGTGCATGAACGTCGGCGCGCCCCAATTGGTAACGTTCGTCGGATCGGCGCCAGCAGGGCAGACAGTGCGCCAATAGCCGGGATTGCCATAGTCCTGGGCGACTGGATTATCCTCGCGCAAGACGACCACGATGTTGTCTGATCCATCGAGGAAGGCTCCGGCCTCTGAAAACGCGAGGGGATTGGCGTAATTCGACCCGTTCGCAATGATTGTAAAGCTTCCCCACGACGCTCCGGCGGTCGGCGAACTGGAGAAGATTGCTCCGGTCGACGTCGAACCCGCGACGCCGCCTGTGTTAGCACCCGGCAAATAGCCGTAGATCAGTTGCATCCACTTGCCGCTCGGCAACAAGATCGGCGCTGACGCCGTAAAGTCGCCAGCCTGGTGGCCCGCGGGGTCCGTGCCAGTGAAAAATGGCGACGGGTCGATCGTGGTTGGCGTGCCCCACGACAACACGCCTGGCGACGTTTCGGTCGCGGTGACGACCTGGAGCGTGCCAAGCCCAGACGTGTAGGGCGACGCAAAATTGAGCCAATAGACCGTCCCGAGCGTGCCTGTGTCCGTTGCGGTGAGCCAACAGCCTTGCGGCCCCTGCGAGCTCGACGAGTTGCTGACCGCCACCGCCGGCGTCGACCACGGGCCAGCCGCGCTCGGGGCGGTCGAGTACCAGATTTCCGACGGCTTTGAACCTTGCGCACTAGAATTGAAGCGCACGTAGGTCACACACAGATAGCCACTGGGCAACACACAGAGGCCCGGATAGCCGCACCAGCTGCTGTCGTTTGCGTGAACCGTCGAAGCGATCGAGGTGACAGGCGTGCCAAGCGTGGTCGAAAGGCCCTGCAATTCACTGTTTATCAGTCCGGTGGCCCATGCGGCCATCTTGCGAACCCGCACCGGCAGGCTGTTTGAACCTTCATAACCGCCGGGCGAGAGCTTCGTCATCGCGGCGCGGGCGATTCCCAGCAGAACTCGTTACCGTCGCGTTTCCGTTATCCGACAGTGTGACCGTCGTCGAATCGACACGCAGCACATCGGTCGAAATCGCCGGGCAAATTGTTGGTCGGGCTGCTCGCCGTGTTACCAGATGGTTCCTGCACGCCGGCAGCTGGCGAGATTTGCAGCGACCAGCTATCCTCACTGGCCCATAATAGCCGTTGGCGATCGCGACGCTGCCGCCAGCACTGATCAGCGTCCGCATGTCAGTTTCTTGCAAGATAGGTCAGGGAATTGGCAGCGCTGTCCCAATTCGCGCCGAGATGAAACAAATCACTACCTCCGGAGACCGGCAAGCTGGTGGTGGCGACGTAGGACAGCGGAACGGCGGGCGAATTGTAAAACTGCGAGCCCCACAGATAGATCGTCTTGCCGGCCGACGCATGCAGCTCTTGGCCGTTGACCGAGCTGTACGTGTTGTTGTGAGCCGCGGCCGCTGTGCCGAAGCGGAACGTAACGCTGCTCGGACTACTCTCGAAGTGCGCATGAAAGCAGCACCGATACCAGCCATCGCCAAATTCAGCCGCCGGCTCGATGGTCGCCTGCGGAACACCGATAGCCGCCGTGCTCGTATAGGAGCCGGTACTGATCTCAGTGACGCCACCCTGTGCGAGATCGAAGATCGCCTGCGCCCATTCCCCGGAAGTGGTGGTGGACGCGGCGATGTTGAGATATGCCGCCGTACCGGCGCGAGCATAGATGGTGGCAGTGCCCTCCGGCGTTACCGGCGATCCGATCGCCTGCGAAATCTCATGTGCCTGCGAGCCCGAGCCGCTCTCGGTGAGCAACTGGGCAGAGCTCGTACCATCGGGCGCGGTGCCGGACGTGCTGACGGTCACGTTGGTTTGCGTCCACGCCGCATTCGAAAACAACTGCGAGTAGAGAAAAAAGTTTTCGAATGGTGGCTCGAGATAGAGCCCGAGTGCCGCGCCGGTCGCCGGGTCGTAATCGAAGCGCGGGGTGTTGGCGGGAGCGGACGCGAGCACGCCGCTCGCATTGGTGTAAAGCGCGGCCGCCGCGCGCGTGAAGCTGCCACCCTGCGCCGAGACCCACGCCGCAAGGCTCGAATAGACCGCACCGTCGTACCAGTAATTGCCGTTGACGAAATCAGCGTAAAGTATCGGGGCATTGGCGCCCGGCGTCGGCAGCCATGGCGGTGTGCCGGCGATCGTGCTCGGCGCCTTGACGCTGCGAAACTTCATGCTGTCGAGCTTCCACAGCTGCGACATGAATTCCTCAAAATCCATCTGATCGTCGAGGAAGCGGCAATTGAACGCGAACGTAAGGTCCGCCGTGATCGCGACGCCGGCGGGCGGCGGGAAATTGAACACTAGCGAGTTAGGCGCGACCAACGAATAAGCCGTGGTCGGAATGATGATGCCGTTGAAGTAGACGTTTTCCAGTTCGGTCACGTAGCTCGCCGGCTCGGTGAAGCCGCTGAACGTGCGCGTCAGCACAAACGCGCAAGTCACCCCATCGCCGGTGCCGATCGATTGCCCGGTAGCCGAATTGTCCTCCGGATCCGTGTACAGAAACGTGCCGAACTGGCCCTGCAGCTGCAGGAAAAAGCCCATCAGGCTTTGCAGGCTCGCGGCGCCGAGCCCGGCATAAGCGGCCGTCGCCGACGAGGCGAGCCCATCATAGGCCGCCTCGAACTCATAGAGCGGAGAGCTCATCAGCGCCACGCGCACCTCGCGGCCGGAGACGTGCGAAGCGACGCGCGTGGAAAACCCCGGCTTCTTGTGCCGCGACCAGGAAAGGCCGGTCAGGCTCGGCAGCGAGGGCGGTGTGGTCATGAAATATTCTCCGCAAATTCATCACATCCGAGCGCCACGCAGCCCCAGATGCGCGCCGCGCTTCACCGCGTCGTTGATTGCGCGCACCATGTGGTGCGAATTGTCGTTGAAGAAGCGCCGCACGCGCGGGCGCATCGAGCTCCGAGAGGTGCTACGGTTTTGGCCGCGGCGGCACAGCAAACGGATTGAGGACAGTAACGCCCGTCGGCTCGAAATGTGAGACGTTGCCCGTCACCACCGTTAGGCCTCGTTCGAGGGCTGTGGCGGCGATTTGCAGATCGGCGCTGTGATGACCTAGTGTTGCGCTCAGCCGCCCCCAGCGGCGAGCCGATGCAAGATCAAACGGCAAGACCCGGTCGCCATAGACGTTGAGGACCTGGTCGAGCCAGATCGCAAGCGTCGAGGCAAAGTCTTGATCCTTGGCGCGTTGCGAGGCGATGCCGCGCTCGATCTCGCCAATGCTGACGACGCTGATAAAGAGATCGCCAGCCCGCTGGCGAGCGATCCAAGCCACGACATTGGCGTCGCGCCGTCTCTTAGCCAGGGCTGAAAGAACATCGGTATCGAGCAGAAACATCAGAACTCGACGTCGCGCGGCGTCACGTTCAGGCGGTCAAACTCAACGTCGCTTTGCGGCATTGCCAGCAGCATTTCGGCAAAACTCGGCGCCTTGAGGTGCTGCAACTTGCTCAAACGATCGTATTCGTCAGCGGCGACAACGACCACAGCCGGCTTGCCGTGCTTGGTCACCGTCTGGGGCTTCCGCTGCGCCGCTTCGACGACCTCGCTGAAGCGGTTTTTGGCGTCCTGGACCGACCAGGTGCGGGGGGCCATGAATAATCTCCTAGCTAGATTTTCTGGCTAGAATATTGTGCCGCCGCGTCAAGCCGTCAAGCCCTCACCGCACAAATTGCGGGCAGTGGCGGCAGTGACCAGTTCGTCACATCCGAGCGACACGCAGCCCCAGATGCGCGCCGCGCTTCACCGCGTCGTTGATCGCGCGCACCATGTGGTGCGAATTGTCGTTGAAGAAGCGCCGCACGCTCTGCCCGTCGAGCGCCGCGACGTTGATGCTGACCGGCGCGTGCACCTGCGCGCCGAGGCCCGTGCCTGAGAACGGCCCGGAGCCGCGCGCCGGCGGGATGATGGTCTCGCCCGGATGGATGAGCGCGAGCCCGCCGCGCACCACGTAATCAGTGCCGGTGCCGAAGATCGCGGCCGCCGAAACCGACGCCTCCGCCGCCGCCGCAGGTCCGGCGGCGGCCGGCCCCATGGTGGGGGCGAGAAACGCGAACACCCCGGCGAAAGCCTGCCCGGCATCGGTCATAATCGCTTTGACGGCGTTGGCCGCATTGGCGAGCAGACCGGAATTCGACGCGGTCTGTTGCGCGGCCATACTCGCCGCCGCACCGGTCGTCGCCGCAGTCGTCTGCGCCAATTGCGCGGCGGTCCACTTGACCACCATGGTTTCGCACATTTCGATGAACTTGATGATCAGATCGCCGAGTATTTTCTTGGAAGCCTGCGACCAGCTCGTGGTGCCGGCCAATAATCCGCGCAGCTGCGAATTGAACGCGGTCTCGATCGAGCCGAGCGCGGAACTCCACATCTGCTGCTGCTGGGCGATCGCTTGTTCGTCGAGGCGGAGCATGTCGGTGCGATGCTTGGCCTCGAGATCGGCGATGCTATCAAGCGCCTTTTGGCGCTGAGCGACTGTCTGCCCGTTGATGTCCGCTTTGTGCTGCAGCAGCGCCAATTCGGCTTCGTATTCTTTCTGAGTTTCCGCTTCGAGCAGTGCAAACTTTTGCTGCTGCGTGATCTGGAACTGGCTCGCCTCCGCGTTGATAAGAATTTTTTGCGCAGCAAAATCCTGCCGCAAAGCCTTGAGCGGCTCCGCAAGCTCGGTTAGCGCCCCGCGAACTCGATCAATTCCGTCGATGGCGTCATCGGTCGACGCAGAAAACTGGACCTCAACCTGATTGCGGTCGGCCATGCGAGGGACCTCTCGGTTATCCGATCATTCCGTTGGGAAACATGGCGAGGAGCTCGCCGTAGTTTCTCGATGCCCGCGCGCGCGGCTTGTAGCCGAGATAAGCGGCGACCATTTTGCGCAGCGGTGGCGCTTCCGCCCAGGCGCGTCGGAGATCATCGAGAAACAATGGGTCGACCTGGTCGAGAACCTGATCGCGGGTCCAGTGCAGCTCAATCACGAGCTCGGCGACGAGCGCGCGCCAATCGACGGTGTCGAAGCGCTCATCGCCAGCGTCCCCATCGCGCTCGCGCGATGGGGCTCCACTTCCCCCATGGACGTCTCCACCCTCCGGCCGCCGGCCTGCTCGATCACCACCGGGAGCGCCAAAACCAGTTCCCCGAGCGGAATGGGCAGATCGAGGAACTCCTCGCGCGTCAGCTTCGGATGCGCGCGGCGCAAGCCATGCCAGAGCACCTCGGCGAGCGGCGCGAGCCGCTCCCCGCTCATATTCTCCGCCGTGATGCCGGAAAGCTTCGGCACATAATCCGCAATGGCGAGGATCTGCCGCAGCGACAGCGGCGCCACATAGAAGTCGCGCCCCGCAAGACGGACTGTGCGCGCGCTCGAAAGATCGATCGATTCGTCGAGGTCGAGAACTCAATGCCTTGCTCCTTATCCGCGCTCCGTTTATTCACGCGTCATTGCCGGACTTGACCCGACAATCCATAGAGTCGAAACCGCCCCATGGATGCGCGGGTCAAGCCCGCGCATGACGACACCAGCGTTATTCGCTCAGGCTGATGGTCCCGATATTGTTTGACGCATCCGCGATCGCTGCAAAGTCGAACTCGGCGACGGTGAATTTCTGATTCGAGAACGGCAGCGACAGTTTCGGCGAGACGCAGGCGTTGAGCTTGATGACGAGATCCTTGCTGGTGCCGAAATAGTTGAACGTCTCTTTCAGCGACACTTCGAACATCGGCAGCGGGCCCATCAGCTGGTTGGCAAGGCTGATCTTGTTGCCGGTCGAAACCGTATAGCTGTAATAGATGAGCACCGCGGCGCCGTTATCCGCGGAGTTGAAGGTATAAGCGCCCGGACTGCCCGACGGCGCGATGTACTGGCCCTGCGCCGGCGAGGCGGTCACCGGAGTGAGCTGCGTGCCGGTCGAGGCATAGAACACGCCAAAATCCTCGACGAAGCTTGCGCCATTGGCGACAGTCACCGCGGCGGAGGCGACGGTATCGCTTTCGCCGGTGGTCATCTCGACCATGCTGCCGGCGGTGAGAGTTCTGGCCGAGAAAGAGATTGTTGATCTGCGTCGACTGCAGGCGAGCGAACTTGGCCTTGCCGGAAATCTTAAACTCGCCGCCGCCGGCGGCGACCGGCATATTGTATTGGCCGAGCAGCGTCTCGATCTTGCGGTCGAAATCGAGCGAGACGTCCTGCAAGGTGCCGAGCAGCGCGGGCGGCTGGCCGGTCACGTCAGTACGCTTGCCGATCAGCGTGCCGCTGCCAAAGGCGAATTGGGTCATAGGTGAATCTCCTGGCGATCGTTGCGAATCTTCAAATTAAGAGTGTTCCCTCTCCCCTTGCGGGAGAGGGTGGCGAGCGGCCTCAGCCGCGGGCCGGGTGAGGGATATTTGAGTTGGTTAGGGAACGAAAATCTGGAACGGAATGGCCGCGACCGCCTTGCCGTCGGTGTCGCCGGTGTCGACGAAGACAGGGCCGAGCGGATAGCAGTGCGATACCAGCCCGCCGAGAGTTTGCTTGTTGCCGTTGAGCGCATCTGCGCCGCTCGGCTCAACCGCCGCATCGATCGCGTCAAGCAGCGCGTTCATGGCGGTGTCCGGCACGTCTTCCGGGTCCATCCCGGCGGACAGATAGACAAAGACATGCGCATTGATAGTGAGCGTGGGCAAACCCTCGCTCTGCCGAGCGCGCACCTCGCCGGTCTTGAGCATGGTCAGAAACGGCATCTGCGTTTCGTTGACCTGGTCCCAATGCACGAAGCGGCGGCTCGTGGCCGTGAAATTCACCGCGCCGGCGATGAGATCGAAGAAGGCAACCGAAATTTGTTCGCGGGTGGAAGCAGGCATGACGCGCCTCAATAACAGTCGACACAGATTGTTGGAGCGGGACGAGCTTGAGTTCAGAACTCAAGGGGGCGCTCGGCGTCCTCCTTGCAAGCCTTCGGATTTAGGACCTGCCAATTGACCGCATCACTGCGCTCGCCGGTCCGCAGAAACTCAAACATCACTCGCGTCAATTCGCTGAAGGTAAGGATATAACGCGCGGCAACCGGCGTGGGCGTACCTCCACACAGGAATTCAACTACACCCCTCTTCATAGGCGGCCGGTGGGACACGGCCATGAGGTACGGTGGCATGCCGTCCACGCGTTGATACTGGACGCATCCATACTCACCGCCAATTCCAACTGTTACGTGGAAATCGCCGGCGCCACAAAACTCGGCTACGAAAGGCGCCGCATTGCGCTTGCGATCGAGCAGCTCGCTAAGCTCGCCCTCGCTCGAAATCGCGCGGGCATGGTCAGGATCCAGTTTATCCTGATAATTATGGAAGTAGATAATCACAGCGAAAACGCGGCGTGGTTCGAAGATTACTCAACCATAGGTAAACAACGCTCCTTTATCAATCCCGTAAATGGCGGCGAGGTGGCGATGGCCACGGACAGATCGAATGAGCCTTCGATCTCTACCCCGCTCGCCCCTGCGAACGCGCCGCTTGCTCGACTTCGTATCGGGCGAGATACCATTCATGCTCGAGCAGCGGGTTCTCCAGCGCGTAGCATTCGTGCATGCGGGCGAGACAGTGGTCCTCGTCGCCCCCGACGCGGCTCTTGACCGCGTCGTGGAAGAGAGCCCCGCAGAGGCGGCGGCGCTTCAGAAGTTCCACGCGCCAAACATCAAGAGCTTGCGATGATTCCCTTTCTTTGGTCGCAGTCGCCAACAGATCGCTGAATGAAATTTCTCCGAGGTAGTAGCGCGCCACGGGCGCTGGCCAAGGGTCAGTCATTAACCGCTTTAGCCTCTTGCGCATGTAGTCTAACGCAAATGCCCTCTGATTGGTCTGATTCTCACTTGCGCCCATGTAATAGAGCAGCAGGCCCTGGGTCATTCCTCCGGCGACATCGGTGCTGTATTGAATCGATCCATCGAGTATGCCGTCGACCAGACCACGCATCAACGCGATTGCCTTTGGGCGATCTTCCAAGAACCAGTAAAGGCACGAAATATCCATCTGCCGACCGGGATGGCCCGGCGTTATGTTCGGCCTGCTCTTCTCATCTTCATCGACGCGTTCATATAATGGAAGCGCTTCTTGATATCTCTCCAGCGCAACCAATGCGTCTGCCATTGTGCGCATGGCGCCAATGTCGTCGGGCTTCCCGGAAATTCTATGTCTGCAGGCCGCGATCGCGTCGACGTATTTGTGCGCCCACAAGAGATCCCATGCGTTCATTAGCGAAATCCATAGTACAGATTGCCGGCCGAATCATAGGTGAGCGCCTGAACGGGTCCAACACCCCAGCGGGCCAATTGCTGATTGAATGAACTTTCTCCTGATGGAGTTCAGGGGCTTTATTTCGAAGAATTTGCCCCCCACAACAACAGGACCGGAGTCGCCGACAACTTCCACGTCTATACCTCTTTGCCCTGGGCCGACTCTAAAGATGAACTGGGCATTAGGATAGGTATCCTTTAGGAACTGCACTGCTTCCCCATGAGCATAGATTTCCGAATTGGGTTGTTCCATAGGTTAGGTTATCTGGTGCCGGGAACGATCCGATCTTCGGTGGCAGAGACTGGCCCGAAGACGTACCGGGTGTTGATCCGTAACTCGAAAGCGGCTGCGGGACCGTTTTAGGCTGGACCGGCGCGGCCGAGGCCGGACTGGGTTCCGCGGGTCGCGCCGATCCCCCAGGAAGGGAAGCTCCAGATGTCCGCGATGAAATCCTTCGTATTCATCGGCCTCGTTCGGCGACCTCTCTCCCGGCTTATCCGTGGGATTACCGTTCTCTATGCCGGGGACTGGGTTCGAGACGCTCGGGTTTTCAGCGACGACCGGTATGAACCAGCCGGCATTGGGCGGTACGCCAGCACGCGGATGCTCTTCAGGGTCCCAGAACTTGAGGAGGCCGCTCCAAATAAGCTCGCGAGCACGAGCCGATATCTCCTCCCGATTTTCGACGCGTCTTCGCCACGGCGGCGGATCGGGAATACGCATCTGCACGGTCGCGATCGCTGCCATCGCGAGATCGCGGCGATTGAACGCCGTCGCGATCAGGGCGATAGCTCCTGCCTTGGACGCGATGTCGATCGGGAGTCGGTAACGAGCTGCCGAGCTCCTTGTTCAGTTCCGCGATCGATCGAACCGTCCAAGATGGATTTTCAGCGTCGGGCGGTTGAAGCAGCGGAATGCCACCGATGAAAACGCCATCCGCGCTGCACGACACACCATCGCCTGTCCGGCGCTGCCGTAAGCGAAAATCCACGCAATCCCGGCATCGCAAACATGCGACCAGGCTCCATTCGGTAATTTGTTGATCTGAAAGGCGAACGGACCGAAGGGTCCGACGGGGGCAAGTGCTATGGTGCGGCTTCGATAATCGCCGCGTTAAACTCCTCGCGGATTTCGTCCGCCATCTCAGCTAGCGCCGACCGCATGTACGACCGCTTCGGCATGGTGACTGCCGGCAGCTGCACGCGTGCGGCGAAAGCCTGTTTGCCGCCGACCAGGAAGGCGAGCGCCTTCGCCTTGTCTGGTACAATCTGGTGCGGCGGGATGGTGCCGCCGAATTCGTGGATGGCGGCGTATTTCACGTCAGGCGACGTGGAGATTTGCACTGAGACGCTGGCGGTTGATTCCTCGATTGTCACGCCGATCGAAGCAGCGAGTGCGCCGCTTTTCATGTTCAGCACGTCGCCGGAGAGATTTCTGTTGAATCTTCGCTTGCAGTTCGGCCGCGAGCGCATTCGCCTTGGCGGAGAGCGCGTCACGGATTCGCTCGGGCATAGCGGCGAGCGCCGCGGAGACGGTGTCGTTGAGACAGACGTCGAGCATCGCTTAGCTCAGAGTTGCGGGAATGCTGCTCGCCGCTCGCCTTCCTCGGCACCTCTCCCGCTGTGCGGATGAGAGTGCGCTACGCGGAAACAACGCTGCGGTAGGGATCGAGCGAGGCGCGGATGAAATCTGGGATGTCTTTCAGGCTGTATGCTGCCGTCTGCTGGCCGGCTACGGTCTGCGACGACTGGCCGATGCGCGTGCGGTAGCGGTAGCGCTCGGCCGTCCACTCGATGCAGGCATTGTTGATCGCGGCCGGAATAAAGCCGTAGGAGATCAGCATGGCGGCGCCGGCATCGGCGCCGGAAAATGTATAGACGCCGTTCGACACATTATATTGGCCGGCGCTGGGGCTTGCCGTTACCGCTGCGAGTGCGGCGCCATTGGCGTAACTGACGCCGGCGTCGCTCGCCCACGGCCCGAACGGCGCCACCGCCGTCACGTTATAAGGACCGGGCTCGGCGGGCACGCTCGCGGCCTGCCCTCGCCCTCGACCGCGTAGCCGGCGCTATAGCTCACGACGATGTTCTGGCGGCCTTGGCGAAAGACAAGATCGAACAGATCGAGCGCCTGCGGCCGGCCTGGCGGGAGACCGTCCCACGGCTCCAGCAAATAACCGCGTGGATGCGGCGCACCAGCGGCCGGCGGCGCGGCAGCGGCGACCGCAACGTTGCTGATGACGAGCGAAGCGACCTGCAGCACCGGGTAGCGCGGCAGGAACAGCCGCGTCTTGCCGTTGCCGTCGAGGCGCTCGACCTGCGCACGCGGGGTGAGCGAGGGCCGGCCGAGATAGGCGGCGATCGCGCCGCTCACGTCAGTGATCAACCGCGCGATGAGCGCGTCGTCGCTCGAGCCGATGCCGCTCGAGCCGGCGAGCCACGCTTTGACGTCGGGAAGCGCGGCGAGATCGGATGCGGCCATGTCGGCAATTCTCCTCTTACGGCTTCGCCGCCGGCTGGGTGCGCCATGCCGGGTGCCGCAGCTTTCGGCAGTTGCGCAGGTGCGGGCCGGCGCGTTGCCGCGGGCGCAGGCGCGACGGGAGCGGGCGCGGATGCGGGCGCAGCCTTTGATATTTCGTCCGCGGCTTCAACGAAACCGAAGCACTCGATCAAGAGCGCGCCGATCTCCGCTTCAACCTCGTAAAGTCCATCGCGCGAGCCGATGGTGGCGCCGGCGACGCACGGGTCGCCGACGCCCGATGGGGCTTTGAGTTTCATGAAGTCCTCGTCAGCCCGCCGCGATGTTGCTGATCACCGCCATCGACGGCGGGAAATAGTGCTGCAGCACCTCGTCGGCGTAGACGCCGCTCTCGTAGCGGCGGGCGCGCGGCGGCCACTCGATCTGGTAATAGTCCTGCCGGGTGCGGATCTGCGTGACGTTGCCGACATTGGACAGCGGATACGGCAAGGTGCGCGAGGTCATCAGGATTGTGCCGGCGGGCATGTTGGGATGCACGCGGATGTCGAGCGTCTTCGGCCCGGCCATGGAGAACTTGTTGAGATAAGTGCGCACCATCACGCCGCCGCCGAGCGCGCCCTGATCAGCGTCGAACACGAAGCGCTGCGCCGCGTTGACGCCGCCGGCGAGGATCTTGGCCGACAGGTTCTGCGCCACCTGCGACGAAACCCACATCGTGTCGGGCGAGAGCCGATAGTTGTCCCAGCGGTTCTTCAGCGCCGCGTCGACCTCGACGATGCCGCCTGCGCCGTCGCCGGTCAGCGTCGAGCCGGTGCCGGCGGTGCCGGTGGCGAGGTAGCAGACATACGCGTTCGAGCCCGACTTGAACGCCTGATAGAGCAGGCCGTCGAACACGAGCGCGTTGGTCGAGTTATCGCTCCCCCCGAGCGAAGCGGCGGTCTGCGTGCCGGTTGCGTTCGCGGTGATCACCAAAGAATTGATCGTGGTGATGGCGCCGAGCACTTCCGAGCCGGCAGCGCCCCAGAACCAGGCGTAGCCGAGCGCGCCGGTTACCGGCGCCACGCTGGCGGCGATCGAGCCGGTGGTGCCCGACGAGATCGAGGTGGTGGCATTGGCGGATTTGCCGGCCGCGCCGCCGCCGAACGTGTCGGACGAGCCGTCGGCGTTGGTGCGGGTGATGGCGCCTTGGATGCCGCCGGCGACGCTGCCGTTGACGACGCCGTCGAGCGTGAGCGCGACGCAGATGACGCTATAGGGACTCGCCGCTGCGGTGAGGCTGCCGCCGGTGGTCGACGGCGCCAGCGACGGCGTCGGCGTGGTGCCGAGCGGCACCGAAGTATCGCCGCCGAGGATCAGCAGCTCCTCGCCGAGCATGCAGGCTTCGAGGCCGACCTTGGCGCCGATCGCCTTGACGTCGTCGAAGCCCATGCCGGCATATTGCGCCTCGAAGTCGACCGAAGTTTCGATGCCGATGCCCTTGTAGGCGGCGCTGTAATCTTGCGTCGACACCGCCTGCACGCCGCCGCGGTTGCCGCCGGAGACGCCGATGCGCAGTCCGGTCGTGTTGACGCCGGTCACCGCGCGCCAATTGGCCTGGATGCCGCCCTTGCCGGAGACGCGCGGGATCTCGTTGCGCAGCGGCGTGAGCAGCGGATAGACGAACTTCGCCCCGGTCTCGAGATCGTAATAGGTCAGCCCAGAGGTCGGCGAGGTCGATTCCGAAAACGTGCTCTTGGCAAGCGGATCGCCGGGCAGCGGATTGGCGTGCGCCTTCTCGACCTCCCTGAGAAACTGCCCGGCATTGACGAGCGCGGCGTTGTAGTCCTGCACGGTGTGCGGCAACGCGGACTTGGCAAGGATGTGGGAAAGGTTTTGTTGGTACATGGTGGGGTTCCTGGTTGTTTTGGTCGTGTCAAATTCTCAAATGTCATTCCGGGGCCAGCAAAGCGAGGAGCCCGGAATCCATAACCACGATCGGTGATTATGGATTCCGGACTCGCCGCTTCGCGGCGATCCGGAATGACCAGCGGTAAAAGAGGCTTATCCCTGCCGCGTCCGGAAGCCCGGGATCGCGCGCATCGGCGCGGATTGCGCGCGGCGGATGGCGGCGTCGGCGAGCGCTTCCAGCGCGCCCGGCCGGTCGAGCAGCGATTCTGGCTGCGGCATGAGCGAATCCTCGCTCTTCTCAGCCACGCGCACCGACGAGGTGCCGAGCGGCAGCGGCTGGTCCTCGATTTTCTTCAGGCGCGCGGCAAATTCATCGAGCCGCGTGGTGAGCCCGCCGAGCGCCTTGCGCCAGGCTGCGCTGCAGCGAGAGTTCGAGGCTCTTCGCGAGCTTCTCGTTGCTGGTCGTCTTCGGCTTCATCGCCGTGCTCTCCCGCCTGCGGCGAAAATCGCGGCCGCGCCTCGACATTGGCGCCCGGAAGGTGCGCGCCGGGACAGCAATCGGGATCGAGATCGACCAACAGATCGTGCGTGTGTTTGATGCGCTCCTTGTCGGCCTTCGAGTGGCGGGCGCCGATTTTGCCGAGCGCTTGCGCGATCGCGTCCGCGTCGCGGGGCCCGCCGACCTTGAACTTACGCAGCTCGGTCGAGCCGTCCGCCTTGATCACCGCGAAGGTCGCTTCCGGCAGGCAAGGATGATCGACCAGCGAGACTTCCAACGGCTCGGCGGTGTAGCGGGTCAGCTTCGGCTCGTCCGGATCGGGCCAGCGCTTGAGATACCGTCCGCCCTGCGAGAAGCCGGTATAGACCCCCTCCTCCACCTTCTGCCATTCGGCGTCGTCGACCACCTTGCCGCAGATTTCGATCCGCTTTTCCGCGTCGTTGAACGCGATCTCGATGAGCTTGCCGGCGGCGACGTCGCCGTGCATGGCGCGCAGATTGCCGAAGCTCCTGCCGTCGGTCGTCTGCGCGAATTTCTGCGACCATTTCTGATAATGCGGCTTGGTCGAGGCGTAGTCGCACACCTCGTCGGCGCCGTCCGGCGCCTCGGCGGTGACGACGCCGTAGACCAGGCGCCGCGCCGCATCGATCTTGGTGATGGGAATGAAGAGGTTCATGTCGTTCATCAATGAACTCTTATTTGCTATTTCAGCCTTTGCGGCATCTTGACCGGGGCCTGACTGCTGCGCTTCTCAACAAAACGTTGTTGATCTTCAATTTCCCTATTGACACCTGAAATTGTTCAACTCACAGTGGGTTTACTGATCGCTGGGGAATGAACGCGTAGCGGTCGGTGGGGGGTCGTTGTGTTGGGGGATCGGGCGCATTTGCCCGCAGTACTATCGTTTTGCCCGTTGCTCGTAGACTATCCGCATCCGATCGATACGGGTCTCGCAACGCCGAGCACAATTTTTACCCTGCCCACTGAACCAGAGCGCGTTGGACGCAGCACGCGCGGCGGTCAGCACAAACAATCAATCCGGATCGTTTTCATCAGGCGAGTCACCGCGACCCGCCGCGATCCGCAGCACTTAGTCCGCATCACTTAGGGAGCGTGTCATGACCTTGGAAATTCTCGTAATTGGCGCCCTCATGGGCATACTTGGTCAAGGCGCGCGCGCGGTCGTCGGCCTCAAGGGCATGTCGGACGACGCCAAAGCACAGGGCCGCAACCCCAGTGATCTGTTCCAGGCCGGCCGCCTTCTCACCAGCTTCCTCATTGGCATCATAGTCGGGCTGGCGTCGGTTATTGTCTATTTCAAGAGTGGCGGGTCGACGACCGCCGAGCCGACCTGGCAAACCATGTTGGCGTGGGCGGTCAGTGCCTACGCCGGCACGGACTTTTTGGAAGGCTTTATTTCGCAATATCTGTCGCCTGGGGTCAAGCAGACTGCGAACTTCCCAAACCTGACAAACATAAAGGGAGCGGCGATTCTTCTCACTGATCGGCCGGGTCAGAAAGAAGATGCAATTCTGACCTGCATCACCACTTGGCTGCAAAACGATAGAAAGCTTCCTCCAAATCAATATGTCGACCCGCAGGGCACAATGAACGGAACCTACCACTTCGCCGGTCCCAACGAAATCAAGATCTTCCTTCAGGGCATCAGCGATTTGCTGCCGAAGCAGCAATACCGTTACGACCCAAGCACGGACATCAACAATCAAACCACGCTCGATCAATTGTCGACTGCCACCGTCACGGCAGTTGCCTTCCAGATCGGGAAGAGCACAACGTTCATCGGTTAATACGAGAATATTGGCAAGCGATCATGCGCATTCTTGCATCGGTAATATGTTTGCTCATCGTCGGGCACTCTCTTTCCGCCCTGGCTGCGGCTCCGCCGGCGTCCTCGGATTTGCCCGATCCCGACGGAGTTCTGTGTGCCGGCAGGGAACGGGCGGCAAATTCAAAAGGTATCTCTTGTGAGTTACTTCACCACCATAGTGAATAAGAATCCGAGTTAAGCTGCCCAGACCATCATGTCAACGAAGGCGCCGGGCGCGATTTTCGTCACCAGGCCAGAGAGTTTTTGCGCGGCGGTCACAGCGCAGCCGCAATGCACGGTTTTGACCGCAAAGGCCTGTACTGACGCGATCAAGAGCTGCGAAGCCTATGCTAAGGCCGCGATGAATCAGGCCTTGGCGTTCTTCCACTCTATAGACCTGCAGGCGAACGATCCAAAGCGAGCGTACACGCTCAGCGACTCCATTAAAAATTTGCCTGCAGATCTCCAGATGACCACGTATCTCGATCCGGGCAATTTCTCGGACAGCCAAAACGCGATCACCTGCTTGAAGCCCAGTCAACCCGGTCCGGGCGGCGGCGCGGGGGATACGACTCAAGCCTCGACAATATCCATCACAAATTTTCGGCTGCGGGGAAAATCCGATGACCTCTACATCGATCGCGGCACGGATCCATTTAAATCGGCAACCCCGACGTCACTGAGCTGGACCGGAACCGACTATGATAACTACAGCGTAAAGGTGACGGGGGCCCTTGGTTATCAGATTCCGACTGCGACCGGCGAGGTCATCCCCTACATATCCACGTATCAGTCCCTAACCGACGCATCCAAAAAACCTCGCGTTATCGATCCCAATAACAACGTTGCATTGGGGATGGTGGCCGCCAATTCCTTCATCGATTCGTACAATCACAACATACTGAACTGGTTTTCAGCAAAGCCGCAATATCTGTTCAATACCGCCGATCGCAGCGAGATCGGAAGCGTTCGGCTGATCTACGCCCCTTGGGTCGATTCGCCCGTTGCTCCCATCAACACATTTTCGCTGGTGCCCGGCCTGCCCGGGCCGATCTGGGCCTCGTTGATTTTCGATCTGAGAAACGACACTGGAGTCTATGCAAAGTTAGCCGACACAAAGGCAATTGCCGCGACCGATAAGAATTTCGATCGTTTTGGCAGCCGCTTCGGACTGTCATTGTCCACGGCTCCAGGATATCCATCAATCGTTATCACAGCCACCGAAGTCTATCTTTACAGTGCGTTCGGGTACTATCGGAACGTCAACTCGTTCCAATCGACGTTGACGTACAATCTGGAATCAAACAATTACGTCGGCTTCACGCTCAGCTATCAGAACGGACGGGACGAGGATACCGCCGTCGCTTCCCACAACTACAGCGCAGGCTTCACTGTCAAATATTGATTGCGGGCTTCCTCGCCCTCAAATCGGAGCAATATCATGACTGCGACTGTGACCATTCACTCCGATGCCGATGGCGTAACGCGCACGATCACGCTGACCAAGACCGGCGTCGACACCGGGCATATCACCATTGCCTCCACGGCCGCGCCGGGTAGCGATCAGGACTACGACCTCACGAACATCCAGGCGGACGCGGCGGCGCTGAAGCTGACCTGCCAGACGCAAGTGGGGTTCGTGACCGCGGAGATCGACATGTCTATTCAGCGAGGTGCCGCCGGCAAAGCGCCGATCGCGACCATGGTCGTATCTCATGCCCTGTTTGGCGACGGGACCTACGTTTACCCGCTGCGCGCCGGCGAAGATCAGCTGGTGCAAAACTTCTTGGTCCAGGCCGCGTTCCCGCCGCTCGCTGCGGCGCCGGCGGTGGCCTAGCAAGGGGCGGCTGCAAACTTATCCGATGCCGACAACCACTTTGTCGGGTTTCTTTGGGCGATTAGTCCAAATGCGCAGCCAAGTCTGCGAGGTCGGCACATTTGTTTCGAATAACGTGTTCCACGCGACCGTTGAGACTGCAGCTGTACGGGTTGGCGTTGCCAGCGCACCGTCGAAGCCGGGCTTCTCGCCCGGATCGACCTCGCCAGCTAGCCCCATCGTAACCTCTGTCTTGCCATCCATTTCTGCCAGACAACAAACTACCACACACGAGTCTGTGGCCGTGATGCCGGCCTCTCGCGCGATCCCGTCCGGATCAGGCACAGAACCACCCGCTGCGTCGCAGATGAATATAAGAGAGTTAGGCGGAGCAATGCTGATTGTCTGCGACATCATCGGCCGCCTTCAAGTATTGGCGAATAAATCCGCCCTGCCAAACGAAAATGTCTTTACCTAATCTCACGCTGGTTTCTGTTTCTGCTTTAGATCGCGAATGATTGCCTCCATTTTTGGAATCTCCCGCACCATATTTTCGACCTCAATTCGAGCTTCCGCAGCAGCATGGATTTTCATCTCTTGGTCGTCGACCACAATTCCATTCGTTGCGGTGGCATAGGCGGTTGCGGCCATCCACGCGGCTTGCATTTCATTGAGATTGCCACCCCAACGGAATCCGATCGCATATCTCCAGGCGTGATCGAATTCGATGCCGAGTTGCGCCATCAGCTCATCGGCGGGATCGTGGTAGAACTCACACCCCGAGAGCTCTTCGCGCAAGTGCATGGGGAAGAAGCCACGCAACTCTTCAAGTACCACCTCCGCCGAGAGCCGGAGTGGATAACCTTCGGCATCGATGGCGGCCTGCCACTCTGCGACTGATTTCAATTGCCTGTCCGAGAAAACCCAAAGTTCCATCGACATGATACGCCCTCCCGCTACTTGGGATTGCACTAGAACATATCATGAACATTTGTCAAGTCGGACCTACGCCGGTTAGCCCCGATCTGCACATAGCCGATGGCGGTCAGTTCGATGGCCCCGTCGATCGAGCGCCAGGTGGCCCGCCCGCGACCTCGCCGATTACGCCTTCCAGCGGTCCAAAACATTTCCCCGCCGCGAGTTTTCGTAGGCAAGGTTCTGGTACTCGTGCGGGAAATATTGGCGCTGCAGGTCGTCCACGATTTCGTTATCGCGAATGGATATGCCCATGTTCGGCCAGTCTTCATGGCCTCGCGACGTCACCATGAGGTCAATTTGCCATCCCGGATATTCCTTTACGAGTTGCTGAAGCGCATCAACGACGGGCGGCCGCAACAGCTTGAGATCGTCAACGAACACGACCACCTGCGGGTACTCGCTATAATCGCCGTGCACGTGATAATCGCCATAAGGCTGCTCCGGCTGATAGTCTGGCTGTCCAAAACGTTCCAGCAGCCTGTCGGCTCGATCCCGAGATCTTCAAATACTTCATATTGCGCTGCTTGCCGGCGGTCGTATTCGTCCGACTTATCGTCTCCATATCGTCTCTTGTTATCAGTTTAGTCATCGTCGCCACCGTTCACCGTCGCTTCGCCGAGTGAGCACGGTCAGCGTCAATGCCCGCAACTCAATCGTTGACGGTTCCGCGTCTCGCCCCCTCATAATCGAGATTCTGAAACTCCACCGGAAGATATTCCCGTTGCAGGCCATCGATGATTTCATGCGGCCGGATGTAAAGGCCCATATGCGGCCAGTCGTCGTAATGGCCCCTCACAGCGACGGCGACCACGATCTCCCATCCTGGATACGCGTTCACAGTCTGCTGTAACTTATGAATAACCTCGGGCTGAAGGAGCTTAAGATCGTTGATCGATACTTTGACTTGGGGAAATCCCCAATAGTCCTCGTAGATCGAATAGTCTCCTGATTCGAATGAATCGTGCTTCCCGTATTGTTCAAGGACGGCATCGACCGCGCGCACCAGGCTCTCAAAGATTTCGACCTGCTGCTCGTAGTGATGATCCTCGTCCTGATCAGTCATCCGGTCCTCCGCAGCGTGCTCGGACTCCCTCGGCGCTGAGCTGCATTCAATGCCCCCGTCCGTGCAAGCACCGGATAGGCATACGTTGCGAATTCGATTGGATGAGCTCGCGCTGAAATCACCCCTGCTTAAGGCTCCCACGAAGGTACGCGGATCACGCCTGTGCTGAAAGAACTGCCTTACTGGGCGCTAGGGTGTCTAGAACCTATAATTTCTCGCAATATCTCTTCGGCCTTCGGCATGGCACTTACAATGTCGCGCACGACCTCCCGCGCTTCATCAGGCGTCTTAATCCTTCCGTCTTGCTCATCAAAAATCACGCCACTTGTTGCTTGGGCGTACGCGGTAGAAGCGGCCCAGGCAGCCTCTAGTTGACTTAAATCTCCACCCCATCGAAACGTCAGAGCAAATTTCCACTCATGATCAAAATTCGCGCCGGGGATCGCACGCATAAGTTTGTCGGCCGACAGGTAGCCGCACTCAAATCCAGTCTTGCTGTCGCGCAATTGGACAGGCAAGAATCCTTTGAGATCTTGAATTGGAGATTTTTTTTCAAGCTTCAGCGAGTATCCCTCCCTATCGATCGCCGCTTGCCACTCTGTAGTCGAGTTTAATTGCTTATCGGAGAAGACGAATAGTTCCATGGCCATGACTGAATATCCTCGTGATTCCGATTTTAGGCGTCACCTAGCTGTCGCTCTGCACCTTGCACGTGACTCCGCGACAGATATGCAATTCTATCACCGGAACATCACTATCCACGCCAACTTCGTCACGAATCTCCTGTATTCTCTCTTCAGTTAGTTCGGCATTACCAGTTTTAACGTCCCAAATCGCGATTATGTGCCCGTCACTATCTCGCATCAAGACGTCCGTTCTAACACTACCATTAGCGCCGTAACGTACCACATCTTGCAAGCTAAAGCTTTGCTCAACCCCATCCTTGCCGATCCCCGGCAGATCTTGCGATTTTACGTCAATTGCAAACGCGCTGTGAACTAAGGTGCCATGTAGAGCCGGCCCAGCCTTGCCCAGAAGAACTTGCGCGCGGCTTACAAGCTCCTCATCGCGGACCAATGTTTGGAACAATATGTCTGTGGTGCGGTCAATTAATGGATCACCGGTTCTATCATAGCGTTCAACGGTAATCGCCGCATATTGATCCTCAGGCTTACCTGCGCTGCTACTATTACTCGGCGACGTTGCGTCGGGGGTATTGATTGCGCTGTTAGACGTGTCCGTCCGCGTTCCGGTTTCCAGGGCGGCATATTGCGTCCCGGTAGTTGAAACGTCGGGAGCAGTTGTAGTACTTGACGACGAATTGCTTGCCCCTTCAGGCGCCCACTGCCCACCTTGCGGACTACCTGCCGGCACACGCGGCTGATCGGGGTTGTAGTCTTTGCTGACAGATCGCTCCGCTTCCCCTGGCGTAAATGGAGCACTCCCGCTTTGCCCGCTTGCGCGCGTGTCGGCCTTCGCCCCCTCCCCACCCGCATTCGCCTCGATCGGCACGTAGCCGGTGGCGGTGAGCACCATCGGCCGATCGGCGGCGGGGTTGGCGAAGGGGTCGAGGCCGAGGCCGTCGCGCAGTTCGTTGAGCGTGAGCGCGCCGAGCTTCAGCCGCGATTCCAGCGCCGCTTCGTTGCGGCCCAGATCGTTGTCGTCTTCGGACAGCCAGACCAGCTCGAGATCGGGCGAGGCAAACTCCTCGGCGATGATCTCGTCGATGAGATCCTTGACCCACTCCTTGGTCGGTTCGAGGCCTTCCTCCTCCGCCTGCTCCGACTGGTTGTCGGCGGTGGCGCGGTTCATCAGCTTCACCGCCCATTGCGGCGGCACCGAAAAGGCGTAGCAGATGACGCGCGCGAGCCATTCGTCGAAGTCGTTCTTCTGCTCCGGCTCCTTGGTCTGGTGCACCTTGACCGCGCTCTCGCCGGGCACGAACTTGGCGTGGCGGCGGCGCGCGAGATCGCCTGCGAATTCCGTGTCCCAATAGTCCTGAAACTGCCTGATCTGGTCCGGCGTCCACGATTGCGGCACGCCGATCAGCGCATCGGGGATCGAGCCTTCGGCGTAATAATCGAGCTGCCACAGCTGCCGGCGCAGCGCGATGTTGACCGTCATCAGCACCTGCTGCACCGGCGAATAGCCGTAGACGCGATGGGCGCGCACGTTGCGCGGCCGATAGATGATGTCGCGCGCCGCGTAATCGACCGCGGGCAGGCCCTTGAGCACCTGCTGATAGGCCGGCGGACAGACGATCGCGCCGTCAGCGTCCGCATAAGGCAGCGGCGTGCGGCCCCAATCGTCGATCAGCCGCTTGATGGTCGCGCCATCGAGCTGCTGCAGCGCGCAGAGCTGACCGTTGCGCGTGCGCTGGCAGTAGAGCGTCGCCGCGTCGATCACAAACATGTCTTCCAGTAGCGACCGCAGCCATGTCTTCCAGCGCGTGGTGCCGTCCGGCTTCGCAAAGAAGCTCTGCACCGCGGCGATGCGCGCGGTCATGTCGGCGTCGATCGATGCGCTTTTGCGCTTGAGCTTGGGATCGCGCGGGCGGATGCGCCAGCGCTGGCGCTCCATCTGATCCTTGCGCGTCTCGATGACCAGCCGGAGCAGATCGTAGGCGTCGGCGAAGCCGCGCAGCTCGGAAAAACCAATCGGCTCGTAGGCGCGCGGACGAGTGACGAGGTTATAGCCGGGCGGAAAGTCGAAGCGGCGCCCGGCGACCTCCGGCGGCGCGATCGGCTTGAGCGGATCGAGCGGGCCGAACCAGTCGGCGCCGGTGCCGCGCGCGATGGCGGCAGGCGCAATCTTGCCGGCCGTGCTTTGGCCCGCGCCGTACGACACCGCAATCTGATACGGCGACAGCGGCCAGCTCGGCTGGCCCGCGCCGCGAACTTGTTCTGTCATTTGTTTGTTTGCTCGGTGTCGAGGAAGCGGACGGCGTGTTCCCCTCCCCCTTGTGGGGAGGGGTTAGGGGTGGGGGTTGTGAGGTGATGCGCAAAGTCCGTGCCTCACGACCTCCCTCCCTACCCTCCCCCACAAGGGGGAGGGATCAGACGAAAAGGATCGGGACGCTCCGTCTAAAACTCCGACGGAGCGCCCGACCCAAGACCCGCGTCCTCTCCCCGCTTATCCGCCGTCGTCGAGGCGATGCGCTCCGCCGGGTGGGGCGGCGGATGCGCATGCGCCCAGCGGGTCGGGAAAGGAGGACGCGGGTTTGGCCCGCGAAAAGCGGGCCTTGCATGCCGAGGCGGATGGCGCGCCGCTCGGCATGTTTGAAACGATGTGTGTTCGATGCCGCTCGTCCCCGCGGAAGCTTCTGGATTCCCGCTTGCGCGGAATGAGCGGACAATGTTAATTCAGTGCAGCTCGATATCGGCGATCCGCGTAAAACCGTTGGCAATCAAAGCGATAGCGTCGCTTTCGGTCACTTCCACAGTACGGTCGGCGGTGACGCTATATAATGTGCCGGACAGACCGTGAACGGCGGACGCCTCCGTTGGCACGTGCAGACGAACGACAGGCATAACCGTAGGCGCGCCAGTAGCGACGCTAACCGACGCAGACTCTTCCGCCGCCAGCGACACTTGCTGTGCGTCCTCGGCCCGCCGCCGGTAGAACTCGATGATCGCCGCCTCGTTGCCGAGCATCAGCTCGGTGATGGCAAACACCAGCGCGTCGGCGTGATCGGGGCTGCCCTCGCCGCGATAGCCGGCGGTGGTGAAAGCGCACAGCTGATCTTCCAGCACGGCGAAGCGGCCGACGTGATGCACCAGGCCTTGCTCGTAAAGCGCTGACACCGGCTCGGCGCGCAGGAATTTGCCGCGCGAGGCGGAGACCGCGTGCACGCGCGGATAGGAATCGGCGGCACGGATGACAAAGCGCACCATCTCGCCGCCGAAATTTTCCTCGACCACGATCCGGTCGGCGCCGAACTCGTGATAGGCCTCGACCGCGGCGCGGCCCCAGACGGCCGGCGCATCGCGCAGCGAACGGTCGGCGAGCACATAGGCGTGGCCGTCGTCGCCCTTTGCCGCCACCACGATGCCGATCTCGTCGGCGCGCTCGTCGTCTTGCCCGCTGGCGCCCGACGGATCGACCGCCACCACCACACGGCCGCGGCGCGCAAGCGGCAACTCGGCCCACCCGCGCCTGCGCGATCGTCTCGTAGCTGAACAGCGCGCCGTCGAGGTCGTCGATATAGGCGCCTTCGAAGAACCGTTTGCGCTGCCGCTCCGGCAAGGCTTGCAGGCTTTTCAGATAATCCGCCGACAGGTTATCGGCATTGTCGCTCGGATTGAGAAACATGCCGCGCGTAATCGTCTGGATTGCTCGAGCGGCTGGCGCGACACCGGATCGCGCTTGTCGCCGAACAGAACGTTGGTCCAATGACCCTTGCTGGTCGGGTTGAGATCGTAATAGGCGGCCTGCGGCAGATCGTCGACGACCTGGGCCAGCCGCGTCAGCGCGATCAGCACCGACGCATAGGGAATCTGCGAACACTCGTTGAGAAAGATGGTGGCGTATTCCTTGCCGAGAATCTTCTCCACCCGCGCCTTGTCGTCGAGGCCGCCGATCCAGATTTCCGAGCCGTTCTGCAGCGAGAAATAGCCGTCGGTGCGATGCCGCTTGAGCGGATCGTTCGGGAACCAGAGATCGAATACCTTCGGCAACGTGTCGAGCCCGATCGAGGCGCGCGCCGCATTGGCGTGAAGCCGCAAAATGGCGTGCCGCGAGCGGGCGGAGTTGAGCGCGCGCAGCGCGATCTCGTGCACCAGCAATGTGGTCTTGCCGGAACGCGAGCCGCCGACCAGCAAAGTGTGGCGCTGGCCAGACCGCAGGAGCTTGAGCGCCTCCTTCTGCTTCTCGGTGGGAACGAACTTGGAAGATACGGACTGCTGAGACGAACTGGTCTTGCTGCCCATTCGTGGCCGTTGATTCGTTGTTTTAAGTGCTTGACGCTCCTCGGCCCTCGCCCGGGCCGGTACTGTTGGGACGAAAGCGAACAGAACGGTATCGGATCGATATGACTTCGCGCCGTCATTGCGAAGAGCCCAAAGGGCGACGAAGCAATCCAGGGGCCGTTAGCTCCGGGCAAGCCCCCCTGGATTGCTTCGCTTCGCTCGCAATGACGCGCGTTACGCCAGCGCGATGTTCACCGCGCGCAGGCCGCGCTTGGTCTTCTCGATTTCGAAGCTCACGGCCTGGCCCTCGTAGAGCAGACCGACTTCCGCGGGCAGGTCGGTGCGATGGATGAACACATCGCCAGATCCATCGTCCCTTGTGAGAAAGCCATAGCCTTTGGCTTCGTTGAAAAATTTAACCTTCCCAAGAACCACGGTCTGCCCTTTCCTATTTTATGCACGTTCGACCGCTTCCAAACGCCAATCGGCTGGACGCCAAAACGCGTGCGTTTCGGCGCGGCCTCAAGATGCTTTACGGAATGTTTTGGGAGCGGGAGCGCGGCGGGGCAGTTCTGCAAAGCCCGCGTGCGCGCGAGTCCATGCCGCAAAAAGCAAGCTGCTGTCAAGCAAACAACGTGGGGATTTGTTTGATTTTAGATCGTATCGCATTGAAAATACGGAATGAAAAATTTTGTTTGCAGAGGGGGGCGGAAATCGCGCTGTGCGACGGAATTTTCACTTCACTCACGATGATTCTTTTCTCAGCGTAGCGACGCGGCGACCTGACGAACGAGATTCTCTTTATATTTCAGCATCCATTCGTCGTAGCGCAGCACGCGCTCGCCGCGCGCGCTGGTTTCGAGCCGATAAGCGCGATAGGCTTGGTTCACAGATTTCAACCCGCCATTTGCCTGTTGATTCCGCAGTTCGGCTTCGATCCGCGCGGCGACATTGCGCGCCTCGGCGGCGATCTCCTCCTCGGAAGACAGCGCGACGCCGAGCTTTCTCGCGGCTTGCGGTACCGCCATCGCGGCGCGCGTGGCGTCGTTTGATTCTTTGCGGACTAATCTGGCTGCAGCGGCGGCGACGCGTTCGGCCTCGGCGACGCGGCACCAAAAGCGCGCGTGCAGGGTCTCCGCTTCGTCCAACCGGCCCTTGTCACCGGCAGCCGCAGCAATTCGCACGCCCGCAGGGCCGCAGATCACCGCGACGGGGGCGAGGCCCAAGCCTTCGCAATAGGCCGCGACGAAGCTGCAGCCTGTGTCGCGGCTTTCTCGCATGGTTGCCTTAGCGGATCGGGACGCGGCGGCGGACGAGTTCGCGCGCGATGATGCGCAGTCCTTGCAGCTTGCGGGCATTGAACACGCGCCGGGTGAGTTTGATTCGCCGCAAACCTCTATCGACGTCCGCATCGACCGCCGCCCACAACGACGCAAGGTTTACGGCGTGGGCGAGATGGTGAAACTCGGCGCCTGAGAGGAACGCGGTCGGCCAATGCAGCGCTTCCTCCATGCGCGCAATCTCGGCCGGCGAAGGCGGAATGCGCACGCGGTTGCGCTGACTGGCCATGCGCTCCAGCTCATAGGTCTCGAGCTGCGAATTCAGATCGCCGCGGTCGTAGGGATAGATCGGCATCGAATTGATGTAGCCGCGCGGGCGCGTCGCCATCGGCAGCCGGCCGAGCGTGCGGAACGCCTCTTCCATGCGTTCCATGACGTGGATGAACGACCAATGGTCGGGAACACGCCGGGTACGCGTGAGCGGAGGCAGCGCGGTTAGGCCGGTTGCACCAAGGATGCCAGTGCGGTCGCCGCGCAATTCGGCCCGCGCGGCCCGCGACGCGCGCTCGCCGAGCGAGCCGCGGGCGTCGCACCGATCTTCCGGATGATCCTGCTCAGAAGGCAACGACTCAGGCATCGTCACCTCCATCGAGGCGCCGGGTGACGCACCTCTCCGCGCCAGACGTAGCGAGATATCGACGACGTAGAAGTGGCCGGGGCACGAGACTGCGCCTGTGTCATCTCATCCGTGCTTGCCGCCGGTCTCTCGTAACCAAGAAACGCGCGCCGCGCATGGAGCGGGCAATACGGAATCCCCGCATCCAGATCAGCGCCCTGCGCACCGCAAAAAAAGAAACGTGCCGACTCAGGACTGCCATGCGGCCAACGGCAGCTGTTGTTGGTGAGCTCCAGCAGGCTCTTGCCCCGCCGCTCTTTCGTCTTCTGCGCGCTGTAAGGGCCTACGTCTTTTGGGTTGTGGCGCCGCCGCGCCGGGGACAATTCGCCCACTCCGCCCGGCTGCGCCGCGGCGCTCTCACGCCGGAGCCGAAAGATCTTTCCCATCACCGCCGAGCGCGACACGCCGCCCAGATGATTGGCGATCGCCCGCGCGGTCAGCCCCGAGAGCCACAGCGCCCGCAGCAGCGCCAGCCGTTCGCCGTTCCATCGCTTGCCCATGCCTTCGTCACCGCTCATGAGACATTGAACGATGGAGGCGACATAGTCACATAAACAGCAACAGTCAAGTCACTGTTTTTGAAGCTAGCGGTTTTGATCCAAATTGGTGACAATTGGCCATGGCGAAAAAGAGCAAACCGAGCCAGCCCAGCCGGCAAAAAACCGGGCTCTATTACGCGCGCGAGGCGCGCCACATGAACCGTTCCGAACTGGTGCGGCGCTCGGGCGTCTCCAAGCAGCAGCTCTCCCGGCTGGAGAACAACCAGATCCGGCTGCGGCTCGACCACCTCAAGCCGTTTGCCAACGTTCTCGGCTATTCGCCGGAGCAGATTCTGTTGTGGGGCCGCTATCCAGGCACGCCGGGCGTCGGCGGCCACATCGAATCAAGCGATGTGCTGCGCGACGAATCAGGCCACGACGAGCCGCTCGGCCCCGCGCCCGGCCAGGTACCCGAACTCGACACCCGCGCCGGCATGGGCGGCGGCGGCGTTCCGGCGCGCGAAGTGCGCAAGGACGGACGCCACGCTGACCCAATAAAATCAGAGGGTTGGGGGTTCCCGGCGAGCTTCGTGCGCGAGCAGCTGCAGGCGCAGCCGGGGCACCTTCTGGTGCTCGACACCACCGGCGACAGCATGGCGCCGACCATCGCGTCGGGCGAGCGCGTCATCATCGATACCGAGCACAAGACGCCGACGCCCGACGGCCTCTACGCCATCCGCGACGCGTTCGGCAGCATCGTGGTCAAGCGCCTGCAAATCTTGCGATCGTCGCACCCGACCCGGGTGAAGATCATTTCCGATAATCCGACCCACCCGGCCGAGGAAGTCCGCCTCAGCGAGCTCGAAGTGGTCGGCAAGGCACTCTGCTGCCTGAAGCTTTTCTGATCCCGCGCATCGTCGGGGCCGCTCCAGTCCGGCCAAATTTTCATCCTTCCGCGCCGACTCGGTGATTCGCGCACGCGATGCCCGGCGCGATATTCGTTACACTTCCGGTGACAATTACTTGACTCGCGTCTCATTTCCGGATACATGCATTGTCACCGAAACAGCAATGAAAGCCGACGCCGATGCCCTATCGGCCTCGCGCGCAGCGAGACCTCCAACGCGCCCGCCGCGCCGGCGCCGCCGCCAGATTGGCGGGGCAGCCGGGGCTGGAGACGGCACTTATCCAAATCGGCGCGGCGTTCGATGAAGCTGCCATCGCCAATGCGTTGAAGCTCCGCGTCGAGCGGGCCCTGCGGCTCGGTCCGCAGCACGCGGCTGTACGAGCTCGCTATGGTGCGCGTGCGGTGATGCTGAACGGCTACAGCCTTGACGCCGCGATCATGCTGGTCGAACGCAGCTGGCGCGATGAACGAAAGGCTTTTCAGATCGCCGCCGCGCTCGGCCGCGGCAACAGGCTTTCGCTCGACGTGCTCACGGAGCTGCGGCTCATCCTGCGGCTGATGCGGCGACGGCAGATGGGGACGCAATTTGCTACGATCGTCGCCGCGCTGTGCGACGAACCGATCGCGATGGCAGCGGAGTGATGCCCAGTCCCGCTTTAGCCCGGCCCGGGCGGCACTACGCGGATGTGCAGCTCGCGCAGCTGCTTGGCGGTCGCTTCCGACGGCGCGCCCATCATCAAATCCTCGGCGCGCTGGTTCATCGGGAACAGCACGACCTCGCGCAGGTTCTCCTCGCCGCACAGCAGCATGACGATACGGTCGATGCCGGGCGCGATGCCGCCATGCGGCGGGGCGCCGAGCGAGAGCGCGTGCAACATGCCGCCGAATTTCTGCTCAAGCACCGATTCGTCGTAGCCGGCGATGGCAAACGCCTTCTTCATCACGTCGGGGCGATGATTGCGGATCGCACCCGAAGACAATTCGATGCCGTTGCAGACGATGTCGTACTGGATGGCGCGCAAGGCCAGAAGCTTCTCGCGATCGGCAACGTCGAGTGCGAGAAATTCGTCCGGCGGCAGGTTCGGCATCGAGAACGGATTATGGGAGAAATCGATTTTCTTCTCTTCCTCGTTCCACTCGTACATCGGAAAATCGACGATCCAGCAGAACTCGAAACGGTCCTTGCCAATCAGGCCAAGCTCCTCGCCAACCTTGGTGCGCGCTGCGCCGGCAAACTTGTAAAACGTCTGCGGCTCGCCGGCGACGAAGAACACCGCATCGCCTTCTTTGAGGGAAAGCTGCGCGCGCAACGCCTCGGTTCGTTCGGCGCCGAGATTATTGGCGACGGGGCCGCGGCCAACAGCGCCACCGCCCTCGGCGGCAAAGAAAATGTAACCCAGCCCGGGCTGGCCTTCGCCCTGCGCCCACGAATTCATCCGGTCGCAGAAGGCGCGCGAGCCGCCGCCGGGCGCCGGAATCGCCCACACAGCGCTTTTTGCGTTCTCGAGAATGCGGGCAAAAATCTTGAAACTCGAGCCGCGGAAAATCTCCGAGACGTCCTGCATGACGATCGGATTGCGCAGGTCCGGCTTGTCGGTGCCGTATTTTTTGATCGCTTCGGCAAAGGGGATGAGGGGAAATTTCGGCGTCACCGGCTTGCCCTCGGCGAACTCCTCGAACACGCCGCGGATCACCGGCTCGACGGCGGCGAACACGTCGTCCTGGGTGACGAAGCTCATTTCCAGATCGAGCTGATAGAATTCGCCGGGCGAGCGGTCGGCGCGCGCGTCCTCATCGCGGAAGCAGGGCGCGATCTGAAAATAGCGATCGAAGCCGGATATCATGATCAGTTGCTTGAATTGCTGCGGCGCCTGCGGCAGCGCGTAGAATTTTCCCGGATGCAGCCGCGACGGCACGAGATAATCACGCGCGCCTTCGGGCGAGGAGGCGGTCAGGATCGGCGTCTGGAATTCGAAGAAGCCCTGCTCCTTCATGCGCCGCCTGATCGAATCGATGACCTGGCCGCGCTTCATGATGTTCTTGTGCAGCCGCTCGCGGCGCAGGTCGAGGAAGCGGTATTTGAGCCGGATGTCCTCCGGATATTCCTGATCGCCGAACACCGGCATCGGCAATTCGGCCGCCTGTCCCAGCACCTCGATCTCGCTCACATAGACTTCGACCGCGCCGGTCGGCAGCTCAGCATTCTCGGTTCCCGCGGGCCGCGCGCGTACCTTGCCGTCGACGCGTATCACCCATTCGGAGCGCAGCGTTTCGGCCACCTTGAAAGCCGGACTGTCGGGATCGGCCACCACTTGCGTGATGCCGTAATGGTCGCGCAGGTCGATGAACAGCACGCCGCCGTGGTCGCGGATGCGATGGCACCAGCCGGAAAGCCGCGTTTGCGCGCCGATGTCGGTCGCTCGAAGTTGGCCGCAGGTGTGGCTGCGATAACGGTGCATGTTCAAATCGCCAAAGCAGGAAATTGTGGGCGCACAACCACATGGCGCCCGCCGCTTTGTCAAGCCGAAGGCTCTGACCGGCCTCGACAGCGCCGCTCCAATCTGCGCATTTCTGCACGCAGAGAGAAGGAAATGCCAAAGAAACGCAAACAACCCGCCGCGCTCCGCAATGGCGGCTGCGCCAATGACCTCGGCGGAGGCAGTCGTCTCGACGCTGATCGGCCACGGGCTCGATACCATTTACGCGCTGCCGGGCGTGCAGAACGACTTGCTGTTCGAGGCGCTGTTCAAGTTCTCCGACCGGCTGCGCACGGTGCACACCCAGGCACGAGCAGGGCGCCGCCTATATGGCGCTCGGTGCGGCGCTGGCGACCGGCAAGCCGCAGGCCTTCGCGGTGGTGCCGGGGCCGGGCTCTGCTCAATGCCGGCGCGGCGCTGCTCACCGCCTTTGCCACCAATGCCCCGGTGCTCGGCCTCATTGGCCAAATTCCCGATGCCGATATCGGCCGCGATCTCGGGCCAGCTGCACGAGATCCGCGACCAGGCCGGAATCATCGAACGACTCGCCGATCATCATGAGCTCATCCGCAAACCGGAGCAGGCCTCGACGGCGGCGGCGCGAGCGTTGCGCGCGATGCGAACCGGCCGCCCTGGCCCGGCGGTGCTCGAATGCGCGATCGACGTGTGGGGCAAGGCCGGACCGGTGACGCTGCAAGAGCCATTGCCTATTCCGCCGACGAAGATCGACCACGACGCCGTGCGCAAGGCGGCAAAGCTGCTCGGCGGCGCCAAGCGGCCGCTGATCATCTGCGGCGGCGGTGCGCAGGCTTCGTCGGCGGAGGTCACGGCGCTCTCGGCGATGCTGCAAGCGCCGGTGCTCGCCTTCCGCCGCGGCCGCGGCGTGCTCGACGGCCGCGATCCATTGTCCGTCACGCTCCCGCTCGGCCGCGATCTGTGGGGCAAGGCCGACGTCGTGCTCGCCGTCGGCACGCGGCTGCTCATTCAGTTCCGCCAATGGGGTCTGCCGCGCGATCTCAAGATCGTCCGCGTCGACGCCGACCCGAAGGAACATAACCGCCTGCATAAGCCGACGGTGGCGCTGACCGGCGACGCCAAGCCGATCCTGCAAAGCCTGCTGGCCGAATTATCGGCACGCAACAACAAGCGCGCCTCGCGCAAGGCGGAGATGCAGGACCGCCAGGCGGCGTGGCGCAAGCGCTTCGAAAAGATCGCGCCGCAGATCGCTTATCTCGAGGCGATCCGGGCCGAGCTGCCCGAGGACGGCATCTTCGTCGAGGACATCACCCAGATCACTTTCGCCGCCCGCATCGTCTACCCGGTCTACAAGCCGCGCACGTATCTGTCGCCCGGCTTCCAGGACCCGCTGGGCTTAGGCTTTGCCACCGCGCTCGGCGCCCAGTGCGCCTGCCCCGATACGCCGGTCGTTGCAATCTGTGGCGACGGCGGCTTCATGTTCACAGCGACCGAAATGGCGACCGCCATCCGTCATCGTATTCCGCTCACCACCATCGTGTTCAACGACAGCGCCTACGGCAACGTGCGCCGTATTCAGCAGGAGCGGTTCGGCAACCACTTGATCGCCAGCGACCTCGCCAATCCGGATTTCGTGGCCTTCGGCAAGAGTTTTGGCGCCGAGGCGGTACGCGCCCGCAGTCCCGACGAACTGCGCAGGGCGCTGCGCCGCGCGTTCGCCCACCGTGACGGCCCCACCCTGATCGAGGTTCCGGTCGGCGCTTTTCCGAGCCCCTGGGAGTTCATCCATCCGCCGGCGGTGCCTACGCGGGCCTTGCCACGCGCGCGCAACTTGAACCACACTTAGCCAACGACCATGTTGCGCACCGCTGAAATCACCGCCTCGATGGGGCCGATCACCACCACGGCTGAGCTTGAGGACTTCTGCGCGCGGATGGCGGCCCATCCGTTCGTCACCGTCGACACCGAGTTCCTGCGCGAAAGCACCTATTACCCGCTGCTCTGCGTGGCGCAGATAGCCTCGGCCGACGAGGCCGCGGTCATCGACGCTTTGGCGCCCGGCATCGATCTATCGCCCTTCTACGGGCTGATGGACAACAAGAAGATCGTGAAGGTCTTTCACGCCGCGCGCCAGGACATCGAAATCGTCTGGCACGCCGCCAAGCTCATTCCGCATCCGATCTTCGACACCCAGGTCGCCGCCATGGTGCTCGGCTACGGCGATTCGATTTCCTACGACCAGCTGGTGCAGCGCATCACCGGCGACACGCTCGACAAGTCGCACCGCTTCACCGACTGGACGCGGCGGCCCTTGTCCGACGCGCAGCTCACTTACGCGATTTCCGACGTGACCCATCTGCGCGACGTTTATCAGGCGCTCTCCGACGACCTCGAGCGGCGCGGCCGCGCCGGCTGGGTCGAGGACGAAATGAGCGTGCTCACTTCGCCGGAGACCTACCGGATGGAGCCGGAGAACGCCTGGCAGCGGCTCAAGACCCGCGTGCGCAAGCCCAAGGAGCTTGCCGTGCTGATCGAAGTCGCCGCCTGGCGCGAGCGCGAGGCGCAGGCGCGCGACGTGCCGCGCTCGCGCGTGCTCAAGGACGAGGCCATCGCCGATATCGCCGTGCACGCGCCGACGACGAGCGAGAAGCTCAAGCACCTGCGCTCGCTGCCCAAGGGGTTCGAGCGCTCGCGCTGGGGCGAGGCGATCGTCGAGGCGGTCGAGCGCGGGCTCGCGCGCGACGTGAAAGGACTACCGCTGCCCGCGCGCTTGCCGCCGGCGGCCAATGGCGGCGCCATCGTCGAACTCCTCAAGGTGCTGTTACGCATGGTGTCGGAGCAGCACCACGTCGCCGCCAAGGTGATCGCCACGGTCGACGACCTCGAACGCATCGCCGCAAGCGACAAGGCCGACGTGCCGGCGCTCTCCGGCTGGCGCAGTGAGCTTTTTGGCGACAAGGCGCTGGCGCTCAAGCACGGCAAGCTCGCGCTCGCCATCGAAAAGGGCAAGGTCGCGGTAGTGGAGCGGGAGTAACGCCGCGCTGATGGGCGTCTGTGGCTTCAGTGACGCGCGAAGCGCTCGCGATCATGCGGCTGCCAGTAATCGATGGTGGGGCCGGCCGGGATGATCCCGTTGCCACCAACCGGACCGGCCTTGCTGAACACGCCGCGTTTCATGCCGGCGATGTCGCAGACATCGGCGATGCCCGGCGTCTGATAAAGCTCACGCAGATAGTTCGAGAGATTTTGGTACTCGGCGAGCCGGTGCAGGTTGCACTTGTAGCCGACGTAATAGCAGGGATCGAACCGCACCAGGCTCGGAAACAGCCGCCAATCCGCTTCGGTTTCCGTATCGCCGCATAGATAGCGCTGCTGCGACAGCCGTCGCTCCAAGCCGTCAAGCGTTTCGAACAACAGCGTGACCGAACCGTCGTAGGCCTCCTGCGAGATCGAGTAGCCGCAGCCATTGACCGCGTTGTTCACGCCTTTGAGCACCAGCGTATTGGTGGCATCGATCGCGGGACGGAGCGCCTCGGGGTAGTAGTCCGGCGTCGGCTCGGCCGAGCCGGCAAACGCCGTGTTGAACATGCGGATGATTTCGGAGGATTCGTTGTTGACCACGCGCCGCGTCTTGGCATCCCAAAGGGTCGGCACGGTGACACGCGTGGTGCAGGCCGGATCGGCGATCGCGTAAAGTTCGTGCACCCAGCGCACGCGCCGGTCGGTTCCGGGCACGACGTGGCCCGCCTCGCCGAACGACCATCCCTGGCCGCCGACCTCTTGAAAGGTATTGGTCAGCGTCACGAACGGCTCGAGTTTCTTCAGCGTGCGCATCAGCGTGGTGCGATGCGCCCACGGGCAGGCGACCGCGCAGTAAAGATGATAACGGCCGGGCTCAGCCGGAAACTCCGCCCCGGCTTCGCTGCTGATGCGATTGCGGAAAACCGAGTCGCGCTTGAAATAGAGTCCCTTGTCGTCGTGATTGAAGAGGATGTTCTCGCTGCGCCATTGACCGTCGACCAGCTGTCCCATTCATCCTCTCCCGGTCAGTCCGATCTCAATCACTTCGGCAGATACGCGTCGGTATAAAGCTTCGCCATATCGGGCTCGCCCTCGACGAGCTTCAAGTCGACAAAAGACCGCCGCAAAGTCTCAAGCGATTCCGGATCGAACCGGCAATTCTTGGTATGCATGCCGATGGTGAGATCGTATTCCCGCGACGTCACACTTTCGCTGAAATGGGTGATGCCGCTTTCGATCTTCACCGTCTCGGCCTTGTGCGCCCGCATGTAGTCGACGGTCTCGAGCCAAGCGGCAATGAAGGCGCTGATCGCGTCGGGCTTGGTCGCCATCAAGTGGTTCGAGGCGAATAGCGCGCCGGAGCCGACATTGCCCTCAAAGGTCGAGACCGGAGCGATCAGACGGCCTTCTTTGGTCTCCTCGAAAGAGAGGAACAGCGCCGTGGTGCTGATTACGGCATCGACCAGATGGGTCCGCAGCGCCGCGGTGATCGGCGCAGGGCCGCCGCCGATGGCCACCGTCTTCACGCCGTCCGGCCCCCAGCCGAACTTGCGCGCGAGTTCATGCCCGGACCATTCGCTGAACGAGCCCGGGCTGGAGACGCCGATGGTCTTGCCTTTCAAATCCTCGAGCTTCATGACCGGCGAGTCCCAGGGCACGCCGATGCCGAGAAAGGGCGCCGGCGCGGTGCTTTCGCAGACCGCGAGCATCGGTGCCCCCCTGGCCACGAAGGCCATCTCGGTGCCAGCGCCGTCGCCGATATCGATGGCGCCGGCGGTGAGAGCTTGCACCATCTTGCCGCCGCCACCGAACTCAGAGATCGTCAGATCGAGCCCGCGCTTTTTGAAGAAGCCGAGCTTGTCGCCAACATTGACGGGAATGATGGCGTCGGAGGTCGGGTTGGCCTTGCCGACGGTCAACGCCGTTTGCGCGAAGGCGGGAGGAGACGCGACTAAAGCGAGAAGCGCCGCGATGGCGCCTGTGCCGGCCCAGGAGCCGCGCGGAAATGCCGTGACCATGAAACGTCCTCCCGTTGCCGCGCGCCTTGATCGCGCGTGCTTTGTGCGAATGTATTATACGATGCCGCTGCGAAATAGCGATTTTCGGGGGAGCATGAATGGCCAATCTGCAGCTCAGTCTTGCCATCACCAGCAATCCGCGCACTTGGCCGATCATCGACGGGCGCGTCAAAGTCGACGGCGTCGATTTTACCAAGACCGTGCTTGGTCCCGCGGAGATGTTCTGGCGGCAACTCAGCTTCGCCGAGTTCGACGTTTCCGAAATATCGATGTCGGAATTGATGATGATCCGCAGCCGGGGCGACGACAGGTTCATCGGCATTCCGGTGTTCACCACCCGGCGGTTCTACCACACCATGATGTTGGTGCGTGCGGATGCCGGCATCGCCGGCCCAGCCGATCTCAAGGGCAAGCGCGTCGGCGTGCCGGAATACGTGCAGACCGCTGCACTGTGGACCCGCGGCGTCCTTGAAAACGAGTTCGGCATCGTGCCCAAGGACATGACGTTTTTCATGGAGCGCCTGCCGGCGCGCAGCCACGCCGGCGCCATCGGTTTTGCGGCGCCGCACGGCGTCACCATCAACCAGATTCCGCCGGAGAAGAGCATCGCCTCCATGCTGCTCGCCGGCGAGCTCGATGCCACCATGGCCTATTTCGGCGGCCACCCAGGTCTGATCGACCGCAGCAATGTCGATCTTGAGCATCATCCGGCCATCAAGCCGCTGTTCGCCGATCGCGCCGCCGAAGCCGCGCGCTTCTACAAGAAGACCGGCATCTATCCGATCAACCATGGCATGGCCATCAAGCGTTCGGCGTACGAGAAAAATCCCTGGGTGGTGCTCAACATCCTCAAAGCGTTCGCGGAAGCAAACGACATCACCGATGCGGAGCGGCGCGAGCATACCGCCTATCATCTGGAGACTGGCCTGGTGCCGGCGGACTACCGCCAGCCGCTGGCGACCCGGCTCGTCAATTTCGGGCTCAAGGCCAATCGCGCGACGCTTGAGCTGGCGGCGAAATATTCCAACCAGCAAGGCCTGACGCCGCGGATCATGAAAATGGAAGAGCTGTTCGCTGCGAACGCGCTGGAGTCATGAGCAACACCCAGACGCAGGCGCGAGAAGTCAGGCCGGTCCGCCGTGGTGGCCTGTTTCAAGCAACATCGCCAGATGCCGGGTACAATTGATCAGGCTCGCGCCGTGCGGCGCATCCTGGTGCAGTAGGGTCACGCCGGTATTGTCGAAGCGCTCCGGAACATCCGTGCCTTCAGGCACTCGCGCATGCCGCTCGACGATGGCGCGGCAGACTAGGCCATGCGTGATCACCACCAGCACCCCATTGAGGTGGCGGCGCCTGTCCACGATGAAGGCGAATGCTTCCGCGACGCGCGCGTGAAATGCCGGCCAGTCTTCGCCGTTGGGCGGCGCGAAGTCGGGCCCAAACGGATCTTCATTCAACGCGGCATACGGCACACCGCGCAAATCGCCGAAGTTGCGTTCCTGCAGTAGCGGACTCTCCTCGATCGCAATGCCAGAGCGAGCGGCAAGCGGAGCGGCAGTCATGCGCGCGCGCAACAAGTCGCTGCAGAGGATATGAACGAACCCATCGGCGAACAGCCGCTCGGCAAGCTGATCCGCCTGACGCATCCCTCGCTCATTGAGCGGCACGTCGGGGCGCTGCAAAATGCGCGCGGCGTTGCCGTCAGTTTCGCCATGGCGGACCAGCAAAATGCTCATGGCGCGTCATTACCCTGCATCTTCGCCGCATCATAACGCGCGTGTGCCTCGGGGAAAGGCGCGTCACGGCTTTGTCGTGTATCGATTGCCGGCGGCAAACGCTTCACCCGAGCAGCATCACCGGCTCGCGGCCTATCAGCCGCGCCAGCGAGCGCAGCCGGCTGAGCACGCGCTCGCCGGCGAGCGCGGAGGATTGTCCTGGCAGCCGCAACGCGAGCCGCTGCCGTTCGACCGCGAGCGAAGTTTTGGGCAGCACGCCCGGCATGGCGGCGGAGACCACGTAGGCGAGACGGAGCGCCGCGCCCAGCACGCGCGCGCGGTCGATCATGCGCGTGGAAGCGAGTTCGCGCAGCCGCTGCGACACCTCGTCGTCGACGACGAAACCGACGTGCCGGTAGAACACTGAAAGCGCGAGATAGGCGCGGCCGGCATGATCGACGCCGGAGAAGCCGCTATGCGCGATCATGTTGCGCGCTTCCTCGCCACGGTAATCGGGATGCGCGCGCCAGCCGATATCGGCCAGCAGGCACGCCGCATGGCGCAGCCGCCGCTCCTCGGCGGTCTCCTCGAGGCCGGACGAGGCCATGAAACGGTCAGTCCAGCCGATCAATTCCTCGCCGTGGCGCGGCGAACGTGAGCGGAGATTGTTGAGATCGCGCGCCGCCTCGATCAGCGCGTCCTTCTCCTTGTCCTTCTGTTTGAGCAGCGAATAGAGCAATCCCTCGCGCACACCGAGCGCCGAGAACACGACCTGACGCGGCCTGCCGACGCGTAGAACGTATTCGAGCACCAGCGCCGCGTAGGGCAGAAGCGGCCGCCGCGCGCTCGCTACCACCTCGATATGCGACAACGTCTCGACGTCGACCCGATGCAGCAGCTTGGCGAATTCGAGCGCCTCGTCGGCGGCGATGGCGTAGCCGTGCATAACGTGCAGCGGATAGCCGGTCTGCCACATGTGCAGCCGTGCCAGCGACCGCCACGTGCCGCCCACGGCATAGAAGGTGCGGTCCTTGCAAGCCGGCAGCATCGGCAGTGAGGCCAGCGTCTTCTTGACGAATTTCTCGGCCTTCTTGACCGATTTCGCCGAAATGTCGGCAAGCGCCAGACCGCCGAGCGGCCTGGTCAGAGCCATGGCGGGCGCGGGTGCCATGCACGTCGACGAGTTCGAGCGAGCCGCCGCCGAGATCGCCGACGACACCGTCGGCCCGATGCACGCCCGAGATCACGCCGAGAGCGGTCAATTCGGCCTCGCGCCCGCCCGAGAGCACGTCGATCTCGGCGCCGATAGTGCGTTCGGCGAGCTTGACGAAAGCGGCCCCGTTTTTGGCGTCGCGGCAGGCCGCCGTCGCAAGCGCGAAGATCTTCTTGACCCCCATCGTCGTGCACAACGCGCGATAGCGCTTGAGCGCGGAGAGCGCCTGCTCGACCGCATCGGCCGCAAGCAGTCCGGTCGACTGCACCTCGCGGCCGAGTCCGCACAGAGCCTTCTCGTTAAACAGCGGCATCGGGCTGCGCGTCAGCCCCTCGTAGGCGACAAGGCGCACCGAATTGGAGCCGATGTCGACGACGGCGACCGGCGGCCCGCGATCGGGGCGTCGTCCCTTGGCGGCGGATTTGGCGCTGCTCATCTTTGCAAAGTCCGAAACGCGTTGGCGGCCTTTCCGGCTCACTGTCGCTGCGGCGGTAATCCGCCGGCCGCGATGGCTGCGCAACGCTTATCCGATTCGGCGGATCACTTCCGCTCGGGGCGGCGCAAGCGCGGGACCTGGTCCTTGGGCGACTTGCCGCGGCCCGACAGGCTCGGATTGGTCATGAAGTAGGTGGTGGCGTTGAACACTTCTTCGCCGGCGGCCAGCTTGATGCGCGCGGAAGAGCCGTCCGCAAGCAACTGCCAGCTCTGCTGATTATCCTTCAGGTTCGCCACCATGATCTGATCGAGCACCTGCTCGTGCACCGTCGGATTGAGAATCGGGCAGAGCGATTCGACGCGGCGGTCGAGATTGCGCGGCATCATGTCGGCGGAGGAAATGTAGACCGCGGCCTTCGGGTGCGGCAGGCCGTGACCGGCGCCGAAGCAATAGATGCGCCCATGCTCGAGAAAGCGGCCGACGATCGACTTGATGCGGATGTTGTCGGACAGCCCAGGCACGCCCGGGCGCAGGCAGCAGATGCCGCGCACGATCAGATCGATCGGAACGCCGGCCTGCGAGGCTTCGTAGAGCCCGTCGATGATGTCGGGATCGACCAGCGCATTCATCTTCATCCAGATGGCGGCGGGACGGCCAGCCTTGGCGTGGGCGATCTCCTCGGCGATGTGAGCGGCAATGCGCTCGCGCAAGGTGAGCGGGGATACCGCCATGCGTTCGAGCCCCGCCGGGTCGGCGTAGCCGGTGATGTAGTTGAAGATATGCGCGACGTCGCGCCCGATCGCCGGGTCGTTGGTGAAGAACGACAGATCGGTGTAGATGCGCGCCGTCACCGGATGATAATTGCCGGTGCCGACATGCACATAGGAGCCGAGCGAGCTGCCCTCGCGGCGGACCACAAGTGACAGCTTGGCGTGTGTCTTCAGCTCGATGAAGCCATAGACGACCTGCACGCCAGCGCGTTCGAGATCGCGCGACCAGCGGATATTGGCTTCCTCATCGAAGCGCGCTTTCAGCTCGACAACCGCGGTCACTGATTTGCCTGCTTCGGCCGCCTCGGCGAGCGCCCTGACGATCGGGGAATCGGCCGAGGTGCGGTAAAGTGTCTGTTTGATCGCGACGACGTCGGGATCGCGTGCGGCCTGCTGCAAGAAATTCACCACTACGTCGAAAGATTCGTACGGGTGGTGAACGATAAAATCCTTTTGCCGGATGGCCGCAAAGCAGTCGCCGCCGTGGTCGCGCACGCGCTCGGGATAGCGCGGCGTGTAGGGGACGAATTCGAGGTCGGGGCGGTTGAGGCTCGCCAGCTGCGACATCTCGTTGAGCGCCAGCACGCCGTCGACCTGGAAGACGCTCTCGTCGGCGACGCCGAGCGCGCGCTTGACGAAACTTTGCACCTCCTCCGGCATCGACGCCTCGACGTCGAGCCTGATGACGATGCCGCGGCGCCGGCGCTTGAGCGCGGTTTCGAACAGCCGCACGAGATCCTCGGCCTCTTCGAGGATTTCCACTTCCGAGTCGCGGATGACGCGAAACGCGCCGACGCCCTTGACCGCGTAGCCGGGGAACAGCTTGCCAATGAACAGGCTGGTTGCGCCCTCGATCGACATGAGCCGCGCTGTGCCGCCCTCGCCGCTCTGCGGCAGCCGAATAAAGCGGTCGATGCGCAGCGGCATGCGAATGAGCGCGTTCATCGCGCGACCGTCCTTGGTGCGCGACAGCAGCAGCGCAAGGGTGGAACCGAGATTGGGGATGAAGGGAAATGGATGCGCCGGATCGATCGCGAGCGGCGTCAGCAGCGGAAAGACGTGCGCCAGGAAGTAGTCTTCGAGCCAGGCTTTTTCCGCCTTGGTGACGTCGGGGCCGTCAACCAGGATGATGCCGGCCTCCGCCAGCCCGCTGCGCAGTTCGAGCCACTGCGCCTGCTGGTCAGCGACCAGAAGCGCAACCGCCTCGGCAATGCGGGCGAGCTGTTCCGCTGGCGTCAACCCTTCCGGGCTCTGCGTGGCAATGCCGGCGCGCACCTGCGCGCCAAGGCCGGCCACGCGCACCATGAAGAACTCATCGAGGTTGTTGGCGGAAATCGACAGGAATTTGAGGCGTTCGAGCAGCGGGTGATCGCGGTTCGCCAATTCCTCAAGCACGCGGCGGTTGAAATTCAGCCACGACAGCTCGCGGTTGATGAACCGTTCCGGACTGCCCGAAAGCGCGCTTACCGGGTGTGGCTCGGCGTCCTCCTGGCGTCGCGCTGCGCCGGATTCCATTGCGACGACAGTAGCTTGACCACGGCCTGCCATTTCCAAACTGGTCTCCTCGAGTGCGATGATCCTCCTCCTTCGTAACAATTCCATGACTTGAACAGCCAAATAAGGAGGCACCGGGGCATCGCGTCAAGCCTCCCGCGGAAGGAGAGCGTACCGCCGGGTGAACGACGAGCGGTCGAGCCGCCTAGCGGCCGTCGAAGAGTTCAGCCGCCAGCGCCCGTGTTGGCCGGCGCCCTTGCCGCAGCGACTCGTTGTCGAGCGCGATCACGGCGGCGCGGGCGGCCGCGAACGAGCGCTCGATGTGATTAACCAGATAGCCGACGACGTCCTCTTTCAGATCGAGCTGCCGATCAGCCGCGAGCTTGACGATCAATCCGCGCAGCAGCCCGTCGTCCGGCGCTTGCAGCGTGATCACCGGCAAGGCCCGCAGCCGCGAGGCGAGATCGGCGATAACGACCGGCCACGCTGACGGCGCCGTTCGCGCCGTGAGGAGCAGGAACGACTCCTCCCCGCGCGCGAGGTTGATCAGGTGAAACAGCGTCCGCTCGTCCGCCGCCGCGGCCTCCTCCACCACCAGCGCGCCGGTCGCCAACTCCGGCAGCAGCCCGCTCTCGTTGAGCGCGCGGCCGGAAGTGACCCGCGCCCCGGAAGCCACAGCCCAGATCGCGGCGAGATGGGACTTGCCCGATCCTTGCGGGCCGACGAGCGCAACGGCGTTGACCGGCCAATCCGGCCAGCTCTCGATCAACGCAAGCGCCGCCGCATTGCCCGGTCCGGACAGAAAGTCCTCACGCGCGTAGCTCTCGGCATGATCGAGCGCGAGCGCGAGCTGCCGCGGGCGGGAGAACGGCCGGGAAGATGGTGATGAAGACATGAGGGCTAATGCTGTCCGTTACCGGTATAGAGCGTACTGGCCCGGTAACGCTCCAGGCCAAAGCGCACCAGCACGTTGATTGCGGCCGCGAGCGGCACTGCCAGCAGCAGTCCGACAAAGCCGAGCAGGTAACCGAACACGAACAGCGCGAAGATCAGCCAGACCGGATGCAGGCCTACGCTTTTTCCCAGAATTCTCGGTGACAGAATATTGCCCTCGATGAACTGGCCGAGCAGGACGACGGCGACGACGATCACGATACGTCCCCAGTGCGGATAGAATTGCCCGACGGCGACGCCGAGTGAAACGAGCAACGCGGTGAGCGAGCCGACATAGGGAACGAAACTGATGACGCCCGCGACCACACCGATCAGCAGGGCAAAGTGCAATCCGGCCAAGCTCAGACCGATCGCGTAATAAGTACCGAGCAGAAGGCAGACGAGAGATTGGCCGTGCAGATAGGCGGAGATCGACGCATCGATCTCGCACGCGAGGCTGCGCACCGTGTCGCGCTCCGGCAACGGGATCAGGCGATCGATGGTGGCCAGCATCCGGTCCCAGTCGCAGATCAGATAAAAGGCGACCACCGGCGAGATGATCGCCAGCGAAAACAGCGAGACCAGCGCGCGCCCCCTGGCCAGCAGCGAGCCGACCACACCGTTCAGATAGCCCGCCGCCGGCACCAAGAGACCGCCGATCGACTGGTCGGTGCGGGTGAAGGCGTCGCCGAGCATTTTCTTGAGCCACGGATGGCTCGGATCGTCGATCCAGTTCTGAATGTGCTGCACGTAGTTCGGCAAGCTGCCGATGAAATCCGAAATGAAGGCGGCGAGCTGTCTAACCAATATCGGGCCGACCAGAAGAAGAAACCCGATCATGATGAGGACGAAGCCGCCGAGGATCACCAGCGCCGCGACCATACGGCTCATACCTCTCCGGGTGAGCCTCCTCGCCAGCGGATCGAGCAGGTAGGCAACGCCGGCACCAACGACAAAAGGCAGCAGAACCGGGCTCAACAGCCAGAACAGGCCGACAAAGATGAGGCCGGCGGCGACCCAGAACACCGCTTGCCGCTCGAACTGCATGACACATCCTCAAGGCCGGCGATCAACGGCCCCGATCGAATTCATGTGGCGGAACCACTCGGCGAGATAGAAGCCGACCGACAATAAGGTCAAGATGGCGGCCAGCACGATAAAGATTGTTTCCAGCGGCCCGGCGGCAAAGCCGATGCCCTTCTCCGCGAGCACCAGCGCCGCCAGCAGAATTTGCACCACGGTGTTAAGTTTCGACACCGGATGGGGCCGCACCGCCATCGGCTTGTTGACCAGCCAGGACAGCATGAAGCCTGAGATGATCATGATGTCGCGCGAGACGACAAGAATGACGAGCCAGATCGGCAGCGCCCGCGAAATGCCGAGCGAGATATAGATCGACACGATCAGCGCTTTGTCGGCCAGCGGATCGAGATAGGCGCCGAGTTCGCTGGCCATGTGGAAGCGCTTGGCGAGGAAGCCATCGACCGCATCGCTGGTCCCGGCGATCAGGAACAGGCAGAACGCCGCGAGCATCTCTCCGGACGTGATCGCCCAGACCACCATGGGCACCAGGATGATGCGCCCGAGAGTGATGAGGTTGGGTATACTCAAACTGCGCCCCCGGCGGTGACGGCAGTGGCTCGCGCGCTCCTGATCCTCCGCTGTCGCCGAATTATATCGCTGGGGGGACGCTTGCACACCCGCCGATTCCGCCGTAGGAGGCGGCCAGCAACTCCTCCCGTGCAGGGCAGGAAGACCATCCTCTGTCCGATTTGGTGGCTCCGTGGACAAGGCGCGCTACGCGGCCGCCGGCGTTGATATCGACGCCGGCAACCGCATGGTGGAACTGATCAAGCCGCTGGTGCGCGCGACGGCACGCCCGGGCGCCGATGCCGAAATCGGCGGCTTTGGCGGCCTGTTCGATCTGAAGGCCGCCGGCTTTTCCGATGCCATCCTGGTCGCGGCCAACGACGGCGTCGGCACCAAGGTCAAGATCGCGGTCGAAACCGGCCGCCACGACACGATCGGCATCGATCTCGTCGCCATGTCGGTCAACGATCTTGTCGTGCAAGGCGCGGAGCCGCTGTTCTTTCTTGACTACTTCGCCTGCGGCAAACTCGATCCGACGGTCGGTGCGGCGGTGGTGACCGGCATTGCCGAGGCTTGCCGGCAGGTACGTTGCGCACTCATCGGCGGCGAAACAGCCGAAATGCCGGGCGTCTATCACGATGGCGATTACGACCTCGCCGGCTTCGCCGTCGGCGCGGTGTCGCGCGCCGAGCTGTTGCCGCGCACCGATATTGCGCCGGGCGACGTTTTAGTCGGGCTCGCCTCGTCGGGTGTGCATTCGAACGGCTTCTCGCTGGTGCGCCGCGTCGTCGCCGAGGCCGGGCTCAGCTGGAACGATCCGGCACCGTTCGACAAATCGCGCCGGTTGGGCGAAGCGCTGCTGACGCCGACGCGGCTTTACGTGCAAGCGTGCCTCGCGGCGATCCGATCGACCAAGGCGGTGAAGGCGTTGGCGCACATCACCGGCGGCGGATTCGTCGACAACATCCCGCGCGTGCTGCCGCACGGGACATCCGTTGCACTGGATCTCGACCGCGTCCCGGTGCCGCCGGTCTTCAAATGGCTGGCGGCCGCCGGCAAGATCGGCGAACAGGAAATGCTGCGCACGTTCAATTGCGGTATCGGCATGGTCGCCGTGTTGGAGCGCGAAGCCGCCGACGCCGCGATCAAGCAATTTGCGGCGAGTGGCGAGACGGTGGTGCAGCTCGGCGAAGTCGTCAAAGAAAGCGGTGAGGCGCGCGTCGAGTTTCGCGGTCACCTCGACCTCACTTGGTGACAAGGATGGCCGACGCTCGCGCCGCCGCAAGGTCCATCACCAAGAAGCGCGTCGCGATACTCATTTCCGGCCGCGGCTCGAACATGGTGGCGCTGATCGAGGCGGCGAAGGCGGAAGATTATCCGGCCGCGATCGTTCTCGTTGTGTCGAATCGTCCCGACGCCGGCGGGCTTGCCCGCGCGCGCGAATCGGGGATTGAGACCGCGATCGTCGACCATCGGCTGTTCGGTGAAGACCGCGAGGCGTTCGAACGTGCGCTGGATGCAGAACTACAAGTACACCAGATCGATCTTGTCTGCCTCGCCGGCTTCATGCGGCTGTTGACACCGGACTTCGTGCGGCGCTGGAGCGGCCGCATGCTCAACATCCATCCGGCGCTGCTGCCGCAGTTCAAGGGCCTGCACACTCACCGTCGCGCACTCGAGGCCGGCGTGCAACGGCACGGCGCCACTGTCCACTTCGTCGTGCCGGAAATGGATTCCGGACCGATCGTGGCGCAGGACTTAGTGCCGGTGCTCGAAGGCGACACCGAAGCAACCCTCGCGGCGCGCGTTCTCGAAGTCGAGCACCGCCTCTACCCGCAGGCGCTGCGCCTGGTCGCCGAGGGCCGCGCGACGTTCCCGGTTGCGCAGCAGAGCGGCGCCGCGCGCTAAACCGCGGACGTGCATAAAGCAAAACCCCCAGAGTCTCATCCGGGGGCTATAAAAACCGGGATACGCCCGGCAACGGCTCAGGCAACTTTTAGATTTTCTGCCGAAGTTCTGCCGCGGTTAGTGACCAGCTCATACTCGACCGTCTGACCCTCATTGAGCGAGCGCAAGCCCGCGCGCTCGACCGCAGAAACGTGCACGAACACGTCCTTGTCGCCGTTGCCCGGCTTGATGAACCCGTAGCCTTTTGTTGGGTTAAACCACTTGACGGTGCCCTTTTGCATCGTCTGTCTCCTAAGTCAGTGCATGCCAGTGAAGACACGGCCCGCAACGCCATGAAGGCCGCTGCAGTCCGCACCACAAACCAGATTTTGGGGTAAGTCCGAAGCGATCGTCTCAGCAAGACATCACCGGCCGGGTGGCCAAAATCTGATTGCGATGCAAGCAAGCCGCACGAATACGGCGCAAGCATGGCTGCAACGAGCCCAACCACCGGCGGTGGAACGCGCGATGATCATGGTAACAATATACTTCCAGCAAGCTCAGGAAATGGGACGCGGCTTCAACAAATTTTCCATCATGCCGCTTTGTCCGCCGGCGAATCCGCGAACGCGAGAGCATGAATTTGAAAAATGATCGCACTCCAGCAACATATTGGAGCGTCAAGCGACTCAATGCGAACCGATTGCGCTTCTTAGGCCTTCGACATCCGCCAACGCCGCCAGAGACCGCCTGCAACTAAGACCAGAACGGCACCGATCAAGCCGGCGGCCAGCTCGACGCTGCCGGAAAACTGGCGGCCGGCTGCGCCCGATAGCCGCGTGACCAGACCGGCGAGTGCCTCATCGCCGACGATTGTTTGGCCCGCGACCCAGCCGAGCAGCGCGGCGCCAGCCCAGACAAGAATCGGCAGGCGGTCGAGCAGCGCGGTGATCAGCGCCGCACCGGCGAGGATGATCGGGATCGAGACCGCGAGCCCGATGGCGAGCAGCGCAATGTCGCCCTTGGCGATCTGCACGACGGCGAGGATGTTGTCGAAACTCATCACGACGTCGGCGACGGCGATGATGCGCACGGCGCGCCACAGATGCGTCGACGCCTCCACCTCGTTGCCGTCGGCGTCCTCGGGCAAGAGCAACCTGATCGCGATGTAAAAGAGCGCGAGGCCGCCGGCGACTCTCAAATACGGCACCTGCAGCAACCGCGTGAGTATTACGGCGAAAACGATCAGCAGAACCACGGCGACGGCGCCACCGATCGCCAGGCCGAGCACGCGTTGCCGCCCCGGCAACGCGCGGCACGCCATCGCGATGATCACGGCATTGTCGCCGGAGAGCAGAATATTGATGAAGACGATCTCAAGCGCCGCCGTCCAGAACGGCGACTGTACGAGATCGCTGGTGCCCGCCTGCAGCATGCTGCCTCAAGCGCTTCAACGCGAAAGTCAAAGACGCGAACCGACGCGTCAGTCGAAGCTAAAGAGGTATCTCAACCGACGATTTCGTTGCCGGAGAAAAACTGCGCGATCTCGACGATCGCCGTGGCGGCGGCGTCGGAGCCGTGCACCGAGTTCTCGCCGATCGATTTTGCATGGAGCTTGCGGATCGTTCCCGGCGCGGCCTTGGCGGGATCGGTCGCGCCCATGAGGTCGCGATAGGCGGCGATTGCGTTTTCGCCTTCGAGCACCTGCACGACCACCGGCCCCGACGTCATCGTTTCAACGAGTTCGCCAAAGAACGGCCGCTGGCGGTGGACGCCATAGAACGTCTCGGCCTGCTCGCGCGTCATGCGAACGCGCTTCTGCGCGACGATGCGCAGGCTGGCCTTCTCGATGAGCGCATTGATCGCGCCGGTGAGATTACGCGCCGTGGCATCGGGCTTGATGATTGAGAATGTACGCTCGATAGCCATCAAATCGTCCTTCGTGGAATTACCGGAAAACCGTCGAACCGCGCGGCTTATAACGCCCGTTTATCAGACCGACAAGCGGAGCGCCATCGCATGAACGAAGGGTGAATGACGCCGCGCGCAGATTTTCACTTTGATGAATCCACCCTGAATTTCGGCCTCAGCAGCGGTACAGCTGCGATCTTTAAGATCGCCTGCGTGAACCTGACTGCCAACCCATCCGACATACCAACCGATGCAGTCAGACTTTGCACAAAGGAGAGCAGAAATGCTGCGCAAGATCATACTTACTCTGGCGACCGGCGCTGTGATTGGCGCCGCCGCGCTTTCACCCACCGCCGCATCCGCTCATTGGGCCGGCGGACACTGGGGCGGCCCCGGACATTGGGGTCATTGGGGCTGGGGCCCGGGCATTCGCGTCTACGCCGGGCCTGTCGCGTATAACGGCTGCGTTGTGCGGCGCTGGGTCTATACGCCGTGGGGTCCGCGGCTGCGCTGGATCAATCGCTGCTATTAATTTCCATCGGAGCGTCATGGCGACATTGTGAGCCGATGGCGCTCCGCCATCCGTAGTGTTGCCGCAGTACGGCCGGATGCCCTCGCCTCTCCTTGAGGACGGGGCATCCGCCGACGCGCGGCATTCGCATAGCCAGAATTTCTGCGACACGGCGGCAAGCGGCGCGAGCCTCGCGCGCCGAAACTCTGCGTGATTGTTCGGCTTCCTTTTCGATCGCGGCGGCCGAAGAAGGAACGCCGAGCGTCGCGATACCCTTGCCGATTACCAGACATTCCGCGTGAGCAACTCTTTGTCATTGCTCCGGTCATCAAGCTGGATCACTTTAGCGCGCATCGCTTTTCAAGCCCCAACGATCCTTGTATAGGGATCGGGACAAAAACAGAACACGACCGGAGAAAGACATGGACGCGAAGACCGATCAGTCTGGCAAATGCCCGTTCACCCACGCACCCAGGAACCGCGACTGGTGGCCCAATCAACTGGACCTCAGCGTTCTGCATAAGAACTCCGAATTGTCCGATCCGATGGGCAAGACGTTCGACTACGCCAAGGAGTTCAAGAGCCTCGACCTCAAGGCCGTGATCAAGGAGCTGCGCGGCCTGATGACGGACTCGCAGGACTGGTGGCCCGCCGACTTCGGCCATTACGGCGGACTGATGATCCGCTTGGCGTGGCACGCCGCGGGTACGTACCGCATCGCCGACGGTCGCGGCGGCGCCGGCGCGGGCCAACAGCGCTTCGCGCCGCTCAACAGCTGGCCAGACAATGCGAACCTCGACAAGGCCCGACGGCTGTTGTGGCCGATCAAACGGAAATACGGCCGGAAAATCTCCTGGGCCGACCTGATGATTCTCGCCGGCAACGTCGCGCTCGAGTTCGATGGGATTTAAGACCTTCGGTTTCGCCGGCGGCCGCAAGGACGTGTGGGAGCCCGAAGAGCTGTATTGGGGTCCCGAAGGAACGTGGCTTGGCGACGAACGCTACAGCGGCGAACGCCAGCTGCAGCACCCGCTCGGCGCCGTGCAGATGGGCCTGATCTACGTCAATCCGGAAGGGCCGAACGGCAAGCCTGATCCGGTGGCCGCGGCCAAGGACATCCGCGAAACGTTCTTCCGCATGGCGATGAACGACGAAGAGACCGTCGCGCTGATTGCCGGTGGCCATACCTTCGGCAAGACCCACGGCGCCGGCGATCCGTCGCTGGTCGGCGCGGCGCCGGAAGGCGGAGCGATCGAGGAACAGGGCCTCGGCTGGAAAAGCAAGTTTGGCACAGGCCTCGGGTCCGACAGCATCACCGGCGGCCCCGAAGTCACTTGGTCGCAGACGCCGACCAAATGGAGCAACCACTTCTTCGACAACCTGTTCAAAAACGAATGGGAACTGACCAAGAGCCCAGCCGGCGCGTATCAGTGGAAGGCGAAAGGCGCCGCCGCCACGATTCCGGATCCTTTTGACAAGTCGAAGAAGCATGTGCCGACCATGCTGACCACGGACCTGTCGCTGCGTATGGACCCCGCCTACGGAAAAATCTCGCGGCGCTTCTATGAGCATCCGGATCAGTTCGCCGATGCGTTCGCGCGGGCGTGGTTCAAGCTCACGCACCGCGACATGGGGCCGATCCATCGTTATCTCGGCCCGCTCGTGCCGAAGGAGATCTTGATCTGGCAGGACCCGATTCCGAAGGTGAATCATCCGCTGGTTACGCCGAAGGACGTCGCCGCACTGAAGGCAAAGATTCTCGCTTCGCGGCTTTCTGTCTCTCAGCTCGTCTCGGCCGCCTGGGCTTCGGCGGCGACTTTCCGCGGCTCCGACAAACGCGGCGGCGCCAATGGCGCGCGCGTTCGCCTAAGCCCGCAGAAGGATTGGGAGGTCAATCAGCCCAAGCAGCTCGCGACCGTGCTGGGAAAGCTCGAAGCGATCCAGAAGGAGTTCAATGCGAAGTCAGGCAAGACGAAGGTTTCACTTGCCGACCTGATCGTTCTTGGCGGCAACGCCGCGGTCGAGAAGGCCGCGAAGGATGCGGGCCAGGACGTGAAAGTGCCTTTCACGCCCGGCCGCATGGACGCCTCGCAGGAGCAGACCGACGTCCAGTCGTTCGCCCCGCTCGAACCGCTGGCTGACGGCTTCCGCAATTATTACCGCAACAGCGATCTGATGTCGCCCGAGGAGGCATTGATCGACAAGGCCCAGTTGCTGACGCTGACTGCGCCTGAGATGACGGTTCTCGTTGGCGGCCTGCGCGTGCTCGGCGCCAATGCGGGACAGTCCAAGCACGGCGTCTTCACCAAGCAGGCCGGGAAACTGACCAACGACTTCTTCGTCAACCTTCTGGACATGAAGACGGATTGGCACCCCGCGGGCGAGAACGCGTACGAAGGGCGCGACCGCAAGACCAAAGAGGTCAAGTGGACCGCTACCCGCGTCGACCTGATCTTCGGTTCGCACTCGCAGCTCCGCGCGCTGGCGGAAGTCTATGCCTGCGCGGACTCCAAGGAGAAGTTCGTGAAGGACTTCGCGGCGGCGTGGACCAAGGTGATGAACGCCGACCGCTACGACGTCGCCTGATTTCGGCGAGGTCTTGCACGAGAAAAAAGTTCAGAGCGGGGTTCGAGGTAACTCGATACGCCGCTCTGAGTTTTGATCATTGCGTTGAGATTTGTTGATCCGGCGCCGGCGGCGGCGCTTTCTTTTTCTTGGTCACGCGCTTGGCCACTTTCGGCTGTTCTTCAATGACGGGGACTTCGACGCGATCCATATCCACGAGGCGGCCGCCGTCGAAGCGATAGATGCCGGGCCGCGGGGCGGCATTGAAGGTGATCACCGCAGTGCGGCCGCCGTTCGGATTGCTGCCGAGCTGAACAGACGCGGGCGGGCCGGCGCGATCGACCACCTCGCATTCGGTCATGCCGAGCGCGATGCCCTGGCCGAGCAAAGAGGGCGGGCCTGGCGTGGCATCGGGAGCACCCGGCATCGTGCCCGGAGCCGCGGCGGCATCCGGCGGCGGGGCCGACACTGCCGGCATGGGTGGCGGCGGACAGGCGCCATTCTGGCTCACCAGATCGTTTGGGGTGACCGGGCGCTGCCTGGAATTGGTTTCTTGAAGTTCAGAGAAGGTGTAGCCGCCGGTGCGGCCGGTCCAATCGAACGGCTTCGAGAACCAACGCTCGTTAGCGTCGAATATGTCGGTGTTCGCGCAACCGGACAACGCGGCAGCGAGCCCCAGTGCCGCGAGCGCGCCCGTACAATGTGATCGAAACTTCACCCGACCGTCCCCTCTTGCCCCCGCAAGCTCGCCGGCCGGCCAAAGGATGCGCCATTTGTGGTGCGATCATGGCCAACGCCGTGCAGGTCGTACGCGGCGGAGCTAAGCTACATCGTCGAACTGAACGCCGCAAAGGTAAAAAAACAATGAGACGACAGGGGTTTGTGGGCTAACCGCACTCTCCTTGCCGGTCTCCCGGCGAACCGACGGCCGGCTGTAACGACCGCTTTTCTTCCCATCCCCGCTTGCCTAGAACTGCCGCGGCTGTCACGCGTGGCGGAAGGACTGACCTCATGCATGTGCAATTCGTCGGCTGCGGTGACGCGTTCGGCTCCGGCGGACGATTCAATACGTGCTTCCACCTGGTGGGCCAGGGCATCAATGCGCTGATCGATTGCGGGGCGACGTCGCTCGTTGCCCTCAACAGGCTGGCCATCGCCCGCAACGACATCGATGTAATTTTTATTTCGCACTTTCACGCCGATCATGTCGGCGGCCTCCCCTTCTTCATCCTCGAAGCGGACCACGTGCTCAAGCGCGAGCGTCCGCTCACCATTGCTGGTCCGCCCGGCCTCAAGGCGCGCTTCCCCGAACTGATGGAGGCGGCCTTTCCCGGGACGAGGGCGCTGCAATTGCGCTTCCCAGTCACGCTGCGCGAACTCGACATCGGCCGAAGCAGCGAGGTCGGCGCGGTGCGGGTCACACCCTTTCATGTCTTGCACGACGACCGCGCCGGCCCCTGCCTCGGCTTTCGCTTCGAGGCGGAGGGCAAGATCATCGGCTTTTCCGGCGACACCGAATGGACCGACGCGCTGATCCAGATCGGACACGAGGCAGATCTGTTCATCTGCGAGTCTTACATGCGCGACCGGCCGGTGAAGGGCCACATGGTGTTGACGGCGCTCGAACGCCATCTCGGCCAGATTCGGCCGAAGCGGCTCGTGCTCACGCACATGAGCACGGACATGCTGGCGCGACGCGCCGAACTGAAATTTGAGACAGCGGAAGACGGAATGATCGTCGAGCTATAGGCATGCGGGCGCCGGCCGGCCTCAGGTCGCCCGCCGGCGGCCGTGCTCGGCCTCACTCAAGATATAATGGCCATGTGCCCGCGAGGTGAGCTTGCCGGCCTGGACCATGCGATGCAGCCGCACCACGAGCGTCTGCCGCTTGATATCGAGCTCCGCCTCTTCCAGACGATCGACGATCTCCTGAACCGACAGGCCGAGCGGACTATCCGACAAATTTTCCAACACGAAGTCCTCGATCTCGTCGCCGCCGCCGCGCGAGGCGACGAGGACCGGCTGCCGACGGCCCGCCGGACGGTCGAGGCCGCCGGCTACGCCATCACGTTCGCGCCCGGTATCTTCCAGCCGCACGATGATGGCGGCACGGATGCGGTCGGCCAGCGCCCGGTCGGTTGCTTCCAGCCCGCGCAGGTAATGAAGGATGACTTCGGCTTTGCCGAGCAAATCCTGCTCGATTTGCAGCCCAATGTCTTGCGAGATAGCCATCACAGGCCCCCCTCAGGCCAAAAACCTTTCGCAAATGTAAATGAAAATTACGGATCGGACAAGCGCTCGAGGCCCGCAGTTAACCAAACCCTGATAAATATGGTTAACAGTAATTTACCGCCTTGACTCCCTGTGTCGTTTTGTAATGAATAATTACCATCGGAAACGGTGGAGGTTTCAATGTCGGCGGAAATTTCGTTGTCAGCTTATGCTCTCTCCAGTGCCGTCGCGCTGCTGATCGGCTCGTTCTTCGTACCCATCCCAAGACTGCCTTGGCCGCGGATCAAAGTGCGGGCGCACACGGAAAAGCATCGCGGGCTGCGCGTCGTTGATCTCGGCTGCGCGTTCTCCATGCCCAAAGTTGAGCGCCAAAACGCTGCGGCAAAGCCAAGCGCGCTCGAATTCGCGGTCTACTTCACGATGAAAATGTGAGGCAGGGTCCAGCCCTGCCCCGCTCAGCCGAGCGCCGCTTCGATCGCCTTGAGCGCGTCGTCGGCCTTGGCGCCATCGGGCCCACCAGCCTGCGCCATGTCGGGCCGCCCGCCGCCGCCCTTGCCGCCGAGCGCTTCCGCGCCCTTGCGCACGAGATCGACGGCGTTGAAGCGGGAGACGAGATCGGCGGTGACGCCGACGACGATGCCGGCCTTGCCGTCCTCGGTCACGCCGACGATCGCCACCACGCCAGAGCCGACTTTCTTCTTGCCCTCGTCGGCAAGGCTGCGCAGGTCTTTTAGGTCGATGCCGGACACCGCACGCGCCATCAGCTTCACGTCGCCGATCGTGCGTACGCCGTCGGCGCCGTCGCTCGCAGCGCCGCCGCCCATTCTCCCAGACATGCCCCCAGACATGCCCCCAGACATGCCCCCAGACATGCCACCAGACATGGCGAGCTTCTTTTTCACGTCCGACAATTCGCGCTCGAGCCGCTTGCGCTCGTCGAGCACGGCAGCCGTGCGCGACATGACTTCGCCCACCGGCGTTTTCAGTTCGGCGGCAATGCCGCGGATGTCCCGTCTGAACTGATTGAGCTCGTGCCGCGCACCGTTTCCGGTCAGCGCCTCGATGCGGCGCACGCCGGACGCAACGCCCGCCTCGCCCACCACCGAGATGATGCCGATATCGCCGGTGCGCGCGACGTGCGTGCCGCCGCACAGCTCGACCGACCAGCCCATTGCGTTGCCGCCGCTCTCGCCCATGGCGACCACGCGTACCTCGTCGCCGTATTTTTCACCGAACAACGCGCGCGCGCCGGAGGCGATGGCGTCGTCGCGGCTCAATAGCCGCGTGATCACCGGCGCGTTCTGCAACACGAGGTCGTTGGCAATGTCTTCGACCCGCGCGATCTCCTCGCCACTCACCGGTTTGGGATGGGAGAAGTCGAAGCGCAGCCGATCAGGCGCGACCAGCGAGCCCTTCTGCGCCACGTGATCGCCGAGCACTTGGCGCAGCGCCTCATGCAACAGATGCGTTGCCGAGTGGTTTCTGCGGATGTCGCTTCGCCGGGTGTGTTCGACGTCGAGCGCGAGCGCGGCGCCGGCGGTCAACGTGCCCTCCTCGACCGTACCGTAATGCACGAAGACATCGCCGGCCTGTTTCTGCGTGTCGGTGACGCGAAAGCGCACGCCGTCGCCGCTCATGAGGCCGGTATCGCCGACTTGGCCGCCAGATTCGCCGTAGAACGGCGTCTGGTTGAGAACGACCGCGCCGCTTTCACCCTTCTTGAGCGCCGGCACCTCCTTGCCGTCACGCACCAGCGCACTGACAACGCCTTCGGCGTTTTCGGTTTCGTAGCCAAGAAACTCGGTCGCGCCGAGCTTTTCGCGCAACGTAAACCACACCGCCTCGTCGGCTGCGTCGCCTGAGCCCGCCCATGACGCACGCGCCTTTTTCCGCTGATCGTCCATGGCGTCGGTGAACGAGGCAATATCGACGCCGATGCCGCGCGGGCGCAAGGCGTCCTGCGTCAGGTCGAGCGGAAAGCCGTAGGTGTCATAGAGCGTGAATGCGGTGACGCCGTCGAACATGTCGCCGTGCTTGAGCGACTTGCTCGCCTCGTCGAGAATGGCAAGGCCGCGCTCGAGCGTGCGGCGGAAGCGGGTCTCTTCGAGCTTGAGCGTCTCGGTGATCAATGCCTGGGCGCGGAGCAATTCGGGATAGGCCTGTCCCATCTCGCGCACGAGCACCGGCACGAGTTTCCACATCAGCGGCTCTTTGGCGCCGAGAAGCTCGGCGTGCCGCATGCCGCGCCGCATGATGCGGCGAAGCACATAGCCACGCCCCTCGTTCGAGGGCAGCACGCCATCGGCGATGAGGAAGGCGCTAGCCCGCAAATGATCGGCGATGACACGATGCGAGGCTTTGCGCGCGCCTTTCGGATCGACGTGGGTGAGATCGGCGATGGCCTCGATCAGCGCGCCAAATAGATCGATGTGGTAGTTATCGTGGGTGCCTTGCAGCACCGCGGCCATGCGTTCGAGGCCCAAGCCGGTATCGATCGACGGCCGCGGCAGATCGAGCCGCTTGCCGCCGGCAAGCTGCTCGTACTGCATGAAGACGAGATTCCAGATTTCGACGAACCGGTCGCCATCGGCATCCGGGCTGCCGGGCGGCCCGCCGGGAATATGCGAGCCATGATCGTAAAAGATTTCCGAGCACGGACCGCACGGACCGGTCTCGCCCATCGCCCAAAAATTATCCGAGCCCGCGATGCGCAATATCCTACGCTCGGGCAGGCCGGAAATCTTCTTCCATAGCCCGAAGGCTTCGTCGTCATCGATATAGACGGTTGCCGTCAGCTTCTCGGCCGGAACGCCGAACTCTTTGGTGATCAAGTTCCAGGCGAGCTCGATCGCGCGCTCTTTGAAATAGTCGCCGAACGAGAAGTTGCCGAGCATTTCAAAGAAGGTGTGGTGGCGCGCGGTGTAGCCGACATTGTCGAGATCGTTGTGCTTACCACCCGCACGCACGCATTTCTGCGCCGTCGTGGCGCGCACATAGGGACGCTTTTCCAGGCCGGTGAAGACGTTCTTGAACTGCACCATGCCGGCATTGGTGAACATCAATGTCGGGTCGTTGCGCGGCACGAGCGGCGACGAGGGCACGATTTCGTGCCCCTCGCGCGCGAAGAAGGACAAAAAGCTCGATCTGATCTCGTTGACACCGCTCATCTTGGCGCAACTCTCTAACGGGACAGGGCTTTCCTGTCCAGGAACGGTGGGCAGCCGCCAATTGCGGCGCCGGTGCAAAGGATATAAGCGCTGGTCGCCCGCCACGCTTGCCGCTCCGTAGCCGCTGAGACCGCCGATGAATGACCACACTCCCCCTCGTCCGGCCGCGTTCGCGGAACGGCTCAAGGCCGGCCGATTCGTGCTGACCGCCGAAATCGCCCCGCCGGTGTCCTGCGACGCGGGCGACTTGCGGCGAAAAGCGCAAGGGTTGGTCGGGCTCGCCGATGCAGTCAACGTCACCGACGGCGCCGGCGCCCGTGCCAGCATGAGCGCGCTCGCCGCCGCCACCATCCTTGCCGGCATGGGGCTCGAGCCGATCCTGCAGATCGCCTGCCGCGACAAGAACCGCATCGCACTGCAGGGCGAATTGATGGGCGCGGCGGCGCTCGGCATCCGCAACCTCTTGCTGCTCACCGGCGACGATCCGAAGGCCGGCGACCAGCCCGACACCAAGCCGGTGTTCGACATCGATTCGAAGACGCTGCTGGAAACCGCGCGCCGTCTGCGCGACGACGGCACCCTGCCAACCGGCCGCAAGGTCGGCGGCAAGGCCGCGTTCTTCCTCGGCGGCGCCGACGTGCCGATCGACCCGCCGGCCGACTGGGCGCCTAGCGCGCTTCTCGGCAAGGTCAAATCCGGCGCGCAGTTCGTGCAGACGCAGTTCTGCATGGATGCCGGTATCGTGCGCCGCTATGTCAGCCGTCTTGCGGAAGCCGGTTTGACCGAAAAACTCGCGATCCTCATCGGCATCAACCCGCTGCGTTCGGCGAAGTCCGCCGCCTGGATGAAGAGCCACCTGTTCGGCACGATCATTCCCGACGCGCTGATCAAGCGGATGGAAGAGGCGAGCGATCCCGAACGCGAAGGCGTGCGCATCTGCGCTGAACTGGCCGAGGAGCTTTCGACGATCCCTGGCGTCTCTGGCGTCCACATCATGGCGCCGGGCAACGACGCGGCCATCCCGGAAGTGATCGCCGCGGTGCGCGGCAAGATCAAATAGCGCCGCGCACGCGATCGATGAGCCCCACAGCATCCGATGGCGCCGCATCGCCGCGCCAGGCGACGTGACCGTCAGGCCGCACCAGCACCAGACGCTGCTCATAAAGCGCGGCAGCGTCAGGCTCGTCGAGATCGGCAATCATCAACGGCACGCCGCGCGCTTTCGCGGCTCGCTCCAAGCCGCCTGTCGCCGCCTCGCCAAAGCGCAGCAGCACGAAGCCGCGGCCGAACAGATCGAGGATCGAGCGGCCATCGCGCAGAACAACATGCGGCGCGCGGCCTCCCGGATGCGATGAGGGTGCATAGCTTTCCGGATCGTCCGGTAGGGGCCCGCCATCACCGATGCAGATCGGCGAGTGCTCGTAGCGGTAGCCGAGCTGCAGCCCCGCGGTGCGGAACATGCGGCCGACGTTTTTCGCCAGACTGTCGCCGAGTTGAAGGCGCAAGTGCCGCCCGACTTCGGACTCCTCGTCGACCGCTGCGAGATCGTCGCCCACATCGCCGTGGGCGAGATAGAACTCGGTCGCCATGCGCACATTGCGCAGCCCGATCGGCCGCCGCTCCGCGTCGTAGGACTCGAGCAGCTTGGTCCCGCCCCAGCCCTGCAGGACGGCCGCAAGCTTCCAGCCGAGATCGACGGCATCGCCGATACCGGTGTTCATGCCGAGCGCGCCAGTCGGCGAGAGCTGATGCACCGCGTCGCCGGCAAGAAAGACGCGGCCTTGTCCGTAGCGGTCGGCAACGACGCTGCGCCGCGTCCAGATGCTTGCGCCTTTCCATTCGACCTCGATCGGTCGGCCGATCGCCCGGCGCAGCAGGCCCTCGCGGTCGATCGCGTCCGCCGTCTGCACACCGCCCGTATCGCCCACCAAAAGCCGCCACAGATCGTTGGCCGGATCGATCAGGCGCAGATTGGCCCACAGGCCGCCGCGATCGAGAGTAAGAAAGAACACGCCGGGCTTTCTGCCGCAGCGCGCGAACAGGTCTGGTGCGCGAAAGTAGAGGTGCAGCGAGGTGCTCAGCACCCCCTTCCCTTGCAAGGCGATGCCGAGCGTGTCGCGGATGGTGCTGCCGGCGCCGTCGCAGCCGACGAGGTAATCGGCGCTCACCGTTTCGCGCGCGCCGGTTTCGAGATCTTGCAACTCGGCCGTCACGCCGCCGGGCGAAGTCTCAAACCCGGTCAGCCGCGTGCGGTAGCGCAGCGTGACCGCCGGCTGCGACTGCGCGAACGCGCGCAGGATCGGATCGAACCAAAGCTGCGAGCAGATCTGCAGATGCTCGGGACTCACACTGCTGGGCTTTTGCTGCCGGCGCGGCGGGCGCGAGATGCGCGCGAGTTCAAAGCCGGCGAAGCTGGTGACGAACACTACGTCGAGCGGATGGTCATCGGGAAATGGGCAATCGAGCACCTTTTGTTTGATTCCCCACCGCCGGCAGAACTCCATGGTGCGGGCGTTGACCTCGTTCATCTTCGGCGTTGAGATCGTACCGTCGGTCTGCTCAATCAGTTCGCAAGCGACGCCGCGCCAGCCGAGCTCACCGGCGAGCGCGAGCCCGACAGGGCCGCCGCCGACGATCAGGACCGGGACGTGTCGCGTGGAATGTTCAGCCATTTACGACGTACGAGGAGCTTGGCAGCGCGGAACCTATCGGCTTCTCGCGCTACTTGGAAGGACGCACAGGCGCCTCGACGGTGCGGATGTCGATTTCCGATTCGAGCGTACGGTGTACCGGACACTTGTCGGCAATCTCCAGAAGCCGCGTGCGCTGCTCACCATCGAGGTCGCCGTCGAACATGATCTCCCGCTCGATGCGATCGAGCATCCCCTCCTTGGTTTCGCAGTCGGCGCAATCGGCGGCGTAGATCTTGTTGTGATGCAGGCGGACAGTCGTCTGCCGCAGCGGCAATTGCTTGCGGTCGGCGTAGAGCCGCACGGTCATCGACGTGCAGGCGCCGAGCGCGGCGAGCAGGAGATCGTACGGGCCCGGGCCGCTGTCCATGCCGCCAGCCTTGACCGGCTCGTCGGCCATGAGGCGGTGCTTGCCGGCGATGATTTCCTGTTGAAACTGGCCGTGCCGCGTTTCACGCACCAGCACGGTGCCGGCTTCAGTGTCCTCGGCGTCGGGCGCGTCTGCCGCCATCTCGAGATAGCGCTCGGCCCAGGCAGCAATGACGTTCGCCACGTAGGCAGCATCGCTGCGCCGGCTGATCAGATGATCGGCGCCGGTGAGCGAGATGAAGCTTTTCGGGTGCTTGGCGGCGAGAAAAATGTGGCTGGCATTGTCGATGCCGACAATATCGTCGGTCGGCGAATGAAATATCAGCAGCGACTTGTGGAGATTGGCGATGCGCGGGGTGAGCATTTGGTCGGCGATGTCGTCGAGAAATGCGCGGCGCACGCGGAATTGCCGGCCACCGAGCGTGACCTCCGCCTCGCCTTTCAGCGCAATATCGGCGACCTGATCCTTGAGCAGGCCAGACACGTGCGCCGGGTCGGAGGGCGCGTTGATCGTCACCACGGCGCGCGCCTCCTCGATGCGATGCGCCGCGGCGAGTACCGCGGCGCCGCCCAGGCTGTGGCCGATCAGAATTGCCGGCGCAGCGAGTTTTTCTTTGAGGTGCTCCGTGGCAGCAACCAAATCGTCGACGTTCGACGAGAATGTACTGTTGGCGAACTCGCCTTCGCTCATCCCGAGCCCGGTGAAATCGAAGCGCAGCACCGCGATGCCATGTTGCGTCAAACCTTCGGCGATGCGCCGCGCCGCCCTGTTGTCCTTGCCGCAAGTGAAGCAATGCGCGAACAGCGCTACCGCCCTCACCGGGCCGTCAGGCCGATCGAGCAGCGCGGCAAGCGTCTCGCCGTGGGCGTTGGGAAAGTCGAATTTTTCGGCGGGCATAAGCGCCTCCATGCTCCCTCTCCCCACGCGCCGGGAGAGATGGGCCTTATCTCAGTTTCCCGATCACATGTCTCAGCGTCCCCGATCACATGCGCGTCAAAACAATGCACGTCAAAAACAATGCGCCTCAAAAACAATGCGCGTCAAAAACAAAGAAGGGCTGCCCTCGCGGACAGCCCTTCCATTGTCAGGCCGTGGCCCGGTTGCGTAGGCGATCTTGTGCCTTACGTGCGTGAGCCCGGTGGTGGATTAGACCACCTAGGCGAGGACCTCGGCAGAGGCGAGGATCCAGTTCACGAATGCCGGCGACCGCGGCGATAGACAATGAGACACTGGATCACCTCCTTTCGGTTGTTGACGAAGGCCCCCAATATAGCGGCACCACCTCGATTTCGGAAACCCTCCCGGTGCCGTGACGCCCGGTCGCAGCGGTGCTAGGAGTGCGGGCGAAAATCATCGCACGCGAGAAACCCGATGCCGCGCTACTACTTCCATCTCACCGACGGCAAAAACGTTCTGACCAACCACCAGGGCCTCGAGCTCGCCGGCGACGCGGCCGCGCGGGCGGACGCCGTGACGCTCGCCGACGACCTGCGCCGGGGCACCAAAATGCCAGGCTGGAAATGGGACGGCTGGTTCGTCGCCATCGTGGATGAGCATGGTCACAAGATCGACGAAGTGCCGATCGCGGATACGCTGGAGGACAGCTAAGCCCGCGAGGACGTTATAAGATCACCTCCCAAGCGCCCGCATCGCTGCGTCGAGGCCCTCCAGCGTCAGCGGATACATCCGGTCACCCATGATCTGCCGCATCAAACGGATCGACGGCGTCGTCTCCCATTCGTGCTGGACGACCGGATTGAGCCACACGCAGGACGGATAAGTGCGCGCGACGCGCTCCATCCACACGCTGCCGGGCTCGTCATTGAAGTGCTCGACCGAGCCGCCCGGCGCGACGATCTCATAGGGCGACATCGAAGCGTCGCCGACGAAGATCACCTTATAATCGTGCCGATAGGTATGCAGCACGTCCCACGTCGGCGTCGTCTCCTGATAACGGCGGCGGTTCTCCTTCCACACCCGCTCATAGAGGCAGTTGTGGAAGTAGAGATGGACCATGTGTTTGAATTCGGTCTTGGCGGCGGAGAACAATTCCTCGGTCGCCTTGATGTGCCAGTCCATCGAGCCGCCGATATCGAAGAACAACAGCACTTTGATTGTATTGTGCCGCTCCGGCCGCATCAGGATATCGAGATAGCCCTTGTGCACGGTGCCCTTGATGGTGCCGTCGAGATCGAGCTCTTCGGGCGCGCCGGTGCGGGCGAACTTGCGCAGGCGGCGCAGCGCAACTTTTATGTTGCGGGTGCCGAGTTCGACGTCGCCGGCGAGATCCTTGAACTCGCGCTTGTCCCACACTTTGACGGCGCGGAAATTGCGGTTCTTGTCCTGACCGATGCGGATGCCTTCGGGATTGTAGCCGTAGGCGCCAAACGGCGAGGTGCCGCCCGTGCCGATCCATTTGTTGCCGCCCTGGTGGCGGCCCTTCTGCTCGGCAAGGCGCTGGCGCAGCGTTTCCAGAAGCTTGTCGAGACCGCCCAATGCCTCGATCTGCTTCTTCTCTTCTTCGGTGAGATATTTCTCGGTGAGTTTTTTGAGCCACTCGATCGGGATTTCGGCGGCGAGCGCCAGCTCGACGAGGTCGAGGCCCTTGAACACATGGCCGAACACGCGATCGAATTTGTCGAGGTTGCGCTCGTCCTTCACGAGCGCCGCGCGCGACAGATAGTAGAACGACTCGACGCGGCGGTCGGCCAAATCCTTCTCCAGCGCCTCCATCAGCGTGAGGTACTCGCGCAAGGTCACCGGCACGCCGGCCGCGCGCAGTTCGTGGAAGAAGGTGGCGAACATGACGGCATCTTAGTCCCGCCGCGCACGCGACGCCTAGGCTGGGATTCTTCTACGATGTTCGATCATTGCTTATAACTTATTGGTATTATTGGTATTTTTATTTTGAAAGATATATCTTGCACTATAATACGCGATGATCTATCTAAAGATATATCTTTAGTCCGAAAACCCAGGAGTATCCATGCACGGACATTGTCATTCCCACGAAGGAAAATGGGCCGCCGGCCGGCGCCGCCACTGGCGGTTTGGCGGCGGCGTTGGCGGTCGCCACGGCGGCCGCTTTGGCGAGGGCGGCGAGGATTTGATGCGCGCGCGGCGGATGCTGGCGCAGGGCGATCTGCGGCTGGTGGCGCTCGCGCTCATCGCCGAGGCGCCGCGCCACGGCTACGAGATCATCAAGCTGCTCGAGGAGAAAACGGCGGACTGGTATTCGCCGAGCCCCGGCATCGTTTATCCGACGCTGACTTATCTGGAGGAAGCGGGCTACGTGACCGCTTCGACCGAGGGCGCCAAGAAGCTCTACACCATCACCGACGAAGGCCGCACCTATCTTGAGGCCAATCGCGATCTGGTTGATGTGGTGCTCGACCGTCTGACCGCGCTCGGTGAACGCGTCAATCGCTGGCGCCGCTCCGCGCGCGGCGAGCGCGAGGATCGGCAGCCGCTGCCGCCGCTGATCGAGGCGGCGCTCGATCATCTGCGCGCAACGGTTGGCAAACGCCTTGCCGGCGACGCCGATGCCGAAGCGCGGCTGGTCGAAATCCTCGCCCGCACCGACGCGGACCTGCAGCGGTCGTAAGACTTGAGTTTAGCGTGTTTGCCCGCGCCGCATCTTTAGAAGATGCGGCGCGCGGCGAGTAAGAGCGAGACAAAGCCTCGATCGTTCCTGTCTTTCGCCCCACCCCCATTCGCGTTAGAGTAGCGCAGTGGGGGACTTCAACATGCGCACAGGGTCGGCAGCCTATTTCGCGGCTGCAGTTTTATCGTTGCTCCCGTTGGTATTTTCGGCGCCCGGACATTCACAGACCGCAAACGGAATCACCATTGATTGGGAGGTGAGAAGCCGTTTCCGCCTGTTCAAGAACGAAGACGACTTCTTGCGGCTTGCCAACGCGCATCTCGCGGCGCGCAGTGTCTTCGCCGCCGAGACCGCGATGGAGAACGATGCACGGTACGGCGGCAAGGGGTGGGCCCGCGAAGTCCTGCCGCACCTTTGCACGAACGAGCAAGGCCAGCTGCAGGAGAACTGTGAGCGAAATTATTCGGACACTGCTAGCCATACGAACACTGACGAGTTGTATCTCACGCCGTCCGACCACAGAATTCGCGTGAAGGCCAACGGCGCGGCGAACGGCGCTCAATGTACCTGGAAATTCTTGGTGGACGGCAATCAGCTGGCGGAGCCCATCACTAGCGCCTGCGACAAGGAGCTGTTCCAACGGGTGCCGTACGGCAAGACCACGCAGGTCCAGCTCTTCGTCGATCCGAATGCGCAGAATGTCTCGCCGACGGCAACGGCAAGCGTCGCAGTACGCGACATCCTCATTGCCGGGCTTGGCGATTCGACCGCTTCGGGCGAGGGCGATCCCGATCAGGCCATCGCTCTCGACCAGAGCGGTTTTTGCTTCCGCCGCATCGGTCTTTCCGATCGATACGGGTATTTCCGACCGAGCCGCGCCGGCTATACCGGCAATTTCTCATGCCCGGACGCGCAGATCGGAGATACCGACGCGACGCGCGCCGAAGCCGATGCGGTCGATTGGGCAAAGCACCGAGCATTATGGATGGCTCGGGATTGTCATCGCTCGTTGTACAGCTACCAGCTTCGATTGGCGCTCGCTCTGGCGATTGAAAATCCCCACATCGCCGTGACCTATATTCCGCTCGGATGCACTGGCGCTACGATAGCGGCAGGCTTGCTTGGTCAGCAGGATCAAAGAGAGAGTGACTGCGCGCCAGGCTACTACTCGGCCAGTTGCTCGCATCCGGTGATGGCGCAACTAGACGCGTTGAAAGCGGCCCTCAATGAAGCTCATCGGAAGGATCGAACCCGCAATCTCGACCTGGTGCTGCTGACGGTTGGAGCAAATGACATCGGGTTTTCCGAACTGGTCGCCGGCGTCATCGTCGATCCGTCGGCTAAGGAATATAATGCTCTAAAAAGGGCGAAGCTCATCACGGATGTGGAGACCGCTACTGACAACTTGGCCACGCTAACAACCAACTTCGCGAGACTGCGCACGGCGCTTAAGCAAGTTGTGGGTAACAAGCTCGAAAAGGTGGTCTATGTGAGCTACGGCAACCCGGCACTGCACAACAACGGCGAGCCGTGTTCGACCACAAAGCAGGGCTTCGATATTCACCCTGCCTTCGAAATCAACGGACCGCTCCTTAAGCAGACTTCCGACTTCGTCACTGGCCTGTTCTTCAAGCGTCTGAAGGTTCTGGCGACCTGCGACGGCAGGGGAATTTGCCAATCCGACGACGACCGCATGACCTTCGTCGATCAGCATCAGAAGCAATTTGAAGATCACGGATTTTGTGCAGAGGCGAAGGACGATCCACCTTTTGACCAGGCTTGCTTTCTCAAAAATGGCGACAGCTTCAAACCGGGAATATTGAACGACGCGGCCACCCGTCCGCTGGCCTGTAATTCCTTACCCGGTTCTTTCCATCCGTACTCGCCGAGACAACGCTGGGTCCGCACCGCGAACGACAGTTATTTTGCGGCCATGACCTACCCCGAAAGCTTTGGCAAGGTCATCGAGCCGGAAAACATTCATGACGCGCTGTGGGGCATCGGCAGCGCAGTTTACGGCGGCGCGATCCATCCGACCGCACAGGGCTATGCGGCGATGGCCGACGCGACGCTTCCTGCCGCCCGGCAGCTGCTCGGCTTGCCAGCGCCGCAGTAAGGCATCAACGCCCGGATCAAGCGGTTGACGCGACATCCGGCGTCTGCACGTGCTCGGGCCTGATCCCCAAGCCCATTAGACGCGCCGGAATGCGGCGCAGCACCGGAAAGACGTTGAAGAGCTTGAACAAGAGCGGCGGCGTCGGCCGCTGTTCGCTCTGCATTGCGAGCACGCGGCTGATTATCCGCTTCTGGATGGTGAGCTGCAGCCACTGTGTGAAGCGGACCGGCAGCGTGCGCCGATCCTGGATCGCCTGCAGATCCTCGTCGGTGACCGTGCCGCGCGCGAGCGGACCGGCCAGGCGGTTGGCGGCGGCGACAGCGTCTTGCACCGCCATATTGATGCCGACGCCGCCGATCGGCGACATCGCGTGCGCGGCATCGCCGATGCAGATCAACCCCGGCCGCCACCATTTCCGCAGGCGGTCGACCGCGACGCTGAGCAGCTTCACGTCGTCCCAGCTTTTCAGTTCGCCGATCCGATCGGCGAGAAACGGCGACATGTCGACGACCCGTTTGCGGAACGCCTCGAGGCCCTCGGCCTGTATTTTTTCGATGCCGCCCTTGGCGATGACATAGGCGCACTGCCAATAGTCGCCGCGGTCAAGCATGATCATCATCTTGCCCGCCTCGATATGGCCGAAAGTGTCGGCCGAATTGCCGCCCTTACGCGTCAGACGAAACCACAGCACGTCCATCGGCGCGCCGTATTGCTCGCTCTGCAAGCCAGCCTTGTCACGCACGGTGGAATGCCGGCCGTCGCAGCCGACGGTCAGATCGGCGCGGATGGTGAGCGTGCCGTCTGCGGTCTTGGCGCGCACTCCGACGATACGGCCGCCTTCCTCGATCAGATCAGTCGCCTCCGCCTTCATGTGCAGATCAAACGTCTTGTAGCGCTTGCCATGCTCGGCGAGAAAATTGAGAAAATCCCACTGCGGCATCAGGGCGATGTATTTGCACTTCGTCGGTAGGTGGCGGAAATCGATCATCGCCAGGTGCTCGGAGCCGACCTGGCCGGTCAGCGTCTCGACCTTCTGGTGCGGCAGCTTGAGGAATTCGTCGAGCAGGCCGAGTTCGTGCATGAGTTGGAGCGTCGACGGATGCACGGTGTCGCCGCGAAAATCGCGAAAGAAATCGGCGTGCTTCTCCAGCACCACGACCTCGACGCCGGCACGCGCCAGGAGAAACCCCAGCATCATGCCCGCAGGTCCGCCGCCGGCGATACAGCAACGCGTGGCGATCGACAAATCAGCCATGGCAGAACTCCATGCGAAACGCTTTGCACCAAGCTTCCGGTATCATAGCCCGGTGTCGTGCCGACTGCTTGTCATGGCGGGTGCTTGAACTCATGCGGGCAACTCGGACGAGCGGACTATGAACCGGCGCCCAGTATGCTCAGCGGCGCATGAACGCAGCGCAGGCGCGGCTTGCAACGTCTGCGGCAGACGCATCGCGGGTGATCAGCGCCATGACGATGGCCCCGTCGATGATCAGACCGAGCGTATGCGCGGCTTGTTCGGGCTCCGGATCTCCCGTTTCAGCACATAATGCCGACAGCCGTTCGAGCACGATCTTCTTGTGCGCAATCGCGAGCGCCCGCAGCCGATCGTCCGCCTTATCGGATTCTCCGACCGCATTGATGAACGGGCAGCCGAAAAAATCCTCGCGGGAAAACCAAGTTTTCAACGCTGGCCCGATGCGGTCGAGACGCTCGAGCGCGCTGCCACCGGGGCCGTCGATGGCATCGAGAAACCAGGCACGCCAGTTGCGGCCCTCGCGGTCGAGCACCGCTTCAACCAGGCCGTCCTTTGACCCGAACAGTTTGTAAAGCGTGGTCTTGGCCGTTCCCGCCGCATCGACGATGGCGTCGACGCCAACCGAGTTGATGCCGTAGCGGCAGAACAGCATCCGCGCACTCTCGATCAGGCGCTCGCGAGGCGGAGGCGGCGCTGCAACCTCCGCAGCGGCGGGGCCAAGTTCGATCTGGGTAACGCCGTCCATGCTGACCCAATACCGCCCGTCCGGCAGAATCGCAATCGAGGAAACCGAAGGGTCTGTTCATCAGGACGGAAGCCTCCTGTGCCGCAAAAGTCGGCAATGCGGCTGGCAAATTGACCGATTGTTGGCTCCCGATCGTCCGACCCACACGGTCCTCAATCGGCCCAAACTGATTCCGTTGAGCTTTTTGCACTGCAATAGGTTGGCACGAGTCATGCTTCGTACAGAACGGTCTGTATTCATAATCCGCCCCCATGCGGAATGGAGAGGAGGCTCCCATGAACCAAGTCCATCGCCAAGACCGCCCTGACCGGATGTCTTGCCCCGATCGACAAAGGGGGATTGAGCGAATTGATCGCCAAGGGCAAAGCCGATCCGACGGCCATCAAGACGCTCAAATGCAAGACGATCGCCGAGGGCCGTTTCCGCCACCTCAATTTCATCCGCAGCTTGCCCCCCTACATCGTCGACGAACCGCCGGGCCTGCTCGGCGACGACACCGCACCGAATCCCTCCGAAGCTTCGCTGGCTGCGCTCGGCTCTTGCCTCGCCGTCGGCATCCACGCCAACGCCGTCGCCAGCGGCATCACCGTCTACCGCCTCGAGATCGAACTCGAAGGCGATCTCAACATCACCGCGGTGTGGGGGACCGGTGATCTCTCCGAAAAGCCCGTCGGCTTCACCGACGTGCGCGCCAAGGTGACATTCGAAGCCGATCGTCCGCGCGAGGAACTCGCCGCGCTGGTGGCCCATGCGCGCCAATGGTCGCCGGTAGCCAACACATTCTCTCGGCCAGTCAATGTCGAGGTCGCGTTGGCCTGAGCGGCGACAGAGGCTTGCCGGCAAGCGCAAGTGAGGACCATCGATGCTGGATCAAAGCGCGACGAGAGCTCAGCAGCGGGCGACCGCCTCGGCCGTCGACATGGTCGACGCGGTCCGAACAATGTGCGGCCAACAATTGTCGCCGCTTGTAAAAAAGATCGACGGCGAAGGGCTCTATCCTGAAACGGTGATGCGCGAACTCGGCCGCCTTGGCGCGTTCGCTCATCATCTTCCCGGCCGTGATCTTCCTGAACATGGCGCCGGCATTGACCTCAACGCCGCCATCAACGCAATGGCAGCGGCGGGGGAACACTGTCTCTCCACCTCGTTCTGCATGTGGTGCCAGGATGCGTTCGCCTGGTACATCTTCGCCTCGTCCAATCAAGTCCTCAAAGGCGGCCTTGGCCAGCAGGCCGCCTGCGGCGAAGCGCTCGGCGGCACGGCGCTCTCCAATCCGATGAAGGCCTTTTTCGGCATCGAGCAGATGCGGCTGAAGGGGAAGCGCGGCGACGGCGGCTATCTGGTCAAAGGTTTGCTGCCGTACGTTTCCAATCTCGGCAGCGACCATTATTTCGGCGGCATTTTCGAGGTCGAGGATGGCGCCGGCAAACACAACGTGATGGCCGTCTTTCCGTGCGCCGCGCAGGGTATCAGTCTTTCTTCTAGCACCAAGTTCGTTGCGCTCGATGGCACACGCACATTCTCGGTGCAGATGCGCGATGTGTTCGTTCCCGATTCCTGGATTCTCGCCGACCCGGCCGACGACTACGTCAGACGCATCCGCGCGGGCTTCGTGCTGTTGCAGACCGGCATGGCCTTCGGCCTGATCCGCGACTGCATCAGGCTGATGCAGCGCACCAGGGGGCCGCTCGGTCACGTCAATAAATATCTTGAGGTCCAGCCCGAGGAACTGAGCGAACGGCTTGCGGCGATGGAAGCCGAGGTCGCCAGGCTTGCAGCGACGCCGTTCGAGACCGAACCATCGTATTGGCGCGCGGTGATCGCTGCACGTTTGGCGGCGGGCGAAGCGTCGGTCGCCGCCGCCCATGCTGCCATGCTGCATTGCGGCGCGCGCGGTTATGTCGCCAACGCCACTGCGCAACGCCGGCTACGCGAGGCCTATTTCGTCGCCATCGTCACGCCGGCCACCAAACAACTGAGGAAGATGCTCGCCGACATGGCGAATTAGAACAGGCATGAGAAACGCAATCGCAGAATTTGCCGGGACCGATCGACGTCAAGCACAGGAGCGAAAGATGAGCGAGAAAGTCCTGATTACGCCGGCCGAACTTGCGGAACGGATCAAATCTCCGGAGATCGTCCTGATCGATACACGCGATCCGAAGAGCTATGAGGCCGGCCATCTGCCCGGGGCCGTCAACATCCACGACATCTTCACTTACCTCGCAACCTCCACGCCCGAAGGCGTGGCGGCAATGCGCGATAAGTTCGCCGGAATCTTCGGCGCCGCCGGCCTCTCCGGCGCCGAAACCGCGGTGGTCTACGAGCAGTCGATGAACACGGGCTTCGGCCAGTCCTGCCGCGGCTATGTGCTGCTGCGCTACCTGGGCTATCCGAAAGTGATGATCCTGCATGGCGGATACGCGGCGTGGAGTGCGGCCGGCCTGCCGATCACGACCGAGGTGCCGTCCCCGCAAGCCAAAAGCTTCCCGATCGATCCGAAGGCCGCGAGTATTCTGGTCGACCTCGCCGCCATGAAAGCGGCCGTGGCCGATCCCAATCGAGTGAAGCTCGACACGCGCGACGTGGACGAGTGGATCGCGGATAGTTCTTCGCCCTACGGCAAGGATTTTTGCCCGCGCAAGGGACGCATTCCGGGCGCCGTATGGATCGAATGGTACCGCATGATGAAGCCCACGGCGGCAGGGCCGATGTTCAAATCGCCGGCGGAAATCCTCGCCGAATGCGCGACCGTCGGCATCACTCCAGAGACGCCCGTCGTCCTCTATTGCTTCAAGGGTGCTCGCGCATCGAACACGCTCGTCGCGCTCAAGGAAGCAGGTATCAAGGATGTGAGCCTCTATTTCGGCTCCTGGAACGAATGGTCGCGTGACCCCTCACTGCCGATCGAGGAGGGGCTTCCTTACACCAATAAGCCGTCAAAGGCCGCGGCGTAAGGATCAGGCGGTGCCGCTGCAACTCCAGGCGACGGCGCCGCACTTTCTCCCCCCGCCGTCGAGCGGCGTGCGGCATGAAAAATGCACACACATGAGAGCACCGATGAAAGGCAACGACCATGGCGATATTTGATGATCCGCTCGACGCGAGCCGGACCTTAAAACGGGTGGGCTGCTGCTGTGGCCGGCACGCCGACCAAGTCGAGCACGATCGGCTGGCCGGCGTTCAGCAGGCCGCCGACGCTGACAAGCGCTACGAAGGCATCGTCGCGTCGGCGGTGATGCGCGCGATGTTTCCGAAAGACGCGGCGCGCCGCGCTTTCCTCAAATCCGTCGGTGGGGCGACCGCGCTTGCCGCCATCAGCCAGTTCTTTCCGCTGAAGACCGCAAGCGAGCTGTTCGCGGCTCCCGCCGCGCCGGAGAAGACGAACCTCAAGGTCGGATTTATTCCGATCACTTGCGCTACGCCCATCATCATGGCCCAGCCGCTGGGCTTCTACGCCAAGTACGGACTGAACGTCGAGGTAGTGAAGACAGCCGGCTGGGCCATCGTCCGCGACAAGACGATCAATAAGGAATACGACGCCGCGCACATGCTTTCGCCGATGCCCATCGCAATCACGCTCGGCCTCGGCTCCCAGCCGATCCCCTTCACCGTTCCGGCCATCGAGAACATCAACGGCCAGGGCATCACGCTGGCGATGAAGCACAAGGACAATCGCGATCCGGCAAAATGGAAGGGAATGAAATTCGCCATCCCGTTCGACTATTCGAACCACAATTATCTGCTGCGCTACTATTTGGCCGAGTACGGCATCGATCCTGATAACGACGTGCAGCTGCGCGTGGTGCCGCCGCCCGAAATGGTCGCCAACCTGCGCGCCGACAACATCGACGGGTTTCTGGCACCCGACAACATCTGTCAGCGGGCGATCTACGACGGAGTGGGTTTTCTCCACATCCTGTCAAAGGAAATATGGGACGGCCACCCGTGCTGTGCATTCGCCGTATCGAGGGAGTTTGTTAGCGAGACACCCAACACCTATGCGGCTCTCGTCCGCGCCATCGTTGATGCTACGGCGTTCGCTTCCAAGAGCGAAAATCGCAAGCAGATCGCGGAAGCGATCGCTCCGGCCAATTATCTCAACCAGCCGGAGACCGTAGTCGAGCAATGCCTGACTGGCGTCTATGCCGACGGCCTCGGCAACATCAAAACCGATCCAAAGCGCGTAGACTTTGACCCGTTCCCCTGGGACTCGTTCGCAGTCTGGATTCTGACTCAGATGCAGCGCTGGGGGCAGATCAAGGGCGCGGTCGACTACAAAGCGATCGCCGAGCAGGTCTTTCTGGCGACCGGCACCACCGAGCTGATGAAGGAGATGGGTCTCAGCCCGCCGTCGAGCACCTACAAGTCGTTTGCCGTCATGGGCAGGACGTTCGACCCGTCGAAACCCGAAGAATACCTCAAGAGCTTCAAGATCAAGAAAGCGGCGTGATGATCGCAGCCGGGAGCCTTAGCCATTCGAGCGCCTCGCGAGCGCGCGACTATCGGGCCCGCGCGGTGCTGCGGGTGGGGCGCCTATGACGGCGTCGCTTCGCTTGCGCGCGGCGATCGTATCGATCGCTCTGTTGCTCGCAATCCTGCTGGCCTGGCAGATCGCCACAAGCGGCTCAGGTCCGACGCAGGCGATGGATCCCGCCTATGCGAAGCTGATGGGTGTAGCCGCCACGCAAGGCAAATCGCCCATGCCCGGACCGCTCGAAGTCGGCGCCAAGCTGTGGCAACAATTGCGCCGGCCGTTTTACGATAACGGTCCAAACGACAAGGGCATCGGCATCCAGCTTGCCTACTCGCTCGCCCGCGTGTTGACCGGCTATCTCTTCGCGGTCGCGGTCGCGCTGCCGGTCGGCTTTCTGGTCGGCATGTCGCCACTGATGCGGCGCGCACTCGATCCCTTCATTCAGGTGCTCAAGCCGATCTCGCCGCTCGCTTGGATGCCGCTTGCTCTTTACACGATCAAGGATTCCGGCCTCTCCGCCATTTTTGTCATTTTCGTCTGTTCGTTGTGGCCGACTCTGATCAATACCGCGTTCGGCGTCGCATCGGTACGGCGCGAATGGCTCAACGTCGCCAGGACACTAGAAGTCGGCACGCTCCGCCGCGCGTTCACCATCATTCTACCGGCAGCGGCCCCGACGATCCTCACCGGCATGCGCATCTCGATCGGCATCGCTTGGCTGGTGATCGTCGCCGCCGAGATGCTGGTTGGCGGCACCGGCATCGGATACTTCGTCTGGAACGAATGGAACAATCTGTCGATCAGTAGCATCATCACGGCCATTATCGTCATCGGCGTGGTCGGCATGATGCTCGATCAAATGCTCGCGCTGGTCGCGCGGCTCGTGACCTTTCCGGAGTGAAATCGTGTCGGACCGGTTCATCTCCGTCGAAGGCGTTTCGCGCCATTTCCCCGCCCCCGGCGGTAGCTTCACCAGCGTGTTCGAGGATTTGTGGCTGCAGATAAAGCGCGGCGAATTCGTGTGCGCCATCGGCCATTCGGGCTGCGGCAAAACCACGTTGCTCAACATTCTTGCCGGCCTGGATGCTCCGTCCTCCGGGGTGGTGATCGTCGACGGCAAAGAGATCGAAGGACCGAGTCTCGATCGCGCGGTAATCTTCCAGAGCCACGCGCTGCTGCCATGGCGCACGGTGATGGGCAACGTCGCCTATGCAGTATCGGCAAAGTGGCGCGCCCTTCGGAAAGTGCAGGCGCAGGCCCGCGCGAGGAAATTCATCGAACTCGTTGGACTGAGCGGCGCCGAGCACAAGCGTCCGGCTGAACTGTCGGGCGGCATGAAGCAGCGCGTCGGTATCGCACGCGCCTTGTCGATCGAGCCGAAGATTCTGTTGATGGACGAGCCGTTCTCCGCGCTCGACGCCCTGACCCGCGGAACCTTGCAAGATGAGGTACGCCGGATCTGCCAGGAGACCGGACAAACCGTGTTCATGATCACCCACGACGTCGACGAGGCGGTCTATCTTGCCGACAGAGTCATCCTGATGACCAACGGGCCAAACGCCGTGCTGGCGGAGATCATCGACAATCCGCTGCCAAAACAGCGCACACGCAACGACATCCACCGACACCCGCTCTATTACGTAGTCCGCAACCACATCATCGACTTCCTGGTGAGCCGCAGCCGCAGCTTCGCCGAAGATACCGTCAACTACGATCCGCGCCGTATCCCGGTCCTGCGTCCCGGCTTACCGGAACCGACGATCGCAAAGGCCAACGAAGCGGTATTGTCGCCTGCGCGCGGCCAAGCGGCCGCCGCCCACTGAGCCCCCTATCAAGGAGAATGTTCATGCAGCGCAGCGATCTCACCGAGAAGCTTCTCGACATCAAGCGTGAGAAGGGATGGACGTGGAAATTCATCTGCGAGCAGATCGGCGGCATGTCACCGGTCCTGGTGACCGGCGCGGTCCTCGGCCAGATGAAGTTGACCAAGCCGCAAGCCGCCAACGCTGCCAAGCTGTTCGGCCTGTCGAAAGGCGAAGAGAGGCTGCTCAACGAGGTGCCGATGCGCGGCACGGGCACGCCGATGCCGCCGACCGACCCGCTGATCTACCGGTTCTACGAACTGGTGATGGTCAATGGCCCCGCGCTCAAGGCGCTGATCGAGGAGGAGTTCGGCGACGGCATCATGTCGGCAATCGACTTCGACATGGACATCACGCGGCAAAGCGATCCGAAGGGCGACCGCGTCAAGATCGGCATGACTGGCAAATTCCTGCCGTACAAATATTACGGCGCCACCGGCAACAATCTCGCGTATGGCTTGAAGGAAGAGTAGGCGCTGAGGTCAGGAGCTGCGGCTCGTCTCGCGAGCAAGCGCGAGCAGGCCTATCGCACGTCCTGGCTCTGCGCGGTGACCTGCGAGCGTTCGACGCGATAGAGAATGAAGCGATCGCCAGCGTACAACTCGGTCAGATGCGTCGGGTCTGGATTGGCGAAGTCGGGCATGGTGAAAAGCACGTAGAGGTAATCGTAATCCTGTGTCCAGCGGCGCCAATAGCCGTAAGTGGCGACGCCCGGCCGATCGGCGATCTGCACGAGGGTCGCAATCATCGGCGGCGTGCCGTCTTCGGTATCGACGCGGCTGCGATAGTCCGGCCGGGCATGAAGAATCTGCTTGCCGACGACGGTGAACTCCGTGGTCACCAGCGCCGAGCGCTCGATCACAGCGATGCAATCGGCGTGCATGAGACCGTAATCGGCCAGATGATCGCCACCGCTCGGATCGGCATAGGCGACCGCAACCTTCGAGCCGCGATCGAGCATTTCCACCGACTGGCGGAACGATTCGACGCCGGCAGAAAGCGGCGCCCAGGTGGCTTCGACTTCCGTGACGCGCAAGCCAACGAGCAGGACGAGGACGGCGGCAAATCCCCACTGCGCGACGCGGCTCCGCAAATCGACGTCGATGCAGGCCAAGAGGATGAAGGCGAGCGCTATCGGCAGCCGCAAATCCACCATGTAGGTTTCGAACATGACGCGCGGCAGCGCCATGTAAACGACACCGCCGAAGGCAAGCACTCCCAAGCCCAAGCCGTGAAACGAAAGCGCGCGGTAGCGCAGCGCCCAAACCGCACCGCCGACAAAAGCGGCAGCAATCACGAAGGTCACGGCAGGCGAATAAGCCTGGATCGCGGACAGGAGCCCATCAATCTTGCCGTCCAGCCGCCAGTAGTAGTCCCACAACCCGCGGGTCGGGCTGAGCACCAACAGCGCGGGGACGGCGAGAAACGCCACGCCGGTCAGTACAAAGTCGAGGATTAGCCCCGGCAGCTCCCGCCGTGCGGCGGGTGCGCCCAACGTACGGCAAAGCCCGCATATAAGCGGTCAACAGGCGGTGAGATTCGAACGCCAATAGGCCGATGCCATAGACCCCAAGCACGAACAGGTGACAGAAGAACAGGCCGACCACGAACAAGGTCGAGATCGACAGGCGCAACAGCAGGCCGCGTTCGCGCAGCGCGATCCAGGCAGCGAGCGCCCACAGCATCAGCCCGATGCCGAACACGTAATTCATCGTGCCGATGAGGAAGATGTCGTTATAGAGCAGCGCAAACGCGATCAGCGGAAGCACCGACCAGCGCCCGAACAGCTGCCGGTGCAGCGCCAGCGTGCCCGATACGATCAGCGCGAAGCTCAACAGCGTGTAGGCCTGTCCCGCCAGATAGACGTTCATCACGCGCACGAACAACGGCAAGATCAGATCCATCATCAAGTTCGGGATCACCTGCCAGTCGATCTCGTAATAGCGATGCAGATCGGGATCGCTGTTGATCGTCGCGATCACGTGCATGCGCGCGAGATGATTGATGTAGTCGGAGATCGGCGGCAGCGGATTGAGCAGGATCGGGATCGACACGATCGCCAAGAGCACCACGAACAGGATCGCGATCTTGCGCTTGCTCAAATCACCGGGCCGCGCGCGCGCCGCGGCGACAGTACGCGCAAGCCCGCAAGCGGCGTCCGCGGACAGCGTCAAATCCAGCGATGGCGTCACATCCGGCATGGTCACTCGAACGAAGACAATATGCGCCGCGTCCCCCGTAGGAGGGCGTGAGGGAAAGCGGCCAGTCCTTGGGATAAAAAATCCCCCCGCGTCATCTCTGTCAGATTCAACGTGAACGCACGATGAATACGCGTTGGGGCGCCCGCTGCGTGGTTGATTCCCTGCCCCTGGGCAGTCGCCCGCGCCGGTGCCTCTCCTCACATTTCCGCCGCAAGGGCTATGCTAGAAAACCAGGTGCTCTATCTGCCCTCACGCCGCCCCGCCATGCGCTTTGCCGCCATTTTGGCCGCTTTCATCGTGCTCGCGCCGCTCGATTGGGCATCTGCACAATCCGCGGACACCGGACAACTTGCCGACACGGGCAATTTTCATATTGTCTGGGAGGTGAAGAACCGGTTTCGCTTGTTCCGCAAGGACGCCGATTTCAAGCGTCAGGAGGCGGCAAGCCGCGGCGACGGCATTCTCGCCGCCGAGCAGCGCCTGGAGCGAGCCAGCGGCGGCTTGGGCTGGGCCAAGGATGTCGTCGGCAACCTGTGCCTCGACCCGTACGGCAACCTGCTAACGACCTGCGAGCGCGACGGCGAGAACGAGAGCTATCTGACTCCGCGCGATTACCCGATCACAGTCGGCATCGAAGGCGGTGCAGCGCCCGACGCCACTTGCGCCTGGAGCTTCGACGACGGCCAAGGGCAGTTGCGGCAGATGAGCGCGCCCTGCACGGGCCTGCTCAATCTGCGCGTGCCCTATGGGCGCACGACAGTCGCCACCGTTGACATTCCGCTCGGCGACGGCACCGCGCAACGGGTCGCCACCGAAATTGCGGTGCGCGACGTGCTGATCGCGGGCCTTGGCGATTCCATAGCGGCCGGCGAAGGCGATCCGGACCGGGCGGTGCGGCTCGAGGGCGGCTTCTGCTTCCGGCGTTTTGGCACCGGCGAGCAGTATTACCGGCCCGGGCGCGCCGGCTTCGTCGGCGACCGCTCCTGCGAGAACGCACCGACGTCTACCGACGCCGACAAGGACTGGGCGCGGCACGGCGCGCGCTGGATGAGCCCCGGCTGCCATCGCTCGCTCTACAGCTACGAACTGCGCACCGCGCTCGCGCTTGCTGTCGAGCAACCGCACATCGCGGTGACTTTCCTGCCGCTCGCCTGCACCGGAGCCTCGATCCAGACCGGCATGTTCGCCGGGCAGAGCTTCGATGACTGCCCCGCCGTCGTCGGTATCGACGATTGCTCGGGATCCGCGCCCGCGCAGTTGAGTGAATTGAAGAGGCTCATGGACCAGGTGCACAAGCAGGAGCCCGAGCGCAACCTCGACATGATTCTGCTGACGGTCGGGGCCAACGACATCAATTTCGCCTCGCTTGTCGCCAACGTCATTGTCGACGCGTCGACCGAACGGCTGATCCTCGGCCGCGGCGGCGGCATCGTCAGCGTGAAGGATGCGGACAAAGCGCTTGAGCAGAAACTGCCCGATCAATTCACGCGGCTGCGCGTCGCACTCAAGCCTTATGTCGGCGGCAACCTTTCACGCGTTGTGTTTGTTTCCTACCCCAATCCCGCCATGCAGGCGGAAGGCAAGCCCTGCTCCGGCGGCCGCGATGGCCTCGACGTCCATCCGGCCTTTTCGGCCGACGCCACCCGGTTGCGCGATGCCGCCGATTTCACCGAGCAGAAGTTCTTGCCCGCGATGAAGGCGTTGGCGACTTGCGACGGCGCCAATGTCTGTCGCGATCCGTTGACCGACCGCATGACGTTTGTCGACGCGCATCAAGCCGAGTTCGAAAACCACGGCATGTGCGTGCGTGCGGCGGATGATCCGGTGTTCGATCGCGAGTGTTTCTCGCAAATCGGCAAGAGCTTTGTGACCAATCTTGTTGCGGCCGCCGAGGATCCGATGGCCTGTTCGCGGCCGGAAAGCGACTATCAGCCCTATGCGCCGCGCGGGCGCTGGATCCGCACCGCCAACGACAGCTATTTCACCGCCATGACCTATCCGGTCGGTATTCCGGCAACGCTGCGGCCGAGCGACATTCACGACGCACTCTGGGGCGTGGTCAGCGCCGTCTATGGCGGCGCTGTGCATCCGACCGCCGAAGGCTATGCGGCGATGGCCGACGCGGCGTTACCCGCCGTGCGCATCGTGCTTGGTTTGCCGGAACCGTCCGCTGTCAGTGCTGAGCCGCTGCCGCCACTCGCGCCCGCGCCCGCCACGCCGGGCGCGCCTTCACCGGCAGCGCCCCCTGCATCGCCTGCTGCTCCGCCCGCACCACGGGCGTTTCCGATGCCACCGGCCATACCCTGAATTCGCCAACACCCTCGTCGGCAACTCAGGCCTTGACCGGCGCCACGCCGAGCTTCTTCTGCAGGTTCGTCGAAGACGTGGTGTACTGAAAGACCAACCTCTTGTCCGGATAGACGTAGCGGTGCGCCTTCTGCGCCATCAGCGCGCCCTCGTGAAATCCGGACAGGATGAGCTTGAGCTTGCCCGGATACCAGTTGATGTCGCCAATGGCGAACATTCCCGGCACGTTGGTTTCGAAGGCTGCGGTCTCGACCGGAATGAGTTCGTTGTTTTTCAGTTCCAAGCCCCAATTGGCGACCGGACCAAGCTTCATGGTGAGCCCGAAGAACGGCAGCAACGCATCGCAGGCGATCTCGAAGGTGGAGCCCTCGTTGGTCTTGACGATGGCCTTCTCGATCTGACCCTCGCCGCCGACAAGCGAAGTGACCTGGCCGAACACGAGATCGATTTTGCCCTCGCCTTCGAGCGCCATCATTTTGTTGACGCTGTCGGGCGCGGCGCGAAAATCGCTGCGCCGATGCAGTAGCGTCAGATGACTGGCAAGCGGAGCGAGATTGAGCGTCCAGTCGAGCGCACTGTCGCCGCCGCCGACGATGAGCACGCGCTTGTCGCGGAACGCCTCCATCTTGCGAACCGCATAGAACACCGACTTGCCCTCGTAGGGCTCGATGCCTGGGATGGGCGGACGCTTGGGCTGGAATGAGCCGCCGCCGGCGGCAATCACAACGATCTTGGCAATGAACTCCTTGCCCTGATCCGTCTTCACCCGAAACAGCGGATCGCCAATCTTCTCGACCGTTTCGACCATCTCGCCGAGATGATATTGCGCGCCGAAAGGTTTGATCTGCGCGAGCAAATTGTCGACCAGGCCCTGCGCGCTCGTGTGGGGAATGCCCGGAATGTCATAGATCGGCTTTTCCGGATAAAGCTCAGCGCATTGGCCGCCGATCTTGTCGAGAATATCGATCAAGTGGCATTTCATATCGAGCAGGCCGAGCTCGAACACAGCGAACAGGCCAATCGGGCCTGCTCCGATGATCACGGCGTCGGTGTTGATAGGTTCAGTCATCTCGTGTCGCGCTCTTTGTATTGATTGTGTTGATACCGTCCAACAAGTGGCGTGTGTCTAGCGTGCTCGCCACCGCAGGGGAAGAGGACGCATCAGCCGAAATTGCAGGGGCAGGCGCGCATTTGTTCCAGCCCGTTTGGCAATCGTCCTACCCGGATGGCGCCGTTAACGCGATCCTGAAATCGATTGCCTCTCAGACAATTTGCTGGAGCATGATCTTCTCGGAAAACAGGCTTCTACTTCCGGGGCATGCTCTATGCCTGACGCTCCGGGGTGTGCAGTGTGAGCCCGTCGAGGTCCTCGCGCACCTTGATCTGACATGACAGGCGCGAATTTGGCCGCACGTCGAAGGCGAAATCGAGCATGTCCTCCTCCATCGGCGACGGCCCGCCGACCTTCTCCCGCCAGGCTTCATCAACATAGACGTGGCAAGTCGAGCAGGCGCAAGCGCCCCCGCATTCCGCTTCGATGCCGGGCACGCCATGCTTGATCGCCGTCTCCATGACCGTGGCGCCGACGTCGCCCCCGACCGTGCGAGCGGTGTCCTGGGCATCGATGAACGTGATTTTGACCATGGCGGGCTAGCTGATCGCCGCAGCAGCGGCGTAAGAAAGGTGGGCGGGATGGCGCCGTCCGGCGGGACGGCGTGCCCCTTCTATAGGCTCGTATTCGCTAGCGCCAGTATGGCGCGGCGCGATGAACGGCCGCCACGCCTAGTATGGCATATCGCTCAAGTGCGCCGCGATCGCCGCGCAGGCTTCGAGGCTTGCGGCCTCAAGATCCGCAAGTGCGCGCGTCAACCCTTGTTCGCAGGTCTCGCCGCTGGCGCGCTCAAGGCGTTCGGCCGCCCGCGCTACGCGCCAAGCGCCGATCCCACGGGCCGACCCCGATAGAGTGTGGGCCGCCTCGGCCACCCGTGCAGGCCCCGCATCGGCCATGCGACCGAGCATCAGGGCGCTTTGACGGATGAAAATCTCCAAGACCTCGCGCTCGAGCGCCTGGTCACCGAGAGTCATACGCGCCAAATGGACCTCGTCGAGGATCAAGTGATCCTCTTCGAGAACAAGGTCACTGGCTCCGATGCCCGCGCCGCCATGCGGCGTGGCCTTTGCGGCAAGCTTGCCGCCTGCTGTGGTCATGACGTGCTCCCCGGGCGCCATGGCACATGCCATTGGGCGCCTCTTTCGTTTGGGTGTTGCCATACCGGCGAGGCAGCCAAACCCAGGTAAAATATTGAGCGCTTGAGCCAATCCCGCCCGCTTCTTTCGCGCGGCTGGTGATCAATGTCCTAAGACCCAGCCCGCGCTCAGGCCGGGAGTGCTCCGCCGCACCTGCCCAAGGTGGAGCGCCCAGACGAACAACCGAGCCTCCCACCAATGGCGATTGCGCGGGATTTAGCCGTTCGCGGCCCCACACTGGCCGTATTGTCGGGCCCAAAATGGCGAGTCCACTCCCCAAAGGAGGTTGATTGATGCTATGGTGAGCGAACCGTTAACGATGATTAAAAGGTCGTTACCGGCAGCGGTTTTCTTCGATGCGCCAGACCGATAGGATGGCATACGGGAGTGCAGGATGAGGGCGGGGGCCCTCTGCGCCAGATTGAAGACTTGAACGATCACGCGCTCGTGGTGCGGCCGAACGTTCCTAGCGGCCGTCCTAGTCCAGCGTAACACGCGAGGCGACGACCGACATGGCTAACTATCCGAAAAAGACGATCGACCCGACAGAAGCAGCATTGTCGGCGATCCAGGAAGCCCTCAACATCCGGGACGACGACGAGGCGACGCCGGAGGCGGCCGAGCAGACCGGCGAGCCCGTCGATAGCGCAGCAGAGGAGCGCGAGCACCGCGCCGCGCCGGAACCGGCCTTCAACGAGCTGTTCGAGTCGGATGCCGTCGGAACGCGCGATCTGCGCGCCGAGAGCGCCCGCACTGCCGCCAATGACGATCAGCAGTCGATCGGCGAAATTCTACGAGCCCTGCAGCGCCGCCCGCCACGTACGTCCTATCTGGTTGCCGCCGTGTTCTCCGGCGCCTGGATCGTCGGCTGCCTCGCGCTGTCGTGGGCCTATTTGTCCGATCTGAACACGGCTCTAGGCCCCGACCATTCGCCGGCCGCGGTCATGATCGGACTGGGCGCCGCCGCGTTGCTGCCCATCATCTTCTTCTTCGGCGTCGCGCATATGGCCTGGCGCGCCCAGGAATTGCGCCTCATCGCCCAGTCGATGGCTGGCGTCGCCATGCGGCTTGCCGAGCCCGAGAGCGTGGCGCGGGATTCCATCGTTAACGTCGGCCAGGCGATCCGCCGCGAGGTGGCTGCGATGGGCGACGGCGTCGAGCGCGCGCTCGCGCGCGCGAGCGAACTCGAAGCCATGGTGCAGAACGAGGTCGCGGCGCTGGCGCGCGGCTACGGCGACAACGAGATGCGCATCCGCAACCTCGTCCAGGATCTCGCCAGCCAGCGCGACAGCTTGGTGAGCCAGGCCGAGCAGGTTCGCTCGGCCATCAACAACGTCCACATAGATCTGACGCAGGACCTGTCCACGATCAGCGATCTGGTCGGCCAGCAGGTCAACGACGCGGCCCAGCGGATCACCAATTCGCTCGCCGAGAAGGGCGAGCACATCACGCTGTCGCTCGGTCAGATCGGCGACAACATGATTCAGCAACTGAGCGATCGCGGTGGCGATCTGCTCGAGCGATTGGAAACGACGAGCGGCGAAACCTCGCGCGCGATCGCGACCGCAAGCGACCGCCTCACCGGCAGTCTGAGCTTCAAGACCGACCACATCGGCGAGGAATTCGCCGAGATCGCGCAGGGTCTCGAGGACATGCTGTCTTCGCGGCTCGACCGCGTCACCGACAACTTTTCCGAAAAGTCGCTCGCCATCATCGACACGATGGTTGGCCGCTCGCAGGAAATCACCGACCTGGCCAGCAGCCGGGCGCAGGAACTGACCGATCTGGTCAGCGGCCGTGCGCAGGAACTGACTGACGCCATCGTCGAAACGTCGAGCCAGATTGCTGACAAGATCGCGGCCAGCGCCGAGGAGGTCAACAGCACGCTGCGAACCTCCGGTGAGTCGCTGGTGCTCGATCTCAATCTGCGCGGCGGTGAAGTCGCGACCAAACTCGAACAGGCCGGCGCACGCATCACCGATACGCTCGTGTCGCGCAGTTCGAACATGACCGACTCGGTGCGCCAGAGCGCCGAGCATCTCGTCTCCGTCATCACCTCGCGCAGCGACGCCATGAAGGAGATGCTGGCGACGCGGCTCGCCGGCTACGAGGAAATGTTCAGCCATTCCGGCGTCGAGCTCGGCGAAAAGATTTCGCGCGACGCGACGACACTCGGCAATCTCATCACCCGGCACCTGAGCGAGTTCGACCGTACAGTGAAGACCTACGGCTCCGAACTGGTCGAACGGCTCGGCGCGCGCACGCAGGACGTTTCCGAGTTCGATGCGCAGCTATATCGACAGCTTCGACAATCGCGTCACCGCGCGCGCGAACGAGGTCACCGCTTCGCTCGACCAGCGTCTGTCGCGCTTCCAGGAGACGCTCGACACCCGCACTAATTCGCTGACCGAAGCGCTCTCCACCCGCGTCATGGATATCGCCAAGACGCTCGCCGAAGGCGGCAAGGAAGTGGTCGCCGCCGTCGACAGGCGTGTCAGCGACGTGGCTACGCTGCATCGACAGCCGCGGCCAGAAGCTCGCCGAGAGCATCAGCGAGCGCGTCACCACCATCGACAAGACCCTCGGCGTGGGCGCGATGCAGGTCGCCTCGACGCTCGATGCCCGCATCGATCATCTGGAGCAGCTGCTGATCGGACGCGCCGGCTCGGTGATCGAGGAAATGGACACGCGCAGCCGCGCCGCGGCCGACATGCTCAACTCGCGGCTGGTCGAGCTTTCCGACGCGATCAAGACGAGCTCCGGCAACGCCGAACAGAACGCTCACCCAACTCCTCACCAACACCACCGAGGCGCTCAGCAAGAGCGTGGCGGCGACCGCCACGGTTACCGAGGCGCTCAACCGCAGCGCCGCCGAAGCCTCCGCCTCGCTCAATCGCAGCGCCGGCGCGCTCAGCACAACGATCTGCAAGAGCGCCGCCGCCGCTACCGAGGCGATCGACAAATCGACCACGAGCAGCAGTCAAATGCTCGGCAAGAGCGCCGCCGCCGCGAGCGCGGCGCTCACGCAGGCCGCCACGACCGCAAGCGACGTGCTCGGCAAGAGCACCGCGACCGCTACCGACGCGGTCACCCGGTCCTCCGCGACCGCAAGCGAAATGCTCACCAAGAGCGCCTCTGGCGCGAGCGAAACGATCGGCAAGACGACCGCCGTCGCCACCGACCTGATGGCCAAGACGGCGCGCGCCAGCGCCGACGCGATCGGCCGTTCGGCAAGCGAAGCCGAGCGCACGCTGGTCGGCATGAGCGCCGACGTCGCCCGCAACATCGTCGGCCGCGCCGACGACATCCACGCCGCGGTATCGCAGCGTGTCGGCGAGATGACGCGCGCACTCGACGACAAATCGAGCGAGCTGTTGGCTGCGCTTTCCGGCAAGGGCGAGCAGTTCGCCGGCGAAATCGCCCGCGTCACCGATCAGGCGGTGAACGCGATCGAAGCCAAGGGCTTCGTCTTCACCCAGACGATGATGGACAACAGCGAGGAGATCGCCCGCCTGATCAACGACGCCAGCCAGAACGCCACGACCGCGGTCACCCGCACGCTCGGGCAGTTCCAGGAAGGCACGCAGGGCGTCGCCGACGCGGCCAAGACCAGCATCAGCCGCACGCTGCAGGATCTGCACAGCGCGACCCGCGCGGCGATCGAGGAATCCAAGCAGACGGCAGCGGCGACGGTTGCCGACATGCTGGAGACGCACAGCATGCTGCGCTCGGATTCCACGCAGCTGTTCGAGCGGCTGCGCGAGGCCAACATCCTGCTGCAGGAGGTGCTCTGCGGCGCGCACGAGAACATGAACGCGATCGAGCACACCATGGTCTCGCGCGTTTCCGAATTCGTCGCCGCCATGAACGATCTCAACAGCAAGAGCGGCACCGCCACCTCCAAGGTGGAGGAGCATCTCGGCGCCTTCAACACCCCGACCGTCAACGTGCTGCGCGATCTCGGCGAACTCGCCACGCAGTTCACCACCCACGGACGCTCGCTGGCCGAAGCAGTCGAGCTGCTCGAACGGAGCAACCGCCGCAGCGAGGACTCGATCTCGGCGCGGCACGCCAGCATTGAATCGCTGGTGGCGACGCTCGAGGCGCGCACCGACGATTTCGAGCAGCGGCTGCGCCGCTTCTCCGGCCTGCTCGACGAATTGCTCGATTCGGCGACCTCACGGGCGCGCGAAATCGCCAGCATCGTGGCCGAGACGAGCAACGAGAGCGTACACACGATCGAACAACAGCTCGACCTCGTGCGCGCGACCGCCGAAGAACAGCGCCGGCTCACCAGCGAGACGGTCAACTCGGTCTATCAGGAGACCGCTGGCGAAGTGCACGCCATGTTCACGCAATCGGCCGACCGCTTCACCGAAATCATGCAGGGCATGAAGCAGATGGCGGCGGAGATGCAGCGTGAACTCGAGTCGACGCGGGCCGAGTTGCGCCGCGGCGTGCTCGAACTGCCGCAGGAAACGGCCGATAGCACGGCTCAGATGCGCCGCGTCATCGTCGACCAGATCGAGGCGCTCGCCGAACTCAACCGCATCGTCGCCCGGCACGGTCGTGCGCTCGATGCCGCCGAGCCGAGCCGCCGCGAAGCGGAACCCGCTTACGCCGCCGGCGGCGGCCGCGGGCAGCCACGACCGGTCCGCTCGGAAATGGGCGGCGCTCCGCCCCGCCCGCCGCGCGACATCACCGGCGCGCCGACGCGGCGGCCCGACGCCCCTTCGCTCAGTCCGATTCAGGGCGGCAAGGACAACGGCAACGGCCGCAGCGGCTGGCTCAGCGAGATGCTGACGCGGGCTTCACGCGATGAGACTCCGCCGACCGCCCCGGTTACGCCGCCGCGCGAGGCGCCGCGGACAGGAGATCGTCCGGCACGCGATGCCGCAAGCTCGATCGAGTCGCTGTCGGTGGATATCGCCCGCATGATCGATCATGAGGCGACCGCCGAATTGTGGGAGCGCTATCAGCGCGGCGAACGTGGCCTCGGCAACCGGAGGCTCTACACCGGGCAGGGCCAGAAGGCATTCGAGGAGATCCGCAAAAAGTACCGTGGCGATCCGGAATTCCGCCAGACCGTGGAACACTACATCCACGAGTTCGAGCGGCTCTTGGAAGACGTCTCCCGCGGCGACCGTGGGCCGTCGGTAGCACGCAACTATCTGACCTCGGACACCGGCAAGGTCTACACCATGCTGGCGCACGCGGCCGGACGTTTCGATCAATAGACTTGGTCCTCGTACTTTAAGCGGCGGCGTTCATCAGCGCCGCCGCTTCCTTTCAGCCCAATCGCGTTCGATCTCGCCGACCGGCGCGTCAGCGCTCTTGCTCGCGCCGCAATCGCGGCGCTAGGCTTGCGGCATGGACGCTCCGGTAGCGCTACCGACCGTCGCCGATGTGGATGAGGCCGCACGCCGGCTCGCTGGCGTGGCGTTGCGCACGCCGCTTCTGACGTCCGCCGCGCTTGACGCGATGACCGGCGGCCGCGTTTTCCTCAAGGCCGAAACCTTGCAGCGCACCGGCTCGTTCAAGTTTCGCGGCGCCTACAACAAGCTCGCTGCCATCCCGGCCGAGCTGCGCTCGCGCGGCGTGGTGGCATTCTCTTCGGGCAATCACGCGCAGGGCGTCGCCGCGGCAGCGCGGATTCTCGGCATGCCCTGCGTGATCGTCATGCCAAGCGATGCGCCGCGCGCCAAGCGCGAGCGCACCGCAGCGCTCGGCGCCGAGATCGTGCTTTACGATCGCATTCGCGACGACCGCGAGGCCATTGCTTCTGCGATCGCCGCCGAACGCGGCGCCACTCTGGTGCCGCCTTACGACGACGCCTTGATCATCGCCGGCCAGGGCACTGCTGGTCGCGAGATCGTCGAAGATCTATCGGCGCTCGGGCTTACGCCCGATGTCGTGGTGGTGACCGCTTCGGGCGGCGGCTTGACCGCCGGCATCGCGCTTGCGGTCAAGGCGCGCGCTCCGGCCGCCGCCGTCTACACCGCCGAGCCGCAAGACTTCGACGACCACGCCCGCTCGTTCAAGAGCGGCCAGCGCGAACAGAACGTGGCGCTCACCGGCACCATCTGCGACGCGCTGATGGCGCGCATGCCGGGCAAGCTGACCTTCGCGATCAACCGCTCGCTGGTCGGCGGAGGCGTCGTGGCGAGCGATGCGGAGGTGGCCGCTGCGGTCGCGTTTGCTTTCGCGGAACTCAAGCTCGTGGTCGAGCCGGGCGGAGCAGTTGCGCTTGCCGCTCTAATGACCAAAAAAATCGATGTTGCAGGCAAGGTCGCCGTCGCGGTTCTGTCCGGCGGCAATGTCGATCCGGAGCTGTTCTCAAAGCTGGTCGCTTAGGGCGTTCGCCGCCTGTCGCACTATTCATCGGCCATTGTTGATTCGGCCCCGCGACCGCGAGGCGCGACAATTCTCAACGCACCAGCACGAACTCCCGCTTGCGAAGACTCTCGCTTGCGAAGAGTCGTGTACCGAACAGAAGCCTAGGCGCCGGCGCCCGGCATGAAGCACCGAATCAACGTCGTTCCGTCAGAGTCTTTGTATGGCCAGACCACGGCCGGACCGTATCGGTTCGGCTCAGTAACGACTGCCGCATCAGGAACGAGCACCCACTGCCCATTCAGACGAACGCGATAATGGCCTTCTTGCGTGTCCCAATCGACGTTTTCGACCTTAACGCCATCAGCGAATGAGCAACACAGCCCCTTGCCACTCGCCAAGCGATCAAACCAGGGCTTTAATGGCGAGTCGGCGAAGCGACCATCGTCGTGCGCTAGCAACTGGCTCGGAACCAGCGCATTGACGCCTAGCGCCACAACCGCAAGCGCGGAAGCGGTAAGTCTTTGCATTTTGGCCTCCAAGTGGATGGTTGCGCGGACCAAGAGCGACTCGGGTCCTCATCACTTGGGGTACGCAAAGCCGCACCTACGTATCGCTGTCGATCCGCATAACTCCTTGGAAGCAACTTTTGTGCCGCCCTCTCCGAGCAAAATATCCGATTGACCGGCAATCGCTTACCGGTTCCGAACTCTGCAGTGATGGTAGGCGGACTTCGCGTTAGCTGAACAGCGCGATCATCTCGTCTTCGCTCAGCGCGCGCACCGGCGCGAGCGGGTCGGTTGGCGCCGGACGTGGAGCCGGCGGCGGGACGGCCGGGGCCCCGCGCGGCGGCGCCGGCTGCGCTTGCGGCTTGGCATCGGGCTTTGCTGTAGGAGGAGTCGCGCTGAGCGGCATACCTGTCGCGCTCGTTGCAGCTTGTGCGCTCGCTACAGGTTTCTGTTCGCTGTCGCTCGCGGGCTGCGGAGCTTTCTCGACTTTTGCCGCGACATTGGTCGGCGCGGGCGCGGCAGCGACCGGCCTCGCCGCGCCGCCCGATACCGGCGACGGTGCCGCGCTCGTCGTCGGTTCAAATAAATCAAAAGGATCCTCGTCAGGATCAATCGACACGACGGGCAATACGGTCCGCGACAGCGTTGGCTCGGCAGGCTTAGTCTCGACAGACTTGGTCTCAACAGGCTCAGGCTCGACAGACTTGGTCTCAACAGGCTCAGGCTCGACAGACTTGGTCTCAACAGGCTCAGGCTCGACAGACTTGGGCTCGATAGGCTTGGGTTCGACGAACTTCGGCTCAACGGGCGCAAAGATTTCGTCCACATTCACGGCAATCGCAGCCGGGCTGTTGACCGCTTCAACCGGTCTTGGTTGATCCGGCTCGCCGGGCGTAAACATCTCGGCCACACTTTGATCGTCGTGATGCGCGGGCTCGCGATCGGAATGCGGCTCGGCGCTATCCTCGCCGGCAACCATAGCGGCCGGTGAGGCAGGCGCGATGACGGTTGGCGAGTGGTTTTCCTCAACACTCGTTGGCGCGATTACATCTGCTGGCGTGATTACATCGGGCACCGGAAGCGCCAGCGCGGAAACGCTCGCCGGATCTTCACTCAGCGCCGCTGCCGTGGAGTCGACGGCAAGCTCCGCGCCCGGCAAGTGCCCGGGGAGCGCGGCTTCGCCCGGTGAAGCTTCGTTCAAAATCGCTTCGCGTGAGGCCGTTTGCGTCGCTGCTTCGTTCGAAACCGATTCCGGCGCGGCCGCCTCGGCAAGCACAGACGATAATGACTCAAGCGGCAGGTCGCTCGGTGCTTGTTCGCCCACGAATTCCTCAGCCGACGTCACATCGCCCGACGATTGTTCGCTCGGGGGCTCGCCCGACGCGACATCGGCCGGTGCCGACGCCTCGCGGGCGAAATCGCCCGAGACGTCGCCCAAGACGTCGCCTGAGATTACGGCATCTCGTGACTCAACAACCAGCGTCATCTCGACCGCGGCGACGGAGACCAGCACGCGGTCGCTCTGGACCAGGCTCGCGTCGTCGGAGCCCCGCGCCGCCGGATCGGCTGATTGCCGAGGATCAAACGATTGCGCGGAGACAGCGGCGGCTTCGGGCGGCGGATCGGACGCCAATTCTTCATCAGCCCGCACAGGCAGCGACCCAGCCAACCCCGCGACAACGCGGGCGAACTCGTCATCCTCGGGCAGGTCCGTCGCGAACAAATCCGCCGCTATCGCCTCATCGGCAGCCATATCCTCGTCATCGAACCTCGCCACCGTGGCAGCGCGGCGCGAAGGCTGTGCCGCCTCGGACAGATCGGCAGCCTGCTCGGCTTGCTTGCGCGCCATCAAATCGTTCACCCGCCGGGACAGATCGCGCAGCAATTCGGCGGCTTCCTGCGTGCGTTGCGTGCCTGCCGATTTGAGCAAGCCGGAATCGCTGATTTCGCGCACTGCGGCGTCGAGCGCATCGCACAGCGAAGCCTCAACCTCGCGCTCATGCAGAACGAAGGCGATATCGGCAATGCGCTCGACTGCGGCCGATCCGTCGAGCCCAGGCCCGGTCGCCATCAGCGCCTCGAGCCGCTCGATCGCCGCCGCAAGATCGGCGAGATCGCTACGCGACTCGGTTGCTGCCGGCGATGCCAACGCGTCGGCAACCGCGTCGTCAGGCCCAAGTGCGGCGGCGGATGGGTCGGTGGACATCGTCGTTACACCACATCGGCACGAAGGTACGGCGCACGGTAACAGCACACGGGCGACGAGCGGACAATCGCGAAGCAGCCCACGTCCCACGATACCACAGGAAGAAGGCCGCTGCCGAGACGCGCGCCCTGCCCTGTCAGCGACTTCAGTCGACCCTAGCGTCGGCGAGCTTCACGATGGCGCCCCATTTGGCCATCTGGTCGGCGAGGAACTTTTTGAAATCGTCGGGCGTGCCGAGATTGGCGACGGCGGAGAATTTGGCCAGGCTTTGCTTGGCTTCCGTGCTCTTGAGCCCGGCATTGATCGCCACATTGAGCTTCTCGACGATGGGCGCCGGCGTCCCGGCGGGTGCCACGACGCCAGTCCAGGCATCGAGAACGAAATCGGGATAGCCACTCTCCACGAGAGTAGGCACGTCGGGCAAAGCCGGCCAGCGCTCGGCCCGCGCAATTGCAAGCGGGCGGAGCTTCCCGGCCTTGATCAACGGATAAAGCGTGACCAGCCCGTCGATCGTGAACTGCGTCCGCCCACCGAGCAGGTCGGTCACCGATTGGGCGGACCCGTTATAGGGAATGTAGACGACATCGATTTTCGCATCAGTCTTGAACAAGGTGCTGAGCAGATGCGGCGGCGTACCTAGTCCGGCGCCGAAATTGACCTTGCCGGGATTGGCCTTCGCATAAGCGACGAACTCGGCGATGGTGTTCGCCGGCACGTCAAGATTCACCACGAACACGTGCGGCAGCAGCGCCACCGTGGCGACCGGCACGAACGCCTTGCGTGGATCGATGTCGAGACTGGAATAAAGTGCCGGCGCGACAGCGAGCGAGCCGGATGAGCCGAACAAGAGCGTGTAGCCGTCCGGCTCGGCGGCGGCCACGTATTTCGTGCCGATGGTGGAGCCACCGCCAGCGCGGTTTTCGACCACCACCTTGCCGACGCTTGAGCTCAGCTCCTCCCCGACCAGCCGCGCCATGGTGTCGATCGGCCCGCCCGGCGGAAATGGAACGATCAGACGGATCGGCCGGTCGGGATAATTCTGCTGCGCCCGTGCGACGCCACGCATCGCCGAGGGAAGCGCTGCGCCGGCACCCGCAATGGCCGACAGAAACTTGCGCCTTGTTGCCATCAAGATCCTCCCGAGCTTTGGCCTGCCTTCGTTGTGCGATCGTCTCAAGTTCGCACTGATGTGGCCTTATGGCTTCTATACCACTTGGCGCGCCTCACCCCCACAGCGCCAGATCGGCTGGATAGACCAGACTGCCATCGTAGCGCAGCCCGTCTGCGCGATCTTTGGCAAGGAGAAGCGGGCCGTCGAGATCGACGACGCGGGCGCGCTGCGCCACCAAAATAGCCGGCGCCATCGACAATGAGGTCGCGACCATGCAGCCGATCATGATGGCAAACCCGCGCCGCTCCGCTTCCGCGACGAGCGCGAGCGCCTCGGTCAGACCACCGGTCTTGTCGAGCTTGATATTCACGGCGTCGTATCTGCCCGTCAGGTGGTGAAGCGATGTGCGACCATGAACGCTCTCGTCGGCGCAGACCGGAACCGGCCGCTTGAGGCCCGACAGCGCCGCGTCGCGGCCTTCGCGCAAGGGCTGCTCGATCAGCGTGACGCCGCAATCGGCACAGGCGGCGAGGTTCCCTGCGAGATTGTCCTCGTTCCATCCTTCGTTGGCGTCGACAATGAGCTCGGCCCGCGGCGCGGCGCGCCGCACCGCCCTGATCCGCTCGCCGTCGGCGGCGTCGGAACCGCCCAGTTTGACCTTGAGCAGCGGCCGCGCCGCCGCCCGTTCCGCCGCCTCCGCCATGACCGCAGGCGCGCCAAGCGAAATCGTATAGGCAGTGATGCGTGGCCCCGGTGCCACAAGGTCGGCCAATTCGTGGACCGGGAGGCCGGATTTCTTCGCGTTAACGTCCCAGTAAGCACAATCGAGTGCATTACGGGCTGCGCCCAAGGGCATCGCGGCCTGCAAGGCCGCGCGGTCAAGGCGCCTGTCCAGCGCCGGGCGCATGGCCTCAATGGCCGCCACAATCGCGTCCGGGGTTTCACCGTAGCGTGCGTAGGGGACGCATTCGCCACGGCCGCGGTGGGTTCCATCACGCAATTCGGCCACCACCACGACGGCCTCGGTCTTGCTGCCGCGGCTGATGGTGAAGGCTTCGCGGAGCGGCCAGCGCTCGATCCGTACGGAGAGGTCCATGCGAGCGACAAGTATGACGGCAGTCGGGGGCGGCGCTCAAGAGCCGTGCCGCGCGCGGCGCTCGCTCGGGAGTAGCAAACTGTGACCGCTGCGCTGATTGGCACGATAGACGGCCAGCACGTGGCGCTTGCCGCGACCGGCGTCTGGACGGCCGAACGCGCCGCTGAACTCGAACGGATGGTCGATGAAGCCGCGAGCCGCTACGAGAGCGTCCGCAGCGTCGATATCGATCTGGAAAAGCTCGAGCGGCTGGACACGTTCGGCGCCTGGCTGATCGAGCGGCTGCAGCGGGCGTTGACCGCCCACGGCGCGAGCGCGCGCATCGTCAATCTCTCCGACACCGATCGCGGCCTGATCGACGAGGTGCGGCAGGTCAATCATCGGCAAGTCAATCAACAAACCGCCGTGGCAGGGCAAGCGCCAAACCGCGTGCTCACAACGCTCGATTCGATCGGCCGCGCCACGGCGGAAGCCGGCTGGTCGCTCGTACTCATCGCCCATCTGCTCGGCGCGTTGACGCGGGTCGCGCTGGGTATGCTCACGCACCCGGCACGGCTGCGGCGCACCTCCATCGTGCATCATCTCGAACGCGTTGGCTTGCGCGCGGTGCCGATCATTCTGGTGACCACCTTCCTGATCGGCGCCATCATCGCGCAACAGGGCATTTTCCGTTTCCGCCCATTCGGCGCCGATATCTTCGTCGTCGACATGGTGAGCGTCCTGGTGCTGCGCGAGGTCGGCGTGCTGATCGTCAGCATCATGGTCGCCGGCCGTTCCGGCAGCGCCTACACGGCTGAGCTTGGCGCGATGAAAATGCGCGAAGAGATCGACGCGCTGCGCACCATGGGGTTCGACCCGGTCGAGGTGCTGGTGCTGCCGCGCGTCGTGGCGCTGATCATCGCGGTGCCGCTGCTCACCTTCATCGGCGCGATGGCGGCGCTCTACGGCGCGGGCCTCGTCTGCTGGCTCTACGGCGGTATGGCGCCGGCGATCTTTCTTGCAAGACTGCGCGAGGCGATCTGGCTGCCGACTTTTGAAGTCGGGCTGATCAAGGCGCCGTTCATGGCGTTGGTGATCGGACTTGTCGCCTGCGCCGAGGGTTTCGAGGTCGACGGCAGCACCGCTTCGCTCGGCCTGAAAACGACGGCCTCGGTCGTCAAATCGATCTTCCTCGTCATCGTGCTCGACGGATTTTTCGCCATGTTTTTCGCCGCCATCGGGATGTGAGCGATGAGCACGACCGAGCCAGTCATCAGCGTGCGCGATCTCGTCGTCGGCTTCGGCGCAGCGACCGTGCTCGACCACGTCACGCTTGACGTGATGCGCGGCGAAATTCTGGGCTTTGTCGGCGGCTCCGGCGCCGGCAAGTCGGTGCTCATGCGCACGATCATCGGCCTCTTGCCGAGGCGCAACGGCACGATCGAGGTTTTCGGCAAGGACATCGCCGCCGCGAACGAGCGCGAGCGCCGTTCGATCGAGCGGCGCTGGGGCGTTCTGTTCCAGCAGGGCGCGCTGTTCTCCTCGCTCAATGTGCAGCAGAACATCGAGTTTCCCATCCGCGAAAACCTGCAGGACCTCTCACCGCGGCTGATCGCGGAGATCGCGCTCGCCAAGCTGGAAATGGTCGGGCTCGGCGCCGACGTGCGCACCAAATATCCGGCCGAGCTTTCCGGCGGCATGACCAAGCGCGCCGCGCTCGCTCGCGCGCTCGCGCTCGATCCCGATATCGTCTTTCTCGACGAGCCCACGTCCGGCCTCGATCCGATCGGCGCCGCCGAGTTCGACGATCTGATCCTCACCTTGCGGCGGACGCTCGGCTTGAGCGTGTTCATGGTCACCCACGACCTCGACAGCCTGCACGCGATCTGCAGCCGCGTCGCGGTGCTGTCGGAGGGCCGCGTGATCGCCGCGGGACCGATCGAATCCATGCTCGCGTCCGAGCATCCGTGGCTCAAATCCTACTTCCGCGGCAAACGGGGTCGCCCCGTTCGGCACTGACAAAGCAGAGGAACTTCGTTCATGGAAACCAAGGCGAATTACGTCGTGACCGGATTGTTCACGCTCGCCGTTGTGGTCGCCGCCTTCGGCTTCGTGTTCTGGTTTCAGCGAACCGGCGACAGCGGCGAGCAGACCACCTATCGCGTGGTGTTCTCCGGCTCGGTGGCCGGGCTGCGCACCGGCGCCGAGGTCTCCTTCAACGGCATCCGCGTCGGCGAAGTGGCCGGTCTTGCGCTCGATCCGCGCGACCCGCGCAAGGTCACAGCGTTCCTTAAGCTCAATCGCGGCGTGCCGGTGCGCGCCGACACCAAGGCCGGGCTCACGTTCCAGGGCCTGACCGGACTCGCCGAAGTCTCGCTCACCGGCGGATCGGCCGATGCGGGACCGCTCGTCGCGCAGGCCGGCGAACCGCCTACGCTTTATGCCGAAGCGAACGCGACCGCCGACGTGACACAGCAGGCGCGCAACGTGCTCAGCCACATCGATGACATGGTGACCGCGAACGAAGCAGCGCTGCACGCATCGCTCGCCAATATCGAGACGGTCACCAACACGCTCGCGCAGAATTCGCAGCGCCTCGACCAGGTCATGGCCGGGCTGCAAAACCTGACCGGCGGCCCCGATGGCAACGGCCAGATCGGCAAAGCCGCCGAGTCGATCCGCCGGCTTGCCGACGATCTCGACAAAGAAACCACGCAGATCTCGGCCGGACTGAATCAGTTCTCCAACGGCGGACTAAAGCAATTCGAGGCTTTTGCGATCGACGGCCGGCGCACGCTCGCCGAATTGCAGAAAACGATTCAGAACATCAACCAGCACCCCAACAGCCTGATATTCGGACGCTGATGGAGCGCGGTCGCCTAGACAGTGCGGCCGATCCCGGCGGCGACGCTGCGCATCTCGCGCAAGCCGAGCAAAAGCGTTCCCAGCATCAGCGGTATGAGGAAATATAAGACCCGAAAGGTCAGCAGCGACGCCAGCAAATCCTCCCTGGGAAATTGCGGCAGGCCGATGAACATTGCCGCTTCCAGCACCCCGAGGCTACCCGGCACATAGCTCACGACACCGATCAGCATCGCGGTGACGAAAATCACCAGCAGGTCAAAGAAATCGATCGCCGGCTGGGCAGGCAGCAGCACGTAGAGCGCGAGCGTTACCAGAGTAAGATCGAGCGCACCGATGCCGATCTGCACGAGCGTCGACGGCGGATTGGGAAGCGCAATCCGCCAATGCGAGCGGCCGATGCTGCGCGGGCGTGGTAACAGCCAGAGCATGTAGCCATTGAGCGCCATCAGTGCGGCGAGCCCGATCAGGCGATTGACCGACGGCGGCAGGTGATTGACCGCGCTGGCGGCGCCGGGAGCGAGCGCAATGCCGGCGCCGAGCACGAACGCGTTGCCGAGCCAGTAGGTCAGTCCGGTGATGAACGCGATGCGGGCGATCTCCCGCACGCTCAAGCCCCAGGCTCGAATAAATCCGATAACGGATGAGCCCCGAGGTGAAGATCGCGGCGCCGATATTGTGGCCGATCGTGTAGCTCGTGAAGCTCGCCAGTGCCGCCACGCGGTAAGGCACATTGCGGCGGCCGATCGCCCGCAGCGCGAACACGTCATAGCAGGTAAGCGTCAGATAACCGGCCACGACAAACGTGATCGCCGTGAGCAGCGCGCGCGGCGACTGGGCCTTTAGCGCCGCGAGCACTCCGCCGAATTCGATTTCACGAAAGACGCGCCATAACGTCACCGCAGCGACCGAGACGATCGCGAGACTGATCGCTGCCGCGATCCAGCTCAAGCCGGATTTCCGCGAAATCGCGTGCGCGATGGCGCTCCTCACAGTCGACATGGGTCCAGTGTGACGAGCTTCCAGCATGATGCGCGATTCGATACGGCACTTGTCTCATCGGACTACGACAGAATTGTAACGCGCTACCGTCCTCTATGGCTCCCACTCCAAAGCTTGATTGCTGAACGCACTCTAAACACGCTGTGTTTGTTAGTTCCGCCAGGACCTGCCGCGCCATCCCCACAACGAAGCGTCACATAACTGAGACATGAATTAGCAATGAATGTCGCATCCGATTCGCAATTGTAAACGGGAAAACTGATCTCACGGGAACAATGCATGCGGGTTCTCATAGCAACGGATGCGTGGTCTCCGCAGGTTAACGGCGTCGTGCGCACCCTGACCTCGCTGGCGCGCACCGCACGCGGCCTCGGTGTCGACATCGAGTTTCTCTCGCCTGACGGCTTTCCGACCGTTCCGGTGCCGACTTATCCGGGGCTTCGCCTCGCCATACCGAGCCGACGGCGCATTGCCGAGCGCATCGAGCAGGCAAGTCCGGACGCCATTCATGTCGCGACCGAGGGACCGATTGGCCACTACGTGCGCGCCTATTGCCTACGTACACGGCCGACCGTTCACCACGAGCTATACGACGCGCTTTCCCGAATATATCGCCGCGCGCGCGCCGATCCCGGCAGAGCCTGATCTACGCGGCACTGCGGCGCTTTCATGCTGCCGCCACGGTTACCATGGTAGCCACTCCGTCGCTGATGAACGAACTGCGCGAGCGCGGATTTTCCAATCTCGGCATGTGGACCCGCGGCGTCGATACCGAACTGTTTCGGCCGGACCGGGCAATCGATCCCGGTTTTCCACGTCCGATCTTCGTCAGCATGGGCCGCGTCGCGGTGGAGAAGAATATCGACGCCTTCCTCTCACTCGATCTTCCCGGCACCAAGGTGGTCATCGGCAAGGGTCCGATGGAAGCGGAGCTCAAGCGCCGCTTCCCGCAGACAAAGTTTCTCGGCCAGCTGGAGAACGGCACGCTCGCGGCGCACCTCGCGGCGGCCGACGTGTTCGTCTTTCCGAGCCGCACCGATACGTTCGGCGTCGTCCAGCTCGAAGCGCTCGCGAGCGGCGTTCCGATCGCCGCCTATCCGGTCACCGGTCCGAAAGATGTGATCGCCGACCATCCGATCGGCGCGCTGGACGAAGATCTGCGCGCCGCATGTCTGCGCGCACTGGAAATCTCTCGCGAGGCCTGCCGCGACTTCGCGCTGCGTTACTCGTGGGAAAACAGCGCGCGCCAGTTCATCGCGCATGTCCGCAAAGTGGCGAGGAATGGCGCCGGCGAACAGGAGGTGGCCGAGCCGGCGACCGCGACCGCGCACGGTTAGGGAGCCGCGGCCGCACGGCCAAATGAGTCAATTCGGTCAAAAACAGCTTAAGTCAAATAAGAAAGGGGCTAGGCGATGAGTGACACCATGCGCTCGGAACTCGACAAGGACATGATTGCGAAAGCCTACGCGCGATGGGCGCCGGTCTATGACCTGGTGTTTGGCGCGGTCTTCGAGCAAGGCCGCCACGCAGCGATCTCCGCAGCCGAGCGGATTGGCGGGCGCATTCTTGAAGTGGGCGTCGGCACCGGCATCTCGCTGCCTTACTACTCGTCCAACGTCCGCCTCTCAGGCGTCGACATTTCCGGACCGATGCTCCGCAAGGCGCAACAACGCGTCACTGAGCTGGGGCTCAAAAACGTCGAGACGCTCGCGGTCATGGACGCGGAGCATATGGAGTTTCCGGACGCTTCTTTCGACGTGATCGTGGCGCAGTACGTGATCACGACGGTGCCGAACCCCGAAGCCACGCTCGACGAGTTCGCCCGCGTTTTGAAACCGGGCGGCGAGATCGTGCTGGTGAGCCGCGTCGGCGCCGAGGCTGGATTGCGCCGCGCGCTGGAGCACTGGTTCGCACCGGCGGCGCGCAAGCTCGGTTGGCGCACGGAATTCTCCTTCGAGCGTTACGCGCGTTGGGCCAATAAGACCGCCGGCATGCAGCTGGTCGAACGCCGGGCGATGCCGCCGTTCGGGCATTTCTCGCTCATCCGCTTCGCCAAGAGCGGCGTCGCGGCTGTCGCGCGGGAGACACACAACGACCTCCCGGTGCGCGCTGCCGGCTGAGCGGGCGCAGTCTCGACATCGCTTTTTCATACGAATGTCACGCGTTGTTTGTCTGTCACGGCGGGTTCATCGAATTGCCATATGGTGCAGGAATCAACCCACGGCGGAGGGCAATATGGCCGGCTTTCTTGAGACGTTAAGGATTCAACGGTGGGACGATCATCGCTACTATCATCACAGCCGGATCAATCAATCGCTCCACTTCGTCAGCGCGATAAGCTTCCTGTTTGCCTACGTGATGCTCTTCAAGGATCCTGCCATCTCGGCCCTGGCCGGCTGGCTCGTCGCAATGACGACGCGGCAGACCGGTCATTTTTTCTTCGAGCCGAAGGATTACGACGAGGTCAACCAGGCGACCCACGAGTACAAGGAAGAAATCAAGGTCGGCTATAACCTGCAGCGCAAGATCGTCCTGTTGTCGATCTGGGCGCTCTCCCCGCTCGTTCTCTATTTCAGCCCAAGCCTGTTCGGTCTGTTATCGCCGGCAACCGACACGGCCGGCTTCATCCGTCAGGTCGCGATCATCTGGCTCGTGCTCGGCATCGGCGGCGTCGCGTTCCGCACCGTCCAACTGTTCATCATCAAGGACGTGCAGACTGGCCTGGTGTGGGCGACAAAAATCCTCACCGACCCGTTCCACGACATCAAGCTCTATCACAAGGCGCCGCTCGCGCTCCTGCGCGGCGAGCTCATCGATCCGCATATCGGCAGCGACTGGGACGAGGACGAAGAGGATTTGGACGACATCGAGGAACTGCCGCGCACCAGCTAGAGCATGGCGCGAAAAAAACGGGCCGCCACTTTTTGAACAGATGAACGAAGCAGCTAAGTCATGATCCAGTTCAATCGAATTGGATCATGACACGTCGTCCCCTTCCACGGCTGCCCTCAGCCGGCGCTTTACGACTCGCGCGGAGACATGAACCGATGCGCGAGTATCTCCTTGAGAATCGTCCGCTTGATCGATTTGTTGGTCATCGCCGGATCGTGCCAGAACCAGCCGTCATCGTTCATGGCCGTGGCGGCGGCGACGAAACGGTCGGCGACTGCAGCGAAGTCCGCTTCGGTGTAATTGAGGCTGAAAATCAGCCGGCCGGTGCCGACCCAGCTCAGCGCCAGCCCTTCGGCGCGCAGATAATATTGCAGCATCCAGTTATAGCGGCAGGGCTGCGTGTAACAGACAGTCCAGATCGAGGACATATTGGCGACTTCGACCGGCAGTCCCGCCGCGCGCAGGCGCGCGTTGAGCCGTTGCGCTCTTTCGTTCCAGATCGCATCAAGGTCACGATAGAGCGCGCGGGCTTCTTCGGTCTCGGTGAAACGGAGGAACTCGTTCATCGCCGCCATCACGTAGGGGTGCGAATTGAACGTTCCACGGGCAAAGCAGATGTCGCCGGGACGGTCGTCGCGAAAGCGGCGCATCAAATCTTTGCGGCCGCAGACGACTCCGATCGGCAATCCGCCGCCGAGCGTCTTGCCATAGGTGACGAGGTCGGCGCGCACGCCGAAATAGTCCTGCGCGCCCCCAATCGCCAGGCGAAAGCCGACAAACACTTCGTCGAAGATCAATACGATGTTGCGCTCGCCGCACACTTCGCGCAACCGTTTGAGCCAGTCGGCATAGGCCTCTTTGTCGAAGCCCGCGGTGCGCGTGCTGTCGAGCAGAGAGGAATCCGCCGGCGCATTCATGTTCGGATGCAGGCCCTGCAGCGGATTGACCAGAACGCAGGCGATGTCGCGCCGCGTTTGCAGGACGCGCAGCGAATCCTCGGACATGTCTTTGAGCGTATAGGTCTCGTGCGCCGGCAGCGGATTGCCGATGCCCGGCTGCACGTCGCCCCACCAGCCGTGATAGGCGCCGCAAAAGCGAACGAGATGCGTGCGCCTTGTGTGGTAGCGGGCAAGCCGCACGGCCTGCATGACCGCCTCGGTGCCCGACATATGGAACGACACTTCGTCGAGGCCAGAAAGCCGCCGCAGACGCGCCACGTTGTCGGCAACGATGGGATGATAGGGGCCGAGCACCGGACCAAGCCCCGCAACCCGCTCAAAGCCGCGCGCCATAGCGGCCTTGTAGAAGTCGTAACCCAGCACGTTGACGCCGTAGGAGCCGGTCAGGTCGTAAAAGCTGTTGCCGTCGAGATCGGTGACGGTCACGCCGGCGGAAGACTGCACGAACGCGCCAGCCTTAAGCTCTCTGCGCACCATCCGGCTGAACTGAAAAGGCACCCGGTAGGCGGCGGTGAACTGCAGGTCGGAAATGCCGTCGGCGGCCTCGGTAGTCAGCGCCACGGTCTTGGCAAAGCGCGTCTTGTAGAGGTCGGCCAATCGCATGAAGCCAGCGCGGCGGAGCGCGGCGATTTCATCCGGCGCGCCATCAACACGGAAGAACCGGCTGTCATCGTACTCGTAAAAGCGAACGAGCGACGCCATCCGCCGCGCCAGGCGGGAGTGGCCGGCAAGCGAAGGATGCTTGCCGTTGGAGAGCCGCAGCCTTCCCTTCAGCTTCGCCAGCGACGCGGCAAAGGCGGCGCCACCGAAGCCATAGAAGGCGATAGTCATGCCGCTCCAGTTCATCGAATCGCGTATACGACAGGGAGTTTACGGTAACATGACGTTGAAAAGCCGCCTTTTACGGACGCTCGACCGGGAAGACGTCAATTTCCTCGTCACCAACCGGATTCCCCGCCGATTGTTGACGCGGTTCGCCGGCTGGTTCAGTCAGATCGAACAACCGCTCGTTCGCGACGTTTCGATCGGCGTGTGGCGTTTCTTCTCCGCTCTCGATCTGAGCGAAGCGAACGCCACAAGCTTCCGCAGCCTGCACGATTGCTTCACCCGGCGATTAAAGCCCGGCGCGCGGCCGATCGATGCGGATCCCACCATCCTGGTCAGCCCGTGCGACGCCATCGTCGGCGCGCACGGAACCATCGCCGGGACCGACCTCTATCAGATCAAAGGGGCTCGCTATGCGCTGTCCGAGCTGTTCCGCGACGAGAGTTTGGTCGATCTGCATCGCGACGGCCGCTATGTCACGCTGCGTCTCACCTCGAGCATGTATCACCACTTTCACGCGCCGTACGATTGCCGCGTCGAGCACGCCGCCTACATCGAGGGCGACACCTGGAACGTCAACGCCGCCGCGCTCAAACGGGTCGAGAAACTCTACTGCAAGAACGAGCGCGCGGTGCTGCGGGTACGGCTTGCCGGGAGTGGTCACGCGCTCACGTTGGTTCCGGTCGGCGCCATCCTCGTCGCCGGCATTCGGCTGAATTTCCTCGACGTCGAAAACTGTCTCCGGCCAAGCGGCCGCGCCGGCATTCCCTGCAGCGCCGATTTTCGCAAAGGCGATGAAATGGGCTGGTTCGAGCACGGCTCGACCATCATCCTGTTTGCGCCCGACGGCTTCTCGTTCTGCGGCAATGTCCGCGAAGGTCAGATCATTCGCGTCGGCGAACCGCTGATGCGGTTTCCGTAGAGTTGGTTAAGCCGGAACCCGGCTCACAGCGCTCAACGCCGCACTGCCATAGATCGAGGTGTCGCCCCTCGGGCGCTCGCCGACGATAGGATAACCTTCGACCATGTAGTGCACCGCCTCGGCGATATTGGTCGCGTGGTCGCCGATCCGTTCGAGGTTCTTGGCGCAAAACAGAAGGTGGATGCACATCGAGATCGAACCGGGATCTTCCATCGTGTAGGTCAGCAATTCCCGGAACAAGGACACATAGAGAGCATCGATCTCCTTGTCGCTCTGCCAGACCTTGAGCGCCTTATGGGGACTGCGGTCGACGAAGCTGTCGAGCACGCAGGCGAGCTGCGCGACGGCGAGAGTTCGTCATGTGTCGCAGCCCGCGCAGCATGGTGCGCTGTGAGTGCTCACCGCCCATGGCGATGGTGCGCTTACCGATGTTCTTTGCCAGATCGCCAATTCGTTCGAGGTCATTGGCGATGCGCAGCATCGCCACCAGCGCCCGCAGATCGTTCGCCATCGGCTGGCGCAAGGCGATGGTCTCCACCGTCTTTTCCTCGATCTGACGCTGGAAATCATCGACGATCGTATCGTTGGCAACAACCTGATGGGCGAGCGCGAGATCGCGGCGCGCCAGCGCATCCATCGCATCGATGATCTGCTTCTGGGCGAAGCCGCCCATCTCGGCGACTTTCTGCGTGAGCTTGATCAGATCGGAGTCGAAAACCTTAGTGGTATGATCAGAGACAATCATGGCCTGCCGCGTTTCTCAGCGCATTACGCAACGCATTGATGATTCTACGCTTTATCCGTGAACATGCGATGACAGGAAGGCGTCGGCAGCTTGAAGCATCCGCCGGCGCCGCGCCGGCCCTGTCATCAGCACCACATCCGTGCGCCGTTAAAATTTCACACTGATTCGACAATCGCGCCAAATAAGGCCGGCTCGGCCGCCGCTTGAGCCGGCGATTGGGCGGCGGGAGCGGGATGTCGCGTTGCAACGGAGGCTGCGGCAATGGCGTCGGCGTTGGTGGAGATGATCGGCATGCTCGCCGCCATTCTAACGACGCTGTGCTGGGTGCCGCAGGCGGTCAAGATCATTCGCGACCGCGAAACCCGAGCCATCTCGCTGACCGCGCACGACGCTCTCCGTCCTCGGCGTCCTGCTCTGGCTGATCTACGGCTTGGCGATCGCCGACGCGCCGCTGATCGGTTCGAGCGCCATCACCTTCGCCATCACCGCGGCCATCCTGGCGCTGAAAATCCGCCACGGGTGAGTCGATGGGAGCAATCAGCGGCGGCGCGCCGGCCGGCCTTCTCAGACCTGTCAGGCCGCGATCTCCGTCTCGTCCTCGACGGAATCCTGCTCCGAGGCGAGCAAGCGGCCGCTCGACGGCTCTCTTCGCCGGTCCAGCTGATGATCTTCGAGCCGTCCATCCGCATGCTCGGCGACTGCGGTGCAGCTTTCAACCCAGTCGCCGCAATTGACGTAGCGGATGCCGAAATTGTCGTGGATCACCGCATGGTGGATGTGGCCGCAAATGACCCCGTCGACCTGATAACGCTGCGCCTCGGCGGCGAGCGTCTGCTCGAAGGCGCCGATATAATTCACCGCGTTTTTCACCTTGTGCTTGGCCCATTGCGACAGCGACCAGTAGGAAAAGCCGAGCCGGCGGCGAATCGCGTTGAAATGCCGGTTGACGAAGATGGCGAGTTCGTAAGCCGTGTCGCCGAGATGGGCGAGCCAGCGCGCGTGCTTGACCACCATATCGAAGATGTCGCCATGCACGACCAGATAGCGGCGGCCGTCGGCGGCCTGATGAATGGCGCGCTCCGTCACCTCGATGCCGCCGAAATGGGTGCCGTAATAGTCGCGCAGGAACTCGTCGTGATTGCCGGGCAGATAGACGATGCGGGCGCCCTTGCGGGCCTTGCGCAGGAGCTTCTGTACAACGTCATTGTGCTGCTGGGGCCAGTACCAGCCCGATTTCAGCTGCCAGCCGTCGATGATGTCGCCGACCAGATAGATGGTCTCGGCATCGTGGTAGCGAAGGAAATCGAGCAGGCGCTCGGCCTGACAGCCGCGCGCGCCAAGATGGACGTCGGAAATAAACAGAGTACGGAACCCGAGTGAGCCGTCCTCAACAGTCACGAATCATCATCTCGCTTTTGTTCAATCCCATGGTTCTGCTAAGTCTTTTCCATTGCAGCACGATGACAGTAAAAGTTAACGGCCGATCTTGAAGAGTTAACGGCCGATCCTGCGATCTTATTAGTTCGTTAAGGACGGCCCCGGTCGGTTCCACCCGGTGAGTCGCAGCAATGCGAGTCACAGCACTGTCATGGCGGAGGGTTAAATGTCTCTGCGATGACAGCGCCCATTCTTGCCGCCGCCGCTTTCGCCGCCTCCGTCACAATGTTCCACATCGTGAGCCTCGTGCTCACGATTAACCGTTTCCGGCAAAACCCCGGCCGCGGCGCGCTGTCCGACCAACTCCCCCCCGTTACGCTGGTGCGCCCGTTATGCGGACTGGACAATTATGCGGCCGATACGCTGTCTTCGACGTTCGCCCTCGACTATCCGCATTACGAAATCCTGTTCTGCGTCGCTTCCGCAAAGGATCCCGTCGTCCCGCTCGTCAGGGCGTTGATCGAAAAACATCCCGGGACGCAGGCGAGATTGCTCATCGGCGATGACCGGGTGAGCAACAATCCCAAGCTCAATAACGTGCTCAAGGGCTGGCGCGCCGCCGCCAATGACTGGATCGTCATCGCCGACAGCAACGTGCTGATGCCGCCCGATTACGTCCAGCTCCTGTTTGCGAGCTGGCGCGAGGATACCGGACTCGTCGCGTCGCCGCCGATCGGCTGCCGGCCGGAAGGATTCTGGGCCGAGATCGAATGTGCGTTTCTCAACACCTATCAGGCGCGCTGGCAATACGCCGCCGATTCGCTCGGCTATGGATTCGCCCAGGGCAAGACCATGCTGTGGCGGCGCGCCGACCTCGACCAAGCCGGCGGCATTCCCGCGCTCACCAAGGAAGTTGCTGAGGACGCCGCCGCCACCAAAGTGGTCCGCGGCGCCGGTCTGAAAGTGCGGCTGGTCGATCGGCCGTTCGCGCAACCGCTCGGGCGACGTAGCGCGGCCGAGGTGTGGAACAGGCAACTGCGCTGGGCGCGGCTGCGCCGGGCGAGTTTTCTGCTTTATTTTCTGCCGGAGATTCTCTCAGGCGGCGTGCTGCCGATGATCGCGGTCGGCATCGTCGCCAACGGGCTCGGCTTCTCGGCTATTCTCGCCGCCTGCACATTCGGCGCGCTCTGGTATGGCGGCGAGATGCTGCTCGGGCTCTGCGCCGGATGGCCAGTCTCCACCCTTTCCCCGTTCTACGGGCTCCTTCGTGACCTGCTCCTGCCGCCGCTCTTTTTCAGCGCCTTGCACGGCAACGATTTCGTCTGGCGCGGCAACGAAATGCAGGTCGAGCGCATGCGCGCGCGCCGTGTGATCGCGCTTGCCCGTCCGCGGGTGCATCAGTTCGCCCAGGGCGGTCGCAGAAGGCTGCGCGCATTGCGCGCGCGAGCCTTATCGGCGGCTAACCGGCTGACATAGATTGCCGTGCCGCGCTTGCGGCAATCGCTTCGATCGCCGCGCCGTCACTGGGAAAATCCGCCGCGATCCAAGCCTCCTTGGCGGTGCGTATAGCAACGCCAAGCGCAGGACCGGCCGGCACGCCGCGGCGGGTGAAGTCGGCCGATTTCAGCGGAAAGTCCGGCGCCGTCCAGCGCCGCGGCAGGCTCACAAGTTCGCGCCAGGTTATATCGGCCGGGCCCGCCTCGGCCCGCGACCAGGCGAGCAACACGCGCTCAGTGAAGGACTGCGGCCCAAGATGATAAAGCAGCGCACGCGCCGAGCGTTCGCCGCTTGCCGGCGTCACGCTCCACCAGTGTTCGAGCGCCAACAGACGTTCGGACTCCGCGTTGGAGAGACGCAGCCGCTCTGACAGCCGTTCGGCATCCTCCTTGACCATTACGCCGAGCGCTCCGAGCCGGCGCATGCTATCGGCGTCGAGCGCCAGCGCCGCTTCAAGTTCGGCCATTTTCGCAAAGCTTCCGAGATAGGCCACGCCGCCAAGCACCGTGCCAAGGAGCCCGCTGTCGCTCATCACCGTCAGCGTTGACGCCGCCCGCGGCGCCATCAGGAGCTTGAGAAGCTCCATCCGCACCCGCTCGCGCGAGAGCGTATCGAGTCCGGCACGCTCAAAAATGCAGGCGTGCAGGCCGGCCGCATCCGGCGCGCCTTCGGCGAAATAGGCGTGGAACCGGAAAAAACGCAGGATGCGCAGATAATCCTCAGCGATTCGCTGCCGTGGCTCGCCGATAAAGCGCACGCGGCGCGCGGCGATGTCGGCAAGCCCGCCGACATAATCGAACACTGTTCCATCTGCCGAAGCCGACAACGCATTGATCGTGAAATCGCGCCGCTCGGCATCCGCCCGCCAGTCGCGGCCGAACATCACCTTCGCCTTGCGGCCGAAAGTTTCGATGTCTTCGCGCAACGTTGTGACTTCGAACGGATGGCCCTTGATGACGACAGTGACCGTGCCGTGTTCGATGCCGGTCGGCACCGCTTTCCAGCCGGTCGCCTCGACCCGGCGAATGACCTCGTCGGGCACGGCCGTCGTCGCCACGTCGATCTCGGCGACCGGCTGACGCAGCAGTTCGTTACGCACCGCGCCGCCGACCACGCGCGCCTCTTCGCCGTCGCGATCGAGCACCGCCAGTAGACTGGCGACCGCGCCGTCCTTGAGCCAGACCGCTTCGCGAAGCTTTGCTGTCATCGCCGCAAGATCACTTGCAAGATCACTTGGTCGTCGCCGGCACGAACTTGCCGTTGGTATCAATGTGCGCCGGTATGTAGGTCGAGCCGGGTGGTGCGCCGGAGAACTGAACAAAGTGAATCAGGAACCAAATCCCGCCGACCACCGCCACAGCCAGCGTCACGGAGGCAATAACGCCGACGGCGCGCTGCCACGGCGCCCACCGCTTCGGTTGCAGCAGGCCGGCGCGGGCGCTCAAGAGCAGCGCCAGGTAAACAAGAAACGGCGCGGCAAACAGAGCAAAAAAAATCAGCCTGTTCATGCGGCGTAGATCCGCTCATAAAGATTGCGCAAAATCCCCGCCGTGATGCCCCAAATGTAATATTCGCCATACGGGATCGCATAATAATCCCGGGGAATGCCCTTCCAATCGCGCGTCTTGCGCTGGTGGTTGTGCGGGTTCATCAGAAAATCAAGCGGCACTTCGAACGTCTCAGTGACCTCGCTCGGGTTGATCGTGATCGTGAAGTCCGGTCGCACGCGCGCCACCGTCGGCAGGATACGAAATCCGGAGAAAGTCAGATAAAGGTCGAGATAGCCGATCGGCTCGACCAGGCTTGACGCAAGCCCGACCTCCTCGCGCGCCTCGCGCAAAGCGGCGGCAAGCGGCCCCTCGTCGTTCGGTTCGATCTTGCCGCCTGGGAACGCAATCTGTCCGGCGTGGCTCGCCAAATCCGCGGTGCGCTGGGTGAGCAGCACCGTCGGCTCGGCGCGGTCGACGACGGGAACGAGCACTGCGGCAGGCTTGGTGGCGCTCACGCCGGCGCGCTCCCACAGCACCGGATCGAGATCGAGATCGCCGCGGCGCACGCCCTGAGCGGACGGATTGGTCAGCGCCGGCGGAACGTCCAACGTCAGCCGTGCCCGCGCCCGCTCGAAGAAGGTTTCCGTCCGCTGTTGCAGTGCCGCACTGTGGTCGTTCACGCAAAGTCCCTCGCCTGCTCGGCATCTGCCATCGGAAAGAATGTGCCCATTGATACCACGCCGAACATGGCCCTGCCCTCGACGTCACGTTCCTCGCCAAGCGCCACCAGATCGAAAAACAGCGTGCGCGTCACCTTTGCCCACAAATCGCGGCGCACGTGAAGGTAGGGCTTGAGCCCGCCGGTCCCGGGTTCCGGCTCGAAGCGCAGCGGATGCTCCGGTCCGCAGGCGACCCAATCGTCGACATTGGTGCGGAAATTGAGCACGTGGCCGGCGGGGCCGTCGGTGATATCAAGCTCGACCGCAAGGAACGGCGCATCGTCGACCTGGATGCCGCATTTTTCGACCGGCGTTACCAGAAAATACTTCTCGCCCTCGCGCTTGAGCACCGAGGCAAAGAGCTTGACCAAGGCGGGCCGTCCGATCGGCGTCTTGAGATAGAACCACGTGCCGTCGGCGGCGATGCGCATATCGAGGTCGCCACAGAACGGCGGATTCCAGCGCTCGACCGGCGGCGGCCCCTTGGCGAGGCTTGCATGCCGAAGCGCACCCGTGATCGACTCGACGTTGACCTGCCCTTCCTTCGCCATGGTTTGCCTAGAACGTGCTGCTTGGACATGAGTCCGGGGGCCAATCGAGGCGGATCGGTCGCGCGCTCGTGATTAGCTATTGTCACGGCGCGGACCCAAACCCAAGCTGTGCTTGTTGTGGGTGAAAATATAGGCGCTCGGTCTGCTTTTGGGGCAGATGGCGCACATATTGCATTGCCTTATCTTGAGGCAATGTCGGGACGATCAAGGGCGCCGGAATACGGCTTGAAGACAAGGAGTTAGCGATGTCCGCTGTCGGCGGCGAGGGACTGGAGAAACTCGAGGACATGATCGTGCGGACCGCCGAATTCGACGGCAACGCATGCGCGTGCTGCCAAGGCCGCGATCGGGACCGTGATTTTCGGTCAGGACAAAGTAATCGAACAGGCCCTCGTCACCATTCTGTCCGGAGGCCATGCGCTCCTGCTCGGCGTGCCGGGCCTCGCCAAGACCAAGCTGGTCGAGACGATGGGCATCGTGCTCGGGCTCGACGCCCGGCGCATACAGTTCACCCCCGACCTGATGCCGTCCGACATTCTCGGCACCGAAGTCTTGGAAGAGAGCCAGACCGGCAAGCGCAGCTTCCGCTTCATCTCCGGTCCGGTGTTCGCCCAATTGCTGATGGCTGACGAGATCAATCGCGCCAGCCCGCGCACCCAGTCGGCGCTGCTGCAGGCGATGCAGGAGCAACACGTCACGGTCGCTGGCGCACGTCACGATCTGCCCAAGCCCTTCCACGTGCTCGCCACGCAGAACCCGTTGGAGCAGGAAGGCACCTACCCGCTGCCGGAAGCCCAGCTGGACCGCTTCCTGATGGAAATCGACGTCGATTATCCCGACAAAGACGCCGAGCGCAAAATTCTGTTCGAGACAACGGGCTCCGAGGAAACGCGGCCGAAGGCGGCGATGACCGCCGACGACCTGATGACGGCGCAGCGCCTGGTGCGGCGATTGCCGGTCGGCGAATTTGTGGTCGAAGCCATCTTGAAGCTTGTGCGTTCGGCGCGTCCAGGTGCGGATAGCAGCGACGCCAAGCTGATTGCCTGGGGCCCGAGCCCTCGCGCGAGCCAGGCGCTCATGCTCGCGGTGCGCGCCCGCGCGTTGCTCGACGGACGGCTCGCACCCTCGATCGACGACGTCCTCGATCTCGCCGAGCCGGTGCTCAAGCACCGCATGGCACTCACGTTCACGGCCCGCGCCGAGGGCCAGACCATCGAGGCAGTGATTGCGCGCCTGAAGGCGCGAATCGGATAGGCGAATGGCGGTCGAGCCCAAACCTGCATCGAAGCGGAACTATCAAGACGGGCCCGTGGTCGGACGTGCGGTCGGCGAAAGCCGGACGCTCGCCGCCAACATGCCGCGCTTGATCCTGGAAGCGCGCCGCGTCGCCGCCACCGTCATTCACGGCATGCACGGCCGCCGCCGCGCCGGGCCGGGCGAGAATTTCTGGCAGTACCGCCGTTTCGTCTCTGGCGAGCCGGCGGCACGCGTCGACTGGCGGCGCTCCGCGCGCGACGATCATCTCTATGTCCGCGAGCACGAATGGGAAGCCGCGCACACGGTGTGGATCTGGCCCGATCGCTCGCCGTCGATGGTCTTTGCTTCGCCACTCGTTCGCGACAGCAAACTGTACCGCACGCTGGTCGTCGCACTGGCGCTTGGGGAAGTCCTGGTCGAGGGCGGCGAGCGCGTCGGCATTCCGGAGCTCATGCGTCCGACCGGCAGCCGCAGTGTCGTCGAGCTGATGGCGCAAGCGATCGTGCACGATCGCAGCGAGCGCGCGAGCTTGCCGCCGAATTTCTCGCCTTCGCCACTCGCCGAAGTGGTTCTTCTTTCCGATCTGTGGAGCGAGATCGGCGAAGTGCGGCGCACGATCACGCAGCTTTCCAGCAGCGGCGCGCGCGGGCACGTGGTGCAAATCGTCGATCCGGCGGAAGAAACGTTCCCCTATTGGGGCCGCATTGAATTCGTCGAGCCTGAAAGCGGCGGGAGGATCACCGCCGGCCGCGCCGAAACCTGGAAGGCGGACTATACGTCGCGCGTCAAACGCCATCGCGATGAAATCCGCAGCGAGACCGACCGGCTCGGCTGGAGTTTTGCCATTCACCGCACTGACCGCCCGCCGAGCGAACTCTTGCTCTCACTGCATGGCCGCATCGGCGCGGCCACGGCGGAGCTTGGGGCACCGGCGCGCGCCGCCACCGCGTCGAGGATGCCGGCATGATTGGCGGCCTCCCGCTCGGCTTTGCCGAACCGCTGGTGCTGATCGGACTGTTGACGCTGCCGGTGCTGTGGTGGCTGCTCCGCATGATTCCGCCGCGGCCGCGCCGCATCGACTTTCCGCCGACGCGGCTGCTGTTGGAGATCGCGCCCAAGGAAGAGACGCCGGCGCGCACGCCGTGGTGGCTCACCTTGATCCGGCTCACGCTTGCCGGCCTCGTTATCGTCGCGGCCGCGGGGCCGTTGTGGCACCCGCCGCTGGCCGCGACGCAAGCAAGCTCGCCGGTTGCGATCCTCATTGACGACGGCTGGGCGGCGGCCGCCACCTGGGACGCCCGCTTGCGCACCGCCGACGATGTCATCGCGCGCGCCGCCGACGATCGTCGCGCCGTGGCGCTCATCCCACTGTCCGGTGGAACGCGCGACATCTCGTTCGAGCCCGCCGAGTTCCGCGCGCGTGCGCCTGCACCAGATGCGGCCGGTGCCGCAAACGCTCGCGCGCGAAGATGCGCTCCCCGCCATCACCCGCTTCCTCGCCGCAACCCCCGACGTCGAAGTCATGTGGCTGTCGGATGGAACCGACCTCGGCAACGGCGACAAATTCGTCAACGGTTTGGCGCAAGCGCTCGGCGGCCGCCGGATCACGATCGTCTCGGGCGGCATTGCCGGCCCGCGCGCGCTCACCACGGCCGATAACGCGGCCGGCGGACTCACTGTTAAAGTCTTGCGGTTGAACTCCGGCGCTGCCGAATCCGGCATGGTGCGCGCGCTCGATCTCAAAGGCCTCGTGCTCGGCGAAGCGCCGTTCACCTTCAACGCCGCCGACCGCGAAACGCAGGCGCGCTTCGAGCTGCCGGTCGAACTGCGCAACGACATTGCGCGCATCGAGATCGCCAGCGAGCGCTCGGCCGGCGCCGTGCAACTCCTCGACAAACGCTGGCGGCGGCGCACGGTCGGCATTGTTTCGGCCGCGACCGCAGACACCGACGAGCCGCTCTTGTCGTCAAGCTATTACATCGGGCGCGCGCTCAGCCCGTTCGCCGACCTGCGGCTTGCGCAAGGCGAATCCCCGGCGGACGCGGTGACGCGTTTCCTCGAGGAGCGACTGCCGGTGATGATTCTCGCCGACGTCGGCACCGTCGCCGGCGAGGCACACGACCGGCTGACGCAATGGGTCGAGGACGGCGGCGTGCTCATCCGCTTTGCCGGCCCGCGGCTTGCAGCCGCCGAGGACGACGACCTCGTTCCGGTCAAGCTGCGGCGCGGCGGACGTGTCCTCGGCGGCAGCTTGAGCTGGGACCAGCCGCAGCCGCTTGCCGCGTTTTCGCGCGAAGGCCCGTTCAACGGCATGCCGGTGCCAAACGACGTGACGGTGACCCGGCAGGTGCTCGCCGAACCAGACGCGACGCTGTCCGATAACACCTGGGCGACACTTGCCGACGGCACACCGCTGGTCACGGCGGCACGGCGCGGCAAGGGACTGATCGTGCTTTTCCACGTCACCGGCGACACCCGCTGGTCGAATCTGCCACTATCGGGCACCTTCGTCGAAATGCTCAAACGCATCGTCGATCTCGCCGGCACGAGCAACGTCGCCCCCACTTCCGATGCGAAGACCAGCGCGGTGCACGAGGCTGTGCCGCCGACGCGCGTGCTCGACGGGTTCGGCACTTTCGTCGCGCCGCCAGCGACAGCGCGGCCGGTGCCGACGAACTTCTCCGGCAGCGCCACGGCGGATCATCCGCCTGGCTTTTACGGTCCGCCGGAGAGCTTCTTCGCCGTCAACACACTGGCCGTGGACGATCGGATAAAGCCGCTCGATTTCGCCCCGCTCGCCAATGCGCGCTTTGAAGTCTACCGCACCAGCGAGCCGCTCGATCTGCGCGGGCCGATTTTCCTTGCCGCGCTTTGTTTGTTTCTGCTCGATACGCTGGTCGTGCTCGTTCTCGGTGGCGGCATCGCGCGGCTCATGCCGCGCCGTTCGCGCGCCGCCGCGGCAGCCGTGGCCGGCTTGGTCGTGCTGGGTCTGACGGTTGCGCAAGTACGGGCGCAGCAGCCGTCCGCTCCCAATGTGCCACCAGGGGCGGTGCAAACCCGGCTCGCTTACGTCATGACCGGCGACGCGGACGTCGACGCGGTCAGCAAGGCTGGGCTTTCGGGACTGACGCTCTTTCTGGCGCAGCGCACCGCACTCGAAGCCGGCGATCCGATCGGCCTCGACATCGCCCACGATGAGCTCGCATTCTACCCGTTGATCTATTGGCCGATCGTGCCGGGCATGCCGACGCCGTCGGCGGAAACACTCAAGCGTATCGACGCCTACATGAAGAATGGCGGGACCGTCTTGTTCGACACCCGCGACGCCATCGACTCGCCGCCTGGCCCCAGCGGCGAAGTCCGCAGTCCGGGCATGCTGCAATTGCGCAAAATTCTGTCCTCGCTCGATATTCCCCAGCTTGAGCCGGTGCCGCGCGATCACGTCCTAACCAAGACGTTCTATCTATTGCGCGACTTTCCCGGCCGCTTTTCCAACGGTCAGCTCTGGGTCGAGGCGCTGCCGGCGATTGACGACCAGGAGCAGGCGAGCCGCCCGGCGCGTGGCGGCGACGGAGTCTCCTCAATTCTGATTACGTCGAACGACTTCGCCGGCGCCTGGGCGATCCAGCCGGATGGCCAGCCCATGCTGCCGATGGTCGGTGACGAGCCGCGCCAGCGTGAATTCGCGTTCCGCGCCGGCGTCAACATCGTCATGTACACGCTGACCGGCAACTACAAGGCCGATCAGGTGCATGTGCCGGCGCTGCTCGAGCGGCTCGGACAGTAGGAGGTCGGGTTGAACCTCGGTATCGCGTTCGCCCCGCTCGTCGATGCCCGCCTGTTGTGGGCGGCGCTCGCCGCCGTGGCTGTGCTAGCGCTGGTCTTGTTCATTACGCGCAGCCGTGGCGCCGCGATCCGCGCGCTTGCCCTCTCGCTGATCGTGCTGGCGCTCGCCAATCCGTCGCTGACGCGCGAGGATCGCCAGCCATTAAGCTCAATCGTTGTCGTGGTGGTCGACAAAAGTCCGAGCCAGAATTTCGGCGATCGCACCAGGCAGACCGAGGAAGCGCGCGACGCGGTCCTCGAGCGGCTACACCGCATTCCAGGCATCGAGACACGCGTCGTCGAGGCGGGCGAGGCTGATGGCGAGACAGACGGCACGCGCCTGTTCACCGCGCTCACTTCGGCGCTGGCCGACGTTCCCCCCGATCGCGTCGCTGGCGTCATCATGATCACCGACGGCCGCGTCCACGACGTGCCGGCGGACGCTTCCGGGCTCGGCTTCGCTGCGCCGATTTAAGCGCTGATCACCGGACACAAGGACGAACGCGACCGCCGCGTGGCGCTCATCGCCGCGCCGCGTTTCGGCATCGTGGGGCAGTCGCAGACCATCACCTACCGGGTCGAGGATCACGGCGCGAACGAGACGAGCGCGCAAGTCATTGTGCGCCGCGACGGCGAGGTGCTGCAGACCGAAAACGTCCCGGTCGGCATACCGCAGAACGTCGATATTCCTATACCGCACGAGGGTGAGAACATCGTCGAGATCGAAGCGGCGCCGCTTCCCGGCGGCGAGCTGACGCTGGTCAACAATCGCGCGGTGGTCTCGATCGACGGCGTGCGCGACAAGCTGCGCGTGCTGCTGGTGTCCGGCGAACCCAATTCGGGCGAGCGTACATGGCGGAACCTGCTGAAGTCCGACCCCTCGGTCGATCTCGTGCACTTCACCATTCTGCGCCCGCCGGAGAAGCAGGACGGAACGCCGATCAACGAATTGTCGCTGATCGCGTTTCCGACGCGCGAACTGTTCCAGCAGAAGATCGGCCAGTTCCAGCTCATCATCTTCGACCGTTATGCGCGCCAGGGCGTGCTGCCGATGCTCTATTTCGACAACATCGCGCAGTACGTGCGCGATGGCGGCGCGGTGCTGGTCGATGCCGGACCCGATTATGCGAGCCAGTTCAGCATCTGGCACACCCCGCTCGATTCGATCCTGCCGGCCGAACCGGACGGCCAGGTGACCGATCAGCCGTTCCATCCGCGCTTGACCGAATTGGGCAAGCGCCATCCGGTGACGCGGGGTCTCGCCGGCTCGGAAACCGATCCGCCGCACTGGAGTCGAGTGGTTCCGCGTCGTCGACACCATCAATCCGACCGGCACGACAATCATGCAGGGCGCGGACAACAAGCCGCTGCTGGTGCTCTCGCGCGAAGGCGAAGGCCGCGTGGCGCTGCTTCTCTCCGACCAGATGTGGCTGTGGGCGCGCGGCTTTCAGGGCGGCGGGCCGCAGCTCGATCTCCTGCGCCGGCTGTCGCACTGGCTGATGAAAGAGCCCGACCTTGAAGAGGAAGCGCTGCGGCTCAAGGTGAGCGGACATAATCTCGTGGTGCAGCGGCAGACCATGGGCGAGTTGGTCGCCGACGTGACGCTGACCTCGCCTTCAGGCGCAACGCGCGTGCTCAAGCTCGACTCGAAAACGCCGGGCCTTTGGGAAAGCACGATCACCGCCAACGAGCTCGGTCTGTGGCGCGCGACCGACGGCAAGCTCACCGCGCTCGTCAATATCGGGCCGGCCAATCCGCGCGAGTTCGCCGAGGTAACCTCGACCACCGAGGTGCTGGCACCGATCGCCAAAGCAACCGGCGGCTCCTCGCGCCGGCTCGACGACGGCGAGGGGCTGCACGTGCCGCGCATCGTTGCCGTGCGCTCGGGCGACACCTATGCGGGCAGCGACTGGATCGGCCTGAAGATGAGCGAAGCGAGCGTCATACGCGGTATCGGCGTGCTGCCGGTGTTTAGCGGCCTGATCGGACTGTTGCTGCTGCTCGGCAGTCTTGCCGGAACATGGGCGCGCGAAGGGCGCTAGCTTATTCTTCGACGCTGTCCCAGTCCGGGCGCACGCGGCCGGATACGCCATCAAATGCTCCGGGGAAAAGTTCAGCGACCAGGAGACGCGCCGGATCGACCGGGCCGGGCATGATCACGCGTCCTGGCGGGATCGGCTTGAAGCCGCTCTTGGCGTAATACGGCTCGTCGCCGACTAGAATCACCAGCCGATGGCCCTTTGCGGCCGACACTTCGTGTGCGCGCGCGATCAAAGCCTGGCCGATGCCGCGCTCGCGGAACGCCGGCTCAACCGTCAGCGGACCGAGCAAGAGCGCCTTGCTGTCGCCGATGCGGATCGGCGAAAGCCAGACCGAGCCAACCAACAGCGTGCCGATGCGGGCAATGAACGATAGATCGATGCTATGTTCGACCTCTTCGCGCAACCGATAGGCGGTCTTGGCATAACGGCCGGGACCGAAAGTGCGTTCATGCAGGCGCTCGATCGCCTCGGCGTCGTCTTTGGTCTCGGGCAGGATGGTCAGCGAAATGTCATTCATGGCGCCGCCGCCTAGCATCCACTTTTGACGAGGTCCAGCACATCGGCCGCAACGTGGCGCTACCAGATTTCCGCAGCGCTGCGGCCGTCGAGCACTTCGGAAATGCGCGCGCGGGTCGAGACGGTCGTGCCGTCCGGAAGCCCGTCAGGCGCAAAGAATCCGTGCGCCACGATTTCGCGGTTGGGCTGCGGCGGCGCGCTCTGGCGAAACGAGCGCACGACGTAGAGCGCGACGTGATCGCGCCGGGCGACGCGCCGATTCCAATAAATCCGCGTAACAATTCCGGCGCTCCGATCAGCTCGATATTGCCCTCCTCGCGCAATTCGCGCGCCAGCGCGGTCGCGAGCGTTTCGCCGATCTCGACGCCGCCGCCGGGCAAATGCCAACCGGCGACGTAGCTGTGCTTGATCAGAAAGACGCGCCCCAGTTCGTCGAGCACGAGGCCGCGCACGCCCAGCGTCAGTCCGCGCGAAAAGCGCCAGTAAGTGTGGAACACGCGGCGAATGGCTGGCTCTAAAGGGCGGCGGATGGCATCGACATCCATGGAAACATTCCCCTGGTGCAATTGTTTAGAGCCGTTCTAATATAGTCGACAACAGCGGATCATCGACTGAAGAGGCGTCGCCGTGAAGCGCTTTGCCGATTTGAGCGAGCAGGACGTGCTCGCGCTAGCCATCTCCAACGAAGACGAGGACAACCGCATCTACCGCTCTTTTGCCGACGCGCTGCGCAGCTCGTACCCGGATACCGCGCAAATGTACGACAAGATGGCCGAGGAGGAGATCAGCCATCGCGACATGCTGCTCGCACTGCACCGCAAGCGGTTCGGCGAGTTTCTCCCGCTCATCCGCCGGCAGGACGTCAAGGGCTTCGTCGCCCGCCGCCCAATCTGGCTCAACCGGCCGCTGGCGATCGACGCCGTGCGCAAGTTCGCCGAGGAAATGGAATATGAAACCGCGCGCTTCTACCGACGCGCGGCCCATAGCGCGCATGACGACGCCACGCGCGATCTGCTGCGCACGCTCGCCGAGGCCGAGGACAAGCACGAGCAGCTCGCGCACAAACTCGGCAAGGAAATCACCCCGGGCGAACGCGCGACGGAAGATGCGACCGCCAAGCGCATGTTCGTCCTCCAATACGTGCAGCCGGGACTGGCCGGACTGATGGACGGTTCGGTGTCGACACTGGCGCCGCTGTTCGCCGCCGCGTTCGCCACCCACAATACCTGGTCGACGTTCCTTGTCGGGCTCGCGGCTGCGCTCGGCGCCGGCATCTCGATGGCCTTTGCCGAAGCGATGTCCGACGACGGTTCGCTGACCGGCCGCGGCGCGCCGGTGGTGCGCGGGCTGGTCACCGGAGGAATGACGGCGCTGGGCGGCATGGGTCACGCCCTGCCCTATCTCATTCCTGATTTCTATGTCGCGACTGTGCTCGCCTTCGCGCGTTGTCGGTGTCGAGTTGCTCGCCATCTCGTGGATTCGCACGCACTATATGGATACGCCGTTCCTGCAGGCGGTGTTTCAGGTCGTGGTCGGCGGCGTGCTGGTGTTCGGCCTCGGTATCCTGATCGGCAGTTCGTAACGCGCGGCCGCGATAATTCGCTGTAACGCGCCTCAATCACAGCGCATCATCGCGCGATGTTCGTGCTCGCCCATCTGTCCGACCTGCATATGGCGGCGCAGCCGCGGCTCACCGAGCTTATCGGCAAGCGCGGGCTTGGCTTCATCAACTGGCAGCGCAAGCGCAAATTCGTCCATCGCCCCGAAGTGCTCGATGCGATCACCCGCGATGTGAAGGCTTGCGGCGCCGACCACATCGCGGTGACCGGCGATCTCGTCAATCTCTCGCTGCCGGACGAATACAAGCGCGCGCGGGCGTGGCTCGACGCGCTCGGCCCGCCGCGCGACGTTACCGTCATTCCCGGCAATCACGATGTCTACGTGCGGAGCGCCGAGCCGTTACCGTTCGCCTATTGGGGCGATTACATGCGCGGCGACAACGGCGTGGGCGGCTTTCCGTTCGTGCGACGGCGCGACAACGTGGCGCTGATCGCACTGTCGAGCGGCGTGGCGACGGGACCGTTCATGGCGACGGGCCGGCTCGGCGGAGCGCAACTCGCCGGCTTGGCGCAAGCGTTGCAGGCAACGCGCGGGCTCTACCGCATCGTGCTCATCCACCATCCGCCGGTGAGTCCGCCCGAGCGCTACATGCGGCGGCTGACCGACGCCGCCGATTTGCGCCGCGTGCTTGCTGCGCAAGGCGCCGAACTTCTGCTGCACGGGCACGATCATCGCCGCGCGCTTGTCTGGCTCGACGGCCCGGGCGGAACAAAAATTCCGGCAGTCGGTGTGCCATCCGCCTCGGCGGAGGCGCCGCACGGCGGCGAGGACGGCGGCGGCTACAACGTCTTTCGCATCGACGGCGAAGGCGCGCCTTGGCGCTGCGAGATGATCGGCCGGCAGCGCGGCACCGACGGCGTCATCCGCGAGGCCGAGCGGCGAATGCTGACGCCTACAAGCTAATGATAGTGCGTCGCCAGCAGCAAGCCGGCGACGAGCAGTCCGATGAGGCCGAGCAGAAAACCGAACACGAAGGCGCCGAGCGCGCGCCAGCGCCGCCGGCGGCGTTCGCGCTCGGCGACGCTTTGCGCCACCCGCTGAATGAATTCGGGATCCTCGTCGAGCGCGCGCTGCCGCTCGACGATGCGGCGCGCCACATAGGTGGTGACCGCCTTCACGATGTCGGGGATTTCGTGCGACTCGGCGAGTACGTGACGGCCGACGCGGGTGTCGTGCAGAAAGCGGTAGATGCGCTTGTCGCGGCCCATGGCGACGTGGGCGACCGCGTCGATCCACAGCCGCGGCGTGTCCCCGCGCGTGACGCCGCGGTCGAACAGATCGACGTCAGGCGGAATTTCAGCAAATAGCGGATCGAGCGCATCGTTGAGCAGTTGGAGCCGCGCCCACTCGGCATCGCGCAGATCGACGACCACGCTGGTGCGCTCGGCCGCCTCGATGCGCGCCTGATGCACCGCCTCCCGCAGCGGGGTGATCCCCTCACCCTCGGCCGCCTGCGCGTCCGCTTTACGCCTTATGCCCCACATGCCGTGCCTTCCCGCTCAGGACGATACACCAACGCACAGGGCCGCAGTACTGAAATGGCGGCGCGCCGTTTGCTAACTGCGTCGCCTGGACAAATTGTGGCAAAAACGTCACACGCAGCGGCCGCCGTCCACCTCGACGACATTGCCGGTCATGAATTCGGCATCGGCCGAGGCGAGGAAGAGCGCCACGTTGGCGATGTCGTCCACCTCGGCCAAGCGCCCGAGCGGAACGGTCGCGATGAATTTCTCGCGCATGCCCGGCCGCGGGGCCGAGAAAGCTCGGCAATAACGGCGTCTCGGTCGCGACCGGCGCGATGGCGAAGACGCGGATATGGTCGGCGCGCAAGCTCGCCGGCGAGCCCCTTGGTGAGCGTGTGCACGGCGCCCTTGGTGGCGTTGTAGGCGGAGAGTGCCCGGCCGCGGCCGCAAGCCCGCGGTCGAGCCGATATTGATGATGACGCCGCCGCCCTGCTTGCGGAACACCGGCACTGCCGCCTGACAGCCGAAAAACACGCCCTTTGACGTTGACCGCGAAGATGCGGTCGTATTCGTCCTCGCTGATCTCCAGCATCGGCTTGCTGACGATGGGTGGTGCCGGCATTGTTGACCAGGATGTCGAGCCCGCCGAACGCCGACAGCGTGTCTTCGACCGCCGCCGTGAAATCGCCGATTTCTGCGTCACGTCGCAGCGCATCGCGATGGCGTTGTTGCCGATGCCGCGCGCCGCCTTCTTGGCCGCGTCGAAATCGATGTCGGCGAGCGCGACGCGGGCGCCCTCGCGCACGTAAGTCTCGGCGATCGCCTTGCCGATGCCCGATCCGGCGCCGGTGACGAGCGCGGTCTTGTTTTCAAGACGCATGGTCACTCCCCCTTCGGCAGCAATTGTAGGGTGGGCAAAATCGTCTGCCCGGTCGTAACCGCGTGGGCATCGCGCGTCCACGATTTTGCCCACGCGAACAGACAATGCCGGCGCGATGCCCACCCTACTTTGGCACGACACCATACGGCTTTGCCCAGCTTAAGCCTTCCTCGGTGCGGGTGCGCGGGCGGTATTCGCAGCCGATCCAGCCGGCATAGCCAAGCCGGTCGAGCGCCTCGAAGATCGTCGGATAATTGACCTCGCCCTCGTCTGGCTCGCGCCGCGACGGCACGGCCGCGATCTGCACATGGCCGATGAGCGGGAAATGCGCTTCCAGGCGTTTGATCAGATCGCCGCCGACGATCTGCACGTGATAAAAATCGAACTGGATGCGCAGGTTCGGCGCGCCGACCTTGTTGACGATGCTAGCGGCGTGCTCGACGCGATTGAGGAAATAATCCGGCCGGTCGCGCGGATTGATCGGCTCGATCAGGACCGTGATGTTTTTCTTCGCGGCTTGCGCGGCGGCGCGTTCCAGATTTTTGACGAACACCGTCTCCGCCGCCGGCCGCTCGTTCGACCGGTACGCAGCCGCACATGCAATGGATCGCGCTCCCGCCAATGGCCGTCACGTAGTCGAGCGCTTGGGCGAACGCCGCGTCGAAATCGCGCTCCCGGCCGGGCAGCGCGGCGAGGCCGAATTGCGGCGTGAGCGGTGTATTGACGCCGAGCTGGGTGAGGCCGTGCCGCGCGAGTTCGGCTTTCACCGCCGATGGCGCGACGTCGTAGGGAAATTGCAGCTCGACCGCTTTGAAGCCGGCCGCGGCGGCGGCGCCGAAGCGTTCGATCAGCGGACGTTCGGTGAACAGATAGCCGAGATTGGCGGCGAAGCGGGGCATGGATTGTTCTCTGCTGTTCGAAGCGTACCGGGTCGTCGGCAATGCGCAAAGGGGAGAGGGAAATGCAGCCTCTTCTCGCCGCGCACTCCCCTCCCCCCATTCGCGCCAGCGAATGGCGGGGAGGGGTCGGGGGTGGGGGGCTCTTTAACTCGCCGAGCCCCTGTGAAGCGGCGCGGTGGGGCGGCATCGATCTCAAAGCGCACGCCAAGCGACAAGAAGTGCCCCCCACCCCTAACCCCTCCCCACCACGCGCTGCGCGCGTGGGCGGGAGGGGAAATAAATTCTCGTTCTCGCGATGCGTTTCTTGATTCGCACCCGAGCTATGAGCACGCCAGTCCCAAAAACCTCGCCGCATTCCCGACCTTTGTCAGATGATCCCGGCTGTGGAGGGCCTGAGCCATCACGATCGGGTAGCGGCACGAAAGCCAAGAACGAACGAAAGAAAAGAAAGGAAGCAGAACGCCGAAAGGCGCAATTTAGCTGCCGCGCTTGCAAGGCGCGGCGCGCGTCCAGCGGGACGCGCTCGCCTTTCGGCGTTCCACTGCGGCTCCTGCCAAGGGGACTGCTCATCCCCAAGGCGCAGCTCAAGCCACGCTTCCTGCGACTCGGCGGGAGCCTGCGAGCCTATGGACCGCCAACCGGGGCGAGTCTCGCAAGCACCTCCACGGGCGTTACCCGCGCCCGCCTGTCCCAGTCCAGCGAGCACCTCGCGCACCGGTCATAGTGCCGGCAGGTTGATGCCCAAGCCGCCCGAGCGCGGGAGTGACAAGCTCCCACCCGCGGGCACCGCACCTCGCTCCGCCGGCCGAAGTCACCCGGCCGGCGTCCTTTCGGTGAGCGAGGTGATCGCCATCTACCCAGTCACCGTAATCGTGTCAATAGTGTCTCTATGGTGATGACTAAGGCATTGATTCAGAGACGATTTGCCCTGCCGTTTCCCGTCCGGTGCGCGGCCCGCGGAAGAGAATTGAGCGAATCAAACAATCGTCGCTGCTTGCCTGCGTTTGGCTCAGGCTCGCCCCGGCGGGGTGTTTATAAACTCGCAATGTCCGCTGTTCCCATAAGCGACCGAAAAGCGGACATTCGAAAACCGACGCGACGGGCCAATAGCCGACATGCCGTTGCGCTGCGGCAACGAACGCCTTGTGCCAATAGGCGAGATCATCGTGTCCGGTCGTGTCGCGCCATTTGGTCGATTAGTTATGCGGCAATCATTCATTGAGAATGCCGAGATTCCCAAAGATCGTTTCGAAGGGTGCTGGCGCTCTTGTCGAAGATGTACCCAGGAACTGTGAGTCGGCCTCCAGATTTCAGGAAAATACGCAATTCGTGCGACCAATACCGATGAATGAACCATTGGATTTGAGCCACTTCTTCCCATCGCAGATGATAGGCATAGACAGGATAGCTCACCCATCCGCCGACCGGGAAACGAATAAAGATTCCGTCGGATCCCGCCCTAAAATATATATTCTTGCTAAAAGCGGCTCGCATCCGGCCAATGCCATCGAGAACCATCCACATAAAGCCTAGCAAGAGTACTCCAAGAAATATAAAGGTTCCCGCCGGGATTTTTCCCCCTGGCAAATTGCCGTATGCAAGGAAATGTATAAGGACACCGACAATAGTGGCCATGATGAGATAAGAGATCGTTATCGCAAGCCCGCTGCGGAAAACCCGCCCCGGCGAGAAACGAGCAATGTCTCTGGCGCGAACTTCAGGTTTGGAATTGTCAGATGAGGCGCGGAGTCGCGCCAGCGCGTCGCGCGCATAAGCACTGTTCTTGGCAGCGGCGAGCTTGTAAAGGCGCGCTGCCTCGCGGTCGTCCTTGGGCAGGCCGCCGCGGCCGTTCTCATAGAAAAAGCCGAGATTGGCCTGGCCCGACGTATCGGCTTGTTCGGCGGCGAGCTTAAAAAGACGCGCGGCTTCTTGATCGTTCCGGGGCAGGCCACCGAGGCCGTCCCGATAGAAGGACCCGAGATAGCTCTGCGCGGTAGCATCGCCCTGATCGGCAGCGAGCTTGTAGAGCCGCGCTGCCTCGTGGTCGTCCTTAGGCAGGCCGCGACCATGCTCGTAGCAATTGCCGAGGTAGAGCTGGCCCGAGGCGTTGCCCTGATCCGCAGCCAGCTTATAGAGCTGCGCTGCCTCGCGGTCGTCCTTAGGCAGGCTGCCGCGGCCGGTTCGGTAAAAGGTTCCAAGATTGACTTGCGCGAAGGCGTTGCCCTGATCGGCAGCGAGCTTATAGAGCCGCGCTGCCTCGCGGTCGTCGTTAGGCAGGCCGCCGCGGCCAGTTTCGCAAAAGGCTCCAAGATCGACCCGAGCGGTGGCGTTGCCCTGATCGGCAGCGAGCTTATAGAGCCGCGCTGCCTCGCGGTCATCCTTGGGCAGGCCTCCGCGGCCGTACTCGTAGCAATTGCCGAGGTTGAGCTGGCCCCAGGCGTTGCCCTGATCGGCAGCCAGCTTATAGTGCCGCGCTGCCTCGCGGTCGTCCTTAGGCAGGCCGCCGCGGCCGGATTGGTAAAAGATTCCAAGATTGACTTGCGCGAAGGCATCGCCGCGCTCCGCGTCGCGCAGATACGCGCTCACCTTCCCGTGGTCGTCCTGTTCGCTCATGATGAAGCCGGACTTCGCTTCAATGGAACCGTCGACGTCACCGCGAGCACTGTCCAGAGCAAGCGCCACATGAGCCACTCTCCAGTTGGGTCGCCAAAACTATTCCAATTTGCCTGCCCGATCCAATGCGGTCGCGCAGACGCTGGAATATCTCAGTTGGGTCACGAAGGTCATTTTGGCGACTTCGGCCGATGTCCGTTGTTCACCTGGAAAGCCGTCATGGCAACGGGCATGGAGGTCGGACGCATCGTGCAATAGCGACGCGGGCATTAGGGTCGCCGATCCAGGAAATTTGGCACGGCGATCCATCGGTCGGAATCAACCGGCCGGCGTTCTCTCAGGGTCACGAGATAAGTGACGTGCAGCAAAAGCCAAGGGGAAGGTAACAACGCCGGATAGCAGCTTCTTGGCTTCAGTCACTCCTCTTCGCGGGATATGGCCCATTATTTTGCCCACTAGTAGAGTGGGCCATTTTGTGGTTGACGCCCTGCCCACGCCTTGGTTCGCTTCGGGTGAAACGGCGGGCAAAAACCCAAGAAACTCTCGCCCGCATCGAGGAAACAGAAGAGGGAGCGGCGCGATGAACGCCCAGCAACTCCTGCAGGAAATCTCCGATTATTGCCGGCAGACCGGCCTCGCCGAATTGACCTTCGGCCGCCGCGCGGTCAACGACGGCAAGCTCGCGGCGCGGCTGCGCAATGGCGGGCGGATCACCACCGACACGCTCGATCGGATCCAAGGCTTCATGTCTGCCCATCCCGCCCTTGGCCGGCCCACCATCATCGAACGGCCGCGCGAGAGCCGCCTCGCGGCTTCGGCACCAGCGGCGGCCCTGCCAGCGGCGCGCGTGCCGCACGCGCCCGTCCCCGCGACAGCAAAGACCGACGACCCGCAGCGCAATTTCCGCTTCTTCGACAACCGGCAAAAATATCTGCTGTTCGTCAACACCTGCAGCGAGAAGTGGGAGGTGGCAAACCGCGTCTCCGGCGAACTCGCCCTCATCCATCCGCGGCCGCCGGCGGTGCGCGTGTTCGACGCCGGCGTCGGCGACGGCTCGGTGCTCACGCGCGCGATGCGCGCCATGCACGACCGATTCCCAACCATGCCGTTTTATCTGGTCGGCAAGGAGATCAGCCTGGAAGACGTACGGCTGACCTTGCAGAAAATGGCCGACCGTTTCTTCGAGCATCCGGCGTCGGTTCTCGTTCTCACCAACCTCGCCTACGCCGACGCGCCGTGGCTGCACGTCAAATCGCTCAATGCGGCGTCGAGCCTGGTGTGGCACGAGATGCCGCTCACCGGCAATTCGGCGCACCGCTTCGAGCAGCAGATCATCGACCTCGAGCCATTCCTGTCGCAGAACTGGAAGGCCGGCGTGTCCGCCCGCACCGGCAATCCGGTCTATGAGCGGCCGGTGGTGCTGGTGATCTACCGCGAGGATCACCGCTTCCTGCTCGATCCGATCATTCCCAGACCCGGCGGCACGCTCGCTAATTACGACCTGGTCATCGCCTCGCAGCCGTATCGCGCGAGGGCTTCGCTCGACTTCAAAGCACAGCGGGTGATCGCGCCGCTGGCGCGCTCGCTCGGCCCCGGCGGCCGGCTGATCGCCATCCACTCGCACGGCCACGACCCCGGCATGGAGATCATTCAGCGAGTGTGGCCGAACGACAATCCGTTCATCCACAACCGCCATCAGATCCTCAAAGCCGTCAAACACGAGCTGGGCGCGGCCGGCCGCGATCTGAATTTCAATGCCTACGCCGATAACCGTTCGCTGTTCCGCTACGAGATGCACACGCTGCCGTCGGAAATCTCCGAATCGATCGGCACCTCGACGCTGTTCGCCGCCTGGAATGCGGCGATCTATGTGGCGCAGGTAGAGGACGACCGCGTCGCGCAGGCGGCCGCCGACGGCAGTTATATCGACGCCACCCGCTCGGTTTTGCGCGAACGCGGCGGCCTGTGGTTCTTCGATGAGAGTTACGTGATTTCGCGGCGGCGCGCCTAGGAAATCCGCGCCAACGAAGCGCGAAAGAAGGCAGCTAAAGAGGCTGCGCGCACATCAGCAAGCGCAGCCTGATACTTCATGCACGAACAAAAATAAAAAAGCTCCGGCGGTGTACCGCCGGAGCCGAATTTATTGTCACGTCTCATAACCGCTGCATCGGCAGCGGCGGCGCCGGTTAGCCTAGAGCATGTTCCGGTCGGATTGAATTGCACCTCTCCGCTCGTCATTGCCGGGCTTGACCCGGCAATCCATGCTGCGCTCTCGATTTGCGACCGGTCAGCATGGATGCGCGGGTCAAGCCCGCGCATGACGAGGGAAAGAGCGTTTCAACCTGACCGGAATTTGCCCTAGAAGTGGTAATTGATGCCGGCCCGCACGATATCACCGCGCTCCAACGCACTCACCGGGTTCCCGCCCCCGATTAGCGCGGGCTCGTAGCCGAACTTATTGCCGAAATTGAAATGCAAATATTCGACCTTGGCTGACCAATGACGGGCGAACATCTTCTCCACACCGCCGCCCGCGACCGAGCCGTTGCGCCATACTTCATTGCAACTGTTGCCGCCGAAGATGGTGAGACCGCAGGGGTTCTGCCCCGCGTTAACCTGCCCGTACCCTATGCCGGCTGTGCCGAACAGCAGCCATCCGTTCACGTCGATGCCAGCCCGGACCCGATCGGTCGCAAAGGTCTCCAGGTTGGTAAAGCACGTGGAGCCGCCATTGACCGAACACAGTACGGCGTTGCTGAAAGTGCCGTTGATGTGAGCGAAATCGAAATCGCCCTCGAAGCCGAGCACAAACGGACCAGTTTGCCAGTTACCGCCGTAAGTGACGCCCACCAATCCACCGCTCTGCCGGAAATTGCTCGTCGTTATGCCGAACTCGTCTGTGTGGTCGGTTGTGCCCCGGCCCCCGCCGCCGTTAATACCGAGGTAGACGCCTGTCCAGCTCGTCACAGGGGGTGGCGAAAGCGGTGGCGCCTTGACCGGCATGCCGGCTGCGAAGACCGGAGTGGCCGAAGTGGCCGAAGGCGCTGCGGCGAAGTGGTAGTTCAAGCCAATGCGGACGATGTTGTCGGTCACGCGTGAGCTAAGATTGATCGGTGATAATGTAGCCACCACTCCAGGAGCGGCATAGAGGTTATTGACAGTGCCGAGGTCGATGTAGAGATACTCGACTTTGGCAGTCCAATTGCTGCCAAGCGCGGCTTCCACCCCGCTACCCCAAGTCCAACCGGCCCGCGCGCTACTGAAACTGTTCGAAGTCACTGCCACCGAGGTCAGAGTTTCGTCCGTCCGCATTCCGCCGTAGGCCAAACCACCGGTCGTATAGAGCAACAACTGCGGAGTGGCGAGTACCCCGAGGCGACCGCGAACCGTGTCAAACCAGGCAAGCTTCTCATTGACCTGCAGCGTTCCGCCCACCCCGCCAAAATGAGGAATAATGCCGTCGAAAGCAGGAAGTTTGCTCCTCTCACTCGACCCCTGGATGTCGGCCTCAAGACCGACCAACCAAATCCCAGACTGCCAGTTATAGCCAACCTGGCCACCGCCGATGATGCCATCGAGAGATTGGTATCCCGTCGGAAAGATGGCGGCAGCGATTGGCGGGGTGGCAGAGTCATCTGCCCTGCCGAAGCTGGCGCCAAGATTGACGCCGGCGTACCAGCCGGTCCAGCTCCACACCGGAGGCGGCGGTGGCGCCTTGACTGGCATATCAGCCGCGCCAGCGGTACTCAAAGGCACAGCGATCAGCAGACTTGAAACGCCAACAACGCCGAGCAACTTACGTAACATGACGCCCCTCACAAGCAACGCCACTGGCACCGACCCAAAGCAACGGCACTGAACCAACGCCACCGGACGAGAATACCTGGCGCCACTATCGCAGCCGCCACCGAGGCTAGCGAGTCGTGGTTAATCCCGCCGTTCGCTTTTTCCGCGCATGTTGTAATACGGCCACTATCCGGCCTGGGGCTTCATTCCGCCGTCCGTTCCAACGCCTACGTCCTCCACTCCACGCACCGCGCATTAAAATCGCGCGAAGGGCCAATAACAGTCGTGGCGGCTGATCTTTAGGCGCCGCAACGACCTTCGTTAGCTGGAGCGAAAGGTCAGTCAGGGCTGGATGATTGCGCACGCTCCACGATGGCCGCGTTGCTTGGATAGCCGGTGAAATTGCGCAACTCAGATTCCGTATACGTCGGTATTTCGAGCAGAATACTGGCATCGGTATCGAACCGTGCCCTGTCGATGGATGGCGGGACCCATCTAATGTAGTGAGCATCGCCGTAAAACCCGCCGCACAACCAAGCAGCTTGTGGGCCATCGACCAGTCCACAACCAAGAAACCACAGGAATGACGGAATGGGGCGCACGACGACCTCCTCCAACGACCCGACAATCTTGTCGTCTACGACGACATCCGTCGACGGTTCGTTTATCCCGAGCCACCGCTGCATTGGTGAAGCATGATCCGCTTTCCGCACGATTATGGGCCGATTTGTTGGCTGTTCGTTCCGGGTTAGCAAGCAGGGTTCGGTTTCCTTAGTGAAGATCTGGCGGGGGTAAAATGCGACTCGTGTAACCCAGGCCGACGCGGCATTGCGATAGCTCTTCATGTTCGCACATTGGGACGCCGGAACTAGGCGAGCGGAATACGACGGCGAATACGCGACCGGAACGTGGTGAAACGCCACGAATGAATCTGCGTCAAGTCCGTTCGAGGTTGAGTGGTCGAGCACCAATGACATCGCAGAAGGATCGAAATCAAATACCTTGCCGATGTTGATGTTTCTAATCTTTCTGGATTCCTCAGCGATCATCTGCTGCTGTTCGAAATAAGCCCAGTAGTACGCGCCGTAGGCCAGGACCGGCACGATCGCCAGGACGCGAGGTAGCCGTCCGCTTACGCTTTCGACGAAAAGCGCGATGAGAAAGAGATGGACCAACAATGCATTTATGAATCCGGCGCCCACCAGCATCAGTAGGATCCCCGGTAGGGGCAAGACCTGGAGAAGAAACAGACCGATGCTTGCAACTAACAGCCAGAAGGACATCGATTTCTTGAGTACAAGTGGCATGTTTCGCACCGATAGCCTAGCCAATCGCCCATTGGACCAGCACAAGGTTGAAGCGCGACAACATTACGATTTCGTTCAAAAAGTTCATGACAAGGAGGCGCTACGTCCGCTTAGGGTCGATTTCGACCGAACCGGCAGGTCATACGTCCCGGTTCACGTCTGCTTCACCCCGAAAGCGGACCTGCGGTTGGGCTCGGCAGGCAGTCGGCAACTCTATCGACGCCACACGCTCGGTGCTGCGCGAACGCGGCGGCCTGTGGTTCTTCGACGAGAGCTACGTGATTTCGCGGCGGCGGGCGTAGCCGGCGCGTGGCACCGGAGAGTTCTGTTTTGTCAGTGCCGCTCGTCTGCGTCCGCTTTGCCCCAAAAGCGACCAAACTGCCGCGCCAGCGAAATGACGCGAAGAGCCACCTTCCGCCGTAAGCATCTGCAGCGAACCAGCACGTTGCCTTCGCGCACAATCTCGTCGTGGCGAGTGCCCCAAATAGCTCGACCAGGGGCTTCGCCCCTGGCCCACGACTGTATCCGCTCTCCCGATCAGCGCCTCGATGCGCTTCCACCAATCTTCGAACGCATAGATTTCCTGGCGATCGATGAGGACCTGGAAACCGCGCGCCTTCAGTGCCGCTTCGAGCTTATCGGCAAACGCCATGTCTTTGCGCGAATAGGAGATGAAGACACGTGTCTTCGTCTCGACACTCCGCGCCGCGACCGTGTCTTGCATGAACAGATTGCCTGACCGCTGTCCGTTTGATCCTAGCCTGTCAGGCGCTCCAATTGAACCCCCGCGAGGCGGAAGCACGCCGTGACTCCGAACGGGCCGCTGTCAAAGCTAGGCTGTAAACATTAGGGAATGCTCACACAGGCCAGCATCGTGCATCGCAGCAAAATCTATCCGCCAATGGCAGCGAAGGGTCATCAACTGCCTCGACGCCAGGCCAGAGGCGCGGCAGCTTCGCCCCCAACACCGGACACGAAGGCCAATAATAAGAGATATAGTGGTCAGCTCGGAAGAATTGAGAGTATTTCGAAGGAATGACATGTCTGACAAAGCGAACCTGAGCGTCGAAGAGCTGCATGCGCGGATGTTGAAAAAGCAGCTGTGGATCGTCATGACCAAATCAGTCGCGCCGCCCGAAGAGGTGAGGCGGCACCTCAAGGCGCACCTCGAACATCAGATCGCGCTCGAGAGGGCTGGCATCATGTACGGCGCGGGTCCTGCGACAAGACCGGGCGAGACGGCGGCAGCGTTCGGCCTGATCATAATCCGAGCCAAGGACGAGACCGACGCTCGCCGCATCGCCGATTCCGACCCCATGCATGCCTCTGGCGTGCGCAAATACGAGCTTTATGCGTGGTCGCTTAACGAGGGGCGTATCAACGTGACGCTGAATTTTTCCGATCAGACGTTCGGCTTTGCTTGACGGGATTCATTCGCGACCGGGACCGGTCACAAGCTGCCGCGCCGGTTGCTTGCAGGCGCGGCGCGGATGTTTCACTTATCGCTTGACCTTGCGCGAGATTGCCGTTGCGATGGAATTCCTGAGGTGGGGATGGGAGGAAAGAGTGGCTGCGCAAGACCTGCTCCGCGCGAAGATATTTTGCTGGGGCTTGGGGCTTGCCGTCGGCGCCGCGAGCGTCACGCTTTATTGGTGGCTCGGCGGATGGACTCAAGATTTCAAGCAGGGTGGCATCAGTGCTTATTGGTACGGCGTTTTGTGGTTCGGAATGTTATTTTTTCCAATCGGCGCCGGCTTGCTCGCATGGAGGATCTTAAACCTTTACCGGGCGCGTGCGAGCGCCCGCTGGCCGGTCACGCCTGGTCTTGTGCTCACAAGCGAAATCAAAGTCGAAAAGCATCCGTCACGGGGCTCGTTCGGACTCAAATCCTACTACTTTCCGGATGTCCGCTATGTCTACACGGTGCTCGGCAAACGCCATGAGAACAACACGATCGGATTTGGGTTGAGCGCTGTCTTTTATGATCGCAGCGAAGCGGAGACCATGATCGGTCGCTATCCGGCGGGAGCACATGTGGACGTCCACTGTAACCCTGAAGACCCGCAGCAATCCTGTCTGCGACCCTATGACAGCGATGCATTGATCTTCACCGGGCGGGCGTTGTGGGCGTTTGTGGCGCCCTTCTTTCTCGCGTTCTTTGTTTACTTTGTGAGGCGCTGACGTGTGCTGTGGTTCATCGCGCTCCATTGATTTCCGATTTGGGTCGAAAGCTTCACATTCGCGGCGCCTCCGCGACTTCGGCTAGGCTCCAAATTTCGGACATGGCGCCACGTCGCACTAACCGGCGCCAACGGCCAACACTGACGCAGGCAGGATGCAGCAAAACGCATGCTTGCCCGGCACAGACTTCTCGTCACAGATGAATTAGCCGGCGGTGCTGGCGGCAGGACGGGGCTTCCCCTATGGTCTCTGCGATAAAAGCCCACCCGGAGAAACCAAAATGGCATATTCCCTGTATGACGCGGCTGTAACTCCTTGCATCCAGCAGCTTGGCGCACTGGCCGGCATTATCGACAAGGCGGCCGCGCATTGTGTCGCCAACAAGATTGAAGAATCGGCTCTGCTGCAGGACCGGCTGTATCCCGACATGTTCTGCCTCGCGCGCCAGATCCGTCAGTCGGCGGATTTCGGCATGAACACCGGCGGCCGGCTGGCTGGCGTTACTCCCCCGGCCATGCCGGCCGTCGACGACACCAGCTTCGCCGCCGCCAAGACCCGCGTCGAAACCGCGCTGGGCTTTGTGAAGTCGCTCACTCGCGCGCAGGTCGACGGAGCGGAGGACAAGGTCATCGCCTGGACCGCCGGCAGCAACGACCGGAAAATGAAGGGCAACGACTATCTGCAGCAGTTCGCCCTGCCGAATTTCTTCTTCTTTGTAACGACGGCGTACAACATCCTGCGTCATCGCGGCGTGCCGATCGGCAAGCGGGACTTCCTCGGCCCGCTCAACTGGCTCTAGGCGCCCCGAATTTCAGCGCCGCACGAGTGCCGGCTCTGGCCGAACGGCAGTTGTCGCTACGGCCGGAGCCGCCCTTTAACCTGCCCAAATTAATTTTATGATCTCATCGTCGACGTCGTTACGCGTTGCCTGGAGACAGTAAAATCCACGCCGCGCAAGCGCGGCGGCCGGTGGTTCTTCGACGAGAGCTATGTGATCTCGCGGCGGCGGGCGTAGACCCTCATTCCAATTCCATTGAATCGGATCAGGCTCTGGTTCAGCGGACCGCTATGCGAAACACCAACGCAGAGCCGGGCGGTGTGCAACGAAATTGAGCTTCTCCGCCCAGGCATCCAGTCCCCATAGGTGGCCCGCTCGCATGACGATCAGATAAATCAGCACACCGGCATACACCAGATGATAGTCGAGTATGAAGTTCGTCTTGTCCTCGATGTAGGGCCAGTTCATGTGCGCCATCCAATAGATGAGCATCAGTAGAACACCGAAGCTCGCGCTCACCCGAACCATCAACCCGAATAGCAGCGAAAGGCCGATCAACAAGTGGCCGTATTCCACGAAAAAGGTGGTGATGGGCGCCATGGTGGGCGTCGTGAACATTGAAAATAGCTCGTGGAAGGTCTTCGTCGTTTTCAAAAAACCGACAACTGTGAATTGGGGATCAAAGACCTGGTGTGACGCTGCGTAAAGAAACGTCCAGGCCATTGCTAAGCGGAAGTAGACGATCAAGCCTCGTTCGACAGCGGATTTAGGCATGGCAATTCCCCCTTCGATAGATGCTCATTGTACGTCCTGAGACTTGCTATATCACGCCTTGGATCGATTGGCGTTGGGGCAGGATGGAATCCCAGCATCACGAGCGAATAAGCCTTTCGCATTGCGGCATTGGTGGTGGCAAAGCGCCGCGAAGGGTCAGTGGCTCCACGCTGACCGTCTTCAAGCGTACGCAAGTACTGGATCGTCCGCCTTCGCGGACGATGACAATGATGGCATACTAGGCTTGTTCAGGAGCCATCATGCTGTTCGTCGTCCACGCGCTCGACCGTCCGAACATCTTGCCGACGCGGGCCAAGCATTACCGCGCGCACCGCATCCATCTCGATCGGGCCGAGGATCACAGCGTCGACGTGGTGACCGCCGGAACGCTCCTTGCCGACGATGGCGAGACGCCGGTCGGCAGCATTTTCGTCATCGACGCGGCCGACCGTGCGGCGGTTGATGCGTTCACGCGTAGCGATCCGTATCACGTCAACGGCGTGTGGGAGCGCGTGCACATCCATCGCTACAACAAGAAGCGCGGCACGGCGATCGCGGGCAGGCGGTAGCCTCTGCATCCTTCCCCGCGGAACCGGGGGCGGCTGAAAAAAGGAGGGCCGGCCGGGAATGCCGACGCAACAGGCGGCATACGCCCCGACCGGCCGGTGCCTGCGGACCCAGGGGATGCGGCGGACCTGAGGATCTCCGCGAGGCCAATGATGTGCCGACGGTTTGAGAGGGCCATTCCGAGCCAGCGACTCGGTCCGTTCAGCACACCCAAGCGGGTAGCACCGGGAGCCTCGTCTCCATGTGACGGGGTAGCGACGGTCCCCACAAATTTTTTATGTCTGTTTGGACGAGTTTTTATGTCTGTTTGGTGAAGGCGGCGACGCGCTGAAAAACCCAATGAAAATAAATGAAATAACAGAGAAGCTGACAGAATGCCGTCGATCGCGACGGTCGGATCAGACATGCTTCGGATCAGACATGCTTCGGATCAGACATGCACTTCGGATCAAAGACGCGGATGGCCGGACCAAGTCCGGCCATGACGAGGTGAGTGAGAAAACCGTCGCTATGACGCCTTCGCCCGCACGCCCATGCGCTGCAGTCGGCCGATCACCTCGTCGCAGAAATACGGCAGTTCGTCGATGTAATTGACCAGCGAGATGCCGATCCCGGTGAGCCCTGCCTTGGCAAGGTCGGCGAGTTGGGCGGCAACGTGGTCGGGATCGCCGACGATCGGCAAGCCGCCCATGCCCTGCGCATACTGGTTACGCTTGAGCACGTATTCCTGCATCGGCACGGTCTGCGGCGAGATGTTTTTCAGTGCCAGGATACCGTCGACCGCCGACCAGTCGGCGTGCTCGACGATCGAATGGTGGAAATAATCCTCCGCTTCTTTCTTGGTCGGCCGGCAGGTGACGACGCCGACCGTGTAGCAGCCGATCTCACGGCCGACCGCGCGCGCGGCGTCCTGCGCGGCGCGAACCTTCTGCTGCGTCTCCGCCAGCGAGGTGCGCGAGGCCTGCAGGAAGAACGCGTCGCAGTTCTTCACCGCGAAGGCTTGGCCGGTCGCCGAAGCGCCGGCATTCATGATCACCGGCCGCGTTCCGCCGTAAGGCTTCGGCTTGCCGCGGATGCCCTTCATGTCGAGGTATTGGCCCTTGAAATCGAAATTCTCGCGGTCGGACCAGATCATCTTGATGACGTCGATCCATTCCTGCGCATATTCGTAGCGGTTCTCATGCGCGCGCTGCTCGACGCCGAACATGTCGAACTCGCCCTCGTTCCAGCCGACCACGATGTTGAGCCCGAAGCGGCCTTCACCGATGTGGTCGGCGGTGACCATTTCCTTGGCCGCCACCACCGGATTGAAGATCGGCGCGTGCACGGTGCCGAACACGGTGATGCGCTTGGTCGAGGCGAGAAGTCCGGTCGCCCAGGTGACCGTCTCGAGCGTCGTGCCCTGGTAATCGGTGTCGCCGCCATAGCCCTTCCAGCGCCCGATCGGCAGCAGGAAGTCGATGCCGGCGTCGTCCGACATCTGCGCCAACCGCTTGTTGTCGGGCCAATTGCCCGACCAGCGCTCGGGCACGAGCGTCACCGCGCGGCCGGACGAGCAATTGGGGCCGAACAGACCGATCTGCAGCTTGTTGTTGCCGTGCATGGCGCGGCGGGCTTGGATCGACCCATCGCGCGCGGCGGTTTGATTGAGAGCGTGCACTATTCAACCTCGTTTGACTGACGCTGCATCTTATCCTCCCCCGCGCTAGCGGGGGAGGGGGACCATCCGTAGCGCGTTAGCGCGGAGGATGGTGGAGGGGGCGCCGGATTCGACGGTACCCATTCGTTACAAGAGTTTTCCTTGCGGTCCGCGCCCCTCCCACCGCGCTCCGCGCGGTCCCCCCTCCCCGCTATCGCGGGGTGGGATGAATGCTCACCGCTCGTTCAGCGCGGCCCGTACGCGGGCGACCACAGCGGGCGGCGTCTTGGCAAGCTCGCCGACGGCGGCCTGCACCTGTTCGCCGGTCAAAGGATCGAGCGGGAAGCCGATCCGGTTGGCGTCAGCGACAAAGCCGGGATCCTTCATGGTCGCATCGAAGGCCCGGCGCAGCGCTTCGACCCGATCCGCCGGCACGTCCGGCGGCAGAAAATAGGGCCGGCCATATTCGGTACGGCCGAACAGGAGGAGCAGCGCCTGCCGATCGGCCTCGCCGCTTGCGAGATCGAGCATCAGCGGCACGTCTGGCAGCAACCGGCTGCGCGTGACGCCGAACTGGGCGATGATCTTGACGTTGTTTTGCGCGATCAATTGTCCGGCCTGCGCATTGAGCGCAAACAGGCCGAAGCCGACCACGCCCTCGATCTCGCCGCGCTCCAGCGCCTGATTCATCAGCGGCGTCGAGCCGTAGCCGGGCACGATCTTGAATTTGGTGCCGAGCACGGCGTTGGTCAGCATCGGAAAATCATTCATCGTGGTGCCCGGCGTGGTGGCGCCGACGACCAGCTGTTTGGTCAGCACATCATCGAGGCTTTGCACCGGCGCGGTGTGCCAGACATAGGCGACGTAAGGTTCGCTGTGGGTCGAGCCGAGCCAGATCAGTTTCGCCGAATCAAAGCGCGCGGCTTGCGGCTGCAACAGCGGCGCCGCCGGAATGCCGTTGAGCGGCACGCCGATCACGGTGCCGTCCTTCGGCCCGAGCGCGTAAAGCTCGTTGGTCATGGCGATGCCGCCGGCGGTCATCTGGTTCTGCACGATGATGGAAGGATTGCCGGGAATATGCGCGCCCATGTGCCTGGCGACGATGCGGGCGAGCAGATCATAGGTGCCGCCGGCCGCCGAGCCGACGATGAAGCGGATCTGCTTGCCGGCATAGAAACTCGCGACATCGTCGGCGTGTGCCGGCGCGCTCGCAAACAAGGCAAACAGAACGGCGACAAGACGCTTCACGCGCGCACCCTGCGAGCCGCGTCACTGCTGGTCAGGCAATCGAACAGCCGGCCCGGACAATTGCGCCGGTCGGTGGCGCCGAGAAGCGACAGCGCCGCAAAGATCACCGCCTGATTGCTGGTCACCACCGGCCGGCCGAGTTTTCGCTCGATCGCCTCGATCACCGGAAAGACTGAAATGTTGGCACAGCTGATCAGATAGGCGTCGGCGTCGGGCCGCGCCGCTTCGATGGCACGGTCGCGCCAGAACTGTGCAGGCGTCGCGCAGTATTCGTCGCTGCCCTTGAGCGCGAAGCCGTGCGCGTGGATCACCTCAAAGCCGGCTTTGCCGAGAAACTCGGCTTCCTCCTCGGTCGTATGCGCGCCGTAAGGCGTGAGCAGGACGATGCGGCGCGCGCTTAGGCTCGCAAGCGCATGGCGGAGCGCGCTCGCGGTTGAGGTGACTGCGGTTGAAGTGATTTGCGGCGCGCCGGCGCGGCGGAGCGCGGCGAGAAGCTTTCTCTTCCCCTTCGAGCCCCTCGGCAGTCGAATTGGCGGTGCAGTGGAAGGCGACGACAGCGCAGCGCGCATCGGTGAGCGTCGCGGCGGCTTCCTCGACGCGCGCAATGACCGCATCAATAGAGGCGCGATGCGCGCCGGTCATGCGCAGCCGCGCGATATGGGCGACAAAGCCGGGCGGCAGATGGCGCACCATCTCCTCCTCGACCATGCGGTTCGACGACGGGATGATCAATCCGATGCGTGTGGTCATGCCGGCAATCTAGCCCGGATCGCGCGCCGTTGCATCGGGCCACACCAATTCGGTCCAAGCGTCATCGCGCGCCGAAAAATGCCGTCGGTATTGAGCTCTATTCCGTGGCCGAGAAGCTCGAGTGCGCGAGTTCCGGCATCAGTTGCCGCTTGACGGCATCGATGTCGCCAAGGATCCATAGCTCGGTAATCAGCCCGTTCTTGATCTTGAAGAACGCAGCCCCGCTCCAGGCGACTTCGCGGCCCGTTGGCGCGACGCCGAAGAACGGGCCGCGATGGATGCCGTGAAACAGCATCTTGGCGACCGCGCGCTCGTCGGCCTCGATCAGCTCCTCGATGTCACAGATAAAGTTCTCGAGCGCAGCGTGGACGGCGCGCAGATAGGAGATGAAGCCGTCCGGCCCGCGCAGCTCGGGCCCGAGCGAGGCGCGGAAGATGAAATCGGGATGCAGAATGCGACGCGCTTCGCCCTCGTCGGCCTCGTTCCAGACGACGTGATAAAAGCGCTCGACCAGCGCGCGCGCGGTTGACGCCACTCTCACCCCCTACTGGCCGCAACCCAGCTGCGCGAGCCTAGCCGACAGCGCGCGATTTGTCCCCGCGCACGGCTGCGCAGGTCGTCGCCGGCCTGCTAGAGTCGCAGGCGTAATCATAACTGCCTCGGAGCATGCCATGGGCTGCGTGCGTGTTTCCGCATTCGTCTTGCTCGCGGCGCTCAGCGTGGCGGCTTCGTTCGCCCCGGCCTCGGCGGATGAGTCCTATCCGATCAGGCCTATTCACATCGTCGTGCCATTCCCCGCGGGCGGGCCGTCGGACGTGGTCGCGCGGCTGCTCGGCGAGCGCCTCAGCGCCAATCTCGGCCAACCGGTCGTGATCGACAACCGGCCGGGCGCCAACACGGTGATCGGCGCCGAGCTCGTCGCCAAGGCGCCGCCCGACGGCTACACGCTGCTGATGGCGATCGATTCCACGCTGGTGATGAATCAATATCTCTACAGCCACCTGCCCTACGATCCGATCAAAGATTTCGCGCCGGTGTCGCTTGCCGCCAAAAACATCGGCTGGCTGGTGGTCAACGCGTCGAGCCCGTACCGCACCGCGGGCGATCTGATCGGCAAGGCCAAGGCAGCGCCCGGCAAACTCAATTGCGGCGCCGGAACGATCACGACCAAGCTCACCTGCATCCTGTTCAACGAAAAATTCGGTCTCGACACCGTGCTGATCTCGTTCAACGGCAGCGCCAACGTGGCGCAAGGCGTGCTCACCGGCGGCGCCGATTTCGTGTTCGACGGCACCTCCGCCGAACTACCGCTGGTTCAGGCCGGCCAATTGCGCGCGCTCGCCAAGCTCGACCGAAGACCGTTCGCGCCGCTGCCGCAGCTGCCGTCGCTGTTCGAGGCGACCGGAATCGACCTCGGCGATCTGTCGGTCTGGAACGGTCTGGTCGCGCCGCGCGGCACGCCCACCGCCATCGTCGACAGGCTTGCGGCGGAGATCGCCAAGGCGGTCAACGATCCGGCGTTGCGGGCTAAAGCCGAAGCGGTCGGCATCTATCCGGTGAGCTCGACGCCGCAGGAGTTCTCAGCTTTCATCGCGCAGGAGGCCGCGCGCTGGCCGGACATCGTGAAAAAAAGCGGACTGCATTTTGATTGATAACGTGATGCCTGAAACAATCGATCTCTTCACGCCCTTCCGCCTCGGCCCGCTCGATTTGCCCAATCGCGTCGTGATGGCGCCGATGACGCGCAACCGCGCCGGGCCGGGCAATGCGCCGACCGCGCTCAACGCCACCTACTATGCGCAGCGCGCGAGCGCCGGCCTGATCGTGACCGAGGCGACGCAAGTGTCGCCGCAGGGGCTCGGCTATCCGGGCACGCCCGGCATCCACAGCGCCGAACAGGTGGCCGGCTGGAAGCTCGTCACCGAGGCCGTGCACGCGGCCGGCGGGCAGATTTTTCTGCAGCTCTGGCACGTCGGGCGCATCTCGCATCCCTCCTTGCAGCCCGGCGGCGCGCTGCCGGTGGCGCCGTCGGCGATCGCGCCGGCCGGCCAGGCGTGGACGCTCGATGGCATGAAGCCCTACGTGACGCCGCATGCGCTGACCGAAAGCGAGATCAAAGGCGTGGTCGAGGATTACCGCCGCGGCGCAGCTAACGCGAAATCAGCCGGCTTCGACGGCGTCGAGCTGCATGGCGCCAACGGCTATCTGATCGATCAATTCCTGCGCGACAAATCCAACCAGCGCACCGACCGCTACGGCGGCAGCGCGCAGAACCGCGCGCGCTTTCTGATCGAGGTCAGCGAGGCGCTGATCGGCGAATGGGGCGCCGCGCGCGTCGGCGTGCGGCTGTCGCCGACCAACCCGTTCAACGACATGGGCGACGGCAATCCGGCGATGACGTTTTCGACGGCGGTCGGCGAGCTCAACCGGCTCGGTCCGAGCTACCTGCATATCGTCGAACCGGGCGATACCGACCCGGTGCCGGCGGGCGAAGTCCCCAACTTGCGTTTCTTCCGCCGGCTGTGGCGCGGGCCGCTCATCGCCAATAAGGGCTACGACCTGTCGCGCGCGAATGCGGCGCTGCGCGAGGGCGCGGCCGATCTCGTCTCGTTCGCCACGCTGTTTCTGGCCAATCCGGATTTGCCTGAGCGGCTGCGCCGCAGCGGACCATTCAATGCGGGGGAGCGCAAGACGTTCTACGGCGGCGGCGCGGCTGGATATACCGATTATCCGGCGCTGGCGGATTAGCGCTCACGTTGTTGCGGCAGAAAAGTCCAATCCCGGAAATGGGCCAGCGAGTCTGCTTTACCCGCATGAGCTGACATGACCCGACCATCGGCGGACGTCTCTGATGGGCTAAGAGCAGAAATGACGAGGACCTCACGCATCAACAAAAAACCCAGCATGTTGGCCGGAGCTTCACGTTGAGACGGCGACTATCAGCGCGCCTAACTAGCTTAGTTGAACTTGTAGTTCAGGCCCGCGCGCAAGATGTTGACCGTGAGATTTGCGCTGTGAGAGAACGGATTGTCGTTTGTGCCGAAGCCGATTTGCGCTGGAGTTGTGATGAGGCCGCCAGTCGATACGCTACCAAAATTGACGTAAAGGTACTCCGCCTTAATGCTCCAATTGCGTGATAGACCTGCCTCGACGCCACCGCCGACGGTATAACCAGTCTTGAGCGTCGAGACGGTGGCGGCTTCGGAGCCTACCGGGCCCGGAAACCCGATCCCGCCGCAAGCTGCATAGGTGAGACAGAAATCTGTGAACCCGAAGTTGGCCTTCAAGTCGGTAAACGCAACACCGCCAGTGAAATAGTACAACCAATTGTTATTTGCTAAGCCGAGGCGTCCGCGTATGGTCGCCAGCCAATCAGTGCTGATCGACGAATTTACTGCGAATCCAGTTGTTGGACCGCAACATGCATAAGGAGCAGTCGAGGTGGTCGATTTTTTTAGTCCGAGATAATTGAAATCTGCTTCGATACCGGTGACGTACACGCCCGATTGCCAATTAACGCCAGCCTGCCCGCCGCCTATGAAACCGCTCGGATGATTGGTCTGTGCACCGGCAGAATCGATTCCCGACACGCTAATCGCCTCAAAATAGCCCGGAGGCGAAAAGGCGACTGTCGTGGGATCGGCGCTGTGCCCCCATGCTCCGCCAGCATTCAGGCCGACATACCAGCCGGACCAGTTATAGGGCGCGGCTATAGGCGCGGGCGGTGCCTTGACGGGCATGTTGGGGGCCAAATCGGCGGCGAGGACTGGTCCGCTGAACGCCAGCGCGGCACATACGATGACAAGCTGACGCACAAGGACCCCCAAAGTCAGGACGTTGCGGCTGCATGGAAGCTACCATTAATCGCCGTAGAATCTGTGACTAAACTGCAACACCGCATACAATTTAGGGTGGCCCACGGCGTCTCTAAACGTCAGTTTCAGGTCAGTTTCGACCGATCGACGATATCCCGAACGAGTCCGCTCTTACCCCAATCGCCGACATGAGGCATGCACGCCAACAGATCGCGAAGGGCCGATAGCTACATTTCGCGCTGCCAAAAAACGTGTGATTTGCTCTTTGGAGGGAACGAGAAGTCGGCCACGGACCTGCCAATTGTGACGTGATATTCTTGCACCCCGTCGCAGCGAATGATCGCATCGGAGCAGGGGCAAACGGCAGTGGGCACTAAGGAACGGCTTGTCGGAACATGGACACTCCACAAATGCGAGGTGGTTGCAGCGGATGGTACAAAGAGCCCGCTGGTCCTGGGAGACAATCCTGCCGGTCAATATATATTCACGAACGATGGACACTTCTCATTTCAAGCCGTAGCTGATTTTCCAAAATTCGCTTCAAATAATCGGATGGTAACGACCCTGGAGGAAAGCAGAGCCGCAGTACAAGGCTCAATCGCCTATTACGGCACCTACGCCGTTAATGAAGCGGACAAGACTATCGCGCTTCAGATCGAGCGTAGTTCGTTCCCCAACCAGAACAGGACCAATGGAACGCGCATTATCACCGTACTTACAGAGAGCGAAATGGAATACGTAAATCCCGGTCGCCGAGGAGGCGGGTCCATCAACTGCGCTTACAAACGAGCTACGTAGGTCCTGAGGTCCGCTTAGGGTCATCTTCGACCGGTTGACACTGTCCGACGACGTCCGCTTCGCGCCCAATCGCTACCGATTTGGTGAGCTGCGATCAAACCCCAAGCTTAGCCGCCAAATCCTCAAGACTGCTCGCCGCGACATCGACCGGCTCCTTCGGCGCGGTCTCACCCTTGCCGGGACCGTGCTCGTTCGGCCGCGCGATGTGGCGGTGCGCAGGCCGAGCTTGGCGGCCGCCATCAGATCGTTGGTGTGGGCGGCGACCATCATGCATTCGGCTGGCGGCAGGTCGAAGGCTTCGGCGGCGGCGAGATAGACGCGCGGCTTCGGCTTGTAGTCGTGGGCGATTTCGGAGCCGAGGATCGCGTCCCACGGCAGATCGTTGCGGCGGGCGAGGTCGACCATCAGCGAGATGTTGCCGTTCGACACCGGCGCGAGCCAGTAGCGGCGCTTGAGCCGCGCGAGACCAGGCGGCACGTCGGGCCAGGCGTCGAGCCGGTGCCAGGCGAGATTGAGCGCGGCGCGATCGGCCTCGGCGAGCTTGTCGAGGTGAAAGCGCGGAATGATGCGCTCGAGATTGCGGCGGTGCAGCACGTCGAGCTTGCTGAACGGAATGCGGCCTGAGCGCACTTCGTCCATGCCGCCCTGGTATTCGCCGCGCCAGGCGTCGGCGAAAGCGAGCCAGTCGAGCGCATAGCCCTGCGGCTTGAGCAGCGTCTCGGCTTCGCGCGCGATCGAGCTGCGCCAGTCGACCAGCGTGCCGAAGACATCGAAGAACAGCGCTTTGACCGCGAGTGCCATGCGACGATCCTAGCTCATATTTGCCGACGCGGATTTGGCCTAGCGCAATTGTGCCCGCAATGGCAAAACAGACGCCCTCCCCTGCCTTCTGCCGGCACGGCATGCCACAAGAACAACACCGGAGACCGAAATGCCCGACGACATCGCCGAGACGCTGCACGAATTGATCGTGGCCACCCGCATTCTCGCCAACGAGAAAGTGCTCGACGCCTTCGGCCACGTCAGCGTGCGCCATCCGCACAATCCGCAGCACTATTTCATTCCGCGGCACCGCGCGCCGGAACTGGCGGAAGTCGCCGACCTCGTCGAACTGACGCTCGATTCCGAGCCGGTGCGGCCGACCGAATTCCGCCTCTACAGCGAGAAGGTGATCCACGGCGAAATCTACAAGGCGCGCCCCGACGTCAACGCGGTGGTGCCACCACCACGCCCACACGGTGCTGCCGTTCGCCATTTCGGGGCGGCCGATCGTGCCGGTTTTCCATCTCGCCGCCGTGGTCGGACCGGTCCCGTTCTGGGATCAGCGCGACGAATTCGGCGACACCAACATGCTGGTGACCAAGCCCGAGGAAGGCGCTTCGCTCGCCCGCGCGCTCGGGCCGAACTGGATGGTGCTGATGCGCCGCCACGGCGCCACCGTCGCCGGCACCAGCATCCGCGAGCTGATTTTCCGCACCGTGTTCGGCTCCGATAATTGCAAGCTGCTGGCGCAGGCGATGGCCATGGGCCACGTCGATTCGCTCTCGCCGGGCGAGGCCAAGCTCACCGCCGCGCATCAACAGCGGCCGCCGTCGACCAACCGCGCCTGGGATTATTGGGTGCGGCAAGTCGAGAAGGCGGGCCTAATGCCGGAGCGAACGGCAGCCAAGTCGGCAGCAAAACCTGCGAGCAAAAGGAACGCCGCGCCGGCCAAGCACAGCAAGGCAAAATCCGCTAAGACTGGCGCGAAAGCGCAAGGCAAAAAACGCCGTTAGACATAGCCAACGAGGAAACCATGCCCAAAAGCTTGCAATCGCCCCGCCTGCCCGAACTGTCCGAAGGCAGGCCTCACCGCCGAGCAAAAGGCGCTGGCGCAATCCATCAAGTCCGGCCCGCGCGGCCAGTTCAAGATGTCCGGCCCGTTCGCTATCTATCTGCACTCGCCGGCGTTCGGCGAACTGGCGCAAAAGCTCGGCGGCCATCTGCGCTTTCAACACCAGCGTGTCGCCGCGGCTGATGGAGTTCGCCATCCTGGTCACCGCCGCAGCACTGGAAGGCGCAATACGAATGGGCGATGCACGCGCCGATGGCGGAGAAGCAGGGCGTCAAGCCGGCAGACCATCCGCGATCTGCAGGCCGGCCGCGCGCCGAAATCGGCGCCGCGCGACGAGATGGCGGTCTACGCCTTCGTCAAGGAGCTTTACGCCAAGCGGCGCGTCAGCAAGCCGACCTTCAATCGCGTCTACAAGCTGCTCGGCGAAGCCGGCACGGTCGAGCTGGTCGGCCTGCTCGGCTATTACGCCATGGTGTCGATGACGCTCAACACGTTCATGGCGCCGCTGCCCGAGGAGATGAAAGCGCCGTTCAAGGAGCCCTGATGTAGCATGGGTCGAGCGACGCGAGACCCATCTGCGAGGGGTGGAATCAAAAAGAATGATGGGTTTCGCTGACGCTCAACCCATCCTACTCAGCCCTTACGCTACCCGGCCGACCGCCTTGCCGCCGGTGGCCGGCGCTGTCTCTCGTGACGCCGCGGGCCGCGGCTTGTTCATGCGCTGCGCGCAACAGCTCGAGGAAACGCTCCTTCGGCATCGGCGGCGCGATCAGCACGCCCTGGCCGAAATCGCAGCCCATCACCATCGAGCGCCTGCAGATCCGGCTGCGTCTCGATCGCCTTCGGCCACCGCGGCGCTGCCGAAGCGATGGGCGAGATCGATCGCGGTCTGACAGATGGCGGCGTTGGTGGCGTCGGTCGAGCAGCCCATGACGAAGGAGCGGTCGACCTTCAGCTCGGCGAACGGCAATTCGCGCAAGCTCGAGAACGACGAATAGCCGGCGCCGAAATCGTCGATCGCGATCTTGATGCCGCTCACCTGCAGCTGGCTCGCGATCTTCTGCGCCAGCGCCATGTCGCGAACGATCTGGTCCTCGGTCACTTCGACGATCAGTCCGGGCCAGCGCTGGCGATTTCGGCCGATACTCGGCGACCAGTGTCGCGATCGGCAGCTTGAGCAGCACGCCAACCGGCACGTTGATGGCGAGGTGAAGATTGAAGCCCGCCTCCTCGAACATCGACCAGTCGCACAAGCGTCGCCATCAGCGCATGCTGGGCGAGTTCGGCGACGCTGTCCTCGTCGACGTCGGGCAGAAAGCTGCCGGGCAAGCAGCACGCCGAGCTCCGGGTGGCGGATGCGCGCGAGCGCCTCCGCGCCGGCGAGGCATTTGCGCTTGAGATCGATCTTCGGCTGGTACCAGATCTCGAACCAGTGATTGCGCAGCGCCTCGGCGATCGCGATGCGCGGACGCGACTCCGCGCTCATCGAATTGACCAGCGACCGCCGCTCGTCCTCGGCCAGATTGTTGATAGGTCCGGACCAACTCCGGACGTCCTTCGGATCGGTATCGCTCATTCGTTTTATGTCTTAGCACCGCGCAGTGCCGTGCCGATCGGTATACGGCAACTAGTCTTAACCAATGGTAAGGTCGGAGATCTTTAACCAATCCGGCCGGCGGAGCTTTGCGCTCCGCCGGCCGGTTACGGCCTTCGTTTCGATGCCGTATGGTCATTGCGATGCTTATTCATCGGCATCATGCCGGGACCCTGCATCTTCATCTGCCCGCCCCGGCGGCGCCAGGTGCCGGCGCGCCGATGGCGGCGATGGGAAATTCGACCTGCACGGTTGCTGCCGTCGTCGATCTTGAACGTCGCCGTCGACCGTCTTGCCCTGCCTGCAGCGGGGCTTTGAGATCGACCAGCATGACGTGATAGCCACCCGGCTTGAACGTGACGGTCTCGCCCGGCTTGATCTCAAGGCCGCCCTCGACCGGCCGCATCTTCATCACGCCGCCGTCCATGCGTCATCTCGTGAATTTGGCATTGCGCCGCCGCGTCGCTCGACACGCAGCTGAGCCGCTGCGGCGGCGGTGCCGCGTATTGGTCACCGTCATGATAGGCGGCGCCCGAGATTGGCGCCCTTCGGCGTCGCGCGCGCCCAAGGCTGGGTGATCTGGAGCGAGCCGACCTTATAGTCGGCGGCCGACAGCGTGGCCGGCGAGAACTTGCGCGCAGCGAGAGCGCGAAGCAGCGCGGCGGCGCCGCGCGAGATTGTCCGCGAATTGAAGTCAGTGCATGGGATTGCTCCGTGCCGGATACCTGCCCAATGGGCAGATGGGATGATGTATGGTTGCTGAAACTTGTCTGTTTATGCTTCAGCCAAGCGGCGGGGCACGCGAGCGGTGCGCGCGGGCGAAGCGGAGTGGCACGCGACGGCTGGCGGCTGGCACCACCGCGATCCGCCGCGGCAGCCCCGAACGGTAGACGAGCGCGGGCGCCGAAGCGGGCGGAACGGATACGCCGGCGCAACAGGCGAGGCAGTCGCCAAGGCAGCCATGGTCGCCGCCGCCCGGCGGCGGATGGACGGGCGCGCCGCTTTGCCGGGCGCAAAGCGAACTCACCGCCAAGCCGGCAGGTCCGGCAATCGGGCCGCCAATGGCAAGTCCAATGGCAAGCAACGTTGCCTGCAGGACGACCGCATAGGCCGCCGCCAAGGCCACGATTGCGCGCATTTTGAACCACAGCTTCATCGAAATTGAATCTAGGGCAGCCATCCGCAGGGTGGAATGGCGCCATGCGAAACCATAGGTAACTTTATGCAATTCTGTACTTAGCGGTTTACTCGGAAAGGCGTATCCTTTGATTCCGATGCGAGACGGCGGTTCCAAATTGGCGCATGAGCGGCCCCAAGCCGGGGACGAGCGGCCGTCGGCGGCGATTTTGCAATTTCGGCCACGGGAGCATCTGACCGACAGACTCATTGCCGACAGACCCGTTGCCGACCGGCCCCTTGTCGAACGGCCCGTTGTCGACCGGCCCGTTGTCGGCGGACCCGTTCCAGGCGCCGGCGAGCCCGATTTGCTCGACGATCTGGCGGAATACGAGCAGGATCGCCAAGAAGAAGACGAGGTCACCAACTATCGGCACCGCATGCTGATGAATGTCATCGCGGTGGCGATCGTTACGCTCTTGATCGGCGTCGGGCGTCTGGCTGGCCGACACAATCGCCGAAATGGAGCGCGATCAGGACTGTGTGTTGCAGGGCCGGCAGAACTGCGCGCCGATCGACATCGCCGCGCCGGTCGCAGAAGGTAGCGCCATTTCGCCCGTCGGCTCGGCCAGATGGCTGGCATCGGGTTCATGTCCGCACAGCCGCAAGGCCGAATGACCGCTGGCACGCTCGCCATTCGCGTTTCGGCCGTCCAAACCGGCCAATGCCCACCAATGTTGAACTTGACGGCGTCCTTCGCTATAGGGGCATGCCGACCTGAGGGGCCCGTCAATGAGCGGGCTTGTTCGCGCCGGGGGCGTTCCGGACGCGCAAACATGCAGTGGCTTAATGAGCACGCCCAATGTCCACGACGTACGATAAAGTGGCTGATATCATTGCGGAAACTTGCGATATCCCGCGTGAAAGCATCAAGCCGGAAAGCCACGCCACCCACGATCTCGAGATCGACAGCCTGGACTTTCTCGACATCGCCTTCGCCATCGACAAGGCGTTCGGCATCAAGCTGCCGCTCGAGCAATGGACGCAAGAAGTCAACGACGGCACGGCCTCGACCGACAAATATTTCGTGCTGCAGAACTCTGAGCACGCGGATCGACGAACTGATCGCGGCAAAAGGCGCCTGAGGCGCCAGCGCATGCGCCTCGAATATTTTCAGATGATCGACCGCATCGTCGATGTCGATATCGACGGGCGACGGCTCCGCTCGGCCTGCACGGTGCCGAAGGAGAGCACGATCTTCGAGGGCCACTTTCCGACCTATCCGCTGATGCCCGGCGTGCTGTTGATCGAGTGCATGGCGCAGACCACCGGCTGGCTCGTTTGCGTGCTCGGCCGCTTCGCCGCCATGCCGTTTCTCGCCGGCGTCAAGGAAGCCAAATTCCGCAACGCTGGTGTTTCCCGGCGATGCGCTCGAATTCGACAGGCGGCGTCGTGCACGAGGGCTCCGGCTACGCGGTCGCCGAATGCACCGGCCGGCGCGACGGCAAGAAAGTCTGCGACGCCGAGCTCACTTTCCGCATCATGCCGTTTCCGAGCCCGCAATTCCGCGAGGCGTTCTTCGGCTGGGGCGAGCGGCTCAACCTTCCGGTCGGGAGTTCGTTAAGTGACCGAGCGGCGCGAGGTGTGGATCACCGGCGTCGGTCTTCTCACGTGCCTCGGCGAGGGGCTCGAAGCGACCTGGGAGTTCATTTCGTCGCGGCGATCCGCCGCCCTACGACGACAAGAGCTTTGCGCCCTACATCGTGCATGCGCTGCCGCCGATGAGTTTCGACAAGCAGATTCCCAAAAAGGGCGATCAGCGGCAGATGGAAATGTGGCAGCGGGTCGGCGTCTACGCCGCCGGCCTTGCGCTCGGCGACGCCGGCCTCGCCGGCAAGCCCGATCTGCTCGACCACACCGACATGATCGTCGCCGCTGTCGGCGGCGAGCGCGACGTGCCGGTCGACACCGCGATCATCGCCGGCGTGCGCAAGGCGGAAAAGCCGGGCGCCTTTCTCAATCGAACGGCTGATGAACGATCTGCGCCCGACGCTGTTCCTGGCGCAACTGCCTAATCTCCTCGCCGGCAACATCTCGATCGTTCACGGCGTGGTCGGCTCGTCGCGCACGTTCCTCGGCGAGGAATCCGCCGGCGTCGACGCAGTGCGCGTGGCGCAGGCGCGCGTGGCCGCCGGCCAGAGCGAAGTGACGCTCGTCGGCGCCGCCTCCCACGGCGCGCGCTGGGATCATCTGCTCGATTTCGAGCTCGGCGGCGCTCCGCTGCAAGGACAAGTTCGCGCCGGTCTGGGATCGCGGTCCCGAGGGCGGGGTCGCCTATGCGACGCTTGGCGCATTTCTGGTGCTCGAAAGCCCCGACGCACGCGCAGGCACGCGGCGCCCGCCCGCGGGCGCGCATTTCGGCGATCGCGTCCGATCGCAACCGGCGGCGCGAAGGGGAAATCGAAGCAACGCTCGTCCGCGAATGGGATACGATTGCGGCCGAGCGTGAACTCGCGCGCAAGTAGCGGTCATTTCCGGCGCCAGCCGGCTCGAGCCGGCCACCTCGGCGGAGCGGCGCGCGCTCGGCAAATTCGGTCTTCCCGTGCGCAATACCGGCACGTATATCGGGCATGGTGTCGAAGCCCAGTTTACTGCCAATCTGGCCATTGGCTGCGCGGTGATCGAGCACGGCAAGCTGTTCGCCCCGACCGGCAGCGGCGATGGCGGCGAAAGTCCGGCGAGGCTGTCGCAGCTCGTCGTCACCGGCGTCGGCGCCTGGCGCGGCGAAGGACTGGCGCTGATCGAACGGGTCAATTGAGGGAGCGGTCGATGGCGGGAGCAAACGGCAGCACCAACGGCGCGGCAACCCGGGACAGAGCCGGCCGACCGATCGTCGCCGTCACCGGGATCGGCCTCGTCACCTCGCTCGGCGGCCGGCAAGACCGACAATTGGGCGAAACTGACGGCGGGCACCTCGGGCATCCGCCGCATCTCGCGCTTTCCGACCGACAATCTCAAAACCACGATCGCCGGCACCGTCGATCACGTCTACAAAGATTACATGCCGCCCGCCGAGCTCACGCGAGCGGATGGCGCTCCTGGCCGGCGAAGAGGCGATCGCGCAATCCGGCATCGGCTCGCAAGGGCCATTTCCCCGGCCCGCTGTGTCTCGCGCCGCCGCCGCTCGAAGTCGAATGGCCGGCACGGTTCAAGATGGCCGAGATGGCGGCGCCCAATTCCGACTGTCGCTTACGCGGACCTCATACGCGTCGCGCGCGACTATGGCGCGAAGTTCGGCGCCTTCCGGTTCGACGTCATCGGCGAGCGGCTGGCCGAGCATTTCGGCACCGCAAGGATCGCCGATCTCGCTCAACACCGCCTGCGCGTCGGGCGCCACCGCCATCCAGCTCGGCCTCGAAGCCATCCGGCGCGGCGAATGCGAAGCGGTGCTGGCGATCGGCGCCGACGGATCGGTGACGCCGGAATCGCTCGTGCGCTTCTCGCTGCTGTCCGCGCTATCGACGCAGAACGATCCGCCGCAGCAGGCGTCAAAGCCGTTTTCCAAGAACCGCGACGGCTTCGTCATTGCCGAAGGCGCCGCTGCGCTCGTCCTTGAAAGCCTGGAGCACGCGCAGGCGCGCGGCGCTCGCGTGCTCGGCATCATCGAAGGCTGCGGCGAGAAATCCAACTCGTTCCACCGCACCCGTTCGAGCCCGGACGGCAAGCCGATCATCGCCTGCATGAGCAACGCGCTCGCCGACGCCGGCGTCGCGCCCGATGACGTCGATTACATCAACGCGCACGGCACCTCGACGCCGGAGAACGACAAGATGGAGTGCCTCGGCGTCGTCAGCGGTGTTTGGCGAGCGCGCGACCGGCATTCCGATCTCGTCCAACAAGTCGATGATCGGCCACACTCTGACGGCGGCCGGCGCGATCGAGGCCGCCGTTCACGCTGCTTACGCTCGAACATCAGCGCATTCCGCCGACCATCAACTACAACATCCCAGATCCGGCGATTCCGCTCGACGTCGTGCCCAACGCGGCGCGTGACGCGCGCGTTCAACGCGCCATCTCCAATTCGTTCGGCTTCGGCGGCCAGAACGTCTGCCTGGTGATGACGCGGGAGCCGGCATGACCGGCGTCGCACCGACATTGGCCGGCGATGCGGCTATTTCCGCCGCGCAACCCGCGGCCGCTGCCGCCACTACCATGCGCGCGCTCACGCTTGTCGCCGACCGCAAGATCGAGCTGATCGAGGCGACTGCCCCGCCCGCCCCTGCCGCCGGCGAGGCGCAGATCGCGATCAAGGCGATCGGGCTCAACCACATCGACGTCTGGGGCTGGCGCGGCATGGCGTTCGCCAAGCGCAAGCTGCCGCTCGTCGTCGGCGCCGAGGCCGCCGGCGAGGTGGTCGCGATCGGCCGCGACGTTGCTGGACTGAAGGTCGGCGATCGCGTCGTCGCCTATGGCGCGCTCACCTGCGGCGTCTGCAAGGCGTGCCGCGAGGGCCGCGACAATCTGTGTGAAAACGTCGGGCGGCGTCATGGGCTTTCACATCGACGGCTTCGCCCGCGATCTGCTCAACATGCCGGCGCGGCTGCTGGTCCCGATTCCGCCCGGCGTAAGCTTCCGCGACGCCGCCTGCGCGCCGGTCGCGTTTGCCACCGTGCAGCACATGCTGTTCGACAACGCCAAGCTCGAACCGGGCGAAAGTATTCTGGTGCAGGCCGGCGGCTCCGGCATCGGCACGGCCGCGATCAAGATGGCGAAGGCGATCGGCTGCACCGTCTTCACCACCGTCGGCGACGACGCCAAGGCCGAAAAGGCCAAGGCGCTCGGCGCCGATCACGTCATCAATTACCGCAACGACCGCTTCGAGGGCGTCGTGCGCAAGCTCACCGGCAAGAAGGGCGTCGATGTCGTGTTCGAGCACGTCGGCCCCGACACCTTCAACGGCTCGCTGCTGTGCCTCAAGCGCGGCGGGCGGCTGGTGACCTGCGGCTCGACCTCCGGGCAGTCGACCACCGTCAATCTGTTTCAGCTCTACACCCAGCAATACCGCATCTTCGGCTCGTTCGGCGCGTCGATGCGCAACATCCGCGAGAGCCTCGCCAAAATGGCAGGCGGGCCTCACCGCCGGTGATCGACACCGAGGTCGCGCTCGCCGACTTCGAGCAGCGCACTCGCTCGGCTCGAAAGCCGGCAGGTTTTCGGAAAAATCATCGTCGCGTTCTGATGATCGGGCGACGATCAAAAAAGCTGCTCGACGCGACGATCGGCTCGATCGCGGTCGGGCTGCTGCGCGCGGTCAAACGCACGAATCGCGGCGCGCGGCGAATTTCGCCGGCGCGCTGCATGCGCAAGCTCGGACCGCTGCTCAAGGAGCACCGCCTCGGCCGCGAGCAATTGCGCGCCGCGTTCCCGGAAAAATCCGACGCCGAGATCGAGAAAATCCTCGCCGGCGTGTGGGACAATCTCGGCCGCGTCGCCGCCGAGTTCGTGCATCTCGACGAGTTCCAGCCTCGGCGGGCGCGCAATCGAGCGACGTCAACGCCATCATCCTCGAGCCGGCCATGCTCGAACGCTGCCGCCGCGTCGTCGGCAGCGGTAAGGCGACGCTTGATCTTCGCCTGTCACACGGCCAATTGGGAATTGTCCGGCGTAGCGGCAAGACAGCTCGGCGCCGATTCGGCCGTGCTCTACCGGCGACCTAACATCCGCGCCATCAGCGACGCAGTGATCAAGCTGCGCCGCCGGTCGTATGGAGAATTGATCCCGACTGGCCTCGACGCGCCGGTGCGGCTCGCGCGTCTGCTGCAGGCGGGCGTGCATGTCGGCATGCTGGTCGACCAGCATTTCACCAAGGGGGTCGACGTGACCTTCTTCGGCCGCACCTGCAAAGCCAATCCGCTGATCGCGCTGCTTGCCCGGCAGGTCGAATGCCCGATCGTCGGCACTGCGCATCATCCGCCTGCCCGACGGCAATCGCTTCCGCGGCGAGATCACCGAGCCGATCGAGCCGCCGCGCGACGCCGCCGGACGCATCGACGTTGCCGGGCACCATGCAGGCGATCACCTCGGTCATCGAAGGCTGGGTGCGCGAATATCCCGAGCAATGGCTGTGGCTGCACCGGAGGTGGAGGTGAGGCACCGCAGAAGCGGAACACGAGCCGCGGCCGAGGCACTTCACATCGCAAGATTCAAGGCTACCTGCTCGACCCGCGCGCGCGGTTCGATCACAACCGGATCGAGCGCGGCGATCATATCCTCGATGCGCGCGATGATGTCACGCGAGTACGGCCCGACGTCCTGATAAAGCGCCATCAACAACAAGATCCGTCGGGTCGAGTCCCGATTGCTCGCGACGCACTCGCTCAACGTGCGACCGAAGAGATCGCGCGGTTCGGGCAGGTTTGAAACGACCCGGTGCAACATCTCGATATTGCCGGAACTGCGCCGCGAATGTTGCGCACGCGTCCGCCGCTTACGGCTGCAATTGGCGAGCAACTTCGCCAGCCGTTGCAGACGGCCCGTAAAGGCGACCGGATCGTAGATGCGCTCCAGAATATGCGCGTAGTCGGCGAGGACCTCCTGCCGAGGCCGCAGCGTCGTGAAATTGAGGCCCATCGTGCACTGGTCGGCGCTCTTTATATCTTCCCGCCTGGGGTGCGGATGCAGGCGGCCCTCCTTTTCGAGCCGGCGCGTGAGCTGCGTGTTCGGCAATGCGTAAAGCAGGCCCACCATGCACACCGGGATAGCCGCTTCCTCGATCAGTTCGACCATCGCATCCGCCGCCGACTGTGTCTCGCTGTCGAACCCGATGATGAAGCCCGCGTGCACATAAAGGCCGGCGGCGTAAATCTTGTGGATGCTCTCCGCAATGTTACGCCGCGTGTTCTGCTTCTTGCGCATCGCAATCAGCGTCGCTGGGTCGGGACTCTCGATGCCGACAAAAACCCCGACGAAATTAGCCCGGTTCATCAGCATCAGGAGTTCGTGATCGTCGGCCAGATTGAGCGACGCTTCGGTGGTGAACTCGAAAGGATAGTCGCGGGCCTCGAGCCACTCGGCGAGATGCGGGAGAAACGCCTTGACGGCCTTCTTGTTGCCGATGAGGTTGTCGTCGACAAAGTCGACGAGGCCGCGATAGCCGAGGCGATAGAGCGCGTCGAGTTCCGCGAGCATCTGGTCGTTGGTCTTGGCGCGCGGTACGCGCCCGTAGAGCTCGATGATGTCGCAGAACTCGCAGGTGAATGGGCAGCCGCGAGAGAACTGCACGCCGATGTGCAGGTAGTCACCGAATTTCAGGAGATCGAAACGTGGGATGGGCGTCTTGGTTACATCGACCTGGAATTTTTCCGCCTCGAACAGCCCTTCGCGCGCGCCTGCCTCCCAGGCTTCGACGAATTGGTCAATGACGCCCTCGGCTTCACCGAGAACGCGGAAATTCGCCGTCCGATAGAGATCTGGAGACGACGTGACGCTGGGTCCGCCAACCGCAACGGGCTTTCCCTGCGCACGGCACAGATCGATGACATCGAGCGTGTCGCATGCTTGCGGCAGCATACCTCCGGTTAAGACCAGATCGGCCCAGTCAAGGTCGGCGTCGTTCAATTCCTCGGTATTGCGGTTCACCAGCCTGACCGTCCACGTCTGCGGCAGCAGCGCCGCAAGGGTGATCAGGCCGAGTGGCGGCGCCGGATATTTGGCGCCGAAAGCTTTGGAGGTCCGCTTGAAACTCCAGAACGTCTCCGCCTCGAAGCGAGGACAGACCATGAGCACGTTGCAGGCTTGTGCACCCAAGATGAACTCCCCCCGCCGTCACACACGCTATGCCGAAACGCCGCGCAAGTCCATGATCAATGTTGGAGTTCCGCACCGGCGATGGCGTTGAGGCTGCACAGTTGACAAGATTGGACTCCTCGCAGGCATCGGCGATAATGACCGACGCATGAATGACACGGCGCGCGATGAATTGGTTGAAGCCGATGACAGCGGGGCCGGCGCGATCCGGCGCCGGCACATCGTCTATCTGTCAGGCTACGATCCGCGCGGCGCGCAAGGCTATTACGAGATGTTTCGGCGCACCTGCGAGCGGTCGCAACGACTGTGGCCGGTCTCGGTTGCGCTGAAGCCGCCCGAAATCGATGCCGAAGATTTTGCCCATTGGCAGCTCGATATGCGTGGGGAGGACTGGCAGACCACCACGCACTTTGACTTTCTGCGGATCGAGCGCTTCGTCCGATCCGACATGGCGGAGGGAACAGCGAGTTCAAATGCTGCGTGGGCTCAGCTGGCTCGCCGACGATGTGGCGAGCGGCGCGATGTTTAGAATCTTTCGCGCCTCGTGGCGCTTCGGCATTCATCTGTTGTGCTTCCAACTGCTCGTGCTCGCATGGCTCGCCGTGGCGGCGGCTTTTGGCGCATTGGTCGGTCACATCGTGGGCGCATATCTCGGTTGGCCAGTCTGGGCAGCCGTCGCCGCGTCGCTCGTGGCGGCGGTCCTCGTCATCTTTGCGCTACGGCCGCTCGCCGACCGGTGGCGCGTTATTCAGATCACGAATTCCTGGACCGACTCGCGGCTGTTTGGCCGCGGCCGGCCGAGCTGGCTCGATACCGTCGTCGATGCCGCAGCGCGGCGCGTTATCGCCATCGCCCAGTCAACCGACGCGGACGAGCTCGTGGTTGTCGGTCACAGCAGCGGTTGCGTGCTTGCGTCGGGGGCGATGGCGCGCGCGCTGGAGCTTGATCCCGACCTCGGCAAAAGCGGACCGCGCCTCGTGCTGTTGACGCTCGGCTCGGTGATGCCGGCGGTGGCGCTGCATCCTGCGGCGCAGAGAATGCGCGACATCGTTGGCAAACTGGCGACGGCGGAAAATCTCGCCTGGGTCGATTGCCAGTCGCGCAAGGACGTCATGTGTTTTGCCGACTTCGACCCGGTCGCCGGCATCGGCGTCGATGTCGGCGGAGGGCGAAGCAACCCGATGCGGTGGCGGATCAGCTTTCGCGATGTGATCGCTCCGGAAAATTACAACCGCTTCCGCTCCAATTTCTTCCGCGTCCACTATCAATACATCATGGGCGCCGAGCGCCGGGGACCTTATGACTACACTTTAGTTGTTGGCGGACCCGCCCCGATCACGGACTGGCCCGAACGCGCCCAGGACCTGATGAACGCATTCGCTGGCAGTTGATCGTTACAGGGCAACGCTGCCGGGGGTCCCACGGCCTAGGACTTTGCCCCGTCCGTACATTGCCGCAGCAGCGCCTGACGATCGAGCTTTCCAGTTCCGGTCTTCGGCAGGACATCGAGAAACTCGATAGAGCGCGGATATTTGTGCGGAAGGAGTTTGTGCTTCACGTAATCCTGCAGCGATCGCGTGGCGAGATCGGCGTCGTCAACCTTCCCGCTCGCGACCACGAACGCTTTGAGCGTCATGCGGCGGTCGGGCAATTCAAACGCAATAACCGCGCACTCCCTGACCAATGAGTGGCTGGACAGACAGAGTTCGACCTCCATCGGATAGACCCATTGGCCGGAAATCTTCACCAGATCGTCGGCGCGGCCGCGAAAGAAATAGAAACCGTCGGCGTCGCGCAAAAACCGGTCGCCGGTGCAGATCCAGCCGCCCTCGCGGATGGTCTCGGCGGTCTTGTCGGGACGATTCCAATAAAGTGGCGTAGCCGAATCGCCGCGCACCCACAGAATGCCTTCATCGCCGCCCGCAACATCGTGCCCGTCCTGGTCCTTGAGCGCGATCTCGTAGCCGGGCACCCGCACGCCCGCCGAGCCCGGCTTGTTCCTGTTGGGCAAGTTTGAAAGATAGTTGTTGAGCACTTCCGTCGAGCCCAGACCTTCGACGATCTCAAGCCCGGTCAATGTCTTCCAGGCGTTGAACAGCTCGGCCGAAAGCGGCTCGGCGGCGGACAAGGAAAGGCGGATCGAAGAGAAGTCCGTTTGCTCACGTTCCGGCGCCTTGGTCAGCGCATTATAGAGCGTCGGCAGCCCGAAGAAGACGGTCGGCCGATATTGCGCGATGGCGGCGAAGATTGCGGCGGACTTCGGTTGGCCCGGAAGAAGCAGCGCCGATGCTCCCGCACAGAATGGAAACGTAATCGAATTGCCAAAGCCGTAGGCGAAGAACATTTTCGGCACTGAAAAGCAGATATCGTTCGGCGCGAGGCGAAGGAAGTTTCGAGCGTAGGCATGCTCCGTGTAGCGCATGTCGTGCTGCAGATGCACGATTCCCTTCGGCCGTCCGGTTGAGCCGGACGAATACATCCAGAACGCCATCTCGTTGCGGTGCGTGTCGACGGCTTCCAGTTTGTCGGCTGACTTGCCGACTGCGGAGTGGGCGTCGATCGTCTTGACCGGGATGCCGGATTTCGCCTCCCCGTTGACGACGAGCAGCGCAGCCAAATTCGTACTGTTGCAGGCCGTATCGTTGAATTTGTCCGATACGTCCGCCTCCGCGACGGCGAGCTTCGCGCCGGAATCGGCGAGGTAGAACTGCAGCAAATCAGGCGGACTGAGCAGGCTGGTCAACAGCGGGACGAGCCCCGCTCGGACGGCACCAAAAAATGCAGCCGGGAAAACCGGCGTATCGTCGAGGCAGAACAGCACGCGATCGCCGCGCGCGAGGCCGAACGACAGAAACGCGTTCCCCCAGCGGCTGGCATCGCTGCATAATTGAGCGTATGTCCGCTCGCCCGCTGGGCCAATCAATGCCGGCCGATCGCCGCGGCCGTTGGCGATGTTCTGGAACAGAATTTCACTTGCGTTGTATCGTTCGGCTATGCTGAATTGAATTTCCCGAGCCGCCGCGCCATCGGGCGGAACCGCGTCATTGATCCGATCTTCGATCATCCGGTGCAGCATCATCCGTGATACTCTGTGACAACCCGCCAGCTGCGTCCGACATGCAGATCGAAGACGTTCCGCCGCCCCACGCTCAAGCAGCTTTATAATACCCGCAACGTCCGCGCGCAGCCTCCGTAACGGCACAAATTATGGCGTGATGATGAGATTTATGAGCGCGCTGCCGGCCGGCGAACATCGGATGAGGCGTAACGTGGCGACGTTAGGGCAAGACACAGAGACCGGCAAGCTGCACCGTCAGGCTGCCGTCATCGGCGCCGCTCCATGACCATTCCCCGCCGACTAGAACCGGAACTGCTCGACCACCTGCCGGCCGACGACCCGCTCGCCGTTGGCGCACGCGGCGACCTCAAGCGCGTCAATGCGTGGATGCGCAATGCGAGTTGCATCGCCTCGCTGTTGCGTGCGCGTGCGGGCGCACGGCAGCCACGCACGATCCTCGACCTCGGCTCCGGCGACGGCGCGCTCATGCTTGAGGTGGCGCGCCATCTGGCGCCGCATTGGCGCGACGTCACAGTAATCCTGCTCGACCAGCAGAACATCGTCAGCGATGCAACGCGAAAAGGCTTCGCTGCGTTGAACTGGCGCGCGGAAGCCGTGAGCGCCGACGTCTTCGATTATCTGGCACGTGCGCCATCACGCGGCATCGACGCCATCACCGCAAATCTGTTCCTGCACCATCTGACCGACCAGCAGTTGGCGCGCCTTTTCGAGAAGGCCGCGGAGCTTGCCTGGCTCGTGGTCGCTTGCGAGCCGCGGCGCGCGAAGTTCGTCATCGAGATGAGCCGGAAACTGTGGGCGATCGGGTGCAACAAGGTGACCGTTCACGACGCGATCGCGAGCGCGCGCGCCGGCTTTGCCGGCCAAGAACTTTCCGCGCTGTGGCCCAAGCGGGGCGGCTGGGAATTGCAGGAACGCCCCGCTTTTGTCTTCAACCACATGTTCGCAGCGCGACAGACGGCGGCGGGCGGATGACCGTCGGCCAAGCTGGGTCCTGGAGTTGATCTGATGGCCGCCGCAGCGATGAAGCCCGTCCGCTTGACCGGCCTTTCCGCCGTGCGCTGGGCTTTGCGTTTCGCGCTTGATCCGCTGATTAGCACGCGCCGCGCCTACGACGCCCTCGGACCATACGTCATCCTCGCCGAAGGCCTCCCGTTCGTCCGGCCCGGCCGCGTCGCCGTGTTCGGCGTCCCGCTGGTGCTGACCGCCGGCGCGGCGTTTTACAGCGAGCTGACCTCGCAACCGGATACCTGGCGCGGGGTGAGTCTGCTTCCCGGCGGGCCTAAGAACTCGGCGGCAAAACGGATGAGCTCCGGCGTGATGCGGCTCACCGGCGAGCAGCACGCGCATTATCGCAAGCTCATGACTCCGCCGCTGCGAAGAACGCGCGTTAAATCCTTGACCAAAGACATGGCCCGGCTCGCCGAGATGGAAATTGCCTCTTGGCCGATGGGAGAGAGCATCGATCTTTGGGAATACATCCGCCTGCTCGTGCAGAAATTCGCGGCGGAATTCCTGTTTGGCGGGATAAACGAGCAGAGCCGCAAAGTGACCGAACTGGGCTGCCGCATGATGGTGCGCAAGTGGGACCCGCGCGCCATGACTCTGCCGATCAACCTTCCGTTCACGACCTACGGCCAGATCGCGCGCGAGGCGGAGGAGCTGGAACGTTGTCTGTTGACCTGGGTCGCGGGCAAACGCGGACACCCCGACGAAGGGGACATCGCCGCGATGCTTGCCAATGGCCGCGACGCTAACGGCAATCTGACCAGCGATGCGGCGATCCTTGATCAGCTGCCGTCGCTGTTCGGCCTTTCCGCTGAGGGCGGCCAGAGCACACTCGCCTGGGCGCTGTTTCTGCTGGTGCTGCACCCGCACGTCGAGGCCCGGTTGCGCGAAGAGCTGCACAGCAAACTTGGCGGCGCCTCGCCGTCATTGGATCGCGCCGGCGAGGTCCCCTACCTTGACGCCGTGGTCAAGGAGTCGATGCGCGTCCTGCCTCCCGTCCCCATGCAGTTTCGGGTGTCCGAACAGGCGTCTGCGATCGCTGGGCAGGACATGCCGAAAGGCACCCGTGTCGTGCTCAACACCTATCTCACCAACAGAGCGCCCGACCTTTATCCGGACGGCGACACGTTCCGGCCCGAGCGCTGGTCCACCATCTCCCCCACCGCGTTCGAGTTTCCGGTGTTTGGCGCCGGCCCGCACATCTGCCCGGGCTTTTGGTTCGAACTCGACCGCGGTCAAGATCGCGCTAGCGGCGATCCTCACGCGCTTTCGCCTGGAGCTGCCGCAGAGCATCCGCGTCGATTATCAAACCCAGCCGACGCTGCGCCCGCGCCAGCGTCTGAGCGTGATGCTTCGCGCCGTCGACGACGGCAGCCCCGCGCCCGCGCCGCCAGTGCTGACCGGCAAGATCCGCGACCTGGTCAAGCTTCCCGCTTGAGCGTAACGCCCCGAGCGGCTGCGACAACTGCACCGCCTCCCCTAGACCAAACGTAGAAAAAGTCTGCTATTCTGCCGGCCGCCGGCAAGGCGCGCATTCCGCGAAATCGACGCGCCACTCATAACAATTCGCGCGACGCGAGGGAGAATTTTCATGCGAAAGCTGCTTATTGTTCTCGTTGCCGCGGCGACGGCCTTGTTCAGCGCGGCGCTCTACGCCGACGATTTTCCGACCCGGCCGATCACACTAGTGTCCGTGTTCGGTCCCGGCAGCGCCAGCGACACGATCTGCCGCATTATCGCTGACAGGTTCAGCCCGGCGATCGGCCAGCCCGTTGTCGTCGTCGACAAACCCGGCGTCGACGGCGCGCTCGCGGCCGACTACGTGCATCATCAGGCCCCGGACGGCTACACGCTGCTGATGGGCACCAACTCGCCGCTTTCCGCCGATCCATTCCTGCACAAGATCAACTACGATCCGGCCAAGGATTTCGCCCCGGTCACGCGCGTCGGCAGCTTCACGCTGATGCTGGTGATCAATCCCAACCTACCGATCCATTCGGTCAAGGAACTGGTCGACTATGCCAAGGCGAATCCGGGCAAGCTGTCCTTCGCCAGCGGCAATACCGCAGGCATCGTCGCCGGCGACACGCTGGCGCATTGGGCCGGCATTCAGCTGATCCATGTGCCCTACAACAGCACGCCGCCGGCGCTCGAGGACATCATCGCCGGCCGCGTGTCGATGATGTTCGCCGACTTCACCACCGCCATGCCGCACGTCGCCGCCAATACGCTGCGCGCGCTCGCGGTCACGCGCATCAAGCGGAGCTCGCTGTTCCCCGATCTGCCGACCATGGACCAGGCCGGCATCACGGGCTTCAACCTCGATGCCTGGGCGGGCCTGGTCGCGCCCGCCGGCACGCCACCCGACGTCGTCGACAAGCTCAACAAGACGCTGCGCCCGGTCATCGAAAGCCCCGAAGTCCAGGCCAAGTTCAAGAATGTCGGCTTCGAGGGCTTCTCCTCGACACCCGACGAACTGGGCGACTACATCAAGGCCCAGCTGGTCGAGTGGAAGAAGATGGTCACCGACGCCAACATTCAGGCGGATTGATCGCTGCACATGCGAACGGCCTCGGCAGACGCCGAGGCCGGATTTCGCCGCCTCACTCGCCGGTCTTGATCCGCGTCCACATCCGGTTGATCAGCCGCTGCGTCTGCAGGTCGTGGGCGATGATCGTAAACAACTTCGCCATCGTCGTCTGGTCCGGATAGATGGTGGGGTCGTCGAGGATCGATTTATCGATGAGTGGGCTCGGACGATCGCCGTCGGCGTAGGAGACGAAGTTGGTGTTCTTGGCCGCGACCGCGGGATCGAGCAGATAATTGATCAACGCCTGCGCTTCCGCGACGTGCGGGGCGTCCTTCGGGATGGCGAGATTGTCGAACCAGAGCGGCGCTCCCTCTTTCGGCAGGGCATAGGCGATCTTGATCCCGTTTTTTGCCTCCGCTGCGCGCGATGCGGCCTGCTTAAAGTCGCCTGAATAGCCGACGGCGAAGCAGATTTCGCCGGTCGCCATTGCGTTGATGTATTCCGAAGAGTGAAATTTGCGCACAGAGGGCCTGACCTTTGTGAGCAGATCGGTGGCCTTCTGCAGGTCGCCGGGATCGCTCGTATTGGGATCGAGGCCGAGATAGTGCAGCGCGGCGGGCATGATGTCGTCGGACGAATCGAGGAAGTGAACCCCGCAATCCTTGAACTTCTTGAGCTTGTCCGGGTCGAACGCATAGGTCCAGCTGTCGATCGTCGCGTCGGCTCCGAGGATTTGCCGCGCCTGCGTGACGTTGTAACCGATGCCGGTCGTTCCCCACATGTAGTTGACCGCGTACTGATTGCCCGGATCGTAGGCGGCGAGCTGTTGCGCGATCTGCGGCCAGACATTGACCAGGTTAGGCAGCTTGGACTTGTCCAATTTCTGGAAAATCCCGGCCTCGATCTCGCGGGCGAGGAAATAACCGGTCGGCACCACCACGTCGTAACCGGACTGCCCGGCGAGCAGCTTGGCCTCAAGCGTGTCGCTCGTATCGAACGTGTCGTAGCGGACGGAGATGCCGGTCTTTTTGGTGAAGTCGTCGAGCACGGACGGATCGACGTAATCCGACCAGTTGTAGAAATTGACGACGCGCTGCGGCTGCGCCGGCGCGCGCGAAGAGGCGGCCAGCAGTGTGGCAAGCACTGCGACAAGCAAGACGAACGTGAGTGCGCTCGTCCCCGCGATCGATCTGCGCTTCATGTTTCGGTCGGCAGTCCGGCTGCCTTCCACGCTAAGATCCCACCGGCGAGATGGGCGGCATAGGCAAAGCCCTGCTCCTGCGCGGCCAGCGAAGCGGTGACTGAGCGGCGGCCGGAGCGGCAGGCAAACACGACCTCGCAGCCGGCACGCGCCGGGATGGAGGCCGGATCGAAAGCCGACAGCGGCACAAGCACGGCACCGGGGAAGCGCTCGAGCCCGGTCTCATTCGGTTCGCGAACGTCGACGAGGAGCATGCGGCCCTCGGCGAGCCCTTGCGCGACTTCCGCCGGCGTGAGATCGCGCACGCTCGGCGTTGCGGAGGGTTGCTCGGCCATTGTCTGTCTCCTCGTGACCCCAACGAACGACACTCCGCCACAACTCGCGCCGATGGCGTCGGGAATCAAGGGGGTTGCGTGGCTGCAGATTGCCGCTGCGGCGGCATCGAAGACTTAGGGCTTTAGATCCGGCGGCACCGGCGGCGGCTCGCGCATCAGCGTGATGGTCACCCGGCGGTTGGCCGCGATGTAGGGATCGTCGGGAAATAGCGGATCGGTGTCGGCCTTGCCGGCCACTTGATAGACGTTGTTGGAGGGCAGCCCCTCCCCTTCGAGGATTTGGCGCACGGAATTGGCGCGGTCGGCGGACAGCTCCCACGGCCCGTATCCGGGCTTCGGCGGGTTTTTGGCCGCCGCCGTGTGGCCGGTGATCGAGATCCGATAGGGCGTCGCCCGCAGCGGCCCGGCCAGCTTTTGAATGATCTCGCGCGTGCGGGGGTAAGGGTCCTTTTCGCCTTCCGGGAACATCGAGCGGCCTTCCTGGTCAACGATCTCGATGTTGAGCCCTTCCCTGGTCTCTTCCAGCACGATGTGCTTGGAGGCCTCGGCCAATTCCGGCATGTCTTGCAGCGCCTGGCGCAGCGAGGCGGTGGCGAGCGCGAAGGCCTCGTCGTCCCGGAGCTTGGCGCCGTATTCGCGTTTGCGGTCCTGTTCGTCGGGGGTCGGCGTCGCCGAGGCTTCCTCGGGCTCGACATGCGCAGCATTCTTCAGCTTCGGCCGGGTGGGCAAGCCGTCGACTTCGATAATGCCGGAATAGCGGACCGCGGTTTGCACGCCGAAGGCGTCGCGCATCGAGCCGGCGACGATCTGCAGCTTCTTCATGTCCTGGTTGGAGAACGCGACCAGCATGACGAAGAAACTGACCAACAGGCCCATGAGGTCGGCGAAGGTGACGAACCAGCCGTGACCGCCGCTGTGCGCTGCCTGCTTGCGCCGTGCCATGATCGTCGTCCTTGCACTTTGGCCTTAGGCGGGCACCGGCTCCGGCTCTTCTTCGCGGTGATGTTCGGGCAGATAGGCAAGCAGCATCTCGCGCACGAGCGTCGGCGACTTCAACTCGCGGATCATCAGCACGCCGTCGATGATCAGCGTGCGGTTGATCTCCTCGTCGCCGAGCTTCAGATGCAGTTTGTCGGCGATGGGCAGACAGACCAGGTTGGCAAAGGAAGCGCCGTAGAATGTCGCCAGGAGCGCCACCGCCATGAACGGGCCGAGCTTCGAGGGGTCGGTCATGTTGGCGAACATCTGCACCATGCCGATGAGCGTGCCGACCATGCCGAAGGCGGGCGCGCAATCGCCGACTGCGCGGTAGATCTTCTGGCCCTCGTCGACGTGGGTAAGAAAGTTGTCGCGCTCGCGCTCAAGATTGTCGCGGATGAATTCGGCGTCGTAGCCATCGGCGACGAAGCGGATGCCCTTGGCGAGAAACCCATCCTCGATCTCGACCTTCTCCAGGCCGAGCGGACCCTGCTTGCGGGCGATATCGGCGAGGGCTGCGATCTCATCGACCAGTTCGCGCTGGGTGACGCGGCGCATGGTGAAGGCGAACTTGGCGCCGAGCGGCAGGCCATGAAAGATCGAGGTCAGCGGAAAGCGGATGAGCGTGGCCGCGAACGAACCGCCGAAAATGACGATGCACGCGTGCACATCGAGGAACATCCTGAGGTCGCCACCCATCAGGATGAGCGAGCACAGCACGACGGCCCCGGCTAACAAGCCAAGGCCAGTGGCAATGTCCATAACTTAAACCCCACCCACGCGACGGCGCGCCCTAATGCAGGCTCGCGGCATTAGCGTACCGCCGGTACGCTTAAGGGAGGGTTACTGGTGGTCCGATTCTAACATTCGCATCCCGGTTCGCTTGGCTCTCATGCGAATGTTAAAATCAAAGAACCACTAGCAACTATAAGTTCTAGTGGAGCTTTGGATTTGACATTCGCTTCACGAACTGGCGGCTGGGTGGGTAGCGAATGTCAAATCCGCTCCACTATGGCTTGCAGCCGGCGCGATGCGATTTGTATTGACAATGTCGATACAGCGACTAGATCGTTGTTGGAGGCAGGGGAACGACCATGCCGACATCGGCCAAACGCAAAGACGAAGTCATCCAGATCAGGGCGTCAGGAGAGGCGAAAGCCATTCTCAACCGGGCGGCGGCCTTGCGCGGCCAAAGACTTTCGGAATTCATGCTGGAGAGCGCGCGGCGGAGCGCCGAAGAGACGATTCTCGATCAGCGAACCTTCTTTCTCGATGACGCCGCTCACGCGCGCTTTCTGGCGCTGCTCGATTCGCCGCCGAAAATTTCCGCCAAGGTTCGTGCCCGCTTTCGCCGTAAATCGCCGTGGCAGGCGTAAGCGCTGCCCCTTCGGCATCGCGCGCGCCGGAGCCGCTGGATAACCGTCACGATCTTTCCCGCTTTGCCAACGGCGGCCACCCCTCGCTCGATCAATGGCTGCGTGAACGAGCACGGGCAAGTGAAGGACTTTCCGCCCGCACCTACGTGATCTGTCCAAGCGACGAGTCCGGCCGGGTCATGGGTTACTTCTCCATCTCGGCTGCCGTCGAACAGCGGGCGGCCTTGCCTACGGCAAAGCTGCCCCGCGGTCTGCCGGACCAGGTGCCGCTGCTCCTGATCGGCCGCCTCGCAGTCGATGCGTCGTGCCAGGGACGAGGCGTAGGCTCGGCATTGCTGGTGGATGCATCGCGACGATGTCTGGCGGCCTCGGAGGTTATCGGCGTGCGCGGCATCGTTGCCCATGCCATCGACGAAGCCGCAGTCGGATTCTATGAGCGGCACGGCTTTGTTCGCTGTCCGCTTGGCGAGCGCGTGATGCTCATGCCCATTGAAACCGCACGGTCGCTGCACAGCACGTAATCGAGACGACGGTTGGACCGATCGCCCCAACCCCCGTGACCCGCCCGGGAAAAAGCCGCACAATAGGTAAGCAAGATCGTCACGGCCCAGCCGCCGTACGCAACGCCAAGAGACACCAAGGAGACGCCCCATGCGCGAAATCGGACATTTCATCGGCGGCAAACAGGTCAAGGGGACGTCCGGGCGGCACGGCGACGTTTTCGATCCGAATACTGGATCAGTGCAGGCGCACGTCGCTCTCGCCAAGAAGTCCGAGGTCGAGGACGCCATCGCCAACGCGGCGGCAGCGCAGCCGACCTGGGCCGCGGTCAATCCGCAGCGGCGGGCGCGGGTGATGATGAAATTCCTCGAACTCGTGCAGAAGGATTACGATTCGCTTGCCCGGCTGTTGTCCTCGGAGCACGGCAAGACCTTCACCGACGCCAAAGGCGACATCCAGCGCGGGCTAGAAGTCGCCGAATTCGCCTGCGGCATCCCGCACCTGCTCAAGGGCGAATACACCGAGAGCGCCGGTCCGGGCATCGATCTCTACTCGATGCGCCAGCCGCTGGGCGTCGTCGCCGGCATCACGCCGTTCAACTTCCCGGCCATGATCCCGCTGTGGAAGGCAGCGCCGGCGATCGCCTGCGGCAACGCGTTCGTGCTCAAGCCGTCGGAGCGCGACCCCTCGGTGCCGATGCGGCTTGCCGAACTGTTTCTCGAAGCCGGCCTGCCCGCGGGTATCCTCAACGTCATCAACGGCGACAAGGAGGCGGTCGACGCGCTGCTGCACGATCCACGCGTCAAGGCGATCGGTTTCGTCGGCTCCTCGGCGATCGCCGAATATGTCTACGCGACCGCAGCCGCCAGGGGTAAACGCGCGCAGTGCTTCGGCGGCGCCAAGAACCAGATGATCATCATGCCTGACGCCGACATGGATCAGGCGGTCGACGCGCTGATCGGCGCCGGTTACGGCTCCGCCGGCGAGCGCTGCATGGCGGTTTCAGTGGCGGTGCCGGTCGGCGAGAAGACCGCCGACATTCTCCTGGATAAGCTCGTGCCGCGCGTCGAAAGCCTCAAGATCGGGCCGTCGACCGATCCGCAGGCCGATTACGGCCCGCTGGTCACGCGCGCGCATCTGGAAAAGGTGAAGAGCTACGTCGATCTCGGCATCAAGGAAGGCGCCAAGCTCGTGGTCGACGGCCGCGGCTTCAAGATGCAGGGCTATGAGAACGGCAACTTCATGGGCGGCTGCCTGTTCGATCGCGTGCGGCCGGACATGCGCATCTACAAGGAAGAAATCTTCGGTCCGGTGCTCTCGGTGGTGCGGGCGAAGGATTATGAGGAGGCGGTTCGGCTGCCTTCCGAGCACGATTACGGTAACGGCGTCGCCATCTTTACCCGCGACGGCGACGCCGCGCGCGACTTCGTCAACCGCGTCGATGTCGGCATGGTCGGCGTCAACTTCGCCATTCCGGTGCCGCTCGCCTATTACACGTTCGGCGGCTGGAAGCGCTCCGGCTTCGGCGACCTCAACCAGCACGGTCCTGACTCGATCCGCTTCTATACGCGGACCAAGACAGTGACCGCGCGCTGGCCGTCGGGCGTCAAGGAAGGCGCCGAGTTTGTCATTCCGACCATGAAGTGATGCCAACGATGAAGTGATGCCTCTTGGCGTCATCGCCGGGCCGGCGCGAAGCGCCGAGACCCGGCGATCCAGCTTCAGTCTGCTTCACGAGCAGGATGGATTGCCGGGTCAAGTCCGGCAATGACGGCGGGGCTATCAGCTCACGCACTCGTGCGCGGTGGCGCTGCCGGAATATTGGCATTGGCAGCGCGGCGGCCGATCCAGCATCGATATGGTCACCGAGGTGATGCGGTCCTTCTTCACCACGATGCTGCAGAGCTTGGTGAGCGTACCGGCAAAGCCGTCGGTCTCCAGCTCGAGCGTGCCGACCGGCCTGCTCAGTACGACGCTCCCCTTCTTGATCGGAGCGAGCTTGTTGGAATCGAGATACAGCACGGTCTGCGCGAACGGCGCCACCGGAACGGTCTTGATCTCGACATAGCCGACATTGCCGGACGGCTCGCAGGCGACGATCGCGGCGCCGACGATGACGGCGCTCACCGCAAGCCCGAGCGCGTGGACCCTCACGCCCATAGCGTCATGCCCCTAACGTCACGCGACGGCGGGCCCGCGCGGCCTCAAGCGCCCGGCGGCTTGATGCCGCCGATCAGCTTGTTGAGCTGGTTGGAGGCGTCGCGGATGTCGTGCGACAGGCTGCGGATGACTTCGAGCGCCCGCTCGGCCTGGCGGATTTCCAGAAGTTCGCCGATGAAATCCTCGTTCTGCTGCAGCGTCTGCAACAGGCTGACGAATTGCGCCGCGCGCGTCGTCAAGCTCCTTGTCGGCGGCCTCGGTCTGCGTTTCCAGCTGCTGCCACTGCTGGATCAGATAATCCCGCTCTTCCGGCTTGTACCGCGTGTCGGTCGACAGCTCCTTGAGCTTCTGATGAATGTGATTGAGCGCCTTGACACCGAGTTGCGAGACCGGACCGTTGTCGGCGACCGCGGCCAACAGGGTGGACACTTCGGCGCGCAACTGGTCGATCTCGGCGCGCGCCTTGGCGACGTCGGTGGTGGCGTCGATCGCGTTGGCGCTGTCCTGAATTCTTCTTGTTGAGATCAGGAACGCTCTTCTGGAACAGCTCGAGTTGTTTGGAAAATTCGTCGACCGGCGAGGTTTCGTTGGCGGCCTCTTCGGCGCGGGCGAAGCTCCACGATAGAACCAGCGCCGCGGCAACAAGGGCAGCAACAAACGACAAGCGAGCAGAAACGACTTGTGACGCTTTGCTCATGACGCACTCACTCCCTCTACGCATACGCACGCACGTGTCCCGGCAACGGGAGGCAGGTCCGTGTCCCCAACGGGGTTAATTTCGGGTAGGAATATTGACGCAATTGGGGCTCGCTGGCTACGGCGAAAGCGGCTTGCACGGGCTTGCGCGTTCGCCTTTCATTCCTGGCGCGGTTTGGGCTTCCATTTACGGCTGCCGTGTAAGGACTGGCGCATGACCGGCATCGGGCGCGCAAAAAGGCTGCCGGCGGGCAAGGCGAAAGCCGCCGCCCTGCTCGCGCTGCTTGTCGCACCCCTTGCGCTTTGCGCCTGTAGCAGCGGCAGTCTTCTCGGCACTCAGCCCGAGCCGGCAGCTGTTGCGCCGCCGCCGGTCCCCGCTCCTCCGCCGCCAAGCCCGCCGCCGATCGATCTTGCCGGCCGCTGGCAATTCTCTGCCGCCTCCGGCGGCTCCTGCTTCATGAGCTTCACCGGCGCGGCAAACACGCCTCCCCAGGGCGAAGCCGCTCCGCAAGGCACGATCGCGCCTGAGGGCGGCTGCCCGGGCAATTTCTTCATGAGCCGCAAGTGGACTTTCGAGCACGACGCGTTGATCATGCGCGACTTCAAGGGCAAGCCACTGGCGCAGCTGTCCTATACGGGCGGCCGCTTCGAAGGCCAGGACGCAAGTCTCGGCGCACTATCGCTTTCGAAACAGATGTAGAAAATCGTCTGTAGCAACCCCTCTGCAGGGAAACCTCATGGCCGAATATGACCTCTACTGCTTCGCGCAATCGGGCAACGCCTATCGCGCCGCGCTGATGCTCAATCTGATCGGCGCCGACTGGCGGCCGGTCTTCGTCGATTTCTTCGGCAAAGGCGTTCAGCGCACGCCGGAGTACCGGAGCACGATCAACGAAATGGGCGAAGTGCCTGTGCTCGTCCACGGAGCAAAGACGCTCAGCCAATCCGGCGTGATCCTGACCTACCTCGCCGAACGCTCCGGAAAATTCCTCCCGCAAGGCGAAGATGAGCAGCTCGAAGCGTTGCGCTGGATCATATTCGACAATCAGAAGGTCAACGGTTTTCTCGGGCCGTATCGCTTCCTGCGTAATTTCGCCAAGCCGGCCGGAAATCCCGCGGTGATGGAGTTCCTCAAGGGCCGCATCGACAACGCGCTCGGCATCCTCGACAAGCGGCTGGCGAAGGGCCCCTACATGCTCGGCGCGCAGCCGACCATCGCCGATCTCTCGCTGGTCGCGTATCTGTACTACCCGGCCGAAGAGTTCGGTTTCGACATCCCCGCCGAGCGCAAGAACATCGCCGCCTGGCTCGATCGCATCAAGGCGCTGCCCGGCTGGGCGCATCCTTACGACCTGATGCCGGGCCATCCGCTACCGCAGTGATCTGCGGCGCCATACTAAAGTGGAATGTTGAGGGTGGGCGCGGAAGGCGTCGCCGGTGCGGGGGGCGCGGGGGGCGTCGTGCTCTTCGACGCCGTCGGCTCTGAAGAATTTGGGGCTTGCGGCTGCGGGGGCGGCTCCGGAGTCTGTGCCGGCTGCGATGACTGCGACAGTTGCGGCGGCGGCGGTTCGGGTTCGCCCGCGTACTTCGCCAACAGCGAGCGCGCGTTGGCCAGAAGCTTCTCGCCGCCCAGTTTTCGCATCCCCATTTCCTTGACCCATACATCGAGCACGGGCTGGGTGGCCTTGCGCCAAGCCGCCGCGTCTTCCGGCGAAACCGTCACGATGGTTTCGCCGCCCGCTGACACAGCGTCGGCGACGGCCTTGGCTTTGCGGTCCCACATGGCGCCGGCCACGCTCGCGGCCGGCTGACCCGAATTGTCGTCGATGACTTTTTTAAGCTCCGCCGGCAGCTTGGCGTACGCCGCCTTGTTCATGACCAGCATGTAGGTCGTCGCGCTCAGCGCATAATCAGGAAAATCGGTGTGCGCCTTGAGCAACTCGTCAAGTTTGAGCGCCGGCACCATGTCCCACGGGACGATCGCGCCGTCGACCAGGTTGCGCGTCACCGCAAGCGACAGCTGTCCGCTCGGCATGATCAGGGCGCGACCGCCGAGCGCCTCGACCGCGGCAACGGCAAACCGCGTTCGTACGTCAAAACGCCGGCCCTTGATGCCCGCCAAAGATTCGATCGGACTAGCAGCGTGCAGGATGCCGCGGTCCGCACAGGAAAAACAGAGTGGATGAACCTCGCGGAATTCATCGCGCAACAGATCGGCTGAAAAGTCTTCGACCGCCTTGGAGCTGACCAGCGCACGCGCCGAGGGTACGAAGGGCAGTTCGAAGGTCTCGATGCGCGGAAAGCGGCCGGGCGTCTCGCTCGGCATCGCCCAGACGATATCGGCGGCGCCGTAGCGTGCCTGATCGAACAGATCGCGCGGCTGACCGCCGAGCTCCATCGAAGGAAAGATATCGATATGGACGCCGCCGTTCGCTTGCGCTTCGATATTGCGCGCCCACGGCACCAAAAAGTCGGTGTGTGCGCACGACACCGAGGACATGGCGTGATGCAGCTTCAGCCGCACCGGCGCGTCGCCGCGCGCGAGCCGGATGAAAGCCGGGGAAGCAAGTGCCGCCGCGCTTGACGCGAACAAAAAGCGGCGGCTAACGGCCATTCCAACTCCTCCGATACGCGACTTCCAAATAAGCCCGCATCTCATCGCGGGCGAACTGATCGTCTCAATCGTTCAATTAAGCCGCGAGGGCCGATCCTCGCTCTCTGGCGGATGAACCACGTTGGCCGAAATTGACGAAGATTGTATGGCGGGCACCGCCGCTTGCGCGCCGCTCTCGCGCGCTCTCTTCTCGTAACCGCGATGGGACAGGTAGCCGAACGGCAGGCTCGCCAGATAAGCGAGCGTGCCGGCCGTGAGTATCACCCACGGATAGGCGATGAGCACCGCGAAGAACAGCACAACGACAACGATCAGCGGTCCGACCAGTTCGGTCGTGACCCGCGTGCCAAAGCGCTTGCCGGAAAAGACCGGCAGCCGCGACACCATCAGCGACCCAATACCGAGCGTATAGACCAGCATCAGCCAGGTCAGCGCCGCCGAGCGCGGCAAGCCGAGAAACGACGCATAAATCGGCAGCAGCACGGTGATGGCGCCGGCCGGCGCCGGCATACCGACGAAGAAATTGCTCGCCCAGGCCGGCCGGTCGGGGTCTTCAAGCATCACATTGAAGCGCGCGAGGCGGAGCCCCGCGCAGATGGCAAACACCATGGCGGCGATCCAGCCCGCCGATTTGAGGTCGTGCAGACCCCAGAAGTAGAGAATGAGCGCCGGCGCCACGCCGAAATTGACGAAGTCCGCGAGGCTGTCGAGCTCGGCGCCAAAGCGCGATGTGCCTTTGAGAAACCGGGCGATGCGGCCGTCCATGCCGTCGAGGAGGGCGGCGAGCACGATCGCCGCCAGAGCAAGGCCGTAACGGCCCTCGAACGCGACCCGGATTGACGTCAACCCGGCGCACAGCGCCAGCAAGGTGACGACGTTCGGCACCAGAATGCGCACCGGGATGCGGCGGAAGCGCCGCCGTTTGAGGCGGGGCATGCGCGGACGATCAAAACGCGGCTGCCGGATGGCCATACCGACAATATAGCCTTTTCGGACCGGCACCGCCACGCGACCGCCCGCGTACTGCCGGCACGCGTTAACCAAATCTCATGCCGCCCGGAACGAGCGTGCCAGCGGCTCTGCCGCCCGAAAATCGGCGATCACCGTCTCGCCGGCGAGCGCGGTCTGTCCTTCGGCGACCAGGGGCCGCGTGCCTTCCGGCAGATAGACGTCGACGCGGGAGCCGAAGCGGATCATGCCGATACGCTGTCCGGCACTCACCGGCTCGCCCTCGCGCGAAAATGGCACGATGCGGCGCGCCACCAGGCCCGCGATCTGAACCACCGCGATCCGCGGTCCGGCGGTGGTTGCGATTATAAAAGCGTTGCGCTCGTTGTCCTCGCTCGCTTTGTCGAGATCGGCGCTCAAGAATTTGCCGGCGCGGTAGGCGACCCGCTCAATGCGCCCCGCAACCGGACTGCGGTTGATGTGGCAATCAAACACGCTCATGAAAATGGAAACGCGCGGCAGCGGTTTGTTGCCCAGCGCAAGCTCGGGTGGCGGCACCGTATTGGCGATCTGGCTCACCCGCCCGTCGGCCGGCGAGATCACGAGCCCATCGCGCACCGGCGTCACGCGCAGCGGGTCGCGGAAGAAATAGGCGCACCACAGCGTCGCGACCGTGCCGAGCCAGCCGAGCGGCGGCCACAGCCAGAACAGGATGAGGCTGACAAACGCAAAGCCGCCGACGAACGGATAGCCCTGCGGATGCACGGGCGAAAGCTGCGAACGGATGGAGTTGATGATGGACATGGGCCGTTTGATCTCTCCTGATGTCATCATCCGCGCAGGCGGATGATCCAGTAATCATTTTCGCACGGAATCTCGCTGCGACGCATCGCGTACTGGATGCTCCGCCTTCGCGGAGCATGACAAATCCTACTCCGCGGCATCGGCCGCGGGCACGAGCTCCTCTTCCGTAACCGGCGGATCGCGGGCGGGCACATCGAGCCCCTCTCCCGTTTCCACCTGCTCGCCGCTCTCTTCGAGAATCTCTCGCGCCAACTGCGCCTCACGCTGGCGGTTCCACATGCTGGCGTAGAGGCCGCCGTGGGCGAGCAGCTGATCGTGGGTGCCGCGCTCGACGATGACGCCCTTGTCGAGCACGAGGATCTGGTCGGCGCCGATGATGGTGGAGAGTCGATGCGCGATGACCAGCGTGGTGCGGTTTCGCGCCACGCGGTCGAGCGCATCCTGGATGTCCCGCTCGGTGTGGCTGTCAAGCGCCGAAGTCGCTTCGTCGAGCAAAAGGATCGGCGGGCCTTTCAGGATAGTGCGGGCGATGGCGACTCGCTGCTTCTCGCCGCCGGAAAGTTTCAGCCCGCGCTCGCCGACCTCGGTCTCGTAGCCCTTAGGCGCGTGGCGAATGAAGGTGTCGATCTGCGCGAGCCGCGCCGCCTCCTCGACCTCGGCGTCGCTCGCGTCCCACCGTCCATAACGGATGTTGTAGCGGATCGTGTCGTTGAACAGCACGGTATCCTGCGGGACCATGCCGATGTCGGCGCGCAGCGACGCCTGCGTCACGTCGCGGATGTCCTGCCCGTCGATCAGGATGCGGCCGCCGGTGACGTCGTAGAAGCGGAACAAAAGCCGCGAGATGGTCGATTTGCCGGCGCCCGATGGGCCGACGATGGCGACCGTGTGCCCGGCTGGCACCTCGAAACTCACGCCTTTCAGAATCGGCCGTTCCGCCTCGTAGGCGAACGACACGTTGTCGAAGCGGACGGCACCCGCGCGCACGGCAAGCGGCTTAGCGTTCGACCGATCGACGACCTCCGGCTTGCGCGAGAGCAGCGCGAACATGGTCTCGATATCGATCACCGCCTGTTTGATCTCGCGATAGACCATGCCCATGAAATTCAGCGGCGTGTAAAGCTGGATCATCATGGCGTTGATCATGACGAAATCGCCGACCGTGTTGGTGCCGCGCTCGATGCCATAGACGCACAGCACCATGGCGGCGCAAAGCCCGATGGTGAACACGACCGCCTGCCCGGCATTGAGCACGGTGAGCGAGACATAGGCGCGCACGCTCGCCTCCTCGTAGCGCGCCATCGAGCGGTCGTAGCGCGCGGCCTCGCGCGCCTCGGCAGAGAAATATTTGACCGTCTCGTAATTGAGCAGCGAATCGATCGCCTTGGCGTTGGCGTCGTTGTCGCTGGTGTTCATTTCGCGGCGGATGCCCATGCGCCACTCGGTGGCGTAGAAGGTAAAGCCGATATAGAGCGCGACCGTCGCCATGATCACGACCAGATAGCGCCAGTCGAAATGCGCCAGCAGCACCCAGGCGACGAGCGCGACCTCGACGATTGTGGGCGCCAGCTGCAGGAGCAGCATGCGCACGATGGTCTCGATCGCGTTGCGCCCGCGTTCGAGAACGCGCGTCAGCCCGCCGGTCTTGCGCTCGAGATGAAATCGCAGCGACAGCAGATGAATATGCTCGAACGTGCGCATGGCGAGCTGGCGCACGGCGTGCATCGCTACTTTGGCGAAGATGCCGTCGCGCCATTGGGTGAGCACCCCCATCACGATGCGCATGCCGCCATAGGCGAGCGTGATCATCACCGGCGTCGCCAGCGCCCAGGCGATGACGTTGTCGGGCCCGAGCGGCGCTGTGCCGTGGCCGGCGAGCGCGTCGGTCGCCCATTTGAAGGTGAAGGGCACCGCGATGGTCGCCAGTTTGGCGGCGAAAATCAGCAGCGTCGCGAAGACGACGCGCGCCTTGAGGTCGCGCCGGTCGGCCGGCCAGATATAGGGCCACAAATGCACGAGCATGGAGAACAGCGTTCCGCCTCCGGCGCGAGCCTCGCGCTGAGCCTGCGCCGTCCGTTGGAATTCTCTCATCGGCGGAATGAAGACCCCTGACTGCGGCGATTTCGCCACGCCCGTCATATAGTGCGTTTTGCCGCGTTCCGCATCCGATGGCCGGCCACGCAAAAAGCTTGCGGCGGAGGCGAATAGACGCCACATCTAAGCCGGTGAGTGTCACTCTATGAGCAAAATCAATGCGCTGTGCGTTTATTGCGGATCGAGCCCGGGAACCGATCCGGCCTTTGCCGCAGCCGCGCGCGCGTTCGGCAAGATCCTCGCCGAAAACAAGGTGCGGCTGATCTACGGCGGCGGCTCGGTCGGCCTGATGGGCGTGCTCGCCGAGTCTGTCGTGGCGCATGGCGGCCAGGCGACCGGAATTATCCCTGAGTTTCTGACCAAACGGGAGCGACCGCGCCAGCTGCCGCAGGAGCTGATCGTCACGCCCGACATGCACGCCCGCAAGCGCGTCATGTTCGAACGCGCCGACGGCTTCATCGCTCTGCCAGGCGGCATCGGCACACTGGAGGAAGTGGTCGAGCAGCTCACCTGGGCGCAGCTCGGCCGCCACAACAAACCCATCCTGTTCGCCAACATCAGCGGCTACTGGGACCCGCTGCTCGTTTTAATCGAGCACATGCGCGCGGTGGAATTTCTGCCGGCGTCGTTGAATATCGATTTTCTGGTCGCCGCGCGCGTCGAGGACATTCTGCCGAAAATGCGCGAGGCTGCCCGCAAGGTGGCCGAGGCCGAGCGGCCGATGGCGGTGCCGGCGGAGCGGCTGTAACCGCTCACCCTTCCTTTAAAAACGTCACCGCCTCGATCCGGTTGCCGTCGAAGTCGCGAATGAAGGCGGCGTAGTAGTGGTCCGAATATTGCGGCCGCGTGCCCGGCGCGCCGTCGGACTTGGCGCCGGTTGCCACGGCTGCGGCATGAAAACCATCGACCGCTTGCGCGTCCGGCGCGCGCAAGCAGATATGCAGGCCGCTGTCGTCTGGCTGAGGCTGCAAATGCGGCCGCTCGTTGAGCCAGAATTCCGGATAGGTCTTGCCGTAGCCGACGGTGTGCGGCGCCTCGCGCACGCGCCGCATGCCGAGCGGCGTGAGCAACGCATCGTAAAAGCGCGCCGCGGCTTTGAGATCCCGCACCGGAATGGAGATGTGGTCGATCATGGAGGCCCCCTTTCACTTCTCGCTTCCCGCGGAGCGGCGGAGAGAGTCGTCGGGGTCGGGGAGCGAGCTAAAAGTGCCCCCCACCCCTAACCCCTCCCCACCGCACGCTGCGCGCGCGGGCGGGAGGGGAATATTTAAGATTACGCTGGCGCACCGGATTTCACGAGCTTGTAGATGATCGAATCCATCAGCGCCTGGAACGACGCGCCGATGATGTTGGAGGATACCCCGATCGTGGTCCAGTGCTCGCCCGACTCGTCGGCGCTCTCGATCAGCACGCGGGTGACCGCGCCGGTGCCGCCGTCGAGGATACGCACGCGGTAATCGGTGAGGCGCAAGCCCTCGATATATTTCTGGTACTTGCCCAAATCCTTGCGCAGCGCGACGTCGAGCGCATTGACCGGACCGTTGCCTTCGGCGGCGTTGATCAGCGTCTCGTTGCCGATCTTGACCTTCACCACGGCGGTGGTGAGCACCTCGGCGCCGCCGTTCTGGCCGCGCTGCTCGACCTTCACGTCAAAATAGCTCACATCGAAGAACTTCGGCACGGTGCCAAGCATGCGCCGCGCCAACAGCTCGAACGAGGCGTCGGCCGCCTCATAGGCGTAGCCGATCGCCTCACGCTCCTTGACTTCGTCGAGCAGGCGAATGACGCGGTGATCGTCCTTGTCGACGGCGATGCCGATGCGCTCCAGCTCGGCTAGCACGTTGGAGCGGCCGGACTGGTCGGAGACAAGCAGCTTGCGCTTGTTGCCGACGCTTTCGGGCGGAACGTGCTCGTAGGTCGCTGGCTCCTTCACGATGGCGGAGGCGTGGATGCCGGCCTTGGTGGCAAACGCGCTTTCGCCCACGTAAGGCGCGTGGCGGTTGGGTGCGCGGTTGAGGATTTCGTCAAGCGCGTGCGCGACGTGGGTCAGCGTGTTCAGCTTCTGCCGCGACACACCGATCTCGAATTTCTCGGCAAAATCCGGCTTGAGCAGCAGCGTCGGGATGATGGAGGTTAGATTGGCGTTGCCGCAACGCTCGCCGAGCCCGTTCAGCGTGCCCTGAATCTGCCGCGCGCCGGCGCGCACCGCCGCAAAAGAATTCGCCACCGCTTGTTCGGTGTCGTTATGGGCGTGGATGCCGACATGGTCGCCGGGAATCTTGGCGCAGACGTCGCGCACGATGCGCTCGATCTCGTGCGGCAGCGTGCCGCCATTGGTGTCGCACAGCACCACCCAGCGCGCGCCGCTTTCGTAGGCGGCCTGCGCGCAGGCGAGTGCGTAGGCGGGATTGGCCTTATAGCCGTCGAAGAAATGCTCGCAGTCGAGCAGCACCTCGCGGCCCTTTGCCTTGGCGGCACGCACGCTGTCGCGGATCGAGGCGAGGTTTTCTTCCTCGGTGGTCTCCAGCGCCACGCGCACGTGATAGTCCCACGACTTGGCGACGAAACAGATGGCGTCGGCGTTTGCCTCCAACAGCGCAGCGAGTCCGGGATCGTTCGAGGCGGAGCGGCCCGGCCGCCGCGTCATGCCGAAGGCGGTGAGGCTGGCGCTGAGTTTGTGCTTCTCGGCGAAGAAACTGGTGTCGATCGGATTGGCGCCCGGATAGCCGGCCTCGACATAGTCGACGCCGAGCTCGTCGAGCAACGCGGCGATGGCGCGCTTGTCGGCAAGTGTGAAGTCGACACCGTTAGTCTGCGCGCCGTCGCGCAGCGTGGTGTCGAACAGATAAAGGCGCTCGCGCGGCATGGTCTCTCTCAACCCGAACTGAGCCGGTAGACGACATAGAGCGCGACCACGATCGCGGCTGCGATCACCGCGTATTTGAGGATCAGATAATAGAGCCAGTGGCGCTGGAACGGCGAATCTTCGCGCTTCATTGCAAGGTCCCTTTCTGCGGTGGGAGCGTCTTGCTCATCGTCGTGTTGGCAAGCCACTCGCCGCCGAGCGACACGGTGTTGCGGGTGCGTGCGACAAAGCCGCGCTTTTCGAAAAAGCCACGCGCACTGTCGCTTGCCTCCACCGTCAGTTCTTTGCTCCCCCGGCCGGCGGCGAGCTTTTCCAGTGCGTCGGCAAGCATGGTGCCTGCCCCCTGCCCGGCCGCTTCCGGATGCACGTAGAGCAAGTCGATCTGTTTATTGTCGGCGAGCGAGGCAAAGCCGATGGCGGTGCCCTCGTAGGTCGCGACCAGGGTGAGTTCGCCCGCAAGCCTATCGCCGAATTCGTCCTCGTCGTCGGCTGCCGACGCCCACGCCTCGCGCTGACCTTCGCTGTAATCGTCCGCCGTCAACTCCTCGATGCTGGCGCGGAAAATCTCCGCCAGCAGCGGCACGTCGTCCGGCAGCATCGGACGGAGCGCAAGCTTGGGCAGGGTGCGGGCGGTCATCGTGCGATCTCCCAGGTGGTGCCGTCTCTGGTGTCTTTCAGCACGACGCCCATTTTGGCGAGTTCGTCACGGATGCGATCGGACTCTCCGAAATCCTTGACTTTGCGCGCGGCAGTGCGGGCTTCGATCAGATCGACAATCTTTGCTTCATCTATAGGGAGCGAGGCTGGCCGAAATGCGGTCCACTCACTCGCGGATTTTTGCAACAGCCCGAGAAGATTTGCGCTTGCCTTCAGGCAAGCAGCGGCAGGACTTGCCCCCTTGGCAGCCTCGGACCGCAGTTCGTGCAGGGCGGCGAGCATCTTAGGCGTATTGAGATCGTCCGCCAGCGCATCGAGCGCATCGGCGCACAAATATCCCGGTCTTGTGTCATTGGTCAGCGCGTACCAATGATCGAGAATCTTTTGCGCTTCACGCAACGCCGCCACGGTCCAGTTGATGGGCTGACGATAGTGCGTTTGCAGCATCGCCAAACGCACTGCTTCCGCCGGCCAATCTTGCAGCAACTCGTGGATCGTCACGAAATTCCCAGTCGACTTGGCCATCTTCTCGCCTTCGACCTGAAGAAAGCCGTTATGCATCCAGTAATTCGCCATCACCGGCGTGTGGAAGGCGCAGCGCGATTGCGCGATCTCGTCTTCGTGATGGGGAAAGACGAGGTCGATGCCGCCGCCGTGGATGTCGAAAATCTCGCCGAGATATTTCCACGACATCGCCGAGCATTCGATGTGCCAGCCGGGACGGCCGGGCGCGGCGATGCCGGCCGGCGACGGCCAGGCCGGCTCGCCCGGCTTTGACGGCTTCCACAGCACGAAGTCGCGCGGGTCCCTTTTGTAGGCGGCGACTTCGACGCGGGCGCCGGCGATCAGCTCGTCGAGCGGCTTTTTCGACAGCTGGCCGTAGTCGGGCATCGACGGCACGGAGAACAACACGTTGTCGTCCGCGACATAGGCGTGACCGGAAGCGACCAGCCGCTCGATCAGCGTCTTCATCTCGGCGATGTGCTCGGTGGCGCGCGGCTCGAAAGTCGGCGGCAGGCAGCCGAGCGCCTTCACGTCCTGATGAAATTGAGCGTCGGTCTTTTCGGTGACCTTGCGGATCGCTTCGTTGAGCGGCAGGCCGGGGAAATCCTCCGCCGCGCGCGCGTTGATCTTGTCGTCGACGTCGGTGATGTTGCGCACATAGGTGACGTGCTCGGCGCCGTAGAGATGGCGCAACAGGCGGAACAGCACGTCGAACACGATCACCGGCCGCGCGTTGCCGATATGCGCGAAGTCGTAGACCGTCGGCCCGCACACATACATGCGCACGTTATTGCGATCGAGCGGCGTGAAGACCCGCTTCTCGCGCGTAAGCGTATCGTAGAGTTTCAGTTCCATCGGATCGGCTTTATCGACGCGCTTGGGCCACTCTGGCCGGGCGTCCTGCAATCTCGACGGTGAGAAAAGACGGCCGCAGCCAGCGTGTCCGCTAGCGGATAATCTCCCGGCAAATGCCGTAAATGCGGTTAAGGCCGTGCATTTAGGCAATGTGGTCGAGGAGAGAGCAGGCGTCAAGGTCGGCGCGTGGCGGCGAAGTCACGCCGGCGCAGAAAGCAGCGTTTCGCCCTGTGGATTGCGGCGTTTGCGCGTTGTCAGCAGGTGCGGAACGTGAGAGAGCCCGATTCCTCTCCGCACGCGGCGGTTAACGAAACCTTCATTCCGCCGTCGCATCTTGACGGCTTATTGCAACCCCCGAATCCGCCGGCTTTCGCGCCCAGGAGGGTTCCATGCGTTCCCTGATCGCGGCGATGACTGTCGCTGCCGTAATGCTCGGCGGCGCCGCGCACGCGGAGAAGCGGATGTTCATCGTCGCCAATCACGCCGACGGGTACGGGGTGGACACCTGCCTCGCCGGCGGCGGGGCGTGCGGCCAGGTGGTGGCGAATTCCTATTGCCGCTCGCACGACTTCGCCCAGGCGGTCTCGTTCCACAAAGTTGACCGCGACGACATCACCGGCGCGATCCCGACTGACGCCGGCACCTGCCAAGGCGGCAGCTGCGACCACTTCGTCGCCATCGTCTGCACGCGCTGAATCTCCGCGCTTTGAGCCAAACGGACTAGCACCGCCGACCGCGGTCTGTGCTTCCGCACGCCGTTGCGTGGGCAGGCGAGTTCGGCCATGGTTCGCGCCATCGGCTTTGCCGCAGCATCGGCCATGCCGTGGGATGCGCGATGGCCAGTCAACGAGCAAGCCGCAGCGAGGTAGCCGAGCAGCCGGGCGTGGGCTCGGCTGCAGCGGCTGTGGATTGCGCGCCGCTTCAGCTCGAAAATTTCCTGCCCTATCAGCTCAACGTGGTCGCGAGCCTCGTCTCGCAGGCGCTGTCGCGCGTCTATGCACGGCGTTACCGCATCGGCGTTCCGGAATGGCGCGTGCTGGTGACGCTCGGCCAATACGGCGTGATGACCGGCAAGGCGATCGGCGCGCACACCCACATGCACAAGACCAAGGTGTCGCGGGCGGTGGCGCTGTTGGAGAAGCGCAAGCTGCTGATCCGGCGCTCCAACCGCGCCGACATGCGCGAGTCCTTCCTCTCACTCACCGCGAACGGCCGGGCGATGTACGAGGAAGTGGCGCCGCACGCGCTCGACTTCGCCCGGCGGCTGACCGAAATCCTGACGCCGGCCGACCGCGACGCATTCAATCGCGCGGTCCGGCAACTCACCGAACGCTCGGCGCAGCTGGTCGTCGAGATGGCGGGCAACGGCGAGCGAGAGTGACGCAAGCGAAAGTAACGACGGGGGACAACGTGAAGCTCTATTCCTATTTTCGATCCTCGGCCGCTTACCGGGTGCGCATCGCGCTCAATCTCAAAGGCCTCGCCTACGAGACGATCTCCGTTCACCTCGTCAAGGACGGCGGCCACAATCGGCGGCCGGAATTCCGCGCGGTCAATCCGCAGATGCGGGTGCCGGTATTGGTCACCGACGCGGGCGACACTTTGCTGCAATCGCTGGCGATCATCGAATATCTCGACGAGACCCATCCCGAGCCGCCGCTGTTGCCGAAGGATCCGCTCGCGCGCGCAAAGGTGCGCGCGCTTGTCCGAGCTGATCGCCTGCGATATCCATCCGCTCAACAATACGAGCCCGCTGCGTTATCTGAAAAACCAGATGGGACAGGAGCAGAGCGCGATCGACGCCTGGTACCACCATTGGGTGCGCGAGGGCTTCGAGGCGCTGGAAGCGCTGATCGAGCCCGCACCGTATGCGTGCGGCAAGTCAGTGACGCTGGCCGATATCTGCCTGGTGCCGCAGGTCGCCAATGCGCGGCGGCTGAAGGTGCCGCTGGAGAAGTTTCCAAAGATCGTCGCCGTCGACGCCGCCTGCCTCAAGCTTTCGGGCTTCGAGCGGGCGCGGCCGGAAAATCAGCCGGATGCCGAATAGGTTAGCCATCCTTTTGTCACCATTTCCCGGCTTGATCGCGCGATTCCGGATAAGCTTCGGCGTTGGGACGACGATGATCAGACTTTTGCGCGGCCTCGGCTGGGCTTCGTGCGGCGCGCTTGCCCTAACCGTGTCGGCGGCAAGCCAAGGCTATCCGCAGGGATATCCGAACTACCCCAACCAGCAACAATATCCGGCGCAAACCAATCCGGCCTATCCGGCCTCACCGCGAGGCTACCCGGGTTCCCCGCAGGGCTATCCGCCGCAGGGTTACCCAAGCCAAGCAACTCCGCCGGGAAGCCCGTCCGGCCAGCCGGTCGCCGCCTCGCCCATTTGCGTGCGCCTTGAAGCCCAGCTTGCCTCGCTCAATGCGAGCCCGGCCAATTCGGCGCTGCGCCGATCAGATCAAGGCCGCCGAAGACGCTATCGCCAGGCAGCAGGCCGATCTCGACCGCACGGAGGCGGAAGCGCGCAAGGTCGGCTGCGCCGGCCAGGGATTCTTCTCGCTGTTTTCAGGCCTGTCTCCGCAATGCGGCCCGTTCAATTCGAAGATCGACCAGATGCGCGCCAATCTCGACCGCGCGATGAGCGATCTCGAGCAACTCAAGAGCGGCAATGACAGCCAGCAGGGCCAGCGCACGGCGCTGATCGGCCAGCTGGCGCAGAACAATTGCGGTTCGCAATACACGCAGGCCGCTCGCGCCACCGGCGCGCAGGGCTTCTTCGAAGCGCTGCTCGGCGGCGGCGGCACCATTATCAACCCCAACGGCAACGGCGCGCCGGTCGGCACCTATCGCACCGTCTGCGTGCGCACCTGCGACGGCTTTTATTTCCCGATTTCCTATTCGACGGTGCCGAGCCGGTTCGGGGCTGACGCGCAAGCCTGCCAGCAGCTCTGCCCGGCGGCGCCGGTTGCGCTCTACACCTATCACAATCCGGGCGAAGAGATCGAACAGGCAGTATCGGTCGACGGCGCACCTTACACAGCGCTGCCCAGCGCATTCCGCTACCGGAAGGAAGTCGTCACCGGCTGCTCCTGCCGCAGGCCGGGCGAAACCTGGGCGCAGACGCTGCGCAGCGCCGACGACTGCTACACGCTGGAAAACGGCGATATCGTTGTGACCGACAAGAATCAGAAGACGCTGACTCAAGTGCCGCCGGGTGCGACGACCAAGCCGCAGCAGCCCACCCCAGCGCCGAGCGCCGCCACGACGCCGGATACCGGCAACGCCACCGCGACCGATCCCAAAGGTGGCAAGGTCCGCGTCGTCGGACCGCAGTTCATGGCGCCACAAGCGCCGCAATAACAGATCAAAGATCGGCGGCGCCGGTCTAAATATCGGCTGCGCCGGCTTTGGCCATCGCCGGTCCTGACAAGAGCGTGCGGTCGGGCTCAGCCGGCGGCGTGCCTGGATCGCGGAAGCGGTTGACGATCGGGTAGCGGCGGTCGCGGCCGAAATTCTTCAGCGTCACCTTGACCCCCGGCGCTGCCTGCCGGCGCTTATATTCGGCGATGTTGAGCATGCGTTCGACCTTCATCACCGTATCGCGGTCGAAGCCCGCGGCGACGATACTGGCGGTCGGTTGCTCGCCTTCAACCAGCCGTTCAAGAATGGCGTCGAGCACGTCGTAAGGCGGCAGCGTATCCTGATCGGTCTGGTTTTCACGCAGCTCCGCGCTCGGCGCGCGGGTGATCACGTTCTCCACGATGACCGGCCCGTCCGGGCCGAGCGCGTCGCTCGGCTTCCAGCGATTGCGCAAGCGCGACAGCCGATAGACTTCGGTCTTATAAAGGTCTTTGATCGGATTGAAGCCGCCGTTCATGTCGCCATAGAGCGTGGCGTAGCCGACCGACATTTCCGATTTGTTGCCGGTCGTCACCACCATCAGGCTGAACTTGTTGGAAATCGCCATCAAGATGACGCCGCGGGCACGCGCCTGCAGATTTTCCTCGGTGACATCGCGCGACGTGCCGGCAAACACACCCTTGAGCGCCTGTTCGAGGCCAGTCACGGCGCTTTCGATCGGCACGACGTCGTAGCGCACGCCGAGCGCGGCTGCGATCGCAGCCGCATCGTCGAGCGATTCCTGTGCGGTGTAGCGGAACGGCAGCATCACGCAGCGCACGCGGGCGGCGCCAAGCGCATCGGTGGCGAGCGCCGCGCACAAGGCCGAATCGATGCCGCCGGAGAGGCCGAGCACGACGCCCTTGAAACCGTTCTTGTCGACATAATCGCGCAGTCCGATCATGCAGGCGGTGTAATCGGACTGGTCGGCGTCTTCCGGCGGCGCGATCGGTCCCTGCGCGCAGCGCCAAGTGCCGCCCGCAGTCCCGCCGCTGCGCGACCACTGCGTCGTCACCACCGTTTCGACGAAAGCAGGAAGCTGAAACGCGATCGAGCAGTCGGCATTGAGCGCGAAGGAAGCGCCGTCGAAGACGAGTTCATCCTGGCCGCCAAACTGGTTGACGTAAATAAGCGGCAGGCCCGCCTCGGTGACGCGCGCAATCGAAACATTAAGGCGCACGTCGCCCTTGTTGCGCCAGTAAGGTGAGCCGTTGGGCACGAGCAGAATTTCTGCGCCGGTCTCGGCCAAACACTCGACCACGTTCTCGTAATCGCCCCAATCGGTCCAGCTATCCTCGCAGATCGGCAGACCTAAGCGCACGCCGCGGAAGCTCACCGGCCCGGGCACGGGCCCCGGGGCGAACACGCGCTTTTCGTCGAACACGCCGTAATTGGGCAGGTTGACCTTGAAGCGGACCGCGGCGATGCGGCCGGCGTCAAGCAGCGCATAGGCGTTGTGGAGCTTGTTCTCCTCGACCCACGGCGAACCGATGAGGACCGCAGGGCCGCCGTCGGCGGTTTCGCGCGCCAGCGTCTCGATCGCGGCCCGGCAGGCCGCCTGAAACGACGGCTTAAGCACCAAATCCTCGGGCGGGTAGCCGGCGATGAACAATTCGGAAAAGGCGATGATGTCGGCGCCGTCGCGGGCGGCGGCTGCGCGCGCCTTGCGCGCACGCGCAAGGTTGCCGGAAATGTCGCCTACGATCGGATTAAGCTGCGCAATCGCAATGGCCAGACGATCGGCGGGACGCTCGTTCATAATGGCCAAGGTCTAGCGCCGCAGGTGCCGCTCCGGCAATGGGTTCGCCGACCCGCCTGGCACCGCGCAGGGTATGCGAAAGCTATGCTTTAGAACTTAAAGCCAGCGCCGAACCGGCCGGTGTTGAGGTAGATCGTCGTGCCCGCGGCCTGCTGAAACTCGACGAACTCGTATTCGCCGCGCAGGAAGATGTTCGGCGTGAGTGCAACATCCAACCCCGCGCCAACCGTCAGGCCGTAGAGCCACTCGCCATTCGTTCCGTTCGTGCCGGGAAACGTGAAAGTTCCGCCGGGCGGCGAAGGCTGCACGAGGGTCGTGGTTTCGGAAATATTGAGGTTGGCGCGGCCAAGCGCGAGCCCGGCAAATCCGTAGGGCAGGAAATTGCCCATGGCCCAGCCGGCCCGTGCCCGCAGCGTGCCGAAGTTGAGGTCGGTCATCGAGCCGCTGCCGGTGATGCTGACGGCATATCCATCGCCGTATACGCGCGCGATAGTCGAACTCGGCGGGTACAACGACAGCGACATTTGCTCGTAGTTAGCCTCGAAGCCCATGATGACTTTTGCATTGGGCGTCAGGTATTCGAAATTGTAACCGATGAAGCCGCCAAAACCCGGGACGGTATGGGTCGCTGTGCCGAGAACCTGCAAATTCGACGGCACGTCGGTCTCCTCGACTGTCGTGCTGCGCAGGCTGTAGGCGATCGGCGCCTGGGTGGACTTGCTGAAATCGGCGGTACCGTAGGTGTAGTCCAACACTCCGCCGATATAGAAGCCCTCCCATCCAGGGTGGCGCACCACCGGCACCGCTCCGCTTAGCGGATCGTCGCCAAACACGTGCAGTGGCGCGGAGGTTTCGGACACCGGCGGCAGCGACGGCAGCACCGGCTGATCCGCCGCGAACGCCGGACTAGCGAGCATCGAGGCAAGCACAATCGCGCTCGGTAAATGATTTCGTACTGGCACCGCACATCCCCGCGTCTGTTGATGTTGTTCTTGTTTGACGCGGAAACTTTGATTCAAATTATTTGCGTAATCCTTTACCGCCGCAACCTAACGCGGCTCAGCATGAGCGATTGGTAAAGCCGGACGTTTTGGGTGAGCGCCGGGTTAATTTGGACGACAGGCGGCGGACGGCAGAGGGCGGAAAAGAAGGATAACGAAAAATATCTCGCCTTAATCCGTCGTCCGTCCTTCGCTATAGCCCGGCGGCCGCCGGCAGCGGCTTTTCCTTGCGTTCGCGCTCCGACTTCAACAGGTCGGCAAGCAGGAACGCCAGATCGAGCGATTGCTCGGCATTGAGCCGCGGATCGCAGACCGTATGGTAGCGGTCGTTAAGATCCTCATCGCTGATGGCGCGCGCGCCGCCGGTACATTCGGTGACGTTCTGCCCGGTCATTTCCAGATGCACGCCGCCGGCGATCGTGCCTTCGGCAGCATGAACGTGAAAGAACGTGCGCACCTCCTTGAGGATCTGGTCGAACGGGCGCGTCTTGTAACCGGTCACCGAGGTAATGGTGTTGCCGTGCATCGGGTCGCACGACCACACCACGTTGCGGCCTTCGCGTTTGACCGCGCGCACGAAGGCCGGCAACAGATCGGCCGCCTTGTCGGCGCCGACCCGGCAGATCAGCGTCAGCCGGCCGGGCTCGTTGTCCGGATTGAGGATGTCGATGAGCCTGAGCAGCTCGTCGACCTTCTGCGTCGGGCCGGTCTTCAAGCCCAGCGGGTTTTTGATGCCGCGGCAATATTCGACGTGCGCGTGATCGGTCTGCCGGGTGCGGTCGCCGATCCAGACCATGTGGCCGCTCGTGCAGTACCAGTCGCCGCTCGTGGAATCGACACGGGTGAACGCCTGCTCGTAGCCGAGCAGGAGCGCCTCGTGACTGGTGAAGAAATCGGTCGTGCGCATTTCCGGATGCGACTCCGGATCGATGCCGCAGGCACGCATGAAATCGAGCGCGCCGGTGAGATGCCCGGCGAGGTCCTGATAACGCTTCGACTGCGGTGAGTCCTTGACGAACGACAGCATCCATTGATGCGCATTCGACAGATTGGCGTAGCCGCCGGTGGCGAACGCGCGCAAAAGGTTCAGCGTGGCCGCCGATTGCCGGTAGGCTTCGAGCTGGCGACGCGGATCGGGCACGCGCGCCTCGGCGGTGAATTCATTGCCGTTGATGATGTCGCCGCGATAGGAGGGCAGCTCTTCGCCGCCGCGCTTTTCGGTCGGCGAGGTGCGCGGCTTGGCGAACTGGCCGGCGACGCGGCCGACCTTCACCACCGGACAGGCCGCCGCATAGGTCAGCACCACCGCCATCTGCAAAAACAGCCGGAAGAAATCGCGGATATTGTTGGCGCCGTGCTCGGCAAAGCTCTCGGCGCAATCGCCGCCCTGCAGCAGGAAAGCCTTCCCGGCGGCAACATCGGCCAATGCCTTTTTCAGGTTGCGCGCCTCGCCGGCAAAGACGAGCGGCGGGAAGCTCGCCAGCTGCCCTTCGACGTCGGCCAGCGCCTTGGCGTCGGGGTAATCCGGCATCTGCATTCTCGGCTTCGCCCGCCAGGAATCGGGGCTCCACTTGGCCGTGGGGGACCGCATAGACATGACGCTATCTCTCCAGAGGCGCCATTCCAGCACGGCCGCCAAGGCAGGCCGCCCGCAATGACGGGGGCTATATACACGACCCCCCGCCAAGGCGACAGCCTGACGATTCGGTCGATTTTTGGTGGCTTATTCGGCGGCGGCGCGGGCGTAGCTCGCGCTCCTTATGCGCATCGTCACCAGCTCTTCGGCGCTGGTCGGATGCAGCGCCATGGTGGCGTCGAAGTCAGCTTTGGTGGCGCCCACCTTGATCGCGATGGCGGCGAGCTGGATCATCTCGCCGGCGCCCTCGCCGACCACGTGGCAGCCGACCACACGGCCGGAAATCCCATCGACGACGAGCTTGAGCAGCACGGTCGTGTCACGGCCCGAGAGCGTCGCCTTGAGCGGCTTGAACATCGACTTGTAGATGTCGGTCCGGGCGCAATGCACGCGCGCCTCCGCCTCGGTCAGCCCGACCGCGCCGACCTCGGGATCGGAAAACACCGCGGTCGGCACATTGGTGTGATCGACGGCGGTCGGCTTGCCGCCGAACACGGTGTCGGCGAAGGCGTGTCCCTCGCGGATGGCGACCGGCGTGAGATTGACGCGATTGGTCACGTCGCCCACGGCATACACGCTGGCGACGCTGGTGCGCGAATACTCGTCGACCGCGATGCCGCCGTTCTTGGCGATGGTGACGCCCGCCTCCTGCAGACCGAGTTTGCCGATGTTCGGCGCCCGGCCGGTCGCAAACATCACACAGTCGGCGGGAAACCGATTGCCGCTGCTCAGATGCGCCGACAGATGCGTGCCGTCACGCTCGATCGACGCGACCTTGCAGCCGGTGATGACTTTGATGCCGTGCTTCTCCATGTCGCCGCGCACATGCGCCCGCACATCGTCGTCGAAGCCCCGCAAGATGTTCTCGCCGCGGTAAACGAGCGTCACCTGCGCGCCGAGACCGGAGAAAATGCCGGCGAACTCGACCGCGATATAGCCGCCGCCCTGGATGAGCACGCGGCGGGGCAATTCCGGCAGCTCAAACGCTTCGTTGGATGAGATGGCGTGCTCGATGCCGGCAATCTGGTCACCGTAGCCGGGAGCACCGCCAGTCGCGATCAAAATGTAGGCGGCGCGCACGCGGCGGCCGTCGCTGAGCACCACCGTATGAGGGTCGGCGAACGTGGCGCGGCTCTTGACGATCTCCACGTTCGCTTTCTGCAACGTCGACGTATAGGCCGCCTCCAGCCGCGCGATCTCTTTATTCTTATTGGCGATCAGCGTGGACCAGTCGAACGACGGCTGCGCGAGCGTCCAGCCAAAGCCGGCCGCATCCTCGAATTCGGCGCGAAACCGCGAGGCGTAGACCAGAAGCTTCTTGGGCACGCAGCCGCGGATCACGCAGGTGCCGCCGAGCCGGTATTCCTCGGCCAGTATGACGCGCGCGCCGTGTTGGGCGGCGATGCGCCCTGCGCGCACGCCGCCCGATCCGCCGCCGATGACGAAAAGATCGACGTCGAAATCCGACATATCAGATTTCTTTTCCGCGCTTCTTCATTTCTTCGCGCATCTTGATGATCACTTCCTCGGAGAAAGTCTGGCCCCATTCACCGGCGTACGCCAAGCCTTGGTCGAACGCCCTCGGCTCCTCCACCAGCGCCTTGCGGCCGACGGGGGATTGATACCAAGCCAGGATCTGCTTGAGCTCCGCCTCGGTGAAGTGGCCGGCATAGATGCGCGCGGCAGTGTCGAGCAGTTCGTCTGCACGCGGCTCGAATTGCTTCTCCAGCTCGGCCGCGACCTCATTAAGGTCCTTGGCGTACATGAAATTGGTCTGCATGAACTCGTTCTTCGCCTTCTCGATCACACCGCGGACAAGTGGGGCGTACACGTTGTCCTTGGAATTCTTGAGCTCGAGAATCTGCTTGGAGAGAAGGATAGCGGCGGGCGACGGATTCGGGTTTGGCGCTTGCGCGAGGACAGGTTCAGCGGCGGCGATGGTAAACAGCGCGACCAACGCGGCGAGGAGATGACGCGCGAACGCATGACGCGTCAACGGATGGCGCGCTAACAGACCGGCGATCATGGACGTACTCCTTTTGCAGGATGAAAGGATCAAGGCCGCTCGACGACACGCACTCCGGCCGCGCCGGCAACAATAGCAGTCCGCGCGAGACCGATGAACAGGCCGTGCTCCATGACGCCGGGGATTGCCGACAGCCGCGCCGCCAATCTCGGCGGGTCCGCGATGCGCTGCAATTGGGCGTCGATGAGCCAGTGCCCGCCATCCGTGACAAAAGCATGGCCGTTTGATGTTTTACGCAGCGGCGCTGGCCCCGGACAGCCGATCTCCGCGGCCGCAGCTTCGACGGCACGCTGGGTCACGGTGGCACCGAACGGCGCGATTTCGACCGGCAACGGGAAGCGTCCGAGTTGATCGACCCATTTTGACTCATCGGCGATCACGACCATCCGGCGCGAGGCCGCGGCGACGATTTTCTCGCGCAACAGCGCGCCACCGCCGCCCTTGATCAGGGTCAGGTCGGGCGCGATCTCGTCGGCACCGTCGACCGTCAGGTCCAGTTCCGGGACCTCATCGAGGCTTGCGAGTGCAATGCCGAGCTGCGCGGCTTGCGCGCGCGTGGCTTCCGAGGTCGGCACCGCTAATACCTTAAGCCCGGCGCGAACACGCTCGGCCAGAAGCTCGACGAAGTAACGGGCGGTCGTGCCGGTGCCGAGCCCGAGCCGCATGCCGGACTCCACGAACGAAATGGCGCGGACGGCAGCGGCGCGTTTGTACGCTTCGACATCCGACACGACAGAAATCTCCGACGGGAGGAATGGCCCGGCGGCGATTATCTAGCGCCGCTTGGTTGGCGAGCCTAGGACCATGGCAGGTTTATTCCATTGCGATGGGATAGACCGTCTGCTTGCACCCTCACCCCGCGGCGGCTAGGCCAGCGTCATGCTGACCATCGTCTTCGATCTCGACGGCACGTTGGTCGATACCGCGCCCGATCTCGTCGACACCCTCAATGTCATTCTTGCCCAGGAAGGGCTTCCGGCCGTCCCGTTCGCGCGGGCCCGCAACATGATCGGCGGCGGCGCAAAGACGATGATCGAACGGGCGCTGATCGCCGAACGCAGCGCCTGCCCGGCGAGCGTACTCGACCGCCTCTACGCCCGCTTCATCATCCATTACGCCGAGCATATCGCCGACCGTTCGCGGCCGTTTCCAGAGCTTGAGGCCACGCTGGATCAGCTCGCCGCCGCCGGCCATCGGCTTGCCGTCTGCACCAACAAGCTCGAATGGCTGTCCAAGCGCCTGTTGGACACACTGCGACTTAGCGACCGCTTCGCCGCCATTTGCGGCCAGGACACTTTCGGCATGCAGAAGCCTGATCCGGAAGTATTTCGGCTGACGGTCCGGCGTGCCGGCGGCAAGCCGCTGCAAGCGATCATGGTGGGTGATTCAAAGACGGACATTGACACCGCGCGGGCGGCCCAGGTGCCGGTTGTCGCGGTGGATTTCGGCTACAGCGAAGTGCCGATTGGCTCACTTGAGCCGGACCGCATTATCAGTTCGTTCGCCGACCTGGCGGGCGCATTGGCCGCATTGAGGCAAGGAGCCGCCGAGTAGTCGATGACTGCGCTACGGAGCGCACGTGCAGCCGTCAACGCGCAATTATCGTTAACAGTTGGTAGCTACCGCCCGGCTGGACCGGGCCGTTCGGCCCGACCGCGTTCTGTCATCTAACCGCCTCAATTCGCTTAAGTTTTCCGGCGGAACCGCGACACGCGGAAAGGCCCGATATGGAACCGCAAAGCGCGCATCAAGCGCTCGCCAGGCCCCTGTTTTGGCCGCTTTCTGGCTTTACCGTAGCCATCAGTGGGCCTACGATTTAGTATTTGGGGACGGAGAGGGTCATGTCACGCGTCGGACTCATCGTCGCTGCCGCGGCTGTCGCGGGCGTTTCGCTCGCGGGTTGTTCTGGAATGCCCGATTGGATGACACCATCCATGCCGGATTGGATGTCGTCGAAGTCTGGAGACCCGCAGACGCAAGCCTTACGGTTTGAATCCGACCCACCGGGCGCCGAGGCGCGCACCATGCAGGGCCAAAACTGCTTTACGCCCTGCGCCATCGCCGTGCCCGGGCAATCGCAGGCGATCACGATTTCCAAGCCGGGATTCGTCCCGCAGACGATTCAGGTCACCGCCGGCGAACCGCCGGATCATTCGTTCTGGGAGAGCGCGCCGCCGCCCTCGCTGGTGCCCAACCCGGTGCAAGTGGTGCTGCAAGCCGTTCCGCCGCCGCCGAAGCCGATGGGCAAACCGAAGCCGCGTCACACGGCCGCGGCGACGCGGACCGCGGTGAGGACTCCGCCGCCGACCAGAGCAAGCAACACATTCCCAGACCCGCAGCCGGCGCAGAACACCCAATCGCCCTTCCCGGCGCCACCGGCGGCGCAGCAGGATCCAGCCGGGGCTTCGCCCTTCCCGCCGCCGCCCGCGACGCAGTAGGACCGCCGCGGCCGCAAATGCCCGTCTGACCGATTTTGCTCACCGGCACGCTGTCCTCGTGCATGCCGGCCCGCTAGGCTTTGCGACCCCTTATCCTGGACGGCTGGGGCTGCATCCGGCACAATCATTCATTATCTGAAGCTTGCGACCCGATTTCGCATGTTGCGAGATTCGCGGCGCGGGAACCGGCTAAGCAATGGAAAACGTGCGAGACATCGTGCAAGAACGTGCACCAGCCGACAGCATCGCGCTCGACCGCGCCGGCGCGTCCGAGTTCGACAGCGCGCGCGGACAGCCGGCTTTGGTCGACCCGTTCGGCCGCGCTATTTCCTATTTGCGCGTATCGGTGACGGATCGCTGCGATTTCCGCTGCGTCTATTGCATGGCGGAGAACATGGCCTTTCTGCCGAAGGCCGACATTCTCAGCCTCGAAGAACTCGACCGGCTGTGCTCGGCCTTCGTCGCGCGCGGCGTGCGCAAGCTTCGCCTCACCGGCGGCGAGCCGCTGGTGCGCCGTGGGATCATGACGCTCGTCGGCTCGCTCTCGCGCCACCTGCGCTCCGGCGAACTCGACGAGCTGACGCTGACAACGAACGGCTCGCAACTCGCCAAATATGCGAAGGAGCTTAAGGCGCACGGCATCGAGCGGATCAACGTCTCGCTCGACACGCTCGATGCCGACAAATTCCGCGCCATCACCCGTTGGGGTTCGCTGGATCAGGTGCTGGGCGGCATCGACGTAGCGCTCACCGCCGGCTTGAAGGTCAAGATCAACGCGGTCGCGCTCAAAGGCGTCAACGAGGATGAATTCCCTCGGCTGATCGAATGGGCGCATGGTCGTGGCATGGATTTGACGCTGATCGAGGTGATGCCGCTCGGCGAGATCGGCGAAGGCCGGCTCGATCAATATCTGCCGCTGTCGATGGTGCGGGCGCGGCTCGCCGCCCGCTATACGCTCAACGACCTCGACTACCGCACCGGCGGACCGGCGCGTTACGTGCGCGTCGCGGAGACCGGGGGAAGGCTCGGCTTCATCACGCCGATGACGCACAATTTCTGCGAATCCTGCAATCGCGTGCGCGTCACCTGCACTGGCACGCTTTATATGTGCCTCGGTCAGGAAGACGCCGCCGATCTGCGCAAGCCGCTGCGCGCTTCGGAAAGCAACGATGCCCTCTTTGCTGCCATCGACGAAGCGATTGGGCGCAAACCGAAGGGCCACGATTTCATTATCGATCGCCGCCACAAGCGCCCAGCTTTGGCGCGGCATATGAGCGTGACGGGCGGATAGTTTCAACGCTCAAACAATCCTAGGTGCTACCTCTTCGCGGGTGTCCTCAATCACGAGCGAGTGGATCAAATTTGTAGGCGAAGCCGACGCGGAAATCGCTGATCGGGACCCGATTGGCCGCGTCGGCGGCATCGGCAGTGACATTGACAAAGCCGCCAATCCTCAGATCGGTGTAGCGGTATTCGACGCGGCCGAAGACGTGATCCGTCAGGGCGTAGTCCAAACCGGCGCCGGCGGTCCAGCCTGAGGCGTTCCAGCCGTGACTGACGAACGGAGCCGACCCAAGCAGCGCGTAGGCGTTCGACGGATCGCCCCATGCCCATCCGCCAGTGCCGAAAACCAGGAAGCGGCCGAGCACAAAGCCCAAGCGGCCGCGCACCGACTCGGAGTCTTTGATCGTTGTTGCGACGGTAAAGGGGCCGCTCGGGAAGACGCCCGCGGAACTCGGCAGCGTCGCCGCGGCGCTGATCGTCGCCTGTGGTTCGTTGTTGCCAGTGAGGTTGGACCGCTGCCAATCCCCTTCGATGCCGGCCACGAAACGGCCGAGCTGATAGTTGCCACCGGCGAAGACGCCGGCAAAGGGGCCGTTCACATTGTAGTCGTACCCCACCAAAGGTGCACCCGACGCCGTGGTCAGCGTGCCGTTGGCGACGTGCCAGCCGTAGCCGCTATCGCCGCCGACATAAAATGCAGTCCAACTGAACGTGGGAGAAACGGAAGGCGCTTTGACGAACGCCAGCGGCCTTACGGCGGAAGGCGCCTTGTAGATGACCGGTGTGTTTGCGGTCTGCGGTGCGCCCCAGTCGAACTTGTAGTTCACGCCGAGGTCGACCTCACTCACCTTGGTTGTCGATGTCGTGGCGAGTTGCGAGAACGGCAGTGTGATGGTGGAAGAGCCGTAATCCGTGTACCGATACTCGGCGAAAGCGTTCCAGTTTTGCGCCAGCGCAACGGCAACGCCCGCGCTCGCGGTCCAGCCATCGAGATATCTATTGACCGCCTCATCGGTCCCTGCGGTGGCGAGGTTAAGCCTGCCGGTCAATTGCGTCCGGATGTACTGATTGCTCGACCAGGCCCAGCCGCCGGTGCCGTAAAGCAGAACGTTGTTGACAGCATAACCAAGGCGCGCGCGGAGGCTCTCGCTGTCAAACACGGTCATCAGGCCGCTGCTGGTGCCGGACGCATCCGTGATCGTGGTCGCTTTCGCGCCGCCGGAAGAAATATCCCCTGTCACGCCCACAACCACGCGCGACGGCAGCATGTAATCATAGCCGACCTGGAAACCGCCATGCCAATCCGGTGGAGTACCGTAGGTTGGCGCCGCTGGGGCGCCGGTTACCGTATTGACCGTGCTCTCGCTGGTAGTTGATCGCGATAGTGCCACATGCCCGCCGACGTAGAACCCAGTCCAATCGTAATTCGCCGCCCGGAGTGGAACGATCGGAAACGTCCGCTTCATCTCGGCGGCCATGGCCGCAATGTTGATCGTGTTGATGGTTTCCAGCGGCCCGGCAAGCGTCAGCCGGAAAGCCAGCGGTTCGATCGGATGGTAGATATAGTCCATCACGCCGTTGGCGCAGACCGCCGCCGGAATCTTCGGCGTCGGGTAGCACATAGCGAACATCGCATCGCTCGTTAGCAGCGAGCCATAGGCGTAGGTGGCCAAATCGGTCGTCGAGTTCAGAAGATTGAGCGCGTCGAGCTGGACGCGCCAGCCATTGTCGAAGCGGTAGCCGACCCCGGCATTGATGATGTTCAACGGCGGCGACTGGAAGACGCCGTCCTCGGTGAGCGGCCGCGAGCTGATATAGCGCCAACGCGTCTCGCCGAACCAGCCGGTCTTCTCGCCGAGCGTGATGCCGGCCGAGGCGACCATCCACGGCGCGTTGTAGACGTAGTTGCCCGGCGCGTTGCCGATCTGCGCCTGCGGGTAGCCGGCGAGCGACTGGTAAACCGCGTCCTGTGTCGTGTCGAAACCGAGAAAGCGGGCGCGCGAGAGTGCGAGATTGGCGTCGATATGCGCCCATGAGACGGGATGGTAGTCGTTGGTGAACTCGATGCCGGTGCGCTGACTCGGCAAGCCCGCCGTGGTGTCGCCGGTGTCGCCGTCGAAAAACAACTCCGAATCCTGATGGATGTAAAAAAGACTGATCGAGCTGTCGAGGTTCGGGATCGCCTTGGTGCGCACGCCGACCTCTGCGCCGCGCGAGCGTACCAGGAATGGCGATGAACCCTCGGGGGTCGTCGGATCGCCGGGCACTTGGGTCAACGTCGTGCTGCGGGCGTCATTGCGGTGATAGCCCATGCCGGCGCCAACGAAGAGTTCGGTGTTGGCGAACGGTCCAATCACCATGCGGAATTTCGGGCTGCCTATGGCCTCTTTGGGACTTCCCGGAATTCGCCGGCTGCAGTATCGAATTGACCGAGGCAGTGTAGTAATCGCCGCGCCAGCCGAGCACCGTCCGCAGCCAGTCGGTCCAGTGCAGCGTGTTCTCGGCATAGACCGCGGCGTTGCCCTCGTTGACATGGTCGTAGACATAAGGCGCCAGCAAAAACCGCTGGTCCGAATAATTCAGCGCGGTGATGATGTCGTCATCGCGGCCTTGCACGCCCAACACGGTCTCGGTCGGCAAGCCGCCGAACGTGCCGACAAAGGTGCGCGAGGCTCCGCCGCCGCCGTAGACGCGGTTATCGTGCTGATGAAACTGATCGCCGTTGATCGGATCGCTGGTGTCGTAGGTATAGTTATTCCACAAATCCATCGCGTATTTGACCAGATACGCATTGGCTTTCCATGAGCCGTCGTCGAGGGTTTGCGCCACCCGGCCCGACAGCGAGAAGCGGTTCGTATTGCCACCGTCGGTATCGTCGAACGTGCCGTAAAGACTCATCTGGCCGGTCGTGTAGTACCGCAGCGCGTTCTGATCGGTCGAATTCCACGTATTGGTATAGGCCATCGCGGTCAGCGTGAAGCCGTCGGTCGCTGTCCCCTGGCTGTAGCGCAGCAGCCCGCTGAATTTCTTCATGTCGTCGGACGAGGTCCACGGACCCGCATACGTGGTGAACTCGCCGGCATAGAGCAGATTGCCGCCCCCGGTCTGGGTCGAGCCGAGCGTCAAATATCGCTGGTAACCGAAACTGCCGACGGTGACTGACTCGATGTTGTGCGGAACGGTGTCCACCACCGAGATGTGCAGGTTGCCGGCATTTTCGAAATCGCCGACGTCGGCCCAATAGGGTCCTTTGCGAATATCCAGCCCGCTGACGGTTTCCGGAATGAGCCAGTTGAGATCGGTGTAGCCCTGGCCGTGGGCATGCGTCGGCAGATTGATCGGGATGTCGTCCCAGAACGTCGCCAGGTCGGTGCCGTGATCGAGATTCCAGCCGCGCAGATAATACTGATTGGCCTTGCCGGCATCGGCGTGCTCGACCGTCATCAAGCCGGACGTCGCTTCGAGAATCTCGCCGGGCCGGGTGATCGGACGCGCGTTGAGATCTTCGCCCGATACCGTCATCGAGCTTGCCATCGTCGGCGCCACTGCCGCTCCGCCGGCGGTGTTGGGGGCGCCGGTCTCGTAAGGCGAAGCCGGGGCGGGGGCGGGGGCGGTGACCGGGGATGCGGCGGTGCTTTTCGGGGCGGTGGCGTGCGGCCTCGGCGGCGGCTTGCGTCGTCCTGAAACGGTAATGGCCGGAAGCTGGGTGCCGGCCGGAGCCGCGGCAGGCGTGACCGGCGCCGGATTTCTTTGAAGCGTGGCAGGCTGCCCGGCTGGTGCGGGAGTGGCGAGGGTCTGACCCGTTGGTTGAGGCTGTGGCGCCGACACGGTCTGTGCCAGGGCGCTCGCGCACAGCGACAAAACCAGAAATCGACGCGGACGCCAACAAACGCGAAGGTAACGACATCAACGTCCCCGTACTCGGCTCCCCGAAGACGGCCCTGCATTCCACCAGCAGTAATACCGATACTCTGCTCGACGAGTATGATGATGTCAATAAAAGTGCATACTCAAGAGCGCCGCTTAAGCGTTGTCTTGCAAATCAACCGCGGCCTTCCCGTCATTCGCCGACGACGTCCGCGAATGACGAACTTTCCCCGTCAAATTGGCCAGCGGAAAGAATTGGGCCGATCAATCCTGCAGACGAGCCAACACCGTCGCCGCCGCCTCGAACTCGGCGCGGCGAGACGCACGCCGCTCAAGCGCGAGTTCGTCCTTCCCCCACTTTTCCACGTTCCAGTCTTCGTCGACATGGGCGGCTTGCCACGCCGCGTCCGCAGATAAGAATCCGCGCGCGAGCGCGAGCGCGATGAGCGCCGAACCGGTCAGCGTCGTCGCCGCGTGCAGCGCGCCGAGCCGCCAAGGATTGTGCGGGATAGCGACGCGCGCCGCCTGCAAGGCCTGCTCGGATTGGGCGATGTGGGTGATGCCCTCCGTACTCCGAAAGGCAGCGCCCAACTCGCGCGCCGCCCAGCCGAGGATCGGATCCCAATGGTGCCGCTGGCGCTCGACAAGTTCCGGCGGCCGCTCGGCGCGGTAGAAGACAAGATCGGAGGCGAGATATTTGGCGATCTCTTCAGCCACGGGCTGCGGCCGATCGGCAACGCCGTCGATGATCGCATTGGCGAGCCGCGTCAGCGGCATTTTGGCCGGATCGATGACGTCATGCTGCGCCTCCCATTCGGCGACAAGCGCCGCCGCGAGTTCCGGCGTCGGCACGGCAAGCAGTCGGCGCGCCGGCGTGCGCACCGGCTTGCCGTCGAGTTGCACCGCATGGCCTTCGTCAACCGCAGCGCTCGCGGCCGTCTGGTAAAAGCGCGCCCGCAAGGCTGGCCGTGCGCCGCGCCGCGCCGACACAACGGGGTCTTCGGGAGGCGGAACTTCGAACAGATCGCGCATGACAAGCTGCTTCGTTACGAAAATATAACCTTCGCCGCCAGAGTTTGCCTGATCGGACCGAATGACATGAAATAGCCAACATTTTCAATGATTTATATCGCACAAGGGCGGCGCAGCCAGCGGTACGGCGAGGCACACGGCGATGAAGACGCGCCATGCGCCGATCGCGCCCTTGTTAACGGATCATCGACGACAAAACTTCCTGATAAGCCGGTGGAAGCGGTAGTAATGCGCCCACTGCTCGACTAGTATTCTGGCCCGGATTCGGCGACTAAGGCGGGCTGGACTTTTGGGGCAGCCGATCCGCGCAGCAGCGTGCGTACCGCTCGCGCGCCAGCGCACGCTGCGTGCAAGAGGAGTCAATGAAACCTACCGACATTTCGGTCCCGGACTACTTCCACAAAGTGGTTGATTGCCAGTGGGCCTGTCCGGCGCATACGCCGGTTCCCGAATACATCCGATTGATCGCCGCAGGCCGCTACAGCGACGCCTACATGATCAATTGGGAGTCCAACGTTTTCCCCGGCATTCTCGGCCGCACCTGCGACCGGCCGTGCGAACCGGCGTGCCGGCGCGGGCGCGTCGAGAAAGAGCCGGTTGCGATCTGCCGGCTCAAGCGGGTCGCCGCCGATTTCAAGGACGACATCAGCGGCCGGCTGCCAAAGGCGCCGGCGCGGAAGAATGGCAAGCGGATCGCGCTCGTGGGCGGCGGCCCCGCATCGCTTTCGGTGGCGCGGGACCTCGCCCCGATGGGCTACGAATGCATCGTGTTTGACCAGGATCCGAAATCCGGCGGCATGATGCGCACGCAGATTCCGAAATTCCGGCTGCCCGAGACGGTGATCGACGAGGAATGCAATTACATCCTCAATCTCGGCATCGAATTCAACGGCGGCAAGCGCATCGACAGCCTTAAGAGCCTGCTCGCCGAGAACTACGACGCGATCTTCGTCGGCTGCGGCGCGCCGCGCGGGCGCGACCTCGACATTCCCGGCCGCAAGGAAGCGGCCAAGAACGTCCACATCGGCATCGACTGGCTGTCCAGCGTCTCCTTCGGCCACATCGACAAGATCGGCAAGCGCGTGATCGTGCTGGGCGGCGGCAACACCGCGATGGACTGCTGCCGCTCCTCGCGCCGTCTCGGCGGCGAAGACGTGAAAGTCGTGGTGCGCTCCGGCTTCGAGGAAATGAAGGCGTCTCCCTGGGAAAAGGAAGACGCGATGCACGAGGATATTCCGATCTTCAATTTCCTCGTGCCGAAGGAATTCACCCACGAGAACGGCAAGCTCGCCGGCGTGGTGTTCGAAAAAGTCAAAGCCGAATTCGATGCCAAGGGCCGCCGTCAGCTGGTGCCGACCGGCGAGCCCGATCAGCTTTTCCCCTGCGATGACGTGCTGGTCGCGGTTGGCCAGGAAAACGCGTTTCCCTGGATCGAGCGCGATATCGGCATCGAGTTCGACAAGTGGGACATGCCCAAGGTCGATTCGAAGACCATGGCCTCGACCAATCCGAAAGTGTTTTTCGGCGGCGACGCGGCGTTCGGTCCGAAGAACATCATCTGGGCGGTGGCGCACGGCCGCGAGGCGGCGATCTCGATCGACCGCTTCTGCCGCGGCGAGGACATCAATCTGCGGCCGGAACCGCAGGTGAAGGTGTCCAGCCAGAAGATGGGCATCCACGAATGGTCCTACGACAACGAGATCGCGCTCGATAAGCGCTACCGCGTGCCGCACCGTGAGAAGGTCGTGGCGCTGCGCGACATCAAGGCCGAAGTCGAACTCGGTTACGACGTCGAACTGGCGCTGAAAGAGGCTGAGCGCTGCCTGAATTGCGACGTGCAGACCGTGTTCACCGGCCAGCTCTGCATCGAGTGCGACGCCTGCGTCGACATCTGCCCGATGGACTGCATCACGTTCACGCAGAACGGCGAAGAAGCGGATTTGCGCACGCGCCTGCAAGCGCCGGCGAAAAACGGCAGCCAGGATCTCTACATCGGCAATGATCTGAAAACCGGCCGCGTCATGGTCAAGGACGAGGACGTTTGCCTGCATTGCGGCCTGTGCGCCGAACGCTGTCCGACGGGAGCGTGGGACATGCAGAAATACCTGATCGACATGACTCACGCGGAACAAGCATGCCAGCAGCGAACCCAATCAGCAGCGTAAACGACTTCGTCGTCCGTTTCGCCAACGTCAACGGCTCTGGTTCGGCGAGCGCCAACGAGCTGTTTGGCCGCTCCATCCTGCGCATGGGCGTGCCGGTTTCCCCGCGCAACATCTTCCCGTCGAACATCCAGGGCCTGCCGACCTGGTACGAAGTGCGCGTCTCTGAGGCCGGCCATCTCGGCGCCCGCGGCGGCGTCGACATGATGGTGGCGATGAACCCGCAGACCTGGGACAAGGACCTCGCCTCGATCGAGCCGGGCGGATATCTGCTCTACGATTCGACCAAGCCGATGCCGAAGTCGAAATTCCGCGACGACATCAACGTCCTCGGCGTGCCGCTCACCGCCATCACCAACTCGACCTACACCGATCCGCGCCAACGGCAGCTGTTCAAGAACATCATCTATCTCGGCGTGCTGTCGGCGTTGCTCGACATCGACCCGAAGGTGATCGAGACGCTCATCGCCGAGCAATACAAGGGCAAGGAAAAGCTCTTGTCGTCCAACGTGCACGCGCTGCATCTGGGCCGTGACTACGCGCTGGGCAACCTCAAATGCCCGATCGGGCTGCGCGTGCAGAAGGCCGACAAGGTCGGCGACCGCATCTTCATCGAAGGCAATTCGGCCGCCGCGCTCGGCGCCGTCTATGGCGGCGCGACAGTCTGCGCCTGGTATCCGATCACGCCGTCCTCGTCATTGGCCGACGCCTTCACCAGCCATTGCCGGCGGCTGCGTCACGATCCGGAAACCAAGCAGGCGAAATACGCCATCGTGCAGGGCGAGGACGAACTTGCCTCGATCGGCATCGTCATTGGCGCGGGCTGGAACGGCGCGCGCGCCTTCACGGCGACCTCGGGTCCCGGCATCTCGCTGATGCAGGAATTCATCGGGCTGTCCTACTTCGCAGAAATTCCAGCCGTGATCGTCGACGTACAGCGCGCCGGGCCATCGACCGGCATGCCGACGCGAACGCAGCAATGCGATATCATCAGCACCGCCTACGCCTCGCATGGCGACACCAAGCACGTGCTCTTGTTCCCGGAAGATCCGGCTGAAGCCTTCGAAATGACGGCGCAGGCGTTTGATCTCGCCGACCGGCTACAGACCACCATCTTCGTCATGCTCGACCTCGACATCGGCATGAATCACCGGCTTTGCCGGTCGCTGAAGTGGGACGACGCCAAGCAATATGACCGCGGCAAGATCATGACCGCGGAAATGCTGCAGGCCGGCAAGGATTTCGGCCGCTATCTCGACGTCGACGGCGACGGCATTCCGTTCCGCACCTATCCGGGCACGCACCCGACCAAGGGCTCGTTCTTCACCCGCGGCACCTCGCGCGACCGCTACGCGCGCTATACCGAAGAGGGTTCGGCCTACGCCGACAACATGCAGCGACTCTTGCGCAAGTTCGAAACCGCGAAGGACCTGGTGCCACGGCCGTTGCAGGCCAACGCCGACAAGCCGACCAAATACGGCGTGATCTATTTCGGCTCGACCTCGCCGGCGATGGACGAGGCAATCCAGCTGCTCGAAGCGCGCGGCCAACAACTCGACCGGCTGCGCGTGCGCGCCTTTCCGTTCCACTCGAGCGTCGCGAGCTTCATCGCCGAGCACGACTTCGTCTACGTCGTCGAGCAGAACCGGGACAGCCAGCTGCGTTCCCTTATCGTCAACGAATGCAGCATCGATCCGGTGCGGCTCGTTCCGATCGTGCACTATGACGGCACGCCGATCACCGCGCGCTTCATCGCCCGCGCCATCGGCGATCACCTCGATGCCTTGAAAATCACGCCGCTGCGCAAGGTGGTGTCATGACCCAGGTGACTTCATGACTTATGTCGCCAAGCCTCTTTTCCATCATCCCGATCTGCCGAAGAACAAGCTCGGCTTCACGCACCGCGACTACGAAGGCAAAGTCTCGACGCTGTGCGCCGGCTGCGGCCACGATTCGATCACCGCGTCGATCATCGAAGCGTGCTTCGACCTGTCGATCGAACCGCACCGGGTGGCGAAGATTTCCGGCATCGGCTGCTCGTCGAAGACGCCCGATTACTTCCTCGGCAACTCGCATGGTTTTAATTCCGTGCACGGCCGCATGCCGTCGGTGCTGACCGGCGCCAACCTCGCCAACCGCGACCTGATCTATCTCGGCGTTTCCGGCGACGGCGATTCCGCCTCGATCGGCTTCGGCCAGTTCGCCCATTGCATGCGCCGCGGCGTCAACATGACCTACATCGTCGAGAATAACGGCGTGTACGGCCTGACCAAGGGTCAGTTCTCGGCCACCGCCGACCGCGGCTCGAAGTCAAAGCGCGGCGTGGTCAATGCCGATAACGCCATCGACATGGCCGGCATCGCGCTGCAGCTCGGTGCGAGTTTCGTCGCGCGCTCGTTCTCCGGCGACAAGACGCAGCTCGTTCCGCTCATCAAAGCGGCGATCGAGCACCAGGGTGCGGCTTTCATCGATGTGATTTCGCCCTGCGTCGCCTTCAACAATCACGCCGGCTCGACTAAGAGCTTCGATTACGTGCGCGAGCATAACGAGGCGGTGAACTTCCTCGACTTCATCACCGGCCGGGCGCCGATCCACGTCGATTACGCGCCGGGCACGGTCGAGATGGTCGAGCAACACGACGGCACCGTGCTCGCGCTGCGCAAGCTCAACGCCGAATACGACGTGCACGACCGCCAGGCCGCGATGAGCTTCCTGCACCATCAGGCGGCTGACGGGCAGATTGTGACGGGGCTGCTCTACGTCGAGGAGGACGCCGAGGATCTGCACGGCCACCTCAACACCGTGCCGGCGCCGCTTAATACGCTTAACGAGAAGGATTTGTGCCCCGGCTCGGCGGCGCTGGAAAAGATCAACGCCGCGCTGCGGTGAGTTTTCACCCTCGTCATGCGCGGGCCTGACCCGCGCATCCATAATGCGATTCCAATGGGACGGACACTCAGCATGGATTGCCGGCTCAAGGCCGGCAATGACGAATGTCTACTCCTCCGGCGCTTCCTCGATCGGGTCGTAGCGGGCGGCGTCAAAACCGAGCAGATTCCAGGATTGCTGCATGTGCGGCGGCAGCGGCGCGGTGGCGTCGATCACGCCGCCGCGCGGATGCGGCACGGCGATGCGGCGGGCGAGCAGATGCAGCCTGTTCTGCATGCCGCCGGGCAGCTCCCAGTTCTCGCGGGAAAAATACTTCGGATCGCCGACGATCGGATGGTCGATATGCGCCATGTGGGCGCGCAGCTGATGGGTGCGGCCGGTGACCGGCTTGAGCGAGAGCCAGGCCAGAAGTGGTCCCGCCGTTTCCACCACCGCGTAATAGGTCACGGCGTGGCTCGCGCCTTCCTCGCCATGGCGCGCAATGCGCATGAACGATTCGTCCTCGCGCTCCTCTTTGGCCAAAAAAGTCGAGATGCGGCCCTGCGGCACCTTGGGCACGCCGGCGACCAGCGCCCAGTAGATCTTTCGCGCCGAGCGCGAACGAAAGGTCTTCGCCAAGGCCGCGGCGGCAAAGCGGGTCTTGGCGACGAGCAGACAGCCGGCAGTGTCCTTGTCGAGCCGATGCACGAGGCGCGGCCGTTGGCCGTGCGTATCGCGCAGAACTTCGAGCATGCCGTCGAGATGCCGCGTGGTGCCGGAGCCGCCCTGCACCGCAAGCCCCATCGGCTTGTTGAACACCAGTACGTCGGCGTCTTCGTAGAGCGTGATCGATTTCAGAAACGCGCGGGTCTTCTCGTCGGCCTCGCTTCCGGCAGGGCGCGGCTTCGGCTGGTCGAGCCGCAGCGGCGGGATGCGCACGCTCTGCCCCGCCTCCAGCCGGTTCTTCGGCTGCGTGCGCTTGCCGTTGACCCGCACTTCGCCTTTACGGATCACGCGCTGAATGTGCGAGAAGCTCAGGCCCGGAAACTTCGCTGCCAGAAAGCGATCGACGCGCATGCCGGATTCGTCGGGCGTAATGGCGACGGTCTGCACGCTCGTCGGCATTGGCGCCGTCGCCGCGACAGACGTCCCCTCATCCTGAGGCGCGCGCCCGGAGGCGCGTTTACGCGCGTCTTCGACGCGCTGTGGGCGCGCCTCGAAGGATGCGGCCCGAGCGCCACCCGAAATCGGCCCTTTGCCGATTTTGGAAATGTTTTTGTGGCCAGATCGGCTGTAGCCGATCTGGGTGCCGTCGCCCTTCGAGGGCCGCTTCGCAGCCACCTCAGGGTGACGGGACGAAGGCTGGCGGTGTCGATGCCTCGGCCCGGCAATCTGCTTGCCGCCGCCGGGCTGACGCGGTCCGCGGATACCTCGGTCGCCTCTGCCGGATCTCACGTGACACCTCGGTCACGGCGCAGCTTCGCCCAATACTCAAGGCGCTTTCTGATTTCGCGCTCGAACCCGCGCTCGGGCGGATCGTAGAATTTCTGCCGGCCGAGCTTTTCCGGGAAATAGTCCTGGCCAGAAAACGCCTCGTCGGCGTCGTGATCGTATTCGTAGCCGGCGCCATAGCCCTCGCCTCGCATCAGCTTGGTCGGCGCGTTGAGAATGTGCTTGGGCGGCAGCAGCGAGCCAGCCTCCTTGGCGATGCGCATGGCCGCGCCAAAGGCCATGTAGGTGGCGTTCGATTTCGGCGCGGTGGCGATATAGATCACGGCTTCCGCGATGGCGAGTTCGCCCTCGGGTGAACCAAGAAAATCGTAGGCGTCCTTCGCCGCATTGGCGACGACGAGCGCCTGCGGATCGGCAAGGCCGATATCCTCGACCGCCATACGCACGACGCGGCGGGCGAGATAGAGCGGGTCCTCACCGGCATCGAGCATGCGGGCGAGATAATAAAGCGCGGCGTCGGGATCGGAGCCGCGCACCGATTTGTGCAGCGCGCTGATGAGATTGTAGTGGCCATCCTGCGCCTTGTCGTAGATCGGCGCGCGGCGCTGCACGACCTCCTGCAGGGCAGCGGCGTCGAACGTCTCGCCCGCGCGCGCGGCGCGCCAGACCTCTTCGGCGAGCGTTAGCGCGGCGCGGCCGTCGCCGTCGGCCATGCGGATCAACGACGCGCGTGCTTCCGCATCGAGCGGCAGCTTCTTTTTCTCGATCTCCTCGGCGCGAGCGAGCAACTTCTCGATCGCCGCTTCGTCGAGCGGCTTGAACACGAGAACGCGCGCGCGCGACAACAACGGCGCGATCAGTTCGAAGGAGGGATTTTCGGTCGTCGCGCCAACCAGCACGATGGTGCCGTCTTCCATCACCGGCAGGAAGCTGTCCTGCTGGGCGCGATTGAAGCGGTGGATCTCGTCGACGAACAGAAGCGTCCCCTGCCCCATTTCGCGGCGGGAGCGCGCCGCCTCGAATACTTTTTTCAGATCGGCGACGCCGGAAAAAATCGCCGATATCTGCTCGAAGTGAAGTTCAGTCGCATGCGCCAGAAGCCGCGCCACGGTGGTCTTGCCGGTACCCGGCGGCCCCCAAAAGATGAGCGAGCCGAGCGAACGCGTCTCAAGCATCCGCGTGAGCGCGCCGCTGGCGCCGAGCAGCTGATCCTGCCCGACCACCTCGGCGAGCGACTGCGGCCGCAGCTTATCGGCGAGCGGCCTCGGCGCGTCGCGGTCGAGACCGGCGGCGGCGAAGAGATTTGTCTGGGCAGCCCGTTTGGCCATCGCATCCAAAATGGGCGATGCGCCCGACCGGCGCAAGCGTTACGCCTGCTCCCCGCACGGGGAGAAATGAAATTCAGCCAGAGAACATCACCGAAATCTGCTGGTCGCCGCGGCGGATGGTGATGCGCCAGGAGCGGCTGCCGGAATTGGCGATGCGCTCGAGATCAGCGGATTGCTCGATCTTCTGGCCGTTGACACCAACCAGGATGTCGCCGGGTTGAAAGCCGATCGATTGCGCGGTCGAGCCCTCGGCCACGGCGGTGACGACCACGCCCTGGGCGTCGGGATCGAGCTTCAGCTCATCGGCCAAAGCCGGCGTCAGATTGGCCACGGTCGCTCCCCGGAAGGGCGAAGCAGATTGGATCTGCACGTCGTGACGCGGCGTTTCCGGCATCGGCTGCAGCGCGACCGAAACCACCGTCTGCTTGCCCTGACGGATCAGGCCGACCTTGGCGGTTCCGCCGAGCGGCTCGGTGGCAAAGCGATAATCGAAGGCGTTCGGGTCTTCGATCTCCATCCCGTCGACGCTGATGAGCACGTCACCCGCCTTGATCCCGGCGCGCGCGGCCGGGCTGTCGGGCGTGACGCTCGCGACCAAGGCGCCGGCCGGCCGCGGCAGGGCGAGGCTGTCGGCGAGATCGCGCGTGACCTCTTGCAGTTTTGCGCCGAACCATGGCCGGCGGACGGCCTGGCTGCCGGCTTCCGCCGAAGTCACGACCACGCGCACCATGTTGGCGGGGATGGCAAAACCGATGCCTTCCGATCCGCCCGACGACGAGGCGATCGCGCTGTTGATGCCGACCAAGTGGCCGCTCATGTCGACCAGCGCGCCGCCCGAATTGCCCGGGTTGATCGGAGCGTCGGTCTGAATGAAGAACTGATAGTCGGAGCCGCCCACCTGCGAGCGGGCCAGCGCCGAGACGATGCCGTGGGTGACCGTTTGGCCGACGCCGAACGGATCGCCGATCGCCAGCACCACGTCGCCAACCTGCAAGGCGTCGGAGTTGGCGAATTCGAGCACCGGAAAATGCTCGGTCGCGCCCTTGACGCGCAGGACCGCGAGGTCGCTGCGCGGGTCCTTGAGCACGATATCGGCGTCGAATTCCCGCTTGTCGGCGAGCGCCACTTTCACTTCATCGGCGCCCCTGATCACGTGGTAGTTGGTGACGACGAGGCCGGAAGGATTGACGATGACGCCGGAGCCGAGCGAGCGGTCGACCTGCTTGCGCGGGATGCCGCCGAAAAACTGGCGAAAGAACGGATCGGACAGCATCGGATTTTGATTCTCGACGATGTGCGTCGCGTAGACGTTCACCACGGCCGAGGCGACCCGCTTCACAATCGGCGCGTACGAGTACTGCAGCTGGGCGAGCGAACTCGGCACTTGGCGCTCTTGCGCCGAGGCTGGGCGCAGGCAGGCCCCGACCGAAAGCAATGTGGCAAGCGCAATTGCTGCGAAACGGAGAGCTGGCATGGGAAAACCCCGAATCAACGCCCCGATGTAGGCGTCCGAAACCGCGGCGTCAGAACGGCGTCGAACGGCCCCGGCTGGTTTTCAGATCATTACGCCGCTGCCTGCTCAGCCCGCGCCTGGACCGGACCGGAATCCTTGCCCTTGGCCTCGACATCGCGATCGACGAACTCGATCACGGCAACGGGGGCGGAATCGCCGTAGCGGAAGCCGGCCTTGAGCACGCGCGTATAGCCGCCCTCGCGCTCCTTGTAGCGCGGGCCGATCACCTCAAACAGCTTACGGACCATGGCGATGTCGCGCATCTGCGCGATCGCCTGGCGGCGCGCATGCAGGTCGCCGCGCTTACCGAGCGTGACCAGCTTTTCCACGATCGGACGCAAATCCTTCGCCTTCGGCAGCGTGGTGAGGATTTGCTCGTGCTTGATCAGCGAAGCGGCAAGATTGGCCAGCATAGCCTTGCGATGATCCGAGCGGCGGCCGAACTTGCGATGAGTTTTGGCGTGACGCATTTAGATACCAGTGTCCAGTAATCAGTAATCAGACACGTCTGATTACTGATACCTGATGACTGCCCCCTGCTCAGTAATGATCCTCGAACCGCTTGGCCAGTTCGTCGATGTTCTCCGGCGGCCAGCCGGGGACTTCCATGCCCAGATGCAGGCCCATCTGCACCAGCACTTCCTTGATCTCGTTGAGCGACTTGCGGCCGAAATTCGGCGTACGCAGCATTTCGGCTTCGGTCTTCTGCACGAGATCGCCGATATAGACGATGTTGTCGTTCTTCAGGCAATTCGCCGACCGTACCGACAGTTCGAGCTCGTCCACCTTCTTGAGGAAAGCCGGATTGAACGCGAGTTCGGGGATTGTCTCGTGCGCGGTCTCGCGCTTGGGCTCCTCGAACGTCACGAACACGTTGAGCTGATCCTGCAGGATGCGCGCTGCGTAGGCGAGCGAGTCCTCGGGCGAAACCGCGCCATTGGTCTCGATCGACAGCGTGAGCTTGTCGTAGTCGAGAATCTGGCCTTCGCGGGTGTTCTCCACCTTGTAGGAGACCTTGCGCACCGGCGAGTAGAGGCTGTCGACCGGGATCAATCCGATCGGCGCATCCTCGGGACGATTGCGCTCGGCCGGCACATAGCCCTTGCCGGTCGCCACCGTGAACTCCATGCGGATCTCGGCGCCTTCATCGAGCGTGCAGAGCACGAGATCGGGATTGAGCACGACGATGTCGCCGACGGTCTGAATGTCGGCCGCGGTGATCGTGCCGGGTCCCTGCTTCTTGACCACCATGCGCTTGGGGCCGTCGCCCTGCATCTTGATGGCGATGTCCTTGATGTTGAGCACGATGTCGGTCACGTCCTCGCGCACGCCGGCGATCGAGGAAAACTCGTGCAGCACGCCGTCGATGTGCACCGACTGCACCGCCGCGCCTTGCAGCGAGGACAAAAGAATCCGCCGCAGCGCATTGCCGAGCGTCACGCCGAAGCCGCGTTCGAGCGGCTCGGCCACGACGGTCGCCATACGCCGCGGGTCGGCACCCGCGGTCACCTGCAGTTTGTTAGGTCTGATCAATTCCTGCCAGTTCTTCTGGATCGTCACGTTGTCACCCATCGCTTTGCGCGGCGCGATCGTGTCGCGGGCCTCATTCCGCTCCATGAGGCCAAGGTCTTGCGGCGGCAGATGTTCCACTTGTTCCATCAGCCGGATGTCCTAAACGCGCCGCCGCTTGCGCGGGCGGCAGCCATTGTGCGGGATCGGCGTCACGTCGCGGATCGACGTGACGGTGAAGCCGGCCGCCTGCAGCGCGCGCAGCGCCGATTCGCGTCCGGAGCCGGGGCCCGCCACTTCGACCTCAAGCGTGCGCATGCCGTGTTCCTGGGCCTTCTTGGCGGCGTCTTCGGCGGCGACCTGCGCCGCGTACGGGGTCGACTTGCGCGAGCCTTTGAATCCCATCGTGCCCGCCGACGACCAGGCAATGGCGTTGCCCTGCACGTCGGTAATCGTGATCATGGTGTTGTTGAACGTCGCATTCACGTGCGCGACGCCCGAGGCTATGTTCTTGCGTTCGCGTTTGCGGACGCGCGTGGCTTCCTTGCCCATCTCGAACCCTTATCCTGGACCGGGAACCGGCCGCTCCGGCCCCGTTAGTCCCATCCCATCGCTCCCGCCTGGGCGGAAATGAAGAGAGGGAAATACCCTATTTCTTCTTGCCGGCGATCGCCTTAGCGGGCCCCTTGCGGGTGCGCGCATTGGTATGGGTGCGCTGCCCGCGTACCGGCAAACTGCGCCGATGCCGCAACCCGCGATAGCATCCCAAATCCATCAGCCGCTTGATGTTCATGGCGACCTCGCGCCGCAGGTCGCCCTCCACGATATAGTCGCGATCGATCACTTCGCGGAGCTGGAGAACCTCCTGATCGGTCAGCTGCGACACCCGGCGCTGTTCGGGAATCGACACTTTCTCCACGATTTCCTTGGCTTTGGCGGGGCCGATACCATGGATATATTGCAGCGCGATCACTACGCGCTTGTTGGTCGGGATGTTGACCCCCGCGATACGAGCCACGTCAGTTCACTCCTTGCCGCGGCCGACCGTTCCACCAAGACCGCTGAGCCGGTATGGCGGCAGGCCGCTCTTCTTCGGTTGCATTGTCACCTGAGAAGGCCACAAACGTAAAAAGCCAGCGGACGCCTGCCCTTAGGCCCGGCATCGCTGCTCAATCTCCAACTTGGTATTCGACGCTTATTAAGGGATTCCATTCACTCCCGTCAACCTCGCCTAGCGATTTCGTGTATGGATGTGCCTAACGGCGGCGGCCGGTTACCCTGCGGGACGCCTTGGCGGACGATCCTTTGCTCCGTGAGGCTGGCTTACGCTTGGCGGCGGTCGGCTTGGCGGCCGGTTTCTTGGATTTTTTTCCTACATTCGGGGCTGCTTTGCGCGTCCGGTTCGGCTTTGCCCGGTTTGGCTTTGCCCCACTTGGCTTTGCCCCACTTGGCTTTGGTACCGCCTTGGTCACGGCGGCGCCCAGCTCGGTGGCTTTCCGCTCGACCCTTTCAGCCCTCCTCGGCGACGCTTTGGGAGCGCGCGGCTCCGACGGCAGCACCCGCTCGATAGCGGCCGTGACATCGGGGATCGGCGCCATCCCGTCGACCGAGTAGAGCACGCCCTCCAGCCGGTAATAATCGATCAGCGGCGCGGTTTGCTCGCGGTACGCGATCAGCCGACGGTGCAGCACTTGCGGATTATCGTCATCGCGTACCACTTCGCCGCGCGCCTTCGTCTCGGCAATCCGGTTCTCGACCCGCTTGATCAGGGCTGCCTCATCCACGCGTAGTTCGATGACCGCGTCGAGCGCGAGGCCATGCCGCTTGAGCATCTTGTCGAGCGCCACCGCCTGCGGGACCGTGCGCGGAAAGCCGTCGAGGATAAATCCCTTGCGCGCGTCGGGCTCCTGGATGCGCTGTTCGACGATCCCGACCACGATCTCGTCGGGGCAGAGCGCGCCACCGGCCATGATGTCGGCCACCTGACGGCCGATCAGCGTGCCAGCCTTGACGGCGGCGCGGAGCATGTCCCCGGTGGAGAGTTGTACGATGCCGTATTTGGCGACGAGACGCTGAGCCTGCGTTCCTTTGCCGGCCCCCGGCGGGCCCAGCAGGATCAATCTCATCTACGGCGCCCCCGCAGTTTCGAGCGTTTGATCAAGCCTTCATATTGGTGAGCCAACAGATAGCCCTGCACCTGCGCCACCGTGTCCATGGTCACGCTCACCACAATGAGCAGCGAAGTGCCGCCGAAATAGAACGGCACCGCCGCGTAGGCAATGAGCATTTCGGGAAACAGACACACAATGGCGAGATACCCGGCGCCGATCACGGTGATCCGCGACAGCACATAGTCGATATGCTCGGCGGTGCGCTCGCCCGGGCGGATGCCGGGAATGAAGCCGCCGTGCTTCTTCAGATTGTCGGCGGTCTCGGTCGGGTTGAAGATGATCGCCGTATAGAAGAAGGCGAAGAAGACGATGAGCCCCACGTAGAGGAGGTCGAACAGCGGCCGGCCGTGCGAAAGCTGCGTGGTGAGTTCAGTGAGCCAACCGTTCGCATTTCCCTGCCCGCCAGTGAAGCTCGCGAGCGTCGTCGGCAACAGCAGAAGCGACGAGGCAAAGATCGGCGGAATCACGCCCGACGTATTGAGCTTGAGCGGCAGGTGCGAGGACTGCCCCTCGAACATGCGGTTGCCGACCTGACGTTTCGGGTACTGGATCAACAGCCGGCGCTGCGCACGCTCCATGAACACGATGAAGGTGATGACCGCTATCGCCATTGCCAGCACGATCAGAATGAGGCCGGTGGAGATCGCGCCCTGGCGGCCGAGTTCGAGCGTTGAGGCGATCGCCGTCGGCAACTGCGCGACGATGCCCGACATGATGATCAGCGAGGTGCCGTTACCGATGCCGCGCTGGGTGATCTGCTCGCCGAGCCACATCAGGAACATGGTGCCGCCGGTGAGCGTGATCACCGTCGAAATGCGGAAGAAAAAACCGGGATCGGCGACCACGGTGCCGCCACCGGTGCCTGCACCCTCGAGCCCGATCGCGATGCCGTAAGCCTGGAATGCCGCCAGCACCACGGTGAGATAGCGCGTGTACTGGTTAATCAACTTGCGGCCGCTCTCGCCCTCCTTCTTCAATTGCTCGAGGGTGGGCGAAACCGTCGTCATCAGCTGAATGATGATCGAGGCCGAGATGTAGGGCATGATGGTGAGCGCGAAGATCGCCATGCGGTGGATGCCGCCGCCGGCGAACATGTTGAACATGCCCAGAATCCCGCCGGACTGCTGGTTGAAAATCTTGTCCCAGGCAGCCGGATCAATGCCCGGCAGCGGGATGTAGGTGCCGAGCCGGTAGACCAGAAGCGCCCCGAGCGTGAACCAGATGCGCTTCTTCAGCTCGTCGGCCTTGGCGAGCGCGCCGAAGTTCAGGTTGGCTGCCAGTTGTTCTGCTGCAGAGACCATCGACCTCTCCGAGCCCCCTTACTCGTCGTGGCCGGGCATAGCCCAAGGAAGACGGGCGTGGACGCCCTTTTGCCCGACCATTTACGCCTAATCGACAGCTATAAGCCGTAAATGCCCGGCACAAGGCCGGGCATGGCGGCCATCACGCCGCATGTTCTTCCGCCTCGGGCTTGGGTCTCAGAATTTCGACCGTGCCGCCGGCCTTCTCTACGGCGGCGACGGCGGATTTCGAGGCGCCAAACACCGAGAACGCAAGTTTTGCCTTGATCTCACCGCCACCCAGCAGCCGCACACCGTCCTTGGCGCGGCGCAGCACGCCGGCCTTTACCAGGGCAGCCGCGTCAATCTTGCCTGCCGCATCGAGCCGTCCGGAATCGATTGCCTCCTGGATGCGGCCGAGATTGATCTCGTTAAGCTTGCTCGCGAACATCGTGTTCTTGAAGCCGCGCTTGGGCAGACGCCGATGCAGCGGCATCTGGCCGCCCTCGAAGCCCTTGATCCGCACGCCCGAGCGGGCGGTCTGGCCCTTGCCGCCGCGGCCGCCGGTCTTGCCGGTGCCGGAGCCGATGCCGCGGCCGATGCGCTTTCGCGTCTTGCGCGCGCCGGGCCGTCCGGCCAGTTCGTGAAGCTTCATCGTCGCGTCCCCTTATTCCTTCACCACTTCGATCAGGTGGCGCGACCTTGGCGATCATCCCGCGGATTTGCGGCGTGTCAGCAAGTTCGGACACGCGGCCGATCTTGTTCAGCCGCAAGCCCACCAGCGTCTCGCGCTGGCCGTGATGCCGGCGCTGCGGACTGCCGGTCTGCCGCAGCTTGACAATCTTGCCCGAACTTTTCGCGCTATTCATCCCCTGCTCCCGATACTTCAGTCGGCCGCCGTCTGATCGGCCTCGCCGTCGCGCCGGCGCGCCTGCAGCGCCGAGACTTTGATGTTACGTCTGGCGGCAACCGAACGCGGCGAATCCTGGCGCTTGAGCGCATCGAACGTGGCGCGCACAACGTTGTAGGGATTCGAAGAGCCGAGCGATTTCGCCACCACGTCCGCCATGCCGAGCGTCTCGAACACCGCGCGCATCGGCCCGCCGGCGATGATGCCGGTGCCGGGCGGGGCGGCGCGCAGATAGACGCGGCCAGCGCCGTGGCGGCCGGCCACGTCGTGATGCAGCGTGCGGCCCTCGCGCAGCGGCACACGGGTCAGCGAGCGCTTGGCCGCATCGGTCGCCTTGCGGATCGCCTCCGGCACCTCGCGCGCCTTGCCGTGGCCGAAGCCGACCCGGCCCTTCTGGTCGCCAACGACAACGAGCGCGGCGAAGCCGAACCGCCGGCCGCCTTTGACCACCTTGGCGACGCGGTTGATGTGGACGAGCTTGTCGACGAACTCGCTGTCACGCTCTTCGTCTCGCCGCCGGGGTTCACGCGCCATGTTGCTCTGCCATGTTGTTCAAGCCTTCACTCCGAGATTTGTCGTCAAAAATTCAATCCGCCCTCACGCGCGGCCTCGGCCAAGGCCTTGACCCGGCCGTGATAGAGGTAGCCGCCGCGATCGAACACGACGTCCTTGACGCCCTTTTCCTTTGCGCGCTCCGCGATGAGCTTGCCCACGGACTTGGCCGCCTCGACGCTGGCACCGGTCTTCAATGAGCCGCGCATCGGCTTCTCCATCGAGGACGCGGACGCGAGCGTCGTGCCCGCATCGTCATCGATCACCTGCGCGTAGATGTGCTTGGACGAGCGGAACACCGAAAGCCGCTTGCGGCCATGCGCGGCGCGCTTGAGCACTCCGCGCACGCGGCCCATCCGCCGCTCGATTCTGTCATTGAGCTTGGTCATGAGGCGGCGTCCTTACTTCTTCTTGCCCTCTTTGCGGAAGATGCGCTCGGAAGCATACTTGATGCCCTTGCCCTTGTAGGGTTCCGGCGGCCGGTAATCGCGAATCTCGGCGGCGACCTGCCCGACCTTCTGCCGATCGCTGCCCGAAATGACGATCTCGACCGGGCGCGGGGTGGCAATCGTGATGCCCTCGGGGATCGGATAGACGATGTCGTGGCTGTAGCCGAGCGCGAGCTGCAGGTTCTTGCCCTGCACCGCGGCGCGATAGCCGACGCCGTTGATTTCGAGCCGCTCTTCGAAGCCCTTGGTCACGCCGGCGATCAGATTGGAGATCAGCGTGCGCGAGGTGCCCCATTGCGCGCGCGCGCGTTTGGTCTCGGCGCGCGGATCGACCTTGATCTGCCCGTCCTCGAGCTTGACCGCGACGTCGTCGTGCAGCACGACCTGCAGCGCGCCTTTCGGCCCCTTCACCTTCACGGTCTGTCCCTCGATGTTGGCGGTAATGCCGGAGGGAACCGCGATTGCCTTCTTGCCGATACGGGACATCAGAACACCGTAAAGAGGATTTCACCGCCGACATTGGCGTCGCGGGCATCGTGGTCGGCCATCACGCCCTTCGGCGTCGAGACGATGGCGACACCGAGCCCGTTGTTGATGCGCGGCAGATTGCGGACCGAGGTGTAGACGCGGCGGCCGGGCTTGGAAATGCGTTCGAGCTCGCGGATCACCGGCTCGCCGTCGAAATATTTCAGCTCGACCTCGAGCTCGGCGCGACCGTCGCGCTCGACCACCGCATAGCCGCGGATATAGCCTTCGCTCTTGAGCACTTCGAGCACGCTTTCGCGAAGCCTCGAGCTCGGCGAAGTGACTTTGCTTTTGTTGCGCATCTGCGCGTTGCGAATGCGCGTGAGCAGATCGCCGAGCGGATCGTTCATCGACATCGTGCGATCCTCCTTACCAGCTCGACTTCAACAGGCCCGGGATCAATCCCTTGGAGCCCAGTTCGCGCAACGCAATGCGCGAGAGCTTGTGCTTGCGGTAATAGCCGCGCGGACGCCCGGTGATCTCGCAGCGGTTGCGGATGCGGGTGGCCGACGAGTTGCGCGGCAGCTTGGCAAGCTTCAGCGTGGCGGCAAAGCGCTCTTCCACCGGCTTCGACTTGTCACGCGCGAGCTCCCTCAACCGCGCGCGGCGGCCGGCAAACTTCTTCGTCATCCGGCGGCGCCTGTTGTTCTTCTCGATGGCACTCTTCTTCGCCATTTCGTTCTCCTAAATGTTCCGCGTCTGAGACCCGCTGACTGCGATGCTCACTGCCGGAACGGAAAATTGAATGCCGTCAGCAGCGCGCGCGCCTCTTCGTCGCTGCGCGCGGTGGTGCAGACGGTGATATCCATGCCCCACACATCCGCGGCCTTGTCGTAGTCGATCTCGGGGAACACGATGTGCTCCTTGATGCCGAGCGAATAGTTGCCGCGGCCGTCGAAGCTCTTCGGATTGAGCCCGCGGAAATCGCGCACCCGCGGCAGTGCGATGTTGATCAGCCGGTCAAGAAATTCGTACATGCGCGCCTTGCGCAGCGTCACCTTGCAGCCGATCGCCTGGCCGTCGCGCAATTTGTAGGTCGCGATCGATTTGCGCGCCTTGGTGATCACCGCCTTCTGCCCGGAGATCAGCGCCAGATCGGCGGCGGCCGATTCGACCTTCTTGCGGTCGGCGACGCCCTCGCCGATGCCCATGTTGATCACGATCTTGTCGACGACCGGGATCTGCATGCGGCTCTTGTAGCCGAACTGTTCGGCAAGCTTGCCGCGGATAGCCTCGTCGAACTGGACCCTCAGTCGCGCCGGAACGCGCGGCTCGGGGGCGCGCGCAGCCTTAGCCTCGCCGGCCTTACCTTCGGCAGGCTTACCTGCCACAGACTTGCCTTCGCCGGGCTTGCCCGGCTTCTCGGCGCGCTCGGGCTTTGTCGGCTTGGCGCCCTGCTCGCCTTGCTCAGCCCGTTCGGCCTTCTGCGCCTTGGCGGGCTTTTCCGCCTGCTCAGGCTTGGCCGGACGCTGCGGCTTGTCGGCCTTCTTGGCCTTTTTCTCGTCGGTATCAGCCATCGATCTCAACTCCCGAACGCTTGGCGACGCGCACCTTCTTGCGGTCATCGCCGCTGCCGACGAACTTGAAGCCGACGCGGGTCGGCTTGCCGTCCTTGGGGTCGGCGAGCGCGATATTCGACAGGTGGACCGGCGCCTCCTTGGAAATAATGCCGCCCTCGGCGGTGGCGGTCTGCCGCTGGTGGCGTTTGACCATATTGATCCCGCGCACGAGCGCGCGGCCCTCATCGCGCCGCACCTCGATGATTTCGCCGGAGCGGCCCTTGTCGCGGCCGGTGATGACGACGACGTTGTCGCCCTTCTTAAGTCTGGCGGCCATCACAGCACCTCCGGCGCGAGCGAGATGATCTTCGTGTGGTTCTTGGCGCGCAGTTCGCGCGGCACCGGGCCGAAGATGCGGGTGCCGACCGGCTCCATCTGCGCAGTGATCAGCACGGCGGCGTTGCGGTCGAAGCGGATGATCGAGCCGTCGGCGCGCTTGATGTCCTTGGAAATGCGGACGATCACCGCCTTCATCACGTCGCCCTTCTTCACCCGGCCGCGCGGGATCGCCTCCTTCACCGAGACGACGATGACGTCACCAATGGTGGCGTATTTGCGCTTACTGCCGCCCAGCACCTTGATGCACATGACGCGGCGCGCGCCGGAATTGTCCGCCACGTCGAGGTTGGTTTGCATCTGGATCATGGGCTTCCCACTTGTTCTTGGTCTCGGCGTCCGCTCAGGACGCCTTTTTCTTTTCGCCGCGCACGACGGCCCAGCGCTTGAGCTTGGAAATCGGCCGGTGCTCTTCGATCCACACCATGTCGCCGACCTTGTATTCGTTGTTCTCGTCGTGCGCGTAGTATTTCTTCGACCGGCGTATGGTCTTGCCAAAGATGGGATGGGCGAAGCGCCGCTCGACCTTCACCACCAGTGTCTTGTTCTGCTTGTCGCTCACCACGACGCCTTGCAGGCTGCGCTTGGGCATCTGATCCTCTTAGCTCTTTGCCGCCGCTTTGGGCGCGCGCTTCTGCCGCGCGATCGTTTTGAGTCTGGCGACGTCGCGCCGCACCTCGCGCACTCGCGCGGTGTTTTCCAATTGTCCGGTGGCGCGCTGAAAACGCAGGTTGAACTGCTCTTTTTTCAGCTTGAGCACCTCGTCGTCGATCTGATCGATAGTCATCGTCTTGATGTCATCCGGCTTCATGGCGTCACTCGCTGATGCGCTCGACGAAGCGCGTCTTGATTGGCAGCTTGGCGGCGGCAAGGCCGAGCGCCTCTTTGGCGACCTGCGTCGGCACGCCGTCGATCTCGAAGATGATGCGGCCGGGCTTGACCCGGCAGACCCACAATTCCGGCGTGCCCTTGCCCGAGCCCATGCGCACTTCGAGCGGCTTCTTCGACACCGGCACGTCGGGGAAGACGCGGATCCAGACGCGGCCGGAACGCTTCATGTGGCGGGTGAGCGCGCGGCGGGCGGCCTCGATCTGCCGCGCGGTGACGCGCTCCGGCTCGAGCGCCTTTAATCCGAACTGGCCGAAAGCGAGATCGACCGCGCTCGTGGCGACGCCTTTGATGCGGCCCTTGTGGGCCTTGCGGAATTTTGTTCGCTTCGGTTGCAGCATGGCGAACGCCTCTGATTACCTGTTCCTGTTACTCGCGCGCGCCCGGCTTACGCCGCGTCCCGGCGCGGCCGACCGACGTCGCCCTCGGCCATCTTCTTGTCCTGCGCCATCGGGTCGTGCTCCATGATCTCGCCCTTGAAGATCCAGACCTTGACCCCGCAGGTGCCGTAAGTCGTAAACGCCGTAGCGACGCCGTAATCGACGTCGGCGCGCAGCGTGTGCAGCGGCACGCGGCCCTCGCGGTACCATTCCATCCGCGCGATTTCGGCGCCGCCGAGCCGGCCCGAGCAGTTGATGCGGATGCCGCCGGCGCCAAGCCGTATCGCCGATTGCACGGCGCGCTTCATCGCGCGGCGGAAGGCAACCCGGCGCTCGAGCTGCTGGGCGATCGACTCGGCGACGAGCTGGGCGTCGAGCTCGGGCTTGCGGATTTCCACGATGTTGATGACGACGTCGCTGTCGGTCAGCGCGGCGACCTTGCGGCGCAGCTTTTCGATGTCGGCGCCCTTCTTGCCGATGACCACGCCCGGACGCGCCGAGTGGATGGTGACGCGGCACTTCTTGTGCGGCCGCTCGATCACGATCTTGGAGACGGCGGCTTGCTTCAGCTCGCCCATCAGCGCCTTGCGGATTTCCATGTCCTCGTGCAGCAGCGAGCCGTAGCTCGTCTTGCCGGCATACCAGCGCGAATCCCAGGTGCGGTTGATGCCGAGACGAAGCCCGATCGGATTGACTTTTTGACCCATGGTCTTCTCCTACCGCGTTCCCTAGTTCGCCGGCGCTTCGACTTCGCGCACCACGATGGTGAGGTTCGCGAATGGCTTGAAGATCGCGCCCACCCGGCCGCGCGCGCGCGGCTGTGCCGCTTGATCACCAGCGCCTTGCCGACATGGGCTTGCACGACGACGAGATCGTCGACGTCGAGATCGTGATTGTTCTCGGCGTTGGCGATCGCCGATTCCAGGCACTTCTTCACGTCGTGCGCGATGCGCTTGCGCGAGAATTCGAGATCGGCGAGCGCAGTTGCTACCTTCTTGCCGCGGATGAGCTGTGCCAAAAGATTCAGCTTCTGCGGGCTTACGCGCAGCATGCGGGAAACGGCCTTGGCCTCGTTGTCGGCGAGCGAGCGCTCGCGGCCCTTCTTGCTCATGACACCTCTCCCCGCCTCACGACCCGCCGCCCGCCGCAGCGGCCGGGGCTGCCGGAGCCGCGGCCGCAGCGCCACCGCCGCCCGCCGGCGCGCCGGAGCTGCGTTTGGCCTTGCGGTCGGACGAATGGCCGTAGAACGAGCGCGTCGGCGCGAACTCGCCGAACTTGTGACCGACCATTTCCTCGGTGACGATGACCGGGATGTGCTTCTGCCCGTTGTAGACGCCGAACGTCAACCCGACGAATTGCGGCAGGATGGTCGAGCGCCGCGACCAGATACGGATCATCTCGTGGCGGCCGGAGTTCCGTGCCGCATCCACCTTCTTCATCAGATAGCCGTCGAAAAACGGACCCTTCCAGACCGAACGCGTCATCGCTTCGCTCCTACTTTTTCTTCTTCCGCGCGTGGCGGCTCAGCATGATGAATTTAGTTCGTGCTCTTGTTCTTGCGCGTCTTCGCGCCCTTGGTCGGCTTGCCCCACGGGCGTCACCGGATGACGGCCGCCGCGGGTGCGCCCGCCGATGCGGATGGTCGACCGGGTTCATGACCTCGCCGCGGACGTGGCCGCGCCACCCCATCCAGCGATTGCGCCCGGCCTTGCTGATCGACACGTTCATGTTGTCCGAGTTCGACACCGCGCCGACCGTGGCGATGCAGCGGCCATGGACCAGCCGCTGCTCGCCGGAATTCAGGCGCACGATCACGTACTCGCCGTCGCGGCCGACGATCTGTGCGTAGGTGCCGGCCGAGCGCGCGATCTGGCCGCCCTTGCCGACCTTCAGCTCGATATTGTGGACGATGGTGCCGACCGGGATGTTGGCGATCGGCATGGCGTTGCCGGGTTTGACGTCGACGTATTCGCCGGCGACCACGGTATCGCCGGCCGACAGCCGCTGCGGCGCCAGGATGTAATTGAGCTCGCCGTCCTCGTATTTGATCAGCGCGATGAAGCCGGTGCGGTTCGGATCGTATTCGATCCGCTCGACCTTGGCGGGCGCGTCGAACTTGCGCCGCTTGAAGTCGATGATGCGATACGCCTTCTTGTGGCCGCCGCCGCGATAGCGGCTGGTGATCGATCCGGAATTGTTGCGGCCGCCGGTCGAGTTCTTGCCTTCGGTCAGCGCCTTCACCGGCTTGCCGGCATAGAGACCGGAGCGATCGACGAGCACCAGCTGGCGCTGGCCAGCGGTGACCGGATTGTAGGTTTTGAGTGCCATCGCCTCCGCTCCCCTTACAATCCCGTGGTCACGTCGATCCTCTGACCCTCTTCGAGGGTCACGATCGCGCGCTTGCCGTCGGACTGACGCCCGGCGCGGCCCTTGAACAGCTTCCACTTGCCGCGGCGGCGCAGCGTGTTGACGCTCTTGACCTTCACGTCGAACAGCTTCTCCACCGCTTCCTTGATCTGCGGCTTGGTCGCGTCGATCGCGACCTTGAAGATCACCTTGTTGTGCTCGGACGCGTTCGTCGCCTTCTCGGTAATCACCGGCGAGAGAATGACGTCGTAATGGCGCGGATCGCTGGTGGTCATTTGAATCGCGCCTCCAGCGCATCGACTGCGGCGCGGGTCAGCACCAGCTTGTGCCGTCGCATGACGTCGTAGACGTTGATGCCAGCGACCGGCAGCACGTCGATATTGGGAATGTTGCGCGCGGCGGCGCGCACGTTGGCGGCAACCTCGGCGCCGTCGATGAAGAGCGCGTTGGCAAGGCCGAGCTTGGCGAAGCTCGACCGCAGCTCCTTGGTCTTGCCGTCCTTCACCGCGAGTGCGTCGATGACGATGATGCCGTCGTCCTTGGCTTTCGCCGAGAGCGCGTGCTTGAGCGCGAGCGCGCGCACCTTCTTGGGCAGGCCGATCTCATGGCTGCGCACGTGCGGCCCGAACGAGCGACCGCCGCCGCGGAACAGATTGACCCGCGCCGAGCCGTGACGGGCGGAGCCGGTGCCCTTCTGCCTGTACATCTTCTTGCCGGTGCGGGCGATGTCGGCCCGGCCCTTCACCGCATGCGTGCCCGCGCGCCGCTTGGCCAATTGCCAAACAACGCAGCGATGAATGATGTCGGTGCGCGGATCGAGCCCGAAAATCGCGTCGGAGAGCGTCACGGAGCCCGCTTCGCCGCCGTCGAGAGTGGTGACCTTCAGCTCCATGGCTTACGCGCCCCCGCCGCCTTGTTCGCCGACCGAGACCGGCGCGACCGATGCATTGTCGGCGAGCTTGAACTTGCCGGGCTTGGGAACGCCGTCCGGCAGCTTCTTCTTCACCGCGTCGCGCACCGTGATCCAGCCGCCTTTGACGCCGGGCACGGCGCCCTCGACCATGATCAGGCCGCGCTCGACGTCGGTCTGGACGACCTTGAGATTGAGCGTCGTCACCCGCTCGACGCCGAGATGGCCCGCCATCTTTTTGTTCTTGAAGGTCCTGCCCGGATCCTGACGGCCGCCGGTGCCGCCGATCGAACGGTGCGAGACCGACACACCGTGCGAGGCGCGAAGCCCCGCGAAGTTCCAGCGCTTCATCGCGCCGGCCCAGCCCTTGCCGGTCGAGGTGCCGGTCACGTCGACAAACTGGCCGACGACGAAATGGTCCGCGGTGATCTCGGCGCCGACCGGAATGAGCGACGCGTCGTCGACGCGGAACTCGGCAAGCTTGCGCTTCGGCTCCACCTTGGCGACCGCGAAATAGCCGCGGTCGGCCCTGTTGGCGCGCTGCGCCTTGCGTGCGCCGGAGCCGAGCTGCAGCGCCACATAGCCGTTCTTGTCTTTGGTGCGATGGGCCACGACCTGGCAATTGCCAAGCCGCAACACGGTGACCGGCACGTGTTCACCGGTATCGGTGAACAGCCGCATCATTCCGACTTTTTGCGCGAGGACCCCGGAACGCATTGTCTATTCCTTGCCCGCTTACAGCTTGATCTCGACGTCGACGCCGGCGGCGAGATCGAGCTTCATTAGCGCGTCGACGGTTTGCGGCGTCGGATCGACAATATCGAGCAGACGCTTGTGCGTGCGCATTTCGAACTGCTCGCGGCTCTTCTTGTCGATATGCGGCGAGCGGTTGACGGTGAATTTCTCGATTTTGGTCGGCAGCGGAATCGGCCCGCGCACCTGCGCGCCGGTGCGCTTGGCCGTGTTGACGATCTCGCGCGTCGACGCATCGAGGATGCGGTGATCGAACGCCTTTAATCGGATGCGGATGTTCTGGCCGTTCATTGCTTCGTCTTTCTGCCTGTGATCGGCCGCCAAGGCGGACGGTCCAGTAAACGCGAGTTGTTCGTTTCAGCCGCGATGCCCTCAGAAACTTAAGTCCCCCGCTTTCGCGGGGGACCGCAGTGCTTCTCTACTCGATGATATCCGCCACCACGCCGGCGCCGACGGTCCTGCCGCCCTCACGAATGGCGAAGCGCAGCTGCTTCTCCATCGCGATCGGCACGATCAACGTTACTTCCATCGTGATATCGTCGCCCGGCATCACCATCTCGGTACCCTCCGGCAGCGTCACCACGCCGGTCACGTCGGTGGTGCGGAAGTAGAATTGCGGCCGGTAATTGGTGAAGAACGGCGTGTGGCGGCCACCCTCTTCCTTGGTAAGAATGTACGCCTGCGCCTTGAACTTGGTGTGCGGCTTCACCGAACCCGGCTTGCACAGCACCTGGCCGCGCTCCACCTCTTCGCGCTTGGTGCCGCGCAGCAGGCAGCCGACATTGTCGCCCGCCTCGCCCTGGTCGAGCAGCTTGCGAAACATTTCGACGCCGGTGACGACCGTCTTCGTGGTCGGCTTGATGCCGACGATCTCGACTTCCTCGCCGACCTTGATGACGCCGCGCTCGATGCGGCCGGTGCACACCGTGCCGCGACCGGAGATCGAGAACACGTCTTCCACCGGCATCAGGAACGGCTGATCCTTCGGCCGCTCCGGCTGCGGAATGTATTCATCGACCGCCTTCATCAGCGCCCCGATCGAGTTCTTGCCGAGCTCCTCGTTGACGCCGTCGAGCGCCTGCTTGGCCGAACCCTTGACGAACGGAATCTTGTCGCCGGGGAATTCGTATTTGCTGAGCAGTTCGCGCACTTCGAGCTCGACCAGTTCGAGCAGCTCCGGATCGTCCACCATGTCGACCTTGTTGAGGTAGACGACGAGCGCCGGCACGCCGACCTGGCGGGCGAGCAGAATGTGCTCGCGGGTCTGCGGCATCGGGCCGTCAGCGGCGCTGACCACGAGGATAGCACCGTCCATCTGCGCGGCGCCGGTGATCATGTTCTTCACGTAGTCGGCGTGGCCGGGGCAGTCGACATGCGCGTAGTGGCGCTTGTCGGTCTCATACTCGACGTGCGCGGTCGCGATGGTGATGCCGCGCGCCTTCTCCTCCGGCGCCTTGTCGATCTGGTCGTAGGCGGTGAATTGCGCCTGGCCCTTCTCGGCCAGAACCTTGGTGATCGCCGCAGTCAACGTCGTCTTGCCGTGATCGACATGGCCGATCGTGCCGATATTGCAATGCGGCTTGTTGCGCAGGAATTTTTCTTTACCCATGGGGCTCTCCGTTCCGGCTCTCTTTACGAGCCTCTCCTAAAGTGATGGTCAGGCGAACTTCGCCTGGACCTCGTCAGCCACGCCTTTGGGTACCTCGGCGTAGTGATCGAACTGCATGGTGAAGGTGGCGCGCCCCTGACTCATGGAGCGCAGGTTGTTGACGTAGGAGAACATGTTCGCGAGCGGCACCATCGCCTGGATGACGTTGGCGTTGCCGCGCATGTCCTGGCCCTGAATCTGGCCGCGCCGCGAGTTGAGATCGCCGATGACCGAGCCGGTATAGTCTTCCGGCGTCACCACTTCGACCTTCATGACCGGCTCGAGCAAAACCGATCCGCCCTTCTGCAGCGCCTCGCGCATGGCGGCGCGCGATGCGATCTCGAACGCCATCGACGATGAATCGACGTCGTGCGAGTCGCCGTCGACGAGGCTGACTTTCAGATCGACCACCGGGAAGCCGGCGAGCACCCCACTCGTCATCTGGCCCTCGAGGCCTTTCTCGACAGCGGGGATGAACTCCTTCGGCACCGCGCCGCCGACCACGTCGTTCTCGAACACAAAGCCGGTGCCCGGCGCGCCCGGTTCGGCAACGATCTTGATCTTGGCGTATTGGCCGTGGCCGCCGGTCTGCTTCTTATGCGTATAGTCGACCGTCGCGACCCGGGTGATCTTCTCGCGATAGGCAACCTGCGGCGCACCGATATTGGCCTCGACCTTATAGGTGCGCTTGAGGATGTCGACCTTGATGTCGAGATGAAGCTCGCCCATGCCCTTGATGATGGTCTGGCCGGATTCCTGATCGGTGGTGACACGGAACGAGGGATCCTCGGCCACGAGCTTCGCAAGCGCGACGCCGAGCTTTTCCTGATCGGCCTTCGACTTCGGCTCGATGGCGATCTCGATGACCGGATCGGGGAATTCCATCTTTTCCAGAATCACCGCCTTCTGCGGATCGCACAGCGTGTCGCCGGTGCGGACCTCTTTCAGCCCGGCCAGCGCGACGATGTCGCCGGCGAAGGCCTCTTTGATGTCCTCGCGGTTGTTGGCATGCATCAGCAGCATGCGGCCAACCCGCTCCTTGCGGTCCTTGGTCGAGTTGATAACGCCAGTGCCGCTTTCGAGCTTGCCCGAATAGATGCGGCAGAAGGTGATGGTGCCGACGAACGGATCATCCATGATCTTGAACGCAAGCACGGCCATCGGCTCGGAATCGGATGCCTTGCGCTCGATCTCGTTGCCCTTGAGATCGACGCCCTTGATCGCCGGCACGTCGAGCGGCGAGGGCAGGTAGTCGACCACCCCGTCAAGCAGCGGCTGCACGCCCTTGTTCTTGAACGCCGAGCCGCAAAACACAGGAAAGAACGCGCTGGAAATTGTCGCCTTGCGGATAAGCCGCTTGAGCGTCGCCTCGTCCGGCTCCTTGCCTTCGAGGTAGGCGGTCATCGCATCGTCGTCGAGCTCGACCGCAGCCTCGATCAGCTTCTCGCGATATTCCTTGGCCTGGTCCTTAAGCTCGGCCGGGATTTCGATGTCGTGATACTTGGCGCCGAGCGTCTCATCGTCCCACACCACGCCGACCATGCGCACGAGATCGATGATACCCTTGAATTGCGCCTCGGAGCCGATCGGCAGCTGCACGGCGACCGGCTTGGCGCCCAGACGATCGACAATGTCCTTGAGGCACTGGAAGTAATCCGCGCCGATCTTGTCCATCTTGTTGCAGAAAACGATGCGGGGGACGCGGTACTTGTCGCCCTGGCGCCACACCGTCTCGGTCTGCGGCTCCACCCCCTGGTTGGAGTCGAGCACGCACACCGCGCCATCGAGCACGCGCAAGGAGCGCTCCACCTCGATGGTGAAGTCGACGTGGCCGGGCGTGTCGATGATGTTGAGGCGCTTGCCGTTCCAGAACGCGGTGGTCGCGGCCGAGGTGATGGTGATGCCGCGCTCCTGTTCCTGCTCCATCCAATCCATGGTCGCGGCGCCGTCATGGACTTCGCCGATCTTATGGCTCTTGCCGGTGTAGTAGAGGATGCGCTCGGTCGTGGTCGTCTTGCCGGCATCGATGTGAGCCATGATGCCGAAGTTACGATAGTCCTCGATCGGATGTACGCGGGGCATGGGGAATATCCTTCGCTGTCTCTGGCTTCACCAGCGATAGTGCGAGAATGCACGATTGGCTTCCGCCATGCGGTGCGTATCTTCGCGTTTCTTGACCGCGTTCCCCCTGTTATTGGACGCATCGAGCAGCTCGGACGAAAGCCGCTCCGTCATCGTCTTTTCATTGCGCTCGCGCGCCGCCGAAATGATCCAGCGGATGCCGAGTGCCTGTCGCCGCGAGGTGCGCACTTCCACCGGCACCTGATAGGTGGCGCCGCCGACGCGGCGCGAGCGTACCTCGATCGACGGCATCACGTTGTCGAGCGCCTGCTGGAAGACGCCGATTGGGTTGCCTCGGGTCTTGCCCTCGATCATCTCGAGCGCGCCATAGACGATGCCCTCGGCGACCGACTTCTTGCCGGCATGCATCACCGAGTTCATGAACTTGGTCACGACGACGTTGCCGAATTTCGGATCCGGCAGGATCTCGCGCTTATCTGCCCTGTGGCGACGGGACATCTCGTTATTTCCTTCGTCCTTCGTTCCTTAAAGACACAAAGCGACCCGTTACTTGGGCCGCTTTGCTCCGTACTTCGACCGGCGCTGCTTGCGGTTCTTTACGCCCTGCGTATCGAGCACGCCGCGCAGAATATGATAGCGCACGCCCGGAAGATCCTTCACGCGGCCGCCGCGGATCATCACCACCGAGTGCTCTTGCAGGTTATGGCCCTCACCGGGGATGTAGCCGATCACCTCGAAACCGTTGGTCAGCCGGACCTTGGCGACCTTGCGCAGCGCCGAATTCGGCTTCTTCGGCGTCGTCGTATAGACGCGCGTGCAAACGCCGCGCTTCTGCGGCGACTGCTGCAGCGCCGGCACTTTCTTCTTGGCGTGCTGCACAACGCGCGGCTTGCGAATGAGCTGGTTGACCGTCGGCATCCGTTCGTCTCACCTTCAGGGGCACAAGCCCCGTAAATCCGTTCGCGCAAAACCAAACCGCACCATCCGCTTTCCTGTTAGCGGAAGGGCGCTTGGGCATTGGCAGAGGACCACGGCCTAGTGAGCCGCGGTCATGCTCCAGAGATTCTGACTACGCGAAGTCAGCGGCAGCGTTTGAGCCTGCTTGTGTCGAGGCGTCGCGCCGTGTCCAGTTACGGAAGCACCGGAGCCAAGAAAGTAAATACTTTCAATAGCTTAAACTGGGACCCGGCAGGCCGTTCCGACGGGCGAAGCTCACCGCCTGCCGAAAAGTGGGGCGTATGTATCGACGCTATCGGGCGAAGTCAAGGCGATCAGGGCGGAAAAGTGCGGTGGCGCAAGCACATCTGACGCTTTTACCGCTCATTCGTGCGTAAGCGCAAATCCAGACGAAGAGCGTCGGCATCGAAGGCAGCCACTGGGTCCCCGCTTCCGCGGGGACGAGCGGTTTCCCTGCTTCATCCCAGCTCCATACCCTTCGCGCGGATGATGCGGACAACCTCCGGTGTGCTCAGGAAGGCTATCAGGGCACGGGCCGAGGCGGCATCCGCAGCGCGTGCGGAAATTCCAGCGGCGTAGACGATAATGTTCTGCAATTCGGACGGCAGCGGGCCGACCAGTTCGGCGCCCTGGACCGGCAGGATGGCGACAATCTGCTGGATGCCGATCTCGGCCTCGCCCTTGGCCACGAGTTCGGCCACCGGAGCGCTCGTCAACCGTGTCTTCGGCTTCATCTGTTCGGCGATGCCGAGACGAACGAGAAGCTCCGCCACATAGGCGCCGCTTGGGCCGTCGCTGTAGCCAAGCGTTTGCGCTCGCAGCAGTGTGCGGTTGAGCGCCTCGATTGTGCCGATGTCGGGCTTGGGCGCGCCGGCACGGACGCAAAGCCCGACGGCCGAGCGGGTGACGTCGGTCTGCGTGCCTTCCACGATGCTGCCTGATTGCGCTAACGCGTCGAGCTCCGCGCGCGGTAGCAGGGCGACGTCGAATTGCGCTCCCGCCTCGATCTCCTTCGCCAACACCGAGGTCAAGGCGAAGCGAAGATCAACCTTCGAGCCGTTCGTGCGCTCAAACAGCGGCACCGCTTCGGCGAGCAGCGGACGCATGGCGCCGCCGGATAAGAGTTTGAGGCTCGCGGACATGATTCACTTCTAACCTGGGCCGCCAGGCAAGGCTATTGAGCGTTATCCGAGCGGCTAAAGGAGAGCAGCAATCTGCGCCAGCCGATCGCCACGCCGGTCAAACTGAAGACCAAGCCAACGCCACATAAGGCGACCACGATGGCCGTACGCAGCCGCTGATGCGCGGCCAAAGCGGGAAAGTCGAACGTGTGGAGAGCGGTGAAGAGCCAGCGATAGGCGCGGCGCGAGGAATCAAGTTTTTCGACCAGTGCTCCATTCGCACCGTCAACGTCGAACCAATCATCGCCGCACACGGATCGGAACACCGGTGCTGCCGGAGTTGGGGAAACGGCATAGGCATCGGCAGGACCGACGATTGTGGGAGACTTGCAGCGAAGGCCGAGATGACTGATCGCGCCCGCGACCTCCTCCGCCATCAGAAACGAGCGAGGCGCGCGAAACTCGCCGGGCACTGCGTCGGCGACCGAAAGCCGCGACACACCGATAGTCCGTTCGCGCCGATAAACTCGCCCGCCAAACGCAAACCATTCGACTTCGCTGACCGGCGCGATGACATGCTGCAATTCATCGGCTGGCAACGCGTCCCAACGCGGCGCGCCGATAATGGCGGCAGTCTCCGACGGGCTCAGCTTGCCTGTCGAGAACAAAAGTCCGTCGTCCATCGACAGCCAGCCACTGAAAATCCAGGTCCAAACAAAAGCCATGCAGAGCAATCCGAGCGCGTGATGCCACATGAGCAAGCCTCGGTGCGGCAACCTCAACCCCCCTCCCCTGCGTTCAATGGTCGACACGCCGACCGCGACGCCCGCGGATGCCGCGATCAGCGCCGCGAGCGACAGCCACCGGACCAATCCGTTCCACAGCACCGGATGCCGGCGCAACGCGAGCGGATAAATCCAGTGGGCGACGCTGCCGATCCAGTTCCAGGCGCGTTCGCGCCGCGTGGTCTCCTGCACGACCTCGCCTGTCGGCACCGCGATGTACAATTCGGTGCCGCTCTCGTCATCGAGCGCGATGCGATACAGCGGACGGTACCGGTTGAAATCGCCGGCGACGGTCCATTGATCGTAGGAGGCGAGCCCACCGACGCGGGCATGCGTGGCGTCGAGGCCGCGCTGGCGTGCGTGTTCGCGCGCAATCGCCAGTACCAATTGCTCCGATCGTACTGCGGCGTCGGTCAGATCGACGGCGCGGAGCACTTTGAGCGCGAGCGGACTGGAAACAAGATAGGTCGCTCCATCAGGTCGCTGTATCAACCGCACGCGGGTAACGCCCGCGATCCCTGCTGCTGACACCGCGTCGGCCGGACCATGCGCGACGCTGGCCAGATCGAGCGGCGCCATTCCGGCCACCCGCTGTTCGTCGGTCAGCGCCGGGAACGGTACAAAATGCATGACGATGCCGCTCGCGAACCACATCGCGAAGAACAGGCAGAACACGACGCCGAGCCAGCGGTGCAGAACAACAAGCGCGCGCATATCGGCGTCGGGACCTCACCATTTGGCCGAGGCGGCAATCTCGTAGGTACGCGGGTCGCCGAGATAGACCTGATCCGGATAACCGGGGTCGGAAAATGCCGCATAGACGGCATTGGTCAAGTTGCGAACTCGGAATGTGATGCGCAGTGTCTTGATATCCGGCGAACCGAGATCCCTGCCGGGAATGTCGACAAACGCGTAGGCATCCGCCGTGGTGTAGGAGTCCATGATCGTGTTGTCGTCCTCGTAGAGATAGCGGTTGCCGACGTGCCGCACCGAGCCGCCGACCTCCACCGGCCATTGCCAGCCGGTATAGAGATATGACGCGCCGGCGTTGACAATAATCGGAGCGACGTTCGAAGGCGTGTTGCCGGTCCAGTTTTCGACGACGCCGCTGACCGGATCGAGGACGGCATTGAAATCCTCGTAGCGCGCGTGGGTCCAGGCCACGTTGCCCCAGAGCTTCCAGCCGTCGAGCGGACGCACCGCGGCGGCCAATTCGTAGCCTTTGGTGCCGATTTCGCCGGCAAGGTCGTACGTCATCGGTCCCGTCGCCACGTAGACGTTGCGCCGGTTGATGTCGTAAGCGGCGAAAGTCCACTCCGCCCTGTCGTCCCACAAGAGTTGCTTGACGCCGGTCTCGTAGATGACCGCGCTGGTCAGGGCGAGCGGCGTGGAGGCGTTGACGGAGAAGATGTCAGCCGCGGCCGGATCGTAGGACGTCGCGTACATGCTGTAGAGGGTGAGCTTGGGAATCGGTTCGTAGGTATAGGCGGCGCGATAGGAGACCGGCCGCCAAGTCTGGCTGAACGGCTCGCCGGTGGGAACGGTGCCATCGAAGTCGAGGCCGCTACTGTTCAACGTCCAGTCGTCCACCCGAACGCCGCCGATCAGCGCGAATTCGGGCGTGATCTTCAGCCGGTCTTCCACCGCACCGGCGAGGTCATCGAGCTGCTTGATCCGGGTGTCAGGAAACGCCGGACCATAAAGGCCCTGAATCGGATCGACGACGGCGACGTTGTCGTCGGGGTAATCGTTCGGATTGCCCTCCTCCACGAACGTGATCCAGTCGCCGCTCACCTGGAGCTGGGCGGCGAGACGGTTGTCCATGCCGAACAGCCGGGAGTCCCACAGGAAATCAACATTGTTGCCGACCACGTGCTGATCGTGGTCGACGAAAAAGCGATCGCGGTCGATGCTCCCAGCCGAGAATACCGCGCCGTCGTCATAGGCGTAGGTTTCACTGTCGACCCAGTGGCGATGGGCTTGATAATAGTAATACTGGTCCTTGACGGTGACGTTGTTGAGTGGCGTCCATTCGAATCCGCTGCGCAGCCACAGCTCGTCCGCGCTGGTGTTGTTGTTACCCACGTTATAACTGGTCGTCAGCGTGCGCCCGTCGATTGTCACCGGACCGAGATTGTCGCCGGAAAACGTACTGACCGCAGTGCCCGAGACGACGCCGTTGACTGCGTTCGACGGGCCAAACGTGGTTGGCACCAGCGGAGTGCCCCAGTACGCATGGCCATAATCCCGTTTGTATTCGACGGCCACAAACGTATTAAACCAGTTGTTGACGCGATGATTCAGTTGCCCGGAGACGTCGCCCAGATCGCGATAATCGCCGTCGATGAAGCTGTTGATCTTCGACCCAGTTATATCAAAGCGATAATCGAGGCCTTGCACCAGGGTGCTGCCGCCTGAGCCATAATGCGAGCGGAACGTGCCAAGCGAATCCAGCGAAAGGTCCAGCTCGTTCTGGATCGCACCCGTGGTCGGCTGCCTGCTGACGTAGTTGACCGAGCCGCCGATCGCTTGCATTCCGGACATCAGCGCCGACGGTCCCTTGAGGAATTCGACTTGGTCGAGATTGGCCGTGTCCATCACGCGCGTCGTGTCGCTGGCTATGCCGATCGAAATTCCGTTGTAGAGAACGTTCACCTCACCGAAAGTGAAGCCGCGCATCGAAAAGTTGGCTGGCGCGCCCGACGAGTCGAGATCCAATACGCCAACCGCTCCCCTGGCGATTTCGCTCGTGGTCCGGTAGCCCTGCTCCTGCATCGTCTGCTGATTGACGACCTCAACCGATGCCGGCGTCTCGCGCACGGTAAGGCCCAGCCTAGTTGAGCTTCCGGCCAGCGCATTGCCGTTGAGCGGGGTCGGCTGATTTGCTCCGCCGGGTGGCGTTGTTCCACTGACCGGCGAGGTAGCCGATGGTGTTGCCGGTTTGCGGCTGGTTTTCGGATGCTTCGGCACCCGTCCCGACACACTGATTGGCGGCAGGCTTCCCCGTCCGTTTGTTGTTTGCTGGTTCGGCGTCGCCGTTTGAGCGGCGGCAGGATCGATCGCAAGCCGCGCGCCAAGCGCCAAGACAGATGAGGAAATGAGGAGACGACAGACGGCAGACAGCAGGCCGCATACGCGGCCGCGGTTGTTGACAGGCAAGACACAACGCCTCGAAGGCGAACAGACACCCGTCACCGCGGCCTTTGGCTGCCCTGCATTCCGCTTTCGCCCGAAGCGCGGACTACACGACAACCGGACTCTACCGTCGACGCCTGGACACCCCGCCCACGGCGCGCGCGCGCATGACTTACGACTGACGGCAGGTCTCCTGGCTCGCGGGTCCTAACCTGCCGTCGCCTTCCCGGGACGCCAATCCCAGTGGACTATGACGGAAGATTCGCCGCTTACAGTTGCGGGGGCAGCCGCAGCATTGGGCAAATCAGAAAAGACCTGCCCGCACTGCGTTCCCTTTTGATCCCCCGAAAGGGGAACCGTCGCGTTGAGCCTATTGAGGTTCGCCAATACCGTCAATTTCGAGGATCACAAACGGAGCGATCCGAGATTTGCATCGCATGAACCTGAAACAGCCGACTTCGCTCGCAATAACGGGCACAAACGAGGACTTATCATCTGAGAGAATGGGGTGTCACATCGGCGCAACAGAGGCGGATTTTTTTGATGATCGCCTCCAATGCAGCCAGTCCGTCGGTCAGCGCCGCCGGTCCTGGCTGAAGGATCAACGACGATTTGATCTCGTGCAACGCGCCGCGCTCGACTGCCGGCGTGCGCTCGAAACCCGATCTCGCAGCAACCTTCTCCGGACGAAATTTCTTGCCGCACCACGACCCAATAATAATGTCCGGCGCGCGGTCGGTGACTTCGTCAATCGTAACGATGCGATCTTTAGCCGCCTTAGCAGACGCCCGGTCGGCAAAGATATCGATTCCGCCGGCAGCTTCGATGAGCTCGGACACCCAACCGACGCCGGAGATCATCGGGTCGTCCCATTCCTCGAAATAGACCTTCGGCCGCTTTGGCAACTGCGCCGCGCGCTGCTGTGCGGCGGCGACCGCGCCGGCAAGATCATGCGCCAACTTCTCGGCGCGGTCCGCAGCACCGACCAAAGCTCCCAGCGTCCGGATCATGTCGAGAATTTGCGCGATGGTGCGCTGATTGAAGGCGTGCACGTCGACGCCCTCGCGGATCAGGGTTGCCACGATGTCGGCTTGCAGATCGGAGAAGGCGAGAACCAGATCCGGTTTCAGCTCGAGGATTTTTGGGATGTCGGCAGAGGTGAAGGCGGACACGCGCGGCTTTTCCCGCCGGGCTCTCGGCGGGCGCACCACATAGCCTGAAATGCCCGCGATTCGGCGCTCCTCGCCGAGCAGATAGAGCGTCTCGACGGTCTCCTCGGTCAAACAAACAATCCGTTCCGGCGGGAACATTCGTCCGCCTCCAATCGCCCGTCGGCGGAAGCTAGCACGCGGCGCCGAAAGCAGAAGGGCCGCCCGACTGGGCGGCCCTTCGATTCTTCGTCGCTTGCGCGGCCCCTATTCGGCCGCCGGCAACGCCGCCGGCTCGGGGGCGGCCTCGGCCTTGAGCGCCGCTTCGCGCTCGCGTTCGGCGAGGATGAGCTGATCGCGCTTGACGGCGATCTCGCGCACCTTGTTCATCATCGCGCCAGTGCCGGCCGGGATCAGGCGGCCGACGATGACGTTCTCCTTGAGCCCGTCGAGCGTATCGGCCTTGCCATTGACCGCCGCCTCGGTGAGCACGCGGGTCGTCTCCTGGAATGACGCCGCCGAGATGAACGAACGCGTCTGCAGCGAGGCCTTGGTGATGCCGAGCAGCACCGGATGTGCGGTCGCCGGCTTCTTGCCCTCCTCGACCACACGCGCGTTGACCTCGTCGAACTCGACCTTGTCGATCTGCTCGCCCTGAATGAGGTCGGTCTCGCCCAACTCGTCGATCTCCACCTTCTGCAGCATCTGCCGCACGATCACTTCGATGTGCTTGTCGTTGATGGTGACGCCTTGCAGCCGGTAGACCTCCTGGATTTCGTTGACCAGGTAGCCGGCCAGCTCCTCGACGCCCTTGATCGCCAGGATGTCGTGCGGCGCCGGGTTACCTTCGACGATGAAGTCGCCCTTCTCGATGACGTCGCCGTCCTGCAGGTGGATGTGCTTGCCCTTGGCGACGAGGTACTCCTTCGGCTCCTCGCTCTTGTCGGCAGGTTCGATGGTGATGCGCCGCTTGTTCTTGTAGTCGCGGCCGAAACGAACCGTGCCGGAGATTTCCGCAATGACCGCGGACTCCTTCGGGCGGCGCGCCTCGAACAGTTCGGCGACACGCGGCAGACCGCCGGTGATGTCGCGCGTCTTGGCGCTTTCGGTCGGGATACGGGCGATGACGTCGCCCGCCTTCACATGACCGTCGGGATCGATCGAGATAATCGCATCGACGGCGAGGAGGTAGCGCGCGTCACCGCCGCGGGCGAGCTTGAGGATCTTGCCGTCCTTGCCTTTGATCACCAGCGCCGGCCGCAAATCCTGCTGGCCGCGGCCCGAACCGGTCCGCCAGTCGATCACCGATCGCTTGGCGATGCCGGTGGTCTCGTCGAGCGTTTCCGACATCGACTGAGCCTCGACCAGATCCTCGAACCCGACCGCGCCCTCGACCTCGGTGAGGATCGGCCGCGTGTACGGATCCCATTCGCCAATGCGCTGGCCGCGGGTGATGTGCGCACCGTCCGCGATCTTCAGCCGCGCGCCGTACGGGATGCGGTGCACCGCGCGCTCAGTGCCGTCCGGATCGAGCACGGCGACCGACAGGTTGCGGCTCATCACGATCTCATCGCCGTCCGAATTGCGCACGACGTTCTTGTTCTTGATCTTGATGGTGCCTTCGAAGCTCGACTCAACGAACGACTGCTCGGAGAGCTGCGCTGCGCCGCCGATGTGGAACGTGCGCATGGTGAGCTGGGTGCCCGGCTCGCCGATCGATTGCGCGGCGATGACGCCCACCGCCTCGCCCATATTGACCGGCGTGCCGCGGGCGAGATCGCGCCCGTAGCACTTGGCGCAGACGCCGCTGGTCGTGTCGCAGGTCAACACCGAACGGATGCGCACTTCCTGCACGCCCGCGCTGACCACCCGCTCTATTTCCTTTTCGCCAAGCAGCGTGCCGTTCGGCACCAGAACTTCGGTGCCGGCCGGATCACGCACGTCCTCCGCCGTGGTGCGGCCGAGGATGCGGCTTGCCAGCGAGGCGACCACCTGGCCGGCATCGATGATGGCGCGCACCTTGATGCCGCGCGTGGTGCCGCAATCCTCCACGGTAATGATGCAGTCCTGCGCCACGTCGACCAGGCGCCGCGTCAGATAGCCGGAATTGGCCGTCTTGAGCGCGGTGTCAGCGAGCCCCTTGCGCGCGCCGTGCGTCGAGTTGAAGTACTCGAGCACGGAGAGCCCTTCCTTGAAGTTGGAGATGATCGGGCTCTCGATGATTTCGCCCGAGGGCTTGGCCATCAGCCCGCGCATACCGGCGAGTTGCCGCATCTGCTCGCTCGAGCCGCGCGCGCCGGAATGCGCCATCATGTAGATCGAGTTGACCTGGGCTTCGGCGTTCTTGTCGGCGCCGGGCTTCGACGTCGAGATTTCCTTCATCATCTCGTCGGCGATATGCTTGGTGCACTTCGACCAGGCATCGACCACCTTGTTGTATTTCTCGCCTTGGGTGATGACGCCGTCGTTATATTGCTGCTCGAACTCCTTCACCAGCTCGCGCGTCTTTTCGACGATCGCGCGCTTACTGCGCGGCACCACCATGTCGTCCTTGCCGAACGAGATGCCGGCCTTGAACGCGTGGAAGAAGCCGAGTGCCATCACGCGGTCGCAGAAGATCACCGTCTCCTTCTGCCCGCAGTGGCGGTAGACGGTGTCGATCATCGAGGAGATTTCGCGCTTCGTCATCAGCTTGTTGACGAGGTCGAACGGAACCTTCGCGCTCTTCGGCAGAACTTCGCTAAGCAGCGCACGGCCGGCCGTGGTCTCATACCACTTGCTCGCGGGCTTACCTTCGTCGTCGACGCCTTCGTAGCGATACTTGATCTTGGCGTGCAGCCCGAGCGTCTTCTCCTGCAGCGCGTGCTCCACTTCGCTGATGTGGCGATAGAAGCCCTGCACGATGTTTTTCTTCTTGTGGTCGCGCTCGAGATCCTTCTCCGAGTGCAGCTCGAGCTTCCACTGGCCCGGGCCGTTGTCGACCATGATCGACAGGTAATAGAGCCCGAGCACGATGTCCTGCGACGGCACGATGATCGGTGAGCCGTTGGCCGGGTGCAGGATGTTGTTGGTCGACATCATCAGCACGCGCGCCTCGAGCTGAGCTTCCAGCGACAGCGGTATGTGCACCGCCATCTGGTCGCCGTCGAAGTCGGCGTTGAACGCCGCACAGACGAGCGGATGCAGCTGGATCGCCTTGCCCTCGATCAAGATCGGCTCGAACGCCTGGATGCCGAGGCGGTGAAGCGTCGGCGCCCGGTTCAGAAGTACCGGGTGCTCGCGAATAACCTCGTCGAGAATGTCCCAAACCTCGGGCTTTTCCTTCTCGACCAGCTTCTTCGCCTGCTTCACCGTGGTCGACAGGCCCTTGGCGTCGAGCCGCGAATAGATGAACGGCTTGAACAGTTCGAGCGCCATCTTCTTCGGCAGCCCGCACTGATGCAGCTTCAGCTCGGGGCCGACCACGATGACCGAGCGGCCGGAATAGTCGACGCGCTTACCGAGCAGGTTTTGCCGGAAGCGGCCCTGCTTTCCTTTCAGCATGTCGGCGAGCGACTTGAGCGGCCGCTTGTTGGCGCCGGTGATGACGCGGCCACGGCGGCCGTTATCGAACAGCGCGTCGACCGCCTCCTGCAGCATCCGTTTCTCGTTGCGGATGATGATATCGGGAGCGCGCAGTTCGATCAGCCGCTTCAAGCGGTTGTTGCGGTTGATGACGCGCCGATAGAGGTCGTTGAGGTCGGAGGTGGCGAAGCGGCCGCCGTCGAGCGGAACGAGCGGGCGCAGGTCCGGCGGAATAACCGGAACATGCGTCAGGATCATCCATTCCGGCTTGTTGCCGGACTGGATGAACGCCTCGATCAGCTTCAGCCGCTTGGCAAGCTTCTTCGGCTTGAGCTCCGACTTCGACTCGGCGATCTCGACGCGCAGATCCGCCGCCAGCTTCTCGAGATTGAGCGCCTTGAGAATCTCGCGGATCGCTTCGGCGCCGATCATGGCGGTGAAGCTGTCGCCGCCGAACTGCTCTTGCGCCTTGAGGTACTCTTCCTCGGACAGAAGCTGACGGTCCTTGAGCTCGGTCAACCCCGGCTCAAGCACGACGTAGTATTCGAAATAGAGGATGCGCTCGAGATCCTTGAGCGTCATGTCGAGCAACAGACCGATGCGGCTCGGCAGCGACTTCAAGAACCAGATATGCGCCACCGGCGCGGCGAGCTCGATATGGCCCATCCGCTCGCGCCGCACGCGCGACAGCGTCACCTCGACCGAGCACTTCTCGCAGATGATGCCCTTGTACTTCATCCGCTTGTACTTGCCGCACAAGCACTCGTAGTCCTTGATCGGGCCGAAGATGCGCGCGCAGAACAAGCCGTCGCGCTCCGGCTTGAAGGTGCGATAGTTGATGGTCTCCGGCTTTTTGATCTCGCCGTAGGACCAGGACAGAATCTTTTCCGGGCTCGCGATCGAAATCCGGATCTGGTCGAAGACCTGAGCCGGCACCTGCGGGCTGAAAAGATTCATGATCTCTTGGTTCATCGTCTTCTCCGCTTGCCGACCATGTCGGCCGCTGTCGTCATTCTCTTTGCCGCGTCATGCCCGGGCTTGACCGGGCATCCATGTTGCTTCACCGCCCCATGGCTTGCCGGTCATCTGACACTAAGACGGCGCTTCGCGCCTGATGCCCGGCAATGACGAATGAGTTCGCTATTCCGCCGCCTCGGCGACATCGCCGCCGCGCTGTTGCTTGGAGTTGTGCAGGTCGACGTTGAGGCCGAGCGAGCGCATCTCCTTGACCAGCACGTTGAAGGATTCCGGAATACCGGCCTCGAACGTGTCATCGCCGCGCACGATCGCCTCGTACACCTTGGTGCGGCCGGCGACGTCGTCGGACTTCACCGTCAGCATTTCCTGCAGCGTGTAGGCGGCGCCGTAGGCTTCGAGCGCCCACACCTCCATTTCGCCGAACCGCTGGCCGCCGAACTGCGCCTTGCCGCCCAGCGGCTGCTGGGTGACGAGGCTGTAGGGGCCGATCGAGCGGGCGTGGATCTTGTCGTCCACGAGGTGGTGGAGCTTGAGCATGTAGATGTGCCCAACCGTGACCTTGCGGTCGAACGTCTCGCCGGTGCGCCCGTCGAACAACGTCACCTGGCCGGAACGATCGAGGCCGGCGAGATCGAGCATGTGCTCGATGTCGGCCTCTTTCGCGCCGTCGAACACCGGCGTGGCGATCGGCACGCCATGACGCAGGTTGGTGCCGAGCTCAAGCAGACCCTTCTCGTCGAGCGACTTGATCGTCTCTTCCTCGCCGTAAATCTTGCGCAGCAGCTCCTTGAGCGGCTTCGGATCGCGCTTGCCGTGATACAGATCGACGGCGTTGCCGATCTTCAGACCGAGGCCCGCACAGGCCCAACCCAAATGGGTCTCCAGGATCTGTCCGACATTCATCCGGCTCGGCACGCCGAGCGGATTGAGCACGATGTCGACCGGCGTGCCGTCGGCGAGGAACGGCATGTCCTCGACCGGCACGATCTTCGACACCACGCCCTTGTTGCCGTGGCGGCCGGCCATCTTGTCGCCGGGCTGGATCTTGCGCTTCACGGCAACGAAGACCTTGACCATCTTCATCACGCCGGGCGGCAATTCGTCGCCGCGCTGCAGCTTCTCGACCTTGTCGAGGAAGCGCTGCTCGAGCCGCTTCTTCGACTCGTCGTACTGCTTACGGATCGCTTCGATCTCCGCCATCACCTTGTCGTTCGGTGACGCAAACAGCCACCACTGCGAGCGCGGATACTCATCGAGCACCGTGCGGGTGATCTTGGTGTCCTTCTTGAAGCCCTTCGGCCCGGCGATGCCCTGGCGGCCTTCCAGCAACTCGGCCAGACGGCCGTAGACGTTGCGGTCAAGGATCGCCTGCTCGTCGTCGCGGTCCTTGGCCAGCCGTTCGATCTCTTCACGCTCGATGGCGAGCGCGCGCTCGTCCTTCTCGACGCCATGGCGGTTGAACACGCGCACCTCGACGACGGTGCCCTGAACGCCCGGCGGCACCCGCAGCGAGGTGTCGCGCACGTCAGAGGCTTTCTCGCCGAAGATGGCGCGCAGGAGCTTTTCCTCCGGCGTCATCGGGCTTTCGCCCTTTGGCGTGATCTTGCCGACCAGGATGTCGCCGGCGCGCACCTCGGCGCCGATATAGACGATGCCGGCCTCGTCGAGGTTCTTCAGCGTCTCTTCCGAGACGTTGGGAATGTCGCGGGTGATTTCTTCCGGGCCGAGCTTGGTGTCACGCGCCATCACCTCGAATTCTTCGATGTGGATCGAGGTGAAGACGTCGTCCTTCACGATCCGCTCGGAGAGCAGGATCGAAGTCTTCGAAGTTGTAACCGTTCCACGGCATGAACGCGACCAGCGCGTTCCTCCCGAGCGCCAACTCGCCGAGATCGGTCGAGGGACCGTCGGCGATGATATCGCCCTTCTTGACCTGATCGCCGACCTTCACCAGCGGCCGCTGGTTGATGCAGGTGTTCTGGTTCGATCGCTGGAATTTCATCAGCCGGTAGATGTCGACGCCCGGCTTGGTCGGATCCGGCTCGTCGGTGGCCCGGATGACGATACGGGTGGAGTCCACCTGATCGACTACACCGGTGCGGCGCGCCGCGATCGCGGCGCCGGAATCGCGGGCGACTACGCCTTCCATGCCGGTGCCGACAAACGGCGCCTCGGCGCGAACCAGCGGCACCGCCTGACGCTGCATGTTCGAGCCCATGAGCGCGCGGTTGGCGTCGTCATTCTCGAGGAACGGAATAAGCGCGGCGGCCACCGAAACGAGCTGCTTCGGCGACACATCCATGAAGTCGACCTTGTCCGGCGGAATAAGCTGCACGTCGCCAGCATGGCGCACGACCACGAGATCGTCGGTGAAGCGGCCCTTGGCGTCGATCGCCGAGTTGGCTTGCGCGACCGTGTAGCGGCCTTCCTCCATCGCCGAGAGATAGATCACCTCGTCGGTGACGCGGCCGTCCTTCACTTTCCGGTACGGCGTCTCGACGAAGCCGTATTTGTTCACGCGCGCGAAGGTGGCGAGCGAGTTGATCAGACCGATATTCGGACCTTCCGGCGTTTCGATCGGGCAGATGCGGCCATAATGGGTCGGGTGCACGTCGCGCACCTCGAAGCCGGCGCGCTCGCGGGTCAGACCGCCCGGACCGAGCGCGGAGAGACGCCGCTTGTGCGTGATCTCCGACAGCGGATTGGTCTGGTCCATGAACTGCGAGAGCTGCGAGGAGCCGAAGAACTCGCGCACCGCGGCTGCCGCCGGCTTGGCGTTGATCAGATCCTGCGGCATCACCGTGTCGATATCGACCGACGACATGCGCTCCTTGATCGCGCGCTCCATGCGGAGCAGCCCGATGCGGTACTGATTCTCCATCAGCTCGCCGACCGAGCGGACGCGGCGGTTGCCGAGATGATCGATGTCGTCGATCTCGCCCTTGCCGTCGCGCAGATCGACCAGCGTACGGATGACAGAAATAATGTCTTCCTTGCGCAGGACGCGCATGGTGTCCGGCGCATCGAGGTCGAGCCGCATGTTCATCTTCACGCGGCCGACCGCGGAGAGGTCGTAGCGCTCCGAATCGAAGAATAGCGAGTTGAACATGGTCGACGCCGTGTCGATCGTCGGCGGCTCGCCCGGACGCATGACCCGATAGATGTCGAACAGCGCGTCCTCGCGCGTCATGTTCTTGTCGACCGCAAGCGTGTTGCGGATGTAGGCGCCGACATTGACGTGGTCGATGTTGAGCAGCGGCAGCTCCTTGTAGCCCTGCTCGTTGAGCACCTTCAGATTCTTCTCGGTGATCTCCTCGCCGGCCTCGGCGTAGATTTCGCCGGTCTTAGCATTGACCAGATCCTCGGCGATGTACTGACCGATCAGCTCGTCGTCAGTGAGGCGGAGCGCCTTGAGTCCCTTCTCGGCGAGCTGACGCGCCTGACGCACGGTGAGCTTCTTGCCGGCTTCGAGCACGACCTTGCCGGTGTCGGCGTCGACCAGATCGTTGATCGCCTTGTAGCCACGCAGACGGGTGGCGTCGAACGGCACGCGCCAGCCGTCCTTGGTGCGCTTGTAGGGCACCTGCTTATAGAATGTGTTGAGGATTTCCTCGCCGCTCATGCCGAGCGCGTAGAGGAGCGAGGTGACCGGAATTTTCCGCCGCCGGTCGATGCGCGCGTGCACGATGTCCTTGGCGTCGAACTCGATGTCGAGCCAGGAACCGCGATAGGGGATGATGCGGGCGGCGAACAGCAGCTTGCCCGACGAATGGGTCTTGCCCTTGTCGTGATCGAAGAACACGCCGGGCGAGCGGTGCATCTGCGAAACGATCACGCGCTCGGTGCCATTGACGACGAAGGTGCCGTTGTTGGTCATGAGCGGAATGTCGCCCATGTAGACATCCTGCTCCTTGATGTCCTTCACCGACTTGGCGCCGGTCTCCTCGTCGATATCGAACACGATCAGCCGCAGCGTCACCTTGAGCGGAGCCGCGTAGGTCATGCCGCGCTGGCGGCACTCGTCGACATCGTATTTCGGACCCTCGAACTCATACTTGACGAATTCGAGCATCGACGTGGAGGAAAAATCGGAGATCGGGAACACCGACTTGAAGACGGCCTGCAGGCCCTCGTTGGGCCGGCCGCCTTCCGGTTCCTTGACCAGCAGGAATTGGTCGTAGGACGCCTTCTGAACCTCAATGAGGTTCGGCATCTCCGCGACTTCTTCGATTTTTCCGAAAAACTTCCGTACGCGCTTCCGACCGATAAACGTCTGCGCCATTATGTCCTCTCGCTCAATCGCATCGCTCGCTTCGAACCGGGACGTTCGAACCGTCGCGCCCGAACCGCCGCTGTCCGGGGATATCCAGGCGATCGAGGCGACTCTCCAGAAGGCCGCAATCCATCGCGACCATCGGGACAGGCGTCAGGCGCCCTATTTTCCGGTGATTCGGCCAAAGTTCCGAATCACCTGCATTCCGCACTCGCCATGACCGGGCTTGAACCCGGCCATCGGCTTAAATCTCCAACCTCGCTGGATCCCAGGCCGTTGCTCGGTTCGGCCCGGGATTTCAGTTAGATAAGCACTGCTTACTTAAGCTCAACCTTCGCGCCGGCCTTTTCGAGGGTCGCCTTGATCTTGGCGGCCTCATCCTTGTTGACGCCTTCCTTGACCGGCTTCGGCGCGCCTTCGACCAGATCCTTGGCCTCCTTCAGCCCGAGACCGGTGATGGCGCGGACCTCCTTGATGACCTCGATCTTCTTCTCGCCGACGGCCGTCAGCACGACGGTGAACTCGGTCTTTTCCTCAGCCGCGGGTGCAGCCGCTGCCGCCGGACCGGCGGCCACAGCCACCGCAGCGGCGGCAGAGACGCCCCACTTTTCCTCGAGGAGCTTTGCCAGTTCGGAGGCCTCCAGCACGGTGAGGCCGGAAAGGTCGTTCACGATTTTCTGCAGATCAGTCATGACTTTGTCCTTCGGTTCTAACCTATGCGATGCGGAAGCCGTTTAGGCCGCCGCGCCTTCGCCGCTCTTGGCGGCATAAGCCTGGATCACGCGCGCGACCTTGGCGGCCGGCGCATTGACCACCTGAGCGATCTTGGTCGCCGGCGCCTGGATGAGACCGACGATCTTTGCCCGCAGCTCGTCGAGCGAGGGCAGCGACGCCAGTTGCTTCACCCCGTTCGGATCGAGGGCAGTCCTGCCCATCGCCCCGCCGAGAATGATGAAGCGCTCATTGGTCTTGGCAAATTCGACCGCGACCTTCGGTGCCGCCACTGGGTCGCCCGAGAAGGCGATCAGCGCCGGCCCCTTGAGTAGCGGAGCGATCGAAGCGACCTCGCTGCCTTCGAGCGCGATCTTGGCCAAACGGTTCTTGGCCACCTTCACGCTCGCGCCCGCCTGCTTCATCTGCCTGCGCAGACTCTGCATTTGGGCGACAGTGAGCCCGGAATAGTGAGCCACCACGACGACCCGGGTGGCCTTGAAGGTCTGGCCCAGGCTCGCGATGAGTTCGCTCTTTGCCGCGCGATCCAAGAGTTCTCTCCGGTAGGCGGACCTTCGTTCCGAAGACCGCCGGGTCGATGCGGCCGTCCAACCCGCCAAGGCGGATCAGGCGGCAGTGACACCCTGCCCGCCGACAACAGCCTTTGGGGCTATGCCGGGCCGTCGAGGTTAGAACCGAAGGGCATGTGACTGCCCCGGTCTTCACCCGTCTGTGCTGGCCCACGGAGCGTGGATTAAGCCGTTGCCGGCGCCTGCAGTCTTGGACAGGAGCGCGCCCTCGAAATCCGGTAAATTCAACCGCCGCCTCAGGAAATCCACGCAGGATAGGCTAAGGAACGGCTCTCTTTCTCGGTTTTCGAAGGACGCATAAAGGCGCGCCGACAAACGGGTCGGCACGCCCATGGCGGATATTTAACCGCTTTGGCTTGGTTTGCCAAGCAAAGTTTTCTCAACTTCCCCCGAGAGTTCAGACAACCTTCGGAACTGCACGCTGCCGCCGTTCAGGCGGCGACAGCCTTGCTCGCGATCCGAACCAGCGCGACGAGTGCCTGAGCCGGCGGCGTTGCCTGCCCACCGCACCTAACTCAGGTGGGATCGCCGCGAACGAAGTGGAGGTGACCAACGAACTGATAACCCGTGCCGGCCTTGGCGCCCTGATCGGTCGGATGGTTGGTCCCGTCGATCACCGGGATATCGGTAAAATCGAACGGGCTCACGCCTTTCAGACAGGCAACGTTGATACCTAGCTGGTTCGGATTCGAGCGGCGCCGATGATGGGTGTAGATGCCGCATTTGGAACAGAAATAGTGTTCCGCGGTCCGTGTGTTGAACTGATAAAGCGTCAGCGCGTCTTTACCGGACTCGATCGTGATATCCCCGAGATTGGCGGACACCGCCACCGCGCCGCGCATGCTGCAATAGGAGCAATTGCAACGACGGACAGTCTTAAACCCATCGGTCAGCTTCACGCGAAATCGCACGGTGCCGCAGTGACACGCGCCCTGCAGTTCGCCGAATTGTTCTGCTTGCATCGCACACGCCTCAAACTTTGCTTCAAACTTTGCTTCAAACTTTGCCTCAGACTTTGCTCGATTGCCGTTTGCGGCGTACTTTCCTCGAAAAGGAAGGAACGTTCACTATGCCACAAAATCGCGATCGTATCCTCACCACCCACGTCGGCAGCCTGATCCGGCCGCCCAAGCTGATCGAGTTCTGGCGCTCGATCGAGGACGGCAAGCCCTACGATGAAGGTGCGTTCGAATCCTGCCTGACCGAATCCGTCGCCGAAGTCGTGCGCCAACAGGCCGACACCGGCATCGACATCGTCAGCGACGGCGAATTCTCCAAGGGCGTCAACTGGGCCTTCTATATTTTCAAGCGGCTGCGCGGCATCGGCGTGCGGGCGGCAACCGCCGAGGAAATGGCCGACCCGATGGCCTCCATGGGTGGCGGCCGCGACCACGCCGCCTTTCCCGAATTCTACGCCGAATATGACGCCGCCACCGGGCTCGCCAAGCGGCTCGGCAACCGGGTCGTGATCAACGGTCCGATCGCCTATGTGGGCGAGAAGCAGGTCGGCCGCGACATCAAGAACCTCATATCCGCCGTCGCCAAGGCGAAGGATCGTCATCCCTCGTTGCGCGCCTTCCTGCCGGTGGTCGCGCCGGCAAGCGCGCTGCCGGGCGCCAAAATCGAGCACTACAAAGACGAAGAGTCTTATCTGTTCGCGCTCGCCGACGCGCTGCACCAGGAATACAAGGCCATCACCGACGCCGGTCTCTATGTGCAGATCGACGACGCCTTCCTGCCCTACATGTACGAGCGCATGGTGCCGCCGATGAGCAAGGCCGACTACCTGCGCTGGGCCGGCCTGCGCATCGACGCACTCAATCACGCGCTGGCCGGCATCCCGCAGGAGCAATCGCGCTATCACATCTGCTGGGGCAGTTGGAACGGCCCGCATGCTTTCGACGTGCCGCTTAAAGACATCATCGATCTCGTGCTGAAAGTGCGCGTCGGTCATTATTCGTTCGAGGCCGCCAATCCGCGCCACGCGCATGAATGGCGGGTATGGGAGACGGTGAAGCTTCGGCCCGGCCAGGTGCTGATCCCCGGTGTGATCTCGCATGCCACCAACATCGTCGAGCATCCCGAACTGGTGGCGGAGCGGATCGTGCGGCTCGCCAAGATCGTCGGCCGCGAGAACGTCATGGGCGGCACCGATTGCGGCTTCGCGCAAAGTCCGTTCGCACGCCGCGTCCATCCCTCGATCATGTGGGCGAAGCTCGCTTCACTGGCCGAAGGCGCGCGCATCGCCACGCAGACGCTGTGGGGGAAGCAGGTGGCGGCGTGAATCTTGGGCCATAGGTGCGGGCGTGGGTGCGGCCCCGAAAGCGGCGCAGCCCATTCAAGCCATTCGGATAATCCCCATTCTCGGCGGGACGTTAACGTTAATTGAACCCTTTGGCTCCTCGCCGCGTCTACTAGAGGCCGGCGGCCTCGCTTGGAGATGTCGTTAGACCGGCGTGAAGGAAGGTAGGGCTCCCATGAAGTACCAGATCATCGGCTGGATTGCCGTCGCGTCGGTTACAATTTGGGCTGCTCCCTACGTGTACGCCTTCTCCGAACTCGTCCGGTGGTAATCGGACGAGCCCATCGACATCTTGAGGCACTCATTTCGGATTACCGCGCGAAACCGCGCGGCCGGTGATAAATACTTCCCGGCAGGTCGGAAACCCATAATCAAAGATCAGCGAATATCGATTCCGGGCTCGCGGGCAGGTCTCGCCCGCGCCCCGGAATGACGCGTTAATGCGGCTGCTGCGCGCCGGGGAACAGGCTACCCGGCTCGACCTTCACCCCAGGCCCCATGGTGGAAGAGACCGCCACGCGGGTGATGAAGTGGCCCTTGGCGCCGGCAGGCCGCGCCTTCTGCACCGCGTCGGCGAACGCCATGATGTTCTCGATCAGCTTCTCGGCCGAAAACGACGCCTTGCCGACGCCAGCCTGAACGATGCCGGCCTTCTCCGCGCGGAATTCGACCGAGCCGCCTTTGGCGCCCTTGACCGCATTGGTGACGTCCATCGTCACGGTGCCGACCTTGGGGTTGGGCATCAGGCCGCGCGGGCCCAACACCTTGCCCAAACGGCCGACCAGCGGCATCAGGTCCGGCGTGGCGACGACGCGATCAAAGTCGATAGCGCCGCCTTGGACCTTCTCGACCAGATCCTCGGCGCCGACCACGTCGGCGCCCGCGGCCTTGGCCTCGTCGGCCTTGGCGCCGCGCGCGAACACCGCGACGCGCACCGAGCGGCCGGAGCCGTTCGGCAGATTGACCACGCCGCGCACCATCTGGTCGGCATGGCGCGGATCGACGCCGAGATTCATCGCCACTTCGATGGTCTCGTCGAACTTTGCCTTGGCGCGTTCCTTGACGAGCTTCACCGCGTCGGTGAGCGGATAGAGCTTCTCGCGGTCGATGCCCTCGCGGGCGACCGTCGTGCGTTTGCCCAGCGTGCTCATGCCTTCACCTCCAGCCCCATGGACCGCGCTGAACCTTCGATCATGCGCATGGCCGCGTCGATAGTATCGCAGTTCAAATCCTTCATCTTCTGCTCGGCGATCTCGCGCACCTGCGCCTTGGTGACGGAGCCGGCGACATCGCGGCCCGGCGTCTTCGAGCCGCTCTCTAGTTTCGCCGCCTTCTTGAGGAAGTGCGAGACTGGCGGCTGCCGCATTTCGAAGGTGAACGAGCGATCGGCGTAGACGGTGATGGTGACGGGGATCGGCGCCCCCTTCTCCAACTTCTGCGTCTGCGCGTTGAACGCCTTGCAAAACTCCATGATGTTGAGACCGCGCTGGCCAAGCGCTGGCCCGATCGGCGGCGACGGATTGGCCGCCCCCGCCGGCACCTGCAGCTTGACGTAGCCGGTAATCTTCTTTGCCATTCTACTCTCCTGTTAGTGGTGCGGCTGTTGACGGCTGGCTGACCGCCTCACCTCCCACGGCTTCACACTCGCTTTCCTCATTGCCGGACTCGATCCGGCAATGACGCCTTATAACTTCTCCACCTGGGCGAATTCCAGTTCGACCGGCGTGGCGCGGCCAAAGATCGAAACGGCGACCTTGAGCCGCATTCGGTCGGCGTCGACTTCTTCCACCGTGCCGTTGAACGAAGCAAACGGGCCGTCGGAGACGCGCACCTGCTCGCCCACTTCGAAACTGACCTTGGAGACCGGCCGCTCCACGCCCTCCTGCACTTGGTGCATGATGCGCTGGGCCTCGGCCTCGGAAAGCGGCATCGGCTTGTTGTCGTAGCCGAGAAAGCCGGTCACCTTCGGCGTATTCTTGATCAGGTGATAGGCGTCGTCGGTCATTTCCATCTTAACGAGGACGTAGCCCGGGAAGAATTTCCGCTCGGTGGGGACTTTGCGCCCGCGGCGGACTTCGACGACCTTTTCGGTCGGCACCAGGATTTCCTCGAACAGCTGCGACAATCCGCGCTGCTTGGCTTGCTCGCGAATCGAGTTCGGCCACCTTGCGCTCGAAATTCGAGTAGGCGTGGACCGCGTACCATCGAGTCGTCATGTCATGATGTCCAAATCTATCCAGATCGTGAATTGGCGATCGCGAATTAAGACCGTTCACATGTTGATGCCGAGAACGAAACTGACGGCAATGCGCATGACCTGATCCGACAGCAGGAAAAAGATCGAGGCGACGAACACCATCACGAACACCATGATGGTGGTCACCGTCGTCTCCTTGCGCGTCGGCCAAGTGACCTTCTGCCCCCTCGGCGCGCACTTCCTGCAAGAACTTGAACGGGCTGATTTTCGGCATGCATTGCACCAAAGCACCAAATAGGCATTCCCCGCCCAAGCTTAAGGACGAGACCGATAGGCGGTTCCTGTTTGGGGAATAAGTTCGCCGCGGAAGTCCGTTACCGGGCCGCTGGCGATGCCGCGTATCTACTGCCGGCGGGTCGAACCGTCAAGGCATCGAAGGATGGGACGGTGCTCTTTCGGGGCCCCAATTGGCAGGAGTGGAGGGACTCGAACCCCCAACCCCCGGTTTTGGAGACCGGTGCTCTAGCCAATTGAGCTACACTCCTTCGCGCCCCATTCTCATGCCACGTGGCGGCAACCGCGCAAGTCCCGCACTTTCCTGCGAGACCGGGGCCGTGCGCACCGGGCTCGGCGGCGAACTGGGCTGCCTTCGGCACGCCAAATCGGCGCAATGGGTTAATATGCGTTCTGAAACGAGGCGATGGAGCCGGATTGGCCCTGATGATGCCGACACGGCGCGAAATTCTTGTTGGCGCGGCTTGCGTCGCCGCCGCCCTGCCGGCGGAAGCCGCCGACACCTCGGCGCACGATTTCGTGGCGGCCATCTATGACACTTACGTGGGCAAGAACGGTAACGGCATCGCGCTCGATACCGATCAGGCGGTGCAGCGCTACTTCGAGCCGGCGCTCGCCGCGCTCATCAGGAAGGATCAGAATGACGCCGAGCGGCGGAACGAAGTCGCGACGCTCGATTTCGATCCGTTCGTCGACGCCCAGGACTGGGACATCGCCGCCTTCACCGTCGCGATAACCGATTCCGGCCCCGACAAGGCGAAAGCGACCGTCAAGTTCAACAATTCCGGCAAGCCGTCGACTGTCGTGCTCGACCTCGTCAAGATCAACAACGAGTGGAAAATCAGCGACATCAGCTTGGACAGCCGCACGAGAAGCCGCATACGCTGCGCGGACTTTATGCGCAGCGATGAAAGGACGTGTTGCCGATCCAAATGTTGAGCCTAAAGTCTTGAACGTCCAAGCGTGAACGTCCAAGTCTTGAACGCGCCGTTGAAATCATAACGATCAGGGAGGAAGACAAAATGCTTCAGACAGCAAAAAGAAAAACTATCGTAGCCGCTGCGTCGTCGTGCTCTGCGCGCTTACCGGTCACGCGCAAGCGCGGGGCGCCGCAGCCGTCGACCCCCGCTGCCGCGCCGGCCGCCGCATCGGCCGACGTCAGCGGCACCTACAAATGCCAGCCCAATCCGAATTCCTGCCGTTTGGTCCGGCCCCTCGCCGTCGATTTCGCAGTCCGGCAACAAGGCTCTGCAGATCAAAGGCGACAACGGCGCGCATGCCGACGCAACGCTGACCAGCGACATCACGATCAGCGCCGGCGGCACGTTCAATTCGTCGGCATTGTCCGGCCGGACCATTCGATCGACTGGTCGGACGGCACCAAGTGGAGCAAGTAACAAGCAGATTTGATCCGCCGCTTGATTGTGCGCGGCGGCCGGACTTCTATATATTGTGCGTGGCGGGCAGCCTGGGTGGCGTGCCCGCGAAGAAGCCATGAAATCTGACCGTCTGGCCCGCCCTCGCGGCGGGCCGATGGCTTTTTGGATTCGGCGCTTGTGGATTCCGCCATGAACCGCTCGAACCGTACCGATCATATTCGGATCACCTCGCATCCGGAGCCCGGCGGCAAGCCGCGCTTTCCGATCCACTGGGGCGCACCGACCGCGCGCGAACGCGGCCCGATCATCGGCACCGTGTCGCGGCCAGGGCGATCGCAACGCCATCGGCAGCCACGGCGGCTCCTACGCGCTCTATCGCGCGCTTGCGGTGTCCGCCGGCGCGCTCGATCCGATCCGCCGGCCGGACCTCACCAACACCTATCCCGCGGTGAGCATCGGCCCGTTCGCGCAATGGAGCGAGCCGGGCCGCATCGTGTCGCTCGACCCCTGGGGGCATCTCGCCGCTGACGCGTTCAAGACCGAGATCGCCGAAGGCGTCGACATCCGCCCCACCATCGCCATCACCAAGGCGCGGCTCGACCTGCACGAAATGCAGAGCGCGATCGCCGCCGGCCGGCTCAAGGCCGACGGCGATATCGTCCATGCCAACGGCAGCATCGCGGTGTCGAAGATCGCCATCGATCCGGTGTGGTATCTGCCCGGCATCGCCGAGCGCTTCGGCTGCGCCGAAACGGTTCTGCGCCGCACCCTGTTCGAACAGACCGCGGGCATGTTTCCGGAGCTGGTGACGCGGCCGGACATGCACGTGTTTCTGCCGCCGATCGGCGGCACCACGATCTATCTGTTCGGCGACGTCGCCAAGCTTAGTCGAGCCAGCGACCAAGATCACCTGCCGCGTGCACGACGAGTGCAACGGCTCAGACGTGTTCGGCTCCGACATCTGCACCTGCCGGCCTTACCTCATTCACGGCATCGAGGAATGCGCGCGCGGAGCGCAGGAGGGCGGACTCGGCATCATCGTCTATAACCGCAAGGAAGGCCGCGCGCTCGGCGAGGTCACCAAATTTCTGGTCTACAACGCGCGCAAGCGCCAGGAAGGCGGCGACGTCGGCGAGCGCGTATTTCGAGCGCACCGAATGCGTCGCCGGCGTCCAGGACGCGCGTTTCCAGCAATTGATGCCGGACACGATTCACTGGCTCGGCCTGCGGCGCATCGACCGTTTCGTGTCGATGAGCGACATGAAATACGACGCGCTGGTCGGCCAGGGCGTCGAAGTGGTGGAGCGCGTGGCGCTGCCCGACGAACTCGTCCCGGCTGACGCGCACGTCGAGATGGACGCCAAGAAGGCCGCCGGCTATTTCTCGCCGGAGCCGCCGAAAGCCGACGATCTTGCCGACACGGTCGGCCGCTCGCTCAACAAATACTGATCCGCTTTCTGCTTTTGGCGCGTTTCATGAGCGACGATACGGCCGCTGCTCTTTCGCTTTTGAACGCCGCTGCGGTGCGCACGCGGGCCGAGCGCATGCTGGCGCTCGGCGCTTGACGACAAGCTGCCGAACTTTCGCGTCGATCTGGCCCGGCTCGACGAGGCGGCCGATCTGGTCGCCGCCACCACGCGAAGAAATTATCCGTCGCTCGAAGTTCCGTTTCATTCGCGCTGGCGGCATTTCAGCTCCGGAGGGTAACGATCGTTTGCCGCCTACTTGCCGAAGAGTTCGCCGGCGATCGCGGCGCTTTCGCACGTGATGCATTCGACCTTGCCATCATCAGCGTACTGCTCGATGCCGGTGCCGGCCCGCAATGGCGCTATCGCGATCCGCTGATGGGTGGCTACGTTTCCCGCTCCGAAGGACTGGCGACGGCAAGCTTCGTGATGTTTGCAAGCGGCGATTTCTCCGCCTCGGCTGGCCGGTCGAGAGCGCCAGAGGATCGACTACGCGCAGATGGCGCGCTTTGGCAAATCTCGATACAAAAACGTTGCGCGAAGGTTTCCAGGTTACCGCCAACAATCCTATCGTCGGCCTCGAGGGCCGCGCCGAATTGCTCCGCGCCCTTGGCAGGCTTGTGCTGGCAAGGCCGGACAGTATTCGGCCGCAACGACAGCCCTCGCCCCGGCGGCTTCTTCGATCATCTCGCCGCCAAGGCGGAAAGCGGCGCGATCCCGGCACCGCTGATCCTCTCCGAACTGCTCCAACAATTCGGACCGATCTGGCCGTCGCGGATCACGCTTGGCGGCGTGCCGCTCGGCGATTGCTGGCGGCATCCCGCCATGATGACCGGCGACGCCACCGGCGAACTCGTGCCGCTGCACAAGCTGTCGCAATGGCTCGCCTATTCGCTGATCGAGCCGCTGCAGCAAGCAGGCTTCACCGTGACCGATATCGACGGGCTCACCGGCCTCGCCGAATATCGCAACGGCGGCCTGTTCGTTGACACCGGCGTGCTGGCGCTGCGCGACCCGGAAGAAGCCGCGCGCGAACACGAGGTCGACTCGACGCTTGTCGTCGAGTGGCGCGCGCTCACGGTGGCGTTGCTCGACCGGCTTGCGGTCGCGGCGCGCGCCAAGTTGAACAAGATCGCCGCCGAAATGCCGCTTGCCAGCATATTGCAGGGCGGCAGCTGGGCGGCCGGCCGCGAACTCGCCCGCGCGCGCCGCGCCGATGGCAGTCCGCCGATCAAGGTCATCAGTGACGGTACGGTGTTCTAAAAGGCCGCGCCGGAGAGGAAATCATGCAAGGCGTCAAGATCGTCGATCATCCGCTGGTGCAGCACAAGCTCACGCTCCTGCGCGACAAGACCCGCTCGACCAAATCGTTTCGCGAGCTGCTCAAGGAAATCGGCATGCTGATCTGCTACGAGGTCACGCGCGACCTGCCGCTGACCAATGTCGAGATCGAGACGCCGCTCGCCACCATGATGGCGCCGCGCCTTGCTGGCAAGAAGCTCGTGTTCACGCCGATCCTGCGCTCGGGCCTGACCTTCGCCGAGGGCATGCTCGATCTCGTGCCTGCGGCTCGCGTCGCCCATATCGGGCTTTACCGCGAGCCGGAGACCTTTACGGCGGTAGAGTATTTCTTCAAGGCGCCGACCGACCTTGCCGAGCGTCTGGTGATCGTGGTCGCGCCCGTGCTCGCTACCGGCAATACCGCGGTCGCCGCCGTCGACCGCTTGAAGGAGCGCGGCGCCAAGGATATCCGCCTCGTCTGCCTCATCTGCGCGCCGCCGGGCATCGAGCGCATGCGCGGCCTGCATCCGGACGTACCGATCTGGACGGCGGCGATCGACGAAGCGCTTGATGAGAATGCCTTCATCGTGCCGGGGCTCGGCGACGCCGGCGACCGGGCGTATGGGACGAAGTGAGTATTCTTGTGTCATCATGCGCGAAGACGGATGATCCAGTACTCGGAAATCACGAGGTGAGTACCAAGGCATTGCGGTGAGTACAGAGGGACACGCTCATGCATCGCATCGTCGTTTTAGTGGCCTTCATGCTCGCGAGTTTCGCCTCGGCCGCCCACGCCGAGCCGCAATGGCTCATGCTGCCGCCGACGCCAAGCCTGCCGCATTCCACGCAGAGCGGCTTCGCGCCGGTCAACGGTATCAAAATCTGGTACGCCACGTTCGGCCGCGGGGAGCCGGTGATCCTGCTCCACGGCGGGCTCGCCAATTCCAATTATTGGGGCAATCTGGTGCGGTCGCTGTCGCCGCATTACCGCGTCATCGTCATGGACAGCCGCGGCCACGGCCGCTCGTCGCGCGACGATCGCAGCCCTACGGTTACGATCTGATGGCGTCCGACGTCGTCGCGCTGATGGATTATCTGAAGATCGACAAGGCGGCTTTGGTCGGCTGGAGCGACGGCGCCATCATCGGGCTCGACATCGCGATGCATCACCCCGAACGGCTCAGCAAACTGTTCGCCTTTGCGGCGAACTCCGACCCGAGCGCCGTCAAAGATGTCGAACACGATCCCGTTTTCAGCGCCTTCATTGCGCGCGCGCGCAAGGAATACGAGACAGCTCTCGCCGACGCCGACCGAATACGATGCGTTTCTCACACAGATCACCAAAATGTGGGACAGCGCAGCCGCACTGGACCGCCGCCGATCTCGCACCATCAAAGTGCCGACCTGGATCGTCGACGCCGATCACGACGAGGCGATCAAGCGCGAGAACACCTTGTTCATGGCCGACAACATTCCCGGCAGCGGGCTGCTGATCCAGCCGGACGTCAGTCACTTTTCATTCCTGCAGGACCCGGCGCAGTTCAACGGCGACGTGCTGCATTTTTTGCAGCGCGTGCAGGGCAAGTGAGCTAACTCCTTGCTGCTCTTGGCGGCCCGGGCCGCATAGATGTGCGCGGCCTCGGCGGCGCAAACTCGCCGCCTGAATCGGACGCCGCACATCCGCTTTATTTGAAAATGCACGCCGGCGCTCTGTTGCCTCAAGAACACATGCGCGCAGTAAAGTTCGTCTGTGCACAATAAAGTTTGGCGCGCGGGCGTCGTCGGTAGTGGGCTACGTTGATCAAAGTAACCTGCTACCGCGCGCGGCTTTGACTTGCGCAAGCTGCTCAGACTTTATTTCGATTTCATAGAGTTTCTTTGTCCGACGCGCTTGGCCGGCAACGGCGGCGCAGGGTCGGAGAGCCTGATGCGGTCGTGCGTGGTCAATAGCCGTGCGCTGCTGGCGACCATGGCGCTGGTTGCCGTGACAGCATTCGCGCCTGGCGCGGTACGGGCGCAGGACGCGACCTGGCTTCTCAATCCGGGATCGGGCGATTTTGACACTGCCGCGAACTGGAGCCCTGCGACGGTGCCAACCGGCACCGCGTTCTTCAACACGTCCAACACCACGGCCCTGTCGTTCTCTACCAACACCACGGTTGGCGGCTGGACCTTCAACGCCGGGGCCTCGGCCTATACGTTCGCTAACAATCAGCTGCTCCAGTTCATTGGCGCCGGCATCGTCATTAACAGCGGCAACGCCACCATCAACATCAACATCGGCGGTGATTTGGAATTTTACTTCAACAGCACGGCCGGAAACGCCACCATCAACGACAACTATAACATGGGGTTCAACAACAGCAGCACAGCCGGCAATTCCGTCATTACCAACGGCGTCATCGGCGACCTGCGTTTCCATGACAACAGCACCGCCGGAAACGCCACCATCACCAACAGCGGCACTATTTTCTTCTTCGACAACAGCACGGCTGGCAATGCCGCCATCATCAACAACAGCGGTGGCAAGGTGGATTTCTCGGGGAGCACCGGCCCTGCAGGCGATAACGAGCTCTCCGCCGGCTCGATCGCGGGTGCCGGCACATACCTGTTGGGAGCCAATCAACTGACGGTCGGCGGCAACAACTTGTCCACCGAGGTCAGCGGCACTATCTCGGGTGTTGGTGGTGGCTCTCTGGTTAAGGTCGGCACCGGCACGCTGACGCTGTCTGGCACCAACGCCTATACCGGCCCGACGACGATCAACGGCGGCGCGCTGATCGTGAACGGCTCGATCGCGCCGTCAGTTTTGACCACGGTGAATGCCGGCGGCACGCTCGGCGGCAACGGCACCGTCGGCTCGACCGTGGTCACCAGCGGCGGCTTCCTCGCTCCGGGCCCGGGGGGAACGCCCGGCACGATGACCGTCTCCGGCAGTCTGGCGTTCCAGTCGGGCGCGTTCTACCTCGTGCAGGTCAACTCCACGGCAGCGTCGAGCGCCAGTGTGAGCGGCACCGCGTCACTTGCCGGCACCGTGACGGCGATTTTCGCGCCGGGCAGTTATATCGAGCGCAGCTACACCATTTTGACAGCCGCCGTCGGCCGCATCGGTACCTTCGATGCTCTCACCACCTCAGGCCTGCCGGCAGACTTCCAGGTGAGCCTGAGCTATCCAGGCAATACCGCGGTGCTCAACCTCACCGCGGAACTCTTTCCCGAACCCACACCGCCGGCGCCGCCATATAACTTCACCATCAACCAGATCAACGTCGGCAGCGCGATCGATAACTACTTCAACAACGGCGGCGCGCTGCCGCCTGCATTCGTGTCCCTCTATGGGTTGAGCGGCAGCGATCTGGCCAACGCGCTGACGCAAATCGACGGCGAGAACGCGACCGCGGCCGAGCGTAGCGCATTCGAGCTGTCGAGCGAGTTTTTGGGCTTGATGCTCGATCCGTTCGTCTATGGCCGCGGCGGATTTGCTGCCGGCGGCCAGCCGCTCGGCTTTGCCCCGGATCAACAGGCCGCGCTGCCGCCTGATGCCGCGCTCGCCTTCGCGGGTGTGGCCAAGGCGCCGCCGCCAACGTTCGCGCAGCGCTGGACCGCCTGGGGGGCGGCCTTCGGCGGCGGCGCCACAGCCAATGGCGATCCTGTTGTTGTTGGCTCGACCAATGTCACCGCCGCCACCTACGGCTATGCGGGCGGCATGGACTACCACTATTCGCCCGACACTGTTTTTGGCTTCGCATTGTCCGGCGGCGGCACCAATTGGAATTTGGCGCAAGGACTTGGGAGCGGCCGCAGCGACGCCTTCCAGGCCGGGATCTACGGGACGCATTATGTCGGGCCGGCCTATCTCGCCGCCGCGTTCGCCTTCACCAACAACTGGTTCACCACCAACCGGGTGGCCTTGGGCGATCAGCTCACAGCGAGTTTCCAGGGCCAAAGCTACGGCGGCCGGATCGAAGGCGGCTACCGCTACGCCGTGGCGGTGGAGAAGGCCGTCATCGGCGTCACGCCTTACGCTGCCTTGCAGGTGCAGAATTTCCAGACGCCCGCCTACAGCGAGACCGGCCTCACCAGCGGCGGCTTCGGGCTGTCCTACGCCGCGATGAGCGGTGCCGAGACGAGGAGCGAACTGGGCGGCCGCTTCGACGATCTCACCGCAATCAACACCATGCCGTTGATACTGCGCGCCAAGCTCGCCTGGGCGCACGATTGGGTGAGCAATCCGGCGCTCAATGCCTCGTTCGAGTCGCTGCCCGGCACGAGCTTCACCGTATTCGGCGCCCCGATCCCGCGCGATTCGGCGCTCGCGTCCGCCGGCGCGCAACTGTTCTTCACGCCGAGCTGGTCGTTCCTCGTCAAGTTCGACGGCGAGTTCGCCAACGGCTCGCAGACCTACGCCGGCAGCGGCACGCTGCGCTATACGTGGTGAGATACGCCGCGTCCGCTGTCAGCGATGTCGGTTAGCGGTTACGGTCAAAACTCATTAAGCCTTACCACGCGTAGCGAATTCCGACGTCGCCCCTGACCCCATCGCGGCGGATGGCGTCGCTTGCCGCGAACTGATAACCGGCTTGGGCGTAAAGGCTGAGACGGCTATTCATCTTGGCGGTGAGCCCACCGGCGAACTCAGCCCATGTCGCCTGCTCGACCAGTGGCACCGGATCGGTATCAAACATCGTCACCGACTGCGGACTCCAGTCCCGCCAGATGTTGGCACGCACATACGGCTGCCATACCTGACCGTTGTCGCCGACAATGGTCCATTGCCCGCGCAGGCCGATCCGGCCAATCCACCCTGACGTGGTGCCGAGCCCGACTAGGCCCAGTCCGTCGTTGACTTGATCGAATCCGGTTTGCTGCCACAGTATCTGCGCCTGTGGCTCCAGCACGAAACCCGGCCCGAACCATCGAAGCGGTATGGGGTCGCCAGCTTCCAATGACGAAATCAAGCCGAAACCGTTGGTCGGCAGGTTGGCGAATTCCGTCGCGGCGTGACCAGCGTACCAGGTGCCCTGTACTACCGCGTCGAGATACCAGTCGCCCGGACCATAATGTGTCCAATAGGCTCCGGCCGAATAGGCATTGAGATTCAAAGTTCCAGTGTGCATCGTCACGTAATTCGTTGCCGCGGCATTGGTGACCAGGCCATTCACATCGACTTGACTGGTGCCGAAGGCACCGTAGACGCCCGCGACATCGCGATGGCCGGTGATCAGACTGCCGCGCCAAAGATCGAGGCCGCCCTGAAATCCATCCAGCCGACCGGAGGCTTCGGGCGCGGCGAAAGCCTGATAGCTGTTGTCGATCTGCTGGCCGAAGAACCGTGCCCAATCGGGACGTCCCGAATAAAAGTCGCCACCGCTATTCGCGACCGTCAGCGTGTCGCCGATGCGCTCGTGCAGCGTGCCGAGTGTGGTCAGGCCGAGTTCGCGCGCGATCGGCTGCACCACGCCGTAGGTGGCAAGCTCGGGCCCGATGATCGGTTCGGTCATGCCGTTCGGTGCGACAAATTCCGAACGCAGGAACCAGTCCTGCGGGTCGCTGCCGCCAAGGCCGCCGCGAAACAGGTCATAATCGAATTCGCCGGCGCGCACCTCCCCGGCGAGAGCAAAAGCGCCCGGCGCTGTGGTAGCGCCAGTGATCGCGTTCACCACCAGAATTCCGTTGCCCGTTGTTTCCGCCCCCAGACCGCCGGTATTGGCGATGTGCAGAAACGACATTCCCGTCGCTGTCCCGCCGTTGACGACAAGCTGGTCCGAGGGCGAGCTATCGGCACCCAGGAATGTTTTCATCGCGATGGTGCCGCCAGTGCCGACATAGTTGATCGTGGTCAGCAACGTGCCCGGCGTAGTGCTGTTGTTCATGTTGACGAGGCCGGCATTGGTTAGGCTCGGAAGTGTCTGGTTGAAGCCGTTGAGATCAAGTGTTCCAGCGCTCGCCACCGTCACCGGCGAGTTTGCGCTGAACGTGTTCACCGCCCCTGCACGCAAAGTGCCGCCGATGACGTTGGTCGGTCCGCCATAGGTGTTTGCAGCGGTGAAGATGGTCGTGCCCGCAAACACATTGACCGTGCCGTTGCCGGTGATGGCCGGCGCAAACACGTAGTCGCCGGACGTGTGGTTGAAATTGATCGTGCCGGCGCCAACGCCGAACACGACGGTCGGCATGTTGAGCGTGCCAGGCGCCACCGCCGCATTGCCCGGAGCCGCGCCGATGTTCAGCGTTCCGATCGAACCGGCGCCGTTGGCGACGGTGATAGTCCCGCTGACGGTACCGCCATTCGCGACCGTGAGCGTCCCTGTGCCCGCATTGCCGACATTGACGCCTGAACTGTTGATCCAGGTCGACCCCGCGCCGGTCACGATCACTGTGCCCTGCGAAGTGGCACTATTGCCGATGTTGGCGGCGAAGGCGGTGTTATTGATGACCATCCCGCCGTTCGCGATCGTCAGCGTGCCCGTGCCAGAACTGCCGATATTGAGGCCGGCGCCCGGACTGTTGTCCCAACTGGAGCCCGAGCCGGTCACCGTCACTGTGCCAGTCGAGCCGACAGATAATCCGATAGAGCCGCCGCCGGCGGCACTGTTCACCGTGCCGCCGTTTTGGATGGTAAGCGTCCCCGTGCCCATGCCGCCGACCACGATGTCGTCGCTCGTCCACGTCGAGCCCGCGCCGGATACGGTCACCGTGCCCTGCGAGCTCGATAAATTGCCAACCGCCCCGAGGGAATCGGTCAACGTCCCGCCGTTTTGGACTACGAGCATTCCTGTCCCGGTTGCACCGACGCTGAGATTTAGGGCTGTTGCTCCCGCGCCCGTAACCGCCGTGGGATTTGGCGTCACCGTGTCGATGGTTGCATTCGTCCCGGCGGTCGGGACGCCCGCACTCCAGTTCGTGCCGACGAACCAGTTGGAGGACGTTGCCCCAGTCCAATCGGTCTGTGCGCGCGCGGAGACGGTAGATGCTGCAAGCAACGTCAAAACAGCCAAGGCTGCTGCGGCCCATCGCGACGGCGCGCCGCTTACCCGCAGCGGTTCACCCGCCGCGAAACGGTATCTGCAACTCTGAATGAGCCGACGAATAAGCGCGTGCCCCGTCTCAAGTGATCGGCCTAACTCCAGCCCACCGCCAAGCACGGTTCTTGGTTGTGTTTCTTTGTTGATGGCGCGGCAGCCGTAAGCAGGCCTCCCCTAACCAGCCAACCATAATCCAGGAATCAGACTGCCCCGCTGCACCGAGATACCGCGTTCCAGAATTTTATCCTGGTCTATTCCCGCGGTTGGTTTGCGCCGAGCGGTACATCGACGGGCTGCTGATCTGCGCGCCGAGCTGGTCGTTCCTCGTCAAGTTCGACGGCGAGTTCGCCAACGGCTCGCAGACCTACGCCGGCAGCGGCACGCTGCGCTACACGTGGTGAGAAACGCCGCGCCAGAATGAGCAAGAGCACCCTTCTCAGAATAGCTGGACGGATATGACGCGGGTGCTTGAAATGAGCTAACTACTTGCTGCTGTTGGCGGCGCGGGCCGCATAGGTGTGCGCGGCCTCGGCGGCGCAAATCGCCCTGATCGATTGGTACATGGTGCCGCTTTCGTTGGCGAATTCGCGTCCGCAGGCGCCAACCTTGCGGTCGTAGGCGCGGCGTGCGCTATTGCTCAACGTTGGCAGAAACACAGCTTCACACTTCCTGATCACGATGTCGGCCAAAGCGACGTCGCCGCTCGAGCCGAGCTGGCATGCGAGCAAGAGCTTCATCGACGCGTCGCAGGACGGGGTGGCGGTCAGCAGCTCTCCCACCTTATCGTAGCCCGATGTCGGGCAGTCCATCTCCGCTGCGGGCGCAACGGCGGACATCATGAGCCAAACGGAAACGGCAAAAAGCCCTCGCCAATCTATGCGGCCCTCTCGCTGCGTGTTTGGTGGCGTTGGAGCGGGTGAAGGGAATCGAACCCTCGTCATAAGCTTGGAAGGCTTCTGCTCTACCATTGAGCTACACCCGCGCCGGCTGGAACTTAGGGGATGCGCGGCAGAATACAACATCCCCTTCCCCCCCGTCATTGCCGGGCGCCGGGTCCCCGCGACACGAGTGTCGCGGGGTGCCCCCGACCCGGCAATCCATTGGACAGCGCGGCAGCATGGATGCCCGGGTCAAGCCCCGGGCATGACGAATGGTGAAAACGCGGCTCAATGTGAGTTACACTCGCGCCAACCCCGGCGCAGCGAGACGCCGGGCCAGGGAGATCATGCCGGAAGCCCAAGAAGAATTATCGGTCTCGCTCTGGCGCGGCGGTGAGGATGGCCGCTACGAGGCCTACAGCGTGCCGCGGCGGGAAAGCCAGACCGTGCTCGACGTGGTGACCTACGTGCAGCGCCATATCGATCCGACGCTGACCTACCGGTTCGCCTGCCGGGTCGGCATGTGCGGCTCGTGCGCGATGACGGTGAACGGGCATCCGCGCTGGACCTGCCGCACCCACGTCGGCAAGGTGGTGAGCGATGGGCGCATCGAGATCGGCCCGCTCGAGAACCTTCCGCTCATCAAGGATCTCGCTACCGACATGCAGCCATTCTTCGAAAAATGGCAGCAGGCCAAAGGCGTGTTCGCACCCTCGCAGACGCGGGCCGACCCGATGGCGCGGATCAGGCCGGACAGCCCGGCGCGCGTCGCCGCCGACGCTGCCATCGAATGCATCAATTGCGGCGTCTGCTACGCCGCCTGCGACACCGTGCGCTGGAACGCCGACTATCTTGGTCCGGCTGCCCTCAACCGCGCCTGGACGCTGGTCAACGACGAGCGCGATGCAGGTAACACCGCGCGGCTGTCGGCAATCGCGGCCTCGGGCGGGTGCCATTCCTGCCACTCGCACCAATCCTGCCAGGAGCATTGCCCGCTTTCGCTCAATCCCACCGCCTCGATCGCCGGACTAAAGCGACGCACGACGGCCGCGTATCTCAAGGGCGAACTGAAAGCATGAACGTGCAGCTCTATGTCTGGCAGCGAGGAACGGCGGCGCTGATGGCCGTGCTGGTCCCGATCCACATCGCCGTCATCTTCTATGCCACGCGGCAGCAGATGACGGCGGCGGACATCCTGTCACGCACCCACGGCAGCGTGGCGTGGGCCTCGTACTATTCGCTCTTTGTCGCCGCGGCCTCGATCCATGCTTCGATTGGCATCCGCAACATTTTGACCGAGTGGTCGCCGCTTCATGATCACGCCGCCGGATGGTGCGCGACTTGTGTTCGGCATCGTCCTGGCCATGCTCGGGTTCCACGCCGTCATCGCATTGGTGTTGATGTGAGCATGCCTGCCATAAAACATCGCGGCAGCGCACTGTGGATCGCCGCCATGATCCATCGGCTGTCCGGCCTGGCGCTGGCGATCTTTTTGCCAGTCCACTTCTTTGTGCTCGGCCTTTCTTTCCACGGCGGCGCGGGGCTCGACACATTTCTGCGCTGGACCGATCAGCCACTGGTGAAATTCGCTGAGGGCGGCCTCGTGTTCCTGCTGACCGTTCACCTGCTCGGCGGATTGCGCGTGCTGGTGATCGAAAACTTCGACTGGCATGACGGGCAGAAGCGGCTCGCGATGCTGGCTGCAACAATTTCCGCGATTGTCGCCGCCGTCTTTCTGGTGCGGGTGTTCTGATGCAATGGCCTTGGCTTCCACCCGGTCGTGGCGACATCATTGCAATCGTGTTTGGTGTCGCGATTACGATTGCTCTGATCTTGTCAGTGGCAATAGGCCCTCGCTTCTGGTCGCGTTCAAATTGGGGCTTCGGCCCGCAATGGAATTGCATCTACGTTCCGCAGGGCGACCCTGTATGCTTGAAGCATTAGGCACGGCCGCATGAACGTCGAACATGTCAAAACCGACATTCTGATTCTCGGCACCGGCGGCGCCGGGCTGTTCGCGGCGCTGCATGCGCACAAAGCCAATCCCGATCTCGACATCACCATCGTCAGCAAGGGGCTGCTCGGCAAATGCGGCTGCACCCGCATGGTGCAGGGCGGTTACAACGTCGCGCTCAATCCCGGCGACTCGATCGAGCGCCACTTCATGGACACCATCGAGGGCGGCAAATGGCTGCCGCACCAGGCGCTGGCCTGGACGCTGGTGACGACCGCCATCGAGCGCGTGCGGGAACTGGAAAACGAAATCGGCTGCTTCTTCGACCGCAATCCCGACGGCACGCTGCACGGCAAAGCGTTCGCTGGCCAGACCTTCGACCGCACCGTTCACAAGGGCGACCTCACCGGGATCGAGATCATCAATCGGCTGATGGAGCAGGTCTGGGCGCGGCCGCACATCCGCCGGCTGGAAGAGCACCGCGCGGTGGCGCTCATCCCGGCGACCGACGGCACGCTTGCCGGCGCGCTCCTGCTCGACGTGCGCTCGGGTGAATTCAAGTTCATCGCCGCGCAAGCGGTGCTGCTGGCGACCGGCGGCGGCCCGACCATGTACCGCTACCACACACCGTCCGGTGATAAGAGCATGGACGGCCTGGCGATGGCGCTCCGCCTCGGCCTGCCGCTGCGCGATATGGAAATGGTGCAGTTCCATCCGACCGGCCTGCTGGCGGGGCCCGACACGCGCATGACCGGCACCGTCCTGGAAGAAGGCTTGCGCGGATCGGGCGGGCATCTCCTCAACGGCGCGCTGCACCGCTTCATGGGCGACTACGACCCCAAGCTCGAGCGCGCCACCCGCGACGTGGTCAGCCGCGCCATCGACGCCGAAATGCGCGCTGGCCGCACCACCAAGAACGGCGGCGTCTATATCAAGATGAGCCATCTCGGCGCGGCGCGCGTCGCCAAGGAATTCAAGGGCATGGTGGATCGCTGCCGCGACTGCGGCTTCGATCTCGCCGGCGGGCTGGTGGAAGTCGTCCCCACCGCGCATTATTTCATGGGCGGAGTGATCTGCGACGTGGACACCACGACTGATATTTCCGGCCTGTTCGTCGCCGGCGAAGATGCCAGCGGCATGCATGGCGCCAACCGGCTCGGCGGCAACGGTGTCGCCAACTCGACGGTGTTCGGCGGCATTGCCGGCGACACGATGCCGCGCTGGATCGCCGAACACCGTCCGGACCATCGCGCGCCCGATGCGAATGCGCTCGATGCGGAAATCGCACGTGCATTGCACCCGTTCGCGCAAAAGGCTGGCGACCTCAACGCGCTGCGCGAACAGTTGCTCGACGCCATGTGGGACGACGTCGGCGTGGTGCGCAACCGGGCCGGCATCGAACGCGGGCTGAAAGCGCTCGATCGCATCGAGGCGGAGCTGCTGGCGACCGGAATTGCCGGCGGCGATCGGCGATTCAATCTGACCTGGCATGACTGGCTCAATCTGCGCTCACTTATCGAGATCAGCCGCGTCATTGCGCTCGCAGCGCGCAAGCGCGAGAATTCGCGCGGCGCGCATTTCCGCTCCGACTTTCCCGAACCGGGCGAGCTTGCGACTTCGTGGTTCACTGTGGCGCGGCAGACGCCGGCCGGGCTCGACATCAGCGAACGGCCGGTGGAGTTTACCCACGTGAAGCCGGGCGAGACGCTCATTCGCGATCAAATCGCGGCCGAATAGAACAAAACAGCGAGCAGCAAAATGATCCCGCTCTCGTCGATTCAAAAAACGGCCGAGGATTTGATGGCGAAGGCCGCCATCGAAATCCCCGACGATTATCTCGCCGGCCTGCGCCGCTGCGCCGACACGGAGAAAGGCGACCTCTCGGCGTTCGTCATCAAGGCGATGCTGGAGAATTACGAGGCGGCCAAGGAAGACCGCCGCGCCATGTGCGGCGATACCGGCCTGCCGCGCTGGTACGTCAAGATCGGCAACGAGGCACGCATGGAGGGTGGCCCGGTGGCGCTGGAAGCGGCGCTGCGGCGGGCCACCGCGCGGGCGACCACCAACGTTCCGCTGCGGCCAAACCGCGTCCATCCGCTCTGGCGCACCGACCATAATAATAATGTCGGCATCAACGCGCCGGAGATCGAATATTCGTTCCACCCCGACGCCGACTGGATCGAATTGACCACCGTGCACAAGGGCGGCCTGTTCGGCTCCGACTATCGCATGCTGTTTCCCGGCGACGGCCTCGACGGCATCAAGCGCTTCTATCTCGATACCTTGGTCGGCTTCGGCAAACGCGGGCTCGCCTGCCAGCCGGCGATCGTCGGTATCGGCCTCGGCGGCTCGAAGGACACCAGCGTGGTGCTCGGCAAGCAGGCCTCGTGCCTGCGCGTCGTTGGCTCGCGCAATCCCGATCCGCGCATCGCCGCGATGGAGGAGGAGTTCAAGCAGCTGGGCAACTCGATCGGCATGGGCGCCATGGGCTTCGTCGGCTCCTCAATGGTGATCGATTGCCACATCGAGGTCGGCTACTGCCACACCGGCGGCATGCCGATGTCGGTGCACATGTTCTGTCTGTCGTCGCGCCGCGCTTGCGCGCGCATTTCCGCCGACGGCAAGGTGACTTTCCGCACCGATCCGATGTGGTTCACCGATTACATGCGGCGCGAGACCGTCGAATGGGAACGACAAGCGGCGGAGGCGGCAGAATAAAATGCCCGATCTGAAAACCGTCCAACTCGCCCTCCCCGCCGCGACCAGCGATTTGCGCAAGCTGGAAATCGGCTCGGTCGCGTATCTGACCGGACGCGTCTTCACCGGCCGCGAAGGCGTCTATAAGCGCGCGGTCGAGGACGGCTTTGGCATGCCTGCGGCCAAGGACGCACTCGGCAGCGCGAACTTTCATTGCTCGCCGGCTGCCAGCATCAATCCCGACGGCACCTGTAAGGTCGGCGCCGTCACCGCCACCGCCTCGTTCCGCTTTCGCCAAATGGCTCGGCGGTTTCTTCCAGATATCCGGCTGCAACGTCATCATCGGCAAGGGCGGGATGACCTCGGCCGCCTACCGCGAGTTCTTCGTTCCCAACAACGCGATCTATCTGACCACAGTCGGCTACGGCACCGGCGCTCTGCTGGGCCGCGGCATCAAGCGCGTCGCCAACGTCTATTGGCTGGAGGAACTCGGCCTGGCGCAGGCGGTCTGGGTGCTCGACGTGGAGAATTTCGGCCCATTCCTGGTCGAGAGCGATCTGGACGGGAATTCCTTGTTCGAACGCGAGAACGCCAAGATCGCGCCGGGCCTGGACAAGTTCTATGCGGGCACGAGACCGGCAACGCTCCGCCGCTATGGCGAGACTGATGACAAGACGGAAGAAGTGATCTGATACCAACGGCCGTTATCGGTCACTCATACCCGTCACCCTGAGGTGCGAGCCAACGGGTCCGGCCCGAAGTGGCCGGCCCGATGACAGGCTCCGCAAGCCTCGAAGGGCGACGGCACCCAGGTCGGCTATAGCTGACTTGGGTATTAGAGAACGCTTGGCGCTTGAGCAGCATCCTTCGAGGGCCGCCTTCGGCGGCTACCCCAGGATGACGGTCAACATTAATTGCCGTTGGTATGGCGCTGGGCGGTATCGACCATCAAGAGTGATAGCAAAGGTCACGAACGACCGAACGGGGATGGTCGTGCGACTTCCGCTCTACCCCCGACAGCGACCGAATCGCTGCATCGCGACAAGTGACGCGATGGGCCACGAACTGCCGCGAGCAACTGCAGCAAATATGCCTGCTTGACACTCTCAAATCTTCCGGTGGGTCCCAAACAAACCGGCGGCGCCTGTCGCCCCACGAGTGAGCCAAGACAAGCGCCGCCGTGGTATCGGACGCCATCGCGGCTCCGACCGTGCTCATCATGGACAGCCCTGGACGCTCAGTGCACGCCCGGCGCGACCGTGATCGCGCCAGCTCTGGCGGAGAGCGTACGCCCCAGCCGGAAGCCGATGTTGTTGTTCCGGGTGTCGGTGGTGTTCCTGTTGCGGTTCGCAGAGCGGAGGTTGTCTGGAGTGTTGTTCCAGGAACCGCCGCGGAGGATACGGCGACAAGGGGCCGTCCAGGCTTCAAGGGCACCTGCCGGATCGAACCGGCAGCCCCGGAAGATCGCGTGGCGCAGCCGCCACGTATCGGCGTGCTCGGCATGGGCGATCCAGGCCTTCACGCGCGCATCGACATCTTCAATACCGATTGTACCGGCACGCCATTGGTCGCGCAGCCCGCGCAGGCGGTTGCGAAAACGACGCACGTTGTCATCTGGCAGGCGACGATGCCCGTCATCGAGCACGACGCCGAGAAACTGTGCCGGTTCGCGGCACGTCGACGCAAATGTCTTGCGTGGGTGAAGCTTGAGCCGCCGGCCGACAAGATAGCGCTCGATCTGCGACCGCCAATTCAACAAGATGGCAGGGTCATCGGCGAACAGCGCGAAGTCGTCCACGTAGCGAACATAAGGCGCTCGCAAGACCTCGGTCACGAAATGATCGAAGCCAGCGAGGTAAAGATTGGCGAAAAACTGGCTGGTCAGGTTGCCGATCGGCAGGCCGCGGCGACGCCGCAACGGCTCGAACAGGTCGTCGCCGTCGAAGTGAAGGTTCACCGGCTCCTGCGGGTTTGAGCCATCGACGATCAAGTCCAGAAGCGCGAGCGTCGATGTGCAAGCGATCCGGCGGCGCAAGTCCGATTTCAGGATGGCATGGTCGATCGCCGGAAAGTAACGATAGATGTCGCAGCGCAGGACGTGGGCGTGGCGGTCGCGATAGCGCTCGTAAGCCTCAAGCGCGCAATGTGTACCCTTACACAGCCGATTGGCGAACGTATGGTCGATGAAGCCCGCCTCGAAGATGGGCTCCACCACCGCGCAGAGCGCGTGATGCACAACGCGGTCGCGGAACGGCGCCGCCGAGACGATGCGCTTTTTCGGATCGTTGACGGCAAACGCGACATAACGGCCAGGTCGATATATCCCGGCGCGAAGTTGCCGCTCCAAGGCGAGAAGTTCACCCTCCAGATTGGCGAAGAAGGCGGCGGCGCCGGACTTCTTGCGCTTGCCTTTGACGGCGTGCCGGGCAGCCGCATGCAAAGCCTGAAAATTGGCGATGCGATCGAACAAGTTATCCTGCCGTCGCGGCATCGTGGACCTTGCTCCAGCCGCCGATCAGACGCCCGATCTCGTCGAGCGACCGGGCGGCGTACTCATAGCGGCGGCGATCGAGGTAGCGAAGGTCCGCCGCCACGCGAATGAGAAAGCGCAGCTTGTCTATACCCAGATTTGCACGCGCAAGGTGCGATTTTCTATCCCTCGTGAACGCGGCCTCAACAAGAAATTCCAAAACGTCGAGAGCGAGCTTGAGCACGCGGTCCCCGAACACAAATTTTTGGCTCTTCGGGAAGCGATCAACGGTAGGAACGAGCCACAGCAGGAACTGATAGTGGGCTTCGACGGCAGGGCCCGTGCGCTTGACATGGTCACTCATGACATCCTCGATAAATAGCGACCAGGGGCTTCGCCCCTGGTCCCCAAGAGACAAAGTAACAAAGATTTCAAGGGGTAAGAAGCGTCCGCCCCAGCCGGAAGCCGACGTAGTTGATCCGGGTGACGGTGGTGTTCCCGTCGCGGTTCGCAGAGCGGAGGTAGCCTGGAGAGCTGCTCCAGGAACCGCCGCGGAGGATACGGTTGCTGCAATCGCCGCCGGTGATCCACGCCGAGCCATTCACCGGCGCACCATTGTAACTGGTGTGAACGCAATCTTCGGTCCACCCCCAGACGTTGCCGACCATGTCGTAAAGACCGAACTTGTTCGGCGGAAACGAACCGACCGGCGCCGTTTGCTGCTTGTCCCACTTGCTGCCGCAGCCATCGCAGTTGGCCATCGCCGTGCCGTTGAGCTTGATGTCGTCGCCCCAGTAATAGTCCGTCGTCGTCCCGGCACGCGCCGCATACTCGTATTCGGCCTCGGAAAGGAGCCGATAGGTCTTGCCGGTGACTTGCGAGAGCCAGGCCACATAGGCTTGCGCGTCGTCCCAGTTGACGTTGATAACCGGCTGCTGCCCGCGACCCCAACCCTGATCGTTCGGCTTATAACCATTGCAGCCGCCGCCGGCGACGCAGGCGTCCCAATCGGCAAAGGTCAGCTCATATTTCGAGACGGCAAACGGTTGGGCAATCGTGACCTGATGCTGGTTCTCGGTCGGCGGAAATCCCATCATGAACGATCCCGCCGGCACAACGATCATATCCGGGCAGTAATCCTTGTCAGCTTGCTTGGGCGCGCATTCCCGGAAGCTGTCGCCGGGTTTGAGCGCCTGCTCCTTGGCCGTGCTCAAGACGTAAGGCCGAACGTTCGCGCGCTGATAAGGCCACGTCACCCACAGAAAGCGCCACTGATCGCCGATGGCCTCCTTCTCGATTATGCCGACCGAGACTCGCGATCACGCCGACCAGCAACACATAAATGCCGACCAGCAAGAGCCGCTTGCCGCGTTTCGCGTCAGTCTCGGCCTTGCGGCATGCGGCGAGGTATTCGTGATCCGTCGGTTCCAAGTTGGCGGCAAGGTCGGGCCGCGCAGAAAGCCGCTCCGCCGCGGCCAGCCGATCCGTCGTGTGTGCGAGCCAAGCTGTGTTCTTGGCGTTCGCTGCCCAGTCGCGTGACGCACGCTTGACGCCCTCAAGCACAGCGAGCAGCCCGGCATCTTCTGTCAGCCAGCCCTGCAACAGGCTCCATTGGCGCAGCAGCGCCTCGTGCGCGGGTTCGATGGTGTTCTCGCCGGTGTCCTTGGAAACATCGGTAGCAAGCAGACGCTGTTCGACAAGGTATTGGATCAAAGGTCGCGCCTCGGCGGGGATTTCCGATAACCGGGCAACCCGCCGACGCGGTGCGCCGGTGTCGGGATCGATGCCGGCGAGCCAGGGAATGAGGCCGCGCCGGAGTAGCGCCAGCCGCGCGGCGCGATCCCGCGGGATCGCCGGGTCGGCGTCGGCCGCCTGCAACGCCCGCTCGACCGCCGCCTCGATTGAGCCCTTCACGCGGCCGAGCGCTTCATAATGCGCGAGCTTCAGACTGCCGCCGGAATGGTACTCGCCGTAGAGCCGCTCCAACGTGAACGCGAGCAGCGGCAAGGCGTCCTTGGCACCACCCGCCTCAATGTCGGTCAGCAACGCATTGACCAGGGAGTCCTCAATTTCGAGCGCGCGTGGCGTCCCGTCCAACCGGTGCGCAGGCCCCTTGACCACCTCCACATAAGAGCCCTTGGGCATCGGCGACAGGCCGAGCATGTCCTGGCGCACGCCTTCCAGTTCTGGCGCCAATTGAAGTTTCTCGTAATTGTCGGAGCGGATCGTGAATACCGCGATGACGGCGGGCGCGTCGTCTGTCACGAGATCGTGCAGCAGCGCAAGAAACGGCTTCGCTTCGTCCTGCGCTTCGGCAAGAAACAACTCCTCTGCCTGATCGATCGAGACGATGAGCGCCGGCACCTTGGGTTTGACGCCGGCATCCGCAGCCATCGGAGTTGACTTGTCGGCGAGCGCTTGCAGGAGCGGCTTAAGTTTTGCAGCGCCGCCTTGGATTGCAACGCGCAAGTCGGCACGCGGAATCGATATAGCGGCCGCCGCAAAGGCGCCTTCGAGCGCAGAAAGCAAGCCGGTCTCGCCGTTGATGGCCGCCCGCTCGGGCCGGATTATCGGCAGTGGCAGGAAGTGGCGGTCGTCGCGCTTGAGCCTTGGAAGGACGCCCGCACGCAAGAACGACGACTTGCCGGAACCCGACGCGCCGAGGATGACAAGCAGGCGCGGTGGAGTGGTCTCGCGCAAGCCGCGTAGTTGGTCGAGCGCCTCAATGACCGGCGCGTCGCGCCCGAAGAAAATACCGGCGTCCTCGGCTTCGAGCGGGCGCAGGCCACGATAGGGCGGCCGGTTCGGATCGTTCGCCGGTGGCCAAGCGAAGTGCTTCGGATCGAGGCCCGCCTGCTCAAGACCGTGCTTGAGACGCTGCAATCCCTCCGCCGAGAAGGTGACATGCACTTCATCGTGCGTCACCGGCAGCACTGCACGCAGCATGACATGATCGCGACCGGTAGCCAGTCTTACGATTTGCCAAGTCCCGGCGAGTTCCTCCGGCAGATCGTCAACAGACAGATTCTCGATCAGCACGCCGAACAAACGCTTGTTCAAGCGGTGCGCCAGATGAAATTCCTTGAGGCACCAACGCGAGCCGAGCCATGCCTTGGACACGAGGAACAGAACCGCTTCGCAGCGGCTGGCCGCCTCGTTGAGCGCACGCTCCCACCGCTCCCCGGCAGCAATACCGCGCTGCGGGTCGAGGTCGAGGAAAACCTCATCTTTCCAGCCTTCATTCGCCAGCCAGTCGCGCAAAGCGACCGCCTCGGCGTTATTAGTGCTCGAATGGCTCAGGAAAATGCGCGACACGCCAATCGCCCCGAGGAAATTGCGGCCCCAAGGCAAGCGTAAACGTGCCGGCGGCGGTTGTCACGATGCCGGGTACTGCATTGCACAGAAGTCTCGAAGCAGAGGGTCGCTCAGGGTCAATCAGGTCGCCTTCAACCCACACTGGGCACTTTCGCAGTGCCACTGACAGCCGACATTTGCTTGCGACGCAACATCTGTCGATCCGGGCCGACATCCGGATTCATGCGCTGCGATAAAAAATCTCATTTGATCGAGGCGGCGCCTCCGACCAGCATCACTCGCGCACTTCGCCCGCTATGCCCGACACGCGCCTATTCCGTCTTGATTTTGGCATCGCGAATGACTTCGCCGTAGTTGTCAAAGCGCCTGTGAAGGTACGATGCGAACGGTGCGCCGCAGAGTGCGGCGGTTTCGATTCCTTGCGCCGCGAGCCGCGATTTGACTTCCGGCACCTGCGCGGCCCTGCTGAACCATGTTGCGATTTGGGTCTCGATGTCGTGCGGCGTTCCTGCTGGGGCGAACAGCCCGTACCAAAGCTCCACTTCGAAATCCTTGTAGCCGATCTCGCTTACCGTCGGCACGTCGGGTAGCCAGGCGATGCGTGACGGCGAACTCGTGGCGAGTGCACGAAGCCTGCCGGACCGGTACAACCCGGCGGCCGGCGGATAATCGACGAAGGCGGTATCGATGTGGCCAGCAAACACCGCCTCCACCTCGGGGAGCGTACCCGTATACGGCACCAGCGTCATGCGGAAGCCGGCGCGATGCATCAGCATCTCGTAGGTGAGCTGCGAGAGAGCACCGATGCCGGCTCCAAACGTCAATGCGTCCGGCTTGACGCGCGCGGCGTCGATCAAATCGTTGAGCGAGCGATACGGAGATGCGCTGTTGACGATGCTGATTATCGGGGTAGAGCCGACTTGGCAAATCGAATCGAGGCTCGCAAACGGGTCGAAGTCGACCTTGCGCAGATGCGGCGCCAGCAGCAGCGCGTTGTTGGTGAGCAGCAGCGTGTTGCCATCCGGCGTGGCGCGAACGGCGTCCATCGTGCCGATCAACGTACCAGCGCCAGGGTGATTTTCGACCACCATCGTCGGCCCTCCCATGGAGCCGACCTGATTGATCAGAATGCGCACCAACACGTCGGCGCCGCCGCCGGGCGGATACGGTACGATGACCTTGATGGCTCGCGCGGACTGTTGTTGGGAGTAAGCTGGGCCTCCCGCCGAAACAATTCCCAGCAATAGGTATGCGAAAAGAAGAGTTGCTGCGCGCCGGCGCATGACATGCCCTCCAGAGGTCGGTCCCGCCCCTCACTATGGATCAGTTGGCTATAGCCACAAGTTCCATTATTGAATGTACCTATAGCCATTTAGTCATGGAGTTCACATGCAGTGGAATGATCGCATCGGGCGCCGCATCAAGCTGCGCGACCTCCACGTCCTGTTGGCTACGATCGAATCCGGGAGCATGGCGCGTGCTGCGCAGCGGCTTTCCATATCGCAGCCGGTCGTGTCGAAGACGATTGCCGGACTTGAGGACTCTCTGGACGCTCGCCTGCTCGACCGGACCCCGCAGGGCGTCGAGCCAACGGCGTATGGAAGGGCGCTGTTGGCGTGCGGCACTGCCGTGTTCGATGATCTGCGACGAGGCGTTCAAGAGATCGAATTTCTTGCCGATCCCACCAGAGGGGAGCTGAACGTCGGCGGCGCCGGGCCCTTCATTGAGGGGTTCATCCCCGCCGCCGTGGCCCGTATTGCCGAGCATCACCCAGGAATCACATTCCGTGTGCTCGAAACCGACGCTGGAACGCTTTGCCGATTGCTGCGTGAGCGCAGAATCGATCTGGCGATCTGCCGCCCTCCTAACGCCATGGACAAGAATGATTTCGCATCGGAATGTCTGTTTGAAGAAACCATGGTCGTTATCGCTGGCCGCGAAAGCCGGTGGTCCACTTGCCGCAAACTCAACTTGAGGGACCTACTCGGCGAACCGTGGGCGCTGCCGGAACCCGATAACGTGGCCGCTAGCTTCGTCGAGCAGGTCTTCCGCGCCGCAAGGCTCAAGCCACCGAAGCCGCGAATCGTCTCAAACTCGGTTGCGATAAGAGTGAGGCTGGTGGAGACCGGAAAATTTTTGACGATGGTTCCTGCATCGATGCTGCACTTTGGTGCCGAGCGACTGCAGGTTAAACGCCTACCGATCAGTTTGTCGATGAAGTCGCCGTCGGTCGAAATCATCAGTCTGAAAAATCGGACACCAAGCGCAGTTGCCCGCATGTTCCTCGATGAACTGCGGGCTTTCTCCCGGAGGAGCGGTGTTGCCCTCAAGGCCGTACGCGAGAGTGTGACGGTGCAGACTCGGTCTCGATGACGTTATGGTCGCGAGCGCCCGATTCACGATGTCAGGGTTGAGTCCCATATTGATTCCGGTAGCGACGAAATCGCGGCATCGCGGCAAGTGGAGTTTCGGGCCAGCAAGAGACTCATGCACTGCAACAAGCCGTTCCGGTTGCTTCCGACGGGAGCGGTTGCCAGGAAGGACTTGCCCCGACTGGAAAGCGCCGCCTTTTCACGGCGCACGCCAAAACTGGACTCGGCGGCTATCGCTTCTTCGCCAGCGGCTTCGCCACCTCGCGGGCATGCTCGATGAATAGTTGCGCGACCGGTGAGAGCGCCCGATTCTTCAGCGTAACGATGCCAAACGGCAGACTGCCCATCGGAAAGTCGACGGGTAGAACCTTAAAGTCGCTCTGCCTTCTGGCGAGAAACTTCAACACCGTCGTCGAGACGATCGTTAAGAAGCGTCCGCTGGCCAATAGGTTGGGCAGCACGCTGGGTGGGGCAAACACGCTCGCGCGGGGATAATCGACGCCGCTCGCGAGAAAGGCGTTCCTTGCCATCGATCCCGTGACGGTTTCTGGCGGCGGCAGTGCCCACAATTCTTCAACAAGCTCGGCTAACTTGATCCGGCGTCGCCGCGCCCACGGGCTTTGCGCATTCGCAACGACGACATAGGAATTGTCGAAAAGAAGTTCGAAGTTCAGTCGTTCGTGTGCCAGCGGCTCCAATATCCGGGCGATCAGGAGATCGAGATTGCGTTCCCGAAGCTCGGGGCGTGGCGTGTTCCCCATCTGCATGAGCTGGACCTGGATACGGGGATAGCGGCAGGAGAGCCGATCGACGACGGCCGAAACGAAGCTCCCGGCCAGAAGATGGGTGCATCCGATCCGCACTTCCCCCGCCGTGGGATCGGCTAGAAACTCGATGGTCTTCAGGCCCTGCCGGAGGTCATCGAAGACGGTCACGCCGCAATCGAGCAGCGCGCGGCCGCATTTGGTCGGTTCCACGCCCTGGCGGTGGCGATCGAGCAGGCGTGCCCCCACACTACGCTCCAGTTCCGCGATCGATTTGGAAACGGCCGGCTGGGTCGTGTTGAGCAGGGCGGCAGCCTTGTTCATGCTGCCGGCCTGGACGACAGCCATCAGGACGTGCAGGTCGTGCAGCTTGATGCGGCGTCCGATGCGATCGCTGATCTGCATGTCATCACCTATTGTCGGATCAATATAACATTATGAAAAAATAGAACTATGCGGAATAGCCGCGCCGACTTAAGTTTCCGGTGCCTGATGAATGGCTGGCCCGCCGATTTCGGCAGACTGATCGCCGACGAGGGCGAGAAGTGGGGGAAGGTGATCAGGTTTGCCGACATCAAGGCTAGCTGATCTTGGAAGAATCCCCGGCTGCCCTTTTGCGAATTTGCCGGCCAACGTGAGCTTTTGATCATTAAGGGCAATGCGGGTCGCTCTGCCCGACTCCGCGTCATGCCGTGCCAGTTCGGAGACAATTGGCTTTGCAGCAGGTATTCAAACTCGTGGGAACAATGCCATGAAACTTCCCCACCGAAGACATTTCCTGCATCTGGCGGCGGGTGCTGCCGCTCTCCCGGTCGCCTCGCGCATCGCAAGTGCGGATAACTACCCAACGCGGCCGGTGCGCATCATCGTTGGCTTTCCGGCGGGTGGCCCGGGCGACATCATCGCGCGCCTGATGGGGCAATGGCTCTCGGAGCGGCTCGGCCAGCAATTCATCATCGAGAACCGGCCGGGTGCCGCCAGCAATGTTGGCACTGAGGCGGTCGTGCGTGTAACTCCGGACGGCTACACGCTCCTTCTGGCCACTTCGTCAAACGCGATCAACGCGACGCTCTACGACACCCTCAACTTCAATTTCATCCACGATGTCGTGCCGGTGGCAGGAATTTCCAGCGAACCGTGCGTGATGGAAGTCAATCCATCGTTTCCAGCAAAGACTGTTCCCGAGTTCATCGCCTATGCGAAGGCCAATCCGGGCAAGATCAACATGGCGTCGGCTGGCAACGGCAGCGTGCCACATGTAGCCGGCGAACTGTTCAAGATGATGACCGGCGTCGATATGATTCACGTGCCGTATCGCGGCGCCGCACCTGCACTCACCGACCTGCTGGGCGGTCAGGTACAAGTGATGTTCGATCTTATTGTTTCCTCAATCGCGCACATCAGGGCCGGTCGGCTGCGTGCGCTGGCGATGACGGGTGCAACGCGCTCGGAGGAGCTGCCGGATATTCCGACCGTGGCCGAGTTCGTGCCGGGCTACGAGGCGACTGCGTGGCAAGGTATTGGGGCGCCTAAAGGCACGCCGGCGGACATCGTTGGCAAGCTCAATCAAGCGATCAACGCTGGGCTCGCCGACCCCAACATGAAAACGCGCCTTGCCGACCTCGGTGCCACGCCAATGCTCACGACATCCGGCAAATTCGGCGAGTTCATCGCCAACGAAACCGAGAAGTGGGCGAAGGTCATCAAGTTCGCGCACATCAAACCGGTGTGATCCGGGTGACGTTCCATAAATGTCGTTAGGCGAATCGCGATCGCTTCTGCACCCTAGCCCAGCGCTCTCTCCCCTCCCGCGAAGCGGGTTAGTGCAATTAGAAAAACATCCGCACTCTCCGTGCCTTAGCGGAAAAAACAACGAATCAAGCCAATTGTCACATTTGTGGCGACAGCGCTTCGAGCGGCGGGTGTGAGAAAACGCGCGTCGGATCAGAGCGCTAGCCCCAGCCGGCGAAATTCCTTGTCTCTCTTCACGTGACGATGTAAATAGCCCCCATCTCGCTCGGCCAAGGGACGTCAACCGGTGACGGCTGATTGATGGAGCGGGAGCGGTGCCCGGGATGGGGCTCGTAACTCTGTCCGCGGGCGGTTCGGAAACTCGCCCGGCCGGCCACGTCGCCGGTCTGCCAGGAGCTGGCTGCCCGGGGAGCGGATCGGTTGTCCGCTACCATGAAGCGCGGGACCGGACTGAGCCCTAGGCTCTCAAGGCCTCTGGCAAGAGCCGCGGTAGAGCGCCGGAAGGCGAGCGCGTCTCCCAAAGGGGCGCGCGCCGCGAGGACACGCAAGGCAAGGCGTTCATCAGCTTGTCGGGCGGGGACCGCGGAATCTACCCCGCGCCTTTCGGCGCTCCGCCTCCCCTTTTGTTTGGAGGCCCTTTTCTTGCCGTGCAAAATAACTCGGGCGCAAAAACCGCGCCGCGAGAACGCAGCGGCTTGCGCTGTTTGAAAAGTGAAATTCTTCGCGCCCCACGGGACGGCGACGCGCTCGGTTGACGGCCACCCGACTCCCTAAGCGTCGCCCTCATAAGGCAAGTTCAAACGGAATTCTGCGTCGGGCCATATTGCTCGACCACCGTGTGGGTGTCGCGGTCGTAGCGATGCTGCAGCATTGTGCCTTCGCCGAGTTTCTGGCTACGCACGATGACGGCGACCGAGCGCGTCGGGCCGCCCTGCTCGGCGTGAATGGCGCGCGGCGGCACCAGATCGACCTTGCCTTGCGAGCCGGTGGTCACCGAGGAAAGTTTCACTTCGGCGTAGCCCGGCCGGCTGCCGTCGTCGACGCGGTCGAAGCGTTCGAGACTTTCGGTGCCGTCGAGCACGCCGTAGAGCACCCAGGCGTCGGCATGATCGTGAATGCTGCCGGTGCGTCCCGGCACGCGCACCACGCCGTTGATGACGAAGTGATAGTCGGGGTCGACGTAGAACAGGAGGTTCTTGCGTCCCTCGGTCGACGGCCAGCTCGCCGAATCCGCCTTCAAGTCCGGGTCCATCACGAGCTTTTCCAGAAGCGGTTTGGCCTTGGCCATGCGCCGTTCGTCATCGGTTTCCGCCGACCAAATGCCGCGCAAATCGGCGATGAACTTGTCAAAGACGGGCAAGCGCGAAGTCGACATCGTCTGATGCTCCTTATTCAAACAGCGGCTCGCCCTCGACGGTGCAGCGGCGAAGGAGCCGCCGCTCCTCCTTGGGAAAATCGGTGCGAGCATGGATGGTGCAGCGATTGTCCCACATCAGAAAGTCGCCGAGCTTCCATTCGTGCTCGAAGATGAATTCGCGCCGCTCGCCGATCTCGTAGAGCTGGTCGAGGATGGTGTCGCTCTCCTGCTGGCTCAGCCCCTCGATGCGGGTGGTCATCAGCCGGTCGACGAACAACGTCTTTCGCCCGGTGTCTGGATGGGTGACGAACAGCGGGTGGTAGTAATGCGGGATGCCGCTGATATCGCCGGACGAGCCTGCTTGCTTTGCCCGGTTGTACTCGTGGATGTGCAGCGCCTTCTTTCCGGTAAGCTTCTGCTTAAGCGCGGCTGGCACGGCGTCGTACGCCTTATACATGTTGGAGAACATGGTGTTGCCGCCGCGCGAGGGCAGTTCGAGCGCGTAGAGGAAAGTGTATTTGTAGGGTCGCGCCGAATAACCGGAATCGATGTGGAACCAGAACTCGCCGTCGCCGAAGGCGCCGATCGGCTTGCCGTCGACCTTGATGTTGGTCACCAGCAGCACTTTCTCGTTGTCCTGCTGGATGCCTTCGGCGCGCGTGCGCAGCGGCTCGGGCGCCTTCTTGCGGCTGCCGAGATCGCCGAAATAGGAGGCGAAGCGGAGCTGGTCGTCCTGCGACAGCTGCTGGCCGCGGAAGACGAGCACGATGTGCTCGTCCCACGCCTCGCTTAATCGCCCGAAACTGGGCCTCGCAGAGCGGCTTGGTCAGATCGACGCCACTGATCTCGGCGCCGCAGGCCGGCGACAGCGGTGTAACCCGAATATCGGTCGCGATCCGTGTATCGATAGTGTCCTGCATGGCATCCTTCGCGCAAAGCAAGCTTCAGCTTCGGGCGAAGTTAGCTCGGAACTCCACTGCCCTCAAGAACGCGCCGGCAGTCCTCAATCGTTTTTGCTACCGCAGAATTGAATTGCCGACGCGCGCGAATTGCAGGCCGCGACGCGATCGGGGATTAAGGCGTCGGACGCCGAAGCTAACCTTTCTTGCCGCCAGCCGCGCGTTTGGCGGCGTAATATTTGCGCCGGATCGCGGCGATATCGACACGCGGCGGTGGCAGCTTAAGCCCCATGCCGTTCATTGCGTCGGCGACGATCTGTGAGATGGCGAGGTTGCGAAACCATTTGTGGTTTGAGGGAATGACGTACCAGGGCGCCTGCTTGGTGCTGGTCTGCCTGATCGCCTCCTCATAGGCCTCCATATATTTCGGCCACAGCTTGCGCTCGGAATAGTCGCTGTCGCTGATCTTCCACCGCCGCTCCGGGTCATCGAGCCGCTGACGGAAGCGCTCGAGCTGCTCATCCGCGCCGATGTGCAGAAAGAATTTCAGAATGCACGTGCCGCTCTCATGCAGCAGCCTCTCGAAACTGTTGATCTGATCGTAACGCTTCGACCATACCGGACGCGGCACCGTCTTGTGCACGCGGACCACCAGCACATCCTCGTAGTGGGAGCGGTTGAAGATCACCACTTCGCCCCTGCTTGGCGCGCGCGAATGCACGCGCCAGAGGAAATCGTGCGCAAGCTCCTCCTTGGTCGGCTCCTTGAAGCTGGCCACGGACGTGCCCTGCGGGTTCATCCCGGCGAACAGATGGCGGACGGTTCCGTCCTTGCCGGCTGCGTCGAGCCCCTGCAGCACGATCAGCAGCGAGCGGCTGCCGTCGGCATAGAGCAGGTATTGCAGCTGATCCATCCGCGCGACTTGCGTCGCGGTTGCCTTGGCCGCCGCCTCGCGCGACTTGTGCCTGCCGGAATAGGCCGGATCGATCTTGCCGAGCCGAAGCTTGGCGCCGGGTTCGACGATGAATTGCTTTGTATAGTTCATGCGCGCCTCCCGACCGCTCGTGGTCTTGGCGATAGTGAAGATGTAATGTCCGGCGCGAGCAAGAGACAAATCGCAGCGCGGCCACGGACCAGCACGGCCTTAGATAATCATATGGATCAGCAGTTCAGCGTCATCGCTCTTGAAATCTCGGTCTGGCTGCTGCCGGTCCTCATCGCCGTCACCTTTCACGAGGCGGCGCACGGGTTCGTCGCCCACCTCCTCGGCGACGATACCGCATGGCGGCTTGGCCGGGTGAGCTTCAACCCGTTCAAGCACATCGACCCGTTCGGGACGGTCTTGCTGCCGGGGGCTCTGTTACTCTTGGGCTCGCCGTTTCTGTTCGGCTATGCCAAGCCGGTGCCGGTGAACTTTCGCGCGCTGCGCCATCCGCGGCGCGACATGATTTTGGTGGCGGCGGCGGGGCCGGCGATGAATCTGGTGCTGGCCACGCTCTCGGCGGCCTCCTTTCACCTGCTCGCCTATACCCCCGATGTCGCCGTACGGTTCCTCGCCGAGAATCTCAAAAACGCACTCGTGCTGAATGTCGTCTTGGCGGTGTTCAATCTGTTGCCGATCCCCCCGCTTGACGGCGGTCGGATCCTCGTCGGTCTGCTGCCGAAGGCGCTCGCCGTGCCGTTTTCTCGGGTTGAGCGTTACGGCTTGCTGCTGTTGATCGGGCTGATCATCCTGCTGCCGGTGCTCGGCGAGCGACTTGGCGTCGATCTGGATTTCATCTCGCAGATCATCACCCGCTCCGCCTCAGTGATCATCGCGGTCATTCTGCGGATCACCGCGAACGCCTGATCGGCGCACTTTTCGAGATCATGTTCTAGGACGCTGCAACCCGAAGCGGCGCGGCGGCCGGTTGCTCGATGCGGAAGATCTCGTCGAGGCACCAGCGCGCGACTTCGCTGCCGGTCGCAAACCAGACGCCGCCGGCATCCTTCATGTGGCGAATGATCGTGCGCAAGGTCTTGGCGCGGCCGGGACGGCCGGAAATATACGGATGGAACTGGAACGGACAGTAAGTCGGCGCCAGCGTCGATTCCTCGTGAAATTCGTCGAACATCGCCTTCCAGATCAACAGCGTGTCATGCGGATTGCCGGCGTCGTTGTTGCGGTGCTGGTAGGTCCGCCCGTCGCCGAACGGCTGGCGCGGCAGCTCGACCAGCGTGCGGCCGTTCGATTCCCAAAGGAACGGCAGGTCGTGGGAGAACGAATTGCTGTTCCAGAGGAAGCCGTGCTCCATCAGCAGTTCGAGGCTGTTCGGGCTTTGCGTGCAGGAGCGCCAGCCGATCGGCCGCTGCCCGGTGCGGCCGCGGATCATGTCGACGGTCTTGCGCATCACCTCCCGCTCCTGCTCGCGGGTAAGGTTGCGGGCGACCTCATGGTGATAGCCGTGACCGGCGATCTCGTGGCCGTTGCCGACGATCGCCTTCACCGCATCCGGAAAGCGCTCGGCGATCGCGCCGCAGGTCATAAACGTGGCCTTGACCTTCTCTTCATCCAGAATGCGCAGAAGGCGCCAGATCGCAGTGTTCGGCCCGTATTCGCACTGCGTATATTCCTCGTGATCGCGGGTCCCGTCCGCCAGCGGGCGGACGTCCTCGCCGCCTTGAAAATCGAAGGTCAGCGTGACCGCCACGCGCGCGTCGTTCGGCCAACGGAAACGGCCTTCGTGATGAAATTCGGTCAGCATGCTCTGCGATCTCCACAAATTGTAGCGCGAATCTAAACGAGACGACGGCATTCGTCCACGGCCGCCGCAAAAGCGTTACGGCGACAGCGCCTGCCCGATCCGCGCAACCACCGCCGGCGGCGTGGCGAATAGCTGGTCGACCATGGCACGCGTTTCATCCGCGCTCATCGGTGCAATGTCGATGTCGAGCTTCTTGGCATCGGTGAGGAAGTCGGGATCCAGCATCGTCCGCGCGGTCGCTTGACGCAGCACGTCCAGCCTATCCTGCGGAATCTGTGGCGGAGCAGCGAGCGAGCGGCCGAGCGCGAGCGGCAAATAAAGAAATTCCAGCGCCTGCCGGACATCGGCAGTCTTGGCCTGATCGAGAATGTTGGGAACGTCCGGATAGCGCGGGTCCGCGTGCAATGCGCCTTGCGCGATCAGCCGAATATGGCCCTCCTGCAGCGGACGGCTGAACTGCGACTGGATCAGCGAAAGGCTGATGCCGCAGGCACCGGTAATCTCGCCGCGTTCAAGCGCGATCATCCGTTCCGGCGTTCCCGGATAGCCGGAAATCACCTTGAACTTCATCCCTAGGAGTTTCTGATAGACCACCGGGAAAGAGTAGGACTGCGCGCCGACGCCGGACGCACCGGCGATGACCTCGTGCGTATAGAGATCGCCGATCGTATGCACGCCGCTGCCAGCCGAGACGATGCAGGCGTCGCGGTCGCTGTTCATGTTGCCGATCCAGGCAAACTTGCGGCCGTCAAATGCGACCTGGGGCGATCGGTAGACTTGCTCCTCGATCGCCGTGCCGCGCACCATTCCGATGTAGGAGCCATCCTTGGGCAGCGTGTTGTAAAGCTGATTGGCGAGCGTCATGCCGCCGGCAGCCGGAATGTTCTGCACGACGACAGTCGGATTACCGGGAATATATTTGCCGATGTGGCGCGCGAGGACGCGGAGATAAATGTCGTAGCCGCCGCCCGGACTGTTCGGCGATCCGAGCGTAAGCGTATGCGTTTTATAAAATGCGGCGGGGTCCTGCGCAGCCGCACTCGTGGCGCCGACTGCGCAATAAAACAACACAACCAGACGGAGCAGACACCGCCTCACGGCGCGCAGCGCAGATGGCCGTTCCAATCGCAATAGCCGTAACCGGGATGACAGCAGCCGAAGGATGCCGGCGAACAGAAATAGAATTGGTAATCGATGCCGCAATGGTCGGAGCAGCGCCAGGCCCCATGATTGACATCGTAGCCGCAATGATTGCGGAAGCGCGGCGGCAGCGACCATGGTCCCTGCCAATCCACGGTCACGACCGGAGCACTGACCTGCAGAGGCTCGGCGGCCCGCGCGACCACCAGCCATGCGTTTGCGCTTGATAGCGTCAGGGCACTCGCCGCAATGGCGACAACGGCCGCGATCGTTCGGCGTAACCGAGGAGAAATCGTAGAACCAAAAGTCATCGACATCGATGCGTGATCCCTCTGCAAATTATCCTTCGCGCGCACCATCGATTTTCATATCGACAATGCCCGCGCCAAGCTCGGCGCCGCCACCCGCACCGAGGCGGTCATCAAGGGGGCGACCGACCGGCTGATCGACCTTTAGGACGCGCAGACGCCGTCGCTATTCCCACCAGACGTAGACAAGCGTGATGACTGCGAAGGGCACCGCAACAAGCCCGAGATAGAGCCAAGTCCGATAGCCGTGCAGGTCTCTCGGGCCCCCTACGAACAGCTGAATCACCAGCCAAACACAAACGGCAATGCCCAATAAAAGACGGATCACGTCAAGCGGCGTGTCGTAAATCGTCCAGATCGTCTCGTTCTGCGGCATGCTGACGCTCAGCACGATCAGCACAAGCGTGCCGATGAATGCTATTCGCAACACCGCAGCGGCTATGCGCACTCCTGTCGGAATTTTTGAGTCCGATAATGTGGTGACAGGGTTAGTCTCCGGTTGGGCCAAGTTGCGCGCTCCAATAGGCATGGTGGCAGTGGACTTCGTCATTTTGCGACTAACGGCACCGAAGACGCTGCCAGCAGCAACAACGGTCCCTCCCGGAGGGGCCACTCTAATATAAGGTAAAATCCGATTCGTTGACTAGCCGCTCGGCGGGCACTGCACGGTGCCAAGCCAAGACCGACCTACAATAGAACTGAATCGCGTTCAACGCTTTGGCCGGAAGGTGCTTCCATTGATGCCCGCGGCCACTCGCGGCGGCCCGCCAATGCCGGGTTGCGGAGTGCCGAGGCGCGTTGGCGTCGGACTGCCAATTGTTCCTCTGCTAAAGGTCGCAAAGTTGGGGCTGCCGTTTACGGTCACGCCGCGCACTCCGCCCTGATTTCCGGCAGCGACTGTGCCGATGCCGCTCGAAGGAACGGAGCCAGGCTTTATCGGCGGGTGAGCGAATGGCTGTATGCTGTACTTTTGCGTCACATCCCCACTGGTAACCCGCACGCCGATCGCGTTGCGGTGCACGATATTCGATGCGGCGGGAGTGGCCGGCGCGCGCGGATGCGCGATCGGTGCAATTCTGACGCTTTGCGTCTCGCGCGCGCTGGTGCGGCTGCCCGCGCTGTGGCGCCAAACCGTCATCGGCGTTTCGAGAGTTTCTCTTTCTCCGGTCTGGATCTGCCTCACCTCTGTCGCCGGCCTTCCACCCTTCGGCGCATTCGGTGTGGATGTGTGAACCGAATGCGCCGTCCCACGATGGCCTACCCGCTCGCGCGCGAGACTTGCCTGAACGGCAAGCGCGCCAAGCAGCGCCAGCGTTACGGAATATGGAACAATGCGCATCGCAGGTTTCTTCATCATCGATGCTCAATCGGTCGTTAGCGGCACATTCGGCTCGCCTGCGGACCCGCCATGAGCCGGCCGATCAAGGAACATTGTCAGCACCGCCGGCACGACCACAAGCAGGATGATCGGTCCGATAAACATGCCGCCGACAACGACCGTCGCCAGTGGCCGCTGCACCTGGCTGCCGACGCCGGTGGAGACGGCGGCCGGCAACAAACCAATACAGGCCGAAAGCGCGGTCATCAGCATCGGGCGCATCCGCTGCGAGGCGGCGTGGAACATCGCTTCAACCGCGCTCATTCCAGTAGCTTTGACCTCGTTGTAATAGGTCATGATCAAAATGCCGTTCATCACCGAGACGCCGAACAAAGAAACAAATCCGACCGCCGCGGAAATACTGAAATTCTGACCCGATAGATAGAGCGCGAGCACGCCGCCTGCGGCAGCGAATGGAATGCCGGCAAGCGCCATGAAACTGTCGCGCAACGAATTAAACAGCGTGTACAGCAGCATGAATATCAGCAACAAACTGAGCGGCACGATCACGGCAAGGCGCGCCTTTGCCTCCTCCAGGTCCTCAAACTCGCCGGCCCAGACCAGCCGATAGCCCGGAGGCAGCTTCACGTTCTGCGCGATGCGCTCCTGCGCCTCTTCCACCGCGCCGGCGAGATCGCGTCCGCGCACGCTGAATTTGACCGGAATGTAGCGCTCGCCGGCCTCGTGATAGATGGACGAAGCACCGGTGTCGAGCTTGATATCCGCAAGTTCGCCGAGCGGGACATACGCATTGACGCCGCCCGGCGTTTGATAAGCGACCTTGATATTGCGAACCGCTTCGAGACTTGAGCGATATTGGGGCGGCAGCCGGACCACAACGCCGAATTGGCGATCGGCTTCGAGCAGCGTCGTCGCCTGCGCCCCACCCAACGACGCCTGGATGACATTATTCACGTCACCGCTATTGAGGCCATATCGGGCGGCCTTTTCGCGGTTCACCGTAATGTTCAGATTGGGCTGGCCGAGAACGTGGAAGATCCCCAGATCGGTGATGCCCTTCACCTGCTGCATTTGCTGTTCGACCTCGTCGGCAAGGCGCTCGATAGTCGGCAGGTCGCGGCCGACAATCTTGACCGCGTTGGCGCCTTTGACGCCGGAGATCGCTTCTTCGACATTATCTTGGATGTACTGAGAGAAGTTGAAATCGATGCCCGGCAATTCCTCGGCGAACTCATGCTGCAGGTCGCGGATCAAGTCGGGCTTGTCATAGTTGGTCCGCCAGTGTTCGTAGGGTATGAGCGGCACGAACAATTCGACGTTCGAAAACGAAGAGGGGTCGCTGCCATTGTCGGGCCGGCCGTGCTGAGAGGTGACGGAACGGACTTCGGGATGACGCAGCAGAATCTCCCGCATTTTCGCTACTGTGGGTTCGCCTGCCTCAAGCCCGATCGTCGGCGGCATCGACGCACGGATCCACAGATTGCCTTCTTCTAGCGCCGGCAGAAACTCGCTGCCAAGCCGCAGGCTCAGCAATCCAGCCGCCGCCAAAAATAAAACGCCGATCGCCAGCATGGTCCTGCGATTGTTCAGCGCCCAGCGCAACACTGGCGCATAGATCGCACGCAGCAACCGCACGACGAACGTCTCGGCTTCCTCGACCCGCTCCGGCAGCAAATATGACGTCAAAACCGGTGTGACCGTGAATGTCGAGAGCAAAGCGCCGGCCAGCGCCAAGCCGTAGGTTCGCGCCATCGGACTGAAAATCTGGCCTTCCACCCCTTGCATCGTGAACAGCGGCACGAACGCCGCAACCGTAATCAGCGCCGAGAAGAATATCGCGTTGTCGACCTGCAGCGCGCTCGCCAGAATGAGGCGCAGTCGGCCGGTCCACGTGCCGGAGGTCCCGTCCCGCGGATGGGTTGGATCGGGACCGAACCGTCCGTCCGCGAGCTGCTGCAGCAAGCTCCCTCGCTCGACGGGGCTCAGTTGACAATTCCTGAACACGTTCTCGACCAGGATCACCGCCGAATCGACGATGATGCCGAAATCGACGGCGCCGACCGAGAGCAAATTGGCGTCCTGTCCCGTCAATACCATGATGATGACGGCAAAGAACAACGCGAAAGGAATATTGACGCCGACGATGACGGCGCTGCGCAGATTGCCGAGAAATATCCACTGGATGATGAAAACCAATACGCATCCGTAGATGAGGTTGTTCAGGACTGTGCGGGTGGTAACCGAGACGAGCTCAGTGCGGCTGTAATAGGGAACGAGCGTCACGCCCGGCGGCAGGGACCCGTCCACATTCAGCTTGTCAAGCGCGGCCTTGATTCTCGGCACCACGTCGTTTGTATGAAAGGTGCGGCCCATGACGACAATCGACAACACCACGTCGCTGTCGTGATCCTTTCCGGCAATGCCCAGTCGCGGCACGTAGCCGACGGAGACCTTGGCCACATCCTTCAGCTGGACCGGAACGCCGTTGAACTGTCCGAGGACGACATTCTCGATGTCGTCGACCTTATAGCCCTTGGTCAACTCCTGATCGCCGCCGCTGTCGAACAGGCCGATGCCGCGGATGTTCACCGACTGCTGTCCGACAGTGATCTCGCGGCCGCCGACATTCAAATTGGAATTGCCCAGCGCGCTGATGATCTGCGGTATGGTGAGGTTGTAAGCTTCGAGCTTACCCGGGTTGACGTCGACATCGAACTGCTTGGTCGTGCCGCCCCACGAGTTTACTGCCACGACGCCCGAAACCTGGTACAACCGGCGCGCGACGATCCAGTCCTGCACGGTGCGCAGATTGGTGAGCCCAAAATGCGGGGGACCTTTCACCTGATAGCGGAACACTTCGCCGGTCAGGCTTGATTGCTGAATCTGCGGGACCTGGCCGCCCGGCAGCGTGACGTTCTGCTGCAGGCTCAAGGCGGCCTGGGAATAAGCAAAGAAATAAGGGACGCCGTAATTGAAGGTAACGCGCACGAACGACAGGCCATAAAACGAAGTTGAACGAATATTGGCCAGACCGGGCGTGACGTAGAGGCCGACCTCGATGGGAACCGTATAGTAGCGCTCCATCTCTTCGGCGGAGAGACCGGGCGCTTGCGCGGTGATTTCAAGAATAACCGGGGCCGGATCCGGATAAGCCTCGATATTGAGCTTGGCGAAGGCGACCAGCCCGCCGATGCTGAAGACCAGCAGGCCGAGCAGGATGATCGCGCGCCGACTGAGCCCGAATGCTAAGATGCCCTTCAGCACCGCTCACCTCTGCCTCGCCCGTGACGAGCGCCGAACCACTTCATTGACCGCCCTGGATCGCCAGCATGTTGCTGAGAAAGATCGCGCCGTCGGTCGCAACGAGTTCGCCGACCTGCACGCCTTCAAGAATTTGCCGATAGCCGTCGACCTGCTGGCCGATCTTGATCGTCCGCCTGATGAAGCTGCGGCGGTCCGCGGTGACCCAAATCGTCTGCGTGCCGTTACCCTCACGTACAACGCCGGCAAGCGGCACAGCAGGCGAACGCATCGGGGCGCCGACGCTGATGGTGAAGTCCGCAAACATCCCTGCTCGCAATTCGTGCTGTGGGTCTTTGATTTCCGAACGGACCAGCACGCGCCGGGTATTGGGATCGACCGTCGCTCCTAGGGTGGTCACGCGCGCATCGAAGACGCGGCCTGGAAACGCGTCGACCCTGACCCGCACCGGTTGTCCGACGCGAAAGGCCGGGCTGTCATTCTCCGTTACGTTGGCCAGCATCCACATCGTATCGATATTGGCCACGGTGTAGGGCGCAGGCGCCCCGCCAGGCTGTACGAACAGCCCCGGCGCCGCATTGCGCGTTGTGATCCGGCCGTCAATCGGACTTGGCACAACGAGCGTCGGATCGGCGCTGCGTGAGCTGACGATATGATCGATATCGGCGTCGCTTTTACCGAACAGGCGTACCGCGTCGCGCGCCGCACGTAGATTACCCTCGGCTGTCTGCTGATCGGAAACTGCCTGTTCCAGGTCGTGCTGCGAAACCGCTCGTGTGGTGTAAAGGTCGCGAAGACGCGCCAGATTGCGCGTGGTCAAATCCAAGACGCCAGCGGCAGCAATCAGGGTCAATTCCGCCTGCAGCAGATCGGGGCTGTCGATGGTGAACAGCGTCTGGCCTTTTTTGACGTCGTCGCCAACCTCGGCGAACAGGGCGATGATCTTGCCCTGATAGGGAGTGAAGACCTGCGTCTCCAAGTCCTCGTTGAAATCGATGCTGCCGACGGCCTCTTTCTCTACCGGAAACTCATGCTCCTCGACCGGCTCGACTTTCACGGACGCGAGCTGGGCGTCCGATAAATCCAGGCTGTCTGGATTATGGGGGGCAGCGGTCGTCTGGGCGCTGAGATTCGGTTTTGAGCTGTGCCTGGAAGGCCACGCCCAATACACCACGACCGCAGCGACGATGAGGCCGCCGGCGATCGCCGCTCCCACTCGGCTGTTTGTCGTACCGAGGGCCATAAGCTAACCGCATCCAGACTCTTCGGAGGTCACAGTGACATGGCCATCAGCGGGCCACGCAGTCTACTGTCATTAATCACAAACTCTATGACAATGCACTGAATTGCTGCGATAAATCACAGCGCAAGCGACCACCGAATAATCCACACTGTGGCTGGACAAACACAGCCAGCAGTGCGGAAATCGGCAATAATCATTCGATGGCGACGATCGCCCGTTGCGAAAGCCCAATGATCGCGTTCGATGTCCAGTAGCGCCCCTGTCACGTATGTCAGTTCTGTCAGTCAGGTCGTGTTCCGAAGGTGCCGCCGCCGTAGCGCTGATGGTATTACTGGCCAGCTGCGCGGTCGGTCCTGATTTCCGTACGCCCGCGCCACCCGACATTGACCGCTACGCAACGCAACCGCTGGCGCCCCATACGACCGGTGCCGACGTGCGGGACGGCCAATCGCAGCATTTCGAGCCGGGCCGCGATCTTCCTCAGCAATGGTGGACGCTGTTTCGGTCACCAGCGCTCAATGCGCTGATCGAGCAGGCGCTCAACAACAATCCGACGCTGCAGTCGGCGCTCTCCACGCTGCGCGCCGCCAACGAGGCCGTCTACGCCCAGGAGGGCAAGTTTTTTCCGACCGTCCAGACCAATTTCAATCCAACACGTCAGCAGACTGCCAGCGTGATCTCGCCTGTGCTGTCTTCGGCCGCCAATCCCTTTAATCTCTACACCGCGCAGGTGCAGATATCGTACACCTTCGACGTCTGGGGCCTTAATCGGCGCACGGTCGAATCGCTGCAGGCGCAGGCCAATACCCAGCACTTCCAGGTCGAGGCGGCCTATCTCACGCTCACCTCCAACATAGTGGTTGCCGCAATCACCGAGGCCTCGTTGCGGGCACAGATCGACGTCACCAACGATCTGATCAGAATCAACACCAGGATGGTCGATACCCTGGAGCGCCAGTACAAAGCGGGTTCGGTCACTCTCGGCGACCTTGCGCTGCAACAGGCCGCTCTCGCGCAGATCAAGGCGACGCTTCCACCGTTGCGCAAGGCGCTACAACAGCAGCAGGATTTATTGGCGGCTCTGGCGGGCACATATCCCGCTCTGGCGCCTCTCCAGACGTTCGATCTGGCCGATCTGCACTTGCCCACCGACCTGCCGGTGAGCCTGCCCTCGCAACTTGTCGAGCAGCGGCCGGATGTCCGTGCCGCGCAGGAGCAATTGCACTCGGCAAGCGCGCTGATCGGCGTCGCCACCGCCAACATGCTGCCGAGTTTCACGATCAGCGGCAATGCCGGATATATGAATACCGTGCTCGCCGGGCTGATATCGCCCGCAAACGAATTCTGGATCATCGCCGGAAATGCGACGCAGACCATTTTCGACGCCGGCACGCTGTGGCACACGCTCAAGGGCGCGCGCGCCACTTATGACGCAGCGGCATGGACCTATCGCGGCACTGTGGTCGGGGCGGTGCAGAACGTCGCCGATACTTTGCGCGCGCTGCAGAACGACGCCGACGCACTGAAAGCGGCGCTCGATTTTGAGCGCGCCGCCAAGATCAGCTACGACCAGGCGCGCCGGCAGATGGACACGGGCTATGCCAATGTGCTTGTCCTGCTGACCGCGCAAGCCGCTTATCAGCAGGCAGTGATCCAGGTAGTGCAGGCGCGCGCCGCGCGGCTCGCCGATACTGCGGCATTGTTCCAGGCGTTAGGCGGCGGCTGGTGGAATTGGACCGATCAACCGACCGAGAAGATTTTGCAGGTGAGCACTGGAGAGACCAAGACGCTCGTCAAAGACCCGGACGCGCATTAGATGGATCTTCTGAAGGAAACCAATTTCGGCTTTCTCGGCCCCAAGACGGCGGGCAAGGTCCGCGACATCTACGAGCGCGACGGCAAGCTCATTCTCATCACCACCGACCGGCATTCGTCGTTCGACCGCATCATCGCCCACATCCCCTGGAAGGGGCAGGTGCTCAACCAGGTGAGTGCGTGGTGGTTCGAGAAAACCAAAGACATCGTGCCCAATCACGTGCTGGCGGTCCCCGACCCCAACGTCACCATCGCCAGAAAATGCACGCTGCTGCCGGCCGAGGCAGTGGTACGCGGCTACCTCACCGGCGTCACCGATACGGCGGCGTGGACGAGATATGCGGCGGGCCAGCGCGAATTCGGCGGAACCAGCCTGCCCGAGGGCATGCGCAAGAACCAGCAATTGCCACAGCCGCTGTTCGATCCGACGACGAAAGAGGCCGCGCACGATCGCGTGCTCACGCCCGAACAGATGATTGCCGAGGGCTTCATCACGCCCAACCTGTTCGAGGCCGTCAAAGCGACGGCGCTGGCGCTGTTTGCGCGCGGCCAGGAGGTGGCGGCACGCAACGGGCTCATCCTCGTCGACACCAAATATGAGTTCGGCACCGATGCCGACGGCCGCCTGGTGCTGATCGACGAAATTCACACCCCCGATTCGTCGCGCTATTGGCGGCGCAATTCCTACGCGGCGCGCTTTGCCGCGGGCGAGGAGCCGCAATATTTCGACAAGGAATTCTTAAGGCTGTGGTTCCGCGACCATTGCGATCCGTATCGTGACGCGACGTTGCCTCAGGCACCGCCGGAACTCGTCGATGAACTCTCGCGCCGCTATATCGCGATATTCGAGCAGATTACGGGTGCGAAATTCGCGCACGGCGAGATGCCGATCCTGCCGCGCATCGAGAGAAATCTCAGAGCGGCAGGCTTTTAATTCGTCTTGTCTTCACGCGACGTGGCGTTCGCGGCTAACGGCATCAGCGGACCGTTGTTCGGCAGCGACCGCCGGAACGTGCGAGGCATCGAGTTCCAAAACTCCGCTCACCCAGACGATTGCCTGCCACTCACTCCCGCATTCGGATTTTGCAAATTTCAGCGCCCCGGCGAAGTCGACGAGCAGGCCGCCACGTGCCCCGCTTTGCTCTTGCGCCACCCAATTGCCCCTCGAGTTGCGGCCGATCATGAAGATCGGCGGCCGCAAGCACGACGGAGGTTCGTCGGCTTTCTCGGCGTTATTCACGGGCGCGATCCCGTGCGGTTCGCTCTTACCAGAACCGGAGAAGTCGAACTCTGAAGCATCAATCGGCGGCAGCGATCGAGATCGTATTTGGAACGGCGCAATGCGACCGGCGGAACTGCACGGCGGCTTCGCCAGACGACAAAACGGTCCAGCGCTTTAGAAATTCTTTGCCAAAATGTACGCGGCAGCCCTGCCCTGTTCGCCGGGCTGCTTGCTCGATCGGTCGCCATGACGCCCATAAGGAATCTCCATGGTCCGTTGCGCTGCGCGTCATATGCGCGGAAGTGCATATGAATTCGAGACGGAGGGCGGCGCCTTCTCATAAAGGCCGCATATGGGAACAAATGGCGCGGTCGGCCTTTATAGAATTCCTATATCTTTTTCGTTTTCCTCCTCTCGAATTCCTACCCGGTCGGTGACAGATACTGGCGGCTGAAGAGGCGAATCTCTTCGCGCCTTCGAACTCGCATCAGGGCGGCGCCTTGTTACTTCGCCTCCGCTGCGCATTGCAGCATTCGCCCGGAGCACAGCCATGTTGGACGTCCTCATGCTGGCAATCGGCTTTGGCTTCTTCGCCTTGTCGATCGCCTACGTGTACGCCTGCGACCAGCTTTGAGAGGAGGCGCGTCATGATCTTCGACTATTCGCTCGCCGGCCTCGTGACCGCGGGGCTGCTCGTCTACCTCGTTTACGCTCTGCTCAAGCCCGAGCTGTTCTGAAGGAACAACGATCATGACCGCCATCGGTTGGGCCCAGATTCTGATTTATTGCGCGATCATCATCGCCATCACGCCGGTTCTCGGCGCCTACATGACGCGCGTGTTCAACGGCGAACGCACGGTCCTTTCGCCGATCCTGCGCCCCGTCGAGGGGGCGATCTACAAGATCTCCGGCGTCGACGAGCGGCAGGAGCAGCATGCGGTGACCTACACGGTCGGCATGCTGCTGTTCCATGTCGGTGGGTTTCTGATTCTTTATGTCCTGATGCGCGTGCAGCAATGGCTGCCGTTCAATCCGGCGGATCAGTCGGCGGTCGCTCCGGACCTGTCGTTCAACACGGCGATCAGCTTTATCACCAATACCAACTGGCAGAACTACGGCGGCGAAAGCACGATGTCCTATCTCGTGCAGATGCTCGGCCTGACCCATCAGAACTATCTGTCGGCGGCGACGGGCATCGTGTTGGCGATGGCGCTCATTCGCGGCTTCGCGCGGCATTCGGTGCGCACCGTCGGCAATTTCTGGGTCGATGTCACCCGCTGCACCCTCTACATTTTGATCCCGATCTGCGTGCCCTACGCGCTCTTCCTGGTCTGGGACGGCATTCCGCAGACGCTCGGCAATTATGTCGACGCGACCACGCTGGAAGGCCTGAAGCAGACCATCGCAGTCGGCCCGGTCGCCTCGCAAATCGCCATCAAGATGCTCGGAACCAACGGCGGCGGCTTCTTCAATGCCAACGCCGCACATCCGTTCGAGAACCCGACGGCATTGTCCAACTACGTCCAGATCATCTCGATTTTCGCGCTTGGCGCCGCCCTGACCAACGTCTTCGGACGCATGGTCGGCAACCAGAAGCAAGGCTGGGCCGTCTTCGCCGTGATGGGCATCCTGTGTCTTGCCGGCGTGGTTGCCTGCTATGCCGCCGAGGCGCATGGCAATGACGCACTCAACGCGCTCGGGCTCACCGGCGGAAACATGGAGGGCAAGGAGACCCGTTTCGGTATCGTTGCCTCGTCGTTGTTTGCGGTGATCACCACCGACGCCTCGTGCGGCGCAGTGAATGCCATGCACGATTCATTCACCGCGCTCGGCGGCATGATTCCGCTGATCAACATTCAGCTCGGCGAGATCATCTTCGGCGGCGTCGGCTCGGGCATGTACGGCATGTTGCTGTTCGTCATCCTTTCGATCTTCGTCGCCGGGCTGATGGTCGGCCGCACGCCCGAATATGTCGGCAAGAAGATCGAGGCTAAGGAAGTCAAGATGGCGATGCTCGCGCTGCTCGTCCTTCCGCTGATGTATCTCGGCTGGACCGCGGTGGCCATGATGGTGCCGTCGGCCGTCGCCTCGATGAACAATCCAGGCCCGCACGGCTTCACCGAGGTGCTATACGCCTACGTCTCGCAGACCGGCAATAACGGATCCGCTTTCGCCGGCCTCAATGGCAACACGCTCTTCTACAATCTGACGGGCGCCATTGCGATGGGCGTCGGCCGTTTCTGGATGATCATCCCGACCATGGCGATTGCCGGCTCGCTTGCGGCCAAGAAATCGATCCCGGCTTCGGTCGGCACCTTCCCGACCACCGGCGGATTGTTCATCGGCCTGGTGATTGGCGTGATCGTGATCGTCGGCGGTCTCACTTTCTTCCCGGCACTGGCGCTCGGCCCGATCGTCGAGCAGCTCGCCCAGAACGCCGGCACCCTGTTCTCTGCAAATTAAGTTTGGAGCCACTTCGATGGAAAGCTCAAATCTGCGCAAAAGCATGCCGGTGTCGGCGCTCTTCGATCCGAAGATCGTCGTGCCTGCGATCGGCTCCGCCTTCGTCAAGCTCAATCCGCGCACCCTCATGAAGAATCCGGTCATGTTCGTGCTCGAAGTGGTCACGGCGCTGACCACGATCATCCTGATCCACGACCTGTTCACTGGCGGCCAGAATATTCTGTTCGAATTCCAGATCATTGTCTGGCTGTGGTTTACGGTGCTGTTCGCCAATTTCGCCGAGGCCGTCGCCGAGGGGCGCGGCAAGGCGCAGGCCGATACGTTGCGGCGGCAGCGCAGCGAGACCCAGGCGAAATTGATCAGCGGGGCTGGCGATCAGCAGAGTTACCGGCTGGTGCCGAGCACGAGTCTGAAGGTCAACGATCTCGTCCTGGTCGAAGCCGGCGACATGATTCCGTCCGACGGTGAAGTCGTCGAGGGCATGGCCTCGGTCAATGAAGCGGCGATCACCGGCGAGTCCGCGCCGGTCATTCGCGAGTCCGGCGGCGACCGCTCGGCGGTCACGGGCGGCACTCAGGTGCTGTCCGACTGGATTCGCGTGCGCATCACCGCGGCGCCGGGCTCGACCTTCCTCGACCGCATGATCCGGCTGGTCGAAGGCGCCGAACGGCAGAAAACCCCGAACGAGATCGCGCTTAACATCCTGCTGATCGGCCTGACCATCATCTTCGTGTTCGCGACCGCGACGATTCCGAGCTACGTGCACTATGCCGGCAGCAGCATCTCGGTCGTCATCCTGGTCGCGCTGTTCGTCACGTTGATTCCGACCACCATCGGCGCCCTGCTGTCGGCCATCGGCATCGCCGGCATGGACCGGCTGGTGCGCTTCAATGTGCTCGCCATGTCCGGCCGCGCGGTCGAGGCGGCCGGCGACGTCGATACGCTTCTCCTCGACAAGACCGGTACGATTACGCTCGGCAACCGCCAGGCGACCGAGTTCAAGCCCGTGCGCGGCGTCAGCGAGCAGGAACTGGCCGACGCGGCGCAGCTCGCCTCGCTCGCCGACGAGACGCCGGAGGGCCGCTCGATCGTGGTGCTGGCCAAGGAAAAATACGGCATCCGCGGCCGCGAGCTTACCGAGATGAAGGCAAACTTCATCCCGTTCTCCGCGCAGACTCGCATGAGCGGCGTTGAAGTCGGCGACTCGTGGGTCCGCAAGGGCGCGGTCGACTCTATTCTGAATTTTCTGAGCCCGCCGCCGACAGCCGTCGTCGCCGGTGGCGCCGTACAGGCACTACGATCAGGTGTCAGTCCCGATACGGTGCGCGAACTCACGGCGATTTCCGACTCCATCGCCAAGTCCGGTGGTACGCCGCTCGCCGTCGCCAAGGATGGCCGCATTCTCGGCGTGGTGCAGTTAAAAGACATCGTCAAGGGCGGTATCCGCGAGCGCTTCGCCGAATTGCGCCGGATGGGCATCCGCACCGTCATGATCACCGGCGACAATCCGATGACCGCGGCGGCGATCGCCGCCGAAGCCGGCGTCGACGATTTCCTGGCGCAGGCCACGCCCGAGGACAAGCTTCGCCTCATCCGCGACGAGCAGTCGAAAGGAAAACTCGTCGCCATGTGCGGGGACGGTACCAACGACGCGCCGGCTTTGGCGCAGGCCGACGTCGGCGTTGCCATGAATACGGGCACGCAGGCCGCACGCGAGGCCGGCAACATGGTGGATCTCGATTCCAACCCGACCAAGCTCATCGAGATCGTCGAGATCGGCAAACAGCTTTTGATGACGCGCGGTGCACTCACCACGTTCTCGATCGCCAACGATGTGGCGAAATATTTCGCCATCATCCCGGCGATGTTCGTGGCGTTCTATCCGCAGCTGCAGGCGCTCAACATCATGAAACTATCGACGCCGACGAGCGCCATTCTCTCGGCGATCATCTTCAACGCGCTGATCATCATCGCGTTGATCCCGCTGTCGCTGAAAGGCGTGCGCTATCGGCCGATCGGCGCCGGTCCGCTGCTGCTGCGCAATCTGTGGATCTACGGCGGCGGCGGCGTGATCATCCCGTTCATCGGCATCAAGGCCATCGACATCATCGTCTCGGCCTTGCATCTGGCTTGAGGAGACTAACGTCATGTTGCGCGAAATCCGTCCGGCGATTGTCGTTCTCGTCGCGCTCACGCTCATCACCGGACTTGTTTACCCGCTGGTCGATCACCGGCATCGCCCAAGTCGCTTTCCCATACCAGGCCAACGGCAGCATGATCGAGCGCGACGGCAAGATCATTGGCTCAGAGCTGGTCGGTCAGGACTTCACCAGCGACAAGTATTTTCACGGCCGGCCTTCGGCGACGACCGCGCCCGATCCGAAGGACCCGACCAAGACGATCCCCGCGCCGTACAACGCCGTCAATTCCGGCGGGTCGAACCTTGGGCCCTCCAACAAGGCGCTTATCGACCGGGTGAAAGACGATATCGCTAAGCTGCAGAAGGAAAACCCTGGCACGCCCGTTCCGATCGACCTGGTCACGACTTCGGCGAGTGGATTGGATCCCGAGATCTCGCCGGAGGGGGCACTTTTTCAGGTCCCCCGTATTGCCAAGGCGCGCAATCTGCCTGAAGACCGCATTCGCCAGCTGGTCGAAGACAATACGGAAGGCCGTTTGTTGGGTCTGTTGGGCGAGCCGCGCGTGAACGTGCTGCAGCTCAACCTTGCGCTCGACCGCGTAGCCGCTAAGTAGACGCCAAGTAGGCTGGCAGATACCCGCCTCGCTTGATATCTTTAAGGAAATGGCCGACCAGCGGCGCGATTCCGAACATAGACCCTCGCCGGAAGCCCTGCTCGAAGCGGCACGCCGTGAGGAAGGGCGTGTCGGCAAGCTCAAAATCTTCGTCGGCGCCGCCCCCGGCGTCGGCAAGACCTATGAGATGCTGCAGCAGGCGCACGCCCGCCTGAAAGACGGCTACGACGTCGTCGCCGGCATCGTCGAAACGCACGGACGGCGCGAGACCGAGGCATTATTGACCGGTCTCGAAATCGTGCCGCGGCGCCGCATCCTCTATAAGGGGCAATGGCTCGAGGAAATGGACCTCGACGCCATCATCGCGCGCCGTCCGCAGATCGTGCTGGTCGATGAACTTGCCCACACCAACGTGGAAGGCAGCCGCCATCCCAAGCGCTATCTCGACGTCGAAGAGCTGATGAACAACGGCATCGACGTCTATACCACTGTCAACATCCAGCACATCGAGAGCCTCAACGACGTCGTCGCCCAGATCACGCATGTGCGCGTGCGTGAAACCGTGCCCGACGCCGTGTTCGACCGGGCCGACGCCGTCGAACTGGTCGATTTGACGCCCGCCGACCTTATTCAGCGGCTCAAGGAAGGAAAGGTCTACGTCTCCAAGCAAGCCGAACGCGCGCTTGAGCATTTCTTCTCGCCCGCGAATCTGACGGCTTTGCGCGAACTCGCCCTGCGGCGCACCGCCGAGCGCGTCGACGACCAGTTGCTCACCGAGATGCAGGCGCACGCCATCTCGGGTCCCTGGGCGGCCGGCGAGCGCATCCTCGTCTGCATCAGCGAGGATCCGCGCAGCGCCGGCCTCGTGCGCTACGCCAAGCGGATTGCCGACCGCCTGCACGGCCCGTGGGTGGCGCTCTACATCGAGGGGCGGCGCAGCGTGCAGCTTTCCGAGGAGGAACGCGACCGTGTCGCCGACACACTGCGCCTCGCCGAGGCGCTCGGCGGCGAGGCGATCACGCTGCCGTCGAGTGATCATCGAATCGCCGACGACATCATCGGCTATTCGCAAGCCAACAACGTCACCCAGATCGTGATCGGCAAATCGGCGCGCACGCGCTGGTTTGAAATCCTGCACGGCTCCGTCGTCCACGATCTGGTGCGCCGCTCCGGCAATATCAGCGTGCACGTCATCGCCGGCGACAGCGTCGCCGGGCAACAACCCATACCGAAGAAATCGGTCCGCGCCGCCGAACGCGACCGGGTATTTGAACCCATCCCCTATATCGCCGCACTGCTCGCCGTCGCGTTCGCACTCGGCTTGGGCGAAGTGGTCTGGCGATGGGTTGGGCGAGTCAACATCGATCTGGTGTTCCTGACCGCCGTGGTGGCTGTCGCCGTTCGCTTCGGCTTATGGCCTTCGCTGCTCGCCAGCATCACGTCGGCGATCTGCTACAACGCCTTTTTCGTCGCGCCGTATTTCAGGTTCACGCTCGCCGACCCGACCAACTTTTCCGCCTTCGGATTTTTTACGCTCGTCGCTGTGCTGGTCTCGAACGTCGCCGCACGCGGCCGAACGCTGGCGATGGCCGCGTTGGAGCGGGCGCGTACGACTGAATCGCTCTACGCGTTCAGCCGCAAGCTCGCGGGCACGGCAACGCTCGACGACGTGCTGTGGGCCACGGCCTATCAGACCGCGCTGATGCTCAAGGTGCGAGTCGTTCTGCTGTTGCCGGAGCAAGGCACGATCGTGGTCAAGGCAGGTTACCCGCCGGAGGACATTCTCGACAGCGCCGACATCGCGGCCGCCAAATGGGCGTGGGAGAACGACCGCGCTGCCGGACGCGGTTCCGATACGCTGCCGGGCGCCAAACGCCTGTTCCTGCCGATGCATACCGGACGCGGCGCGGTTGGCGTCATGGGCATCGACAGCGATAAGCCGGGACCGCTTTTGACCCCCGACCAACGCCGGCTGCTCGATGCGCTGCGCGATCAGGGCGCGCTGGCGATCGAGCGGGTCCGTCTGGTCGAGGATATGGACCGAGTCGAGCGCGTCGCGGAAACCGAACGCTTGCGCTCGGCGCTGCTGACTTCGATCTCCCACGACTTGAAGACGCCGCTCGCCGCGGTGCTTGGCGCAGCCGGCACCTTGCGCGATCTCGATGCAAAGCTCTCCGCCGGCGAGAAAGCCGACCTGCTGGCGACGATCATCGACGAATCCGAGCGACTCAATCGCTTCATCGCCAACTTGCTCGACATGACCAAGCTTGAGTCCGGCGCCGTTACGCCCAATGTCGCGCTGCACGATCTCGGCGAAATCGTCGGCAGCGCGCTGCGCCGGGCGAGCCGCATCCTGTCGCACCACACCGTCGAGCTGGAGCTGGCGCCGGACTTGCCGATGCTCGAACTCGACGCCGTGCTGTTCGAACAGGTCTTGTTCAATCTGCTCGACAATGGCGCCAAATATGCGCCGACGGAGACGACGATCCGCATCCAGAGTTGGCGCAGCGGCGACGCGGTGTGTCTGCGCGTGCTTGATGAAGGCAGCGGTATACCGCCGGGCGACCTCGAACATATCTTCGATAAATTCTATCGCGCGCAGAAAACCGATCAGGTGCGCGCCGGCACCGGACTTGGGCTCGCGATTTCGCGCGGCTTCGTCGAGGCGATGCACGGCACCATCGTCGCGGCCAACCGTCCCGACCGGTCCGGCGCGATGTTCACGATCACGTCTGCCGATCCCGCGCCAGCAGCAAAGCCTGGACGCCGCCGCATGAGCGCCGCGCCGCTCCGCGTGCTCGTTGTCGATGACGAGCCGCCCATTCGCAAGCTTCTGCGCATGGGACTGTCCGCACACGGCTATCAGATTCTGGAAGCTTCCAACGGCAAGGCCGCTCTCGACATGCTCGGCGAGTCTCCCGACCTGATCATTCTCGATCTCGGCCTGCCGGACACGCAGGGCCACGATCTGTTGCGGACGATCCGCGCGCGCAGCGAAAGCGTCCCGATCGTCGTCCTCTCCAGCCGTGGCGATGAGGCGGGCAAGGTGCAGGCGCTCGATTTCGGCGCCGATGATTACGTGACCAAGCCGTTCGGTATGGACGAGTTATTGGCCCGCATGCGCGCGGCGCTGCGCCACCAACTGCAGACCCATGGCGAGCGGCCGATCTTCCGGGTCGGCGATCTCTCCGTCGATCTCGTCCGCCGCGTGGTCAAGGTCGGCGATAGGGAGGTCAAGCTCTCGCCGAAGGAGTACGAGCTCTTGCGCGTGCTGGTTCAGCACGCCGGCAAAGTGCTGACGCATAAGTTCCTGCTGGGTCAATTGTGGGACGACTTGACCGACGCCCAGTATCTTCGTGTCTATGTGCGCCAGCTGCGACAAAAGATCGAAGCCGACCCGGAACGCCCACAGTATGTTCTCACCGAAACCGGAATAGGCTATCGGCTCGCGCGCTCCCGATTGAGCGCGGCCCACCCCCTTCCCGACAGCCTGCCGTCGTTCCTAAAAGAACCGGCATGAAAATTTCGGATTTCCTTTCCCCGAGCAACGCGGCGATCGACGTCGCTGCCGCCGACAAGCAGAAGCTGCTGCGGTGTTGGCGCGCAAGGCCGGCGCCATCGTCGATGTACCGCCCGAACGCATCCTCGCCGAACTGCAGAAGCGCGAACAGCTCGGCTCGACCGGAGTCGGCGGCGGCGTAGCGCTGCCGCACGCGCGCTTTCAACACGTCGGCAAGCCGATCGGGTTGCTGCTGCGGTTGCGCAAGGCGATCGATTTCGATGCCGTCGACGGCGAGCCGGTCGACATCGTCTTTCTGCTGCTGCTGCCGGAATCCGGCGAGAAGGAGCCGCTCGGCGCGCTGGCTTCGATCTCGCGCAAGCTGCGCAATCCCGAAATCACTACGGCTTTGCGCGAAGCGCGCGACGGCCGGGAGATGTACCGCGCCTTGGCCGTGGAGTAAGTAGGCCACGGAAAAATCGGCGGACAGAAGCCAAACCACGCAATCAAACCAGGAGACATCGATGGCGGACGAACTCATCCTTTATACCAATCCGATGTCGCGCGGCCGCATTGCGCGCTGGATGCTTGAAGAGGTTGGCGCACCCTATCGCACCGAGCTCCTCGACTACGCCACGACGATGAAGGCGCCCGCCTATCTTGCCATTAATCCGATGGGCAAGGTGCCGGCGTTGCGGCACGGCGACACGGTCGTGACGGAGACAGCCGCGATCTGCGCTTATCTCGCCGATGCCTTTCCGCAAGCGCATCTCGCGCCGCCGCCCGGCGATCGACTGCGCGGTCCCTATTACCGCTGGCTGTTTTTCAGCGCGGGACCGGTCGAGGCCGCGGTCAGCAACAAGGCGGTCGGCGTTCGTTGTGCCGCCGGAGCGTGAGCGCATGATGGGATACGGGCGCATCGACCTCGTCATGAGCACGCTCGAAGCGAGCGTTATCGCAATCCGAGTACCTAGCCGGCGACAGTTTCACCGCCGCCGACCTTTACGTCGGCTCGCAGCTCGGCTTCGGCATGATGTTCGGCATGATCGAGAAACGACCTATCTTCGAACGCTATTGGGGACGAGTCAGCGCCCGCCCCGCCTGCAAGCGAGCGAAGGAACTCGACGATGCGCTTAGTACCGCCGCAGACACCGCGCTAGCGGCTTCCTTGTAAGGCACTGCGGTTGCCGTTAAGGTTTCCGCTGGCGGATGGGAGCTTGCGGCGGTCCGAGTAGTGTAGCGTCGCGGTCGAGTAGAGTGATGGCTGCAGGGGGGCGGGGCAGATTGCCGAACGGATGCGGCCAACGATCAGCTGTCGCAGCATTATTGTTTTGCGCCGCGATGAGCGTGGTAGCGCCGCGCCCGCTGGCCGCCGAAACGATGGAGTCGGCGCTCGCCAAGGCCTATCAGAACAATCCGCAACTTGAACGCGCAGCGCGCCATCGTTCGGCAAGCCGACGAGGGCGTGCCCGAGGCGCTCTCCGGCTATCGTCCAACCATTTCGGCGAACGCCACGGTCGGTCGGGAATACATCGAGCGTCACGCAGACGATACCGCCAGGTGCGATTTCTCCCACAAGCCCGGGCATAACGTTCGCGGACAAGGGACTGACGAGCCCGCGTTCGGTCGGCGTGACCGGCACGCAGACGTTCTTTAACGGCTAGCAGACGGCCAACAAGGTGCGCAAGGCCGAGAGTCAAGTTTCGCAGGCGCGCGAGACGTTGCGGATGATGGAAGCGTCCGTGCTGCTGGCGGCGGCGACCGTCTACATGGACGTGTCGCGCGACAGCGCGAACCTCGAAGTGCAGCAGAACAACGTTCGCGTCCTCGAGCGCACACTGCACGGACACCAAAAACCGATTCAAGGCCGGCCAGGTGACCTCCGACCGACGTGGCCCAAGCCGAAGCGCAATTGGCCGCCGCGAAGTCGACCATGCACGCCGCCGAAGTCGACGTTGATGACGACGCGCGCCAATTATCGGCGTATCATCGGGGTGGAGCCGGCAGCTCTGGCTCCCGCTGCTCCGGTGGACCGGCTGTCGCCGTCGACGCTTAATGGCGCGATCACGCTCGGCATCCAGCAGAACCCTTCGGTGACCGCCGCGCTCTATGGCGTCGATGTCGCTCAGCTGCAAGTCAAGATCGCCGAGGGTGCACTGTGGCCGACACTGACCGGCCAATATGCCTTTCAGAAGCAGAACGAACCGCAACTGCTGTCGCCCAAGCTGTTCACCAACGAGGTGATGCTCAATCTTTCGATTCCAATCTATCAAGGCGGAGCGGAATACTCGGCCATCCGTCTCGACAAGGAAACGGTCGACCAGGAACGCGTGACCGTCGATCAGGTGCGCGATCAGACCCGCGCCGACGTCGTGCAGGCCTGGGGGCAGTTGCAGGCCGCCAAGGCGGAAATCGAGGCTGCGGTCCGTCAGAACGACGCCGCAGCGCGAGCGCTGACCGGCGTCCGCAACGAGGCAATGGCCGGGCAGCGGACCACCCAGGACGTGCTCAATGCCGAGCAGGCTCTGGTCAATGCGCGGCAAAGCCTGCTGGTCGCACAGCATGACCGCGTCGTCGCCTCCTATAGCCTGCTCTCGGCGGTTGGCCGCCTATCGGCGCGCGATCTCGGCCTTCCGGTGCCTGTCTACGATCCGCAGGTCCATTATCAGCAGGTGCGCGACAGCTGGATCGGCATGCGCACCCCGAGCGGACAGTAAGCAAGCCCAATATTCGCGTCCGCATCGGCAAGTGTTGCAATCGGGCAACGCCGCCGCAGAGTGCGCATCGGACACTACGCGCAGCCGATAACTTTGTTGACGGCACATCGTCCCCATGCACAATCGCCACGCGGGTGTACCTGTAGGTGGCGTAGCGTGTTGCCCCTGTAGGTGGCGTCGGGGGGTGTCATGTGGTGGCGTACGTTGCTTGCCGGCGGGCTTCTCGCCGGCCTGTTGGGTGCGTGCGCCGTGGTCGATCCGGTCGACTCGCGCTATGACACCATCACGCGGAGTCTGGCGAAGGCGCGCAACGAAGCCATATTCCTCAATCTCGTGCGCGCCAGCCACGATTACCCGCTTTCCTTCACCACCATTGCCAACGTCAACCCGAACATGTCGAACACCTCGACGTTCGCGTTGCCGTCGTTCAGCCTCGGCCCGGCAAACTGCCTTCCTACGGCCGTCCTTTCCGCGAACCCCATCACTAGGACCATCACCTGCACTTACGGAACCGGATTTGGCGGCGGAGCCGCGGCGCTAGGCAGCAGCACAGCTTCGAACGCGACCGCCGTCAGCTCAAATTTCAATGTGTCCACACAGGAAACCGGCGCTTTCTATGATGGCTTTCTTAAGGCCGATCGATCTGGTCACCCTGAATTATTTCATTCGCCAAAACTATTCACGCGAGATGCTATTCTGGCTGTTCGCGGACTCCATTCGAGATTCGCACCGGACCTACCGCAGTTGGCTACCAATACAGTCCACCCGCCTCCTATGGCTGTCCCAGACACGATCCTTATCCTCAGCATTTGTGCCTCAGCGATTGGATCGTGATCGCAGTCTTGGCTGGCCTGACCGTCGAGGAAACATCGATCAAAGACCATTTCAACGCCGAAATACGAAACGCGCGTTGTTGCGCGGTTCTGTTTTAACCCGCTCTTGGGTCTACAGGCGGCAAACCAAATGGGCGAGACGACGGCGAAGGAATTAAAAACAGGAGTATCACCTGACCGCTGCCACGAAGCTTGAACCACTATGCGGGTCGCGATGGGACCCCAAGGACCTCGATCCCAAGACTCCGCAGCCCGATACGTTCAATTTCTCGGTCGATGGACAAAAATTCCAAATCGTGCCGCGTTCGGCCTACGGCGTTTTCGAATTTCTCGGAAACCTTGATGAAGGTGGAGAGAGACAACGTGGAGCCGTCGCCGGATGCCTATCTGCCCCGACCCGACGTGGCGGAATCCGCTGCGCTTGCTGACCGTACCGGAGGACCCATTACTCATTAAGGTCGTGACGGGGAATGGAGCGGATTGCTTTGCGCATACCTGGTTCTTTGACGGCGACTATTGCGTGCCGGAAGAGGCCACCAACACCAAGCGCATCTTCAGCTTGTTAGCGCAGCTCATCGCGATCCAGACCGCCGCCAGCGATCTTTCGATCACGCCGATTGTCCGGGTCATTGAGTAACGTTTGACGCCTGCGCGGGCGAACGCGCCGCTGCCTGTGCGTTCAATCCGGAATGACGGGCAGCAAAAGGTGCGAAGGCCGCTGCCGGTCGTGATAGATCTTGTGCAGCACTGTCTTGCTCGAGCAGATGTGGTAAGGCACGTACTCGGCATTGGTCGCGCCCGCGACGCCGGTCGGCAAATCAAGGCTAGTAATATCGAGGCAAATGCGGTGGCCTTGGCGAAACAGGTTAGCGGTCGCCATCACCTCGATCTGATATTCCTCGATGGCGCCCGGCGTGACCGGCTTGTGCGCCTGCCTGGTGAGCGGATGCCACGGCCAATACGGCTTTGACCGCGCCGGATCGAGCGCGCGGTGCGAGGCCTTGAGCCAGCCGCGGGTGATCTCGCGCTCCTGCAGGCTCTTCGGCACTTCGCGCTCGCCTTCGCGCACGCTCTGCACCGACACGTCCGGCCCGACGTCCTTGACGATCACGATCCAGTTCGTGTCGTCCTGATCGATCGACGCATAAAGCGTCAACGCGATCGGCCCGGCGATCAGCACGTCGTGCGGCAACGGATCGGTCATGTAGCGCAGGCGCGCAATGGTGCTCGTCTGCGAGGGCGGCATCTGCACGAACGAGTCCGGCGGCCCGTGTCTCCGTCGCACTCGACGGCGCCGGCTGCTCGGGCGAAAGCCGCTCCCAGCTCTTCAGGTAAAGATTCGTCCATTGCGTCTGCGGCAGCGGCCAGTCGCTCGCCGTGCGCCATTGGTTGGCGCCCATCACCCAGAAGCGCACCGGCGGATCGTTCATGATGCCGGTATCGATGCCTTTAAGCCAATGATCGTGCCAGCGCAGCACCTCGCCGTGAAAAGTGTGAAATGGCCGCTCCAGGTGTGCCGGCCCGGCGAGCAGGAGCTTCTTCGGCGCCTTGATGTTGCGGTACCAATGCTGGCAGCCGTTGAGATGGGTCTTGTAGGTGTAGCCGTACCAGCCCGAACCGGTGTAGGTCGGCGTCTTGATATCGGCGAATTCGGCTTCGCTCTTGCGCACCGCCGCCTCGCTGTCGAACGGATCGACCAGCACGTTGTAGTAGGGCGGCATGTGCTGGCCCTTCTGCGCGACCACGTTGTAGACGTGCGGGTACATCTTGTAGTCGGGATTGCTCATGGCCTCGCGCCAGAGCTTTTCCCGTTCGGGCGGCAGCGCGCTGGGCGGTCCCTTGTGCTGGTGCATCGCCGAAAAGTGACCGACCAGATAACGGAACAGATGGATGATGCCGCCCGGATATTCGTCGCGGAAGCCGCCCAGTTCGCCGTAGGCGCCGCGCGAATTGAGCGGGAAAATCGCCCGCAGATGCGGCGGCTGCTTTTTCGCCGCCGCGAGCTGCTCGGCGCCAAAGCCCGATATGCCGACCATGCCGACATTGCCGTCGCACCACGGTTGCGCCGCGATCCACTCGATCAGATCGTAGGCGTCCCACTCGCGCGAGGCGCCGCCCTCCGACTTGCCGACACCACGCGGCGAACCGATGACGTGCACATAGCCGCGCGAGACGAAAAACTTTGTGTCGCCCGCTTCCAAGGGGCCGGTCCACAGCGGCGACCAGGCCGGCTGCGGCGGCAGCGCCTGGGCCATGTCGGGTCCCTGAATGTCCTTGTTGTAGATGGCGAAGGCCAGCAGTGCCGGAAATTTTCCGCCTGCATCGGGCCGGTACACGTCGATGCAGATTTTGACGCCGTCGCGCATCGGCACCATAACGTCGAGGTCACGTGCGATCGACGCATATTCGGGCGCGCGATCGTAATTCGACCCGGAACTCTCGGCCGATTGCAGCAGACGATACGACGGCTCGTCGGTCACGAATGCCCTCCCCTTTCGGTCTGCATTGCTGGTATCCCCTGCTTGCTTTTGCGGACGGAAATTACGAGCATAATGCTTTATGGTCCCTACGGTGCACCGATCAAGGTGCATCCGTTAGCAAAAACTCGCTTTGCGACAGTCGGGAGGAATTGGGAATGGAATTGAAATCGACGCGCCGGATCGTCACCGGTCACGATGCACAAGGCAAGGCGGTTGCGCTGTTCGATGCGGCGCTGCCGGCTGTGCAGCGCGGCGCCAACGGGATGACGATGCTGTGGGTTACCACCGAGGCTCCCGTCGACATGTCGGGCGCAGCCGACCGCGCGCAAACGAAAGTCGGCGTGCCGCCGCCCGATAACGGCACCGTCTTCCGCATCGTCGATTTTGCTCCGGTCGCCGCCAACGCGGGCCCGGTCGATCACCACCAAATTCTGCTCTCCATGGGCATCGACCCGGCAACGCAGGGCTACGCGCGGCATGCCAACACCCACCGAACGAGGACCATCGACTACGCCATCGTGCTCGAGGGCGAAATCGATATGCTGCTCGACGATACGCAGGTGCATGTAAAGGCCGGCGACGTGCTCGTCCAGCAAGGCACCAACCACGCCTGGGTCAATAATGGCACCAAGCCGTGCCGGATCGCCTTCATTCTTATTGACGGCAAGACGCCGCCGGCGTGGCAGAAGGGCTGGAAGCCATAGGGGAATTGTCAGAATTCCGATCTTCTGATTCCTGCAAAAGGAGCCATCGATGAGCTCGCTTACTCTCGATCTCGGCCGCTTCGTCGCCGAGTTGAACCTGCGCCACATACCGGCCGAAGGCTGCGCGATCGCGCGCACCGGCATCGCCGATTGTTTCGGCGTGCTGATCGCGGGCGCACGTGGTCCGGAGATCGCGCTCGTCGATCGCGAACTGGGGGTCTCGAGCGGCGCGAGTTTAGCCTCACTCATTCCATCTGGCGCGCGCCGCAGCATCGAGAGCGCGGCGCTGATCAATGGCGTGGCCGCACACGTGCTCGACTACGATGACGTGGCGCTCGACGGCCATCCGAGCGCGGTGCTCGTGCCCGCGATTCTCGCCCAGGGCGAGGCGAGCGGAGCGAGCGGCGCCGAGATGCTGACTGCGTATGTCGCAGGCTTTGAAGTGTGGGCCGAACTGCTGGCGCGCGAACCGACGCCGCTGCACCGCAAGGGCTGGCATCCGAGCGCGGTGCTCGGCACCGTGGCCGCAGCGGCAGCCTGCGCCAAATTGCGCGGGCTTAACGCCGCCGAAACGGCCACCGCGCTTGCCATCGCCGCCTCGATGTCCGCCGGACTGGTCGCCAATTTCGGCTCCATGACCAAGTCCTTCCAGGTCGCTCGCGCGGCCCAATCCGGCGTGATCGCCGCGCGGCTCGCGCAGGCCGGCCTGACCGCTTCGCCCGATGCACTCGAACATCCATCCGGCCTGCTCGCCGCTCTGTCGCCCGAAGGCAAGGCCGAACGCGACCGCCCGTTTGTCGCCGCGCAGAAGGAATGGCACATCGTCGGCGAGGGGCTCAACATCAAGCGCTATCCGATCTGCTACGCCACCCATCGTTCGATTGACGCCGCGCTTGGACTGGTCGCGCGTCATGATCTGAAGCCCAACGCCATCGAGCGCATCCATGTCTCGACCGGCGAGATACAACTGCGCATGCTGCGCAACAGCGCGCCGCAGAGCGGAACTCGAAGCAAAATTCTCCATGCAGTTCGCCATGGCCGCCGCGCTGGTCGCGCGCAAGGTTGGTTTAGCCGAAGTGACCGACGGCTTCGTGCGCCGGCCGGACGTGCAGGCGATCTTCCCGCTGGTGTCGTTTACGACCACCGAAGCGAAAAGCGGCTCCAACTTTGCGCCCGCCAATTCGGTCGAAATCACCACCAAGAGCGGCGACATTCACAGAAGCGGACCGGTCGAATACGCCAAGGGCAGCCACCAGCTGCCGCTGTCGCGCGAGGAGCTTTACGACAAATTCGCCGATTGCCTCGGGGCGGGCTATGAAAGCGACAGGAAATCGCGCGCCTTCGAGACTCTCATGATGTTCGACCGGCTCAACGGCGCCGGCGATCTTGCGCTGCAGAGTTAGTAGGACGCGCGGGCCGATGATGCGCGCGTGAGCGGTGTCTGTCTTACCAAGCAGCTCCGGCCGATATTCGAAGTACATGGTGTCGAAGTGATACCACTTGCCGCCCCAAATAAAGCCGTGCTTCTCGAAAATCGCGACGATCTCCTGCGGCATGCGGTTTCGATAGACGATGTCGCCGTCATGCGACCGCCAATACCAATAGTCGGAGAAGGCGGTATTGATCGATCGCGATGCCGTAGCCGCGGCGGCATACGCCGCCCGCTAAGCGTGCGTCGGCCAGCGCCGGTCGTGGAACCAATTGCGGTATTCGCTCATCTTTGAGCGCTGCGACACCGGCGCGCGCCGCTTGCACGTCGACGCCTCCTCACCACCGGCAGGCGCGCCCCAGCGCAGCTCGACGCAATCGTTCGGATTGTAAGCCATTTCGAGCTCGGCCACGCGATCGATCACGTCCTTAAGCGTCAGCGTCCATTGCGTGCCGTCACTGCGCGTATAGGAAAATTTGTGCGCCGCGAGTTCGGCGGTGAGCACGCTGTCTAGCTCGGCCTTCACGTCGCCGACGCTCTTACCCGGCGGAATCGCGTAGCGGTCCGCCCGCCGCGCCACGTGCTCGGGAAAACCACGCACCACGTCGATCGCGATCAACAGACGGAAATCGCGCGCCGGGGTCGAATAATCTTCCCACGCGCCGGTCGTCTCGAAGATCGACGCGCCCGACGGCATCTCGACGTCACCGTGCGCCTTGTCCTGATATTTTCGCCCGTTCTCGACCGCGGTGACGCGCGTATTGACCTGCTCGTTGAGATTGGCGATCGCGCTCTGCATCGCCTTCACAGGATCGACCGGATCCGGCGACATCACGTCGTCCATGCGATCGTAGAACTGCTCAAGACTGAGTTGGGTCTGTTCGAGCGAGAAATCGCCGTACTGAGGATCCTTGGCGATTTCCGCATTGGTCAGCCGCCGCAAACCGCCGTTCTTTTCCTGCACGATCGGCCGGAAGCGCTTAAATCCGGGGCTGCCGAGCGCGGGATCATGCACGAACAGGAAGTTGCCGCGCCAAAAGCGCTTGCGGGTGACTGACCCGTCGGGCTCCGCGTCGACCGCAAGAAAGACGCCCGGCGCACCGTTTGCCTCCGCCACAAGCTTCACCAGCATCAGCACGTGCCCGTACGGATCGGCATAAACCGTTCCCGGCCGCAGCGTCGCCTGGCTCAGCGGGACCATATAAAAATCCGTGCGGTCGTCAGCTGCCGACACGCGCACCGCGCCAGTTTGCACGACGTCGGCGACGGCCGGCAGGTATTGGCGGAACGCCGCGGCAAGTCCGGCCTGTCTGTTGGGCGCCGCCGGTTTGGCGGTGCGCTTGGCCGGCGGAGCAGGAGCCGCTGCTGCCGGAGCCGGCGCAGGCGGGGGGGCGAAGATTTGCTGGAGCATGTTGGGCGCGGGCGTCGGGGGCGGCGCCGCCTCGACCGGGTCGGAAACCTGTTCGGGCGCCTGCGCCGGACGAACTGCATCCGGATGCGCGACGTCGAACCATTGGTAACATTTCGGCGGCGAGCCGCCGGTCCCGCGCGTGCAGTTCGAATAACCGAAGGGCAGTCCCATCTTGAAAGAGAAATAGGCGCGCAGGAAGTAGACGAAGTCGGCGCAGTCGGGACGAAGACCTTTGATGATGTTGTCCTCGTTAAGCCCCAGATAGTCGAACAGAAAATTGCGCGACTGATCGTGCAGAACCCCGTCCCAGGTCTTCCACGACAGCTCCTGGTCGAGCGGACCGTCGAACAGTTTGGCGACCCATGCCGAATAGAGATTCTCTGTTTCGCAATTCCACGCGTTGCGCAGCGGCCAGAGGCTGCCGCCGGTCGCGCTGGGCCCCGGCGGTTTGCTCGCGCTGACTGCGATGTCGCGGGAAATCGTGCCACATCCGGCCGGCGCCTCGTCGAGCGAAAGCGTCGCGTGCCAAGTTCCAGCCGCCGGTGACGCGACCTCGGCATACCAGAAGTAAGGCGGTCCGCCTTCGCGGCCAGCCGATTTGGCAGCGACGCTGCCGTCGGGCGCAATCAGCGACAATTCGCCTTGGATCGGCTTCTCTGCCGCGACCAGAACGCGCAGAGGCGCGCCGGTCCACGGCGTGATCGGCGCGGGCAGGACCGCGATCTGTGCGGCTTCTTCACACGCGGCCGACGAGTCCTCGGCCCGCGCGCCGGCGGCGCCGAAAAGACTGACGAAAAATGCTCCGGCGATTAGCGAGGATGCCGCAAAACCGAACCGGCGCTGGCGCACGTGAGGGCCCCTTTCCCGCTTAGGCCGTGATTTTCTGCAATATTGCGCTTGCTTTGGCTGAATCATGGCATCCGGGGGCATTTTTGCAACCAGCCGGCCCTGCAGCCCGATCAAAACGCCGCAGTTCCGGCCCAAATCCACGGCGCCGTGCCTAGGCCGCCACCGCCTGCGGCAGAATTGGCGCATCGGCGTCGAAGCGCTTGCCGCCGCGCAGGCAAAAGGCTGGGCGCAACAGGCGCTCGGCGATCACCCTGTTGTCTTCGTTGTCGCGCAGCACGAAGCGGCCGCGATCGTCGTGCAGCACCGACACGTCGGCGGCATAGCCAGGTTTGAGCGCGCCGAGACGGTCGCTCAGTCCGAGCATCTGCGCCGGGTTCGAGGTCACCATCGGCACCACGTCCGCAAGCGGAATACCGAGCGCCAGCATCGAACTCATCGCCTGTGTCAGGCTAAAGCGGGCCTGGCCGCGGAACGGATGGTTCTCATCATCATAATGCTGCGCCGGCGTGCCGGCGGGTGCCGGCACCTCGGTGTTGTAGCCGTGCATATCGGCGCCAAGTGTGTGCGGCATGATGCCGGCGGCGAGCGCCTTGCGGGCGATGCGGTAGGAGAAATGGCTGCCGTGACCGACATCGACCTTCAGCCCGCGGTCGAGCGCCGCGCGGATGACGCTGTGCACTTCACCCTCCCGGTTGACGAAGCCGCCCGGGTGACGGGTAAACGGATGAGCCAGAATGTCGCCCGGCCGCAGCACCGGGATGACCCGCTCCATGATGGTATCGGCGTCCTCGCCGTTGGAACCGCTCTCCGGCAGACCCCACAGCGTGCCGAAATGCACGTAGAGCGGCAGGTCGGTGCGGCGGCCGATCTCCGCCGACATTTCCAGGACCTTGATGCCCCAACGGGCGAAGCCGCCGATCTCGGCGTGACCCTTGATGCCGCGCACGATGTCCTTATTCGCGTTGGCCGAGGCAACCGTCGCGTCAACGTCGACACCGGCGGGACTATAGAGATTGGGGTAGTAGTGCCCCTCGAGCCCGCCCACCAAATAAGCCGAGAGGAACGCATAGACCTGCGTGTGCGCGTCTTCGACGACGAAATGCCGGAAGCCCGGCAGCGTCATGCAGGAGGGACCGCCCTGGTCGATCAAAGTGGTGACGCCCGAGCGTACGCCGACCATGTCGGCGTTGAGGCCGAAGCGGCCGGTGACGTACTGATAAACGTGGGCGTGGGTGTCGATCAGACCCGGCAGCACGAGCTTGCCGGATAGGTCGATCACCTCGCGCGCGCTCGACGGCAGGATGGTGGTTTCGATGGCGGCAATGCGGCCATCGCGGATGGCGAGGTCGCGAACGCCGTCGATCCCGGATACCGGGCAAATCACCCGCCCGCCGCGCAGCAGAAGATCGTATGTCGGCGTCTCGGCCAGCTTGTCGACCATAGCTTCCTCTTCGTCCGAGCGGTTGCGCAGGTAACTTAGGGCGAACTCGACGGCTTGTCTCTCACACCCGTATGCCGCTCGCCAGGATAACGTCGGCGAGTTCGGCAGCCGGGCCGCGCACGGCCTTGTCGCGCCCCATCACGACAAACTCGACAAGGCCGAGATCGGGCAGGCCATGGCCGGCGGAAATTTCGGTCAGGCCCGCCGGCACGAGGCCTTCCGAAACGACGGTGATGCCGAGCCCGGCCAGAGCCGCCGCACGCAAGCCGCTCAGGCTGTCGCTGGTGCACACAATGCGCCAGGCGCGCCCGCTGCGCTCGAGCGTCGCGAGAGCGATCTCGCGCATGATGCTGGGCGGTGAATAAAGGATGAGAGGCACGGGTTCGGTCGGCGCGAGCGAATAGCCACCGCCCGACACCCAGGTCAGACGATCACGCGAAACCAAGCGCCCGCGTTCGTCGCCGGGAGGCCGCTTGCCGCAGATGAGATCAAGCTCGCCGCGTTGGAGCCACTCATTGAGTTCGGCGCTGCGTCCGACCGTCAGCTCGAACTCCACCAAAGGATGGGTACGCACAAAGTCGCGCAGCACGTCGGGAAGCCGCGACGTGACAAAATCCTCGGAGGTGCCGAAGCGCAGCCGGCCGCGCAGCTGCGAGCTAGCAAAATAGCGTTGCGCGCGGTCGTTGGCGGATAGGATTCCGCGCGCCAACTCGATCATCGCCTCCCCGTCAGGCGTGGTCGCGACCGAATGGGTGTCACGAACAAAGAGCCGGCGGCCGGTCGCGTCCTCAAGCTTGCGAACGTGCTGGCTGACCGTGGACTGGCGCAAGCCCAGGCGGTCGGCCGCTTGCGTAAAGCTGCGGGTTTGAACCACCGCCAGGAAGGTCTGCAGAAGCGTCGGGTCGAACATCGAAGCGCCTATCACAGATTACGATAACAGTAATAGACGTATTCGCAATTCACAATAACGACGGTTCGGTTTATTTCGGAGAGTGTTGGGATGGAGCCTTTGAATGTCGCTGAGCCGCGCACTCTCCCGGGTCGACCGGTTTCTCGCCGCGATTCTACTCACGGTGGCGTTTGCATCTGTCCTGCCTGCCCGCGGCGAAGCGGCGCTCGCGGCCGCTTGGCTGACCAATGCCGCCATCATGCTCCTGTTCTTCATGCACGGAGCGCGGCTTTCGCCTGAAACCGTATTGGCTGGCGTCCGCCATTGGCGGCTGCATGCTGTTGTGTTCCTCAGCACGTTCGCGTTGTTTCCGCTGCTCGCGGTCGCCTTCCATTGGTTAGCGCCGCAGTTGCTGTCACCGCCGCTGTGGGCCGGATTGATTTTGCTGAGCGCTCTGCCGTCGACCATCCAGGCTTCGATCGCCTTTACCTCGGTCGCCGGCGGCAACGTGCCGGCGGCCTTGTGCAGCGCGTCAGCTTCGAACCTGCTCGGCACGGTGCTGTCGCCGCTGATCGCCGGTATCCTGCTCGCGAGCAGCGCTCCGGTGTCGGTCCATTCGATGCTCGCTATCGTGCTGCAGCTTCTGGTGCCGTTTTTGGCTGGTCAGCTCTTTCGGCCGTTGATCGGCGCATTCATCAACCGGCATCGGCTTCTTCTCAAATGCGTCGACTACGGGTCGATCCTGTTGATCGTGTACACCGCCTTCAGCGAGGGCGTCGTGAACGGTATCTGGCATCAGATCGACGCGGCGCAGCTCATTCGGCTTGCTCTGATCGATGCCACGCTGCTGGCGATCGTCATGACTATCCTGACCTTGGCGAGCCGGCGGCTCGGCTTTTCGCGCGCCGACGAAATCACGATCGTCTTCTGCGGGTCAAAGAAAAGTCTGGCGACCGGAGTGTCGATCGCCACGGTGCTGTTCGCCGGCCATGTCGGACTCGCAATCATGCCGATCATGGTCTTCCATCAGATTCAGCTGATGGTCTGCGCCTCGCTCGCGCGCCGCTATGCGAACCGAGAAACGTTGGCAACCGAAAGCAAACGCCATCCTGGCGGAGGGAGTGGGATTCGAACCCACGATACGGTTTCCCGTATACACGCTTTCCAAGCGAGCGCCTTCAGCCACTCGGCCACCCCTCCGGCGCAGGAAGATGGGCGCAATATAGCGAGGGGCATAGGCCTTACAACTCGCATGCGACCCTCCCGCCCGACGCACGCACTGGACAGATTGGGCCCCCTCCCGGCGGAACCATTCGGCGCACTCTTGGTTAACGGTGCGCCTCAGAGCGAGAAATGAGGTGCCACCGGAACGCGGGATATTGTGGTGACACCCCGGCATTTCGCTCCCAATCATTCTCGTGATCCGGCCACATTGGCCGGCGCGGCCAGCAACTTTCAAGGAAGCAACTTTCAAAGGAGCCCTTGCGGCTAACTGGAGGCCCGGCCCAAAGCCGGGCCTCCTGCTAGTGCGCTTTCGCAGGCGCGCGCCCTCGCCTACATTAGGGCATGGCTTCGAAGGGTATGGCTTCGCCGCTTGACGACTATCTGATCCGGCCCAACCCGCTCGATCCGCGGCTCACCGAGCGCGTGCAAGGCATCGACCAGACCGGGGCCGCGATCGAGACCGCGGTCATTGTCGAGCGGGCGTTGACGATCTTTCTCAATTCGCAGGAGATCGTCACCGCGATGACCATCGGCGACCATCCCGAATATCTCGCGCTCGGCTATCTGCTCAACCAGAACATGCTCAGGGCCGACGATGTCGTTACCGATGTCGATTACGACGAGGAATTGTCGGTCGTCGTGGTGCGCACCAAGCGCAAGACCAATTACGAAAAGAAGCTGAAGAAGAAGGTGCAGACCTCGGGCTGCGCGCAGGGCACCGTGTTCGGCGATCTCATGGAAGCGCTGGAGAATGTCACCCTGCCGGAGGCGGAGCTGCGCACCTCATGGCTCTACACGCTCACGCACAAGATCAACACCACCCCCTCGCTCTATCTCGAAGCCGGCGCCATCCACGGCTGCGTGCTCGCCGAGCAGGATCGCCCGCTGGTCTACATGGAGGACGTCGGCCGCCACAACGCCGTCGACAAGATCGCCGGCTGGATGTTCAAGCATCGCGTCGGCGCGGCCGACAAGATCTTCTACACGACCGGCCGGCTCACCTCCGAGATGGTGATCAAGACGGTGCGCATGGGCATTCCGATCCTGATTTCGCGCTCGGGCTTCACCGCCTGGGGCGTCGAGCTCGCCCACAAGGCGAACCTGACCCTGATCGGCCGCGCCCGTGGCAAGCGCTTCGTCGCGCTGTCCGGCGCGGACCGCATCGTGTTCGATCAAGACCTCGCCTATGTCGAGGAAGAAGGCGCCAAGCACCGGCGCAAAGCCGCGGTGCATGACGACTAAATTCGCGTGAGCCTGCCCCCTACCCTCGGCCTCATCCTCGCCGGCGGCCTCGCACGCCGCATGGGCGGCGGCGACAAGGCGCGCATCCGCATCGGCGATGACACCATCCTCGACCGCGTGATGCGGACGCTAAAGCCGCAATGCAGCGGCCTCATCATCAACGCCAACGGCGATCCGGCGCGCTTTTCAGATACCGGCCTTCCAGTCGTGGCCGACAGCGTGCCGGACTTCGCCGGGCCGCTTGCCGGCATTTTGGCCGGCCTCGACTGGGCGGCGGCAAACGCAGCGGACTGTGCATGGCTTGTCACCGCGCCCGGCGATTGTCCGTTTCTGCCGAAAGATTTGCTGGCCCGCCTGCAGGCGGCGCGCATCGCTGCCGGTACGCCGTTAGCCTGTGCGCGCTCCGGGCAATGGCGGCATCCGGTGATCGGGCTCTGGCCGATTGTGCTGCGCGAAGATTTACGGCGCGCCTTGGTCGAGGAAGATCTGCGCAAGATCGAACTTTGGACGCAACGGCACGGCATCGCGCTTGCCGATTGGCCGGACGCGCCGGTCGACCCGTTCTTCAACGTCAACACGCCGGAGGATGCGGCGCGGGCGACGGAAATCGCACGCGAGCATCCGGATATTTAGCGCTATCCAACCAGCACGGCGTAAGGAAGAAATCCGACCGTCGAACCCGGCTCGACCCTGGTCACATCCTCGGTCAATTCAGCAAGCCCGTCGGTTTCGGTCAGCGACGTGAGAACGCCGGCGCCATCTTGCGCGTATTTGACCGCTTCGATGACACCGTCAGGCGCGGCGACAAGCTTGACGCGCACATACTCGCGCCTTCCCTTCCGCTTCTTGTAGGAGAACGCGGCTCGCGCTGGCAGCGCGACGAGCGGCTCGGCGAGCGCGCCGGACAGCCGCAGCAGCAACGGCCGCACCACGCGCACGAAAGTGACGAACACCGCCACCGGATTTCCCGGCAGACCGACGAAAGCCGCCCCGTCGCCGGAATTCGCCCCGCGGATGACGCCCATCGCCACCGGCCGTCCGGGCTTGATCGCGAGCCGCCAGAACACGATGCGGCCGATGCTTTCGAGCGCGGCGCGCACATGGTCGGCCTCGCCGGTCGAGACGCCGCCCGACGTCAGCACCAGATCGTGGTCGAGTGCGGCCTGCGCGATCGCCCGCGCGAGTTCCTGCGGATCGTCGCGCAGGATGCCGAGATCGGTAACTTCGGCACCGAAGCGATCGAGCAGGCCGGTCAACAAATAACGATTCGCGTCGTAAAGCGCGGCGCCCGGCAATTTCGTTCCCGGCTCGACGATTTCGTCGCCGGTCGAGAACAGAGCGACGCGCACACGACGGCGCACTTCAACAGCGGTGAGGCCGAGCGCAGCCGCGAGCGCCACGTCCCGCGCCGACAGCCGCCGGCCAGCGGGCAGCGCCACGGCGCCAACCGCGATGTCCTCGCCGGCGAGCCGTCGGTTGGCGCCGCGTTTAAGCCCGGGCGGCACGATGACGGCACTGCCGTCGACGCGGCAATCCTCCTGCATGAACACCGTATCGGCGCCCGCCGGCATCGGCGCACCGGTGAAGATGCGGATCGCTTCGCCGTTTTTCAGAACGCGACCCGCTGCATGCCCAGCAGCGACCCGATCGACCATAGTGAGCCGGATTTCCTGCGCGCTGCCGAGATCATCGGCGCGCACCGCGTAGCCATCGACCGCCGAGTTATCGAACGGCGGCAGATCGACCGGTGCAACAATATCGGCGGCCAGCACGCGGCCCGTCGCCTGCCGCAACGGCACCGTGTCCGAACCGCTGACCGGCACGACCCGCTCGCTGAGCAAACGCTCGGCATCGGCGACCGGGAGGAGCGGCCCATTGAAGGCGAAACAATCGTCGGAAAGCTGCGCCATCAGGTCTGCTCTTGCGGCTTTGCGCTTTTAAGATTGCCGATCCGGTCGCGCGGCAGCGCCTCGGCCTGCAGCACGTTGGCGATGCCTTCGATATCGTCGAGCATGACGACCGGCACGCTCGCCTGCGGCAGCGGCGCGTCGGTGGCGACGGCGACAACGCAATCGTCGTCGGGATGAAGGAGCGGCTTGCCCACTGAAGCCCGATAAACTTCAAGCTTGGGGTGCGAATGGCGCTTGAAGCCCTCGACGATCACCAGATCGACCGGACTGAGTTTTTCCAGGATCTCGAGCAGCGGCGGCTCCGGTTCGCTGCCCAGCTCGTGGACGATGGCCCAGCGCCGGCTCGACACAACGGCGACTTCGCTCGCGCCTGCCTGCCGGTGCAGCCATGAATCCTTGCCGGGCTGGTCGATATCGAACTCGTGGTGCGCGTGCTTGACGGTCGCGATCTTGAGCCCGCGCGCCACCAAAGCCGGAATCACCTTGGTGACCAGCGTCGTCTTGCCGGAACCGCTCCAGCCGGCCAGACCGATGATGCGCATGCCCACATTATATGGACTCTTCGCCGGCCGGTTCCATGCCCAGTGCCCGGATGCGCGCGCGCGTTGTCTCGTCCTTGAGCGCGCCCAGAAATGCCTGCACGGCGGGCCGGTTGCGCCGCTCTTCGCGCAGCAGGAAATCGTACTCTTCCGGTGCGATCGGCAGGAACGAGAGCCCGTACATGCGCGCCACCGGCTCGATGGCGACGCCCCAATCGGCGCGTCCCTGGGCAATCGCGGCCGCCACGGCGTTGTGCGAGCGCGGCTGGTTGGCGTAGCCCGGCGGCCGCACGCCGCTTAACAGACTATCGACCAGCACCCGCGTGCCAGACCCGGCGTTGCGATTGACCATGAGCACGGCGGGATCGGCGAGCGCCGCCTTCAGAGCGGCGGCGGCGCTCAAGCCTTCAAAGCGCCGGTCGCCGGGCCGAAACAGAAAGCCCTGCATGCGCCGCCAGCCTGGAACGAGCACGAGGCCGGGCGAGAGCAGATGTTTGTTGTAGATGCCGGTAGCCGGATCGACCAGATGAACCGGCGCGAGATCGCATTCGCCGCGCCCTAAGGCCGCCACGCCGCCGAGACTGCCGATCGCGATGGTGCGCGCGGCAAATCCACGTTCGGCAAGTGCGCCGACGACGACATCGAGCGCGATGTCATGACTGCCCATGATCACCAGATCGGGCGCGCGCGCGGCCTCGCCGATCAGCGTCACTTCGGTCGCGGTCCCGGCATCGAGCGCGCTGGCGAGCGCGTCGATCGAGAGAAACGCGTCGGCCTGCGAGAAGGCGGTGACCGCGCCTGATCCTTTGCCGGTCGGAAAAGCGATCGGACCGTCGGCGCCGGCGACCAGCGAGACGAGGACGAATTCCTCGCGGCCGAGTTCGGAAGAAATTCGCACCGGCACGCGCGCCTTGACCGTGTGAGCGGCCTCCGGCGGCAAACCTGCGCGTGCCCGGATGATCGGCGCCACGAAAGCATGAAAGGTAAAAATCGCCGAGGTGGGAAATCCCGGCAGCACGACCAACGGCTTGTCGCCGATCACCGCGAGGCAGATCGGCTTGCCCGGCTTGAGCGCGACGCCGTGCACGAGAATGCCGGGCGGCCCGAGCCGCGACACGACGCGATGCGACAGATCGCCGGCGCCTTTCGATGTGCCTCCCGAAAGCACGACGAGGTCGCACGTTTCGAGCGCGGTGCGCATCGCAAGCTCGAGCGCGACCTCCTCATCGGGAAACGCCCCGAACTGCGCCGGCTCGCCGCCGGCTTCCACGATGGCGGCAGCAATGATCGCGCCGTTGCTGTCATAGACGCCGGCCGGCTTGAGCGGCCGGCCCGGTTCGACCAGTTCGTCGCCGGTCGACAGCACGGCAACGCGCGGGCGCCGCACCATTCCGACCGCAGCCAATCCGCACGCGGCGAGCATGCCGATCTCGCGCGAGCCGATGCGCGCTCCCCTGCGCAACAGCAATTCGCCGCGGGCGATGTCGGAGCCGGCGTAGGAAACAAACTGACCGCTGGTGACGCCGCGGCGCACGTCGATGGCCGGCGCAGCAGCGTCCTCGACGAGTTCGGTATGCTCGATCATCACCACTGCGTCGGCGCCGCGCGGGATGACGCCGCCGGTCGCAAGCGCGGTCGCGGTGCCGGGCAAGACTTCGATCGACGGCTCAACGCCGCACGCCACCACCTCGGCGTTGAGTGTCAACCGCCGCGGCGTGCCGTCGCTGGCGCCCGTCGTGTCGGCGGCGCGCACCGCGAAACCGTCGACGTTGGCGCGGTCGAACGGCGGCGCGTCGACCGGCGCGACCACGTCGGTGGCGAGCACGCGCGAGAGCGCCGCCGCCAGCGGCACCGATTCGCCGCCAAGCGGCGAGCGGTCGACGCAGGCCTCGAAGCGCCGGCGCGCCTCGGCGGCGGAGACAACGTCGAGAAATTGCTCCTGCCGCGCGGCGCGCTTGACCGCGTCAAAAATCGCTGCGACGTGATCGGCGGATTTCGGGTTTACGGCCATGCTCTCACGGCAACCGGCGTTCTTGCTGCAAAACCTTCGCTCTCGGCGGGGACGGCGATCCAGCCGTCGCTCCTCGCCAGTGCTGTGAACGACAAATAGCCAGAGCCGAGCGGCTCCGCCATGCCGTCGGCACAACTTACCGGGATCAGTTCGGTGAGACCGATGGTCGAGGTTACTTTGCGTTTCAGCGGCCTCACGACCGGCATGTCCTCGATCGTGCCGCCAGCGAGCTTGGCGACAAGATGGCGGCCAATGAGAAGCCAGACCGCGAGCGCCGCATCGAGACGTCCCGGAACTAATAACACTGGCCGCGCGCCGACAAATCCAACGGCTGCGGTTTCTCCCGGCGAGATGGCGACGCCGTGCGCCTCGACCGCGCCGTACTGCGCCAATGTGCGCACGGCGTCGTCTCGGCGTCCGCTGCCGGTGCCGCCGATGCTGATAATCAGATCCGGCTGCTCGTAGTCGAGTGAAGCGAGGAGGATTAGCGCCTGGCCGAACGGCTTGCCGCCAGCTTCGACAACGGCGCGAACAAACATCTCGCGCCCGGCCTCGACGATCCGCGTGCTCGCCGGACTGCTGCGCACGATGCCGACGCGCGGAGCTCGGACCGTCACCGCCTCGATGCCGGCCGCTTCCATGACTGCGACGTCGAGAGCGCGCACTCGCTCACCGGCGCGGCGCAGCGGCGTGCTCGCCGCGGCATCGTCGCCGGCAGGCAACACGGCCTCCCCGGGCGCGACGGGAGCGACGGCCTCCAGACGGCCGCCGCGAACCGCAACGGCATCGACCGGCAGCACCGCATCGTAATCGCTCGCCAGCGCATCGCCGGCATCGATGCGCCGCGCCGCCGATGGCAATGCGACCGGCATGTAGGGACCGGCATCGGCAAGCGCGGCGGCATCCACGGCGTAACCGTCGCGCAAGGCGATCGGATGCGGCGGCCATTGCCGCGCGACCGCATCCTCGGCGAGCGTGCAGCCCTGCGCTTGCGCGAGGTCGAGCTTTTGCGGCGCCACCGCGCCGACGCGCGATTCGATGAGCGTCAGCACGTCAGCGAGCGGCGTCAGGCGTGCAATGCGTTGTGTGCTGGAATCGTCGGCCATCGCTGCCATTTTGTCATGCCCGCGAAGGCGGGCATCCAGTAAACATCAAACCCCTGGTATATAACGTCTCCATCTGAGATTACTGGATCGTCCGCCTGCGCGGACGATGACAATGAATGAGCGAAAAAACCATCAATCTGCGCGGCCTTAAATGCCCGCTTCCCGCCTTGCGAGCGCGTAAGGCGCTGCGGGACATGAGGTCGGGCGACATTCTGATCGTGGAATGCACCGATCCAATGACCAGTATCGATATTCCGAATCTGCTCAATCAGACCGGCGACACACTGGAAGATTTCAGCAAGGAAGCGAAGCTTTTGACTTTTCGCATCCGCAAGCGCTGACGACAGGCGCGCAGCTTACTCCGCCGCGATCCTGTGCGCTGAGACTCCCTTCGCCTTCACCACCACCTTGATGGCGTCGTCGATGCGCTCCTTGGCGTAGCGGATCGCGGTCGGCAGATCGTCGAGCGCGAAGGTGTGGGTGTGGATCTTGGTCGCGTCGAAACGCTTCTGCGACATCAAGGCTTCGGCGCGATGGGTGGCGCTTTTGCCCTCGCCGCGGATGCCGAACAGATAAATGTTGTTGCGCACGATGTGGGCGACGTCGACCGGCGTCTCCGCGTGCGGGAAGGCGGCGAGGCACACCTTGCCGCCGCGATTGACCATGCGCACCGCCTCATTCACCGCGTTGGGCGCGCCGGAACACTCCACCACGTAGTCGACGCCCTTGCCGCCATTGAGCCGGCGCACCGCCTCGACCGCGTCCTCGTTGCGCACATTGACGACGTGGTCGGCGCCAAGCTCCTTGCCGATCTTGAGCCGGTTGTCGCGCGTGCCGGTAAGGATGACGGGATGCGCGCCGAGCGCCTTCGCCACCGCGACGCCGAGAAGCCCGATCGGCCCCGGCCCGGTGACGACCACGCTCTCGCCGGCGACCAGCCCGCCGAGTTCGGTCAGGCCGTACATGGCGGTGCCGGCGGTGACCACCAAGGTCGCCTCTTCATCCGACATGGCGTCGGGAATGGCGACCAGCGTGTTGATATTGTTGACCTGATATTCGCAAAAGCCGCCGTCGGTGGTGAAGCCGTTGGCGCGGTGGCCCTTGTCAACGTCGCCGTAATTGAGGCCGTAGTTATGGCACGAGGTGTACATGCCCTCGCGGCAGCGCTTGCACTGGCCGCAGCCGGCGTGGATCTCGACCGTGATGCGCTGGCCGATGCGATACTCGTCGACGCCCGGCCCGAGCGCGACGACGGTGCCCATATATTCGTGGCCGGGGGTGAAGTTCTTGTTGAACGGCATGCCGCCCAGGATCGAGGCCGGCGGACCGTGGTCGATGATTTCGAGGTCGGTCGCGCAGATCGCCACCGCGTCGATGCGAACCAGGACCTCGGCGCGCTTGGGCACCGGCACCGGCTTTTCCGTAAGCTTCAGCTCGCCGGGACTACCCAACACCCACGCCTTCATCTTATCCGGAATGGGCAAATCCGGGCTCGTCTTCACACCGGGTCCTGCGTACATGGGACGGTCCTTTGTGGTTCTTGGTGCGCTTATAATGAAATTCGGCGCGCGGCGAAACTGGGTCACTCCCTCGCCCCGCTTGCGGGGAGAGGGTTGGGGTGAGGGGGCATTGCCGCACGTTTCAACTTCACGGCTCTGCATTGCGGCACCGCCCCCTCACCCGGCGCGCTCCGCGCGCCGACCTCTCCCCGCACGCGGGGCGAGGTAAAAAAATCTCGTTCTCGCGCTGCGCTTTTTTGTTGGCGCCCCGAGCTTTGTCCAAGTTGTTCACAAACGGGCCTCCCCAAAAGGGAGGCGGAGCGCCGAAAGGCGCGTAGTAGTGGCCGCGTTCGCGCACAAGCGAAGCGTCGCTTGGGTTTGCGCGTATCGCGGCGCGCGCTCCCTTTTGGAGAACGCGCTCGCCTTCCGGCGCTCTACCGCGGCTCTCGCCAGAGGCCTTGAGAGCCTAAGGCTCAGTCCGGTCCCGCGCTTCATGGTCGCGGACAACCGATCCGCTCCCCGGGCAGCCAGCTCCTGGCAGACCGGCGACGTGGCCGGCCGGGCGAGTTTCCGAACCGCCCGAACGCGATCTGCGAAACCGCGCTCGGGCACCGCTCTCGCTCCACCTTCAGGATCGCATCCGGAATGTGCCCTTGGACGAGCGAGATGGACTCTTTTAGTTCGCCGCACGGCGCAACTTCAAGAAATTCCGCAAACCCGAGGCATCCCTCTGATCTGACGAGAGTTTTCTTCGGCTCTTTGTTTGATGTCCGGCGGCCAAAAGTGTGACAGGTCCGTTGATTTGCACGTTTTCGCCGCTAACACGCGGAGATTGCGGACATTTTCGAATTGTGGCAGCGAAACCCTGTCCGCCACGTTTGCGATAGTCTGCGACCTGTGCCGCCATGAACTGTGCCGCCATGTCACCTCTTGGAGCAAAGCGAACGTCGGGCTAGCGCGTCGGTAATGACGCGAATGACCCAACTGCGATCAACGCAGTGCCGTGAAGTTGCAGCGCGATACAGGGCGTCCTCGCTGGGTTAACGCGTCGTTAAGGCGGTGCATTGGATGGTGACCATGAAAACCACCGCCTCGGAGACGCCGCGATGCTGCACCAACACCGCGCACATCTTGATGAGGACGAACACTGTCCCGTCGCCGATCAAATGCTCGGCGAGATGTATCGCTCCAGCGCGCATGGGTTGAACGAACTCATTGCGACGGTCCCGCCAAAAGTAAGGGTCTTGCTCGCGGTCTATTGCTACCGTCGCGCCCACCTCGCCTCGATCGGGCTGGCAATCGCGGCAACCTGCGAGAAAGACGATCTCACGACCTTGGCGGGCAACGCAGGTGCCGTCTTGTTTGAACGGTCGCGGCAAGCTCCGCAAGCGTCATCCACCGATAACCGCGCCGCCGGCCTCCGAAAAATCACTCTGGCGACTGAGCTACTTCGGCGGCAAAGCTCAATTGACGGTGAGTAGGATTACTTCGGCTATTACCAGCGGAATCAAAATCATGAAATGGGAATATCAAATTGTCAGGGCGGATACAGTCGAGAGCTTCCAGTCCTCGCTCAACAAACTTGGCAATGAAGGGTGGGAGGCGACCTCTGGAGCTTACGCGGCAGGCGAATCTAAAAAGGTCTCCCTTGGACATGGCATGCCGCCTTCTATGAGTGCTGGTGCTTTAACGTGGGTCGCTCTCATGAAGCGCCCCATTCCGGATTAGTACCGGGCGCCACAATCGAACTGAAAACTACCGGCTGGGTACCGTGCGATGTTTCGAATACGACCAAAGGGCAACACGAGTTACAAATCGAAAAACAAAATGATCTCGCCGATCAGCTCGCGCTTCTTGGCGAGCTTGTCCGCCGGCTGGTAGCGCCCGAGCGAGCGGCCGGCGATATCGATCTCGCCCTGCTCACTGGCGGCAATATAGAGCGGCTCCTGGTAGGCGCCCGACTGCGGCTTGTGCAGGACGAGCTTGTTGTCGGCAAAATGGGCTTCGATGCCGCGGCTTTTCAGCGTCTGCGACGGCTTGATGTCCTGCTCGAAGAACTCGGCCAAAAACTCGGCGGCGAATTCTTGCCGCTCGCGCCGCTCCTGATCCTGCTGCGTGCGCTTTTGCGCAAGTTCGGCAAAGGCTTTGTCGAGTTCGGACATGTGAGGCCCCTCAATTCGTCATTGCCGGGCTTGACCCGGCAATCCATGCGATCCCGCCGCCCTGCATGGATGCGCGGGTCAAGCCCGCGCATGACGAGAAACCGGAATCCAGCCCCATCGCTGGGGGTATGGATTCCGGGCTCGCGCCTGCGCCGCGCCCCGGAATGACGATCACAAAATAAAACTCACCGAACCGAGCAGGCCCAGCTCCTCGGCATCCAAAATGGCGCGCCGCTCGGCGATTTTCAGCCGACCGCCGACGCGTTTGAGCTTGTAGCGGTAATGGCCGACGAAGACGCGCTGCAGGTCGTTGTGGCGGAAGCGGTGGATGATGAAATTGGCCGCCGCGGAAATCAGCTCGCCATCGACGCCGGTGATGCGCACGTTGCCAATCGAGCCGGCGCGTGCGCGACAGCGGAAATTCGGCGTGGCAGTTCGGATCCTTCAGGCGGATGACGCGCTCGCGCAGGCGGACGATGTCGTCGGCAATGGTGAACAGGGTGAAGCGAGCGTCGGCGTCGGGCTTGTCGTTCGGCGGCACGTAATAGGTGGCGTCGTCGGTCAACAGCGTCAGCCACTCGTCGAGCCGCCAGTTATCGAGCAGGTCGGCCTCTTGATAAAATAAATCCTCGACTTCGGCGCGCGAGACGGCAGCAGTGACGACCTCGTTCATGCCCCCGCCTCCATCAGCTCGTACCACTTGCGCCAGAACACGCGCAGGTGCCCCTCGTCGGTGGCGAGCTGCTGGTCGCCCGGCTTGCTCATGCCGCGCGAAAGGTCCGACCACGGCACCTCGCGCCAGGCGGCAAAGCCAAGCTGCGCCGCCTCGAGCGCGGCAACATCGTCGGGCGTGGCGAAGCCGCCGGGACCGTAGAAGGTGAGAAAGGCGTGCAGGCGCCGCGCGCGCTGGGCTTCCGTTTCCTCGACCGGACCGAGCGCCCAGGCGGTGACGTGCATCTGGCCGGGCGCGATCGGATAGAAGTGGCGCACGGTGACCGAGGAGCCGTCGTTGATGACGAGGTTCGGAAAGATGCAGAGATTGCGGTTGGTGTCGGCGACGCGGGCGGCGCGCGCCGGCCCAAGTCTTTGGACCAGCTCGTTGCGCATCGCCTCGATGTCGGCCTTGGCGTCCTCGCCGTAGACGGAAATCCACTTCGCCACCGGCCGGCCGCGGTAATTCGGATTGTCGGTGGTCAGATGCCCGTTGCCCAAATCTCGGCCGAAGCCGCGCGTCGGCAGGAGTTCGCCCTTTGGCGGCGTGACGTTGACGCCGGAATTGCGCATGTAGTTGAGCCAGGTCGAGTGGGTGGAAATCAGGTGATAATCGTCGACGCTGTTCTCGACCAGAAGCTTCCAGTTGGCGCGGATGTCGTACTCCTGCGTGCCGGAAATGATCTGCATCTTGCCCGACGGCGACTGGTCGATGACGAGATCGATGTAGTCCTTCGCGTTGCCGAGATAGGTTGAGAGATCGACGGCGTCGGGGTCGAAATTGGCGAAGTAGAAATCGCGATAGGCTTCAAGCCGTGGCACCGCGACCAAACCCATTTCATTCTGATCGAACGAGCCCCCATAGGCGTCGGCGCCCGGCACCGATTTGAGCCGCCCGTCGGAATGATAGGTCCAGCCGTGATACATGCAGTAGAACTGGCGCGCATTGCCCTCGCGCTCGCGGCAGACCAGCGCGCCACGATGGCGGCAGCAATTGATCAGCGCGCGGACGGTGCCTTCGCGATCGCGGCAGAAAATGATCGGCCGCCCGGCCACCGGGCGGGTCTTGAAGTCGCCCGGATTTTTCAGCTCCGAGCCATGCCCGACATAGATCCAGCAATGGTCGAAGATCGTGCGCTTCTCGCGCTCCAGCACGTCCTCGGAGACGAACACTTCGCGGTTGACGAAGAAGGTCTGCGCGTCCGGATTTTCGACGACGAAGTCGTGGCTTGAGGGCTGGTAGTTCATGGCAAAGCTCCGAATGCGCTAGTGGAGCGGATTTGACATTCGCTTCCCACCTGGCCGGAAACTCGTGAAGCGAATGTCAAATCCAAAAGCTCCACTAGGACTTATACTTGCTAGTGGTCCTTTGATTCCAACATTCGCATGAGAGATGCCGAACCCGGATGCGAATGTTGGAATCGGACCACTAGTCTTTCGCATATATGCCGCACGCCGGCCAGTCTGCAATGTTTCGCACCCCAACCCGGTACTGCCGTCGCTTGTCCTCGGGCATAAGCCTCACCGCAACCTGATGCTTCAGCTCGATCTCGCGCGCCTCTTTTGCCGATTGCTGGATGGCAAGCGCCACTTCGAGCGTAGCCTTCCCCCAGCGGCCATTGTGAATCGGTGGAATGCCGTCACGCAACGCGGCGACCATATCGTCGAGGACCTCGCGCCGCCCGGGCATGCCACTGGCGCGATCGAAGTCCACTTCGGTGGCGCCGTTTGCATCGTACTGGATCAGTCCGTCGGCCGAAGCGCGCAATTCGCCTCTTTCGCAGGTCGCGATGGTGAGGCCGAAATGCGGCTGGTGAGGCGGAAGTTCGGCGTTGCGCGAACCGTAGGCAAACGTTTCGGTGCGCGCTCGGGTTTCGTCCATGGTGGTCATCAATGCGCGGCGGGCGGCGCCGTGATCGAGTTCTTTCGATGCGCCACGCTCACTGACGTTGAAATGCCACTCGTTGGAATCGAAATAATCGTAGCCGCTGTAGACCAATGACGCGGCGGCGCCGTTTTCGAATTGAATGAGCGCGGCGCAGCTGCCTTCCGTAGGCCGCGCCGGATCGAGCGCGGTTGCCTGCGCGCGCACGCTACGGGCAAGTCCGCCGGCCAGAAGCCGTGCGATATCGATCTGATGCGGTACCTGATTGAACAGGATGCCGCCGCCCTGCGCCGTGTCCAGTTCTTCCGGCCGCCGCGGCCGATAGAGAAAATTTGTGTAATTGAAGCTGTGGATCATTCCAAGTCGGCCAAGAAAACCACCGGCAATCAGCGCGAACATGGATCGGATCGCCGGATCGAATGCGTGGGTGTGACCGATGATGAGTTGGACGCCGGCCCGTTCGACCGCGGCGATAATGGCGTCGCAATCGGCGAGCGTGAGCGCCATCGGCTTTTCCAGAATGATGTGCTTGCCGTGCTCGGCGGCGAGAATGGCGTGCGGCGCGTGGAATTGGTGCGGCGTCGCGATATAGACGACCTCGACCGCCGGGTCGGCGCACAGCGCGCCGATGTCGTCATAGACGCTGGCGTTGAAGTCCCGTGCGAACGCCGCCCGCGGCGCCGGATGCGGGTCGGCCGCGGCGCGCAGTGCGTAGCCGTTATGCGCCGCCGCGGCCTGCACCATCACCGCGCCCGCCATGCCCAGCCCGGCAATGCCGAGGCCGATGGGCGTTGGGTCGGCGGCGGGCGCGCTCATAATGGTCAGGCCGGTTCTCCGGCTGCATCCTTGTCGAGATCGACGAAAATGTCGTCGCCCTGCAGCAGCACCTGATAGGTCCGCAGCGCAATCGAGCACGGCGGCGCCTTCACCGCGCCGGTCTTCACGTCGAAAGCGCCGAAATGCAGGCAGCACTCGATGACGTCGCCGTCGAGCATGCCGTCGGCGAGGCTCGCCGACGCGTGCGTGCACTCGTCGTCGGTGACATAGAATGTGCCGCCGATATTGAACACGGCGAGTCTGCGATCGCCGACCTCGTATGCCTTCGCGCTGTCCGGCGCGACCTCGGCTTGCGCGCAGACCCGGACCACCGATTCCGCCATAGACCTATTCCTCCACCAGCAATGCCATCTGTTATACCGGCAGCCGGCATCGCCGTTCAATGCGCGGTGAGGGGCCGAGTTGAGATAGCCCTGATTGCCCGCCACAATGGCGAGCGGGAGAGGAAACGGATGCAGGTGCTTGTCGTCGGCGCGGGCGTCATCGGGCTTGCGATCGCGCGCGCGGCGGCGCTCGCCGGCCACGACGTGACGGTCGCCGAATCCACGGGCGGCATCGCCAACGGCGTCTCCTCGCGCAACAGCGAAGTCATTCACGCCGGCCTCTATTATCCGACCGGCACCGAGCGCGCAGTGCACTGCGTGCGCGGCCGGCGGCTGCTCTACGAATTCTGCGCCTCGCACGGGGTCGGGCACAGGAAATGCGGCAAGCTCGTCGTCGCCACGAGCGATGCCGAACTGGCCAAGGTCGAGACCATCTTCGCCCAGGCCGAACGCAACGGCGTCGAGAACGTCGAGATGATCGGCGGCAACGCCGCGCGCGCCATGGAAGAGGAACTGTTCTGCATTGGCGCGCTGTGGTCGCCGGAAACCGGCATCATCGACAGCCACGGTTACATGCTCGCGCTGTGGGGCGAACTCGAGGACCGCGGCGGCATGATCGCGTTCGAAACGCCGGTCGAGCGGTTGAGCTACAAGGCGCCGCACTGGCAGGTGCAGTTCGGCGGCCGCGACCCCGGCATGGTGGAATTCGACGCGGTGGTGAACGCCGCCGGCCTCGGCGCGCAGCCGTTGGCGCGACGGATCGATAATTACCCGCCCGGCAAGGTGCCCCGCCTCGTGCTCGCCAAGGGCAATTATTTCGGCTTCGCCGGCCGGTCGATTTTCTCGCGGCTCATCTACCCGACGCCGATCGACGGCGGGCTCGGCGTGCATGTCACGCTCGATCTTGCCGGCCGCATGCGGTTTGGTCCGGACGTCGAGTGGATCAGCGAGGAGAATTACAGCGTCGATCCGCGCCGCGCCGACGCCTTCTACGACCGCATCCGCTCCTATTGGCCGGACGTGCCGCCGGGTTCGCTGGTGCCCGACTATTGCGGCATTCGGCCGAAACTCACCGGACCGGGCGAAGGGCAAGCCGATTTCATGATCGCGGCCGAGCCCGCGCACGGAATGCCGCGGCTGGTCAATCTGTTCGGTATCGAATCGCCGGGGCTGACCGCATCGCTCTCGCTCGCGCAGGAGATCGTCGGTTATTTGTCCGGCTGACCGCGCAGATCGACGACCGGCGGCAAATATTGCGGCGCCGGCGTGTTCTCCGATTCGGCGATGATCCGCACTTCGGCAGCGACGGGCGGTTCGGCGCTGCGCGCCTCGCGCGGCGGCGGCGACGTCACCGAGTTCAGTTGCGTCATGATGCGCGCGGGATCGACCGGCGTGTAGCTCGCTGTCTGTCCGCGCTTGCCCGCATAGGCCATCAGTCCATTCGGCGTGACGACGATGTCGCCCGGCCGCAAGGTCGGATCGCTCGCCTGCTCGAACGGCGCCAGTCCGAAGGCATCACGGCCGTTGCAGGTGCAGCGGGCGACGAGGTGCTTACGGAAGAGGAAGGCATTGTCGAGGTCGGCGTAGTGCACGCCGTCGCCAGCCACCGCGCTGTCGATCGAACTGCCAAAGAACACCTTGGTCTTGCTGGCCGGGCACATCGCCCGGCAGGTCTCGACCGGGGTCGCATTGGCGTTATGTTCGATGGGGAAATTCTCGCCGTCACACAGCCGCACGCAGAAGGCGACGCTATGGCCGGTGCCGGGGCTGCTCTCGCGGACGGTTTCACGCTGCAACGGCGTCGCGGCCGGCTCGGCGTAGGAATTGACCGGCGCCGGACGCGCCGGCTGCTCGTGCGAGCCGAACAGAAATTGGAACAAGCCCTGGGCGCGCGCGCCGCCCGCATCGGCGGCGAGCACAGCGAATGCGCTCAACACAATGGCCGCCGGCCATTTTGCCGATCCGCTCCAACGCCCACGCATGAACGCAACTCCTCGCCGCTGTGCGGGACTCGCTCACCGCGCTTGGTCGCGGCAGCGGCGAAAAAATCTCAGAACCAGTTGGGTGAGATGGTAACCGGGGATGGTAAACGGCGGCTTGTCCGTTATGGCAAAGAAAGTGTGAATGCGAGCGAGAAGGCCAAATAGTAGCGCCTGCTCCACGAATGCTGCCGCAAAACATGAGCGCACCGCGCCATCGATCGCAATGGCAACAAGTGTTCCGATAGCCATTGCGATCGGTGGCTTTCTCTGATCGTTCCGAACGACTATTTCCCAGGCGCCACCTCATTCGCGCGATCAAAAATATCGCAGCCACACGTAAACTTGGCAGATCGCGATCGACATGAGCATCATCGGCAGCCCGTAGACGAGATACTGCACGAAGGACATGCGGACCGCATTGCGCTCGGCGATGCCGACAACGGCGAGATTGGCGGCGGCGCCGACCAGCGTCCCGTTGCCGCCGAGGCAAGCGCCGAGCGCCAGGCACCACCACAGCGGCTCGATATGGGCGAGCCCGCCATAGGCGGGCGCCATATTCTTGATCAGCGGGATCATGGTGGCGACGAACGGGATATTGTCGAGAATCGCTGACAGGCCCGCCGACATCCACAGGATCGCCGCACCGGTGGTGGCAAGGTCGCCGCCGGTTGCCGCCACCAGCCGGCGGGCGAGAATGTCGAGCAATCCACTGACCTCGACGGCGTGGACGATGACGAACAGCGCGATGAAGAAAAATATCGTGGTCCATTCGACGTCGGCGAAGGTCCGGTGCACGTTCTCGGATTGCTGCGCGTTTTGATGCTGCCAGTTATCGAGCAGCATGAGCACGGCAGCGCCGCCGAGCGCGATGGTCGCCGGACCGAGATGGAGCGGGCCGGCAAATATGAATGCGACGAGCACGATGCCGATCACGCCCACGGCCTGACGCAGCAGCACGGGGTCGGTGATCAGCCCCGGCGCGTTCATGCCCATGACCAGCGCGCGGCTTTCCGGCGACGCGTTGAGCTTGCGGCCCCAGACCAGATGCACCATCAGCAACTGAACCGCCAAGACCACGACGATCACCGGCGCGAGATTGAACAGGAACGCGTTGAAATCGAGTCCCGCCGACGAACCGATCAAAATGTTCGGCGGATCGCCGATCAGCGTCGCCGTGCCGCCGATGTTGCTGGCGAAGATTTCGGCGAACAGAAAGGGGAACGCCGGCAGATCCAGCTCTTCGGTGATGGCGAGCGTCACCGGCGCGACTAAAAGAACCGTCGAGACATTGTTGAGCAGCGCCGAAACCAGCGCGGTGACGAGCTGCAGCATGACAAGGATGCCGGCTGGACTGGCCTTGGCTTTCTGCGCCGACCAGACGGCGAGGTACTGGAACAGGCCGGAGCGGCGCGAGATCGAGACCAGGATCATCATGCCGGTCAGAAGCCCGATCGTATCCCAGTTGATGCCGGCGATCGCCGCGTTCTGATCGAGCGCGCCGATGATGACGATGAGGGTCGCGCCGATCAGCGCAACGACGGCGCGATTGAGCCGGCCGGAAATAATGACCGCGTAGGTCAGCGCCAGCACGGCCGCCGAGACCCACATCGAATCGAGGCCAAACAGAACGTGCGGCACGGCAGGAGCAGTCATCGCTGGCGAATTATCTGTGATTGCGGCGCACGCGGCGCATCGTCTAACCTCCGCCGCCGTTCCAATCCCGTCAAGAAAAACCGGTCGGCACCTATCCGCGCAGGCCGCATCATGACCGGCGTCTGCCGCCGCCGAAGAGGAGATAGACCATGGCCGTCCACCGTTTTCTCAATCCGCCGTCCATCCCAGCCCCGCGCGGCTATTCGCACGTGGTCGAAACGAAGGGTCGAAGCCGCACCATCTACCTCGCCGGCCAGCTCGGCATGGCGGCGGACGGCAAATTCGCCGGTGCGCCGGGCGACTTCCGCGCCCAGGCGATCCAGTGCTTCGAGAACATCAAGGCGGGGCTCGACGCGGTCGGCGCCACGTTCGAGCACGTGGTCAAGCTCAACAATTACCTTATCGACATGGCGCACCTGCCGCTCTACTTCGAGGTGCGCGACCGTTACGTCGACACGAAGAATCCGCCGGCGTCGACGACCATCCAGATTTCCAAACTCGCGCGCGACGGCGCGGTCTACGAGGTCGAGGCCATCGCGGTGGTACCGGAATAATAATCAGCCGGTGCAACCTTTCGTCTCCTGCCGCTTTCGCGCGGGGCTTGCTATAATGCGGGCGAGGGTGGGTTTCTGAACCAGGGGGACAAGGTGAAAATGAAATCGGCTTCTGTTGCGCGCACCATCGCGGGATGTTGCGCGCTGGGTTTGTCGTTTGCGCTTTCGATCGGCGGGGCCTGTGCGCAGGACAAGACCTACACGATGAAGATCACTCTGCCGACGCTGAACGATCCGAGCTATGTCTACGCCAAGGCTTATGCGGCCGCGCTGGAAAGGGATTCCGGCGGCCGCATCAAGACGCAGATCTACCCCGCAAGCCAATTGGGCGCGATCCCCCGGCAAATCGAAGGGACGCAATTCGGCTCGATCCAATGCGCGGTGATCCCGCCCGAATTCTTCGCCGGCGTTGACGAGCGCTTCGCGGTGATGGCGGCGCCCGGCCTGGTCGATTCCACGGAACACGGCCAGCGCCTCGCCGCCGACCCGGCGGTGAAGAGCCTGATGCTCGCTCTCGGCGCCGACAAGGGGCTGCACGGCGTGGCGCTGTTCATGAACTCGCCTTCCTCCGTGATCGCCAAGTCGCCGATCCGCCACATCGCCGACTTCAAGGGCAAGAAAATCCGCGTTCTCGCCTCGCCATTCCAGACGATGCCCATCGCAGCGCTCGGCGCCACGCCAGTGGCGATGACGCTCGGCGACGTCGTGCCGGCGATGCAGCAGGGCACGATCGACGGCGCGGTCGGCGGCATCGTCGTGTGGACGCCGATGCACTTCAACGACGCGGCGAAGTACGTGACCGAAACCGGCCAGCCGGCCGTGTTCGTCATGGTCGAGATCAACAAGGCGTGGTACGATTTACTGCCCCCCGATCTGCAGAAAATCGTCGACGACGACGCCGCGGCCGAGCAGAAGGCCATCGCGCCGGTGGCAAGCGACATCGTCAGCAACGCCCGCAAAGGCTGGACCGCCGGCGGCGGCGAGTTGATCACCTTGCCGGCGGATGAGCAGGCGTCGCTGATGAAGACGTTCGCCGACGCGGTCGCCCAAGTGGCGGCGGCGAAGCCGTCCGTCGACGCCGCCTACAAGATCGTCAAAGAGGCGGCGCAGCGGACGCGATAGGAATTCCGCTCGATCATTATCGCTGAGAGCGCGGCGAAGCAAAAAAAAATCGCCGCGCATCTTCGACGCGCTGTCGGCAATTGCTGAGGCGTTTTTACGCACCGCATTTTTGCAATCCGCTGCCGCGCTGCGAGCAGATATCGCGTTTTTATCCGCCTCGATCGCGAAGCAGAGATCGGCGCGTAGCCGAGCCGTAAATTTACCGGCGCCGCGCGCTCGACTTCACGCGATGAATTTCGAAACGCGCGCTGCTGGCGCGCTTTTACTCCCATTCCACTTTTACCGCAACGCAACATGCCCGCGTAAACCAACTCATCTCAATCGCATTAAATTACCGATTTAACGTCGTTTATGTGAAATTTCCTGAGACGTTTTCGTTCTTGTGCACCGCAGAGCCTTCGCGCAGTGAAGCGCGCGGGGCGACGCTGCAGTGAGGAGAACGGAAATGCAAACGAGCAATAAGTCTTCCAACCGAGCGGGCGTTGCGACCGCCAACAAATATCTTCCCATCGCGCTGGCGGTCGCGGCGTTTGCCACACTCGGCGCGGCGCCGGCCTTGGCCAAGCACCATCATCACCGCGTCATCCATTCCACCGCGGCGCTCTACAATCAATCCACGGACAGCTTCGGCGATATGCGATCAAACCCGGACAGAGACGCGGCGTTGACTGCGTGCAATCTCGCGGCGCAAAAGTTCAGCGACAGCGCTTGGGAGACGGCGAAGTCCGCAGCCTACGCGAGCTGCATGACCAATCACGGCCAGATGCCGTAACGTCGCGCGCGCCTGGTGTCTCACACCTTGCGTTGAGTTGTTGTTTTAGCAGGCTTCATTGTGGGCAACGCTTCGGCGTTGCCCATTTTGCCGTGCCAAACTCTCACCAGTGCAGCGCGTAAGCTTTCGCGATGGCTTGACCGGCGACAGCGAAATACCAACCGTCGAAGACAAGCGCGTCGACGGCGTAGAGCACCGCAAGGCAAACGATTCCGGCGGCCAGATGCTTCATCCTCGCCTCCTGCGTTACCGCAGGAGCGTCATTATCAGCTACGGAGAATGACGTAGCCTTCAGCAAGCGCAGTGCATTCGCTTCAAATTGGCGTTGAGATTGGCTTAACGATTGCGGCAGCCGGCACTAGATTATGATTGTGCACGATCTTTTCGGAAAACCGGTTTCCACTTTTCCGGATCATGCCCTAATGCGCCGCGTCCCAATTATCGGCCGCCTTGGCCTCGACGTGCAGCGGCACCGACAGCGACAGCGCCGGCAGCGGCGCCTCCACCATCACACGCGTCACCACCGGCAGCGTCTTTTCGACCTCGCCGTCGGGCACTTCGAACACGAGTTCGTCGTGCACCTGCAACAGCATCTGCGCGGAAAGCTTTTTCTGCGCCAGCGCATCGTCCATGCGGATCATGGCGCGGCGGATGATGTCGGCGGCGGTGCCCTGCAGCCGCGCGTTGACCGCGGCGCGCTCGTTGAACGCGCGGATCGAGGCGTTCGAGGCATTGATATCGGGATAGTGGCATTTGCGGCCGAACAGCGTCGTCACATAGCCGTCTTTCTTGGCCGCCTTCTTGGTCTCCTCGATGAAGTCGCGAATGCCGGGAAACCGCTCGAAATATTTTCTGATATAGGCGCCGGCTTCCTCGCGCTCGATGCCGAGCTGGTTGGCGAGACCGAACGCCGAGATGCCGTAGATGATGCCGAAATTGATCGCCTTGGCGCGGCGCCGCACATCCGCCGGCATATTCTTCACCGGCACGCCGAACATTTCGGACGCCGTCATCGCGTGAATGTCGAGACCCTCGCGGAACGCCTTGCGCAGTTGTTCGATGCTGGCGATCTCGGCAAGGAGCCGCAGCTCGATCTGCGAATAGTCGGCCGACACGAGCTTCTGTCCGGGATCGGTGACGAAGGCGCGGCGGATTTTTCTGCCGTCCTCGGTGCGGATCGGGATGTTCTGCAGGTTCGGGTCGGACGACGACAGCCGCCCGGTGGTGGTGGAGGCGAGCGCGTAGCTCGTGTGCACGCGGTGCGTGGTCGGATTGACGAAGCCCGGCAGCGCGTCGGTGTAGGTCGATTTCAGCTTCGACACCTGCCGCCAGTCGAGAATTTTTTGCGGCAGTTTGTTGCCCTGCTCCGCCAGCTCTTCCAGCAGCCGCGCGCCGGTCGCCCATTGGCCGGTCTTGGTTTTGGTGCCGCCCGGAAGCCCGAGCTTGCCGAACAGAATATCGCCGATCTGCTTCGGCGAGCCGACATTGACCGTCTCGCCGGCAAGCGTGTTGATTTCCGCCTGCAGCGCGCCGCATTCCTGGGCGAACTCGCCGGACAGCCGAGACAGGATCTGCCGGTCGATGGAAATGCCGCGCCGCTCCATGCGCGCGAGCACTTTCAGCAACGGCCGCTCCAGCGTCTCGTAGACATTGCGCACCTGCTCGGCGGCAAGCCGTGGCTTGAGCACGAGCCACAGCCGCAGCGTGGCGTCGGCGTCCTCGGCGGCGTATTCGGTCGCCTTGGCGATATCGACGCTGTCGAATGTCAGCTTGCTCTTGCCGACCTTGGTGACTTCGTTGAAGTCGATCGTTTCGTGGTCGAAGTAGCGCCGCGCCAACGGATCGAGCCCATGATCGGAACGGCCGGCGTCGACCACATAAGACATCAGCATGGTGTCGTCGTAGGAGGCGATCTCGATACCGCGCAGCGCGAAAATCTGCCAATCGAATTTCAGATTTTGCCCGATCTTGAGAATGCCTGGGTCTTCCAGCGCCGACTTCATGATCGCAAGTGCGTCGGCTTCAGAGAGCTGGTCGGGCGTGATCTCGCCGGGAAACAAACTATCTTTGCCGCCTTCGCCGCCACGCCGATGCGACAACGGCACATAGCACGCCTCGTTCGGCGCAACCGCGAGCGAGAAGCCGCAAAGCTCCGCCTGCATCGGGTCGAGGCTCGAGGTTTCCGTGTCGATGGCAAGATAGCCGATATCACGTGCGCGGTCGGCCCAGGCCTTGAGCCGATCAAGCGTGCGGACGGTTTCATATTTCGAGCGGTCGAATTTCTGATGATGCGCCGTTTCGAGCCGCGCCGCAGCGAGGCCTTTGGGTGAGCGTGCGCCGTCGGCCGCATCCGCTCCTCCCGTGCGCGGAGCGCGTGATGGGGAGGGCGGAGCAGCGAGCGGCAATTGCGCTTCCTCCCCTGCCCCGCCGCCATTTGCTTTCTTCGCCGCGCCCCTCCCCGCCGCTTCGCGGGAGGAGGCGCCAGCGACAAAACTTGCATCCGGCTCGATATCGCTCGGATCGATCGAAGCGAATTCCGCCACCCGCCGGGTCAGCGAAGAAAACTCCATCGCGCGCAGAAACGCGATCAACCGCTTGTAGTCCGGCTCGTGCACGGCGAGATCGCCGATCGGCACGTCGAGCTTCACGTGGTCGTCGAGCGTGACGAGCTTTTTCGACAGCCGCGCCTTGTCGGCATTGTCGATCAGCGATTGCCGGCGCTTCTCCTGCTTGATCTCGGCAACGCGCTTGAGCAGCGTTTCCAGATCGCCGTATTCGCCGATCAGCTGCGCGGCGGTCTTCACGCCGATGCCGGGCACACCCGGCACGTTGTCGGTCGAATTGCCGATCAGCGCCTGCACCTCGATGACCTTGTCCGGCGGTACGCCGAATTTTTCCACCACCTCGGCGGGCCCAATCTTCTTGTCCTTCATCGTGTCGAACATGACGACGCGGTCGTTGACGAGCTGCATCAAGTCCTTGTCCGACGACACGATCGTCGAGGTGGCGCCGGCTTCGCTCGCCTCGCGCACATAGGTCGCGATCAGGTCGTCGGCCTCAAAGCCTCTCTGTTCCAGGCAGGGCAGATCGAACGCGTGCACCGCGTCGCGGATCAAGCCGAATTGCGGCCGCAGGTCGTCCGGCGGGTCGGGCCGATGCGCCTTGTAATCGGGATACATGTCGGTGCGGAACGTGTGCTCGGAAAGGTCGAACACCACCGCGAGATGGGAGGGCCTCTCGTCCGCCTTCATGTCGCGCAGAAGCTTCCACAGCATGTTGCAGAAGCCGAACACGGCGTTGAGCTGCAACCCATCCGACTTGCGGTTGATCGGCGGCAGCGCGTGATAGGCGCGGAAAATATACCCCGAGCCGTCGACCAGAAAGACGTGATCGCCTTTCTTCAGCGGCTTACCGGCCGGCGCCGGCTTCACCGCCGCCTTCGTTTTTTGTGCTGCAGGCATGATGATCAATATATAGGGACTTTGTCCCGATTAGCACCGCACTTGGATGGGATTGTGGATTTTCCACCGCTGCCGATTGATGCCGCGCTTCCTGCGCTGACCGCGGCGCTGCGCGCCGGAAACAGTGCCGTTTTGGTGGCGCCGCCCGGCGCCGGCAAAACGACGCGCGTGCCGCTGGTGCTGGCGCAAGAGCCTTGGGTGAAGGACCGCCGAATCCTGGTGCTGGAGCCGCGCCGGCTCGCCGCTCGCGCCGCCGCCGAGCGAATGGCGCAGACGCTGTCGGAGCGTGTCGGCGATACCGTCGGATTGCGCGTGCGATTCGGCTCCAAGGTTTCCAAGCGCACGCGGGTCGAAATCATCACCGAAGGTATTTTCACCCGGCTGATCATCGACGATCCGATGCTCGATGGCGTCGCCGCCGTGCTGTTCGATGAGTTCCACGAGCGCTCGCTCGACGCCGATCTCGGATTGGCGCTTGCCCGCGACGTGCAGGAGGGGCTGCGCCCCGATCTGCGGCTCCTGGTCATGTCGGCGACGATCGACGGCGCGCGCGTCGCGGGCCTCCTTGGCGATGCGCGCATGATCGAGAGCGCGGGCCGCGCGTTCCCGGTGGAGACACGCTACGCCGGGCGCGATGCACGGCCTATCGAACCGCAGATGGCTGACACGATCACACGCGCCATGCGCGCCGATCCCGGTTCTCTGCTCGCCTTCCTGCCCGGCGCCGCCGAAATCCGCCGCACGGCGACGCAGCTCGAAGGCCGTCTCGATCCGGCGACCGATCTGGTGACGCTCTACGGCGCGTTGAGTGGTGAGGAACAGCTGCGCGCCATCGCTCCCGCGCCACTTGGCCGCCGCAAGATCGTGCTCGCCACCGCGATCGCCGAGACTTCGATCACCATCGAGGGCGTACGCATCGTGGTCGACTCGGGTCTCGCGCGCGTGCCGCGCTACGAGCCGGATGTTGGGCTCACCCGGCTCGAGACCGTTCGGGTTTCCCGTGCCGCCGCCGACCAGCGCCGCGGCCGCGCCGGCCGTACCGAGCCCGGCATCTGCTACCGGCTGTGGGACGAGCCGCAGACGGCAGCCCTCGAACCGTTCGCCCGGCCGGAAATCCTCGCCGCCGACCTTTCATCCTTCGCGCTCGATCTCGCCGCGTGGGGAACGGACGCGGAGAACCTTGCCTTCCTCGATCCGCCGCCGCGGCCGGCGCTCACAGAAGCAAAGAACCTGCTCGCGGAGCTTGGCGCCATCGACGCCGACGGCCGCATCACCGACGAAGGCCGGCACCTGCGGCGTCTGCCACTGCCGCCGCGGCTTGCCCGCATGGTGGTCGACGCCGCAGCGCTTGGCCAAGCGCACCTCGCCGCCGAGATTGCCGCGCTCATCGGCGAGCGAGGACTTGGCGGCGACGACATCGACTTGCGCGAACGGCTGGCAACGCTTCATCGCGACCGTGCGCCCCGCACGCGTGACGCTCGCGCCATGGCGGCGCGATGGGCAGAGAGCGCGAGCGCTTCACCTGCCACTTCTCCCCCTGCGGCGGAGGATGAGCTGTCCATCGGCTCGCTGCTCGCCCTCGCCTACCCCGAGCGCGTCGCCAAGAATTGCGGCGGCGGATCGGGCGCGTTCCTGCTGGCGAACGGGCGCGGTGCCGCTGTCGATCCTGCTTCGCCGCTCGCGCGCGAGCCTTATCTTGCGGTCGCCGAACTAGCCGGCTCGGCCGCCACCGGCCGCATCCTGCTCGCCGCACCGATCACGCTCGAGGAGATCGAGGCCCGTTTCGCCGATCGCATCGAGAGCCGCGAGGAGATCGCGTTTGATGCGGCGCGAGCGAGCCTGCGCGGGCGGAGAAGCGAACGGCTGGGTGCGCTCGTGCTGTCGGATCGGCCGCTGCCGATCGCACCGAACGAACAAACCGCGCGAAAACTTGCCGCCGGAATCGCCGGCATCGGCATCGATCGGCTGCCGTGGACCAAGGCGCTGCGGCAATGGCGCGACCGCGTCATGTTCCTGCGCCAGAGCGAAGGCGAGGAGTGGCCCGACCTCTCCGATGTCGCACTCGGCCAACGCGCCGACGAATGGCTTGCGCCCATGCTGCTGACAAAAACCGCGCTCGCCGAGATCAATGCGGACGAGCTGACTTCGGCGCTCAGCCATTTGTTGCCCTGGGAGCTGGCGCGCCGGCTCGACGCCGAGGCGCCAACCCACTTCGAAGCGCCGACCGGTTCGCGCGTGCCGATCGACTACGAGGCCGAGGGCGGACCCAAAATCGCGATCCGCGTGCAGGAGTTGTTCGGCCTCGACCGGCATCCGGTGATTGCCGGCGGCAGGATTCCGCTCGTCATCGAGCTGCTCTCGCCGGCACACCGCCCGGTACAGACCACGCGCGACCTGCCCGGTTTCTGGCGCGGCAGCTACACGGCCGTGCGCGCGGAAATGCGCGGCCGCTATCCGAAGCACCCTTGGCCCGACGATCCGATTGCGGCGCCCGCCACGCGGCGCGCCAAGCCGCGCAAATCCTGACAATTTGCGAATCCTAAAATTTGCAAACCCTAAAATTTGATCGAATCTTTTTGCGTTTCGCTCACCATCGCCTGCCAAATCCGGTTGAGTAGCAGAACGCATTAGCGTCTTGTTCGCCGCTTCGTGGTGCGATGGCACCTGCTATTAGATCCGGATTTGCACTGATGCGCACAGTCATCACCTTTGCGGCGGCGGCGCTCGCCGCCGCCATGATCGTCCCTCGCTATGTCGAGCACATGCGCGTCGAGCCGGGGCCCGTGGAGCCGGGGCAAAGAGCGCTCACCGCGGCTCCCTCGCCGGAGCAGCCGCATAGCGCCTCCTACTCCAATTCGGTTGAGGTGCCGCGCGATGCGCTTGGGCGCTTCCGCGTCGACGGCCGCGTCAACGGACGCAGCCTCGATTTCATGATCGATACCGGCGCCTCGATCATCGCGCTGACCGCCGACGACGCCGCACAGCTCGGCATTCACCCGGCGCCGAGCGACTACAGGGTGGGCCTGAAAACCGCCAACGGCCTCGTGCGCGCGGCGCCGGCCACACTCGAGACGGTCGAGATCGGCGACATCGCGGTGCACGATGTGGCCGCCGTGGTCATGCCGGACGGGGCGTTGAGCGAAAACCTGCTCGGCATGTCATTCCTGTCGCGACTGCGTCATTTCGATTACACCGACGGCAGGATGGTGCTGGAGCAGTAGGTCATTCCGGGACGCGGGCAACGCCCGCGTCCGCCATGACACGCAACCATTTCAGTTTCGCGCCGTTTACGCTATTGCTGCGCGACCGCCGCGATTCATCGAACCCCCATGTTTCCCAAGCCGAAACCTTCGCTCAAGCCAAACACTTACGCCTACGAATCCGAACCGATGGTGAAAGCCACCGGCTTTCGCGAGTATGACGCGCGCTGGCTGTTCGGCTCCGAGATCAATCTGATGGGCATCCAGGCGCTGGGGCTTGGCCTCGGCACGCTCATTCACGAACTCGGCGTGCGGCCGGAATTGGTCACCGGCCATGATTTCCGCTCCTATTCCGCCTCGATCAAGATGGCGCTGGTCAACGGGCTGATCGCCGGCGGCTGCAAGGTCAACGACATTGGCCTCGCGCTCACGCCGATGGCCTATTTCGCGCAATTCGCGCTCGACGTTCCGTGCGTCGCCATGGTCACCGCCTCGCACAACGACAACGGCTGGACCGGCGTGAAGATGGGCGCGAACCGCCCGCTCACCTTTGGCCCCGACGAAATGACGCGGCTCAAAGACATCGTGCTCAACGGGCGCTTCAAGGCGCGCGACGGCGGCGGCTATGCGTTCGTCGAGAATTTTCCCGCCCGCTACATCGCCGATCTCACCGACCGGCCGAAGCTCAAGCGCCATCTGAAGGTCGTGTGCGCCTGCGGCAACGGCACCGCCGGTGCGTTCGCGCCGCAAGTCTTGGAAAAAATCGGTTGCGAGGTGGTGCCGCTCGACTGCGAGCTCGATCACACCTTTCCGAACTACAATCCGAACACCGAAGACATGAAGATGCTGCACGCCATGCGCGACGCGGTGCTGGCGCACAAGGCCGACGTCGGGCTCGGCTTCGACGGCGACGGCGACCGCTGCGGCGTGGTCGACAACGAGGGCGAGGAGATTTTCGCCGACAAGGTCGGCGTCATGCTGGCGCGTGATATTTCCGCCCAGCACAAGGGCGCGCTGTTCGTCGCCGACGTGAAGTCGACCGGCCTGTTTGCCACCGATCCGGTGCTGATCAAGAACGGCGCCAAGACCGACTACTGGAAGACCGGGCATTCCTACATGAAGCGCCGGGTCAACGAGATCGGCGCCATCGCCGGCTTCGAAAAGTCCGGCCACTTCTTCTTCAACAAGCCGTTCGGCCGCGGCTATGACGACGGGCTCATCTTCGCATTCGCGGTCTGCGACATGCTCGACCGCAACCCCGGGAAGAGCATGGCCGACCTGAAGAATGCGCTGCCGAAAACCTGGTCGTCGCCGACCATGTCGCCGCACTGCGCCGACGAGACCAAATATGCGGTGGTCGACGAGGTGATCAAACACTTCGAGGACGAACAGAAGAAGGGCGGCAAGGTCTCCGGTCAGCCGATCCGCGATCTCGTCACCGTCAACGGGGTGCGCGTCACCGTCGAGGACGGCACCTGGGGCCTCGTGCGTGCCTCATCCAACAAGCCGGAACTCGTCGTGGTGGTGGAAAGCCCGGTCTCGGAAGCGCGCATGCGCGAGATGTTCAAGTCGGTGGACGCGGTGCTGCGCACGCATAAGGAAGTCGGCGAATATAATCAGACGATTTGATTATCCTCCCCCGCGAAGCGGGGGAGGGGGACCGTCCGAAGGGCGGTGGAAGGGGCGCGGGCCGCGACGATACCTCATTCAACGACAGCGACGCGTCGAGTCAGACGCCCCCTCCACCATGCTTCGCATGGTCCCCCTCCCCCGCTATCGCGGGGGAGGACAAATCACACCTCCTGATAAACATCGATCTCCGGCGCGCCCGGCAGCATCGCGCGCCAGGCCTGCAGATAGGTCTGCATGCGCACGTCGCCGGCGAAGCGCTGACGATTCAGCTCCCAGTCTTCCTGCGCCTCGTATTCGATCTCCTGCACGAACTTGGCCGGATCGTCCACGTTCTGCAAAAGCCGCACCTGCGCGTTGCCGAACATCTGGTAGAATGGCGCGGCGGCTTTGATCATGGCGGCGATCTGGCCCGAGTCCCCGGCGGGAAGCGTGAACCGCAATTGCACCGTTCGTCTGACCTTCGCGTCACCGCTACTCATGGCACAATCCCCTCATTCATCGAGCCTGAACTTGCCGAAGGCTCCCGCTGTTGCGCGGCCGCCTCCTATTTGAAGGTGGCGCGAAACGGATGCGCCGGATAGACGCCGAGAATCCGGAACGACTTCGGCCGCGAGAAAAACCGAAGCTCTTCCAGCGCGAGCTTCAGCGGGCGGTCGTCCGGATGCCCTTCCACGTCGGCGTAGAACTGCGTCGCCGAAAAACTGCCGTTGACCATATAACTTTCCAGCTTGGTCATGTTGATGCCGTTGCTGGCAAAGCCGCCGAGCGCCTTATAGAGCGCGGCCGGGATATTGCGCACCTCGAATAGGAACGTGGTGACGATCGGCTTCTTACCGCGGCTCGCCCATCGCGGCTTGCGCGCCAGCACGACAAAGCGCGTGGTGTTGTGTTTCGCGTCGGCGACGTTGCGTTTGAGAATCTGCAGGCCGTAGATTTTGGCGGCGAGAGCCGTGGCGAGCGCGGCGCGGGAAATGTCGCCGGCCTCGGCCACCTCGCGCGCGGCGCCGGCGGTGTCGGCTGCGACCACCGCCTTGACGCCGAGCTGGCGGATGATCTTGCGGCACTGGCCGAGCGCATGCACGTGGCTCTCCACCGTGCGGATCGTTTTCAAGCTCGCGCCTTCCGGCGCCATCAATTGATGCTGCACCGGCAGGAACCATTCGGCGACGATGCTGAGTCCCGAGCCCGGCATCAGGTGATGGATATCGGCGACCCGGCCGGCGAGCGAATTGTCGATCGGGATCATGCCGAGCTCTGCCTTGCCCGCGCGCACGGCGGCAAACGCGTCCTCGAAGGTCGGGCACGGCAGCGGCTCGTAGCCGGGATAGGCTTGCGCACAGGCGATGTGGGAATTGGCGCCCGGTTCGCCCTGGAACGAGATGTGGCGGCGTCGCTTCATGAGCGGCTCGTTAACATGACGCGCGCCGTTTCCAAATCCTCGGGCGTGTCGACGCCGAGCGGCACCGCCGCGACGATCGCGGCGTCGATGCGCATGCCGGCCTCGAGCGCCCGCAGCTGCTCAAGCTTCTCCCGCTTTTCCAGCGGTGACGGCGGCAGTGCCACGAAGCGGTCGAGTGCGGCGCGGCGATAGGTATAAAGGCCGATGTGGTGATAGAGCGGACCGTCGCCGAATGGGGCGCGGGCGCGGGTGAAGTAGAGTGCGCGCAGCCGGGCCGCTCCGGCGGGCGAGCCCACCACCTTGACCACGTTCGGGTCGTCGCGCTCCCGATCCTTCCTGATCTCGGCGGCGAGCGTGCCGATATCGACGGTCCGATCCGCCAGCAGGGCGACGGCGGCGGCGACATTGCCGGGCTCGAGCGTCGGCAGATCGCCCTGCACGTTGACGACGATGTCCGCCTGGGCGGCCGGATCGATCTTCCCCAGCGCCTCGTGGATGCGATCGGTGCCGGAGGAGTGGTCGGCGCGGGTCATCACCGCGCGTCCGCCCGACTTTTCCACCGCTTGTGCGATCGCCGCCGAATCAGTCGCGACCCAGACCGGGCCGACCTCGGCCTCCATGGCGCGGCGCCAGACGTGCACGATCATCGGCTCCCCGGCGATATCGGCAAGCGGCTTGCCCGGCAGGCGGGTCGAGGCCATGCGGGCGGGAATGACAACGAGGACATCAGGCATCGGCAAAGCCCGACTTTGTTATACGGGTTGCAAGACGTGCGGCAAACCGGCTAATTGTGCACCGCCCACATCTGCCTTCCCCGCGGAGCTTTCCGGCAATGGATTCGTTTGAACTCAACAAGTTTCTCGGCGCTTTGCTGGGAACCTGCCTGGTCCTGGTTGCCGTCCACATCGCCTCCGGCGCGATCTTTTCGCCGCCGGTGATAGCCAAGCCCGGCTACGTGATCGAGGTGAAGCAGGAGCAGCCGACGGCGCCGGGCGCGCCGGCAGCGCCGGCCGTGCCGTTCGAGAACCTGTTGGCGAGCGCGAACGTCCAGCAGGGTGCGCAGACCGCCAAGGAATGCGAACTTTGCCATAACCTGGGCAAGGGCCAGGGCAACAAGATCGGACCTGATCTCTACGGCGTGGTCGGCCGCCCGGTCGCCTCCGACCCGAGCTTCAGCTATTCGGCCCCGTTGAAGGCCAAGGGTGGGACCTGGACCTTCGACGCGCTCAATAAATGGCTGACCAACCCGCGCGCCGACGTGCCGGGCACGCTGATGACGTTTGCCGGCATCTCCAACGACCATCAGCGCGCCGACGTCATCGCCTATCTCAACTCGAATTCCGACAACCCGCAGCCGCTGCCGAAGGCAGCGCAAATCCAGCCGGCCTCGCCGACGGCTGCCGCCAGCGCCCCGCCCGCACCTGGTGCGCCGGCGGCTGCTGCACCCGCCGCACCAGCGCCGGCCGCTCCTCCCGGCGGATCGAAGTAACCGCCGAAATAACGGCCTTTTTGCCCGCGCGCCGCGGCGCGTCATCGCACGCGGATGTGAAGTCCATTTCGTCGCGGGCACGATCCGGCACGCTGGCGCCGCAATTGAAAAGCACCTAGGACCGCCTCGCTCGAGGGCATGTGGCGTGCCGGTATGGCGGAACGCATAGGAGCGCTTTAAGTGAAAAGCCGGGTGAATCGCCGATCATTGCTGAAGTCCGCGAGCCTCGCGTTGGCGGGACCGTTGCTGCCGCTAACCGCTTCGCTCACGCGCGCAAAGGCGCAGCCGGCTGGCGCCGCCTCAGTTCCTGGTTCGGTTTCGGCTTCAGTTCCTTGGCGCCATGGCGTTTCGCTGTTTGGCGACCTGAAATATCAGCCGGGATTCACACAGTTCGACTACGTCAACGCCGCCGCGCCCAAAGCCGGCACGGCGCGGCAGATCGCGCTCGGCACCTTCGACAGCTTCAACATGGTGGTGGCCGGCGTCAAAGGTAACCTCGCCACCGGCATCTCGCTCGTCTACGACACGCTGCTCGCGAGCTCGCTGGACGAAGTGTCGAGCGAGTACGGCCTGATCGCCGAGGCGGTGCGCTATCCGGACGATTTTTCATTCGCCGCCTACCGATTGCGCACCGAGGCGAAGTGGCACGAGGGCAGCCTGATCACGACCGACGACGTGATTTTTTCGTTCGAAGCCTGGAAGAAATACAGTCCCCAGCTCGCCGCCTATTACCGCCATGTCGCCAAGCTGGAAAAGACCGGCGATCGCGAGATCACCTTCACCTTTGACGCGCCGGGCAACCGCGAACTGCCGCAGATCGTCGGCCAGCTCATGATTCTGCCAAAGCTCTGGTGGGAGGGCACCGACGCCAACGGCAAGAAACGCGACATCGGCGACACGACGTTGGAGCCGCCGCTCGGCAGCGGCCCGTACCGCGTCAAGAGCTTCACCGCCGGCCGCGAGGTCATCTACGAGCGAGTGAAGGATTATTGGGCGCGCGGGCTCAACGTGCGCGTCGGCCGCGATAATTTCGACGAGCTGCGCTTCGAATATTTCCGCGACACCACCGTCGCGCTCGAAGCGTTCAAGGGCGATGCGGTCGATTGGCGCGTCGAGAACGCCGCCAAGAACTGGGCGACAGCCTACGACTTTCCGGCGGTCACTGAAAAGCGCGTCGTTCTCGAGAGGTTTCCGATCGACAATGAAGGCGTGATGCAGGCCTTCGCCTTCAACACCCGCCGCGACAAGTTCAAGGATCCGCGCGTACGGCTCGCCTTCAACTACGCGTTCGATTTCGAGGAGATGAACCGGCAGCTTTTCTTCGGCCAGTACACCCGCATCGCCAGTTTCTTCCAGGGCACCGAACTCGCCTCCAGCGGCCTGCCGGCAGGCCGAGAGCTTGAAATCCTGCAGACGGTCAAGGACCAGGTTCCGTCCGAACTCTTCACCGCCGCCTACACCAATCCGGTCGGCGGCAATCCGCAAGCCGCGCGGGACAATCTGCGCCAGGCCGTGATGCTGTTTCGCCAAGCCGGCTACGAAGTGCGCGACGAGCGCCTGGTCGACAGCAAAACCGGCGAACCCTATGCGGTCGAATTTCTGACCGAGGAGCCAAGCTTCGAGCGCGTGTTCCTCTTCTACAAGCCTTCGCTCGAACGGCTCGGCATGACGGTGACCGTGCGCACCATCGACGACGCGCAATATGAAAATCGCCTGCGCAGCTTTGATTTCGACGTCATCGTCCAGGCCTGGGGCGAGTCGCTGTCGCCCGGCAACGAGCAGCGCGGCTATTGGGGCTCGCAGGCAGCCGATCAGCCCGGCTCGTTCAACCTGATTGGCATCAAGAATCCGGCCGTCGACGCGCTGATCGATCAGGTGATCTTTGCCAAGAGCCGCGCCGACCTCGTCGCCGCCACCAGAGCGCTCGACCGCGTGCTGCTGTGGAACCGTTACGTCGTGCCGCAATGGACCTACGGTTATGTGCGGACTGCACGATGGGATCGCTTCAGCCGGCCCGATCCGATGCCGAAATACGGCATGGACTCGTTTCCGTCGCTGTGGTGGTGGGATGCCGCCAAAGCGGCCAAGACCGGAACGAAGTCGTGATTGGCTTGGCGACGCCAATCCGTGGGCGGCGCTGATATGCTTTCGTTCACGCGCCGGTATATTCTTTCGGCGGCGGCTGGAACTGTTATCACCAACGCCACGCGCGGCGCGCTCTCACCTGCCGCTGCCGCTGAGATTGTCGATTCGCACGGCCTCTCGGTCTTCGGCGACCTCGCCTATCCGGCGGATTTCCCGCACTTCCGCTACGTCGATCCGAATGCGCCCAAGGGCGGGACCTTTTCGCAGATCGGGCCGGACCGGCAATTCAATCAGAATTTCCTCACCTTCAATTCGCTCAACAGCTACATCCTCAAGGGCGACGCGGCGCAAGGCATGGAGCTCACCTTCGCCACGCTTCTGCAACGCGCGGGCGACGAGCCGGACGCCATGTACGGACTTGCCGCCGAAAAGATACGGCGCTCCGCCGACGGTCTCACCTATCAGTTTTTCATCCGGCGGCAGGCCAAATTCCATGACGGCACGCCGCTCACCGCGCACGACGCGGCCTTCTCGCTCAACCTCCTCAAACAAAACGGTCATCCGATCATCGGCCAATCCCTGCGCGATATGACCGGCGCGCGGACCGATGACGATGCGGCGGTGACTGTGACCTTCGCGCCGAAACGCGCCCGCGATGTGCCGCTGTTTGTCGCCGGCCTGCCGATTTTTTCGCGCGCCTATTATGCGAGCCGAAAGTTCGACGAATCGACGCTCGACGTGCCGCTCGGCTCCGGCGCCTACAAGGTCGGCCGTTTCGACGCCGGCCGCTACATCGAGTACGAGCGGGTCAAGGATTGGTGGGGCGCCGACTTGCCGGTGGCGCGTGGCCAGAGCAACTTCGACATCGTTCGCTTCGAATTTTATCGCGATCGCGAGGTGGGCTTCGAGGGCTTCACGGCAGAGAATTATCTGTTCCGCGAAGAGTTCACCTCACGCACCTGGGCGACGCGCTACAATTTTCCCGCCGTGCAGGACGGCCGCGTCAAGCGCGACACCATCCCCGACGAAACGACCTCCGGCGCGCAAGGCTGGTTCTTCAACACCCGGCGCAAGCAATTCGCCGACGCGCGCGTGCGCGAGGCGCTCAACAACGCGTTCGATTTCGAGTGGACCAACAAGACGATCATGTACGGCAGCTACGACCGCACGGTCTCGATCTTTCAGAACTCCGACATGATGGCGGTCGGCAAGCCGGACGCGGCCGAGCTTGCCTTGCTCGAGCCGTTCCGCGGCCGCGTCGCCGACGAGGTCTTCGGCGAGCCCTACCTGCCGCCGGTCAACGACGGCTCCGGCGACGACCGGGCGATGCTGCGCAAGGCCGCGCAGCTCCTGCAAGCGGCCGGCTGCCCGATCAAGAACGGCAAGCGCGTACTGCCGGACGGCACCCCCATCACGATCGAGTTCCTGCTCGACGAGCCGACCTTCGAACCGCATCACATGGCGTTGATCAAGAATCTCGCCATCCTCGGCATCGACGCCACGATCCGCCTGGTCGATCCGGTGCAATATCGCGCGCGGCTCGACGATTTCGATTTCGACATCACGGTTGACCGCTTCGGCTTCGCCTCGACGCCCGGCGATTCGCTGCGCTCCTATTTTTCCTCGCAGACCGCAGCGCTGAAAGGCTCGTACAATCTCGCCGGCATCGCCGATCCGGCGATCGACAGCTTGATCGAAACTGTTATCGCCGCCGATAACCGCCCGTCGCTGGTTACGGCCTGCCGCGCGCTCGATCGCGTGATCCGCGCCGGACGTTATTGGATCCCGCAATGGTATAAGCCGTCGCACTGGATCGCCTATTGGGACGTTTTCGGCCGCCCGCCGGCACAGCCGCGTTATTTTCGCGGTATTCCGGACACCTGGTGGTATGACGCAGCCAAGGCGGCGAAATTGCAGAAAGCGGGTTAACCTGAGGGCCAAGCGCAGCGAGTTCCCAAAGGTCCCTATCCCCTCACGCTACAAAGGGGCGGAAAGAGCTAACGGAAACGCATGACCGCCTACATCGTCCGCCGCCTGCTATTCATGATCCCGACCATCCTCGGCATCATGCTGGTGTCGTTTGTGGTGGTGCAGTTCGCGCCCGGCGGTCCGGTGGAGCGCGTCATCGCGCAGCTCTCCGGCAGGGATACCGGCGGCGCGGCGCGCCTTTCCGGTAATCCAAGTGGCGACCTTGCCGCGCGTCCCATGGTGCCCGGCGGCGGGGGCGACATCAATTCGCGCTATCGCGGCGCGCAGGGGCTCGATCCGGCCTTCATCAAGAGCCTCGAAAAGCAATTCGGCTTCGACAAGCCGGCCTACGAGCGCTTTTTCATCATGGTGTGGAACTATTCGCGCTTCGATTTCGGCAAGAGCTACTTCCGCGACGTCAGCGTGATCCAACTGATCAAGGAAAAACTGCCGGTGTCGATCTCGCTCGGCATCTGGATGACACTGTTGAGCTATCTGATCTCGATCCCGCTCGGCATCCGCAAGGCGGTGAACGACGGCACGAATTTCGACGTCTGGACCTCGACCGCGATCATCGTCGGCTACGCCATTCCCGGCTTTCTGTTCGCCATCCTGCTCATCATCCTGTTTGCCGGCGGTTCGTTCTGGCAAATCTTTCCGCTGCGCGGGCTGACCTCCGACGGTTGGTCGGAGTTTCCCTGGTGGCAGAAGATCCTCGATTACTTCTGGCACCTGGTGCTGCCGATCATCTCCATGGGGCTTGCCGCCTTCGCCACCATGACGCTGCTCACCAAGAACTGCTTCCTGGAAGAACTGCGCAAGCAATATGTGCTCACCGCGCGCGCCAAAGGCTGCTCCGAGGGGACCGTGCTCTATGGCCACATCTTCCGCAACGCCATGCTGCTCATCGTCGCCGGCTTTCCAGGCGCCTTCGTCAGCGCGTTTTTTGCCGGCGCGCTGTTGATCGAAACCATCTTCTCGCTCAACGGGCTCGGCCTGTTGAGCTTCGAAAGCGTGCTCAATCGCGACTATCCGGTCGTGTTCGCCAACATCTATATCTTCGCGCTCGTTGGCCTTGTGGTCACGCTGATCTCCGACCTTACCTACACGCTGATCGATCCGCGCATCGATTTCGAGACGCGGGAGGTTTGAGGTGGACGTCCGCACCCTGCCCGACGTACGCACCACGCCGTCAACCGAGCCCGGCATTGCGCCGCCGAACCTGACGCCGGACATCGAGCCAGCCGGGCCAATGGGCGTTACTGCCCTGCCGGCAGGCTTTGAATTCTCTCCGCTCAACGCGCGGCGCTGGCGCAATTTCAAGGCCAACAGCCGCGGCTACTGGTCGTTGTGGATTTTTCTCGTCCTGTTCGTGCTCACGCTGTTCGCCGAACTGATCGCCAACGACAAGCCGCTCTACATCCACGTCGACGGCAAGAACTACTTTCCGGTCTTCGTCACTTATCCGGACACCGACTTCGGCGACGTCTTCGGCACCGCAGCGGATTACCTCGATCCGCAGCTGCAGCAATATCTGACCGACCACCACGCGTTCCAGATCTGGCCGCCGATTCCGTTTTCCTACAACACCATCGTGAGCAAGCCGCCTTCGCCGTTCCCGTCCAAGCCGACCTGGCTGCTGAACAAGAAGGATTGCGAGTTCGCCGCCAAGAACGGTTACGGCCAATGCGGCACCCTGGAATATAACTGGCTCGGCACCGACGATGTCGGCCGCGACGTGCTGGCGCGGCTGATTTACGGCTTCCGCATTTCGGTTCTGTTCGGCCTGATCCTGACCATCGTCTCCTCGGTCATCGGCGTCGTCGCCGGCGCGGTGCAGGGCTATTTCGGCGGCTGGACCGACCTGTTGTTCCAGCGCTTCATCGAAATATGGACCTCGGTGCCGGAGCTTTATCTCCTGCTCATCATCTCCTCGGTACTGGTGCCCGGCTTTTTCGTCCTCCTCGGCATTCTGCTGATGTTCTCCTGGACGCGGCTCGTTGGCCTCGTTCGCGCCGAGTTTTTGCGCGGCCGCAATTTCGAATACATCATGGCCGCGCGCGCGCTCGGCGTGTCGAACGCAGTGATCATGTTCCGCCACCTGTTGCCCAACGCCATGGTGGCGACCACGACCTTCCTGCCGTTCATCATGTCGTCCTCGGTGATGACGCTGACCGCGCTCGACTTCCTCGGCTTCGGGCTGCCGCCCGGCTCGCCGTCGCTCGGCGAACTGCTCTCGCAGGGCAAAGCCAATGTGCAGGCGCCCTGGCTCGGACTGACCGGTTTCTTCGCCGTCGCCATCATGCTCTCGCTCCTGATCTTCATCGGCGAAGCGGTGCGCGACGCCTTCGACCCGCGAAAGACGTTCGCGTGATTGCGTGCTATATTGCCCTCCGTTGAGGAACAAACTCATGAACAAGATCGTCCGTGAACATTACCCGGCGGCACAATTGCCGAAAGATCTACGGCCGAGCGATGATCCTGATGCGCGGGTCACTGTCATCATTGAAGAGGAGAAGCGGCCGGAACGTGTCATGACATTAGACGAGATTTTCTCACAAAAGGGCTTCCGTCGACGAACCAAAGAGGAAATCGACGCAGACATCCGCCGCCAACGAGACGAGTGGGATGAGTGAACCGTCGAGCAAGCGTGTCTATGTAGATAGTAACGTTCTAATCTATGCAGTTGAGGGTGTTCCTGCGACCGCTGGTCCGGCCAAGAAACTGATCAATTTCCTGCGCGCGCATCCAGGCTTGATGTTCACGAGCGAGATCGCCCTCGCAGAAGTTCTGGCTCCGGCGAAAAGACGCGGCGCGTGGCCGCTGCACATGAAGCGGCGAGTCTATCTCGACTTACTCATTTTCAGCAGCACAGTGACTCTGCTTCCGGTCACGCGGGAAATACTGATTGGCACGGCGGACCTTCGGAAAACGATGTCTCTCAAATTGCCCGATGCTATTCACCTCATCTCGGCGATCCGAAGCGATTGCAGGTTCATCGTCACGGCTGACGCCGACTTTAAGAAATTGCCGTCCGGATTGAAGAAAACACCACCGGATGAAACGGGGATAGATAATCTGCTTGCGGAGCTTGCATGACCGCCGATCCTCTCCTCTCCATCCGCGATTTCTCGGTCTGCTTCCGTCAGGGCGGCCGCGAAACGCTTTGCGTCGACCACGTGTCGTTCGACATCGGCAAGGGTGAGACGGTAGCCTTGGTCGGCGAATCGGGCTCCGGCAAATCGGTCACCGCGCTGTCGATCCTCAAGCTCCTGCCCTATCCGGCCGCGCGGCATCCCTCGGGCGAAATCATCTTCAAGGGCCGCGATCTTCTGCCGCTGTCCGAGCGCGACATGCAGAAAGTGCGCGGCGACGACATCACCATCGTGTTTCAGGAGCCGCTGTCGCTCGCTCAATCCGCTGCATACGATCGAAAAGCAGATCGGCGAAGTCCTGCTCCTGCACCGCGGGCTCACCGGCGCGGCCGCGCGCGCGCGCACGCTCGAGGTTCTGGGCCAGGTCGGCATTCCCGATCCGGAAAGCCGGCTGAAAAGCTATCCGCATCAGCTTTCCGGCGGCCAGCGCCAACGGGTCATGATCGCCATGGCGCTCGCCAACGAGCCCGACCTGCTCATTGCCGACGAGCCGACCACCGCGCTCGATGTCACCGTACAGGCGCAAATTATCGCGCTGCTCAACGACATCCAGAAGCGGCTCGGCATGTCGCTTTTGTTCATCACCCACGATCTCGGCATTGTGCGCAAGATCGCGCAGAAGGTCTGCGTGATGAAGGAAGGCCGCATCGTCGAGCAAGGCGAGGTCGAGCGCGTCTTCACCGCGCCGGCGCATCCTTATACGCGCGCGCTGCTCGCCGCCGAGCCGAAGCCCGACCCCGCCCCGCCGCAACCCAACGCGCCTTTGCTGTTGGAGGCCGACGACCTGAAAGTCTGGTTTCCGATCAGGCGCGGCGTGCTGCGCAAGACCGTGGGCCACATCAAGGCGGTCGACGGCGTCTCGATCGCGTTGCGCAAGGGCGAGACGCTCGGCGTGGTCGGCGAATCCGGCTCGGGCAAAACGACCCTCGGGCTCGCGATCTTACGGCTCATCTCCTCCGACGGGCCGATCGTGTTCATGGGCAACAAGCTGCAGGGTCTGCGCTTTGGCCAGATGCGGCCGTTCCGCCGCGACATGCAGATCGTGTTCCAGGACCCCTATGGATCGCTGTCGCCGCGCCTATCAGTCGCCGACATCATCAAGGAAGGGCTCAAAGTTCATCATCCGCACATGCCCGAGCAGGAGTGCGACCAGCGTGTCGTGCGCGCGCTCACCGATGTTGGGCTCGACCCGCAGACACGTTTTCGCTTCCCGCACGAATTTTCCGGCGGGCAGCGGCAGCGCATCGCGGTGGCGCGCGCCATCGTGCTGGAGCCGACCTTCATCGTGCTCGACGAGCCGACCAGCGCGCTCGACATGCTGATCCAGTCGCAGATGGTCGATTTGTTCCGCGATCTGCAGAAACGGCACAACCTCACCTATCTGTTCATCTCGCACGATCTGCGCGTGGTGGCGGCGCTGGCGAGCCGGCTTCTGGTCATGCGGCACGGCAAGGTGGTGGAGGCGGGCGACGCCGCCGAACTATTTCGCCGTCCGCAAACCGATTACACTCGCGCGCTGTTCGCCGCCGCCTTCAATCTCGAAGCGGCGTCCACCGACGTGGTGGCGCAATGATCATGAGACTTCGACCTTCACCTGCCGCCGCCTTGGCGTTCGCGCTCGTCCTTGCCTTTGCCGGCAATGCCGCCGCGCAGCAGCGCGATCGCTCCGCGCTCGAGGTCTCGCAATTTCCGCTGGTCAGCGACGACGGCCAGAGCGTGCCTAACCATGCGGTCAAGCTGGTGGGGCCGATCGAACGGCTGCCCGGCGTGGTAACGGCGGTCAATCCGAACGGCAAGATCACGCTGATCGAATTCTACGATCTCAACTGCCCGTTCTGCCGCATAGCCTCGGTCGACATCGGCGACATGGTGGCAACCGACGCCGATCTCAAACTCGTCCTCGTCCCGTTCCCGGTCCTCGGCATTGCGTCGATTCAGGCGAGCCGTGTCGAGCTCGCGGTGGCAAAGCTCGGCACCCCGGCGCAGTTCTACGCGTTTCATCGGAAGGTCTACGCCGAGCGCGGCACGACCGACGGCTTGCGCGCGCTGACGATCGCCAAGTCGCTTGGCTTCGACCAAAAGGCCTTGACCACAATCGGCGACAGCGACCAGACCGCCGGCACCATGAAAAATCTGGTCAAGCTCGGCGATTCGCTCGGGCTCGCGGCGACGCCCTCGTTCATTATCGGCGGCGTCGCCATCCTCGGCTATCCCGGCCGCAACACGCTCCAAGGGGTTGTCGATGCCGTCGGCAGTTGCGGCAAAGTGACTTGCTGAAGCCCGTCATCGCGCCGCCTTAAATCTTAATCGGCCGCGCGGTTGCGACGCAGCAGAAACGGCCAATTCGAGTCGGTTGCCCATCATTTGAGCTATGCAAAGCGGCCGTAAGCGCGGAACTCGCGTGGAACTCGCCTTGCGTCCACGGCGTTGATGGGCGCGCTGGCTGCCGAAGGGACGCTCGAAGGTGCGGCAGCGGCGCTGTTTGAGTGCTGGCTGCAATTCAAACCCAAATCAAATCCGCAGAATCGGAAAGCGCATGCAATTCAGATTCGATCCGGACGAGTGGCGGCTGCACATCAGGACCCTGGTACCCGCGGGCCAGGACGCGCGTATCTTCGCGCCCGACGAGCTGTTTCAATTCGGCATCGAGGAGGAATATTTCCTCGCTGACGCGGTGACGCTGCAAGCTCCGTCGGAGACGCCGGAGTCGCTGTTCTACGCCGCCGATCTCGGCAGCACCGGCAGCATCGGCCGCGAATTCCTGCAGGCACAAATCGAAGTGGCGACCGAACCGCACCGCAATATCGGAACGGCACGGGACGAACTGCTGCGGCTCCGTCAAAGCGCGGCCGCAGCAGCAGCCGAGCATGGTCTCGCCATCTTGGCCTGCGGTACCCATCCGCTCGCCGTCTGGCGCGATGCCGTGCAAAGTCCGAAGGAGCGCTACACGCAGGTCATGGACGTCCTGCAGATGATCGGCCAGCGCAACATGCTGTGCGGCATGCACGTCCATGTCGAATTTCCCGATCCGTCACGCCGCCTCGATGTGATGACGCGGATGCTGCCGTACGTGCCGTTGTTCATCGCGCTGTCGGCATCCTCGCCGTTCTGGCAAGGCCACGCGACCGGGCTGAAAGGTTACCGGCTCGCGGCCTATGACGAGCTGCCGCGCACCGGCCTGCCCGAGCTGTTCCGTAGCAATACCGAGTACGAGGCCTACGTCGACGCCATGGTGACCTCGGGCGCGATGCCCGACGCCAGCCATCTGTGGTGGGCGGTCCGCCTGTCGCAAAAATACCCGACGCTGGAGCTGCGCGCCGTGGATTGCTGCACGCGGATCGACGATGCCATTGCGCTGGCCACGCTCTACCGCACCCTGGCGCGTTATTTGTACCGACACCCGGCGCACAACGCCGGCATCGACACGGTCGACCGCTCGATTGCGGTCGAAAACAAGTGGCGCGCCCAGCGCTACGGCGCGCAGGGCAGTTTCGTGACGCGGTCAGGCGCCGTTTCGGTCGCCGATATGCTCGATCGGGTGCTCGAACTGGTTGGCCCCGAGGCGGACGCCCTTGGCTGCGCCGAGGAGCTCCAACACTGCCGTTCGATCATCGCCGAGGGAACTTCTGCGGATGCCCAATTGCGCATATTTACCGAATATGAACACGATGGTGTCGAGATTGCGCTGCAAAAGGTTGCCGAGTGGATCAGGGGCGCTACCCTGATGGCCTGACGGTTTGGCAAGGGCATGTGCCGCTGGATCGCATATCGCGGAAAAACGACCGCGCTCGAACATTACGTCACCGAGCCGGCCCATTCGCTGGTGACGCAAAGCATCGCTGCGCTTGAGTCGACGGCGAGCATCAACGGCGACGGCTTTGGGCTCGGCTGGTACGGCGCCCACCCGGAGCCTGGCCTTTACCGCGAGATCAGACCGGCCTGGTCGGACGATAACCTCCGTTATCTGTGCCGGCACCTGCAATCGCACCTGTTCTTCGCCCATGTGCGGGCGGCGACCGGCACGCCGGTCACCCGGCCGAATTGTCATCCTTTCGCGTGCGGGCGCTGGCTGTTCATGCACAACGGTTTCGTCGGCAACTGGAACCGGCTGCGCCGGCACGTCGAGACTTTGATCCCTGACAAGCTTTACCCGGCGCGCATCGGCACAACCGATTCGGAGGCGATCTTCCTCGCCATCATGGGCGCGGGCATGGACGACCCGGTGGCGGCAACCGAAAAAACGCTGGCGCGGCTGACCGACTTCGTCAACGAAAACGGCGCCGCCGATCATCTGCGCTTCACCGCGGCGATGTCGAACGGGCATGACCTCTTCGCCTTCCGCTATGCGGTGAACGATCGCGCCAACACGCTCTATTACCGGGAATCCGAACAGGGCATCGTTGTCGTATCCGAACCGCTCGACAGCGACCGCAGCAAGTGGACCCCCGTTCCCGAGAGCCACGCGCTGGTGGCGAAGGAAGGCGAGCAGACACGCGTACTGCCGTTTCTGCTGCAACAGCAGGAAGCCGCGGAATAGCGAAGGCTGGACGGCGGGCGATTGAAGGCCCACCATGCTGCCAAAATAACTAATACTGGGAGTGGGGAGATGAAGCGCCTTCTGGGCCGGCTTTTCGGCGTGTGCTTTGCATTATCCCTGGTAATCGCAACACCGGCATTGGCTGAGCCGATGAAGCTCGTGGTGCCGTTCGCCGCGGGCGGGCCGGTCGATCAGCTCGCCCGCGTTCTCGCCAACGGGCTTGGCCCGACGCTTGGCGAAGATGTCATCGTCGACGATCGCGGCGGCGCCGGTGGCGCGATCGCGTGCGAATTCGTCGCGCGCGCCAACCCCGACGGCAAGACCGTCTTGCTGGCAAGCCTCGGCGCCTTCGTGATCGGCCCCACGCTGAAGCCGCCGGCGAATTACGATCCGGTCAAATCGTTCGAGCCGGTCATGCTGGTCGGCTCGGTGCCCTCGCTGATCGTCGTCAATCCGAACTCAGGCATTGCGACGCTCGCTGATCTCATCGCCAAGGCCAAGCAGCAGCAATTGAGCTACGGCTCGGCCGGACCCGGTACGACGATGAACATCGCGCTCGAGATGATCAACAAAGCGGCGGGCGTAAAGATCACCCACGTGCCTTATCGCGGCGCCGCGCCGGCGATCACCGATCTGCTCGGCGGCCACATCGACACGCTCAACGCCGATCTGCCGGTGCTGCTGCCGCTGGTCAAGGCCGGCAAGGTCAGGGCGCTGGCGGTGTTCTCGCCCGAGCGCACGCCGCTATTGCCCGATGTGCCCACCACCAAAGAGCTCGGCTTCCCGGGCCTGATCATAGAGAATTGGTACGGCGTGCTGCTCCCCGCCGGCACGCCGGCAAGCGAACGCGACCGGCTGGAAAAAGCGCTGTTCACGGTTATCGGAACGCCGAGCGTCAAGGCGCGGTTCGCCGATGACGGCACCCACGGCGCGCTCGATCATGAAGCTTTCGCGGCCATGCTGAGCAAACAGTTCGCCGACTGGCCGGGGCGCATCAAGACGCTGGGCATTACCGGCGAGTAGTCCCCGCGGTGCCGAGACCCGCGCCGGATGAATTGGCTTAGCACCATCCAGCGTCATGGCCGGACTTGTTCCGGCCATCCACGCCTTTGTAAATCTGCCTTTGTAAATCCGCCTTAAAGACGTGGATGCCCGCGACAAGCGCGGGCATGACGAATGAAAGTAATCTCGTCTCGCTCTAATCGCTCCGCGCGGTCATGCCGCCGTCGACGATGATTTCCGTGCCGGTGATGAAGCGCGCCTCATCGGAGGCGAGAAACAAAACCGCTGCCGCAGTATCGCGGCCGTCGCCGGCAAAACCGAGCGGGATGCGGGCAATCCGCGATTTGAGCAGGGCATCGACGTCGCCGCCGGTGCGCTGCCTGGCGAGCCTCACCTCCACCATCGGCGTGTGCATCTGACCGGGAATGACCGTATTCACGCGGATCTTATGCTTGGCGTATTGCACGGCGGTCACCCGCGAGAACTGGATCACCGCGGCCTTCGAGGAGGCGTAGCCGATCTGCGGCGAGCCGGAATAAGAGATGGCCGACGTCGAGGCAGTGTTGACGATGGCGCCGCCGCCCTGCGCGACCATGACCGGAATGACATTGCGGCAGGTGAGGAACACGCTTTTGAGATTGTAATCGAGCTGCCGGTCGAAGGCCTCCTCGGACATTTCCGCCGCGCCGCCCGGCGCCGAGCCGCCGACATTGTTCACCAAGATGTCGATGCGGCCGAACTTCTCGCGGCAGGCCTCGACCATGGCCTTGGCCTCGCCGTCATCGAGCACGTCGCAGATATGGGTGACGATTTCGCCGTCATTGCCGACGCGAGCAACAGTCTCGCTCATCGAGTTCGGCATTCTTGTCGACGGCGAAAACCTTGGCGCCTTCGCGCGCGAACAAGACCGCCGACGCGCGGCCATTGCCCCAGCCAGGTCCGACACAGCCCGCCCCGCTGATCAGCGCGACTTTTCCTTCAAGACGTCCCGGCATGATCCCCTCCTACCCGCGTCCACCAGCCTTGTTCAATGCACATCTATCTCCGCAAGCGGATTGAATCTCAAAAATACGGGCGGCTCGGGTCGCGGCCAAGGCCGAGCTCCATGCGGCCGAAATGCCCGAGGTTAGTCTCGACGTTCACGGCGATATGCATCGACATGAAATGAATGTCGCGCCACGCGCGCTGGATCGGATGCGACGAAGCAAATCCCGCCGTTCCGCTCAAGGCGATCAGCGCGTCGATCGCCTCGACGCATAGTTCGGAGGCGCGGGCGAAATCGCGCACCGAGCGCGCCAGGAGCTGCGGCGAATAAGCTTCCGGCGCGTCGGTCACCTTGACCGCGCGGCGGATGAGCAGTTCGGCGGCATCGATGTCGGCGGCGGCACGCGCCATGCGCACCTGCACCGCCGCTTTTTCTGCGACCGCGGAGCCGTCCTGCGCCTTGCGCGCCTTGGTCCAGTCACGGAAGACTTCGTAGGCCCCCTGTGCCGCGCCGATCATCGGCGCGATGAACGAGATCGGCGCGTAATAGAAAAACGGCGTGTGGAAGAAGACCGAGGGATACGCCGCGCTGCCCGGACATTTGCCATCGCGCAGGTCGAATAGCCGCAGCGCCAATCCGTCCGGCACGAAGACATTGTCGGTGATGATGGTCTTGCTGCCGGTGCCACGCATGCCAGCGGTGAACCAAGTGTCGCGCACCGTGTATTGCCCGGGCGGGACCAGGAAGAGCTTCCACTCCGGCCCAGTGGCTTCTTGCGTCATGCCGCCCAGCATGACCCACGTGCAATGGTCGACGCCGCTGGCGAACGGCGAGCCCTTGCCGGAGACACGGTAGCCGCCCTCGACCGGCACGGCTTGAACGTTCGGCGCGAACGAGGCGGCGATCGGTACATCGAGGCCGTCGGCCCACAGCGTCGTCTGCGCGGCTTCTGGAAACTGCGCGATCAGATGCGCGTGGTGAATGATCAGTCCCGCGCACCAGCCGTGCGAAGCGTCCGCCTTGCTCAATTCGCGCGCGACGTCGAACCAGTCCTCGAAGCCGAGCCCGTAGCCGCCGATGCGTTCCGGCAGCAGGATGCGGGCGAAGCCGGCATCGAGCATCTCCTTGGCCGATTGCGCGGGGATGCGCCGCGCCTCCTCGGCGGCTTCCGCGCGTGCGGCAAAGGCCGGCGCCAGTGCGCGGGCGCGCGCCAAAATCTCATCTCTGGTCGCGCGCGGCGCGGGCGCGTCCGGCATGGCCATGTCCTCCTACTCTTTGACCGCATCCGCAGCCGGCGCCAGCACCAGCCGGCGGCCGACCGGGAAGAGCTGCACATCATAGCGCTGGATGACCCAACCCCAGATGCCGGACGGCGCCTTGAGCATGACCGCAATCGCGATCGCGCCCATCAGGATCAGATAATAGGTGCCGTAGTCGGCAAGCAGTTCGCGCAGCACGATATAGATCAGCATGCCGATGAACGGGCCTTCGAGCGTGCCGATGCCGCCGATCACGACCATGAAAATCACCACCACCGTCCAATCGTTCACGCTGAATCCCGCTTCCGGCGAAATGCGCAGCTTCTGCAGGAAGATCAGGCCGCCAATGAGGCCGGTGCAGGCGGCGGTCACCAGATAAATGATGAATTTGGTGCGGAAGGTATTGACGCCGAGGCTTGCCGAAGCGGGTTCGGAATCGCGGATCGCAGTCAGCGCCAGACCGTGGCGCGAGCGCAGCAACAGATAGACGATACCGACCACCAGCGATGAGGCCGCAAGCGACATCAGATACATGATCGCGTCGCGCACGTCGCGGCTTGAGGAGATTTGCCGCAGGATCGAAGGCGTGAGCGAGAAGCCCGAACCGGCGCCGAGCGCCGGGATGAGGCCGGCAAACAGCGACAGCACTTCGGCGACCACCCAGGTGCCGACCGCGAAATACGCGCCGCGCAGCCGGAACACCGCAAACGAGATCGGCACCGCCATCAGTCCGGCGAACGGCCCGGCAAGGGCGAGCGCCAGGTAGACATTCAGGTTCAGCGGGCCGGTCAGATAAAACAGCGCGTAGCCGCCGAGCCCGACATAAGCCTGCTGACCGACCGACACGAGGCCGGCATAGCCGGCCGAGCAGATTCCACAGCTGCGCGAGCGCGACGTAATAGGCCATCTCGCCGACGAGCCGCATGTCGCCGGCATCGCCCCACCACGGCAGGAAGACCAGCACCGCCAACAGCGCTCCGGCCGCGAGCGCAAAGATGCGGCTCGCCTTGGTTCCGCGCTCGACCCGAACGACTGGCACGCCCGCATCCATCATCAGTCCCTCGTGCGCGGAAACAGCCCGCTCGGGCGGACGATGAGGATGGCGAGAAAAGCGAGATGGCCGGCGAGAATTTGCCAGTTCGGATCGATTGCCGCGCCGACCGCCTGCGCGACGCCAAGTACGACGCCGCCGACCAGCGTCCCCCACAGACTGCCGAGTCCGCCGATGATCACCGCTTCGAAGGCGAGAATGAGCCGGATCGGCCCGGCCAACGGCGCGAAGATGGTGCGGATGCCGAACAGCACGCCGGCAATGGCGGTGAAGGCCATCGCGATCCCCAACGCCAGCGCGTAGAGTTTTCGGTCGTCGATGCCCATCAGCTCCGCGGTATCGGCGTCGTCGGAGACGGCGCGAAAGGCGCGGCCGAGCCGGGTGCGATAGAACAAGAGCTGCAAGCTCGCGATCGCCAGCACCGCCACGGCGAAGACGAGGAGCGGATAGAGTCCGATATTGATGCCGCCGGGCAGCTCTAGGCTAGCCGTTTCGATCGCCCCCACCTGCAGACGGTGATCGTAAGCGCCGAAACCCTGTAAGAGCCCGTTCTGGATGATGATGGAGATGCCGAAGGTGACCAGCAGTGGCGGCAGCAGTCCGCCGCTCAAAGTGCGGTTCAGCAATCCGCGCTGCAGCGCGTAGCCAAGCGCGAACATCGCCGGCACCACGATGAGCAGGCTGGCGAACGCATCGAGCCCGGTGCTCTGCGTGACGATGAGCCCCACATAGGCGGCCAGCACGATGAGGTCGCCGTGGGCGATGTTGACGAGCCGCATGATGCCGAACGACATCGACAGGCCGATGGCGAACAGCGCGTAGAAGCCGCCGAGCAGGCTGCCCTGAATGAGGATGTTGAGCCAGCCCATCACTCTACAATCCGAAATAGGCCGCGGTGAGCGCGGCGCGGTCGAAATTCGCGGTCGGCGCGGTCAGCGCCAGGCGGCCTTCCTGAAAACAATAGAAACGCGTCGAAGCGTCCAGCGCGCGGTTGATGTCCTGCTCGACCAGAACCACGGTGGTGCCCTCGGCGGTGATCGCGCCAAGACATTTATAGATGTCGCGGATGACGACGGGAGCGAGGCCAAGCGAGAGTTCATCGCAGAGGAGCAAGCGAGGATTGGCCATCAGGCCGCGCCCGATCGCCGCCATCTGCTGCTGCCCACCGGAGAGCGCGGGCGCTGGAAGGTGACGCAGATCGTTAAGCCGCGGAAACAGCTCGTAGACACGCTTGAGCGTCCACGGCCCTTTGCGCTTGCTGTGCGTGCCGAGCAGCAGGTTTTCCTCGACCGTGAGACTGGGGAAAAGCCGGCGGCCCTCCGGCACCATGGCGATGCCGAGGCGGACGATTTCATGCGGGGGCAGATCGCCGATCGGCTTGCCGTCGAACACCACCGCCTCGGCCGCGCTTTCGATCGCGCCGGCGACCGCGCGCAGGAACGTCGTCTTCCCCGCCCCGTTGGCGCCGATGATGGCGACGGTCTCGCCATCCTCCACCGTGACGTCGATGTCGAACAGCGCCTGGAAGTCGCCGTAGAAGGCGGACAGATTGTGCGTGCGCAGCAGCGTCATGACACCGGCATGCCCATATAGACCTCGCGAACGCGGGCATCCGCCATCACACCGCGCGGATCGCCCTGCGCGAGGATCTGGCCGAAATTCATCACGATCAGCCGGCTCGCCACCGAGAGCAGCGCGTGGACGATGTGCTCGATCCACACGATGGTGGTGCCGCGCGCGTGAATGTCCTTGATGGTCTTGACCAGTTCGCCGCACTCGTACTCGGTTAAGCCGCCGGCGATCTCGTCGAGCAAAAGCAGCTTCGGTTCGACGGCAAGCGCGCGAGCGAGTTCCAGGCGCTTGCGCTGCAAAAGCGTCAGCGTGCGTGCCGGCATATTGGCCTTCTCATAAAGCCCGGTGAGTTTGAGCACCTCGGCACACCGCCGGTAGCTTTCCCGCTCGGGCGAACCGCCGCCGTAGATGGCGCCGACCAAAAGATTCTCGAACACGCTCATGTTCGCGAATGGATGCGGAATCTGATACGAGCGGCCGATGCCCAGCCGCGAGCGCGCATGCGGCGGCATGAACGTCATGTCGGCGCCGCGGAACGCGATGCGGCCCGTGCTCGGCGCCACGTCGCCGGCGATCAGATTGAACAAGGTCGTCTTGCCGGCGCCGTTGGGGCCGATCACCGCCAGCGCCTCGCCTGCTTCAACGGCGACGCTGACGCCATCCACGGCTTTGAGCGCGCCGTAGAACTTGGACACCTTGTCGAGGGCAAGAAGAGCCGTCATGAACTATTTCCGCACGCTCCCTCCTCCCTGCCTTCCGGCGAACCGGCGGAAAGAAGGAAGGCGACGGTTCTTTGCTTCACTCGTTGAACTTTAAGAATATTGAATCGCGGTGAACGGCCTGTCGAGCGGGATGTTCGGCGCAAACTTATTGAAGACAATGTTCAAGTCGTATTTCCACTTCATCCCCTTTTCCCATTGGCCGCCAACCAGCGGCGTGATGCAGACGTTGGGCACCGGGTTGGTCGGGCCGCCCTTCCAGGTGATCGGGCCGACGATCGAGTTGTAATCAGTCGCTGCGATCGCATCGCGGATGGCGACCGGATCGAGCTTCTTGGCGCGCTTGAGTACATCGATGGCGACTTCGAGATTGGCGTGCTTGAAGCCGAGCGGCTGCGTCCACTCTTTGCCGCTCGCCTTCTCATAGGCGTCGCAGAATTCCTGCGCCGTCTGGCCGGTCAGGCTCGACTTGAATGGATGGTGATGCGACCACCACACTTCGGTCGAGGTGCCGGCGCCGCGGTCACCGAGCGCCTCGACGGCGGTCGGAAACAGCAGCGCCTTGGGCGGCGTCATGATCTTCGGCCGGTAACCCTGCTGCGCGCATTGCGTCCAGAAAATCGCGAATTGCGGCGGATTGAAAATGCCGCAGGCGATGTCGCAGCCGATACTCTTCAATTGCGCGATCTGCGCGGTGAAGTCGTCGGTCAGCGGCGGGTAGAGGCCGAGATAATGCACGTCGAAGCCGTGGCTCTTGATGGTGGCCGGCAGCCCATGTACCGGATCGCTGGCTGCGATGCCGTCGGGATCGTTGGTGAGCATCACGCCCACCTTCTTGTTGGTCGGCAGCGTCAGCCACATTTCGGCGAACGTGTTGGCGACCATGTCGAAGCCCCAGAAGAAGTGGTAGGTCCACTCGAACCCCTTCTTCGGATCGCCCTTGCGGCCGAAGAACCACGCTTGCCACGGATCGTCGGAGGTCACGCACGGCACACCGGCGAGCTCGCACTGGTCGGCCACCGGATTGGTCGTGTCCGAGGTCGACGAGGCGATCATGATGTCGACGCGGTCGTTGTTGATCAGATCGGCGGCCACGTCGGAGGCGCGGTTGGGATTCGATTGGCTGTCGCGGTTGAGGATCTGCACCGGGTGCTTCTCGCCGGCGACCACGATGCCGTCGCCGAGAAATTTGCTGACCTCGTCGGCCACCCATTTCGAAGGCTCGCCGAAGGCGGCGATCGGGCCGGTCTGCGGCGTAATCATGCCGATCTTGATCGGACGCGCGGCCGCGCGTGAGGATTGAAACGTCCACGGCGACGCGATGGCGGCACCGCCCGCCGCGATCAGCTTGACGAACTTGCGGCGTCCGACCCCCTTGGCGCTTGCACCCCTGGCTTTGCCCGGTTCGACCTTCATGGCGTGCTCTCCCCCTTAAGACCCTTATTGCTCCACCGCTTTTGCGCCAGTGGGCTCCGCCCCACATCATCGCAGACCGGATCGCGGCAAGCTACCGTTTCATTGCAGGAAGCGCGCTCTATCGCGCACGATTCTGGATCGCGAGTCTCGCGTCGTCAGCGGCGATGGCTTACGCGCCCGAGAATGCTAGTCTACTGCCAAAGCGATCCAGACAGGGAGGCTTCCGATGCGACGGCTCATGACATTGGCATGGTCGGCGATCGCGAGTGCGGCGATCGCGGCAAGCTTGCAGTTCGCCGGTACGGCCGCAGCGCAGGAAACCTATCCGTCGCGAACCGTGCGCTTCATCCTGCCTTACGGCGCAGCGAGCGCGACCGACATCGCCGCGCGCCTGTTCGCCGAGCAATTGAGCAAGATGTGGGGCAAGCCGGTGGTGGTGGAGAATCGCCCCGGCGGCGACGGACTGGTCTCGCTCAACGCATTCGTCGCCGCGCATGACGATCACACGCTGTGGCTCGGACCGGCCGGCGCCTTCAACGTGCTGCCCTATCAGCACGATACGCTGCCCTTCGACCCGCAGCGCGACATCGTACCGGTGGTCAGTGTTGTCACCGTCGCGCTGGCCATTTCGGTGCCGGCGTCGATGAAAATCGACACCATGGATCAACTGGTGGCTTTGGTGCGCGCGCAACCCGGCAAGCTCAACGCGTCGGCGGCCAACGGCATTTCAGATTTCTTGTTGTTTGGCTTCATGAAAAGCCGAGGCCTGCAAGTCGTCGACGTGCCCTACCGCGATATCATGCAGGCGCCGAACGATCTCATCGGCGGCCGTATCCAGGTGCTGTCGACCTCGCTTGCGGTGGTGCAGCCGCTCGCTCAGGCCGGGCAGATCAAGGTGCTGCTGGTGACCAGCAAACAGCGCGCGCCGAGCATGCCTGACGTTCCTACCGCGGTTGAGGCGGGCTATCCGGATCTGTCGTTCGGCAGCATCGGCGGCGTATTCGGTCCGCGCGGAATGCCGGACCAGGCGCGCGAAAAGATTGCCGCGGATTTCCGCAAGGTCGCCGCCGCCAACCCGGTTATCGCCGAGCGGCTCGGCAATACTGGCCAAATCCTCACCATCGAGGATCCGGCGGAGTTCGCCAAAAGCGTGCAGGAACAGCGCGACAAGCTTGCTGCGCTGGCGAAGATCCTCGGAATAGATGCTGCCCACCCACAGGGCAATTAGCGGCGGTCGCGCCAAGCGTGCCCCACGAAGCGCAGCAGGCCTAATCCGCTTTCTTCCACGTCAGCTTGACGCCGCCGGCTTCGCCCGAGGCGTGTTCGTTTTGCACGACCAATTCATCGCCGTTCAGGCTGACCAGCCGTTGCACGTCGTGCCCGGCGTAATCAATGCCGCCGCCACCACTGCTCGCGTCGACGTGGAGCGTCACAGATTTGTCGCCCGCATCGACGCTGTAAGTGCCGAAATAGGCGATGCTCCTCGCCTTGCCGGCGCTGACCACGATGACGGAAAAGTGCCCGCTGGCATCGACAAACATCGAGCCTTTCGGATCGGTGCCGTAAGGCGTTCTGGTGTCGATGTCTACAGAAACCAGCGTCCAGTGACCAACCAATTGGCTCTTCAATCCACCCGACGGCGTCTGCGCAAACGATGGCAGCGCCGCCGCCATGGCCATGAGCGCCACCAGCGACGCGCAGCCCGCGAAACGCCGCGCTGCAGATTTCATCATGCGCACTCCCATCGATAGACGGCCGGTCGCCACGAGCGCACACATCATAACAGAACTCCGCCTTTCGTCGAGCCGCGACCGCTGTTATCCTGCCTGCACTTGAGGATCGCGGGCTCGCTCATCACCTGTCAGCGCGATCCGCACAGAGGGGGACATGCGCGCAGCTTACATCGCAGTTGCTTTGCTCACGCTTGCTGCCGGCGCAACAATCAGTCGCGCCCAGGTCGGACGTTCGACCGCACCGGAGACGCTCACCACCGGCGATCCCAGCATTGCACCGTTCAAATGGGCCGGCATGGTCGAATATCACGAAGCCAAGGATCCGCCGGGCACCTCGCATCCGCTCTGTACCGGGCAGTTCATCACTGAAAACGTGGTGCTCACCGCGGCGCATTGCCTCAACGATCCTGACGACGGCGTCATCGATCCAAAGACGATGACGTTTTGGCTGCAGTACCAGAACGGCCAGGCGACGAAGATTTTCGACGTCGCCTGCGGCATGACCAATCCTCAATGGGTCCTTCCCGAACTCGCGGCCTGGAAGAAGATGAATGGCGACGACCAGGACGCGATTCTGGATAAGATTTTCCCGCACGACTTCGCCATGCTTCTGGTCAGCGGCGGATCGAGCCCGACCGGCGCCATTCCCGTCGCGCTCGATTGGAAGGGCAAGTACAACTACGCCGACCGTATCGGCTATCCGGAGAACATCCTCGGCGGACGAATCGTTCAGAAGGTCGGCGGCATCGTCTTCTTCGCCGACTCGATCCCGCTGCGCGACAACGCATTGGAGAACGAAATCGTGCAATGGGGGCCGGTGACCGATGCGACGCAGGGCATGAGCGGCGGCGCCTGGGTGGCGAACCGCGACACCACGCGCAAGACCTACGACCCGGTCCTGATCGCGGTGACATCATACAGCCCGGTCAACAAATACAATGAAGCGGTCTATCCCGGTGGCACCTTTGCGGCTTACCTGACGGCGGCGGAATTCAATCCGCTGCTGCAGCAGGTGAGCAACGGCTGCAAGTGAGCGATTGCAAGTGAGCGATTGGCGGTTGGCTTGATCGGATCGGCCGCCCCGCGGCGTTCGGGCATGAGAGTTGCATTGGCGTAGAGCGTCATGGGCGGGCGGGACCAACTCGAACCGATTGAACAGGCAAGCCGCGACGACTTGCGCGACTTGCAGCTCGAGCGGCTGAAGAAGACGCTGCACACCGCCTACGAGCGCGTCCCGCACTACAAGAAAAAATTCGACGCGGCCGGGGTTCATCCGGCCGACCTGAAAGAGCTTGCCGATCTCGCCAAATTCCCGTTCACCGCCAAGGACGATCTGCGGCAGAACTATCCGTTCGGCATGTTCGCGGTGCCGATGAGCGAGATCGTGCGCGTGCACGCCTCGAGCGGCACCACCGGCAAGTCGACCGTCGTCGGCTACACGCAAGGCGACATCGACACCTGGTCGTCGGTCATGGCGCGCTCGATCCGCGCCGCCGGCGGCCGCTCGACCGACAAGATTCACGTCGCCTACGGCTACGGCCTGTTCACCGGCGGGCTGGGCTTTCATTACGGCGCCGAATATTTCGGCGCGACCGTCATCCCGGTCGGCGGCGGCTTCACCGAGCGGCAGGTGCAGCTCATCGCCGATTTCCGCCCCGACATCATCGTCGTTACGCCCTCCTACATGCTGGCCATCGCCGACGAGTTCGAGCGGCAAGGCTTTGCGCCGCAGGATTGCTCACTGCGCATCGGCATGTTCGGCGCCGAGCCGTGGACGCAGAGCATGCGCGCCGAAATCGAACGGCGCATGGGTTTGCAGGCGCTCGACCATTATGGTCTCTCCGAACTCATCGGTCCCGGCGTGGCGCAGGAATGCCCCGAGAGCAGAGACGGACTGACGATCTGGGAAGATCACTTCTATCCAGAGGTCATCGATCCGGACAGCGGCCGCGTTGTTGCCGACGGTGAGCCGGGCGAACTCGTGCTCACCTCGTTGACCAAGGAAGCGATGCCGGTGATCCGCTATCGCACCCGCGACCTGACGCGGCTTCTGCCGCCGGCCGCGCGTCCGATGCGCCGCATCGAGCGGGTCAAGGGCCGCTCCGACGACATGCTGATCATTCGCGGCGTCAACGTGTTTCCTTCGCAGATCGAGTCCGTGCTCGGCCGCGAGCCGCGCCTCGCGCCACACTATCTGTTGGAAGTGCGGCGGCCGCAGAACCTCGACGAGCTTGAAGTTCAGGTCGAAATGCGGCCCGAACTGTCCGGGACAATGACGGCCGATGATATTTCGGCGCTGGCGCGTAACGGCGAGCACCTGATCAAGGCTTACATCGGCGTGAGTGCGACTGTGCGCGTGCTCGAGCCGGGAACAATCGAGCGCTCGCAAGGCAAGGCCAAGCGAGTGATCGATCGACGGCCCAAAGGCTGAGCGAAGGGATAAGTCAGTTGGCAACGAAGGACATTCAATGACGATCGATGCCGCTGCGGCCACGTCCTGTCTGACATCCGCGGGTCTTGACGCAAAAACGGTCGCCGAATGGCTCGCCGCCGCGCCGCGCGCAGCCGCTGACTTCGCCCCCGACCGCAGCCGCTATTCCGATCTTTGGAAGAAATCGAGACGACCTCCTCGCCCGCCTGCCGCGCAAGCCCAAGCGCAACCGCGCCGAGGCCGAGGCGGCGCATGTCATCCTCGACGCAGCGCGCGCTCGGCGCGAGCGTTTTCTCGCCGCGCATGTGCGTGCGCTCTACGAGGAGCTCACGCGCCGCCGCTCGCGCTTCATTCGCCTGGAGGATCTGGTCTTCGCCGCGGCGGACGCGGTGCCGGGACTGACGCCGACGGCGGCGCAGGTGGCCGCCGAGGCCAAGCTTCCACAACGCGACAAGGACGGCGTTGAGATCGACCAGGGGATCTTGCTCGCCCATGTGCTGGCCGACGAAATAGCCGGCCGGCATCTCTGCCACGCCATGCTGCTGCCGCGGGCCGAGGCCGCCGAGCTCATCAGGAAGCTCGACGCCGATGGCCGTGTCGATCTCGGCCCCGCCAGCGTCGAGCGCCGCGGCAAGGCGGCGTTCCTCACCGCCAAGAATCCGCGCTTCCTCAATGCCGAAGACGACACGACGCTCGACGCCATGGAGATCGCCGTCGACGTCGCCATTCTCGATCCGTCAACCGACATCGCGGTGCTGCGCGGCGGCGAAGTGGAACACCCGAAATATCGCGGCCGCAGGCTGTTCGGCGCCGGCATCAATCTGACGCATCTCTATCACGGCCGCATCCCGTTTGTTTGGTTCCTCAGGCGCGACCTCGGCTTCGTGCACAAATTCTTCCGTGGCGTGGCGCGGCCCGAGGCAATCCCCGACGACGTGCACGGCACCGGCATCGAGAAGCCCTGGATCGCGGCGCTCGACGGCTTCGCCATCGGCGGCCACTGCCAAATCCTGCTGACCATGGACTACGTGCTGGCGGCGAGCGACGCGTTCATGACGCTGCCGGCGCGCAAGGAGGGCATCATTCCGGGCGCCGCCAATCTGCGCCTGCCGCGCTTTACCGGCGACCGCATCGCCCGCCAGGCCATCCAGTATGAACGCAAGCTCGTCTGCGACAGCCCGGAAGGACGGCTCATCTGCGACGAGATCGCCGCGCCCGGCGACATGGATGGCGCGCTGTCGCGCGTGATCGACCGGCTGACCAATTCCGGCGCGGTGAGTTTTGCGTCGAACCGCCGCGCGCTGCGCATCGGCGAGGAACCGCTCGATCTGTTCCGCTGCTATTTCTCCGCTTACGCCCGCGACCAGGCTTATTGCCATTTCAGCCCGGCGCTGATCGCCAATCTCGAGCGCGAGTGGAGCGCGCATAACAGAAAAGCCTGAGACGCGTAGCCGGCAAAGGCTGGCTCGCAACCTGTCCACGATTGGGCTAATCTTCGCGCTGGTTCGCTCCCTGTCTCGGGATGCGGACCGTGGCAACGACATCAGCACTGGCGGAACAGCCATGGACGCCATCACCACGCGGAATTTGCGGCCTTCTCTCGGACCCGCGACCCACTTCGTCGACCCGGCAAATTTTCCCGAGCCGGCGCGCACCGTGGTGCAGAACGCCCTTGCCCGCGCGCAGAAGACGCTGGCCGCGGAGTTCACCGGCATTACCGCCGACGGCACTGCCACGCCGCCCGATCTGTTTCCGATCGTCAGGACCGGCGTCTCGGTGCGGCCGATCATCGATGCCGTCGCCGCCTTCCAGGCGCTGCTGACTGGCGAACAGCGAGCAAGCGTCAATTTCACGGTCGACAGCAAGCAGTGGCAGTCCTGGCACAACATGCACTGCTTTCTCTTGCGCCACGGCCTGCTGCTCGCCGATCTGAGCGAAGCTCAACGCGATGCCGCGCTGAACATTCTGCGCGCGAGTCTGAGCGCTGCCGGCTACGACAACGCGCGCGACGTGATGAGGCTCAACGAACACGCCGGCGAGATTACCGGCCGGTTCGACGAGTTCAACGAATGGTTCTACTGGATCAGCCTGTTCGGCGAGCCGTCGCCGAGCCAAACCTTGGGGCTGGCAGATCGACGGCCACCATTTGATCATCAACTGCTTCATCCTCGGCGACCAGTTGGTGATGACGCCCGATTTTCGCGGCTCGGAGCCGGTGTTGGCGAAATCGGGAAAGTACGCCGGCACGCACGTCTTTCATGAGGAGGAAGCGCTCGGTCTCGCGCTGATGAGTGCGCTCACGCCCGATCAGCAAAAGGCCGCCATCATCGGCACGAAGATTCCGCGCGACGTGATCACCACCGCGCAGGTCGACAATATCGAGATGGATTTTTCCGGCATCCGCTACGACGCGCTGACGCCGCCGCAGCGCGAACTCCTGCGCAAGCTAGTCGCGCTCTATGTGGAACGGATCCGGCCGGGCCACGCGAACGTGCGCATGGCCGAGGTGCTCAAGCACCTGTCGCAGACCTATTTCGGCTGGATCGGCGAATGCGACGAGACGAGCCCGTTCTATTACCGCATCTACAGTCCGGTAATCCTGATCGAGTTCGATCATCTGCCCGGAATTATCTGGGACAATATGGAGCCGACGCGCGACCATATTCACACCGTCGTGCGCACCCCGAACGGCAACGATTACGGACGCGACCTCCTACGCCAGCACTACGCGCAGCACGATCATTCGCACCTGGACTCGGCGCACCGGCGGGGGCTCGTCTGAGCGATCAGCCGTAGCGGCTCCCGGTCCGCCGGCGGTGCGGGCCGCCAAAAATACGCATCACGAAAAACAACAAGGCGTCATGACGAGCAGTGCCGGCCTACTCGAGAGCAAGGTTCCAGAAGTCACGCTCGTCTTCTGGGTCATCAAGATCGCCGCGACGACGCTCGGCGAGACCGGCGGCGACACCGTCACGATGACGCTGAACTGGGGTTATCTGCTCGGCACGGCGCTGTTTCTCTCCCTCCTCTTCGTGCTGGTCGTCCTGCAGATCGCGGCGAAAAAATTCCATCCGTTTCTCTACTGGGCGACGATCGTCGCCTCCACCACGGCCGGCACGACCATGGCCGACTTCGCCGACCGCTCGCTCGGCATTGGTTACGCCGGCGGGTCGTCGCTTTTGTTCGTCTGCCTGATGGCGACGCTGGCGACCTGGTATTGGTCGCTCGGCTCCATCGCGGTCACCACCGTCACCACGCCGAAGGCGGAAGCGTTCTACTGGATCGCCATCACCTTCTCGCAGACGCTCGGCACCGCACTCGGCGACTGGACCGCCGACGATACCGGCCTCGGTTATGACGGCGGGGCGCTGTTGTTTGCGGCTGCGCTCGCGGTCGTCGCCGGCCTTTATTTCTTCACCAAAGCCTCGCGGGTCTTCTTGTTCTGGGCGGCTTTCATTCTGACCCGGCCGCTCGGCGCCACCGTCGGCGATTTTCTTGACAAGCCGGTCAGCGACGGCGGCATGGCGCTGAGCCGCCCCATCGCCTCGGCCGTCATCGCCGCTTTCATCATCATCTGCATTCTCGTCCTGCCGCAGCGCGCTGGCCAGCATCCGGGTGCGTCGGAGGCCGCGTAGGGCGCCAGCTGTTGAAGGCCGGCGCTGTGTCGGCGTCCGCATCGGCATTAGCGTGCAATCCGGCGGATGCCGGTGACCTCGCTGCCGGCCGCGCGAATGCGTTCGACGGCGTCCGCGAGCGGCTCGATCGCAACCGCCATGTGAAAGGCGTTGGCGTGAAGGAGGCTGCCGCGATCACGCACGATGGCGACGTGGCCCTTCCAGAACAACAGATCGCCACGCTGCAGGCATGCAAGATCGGCGGGCATTGCAACTGGGGCGCCGAGTGCCGCCTCCTGCATGTCGCTGTCGCGCGGGCAAACAACACCGCAGGCCGTCAGCGCCACTTGCACCAGACCGGAACAGTCGAGACCAAGCGCGGTCTTGCCGCCCCACAGATAAGGCACGCCGACGAAACGCTCCGCCACCGCGACGAAATCGGCTTCGTATTCGCCGAGCGGCTTAAGATGCGCGGCGGGCACGTAGCCGCCCGCTTGCATCACCGCCAGCCGATCCTCAATGCGGACGATCGCAAGCGTAGCCCCGAGTGGCAACGCTTCGAGCGGCGGCAATTTGATCGACGGAGCGGGAAACACGAAGGTGCGCAGCGCCGCCACCTTGTGCGTCGGCGGCGCGCCGGGCGGCGCCAGCGCGCTTTCGGGCAGAAAGCCGACATAACCATCCGCTTCGAGCTGGCCCCAGGCCCAGCCTTCGCCGTTCGTGTCGTAAACCATCACGCGCTCGCCCTTGAGAGCTTCCGTCAAAAGCGATGCATCCGGCCGCGGCTCACTGCGCAATGGCGCCTGCGGTTCGACAATTTCGTACAAGCGGCCTTCGACGAAACGCGCTGCCTCGACCTTCCCTTGCAGATGCTTGGCCGCGAGATCGGCGCGCGCCGGCGTGAGGCGGGGATCGAAAGCTCGTACCATCTGCGATCAGCTGTAACGCGCCGCGAAGAGCGCATAGAGCGCGCGCGCCGCCTGGCATTCGCCGCCTTCCGGCCGGCCCGGCTTGGCCGACGGCGTCCAGGCGAACACGTCGACGTGCAGCCACGATGGGACGGTCACGAAACGGCGCATGAACAGCGCCGCGGTGATGGCGCCGGCCTGACTGCCGCCGACATTGTTGGTGTCGGCAACTTTCGATTCGAGCATCGACTCATAAGGCCGCCAGAGCGGCAGCCGCCACAGCGGATCGTTTTCGGCGGCGGCGTATTGCATCAGCTCGCCGGCGAGCGCGTCGTCGTCGGTGAAGAACGGCGGCACGTCCGGACCGAGCGCGACGCGGGCGGCGCCGGTCAGCGTGGCAAAATCAGCGACCAGGTCCGGCTTCTCCTCGTCGGCGAGCGCCAGCGCGTCGGCGAGAATAAGCCGGCCTTCGGCGTCGGTATTGCCGACCTCGACGGTGATGCCCTTGCGCGAGGTATAGATGTCGCGCGGGCGGAAGCTTGCTCCGGCGATCGAATTCTCCACCGCCGGAATGAGCACACGCAGGCGAATCTTCAGCCCGCGCGCCATGATCATATGCGCTAGCGCCAGGGCGGTCGCGGCGCCGCCCATGTCCTTCTTCATGTTGAGCATGGAGGAGTCGGACTTGATGTCGAGGCCGCCGGTGTCGAAGCAGACGCCCTTGCCGACAAGCGTCACGCGCGGATGATTGGCCTCGCCCCAGCTCATATCGATCAGCCGCGGTGCGGCCGCCGCCGCCCGGCCGACGGCATGAATGAGCGGAAAATTCTGCGTCAACAGATCGTCGCCGACGATGGCGTTGATGCGCGCGCCATGGCGGGCAGCAAGCTTGCGCGCTCCGTCTTCGAGCTGCGCTGGTCCCATGTCGTTTGCCGGCGTGTTGATGAGATCGCGCGCCAGCGTGACGCCCTCGACGATGCGCGCCAAGTCCTCGCGGTCGAGGCTTTGCGGCAGGTCGAGACTGATCTTGCGCGCCTCGGCCTTGCGGTAACGGGTGAAGCGGTAGAGGCCGAGCGCGAAGGCGAGCGCCGCGAGCCGGACGTCATGCGGCTCGTTGGCGAAGCGATAGACGCCGTCGGGGACATGCTGAGGGAGCCGGCCGGGCAGAAACAAATCCTTCGGCTCGCTGACCCCTTCCAGTCCGAACAGCACGCCGCCAAGGACTCCGGCAAGTCCGCCCTTTCCTGGCAGCAGCAGATGACGGCCGGCCTTCGGCTCAAAACCGGCCGCATCGGCAAAGGCGCAAGCCTCAGCGCCAATCTGCTTGCGGATGTCGGCATAAGTTTGCGCGGTGACAAACCAGATCGGCACGGCGCTCGCGCTCGCCCGTGCAGCAAAAATTGGCTCCATGGAATTCCCGTGTGGCCCGCCGCCCTATGCGTGATAGCCGATGTCGCCGCGGACCTTGCCGCGGAACACCCAATACGACCACGCCGTATACATGAGAATGACCGGCAGCAGGAATAAGGTGCCAACCCCAAGGAAGGCCTGCGTGCTTTCCGCCGACGCCGCCTGCCACAACGTATAGTGATAGGGCACGATCATCGGCCAAAGACTGATGGCGATGCCGAGAAACGACAACAGGAAGAGCGCGACGGCGCCGAGAAACGGCAGCAATTCGTACCGGCGTGTGAGCGAATACCATTCGGTCACGGCGATCAGCGCCGTCACCACCGGCACCGGAGCGAGCAGGCCGATATTGGGCCAGGTGAACCAGCGCCGGGCGATATCGGCATTGGCGAGCGGCGTCCATATGCTGACGACGAGGATGCCGAGCAGGACGCCGGCGAGGCACACGCGCGCTGCCCGCCGCGACCAATCCTGCAGATCGCCTTCGGTCTTCAGAATCAGCCAGGTTGCTCCCAACAGAGCGTAACCGAATAACAGCGCCAAGCCGCAGACAAAGGCGAATGGGGTGGCGAAGTCGAACGACGTGCCGGCAAAATGCCGGCCGTCGACCGCGAAGCCCTGGATGAAGCTGCCGAGCACCATCCCTTGCGCGCCGGTGGCGACGATCGAGCCGCCGCAAAAAGCGCGTTCCCAGAACTTGCGCAACCGCGGGTCCTTGAAGTGAAACTCGAACGCGACCCCGCGGAACACCAGCGCCAGCAGCATGATCAGAATGGGAAAATACACTGCGGGAATGATAATCGCGAAGGCAAGCGGGAAAGCCGCCAACAGACCGAGACCGCCGAACACGAGCCAGGTTTCGTTGCCGTCCCACACCGGCGCGATCGAAGCCATCATCGTTCTGCGCGCGCCGTCATCGGGCGCGAATCCGTACAGAATGCCGACGCCGAGATCGAAGCCGTCGAAGACGACGTAGTAGAACACCGCCAGTGCGAGCAGGACCGTCCATACCGGTACGAGGCTAAGGGTCATAACCGCCTCACGACTGGTCTGCGGGCATCCGCGCCGCGGCTTCGAACGGACGGCTCGGCAGCCCGCTCTCGACCGGGGCCGCAGTCAGATCCGGCGGCTGCGGACCGCGCCGCACCAGATTGGCCATCACCGCAATGCCAGTCGGATACATGACCAGATAAACGACCACATAGCAGACAAGCGATATCAGCACGTCGCTTCCGGTCAGCGAAGGCGAAACGGAATTGGCGGTGCGCAGAAGCCCATAGACGGTCCACGGCTGCCGGCCGACCTCGGTCGTGATCCAGCCGGCAATGACGGCGACGAAACCGATCGGCGCCGCCCATGTACACAGTTGCAGAAACCAGTTCGCCTGCCACAGCCGGCCGCGCAGCCGCAAGATTTGGCCGGCGACGGCCATGAACAGCATGATGAAGGCGATCCCGACCATGATCCGGAACGCAAAGAACGGCGGCCCAACCGGCGGCCGCTCATCGGCCGGCCAGTCCTTGAGGCCCTTGAACGTTCCGGTCCACGAATGCGTGAGAATAAGACTGCCAAGATCCGGTATCTCGACGGCGTAACGCATGACCGCGTCTTTATCGTCGGGAATGCCAAACAACGTCAGCGGCGCGGGGTTGAGGGTGTCGTAGCGTCCTTCGATGGCCGCGAGCTTGGCTGGTTGATACTCGAGCGTATTGAGCCCGTGCTGATCGCCGAGAAACATTTGCAGCGGCACCAGCAGGATCAAAAGATCGAGCGCCATGCGGATCATCATCCGCGCGTCCTCGGCGGCGCGGTCGCGGCGCAACAGCCAGGCGCCCACCCCCATCACCACGAAGCCGGTGGTGATGTAGAAGGCGCAGACATTGTGCATGAAGCGATAAGGAAAAGACGGGTTGAAGACGATGGCGAGCCAGTCGGTCGGCTCGAAACGGCCGTCGACGATCTGGTAACCGGCCGGCGTTTGCATCCAGGAGTTGGTCGTCAAAATCCAGAACGAGGACAGCAGCGTGCCAAAGGCAACCATCAGCCCGGCGAAGAAGTGCGCCCATGGCGGCACCAGGCGGCGGCCGAACAACAACACGCCGAGAAACGAGGCCTCGAGGAAAAACGCCATCAGGCCTTCGTAGGCGAGAAGCGGAGAAATCACGTCCGCGGTCGCATCGGTAAACCGGCTCCAATTGGTGCCGAACTGGAACGGCATGATGATGCCGGACACCACCCCCATGCCGAACGAAATCGCGAAAATTCTGGTCCAGAAGCCCGACAGGCGGAGCCAGATCTCGCGCCCGGTGAAGAACCACAGGCCCTCAAGCACCGCGATGTAGGACGCGAGCCCGACGGTGAAAGCGGGCAACAGGATATGCCACGTGATCACCCACGCCCATTGCAGGCGCGACAAGAGGACGGGATCGACAGTATTGGCCGTCATCGGACCTCCGCGCCGGCGCCCGGAAGTAATGAAAATCGCTTAGGTAACCTCGGGACTGCTCTAGTCCTTCCAATGAGCGCCGTCGAGAGGGATGGGAACGACGAACAGCACGGCCGTTGGCACCGTTAAATCGCCGACAGCGGTCAAAGTTCCGATCGATCTGCATCAAAGACGCAACGATCGCGTCAAAAAACGCAACAATCAAATCTCGCCGACGTCCGTCGTTTAATTTGGCAGGATCGTGCGCATTTTTGTCGAACAGATTACGTCCACGGCATGAGCGAGGCGTGGATCACATCCGGCACGCCCTCGCCGCCGACCGACTTGATCGCGAGGTCGACGTCTTTCAGTCCGAAGCGGTGGGTGGTGACGAGTTCCAGCGGAAAGCGCTTGGAGGCAAGCTGCGCCAAGGCGAGCTCGCAAGCCTTGTAGCTGTGACCACGCGCGCTCTTCATGGTGATGAACTTCACGGTGAATTTTTCCAGCGGGAAGTTGGGGAAGGCGGCCATTTCGCCTTGCGCGACGATCACCCCGCCCTTGCGCTTGAGCGCCTCGATGCCGAGCAGGATTGGGATGGTGCCGGCGCCGGCAGTGCAATCGAGCGCCACGTCGACGCCCTTGCCGCCGGTGATCTCCATGACGCGGGCAAGCGGGTCTTCCTTCTGCACGTCGATGACGTAGTCGGCGCCGAGCTTCTTGGCGACGTCCATGCGGGCGCGGTCACGCGAGGTGCCGGTGACGATGATCAGCGAGGCGCCGGCCTGCTTGCAGATCACTGTCTGCGACAGGCCCTGCTGGCCGGGGCCCTGGATGAGCACGGTCGAGTTATAGCCGACGCCGCCATCGAACAGCGACCACTCGACGCCGTTCGCCATTGGCGTCACCAGGCCGGCGAGTTCTGCCGTCACCCCCTTGGGCACGTGATGCACCACGGCATTCCACGGCAGATAGACGTATTGCGCGAAGCCGCCCCACAAGTGCGGCGGCTTCTCGGCCGAGGTGTAGCCATAGCGGATGGCGTCGGGGTTGGTGCGCCAGTTGGTGTTCTCGCAATGCCGGTATTGGCCGGCGTGGCACCACTCGCACTTGCCGCACATGACGTAGTGCTCGACGAAGACGAGATCGCCTTCCTTGAATCCCTTGCGGCGGCTGAATTCGCGGCCGGCCTTGGCGATGGTGCCGATATTCTCGTGCCCCATGATGGTGGGCGCGTTGCTCGGCGGGTGCTTATAGAGCTTGACGTCGGTGCCGCAGATGCCGCCGACCTCCATCTTCATCAGCGCGGCGTCCTCCGGAATGTCCGGCATCGGATAGTCGCGGATTTCGGTCTTGCTCGGCCCGGTGCGCACCGCCGCCAACACTGTCTCAGGCACTGATTTGGCTCCTTGTCCGTTTCTTTGCTGTTACACTAGGGGCGTTGAAGCCCAATATATAGGCCGATGTCCAGCCCGTTCGAGATGATGCGTCTGCGGAGGAAGGGCGCCGACGGCGCCGCGCTCGATCGCGTGCGCGACTGGACGCAGGCGCGCTTTCATCTGACCGACGATGAGACGGTGATGGTGTCGGAGGTGGCCTGCGCGGTCCCCGGCTGCCCGCCGATCGAGACGCACATCGTCTTCTGGAGCGAGCTGGGCCGGCACCACTTCAAGCTCTTCAAACCGCTCGCGGACGTCGTCGAGGACGACCTGCCGCCCGCGTTCATGAAGAACGCGCTGATCTGGGCCGAAGGTCTCGAGTGTAGTTGCTGCTGATGTAGGGTGGGCAAAATCGCCCGCTCAGTGATGAGTTCTGAAGCAATGATCTAAGCGATTTTGCCCACGCGGCAGCACGATCGGACAGCGTGGGCAATGCGCACCAATCAGCAGCGAGCTTGCTGGACCGAGCGGGCGCAATGCCCACCCTACGTGAGTCCCGCCGCCTTGAGCGCGTCCGCCTGCCGCTTGGCGACGCGTTCCATCGAGAAGCGCTCGATCGCCTCGTTAAACAGCTGATAGAAATTAAGCTCCGCGCGCAGGTGCAGAAACACGCCGCCGAGCCCTACGGCGGCACGATCCATGAACACGAATTCGCGCGGCACTGTCACCGGGCCCTTCAGTTTGAGCGCCTGATGCACGCGGAAAGCTTCGCGGCGGCCATACTCCGCCGGCTTGACGCCGTCGGCGATGGTGCGCACGCGGTCGTCGAGCAGCGGCCCATAGATGAAGCGCGCCCAGATGTTGAGCGTGTCGATGAGATCGCGCGACAGCCGGCGGAAGCCCCAGGTCTCGTAGGCGTGCACGATGAGATCGTCCTTGCCGTGCAGAAGGCCGTGATAAAGGTCGACCACCCCTTGGACGAATTTCGGCGGGAAAATGCGAACGCAGCCGTAGTCGAGCAGATTGATGCCGGCCGGCCCCGCGGACCGCTTGCGCGGACTGTCTCCGTCCAAACCAAAAACAGTGTAATTGCCCAGATGCGGGTCGCCGTGGATGACGCCGAAGCGGCTGAACGGAAACCACCAGGCGGTGAACATCGCCGTGGCGAGCGCGTTGCGCGCTGCAAGCGGATCGTCCTTGTGCGCGAGCATGCGCGTGCCTTCGAGCCAGTCGAGCGTGAGCAGCCGCCCGGTCGAGAGTTCCGGCCATGGCCGCGGCACGCGCACGCTGTCGACGCCGTCGAGCATCAGCCGGTAAAGCGCCGCGTGCTTGGCCTCGCGGTAATAGTCGAGCTCCTCGCGCACGCGCTCGCCGATTTCCTTGGCCACTTCGCTGGTATCGATCGCCGGAGCAAGCCGGTGACGGATGGCAAGCAGGATCTGCAATTGCTGCAGGTCGGCTTCGACCGCCGACTGCATGTCGGGATATTGCAGCTTGCAGGCAAGCTCGTCGCCGCCGAGCGAGATCGCGCGGTGCACTTGGCCGAGCGAGGCGGCTGCCGCCGGCTGATGCTCGAAGGTTTTGAATTTCTGTTCCCAGCCGGCGCCAAGCTCCGCCATCATGCGGCGCTTGACGAAGGCCCAGCCCATCGGCGGGGCTTCGCTCTGCAACTTCTGCAGTTCGGCGGCGTATTCGGGCGGCAGCAGGTCGGGGATGGTCGCCATCAACTGGGCGACCTTCATCAGCGGACCTTTCAGCCGGCCGAGCGCCGACGACAATGCCAGCGCCTCGCCGGCACGGTCCGGCGCACCGCCTAAGAGCCGCCGTCCGGCATAACGCGCCGCCACGCCGCCGACGTTTGCTCCCACGCGCGCATAGCGCGCGGCGCGGGCGGAGAGGCGGTTCTTTTCGCGGTCGGTGGGCATGAGTTGCTTGACCGCTAAAACCCAACGTGACCAGGCATCGTGCACTCAACTCTTTGCGAGAGCTGCAAAAGTTTCACGATATTTTTCCGTTCATTTGCGCGCGATTTGCACGCATGGTCGTGAACCGCCGACTTGCGGTCGATCTTCAACCCGCCGTCGACAAGTGTGACATCGCCACGGCTACGGCGTCCGCTATGGACTTTGGCGATTTTTTCGCAGCGTCCACGATGACTGTGTCAGCCAAATCGACTGGAATATTCGATCGATCGACCTCTTCTAGGTCCGGCACGACGACAACGACGGATTTCCCGAGCGCCCTCGCCACCCCCGCTTCGAAAAACGCGTTATTGCTCGATGGTGCTGTCTTTGCAGGCATCACCAGGATGAATCCGTCAACCGATTCGACCTTCTCTTTGAGGAGATCAAGCCACTTACTCTCAGCGCGGGCATCGCTGCCTGATACGAACGACGCGAAGCCGCGCTCCTTGAGGGAGCTGGCCAAATTGGTAGCGAAATCCCGGTCGCCGACGGCATACGATATGAAGACGTTCATTTCGTCCCTCGCTGCTAGATGCGAGTCCTGAGCTCAGAAATATAGGTGTCAAAGTCCTCCAGGCCAAGGCAGTTGGTCGGACCGAGTGCCCCCATTCCACCATGCTCTCGCTCTATCTCTTGGATAGTGAGGCCGTAAAGTACGCCCACGACCCGTTTGCCTAGTCCCCAGGCGGCACCAACCTCGGTCCACACCCAATTCCTCCGCACCGACCAAGGCGTCAGCAGCACGACCAGCTCGTCGCATTTGGGGAGCTCAACCTGAATCTTATGCTCAATTCGATCCCCTTTTTTGACATCGAATATGTCGATAAAGGGTTCGCCGCCGATGTCCTTTATGGACCGCGCCATTTGCGCCGCGATCCACCTGTCGCTCCAGCCGTGTGAAACGAACACGCGATACGCCATAGACCGCCCCACCCTACCGAGACGATCCTACCTCTCAACGTCGAGTTGTTCCAGCTCCTCGATCATCCGCTCGATGACCGAAAGCCCGCCCTGCCAGAAGCCCGGATCGCGGGCATCGAGGCCGAACGGTTTGAGCAGGTCGGCGTAATGCTTGGTGCCACCGGCCGACAGCATGGCGAGGTAGCGCTCGGCGAAACCGTCGGCGGCCTGTTCGTAGACCGCGTAGAGCGAGTTCACCAGGCAATCGCCGAACGCGTAGGCGTAGACATAGAACGGCGAATGGATGAAGTGCGGAATATAAGTCCAAAACGTCTCGTAGCCTCGCTTCAGCTCGATTGCCGGGCCGAGGCTTTCGCTCTGCACCGCGAGCCATAGCTCGCCGATCCGCTGTGCGGTCAGTTCGCCGTTCTTGCGCTCGGTGTGGACGGCGCGCTCGAACGTATAGAACGCGATCTGCCGCACCACGGTGTTGATCATGTCCTCGACCTTGGCGGCGAGCATGGCCTTGCGCTGCTTTTGGTCTGCCGTCGCGGCGAGCAGTTTCCGGAACGTCAGCATCTCGCCGAACACGCTCGCGGTCTCGGCGAGCGTCAATGGCGTCGGCGCCATCAGCGCGCCGTTGGGCGCCGCCAGCACCTGGTGCACGCCGTGGCCAAGCTCGTGCGCGAGCGTCATCACATCGCGCGGCTTGCCCTGATAGTTGAGCAGCACGTAAGGATGCGACGACGGCACGGTCGGATGCGCAAACGCGCCCGGCGCCTTGCCCGGCCGCACCGGCGCGTCGATCCAGCGCCGATCAAAAAACCGCTCGGCGATCTCCGCCATCTTCGGCGAGAACGCGCCATAGGCGGTGAGCACGGTGTTGCGCGCCTCGGTCCAGCTCACGGTACGCTGTGCCACCTGCGGCAGCGGCGCGTTGCGATCCCAATGCGGCAGCTTTTTCTTGCCAAACCATTTGGCCTTGAGCGCATAGTAGCGATGCGACAGAAGCGGATAGGCGGCGCGCACCGCGGCGACCAGCGCATCGACCACTTCGCGCTCGACGCGGTTGTCGAGATGGCGCGCGTCGGCGATGTCGGCAAAGCCGCGCCAGCGGTCGGAGATTTCCTTGTCCTTGGCGAGCGTGTTGGTGATCAGCGCGAATTGCGCCAGGTTTTGTTGGAACGTTCTTGCCAGCGCCTGCGCGGCGGCTTTGCGTTTTTCGCCCGCGCGATCCTGCAAAAGATTGAGCGTCGGCTCGATGGCGAGCGTCTTGCCCGCGACCTTGAAGCGCAGGTTGGCGATGGTGGCATCGAACGAGCGGTTCCAGGCCGAATAGGTCGTCACCGACTTTTCGTGAAACAGCTGCTCGACCCTGTCCTCGAGCTGATGGGGCTTGTAGCGGCGCACGTCTTCGATCCACGGCCGGTAATGGCCGAGCGCCGGATCGGCCATCGCGGCGTCGAGCAGCGCATCGTCGATGCGATTGAGCTCAAGCGTGAAGAACAGAAGATGCGTGGAGGCAGCCGTCAGCCGCTCCTGCACGTCGCCGTAGAACTTGGTGCGCGCCGGATCGACCGTGTCGCCGGCATGCACAAGCCCGGCATAGGAGCCAAGCCGGCCCATGAGATCGTCGAGAGCCTCATAGCGCCGCACCGCATCGGCGAGCGTCAAGCCGGCGGTTGGCGAAGCTGCCATCTCGGCGAGCTTGCCCTTATAGGCCTCCTCGAAGGACACGCACGCGGCGTCAGCGCGGTCGAGATCGCGCTTGATCGCCGGATCGTCGAGCCCGGCAAAGAGGTCGGCGAGATTCCATTCGGGCAGTGCGCCGACGGCGCCGCCGCCGCGCTTCGCCGGCTGCTTCGCGGCGGATTTCTTGGTCATCTTCTGCGGACGGGCCATGCGTTCGGCGCTCCTCACCGGCGATGATGTGGGGCACGAATGGGGGCAACTCAAGGCGACAATAGTAGGCGGTTTGCCGCCGCGACCTGCCTTTCAAACCCAAAGCTCTCACCCTCACCCGAGCGATTTGCCGCCTTGCCGCAAAGGTTGTTTACTCAAGTCATCCAACCTGGGGGAGAATAATGCCACTACAGACAAAGGGATTGTGGGTCGAAGACCTCGATGGAAATTCAGCGCGCGTCATTCAGCACATTAATGCGACCGGCGCGACCGTGCTGTGCGTCCGCACCACATCGTCGGATCTTGCTGGACTGATCCCTACCTTCAAACAGATGAACCTCAAGGTATTTGGCTGGCGCTGGCCGCATGTCTACCCCAACCCGAACGAGGCCAACGATACTTCGGTCTGGACCGACGAAATCAGGCGAATGCTCTATCAGCTCATCCCCGCCGGCCTCGACGGTTACATTTTCGATATTGAGTCGGACGAGGGCAAACTCGCCCAGGATTGGGATAATCCCGATTACAAGACGCTGATACCGCTGATGGCGCAGTCGATGACACAGATCATCAAGGCGGCATTCGACCGGCGGGGCACGCCCTATGTGCTCGGCATGACGGGACACCAATGCGCGTTCAGCTATTTCCCGGACATTCCGTTCCAAACATTCCTCGGTGTCAGCAGTGTCCTTTACCCGCAGACGTATTGGAAAGCCCGTGACGACAGCAATGTGTGCCAGCCCGGGGCGGCTCCCATCAACGATCCGAAGCATCCGACCGGCGCACCGGAACAGGCGGTCGAAAACGGATACGGCGATTATCTGCCGAAGAAGCTGCCGATCATTCCGATTGCCGGCGAAATCAGCTGCATCAGCGCCGGAGAGATCACGCGCTTCGGCGCCGCCATCGCCGCACATAACGCGACCGAGGCGCATTTCTACGTCGACGTCGACGACGCTAATTTTACTGATCCCGGTGTTCTGGCGGCGATCAAGGCGTTGTAGTTGTCGCTCGAGCTTCCTGTTCAGCCGTGCGAGATGTTTCAGGCCGTGCTCCGCGGCGAGAAGAAATTCGCCGACCTGCCGCCGCGGGTGTGACTCTTCCCCTTCTCCCCGCGCGCGGGGAGAAGGTCGGGATGAGGGGGCCTTTCCGCTGGGCTCTCACCCGCGGGAACATCTGAAACGCCGTCGCTCCGCCCGCACCGCTCAGAATCGCGGAGAGGCCCCCTCACCCGCCGCGCTTCGCGCGGACAACCTCTCCCCGCGTCGCGGGGAGAGGTTTTTAGAAACTTAACACCCCATTAATCCTCCACCCCCAATGTGCCCCGAAACGGGACAGCGCGCCGCCGCGTCAGCCGCAAGGAAATAAAGTATGGCCATCCTCGTCGTCGACGACGATCCGGTGCAGTGCCGCCTGCTCGAAGGCATGCTGCAGAAATTCGGCTATGCGGTTTTCGTGCGCGACAACGGCGACGCGGCGTTGGCGCTGCTTTCCAGCCCCGACGGTGCCGACATCGATTGCGTCATCCTCGATCTGGTCATGCCCAACCTCGACGGGCTCGGTGTGCTGGCGCGGCTGCGCCAGGCCGCAATCAAGGTGCCGGTGATCGTGCAGACCGCTCATGGCGGCATCGACAACGTCGTCTCCGCCATGCGCGCGGGCGCGGTCGATTTCGTGGTCAAGCCGGCCGGCGCCGAGCGGCTGCAGGTCAGCATTCGCAATGCGCTTAACACAAGCGCGCTCGAAGGCGAGTTGGCGCGGATGAAAAACAGCCGCGCCGGCACGCTCGGCTTTGCCGACATCATCACGCGCAGCGCCAACATGGCGGCGGTCATCCGCATGGCCGAGAAGGCGGCCGGCTCCAACATCCCGGTGCTGATTGCCGGCGAATCCGGCGTCGGCAAGGAACTGGTCGCGCGCGCCATTCACGGCACGTCGGAGCGGCGGGCAAAACCGTTCGTCGCGGTCAATTGCGGCGCCATGCCGGAAAATCTGGTCGAGTTCGATCTTGTTCGGCCACGAGAAGGGCTCGTTCACCGGCGCCACCGAGCGCCACACCGGCAAATTCGTCGAGGCCTCGGGCGGCACTTTGTTCCTCGACGAAGTCGGCGAATTGCCGCCGGCCGCGCAGGTCAAGCTGTTGCGCGCTGTTGCCGAGGGCGAGGTCGAGCCGGTCGGCGCGCGCAAGGCGGTCAAGGTCGACGTGCGCATCATGTCGGCGACCAATCGCGATCTGATCGCGGACGTGAAAGCCGGCCGCTTCCGCGAGGATTTGTTCTACCGTCTGCACGTGTTTCCGATCACGGTGCCGCCGCTGCGCGAGCGGCCGGCCGACATCCCCGCCCTGGCGCGGCATTTTCTCGCGCGCTTTGCCGCCGAAGAAGGCAAGCGCATCCGCGCGATTGCGCCCGAGGCGCTGCGCCTGCTCGCCGCCTTCGGCTGGCCCGGCAACATCCGGCAGTTGGAGAATGCGCTGTTCCGCGCCGTGGTGCTAGCCGATGGCGACGGTGTCGGGCTCGCGGAATTTCCGCAGATCGCCGCCCAAGCCTCGATGCTGGCCGCGAACGTCCTTCCGGCTGACAGCTTGGTCCCGTCGCAATTCGTGCAGTCCGAGGAGGCTGCACGCAGCGAGCCCGACTTGTTCGCCGCCGAACTCACTGACGAGCCGTCGCTTTCGCCCACGCAAGCCGCTGGCCCCCTCGACGCCTTGCCGCTTCTCGACGCCGCCGGCGACGTGCGGCCGCTCGAAGAGGTCGAAGCCGAACTCATCCGCTACGCGATCGCCCATTACCGCGGGCAAATGTCGGAGGTGGCGCGTCGGCTGCGAATCGGCCGCTCGACGCTCTATCGCAAGCTGGAATCGCTCGGATTGAGCCCGACCGCACCGTCAGGCCACGGAACCGGGGGCGATGAAGAAGACGCGGGTCCGCAAGGCGTTGCAGGAGAGCGACAGCCGAGGAAAATCGCCTGATCTGCCGCGAATGTGAGCGCCCCGGACGGGACATGCGGCCGTGCGCTCGCGTAAAGTGGCGGCCGGTACCGGGCTTCCTTCCCAGCAATGCCACTATTGGGGCTCAATTTTCCCCAAGGTGTGGTCTTTGCACTTCGTCGGGAAGGCTTTGGGGGTGCAGGTAGCTTCGCAAGTAGCTTCAAGGAGAATTTGCAATGTCGGGCGTCCGCCTCAATGGATTCCTCGCCTCGACCGCCGTCGCGCTCGTACTGTGCGCGGGCGGCGCCTTCGCGCAATCGGCGACCCCTGCCGGCGATCCGGCCGTCGCAGCGCCCGACACCGCTCAACCCGCTCCCGCCGCAACGGATTCCGATAAGGCGAATGCCACCCCGCCAGCCGCGGCAGCGCAGCCGGATGCAACCCCGCCCGCCGGCGCAGCCGCCACTCCGGCTACTCCGCAGCAGCCCGACACCGCCGCCACGCCGGCAGCGCCGGCTCCCGCGGCCGCCACTGCCGCGCCGCCTGCAGCGCCGGTGACGATCGCCGACCAAGTCGTCGACCAATTGCACCAGCTCTCCAGCGGCAAGTTCGACCACATCCTCGGCGGCAAGGGCGTGCGCACCTCGATCGATGCGTTCTATTCCGGCCGCTCCTATGCGCCGATCTGGACCACCGACGGCCACCCCAATGCGCGCTTCAAGGCCGCGGTCGAGTACCTCGCGCATGTCGATGCTGACGGCCTCAATCCGGCCGATTATTCGGTTCCGGACTTCCAGTCGCTGACCGACCCGCAAGCGATCGCCGAAGCCGAATTGAAATTCGACGTCACCGTGATCACCTACGCGCGCCATGCGTCGATCGGCCGAGTGGCCTGGTCGCGCGTGGACGCCAACATCGATTACGACATCAAGGCGCCCGATCCGGCGAGCGTGCTCGCCAGCATGGCGGATGCCAGCGACATGGCGTCGGCGCTCAATGCTTACGAGCCGCATACGCGCGAGTATGTCGCGCTCAAGCAGAAGCTCGCCGAAATCCGCGCCGGCAACAGCGAAGGCATCAAGGCGCCGATTCCGAGCGGGCCGACGCTCAAGGTCGGCGATCAGGACGATCGCGTGCCCGCGTTGCGCGAGAAGCTCGGCATTCTCGGCGACGGCGGCACCACTTATGACAAGGCCGTGGCGGACGCGGTCAAGACCTTCCAGAAGGAGCACGACCTCAAGCAGACCGGCGAGCTGACGCCGCAGACGCTTGACGCGCTCAATGGCAACCGGCCGACGCACGTGGTCGATGCCATCCTCGCCAATATGGAACGCTGGCGCTGGATTCCGCACGATCTCGGCAAATACTACGTGATGATCAATCTGCCGGATTACAGCGCGAGCGTCTTTAACGACGGCAAGCGCATCTGGAAGACCAGAATTGTTATCGGCAAGGTCGACATGGTGACGCCGATCATCTCGACGCAGATGAAATTCATCACCGTCAATCCGACTTGGCACGTGCCGCCGTCGATCATTAATCGCGAGTACCTGCCGGCGATGGCGCAGGATCCAACCGTGCTGCAGCGGATGGGGCTCGTGGTCGAGCACGACAACTGGGGCAAGGTTACCGGCATTTATCAGCCGCCGGGGCCCGCTAACGCCGAGGGGCGGCTGCGCTTCAACTTCCCCAATAAGTTCCTGGTCTACCAGCACGACACGCCGGACAAATACATGTTCGCCTTTCAGCGGCGCGCGTTTAGCCACGGCTGTATGCGCACGCAGAATCCGGCGAAATACGCCGAGGTGCTGCTGTCGCTCGTGCGCCCGAACGACGGCTACACCGAGGAACGCATCACCAAGATGTTCGGGCCGAGCGAGATCAATATCGACTTCCCGACCTCCATTCCGATCCACGTCACCTACCAGACCGCCTTTGTCGACGACGACGGCAAGCTTGAATTCCGCGACGACATCTACGGCCGGGACAAACAACTGTTGGCAATCCTCAACAGTGCCTCCGAGATGAAGATCGCCGATGTTCCTGTCGAGCATCCGGTCTCGGCGAACAAACGCGAGATCCTCAACGCCGGCGACCACGCGCCGGGATTCGGCGGCCCGGGCGGGCCGGGTGGCTTTTTCGCCAGACTTTTTGGCGGCTTTTCTTCCCCGCAGCCGGCTCCGCCGCCCCGGCCGGCTACGCGACGGGTGAGCCGCAGCGACCCGAACAGGCACTACAGCGCCCAATAAGCCCGCGACCCCGGCGATAGGCCGCCGGGGTTAACCATACCCCCTCCTCGGCGAGCCCGGCCCATGTGGCCCGGCCAGCCGGCGGGTGGCTGATTATGGCCACTTTCTGCCACAGTATGGTATTAGCCCTACTTAGGTCGGGGGTGGGGTGACGGTTAATTCAGTCGGCCCTTCCTACAATTGAGCAACGCGTCAGCGTGATTCGCCACGGGGAAGCGGCGGGTCTGCGCTTTGCGCGTCAACGCGAGATCGCCAGTGCCCGTCGGTACCGCGCGTCCGAACCGCTGTCGTTTCCTTGCCTCGCGCACGGGCTATGCGTGCGGTCTCGCTCTTCTCATTGTCCTGTTCGGTTGCAGGGGATTGCAGAACGCGGTCGCCGAGGGCGAAACGCGCACCATCACCATGCACCACATCCACACCGACGAAACCATCACCATCACCTATAAGCGCGAGGGCCGCTACGACGAGGCGGCGCTGGAGAAGCTCAACTGGTTCCTGCGCGACTGGCGGCTGGGCAAAGAAACCCACATGGACCCGCAGCTGATCGACCTGCTTTGGGAGGTACAGCGGGAGACCGGGTCGAACCAGCCGATCTACGTCGTGTGCGGCTACCGCTCACCGGAAACCAACGCCATGCTGCGCCGCCGCTCGAGCGGCGTCGCACGCTTCTCCCAGCACATGCTCGGCCATGCGGTCGACTTCTACGTTCCCGGCATTCCGCTCCAAGAGCTGCGCGTCATCGGGTTGCGCATGGAGCGCGGCGGCGTCGGCTTTTATCCAACCTCCGGCTCGCCGTTCGTGCACATGGATACCGGCGGCGTGCGCATGTGGCCGCGGCTGTCGCGCGATCAGCTCTTGCACGTGTTCCCCGACGGCCGCACCGTTTATCTGCCGACCGACGGACATCCCCTGCCCGGCTACACGCTCGCGCTCGCCGACCTGAGAAAGCGCGGACAAGACCCGAGCGTGACCTGGTTTGAGGAGGCGCAAGCGCGGGGGCTGAACAAGAAGGTCATTCTGGCGAGCGACCAGCATCCGAACGCCGACCCTTCCGGCCAGGACTACGACGCGAACGATCCGGATAGCGAAGCCGACGCACGCGAGGCGGCGCGAACGCCGCCGACGCCATCGGCATTCGCGCCGCAAGTGCAAACGCCGGCGGGCAACGCCCTTCAGGTCGCGCTTGAGCGCCTGGCGGCGCGCCGCCGCGAAGAGATGGGCCTTGTTGCCGCCGCGCCGACGGCACCGGCTGCGCCTGCACCCACCGCGACTGGCGGCGCGGTGTATCAGACCGCGTCCTACACACCTGGCGGCGCGCCGGCGGCCGAAGCGACCGGCGCCGTCGCGCGCTTTGCGGTCGCCGACGCCGACGATCACGTTCCTCCTGCACTCGCGCTCGCCTATGCGGCGCAGCCCGAGCAAGATCCGCCACCGGCCACCGCGGCCGCTGCCGCGGCGGCGAAGCCTGTCCGGGTTGCGGGGGTCAGCGCGACACAGCCGGCGACGACGATCATCGAGAAACGCCAGCCCGATCAGGCGTTCTCGACGATCGCCACGCACCCGCGCGCTGCGGTCGCAGCGGGAATGCAGTTCGACGACCCCTGGCTCGCCGCTGTCATGATTTCGCCGAGCGTGCGCGAGAGCCTCACCGTCTTGACGTTGGGCGAGCAGAACTATCGCGTGCTCGCCCCGCTGGTCGAAAAACCCACACGGTCGGTGATGATGACATTCGGCGCCGATCCCAACCCCGGCTTGACCGACGATCGCTTCAGCGGGAGCGCCGTCGTTTTCGTCGCGACAATCAATTACGGCGCGCGCACCGCCGCGCTGCATTAGCGGATGATCCCGAGAAAGCCTTAAGGGCTTTTCTGCTGGTCGGGTGCCATGTCGGCTTTTAGGATCGCGATCGCGGTTGGGGCCTTGTTGTTAGCCGGCGGGCCGACGGCGCATGCGCAGTCCGCCGCGAGTTTCTACGCCGGCAAAACCCTCAAATACATCGTTCCGGACGGCGCCGGCGGCGGCTATGACGCCTATTCCCGGCTGCTGGTGCGGCACCTGGCCGATCATATTCCCGGGCATCCGCGGATCGTGGCCGAGAACATGCCGGGCGCCGCGGGTCTGATTGCCACCAACTGGCTCTACCGCGTCGCCGCCCGCGACGGCAGCGTCATGGGCTCGACCTACAACGCGCTCCTGACCGACATGCTGCTCGGCGATTCCGGGGCCCAGTTCGACCCGACGAAATTCAAATGGATCGGCTCGATCGCCTCGCAATACAGCACCTGCATGGTCTGGCAAACGAGCCCGATCCGCTCGATTGAGGACGCGAGATCGCACCAAGTGCGCGTTTCGACCACCGGCTTCACCGGCAACTCGGCCAAGTTGCCGCTGATGTTGAACAAACTTCTTGGTACCCGATTCAATGTGATCGCCGGCTACGCCTCGACCGGAATGCGGCTGGCGGTCGAGCGCGGAGAGGTCGACGGCATTTGCGGCCTGCCTTACGACACCTACGCGGCGACCGAGCCCGAATGGCTGACCGATCCGAAAATCCGCTTCATCCTTCAGACCGGCTTCAAACGCGCAAAGGCGCTGCCGGACGTGCCGCTCCTGGTCGACTACGTGACCGATCCAACGACGAGAGCGGCGCTCAACGTCCTGAGCATCGACGAGGTTGCGGGCAGGCCGGTCTTGTTCCCGCCCGGTGTTCCGGACGGCCTGGTCGAAGCGTTGCGCGCGGCTTTCGACGAAACCATGCAGGACCCGAAATTCCTCGCCGATGCCGAGCGCATGCGCATCGACCTGCAGCCGCTAACGGGCCAAGAGGTCGAGCGGGAGATCGCGCAGGCTTACGCCGCGCCCTCCGATATCATCATGCTGGCGGCACTGTTGTGGGGCACGGATTTGCAGAAGGGGGACTTGCAGAAGAGATAGACGCGAAGACGATCGCGCTTCGCCCCGCGGTAATTGATCTTGCGTCAATTTATTTGCGCTATATTTTGCTGATGGTCCGCTGCCGGCTCGCACCCGAGCGCCGGCACCGGCAAGAGCTTCGACCAACTCAAAGATTCGGCGGGAACCCAATGGGAAAGCGGCAACACGATCCGGACAAGGAACGCGTCTTCGTCCGCCCGATCACTGGCGCCTATAGCCTGACCGATGAGCTCAAAAGGCTGCGCGCGATGCCGCGCGTGATCAAAGGCGCGGAGACCAAGCTCGACGGCGGCCCGCAGCATTTTTCCCGCCACTATGTCGAGCCGGAAGACGGCCTGTGCCAGACGCTGCACATTCACGTCGAGGAATACGCGCCCGGCGGCACCACCCAGAAGCACGGCCACGTCAACGAAGCCGCCTTCTATATCCTCGACGGCGCCGGCTACGAGATCCACGACGGCGTGCGTTACGACTGGAAGGCCGGCGATGTCGCCATCGTGCATAACAACTGCGTGCATCAGCACTTCAACGCCAGCGCGCGCGAACCTGCCCGCGCGCTCGTGATCAAGACCAAGCCGATGTATCTGTTCATGAACATGCTGTTTCAGCACACCGTCGAGAAGCGGCCGAAAACGCCGTCGCCGACGCAGGGCAATTTCGTGCCGCGCGATTACGAGGAGGACTTCAACCATCCCGCCGACAAGGTCGATGAAGAGGTTTAGCGCTGAAGAGGTTTAGCCCACATGGCCTGGGATGAAGCGCGCGCGTGGCTTAGCGGCGCGGCGAGCAAAAAGCTTTATCAGGATTTACTCGACGATTCCGCTACCGCGCCGACGCGCATGGCGCTGCGCAAAAAGATCGTCCATCCCGACGAGATGCCGTGGGAGATGTCGCGCCAGGGCCTGCTCAAGCACCTGCTCAACGAGCAGATGAACACGCGCATGGAAACGGTCGACGCCTACATGCAGGTGATCCCGCCCGGCAGCCGCTCGGGCAAGCATCGGCACCTCGCCGAGGAGTGCCTGTACGTGGTCGAAGGCCACGGCTACGACCTGCACCAGGATTGCGACGTCGAGATCACCGACACCTACGCCTGGAAACCGCAGGCTGAAATCCGCCGCTACGAGTGGGAATCCGGCGACGTCATCTATGTGCCGCCCTGCACCATCCACCAGCATTTCAACGGCGATCCGGCGCGCCCGGCGCGGCTCATCTCCTGCACCAACCGCATCTACAAGAATTCCGGGTTGAACGACCTCGCGCAGATCGAGGATGCGCCCGAATACGACGCCTCCGTCGTGCTCACCGCCGACGTGGTGCGCCAATATCTCGAAGGCCGGATGAAGAAGGCCGCGTCGTAGCGCGAAGCGATCCTCGAAAGACGATTAGTCGAACCCGCATTGCGTGGCCGCTTGCCTACATGGCGCCCCACATGGCACCCCACATGGCGTCCACATAGCAATCCCACCAGCTCTGCTCTCGAGGGAACGCAATGGCAAAAGACAATCGGGAAGGCGAGCGCCGCATGAGTGCGTACCGGGGAGTCGTGTTGATCATCCTCGGCATGGGCCTTCCGATCGTCGCTGCCGTTCGCGGCAACGACTACGGCACGGAAGGGCTGGTGCTCACCGGCATTTGTCTTGCGGGCGGCGCCTTTTTTCTAGGCTGGTCGTTGTGGCCCTGATGCGTGCGACTTGCCGTCAACGAGCTGCCAACGAAACTCCGAACCTCATCATGCCGCCGATCAGAACGACGTTGACCCTCTTTTGTGCTGCGGCAATCGCAACAGCAACGTTGTCATCAAATACGTGCGCGCGATCGTCAATCAGACCCTTTGCCCCAATGACGCATTGGCCCACCTCCGTCGGAGACGGCCGCTTCGTTTGTTGTCACGCCGTATTGTTCGACTGCCGGGATAGGATCACTTGGGCACTCAAGGACATACCGGAGACTGCCTACTATAAGGACTGTATCACGGCGTGCTTGAAGAACCTCAAGTGCTAGAGCATGATCCGGAAAAGTGGGTACCGGTTTTCCGAAAAGATCATGCTCCAACTGAGAAACTAGACCATGATCCGATTCAATCTGATCGGATCATGGTCTAGTGACTTGCCATTGGATCGAATTCCGCGCGATTCGCACCTCGGGTTAGTCGATGTCTGCCGCAAAGATCCTGGTCACCGGCGGCGCCGGCTATGTCGGTTCGCACGCTTGCAAAGCTCTCGCTGCCCGCGGCTATGAGCCCATCACGTACGATAACCTGTCGCGCGGACATGCTTGGGCCGTGCAGTGGGGCCCGCTTGAGCAAGGCGACATCACAGATACCGCCCGAATTCGGGAGGTGCTGAACCACTATCGTCCGGCAGCCGTCATGCACTTTGCCGCCTACGCGTATGTCGGCGAATCGATCGAGGATCCGCTGTCCTATTATCGAAATAACTTCGGTGGCACGCTGTCGCTGCTCGAGGCGGTGTTGTCCTGCGGTGCAATGCCGATTGTCTTCTCCTCGAGTTGCGCGACCTATGGCGCGGCGCTGAGCCTGCCGATGACCGAGGAGCAGCCGCAAGCGCCGATGAGCCCTTACGGAAGGTCAAAATTGATGTCGGAGCGCGCGCTCAACGACGCCGATCGCGCCCATGGTTTGCGCTCCGTCATGCTCCGCTATTTCAATGCCGCCGGCGCCGATCCCAACGGCGAAATCGGCGAGGCACATGAGCCTGAAACTCATCTGATCCCCCTCGCGCTCGCGGCAGCGCGTGACGGCACCGTTTTCCGCATTTTCGGCGACGACCACGGCACACCCGACGGCACCTGCGTGCGCGACTTCGTCCATGTGTCCGATTTGGCGGAAGCCCATCTGCAAGCGTTGGATTACCTTCTCGCCGGCGGACCGACCGCAACGTTCAATCTGGCGAATTCCCGCGGTTATTCCGTCAAGGAGGTGCTCGCCAAAGCGGAACGTTTGGTCGGCAAGCCCATACGGATCGATATCGCGCCGCGCCACGAAGGCGATCCTGCTGTGCTGATCGGTTCTTCGGCAAAGGCGGCAAAAATACTTGGTTGGATTCCGCGGCGCTCGGAGCTCGACACGCAACTGAATGATGCTTGGCGCTGGATGCGAAAGCACGCCGGTGTCTGAACGTTCGGGACCCCACTCCACACTGCGAACCGCAGCAGCCAGCGCGCAAGACTGCGGTCGCTCTGACTTCCGCTTTTGGGGGTTAAGCCGACTCGGCGGCACGTCGCCGAAATGGCGAAAATGACCCAGGCTGTGTAAAAACGCTTGGTGTGTGATTCACTCTGCAGTGTGATTCTGGTGCTGCGGAGGGCTGGAATGAGGCGCTTTGTTGAGGGGATTGATCGCGGCCAAGCGACTTTGTTTCCGGAGTGCCTGGCGGACTGGGTCCACGAGGACAATCCGGTTCGGGTGATTGATGCCTTTGTCGACAAACTCGATTTATCGAGGTTGGGATTTGAAGGAGCGGTCGCCGAGGCGACGGGTCGGCCGTCCTATCATCCCTCCGTGCTGCTGAAGCTCTACATCTACGGTTATCTCAATCGGGTTCAGTCGAGCCGGCGGCTTGAGCGTGAGGCTGGGCGCAATATCGAGGTCATGTGGCTGACCGGCCGGCTCGCTCCTGACCACAAGACGATAGCCGACTTCCGCAAGGACAGTGGGGGAGCGATCAAGCAGGTCTGCGTGCAATTTATTGAACTGTGCCGTCAGATGGGCCTGCTGACGACGGCGAGCGTTGCGATCGATGGCAGCAAGTTCAAGGCGGTCAACACCCGCGACAAGAACTTCACGCGTAACAAGGTGGAGCGGCGCCGCGCGCAGTTGGAGGAGAGCGTGGCGCGCTATCTTGCGCAGCTCGACACGGCCGACCGGCAGGAGCCGTCCGAAGAACTGGCAGCCAAGACAGCCTATCTGAAGGAAAAACTGGTCAAGCTGGAAAGCGAGATGCAGCGCCTGGCGGTGATGGAGAAGCTGATGCTGGCATCGCCCGATCAGCATATCTCGCTCACTGATCCCGACAGCCGCTCGATGGCGACCAGCGGGCGCGGCTCAGGAGTCGTCGGCTACAATGTGCAGGTCGCAGTCGATACGGAACATCACCTTATCGTCACGCATGAGGTAACGAACGACGGCTCGGATCGAGCACAACTGGCAACAATCGCTTGCCAAGCGAAACAAGTCCTTGGCGTCGATAAGCTCGAAGCCGTTGCTGATCGCGGCTACTACAGCGGCGTAGAAATCCTCGAATGTCACAGGGCCGACATCGCGGTGACGCTCCCCAAACCGATGACCTCTGGCATTGAGGCAAGGGGTCGCTTCGGCAAGCAGGACTTTGTCTATCTCAGCGACGAGGATGTGTACCGCTGTCCGGCCGGCGAAAAGCTGAAGTACCATTACACAAACGAGGAGCGCGACCAGCAGCTGCGGCGCTATTGGACAAATGCATGCCGTGACTGTGCGCTCAAGTCTCGCTGCACGACCGGCAAGGAGCGGCGAATCACGCGCTGGGAGCATGAGCACGTGTTGGAGGCCGCACAAAAGCGCCTCGACCAGAACCCGCAGGCTATGCGGGTACGCCGCGAGACGGTCGAACATCCCTTTGGCACGCTGAAAATGAGAATGGGGGCGACGCACTTCCTGATGAAGCGCCTGCCGAAGGTAGCCACCGAAATGGCACTACACGTGCTGGCCTACAACGTTACCCGCGTAATGAACATTGTGGGCGTCCAGCCGCTCATTGCAGCGATCCGGGAATAGCCGGACCTGCAGAATACGTGCACCGTGTCGTCGCCTAATCCCGCCTCTCTCCAAGCGTTTTGACACAACCAAGACCCAAAGCAGACATGGACTGTGGAGGTCTTTTGCAGTGCAAATCGATCGTCTAGCGCGTTAAACCGCTTGCCGGGCGGCGGCGGTTTTGGCCTACTGGCCACGGAGACGTGTGAGCTAAGGACCGCACATGCCAGCGGATGCCGCACACGCGCCGGACCGCCAGCCCAAAGCCAAAATCTTCATCTCCTATTCGCGCAAGGATATGGCCTTCGCGGATCGGCTTGAGGCGGCGCTGAACGCATGCGGCTTCGAGCCGCTGATCGATCGACAAGACCCGATTGCGCTGCAGGATTGGACAAAAGGAATCGCTCCCTTCGAGGATTGGTGGAAGCGCATCGAAAGCCTGATCGGAAAAGCCGATACGATTGTATTCGTGCTGTCGCCCGACGCGGTGGCTTCCAAGGTCGCGCTCAAAGAGATCGACTTCGCGGCGTCGCTCAATAAACGTTTCGCGCCGATCGTATGCCGACCAGTGGAAGATGCCGCGGTGCCGGAAGCGCTGCGGCGACTGAATTTCATTTTCTTCGATGATCCCAATCAATTCGATACCGGCGTCGATCACCTCGCGGCGACGCTGCAGATCGACCTCGATTGGATTCGAAAGCACAGCGAGTATGGCGAGGCGGCACGGAAATGGGCAACCGCTGGCCTGCCGGGTCCCCGCGGGTTACTCCTGCGTTCGCCGATGCTGGAAGAGGCAGAACGATGGATTGCCTCGCGTCCACAATCTGCTCCGGCGCCAACCGAGGAAACAATAGCATTCGTTGTCGAGAGCCGACGTGCCGCGATCTGGCGGCGGCGACGCGTCGTCGGTATTGCAAGCACCGTTGCTTTGATGATGGTCTTGATACTAACGGCTTGGTGGCAAGAGGACTGGCTGAAGCAACACATATATGTTTGGAGAAACGTGAATGTCCTTACGGCAGCTCAGGAGAAGGCGCTCGAGGCCAAGCAGTCTTTCAAGGAGTGCACCGATTGCCCGGAGATGATCGTGGTGCCTGGCGGTAGCTTCGTGATGGGCTCGCCTGAAGGCCAAGGCGCCGAAGATGAGCAGCCACAGCACAATGTCACAATCGCGGAGCCTTTTGCGGTGTCAAAATTTGAGCTGACATTCGACGAGTGGGGCGTGTGCGCTGCACAGGGCTATTGCGCCAAGCACATCGGCGACAGTGGTTGGGGACGCGGTAACAGGCCGGTGATCAACGTGACTTGGGACGGCGCAAAGGAATACGTGGCTTGGCTTTCCAAGATCACCGGCAAGCCCTATCGGCTGCTGACCGAAGCCGAATACGAATATGCGGCCCGTGCCGGAACGACGACCGTCTACCCGTGGGGCGACGACATCAAGCTCAACGGCACGGCCATGGCTAACTGCAAAGGTTGCGGCAGCCAGTGGGATGCAAAGCAGACTGCTCCTGTCGGTTCCTTCGCTCCAAATCAGTTCGGTTTGCATGACATGATTGGCAACGTCTTGGAGTGGGTCGAGGATTGTTATCACAGTGACTACAATGGCGCGCCGACAGATGGCTCGGCGTGGATCGAAGGCGACAGTTGTAGCTTCCGCGTCATACGCGGCGGTGGCTACTTCAGCGATCCAGACAATCTCCGCTCCGCGTTCCGCTTACATGTCCCCTCCAGCGTTACGCTTGACGACTTCGGCTTCCGTGTGGGCCGGACGCTTCTTACACCTTAAGTCCTTGCCTCTTTACCTCTTGGGGTCCAGGGGCGAAGCGCTGATCTATTCGAGCGTCACCAGAAATCTACACGACGCAGCCACTCGTTTTGCTGCTGCTGCACAGGGCCGGTTTTGGCCCGTTGCGTCGGTTTTCGAATGTCCGCTTTTCGGTCGCTTATGGGAACAGCGGACATTGCGAGTTTATAAACACCCCGCCGGGCGAGCCTGAGCCAAACGCTGGCAAGCAGCGAAGATTGTTTGATTCGTTCAATTCTCTTCCGCGGGCCGCGCACCGGACGGGAAACGGCAGGGCAAATCGTCTCTGAATCAATGCCTTGGTCATCTCCATAGAGACACACTTGACACGCGTCCGGTGACGAGTATGAGGGCCTCACCTCGCTCACCGAAAGGACGCCGGCTGGGTGACTTCGGCCGGCGGAGCGAGGTGCGGTGCCCGCGGGCGGGGGCTTGTCACTCCCGCGCTCGGGCGGCTCGGGCATCAACCTGCCGGCATTATGACCGGCGCGCGAGGTGCTCGCTGGACTGGGACAGGCGGGCGCGGGTAACGCCCGTGGAGAAGCTTGCGAGACCTCGCCCCGGTTGGCGGTCCATAGGCTCGCAGGCTCCCGCCGAGTCGCAGGAAGCGTGGCTTGAGCTGCGCCTTGGGGATGAGCAGTCCCCTTGGCAGGAGCCGCAGTGGAACGCCGGAAGGCGTGCGCGTCCCGCCGGACGCGCGCCGCACCTTGCAAGTGCGGCAGCTAAATTGCGCCTTTCGGCGTTCTGCTTCCTTTTCTTTTCGTTCGTTCTTTTGTTTTCGTGCCGCGTCCCGATCGTGATGGTTCTCGGCCGTCCACTGCCGGGGTCATCTGACAAAGGTCGGGAATGCGGCGGAGTTTTTGGGACTGGCATGCTCATAGCTCGGGCGCGAATCAAAAAACGCAGCGCGAGAACGAGAATCTATTTCCCCTCCCGCCCACGCGCGCAGCGCGTGGCGGGGAGGGGTTAGGGGTGGGGGGCACTTTCTTGTCGCTCGGCGTGCGTTTTTAGATCGCTCCCCCACCTCGCCGCTTCGCGCGCGGGGAGTCAAAGAGCCCCCCACCCCCGACCCCTCCCCGCCATTCGCTGGCGCGAATGGGGGGAGGGGAGGGATAAGCGCACCGCGAGAACGCGAATCTTTTCGCGTCAGGGAGAAAAAATTGCCGCTGTCTGCTTCGCTACACCAGCATTCCGAGCGCGTGCAGGTAGGTCTCGAGGATGGCCTCTTGCTCCTTGCGCTCGTTGACGTCCTGCTTGCGCAACCGCACTACGCTGCGCAGCGCCTTGACGTCGAAGCCGTTGACCTTGGCTTCCCCATAGACGTCGCGGATATCGTCGGCGATCGCCTTCTTCTCTTCCTCGAGCCGTTCGACACGCTCGACGTAGGCCTTGAGCTGATCCTTGGCGAAGCGGCGGGCGGGCTGATCGTCTTGGACGGCGGCATTGGCCATCGGGCACTCCTCATGACAGGGAGTCGTGAGGTTTCGGAAGCGCAGCCCTCGCCGTCAAGGCGCGAGCGCGCTCATCCACATGAACGCACAGCCCGGCCCGGTAACCCAGTCCGCGTCAATGCTTTTGGCTTGCCTGTGCTTTTTCGAAGGCCGCCTTCTGCTGGGCGCTTGCGTCCTTCTGATATTTCGCGCGCCACTCGTCAAAGGGCATGCCGTAGACGACTTCGCGGCTCTGCTCCTTGCTCATCGCCACGCCGTTGGCGTCGGCGGCCTCCTTCATCCAGTTCGAGAGGCAATTGCGGCAGAACCCGGCCAGATTCATCAGGTCGATGTTCTGCACGTCGGTGCGTTCGCGCAGGTGCTCGACCAGGCGGCGGTACACGGCAGCCTCGAGCTCAGTGCGGGTCTGTTCGTCGGTAGCCATGATCTTCTCCGCGGCCTAAATGTTCAGGACAAAGATAGAGGTGTGGCGGTCGTCTTGCCATAGCTCCGGGAACTTGATGGCAAGCTCTGCGCACGACCTGCTTGAAGCGCTGTTCCGCACCGCGGTCGCGGCTGCGCATCCAACCCAATGCCTGCCGGCAAACCTGCCCGATTTTCCCGCACGCGGACGGCTCATCGTGCTGGCCGCCGGCAAAGCGGCCGGCTCGATGACGCAAACAGCCGAGCGGCACTATCTCGCGCAGATGGCGGAACGCGGCCTCGCCGCCGACCGGCTGGCTGGACTCGCTGTCACGCGCCACGGCTATGGCCTGCCGACGGAGCGAATCGAAGTGGTCGAGGCCGGCCATCCGGTGCCCGACGAGGCCGGGCTTGCCGGCACCGAGCGCGCGCTCGCGCTCGCCGACCAAGCCGGCGCGGACGATCTCGTCCTCGTCCTCCTCTCAGGCGGCGCGTCGGCCAATTGGATCGCGCCGGCCGCTGGCCTCAGTCTTGCGGAAAAGCAGGCGGTGACGCGCGCGCTGTTGCGCAGCGGCGCCCACATCGGCGAGATCAACACCGTGCGCAAGCACCTCTCCCGCATCAAGGGCGGCCGCCTTGCCCGCCGCGCGCGGCCGGCGAAAATCGTCACGCTCGCAATCTCCGACGTGCCCGGCGACGATCCGGCGGTGATCGGCTCGGGGCCGACGGTGCCCGATCCGACCACGCTTGCCGAGGCGCGCGCCATCGTGGGCAAATACGGCCTGGTGCTGCCGGAGGCGGTCACGCGCGCACTCGACGATCCAAAGAACGAGTCGCCAAAACCGGGCGAGGCTGTCTTCGCCGGCGCGGGTTACAAGATCGTCGCCCGGCCGGCCGATGCACTCGCCGCCGCGCGCGCCCACGCCGAGGCTAACGGCTACGAGTGCCTCATTCTCGGCGACCGCCTGCAGGGCGAGGCGCGCGAGGTGGCGGCCCGCCACGCCGACCTTGCCCGGAGCTTTTCCGCGCAGAACCGCCGCATGGCTATCCTCTCTGGGGGGGAACTGACCGTCACGCTTCGCGGGCAAGGCCGCGGCGGCCCGAACCAGGAATATGCCCTGGCGCTCGCCATCGCCCTCGCCGGCGCGCCGGGGATAGCCGCGCTGGCCGCCGATACCGACGGCACCGACGGCGGCAGTGGCCGCCCCGACGACCCGGCCGGGGCTTTTGTCGACGAAACGACCCCCAAACGGGCCGCGCGGGCCGGCCTCGATCCCGCCGCCTTTCTTGCCGACAACGATTCTACGGGGTTTTTCAACGGCATCGGCGATCTGTTTCGGCCCGGCCCGACGTTCACCAACGTGACCGACTTCCGCGCCATCGTCGTTGACAGGCCCTCGGCTTGACGGGGAAGCTGGCGCGGCAATGAGGCAGGGGATCATCCAAAGGGCGTTCGCGTTTACGCGCGTTCCCGCCGAAGCGGGAATGCTGCGCCGGATTTCCGCTTTGGCGGGAAGCGGGCTGCTGGCGGCAATGCTCGCGCTATCTGTGCTGACCGCCTCGACGGACCCGGCCGCCGCCAATTTCCGGCTCTGCAACAATACGTCGAGCCATATCGGCGTCGCCATCGGCTACAAGGATGCCAACGGCTGGACCACCGAGGGCTGGTGGAACCTGCCGTCACACACCTGTGAGACTTTGGTCAAAGGCGACCTCGTCGCGCGTTATTACTATGTCTACGCGGTTGACTACGATCGCGGCGGGGAATGGATGGGACCGGCCTTTATGTGCACGCGCGAGAGGGAATTCACCATCCACGGCATCACCGATTGCCTCGCGCACGGCTACGACCGCACCGGATTTTACGAAGTCGATACCGGCCAGCAGAGCACCTGGACGGTGCAGCTCACCGAGGCGAACGAGCAGCTCCCGGCCAAATCCCCGCCCGCCACTCCGCTCGGCGCTGTCCCACCGGTGGGAGCAGGCACCGCGCCGCCGGCGCCGCCCGGGCCTGCGAGATGAGGCGACAGCGGCGGACCAAAATCGTAGCGACGCTCGGACCGGCGTCGGGCGAACGCGTCATCATCAGCCGGCTGTTCGAGGCCGGCGCCGACGTCTTCCGCATCAATATGAGCCACACCAGCCACGCGCGGATGCGGGAACTGGTGGCGGCGATCCGCGCCGTCGAGGCCGAGTACAGCCGGCCAATCGGCATCCTGGTCGATCTGCAGGGTCCGAAGCTGCGGCTTGGCGCATTCAAGAACAACTCTGCCACGATCGATAAAGGGCAAGATTTCATCTTCGACATCGACCCGACGCCCGGCGATGCCACGCGGGTCAACCTGCCGCACGCAGAAATCTTTGCCGCCATCAAGCCAGGCGACACGTTGTTGATCGACGACGGCAAGCTGCGCCTGATCGCGACCGACACCGGACCAAAGCGCATCGTGGCGCGCGTCGAGGTCGGCGGCAAAGTTTCCAACCGCAAGGGCGTGAGCCTGCCCGACACCGTCATTCCGCTGGCGGCGCTGGCGCCGAAAGACATCGCCGATCTCGAGGCCGCGCTCGACACCGGCATCGATTGGGTCGCGCTGTCGTTCATTCAGCGCCCCGAAGACATTGCCGAGGCGAAGAAAATCACCCGCGGGCGTGCCGCGGTGATGGCCAAGATCGAAAAGCCGCAAGCCGTGGCCCGGCTGGAGGACATTCTCGATCTCGCCGACGCGCTCATGGTCGCGCGCGGCGATCTCGGCGTGGAAATGCCGCTGGAGAAAGTTCCCGGCGTGCAGAAGGACATGACGCGGGCCTGCCGGCGGGCCGGCAAGCCGGTGGTGGTTGCCACCCAGATGCTGGAATCGATGATCGCGAGCCCGGTGCCGACCCGTGCCGAGGTTTCCGATGTCGCCACTGCCATTTTCGACGGCGCCGACGCGGTGATGCTGTCGGCCGAATTGGCCGCCGGGCAATATCCGATCGAGGCAGTGGCAACCATGAACCGTATTGCCGAACAGGTGGAACGCGACGCCAACTATCTACCCTCGCTGCACGTGCTGCACACCGAACCCGAGGCGACCAGCGCCGATGCGATCGCGGCGGCGGCGCGGCAGGTGGCCGAAACCCTTGATCTTGCCGCCATCGTCTGCTGGACATCGTCCGGCTCGACGGGTCTGCGCGTGTCGCGCGAGCGGCCGCAATGCCCGATCGTCGCGCTTTCGCCGATCGTTGCCGCCGGGCGGAAATTGTCGGTGGTCTGGGGCATCCATGGTGTACTCGCCGAAGACGCCCACGATCTCGACGACATGATCGACCGGGCCTGCCGTCTCGCCTTCAAAGAAGGTTTCGCCAAAGCGGGCCAGCGCATCATCGTTGTTGCCGGCGTTCCGCTCGGCACGCCAGGCGCCACCAACGTGATGCGTATCGCTTTCGTCGCCGATCAGCGCGCTACCGACTGAGCCGATCCTGCCAGCTCCTCGATCAGGGCAAAGATCCGATCGGGATCGGCGTGATGCGGCATATGGCCGACGCCGGGAAGGACGACGAGCTTCGCAGCCGGGACCGCAGCGGCGAGCGCCATCGCATGCCGGCGCGGTGAGACGATCCGGTCGCGGTCGCCGGTGACGATGAGGGTCGGCGCTCTCAACGTGCCGTAGCGCGTCGCCTGCCGGGTCAGAAACGCGTGCAGACCCGCGATATCGCGCGCGTTGGCAAGAAACGCCTTCGGTCGCAGCAGCAAAAAGCTCGCGCAGCGGGGAATGTAATCGGCCGGCGGCGACTGCGGCAGGAACGAGTTGCGCAGACCAGGTGCAAACGCAAACGCCGCCAAGGGCAGCGCGAGCGTGCGCGCGAACAGCCAGCCGAACACGGGCGCCGCCAGCACCGTGTAGAGCGCGGTCAGCCGGCGCTGGTCCGGATGCGTCGGCGGCGCCAGCAGCACAAGAGCTGCGACGCGATCTGGATAATCGAGCGCGAACGCCGCCGCCACGGCGCCGCCAAAGGAGTGCCCGACCACAACGGCCGGACTGACGCCGATCCGGTCGAGCACCTCGCTCAGGGTCGCTGCCTGCACAGCAGGCGAGCTCGAACGGCGACCGCTCGTCTCGCTCCAACCCTGACCCGGCCGGTCGACCAAGATCACGCGATGGCGGACAGCGAGACGCTCGCCGAGTTCGCGCAGGTCTTCGACGTTGCAGCCGGCACCGTGCAAAAGAACGATCGGCGCGCCCGCGCCGCCATCAGCTGCGCCAAGTTCGACGATGTGCTCGGATAGCTCATTGACGGCGATACGTCTCCCGCGCGGCGGGTGCATTCGCTCGATCAGGCGCGAACCAACGCGCGTGATCACGGCGCCCGCGCCGAGCACCGCGGCGATGACAGCGAGCGTGACCATGCGAAGTCAAAAGTCTAGGGATCAGACGTCAGATATTCGATGACGGAAATGTATCTGAATTCAGATATCCCGTCCCTCGACTTTCACGCTTAATTCGCGCACCGCGTCGGGAATGCGATCGAGGTGAGGATCGACTGCCAGCGCCCTGCGATAGGCATCGAGCGCGTCCTTGTCGTCACCGATCTCCTGCAGCATCAAACCGAGGCCGGACAGCGCGCCGAAGTGGCGCGGCTCGCGCGCCAGTACCTCGCCGAGGTCGGCGATGGCGTGCGCATAATCGTTCTTCGCATAGTAGATGGTGGCACGCTCGTTCCAGGCTTCGACATAGTTGGGATTGATCTGGACGACGGCGTCGAGAAGCTTGATCGCGAGATCGTAATCCTTGGCTTCGGCCGCAGCCTTCACCCGCGCCATGAGCAGATTGCAGGTATCGCTGCCGGAAATCATCCACACCGCCCAGATCATGCTCTCGATCGCTTTCGCGCTTGCTTCATCGGGGGCGATTTTCAGCGCCTTAAACAGCGTGTCGAGATCGCTCATCGGATCGCCGCGGACAACCGGCGGCAAGTCAGCCGGCGCCTGCGCCCAGCCGCTATCGGCCTGCTCGCTCTCCTCCTGCGCCAATGCGGGCGCGGCGAAGCTCGCACTGAGAGCAAGGACGAACGCGAGCGCGGACGCTCGCAAGAGGGACAATGGCAAATTCGACAAGTGTGTGCGCATCCTGATCGAGTCTATTCACTCGCTGACCGGCAACAAGCCCGAATAGCGCGCAAATGGACGTGAACAATTAGGCAATTTGTGGGGCGCGCTCGGCCATGCGTAGCCGACGCGGCGCAGCCAAAGCCACGCCGGGTGGATTTCGCGGATCTTATGAGTGCCCCACGGGCACGCCACGCGCTGCGGCGGACTTAGCCCTGCCGCGCCTTGAAGCGACGCTGCGTCTTATTGATGACGTAGACGCGGCCCTTGCGCCGCACCAGGCGGTTGTCGCGGTGGCGGCCACGCAGCGATTTCAACGAGTTACGGACTTTCATGGCGTTATTCCTTGCTGCGCGGTTGATTAAGGAGGCAGCATGCGATTGTCAATGTCGGGGCGACCGAGGGCATTGTCTGCCGCGTCAAGAATCGCCGCCGGCCCAATTGGAGCCAGAGCATGGGATCGGACGCCTTGCGGCTTCTTTCGGGCGTCGGCGTCAAGGGTCCGGCCTGCTTTGTGCTCGAGGCGGCGGGCCGGCGAATCATGCTCGACCTGGGCGAAGGACCGCCGCCGGGTCTGTTGCCCAATGTTGACGGCTTGGCGCCGATCGATGCGCTCCTTCTCAGCCACAGCCACAAGGACCACATCGGCGGCCTCGCGCTCCTTGGCCGACTGGGCAACCCGCCGATTTACGCGACCGACATCGTCGCGCGCGCGTTACCGAAGGGATTTGACATGCGGCCGCTGCCGATCGGTGGCACGGCCGACGTGCTCGGTATCGCGGTGACGACCGGCCGTAACGGCCACGCGCCGGGCGGCGTCTGGTTGCACTTCGCCGCCGATGGCGGCTTTCTCTACACCGGCGACTTCTCGGCGGAGTCGATCCTCTACGCCTACGATCCGCCGGCGAAGAACGCGCCGGCGGCGCTGCTTGATTGCTCTTACGCCCTGCACGACCGGCCGCTCGCGCAATGCTGGAACGATCTCAAGCCGCTCGCCGAGCGCGGCCCGCTGCTCTTGCCGGTGCCGGCCAATGGCCGCGGTCCGGAAATCGCCCTCGAACTCATGCGGCACGGCTTCGATAACATTTACATCGACGACGCGATGCGCAACGCGCTGCAGCTTTTGTGCGACGGCGCGAGCGTTTCACTGCGCCAAGGCGTCGCCGGCGACATCGCGCGACTGGCCGAGACGGCAAAGCCGATCGAACGCGCGAGCGGCATCATGCTGGCGGCATCCGCCGATGGGACCTCCGGCGCGACCGCCCGCCTCCTGCAGGATTGGGAACATGCGGCAGAGCCGGCGATCGTCTTTACCGGCCACGTGCCGCTCGACACGCCCGCCCAGCGGCTCATCAAAAACGGCCGCGCCCAATTCGTGCGCTGGAACGTCCATCCGCGCATCTCGGACATCGTCGCGCTGGCGCAAGCGGTGAAGCCGAAGACGATCATCCCGGCGTTCTGCGACCGCTCGAATCTTACCGGCCTCGCGCAGGCACTGGCGCCGGCGCGGGTGACGATGGATGCATTGGTGGCGCTATAAGCCAGCGTGCGAGAAAATCACCGCGCCTGTTGGTCGCGTAGCCGCGGATGGCCGATGCCGAGCGGCTTGGCGTCGAGCAGCACGATCGCGAGCCGCGCCGGCACCTTGCCGCGATTGACCCAGGCGTGATTGGTGCCGCGCTGGACCATCACATCGCCGGCGCGCAGCGTCACGGTCGAATCGTCCATCTTCATGTCGATCTCGCCGTCAAGCGCGACGATGTAATCGATGGTCTCGGTGCGATGCATCTCCGCGGTGATGCCGGGAGCAAATTCCATGACGATGAAGCGCGAGCCATTCTCCGGCGGCGGGGTGCCGAGAATGCGCGCGCCCATGTCCTCGATAGTCTCGCCGATCGAAATATCGGCCGGCATGGTGTCGGTGCACCACATCAGCGTCGAGGCGACGCCTTCGCGCGGCGTCTTGGTGTTGCTTGCGGCGCCCTCGTGAATGACCTTGGCGACGTTGTTGCCGCTGTGTCCGGTGACGACGCGGCGGATCGGTTTGTGAGCCACTATTCCACTCCACTATGCCTTCACGGCGGGCGCGCGCTTGAGATCAATGAATTCGATGACGTTGCCGTCGGGATCGCGGATATAAGCGCTGCGGCCAACGAACACACCGGACTGCCGGTCCTCTTGCTTGAAGATTTCGACGCCCTTGGCTGGCAAGCTCTTGATCGTGTCTTCATAGGTCTGCGGGGTGACCCGAAAGGCCGAATGGATCTCGATGCTCGCCCTCGGGATTGAGCGTGATCGGATTGGCCGAGTAGGTGAGATTGAAGAAGTCGTCGCCGGCGCGGAGGAAGACGATGCGATCGGTGCGGCCGACTTTCTCGAAGCCGAGCGTCTCGGTGTAGAATTTCTCCGAACGCTCGAGGTTCTTAACCGGAATGGTGAAGTGAAGAACGCCTTCGGTCTTGAGCATTTCATTGTCCTTCATGCACGGCACGACGCATGCACCGTCGCGGCCGCGCGACCTGCCGCGGCAGCATGACGATAGCACGATTTTATTTTGCTAAAGCGCCGAGATATCGGCGGCCCTGTGCAGATCACTCGCCGGCCAGTCGCGCCAAGCGCGGCGCATCGGGGTCGACGCCGGCCGCCGTTCCGCCTTGCGGTCCTTCAGGTAGTCGAACCAGTTCTCGTAAATGGCGGCCGCGGAAGGCTGCCAGTCGTTGACGAGGCCGGCTTCCAGCGTGCGCATGGGAAAGCTGCGAACAGGTCGCCGCGGCGATCGGCTTTGGCACGATTGCGGAACGCCTCGATGCGGTCGACGGCTTCGCCGCCGAAATAGCCCTGCGGCATTGCCGGATAGTCGGCCCGCTCGCCGCGCAGATAGCGGCCGACATCGCGACGGTACTCGCGCAATAGCGTATCGGCCGCGTATTCCGGATGACCCTGCAGGAAGAGATGGAAGCTCGGCTCGTGCCGGGCGAACATGTCGACGCCGGTTACCGCCGAGCGGGTTAGGATCCGGTAACCGCCGCCTTGAGCGCTTGCTCCGGCAGATCGTTGCCGCGGGAGTGAGGCATACGGAGCGGCAACGCCACGCCGCGCAGGATCGGGTGCGAGGCTACCGGCGCACAATCGAACACTCCGGAGAGCTTTCGCGAAAACGCACGCCGTTTGATTCCGTCGGATTGCAGCACTGCGGCATGCGCGGCAAGACACGACCAGATCGTGGAGGTGGTGTGCTCGCGCGCCCAGTCGATTAGACGGGCGAACGGATCCCAATACGGCTCAGCTCTGAGGTCCTGCGAGCGGGGCTCGTTGCCGGTCACGATCAGACCGTCAAGGCGCGTGTCCCACAATTCGGCGATGTCGCGATAGCGTCCGGCCATATCGCGTCGCGCCGCCTCTCCGCGCGGCACTTCGGGAATGCGGAACAGCAGGAAACGGACAACGGTATTGTGCGCTGACGCGCGAATGAGATCGATGAACTGCCGTTCGGTCGCCTGCAGCGCCGCGTCCGGCATGTTGTTGACCAGCCCGACGGTGACGCAATTGGCGGCGTGAACCTCGCTGGTTGGGCCGGCCTGCGTCGTGTCGAGAAGGACGGGCATGCAGTCCGTTCCTTATTCGGCCGCGAGCAGCGGCGAGCTGTTCGTCTTCGTGGCAGCGAGCGCTTGATCGAGGTCGGCGATGATGTCGTCGACGTGCTCGATGCCGACGGAAAGCCGGATCATTTCCGGCGTCACGCCGGCCTTTTCCTGCTCCTGCGCCGACATCTGCCGGTGCGTGGTCGAAGCGGGATGGCAGGCGAGCGACTTGGCATCGCCCATATTGACCAGCCGCTTGAACAGCTTGAGCGCGTCGTAGAAGCGCTTGCCCGCCTCGAGCCCACCGTCGATGCCGAACGTGAGCAGCGAACAGGCGCGGCCGCCGAAATATTTGTGCGCCAGCGCATGATAGGGATTGTCGGAAAAGCCAGCATAATTGACCCAGGCAACGCGCGGATCGGCGCGCAGGAATTCGGCGACGCGGCGCGCATTCTCGACGTGACGCTCGACGCGCAGCGCCACCGTCTCGATGCCCTGCAGCAGCAGAAACGAGGCGAGCGGCGAGATCACCGCGCCGGTGGTGCGCTGATAGACGCTGCGGCAGCGCGCGATATAGGCGGCGGCGCCGAAATGCTCGGTGTAAACCAGCCCGTGATAGGAGGCGTCGGGCTTGCAGAACATGGCAAAGCGCCCGGCATGCTGCTTCCACGGAAAGCGCCCGCTGTCGACGATCGCGCCGCCGAGCGTGGTGCCGTGCCCGCCCATGAATTTGGTCAGCGAATGCACGATGATGTCGGCGCCGTATTCGATCGGTCGCAGCATGACCGGCGTCGCCACCGTATTGTCGACGATGAGCGGAACGCCGTGCCGCGCGGCAACCGCCGCCAGCGCCTCGATGTCGCAGATGTTGCCGGCCGGATTGCCGACGCTCTCGCAGAAGACCGCGCGGGTCTTGTCGTCGATCAGCTTTTCGATGGCCGTCGCCGCATCGGAGGCGGCAAAGCGCACGCCGATCCCCTGCCCCGGCAGAATGTGAGCGAACAGCGTGTAGGTCGTGCCGTAAAGCTGCGGCACCGAGACGATGTTGCTGCCCATTTCGGCGAGATTGAGCACCGCGTAGTTGAGCGCGGCCTGTCCGGTGGCGACGCACAGCGCGTCGAGGCCGCCCTCAAGCGCGGCAACGCGGCGCTCGAGCACCTCGGTGGTCGGATTGCTGATGCGGCTATAGCGGTAGCCCTGCGCTTCGAGATTGAACAAGGCGGCGCCGTGATCGGCGCTGTCGAACTCGTAGGCCACGGTCTGATAAATCGGCACCGCGACCGCTTTTGTGGTCGGATCGGTTTCGTAGCCGCCGTGGACGGCAATCGTTTCGCGTCTCATGCTTTGCCCGCCGCATCTTCGGAATGCGCGCAATTGTAGGCAGTTTCGGTTTCTTATCCGTGGCGATCGAGGCAAACAACGTACGGTGCATGGTTTCGATGCGATAACCTTAATTGTTCGGCATGCCTGACAATGCCTGCGTCCTCGGCGGGCGCGCCGTATTGGCGGTAGACAATTAAAATTTTATCGAATTTCGCACGCGAAAATTCACTTTGTTGGGCGATCATCGCGCATGGCTCTCATTGACGCGGAAAGTCCGGCGGCGATTACCGGCGGCGAGGACAGCGCGCTGCACGATTGGGTGCGCGCGCTGCAAGCGACTGCACCGATCGGCAGCAATCCGCACCGTCTCCTGCTCGACGTGATCGAGGAGCGTGCGGCAGAGTGCGGCGACGTTCCTGCGCTGCTCTCAGCGCAGGAATGCTTCACCTACGGGCAGCTCGCCGAGCGCGCCAACGCTTACGCGCGCTGGGTGCTGGCGCAAAATCTGGCCAAGGGCGAGGTCGTCGGCCTTATGATGCCGAACCGGCCCGAATACCTTGCCATCTGGCTCGGCATCAGCCGCGTTGGCGGCGTGATGGCCCTGATCAATACCCATCTGCGCGGCGACGCGCTTGCTCATTGCATCGATGTCGCTGGGCCTCATCATCTTATCGTCGCGGACGAGTACATCGAAGCCTGCCAGTCGGTGGCGGCTCACCTGTCGGTGCGCCCGAAGATTTGGACGCATGGCGTCGATAGCGCGGGCCCGGCCCGCATCGATCGCGAGATCGCGCAATTGTCAACGGCGCCGCTGAACCAAGCCGAGCGCCGCGGCACGACCACCGCCGATCGCGCGCTGCTGATCTACACGTCAGGCACGACCGGCCTGCCGAAGGCGGCGAATGTCAGCCACCGCCGGCTGCTGCAATGGAGCTTCTGGTTTGCCGGTCTGATGAACACCGGTCCGGACGACCGCATGTACGACTGCCTGCCGATGTATCATTCGATCGGCGGCGTGGTGGCGACCGGTGCGCTGCTGGTCAACGGCGGATCGGTGGTGATCCGCGACAAGTTCTCCGCGCAGAATTTCTGGCACGACATCCGCGAATGGGACTGCACGCTGTTTCAATATATCGGCGAGCTCTGCCGCTATCTCGTCAACGCGCCCGATGATCCGCGCGCGCCGAGCCACCGGCTGCGGCTTGCGTGCGGCAACGGTCTTAGCGCCGACGTTTGGCGGCGCTTCCAGCAACGGTTCGATATTCCGCGCATCCTCGAATTTTATGCCGCGACCGAAGGCAACGTCTCGCTCTACAACGTCGAGGGTAAGGTCGGCGCCATCGGCCGCGTGCCCTCGTTCCTCGCCCACCGCTTTCCCTTGGCGCTGGTACGTTTCGACGAGGCGGCCGGAGAGCCCGCGCGCGAGCGCGGACGGTCTATGCATCCGTTGCCGGACCGACGAGCCGGGCGAGGCGATCGGGCGCATTGGCGGTGCGGACGGCCCGGCGCAATCAGGTGGCGCCTTCGAGGGCTACACCAGCGAACGGGATTCCGAGCGCAAGATCCTGCGCAACGTGTTTAAGCGCGGCGACGCCTGGTATCGCACCGGCGATCTGATGCGCAAGGACGCTAACGGCTTCTTCTATTTCGTCGACCGTATCGGCGACACCTTCCGCTGGAAAGGCGAGAACGTGGCCGCCTCGGAAGTCGCTGCGGTGCTTGCAGCGTTCCCCGGCGTCATCGAGTCGACGGTGTACGGCGTCGCGGTCCCCGGCACCGAAGGTGCGGCCGGCATGGCGACGCTGGTCGTCGAGGGCGCGCTCGATTTCGCCGCGTTGCGCGCGCATCTCGCGCGCAGGCTGCCGGCTACGCACGGCCTTTGTTTCTGCGCATCAAGGACCGCATCGAGGTCACCCCGACGTTCAAGCACAAGAAGCACGAGCTCAAGCGTGAAGGTTACGATCCTGCGGCGACGCAGGACGCGATCTATTTCGACGATCCGGCGGCGCGGGCCTTCGTGCGAGCTCGATGCAGCGCTCTACCGGCGCATTCAGTCGGGCGCCATCCGCGTTTAGCCGCAGCTTCACTCCGCGGCGGAGGCTTTCGACGGCCTCGCGCAAGGTAAAGTGATCGCCTTCCGGCGTCATCTCCAGATGCCGGTGATGAAGCGCGGTGAGCGTCGAGCGGTGGCCGATCGACACGATCGTGGTCTGCGGCAGCCGCTGCGCCAACACGGCGTAAAGCTCGGCCTCCAGCGGTTCCTCGACGGCAGAGGTGGACTCGTCGAGCAACAGCCAATCGGGCCGCATCAACAGCGCGCGGGCGATCGCCATGCGCTGCTGCTCGCCGCTCGACAGCCGCTGCGACCAGACCTCTTCGTGATCGAGTTCGCCGGCCAGATCGCCGAGCTTTGCATCGACGAGTGCCTTGCGGATGTCCTCGTCCTGATAAGTGCCGGGCACCGCCGGATAGGTCACCGCCGCGCGCAGCGTGCCGATCGGAATATAGGGCTTCGCCGGCAACACCATGATGCGGGCGCCTTGCGGCTCGCTGATGCGGCCCTCGCCGTACGGCCAGATGCCGGTAATGGCGCGGAACAGCGTCGATTTCCCCGCGCCCGACGGACCGGAAAGCACCACGCTTTCGCCCGCCTTCAAGTGCCAGATGATCGGTCTCGACGATGTGCCTGCCGTCCGGAAGCACGAGATCGATCTTGTCGAGATCGATCTCGGCCGCATCGGCGGGAGCGGCGACGCGCGCCGGGCCGGCTTCGGTGAGCGCCTGCGCCTCGTCGATCGCCGCGTCGAATGAGTTCAACCGATCGACCACCGATTTGAAGCCGGCAAGATAGGTGTAGTAGTTGACGAAGAAGGTCAGTGCATCCGATACGCGGCCGAAGGCGCTAGCCGTCTGCGTCATCGTGCCAAGCTCAATCTTGCGTGCGAAGTAAAACGGCGCCGTAAAAATGTAGGGAATGATCGGCGATATCTGGCCGAAAGTCTGCGTGAACGTCCACACTCTCATGCGCCGATAGATGACGTCGAGGAAATTGGCCACAAGCGCCGAGAACCGTCCCCCGAGGATGCTTTTCTCGGCGTTCTCGCCGTTAAGCAGCGCGACCTGCTCGGTATACTCGCGCAGCCGCGCGAGCGAGAAGCGAAAGTCGGCTTCCATGTGCTGGCGCTGGAAGAACAGACGGATCAGCGGCCGGCCGATCAGATGAGTGATCAACGTCCCGGTGGCGGCGTAGATCAGCGCGACCCAGAACAAAAAACCGGGAAACGCGATATTGGTCCAGGGCAGCGTAAACGATGCCGACAGGGTCCATAGTACGATCGAAAAGGAGACGAGGGTCGTGACCGTCGAGATCAGCAAGATCGAGAAGTCGTAGAGACCAAAGGCCTGGCTTGAGCCGTCATTGCCGCCGTTGATGAAGCGATAAATGTCCTCGGAGATGCGTTGATCAGGGTTGTCGGTCTGCCCGGCGACCAGACTGATCCGGTAATGGTTGTGGCGCGTAAGCCAGCGCGACACGAAGTGGTCGGTCAGCCAGCTTCGCCAGCGGATAACCAGCATGTTCTGTACGAAAAACTCGATCACGGTCATCGCCACGTAAATAAATGCCCATGGCGTGAAGACGAGCATCAGCTGATACCAGAACGTCGCTTCGTCGCGACTTTCGATGGCATTAAACCAGGCGCGATTGAAGAAGTTGAGCCGCACCAGAACGCCGACCTCGGCCTGATTGATGACGACGAGAAACACCACCATGGCGATGGCGATCAGCCGCTCCGAGCTGGTGTAGACCGGGAAGGGCCAGATGCGTGCCTGCGCGCGGTCGTTGGCGTCGAAGTAGCGATCGGCGATCCGCGTGATCTGTTCGACCGTCGGCAATTGCGCCACCGCATAGACCAGGATCGAGAAAATCGACACCGTGAGCGGCAGCGAATCTCGGCACCGCTTCCTCGGCCAGGTAGCTCGGCCACAGCCCGGCGCGCGCCGCCACCGCGGCGAGGCCGAACACGATCGTCTCGGTCGAAAAGATGCCGACGAAGACTTTGAGGAAGCTCGATATCCCACTCGAACGATAGGTCGTCGCGGCGGCGATGAGCGCGACGACGCCGAGCAGCGCAGCGGGCAGATCCATCTGCAGTGCGGGCTGCACCAGCGCAATAATGCCGAACAGCGCGACAGCGACGCTCAATGGCTTCATGGGGTCCTATCCGAGGTTTCGGGGCACGGTGTTGGGTGTTGCCGCAGGATTTCGAAATCGCCGCAATCTATCACAGTCTCATCAATCTTCGCCCGCCGGAGCTTGAATACGGACGATGAAAAGAAGTCGCCGCGTGCGACTTGAGGGCGTGTTTTATGGCGAGAATGAGTGCGCGAGCAAGCGATCGCCGGTCACGACGTGGCGATTTACATTGCTATTCGTTCATATACCGCCGCGCTTGGGTTCCGCATGGCCTTGTGGAACTCATGGCCACAGAGCCTCCGGTCAAAACCTAAGCCGTCGCACCAGCGTCGACGGTGAGAACCGTGCCGGAAATATTGCGCGCGCTGTCGCCGAGCAGAAATTCGACCGCGCCCGCTACGTCGCCCACCTCGGCGAGACGGCGCAATGCGCTGCGGCGGATGACGCGCTGACGCTGTTCGCCGGCAAGACCGTGCGTCATTTCGGTTTCGAGGAAGCCGGGCGCAATGGCGTTCACGTTGATGCCGAGCCGGCCGACCTCGCGCGCGAGCGAGCGGGTGAAGCCGAGCATCGACGCCTTGGTGGCCGCATAGGCGGCAAGCCCACTGTAGCCGGTAAAGCCGATGATCGAGGCGACGTTGACGATGCGGCCGGCGCCTTCAGACATCATCGAGCGCACGACGTATTTGGTCAGCACGATCGGAGACAGCGTGTTGAGCCGCACCAATTCCTCGATCTTGGCGTTGTGCATCATGGCGAGCGCGCCGTCGTGGCCGACGGCGGCGTTGTTGACCAGACCGTAGAACGGACCGAATTCCTTGCGCAGCCTTCGCACCAGATCGGCAATTTCATCGATCTTGCCGAGATCGAATGGCACGAAGCAAAGCGGAGCTTGCTTGCCGCGCTCGGCTTCGGCGATCGCCTCATTGATTTGTTTGCTCTTGCTGCGGGCTACAGCGATAACGCGGTAGCCGGCCCCGCTAAGCTTGCGCGCGATGCCGAGCCCGAGCCCGCGGCTCGCGCCGGTAACAAGGACGTTGCGCGGAGATTGGGTCACGGCGCGCTTCGCTCAGCCGCGCCGCGCCAGCTTGCCGGTCGCCGCGACGGCAAGCGCTGGCACGAAAGTGATGGCGGCCGGAACCTTGTGGCGCGGCAGCGCATCGCGGCAGAGTTTCAGAATCCCGTCCTTGACCTCCGACTCCTCCTCGGCGCGCGCGCAAGCCGATTTCAGAACGACGTCGGCAGCCACGATGGCGCCGGTGAAGGGGCTCCGTTTCGGCCGCACCAGCGACATGCGCACCTGCGGATGCCGGTTGATCACCGCCTCGACCTCTTCTGGGTGAACCTTGAGACCGCCGATGTTGATGATGCCGCCTTTGCGGCCGACGAAGTAATAACGATCGCCGCGGCGCTCCACCATGTCGCCGGTATCGACGAAACCGTCGGCGTCGAGGAGCAAGCCGCGCTGCCCGCCGAGGTAACGCGACGCCGCGCCGGGAGAACGGATACGGAGCGAACCGTCGACGATCTTCATCTCGACGCCGTTGGGCAAGTGGTCGAGATAGTCAGCTGGAAAGCCGGCCAAGCCGTCGTTCACAGCAAAGCCTACTCCGGCCTCGGTCGATGCGTAGGCATGCCCGATCGCGGCGTTTGGAAAAGTCGCGCGCAAAGCATCGAGCACCGCCTGGTCGGCAATTTCTCCGGAAAGACGGACGTAGCGCGGCGCGATCCTCCCAATCTCCGGCGACATCAACGCGCGGCGCCAATGCGACGGCGTGCCCGACAAGTGCGTCACGCCATGCTCCGCCAAACGCGCAAGATGATCGGCGACCGGTTCGCCGGCGCTTGACAGAATGAGCGACGATCCGCCGAGGATCGCGCGTAAGAAAATCTGCAACCCGCCATAGCGGCGTATGTCGTAGAACGTGCCCCAGACGGCTGGCTCGGGACTTGGCTGCTGCGTGATCGCGGCGGCGAGGCCAGCGAGGCCATGCACCGCCATCTTGGGCGCACCGGTCGTGCCGGACGTGAGCAGCACCCATTCGGTGGGAAACTGAGCGGACGGTAGGCGCGCGTCGCCAACCACATTCGGCGTGCAGAGGACGCACACGGGCAGACCAGACAATGCTTCTGGCGCTTCGCCATCGATTATCGCGACGTCGATTTCAGCCTGCGCCATCAACTCAGGCAGATGCGCGCGGTCGGCGTCGGGCGGCAGGATGGTGAGCCGTCGCGCCACACCATCAAGCTCGATCAATGCCAGACCGCTCGTCAGCTGGCTCGCGGTCGCGATGAGAACCGATCGTCCAGCCAGCTCGGCGAGGCGGCCGCCGAGGCTTGTTCCAACGACGAGATCAGCGACGCGAACGCGCGCCGCTCGATCGAACAGGAATTGGCCGGCGGGCGCGTTAGCGACGCTGTAGCGGAGCGTGGGCGCCTCAGCGTGCACCATTTTCATAGGCCTTGACGAAATCGCCGACCGTCACCGGGAACTGCACGTCCTCGGCGGCCGTAAACGGATCGACGCCGAGCCGATCCTCCAGCCGCGCAACCAGGACAGCAATGCCCAGCGAATCGAGACCGCAATCGAGTAGCGCGAGATCGTCGGTGAGCGGCGGCAGCGACTTGCCATGCTCGCGCGCCACCTGCGCCATCTGATCCATTATGGTTAATTTTATCGACATCGCCGCGTTACCCAGTTTGTTCATTTGTGCCGGTATATTCGCGCAACACTTACGATCAAGTTCACGACGCGGTCGTGGTCAACGCGAATGGTTGCTGCCCACTCGACAATTCGTTGCCGTCAGATCGCCGACGCCGATCTTGACGGCGTCGCCGCGCTATTGGCGCGCGGATTTCCCAGAAACGACCGGCAGTTCTGGCAACGCGCGCTGGCGCGGCTCGCTCGCCGTGAACCGCCGGCGGGCCTGCCGAAATACGGATATCTCCTGGAAAGTAGCGGAGCGCCCGTGGGTGCGCTGCTCATGATCTGCTCGGCGATGAGTTCCAGCGGCAAGCTCTTTTCGCGCTGCAATCTCTCCAGCTGGTACGTGGACCCCGCGTTTCGCTCCTACGCACCGCTTTTGGTAACGCGTGCGCTAGCGAATAAGGAGGCGACCTATTTGAACGTCTCGCCGGCGCCGAATACTTGGCCGATCATCGAGGCGCAGGGCTTCTCGCGCTATTGCGACGGCGTCTTTGTCGCCATGACGTTGCTCAATGGACTGTTTGCCGGCGGAGGCGATGTGCGCGTATTCGATGCGCGGACGCGGCCGCAAGTCGACTTCGATCCGGCCGACGAGAAAATCCTCAAGCAACACGCCGAACTGGGCTGCATCAGCCTGTGGTGCGCGACGCCCGAACGCGCCTACCCGTTCGTATTCCGCCCGCGGCGGGCCAGAAAAGTCGTGCCGTGCGCACAGCTCATCTACTGCCGGGATGAGGCGGACTTCGTTCGCTTTGCCGCACCGATCGGCCGGACGCTCGCGCGGCGTGGCATATTCTTCGCGGTCGTCGACGCAAACGGCCGCATTCCCGGACTGATCGGCGTCTATCGCCCGGGCCGCATGCCGAAATACTTTAAGGGACCGCAACGGCCGCGCCTTGGCGACCTTGCCTATACCGAATACGCGGTGATCGGCGTTTAGCGCCGCAGCTCTTTACTCAATTGAGCGAAACATCGCCGTCGCTCGGTGCCGTTTCCCAATCGTCCGTCGCCACGCTTCGCCCCTTGAACCGGTAGCAATACGTGGTCTCCGGGCGCGTAAGCGTGAGGCTCAGTGTTCTCGGAATAGCCTGCCGGATCATCGACGTGTAAGGCCGCACGACTATCGCTGGCGCGCCGACCTGTCGGCCGAAGTCGCGCGCGGCAAGGATCAATTCCCGCGCAATGCCGGAATCGGCGTCCCGGCAGCGGCATTCGAGCAGGTAGTATAAATCGTTCCATCGCTTCATCGCCAGATATCCAACCGGCATCGGTCCGGAACGCGCGACAAAGACAACTCTCGATCTTTTCAGATAGTCCGATCCGAAATAGAGCCAGTTGAGCGTTTCGAAATCTCGCCACCCATAGGTCGAAGCGTGCGATGCCCGGCAGGCGCTGAGGGCATCGCCGTCTGGTGGCGTAAGATTGTCAATCTTGGCGACCGCGAGCGATCTTGAACGCCGGACGCCGGACGCCGCGGCGGCGAGCCAAAGTGTCAGGCAATGTCCCGCGGCTCGGCCAACGATCGGCGGCAATCCCATCGCCTGCGATGGCGCCGCCGCGAGTGCAAAGCCGTCCGCCAAGATGCGCGACGTGGTGTCGAGCCAAGGCTCATTCAAAGCCTTCATGCCAAGGCTTTGCCACATGGCAAAAGCGGCCGGTGTCGAATCCACACCGACAGTCAGATCGGCGTTCGGCTGTTCAATAAATTTGATCGCAACCGCCCTTGCGAGACCGCGGCCGCGCCAGTCGCGGTGAACCGCCGTGCTGCCAGTCACGCAGCAAAGCGCGGACTGTGCCGCAATGACATAGCGAAACGGAATGTTGGCCGTGAACGCAACCGGCGCCCCATCGGCTGAGCGCACGATCCATCCGCGCGGAATTGCGGCATGACGCGCCGGGTTGCGATCCCACCAGTGCGCGAACGATTCAAGCCAATCTCGGGCTTGCCCGCCAAAGACACCCACCAGAAGCTCGCTGAGACCCGCCAAGTCGTTCGCTTGCAGCTCGATGGCAGGTCCGCAGGCCTGTTCGTTTGTTTGTTGCGCGGCGAGTTCGGCGACGCTCACGGTTCTCTTCGTTTAATCTGCGCTCTCAAAAAGCGCCTTGCGCACGCTCGTTGGCCAGCGCGGCAGATCGAGCCCATGGGTGGCGAACAGCGCCAGCGCCAAACGGTCGATGCCGAAGGCCACGCAGCCGGTGTGGGCGACTTCGCCGGCCTCGGTATGGATGTTCCAGGCCGTGCCGAAGTGGTCGCGATGATAGTTGAAGCTCATGCAGGCGGTCGGCTTGTCATCGGAATGCACTGGAATGAGCAGCTCGAATTTCAGCGCCTGCTCCACTTGGCTGATCGCCATCAGCTTGCCGCCGCGGCCGAAGAACGGGTCGCTGGCATAATCGATGCGCCAGCTCAATCCGAGCCGCGTAGCGAAGCCTTCCGCAAGCTTCATCCAACGCCGGCGAAACGCATCGATCTGGCCGGGCGTGCCGATGCACACATATTCGCGCATGCGGAACGACTGCAGCCGGTCGAGCATTTTCGACGGTTCGCGGCGGAAGCAGTCGCAGGCAACGTCAAACAGGAGGCCCTCGGGCGGCACCTGACCGCGGCTCGCCACCAGCGGATAGACCGGGTAGCAGGCGGCTGGGCTGAGCACGAGATCGGCTGCCGAGAGCGCGGGCGTCCAATCCTCCCCCGCTTCGTGGCGATCGACGGCATCGCGAACTTCCGGCTCCGCGCCAGCAAGGCAGCTCACGCAGCCGAGGAAGTGCGGAAAGCTTTTCAGATAACCGGATTTCTCCACTTGCCGGCGGCTCATCACCGGCGGAAAGCGTAAAACCTCGGTGTCCGGCTCGCGGTACTGCGAGATCAGGTCGGTGAGCCCGTTGACGACTTCCTCGAACGTCGCCGTGCGCGCGTAAATGCCGTCGATGCCCGACGGCAACAGCAGCGCCTCGGCGATCGAAATCGAGGGAGTGAGTGGATCTGGCCGGCTGCTCGAATGCCAAGTCCTTGAGTGCCAAGTTCTTAAGTGTCACGTTCATGGACACGACGCCTCCTGCTCTTTGTCTTGGCCGCCCTGCTTTAATCTCAAACTCAATCGCGCAGCGATGTTGGCGTAGCGCCCAAGAGCGCCGCCGCAGCGACGTTGGCGAGGATCCGGTCGTTGCTGATCATGATCGGCGACGACAGGATGTCGCGCAGATGCCGCCCCATCGAGAATTCGCCATCGTTGCGGTAACCGGCGAGCCCACAGGCCTGCATCGCGCTCATCACGGTCGTCACCGCGAGTTCCGACGCGTTGACCTTGAGCATGTTCATGCCGGTCTGGAAGTCGAGGGACTCGAGCTTCGCTGAGTCTTCGGAGGCACGCTCGAAGCGCTCGAGCGCCGCCGCAATAAGGCTGCGCAGCGAACGCAAATTCGCGCTTGCGCGGGTGAAGTGCGCGGCAGCCGGCGGCAGCGTGCCACCCGCGCGATGGGTGGCCTTGCGCACGAAACTGCGGGCGCGCTCGACCGCCGCAGCGGCAATGCCGGCCCACGCGCTGCTCCAGGCGAGGTGCGCGAACGGCATCATCGTGTGACTGTGAATCGTCGCGTAGTTCGCCGGCAGAATTTGCTCGCGCAGACCTGCGGCGACGAGCTTGAAGCCGCCGCTGCAGGTGCCCCGCATGCCGAGTGCATTCCAGCCATTGAGACGCTCGAGCGTGTAATCGCTCTTGAGCAGGACGAGAAGTACCTGATCCGAACTGGCGGCGTCGGCCGAACGGCGCGCCGTCGTCACTACGCCATCGGCTTCTTCGCCGTAGGAGATAACTGTTGCCTGTCGCTCAAGCGCGATCCGTGTGTCGCCTTCGACTGCCGACGCGCTGTTGCGCAGGTCGCCGCCGGCCTGTCCTTCGGTCGTCGAGGACGCCAGCAGCAATTGTTCGGCACACAGCCGGCGCAACATGAGTTCATGCCAGGCGCTGCCGCGCCCGTGACGCGTGATGCAGGCGACCTTGGTCTGATGCATGGCGTAGATCATCGCGGTCGATGCGCAGGCGCGGCCGAGCGCATAGCAGACATCGGCGACACCGGCGGCATCAACGCCTTCGCCGCCGAGTTCACGCGGCACCGCAATGCCGAGGAGCCGCTCAGCGCGCGCCGCTTCGATCGCCTCGCTGGGGAATCGCGACTCGCTATCGACCGACGCGGCGTGAGCCGCAGCAACAGCCACGACCTTGTCCACTCGGGAGCGCAAATCCTCGGCAGCCGCCTCAGGAACTTTTGCCGCAAGCGCAATGCCGTGCGCCCCAGCATGCACGTGGAACTTCCGTTGGTCCCCTTTTATCGGCGCGGTACGGATATTCATGGCGGCGCTCACGATGGAAGAAACTCGCTCGCGGTCGACCCTCGACGGCGATCCGTGCTTGGCAATAGGTACACCTCAAACGGCCAATTCATCGTGTCATTTAGTGGGAATTAGCGCTGTTCTTTCCCGTCAAGGTTACTGCTCCGACCTGGCAATCGCGCAATTTCGCGATGTGCCGGTCACCGCCGGTTAATCAGATCGTGGCATCAGGATGAACACCCGCCGGTGGCGGACTTTTGGGGGTACTGGCGTGCTTGATCACACCAATTCGGCCGTGACCGAACGCCTCGTGGGGCTGGTCCGGGCGCTGTTTACCAAACGCGGTATCGAGCGCGGCGTCGGCCGCGACGACGATCTCGGCGAGAGCGGCTTATCGTCGCTCGACATCGTCAATCTCATGCTGGCGGTCGAGGCCGAATTCGACCTCAGCATTCCCGAGCACGAGATGCGGCCAGCGAATTTCCGCTCGATCGCCCGGATCGAGGCGTTGATCGAGAGCTTGCAAAACGCGCGCGAGCCGGTTGCAGGCGGCTAGCCGACGCTGGACGTTTTTGCCAAAAATGACGCGGTTATGAGGCAGCCGGGCACGCGAACGCCCGACGCGACAGCCCGTAAATGAGCGATTCACCAGCGAGAACCGCCATGCCTAAAACGATTTACTACGCCAGCATTGGACCTGAGCTTTATCTCTATGATGTCGACGCAGATGGCGCCGCCTTGAGCAAGCGCAGTGCAATCACTCTGCCGGCCAACATCCAATATGCCTGGCCGCATCCGTCGCGCCGCTATCTCTACGTGGTGTCGAGCAATGGCGGGCCGGGCGTTGCCGGCGACAAACATTACGCCAACGCGTTGCTGATGGACCCAGCGACCGGTGCGCTGCGCTGCGCGGGACCGCAGCCGTCGCTGCCATCGCGCCCGATCCATGTCAGTGTCGACCCGACCGGCGCGTATCTGCTGACCGCCTACAACGATCCGAGCAACGTCACGGTGCATCGCCTCAATGGCGACGGCACGATCGGCGCGGCGGTCGCACAACCGGACAAGCTCGACTTCGGCATCTACGCGCACCAGATCCTGCAATCGCCATCGGGTCGCAGCTGTGTTGCTGGTGACGCGCGGCAACGACGCCAAGGGGAGCAAGGCGGAGGATCCCGGCGCGATCAAGACGTTCGCTTTCGAAAACGGCGCGCTGCGCAATCTCGCCTCGATCGCGCCAGGCAACGGTCTCGGCTTCGGCCCGCGTCACCTCGACTTTCATCCAACCGAGCCGTGGGTGTTTGTTTCGATCGAGCGGCAGAACAAGCTCTACGTTTATGGGCTGGACTCGGCGATCGGGCTCGGGCGCGAGCCGATGTTCGTCAAAGACACACTGTTGGACCCAAAGCCGACGATGCGGCAGGCGGCCGGCGCGATTCATGTGCATCCGAGCGGCAAGTTCGTCTATGTGACCAACCGCGCATCGGACCGTTCGAGTTTCCAAGGCAAACCGGCGGTGATCGGCGGCAAGAACAACGTCGCGGTCTTTTCCATCGATCAAAGTACAGGCGAGCCGACGCTGATCCAGAACGCCGACGGGCACAGCATCGAACTGCGCACGTTCGGCATCGACCCGGGCGGCCGCCTGTTGGTCGCAGCCAGCATTGCCGCGGCGCCGGTGCTGGAGGGAGACCGCATCGTGTCGGTCCCGGCCGGCTTGAGCATCTTTCGTATCGCCGAGAGCGGCGAGCTCAACTTCGTCCGCAAATACGACGTCGAAACCGGCGACCGGCGGCAATTCTGGAGCGGCATGGTTACGTTGCCGTGATGTCCAGCGCTCCCACCGCCTGGACATCCACGATTGACGGTCCGGCGACGGGTCGGGCCGTCAGCTATGGTTCGGCGCGGACCAGTTGACCAGATCGGCCGAGCGCGCTTCCAAGTCAGCGAGTGGCGGCGCCACCGGCGCCGGTCTAGCGCTCGGCGCGGTGCCGCGCCAGCGCGCGACGACGGTCGCGATCGACTGCTCGTCGATCCCCTTCGCGCAATCAAGGTCGCCGCCCCACACCGATTGGCTGCGCGGGATACAATTGTCCGGCAGCTCCTCGAAACGCAGCCGCGTCACTGTCGGCACCGCAGCACCGATCACCAGCGCCTCGCGCGTCCCGAGCGACGGCAGGAACGACAGCAGCCGGCTCGCCGCATCGGACACCGCGGCGCGGACGATTTTCTGATCGTCTTCGTGGCCGAGCCGCATGGCAAACACAGTCGAGCATTGCGAGATCAGCGTCGGATCGAGCTGGTGCGGACGCTGCGTCACCAGTCCGAGAAAGACGCCGTGCTTGCGGCCTTCCTTGGCGATGCGTGACAGTCCCTCGCGCGCCGTGCGGAAGCCGACCGTCGCGATCGGCGTTGGCGTAATTGTGCGCTTCCTCGCAAACGATGAGCAGCGGACTTAAGCCATCGCTCCAGACGCCGAAATCAAACGCCAATCGGAACAGGACGGAGACGATCACTTCCATCGTCTCGGCCGGGAAGCCGGCCAGCTGAACGATCGCCATCGGCCGCTCGTCATCCTTGAGCCGCAGCAGCTCGCACAAAATCTCGACCATCGTGTCGTTCGGCTCGGCCGCCATCGTCGAAAATGAAGGCGTAGCGCGGGATTCTGACGCACGGCATTGATGCGCATCAGCAGCCGCTGATACTGGACCGCGAGGTCTCCGTTCTCGAGCTTGCCCATGCGGCTCTCGGCCGCCGCGATGACGTCCTCGAAACGGTACGGCACCGGCGTATCGACCGTGTAGCGGCCGGCCGCCTCAGCCGACGGCGCCCGGTAGCTCGAGCGCAGCGTGCTGCCGTGCTGCGCGCATATTCGGTCTTCGCCTGCGGAATGAGTTCCGCCAGCAAGGCCGATCTCGTGCTCGGCGCGCGCGCGCGAACCGAACAGGATCTGCACCATCTCGTCGAAATTGAACAGCCAGAACGGCAATTTCAGATTGTCCGGGCCGAACACCTGCGCCCGGTCGTCGAAGCAATCGGCGTATTCGTTGTGCGCGTCGATCAACAGCATGCGCAGATCGCCGTGCGCCTGCCATGATCTTGCGCAGGATCAGCGCGAGCCCGGTCGATTTGCCGGAGCCGGTCGAGCCGACGATGGCGAAATGCTTGCGCACCATCTCGTCGACGTCGACGGTCGCTGCAATCGAGGCATTCTGTTGCAGGTGGCCAATCTCGACCGAGTGCGGAGAGTCGAGGCCGAAAATGACCTGCAGTTCTTCGCCGCCGACCCGAACAACAGCCGCTGCCAAGTCTCGGATAGACGGCCGACGCCAGAGTGGAAGCGCCGTTTGCCGGATTTTTCGGTGACGATTTCGCCGAGCAAGTCGATCCGGCCGATCGCTTCGGCGCTTCGCTCACCGCTTGCGGCGGCTTCGACGGAAATATCGCAAAGCGTTCCGACCGCGAACGCTTCGCCGTTTGGCAGGCCGACGAGCGATCCGACGGTCAGCGCCACGTCGGCGGCAAAGCGCGCGATCACTTGTGAGCCGCTCACCATGGTGACGCGGCCGAGTGGTTCGATAGATGCCATGGAAGCCTCGTTGTCCGAATTTTGACAACGCGGCGCATTGCCCGACGCTAAAGGATGAATGCGATCTTCGTTGTACATGCTTGACCCTCTGGGCCGTTTTGTTGCGTAAAAGAATCTAAAATTGCGATAAAGCTGACGCAAAAACGCGGAGAATTGCGGCGCCAGAGAGAATGCGCTCGCGCTGACGGTTAACAGTGCAGTGCGAGAATCGAGCGAATTTTAGCGAATGCGATCTACCCGCCGCGCAAAGGCACCGGCTGCTCGTCGAGCATCGCCTTGATCGCGTGCCGCGTCGCCTCGACGTCGAGACCGTGCTGCCGCACGAGATCGCCGCAATCGGCGAGGATCGCGTCGGCATCCTGCATCATCTTCAGCCGCTTGAAGTCGTCGTCGTGGTGCAGCCCCATGCTGGCGCCGACGATCTCGTAGATATTCATGATGCGGAACGGCCAGTCGCGCTCGTGCGCGCACAACTCGCGGTGATCGGAATGATAGATCGCGACCAGGGCATCGATGCCGGCCGCTTCCGCCGCGCGCAGTTCGGCGAGTTGCAATTCGCGCCGATAGGCCGGCACGACTTTCAGCTCGTTCGCCTGCAGTCCGGCGCTCGGCTGCTGCAGATCGACAAGCTCGATGCCGGGCACGGCGCGCAGCAGGTCCTCGGCCGCGGCTACCACGCCGCGGATGCCGGGATGCTTATGAAACGCGACCCGCATCGGCACCGACTCGCGCAGCAGCGGCCGCAGCCGGTTGAGATTCTTATGGATGAAGATCGTGAATGGCGTCATCTCGAACGGCTTTGCGCCACGCGTCTTTTCCACCGACGGCAGCGTCATTTCGGTGTACTGCACGTGGCACGACGGGCACCAGGACAGCACCTGCCCGCTTTTGCTTACCGCCATCTTGTCGAGCGCGCTTTCGGCCATGCGGCCGAACGCCGCGAGGTCGCCGGCGCGCAATTGCTGCACGCCGCAGCAATGGGTCGGGCCGCCCATCACCTCGTAGCTGATGCCAAGCGCGTCCATGATGTCGAGCGCAAGCAGCGCAATGTGCGGGGTCTTGAGTACGTTGCAGCCGGTGTAAAACACGAAGTCCGGCGGGCCGTCCGCCGCGGCACGGGATTTGGCGCCCTGCCCGAGCCGCGCCAACAGGGCATCGTCGAGCTGCAGCTTGGAAATCGCGTTCACGTCGCGCGCGACGTGGCGGAAGCCCTCGACGCCGCGGCGGCGCAGCACCGAGGCGTCCTCCGTGCTGCGCGCCATCGCGGCCCGTGCCATGCCCAGGAGAAAGCGCGGGTTGACGCCGTAATCGCAGGCCTCGATACAGTCGCCGGAGCGTATGCAGCCGCTCGCCCATTTGCGCGCGGCGTCGTTGCCGGCGCCGTTGCGCAGAATGTCGATCACGCCCTCGATCACCGCGACCGGATGTTGCCGCTCGTCGTCGGTCAGCCCGGCCGCCCTGGTGGACGGGCAGACCTCGACGCATTTGCCGCAGCGGGTGCAGGCGTCGAGCATTTGGTCGACGCGCGCGTGCAGGGCCGATTCGAAGGTCTCAGACATGCTGGGTGTCCATTCGCATAGCGCGGCTAAAACAAGAGTAACGCCGACTCGGCCCCGATTGAAGGGCCTCCCAAGGCGATGTAAGACCGGACGACCTCCCCGTGCCCGGCCATTCGCCGGGCACGTCCATGAGACGGCGGCAGTCGATCGCCGGATCACGCCCAACAATGCGAGGATGCAATGGGTGAATTCGCTATCGGTCAACCGGTTCCCCGCTTCGAGGACCCGAGACTCGTCAAAGGCGGCGGCCGCTACGTCGCCGATATGGTGTTTCCCGGCATGGCGTTCGGCTACGTGCTGCGCTCGCCGCATGCGCATGCGCGTATTCGCTCGATCGATACGGCGAAGGCCAAGGCAGCGCCCGGCGTGCTCGCGGTGCTGACCGGCGCCGACTACAAGAAAGCGGGCTTTGGCGACCTTCCGGTGCCGGGCGGGCTCAAGCGCCGCGACGGCGCCCCCGGCTACAAGCCGCGCTACCCGGCGCTGGTTGAAGATCGCGTGCGCATGATCGGCGACTATGTCGCCTTCGTCGTCGCCGACACTTATTACCAGGCGGTCGACGCCGCCGAACTGATCGAAGTCGATTACGAGGCCCTGCCTGCGATGGTCTCCACCGGCGATGCGGTCAAGCCCGGCGAGCCGCTCGTCTGGGAGGACTGCCCGAACAATATCGGTTTCATCCAGATCGAGGGCAGCAAGGAGGCGACCGACGCCGCCTTCGCGCGCGCCGCGCACGTGGTGAAGCATCATTTCGTGATCAATCGCGTCACCGCGGCGACCATGGAGCCGCGCGGCTGCATCGGCCTGTTTGAGCCGATCGAAGGCCGCTACACGATCTACACCACCCTGCAGCGCACCAACGTCTTTCAGACCGAATTGTCGAACTACGTGCTGAAAGTGCCCGACAGCAAGATCCGCGTCGTGTGCGGCGACATCGGCGGCAGCTTCGGCATGAAGTCGGCGGTCTATAACGAGGTCGCCTTGGTGCTGCTCGGCGCCAAGCTGACCGGACGCCCGGTCAAATGGGTGGCAACACGCTCGGAATCGTTTCTGTGCGACGCGCAGGCGCGCGACAATGTCACCGACGCCGAGCTCGCGCTCGACAAGGACGGACATTTCCTCGGCTTCCGCGCCAAGATCATCGCCGCCATCGGCGCCTATCTGCAGGTCGGCATGCCGGCCTTTACCGGCAATCTCGGCACGCTCGCCGGCGTCTACAAGACGCCGGCGTCGCACGTCGACGTCACCGCCGTATTCACACACACCCAGCCGGTGCGACCTTATCGCGGCAATGGCCGCCCCGAAGCCGGCTACATCATCGAGCGCATGGTCGATCTCGCCGCCGATCAGATCGGTATGGACCCGGCCGAACTCCGCCGCCGCAACACGATCGCGCCGGACGCTATGCCGTACAAAACCAGCGTGACCTTCACCTACGATTGCGGCGAGTTCGAAAAGAACATGAACATGGCGCTCGATGCCGCCGACAAGAAAGGCTTCGAGACGCGGCGCGCGGCCTCTCGCAAGAACGGCAAGCTGCGCGGCATAGGTTTCTCCAACACCATCGAGCGCTCGGCGGCGGCCGGCCTCGAAGGCGCCGAGATCAGGTTCGACCGCACCGGCTCGGTGTCGATCTTCTCCGGCAGCATCAACCAGGGCCAGGGCCACGAAACCGCGTTCAAGCAGGTCGTGTGCGACAAGCTTGGCCTCGACCCGAACGAAGTCACTTACATTCAAGGCGACACCGACCAGGTGTTCTTCGCCGAAGGCACCGGCGGCTCGCGCTCGGCGGCGTTTTCCGGCTCGGCGTTCACGCTCGCCGCCGAGAAGATCGAAACCAAGGGCAAGGCGATCGTCGCCAAGATGCTCAAGATCGACGCCGCCGACGTCAACTTTGCCGAGGGCATCTTTTCGAGTCAGAAGACGAATCAGACGATGACCATCAAGGAAGTCGCCAAGGCGTCGATCGATCCGAAGAACCTGCCCGAGGGCATGGAAGTGGGACTGATCTCGACGGCGATCTATCAGGGCAAGGTGGCGAGCTATCCCAACGGCTGCCACGTCTGCGAGCTGGAAATCGACGAGGACACCGGCGAGGTCGAAATCCTCAACTACAACGTCGTCGACGACGTCGGCACGGTAATCAATCCGCTCCTTCTGCACGGTCAGATCGATGGCGGCGTCGCCATGGGCGTCGGGCAGATTCTGATGGAGAACATCAAGTTCGACGAGCAGGGCCAAATGCTCACCGGCTCGTTCATGGACTACGCCATGCCGCGCGCTTCCGACCTGCCCGCCTACCACGTCGGCAGCAACCCGGTGCCGACCAAGACCAACCCGCTCGGCGTCAAGGGCGCGGGCGAAGCCGGCTGCGTCGGCGCCATGCCGGCCGTCGCCAATGCGCTGGTCGATGCGCTCTCGGTGCTCGGCATCAAGCACGTCGAGATGCCGGCGACGCCCGAGGTGCTGTGGAAGGCGATCCACGACGCGCGGGCGAAGGGGGCGTAAACCCGATCTCATTCTCGCGGGGCTCATCTTTTCATCCTCCCCCGTGCAAACGGGGGAGGGGGACCATCCGGAGCTTGCGAAGCAAGCGGAGGATGGTGGAGGGGGCGCGGGCCTCGACGAAACTCTTGCGACGACAACGACGCGGCGAGTCAGACGCCCCCTCCACCACCCTGCGTTCGCTGCGCGAACTCCGGGCGGTCCCCCTCCCCCGCTATCGCGGGTGACGGACAAGCTGTAGCATTCCCACGGCGCGATTGTTTGATTCGCACCGCGAGTTCTCAACCTTCAGCTCCCGTTTCCCACCAATCGGGGCTTTGTTTGTTCCCTTCGCTCCACTGTCAGCAAAAGGAAAAAAAGGAGGCGGAACGCCGGCAGACGCAGATCCAACCGCCGCAACCGTCGCTGCGGCGCGCGTCCTGCGGGACGCGCACGCCTACCGGCGTTCCACCGCGGTTCTCGCCAAGGGGACTGCTCATCCCCAAGGCTCAGCCCAGGCCAGAGCTTCCTGCGACTCGGCGGGAGCCTGCGAGTCCTAAGGACCGCCAACCGGGGCGAGTCTCGCATGCCTCTCCACGGGCGTTACCCGCGCCCGCCTGTCCCAGTCCAGTGAGCACCTCACGCACCGGTCATAGTGCCGGCAGGCTGATGCCCAAGCCGCCCGGGGACGGGCCGTATCGTCCCGCCCGCGGGCACCGCACTCGCTCCGCTTTCCGGAATACCTTCGCGAAAGGCGTCCTCTCAACGAGCGAGATTCGAACGCTCGCAATGTATCCATAACGGTGACCAATGTCAAGGACAATATTTGCCGTTTTGGTGACAATCGGAGACGCCAAAACGGATCGTACAGCGCTCTGCCCGCATCACGTCCGTTCATGCCGCAAGAGTTGCCGTGACGGCGAAATAGCTGGGCCGGTCGAGATCGGGAATAAGGCCGGGCCCTGTCGGCCGCCAACCCGTCAATGCTCGGGTCCGCTCGCTCGAGGCTGCTCCGTCGAGCGCGGCGAAGTGCGCGAACCAGCCGAAATGTGCGGCTGCCTCTTCCGGGCTCCTGCCGACGACCGGCACATTGAGGCGGCGGCCGATCACGCCGGCGATGTCTTTCAACGGCACGCCCTCCTCGGCGACGGCGTGATATCGCCCGCCTGGGGCATTTTTCTCCAGCACGAGGCGATAGAGACGAGCGGCATCGAGCCGGTGCACCGCGGCCCAGCGGTTGAGCCCGGCGCCCACATAGGCCGAGACGCCCTTCTCGCGCGCGAGACCGATGAGCAGCGGCACGAAGCCATGATCGCCGTCGCCGTGTACTGATGGCGGAAGCCGGACCACCGACACCCGCACGCCGCGCGCCGCGACCGATGCCGCAGCCTGTTCCGAAGCGACGCGGGGATTGAAGCCGGAAGGCTCGTCGTTTTCACTGGCGAGGCGGCCGGCCGGCGGCGTGACAAGCCCAGTCCCGGATGTGATGAGCAATGGCCGATCGGACCCGACGAGCGCATCGCCGAGAATTTCGATGACGCGCCTGTCGGCTTCGCAGTTCTCCTTGAATTTCGAGAAATCGTGGTTGAAGGCGGTGTGGATCACACCGTCCGCAGCGGCCACGCCGGTGCGCAGACTTTCTTCGTCTGCAACATCACCGCGATGCACGGTCGCGCCGGCGGCAGCAAGCGATTGAGCGGCCGCGTCCGAACGGGCGAGGCCGAGCACCTGATGGCCGCCGGCGATCAATTCCTGAACGATCGCCGAGCCGACGAAACCGCTCGCACCAGTAACAAAGACACGCATGATGAATTCCTCCGATGTGACATGTCCGTTTGACACGGAGGTGATTTGGCGCTCTGATTTATCCGGTTAAAGTAGTGATCTTATACGGGTATAATGGCTACCAGCATGAGGCCCGCCGCCCCCAGTGAAAATCGGCTCGGCGCCTACCTGAAGGACCGCCGCGCCCGACTCGATCCCGCCGCCTTCGGACTGCCGATGACGCGGCGGCGGACGGTGGGATTGCGCCGGGAAGAAGTGGCGCAGCGCGCGAACGTCAGCGCCACCTGGTACACGTGGCTAGAACAGGGGCGCGGCGGCGCGCCTTCGGCCGACGTGCTCAATCGTCTCGCCCGCGCGCTGATGCTCACCGACGTCGAGCGCGAGCACCTTTTTCTCATTGCGCTGGGACGGCCTCCGGAAGTTCGCTACCAGGCGGTCGAGGGCGTTACGCCGCGGCTGCAGCGCGTACTCGATGCGCTGGAGCTAAGCCCGGCTATTGTGAAGACCTCGACCTGGGACATCGTGGCCTGGAACCGCGCCGCGGCAACGGTGCTCGCCGATTACGAAAACCTCGCGCCGCGAGAGCGCAACATCCTGCGCCTGATGTTCTGCAATTCGGCCGTTCGCGCGGCGCAGCCCGATTGGGAAGGCGCGGCGCGTTTTGTGGTGGCGGCGTTCCGGGCGGAAGCGGCCCGCGCCGGCGCGGCCGAGCGGGTGACGGATTTGATCGATGAACTCTCGCGCGAGAGCGCCGAATTCGCGGCGATGTGGCGCGACAACGACGTGCGCACCTACGGCGAGGGCACCAAATATATACGCCATCCGAAAGCCGGCATGATTGGTCTCGAATATTCGGCTTTCGCCGTCGACGGCCGGCCCGACCTCGGCGTGGTGATCTACAGCCCGGCAACGCCGGCGGATGCGCAACGCATCCGATCGCTCCTCAAGCCGCAAACGTCCAACACCAAGAGCTCCCGTGCGAAACGCGGTTCATCGGCACCGAAGCGCTAGCGATACAAAGCGGAATTGCTTAAGGGCGCCGACGCGGTTGCCGGCGCAACTCCTCTTCGGCTTCAGCAAGCGCGAACGCTGACCACTCCTCGCTGACTTGCTCGTTCGAGAGATACATCAGGCAGCTGCGGCCGATACTTTGGCTCAGGCGCACTGCGCCGGAACCGACATTTTGTATCGCATCAATGAGCGCGAAGCCGCGAATTGCGGATTCACTTTTGAACTTTGGTTCGTTCTTGGGTGTCGACCGGCTCATGACAAACCTCCTGCACGCCCAGGCGCATTGAACGGAAGGGGTACCGTGAGCGGGCGTTTGTGGGTTGACCAGCTATGCCTCGCGGCTTGGACGATCGTACGGGCAACAGCGAGCAGGATCGAAACCGCAGCCCGGTACATCCAATCGTCGGCAGAAAGGCTGACTGAAGCCAAAAGGGCGGCGGCGCAAAGCTTGAATTTGAGATCCTGCGACATGACTGACCCCGAAGCATCCTTTGCTTTGTAACAATGATGCTCTCGCGGCAGCTTTTTTCTAGCTGGTGGCAGGCAAAAGCTTTATTCGCCAATTTCGAATAATCGCGGCCGCGGCTTTGCTCGCCTGCCGGATAACGCATTGTAGCCATCAATTGTTCGGAATGGCCAAAGAGTGCATTTGGCAAACGGCTCTCAGAAATAGCGGACACCGTACGCATCTCTCACTGCAGCAAGGGCATCGGGCTCTTGTTTATATGATGGGAGAAAAGTCATGTTGCGCAAATCGAAATTGATGATTGTCGCCGCCATTGCCGCCACCGCCTTCGCGGCTCCGGCGTTCGCCCAGTCGGCCGACCACACTGGCAGCCAGCTCGCGTCCTATTATGACGGCAACGCCAAGCTGACGTTCGGGACGTGGGCTCCCCAGGTCAACCAAGTGCGTCTGGAGCGCCAGGCGCGCGAGGTTCGTCAAACCAGCGGTCTCTACTCGTTCGCCGCAACGCCGGTCGCTGCTCCGGCGGCACAGTCGGGCTACGATCCTTCGATCGACACGCAGCGCTAACTGGTGACAAAGATCGCGCTCTCGCGCGTTCCTTAATGCCAAGGGAGGCTCCGATTTGCGGAGCCTCCTTTCTTGTCTTTGGAAGGTAACAGCAGTCGGGCCGGTTTGGCGGCAGCCGTGATCGTATCAGTCCTTAAGCCTGACGTAGTAATGGAATGCGTCTTCCATTCCCGTCCAGCGCTTGAGGCTGGGAAACCGGTGGACTTTTTCGATCAGATCCTTGGCTCCGTATGTGTCCTCGAGCCGAAACCGATACCGCAAACGCCGTCCGTGCCAGTTCCATTCAATCGTGTCGCCCTCGCTCCATTTGTTATTTTCGAGCATGGACACCGAGGGCACGGCAGGAAAACGAAATTCGTTGATTTCTCCGAGATCCGGCGAATCGTCCAACACGATATGTTTAAAGCCGCGATCGTAACTCTGCCGAACGCGCCTGCAATTATTGGTATGGTCGTCGAAGAAGCACAGGTCGGTTGGACCTTCCGCACGAACGTCATCGGTGCCCCAATCGCGCTGGCGATACTCGACGCCTTCGAATCGCGAAATCAACGCGCCGAAGTCCAAATCGAACGCGAATATTTTTGCTTTGGAGGCGGCTTTCCTTAAAGTGAACAATGAAGAGCCGCGCCAAGTTCCGCTTTCGACAATGACTTTGGGCTGCAATTCACGCGCCAACAAGAACAGCCAGATCGTGCCATTGCCCGGCGTCGTTCCCGCCTCGCCGAAGGCTCGATTTTGGGCCATTACCTGAAAATAGTCGTCGAGATCGGCCGCGGAGACGGTAGGGCTTAGGCCGATTTTCTGGAAAAAATCACGAATGCACACCAATAGCTCGCTCATATTGCGCGTGTGCAAAGACGGATTGGCCCTGTATTTGATGAAGGGCGGCTCCGGAATCGCCACCCCGATATCTTCAACCAGATTGACCGCTTGCAGGGCCGCGAGCATGTCGTAGGGCATATCCACCTCATATGCGGCGCGTGGCCCCGCTCGATGCAAAAGGGCGGGCGCGCAAGTCTATTTTGTTTAAACCCTATAGCCTTTCCCACCCATGGTCGACCGTCGATTAGACGTCCACATCACGCGAGCGCGATAAAGCACCCAGCTTTGCGCGTAGCCGTGAGAAAACTATGCCCCGACAACCGCCACGCACTGAATCTCGATCATCATTTCCGGCTGGGCGAAGCCGGCGACAGTGATCGCGGCGCTGGCCGGAAAATCCTTGCCGAAAATCTCGGTGCGCAACTCGGTCATCCGCGTCGTATAGCGCGCGTCGATCAGAAACACCGTCATGGTGACCAGGTCGGAGAGTTTCGCGCCGGCCTCGGCCAGCGTCTTCTCGATGTTGCGGAAGCACTGCCGGGTTTGCGCGTTGAAGTCGCCGGCGAGCGACTTGCCGGCATCGTCGACCGCCCCGGTATGACCGGCGACCCAAATGGTCTTGGCGGCGCCCTCGGTGATCACGGCCGGCGAATAGGCGCGCTCTTGCTGCCAGGTGCCGCGCACGAACGATTTTTGCATAGGTCCCTCCCTCACATTCGTCATTGCCGGGCTTGGCCCGGCAATCCATGCTGAGCATCCGGGGTCAAAGGATCAAGCGACTAGACGAGACATAAGCGAATGCGCACCATGGACTGCGGGGTCAAGCCCGGCGGGGACGAAGCGGAGTAATTTTCTAATGGCAACGGCTGCCAACAATACGCTCCCGCTTGCCGGCATTCGCGTGCTCGAATTCTGCCACGCCATCATGGGTCCGAGCGCGGGGCTGATCCTCGCCGATCTCGGCGCCGACGTGATCAAGGTCGAGCCGGTCGGCGGCGATTCGACCCGGCGGCTCCCCGGCTTTGCCGCCGGCTTCTTCGGCACGTTCAACCGCAATAAGCGCAGCCTCGCCCTCGATCTGAAAGCCAGTGAGGGCCGCGCGCTGCTGCACCGGCTGGTGGCGACGGCCGACGTGGCGATCGAGAACTACGCGCCCGGCACCATGGACCGGCTTGGCTGCGGTTACGCGAATTTTGCCAAGACCAATCCGCGCATCGTCTATTGCGCGCTCAAGGGATTTCTGAGCGGACCTTACGAGCATCGCCCGGCGCTGGACGAGGTGGTGCAATTCATGGCGGGCTTGGCCTACATGACCGGCCCGCCCGGTCAGCCGCTGCGCGCCGGCACCTCGATCGTCGACATCATGGGCGGCGCGTTCGCGGTGATCGCCATCCAGGCGGCGTTGCGCGAACGCGAGCAGACCGGGCGCGGCCAACTGGTCAAATCGGCTTTGTTCGAAATCGACCGCCTTTCTGATGGCGCAGCACATGGCAGGCCAGGCGATCACCGGCCGCGCGCCGCCGCCGATGCCGGCGCGCGAAGGCGCCTGGGCGATCTACGAGCCGTTCGCAACGTCCGACAACGAGCAAATCTTTGTCGGCGTCACCAGCAACGCGCAATGGCAGCGCTTCTGCGAACATTTCGGACGGGCGGACCTGTTGCAAAACCCGGCCTACCGGACCAACGAAGACCGCGTGCGCGAACGACCGGTGCTGTTGCCGATCGTCGCTGCCATCGTCGTGCAGCATACGCGCGCCGAGCTTGCGGAACTGTTTGATCGTATCGATATCCCGTTCTCGCCGGTCGCCAAGCCCGGCGACTTGTTCGACGATCCGCAGCTCAATGCCGGAGGGCGCATGCTCGATGTGGACTTTACCCGCGGCGTGCATGCCAAGCTGCCGCGCCTGCCGGTCGAGATCGGCAGCCACGATCTTTCGCTGCGCGGCCAGCCGCCCGCGATCGGCGAGCACAGCGCGGAAATCTTGAGTGAGCTTGGATTGGCGCGATCCGAGATCGAAGCCCTCAGTCAGCGCGGGATCGTCGCGGTAAAACCGCGCACCGAACGGGAGAGAACGACAGCATGAGCGACCTGCCCGCCTCCGTGCGCATCAGCGAAGAAGGACCGCGCGAGGGCTTTCAGTTCGAGAAGGGCTTTATTGCGACCGATCGCAAGATCGCGCTGATCGATGCGCTGTCGCAGACCGGCATCGATCATATCCAGATTGTTTCGTTCGTGAATCCGAAGCTGGTGCCGGGCATGGCCGACGCCGATGAGGTCGCCAACGGAGTTAGCCACCGCCCGGACGTCGCTTACACGGCGTTGTGGCTCAACGAGAAGGGATTCGAGCGCGCACTCACCCATGGCAACGCGCTTACGCTTGGCGGCTCGATCCAGCTCTGCACGTCGGAGAAATTTCTCAAGCGCAATCAGAACCGCACGATGGAGCAGCAGCTTGCCGCGCAACACACCATCGTCGAAATGTACAAGGGCAACGACGTGCCGGTCGAGCGCGGCAGCCTGATGGCCGCGTTCGGCTGTAATTTCGAGGGCGATATTCCGGTCGAACGCGTCGTCTCGCTGGTCGATCAAATCCTCGACGTAGCGTCAGCGCACGGCGTGACGCTCGACTACGTCACGCTTGCCGACACGATGGCGTGGGCAACGCCACGCTCGATCAAACGCGTGGTCGGCGCGTTGCGCGAACGCTGGCCCGATCTCGACATCGCGCTGCATCTGCACGACACGCGCGGCATGGCGATCGCCAACGCCTTTGCGGGTCTGGAGATGGGCGTGACGCGCTTCGATTCATCGGTCGCCGGACTCGGCGGCTGTCCATTCGCCGGCCATCAAGGCGCCGCCGGCAATGTCTGCACCGAGGATCTCGTGTTCATGTGCCACGAGATGGGCATCGAGACCGGCATCGATCTCGACGCATTGATCGAGTGCGCGAGAACTCGCCGAAGACGTCGTCGGCCATCCACTGCCCGGCTCGGTGATGAAGGGCGGGACGCTGGAGAAGTATCGGGCTTAGGGGCGCCTGTTGTGGGCGCTTCGCGACGATCACCGGGCAGCCACGAGGGCTGCCCCTACGTTTCGTCCAAAATCTTCCAGATCCCGCTGGTCGTCACCACGGTGCGCGAGCCGACCAACATCTTGGCCCGCATGAACACCACCGAGCGGGTGGCGCGCACGACTTCGGGATGCGCGACGACGAACTCGCCGAGCTTCACGCCGCCGACGAACTGGATGTTGAGCTCGATCGTCGCGTGCGGTTTGCCGCCGGTGGCGACGCGTGCGGTCATCGCCATCGCCTGATCGGCGACCGTCATCAACATGCCGCCGTGCAGATTGCCGGCGCGATTGAGGTGTTTGGGCGCCACCACAAAGCCGAAACGCGGCAGTCCGTCCTCCTCGCGCCGCCAGACCGGCCCGACCAGATCGCCAAACGCCGTGTGATTGACGATTGGCTCCCAGCCTTCCTCGGCCGGGTCGAACGCCTTGGCGCGGCTTGCTTGCGGATTGTCGTTCATGCGCGCGCCTTCGCGGGAGACTTGCGCCCGGCCGCGAGGCGCTGGGCAATATCGGGAATAAGCTTCTCGGCGTTGGCGCCAGCGCCGAGCGCGCGGCCGTCGCCGGACAGCATGCGCACCGCCTCGGTATAGGCGGCGACCTCACTCGCCTCGCGCACAGCTTGCGGATAATCGGTCGCGAACACGAGCTGCGAGAACGGCAGCTCCTGCAGGCCGAACTTCACCCAATGCGCGCCCCATTCCGCGGCGTGATCCGGCCCCGCCCAGCCGGCGATGTCGTAGAACAGCCGCTCGTCGAGATAATGGTCGAACGGCTTCTTCGGCTGGCGGCCGTGGCGCGGCAGCAAGGCGGTGCCCCATTTGTCGCGCTGCTGAAAACCGCGAATGCGGCCGAGATAGCGGCCGATGCCGCCGGCGAAGTGCGAGAATTGGATGCGCAAACTCGGCAGTTCGTCGAGCAGGCCGGAATTGATCAGCCGCACTGCCGCCGTCATCAGCGAAAATTCCCAGCCGAGCATGCGGCCGAGATCGTCGGCATCCATGCGGCCCCAGCGGATGACGCGGGGCAGCGGATGGATGAACACATAAAGGTTCAGATCGGCGCAGGCTTTCCAGAATGGACGCAACGCCTCGGCGTCGAGCGGCTGGTCCTGCAGTTCGGAGGCGATCACCGCGCCGGGAAAGCCGAGTTCGACGGCGCAGCGCTTGAGCTCGGCCGCGGCTTCCGCGCCCTTGAGCGCCGGCACATGCGCCAAGCCGATGAAACGGCCGGGATGAGCCTTCTCGGCCTCGCGCATGCGGTCATTGATCGTTCGGCAGATGGCGAGATCGGGCTGGTCGAAGCCCGACCCGCAGGTGAGCACGCCGGCATCGATCCCCGCCGCGTCCATGACGCGGATGTGCGCGGCAAGATCGGCGAGCAGCGGATTGAGCAAATAATGCGGATTGCCGTCGCGATCGAGATCGACCGTGAGCTTGCCGGCATCGCCCTTGAGCAATTCCGGCGGTGTGTAGTGTTGCTGGAAGTCGATGAGCATCGAGTGAGACCGAACTCGTCGGGCTTGCGCCAAGCGGCAAGTGCGCAATCCATACTCACGAACATGCGAGAAAGGCAATGCTGCGCGTTTCCGGCAACGCCGCGCGTCACATGATCGCAAATTCGGTATTGCGGCGGTCGGTGACCAGCATGGCGCCCGGATAGTGCGTGATGCAGAATTCCGGCTTCGCCGCCATGATCACCGATTGCGGCGTGACCCCGCAGGCCCAGAACACCGGAATCTCGTCGGCCTTGATCGGCACCGCGTCGCCCCAATCCGGCTTGCCGATATCGGCAATCCCGATCACGTCCGGCTTGGCGAGATGAACCGGTGCGCCATGCACGGAGGGAAATCGCGTGGTAATCTGCACAGCGCGGATCGCGTCCTTTGGCGTCATCGGCCGCATCGAAACGACCAGCGGCCCATGGAACGGACCAGCCGGCACCGTCTCGATTGACGTGCGGTACATCGGCACGGTGCAGTCGCAGGTAAAATGACGAAGCTCGATCCCGTCGTCGATCAGCGCCTGTTCGAAGGAGAACGAGCAGCCGATGGCGAACACGACGAGATCGTCGCGCCAGTGGCGCATCAGGTCGTTGGGCTCGTCAACGGCGACGCCGTTCCGCCACACGCGGTAGCGCGGCAGGTCGGTGCGGATATCGAGGTCTTCGCCTAAAGCGGGAATGCGCCAATCGCCGGGCGCCGACACGCCGATCAGCGGGCATGGCTTCGGATTGAGCTGGCAGAAGCGGAGGAAATCCTCGGCCAGCGCGTGCGGCAGGATGGCGAGGTTGGCCTGCACGTTGCCCGGGGCGAGGCCATTGGTCGGCCCGGAATGCTCGCCGCTCCTGATCAGGCGCCGGGCCGCGACGCCACTCTGCGGCGCGATTGCGGGATTTTGCAGCTCTTCGCGTCGCATTGCGGCTGTTGCCATCACAGGCTCCTATTCTGTTCGCGTTTATTGCCCATTTTATCACCAATCGCCGGCGGTGAAATACGGCGCCGCGACGATCTTACGCGCCGCGGCTCACTCCTCTGCTCCGGGAAAGCGTCGCGAATCTGGTTGAAATCTGCCTGCAAGATCGCGTTTGCTAAAGCACGGGATGCCGAGAGCCCGCCAAGGGTCGAAGCCGCGACACACGAATTCGCGCGGGCATGGGTCTTTACAATGCACAGGAAAATCCAAAGGGAGACTGACGATGACTGAAAAGTGGAGAGAACAGAAGTGGGCCGAAGACTTCTGGTACCGCGGCAAGCTCACGCGCCGTAGCCTTGTCGGCTGGGGCGCGGGCGCGATCGGCGCCGCAATGCTGGTACCGGAGCCCTGGCGTGCCGCGTTCGGCGCCGCCAAGCCCTTTAAGATCGGTTCGGAACAGCCGCTGTCCGGCGTCGGCGCGATCGGCGGCAAGACCGCTTTGGTGGGCTTGCAGATGGCAGCCGACCGCATCAACAAGAACGGCGGCATCAATGGCCGTCCGGTCGAGCTGGACGTCGTCGACGACCAGAGCTCGCCCGCCGTCGCCCGGCAGAAGACCGAGAAGATGGTGCAGGAGGACGACATCGACGCCCATGTCGGCGGCTTTTTGTCCAACATCTGTCTCGCCTGCATGCCGGTCTGGGAACAGGCCAAAATCGTCAACATGATCAGCGTGTGCCTCGACACCACGCTGACGACCTCCAAATGCAACCGCGTCAGCTTCCGCGTGCACGATTACGCGCCGGCGCAGGCGGTCGCCTTCGGCCCGACGCTCGCCAAGCTGGGCAAGAAATGGCACATCGCCTTCGCGGATTATTCCTGGGGCCAGTCGACGCGCGACGCCTACGCGGACGCAATCAAGGGGCATGGCGGCGAGGTGGTCGGCACCACCGGCATTCCGCTCGGTACCGCCGACATGACGCCGTTCCTGTCGAAAATCTCCGGCGATTTCGATGGCATCTTCGTCATCCTGTTCGGCAAGGACGGCGTGACCTACACCAACCAAGCCTACGATCTCGGCTTGACCAAGAAGTACAAATACGCCGGCGACGGCGCGATCGTCGAATCCTCCAATATGCCGGCGATCGGCCACAAGGCGGAAGGGTTCGTCGGCATCAACCGTTACATCCCGGTGTTCCAGGGCCCGCTCAATACGCCCTACCTGCACGCCTTCTTCGACGATGCGAAGGCGCGGCTCCTCAAGGTCGACCCGTCCGGTCCGCTGCCCGACCGCTACGTGCAATCGAACTACGAAGCGCTCAACGCCTTGAAGCTGGCCATGGAGGCGTCGAAGTTCGACAGCCGCGCCGACACGCCGAAGCTGATCGACGCGCTCGAGGGCATGGAAATGAAGGAAGGCGATGACTTCCCGCAGGGCGACAAGACGCTGCGCAAGGCCGACCATCAGGCGTTCTTGCGCGAGTTCCTGTTCGTGGTCGAGAACGCGAACTACAAGCTTCTGGAGACGGTGGCCAAGGACGCGACCGTCGTCCCGCCGGCTTGTGCCTTCTCGGCGTAAGTGAGCACTGAGGCTGCGATCGAGACAGGCTCCCCGGCGGCCGGCCGGGGAGCCGCTTCGTCTGCGCTGTTGCGGACCGAGTCATTGTCCGTCCGCTTCGGCGGCCTCGCCGCCCTGTCGGATGTCAATTTTGAGCTCGCCCGCGACGAGGTTCGCGCCGTCATCGGTCCCAACGGCGCCGGCAAGAGCACATTCTTCAATTGCCTCACCGGAGTGCTGCGGCCGACCAGCGGTCGCATCATCCTCAACGGCGAGGATATCACGGGGCTGCGTTCCAACCGGATTTCGCAAAAGGGCATCGCGCGCTCCTACCAGATCACCAACATCCTGCCCAATGCCACCGTGCTGGAGAACGTGCGCATCGCGGCGCAGTCGCGCCGGCATTCCTGGAACATGATCTCGCATCACAGCACATTCCCTGACATCAACAGAAAAGCGGAGGCGGCGCTTCAGTCCGTCGGCCTGCTCGGCAAGGCCTACGAACTCGCCGCCAATCTGTCGCATGGCGAGCAGCGCAACCTGGAAATCGGCATCGCGCTCGCCACCGAACCGAAGCTGCTGTGCCTGGACGAGCCGACCGCGGGCATGAGCGCGGCCGAAACCAACGACACCAAGGAACTGATCCACCGCATCGCCAAGGACCTCACCATCCTGATCGTCGAGCACGACATGGAGGTGGTGATGGAGCTGTGCGACCGCATTACCGTGCTGCACTACGGCCAGATTCTCGCCGAGGGGACGCCGGAGGAAATCCAGGAGAATCCGAAAGTCCTGGAGGTTTATCTGAAGACATGAGCGCCGCAGCCGAAAGCGCCGAGCCGTTGGTGCGCGTCGAGGACGTGCACACCTATTACGGCAAGAGCCACATCTTGCACGGCATCTCGCTGTCGATCGGCGCCGGCGAGGTAGTCGGCCTGCTTGGGCGCAACGGGGTGGGCAAATCGACGACATTGAAGACCATCATGGGCCTCGTGCAGCCGACCCGCGGCAGCGTGGTCTTTGGCGGCGCCGCGATCACCGGCCTGCCGCCGCACAAGCTCGCGCGCATGGGCATCGGCTACGTGCCGGAAGACCGCCGCATTTTTCGCCTGCTCACGGTGATGGAAAACCTGCGCACCGGGCTCGATCGCGACGGGGTCACTGAAGACCGCCGCAAGGCGCTGCTCGACAAGGTGTTCACCTATTTTCCGGTGCTGGCGGAGCGGCGCGGCCAGGCCGGCGGCACGCTCTCGGGCGGCGAGCAGCAGATGCTCGCCATTGCGCGCGCCATGATGCTCGAACCCAGGATCATTCTGCTCGACGAGCCGACCGAAGGCTTGATGCCGCGCATGGTCTCGCAGATCCGCCGCATCATCGAGGTGCTGCACAGCGAGGGCATCTCCATTCTTCTCGTCGAGCAGAACGTCCCGCTGACGCTGGAGGCAAGCCAGCGCGTGTACATCATGGAAAAGGGCAGCGTGCGCCATCATTGCGCCGCCTCCGAAATCGACGTCAACGACGCTGTGATCAAGCAATATCTCGGGGTGTGAGCTTTGGGCGCGGTCAGCCAGTTTCTTCATTCAATTCCGATCGACCTTTTGATCATCCAGACGGTGAACGGCTTGGTCACCGGCATGATCCTGGCGCTGGTTGCCTCCGGGCTGACGCTCATCTTCGGCATCATGGACGTGGTGAATTTCGCCCATGGCGAGCTGTTCATGCTCGGCGCCTATATGGGAGTGATCGCCTTTGCCACCACCGGGAATTTCTGGCTGTCGCTGGTGCTCGCCGCGCTGATCATCGGAGTCTTCGGCGCCGCGCTGCAGATCGTGACCTTGCGGCCGCTGATCGGCCGCGATCCGTTGAACACGATTCTCGCCACCTTCGGCATCTCGCTCGTGCTGCAGAATTACGCGCTCTGGCAGTTCGGCCCGGTGGCGCGCAAGATCTCCGAGCCGATCAGCGCCGAGTTCACCCTGTTCTATCTGCAATATCCCTGGTACCGCATCGTCATCGCGCTTCTGTCCGCCGCCATCATCGGCTGCCTCTGGCTGTTCCTGAAATTCAACAAGTTCGGCGTCTGGATCAGAGCCACCACGCAGGACCGCGTGATGGCGCAGGCGATGGGGATTCCGGTGCCGCTCGTCTATACCGGCGTGTTCGCGCTCGGTTCAGCGATGGCGGCCGCGAGCGGGGTGTTGTTCGCTCCGTTTGGCGGCGTCGATTACAGCATGGGCCTGCAATGGGTGCTGGAGGCGTTCATCGTCGTGGTGGTCGGCGGCATGGGCAATCTCGCCGGCTCGATCGTCGCCGCCATCTTCATCAGTCTGCTTGAGGCCTACGCGTCGGTCTGGCTCGACCCCTCGCAGGCGGTGATCGCCTCCTTCGTCGTGCTCATTCTCACGCTCCTGTTCCGTCCCACCGGCCTGTTCGCGACGCCGAAATGACCACCGCTCCGCTCGAAAAAACGATGCCGCTCGCCAAGCCGAGATTGAGTCACAACGCCGCCTACTGGGGCGCGTTTTCCATCGTGATGGCGCTGTTGATCGCAGCGCCGCTGGTGCTGACGCCATTCTGGAGCGGCTTCCTCACCGAGTGCCTGATCTGGGGCCTGTTGGCGATGTCGTCCGATTTGCTGATCGGCTACACCGGCATGGTGTCGTTCGGCCACTCCGCCTTCTTCGAACTCGGCATGTACGGCGCGGCGGGCGCCTTGATCATGGTGAACCCGCCCAACCTGTGGCTCGCGATCCTGTTCGGGCTTATCGGCGCGGCCGGCGCGGCGCTGTGCGTGGCGTACTTTTCCACCCGGCTGCGCGACATCTACTTCGCCATCACCACGCTGATCTTCAGCCAGATCTTCTACGTGATCATCTTCACCTGGACCGCCGTGACCGGCGGCGAGAACGGCCTGATCTTCGACCGCCCGCACTTCACCATCCCGTTTCTGGTCAACGTCGCGTTCAATTCAAAGACGATACATTGGTTCGTGCTGGCGGTGGTCGCCGGCTCCTATCTGATCCTGCGGCGGGTCACCCAGTCGCCGTTCGGCATGGTGCTGCAATCGATCCGCGAGAACGAAACGCGCACCCGCGCCATCGGCTATCCGGTCGAGCGCTACAAGATGGTCTCGGTGATGCTGTCCGGCCTGTTCGCGGGCTTAGCCGGCGTGCTCTACGCCGTCCAGAAGGAGTTCGCCGCGCCCGATTTCGTCTACTTCATCACCTCGGGCGATACCGTGATTTACAACGTGATCGGCGGGATCGGCACGCTGTTCGGGCCGATCGTCGGCGCCGGCTTCTTCCAGCTCCTGCGCCAGCTCATGTCGGAGTGGTTCGGCGACCAATTCCCCTATCTGATCCCGCTCGGCATCATTTTCATCGCCATTATCATCTTCCTGCCGCAGGGCCTGCTCGGCTTCGCGCGACGGTGGCTTAATCGCTAGGCGACAGGCCGGAAATTTTGCGCGACACTATCTCGCGCCTAGCACCGACGGCCCTTAGGCTAAAAAGAAAAATAGGCCTGAGTCAAAGGGCGCAACAGGAGGATGCCATGACCAGACGAGGTCTCTTGCTTCAGGCGCTGCTCGGATCGGCCGGGCTGCTGCTGCCGCCCGCCGCCCGCGCGCAGGACGCGACGCTCGAAGTCGGCATGGTCGGCGCCGTCAGCATGACGCACTGGCCGGTGCTTGTGGGCTTGAACAATGGCTATTACGCCAAGCAACACATCAAGCTCGACCTGATCAACATTGCCTCAAGCCAGGGCGTGATGCAGCAGCTTGCCGCCGGGTCGCTGCAGCTCACCATCTCGGCCGGGCTGACCGATCCGATCTACGCGATCGACAAGGGCGCGCCGATCAGAATCATTCGCGTCGAGGTACAATCGCCTCCCTACGAGATCAATGCCAAGCAGGCGTACACCAAGCTCGAAGACCTCAAGGGCAAGACGGTCATGATCGACTCGCCCAAGGGTATCACCCGCATCTATCTCGAGCGCATGCTGGCGGCGCACCACATCGACCCGAAGGACCTCGATTACGTCTACGCCGGGGCCACCGGCGCCCGCTACAATTCGCTGCGCGCAGGCGCGATCGACGCCACCATTCTGCTGCCGCCGTTCTGTTTCGAGGCCGAGGACGCGGGCTTCAACAATCTGGGCCTGGTTGCCGATTACGCCGGGGACCTGCCATTCACCGGCGCCGCGGTGAATACCGATTGGGCATCGAAGAATCAGGACGTGCTCAAAGCCTTCCTGATTGCGCATAATGAAAGCGTGCAATGGCTGCTCGATCCGAACAACCGCCAGAGCGCAATCGACATCATGGCCACAGCCAGCAAGATGAAGCCGGACGTGATCTCGAGGACCTACGATTTTCTGATGAACAAACAATTCTTCGAGCCAACCGGCGACATTTCGAAGAAGAAGCTGGGCGCGCTGATCGGCGCGCTTAACCAGCTCGGCGATCTGACCGGCCCGACCGACGTTGAGCGCTTCGTGATGCCCGGCGTGGCGCACCTGACCGACTGAGCAGATGGCGGCGCCATGTGGAACAGGGTGCGCCGCAATTATCTCGCCGGCACGCTGTCGGTAGCCGGCGGACTGCTGCTGTGGCAGGTGGTCAGCAAATATGTGATCGCCAACCCGTTGTTCCTGGCGGCGCCCTCGGAGATCGTGACGGCGATCTACCGCCTGTCTTTGACCGGCGAGATGGGCAGGCACATTGCGGCGAGCGGCACCGAGTTCGTGGTCGGTTACGTCATCGCCAGCGCAATCGGCATCGCCTTCGGTTTCGGCATGGCGACGAATGCCGGTTTCAAACAATCGCTGCAGCCGTGGATTTCCGGGCTATACGCCACGCCGACGATCGCGCTGGCGCCGCTGTTCATCCTGTGGCTCGGCATCGGCATCTGGTCGAAAGTGCTGGTGGTGGTCACGCTGGTGCTGTTTCCGGTCACCATCAACACCGAGGTCGGCCTGCGCCAGACCAGCGAACGGCTGATCGAGATGCTGAAAAGCTTCGGCGCCAGCGGCAGCCAGATTTTCTTCAAAGTGTCGCTGCCGTCGGCGCTGCCGTTCATCCTGGCCGGGCTGAAACTCGGCATCGGCCGCGGCCTGATCGGCGTCGTCGTCGCCGAATTGTTTGGCGCCCGCGCGGGGCTCGGCCAATTGATCAGCGCATCGGCCGACACGTTCAACATGCCGGAGCTGTTCGCCGGCGTGGTCGTGCTGGCGTTCGCAGGGATCACGCTCACCGCCGGATTCAGCTGGCTCGAAACCAAGCTCGTGCCCTGGACCAAGGACTAAACGCGTGGCGCGCAAGCTCGATATCGTCGGCTTGGGGAAATGGTTCGGCGAGCTGGAGGCGCTGCGCGGCCTTGAGCTCGAGGTCGAGCGCGGAGAATTCATCTGCGTGGTCGGGCCGAGCGGCTGCGGCAAGACCACGTTGCTGCGGCTGGTCGCCGGGCTCGAGCCCGCCACGTCCGGCAGCATCATGCTCGACGGCAAGCCCGTGCGCGGCCCAGGCCACAACCGCGGCTTCGTGTTTCAGAACGACAGTCTGCTGCCGTGGCGGACCGTGATCGACAATGCGCTGATCGGTCCGGAAGTCGCCGGCCGCGTCGGCGACAAGGAGAAGGCCCGTACGCTCGATCTGCTCAAGCTGGTCGGCCTCGGCGGATTTGAACATTATTATCCACGCCAGCTCTCGGGCGGCATGAGGCAGCGGGTCAACCTGGCCCGCGCGCTCGCCATTGATCCCGACGTCCTGCTGATGGACGAGCCGTTCGCCGCGCTCGACGCGCAGACCCGCGAGATCATGCAGACCGAGCTTTTGCGCATCTGGGACCAGGGACGAAAGACCGTGCTGTTCGTCACCCACCAGATCGACGAAGCCGTGTTCCTGTCGGATCGGGTCGTCGTATTGGCGCGCCGCCCGGGCCGCTTGCAGGAGATCGTGCGCATCAAACTACCGCGTCCACGCACGCTCGACCTCAAGCGCAAGCCCGATTTCGTTACCTACGTCGATCACATCTGGCGCATGATCGAACGCGACGTGCGCGCTTCGGTGATCGACGAACGTGGCTGAGATGCCGCGCGCCGGGTTAAGACGGTTAACTGGCCGCGCCCTTGCCGAGAAATTTCGTCAGCGCGTCGACGTCCTTCTTGTCGCCGTCGAAATCCTCGGCGATGCGCTCGTAAAAATGCGCGGCGCCTTCATAGAGTTCGCGCGCGGCCGGGTCGTCGCCGACGAAGCCCGCGATCTCATGCATTTCGGCGATCCAGCGGTAGGCTTTCGGCGGCATCAACGTCAGCCCGCGCTTGAACCAGACGAACATCTCTTTTTGGCTCGAACTTAATTCGGCGAACAGCGCGTCCGCCGAGCCCGCGCGTGACGCCGCCAACATCATCGCCGCGCCGATCGCCTGCGTGCCCTTGGTGATGCCGGCGTATGACATTTTCAACGCCGAGGCCGCGCTCATCGCGCCGTCGAGCACGCGGATGTCGAGGCCGAATTGACGCAACGCAGCAAAGCGCGGCGCCGCCGGGCCGGAGGCGTAGATGCGCGGGCCGGCATCGCCCGGCTTCGGCGGCGAGCCGATGATGCCGGCGTCGCAGAATGGGCAATCGGTCGGCGCGATGACGGCGGCCACTCGCTCGACGGTCGCCGGGTTGATGGCGTTGCAGTCGACATAGACCGGCTTGGAATTGGAGGCCTTGAGCGCGGGCGCAAAGCGCTCGGCAAGCGAGAGCGCATCGCCTGGCGGCAGGATCGACAGAATGAAATCGCTCGCCGCGATCTCCTCATCGCTGGCGGCCGCCATCCCGGATGCGCTCGCCCGCGCCACCGTCTCCGCGCTGCGGCCTTTGAGCGATGTGAGTACTTTGAGCCCGTTATCGGCGAGCCGTTTGCCGACTCCGGCGCCCATCATACCGGGCGCGATCACTGCGACGACGGGGTTCATGGTGTCCTCTTCGGTAAAGCCAGGCGCACCATATCAATTTGCGGCCGGCCGGTGCCAGCCGGGGCTTCTGGTCATAAACCGTAAGGCCGTTTTTGGGATAATGCGGCATCGCCGGAAAAGGGCCTTAACTTCGGCCAAAGAGCCCCCCAAGTAAAAGTGACAAGTACAAGTGATGAGTTACCAAGCCCGCCGCTGCTTCCGGCAAACCCCAAAAATCGCTACCATCCGGCCCAAATTCACAGTTCTGCAGAATCCCGGTTCAACCGAGGAATGATATGAGAAATCAATTCATGACCAATCGATTGACGTCGGCCCGATCCATCGGTCTTCCCATTGTGGCGACGCTTGCGGCCGTGGCCGCGCTCACGGCGCTGACCGTGGCGCCGCCCGCCGACGCCGCAACCCGGCAGGGGCGGCACCCCACACAAGAAACGGCCCCGCGCCAGGCGGGCGAGCCGATCATGGCCATCGTGTCGATCAAGAGCCAGCAGGTGACGTTCTACGACGCCGACGGCTGGATCCTGCGCGCGCCGGTATCGACCGGCACGACAGGGCGCGAGACGCCGGCCGGCGTCTTCGCCGTCATCGAGAAGCAAAAGGACCACCACTCGAGCCTCTACGACGATGCCTGGATGCCGAACATGCAGCGCATCACCTGGAACGGCATCGCGCTGCACGGCGGGCCCCTGCCCGGCTACGCGGCCTCGCACGGCTGCATTCGCATGCCCTATGATTTCGCCGAGAGGCTGTTCGACAAGACGCGGATCGGCATGCGGGTGATCATCTCGCCAAACGACGCCGAGCCCGTCGATTTTTCCCATCCCTCGCTGTTCATGCCCAAGCAAGAGACGATTGACGCTGCGCCGGCGCGGGCCGAAACGCTCGCCCGCGAGGCGGAAGAGGCCGCGACGGCGGCCGCTGCGGCGAAGACCACTTTCACGAGCGCAAGGCGCGAGGCGGCCGCAGCCGCGGCGGCGGTGAAGAAGCTCGATCGCCTCAAGAGCCGCGCCGACGACGACCTCGCCCATGCCGAGAAGGTACTCGCCAACGCCAAGACAGACGAAGCCAAGGCCAAAGCCGAGGACGAGAGGCAGAAGGCCGCCGCCAAAGTCCAGGAGCTCGGCACGCAGCTCGATGCCGCCAAGGCGGACGCAAAGACCAAGCAGGACGCCGTCACGGCCGCCGAAACGGCCGCCAAGGCGACCGAGGCCAAGCGGGTCGAGGCCGTCAACGCCGCCAAGGACGCAAAGCTCGCGCTCGAGCCAGTATCGGTCTTCATCAGCCGCGCGACGCAGAAGCTTTATGTGCGGCGCGACACGCATAAGCGGGTGCCGGACGGGGGCGAGACGTTCGATACCTCCATCGAGGTCCCCGTCACGATCAAGGATCCCGGCAAGCCGATCGGCACGCACATCTTTACGGCGGTCGCGCGCGCCGAGGGCGGCTTGCGCTGGACCGAAGTCACCATCGACGACGGCGACAACGCCAAGGATGCGCTCGACCGTGTCACCATTCCGCAGGAGGTGCTCGATCGCATTGCGCCCACCGCCGCGCCGCGATCCTCGATCATCATCTCCGACGAGCCGCCGAGCAGGGAGACGAACTACCGCACGGAGTTCGTCATTGTGCTGAATAACCAGCCGCAGGGCGGTTTCTTGAATCGCCTGCCCTCGCCAGAGGCGCGCATTGCACGCCGCAAAGAGCCGGAAGACCAGGACTTCGGCTTCTTTCGCCAGCGCGAGTGGAATTCCCCGTTCTGGCGATAAGCGCCGGCCCGGCGTCATCGCCGAAGTGGGAAAAATAACCCACAGCCGACCTCAAAGGAGGGCGGCATTTGCCTAAAGGGTCGAGGCTGAATCAGGGGAAGTTCCAGGCGTCCCAGTATTCTGGTAAGCTCTTGAGCATCGCCGGAATGCAACCCTTCTTGTGTGCCTCTGCCTGATGTCATCCTTGGCTGATCTACCTGAGCTGGCCGGCTTCTTCAGTTACTCGCGGGAGGACGATGAAGGCGCCTTTGGCGCACTCTCCGCGTTGCGCGAACGTATTCAACACGAATTACGGGCTCAACTCGGCCGCACGGCGAAGACGTTTCGTATCTGGCAGGACAAGGAAGCAATTCCGTCCGGGACGTTGTGGGAAAGTGAAATCAAGAATTCCGTCGAGCAAGCGGTTTTCTTCATTCCGATCATAACGCCGACTGTCGTGGCCAGTCCGTATTGCCGGTTTGAACTCGATGCGTTTCTTGCTCGGGAAGCTGCACTTGGCCGAAGCGATCTCGTCTTCCCTATTTTGTATATCCGTGTTCCAGCACTAGAGGATGGAGTCCGACGGGAGAACGATCCGATTCTCTCGCTGATTGCCAAGCGCCAATATGTCGATTGGCGCGAATTCCGTCATCTGGATGCCAATTCAACAGAGGTCAAGAAGGCGATCGAACGGTTTTGCGGGGACATTCGTGACGCATTGTACAAGTCCTGGCTGTCGCCGCAGGAGCGCAAGCAACAGGAAGAAACCGCCGCGCTGGGTAAAACCGAGTCCGAACGTCGCCGCCTAGAGAGCGAAGCAAGACACCGCGCCGAGGAAGAAGCGCGGCAAATCAAAGCGGACGAAGAGCGCCGCCAGCGCGAGGCGCGGGCGCAGCAACAGCGAGCGGAGGCCGAGCGGCGCAAGGCTGACGAGCGGCGTCTACGCGAGGAGGCGGAAGCGCAGCGCCGCGCCGAAGCCGAAGAACGCCGGCAGCTTCGGCGTTCGCAACCGCGCTCGCTGTGGCCACCGTCACGAGCCGTGCTGGCGGCCGGATCCCTCCTTGGCGTCGTTCTGCTCGGCGCCATCGGCGCGTGGCTCGCAGAGTCGCGCACGTCTCCGGTCGCGGTCCCGCAGCAGACGACAACCACACCGACGCCTCAGACCGGCAAGCCGCCGCTGTCGGCGGCGCAGGAACGTGCGCTCAAACCAGGCAACACCTTTAGCGAATGTCAGAACTGTCCGGTCATGGTGGTGGTCCCGGCCGGAGTTTTCACCATGGGCTCACCCACCAGCGAGGCGGAGCGTAGCCAGGACGAAAGCCCGCAACACACAGTGACCATCGCCGCGCAATTCGCTGTCGGGCAGTACGAGGTGACCTTCGACCAATGGGATGCGTGCGTCGCCGACGGTGGCTGCAACGGCTATAGCCCCGTGGATATGGGCTGGGGCCGCGGAAGCCGGCCAGTGGTCAAGGTTTCGTGGAACGACGCCAAAACCTATATCGCCTGGCTCGCCAAGAAGACCGGCAAGCCGTATCGGTTGCTTTCGGAGGCCGAATACGAATACGCAACGCGAGCCGGATCGACGACGCCTTACCCGTGGGGCAGCACCATTGGCACCAACAAAGCCAACTGCCAGGGCTGCGGTAGTCAATGGGACAATAAGCAGACCGCGCCGGTTGGCTCCTTCGCCGCCAACAGTTTCGGGCTTTATGACATGGTCGGCAATATCTACGAGTGGGTCGAGGACTGCTACCACACGAGCTACAACGGGGCGCCCCGGGATGGCTCGGCCTGGACCACCGGCGATTGCGTCCCCGGTCGGCAGTTTACCGCTTCAGGCCGTGTTTTGCGTGGTGCGACCTGGGGCAATCCTCCGGGGGTTCTCCGCTCCGCAGACCGCTACGGCGGCATGGAAGACATGCGCGACAGCGGAGTCGGCTTCCGGGTCGCTCGGGCGCTTGTCGCCCCTTGATTGTTTGCTTCTTCGCCTCGGTTTCTCTCGCCAGCGCGATTGGAACTCCCGGAACAGAATGAAGCGACGCGCTAGCCAGCCGGCTCAAACGCAAAACTTGCGCCCTTGCGCACGACATGGCCGAAGCCTGGCGCGTTGACGTGAGCGCCGGCGATGGCAAGCCGCTCGCTCGCCGCCATGTCGAGAATGCGCTTGCGCGATTTGACCGCGAGATCCTTGTCGAGATCGTAAGTCAGCGCGGCGTCCGGATGGGAGATCTGGATCGCCGACAGATGCACCACATCGCCGAACGCCATGAAGCCACCGCCGTTATTCGCGGTGAGCAGCCAGCAGGTGTGCCCCGGCGTGTGGCCGGGCGCCACCACCGGCGTAAAACCGGAAAACTCCTCGCCGTCGCGCACGCGGCGAATGCGGTCGAGATAAGGTTTGAGGTTGATCGCGGTGCGCGCGCGATTTTTCTTCACCCTGTCCTCGTCGTTGGCGATGTCGGGCCGCATCCAGAATTCGGCCTCGGTCTCGTGCACGACGATTTCAGCATTTGGGTAATGCGGCGCGCCAGCGTCATCGACGAGGCCGTTGGCGTGGTCGGGATGCAGATGCGTCATCACAATGTGGGTGACGGCTGAGGGTGCGACGCTGGCCGCGCGCAGATTGTCCGGCAGCTTGCCGAGCGTCGGCTGCATGGTGTTGCCGGCGCCCGCATCAATGAGAATCACTTTGCCGCCGCGGCGGATGAGGAAGTTGTTCACCGGGATGTAGAGCGAGCCGTTCTGCGTTCCGCCGACCAGGCTCTCAGCCTGCGCCCGGTCCATGCCGAGAACGAGATCGAGCGAGGTTTTCAAGATGCCGTCGCTCAGTCCCTGCACTTCAACGTCGCCCACCCGCATGTTCGGCAGCACGCTCATGGCGATCGGAACCTCCCCTTGCACAAACGTTTGCGCTAACCCTTGCACGAAGCGCGATTTTGCTTTTTCGTGCGGCGTGCTCAGCAATGCCGTTTGATTTTTTCGTCATCGAGCGGCGGCAAAATGTTGCGCGCGCGCAAATGCTTGTCAACGATACCGCCATGTCAGAACAATCAGGCTCGGCATCGCAAACAGCACCTTCCGGCAGCCCGGGTGAAGTCCTGGCTGTGTTTCTGCGGCTCGGTTTGACTTCTTTCGGCGGGCCGATCGCGCATCTCGGCTATTTTCGCGAGGAGTTCGTCGTCCGCCGGCATTGGCTGGATGAGCAGGCCTTCGTCGACCTCGTGGCGCTTTGTCAGTTTCTGCCCGGTCCGGCGTCGAGCCAGGTTGGATTTTCCATTGGCCTCATGCGCGCCGGCTACCTTGGCGCTCTAGCGGCGTGGACCGCCTTTACGCTGCCGTCGGCGATCGCGCTTGTCCTTTTCGCATACGGCGCCGGCGCGCTAAACGGCCCCGCCGGATCGGGCTTGCTGCATGGCCTCAAACTCGTTGCGGTCGCCATTGTCGCGCAGGCCGTGTGGGGCATGGCGCGCACGCTATGTCCGGACCGCGAGCGGGCCTCCATCGCGGTGGTCGCGGCTCTGATCATTCTGTTCAGCACATCCTCGATCGCGCAGATCGCGGCGATCGTGCTTGGCGGCCTCGCCGGTCTGTGGCTTTGCCGCGGCGGGCAACCGATGGCGGGGGGCCACTTCGCCATCCCGGTCTCGCGTACGGCGGGGGTTGTGGCGCTGTGCGCCTTTTTCGTTCTCCTTGGCGGGCTCCCGATCCTGCAAAATCTCACGAACGCGCCGGGGATCGCATTATTCAACGCGTTCTACCGCTCGGGCGCGTTGGTTTTCGGCGGCGGCCATGTCGTGTTGCCGCTGCTGCGCCAGGCATTCGTGCCGCCGGGATGGATCAGCGACAACGCGTTTCTTGCCGGCTACGGCGCCGCGCAGGCAGTACCTGGACCGCTGTTCACGTTTGCGGCCTACCTGGGCGCGGTTGTCACTCCGTCCCCGCACGGACTGCCCGGCGCGGCGCTGGGACTGATCGGCATTTTTCTTCCCGGCATCCTGATCCTGCTCGGCACGCTGCCGTTTTGGGACGACTTTCGACGACGCGACAAGGCGCAGGCGATCATGCGGGGCGTCAACGCCGCGGTGGTGGGTCTGCTCGGCGCGGCCCTTTACAACCCGGTCTGGACCAGTTCGGTCGGCACGCCCGGCGACTTCGGCCTCGCGCTTGTCGGCTTCGTTCTGCTCACCGTTTGGCGCGCGCCGCCATTATTGGTGGTCGCGGTCGGCGCCGCTCGGCGGGATCGCTCTGACGCTCGTACCGTTCGGGCATTAGGTAACGCCGCCCGCAATAGGCCGAACTTGACTCTGTTCCCCCTGCCAACCAAGTTGGGCCGCAACCCATAACAACGCCCACACCCCACAACAACGCCCTTTAGAGAGGACCTATGCCGATCTCCAGAAGAACTTGCATCACCACGCTGGCAGCAACCGGCGCGGCCGCGCTGTCGGCGCCGATGATCAGGCCCGCGCGCGCCGCCGACAAGATTTCGGTCGCGGTGATCCCGATCGCCGACTGCGCGCCGATCTATCTGGGCAAGGCCAAGGGCTTCTTCGCCAAGCAAAACATTGACGTCGAGCTGTCGACACAGGGCGGCGGCGCCGCGATCATTCCCGGCGTGCTCTCCGGCCAATTGCAGTTCGGCTTCAGCAACGTCCCCTCGCTGCTGATCGCGCAGAACAAGGGATTGAAATTCATCGGTGTCGCGCCGGGCGTCGCCTCGACCGGTATCAGCGGCAACGACTTTTGCGCGACGCTCGTTCCCGGCGATAGTCCGATCAACAACGCCAAGGATCTCGCTGGCAAGACCGTCGCAGTCAACAATCTGAACAACATCGGGCAGGTTGCGATACGCGCCGGCGTGAAGGCCGCCGGCGGTGATCCAAATAGTGTGAAGTACATCGAGGTGCCGTTTCCCGACATGCCGGCGGCGCTTGCCGACCATCGCATCGAGGCCGGCTGGATGGTGGAACCGTTCGTCACCATCGCGCGGTCGCGCGGCAACAAGGTGGTGGATTGGCCTTTTGTCGCTATTGCGCCAAAAGCGATGATCGCGGTTTATTTCGCTTCAGTGCAATACGCCAATGCGAACCCCGACATGGTCAAACGCTTCAAGGCTGCGATCACCGAGTCGCTCGCCTATGCCAACTCGCACGCCGACGAAGTTCGTCAGATCATTCCGACCTACACGCGCATCACGCCGGAAATCGCCGGCAAGATCATTTTGCCGATCTGGCCGCCCGACATGAACATCGCCTCGAGCCAGGCGATGGCCGACGACGCGCTGGCGAGCGGGATGATCAACAAGGAGGCGGACGTCGCCGCCTTGTTGTCCTCCTAAGCACAGCATGCGCGGACCAACGACCAACGTGCGGGCCAAGACCAGCGCCCGCACGATCGTTTGGCTGCAAGGCCTCGCCGGCCTTGCAGGCTTTGCCGCGCTGCTCGAGATCGTGCCGCGGATCGGTCTCATCTCTCCCGATTACCTGCCACCGTTCAGCACCATCGTGGTGGCGTTGTTCGGCGAGTTCATGCGCGCCGAGTTCTGGACGGCGCTGGGCGATACACTCAAGGCCTGGGCGCTCGGACTTGTCATCTCGGTGGTCGCCGGCGCGGTGATCGGCCTCGCCATCGGCAGCTCGCACTTCCTGCGCACCGTGACGCATTCGACGATCGAGTTCCTTCGTCCTATTCCGTCGGTCGCGCTGATCCCGCTGGCGGTGCTGCTGTTTGGCTCGCAGATCCAATCCACCCTCATTCTCGTGGTCTATGCGTCGTTCTGGCAGGTGCTGATCCAAGTGCTTTACGGCGTGCAGGATGTCGATCCGGTGGCGCGCGAAACCGCCCGCTCCTACGGGCTCGGCACCTGGGCGCAAGTACGTTATGTCATCTGGCCGACCACGCTGCCCTATCTGATGACCGGCATCAGGCTTGCCGCCGCGGTGGCGCTCATCCTCGCCATCACCAGCGAGGTCGCCATCGACACGCAAGGCCTCGGCAAGCAGATTTCCGACACCGAATCCGGCGGTGCCGTCGCCGCCATGTATGCCTACGTGATCGTCGCCGGGGTGATTGGCGTCATCGTCAATCTCGGCGCGCGCGCGCTCGAACGCCGCGTGCTGGCATGGCACCCTTCCGTGCGCCTCGACGTGGAGGCTACCGGATGATTGCCTGGACCCGTGCGCTGCGCCGCGCCGCGGTGACGCTTGCGCTGCCGGCGGCGCTGATCGCCACCTGGTGGTTTACTAGCGCCGGCAGCGAAAACTTCTATTTTCCATCGTTGCAGTCGATCCTGCAGACATTCGGCAAGATCTGGTTTTCGGCGAACGCGCTGCACGATGTGGTGCCGAGCCTGCTTCGCTTCTCAACCGGCTACATCGCCGCCGCGATACTCGGCATCGCTATCGGCATTCCGATCGGCGCCTCGCGAAATTTGCGCAACGTTCTCGAGCCTGTTCTCGAGTTCTTGCGCGCTATTCCGCCGCCGGTCCTGGTACCCGTGCTGATTTTGTTCGCCGGCCTCGGCAATGAAATGAAGGCGCTGGTGATCGTGTTCGGCTGCATCTGGCCGGTGCTGCTCAACACCGTCGCCGGCGTGCGCTCGCTCGACGAGGTGCTGGCCGAAGTGGTGCGCAGCTATCGGATCGGCAGCTTCGCTCGGTTTTGGCATTTCATGCTGCCCGGCGCGAGCCCACAGATCTTTACCGGTCTGCGGCAATCGCTCTCCATCGGCATCATTCTGATGGTAGTGAGCGAAATGTTTGCCGCCAGCGACGGCATCGGCTTCGCGCTCGTGCAGTACCAGCGTAGTTTCGCCATTCCCGAAATGTGGAGCGGCATCATCCTGCTCGGCATCATCGGTATCGTGCTGTCGTTTATTTTCCGAGTGATCGAGGCTCGGCTGCTCGGCTGGTATCACGGCCTGCGGCAATCGCAGCGCGCCGCCTGATATCGCGCCGGGGAACTCGATGGCCGCAACGGAAGCGACGATGCTCGAGGTGAGACGCCTGCACAAGGTCTATGCCGACGCGAGCCGCACCGTCGAAGCGATCCGCGACGTGACCTTCAGCGTCGGTGAAGGCGAGCTCGTCTGCATCGTCGGTCCATCAGGGGCGGGCAAGACCACGCTGCTCAAGTGCATCGCGGGCTTGCTGGGTCCGTCCGCCGGCGAGATCGTACTCGAAGGACACAAGGTCGCCGGACCGCCGCCGGCCATGGCGGTGGTCTTTCAGGAATACGGTCGCAGTCTGTTTCCGTGGATGAGCGTGCACGACAACGTGGCGCTGCCACTGACGCAGAAGAAGATGGACGCTGCGCGGCGCGAGGAGCTGGTGCGCAACGCCCTTGCCGCGGTGGATCTCAAGGGCGTCGAGAACGCCTATCCGTGGCAGCTTTCGGGCGGCATGCAGCAGCGCGTCGCCATCGCGCGCGCGGTCGCCTACGAGCCGCACGTCCTGCTGATGGACGAACCATTCGCCGCCGTCGACGCGCAGACGCGCGCCGATCTTGAGGATTTGATCCGCGTGCTGTGGCGCCGGCTGCGGGTGACGGTGCTGTTCGTCACCCATGACATCGACGAATCGGTCTATCTGGGACAGCGCGTGCTGGTGCTCTCGCACGCGCCCACCGTCATCATGGAAGACGTCGCCATCGACCTGCCCGGCGAGCGCACGCAGCTCGAGACCCGTTCGCTCCCTCGGTTCGGCGAATTGCGCAAGCATATCTATTCGAAGATCCAGCTGGCGAAGCAGGGCTGGCGCCCACCGTCCGAATAACCGCAAAGTCAGGATAGGGCCATCGCGCTGTATTTCCGGGAATATAGCCGATTGCTGCGCGCCCTTTTCTCCTCCGCGTCATATCTGCTAGGATATAACGGCGGCCGAAGAGGAGACTGAAAAATGAATTTTTTCCCCGCATCCGCAGGACTGGCGCGCACCTGGGCGCGGCTGCCCGGCGTCCTGCTCCTCGCGATCCCACTGGTCTTGCCACCCACCAAGCCGGCGGTGGCCGCCGGCAGCGTCAACGTTCTCTATGCCGGCTCGCTGGTGAACCTGATGGAGCATGGCATCGGGCCGGCCTTCGACAAGGCGACCGGCAATCAATTCCAGGGCTTTGCCGGCGGCTCGGTCGGGCTCGCCAATCAGATCAAAGGCAAGCTGCGCAGGGGCGATGTCTTCATCAGCGCCAACCCCAAGGTCAATGACAGTTTGACGGGTACAGCGAACGGCGACTGGGTGAGCTGGTACGTCACCTTCGCCAATTCGCCGCTGGTGATCGGCTACAATCCGTCGAGCAAGTTCGCCGACGATCTGAAGGCGAAGCCCTGGTACGAGGTGTTGCAGGAGCCCGGCATCAAGATCGGCCGCACCGATTCGAAGCTCGATCCGAAGGGCGCGCTCACGCTCACGCTGATGAAGCAGGCGGAGACGGCCTACAAGAGCCCGGGCCTGTCCGAGAAGGTGCTCGGCGCGCCTGACAATCCGACACAGGTCCTGCCCGAGGAGACACTGGTCGGACGGCTGCAATCGGGCCAGCTCGATGTCGGCTTCTTCTATTCGACCGAAACCTCGGATGCGAAAATCCCGGCGATCCCGTTGCCGCCGGAGGTGACGCTCAAAGCGGTCTATACCGCCACCATTCTGCGCGACGCCGCCAATGCGGCAGGCGCGGACCAGTTTGTCGCCTTTCTGCTTGGGGATGACGGCCGCAATCTGCTAAAGGAGCACGGGCTCACGCTGCAAAAGCCTAACGTGTCGGGAGACGCCGCCGCCGTGCCGCAAGACATCGAGGCGATCGTCGATAAGGCCAAGTGAAAGGGCCGGTGACGCGGCAAGTGACGAGGCGTATTCCAGCAGCACTGCCCTGGCTTGCGGGACTGCTCGCGATTTATCTGATCGCGCCGCTGATCGCAGGTCTCCAGCAAGCCGGGCTCGCCGACTGGCAATCGGTCGATTTGACGGCGCTGCTCCATGCCAGCGCCGTTTCGATTGCGAGCGCGACGCTCGCGAGCGTCATCATCGCGCTCGGCGGCGTACCGCTCGGTTATCTGTTGGCGCGGCTGCCGGGACGCGGCATGGCAATGCTCGGCTTTCTCGTTCAACTGCCGCTGGCGCTGCCGCCGCTCGCGAGCGGCATTCTGCTCCTGTTCCTGGTCGGCTACGCCTCGCCGCTCGGCCGCCTCACCTCGGGCGCACTGACGGATTCCTTCGCCGGCATCGTCATTGCCGAGGTTTTCGTCGCCGCGCCATTTCTGATCATCGCGGCGCGCTCGGCCTTTGCCTCGATCGATCCGGTGCTGGAAGACGTCGCCGCAACGCTCGGCCGCGGACCGCTCGATGTGTTCTTCCGCGTCAGCATGCCGATCGCCAGGCCAGCCATCCTGTCCGGACTGCTGCTCGCCTGGCTGCGCGCGTTCGGCGAATTCGGCGCCACCGTGATGGTCGCCTATCACCCCTATTCGCTGCCGGTCTACACCTACGTCGCCTTCGGCTCGCAGGGTCTTCCTGCGATGATGCCGGTGTTGCTGCCGGCGGTCGGACTTGCGCTCGCGTTCATGCTGGCGAGCGGGTTTGTCGGCGAACGCGCCCCATCACTGCGTTTGCCGTCACTATCGGTCGAGGAGATACCGGACGCGGCGGTGACAGTTTCTTCGCCACCAGCCGCCAAGCCGAGCGGCATCGCGCTGGTGCTGAAACTCGAAAGACAGCTCGGCAGCTTTCATCTCGACGTCGCCTGGGCGCCGCAACGGCGGAGGCTTGCCATCCTCGGTCCGTCGGGGTCGGGCAAATCGCTGACGCTCAAAATCATCGCCGGGATCGAGCGCTGCGATCACGGGGGCATTTTGGTTGACGGCCGCGATATCGCGTCGCTCCCGCCATCGGCGCGCGGCTTCGCCTATGTGCCGCAGAATTACGGGTTATTTCCCCATATGACCGTGAGCGAGCAGCTGCGTTTTCCGCTCGACGCCGATCCCGGCGCTGCCAAGTTCTGGCTCGACCGGCTCGGCCTTCGCGGTCTCGAAGCCCGGCGGCCGGACGCGCTGTCGCTCGGACAGCAGCAGCGCGTGGCGCTGGCGCGCGCGCTGGTGCGGCCCGCGCGCCTCTTGCTGCTCGACGAGCCGTTTTCGGCGCTCGATGCGCCGCTGCGTGCAAGCCTGCGTCAGCGGATGCTCGTGCTACAAAGCGAGTTTGCCGCAACCACAATATTGGTCACACACGACCCGGCCGAGGCCGCCCTTCTCGCCGATGAACTACTCGTGCTGGAAGGTGGCCGCGTGGTGCAATCGGGCCCCACCGATGCGGTATTCGCGCGTCCGGCGAGCGAAATGGCGGCGCGGCTTCTTGGCGCGGAGTTCGCCGCCGAAGGAATCGTGGCCGAACCCAATCGCATCGCGGTAGGCGCAGACACGCTGCTCGAAGTTGCCGGACCGCCGCTGCAGGCCGGTTCACGGGTCGGCTGGAGCGTTCCATCAGCACGGGTTCGTGTCGGCGAGCACGGATGCTATCAGGGCCAGATCGAGAGCGTCATTCCGGTCGGCATCGAACGCCGCCTCGGCATTCGGTTCGGCAATACCATGATCTACGCGCTCGCTGGCGCTAGCGCGCGGACTTCCGATACTGCCTGTCGTTTCGACATCGAGGCGGATGCGGTGCGGGTCTGGCCGCTCTCTTAGAGTTCTCGTGTTGGCGCATATCCTTTTTCGGAAAGCCGGTATCCACTTTTCCGGGACATGCGCTTTGGCGGCGCAGCGGGCCGATGTATCGTTGGTCTATCCGTTCGGAGCGGCCGCCGTGAGCAACACCAAACTGACCTTGCGGGTTGATTTCGGTTCGCGGCGATCGATCGGGCCAGGAAAAATCCGCCTGCTCGAAGAGATCGGCCGCGGCGGCTCGATTTCGCAGGCCGGCCGCTCACTCGGCATGTCGTACCGGCGCGCATGGCTCCTGATCGACGATCTCAACCGCTGTTTTCGCCACCCGGTCGTGCGCGCCAAGTCCGGCGGCTCACGCGGCGGCGGCGCTGCGCTGACCGAGTTCGGCGCCGGCCTGGTACGTGACTATCGCGCCATCGAAACGGCGGCCGCGGGTGCCGCCAAGCCGCGCCTGCGCGGGCTGGAGACTGCATTGCGCAAATCGCGGCCGGCGCCCGCCGCCAAGCCGCCGAGAAAGATTTCGGTCTCCCGCGGCAAGCGATAGCCCGGCTCCGAGCGCCCGACAAAATCAGCCGGCAAAATGTCCGGTGGCGATGGCGGCGACTTCGGCGGGGTCCTCGGGCGCGGCATTCCCGCACCAGACCACATGCAGGTCGGGACGGACGAGGATGAGGTCGTAACCGTAGATTTCGCGCGCGATGCGGTCGGGCACCTCGCACACTTCAACCGGCGCGCCGCGCGCGCGGATCGCCTTTTGGAGCCCGCTTAGGTCGGCCTTGCTGCTGCCGAGTTTGAGGATCGTGTAGCCCTCGCCGATGCGGTCGTGCAGCGGCGTGCCATCGCCGAGCCAAACGTGCGGCAGCCGCGCGCCCGGCCAGGTGGTCGGATGATACTCGCGGAACAGATGCTCGGGGCCGCCTGGCACGTTGCAGATGACGGGCGAGTCGACATAACGATAGCCGAGCTCGGCGCCGATCATCTCGTTGCTCTTGCGCTGCTCGATGTCGGCGATGGTCGTGAGGACATAGCGGCTCTGCTCGCCGGCCGGCGTGTTGTCGCGGATGTTCGGCCGCCACATCGAGCGCCACTTGCGCCGACCGAGCGTGGCGTAACGCGAGGCGCCGACATTGCGCTCGCCAACCTGACGCCGCTCGACCTCGTAGGATTTCAGCAGGTCGGGGCCGCCCCAGCCGGCGAGCGTCGCGGCGAGCTTCCACGACAGATCGACTGCATCGGCAACGCCGGAATTCATGCCGAGCCCGCCGGTCGGGATGACGAGGTGGACAGCGTCGCCGGCGAGAAAAACGCGACCCTTGCCGTAACGGTCCGCGAGCAGCAGATTCTGCCGCCACGGATCGCATGACAGCATCTCGTATTTGACCGGAACGCCGACCGTGCGCTCGAACGTGGCGTTCATTTCCTCGTTGCTGTCGACGATGGAATGCAGCGTCCAATGTTTGGTCGAATCCTGCATGATCAGCTGCGTCGCCTTGTCGTCGGCGACGTGATAGTGGCGGCCCTTGCCGGGACCGTTGCCGATCGGCAGACGGTCAAACAGCTCGTCGCAGCGGTAGAGCGCCTGGCGAAGCGACAGCATGTTGCCCTCGCCGGCTAGCGCAATGCCGAGCTCCTTGCGCACCGGGCTCGCGCCGCCGTCGCAGCCGACCAGATAAGACGCGCGCAATTCTTCGCTGCCGCCAGCAGTACGCACCCGCGCGGTGACGCCCTGCGTATCCTGCTGCAGCGAGACGAATTCGCAGCCGAAGCGGACGCGTACGGCCGGGATCGTCTCCGCCACCGCTTTCAACAGCGGCTCGAGCGTATATTGCGAGATCAGCTGATAAGGCTCGAGCGGCAGCGTGCCGTCATTGGTGGCTCGCGTTTCGGCCTGCGCTTGGGCGACCGACGGATAATGCAGACGAAGGAGCGCCGGCTCGGCGAGCGCGAACATGATGTAGACGTCCATGGGACAATCCGGCCGCAGGCCGGCGGCGCGGATCTTCTCCGCAAGGCCCATGCGGCGGTAGATCTCCATGGTGCGCGCGTTGATGCGTTCCATCTTTGGCAAAAACCCCGGACGCTCCTTCTGCTCGATTAGCGTGCAGCGCACGCCGCGCTGGCCGAGGTCGATGGCGAGCGTGAGTCCGGTGGGTCCGGCGCCAACGATGAGAACGTCGCTGTCCGTCATGGTGTGAATTTCTCTTGCGCGGAAGAATGCAGTCCCGGCCGCTTCACTTTTTCTTACTTGGTCGGCACCGCGGTCTGCAACGCGGTGAACGGCTGGTACGCCGCGCCGGCGCATTCTTCCGGCGTAGCGTCGACATATTGCTGAGGCTCGCCGCCGAGAAAGAGGACCACCTTCGTCAGCGGTCCATCCGGCCTGTTGAACTGCAGGCACACGACGTAATGCGGGATTGAGGTGTTGGGGACCGGCCGCAGCGCCGGCGGCGCAATCAGCGTGCCGATATAATCGGCGCGGTTGGTCAACAGCGCCAGCAGCATCGTCACGATCTGAAACTGGTAATTGGTCGGATAAGCATTCGTATCGACGATCACGTCCGGCTGTTTCTTCTTCAGGCCGCCGAGGTTGAGGCCGCTGCTGCAGCCGGCGAGCGCGATCGCCGCGAGCAGCGCGGCCGTCATTACACGAGCCTTCCTCATGGCTACTTCCGTCCGCATGTTTGGGCGATGGTATAACACGGGTCAATCCTCCGGCACCGGTCCGCACCAGCCAGGCAGGTAATTGGCGTCCTCACTCTTCGCCAATTGGAGCGCTTTTTCGACCGCCCGTTCAAAATCGTTCACGATCAACTTTCTTTTGACGCGCCGGCGCAGAAAATCCGCCCAAAGAAATTCAGAAAAGGGCGTCGTGTCCTTGGCGAAGCCGCCGGCGCGGCGCAGTTCGCCGGCGAGCGATCGGAACGGATCGTCGACCATGTCGGCGACCGATTTGGGAATATCGGCATAGTCCCGGCGCCGGCCATTGGCGTCGAACGGGTGCATCAAGTTGCGATTGTCCATGACGACCCAGAAGGCATCGATGTTGAGCTTGCTGAGATTGGCGACGACGGTCACGACCACGTCTTTGACGCCTTCCTCATGCAGCGCGCGGGCAAGGTGATGGTGGTCGATGATGAAGTGCCGCCCCTTGGGACCGAGCACCACCGGCATCGTGTGTCTGCCGAGGAATTGGCCGCCCTTCTTGTTGCTGGTCTCGCGCCAGTGTTTGCGCTTGGCCGCGACTTCGCGCATGCCCACGGTGATCTGGGTCGGGCGCAGGTCGTCGATGGTGACCGTGGTTAGTACGGGCTCGCGAACCATGGGCGGCTCCTTAAAGCGGGTCGCCCGATCATAGCGCGATGGCTCTGGCTAAACAGTAAACCCGGCGCGCACCCCCCTCCAATACCCTCCCCGCTATGGCGGGGGCGGAAGGCGCACGACCCTCCCCATCCAGGGGAGGGTCAAACAAAGAAAACACGTCGTCTTGAAGGGTTTTTCGTTTCCCCTCCCGCGCACGGGAGGGCATGCCGAGCGCCCTCACCCGACTTGCGCGCTGCGCTCGCAAGTCGACCTCTCCCGCATGCGGGGGCGGCAATGGCTCAGCACTGCGCGTTGCCGATGCACTTCACCGGGGCGGTGCCGAGTGGCCATTTCGCGTCGGCTTCCGCCTGCGAATCGATATTGGCTGCGCATTCGCTGATGTAGCATCCGGGATGGACGCTCCGGCACAGTTTCAAAGTATACGCACGCGCCTCCTTCTCGCTGTCGTTGCCCCACGTGTGAGTGACGCTGTGATCAGACGCGCCCGCTCGGCATCCCCAACCCGCCCACGCAGTCGAGGTGACGGTCGAAGCGGCCAGAACCAAAACACTCGCAGCAATGAAAATGCGCTTGCGCATTGCAGTCCCCCATGCGGTCCAGACCAGCTCATCCTAGATCATCGAACGGCCGGCATCTACTTTCCCCCGCTTGAGAACGGGCAATTATCGACCGACATCGCAAAAACGCCGATGGCCGGGACAGACCCGGCCATCGCACGCTGAAGTTATCAACCCCGCCCTTCTTAATCCGCGAGCGGATTGGGCCGGACCTGGATGTGGACCACGATCGGCTTTTCGCCCTTGCCGCCTTCTTTGAGCCAGGGCGTGCGGTCGCCCTCGGCCGACCACAGTCCCCTGCCCTTCCAGCCGGCCTTTGGGTCGTCGATGCGCGCATCGAGCCCCTTGGCGTAATAGCCCATCGGATAGGGGATACGCAGCACGATCATCTTGCCGTCGACCAGCGCGTCGAAACCCTCGTTCTCGTTGCCGGTGGAGATCGGCACGTCGTTGCCGAGGCCAACGGCGTTATGCTGATCGACCCAGGTGTAGTAGCTCGCCTCGGCGCTGTTGTCGCCGATGCCGGCAAAGCCGGGGCCGGGATATTTGTAGAAGGTCCAGCCTTCCGGGCATTGATTGCCGGTCGCATTCGGCCCATTGAGCGGGCCCTTGCACTTGTTACGATCGAAGCTACCGAGATGGCCGCTGCCGAGCGACACCCGGACCACGCCCTTACTGTCGATGTCGCCGCCGCGCGGGCCGAAGCCCGGCATTGGCACCTTGTAGAACTCCGCCAGCTTGGTCTTCGGGTCGAAGCGAACGATGCCGCCGGGACCGGCGAACACGTTGACCGTATACCAGATCGAATTGTCGGCCGGATTAGGCATCACAGCATAGGTGCCCGAACCACCGAGCAGCGTGTCCTTGTTCGGGTCCATCGGCTGGCCCGGCTTGTTGAACTCGGCGGTGATCGTGCCGGTGCCGGTGGTGTCGAGCACGAACGGCGCCCAGCCTTCCGCCTTCTGGACGTCTCCGGTCTCATCAAACACCTTGGTGTCGAGCCAGCCGGCGCGCTGGCCGGCGCCGCTGACCCATAAGGTGTTGTTGTTGTCGAAGCCGAACTGAAGATGGTGAGTGCCGAAACAGGTATCGATGAAGGTGAATTTCTGCGTCTTCGGATCGAACATGACGAGCTGGCGCTCGCTGATGTCGATCGGATCGACCTTGGCGTAGGGATTGTCCGATCCCGCGCGGCAATATTGCGGCGTGCCTGGCACGTGATTGGTGCCGGTGAGCCACACCCTGCCTTTTGAATTGAACATGCTGTTGTGATTGTTCACCCGGCTATCCCAGATCTGCTCCATGCCCCAATAGGCCGAGGACGCGATCGATTTTGCGGCGGCGGCATGGCCCGGTCCGAGCGCCTCAGGCACGCTCGGGTCCTCAGGCGGGGTGATGTAGGTGACCTGATCTGTCTGCGGGTCGAGCACCGGCAAGTGGTCGCTCGAATACTCATTGGAGCCGTACAGTTTCCCGTAGGCATTCACCGTCGGATTGCGCTTGTCGGTGGAGATCAGGTCGTGGAGATACCTCTTGTCAGTGCTCCAATCCCAGATCGTGACCACAAGGTTGCGCTCGACACCTTGCGGCCGCGGCGGCTTGTCGGGAGGCAACGCACCATTGGCGATGGCGTCTGTCCACTCTCCAAAGTATTTGAGCGGCACGTTGTTGAAGCTGCCCATGACGTTGATCATGTTCGGGTAGGCTTGGCCGGCCTGAATGCGCCGCGCCCAGGCCTCTTCACCGGTCTTAAATGTGCCGAAGGCGGCGGGAATTGTGCGTGTTCCGAGCTGGCCGAGCTGATGGCAACCGACGCAGCCCTGGTTCTTGACCGCGGTCAGGTACTGCTGCTGGGTGACACTGGCGGGAATATCGCTCTTGCCGCCGAAATCACTGGCCGGCGGGATCTTCAACATCGCAAACCAGTAGATCGCGGGATAATACTGCGCCGCTGCGGCGTCGTCCGGCGCCGGGACGGCGGTGAGATTGAGATGCTGGCCCGGAGTGGATTCCACTTTGGGCGAATCGATCAGACCGTAACCGCGCACCCAGACGTCGTACTTGGCCTTGGGCAGATCAGGCACCACGTAACGGCCGCGCTCGTCAGTGACTACGATCTTGACGAAACGGGTGGACAGGTCGTGCGTTTCCGCAATCACCCAGACACCGGCTTCCGCCCCGTGCGGGCCGGTCACCACCCCGCCAATATCATGACTGTTGATGTGAACGCTCTGTGCGTTGACCTGTGCGGGCGCCATCGCGAGGAATGCAGCGACGGCAAAAGCCGCCACGCCGGACAGTAAGAAGCGCTTCATGCCGACCTCCCTGAAACGGCGCGTCGACTAGCCCGGCGCGCGCCGCGTTTGGCCAAATTTGCCGCGCGGCGCGCCCATGCGCAAGGCATATCCGCGCATCAGTCCACCCATTGAGGGTGCAATCGCGTCATATCGAAAATAGATGACCGCAAAGCCGTTCCGCCGCAGCATGATTTTTTTTCGGCAGCCGGGTCCCGCCGTTGCGGAAAGCGCCCGATGGCGGCGCGGCGGCGGCAGGCGGGCCGCGCCGCCGAGCCTCAACCGGCTGACGCGCTCACCGCGCCCGACAGCTTGTCGAACAGGCCGGCGATGTCCTTGCGGATGGTCGACAGCTTGATGAACTGGTCGGCAAGGCTCGCCACGCGGTCTTCGAGTTCGCGCTTGGTCTCGGCGAAATCTTTGACCCGCGCGGCGAGGTCGCCTTCCTCACCGCCTTCGATGTGGCGAATCTTCTCGGCAAGCTTCTCGCGCATATCGTGCAGGTCTTCGATCAGCTTGAGCACGCCGGTCTCTTCCGACTCCAGCGGAGCAAGCCGCGTCTGCAGGTCGCCGAGCCTGGTCTTCAAGTTTTCGAAAGTGCCGACGCGGCGCTCGATTTCTTCGAACTGGCCTTGCATCCTCTCGACGAATTGCGACACCTCGCCGATGCGGGCATCCATGCCGGCCGCACCATCGTCGGTCTTGGCGATCGAGAGCGTATTGAGCGCGCGCTCCAAGCCGATAAGGAGCATGCCAGCGTCGCGCCGCAGCCCCGCGAGCTTACCAAACTGCGCGCTGAGTTGAGCGATGCCGCCATCGAGCCTGTTCTTGTCGTCGGTCAGCTTTTGCACGCGCTCTGCCAGCGAGCCGTCAGGAGCACGCTCGATCGCTGTGATCTCGGCGGTGAGGCGATCGCGCTCTTCGCCGAGCTGGCGGATCTGGCTGGTGATGCCGTCCTCCGTCGCGGCCAAAGGAGCAAGCCGTGTACGCATTTCCGCGCACGCTTCGTTGAGCGTCGCGACTGTTTTGGAAGCCTGCTCGATCTGATCGCAGCGGGCGTTACCTTGCCGGACAAATTCGACGAGATGTTTCAGCCGAACGTCGAGCGCGGTGTTGTCGTCACCGCTGGCGACTTCGGCGAGCGAGCGCTCGATGTCGCGCTGGCGGCTGTCGAGCTCGACGAAAACCTGCTCGATCGAACGCCTGACGTCGAGCACCGGCGAAAGCCGATCCTTTAGATTCTGCTGCTGCGTGCGCAACACGCCGACGCGTGTATCGAGGTCGGTGATTTCATTACGGCTTTGCTGAATTTGCGCAAAGCGCTCCGCTTCCGTGACACGCTGCTGCAGCGCGGCGATCGCATCCTCAGGATCGCTGCGGGCGAGCAGTTGCACGTCCGCATCGACGCTGCCCTGCGCCCGGGTCAAATCCCCCACCCGGGAACGCACGCCGTCGAGCCGTTGCGCGAGGGCGCTCGCCGACTGTCCTTGCCGGATCAGCCGATCCCAGAGCCAGACGGCAAATGGCAGCATCACGAGCGGCACGAGCACGATGACGGCCCATGCGATCTGATGCAGGAGAGGTTGTGAGATATAAGCGGTGACCAGGGAGGCCATTTCCGGCCCCTGGCTGAGCGCGACGAAGGCGACCGCCAGAACGAAAAGAACAACCGAAACGCCGACAAATTTACCCATCGGAACGCTTCACCCAATACGCAACGCTGACCCCCCTGTTGGTACGACAGTACTCTGCTGCGTACAAGAGTGAGTTGCGTGACAATCGTGACAATCAAGTCGAAGCGCTATAAGGGCTTTTACGAGCTCCGGCTTCTGGTTTTGCAGGCTGTTGGCGGTTTCCGGCAGGGAGTGAGGTCATGACCGCGCATCGACGTCGCGCCGCCAAGCTTTTTGCCGTGCTTGCAATCGTCTTTTTGGCCGCCGGGCCAGGCGCGCGCGGCCAAACCGCTCCAGAACATGCCCCGACGGCAAACCAGCCAGCGCCCGCGGCAAACCAGCCAGCGCCGGATCCCTGCCGTCGGACGGATTTCAAGGTCGTGCTCGACGTCGGCCACACCGTCGCGGTTCCAGGCGCGATGAGCGCGCGAGGCGTTCCCGAATACACATTCAACTTGCAGCTGGCGCAGGACGCCAAGACCGCGCTGGCCGCCGCCGGCTTCGACAAGACCGTTCTGCTGATCACCGCCAAGGCGCCGACACTCGGCCTGTTCGAACGTGCGTACCGCGCCAACGCCATGAAGGCGGATCTGTTCATCGCCATCCACCACGATTCAGTGCCCGATTATCTGATGCAGACCTGGGACTACAACGGACAGCCGGAGGGTTATAACGACGACTATCCGGGCTACGCGATCTTCATCTCGGAAGACAACGCCGCCCGCACCGCGAGTTTCGCGTTCGGCAAACTGCTTGGCGCGGCGCTGCAGGCGCGTGGGCTCGCCTATACGCCGCACTACACGCTCCCGCTGATGCGCAATCGGCGGCGCGAGCTGCTCGATCCGGGCGCAGGCGTCTACCGCTACGACCAGCTCATCGTGCTCAAAGAAACGCGCATGCCGGCGGTGCTGCTCGAAGCCGGGTCGATCGTCAACCGGCAGGAGGAATTGGTGCTCGCCAGCCCCGAGCGCCGTGCGCTGGAGAGCGCGGCGATTACCTCTGCGGTTGAGGAATTTTGCACGGCGCGAGCAAACATGCCCCGCCCACAGTTGGTCAAGCGCGTTGCTGCGCCCCATGCGCCGCCGCCGACGCGGGGGATCTATCCGGTGCCGTCGGCGCATTGAAGACGAGGCCGCAACGCTCAATTCGGTCGGATTTGCATTCGATGCGAGCCACCGTCGATCGCAACGGCAGGAAAACCTTCCGAACAAGGAAACTCTGACCGTTGCGATCGACGGCTTTCTCTGATCAGTTTTTGGAACGCCGATAGTTGAAGATTGCCGGTCGGATACAAATTCCGACCCAACTAATAAGCCGCGATCACGGTCTGGCTCCGCCGGTACGCAAGCGCGGCGATGATGGTGAAATTGATCATGCTCACCGCCACGCCGGTGGCGAAGGCCGGCGCGTAAAAACCGAAATAGTCGTAGAGCAGGCCGCCGCTCCAACTGCCGACAGCCATGCCGGTCCCGCTGCACAGAAGCAGCGTCGGAATCCGCCAATAGGCTTCGCCGACCGGGAAGAGTTCGCGCGAAGCGAGGATGTTGGCCGGCACGAGCCCGCTGAAGCCGAACCCGAACGCCGCCGAGACGGTGAACAGGCCGAACTCGTTCTGCGTGAGCAGAAACGCCGCAAGCCCGACCGTCTGGCACGCCGAGCCTGCCAACATCGTGTAGAGGCCGCCGAGCCGGTCGGCGAGCGCTCCCCACACCTGGCGGCTGACAAACGCCGCGCCGAGCAGCACTGACAACATGGCGGCGCCTTGCGCCGCGCTGATGCCGAGGTCGCTGCAGTAGGCGACCAGATGCGCCTGTGGCATCGACATCGGCACGCAGCAGGTGAAGATCGCGCAGGCCTGCAGGACGAAAACCACATTGGGCGGCCAGCCGAGGACCGTGCCTGTATCGTGGCGGCGCATGGCGCTCGTGAGCATGACGTGTCGATCGCTGTCTGGCGGTGCATCGAGCACGATCAGCGCCGCCGGCACGATCAACGAACAGCTCGACCACAGCGTATGACAGCATCGTGTGCCGCCATCCCGCATATGCAATCAGGCGCTCGAAGATCGACGGCCAGATCGCGCCGGCAAGGAAGCTGCCGCTGGAAATCAGCGCCAACGCCGAACCGCGACGCCGGTCGAACCAGCGGCTGACATAGACGTAGAACGGCGCATTGATGCCGCCGAGGCCGAGGACGCCGATGAACAGGCCGTGACCGATGATGAGCGGCCAGGGCGGCCCGAACGTCGAAAGAACGAGCCCGATGGCGATCATCACGGCGCCGCCGACCACGGTCCAGCGCACGCCGACCTGCTCGGCAATGCGCCCCATGAGAATGCCGCCGACGCCGGAGCCGAGCCAGACCATCGCACCGGCGAATGCCGGAATGGAACGTTCGCCACCGACCTCGGCGGCGATGTCCTTGAGCGCGACGACAGTGATCCACGGCGTGCCGAAGGCGACCGCCATCACGCCGAGCGCGACGGTGGCGACCACCCACGACTTGCGCGATTCCACCGATGGGACTGTTGCGGATTGCAGCATCATTCTCGCGTTGCTGGCGCGCCCGGCGGGGCTTTTTGGGCCGAACCACCCCTATAGCAGCCGCCGCCAACCCCCGCCCATACGAAATTTGCCGGGCTGCCGGGAATAAAGCGCGGGGAAGGCCGATCTCGTCCCCGGAGCCGTCATGGCTTGCAAGGGAGACAAAGCAATGAGCGACAGCGATCGCGACGACGGCGTCGAGCCGGCGCAAGGTGCTTGAGTGCATGACCTGGGTCGGCACTGGCGTTGTTTGGACCATTTCCGGCGGAGTTCCGCATTCGCTCGGCCTCATCGGCGAGGCGGCGGCGCAGGAAGCGCGTGGGCTGAGCTTCGTGCAGATCAGCGACAGCCATGTCGGCTTCGACTTCAAGACGCCGTATCCCAATTCGTTCAACACTCTCGACCGAGTGCATCGCCAAGGTGAAGGCGCTGCCGGAGAAGCCCGCCTTCATGATTCACACCGGCGACATCAGCCACCTGTCGCTTGCAGCGCAGTTCGACGACGCCGACAAGGTCATCGCGGCAGACGAGGCTGGACGTTCATTACGTTCCCGGCGAGCACGACTTCGTCGACGCCGACCAGAAGCTATTCCTCGATCGCTACGGGCGCGGCACCAAGGGCGCTGGCTGGTACAGCTTCGACGCCAACGGCGTGCATTTCATCGGCCTGGTCAACGTCCACGATCTCAAAGCCGGCGGCCTCGGCAATCTCGGCGACGAGCAGCTCGAATGGCTCGAAGCCGACGTGAAGGGACGTTCCGCTTCGACGCCGATCGTGGTGTTCGCCCACATTCCGCTGTGGACCGTCTATCCGAATTGGGGCTGGGGCACCGATGACGGCGCGCACGCGCTCTCCTACCTCAAGCGGTTCGGCTCGGTGACTGTGCTCAACGGCCATATCCACCAGGTGATGCAGAAGGTCGAAGGCAACGTCACCTTTCACACCGCCCGCTCGACCGCCTTTCCGCAGCCGGCGCCAGGCTCGGCACCCGCGCCCGGTCCGATGAAGGTCCCGGCCGAACAGCTGCGCAGCATGCTCGGCATTGCCAGCGTCAACTACAAACAAAACGAACAACGGCTCGCCATCATCGACGCGCCGTTGCAGGGTTGATCGAGGTCCGACCGATGCCGATGTCAAACACATTGCGTAGCGCGCTCATCGCCGCTGCGTTCGGAGCGGCGAGCGCTCCGCTTGTCGCCGTGATCGTGCTGCCTGCCGTCGCGCAACAGGCGCCGGCCGGCGCCGTGTCGATCGACAACTTCACCTTCAATCCTCCGACGCTGACGGTGAAGGCGGGAACGACCATCACCTGGACCAACAAGGACGACATCCCACACGGGATCGCGTCCGCCACCAGCGCCTTCACGCGCTCGAAGGCCTTGGACACGAACGACAGCTTTTCGTTCACGTTCACCACGCCCGGCACTTACCAATACTTCTGCTACATCCACCCGCACATGGTGGGAACGATCGTGGTAGAAGCGGCGACCGGCAGCAGCGCGAACCCGTAATGCTGGCGCGGCTGTCGGCTTCCCTGACGTGCCCGCCCCTGTCCGGGACGGCGAGCGGAGGGAGGCGGGTGTATCAAGCGGCCGGGCGTGAGACGATGGCAGGTTATGCCGACGATGCGCATGACAGGGCGCGGCGTTTTCGTGACGCCGCGCTGCCCTATCTCGACGACGTGTACACGCTGGCGCGCTATCTGATGCGCAACGCCGCCGATGCCGAAGACGCCGTGCAGGAATGCTATCTGCGCGCGTTACGCCATTTCGATACTTATCGTGGCCCGGCCATGAAGCCGTGGCTGCTGACCATCTTGCGCAACGTCTGCGACGCCGAATTCTCGCGCCGCGGCCGCCGCGAAGGTTACTGTCGACTGCGGAGGCGAGACACACGCGCGGAGGACGTGCCGCTGTGGCAGGAGCCGCACGCCTCGCCGGAAACTTCGCTGTTGCGCGCGCATGACAGCGAGACCATCCGGCAGCTCGTCGCCGCGCTGCCGCAGGCATTTCGCGAGATCATCGTGCTGCGGGAGATCAACGAATTGTCATATCAGGAGATCGCGCAGGTCGCCGGTGTCCCGGTCGGAACCGTGATGTCGCGGCTGGCGCGCGCGCGCGCGATGCTGCGTTCGGCTTGGAACGTCGCGGAAGGAGCGGCGTCATGAACTGCGCCGAATGCGAAGTCCTGCTGCATGCCCTGATCGACGGCGAACTCGATGCCGGCCACGCGCGCGAGGTCGAAGCCCATGTGGCGGAATGCTCCGCCTGCGCCGAGAAGCTGAAGGCCTTTCGGGCGATCCATGAGACGATGGCCGCGGTCGAATCTGAGGGAAGCGGCGCCGGCAAGCCTGCGCGAGCGTCTCGATGCGGCGCTGCCGCCGCTATTGGCGCGGCCGGCGCGCCCGGCCGTGCGGCACGAATTTGTTCGGCCGTCGCGCCGCAGCTTCTTTGGCGGCTTTGCCGCCGGCGCGGTGCTGTCGGGAGCCGTGGCGGCGAGCCTCATGCTCACCGTCTTCCGCGACAATACGGAAGGGACCATCGCCGACGAAGTCGTCTCCGCCCATATCCGCTCGCTGCAGCCCGGGCATCTGATGGACGTGGAAACCAGCGACCAGCACACCGTCAAACCCTGGTTCGACGGCAAGGTCGACGTCGCGCCGCCGGTCATCGACCTGACCGCGGAGGGATTCACGCTGCTCGGCGGCCGGCTCGATTACATCGACGGCGAGCCGGTGGCTTCGGTCGTCTATCGCCGCCGCAAGCACATCATCAATCTGTTTGTCGCCCAGCGATTGGGCAGCGAGCACGCTTCCGTCAGCGCCAGGACCGTCCAGGGCTATAATGTCCGCCACTGGTCGCAGCAGGGACTCGATTTCTGGGCGGTCAGCGATCTCGATCCGGACAGAACTCGGCGAATTCGTGGGCAAAATCTCGGCCGCCGTGCAACCGAACGGTTCCTGACTGGCCTCCTAGGTCATTACCGGCTAATAACAGGGCGAATTGCTCTCCCTGCGCTGGGCGCAGCCCGCGTTGTTCGCGCGAACCGCAACGGCGCGGCCGACGTTTAGATGTCAGTCATGGATCAACGGGTCGACAACGAACGCCGCGAGGAGACCGCGCCGAACCGAGATGCGACGCAAGCGCACGGTGAGGCGCCGGACAAGAAATCGTTCCTCGACAGGATGCGGCAACATCGCCGCCTGGTCTTGGCGCTTACCGCGCTCTGCATTCTCATCGGCGTCGGCATCGTGGTCTGGTGGGTGAGCACGAGCGGCTACATATCGACCGACGATGCTTTCATCGACGCCCGCACCGTCACCATCAGTTCTCAGATCAGCGCGCAGGTCGTCGACGTTCCGGTGACCGACAATCAACTGGTCAAGGCCGGCACCGTGCTGGTCACGCTCGATCGAAGCGACTTCCAGGCGCAGGTCGATCAGACCAAGGCGCAGGTCGACCAGGCGCTGGCCAACATCGCCAACCTCGAGGCGCAGATCGGGGCGCAAGAGGCGCGCATCGACCAGGCCAACAAGCAGGTTGTGCAGGCGCAGGCCGCGCTCACCTTCGCCCAGCAGCAAGACCAGCGCTACGGGGATCTGGTCAAGACCGGCTCAGTGACCGTCGAGCAGGCGCAGCAATACAGGTCCAATTACCTGCAGGCGCGGGCAAGCTTCGACGCTGCTCAAGCCAACGCGGTCGCTACCGCAAAGCAGCTTCCGGTGCTGGAGAGCCAGAAATTACAGGCACAGGCGCAGCTCGAGCAGATGCGCGCCACGCTGGAAACGGCGAACATCAACCTGTCGCGTACCATCATCACCGCGCCGGTCGACGGCTACGTAACCCAACTGACCGCCGCCAAGGGCAACTATGCCGCAGCCCGGCCAGGCGCTGATGATGTTCGTGCCGCGCGAAGTCTGGGTCACCGCCAACTTCAAGGAGACCGAGATCGGACCGATCCGGCCCGGCGCTCCGGTGACCATTACGGTCGACGCCTATCCGGGTCGAACATTTGAAGGTCATGTGGCCAGCATTCAGGCCGGCAGCGGCACCGCATTCAGCCTGCTGCCGCCACAGAACGCGACCGGCAATTTCGTCAAGATCGTGCAGCGCGTGCCGGTCAAGATCGTGTTCGACAACCCGCCCGACGTTCTGCTCGGCCCCGGCATGTCGGTAGTGCCGACGGTGAAGCTGAAATGACCGAGAAGTTGAAATGACCGATCTGGCCGCATCCGGCGGCTGGGATTCGAGCCGATCGGCGGCAGGCAACCACAATCCCTGGCTCGTCGCCATCGTCGTCTCGATCGCGACCTTCATGGTCGTGCTCGACACCGCGATCGCCAACGTGTCGCTCCGCTATATCGCCGGCAGCCTGGGCGCCAGCATCGACGAGAGCACCTGGGTGGTGACGACCTATCTGATCGCCAACGCCGTGGTACTGCCGGTGAGCGGCTGGCTGTCCAACGTGCTCGGGCGCAAGCGCTTCTACATGATCTGCGTGGCGCTGTTCACCGTGAGTTCGCTGCTCTGCGGACTGGCGCCCAATCTCAGCATCCTGATCGTCTTCCGCATCCTGCAGGGACTCGGCGGCGGCGGCATGCCGACCAGCGAACAGGCGATTCTGGCCGACACTTTCCCGCCGCAGCGGCGCGCCCAGGCGTTCGCGCTCTACGGCATCGCCGTGATCGTCGCGCCGACGGTCGGACCGACGATCGGCGGCTGGATCACCGACAATTATTCCTGGCACTGGATCTTTTTCATCAACGTGCCGATCGGCCTCGTCTCGCTCGCGCTGGTGCAGTGGCTCGTCGTCGAGCCGGAGGTGCTCGAGCGCGAACGGCGCGAACGCTTCGCCGGCGGCCTGTACATCGACTGGGTCGGATTTGCGCTGATCGCCATCGCCTTCGGCTGTCTCGAATGGGTGCTCGACCGCGGCCAGGAAGACGACTGGTTCAGTTCCACAGTGATCGTCACGTTTGCGACGATGGCCGCGGCTTCGTTCATATTTTTCATCGTCTGGGAGCTGACCGAAGAGGATCCGATCGTCGATATCCGCCTGCTCGCCCGGCGCCAATTCGCCATGTCGTTCGTGATCATGCTGGCTGTCGGCGCCATCCTGTTCGGCTCGACCCAGATCTTGCCGCAGTTGTTGCAGACCGACTTTCCCTACACGGCGGAGCTGTCGGGTCTGGCGATCATGCCCGGCGGTATCGCCATGCTGGTCATGATGCCAATTGCCGGACAAGTCACCGGGCTGATGCAGCCCAAGTACTGGATCGCGCTCGGTCTTTCCGCCATAGCGGTGGCGATGTGGTACTCGACCAGGCTCGTTCCCGACGCGAGCTTCGAATTTTTTGCGATGATCCGCGTCTATCAGATGATTGGACTGCCGTTCCTGTTCATCCCAATCAACACGATCGCCTACGATGGGCTGCCGGCGAGCAAGACCAATCAGGGTTCGGCGCTGATGAACGTAGCGCGCAATCTGGGCGGCAGTGTCGGCGTTTCGCTGGCCAATACCGAACTGATACAACGTGCCCAGTTTCATCAGGATCGGCTGGTCAGCAATCTGGTTCCTTCATCGCCGGCGCTGCAATCGAGCCTCAAGAACATCGCCCAGTACTTCACGGCGCAAGGCGCCCCGCCGGCGGCGGCGCAGTCCCATGCGTATGGTTACATCGGACAGCTCGTCAGCGGGCAGGCTTCGCTGCTCGCCTATATCGACATATTCAGCACTTGGGCGATCTTCGCCGCGCTCCTCGTGCCGATCGCGCTGTTGGCCATCAGGCGCGTGTCTGGCGGGGGACGGGCAACCGCCATGCATTGATGACTGGCATTAAAGACCTGGATTGAAGACCTGGATTGAAGACTTGAATTGAAGACTCGCCCGATTTTGGGCAAGAAGGCGCGGGGGAACGACCAAAAGAGGGGTTCGCAACCGTGCCTCAAGCTTGCACGCTGGGCCGCTTGTGCGTGCCGTTGGCGATCCTCCTCGCGGCCGCGCTGGCAGGCGCGACTCCGGAACCGGTGAAGGTCGATGTGATCATGGTCGACTACCGCTTCCAGCCCGACCAACTGACTTTTGAGCACGATGTTCATTATCAACTGCATCTGGAAAATACCGGCAAGGAGACTCACGAATTCACCGCGCCGGTATTCTTTGCGACCGCCACGATCGACAATCCCGAAGTTCTCAATCGTGAGCACAGCGAGGTGCTGCTGCAGCCGGGCGAAACCAAGGACCTTTTTCTCACCCCGCATAAGCCGGGGACTTACGATCTGCGCTGCGCCGACCACGATTGGTACGGCATGGTGGGCGGCATCACCGTCAAATAAATCTAATTCTCATAAACTCGTTGAACATCGCGACTAGCTTGGCCGACGGCGCGCGCCCGTTTGGCCGCCTCGGTGCGGCAAAATGGCCGTACTGCCACTCGCCGCCAGTGATCCGCCTCAGGCGTTCTGATTTGGCGAGATGTTTTGACCTCGCCGTGTCATGTGACACGAATTGTGGCGGTCCGTTCGCGTGCGCGCAGCCGCCTGCGACAGCAATGTGCAAATTGTGCCTGATCGCGCGGCAGCTTGGCGGCGGCGCCCAACAAAGCCGGCGTCGCCTCAGCGAGAGATAGATGCCTTACGCCCGTCGTTTTGCCGCCATGAAAGCGGAAGACGATCATCCCACCTGCGTTGCCGCCCGTGTTCTCACGCCCGATGTCTTTTGCTGAGCGCGGACGGCACCAAACTTGCTTGAAGTCGTTGTCGGAGGGGTTGCGGGGCTGTGTAACGGAAGCCTTGGGTCAGACGAGACCCGGGAAGAAAGGAGTCGCCAATGTGTGACTTTAGCCTGCAAAGCGTTCGGTCTCGGCCGGCGCAAGTCGGCGATAAGCTGGTGACGCGTGACTTCGGCACCGGGACACGCGGTTTTGCCGCCGCGAATGACCCCGGTTTGGCGGTATGTGTGCGGCCGGGAACGGAACTGGCCTTCGCCGGCGAGGTTGCCTGCCTGCCGGCCGGCCTGCTCGGCTGGAAGACCAAGACGATCAACCACGAGACGGCCATCTTTCGCCAGGTCAACAAGGACAAGCTGGCCGCCCATCATGACGCGCTCGAATTTCCCGATGGGCGCATCGTGCTGCTCACTCTGTTGTGCGAAGGCCAATCCGCGACCGTGCTGCAATTGCCTGCGCAGCCGGCGACTGCGGACGAAGCCCGCGAACAGGAACGCGTCGCCTTTATCGGCTAGCGCGCTCGGCCGCGGCGAGCGGCCGACGGCGTGTCGCGGAAAAGTGAATGCTGGTCGGAGGCGCTCTGAGACCACCGGCCGCCAGTAATGGCGGCCGGCCTTTTGTCAGCTCGGGGCCGCTGGCTTCGTTTCGCAAAACAGCGCGCGCCGGCATCGATGAACTTGTGGCCATCGGACATCAGTCGGTGGCTGTGCTCGCTGAGCATGTTCATCTATTCGCCGAGCTATTCCTGATAGGCCGAAAGGACGTCCGGCATTGAGCGGGGGTTGCGCCCGCTTCTTTTTTCGCTGTCGAAACCGGACCATCGCCACGGACATTCCGGCCGGAGAACGGTGGCGCCCACCCTCAATTCGCGCAATATACGGCGCCTCGCTGCCTTGAGGGGCGGCGACATCAATTTTTCGCGATGATTTGTCGATAAGCGACAAGCAATGACGCAGTCGGTCGATCAGCCAGACGAAGCACGCCCCGCCGTCGAGTCCGCCGCGCCCGGTGCGCCGGCGGCGCCGGCGGCGCCGGCGGTCGAAACCGTGCAAGCCGAGGCCGACGAGGAGAAGTCGCCGAAGCTGCTTTTCCTCACCGTCTTTCCCTCGATCATGCTGCCGATGTTTCTCGCGGTCGCCGATCAAACGATCGTCGCCACCGCGCTGCCGACCATCGCCTCCGATCTTGGCGAGATTCAGCGCGCGTCGTGGGTGGTGGTTTCCTACCTGATCGCTAATACCATCGCCGCCCCGGTCTATGGCCGGCTTGGCGACACGTTCGGCCGCCGCCTGATGATGATCGCAGCGTTGACCATTTTCATGGTCGGATCGGTGTTGTGCGCGATCTCTCCCAATATCGAATGGCTGACCGCGTTCCGCGTGCTGCAGGGATTCGGCGGCGGCGGCCTGATGACGCTCTCGCAAGCGCTGATCGGGGAAACCATCCCGCCGCGCGAGCGCGGCCGCTATCAAGGTTATCTCGCCGGCGTATCGGTCAGTTCGAGCACCTTCGGCCCGGTCGCGGGCGGCTATCTGACGCAAGCCTTCGGCTGGCAGTCGATTTTTCTCGTCAACGTGCCGCTCGGGCTCGTCGCGGTCGCGCTGGTGTTCCGGCTCGCCTCGCGCCCTGCCGATCGCCGCCGCACCACGTTCGATATGCCGGGCCTTGTGCTGTTCATCATGTTCGTAAGCCCGGTGATCCTCGCGCTCGAGCAATTGCAGCGGATGCAAGCGAGTAGTGTGCCGCTCGCGCTGGGCCTGCTTATCTTCGGCATCGTGGCGCTTGTGGTGCTGATCTGGCAGGAGGGCCGCAGCACCTCGCCGCTCATTCCGCCGCGCCTGTTCAAGGAGCCGTCGATCTGGCGCAGCAACGCGCTCGCCGCCTGCCACGGCGCCGCGCTGGTCTCGCTGATCACCTTCCTGCCGATTTATCTGCGTGCGGTGCGCGGCACCTCGCCGGCGGAGACCGGCCTCCTGCTGCTGCCGCTGACGTTCGGCATCGGTGCTGGCTCGCTGGTCACCGGCCAGATCGTCACGCGAACGGGACGCACGGCAATATTTCCGTCCTTCGGATTGCCGGCGGCGACGCTCGGTTTGTTGTTCTTGGCATTCTGGACGCGCAATCTGTCAGTCGCGGTGCTGCCATGGGCGTGGTGCGCGATCGCGGTCTGCATGGGAACGGTCATGGGCGTGGTTCAGCTGACGGTGCAATCAGTGGCCGGACCGCGGCGATTGGGCACAGGCGCTGCCATGGTGCAGTTCTCGCGCTCGGTGGGAGCTGCCTTCGGCACCGCCTTGGTCGCCGCCATTCTGTTCGCCATTCTCGCCGGCAGCGACCGCGAAACCGCAGGACTCTTCGGCACCATCATCGAACAGGGACCCGATGCGATTGCGACGCTCGCCCCGGCGCGTCAGCTCATCGTTCAGGGAGAAATCGCCGACGCCTTCCGCGCCGCCTTCTTCACCATCGCGACGTTCACCGGGATGGCCACGCTGTTGGCGTGGACGATCCCGCTGCGGCGGGTCTAGCGCTTATGACGAAGATACTTCTTACGCGCCACGGCCACGTCGCAGGCATCGCCCCGCCGCGCTTCCGCGGCCGCGAGCCGCTTGAATTGACCGCGTTTGGGCGCAACCAAGCCGCCGCCGTTGCCGAACGCATCGCCGGCGCCTGGCGGCCGAGCAAGATCTACACAAGCCCGCTGAGCCGATGCGTCGCCACCGGCGCTGCCATTGCGAAAGCCTGCGGGATTGGTGCTGAGATTTGCGATGACCTCAACGATATCGACTACGGCGCCTGGCAGTTCGAGACCTTCGAGCAGGCGAAGAAGGACGATTCCGCGCTATTCGCTGCCTGGTTCGCCTCCCCGCAAATGGTGCGGTTTCGCAACGGAGAATCGCTGCAAGACCTGGCGGCGCGGACCGCCAATGCGCTGCGCGTCGTTGTCACGCGCCATCCCGACGATACCATCGTGCTGGTCGGCCATGACAGCGTCAATCGCGTCCTGCTGCTGCAATGCCTCGATCTGCCGCTCTCGGCCTATTGGCGGATCGGGCAGGCACCTTGCTGTCTCAACGAAATCGACATCGACGGTGCCGCCGTGTTCCTGTTGCGGATGAACGAGACGCGGCATTTGGATGGGATTGTAGCGGAGGCATAAAGGCGGATCATATTCCAGAGCCGCAGAATGCCGTCGATCGCCATTTATGTAAGACTAGGCTGAGCTTGATGTCCTTCATCGGTCGTTCGGTACCGCGGCTCGAAGACCCGCCTCTGGTCAGCGGCCGCGGGCTGTTCGCCGCTGATGTCACGTTTGCCCATCAGCTGCATATGCGCGTCGTGCGCTCGGCGCACGCGCACGGCCGTATCGTCACGATCGACACAAGCACCGCGCGCGCGGCGCCAGGTGTCGTCGCAGTGTGGACCTCCACCGACGTCGCTGACGTTCCACCGATCGATTTTCGCCTCACCCGCATCGAAGGCCTCGATCCCTATCGCCAGCCGATCCTGGCCACAGATCGCGTGCGCTATGTCGGCGAGCCGGTCGCCGCTGTGTTCGCGACCGACCCTTACCTCGCCGAGGACGCCGCCGACCTGGTGCGCGTTGAGGTCGACGAATTGCCGGTGCTGCTTGCCGCGGACGCGCCGCCCGGCGAATTCGACGAGACCCATTCCACCGAGGTCACCACCCTGCGTAAAGGCTTTGGCGACGTCGACGCAGCCTTTGCGGCCGCACACGCAATCGTCGCGCTCGACCTCGCCATCGGCCGCCACAGCGGCGTGCCGATGGAGACGCGCGGCGCGATCGCGCGGCTGGCGGGCGGCATTCTCGAAATGCACGGCGCCGCCAAGGTGCCGCACTGGAACCGCGACAGCCTTGCGCGCATGTTCGGCCGGCCGCCCTCCTCCGTGCATCTCTACGAGGGCCATGTCGGCGGCGGCTTTGGCATACGCGGCGAGCTTTACCCGGAAGACGTGCTGGTCTGCCTCGCCGCGCTGCGCCTCGACCGCCCGGTGAAATGGATCGAGGACCGGCGCGAGCATCTGCTTGCCGCCAATCACTCACGCCAGCAGCTTTTCCGCGTGCGCGCCGCCGTCGATGCGCAAGGTTGTTTGCTCGCCATCGACGGTGAGTTTTTTCACGATCAGGGCGCCTATGTGCGCACGCACGCGGCGACCGTGCCCGACCTCGCCGCCGCCATGCTGCCCGGTCCCTACCGGCTTGCCGCCTATCGCATGACTGGCCGCATCCGGCTGACCAACAAGACGCCGTGCGGCACCTATCGGGCGCCCGGCCGCTACGAAAGCACGTTCGTGCGCGAGCGGTTGATGGACGCAATCGCCGCGCGGCTCGACGTCGATCCGGTCGAAATTCGTCGCCGTAATCTGATCGGGCCACACGAGATGCCGTACCAGCGCACACTGGACACACTCGGCACCGAATTGACCTACGATTCCGGAAATTATGCCGGCCTGCTCGACAAGGCGTTGCACGCAGTGTCCTGGCCTAAGCTGCAGGACGAACTGCAGCGGCGCCGCGCTGACGGCGAAGCGGTCGGTGCGGGGCTCGCCATCTTCGTCGAGAAGAGCGGGCTCGGGCCCTATGACGGCGTGCGCGCGAGCGTCGATCGCAACGGTGCCGTGGAGGTCGTCACCGGCGCGGCATCGGTCGGCCAGGGCATGGAGACGGCGATCGCGCAGATCTGCGCCGACACGCTCGGCGTCGATTATGCGAACGTCCGCGTCATTCACGGCCAGACCGACCGCATCGCCTTCGGCATGGGTGCGTTTGCCTCGCGCGTGACGGTGATGACCGGCGAGGCCACGCGTCTTGCGGCGGAAAGGCTGCGCGAGAAGGCGATCGCCACCGCCGCCGCTTTGTTGCAGAGCGCGCCCGAGGCGCTCGACATCGTCGACGGCAAGGTGGTGAACAAAAACGCCGCGCACGGGCCGTCGGTGAGTCTCGGCGAAATCGCCCGCGGGCTGGCGCCTGGCTCGAAGCTTCTCGGCGATGCGGCGCCCGGACTTTCCGCCGAAGGCTGGGTCGAGCAGAGCCACATGGCCTACCCTTACGGCGTGCATATCGCGGTGGTGCGCATCGACCGCGACACCGGTGCAGTCGCGGTCGAGCGTTATCTGGTCGCCTACGATATCGGCCGCGCCGTCAACCCGATGCTGGTCGAAGGCCAAATCGCCGGCGGGTTCGCGCAAGGGCTGGGCGGCGCGCTGTTCGAAGAATTCGTCTACGACGCAAGCGGCGAGCCGCTTGCCGTCACGTTTGCCGATTACCTGATGCCAACCGCACGGGAAATTCCCGCGATCCAAACGCTGATCACCGAGGACGCGCCGAGCCCGCTCAATCCGCTCGGGCTCAAAGGCGCCGGCGAAGGCGGCGCCAATCCAGTCGGCGCCGCGATCGCTTCGGCGATCGACGACGCGCTGCAACGTCCCGGCGCGGTGACGCGCTTGCCGGTTTCGCCGGCGCGGTTGCGCGAACTGCTCCGGCGGCCGCGCTAAGACGCGCGGGCCGCGTTATTTGTATTTCGCCGCCTCGTCAAACACGACCTTCACGGCGGCATTGAGCTCCGGCTTACTCAATGGATCCTGCGATGAAATATGAGTGCCCCACGTCATCGATCGATGGCTTTCTCTGATCGTGTCAGTGACGACTGCTAATTTTCCGCAGCGATGTAGTGCGTCACCTTCGGCGCGTCCGACATCTGGAATCGCTGCACGCATTCCTCCACCAAACGATCCGCGTTGGTGACGCGCTCATGCTGGCGCAGGTGCTCCATCCAGGACTCGACAAGGAATATCTCGACCATGCGGCCCGGCTCAGCGGTATCTTCGAAGACGCCCCAGCGATAAGCGCCGTCGCGGCGGCGCTCACGGCCGAGCGGTTCGAGGGCCTCAAGGAAGGCTTCGCGATCGCCCGGGCGGATGCGGTATTCGACGGTAACCAGCACCGGGCCGCGGTCCTGCTTGATGCTTTGGGCGACGACCGGCGCCGGCCAATGCATCGACGGCGTGAGATCAATGCCAGTGCCGGCTTGCAGCTTCCAGCGCCAAGTCAGCGGAATGGCAACAAGCGCGCCGGCTGCGGCGAGGAAATGCGCGGTCGGCAATCCGAACACTGCGGCAAGTTCGCCCCAGACTGCGCTGCCCAGCGTGAGACAGCCAAAGAATACCATCGTGAACAGCCCCAGCCCGCGCGCACGGACCCAATCAGGCAAGGAGACCTGTGCCGATACGGTGAGCGTCGCCAGCACTGCGATCCACGAGACGCCAGCAAGCAGGCTGGCGGCGAGCGCGGTGATCGGATCGCGGGCGAGGCCATAGAGCGCCAACGTGACAGCCGTGCCGAAGAGACCAAGCGCGGCGAGGCGGTCCGGTCCCAATTTAAGCTTCAGCCGCGGCATGAAGAATGCGCCGGCGACGGCGCCCGCCCCGATGGCGCCAAGCAGCACGCCGTATAATTCCGGTCCGCTTGAAATCTGCTGGCGGGCAACGAGCGGCAGCAGCGCCCAATAGGCGCTGGCGAACAAGAAAAAGCCGGTGGCGCGGATCAGCGTCGCGCGCAACGACGGACTGTTCCGGGCGTAACGCAGGCCGGCGCTGATGGCGCGGCCGAACCGTTCCGCCGGCAGAAGGGTCCTGGCCGTGCGCTGCGGCCGCCACCACAGCAGCGTGCCATTGACGACAAGATTGGACGCGGCGTTGATCCAGAACGGCGCGACGATGCCCAGTCCGGCAATGGCCGCGCCGCCGAGCGCCGGACCAAGCGCGCGTGACAGATTCACGCCGACGCTGTTGGCGGTGATGGCGGCGGGCAGGTCGTCCTTGGGAACGAGCTGTGGCACGACCGCCTGCCAGGCCGGCCCGCTCAGCGCCCAGACCGAGCTGATCAGAAACGTGAACAACAGGAGATTGACCGGATTGGCATAGCCGAGCCAGACAATCGCCGCATAGAGCGCCGACACCGCCGTCGTCAGCAGTTCGATCACAATCAGATATTTTCGCTTGTCGAAGATATCAGCAAAAGCGCCTGCCGGCAGCGCAAGCAGAAAGACCGGCGCACTGCTTGCCGCTTGCACCAGCGAGACGATCAGCGGGTCCGGATTGAGGCTGGTCATCAGCCAAGCCGAGGCCGCGCCGTACATCCAAGCGCCGACATTGGAAATGAGCGTTGCCGTCCACACCATAGTGAATACCGGGTGGCGGAAGGCCGCGACCGGCGACGCCGACTTTGCCGTAGCGGGCGCCGACGCGTCGCTCATGGGCGGCTCCGCCAATCGGCGGGCAGAGGCTGCGCCGGTGCGGCTATGACGGTCGGACGGATCGGTTTCAGGATGTAGGATCCGGGTGGGGGTTCGATACGTCGAATACTATCATCCTATCGGAATGAGAGGAAAAGGCCCCAACGAAAGCAAACTCGGAGAACTGGCCGTGACATCCGTTCAGGCAGGCGTCGATCAATATGACTGGAAAGCCATCGGCGCCGAACTCGACGCGCACGGCTGCGCCGTGCTGCCGCACTTGCTCAAGGCAGCGGAGTGCGCGGACCTCGCTGCACTCTATGCGCACGACGAGCATTTCCGCAGCCACATTCATATGGCACGGCACGGCTTCGGCAAGGGCGAGTACAAATATTTCAAGTATCCGCTGCCCAGCCCAATCGACGAATTGCGCACCGCCCTCTACCCGCATGTGGCACCGATCGCCAACGGGTGGAACGCGCGGATGAAAATCGACACCCGATATCCGGAGACCCACGCCGACTATCTGAAAGCCTGCCACAAGGCCGGCCAGCAGCGGCCGACACCGCTTTTGCTGCAGTACGTGCCTGGCGACTTCAATTGCCTGCACCAGGATCTCTACGGCGAACTCGCCTTTCCGCTGCAGGCGACGGTGCTGCTCTCCGCGCCGGCCCGCGATTTCACCGGCGGCGAATTCGTGCTCACCGAACAACGTCCGCGCATGCAGAGCCGCGCCGAAGTGGTGGAATTGCAGCAAGGCGATGCGGTCGTATTCGCCGTCGCCAACCGGCCGGTGCAGGGAAGCAAAGGCACCTACCGCGTGAACCTACGCCACGGCGTCAGCCGACTACGCTCGGGCCAACGGCATACGCTGGGGATCATTTTTCACGACGCGAAATAACAAGCGGTAGCGTTCTCACGCTTCCAAAAGTCAGTAAGGCTAACCGGGACAATGGTATATATCCCAAGGATTGGAGGGACAAGGAAACCTACTCGGTGGATAGAGATCATTGGGGTTACAATGGCCATTAATCGGATGGGAAGGGTTGATACAAAAACCATATAACAGGTTCGGACAGTTTGGCCGGCAATATTGAGTACAAGCGGCATGGCATCTGTTGAGGAAATCTGTGCAAAGTCGCGCGGCGGCAAGCTCGACTGATACAATGTCGTTAGGGTTGTATGGGATATCAGTTAAATGTGCTTTAGCGTCAATGGCACGCGACACGCAAGTATTGTAGGAAGCCTCGCATACGTTACTACAAGCAATAAAATCGAGAACCCGCGCTTCTCCGTTCCGAACACCAAGAAGAAGAGCGAAAAATAGAACGAGCGCCGCTGTTGCAAATCGGATCATCCAGGCAAATTCCTCCCATCTCGCCGAGGGCCGCGCATCGCCTCGGGGCGCCCCCCGACCAAACGCACGGCAAGGGATTTTCAACGCTTCTTGGGGAAAACCGTACAATGCTACCATAGCGCGATTATCGATCGCATGGGTAGATAAAATCTTGCGGATATTTGGCGCGTCACCCCGGCTTCCGGTGCGCCATCCAGCGGCCGGCTTCGGCGGCGGCGAAGAGGTCGGCCAGCGCGGCGTTGACCGCGTCCGGCTCCTCGCTGGTGATGGTGTGGCCGGAGCGCGCAATGACCAGAAGCCCCGCCGTCGGCGCCATGCGCTTGAGAAAGACGCTGCCGTCGAGACAGGTCTCGTCCTCATCGCCGCAGATGATGAGCAGCGGCACGGAGAACTTTTTCAGATCCTCCTGCATGTCCCACAGCGTCGGCCGCCTCGCTTGCAGCATCGACATGTTCAGCATGTGGCCCGGCGCGGAGTGCTCCGACAGCATGCGGATGAAGTCGGCGTAGCCGCGCGGGTCCTTGTATTTCTGCGTGTTGCGGCTTGGCGCATCGCCGTAGATGGAAGCGGCGGCGACCATGCCCTTTTCGGTGAACATCTTGGCGGTCTCGGCGGCGAGCTTGCGCATGTTCTCGCGCGCCACCGGGTCAGGCAGCGAGCCCCAGCCGCAGCCGGCCGCGGTCACCGAGATACAGCGCTGCGGATGTTTGATGCCGACATGCAGCGCCGTGTAGGCGCCCATCGAATGGCCGACGACGTGCGCTTTCTCGATGCCGAGCGCGTCCATCAGCGCGATCACGTCAGCGCGCACCGCATCCTGCCCGTAGCGAGCCGGATCGTCCGGCACGTCGGAGGGCGGATAGCCGCGCTGACTATAGGTGACGCAGCGATGCGCGCGGGAGAAATGGCGCATCTGCGGCTCCCAAGTGCGGTAGTCGCCGGCGAATTCGTGCACGAACACGACCGGCGTGCCGGTGCCGGCCTCTTCGTAATAAAGACTGGTGCCGTCGGTTGATTTGATCTTGGGCATTGGCGTCCCCTCGCCGATTAACGCCGCGCGATCGCACGCGCGGCGTCGCCGAGCGCTTCGACCGGCGCGTCGCCGGCGTCGAAAATAGCAAGCACGCGACACGGGCACGAACTCAAGGCCTTCATAGCGCCAAGGAAAGGCGCCGATGATGCAACGCTTGCCGAGCACGCTTTCGAGATCGCCGCCAAGATTCTCCGCGTGCAAGAGCCCCTCCTGGAAAGCGTAATTGTGGAAGGGAAAGACGTCCGCACGCACCTTTCTGCCCGAGCGCTTGTGCACGTATTCGAACATGCCGAAATAATCCGCCGGCTTCTGTCCCATCGTCTGTTCGAACTCGCGGGCGATGTCAGGGCGCATCTTGCGGATCGATGTGTTCATCGGATGGTCGCAGGAGCCGGTGTCCATGCCGAACCATTTGATCTTCTTTTTCAGCATCCATTCGAGCGTGGAGAAGGTCGGCCCGGGGTGGTAGCAGAAATAGCGCACCAGATCCTGTTTGCTCTGCCCCTCGTAATATCGGTGCCAACCGGTGTGCAGGATGAGAATGTCGCCCTCGCGGATATCAGCGCCGGCTTTTTCGATCATTTCAGGCGTGATCGCCGACCAGTCGGTCACCAACGGCGAAAGATCGACGACGACGCCCTGATTGACCAGATAATCGAGCGGCAGCGAGGCCATGTCGCCCGTGCGTCCGTCGGTGGCGTGCATGGCGCCGTCGAAATGCGTGCCGGCGTGGAGCGAGGTCTCGATCCGCTGGGCGACGATGCCGACGGTCTGCAGGTTCTGCGCGTAATACATTTTGTTGCCGGCATAGCCGACCCAACCGGGCGTATGGATGCTCATGGTGTGGGAGAGGTCGACGATCTTCATCGTGGCGCTCGCGGTAATGACGGGTGAATGATGGGTCGGTTACACCGGTTGCAGGTTAGGCGCACCCGCTATCTCGCAAACCTGCGTCACCGGCTCGGGCAGGTCGGCACCCGTCACATCGTAGCCGATGACGCGGAGAATGCCGCGCGCCGGGCAAAGGGCGACGGCGAGCCGCGTGTAGGGGTTGAGAACCGGCGGCCGTACCCAGCCGAATGTCGCGTCGGACAGCGAGCCGCTCCAGCCGGCCAGCATCTCGCGCCGCGCCCGGCTATAGCCGGTCGCCTCCGCGAACGAACTGGTCAGGAAGCGGCGGGTGCCGATGCGGCCTTCCCAGCCGCGGCGGTCGGGCACCCAGTCATTGGCGGCGCTGGTGTCGGTCTCGCGCGTGCGAAAGCCGGTCTCGGTCCGCTCGATGACGCAGCTTTCGCCGGCCGTGCAGCCGACCAGCGTGAAGATGACCGGCCGCGCCACGGGCGTCGTTTCCAGATAGCGGCGTGCCGCGCCGTAATCGGGGCAAGACTTCGAAGGTGTGCCGGAGCAACTGGTCGGGCGGCATACGGCCGGCGCAGCGCCAGCCAGTGAACGTGTTGACCGCGAAATCGAGCGGGCGCAGCCAGCGGTGCGCGGTGAGCCGCCGCATCGGCGCTTGGTTGATGCAGGCTGCGTAGCGATAAGGCGCCATCGCAGTGAGCGCGCCGACATAGCCCGGCCAGGTGACGCTGAAGAAATCGCCGCCGCGGCCGCGCATGCGCGCGACCTCGGCGTGGCGGCCGAGACCGCGGAACGGCCAGTCGAGCGTGCGCAGGAGCCACGGCACTCCATCCTCTTCGCGCGCGAGCGAGGTGCAGGCCCATTGATAGGACGCGTTGAGCAGCCACACGCCTGAAAAGTCGAGCGTCTCGGCGATTTGTGCGATCTCCGCCACATAGGGCGAGTGCGAGCGATTGAGCCAGCGCCGCGCTGTCCAATCGAGCGCCGGCAGCGCTGAGAGGACCGACGGCGGGAAAATCTGCAGGCACACGTCGCGCAACGCACGTGCTTTCTCCGCGTTTTGCTGCGCGTGCATCGGCGGGCCGCCGTCACGGATATCAACGACCGGAATGGCTGGGGCCTGCGCGTTCATCGGCATGTCGCGAAATTGCGTATCCGGCTATCTGCTGACGCTGCCCTGCAGCGCGATCGCGTGCCTCAATGTCGCCGGCGCGACAGTGTGTCAAGGCCGGGCATTTTCCTCTTTCTAACGCACCGAGGGAACGCGTTTGGTCCGGCTCGCGTTGCTGGCGACCCGGGTTTAGTTTCGCCCGCGCCGCCGCGATCGACTGCGCTGTTCCGGCTCAGCGGTCCCGCAGCCGGTCCATCAACACCTTGTCCTGGCCGCCATCGATCTCGATCATCGTGCCATTGACGAAGAAGGCGAGATCGGACGCAAGGTAGGTGACGAGGTTGGCGACCTCTTCGGACTCGGCGATGCGGCCGAGCGGAATGCTAGACGGCGCGAGCTTGTCGGCTTGCTCGATGCTCAGATTCATGTCGCGTGCCATCGCCTTGACCAGGCCGGCCCAACGCTCGGTGCGTACCGGGCCCGGATTGACGGCGACGAAGCTGATATTGTCCTTGCCGTACTGGCTCGCCAGCGACATCGTCAGATTTTGACCGGCGGCGTTGGCGGCGCCCGGCGCAATCTCCCAGTAGGAAACCTTGACGCCGTCGTTGCCGATCAGATTGACCACGCGGCCCTTCTTCTGCTTCTGCATGATCGGCAAGACGTGCTTCATGCAGCGCACATAGCCCATGAATTTGAGCTGCAGCGCACTCGCCCAGTCCTCCTCGCTCAAATGTTCGATAACGCCGCCGGGCGCCGAGCCGGCATTGTTGACCAGAATATCGATGCGGCCCAAAGCGGCGTGCGCCTCTCTGATGAAATTCTCCGCATCCTTCGGCTTGGTCAGGTCGGCGGCGATGGGAACGATATGACGGTTGGTCGCGCGCGAGATTTCGGCAGCGGCGGCCTCGAGCGGTTCCTTGCGGCGCGCACAGATGGCGACGTCGACGCCCTCCTTCGCGAGCGCCAATGTGATCGCCTTACCGATACCTTCGCTGGCGCCGGTGACGATCGCCTTCTTTCCGGTCATTTGCAGGTCCATCCCGGTCCCCTCCCCGTTCGCCGCCGCGGCGCTCCGATGCCATGCGACTTTAGGCTCATTGTTGGCGTCTGAAAATTGCACCCATAACGAGCATGCAACTGCTATCATTATAACCGCGGGAGAGAAGGACAGTCCCGATGACGCTTGCGAGACGGCGATTTCTGCAGGTCGCCGGCGCCGCCGCGATCGTGGCGGGCGCGCCGGCGATCGCTCGGGCCGAAACTTATCCGTCGCGGCCGGTGCGCCTTATCAGCGGATTTCCCGCCGGCGGCACGTTCGACATTCTCGCCCACATGCTGAGCGAATGGCTGGCGGCGCACTACAGCCAGACTCTGGTCATCGAGAACCGGCCGGGCGCCGCCAGCAATATCGCGGCAGCAGCCGTGGCGCACGCGGCACCCGACGGGTATACGCTCCTCATCGACGGCAGCGCCAACGCCATCAACGAAACGCTCTATCCCAATCTCGATTTCGACTTCCTGCGCGACATCGCCCCGGTCGCCGGCCTGGTGAGCATTTCGAACGTGATGGAGGTCAATCCGTCGTTTCCTGCCAAGACAGTGCCGGAATTCATCGCCTACGCCAAAGCCAATCCAGGCAAGATCAATTTTGCGTCGTCGGGCGTCGGCTCGACATCGCATGTCTCGGCCGAACTGTTTCGGATGATGACCGGCATCGATATGGTGCATGTCGCCTATCACGGGTCGATGGCGGCAATCACCGATCTGCTCGGCGGCCGCGTGCAGGTGTATTTCGACAACTTGCCGACCTCGATCAGCTTCATCCAGGGCGGCAAGATGCGCGCCCTGGCAGTGACCGCAGGAGTGCGCCAACAGGTGCTGCCGGATATTCCGGCGATCGGAGAATTCGTGCCCGGTTACGAGACGAGCGGGACGTATGGAATAGGCGCGCCCAAAGACACGCCCGCCGAAATCGTCGACCTGCTTAACAGCGAAATCAACGACTTCCTCGCCGATGCCGCAATTGGCAAGAAGTTCGCCGCCAGCGGATTTACGCCGCTGCCGGGCTCAGCCGCGGCGTTCGGCAAGCTGATGATCGCAGAGGCGGACAAATGGGCGAAGGTGATCGAATTCGCCGGTATCAAGGCGCAGTGAAGGGGCCTGCGCCCTAAAACGGAAGCCGCAGACCGAGCCCCTTCTGCTTGGCCCACATATAGAGCTGGTAGGCGATGGCGATGTCCTGCGTGGTGACGCCGGCCGAGACGACCACGATCTTATCCTTGTCGTTGCGCCGGCCGGGCTTGCGGCCGGCAACGACCTGCCAGATCTGGTCGCCGAGGCGAGCGGATTCGATGGCGCCGGCATCGACGGCGCGCTGCAGCGACGCCGGAAGCTTCTGGGCGGCCGGATCGTAATCGATGAAAAGACGGTCGCTCGCCGCAAACACCTCATGCGTCGCCTCGTTGCGGCCCATCAGCCCGACGAACACGCCGTCCTTGAGCCATTGGTACTCGATGAGGGGAGCCGTGGACGGCGTACCGGCCATGATGATGTCGGCGTCGCGGCAAACCTCTTCGCAATTGTCCACGGCCTCAACCGGGATGCGAAGCGACGCGCTCATTTGATCGGCGAATTTGCGCCGGCTCTCGGGCCGTGCCGAGATCACCTTGACGCGTTCGAGCTGAAACAGCTCGGCAAGTCCGAGCAGAGTGGTGTGCCCGATATTGCCGACCCCGATAATGCCGGCGACCTTCGAGTCGCGCCGCGCCAGATATTTGGCCGCCACGCACACGCCCGCGCTGGTGCGCATCGCGAACGTCGTATGCTCATCGACGATGGCCAGCGGCGACGCGGTCGCCGGGTCGCTGAGGACCATATAGCGGGTCGAGGTGCGCTCGCTACCGTTGCCCGCGCTTCCCGAATCGATCTTGAAACCGCTGATTCGGGCCCCCGCCACCGGCGGATCGCGCATGATCGCTGTCTTTAGGCGCCAGCGAAATCCGAGCTGACGATCTTCGGTCTCGTAGGCGGACGGCACGCCGTAGGTCATGTTGGCCGCATCGGCCTGACGCCTGAAATCCTCCTCGGCGATGGCCAGCGCCGCCGGCATGTCGAGCATTTTCCGGACGTGGTCGTCGGAAAGGAATACGACCTCATGCGCCATGAAAATAGTCCCGTTCAGCGCTCCGCGCAGTCCGCAGGCGGGGCAATCAACCCCCTAAAAACTTGGCCACCCCGGCGTCTATCCTGCCGCAAAGACGAAAGGCAATTCGAGCGGAGAAACTTATTCTATTACGAAGGCTCGGCGCGCAGAGAAATTGCCGCAGCAGTGCGGATCAGGCGCCGGCGATGATCTCGACCAGTTCGGTGACGGCGTGTTTTAGGCCCGGGTTGCGGATGCGCGCATAGGCCCGCACCAGGCGCAGGCTCGCTGCTGTATCGAGGAATTCGAACACCTCGCCAGCTGCGGTGCTCCCCCGCTTCTGCGTCGCGTAAAAATCGGCGATCGGAACGTCCAATATCTCTGAAATGCGCTGCAACCGCCCCGCGCCGATGCGGTTGGTCCCCTTTTCGTATTTTTGCACCTGCTGGAAGGTGATACCCAACTGATCGGCGAGCTTTTCCTGCGACATCCCCCTCTGCAACCGGAATGCGCGCACGCGGCGGCCCACTTCGATGTCGCGTCGATCAGGACTCTTCTTCGTCATTTAACGACCTCAAGTTGAGACGGGCCCGGCATATGGCTATTGCCGGTTGGCCGTCGTGCAGCGTGCGAGGGTGTGTGGCGCGTGGGTGGGATGGCTGCCCAAAGTGAGCGCGAGGGCCGCGCCGTGCGCCCCGTGAGCAACGAAATGCCTGCCAACATCCCCCACTCGGCTTGGCCTTAGGTCCATACCCAGAGATTATGTCCCTAAGGGGAGGATTGACTGCAAAAATCCCTATTGTCTAATGAAATGAGGAAGCACAAAACATAGCCCGGAGTTATGGCATGGAGTTGCGTCAGCTCAATTATCTATTGGCGATTGCAGAAAAGGGCACGATCGGCAAGGCGGCGGAGAGCCTTGGGATTTCTCAGCCGGCGCTGACTAAAAGCATTCGCACGCTCGAAGACGAGCTGCGGATCAAGCTGCTCGAACGGCGGCCGCGCGGCGTAATTCCCACTACCTATGGTCACGCCGTCATCGCCCATGCCCGCTCGGTACACAGTCACATGCAGGGCCTGTCGAGCGAACTGCAAGCGTTGCGCGCCGGCGTCGCCGGAATCATCCGCTTCGGCATGGCGCAAGGCGTGGCCAGTCGGCTGCTCCCCCGCGCGACCCTTCGCCTCATCGCCAAAAACCCCAATTTGCGGGTGTGGGCGACCGCGGGCGCAGTCAGCCGTCTTGTGCCGCTGTTGAAAGCGGGCGAGATCGAATTGGCAGTCACGCCTTTCTTCGGTTCGGGCACCTATGGATCGGAAGTGGTCGAGGATCTCCTGTTTGAAGACCAGCCGCAGATCGTCGTCCGACCGGGCCATCAACTTGCCCGCTATGCGGAGTTGAAACCGCAACAGCTCGATAATCAGCGCTGGGTTCTCTCAAGCGTAGACACGCCATTGCGCCGCGCGTTCGACCGCATCTTCACGTCACAAAGTCTGCCGCCGCCGAAGCCTGTCATCGAATCGGATTCGGTCATCTACACAAAGGCAATTCTGATGGACACCGATTTTACCGCGTTCTTCCCTTGCGACGAAATATTCGTCGAGGAGAAGGCAGGCCTCCTGCGCTGCATTCCGGTGAAGACCAATGTTGCAACGCGGCAAATCGGAATTCTGCGTCGGCGAGGAGAGACGCTCAGCCCATTTGCGCAGCAACTGGTCGAGGCGACCAAGGCAGTGTGCCGCGAAGAGGGATATATCGCGAAGGACAAGCTGCCGAGTTGGGAGCCGTCTTGATCAGGCGGCTCTCCGCGACGCGCGGATAAGGTGCGAATCCCCGGCTCAGCGCAGGAACTCTATCGTCACGTGAATCGTGGTTCCCATTTTGTTCGGTTGACCGCTCCGATTTTCGCCGTGACCTTGCCATACCCATTATGCTACCTATGGCTGTCCGGCTACCTATGGCTGTCCGAGGCCAGTGCCACTCAACCTGGCAACTCAACGTGGGTAAGGCTAATCGTCGTCTGAGGAAGCCGTCGTCGCACGCTCGGCTCCTGTCGAGAATTGCGGTTTGGGACGTTGCTTGGGGGGGCTTGAGCCCGCTTGCGGCTTTCCTCCTCCGCGATGGGACGGTTTATATGCCCAGCGTGGTCGCCGCTTATTGCGGCGTTTCATTTCTCGCGTCGTTGCTGGTCTTCCAGTGGTTCCAGACCGGTTCGCCGATTTCGCGTTTCTATTCGATCAGAGACGCCTTGGAGTTGCTCAAGGCCTGCGCTCTGGTCGCGGCGCTTTCCGCCGTCATCATGTTTCTGATTAGCCGGCTTGAGGAAGCGCCGCGGTCGATCCCGATCCTGCATTTTCTGACGTTGGTGTCGGGACTGCTCGCCGTGCGGATCATCGCACGGTTGAGTGCCGCACAACGTGAAGAAGTATCGCCGTTCCCGTCACCGGTGGCGCAGAACGTCGTCGTCATAGAGGCTTCGCGTCTCGCCTGGTTTTTTTCGAAGATGGTCGAGGAGCTCGCGCCCGGAACTTTTCAGATCGTCGCCATCCTGGACGAACGAGCGACCATGAAACACCGGTCGCTCAACGGTTATCCGATCATCGGAGCGCCCGCCGACCTTGATAAGGTCGTCGACGACTACGCGACCCATGGCGTGCGCATCGATCAGGTCGTTCTCGCCGCAAAGCCAGAAGAGCTTGCGGACGGCACATGGGATGAAATTTCTCGCGTGTGCCACAGGCGCCACATCGAGGTCGATGTCCTGCCCGACAGACTGATGGCAGCACAGCCTTCGAACGACACCGCAACGGGGTTCGACGAGCCCGCCGCCGCTGAGTTCCTGATCAATGCCCAAGCCGATCGGTCGGTGTGGCTGGATCGGTCGTATTGGTCAATCAAGCGTGGCCTCGATCTCGCGATCACGCTGGCTGTCGCAATTCTGACTTCGCCGGTCGGATTGATCGTTGCCGCCTTGGTGTTGCTGGACGTCGGTATCCCGATCGTATTCTGGCAGCAGCGCGTTGGGCGCGACGGAACTCCGCTCTATCTTTACAAATTCCGCACCCTGCAAGCACCTTTCGATCGGCGGACCAAGGAACGGCAGCAAGCGCATGTCCCCTCGTCGATCGGCCGGTTCTTGCGGACCACTCGTCTCGATGAATGGCCGCAGATCTGGAACATCCTTTCCGGCGGCATGTCGATCGTCGGCCCTCGCCCGTTGCTCGCGGCTGATCAGCCGGCCGATGCGACGGTCCGCCTGAGCGTTCGGCCGGGCCTGACTGGCTGGGCGCAGATTTGCGGAGGCAAACTCGTCAATTTGGAGGAGAAGACCGCGCTTGACGAATGGTACATCCGTCACGCCTCGCTCATGCTCGACGCAATTATCGTGCTGCGAACGATCCCCGTGCTGCTCGGCAGCGATCGCCGCGACGAGAAAGCGATCGCTGCGGCGCTGCTCGAGCGCTCAAGCCGCCAGCGCTCCGTCCCGGATGCGGGCAACAGGAGAGCCGGCGCTTCGCCCGTCAACACGATCCGCGGCCAGACCGCGTTTGAACCTGCAATGGCGTCGCCTGCTGCCGAACTCATCGGTTCCGGCGAGCGGGAGCGCAGCAAGAATTATTAGGCTTTGACGATCTGACCGCCGCCGAAACGTTGGCCGACAAACACATCTAACGATCCTACGCGAAAAGACGATATCTGGTTGAATCGTACTTTCCGGGGCACTTGAGGGCGAACGCAATGGCAGAGCGGCAACTCACGATCGACTTGTTCAGCGACAAGGTGGGCCAGATCTGGACACTCGACGAGCCGCAGGCGCCGCCGATCGAGCTGACGCTGATCGAAGTGGAGCCGTTGCGCAACTACGCCAAGCTCGCGCGCGAGCCGTTCTCGCTGTTGTTCACGACGCGCGGCAATTTCGTGCTGCCGCAGCGCATTTACGGCCTGCGCCATTCGACGCTCGGCGCCATGGAGCTGTTCATCGTGCCGGTCGGACGCCTAGACGACGTCACGACCTATCAGTCGCTGTTCAACTGATCCGCCGTCGGCGCCGGCTGTGGGCTCCAGTACATGAACCAGTAAACGTCGTCTTCGTTATACGGGAGAAAGCCGAGACGGCGATAGAGCCGCGCTGCCGGGTTGAATTTTTCCACCGAGACGGTGACTTCCTTGCCAGCGAGCCGCGCCTCGGCGAAGAGCGCCTCCATCAGCGCCGTGCCGATGCCGCGGTTGCGCCATTGCGGCAGTAGCGCGATGTCGACGACGACTAACGCGCGCTCCTGGCGGTCGACATAAAGCCGGCCAACCGGCGTGCCGCGCTCTTCCAGGATGTCGAACGCCGCATTGGCGTAGTGGAGCAGGTAGTGGTGGCGCTGAGCGGCGAACTGGCTTTCCAGGAAAGCGATCTTCTGCGCCTCGCTCCAGCCGGCGAGCGGCGCAAGCTCGTCCCAGCGGGTCGAGGCATAGAGCTGGAACAGGAACGGCACGTCCGCGTCTGCTTCGGGCCGCAGTACGAAATCCTGTTCGGCCAACGCTGCCGGCATCGCCAAGCGAGACGGAGCGTCCGCGGCCGTCACCTCAAGCACTTCGGTGGACCGCTGCGCTGCAGTCAATTGCGCGAGGGGAAAACGCCGAACAGCGACATGCAGAAATTCAGGACAAGGTAAGGCTGCAAGTTTTCGTGCGGCTGCGATCCGCCGACCGACGTAATCGCATTGCCTGCGAAGTTGGCGTTGATGGTTGGGGAAGGGGCGTAAAGTCCATCCGGCTGCGCAGGCGCAAGCCATGCGTTGGCATTGGGCGTAGCAGTCCTGTCGACGACGCCACCTGACGGCAAGTCGACGGCAGTAAGGACGTGCGTGTGCGAAGGTTCCTGCGCGGTCGTCAGCGTGACCAGGATCGTGCCCTGAACTTGGCCGATCGTGGTATTGAAGTTGCCCAGCCCCGTCCCCCAGTGCATCGGCACGGTGCCCTGCAGGTTCGGCAGGTTGAAGGTCTGTTGACCGTCGCCGCCATAGGTCGTGCCGATGACCGCATAGAGCACGTTAAAGTTTGCGATCGACAGCGCTTGGCCGTTGCAGAAGGCCCAGTTGTAGGGCGCGAAATTAAAGCCGAAGCAGCGGATTTCGCCAACGTACGGGGATGACATGACGGTCTCCTCAGTTTCGGGTCGGAAATACGCCCGAGAGGGCGATGCAGAAGCTGACACACTGCGAGGGCATCAGATTGCTGTGCGGCTGATTACTTCCCACCGTCGAGCACGCGCCACCGGCGAGCGCTACTGGAATGAGCGGCGGCTGACCGTGTGCCGGAGGGTTGGCATACAATGACGCATTGGCAACCGAAGGCGTTCCAGGCAGGACGGTATTGGAAATAGAGGAACTGGTCGTCGCGCTCGAACTGGTCGACGCCATCATGAAATGCTGATGCGGCGGGACCTGAGCCTGGCTCAGCGTCACCTGGGACGTGCCGCCGATCTGACCGAGTGTGTAATTGGACAAGCCGGGGGCCTGACCGAAGCTGATCGGCAAAGACGATTGCAGGTTAGGCAAACCGAAATTCGTAGTTCCGTTGCCACCATAGGTCGTTCCGAGCAGCGAAAACAGGGCGGCGTTCTGTTGGATCGAGAGAAGTTGGCCGTTGCACAGGGCATATTGCTTCGGCGCATAGTTGCCGCCGAACATGATAATCTGGCTGAGGTATGGCGACGACATGATGAGCCCCTTTTGCCCGATCGAGTTCAGTTGCGTGCTGGATAAATGCCGCTCAAAGCGATGCACCAATTGATCGCTTGGTACGGCTGGATGTTGGTGTGCGGCTGGGTGCCGCCGGAATAGGGCGACACTGTCCCCACATTGATGGTCGTCGTCGTGCTGTTGCTGGCCGCATAATACGCATCGCCCTTGCTGCTCGTTCCAAGCGCAGCCCCGGGTTTCGGCTTATCATCGGCGCCGGTGGCGTTAGTGCCACCAAAGACATGGGTATGGACCGGCATCTGCTGGCTGTTGATGGTGACCTGCTCTACGCCGCTAGTCTCGCCGATCGTATAAACATTGCCGGTTCGGTCGGTGCCGAATTTCATCGGCACACGGCCGCGCAGCTCAGGCAGCTGAAAGTTGCTCGTCCCGTTGCCGCCGTAATAGGTGCCGATCAGTGAAAATAGCGCGGTATATTGCTGGATCGCTAGGATCTGGCCTTGGCACATGGCCCAGCCTTTCGGCGCGAAATTACACGCCCAGGCGCGCACCTCTCCAACGAACGGGCTGCTCATCTTGCTCCTCCCATCCTTCGCTGCGGAGGAACTCTACTGGAGCAACCATGAGTTGGCAACGCGTTTTCAACCGAAAATTTTAGCCCGCCAGAGTTGTTATGGGCTGCTGCCTGTCAATTTTCCGTCATGGTCGGCGGTTCTGGGTCGCGGCGCTTTCGAGCCGCCGTCACGGAAGGACAGCGTGCAGCGCCGCCTGTTGCAACACGTCCGCGATCCAATCGTTGACTTCGACGTCGATCACCATGTGCACGCGATCTGTGGCACCGTTGTTGGCGACGCTGTGCGGGTCGGCAAGCCGCAGGTACCAGCAGCTTCCGGCCTCGAGCACGACGCGCTGCCGGTTAAGAGAGAACTCCACGTCGAGATTGGTTACGACCGGAATGTGCAATCGCACCATGCCGTCCTCGAAGGAAAGATCATAATCGGAATGCTCCTTGATGACCGAGCCGGCCGTGAGCCGCATCAACCGCACCGCCTGCAGCGGCGCCTTGAGCGTCGCCACCACCTCCCGATAGTAGGGGCAAGCCGCCAGCATCGGCGTGTCGGCGAACTCGCGGCAAGTCGGATCCGAATAGATCATCATGATCGGATGCGTGGCGCCGGCCTTGCCGCGCAGCGGAATGACGCTCCAGTCGCCTTCGTAGTTCTGCTGCACGAAGTGTTGGATCCAATCGACCGTACTCAGCCGTTGCAGGTCGCGGGCCAACAGCTCAGCATCGAAGCAAAACGGCAGGCGTAGCCGGTCCGGCAATCGCATGGCTAATTTTGCTCCATGGCTAGTTTTACCGCCCCGGTCGCAGCGGAGTTCAACGATTCCAACTGGCCATAGATATCGGCGAGCCAGCGCTCCGTTGCGGTACGCGCGGCCGCGCTAGCGGACTGCTGCTTCGCCGCAGTGTCGGGCGCAAAGGGGGAGCCCGGCATTTTGGCATCAAACCGCGCCGCTTCGGTCATAGCAGCGCGATCGGCGGCGCTTGGTGCCACGCCGAAATGCGGCAGGATGGCAGAAAACACGGCGTCCGGCAGGTCGCGGTAATTGACCAGCAAACCGCCGCCCTCACGCAATTGCCGCACCGCCGGCTCGCAGATCTTCGCCAGCACTTGTGCGTAATAATCCTCGGCCATGCCTGGTCCGTACACGCGCTCGACGGCGTGGAAATTGGGCCCGATACCGTGCGGCAGCATCTGTGCGCCCGGCATGCGCACTTGCGACACCAACACTTCGATCGGGTCGCGATAGAGGAAAATCCAGGGCACGGCTGGAAAGACGCGACGGAACAGCGGCAGCGCCACGCTGTGCCAGCAATCGAGCTTGATGAAATAGCGACGCTCGTCGCCGCAACGCTTTTGGCCAAGCGCGCCGACGATCGATTGCAGCCAGACACTTTGATGCTCGTCTGCGAGGTCGGGCTTCCAGACATGCGCCTGGACCACGCCGTCGATCGGTGACGCTTCCGAAACGACGATGTTGGAATCGAGCGCCGCCAGCATCTGCGAAACCAAGGTCGAGCCGCAGCGCGACATGTGAAAGATGAACCCGCTCGGCTGCAGATGCGGCCGCTCGTCAAGCCATGCGGAAAGCTTGTCGACCGTAGTCGTGTAACGAATGAGCCTGTTGAACGGTTGAGCCAAACACCAGCGCACATCGCCCTCGAAGAACGACTCGCGCAGCCGCCGCGCGCCGAAATAGACCCAGTGCGCGTAGAGCCCGCCGGCCTGCCAGGTCGCGCGGATCGGCAGCCAGCCATCCCCCGGCAGTGGCGTCTCCTTTGCCGGAGCAGCGGCCACGCCTTCGAGGCCAAGCATGCGCTCGCGCATGGCGTGGCGTACATCCTCGGCGCTAAAGGCGAAGCCGCGCTGGCATGCAAGTTCAAAAAGCCGGACGTAGAAATTTTTTTCGTCGGCGTAGCCCGGCTGCCGCAGGTCTGCTTGCAGCTCAGGCTCGTTGAGCGCGAGCGCGCAAAACGCCTCAAGCGCCGCCGCGCCCGCGTCCGCAGTCCGCGTTTGATCGTCCATCCTCACCCAACCTTTCTACCAGACGATGCAGGCCCTCGACAGCTCACAACGTACCACCTAAAGTAGGCGTCGCATTCGGAAACCGAACCATGGCAGCCGAGATAACCGGCGCCGCTGCCGAGGCGCCGCCCGCCATCGCCGAGTTGACCGTGATTTCGCGCAGCCCCGTGGTGCTGGCCGCCGAGGTGGACGGCGAGATCGTCATGATGAGTATCGAGCAGGGCCGCTATTTCGGCCTCGACGATATCGGCAGCGACATCTGGAAGCGGATCGAGCAGCCGTGCTCGTTCTCCGCGCTGGTTGATGCGCTCGCGGCCGATTATGACGCCGACCGCGGCATCATCGCCGCGGACGTCACGGCACTGCTGAGACGAATGGCCGAGCAGGATGTGGTGAGGCTCGCGTGACCATGCTTGCCCGCCTTTTTGCCCTTCACGCACCCGAGCGGCGGCGCACCTGCGAAGCTGCGCTGCTCCTTCTCGTGGTGCGCATCGCGCTTGCGCTTTTGCCGCTGCCGCTGGCTTTGCGCTTGTTCGGCATTGCCCGGGGCGCAAGCAGCTGCGGCCGCGTTGATCCGGACCAAGCTGCGCTGATCGGCCGGACCGTCGCGCGGGCGGCTCGCCACGTTCCGTTCCGTGCGGTCTGCCTGCAGCAGGCCTTTACGGCGCTGCTCATGCTGCGCCGGCGCGGCCTTGCCGCGACCGTCCATTTTGGCCTTTTGCGCGAAGGCAGCGAATTGAAGGCGCACGCCTGGAGCCGATGCGGCGAAGCGCCGGTGACCGGACAGGCCGCCGCGCGCGACTTCGCGCCGGTCGCCGTTTTCGCCGCCTAGCGCTTCGGCATTTTCGCCGCCGAAAATCGGCTCACTCCTCGGGCGAATAGGTCACGATGGGCGGATGCAGGTCCTTGCCGCCGGTAAGATCCTTGTAGGTATCGTCACCGATCCGGTAGGCTACCTGTACCCATTCCAGGATTTGCCTCGCGTCTCGAACGGACTTTCGCAGGCCAAGCCGCACCTGCCCGGCGAAGCGCGCGAAGAAGTGGCGCTCGATCTCCTCCTGCTGCGCATCAAAGGTGTACCGATCGGAGGGGCCACACTTGCGCTCGTAATTCGTGCAGCCGCGCTTGATCAGCATTTTGACGCCGCTTCCGAGCTTACCGTGCTCGCTTATCTTCGTGCGCACTTCCTTATAAAGCGCGCGCGCCAGGTCGAGCCCGAGAATGTAAAAATACGTGCCATAAAGGTGCTGGTTCTCCGGATTGTTGATCTCGACACCGCTTTTCGAACTGGCCGAAACCGATTCGGCGATCTCCTTGACCGCCATCATCTGACGCAGATTCGCGGTCACGACCTTGACCTTGAAGCAGTTGCGGCAACCGAACGGCACCGCACCCTCGGCGTAGACATGCTGGAACATGAATCGGTTGAGAAAAATACAGGGTTGAGCGAAATCGCCCTGCCGCCAGATATAGCCATCTAAGCTCGCTGTCCCCGCCTGGCCGTCGGAGTTGGCCAGCACAAACTTGCCGTCCTCACGCCGGGCAACTTTGCCGGAGGCGATCGCCCGCTCAAGATTGCCGCCAATCGCCGTACCTTTGACGGCAAATGACAGAAGACGATCCTCTTCCTCAGACATTGCGGGCCCGCTATGGCTGCGCTCGCGGCGGATCGGACGCGCGGTGAATCCAGCAGTTGATCGTAAAGCGCGAATCCGCCCATGCCCCCGACGGCACGTGAACTGGCCGTACCTCATGGCGAAGCCAAGCAGGAAAGATGATCAGCGTGTCCGTTTCTGGCTCGATGTCGACGTATGGCGATGGCGCCATCTCGCCAGCCGCGGTCCGCTTCGGATAGCCGTATAGCCGCAGTTCACCGCCAGTGAACCGACGCGGCGTCGCGGAGAAATAATAGACGCAGGACAAAATGCGGACCCGATCGCTCACCGCGCGCGTATCGATGTGCTCACTGATGTGGCCACCGTCCGGATAGGCGGTGATCTCGAATTCCTTCGGCTCGAACTGCGGTTCGGTGAGGTTGAGACCCTGGATTGCCGGACCGGCCACGGCCGCGACAAAAATCTTGATCGGAGCGGCAAACTCGCCGAGATCCTTAAGATACAAGGAATGACGGAGATTGAAGTCCATCAACCGCTCGCGGGTTTTGCGGTCTTGCATCCCTCCGTGCTGAAAATCGCGTTGGCGCTCGATGGCGTAGTGAAGCACTCCCGCAACGTAGTGCGGGCCAAGAACCGCGCGGTATTGCAGATACGGGCAGCGCGGATCCACCGGACCCGCCGGCAAGGCTCCTGTGTCCACTATGAGGTCGGCACTCATCCGTCGGTCCAGTATCGTCGTGGTTTTGCACTGTCCACTGACTAAACTTCAGCTTGCAGAATAGCCTGAGGCCTGACATAATACATTACCTTTTCGTGGGCGGGCTGCGCGGGAATCCATTCCCTCCGATTTGCAATTCGTCCCGTCCGCATGTCCGATGCGTACTATTGGTTCGCCCATGGACGAAGTGCACAAGGCCGAACAACTGGCGGAACGGCAGCCGGCACGTTTAGGCCGCCGGGCGTGGCACGCGCCGCAGTTTTTTGTGGCCGAATTCGCCAACACACTCGCGCAAGGCAATGCTCAGAGCGACGGGCATTCCGGCGCACCGTCGTCAAGCTGAGCTTCGGCCGACTGATCTGCGTTAGTTTGAACGCTTCGCAATGAGCGTATTTGTCGGAATCGTTGCGCTGAGCGGACGCCCGATTGACCGCGAGGCAGAGGAACGCCTTGCAAGTGCTGTTGCTCGCTTGGGCCGCGGCCGGCCGCGCGCAGCGCGCGGTGAAAGCGCATTGTTCCTGGAGCGCATCGGGCAGGACGACAGGGCGGCGCAAAACCAAACGCGCGGCGTGTCCTCGCAGCCAACATTGTTCGCAGCGCTTGCGCGGCTCGACAACCACGAAGAACTCGGCGACATGCTCGGGCTCGCCGGGCCGGAGCTTGCCCGCATGTCGGACGCCACACTGCTGCAGCACATCTTCGAGGTCCGCGGCGACGCCGGCGTGGGACGGTGTCTCGGTGCGTTTTCCTTCGCGCATTGGGACGCGGCTGCGCGCCGCCTCACGCTCGGCCGCGACTGCCTCGGCAATCGCCCGCTTTTTTACCATCGCGGCGCGGAATTCATTTACTTCGCAACCAGCCTGGGCGTTCTGCTGGCCCTTCCCGGAGTCCCGCGCGAGATCGACGAACTTGCGCTGGCGCAGTTCATTGCCGTCAACAACGGCAACGAGCGGCGGACTTTCTACCGCGGTATCGATCGGGTACGCAGCCGCACGCTGGTGACGATCGATGCTCAAGGAATACAGGACCGAACGTACTGGTCGCCCGATCTCGATGCGCCGCCGCCTTATCGGCGCGACGAGGATTACGTTGAGCGCGCGCGCGAACTCCTCGATCTTGCCGTCGCATCGGCGACGCGCGACACGCCGCGCGTTGCCATCGCCGCCAGTGGCGGGCTCGATTCGTCGGCGATCGCCGCCACCGCTGCACGGCAGCGCCACGCAGACAGCATCACCTGCTTTAGTCTGGTTCCGCCGCTCGGAACTCAAATCAACATCGCGCGGCATCGCTATCTCGATGAGCGCGACAAGCTGCAAAAACTCGGGCGGATGTATCCGAAGCTCGATATTCGGTTCGTCTGCCCCGACTCCATTCATCCCAACGCCTATGACGACACGCGCCAGTTTGTGCGGCTGCATCTGCCGGCATTCAACCCGGCCGCCTTCGGTGTGGGTTCGCATCTCCCCGATGCCGTCGCCGCTTCGGGTCACCGCACGCTCCTGATCGGCAATTACGGCAATTTCGGCCTGACTTGGCTGGGAAGCTTTTCATTGTTGGAACTGTTTCGCACGCGCCGGTGGCGCGACTTCCTGCGTGAGTGGTGCGCCGTCGCGCGCGAAAGCGACCAAAGTCTGCTTCGCGCTCTCGCCGCCAATCTCGTCGTTCCTTCGGCTTCGCGACGAATGCGGCGGGTGATCTACCGCCTGCGTGGCCGCGATCCGGACAGCGTCGCGCAGCACAGCGCACTCAACCCGGCTTTCATCGCGGAAAGCGGGCTGTCGCGGCAATGGCGAAACGATGGATTCGATCCCTGGTTCGGGCCGCGCCATTCCGACCCACGCCGGTGGCGGGCTTACCGCTTGTTCGACCACAATCAATATACGCGCGACGTGCGCGGGGCGGCCGAAGAGGTTTACGGCTACGAGATCCGCGATCCGCAGGGCGATCGCCGGCTGCTCGAATTCGCGCTTTCAGTTCCGGAACCGATGTATCGGCGCCATGGCATCCAACGCTCCTTTGCACGCCGCGTTTTGGCCGATCGGCTGCCACCAGCAATCGTCAACGAGCGCCGGCGCGGCGCTCATACGCCGACCTGGTTCCGTTCGCTCGACGCAAGGCGAAACGACATCGCCGCGGACATTGAGCGGCTGCAGGCGTCGCCGCTGGCGAACCGTCTGATCGATCTGCCGCGGCTCAAGCGGCTGATGGATCAATGGCCGAAGGACGCCAACGAAGCCGAAGAGCGGAGCACCGATTATCAGCTCGCGCTCGCCCGCGGTGTTCATGTCGGCCGCTTCATCCGCTGGGTGGAAGGCGGCAATGCTTAGACCACGACGATCGGTAGACGACGCTTGTGCGGGTGCGCTTGCCCTCCCCACCGTTGACGACGGATAGGACGAGGGCATGCCGCAGGCCTATCATTTCAACGGGCTCAAGCTCGAATCAGATTTCCACCTGCCGGCGCTGGCGCCATGGGACGGACCGCGCCATGTCCGTTGCGACATCGTGGTGCGACAGGCGCCGGTGCCGCTTCGACTCGATTCCCCCGATCACGTTGCTCCGGTCTTTCAAACCAAAGGCGGTAGCCAATATCTGTTCGCCTTGCCGGGGACCGGCCGCATCCTGGTGCGCAACGGCGACGAGGTGCTGGTCGATGCCGAACCGAGTGCCGATACGAGCACCATTCTCAGCGGTCCGCTGCAGGCGGTGCTATGGCACCAGCGCGGGCTGTTGCCGCTGCATGGCAGCGTCGTGGTCGCCGGCGCGCAGGCGATCGCGCTCTGCGGTCATTCCGCTGCAGGCAAATCGACCCTCGCAGCGGTGCTGGCCCGGCAAGGTCATGCAGTGGTGGCCGACGACGTCTGCGTCATCGAGCCGGATAAGGCCCATGTGCTGGCCGGTTCTGGCCGGCTGCGGCTATGGCGCGACGCGCTCGTTCGCCTCGGCATCGAGCCGCGAGCTTTGGAACGCGCGGCGCGCGACAAGGAGAAATACGTGCTCGACTGCGGCGTCCGCTGCGCGCAAGCGCGGCATCCGCTCGCCGCAATCATCCTGCTGTCGCGGCATCAAAGCGGCGCGGTCACGATCGAGCGGCTGCGCGGGGCGTTAGCCGCCGCCGCGCTCCAGGGCGTCGTGCACATGCGCCGTCCAGCCAGCGCACTCGCCCGCGGGCCGGATATTTTTGCCGGCCTGACACGAACTCATGGCCTCCGGCGTGACGGTGTGGCGGCTCAAAGTCTCGCACGGCGTGCCGAGCCTCGATGAAGCGGCGACACTCGCACTCGGCGTTGTGGAGGCGTGACCGCGATGGGTGGCATCTTTTGGCTCACCTCTTATCCAAAATCGGGCAACACGTGGCTGCGTGCCTTTATCGCCACGCTCGTTTCCGGGGAACCAGCCGATATCAACAAGCTCGGCTTCTTGGGGGGTATCGCCAGCAACCGCTCCGCCTTCGATGAGGCGCTCGGCATTGCGGCGGCCGACCTAGCATTGGAGCAGCAGACCAACTTGCGGCCCCGCGCCTATGAAATCTGGGCGGCGGAAGCAGATCGTGTGCTCTACTGCAAGGCGCACGATTGCTATCATTTGACCCCGGGCGGCGAGCCGCTGTTTCCCAGCCAAGCCACGCGCGGCGCAGTCTACGTGGTGCGCGATCCGCGCGCGGTCGCGGTGTCGCTCGCCCATCACACCGGACGCACGATCGACGATGAAATCGCGCGCATGGCCGATGCGGCCGCGGGCTTCTCGAGTTCACCCAACCGCCTGGATGAACAATTGCAGCAGCGCTTGCAGACCTGGAGCGGCCACGTGCAATCGTGGCTAAGGGCGCCGTTTCCGGTTCATCTGGTGCGCTACGAGGACATACATGCCGATCCGGCCTCCGCATTTGGCGCGATTGGCCGCTTCCTCGAACTGCCGCACGACGCGGAGCAGGTTGCCTCCGCCGTCGCCGCAACCACCTTCACCCACTTGCAGGCGCAGGAACGAGCCTCCGGTTTTCTGGAAAAGCCACACCACACCGCAGCGTTCTTCCGCGAGGGCCGCATCAACGGCTGGCGCGACGCGCTGACGCCCGACCAGGTCGCCCGCATTGAACTGGCCCATGGACCGATGATGCTGCGGCTGGGTTACAAATTAGCCAGTACCGACGACACGGCACGGCGAATTTGCGCCGATGTACCAGCTGCATAAACCGCCATGGACAATCAGACGCTCTCGCCCGAATTCCGCCTCACCACCGCCTGCTGCGGCTGGCCGCCGTCGCCGGCCCGCAATGAGGCCGTACGCGCGGCCGCAGCCGGCGTCAGCGACTGGAAACGTCTTGTTTGGATGGCGAACCGCCAGCGCGTGGTCGGCCTCGTCCACGACGCACTATCAGAGGCGGCGGTCGAGATGCCGCGCGAAACCTCCGAAGCGTTGGCAATGCATGCTAGGAGACTTGCACAGCAAAACGCCATCTTCGCCGCCGAGGCGGTTCGGCTGCAGAACCTGCTTGCCCTGGCGCAGATTCCGGTTCTAATCCTGAAAGGTCTTCCGCTGGCGCAGCTCGCCTACGGCTCATACGCGATCAAACAAACGCGCGACATCGACCTGTTGGTATTCCCAGCGCAGGCCGAGACAGCGCTGGCGCTGCTCAAGTGCGAAGGCTACGAGGCGCTTCCTCCTGCGGCGCAACCCGGCACGGCACAGTGGCGGGCATTCGCGCGCTATGCTCGCGAAGTCGAGCTTCGTCACCGCAACAGCAGAATGATCATCGAGCTGCAATGGCGGCCGACCGCCAATCCGCTGCTCTTGCAAAACATCGATGCCCATGCCGCGACACAAGAGGTGACGCTCGACGGGGGACGCCGCGTGCGCACATTGGCACGAGACGATCTGTTCGCCCATCTGTGCGCGCACGGCGCCGGCCACGGCTGGTCGAGGCTGAAATGGCTTGCTGATCTCAACGCCCTGGTCGCGACCAGCGACGCCGACATCCCGCAGCTTTACCGGCACGCCCAATCGCGCGGCACCGGGCTTTGTGCCGGGCAGGCGCTGCTGCTGTGCCAGCTTTTATTTGATATGAAGCTTCCGCCGGAGCTCGCGACGAAGCTTCAACGCCATGGGCGAGTGAGAAGGCTGGTAAGGATCGCGTTGAACGCGATGGCAAATCCGCTAGCCAAGCCAGGCGGCATGATCGCGGTTTCAAAAAACATCATGTACCAATTCCTGCTGGGACAGGGAATCGTGTTTTTCTTTGCCCAGTGGCGGATCGCCGCGGTCGGGATCCTCGATGTCCTGGCCTTCCCTTTACCGCCGCGGCTGCATTTTCTTTATCCGGTCCTGCGGCTTCCGCTATGGGCTTGGCGGCGAACTACCGGAAGGGTAAGCGGCTGATCGCGAACGGCGGGCGGGCTGCCCGCTCTCACCGACCAACGAGCGGAAATCATCGAGCATGCGGCCGGCGATCGCGGCGACGCCGAACTTTCCGGCAGCGCGCTGCCCCGCTTGGGCGATCTGTCTCAAGAGATCCGGGGCACCGATCAGGCGTGCAAGCTGCGCCGCCAAATTGGCAACTGGATCGCCGCCGCGATGGTCGAACTTCAGGCCGGTTGCGCCATCCTCGATATAGTCGTCAAAACATTCGAGATCGGACACGACGGCCGCGCATCCCGCCGCCATGGCCTCGAGCGGCGCCAATCCCAGCGATTCTCCAGCCTCAGCCAGGCTGGGATAGACGAATATTTCGCCGCGTTGATATTCGCCGATCAACGCCTGCTGGTCGAAGATTGGTCCCACGAACTCGCAATCGATATTGAGCACCTGCGCCAGCGCTCGCAACTGCGCGAGGTACTGAGGCCCATCGCCTCCTTGCATCACCGCATGCGGGCCGACGATGCGTAGCGTCCACCCCGCCAGTACGCGCTTATCGAACCGCGACGGTAGGCTCGCGAAGGCGCGGAGCAACAACTCAATACCCTTCTCGCGCGCGATGCGGCCGACATACAGCACGACTGGCCGGCGGTCGTTCTGGGCCGTCTTTGCGAAATACGCATCTGGAATGGCGTAGCCGATCACAACGATCTTGCGTTTGAGCCACGGCGCTTGCCGGCCGATGGCCCGCCCCACCGCCTGGGAAACCGCTTGCAGCCGGTCGGCGCGAAAATAGAGAGACATCTGCCCTTTTGGGTAGCGGCCGACTTGGGCGTAAATCCTGCCGGCGCGGCCGCGCGGGAGAGCAAGTGGCAGAAAAAACGAGTTCGTGATCGTGACGTCGGCGGCCGGCAACGCAGACGCCACCCGCACGGCATAGAGGAAATCCAAGATGAGATTGACGGCGAGGTTCGACGAGCGATCGGAGGAGGCAATTCGCAGATGCCTTATTCCGTCGATCACCTCCTCGTGCGCGAAGTCCTTATAACGCCGCGAGACGATCGTGACCTCGTGACCGGCGTCGCGGTAGGCACCGGCGAGAAGCAGATGTACCTTTTCGACGGCACCGCCGAGCACTGGCGGAATCGGATAAAACGGGCCGATAACGATGTTGATGCGCACGCGCTCGACTATTGCTGCAAGCTCGAAGGTGAGCTTTGGCCGGGACCGCATAAGCGACGTTCGATAATTTCGAGGGCGATCAGGCTTTCAGCGACGAGCCGTTGCAGCGCGTAATACCACCCCGGCCAACCGTCGAGCGCGCAGCCTTTGGCCAACAGCGTGTAAGCCAGAACGCCGAGCGGTGCCGGCCAGCCCATGCGGCGGACGCGATCCGCGCTGTGGAGCTTCGTCGCCGGCGTTGCCAGGAGATAGCGCGCCTCTTCGGCGGCGTAGCGCCGCTGCGAGTCGAGCCAGCGCGCCAACGGCTTGCGGTCGTCGTGATAAATCACGCCGCGGAGCGTCTTAACCTCGCCTTGCACGCTCACGCGGTGGCCGTGGCCTTCATTGTGATAGCGCGCCTTGTCCCTGCGATAGAGCACGACCCGCGGCGGATAAAGGCTGCCGCGCAAGGCGCGGCCGCAAATGCGGTAGACGAACCGCGCGCGGTAGCCGGCGATCACATCCGCGACCGCAAGGCCGTGGATTTCCTCCACCAAAGAATCGCTCAGCTCATAATCAGCATCGAGAGACAATACCCACGGCGTGTTCACCTTTGTCAGGCCGAAATTGCATTGCCCCGCAAAATCGGTGAACGGGTGTTGTATCACTTCGACCTGCGGATAGGCCTTCAGCACGCTCAACGTCTCGTCAGTACTGCCGGAGTCGATGACAACGACGCGGTGCGCCCACAACAGCTTGCTCAGCGTGCGCCGGATATTCGGCGCCTCGTTATAGGTCAACACAAGCGGAGTGATTTGATCGAGCAAGCCGACTTACCGCGATGTTCTCACGTCGTCATAGAGCGCTTCCATTCGCGCGGCGACGCGCTGCCAGCTATAATGGCTGCTGACGTGCCGCCGGCCGGCTTTGCCCATCGCCGACAGCCGGGCGTCGTCTCCGATCAGCGAATCCATGGCATGGGCGAGCGACTGCGGATCGCCGCCGACGACGAGCCCACCGCCGCACTCTCTCACGACGTCGGCGGCGCCGACTTCCGGCGTGACAATCACCGGGCAGCCGCGCTGCATGGCTTCGAGCACCGAGTTGCCGAAGCTTTCGGAGTACGACGGAAGCACGAACAGCCGTGCCGCGGCGAATAGGTGCTCCTTGTCAGCGCCGGTTATTGTGTCCGGCAGCAAGCGAACGCGGTGGTCAATGTTCAGCGTTCGCGCCAACCGCGACAGTTCATCCGCCAGCCCCTCATAGTCGGTGCCGACGATCGCCAGCACGCCGCGTTGGGTTTTGGCAAATGCATGCAAGAGCCGGTCGAGGCCTTTCACCCGCGCCAATCGGCCAAAAAACAGAATAAGCGGCTGCTCGCGGCAAAGCGCTGCAATTTCCGCCGAGGGGGCATCGTTGAACGCCTGCGAATCAAGATCGTTCACCGCGTTTGGCACCACGTCCACTCGCCGCAGACGCCAGCCGAACCGTTCGATCTCCTCTCGCTCTAGCTGCGACGTTGCGTGAATGGCCGCGGCGTGTTCTAGATTCGATCTTTCGATCAAACCGATCCAGGCGGACTTGACCACCCGGTTGCGGGCGTCAATCAGCCGCTTGACCAGCATGCCGCGTGGAGAGATGACGTGCGGAACGCGCGCCGTCTGCGCGATCCTTGCCGCCCTCCATGTTGGCCAAAGAAAAACCGAGTGAAGGTGCACGATGTCTGCGCCGCGGATCTCCCGGCGCAAGGTCCTGCTCAGCGACGGCGCGTAGGAAAGCCGGCGCAGCCACGGCGACGCAAAATACCGGACCTTCACGTTGTCGAGTATGACCGGCATGTCATGCGGCACGGCGCTGTCTTCCGGCCCGTCGATGCTGGTGGTGAAGACCTCGACCTCATGCCCGCGCTCCGCCAGCGCCCGGCACAAACCATGCGTCGCAATGATAGGACCGCCATATCGCCGCGCGGGCAGATAGGTCGGAACCACATGCAACAGGCGCATCGATTTGGATTGGTCGAAAACCGAACTTGGTCTTTTCGACTTCGTTCAATTCATTCTTTTAGCTGGGGAAGGCATCGCCGCCCGCGACCGGCGGGTGGTCAATCTCGGCAAAGCGGCGAAGATGCAGACCCCCGCTACTGTCTGAAACAGCGTCACCATCGTGTAGGAAAAGTCGCTTTCGACGTTGCAAAGGGTGAGCGTCGACGCAATCGCAATCAACATTGCCATCGATGTCGGTCCGGCGGTGGCGCTCAGCCGCATCAGCAATCCGCACAGCGCGCCGAACACCAAGCCCACGGCAACTACAGCAAGATTGCCGTAATTCGCATAACCTTCCGCCACCATGCCCCACCCGATTGTCGTATGCGAGATGCTCTCCTCGGTCTCGCGTCCATAACGCACGCTGAGCAGATTCAACACGGCCTGGCTTTCGATCTTGTCCGGCTGCAAAAAGCGCGGCACGAGCATCGAGGGCAACATGGCGTAGGTTGCCCCGTTGAGGAACGGAATGACCGTCGGGGTTGCTTGCTGGACGGCAAGGACCATGTGCAGGAGCGACGTGCGCTCGAGCAACGTCGGCCCCCTGGACGGGGCGCTCGACCCGATGGTGCTCAGCCCATCGACAAACCAATCCGTCAGCATGCCCGGCAATGCGAGCAGTGACGTATTCTGCACCGTTTGGGTGTCCAGTTCCCAATATCGACTCTCGCACCGTCCCCTTCCCCGCATTCAGGACGCTCAAAATGACGAATGCCAGTCCGATCCCGACCCAGGGAATGCGCCTCGCTCCAAGAACGTAGCCGAGCATGAGGGCAGCGATATTCATTGCTCCGCCGACGAGAAACAGGCTGCTCATCGATAAGGTGGCGGTGGCGAGAAAGCCGCCTAAGGCCATGACCCATCGCGGGCCGGTCAACGCACCGGCGCCGCGGGCAAATCCGGTCAAATAACAAGCCACGTAAGTGAGCGGAAAGACACAGGCGCGAACCACGCCGGCAAACGTTCCAAGAAATCCAAGTTTGCCGGAAGCGGCGGCCAAATTGAAAATAACGCCGCAGGTCAAGCCGATAAACATGAGCCGGTATATTTCGTCGGTCGAGACAATATTGGCGAGGGACTTTCCTTTGATCGCCTGCGCGTAGCGCGCCGTCCCATTTGCAGGCGTTGAGTTGCTCTTATGCCGAGCGGCGCCCAAAAATGGCCATGCTGCGACCGATGCGGCGATCAGAAAGTAGCCGACCGATAACGTCGCCCAAACGATCTCCGACGATTTGTAAATCGTCAGCGTGTTGCCTCCGAGCAGAGGCAGCGCGTAGTACACGTAAAACAATATGGCCACGACGGGGAGCACCGGTATTCCGAATGCCCCATAGCCGACCCACATGAACGCCGGAACAAGGACCGGCACCGCCACGCACAAATAGGCGATCGAGTCCTGGGCAAAGAAGCTCAGAAACAGCAAGAATACGGCGATGACATTGAGGGCATAGCCAAGGTGCCGCGGGTTGACCGCGCGGAATGCGCCGCCGCCGACAATCGCCGTACTCATACCGCGCCTTTCCGGCTCGTCACGGAGCGAACCGGACGATAAGCCGCCATAGGCGTATCGTGTAATCTGCACACTTGGTGCACAGCCTCGACGAGCGCGGCCTCGGTAACCGCAACGTCGAACGCCAAGGCATGCCGAGACGCGGCGCGGCCCATGTCCGCAAGTTGGCCTGGATCATTGATCAGACATTCGACAATTCTTTCGAACGCGGACCAATCGTTCCAGGCGAAGACGCGGCCGCACGTCGGATTGACCACATCCGCGGCGCAGCCGACACGGTCGCTGACGATCACCGGCCGCCCGCATGCCAGTGCTTCATTGACGGCAAGGCCCCAGCTTTCCCCGTAAGCGGACGGCAGGACGAAAATGTCCGCGAGCCTGTAGACGACCGGCATACGGCTCTGGTTCGCAAACGGCAGCACGCGAAATCGCGCCGGATCGGCGGCGATCGCGTTGATTTCATCCTGCAGTTCGCCGGAGCCGACCAGCACCAGCACGACGGCGCTGTTCTGCAGCCGGGACACCGCCCGCATGAGTTCAGTCGGCCGCTTCTTGGGCTCGAACTTGCCGGCGTAGAGCAGGACTTTCTGATCGAACTCCAATTCCAAGCTCCTGCCGCCAGCGCGCCGCCTCCTGCTCAAGCGCCGCAGCCGGCTCGGCGAAACGGCCGACGTCGATCGAATGCGGGCAGGGAAAGAGCCGCGCCTGCTCGACGCCGAGCCGCTCGTAATAGGCGCGATTGGCCGAGCCCACGACCAAAAACCCGGCGGGCCAAGAGTAGACTTGACCCAGTGCTGTAGTCTTAAGCCACCACCATGGGCTGCCGTGTCCGCCATCGAGCAAATGCGAGTCGCCCAAAAATAACGTCGGAACACGCCGCCGATGCAGCGCGTAAAGCAATTGCAGATGCGAGTACCAAGCCCACCCGGAAACGTGCACAACGTCCGGCCGCCACGACATGAGGCGATCAAACACAGTTGGATTGCGCAGCCCGAAGAAATTATATGGTCCCGGACGAGGCGAAACGTTGGGTACCCGCTCGGATTCATAACCACCGATCAGCGGAATGTCCCACGCCACCTTTTGCCCAAAGCCGCGATCCTCGACCGGCTCCTCACCTGCATGCCAGGTGAAGAAGACCTTGATGTCGGTATCGTGCCGCTGCGCGAGTTTTCGGTACAGCGGCACAAAGTATTGAACGGGATGCGAGACGACGAAAGCAAGCCGCACCTTTTGCCGCAACATCGATCAGGACTGCTTCGGCGCGCTTGCCAGACAGGCTTCGAAGACTTTGAGGTGGCGCTGCGCCATCGCCGGGGCCAGATGCGTCTCCAGCATCGCGCGGCGATCGAACCGCGCGCCGGCCGCGGCGTCTTCGAGAAATCGCCGCATGATCGCCGCCGCCTCGTCCAAAGGCATCGACCTCATCGCGTCAAACCAGAGGGATCGGCCAAGCTGCGGATTCGCCTGGAAGAATGCATAGGCCGGCCCGTCGCTGCGCAGGCAGGCGAGCAACGGCTTTCCTGATAGCGCATAAGTGAAAAGCTTTGACGGCATGTAACCGACATCGTCGACACCCGGGATGAGCAAGCCGTCGCTGTCGTGAACAAGCTCGAGCGCGCGCCGATAGGGCACCCGCTGCGGCCACTCCTCGAGCAGCTCGCCCACCCCGGCCTCGCGCGCGGCCGCGAGCAGCGACGAAGGGGCGGACTTCTTGGCCGAGCGACCCGGTGCCAAATAATCGGATGCGCACGCGCTCGGCCAAACCGTCGCCGCCTTCGCGCAGATGGGCGAGCGCCCGGCAAATAAGCGCAAATGATGTCTTCATCGTCGGGCCGGCACCGACATAGTGCAGCATCAATGCCGACGAGAGCCGAGCCGGGATATCCGGCCGATCGACGTTCGCCTCGACAAAATCGCGCTCGAAGGCACAAAACGGAATGGTTTCGTGGCGGCCTTCGCAGAGCCACGCGGGAGACCGGTTTTCGTAACGCTGTTTCAACGTGTCGATATAGGCTTGCGACACAGCAATGATGCCGGCGGCGTTGGCCACGGCGGCTTTCTCCATAACCGGATCGATCAGTGTCGATAGACGCGCTTTCCAGCCCTCGCCCCTATGCTCGTCGCCGCGTACCCACGGATCCTGAAAGTCGAGAACATAAGGTATGCCGAACATGCGCCGCCACAGCGGACCAAAGACGAAAAAATTGAAAGCCGTGGTGCTGAAATAAACCAGATCGAAGCGCCTCGACGCCAGCAACGCGCGGCCGTGCCAAAATATCGGCAGCCACATTCGCCACGTGCCCGCGCCCAGCGCGACCAGATGAAACAGCGAGGGAAACCAGACGCGGACCTCGTGAACGCGAACCGTCGGCGCGAAGAAGCCATCCGCATCGGGCTCGATTGCATCCTGCCGCAGCTGGCTTGCCGCTGGGGTGAGCACTTCCACGTCCCAGCCGAGCGCGGGCAACTCCCACGCCAGCGCACGCGCCCGCTGCATATCCGCAAGCATCGCCGGCCGATAGCTGCTGACGACGAGAAGGACACGACGCCTCACGCCACGCTCAGCTCGTGCTCCGCCTGGACCGGCAATTGCATGCCGAGCGCTTGCGCCATGTCGGCAAAGCGGTGCAGCCAGGTGTGATTGCGCAGCGCGCGTTCGCGTCCCGCGTCGGCAATCCGTCGGCGTTCGTCGGGTCGGGTCAGATAATATTTGATGCGATCGAGCAGATCCGCCGCACGGTCCCACACCGCGACTTCGCTGCCGATATCGTAGTACAGCGAAAGCTCGGGGCAGGATTGGGCCAGATAGAAGCCGCCGGCGGCCGGAATTTCGAAATCGCGCAGGCGCAGCTGGCGGGGATACTCGCGGCTGGAATCGATATCCATCTGCGTGAACCCAATATTGATCGCCGCGCAGCGAACCAGCAGTCCAAATTCGGGTATCTCGTAGCTGCCGCGAACGACGCCGGCAGGGAATTCGTAAAGATGCACGCGCGCCTGGTCGCGGTCGATCAGGCGGCGCGTCATTCGACCCAGCAGCGGCATCCCCTCTTCGCGCAAGCGCGGCAGCAGGTAGAAATGCAGGTCGTGAATGAGCTTTTTGCCCGCGCCGGCAGTGCTGGGCCACGGCCGGTTGGAATGCCAATTGTTACCGTAGATCCGCAATGGCAAGCCGGCCTGAACAACTTGGCGCAGGACTTTTTGTCGGTAGGGCCAAGGCGAACCCAGATACAGCACGCCGTCGAAACGGACCGGCTCCAAATTCATTTCGTCCGGCGACGGCGCGAGCGAGCCAAAGCCGAACCGCAATGTCGGAATGCCTCGCTTGCGAAAGAAATCGACGTGGTCGGCGGATGCGTAGCAGATCAAATCCATAAACCGACCTGACCGGATCGAGCGGTACCATTGCGACAGCATGTCCACGTGGTAGAGGACGAGCTTCGCCCCCAATTGCCGAAAGTGGATGAGGGTCGCCTCCTCCAGCACATCATCGAGCGCGACGAGAAAGACGAGATCGAGACCGCCGCCAGCCGCGATTTGGGAGGCGGCGTTTCGCCAGCGCGCGTTTCGCTCCCGATGCTCCCGCTCGCCCGCTTCATCCCAGCCGCGGCCCATGGTGCTGCCGAAGTCTCGGACAAATACCGTTGCACCGGTCATCCGCCAGCTCGCCGCCAGATGCGTGTGCATCCACGATGTATCGCAGATGATGAGAAGCACGCGTCCGATCGTCTTCATGGCAACCATGTTCACTCTCCGATTCAGGACGCTTGCTTTAATTACGATAGCGGCGCGGCAAATATATTGGCGTTTGCCGGCCACGACCGCTCGTCCGTCAGCTCGGCCCAGTGGCGCCCGACCGAAAACAACTGGTAGCGATGACGACGGAAGAATTCGCTCAAAAAGGCCGCGGTTTGGCTGCCGCGCGCGGCGTAGGCCTCATCAAACTCGAAAATGACGTAGGGACGATAGCGCGCGACAGTCCGCTCCGCACCCTGCAACACCGGCCAGTCAAACCCTTCAGCATCGATCTTTATCAAGTCCAACCTAGCGAGCTGTTTCTGTTCGAGGAGCAAGTCGAGAGTGCTAGTTTCGACCTCAATTGAGGCGGCTCCTTCATTTCCTTCCGAAAGGATGTGACCGCTCGCCGAAGAAGGATCGTCCGCGTCAGGTGCGACGAATTTCGCAGTTCTCGGAGCATCGGCAAGCGCGCAGGCAACGATCTCAACTTGCGTGAAGCGGTTAAGGCCGACATTGCGCTGAAGCTGCGCACGCACCGAAGGGTTCGGTTCGACGGCCAACACCCGGCCGCCTGATCCTGCGAGCCGGGCCAGCAACAATGTGTGCCAACCGACATTGGCGCCGACGTCGATCGCGACGCCCCCTGCCGGCAGCACGCTACGCATGATGGTGCGCAGTTCGGACTCGTACGAGCCGAAGAAACCTATGTGCCAGCCGAGCGGTAGCGACAGGCGGGTGACAAAAAGACTTCCGTCGCGAGCCAGACAGACGTCCGGGACATCGGTGAATTTGTGCGGTGGCGCCAAAAAACGCATGATACGCTCGAGACCCGGCGGTTTGCCGAGGCGATTGCCCAGCCAGCAGAGGAACTCCACGCGGCGTTTCACGATCTGCGCTCAAGACGTCACTGAATGCCGTAGCAAGGCATCAGCCACAGCCGCGAGCAGAACCGGCTCTTGTTTGTCCCAGCAAAAGGTCCGCTCGGCAGCCTCCAACGCGGCGGCCTTTGCCCGGAGCAGGCGCTCCGGCGAATTGAGGAGAGAGGCCAGTGCGTGCGCGAGCGCGTGCGGATGGCCGGACTCGTAAAACGAGACCGCGTCTGGAGCCTCTGCGGCGACTTCGCGTTGGCCGGCGGTATCGCTAGCGACCACCGCAAGTCCGCCAAGCAGATAATGCAAAATCTTGTTGGTCACGGTCAGGTCGCGACTGCGGCAATGCAGCGTCTCGCCGGCGAAGCCGATATCATGCTCGACAACGCGCGAAAGAAGTTCGTCGTTTGGCACCAGCGGGTGGAAGAACAACCGCTGTTGCCAGCCTTCCGGCAGGCGGCTTCGCAACCAATGCTCCGTTTCCGGCGCAACGCGGCCGCGGAGGTGAATTTCGACATCACGCTGAAGCGATGGGAGCGCACTGACGAGGTCTTCCAGGCCGCGACCTGGCCCGATCGTCTGCGAGTACCAGCAGATCGAGGCGACGGAGCCGTTGCCGCGGTCCTGGCGCCGCCCGTCGATCGCACTCCGCTCCGCCAATGGAAACGCATTGTAGATCACAGCCGGCGGCCTGCCGCCATACGCGGCGGCCAACGCTTCGCGCATCGCGCGTGATGGACACGTGGCGTAGGCGGCGCGTCCAAGCAACTCCCGTTCGAGAGAGCGCAAAAGCCGCAACGGACGCGCCCGCCGCTCTCGCGCCATCAGGTCTTCGGAAAACCAGTCCTCCATGTCGACGCCCACGCGGCGGCCGCGACGAAGCAGCGCCGAAGCGACGTAGAGCGCAGGCTCCGAATGGGCGATAAACAGGTCGGCTCCGATCCCTTGAGCGCGCGCCAGCATCGCCGGAATGCTCAGCCCCAATTGATGGGCACTTTCACGTCCGGTCAGTGCATGCAACACGTCAGCGGTCTTACTTCGGGCGCGGCGGAACATCTGCGCGGCACCAGTACGTGCTCCAGATCGCGTGCAGTCGAGGATTGCGACGAAACGGAACGGCGCGTCGCCAATCAGTTTTTGGTCGCGCGCCTTCAGCTCCGGCTCGAGCCAAGCGCCGAGCACCTGTACGTCGTAGCCGGCTCGTCCGAGCGCGGTTGCTGCCCTGAACGCCCGTGGATTGTGACAAAGGCTATTGCCGCTGAGCAGAACAATTTTCGCCCGACGCCGTCCGCACGTCATTGCGGCGTCGCCGCCGCGGCCTGACGTCGTCCATGCCATGCGCGCTGGCAGCGTTTGGCGAACTTCCAGCCGAAGCCGCGCGAGAGCAGCTGAAACGTCTGGCTGCCGCCGGGACGCAGCTCACTTCCGCCCAGTTCGGCAATGCGCTTCTCCGCCCTCGCCACGAGGTCCGGCGCCTGTGGATAGGCTGCATAGGCGAATCTTTGATAGTGCGCGGCGCACGCCCTTTGCGCCGTTTTCGACGCGCAATGCTCCAGCAAATAACCGCACGAAAGGTCGGTCGCTGAAAAAGCGGATGTAAACGCTGCGTGGTCGTTCCGCCAGCTCAGCGACCCCTGCCGGCCGCCGCGATAATAACCGCGCGCATCGCCACAGAATACGATGCCGGATGAAGCGAGCACGACGCGGCTGAAAAACTCACCGTCGTCGTTGAGGCTCAGCGCTTCGTTCCACGGCCCGGCGCGCTCGATGAGCGCGCGTGGCGCAAGCCAGGCGAAATTCGGCATCATGCCGCCGCCGAGCCAGGAGCGGATCAGAAATTCATCCGGCGCCAGATCGGCCCAAACCGGCTCGGGCAAAAGCGCCGCCTCGCTCGGCCTTAGCCGAAATCGCGTCCACGCGCCCGACGCCAGCGAGGCGGGCGGCGCCGCGGCAAGCCGTTCGACCTGCACGCGGATTTTATCGCGATCGAGCACGTCATCGGCGTCGAGAAACTGAATAAAATCGCCATGCGCCTGTGCCAGGGCCAGGTTGCGCGCGGCGGCCGCGCTCGCGCGTGTGCATTGCAGGACCGTGACGCCGCGAGATTGGTAGCTCTTGGCAACTTCAAGGCTGCGGTCAGTCGAGCCGTTGTCGACCACGATGATCTGCACATCGGACCAGGTCTGCGCGAGACAGGATTCGAGAGCCTCGGCGAGCCAAGCCGCGCCGTTGCGGCAAGGAATGATGACTGAGACCAGGGCCGTCACGCCCGCACGTCCCCTTCGCGAGCATCACGCGCCCAGAGATTTGCTTCTGGAAGAGCCGCTTGCGCTCGGAACGTACAGCCGAAGTCGTCGTGCAACACGTACCCTCGCGCCGAAAAGAAGGACGTCACGTCACCGAGCATCTGCCACTCACACGGGAGCAATAGCGGTTCATACTCCAGAAGAATGTTCTTAGGCCGGAACGCACCGTCGAAATCGAGACCGGCAAGCGCCTGCGGCTCGAACCCCTCGATGTCGATTTTCAGCAAGACCGGCCGCGCCGGAGGCCGAACGAGAGTCTCAAGCAAGGTCTGCAGGGTCGTGGCGGCTACCCAGGGGCGCTCGGCGCTGCAGGCGGCCTCGCCAGCGTGGACGGATTGTTCATCGAGCGGCCCGGCGCGTCGACCTGCTTGTAGCGCGACAGCGCGCGGAAGAAGGCCTCGCGATACGGGCTCCGATTGGAGTGGACGAAGGCGCAGAAACGCGTCTTCGATCTGAGCACAGCCACCCAGTCGCGGTCGCGCTGGATCAGCTCGGAGTTGTCTCCCCAACGCGCGAAGCGCATGTAGCGGGGGTCACCCATCGCTTCGGGATGCAGCACCCCGAAAGCCCAATCGCACTCGCTCATGATCGGGCGCACGTTCTCGCAGCCGATGAAAATCTTAATATATCGGCCCCTAGGCATGTCGCCGGCGTACGGACCGTAAAGCACCACGCGCGGCGAAGCTGACACTTCGAAATCGAAGGACGGCTTCAGATCGACAAGAATAGTCTCGATCAGCTCTTCAGCGGTCGCCCCAGCCCAGAGCCGGGCGAAACCGATGCTCACCTTTTTCCTGGCGCCGGGCTTCGTCGCGGTTTTGAGTGGATTTGAAGCCATTGTTACAGCACCCAAGCGCGGACAACTGCCGGAGGCTGAACGCGAGATGCCTAATCACCCGACAAGGCACGCACATGCCTCACATAGTGCTGTGCGCACTTTTCCAACGTCAGATTTTCCCGGATGTAGCTTTGCGGGCCGAAGCGGCCCGCCTGGTAGCTCTGCCAAAACTCCCCCCAAGCGGTTTCAAACTCACCGATCGATGCAAACCTTTTTCCGCACCGCTCGTCCCAATACGGCACCGAGCTGACTGGGGTGAATTGAACCCGGTGAGGGTAATAGGCCGGGTCCTGCCAGAAGCCACCGCGATCCCACGCCAAGATCGGCACGCCGGACGACAGCGCCTGTTGATACGCGATCCCTTGCGTCTCGTGCTCACATAGAAAGATCAAGGTCCGGCAGCACGCCAAGGCTGATTGGAAATCCTGCTCGCGATAGAAGCCGTAGCGCATTTCGGAGAAAGTGTGTCCGCGCTTGCGCAAAAAGGCTCGAATGGGATCAATCAACGTCTGCGCGTAGCGATCATGGTCCCAGCGAATTTTGTCGTACAGCAAAACATCCGTCGTCTTTTTTGAATTGCTCATCGGGCGCCAGCGTTGCGTGTCGATCCCGACCGGCCACGCTTCGACCGCCTCGCCCCAATCTGGCTCGCACATGCGTTTCATCCAGGGTCCGGGAACGAGGACCTTCTTGACCGGCAGGCGGCGCAGCAAACCTGGATCGTCGCACGGATGCGAGTGTACAGCAGCGCCGAACAGGATCGGATTTTTCCATTCGACCTTGTCGAGCACATGCGGCTTACCGACGATGCAGACCAACTCAGAGGGATTGCTCCGGGCATGGCGGTAGTCATTCACACGGTAAGGCACGCCGATGCGATTGAGCCCAGTGCAAAGATTGAGAAAGACCCGCTTCTGTCCGCCCGGCTGCGGATTTCCCTCGAAGCAGCCGCCGCGCGAGACTTCGGAGGTAACGGTCGAGCGGCAGCCAGCGGTCACTGTCGGGTTCTTCGTAGAAAAGATTCAGGACCAAGAATTTTCTGACTTTCAGCGGGCAGGAGAGATGGTCCCGCCGATCAAAGACCGCTCATTGCCGGGCGAGGAACCAAATGTTGTTCGGCAAGAGCCGCGGCGCAAGAAATCCAAAGTCGCGTGCCAATCGCGTGAGTTCGACATCTGCGCCGTGGTGGTGGTGCTCGATACACATCGCATCAACCCGCGCGAGCCAATCGCAGTCGCGCGCGAAGAGTACGGCCTCGTGGCCCTCGATATCGACCTTGAGCAGACCGATCCGTTCCCAGGACAGGCGGCGCAGGATGCTCGGCACGCTGATGGCTTCAACTTCCAATCTCGGCCGGGCCGGATGCATTGATGGGGGCACGACTTGGTGCGCATAGTCGCATTCGCCGAGTTCGAGCAGGACGCGACCGTCGTTCACATCCACCGCCGCCTCGATGACGGATGCGCTCACGCCGTTCAGTTCAAGATTTTTGACAAGTACGCGCACGTTATCGGGCGCAGGTTCGACGCAGGCGAGTTGCGCGGACGGAAAGAGTTGGGAGAAGTAGATAGTGGACAAGCCGATATTGGCGCCGAGGTCGAGGATGCTCTGCGGCGGCCGCCCGAGCGGCAGGCGGTAATGTTCGCGCTCGAAAACTTCGGAATGGATGAACGCATCGGCGCCGTTATTGGATCGAAGGCAAAGGCGCACGCAGCCAACTGGAAGCGGGAAGCGAAAACGGATGGTCCAGTCGCGCGGTGTAAGAGGCGACGGCACATTACCGGAATAGACCCAGGCCATGCGCCGCACGAAATCGGGCATGCTCGCGCGCGCGCTCCATGCCGTTCTCGCATTTGCCGCCAGATATCCAAAATCCACGCCGCGGGCCCGCTACCAGACTTCAATGCCTTGCAAGAATTGCGACACCCAGCGCCGCCCTTCCGGTCGTTCCGCCATTTCCAGTTCGACCATTTCCCGGATCGCGATCGCCTTGCCGGTCTTGAGATCCCGTACGATCGGCAGGCTGCCGCAGATACCCGCCAAAACGTAGTCCGGCTGCAGCTGCGGCAAGATGAATTCAAGATTTAGCGGATGAGCAATTTCGCAAATTTGCGCCGGAATGTTCGCGCGCAGCCAGTTGGCAAATATGCGCTCTGGGCGACCCAACGCGCCCGGATGCCACTTCACCGCAACGGTGCAGTTGCGCAGATCCGCCGCACGCTCAGAAAAGATACGGGCGACCGCCCGTTGATAAGGGAGGCGCGCCGCTTCGCCGTCTCCATCGCCCATGCCGAAGAGCAGAAGAAAGATCAGCGGCCGGGAGCTTGCGCGAATGGACGCAAGTTCGGCCTCGACTTCGGCGCGAACGGTTTGCGGCAATCCCCCATACGTATCCGCAAAGGCGTCGAGCGTTATCAGCGACGAAGCATCGACGCCGTTGGGGCTCCAGCAGCTCGGCGACGCGAATGTGTACGCGCTGTCGTACGCCTTCATTTGCATCCGTATGTCCACGCCTGATGCCCAGCCTTGCCACGGCAGAAAGAACAGCCGCTTAGCCAACGGCGCCGATTTCCAGTTCTGTTCGAGATCTGCCTTCAGGCTCGTGGACGTGCAGTCCTCGAGATTGAAGCAGTGCGGTATTTTGACGTGGCGGGCCTGCGTCAGCAGCCCTCTCGCGAAAGTAACGTAAAAATGCAACGGCTCATCGGCCCATAACTCGGCATTCTCTTTGTCGATGCTGTTCGCCTTCATCCAGGCGCGCACCTTTTTGGCATCGCTGCGCAACCGGCGAACCGACTCGAAGCTCCATGTCAACGGCCCTTGCGTCCTTGGTAGTAGCGACTGGAAATCGCGGATGTCGAGCGTGTCATCGAAGCCAGATTCTGCCACGACCTCAGTCATGAACCGATCGATGGTGGGGTTATCCCCCATCGGATGCCAGATCAGAAACTCGCGCGCCGGCGGCCGCCGCAAATGCCGGCGCAGATGCTGGATGACCAGCAGCTGCGTGCCGTGACAGGCGGTAAAGATTCGCTCCATGCGGGTGGGAAAAGCTACCGAGCCAGAGAAACTACTGGGCCACGTCTTCCCAGCGCAGCGGTTCGCCCCGCTTGAGTGGGCGTACGGCGCTGCGCCCCAAAACTTCGGACAGGTGCTTGGGAGGGAGCCCGAAGCCCGGCCGGATCGAGCGGATGTTGTTGGATGTGAGCTGTTCGCCGACGGCGACGTCCTCGACCACGTACAGCGAGCGCCGGAACACAAGATTTTCCTGCTCTCGCGCACTGCGCTCATAGGCGATGCCGCCGAGCGACAACCAGGCGGCACGGCAATCGTCGACCAAGCGCTTGAATTCGTCCGGTTCCAGGCTGAAGGCGGCGTCGGGGCCGCCGTCGGCGCGCCGCAGCGTGAAATGTTTTTCGATCACGCAGGCGCCAAGCGCGATTGCAGCGACCGCGCAGGCGGTCCCCGGCGTGTGATCGGACAAGCCGACGACGACGTCGAAGGAGGTGGCAAGATCGGCCATCGTCCGCAAATTGGCCTCTTCATATCGCGCCGGATAAGCGGAGACGCAATGGAGGAGAACGAGCTCTTCGGCGCCGTGTTGCCGCGCGGTGCGGACGGCTTCGCCGATCTCTTCGCGGCTCGCCATGCCAGTGGAGATCAGCATCGGTTTGCCTTGACTCGCCACGTACGCGATCAAAGCGACATCCACGGCTTCGAAAGAAGCGATCTTGTAGGCCGGCACGCCAAGTCCAGCGAGAAGCCGCACCGCATTCCCATCGAACGGCGTTGAAAACAGCGTGACTTTGCGTTCCCTGGCGCGCCGCACCAGAGCCGGATGCCATTCGTAAGGCGTACAAACTTGGCGGTAGAGGTCGTACAGCGTGGTGCCGTCCCACAATCCGCCGCGAATGCGGAAGTCGGGAGAATTGTGGGCAATCGTCAGCGCGTCCGCCGTGTACGTCTGAATTTTTATGGCGTCGGCGCCGGTCGCCGCGGCGGCATCCACGAGTTCCAGAGCGCGATCGAGCCGGCCGTTATGATTGGCCGACAGTTCGCAGATGATGTAGGGCGGACGGCCGTGACCGATCGTGCGGCCGGCGATAGTCACGCAAGGCGTCACGGCGGGATCGGCGGGCGCGTTCACGTCCGTCGCTCGTAGGTTTGTTGCGCGAGGCGAAAACCCATTTTCCGAAACATCAGGATCGACTGGCCGTTGCGCGGATTGATATTCGCCAGATAGCGCCCGCGTCCGTGTTTGCGCATCAACAGCCTGACCGCGCGCGGGCCGAAGCCAAGCTCGCGAAACTGCACCGCGACGAATACGCCGATTTCATTTATTGCCGTCAGATAGATCGCGCCGACATAGTCGCGGCCGGATTTGATCAAATACCAGGCCGCGTAAGGCCGGCACGCAATAAACGCGAGGTGCTGTTTCCAGCTCGGTATCGCGCGATGACTGATGTTCACGTGCGGCCCTCGCTCCTCAAGCAATTTGTAAAGGAGCTGCGGCGCGGCCTTTGGCGCCCGATAGACGCTGACCAAAGTCAGCTTCGGCAGCGATCGTCTAGCTGCACGCATCCCGGAACGGATTAGGCGGCCACGCCAGCCGGGCATTCTTCACCAGCAGAGAGACCGCGAGTTTGTTGTCGGGAAGAGCTCCGCCTCCTCCTCGATGGCTCAGAGTGCGCCTTTCGCGAAGCGAATAATGCGGGTGCGAAAGGAACAAGCGTGAATAGTCCATCTTGTATGAGTACACGCCCGTCGCATGCGAATATTCGTTGCGGTACGGCGTCGCGGCGTCGAAGTCGTAGATGATGAGGTGACTACGATCGGCAAGGGCTCCGTCAGCCTCCGCGACGATCCGAAAGTGGTCGCACGGATCGCAGAGATAAAGGCAGAAGCCGAAAATAACGAGATCGAAATTTTCCGTGGCCAGCGGCAATCGCTCCGCCGTGCCGACGTGGAGTTGCAACGCGGGGAATACTCGCCTGCCCTCTTCAATCGCAGCCCGCGACGGATCGATGCCGACGCATTCCCGCGTGCCCGCGGCCAGCATCTTGTTCAGCCGCCATCCATTGGCGCAGCCGATCTCCAGTACGCGCGAGGGAAAGGGGTCGATTTTCGACGCCAATCGAAGGACCGGACAGTCGTCGCCATCGGCGGCCGACAGGGCTTCGCGGTTGCGGCGGAACCACGCGTCACCCTCGCCAGCCAGGAACAGCTCCTTCTGAGACGAAGCGCTCATGCCGTTGGCGTTTCAGCGGACTTTGAACAGCGGCATCAGCGGCTCGCAATGCAGATATCGGTCGAGTGGTTCATTGTCAGTCAGAACCCGTGCCAGAAGAGCGAATACGTCATCATAGGCGGCAAGCAGGCGCTCAATATCGTCTTCGCTGATCGCATAGGACAAGTTGTGCGTGCCGATCATGAGGATGCCGCGCGCAAACAGCTCCTGCAGCAGCAATGTCTTCAATTCGTACTGGCTGTAGCGAGGCGTATCGGCGACGAGCAGAAAGCTCCAGGTTGCGTCGCCGCCTACCGACAGAACGTCGCGAAGGTCATGGCGGCCGATCGAGCCGCGCAAGCGGGTTACCAGTAACTCGCCACGTTGGCGAAGCGTGGCGGTGACAGGTTCGCTGCGAAGTTTGTCGAGCGTGGCGCCGGCGGCCGCCAGTGAGAGCGTTTCGCCGCCAAAGGTGAAGGAAAAGAAGATCTCCTCCATCAAGCGCATAATGTCGCCGCGCCCAGCAACCGCGGATAACGGGTATCCGTTAGCGATGCCTTTGCCGAAGGTCGCGAGATCGGGAATGACGCCAAAGCGCTCCTGCGCGCCGCCGTTGGCATAACGGAACCCGGTGATGGTCTCATCGAATATGAGCACCGCGCCATGCCGCGACGACAGCGCCTTCACGCCTTCCAGAAATCCGCGATGGGGCTCTGCCACATTCATCGGCTCAAGGATGACGGCGGCAAACTCGTTCGGGTGAGACTGGAGCGTCGCCTCGAGCGCTGAAAGATCGTTATAGGGAAACGTATGCGTCAGCCGCCGCACCGATTCGGGAACCCCGAGGTGCCGCGAGGTCGCGCCGATATACCAGTCCTGCCAGCCGTGATAACCGCAAGCCGTAACACGATCCCGCCGCGTATAGGCCCGCGCCAATCGGATCGCGCCTGCCGTTGCATCGGAGCCGTTCTTGGCAAACCGCACCATCTGCGCGCACGGGACCATGGCGACGATTTTCTCAGCAACCGCCGCCTCGATGGGGTGCGGCAAGGAGAATATAGTCCCGTCCTCAAGCTGCGCCCGCACCGCCTCGGTCACATCGGGATCGCAGTGGCCGAGAGTGATCGATGCGAGGCCGTTGACGAAATCGACGTATTCGTTTCCGTCGACGTCCCATACACGGCTGCCCTTGCCGCGCGCGATGAAATAAGGCGATACGCCGTGCGGATATTGGGTACGGCTCTTGCTGAATGTCTGGCTGCCGAGCGGAATGACTGTTTCCGCCCGCCGCAGCATGGCCTCGGATTTCTGATAACGGGGAGACATTATCCTAACGGGAAGCGAGCCAACGCCGGTTGAGTCATGAGGCCTTAAGGCTCCTGTCCGCCGCCTCGGATTTCAGCCGCCCGGCATTACGAGCGATGTGTGCGTTGAGTCGCGATAGCTCTGGATGCCGCTCGAGATAGTCAAGAATATCCGCCGTTTCAAAAGCGGGCAGCGACGGATAGAGCGCCTCATATATGGTGCGGACCAATTCGAAATCCGCGAGCTCATCAACGGTCCAGCGCAACGCGGAAAGATCGGTTGCGGCGCGAACGTTGGCGGACAGAAAGCGCTCGGGGCGATTGCGAATGAACGGCGTCACGTGCTCCCGCTCCGAAGGCAGTCGGGCTTCCGCATCCGCGATTTGCAGTGCGCGATAGTCGATGACTTCGGCGTCCAGTCCATCCGGATAGGTTGGAGGATCGGTGTTCGAGACGTACTGAAAATCACCGGCCTTGTAAGCCTGGACGGCGCTGTCAATCACCATCCAATCCGTCAGCGGGCAATCGCCGGTCAGGCGAACAATCGCCTCTGGTTCGAAAACAGCCGCGGCCTTCACATAGCGGTCGAGCACATCTGACGAACTTCCGCGATACACGGCGATCCGGCGCCGATCGCACTCTTTTGCGAGAACGTCGTCGCCCTCCTCGCTGCTTGTCGCCACGATCAAATGGTCGATCGAATGCGCCAGTTGCACCCGTTCGATTTGTAGAAACAGCATCGGCGTGCCGAGGATCGGCTTCATCACCTTGCCGGGCAGTCGCGTCGAACCCATGCGGGCCTGAATGATAGCGATTATCAATTCTGCTTCGCCCACAAACCGGGATTAATGACCCGCTCGTCGCCAATGGCGAACTGATCGCAGCCGCTCGGGCAAGCGCTATCCGCCGCAACGACGATATCGTCCAGCTGTTGGACGCTGTCGCAACCGACGACCACCAGATCGACTTGCGGATTGCCAATGCAGACAGACAGCGCGCCGGCCAAGGGAGACAGGCCACGCTCCCGCAGCCATTTATGCAGTGCCGCTTGATGCGATCGGATGGCGCCGAATTGACCGGGCAAAAGCTCCGGCGCCATGAGCAACAGGCCTTGAAGAAAGGCGCTGCGTGCATGGACCTCGACGTTCTTCTGCTTCAATCGATCCAAAAGCCCCGAACGGGCGAACCGCTGATCGTAGATGTTGAGTGGCAGTTGCACGATTTCAATGTCTTGATAGCGCGCGAGCAATTCGTTCAATTGTTCCGGCGAGTAGACCGACACGCCGATCTTTTCGGCTTTTCCATCGGCCTTTGCCGATTGCATCCAGCCCCACAGCAGCTCGCCGCCGCTTTTTAGCAAGTCGCTAGCATGGTGGACGAGTAAGCCACACACATGCGGGCGATTGAGTCTGATGAGCGAGGCTTGAAACGCGACCTTCACAGATTCAATGTCGTGCTGCGATATCAGGTCATTCTGGGTCGGCCGCGTCTTCGTGACGATGCGGATATCACCGCTGCGCTCGGGCAGGACGCGCCCTAAAATCGACTCCGAGTTGTCGTAGGTGTAGGCGGTATCGACCAGCGAAATTCCACACTCGCGCGCCCTGCGCACGATCTGGTTGACGGCGGCACAGGACGGTTGGCCATCCCGATTAGCGATGCCATAGCGCATGCCGAATTGCGCTCCGCCGAGCGCCAGCCTCGATGCCTGCCGCCCGATCATCTCATGCCGCGAGTTTTGTGATCCGCTCGACCACTTCGTCTTGCTGCGCCTCGGTCAACGTGGCGTAAAGCGGGATGGTCATGGCGCGTGCGTAATGCGCTTCCGCATTGGGATACCGGCCTGGCTTAAAGCCAAGCTGGCGGAAATACGGATGCAGGTGGAGTGGAATGTAGTGAACCTGCACGCCGATCCCGGCGGCGCGCAGCGCAGCGAAAGCTTCGGCGCGCGAGATGCCGAACGCCTGTTCGTTCCAGCCCACCACATAAAGATGCCAGGCGGACGCGCAATCCGGCTCACACCACGGCAGCACCAGCCCGCTATTGGCGAGAAGCCGGCTATAGCGCTCGGCTAGCTCGGTGCGGCACCTGACATAATAATGAAGCCGCGCAATCTGGCTCAAGCCAAGTGCCGCGTGGATGTCCGTCATGCGGTAGTTCCAGCCGAGCTCGCCAACCTCGTAATACCAACCACCCGAGCTCCTCTCGTGCAGCCGCGCCGGATCTTGCGTCGTGCCGTGGCTGCGCAGCCGCGCCATCCGGGCCGCGAGTTCGCCATCGTTGGTCAGCGCCGCGCCGCCTTCGCCGGTGGTGACGATCTTGACCGGATGGAAGCTGAACACCGCGACATCCGAACAGCGGCAGTCGCCGACCGGCCCGCCGAGATATTTGCCGCCGACCGCATGCGCCGCATCTTCGACGATGCGAAAGCCATAGCGGTCCGCCAGCGCCTTGATGCGGCGCATATCGCAGGATTGGCCGGCGAAATGCACCGGTACGACGATCTTCGGGAGCAAGCCTTGGCGATCGGCCTGCTCGAGCTTTTCGGCCAGCGCATCCGCGCTCATGTTGCCGGTGCGCAAATCGATATCGACGAAGTCGATCTGCGCGCCGCAATAGAGGCCGCAATTCGCCGAGGCGACGAAAGTGTTCGGCGAGGTCCACAGGCGGTCTCCCGGCCCGAGCCCAAGCGCAACGCAGGCGATATGCAGCGCTGACGTGGCGCTATTGACGGCGACGGCATGCTTGACGCCGCAGGCGCTGGCCAAGGCCGTTTCGAATTGGCCGACCGCGGGTCCCTGCGTGAGCCAATCCGAGCGCAGAACCGCCACGACCGCTTCGATATCCTGCGGACTGATATCCTGCCTGCCATAGGGGACGCGGGTCATGTTCAGACCTGCAACAGCTTGCATCGGTTCGCCTCGAGCCAACCGCGGAGCACCTCGACTGACATCCACTCGCTGTTGGTGTCGGACGCATAGACGAAGCCTTCCGGAATCTTGCAACCGTTCTTGATGCGGCTGTCGCAGCTGGCACCCTCTATGACCGGCATGATCTTGTAATAGCCGTTGTACTCGAAAGTGTGATCCGCATCCTCGGCGCCGACCATTTGCTCGTGCAACTTCTCGCCGGGACGTATGCCAACGATGTCCATCTCGGCGTCCGCATTGATTGCGCGCGCCATGTCGACAATCTTCATCGATGGAGCTTTTTTTACATAGATTTCGCCGCCCTCCATGTCCTCCAGCGCGTGCCACACCAGCTCCACGCCCTGTTCGACGGTGACCATGAAGCGGGTCATCCGCGCGTCCGTGATCGGCAGCCGGCGCCGTCCATTGAGCGACAGGAAAAACGGAATGACCGAGCCGCGCGAGCCCATGACGTTGCCGTAGCGCACGACGCCAAAGCGCGTGTCGTGTCCCCCCGCATAGGCATTGCCGGAGACGAACAGCTTGTCGGACACGAGCTTGGTCGCGCCGTATAGATTGACCGGACTGCTGGCCTTGTCGGTCGACAGCGCCACGACGCGCTTGACGCCGCGATTGATGCAGGCGTCGATCAAATTCATCGCGCCGATGATGTTGGTCTTCACGCATTCGAACGGATTGTATTCGGCGCTGGGCACGATCTTCAGCGCGGCGGCGTGCACCACACAGTCAATTCCGTCGAGCGCCCGGTTAAGCCGCTCGCGGTCGCGCACGTCGCCGATGAAGAACCGCGCGCGCTCGTCCTTGGCGTATGCCTTGGCCATCGCCCACTGCTTCATCTCGTCGCGCGAATAGATCACTAGGCGCCGCGGATTGAATTTGTCCAGCGTCATCGACACGAACGCCCGCCCGAACGTGCCGGTACCGCCGGTGAGAAGAATGTTGCTGCCGGCGAACGCACTCATCGGACTTGCGCACCCAGCTGCCACGGCAATTTCACCGACAGATAACCGTTGCGGCGATTGCCGCGCCGCGTCCCCGTATCGTCGAGCGTGAACTCGCCGGCTATCCCGACGACGTCGATTTGCGGCCCAGCTGCATCGGACGAGGAGGCGAAGCTCAGATAGATCTGATAGGTGCCGGCGCCGAGAATACGCTCGGGGATGCGAACGATAGCCGTGCCCGAACCGGCGGTAAGTCGGTCGAACGGATTGACGCCGGCGTCGGTGCTGTCGCCTTCGTACACGACCGTGCCGTCGAGCCGCTGCAGCTGCAAATAAGCGTAGAGGCCGGGCACCGGGCGCGTCGCGGTGTAGTCGATGGCTATCACGATCGGATCGTCGCACTCGTATCGATCGGTCGGCGCAGCGCCGTCTTCGCGCCGAATGGTGACGCGCTCGACGTAGAATGGCCGGTCCGCGGGCCGCGGCTTGTCGCGCACGAACAGTCCGTGCGTCACGCCTTCGCTCGCTTGTTGCAGATAGCGCTCGATCGCGTCCTGCGGCGGACCGTCGAGCTTGATCTGGCCCTGGTCGAGCAAAATGCAACGCTGGGTCAAGCGGCGGATCGCACTCATATTGTGGCTGACAAAAATCACGGTGCGGCCGCCCCGCGCGACCTCCGACATTCGTCCCAGGCACTTGCGCTGGAATTCAGCATCGCCGACCGCCAGTACCTCGTCGACGATCAGGATCTCGGTGTGCAGATGCGCGGCCACCGCGAACGCGAGCCGCACATACATGCCCGACGAGAATCGCTTGACCGGGGTGTCGAGAAATTCCTCGACGCCGGAGAAAGCGACGATTTCGTCAAACCGGCGTTTGATCTCGGCGTGGCGCATGCCGAGAATTGCACCGTTGAGATAGATGTTCTCGCGGCCGGTCAGCTCGGGATGAAAGCCGGTGCCGACTTCGAGCATGCTGGCGACCCGGCCAGTCAGTTCGATGCGGCCGGCGCTCGGCTCGGTGATCCGGCTGATCACCTTAAGCAGCGTCGACTTGCCGGCGCCGTTGCGGCCGATGACGCCGGTAACCTCGCCACGCTTGACCTCGAACGAGACGTCCTTGAGCGCCCAGAAATCCTCGACGGCGGCCCGCGCGCCGTTCCCTCTGAAACGCAGAAGGTTGCCGATCCGCTCGGAGACGACGTCGCGCAGCGCTACGTACCGTTCGGGGCGTCGGTGGCGGATCCGGTATTTCTTGCCAAGGCCGTCGATCCAGATGGCGACGTCGGACATCGTGCGGTTTAATATTTGAGCCGGTAGTAGGCGTATTTGAGGATTTCGTTCTGAAACGTGATCACGCCGTTCTCGTTCTGCCACCAATCGTTCCTGGTGTAGTCCGGGACATCGACGGCAGGAACGAGCGTGATCGCGTCATTTCCGAACGTACGGCGCAATATCCAGCGCAGGCGGCGCGCGGCGAATATGTCGGTGGGGACAAGGATCTTGTGCGCGCCGGTGCGCAGCTCCCACTCATGCAGCGCCTCTGCCTCGGCGTAGGTATCTTTCAGATTGCTGCCGAAAGTTTCGATGGCCGTTTCCGGCACACCGAGCTTGCGCAACACCTCAACATTGGCCTTGACGTGGGGCTGCAACACGCCGAGGCGCTCTGCTGGACTCGAACCAATATTCGACACCAGGATTTTCGGCACCAGGCCGCGGCGATAATACTCGGCTGCTGCGAACGGCCGATATTCCAGCCCTCCGCCAAACACGGCAGCAGCATCGGCCGGCTCAGGCGCGTCGGAGACGATCCACAAAGACGCAGCCTCAAGCGCGAGCGCGCGCCGCTCGATCCAGCTCGTCGCCAAAAGCACTGCGAAGCAAAGCGCGATGCCAAGAACAACCCGCCAAGCGGAATGGTGCCGGCGGCGCGCGAGAATGTCGGCTCCGCTGCCCACGGCAGAAGTAGTCATATGACGTCCGCGAAGCTGTGTTCCATGCGCCGGAAATGCCAGACACCGAGAACGACGATTGCGGCGGTCACTGCAGCCGAAATACCGACGGCTTGCGGATCGAGGCTCGCGTGGCCGCCAAGCAGAGACCAGCGAAAGCCATCGATGATGCCGACCATGGGGTTGAGCGCATAAAGCGCGCGCCATTGCTCCGGGACGTCGGCGGTGCGAAACGCGATCGGCGAAATGAACAGGCCGAACTGCACGATGAACGGAACGATGTAGCGAAAGTCCCGGTACTCTACGTTGAGTGCGGCGAATAACAGCCCGAAGCCGAGAGAGAGGCCAAAAGCCAGAAACACAAACGCCGGCAATGCAAGAATTTGCCAGCCGGGCAGAAAGCGGTACCACAGCATCAGAACGAACAGCAGCCCGAGCGTAATCGCGAAATCGATCAGCGTCGTGGCCACCGCGGCCAACGGAATGAGCAGACGCGGGAAATAGATTTTGGTGATGAGGTTGGCGCTGCCGAGGAGACTGCTCGAAGATTCGGATAGTGCGCTGGCGAAGAACTGCCACGGCAGAACAGCCGCGAAGACCAGAATGGGATCCGGCACGCTGCCGGCCGGAAGCCCGACCAGCCGGCGAAAACCGACAAACACCAGCATGGTGAGCGCGGGGCGGATCAAGGCCCAGGCGACGCCGACCGCGGTCTGTTTGTAACGCACGACGGTGTCGCGCCAGGCGAGGAAGTAGATCAATTCCCGATAGTGCCAGAGATCGCGCCAATAATTCTTGGCTGTCATTCCCGGTTCGATGACGAGCCGCGCCATGTCGGCCCTGGGCGGCGACGCGCCGGGTGGCCGAAATCGGCTAATCAGGACTTTGACGGCGGTGTTCATGCGGCAGTCGCGGCCGTGGAGTTCAACAAGTTACGGCTCACCAACTCGCGCAAGTGATCGGCGAAATTGTCGAAGCCGAAGCGGGAAACGCCGGCGGGAGCAGGGCTCGCGCGCCCAAGGCCTTCGTTGATGGCATTGACGAGCGCGGCTGTGTCGTCCGGATCGACAACGGTGCCTAGCTCACCATCCGCCAACGCATCCACGCTGCCGTCGGCGTTGCCGCCGACGGTACGCACCCCGGATGCAGTAGCTTCGAGAAAGACGATGCCAAACCCTTCTTGCGTACTCGGCATGACGAACAGATTGGCCAGACGGTAGAACTGCGGGAGTTCATCTGGCTTGACACTGCCGGCAAAGAGCACTGCGCCCTCGACGCCGACAGTGCGTGCCTGCGCCTCGAGCCTGCCGCGATCATGACCCTCGCCGACAACGAGATAGACGACGTTGCCGAAGGTCTTCATGATCTGTGGCAGCGCCTTTATGACCTTGTCGTGGCCCTTGCAGCGCTCGCACGGGTCCAGGCGTCCGACAGTCAGAATGACCAGCTTGCCGCGCAGTCCATATCGATCGAGCAAGGCGTCTGATTTTGCTCCGGGCGAAAAAGCCGGGCCGACTGTGTTCGGCAGAACCCGCACGCGCAAAGGATCGCTACCGACGACTGACAAAAAGCGCCGGCGCGTGTAGCGGCTGACCGACGTGATCAGCGTCGCCTGTTCCGCCGCCCAGCGTTCGGTGCGGCTGGGTTGCTCCCATGCCTCCCAGCCGTGCAATTGCAGCCACATGGGAATGCGCTGCTGCCGGGCAAGAAAAGCGGCGAGCGGCGCCAGATGCATGTGTCCGCAGAACACGAAGTCGAACGGGCCCGATTTGATCGCCGTGCCAAACGCGGCCAGCAAATAGGCGATCTGATTTCCGCACGGCTTGAGCTGGCGTACACCAGCCGGCAATGCTTCATCGTCGACATCACCAAGCCGCGGTACGATAACGAGTTGTTTCGTGCCCGGACAGAGGGCCAATGCTCTGACGAGGTCACGATTGTACTGCGCGATCCCGCCGGCGCCACCAAATGCATCGGTGACCAGCGCAAGGATATTCATCGTGCTGGATACTCAGGCCTGCGCCACCTGATACGCCCAGCGCCGCGCCCACGGGCAAGCGGCGCGGCGCAATCGCGCGACCTGCTGCCAGCCGCGGATGTTTTCGTCGCCCTTCAACCAGTTCTCGATCGGGGTCGAGAACCCGGTTTTGGCGCGCGCAAGAAGCTCATTTGGCAATGGCGCGCTCGGGCTGCTCGCAAGCAGGCGCTTGCCGGCACCCGGCGGCAGCGAGGCAAATACCATCGCAGTACTTTGCAGAAGGGGCGCATCGACATACGGCGCACGCACCTCGAGAGAATGCGCCATGCTCGCCCAATCGGTGTCGCGCAGCAGCTGGTTACGCAGGTATAAACCGGCCTCCAGCGCCGCCACCCTGCTCCACGCCGATTTCGGTTCGGGCTTGAGCATCGCCGCAATATGGCTGAGCGGATCGAGCCGCCGGAGCCCCTCGCGGATAAAATCCCTGTCCATCAGATCGGGAAGTTCCCAGGGCATGAATAGTCCGCGACGGACCAGATACGCGCCCGCATAGGTCCTGGCATATTTCGGCAGGGCGCTCAGCTTGGGATGCGTCAGCGGCACCAGATCGTTGAACGCGACGATCAATAGGCGAAGTATTTCGCCTGCGAACGGGACAAATCGGATCAGACGCCCCCAGCGCACCCAACGCGGAATGTCGTTGAAAGAGGGATAACCGCCAACCAGTTCATCGCCGCCGATGCCGGAAATCGCCGATTTAACACCCTGCTCTTTCGCCGCCTTGCTGACAAACCACGTATTGATGCCATCGATCGTCGGTTGATCCATCGCCTCGAAAATTTTCGGCAGGTCTGCGCAGAATTCCTCGCGCGTCACGGTTCGGACCACATGCCTCGCCCCGTAATGACGAGCAACCATGCTTGCCAGCGGCACCTCGTTTTCGTGACGTTCGCGAAACTCTTCGTAGCCGAGCGTGATCGCGCAAATATCCCGCTGGCCGGCGTCGCGCATGAGGCCAAGAAGGACGCCTGAATCGATACCCGATGACAGAAAGATGCCGACCGGAACATCGGCGACAAGATGATGGCGCACGCTGTCGAGCAGCGCCGTCCGCACATGCGCTTGCAAGTCCGCTTGCAAGTCCGCTTGCAAGTCCGCTTGTGAGCCCTGCAGTGGACCTTCCGCCTCGTGCTCTGCCGTCGCGAGTGCCGCGGAAATGGAAAAGTAGCGCTTCGGCTCGCCGATGCCGCCGCGGTCGATCCACAAGGTCGTCCCGGCCGCAACTGAGCGAACGGTTCGATAAACTGTGTATGGCTCGGGAACGCTTCCGAACAGAAAAAATCCAGCCCAGCCGGCAGGATCGGGATCGGCCGCGACACGCCGGGACGAAACGAGCGCTTTGACTTGCGAAGCAAACCGTAATGTCCAGCCGTCATCGGCGTAGTACAGCGGCTTTATTCCGTAGGCGTCGCGGGCGAGCAGCAATCCTTGCTTGTTGGCGTCCCACAGACCGAACGCGAACATTCCCCGCAGGTCCTGCACCATCGCCTCGCCCTTGCGCGCATAGAGGTGCAGCAAGACTTCGGTATCGGACTGAGTGCGGAAGACGCATCCTTTCGATTCCAGTTGCGCGCGCAGGCTTCTGTAATTGTAAATCTCGCCGTTGAGCGTAACGACAATTTTGCCGTCTTGGCTCGTCATCGGCTGCGCGGCGCGCTCCGAAAGATCGATGATTGCAAGCCGCCGGTGACCGAGGCCGACGCGGCCGTCCGGCGATTGCCATTCCCCCCGGCCGTCCGGACCGCGCGCCGCCATGTGATCGCGGATGGCGCGCAACTCCGTCATGTCGATCGGATTTGCAGCGTAGTGATATGAGTATATTCCGGCGACGCCGCACATGTCGGTTCAGCAGGCCAACCGAATCGATGCCGCCGACGCCATCATTGCGGCATCGGCTTGCACATGCTGACAACGAGGAGTGAGCCCATGCGCAAGCGCTGGGTCAGGAAGCGCGCGACAAAGTCCGGGATCAGACCCATGATCAGGAGTTTCAGCTTCCCGTACGGCAGCAGCACGAGATCGCTCTTCATGCCGTAAATCTTTATAGACTTCAGCTCGAACAGATTTTCGATTGCTGCGCTCCATTCAGCAGGCGTGTAATATCGCGAAATCGCGCCGTCGCTGCCGCCATGGCTCGCGAAGTGCACGCTTTTCCACGTGCGGCAGCGACCCAGAAACAACCAACGCAGAAATCCTGACACGTAGTAGTTCCACCATGACCGGTAATAGATCATGACCGTGCAACATCCGCCCGGCCGCAACACGCGATGGATTTCGGCCAGCACACGCCGTGTGTCGGCGGATTGGTGAACGACGCCCCAGCTCCAGACATAGTCAAAGCTGCCATCTTTGAACGCCATGGCTTCGGCGTCCATCTGCAACAGCGAACCTGAAATTCCGAACACGGCGAACCGCCTCTCCGTCATCGCGGTCGCCGTCGCAGTTAAATCGATTCCGACAAATGACCGGCAGCGCGGCGCCAGCAATTGAGCGTGCGTTCCGTGGCCCACTCCGATCTCAAGCACGTCTTTGTCGCCGAGCTCAGCGAAGGGAATAACCGGATCAAACGGAGTTTCCGCCCATGGCATGAACTCCCGAACAGTTGCCAGGAAGCGGCGATCGATTTCAGCAAAATAAGCTGTGCTGCCGGGCGTTTCATTGAGCGTATCGCGCCAGTCGTAGCGCATCGGCGCGAATTCCCACCAGGCGCGGTTGGCCGATTGCCAGCGATGGTGCTCCTCGTCATCACGCGGCTGCTGCGTTGGGTGCTCAAATCCGGCAGCTTTCGCGGCGAACGCCCTCGACGGTCCGTCGGTCATGCAATGGCGATAACTGGTGATGGCAACAATTGGAGGTTTTGCGATCTTAGGCTGCGCCATGCTACCGCAGCGCGGGTGAAGGCCCACGCCTAAAGCGAACAACCGGAAATTGATTTTCCTGTTGTTTTTGCGCCGACGCAAGGGCTTTGTCGTTCATTTTCATATAGTTTTATCAACGCGATAGGCAGAAGACGCAACCGCCACAATGCGGCTGCGGCCATTAGTGAGCATCCGGCTTACCGGGCGTCCTCGGCTTAGCCCTGCGGTTGTCCTCGGTTGGGTCGGCTTTCCGCCAAGCCTCCGGCCATTCGATATCTTCGCCCCAACGCGTAGTGGAACCGCGCGTCTGATGAGCCGCGAACGGAGCAGCGGACGGGGTGGGCACGAGCGAGGCCGGCGGGAGATCGTACGACCCCTGTTGGTCGCGATCCGCCATCTCATCGCCATGACTGGCTCTGTCCCGCGCGGCCGTGCCCCTGCCGACTCCCAGCGGCTCGAACATGAGGCCGCAGGCGAAGGCGAACACGCCCATGATTGCCGCAGTCCGTAACGGATAATCGACAAACGAATGCGCAGCGATAAGCCCTATGACCAGCGTCGCAGCGCGACCGAGCAGACGGTCAAATCCGCCGGCGCCGGCCGGACCGCTGGTCCAGATCTTTCTCGCTGTTAGCCAGAACCAGGCAGCAAAGACGAGCGACAGCGTCAAGCCGATGACGCCGGATTCCAACGTCAGCTCGGCGAAATCGTTGTGCGCATGATTGATGTATTGCGGGAAGATATTGGGGGGCTTTTCAAACATCGCATAGACCGGAACAAAAGTTCCCATGCCAGATCCAAACGGCATGAAGCTCCAGGCCGCGGCAAGCGTGTATCGCAAGAATTGAAACCGCGAGTCCTCGAGAGGATCGGCGGAGAATGTCTCCAGAATCCGAAATAGTCCGAACTGAAGGATCAAAACGACCGCGATTCCCCCGGCGGCAAGAACAAAGCTTGCCCGTGTCACGCTGAATTTACGCTTGCCATCCGCAAACATCAGCGCACAGACGCCAAGCAGGCTGAGCATGGTCAGAACCATGCCGGCACGCGAGCGCGTCATGGCCTCGGCCGCGAGCAGAACGACGATGGCCAGGGAGCTTGCCGTAATAGCGCCGATCGAGCCGGCCTCGAATGTCTTGCGACCGCGCCAGAAGGCGGACGAAAAGCCGATATCGATGGCCCAGACGCCGGCGAACAGCAGCGTCGTGTAGAGGAGCGCCGCAAAATGATTTCTGTTGGCAAAAAAACCAACCGCCTCGGTCGTATTGGTAATGGCAAAGAAGCGCAGCGGGCTCGATGGCCCCTGCGAAAGCTGAAGCAACCCCAGGAATGAACTGACCACGCCGAAAGCGACGAGCATAAGACTGAGTTGCCGGCGTTCGCGATAATCGAGCAGCAGCGTGCCGGTGAAAATCGCAAGCGGCGGGATCAAGGCAAGCGCGCTCAGCGATGTCGCGTTCGGCGATACGGTGATCGGTATCCAATCGGGCGTGTGTCCTAAGGCCTGGTAAACCGCGATCATTGGCTCACGCTTCGGCAACTGGGCCCACAGCGAGTAGGGAAGCGGTACAAGCTGGATGAGTGGCACCAGAACGATTGCGGCGCAGAAAATCAAAGCGAGCTTTGGTTGCTCGCGCCACGCCAAATCGCTCAATCGCGAAACCGCCCCCAGAAGCGGCACAATGCAGATCAGTTGAAGGATCGCGTCCGACAAAAATCCACTCCGCGTTCCGCCGCCGAGGACGAGCGAGGAGACAAACGCGATAGCAGTCAGCCAGAAGACCGCGCTCAGCTCCAGGTCCTGGAGCCGCTCAAGCGCTGGCTGAGCCAGTCTGATGCGCGGCAGCCGCGCGGTCAGTTCGCGGATCGACATCGCGAGCACTCGTGAGCCCGGCCGGCTCGATTAACGTGTTGCTGCATCACGAGCTACTCGCCTTGCACGCTCGCAACGCGTGAGATTTCCAATTTGTCGAACCAGATCGAGCCGGTCATGAACTCCTCCGAGGGCATGCGCGCATCGAGGTCAAGCGACAGATATTGTGCAGCGCAGCCCTGCGCCGGGACGGTGAAATCGAACTTGGCTTCTTTCCAGGCGGAATCGCCTCCCCTGATCATTTCGCTTTCCGCAAACGGCTGCGTCGGGCTCTCGGCGCAGGCAAGGCGCCACTTCAAGCCGCGCGGGCCGACGAGCGCACCCTTATACTGGCCTTGGAATTGATATTGGCCGGGCGCCAGCATGATCAGCTGCTTTACACTGTGGTATTCAACGCGTCCGTATTCGAAATCGATGACGAGCGCGTCGGCGCCGCGCTTGTCGGGCCGCTCCTCGATGTCCACGTTAACGCCCGATCCCTGGGTAATCCGCCAATCGAACGGCGACCCGCTCGGGGCGATGTTGAAGTCGCCATTGTACAGCAGCGCTGCACTGCGCAGCGACTGATCGGGAAGAAATTGCAGCCATGTGTAGTAGGCGAGGGCGTACATCTTATGTTGGACGAGAAAATCGAGATAACTATCGACGTCGGCCGCGCTCGGCGGTCGCGGGCTGTTCCGCAGGCTGAGCAGGAAGTCGAGCGGGACGCGTTCGTCGCGGACACTGCGCGGCAAACTTTGAAAAAAGTTACTTCGCCAGGGCGGATCGTCGGCAAGCAGCGTTTTGAGCAAGCTCGCCGAGTCTTTGTCCTCGGCGACCAAAGCCAATATCGGTATGACGTAGGAATCGAACCCCGGCAGCGTTCGCAGAATTGCATCCGCATAGTAGACCGTGGCCTTATAATCTTTCTGCTTAGCGCTCTGCACCAGCAGCCAGTAGACGGCGAGGCTCTCATGCAGCGACAAGCGTGCGGCTTCTTGCATGAAATTCGTCGCGTCCGCTTCATTGCCGGCCGCGGTCGCCGCCTGACCCAAGATTCGCAGCGCGCGCGCATCGAGCGGCGCATTCATCAAGCTCGTATCGGCCCATGCACGGACCGTGGAAAGATCGATCTGCCGGCTGGGGTCGACAATCCTGAATTCCGAAAAGTCGCGATTGCTCCTCTGCGAGGGCGCAGCCGTATCCGGAGAAACCTGAGCCGTACCGGCTGCGGTATCGCTTTGCGTTTGCGCAGCTTGCTCACTCGTTGCCGCCCCTGTCGCGGCGCTATTTTGCGAGCGGTTGAGCGTCCAGTCGGCGAGGTTGACCAGCGCATTTGGCTCGTTCGGGTTAAGCCACAAGGCCGTTCGCGGCGCGGTGAGGGCAAAATAGGCTGCAAAGCTTCGCGATATGACAAACCACGCCAAAGCCACCGCGCAAGCAGCAAGAACCACGGTGCGCCGACGCAAAAACGATCGGGCTGATACCGTCATGTCATCAGTTCTCACACCGGGCGATCGAGCAGCAGCGCCAGCGCACGGCGGAAAAAGCCGATCTTCTTCGGCCTGTACAACAAAGCCTCGCGCTCTCTCGCCTTGAGACGCGCCAAAGCGGCGGCGAGTTGCGCGCGCCGATGGCGGCGGACGGATTTGCTCTTCTTGCGTGGCGCGGCGGCCCGCCGCTGCCCATCGTACGAAGCACGCCGCTCCGGCGTCTTGAGATTGTTCCAGGCCTCGGTCACCCGGTTCGCAAATATCGAACGCGCCCCGCCAGCATCGACGTCGGGATGCAGCCAGCGCAGCAGCAGCGCGACGTTGCGCCTGAGTTCAACGGCGCTGGCTTGCGAACTCGCGCCAAGCACGCGGTAGCTGTCGGCATTCGGGGCGAACAAAATCTGCTCGATGAAAAAGGCGGCGGATCGCCGAACCGTTTCCCGCGACCGGCCGGTCGCCGCCGCGGCGGACCGCTCCGCTTCCTCCTCGCCGGCGGCGATCTGGAGAAGGAGCGCGACGCCGTCCGGTAGAGGCTCCGATCGCACGAGCCGCACCTGCGAGGGAACGTGCAGGAGATCGATGGCAAGCTTCACTGCCATCCTGTCGGACATTATTCCCTCGCCTGCGCGCGTGTCAGTCTTTGTTGGCGCGCGACTTCAGCAGTCGCTGCGGCGTTTTCCCCGCTCTGCCCGTAACCGTGGCCATAGCCGTAACCATAGCCGTGCCCGTATCCGTATCCGTAGCCATAACCGTAGCCGTAGCTGTGCCGGACATCGAAGCGGGTAATGACCGTCCCGATCAGCGCGGCGCGTGACACCTGCAGGCGCCTCACCGCCGCGCGGATCAATTTGGTGCGGAGTTGTCCGGCCGCGACGATGAAGATGGTGGCAGCCGTCGCGCTCGATAAGAGAGGCGCGTCGGCGAGCCCCATCACAGGCGGACTATCGACGACGATTAGATCAAAGACTTCGAGCCCGACCGAAAGCAGAGAGTGCAAGCGCGAGGTCCCGAGCAGATCAGCTGCGTTGGGGGGAATCGGCCCCGAGGCCATGAAGGCCAGGTTCGGATTGCCGGTTTTCTGCAGGAGCTCCGGCGGCTCGCACGCCCCGGTCAGGTAATTGCTGAGCCCGGCGGTATTCTCCACGCCCAATTTGAGGTGCAGCGTCGGTTTTCGCATATCGGCATCGATCAGCAGAACCTTTAAGCCCACATTGGCGAAATGCCGCGCCACCGTCAGTGCCGTGGTTGATTTTCCCTCGCCCGGTCCGGCACTAGATACGAGCAGCGTCTTCGGCAGCCCGCTTTCCGTTGCTAATTGCAGCGCCGTACACAATGACCGATAGGCTTCCGAGGTATGGGACCGCGGATCCTGCAGCTCTGCTTCCGCCGAGCTCGCGGCAACCCTCGGAATGATGCCGAGCGTGACCAGTCCCGAAATCCGCTCGGCATCTTCGGGCGAGCGGACGGTGTCATCAAGATGTTCGAGAAATAACGCGAGCGCCAGCGCCGCTCCAAGCCCAAACACGAGCGAGACCAAGAGCGCGTGCGACAGGTTCGGCGAGGACGGCGCCCCCGGCAAGGTGGCTTTGTCTACGATAAAGACGTTGTTGGCGCCGACGCCGCCGGCGATGTCGACTTCCTTATAGCGCTGCAGAAGGCCGTCATAGAGGGTCTGATTGGTGTCGACCTCGCGCTTGAGGATGTTGTACTGGATGCTCCGCTTCTGCAGATCGAGCACGTCCTGCTTCAGGTTCTCGATGCGCTCGAGCATCTTGTTTTCCTGTTTCAGCGACGATTCGTAGGCCGCCTTGTAGGACGCCTTGAGCGTTTTGAGTTCGGTCGCCAGCTGACGATCGATTTCGGCAATCTGGTTGCTGATCTGCACCATGGCCGGATAGCTCGGCTTGAACGTCTCGAGCTTTTCCTGGTAATCGCCCTCGAGCGCGTTGCGCTTCGACCGCAGCGTCTCGATGGTGGTGTTCGACAACAGTTGCGGAATATTGATGGCGCTCGTCTGATCCAATTGCTTCCACAGCGTCTCGTTCTTTATCCGCTCAGTAACGAGCGTATTCAGCGCGACGTTTGCGCTCTCAAGATTCGCTTCGGCGATCGACGCCTTGCTGCTGGTGTCGACGATCTCTTCCTTTTGCGCGAATTCCAAAAGCGTCCTTTGCGACTGTTCAAGACGCAGTTTCAGTGTCTTGATCTGCTCCTCCAGAAAGACCTTGGCGTAGGAATTCGCTTCAAACCGCTTGTCCAGGTTCGAGGCGATGAAGGCGTCCGCATAAGCCGAGGCTATTCTCTGCGCCCGCCCCGGATTGGGATCCGAATAGTCGATATTGACCAGTCGCGACCCCAGCACTGGCCGTATCACCCGGTTTCCGAGCACGATCCCGGCAGCGCCCTCTTCGCGACCGCCTTCGGTGCCGGGCGCGCTGGGCGCCGTCCCGGAGAGGCCGATCATTCTCATCAAGGCGCCCTTGATCGAGAAACTTCGCGGCTTGAAAAAATCCTGATCGTCTCCGAGCTTGAGCGTCGAGGCGACGCGCCTGGCGATGGTCGGGCCGTTGAGAAGCTCGATCTGAGTTCTCATGAATTCGCCGTCGCGCCCCTCCACCGGGGTGACGTCGCCGCTCTGGACGATCTTCGCCGTGTTCGGATCGATCTGCAGCCGAACGGTGGACGTGTAGAGCGGCGTCTGCATAAGCGTGGCGACAGTTCCGATCACCACCGACGCTCCGACGATGCTGAGGATCAGCCATTTGCGCTTGATCAGGATGCGCAAATAATCGTGGATCGTTAGGCCGAAGACCTGCGAGGAATTGCCCGCCGCCTCGCCATAGGCGACTGGAACACTGTACGGATCGCGCGCGACCGGGAGCTGCGCAGCGACGGGAACCAGTCCGCCTCCCGGCGTATTGCTATCTTCCGCCGGATTGCCTCGCTGATAATTCATATCACGCTCATGTCCCGCCGCCGGCCACTCACAGCAAGGGCACGAAAACGGCGGTGGCGCTGGCAATAGGCAGGACGCTCAAAACGTTGTGCAGAACAACCTTTGCGGTCGAGGTGTCGGCGACAACGACGTCGCCTGGCTGCAGATCGGGGTCTTCCGCCTCGCCCTTGGTAATGACATCGAAATCGAACCGTGCAACGGATCGTTTGCCGTCGATCGTTCTGAATATGACGATGTCCCCGGAGCCTACGGTGCTGTCGATACCGCCTGCCATGGCGAGCGCCTGGACCAGCGATGTCTTCCCCTTCATGGAGTAAACGCCCGGCGTCTTCACCGAACCTTCGACGGTGACGCGCTGGCTGTTGTATTCTCTGACGAAAACCGTGACTTGAGGCGACTGGATGTATTTGGTGCCGAGTTTCTGCTCCAGTTCCTTTTCGACTTCATGCGCCGTCTTTCCGGCTGCCGGAATGTCGCCAACCAGCGGATAGCTGATATATCCGTTGTCGCCGACCTGCACGGTCTTGCTCAGATCCGGCACCTTGAAGACCGATACATCAAGAACGTCCAACGGGCCGATCTTGTAGGCGCTGTTGCCGGGCGTCGCCCCGGCGGTGAATTTGTCGGCGGCTTGAACCGCTGCGGGCGAATGCACGCCCGCCGCCGGGGTTACGGCAAACGCTGTTGCCTTTGATTGTGTCGGATCGCCTCCGGCGGACGCGCTTGCTGCCGCGGGGGTGTCATCGTCGGCCTTTGGGAAAGCGGAGCTATCTAAAGAACCGGCGCAACCGGCCAGACAGACCGAACAAACCAGAATGAGCACGGCCACCGGCATCCGTCTCGCGCGGATTCGCGGATTTGGCGTCTGCAGGCCGATATGCCTCTTCAGCATCGATGACCCCTACCGGCTTTGGTAAACTTGAAGGCGCGAGATCCTTCAGTACCCCCATCGGCCGCGTTACCACGAGGTGCTGCGCTTCTACGGCACCAACGCGCTTGGCGACGCGCTCGCGCCCCCTGGCCAAATCGGGAGGGCGACGCTCAGCATCGTGAGCGTCCGTCGCGATCAGATGGACGTATCCCTCATCCAACATCCGTTGAGCCCAGTATAAGGGATTGCTTCCGAAGCTACCACTAAAAGATGCAGCCGTGATCTGCATCCAGACGCCGGATCGAGCCAGCCGTTTGATCGTCTCGTAGTGCGAAGTAATCCATGACAACCGCTCCGGGTGCGTGAGAATCGGCACATAGCCGGCCACGATCAGATTGAAAAAGAAGTCCTCCACGTGCGGCGGCGCCGTATGGTGCGGCGGTTCCACCAGCACGTAGCGGGAATCGGCGATCGAGAGCAGGCGGCCGGAGCGCAAACCGGCGACAAAATCCGCGCACATATGGACATCCGCGCCGGTCACCAGGCGGAGCGCGATGCCTTCCGCGTCGAGCACGGCCTGAAATTCAGCGATCGCCTGCCGGATTGCGGGGCCGGAATTATGATAAAGGCCGGGGAGGATGTGGGGCGTGCACGCGACGACCTCGACGCCCTGATTCACCGCCATTTTCGCCATTTGCAACGACACGGGCAGGTTGCTGGCGCCGTCGTCCAGCCCTGCCAACATGTGGCAATGAAGGTCGATCACAGCTTACTAACCAATGGTGGCGAAATAGCTCACGTCCGATGCTTTAGCACGGCCCGGCCTAAAACACGTTAGGTGCCTGATTTTACCGAACATATCGCCGATTATGTGGCTGGAATGTCACAGGGACCCGCGAATGTACGGGTCCGGTTGTGTAAAACGCCTACAGGTTGTCACTAACCGCGCAAACTTGTATATTTCGCTACCGTACAGCGAGCCTATGTCCGGTTGTGGACGACCCAGCAAGCGGGTCAAGGCAAGGGGATTGGGACGGGGGATGCGTCTGCTCCGCACACTGGTGCTCGGGCTCGGCAGCGCCGCGTTGCTTGCGACCGCGTGTTCGGCGGCATCGATCGAGCCCGTGCAAGGGCAAGTGTCCATCAATCGCGGCAAAGGCTTCGAGCCTGTGAATAGGCGAACCGAAGCCAAGGTGGGCAACTCGGTGATGGTAAGTCCGGACGGCGCTGCGGTGGTTGCCTATGCCGATGGATGCAAGGTCGATGTGCACCCTGGCGCGGTAATGACGATCGCGCTGCTGTCGCCGTGCGCATCAGGCTCATATGCACAAGATCAGACCAAAAATTATACGCTCCCGACGGTATTTGGCGGGACTGTGCTCGGCGTACTCGGTCTCGCCGGCTACGAGATTTCGAAGTCGTCATCGACCACCACGCCGGCTCCCTCTTCCACTCCCGCCAGCCCTTGAAGCATCACCGGCGCTGGCACAGCGTCACCAAACACTTCCGGTCCGCACCACCGGTCACATCGTTTGTTAGATTGGCCGCGTCGATTGGACTGTCGGTAATGATCGCCGCGCCGGCCCAGAACTGCGCCGCGGCGGTTGTCAGGATCACCGACGATCACGGCGGGAACATCGGCGCCTATTGGTCACGCTATAGCGCGCTTCGCGCCAGCAACGATCAGGTCGTTATCGACGGGATGTGCTCTTCCGCCTGTACGCTCGTGCTCGGCATTGTCCCGCCCGACCGAATTTGCGTCACCAAGAATGCAGTGCTCGGCTTCCATGCGGCATGGCAGCCTGGCTTTCTCGGTGTCCCCGTCACCAATGAGCCGGCGACGCGCACGCTGATGAGCCTTTACCCAATTCCGATTCGGCAGTGGATCGCCCGCAATGGCGGCCTCGGCGACAGAATGATTTATCTCTCGGGCCGCGATCTCACGCGTCTCTATCGCGAGTGCCGGCAAATGTAGTCGCGACCTTAGTATGTCAGCTGACATCATCATCCTGGGGATCAATGCCTATCACGCTGACGCTTCCGCCTGCATCATGCGCGGCGGCACGCTCGTCGCCGCGGCCGAAGAGGAACGCTTTCGCCGCGTCAAACACTGGGCCGGCTTTCCTTCGCGCGCCGTCGCCTATTGCCTCAAGGAAGCCGGACTTGAACTCCGCGACGTCACGCACGTTGCCGTCAATCGCAGCGCGCGCGCGAATTTCTTTCGCAAGCTTGCGTACGTGATTGCGCAGCGGCCAAGCCCTCGTCTGCTCGCGCGGAAGCTGCGAAACCGGGCAGACGTGGCCGGCATCGCCGACGAACTCGGCGCGATCGCGGACCGGCCATTTACCGGCGCCATCGAGCACATCGAACACCATCTTGCTCATCTCGCCTCGGCATTTTATGCGTCGCCGTTTCGCGATGCCGCGGTCGTATCAGTCGATGGCTTCGGCGATTTTGCCAGCGCCGCGTGGGGAAGCGGCAGCGATACGTCACTCTCGCTCGACGGCCGCATCCTGTTTCCGCATTCGCTCGGCATTTTCTATCAGGCGATGACTCAGTACCTCGGCTTCTGGCGGTACGGTGACGAATACAAGGTGATGGGGCTTGCCGCTTACGGCAATCCGTCCTGTCGGGACGAGGTGCAAAGGCTCGTTTCGTCACAGCGTGACGGCCGCTTCAGCCTCGATCTGGCGTACTTCCGCCACCACGTCGACGACGTCGCTTATGAGTGGCCCGGCGGCGAGCCGGAAGTCGGACCGCTATTTTCGCAAGCGCTTGTCGAAACGCTGGGACCTGCGCGAGCACCTGATGCTCCCATCGAAGAACGCCATCGCAATCTGGCTTGCGCAACGCAGGCCGTTTATGAGGATGCCTTCTTCCACCTGCTGACGACCTTGCACCAGCGCACCGGCCATAAAGCCCTCGCGCTTGCCGGCGGCTGCGCTTACAACTCGGTGGCCAACGGCCAGATCCGCGACCGCACCGGCTTTACGCACTGCTATCTGCAATCGGCCGCAGGAGACGCCGGCGGCGCCATCGGCGCGGCTTACGTCGTCTGCCACCGCAACGGCCGACGCGCGTCCGCGATGACTCACGCTTATTGGGGTCCGTCGTTTTCGGACGCGGAGATTGACGCCGTCGTTGCCGAGCGACGCGCTGCGATCGACGCCGAAAGCTGCACGCTGCGGCGCATAGAGGACGAGAAAGAACTCGTTGCGACGACCGCACAGGCTATCGCTGACGGCCTCGTGGTTGGATGGTTTCAGGGACGGATGGAATGGGGCCCCCGCGCGCTCGGCAATCGCTCAATCCTCGCCGATCCGCGCCGCGCCGACATGAAGGACATCCTCAATCTGAAAATCAAACGCCGGGAATCGTTCCGGCCTTTTGCTCCTTCAATCCTGCGCGAGGCGGTCGCCGATTGGTTCGAGCGCGACGACGACGTGCCCTTCATGCTCCAGGTCATTCCCGTCCGCCCGGAGCGGCGCTCGCAAATACCGGCGGTGACCCATGTCGACGGGACCGCCCGGTTGCAGACCGTCGAGCGGGCCTGCAATCCCAGGTTCTACGCCCTGATCGAAGCGTTCTTCCAGCTGACCGGAATCCCCATGGTGCTCAACACCTCATTCAATGAAAACGAGCCGGTCGTCTGTCGTCCGGAAGAGGCGTTGGACTGCTTTCTTCGCACCACAATGGACGTGCTCGTTCTGGGTAAATACTGGGTCGCACGCACTCCGTCGGCCAAGACAGATTCCCAAGTTATTTGAATATGTTGGGCGATATATCACGGGGTTTGACGCCCAGTCGACCCGTGATCCTTGCCGCGAGTTGGCCACAACCGTTATAAAGCGGTATGATATTACTCGCTGTTAAGTAGTATGTCATACTTTGTAGCGTCGGCCGGGTCGGAGTGCGTCATGTTCGATGTGGTGTTTGGTTTGATCGTCGGAATCGGCATCGGCTATTCGGTCCGCGCCTATATCTCGCATCGCCGTCACAACCGGCGGCGGCATCGTATGGCCTGACCGCCTTTTTCGATTTGCAACGTTTGGTAGCATGCGGTAGTGGATGAGCGAAAGCTCTCCAGAAGTTGCCGCGCACGCATTTCCACACGCGCGTGCTGGCGACATGAGTTCGCCCGGATGCGGCGACTGATCTTCATCAACAGGTTCTTCTCTCCCGACCACTCGGCAACGAGCCAAATCCTTTCCGACCTCGCTTTCCATTTGGCGTCAACGGGACGCGAAGTTCACGTCGTCACCAGCCGCCAGCTTTATGACACCCCGCAAGCGTCGTTGGCGGTTTATCAGACCATCAACGGCGTGCAGGTTCACCGCGCCTGCTCGACTAGATTCGGGCGGAACGCACTGCTCGGCCGCTCGATCGACTACCTTTCATTCTACCGATCGGTTTCGCGCGAGCTCTCGGAACTTGCACGGCCCGGCGATCTGCTCGTCGCCGAAACGGACCCGCCGCTCGTTTCGATTGTCGCCGCAGCTGCCGCCCACCGCAAAGGCGCGGGCCTGATCAATTGGTTACAGGATCTCTATCCCGAGCTCGCCGCAGCGCTCGGCGTTCCGTTCATACGGGGCCCCACTGCGAACCACCTGACGCAACTGCGCAATCGGTCTCTGCGCGCCGCCGAAGCGAACGTGGTGGTGGGCCGGCTGATGGCGCAGAAGGTTGGGGTCGTGGAAAATAGACCAGGGCGGATCCACGTCATTCCAAACTGGTGCGACGACTTTCAAATCCGCCCGCTGGCACGGGAGGAAAATCCGCTACGCCAGGCCTGGGACTTGGAGGGCAAGTTTGTCTTCGGCTACTCGGGCAATTTGGGCCGCGTGCACGAATTCGACACCGTGCTGGCCACCGCCGAGCGCCTGCGCAAGGAAGAACGGATCGTCTTCCTGATGATCGGCGGCGGCAAACGCTTCGACGAATTAAGGGACGCCGTCGGCGCTCGGGATCTAGGCCGATCGTTCCGCTTCATGCCCTATCAGGACCGGGAAACGCTCCGTTATTCTCTTGGGGTTCCAGACGTCCATTGGCTCTCGCTTGATCCGAAGCTCGAGGGTCTCATCGTGCCGAGCAAATTCTACGGTATCGCTGCGGCGGGAAGACCCATCGTTGTCATAGGCGCCAAGGACGGTGAACTTGCCCAGCTCGTGCGGGAGCACGACTGCGGGATCGCAGTCGAGACGGGCGATGTCGACACGCTCCACGACGCTTTGCTGCGGCTGCGCGCCGCGCCAGAGACGGTGGCGGCGATGGGAGTGCGGGCGCGAAACATGCTGGAGGCGCACTTCACGCGCCGGCGGGCCTTGGCGCGATGGGATGAACTGCTGGACGGACTCGACGCGGCACGTGCATTCGCCGCGTGACGCCGCGCAGAAGGCACTACCTCAAGCGGCTTGCGGCGAACTGTCGGCCCGTTGCGGCCCGTAATAGTCGCCGATCTGCACGAACGGCCGCGGCTTGGCGATGACCGAGAGGATACAATCGGACAGCGCGCGGCCGAGCACCGGTTTGACCAGATATCCGTTGACGCCAAGGCCGAGCGCTTCGGCGACGTATTCGTGGTCGTGATAACCGCTCAGCACGACGATCGGCACATCGGGCTGCGGGAACGCGCCAGGCGAGCGCACCTTTTTGACGAACTCCGCCCCGCTCATCGTCGGCATGTCCCAGTCGAGCAGCACGAGATGCGGCGTGACGCTGCAGATGGTTTCGAGCCCGCTGAGACCGTCGCCGGCCTCGAATATCTGCTCGACGCCGATCGAGGCCAACAGCGCGCGAATAACCTTGCGCATCATGTGGCGGTCGTCGACGACCACCACCTTGATGAGGCGCATCAACTGCTTGACGCTTTCCTCTTTGCTGTCCATGCGACGTATGCTCCGCGTCCACCGCCCATTTAACAACGGTCCGGTTGCGGTCCGGTGTGAAGTCCAATTCAAACTTTCGGAAAACCGGTCATAAATCGTTTAGAATTTCGGCCACAGCCGCGCAGTGGCCAAGCTCCGTGATGGCTCGGAAATTCTGCCACAGCACAGCGGATTCAATAGCTTGGACTCGCAAACGCCCTCCGCGATGACGGATGCGAACGCCTTTCCACGATCGCAAAGGTTAGTCGCGTACCCAAATCCAACGTGGATGCGAAAGCCCGCATATCGACCTAGGCGCTCAGCCGGATTAACGCTAGGATGTTGACGCGCGAACAGCTCTATCGGGCTGAGTCGCGGTAACGCTCGCCACAAAGGGCGAAGGAGGAGAAGCGCATGCGAAAAATCGTGATTGCGACATTGGTTGCTGCCGCGGCAGCATTCGCCGGCACGTCGGCCGGTTCGGCCGCTCCAGCGGGCAACGCAGTGCTCACGCAAGCCGGGAACACGACTATCCAGGTGCAATATTATTATGGTCATCGCCGGTGCCACGGATATTACAGCCACTGGCATTGGTGCTGAGCGCGTTCGAAGCGATTACCCAAGGGGGGCCCGGCCAGCAGTGGCTGGGCCCTTTGCTTATGCGGTCTTTCGTCTCGTAGCTTATCGCTTGCCTAACCTATCGCCGAGCAAATACGGGCGGCGCGCGCGATCATACTCAACGGCAAAGCACGCGTAGTAGGACGACGGCTTGCTCTGCCTCGCGGTCGCGCAACGGTCGAAGACGTACAGATCGGACACCGAGCGGTACGGCCAATAAGGATCGACTCCCAGTCGCTCCCCCTCGCCCGGAAAAGCGCCGTAGCGATCGATATGCCCTTTGAGGCTCGGATCGTTGGCAACCAAAGCTTCGCGCAGCGCGTCGCCTTGGATGAAATTGTCGGGCAGTTGATCGAAGGGGCCGTCGAAATACGTGTTGTCCGTCATGTTTGGTTCATAGGCGCCGATCAGGATTTTCCGATCGAGCAATTGATCGCGGTAAAAGGCAAAGCCGGTTCGTTTACCGATCAGGATGCGGTCAGTGCGCGGAGACGGCTCGAACTGGTCGGCGACCTTGACGGTCTCGTCGAGAATGAAATGGAAGACCTTGAGTTTTTCATCGAAGACCAGGAAGAAGCGAATGCCTGATTCGTCAAACACCGGGCCGATGAACTTTTCCGTTTTCGCCAGTGCACTCGGCGGCGGCTGCACATTCGATAGATCGACGAGCGTAAAGACGACGCTCTTGCCTTGATAGGTCATCCGGTAGACCAGACGGTCGATCTTCTCGAGCTGAATGCCTGAGGAAGCGTCGAGAACAATGTGAGTTTTCCACGAGTCGCCACGCCACCCCGCCAGGTCCTCCGAATAGGAGAAATTGACCTTTCCTTCGTCGCGGTCGCTTGCGGCCAATGTGATATTGCCGTCGTATGGAACGCCGTTATTGACAAAGGTGAAGTAGAAGAAGTTTTCGGTCGGATAAACCGTAACCTTGTCGGGCAGGTTCGCAAATACGAACGCAAACACCGCCTTCGGATCCTTGACGTCGAGCGTGCTCTCCCGCGTGACCTCCTCGATATACGCCTGGTTGGTGTGCAGGATCGGCATTTGCGACTGCGCAGCGGCAGCACCGGGGGCAATGAGCGCGGATAACCAGATCAATCCGGGCAAAATACGCCGAAGATGGATGCGCGAAAACTCGCTCATGACGCAGCTCACCTCTCCTGCGCGCGAAGCGCGAAACAGAATGGTGGGCCCGGGAGGAACTCGAACCTCCAACCAAGCGGTTATGAGCCGCTAGCTCTGACCATTGAGCTACGGGCCCGCGCCACGCCTGCGGCGCGGTCGAAGTGCGCGCATCATTATATAGCAGGCGCGCTTCCCCGCCGGCTCAATAAAAACACCGCCTGCTCGCCGAACAGATTCCAAAACCACCACGGCATTTTCAGCCGCATCTGCCGGCCCCAGGCATTGAGCGCGACTGCCTGGTCCATGCGGGCACCGATCAACAGGCAGAGCTGGCGGAAATCCTTGATGCTGCAGAAATGAATGTTCGGCGTCTCGTACCACGCATAGGGCAGATTGTCGGTGCGCGGCATGTGCCCGCCGAACAGAAGCTGCATGCGGATATTCCAGTGACCGAAATTCGGGAACGACACGATGGCGCAGCGGCCGATGCGCAGCATGTGTTCGAGCACGACGCGCGGCTGCCGCGTCGCCTGCAGGGTCTGCGACAGGATGACGTAATCGAAGGCGTCGTTGGGATAATCGGCAAGGTCAGTGTCGGCGTCGCCCTGCACCACGGCCAACCCCTTGGCGACGCATTCGTTGACGCCCTCACGCGACAGTTCGATGCCGCGGCCGTCGACGCCGCGGGTCTCCAACAAGCGAAGCAGTTCACCGTCGCCACAGCCGACGTCGAGCACGCGCGCCCCGCGCTCCACCATGCCGGCGACGACCAGCAAGTCGATGCGCGAGCCGCCCGGTCCACGCGCTGCCTCCGCCATGGTGAGATCGTGGTTGAGACGCGAGAGCATCGTTCAGCCCTTCACCGCCGGCAGGCCGCGCGCCTTGGCGGCGCCGTCCAAAAAGCCGCGCACGATGGCGAACAATTCCGGCTCCTCGAGCAGGAAGGCGTCGTGGCCCTTGTCGGTGGTGATTTCGGCGAACGAGACGCGCGCGCCCGCGGCATTGAGCGCATGCACGATCGCGCGCGATTCTCGGCGTGGGAAACAGCCAGTCGCTGGTGAATGAGATGACGCAGAAGCGCGTCGGCGTGCCGCGGAAGGCGTTCGCCACCACGCCGCCGTGGTCGCCGGCGAGATCGAAGTAATCCATCGCGCGGGTCAGATACAGATACGAGTTGGCGTCGAAGCGTTCGACGAAAGTGATGCCCTGATGGCGCAGATAGGATTCCACTTGAAAATCGGCATCGAACGAGAAGGTCGGATTGTCGCGATCCTGGAAGCGGCGGCCAAACTTGCGATGCAGCGCGGCGTCCGACAGATAGGTGATGTGCGCGCCCATGCGCGCAACCGCAAGCCCGCGCCGCGGATTGATGCCGTCGGCGAAATAGCGGCCGCTGCGCCAGTCGGGATCGGCCATCACCGCCTGCCGGCCGACCTCATGGAAGGCGATGTTCTGCGCCGAATGCCGCGTGGCGGCGGCGATCGGCAGCGCAGCAAACACGCGCTGCGGATAGCTCGCCGCCCATTGCAGCACCTGCATTCCGCCCATCGAGCCGCCAGCCACCGCAAACAATGTCTCAATGCCGAGATAGTCGAGCAGCATGGCCTGCGCGCGCACCATGTCGCGCACGGTGACGACCGGGAAATCGAGGCCCCAGGGCATGCCGGTCGCCGGATTGGTCGAGGCCGGACCAGATGAGCCCATGCAACCGCCGACCACGTTCGGGCAGATGACGAAATAACGACCGGTGTCGATCGGCTTGCCTGGGCCGACCATGGTCTCCCACCAGCCGGGCTTTCCGGTCACCGGATGCTCATTGACGACGTGCTGATCGCCGGTCAGCGCATGGCAGACGAGCACGGCATTGCTGCGCTGCGCATTCAGCGTACCGTAGGTCTGATAGGCGATCTGCAGCGGTGCAAAATCGACGCCCGCATCGAGCCGCAACGGGTTATCCGCGCCAAAGCGAACGACCAGCGAATGCGGCTGGTCCGCTTCGCGCGTGCGGTCGGCAAGATCGATGGTGGAGGCGTCGGCCATATCGCGTTTCGGCTGTGGCAAGTTTCAACGATGTCACGTTCCGGAAGTGACGTCCTGGCTTGGCGTCCATGCCGCGCGGCTGTCAAAGCCGGGGTAGATAGGCCCGTTGGCCCCGGAGTTAACGTTTTCTTTGCTTTCGGATTTGCCGCCACCTATCAATTAAGGCCGTTGCCGGGCCTTCGCCAAGCCGAAGCGCCGCTGGCTGCACCGCCGGGAGCCCTGATGCCAAAACGCCCGCAGCAGAAGGAAATTTCGCTCGCCGATTTGCGACGTGAGCTCGACCGTATCGACGCGGCCATGCACGCGCTGTTGATGGAGCGCGGCGAAACCATCGACACCTTGATCAAGGTGAAGAAGACGCAGGAGTCCGGCTCCGCCTTCCGGCCCGCCCGCGAGGCCGAGATGATGCACCGTCTGGTCGAACGCCATCGCGGCAGCCTGCCGCTCGACACCGTCGAGGGCATTTGGCGCGTCATCATTTCGACCTTCACCTACGTGCAGGCGCCGTTCTCGGTGCATGCCGATCTCTCCGCCGGCGACGCCCTGATGCGCGATACCGCGCGCTTCCATTTCGGCTTCACCGCTCCATTCGTGCCGCATATGGGGGCGGCGAGCGTCGTCGAAGCGGTGTCCGAATCCAAAGGCGACCTCGGCCTCGTGCCCGCTTTTGCCTTTGCCGGCGCAGGCCCCTGGTGGACGGCGCTCGAATTTGCCGCCGCGCCGAAGATTATCGCCCGGCTGCCGTTCGTCGAGCGCGCGGATCATCCGGCTGCGCTGCCGGTCTTCGTTATTTCGCGCGCTGCCGCCGACGCGATGGTCACCGAAACCGAAGTCTGGAGCATGCGGGTCTCCGGCTGGCGCGCGCCGGCCGCGAGCGCGCTGGCGACCCGCGCCGACATTATTGCCGTGCCTGACAAGGCGTTCGACGGGGCGGCGCTGCTGGTTTCAGTGGCGCAGGGTGGGATCGACCAAGTCCGCAAGGCGCTCGTCGGCATCGGCGCCTCGATCCGCTCGGCGGCCCTCGTCGGCAGTCACGCGACCCGCTATACGGTCGCGCAGGAAAAGCGTGCCGCTGCGCCCAACGCGCCAGCACAGCAAGGACGAGTTCGGAGCAACAAGAAATGAGTGCGCTGCGTCCCCAGCCACGGCCCCAACCACGGGCCGGGGTTCTCGACATCGCCCCCTACGTGCCCGGCAAGAGCAAGGCGCCGGGCGTGGCCAAGGTATTCAAACTGTCGTCGAACGAGACGCCGCTCGGGCCGAGCCCGCGCGCGATCAAGGCTTACAATTCGGTCGGCCCGCACCTGCACGACTATCCGGACGGTTCGGCGAGCGACCTGCGCGCCGCCATCGGCCACGCCTTCGGGCTCGATCCCGAGCGCATCGTCTGCGGCGCCGGCTCCGACGACCTGCTCCACCTGCTCGCCTACGCCTATCTGACGGACGGCGATGAGGCGATTCACACCCGACACGGCTTTCTGATCTATCCGATCGTCACGCTCGGCACCGGCGCGATGCCGATCGAAGTGGCGGAGACCGATTTCACGGCCGACGTTGACGCGATCCTCAAGGCAGTGACGAGCAAGACCAAGATGGTCTTCCTCGCCAACCCGAACAATCCGACCGGCACCTGCCTGCCCTACGATGAGGTCAAGCGTCTGCAACGCGGACTGCCGGCGCACGTGCTGCTCGTGCTCGATGCCGCCTATGCCGAGTACGTCCGGCGCAACGATTATGAAGCCGGCATCGAACTCGTAGCCACATCCGACAACGTGGTCATGACCCGCACGTTCTCGAAGATCCATGGCCTCGCCAATTTGCGGCTCGGCTGGATGTTCGGCCCGGCGCATATTGTCGATGCTGTCAATCGCATCCGCGGGCCGTTCAATGTCAGCGGCGCCGCCATTGCCGCCGGCGTGGCGGCGATCGAGGATGTCGGACATCAAGAATACTCGCGCGAGCACAACTCCCGCTGGCTCGCCTGGCTGACGGAGGAGATCGGCAAGCTCGGGCTGAAAGTGACGCCGAGCGTGGCCAATTTCATTCTGATACACTTTCCGCAAACCAAAGGGCGCACCGCGCAAGACGCCGACGCCTTCCTCACCGCGCGCGGGCTGATCTTGCGCTACGTCGCCGCCTACAAGCTGCCGAACGCGCTGCGGCTTTCCGTCGGCACCGAGGAGGCCAACCGTCTCGTGGTGGCGGCGCTGAAGGACTTTCTGGATCAGAAATGAGCAAGGGCGGTGAAATCCGTGACCTCTCCCCATTGGGGAAAGGTGAAGGTTGCATTCGGTGACCAAACAAACTCCCATGTTCAACCGCTTGGCGCTGATCGGTGTCGGCCTGATCGGCGGCTCGATCGCGCGCGCGGCGCGGGCGCTTTCTCTGGTGGAAACGATTGTTGCGACGTCGCGCTCGGAACCGACGCGGCAGCGCATCGCCGAGTTAGGGCTTGCCGATCAGGTGGTGGATAGCGCCGCCGAGGCGGCGGCGAATGCTGACCTTGTCATCGTCAGCGTACCGATCGGCGCATGCGGGCCGGTTGCGCGCGAGATCGGCCCTCAACTCAAGCCCGGCGCCATAGTTTCCGATGTCGGCTCGGTCAAAGGCGACGTCATTGCCGCGATGGGGCCACACATTCCGCCCGGCGTCCACTTTATCCCTGGCCATCCGGTCGCCGGCACCGAGCATTCCGGCCCCGACGCAGGCTTCGCCGAACTCTTCGTCAACCGCTGGTGCATTCTCACGCCGCCGCCGAAGACCGACCGTGCGGCGATCGAACGCCTGTCCCGCTTCTGGGAAGCATTCGGCGCCAACGTCGAGATCATGTCGGCGGAACACCACGATCTTGTGCTCGCCGTCACCAGTCACGTACCGCATCTCATCGCCTACACGATCGTCGGCACGGCGTTCGACCTGCGGCTGGTGACCGAGTTCGAAATTCTCAAATACTCGGCCAGCGGCTTTCGCGACTTTACCAGGATCGCGGCGTCTGATCCGACGATGTGGCGCGATATCTTCCTGCACAACAAGGACGCCGTGCTTGAAGTGCTTGGCCGCTTCAATGAGGACCTGGCGACGCTCACGCGCGCGGTGCGGCGCGGCGACGGCGACACGCTGTACAATTTGTTCGCGGAACGGCGCGCCATCCGCCGCGGCATGGTCCAGCTCGATAGCGGCAAACCGGCGCCGGATTTCCAGTCGGCGGAACCAAGAGCGCAGCGCGACCCGATACCGCGGCCTTACGCAGCCTTCGACGACGATTGAATTCGCGTTGTCGGCTCAGCCGCGCGCTTTGACCGCCAGCGCTTCGTTGACCGCCCCGCGTAGCGCCGTGACCGAGAATGGCTTGGAAATGACGTCGTGGATAAGCGCATCGAGCCCCTGCGCGCGCTCGCGCTGATCGGCGTAGCCAGTCATCAACAGGATTGTGAGGTCGGGATAGTCGCGCACCGCGGCGAGCGCGAGCGCGATGCCGTCCATGATCGGCATGCGCACGTCGGTAAGCAAAAGATCGAAGCGTCCCTGCTCGCGAGTGAGCACGTCGAGCGCTTCGCCGCCGTCGCCCGCGGTTTGCACCTCGTGGCCGTCCATAGTGAGCGCCCGCGCGCACATGGCGTTTAGCGTGACTTCGTCTTCGGCGATGAGAATGCGCGCCATGGCGGTCAACGCGTGTCGGCGACAATGTCGCGGCGGTTGAGGAAACGGATCAGCACATCGCGGCCGTCAGGCGGCGGCGAGGCGAGCCGCGCGCGGAAGGAAGCGGCCTGATAGGCCTGCAGCCGCGCCTGCGGCGGCGCGACAGTCCAGGCATAGACCTCCTGCTTGGCGGCGTTGCGCACCTCGACCTTGAGCCGCGGGACGGCGACGTCCGCGCCGGTGTCGTTGACGATATTGCCTTCCACCACCAGGATCGGAACGCCCTCGTGCACCTCCATGCCGGTAACGACTTGGTCGAATGAGAGCCCGCGCACGTTCACCTGCAGCCCCATCGCCGCATAGAGCGAAGCGGTCTGCGGCAGAATACGCACCATATCTTTGCGCCAGCCGATCAGAATGGCGTCGACGACGAGGAGCGCGAGAATGACGGTCTGCAGCCGCGACAGCGACCATTGCCGCTCCCCGCGTTTGGCCCGCCGGCGAGAGAAGCGGGCGGCGAAACTCTCGATGTCGTCCTGCGCCGGGCCGGGCGCCGAGGTGGCGTAATCCATATCGCTGTCGATTGGCGTAACGCCGTCGTCGAGATCGACCGGGGCGATCGACGGTGCTTCGACCTCGAACGGCGCGCCCGATGATTCAACGGTCTCGACTGTCCAGGGCCCATCGAGGTCGTCGGCCGGCGCATGCAGCGGATTTGGCTCCGCCGCCTCGCGATCTGCCGCCTGGTCAAACGGCGCTTCGCCTGCCATCCCGGCAGCAAATTGGACAGCTTCCTCTTCCGCGCCTGCTCCGATCGGGACCTGCGCAGGAGACGGCTCGACGTCCGGCGCGAACGCCAACGCGTCGGCCGCCGCCATCAGCTTGTCGGCCTGATTGAGCGCGACGTGCCAGACCGTGCGGCAGCGCACGCAACGGACTTGCCGGCCGTTGGGCTCGAGGCTTGCCGGCTGGACATCGTAGGAGGTAGCGCAGGATGGGCAGACGATCAGCATCGGCGAATCAGATGCACGGCGGCTCTCCTTCCGGCCTAGCATCCGATCCGTTAACGGAATGGAAACCACGGTGACGCCCGACACTATAGGGTCACTGTAATGTTAAAGTTGGCCGGAAGGGCGAATCAGGCGGCCGATGGGCGGGCAAAACCGCTGCGGCATCGGATGTTTTGCGGCGATAAGGTCCTTGGAGGGCCCGCGTGATCCTGTTCGAGAATGTCGGCCTGCGCTACGGGCTCGGCCCAGAGGTCCTGCGCGACCTGACTTTTCGCATCGACACTCATTCATTCCAGTTCCTCACCGGGCCGTCCGGCGCCGGCAAAACCTCCTTGCTGCGGCTATTGTTTCTGTTGCAGCGGCCGACCCGCGGCCTGATTACGATGTTCGACCAGGATACGGCGACGCTGTCCAAGGACAGCCGCGCCACGCTGCGCCGCAGCATCGGCATCGTGTTTCAGGATTTCCGGCTGCTCGACCATATGACCACCTACGAGAACGTGGCGCTGCCGCTCCGGGTGCTCGGCAAGGAAGAGGCGGCTTACCGGGCCGAGGTGGTCGAACTTCTGCAATGGGTCGGGCTTGGCGAGCGGATCGACGCGCTGCCGCCGATCCTGTCCGGCGGCGAGAAGCAACGCGCCGCCATAGCGCGTGCGGTGATCGCACGGCCGCAGCTCCTGCTCGCCGACGAGCCGACCGGCAACGTCGACCCCAACCTTGGCCAGCGCCTCTTGCGCCTGTTCGTCGAGCTCAACAAAACCGGGACCGCTATCGTCATCGCCACCCATGATATCGCCCTGATGGACGAATACGACGCTCGGCGTCTGGTCCTGCATGAGGGATGGCTGCATGTCTACGACTGAACCGCTCGAGGATCAGACCGAGACCCTGGCGGAGCCGTGGGACGATCTGGAAGCGACGCCGCTGCGTTCACAGGGACCGCACGTGGCCACCGCCATCGTGCCGAAAGGTTCGATCGCCGGACGCGCGCTCACTGCCGTGGTCGCCATCATGACCTTTCTTGCTGCGCTGACCGCCGGCGCGGTGATGATGGTGATCAGCGCCGCCAACGATTGGCGTTCCGATGTCGGACGCGAAGTCACCATCCAGGTCCGTCCACTGACCGGCCGCGACCTTGAGGCCGATGTGCGCAAGGCCGTCGACATCGCGCGCGCCACGCCCGGCATTGCCGACGTGCGCGCCTACACGAAAGAAGAGTCCGCGCGACTGGTGCAGCCTTGGCTCGGCAGCGGCCTCAACCTCGACGACCTGCCGATCCCGCGCATGATCGTGGTCAAGCTCTGGTCCGGCACCCCGCCGGATTTTACCGCCATGCGGGCAGCGCTGGCGGCGCAGGTGCCGAGCGCGATCCTCGACGATCACCGCCGCTGGATCGACCACATGCGCGACATGGCGAGCGCGGCGGCCGCCGGCGGGCTGGGCATTCTCGCGCTCGTGCTCGTCGTCACCGTGCTGTCGGTGACCTTTGCTACGCGCGGCGCCATGGCGACAAACCGGCCGATCATCGAAGTGCTGCACTATGTCGGGGCGACCGACGGCTTTGTCTCGAGCCAGTTTCAGCGCCACTTTCTCATCTTGGGCTTTAAGGGCGGCGCTCTCGGCGGCGGCGCGGCGATCCTGCTGTTCGGCGTCCTGCAAACCATGAACGCCTGGGTCGCCGGAACGCCCGGCGGCGACGAGGCCGCGGCATTGTTCGGCAGCTTCTCCATCGGCATCGCCGGGTACCTCGCCATCTTTGCACAGATCGTGCTGATGGCGCTGGTGACCGCGTTCGCTTCGCGCCTTACCGTCAACCGCACGCTGGCGACCGTCGATTAATGAGCGGCCATGGTCAGCCTTAAGACCGCAGTACGCAGGAGGCGCCTCGGCAAGCTCGCCGTGCGGGCGGCTGCGCTGTGTGCGCTGCTGCTCGTTCTTGGCTTTGCGATCTTTGTCTTGCTCCTGCCCAGCCGGCAGGTCGTGCTCAAGAGCGATGCCGACGGCATCGTCGTGCTGACCGGGGGGACCTCGCGCGTCACCGATGCGCTCGAACTCCTCTCCGCCCATCGCGGCAAGCGCCTGCTCATCAGCGGCGTCAATCCCGGCACCACGATCGCCGACATCGCCCGCGAAAATCGCGGCTACGAGGCGCTGTTCGAGCGCTGCGTCGATCTCGACTATTCGGCCATCAACACGCTGGGCAACGCCGTGCAGACGCGGTTGTGGGCTGAAAGCCACGACTTTCATTCGCTGATCGTCGTCACCTCGTCCTATCACATGCCGCGCGCGCTCGCCGAACTGTCGCATCAGTTGCCGGGCATCTCGCTCGTGCCCTATCCGGTTCTGTCCGATCGGCTACGCAACGAACCGTGGTGGTCTTACGGCGATACGACCAGAGTTGTCGTATCTGAATACTTCAAGTTTCTGTTCGCCGAACTGCGCATGCGTTTCGACCAGGTGCCGGCTGATGCCGACAACAACCGCGTCTCCGCTCCCAAGCCATCGTGACGCGGCGCGATGCCCGCGCAAAACTTCGGCGCCAAGCCGCAATGGTGCAAAGTGCCCCGATCGCCTGCCCTGTTCGCCCGTTCGCTTGCGTTCAACGCGCTGTTCTACGCCAACATGATCGTTCTCATGATCGTGGCGCTGCCGGTTCTCGCTTTGCCGCGCCGCGTTCACCTTCATTTCGTCCGCTCCTACTCCAGCATCAGTCTGTGGCTCTTACGCACAATCTGCGGCACCAAGGTCGAGTGGCGCGGAGTTGAGAAGATCCCGCAGGGCGCCTGCATCGTCGCCTGCAAGCATCAATCGCTGTGGGAGACGTTCTCGCTCTACGCCATACTCGACGATCCGACTTACATCCTCAAACGCGAGCTGATGTGGATTCCGTTGTTCGGCTGGCACATGCGCAAGGCCGGCCTCATTCCGATCGACCGCAGCGCCGGGATGTCGGCGCTGTCGCGGATGACCGCGCGGGCGAGAAAGGAACTCGGACGGTCTCGCCAGGTCGTCATCTTCCCGGAAGGCACGCGGCGGCCTCCCGGTGCCGAGCCGAGCTACAAACCGGGTGTTGCTCACCTCTATGCCAAGGCGGGAGTCCCCTGCGTGCCGCTTGCGCTTAATTCCGGGCTGTTCTGGCCGCGCCGTTCGCTGCTGCGCTATCCCGGCACCATCCTGGTCGAAGCGCTCGACCCGATCGCGCCCGGACTCGATGCACGCAGCTTCCTGGTGGAGCTGCAAAACGTTCTGGAAGACGCGACGGCCCGGTCTGATTCAGAGAATCGCGCAGCCAAAGACAAGACCATTCTCAGGGATCGAGCGGGCCAAGCGCGGCGCCGGTTTCCTGATCTCTGATCTCAGTTTCCGATTTGCCGAGCCGCTCGGCGAGCAGATGCAGATCGGTTTCCCGATAGCCAAGCGCTTCCAGCGCGCGCACCGCTTCGAGCACATAGTCGCGATTGGGACCCGAGCGGCCGTGTCCCTGGCGTACGTAGTGCAGACGTTCGGCAACCGAGAGCCGCCCGGCATATTGCACGTGGCCGCGGTCGACGATGTAGACCAGCGCATCGACCTGGCGCCGCGCCGCATCTTCCAGCTCGATCCGCCGCATGGTCTCCACATACACGGACGTCACCTGCTCGCGGGCGCGCAAATAGGCGATGGTCTTTGCCCGTGCCGCCGCGGCGACCCGATAGGCAATGCCGCGGCACATGCCGCCGCGATCGAGCCCGAGCACCAGACCCGGCCGTTCCGGCGTACCGCGGTGAACGTATGAATAGACGCAGAGCGCCCGGTGCAGCCCGGTCAGGCGCGCCGGTACGCGTTCCAGGGCGTCGAATCCGGGCCGCCACATCAGCGAGCCGTAGCCGAACACCCACAGTTCACCGGCTTCATGCTCGTCGATTGGCGCCATCCGCGCTCGCCTAGCAGGCCGCCCGGTGCGGGACAATGGCGCCCGATGGCCTTGAAAAACGCCGCCTCGAAACAACGTCTTGCAAGAAGTCTTGCAAGAACGGTCTTGGAAAGGCCGCACTTGGCAGGCGAAAAGAGGCCATCGGGCGAAAAGAGGCCTTGGAAAGACGCGATGGCTGGTAAATCTCCGCTCGGCATGATGTACGCGGATCGCCCGCGGATGGGACAGCGCGGCCGCACGGCCGCCGCTGCGGCCCCGAGCCGGCGACTGCCGACCGCGCTGGGGATTGTCGCCCTCATCGTCGTCCTCGCGGCCGGCTGGTGCGGGCTTTGGTACTACGCCGCCTCGGTCGCCGGCCGCACACTCGCCGGATGGGTGGCGCGCGAAGCCAGCGCCGGCCGGATCTATAGCTGCGGCTCGCAAGGCATTTCCGGCTTCCCATTCCGCATCGTGGCGCATTGTGTGGCGGTCGACGCCGCGCTGCAATCCAACACGCCGCCGTTTGTGGTCGCGGCCAAAGAGATCACCTTCACGGCGCAGGTCTATCACCCGACCTTGCTGGTCGGCGAAGTCACCGGTCCGCTGACGGTCGCGGCGCCCGGGCAGCCGCCAAGCTTCGTCGCCACCTGGTCGCTCGCGCACATGAGCGTGAGCGGCCTGCCGCCCGACCCGGATATCGTCACCATCACGATCGACAAGCCGCATCTCGACCGCGGCGCCGGCGCCAACGCGCCGACTTTGTTCGCCGCCGACGATGCCGATCTGCAGGCCCGCATCGTCGCCGGCACCGCCGCGGATCATCCGGTGATCGATGCGGTGCTGCATTTCGATGCCGCCACCGCGCCCAGCGTTCACCCGCTGTTCGGCGAGCCGCTGCAAGGCAACATCGAGGTGGTGCTGCGCGGCTTCAACGACTTGTCGCCCAAGCCCTTGCCCGATCGCTTCCGCGAGATGGCAAACTCCGGCGGCAATATCGAGATCAAGTCGCTGCGCTTCGAACGCGCCGACGCGGTGGTGCTCGGCTCCGGCACGCTGACCGTCAACGGCAATGGCAGGCTCGACGGGGTCATCCAAATCTCCGTCTACGGACTGGACACCATCGTGCCGCAGCTCGGCCTCGACAAGCTGATCGGCCAGGGCCTCGACAAGCTGACGCATTCGACCGGAAGCAACGCCCAAGGCCTTTCCGCGCTCGACCGCCTGGTGCCGGGATTGAGCGGCGTGGTCAGCCAGAGCACCAATGCAAGCGTGGTCGACAATCTGAAAAAGATGGGCCAGCAGACCGAGATCGACGCCAAGCCGGCGGTCGCGCTGCCGCTGCGCTTTGCCAACGGCGCAGTCTATCTCGGCATCGTCCGCATCGGCGAAGTGCCGGCGTTGTTTTAAGATCATCGTCATCGCGAGTGTGTTTCTTTCCTTCGCTGTCCCGCAAGCGGGAGAGGCGGAGCCCGTCATCGGACCGCACGACTTCGCGCGGGTCCGTTGGCTCGCAATGACAATCTCCATCGTTCTCGCGCTGCGCTTTTTGTTCGCGCCCCGAGGTTTGCCCAAGCTGTTCACGAACGGCCGCCTCAAACAAAAGGGAGGCGGAGCGCCGAAAGGCGCGGGGTAGATTCCGCGGGCCCCGCCCGGCAAGCTGATGAACGCCTTGCCTTGCGTGTCCTCGCGGCGCGCGCCTCCTTTTGGAAGACGCGCTCGCCTCTCGGCGCTCTACCGCGGCTCTTGCCAGAGGCCTTGAGAGCCCAAGGCTCAGTCCGGTCCCGCGCTTCATGGTAGCGGACAACCGATCCGCTCCCCGGGCAGCCAGCTCCTGGCAGACCGGCGACGTGGCCGGCCGGGCGAGTTTCCGAACCGCCACGGGACGAGGTTACGAGCCCCATCCCGGGCACCGCTCCCGCTCCATCAATCAGCCGTCACCGGTTGACGTCCCTTCGAACGAGCGAGATGGGTTCTTTTAGTTCGCCGCGCGGCGTGATTTCAAGAAATGCCATCCGTCGGCATCGGCGCCTTGATCCGACACGGCTTTTCCTGCGCTGTTTGTTTGATTCGTTGGGGCGCAATTGTGACTGCAGTTTGATTCGTATTTCTTTGCTGCTAAGGCGCGGACGATGCGGGTGTTTCTGGATTGTGACAGCGTGTGGCCCGATGATCTCCTTCCCCTAAAAGGGGGAAGGTCGGGATGGGGGTCGCGCGCCGCTGGCTGTGCGTTCGATCCAACTCTCAATGCGGGCGGCCCGCGACCCCCACCTAGCCTCCCCATTTCAGGGGGAGGAAGAGCGAGCGGCGCGCGAGGTGAAGGTGCAGCGAAACCCGGATCGCCCGACGAGGCCTCGACTACTCTGCGTCGCACTGAAATTTTGTTCCCAGATGACGTTATGGTCCAAAAGTAGACATCACGGCTTTGCGCGCCGATGTCGGCCAAGGGCCAACAACTGCCTCACGCACCGCAACAAAACTGGCACAGAATTTGAGGCCCCGCCGCTTACTGATGGACAATCACGCCGAGCCAGAGCATGTCGTCCTGACAGCTGAACGCCGTGAAGTCGAGGTTACTGGTGTGCTGGCCATGCTGACGCTACTTCGATGCCGGCGCCGTTCCTCCGAACTTGTAGGTAACACCGAAGCCAACGGTCCAGACCTCGTCCTTGAACGTCAGCGGCACGCCGGTGTTGCTGCCGGATGCATTCAGATTGGCATATTGCGTGTAGATGTTGCCGGTGAGCGGTCCGAGTGGAAACGACAGCACTCCGTTGGCGCGCCAGCCAGCGCCATTGCCGCTGAATGCGCCGGCGCTCAAGTGGTCGGCCATGCCCGCCACGGTCACATTGAGGTCAAACGGCACCGTGGCAACGGTGAAGGCTTTGTCGATCATGACGCCGCCTTCACCCGCTTGCCAGTGATCGTTGAGCAGCGTCGCCGTCGCGGTCGTGCCGGCGAACACGCCGGAAAGTTCTTCGTTAAACGAGTACCAGCCGCCGAACACGCCAATGTTCCAGCCGTCGCCGCTCCATACCCTGTAGCCAGCGTCGCCGTCGAAGCCATAGACTTGGCCGGAATTGATGGTTGCCGAAGTATTCAGAGCCGGTGTGGCGGGGAATACATCGCTGAAACTGCCGTTCGGCATGCCGGCAAAGGTGACTTGGCCGGTGACGAACCATGGTCCGAAATTGGCGCCGCCGGTGAGAATGGCCTGTGCCGGGTCCTGTTTGATTTTTTGTTTGTCGGTCGGGCTTGTTATGGTTGTTGTGCTGGTGTTCTTGGCAAATCCGCCGCCGAGATAGCCGCCGGACATTGCGGTTTGCGGCGGACAGGGGACGAGGACAAAACTGGCTCCAGGGAACCCCACAACGCCCTGGACGCTCGGTGTCGGAGGAATTACCGCCTCTCCTGGACCTCTTAACCTTGCTCCTTGCGGTACAAGGGCAGAGCTGGGGACGGAGACGCCCGTCGCCTCGTTGACCCACGACCCGTCAGGAAGCTGGACAAAACTGGCTCCAGGGAACCCCACAACGCCCTGGACGCTCGGTGTCGGAGGAATTACCGCCTCTCCTGGACCTCTTAACCTTGCTCCTTGCGGTACAAGGGCAGAGCTGGGGACGGGGACGCCCGTCGCCTCGTTGATCCAGTAAGGGCAGTTGCCGGACGAGGCCACAGCCTGCGCTTGTGCGGATGGCGATTGGCAGAAAACAAACGTCAGCGCGAGTGCGCACGTAGAAAAGCTAGCAAGAATGACACGACGCAACATGAGGCCCTACCATTATTTCTATTCTCAACCCGGCGGCTCAGGTATGAAGCCATTCCGCTTTATAATGACGTGTCCGCCCGCGCTCACGGGGCCTTTGACACATTCGACAGACACTTGTGCGAATATGAGCACAATCGCAGCATAGTCATTTACTTTGATCCGTCTCCAATTTTTTGGCGCTTCTATTAATATCGACCGTAAAAACAGGTTCGCAATCGCCCTCGCAGAACACCCACGGCACCGCCATCATTATGCTGCCGACAGCATCCTGAAATGCATCCTCGATTGCATATTCGGGGGCTTGGCCGCTGCCAACGCCTTGCGCGCTAAATGCGCCCATCTTGGTTGATGGCGTTGGACATCCAAGCGTAATGATGTTTTCCGGCACTGGCACTACTCCAGGAAGCGTAGCCCGGATGAGCGAAGCAACATCCGTGGCCTTTCGCTTTCGTAATCCCACTTAGCTCGCGCGGCCTAAATGCTCTGAAGTCTTCTTGGAGGTTGTGAAACTGGCGGCGAAATGCGCCGCACCGTGGACGCCCCGAAATCAAGTCTCGCGCGCCCTCACAAAGCCCCCGCACGCGCCTAGCAGACCAAGGCTGACTCGCGGGGGGGGGCGGGTCAAGCGGGATTCGGATGGGGTCAAGGCGGAGTCAAGCGTTTCAGGCGCAGTGTTGCTTCCTTGCAACCACGCAATCGCTGCGACCACGATCCGAGGGCCGCAACCTTCCACATCGTTGAATGAGAGCCGTGTTGTGCGTCACAGCATATTTGGCCGCCGACGGCCGAAATGGGTCAATCATGTCATATCGGGCGCTCTGGCCGAGGTCCGCTAATCCCCCGATCGCAACCATGGCAGCAGACATGGCAGCAGACGTGGAGATCGGTCGCAACGCGCCAGAAGCCGACCTGATCCCGACCTGGTCGCCTCGCTATCGGCTACCGACGATCGAGCGCTTCAATGCTCAGGACGGTCGGCAAATGCCGCGCGATCTCCTGCCAGTGCTCGCCCTCGTCGAGACTGGCAAAGACCGAGCCGCTATTGGTCCCGAAGTACACCCCCACCGGCTCGCGTTCGTCACGCGCCATGGCCTGCCGCAGAACGGTGAAGTAGCAGGCTTGCTGCGGTAACCCATCGCGCATCGCCTGCCAGGTCTCGCCGCCGTCTGTCGAGCGCCATACGGCTGCAGCGGCATCGGGCGGAAAACGGCCCGCCGTGTCGCCGTTCAGTGGCACGGTCCAGATGGTTTCCGGGTCCCGTGGATGAACGCAGATGGGAAACCCGAACGTTGAGGGAAGACCGCGCGTGATGTCGTCCCAACTCCGGCCGCCATCGGTCGAGCGCCAGACGCCGTGATGATTTTGCTGATAGAGCAAATCAGCAGTCCCCGATGCCCGCATCATGTTGTGGACGCAATGTCCGATTTCGCCATCGCGGGGTGCCGCAGGATGGGCATGCGCGGTGCTGGGCTCCGTGTTTGATAGCCGGTTGCGACGATCCCAGGTCCGCCCGCCATCCTCGGTCGCAAAGACGCCGGCCGCCGAAATCCCCACCCAGAGCTTTTGGGCGTTCGCCGGATCAGACAAGATCGTATGCAAAACCAATCCGGCGGCGCCGGGATTCCAGCTGGCGGCGGACGGATGATCGCGCAACCCTTGTATTTCTTGCCAACTCTTGCCGCAGTCCCGGCTCGCAAGCAGCCTTGCCGGTTTGGCTCCAGCGTAAAGTGTTCCGTGGGCATAGCTCAGCGACCAGATCTGAGCGAACTGATCCGCGAACGGCAGCGGTTGGTTGGTCCAGTTCATCATGGCGGCGAGTTGGGGATCTTTGGCCGCCCAGTCGTCGATGAGACCCTTGGTGAGCTTGGCCACTTGCCAAGTCTCGCCACCGTCTTCCGAGCGCCACACGCCGGCGCCATGCCATTCGCCGCCACCACCAGCCCACAGCAATCCCGTGGCCGGGTCACCGACGACGTGATTGATGGGCCAGCCATTGCAGAATGGGCCCTTGACCGTCCAGCCCCGCCTGTCGCTGCCGCCGGCTATCAAGAACGCACCCTTGGTCGTTCCGACCAGTACCGTGACCCCGTCCTGGTTCATCGCCGTTCACACCCTAAGCGTTCGGATCATTTGCATTTGGATAGAAAAGCTGTCGCCCGTTGATCTTGTAACCGGCAATGACTCCCTGCCCTGCCGGCGAAATGAGCCAGTCGATGAACTGCTGACCAAGCTCCCTGTTCACGCTTGGACATTTCGCCGGGTTCACCAGCATCACGCCGTACTGATTAAACAGGCGCTTATCGCCCTCGACAACGATGGCGAGATCGCCGCGGTTGGCAAAGGCAAGCCAAGTGCCGCGATCCGACAGCACGTAGGCGTTCGACGCCGACGCCATGTTAAGCGCCGCGCCCATGCCTTGGCCGATTTCCTTGTACCAGGGACCTTTATCCTTCGCGATGTCGATGCCTGCCTCTTGCCAAAGGGCAAGCTCGGCGATGTTCGTGCCGGAACGGTCGCCGCGCGAAATAAACGGCGCGCCGCTGGCCCTGATCGTTTGCAGCGCTGCCAGAATGTCTTTGCCCTTGACGCCCGCCGGATCGTCTTTGGGGCCGATCAGGATGAAGTCGTTGTACATCACCGGATAGCGCTTGATGCCAAAGCCCTCCGCCAAAAATTTCTCCTCGGCGGATTTGGCGTGTACAAACACAACGTCGGCATCGCAGCGCCGCGCCGTATCCAGAGCCTGTCCGGTGCCTTGCGCCAGCACCCGCACGACGATGCCGGTCTTTTCCTTCACGATCGGGAGCAAATAGCCAAACAGACCGGAATCCTGTGTTGAGGTCGTCGAGGCGACCACGATCGACTTTTCCTGCGCGTCAGAGTGACCGCATATCGAGGCCGCGGCCGCCAAGATCACTACAAATACCGACGCTCTCAAGAACTGCGGCCATCGATTCATCAAGCCAATCTCCCCGGCAGAGTTTGAGACATTTTTGCTCGTTCAGCGGCTGGTCAGCGCGCGTCCGAATAGGAGGCTGAGTGCGCTTGCGGCCATCGACAGGATGATGAGGATAATCCCCAAGGCGAGCGCGAAGCTCAATTCGCCCTTGCTTGTCTCCAACGCGATCGCCGTCGTCATGGTGCGCGTATAGCCCCGGATATTGCCGCCAACAATGATGATCGCGCCGACTTCCGCGATGGCGCGGCCGAAGGCAGCAAGAAAGGCGGTGATCAGCCCCTCCCGGCCGATGGCCATGATCGGGATCATGGCGCGCAGGCGTGACGCGCCATCGACCAGCAGGGGGTCGCCATAGGTGGCCCACACGTCCACCGTCATCCGATGCACGAGCGCAACGACAATCGGCAGCCCGAGCGCGGTTTGCGCGATCACCATCGCGGTCGGCGTGAACAGAATGCCCAACGAGCCCAATGGCCCGGATCGGGACAGAAGCAGATAGACGACAAGTCCAACCACGACCGGCGGCAAACCCAGAAGGGCATTGGCGACGACAATGAGCCCGCCCCTGCCCCGAAAGCGGTATATCGCCAACGCCGTACCGAGCGGGGAGCCAATCACGAAAGCGCAAATGCTGGCCGTGAGGCTGACGCCGAGCGACAAGACAACAATGTCGCGCAGGTCGGCGTCAAAGCGAACGATCAGAGCCGCTGCCGTATAGAGCGCGTCGGTAAAGTCCTGCATCGTCGAAATTCATAGCCTAGTGGAGCGGATTTGACATTCGCTACCCACCCAGCCGCAAGTTCGTGAAGCGAATGTCAAATCCAAAGCTCCACTAGCATCAATAATTGCTAGTGGTCCTTTGATTCTAACATTCGCATGATAGTCTACCGAACCGGGATGCGAATGTTAGAATCGGACCACTAGCCCCGCTTGGGGTCAATTCGCGCCGGACCGGCCGGACGCTTTGACGTCTCCTCGATCACCGTTTTCCCGCGTGGCGATGCAGTAACTGCGCCCAAAATTATTTCAGTGATCATTGAAATATATCTTGACAACCGGATTATATTTCAATAGCTATCGAAATATGAAAAAGGACCAAGCCGTCGCCGCTTTGGCCGCGCTCGCTCAGGACAACCGTTTGGATGTCTTCCGCCTGCTGGTGCAGGCCGGCCTCGAGGGAATGCCCGCCGGGCGCGTGGCCGAAGCGCTTGGGCTTGCTCCCAACACGCTGACGTTCCACTTCGACCGGCTGCGCGACGCCGGGCTCGTGACCGTGCGCCGCGATGGCCGCTCGATGATCTACGCGGCGCGCTTTGAGACGATGAACGGCCTGCTCGCGTACCTGACCGAAAACTGCTGCCAGGGCGCGCCGGAAGCGTGCGGCCCCGATGTTGTTTGCAAGCCGGCGCGCGGCAAACGCGCGAAGGTTTCGGCCTGAGGAGGCAACAATGAAGCGATTTCACGTCCACGTCGCCGTCAACGATCTGAAGCAATCCATCGGCTTCTATTCGGCGCTGTTTGCCGCGCATCCGTCAGTCGTCAAGACCGACTATGCCAAGTGGATGCTCGACGATCCACGGGTGAACTTCGCCGTCTCCACGCGCGGCAAGCAGCCCGGCCTCGACCATCTCGGCATTCAAGCCGAGAGCGGCGGCGAGCTGAAAGAGATCTACGCACGGCTGCACGAAGCGGGCGGCGCCATCATCGAAGATGGTCACACAACGTGCTGCTACGCCAAGTCGGAAAAGTCGTGGATCGACGACCCCGCCGGTATCTCCTGGGAGACATTCCACACGACCGGCGAAAGCACCGACTACGGCGACGAATCGGGCGAACGCGCCGCGCGTGTTGCACATGAGAAATCATGCTGCGCACCGGCGCCGAAGGTCGCCGAGCCGGTGTGCGGCTGCTCGTGAGCCTGCCATGGACAAGCCGTTCAACGTGCTCTTTCTCTGTACCGGCAATTCCGCCCGTTCGATCATGGCGGAAGCGATCCTGAAAAAGCTCGGCATGGGGAAACTCCGCGCCTTCAGCGCAGGCAGCCAGCCGAAAGGCCGAGTGCACCCCGAAACGCTCCGGCTGTTGAACGACCTCGGCTATGAGCTGGTTGGACTGCGGTCGAAATCGTGGAGCGAGTTTGCCGACCCCGGCGCGCCACTGCTCGATTTCGTATTCACCGTCTGCGACAACGCCGCCGGTGAAACCTGCCCGGTATGGCCGGGACAGCCAATGACGGCGCACTGGGGCGTACCCGATCCCGCCGAGACAAGGGGCAACCCGGCCGAGATCGCGCTTGCCTTCAAGGATACATACCGGATGCTCGAGCGGCGCATCGGAATTTTCGTTTCGCTGCCGCTCCGCTCGCTGGATCAATTAAGCCTGCAAAAGAAGCTGAGAGAGATCGGCCGGATGGAAGGCGCGACGGCGAAGGCGGCCGAACCGACGTGAAGGCGTCGCTCGCGCAACGCACGGCCGCCGAATGTTTGGGCACGGCCTTTCTGCTCGCGGCCGTGGTCGGCTCCGGCATCATGGCCGCGCGGCTATCCGGCGGCAACGGCGCGCTGGCGCTCCTTTGCAACACATTGCCGACCGGCGCGATTTTGGCGGTGTTGATTCTCACCTTCGGTCCGATCTCCGGCGCGCATTTCAATCCCGCGGTCAGTATCGCGATGGCGTTGCGCGGCGAGCTGCCGCGAAAAAATCTGCTGCCGTACATTGGCGCGCAAATCATTGGCGGCATCGCCGGCGTGTGGGCAGCGCATCTGATGTTTGAATTGCCGCTCTGGCAAATCTCGCAGACGGTGCGCACAGGTGCTGGCCAATGGTTTGCCGAGGCTGTCGCCACCTTCGGACTGGTGTTGACGATACTCGGATGTGTTGCGCGCACGCCGACTGCCGTGCCTTACGCCGTCGGTCTCTACATCACTTCGGCCTATTGGTTCACCGCGTCTACATCCTTCGCCAATCCGGCCGTCACGATCGCCCGCTCTCTGTCCGATACCTTCGCCGGCATCGCCCCCGGCGGAGTGATCGGCTTTGTCTGTGCGCAGCTGGCGGGCATGCTCGGCGCAGTCATCTTGGCCCAATGGCTCTGGCGCCCGCAGCTCAGGGTCACCGTAACCACCTGTTAACCATGAGAATCTATTTTCACTTTTCGGCTTTTGCGGTGGAATCAAGCACTTAGCGAGCCGATCACCCGCTCTCGGGGGCGAGATGTGTGGCATTGCAGTCGCCATCGGTTGGGATGGCGCAGAATCAGCCGTTCGGCGCCTGGTTGCGGGGATGCTGCATCGGGGCGACGTCACCGACCCGCTGGTCACGGTCGGCAGCAGCATCGCGATGTGTACGCGCCGCTTGCGAATCGTCGACGCCGCGCGCGGCGCGCAGCCGCAGGCATCGCACGATCAACGCTTTCTGGTCTGCCTCAACGGCGAAATCTACAACCACGCCGACTTGCGGCGTGAACTGGAAGAGCTCGGCATTGTCTTCCGCACCGAATGCGATACCGAAGTTGTCGCCAATGCGCTTCGCGTCTGGGGACCGGCCGCCATCAGACGTCTCAACGGCATGTTTGCCTTCGTTGCGGTCGACGCCGCCACCGGCGAATTTCTTGCCGCGCGCGATCCATTCGGGGTCAAGCCGCTTTATCTGATCCGCAGCGACGGCGGCTTTCTGTTTTGCTCGGAAATCCGGCCGCTGCTTGCTGCGGCCGATGGCGACGTTCTGCTGTTGCCGCCCGGCCGCATGTTGGGGCGGAATTTCTACGGCCAATATTCCGCGGCGGCGCTTCCGGGCAAGCTGGCCGCCGCGATGCCGCAGGAACTCGACCAAATTCTCTCCGAGGCCGTGCGCATCCGTTTGCCGCCGGATTTGCCGACCGCGGTCCTATTCAGCGGCGGCATCGACAGCACGCTGGTCGTGCACTACGCGCGGCAGCACTGCCGGAACTTGCAAGCCTACATCGCGATCGGCCGCGACTTTCCCGACCACCTCTATGCCAGGCGCTATGCCGACGAAACCGGTCTCGACTTGCGCGAGGTGCCGGTCGAGCCACTGACGTCAGAGACGGCTTCGCTGATCGAGACCGTCGTCGACACGGTGGAAACGTTCGAACCCGCGGTGATCCGGCCGAGCCTTCACACCTACATCGCCTCCCGGCGCATTCACAGCGACGGCTTCCGTGTGGCGCTTTGCGGCGAAGGCGCCGACGAGCTGTTTGCCGGCTACGAGCCGCTCGAATACGCCTTTGGCCAGGCCAATGGCAACGGCCGCAATCTGCAGAGCCAATGTCTGAACATGATGCATCGGGCTAACCTGCAACGGGTCGATCGCTGCTCGATGCGGTTTCAACTCGAGATACGCGAGCCGTTCCTCGACCGGAATGTCGTCGCCCATGCGATTGGGATCGACGACTCGATCCTGGTCGAGCAGACCGCGAACGCCCCGATCGGAAAGGCGCCGCTTCGGGCCCTCTATGACAAATATCCGGATGAGCTGCCGGCCCACATCCGCAATCGACAAAAAATGCCGTTCCATGAAGGCGTCAGCGCATCGATGGCAGGCTCCGATTGGCTCGACCTTTTCGAGACGGCGATATCGGACGCGGAGTTTCGCGACGGGCAGCGCAGATTTGCGGACTTCGGCATCGCTACCAAAGAGGAACTCTCCTTCATCCGGATCCTCGCCGCCAGGATGGAGATCGGCCGCGTACCGCACTTGCGATCGCGCCTGCGATTGAACATGGCGCGGGCGGCGTGACCGTGTCCGGGGCTGCCGCTCAAACGGGATAATATCGCCTCGCCGCGCCTCAGCGCGGCACGGAGCCTGGCGTTCGTTTGGAACTGAACTTACTGCACCGGTTTGCAATAGCGCGTCGTCACCGCCACCGATTGCGGAGTTTCGGTGATAAAGCAGAGATAAAGCTGTTGCTGCCTCTGCAGAAACACCAAAGCCCCGCCGGCCGGACTGGTGGCTGCACCGACGATCGCGAACTGCTGCCCCAACAGCGATTGTACGGTCACGCTCTCTTCGGCAACAGCCGTTTGCACAAGCGGAGCGGCGATGGCCAGAAGTGTTACGATATTTGCAAGTCTCATTGCTCTGTTCTCCGAATTTGCAGATGTTTTCAAGACGCAAAAAGCTCGCTCATAAGATTCGATTCGCATTTCCCCATCTCCGGCAAAGCTAAACTCAGGGCGTAAGCAGCGTGCGGGCGACGCGGAAGCCAATATGGCTGTCTCGCGTATCCGCGCTGGTACCGGAACGGCTTGCGGAGCGTAGCGTGACCGGCTCGTCCAACCAGGCGCCGCCGCGCAGGACTCGGTTGAGACACCCGGATTCGATCCACGCCGAGCCGTCGACCGGCGCGCCATCGTCACTGTAATCGAAGTGGTGGCAATCCTCGGTCCACTCCCACACGTTGCCCACCATGTCATGCAGGCCGAAGTTGTTGGCGACGAAAGAGCCGACCGGCGCCGTCTGCTTGCCGCCCCAGGAGGTGCCGCAGCCAAAGCAATTGGCCATCGCCGTGCCGTTGATGGTGACGTCATCGCCCCAGGGATATGCGGTCTGCGTTCCACCGCGCGCCGCATACTCGTATTCGGCCTCGGACAGCAGCCGATAGGTCTTGCCGGTGATGCTGGAAAGCCAGGCCACATAGTCCTTTGCCTGATCCCAACTGACATTAATGAGCGGCTGTTGGCCTCGCCCCCAGTTTTGATCGTTCGGGCGGTAACCGTTGCAGCCGCCTGCCTTGAGACACGCGTCCCATTCGGCGAATGTCACTTCGAACTTCGATACGGCAAATGGCTTGGCGATACTGACCGTGTGCTGCGGGTGCTCGTAGATCTCGCCTTGGTTTTCGGGCGAGCCCATCATGAAGCGACCAGCGGGCACCACGATCATCGAGGGGCAATCATCGCATTCCTGAAAGCTGTCTTTCGGCTTCAGTGCGTTCTCCTGCGTAACGGTCAGCGTATGGACATAGGCAAGAACATAAAGGTGAGTCTCCACCCAGTCCTGCTTCCACCACGCTGACGCCGCGACAATCAGAGCCAGCATGAAGATTGCGGCAACTGCCTCAGTCACGCGGACGCGCCGGTGCACCAACTTCGATTTGGCCGCGTGCTCGGCCTCCGCCTGTTTGCTCGCCGCGATGAACGCTCGCATCGCCTCATCGAGGCCCGGCGCGGCGGGCTTGCGCCGCTCTGCCCACGCTTGCGCGGCCGCGACATCTTCGCCGCGCAGCAGGAGCGATCCGGGCCGGCCCCGCGCCTGCCAGCGGGCGGCAAGCTCGCCAAGCCGCGTGTGCTCCCTGATCCAGTCGAGGTCTTGCCGCAGCGCCTGCGCCAATTGCGCCAGCGGTCGCGCGAACCCTGCTCCGCCGTCGAATCGAACGAACTGCCGCTCGCCCAACTGCGCGGGGATATCCGCCACCGGCACCGGCTTGAAGACGACCGGCAACAAGCGCTTCGACTTCTCGAGCGTCCGGCGGACCTCCCAGGCGCAGCGCTCCGATTTGACCGCCTCAGGGGAAATGACAAACACGACGGTGTCGGCCTGCTCGATGAGGCCGCCGAGGCGCTCTTCCCATTTCTCGCCAGCCGCGATGTCATGGCGATCGAGAAACGGAGCGAATCCGGCGAGCTCCAGCCCGGCAACCAGCTCGTCGGCGAACTCGCTGCTGTCCCGCCGCGAGTACGAGATGAACACCTTCAGCTTTTCAGCAAGGCTCGCTTCCGCCATGGGGGCGTCACGATACTAAAGCCCCGCGGCCAAGAACATCCCGCAATCCGATCGCGGGGGCTCAGTGCCAATGAAAACTCAGGGCGTACGCAGCGTCCGCTCCGGGCCGCCGAGCGGCGGAGTCAACATCACCATGGGTGATCGCCGCCATACGGCCGGCCTTTGGCGCTTTGGGCAACGCGCAGATCATCGATCACGATTGATCCGCGTCCCCTCCACATCTTCCGCCGGTCTTCCCGTTGGTCATCTCGCCGGTCGCGGGCGGATCGACAGGAAACGAAAGAACAGCGGTTGCGCCCGAGGTCCCGAAGCGGCTCTCGATGACACCCTCAAGCTGCCCGGCCAACGCGTTGACGAGCCGCGAGCCCGTGCCGGGAACATGGGCCGCCGAGAACGACCCGTCGTCGCTGACCCGGCAGATAATCCGCCCGCACACGACCTCGCCGGAAACGACGATGTGTCCGCCATGGGAGAAGACGGCATGGCGCGAGGCATTTGTTATAAACTCATGCGCAATGAGACACGCCCGCCAGCATTTCTGTTCTCCCAGCATGATCGGTCCCGACAGCCGGAGCTGCAACGAAATCTCTCTCGGCGCGAGCCAGGCGGAGGTCATTGCTTGGCAGAGATGCGAAAGACGATCGGCGAAGTCGGTGAGCTGGTCCGATGCCGGCGGACGTAAGGCGTGCTGCGCCTCCGCCAGTGCATTCAGATGATCGGCTACTTTCAGAACGGCCGCCTTGGTCTCCTCGTTGACAGAATGAGCTGCCAGATCGTGAGCAAATGAAATTGCATTCATATATTCGTTGGAAACACGATGGAGCACTTCGCCAACGTACAGAGTCCCGTCGCCGCCGTTTTCTGAGTGCGCATCTTCACTCACGGCAACCTCAAACTCACAAACGCCAACGTCGAAGTTAGCTCGCATGTGCAGGCGATTCTTTTAGGAATTTGACGGCAATTCTCTTTCTTTAACGCACTCCCGGCAATAAATCGCCGAAATAGGGCCGGGAAACTGGTTACTGGTTAAGCTAAATGAGGAAGCGCGTGATGAGAGAATGTGCCTCCACCTAAGCTGGCGATGAGAGGATACGAGCTCCCAGCGAAAGCCGACGATGAGATCGTTGCTGTCCGATCAACCCAGCGTTTTAAGATTGCGCCGCCGACTATCGGTTGCATAATCTCCTGAAGAAGCGATCCTTAAATTAACATTGAAGCGGAAAGCGCATGGGAGAATTGCGAAGGCGGGTCTAACATATCTTTTGGTGGCCACAAAAATTGGCTCTTGCCTTAAATAAAGGAGACGAAACGCCAACAACAACAGCACCAGACTTCTGTGACCTGCTATTCCGTTCAGTAAAGACCGAGTCCAAATCGGGGGCTGCCATGCGTCGAATTTATCCTACGATTGCGCCGATCCGCACCTATATCGGGAAGGCGTGCAAGGGAGAAATTTTTCTCTTCAGACGTCTTGAACTTCCGGACATGGAGTTTTTGTTATCATCTCATTTGATTGTATTTTTCGCCGACGGAATTCCCGGAGCATGCGAGTATAGTAACGGCAGTCGCATCCAGACATTCCGCTTGATGGCGCCTAATAGCGTCATATTCAATCCAGCTCAGGACTATCTTCGCTTTCGGGTCATCAAGATCCAAACCCAATGCCGCGTGCTGCTTTTGACCGTCGAGCCGCAGGCGCTGAGGCGGCTGGGCATGGACGATCCCAATCACCCGGATGAAGATGCAGGCCCGCGGATCGGTGTGAGCGACCGCGCGCTCGGGCGAGCTATGGCGGGCATTCAGGGGGAGATCGAAAATCCGAGCATGCACAGCACCCATAATGTCGAAACGTTTCTGGTGCTCGCGTTGGACCGCCTGTTCAAGCACGGATCGGATGTTGGCACGCTGCCGGTGCACAGATACGTGAAGGGGGGCCTGACCGGTTGGCGCTTGCGACTTTCCCTTCAGATGATGGAGGGCAACGCAAGAAGAATGCCTCACCTGTCTGAAATCGCAAAGACGGTCAATCTTCACGAGGCTTCCTTCTGCCGCGCGTTTCGCCAATCAACCGGACTAACGCCGCATCGCTATTTGCTGTTCGACAGAGTCAATCGCGCCAAGGAACTGATGAAGGACCCCGACCGCACGTTGACCGACATTGCTCTTGATTGCGGCTTCAGCAGCTCAAGCCAGTTTTCCGTTGCCTTTAAGCGGATCGTCGGGGAGTCGCCGGGACGCTATCGGCGCTCGCTCGATCCGGCGCGGATAAAGGCCTCGTAGTGCAAAGGGCCGCTTAATGGATTTGGCGGCACAGACTTGGCGGCACAGACTTGGCGCCACAGACTTGGCGGCACAGACTTGGCGCCACAGACTTGGCGGCACAGACTTGGCGGCGATGGGCCGCATGAGGTTGCCGCGCGGACGGCTCAAATCGTTTTATTGAACAAAATGGCCCGGCCGAGGTTAATTGGTCCATCCGCCTTGCGTGCCGCGTCGGCACTGGGGCGGCGCCAGAAGGGTGGTGTAACAGGGGGCTGTGTAACAGGGGCCGTCCAACAAGGGCTGTGTCATGTCGATTAGCCAAGAAGCTACAGCGCTGCGGGAGAATTGGCTGGCCTATCTGATCGAGGGCATTCTGCTGGTGGTCCTCGGCGCGGCGGCCATTGTGGTTCCGGGCTGGGCCACACTGACGATGACGATATTTCTCGGTTGGCTTTTTCTCGTCGTTGGTATTGCCGGCCTGATCACGACCTTCTGGCTGAGATGGGCCCCAGGCTTCTGGTGGTCGCTGCTTTCGGCCATACTCGCAATTGTCATTGGCGCCCTATTGATCGGCTGGCCGGTCAGCGGCGCGATGTCACTGACAGTCGCGCTGCTCATTTATTTCGTGGCGGAAGGCATCTTTTCGATCATGTTTGGGCTCGAGCACCAGCGCTCGCTGTCAGGCCGCTGGGGTTGGCTGGTGCTCAATGGCATCATCGACCTGTTCCTCGTCGGAGTCATTCTCGTTGGGCTTCCCGGTACTGCGGCTTGGGCACTGGGGCTGCTGGTCGGCATCGATCTGGTTTATGGTGGATCGGCGCTGATTGCTTTGTCACTAGCGGCGCATAGGGGCGGCCCCGCCTGAGTTCGTCAGGGTTTGCTTCACCGCGGTCCCTTCGAGAAAATGCGGAACTCCGACCACCAGAACGACTTTTATATGTCGAGCGGATGCGACCGGAGGCCGATTAGATTTGGGCCGATGCCGCCGCGACCCGGAATTTCTGTATCGGGCATCGGCTTCGGCGCCAGCCGACAAGCGTTGAAACCCTATGGATCCTGCACCAAGCCTTCATCGTCGGGCGCCCAGGCCGTTGCCAGCGTGGGCGGGGGAGGATTACATCGCTGATGACATTGCTGAATTCCAGCGTACCGGCTTTCACGGCGGCCTGAACTACTACTGCGCCGCCGAGTCTTATTTCTATTTGTCCGCCGCTTGGAAAGGCGCGAAACCCGCATAGCTTAATTGGGCAGCGGCGCGGCGGCAGACGATGGTTGGAGGATAGCGATGGCGATCGCATTGCAAATCAATGGCGCCAGCCACTCGGTCGATGTCGATCCGGACATGCCGCTGCTTTGGGTACTGCGGGACGTATTGGGCATGACCGGCACCAAATTCGGCTGCGGCATCGCGCAATGCGGCGCGTGCACCGTGCATCTGGACGGCAAGCCCGTCCGCTCCTGTCTGCTCGCGGTCGGCAGGATCGGCGATCGGCCAGTCACCACCATTGAAGGCATCGGCGCGACCGACGCCGGCGCGAAGGTGCAGAAAGCCTGGCTCGACCTTGAGGTCATCCAGTGCGGTTATTGCCAGTCGGGCCAGATCATGTCGGCGGCGGCGCTGCTTGCCGCCAATCGCGCTCCTTCCGATGCCGATATCGATACGGCCATGGCGGGAAATATCTGCCGCTGCGGCACCTACGTGCGCATTCGCGACGCGATCAAACGCGCCGCGAGTGAGGCATAGGAGGCGACCATGCGCGTAGGAACGGACTCTTCCTTAGACATTCCTTTGGGCATTTCACGCCGCCGCGTCATCACAACAGGCCTCGCCGGCGGTCTGGTTCTGGCCTTGCATTGGCCGGTGCGCGCGGCCAACGAGCCGGAGCAGACGCCCGACAACACGGCGGGTCAATTTGCGCCCGACGCCTTCATCCGTATCGACCATTCCAGCAAGACAACGCTGGTCATGCCGCAAGTCGAGATGGGCCAGGGCGTCTATACCGCTATCTCGATGATCCTTGCCGAAGAGCTTGACGCCGATTTCGGGCAAGTCGCCTTCGAGCACGCGCCGCCCAGCGACAAGCTCTATGGCAATCCGATTTTCGGCATTCAGGCCACCGGCAATTCCAACTCCATCCGCGCGTTCTGGAAACCGCTACGCGTGGCAGGCGCGGCGGCGCGCGCCATGCTGGTGCAGGCCGCCGCGGCACAGTGGCAGGTCGATCCGGCGAGCTGCTCGGCGGCCGACAGTAAGGTGACACACAAGGCGAGCGGACGCGTTGCCGCTTACGGCGATCTCGTCGATGCAGCGAGCGCGCTTGCCGTGCCGAAAGATCCGCCGCTCAAGGACCCCAAAGATTTCACGCTGATCGGCAAGCCGCTCAAGCGTCTGGATACGCCCAACAAATCCAACGGCAAGGTGATCTACGCCATCGACACGATGCTGCCGGGGATGAAGTTCGCGACACTGGCACAAAGTCCTGTGTTGGGCGGCAAGGTCGCCTATGTCGACGACAGCACCGCCAAAGGAATTGCGGGCGTGCGTCAGGTCGTGGTGCTCGACGATCTGGTCGCGGTCGTCGGCGATCATTTCTGGGCCGCCAAGAGCGGGCTCGATGCGTTGGCAATCACCTGGGACGAAGGCGTCAACGCCAACGTCAATTCGGCCGAAATCTGGGACGATCTGCGCGCAGCGAGCGGCAAGGACGGCGCCGTCGCCAAGTCCGTCGGTGACGTCGACAAAGGTTTGACCGAAGGCGAGCGGGTCGATGCCGAGTATGAGCTTCCGTTCCTCGCCCACGCGACCATGGAGCCAATGAACTGCACGGTCGCGCTCACGCCTGGCGCCTGCGAAATATGGATCGGCACTCAGGTGATGACGCGCGTGCAATCGACCGCGGCGCAGACGGCCGGCGTACCGGTCGACAAGGTGACCGTGCACAATCACCTGATCGGCGGCGGCTTCGGCCGGCGGCTCGAAGCCGACATGGTGGCGAGCGCGGTGCGCATCGCCAAACAGGTCGACGGACCGCTCAAAGTCGTGTGGACCCGCGAAGAAGACGTGCAGCACGACGTTGTTCGTCCGGCCTATCGCGATGTCATTTCCGCAAGCCTTAAGGACGGCAAGATCGTCGCCTGGAAATACAAGGTCGCTGGCTCGTCGGTCATGGCGCGCTGGTTTCCGGCGGGGTTCCAGAACGGCATCGATATCGATGCGGTCGATAGCGCGATCGACATGCCTTACGACATTCCAAACTGGCAGGTGCAATACGTCCGCGCTGAGCCGCGCGGCGTTACGACCGGGTTCTGGCGCGGCGTCGGGCCGAACAACAACGTCTTCGCCATCGAATGCTTCATGGACGAACTCGCGCGCAGGGCGGGCAAGGATCCGATCGACTTCCGCCGCAGCATGCTCGGTACTAATCCGCGGCTGAAGGCGGCGCTCGATCTGGTGGCGGAGAAATCCAATTGGGGCTCGCCGCTGCCGACACGCGTCGGACGCGGTGTGAGCGCGCAACCGTCGTTCGCCAGTTTCATCGCCACCGTCGTCGAGGCCGAGGTCGATGAGTTCGGCGAAGTTCATCTGCGCCGCGTGACCTCGGCGGTCGATACCGGCATCGCGGTCAATCCCGATACGATCATGGCGCAATTGCAGGGCGGCCTGATATTCGGGCTCACCGCCGCCCTTTACGGCGAAGTCACCCTCGCAAAAGGGCGCGTGCTGCAATCGAACTTCAACGACTACCGCATGCTGCGCATCGACCAGACGCCGAGGATCGACGTGCACGTCATCAACAGCGGCGAAGACCCCGGCGGCATTGGCGAGACCGGCGCAACCGCGGGTCCGCCCGCGCTGCGCAACGCGATCTACGCCGCAACCGGCGTCGCGCTGCGGCGGCTGCCGATCGACCGCGCCGCCATTGCGATCAAAAAGGCGTAAGTGTCATGCGCAAACGCGGGACCGTGGTGATCGTCGCGCTGGTCGTGCTCGTCGTGATCGGCATCTTTGCTTGGCGTTTCCTCAATCCCGGCCCGATGGCGTTCGCCGGCGGGTCCACAGTGTCGCTCGCCGGCTACCATGACGCCGACCCGACAGGCGTGCCGGCCGAGCTTGCCAATACCGACCTGATCAAGCGCGGCGAATATCTCGCGCGCGCCGCCGACTGCGAGGTGTGCCACACCGCGCCGGGAGGAGCGGCCTTCGCCGGCGGGCTCGCGATTCCATTGCCATTCGGGACTTTGTATTCGACCAACATTACCGCCGACAAGGAAACCGGCATCGGCGATTACAGCGACGCCGATTTTCTCAATGCGGTGCAGCGCGGCATCCGCAAGGACGGGACGCGGCTTTACCCGGCCATGCCGTATCCGTCCTATACTTATATGACCGACGCCGACGCGCTCGCCATCAAGGCCTATTTGTTCAGCCGGCCGGCAGTGCACACGGCGAACCAGCCCAACACGCTCAGCTTTCCGTACAATCAGCGCTGGTCGATGATCTTCTGGTCGGCACTTTTCAGCGATAATTCTCGGTTCGCGCCGAATACGACGCAGAGCGCGCAATGGAACAGAGGTGCGTATCTCGCCGAGGCGCTGGCGCATTGCGGCGAGTGCCACACACCGCGCAATCTGGCGTTTGCGCTCGATAACCGGAAGAAATTTGCTGGCGCGCTGACAGCCGGCTGGAGCGCCTTCAACATCACCTCCGACAAGGGCACCGGCATCGGCGGCTGGAGCGATGCCGAACTGTCCACCTACCTTGCCACGGGCCACGCACTCGATCGCGGCACCGCCGCGGGTCCGATGGGCGAGGCGGTCGACCAGAGTTTCAGCCACTTGTCGGCGTCCGATATCACGGCGCTGGTCGTTTACGTGCGCACGGTGCCGGCGATTGCCGCGCCGGACCTGCCGGCCACGACCGCGCCGCCGGCGGCAGTCTCACCCGGCGAAGCCAAAGTGAGCACCGAGGCGCTGGGCAGAAAAGTGTTCGAAGAGGCGTGCGTCAGTTGCCACGATTGGACTGGCGTCAGCGAGATTTCGCCTTATGCGACGCTCACCGGTGCGCGCGCCGTCAACGATCCGGCGGCCACCAACGTCGCGCAGATCGTGATCTCCGGCACGCGGCGGCTCACTCCGAAAGGCGTCATTTCGATGCCCGCTTTCGGCGGCGGCTATTCCGACGTTGAAATCGCTGCGGTGGCCAACTATGTCACCGCTCGCTTTGGCAGCGCGCCATCCAAGATCACCGACAAAGAGGTGGCGGAGTTGCGCGGCGAGACCTCGCGCTGACGGTCGCGCAACGACAGCCAAAGAACGCCTTGCAAAGAACGCCTTGCAAAGAACGCCTTGCGTCCGGCCGCGCAATGAGCGTTAACGCGCCTGCGCGCCGCGACGCCTAACGGGAAAGGTCCATGCCTTACATCAGCATGTGGATATGGCTTGGCATTATCGCCAGCATCACACTTTCTGCGCTCTTTTCCGGCCTCAATATCGCGATCTTTACGCTGAGCCAATTGCGTCTGCAACTCGAGGCAGACGCGGGCAACAAGGATGCGGCGTGCGTTCTTGACTTGAGGAAGAAATCCAACGACGTGCTCGCCACCGCTGTTTGGGGGAACGTCGGCGCCAATGTTCTCTTGACGCTGCTGTCCGGCTCGGTTCTCGCCGGGCTCGGCGCATTCTTCTTCTCGACGGTGGTCATTACGCTGTTCGGCGAAATCGCCCCGCAAGCCTATTTCACGCGCAACGCATTGCGGATGACGGCACGCTTTCTGCCTTTCCTGACGTTCTGGCGCACGGCGCTGTTTTTTGTGGTCTGGCCGACGGCGGCGCTGCTCGACTGGTGGCTGGGCGCGGAAGGGATTGTCTATCTCCGTGAGCGCGATGTTCGGTCTTTGGTCGCGCGCGCCGCTGCAAGCGGTGGCGACATCGGTCAATTGGAAGCCACCGGCGTGCAGAACTTTCTCGATCTCGACGATTTGGCGGTGACTGAAGAAGGTGAGCCGGTAGACGCGCACAGCATCATCAGCCTGCCGCTCGCCAACGGCAGATGCGTGCTACCGCCGTTCGACGCGTCGCCGGACGATCCTTTCCTTCGTCAGGTCGGCGCCTCGGGCAAGAAGTGGGTCATCGTCACCGATCTTTCCGGCGAGCCCGCCTTCGTGCTCGATTCCAACCACTTCCTGCGCGACGCCTTGTTCAATCGAACCGGCAAGATTCAGGGTGTGTGCTGGCATCGGCCGTTCATCGTGCGCGATATGCAGACGCGCCTCGGCGACGTTATCGGGCAGCTGAAAGTCGAGCCGGAGCGGCCTGACGACGACGTCGTCGACTACGACTTGATCCTGGTCTGGGGCGCGCAGAGGCGCGTGATCACCGGAGCCGACCTGCTGGGCCGCCTGCTGCGCGGCATTGCGACTGTCGAAGTGGGAAACGCCGCACAATAATCGAGGAGCGCTGCGAGCGAGGTCCCCTCATCGCTTGCGCGCGGTGTGCCAGCCGACGGTCGCGTCCGGCACGGCGTCGGTCGAGGCGAAATACGGCTTGATGTCGAGCAGCGGCGTATCATCAAGGCAATCGATGCCGACCACCGAGAGCTTGTTGCCTTCGACGCCGACAAGCCGCGCCACCGACAGCGCGATCGGATTGGGCCGCGCCGGCGAGCGCAGCGAGAACGTGCCGTGCGGTTCGTTGTAGTGGCGCGGCGCCTGGCGCAGGAGATCGCGCCGCGCCTTGTCCATCCAGTACAGCACGATGACGTGGCTCGCGCTTTCCAGGTCCTTTAGTCCCTCGGCCCAGCGCGGATCGACCACGATGGTGCAGACCGCTTCGGACTCGCGCGCGTTCTTTGGACAATCCTGCCGACGCCGCCATGGCGTGCGGATGTGCCCGATGAAATAGAGCGAGGCGTCAAAGCGCTCGGGCAACGCGGCGGCGATCTCGCCCTCGCGCAGTCCGTAGGCCTCCTCGCGCGACGATTGCTCGCTCGCCTGGTTCTTATTGTGCGCGGGATCAGCCATGTCCGCAGGTTGGCACGCCCGTCCGCGCCCCGCCAAGACTGCTCGCCGTCATTGGCAAGACTACCGGGGCAAGACCGCCGGCAGACCATTGCGCCCACAGACCCCGCCCACAAATTGTGGGACGTGTCCCATTGCGCGAGCGCGATTAATCGTATAAAGATATCTTTATGTCTAATCCGATCGACGCCCCACAGCTCTCGTTTCCCGCTCTCACCGCCACGCTCAAGGCGGCGGCAGAAGCCACGCGGCTGCGCATCCTGGCGCTTCTTGCCGAGACCGAACTGACCGTCTCCGATCTGACCGAAATCCTCCGCCAGTCGCAGCCGCGGCTGTCGCGTCATCTGCGACTCCTCGCTGAAGCCGGGCTGGTGGAGCGGTTTCGCGAAGGCTCGTGGGCCTTTTTCCGCCTCGGTGAGCGCGGCTCTACCGCCGACATCGCGCGCGAACTGATCGCGCGGCTTGACCCTCACGACTCGACGATCGCGCGCGACCGCGAACGGCTCGCCGCCGTGCGGAGCGCCCGCGCCGCCGCCGCGCAGGCCTATTTCCGCCGCCATGCCGCCGAGTGGGACCGTATCCGCGAGCTGCACGTCGCCGACGCGGCGGTCGAGGCCGCGGTCCATGCCGCGCTCGCCGACAAGCCGATCCGTTCGCTGCTCGATCTCGGCACCGGCACCGGCCGTATGCTCGAACTGTTCGCACCCGACATCGAGCGCGGCATCGGGCTCGACCTGTCGCTCGACATGCTGGCGCTGGCGCGGGCGCGGCTCGACCGCGCCGGGCTCAGGCATTGCAACGTGCGCCATGGCGACATTTACGATCTCGCTTTGCCGCGCAATTCGTTCGACGTCGTCATCATTCATCAGGTGCTGCACTTCCTCGACGACAGCGCGCACGCCATCCGCGAAGCCGCGCGCGTGCTGCGTCCGGGCGGCCGGCTGCTGGTGATCGACTTCGCCCCGCACGATCTCGAATTCCTGCGCGAGCAGCACGCCCATCGCCGCCTCGGCTTCGCCGCCGAGACGGTGGCGCAATGGCTGCAAGCGGCCGGCCTCGAAGTAGAGCGGCAGGAGACGCTGCCGCCGGGGCCGGAAGGAAAGATCGCGGTCTCGCTCTGGCTAGCGCGCGACCCGCGCATCGAGCTTGCCTCCCCGGCGCGAGAGGTAGCCTGAATGAACGCGCCCCGGCCGAGCCGCTTCGCGCGCGGAAGCGCGCCGCGCGCGATCCGCGTCTCCTTCGAATTTTTTCCGCCCAAGACCGCGGAGATGGAGCACGCGCTCTGGGACGCGATCGGGCGACTCGCGCCGCTTGCGCCTAATTTCGTGTCGGTCACCTATGGCGCCGGCGGCTCGACCCGCGAGCGCACGCACGCCACCGTCAAACGCATCCTTTCCGAAACCATGCTCACGCCGGCGGCGCACCTGACCTGCGTCGCCGCGACCCGCGCGGAAATCGACGATGTAATCGGCGCCTACGCGCGGGCGGGTGTTCGCCACATCGTGGCTTTGCGCGGCGATCCGACTGGCGGCGCCGGCACGCGCTACGCGCCGCATCCCGGCGGATACACCAATGCCGCCGATCTCGTCGCCGGGATCAAAACCATTGCCAGCGACATCGAAGTGTCGGTGTCCGCCTATCCGGAAAAGCATCCCGATAGCCCGTCGGTTGCCGCCGACATCGACATGCTCAAGGCCAAGGTCGATGCCGGCGCGAGCCGCGCGATCACCCAGTTCTTTTTCGAGAACGATCGTTATTTCCGCTATCTCGACCGCGTGCGGGCGAGCGGCATCGATATTCCGATCGTGCCCGGCATCCTGCCGGTGCAGAACTTCAACACGACGAAGAATTTCGCCGCGCGCTGCGGCGCCTCGGTGCCGGACTGGCTCGCCGAGCGCTTCGACGGCCTCGACGGCGATGCGTCGACCCGCAAGCTGATCGCCGCCGCGGTCGCCGCCGAGCAAGTGCTCGACCTCGTCGATCACGGGGTGACCGATTTTCACTTCTACACGATGAACCGCGCCGACCTCGTCTACGCGATCTGCCATCTGCTCGGGCTTCGGCCGCGGCACGAGGCATACGGGAGCGAGCACGTAGCGACTGAAACGGAGCGCGCGTAAGGCATGAGTGAGTCTGTAGCGCGTGCATCGAAGACCGAAGCGACGCTGCGCCGCCTTGCGGCCGAGCGCATCCTCGTGCTCGACGGCGCCATGGGCACGATGATCCAGGCGCTCGGCCTCGACGAGGAAGGCTATCGCGGCGCGCGCTTCGACGCCTGGAACCGCGAGGTGCGCGGCAATAACGATCTGCTCAACCTGAGCCGGCCTGATTCGATACGCGCCATCCACCTCGCCTATTTCCGCGCCGGCGCCGACATCGTCTCCACCAACACGTTTTCCTCCACTCGCATCGCGCAGGCCGATTACGGCATGGCCGAGATCGCCTACGAGCTCAACGCCGAAGGCGCGCGGCTCGCGCGCGAGGCGGCGCGCATCGCGCAAGAGGAAGACGGCCGCGAACGCTTCGTCGCCGGCGCCATCGGGCCAACCAACCGCACCGCCTCGATCTCGCCCGACGTGTCTAATCCCGGCTTCCGCGCCATCTCCTTCGACGAATTGCGGTTGGCCTACAGCGACCAGATTCGCGGCCTCATTGTCGGCGGTGTCGATCTGTTGCTGATCGAAACCATCTTCGACACGCTCAACGCCAAAGCCGCGATCCTTGCCATCGCGGAAGTGACGCACGAACGTGGTGTCAACCTGCCGGTGATGCTCTCCGGCACGATCACCGACCGGTCCGGGCGTCTTCTTTCCGGACAGACGCCGGAAGCGTTCTGGAATTCGATTGCTCACGCCACGCCGGTTTCTGTCGGTCTCAATTGCGCGCTCGGCGCGCGGCAGATGCGTGCGCATATCGCCGAACTCGGCCGCGTCGCCGACACGCTGATCTGCGCCTATCCCAATGCCGGCCTGCCCAACGAATTCGGCCATTACGACGAGGGGCCGGAGGCGATGGCGGCGCAGATGGGCGAATTCGCCGCTGCGGGCCTGATCAACATCGCCGGCGGCTGTTGCGGCACCACGCCCGAGCACATCCGCGCCATTGCGGCGGCGGTGGCAAACAAGGCGCCGCGTGCGATTCCAAAAATCGCGCCACTGTTGCGCCTTTCAGGGCTCGAAGCGTTCACACTCACGCCAGAGATTCCGTTCGTCAATGTCGGCGAGCGCACCAACGTCACCGGCTCGGCACGCTTTCGCAAGCTGATCACCACCGGCGATTATGCGGAGGCACTCGCAGTCGCCCGCGACCAGGTGGAGAACGGCGCGCAGATCATCGACGTGAACATGGACGAGGGCCTGCTCGATTCCGAAAACGCGATGACCACGTTCCTCAATCTGGTCGCCGCCGAACCCGACATCGCGCGGGTGCCGTTGATGATCGATTCGTCGAAATTCTCGGTGATCGAAGCCGGGCTGAAATGCGTGCAGGGCAAGGCGGTGGTCAATTCAATCTCGCTGAAAGAGGGCGAGGACGCCTTCATCCACCACGCCCGTACCGTGCGCCGCTACGGCGCCGCTGTCGTGGTGATGGCGTTCGATGAAAAAGGACAAGCCGACACGCTCGCGCGCAAGACCGCGATCGCCAAGCGCGCCTACGACATTCTGGTCAACCGCGTCGGCTTCCCGCCGCAGGACATCATCATTGATCCCAACATTTTCGCCGTCGCCACCGGCATGGAGGAGCACGCCAATTATGGCGTCGACTTCATCGACGCGGCGCGCTGGATCAAACAGAACCTGCCGCACGCGCACATCTCCGGCGGCATTTCCAACCTGTCGTTTTCGTTTCGCGGCAATGAGGGCGTGCGCCAGGCGATGCACGCGGTCTTTCTCTATCACGCCATCGCGGCCGGCATGGATATGGGCATCGTCAATGCCGGGCAGATCGCCGTCTACGACGATCTCGATCCCGAGCTGCGCGAGGCCTGCGAGGACGTGGTGCGCAACCGCCGCACCGACGCGGCAGAGCGCCTGCTTTCGCTCGCCGAACGCCATCGCGGATCGACCAAGGAGAAAAAAGAGGCCGACCTCGCTTGGCGGGAATGGCCGGTGGACAAGCGGCTCGCGCACGCGCTCGTGCACGGCATCACCGACTTCATCGCCACCGACGTGGAAGAGGCGCGAAAGGCCGCGCCGCGGCCGCTTGCCGTCATCGAAGGTCCGCTGATGGACGGCATGAATGTGGTCGGCGACCTGTTCGGCTCCGGCCGCATGTTCCTGCCGCAGGTGGTCAAGTCGGCGCGCGTGATGAAGCAGGCGGTGTCGCATCTGATGCCGTATATGGAGCAGGACCACGACGGCCGCGCGCACACGTCCTCGAACGGCAAGATCGTGCTCGCTACCGTCAAGGGCGACGTGCACGACATCGGCAAGAACATCGTCGGCGTCGTGCTTCAATGCAACAATTACGACGTGGTCGATCTCGGCGTCATGGTGCCGGCGGAGAAGATTTTGCAGGCCGCCGTGACCGAGCGAGCCGATATCATCGGGCTCTCCGGCCTGATCACGCCCTCGCTCGACGAGATGTGCCACGTCGCCGCCGAGATGGAACGGCAAGGCTTCGAAGTGCCGCTGCTGATCGGCGGCGCGACCACGAGCCGCACGCATACGGCCGTGAAGATCCATCCCCATTACCAGCGCGGCCAAGCCGTCTACGTCAACGACGCGAGCCGCGCGGTCGGCGTGGTCGCTTCGCTGTTGTCGCGCGAGGCGCGCACGCGCACGGTCAGCGACATTCGCGCCGAATACGCCCGCATCGCCGCGGCGCACGCGCGCGGCGAAGGCAACAAGAAACGGCAGTCGCTCGCCGACGCACGCGGCAACTCACTCATCCTCGATTGGTCGGGCTCTTATGCGCCGCCCGTGCCGCGCTTTACCGGGGCGAAAAACCTCGCCGAGATCGCGATCGCCGACCTCATCGATTACATCGACTGGTCGCCGTTCTTCGCCACCTGGGAGCTGAACGGCAAATTCCCGGCGATCCTCGACGATGCGAAGGTCGGCGCGGCAGCGAAGAGCCTTTATGCCGACGCGCAGGACATGCTGCGGCGGATCGCGGCCGAGAACTGGTTCAAGGCGCGCGCCGTGATCGGATTTTTTCCCGCCAACGGCGAAGGTGACGATATCCTGGTCTTCGCCGACGAGGCGCGCCGCGAGCCGCGCGCCGTTCTGCACACGCTGCGCCAGCAGCTTCTCCGCCGCGAGGGCCGCGCCAATCTCGCGCTGGCCGACTTCATCGCGCCGCGCGCGAGCGGGCTCGCCGATTATGTCGGGGCGTTCGCGGTCACCGCCGGAATCGGCGAGGACGACATCGCCGAGCGGTTCAAGGGTGCCAACGACGATTATTCGGCGATCATGGTGAAAGCGCTCGCCGACCGGCTGGCCGAAGCGCTGGCCGAGTACACCCATGCGCGCGTGCGGCGCGAATTTTGGGCCTATGCGCCCGACGAGGGCTTGAGCAACGCCGAAATGATCGGCGAGCAATATAGCGGCATCCGCCCCGCGCCCGGTTATCCGGCGCAGCCGGACCACAGCGAGAAAGCGACGTTGTTTGAGTTACTCGACGCCGAGCGGCAGATCGGCGTCACGCTCACCGAAAGCTTCGCCATGTGGCCGGGCGCCTCGGTGTGCGGCCTCTATTTCAGCCATCCGCAATCACACTATTTCGGCATCGGCCGCATCGAGCGCGACCAGATCGAGGATTACGCGCGGCGCAAAGGCTGGACGGTCGAGCAAGCGGAGAAATGGCTCGCGCCGATCCTCAATTACGATCCGGTCGGCGCGCGCAGCGCAGCGGAGTAGAGCGGCATTCGATGAAGTGCAATCGGGGCGCAATACCCCGCTCGTCCCCGCGAAAGCGGCGACCCAGGAACCGCCGCTGGATTCCCGCTTTCGCGGGAATGAGCGGACTTCATCGCGTCACGCTCCACCCGACGCCGCCGGACTACGCTAACGCCCTTAGAGATTGAAATGTCGTCGCGCCATTCGGCAGGCATCGTCTCCAGGCGAACAAGCTTTGCAAACCTCGGGCCTGACGCTGTATATTGCGCAAGTCGTCGAGACGCCGACGTCCCCCATAAGAGCTGCACAGCGATTTCCAGTGCATCGCATGCGTCCTTCTTCGTCATCGACGTAGGCGCGGGGGATTTGATCGAGATAGGCGTCACTTTCCAACGAAAACCGGGGCCATTCCGCCGAAAACGAGCAGCACGCACCGCAAGACCGACAGTCGGCGGTGGTAAGCGCGGTTGGTTGCGTCGACAAACCAGTCACCTAATCTTGGCCGCAGACTTCGTACCTGACGGCTCGTCACTCACTGAGCGAGCTCAGCCCAACCTGTTCAACGGCGGAAAACTCGATCAAGGTTTCCGACGCTACGATACAGCATCCTTGGCGGCCTTTACCGGCCGAGCCCTGATGATCTTCCGAGCCGGCTTTGCCTTGAATATTGTCGGCTGCTTTGTGAACGGATTGATGCCGCTCCGCTCCTTTGTGGCAGGCTTCTTGATAACAACAAATTTGGCGAACCCGGGAACAAAGAAGGCTCCCGTTTTTTTGAGCTCTTTGTAGCCTACCGCGGCGAGCGACTCGATGACGTCCTTGACGTCCTTCCGGGTCATTTTATTTGAATGCCGCTCGGCGATTTTCTGAACAAGCTCCGACTTCGACATTAGCTTAGCCATGTTCCCTCCGTATTTTCGAATCGTGCCTGACTATGTTAGCCTAAAGCGTGCGGCGAAGGGAAATCGGCGGTTGGGCCTGCGGTCGACGGCTTTATCACTTCGCGTAGCCCTGTGATCTCAGCCAATCTATGCGGCGGGTTCCCTGCAGCCATTCATCGGCGTCGGCTTTGCTCTTTAACCCTTTGATATATCGAGTTTCGACGCCGGGATAGTGGGCCTCAATTTGCCAGTCGTCCTCCGCAATGCGTTTGTATTGGAAGATAACCCGTGGAGATTTGCTCATGGCACCACTGTTTATCGGCGATGACGGCGACTATACCGGCATGATCGCCGGAACATCAGTTCAAAGCACAGGTCCGCCACACTAGAGGACGGGGAGCGTGAGCAAATTGTCAGGCGCAGATCATCGCCTCAGGCTCGGCCTGCTCGCGCATCACATAGCCCCGGCCCCACACGGTTTCGATGTAGTCCTTGCCACCCGATGCGTTGGCGAGCTTTTTCCGCAGCTTGCAGATGAACACATCGATGATCTTCATCTCTGGCTCATCCATGCCGCCGTAGAGCTGGTTCAGGAACATTTCCTTGCTCAGCGTCGTGCCCCTTCGCAGCGCCAGGAGTTCCAGCATCTGGTACTCCTTGGCGGTGAGATGCACACGCGCGCCATTAATTTCGACCGTCTTGGCATCGAGGTTGACGGTAAGGTCGTCGGTCTGGATAACGGACTGGGCGTGCCCCTTGGAGCGGCGCACGATGGCGTGGATGCGCGCGACCAATTCGTCCTTGTGGAACGGCTTGGTCATATAGTCGTCGGCGCCGAAGCCCAGACCTTTGATTTTGTCTTCGATGTTGGCGAGGGCGGATAGAATCAGGATCGGGCTCTTCACTCTGGAAACGCGTAGCTTACTTAGGACCTCGAAGCCCGACATGTCTGGAAGATTCAAATCGAGGAGGATGATGTCGTAGTCGTAGAGCTTTCCGAGATCGACCCCTTCCTCGCCGACATCGGTCGTGTAGACGTTGAAGCCCTCGGACTTGAGCATCAACTCAATGGATTGCGCGGTGGCGCTATCGTCTTCAATGAGCAATACGCGCATGCCGGTCCGCTTCCTCGCTATTTGAGCTGGGACTTAAGCGCCGCGCACAGTTAATAAAGTTTTAATCCCCTCCAGTGCCCGAACTCCTTGGTCCCCTCAATTTCAACCCCGGCAAATCTCCACGAACGAGATATCTCCTGTGATACTGGGAGTCGCGCGCATCTGTTTGGCGCCGAAATAGACCCATTATTTCTCCACAGTGCGAAGTGCGGCGAATGGCACAAAGCGGACATCAGCACCTGCGCCGACGATGTCTGCTTTTGACCCTCAGCGACATTGGCTGTCCCAATCGTGTAACGGGGTTCCAACGGCCATTCAAAGTTTTATTGATCTGCATCAATCTCACCGAACAGACGCTGTGCTTTATCAATCCTCATGAGGGGCCAATTGGAGACAAAGCAATGACGAGACTGATCGCAGTTGGCTTTGCAAAGACAATTCCTGCCCTGCTTGCGGCAGCAAGCCTTGGAGTTGTCATCGTCGCCACGACATCTGCTGAAGCGCGGGTCGGCGTCGGCCGTCCAGGTATTGGCGTCGGCCGCGTGGGTTCAGGTGTCGGTTTCCGGCCTGGTGTCGGTGTTGGCCGTGCGGGCCTCGGGGTGAGAGGGTGGCGCGGTGGCTTGGGCTACGGCTACGGCCGCGTGGGCTACCGCGGTTATGGATACCGTCGTTGGGGCTATGGTGGCGCCGCTTTGACTGCCGCCACCGTGGGATACGCTGCCGGAAATGGCCTCTACAACTACTCGCCAACCTACTACGGCGGCAGCGGCTCGACGCCGGCGGGAGCCGGTTACGCTCTCATCCAATTCGAAAGTGGACATTGTGAGGTCTGGTCGAACGGCAATCCATCGGGTAGCGGCTGGACAGCACTTGCCGAGGGTCTGCCCAGCTGGGACGCCGGCCAGGCCGCATACCACTTTGCGCGAGCGCAGGGTGTTTGCCACGGATAGCCGCCTCAGACCGTAAGGCTCCTCTCGCGGCGGCAGGGGTTATGCGGTCAAACAGCCGCCAGCGGGCCGCCTTCGGCGGCCGTGGCGGCGAGCATGATCATGTATCTGCTAACGCGGTACGCAGCCGCATCGCCATCTTTTGCTTTTGCGTGTTCCGCAGGTATCCGGCGGCCCGATGAAACTGTGAAAAAGCCGGACTGACAAAAATCGTCGACGGAATTGCTCCGGCGCCAATCCGACGCAATTGGCACTTCGCGTTTCGCTGCGCCGCGGCAGTTCGCTCGCTTTTGGACAGAAGCGGACGTCGGGCCCGCTTTTATGAGTACACGGCCTGGAGATCGTCATTTAAGGCGCTGCTATCACAACAAATAGGCGCGCGCGTGCGCGAAGCCGCCCAGCGGGAAGCGCAATTCGATCTCGTTGCCGGTCCGGTCCTCGATCGTCAGCGTGCGGCCGGTGTTCAGACGCGCCAGCAATTTTCCGTTCACGACGATCGTCGCCGAACAGAACAATTCGCCAGAACGGCAGGTCACGGCACCGTTTTCAAGCGGACGCCCGTCGATCTTGATCATGAAAGACTGTCCTTCGATCGACGTCGCGCGCTCCATCTCCACGGACAAGAAGCGCGCCGCACCGTCCTCGCCATAAGCGATGAGTCCGAGCCGCTTCCCCGCCGCGGACTTCGCCTCCTGGACCATCGTGCAGGCGACGTCGGCGATCCTCGACACGCGGCAGCCGCCACCCCAGCCGGTATAGATGACGCCCACCATTTGCGCGCTCGCCGATCGGCAGCACAATCCGTTAACGGCAGCCGCAAACAAGATTGCGATAGTGAAGCATCGACTCATGCCGCTACACAAACGCCACTATTTGTCACCGATATGGCGGACCTCAAATCGCACAAATTTTAAAGAGTGAAGGTCGCCCGCGAATGAACGGCATGCAGAAATTTCTTGACTTCATTGCGAAGCTCAAGGAGGCGAAAATCCATTACACGCTTGGCTGCGAGCGCGACGCGGTCATGGTCGCGATCGTGAGCCCGGCGACCTACTACGAGATCGAATTCTTCGCCGACGGCGACATCGAGGTGCAGACCTTCGGACCCGCGGGCGACGTGCAAAAGACTACGCTGCCGGAGATTGCCGACACGATCGTGCGGGCTCTGCATGGCGATCCCGGACTGGGCGAGATCAAGCATTGAGAGAAAGCCCTTTTATCCTCCCCCGCTATCGCGAGGGCGGAAGAAATGACCTGCGAACAGGTTTCGGGTGGCTTCCGCTGCGCTTCAACGCTAGGTGTGTTCTCGGCATTCAAAGCCGCGACGCCCGAAGGTGAGACATGGCGAGCAGGACCTACGGGATAGTCGGTCCCGAGCAACAAAAGGCGATGAGCGGTCTCGACTTCGTCCAGGGCCTTGTCAGCGGAGCGCTGCCGCTCAACACGTTCGCACAGACCGTCGGCTATGACGTGGTCGAGGCGCAAAGCGGCTGCGTCGCTGTCACGCTCGATCCGACCGGCGCTCATCTCAATCCGTGGGGCACGGTGCATGGCGGCCTCACCGCGACGCTGCTCGATAGCTGCATGGGGCTCGCCATTCGATCGATGCTCGAAAAAGGCTTCGGCAGCACGACGCTCGAGTTCAAGATTTCGCTCGTGCGCGCCATCACGCTGGAAACCGGCCGGATCAGAGCCGAGGGCAAAGTCCTCACCTGCGGCCGCCGTGTCGGCACGGCGGAAGGCCGCGTCACCGACGGCAAGGGCCGATTGCTCGCACACGGCACGACGACGTGCCTGATTTTTCCGAGCTGACGTTCGATCTAGCTGAAAGATAGTGAGCCGATTGCGCTCAAATCAACCGAGCCGTTCAATCCGGTTCGAAGTCCTGCCACGAAGAATAAGCGCGGCGCGCCAGAGAACTGTTGTAATACTGCGCCTGCCCGGTGACCTCCGTTCCGATCCAAGCTGGCCGCTCGATCGGGTGGGTTTCGTCGGGCAATTCGATTTCAGCGATCACCAAGCCGTCGTTTTCGCCGAGAAAAACATCGACTTCCCAGGTGAGTTTGCCGCATGGAATGAGATAGCGCGTCTTCTCGACGACACTGCCCTGCCGCAGTGACACCAGCGCTTCGGCTTCCAAGACCGGTATCGGGTATTCGAACTCCAACCGGCGCAGATCCGACGGCCGCGATTTGATCGTGAGCGTTGCGGTGCTGTTGTTGCGGATGCGCACGCGAATGGACGCCTCGGCGGTGGTATCCAGATAGGCTTGGCGAATGTCGGAGTGGCTGGAAACGGACGCGCGCCAATCGGAGTTGCGCACGAGGAACTTGCGCTCGATTTCAATACTCATACGGCACTCGCCATCGGCCCGATTGTGACGGTGTCACGGCCTTGGACACGTCGGATATCAAGCCAAGCCTTCGTGTGCAAGCTGTTGACTTTGGTCACACCGCTGGACTCGCTTTCGCCGTCATCGGGTGCCTGCGAATACCATACGCAAGGCAAAGCGCAGTCGTCGCAAAGTCGAACGCCTCGAGCAGTAGAACGCCGCCGAACCCGAGTGGCTGCGCTGGATAGAAGGCGATCCCTTGAGCGGCGCCGACCGCCAGCGCAATGCCCAGCATTTTCCAGTCCTTCAGGGCACCCTTCAGCGACAGCGACAGGAAGCAGAACGCTACGAACAGCCATTCGATGACCATCGTCAGTGCGTCGATCACGAACCGCGTGTCGCCTGATTTCATCAAACTCAACATTGTCTCGGCCAGATAGAGACCGAGGAAGACGACCGCGAATCTTCGCGCGCTCGGCAAAAAAGTCATCGCCGCGGCAAACGACAGCAAAGCCACGACATACAAAGCTCGCTGCAAATCCAGAAAAAAGACCGACCCCATATCGAGACCAGCAATCGGCGCCAGTCTCGTCAGTCCCAAAGTCAATCCGGCCGCAGCAGCCACGATCGCGATTTTCAGATAAGACCACGATTTCACATCGACGTGCACGACAGCCGATTTACCGCTCCCGTACGCCAGCATGGTCGCGATCAGAGCTGCTTCGAAGGCCCATATCGTCGGCACGTAGACTTCATGCGGCAATACCGTGCTGGCTGTCAGCCGCGCGAGACCAAGGACTGCCCCCGTCGCCGCGGCGACAGACAGCATTGTGCGCCTGTTCGGAGTGTCGCGCAGCAGCGGAAAACCGAACGAAATGAGCAGCCACTCGGCCGGCACGAGCGCCACGGCGATTAATACGAGGACAAACCGCTCCGCCATCGCCGATTCTATCGAGTTTTGGATTGACCCAACCAGATAGGTGAACAGAAATTCCAAAACATAAAGGCCGACATAGACCGCCAAGAGGCGCAGGATGCCTGTACTGCCGCGCAGTTTCTTCGCAAAGAACGCCAGGATCGCGACATAGATCGCTGTGCTTCCCTCGAACAGATAGACGTACTCCAAGGGAACGGCGTCGAGACCTGCCTGGTCGGCAAGCCACGCGAGCAGACCCAATGCCGCGGCAACGACGGCGATCTTCGCGTAAGACCACGATTGGACGTCAAGCCATGCCGCTGCAAACGGTGGCTGCTTTGGTACCGTGTCCGTCTCTGGCGGCCGAGGCGCCTCGTTATCCGCTTGTCCTGTCGTCCTGGCCTCCTGGCGACGGAGCTCTTCTTCCTCCGCGCGCAGGCGCGCCGCCTCGGCTTGCTGCCGCTCCGCTTCCGCTTGCTTCGCTGCTTCCGCTTGCTTCTCCGCCTCAACTTGGCGCAGGCGCTCTTCCGCCTCCGCGCGCAGACGCGCCGTCTCGGCCTGCTGCCGCTCCGCTTCCGCTTGCTTCGCCGCCTCAGCTTGCCGCCGGCGCTGCGCTTCTTCCTCTTCGCGGCGCTTGGCCTCGGCCGCTTCCACGGCGCGCTGCTCCGCCTCCGCCGCACTCCGGCGCTGTTGTTCCTCAGCGTTTCTTTTCCGTGCCTCCTCCTCCTCGGCGCGGCGCTTGGTCTCGGTCTCCTGACGCTGGCGTTCCGCTTCGGCTTGCTGCTGCGCCGCGGCTTCTGCCAGTTGCTTGCGCTCCTGCGGCGAGATCCAAGTCCGGTTCAGCGCGTCGCGGATATCGCCACAGAACCGGCCGACCGACCGCCTGACCTCGGTCGAATTGAAATCGAGGAAGCGGAACTCCGACCAGTCCACGTATTGGCGCCGCGCGATGAGCGAAAGCACTGGATCGTTCTGCCGCCGCGCGGCGTCCTCCAGCGCCGGCACCTCGATGTAGAGAATGGGAAACACGAGGTCGTCGCGGCCGAGCTCCGCCTCGCGCGCGAGGAAGGACTGAAGCTCGAACCGGCAATGGGGACTTGCGATCACCGTTGGCGTGATGATCGGGATGAAGAAGACCGCCTGCCCCACGGCATTCTTGATTTCCGTTTCCCACAGCGCGCCCGAGGGGATCGCCTCCTTGTCCTGCCAGAGGCGGAAGGCCTTCGCCGTGCGGCCAAGCTGTCCGCGCAACTCGCCCTGAATGCGGGTGCGCAGCGCCGTGAGCGCGCCAAGCGAATCCGCGTCGTCATCGCGTGAATAGCTGAAGAAGCCGACAAGCTCCTGAAGGTCTGCCAACGAAGACATTGACGCCCGCGCAAAAAAATGCGCCCCCAAAATGAGCGCCCTGGTGTAGGGAGCATAGCAGAAATCGACCGGCGGAAAGGGAGCGGTCCGGCGCTCAATCGAGATATTCAGGCGTGATTTTCGTCAGGCGCTAGTTGAGCAAGGCGCGCTCGTCGGTCGGTTCGCCGGCGCTCTCGCGTTCCGCCCCACGGGCCGCAGCGCCTTGCGCGAACGGCCGGGGCGAGCGATGCTCATGGTTGCAGCCGCTGCCAAAAAGGCCCATGCAGCGCCGCAGTGATCGATACGAAGAAGCGAGGAAGACAAATGACCAAAGGCAAGAGCCTGCCGGCGCGTTCACTCGGTTCGTCCGGCATCAAGGTGTCAGCGATCGGGCTTGGCTGCATGTCGCTGTCTGGCGTCTATGGCACGAGCAACGACGACGAGGGCATCGCGCTCATTCACGCGGCGCTCGATCAGGGCATAACCTTCCTCGACACTTCCGACGCCTATGGGAAGGGCCACAACGAAACGCTGGTCGGCAAGGCCATCGCCGGGCGGCGCGACGGCGTGGTGCTGGCGACGAAATTCGGCAATATCGGCGGCGGCGGCGGCAAGGTCGCCGATGGCCGTCCGGAATATGTCATTGAATCGTGCGAGGCGAGTCTCGAAGCGGCTCAACGTCGACACCATCGACCTTTACTACCAGCACCGTGTCGATCCGGCAGTGCCGATCGAGGACACCGTCGGCGCCATGGCGCGCCTGGTCAAAGAGGGGAAGGTCCGCGCGCTGGGTTTGAGCGAAGCGCGGCCCGAGACCATCCGCCGCGCGCATGCGGTGCATCCAATCACGGCGGTGCAGAACGAGTTCTCGCTGCTTTACCGGGTCGAAGCTGAAGAGACCTTGAAGACGACGCGCGCACTCAACATCAGCTTTGTCGCCTATGCGCCGCTCGGCCGCGGGCTGATGACCGGCGTGGTCGAAGATCCAAAGGCCATGACCGACAGCGACTCGCGGCGGCGCCATCCGCGCTTCGCCGCGCAAAACGTGTCGCAAAATCTGGCGCTGGTGCGCGGGGTCGAAGAAATCGCCCGCGAGCGGCATTGCACGCTCGGCCAGCTCGCATTGGCCTGGCTGTTGGCGCGCGGCCCGGACATCGTGCCGATCCCGGGCACCAAGCGGAAGGAAAGGCTCCTTGAGAACATCGGCGCGCTCTCGGTCAAGCTGACCGAGGACGATCTCGCGCAAATCTCCGATTCAATTCCGGTCGGGGCGGCTGCCGGGCTGCGCTATCCGGAAGGGCAGATGCAGAGCCTTTATCTCTGACGCGGTTCTGAGCCGACACAGTGCGGCGCACGTCAGCCGCCGAGCTTCCGCTTGATCGCCCGCTCGACAAACAACGCCGCTTCGAGCGCGGCCTTGTCGCGGCCGAAGCGGCCGACGATCTGAATGCCGAGCGGGAGCGCGCCGTCATAAAAGCCCGGCAGGTTGACGCACGGCGCGCCCATCAGCGTCCACAGCCGGTTGAACATCGGATCGCCAGTCGAGCTTAAGGTCGCCGGCGCGGCGCCGGGCGCCGACGGCGTCAAGATCACGTCGTACTCGGCCATCGCGTCGGCGAGCAATTTCCGCCCGCGCGAGGCGGTGCGCCGCGCGGCGTCGTATTGGTCGGCGGAGATCGCGGCGGCGCGATCGAGCTGCTGGCACAGTTGTTGGCCGATCAGCTCGCGGTGGCGGTCGTATTCGAAAGCGTACGTGCGGAAGGTCTCGTGATCCTGGATGATGAATTGCGCCGCGTAGGCGTCTTCCAGAAACGGTGGCAGCGTCAGCTCGGCAACCTTGGCGCCACTCGCCTGCGCGATGCGCCCCGCAGTCTCGACCGCGTTGCGCATCGCCGGGCTCGCCTTCTCCCACAGATGCGTGCGGGTGAGCGCGATGCGCGGGGCCGCCGGTTCGACGCGATCGACGCGCAGGTCACGGTCGAGAATCGCCGCCGCAACGAAAGCCACATCGGCGACGCCTGCACCGAACAAGCCGGCAGTGTCGAGATGCCAGGCGACATCCTTGACGCCGGCGAGCGGGATCAGCCGGTAGGACGGCTTGAAGCCGGTCACCCCGCAGAACGACGCCGGACGGATGACCGAGCCCGCGGTCTGCGTGCCAAAGGCGATCGGCACCATGCCGGCGGCAACGGCGGCGGCGGAGCCTGACGACGAGCCACCCGGCGTGTGCCCGGCATGATGCGGATTGCGTGTCGCCGACGGCACCAGCGACGCGAATTCGGTGGTCACGGTCTTGCCGAGAACGATGCCGCCCGCGCGCAGCGTCAGCGCGACCGCGGTAGCATCGGCGCGCGGTCGGTGACCGGCATAGATCGGCGAGCCGTACGCGGTCGGGAAATCGGCGGTGTCGAAAATATCCTTGAACGCCACCGGCAGGCCATGCAGCGGCTTCGCGGCAATGTTCGGCTCTCGCGCGCGCTGCCGCGCCGCATCGAGATCGAGCGCAACGAACGCGCCGACGTCCTGCTCGCGCGCCGCGATCGCCTCGGCGCACAGCTCGACCGCGCCGCTCGGTGTTAACTCGCCGGCCTCGATGCGGCGCACCAGATCGAGCGCCGAAAGCATCGCAGGCGTCCCAGCAGGTCCATCACTCATGCCAACCACCCTTCCCCCGGATGTGGCCCGAAATACGCCGGCCGATCAAGAACCTGCGCGCTGGTCTGGGCCGCCGCCGAAAGGCCGCGGCTCAGCACGAGCCATGTTGCTTTCCATGCCGTTTGCCGGGGCCGACGTTCGCGCGCCGCGCCCAAGCAATTGAAGAATCCTTAACGGAATTGTTCGCATTCTATGCGGATGACGCGTGGAGTGCGTAAGTATCTCGTCGGCTCCGTCGTCCTCGTCGCGCTGATCGCTGTCGCCGGCTGCAGCCGTTACCTGCTCGCCGAGCGCGAGCCTTGGCGGCATGACGCGGAGATAGCGTGCATCAATTCCGGCGTGGCGGAGGAAATTCCCGGCAGGGTGCGCATTTCGTCGATCCAGGGCGGTGGCGCCTGCGGCATCGATTATCCACTGAAAGTGTCCGAACTCGGCGAGAACAAGCCGCTCGGTTACGACGACGAACCGATGCGTCCGCCGGGGGCGATTCCGAACGCATCGATGCCGCAGCAATGGCCATTGGTCCAATCGCCGGTCCAAGCGCAGCCGCTGCCCCCGCCGCAATATAATCCGCAAGCCCCGCCACGATACGCGCAGCCGCAATACGCGCCGCAGCCCTACCACCCAGAGCCCTACACGCCGCAACCTTACGCTCCGCAACCCTACACTCCGTACGCGCCGCCGCCGGCTGCGCCGATACAAGCAGGCGCGCCGATGTCGCTCTCCCCACCCGGAGGCGCGCTGCCGGAAGGCGAACCTTATGGCCAAGGCGGCGCGCCGCATCCTTATTACAATGCACCGGCCGCGAGCCCGCCCGCCGCGCCGGACGTCGACGAGTTCGGACGACGACTTATTCTCGCCGCGGCCGATGATGCCGCCGCCCGGCACGCAGCAAGCCTCGCCCGAGAGCGCGCCGATCCCGCCGCTCGGCCCGCCAGCGCCGCCGACGACGACCGGCGGGACGGTGCAGGTCGAGCCGGCAGTGACGCTCGCCTGCCCGCTAGTTTCGGTGCTCGACAAATGGATCGCCGAAGCGGTGCAGCCGGCCGCGTTCAAATGGTTCCGTCAGCCTGTAGTCGAGATCAAACAAATCGGCGGCTATTCCTGCCGCGGCATGGTCAACGGCAATCCCAACGCGCCCATTTCTGAGCACGCCTTCGGCAACGCCATCGACATCGCCGAATTCGATCTCGCCGACGGACACAAGATCAGCGTGCAGTACGGCTGGCACGGTACGCCCGAGGAGCAGGGCTTTCTGCACGACGTGCAGGGCGCGGCGTGCCAGGATTTCACCACCGTGCTGGCGCCGGGCGCCAACGTCTATCATTACAATCACATCCACGTGGACCTGATGCGGCGGCGGGGACGGCCTTACATCTGCGAACCTACCGCGATCCCGGGTGACGTGGTAGCCGCGCGCGCACGGGCGCACTACGCCGCGCAGCATTACGGCGTCACCGGCTCGATCAGGCCGAAACCAGCGCCACCTTCGCTCAGCTATTCGGGCGAGGACAATCATTTGCCGGACGCTGTGCCGGGGGATGATTGATTCAGTCCTGAGGCATCCGCAGCACCGGCTTGATCGCGATGCCGGCGGAGGATTCTTCGGCCGCGAGATTGATGTCGGCCAAGTCGTAGAACTTGATCATCTTCTCGATCGGAAATTTCCCCGCCATCACTAGGTCGACAAGTTGCGGAATGAAGTCCTTCGGGATGCTGTCGCCCTGCACCACGCCGCGCACGACCCGACCCTGCTGCAGGAATGGCATTTCGAACGAAGCCTCAATGCCGGAGCGGGCGCTACCAAGGAGCACGCAGGTGCCTGCCGGCATCAATGACTCGATCGCCTCGCGCAGCGCCTTCGGTACCGCCGAGGTCTCCACCACGTGCTGCACGCCGCTAGGCGCAGCAGCACGGATCGCGGCCACCACGTCGGCGCAGCTCTTGGCGTTGATCGTATGCGTTGCGCCGAGCTCGCGCGCGAGCGCAAGCCGATGATCGTGTACGTCAACAGCGACGATCGGATCGCAGCCGGCGATCTTTGCGGCCATGAGTGCTGACAGCCCGACCGCGCCCGCTCCAAACACCGCGAAGCTTTCGCCCGCCTCCGGCTTGAGCACGTTGAGCACGGCGCCCGCTCCGGTTTGCCCGCTGCAGGCGAGCGGCGCGATATGGTCGAGCGGCGCATCGCTCCGCACCTTGACCGCGTAGCGCGCCTGCGTGAGCGCGAAGGTGCCGAACGAGGATTGCTGGAAAAACGCGCTGTAAACCGGCGCGCCGCCTTTGGCGAGCAGCGTTGAGCCGTCGGCGCGCGTTCCTTTGTTCTTCAGATTGCGCGCGTTGAGGCAATAATTGAGCCGCTGCCGGCGGCAATGGCTGCACTCGCCGCACCACGGGTAAGACATGATGACGTGGTCGCCCGGGGCGAAGTCGCGGACCGCGCTGCCGACCGCGTGCACCACGCCTGCGCCTTCGTGGCCGAACACCGCCGGATATGACGTCACCGGATAATATCCGTCGCGGCCGTGCAGATCGGTCTGGCACATGCCGCTCGCCACCACACGCACGATCAGTTCGTCGGCGCGCGGCTCGGTCAGCTCCAGCGTCTCGATGACGAAGGGCGCCGAGCGCTCGCGCACCAGGGCGGCTTTGATCTGCATGAGGCGTTGTGCTCCCGAGGTGGCACTACATTAAATCAAAGGTGACTGCGTTCGGACCTTTGCATCGATCAAGAAGAGGCGTCGATCGCAACGGCCAGCGTTTCTCTGACAGCCGTTGCGATCGACGGCGTGCTGTGACCACCAGGCGCGACTTCAGGCAAGCACGTGGCGGCGCTCGCCCCGGTGCTAATGCCCCTGCATATTCGCCAGCACCGCCGTCGTCGGCCAGCAGTCCACTTTCAGCCTATTGCGCTTCTGATATTCGCCGAGCGCCGCGCGGGTGAGCATGCCGGCCTTGCCGTCGATCTTGTCGTGATAATAGCCCTGCGCAGTGAGGATGTGCTGCATGCGGTCGAGGTCGGCGGTGGGCAGCTGGGCGACCTTGCCCCACGGCGTCTCGAACGGCCGCGCATCACGCATCAGATCGGCCAGGTGGCCGACATAGAGCACGTAGAGGTCGGAGAAATTGTATTCCTTGATGACGAAATAATTCTTTGTCGCCAGGAACGAGGGACCATAGAGGCCGGCGACCTGCACCAGCGAAGCCGGCTGCGCGCGCTCTTCCGCCGAAAGTGCGCGGCCGTAGGCGGGTAGGAAACCCCGCTTGAGCCATTCGCCGATCGGCAGCGTGTATTGCGGAACGCCGATCGTGCAATCGACATCGGTGGGCGGATGCACCTCGTAGGCCCAGCGCAGGCCGGGCTGCCAGCCCTTGGCGGCGAGTTGCTTGGCCGCCGAGGCGAGCGCGTCCGGCACCGAATTCCAGATATCGGCCGGACCGGGGCCGCCGAAATGCACCGCGTATTTCAGATAATCCGATGGCAGGAACTGGGTCAGCCCCATGGCGCCTGCCCAGGAGCTTTTCATGTCGGCGAGCTTGACCTTGCCTTCGTCGAGCATTTTGAGCGCGTAGACAAACTCCTCGCGGAATTTGTCCTTGCGCTTGCCCAGATAAGCTTGTGTCGCCAGCACGCGGACGGCGTTGAGCGTATCATGCTCACGGCCGTAATCGGTCTCACGGCCGTAGATCGCCAGCACCACGGTCGGATCGACGCCGAACTCGCGCTCGATGGCGTCAAGCGTCGGGCGATATTGCGCATAGAGTTTGCGGCCCTCGCCGGCGAGCCGCTCGATGGAACCTTCCTTCACATAGTCCGCTGGCGTTTGGACGAATTCCGGCTGGCCCGGCGGCGGCTTCTCCGGCCGGCCGGGCAAAACCAGATCGGGCAGCGACAAATCCGGCTCAAGCCCGCGCGTTGCTTCATCGAACGTCGCGCGCGAAATGCCGAGCGCCTGCGCCTGCGGCCACAGCGATTGCAGGAAAGCCTGGAACGCGGGATCCGCAGAGGCGTCGTCAACCCCGAGGGTACAGATCAATAGCGCGGCGCAAAGCAGAAACCGCAGCGAACTCATCGCACCGCCACGATGAACAGGCGCGGGAATTTCAACAGCACCTTGCCGTCGACGCGCGGCTTGTAGGCGCCAGCGATCTTTGCGCCGTAGGCGGCGAGAAATTTCTCCCGCGCGGCTGCGTCGAGCGGCGAGAGAAACGGCTGCAACGAAGAGCCCTTGAACCATTCGACGATCGCCTGCGGCGACGCCATCACGTGATTGTAGACGCTGTGCCAGACGTCGATGTGGGACGAGACCGGCTGGAGCAGATCGTAATAGGCCTCGACGCTCGACAGATCATCGCGCGGCGCCGCCTTGATCTCGGGATGGTCGGCCCACGGTCCGCTGCGGCCGACCTCGCCCTGGAACACCAGCGCCGGCTCGCGCGTGTTGTCCGGCATCTGCACCGCCAGCACGGCGCCGGGCGCCAATGCTTCCATCAGCCGGCGCAGCACCGCCATATGGTTGGGCAGCCATTGCATCACCGCGTTGGAGAACAACAGATCGGTGCGCGGATCCGGCGTCCAGGTCTCGAGGTCGGCCTCGATGAACTTATATTTCGGCAGCCGCTCGCGCGCCTTGCGCAGCATGTCGGGCGAGGAATCAAGCCCGATGATTTCGGCCTGCGGGTAGCGCTCGACCAAAAGCTCGGTCGAATTGCCCGGCCCGCAGCCGAGATCGACCACGAGCCGCGGCTGCCCCAACGGCACCTGCGCCAACAGATCGCGCGGCGGGCGTGTGCGTTCGTCTTCGAATTTGAGATATTGGCGTGCGCTCCAGTCTTCCATCGTCTTTCTTTCGCGATTCGTGTCGTTGAGGCCGGCGGCCATCCCTTGCACCGCGAGCGCGCGGGCTGTCAAACGCCGCACGGCCGGCCCGTCACCAGCCGCCCGCCTGCGCCAAATGGCCTGTGAATTCGACAAATTGGCGGTCGAGGCCGACGGTATTTTGCCGTAGCTTCGATGCAACACATTCCGGCGATCGAGAGGGACAACCATGAGCAGCTACCGCCACCTGTCGCTATTGGGTTTTGCATGTGCATTGTCGCTCGGTGCATTGTCGCTCGGTGCATTGCCGCTCGGCGGCGCACAGGCCGCGAGCCGCCTCGTCGCGCGCGGCAAGTATCTGACCGACATTATTCCCTGCACGGATTGCCACACGCCGGGGACCTTTCTCGGCCACCCGGACATGAGCCGCTATCTCGGCGGCTCGGACGTCGGCTTCTCGATACCGGGCCTCGGCGTTTTCTATGGCTCCAACCTGACACCCGACAACGACACCGGGCTCGGCACGTGGACCGTCGAGCAGATCGCAACCGCGATCACCGAGGGCGTTGCGCCGGACGGCCACAAGCTCGCCCCGCCGATGCCGTCGGAATGGTTCCACCACCTGACCAAATCGGACGCGCTGGCGATCGCCACCTATCTGAAAACGCTCAAGCCGATATCCAACAAAGTCCCCGGCCCGTTCGGACCGACGCAGAAGCCGGTCGGTTTCGTCATGCAGGTGGTGCCGGCGGACAAGTTCGTTCCGCCGCCTCCTCCGCCGGGGAAGTGATTGAGAGCGCGTCATTGCGACACGCTCCACGAAGTGATCCGCGGGTAACGTATTCGGACTTTGTATTGCCGCTGCTTGTCTGAGCGTTCCACGCCATCGATCGCAATGGCCGCAAGTGTTCCGAACAAATCAGCATGTCAAGGCCGCCCATAAGGGCGTTCACGCCCGTCTCACGACGGGCTATGGGCGCCGCGAAGCGGTTACAGCCTTGACATGCTGATTTGTTCGGAAAAAACGCTGGCCGTTGCGATCGATGGCTTTCTCTGATCGTGCCGGTAGCGACCGTCGCGAGCTTTGGTCGCTTTATGAGCTCTGGCCCTAAGCCCCCGCAGGCGCGTCCGGATCGGCCGCCGCATGATGGTCCGCCGCGAACACGAGATACACCGCCGGCACCACGAACAGCGTGAACAGCGTGCCGATCGCGAGGCCAGAGGAGATGACGACGCCCATCTGAAAGCGCGACACCGCGCCGGCGCCGCTGGCGGTGATCAGCGGCACCACGCCGAGCACCATGGCGGCGGTCGTCATCAGGATCGGCCGTAGCCGGATGCCGGCGGCCTGCTCGATTGCCTCGCGCTTGCTTCGTCCCTCCTGCTGCAGATGGTTGGCGAACTGCACGATCAGGATGCCGTGCTTGCTGATCAGCCCCATCAGCGTGACCAGGCCGACTTCGGTGTAGATGTTGAGCGACATGCCGCCGAAGCCGAGGCTGACGAAGATCAGCGCCCCGGCGATCGACATCGGCACCGACACCAGGATGATGACCGGATCGCGGAAGCTTTCGAACAGGGCGGCGAGCGCCAGGAAGATGATGATCAGCGCGAAGCCGAAGGTGGTGAGGAAGCCGCTCGATCTCCTGGATGTACTGACGGCTCAAGCCGCCGTAATCGATCGAATAACCGGCCGGCAGCGTGCGTTCGGCGAGATCCTGCAGAAAGGTAAGCGCATCGCCCTGGGCGACGCCGGGCATGGCGACGCCCTGGATGGTGGCGCTGTTGAGCTGCTGGAAGTGGTTGAGCGATTCCGGCACGGTCGTAGTCTTGATGCTGGCGATGGTCGAGAGCGGCACCAGCGAGCCGTCGGCGGTGCGGATGTAATAGTCGAGCAGCTGCTGCGGATTGAGCCGGAAGCGCTGCTGCACCTGCGGGATCACCTTGTATGAGCGCCCGCTGATGCTGAAATAGTTGACATAGCCGCCGCCGAGCAGCGAGGAGAGCGAGCAGCCGACGTCGCTCATGCGCAGGCCGAGCTGTGCGGTCTTGTCGCGATCGATGACGATGTCGGATTGCGGATTGTCGATTTTCAGATCGCAATCGAGAAAGATGAACATGCCGCTCGCCAGCGCCTGCTGCAGAAACTGCTGGGCGACGTCGTTGAGGCGCGCGAATGGATCGGTGCTCACGATCACGAACTGGACCGGCAGGCCGAAGCTGCCAGGCAACGCCGGCGGCTGGAACGCGGCGACGCGGACGCCGGCGATCCCGTTCAACTCCTGCTGCAGCATCGGCTGCAGCACGTTGGTCGTCTTGTCGCGCTGATCCCACGGCTTGAACACCATGCCGGCGATCGATTGACCGGGCACGTCGAGCTGAAAGACGTGCTCGTTTTCCGGATGGCTGGCGAAGATCTTGTACACCTGCCGCGAATAGAGCTGGCGCTGCTGCAGCGTCGAATTCGGCGCGGCAATGGATTGGGTGATGATGACGCCCTGGTCCTCCTGCGGCGCCAGCTCGGTCTTGGCGCTGGAGAAGAGGAAATAGATGCTGCCGAGTACGATCGCGGCGAACATGAGCGTCACCGGCAAGGTGTTCAGGCTGCCATGCAGGCGCCGTTCGTAGCCGGCGCGCAACCGCGCAAAGTTGCGATCGATGAAAGCGGTGAATCTCGCCTCCAAGCCGCCGCCCTCGTGATCAGGTGCCTTCAGCAGGCGCGAGCACAGCATCGGCGACAGCGTCAGCGCGACGATGCCGGACACGGTGACGGCGCCGACCAGCGCGAAGGCGAATTCGGAAAACAGCGCGCCGGTCAGTCCGCTCTGAAAGCCGATCGGCACATAGACCGCGGCCAACACCACCGTCATGGCGATGATCGGCCCGCCAAGCTCGCGCGCCGCGACGATCGCCGCGTCGACCGGCTTCATGCCGTCTTCGAGATGGCGATTGACGTTCTCCACCACGATGATGGCGTCGTCGACCACAAGCCCGATGGCCAGCACCAGCGCCAACAGCGTGAGCAGATTGATCGAGTAGCCAAGCGCCAGCAGGATGACGAGCGTGCCGACCAGCGACAGCGGGATGGCGACGGTCGGGATGATCGACGAGCGAATCGAGCCGAGGAACAGAAACACCACCACGGTGACGATCAGCAGCGCCTCGATCAGGCTGCGGATGACCTCGTGGATCGAGCTGTTCACGAATTCGGTGGAATCGTAGATGATCTCGCCGTTGAGCCCGTGCGGCAGCAGCGCCTGGATTTCGGGAAAGACCTTGTGCACGCCGGCGATCACGTCGAGCAGATTGGCGCTGGGCGCCACCTGGATGCCGATATAGACCGCCTGCTTGCCGTCGAAGCCGACTTCAGATTCGTAATCCTCGGCGCCGAGCGTCACATTGGCGACGTCCTTGAGCCGCACCACCGCGCCGCCGGTCTGTTTGAGCACAAGATTGCGGAATTCCTCGGCCGAATGCAGGCTGGTCGATGCCGTCAGGTTGACCTGCACCATCTGGCCCTTGGTGTTGCCGATGCCGGAGATGTAGTCGTTGGCGGTGAGCGCGGCGCTCACATCGGTGGCGGTAAGCCCGAAGGCCGCGAGCTTCTGCGGATCGAGCCAGGCGCGTAGCGCGAACACCTTCTGGCCGAGCAGCTCCGCCGTCTGCACGCCAGCCACCGCCTGCAGCTTCGGCTGCACGACGCGGACCAGATAATCGGTGATCTGGTTCGGCGCCAAGGTATCGCTGTTGAAGCCGATATACATGGCGTCGATGGTCTGGCCGATCTTGACGGTCAAGGTCGGCTGCAGCGTGCCGGTCGGCAGCTGATTGAGGACCGAATTGACCTTGGTGTTGATCTCGGTCAGCGCCTTGTCGGCATCGTAGTTGAGCCGCAGATAGACGGTGATCGTGCTGGTGCTGTTCTGGCTCGTCGAGCTCATGTAGTCGATGCCGTTGGCCTGCGCGATCGCGTTTTCCAGCGGCGTGGTGATGAAGCCGGCGACCACGTCCGGATCGGCGCCGTAATAGATCGTGGTGACCGTGACGACCGCGTTCTCGGTGCGCGGATATTGCAGGATCGGCAGCGCGCTATAGGCGCGCAGTCCCAGCACCAGGATCAACAGGCTCACCACCGAGGCGAGCACCGGCCGGCGAATGAAGATGTCGGTGAAGCTTTCCACTGCGGCGGCCTAGCGATCGAGCGGAACGGTCGGCGAGGCGTCGGCGGTCGGCGTGATCGAGTTATCGATCAGGACCAGCGAACCGTTGTGCAGCTTGATCTGGCCGGCGGTGACGACCATCTCGCCCTCCTCGACACCCTTGATGACGGCGACCTGATCGCCGCGCGTCGAACCGGTGGTCACGAAGGTCTGCCGGGCGACCAGTTGCGGCTTGCCGTCCGGGCCGCCCTTGTTGTCGACGACATAAACCGTATCGCCGTACGGATTATAGGTGATTGCCGTCTGCGGCAGCGTCACGTATTTCTGCGGCGCTCCGGTGGCGATATCGACCGTCGCGTACATGCCGGGCAGCAATTTGTGGTCCGCGTTCTTCAGCGTCGCGCGCACCTGGATGTTGCGGCTGTTGGCATCGACCTTCGGATTGATGGCGGAAATCTCGCCGGCAAAGGTCTGATCCTTGTAGGCGTCGATCCGCACCGCCACCGTCTGGCCGATGCGGACCTGATCGACCGCCTGCTGCGGCACGAAGAAATCCATGAAGATCGGATCGAGCGCCTGCAGCGTGACGATGGTGGTGCCGGCGCCGAGATATTGCCCGAGATCGACCTGACGGATGCCGAGGTGGCCGGCGAACGGCGCGCGCAGGAATTTCTTGTCGAGCATCGCCTGCTGCTGGTCGACCTGCGCCTTGGCGTTCTTCAGGTTGGCAGCGTCGGTATCGAGCGTCGCCTGGCTCACCGCCTGGATCTTGAACTGCTTGTGATCGCGATCGTAGATGATCTGGTTCAGCTCGGCGGTCGCCTGCAGCGAAGCAAGCTTGGCGATATCGTCGTCGGCGCGCAGCTTGAGCAAGGGTGTGCCCTGCTCGACGTCGTCGCCGGATTGGAACGAGATCGTATCGACAACGCCGGAGACCTCGAGCGAAAGGTCGGCGCCCCTGACCGCGCGCAGGCTGCCGACCGCCTCGATCCGCGGCTGCCAGTCGCTGTATTCGGCCTTGGTCACCGACACCGTCTGCGGCGGCGCGCTCATCGAGCTCATGAACTTCTTGATCATGGCCGCCTTGAACGCCTGGAATCCGAAGATTCCGCCGAACACGACGGCCGCCGCGATCAGCATGATCACCATACGTTTGGTCATTGCGAAGGCTCCGTCGCCACGCCGCGCGTGCCGGCGACGAGATCGGTGGTGGCTGCCGTCCCCGAGTCCTCGGAACTGAGCGGATTGGTTTGCACGTCGATCCTGTTCCACCAGCCGCCGCCGAGCGCCTGGAACAAGGCGGCGGTGTCGGCGAAGCGCGCGGCCTGCGCCTGCACCACCGCAAGCCGCGCCTGCGAATAGCTGCGCTGCGAGTTGAGCAGCGTGATGTAGGCGATGGCGCCGAGACGATATTGGCCGCGGGCGAGATCGAGGGTAGCGGAGGCGGCGCGCAAAGCGGCCACATCCGCCCTCAGTGTGTCGGCGTCCAGTTGCAGCGCGCGCAAGGTGTCGGCCACGTTCTGGAACGCGCCCAGCACCGCGCTACGATATTGCGCCTGCGCCTGTGCATAAGCCGCCTTGGCCGCGCGTTCCTGATGCATCAGCGTGAAGCCGTCGAAGATCGATTGGGTGCCGCTCGCTGCCGCGGTCCAGATAATCGTGTTCGGCGCAAACAAAGCCGCCGCGCCGGCCGCACCATACTCACCGGTGAGAGTGAACTGCGGCAGCCTGTTGGCGGTGGCGACGCCGATCTGCGCGCTCGCCTGGTGCAGCTGCTGCTCGGCGGCGCGCACGTCCGGGCGCTGCTCGACGAGCTGCGAGGGGAGACTGAGCGGCAGATCTGCCGGCAGATGCAGCGCGGCAAAAGTGAAATGAATGGGCAGACGATCGTTGGGAAAGCGACCCATCAGGGCGAGCAGCACGTGATGCTGCTGCTCGAGCTGCTTCTCCAGCGGCGGCAGCGTGGCCTGCGTCGTCGCCAGCTCCGATTCCTGGGTGAGCACGTCGGTGCGATTGGCGGCGCCGACATTGAACTGCTGTTGAACGACTTTGAGCTGGTCGCTCTCGACCTTGATGATGTCGAGCGTCGCCTCGATCTGTCCACGCAGCGAAGCTTCCGCGACCGCCGCCGTCACCACGTTCGCGGTCAGTGTCAGATAAGTCGCTTCAAGTTCGAAGCGCTGATAATCGGCGAGCGCCGCCTGCGCTTCGACCTGCCGGCGCTGGCCGCCCCACACGTCCGGCGCGTAGGAGACATTCACCGTCGCCTCGAACAGATTGAAGATGAACGGCGATCCGGTGCCGCCGAATTCAGCCGGCGAAAATTGCTCGCGCGTCGACGAGCCGTTGGCGCTGACCGCCGGCAACAGCTTGCCGCGCTGCGCGTAGAGGTTCTCCTTCGCCTGCCAGAGCGCGGCTTGCGCCGCCTGCAGGTTCGGATTGGCTTGCAACGCTTCGACAATCAAACCGTCAAGTTCCTTCGAGTGAAAAACCGTCCACCATTGGCCGGGAATGTCGCGGCCGACGTCGAATTTCTGCGCCACCCCGCCGGTCGTATCGCTCGCCGCGGCCGCCGCCGGATGCCTTTCGGGCGTGTAGCCGGCGCCCTCGGGCGCGGGCGGCACCTTGAAGTCGGGCCCGACAGCGCAGGCCGACAGCAGGAGCAGCGCCAGCATTCCGCCGGCTGGTAGCCGGAGATGGCGGCGAGCCGCTGGCGTATCGCCACGCTGCTGCGAGCCCGGCAATCGGCCAAGGCCCCACCCGAACTGACTCACCTGACCCACCCCCAGACCCTTAAGAAGCGCTTAACTTAGTTATTTACTATCCGGTTAGTCAATAACTTGACTTTTTGCCAAATTGGCCTCTAGCTGCCGAAATGACCGACCTGTTGGACACGCGCACGGATACGCGGCGGCGGCGCAAAGCCGAGCGCCCGCAGGAAATTCTCGAAGCCGCCTTCGCCGAATTTGCCCGTAACGGTTACGCCACCACGACGCTCGACCGCATCGCCGAGCGCGCCGGCGTGACCAAGGGCACGATCTACGTCTACTTCCAGAACAAGGAGCATCTCTTCATCTCCATGGTGCGGGAATTCACCAAGGGGGCGCACGAAACCGTGCAGGAGATGTACGAAACCCACACCGGCTCGACCGCCGATCTTCTACGCGCGCAGTTTGCCTTCATCTATCAGCACATCGTCGAAGATAAGCGCCGGCGCGAAGTGGTGCGCATGCTGATCGCCGAAGCGCCGCGTTTTCCAGAACTCGCCGACCGCTATCACGAGGAAATCCTAAAGCCGTGCCTCGACATGCTGAGACAGGCGATCCAGCGCGGCATGGACCGCGGCGAAATCCGCCGCTCCTCGATCGCCGATTCGCCGCAGGTGGTGATCGCGCCGATCGCGCTGGTCGATCTGTGGATGATGATGTTCGACGACCGCCAGCCGCTCGATCTGAAGGCCTATTTCGACGCCCACCTCGATCTGGTGTTCAACGGTTTGCTGGCGAAGTAGGCTGCGCGATCAATCATCCGACGTACGCCACCACGACATAGGCCGTGTCGCCATAAGTGAATTCGGCGACCTCGCGCATGCCCATCCTGGCGTGCACGGCGAGCGAGACTGCATTGTCGCGGCGGATGAAAGTGAAGCCTTCGCGTCCCGGCAGGCGCGCTTTCAACGCTTCGACCATCGCCATGGCGACGCCTTTGCCGCGGTGCTCAACCGCGACACAGATCGGCCCGTAAATGTAGGAATTGGTCGAGCCGGGATAAGCCTGCAGCATCGCCTGGATGATCAACTCGTGGGCTTGCTCTGTGAGCAGCGTCGACAAGGCGTAGCCGACGACGCGGCCGCCGCTGCGGGCGACGATCACCGGCATGTCGGCGATCGCCGTCTCGAACCATTCGCGCGAAAATCGAACTGAAAGCGCCCCGCCATTGCTGCGCAGATTAAGTTCCTGCAGATCGGCAATGGCTTGCGCGTCCATGGCGTCGCAACCGCAACCTCATAATCGGATTTGGCATCGGATTTGACCATTGCGCCTCCAGAAAACCGCCGTCCAGCCCTGCACAAATTTACACCCAAAACGGGTCAGGCTGACAGCCGCAACCGTTGCATCAGGCCGGTCGCCGTTGCATCATTGGGAAAATCTATAGCGACCAAAGCCTATAGCGAGCATATCGCACCCAAGGAGCGGCCCATGCATGACATCGTCATTCGCGGCGGCAAGATCGTCGACGGCACCGGTAAGGCGGCGTTTTCCGGCGACATCGCGATCGACGGCGGACGCATCACCGGCGTCGGCGGCAAGCAGGGTCCGGGCAAGCGCGAGATCGACGCCAAGGGGCTTCTGGTCACGCCCGGCTGGGTCGACGTGCACACCCATTACGACGGCCAGGCGATGTGGGATCCGCTGATTTCTCCCTCATGCTGGCATGGCGTGACGACGGTCATGTTCGGCAATTGCGGCGTCGGCTTCGCGCCGGTGAAGAAAGAGCACCGCGGCGCGCTGATGGACCTGATGGAAGGCGTCGAGGAGATTCCCAATCCGGTGCTGGCCGCCGGTTTGAGCTGGGAATGGGAAACCTTCCCGCAATTCATGGACGAATTGGAGCGGCGGCCGCGCGCCATCGACATCTGCGCGCAGGCGGCGCACCTGCCCACCCGGGTCTATGTCATGGGCGACCGCGCCATCCGCCGCGAGCCGGCGACGCCCGACGACATCGCCGCGATGCGCAAGCTCACCATCGAGGCGCTGCAGGCCGGCGCCTTCGGCTTCACCACCTCGCGCACGGATTCGCACAAGACGCCGGATGGCGAACTCGTGCCCTCGCGCGACGCCGACGATCATGAACTCCTCGGCATCGGCTCGGCGCTCTCGGTCACCGGGACCGGCGCGTTCGGCATGAACTCGGACTTCGACGACGAAGAGTTCGAGCTGCGCTGGATTCGCAAGCAGGCGCGCGATACCGGCCGCCCGGTCTGGTTCCTGCTCACCGATCGCTACTCCGACCCACAACGCTGGCGGCGCATCATGAAGGCGGTGCACGAGATGCGCGCCGAGGGTTTGCCGGTGACCGCGCAGATGGCCGGCCGGCCGATCGGCGTGATGATGGGCATCGGTACCGCGCTCAATCCTTTTACTGTTCGGCCGAGCTACAAGAAGCTGGAGAGCCTGCCGATCGAGGAACAACGCCGGCGGCTGCGCGATCCGAACGTGCGGCGGCAGATTCTGTCCGAGACGCCATCGGCAGCCGAGATCGAGAAGCTCGCGCAATTCCGCCAAGTGGTGGCGAAAGCGTTCGACAAATTCTTCATCATGGGCAATCCGCCGGACTATGAACCGGGTCCGGATAAATCCGTCGCGGCGATCGCCAGACGCGAAGGCCGCACGCCGGAGGAAGTCGCCTACGATTACATCCTCGAGGACGGCCAATATCTGTACTTCCCGGTGGTCAACTACGTCACCGGCGATCACGAGCCGATCCGCGAAATGCTCAACGACCCGGCCTGCCTGCTCGGCTTGAGCGACGGCGGCGCGCACTGCACCTCGATCGTCGATTCCGGCGTGCCGACCTACATGCTCACGCATTGGAGCCGCGACAGGCAACGCGGTCCGAAGCTGCCGCTTGAAATGCTGATCAAGCGGCAGACCAGCGAGACCGCGGATTTCTTCGGCCTCGCCGATCGCGGCCGGCTCGCGCCCGGACTGCGCGCCGACGTCAATCTGATCGACTACGAGCGCCTGCAGGTGCAGAAGCCCGTACTCGTGCACGACATGCCGGCGAACGGCCGCCGCTTCGTGCAGAAAGTCGACGGCTATGAGATGACGATCGCCGCCGGTCAGCCGATCTTCGAGAAGGGTCAGCACACCGGTGCGCTGCCCGGACGGCTCGTGCGCGCCGGACGCGAGCAGCAGGTCCTGCACGCCGCGGAATAGAGCAGGGCCCGCTAAACACAAAACGGTACGCCGCTGGCGG
>CAVRYM010000001.1:0-370622 GCA_963725495.1 uncultured Alphaproteobacteria bacterium | reverse complement strand
TACCTCGTGGAAGGCGCAGCTTGAGAATGGAGCAGCCGATGTATTCGGTCCTGGCGGCGGCCAAGCGGCGGTGCCTGCGGTCGACGTGAAGTCGCTGCACGCCAAGATCGGCGAACTGGCGCTGGAGAACGATTTTTTAGAGGGCGCGCTCACCAAGGCGGGATTGCTGAGCGCAAAGCGATGATCGACCGCGCGCACGATCTGCCGATCACCAAACAGGCCGAGGTTCTGCGCATCAGCCGCAGCAGCGTCTACTACCTGCCGCGGCCGGTGCCCGAGGCCGACCTTGCCGTCATGCGGCGTCTCGACCGGCTGCATCTGGAGTATCCGTTCGCCGGCTCGCGGATGTTGCGCTGCCTGCTGGTGGCCGAGGGGTGCAAGATCGGACGCCGGCACGTGAAGACGTTGATGCAGCGGATGGGGATAGAGGCGCTTTATCGCCGTCCCCGCACGACCAAGCCCGAGCCAGGCCACAAAATCTACCCGTATCTGCTGCGCGGGCTGGCGGTCACGCGGCCGAACCAGGTATGGGCGATGGACATCACCTACATTCCGATGGCGCGCGGCTTCGTCTATTTGGCCGTGGTACTCGACTGGTTCAGCCGCAGGGTGCTGTCCTGGCGGCTGTCGATCACCATGGAGGCGGCGTTCTGCGTCGAAGCGCTGGAGGACGCGTTGGCTCGTCACGGCAAACCTGACATCTTCAACACCGACCAAGGCTCGCAGTTCACCGGCGCGGCCTTCACCGGCGCACTCGCCCACAACCGCATTGCCATCAGCATGGACGGCAAAGGCGCTTGGCGCGACAACGTGTTCGTCGAGCGGCTGTGGCGCAGCGTCAAATACGAGGAGGTGTATCTGCGAGCCTATGACAGCGTTAGCGACGCTCGCGCCTCACTCGGCCGCTATCTGGACTTCTACAACCGCCGCAGACCACATTCGAGCCTTGACGGCATGACACCCGATCAAGCCTACTGCCCACCACCGCTGCCACTCCGCTTGGCAGCCTAACCCCGGCAGAGGCTCCACTTATCGACGCGGAAAATCTGTTCAGATAACCGGGACCACCTCAGCCCCCCGCTGGCTGACCTATTGAGTTCTATGTGTGGCGCATGAAAACCTTCGCGCTCGCACTCGGCGGCGGCGGCGCCCGCGGCTTGGCGCACATCGCCGTCATCGAAGCGCTCGACGAGATGGGCCTGCGGCCCACCGCCATTGCCGGCACCTCGATCGGTGCACTGATCGGCGCCGCCTACGCGGCCGGCATGCGCGGACACGACATCCGCCTTCATGTTCTCTCGATCGCGCATAACCGCAGCCAAACCATCAACCGGCTGTTCGGCGCGCGCGCCGGCAAGCTCTCCGACTGGTTTTCCGGCGGATGGAGCGCGGCGACGCTGCTCGATGCCGAGAAAGTCTGCGCCAGTTTCTTGCCGGATGCGGTGCCGGGGGATTTCTCCGCGCTCGCCACGCCGCTCACCGTCGTCGCAACCGACCTGCATCGCCGCGAGGAAGCCGCCTTCTTCTCGGGACCGTTGCGCCCGGCGATCGCCGCCTCGATGGCAATTCCCGGCCTATTCCGCCCGGTCACGATCGACGGCCGCATCTTCATCGATGGCGGCACCACCGATCCGCTACCGGCCGACCAACTCGCCGGCCGCGCCGACATCATCGTTGCCGTCGACGTGTTTGGCGCGCCGTCGACCGAGCGCATCGACGTGCCGAATGCCTTCGAAAGCATGTTCACCGCCCTGCTAATCATGGGCGGCGCGATCGTGGCGGCCAAGCACCGGCACGCGCCGCCCGAGCTCGTGATCCGCCCGAACGTGACGATCTTCCGCACGCTCGATTTCTACCGCGCGAGCGCGATCTTGCGCGCCGCCGAACCGATCAAGGCCGAGCTGAAGGAGAAGCTTGCGGCGTTGATCGGGGTGTAATTCCGGCTTCGATTTGTTTGATACCAGCGGCACTTAATGCCGACCGTCATCCTGAGGTGGCCGCGAAGCGGCCCTCGAAGGATGCTGCTCAGGCGCTCGGGCCGTCACCCTTCGAGGCTCGCTTCGCTCGCACCTCAGGGTGACGCGTATGAGTGAGGTGGTCCCGGTTATCTGAACAGATTTTCCGCGTCGATAAGTGGAGCCTCTGCCGGGGTTAGGCTGCCAAGCGGAGTGGCAGCGGTGGTGGGCAGTAGGCTTGATCGGGTGTCATGCCGTCAAGGCTCGAATGTGGTCTGCGGCGGTTGTAGAAGTCCAGATAGCGGCCGAGTGAGGCGCGAGCGTCGCTAACGCTGTCATAGGCTCGCAGATACACCTCCTCGTATTTGACGCTGCGCCACAGCCGCTCGACGAACACGTTGTCGCGCCAAGCGCCTTTGCCGTCCATGCTGATGGCAATGCGGTTGTGGGCGAGTGCGCCGGTGAAGGCCGCGCCGGTGAACTGCGAGCCTTGGTCGGTGTTGAAGATGTCAGGTTTGCCGTGACGAGCCAACGCGTCCTCCAGCGCTTCGACGCAGAACGCCGCCTCCATGGTGATCGACAGCCGCCAGGACAGCACCCTGCGGCTGAACCAGTCGAGTACCACGGCCAAATAGACGAAGCCGCGCGCCATCGGAATGTAGGTGATGTCCATCGCCCATACCTGGTTCGGCCGCGTGACCGCCAGCCCGCGCAGCAGATACGGGTAGATTTTGTGGCCTGGCTCGGGCTTGGTCGTGCGGGGACGGCGATAAAGCGCCTCTATCCCCATCCGCTGCATCAACGTCTTCACGTGCCGGCGTCCGATCTTGCACCCCTCGGCCACCAGCAGGCAGCGCAGCATCCGGCTGCCGGCGAACGGGTACTTCAGATGCAGTTCGTCGATCTGGCGCATCAGCCATAAGTCTTCGGCTGACACCGGACGCGGCTGGTAGTAGACCGTGCTGCGGCTGATGCCCAGGGCTTCTGCCTGTTGCGTGATGGGCAGATCATGCTCGGGGTCGATCATCGCCTTGCGCTCAGCAGTCCCGCCTTGGTGAGCGCCCCTTCTAAAAAATCGTTCTCCAGCGCCAGAGCGCCGATCTTGGCGTGCAGCGTCTTTACGTCCACCAACTCTTGAGCCGCTGTAGCCTTCGGTTCCCCGAAGACGCCAGCAGCGCCCTCCAGAAGCTGGCTCTTCCACTGCGTGATCTGGTTGGCATGCACATCAAACTGTTCTGCCAGCTCGGCCAGAGTCTTCTCGCCCTTAATAGCGGCCAAAGCCACCTTCGCCTTGAACGCCGCCGAATGGTTCCTGCGTGGACGTCTGCTCATCGGTCTCTCCTCTTCGCAGGCCATCTTGCCTGCCGAAGAACAGAACCTCCACTTAAACCCCGTCCAAATTTGCGGAGCCGGCTCTGACAGATTTGGCATTATTTTCGCGGTCGCAGTGGCGCTTACCGCCTTTTGTGGTGTGCTTGGCGCGGCAATAGCAATTTGGGGGCCTAATCCGCTCACACCTCCCGTCGAAGCTTTCTTCGAGACATTGAAGTACGGCTTTACAGTTGGGATGTTGAGCATCTTTGGCTTGCTTACAACGATGCACGTCAATAAGCCCACAAAGCACTGATCGCGACGGCGGCTTCCTTCCCTGCGGCTGTCCGGCTGATCCTCTGGCTTTCGCTTGTTAAAGCGCATCCGCAGTCCTAGCATTTCGACTCAGTCAACATGATTGGCCATTTTTAGTGTCCGCATCGTGCCATCCAAGGCGGAAGACGGCGAAAGGAGGTTGACCACACCAATGTTGTCTAGGAAAACCTGCCGGACAATTTCGTTCGGGCTAGTGGGTTGCATGATTAGCGTTGCTTATGTTGAGGTCCAGCGCGGCGCCGACCCTGCTGAAGTACACCTAATCACATCTGCGCCACTCGCGCAGATGAATGGAACAGGGACGCTGGTATCAAACTCCACGATGTCATCAATTAGCGGCGCGCCGGCGCACGAAAGTACAATTACAGAGGCGCTTTATCTTGAACCTGCGAACACATCGCCACTCCCGCTCGACGGTATAACCTATCCTCGCTCGCATGCGAATCATCTGAGCTATCGACAGCTTCATTTGTGGCGCTACGGTCTTTAGCGGACCAAAGGCCGTCGCGGCACACGTGGGCACGGCGCGGAGCCTGTCATCGGGCCGCGATTCCCGCCGCCCCGGTACCGCCTTTGCTCCCCTACGCTCGCTGTAGAATAATCTGGTAATTTGACCAGACCAAATCGAAGTGAGGAGCGATGCGCGTTTATCTCGATAACGTAATTGTCAGCGGTAGGGTGCGCGGCGATTTACAGCCAGACCAAATGACGGCGGTTCGGAAACTCGTCGCAGCAGACAAGGTCGGTCAGATAAATTTCGTGACATCTAAGGAAACACAGCGCGAGCAAGATAGGGCGAGAGACCCGGCAGTACGCACTAAGTTGCAAGCGGACCGATCCAATGTGCCGCTCGTCGAAAAGCAGGACCGGCTACTGGGCTTCCACTTTCAGCAAGATCAGCTTGGTGGTTTTGTAACCTATCCGCTCATTTCCGACATAGTCGATGAGGAGCTATTTGCGAATTTGCGGAAAGAGGGTCTGAAGGAAGCTGATGCGCGCCATCTGATGTATGCCATCAGCAACGAATGCGATCGGTTCATTACTACCGATCCGGATTTCATTGACAGGCGGGAGAAACTCAAGGTGCTGTGCGGATCACTGATAATCCAAACGCCATCGGAACTTGCTGCCGAACTAAATCTCTAGCGAGCGCAGCAAGCGTAGGGTGGGCAAAATCGTCGGCTCGGCGCAACCGCGTGGGCACCGCGCGTGAGCGATTTTGCCCACGCGGCCGCGCTCCTACGGCGCGGTGCCCACCCTACACGTGCTAACGCCTTTGACGTTTCCCACTCGTTGAAGCGAGCGCAGCATGGGCTGAGCGAAGCGAGGCGCGAAACAGGCATTTGCTGCCACAATTCAAAAATGCCCGCACTCTCCGCATCTTAGCGGAAAAAACAACGAATCAAGGAGCGTGTCACAATTTTCGCGCCCGGCATCAAACAAAGAGCCGAAGAAAATTCCCGTTGGATCAGAGAGATAAATTCAGCCGGCGGAATTTCTTGTCGCGCGACGCGTGACGAACTAAAAAAGCGCACCTCGCTCCCTTACAAGGACGCCGGCCGGGTGACTCCGGCCGGCGGAGCGAGGTGCGGTGCCCGCGGGCGGGGGCTTGTCACTCCCGCGCTCGGGCGGCTCGGGCATCAGCCTGCCGGCACTATGACCGGTGCGCGAGGTGCTCGCTGGACGGTGACAGGACGGCGCGGGTAACGCCCGTGGAGAGGCTTGCGGAGACTCGCCCCGGTTGGCGGTCCATAGGCTCGCAGGCTCCGGCCGAGTCTCCGGAAGCTCTGGCCTGGGTTGCGCCTTGGGGATGAGCAGTCCCCTTGGCAAGAGCCGCAGTGGAACGCCGAAAGGCGAGCGCGTCCCGCTGGACGCGCGCCGCACCTTGCAAGTGCGGAGCTACGAGTTGCGCCTTTCGGCGTTCTGCTTCCTTTCTTTTTTGTTTGTTCGTTGTTGGCTTTCGTGCCGCGCCCGATCGTGATGGTTCCGGCCCTCCACTGCCGGGATCATCTGACAAAGATCGGGAATGCGGTGAGGTTTTTGGGACTGGCGTGCTCATAGCTCGGGTGCGAATCAAAAACCGCATCGCGAGAACGAGAATCTATTTCCCCTCCCGCCCACGCGCGCAGCGCGTGGTGGGGAGGGGTTAGGGGTGGGGGGCACTTTCGTTTTGCCGGGCGCGTTTTTTTAGATCGCACCCCTACCTCGCCGCTTCGCGCGCGGCGAGTTAAAGAGCCCCCCACCCCTGCCCCCTCCCCGCCATTCGCTGGCGCGGATGGGGGGAGGGGAATGGGCCGCACCGCGTGAACGTGATGGTACTTGGGCTGGCTTCGTGTGGCCCGGCTGCTAACGCCGAGCGGAGAAGAAATTTTTCAACAGCGCCGCGGCCTCGGCCTCGGCCATGCCGCCATAAACTTCGGGGCGATGATGACAAGTCGGGGAAGTAAAGAACTTCACGCCGTTGTCGACCGCTCCGCCCTTTGGATCGGCGGCGCCGTAATAGAGCCGGCGGATGCGGGCGAAAGCGACGGCGCCGGCGCACATCGCGCAAGGCTCGAGCGTGACATAGAGATCGCATTCGTCGAGCCGTTCCGAAGACAGACGTGCCGCCGCCTGCCGGATGGCGACGATCTCGGCATGCGCGGTCGGATCGCGATCGGCGATGGTGCGATTGCCGGCGCGGGCGAGCACCCTGCCCTCGCGCACGATCACGCAACCGACCGGCACTTCGCCGCGCTCGCCGGCCGCGCGCGCCTCTGCCAAGGCCATATCCATGAACAACGCCATCGTTCCCTATGCCATGGTCCGTTGCCATCGCCTCTGCTATCGGAGCGGATTATGGACGAAAAGACCGCAAATCATAAAGCCGGCGAGCAGCCCAACGGGGAACGCCTCGCCAAGACGATCGCGCGCGCGGGCCTTGCCTCGCGCCGCGAGGCGGAAGCCTGGATCGAAGCCGGCCGAGTCGCCGTCAACGGCGAGCTGATCAATTCACCGGCGCGCAACGTCACTGCGCACGACCGCATTACCGTGGACGGCGAGCCGCTGCCGGCGCGCGAGCGCACGCGGCTGTTCCTCTATCACAAGCCGCGCGGGCTGATGACCGCGCATGCCGACCCGCAGGGCCGGCCGACCATTTTCGCCAAGCTGCCGAGAGAGCTGCCGCGGCTCGTCAGCGTCGGCCGGCTCGATATCAATACCGAGGGCTTGCTGCTCCTCACCAACGACGGCGCGCTCGCCCGCGTGCTCGAACTGCCCGCGACCGGCTGGCTGCGGCGCTACCGCGTGCGCGCCCACGGCTCGGTGACCCAGCAACAGCTCGATAGCTTGCGGTCGGGGGTTACCGTCAGCGGCATCCATTACGGCGAGATCGACGCCCAGCTCGACCGCGTGCAAGGCTCGAACCTGTGGCTCACTTTCGCCATCCGCGAAGGCAAGAACCGCGAGGTGCGCAACGTGCTCGGTCATCTCGACCTCGCCGTCACGCGTCTTATCCGCGTGTCGTTCGGACCGTTCCAGCTCGGCGAACTGGTCGAAGGCCAAGTCGAAGAGGTGCGCACCCGCGTCCTGCGCGAACAACTCGGCGCCAAGCTCGTTGCCGCCGCCGGCTTGGATTTCTCATCGCCGATTAAACCGCGCGCCGCACCACCACGTGACGCCGCCGCAAACCGAAAAGAGGTGAGAGCGCCGAGCCATTCCTGGCGCGCGCCGGGCGAAGAGGTACCAAAGCCGCTGCGGCGCGGATACCATGGTTCGCGCCGTGACAAAGAGCAGAAGCGCGACACGTCAACGGCGCAAGCGCGCGCCGAGACGCTCACCGACCGCAAGGGCCGCCGCTTCAAGGTCGAGCGGCATGGAGAGCGCGAGCGTGAGGAGCGGCCGCAGGAGCCGAAGCGGCCGGACCAAATTCAAAGCGCGGCGGCAAGCGGCGCCGGGCCTCGTTCGATCGCGCCTCCGGGCCGCGCCCGTCGCGGCCGAGAAGTCGATGAGTGGCGCATGATCTTTTCGGAAAACCGGTTCCCATCCCGGATCGGGTCCGGGACAAGCTTTTTCCGGATCATGCGCTAATGCGCATCGTCGGCGGCAGCCTGCGCGGCCGCGCGCTGGCGGCGCCGAAATCGGCGGCGATCCGCCCGACCGCCGATCGCCTGCGCGAGTCTTTGTTCAATATTCTCACTCATGCCTATGGCGATCCCAGTCACCGGCGCGCGCGTGCTTGATCTTTTCGCCGGCACCGGCGCGCTTGGCATCGAGGCGCTGTCGCGCGGCGCAGCCTTTGTCGCTGTTCATCGACGATGGCGCCGAGGCGCGCGCACTCTTGCGCGAGAATGTCACCACGCTCGGCCTTGGCGGCACGAGCCGCATCTTCCGCCGCGACGCCACCAAGCTCGGGCCAGCGTATCCGGTCGAGCCGTTCTCGCTCGTTTTTCTCGATCCGCCCTATGGCCAGGGCCTTGCTGAGAAAGCGCTCGCTTCCGCACGCGAGGGCGGCTGGCTCGCACCTGACGCGCTCGTCGTCGTCGAAGAAGCAACGAAAGCCGAGTTCGCCGCGCCCGCAGGTTTCAGCGAACTCGAGCGCCGCCGTTACGACGATACCGAGTTCATCATCCTGCGGTTCGGCGCCAGCTGATCATGCGCCACTCATTGCGGTGCAATGCCGGCGGCCTGCACGACTTTGCTCCAGCGCGCGACTTCATCGGGCACGAGCTTGGCGAGGTAACCGGGCGTGCGCTCTTGCGGCGGGACGACTTGCAGCCCGAGGTCGGCAAGACGCTTATGCACCACCGGATCGTCGACCGCGGCGCTGATCGCCTTGTTGAGCTTGGTCACGATCGCGGGCGTCACGCCCGGCGGCAGGAAATAGGCATCCCACACGCTTGCTTCCACGCCCGGCAGGCCCTGCTCGCCGGTGGTCGGTACATTGGGAACGATATCGACCCGGTTGGGCGCCATCACCGCGATGGCTTTGACCTGGCCCTGCAGGGCGAGCGCGGCGCCGGTCTGGATGGTCGAGCACATATAGTCGATCCGCCCGCCGATCAGATCCTGCTGCGCCGGGCTCTCGCCGCGATAGGGCACGTGGGTGACGCTGACCCCCATCGCCATGTTGAGCAGCACGCACGGCAGGTGCGTGCCGGAGCCGACACCGGCGGAGCCGAACTGCATGTTGGCCTGGTGCGCCTTCACATAGACGATGAACTCGCGCAGGTTCGCGACCGGCAAGTTGTTGCGCGCGATCAGAATGCGCGGCGATTCCGTCACCAGCGCGACCGGCGTGAAATCGGTCACCGCATTATAAAGCGGCTGCTTGTAGAGCGCCTGGCTAAAGGCGTGCGTGCCGGTATTGCCGATGAGCAGGGTGTAACCGTCGGGCGCGCTTTTGGCGACGTGCAGCGCGCCGGTCGCGCCGGCGGCACCACCCATATTCTCGACCACGACCGGCTGGCCGAGCAGTTCGCCGATTTTCTGCGCCTGAATGCGCGCGCTGACGTCGACGCCGCCGCCGGCAGCGAACGGAACGATCAATGTGATCGGCCGCGTCGGCCAATCTTGCGCACGGGCGGGTGCGGTGAGCGACAGTGCGGCGAGCAGCAAAGCCGCCAGACTTCGAATGTGCGTCATGCGCATAGCCCCTCGCTCGTTTTATTCCGCCGTGATCCCTGCCGCCTTGATCGCGGCGCTCCACCGTTTGATTTCGTCTTCGACGTAGCTCTGCAGGTATTGCGGCGTGCGCTGCTCGGCGCCTGGCAGGCTGGCGCCGAGGTCGTGCAGACGCTGCTGCACGGTGGCATCCTGCATCGCGGCGATCACTGCCGCGTTGAGCTTGGCGACAATCGGCTCCGGCGTGCCTTTGGGCAGGAAGATCGCGTTCCAGCTATTGGCGTCCATGTCCTTGAGACCCTGCTCCTGCGCGGTCGGAATGTCGGGGAACGCCGGCGAGCGCGCGCGGCCGAGCACTGCCGGCGCCTGGATCTTATGGCTTTCGAGCTGCGGCATGGCGGTGGTGATCGAGGGGCAAGCGTAGTCGATGCGGCCGGCGAGCAAATCCTGCATGGCCGGCCCGAGGCCGCGATAGGGAACGTGGGTGACCGCGATATTCACCTCCACGTCGAACAGCGCGCAGGCGAGATGCGAGCCGGAGCCGGTGCCCGGCGATCCGTACTGCATCTTGCCCTGGTTCGTCTTCGCGTAGTCGATGAACTCACGCAGGTTGGCGGCCGGGATGCCGCTCCGCACAGTGAGAATGAGCGGTTGCACCGCGACGAGAGCAACTGGGGCGAAATCGCGCGCGCCATCATAGGGCGGGTCCTTGTGCATCAACTGCACCTGCGCGCTCGGCGACTCGCCGCCGAACAGAAACTGGTAGCCGTCGGGATCGGCGCGCGCGATCCGCATTCCGCCGGCCATGCCGCCGGCGCCGGGAACATTCTCGACCACGACTTGCTGGCCCAGACTCTTCGACAAGGCCGCCGCATAAACGCGGCCCAACGTGTCGTAGACACCGCCGGGCGCGAACGGCACGACCATCGTTACCGGCCGTGTCGGCCAATCTTGCGCACCAGCCTGCGCGCACGAGAACGCAAGAAGCGAGATGGCGGCGAAGAGCAGTTTCTTCATGGTCGACCCCGGCGGCTGTCAGCGGCGGCCAAACAGCCGCTCGATATCGGTGAGTTTCAGTTCCACATAGGTCGGGCGGCCGTGATTGCACTGGCCGGAATTGGGTGTCGCCTCCATCTCGCGCAGCAGCGCGTTCATCTCTTCCGGCTTGAGCCTTCGCCCGGCGCGCACCGAGCCGTGACAGGCCATCGAGGAGGCAACCGCCATCAGCCGGCGCTCGAGCGGCAAGGTCTCGTCCCATTCGCTCATGTGTTCGGCGAGGTCGCGCACCAGGCCTGCCCCATCGATCTCGCCGAGCAGCGAGGGCGTCTCGCGCAAGGCGACCGCGCCGGGGCCGAAGGCTTCGAGCACAAGGCCAAAGCGCGAAAGCTCCTCGGCGCGTGCGGCAAGCCGCTCCACGTCGGTTTCGTCGAGTTCGACGATTTCGGGAATGAGCAAAATCTGCCGCGCCACGCCGGCCTTTTCCAGCGCCGCCTTGAGCTTCTCATAGACGATGCGTTCGTGGGCGGCATGCTGATCGACGATGACGAGGCCGTCGCGCGTCTGGGCAACGATATAGGTGTCGTGCACCTGCGCGCGCGCGGCGCCGAGCGGATGATCGAGCGTATCCGCCGCAACTTGAGCAGCGACTTGGCCATAGACTTGGCCGGCGATGTTGGCGGCAGCGCCAGCTGCCTGCCGAATATCCGCGGCCGGCATGCCGGTATCGAACGCGGCCTGCGCCGCCTCGGCAAAGCCCCCGGTGCGCGACGGCATCCGATAAAATGGCGCCGCGCCCGGACGATGCAGCGGGCGGAATGCCGCAATGGTCGCGGTACCGCCGGTCGTTGCCGCTCGGGTCGAGTCGCGGGTCAGAGCGGCTTTGAGCGCGTGCACGATCAACGCGCGCACGAGCCCGGCGTTACGAAAGCGCACCTCGGCCTTCGCCGGATGCACGTTGACGTCGACTTCGCGCGGCGGGAGCGTGACGAACAAGGCCAACAGTGGATGACGGTCGCGCGGCAGGTAATCGGCATAGGCCGCGCGGACGGCACCGAGCAGAAGCTTGTCGCGTACCGCACGGCCGTTGACGAACAGATATTGGCCGAGCGCATTCGCCCGCGTCAGCGTCGGCAGCGCCGCATAGCCGTCGACCGCGATCCCTTCGCGTTCGGCGGCGATCGCGACCGCATTGGCGCGGAAGTCGCCGCCGAGCACGTCGCCGAGCCGCGCCAGCCGGCCGGTTGCGCCAGGCAGCATCGCCGGAAAGGTCGACGGCGCGCGCTCTTCGCCGGCCAGCGTAAAGGCGACATCGGGCCGGCTCATGGCGAGCCGGCGCACCACTTCGCGCACCGCTTCCGCCTCAGTGCGGTCAAGCTTGAGGAATTTCAGCCGCGCCGGCGTTGCGTAGAACAGGTCACGCACTTCAACGCGGGTGCCCTCCTTGAGCGCCGCCGGTTTGACGTCCGACTTTGCACCGGCGTCGACCTCGATCGCCCAGGCGTGCGGTTCGCCGGCGTGGCGCGTCGCGATGGACAGTCGCGCGACCGACCCGATCGACGGCAACGCCTCACCGCGGAAGCCGAGCGTGCGGATGGACACGAGATCGTCGTCGGCGAGTTTCGAGGTGGCGTGACGCTCGACGGCAAGCGCGAGATCGGAGCGGGTCATCCCCTCGCCGTCATCGGTGACGCAAATCAGCCGCCGGCCGCCGCCGTCGGTGAGGACATCGATCCGGTGCGCGCCGGCGTCGAGCGCGTTCTCGATCAACTCCTTGACCACGCTCGCCGGCCGTTCCACCACCTCGCCGGCGGCGATGCGGTTGACGACGGCTTCGGAAAGCTGGCGGACGGGCATGGAACGTGGCTTGGCTGCGTTTGAATGACGATTCGGCGATAAACGTAGCCCGGATTGAGCAGCGGCGAAATCCGGGGCAAAACCGCAAGTCGCAACGCGCGCGATGGAGTGGCGAATGATCAATGTGATGCTGATGCTTTTCGGCGTGATTGCGCTAGCGGTCGGCGTGGCCCTTTACGCCGCTCAATTCCGCCAAGGCTTGCGCGCCGACGCCAGCAAGAGGTGGCCGAAAACCGGCGCCACCATCCTCGCGTCTGCGCTGGAGCCCTCGCCGGAGCACAAGCGGCGCTATCGCGCCGCCATCCGGTACCGTTATCGCGTGCGCGGCAAGGACTATGAATCCGATCGGATTTTCTGGGCCGGCAACGAAGGCCGAAAGCGCAACATGGAATCCGTCGTCGCCACTTATCCCAAAGGGGACGGCGCGCGCGTCCATTACGATCCGCAGAATCCGGCCGACGCGGTGCTCGATCCCACGCAACACACCGGATCGCGAGCGACCGTCATCTATGCGATGGTCATGATCACGATCGGGCTCTTCGCCTTCATCGGCGGCATCTACACGCTGCTGCATTGATCGCTTCGCTCAATCAAACGAAGGCTTGGCCCGGCGCAACTTCTTGACGCCGCCGCGAAGCTTCTTGCCCTCGATCCGGCGTTCGCGCGAGGCGCGGGTCGGCCTGGTGGGCCGGCGCGGCACCGGGACGATGGCGGCGCGGCGAATGAGATCGAGCAGGCGGTCGAGCGCATCGTGCCGGTTGGCCGCCTGCGTGCGGTGGCGTTGCGCGAGGATGACGAGCACACCGTCACGCGTGAGCCGCGTGCCAGCAAGTTTCGCGAGCCGCGCCGCCACGTCGTTCGGCAGCGACGGCGATCTGCGCACGTCGAAGCGTAGCTGGACGGCGGTGGAGAGCTTGTTGACGTTCTGCCCGCCCGGTCCCGAGGCGCGCACGAAGGTTTCGTTTATCTCGCGCTCGTCGATGCTGATCTTGGGCGTGACGCGGATCATGGCCGCACGATCGTAGCGCGGATCGAGCGCCGGCGAAATCCAGCGACTGCGGTGCACGCCGATCGACTATTACCGGCTTGGACCTTGCCCAAGCCGGCCTGCGAGTTCGCGCGAAGTTCAGCGCAAGTCGCCGCCAATCCCAGCGGCCGGGAGCGGCGGGGCAGCGGGGACGTTCGAGCCTCCCGGTACGGGGGCTCCAGCCGAGGCGAGGCTCGTCGGCCGCCCGACCACGGTGACCAGGAGCCCGCCGCCGAAGAGCCGCTTGGCCACGCGCCGCGCATCGTCAAGCGTCACCGCATCGATCATCTGCTGGCGCTTGCCGATATAGTCGATGCCGAGGTGATCGAGCTGCAACTGCAGGAGCAGGGCTGCGATCTTGGCCGAGGTATCGAGATTGAGCACAAATGCGCCGGTCAAGTACGCCTTCGCCTTGGCGAGTTCGTCCGCCGTCGGGCCACCCTCAGCGAACTGATCGATGACATCCTTGACCAGACCGACAGTTTCCTCGGCGCGATCGGCGCGCGTCGCCGTCGAGCCGAAGAACAAGGCGGTCTCGTTGTACCAGACCAGGCTGTCAGTGACCGAATAAACCAGACCGCGCTTGAGCCGCACTTCCTTATAAAGCCGCGAAGAGAACGTGCCGCCGCCGAGGATATCGTTATCGACATAGGCGGCGAAGAAATCCGGATCGCTGCGCGCGACGCCGGCGCCGCCGAAATCGATCACCGTTTGCGGCACGTCGAGATCGACGTTGATGCGCTGGCCGAGCTTCTGCGGCAAGGCGGGAGGCAGCGGCGTCAAATGTGCCTTGGCCGGCAAGGCGCCAAACACGCGATCAAGCATTGCCTTCGCACTGTCGGCGTCGATATCGCCAACGATGGCGATCTTGACGTTGTCGCGCGCAAGTACCCGGTGCTGATAGGCTCGCAGATCGTCAACGGTGATCGTCGGCATCAATTCGAGCGTGCCGCCAACCGGCTCGCCATAAGGATGACCGGCGAACGCCGCGTCCCACCAGCGCAGAACCGCGAGATCGGTCGGGCTCTTCAGCTGCCGCCGCAGTCCGGACACGACCTGCGCGCGGTTAAGCTCGACGTCGGAATTATCGAAGCGCGGCTCGGTCAGCGCGAGCCGCAGATCGTCGAAAGCCTCGTCCTTGTTCTCCGACAGCGTGCGCAGCGAGCCGCGGACATGGTCGCGGCCGGCATGGAAACTCATTTGCACGGCCTTGCGGTCGAGCCGGTCCTGAAAGGCGTTGACATCGTATTGGCCGGCGCCCTCGCCGAGCAGCGATGCCATCAGATAGCCAGTACCGGCCTTGCCAGCCGGGTCCTGCGCGGCCCCGCCGGTGAAGGCGAATTCGATCGAGATCACCGGCACCGCGGTCTCGCGCACCAGCCAAGCCTCGATGCCGCCCGGGCTGACGATCCGCTCGATCGTCGTCGCCGAAGCCGGCGCCGGCGAGAAGGAGAGCGCCACGATCGGCAGGGCGATCGCCGCGGCGGCGCGTCGCGCCCAACGCGGCCAAAACTGCGCAGGCGGCAGGGCGGCGGTCAGTGCGTTCAAGATCGATTCTCCTCGGGCTGCAGAGTCTTGACCAGATAGCCGGTGACGGAACGGCGGATGTCGAGCCAATGGCGCGCGGCGTCCTGCACCTGTTCGGCCGTCACGGCGCGGACGTGGTCGGGCCAGGTACGGACCTGATCGACCGTTTCCCCGGTCGCCAAGCCCGCGCCGTACCAGCGCGCCAATGTCGCCTGGCTGTCCTGCGCATAGACGGCATCGGCGATGAGACCGGTCTTGGTGCGATCGAGTTCGTCGGCGGTGACGCCGTGCGCGGCGACCTCGGCCAGCACGGCATCGATCGCGGCTTCCACAGTGTGGAGGCTCACACCGGGCTTGGGCGCGGCGTAGACGCCGAATTTGCCGTAATCGAGCGCGGTGTCGGAATAGAAGGCGCCGGCATTGAGCGCGAGGCCTTTGTCGATGACGAGCGTCTTATAGAGCCGGCTGTTGGAATCGTTGCCGAGGATGCTGGAAAGAACTTCCAATGCTTCGCTTTCCCCCGGTTTGGCCGTCGTCGATGAGGGCGCCAGATAGTAGCGTTGGACGCTCGGCTGCTCGACGCGCGGATCGGCAAGCGTGACGGTGCGCGGCGCCGACTGCACGGGTTCGGTCGGACGCAGGCGGGGGCCGACTTGCGCACGCGGCGCGACTTTGCCGTAGGTCGCCTCGGCGTCGGCCTTGACTTCGTCGGGGGTTACGTCGCCGGCGACGACGACGACGACGTTGTTCGGCGTATAAAAGCGGCGATAGAAGTCGAGCGCATCATCGCGATCGAGCTTTTCCACTTCGTGGCGCCAGCCGATCACCGGCCGGTGGTAGGGATGGTTGAGATAGAGCGCCGCATCCATCTGCTCGTCGAGCTGGGCGCCGGGATTGTTGGCCACCCGCATGTTCAGCTCTTCGAGCACGACCTGAAGTTCGGGGCGGGCCACCGCGTCGGTGAGCGCAAGCCCGGTCATGCGGTCAGCCTCGAACGCCATCATTTCTTTGAGGTGATCGCGCGGAACGCGCTGGTAGAAGCCGGTATAGTCGCTCGACGTGAAGGCGTTCTCTTCACCGCCGATTGCGCTGACGGCATCGGAAAACGTGCCTGCCGGATTTTTTTCAGTCCCCTTGAACATCAGATGTTCGAGGTAATGGGCCAGCCCTGATTTTCCCGGAGTCTCGTCGGCGGCGCCAACCTTGTACCAGACCATGTGGGTGACGACCGGGGCGCGGTGGTCGGGCAGCACGACGATTTCGAGGCCGTTGGCGAGCTTGAAGTCGGCGACCTGCGGTTCGGCGCCAGCGCGAGAAACGTCGAATGGCGCGGCCGCCAGGACGAAGGCAAGCACTCCGGCCGCGCGCACGATCGACAAGACGTTATCAGACAAAATTACCCTCCGCAGGTTTGAGCTTTAGCGCGCCCCGACAACACGCTTGCGATAGTGATGAGCCCGGGCGTCGAGAGCGCAAGCGCTTCGACGCCACGTGACCGGCGTCCTGGCATTCCGCCGGAACACGACTTGGTGGCAAACCCCACGACTGCACTTGCGGAGGATGCTCTAATTGCCGCCCTGCGTGCCGCTATCTGGCACCGCGCGATCGGCGACAGTCGGCACCTTGTATTGCTTGTGTTCGGGGCCGACGCCGTACGGCTGATCGGGCGACGGCGTTAGATAGCCGGGCGGCGGATCGGTCAGGCTGGCCCGCGGCGTCTCGCCGGTAAAGGTCGCGTATTCGGTCTTGTTGTTGTTGAATACATTGAAGCTGAACAGGCTCGGTTTGTTTGGCTGAGTGACCGCCGGAGTGACCTGCTGGGCTTCTGGGTCCGCGTTGGACGGGCGGCTGCCGGTGCTGCCGGTGAAGACGCCGGGCACGTTGAGTTCGCCCGGGCGCAGCGGACGCGAGGACTTCGACCACGTAATCCTGATGAGGTTTAGGCTTTTCCTTAGCTTTGGCCTTCGCCTTCTGTGCCAAGTCCGGATCCTTCGGCCAGTCCGGGACCGCGGGAGCGACATCAGCGGCAGGCGGCGGCAGATCCCGCGTGGGCGGCACCACCAGCGGCGAGCGCTCGCTGTAATCGATGTTGCTTCCGTTACCGAAGCCGATGATCTGCAGCATCCTGTCGTAGACCGAAGTCTTCGAACCCTGCGTCTCGGTGTCGTCGTCGCCCGCGCGCGCCACCGCGGCGCCAGCGCAGAGCAAAAGCGCGACCAGTGCAACGCCCGTAGCCGCACGCTTGAGCGGCACGGTTCGACCGGCCCAGAGGCCTACGATTCCAATTTGCGGCATGCCCTCACCCGAGGTGCCGGTTCGGCACACTTTCCTTAACGGGCCCAAGCCACTTGAAGGCCCTTAGGAATACCCCACTGTTAGCCCTTTATATACCCGATCAGGGCGCTTTTGCGGCACCCCCCTGGCGCAGGGATTCGTAAAGAAGCACTCCCACGCCGGCCACGATGGCCACGTCGGCGAGATTAAACACGTACCAGCGGAAGTTAAAGCCGGTGGTTTCCACGTGCAGGAGCACGAAATCCATGACCCCGGGCCAATGAAGCCGGTCGATGGCGTTACCGATCGCCCCGCCGATGATTAGCCCAAGCGCCAGCGCGGTTAACCGCGAATGCGTTCGCACCAGCCAGAGCCACAAAAAGACCACTGCCGCGACCTTGAAGGCGAGCAGCGCCCAGGGTCCGACCGGCCCATTTTGCGGAAACAGCCCGTAGCTGATGCCGGTGTTCCAGGTCAGCACCAATTCGGCAAAGGACGTCAGCGCGACCGGTTCCCGGCTACCGAGGTGCAAGACCAGCAGCAACCAGAACTTCGCCGCCTGGTCGGCGAGGCAGGCAAGAACCGCGACAAAAAGTCCAAACGCGCTCAACGGCCCCCACAGGTAGACCCGCGGCTTGGAGGGATTGGACTGCGCGGGTGCCGCATCGGCCATGCTGAGTGGCGCCCCTACTCCGCCGCCTTGCGCAGCGCTTCCCATTCGCGCAGCGCCTGGGCGTCGCGCGGCGTCACGTCAGGAAATTGAGGATCGAGCCCAATCGCTTCACTGATTTTCCACGAGCGGACGCATTTCCGTCCCTGCGCGCGCCGTGGTTCGACGGCAACGCCGCGCACGTCATCGAGGCGGAAGGCCGAATTCGGCCCCTCGCCTTCCACCAGCGTTGCAGCCGAGGTGATGCACAGTTCGGCGAGATCAATGTCCGCCGCCGCGGCAAACAGCTCGGTGTCCGCCACGTAAATGACCGGCGCCGCTTCGAGCGACGAGCCGATCCGCTTTGCCGCGCGCTCGAGTTCGAGTGCTCCGGTAACGACGCGCCGCAGGTTGCGCAACTTCCGCCATTTCTCATCCAGTGCGTCGTCGCGCCAGGATCCCGGCACGTCGGGAAACGTATCGAGATGAACTGAAACCGCAGCCGGGTCGCGGGCGAGCCAAGCCTCCTCGGCGGTGAATGACAGCATCGGCGCGAGCCAAATCACCGTGCAGCGGAACAACTGGTCGAGCACGGTGAGACAGGCTTTGCGCGTTGGCGAGGAATACGGATCGCAATAGAGCACGTCCTTGCGCACATCGAAATAAAACGCCGACAGATCGACCGTCATGAACGCGTTCAGCGCCGCGAAAATGCGCTTGTAGTCGAAATCCGCGTAGGCGCTGCGAACGACGCCATCGAGCTCGGCGAGCCGGTGCAGCATCAGCCGCTCGAGCTCCGGCATGGCGTCGTGAACGACGCGTTCGCCGGCGTGGAAATGCGCAAGGTTGCCGAGCATCCAGCGCAGCGTATTGCGGAGTTTGCGATACGTATCGACCGTGGTCTTGAGGATTTCAGGACCGATGCGCAAATCGTCGGCGTAGTCGGCGGCGCACACCCACATGCGCAGGATGTCGGCGCCGGCCTGGTCGATCACTTCCTGCGGCGCGGTGACGTTGCCGAGTGATTTCGACATTTTGCGCCCATCTTCGTCGAGCACGAAACCGTGCGTGAGCACGACGTCGAACGGCGCGCGGCCACGCGTGCCGCAGCTTTCCAGCAGCGAAGACTGAAACCAGCCGCGATGCTGGTCGGAGCCTTCCAGATACATCACCGTGTCAGGGCCGCCGTCGGCCTTGCGCTTGATGCCGGCGAGGCCGGGGAAATGCTTTGGGTCTTCCAGCACGAAGGCGTGGGTCGAGCCGGAATCGAACCAGACGTCGAGAATGTCGTCGACCTTCCGCCAGCCGTCGTTGACGTGTTTGCCCAAGAAGCGCTCGCGCGCGCCGGGCTTGTACCAGGCGTCGGCCCCCTCCGCCTCGAACGCCTCGATGACACGCACGTTCACCTCGGGATCGTCGAGGATTTCGACCGAGCCGTCCAGCTTCTCCTTGATGAACAACGTGATCGGCACGCCCCAGGCGCGCTGGCGCGAGATCACCCAATCTGGCCGCGACTCGATCATGCCGGTGATGCGCCGCTCGCCCTGCTCAGGCACCCAGCGTGTCACCTTGATCGCTGCCAGGGCGCGATGACGCAAAGTGTCGTCGTGCTTGGCGATATCCTTATCCATCGCGATGAACCACTGCGGGGTGTTGCGATAGATCACCGGCTTCTTCGAGCGCCACGAATGCGGATATTCGTGGGTGAGCCGGCCGCGCGCAAGCAACGTGCCGGCTTCGATCAAGGCCTTGATCACCGCCTCGTTGGCATCGCCCTTACCGCCGGTCTCGGTGAGCACGCGCTTGCCGGCAAATCCAGGCACTTGATCGGTGTAACGTCCGTCGGCATCGACCGTATAGGGGATGGCCGTGTTGATACCGCGCGCCGCCAGCTCGCGCGCATGCGCCGTCCAAACTTCGAAGTCCTCGCGGCCATGACCGGGCGCAGTGTGCACGAAGCCGGTGCCGGCATCGTCGGTCACGTGATCGCCAGGAAGAAGCGGGACAACAAATTCGTAATCGCTCCCGAAGCTCTTAAGCGGATGACTACAACTAATACTGCTAGCCGATCCAGCCGGTACCTTGCCGATCTGCTTGAAAGCAGTAACGCGCGCCTGCCTCAACACATCGACGGCAAGTCTCTCAGCGAGAATGAATTTATCGCCGACTTTTGCCCAGTTATTTTGAGGAGCATCGGTGACTTCGTACAGCCCATAGTCAATTCTGGGCGAGAAGCTGATTGCCCTATTGGCCGGAAGAGTCCATGGAGTCGTCGTCCAAATCACAATTGAAGCGTTGTCGTATCCGTATCTCTTCAAATCCTGAGGTGTAGCGAGAAATTCCGGCAGGTTCGTTTGCCTATTGTGGACCGCCACTTGAGTAACTGGAAACTTCACCCATACTTGGTCCGACACGTAATTCTCGTATTCCACCTCGCTCTCGGCGAGCGCGGTCTTCTCCACCACCGACCACATCACCGGCTTGGAGCCGCGGTAAAGCGCGCCATTGGCGTAAAACTTCATCAGCTCGCGCGCGATCTGCGCCTCTGCGAAATACGCCATCGTGGTGTAGGGATGCGTCCAGTCGCCGATGACGCCGAGGCGCTCGAATTCCCCGCGCTGCACCTCGATCCAGTACTCGGCAAAGGCGCGGCATTCCTGGCGGAATTCGACCAGGGCCGCGGCGTCGGAAAAATCCGGCTTTGGCTTGCCCTTGTCGCGGTAATTCTCCTCCTCGATCTTCCACTCGATCGGCAGGCCGTGGCAGTCCCAGCCGGGCACGTAGTTGGAATCAAAGCCGAGCATCTGCTGGCTCTTGGTCACCACGTCCTTGAGGATCTTGTTGAGCGCGTGCCCGATATGGATGTTGCCGTTGGCGTAGGGCGGCCCGTCGTGCAGCACGAACTTCGTTCGCCCCCTGCCGGCGGCGCGCAACCGCCCGTACAGGTCGAGCTCATGCCAGCGGCGAAGGATTTTCGGCTCGGCTTGCGGCAGCCCGGCGCGCATCGGGAAGTCGGTCTTGGGCAGAAACAGCGTTTCTGAGTAATTGCGCGCTTTGGTCGGCTGATCGGTCATGCTGAGTCTGCTTGTGGACCGCCTTCTAACAAGCCGATTGGGGTGCGGAAAGAGCCGCAGGCAGTAAGGGGCGGGACCGCTGGAACTCCACCCCGCTATCTAGCGTTAATTTCGCACAAATACTCGAAAACAAAGGCGGCCTGACCCTTAGCAGCGTTCGGCAGCCCTTGGCAGCCGGAGACTCCCTTCGTGGAATATATCCGTGCCAGCCGCGAAGCCCGCCACGCGCTTGTAATCAGCGATCCGCAACCCGTCGGCAGCGCCCACGTGCTTTGGGCATCGGCGGGTCAGGCGGCGAATATCGGCATCTTCCTCTTGCTCCTTGGCGGCTTCCTCTATGTCGGGCGCGAAATCCTCGTGCCCATCCTGATCGCCGCCGTGGTGGCGCTCACGCTCGCTCCGCTGGTCAAGGCGGGCGAGCGGCGCGGCATATCCCCGTGGGTGACCGGTCCCCTTATCGTCGCGCTCGGCCTCGGCGCGCTCGCTCTCGCGGTAACCGCGCTGGCCGGACCGGTCAGCGAGTGGATCGGACGCGCTCCCGAAATCGGCGCCACCATCAAGCAAAAGCTCGCCGTGCTCGAGCAGCCTCTCTCGGCGTTGCGCGAGTTGGAGACGGCTTTGTTCGGCAGTGCCGCTACGGCGTCGCCCGAGGCTCCGCCCAGCGTAGTGCTGCCGGTGGTCGCCTTTCTCACGCCCGCCGCCGGCCAGCTCCTCTTGTTCTTCGGCACCTTGCTGTTCTTTCTTGCCGGCCAGATCGCGCTGCGCCGCCGGCTCGTCTTCATGTTCTCCGATCAAGAGGCGCGACTGCGCTTTCTGCGCATCATGAACGATATTGAACGCAACCTCGCCGGCTACCTCGCGGTGGTCACGATCATCAACGCCGTCCTGGGTACGATCGTCGCCGTCGGCGCGTGGTTGGTCGGCTTGCCCAATCCGGCGATATTCGGATTGCTGGCTGCTTTGCTGAACTACGTGCCTTATGTCGGGCCAGCAATTATGGTTGTTGTGATGTTCGGGGTTGGGCTGGTGACATTTCCCTCGCTCGGCCAGGCGCTTTTGGCGCCGGCCGGACTTGTTGCGCTATGCACGCTCGAAGGGCACCTCATCACGCCAACCATCGTCGGCCGGCGCATGACGCTCAATCCGCTCTTGGTCGTGCTGGCGTTGGCATTCTGGACATGGATGTGGGGGCCGATCGGCGCTTTTCTGGCGGTGCCGCTCTGCATTATCGGCCTTGTTATTTTCAGCCACGTGTTCCCATCCGAGCAGGTCAAACTTCCTGACTAGATTGCATTTTCCCGCCGGTTTCCGACCAAGGGAACTTTTATTGCCGCCGCTGCTTTATCGACCAAAGCGAATTTCAATACTCATGGAGGAGCAAGATGTCTGCGGCACCACAAACCATTCGAGACAGCGCGCGAGAAGGCATTCGCGAAGTCGGCGCGGCGGCCAATGCGGCCTCCAGCGATATCGCGAAGGATTTGCAGGCACTGCGTGACGATCTTGCCGGTCTGTCGGCTCAGGTCGGCGAGATTCTTGCGAGCAAGGGTAACGCAGCCTGGCGGCGGGCGAAGTCGCGCGTCGACGACGTAGTGTCCGATGCTCAGGCAAAGGGTCAAGAAGCAGCGGGTTCTGTGCGCGAAGTTTCCGACCGTTTTGTCGGCGCGATCGACGAATTGATCAACAGCCAGCCCTACACTATCTTGGCGATCGCACTCGGCCTCGGCTTTCTGCTCGGAGCGACGTGGCGGCGTTGATTGAATGCCCACCGCTGCGATCGCGGCGGCCGGATCGCGAGCATCGGCACGTGAAGGCTTGGGCTACGGGCGCGCTTTGCCGCGAGCGGCAGCTGTCTTCTTGCGCGTCCGCTTGCTCTGCGCCGCCAAAGCAGCCTTGCGCGCGGCCCTTTGCTTTCTCCGGCGCCTAGCTCTTTTTTTGCGGCAGGCGGCGCATCTGCAGCCACCGCTCTGCAGGAAATACTCCAGATATTCCTCGCCGTAACTGTAGGTGATTTCTTCCTCAGGCTCGATCCGGCGGTCCGCCACGATCACGATGCCGCCGTTGCGGCCCACCGGCTTGGCGTTCGGCTTACAGGAATGATTGATGTAACGGGCGACGTTCCAGCGCGGCGAGCCGTCGATGGTCCACTTCTTGCTCAATTCGAACATATACCGGGCGCCGCGCGCTTCGCGCCGGTCGGCCTCCTCGGTCGTGATGATCGGGCCGCGATAGGTCGCGATATAGGCGCCGCGCTTGATCGGTTTGGTGGCGAAAAGGCCGAGCCCCGTATGCGCGCGGCCGAGACGGAAGAAGCGGGACATCGTCTGCGATTAGCCGCAGAACAGCTTTTTGTCATCCGCTAATGCGCGATCATCTACAAGTTCATTTGCGCCGCAGATCCGCGATCACCGCCTGCGCCGCGTTGTGTCCGGGCGCGCCAGTGACGCCGCCGCCGGGATGCGCCCCCGATCCGCACAGATAAAGGCCGCCGACCGGCATGCGGTAATCGGCAAAGCCGAGCATCGGACGAGCCGAAAAAAGCTGATCGAGCGTCAGCGCGCCATGAAAAATATCGCCATCAGGCAGGCCGAAGATGTTTTGCAGATCGAAGGGCGAGAGGCTTTGCCGCGCGATAACGCTTGACCTGAAACCCGGCGCGTAAGCTTCGACTGTGTCGATCATCAAGTCGGCGACGGTTTCGCGGTGTTTCTCCCAGGACGTCCCGTCGACAAATTTCGGCGTCACGTGCTGGCAGAACAAGCTCGCGACGTGCGCGCCGGCGGGCGCGAGAGTGTAATCCAGCGTCGAAGGAATGACCATTTCGACGATCGGCGCCCGGCTCCAGCCGTACTTGACGCAGTCGCGATAGGCCCGGTCCATGTAGGCGAGACTGGGTGCCAGAATGATGCCGGCGGTGTGATGGTCGCCCTCCCCGCGCAGCGCGGAAAAGTCCGGCAGTTTCGACAGCGCCACATTCATGCGGAACGTGCCGGAGCCGGTCTTCCAGCGTTTCATTCGCTGCGACACGGCGGGGGTGACCGCCTCGCGCGGCAGGAGCACTTCAAACAGCGTGCGCGGATCGACGTTGGCAATGACCGTCCGCGCGCGCACCGATGAGCCGTCGTCCAGCACGACGCCGGCGGCTCCCCCGCGCTCGACGATCACTTCGCGCACCGGCGAACGCAGGTCGATGCCCACGCCGTGTTCGGCGGCGGCCTGCGCCATCGCCTGCGTGATCGCGCCCATGCCGCCGATCGCGTGACCCCACGCGCCTTGCCGGCCGTTCACCTCGCCGAAGATGTGGTGCAGGAGGACGTAAGCCGAGCCGGGCGTATAGGGGCTCGCCAGGTTGCCGACGACCGCGTCGAAGCCAAGCACCGCCTTGATCGGATCGGATTCGAACCAGCGGTCGAGCGTATCGCCGGCCGATTTGCGGAACAGATTGAACGCCGACATGACGCTGCCGGCTTGCCAGAGCCGCTTGCCGACGCCGGCGAGCTTGCCGAGTTCGCCCAGGGTGCGAGTGAAATTCCCCAACAGCAGGTTGGGCGGCGCCTTGAGCACGAGGCCGCGCAGCACGGCGGCGACGCGGCTCATCTCCGCCTGATAGGCCGCATAGCGCGCCGCATCCTTGCTGCTGAATTTTGCGATCTCGCGCTCGGTGCGGCCCTCGCCGGTAAGCAGATAGCGGCCGTCGGGCAGCGGCAGAAAGTTCTGCGCGCGGCGCTCGACGATACGCAGGCCGCGTTCGCGCAGTTTCAGATCGCGAATGACTTTCGGCTGCAGCAGGCTCACCGTGTAGGCCGCGGTCGAGTTGCGGAAGCCGGGATGGAATTCTTCCGTCACGCAGGCGCCGCCGACCACGCCGCGCCGCTCGAAAACACGCACCCGCAAGCCAGCCATGCCGAGATAGGCGGCGCAGACGAGCCCGTTATGACCGGCTCCGATAACGATGGCGTCGAGATCGGACATTGCGTTGCGCCGGCGCCCTAGATGGGCGGGAAGGCGGCGCCGGCTTCCGCCAAACGTTCGCGCGCAAGGCGGGCGTCGTCCTGCATCTGCCGGGTCAACTCGTCGATGGAGGCGAATTTCGCTTCCGGGCGCAGCCACGCAATAAAGGCGACGTCGATGCTCCGGCCATATAAGTCGCCGGAAAAGTCGAACAAAAACACTTCCAGCAGCACGGCGCCGGTATCGAACATCGGTCGCCGACCAAAGCTTGCCACACCGTCGCAGCGGCGCCCACGGAGATTGGCGCGCACCGCGTAGATGCCGTGGCGCAGCCCGCACGACGCATCGAGGCTCAAGTTCGCAGTCGGAAAGCCGAGTTGGCGACCGCGTTTGTCGCCGTGGATCACCTCACCGCTGACGAACCACGGATAGCCGAGCAAGTCCGCCGCTTTGTCGACCTCCCCGGCAGCGAGCGCGTCCCGAATGGGTTGCGAGCCGACGGTCAGGCCCTCCTCCTGCAAGGGAGGCACCACGTCGACGACAAAGCCGTGCCGCGCGCCCTGCGTCTTGAGAAAATCCGGCGAGCCGGTGCGGCCCACGCCGAAATGGAAGTTAAAACCGATCACCGCGCCGCTGATGGCGAAGCGCTCGACCAGAATGCGTTCGACGAACTCCTCCGCTGTCAGGCTCGCAAGCGCGGCGTCGAAGGTCAGCACGATCGCACCGTCGAGCCCGGTTGCGGCCAAAAGGCGCAATTTGGTCGACGCGTCGGTCAGCCGGAACAGCTTGTTGGCAGGATTGAAGAAGTCGCGCGGGTGCGGCTCGAAGGTCAGCACCGCAGCCTTTTGGCCGAGCTTCCTGGCGCGCTCGAGCGCGGCGCCGATGACCGCCCGGTGGCCGCGATGCACGCCATCGAAATTGCCGATGGCGACGACCGCGCCGCGCAACGAATCATTGGATGCGCCATCGCGCACGATGAGAAAGTTCTTCGTCGGCATCGGGCGACAATGGTTAACGAATTGATGTGTTGTAGGTGCCGTCGCAGCCGTCGCGAAGTCAAGTCGGCCGCCGGGACCGCGCCAGCCTGCCCCCTTTGGCCCAAACCTGCGGCAATTAACCCGATCTTCAACACCCCAATGTTAATTTGCCCAACCGTTTGGCAGGTGGCGCTCTGGGGGGAACCGCCTGTCCGGTCATTGTCGCCGGCCAACGTCTTTTTCGACCCAAGTCCCTTTTGACCCAAGTCGGTTAGGCGGTAGCCGGCACGAAACAAATCCGTTTCGCGCCGTTGCGCGCGCCAGGGGAGCGAATGCCATGGCTCTCGACCCGTCAATGCCGGTGCTTGTCGTCGACGACTACAGCACGATGATCCGCATTATCCGCAACCTTCTCCGGCAGCTCGGGTTCGCCGATGTCGACGAAGCGAACGACGGCGCATCCGCGCTGACCAAGATGCGCGCCAAGCGCTACGGGCTCATCATCTCCGACTGGAACATGGAGCCAATGACCGGCTTCGACCTGCTGCAACAGGTGCGCTCGGATCCCGGCCTCGGCGAGACGCCGTTCATCATGGTTACGGCGGAGTCGAAGACCGAGAACGTGATTGCGGCGAAGAAGGCGGGCGTGAACAATTACATCGTCAAGCCATTCAACGCGCAGACGCTTCGAGCCAAGATCGAGGCGGTGTTCGCCGAGAAGGACGAAGCCGTCGAAGGCGCGCGGTAGCGCGTTTCACCACACCAGTCCGCGGATGATCGCCTTGGGCGCGACGCCCGCGGCGTCAAACATCGCGTTCAATGCGGCAACGTCGGGCGCCTCGCGCGAGCCGTATTGCTCGGCATGCAGGCCCGACGTGACGAACACGCAATCAAGTCCGAACGCCGCCGCGCCGGTGAGATCAGTGCGCACCGAATCTCCGATCGCCAGCACGCGCGAAAGCGGCGGCGACGTTCCGCCGCGCAGCGAAGCCGCCCGGCCGAGAGCCGCCTGGTAAATCGGCGCATGCGGTTTGCCGCAATAGAGCACGTCGCCACCGAGCACCGCGTATGCGTCAGCCAGCGCGCCGGCACAATAGACGAGGCTATCGCCGCGCTCGACCACGATGTCGGGATTGGCGCACACCATAAATAAAGAGCGCGCACGCATCGCCGCCAGCATGCCCTCATAGCTTGCCGGCGTCTCCGTCGTGTCGTCGAACAGGCCGGAGCACACCACGTAATCGGCGGCTTCGAGCGGCGCGAAGTTGACGTCGAGGTCAGCGAAAATCGGCCGGTCGCGCTCCGGACCGAGATGAAACACATGCTCGCCCGGCCTCGCCTCGACGACGCCGCGGGTCACATCGCCTGAGCTGACGATCGCATCGTAGGACCCGCGCGGCACGCCGAGCCGGTCGAGAACGCGCATCACCGCGGCGTCCGGCCGCGGCGCGTTGGTGAGCAGGATCGCAGTACCGCCGTCTTCGCGAAAACGGCCGAGCGCCGCGCAGGCGTCCGCGAAAGCGGCGACGCCGTTATGCACCACGCCCCAGACGTCGCAGAACAACACGTCGTAGCCGCGCGCGAGCGGTGCAAATCGTTCGATCAGCGGCACGGCGCCTTGCGACATCGCGAAATGTCCGGCGCCGGAGTCAGCCGCGCGCGCCGCCGGTGCGCGCGAGTTGAGCGATGGCGCGCGCCTCCGCCGATTCGCTTGCCGCCGCAGCTGCAGCGAGCGCGCCCGCACTCGTGCTCTGCGCAGCCGGCTCCGGTTTGCCGGCGCCGTTGCCCGCTTCGCCATCGACGCCCTGCAGCGCTTCCGCGCGCACCGGACGTGGCGGCGCGAACAGGAAGCCCTGGCCGAAACGCACATCGTAATCGAGGAGATCGACCACGATGCCCTCGTTTTCGATCCGCTCGGCGATCAGGTCGATGCCGAAACGGGCGAGCAGATCGGAGAAGTCGGCCGGATGAATGTCGGTAGAGGCGGCGCCCGCGCGGTTGAGCAGCAATGCCGCCGGCACCTTGATGAAGCGGAAGCCGCGCTCATTGAGTTCGCGCGGCTCGACGCGCAGATCGGCGAGACTGTCCATCGAGAAGCGGAAGCCGCGTTCGGCAAGCGCGGCCAGGCTCTCGTGCTCGATCGGTCCCATGGCGCGGACCGCGCTCTGGGTGAATTCGAACACCAGCGAGGGCGCGATCGCGCGATTGGCCTCGACGAATTCGAGCAGGCTGGCAAATCGGGCGTCGGTGAGGGTCGCGCCGGACAGATTGCAGAACAGGCCAATATCGCGGTTCTTCAAGAGAAGCCGACGCACCACCTGCACGCAGCGCAGCACGGTGAGGTGGTCGAGCTTCGGCATCAAAGAACCGGCTTCGGCGTATTTGAGGAAATCGGCGGCGACGATGTGCTCACCGCCCTCACCCTTGATCCGCGACATTGCTTCGTAAAAGCGGACCTTGCGCTGCGGCAGCGTGACGATCGGCTGCAGGAACAGATCGATCCGGTTCGTTTCGACGGCGTTGCGCACGAGCGCGATGATGCCGTCGCGGTCGAGACCGTGGAACGCGGCAATCGTCGGCTCGGGCGTCGCGACGACTGGCGCGGATGAGGCAGCAGCAGCCGCGGGTACGAAATCGGCGTCGGGAAGTGCGCCTGGCATGGTTGGCGCGCTCGCTGCCGCCGTGGCCGGCGCTGCACCCCGCTTGGCGCCGGTGCTGCCGAGCGCAAGCTCGTGGGAGGCAACGGAGTCGGCAAGTTGCTTGACCAGCGTGGAAAGTTCTTCGAGTTCGGCAGCGAGTGGCTGCGCCGTCGCCAGCGATCGATCGAGCACCTGCTCAACCTTGCCGTCCATGGCGTTGAGCCGGCGGCCGAACTCGGCAAGCTGCCGTGCGAGATCGCTCGAACTGCGCGAAAGGCTCGAAATATGATCGCTCGCCTCGGCGCGATCGCGCAGCCGCGCGGAAACCACATTGTAAACCGCAAGCGCCGTGAGCACGGCGAGGCTGACCAGAGCCAACTCGACGCCGGTGAAGCCGAAGCGGAGATAGACCACGATGCCGAGCGAGGCGGCGATAAGCACCATGCAGACGGCGATGAAGATCGCGCTGATACGCACCATGCCGGACCCCGTTATACCTCTACCTGGACGATGCGCGGTGCCCCGAAGAACAATTCGCGGTCCGGACAGCCTCTAATGTCCACAAGCACCGCCACGCCGCAAGTCCGCCGCGAGTTCACCCCGTCGCCGCGGCGGCCATCGTAGCCAAAGTGGCGGCGCGCTTCTATAAGGCCAGCGGATGCCGGGCGGCGTTGCACGGCTTGGCAACCGATAACAGCGCGACATCGCGGCGGCAAATGTGCCGATGACCCAGGCCCCCAGCTCAGTGACCGCGGCGGCGCCCGCGCCAAAATTCGGATTGATTGACTGGATTCAACGCCAGCCGACGTCCGCCTTCGGGGGCTTTCTCGCCGTCCACTTTGCCGTCTGGACCGCGCTACCGAGCCTGCTTTACGCCAATTTGCCGCTCGACCTGATCGAGGCGCTCACTTACGGCCGCGAATGGGTGCTCGGCTCCGACAAATTGCCGCCGCTGCCCTGGTGGCTGGTCGAGATCATGTACCGGTTGTTCGGCGCGGACGTCGCCTATTATGCGCTGGCCGAAATCGTGGTCGTCATCGCCTTCGCGCTGGTCTTTATCACCGCGCGTCCGCTCGTCGGCGAACTACGCGCGCTCATTGCCGTCCTGATCATCGACGGTCTGCACTACTTTCAGTACACCGCGGCGAAGTTCAATCACGACGTCATCCAATTACCGTTCTGGGCGCTTGCCGGCTACGCGTTCCACGCGGCGCTCAGGCGCAGACAGCTTCGCTACTGGCTGCTGCTCGGCTTCGCCTTCGGCGGCGCGCTGTGGGCAAAATATTTCGTCGTGGTTCTGGCCGCTCCGTATGCGTTGTTCCTGTTGTTCGACCGTGACGCGCGCCCCGCTTTGCGCACGCCCGGTCCCTGGCTCGCCATGGCGCTCGCGCTCCTCATCGCGAGCCCGCACGTGGTTTGGTTGTTCCAGAACGACTTTGCGCCGTTTCATTATGTGGACGCCCGGTCGGCCCCAGCACGCGGCGTCTTCGATCACATCCTGCATCCGGTATTCTTTGCGGCCGGCCAGCTCTTCTTTCTGCTGCCCACGCTGTTCATTACCGCAATGTTTCTGTGGCCGCGCCCGGCGCCGGAAACATCCGGCCCGCATGAGGCGGGCGATGACAGCGCGCACGCCGACGCCTTGGACCGCCGCGTCGTCACGCTCATCACCTTCGGCCCGGCCGCGGCGATGCTGACACTGATAGCGGTGAGCGGGCGCGGCACCGTCACCATGTGGGGCTATCCGCTCTGGCTGTTTCTCGGTCTGTGGATCGTACTGCTGCTGCCACGGCCGATCGACGCGCGGCGGCTGAGGCGCACCGTCGCTGCCTGGGGCGCCGTCTTCGTCGCGCTGATGCTTACGTTCATCGCTGACTACACGGTCATGCCGCTGTTCGACCACCGTTATCGCACCGCATTCTTTCCGGGCGATAAATTCGCCGCCGAATTGACTGCGCGCTTCCACGCCGCGACCGGCGGCAAGCAATTGCGCTATGTAATCGGCTCGATGTGGCTTGCCGGCAATGTCGCCCATTACTCGCCCGATCAGCCGCATGTGCTCATCGACGGCTTGCCAAGCCGCTCGCCATGGATCGACCTTGACGATCTGCGCAAGCAAGGCGCGGTTCTGGTCTGGGACGTGGGCGACTACAATCGCCTGCCGGCGCCGTTGGCGGCGCTCGCGCCTTCCGCGCAAGTCGGCACGCCGCTTGCGCTGCCGGCGCGGCGTTTCGGCTCCACACTTGAGCATGTCGGCTGGGCGATTTTGCCGCCGCAATAGCGCCTGGAGCGCAATCGCTTCATTTGAATCGATTGGGGCTCTAGGATTTTGGTGGAGCCTGATCTTTTCGGAAAACCGGTTTTCACTTTTCCGGATCATGCTCTAGGCTGTCGCCTTAATCACCCGCGACACCTTATCGAACATCTCTTCGATCTGCGCCTCGCTGACGATGAGCGGCGGACAGAGCGCGATCGTATCGCCGGTGACGCGGATCATCAGCCCCTCGTCGTGAAAGGCGCGGTTCATCGCCTCATAACCGCGCGCGCCGGCTGCGCCAGGCCGCGGGGCGAGATCGATGCCGGCAGTCAGTCCGACGGTGCGGATGTCGAGCACATCGGGCAAGCCCCTGAGCGCCATCGCCGCGTCGGCGAACTTCGGCTCGAGCGCGCGCGCCCGCTCGAACAATCCTTCGTCGCGGTAAAGATCGAGGCAAGCAAGTCCGGCGGCGCAAGCCAGCGGATGCGCCGAATATGTATAGCCGTGGAACAACTCGATGGTCTGTTCCGGTCCGCGCATGAACGCGTCGTAGACCCTCTGCCGCGCAATCACCCCACCCATCGGCACGCTACCCGAGGTCACGCCCTTGGCAAACGTGATGAGATCGGGAATGACGCCGTAACGCTCGGCTGCGAAGGCGTGCCCCAGTCGACCGAAGCCGGTGATCACCTCGTCGAAGATCAACAGAATGCCGTGACGGTCGCAGATGGCGCGCAGCCTTTCCAGATAACCCTTGGGCGGCGGCAGTACGCCGGTCGAGCCGGCCATCGGCTCGACGATGACGGCGGCGACGGTCGAGGCGTCGTGCAGCGCCACGATGCGCTGCAAGTCATCGGCCAAATGCGCGCCCCATTCCGGCTCGCCCTTGCTGAAGGCTTGGTGCTCGCGGCTATAGGTCGCCGGCAGATGGTCGACACCGGCCAGCAGCGTGCCGAAAAATTTGCGGTTGTTGACGATGCCGCCCACCGAAATACCACCGAAGCCAACGCCGTGATAACCGCGCTCGCGTCCGATCAGGCGCGTGCGCGCGCCCTCGCCGCGCACGTGGTGGTAGGCGAGTGCGATCTTGAGCGCGGTATCGACCGCCTCCGAGCCGGAATTGCAGAAAAACACGCGGCCGAGACCGGCTGGCGCCAGCGCGGCGATGCGGCTTGCGAGTTCGAACGCCTTGGGATGGGCGAACTGGAAGGTCGGGACGTAGTCGAGCTCCTCGGCCTGGCGCTTGATCGCCGCGACGATCGGATCGCGATTGTGCCCGGCATTGCTGCACCACAGCCCGGCGGTGCCGTCGAGCACGGCACGGCCCTCGGGGGTAAAGTAATGCATGTCCTTGGCACGCGCGATCATCCGCGGTGCCCGCTTGAAGGCTCGGTTCGCCGTAAAGGGCAGCCAAAACGCCTCAAGATCGTTCGTGCGTGCGCCGGCGCTTGAGAAGGAAGCCGTCATCAGCCGAGTCGCCCCCTTTCCTAAAATTGTGGCGGATTTCGCGCGCTTATCCGATGTCGAAGCAGATTTTCAAGATCAGACAATGATTTACAAGTACAATCGACAAGTATTACGATGTTTCAATTCAACGCAAGCACGTATTGTTTGAATCGACGCAAGGGCGTGAAAGGCAAGTGCGTGAAAGGACCGGATAGCGACAAGCCAGCCATGTAAAAGACCTGCGGCCGCGCGATGCAATCTCACGCGGCCGCTGAGTTGAGGGTGTTGGCTGCGATGAAGACGCACGGGGATTCCGGCGCGCGTGTAGACTTTTCGCGTTTGCTTACCGGGCACGGCCCGGGCCAAGCGCGGCTGCGCTTGGCCGCGCGACAATATCTGGCAAATATCGAAAACGCCGCTAGCGCGTATCCGACAAGTGCCGGCCTGTCCGCCATCTGCAAGGCACGGCCGTGGCATTCAAATAAACGCGATCACGAGCGAGGCTACAATCCGGGAAATACCGTAGCAAATCAGAGGCTCCGCAGTTTGGTTTCGCTCGACCTAACCCTCGCCCGCAAAATTGCGCTGAAAACCGAAACGCGGCGACCGCGCGGCCGCATGTCCGATTGTGTCGGCTAGCCGTGGCAGCGGACGCAAGCCCTACCAAGGCACCCCATTTCTCGCGCTTCCTCACCGGACGCAGCCCCGGTCAATCGCGGCTTCAACTGCCGACCAATGGTGTGCTGTGGTCGCAGGGCGATGCCGCCGACGGAGCCTATTATGTCGAAAGCGGCCTGATCAAAGTGGCGTCGGTATCGGCCGGCGGCCGGGAAGGCGTCATTGCACTGCACGGCGAAGGAGCATTGTTCGGCATGCGGTCCCTCATCGAGACGCGCCGCGTTGCGACAGTCACAACGTTGACGGCCTGTTCACTGATACGCATCCGGACGGCGACACTCATTCGCATGGTGCGTGAGGAGCCGGATTTCGCCGAAATGCTCGTCCTCGACCTGGTGTATCGCGCCATGCACGGCGATGAGGCGGTGCTGGATCAGTTGACCAGGACCAGCGAACAACGTCTGGCCCGGGCGCTGCTGCGACTGGCAAAGCTTCGTCAAGGCAGCCACCGAGCGATGATTGCGGCGCCGATCAATCAGGCCATACTGGCCGAGATGATCGGCACGACACGCTCGCGCGTCAGCTATTTCATGAACAAGTTCAGACGGTCGGGTTTCATTGAATACAACCGCCAAGGCTACATAACGGTGCATCGGACGCTGCGAAACATCGACGCGGACACCAAAATCTAGTCAGTTATCCACAAGCTTTTCCACATACCGCCTAAGTGCAAAATTGACCAACCCAACGGCGAATTGCGTGTCAGTATTATTACAGTAAGTGTGGGCGGTGGATCGCAGATTGCGGCGGGACTCCAAGTTTAATGCGGTTTACCAGCTAGTTGCTGGGTGTTGCAGATGAATGAATGGCGTTTTCATCCGGCCTCGGATCCTTCTACCGACGCTGGGCAGGCGGCTCTCAACTCACTCTCGGCCGCAGATATCCACAAACAGCTCGAACACATTGTGGAGAGTTCGGGTTTCCGCGGCTCGCTGCGCTTGACAAACTTCCTCAAATTTGTCGTCGAGACCACCCTTGCCGGCAAAGCCGCGAGCATCAAGGCCTACACGATCGCTGTCGAGGCTCTGGGCCGCGGAGGCGATTTCGATCCACAACGCGATCCGATCGTTCGGGTCGAGGCCGGCCGGCTGCGGCAGGCGCTAGCCCGCTATTACGGCGAAGCGGGCCGCGACGAACCGCTCCTTATTGAAATGCCGCGCGGCACCTATGTGCCAGTCTTTCGCCGCCGCGAGCCCACATCGCCGCCACAGGTACCGGCGGCGCACGATTCGGTGCCGCCTTTCGGTCTCGAGCTTTTGGCTGCAAGCTGCCGGGAATCTCAGCTGCTGCACAGAGCGGTGACCCGGCAATCCAAAGAAGTCGCCGCACAGATCGCGGTCGCGCGAGCGGCTCTCGCCGATTCCCGCGCGCTGCTACAGCTGCCGCTCGCTGGCATTGTCAGCCATCCGGCGCCGCCGCTCTCCCCCGCTTTGTCACCTGTCGCCGACGATGAGAAGGCGGCTGATCGCGAAAGCGCAGGACAATCCCAGCAGCCGCGGGGAGCTGCCGGCATCCGCTCAACGCTCCCGTTCGACGCCGCCTGGAAATATCGCCTGCGCAAATATGGACGCGCGGTTCGCATCGTCCTTTGCGTCATCGGCATTCTTGCGTTGTTGCAAGCGGTGTTCGACATCGAGCGGCCACCGATCGGCGGCAAGAATAAAGGTCTACTCTTTCGCACTCTGGCTGCGCACAATTTGCCGTCGCAACAGGCTGGTCGCGGAATTTAATTGGGCCTATGGTGTTCTTTGTTCGGGCCGGCCGCCGTCAGCTTTGCCGACTACATTTTCATCGGCGCCATCGTGCCGGCTGGGGCGTCTGATACGTCAACAGCAAAGACGGCCTCCCTACCGTTGACCGCAACAGTCACACGATAATGGCCCGGCGGCATGGTGACGTTGTTGCCGTAATGCGTGGACACTGGTCCCTTGCCAATCGCCTGCATGACAACGACGGGAACTAAAACCGGCGCACCGACCGCCTCATGCCTGTCATCGAGCGACACAAAATTCATCGTCACGGTTGCGTCCGTGACAACCTTGCCGGATTGGCTGTCGGACACGTGCACGACGAGATGATGGTTGGGATGCGAGTCGGCGTTCAGAGCCACTGGCGCAGCGCCTCCTTCGATCTGCATCCCACTCTGCACGTGTCCGTCGGCGACTTGCTGTTTGGTGTAAAAGGGTTCTGCCGGCAACACGTTAAGCTCGATCCGATAAAGTCCCGCCGTCTTCGTCAGCATCGTGTCGGCGGCATTCGCCGCGGTGATAATGAGGACAGCACCTACCAACGCGACAGCAGCTTGCCACTGTGCAAAACCGCGCATGTGTTTTCCCCCCAATCGAGAGCCGCGATCCTAGATACGGCCGAACCGACTCTATCGCGCGAGAGCGCTCGCGCCGCGACTTCTATCGACACACCTTTACCCACACGCAGACCTTCTTGAAATTCTCCCAATGGCACTGCTGCTCCAGGCGGCAGTTCTTGCCATCTCTTTCCTGCGCCAATGCCGCTTGAGGCGCGAGGAGAAGGACTGCGGCGAAAAGTCCCCAGCAAAGAACAAGAGCAAGTCTACGCATCGTGATCTCCTTTCTGGGCGAACGCCTTTGCCCTGCCTGTCGTTCCTCGGTCGCGAGGCGGCGTCATCGGCAAGCCGACAATGGGACGCCGATCGAGGCTTTTCGGCCGCCACCCTGCAAACACCCATCCTTCCATATGCCGTGCACGGTCTGGCTGCCTTCGCTGAGGCTGCCGATACCGTTGGGCTTGCCGTCGCGAAATTCTCCTTCGTAGCGCAGATTCTGCATCGTCAGCACACCCTGACCGTTCGGTTCGCCGTCGGCAATCTCTCCTTCATAACGGCCGGTTGACCAGACCTGCACGCCGCTGCCCTGCTGGCGTCCGTCTCGCCACACTCCCTTATCGGTTTCGATGACGATGCCGCCTTTAACCCATTGCGCGGTACCGGCACCTTCGGCGTGCCCATTCGCGCAGGCTCCCGACCAAACGACTGATTCGCCGACTTGCGGATTGGGGTCCCAAACCTGACAGAGCGAATTGGTGTCGGCAACCCATTCGCCGGCATTGGCGCTTTGCACGCCGACCAGCCAACAGACCGGCAGTACCGCCGCAAGCGCGCCGCGTAGGAATTTTCCGCCCAGCAACATCAGGTCCGGCCTTGGTCCGACTTTCTGCTCAGTGCGGCAACAGCGGTTTCACGAGGGTGTCGAGCAACTCATCGCGCACGTCGATCATCATGTCGCGGACCTTGCCGTCGGTGTCGACGATCCAAGTGATCGGCACGCCTTGCGGCGGCCCGAACCCATCGACGGTCACGCCCTTGAGCATCGCGACCGGGTAGGCGAGCTTCGCTCCGACCTTGCGGACCTTCTGCAGATCGCGGTCTTGATCGACGCTGATTCCGATCATGTCCAAATTCTGCATGTGATAGCGGTGGTAGAAGGCATCGAGCAGCGGCATATCCTTGCGGCACGGTGCGCACCAGGTCGCCCAGTAATTGACCAGCACGACCTTGCCGCGCAGCTTGGCCAAATCGAAAGTCTGCCCATCGAGTTCGGTGACGACCAGTTCGGGCGCGGATTTGCCCATCTCCGGCGCCGCGCTCGCGTGCTCCGGAGCAGAGCCGAGCCCGAACAGCGTGGCGGCAAGCGATATGAAGGCGAGCGCAAAGGGCGCGGATCTGGGGACAGGCGGGTACATCAGCGGGCATCCGAAGGCCGGCGTGCCGGCCCGTTGATCGTTGTGTGAGTGATCCTAGATATAAGTCTGATTGTGGCGAGAGCAGTCGATTGCACTGCGGCCCTGGCAAACAGGAGGAGATCTTGTGGAGGATTTTCGCCGCGCTTTTGTTCGCGACATCGCTTTACTGCGCCCCGGCGAACGCTCACGGGGGCGGCGGCGCTGAGCCCATGCCGGGAATGAGCTTCACCGACATGCCGAACTTCCCGGTGCAGCCGGTCAAGCCACTCAAGCTGGGACATGTCCACCGGCACCGAAGCTGCGCTTGCTATCACTGACACCGTAACGCCTTTTGGCCGACGCGCCGTCGCCGGCGCGTCGGATTTTGATTGCTCAGAAATTGTAGCTCGTCACCAGCCTGATCAAGTAGGGCGCCACGAGCTGGCCCTCGGTGCCGGCATTTTGGGCCGCGTTGGCGCGATAATAGACCGGAACCTCGACATCAAAGTAGGTCTTGATAACGCGGTTGTTGGCCTCGTCCACCACCTTGGTGAATTCGATGCCGGGCGAGAGCATGACCCGGTCGAATCCGCTGTTAAACGGATCGGAGCCAGTGCCGGTGTCCAGGTTACGGTGCGAGATGATGACCTGGCCGAGCGGCGTAATCTTGTCGAAGCCGAGCACGTTGTACAGGTTGTTGTAAACAATGCCGCCGGCGGCGTCGAACTGCATGCCCGGGTGATAGCTTTGCACAACGCCGAGATTGCCGTCGAAGAAACCCTGCGGATCAGCGGCATTCTGATAGAGGAACGGCTGCCGCAACATCGCCTGATAGAAGTACTGCCAAGCATTGTCGCCGGTGAGCAGACCGCGATGAAAGGCGCCGAGCAGTAAGTCGGTTGAGCCAGAGCCGATCTGGGTGTCGCGATCGATTCCAGGCGCGGTGAAGGTTCCGGTCGGCAACTTGATGCCGAACTGGACTCCGGTCGACATGTCCGGGAAGAATCCGGTGTAGATGCCCATGATTTCGACGTCGCCGATCGACTTCGAATTGAAGGTTTGAATCTCGCCCGGAAAAGACAAATCGGTTTCTGTGGTCAACGACCGGTTGGTCGTCGGCACCCGTGCCATCACGCCCCATTGCCGGTTGAACATGTATTCAAAGCCGACATTGTACCACTGCGTGTTGATTTCCTTGTCGGAATTGAGCGCCGCCGGAGCTTTGGAACTGCCGACGTAATTCTCGTTCTGATCGCCGCTCCAGAACTCGAAGAAAATGCGGCCGCCGTGATCCTGTTCCTGGGGCGAATCGAGGCCGCCCACGTCGAACACGCTGCAGCCGCAGGCGCAGGCCAGCGCGGCGTCGGTAGACAGGCCGACCAGCGCGACAAGAGCGACAACGGTCGGTGCAAGAAACGCAATCAGCGCGCCGGTGACCCGGCCGTACGGACGGCGAGGCGATTTTGGTTTGGTTGTAGGAAGGGTTGACATGATGACTCCGATCGGATGCTGCCGCTGCGACGCAGCCAGATGGCGGCGCGCGCTCAGGCGGGCGATGCTTGCGAGTATGTCGAGGGGTTTGAACATGGCGATCTCCCGGCGATCAGAACTTGAAGTTCACGCCGGCGCGCGCGGTCTGAATGACGAGATCGCCGGAGCCTGAAAGCGGATTCGAACCACCCGGCCCGGTGATCAGACCGCTCGCGCTCGTGGTCGGGAAGCCTGCGAACAGATATTCGAACTTGATCGTCCAGTGGTTGGTCCAGGCATATTCCCAGCCGGCGCCGGCGGTCCAACCGGTGAGGAATTTCGAAGCGCTCGCGCTGCCGATGCCGCCCGCCGCGTCGGAGTAGCTCTCCGTGTAGCTCGCATCGGTGAAGGCGACGCCGCCGGTGATGTAGGCAAAGTTGCGGTCCGCGGCGATGCCAATGCGCGGGCGCACGGTGGCGAGATAGTTGGTGGTGACCGATTGTCCGACGATGAAGGGCGTCCCGGCGGCCAGTGTGTCAGTGTTGTTGTAGAAATTCGCATTGCTGCGGAAATAGTCGAAGTCGCCTTCGAGGCCGAAGACGACGGTGTTGGTCTGCCAATTGCAGCCGACCTGACCGCCGCCGATCGCTCGCGTATCGTTGGCCGATCCGCCTCCGTCGGCATTTACCGTCGCGGGATCGGGATCGGTCAGGTAGGTGCCTGCCCCGACATTGGTGTTGAAATTCGATGCGCTGGCGCCGGCGCCGCCGTTGATGCCGACGTAGCATCCGCTCCATTGATAGGGGGGCGTCTGCGGCGCTTTCGACGGCATGTCGGCGGCCATCGCCGCGGTCGCGCCGACCGCGAGCGGTATTGCTGCTGCAAATAGGCGGACGGCCGGAATGATTCGGTTGACCGACAACCGCCCTGTCATGAGGGTACTGGTCATGATTTCCTCGCAAGCGAGAGTGGATGTTTACGCCTTCACGCGCCGCCGATTGCCGGGCGCGTGCTGGCGCTCGGTATGCGGCCTGTTGAGCGAAGTGGAAGGACCGCAAACGGCCGCGCGGCGGCCCTTTGCTCAGACCAGTGCGGGGGGACCGCGCGGCCAGGCGCTCTCATTGACGAGGAACGCAACCAATCGCGGCGCCGCGAGCGGCCTGACCAAACTCGCGAGGACGCTCCGGCTATATCGCGGCGCCGAAGGCGGCGCGCAGTTCACATAGACGGCGCCGGCAATGCAAAACAGGCAATGGATGCCGGCGGTCGGAGCTTGCTCGGGCGCGCCGGGAAGCGTCGCCCTATCGCCGCCGTGCACACAGAGTTCGACCCCCGCCCACACCGCATTGTCGGCCGCGCCGAGCGCCGGCTCGCCGACCGCGACCGCGGAGAGGAAGCCTTGCAGGACGAGTGCATAAAGGATGACGCACGGGAGAACGCGTCTCCAGCCCTTATGCAGGATCGTTCGCATGATGCGCGCCACCACCCCGTCGGGCAATGCTAAGCACGAATTGAATGCGAAGCAAACGTCCTTGTGCATTGTCGCAACGAACGTCTCGCGACGCGGTATGTTGCACGCGACAAGCCTACCGATCGCGCCCTGCCCTATTCACCCATGAGTGCATCAACACCGCACGACGCCGTTTCATCCATTCGCTCCGAAGCGTTTTGGGCCGGCAAGCGGATATACAAAACCATCGAGGCAGGGGGCTTGCGCTCCCGTCGTTTTCTTGACCCATTGGGTCTTTATCTCGACGACATTTTTCCGGAAACGATCGGCCGCTCTTAGGCGGCACGCAGAGCCAACCCCGCAAGCTCGCCTTTTAGAGGACCAGATAAATGCGCACGCTCACCATCATCGCCTCACTTCTCGCCGCGTCGCTGCTCGCTGCCACCGGCGCACGCGCCCACGCCTTCCTCGATCACGCAAGTCCGCTGGTCGGCAGCACGGTGGCGACCGCGCCAAGCGAGCTCACGCTCTCCTTCACACAAAACCTGGAGCCGTCATTTAGTACTGTGCAAGTGAGCGGGCCCAACGGCCAGCGAGTGGACGCGGGCGAGCCGCAAATCAGCGGCAACACCATGCGGGTCGCCATCAGACCTGCGGGCCCGGGCGCTTATCATGTGCACTGGCACGCGCTCTCGGTCGACACCCATACGACGCAGGGCAGCTACACCTTCACGGTCGGCGGCAAATAATGGCGCCAACGCGCGCAACGGCCGGCGGCAGGGCGCGCGGGAGAACAATTTGACCTATCTCTTGTTCTACGCCCGTGCCGTCCATTTCGCGGCCACGGTCTCGGCCGCCGGCACCGTGTTCTTCGTCGTCTTCATCGCCGAGCCGGCGTTCCGCAAGGCACCGGATGGCGCGCGCCTCATCGCAAGCCTGCGATCTCGCCTCGGCTGGATCGCATGGATCAGTCTCGGGCTCGCGGTGCTTTCGGGCGCGGCGTGGCTCGTTCTGACGGCGGCCTCGATGAGCGGTCAGCCGGTCGCGGATGTGTATTCGCAAGGCGTGGTCTGGATCGTGCTGTCGCAGACCGAGTTCGGCAATGACTGGCTTGCCCGCTTGGTGATCGCCTGCCTGCTCGCCGCCGTTTTCGTTCCACTCTTCTCCTCAACCGGCGCCCAATCCCTCCGGCTCAAGACGGCGGCGGTGATTTTAGCCGCCGCTCTGGTCGGCAGCTTGGCCTTTGCCGGCCATGCCATCGGCGCCGAAGGCGTTGAAGGCGTCGTTCACCCTTTTGCCGACGTACTCCATCTGATTGCCGCTGCGGCCTGGGTCGGCACGCTTTTACCGCTGGCGCTGCTGCTGGCGATGCCGGAACAAGACGCGACCGCGCTCGCGGTGGCGCGCACCGCGACGCTGCGCTTCTCCACGCTCGGCATCGTGAGCGTCGCGACACTGCTCGCCACCGGCCTCGTCAACAGCTTTTATCTCGTCGGCAGCGTCGATGCGCTCACCGGCAGCGAATATGGCCGGCTCCTTCTCATCAAGCTCGCCCTCTTTGTCCTCATGGTCGGGATTGCCGCCTACAACTGGTCGCAGCTCACGCCCCGGCTGGCGCAGAACGCCGACCCGGTCGCGGCACTCAACGCGCGACGGCTACTACGCCGCAACGCCACGATCGAAGTTACGGCCGGCGCGGTCATCATCGGCATCGTCGCGGTGCTAGGCATCACGCCGCCAGCGAGCCACGCCCACCACCATTCGATCGAGGAGGTCATTCCTCCCGATGCTGCGTTCCAGCACATCCACTCCGAGCACGGCATGGCGGACGTGCTGATCGAGCCCGGCCGCGTTGGCGTCGGCCGCGTGACCGTTCATCTGTTGGACGACGATCTTCAAACGCTGGAGGCGCGCGAGGTGACGGTGTCGCTCACCGCGCCCGATGGCGGCAGCAAGCCGATTATCCACGTCGCCGCGCCGGGTCCCGGCGACGAGTGGCACATTGATGCAGTCGCGCTTTCCGAACCGGGCAACTGGACGGTGACGGTCGACGCCGTGCTCAGTTCCGGCAGGCAGCTGAAGCTCACCGCCCCGATCGTGATCAATGCCAAGTAACGCCGCGGCGCGGTTCAGACGACATGCGTCAGCAGCAGGCCAAGCGCGATCGCGCCCACCGCAAAGCAATAATAGGCGAACGGATCGAGCGCATCGAAATCGTGCCCGCGGAAATAGCGCATGAGGAACGCGATGCTGGCATAGGCGGTCACGCCGGCTACCAGCCAGGCGACCAGCGTCGGGATCTGCCAGGCCGCGCCCGAGTGCAGGAATTTCGGCGCCTCGTGCACGGTCGCGCCAAGGATGATCGGCGTGCCGAGCAGAAACGAGAACCGCGCCGCCGCTTCGTGATCGTGGCCGGCCGCTAAACCAGCCGCCAAGGTCACACCGGAACGCGACATGCCCGGGATGAAGGCGAGGCATTGAGCAAGCCCGATCAGCACGGCGCTTTTCACGCTCATTGCTTCGAGCGGGCGCGTGCCGCGCGACTTGAGCCGCTCGGCGATCAACAGAACGAGCCCATTGACGATGAGGAACGTTGCGGCCACGAGCGGCTGCGCGAACGCCTCACGGACGACTTTTTCCAGCACCGCGCCCACCAGCACGGCCGGGATGGTGGCGAGGCAGATGAGAAGAAAAACCCGCCGCTCGGGCTTGCTGCCGGGATCGCGAAACGCGATCACCGCGCGCGCGAAGCCGAGCCAGTCGCGCCAGAAATACAAGAGCAGCGCGAGCGCAGTGCCGAAATGAATCGCCACCAGAAACGGCAGGAACTCGGGCGAGCGCAGATCGACGTTCCAATGCAGCACGGCGGGAATCAGCACGGCATGGCCGAGGCTGGAGACGGGAAAAAGTTCGGTAACGCCCTGCAGGAGAGCGAGCAGCGTCGCGTTGAGGAGTTCCATGATTTACCCCGAAGATTGACGGCGCCCCGACCGCCGCCTCGGAATAAACCGAAATTACCGGCACACGCAATCGGCACGCCGGCACGCCTGTTTAGAACTGCCAGTGGAACCGTCCGGAGAATACGTTCACCGGCCCGCGATCCTCGTTGTAGCCGGGATTGACGATGAACTGATAGTCGGCCGTGATGCGCGTGGAGGCAGACAGCGCGTAGCTGTAATAAGTCTCGATAATCTGTTCCACACCCGGATGCGGCAGCATCCCATCGCCAACCAGGATGCCGAGACCGCCGTCGTTGAGAAATTCCTGGTGGATTTGTGTGATGCCGTTGACCACGCCGGCGAACCCCACCGTGTCATCGGGCCTGCCCCATTGTTTGCCGTTGAGCGATAGTCCGGCCGCAACGGTACGATCGACGTCAGTGAATTCGTAAGGCTCGATGTCGCCGTTGGCCCAGCCGGCGCGGGCAAATGCCCCGAGCTCCGGCGTGATTTCCTGTTCGAGATTGAGGCCTACGCCGCCGCGGCTTTGGTATTGGCGGACGGCGGCGATGTCGGCAGGGCCGCCGGTAATCTGCGCCAACGCGATCGCATCTGCAAACGTGCCCATGCGACCGCGACTGAGGAATCCAGTGACCGCGAACTTGCCGGGATGTCCCCATAGATCGTAACGCCGCTCGACCTCGCCGACCCATTGAAACTGATCGAAACTCGGATCGAGTTCGATGCTGTTGGGAATGATTGAAAGGTCGAAAAGGCCGCCGCGCAGCGTCCAGTTCCCCTGGTACCACTCGGCGGCAGCGCCATAAGTGTAACCCCAGGGGTTGGCCGCATAATCGAACGTGGCGGTATCGACCAGCGTCCAGTTCATGAAGTCATTGCGCGGATCGTGAGCGTATTTGTTGGTGTCGAACACATCGGTGACGGCGAACTTGCCCACGGTGATCACGAGGCGCTCGGCGGTCTGCGAACCGGCAAACTGGTTGGCGCCGGCATCAACTTTTTCGCTGTCGCCGCCGAGATCGATAGTCTGTCGGACGAACGCGCGCGGCATTTGCCCATAGGGATAGGCAAAACCGACCTTATAGGCTTCGGCGCTGGGGAAGCCGGCGACGCCGAGCGTATTTGCGATCCCGAACCCCTGGTCGAGTTCGGGATTGATCCACAATTCGGCGCCCTTCCACAGGCGGATGCCGGCGAACAGCGTCGCGTCCCAGGTCTCGCGGCCCTCGCCGCTGCCGGGTAGACTGTTGGCGCCCTGATAGGGCGAGCGGAATGCGGGATAGCCTTGCCAAGTGAAGGTCGTTTGAGCGTGGACGTTGACGATGTCGGGATCGGGCGTCACCGCCGAGCTGCTCGCCGAGGGTGTCGCGTTGTCAAATCGATAATTCAAGCCGGCGCGCAGCTCCTGCACGGACCAATTGGAGCTGAAGGTCTGCGCCGCGTTTGCGAACGGCACGCTCTCATTGCCGTAGTCGGTGAACAGATATTCGATCCGCGCGGTCCAATGCGGGGCGACCGGCATCTCGACGCCGGCGCCAGCTGTCCAACCCAGGCGCCACTGAAACGGCATGTCGCTCGTGCCGGTCGCCGCATTCGTCAGCGTCAGCCGGTCGTAAGTCCAGGCAAAGCCGCCGGTCGCATAGAACAGCCATTGGCCCGGCGCGTAGCCGACGCGGCCGCGCACCGTGCCCATCGACAGTACCGTTTCGCCATAGGTCTCCGGTCCGAACGGCGAGGCGAATGTCGAGCTGCCGCCGATCGAAATGCCGGCCGCGTTTTGGAAAATCGGAAACGATGCGTCGACCTCAGCGCCAAAGACCAGCCGGTTCGGCAGCATGTAATTGTAGCCGCCCTGCAAGCCTTCGAGGACACTGCCGGTATATTTAAACGCATCGAACGCTTGATAGAGATCGAGCGATCCGGCTGCGCCGGGCGTCGTCCAGTTCGAACTGCCCCAGGCGTAGCCGGCATGCGCGCCGAGATAAAATCCGGTCCAATCGTAGGCCATCTGCGCCGTCGGCGGCGGCGCCTTTGTGGGCAGCGCGGCCGACAAATCCGCAGCCTTGGCGCCTCCTGCCAGCGCAATCAGCGCCACGCCGGCAACCAGAACTACCCTCATTGGCGCCCCACCGCCCTTACGCCACAGCGCTTACGCTGCCATTTCTATCACGACAATAGCGTGACGGCACTCGGCTCGGATGACCACACCCGCCCGCCGCTACATTGTAGCATAAGCTACAGTATACAGCCTTACCTATAACTTGCAATAGAAACTACATCGCCGCCGCGGCCGGGCGCCTATAAACTCGCCGACTTCGTTGCAGCGGGTCGGGCGACCGGTCTATTGCGGGATCTTCGGGCACGGACAACTGCGCCGGCTCGGTCTGCCAAGCGCAGGTCGGCGCACCGCCCCTCGCGGGCTTGCGCCAACGGCACACCAAGAGCGGCCGCTTGCCGCGCGGCGAGACGGCGGCAATAGCGCGAAACCGGCGATTGTCATTGGCGGGTGCGGCCGAATCCCGGCTAGGTCCGCGCAAGGCGTGAAAGACGCCCAACTGTACGAGCTTTGCGAACATGGTCGACCTCCGTTCCAGTTTGGCGGCAGGCGAGCGCGCGAAGCGCGGCAGCCTGAACTCGGCTGCCGTTCCTCGCGCGGCCGCTATGTCGCGGTCGATGTATTCAGGAGCGCGGTCCCATCCGGCTCGCTGCCGGATCGACGCCACGTGGGAAGGCATGCATTGGCGCTCGACTTTTCGAGCACCCTCATATACCCTACCCGGTATCCTATTTATAGGGTACCCCCTATCCTATCGACCGCAACGGTGTCAACTTGTCTCACACCAAATCCGAGAAAGTGAAACTGCTTAACCGGATCCGCCGCATCCGCGGCCAGATCGAGGCGGTCGAGCGCGCCCTCGAAGACGAAAAAGGCTGCGCCACGGTGCTGCACCTCATCGTCGGGGCGCGCGGCGCCATGAACAGCCTGATGACCGAGGTGATCGAGGACCACATCCGCCTGCATGTCGTCGATCCGGACAAAGGCGCCGAGCGCACGCGCGGCGCCGACGAGCTGATCGAGGCGGTGCAGGCCTATCTCAAGTAAAGCGACGGTCGCGCGAAGCAGGAATTCGGCCATGACGGACAGCGTTCCCGGCGTTCATACCCACGTCTTTCTCGGCGAAGGCCATGAGAAGAACGAGCGCCGCACCTGGATGGTGATCGCGCTGTGCAGCTTCATGATGGTGGCCGAGATCGTCGGCGGTCTCTTGTTCGGCTCGATCGCGCTCGTTGCCGACGGGCTGCACATGTCGACGCATGCAAGCGCCCTGCTCCTTGCCGCGCTCGCCTACAGTTACGCGCGCCGCCACGCCGAGGACGCGCGCTTTTCCTTCGGCACTGGCAAGCTCGGCGACCTCGCCGGCTTCACCAGCGCCATCATCCTCGCGATGATCGCTCTCTTGATCGGCTACGAGGCGCTCACTCGCTTGGTCTGGCCGGTTCCGATCGATTTCAACGAAGCGATCCCAATCGCCGTGCTCGGCCTCATCGTCAACGTGGCGAGCGTGCTCCTGCTCAGTGGCGGCAGCCACGATCACGGCCACTCGCACGGTCATGGCCATGTTCATCAGGCCCACGATCACGAACACGATCAAGCCCACATACTGCAAACGAGTATCGGACCCCTGACGCTGGAAATCTTCGAGGACGGCGTACCACCGCGCTTTCGCCTTTCCTGCTCAGAAAATGACCTTTCGGAAAATTACATCACGATCGAGACAATTCGCCCGGACGGCACCCGGCAATCTTTCGCTATGGCCTCGCGCGCCAGTTATTTGGAATCGCCCGACGAAATTCCTGAACCGCATGCTTTTACGGCGCGCGTCTTGTTCAATCGAGGCGGCGAAGTCTGTGCGGTCGAGTTCGCTGAACATGAGCACGCGCATGCGGACGCGCACCGCGACAACAATATGCGCGCGGCCGTTGTTCACGTTCTGGCGGACGCGGCAGTTTCGCTCCTTGTGATCTTCGGCCTGGTTCTCGGCCGCTTTGTGGGCTGGAGCTGGATGGACCCCGTCGTCGGTTTTCTCGGCGCTATCGTCATCGCCGCCTGGGCCTACACGCTGATCCGCGACACCGGCGCGATCCTGCTCGACATGAACCCCGACCGCGGCATGGCCGAACGTATGCGTACGGTGATCGAGGCCGACGGCGACCGCCTGACCGACCTGCATCTATGGCGGCTCGGGCCCGGACATCTCGGCGCTATCTTATCGGTGGCGACGCGACGTCAGCGCGGCACTGAGTATTATCAGTCGCTGCTCCGCCGATTTCGCGCTCTGTCGCACGTGACGGTGCAGGTGCAGCAGCAGTAGCGCCAAGCGGGGCCATCCTTTTTTCGCTGTCACGCCAGCTATGCGTCTTTGCTTGCGTCGATCGCCGGACGCCGCACACGAAAGACGACGAAATGCGACAGCGAGAAGTTCACCGCGAAGCTCGCCAGGATCGCGACCGCCTTCGCCACCCACACTGGCAGCAGAAGAACCTGGGCGACAAACAGCAGCATTGCGGTATTGGCGAACCAACCGACCACGCCCGAGGCCAGAAAGATCCCGTAGGACCGCCAGCGCAGCTTGCGGCCCAACTCGGCGGCAAACGTGATCGACGAGTTCATGACGTACGAGCCGGTGATGGCGACGACCCACGACATCATGTTGGCTGCGACCAGCGAGACCGTGGTCGAACTGGCGCAGCCGCAGGCGCCGCCGATGGAGCCGAACAGCGACAGCGCTGCCGGCGAGCGCGCCAGCGCCGATCGAGCCAAAAGGAAAATGCTGTAATCGACAATCGTATTGACGACGCCAATGAGCGCGAACGAAAGCGCCTTGAGGCTGACCGCGCCATTACGCCAGCTGGCGAGCAGCCAGAAGTAGAGCGACCGCAGGCGCTGGACGAGGCTCATCGGCCCTCGCATATCACGTTCGCGGCCGCACGCCAGCCCCGGCTTTGCGTCGCAGCTTGGCAGCAACCGTTTTTATGATTTTGCTTGCATCGGCAGACCCTTATGCGTGACAGGGGGGGCAGGCGGCGCTACAAAGCCGACCCAGGACAAGACGGATGAGCAGCCTGACCGAGCCGAAGCAGACGGGGCCCGCCCGGGCGTCACGCGGTCCGGATACGGGTTCGGCTGGCGTGGTGACGGCGCGCGCCGGCCTTTCCGTCGTGGTGCCGGTCTATAACGAGTCCGCCGGTCTGCCTCGCCTGCACGCCCGTCTCATCGAAGTCGCCCGGCATCTGCAGCAAAACCGCTCGCTCGCCTGCGAAGTCGTCTATGTCGACGACGGCAGCACGGATGCCACGCTTGCTGTTGCGCGCGACTTGCCGGCCGACGGCCTTGACGTGCAGGTGGTGTCGCTGTCGCGCAATTTCGGCAAGGAGGCCGCGCTCTTGGCCGGCCTCGATCACGCCCGGCTCGGCGCCGTCGTGTTTATTGATGGCGACGGGCAGCACCCCCCTGCCCTGATCGAGAAACTGGTCGCGCACTGGCTCGATGACGGCTACGACGTGGTCTACACCGCCAAGGCGCATCGCTCTAACGAATTGGCGACCCGGCGCATGGGCGTGAAGACGTTTTATCTTCTGCTCAACTGGGGCACGCGCAGCAGGATTCCGGAAGATGCGGGCGACTTCCGGCTGTTGTCGCCGCGCGCCGCCAACGCCTTGCGGCAACTCCCTGAGCGCAACCGCTTCTTCAAGGGATTGGCGAGTTGGATCGGCTTTCGTCAGATGCGCATCGATTACGAGCCGGAGCCGCGCGCCGACGGCCGCAGCACCTGGAATCTGCGCTCGTTAATCGGGCTATCGCTCAACGGATTGACCTCGTTCTCGGTGGCGCCGCTGCGCATGGCCACCATGCTCGGCCTTCTGCTCGCCGCTGTGGCGCTGATCTACGGCCTCCAAATCCTCTACGAAACAGTGATGTACGGCGAGAAAGTGCCCGGCTACCCGTCGCTTTTTGTCGGCGTCACGGTGCTTGGCGGCGTGCAGCTCATCATGCTCGGCGTGCTCGGCGAATATATCGGCAAAATCCTCTATGAGATCAAAGCGCGGCCCGTTTATTTCGTGGCCGAGCACGAGGTGAAACATCACACGACGATGCGCGAGGACGAACCGCAAAGTTCGTCCAGCACCCGCACCGCTGCCGAATGAGCGCGTCGGCGCGCCGAAATATAGTGCTTTGCGCCGATGATTACGGCATTTCGCCCGCTGTGAGCGGCGCCATACGCGATCTGATTGTGCGGCGGCGCATCAACGCTACCTCGGTGATGGTGATCGCTCCGAGCTTCTCGCCTGCGGAAGCCGCAGGCCTGCGCGAGGCCGCCGGCACGCACGCCGCAATCGGACTACACTTGACGCTGACTGGGCCGTTTGCCCCACTTACGCACGGCTTTGCACCGCTCCAACGCGGCGCTTTTCTGCCGCTTGTCGCGATGGCACGCTGCGCGCTTATCAGATCGCTGCAGCCGACGCTGCTCGATGCTGAAATCTCAGCCCAGTTTGCGGCGTTTCATGCCGCCTTCGGCCGTGCGCCTGACTATGTCGACGGCCACCAGCACATCCACGTCTTTCCGCAGGTGAGCGAAGCGCTGTTGCGCATCACCAAACATGCCGCACCGCAGGCGTGGCTGCGGCAATGCGGCCGCGCTGCGCGCCGCGGCGCTGATCCGAAGGGGATTATTCTCGACGCCTTGAGCCGGAGATTCCGCCGGCTTGCCGCCGAGCATGGCTTGCGCACCAACCCGGCTTTCGCCGGAACCTATGCATTTCGCGCGGGCGCCGACTACGCCAAGCTTTTTCCGAAATTTCTCGACGGCCTTCCCGACGGCGGCCTCGTCATGTGCCACCCCGGCAAAGTCGACGCCGAATTGGTGCGGCTCGATCCGCTCACCGATTTGCGCGAACGCGAATACGCTTTTTTTCTCGACGACGCTTTTCCAGGACTACTCGCCGTGCGCGGAGTGACGCTTTAGCGCGCGGTACGCCGAGCCCGATGTGGCAGGCAAATATCACATCACCACAACCTTGGTGCCGACTTTCACGCGGCCATAAAGATCGATGACGTCGGCATTGCGCAACCGGATGCAGCCAGACGAGACGTTTTGGCCGATGGTCCACGGCTCGTTGGAGCCGTGAATGCGGTAGTCGGTCGAGCCGAGATACATGGCGCGGGCGCCGAGCGGATTTTCCTCACCGCCGGCCATGAAGCGCGGCAGCTCCGGCTGCCGCTTGAGCATGACCTCCGGCGGACGCCAATCGGGCCACTCGTGTTTGGCGGTGATCGTCTTCACGCCGGCCCAGGTGAAACCCGGACGGCCGACGCCAATGCCGTAGCGGAGCGCCTTGCCGTTAGCTTCGACCAGATACAGAAACTTGTGCGGTGTATCGATGACGACGGTGCCCGCCGCTTCGGTCGTGTCGTAGGCGACCTCCTGCCGATCGAATTTCGGATCGACTGGCGGATGCTCGCCGTCGTCAACCTCAACCGAATTTGGATCGGTGGCGAGCGCCGTTGATTGCGGCGCTGGCGCCACCGGCTCGGCAGCGGCCGGCGCCACGGGCGCTGCGCCGCCAAACAGAAATTGAATGAAGCCGCCGCCGAGATTGGGTTGCGCCGCCGCCACACGCACCGGCGCGGCGGGAGCGGGCTCGGCGGCCTGCACCGGCGGGCCCTGCCATGGCGCCGCGTTCACGGCATCGGGAGTGATCGACAACGGATCGGCCAAAGCCGGAATGCAAAGCGCGCTCACAAAGAGCGCACACGCGCAGATACGCCACATCGCTGAACTCTGTACTCGTTACTCGACACTTCTACGCGCGCGTTCGTCTCTACGCGCGCGTTCGTCCCGGTCCGCGCGCGATCGAGTACAGACCCAAACCTCGACTGTTTGGTTAATTTTTTCCAGCGTCGCTTGTTGGCGGCTGTATTTGCAGATTGTTCATCAAGTTACAGTTTATTTTGCGTCAACAGCTCGCCCGCATGGTTAATCTCGCCTCACCATCCGCGGGCAAGCGCGATACCTCAATGAACGCGGAATTAAGCCGGCACAGGCTAAGTTGTTGGGCAATGGACTGGAAACAGCGTTCGCCGGCGAACATTGGTGAATGGTGATGGCCGAACAGGCCAGGGTGTTCCGCATCGAGAAGACCGCGGCCGCGCGGCTCGAAGAGAGCGCGGAAACCGCGCACGCCGGCCTGCGTCACGCCGAGATCATGCGCGAACTCGCCGCGCTGCGTGTTGCGCTGGCGGCCGCCGTCGCGCTGGGACCGCGCGCCGACGATGCGCACGTTCATGGCGGCGAGGTCGCCCGCCTCACCGGGCGGCTAAATTTGATCGCCGGCGCCATCAACGGCGCCAGCGACGAGGACAAGTCTAATGGCCAGATCGGCCCGGACTCGCCTGCTTCGCGCCTCGAACACGAACTCAAGGCGGTCGTCAGCGGCACCGAGCAGGCAACGCAAAAGATTCTGGCTGCGGCCGAGGCCATCGATTCAACCGCGAACACGCTTTCGGCCGCGCTCGCCGGCAAGCTCGAGCAGAACTTGGCGCAGGATATCCAGGACTTCGCCCTGCAGATTTTCGAGGCCTGCAATTTTCAAGACCTGATCGGCCAGCGCGTCGGCAAGATCCTGGCGGCGCTCAAGTTCGTCGAGGATCACATTGCGAGCGTACTTGAGGAAATCAAGACCGCCTCGGCCGCCGCGCGCAATGCCGACGGCCATGACCTGCACGGGCCGCGGCTCGACGGGGATCCCGGCCATGCCTCACAGGGGGAAGTCGACGCCATGTTCGCAGGCGATCGTGGCTAGTTTTAGTTAGAGCACGATCTTTTCTGAAAGTCGGAATCCACTTTTCTGGATCATGCTCTAATCCGGCCGCCGTATCAGAGCGAAGCACGCCAGCGCAGCGGCGGCGAACGCGCCGGTAAGTAAGAGCCCGGCCGCGTCGGAAGCGCTTTCGGCTACGTAGGACATGCACACTGGCGCCACCGCCTGCATTGCCAGGAAGGGACCGCCAATGCGCCCCACCAAGTGGCCATAGCCCTCGGCGCCAAACAGCGACAGCGGCACCGTGCCGCGCGCAATCGTCATCAAGCCGTTCGCCATCCCATACATCACGGCAAAAATGGCGGCGATCGCCGCGGAAAACGGCAACAGCAAAACCAGCACAAATGCCGAGGTCAGAAGGCCGACCGCGCCACGCGCGATCCAAAGCGGATGGGCATGGCGCGCAAAGGCGAGTTCGCAAATGCGCGCCAGCACTTGCGCCGGTCCGAATAACATGCCGATGGCGACCACGGTCTGCGGCGCGAGCCCGAAACGCTCGAAGATGGCGAGCAGTTGCGCCGACAGCGCGGAAGGCACGAACGCATAGGCGGAAAACGCCGTCGCCACCAGGACGAAGGTAATGCCGTGAGGCGGCAGCAGCGAAGTGTCTTTGGTCGCAGGCGGTATACGGGCTTGCTCGCCCACAGTCTCGCTTGCATCCGCCCGGACGCGGTCACGGGGCAGAGCAAAGGCATGTAGCGGGGCGGCAACCAATGCCAAGAGCGCGGCATAGACCAGATACGTGCCGCGCCAGCCGACATGATCGATGAGGATTTGCGTCGCCGGCCAACTCACGGTCGAGGCAAACCCGCCGGCGAGCGTGAGCGCGGTGATCGGCGCCCGTGCGTTACGGCCGAAAATCCGTCCCAGAGTGGCGAAGGCCGGATCGTACAGCGAAGCCGCCATCGCCACGCCAACCACCATCCACGCGGCGTAGTAGGACACAGCATTGGGGGCAGCGGCGAGACCGACAAGTCCGGCCGCGCCAAGCAATGATCCGAACGGCATGACCGCGTGTCCGCCAAAGCGGTCGATAAACGCGCCAACGTGACGCGCGGCGAGCCCCCCGACGAACAGTCCAACCGAAAAGCCGCCCATGGCAAAAGCCTTGGACCAGCCGTGATCGGCCGCGATCAGCGGTACGGTGAGCACCGGCGGATAGTAGAGCGCGCCCCAGGATAAGATTTCGGTGGCGCCGAGCACGCTCACCGCGCGCCAAGGGCCGACAATGAATTCTCGAGGACAAGGCATTACTCGACCGTCATCCGGGGCCGCGCGAAGCGCGGAGCCCGGAATCCATATTCACGATGCGGGGATATGGATTCCGGACTTGTCGCTTCGCAACAATCCGCAATGACGAGTTATCCTATTGTTGCGGCGGGGGCGGCGCAGGTCGAGGCGGAGGCCGCCGCACGACGTGCGCTGTGCCCTCGGGTGCGCAACGCACGTAAACGCTGACGCCGTAGCGGCCGACGACTTCCGGATCCAGCCACTTGAGCACCATGGTGCGGCCATCGAACGAGACGATCTCGCGATCCTGCATGCCGCCGGGCGGGCCTGGTGGACCGATATAGTTCTTGCCGCTCTGGCTGCCCTTGAGCTGCAGTTCCTGCAATTGGGCGCTGTCGGCAAGATACATCATCACGCCGCCGCTCGGGCCGCGATCGATTACTACCGGCTGACCGCACTGGGCGCGTGCCGCAGCCTCGGTGCGCGCCAAATCCTCGGGACGGTGATACGAGCCATAGCCCCACCGGCCGACGACTTCCTCTGGGCGGATCGATGACGGTACTTCGGGTGCGGCGACGGCCGGGGCCGGCGTCTCGACCGCCGGCTGATTGGTCGTGCAGCCACTGACCGCCAGCGCGCAGAGACCGGCAACGGCCGCGAACAAGCGGAAATCGCGCAGCGACAGACGCATGGACGTTCTCCTCCCAGACGCCTGCCGCGAGGCGGCAAGGACCCGCCCGGACTTGGCGTCTGAATGTTTCGCAGCTCCCCTCGCCTGCCCGTTCCGCCGACAGATTTGGCCGCAAACTTGGCCGATTCTGCGGAGAGTGGCGAGCGAACCGACAATCTGCGCTTTTACGCGCTCCTCCTTTCCACTTTGTTAGCCATCCCAGAGCTGGTCTTGACAGGCCAACATGCAGCCCTTATTTCCGCGTCGGCGTCCTGGCACTCGATCCTTATGAGTGCTAAGTCGTTGATAAAAAAATGAAATCGTTTCGTCAAACGCAACGGCCGCGGCCTGCAAGCGGCCCGAGAGGGTAATCATGGCAAAAATGAAATTCCGTCCGCTGCATGACCGCGTGGTGGTCAGGCGCATCGAGGCCGAGGAGAAAAGCAAGGGCGGCATCATCATCCCCGACACCGCCAAGGAGAAGCCGCAGGAGGGCGAGATCGTCGCCGTCGGTCCGGGCGGCCACGACGAGAACGGCAAGCTGATTGCGATGGGCGTGAAGGCTGGCGACCGCGTGCTGTTTGGCAAGTGGTCCGGCACCGAGGTCAAGCTCGACGGTGAGGAACTCCTGATCATGAAGGAGTCCGACGTCATGGGCGTGATCGCCTGAACCCTTAACTCCCCGCCCTTCGAGGCTCGCGGCGTCGCCGCTCGCACCTCAGGGTGAGGACACAACCAGGAGCAAACAAACAATGTCCGCCAAAGACGTAAGATTTTCGACCGACGCGCGCGATCGCATGTTGCGCGGCGTCGACATTCTCGCCAATGCCGTGAAAGTGACGCTCGGCCCCAAGGGCCGCAATGTCGTGCTGGAGAAGAGCTTCGGCGCTCCCCGCATCACCAAGGACGGCGTCACCGTCGCCAAGGAGATCGAGCTTGAAGACAAGTTCGAGAACATGGGCGCACAGATGGTGCGCGAAGTGGCGCAGAAGACCAACGACCAAGCCGGCGACGGCACCACTACCGCGACCGTGCTCGCCGCGGCCATCGTCAAGGAAGGCGTCAAGGCGGTAGCCGCCGGCATGAACCCGATGGATCTCAAGCGCGGCATCGATCTCGCCGTGAAAGCGGTGGTCGAGGACATCAAGAAGCGCTCGAAGAAGGTCGGCTCCTCGGCCGAGGTCGCTCAGGTCGGCACCATCTCGGCCAACGGCGACAAGCAAGTCGGCAAGATGATCGCCGACGCGATGCAGAAGGTCGGCAACGAAGGCGTCATCACCGTCGAAGAGGCCAAGTCGCTGGAAACCGAGGTCGAGATCGTCGAGGGCATGCAGTTCGATCGCGGTTATCTGTCGCCCTATTTCATCACCAACGCCGAGAAGATGCTCGCCGAGCTGGAGGATGCCTACGTGCTGCTGCACGAGAAGAAGCTCTCCGGCCTGCAGCCGCTCCTTCCGGTGCTCGAAGCTGTCGTGCAGTCGGGCCGGCCGCTGTTGATCGTTGCTGAGGACATCGAGGGCGAGGCGCTTGCCACGCTCGTGGTCAACAAGCTGCGTGGCGGACTCAAAGTCGCCGCCGTGAAGGCGCCGGGCTTCGGTGACCGCCGCAAGGCCATGCTCGAAGACATCGCCATCCTCACCGGTGGCCAGCTCATCGCCGAGGACCTCGGCATCAAGCTTGAGAACGTCAATGTCGGCATGCTTGGTCGCGCCAAGAAGGTGCTGATCGAGAAGGAGAAGACCACCATCGTCGATGGCGCCGGCAAGAAGAAGGACATCGAGGCTCGCGTCGGCCAGATCAAAGCGCAGATCGAGGAGACCACCTCCGATTACGACCGCGAGAAGCTGCAGGAGCGGCTGGCCAAGCTTGCCGGCGGCGTCGCGGTGATCCGCGTCGGCGGCGCGACCGAGATCGAGGTCAAGGAGAAGAAGGACCGCGTCGAGGACGCGCTCAACGCCACGCGAGCCGCAGTCGAGGAAGGCATCGTGCCGGGCGGCGGAGTTGCGCTCGTCCGCGCCAAGAAGGCGATCGGCAAGCTGACCAACGACAATGCCGACGTCCAGGCCGGCATCAACATCGTGCTCAAGGCGGTGGAGCAGCCGCTGCGCCAGATCGCCGAGAACGCCGGCGTCGAGGGCTCGATCGTCGTCAACAAGGTTCTCGAGAACAAGGTGGAGACGTTCGGCTTCGACGCGCAGACCGAGGAGTACGTCGACATGATCGAGAAGGGCATCGTCGATCCCGCCAAGGTGGTGCGCGCGGCGCTGCAAGACGCCGCCTCGGTCGCCGGCCTCCTGGTCACGACCGAAGCGATGATCGCCGAACTGCCGAAGGACGCGCCCGCCATGCCGGCGATGCCGGGCGGCGGCATGGGGGGCATGGGCGGCATGATGTAAGCCACCTGCGGACCGCGAAACGTCAAGGGCGCGGCGCAAGCCGCGCCCTTTTTCTATAGGTGAGCGTGTCCGTTGGCACATGTCCGCTTCCCGCCAAAAGCGACCGAATTGCTGCATCGTGCGACATGGCGCGATGGGCCAGGAGCGACGTATTTGCAGTGCAGCGACTGGCGGTCAAACCATCGAGTTTTTATCGGCCACTCGGCGGCAATTAGCGCGGTCTCCCCGCATAACCGACATTACTCTCCTCGGGCTCCAAGTCCGTTGAGGGCCAAAAGGCGACATGTGCAGTACAGCAAATAGAACTCTTTTAATCCCGCGGGCTCGAATCTCAGCACACGGAACGGCGAAAGCCGCCCCGTCACGTGAGTGAAATAGGACATGGCGATTATCCGGTACTTGACTGGTGAAGGGTTTCATCCTATATTCTCCGCACTAAAGGAGAACGGTCATGGCCCGCCGTCAGCCCAAGCCAATCCCCCAAATGACCACGCCCCAATTCGAGGCAATGTTCCCCGATGAGGCCGCTTGTCGAGGCTATCTCCAAGCCCGCCGTTGGCCCGAAGGCGTCCGCTGCCCCCGCTGCGGCAACGAGAAGGTTTTCCCGGTCAAATCCATGCCCTTCAAGTGGCAGTGCTACGCTTGCGCGCCCAATCAGGGCTATCGGTTCTCCGTGATCGCCGGGACCATCTTCGAAAACACGAATAAACCGCTCCGAGAGTGGTTCCGCGTCGTCCATTACATGCTCGCCAGCAAGAAGGGCATGAGTGCCCTGCAAATCCAGCGGATGATGGGTTTCGGTAGCTACGGCACCGCGCATTCCATGTGCCACAAAATCCGCGCCGCCCTCATTGAGCCGCAGGCGAAACTCGGAGGCATCGTTGAGATTGATGAAACCTATGTCGGCGGAAAAGACAAAAATCGCCACTGGGACAAGAAAAGCGGCACTCAAGGGCGCGGGCTGCACGAACTCAAAATGCCTATCATTGGCGCAGTGAAGCGCAAAGGAAACGTCATCGCCCGTGTCGTCAGCGGTATCAACGAGGATATGGTCAGAAGCTTCGTCAACGAGGCCGTTTCCAACCGCGTTAGCTTGCTCTGCACGGACGCCTATCCGATCTATAAGCGGTTGGGTTATCGCTACCGACATGGCGTTGTCGATCACAAGGCAGGCCAGCATGTTGTCGGCGCGGTTCACACAAACACGATTGAAGGCTTCTGGTCGCTGATTAAGCGCGGGATCGTTGGGAGCTACCACAAGGTCAGCCGCAAATATCTGCCGCTGTACGTCGCGGAATTTCAGTTCCGCTACAATAACCGGCAAAACCCCGATATCTTCGGCGCTGCCGTAGCACGTTGCTGAGGCGCAAAAAGAGCCGACGAAAGCGGGTGCGTTCTCAGAAATAACATGGCCATTTCTTTCAGACGATTTCTCGTTCTCTTGGGGCTGCTGTTGTCCCTCGTTGGCCACTGCTATGCACAAAGCAATCCCAATCGCCCAAATGAGCAATCCGGCACCCAAAAACCCCCACCCGCTGCGCCTTCCGTCGAGCAGCAACCGGCCGCTTCCGACTATTACAAAATAGATTGCAGCCGCCCCAAGGGTACGCATCCGGTGAAGACCACAGGGTAGTGTGCGCTTGGCCGCTGTGCTGACGGCGTGCGAGATCAAGCAGCTTCCGCAGCAACGTTTTGCCGGTGCCAGTTCCAGGGCAGCAGTTCGTGAATGTGCTTGGCGGGGTGATCTGGCAAGCGGGCCAGCACGTCGGCAAGCCAAGCCTGCGGATCGACATCGTTGAGCTTGGCGGTTGCGATCAGCGTGTAGATCGCAGCGGCGCGCCGGCCGCCTTCGTCGGAGCCGGCGAAGGTCCAGTTCTTTCGTCCCAGGGCAACGGCCCGCAGCTCGCGTTCGGCGGCGTTGTTCGACATGCAAAGCCGTCCATCATCGAGGAAGCGGGTGAAGGCGTCCCAGCGGTTGAGGCTGTAGTTGATGGCTTTGGTCGTGTCGCTGTTTTTGGAGAGACGGGCACGCTGTTCGCGCAACCAAGTCTGCAGTTCGATGATCAGTGGCCGGCTGCGCCCCTGGCGCACGCGCAGGCGCTCCTGTGGCATGAGGCCGTTGATCTTGCGCTCGATGGCGAACAGGACATCAATGCGCTTGACCGCCTCGGTGGCGATCGGCGCCTTGCTGAGCCTCGCCAGGTCAAAGAACTTGCGCCGTGCATGCGCCCAGCACGCGGCTTCGATGATCGGGCCTGCTTTGCGGTTGGCCGCGTAGAGCTTGGTGAAGCCGGCATAGGCGTCGGCCTGCATTAATCCCGCGTAGCCCGCCAGGTGTTGCTCGGGATGCTCGCCGCCGCGATCACGCGAATAGAAGAGCATGGCCGCCGGCGGATCGGGACCGGCGAACGGGCGGTCATCGCGCACATAGGTCCAAAGGCGGCCGACGCGGGTCTTGCCCTTGGCCAGCACCGGCACTGTGGTGTCGTCGGCGTGGATGCGCTCGGCGGCGAAGACGTGGGTGCGGATCACATCAACCAGCGGCATCAGGGTTGCCGTGGCTGCGCCCACCCAATCTGCCAGCGTCGAGACATCGAGATCGATGCCTTCGCGTTCATAGACGTCGCTCTGGCGATTGAGCGGCAGGTGCAGGCCGTACTTGGCGAACAGGACATGAGCGAGCAGCTTGGGACCGGCGCGCCCGCGCGCGATCGGATGGAAGGGCGCCGGCGGCTGGGTGATCGCTTCGCAGGCCCGGCAGGAGAACTTCTCGCGGACGTGCTGGATCACCTTCCACTGCCGCGGAATGAGCTCCAGCGTCTCGGTCACGTCCTCGCCGATCTTGCGCAATCGGCCCTCACCACAGCATGGACAGACGACAGGGGCCGGATAGACGATGCGCTCGCGCGGCAAATGCGCGGGCAGCGGACGGCGCGCTGGCCTGCGCCGCTCGAACGATGGCACTGTGATCGTCTCAGCTGCCGCCAGCTGCGCCGCGGTCTCGGCTTGCGTCGCATTCTCTTCCAGGTCGGCAAGTTGCAGTTCAAGCTGATCGAGCAGCGCGCCGCGCTCCGAGGATTGCCCAAACTGTTCGTGCCGCAGCTTCTTGATCGTGAGCTTGAGCTTCTCGATCAGCAATGTCCGCGCCTGGGCTTCGGCTTCCGCGACCAAGCGGGCGGCGCGCTCCGCCCGCAGCATGGCCTTTAGGGTGATCACATCATCGGGGAGAGAATCATCGGCGCCCATCGAGCAAAGAGAATCACAACTCGCCGTCGCTGTCTGGACTGACCATCGGGTGATCGATTCAAATCACCGCGATCAGCCAGCTGCCTGTGGTCGCCAGGTGTGTTGCGGCATGCGCCAATCGATGCCCTCAAGCAGGTAGCCAAGCTGGGCTGGCGTGATCGTCACCACCCCGTCAGCCGGCGACGGCCACAGGAAGCGGCCTCGTTCCAGCCGCTTCGCAAACAGGCACATCCCCTGGCCGTCATGCCACAAAACCTTGATCAGTCCGCCTCGCTGGCCCCGAAAGACGAACAGATGCCCACCATGGGGATCGCGTTTGAGCGTCTCCTGCACCAACAGCGCCAAGCCATCGAAGCCCTTGCGCATGTCGGTATGGCCGGCCGCCAGCCAGACCCGCGCGCCGCTCGGCACCGGGATCATCGCCGCCGCTTGCCCTTGGCCAATGCCTTCATCAGCGCCGTCACCGTCGGCGCGTCGACCGCTCCGGTGATCCGCATCCGCCCGCCGGTCGCAAACTCGATCTCGATCACGCCGGCTCTCTCGGCTACAGGCGCCGCAGACGCCGCTTCAGGCTCCGGCGTGATTGCGACCGGATTAAACGCCGCCGGAACTTGCGACCGTTCACACAGCTGCTGGCGCCAGCGAAACAATTGGCTGCTATGGATCCCAGCCGCGCGGGCGACCTCCGAAGCAACCGCGCCAGGCTCCAGAGCCGCGGCAACGATCCGCTCCTTCTCCGCTCGCGACCAACTTCGGCGTCGTTGCACCGACGTGATCACTTCAACCTGCGTCTTGGTCATAGGAGTAGTCCTAGGATTACTCCTAGGACTTGCCGCAATCGCTCAGAACGACAAGGCGGTCCTCACCGAGTGCTTACCCCCAAGGATCATGATGCCGCTGATTTGTGCGAACAGCGACGCATGGCCAAAGCGGCCGAAGATTCCGTTTGGTGGTCCAGATTCCAAGCGATTTTGGGAATACTGGGCTTTGGTGGCGTACTCATAACACTCATATTCACTGGATGGGGAACACGAGCGGCCGCCAGACAAGTGCAGCTCAGCCGCCATGCTTCGCTGCCGCTTGTCAGAACCTTGTGTCGCCGTTGGCGGGCGCCGGTGCTGATGTCGGCTTTGCGATAGAATCGCGATCAAAACGGGGGCATCGCCCGAGGTCGGCGATGTGCCAGTAGCAGGACATGGCGATCCGGACTCAACGTACCAGAGGCTGCCGTCCGAGCTGGTGGTATTGTCCAAGATCGACAAGGAAAATTGCAACAGCGGGATCGAATACAGGCATGAGCGCAGTGGATCAGTGCGGCATCTACCCGGACTCAATTGGCCGCGTTCGTATTTAACCGCGTAGCCATGGCGATATCTGCGTCGCCTCCGGCGGTATCGCCTTGGGCTCGCTTTGCGATGCCGCGGTTGTTGTGGGCATTGACATATGCCGGATTGAGCCGGATCGCCTCGGTGTAGTCGGCAATGGCGCGGTCGTGGTCGCCCTTGGCGTAGTACGCGTTGCCGCGGTTGTTGTAGGCGGGCGCATATTTTGGATCGAGCCGTGCCGCCTCAGTGAAGTCGGCGATGGCGCGGTCGTGGTCGCCCTTGGCGTAAGACGAGTTGCCGCGGCCGACGTAGGCGGGCGCATATTTTGGATCGAGCCGTACCGCCTCAGTGAAGTCGGCGACGGCGCGGTCGTAGTCGCCCTTGGCATCGTACGCGCGTCCCAGGTTGATGTAGGCGGCCGCGTATTTTGCATCGAGCCGTGCCGCCTCAGTGTAGTCGGCAATGGCGCGGTCGTGGTCGCCCTTGGCGTAGTACGCGTTGCCGCGGTTGTTGTAGGCATTGACATATGTCGGATTGAGCCGGATCGCCTGGGCGTAGTCGGCAATGGCGCGGTCGAGGTCGCCCTTGGCGTCGTACGCGGCGCCCCGACCGAAGCGGGCGGTGGCGTCCTTGATATCGAGCCCCAGCGCTTGTGTATAGGCGGTGATGGCGTTGTCGTAATCGCGCACCGCGTAGTACGCGTCGCCGCACTTTCGGTACGGTATGGCCGGGCTCTGGTCCGGTGGTTTGCCCGAACCGAGTTGCGAGAACGCTTGGTGGTTATGCAGCGCGGTTAGCCCACCGACAACGATAAGCACGGCGATAACAATAAATGCTATCACCATCATGATCTGATAGGTGTCAGAATCAACCTGAATAACAATTCGCGCCTGCGCGGGGGTGACGCCAATACACAGGAGTAAAAGCGGGATGCGAATATAACGCGCCAGCATTCCTGTTCTCCTGTCTTGTCCAACCCGGCCTTATTCAGCCAACCGTTTTCGAAAATAACGCTTTCAAGTGTTACGCATCATAGTGCGCAAGTTCTACCGTTCAGGCCGGACCATTCATTGCGCCAGCTCCGGACATTCAAGGTGTAAAAAGCGTCCGGGCCACCCGGAAGCCGAGGCCGTGCTCCCGGTTGACGACGGCATTCGAGAAACGGGCCGAGGGGAGGACGGCAAGAGCGAAAGACCAGGATCCGCCGCGGACAACGCGGTTAGTGCAATCGCCGCCGTTTTCGGCCTGCCACGCCGAGCCGTCCGTCGGCACGCCATCGTTGTTCTTATGGATACAATCCTGCGTCCACTCCCAGACATTGCCCACCATGTCGTACAGCCAGAATTCATTCGGCGAGAATGAACCGACCGGTGCCGTTTGGGTACTGTCCCATTTGCTACCGCAGCCGTCACAATTGGCCATGGCCACTCCGTTGAGCTCGATATTGTTGCCCCAGGGAAAATCCGTGGTCGTGCCGGCACGTGCCGCATATTCGTATTCCGCCTCGGAGAGCAACCGATACGTCTTGCCGGTCACCGCGGAGAGCCACCTCACGTATGCTTGCGCGTCTTCCCAATCGACGTTGATCACCGGATGCGTCCCGCGAGGCGTCCAGCCCTGGTCAGCCGGGCTATAGCCGTTACAGCCGCCGCCGGTGACGCAGGCATCCCAGTCGGCAAAGGTCAGCTCATATTTCGATACCGCAAACGGCTTGGTGATCGTCACTGTGTGTTGCGTCTGTTCAACGTCGTTTGAACCTCTCATCGTGATTGTATGTTCGTTGTTGTTTGGACCTCTCATCGTGTACGATCCCGCAGGTACAACGACCATTTCCGGGCAATCCTGGGCGCACTCCTTGAATGTGCCGCCCGGCATGAGCACCTGCTCCTGCGCTGCATTGAGGACATGAGGCCATACCTGCACCGCCGCGTACGGGAGGGTCACCATCAACCAGCGCCACTGTGCTTTAACAAAATCTTGGTTGATCACGCCGACGAGGCCGAGGATAACGACCGTCATAAGCGCAAAGATCGAACCCAGGGCGATCCGCCGAAGCCGCTGCGTGACGCGTGCTCCTCGGCGGCTTGCTGCTACAAATCTCAGAATTTCTTCGGTCGGTTCTGGCGCGCCGCGAGGGTGCGAGGCCATCCAGTGCTCGGCTACTTCCAGGCTCGGCGAGTGCAACAATAGTCCGCTTGGGCGGTCGGCGGCCGACCAGCGCCGTTCGGCCTCGCCATACTCGGTGTGCTGTCTGATCCACCCAATATCGGTTTGCAGGGCTTGGGCAAGATGATCAGCAGTCGTATCCAAACGGTCTGGTTTTTCGAAGAAAATGAAGTTCAGCCGCCGCAATGGCTCCGGGACGTCGTCGGCCTTGACCGATCGGCAAACAATTGGGGCAAAACGTTTGTTCAGCGACGCCGCGTACGTTATCTCCTTCAGCGCCACCTTTGACGTCACGGCGTCGGGCGAAAGCACGAACACAACAGTATCAGCCTGACCGATTAGCTTCTCAATTCGATCCCACCATGGTTCAAACGCGTAGATTTCTTCGCGGTCGATCAGCGGTTCAAAGCCGCGGGCATTGAGCGCGGCTTCAAGCCGATTCGCGAAGGCCATATCCTTCCGCGAATAGGAGATGAAGATTTTGGCTTTGGGTTGGTTGTCGGGCGCGTGCGCGGCATCCGCTGCCATGGCCGTCCCCTGGCTCACGCGTCTCCGCTTCCATTAAGCCAAAAATGCCACCGCTCGACAAGCGGTTTAGCACGCGCTGGATGATCAGTTTGCACTGCAAAAGGCTTAGACCGCCCATGGCGGCGTCGGGTCACGAACGACCTTGGACGTAGGACCGCCGTTGGTCCGCTTCTCCCTCAATACTCTAAGATGTTTATATGCGCAACTATAAGGTGTGTATACATGCAAAGGGCGCCGATGAAGCGGAATCTGGGTTGCGTCCGGCCAAGGCGGCTTAACGGGGCCGCACCTTTTGGCGCTCTTGTCGATTCGACGGGTAGTCTCCAAATTAGCGCGTCGTCGACGTTTTCCCAGATTGCCGCGCTTCTCACGCTGCGTTTATTCTTGCGTTCCAGGTTTGGGTCGAACCCGATGCCGCTGCCGACGAAGGAAAAGTGATTCCTCGCAGGAAACGAGCGTTCTCATGTGCACCACAGCAAAACAGCTGCAATGACCGCTTCGGGATCATTTTCGACCGATATCTCCGCTCATATTTGTCGGCTCACGTCCGCTTCGCTCCGATTGTGTTGCAAAACTCGGCCAAAGGACGGTCAGCCATCCGAAATGGGCAATAATGGAATCCGCAAGCGCTGTTTCTTGAATCGAAATTTCTTATTCAGCGCTTGATTTAGAAAAGTGTTCCTCAGTTTTGGGCCCAAAATAGTTTTGCAACACAATCCCCCAAAAGCCGACATGGCGGCATAGGTTGGAGAACCGTTCGCAACGCGGTGGACAGTGTTTCGCCTGCCGCAATTCAAAAATCCTCGCGCTCTCCGCGCCTTAGCGGCAAGCAAGGACGAATCAAGTCGACTGCCACAATTGCGACACTGCGAATCAAACAAACAGCGAAATAAGATCCTTGTCAGATCAGAGGGATGGCACGCCGCGGCGGAATTTCTTGAATTCGCCCCGCACTGCGAACTAAAAGAGCCCATCTCGCTCGGCCAAGGGACGTCAACCGGTGACGGCTGATTGATGGAGCGGGAGCGGTGCCCGGGATGGGGCTCGTAACTCTGTCCGCGGGCGGTTCGGAAACTCGCCCGGCCGGCCACGTCGCCGGTCCGCCAGGAGCTGGCTGCCCGGGGAGCGGATCGGTTGTCCGCTACCATGAAGCGCGGGACCGGACTGAGCCTTGGGCTCTCAAGGCCTCTGGCGAGAGCCGCGGTAGAGCGCCGGAAGGCGAGCGCGTCTCCCAAAGGGGCGCGCGCCGCGATGAACGCAGGGCAAGGCGTAATCGCTTGTCAGGCGGGCCCGCGGAATCTACCCCTGCGCCTTTCGGCGCTCCGCCTCCCCTTTATTTGCTCGGGAGGTCTTTTCTTGCCGTGCAACAAAACTCGGGCGCGAACAAAAAGCGCATCGCGAGAACGATGCCGCACATCCGCGCTCGCCATGGCCGGGACGATGACGAGGAACGAACCGCGAGAGCGGGATTTAACGCGAACCTGGAGGAGGAATTGAAGAAAAAACAGCGATCAATTCGTCATCAGACGAAATCGCAGCGTCGAGGCGCCAACGAGATCGACCTCATTGCCCTGCCGGCGCCACCCGGTCACCTGTGCGAGCTGCGCCAACAGCTCGGCGTCGCGGCTGATCTGCTCCGAGGTGCATTGCGACGGCAGCGCGGTGGTCGGCATCAAGCTGATGGTGGTGTCGCCGACATTGGCCGAGCCGCGCGCGCTCGCGCACCACAGATAGAACGCGGCGGCGCCGTTCTCCTCGATCTCGATCATCGGGACACGCTTGGCACCAGGCTGCGGCGCGGCGTCGAGCACGAGCGCGCTGCCGAACGGAAAGGAGGTCTCGCCTTGGGCAGCGAGCGGCAGCGAACCAGCGACCAAGGTCAACGCGAGACAGAGGGCGGTACGCACACGCGGCAGCATCGTCGTCTCCAAAGGCAGTATGTCGGAGCAGGAGATTGGAAAGCGGTAGACGGTCAAAGCGAGCGGAGTGTTGCGAGAACAGCTACGGGACTGATGCGATCCCGGCTTCGCTGCCTGCAATCCCGCCATTCGGGTGCACGCGATCAAGCCGCAGCGCCGTGGCCGGCGTCAAGCGGATTTAGCTGCGTTGTACACATCCAATGGGGCCAGTGTGCTTCGAAAAATCAGCGGGCGGCAGCGTTGCCGCTGCCGCCCGTGAAGCGGTCTAGGTGGGGACTAAGTTATTTCAGGTTCGTGTTGAAGTCGATCGCGGCCGACAGCTTGGCGATGAACGCCGAGCCGCACCAGTTGGTGCCGAGACCGTTGGGATTTTGCGTGGTGATGTTGCCAGCCGAGAAGCTGACACTTTGCGCGCTGGTGAAGGCGTTGCATTCCGCCTTCGTCAGGTTGGTGTCGTAGTAGCGCAGATCGAGCGTGAGCACCTTATAGGTCCAGCCGAAGCCCGCGTCCCAAGTCGCATAGCTCGTGTACTTGGTGAGCGCGTAGAAGGCGTCGCTCGTTCCCAGCGCCCAGTAGCCGAGATCGCCGGAGATGTAGCCACCGATGCCGCTGCTCGACGGGAACCAGGTGCTCGGTGCGGTGAAGGTCACGTTGCCGGTGGTGAACCAGCCATAGGCGCCGGTATTCGCGACAGACGGCGAGTACCATTCCTGCAGGCCGGCGGCCCACTGGTCGTTAAACGTGTAGGTGCCCTTGGCGTAGAATTCGGTGAAGCTCTCGTTGTATTTGACAACGTTGCCGCCGAGCGCCGAAATATTCGTGCCGGGCACGAAGAACACGCCGTTGGCCGCCGGCGAGGAGCCGCAAAGCGCTGACGTGTTGAAGCACTTACCATCCGGGTAATAGTACTCCCACACGCCGAAATCGAGCGCGAGCTTATCGAAGGTCGGGCGGATACCGCCATAAAGATCGATCTCGGCCGCCGCGTCATTGGGGAAGTCGATGCTCTCGCCGGACGCGCCGACGTAACCCTGCAGATTCGGGTTCCAATTGTAGCGGAATTCAAATCCGCCCTGGGTCGACGCCCGGTGATTGGATTGGGTAATGCCGCGGAAATTGTAGTCAGTCATCAGCGCGGCTGTGACGACCACGTCCCACGGCGGCGGCGCGGGTGCCGGCGGCGGCGCCTTAACCGGAATATCGGCGGCGAAGGCGGAAGAAGCAGCCATGCTGGCAGCCACAATCAACGAATAAGCAACGCGTTTCATAAGTTTGCCCCTTGTCCCCTGCCTGTACACGGACGACTGCTGTCGCGAGGCCGGTACAGATCCAAACGCCGCAATATTGAACCGCGGCTGAGGAGTTCATTTTCGATAGCATTTCACGATCAGCCAAGATCAATTCTGCTGCAAATGCTGATTTTTTATGCGTTATTCGGCCAGTATTAACCGAATCTTCACAGGTGTTGCACAGAGGACACATTTTGGAAGGCTATCAGCCAATGACCCACGAGCTTTCACGGTAAGCTGACCCCTCGGCCGGCCGGTATTTCTGCTAGGATGCCCCCTGGTCGCCGTGGAGATTCAAGCCATGCAAGCCATCGTTGACTCCCAGATCGTTGCCCACAGCGACGATCTCGTGGAATGCCAGGGTTATCAATACTTTCCACGCGCCGCGGTGCGCATGGAGCTGTTGGAAAAAGTCGAAAAGACCGTGGACGACCGGGCCTGTCCGCATAGCGTGCAGTTCTACGACGTCGTCGTGGCTGGCAAGCGCCACCCCCGCGCCGCCTGGTCCTACGAAGCGCCGCAGCCGAAAATGCGCCAAGTCGCCGACCGATTCGGCTTCTGGCAGGACGTGCAAGTGAAGTAGCCGGGAAGCCCTACGCCGCGGCCTTCTTGCGGTTTGCCTCTAGCCGAGAGTCGACCAGAGCCACGATCGCGTCGATCGCCGGGAGACTTCAGGCCCTTTTGCCGGGCGATGAGCTGCACGAGCTTGTCGGCGCGCTCGATGAATGGTGCCCCGTTCTGCAGGGCGCGCGCCGCCGAGGCCGGACGCGTGAGCGATTGCGACGCAGCGGCGTATTTTTCGAACGGCACCAGATCTTCGGGCTTGGCGCCGAGCTTGACGCATAGATCGAACACGAAATTGTAGACCGAGCGCGCTTCTTCGATATTGGAGTGGACGGCCTCCTGCGCGGTACGCATGCCGTCCTTGGTGATGCAGCGGTAATTGCCGGCGAGCAGCATCGACCACTTGGCGAGCGGCACGAAGATCGAGTCGTAGATCTTTAGCTTCACCGGCAGTTCAATCTTGCCCTCCGGCGCGTCGAAACGCGCAGCTTCCACATCCTTCTCGAGATTACGGAGGATCTGCGTGTCCTTGTCGTCTTCGAATTTCGCGCATTTGAAGTTGGTCGGCAGCGTCACCAAAAGCTCGTTCACCTTGCCGTCGGGTGGCCTGATCGCCTGCGGATCGGGGCTGTTGAGCGTCATCTTGCTGGGATCGCAGGAATCCCAGACGCGCGGATCGGTATAGGCCGCTTCCAGCGCCTTGTAGTCGAGGCCGGGAATCCGCTTGATGTAAGGCAGCGGCGGCATGTTCATGATCGACATGCAGGGCACCCGGGACTTGCCGACCGCGTCGAGCAACTCGCGCACGCCGGGCGAGCGGTACTGCGGCTCCTGCATGCACAGCCCGATAAGATCGTATCGCTTGGGATCGACGCCTGTCGCCGGACCGGCCGTCACCTTGCCGGGAAGCTTGCGCGAACTCGAGCAATACCGGGTCTTTCCGGCCGCGCACCGGCAAGCGGACGCTGAAGCCCTCGGCGTTGATCAGATCGGCCTCCGCCGGCAGGCAAACCAGATGAATCGAGTGACCGCCGAACAGGAGCTTGGAGGCGAGCAACGAGCCATAGGACGCGCCCATCAGCAGGATGTTGTAGGTCGGCATAGCGTACCTCCCGGAGAGTGAACGGCCGGCCTCGTGCCGGCCGCGGATCAGCGCCATCACGCCGTCCGTGCTTGCAACTAATGCTATTGGGCTCCTCGGCGCGATGCAATCCGGCGCGGTCCTCGCGCGCACTAAAGCATCAGAACGCCGCGGCCGTTAGGACCGCGGCGCCCATTGCCGAAAAATAATCGGAAAGTGAAGCTGCGCGTCCGGCGTCCTCAGCTGCCGCTGCCGCCACCAATTCCCGAAGCTCCGGGTACCGGCCAGGTTGGGGCGGGCGCAGGTGCGGGTGCCGGGGCGGGCGCGGGCATCGGAGCAGCCGGCTTCTTGGCTGGCGCTTTGCGCTTGGGCGCGGCCTTCTTCGCGACCTTCTTCACTGCTTTCTTCGGCGCAGCCTTCAATTTTTTCTTCTTGTGCGCCGGGGCCGCCTTTTTCTTGCTCGCTTTCTTCTTGCTCGCTTTCCTCTTCGCCTTCTTCGCCATGATCGTCCTCCCTACTGTCAGTGGAAAATCAGGTCGGCTCCCAGGCCGGCCGCCCTGCGCCAAACCTTCTTACACCGCGACGCCAAATGAGACTTCAGCTTAAGTCTGCCGCCGCAGGTGGACGCATCGCCGCATCCGGCGGATGTGTCCTCAGTCGCTGCGGGATTGGCCCTCCCGTGGCCCAGTCGATCAGCTCGACCGTATGAACAACAGGAAGTTCCGTGCCCGCCGCGATCTGCGCGATGCAGCCGATATTGCCTGCTGCAATCACATCAGGTCGCAATCTTTCGATAGTCCCGACTTTACGCGCGCGCAACCTCTTTGCGATGTCGGGCTGTAAAATATTGAACGTGCCGGCCGAGCCGCAGCAAAGATGACCTTCGGGCACATCGCTGACGCCAAATCCCAGGCGCTCAAGAATCTCCTTCGGCTGCCGCGTCACGCGCTGGCCGTGCTGGAGCGAGCAGGCGGAGTGGTAGGCGACCGTCAGCTTTGGGCCCTGCGCGGCGGGCCTAAGCGGCAGCGCGGCCAGATATTCGGAAATATCCTTGGCAAGGCCGGCAACGCGGGCGGCGCGCTCGGCGTAGGCCGGATCGGTGCGCAGCATGAAGCCGTAGTCCTTCACCGTCGTGCCGCAGCCCGAGGCATTGATCACGATGGCATCCGCCCCTTCGACCGCCAGCCACGCGTCGATGTTGGCGCGCGCCTGCACCAGCGCCTGCGTCTCACGGCCTAGGTGATGGACGAGCGAGCCGCAGCAGCCCGCGCCTTCCGCTACCACTACCTCGACGCCGTGGCGCGTGAGCACGCGGATTGTTGCCGCGTTGATCTGCGGCGCCAACAGATCGTTGACGCAGCCGGCGAGCAGGATCACCCGCCCCTTCTTCGCCTGCCCCGCCGCCTGGAAAGTCCGCGGTTTCAACGGCCGCTGCGGAGGACGCAAGGGAGCAAGATCGAGCATGGCCGCCAGGCGCTTTAATCCCAGCGCCGCGGCGATCGGTGCGAACGGCTTGCCAAGCGGAGCTACCGTGAGCGCAAGCCGGAAGCGGCCTGGATAGGGGATCAAGTGGGCCAGCAGCGCGCGCAGGAGCCGCTCACCGAGCGGCCGACGGTAGGTACGCTCGATATGCGCGCGGGCGTGGTCGACGAGGTGCATGTAGTGCACCCCTGACGGGCACGTCGTCATGCAAGCAAGACAAGAGAGGCAACGGTCGATATGGCGCGCCTCCAGCTCTCCGGCCGGACGCTCCTGCTCCAGCATGTCCTTGATCAGGTAGATCCGCCCGCGCGGCGAATTGAGTTCATTGCCGTCGAGCACATAGGTCGGACAGGTCGCGGTGCAGAAGCCGCAATGCACGCACGCGCGCAGGATTTTCTCCGATTCCGCAATGTGTGGATCGCCAAGCTGTGCGAGCGTGAAGGAGGTCTGCATCGTATTGTCTATACGCCCGCCCACATGCGCCCAGGATTGAGCACGCCCTTAGGATCGAAGCTCTCGCGCACGCGCCGCGTCAATGCGGCTAGCACGGGCGCCTCGGGCGAAAAGACGTCGACCGCCGCACGCACGGCGGCCGGTGCGCGAATAAGCGTCGCGTGGCCGTCGGCGGCGGCAACGCTGGCGCGCACGAGCGGCGCGTGAGCGTCGTCCGCAGGCGGCAACGCGGCCCAGAGGAGGCCGCCAGCCCAGTCGGAGAGAAGTTCGGCATCCGTCTTTGCGGCAAGCGCGCGGCCAACTTCAGCGCCGCGCGCTGGCGCGACTGAAATGCGCCAGAGATCGTGTTTGCCGGCGGGGCCATCCGCGGCGAACGGGACCACGTCTCGGATCGAACGCCATAAGCCGCGCGACTGACCCTCGGGCAAGGTCGCGAGTTGGCCAAACGGCGAAAGCAGAGCTTGCAGGACGGATTTGCGCTGCATCACCGAGGGCGCAACACCTTCGAGACGGAACGCGGTGGCGGCCGTGCCGGCGCTCGCGGTCTGAGCAATCCCGGCCGCGACGGTGGCCGGCAGATGCGCAGCGCCGGACACATCGGCGAACGAGCCCATGGCTGCCGCCATCACCTTGCCCGCGGTGACGTCATCGAGATTGACCACTAGAACGGTTTCCTCGGTCTCGGCGCGCGGCAGCGTCTTGACCGTGACCTCGGTCATCGCCGCCAGCGTGCCCCAGGAGCCGGCGAGAAGCTTGCACAGATCGTAACCGGTGACGTTCTTGACCACGCGGCCGCCCGACTTGAACATCTCGCCCCGCCCGGAGACGGCGGTGAAGCCGAGGAAATGGTCCCGCGCAGCACCGGCCTTGATGCGCCGTGGGCCGGAGAGGTTCGCACCGATCACCCCGCCGATCGTGGCAGCACCGGGAGGCATTCCCAGGGCGCACCCATAGTCCATGGGCTCAAAGGCGAGTTCTTGTTTGCTAGCGGCAAGGAGCGCTTCGATCTCGGTCAACGGCGTGCCGGCCTTGGCGGTGAGCACCAGCTCCTGCGGCTCACAGAGCGTAACGCCGGAAAGACCGGAAAGGTCGAGCGTCAGGTCCCATTGCGCGGCGCGTCCGATCGCGCGCTTGCTGCCGCCTCCGACGACTTCGAGCGTCTTGCCGTTGGCAAGCGCCCATTGGATCGCCTGCTCGACCTCCTTGCCGTCGCGCGGTTTCAGACTGTCGGCCATCGCACGGGAACCTTACTCCGCAGCGTCGGCCGCGCGCGCCGCGCCCGCAAAGGCTGGCATGATCTCACGCGCGAAGCGGCGCAACTGCGCCGCGCCGCCGGAGACAGTGAGCAGAACGTAGCGGGCTCCCGCGTCATGCAAGCCTTCGAGCATGGCGGCGATCTCATCCGGCTTGCCGTAGAGCGCGTTTTCTTCGGTGCCGCCGGCCTTCTCGGTATAAGCGAGCACATGCGAGCCGCCCTTCCCACCGGGCGTGCGCGACACATCGACGGTACGCTGCGTGTAGGCAGCCTGACGATGCAGCGCGGCTTCCTTGTCGGCTTGGCTGCTCGCAACATAGAGCTGGCGCGCCACCGCGATCTGCGTAGGATCAAAGGCGAGACCGCACCGCTCACGCTCGCTTCGGTAGATCGCGATACGCGCGGCGATCTGTGCCGCACTGGCATATTGATCGAGGATCAGATTGAACCCGCGTGACGCGGCGCGGCGGATCGACTGCTCGCTCGCTGCCGCCACCCAAAACGGGGGATGCGGCTTTTGCGCCGGCGGCGGCTCGACCACGATGTCCTCGAAATGCCAAAAGCGGCCGCGATGCGAAAAGCGCTCGCGCGTCGTAAACGCGCGTGTCATCACCTCGACCGCCTCTTCGAAGCGCGCCTCGGCTTCGTCAGGCGCGATCTGAAAGCCCTTGAACTCACTGTGCCGGTAGCCCTTGCCGATGCCGAAATCGAAACGGCCACCGGAGACGAGATCCAGCGTCGCCGCCTGTTCGGCAAGCAGCACCGGATTGTGCCAGGGCAGCACCATCACCGCCGAACCAAGGCGGAGCCTCTTGGTACGCATGGCAAGCGCCATGAGCAGCATTAGGGTCGAGGATACCTGGTTCCAGCCGGTGAAATGGTGCTCGACCAGAAAGCTTGACGTAAAGCCAAGCGCTTCGGCCTCGACATTGAAATCGAGATAGTCGCGAAAGCCTTGACCGGTTTCTGCCGGAAGATCGCTGCTATTGGCCTGCGCTGAACAGAAGAGACCGAACTGCATCGCACCTTGCTTTTTGGAGAGTGCCGCCCTCGACGGCGGAGCTTAGAAACGCGGAATATCCGGAAACGCCACGCGGCCCGCATGCACGTGCATGCGGCCAAGTTCAGCGCAGCGGTGCAGCGTCGGAAAGACCTTTCCCGGATTGAGTAGGCTCTTGTCGTCGAAGGCGCATTTGAGTCGCTGCTGCTGATCGAGGTCGGCCTCGGTAAACATCACCGGCATCAGATCGCGCTTTTCCACACCGACGCCATGCTCGCCGGTGAGCACACCACCGACCTCCACGCACAGGCGCAAAATATCGGCGCCGAATTGCTCGGCGCGCTCCAACTCACCTTCCCGGTTGGCATCGTAAAGAATGAGCGGATGCAGGTTACCGTCGCCGGCATGAAAGACGTTGGCGACCCGCAAACGGTACTTTGCCGACAGTTCCTTCATCCGGTGCAGCACCAGCGGCAGCTTCGCGCGCGGAATAGTGCCGTCCATGCAATAATAATCCGGCGAGATGCGGCCGACGGCGGGAAACGCGGCTTTGCGGCCGGCCCAGAACAACAGCCGCTCCTCCTCGGACTTGGACACGCGGCAGGTCGCAGCGCGGCATTGCCAGGCGATCTTCTCGACCCGTTCGAGGAGATGATCGACTTCGTCGCCGGGGCCGTCGAGTTCGACGATCAGCAGCGCTTCGACGTCGAGCGGATAGCCGGCGTGGACGAATTCCTCCGCGGCGTGAATCGCGGGACGATCCATCATCTCCATGCCGCCAGGAATAATACCCGCACCGATGATGCGTCCGACGCACTCGCCGGCATCTTCCGAGGACGGGAAGCCGATCAGCGCAGCGCGCGCGCTTTGCGGCTTTTTTAGAATCCGCACCGTCACCTCGGTGACGACGCCGAGCAGGCCCTCAGAGCCGGCAACGATGCCGAGGAGATCGTAACCGGCAGCGTCGAGATGTTTGCCACCGAGACGCAGGATCTCGCCGGTCATCAGCACCAGTTCGCACCCGAGCAGGTTGTTGGTGGTGACGCCGTATTTGAGGCAGTGCACGCCGCCGGAATTCTCCGCGACGTTGCCGCCAATGGTGCAAGCGATCTGGGAGGAGGGATCGGGCGCGTAATAGAAGCCAGCCTCCGCCACCGCCGCCGAGACGGCAAGATTAGTGACCCCGGGCTCCACCACGGCGACGCGATTATCGTAATCGATCTCGCGGATACGGTTGAACTTGGCGAGACCCAACAGCACACCGTCGCCGAGCGGCAGCGCGCCGCCCGATAGCGAAGTCCCGGCCCCGCGCGGCACCACCTTGATGCCTTCGCGATGACAATAGCCGAGCACTGCGGCCACTTGATCCGTCGTTTCCGGCAGCACCACGACCATGGGAAGCTGCCGATAGGCGGTAAGTCCATCGCTCTCGAACGGCCGCATCGCCTGTTCGGACGCGATGACGCCCTCGCCCGGTACGATGCGCTTGAGCGCCGCGACGATCCCGGCGCGGCGTTTAAGCACCGCTTGGTCAAGCAGAGGCATGATCACGGGCATTCGGACTTCTCCAGGACTTCGCATTCGTCCGAGCGGACGCGGTACTATAGCGCGAAACAGCCGATCAGCACTCCGGTCTGCGTTGAAGGCGCGATCTGGCGATTGACACCCCGCGTACCGCCCGCTTGAACGGCTGGGGCAGGCGAAAAGGCCAAAAAGGACTAGGAATGCTGAGATCGATGATGCTGGCCGCCACATTGATTGTCGCCTTGGCCGCCACCGCAGCGGCGCAGGACGCCGGCAAAGGCGAGCATGATTTTGCCGTGTGCCAAACCTGCCACGCCATCGGACCTGATGCGGCCAACATGCTCGGCCCGGAACTCAACGGCCTCGATGGCCGCCATTCGGGCACCGCGCCCGGCTACCCCTATTCGGACGCCAACAAGAACTCCGGCATCGTGTGGAACGAGGCCACTTTCAAGCGGTACATCAGGGACCCGCAGAAGATGGTGCCAGGTACCAAAATGTACTTCGCCGGCATCAAAGACCAACAGCAGATCAACGACCTGTGGGTCTATGTCAGCCAGTTCGATGTCGACGGCGCGATCAAGAAAAAGTAAGCCCCGGATTAAGATCACGCCCACAGCTTGATGTAGTTCCGGCGCTATATAACTCTGACATAATCTGCCGTTGAACCCGCCGACACGAGGGAGACGCCACAATGATCATCAAGGACATCGTCGTTAATCTCAGCGTCGCGGAAGGGGGCAGTTTTGCCGGAGACTATGCCGTTTCCGTCGCCGCTGCGCTGAACGCGCACCTCGCCGGCATCGCGTTTGTTTACGACCCGGTCGTTCCAGTCGCGGCTACCGGCTACGTGCCGCCGGAAGTCATCGAGACGCAGCAGAACGACGCCCAGCAAGCGGCCAATGCCGCCGTCGAGCGCTTCAACGCACAAGTGAGCCGCGCCGGCATCTCCGCCGGGCCGGCTATTCTGCCCGCAAGCTTCGCCGGCGCCGGTGAACAATTCGGCCTCATCGCGCGCCGCTTCGATCTCGCCATTGTTGGTCAGGCCGAGCCTAAGAAGGGCGCCGTTGAAGAACTGATTGCCGAGAGTGCGCTGTTCGAGTTTGGCCGCCCCGTCATTGTCGTCCCCTACATTCAGAAGGCGCCGCTCAAGCTCGACCGCGTCATGGTGTGCTGGGACGGCAGCCGCCAGGCGGCGCGCGCTATTGCCGATTCCATGCCGATCCTTGAGCGCGCCGGCCTCGTCGAGGTGGTAATCGTCGCCAACGAGAAAGGCAAACAGGACGAGATCCCCGGCGCCGATATGGGTGAGCACCTTGCCCGTCATGGGCTGAAAGTGGACGTCAAGCGCATCGTTGGCGGCGACATCGACGTGGCCGACGCGCTGTTGTCCCACGCGGCCGATTCCAGCGCCGATTTCATCGTCATGGGCGGCTACGGCCATTCGCGCTTGCGGGAATTCGTGCTCGGCGGGGTCACCTATGCAATCCTGCGCTCAATGACCGTGCCGGTGCTCATGTCGCACTGATATCTCGCGTTCACCCTTATGAGTTGCCCGGTCATGAACTTCACGCTCTACAACGCGCCGCAATCAACCTGCAGCCAGCGGGTACGCTTTGTTCTTAACGCCAAAAAGCTCCCGTTCACTGAGGTCAAGCTTGACCTGTTGGCCGGCGATCAACTCAAGCCGGATTATCTCGCACTCAATCCGAACGGGGTGGTGCCGACGCTCGACCACGATGGCGCGATCGTGATCGATTCTTCTGTCATCGTCGAATATCTCGACGAAATCGCGCCGCAGCCGGTGAGCTTCACGCCGCGCGACGCAGTATCGCGCGCTCGAATGCGCTCGTTAATGCGCTTCATCGATGAAATGCCGGCCGCCGCCGTGCGGGTGCCAACCTTCAACCTTGCCTTCCTGCCGCGATTTGCGGCGATGGCCGAGGAGGAGTTTCTCGCCTTCGCCGAATCGAAGCCGCTGCGCAAGGAATTCATGCTGGCAATGGGCCGCAAGGGCTTTCCGCAGAAAGACATGGACAGCGCAATGCAGCGGCTGCGCCGCACCTACGAACGCATGGACGCAGAGATCAAAGAAAGCGGCGGCCCGTGGCTGCTCGGCGCTGATCTGTCGCTCGCCGACATTGCGCTCATGCCGGCGATCGTGCGGATGGCCGATCTCGGCCGCGACACCGATTGGCAGGATTTGCCGCGTGTGCAGCGCTGGTACGAGGCGATCCGCGCGCAAGCCGCCTTTGTCCCCACCTATTATCCGGGATCGCTGTTGACCGAGCGTTTCCCTCATCTGCGCAAGACCGAAACGCAGGCGGGCGGATAGGCGCTACGTTGCCGCTTCCGCCTGCAGCACGGTTTGCATCACCAAGCCGCGGGCGCGCGCGTCGGCGACGCCGAGCGCGCGCAAGGCAATCAAGCTCAGCGATTGCACCGCCTCGTGCTCGCGGCCCGACGGCTGCGGCGCGAGTGGACCGATTGTTCCTTCGACGAGAAGGCCAAGCAGCGCGGCCGCCGAGAGCGCGGCGTCCTGTTCGGGCAGGTGTTTGCCCGCTATCGCCGCCGCGATCAGCAAAGTGAGTTCGGCGGCAAGCGCTTGTCGGAAGGAAAGCCGCGCCCCGTCAAGTTCGGCATCTACTGGCTCGGCGATCGCCGCAAACGCAAGGCGCCGCTGGCGCAACGCGCGCGCCGCAAACGTCATGATCGCCCCGCACAGCGCCGAAAGCGGGCCGGGCGCAGCCCCGGCCGCGGCGCGCAACGCCGCGATCTCGCGCGCGGCCATTTCGGCAAGCAGTGCCCCGACCAAATCGGCCTTGCCCGGGAAATAGCGATAGACCGTGCCGGCAGCGATCCCAGCTTTGGCGGCAACAGGTGCAATCTGTACCGCCGCCATACCGCCTTCGCTCGCCGCCAGCCGCGCCGCTTCGATGATCGCGGCATGACGAGCGGCGAGCCGGCGCACGACGTTCTCGGTGCGGCGATAAGGCATGGTCAATCAGTACGAAGAGAATCGCAACAATAACTGAACCATGATTTAATTTGTGCCGCAACGTAGGCGGTATATCCTTGATCCGGGCAGAAGGAATCTCATGACTGGCAAATCCATTTTTGCGGCGATCTTCACCGCCTGCCTTGTCGCGGCGCCGGCGGCGTACGCGCAAAATTATCCGAGCCGTCCAATCACCATGATCGTACCGCTTGCTCCCGGCGGATCGACCGATGTGCTCGGCCGGATCATGGCGCAGGGCATGAGCGCGAGGCTCGGCCAGACCGTGATCGTGGAAAACGTTTCGGGAGCGGCCGGCACGATCGGCGTCACCCGCGCCGAGCGCTCAGCGCCTGACGGCTACACGATTCAATGGGGAATGTGGGGAACCAACGTCGCCAACGGCGCCATCTATGATCTCGGCTTCGACCTGCTGAACGATCTCGATCCCGTGGCGCTGGTCGCGACGCAGCCATTCCTCATCGACGCCCGCAAGAGCATGCCGGCGAATAATCTGAAGGAATTGATCGCCTGGCTGAAAGCGAATGAAAACAAAGCGACGATGGGCCATTCCGGCGTCGGCAGCCCAAGCCACGTCGCCGGCGTGTTGATGGAGAACATGCTCGGCCTGCACTGGCAGATGGTGCCCTATCGCAGCGCCGGTCTCGCCACCAACGATCTGCTCGCCGGCAACATCGATGTCCTGCTCGATACGCCGGCAGTATCTCTGCCCCATGTGAAATCAGGCGACCTCAAGAGCTACGCGGTCACCGCCAAAGAGCGCATCGCAGTCGCCCCCGAGATTCCGACCACCGACGAGGCGGGACTGCCGGGCTACTATTTCTCGTTCTGGCACGGGCTGTGGGCGCCCAAAGGCACGCCGAAGCCCATCATCGACAAGCTCAGCGCCGCCGCCATGGCAACGCTCGCCGATCCGCAGGTCCACCAGCGCCTGCTCGATCTGGCGCAGGCTATTTATCCGCCGGAACAGGAGACGCCGGAAGCCCTGCACGCGTTCCAGAAAGCCGAAATCGAGAAATGGTGGCCGATCATCAAGGCCGCCGGCATCAAAGCGCAATAAACAAACACCCTCCCCCAAGGAGAGGATGAAGGCGCTCAGCTAACCTTTTTCCGCCAGCGACTTCGCGCGAATTTTCGATAGCGTTGTCGTCGGCGTGATCGCATCGGGGTCGATCTTCAAACGGATGATCGCCGGCTTACCGGACGCCTGCGCTTCCTTGAACGCAGCGGGAAAATCCTCGGTCCGCTCAACGGAAACGCCGAAGCCGCCGAAGGCGCGCGCGTAAGCGGAGAAATCCGGATTGCGCAGATCGGTCGCCGAGATGCGGCCGGGATATTCGCGCTCCTGGTGCATGCGGATCGTGCCGTAGATGCCGTTATCGGAAATAAGCACGATGATCGGCAGATTGTACTGGACCGCGGTGGCGAATTCCTGGCCGTTCATCAGAAAATCCCCGTCGCCGGCGACGCACACGACGGGACGGTCGGGGTATAGCCGCTTCATCGCCACGGCGGCGGGTACGCCGTAGCCCATCGAGCCCGCGGTCGGCGCTACTTGTTGGCCGAACCGGCGCATGCGGAAGAAGCGGTGAATCCAGGAGGCATAATTGCCGGCACCGTTGCAGATGAACGCGTCGGTAGGAAGATTGTCGCGCAGCCAGACCATGACGGCACCCAAATTGACCGTGCCAGGCTGCTCGGTCGGCTTTTCGGTCCATGCGAGATAATCAGCGTGCGCCGCCTCGGCTTGGCCGTGCAGGGGACGTGGCAGGTCGAGTTTTTCGAGCGCCGCGGCAAATGCAGTCGGCGTTGCGTTGATCGCCAAGTTCGGGCTGTAGACGCGGCCTAGCTCTTCGGCGCCCGGGTGAATGTGGACGAGTGGTAGCTGCGGCTTCGGGATATCGAACAGCGTGTAGCTCTGCGACGGCAATTCGCCAAGCCGGCCGCCAAGGAGAACGACCAGGTCCGCGCTCTTGATCCGCTCAAGCAGTTTCGGGTTGGGGCCGATGCCGAGATCGCCCGCGTAGCATGGATGCAGCGCGTCGAATAAATGCGCGCGGCGGAAGGTGGTGGCGACCGGCAGCGAATATTTCTCCGCAAACCGCGCCACGCGGTCGCAAGCCTGTTGCGACCAGCGGCTGCCGCCAAGGAGCATGATCGGGGAACGCGCGCCGGACAGCATTTGCGCGAATTGCTCAAGCTCGGCAGGGCCCGGCGACGTCTCGATCAACGAAAACGGCGGCGCGTCCGATACGGCAACGCGCTCGACCAGCATGTCCTCGGGGATAGCGACGACGACCGGGCCCGGACGACCGTTGGCGGCAGTGTAGAACGCGCGCGAGACGATTTCCGGCACCCGCGCCGGATCGTCGATTTCGGTCGCCCACTTGGTCATTGAGCCGAACACGGCCCGGTAGTCGAGCTCCTGAAACGCCTCGCGCTCGCGCATCTCGCGCGCCACCTGGCCGACGAACATGACGAGCGGCGTCGAATCCTGCCGCGCGATGTGGATGCCAGCCGACGCATTGGTGGCCCCCGGCCCGCGGGTCACGAAACAAACGCCGGGCCGCCCCGTCACCTTGCCGATCGCCTCGGCCATCATGGTCGCACCGCCCTCCTGCCGGCAGACGGTGACGGCGAGTTCGCTGTCGTGGAAGGCGTCGAGCACGGCCAGATAGCTCTCGCCCGGCACGCAGAAAACGTGGCGCACGCCGTGAATCTGTAGCTGGTCGACCAAAACCTCGGCGGCGGTGCGCATATTGTCCTTGGCGCGCATCTTTTGATCTCCTCGGCGGCTTCCTTGGCCGGTTGGGCGCGACCGCTCCCAGCCGGCGACGCAATTATTCAATGGCGCGATATGCGCCGGGGGTCCAGCCATTCGCGTTATCATGGTGCAGCTATGTTGGCGCAAAGAGATCGGACAGTTGTGGGCCTAGCCGGCAATGAACGATGACATTGACAGCCAGGCGGAGGTTCTGACCTTCCTTGGTGATCCGGCAACCTATAGAGGCGCCGCGGTCAAGCGCATCGATACCCACGCGGCGTCGGTGTTTCTCGCCGGCGACCGCGCGTTGAAAGTCAAACGCGCGGTCCGCTTTCCCTTCCTCGACTACTCGACGCTGCGAAAGCGCAAACAGGCGTGCGACGCCGAGCTTGCGGTCAACACGCCTTATGCACCGGAGATCTACCGCCGCGCCGTGCCGATCACGCGCGAAGCCGGCGGCAAGCTCGCGATCAATGGGAAAGGTGCTCCAGTCGAATGGGCGGTGGAGATGCACCGGTTCGACGAGAATTGCACCCTCGACCGACTCACCGGCGAAATCGACGAGGCGCTTGCCGACGCGCTCGGCCGCGTTGTTGCCTCGGCGCACGCGGGCGCCCAGCCGCTCGCCGGCAGCGCCTGGATTGCGGCGCTAGGCTCCTACATCGACGAACATGCGGAGGCGTTCGCCGCGCATCTGGAAATATTCACCGCTGCCGAGATCGATGCCCTCGCCCGCGCCAGCCGTACGGCATACGCGCGCATCGTGCCGCTCCTTGAAGAGCGCAGTCGGCGCGGGCTCATTCGCCGCATTCATGGCGACCTTCATCTCGGCAACATCGTGCTGATCGCCGGAAAGCCGGTCGTGTTTGATGCCATCGAATTTTCCGAAATCATCGCGACCGGCGACATTCTCTACGACTTGGCCTTCCTATTGATGGATCTGCTCGAGCGAGGATTGGCGCTACCGGCCAATATCGTTTTGAACCGCTACCTCACTGAGACCCAGCGCGTCGAAGATCTCGATGGGCTTGCTGCCTTGCCCTTCTTCCTCTCCTTGCGCGCCGCGATTCGCGCCCGTGTCACCGTGGCTAGGTTGGAGCGCGCCGCGGAGGCCAAGCGGAGCGAAATAGCCGCGTCGGCGCGCGCCTATTTCGCCTTCGCCGCACGCGCCGTCGCGCCGCCACCGCCGCAATTGATTGCCATTGGCGGCCTCTCCGGCACCGGCAAAACGCAGCTCGCGCGAGGGCTCGCGCCCGGCATCGGCCCGATGCCGGGCGCGGTCATCATCCGCTCGGATGTCGAGCGCAAGATGATGTTCGGCGTCGCCGAGACGGAGAAACTGCCCGAGCAAGCCTATGCCGCGGAAGTGACCGAGCGGGTCTATGGCGTGCTCATCGACAAAGCGCGCCGCATCCTGGCCGCCGGCCATGCGGCGATCATTGACGCGGTGTTCGCCCAGCCGGCCGAACGTGAAGCCTTGGCCGCAGCAGCCAAGTCCGCGGGCGTGCGATTGCAGGGCCTCTTCCTTACCGCTGATCTCGCGAGCCGGCTCGCCCGCGTCGGCTCTCGTTCAGGCGACGCCTCCGATGCCGGCCGTGAAGTAGCGCAGGCGCAGCAGGCCTACGACCTCGGCCGGCTCGATTGGAGGCAGATCGACGCCTCCGGCTCGGTCGCTGACACGCTTGCACACGCGCGTGCCGCGCTGGATTGACGCGAGGCGGCTCTGCCGACATAAAGCGGCGGCCGGGACGACGGGCAGCAAGACTAGGGTAAGGCAATGGCTAATAGCGCTACCGATACGTACGAACACGCGGAACCGCCGTCTCGCCGCGATTTCCTCTACATCGCAACCGGAATGGTCGCCGCGGTCGGCGCCGCCGCCACCCTCGTGCCGCTCGTCGATCAGATGAATCCCGACGCGTCGACGCTGGCCGCCGGCGGGCCGGTCGATGTCGACGTGAGCAAGATCGAGGAAGGCGCGCAGATCATGGTGCGCTGGCGGCAGCGGCCGATCTGGATCTACCACCGCTCGAAGGACGCCCTGCAGATGCTGCAGAGCGCGCAGGATACCGCGCTGCTGGCCGATCCGAACTCCGAGCAGATGCAGCAGGCGCCCTACGCCGCCAATTGGCACCGCTCGATCAAGCCCGAATACGGCGTGCTGGTTGGCATCTGCACGCATCTCGGCTGCATCCCGCTCTTCTACCCGTCGCCGAGCGCGACCGCCCCGGTGGCCAATTGGATCGGCGGTTACTTCTGCCCCTGCCACGGCTCCAAGTACGACGCCGCTGGCCGCGTCTATAGCGGCGTGCCGGCGCCCTATAATCTGCCGGTGCCTCCCTATCGCTTCCTCAGCGACACCACGATTCGGATCGGCGAAAATCCGGCCGAGTCGGAGTGGAGCTTCGACTCGATCCTGCAGCTGTAGACGCGCTGCGGCGCGCCGACACGGCGTGTCTTCGCCGCTCATTTCCCCCATAATGCCGCATGGCCTTCGATACCCGCAGTCTCGCCATTGCGACGGCGGGATTTTGCGCCTTCGTGAACCTCTATTCGGTGCAAGCGCTGCTGCCTGATCTGGCGGCCGAATTCGGCGTCAGTGCCGGCGACATTTCCTGGCTGATGACGGCGGGCACCGGCGCGATTGCGCTTACCGCCCCATTCACCGGCGTACTCGCCGACGTCGTCGGGCGAAAACGCCTGATCACCTTCGCCATGTTCGCGGTCGTCGTGCCGACGCTGATCATGACGCTGGTGTCCAGCGTGCCAGCCTTCGCGTTCTGGCGCTTCGCGCAGGGATTGTTGCTGCCGCCGATCTTCACCGTTGCCGTCGCTTATATCGGCGACGAATGGCCGCCAGCGGACGTGCCGCGCGTCGCCGGCCTCTACATTTCCGGCACCAGCATCGGCGGCTTCTGTGGCCGTTTCATCCCCGGTATGTTGACCGATCTGATCGGTTGGCGGGCCGCTTTCGCTGTCGTCGCGCTGCTCACGCTCTTGGCCGCGATTATCGTTGTGTGGACGCTGCCGCGCGAACGCAACTTCGTGCGCTCAGGCGGACTGCTGTCGTCACTCGCGCAGATGCTGCGCCATTTTCGCGACCGGCAGCTGATGGCGACCTATGCGATCGGCTTCGGCGTCCTGTTCAACTTCATCGCCACGTTCACCTATGTGAGCTTTCATCTGGCGGCGCCGCCCTATCTGTTCTCGCCGACGCTCCTTGGCGCGCTATTTATCACCTACCTCGCCTCGAGCCCGCTCGTGCCGCTGGTCGGACGCGCCATCACCCTATTTGGCCGGCGGCCATTCGTGCTCGGCGTTATCGCGCTATGGGTGGTTGGGGCCCTTCTGCTGCTGGCGCCGCCGGTCAGCGCCATCATGGTGGGGCTGACGTTGTGCGCGGTCTGCGGCATGGTGTGCCAGGCGGTGTCGACCGGCTACGTGACGCTGACTGCCAAGGAGGGACGCTCATCGGCCGTCGGTCTCTACGCCACGGCCTATTACGTGGGCGGCAGCGCCGGGGCTCTTCTCGGCGGGCTTGCCTGGACTTTTTCCGGCTGGGACGGCTGTGTCGCCATCATCGTCGCCATGCAGGCGATCATCGCGATCATCGTCGCGGCCGCCTGGGGACGCTGAAGACGCTTAGTGAATGCAATGGAGGGGAACGCCATGGTGTCGGAAAGCCAATTCGCCTTTCTGCGGTCGATCGATACGCCGACCGTCTGCAACCTGATCGAGATCGCGGCGTCGGGACGCCGCGGGGCGGGCTATACCGTGACGCACCTGCACTGTCCCTATCCCGACCTGCCGCCGATGGTTGGTTTCGCCAAGACGGTCACGATCCGCACCCGCGATGCGGTCAGCGGACCGAGCTACATGCAAAAGCGCATGGACTACCTGGATTACGTCGCCGCCGAGCCGCGCCCCAGCATCGTGCTGATCGAGGACCTCGACGATCCGCCCGGCCACGGCGCGTTCTGGGGCGAAGTGCAGACCAACGTGCACAAGGCGCTCGGCTGCCTCGGCACGATCACCAACGGCTCAGTGCGCGATATCGCCCAGGCCGCTGAGGGCTTTCAGATGCTCGCCGGCTCGATCGGCCCCTCACACGCCTACGTGCACGTCGAAGAATACGGCATTCCGGTCACCATTCACGGCATGGCGACCAACAGCGGCGACCTGATCCACGCCGACCGCCACGGCGCCGTTGTAGTGCCTGCAGACAAGATCGACGCCATGCAGGCAGCGCTCGACGGGTTGATGAAACAGGAGGCGCGGATCATCGCCGCGGCGAAATCCGGCAAGGGTGTCGACGCAATCAAGGCCGCGTTTCGCGGCTAATGTCCGCGCTCGGATGCCAGTGAGGCTGGTAGCCCGCTTTCAGCCCGGCAACGATCGCCGGCGGCGTGAACACATCGACAATGATACCGCGCGGCCGTTTCCTGCGGTCGAAGTATCCGCGGGGCGACCAGCGCAACAGTGCATCGCCACGCACCGCGTAGGCCGCGGTATAGTCATCCAGCATCACAGATACGCCGTCCGGCAAAGCATCAAGGTAGCTCCAGTGCAGACGCTTGGTGCCCCCACGGAGGCGTTCGGCGTGGAGTACCTCATCCATCTCGGCAGCTTTCGGCCGCTTGTGAAGTCCAAACGCGGATTGCCATTTCTCTGCAAAGGAGAGTGCATCCTTGCGGCGGCATTCGAAACAGGGCCGATGCCCGGCGGCGAGCGCCGTCGGCTCGTCGAGAAAAAACAATTCAGTGTAAGAACGGCCCCAGACCTCGCGGTGCCGTCCCTTGAAGTCGAGCACGCAGCAGATCCATTGCCGCGAGGCCCAGCGGCGCCCGCCTAGAGTTTTATCATCGTTATGAAACCGCCCGCCGCGGTTGCCCATGAACAATCCGCGGGCGCGCAGTGGAGCGAGATCGCCGAACGGCGTAACGCGATTTTGCAGCGGCATCTTCGCGGCGGAGCGTTGAACTCTACCGCTTGATCGGCGCGAAGTGCGCCGGTGTCATGAAGTTGCTTTCCTGCTTGGTGATGTAGCCGGTCTCGGCGTTCTTCTCGATATAGACCAGCCATTCCGGATCCTTGAACATCGCGGCGCGCCGCTTCGCGCGGTCGGCAAAATCTTCATAGACCCATATGTGAACGTAAGAATTGACGTCGCCGGTTTCAGGGATGAGCCACGCCAGGGGCTCGCCGCAATGCCGCTTCTGCGGGACGAGTCCGTACTTCTCGTAAATCTCGATCTGCTTGCGCAGCGTCCCCGGACGCAGCGTGTAGGTGCGGTGGTCGATGAGCATGTCCTCTCCTCCATGAGCGCGATCACGCCGATGCTACGCCGCCGATAGCCGCTTTGGAATATTGAGGCAGCACATAACCCGCACGCTATTTGCTAATCCGCCATGCGCCAATGGCCGGCACAGGCAGTCCGAGACTTTCGCGCAATGTGATGCCGGCGAAGTCGCGGCGATAAAGCCCGCGGCGCTGGAGCTCGGGCACAACGAAGCGGACGAAATCCTCGTACGAGCCCGGCACGTGTGTGGCCGAGAGCACGAAGCCATCGCAGGCGGGCGCGGCAAACCAGGCTTCAAGCTGGTCGGCCACCTCCATCGGCCCGCCAACGATTGGATTATGCACGCGCCCGCGGCCGCTGATCTTGATGAATTCGCGCACCGTCGGATTTTTCTTCATGGCGACGACGCGGTCGCGGATGCCCTGCAGGCCGGACATCGACGCGAGTTCCTCCGTCGTGAACGGCTCATCCATGCCCTTCGCGGCGAAGTCGAAATTGAGCGCCTCCGATAGGAGCGACAACGCATCGATCTCAAGCGCGCAGCTTATCGATCTCGGCCCATTTGTCTTCGGCCTCAGCCTTGGTTGCCGCCGCCACGGTGTTGATGAGCTGCGTAACGTGCACGTGGGCCGGATCGCGGCCGCAACGCGCCACCTCGGCCTTGAACGCCGCATAGTCGCGTGCGCCGACCTCGACATTCGGATAGGCGGCGAAGATCACCTCGCCCCATCGCGCACCGAATTTTCTGCCGCGTCCGCTCGCGCCGGCCTGGATGATGACCGGGTGGCCCTGCGCCGAGCGCGGGACGGTGAACGGCCCGCGCGAGCGGAAGAAGCGGCCCTCGTAGTCGAGGCGATGAACTTTTTCGGGCTGGGCAAACAGTCCTGCCGCCTTGTCCTGGACGATGGCGTCGTCCTCCCAAGTATCCCAATGCCCGAGCACGACCTCCATGAACTCGTCGGCGCGGTCGTAGCGCAGGTCGTGGTCCAAGACCTCGTCGCGCCCCATGTTCTGCGCCTCGCCGTCGTTGAGCGAAGTGACGACGTTCCAGGCCGCGCGGCCACCTGTCATCAGGTCGAGCGTGGCGAACACGCGCGCCACGTGGAACGGCTCGTAATAGCTGGTCGAATAGGTGGCGCCGAGGCCAAGCCGCTCGGTCGCCATGCCCATGACGGTGAGCACGGTGACAGCGTCAAGCTTCACGCAGCGGATGCCGTGCGCGACCGTATGGGCGTGATCGCTGCCGTACAGGTCCGGCATCGACAGGCGATCATCGAAGAAGCCCAGGTGAAACTTGCCTTCCTCGAGCACACGGCCGATGCGCCGGTAGAAATCTGGCGACCAGCTGTCGGTGCGGGACGCCGGATGGCGCCAGGAACTGGGATGGTTCGTGCAGTTCTGCGCCTGCAGAAAGCCGACCATGATCATTTGCCGCATCGCCGCGAGTCCGCTGAAAATAATGTGCGAAGACAGAACAGCGCATTATGCCACGTTCGGTCACCGCCATGTTGCGGGCGGCGCGCCACGCAGGAACGACAGATCGAAAATACGGAAACGACGAACGGCGGAGGCGCTTAAGACTGCGGCTGCGGCTCCATGCGGTCCCGGCTCAGGACGCGGCCGATTGCGGCCGGCGCCGGCGCTGGGCACGGTCGAGGCGCGCGGGGTCGACGGCTCGATGATCAACTCGCGGGTCGGGCGCTTGCCCAAGAGCAGATCCTTGATCTCGTCGCCGGTGAGCGTCTCGAACTCAAGGAGCCCGCGCGCCAGCGTCTCCAGATCGGCGCGCTTCTCGGTGAGGATGTGCTGCGCCTCGGCATAGCCCTCCTCGACGTAGCGCCTGATCTCGGCGTCGATCTTCTGCACGGTGGCCTCGGAGATATTCTGCTGGCGCGCCACCGAATAGCCGAGGAACACCTCTTCCTGGTTCTCGCCGTAGGCGACGGTGCCGAGCGCGTCCGAGAGGCCCCAGCGGGTAACCATCATGCGCGCAAGCTTGGTCGCCTGCTCGATGTCGGAAGCCGCACCCGAGGTGACTTTCTCCCTGCCGAACACCAATTCCTCGGCGACACGGCCGCCCATCATGATGGCAAGCCGCGAGGTCATCTGTTCGAGCGACATCGACAGCTTGTCGCGTTCGGGCAGCTGCATCACCATGCCGAGCGCGCGGCCGCGCGGGATGATGGTGGCTTTGTGCACCGGATCGGTGGCCTTGACGTTGAGCGCAACGATGGCGTGGCCGCCCTCGTGATAAGCGGTGAGGAGTTTTTCCTCCTCCGTCATCACCAGCGACTTACGCTCGGCGCCCATCATCACCTTGTCCTTGGCGTCCTCGAACTCGACCTGGGTGACCATGCGCTTGTTGCGCCGCGCCGCCATCAGGGCTGCTTCGTTGACGAGGTTCATCAGGTCCGCGCCGGAGAAGCCGGGCGTGCCGCGGGCGATGGTCTTCAGGTTGACGTCCGGAGCAAGCGGTACCTTGCGCACGTGCACTTTCAGGATCTGCTCGCGGCCGACCACGTCGGGATTGGGCACCACGACCTGGCGGTCGAAACGGCCGGGCCGCAGCAGCGCCGGATCGAGCACGTCGGGCCGGTTGGTGGCGGCGATCAGAATGATGCCTTCGTTGGCTTCGAAGCCGTCCATTTCGACAAGCAACTGATTGAGCGTCTGCTCGCGCTCGTCGTTGCCGCCGCCGAGGCCCGCGCCGCGATGGCGGCCGACCGCGTCGATCTCGTCGATGAAGATGATGCAAGGTGCGTTCTTCTTCGCCTGCTCGAACATGTCGCGCACGCGGCTCGCGCCAACGCCGACGAACATTTCGACGAAGTCAGAACCGGAAATGGTGAAGAACGGCACGTTCGCTTCGCCGGCGATGGCGCGCGCCAGCAGCGTCTTGCCGGTGCCGGGCAGGCCCGACCAGCAACAGGCCGCGCGGAATGCGGCCGCCGAGCCGCTGGAATTTCGCCGGATCGCGCAGGAACTCGACGATCTCCTGCAGGTCGAGCTTGGCCTCGTCGACGCCGGCCACGTCCTCGAAGGTGACGCGGCCGTGCGCCTCGGTGAGCAGCTTGGCGCGCGATTTGCCGAAGCCCAACGCCTTGCCGCCGGCGCCCTGCATCTGCCGCGACAAGAAAATCCATACACCGATCAGCGCGACAAATGGCAGCCACGAGATCAAGAGTGAGACGAACCAGGGTACGTTCTCGGTCTGCGGCCGGGCCGTGATGGAGACGCCCTTGTTGTAGAGGCGCTGCACCAGATTCGGGTCGTTCGGCGCATAGGTCTGGAAGGTCCGGCCATCGGTAAAGTCGCCGTGGATTTCGGGACCCTGGATGACCACGCTGCGCACGCGGCCGTTATCGACGTCGTTGAGCAGCTGCGAGAAGGTTATGTCCTGCGCATTGGCGTTGTGGCTCGGGTTCTGAAACAGCGTGAATAGCGCCAAAAGCAGCAGCACGATGATAACCCAGAGGGCGAAATTGCGCAGATTGGCGTTCATCTTCGGTCCTTAATCCGCGATCGCGTGCGGCCCGCCCGGGTACTGCAGCTCTCTAGCCCGGAAATCGTGGCGGCTTGACGTCCCTATGCTCCGCAATGTAGGGGCGCGACCGCCCCCTGCCAAGGGAACCCCACTGCCCTTACAAGGCAATTCGATCGCCAATTATAGGCTTATTTCGTAAAGCGGCTGTTGCGGTTTTGCCGTATGGCTGTGTTGCGCCGGGGAGAAATTCGCCGGCCAGCGGCGCTGCGCCGCGCAGGTGCGCGCTCGATGCTCAGCCGGTTACCCGCGAGCGCGACTAGCGCACCGGCGAGCGTCCGCCGCAACCGGGGCTCAAGCCGCATAGCGTCATAGAGAGACTTCGAGCTTTCCGAGTTCGACGGGCCCTTCATTGCCGCAATGGGCGATGGCGCGGCCCAGCAGGCGCAGTCCGACTTCGGCGGGCAGATCGAGGAAGCGCGCGGCGTCGAGTGCGATCGGGCCACGTTGCGGCCACGACTCCGGCGCGAGCGCCGCGCGGGCGGCGCCGACGGCGAATTCGATCGCGAATTCCGCGCGCCGCATCCGCACCGCCAGCCGCGAGAGGCTGCGCGCATCAAGACCTTCCGCTGCCAGCTCAGGCATCAGCGCGCGCAGCCGCGCGCGGGTAAAGCGCGGATCGGCGTTGCTCGGATCCTGCACATAGGCGATGCCGGCCGCGCGCAGCGTGGCGATGAGCCGCGCCTTGGGGACAGGCAGAAGCGGACGCATGAGAACAATCTCCGTCCCGCCGCCGGGCAGCGGCGATGCAGTCGCCATTCCGCCGAGCCCCGTCAGTCCGCTGCCGCGGGCAAGACGCAACAGCACGGTTTCCGCCTGATCATCGAGCGTGTGGGCGGTGAGGATATGCGCGTATCCGCCGCGTGAGGCCGCCTCCGCCAGCAAGCGGTAGCGCGCGAGGCGCGCCGCCTCCTGCAGGCCGGTCACAGGTTTCTTCCCGCGCCAGCGCAGCGTCCGATGCGCAACGCCAAGGCGACGCGCCAAGCGCTTGACCGCTGCCGCCTCGGCAGCCGCTTGCGGCCGCAAACCGTGATCGACAGTGACGGCGAGAAGCTTCGGGGCTTGCTTCAGCCGCTTCGCCCAGCGGGCAACGAGCAACAACAGCGCTGTCGAATCCGGCCCACCCGAGGCGGCGATGAGCAGCCCGCCTACACCTTCAAGGCCCCGGAACAGCGCGTTCGCTTCTTGGTCGCGGACGGCTTCGTCAGCAATGGACACGCTTTTGTTCCCGCGCGACGGTCTCTTTCACGTTCAGAGAGGCGCGCGGGTATTTGCGTAAAACCTCTCCCAGCGACGCGCAAGCGGCTTCCTTTTGGCCCAAAGCCGCAAGCGATTGACCAAGCCGCAACAGCGCATCGGGCGCGCGCGGCATGGTCTCGTATTTGGTGGACACGGTCAGGAACGCCTCGGCGGCGTCGTGATATTGCTGGCCTTGAAACAGCGACTCGCCGAGCCAGAACTGCGCCTCGGGTATCAGCCGGTCGCTCGGATATTGGTGGAGGAACGCGCGAAACGTCTGCGCGGCCAGCACATAGTTCTTCTGCAGAAAGTAGCTCTGACCAAGGTCGTATTCGCCCTTCGGAGTGTCGTCCGGCGGCGGCGAGGGAGATAATGCCGCCTGCACGCCGCCTCCGGTCGCGCTCGGATTGGCCGGTGGTGGGGGCGGCAGTTGGCCGCCCGGAGGAACGCCCTGCGGCGCAGAGGGGCTCGACAGATCGAGCGGCGCTCCCGCTTGCACGCGGAGCCGGGCTGGCCACTGTGGGCTGGTAGGGTGGCGGCGGCTCATTGGCGGCCGTGCTGGTGCCGAGCGGCCGTGGCACCCCAGGTGCGTTCGGATCGACCCTCGGATCGAACGCATCGCGGCGGCCATCAGGCGGAGTCGCCGCACTGGCCGCTGGCGGTGGCGAGGCGGCTGCCGGTGGCGGATAGGCCGGAGGCGGCGGCGAATATGACGGTTGTGAATATGACGGTGACGGATAGGGCGGCGGCGAGTATTGCGGCGAAGGCGGGGGCGAATACTGCGCGGCGGCTTGTGGCGGCGATACTGACGCCGAAGGCGTTCCGCCCTGCATTTGCTGCTGCAGGCGCTGCACCTGCTGTTCAAGCTGCTGATTGCGGTATTGCAACTGCTCGATCTGCCCGGTGAGGCCGCGGATCGCTTCTTCCATCCGATCGACCCGCGTCACCAACTCGGAATCGGCATCCTGCGCCTGCGCGGCGTGGACGCCGAGCGTGCAGACTATCGCAACAGAAAGAAGCGAGAGAGAACGGATCATCCGGGCGACATTTTCGCTGGTTTCAGCGTGCGCACCATAGCCGGCCCTGCGTCCAAATTGTGACTGTGCGGCGCTATCCAGGCCGCAGCGTGACGCCTCCAGGGCACCCGCAATTATCGGGCGGCCTTAGGCGGCCGCCCGCGCAGGCCGCGTGTTACGAGCTCTGATCGAGCACGGTCACAGCGCGACGGTTCTGCGACCAGCAGGAAATATCGTCGCAGACGGCGACCGGGCGCTCCTTGCCATACGAGATGGTACGCATGCGCTGGCCCGAGATACCGCGCGAGATCAGATAGTCGCGCACCGTTTGGGCGCGGCGGGCGCCGAGCGCGATATTGTATTCACGCGTGCCACGCTCGTCGGCATGGCCTTCGATCGTAAAGGCATACTGGCTGTAGTGACCGAGCCACTCCGCCTGCTTGTCGAGCGTTGCGCGGGCCTGTTGCGACAGATCCGTCGAATCGGTGTCGAAGAACACGCGGTCGCCGACATTGACGACGAAGTCCTGCTGGCTGCCAGGAGCGGCAGTCGATGTCATGGCGCTGGTCGGATCCGCGTCGTGTTTGGCGCAGCCGGCGATCACGAGTCCGGCCAGGATGACAACTGCGAATTTGGCGCTGCGGACGATGCTCACCCCGTTCATTCCGGAGCCTCCATTGCTTTGCTTACGTCGGGGCCCAAGCCTGTCCTCCCCGTCGGGGAATAGGCTGGGCGGGACTTAGAGCCGGTCTAGCAGGGCCTTCGTTAAGCGAAGGTTCCGTCAACCTTGATGAGGCCTTGCAAAGAAGCCCAGTCCCCACACAACCCCCGACAACCTTTTGGAATGGTTAATGAGGCCTCAATGCGGCAAGCCTATGGTCGGCGAAAAGAATGCCCGAGATCATGACAACAGCATCATGACAGCAGGGGTGACCAGGCCGGATCGGAAGCGAAGCTCGGGGTCGGAACCCGCAACTGGTTCCGACCGGTGATGTTGATCGTATAGAGCGAGGGCCCTGGACCGCCCATTTCATCGCTGAAGTACATGATCACCTGGCCGTTGGGCGCAAAGGTCGGGCCCTCATTGTGGAACCCTGTCGTGAGGATGCGCTCGCCGGTCCCATCCGGCTTCATTACGCCGATCGCGAACTGCTCGGCAGTTTGCTTGGTGAAGGCGATGTAGTCGCCCGCAGGCGACCATACCGGGGTCGAGTAGGTGCCGTCACCGAAGCTGATGCGCTGCGCCTGCCCGCCGGCCGCGGGCATGACGTAGATCTGCGGCTGACCGCCGCGATCCGAGGCGAAGCAGATCTGCGTGGCGTCGGGCGAATAGCACGGCGAGGTGTCGATGGCCGGCGTGTTGGTGAGCCGCGTCGTTGCCTTCGAGCGCAAATCCATAACGAAAATGTTGGAGTTCGAACTCTCCTGCAGGCTCATGATCACGCTCTGCCCGTCCGGCGAGAACCGCGGCGAGAAACTCATGCCGGGGAAGTTACCAACAATCTCGCGCTGGCCGGTCGTGATGTTGAGCAGATAAACCCGTGGATCGCCCTCGCCGTAGGCCATGTAGGTGATGTCCGGGGTCGACGGCGAAAAACGCGGCGTGAGCACAAGCTCGTCGCCGCGCGTGAGATATCTCACGTTGGCGCCGTCCTGATCCATCATCGCCAGCCGCTTGATGCGTCGCTGCTTCGGACCGGTCTCGTCGACGAAGACGATGCGGCTGTCGAAATAACCCTTGTTGCCGGTGATGCGCTCATAGACCGCATCGGAAATAATGTGGCCGAGACGGCGCCAGTTGTCGGGCGTCGTGAGATATTGCTGGCCGGCGCCGAGCTGCTGGCCGGCGAGCACGTCCCACAGGCGGAACTCCGCCTTCAAACGGCCGTCGCTTTGCCGAGACACCCTGCCGGTGATCAGCGCCTGGGCATTGATCGAGCGCCAGCTCTGGAAATTCGGCACGCTGTCGAAATTGACGATCCGCTCGATATAGGCCGACGGATCGATAGGTGCGAACAGACCGCTGCGTTGCAGGTCGGCGGTGACGATCTGGGTAATTCCGTGCGCAGTGTCCGCGTCGCTGGCGGTCCCTGGAATGAACTCGGGAATCGCGATCGGCATGGGCTGGAAGTTGCCGCCGTGGACAACGATGCTCGTTTGCGCCGCGCCGCGCCGCGCCGAGAGCGTCGCCGCCCCCAACGCGCCAAGCGCAAGCGCGTGCCTGCGGGTCAGCGAAAGCGTCGGCCTGTGCGAACGGGTCATCGTGCTTGCATCGCCAATTGTTTGCTTCGCAAAGTGAATTTAAGCGGGATAATCCAATCCGTCAGTTCGAGAAGTCGCGCGGATTGAAGTTGACAGTGATGTCTTTCCACTGCGCGTAATGCTCGGGCTTGAGCATCGTGAACGGCTGACATTGCAACAGCGCGCGCTTACCGCTCTCGGCGAGCGCCGGACCCAGCGGAGACGCCGAGCCCGCCACCACGACCGGCATTTGAGCGAGCGTTCCGTCCGGTTTGAACAGAACCCTTAAGGCTACGTAGAGAGTGGAGTTGCTGTCGACGCCGGGCGGCGGGCTCCAGCATTCCCTGATGCGCTCGCGCAACGCGTCGATTTCGGTCTGCGACAACTGCGCGTTCGGCGCGGCCGTCTGTGCGCCCAAGCTTGTCGTATCGTTGACGGTGTCGGCGCTCGCTACCTGACGCTGAGGATCGCGGTGGTCAAGCAATTCGGCAATGTGGTTGGCGTCGTATGCGGGAGCCTGCGGCTTCGGCTTGTCCGGCGTGGGCTGCGGGTCTGTCTTCTTCAGAAGGTCGGCGATTTTGTCGGCCTTGAAATCGTCAGGCTTCTTGTCCGGCTTTTGCGCGGTCTGCGGATTGGGCTTCGGCTGCGGTTTTTGCTGCGGTTGCGGTTTGGGCTGCGGCATCGGCGCCGCCGCATTCGTGGTGATCGGCGGCTTGTTCACGGCCTTAGGGGCAACCTCCTTGACCGGCTTGGGATCGCCGACCTTGTCGGCAAGCGGCTTCGGCTCCGCAAGCTTGGGCGCGTTTTCTTCTCCAAGCGCCGCTGTGGAACGGTCATTGTCGGTGACGATTTGGACCCGCACATGATCCACCACATCGTCGCTCGGTTTCGAATTGGCGAGACTGATCAGCGCGAACGTGATCAGCGCCGCGTGAGCGAACCCGGATATGACCCAATCGGATCGCAATCCTACTCTCCCGCCGGCTTCTCGTTCGTGATGTTCAATACGGTGCCGAATCCGGCGTCATGCAGCCTGCCCAGGACTTCGCGCGACCTCATTATAGCAGAGCTGCCTGTCGGCGTTGACCCAAACGGTGGGAGCCTGTTCGCCAGGGCTCGCATTGGCGCTTTTGATCGCCTGGAATTTCGCCTCGATGTCGTTTAGCGCGATCGGCGTCTTGTCGACGAAGAGGTCGGCTTGGCTCGAGCAGTCACCGCTGCTCTTCTTGAGGGTAAGGGTGATCGGGGCTTTCTGCGAGTTAAGCGACGTGCCGCCGCGCGTGTCCGGAAGGTCGACCCGGATGGTCAGCGTCATCAGCGGCGCGGTCACCATGAAGACGATCAGCAGCACCAACATGACGTCGACGAACGGCGTCACGTTGATTTCGCTCATCACGGCACGCCGTTGGCGTCCGCGCCGGCCGCCTGAAACGCTAGTTGCGAAACTTGCCGCCATATCCCCCTCACGCCCGCTCGTCGATCTGCCGCGACAGGATCGCGGTAAATTCGTCGGCAAAGCCCTCCAGCCGTTGCGCCTGCCGGTTCACCTCAACCGTGAACTTATTATAGAAAATCGTCGCCGGGATGGCGGCAACGAGGCCGATTGCGGTCGCGAATAGAGCTTCCGCAATGCCGGGCGCCACCACGGCAAGCGACGTATTCTGCGTGGCCGCAATCGACTGAAAGCTCGTCATGATGCCGGTCACGGTGCCGAACAGTCCGATGAACGGGCCGGCCGACCCGACCGTGGCCAGGACCAGGAGCCGGCGCTCCATGTGCTCAATCTCGCGCGCGATGGTGACGTTCATCACCTTCTCGATGCGCATCTGCAGCCCGGTGAAGGAGCGGATATTGCCCTCGAAACTGCGCTTCCACTCGTTCATGGCGGCGACGAACACCACGCCGGTCGAGTGCGTCGGAGCACCTGCCAGCGACTTGTAGAGTTCTTCGAGCGACTGACCGGACCAGAAGGCCTCTTCGAACCGGTCGCCGGCCCTGCGGATACGCGCGAACAGAAGCGTCTTGTCGATGGCGATGGCCCAAACCCAGACCGAGCAGACGACAAGCCCGCCGATCACCAGCTTGACGATCCACAGCGAATTCCAAAACAGGGTAAAAAGCTGCAGGCCTGACGATGACATAAGGCGTCCGTCCTCTGGGCGTCCATCTGGCGGTCGGCCGGTGCGGGCCGAAGCCAAATCATAAAGGTGGGCCGTGACCCGGATGCGGCGCGCGAGACCCCGACCAAACGAAAAGCCGAGACAAGCCGCAACGCGCGCGCCGACCAAGACCCAAGTTTTCGCGAGGACCCAAGCCGGACCCGTCACCGGCCAGACCGAAATCAGTCGCGAAACGTGTCCAAACTAGGGCGCTCCCCCGATCCTTCCGGTCTACGAAGCCCGAGCATCCTTAATGGCTCGTTAAGGCCGCGACGAAGCACGCGGCGACAAAGCGTCCCGCGCCAAAACGCGTCGAGCCGCCCGCCTTGGCGGCGGACGGCCCGTGGAACTTCGCGCCGAGGCGGCCGATGCTTCTGTGGCTTTAGCTGCTCGGCGGTTGCGTAGTTTCGCCTGAGGGACGATCACGCCGTTCAGCCATGAACTGGTCGAACTCGGCCCTGTCCTTGGCGAATCGCAACCGCTCAAGAAATTCCTTGAACTCGCGCTGCTCGTCTTCAAGCCGCCGCAGCGTCTCGGTGCGATAATCGTCGAAGGCCCGGTTGCCGCTGGAGCGGGGACGTCCCCACCAGTCGCCACCGCCTGAGCGGTCCACCCGCTCGCGCAGGCGATCCATCTTCTCCTGCATGCGCTCCATCTTTGATTGCCAGCGACTCATATGGCGGTCGAAGCGGCCTTCGCCGCGGTCGTGGCCGTAGCTGTAGCTGTAGCCACAGTGACTCCAACATCCTGATCCCATTCGTGCGCTCCAGATCATGAAGGCGAGAACGACAAGCCCAAGCGGCCACCATGCCCAAAAGCCGAAGAGCATGAGGACGATGAAGCCCAGGGGCCACCACGCCCAAAAACCGAAAAGCATGAGCAAGCCTGCTGCTATTGGCATGACACACCTCGCGTGTGAATGTAAATAACATTTACATCGACATATTGCACTGTCAAGAGGGATCGGCCGGAAATGCAAAACGCGTTCAGCGAGCAGCCGCCGCTGCCGGGGCACCAAGGCCGCGCAGATAGATGAGGACCTCGGCCTCGAGCAGTTCTTCGGGCGACATCGGCAGCGTCCGTTGGGCCGCATCGCCACGGCCAAACAGCGAAGCGATGCCGTGCGACATCGCCCAGATATGCAGCGCCACCATCAGCGAGGGTGGCCGGCCTTGCGGCGGCAATTGCGCGCATAGCTTTTCCGCCGCACCGCGCAGTACGGCGAAGGCGCGATCCCCCGCCGCGCGCAATTCTAGCGTGCTGGCGGGCGAAATGCCGGATTCAAACATCGCCGAGTAGTAGGCGGGCTCGGCACGCGCGAACGCGAGATAAGCTCTTCCCATGCGTTCGAGGCCAGCGAGCGCATCGGGGCGACCGTCGTCCCAGGCGCGTGCGAGCGCAATCTCGAACTGCTCAAATCCGCGCAGCGCCACGTTGGCCAGCAGATCGTCGCGATCGCGAAAGTGCCGGTAAGGCGCCGCCGGGCTGACGCCGGCCCACCGCGCAGCTTCGGCAAAGGTAAAGCCGGCCGGCCCCTTCTGCGCGATCAATTCGAGCGCGGCGCGAAGGAGCGCCTCTTTCAGGTTGCCGTGGTGATAGCCGCGCGGGCTGTCTTTCTCGTCCTTCGACCAGTTCATGTAAATGGCTTTTACATTACGGTCGCGATTCCGTCCAACCGGAGACTTTGTCCAACCGCATGTCTCCACGCGCTTTGACGTCGCTTATTGCCGTCGCTTTAATCCAGATTGGACACGTGGTGGTTGCGAGCCGGGTATGGCTTTGGGCGACATTGCAGTTGTGACGAGCGGCAGGTCCGAACCGCCGGCCTCGCCGGATTTGGCGCCGGCAACCGCGACCGGCGCGCTTGGCATCTATCAACTCAAGCGGTTGTGGTCGCGCGCAATGGCCGCACGGCTGGGCCGCTCCGCGCCAGCCACGATGCATGATCGCCATCTCGACTATCTGGTCATTCACGCCAGTGGCGTCGGACTCGAACAGGCGATGCAGTATCTGCTGCGCGAGGCACCGAGTTTCGAAGAGTTCGAGCGCTGGATCGTGGCGATGACCGGCGGCGTCGAGCCGGAACGGATCGCGCGCATCAATGCCGCCGTGGCCGGCCGCGATCCTCCTCCCGAGACGGCACGCTTCTTCGCGGCCGTCGAGGCGAGCAAGCCGGTCCTGTCCGCGTCCGATCTCTCGTTCTGGCAGGAGCACGGTTACGTCGTGCTGCACGAAGCAGTTTCTTTAGCTACGCGAGACGCGGCAGCGCAGGCGATATGGGAGCATCTGGGCGCGCGCGAAGACGATCCGCAGACCTGGTACGCAACAGAGAACGATCATGGCATCATGGTGCAGTACTTCCAGCACCCGACCTTCGAGACCATTCGCCACTCGCCGCGCATCCACAAAGCCTTTGCGCAACTCTGGGCCACGGCCGATCTGTGGGCGACCACCGACCGCGTCGGCTTCAATCCGCCGGAGCGGCAAGATTTCAAGTTTCCCGGCCCACACTTGCACTGGGACGTGAGCGTGAAGACGCCGATCCCGTTCACGACCGCCGGCATCCTCTATCTGACCGATACGCCGCCCGAACAGGGCGCGTTCACGTTGGTGCCAGGCTTTCAGCGTTGGGGCGAGGATTGGCTCAAGGCGCTGCCGGCCGGCGCCGATCCACGCCGCCAGGATCTTTATGCGCTCGGCCCGTGCGCCATCGGCGGAAAAGCCGGCGATCTGATCATTTGGCATCAGGCGCTGCCGCATGGCGCCAGTCCCAACCGCGGCACGCGGCCACGCATGGTGCAATACGTCAACATGTTCCCCGCGCACTTCGAGGAACACGAGGAGTGGATTTAGCGCCGATTTATTTGAACGCCCGGCGCGCCTTCGGCCGCACCGCGAGCGGCAGCTTCTCGAACAGTGTCGGGCCGGTCGGCTGCGCGCCCTCGATGCTAAGGAGCCGCAGCTTGGTCATGACGCCGCCCGCGCCGGAGAAGCCGCCGCTCTTGCCGTTGGCCGCTAGCACGCGGTGGCACGGCATGATCAGCGGCGTCGGGTTCTCGCCCATCGCCTGGCCGACCTCACGCGCCAGCGCCTTGTCGCCGAGCCGCGCGGCAATTTCGCCATAGGTCATGGTCTCGCCGCACGGAATGGCGCGCGCGATGGCGTAGACACGACGGTTGAATTCCGGGATGCCGGCCTCATCGATGGCGACGCCGGTGAGATCGCCCCTTTCACCGGCGAGCAAGCCGATGATCTTTTCTATGACCGACCGCATGACCGCAGGCGGCACTGCTTCTTCCGCCCGCGGATGACGCCGGCGCAGCCGCGCATGCGTTGCAGCCGCGTCCTTCTCAGGAAGCTGCACGCCGGCGACGCCACGCGGGCTCCACACGATGCCGCAGGTGTCGATCGCTGTATCGAAGAGGGCGTAACTCTGGTCCGTCATGATGAACGCCAATCTGGCATCTACGCCAGGTCGCCGCCACCCGCTTCCTGCTCCGCCTTCATGGCGACACGCAGCGGCTTCGGAATCGGCTTTGCCCGGCCATCGCTGACGAAGGCAACCCGCACCGACGCCTCGACCAGAAGTTCCTCGCCGCGATGGATGCGCTGATGAAGTGTGATCGAGGCGCCTTTGACCTCCTCCGGCTCGGTGAAAATCTCCAGCACGTCGTCCATGCGCGCCGGCTTGAGAAAATCGATGTTCATCGAGCGCACTACAAACGCGAAGCCCGGTGCTTCCTTCTCGGTTTCCTCGAACAAAGCGCGGTGATCAGCGCCAAGCAGCCGCAGGTAGTTGGTGCGCCCCCGCTCCATATAGCGCAGATAATTGGCGTGATAGACGATGCCGGTAAAATCCGTGTCTTCGTAATAGACGCGCACGACGAGCACGTGGCGGCCATTGCGGATTTCGCCGTCGAGCGGAGGCGAGATCATTATTTCATCTCCACGGCACCCGCCCGCCCATCGCGTGTTCCCAATTTTTCCCGTCAAACTCTTTGATCTCGATCTTCGTCAGATCGACATCATCGAGGCAGCGGACATTGACGTCGATCTTGTCGGGATCGGAGCGCGGCACGTAGAACGGATGGATGCCGCAGTTTGAGCAAAATGTGTGCTGCGCCACGCCGGTATTGAAACGATAGGTGGTGAGCACGTCCTTGCCGCTTATGAGTTCGAACCGATCGGGCGGCACGATCAGATGTAGGAATCCCTTCTTTTGGCACATCGAACAATTGCAGTAAGTGACGCGCGATAGGTCAGCCGTCACGCGAAAGCGCACGCGGCCGCAGTGACAGCCGCCCTCGTAGGCTTGCGGCATGTCACTCGTTCTCCTCGGACGCGAACAGCCCAAACTGTGCCGAATCGCGCGCCGGCTCGGGCAGCCCGAGATGGCGGAAAGCGTGGGCGGTGATGAGCCGGCCGCGCGGCGTGCGTTGCAAAAAGCCACACTGGATCAAATAAGGCTCGATAATGTCTTCGATGGCGTCGCGCGGCTCCGACAACGCGGCGGCGAGCGTCTCGACGCCGACCGGCCCGCCGGCGTAATTCACCGCGATGGTGGACAGATAGCGCCGGTCCATGGCGTCGAGGCCGGCGGCGTCGACTTCGAGCGCGGCCAGCGCCTTGTCGGCAACCGCACGGTCAATCGACGCTGCGCCGGCGACGGAAGCAAAATCACGCACGCGGCGGAGAAGCCGCCCGGCAATGCGCGGGGTGCCGCGCGCGCGCCGGGCGATCTCGTTGGCGCCGTCCGCGGTGAGACCGACGCCCAGCACGCGGGCGCCGCGATTGACGATCTCTTCGAGCTCGGCTTCCGAATAGAAATTCAGCCTGATCGGAATGCCGAAGCGGTCGCGCAGCGGGTTGGTCAACAGCCCCGCCCGCGTGGTGGCGCCGACCAGCGTAAATTTAGCGAGATCGATCTTCACCGAGCGCGCCGCCGGGCCTGCCCCGATGATCAGATCGAGCTGAAAATCCTCCATCGCCGGATAAAGAATTTCCTCCACCGCCGGATTGAGCCGGTGGATTTCGTCGATGAAGAGCACGTCACGTTCTTCGAGATTAGTCAGCAGGGCCGCGAGATCGCCGGCCTTGGCGATTACGGGCCCGGAGGTAGAGCGGAAATTGACGGCAAGCTCGCGCGCCACGATCTGCGCCAGGGTGGTCTTGCCGAGGCCGGGCGGGCCGACAAACAGCACGTGATCGAGCGCTTCCTTGCGTCCGCGCGCGGCGGCGATGAACACGTCGAGATTTTTTCGCGCCTGCTCCTGGCCGATGAAGTCGGCCAGGCGCTGCGGGCGCAGGCTCGTTTCCGCCGCGTCTTCCTCGCGGCGTTCGGGCGAGACCAGTTTGCGCCCGGGACTGGTGCTCACCGCTCCGGCCCTCTGCGGTATTTGTTCGGCAGCAGCTCTGCGATCGGTGCAACGGCGGCCGATTTGCCATGCGGCACGATCACGCGTGCGTCGCGATCGTAGTCGAAGATCAGTTCGCGGCACGCCCCACACGGCGATACCACCGCGATGGTCTGATCTTTCTCGTCCGGCGGCGGATGGCGCACGGCAACGATGGTGTCGATGCCGTCGTCGCCGAGGTCGACGAAGGCACGGCCGAGCGCCACGGCTTCTGCGCACACGGCCATGCGGCCGAGGTAGGCGTCCAGATTGACGCCGGTGAAGATTTTTCCCGAACGCGTGCGTAAGGCGGCGCCAACCTCTTGCCAATCGTGGCGGTAGCGTTGTTCGATCGCCGCACTCGCGGCGGCGACCAATTCGCGGTCGGACTTGGTCAACTTCCTCGGCCGCTTCACTTCGCCAGTTCCTTCAAGCCGAGTCGGATCAACGTTTTCACCTCGGCCCCCTCCCCGGCATTGCGCGCCGCGGCGGCGATCGCCGCCGCGGCCTGCGGCTGGCCGTAGCCGAGATTAACCAGCGCGGACACCGCGTCGGTCACCGGCTGCGGCGCGCGCTTCTCGTCGAGCGCGCCGGAGAGCCGCACCAGAGCCGGATCGACGTCTGTGTAAGCGGGCGCCTTGTCTTTGAGCTCGGTAACGATGCGCTCAGCGACTTTTGGGCCGACGCCTGGCGTGCGCGCGACCATTGCCTTGTCGCGCAAGGCAATGGCGGAAGCGAGGTCAGCGGGTTTGAGCGTGCCAAGCACCGCAAGCGCCACCTTGGTGCCGACGCCCTGCACCGTCTGTAACAGCCGGAACCACTCGCGCTCGATGTCGGTCGTGAAGCCGAACAGGCGGATTTGATCCTCGCGCACATGCGTCTCGATCGCCAGCACCGCCGGCTCGCCGGTGCGCGGCAATTCCTGCAAGGTGCGCGCCGAGCAATGCACCAGATAGCCGACGCCACCAACGTCGAGCACGATGGCGTCCTCGCGATAGCTGTCGATCACACCCTTGAGCTTGCCGATCATGCCACCGCGACCTTCAATATAAGGCTCCGCCGGTGATGCGCATGCGTCACCGCGATTGCGAGCGCGTCCGCGGCGTCATCAGTGCGCGGGTCGGCCTTCGGCAGCAGCACGCCGATCATCATGCGCACCTGCGCCTTCTCACCATGGCCGGCGCCGACAATGCTTTTCTTCACCAGATTCGGCGCGTATTCGGCAACCAGCACGCCGGCCCTGGCCGGCACCACCATGGCGACGCCGCGCGCCTGGCCGAGCTTGAGCGTCGCCTTGGCGTCCTTGTTGACGAAAGTCGCCTCCACCGCCGCTTCGTCCGGTTTGAATTCGTCGAGGATGCGCGAAAGGCCGTCGTGAATGACGAGAAGCCGCGCCGCGAGCGCATCCGTGTCGCGCGTTGTGACCGATCCGCAGCCGATGAAGCTAAGCCGGTTGCCGGCAATCTCGATCACGCCCCAGCCGGTGCGGCGGAGCCCCGGATCGATGCCGAGAATGCGAATCGGGCGGGTCATGCCGATCCGTTTTAGCACGGCCGGAGCGCCAACGGCCGCGCCGCCTAGGCGCTCATCCTCTCGACCAGCGCATCGGACACCTCGAAATTGGCGTAGACGTTCTGCACGTCATCGCTGTCATTGAGCGTCTCGATCAGCTTCAAAACCTTCTCGCCCTGGTCGTCGTCGACCGCGACGGTGTTCTGCGGCCGCCACACCAGGGTAGCCTTGCGCGGCTCGCCGAATTTCTGCTCAAGCGCTTTGGCGACCGAGCCGAACTTGTCCGGCGCGGCATAGATCTCATGGCCGCCATCGCTGGAAACTACGTCGTCGGCGCCGGCGTCCAATGCCGCCTCGAACATCGTGTCTGCGCTCGCCGCCTTGGCGTCGTATTCGATCACGCCGACATGGTCGAACATGAACGCGACGGCGCCGGTTTCGGCGAGATTGCCGCCCGACTTGGTGAAGGTCGCCCGTACCTCGCCCGCCGTGCGGTTGCGGTTGTCGGTGAGCACCTCGACGATCACCGCCACGCCGCCCGGGCCGTAACCTTCGTAGCGGATCTCCTCGTAATTCTCGCCATCGCCGCCGAATGCCTTCTTGATCGCGCGCTCGATATTGTCCTTCGGCATGTTCTCCGCCCGCGCCGCGAGGATGGCAGCGCGCAGCCGGGCATTCATTGCCGGATCGGGGACGCCGAGCTTGGCCGATACGGTAATTTCGCGCGCGAGCTTGCCGAACAATTTTGACTTGACCGCATCCTGCCGCCCCTTGCGGTGCATGATGTTTTTGAACTGTGAGTGACCGGCCATGGCTTGCTTCCGCTCAGACTGGATTGCTTCTTGGACCTGTCATCGGACCGCGCGACTTTACGCGGGCCCGATGGCTCGCGACGACGGTCTAATAGTGTCGCGCGGCGCGAAAATAAAGGTCAGACCGGCTCCGGTTCTACACCCCAAAATGCCGGCGCCGCCGGCTCCAGGCGGCCTCCGATCCGCACCGCACCAGTGCGTACGGCAAGCCCGCTCGCCGGATCGGTTTCGACCGCAACGGCGCACAGCGTCCCTGGACCGGAGGCTGGCTCGAAGCGTGCCGAAGGAATCTTTCGCAGAAATCGATTGAGCGGCTCGTCCTTGTTCATGCCGATCACCGAATCGTAGTCGCCGGTCATGCCGACATCGCTGATGAAGGCGGTGCCACCCGGAAGGACGCGATAGTCTGCCGTCGGCGCATGCGTATGGGTGCCAACCACGAGGCTCACACGACCGTCGCAGAAAAAGCCCATCGCCTGCTTCTCGCTCGTTGCCTCGGCGTGGATATCAACAATGATGGCGTCGGCGCCTTTGCCGAGCGGACACGCTGCGAGCTCCTGGTCGATGCCGGCAAAGGGATCGTCGAGCGCGTCCATGAAGATGCGGCCCATCGCGTTGATGACGAGCACCCGCTCGCCATTCTTTGCTTTGACGAGAGCGGCGCCGCGGCCAGGCGTGCCGGGCGGATAATTGATCGGACGGATCAAGCGCTCGGCGCGCTCGATGAAGACGAGCGCCTCGCGCTGATCCCAGGCGTGATTGCCGAGCGTGATGGCATCGGCGCCGGCATCGATCAGCTCCTGGTAGATCGCCTCGGTGATGCCGAAGCCGCCAGCGGCGTTCTCGCCGTTGACCACCACCAGATCGAGCTTCCAGTCGCGGACGAGGCCGGGAAGTCGCTCGTAGACGGCGGTTCGCCCGGAGCGGCCGACGACGTCGCCAACGAACAGGATGCGCATGCTTAAGACTTCCGCAAATCGATCACTTCGCGCTCGGTTAGCACGAGATCGAGCCGCGCGTCGCGCTCCGTCCTCGGCACCTTGGCGACTTCCTGCGCCGCGAAGGCGACGCCGATAGCGGTCACCTTCTTCTTCGCGCGCAGGGCTCCGATCGTCATGTCGTAATAGCCGCCACCATAGCCGACACGATAACCGGCGCGGTCGAAGGCCAGAAGCGGCACCAGCAGAATATCGGGATCGACCACAGCCGCGTCAGGCTTCGGCTCGCGGATGCCCCACACGCCCGCGGCAAGCGGCTCGCCAAAACGCCATTGCCGCATGATGAGCGGTTTGCCGCGCCCGGCGATCGCCGGCAGCGCGATCCCGGCGCCCATTTCTTCGAGCTTGCGCAAAAGCGGCAGCGGATTGATCTCGCTCTTCATCGGCATGAAGCCGGCGACGACGATGCCGACACCGATCTTGAGCGGAAACGGCCGCTCCGCGATCGCTTCGGCAGCGTCCTGCCGCGTCTCGCGCGGCAGCGCGTCGCGACGGGCGATCGCATTGAGGCGCATTTCCTTCTTTTCAGTTGCAATGTCGGTCATCGCCGCCGGCGTTCTACGAGCGCGGTTCGACTCTCAGGATAGACTACAGATAGGTGGCGGATAACGTCCGGCCGGAACGAAGTGCGGAGCCGCCTCGGCCGTAGGAGCGCTGATCCCGGGAACCTACATAAGTAGGTGGGCGCCATGTGACCGAACCCAGGAGCTCGGCCAGGGACAGCTCCCGTCAGGATCGTAAGGCCCCGGAAGTGTGTCTCTTACGCACCGCGCAGCCCCGCTTCGGTAATGTAGTGCGGATGGGCACAAGATGCCACGTCATTACGCGCGCAATGACAGCTACCCCATCGCCACGCCGCCGCCGGTCGGCGCAATGAGCTTCTTGGTGATGCTTTCAATGCGTTCGGCCGCGGCGTTGAGCGCCGCAGCGATGGCAGCGTGCGCGGCCTTGTCGAGACTGACCGCCTCCATACGCGCGTTCTGCAGAGTGGCGAGTTCGTCTTCCAGCCGCTTGATGCGCATCCCGGTTTCGGCAAGCGAATCGGCGATGGTCAGCGCCGCCATGACGGTGAGCCGCGTGTCGCCGATCTCGCCGAACTTCGTCCGCAGGCCCTCAATGCGCGTATCGAGGTCACGGGCGAGGTTCATCAGGTGGCCTTCCTGGCCGTCCTCGCAGGCCATGCGAAACTGGCGGCCGTTGATCGTCACGCTCACTTGGGACATTTGCTCACCTGGCCCATTCCGTTAGCCGAGACGTCGCCGCGTCTCGCTCAGTCCTCGTCGCCCACCACGGCCTGGATCGTCTCGATTGCCGTTTCGATCCGCTTTGCCACCTCGCGGTTGGCGACTTCCAGCGTGCGCGAGCGGGCGATGGCGGAGTCCAGCTCGGCGGCGAGGCGCGCACGGTCATCGCCTAGCGCATGGATCTGCGCCGTCAGCGCCTCCCCGTGCCGGGTGGCCTCGCGCCGGCCTTCGGCGACGGCGTCCAGCGCGTCGAGCGCCAGCGCCAGACGGCGGCTCGCAGCTTCAATCGATTCGGTCTCGCTCATGCCGTGCCCCGCGCCTCCCCTGGAAGGTGAATATTGTGGAGCAGCAGAGATTTATCGAAGGAAGCTTACGTCGCATCGAGCTTGAGCGTCAACGCTTAAACCCGTGTCGGCGTAAAGTCTGTGCATGAACCGCTCGCCCGCCCGCAGACGTTTGACTCGCAGGAGGCCCATGCTATCTGACTTTTCCATGACCGCGGGGATGCGTCCATTTCTGCCGCGCTTTGGCCAGTTCTCATGACGATGCCTGACCGCCTTGCCGCGGCGAGCGCTACGAACCTCGCCCAGGCCGCTCGCGTTTCCGCAGCGACGACCGGCACCAGCGCGAATGCGCGCGCCGAGCACGACCAGATGGCGAACGCGATCCGGGCGCTGGCGATGGACGCGGTCGAGGCGGCCAAAAGCGGGCATCCCGGCCTGCCGATGGGCGCGGCCGACATCGCCACCGTGCTGTTCACTCGTTTTCTGAAATTCGACCCGGCCGATCCGGCGTGGCCCGACCGCGACCGCTTCGTACTCTCGGCCGGTCACGGCTCGATGCTGCTCTATGCGCTGTTTTATCTGCTCGGCTACGAGCAGATGACGATTGAAGAGATCAAGCGATTCCGCCAGCTCGGGTCGCTCACGCCCGGTCACCCCGAATACGGCCACACGCCGGGCGTCGAAACCACGACCGGCCCGCTCGGCCAGGGGCTCACCAATGCGGTCGGCATGGCCATCGCAGAGCGGCATCTTGCGGCGGTATTCGGCGGCAACGTCGTCGACCATTTCACCTACGTGCTTGCCTCCGACGGCGACCTGATGGAGGGCATCAGCCAGGAGGCGATCGCGCTCGCCGGAAATCTGAAGCTGAAAAAGCTCATCGTGCTGTTCGACGACAACGGCATTTCGATCGACGGCCCGCTGGCGCTTGCCGACTCCGTCGATCAGGTAAAGCGGTTCGAGTTTGCCGGCTGGGCGGCCACGCGCATCGACGGACAGGACCCGGCGGCGATCGCGGCCGCCATCGAAGCGGCGAAGAAATCGGAGCGGCCCTCGCTGATCGCCTGCCGCACGACCATCGGCTTTGGCGCCCCGACCAAGGGCGGCACCGAGAAGGCACACGGCGCGGCGCTCGGACCCGAGGAGGTCGCCGCGGCCCGGCAACAGCTCGGCTGGACCTCACCGCCCTTCGAGATTCCTGCTGCCATTCTCGCGCAATGGCGCAAAGCCGGTGAGCGCGCGCGGCCCACGCGGCTTGCCTGGCAGCAACGGATCGCGGCCCTGCCTGCCGACACGCGCACAGAATTCGAGCGACGGACCCGCAACGAGTTGCCGGCGAAGAAACTCGCCGGCGCGGTGCGCGAGGTGAAGGAGAAGCTCAGCGCGGCGCCCAAAGACATCGCCACCCGCTCGGCCTCCGAATTCGCCCTTGAAGCGCTCGTGCCGGCGCTGCCGGAGATGATTGCCGGCTCAGCCGACCTCACCGGCTCCAACAACACGCGCACCAAGGAGATGAAAGCCTTGAGCGCCGCCGACTATTCCGGCCGCTTCATCCATTATGGCGTGCGCGAACACGGCATGGCGGCGGCGATGAACGGGATGGCGCTGCACGGCGGCATCATTCCGTATTCCGGCACCTTCCTCGTCTTCTCCGACTATTGCCGCCCGGCGATCCGGCTCGCCGCGCTGATGGGCCAGCGCGTCATCCACGTGATGACCCACGATTCGATTGGGCTGGGCGAGGACGGCCCGACCCATCAGCCGGTCGAGCAATTGGCTGCGCTGCGCGCCATTCCTAACCTGAAAGTGTTCCGCCCCGCCGACGCGGTCGAGACCGTCGAGTGCTGGCAGCTGGCGCTGGAGAGCAAAGACGGGCCGAGCGTGCTGGCGCTGACGCGGCAGAACGTCCCGCAACTCCGCCTAGGCTTCGACGAGACCAACCGCTGTGCGCTCGGCGCCTATGAGTTGATAACGGCCGACGACGATGGCGCAGTGGTCTCGCTGTTCGCCACCGGCTCGGAAGTAGCCATCGCGGTCGCTGCGAAAAAACTCCTCGCCGAACGGAAAATCTCCGCGCGCGTCGTCTCGGTGCCGTGCTTCGAACTCCTGTTCGCCGCGCCCGCCGCCAAGCGCGCGGCAATCGTCGGCCATGCACGCGTGAACGTCGCGGTCGAAGCAGGCATCCGCCAGGGCTGGGACGAGATCATCGGCTCCGCCGGTGCCTTTGTCGGCATGACCGGCTTTGGCGCGAGCGCGCCGTACAAAGAGCTATATCAGCGTTTCGGAATTACTGCCGAGGCGGTGGCGGAGGCGGCGCTCAAGCACCTGCGGTAGCGGTCGGCCTTGTGCCGGCAGGCAAGCTCGTTAAATAGGTTTTACGAAAAGGGTGGATACCCGGCATAGACCGGGGCATGAGGACGAAGAACCGGGAGCGACACATGTCGGTACGCGTTGCCATTAACGGGTTCGGCCGCATCGGCCGCAATATTTTGCGGGCCATCGTCGAGGCCGACCGCAAGGACATCGAGGTCATCGCGATCAACGATCTCGCTCCGGTCGAGACCAACGCGCACCTGCTGCGTTACGACTCGGTGCATGGACGCTTTCCCGGCGAGGTGACGGTCAAGGGCGACACGATCAGCGTCGGCAACGGCGCCATCAAGGTCACTGCAATCAAGGACCCGGCTACGCTGCCGTGGAAGGAGCTCGACATCGACGTCGCGCTGGAATGCACCGGCATCTTCACGTCGAAAGAGAAGGCTTCGGCGCATCTGAAGGCCGGAGCCAAGCGTGTGCTGGTGTCCGCGCCGGCCGACGGCGTCGACCTCACCGTGGTCTACGGCGTCAACCATGAGAAGCTGACGAAGGACCACACCGTCGTCTCCAACGCCTCCTGCACGACCAACTGTCTCGCCCCGGTTGCCAAGGTACTTAACGACGCCGTCGGCATCGACAAAGGTTTCATGACTACGGTGCACTCCTACACCAACGACCAGCCCTCACTCGATCAGGTGCACAAGGACCTCTACCGGGCGCGCGCAGCCGGGCTCAACATGATCCCAACCTCGACCGGTGCGGCCAAAGCCGTCGGCCTGGTCCTGCCCGAACTCGCCGGCCGGCTCGACGGCGTGTCCATCCGCGTGCCGACAGCCAACGTCTCGGTGATCGACTTCAAGTTCGTCGCCAAGCGCGCAACCTCGAAGGACGAGATCAACGAAGCGGTCAAGCGCGCCGCCGGGCAGGAGCTCAAGGGTATCCTCGGCTACACTGACGCGCCCAACGTCTCCTCCGACTTCAACCACGATCCGCACTCGTCTATCTTCCACATCGACCAGACCAAAGTGATGGACGGCACGCTTCGTTCGCGTGATGTCGTGGTACGACAACGAGTGGGGCTTCTCCAACCGCATGGTCGATACCGCGGTGGCGATGGGCAAGCTCGCCTGAGACTGACCGCCGATCACAGACCGACCGCCGATCACAGACCGACCGCCGATCACAGACCGACCGCCGATCAAGTCATGGGTTTCCGCAGCCTCGACGACGCCGACGTGAAGGGCAAACGCGTGCTCATGCGCGTTGACCTCAACGTGCCGATGGCCGATGGCAAGGTCACCGACGCAACCCGCATCGAAGAGATCGCGCCGACCATTGCCGAACTCGCCGACAAGGGCGGCAGGGTCATCCTGCTGTCGCATCTGAACCGCCCAAAGGGACGCGATCCGAAGCATTCGCTGCGGCCGGTGGCGGCCGAAGTGGCGCGCATCCTCAAACAGCCCGTCGCGTTCGCTGAGGATTGCGTGGGGCCAAAAGCGGAAGCCGCCGTGGCGGCAATGAAGGATGGCGACATTGTTTGTTTGGAAAATACCCGCTTTCATCCAGAAGAAGAAAAGAACGACAAGGAATTCGCCAAGAAACTCGCCGCCTTGGGCGATATATTCGTCAACGACGCATTCTCCGCCGCGCACCGCGGTCACGCCTCCATCGCCGGCATCGTGGCGGCCTCCAACCTGCCCGCCTATCCGGGCCGCGCCATGAAGTCAGAACTCACCGCGCTGGCGCGCGCGTTCGAACATCCTGAACATCCGGTGGCGGCAATTGTCGGCGGCGCGAAGATTTCCACCAAGCTCGACTTGCTTGGACACCTTTTGTTGAAAGTCGAGACGCTAATCATCGGCGGCGGCATGGCCAATACTTTTCTCGCGGCCCAAGGCAAGGCGATCGGCAAATCACTCTGCGAAAACGATCTCATCCCCAACGCGCGGGACATCCTGAACGAGGCCAAATCGCTCAAACGCGAAATCGTACTGCCGGTCGATGCGGTGGTGGCGGAAAAGCTCGCTCCCAACGCTCCTTCGCGCGTCGTGCCGGTGGACGCGGTCGGACCAACCGACATGATCCTCGACATCGGCCCGCGTTCGGTCGAGCACGTCGTCTCCGTGCTGGCGCGCTCGAAGACGCTCGTTTGGAACGGTCCGTTCGGCGCCTTCGAGGTCGAGCCCTTTGACAATGGCACGACGGAAGTCGCCGAAGCGGTGGCGGAACTGACCGAAGACGGCCGGCTTATTAGTTTTGCAGGGGGAGGCGACACGGTCGCGGCGCTCAACGCCGCGGGCGTGACCGGGCGGCTCACGCACGTTTCGACGGCGGGCGGCGCGTTTCTCGAATTGCTCGAGGGGAAGATGCTGCCGGGTGTCGCGGTGCTGATGGTGTCCGGGACTCCCGATGCAACCCAAAGATAGAGTAAAAGACCACAAAGTTGCCGGACCGCCGGCTCCGATTCGTTCGAGGAGGACGCGATGAATCTCACCGAACTCAACAAAGTCGCCGAGGCCATGACCGCCCCAGGCCGCGGCATCCTGGCCGCCGATGAATCGACCGGCACCATCAAGAAGCGCTTCGACGCCATCGGCGTCCCGTCCACCGCTGACAGCCGCCGCGACTATCGCGAGATGTTGTTCCGCACCACAGAGGCGATGTCGAAATATATTTCCGGCGTCATTCTCTACGACGAGACCATTCGGCAGAACGCCAAGGATGGCACGCCCTTGGTCAAGCTGATCGAAAAGGCTGGCTCGCTTCCCGGCATCAAGGTCGACAAGGGGACCAAACCGCTGTCGTTCTGTCCGGGCGAGGTGATCACCGAGGGTCTCGACGGGTTGCGCGAGCGGCTCGTCGAATACCGCGGGCTCGGCGCCAAGTTCGCCAAGTGGCGGGCTGTCATCGATATCGGTCCCGCTATTCCCTCATACGAATGCATCAGCGCCAATGCACATGCGCTCGCCCGTTATGCCGCGCTGTGTCAGGAAGAAGACATCGTGCCGATCGTCGAACCGGAAGTGCTGATGGACGGCGATCACGCCATCGACCGCTGCTACAAGATCACCGAATGGACGCTAAAGACGGTGTTCGAACAGCTCTACTACGCCCGCGTAAAACTCGAAGGCATGGTGCTCAAGCCGAACATGGTTGTGCCGGGCAAGAAGTCTGGCAAGCAGGTCTCCGTGGACGAAGTTGCCGAGAAGACCGTGCGCATGCTCAAGGAATGCGTGCCGGCGGCCGTCCCGGGCATCGCCTTCCTTTCCGGCGGCCAGTCCGACGAGGAGGCCACCGCTCACCTCGACGCCATGCACCGGATGGGACCCCTGCCCTGGCGGCTATCGTTTTCCTACGGCCGCGCACTGCAGCACGCGCCGCAGCAGGCGTGGTCTGGCAAGCCCGAAAACGTAGCCGCCGCACAGCGCGCCTTCAGCCATCGCGCGATGATGAATGGGCTCGCCTCGCTCGGCCAATGGAGAGCCGATCTCGAGCGCAAAGCGGCGTGAACGAGTCTCGCCCGCGCCTGTTTCTCGTCAGTCCGCAGCTTGACGATACTGCCGCGTTTGCTGCCGCGATTGATCGCGTGTTGGCGGCCGGCGATGTCGCCGCTGTGCTCTTGCGCCTCAATGCCGCCGACGAGCGCACGCTGGTCAATCGCGCCAAATCGGTCGCTGCAGCCGTGCAGCGGCGGGACATCGCGCTCCTGTTCGACGGCCGGCCCGAGCTCGTGGCGCGCGCCGGCGCCGATGGTGCGCATCTGACTGGATTGGAGGCCCTGCGCGCCGCACTTCCCGCGCTCAAACCCGACCGCATTGCCGGCGCGGGCGGTTTGCGCAGCCGTCATGATGCCATGCTCGCAGCCGAAGCTAACGCCGATTACGTGATGTTCGGCGAACCCGAACGTCTAACCGCGGGGGGCGGCCGTCTGCCGTTTTCCTCCATAGAGGAACGGGTGGCGTGGTGGGCGGAACTTTTCCAACCGCCGTGCGTCGGCTACGCCGCAAGCAGCGGGGAGATTCGTCCCCTCGCCCAGGCAGGCGCCGACTTCATTGCGCTCGGTGAGTGGATATGGAACGAACCAGGCGGAGCGGAGCAAGTGATCGCCGCGGCGAACAAAGACCTCGCCGCCGCTTTCGCCTGACCGGACGAGCAACTGCCATCATCGCGATGGCGGCGCTCGCGGCGCTGCCCGTTGGTCTGCCCTTCGCCGCATTGGCGCAAACTGCCCCCGCCAAGCCGCGCGCTCCAGCAACCAGACCTCCCCCGCCGCCGGCAAAACCCACAGCGCCTGCCGCGGTCGCGCCGCCTGCGCCAAGCGGCGCACAACAGCCTGACCTCGCCTTCGGCGCTTTCCAGCGCGGTTACTACATCACCGCTTTTGGGCTGGCGACCCAGCGCGCGGTCGACAAGGACGATCCGAAGTCGATGACACTCGTCGGTGAGCTTTATGCCAACGGGCTAGGCGTTCCGGAGGACGATAAGAAGGCCGCCGAATGGTACAAGCTCGCCGCCGCCCGCGGCGACCCCAACGCGATGTTCGCGCTGGCAATGTTTGGGATGGAGGGGCGCGCCGGCCCGCGTGACCGTGTCGAGAGCGCCAAGTGGCTCGCCGCCGCCGCTAAGCTCGGCCACCCCATCGCCGCCTACGATCTCGCGCTGCTCTATATGGAGGGCGAACTCTTCCCGCGGGATTTTGCCCGCGCGGCGCAACTCCTTCGCATCGCCGCTCAGGCCGGCAGTCCGCAGGCGCAATATGCTCTGGGCACGCTCTATAAGGAGGGCCGCGGCGTCCCGAAGGACCAGCGTGAGGCCGTGCGGCTCTTTGCGCTTGCCTCGCTCGCCGATGAGACCGACGCCGAGGTTGAATATGCCATCGCGCTGTTCAACGGCGACGGCGTCGAGCGCAACCAACCGCTCGCCGCAAGTTTATTTCACAAAGCCGCGCTCAAGGGTAACCCGATCGCGCAGGACCGGCTCGCGCTTATTCTCGCCAACGGGTTGGGCGTGAAGGCCGACCCGGTCGAGGCTGCGAAATGGCGCCTCATTTCCAAGGCAGCTGGCGAAACCGATCTTGAGCTTGACGATTTCGTCAACAAACTCGACGCCAAGACCCGCGAAGCCGCGGAACAGGCGGCCAAGCCTTGGATTGCCGCAATCGAACAGTCCATCGCCGCAAGAACGCGGGCGGCAACCTCGTCAGCCCCGACGAAGTGAGTGAGCGACTGTCGCGCGTGTTCGGCTTCAGCCGTTAAAGCTCTTCCGATCTGGCGCCTTGGCGGCAGCGGGAACGCCTTCTTCCGAGCCGTTGCTCACCCCCTGCCAGAGCACGGCCGCGAGAACATAGATACCGCCGGCCGCACCAGCGACGACGCCGAGAAGGATTTCACGCCCGGTGAAGCTGAAAACGTGCGCGATGACGAAGAACGTGGCGTCGAAGAATGCGATTGAGATCGCGGTCGGGATAGTCAGCTGATGCAGTTGCCGCAGCATGAGGCTTAAACTCCAACGATGGCCGCGCGGGCGCGTTGCGAAGGAGATAGCAAAAGCGTCATACCTGAGGATTGTCATGGCGCGCACAATTAACGCTTGCAGTCTTAGCGCCTGTTAACCACGCCTACGGGCTTGACGGAACTGCCGTTGACCACCTACCGCAGGCGCCATGCTGCACTCCGCTGTTCTCAATGTGATGATCAAAGCGGCGCATCGCGCCGGGCGAAGCCTCAAGCGCGACCTCGGCGAAGTGGAGCAGCTGCAGGTCTCGCTCAAAGGCCCGGCCAATTTCGTCACCGCCGCCGACCGCCGCGCCGAGGAAATCGTGCGCGAGGAACTTGCCAAAGCGCGGCCGGATTACGGCTTTCTCGGCGAGGAAGGCGGGCTGCGCCCGGGCTCGGACAAGACACACCGCTGGATCGTCGATCCGCTCGACGGCACGACCAACTTCTTGCACGGCATTCCGCATTTCGCGGTCTCGATTGCGCTCGAACGCGACGGCGTGATCGTCGCCGCGCTGACATTCAATCCGGCCAACGATGAGCTTTTCTTTGCCGAGCGCGGCAAAGGCGCCTTTCTCAACAATCAACGCATCCGCGTGGCGGCGAGGCGCCGGCTTGGCGAGGCCATCGTCGGCTGCGGCTTGCCGCATTATGGGCGGGGCGACTTGCAGCTTTCCCGCTACGAAATCGCCGCCGTGCAAGAGAAGTTCGCCGGACTGCGCCGCTACGGCTCGGCCACGCTTGATCTGGCGTGGGTAGCCGCCGGCCGGCTCGACGCCTACTGGGAGCGCGACCTTTCACCCTGGGACATGGCGGCGGGCCTGCTTCTGGTCCGCGAGGCCGGTGGCTTTGCCTCCGACCTCGATGGGAAAGACGGGATCTTCGCCAAGGGTCAGGTTGCCGCCGGCAACGAGACTATGCACAGCGAACTCCTACGGCTGTTGCAGGAGGCCGAAAAAACAGCAAATGTCCAAGCTAAAAGCGCATGAAATCAAAGTTCTGGGCATATTTCGCGGGTAGTCTGGCCGGCTTCGCGTAGCTGCCATTAACCTGCCGCAAAGACCGTAGCAGGTGCCTTCCGGCGGCCTCGACCAAAGGGTCGGCGCGCCCGATTTCACGTAAAAGCCAAATGCCCGGCCATCGGCATGCGTTTTAGTTCGACAATTACTATGTCATATTGGGTCGAACTCTGCGGCCATAAACTGAACCAATGGCGACCACCGAACTCGATCAGGCAAGACTTCCGTCCCTCCGCATCTTCCTATTCCGGATGCTGGTGTTTGTTATTCTCTGCGGCCTGGTCGGCTTCGTGCTGCAGCGACAGATTATTCAAGCTTTCTTCGCCAATCCGTGGCTGAACGCCTTGATCATCGGCGTGCTGTGCATCGGCATCATTCTGTCGTTCCACCAGGTGATCCGGCTGTTCTCGGAAGTCTCTTGGGTCAATGGCTTTCGCCGCGGCGATCCTGCGCTGCCGGCGCGGCACGCGCCGAAGCTGCTCGCGCCCATGGCCGCGATCCTCGGCAGCGAGCGCCCCGATGCCGTCGCCATTTCGGCGCAGACGATGCGCGCCTTCCTCGACTCGCTGGCGGCGCGTCTGGATGAGTCGCGCGACATCTCGCGCTATCTGACCGGCCTATTGGTCTTCCTCGGACTGCTCGGCACATTCTGGGGCCTGATCGAGACCGTCGGTTCGGTCGGCAGCATCATCAACAATTTGCAAGTCGGCGGCGACGCCGGCTCGGTCTTCGACGCGCTTAAGCAGGGGCTCGCCGCGCCGCTTGCCGGCATGGGGATTTCGTTTTCCTCCTCGCTGTTCGGACTGGCCGGCTCGCTCATCCTCGGCTTTCTCGACCTGCAAACGAGCCAAGCGCAGAACCGCTTCTACACCAGCTTCGAGGATTGGCTCGCCACCACCGTGCATGTGCAGGACCTCGGCGTGATCGGCGCGGGTGGCGGCGGAACTGTCTTACCGGCGGCCGCGCTTAACGCGATCGACCGGCTGCGCCAAACCGTGAGCGACGCGGGCTCGAACAAGGCCACCACCGCCGCGATGGCAAACCTGGCCGAAGCAATCCAAGGGCTCGTGCATCATATGCGCACGGAGCAGCAGATGATCCGCGATTGGGCCGATGAACAGTCCAAGCTCAATCGCGATCTGCGCCGCTTCATGGAGATGCTGTCGCGCGAAAGCGTCGACCGCTAGGTGGCGTAGGCACTCGGATATAGGCACCTATGGCGCTCTCCCGTACTCGCCGCGAAAGCATGAATTACTGGCCGGGCTTCGTCGACGCTCTGTCGACGCTGGTCCTTTCCGTTATCTTTCTGCTGACGGTATTCATGGTCGCGCAGTTCTATCTGTCGCAGGAGGTCGCCGGCAAGGATACCGCGCTGCAGCGCCTCAATGCGCAGATCGCGCGCCTGAGCCAGCTGCTCTCGCTCGAACAGACCGGCAAGGCCAGTCTCGAGGACGAGGTGACGAAGCTGCAGGCCTCGCTGGCCGCGGCTGAAAACGAACGCGATCGGCTGCGCGCCGCGAGCGGACAGGCCGCTGCCGATACGGCGGCAACGGACAAGCTGAATTCCCAGATCGATCTTGAGAAACAGGCCACCGCCCGCGCCATCGCGCAGATCGAGAATCTCAACGAGCAAATCGGCGCGTTGCGCCGCCAGATCGCCGCACTCGAAGACGCGCTCGGCGCCTCTGAGAAGAAAGACAGCGACGCGCAGTTACGCATCGCCGATCTCGGCCAGCGACTCAACGTCGCGCTGGCGCAGCGCGTGCAGGAACTGTCGCGCTACCGGTCCGACTTTTTCGGCAAGCTGCGCGAGATCCTCGGCGATCGGCCCGATATTCGCGTGGTCGGCGACCGTTTCGTGTTCCAGTCGGAAGTCTTCTTCGACAGCGGCTCTGCCACGCTGCAGCCCGAGGGCCGAGCCGAGCTCGATAAGCTCGCCAGCGCGATCCTCGATCTGCAAAGCAAGATCCCTTCCGATATCGATTGGGTGCTCAGCGTCGACGGACACACCGACATTCGGCCGGTCGGGCCGACCTCGTCGTTCAAATCGAATTGGGACTTGTCCGCCGCGCGCGCTATTTCCGTCGTGCAATATCTGATCAGCAAAGGCGTCCCACCGCAGCGGCTCGACGCAGCCGGCTTCGGCCAGTATCAGCCAATCGACTCCGGCGTCACCGAGGAAGCGCTCGCCCACAACCGCCGCATCGAGCTGAAATTGACGTCGCGGTAACGTTATGAGCCGCGGGCCGGATGAGCACGGCGCGGCGGGCTATCGTCTACGCCATTATCAAACCGCTGACGAAGACGCGGCGATCGCGCTGTGGCTGCGCACGTGGCAAGCAACATACCCGCAGATCGATTTTGCCGCACGGCTCGACTGGTGGCGCGCCCGCTGGCGCAACGAACTCGTCGCCACAGCCGAGATCGTGGTCGTCGAGCGCGAAGGCAGCGGCAGTCACGCGATGGTGGGCTTCGTAACCATCGATCCACGCACGCTCTACCTCGACCAGATCGTGGTCGCGCCGGAATTATGGGGGTCGGGCGTCGGCGCGGCGCTCATTGCAGAGGCCAAGCGCCTCTCGCCCGAGGGGCTCGCGCTCGATGTCAACACCGACAACGTGCGCGCTATCCGCTTCTACGAGAAGCACGGCTTTTGCATCGGCGGGGACGGCGTCAATCCGATTTCCGGCAAGCCGGTTCATCGCATGATCTGGCGACCGCAATTGAACTCACAATTTGATCGTACGTAAGTGCGGCTTACGCGCCCTCGAATTGCAGTTTCGCCAGCCGCGCGTAGAGACCGCCGCTGGCGGCGAGCGTGTGGTGCGTGCCCTCTTCGACGATGCGGCCCTGGTCGAGCACCAGGATGCGGTCACACGACAGCACGGTGGCGAGCCGGTGGGCAATGACGATGGTTGTGCGCCCGTGCATGAGCTCGGCCAGCGCAGCGGCCACCTGGGTCTCGCTCTCGGCATCGAGCGACGACGTCGCCTCGTCGAGCAACAACAGCGGAGCGTCGCGCAAAATGGCCCGCGCGATGGCGATACGCTGGCGCTGTCCGCCCGACAGGGTGACGCCACGCTCGCCGACCGAAGTGTCGAATCCTTGCGGCAAAGCGGCGATGAAGTCGGCGGCGTGAGCGTGCTCGACCGCGCGCAGCACGTCCGCATCGGAAGCTTCCGGGTGCCCGAAGCGGATGTTGTCGCGCACCGTGGTGGCGAACATCACGCTGTCCTGTGGCACGAGCGCAATCCGGGCGCGCAACTCCGCCGGGTCGAGATCGGCAAGACCTACGCCGTCATACGTGATGCGTCCGCTCGCCGGATCGTAGAAGCGCAGCAAAAGGTGAAAAATCGTGCTCTTGCCGGCGCCGGAGGGCCCGACAATGGCGATCTTTTCGCCCTGACGTACGCGAAACGAGACCGCGTTGAGCGCTGCCACGCCGGGGCGCGTCGGATAGAAGAAGCGCACGTCATCGAACGCGACCTCGCCGCACGGCGGCGTTGGCAGGGACAGCGGATGCGGCGGACGCACAATCACCGGCTTGATGGCGAGAATCTCGAAGAGCCGCTCGGCCGCGCCGGAAGCTTGCGCGACCTCGCCACCGATTTCCGAAAGCGAGCCGAGCGCACTCGCCGCCAGCACGGCATAGAGAATAAATTGTCCGAGCCGGCCGGCGGTGATCTTGGCGGCGATTACCTCCTGTGCGCCGATCCACAGGACCACGACGACGCTGGTGGAGACGAGAAAGATGGCAAAGCCGGTCAGCAGCGCGCGCGCCCGGATCGACTGGCGCGCCGCCTCGAACGCGCGCTCGACCGCGTCGCGAAAGCGCGCGATGCCGAGCCGCTCGCTGGTGAAGGCCTGCAGAACACGCACCGCGCCGATCAATTCCGACGCGTAGGCCGACGCATCGGCGAGCGTGTCCTGCGCAAACCGCGAACGGCGGCGCACCGCGCGGCCGAAAGCGTAGAGTGGCAGCACAATCAGCGGGATTGCGGCGAGGACGAATCCGGACAGCGCCGGGCTCGTCACCACCATCATGATGCTCGCGCCGATGAACAGAACGAGATTGCGCAGCGCGACCGAGACTGAGCTACCGACCGCAGCTTTGATCTGCGTGGTATCGGCCGTGAGCCGCGAGATGACCTCGCCGGTGCGCGCCTCATCGAAGAACGCGGCCGACAGTCCAGTCACATGCGCGAATACATCGCCACGCAGATCGGCGACGATGCGTTCGCCGAGCGTAGTCACGAGGTAGTAGCGGAGCGCACTCGCGAGTGCGAGCACGCCGGCGACGCCGATCATGACCAGGAAGTAGCTGTTGATCAGATGGATGCCGCGCTCGGTAAAGCCGAAATCGATCATCCGCCGCGCCGCCACCGGAACGATGAGCGTGGTGATCGCCGCCAAGATCAGTGCGGCAAGAGCGCCGAGCGCGCGGCCGCGATAGCGTTTGACGTAGGGCAGCAGTGAGACAAGCGGCCGCAAATTGGACCGCGGCTTCTCCGGCGCAGTCGGCGATGTTGGCAGCGTCGCCGCCGCAGGGGAACCCTTGAGCGTCTGCACCGGCATCGGTGCGGCTTGCGGGGCTTCCTTGTCTTGGTCGACGCGTAAATTCATGCGCAGCGATGCCTCATCGGGCCTATCGGCCGCCGCCCCGCCCGCGCGGCGGCCGGACAATGCCCCGAGTTCGTTCGCCTTGGCAACGCGCGCCAGCGACACGGGAGAGAACACCGGCGGAGAATTCGGAGCGCTTGTGTCGATGCTTGCGTCGCGTTATAGCAGCGGCCGAATTCTGCAACGGAAACAAGCGCCAAATGCGGCGCCTCGGAACGAAACCATGAAGCCGGATACCCACCCTGATTATCACACCGTCAAGGTCATCATGACCGACGGCACCGAATTCACCACGCGCACGACCTGGGGCAAGCCCGGCGATACGCTGCATCTCGACATTGACCCGAAATCGCACCCGGCGTGGACCGGCGGTCAGCAGCACCTGCTCGACCGCGGCGGCCGATTGTCGCGCTTCCAGAAGAAGTTCTCGGGCTTCTTGAAGACTTAATCCAAGCCTGGGCTTGGCGCCGGGCCTTAAGCCTCGGATTCGAAAGCCGCTTTCAGCAATCCCCATTGTCGCTCGACCGGATTGGCCGCGGCCACCGGGAGCGGTGGCGGCGCGTGCATTGTGGTGTCGAGCCGGCGGACTTCGCCCTGCAACTTTACCGAGCGCGATATGAGTTGCTGCAGCTTCTGCGGCAGGAGCGCGATCGATTTGGCGTCACCCGGCTCGCAGCTGGCCAACCTGACCTTGGCCTTTTCCTTGCTGGCCTGAGCGAGGGTCATTTCGCCCTCTTTAACCGCGCGATGCAGCAGCAGCCAGGATGCGAGCTGCATCAGCCGCGTGGTCAGGCGCATGCTTTCGGTGGCGTAAACGAGCGAGGCGCTGCGTTCGAGCTTCTTCGATTCCTGCCGGCCGGGGCCATCGAGGTAGGTCGCGGTTTCCTCGACCAGCGCCATCCCATCGCGGAACAGGACAGCAAACACCTGCGAATTCGCCAGCCGCTCGCTAAAGGAGACCGCGCCGGCTTCCACCATACGCTTATCGGACATTTTGTACGCCTCACCAGCCGGCAGCATCGCCTGCCCGGCCGGTTGAGTCCAGGGTTCGGCCCAGCAAAGCTGCCGACATAGTTGCCGCCGCGGCGCGGGCCGCCGGCGCACAAAAAAGAGCCGCCGTTGCCGGCGGCTCAAGGTGATAACAGGGAGGCGTCAAACAGAGTGGACAGGAGCCACTCGATGTCCAGAAGATGGACAATGACTGTAATGAACGAGAAAGCTTAATAAAAAGTTAATAAAATCGAAAAACTTACCCAAGAATCCTATACCTTCAGTCGAAGTACCCCTTGGCGGCCGGAAGGCATCCGCGGCGCGCAAAGGCGCGGGAGAACGGCGCTATTTCTTGAAGAACGTATCGGCTGCAGACTTCGAGGCGCGCTTTCTTGCTATTTCACCTTCGAGCCTGGCGACCTCGTCTTTAAGCAGTCCGATCCGCTCGGTGAGCTCGGCGACTGACAGGAGCGATAAATCCTGGCCCATATCGTGGGTGATCTTCTTTTTCGGCAGTTCGTCGGGATCGATCGCGGCCATCGTGCCCTCCTCTACCGCAAAATCTTAATGCCTGGCGGTCCGCCTGTCAGCCGGCGCAAGTTCCTGAGTCCTTGAAAGTTAACGGGAAAATCCTTGCCTTGGCGGGACGAAAGCGTTTACCCAAGCCAACCCGTGAAGCTGGGCGAAACTTGGCCGCGAATTCGGCACAAAGACGGTTCGATATGACAGCGGGGAAAAGGTAAGCGTCGGGGGCGCCATCAGCGCCGATGGACGGGGTCGGAGGGCTTCCATTGGCATTCTTGCGTGCGGGCACGAAGCTCTGCGCTCTAGCGCTCGTGCTCGTAGTCATGATCGGCGCACGAGCGGCGCTTGCCGTCGAAGCGGTGAACGTCCAGCCCGAGGGGCCGCCGATCGATCTGACCGGCGCGGTGGAGTTCCAGCACTCCGACACCGACCGCGTGCAGATATCGACCGCCCCCGGTCCTGACGGCATCGTTCGGCGCATCGAGATCCGCTCCCGCGAGGCCAACACCAATTGGGCCGTTTTCGCACTCGCCAATAATGGTGACCAACAGATCGACCGGCTCATCGTAGCGCCGCACTACCGGATGGTCGGCTCCGGCCTGCTTTGGCCCGATCTCGGCGAGTCGCGCATCGTCCATATAACGCCCTCGTCGGGCGATCCGCCCGAGCTGCAGCAAAATCCAAGCGCGGACGTCTACCGCATCACGCTCGATCCCGGCACGGTGATCACGTTCGTCGCTGAGTTGCGCACGCCAACGCTGCCGCAACTCTATCTGTGGGAGCCAGACGCTTATAAGGACAAGGTCAATTCGCTCACGCTCTATCAGGGCATCGTCATCGGCATTGCCGGCCTGCTGGCGCTGTTCCTGACCATCCTGTTTGTTGTTAAGGGCAGCGTGATGTTCCCGGCCGCCGCGGCGCTGAGCTGGGCCGTGCTGATCTATATCGGCATCGACTTCGGCTTCTGGGGCAAAGTGTTCGACATATCGCCTGGCGCAGAGCGCGTGTGGCGAGCGTCCGGCGAGGCGATCCTGGCGGCGACGCTGTTGGTGTTCTTATTCGCCTATCTGAACCTCAACCGCTGGCACGTGCGCTATGCGCACATTACCGTTGGCTGGCTCGCCTTCCTCGGCGCGTTGGTGGCGGTCGCGCTGTTTTCGCCCGAAGTTGCCTCCGGCATCGCCCGTATCTCGCTATTCCTCATCGCCGTGCTCGGCTTCGCGCTCGTGGTCTATCTGTCGACCCATCATTACGACCGAGCCGTGATGCTGATCCCGACCTGGTTTCTTCTCGTCGTCTGGACGTTCGGCGCGGGGCTTACCGCGCTTGCGTTCGTGACCAACGACATTATCGGTCCGGCCTTGCTCGGCGGCCTCGTCCTCATCGTCATGCTGATCGGATTCACCGTGATGCAGCATGCGTTCGCGGGCGGCATGACGCATGGCATCGTGTCCGACGTCGAACGCCGCGCGCTGGCGCTTACCGGCGCCGGAGACATGATCTGGGACTGGGACGTTTCCTCCGATCATGTTTTCACCAGCGGCGAAACCGAGGTCATGCTCGGGCTCAAGGGCGGCTCGCTGCAGGGACCGGCGGCGAAGTGGCTTGAAGTCCTCCACCACATCGACCGCGACCGCTTCCGCGCCACGCTCGACAGCGTGCTCGAACAGCGCCGCGGCCGCGTCTCCCAGGACTTCCGCGTGCGCACGGCCGACGGCCACTATTTTTGGCTCGCCTTGCGGGCGCGGCCGGTGGTCGGCTCGGACGGCGAGGTGGTGCGCCTGGTCGGAACGCTGACCGACGTGACCTCCTTCAAGACCGCGGAAGAGCGGCTGTTGCATGACGCCGTGCATGACAATCTCACCGGCCTGCCCAATCGCGAACTGTTCCTCGATCGGCTCGAAGCGGTGCTCGGCCTCGGTAAATCGGACGCAGCTTTGCGCCCGACCGTGATGGTGATCGACCTCGATCGCTTCAAGCAGGTCAACGATTCGATCGGCATGGCGGTCGGCGACTCGATTCTGCTGACACTGGCACGGCGGCTCGGGCGGCTGATCAAGCCGCAGGACACGTTGGCGCGGCTCGCCGGCGATCAGTTTGGGCTCGTCCTTCTCTCGGAACGCGACACGGCCAAGATCACGGCGTTTGCCGAAACCATGCGCCGCGCCTTGCGTGCGCCGATCGCGTTCAAAGACCGCGAGATTTTCCTGACCGCCTCGATCGGACTCACGCTCGGCGGCGAGCCGCAGCGCGGCGAGGAAATGCTGAAAGATGCCGAACTCGCGATGTATCACGCCAAGCGCACCGGCGGCGACCGTATCGACGTTTTCAAGCCGGCCATGCGGGCGCGCAAAACCGATCGGCTGTCGATCGAATCCAATCTGCGGCGCGCGCTCGAGCGTGACGAAATCTCCATCCTCTACCAGCCGATCATCCGCCTCGACGATCGTGCCGTGGCCGGCTTCGAGGCGCTGGCGCGCTGGAATCATCCTAAGCTCGGGCGGTTGTCGCCAGTCGAGTTCATCACTATTGCCGAGGAGACCGGGCTGATTGTCGAACTCGGCCTCTCCGTGCTGGAACGCGCCGCCAAGCAGCTCAGCACCTGGCAGCGCACGCTGCGGCACCGCGAGTCGCTGTTCTGCAGTGTCAATGTCTCCTCACGGCAATTGCTGCGTCATGACCTTATCCAGGACCTGCGCACGGTGCTGTCGCGGGTGCCGCTGTCGCGCGGCTCGCTCAAACTAGAACTCACCGAATCGGTGGTGATGGAGAACCCGGAACACGCCGCGCAGATGCTTCACCGCATCCGAGAACTCGGCGCCGGCTTGGCGCTCGATGATTTCGGCACCGGCTATTCGTCGCTCTCTTACTTGCAGCGTTTCCCGTTCGATACCATCAAGATCGACCAGTCGTTTGTGCGCACCACCGCCAAAGGCACGCGGCCGGTGATCCTGCGCTCGATCGTTTCGCTCGCCCACGATCTCGGCATGGATGTGGTGGCGGAGGGCGCAGAGACTGATTCGGACGCGGTGGAGCTGTTTCAGCTCGGCTGCGAATACGCGCAAGGCTTCCTGTTCGGCGAGCCGATGTCGGCAGAGCGCGCCCGCGATTTGTTGCAGCCGGGCGGTAAGGCGCATGTGCGCGGCGAGGTCGCCTAGACGGCAAGCGGTTTTCGACAACGAAGCGATTTTGCTCTGTCGCCCAATCTTGCCTTGGTCCCGTGAGTATGTAATCCTGCCTACAACCTTAGCGGGAGTAGTGCGGGATGAGACTTTTCCCCATTGGTATCTTGAGCGCCGCAATCGTCGCGGTCGCCCTCGCCCCTGCCCGGTCCGCAACGCCCGACACCGACATCAAAAGACCGGCCGTGTTCTGTCGCGGCGAATACGCGCTGTGCATCCGAGCCCTGTGCACCCACGACCCGTCGTCAAACGACACGGTCAAGTGCGCCTGCGTTGTCGAGAACGGCTGGTCGATGGGGCCCGGCAGCTGCCAGGATCGTACGACGGCCGCCAAAAACGGCACTCCCATCTCGACCTATTCGAATCGTTTCAACACGGAGGACAAGACGCTGACCTGCGCAGACCCGCAGACCCAATGGGCTTGGTGCTATGGGGCGCCATGTACGGTCGACCCGAACAATCCCAAAGCGGCAATCTGTACTTGTCCGGTCAAAACTAGCCCGATGCGCACGCTCGGCGGCCAATGCGATCACGGCAGTTGCAGTCAGATTTGGTCGGCGGCAACGCCGCTGGACGATCAGTTCGCCAACAACCATTTCTACCGCTACATGTCGAAGCATCATCCGAATTATCCGGCGAATGAGCCGGCACTCGCGTGTTACAGCAAGCGAATTTGAGCAAGCGTCCAAACCTATCGACGAAACCTTTGGATCGTTTTGCCGTCGATCGCCATTTGATGGCTCGACCGTACGTTGGGAATTGTCGATCGGATACTTAAGTCTTGACCTTAGGCGTGGCCCGCCTCGTTCGACAGCATGCCGAGAGCGATGCCAATCTTCTTGAGCGCTCGCTCGTACTTACCGCCGATATCAGTGCCGAAGATCAATTCCGGGTCTGCCGAGCAATGCAGCCAGCCGTTGCCTTGAATCTCGTTTTCGAGCTGGCCGGGCGCCCAACCGGCATAGCCGAGCGCGAGAATAGCGCTCTCCGGTCCGTCGCCGCGCGCGATCGCCTTGAGGATATCGATCGTGGCGGTGAGGCAGATACCCTCGTCGATCGGCAGCGTCGAATTCTCGATATAAAAGTCGGCCGAGTGCAGCACGAAGCCGCGCTCCGTCTCCACCGGGCCGCCGCGCATGACTTTGACCACGTCAACCCGGGTCGGCAGCTTGATCGCTTCCGCCGCCGGTATCACATCGAGTTTAACCAGAAGATCGGAAAAGTTGATGTTGGGCGCTGGATGATTGACGACGATGCCCATGGCACCTTCGGATGAATGCGCGCAGATGTAAATGAGCGAGCGCGAAAATCGTTCATCCAGCATCGCTGGCATGGCAATGAGCATCTGGCCGTCGAGGTATCCCCGGCCTCTACTTTTCCCCGATGTGCTGCCGCGCGGCAATTTCATAGGTGAAAGGTAGCCCATAGACCCGGATTTGCAAACGAACAGAGCCGACAAAAGTTCATTCTCTCCTGCCGGCGCCGCTCATGAGAAGGGCGATCAGAAGGCCACTCTGTGACAATTTGCCGGCCTTGTTGCCCACCTCGGCGGGTCGTGTCAGGTCACGATCATGTCAGTGGCGCGTGGGCACGCTAGTTACTACACAGCGGTATGCACGTGTCACTTCCCGGCCAAATAACGCTTCAAGCGACGCTCGCAGCCGCAGGGCTTCTTTGCCTCGCCGGATTGTCACCGACATGTGCGCAGGACGCCTCGGAATGGCAAAGCGCTCCGCACGGCGCGGTGCGCCTCATTGCCGGCGAGATGGTGAAGACATCAACGGCGCCATTCTTGAGCGCCGGCGTCGAGATTCGGCTCGATCCTGGCTGGAAGACCTACTGGCGCTATCCTGGCGACAGCGGAGTGCCGCCGACGTTCGACTTCGCCGGCTCGCAGAACGTGAAATCGGCGATCGTGGACTGGCCGGCGCCGGAAAAATTTCCGGACGGTGCCGGCGGGCATTCGATCGGCTATGTCGACGACATCGTTCTGCCGCTCAAGGTTACTCCGATCGACGCGTCGCAACCGACTTCGCTGCACCTGACGCTCAACTATGCGATCTGCGGCACACTGTGCATACCGGCCAAAGCCACGCTTGAACTTCCGTTGGCCGACGAAAGCGCCAACACGGCGGTCTTGGAAAAAGCCGAGCAACTTGTGCCCAAGCGGACGGAACTTGGCGTAGATCCCAGCAACGGCCTCATGATTCGCTCTGTGCAACTAGCGACGGCCGGCGGCGTTGAGCGCATCTTCATCGACGTTGCCGCGCCGGAGGGTGCTCCACTCGATCTGTTCGTCGAGGGTCCGACCATCCAGTGGGCGTTGCCGCTGCCGGAACCGGTTGGCACGTCAAGCGGACGCGATCGGCGCTATTCGTTTCAAGTCGACGGGCTGCCGCCTGGTGCGCATATCAACGGCACGACGCTGACCATCACCGCCGTTTCCGGCGACGCCGCGATCGAAGTGCCGGCCCGCATCGACTGACCACACAACGCGTTGCTCCTTCACCGAAGACCTACGTCCAGGCACCTTGCGCGCGCCAGATTTTTCCGCCAAACCGGTTCCCACCTTCCCCGCTCATGCGCTAGTTTGCGCGCCGAGAAACGACCACCATAACCGCTACGAGAGGATTTGATCATGGCTATCAAGGCTGGCGACCGCGTACCCAACGGCACTTTCATGGTGATGACAGCCGAGGGTCCGAAGCCGAAAACCACGGACGAATTGTTCAAGGGCAAGAAGGTGGTGCTGTTCGCAGTGCCCGGCGCCTTCACACCCACCTGCCATAAGAATCATCTGCCCGGGTTCGTGAAGAATGCGGGCGCTATCAAGGGCAAGGGCATCGACACCATCGCGGTCACCGGCGTCAACGACGTGTTCGTGATGGACGCCTGGAAGAAATCCTCCGGCGGCGACGCCATTGAATTTCTCGCCGACGGCAGCGCCAACTGGGCCAAGGCGCTCGGGCTCACCGCCGACCTGACCGAGCGCGGTCTCGGCGTTCGCTCGCAGCGCTACGCCATGGTGGTCGATGACGGCGTGGTGACGACGCTCAACGTCGAAGATACGCCTGGCAAGGCCGAGATTTCCGGCGCCGATAATCTTCTGAAGGCGCTTTAATCCCGACGGCCGGGCGCGGGCGAACGCCCGCGCCCCGCAATCCTTAAAACATCACGGCTTTGCAGCCGCGCTTGCCGCGCGCATATCCGCGATCGCCTCGCGCGCCAGCTCATCCGCGCGCTCGTTGGCCGCATGACCGGCGTGGCCCTTGAGCCAATGCCAGCGCACCTGATGCGGCTTGAGCGCCGTGTCGAGGCGCTGCCACAGATCGACATTCTTCACCGGCTTCTTGTCTGCCGTGCGCCAGCCGTTGCGCTTCCAATTGTTGATCCAGCTCATGATCCCGTTGCGCAGGTATTGACTGTCGGTGTGCAGATCGACCCGGCAGGGCCGCTTGAGCGTCTCGAACGCGGCAATCGCCGCCATCAGCTCCATGCGGTTGTTGGTCGTATTCGGCTCGCCGCCCTTGAGTTCCTTCTCGTGATCGCCAAACGCCAAAATCGCGCCCCAGCCGCCAGGACCAGGATTGCCCGAGCAGGCGCCGTCAGTGTGAATGATGACGTGCGGCAGAGTATCGCTCACGGCTCGGCCAATCCGTAATCGCGCGCGCTTTCGATCTTTTGATGAAAGCGCAGCTTGCGCGCGTACTCGCGCGGATCCTTCGGACGCACCAGCGCGCCGGGCGGCACGTCCAACCAGTCGACCAGACGCGTCAGCAGGAAACGCAGCGACGCGCCGCGCGCGAGCAGCGGCAGCTTCTCCCATTCCTCATGCGACAACGGCCGAGTCTTGGCGTAGTTGGCGAGCAACGCGCGGCCCTTGGTGACGTTGTAGGAATGATCGGATTCGAAGCACCAGGCGTTGAGGCAGATGGCGACGTCATAGACGAGCGTATCGGTACAGGCGAAGTAGAAATCGATCAGACCGGACAGCTTGTCGCCGAGAAAGAACACGTTGTCCGGAAATAGATCGGCGTGAATGACGCCTTGCGGCAAGCCTCGCGGCCAATCGCGCTCCAAAAATTCCAGTTCGGCCTCGACGACTTTCTCGAGATTGCGCTCGACTTTATGGACACGCTCGCGGCAACCTTCGTAGAGCGCCCGCCAGCCAGCGACCGACAGCGCGTTGTCGCGGCGCATCGCGAAATCGGCGCCGGCAAGATGCAGACGCGCCAGCGCCCCGCCGAGCGCCGCGCAATGCGCGGCCGTCGGCCGCCGAATCCACATGCCGTCGAGAAAGGTGACGACCGCCGCCGGCCGCCCGGCAAGCTTGCCGAGCACCTCGCCGGCTTTGTTTTTCACCGGCTGCGGGCAAGTGATGCCGCGGCTGGCCAGATGCTCCATCAACCCCAGAAAAAACGGCAGATCGCGTGCTGCCACGCGCCGCTCGTAGAGCGTAAGGATGAAATAGCCGCGGCTCGTGTGAACGAGGAAATTCGAGTTCTCGACGCCCTCGGCGATGCCCTTGTAGGCCAACAAGTCGCCGATATCGTAGCCGGCCAGGAAGGGCGCGAGATCTTCCGCCGCCACATCGGTGTAAACCGCCATGAGGCTCTCCAGCAGCCCGCCGCTAGCGCGCGCCGCGCGCCGCCGTCAAGACGCCTTGCCGGCCAACCAGCCGGAATAGCGCGCATAAAGGTCCGCTGTCTCCGGTCCGCCGTCGCGGTAAATCACAGGCGCGAGCGAACGGCCTTCGGCGTGCGCCAGACGAAATGCCATGTAGCGGTACTGTTCGGGGTATTGGGCGGTGTTGGCGGCCTTGAACAAATCGTCGAAGGCCGGCGACGGCTCGACCGGATCGAGCCGGTCGCGCTCGTAGATCGCCGCCCGCTCGGCGATCAGCCAGCCCGCCTGATGGCGCTCCAGCCGGTCCAGAAAACGCGAGCACGACGTCATATCGACCGCGATACCGCCGAACGGCTGGCGCACGCGGATGATCACACTCGTCTCCCCGACGGCGCGATCACCAGCGAATTTGAGAGCAGGCGCGAACAGATGATGCCGCGACCAGCTATGGCTGGTGCCGAAGCTCGCCCGGCAGCGCTCAACGAATTGCTCGAATGGGCCGCGAAACCAGGACACAGAAATGTGGCCGTCGGGCGTGAACGTCGCCCGCAGCTCCTTCCACTTGCCCTGATCGCGGAACAGACCCCAATTCTGGATCAATTCCGCGCAGGCCATCTTGTCGGCAAGGCTGGGTGGGATTTCAGCCATTCGCGCCGCCTCCTTGCGGCATGCGCGGACGATAGGACGATCCGCATTGCCAGACCAGACGGCGCCCGTTAGTGGATCGTCGATCCAACGTTGAAGGCGTAAGTGATGAAAGCGATCGTCCTCCACGAATATGGTCCGCCCGAGGTTCTCCGCTACGAGGAGGTTCCGGACCCGGTGCCGCGCCAGGGCGAAATTCGCATCAGAGTGCATGCAGCAACCGTCAATCGGGTGCTCGACGTGAGCCTGCGCGCCGGACGCGAGCAATATCGCGGACCGGTGCTGCCGCTCATTCTCGGTGTCGATTGCGCCGGCATCGTCGACGCCGTGGGGCCGCAGGTGAGTCACTGGCGGCCCGGCGATCGCGTCGCCGCCGCCGGCGTGATGCCGCTCAACATCTGCGCCGAAGACGGCTCCGGCTATCACGGACCGCAGGGCATGATGGGAATCAAGCGGCCGGGCGGTTTTGCCGAATTGATCGCCGTGCCAGCCTGCGCTGCGGTCGCCGTGCCGGCGCATCTCGATTTTCACCGCGCCGCGGTCATCATGCGTCACGTGCCTACGGCCTGGAATTTGCTCATGCACGTCGCCGAGCTGAAAAAAGGCGAGACCGCGCTGATCATGGGCGCCGGCGGCAATCTCGGTACCATGGGCATACAGATCGCCAAGAACGTGATCGGCGCAACCGTGATCGCCGCCGCCGGCTCGGACGACCGCGTCAAACTCGGCATCGAGCTCGGCGCCGATTACGGCATCAACTACAACACGCACAACATCCGCGACGAGGTGATGCGCATCACCAACAACAACGGCGTCGACGTCCTTTACGACAACATCGCCAATCCGGCGGTTTTGCCGATTGCGTTTCGTTCGATCGGCACGGATGGCCGCCTCGTCACGGCAGGCGCACATGCCGGGCCGAACGTTTCCATCGATTTCTCGCACCTCTATCACAAGCGCATCACCATCAAGGGCCGGCCGGGATATACGCCTGCCGACCTGCCGGACTGTCTCGCTGCGGCCGCTGACGGACAATTGGTACCGCAGATCGACCGGGTGATGCCGCTCTCGCGCGCGGCAGAAGCCCATCGGCGCATCGAGGAGAACGAGGGCCAGGGCAAGATCGTGCTCGACCCGACGCTCGATGGTTAGGCGGGCGCAGCACTCGCGCCTCTCATCAAGAATCGTCGACCGGCTCGGTTGCGTGCACGGACCGCCGCGCGACGAACGTGGCGTGCCAAGCCGCAAGCCGCGGATGGTCCTCGCGCCAATCCTCGTCCGCGTAGCGGAAATCCAGGTAGCTGAGCGCGCAGCCAATAGCGACGTGACCGATGCTAAACTGCGCGGCAGTAAGCTCGCTCGCCTCGCCTTCCAGACTGTCCAAGATGGCCCTTTTGCGTATGGCGGCGCTGACCAGATGCGCATTCGAAGGTTGCTCCCGCATCCGTTCGTCGCGCAAAAGCACCAGCAAATCCAAAAATCCGTCGCCGAGCGCCTGCCGGCGGAGCGCAACGAGTCGCGCCTTCGGATCGACCGGAAACAGTTTTGGCGCGTCCTCCAGGCCAGCAAGCGAGTCGAAATACTCGCAGATAACCGGCGAATCGTAGAGCACCGTGCCGTCATCGAGCACCAGTGTCGGAATCTTCGACAACGGATTGTCCTGCATCAGTTCGGCATGGGGCTTCGACGTCGCCGCGACGGTGCGCACGCAAGTGATGCGGGAGACCAGCCCGCGCTCGTGCGCCACGATCATGACCTTGCGCACGAACGGCGAGCGTGGTGACCAGTGCAGTTTCATGTCGAACTCTCCGAAAAGCCTCATGGCGCAACCCTCATTGAGGCGGTAGCATTTTGCCTCAATCCCGGCCGGCGATCCACGCACCCGCACACCGGCCAAAATCACCGTCAACGGAAGCCCGACATGGACTACGACCCGCGCAGCGAGCCGCATAATCTTGCCCATGATCCCACCACCTCGCTTGTGGTGCCGCGCCCGATCGGCTGGATCACCAGCCTCAGTCCGACGGGCGTGGTCAACCTCGCGCCTTACAGCTTCTTCAATCTGATTGCGAGCCATCCGCCGTTCGTGATGTTCTCCTCCAATACGCGCAAGCACTCGCAGAATTATGCGCAAGCCGGCGGCGAGTTCGTCTTCAACCTCGCGACCTACGATCTGCGTACCGAGATGAACATCACCGGCGGCGATTATCTCGAGGGGGTGAGCGAGCCGGAGCTTGCCAAACTCGCCATGGCGCCGTCGCGCTTCGTCAAGCCGCCGCGCGTGGCTAGCTCGCCGATCGCGCTCGAATGCAATTACGTCCAGACGGTGCCGCTGGTCAGCCGCAGCGGCAAGAAGCACAATTACGAAATGATCATCGGCGAAGTGATCAACGTGCACATCGACGACGCGGTCATCGTCAACGGCATGATCGACATGTCGCGGATTCGGGCGATTGCGCGGCTCGGTTATCGTGGCGACTACACGGTGGTCGACAATATTTTCGAGATGAAACGCGTGTAGTTCAATCGGCATAGGCCGACAGCAACTTTATCGCCTCCTCCGGGCCTTTGGCGATTCGGCAACCTGCTCCGGCAAGCGCCTTAAGCTTTGCCTGCGCGCTTTCGCGCGCCGAGCCGACCAGCGCGCCGGAATGGCCCATCTGCTTATGCTCCGGCGCATGGCGGCCGACCACCATGGCGACAATCGGTTTGGCAAAGCCGCGCGCGCCTTGCGCAAAGGCATATTCCTTGTCGCCGCCGATCTCGCCGCAATAGAAGACGGCTTCCGTCGCGTTGTCGCCGGCGAGCGCTTCGAGATATTCGTGCGGATTACGGCCGATCACCGCGTCGCCGCCGACATGGGCGACAAGCCGCTGACCGATCCCAGCAAGCGTCAACTGCCGCGCCAGCGCCAGCGCCACGGTGCCGCTGCGCACGATCACGCCACGCGGCCAGCCTTGCAGAAGCTCGGCGCGATGGAGCCGAGGAGCCCGCGGCCCGGCACGTAAATGCCGAGCGTGTTAGGACCGACGAGCCACGAACCCGCGGCACGCGCCTCCCTGGCCGCGGCAAGCGTGTCGTGCACCGGCACGTATTCGGCTACCGCCATGATGGTGGGAATGCGCGCCTGCGCGCAGGCGGCAATGGCCTCGCGCACGCCTTCGGCCGGCGTGTAGATCAGCGCGATGTTCGGCTTTTCCGGCAGATCGGCGATGCGGTCGTAGAGCGGCAGACCATCGATTGTCTCGCCGCCACGCCCGAGCGCCACGCCCGCGACAACCGGCGTGCCGGCTTCGATCATGCCGGCGACCTGGTTGCGCGCGTAGCGCCCGGTCGGGCCAACCACAGCGACACGCCACGGCGCGGGGTCGAGAAATGGCAGCCGCAACGGCCCCGACATGCGATAAACTCCCGGAAAAATGCGCCGGACGGCGCGAGGATGCGGCCGATTATGCGTCTTGCCGAATACGACGGAAAAGTCCTGCTACGCCGCCATGGCGTCGCCGTCCCGCGCTGCGTGCTTGCTTCGCGGCGGGGAAGAGCCGCCGGAGGACACGTCCGGATGGCACGGCTTCTTCTTGAAGGCGCAAGTTCTCGAAGGCGGCCGCGGCAAAAGCGGCCTGGTGCGGCGCCTTCACGATATCGGCGAATTCCGCGCGGCGCGCAGGCTCATTCTTGCCACGCTCGACGATGCCGATACGCCGCTTCTGCTCGAAGAGGCGGTGCCGATTGCCCGCGAGATTTTCCTGTCCCTTCGCATCGACGGCACCGGCCAATGCCTCGAACTTTTGCTGGCGCCAGAAGGCGGCGAGAACGTTGAGCAGTCGAAAAAACTGGCGCGGATTCCGCTCGAGGCAGAGGCTGCGACCATTGCGGAGCAGGTCTTCCCCGCCGCGGCGGATCTTTTCCCGCGCCCACTGGCGGCTCGGCTGGCGCGTTACGCCGCGCGGCTGTCCGACATCGCGCGAGCGGAGGATTTGCAGCTTCTCGAAATCAATCCGCTTGCGCTCACCGAAGACGGCGACCTCGTGGCCTGCGACGCCAAGATCATCCGCGACGATGCCGCCGATTTCCGTCACGATGCAGCGGATTTCGGCTTGAGTCGCATGCTCGCCGAGCGCGGCATGACAGCAACCGAACGGGCGGCGCGCGACCTCGGCTTTCAGCTCGTTGAAACCGATGGCGACGTGGTGCTGGTCACTTCAGGCGCGGGATTGGCCATGATGATGATGGACCTTTTGGCCGATCATGGCCTGCGCGCGGCAAGCTTCATGGACAATCTGCAAGGCGCGCCGGACGAGACGATGAATGAACGGCTGAAAATCGCGCGGATGCTGGCAGCGCGACCCAACATCAAGGCAATCGTCTTCCAGACCGTGATCGCCTCGCGCTCGCTCGCCGAACGGATCGAGGCCCTGGCCGCCTTCATCGAAGCCGAGCCCCTGCCGAAACCGCTCTTCGTCGGGCTTGCCGCCGGCCACGCCGCCACGCGAAAGATGAGCGTCGAGGCGGCGATCGAGCGGCTGCGCGCGCTCGGCGTCGCCGCCTTCACCGACCCGGTTGCGCTCGTGCGCGCCACGGCCGACGCGGTCGGAGGTGCCTGATCGACGCTGCAAGCTTTGGGAGCTTGTCCGAAATCAAGCGGCGCGGCAGTATTGCCGGGCCAAGACCCCGTAAGGGTCCGGCCCAGAGGGGAAGTTCTGCGAACAGCTGTCGCCCGGCTTGGCCGGCGAGGCGTGGGGCGTGCGCATGAAGAGCATCCTGGTTCCTACCGAACATCACGTGTCGATGGCGTCGGCGTTGGATACCGCGCTGTTGCTGGCACAGAAATTCGGCTCCTGCATCGAGGGCTTTCCGCTGCGTCCAGGCGTCGCCGATCTTGTCGCCATGGACCCCGACAGCGGACTAACCATGGTCGCGGTAAAGGAGAATGACGCGGAACTAGTCAGGCATGCCGAGGACGTGTTCCGCTCCTACATGGGGCAGCATCAGGTGCCGCAGCGGTCAGCCGGCGGACAGACCTCGCTCTCCTGGACCTGGCACGGAGATGCGCCGAGCGGGCATGACTATGTCGGCAGCTACGGCCGCATCTTCGACATGATCGTATTAGCGCGGCCCGGAGCCGAATGGCAAAGCCCGTCGATGATCACGCTCGAATCCGCTCTGTTCGAAAGCGGCCGGCCGGTGCTGATCGCGCCACCGTCCTCGCCGCGCTCGCTCGCCACCAACGTGCTGATCGCCTGGAATTGCAGCACCGAGCAGGCGACGCACGACGGCCGACGCCATGCCGCTTCTGCGCCTTGCCGGCCGCGTCACCATCGTCACCGTCGAGGGTGCGACTGTGGCGGGACCGAGCGGCGAGGAAATGGCGCGCACGCTCAACATCAACGGCATCGCTGCCGAGCCGATCACGCTCAAGCCCGCCACCAAGCGCACGGCCGGCGAAACGCTGCTGGCCAAGGCCGAGGAGCTCGGCTGCGATCTCATCATCAAGGGCGCCTATACGCAGAGCCGCCTGCGGCAGATGATTTTCGGCGGCACCACCCGGCACATTCTCGCCAATGCCAAGCTGCCGGTGCTGATGGCGCATTGATCCGCAATTGACCGGTCTCTACCAAGCGCTCTCTCCGTTTGCCTACGCGCTGCTGCGCGTTGTGGTTGGGCTCGCGCTCGTGCCGCACGGCCTGCGCAACACCTTCGGGCTGTTTCCCAATACCGGCGCGGTTTCGCTGAACTTAAAGGACCTCGCCGCCGGCCTCGATCAAAGCGGCTATCGGCCGGGATGGTTCTGGGCGCCGGCGATCTCGATCACCCAGCTCGTCGGCGGGCCGCTGCTTGCGCTCGGATTTCTCACGCGCCCTATTGGGCTCGCCGTCCTGCTGTTTCTCCTCGTCGCCAATGTCGAGCGCTGGCGGGTCGGCAAGTATTTTTGGAACAAGCTCGGCCTCGAATATACGCTGATGTGGACGATCGCCGCGTTCTACGTACTCGTCCACGGCGGCGGACTTTATTCGGTGGACCACCTTTTTGGCTGGGAGTTTTGACGGCCGCTGCCTAATGCAGTACCAGCGTCCGCTCTGCCATCATGACTTGGCCGCCTCAACAGGACGGCCCGCTTTGAGGAGACGCCCGTGCCGTTCATCGACGCCAACGGCGTGAGTTTGCATTTTGATCTCGCCGGCGCGCGCGGGCCTTCGATCGTGCTGCTGCACGAGCTTGGCGGCACGCTGCATTCGTGGGACGCGGTGGCGCCGCACCTTGCCGAACGCTGCCGCATGCTGCGCTACGATCAGCGCGGTTCGGGTCTGTCGGAAAAGATACGGCAGGAATTCACCAACGACGTACTGGTCGAGGATTTTGAGGCGCTTGCGAGCGCCGTCGAGCCTCAAGCCGCCATATCATTTCGTCACCGTTGCCGCCGCTGCGACGCAGGCGTTGCGGTTTTTGGAAAAGCATCCCGAGCAAGTGGGTGCGCTCGTGCTCTGCAATCCGGCGCCCGGCGTCGATCCGAGTCGGGCGGCTGTGCTTGACGAACGCGCCGCGTTTGCGATGCGCGAGGGCATGCGCGCCTCGCTGCCGACGACTCTCGCCATCTCCTACCCGCCGACGCTGGGCGATCAATCCGCCTACGAGGCCTACCGCGGACGCTATCTGGGGAACGATCCGGTTGGCTTCGGCTACGGCTTCCGCGCGCTCGCGCGCACCAACATGCTGCATATGCTGCCGCAGATCCGCTGCCCGACCATGGTGGTGGCCGGCCGACACGATACCGTGCGGCCGCATGCTGGGACGGCTGAGCTTGCGAAGAAAATTCCTGGCGCGCGCTTCGAGCTGATCGAGGCCGGCCATTTCATGCCGACGCAAGGACCCGAGCCGCTCGTTGCGTTGCTCGAAGACTTTCTCCTGAAGTGAGCGGCTTGGCTAACATAAATCAATTCCCGGACTTCGCTCCGCTCATCCGGGCTACAGCCGAGAGAGACCATGAAGATCAAGGCCAACGGCATCACCATCAATTATCAGATCGACGGCCGCGATGGCGCGCCCTGGATCGTGTTCTCAAATTCGCTCGCCACCACGATTGCGATGTGGGACGAGCAGGCCGCCGCGCTGAAAGAGTTCTTACCGCGTGCTCCGCTACGATCAGCGCGGCCATGGCGGCACCGACGCGCCGGCGGGACGCTATCCGTTCGATATGCTGCTGGCCGATGCGCTCGCGCTTCTTGACGCGTTGGCAATCAAGAAAGCGCATTTCGCCGGTCTCTCCATGGGCGGCGCCACCGCGCTCGGTCTTGCCGAGCGCCATCCCGAACGCTTCGACCGCATCATCGTCTGCGATTCGCCCTGCCAATCGACGCCGCAGTCGAGCCAACAATGGGAGGAGCGGATCGTCGTCGCGCAGAAGCAGGGAATCGAGCCGCTGGTCGAGCCGACAGTCGGGCGCTGGTTTCCACCGGAAACGCTGGCCAAGAACCCACCCCATCTCGACAAGGTGCGCGCCATGATCCGGGCGACGCCAGTCAACGGCTTCATCGGCTGCGCCGCGGCGCTAGCCGATCACGATTACGCTTCCGCGGTCGCCACCGTGAAGCACCCGGTGCTGTTTCTGGTCGGCGAGAAAGACGCGCCGGCACCTGCCATGCGCAAGCTGCACGAAAAGCTTAACGGCTCCCGCTATGTCGAACTGCCGGGAGCCGGTCATATCTCCAACATGGACAGGCCGGCGGAATTCAACCGCGCCGTCGCCGATTTCCTGGCCGGCCGCTAGGCCGCTTCCCACGGCTGTCATTGATCAAGATCAATCACTCCCCGCGGCTATGACTTTTTGGCGGGGCACGCATCGCGGCGCGCCGCAGGCACGGCTTTGCAAACACCGGCCCGAGACACTATACCTCCTATAAAGGCTCGGCATGGACGGACGCGCCATGCAACAGTCCGGGCCAGCATTGCCAATAGGGACGCCATCGCCCCCGCATTCGAAGGAGAAGCCGTCATGGCCACCGTGACAATGAAGGCTCCCGCGCCCAGCGGACTTATCCAACAAGGCGCGCGAATTGATGGAGGCCATCAACACCGAGGCCGGCAAGCACAACATCTGGGTGCGCACCCAGGCCAACTCGCCGGCCCAGCGGCCGTGGTTCAGCGAAACGAGCGGCGAAGGCTCCGGCCAACTCGCCAGCGGCCGCGTCGCCGTCAACCAGATGAAGACCATTCCACATATGTGGAAGTGGAACGAGTATCACGGCTACCTCAAGCAGATTTCGGAGATCGCACAGAAGGCCGACGTGTCGCCGATCGAATTCGCCGACCGGCAGAGCATCCTGCTGCTCAATCCCGGCTTGAATGGCCGCCTGCAGGTGACCAACACGATCCGCTGCGCCATCTCGATCTACAATCCCGGCGACGTCGCGCCCGTGCATCTGCATTCGCCGAATGCGAGCCGCACCATCCTGTCGAACAAGGGCGGCTATACGGTGGTCGAGGGCGAGCGCGTCGACCGCCAACCGCGGCGACCTGATCCTCACCCCGAACGGCACCTGGCACGACCACGGCAACAATTCCGAAGAGCCGGTGATCTGGATCGATACGCTCGACTGGCCGCTGATGGAGTTCCTCGACGCCGCCTGGGTCGACCACAACATGCCGGGCGCGCAGGGCAACACCAACGTGCAGGCCGTCACCGTCGAGGAAGGCTACTCGCGACACCTCTACGGTCACGGCGGCATCAAGCCGACCTTCGTCAACCACCAGCGCGGCGTTGGCCACGCGCCCGCGCCCGCTGTTCCACTATCGCGGCGAGGACGTGCTCGAAATGCTGCACAGCCTGCGCAAGGAAAAAGGCGATCCGCACGAGGGCATCAAGGTCGAGTTCGTCAACCCGGTGACCGGCGAGCCGGTGTTCAAGACGCTGAACTATTCGGCGCAACTGCTTCGCCCCGGCGAAGCAGACCGAATGGAAGCGCGAGACCGCCGGAACCTACTACGTGTGCATCGAAGGCACTGGCGCGACCGAGGTCGGCGGCAAGCGCTTCGAATGGAGCCACAACGATCTGTTCGTCGTGCCCAACTTCCTGTGGCGCCGCCACATCAATACCGGCAAGAACGACGCCGTGATCTATTCGGTGTCCGACGCCGCGTTGATGCAGCAACATCGGCCAATACTATGCGCAAGGCCGCGACAAGAACGGCAAGGTCACCGAGCTGACGCTGCAGTAAAAGGCAGTGGCCGCGGCTTAGACCCCAGTCGGCGATCACTCAATCGGAGCACGGTGCAAACGCCCCGTGCTCCGTTTCTATTTATTCTTCGCCGCTCAATGCTCGTGCTTGGGTGGCTCGCCGATCATGTCGCCGCAGCCGGCGCGGGTCGCCCAATATTCCCAGGCGCGCCAGGTTTTCGGCGAGGACGGCATGTAGCTCTCGCCTTAGCGCGCGGCAATCTCGCCCTTGGACAGCGGCTTCGGCTTGCCGCCCATGCGCATCGCATTCATCTGCACGCGCGCATTGCGCGGCAGATAGACCGAGAGCCGCACCACCTCGACGATCGAGCGCCCGGCTGAGGCGAAACCGTGGCCGCGCATCAGCGCGACGCTGCCTTTGCCCAAGCGATTTGGCGAGGTCGCGGCCCTGCGCCATGTTGCGCACCAGCAGGTCGGTGTCGCCGAACTTCTTGCGAATGTCCCAGACCGGCACCTTGCCGCCGATGAAGCTGCCGGAATGGATCACCGGCTCGAGCGGCTTGGCGATCAGCCCGAACGGCAACGTGTCCTCGGCGTGCGCGTGCACCACCGCCATGATGTCGGGGCGCGCCTCGAAAATCGCCGCGTGGATGAAGCGCTCCAGATAAGGCGGCCGCTTGTCCTTGATCGGTTCGCCTTCCTGGTCGAATTCGATCAGGTCGTGGCGTTCGACCAGTTCGGGCGCGCGCGAGCGCGACATGAAGAAGCGCTTCGGATTGTCGGGATGGCGCACGCTGATATGGCCGTAGGCGTCGACCACGTCTTCGTTGGAGAGGATGCGGTTGGCGACGACGAGGTCGCGCAGCAGATCTTCGAGTTGGCTCATGATGCTCTTCCAGGTGATAGGAACGCAGGAACGATATTCAGGCGCAGCGGGCGCATCAGCCGTAAGGTCGGCACGAAAAGATCGTCGACCTTGACGGGCCTGTCGGTCAGTCCCAAGGTCTGCTGATAGGTGATGAGCGCCTCGATGGTCCGGCGGTTCGGCTCGACGCCATACGGCCACGGGTCGCCGTTGAAGACCTCCCAGATGTCGTCGATCTCGCGCATCAGAAACGGCGTCATGTAGCGCACCGCGCGCAGATTGAACAACTTCTGCCAAGCGCGATCTTCTTCGATTGCACGAAAGCGTCGTAGAGGCTCGTCGCCACGAACGGATAGCGTTCGTAAACGCTCTTCTTGATGGCGACGGTGTGCATGATCGGATAGATGCCCTTGCGCTTGTACAAGTCCTTGTCGACGTCGACGAAGTTCGGAAACAGCCGAACGATGTTCGGATCGGTCCTGATTTCGTCCGGCAGGCTGGTGCCGAGCGTAGCGTCGAGTCTCGCCGGCGGCAAGCAGCTGGCCGAGCGTTTTGCCGGACTTGTTGTTCTCGATCGACATTTTCTTCAGCAGCGGCAGCACCGTCGGACTGCCGTGCGAGCCCGCCTCGTTCATCGCGCTCTGCACCCAGCGGACCTTGGTCAGATCGACGCCGAATTCGTGGTGCAGGATGCCGTTGATGAAGATGGCGGCGGTCATCGTGTAGAGCGGCACGCCGATGCGCTTGCCTTCGAGATCCTTGGGCGTCTTGATGCCGGACTTCTTGTTGATGGCGATGAAGCCCATGCGGAAGGCGATCGAGGGGAACACCGGAATGGCGACGAACGGGCACTCGTTGCGGGTAAATCGCTGCGTGAATTCGGACAGCGAATATTCGGCGACGTCGAATTCCTGGCCGCCGGACATGCGGTCGAAAATCGGTCGCGGCTGATCGATGGCGATGAAATTGAGATCGATGCCGTCGGGCTTCACCTCGCCGGTATAGAGCGGCTGCATCCGGTCGTAGAGCCCGCACGCGAACGAAAGCTGCAACTTGGCCATGGGCCCGAAGTCCTCCCGCTGTATCTGATTGCGGCTTAAGCGTTAGCACGCCGCCTCGCGAGCAGGAAGGCCGCCCGACGGCGCCAAGCGCATGGGCTCAATGCAATTCCTTGCGCAGAATCTTGCCGATATTGCTTTTCGGCAAATGGTCGCGAAATTCGATGATGTGCGGCACCTTGTAGTTCACCAAGCGGTCGCGAAGAAATTCGTCGAAGTCCGGCCGCGGTCGAGCGCCGGATCGCGCTTGACCACGAAAAGCTTGACCGCCTCGCCGGTGCGCTCGTCGGGCACGCCGATGGCGGCGGCCTCGAGCACGCCGGGATTGCATCATGGCGATGTCCTCCACCTCGTTGGGGAAGACCTTGAAGCCGGAGACGATGACCATGTCCTTCTTGCGGTCGAGAAGCTTCAGGAAGCCCTGCGCGTCGAAGCACGCCGATGTCGCCGGTGCGCAGCCAGCCGTCGGCGGTGAGCACGCCCTTCGGTTTCATCGGGACGCTGCCAATAGCCCTGCATGACCTGCGGGCCGCGCACCCAGACCTCGCCGCTTGGCCCTCGCCGACAGGATGGCGCCGTTGTCGTCGCGGATGGTCACCTCGGTCGACGGCACCGGCAGGCCGACGGTGCCGATCTTCGGGTTCCAGGATCGGATTGATGCACACCACCGGCGACGCCTCGGTGAGGCCGTAGCCTTCGACCAGCGCGCGTGCCGGTGATGTCGCGCCAGCGGCGCGCGACTTCGCTCTGCACCGCCGCGCCGCCGCCGATGGTCACGCGCAGCGTGCTGAAATCGAGCGCGCGCAAAGCTCGGGTTGATTGATCAGCGCGTTGAACAGCGTGTTGACGCCCGACATCGCCGTGATGCCGGCGTCGCGCATGGTGCGAATGAGCCGGTGCAGGTCGCGCGGATCGGGAATGAGGATGTTCAGGCCGCCGAAGCGCGCAAAGACCAGCAGGTTCGCCGTCAGCGAGAAGATGTGATAGAGCGGCAGCGGCGTAAGCACGCGCTCGTCGTCGAGCTTCAGTCCCGAGCCGATCCACGCAGCAGCATTGCAGCGTGTTGGCGATCAGATTGCGATGGCTCAGCATCGCGCCTTTGGCCACGCCGGTCGTTCCGCCGGTATATTGCAGCAGCGCCACCGCACTCGCCGGCGGCGCGGCGTCCGCGTATTGCTCGCTCGGCTCGCGACTGCAGGCGTCCTGCAGCATCGTGAATGTCTTGAAATGCCAGGCCGGCACCGCGTGCTTGATGTAGGCGTTGGCGAAATTGAACGCCCAGCGCTTGAGCGTCGGCACGAAATCGCCGAGCCGCGCCACGACGACGTGACGGATTTGCGTCTCGGCGATGATCGTCTCGCAGCTTGTGGGCGAAATTCTCCAGAATCGACGATGACCACGGCGCCGGAATCGGCGAGCTGCTCTTTCAGCTCGCGCGGCGTGTAGAGCGGATTGACGTTGACCACCGTCAGTCCGGCGCGCAGCGTGCCGAGGAACGTCGACCGGATAGGCCAGCATGTTCGGCAGCATGATGGCGACGCGGTCGCCCGGCCGGCAGCTTCGCCTGCTCGAGCAGGAAGGCCGCGAAATCGCGGCTGTCGCGCTCCCACTCGGCGTAGCTCATGCGCGCGCGCAGGCACTCGAAGGCCGGCCGCTCGGCGATAATTCCGGCAGGCTTCGAGCAGCATGGCGTGCAGCGACGGATAGGCGTCCGGGTCGATGCTTCGCTGGCACGCCCGGCGGATACGAGGAGAGCCAGGCGGGCTCGGCCGCTCCGGGCGGCGCCGTCGAGGCGCCAACGCTGTCTGCAGCGTCACTGCGAACCTCATGGCCCTCGATCCTCTGCGCGCGAAACCGGCATTCGCCATGCCGGCAATGCCGGACAGACAGTATAGGCTCGGCAAGTAAATATCTGGCAAAACAAGCCGCATTCCCATTCGCTGCCGCGGCGAGCGATAATGCCGTTCGCCGCGCCCGACGCAAATGGGAGCGAACCACGGAATTGACGGCAAGACGGGATAACGCAAGGGAGGTCATTATGTTGCACCACAAGAACTTCGATCGCCGCACGCCGCGCGTCGCTGCGTGTTCCGCCCTCTGCATTGCGGCGTGCGTGTGCCGCCGCGTTTGCCGCGGCGAAGACATCCTGGTCACCCAATACAAGGCCGATCCGTCCGGCGCGCCCTATGGCGTCGCCATCGACAAGGGCTTTTTCAAGAAGGCCGGCGTCGACATCACCGGCGTCATTTCCGGCGAGGGCGGCGGCACCTCGGTGCGCGCGGTGATCGCCAGCGCGCTCGGCTATCGGCGAGACCTCGCCGGCCGCGGCGATCGCCGCCATCAACGAAGGCCAGGATATCAAGATCGTCGATATCGGATCGCGCTCGCTCGCCGACAACGTCATCATCGTGATGCCCGACTCGCCGATCAAGTCGGTCAAGGACCTCAAGGGCAAGAAGTTCGCCATCAGCAATCCGAAATCGCTCGGCGAAATGACGTTCGTGGCCGCGGCCGAGAAGGTCGGCCTCGATCCCAACGACATCCAGCGCGTCGCGCTCGGCAACCTCTCCGGCGCGCTGACCGCGCTCGAAAATCATGTCGTCGATGCGACCAGCATTCCGGGCATCCTGTTCATGATGCGCGGCGGCGAAAGCAAATACCACGTCATCATGGGACCGAAGGAGCTGCCCGAATTGCCGCCGGCGGTCGGCATCGCCACCAGCGATCTGATGAAGAACCATCCCGACAAGCTGCGCGCGATTCTGGCGGCGCGGCGCGAAGGCGGTGCAATTCATCGAGCAGCACACCGCCGACGCCAGCAAGATTCTCGAGAAGATCTACGCGCCGCTGCCGCCGCAGCAGGTCGATACGATGATGCAGCAACTCGTCGAGGCGAAGTTCTACAGCGAGGGCCGCATCGAAATGCCGCTCCTGCAGACCACCGTGCACGTCATGCGCGTCGTCGGCATGCTCGACAAGGACGTCGATCCTGACCAAGATGATCGATCCGTCGTTCCTGCCGAGCGACCTGCAGAAATGAGCGAGTGCGTCCGGCACGCGCGAAGTTCATGCGCGGCTTGAGGCGGTGACGCGGGTCTATCCGGGCGTCCGGCGGGCGCCAGCCGCCGGTGCACGCGCTCGGTCCGATCGACCTCGACCTGCGCAAGGGCGAGTTCTTTGCCGTGGTCGGCCCGTCCGGCTGCGGCAAATCGACGTTCCTGGAAGTGCTCGCCGGCCTGCAGGCGCCGACCGCCGGCACGGTGACGTTCGAGGGCAAGCCGGTGAGCGGGCAGGTCGCCGACGGCATCGGCGTCGTATTCCAGGAGGATGCGAGCTTTCCCTGGCTGACGGTCTGGGACAACGCCGCGTTCGGGCTGCGCCGCAACGGCGTCGCGGCGCCGGAGGTTCGCCGCCGCGTCGACGACGCGCTCGCGTTCATGGGGCTTGAAGGATTTCGCCCGCGCCTATCCGTCGCAATTGTCCGGCGGCATGCGCCAGCGCGTGTGCATCGCCCGCACGCTGGTGCTGCAGCCGCGGCTCATCCTGCTCGACGAGCCGTTCGGCGCGCTCGATGCGCAGACGCGGCTGCTGATGGGCGACGAGGTGCTGCGGCTGTGGCGGCGCACCGGCGCCACCGTGCTGCTGATCACCCACGCGCTCGACGAGGCCGCCATGCTGGCCGACCGGGTCGGCGCCATGTCGGCGCGGCCCGGCCGCTTCATCGACATCATCGACACCGGCTGGCCGCGCGAGCGCGACTCGACCATCGTCGGCGAAGCGGCGTTCGGCGAAATCACCGGACGGCTGTGGGAGCGCCTGCGCGGCGAATTGCTCAAGGCGCTCGGCCATGCGGGCATCGCCGGCGTGAACGCAGCGGCGGCCGAATGACGCGCATCGTGCCTGCTGCGCCTCGCGGTGATCGCGGCGGCGATCGGCGCGCTCGAACTCGCCTGCCGGCGCGGGCTACATCAATCATCACACGATCATTCCGCCCTCCGAAATGGCGACGCGCGCTCTGGGCGCTGCTCGCCTCCGGCGTGATCAACGCCGACATCGTCCGCACGCTCGGCATGATCGCGCTCGTCATCGCGCTCTCCGTCGTGTTCGGCTTCGCCGCCGGTACGGCGATCCATGCGCTGCCGCGCCTGCGCGAGCGCGCTCGATCCGTTCTTCGCCACCTATTACGCCGTGCCGATCTTCATCTTCTATCCGGTGCTGATCGCGATCTTTGGCCTCTCGATCATGCCGATCGTGCTGATCGGCGTCGCCACCGCGATCGTCGCCATGATCATCGCGACGCTCAATGGGCTCGACCGCGTGCCGCGCGTGCTCGCCAAGGTCGGCGCGCGTGCACCGCCTGTCGCGCGTGACGACCGCGCTGACGCTGCAGCTTCCGGCGGCTGCGCCATATCTGTTCACCGGCGTCAAGCTCTCGGTCTCCTACGCCTTCATCGCGGTGATCGCCGCCGAATTCATTCTCTCGCCGGCCGGCCTCGGCCGCGACATCGCCGACGCCTATGCCGACTTCAACAATCGCCGCATGTACGCGCTGATCCTGTTCCTCCTGATCATCGCCACCGTCGTCAACGCGGGACTGCATGCGCTCGACATGCGCTGGGCCGCCCGGCGCAGCGGAGGCCGGACGTGACCGCGAGCCGGCGTCTCACCGATACGTTCATCATTGGCGCTGGTCGTGCTCGCGGCCTGGCAGGGGCTGCACCAGATCGCCGGCTCGACCGCGCTGCCCGCGCCGATGCCGACGTTGTCGTATCTCGTGCGCAACATCGCGACCGACACGCTTTGCCGACCAACGCGGCGGCGACGCTTGCTGGCGTTCGTCTTAGCGCTGCTCCTCTCCTACGCGCTCGGCCTTGCCATCGGCGTCTGGATGGGCGCGCATCGGCTTTCCGGCGCGGTCGGCGAGCCGATCCTGGTCTCGCTCTATACGCTGCCGAAGATCGTGCTCTATCCGGTCGTGCTGCTGATCTTCGGGCTCGGCATTTCCGGCAAGGTGGCGTTCGGCGCGCTGCACGGCATGCTGCCGGTCGCGCTGCTCACCATGGGCGCGATCCGCGCCATTCCGCAGGTCTATCTGCGCACCGCGCGCACGCTGCAGCTGTCGCCGCTGGCAGACCATCGTCGACCGTGCTGCTGCCCGCCGCGCTGCCCGAAGTGTTCACCGGCCTGCGCATCGGCTTCACCGTAACCCTGCTCGGCGTGCTGCTGGGCGAGATGTTCGCCTCCAAGCACGGACTCGGCTCGATGATCATGACCGACATGTCGCTTGCGCAAAGCGAGGACATGGTGACGGTCGCGATCATCCTGTTCGCCTTCGCGGCGCTCGCCAATGGCATCCTGCTGTGGATCGAGCATCGGCTGCATCGGCGCGTGAGTCAAGTTCTTGCATTGGCGCATGTCCTTGTCGGAAAACCGGCAGCCACTTTTCCGGGACATGCGCTAATTCGCGAGCGCGCAGGCATGGTCCTGCAATTCGCTCGCCGCTGCCGACATCGCCGCTGCAGCGAGGTCGGCGCGATGGGTCAGGATGACGAAGCCCGGCTTGCCGTCATCGAACGTCCATGCCGACGACCACGATCGTATAAAGCGTCATGTCAGCATCGGCGCCCGGAATGCCCTGCGCCAGCAGCTTGAACGGATCTGTGCCCGGCGAGCGTCGTCTCCCATGACGCGGCGCGCGTAATAGCGATGACCGGCGAGCGGCGTGTCCAAGCAGCGTCCATTGGTCGCCGATGCGGTCGCGATCGGCGTCGCAGAGCGTCGCGCACGTCGGCGGCGATGCAGTCGATGTGAATATGCAGCTGGTTCTGCGTGCGGCCGTATTTGGAATTGACGGCGAGGCTGAGTGCATCGCGCGGCATCGTGCGCCCGAGCGCCTTCTCGACAAACGTCCGCGCCGTCCAGGCGTCGTCGAAATAATTGACCGCGGCCGGCGCGAGCAACACGGGACTTTCGATGCCGTCGATGACATCCGTCGGGATGAGCAGGAACTGCGACGCGCCCTTGATGTCCTTGAGGATCGCGTAACCGCGCGTGACGCCACCGGTCAGATCGACTTCCGCACATGGCTGCGGATCGGCATGCTGCTGCATGTCCGGCACGCATTGGCCGTCCACGATCTCGCGGAGCGCATTCGGGTTGGCTGCATGCGCCGCGCCGGCGGCGAGCACGATCGCAAGCGGCAGCGCCGCTGCAATTGCGGCCCATCGTGCGCTCCGAATGGCGGGCATAGGAGGGCCTCTCTATTCATTCAGATCAAATAAAACAAAATGAATTGGTCGACACTGCGCCGTCGATCGCAATGGTTAGCAAAGCTTCCGAGAAAATCTGGATGTCAATGGTGAAACCCGAAGGGCGCTTCGCGCCATTGACATCCAGATTTTCTCGGAAAAAACAGCAACCATTGCGATCGACGGCTTTCTCTGACGCCTGATTCCTGTCTAATAAGATGCCTCATCAATGCACCTCCGCCAGATATCGCTCCAGCGTCATCGGATTGCCCTTCTTCTCCGGCTCGCGCGGCTCGACGCCGGCGAAGCGGCTTGCTTGCGTGTGCCATTGCGCGCGGGCGCGGAAGCTGCCAGCGGCGGGCGCCGGCGCGCGAGGCGTCCCAGCGCACCGGCTCCTCCTCGATGTCGATGCACTGATAATGGGTGTTGAACAATTCGATGCGGTGGCCGTCGGGATCGCGCATGTAGACGAACAGCGCGTGGCCGGGCCCATGCCGGCCGGGACCGAATTCGATGTTGTCGGCAAAGCCCAGATTGAAAGCGAGATCGCAGACGTAGAAGAACAGATAGGATTCCGGAATGCTGAAAGCGGCGTGATGCAGCCGCGGGCCGGCGCCGGGCGCGAACACGATGTCGTGCGGATTGCCCTTCCTTTGCAGGAACACGAACAGCGGATCGTCGGTGCCATCGGCGGCGATGTATTCGGACAGCCGGAAGCCGAGCCCCATGTAGAACTCGAGCTGGCGCTGCACGTCCGGCACCAGGAGCTGAAAGTGGTCGATGCGCTGGGGCACCGCGCCGCGATGATGCTCGAAGGCGACGACGAGGCGCGGCTTGATCGCCATGGTGGCGCAGAATTCGAGCGGTGAGCCGAGCGGATCGCTCACGTGCAGCGTTCTACCCTGATACGGCCGCTCCACCCATTCCGCCGGCAGCCCGGCTTTTTTGAAATAGGCGTGCGCCTTTTCCAGATCCTCCTCGGTGAAGCAGCGCAGCCCGACCCGCTCGGCCTGCGGTGTCGCCGACCGCTTGAGCACCAGCGAGTGATGGCAAGCCTCGGCGACGCCGCGCAGGTAGATCGCGTCCTTGTCCTCGTCGCTGACGATAAAGCCGATCAGATCGACATAGAACGCGCGGCTCTTGCCGAGGTCCTTGACGTGCAGCACGGCATGGCTCGCGCGGCTGACATTGAAGGGCGGGTTGTAATTGGGTTTCGGGATCGGCACGGCGGGCTCCTTTTTGGCGGGCGCGAGGCTAGCACAGGCGGCGAGTTCGTCCCTCCCTCCCCCGCGTGGCGGGAGAAATCTCAAAGTGCCCCCCACCCCTAACCCCTCCCCGCCACGCGCTACGCGCGCGGGCGGGAGGGGAATATAACTACCTGTAAGCCAGATAATCGGCGGCCGCCTGCGCGGTGGTCTCGACGTAGAAGTCGCGCGGCATGCGTTGGCGCGCGGCGCGTTCGGGCGCGCCGATATTCTTCGGCGTCGCGGCCAAAATATCTTGCCGCGCCTGCCATTGGGTCTGGTGCGGCACGGCGGCGAACGCGCGCTTGAGGCACTCATTGACATCGCCACGGCAGGCGCGGGCACGCCGGCAAAGTTTGTTGGTGCATCGCCGCCAATGCGCGAAGGCATCGCAGTAGCGCGCCTGCTGGCGCACCTTCTCCGCCTCGAACCGCGCGGTAAATAGGGTGCGCGTCAGTTTGCGCTGGCGCGGGCGTTTTTTGGGAAGAGTTACGTTGGGAAGAGTCATGGTGGTGGTCTCCAAGTGCGTCCTCTCCGCTATCGCGGAGGCGGATGCAAAGAATTCCTGTTCTCGAAACGCGTACCTTTTTCCTCACCCTGAGGTGCTCGGCGTGAAGCGCCGAGCCTCGAAGGGCGAGGCTCCAGCACCTCGGCCTGCATCCTTCGAGGCTCGCTGCGCTCGCGCCTCAGGATGAGGATACCAGGCAAGCATCCGCATTCTCACGATGCGATTGTTTGATTCGCACCGCGAGTTCTGAACCTTCAGCTCCCGTTCCCACCAAGCGGGGCTTTGTTTGTTCCTTTCGCTCACTGTCAGCAAAAGGAAATAAAAAGGAGGCGGAACGCCGGCAGACGCAGATCCAACCGCCGCAACCGTCGCTGCGGCGCGCGTCCTGCGGGACGCGCACGCCTACCGGCGTTCCACCGCGGTTCTAGCCAAGGGGACTGCTCATCCCCAAGGCTCAGCCCAGGCCAGAGCTTCCTGCAACTCGGCGGGAGCCTGCGAGCCTATGGACCGCCAACCGGGGCGAGTCTCGCAAGCACCTCCACGGGCGTTACCCGCGCCCGCCTGTCCCAGTCCAGTGAGCACCTCACGCGCCGGTCATAGTGCCGGCAGGCTGATGCCCAAGCCGCCCGGGGACGGGCCGTATCGTCCCGCCCGCGGGCACCGCACTCGCCCCGTCTCTCGGAATACCTTCGCGAAAGGCGTCCTCTCAACGAGCGAGATTCGAACGCTTGCTATGTACCCCTACCGGTGACACTTGTCAAGGACGATATTTGCCGTTTTGGTGACAATCGGAGACACCAAAAACGGATCGTACAGCGCCCTGTCCGCATGCGGTCCGTTTATGTCCCAAGAGCTGTCGCGATAGAGGACAGCCGATTTGGCACGACGTGCAAAGGCCGATGTTAGACCGGCAGCGTTCACTGCTGAACGCCAAGCGCCTTTTCAATGCAGTTGATAAGGGCCTTTGCCGTGAATGGCTTGATCAAGTAATCGAGAGCGCCGGCTGCAATCACGCGGCTTCGCACATCTTGTTCGACACCGGCCGTTATGAAAACTATCGGCGGGCAATTCTCAGCCTTGATCAACAGCGATTGGAGCTCTGGACCGCTCATGCCGGGCAGATGAACGTCCAGGATCAGGCACCCCGTGTCCGCCCGTAGTTTTGATGACAGGAATTGTTCAGCCAACTCGAAAGCAGCGCTGCTGTAATCCAGCGCATGAAGCAGCGCTTGCAGACCTTCACGAATCCCCTCGTCATCATCGACGAGCACAATCACCGGCTTCTTGCCGAGCCCAGAATCGCTCCCCGTACCCTGCGAGCTCGCCATAGATTTCAGCCTCGCGCAGTCTCTTGCTTGAGAACAAAACGTCTTGGGCGTTATTCCTGCGATTGAGTAAGAAAAGCCAAACCTTCTGCGAAGGAGGAAACCGTGCCGGCTCGCATGCCTCCTGAAAACGCAGTATAACCTTACGAGTTCAATTGGGCCACGAGACAGCAGTTGCGTCGAAGTTGGGTATGGAACCGAAGCCTCGCAAGCAGATTACGGCGGGTCGGTGGAGCGTATCAGCGGCCCGGACGCTCGGGCTCGCCGTCGCGGTCGGAGCAGCGTATTTTTTGATCGCGTATTTCAGCCTCGCGCTGATTCTCCAGCCCGATGGCGTCGCGGCTTTCTGGCCGGCAGCGGGAATTTCAACGGGAATGTTGATCGCGCTCGGGCGGGGAGCGAGATGGCCCGTTGCGGTCGGAGTCATCGCCGCCACTATTGGGGCAAATCTCACCGGTGATCGTAACGTCCCGGCATCCGTCGTTTTTGCCCTCGCCAATGCTGCCGAAGCGGTCATCACGGCCGGTCTGGTTCAGCATTACTTTCGAAACGCTTTTGATTTCGACCGGCTACGCCAGGTATTGGGTCTGCTCTCAGCTGCGGTCATTGGAACGATGATCTCGGGCTTGATCGGAGCTATCGGCTACAAACTGTTTCACAGCCCGGATGTGCCGATGCTGCTCACCTGGTGGCATTGGTTTGCTTCAGACACCGTCGGTATCATCGTAGTGGCGCCATTGGTGATCAGGATCGGCGTCGCCGCTCGCAATCCGCCGAGCCCGAGTGAGGCTCTCGAAGGCATCCTGGCGCTCGCCGTTCTCGGTGCGATGACGATCATCGTCCTCTCCTTGCCGGACGAGCCGTGGAAAACCACCCTGCCGGCGGCATTGCTGTTTCCCATGTTGTTATGGCTTGCGGCCCGCTGCCCACCCGGGTTCGGCGCAGCTGGCGCTTTTATCGTATCGATCACGGTGGTTTGGACGACCATCTTCGGCATCGGCCATTTCGGTGAGCGGACTCTTTCGGTCACGGATCGCCTCTTCCAAGCGCAAGCGATCATCTTGGTGGTGACAATCGGCACATATGTCCTGTCAGCCCTGTTTGCCGAACGCAGGGCAACCGCGGCACGTCTTGCCAACTCCTACATGCTGCTGGAGCAAGAAAGGGACAGCAAGCTCCTCAGTGTGGAAGCTGCCGTCGCTTGGATCGTCCACGAACTGAGCCAGCCGCTCACCGGGATTGCGACAAATAGCTCCGTTGCGCTGCGGCTTCTCGAAAAGGTGCCGCCCGATGAGGAAAATGCCAAAACAGCTCTTAATCGCATCGACAATCAAGTCACGCGCTTAGGCGAAGTATTCACCGGCATCCGCGACTTCTTTCGAGGTGACAAAGAAACATTTACATCAGTCGAGGTGAACGACGTCATTCGCCGGGTACTGGATAGTTACCGAGACGATTTGGCCGGCAACAAAATTGTTGTACGGCTCGATCTTGCGTCGAACCTGCCGCCAATCAACGGCAACGTCGGCCAGCTACAGCAGGTCATATCGAACCTCGTCCGCAATGCGCTTGAAGCGATGAAGGCGACGCAGGGCCGACCGCGGGAGCTGACGTTGCGAACCGAGCTTCGTGAACAGGACGCTGTCGGAATCGCAGTTGAGGATTCCGGGCCAGGGATTGATCCAACGCAGCTCAACAAAGCATTCAGTGCGTTCTTCACCACGAAGGCTCAAGGAATGGGGCTGGGGCTGGCGATTTGTCGCCTGATTGTGCAGCGTCATCGCGGCACAATTTCTGCATTCTCGGACGGCAAAAGCGGCACGCGGTTCAACATGACCATACCAGGACTGCCAAAGTCCGAGCCGACGCTTTAGCGCTGTTTCGATTGCCTCGATGCCGCGACCGCGGCGACGCATTTGGCCACGGCATCGCCGCTCGGCCGCTGAGCACGCGGTCTTCTCAATTTCCCGTGAATGCTGTTGCTGATTGTGCCGACATTGACTTGCATCAAATTCTTCCCGGCAGAAAGCATCATTCTTCGTCGAAGAGGGCGAAGGGAAGTAACGTAAGGAGTTCCGTCATGAAAGCGTTTAGCGCCCTCTGCGTGGCAGGCCTTGGAGTTCTCATCGTCGCCACGACGTCAGCTGAAGCGCGGATCGGCGTTGGCCGTCCGGGCGTCGGTGTGGGCCGCGTGGGTTCGGGTGTCGGTTTCCGGCCCGGTGTTGGCGTTGGTCGTGCCGGCCTCGGCGTAAGAGGGTGGCGCAATGGCGTGGGTGTCGGCTACGGCCGTTATGGCTACGGTGGTTATGGCTACCGTCGCTGGGGCTATGGCGCCGCCGCTTTGACTGCGGCCGCCGTGGGATACGGTGTCGCAAGTTCTTCTTACGATGGAGACTGCAGCTACGATCAAAGCTACGGATGCACCACCAGCGCCTACGCCTACCCGGCGACCTATGGCGGTTACGGCTACGCCTACTCGCCGACCTACGTCGGCTATGGCTACGGTGGCGCCCCATACTCTGGAAACTACAGCTACACTGGCCTCTATAGCTATGCGCCGACCTACGGCGGCCTGGGCTACGGCTACCGCGGCTGGGGCTCCCCTGGTTATGGCTACCGCGGCTGGGGCTATCGTTGGTGAAGCTACGGCCATAGACCTCTAAGCAATTCGCGGCAGTCGGCGCCATGTGCTGACTGCCGCTTGAGTGTCGGCGGACCGCATCACTTTCGGCGATGCTGAGAACTAAAACGTCGGCGCGTCGGCGATGATCTTGGCGAACTCCTCCGGCACCCATGCGCGCACGGTCGTCGTGCGGGCACTGCCCGAGGCCGCGACCGCGGCGACGTATTTGGCCATGGCCTCGCCGCTCGGCATCTCCAGGGTGACGACCACATCGTATTGGCCGGTGGTCACGTAGACGCTGAGCACGCGGCCGCCGAGCTTCTCGGCCAGCGCTTTGCCGGCCTGCGTTCGCTTACCGGTATCTTTCGCGGTCTTGGCGCCCTGTTCGGTCCAGTTCAAGAAACTGATGAACGTCGGCATGATGAACTCCCTTCTGAAAGTGCGTTGTTGTCCGGGGCTGAACGGGCCGGCAGATGAAAATCGCCCTGCCCTTTCGCCCGATCAGAGATTACGCGCGTCAAAGCACCCAATAAAGGTCGGCCGGCACAGGTTATCCGCCTCATTTGACAGGCTGGTAACCTGACGTAACGTAACCTTTGCGAACAAACACCGACCGGACCGGCGAGAGAAGGCTCGTCCGGACCTATCGAGCGAACGCCGCCCCCTCCCTCGCGCTACCCCGACAGCGAAACCCACAGCAAACTAGAGAATTCTGCCGTGCCGCCTGCCGACGACATCGCCAACCGCGCGGCTGCGCCCGGACCGCTGTTCGCGCTGGCGCTGGCCTCGATATCGCTGATCGGGCCACTCGCCGTTCATCTGTTCTTGCCGGTGATCCCGGCGGTGAGAGCAGCGCTCGGCCTGTCCGAGGCGCTGGCGCAACTGACGTTCACCATCGCGCTGTTCGCGATGGCATTCGCCACGCTGGTCTATGGCTCGATGTCCGATCGCTACGGGCGCCGGCCGGTGCTGCTGTCAGGCCTCTGTCTGTTTCTTGCCGGCAGCGCGATCTCGGCGGTGGCGGATTCGGTCGCCGTGCTGGCGTTCGGCCGGATTTTGCAGGCGATCGGCGCCGGCTGCGGCGTCACGCTGGTGCGCGCGATTGCCCGCGACGTGTACGGGCCCGCGCGCGTCGTCAAAGCCATCGCCTATCTGACCATGGCCTACACGATCGGTCCGATGATTTCGCCGATCGTCGGCGGCATTCTGATCGACGCCTTCGGCTGGCGTAGCGTGTTCGGCTTCGCGCTCGCCGGCGGCGGCCTGATCACGCTCGGCGCATATCTGGCAATTTTCGAGACCCGGCCGCCGTCATCGGCAACGCGCACCGGCGGTAATGTGCTGCAAAATTATGGGGCGCTGTTTCGCCATCCGCGCTTCACCGCGTACGTGCTGCAAAGCGGATTGTGCACCGGAACGTTTCTGATCACCGCGACCGCGGCATCGAGCCTGATGAAGGAGATGCTGCACCGCCCGTCGGCCGAGTTCGGCTTCTATTTCCTGCTGTTCCCGATCGGGCTTCTGACCGGCAACTTCATCACCAGCCGCATCGGCAACCACGCCGCCAACGAAACCATGGTTTTCGCCGGTTCGCTGGTGCCGATAGTGGCGGTGGCGGCGCAGGCAAGCCTGCTGGTCAGCGGGCATGTGACGCCGCTCACGCTGTTCGTGCCCGGTTTCTTCATCACCTGCGCGCAGGGACTTTCACTCTCCTACGCGCAGGCCGGCGCCATGGCGATCAACCCGAAGCTCGCCGGCACCGCCGCCGGGATCGGCGTGTTCATGCAGAACTTTCTCGGCGCGACGTTCGCGCAATTGTATGGCCTCCTCGCCGACGGCACGCCGGGCGCCATGGTACGGGCGAGCGCGATCAGCGCGCTGCTGACGCTTGCGGCCGGCGCGGTGCCGTTTCTGATCCGCCGGCAGCCGCGGGCGAAAGCCGGGCGGTGACGCTTCCAAAATCGCGCGATCAGCGCGCCGCCTGCGATCCATGATTGATGCGATTGCGTGTCATGCCGGCGGCGCGGCGCAAGCTTGACACCCTTCGGGCGCGGCTTCATAGCCTTTGAAATATCGAACATAGGGAGCCCGTCATGGCGCGCAGCGGTGCGGCGGAACAGGAAAAAGTCGTTACTTATCGCGGCCTGCGCGGCTGGCTCGACGAGGTGGAAAAACTCGGCGAACTCGAACGCGTCTCCGGCGCGAGCTGGGACGCCGAGATGGGCGGCCTCACGCAGATGCTCACCGAAACGAGCCGCGGCAACGCGCCGGCGATCCTGTTCGACGACGTGCCCGGCTATCCGAAAGGCTATCGCACGCTTTACGGCCAGCTCTCCTCGATCAGGCGCATCGCGCTTACGCTCGGGCTGCCGCTCGACTACGAGCGCAAGGTCGACATCGTGCAGCGCTATCACACGCGCATGTCGGAGATGAAGCCGCTCAAGCCGCGCTACGTCAACGACGGGCCGATCTTCGAGAACGTGATCGAGGGCGATGCGATCGACGTGCTGAAATTTCCGGTGCCGCGCCATCACGAGCAGGACAAGGCGCGCTTCATCGGCACCGCCTGCGCGGTGGTGACCAAAGACCCCGACGACGGCTGGTTCAATCTCGGCGCTTATCGCAGCCAAGTGTATGACGGCAAGACCGTCGGCTGTCAGATCACCGAGGGCAAGCACGGCCGCATCCATCGCGACAAATATTTTGCCCGCGGCGAGCCGATGAAAGTCGTCATCCTGTGCGGGCAGGACCCGCTTTTGTTCATGCTGTCGTCGAGCCCGCTGCCGGAGGTGAGCGAATACGACATCGCCGGCGGCTTGCGCGGCGAGCCGATCGACGTGGTGCGCGGGCCGTTCACCGGCTTTCCGATTCCGGCCGATTGCGAGATCGCCATCGAGGGCGAGACGGTGCCGGGTAAGACCAGGCCCGAGGGCCCGTTCGGCGAATGGATGGGCTATTACTCCGATGACACGCAGGACCGGCCCTATGTGAACGTGAAGACGGTTCTGCACCGCAACCAACCGATCCTGACCTGCGCACCGCAGCACAAGCCGGTGGACGAGACCGGTTTGCTCAAAGGCATCGCCGGCGCGGCGCAGATCTGGCAGGCGCTCGATGCCTGCGGCATTCCCGAAGTGCTCGGCGTGTGGAATCACGAAGCCGGACCGGCGACGCGCTTCACCACGATCCAGCTCCGCCAGCGTTATCCCGGCCACGCACGGCAGGCGCTGCATGTGGCTTGTGCCTGTCAGGGCGGGGCTTACGCGGGCAAATGGACGGTCGTGGTCGACGAAGACATCGACGCCGGCGATCTTGACCAGGTTTTATGGGCGATGTGCACGCGCTTCGATCCCAAGGTCGATATCGATCTGGTGCAAAAGGCGTGGGCGTCCAAGCGCGATCCGCTTTTCTTGCCCGGCAATTTCAACAACCGCATCCTGATCGACGCCTGCATTCCCTACGACATGAAGCTGAAGAACACATTCCCGCCGACGGTCGACGTCAGCGGCGACCTGCGCGCGAAATTACGCGCGAAGTTTCCGAAGTTGTTTCATTGAGTCGTCATTCCGGGGCGGCCCAACGGGCCGAGCCCGGAATGACGCGTCACTTCTCGGCAAACAATTGCCGGCCGAGCGTGTTGAAGCGCGCCTTCTGCTCGTCCGACAGCGCGTTGTAGAAATCGGCGAGCGCCGGGCGGATCATCTGCACCGCCTGCAGCATCGCCTGCATGTGCTGACCCTCGGCGGCAAGCCGGTCAGGCGGCGTCACCGGGACGTCGCTCGGGCACGACGCTTTGAGCAAATCGGCCGCCCTGGCGTTGGCGTCTGCCAACGCTTGGAGCTTGCTCCGCTGCGCGTCGCTCGGATGCACAGTGTGGTCGATCTGGTCGGTCGGGAAGGCCATCACGCTTTCAGTGCAACCGGCTTGCGGGTTGGCCGCCTGCTTCACCTGCGCCGAGGGCTGGCTCGTCTGCGCACCGATCTCGTTGAAGCGGGCTTTCTGCTCGTCGGAGAGCGAGTCATAGAACTTGGCGAGCGGCGGCTGCACCAGGTTCACGGCCTGCACCAGCCCTTCGAGCCGGTTCTGCATGTCGGCCAGACGGTCGGTCGGCGTGAACGACACGCGCGCCGGACAATGCGATTTGACGACGTCGCTTGCCTTGACGATGGCGTTGCCGAGATCGTCGAGCAACGCGGTCTGTTGCTGGTTGGGCTGCACCGCGGACTGGATCTGGTCGATCGGCCAGTTGGTGACTTCGGCCGCCTCGTCGGTGCAGCTTTGCGCGACGGTCTGCGTCAACTCGCTCATGCGCGCCGGCGCGCCCGCACCCTGCACGTACGGCTGATAGTCGTAGGGCGTGAAGATGCCCTCGTAGATGTCGTCGTAGCCGTAATACCAGAACGGATCGTAAGAAGCGTATTCGTACGGCCACAGCGCGTAATAGAAGAAGTCGCCATAGGCGTAGGGCCAGAACCACGGGCCGATCCAGCCGTAATGATGATGGAAGAACCAGTGCGGGCCGACGAACGGCCGGAATGCGCCGGCTGAGGCGAAATGACGGTTGGCGGCAAAGCTTCTCGTCGTAATCGGGCCGTGGATGCGCGACGTGGTCGCGGCCGTGACATGGGACCGCGCGGTGTTAGGCGTCGCCGTGCGTGCGGTGTTAGGCGTCGCAGTGCGTACCGTGTTGCCATGGCCGGTGTGGATGGTTCGGCCGGTGCCTGTCACGTGCGTGTGCACGCCGCGATTAAGGCTCGGGCCGCCATGGCTGACATGAATGCGCGGGGAAACACTGCGGCTGACGTTGATGTGCGGACGAGCAACCAAAGCAGGCCGGCCGCCACCCGGACGCCCGCCGCCCGGATGACCACCGCCCCCGCCACCGGGATGTCCGCCACCGCCGCCAGCGGGATGCCCGCCACCGCCGCCAGCGGGATGCCCGCCGCCGCCACCGCCGCCGGGCTTAGCCACGGCCGGCGCGCTGGCCGCCAAGCTCAGCACGAGAGCGGCGGCGCCAAATGCGGTCGCAATTTTTGCAATGGATTTTGAAAGAGATGAGGTGCGCATAACGGTTACCTCTCGCAATGCCGCCCGAGTGAAATTTATTCTTCGATAGCAACACTCGCTAGAGAAACGCGGCTGCGTTCCGGCTGTTCCCGCGAATTTGAGCGGTGCGCGCAAATGCGTGATGCTGCAGCGCACACGCTCGATTCAGTTGGCAATTTGCTGCTCGCGGAAGCTTCTTCGCCTTGATATGCGTCAAAGCGGCTCACTCGAAACGTCAATCTGAACGAAATGTCATCTAAAGGATCGCATAAAGGATCGCACATGAAAAAAGGCACGTTCGCCTGGCCGAAGGGTCAACGCATCGCGGTGGCGGTGACGGTGATGCTGGAGCAATGGTCGGAGGGAAAGGCGCCGCCCTGGGGCGTGCAGGGCACCGGGCTCAAGCCCGGCACGATCGACCGCGGCCGCATTTCCTGGGGCACCTATGGCGGCAAGATCGGCGTCTGGCGGATCATGAATCTGCTCAGCCAAAACGGCGTCCGCGGCACCTTCTGCGTCAATGCGCACTGCGCCGAAAAATGGCCGGACGCCGCGCGCGCTATCGTCAAATCAGGTCACGACATAGCCGGGCACGGTTACCTGCAGGACCAGCTCCTCGCCTACATGGAGCCGGCCGAGGAGCAGGAGACCATCAAAAAGTCGCTTGGCATCTTGGAAAAGATCAGCGGCACGCGGCCGGCCGGCTGGATCAGCCCAGTGCTGGCCTGGACCGAGCACACCAGCAATTTCCTCGCCCAGGAGAAGCTAGCCTGGCACGGCGACTGGCTCGATATCGATCTGCCGCGCGTGAAAGCGACCAAACACGGACCGATCGCCTACATTCCAGCGAGCGATTTCACCGACAGCCGCGTGTCGCACGGCAGTCCCGCCGTCTTGTGGGACGTCTATAAGGAGACGTTCGACTATCTCTATCTGCGCGAGGCCCCGGCCTATCTCGGGCTCACCCTGCACTGCCATTTCGGCGGCCGGCCGCTGGTCTGCGCGGTGTTCGACAAGATGCTCAAATATTTCGCGCAGTTTCCCGACGTCTGGTTCGCCTCGCACGGCGAAATCGCGCGCTGGACGCTGGAGCAGAAGATCGACGCGGAGACGCACGCGCGCAGAGTGCCGGCGGAGACCGCCGCTTCCTGAGGCGCGGCGCGCATTAGCGCAACCGCTTTTGATGTTCCGGTGAATTTGTCCCTTCGTCACTGGCACCTGCGACCCAAGTGTGACGAACCTCGATAGTTGTCGGGTCCAGCGCCAGGATGTCGGCGCGATAGCTCGGCGCGAGCTTGCCCAGCCGGTCGCCGAGGCCGAGGAATTCGGCCGGATGAGTGGAAGCGTAACGAAGCGCATCGGTGAGCGGCGCACCGAGCAGCCGCACGCAGTTGCGCACCGCCGTCGCCATATCGAGGCAGGTGCCGGCGAGAGTGCCGTCATCGACCGCGCATCGCCCGTCGCGCACCATTACGGTCTCGCCATCGAGCACGAACGTTGACCGCGAGCCGCCAACCGGCGGCATCGCATCAGTCACCAGGATCGGGCGACCGGCGCCACGCAAGGCCAGACGCAGCATGGCGGGTGAGACATGAATACCATCCACGATCAGACCATAACAGGCAGCGGGCGATTCCAATGCGGCGGCGATCGGGCCTGGCTCGCGCGAAGCCAACGGCCGCATAGCGTTAAACAGATGCGTGAAGCCGGTCAGTCCGGCGGCCATGGCGGCGACGGTCTGCGCATAAGTGGCCATCGAATGGCCAAGCGCGACCCGCACATCGGCATCGGTGAAGTTGGCGATAAGCTCGTCGCCCACTTGCTCAGGTGCGAGCGTCACTAGTGTGACCGCACGGCGCGGCGCCGCGATGCGCGCAAAGTCTTCGGCGGTAGGCCGGCGAAAAAAACGCGGATTGTGCACACCGGCTTTTTCCGGCGATAAAAACGGTCCTTCGAGATGAATGCCGAGGACGGCCGGCTCGACACCAGCGAGCTCATCGACCGCTGCCAGGGCTGCCTGCATCTTGGCCGGCGTATCGCTGATCAGCGTCGGCATAAGCGCAGTGGTGCCGAAGCGACGATGCGCGGCGACGATAGTGCGAATGGTTTGCGGCGTCGGCGCATCGTTGAACAACACATCCCCGCCGCCATTGACCTGGATGTCGATAAAGCCGGGAGCAAGCCAGAGGCCCGGCAAATCCTGCACTGGCAGGTCCGCCGCCAGATCGGCGCGCGCGACCACCTCGACGATGTTGGCACCCTCGACGATCACTGCCGCGTTCTCGCGCAAGGTCATACCGTCGAAGACGCAAGCAGCGGCAATGGCGCACGGCTTTGCTCGTGAATTCATCGGGTGCGCGTCACCTTTTCGAGGTGTCGCGGTCTCTCTATGTCAGTGCCGCGGCGCACGGCGAGCTTGGGCAGAAAAGCATAAAAGCTTTGGATCAGGCAGATCGCATCCGCATCTGGGTGTTCAGAGGCCAGCACCGGCAGCCGGCCGCTCCGGCGGTGGCCCGGCTCGGTGACCAGTACGCGCGCGCCCTTGCGGCGCAAGTCGTCGAGGAGACCGGCAATACCGACGGCCGATTCGTCGGCCGTGCTGAAGGCAAGGACCGGGAAGGCGCGACCAGCCAAGGCGATCGGTCCATGGCGGAATTCGGCCGCACTGAATGGCTCGGCATGCAACGCACAGGTTTCTTTCAACTTCAGCGCCGCCTCTCGCGCGATCGCCAGCGTCGGGCCGCGCCCGATGGTGATGAGGCTCGTGGCATCGGCCAGCAGCGCGACGGCGTCGTCCCAGTCGAACTGCGCCGCCGCATCCAGACGTTCGGGCAACCGCGCAGCGGCAAGCGTCATTGCCGCATCACCCTTCCAGACCGCGGTCATGCGCAACAGCGCGGTAAGCGAGGCAATGAAGCTTTTGGTGGCCGCAACGCCGAACTCGGGTCCAGCGCCGAGCGGCAGCACGATGTCCGCTCTATCGGCCAAAGGGCTGTGCGCGTCGTTGACGATCGCCACCGTGACGGCGCCGGCAGCCCGCGCCATGGTCGCCATTTCGATAAGATCGTCGCTGCGGCCGGACTGCGAAATGGTCAAGAACAATTGCCGGCGCAAGGTAAGTGATTGCCGATAGATGGAAGCGATATTGGGCGCTGCGGCCGCCACCGGCACGCCTAGATGGCGCTCGATCAGATGCTTGGCAAAGGTCGCCGCATGGGCGGACGAGCCTCTTGCGCAGGTCACCACTACGTCCGGCTGCCGCCGCCGGAGCCGCGCCGTCAATGCGGCAAGCGGTGCAGATAGCAATTGCGCCTGGCGCGCCACCGCGGCGGCTGCCTCATGCAACTCGCGCTGCATGCCGGCAGCCGTCGGTATTATCAGGCTGTCTTTCCGCGTCGCCATTACGCCACACGGGCCGTCGATTGCGCGGCAGCGCGCGCAAGCGCCAGCCCTCCCGCCAAGGCATCTCCTGCCGGTTCGACCAAATGCTCGGCGGTCGCCGGCGAGAGCCACCTGCGCAACGATGGGGCAAAGCCGCCGACCAGCGCCAACCGATCGGCGCCGACGGCGAGCAGTCGCGCCGCGAGCGCGTCTATGTGAGCCGCAGACAGTTGCAAGAGTTCGATCGACACCGCATCGCCTTGCATCGCATGGTCAACGATGTCGGGCGCCAAGGCACCGAAATCGCCCGGTGATGCGGCCGCGGTCCAGGTGACGATGGCATGCGGATCAAAGCCAAAATTGGCGAACAGCGCCCGCAACATCGGCGTCCAAGCGATGCGGCCGTCGTAGGCCCAGAGCACGCGGCGCAGCGCTTCGCAGCCTGCCCAGGCGCCGCTTCCTTCATCGGAAATTGGCAAGCTCCAGCCGCCGACCCGATAAATCCGCCCCTTGACCTTCGCCCATCCCACCGTTCCCGTGCCGGCGATGATGATGCCTCCATCGGCCTGACCATGCGCGCCGATACAGGCGGCATGCGCATCCGTCTCGACAATCGCTTTGCGAAACGGATGCTCGTGCGCTTGAGCCGCGGCGAGATAGGTCGGCTCGCTGGCGCCGGCCAGAGCGAGGCAGGCGACAATGCGTCTTGCATCCATTGCCGGCAGCCCCGCCTGCCGCAGGCAGGCATCGGCCACCTCGGCCACAATGGCAAAACTTCGATTGACGCCACGGCGCAAATTCGCCGGTCCGGCGACGGCTTCGCCGAGCAATGTCCCAGAAAACGTCGCCAGCCGCCCGCTAGAGCGGGTGCCGCCGCCGTCCACTGCCAGAAGTAGGGGGTCTTGCGCCGTCATTCTGTATCCACAAAAGGCCGCCGGAATGTTGTCGCAGACGAATCGGGCCAGACGTTAGAAACAAAATGGGCCTAAAATCACTTAGTTTTAGAGGTCTAACTGGATTTTGAACGGCTGCCGAGACATGGAGACCGAACGCGCATGGAGACCGAACGCGTCAGTCCGCGCTACTCGGACATCGACCTCTGGGAACCCGGCGACATTTTGGATGCGCTGGTGGAAAGCCAGATGGCGGCGGTAGCGGCGGTCCGCCCTGCGCTCGGAGCCATCGCAAGCGCCGCCAAGGCGATGGAAGCGCGGCTGTGCGGCAACGGTAGGCTGATATACGCCGGTGCCGGGACCTCGGGCCGGCTCGCCGTCCAGGATGGCGCCGAACTCATTCCCACCTTCAACTGGCCGCAAGATCGGCTGTTGCTGCTCATGGCCGGCGGCAAGGAGGCGCTGCTGCGCTCGGCGGAAGGCGCCGAGGATGCTGTCGAGCATGCCGTGCAGTTGGTGCGGCAGCACGCTATTTCCGGCGCCGACGTGATCATTGCGGTCGCCGCCAGCGGGAGCACGCCGTTCACGGTATCTTGCATGCGCGAGGCCAGACAGCGCGGCGCACTCGCCATCGGCATCGCCAATAATCGCGCTACGCCAGTGCTTGACGAGGCCGATTTCCCGATCTGGCTCGACACCGGGGCCGAGCCGGTCGCCGGCTCGACGCGGATGAAAGCCGGTACCGCGCAGCGGGTCGCGCTCAATATCCTTTCGACGCTGGTCATGATCCGTCTCGGTCGCGTCCACAAAGGCCTCATGGTCGACGTGCAGGCGATCAACGCCAAGCTCATCGAGCGGAGCGAAAACATCTTGCGCCGACTTTCCGGTCGCAGCGCAGAAGAGGCGCGCGATGCTTTGCAGCGCGCCCGTGGCAACATTAAAGTGGCGATGCTGCTCCTGCACGGCTGCAACGCCGAGCAGGCAGGCGCGCTGCTGGAGCGGAGCGGCGGGCGATTGCGCAGGGCACTGCAGCTTGCCGGCGTTGAGCCCGCCACGCCCACCGACCTCTTCAATCTCAGCGACGTTCCGACATCAGCCCCGGACAAGGCCGGAAAAAAGTAACGGCGATATCGGAATGCCATTCGAAATTTTTTGAGTGCAGCGCCAAGCCGGTCAGCGGTGGCCACGCGCCTTTCGGCGGGATTTGAATTTCGCCACTGCGCGCTTGACCGACTTTTTGGCGGCGGCCCCTCTGCGCTTTTTCTTCAGCGCGGCGGCGCGCTTGATCTTCTTTTTCCTCGCCGGCGAAGGCTTGGCGCGAGCTTTGGCGCGCGGCCGCGACTTCTTGGCCTTCTTGCCGGCAGCGCGCTTGGCCGCCGGCTTCGCGGCTTGCGGTCTCTTGCGTGCCGGCTTCGGCGGCTCCTCACCGGCTTCGTCATCGTCCGGAGCGGCAAAGTAGACCTTCATCGGCTCGAAGTAGTTCGATTCCCAGCCACCCTGCTCGTAGTTTCTCTGCTCGTCAGGCACATTACTGTGCACCAGGGTCAGGACGGTGCCTTCGTCGGTGCCCTCAAGCGTGAGCGTGACGATGGAATCCTCATGCTCGTCGCCGAATTTGCTGGTGCGCCAGGACTGGACGATGCGCTCGCCGGCGACCAATTCGAGATTGCGGCCGGTGATATAGCCATTCCAGGCCGAGACTTCGGCCCCAAGCTCGTCCGACATGGCGGCGTCAGCGCCGGTCATCGCGGAATGGGCGACGCTGTCGAGCCAGGCGTCGTAAATCTCTTGCGGGGTCGCCGGAAAGATGCTGGTCAGCGTGTACGTGTACGGCATTTTGCACCTCCATGGCGGCGCGAGCGCCAGGCAGGCCGTGTCGCCGGCCGATTGTCGGCTCGCACACTGTCGCCTGAATATCACATCGTGCCGTAGAAACGATGACAGCCTCCGCCGATGAGGCTGTCGCTGTTGATCTTAGCCGATGCGTCGGGCAGCATGTTTACGGTGCGATTGCCGGGGGGTCGGCATCGGCACGCGAAGGAGCGGTGTACGCCCTGCTCCACCGGCGGCGTCCGGCGGAGCTCGATCGGCACTGATCCGTCAATGCGTCGGGTCCAGTAGCGTTCCCAGTTCTGCGGGTTTCGGCCGTGTATGCGTTAGCCCAGGCCGGTTTGCGTGGCGTGTGTTGGCTGCGGCGCGTCGCTTATGCGCGCGCGGCGGCTCGCACGGTATTTCCGTTACTGGCGCTGGCGCTTCTTCTCGCCGCCTGCGCGATCGGTCCCGATTACAAGCGCGCCGCCGCGCCGGTCCCCACCAAATTCAAGGAGCTCAAGGGCTGGAAGCTCGCCAGCCCGAGCGACGCGCTTGATCGCGGCGACTGGTGGGCGCCCTACCACGACAAGAATCTCGATCTCTTGCTGCGGCAGGTCGAGGTCTCCAATCAGACCGTCGCCGAACAGGCCGCCGCTTACGAAAATGCGCGCGCGGTCATCCGCGAGGCGCAAGCGAGCCTGTTTCCCCAGTTGACCGGCAGCTACACCTATACGCGAACGCGTACCGGTCCCAAGGCCTCTGGATTCAACAATAGCCTCGCTTCCGCTACCGGAAGGACCGGCGCCACCTACACGACGACCTTCGTGCCGCAATTGTCGGGGAGCTGGGACCTCGACGTCTGGGGCAAGATCCGCCGCCAGATCGAATCCAACACTGCCGAGGCCCAGGCCAGCGCCGCCGATCTCGCCAACGTCAAGCTGTCCCAGCAGGCGATGCTCGCCACCGCCTATTTCAATCTGCGCGCCGCCGATTCACTGGCGCAGCTGCTCAGGGACACGCTGGTGCAATACCGGGAGACGCTCAGAGTCACGCGGAATAAAGTCAATGCCGGTTGTTGCGCTGCGCCGCTAAGTCCAGTGTCGCCCGCGGATTTGGCGCTGGCCAAGGCGCAGGTCGAGAACACGGAAGCACAGCTGATCAACGTCGGCGTCGCGCGCGCGGAGGACGAGCACGCCATCGCCATGCTGACCGGCCGGCCGCCGGCGGAGCTGACGATCGGGACGCATCTGTTGATCGGCGGCATCCCCAAAATCCCGGTGACAGTGCCCTCCACGCTGCTCGAACGCCGGCCCGACATTGCCGACGCAGAGCGCGCCATGCAGGAGGAGAACGCGCTGATCGGCGTCGCCGAGGCCGCGTTCTTTCCCGACATCAGCCTCTCCGGCATGCTGGAATGGATCGGCAAGAATCCGCTGCCGTTCAACGTCGCCAATGAAGTGTGGTCGCTCGGGGCCGCGGCCTCCGAACCGATCCTCGACGGCGGGCTCCGCTCCGCCCAACTCGACGCCGCCCGCGCCACCTATTGGCAGAGCGTCGCCACCTACCGGCAGACCGTGCTCGTCGCATTTCAGCAGGTCGAGGACGAACTTGCGGCGATCCACATTCTCTCCCGGCAGCTCGCGGTCTCGCACCAGGCAGTCATCGACGCGCGCGAGGCGGTGCGCGTCTATACCAATCAGTACAATGCGGGGACGATCGACCTGACCACGCTGGTCACCGGCGAAGTCACCCTGCTTGCCGACCAGGAATCCGAGTTGACGGTCCGGCAGAATCTGTTTCTCGCCAGTGTCGCCTTGATTGAAGCCCTTGGCGGGGGCTGGGACACGACGTTAATGCCCACACAAGAGGAGCTACAGGGCTCGTTCTCAATCCTGCCGAAACTGCCCACGCAATAATTGGGCGGAACTTTTTGGGCCTCATGTCACCCTCTGCAAGCTATTGATTCAACCGGAGAATTCTAAGACACTGGCGGCGACAATGGATGGGGTGAGGCAAACCGGCGCTTGCCGCCGGTGAACCTCAGCGCTGCGAATATTGTCAAATATTCATTAGGCGTTGCGTGCAGCCTCACATTATATGGCGACACCGACAGGACCAACGACCGGCCAAGATGGACGAACGGACGCGCAAGCCTGAAGACGAGTTGGCGCCCGACCTGCGGGACACGACATCCGATCCGGTTGTCAAATCCCGCGGCTTTTCCAAGCTCCACATTGGCATTGGGCTCGTCGTCATCCTGCTCGGACTTCGGCATCTATGAGATCGTCGGCACGTTGCACACCGCGAAGGCGCCTACCGGGCGCTTCCAGGGCGCGGCGCAATCGGTCGGCGTCTCGACCGTGGTCAACAACAACGTGCCGGTCGTCGTCAACGCGCTCGGCACCGTCAGCCCGATCGCGACCGTCACGGTGCAAAGTCAGATCAGCGGTTATCTGATGACGGTTCCGTTTGTGGAAGGTCAGATGGTGCAGAAGGACCAGCTGCTGGCCCAGGTCGACGACCGGCCCTACCAGGTTTTGAAGGCCCAGTATGAAGGCCAGCTCGCCCACGATCAGGGACTGCTCACTCAGGCGCAGCACGATCTCGTGCGCTATGAGACGCTCGCCAAGGAGAACTCGATCGCGTTGCAGCAAGCCGAGGATCAACAGTTTCTCGTGCAGCAATATCAGGGCACGGTGAAGCAGGACCAAGCACTGATCGCCGCGCAAGCGCTCAACATCGGCTATTGTCACATTACCTCTCCGGTGACCGGGCGCATCGGACTGCGCCTGGTCGATCCCGGCAATTACATCCAGCCGAACAGCGCGACCGGCATTGCGGTGGTGACGCAAATGCAGCCGATCACCGTGATCTTCGCCGTCCCCGAGGACGAATTGCCTGACATCATGCCGCAGCTTAACGGCGGCGCGAAATTGCAGGTCACCGCGTTTGACCGGGCCAACGTCAAACAGCTCGCCGTGGGTTTCGTGTCCGCGGTGGACAGTCAGATCAACACCACCACCGGCACCGTCAACGTACGCGCGCAGTTCGACAATACCGACAACGCGCTGTTCCCCAACCAATTCGTCAATGTCCAGCTGCTGGTGAAGACGCTGCAGAACGCGGTGACGGTGCCGACGGCGGCCATCCAGCGCGGCTCACCCGGCGCCACGCCCGGCGGCGCCATGGGCACCTACGTCTACGTGGTCAACGCCAACAACACCGTGTCGGTGAGACAGGTGACCGTCGGGCCGGTCTTCACCGTGGGCAATGTAAGCATGACGACGATCTTGTCCGGACTGTCGGCGGGCGATCGGGTGGTCAGTGACGGCACTGACCGCCTGCGCGACGGCATGCCCGTCAGTATCAGCTTCGTCGACAACAAGCCGGTCGCGCCGACGCCGGCCGCGCCGGGCGGCACCGGACACCGAACCCGGCAGCCTGCGGGCACCGGCACGAGCCAGTAGAGGCGGGCGCGTCAAAAGGCCGGCGCAGGCTGCAAGTGAGATGAACGTCTCGGAACCATTCATCCTGCGGCCAGTCGCCACCACGCTGTTGATGGTGGCGATCATGCTGTCCGGCATCGTCGCCTACACGTTCCTGCCGCTTTCGACGCTGCCGGAAGTCGATTATCCGACCATCCAGGTGCGGACGCTCTATCCGGGTGCCAGTCCGGAAGTGATGACGTCGTCGGTCACCTCGCCGCTGGAGCGCCAATTCGGGCAGATGCCCGGACTGAACCAGATGACCTCGGCAAGCTCCGCCGGCGCTTCGGTCATCACGCTGCAATTCGGCCTCGATCTCTCCCTCGACGTCGCCGAACAGGAGGTGCAGGCCGCGATCAATGCCGCCGGCAACCTGTTGCCGAGCGACCTGCCCACCCCGCCCGTCTACGCCAAGGTCAACCCGGCCGACGCGCCGATCCTGACCATCGCGGTCACTTCCAGCACGCTGCCGCTGACGCAGCTGGAAGATTTGAGCGAGACGAGCCTCGCGCAGAAGATCTCGCAATTGAACGGCGTGGGCCTCGTCACCGTCAGCGGCGGCGAGCGGCCTGCCGTGCGCATCCAGCTCAATCCGCAAGCGCTCGCCGCCTACGGGCTTGCCATCGACGACGTGCGCACCACGATCGGCAATCTCAACGTCAACACGCCGAAGGGCAATTTCGACGGCACCTCCCAGGCCTCGACCATCAACGCCAACGACCAGCTCACCAGCGCCGATCAATACCGCAACCTGATCATCGCCTACCGCGAGGGCGGGCCGGTGCGGCTGTCGGACGTCGCCTCGATCGTCAGCGGGCCGGAGAACACCAAGCTCGGCGCCTGGTCCAACACGACGCCGGCGATCATCATCTCGGTGCAGCGCCAGCCGGGCGCCAACATCATCCAGGTCGTCGACAGCATCCAATCGCTGTTGCCGGCGCTGCACGCCTCGCTTCCCGCCGCCGTCGATCTCGCGGTGACGAGCGACCGCACCGTCACCATCCGCGCCTCGGTCGCCGACGTGGAATTCGAGCTCGGTCTTGCCGTCGTCCTGGTCGTGATCGTGATCTTTGTCTTCCTGCGCACGCTGCCGGGCACGATCATTCCGAGCCTCTCGGTGCCGCTGTCGCTGGTCGGCACCTTCGGGGCGATGTACCTGCTCGGCTTTTCGCTCGACAATCTTTCCCTGATGGCACTGACCATCGCCACCGGCTTTGTGGTCGACGACGCCATCGTCATGATCGAGAACATCGCCCGCTATGTCGAAGGCGGCATGGCGCCGCTCGAGGCGGCGTTACGCGGTTCCGCGCAGATCGGCTTCACCATCATTTCGCTGACCATCTCGCTGATCGCGGTGCTCATTCCGCTCCTGTTCATGGGCGACGTGGTCGGCCGCCTGTTCCACGAATTCGCCATCACGCTTGCGGTCACCATCGTCATCTCGGCCGTGGTGTCGCTGACGCTGGTGCCGATGATGTGCGCGCGGCTGATCCGCCATCACCCGGACGCCGAGCGCTCTGGCTTCGACCTGCGCGCCGAACGCGCGTTCAACGCGATGATCGGCGACTACGGGCGCGCGCTGAACTGGGTGCTCGACCGCCAGCCGCTCACGCTCCTGGTAGCCGTGCTCACCATCGCGTTCACCCTTCTGCTCTATTACGAAATTCCCAAGGGCTTCTTCCCGGTGCAGGACACCGGAATGATCCAGGCGATCACCGAAGCCTCGCAGAGCGTCTCCTATAAGGAAATGGCGAAGCTGCAGAACCAGCTCGCCGCGGCGGTGCTCAAGGATCCGGACGTCGTCAGCCTCAGCTCCTATGTCGGCGTCGACGGCACCAATCAGACGCTCAATACCGGCCGCTTCCTGATCACGCTCAAGTCCGCCGACGAGCGCAGCCTGAACGCCAGCGCGATCATTGCCCGTCTGCAGCGCGAGGTCGCCGGCGTTACCGGCATCACGCTCTACATGCAGCCGGTGCAGGACCTCACTATCGATTCGACGATCAACCGCGCGCCCTACAACTTCGTGCTCGAGGACGCCAATCCGACTGAATTCAACAGCTGGGTGCCGAAGCTCGTGGCCCGCCTCAACGCGCTGCCGCAGCTTGCCGACGTCGCCTCCGACCTGCAGCAGCAGGGGCTGGCGGTCGATCTCGTCATCGACCGCTCGACCGCCGCCCGCTTCGGCATCACGCCCGCCACCGTCGACAACGCGCTCTACGACGCCTTCGGTCAGCGCATCGTGTCGACCATCTACACCCAGTCGAACCAGTATCGCGTCATTCTCGAAATCGATCCGACACTGCAAAGCTCGCTCGCCGGGCTGTCTTCGATCTATCTGCCATCATCGTCGTCGACGACCAACGGCCAGGTGCCGCTCTCCGCCATCACTCACATCGAGCAGCGAACCGGCCCACTGGTGATCACCCATTACGGCCAGTTCCCCGCCACCACCGTCGCTTTCAACACCGCGCCCGGCTATTCGCTCGATGCAGCCGTCACCGCCATCCAGCAGACGGAGACCGATCTTAATTTGCCTGCGAGCTTCATCACTGCCTTCCAGGGCACCGCCGCGGCGTTCCAGTCCTCGCTGAGCAACGAGGTCTTTTTGTTCATCGCCGCCATCATCGCGATGTACATCGTGCTCGGCGTTCTCTACGAAAGCTTCGTTCACCCGATCACCATCCTGTCGACCTTGCCGTCGGCCGGCGTCGGCGCGCTGCTGTCGCTGATGGCGCTTGGCTACGACCTCAACGTCATTTCCATCATCGGCATCATCCTGCTGATCGGCATCGTCAAGAAGAACGGCATCATGATGATCGACTTCGCGCTCGAGGCCGAGCGCGTCGAGGGGCAGCCGCCGCGCCAGGCGATCTACCAGGCCTGTCTGTTGCGCTTCCGGCCGATCCTGATGACCACGATGGCGGCGATCCTCGGCGCGCTGCCGCTGATGCTCGGCACCGGCTCCGGTTCCGAACTGCGCCATCCACTCGGCGTTGCGCTGGTCGGCGGCTTGATCGTGAGCCAGATGCTCACGCTGTTCACCACGCCCGTCATCTATCTCTATTTCGATCGGCTGGCCCAGCGTCTGACCGGGCAGCCGCCCGCCAATCGCCTGGCCCGCGGCGAGCCGGCGGAATGAATATTTCCGCGCCCTTCATCCGGCGGCCGGTAGCGACCACGCTGCTGACGCTCGGCATCGCGGTTGCGGGCGCGCTCGGATTTTCCAGACTGCCGGTGGCGCCGCTGCCGCAGGTCGACTTTCCCACCATCTCGGTGAACGCGCAGCTGCCCGGCGCAAGCCCGATGACGGTCGCGACCTCGGTCGCCGAGCCGCTCGAGCGCCATCTCGGGCAGATCGCCGACGTCACCGAGATGACCTCGCAGAGCGGCATCGGGCAGACCCGCATCACGCTGCAATTCGACCTCAACCGCGACATCAACGGCGCCGCCCGCGACGTGCAGGCGGCGATCAATGCCGCGCGCGCCGATCTGCCGGCGTCGCTGCGCACCAATCCGACCTACCGCAAGGTCAATCCGGCCGACGCGCCGATCCTCATTCTCGCGCTCACCTCGCAGACGCTCACCCAGGGACAGATCTACGACGCGGCCAGCAACGTGCTGGCGCAGCGGCTGTCGCAATTGTCCGGCATTGGCCAGGTGATCATCGGCGGCTCGGCGCTGCCGGCGGTGCGCATCGACCTCAACCCGCAAGCGCTATTCCATTACGGCATCGGCCTCGAAGACGTGCGCGCGGCCATCGCGTCGGCCAATGCCAACAGCCCGAAGGGCGCGATCGACGACGGCATCCAGCGCTTCCAGCTCTACACCAACGATCAGGCCGTCAAGTCCGCGGACTATCTGCCGCTGGTGATCGCCTATCGCAACGGCGCCGCGGTGCAGCTCTCCGACGTCGCCGCCGTCAACGACTCGGTCGAGGACGTGCGCAACCTCGGCCTGTCCAACGGCCAGCCGTCCGTGCTGGTGATTCTGTTCCGCCAGCCCGGCGGCAACATCATCGACACCATCGACGGCGTGAAGGCCGAGCTGCCGGCGCTTGAAGCCGCGCTGCCCGCCGACATGAACGTGTCGATCGCCATCGACCGCTCGACCACGATCCGCTCGTCACTGCACGACACGGAAATGACGCTGGTGATCGCCGTCATCCTGGTCACCATGGTGGTCTTTTTGTTTTTGGGCGATATCCGCGCCACCGCGATACCGAGCGTCGCAGTGCCGGTGTCGCTGCTCGGCACGTTCGGCGCGATGTATCTGCTGGGCTACAGTCTCGACATCCTGTCGCTGATGGCGCTGACCATCGCCACCGGCTTCGTGGTCGACGATGCCATCGTCGTGCTGGAGAATATCTCGCGCCACCTCGACGAGGGAATGCCGCGCATGGAAGCGGCGCTGCGCGGCGCGCGCGAAGTCGGCTTCACGGTGCTGTCGATCAGCCTGTCGCTGGTGGCGGTGTTCACGCCGATCCTGCTGTTGGGCGGCATTCTCGGCCGGCTGTTCCGCGAATTCACGCTGACGCTGTCGCTTGCCATCCTCATTTCGCTGGCGATCTCGCTCACCACCACGCCGATGATGTCGGCGATCTTCCTGCGCGCGCGCCCGCCCGGCCAAGCGCCGCGCCGCGGCCGGCTGTTCGAGCGTGTTCTGCGCGGCTACGGGCACTCGCTTGCCTGGGCGCTCCACCACAGCCGGCTCATCTTCATGGTTTTCGTCGGCGCCATCCTGCTTAACGGCGTTTTGGCCTACTACGTCCCCAAAGGTTACTTCCCCGAACAGGACACCGGACGGCTGATCGGCTCGCTGCAGGCCGACCAGAGCGTTTCGTTTCAGGCGATGACGCAGAAGCTGCGCCAGATGATGGCGATCGTGCAGGCCGACCCGGCGGTCGAACACGTGGTCGGCTATACCGGGGTCGGCAGCGGCGGCGGCTTCGGCTCGATCAATACCGGCTCGGTGTTCGTTTCCTTAAAGGATATCGGGAAGCGCCCGCCGGTCGAGCAGGTGATCGCGCGGCTGCGGCCGCAGCTCGCGCAAGTGCCGGGCGGCCGCCTGATTCTGTTCCCGGTGCAGGACATCCGCGCCGGCGGCCGCCAGAGCAACGCCGAATATCAGTACACGCTGCAGTCAGAAAATCCCGACGATCTCACCGTGTGGACGCCGAAGCTCGTCGCCGCCATCGAACACGGTACGGTGCTCACCGATGTCAATTCCGATCAGCAGCAAAGGGGTCTCGAAACCGACATCGTCATCGACCGCGACACCGCCTCGCGGCTCAACATCACACCCGCGCAGATCGACAATACGCTTTACGACGCCTTCGGCCAGCGGCAGGTGTCAGTCATCTACAGCGCTATCAATCAATATCACGTCGTGATGGAGATCGATCCGCGCTACACGCGCGATCCGACCTCGCTCAAAGACATCTACATCTCGACGACCGGCGGCAGCGCGTCGGGCACCGCGAGCTCGAACCTGCCTGGAGGCACGGTCACCCCGCCCGTCACGGCGGCCAGCGCCTCCGCCGAGGTCGCCGCGACGGCGGCTGCCAATGCCAATTCGGCGCGTAACGCCGCCATCAACGCGATCGCCACCGGCGGCAAGAGCAACACCTCGGCCGGCGCCGCGGTAAGCACCACGAAGGAGACGATGGTTCCGCTTGCCGCGGTGGCCCATTACGGCCCCGGCAACACGCCGCTGTCGGTCAGTCACCAGGGATTGTTCGTCGCCTCCACCATCTCGTTCAATCTGCAGCCGGGCGCCACGCTCGGCGAAGCGTCCGCCGAGATCGCCGCCGCCGTCAACGCGCTGCACATGCCGGCGACGATCCACGGCAGCCTCGCCGGCACCGCGCAGCTGTTCGCACAATCCGCGCTCAACGAGTTAGTTCTGATCGTCGCCGCCATCGCCGCCGTCTATATCGTGCTCGGCGTGCTTTATGAGAGCTACATCCACCCGATCACGATTCTGACGACGCTGCCGTCGGCCGGCGTCGGCGCCTTCCTCGCGCTGATGCTGTTTCACACCCAGTTCGACATCATTGGAACAATCGGTGTCATCCTGCTCATCGGCATCGTCAAGAAGAACGCGATCATGATGATCGATTTCGCCATCGATGCAAAACGGTCGCACCACTTGAGTTCGTACGACGCGATCTTTCAAGCCTGCATGCTGCGCTTCCGTCCGATCATGATGACGACCTCGGCGGCGATCTTGGGCGCCGTGCCGCTGGCGCTGAGCTTCGGCAGCGGCGGCGAGATCCGCCGCCCGCTCGGCATCTCGATCATGGGCGGGCTGCTGATCAGCCAATTGCTGACGCTCTACACCACGCCGGTGCTCTATCTATATATGGAGCGGTTGGGCGCGTGGACCGTGCAGAAGCGTGCGCGGCTGATGCCGGGCCTGTTCGGCGCTCCGCCAGCGCCCGCGGAGTGACGCTCTGATGCGGCCGCCAGACTCTGGCGTGGACTCGTTATGGCAATCGATCTCAAAGAGTGGGAGCGTCACATCCCGATGCCGGACGGAACGGCAGTTTATGTCCGCCCTCTGCGTCCGGAAGACGAAGCACTGTACGGACCGTTCCTGGCCAAAGTGACCCGCGACGATGTGCGCCTGCGTTTCTTTGGCCCGGTGAAGGAATTCGACCATGCCTTTCTCGCCCGGTTCATTCAAATCGACTATGCAAAAGCCATGGCCTTCATCGCCCTGGATGAAGCGACGGGCGAAATGCTTGGCGTCGCACGCCTGCACGACAATGCAGACAATGTTTCGGCTGAATTCGCCATTCTCATTCGCTCGGATCTGAAGACCCACGGCTTAGGCTGGCAGCTGATGCAACAGATCATCGCCTACGGGCGCGCAAAGGGCCTCCGCTCCATCGAAGGGCAGGTTTTGCACGAAAATACGAAGATGCTTGAAATGTGCAGGGAACTTGGATTCGAGATCGGCGGCGGTCCCGATGCGTCATACATCTGCGCGGTGAAGCTGACGCTTTAGCCCGGCCCGGACCTAGGCCAATGTTTGCGACTGTTCGCGACGACACTCCATTGCTTGAGACCGCCTTATTGCTTGAGACCGCTTTGGCATGTAGTCATTTTGGCGTGGCGACGGCGACAGCGAGCAAGATTTGAGCCGCGATGGCAAAACACTCAACGCCCTCTTCCGGGAAGATTGCGATTCCACCGCCGGCGCACCCCGACAAACGACGACAGCCGCTGCCCTGGCACCGGCCGAAGCCGCGCGACGAGGACCCCGACGCGCCTTCGCGAATAAAAGCGATTCTCGCGAGCCCAAGTTATGTCCTGGCCGAGCAGGATCTGGCTTTCATGGAGCGCGACGAGGCGCGCGGCGTGCGGCTGCAGCTCGAGTATCTCAAGCCGCAGACTCTGCTGGAAGAGCATGGCGTTCGCGACACCGTCGTGGTGTATGGCAGTACGAGAATTCCGGAGCCCGCCGCGGCGCGGCGCGCTGTGGAGGCGGCGCGCCAAGCGCTCGCAGCCGATCCCCACAATCCCAGCCTGATCCGCAAGCTCGCGGTGACCGAGCGGATTTTGGCAAAGAGCCGTTACTATGAGATCGCGCGCGAGTTCGGCCGGCTGGTCGGCAGCAGCCGTGACGACGATGGGTCTTCCTCCAAAGTGGTGATCATGACCGGCGGCGGTCCGGGGATGATGGAAGCCGCCAACCGCGGCGCCTTCGAGGCCGGCGCCAAGTCCGTCGGCCTGAATATCAATCTGCCGCACGAGCAATATCCCAATCCCTACATCACGCCGGAGCTGTGCTTTCGATTTCATTACTTTGCTCTGCGCAAGATGCACTTTCTGCTGCGCGCAAAGGCGCTGGTCGCCTTCCCGGGCGGGTTTGGGACGATCGACGAGCTGTTCGAAGTCCTGACGCTCGTGCAGACGCGCAAGATCAAGCCGGTTCCGATCGTGCTGGTGGGCGAACAATATTGGCGCCGCGCCATCGACGTCGAATTCCTCGCCGACGAGGGTGTCATCGACGCCGAGGACCGCGAGCTATTCTGGTTCGCCGAAACGGCGGATGAGATTTGGAGCAGCATCCTGCGCTGGTACGACGCATGCGGTGCCCCGCTGGACCAGACGGATTGATCGCCTCCACCACTCAACCGCACCGACTTTCTCAGGGAGACATAGTTTGAAGCTGTCGTTTCACGGAGCCGATCGCGACGTCACCGGGTCATGCCATCTCGTCGAATGCGCCGGCCGGCGCTTTTTGATCGATTGCGGGCTCTATCAGGGCAGCCGCGAGCTGGCGGAGGAGAATGCCGGCGATTTTGGCTTCGATCCCAAGAGCGTCGACACTGTGCTGCTGACGCACGCCCATCTCGATCATTGCGGGCGGCTGCCGCTCCTCACCAAGCGCGGGTTTCGCGGCGAAATCATCTCGACCGCGGCCACCCAAGAACTCGCCCGGCTGGTCATGCTCGATGCCGCTAGGCTGCAGGAGGAGGCGTACTCGAACTCGCATCCGCCGCCGCGCGGCGCGGACGGCAAGCCGGTGGAAGCGTTGTTTACAGAGGCTGATGCGCAGAAATGTCTGGACTCGTTCAAGCGCAGCGCCCGGTATGGCGAACCGGTCGATCTCGGCGAAGGCGTCCGCGCGAGTTTTGTCGACGCCGGACATATTCTTGGCTCGGCCAGCGTTCTTCTTGAACTGACGGAAGCCGGCCGCACGTTGCGGCTGTTGTTTTCAGGTGACCTCGGCAACGGCACAGACCCCTTGCTAGTCACACCGCCGCCGCCGCCGCACGCGGACGTGGTCGTGATCGAGACCACATATGGCGATCGGCTGCACAAGCCGATGGATGCGTCGATCGAGGAATTTTACACGGCGATTTCCGCAACGCTGTCGCGCGGCGGCAACGTCATCATCCCGGCCTTCGCGCTCGAGCGTGCGCAGGAGCTTCTTTTGGTGCTCAACCAAGGGATCGAAAAAAATCGATTGAATCCGTCAATGCAGGTCTTCCTCGATTCGCCGATGGCGATTTCGGCGACCGAGATCTTTGCGCACCACCTTGACGCCTTGCAGCCGCAGGCCGCCAAGCTGTTCCGCGAGGGCCGCGACCCGCTGGCGCTGCCTGGCCTGCACTTCACCCGGCAAACGGCGGAATCGGTGGCGCTGAACAATATCAAGAGCGGCGCGATCATCATGGCCGGCTCCGGCATGGCCACCGGCGGACGAATACGCCACCATCTCAAACACAATATTTCGCGGAAAGAGTGCAGCGTGATCTTCGTCGGCTATGCCGCCAAGGGCACGCTGGCGCGGCAGATCATCGACGGCAAAAATCCGGTGCAAATTCTTGGCGACGATCTGCCGGTGAGAGCCGAGATCCACACGATCGGCGGCTTCTCGGCCCACGCCGATCAGGCCGCGCTGCTGAAATGGCATGGGTACGCTGGCGCGGCGCGCACTTTCCTCACCCACGGGGAGGAGGATGCCATGCAGGCATTTGCGTCGCGACTTGGTGAAACGCAGGCCGGCAAGACTGAGGCCGGCAAGACTCAAGTCGAGATGCCCAAGCTCAATCAGAGCTTCGATCTGTAGCGAAGTGACACGCTCGCAGCGACCGCTCAGCGGATATAGATCGGCTTGCGGCTATAGCAGCACGGCGTCGGCCAATGCGGCCAGCGCGGCCCAATCTCCGCGCGGATGCGCAGGACTTTGTGGTGAAGGTGATCGATGACCGGGCCCTTGTCGGCGTCGTCGACGTCCGGATTGGCTTCCAGATAAGCAATGTGGTTTTGCATATGGTAGATGGCGTGATGTCCGCGCCAGAAGCAGTGCGCCGGGGTGCCGTCGCAGTCGGCGAGCGCAGGTGTCGCCATGAAGCCGAGGGCGAGGGCGAGGGCGAGGGCGAGAACTCCGCACAGAAACACAATGTGCCGCATACGCATGACCCACTCCCCTACTCTACCCATGCGATGATAGCCGCACTTGCACGCCGAGAAAATGGGGTTTGTGGCGGCGCCAGGCTCGGTCGAAACGAACGCCGATCGGGGCAGATTTCCTTATTGATTGCTTGCCAGCACGGTGTCGCAAGCGATCAATGAGGGCTTGGCGCTGGAGCAGCGCACTTCTCACCTGGCTTCGAGCCGGCCACCGAATTGCAATGGCCACCCCGCCGCGCCACAATGACCGGAAAGCCGGAGGAAACGCACATGAATGGCGCGCAAATCATTGCCGAAATTCTCAAGCGCGAGGGCACTGAGTTCTTCTCCTGCTATCCGCGCAACGCGGTGATCGAGCCGTGCGCGGCGATCGACATTCGTCCGATCCTGTGCCGGCAGGAGCGCGTCGGCGTCGGCATTGCCGATGGCTATAGCCGCATCAAACGCGGCAAGAAGAACGGCGTGTTCGGCGCGCAGGCCGGGCCCGGCATCGAGAATGCCTTCCCCGGCATCGCGCAGGCTTATTCGGAGAACGTTCCGCTCCTCGTCATCAGCGGCGGCTTGCCGCTGTCGCGGCAATATGTGCGGCCGGTCTTCCGCGCCGCCGATGTCTATCGGCCGGTGACCAAATGGTCGGCGCTGGCGCACAACGTGGCCGAATTGCCCGACCTGATGCGGCGCGCCTATCACGCGATGCGCTCGGGCAAGCCGGGGCCGGTGCTGATCGAACTACCGGAGGAAGTCGCCGAGGCGGAATTCAAAGGGCCGCTCACCTACACGCCGGTGCCGGTGCAGCGCACCGCGCCCGACCCACACGCGATCAAGCAGGCGGTGGAGATGCTGCTCGCAGCCAAGCACCCGCTGCTCTGGGCCGGCCAGGGCGTGCATTACGCGGAAGCTGGCGAGCAACTTGCGGCGCTGGCGGAACTGATCCCGGCGCCGGTGGTCGCCACCAATCCGGGCAAGAGCGCGATCCCCGACAGCCATCCGCTCGCGCTTGGCGGCGCAACGCGCTCGCGCTCGAAGGTCTATGCCGATTTCATAAACAAGGCCGATCTCATTCTGGCGATCGGCTCTAGTCTCACGGTGACCAACTTCGGCCCCTCGGTGCCGTCGGGAAAGACGCTCATTCATTCGACCAACGATGCCGGCGACATCAACAAGGAATACCGCGCCGACCAGGCGCTGGTCGGCGATGCCGGCCTCGTCATCGAGGCGCTCATCGCCGAAGTCGGCAAGCAGAAAGGTCCGGGCGGCGGCAACGCCCTGGCTTCGCTGAAGGAGGAGGTCGCCGCCGGCAAGAAAGCGTGGCTCGACGAATGGGCGAAGCTGCTCAATTCCGACGAGATGCCGCTCAACCAATACCGCGTGATCCGCGACATGATGCGCACGCTCGACCGTGACAACGTCATCATGACGCACGATTCCGGCAGCCCGCGCGAGCAGATGATCCCGTTCTGGGAGACCACCGCGGCCGGCTCCTATATGGGCTGGGGCAAGTCGACCCAGCTCGGCTACGGGCTCGGCATCACCATGGGCGCCAAACTCGCCGAGCCGAAGAAACTCTGCATCAACGTCATGGGCGACGCCTCGTTCGGCATGACCGGCATGGACATCGAGACGGCGGCACGCAACCGCATCGCTATCCTCACGATCGTGTTCAACAACGGCGTGATGGGCGCCGAGCGCGATGTGCTGAAAATCTCCGACGATAAATATGGCGCCATGACGGTCGGCGGCAATTACAAGAAGGTGGCCGAGGGCCTCAATGTCACGGCCACGCGCGTGGAGAAACCGGGCGACATCGTCGGCGCGATCAAGGAAGCGGTCGACGTGACCGAGAAGGGCTCACCGTTCCTGCTAGAATTCATCGTCAAGGAAGGCCGCGATTTCTCGCGCTACGCGTAAGAACAATAGAGATTTGGTGCTCGATACAACGCGCCGTCGACGGCGCTCTCCGGCTCCGATGTCATTTTTACTTCAACGGAATCCGCTCCAAATTTATCGAGAAGAACCCGAAGGAGGAATCCATGGCCGAGATCAAGATTTTCAATCCCGACGGCATGAGCAAGCCCGCGCCCTATAGCCATGTCGCGCACGTAAAAACACAGGAGCTCGTGTTCATCGCCGGACAGACGCCAATCGACTCGAGCGGCGCGCCGGTCGGGCGCAGCGATTTCGAGGCGCAATGCGAGCAGGTGTTCGCCAACATCCACACCGCGTTGCGCGCGGTCAACGCCGACTGGAAGAACGTCGTGCAGTTCCGCACCTACATCCTGCGGCCGGAGCACGCTGCCGCCTACCGCGCCTGGCGCGCCAAGGTCTATCCGAAGATGTTTCCCAACGGCGGCTACCCGCCGCACACGCTGCTGATCATCAGCCGGCTCGCCGACGAGGCCTATTGGCTGGAAGTAGAGGCGGTGGCGGCGCTGTGATGGCAAGACCATCAAAATCGAAGGCTGCGCCGGGACCATGTGCGGTAGTCAGAATCTGACGCGGGTCGAATAGCCCCCTGCGTGGTCACGCGTCGTCACATCGACATGCCCATCGGGCACTGCGAAGCTCTTTCACCCTGCACGCACGGTTGTGACGTCGACGATTGGTCTATCAAGAGGCTGGCGCGGTATTGCGCGCGCCGCGGCCCACCCATCGCTCCTGCAGGCGCTGCATCACGACATAGAATGACGGAACGAAGACGACGACCAGGCAGGTCGAGGCGATCATGCCGCTAAAGACTGGCAGGCCGATCGAACGCCGTGCGCCCGCGCCCGCGCCGGTCGCCGTCACCAGCGGCAAGACGCCAAGGATAAAGGCGAAGGAGGTCATCAGAATGGGCCGGAATTCGAGTCTGGCTCCCTCTACCGCCGCGGCGATGATCTCCATCCCCTCGGCTCTTCGCTCGCGCGCATATTCCACGATCAAAATCGCGTTCTTGCTGCCGAGCGCGATCAGCAGGATCAGACCGATCTGCGTATAGAGATTGTTGGCGGCACCAATGGCGGTGAGCGCGCCGACGGTGCCGAGGAGCGCGAGCGGTACACCGAGGATCACGGAAAGCGGCAGGATCCAGCTCTCGTACTGGCCCGCCAGCACGAAGTAGACGAGCAGCATCGCGAGGCCGAAGACGTAGTACATCTGCGAACCCACCGCCTTCTCCTGGTAGGACATCGCCGTCCATTCGTATCCCGTCCCAGGTGGCAGTTCGTGGCTGCCGATCTGGTCCATGATGTCGAGCGCCTGACCAGAACTGAATCCGGGCGCAGCATTGCCGACAATTGTGGCCGACGGGTAAAGATTATAGAGGCTGATCAGCAGCGGTCCCTGAACTTCCTTGACATCGACGACCGTTCCGATCGGCGTCATCGTTCCATTGCCGGCCCTGACCTTGAGGTTACGGATGTCGTCGGCGCTCGCCCGGAACTGCGGCAGGGCCTGCGTGTAGAGCTGAAAGACGTGACCGAACTTGTTGAATTGGGCAGCATAGTTCGATCCGACATAGGTCGACAGCGCCGAAAAGACATTGCCGACCGTGATGCCGAGCGTCTCGGCCTTGGTGCGATCGACAGTCACGTTAAGCTGGGGCGCCTCGGCCCGGAAGGTCGTGTTGAGCCTCTGCAGCGCCGATTGCGCATTGCCGGCTCTGACGACGGCGTTCGCCAGACTTTCCAGCAGCGTGTAGTCAAAATCACCATTCCTGATCTCGACCTGCATCGTGAAACCACCGACATTGCCGATGCCCTGGATCGGCGGCGGCGGAAGCGCGAACGCGACGGCCTGATTGATGGCGTGCAGGGAGCGGTTCAGACTGAAAGCAATCGACCGCAGATCCTGCCCGCGCTGTTTGAGGCGCACATCCCAGTCCTTGAGGACCACGAACCCGACCCCGGCATTGGCGAGGTTGGCAAAGTTGTCCAGAACGGAAACGCCGCTGACGGTGACCACGCTCTCGACGCCTGGCACCTTCTTGGCGATCGCCGCGATCTGCTGCATGACCGCGTCGGTACGTTCCTTCGAAGCGCCGTCGGGCAGTTGCGCGCTGACGATCAGATAGCCCTGATCTTCGTCCGGGAGGAACGCGGTCGGCACGCGCGCCAATCCCCAAACCGCGATGGCGACCAGAACAAGCGCAATGCCCACCATCATCGCGCTACGGTGCGTCATCGCGCTGACGAGGCGAACGTAGCCCCGCTCAGTGGCGCCAAAGGCGACGTTGAAGGCGCGATAGAGCACGTTGCGCCGCTCGGGCGGCACCGGGGGCCGCAGCCACAGGGCGCTTTGCGTGGGCTTCAAGGTCACCGCGTTGATGGCGCTGATGAAGGCGGTGGCGGCGATGACGAGCGCGAATTGCCGGTAGAGCTGGCCGGTGAGCCCCGGCAGGAAGGCCGCCGGAATAAACACCGACATCAGCACCAGCGTGATGCCGATGACCGGACCCATTAAATCGTCCATCGCCCGGCCAGCCGCCTCGCGGCCGGGCATACCTTGCTCGACATAGCGCGAGACACCCTCGACGATGACGATCGCATCGTCGACGACGATGCCGATCGCCAGCACGATGGCGAACAGGGTTGCGAGATTGACGGTAAAGCCGAGCGCGGCCATGGCCGCGAATGCGCCGATGATCGTCACCGGAACGGTCGTCGCCGGGACCAGCATCGCCCGCCAGTCCTGCAGAAAAACAAGAATGACAATCAGCACCAGAATCGCGGCCTCGATCAGGGTGCGATAGACCTCGCTGATGGCCGCTTTCACGAATTTGGTGGTGTCGTAGGGTATCAAATAACTCACGCCCGCAGGAAAGCTCCTGGCGAGTTCGTCCATCTTCGCCTTGACCGCGCCAGCGACTGCAATGGCGTTAGCATTCGGCAATAGCGAGATGGCGATACCGGCGGCCGGACGGCCGTCAAGATTGAAGGCTTGACTGTAGGATTGAGCGCCGAGTTCGACGCGGCCGACGTCGCGGATTCTGGTGATCTGTCCACCATTGGTGCCGGCGGCCTTGACGATGATGTTTTCGAATTCGGCGACCTCGTCAAGGCGGCCTTTGATGTCGATCGTGTACTGGAAAGCCTGTCCCGGCGGGGCCGGCGGCGCACCGACCTGGCCGGCCGTGACTTGCTGGCTCTGCTCCTGAATCGCGTTGATAACGTCCTGCGGTGTCAGGCCGCGCGTTTGCAGCAGGCTCGGGTCGAGCCAAACGCGCATGGCGTATTGACCCGCGCCGAAGATGGTCACCGCGCCGACACCGGGAAGGCGAGCCAATTCGTTCTGTACGCTGATGACAGCGTAGTTCGACAGAAACAGGCTGTCGAAGCGGCTGTCGGGCGAAACCAGTGACACGAATTCGAGAATTGAACTCGACCGCTTCTGCACCGTGACGCCTTGGGCTTGCACAGACGGGGGCAATGACGAGAGCGCGGCGGAGACTTGGTTCTGGACCAGAATCTGGTCTTTGTCGGGGTCGGAGCCGATCGCGAACGTGACGGTCAGCGTATAAGTGCCATCGCTCGCGCTCGTGGATTGCATGTAGAGCATGCCCTCGACGCCGTTCACCTGCTGCTCGATCGGCAGCGCGACCGTGTCAATGAGCGTGCGGGCGCTTGCGCCAGGGTACCGCGTCACGACCTGTATGGTCGGCGGGACCACGTTGGGATATTCGGCGGTCGGCAATTGAATGAGCGCGACCAGGCCGATCAGCACGAAAACCAGCGCCAGGACGTTGGCGAGCACCGGTCGGTCGATGAAAAAACGCGAGATCATGCCAGACCCTCGCGACCTTTCATTTCGGCGTTTGGTTGGGGACGCCCGTCCCTGTATCCGGCGGGCCGGCTTCGTCCGACTTCAGCTCGGATCGTTGCGGATCGACTTTCGCGCCCGGAAAGGCCTGCTGAATACCTTCGATCACCACCCAATCATTCGGATCGAGGCCGGACTCGATGATCACGAGCTGCCCTTGCCGTTGTCCGGTTTTGACAACCTTGCGCCTGACGACGTTGTCCGCGCCGACCACCAGCACGTAGCTTCCTTCCTGGCTGGTGCCGATCGCTTCGCTGCGTGTCAGCAGCGCCTTATCCTCATGCCCGATCGGACCGCGGATGCGCACGAACAAGCCCGGCAACAGCGCGTAATCTTTGTTGTCGAATATCGCGCGGACCGCCACGGTGCCGGTCGAGGCATCGACTTGCGGCGCGACGTAGTCGAGATGGCCCCTGTGCGGGTAGCCTTCCTCATCCTGCAGGCCGATCTCGACCGGAATGGTCGAAAGATACGTCAGGTTCGAGGTGCCGACCGGGCGGCCCGCCTCGGCGTTACTTCTGCGGATCGCCAAGAATTGCGGTTCGCTCACCGTGAAATTGACGTAGAGCGGATCAATCTGAACGGTGGTTGCGAGCGTGGTCGGTCCGGCCGCCCCGACCAGATTGCCAATATCGACCAGATGGGTACTGACGATGCCGTCAAAGGGTGCGGTGACACTGGTAAAGCCAAGATTGATGGTCGCGGTTTGCAGATTGGCTTGGTCTAGTCCAACGGTCGCCTGATCCTGCTGAACGACGAAGCCTTGGTCCTCCGCTTGCTGCTTGGCAATCGAGTTTTGCGCTTCCAATGTCTGGTACCGGGTCAGATTGACCTTCGCTTGTTGGAGCACCGACTGGTCTTTTGCCAGTTGCGCTTTGGCCTGATCGACTTGCGCCTGATAAGTGTCGCGCTCGATGCCGAACAGCTGCGTTCCCGCCGTGACCTTCGTGCCATCCCTATAATCGATCGAGTCGAGGAAGCCCGCGACGCGCGCGACCAGATTGGCGCTCCGGTACGGCGCGGTGTTGCCGGTCAGAAAAATGTAGAGGGTCACCGGCCTCTGCAGGGGCTGCGCGACGACGACTTTTGCTGGCGGCGGAGGGACGAACGTGTTTTTCGAGCCACAACCGGTCAGCAAGACCGAAGCGCCAAACAGCGCAAGCAGTCCAACGATCGTTACGCGTCGCCGCCGCGGTCGTCCCACACTGGGCAAAATGGCCGTCATGAAAATGCTCCGCCGCAATCGTGAGCACTATCAGTCCACCACGTTATATCAGGCTGTACCCATGGCTACCACATCGACCGACGAGCCCGCGGAAATGCTCGTTTGCCGATGCAAACGGGGAAAGGCACTCGCCCTCACCCCGCTGCCGTCACCTCGCGCATCAGCGCACGCAGCACCTTCGAACGCTTGACGCCGAAGGCGCCTTCGAAGCCCGCTTGCGCCAGGCTCCAATGCTTGAACGCATCGCGCACCCGCGCCCGACCATCATCAGTCAGGCGCAATTCCTTGCTGCGCCGGTCGGCGCGGGCAGCCACCGATGCGATCAAGCCGTCCCGTATCAGCGGCCGGACGTTGCGTCCGAGCGTGGTGCGATCCATGCCCAATTCGGCGGCGAGCGCGTTGATCGTCATCGATCCCGCGCGATTGAGCCTTGCAAGTATGGAATACTGCGTCACGCGCAGACCGGTCGGCGCCATAGCCCGATCGTAAATCTGGGTGACGTGCCGCGCCGCCTGGCGCAACGCCAGGCAGTTGCAGCCGGCCGGATTGCTGGCGGTTGAGGCCATCTGCTTCCTCGCACTTGATGTAGGTGTATATACGCCTATATTGGGTGCCGTTCAACCTTTCGCCTGCCGCCGGCAAGGCGGCCGGAGCGCTTCATGGCTGTCACCAGCGCAGCGGACCCTCCCTCGCTATTGCAACAATCCGCCGATCTCGCGGGTAAGCCGCGCTACGATCCGCGCACCGCCGCGCTGCTCGATGGGCCGATCAGCGCAACCCTCATCCGCCTCGGCTTACCCAATATGCTGGTGATGTTGGCGCAGACTTCCGTTGGGCTGGTCGAGACCTACTTCGTCGGCAAGCTCGGCACCGACGCGCTCGCCGGCGTGGCGCTGGTCTTTCCTGTGGTGATGCTGATGCAGATGATGTCGGCGGGCGCCATGGGCGGCGGCATTTCGTCGGCGATCGCGCGTGCGCTCGGCGGCGGGCGGCGCACCGATGCCGACGCGCTGGCGCTGCATGCGCTCATCATCGGGCTCCTGTTCGGGCTTGCCTTCATGGTTGCGCTGCTCGCCGGCGGGCGGGCGCTCTACCCGGCAATGGGCGGCAGCGGCCACGCGCTCGATGCCGCGCTGATCTATTCGAACGTCGTCTTTGCCGGCGCCATTCTGGTCTGGCTGTTCAATTCGCTCGCCAACGTCATTCGCGGCACCGGCAACATGGCGACGCCAGCCATCGTCACCTGCGCGGGCGTTCTCGTACTCATTCCGCTGTCGCCCTGTCTGATCTTCGGGCTTGGTCCGTTTCCGCGGCTTGGCGTGGCCGGCGGCGCCGTCGCGGTGCTGGTCTATTATGCGGCGGGCAGCGTGGTGCTCGCCGCTTATCTGCGCTCCGGGCGCAGCGTCGTGCGGCTCGCTTTCGCCGGTATCCGCCTGCGCTGGGCGCTGTTTCGCGACATCTTGCGCGTCGGGCTCGTGGCGGCGCTGGTCACTGTGGCGACCAATCTCACCATCGCGATCGCCACTAGCCTCGTCGGCGCGTTCGGCGCCGCCGCCATCGCCGGCTACGGCACCGCCTCGCGCCTCGAATATCTGCTCATTCCGCTCGTGTTTGGATTGGGTGGCCCGCTCGTTGCCATGGTCGGCACCAATATCGGCGCCGGACGCCGCGACCGCGCGCTGCGCGTCGCCTGGATCGGCGCGGCGATTGCGTTCGCGCTGTGCGAAGTGATCGGTCTTTCCGCCGCCGCCTTTCCCGCCGCGTGGCTCTCGCTGTTCGACAGCGATCCGGCGATGATCGACGCGGGAAGCCGTTATCTGCACGTGGTCGGTCCGGTCTACGGCCTGTTCGGGCTCGGCATGGCGCTCTACTTCGCTTCGCAAGGCGCCGGACGGCTGCTTTGGCCGCTGCTTGGCAATTTCGCTCGCCTTCTCATCGCGGCCGGCGGCGGCTTTCTGGCCTTGCGCTTGACCGGCAATCTCACGCTTGTCTTTGCCGCGCTCGCCGTGGCGCTTTGCGCCTTCGGGTTGATCAACGCCGCGGCGGTTGCTAGTGGCGCGTGGTTTTCGCGTACGAGCGCGGCCGCGCCGGTGCGCGCAGCCACCTAGGGACAACAATTATGAGCCGGGTTTATTTCCTCGAGGATTTTGCCGTCGGACAGGTTTTTTCAACGCCGCAGCGGCGCATCGACGCCGAGGCGATCAAATCCTTCGCCAGGCAATTCGATCCGCAGCCTTTTCATGTCGACGAGGAGGCCGCCAAAAATTCGGTCTTCCGCGGCTTGGCGGCGAGCGGTTGGCACACCGCGGCGTTGACCATGCGGCTGATGGCCGACGGCGATTTCAAGCCAGCCGGCGGCATCATTGGCGTCGGCTTCGACGAACTCTCCTGGCAGCGGCCGGTCCGGCCTGGCGACGAACTGCGCGCCGAGAGCGAGATTTTGGAAGTGCGGCCGTCGAAGTCGCGCACCGACCGCGGGCTGATCCGCGTGCGCACGACGACCTACAATCAGAACGGCGAAACCGTGCAGGTCTTCACCGGCAATCTCATCGTACCGCGCCGCGCCACGGGCGCGTCAGCCTAACCGCGCGGCGAAACGCGCCCGCAGACGGAGGTATCCATGCGTATTCTTGTTGTCGGCGCCGGCGCGATCGGCGGCTATTTCGGCGGCAGGCTTCTTGAAGCCGGCCGCGATGTGACGTTTCTGGTGCGGGCCAGGCGCGCGCAGCAACTCGCCAACACCGGCCTCGTCATCCGCAGCCGGTTCGGCGATGCGGATTTGCCGGCGCCGCCGACCATCACGGCCGAAGCGCTGCGCACGCCTTACGACCTGATCCTGCTTAGCTGCAAAGCCTACGATCTGGCGGGTGCAATGGACTCATTTGCGCCGGCGGTCGGTCCAAACACGGCGATCCTCCCGTTACTCAACGGCATGAAGCATCTCGATCTGCTCGCCGAACGGTTCGGCAAGGCGGCAGTGCTCGGCGGGCTCGCCGTCATCTCCACAACACTCGATGGCGAAAGCCATATTCTTCACCTCAACGATTCGCATCTGTTGGCGTTTGGCGAGCGCGACGGCTCGCTCTCCAAGCGCATCGAGGCGATCGGTGCCGAATTTTCCGGCGCGCGCTTTGAAGCGCGGCTGAGCAGAACGATCCTGCAGGAGATGTGGGAGAAGTGGGTGTTCATCGCCTCGACCGCGGGCATCAATTGCCTGATGCGCGCGGCCATAGGCGACATTGTCGCCGCCGGCGCTTCCAGTCTCGCCGAGGCACTGCTGAACGAATGCTGCGCTATCGCCGCGGCGCATGGCTTCCCGCCGGCGACGGCGAGCGTGCAGCGCATGCACGGCGTGCTCACCGCGCCCGGCTCGACTTTCGCCGCCTCGATGCTGCGCGACATCGAGCGCGGCGCGCCGATCGAGGCCGATCAAATTATCGGCGATTTCCTCACCCGCGGCGAGGCGGCCGGGCGCGACACGCCATTACTGCGGATCGCCAACGCGCACCTGAAAGCCTACGAGGCGCGCCGGGCACGCGAGCGGACGAAATAGGCGCGCAACGTCACGCGCCTATTCAGTGATTTTGCCACCCTGCCCCACGCATTGCGCGCGTTGCCATTGTCACAAACGAGGCATACGCTGCGCCGCGAAACCCTCGCTGATCTCCATCAATGTCGCTGCCCGAAAAGCGCTTGCGCGTTCAGCAACCATCCAACATCGTCGAAACCGCGCTCAGCGGCTACGAACTGCTGAACGATCCGCAGCTCAACAAGGGCACCGGCTTCAGCGAGGACGAGCGTGACGCCTTCGAACTGCACGGCCTGCTGCCGCCGCACGTCACGGCGCTGGACATGCAGGTCAAGCGCCGGCTCGAGGCTTTCCGCGGTCTGGGCAGCGACCTGCAGAAATTCATATTCCTCCGCGGCTTGCAGGACACCAACGAGACGCTGTTCTATGCGCTGCTGACAGCGAACATCGAAGAGATGATGCCGATCGTCTACACACCGACGGTCGGGCTCGGCTGCCAGCTTTTCTCGAAGATTTTTCGCAAACCCCGCGGCCTCTTTCTCAGCATCCCGCACAAGGACATCATCGACCGCATCCTCGGCAACGCACGCTTCGATCGCGTCGAGGCGATCGTCGTCAGCGACGGCGAGCGCATTCTCGGGCTCGGCGACCAGGGCGCCGGCGGCATGGGTATCCCGATCGGCAAACTCGCGCTCTACACCGCCTGCGCCGGGCTGCATCCATCGACCACGCTGCCGGTGCTGCTCGACGTCGGCACCGACAATCAGGAGCATCTCGACGATCCGCTCTATATCGGCTGGCGACACGAGCGTGTCCGCGGCGCCGCTTATGACGAATTGGTCGCCACCTTCGTCGAGGCCGTCCATGCGCGCTGGCCGCACGTCTTGCTGCATTGGGAGGATTTCGCGCTCGCTAACGCCAACCGCCTGCTGGCGCGCTATCGCGATCGGGTCTGCTCGTTCAACGACGACATCCAGGGCACCGCCGCTGTTGCAGTCGGCGCTCTCTTGTCGGCCATCAACGTGACCGGCGAAAAGCTCTCGGCGCAGCGGATCGCGGTGCTCGGCGCCGGCTCGGCCGGCACCGGCGTTTGCGCGCTGTTGCTGCGCGCCATGATCGAGTCCGGCATGGACGCGGGCGAGGCGAAGAGCCGTTTCTATCTGGTCGACCGCCAAGGCCTTCTGATCGAGGGCATGAACGATCTGCAACCCTTCCAGGCGCCGTTCGCGCAGGCGCGCATCCGCGTCGCCAGTTGGACGCTGCAATCGGCCGGACGCATCGAACTCGCGGACGTGGTCGCCAACACGCATCCGACCGTGCTGATCGGCACGTCCGGACAGCTGGATGCGTTTTCGGAAAGCCTCGTGCGGTCGATGGCGCGCCATGTGCGGCGGCCGATCATCTTTCCGCTGTCGAACCCGACCAACCGCGCCGAGGCGACGCCGCAAGATCTTGCCGCCTGGACCGGAGACCGCGCCGTGATCGGAACCGGCAGCCCGTTTCCGCCGCTCATCCGCAACGGCAAAGACTTCCGCGTCGATCAAACCAACAACGCCTACGTTTATCCGGGCGTCGGCCTCGGCACCATCGCGGTGAAGGCGCGTCGCATCTCCGACGACATGTTCCTTGCCGCCGCGAAAGTGATCGCCGAGCTGTCGCCGGCGCGGCGCGACGCCGGCGCCAATCTGCTGCCGCCGCTGGTCGATTTGCGCCGGATTTCGTTTGAAGTGGCGCTCGCGGTTGGCAGACAAGCCATCGCCGAAGGGCTTGCGGCGAGCCTAACCGAAGACGAGATTGTTGCCGCCGTGCGGACGAAAATGTGGGAACCGGTCTACGCCCACTATCGGCGGCTTCCGGCGCGTTGAGAGCCCGGCGTATTAATACCTGATATAATAAGGCGCGCCCGCTCGATTACCGTGCCGCGAACTCATTTGCGATGGAGCCCGTGATGTCCATTTCCGATCTCTTCTGGATTTTTCTGGTCATCATCGCGTTGCAGCCGATGCTGCGCCAATGGCAGCTCAACACGCGCCGTGTGCGCAAGATCATGCAGATTGAGAATAAGCGCGGCTCGCGCGTGATTCTGCTCGTGCATCGGCAGGAGACCATGCGGCTCCTCGGCTTTCCGGTCGTGCGCTACATCGACGTGAACGATTCCGAAGACGTGCTGCGCGCTATTCAGATGACCGGCGACGACGTGCCGCTCGACATCGTCCTGCACACGCCCGGCGGCCTAGTGCTCGCCGCCCTGCAGATCGCCCGCGCCATCGGCGATCACAAGGCGAAGGTGACGGTGTTCGTGCCGCATTACGCGATGTCCGGCGGCACGCTGATCGCGCTCGCCGCCGACGAGATCGTCATGTCGAAATATGCCGTGCTCGGCCCGATCGATCCGCAGATCGGCCAATTTCCGGCCGTCTCTCTGATCAAAGCCGTTGAGCAAAAGCCCGTCGCCGAAGTCGACGACGAGACACTGGTGAAGGCTGATATCGCCCGCAAGGCGATCGCGCAGGTCAAAGATGCCGCGCGCGAGCTGCTGTTGCGGCGGCTTCCCGCCGACGCTGCCGAATCGCTGGCGGAGAAATTATCGGTCGGCACCTGGACTCACGATTTCCCGATCACGGCTTCGCTTGCCAAGGAGCTCGGATTTGCTGTGAGCACCGACATGCCGCGCGAAGTGCTTGAACTTATGCAACTGCATCCGCAGCCGGTGCGCATGCAGGGCGGCGGCGTCGAGTACATTCCGGTGCCGCATCAGCGGCCGACATCGCCGCCGGCGGCCGGGCGCTAAGCGCGCCCGCCCGCTCGCAATCGTTGAGAGGTAACGATGTCGCTCACCGATCTCACCTGGCTCGCGACCGCCTGTTACGCGCTGCATATTGTCGAAGAGTATGAGTTGAATTGGCGCGACTGGGCGCGCGCGGTCATCAAGCTGCCGGTCGAGTGGAGCGATTTTTACGTGGTCAACGCTCTGGTGATCGTCTTCGGCATTGTTGCCGCCAATCTCGCCGCGGATTGGCCGCTCGTTGCGCTCGGCTTTCCGGCGTTGATGCTGATCAACGCCACGTTCTTTCACATTCTGCCGATGCTGCGGACGGGCGGGCGCTTCTCGCCCGGCCTGTTCACCGCAATCGCATTGTTCTGGCCGGTGGGTGTGGCTTGCTATTGGCGCGCTGCCGCCGATGGTGCGCTCGGCGCCGGAGCGTTGATCGGTTCGCTCGTGCTTGGCGCGCTGTTGATGGCAAGCCCGATCGTCCTCCTTGAGCTAAAGAGCCGGCCCTACTTCCGCCAGGACCGCTGATTTTTCCAGAGCCGGTCGAAGGCCCCGAGGGTGCCTCAGCGGCTGCGGCTACGCCTGACGCTGGCTGAAAAGCTTAACCTCATAAACGCCTTATCGGATCAGGCATGGATTGTTTAGAACGAGTATAAAACGGTCAGCGAGCCGTTTTTCTCATCATTCCAATTCATTTCTACTGTCGAAACATAGTCTTCGATTGCGAGACTATACTTGTCATGCTATGAAGTCATTGAAATCACTGTAGTTTCTCATTGTTCTAAAGTACGTCGGGGGCGTCGTGTTAAAAGCAACAATTCGGCAGAGCCGGCGGGTCAGTCTGCCGCGCAAACTTGCCGCCGCACCGCTCTGCGCCGCACTCTCGCTCGCGATGGCGCCGAAAGGCTTTGCGCAGAACAGCGGCGGCACGACGCCCTCGACCACGGTCCCGGAAATCGTCGTCACCGCGCCGAAAACAAAGCCGAAGCCGAAGCGGGTCGCGCAGCGGCCCGCGCCCCCAGCATCCGCTACGGCCGTCCCGTCAACAAATCCCGGCCCGACGCCGGCGCAGGCGGCGCTGCAGACGCAGATGAACACGCTCGATGCAGCGCGCGACAATCTCCTGCCCAAAATCGGCGCTTCCGCCACCACCATCTCCCGCGCGACGATCGAACGGCTGCCGCAAGGCGATAACACGCCGATCGACAAGGTCATCCTGCAGCTGCCTGGGGTCTCCTACGATACAGCCGTCTCTAACCCGAATTTCCACGTGCGGAACGAATACGCCAACGTCCAGGTGCGCATTAACGGCGTCGTGCTTCCCGAGGGCATCTCCTCGCTCGGCCCGGTGATCGACACCAACTTCGTCGGCAGCCTGGCGCTGCTCACCGGCACGCTGCCGGCCCAATACGGCCTGCGCACCGCGGGCGTCCTTGATATCACCAGCCGGAGTTTCGCCGTGCCGGGTGGCGAACTCAGCCTCTATGGCGGCAGCCAGCAGACGATCACGCCGAGCTTCGATTACGGCGGCAGTAACGGCAACACCGAGTACTTTGTCACCGCGCGCGGCAACTGGAATGCGCTCGGGCTGGAGAATCCGACACCGGCGCTCACCGCGATCCACGACGACACCCAGCAGGGCAAGTTCTTCGGCTACGCCTCGACGCTGATCGATCCATCGACGCGCTTTTCGATGATCACGGCGGCGTCCTACGCCGCCTTCCAGATCCCAAACAATCCGAACCAGATGGCGCTCGGCGATTTCGGCGATCCGAACGCCAATTCGGCAACGCTGAACGAGAACGAGTACGACACTTACATCGCCAACATCGCGTCGTGGCAGCGGCACGGCAGCGAGGGCGACGCGCAAATCGCGGCCTACTCGCGCTATGCCGACGTCCATTTCATTCCCGACGTCATCGGCGACCTCGAATTCAACGACGTCGCCTCGAACGTCACCCGGCAAAGCGTGCTCAACGGTATCCAGGCCGACGCGTCGTACCTGGTCAATGAGCGTCACACGTTGCGGTTCGGCTTGGCGGTGAGCGGCGAACAGACCAACGTCAACACCATTTATACTGTGCTCCCTGGCTCGCCGGGCGCGGTGACCGGTCTGCCGTTCAACATTATCGACGCCAACTCGAAGCTCGGCTGGAACATCGGCACCTACATTCAGGACGAATTCAAGCTGACCAATAACTTGATGCTGAATGCCGGCCTGCGCTTCGATCAATTGTACCAGTATGTCGACGCCAACCAGCTCAGCCCGCGTGTGGCGCTGGTCTATAAGCCCGGCCGAGACACCACCTTCCACATCGGTTATGCGCGCTACTTCACGCCGCCGTATCAGGCGCAAGCCTACAGCGCGAATATCGCTCTGTTCAACAACACGACCAATCAGCCGGATATCCCGTTGGCCGATCCGGTGAAGCCCGAACGATCGAATTACTACGATGTCGGCGTCGATCAGACCGTGCTTCCTGGCCTGACCATGGGCGTCGACGCCTATTACAAGAGCGCGCGCGATATGATCGACGACGGCCAGTTCGGCGCGGCGGTGGTGCTGACTCAGTTCAATTATGCGGAAGGCTTCAGCGAAGGCGGCGAATTCAAGCTCAAATACGTCAACGACAACTTCAACGCCTATGCGAACCTGTCGTACAACATCACCGAGGGCAAGGACGTGGAGTCGAATCAGTATCTCATCGACGCCGCCGACTACGCTTATCTCCTCAACAATTGGCATTACACCGACGACATGCAGCGCGTGACCGGCTCGGCCGGCGCGTCATACCGTTGGAATGATACGCTGTTCACCGCCGACATGATCTACGGCAGCGGGCTGCGCAGCGGCGATCTGGAGTCGACCCCGCCGGTCCCGCCCAATTCCGAGCACGCGCCCGCCTACGCGGTCGTGAATGCCGGAATAGCGCACGACTTCAAGTGGTCGCCAGACGCAAAGTCGCTCACCGTGCGTTTCGACATCGTCAACCTGTTCGACCAGATCTACCAATTGCGCACCGGCAGCGGCATCGGCGAGTTCGCGCCGCAATATGGCGCGCGCCGCGGCTTCTTCGCCGGCATTTCGCAGAAGCTTTAAGCGGCGCTAACCCGCCGCCGCGCCGCGCGGGCGGCCGGCCGCAACGCGCGCCATCAGCATCGCGCGCATGGCGGTGAACACGGCATCGAACGCGCGCCGCCGGTAGGCCCACTTCTCGTCGGTGGAAAGCGGCACCATGATCATGGTGGCGTTGGCCTCGAAGAACAGGATGTTGCCGCCGGCATCGACAGCGAAATCGATGCCGCCATAGTCAAGATCGATGATTGCGGCGATCCGTTCGAGCGCAGCGACGCCGCGCGCGCCGATGACGCTCGCGATGTCGTCGAGGAACGGCGCCTCCTTGACCCGATTGTCAGCCGATTGCGCCATATCGGCGGTGTAATAATGAACTTTCCAGCTGCGCGAGATAGCCAAGTGTAGCGGATAGAGCTTGCGATCAACGATCATCACGCGGATCTTTCGGAAAAACCCCTCCCCGTCCCGCGCTTCGAGCGGCTCGATCAGCCACACATCGTCGCCAGGAAATTTTTCGACTGCCGTGGCAAGCTCGGTTGCAGTTTCGGCATGAATAAAGTGATGCCCGGTGTGAAAGCCCGGCGCGCGCGCCAGAACGGTAAATGAAAAGCCGTTGCGAGCGACGACGCCGGCAGCGTCTGGGCCGATAAGCGCGGCTCGCGGTAGCCTTGTGATCCGCGGAACGATGACTCCCTCCACGCCGCGCAACCGTTCGATATTAGACGCGCGGCCGGTTTTCCGCACGGCTGCGGGATGATTGACGATCGGTCGGGACGTGCGCGCGAGTATCTTTAGTGCGGCTTCGAGACCTTCGGCGCAAATATCAGCATCGCCGATGCTGTTGAACACGAGGTCATGCGGCGGCAGCGGGATCTTGATGTCGTAATATTCGGTCACCAGGACGGTGGTTTGGAATATCGTGTCGTCGAGAAACGACTCGGTCGGCGTATTTCCGCCTGCTGCAGAGACGAGCAGCAGGACCCGCACCGGCGCACCATCGCCGCGATAGGGCAGTGCCGCCATAAAGTCGTTCTTAAAGCCGAGATCGCGGTGGCGCCGCGCGCCCGCCGCGTCGCCGGTCTCGGCCAGCAGATTGCCTAGGCCGCGATGCGCATGGATGTGATCGGGGTCGGCGCGCAAGGCCGCCTCGAAATGCGTTCGTGCCGCCTCGAACTGGCCGGCCAGCAGCAGCAGATTGGCGAGGTTGACGCGTCCGGCTGGATGATCCGGATGATGCCGAATGGCCTGCTCGAACAGCGAGCGGGCGGCACTGGAGTACCCGGCTTTGAGCACGAGCGCGCCGAAATCGTTGAGTACGCCAAAATCACCCGGCTTGCGCTTAATGAGTTCGAGATAATCGCGCTTGGCCTCCTCGAATAGGCCGAGTTCGCGCAACAATCCGGCGCGCTCGCAGCGCGCCTCGATCGCGTCGGGTTCGCGCTCAAGCAGCAAATCGAGTTGTGCGATGCGCGCCTTCCGCGGATTCGGCATGTGATGCTTCTTTCGATCCTTCTTTGCGATGGCGGCGCCCATCGCTTCCGCGCCACGAATCGCCACCAACCCGCCGATTAGAACAAAATTTACCATGAAACCGCATCATCGCGCGGGGCGCGCCTGCGCGGCGGGCAAAGGTTTTTCCGGCATGGCGGATAGCGAAACTGGCGAAGGCCGGATCGTTCTGGGCGATCCGGTTCCCTGGTTCAGCGGGCCGCTCTTGAGTGGCGGCGCCTTCAACCTGCAGGTCGCCGCCGGCCGCTGGATCGTGCTTTCTTTTCCCGGCGACCCTGCCGATCCGCGTGCGACCGAAGAGCTCGCGGCGCTCTTGCGCGATGCGCCGCCGTTCGACGAGGACCATCTCGTCTTCTACGCCGTCTTGCGCGCGCCGCCCGCGGGCCCGACGCCATACCTCAAGCTGTCGACGCCAGCGGCTTCAGTCATCGCCGACTATGACGGCGCGATTAGCCAGCTTTACGGCGCCGACGCAACGCCGCGCACCATCGTGCTCGATCCCATGCTGCGCGCGATCGCCGACATTCCGTTCGATTATCCGGCCGGACATGCGCAGTCGGTGCGCGCCGTGCTGGCCAACCTCCCGGCGGTCGACGACAGCGCCGGCGTGCCGCTCTATGCGCCGGTGCTAATCGTGCCGCGCGTGTTGGATTTTCCGTTGTGCGAGGCGCTCATCGAGCTTTACGAAAAAGTCGGCGGCAAGGAATCAGGCTTTCTGCTCGATGTGGACGGCAAGACCACTCGCCTGATCGACCATCGGTTCAAACGTCGCAGCGATCTCGTCGTCGCCCATCCGGCGCTGCGCGAAGCCATCCGCAGCCAGATTGTTCGCCGCCTGGTGCCGGCCATCGAGCAGTTCTTCCAGTTCCAGGCAACCCGCATGGATCGCTACATCGTCGCCTGCTACGACTCCGCGGTCAGCGGCCATTTCCAGCGCCATCGCGACAACGTCAATATCGGCGCACAGCACCGCCGCTTTGCGGTCTCCATCAACCTGAACAAGGATTACGCGGGCGGCGATCTGGTGCTGCCAGAATTCGGCCGGCGCGCCTATCGCGCGCCGCACGGTGGCGCGATCGTATTTTCATGCGGCGCCTTGCACCAGGTCACGCCGGTGACCAGTGGCCGCCGTTACGCCTTCCTGCCATTCCTCTACGCCGAGGCCGACGCAACCTTGCGCGAGGCCAATAACGCCAATCTGCACGAAAGCGCCGCGCGCTACGTCGTGGATTCGGATCGGCTGTATCCCGAGCCCGACCAACAGAGCGAGCGCCGCGCAGGTTAAGGACGACGCGTTCGTCAGCGGCTATCGCTGCGCCCGTCAACGTTCCTAGGCATCCTCCTCAAGCGGCTCGAAGTGCGGCTTGAACCAGATCTGCGCGATCAGGGTCGGCACGACGGCGCTGCCGATGACGCCGGTCAGCAGGATCGTGTACTGAACCTGATCGATGATGTGATTGGTCAGCCCGAACAGCGCCGAAATCGAACCGAAGGTCAGCCCGGTCGACATCATCATCGTCGTGTACATGCCCTCGCGCGGGACGAAATTGAAATAGCGCGTCAACGGCAGGATGCCGCAGAATTTGGTGAGCATCTTCATGCCGAGGAAAAGCGCAATCAGCCCGGCGCCGGCGACGAGCGCATGCGCGTCGATCAACGAACCGGCCTTGAGGAAGTAGAACGGCGTGAGAAACGCAAAGCAGATGGCGCGCAGGCGCAACTGCAGCTCCCGGTTAGCGAGAAAGAACGGCGCCAGCGCCATACCGATCAGATAGGCCGGCAGCACCGCCTCGCTCTTGCCGAGATTGGCAAGGCCGCCGAGTGCGAACAAAACCAGGAACAGAAACTTTATTTCCGGTTCGCTGGCGCGGCCGCCGAGCCATTTGAACAGCGGGCGCACGATGAACGGCAACACGGCGACGGCCGCGATGGTGACGACAGCGAACAGAACCAGATAGAGATTGTAATTCGCAAAGATCAGGCCGAGCGCGAGCACGGTGCCGATGTCGTTGATGAAACAGGCGGCGAGAATGATCTTGCCGAGTTCGGTACGGTTGTAGCCGGTCTCGACCATCACGGCGTAGACGACCGCGACCGAAGTCGTGGACAGCGAGATACCGGCGATCTGCGCCTGCGGCCACGGCCAGCCGAGCCCGTAATGGGCCAGCAGCAGGCACCCGATATAGGGCGCAAAGAAGCCCATGAGGCCGATCGTCATGCTTGATGCGAAGTGTTTCTTGACGACATGCGGATCGATGTCCGTTCCCGCAAGAAAGGTCAGCACGACCGCGCCGACGCCGGCGATGTAACTGATCCACGGGGTGAGCGGCAGGCCGATCGTATTGCCGGCAAAGGCGCCAACGACGATTTCGAACAGTGCCGCCGAGATCGTTATGTAAAGCGAACCGATGGCGGCAACGAGCGCCAATGCCATCCACAATGCAGACTGAAACCAGACATTATCCATCACCGTTCTCCATCTCGCCTCGTCGAGGCGCGAAAAAACCCGCACTGCGGCGGGTCACGAACGGCTCCCCACCGCGCCAAACGCGGCAGGGGTCATCAGCTCTGGCGAGCGGTTTTGGGGAACCCCATCCCCGTTACGGGCTATCTACGCGAGTCCGATTTTGTTTTCAATCCCGCTCGAGTGCGGCAACAGCGCCGAGCGTCTGACCGCGGCGAAGCGCAACGCTCGAGCTATCCGGCGACGGAGGCCTTGGCGGCGGCGACGAAAACCCGCTTGAGCACCTCGCGCTCGATCGGCTTTTGCAAAACCGGAATCTTGCGGAAGCGCGGCTCGACGCTCTCGGCGTCGTAGCCGGTGACAAAGACGAACGGCACGCCGCGTGCGGCCAAAAGGTCGGCGATCGGGTAGACCGCGCCGTCGCCGAGATTGATGTCGAGCACGGCCGCCTCGAACTGACCGTCCCGCGCCCGCGCCGCCGCCTCGCTTGCGGTGCCGATCGGACCCAGAACCTGGTAGCCGAATTCAGCCAGACATTCCTGAATCATCATGGCGACCAGCGCCTCATCTTCGATCAGGAGCACGCGCGGCTTGCCGGCGACTTTGACGCCGTTGAACGGGCCACGCAGCGTGGCGACGTTGTTGTTCGCGGCGAACGGCTCCCGCGACCTCATCATGTCGCGACGCGGGATGGAAAAGCTGCAGCTCAGCCCGCCCGGGTTCCAATCGAACGTCACCTCGCCGCCGAGCTGCTGCTCGATGCTGGCGCGAATGACGCGTAGGCCGAAGCTCTTGGCCGCCGGCGGCTTGATTTGCGGGCCGCCGCTCTCAGTCCAACTCAACACGAGGACGTCCGGCCGCAATTGCCAACTCAGGTCCACTTTCCCCTTTGCCGACGAAAGCGCACCGTGCTTGGCGGCATTGGTGGCGAGTTCGTGCAAAGCAAGCGCCAATCCCTGCGCGGTCGAAGGCTGCAACGAAATATCGGGACCATCGATGGCGACTTTGTCGCCGGTGCGATAGGGGTCAAGCTCTTCGCCCACCAGCGTGGCGAGATCGGCGCCTTCCCAGCGCGAGTCGGAGAGCAGCGTATGAGCGCGCGCCAGCGCCTTGATGCGGCCCTCGATCGCGGCCACGTAGTCGTCGACGCTGCGCGCCCGCGTCAGCCGGATGATCGATTGGATGACGGCGAGTGCATTGCGCGCCCGGTGATCAACCTCACGCGCCAGCAGATTCTGCCGCTCGGCGGCTTCCTTGCGCTCGGTGACGTCGATGGTGACGCCGCTGATGCGCACCACTTTGCCATCGGCATCGACGCTCGCTGCCGCGGTGCCGGTGCACCAGCGGGTTTCGCCATTGCCGCGCAGCACGCGGAACTCCATCGGTTGCGTGAGCGACTCGGTGGGCTGCGCGAGCGCACTTTCGCTCATGCGCTCGACAGCCCGCTGCAGCGACTGCCTGTCGTCGGGATGAAGGAGGCTACGGATCTTCTCGATGCGGGGCTGAAATCGCTTCGGGTCGACGCCGAAAATGCGATATTGGCCCTCGTCCCATTTCACCTCATCGCTGCCGACTTCCCACTCCCACGACCCCATCTGGCCGGCGGCGAGCGCGAGGCTGCGCGCCCTGCTCGGTCTGCTTGAGCCGCGCGTTGGATGCCTCCAGTTCCGCCGTGCGTTCGGCCACGCGGCACTCGAGCTGCAGGTTGAGCTGCTCCAGCGCGCGCGTCTTGCGGAACAGTTCGGCGAAGACACGCACCTTGGCGCGCAGCACTTCGGGAACGACCGGTACCGGCACGTAGTCGACCGCACCCATTTCGTAGCCGCGCAGCCGATCGACCTCGGCCACCTGGATCGCGGAGATGAAGATGATCGCCGTCTTCTGGAACCGCGGCCGCTCGCGGATCATCGCTGCAAGCTGGAAGCCGTCGAGCTCCGGCATGCAGACGTCGATCAGCACGACCGCGACGTCGTTCTTGAGCAGGAACGTGAGCGCCTCGCGCGCCGACGACGTCTTGACCAGATTCTCGCCGAGTTCGGAGAGGATCACGTCATAGGCGAGCAGCTTTTCCGGCTGGTCGTCGACCAAGAGGACGTTGACTTTGTCGTTCATTGCGAATGTGCCTAGCGATGCAGCCACATCCGCAGCGCGGACAGGAGCTGTTCGGTATTGACCGGCTTGGCGAGATAGTCCGACGCGCCCGCTTCCAGACATTTCTCGCGGTCACCCTTCATCGCTTTGGCGGTCAAGGCGATGATCGGCAGGCGGCGGTACGCCTTGTTCTGCCGGATCTTCTCGATCGTCTGGTAGCCGTCCATTTCGGGCATCATGATGTCCATGAGCACGATGGCGAGCGACGGCGTCTCCTCGATGAACGTAATCGCTTCACGACCGGTGGTGGCCGTGAGCACGTTCATGCCGCGCCGTTCCAGCGCGCTCGCCAGCGCGAAGATGTTACGCGGATCGTCGTCGACGAGCAGCACAGTGCGGCCCACCAAGTCCTCGTCGGACGAGTTGAGCTCTTCCAGCATCTGCTGCTTCTCGGGCGGCAGGTCGGTGATGACCCGGTGCAGGAACAAGGCGGTTTCGTTGAGCAACCGCTCCGGCAACTCGACGCCCTTGACCACGATCGAGCGCGCCATGGTGTGCAGCTGCGCGTCCTCTTCGGCCGACAATTCGCGGCCGGTGAAGACCACGACCGGAACGTCGACGAGCAACCGGTCGGCGCGCATGCGCTCGAGAACCTCGAAGCCCGACATATCGGGCAGCCGCAGATCGAGCACCACGCAATCGCAGACATGATCGCGCATCGTCGTCAGCGCCTCTTCACCGGTGCCGGCGTTGACGATCTCGATGTCGTCGTGACCGAGCAGCTCGCGAATGCTCATCTGCTCGGCCTTGTTGTCCTCGACGACGAGGAGGCGCTTGCGGCGCGGCTGGGCAAACTCCTTGATGCGGGTGAGCGCATCGGCAATGCCCTCGCGCGTCGTCGGCTTGGTCACGAACGAGAAGGCGCCGCGGGCAAGCCCGTGCTGGCGGTCTTCGTCGAGCGTGACGATCTGCACCGGAATGTGACGCGTGAGCGGATTTTGCTTGAGCTGGCTGAGCACGTTCCAGCCCAGCATATCGGGCAGGAACACGTCGAGCGAAACCGCCGTCGGCTGATACTGCTTGGCGAGATTGATGGCGTCGTCGCCGCGCATCGCCAACAGCGCCTTGAAGCCCTTGTCGCGCGCCAAGTCGACGAGAATGCGCGCATAATGCGGATCGTCCTCGACGATCAGCAGAATGCCGTCGCCGGCCTGCACGTTGAGACGGTCGTCGGGGATCGGCTCGATGGTGCGTTCGGCCGGCAAGTGCAGTCCGGCGAGCTGCGCCGGGGCGGTCGCCGCCCTCACCGACTGGATCGACGCGCTCGGGCCGACATACTTGATCGGCAGGTAAAGCGTGAACGTCGAACCGGACCCGGGTGAGCTGCGCAAGTGGATTTCGCCGCCGAGCAGGCTCGCCAGTTCGCGGCTGATCGCAAGCCCGAGGCCGGTGCCGCCGTATTTGCGGCTGGTCGAGGCATCGGCCTGCTGGAACGCTTCGAAGATGATCTTCTGTTTCTCCGACGGAATGCCGATGCCGGTGTCGGTGACCTCGAAGGCCACCACCGACGGCGCCTGACTGAGCACCGGATGGTCGTTACTCCAGCCGCCCACCGCCGCATTCACGTTGAGGCGTACGCCGCCTTGCGCCGTGAACTTAAAGGCATTGGACAAGAGGTTTTTCAGCACCTGCTGCAGACGCTTGGAGTCGGTGGTGAGTGTGCGGCCGAGATTGGGATCGACATGCACCTCGAACGACAGCTGCCTCGTGTCGGCTTCGTGGCGGAACGGCCGCGCCACCATGTCGAGCAGGTTGGCGAAGAAGATATCTTCGGCATCGACCGTGACCGTGCCCGATTCGATCTTCGACAGGTCGAGAATGTCGCTGATGAGGTTGAGGAGGTCGGTGCCCGCGCCGTGAATGGTCCTAGCGAACTCGACCTGCTTGGCCGACAGGTTGCCTTCCGGATTGTCGGTGAGCTGCTGGCCGAGAATGAGGATCGAGTTGAGCGGCGTGCGCAGCTCGTGCGACATGTTGGCCAGGAATTCCGACTTGTACTTCGAGGTGAGTGCAAGCTCGGTGGCTTTTTCCTCGAGCGCCCGGCGGGCCTGCTCGATTTCCTGATTCTTGCGCTCCACTTCGACGTTGCGCTCGGCCAGCTGCTGCGCCTTCTGCTCGAGCTGCTCGTTGGTCTGCTGCAGCTCCCTTTGCTGCGCCTGCAATTCGCCGGCGAGCTGCTGCGACTGTTTGAGCAGCCCCTCGGTCTGCATCGTCGCTTCGATCGAGTTGAGCACGATGCCGATCGAAGTGGTGAGCTGCTCGAGGAACATGGTCTGCAGCGTGGTGAATTCGTGCACCGAGGCAAGCTCGATGACGGCCTTCACCTGGCTCTCGAACAGCACCGGCAGGACAATGACGTTGTGCGGCATCACCTTGAACAGCGACGAGCTGATCGGGACGGTCGTCTCCGGCATGTCGGTGATGAGCATGCGCCGTTTGTCGACGGCGCACTGGCCGATGATGCCTGAGCCGAGCCGCATGGATTGCGGATGGCCGTTGGCGCCGTCGTCGGCATAGGCCGACAACAGCGTGAGGTCCTGCGCCTCCTCGCTCTCGATCTGATAAATGACGCCCTGGTGAGCGTTGACCAACGGCGTCAGCTCGGAGAGCAGGAGCCGGCCGACGGTGACGAGATCGCGCTGGCCCTGCAGCATGTTGGTGAACTTGGCGAGATTGGTCTTCAGCCAGTCCTGCTCGGTGTTGCGGTCGGTGGTGAGCCGCAGGTTGTCGATCATCGTGTTGATGTTGTCTTTCAGCTCGGCCACTTCGCCGCGCGCTTCCACCTGGATCGACCGGGTCAAGTCGCCCTTGGTCACGGCCGTCGCCACCTCGGCGATGGCGCGCACCTGGGTGGTCAGATTGGCGGCCAACAGGTTCACGTTGCCGGTCAAATCCTTCCAGGTGCCGGCGGCGCCGGGCACGTTGGCCTGGCCGCCGAGACGGCCTTCGACGCCCACTTCGCGCGCCACCGTGGTCACCTGATCGGCGAAGGTGGCGAGCGTATCGGTCATGTTGTTGATGGTCTCGGCGAGCGCTGCGACCTCGCCCTTCGACTTCACGGCGAGATTCTGCTTGAGGTCGCCGTTGGCGACCGCGGTCACCACTTTCACGATGCCGCGCACCTGTTCGGTGAGGTTGGCGGCCATGACGTTGACGGTGTCGGTCAAATCCTTCCAGGTGCCGGCGACGCCGGGCACCTGCGCCTGACCGCCGAGCAGACCTTCGGTGCCGACTTCGCGGGCGACGCGGGTCACTTCCGAGGCGAAGCCATTGAGCTGGTCCACCATCGTGTTGATGGTGTTCTTCAGTTCGAGAATTTCGCCCTTCACGTCGACGGTGATCTTGCGGCTCAAGTCGCCGCGGGCCACGGCGGTGGTCACCTCGGCGATGTTGCGGACCTGCGTGGTCAGGTTGGCGGCGAGCAGGTTGACGTTGTCGGTCAAGTCCTTCCAGGTGCCGGCGACGCCCGGGACCACCGCCTGGCCGCCGAGGCGGCCATCGGTGCCGACCTCGCGCGCCACACGGGTGACTTCGGCGGCGAACGAGCGGAGCTGCTCGACCATGGTGTTGAGCGTGTCTTTGAGCAGCAGCATTTCGCCGCGCACGTCCACCGTGATCTTCTTCGACAGGTCGCCGCCGGCGATGGCGGTCGCCACCTCGGCGATGTTGCGCACCTGCGCGGTCAGGTTCGACGCCATGAAGTTGACGTTGTCGGTGAGGTCCTTCCAGGTGCCGGCGACGCCGGGCACCTGCGCCTGACCGCCGAGCTTGCCTTCGGTACCGACCTCGCGGGCGACGCGCGTGACTTCGGAAGCGAACGCGTTGAGCTGATCCACCATCGTGTTGATGGTGTTCTTCAGTTCGAGAATTTCGCCCTTCACGTCGACGGTGATCTTGCGGCCAAGGTCGCCGCGCGCCACCGCGGTGGTCACCTCGGCGATGTTGCGGACCTGCGCCGTCAAGTTACCGGCCATCGAGTTGACCGCTGTCGGTCAAGTCCTTCCAGGTGCCGGCGACGCCGGGCACGTTGGCCTGACCGCCGAGACGCCCTTCGGTGCCGACCTCGCGGGCAACGCGCGTCACCTCGCCGGCGAAGCGGTTGAGCTGGTCCACCATCGTGTTGAGCGTTTCCTTCAGCTGAAGGATTTCGCCGCGCACGTCGACCGTGATCTTGCGCGATCAAGTCGCCGCCGGCGATGGCGGTCGCCACTTCGGCGATGTTGCGAACCTGACCGGTCAGGTTCGAGGCCATCGAGTTGACCGAGTCGGTCAAGTCCTTCCAGGTGCCGCCGACGCCCGGCACGTTGGCCTGACCGCCGAGCTTGCCTTCGGTGCCGACCTCGCGCGCCACGCGCGTCACTTCCGCGGCGAACGCGTTGAGCTGGTCCACCATCGTGTTGAGCGTGTCTTTGAGCTCGAGAATTTCGCCGCGCACGTCGACCGTGATCTTGCGGCTCAAGTCGCCGCGCGCCACGGCGGTGGCGACTTCGGCGATGTTGCGCACCTGGCCGGTCAGGTTCGAGGCCATGAAGTTGACGCTGTCGGTCAAGTCCTTCCAGGTGCCGGCGACGCCGCGCACCAGCGCCTGACCGCCGAGCTTGCCTTCGGTGCCGACCTCGCGCGCCACGCGCGTCACCTCGCCCGCAAACGCGTTGAGCTGATCCACCATGGTGTTGATGGTGTCCTTCAGTTCGGCGATTTCGCCGCGCACGTCGACCGTGATCTTCTTCGACAAGTCGCCCGAGGCGATGGCGGTCGACACTTCGGCGATGTTGCGCACCTGCGCGGTGAGGTTCGAGGCCATCGAGTTGACCGAGTCGGTCAAGTCCTTCCAGGTGCCGGCGACGCCGAGCACGTTGGCCTGGCCGCCGAGGCGGCCGTCGGTGCCGACCTCGCGGGCGACGCGCGTCACCTCGCCGGCGAACGCGTTGAGCTGGTCCACCATCGTGTTGATGGTTTCCTTCAGCTGCAGAATTTCGCCCGAGACGTTGACCGTGATCTTCTTCGACAAGTCGCCGCCGGCGATGGCGGTGGCGACGTCGGCGATGTTGCGCACCTGCGCGGTCAAGTTGCCGGCCATGGAGTTGACGCTGTCGGTCAAGTCCTTCCAGGTGCCGGCAACGCCCGGCACCTGCGCCTGGCCGCCGAGCTTGCCTTCGGTGCCGACCTCGCGCGCCACGCGGGTGACTTCCGAGGCGAACGAATTGAGCTGGTCCACCATCGTGTTGATGGTGTCTTTCAGTTCGAGAATTTCGCCACGCACGTCGACCGTGATCTTGCGGCTCAAGTCGCCGCGGGCCACTGCGGTCGTCACGTGGGCGATGTTGCGTACCTGGTCGGTGAGGTTGCCGCACATGGCGTTCACCGAGTTGGTCAAATCCTTCCAGGTGCCGGCAACGCCGGGCACGATGGCCTGGCCGCCGAGCTTGCCGTCGGTGCCGACCTCGCGCGCCACGCGCGTCACCTCGGAGGCGAACGAGCGCAGCTGATCCACCATCGTGTTGATGGCTTCCTTGAGCTGGAGGATTTCGCCGCGCACGTCGACGGTGATTTTCTTGGACAGGTCGCCGTTGGCGACCGCAATCGTCACCTCGGCGATGTTGCGCACCTGGGCGGTGAGGTTGGACGCCATCGAGTTCACGCTCTCGGTGAGGTCCTTCCACACGCCGGTCACGCCGCCGACCTGCGCCTGGCCGCCGAGTTTGCCTTCGGTGCCGACCTCGCGCGCCACGCGCGTCACTTCCGAGGTAAACACGTTGAGCTGCTTGATCATCGTGTTGACGATCTCGGCCGAGCGCAGGAACTCGCCCTTGAGCGGCCGGCCGTCGACGTCGAGGCTCACCGTGCGCAATAGGTCGCCTTGCGCCACCGCGGCGATGGCGCGGGTCACTTCCGTGGTCGGCCAGAGCAGATCGTCGATCAGCGAGTTGACCGAGGACTCCATCTCGCCCCAGGCGCCGTCGGAAAGACCGAGCCGCACGCGCTGGCGCGTGCGACCTTCGCGGCCGACCACCTGCCCGACGCGTTCGAGCTGCTTGGCCATGCGTTGGTTGGTGCCGACGATCTCGTTAAAGGTGTCGGCGATCTTACCCATGATGCCGACTCGGTCGCCGGCCATACGGACAGAGAAATCGCCAACCCGCATGGCTTGAAGCGCGTGCAGCAATTCCGCGAGGCCGTGGGCATCCCCATTGAGGCCATGATCGGTGGCGGGTACCGGGGTCGAACCATTGGTGCCGACTGAGCCGACGACGTCTTCAGAACCTTGCATAACAGTCTCCGGAACCCGCTACGGGCCTGCGTTGGAGAGGAGGCGATGAGCGGCGGAGCGAGTTCCGGCGTGGCACTGCACGCCCAAGAAAGCGCGGTTCCGCGACGGCCGGATCTGGCGACGGCAACAAATCCCGCTGCCCGGAGTGAGGCCGGGCCGGGACAAATTCCGTCGAGAGAGCCTGCCAAACGGGCGCGGAAACCCCCTCATCATGGAGCCCCCCTTCTAGCCATGACGCGAAACGCAGAGACTTGGCCAAGGTTCCGTACGAAATGGGCCTTCCGCTGGAAAATTTTTCGCAGTTCCGCCGGTGGTTTATGAGTCCTCGTTGAAACCGCAGAAAGATCGGGCTTTCTCGGGCGGCGCGGCCGATCGGCCCATCCTGGCGCACACCGGTGGCGCTCGTGGCAAATCGTCGCTTGGCAAGTGTTCAAAGGCCTTTATAGTCGGCCCACCAAATGCGCGGCCGATCGGCGAAAGACGCATCGGGGGAAGCCGAAGGGGTTGGGAACAATGAACAAATCACGTTTGTTCGAGCGCCGTCACAGGTCCATTTTGGCCGCAGCTGCGCTGGCGGTTGCGCTTGGCGCCTGGGCTGCGTTTGCCGGCCCGGCCGCGGCCGATCCTCAATTCGTCATGAAATTCGGCACTGCCACGATGAACGAGGGGCAGCACCAGTTCCTCAAGTTCTACAAGGAAGAGGTGGAGCGGGCCTCTGGCGGCCGCATCGAGGTGCAAATCTATCCCAACAGCCAGCTTGGACCGATCCCGCGCGAAATCGAAGGCGTCCAGCTCGGCAGCATCCAGGGCTATATCGGCCCGGTCGATTTCTTCGTCGGCGTCGATCCGCGCTTCGGCGTCTTTTCCGCGCCGATGGTGTTCCGCGACGATGCCAATGCCGCCGCCACGGTCGAGGATCCGGCGATCCAGCAGGCGATGTTCGCCTTGGTCACACCTAAGCGGTTGACCGGCATCGCGACCTTGAGCCTCGGCGCATCCGACTACGGGTCTAAAAAGCCGATCCTGCGGCTCGCCGATTTCAACGGAAAGAAGATCCGCATCAACGGCACCGCGCTGGAGCGCGCCAAACTGGCCAAGCTCGGCGCCAGCGGCATCGGCATGCCGCTCTCCGAAGTCGTGCCCGCGCTCGACCAGGGAACGATCGACGCCACGATCAGCGGGCTTTCGATCTTCGTTGCCTTCAAGATGAACGACCTGATCAAAGTGATCACCGTCACCGACGACACCTACATCAATTCGATCGCCGTGGTGAGCACGGCGTGGCTCGACACGCTGCCGCCGGACCTCCGCAAGATCGTGATCGACAGCGGCGCCGCCGTGCAGGCCAAATCGCAGCAATGGGTGTTCGAGTTCTCGAAGAAACTGGAGGGGAACTGGACCGCGCTTGGCGGCACCGTGCATACGCTGCCCGCGGACGACCTCGCCAAGATGAAGACGCTGCTCGATCCGGTGGCCGACGACGTGACCAAAGATCAACCGGCAGTGCATGAGATGCTGCAGACGGTCCGCGCCGCCGCCGCCAAGCATTGAGGATCGTCGTCTCGCGGCCGAGGGTGGCCGTCGGTAGACTCGTGATGAGAAACATGCTCGCGCGCGGTGTCGACGCGCTCATCAGCGCGTTGCGCGTGGCCGCTGGCGCCATGCTCGTCGCCAGCGTCGCCATCAACTTCATCAACATCGTCGGCCGCTACGTTTTCTCGGCGTCAATCACGTGGGCCGAAGAGTCGATGCTGTTCCTCATGATCGGCTGCGTGTTTCTAGGCGCCGGCCCGGTCGGTTATCTCGGCCGCCACATCCGCATGGACGTCGTCGTGCTGGCGCTGCCGTCGCGGGCACGCAAATTCTTTGAGATCTTCTCCGACGTGGTGACGATGTTGACCTGTGCCATGCTGGCGGTCTTCGCCTGGCCGGTGGTGTCGATGCTGGCCGAGCTCGACCAACGCAGCGACACCGCCAACATCCCGCTGGTCATTCCGCAATCCGCCCTGCCGATTGGGCTTGCGCTCACCGCCCTCCTCATCGCGGTGAAATTGGCTCTCCACGGCGCCGGCCGCCCCGACGGCGGGCCGCGCGAGGGCTCCGGCCACTGAAGGCGGAATCGCAATCATGTCGGCCATTTTCGTTTATTTCATTCTGCCGGCGATCCTGTTGATCCTCGGCCTGCCGATTTTCGTCGTGCTCGCACTGACCTCGATGGCGGCGATCGTCTTCGTCGCCCATGTACCGCTCGACGCAATCCAGACCAACATGTTCGGCAGCCTCGACAACTTTCCGCTGCTTGCGGTGCCATTCTTTGTTCTGGCCGGCGAGATCATGGGCCGCGGCGGCATCGCCAACCGGGTCGTCAACTGGGTCGTCTCGCTGATCGGCGGCGTGCGCGGCTCGCTCGCGGTGACGACCGTCGCGTCTTCGGAACTGTTCGGGGCGATGGCGCACACCACGGTCGGCACCGTGGTGGCGATCGGCCGGCTGTTGTTCCCATCGCTGACCAAACATGGCTATTCTGAGCGCTTCGCGGTCAGCCTGATCACCTCGTCCGGCGCGGTTGCCGTGATCATTCCGCCTTCGATCTCGATGATCCTTTACGCGATGACCGCGCAGGTGTCGGCGATCCAGCTGTTTACCGCCGGCATTCTGCCGAGTGTTCTGATCGGACTCGTCGATGCCGTCTATGTGATGATCTACGCGCACATCAAAGCGGTGCCGCTCACCTCGCGCACCCGCTGGAAGAACGTCTGGGCTTCGACCAAGGAGGCGAGCTGGGCGATCGGCACCATCGCGGTCATTTTTGGCGGCATCTATGGCGGCGTGTTCACCCCGACCGAGGCCGCCGGCGTGGCGGTGGTCTATTCGCTGTTCGTCGCCATGGTCATTTATCGCGAGATCGGGCTCAAAGAGCTGTGGCAGGTCATCGTCAGCTCGGTCTACCTGATCGCGCAGATCCTAATCATTGTCACCGGCGCCGGCGTCTATTCGTGGCTGATGACCACGAGCGGGATTCCGCAAAATTTGATCGGGGCCATCGACGCCATGCACCTGCCGGCCTGGGAGACGCTGCTGTTCGTCAATGCCGGCCTGCTGCTCGCGGGCAGTTTCCTCGAGCCGCCGGCGGCCATCCTTATCCTCACGCCGCTGCTCTTGCCGGTGGTGGAAGCCGCCGACATCAGCGCCATCCACTTCGGCATCATCATGGCGGTCAATTTGAGCATCGGCCTCTACCTGCCGCCGTTTGGCCTCAACCTGTTTGCCGCGCGCGCCATCTTCAATGTGCCGATGGGGATGATCTATCGCGGCGTGCTGCCGTTCGTGGCGATCAACTTCGCCGCGCTGTTGCTGATCACCTACGTGCCGGCGATTTCGATGGTTCTGGTCGGGCTCGGACGTTAGGCGTCAATCCCGTCGACCGGCGCTACTGCAAAACTTCCAAGGTCAGCGGCTTGAGCCGGAAGTTATTGCAGGCATTGAACACCATCGGACAGTTCGAAATGGCCACGATCTGCGGCAGGAGTGCGCGCATGACCATGTAATCGCCCGGCTTGCCTTTCGGCTTCCGTATCTCCCAGACGCCGTTTGAGTCATAAGCGACGGTCATGAAGATGTTGAAGCAGGCGTCGACGTTGAAATTCCAGCGGTCGAGGCCATAGCCGCGGATGGCGGTTTCAAGGTTGGACTGACAATTCAGCGCGCCCTTGCCGATATCGCCGTAGCGGGTCACGTTGAGGTGTTCGCTGCAATAGCCGCCGCCGCAATAATTCTCAGCCGTCAGGTCTTCCTCGATTTGCCACATCGGCCGTGTGCTACTGCTGTAAAGCATCTGCGGCGCGGTCAGCTTCCAGCACAGATTGACGGCGCGGCTCGTCATCATCGACAGCAGTTCACGCGTGTCGTCGCGATTGAAAGAGACCAGATCGGCGACCTGTTCGCCCTCGGGCTGCGTCAGCTTCAGCTTCTGCCCGGCTTCGATCTCAAAACTGATCCCCGCCGCCGGCGGCAGCGTGACCGGCTCCCCTTGACGAAGCACTGCGGTGGAGCGGCCCATCTGGCGCTGATCCGCCGCTTAGAAGCCGACGCCTAAAGCCGGAAGTACGCGCTGCAAAATTGCAGCAACACAGATCAGCACCACCAGGATTTTCAGGAGATTAACGAGCCGACCATCGCGAACGAATTTTTCAATGGCCCAAAAACAAATCGCGCCAACGACACAGATGATCAAGACGTTTATCAGGATCAAAAGCATTGGAGTCTCCCCGGAAGCCGCAAGGCTAGCTTATCTCGACTTGCGCAGCAACTGCGGTCACCGCCCGCAATTTGGGCCGGCTGAGTCGCCACTTGTGCACATGTGATCGAAAATAGCCGGCAAGGTGTCGAACCAACGACACCTGAAACCGTTAGAAACATCGCGGGTGCTTGCGCCGTGGCATAGGCGCCGGCACCGCGCGTAGGGGATTCATTTGATCGTCACACAGGAGAGCACCATGAGATCGCGGTCATGGACCGGAATTCTGGTGGCATGCGCGTTGGCATTTTCTGCTGTCGAGGCCTCTGCCTATGAGGTGGTGGTCCGGCACAACGTCGAATATGCCGTGCACGACGGCGTCAAGCTTTACGGCGAGATGTATCATCCGGTGAGCAGGGAGCGAACCAAGCTGCCGGTCGTTCCCGTCGTCGTTGCCGTTCATGGCGGCAGTTGGCGAAGCGGTTCACCGGCGACGTATAAGTATTGGGGCACCTACCTCGCCGAAGCGGGCATTGCCGTCTTCGCGATCGATTACCGCCTCAGCAAACCGGACCAGAAATCCTATCCGGCCGCCGTCTATGATGTGCGCGCCGCGGTGCAATTCGTCCGCGCCCAAGCCTCGCCGCTCGCCATCGATCCCGATCGTATCGCGCTGATGGGCGATGGCGGTGGCGCGCAGCTCGCCGCGCTGGTCACACTTGCCAATGCCGAACCGCAATTTTCCAGCCAATACAAAGACGACGCCAACGCGGCCACTCCAGCCACGGTGAGCGCGGCGGCCTTGTTCTACGGCATGTACGATCTGGCGGCGCAATGGCAGCATGACCAGACCGCGCGACCGCTCGATCAGGTCACCGGACAGTTTCTCGGCGGCACGCCGCTTACCAACCGGCAACTCTATTTCGAAGCCTCGCCGCCAAGTTACGCGACGGTGGACAAGAACAAGCCGGCCTTTCTCTTGATCTACGGCACGTCCGACGAGGTCGCTGACGCCGTCCGGCAGACGCAGTCGTTTCAAGCCGCGCTGCGGCAGGCGCAGTTTTTCACCCGCCGGATCGAGATTCCCAGTGTCGGTCACCATTGGGTGTCCGACCCTTTCAACGATCCGCAAAGCCCCAATGCTTATGTAGGGCCGCGGCTCCTTCGTTTTCTGGAGCACGCCTTTCAGCGGGGTGCGGGCGCCCCGCCGAGCTGAACGGGCACCCTGGCTGAGCGGCGCGGCAGCGGCCTGCCGCCCGCCAAAAGTTCCAGAAACGCCGCGGCTGGACCGCGGCCATCGATAAGGCGTGAACCTTTCTCCGACAGTGCCGACCAACCTGTATCGCCCACCCTTACTCGGAGACACGCCATGTCAGGTAAATTGATCATCACCCTGGCGACCGCCGCGACTGTTGCGGTTGCCAGTCTCGCAACCAGCTCGGCCTCCTACGCCCGCGGAAGCTTCGGCGGCGGTGGCGGCGGCTTCCACGCCTCGTTCGCTCGCAGCGGCGGCTTCCGTCATGTCAGTGCGGCCAGAGTGTTCCGCACCACAGGCCGAACTACGCTGACCCCCATCTTTCCGGTTCGTCCTCGCCCGCCCGGCCGACCCCCGATCTGGGTGTGGCATCACCACGACCATCATCACTGGGTGTTCCGCGGCGGTCGCTGGATCATCGAAGATCTCGCCGCTGTCGAAAGTCCGGTCGTGCTGCCTTCGGCCTCTACCCCTGCTCCCTGCACCTGTCTGACCAAGACCTATACCCCGACTGGCCTCGTCGTTTTCGCCGACGTGTGCACCAAGGAGTTCAGCGAGCGCGCCAGCGGTGGACGATACCGCCGACGCCACCCAGCAGCCGACTTCGCCGGTCGCGGCCACCGCTACCCCGATGTCGCAGGTGCCGACGACGCCGAACTACGCCGGCCAGACCTACCAGCAGTATCTGGCGGCCAACCCACAGGCGGCGCAGCCGCAAGCAGCGGTGCAACCGGCTCCTCAGCAGAACTGAACACCGGTCTCAACGAACGAACAAAAACTCGGCTCAAACTCCCAAAAGACCGCCCGCGACAGCGTCGTTGGCGGTCTTTTCTTTCTGGCGGGATCTTTCTGGCAAGATTATTTCATTCCCTTATCCGCGTTCGCATTGAGCATGGCGCCAGCTTCAGTGTTGGTTCCGCCCATCAGCGTGTCGCTATTGGCATTGACGCCCGCGCCGACATCACCCCGGTCAGCGCCGGCGTTGGCCGCGCCCGATGGGCCAATAGCGCCGCTGACCTGGGCTGCCGCCGTCCAAATGCCACCGAACACCATGACAAAGACAAGTACACATTTTAGAATCGCATTCATGGCCTTTCCTCGCTGGGCTTCTCTCTTTGTTTACCTTGATTAACGCACCGGGCGTGGCCGCTGTTCCCTATCTTGCCGGTGCCGGCATCGAGTTGCGCAGGCGCCGGCGCACCCCGGAAGCGCGGGCATTTGCGATGATGCAGAGGAACGCGGAGATAGTCGGGCGAAAGCGCACTCACGGGCGGCGGATCAGAGTGCCGCTCAACTCTTCGACGGGCAGGCCTCGAAGTGCACTGTGACCGGCAGCCCGATCGGCAGCGCCGGTGCGCCACTATCGACGGTCAGCACTACCGTGACGACATCGCTGGAGTCCGCGTTCGCGGGCGCTGTGGTCTTTCCCGCATCGCCCATGCTGCCGCGGCTGACCTCAGGGCTGATGGAGGTGACTTCCGCCTTGATCGCCGCATTCGGAAATGCGCCGGCGGCGATCGCTGCGCGCTGCTGCACGCACAGCTTAGCGAGATTGGCGAGCGGCACCTCGGCGCGCACGCGCGAGCGGCCGTCGGGCACGATATGCAAAAGCGGCTGCGGCACCGCTAGGCTCAGGAACTGTCCCTGATTGGCTAAAACATCGAGCACGACGCCCTCCACCGGAGCGCGCACCGAGCACTGGTCGAGTTTGGCCCGACTGGCATCAAGTTCGGAGGCAGCGGCGTCACGCAGCGCTTTCGCTTGCCGGATATCTTCCTCGCGCGATCCGGCACGCAGCAGATTGAGCTGCGCGCGCGCTTCCGCAAGCTGTGCTGCTGCGATCCTGTCGTCGCGCTCGACTTCGAGCACGCGAGCCGTGGTGACGGTGACGCCTTCCTGCAGCGACAGAGTACGCTGCAGCGTCTTATGCGCCTCGTCGGCGCGGGCCTGCGAGAAGTTAACGACGGCCTCGCCTACCGCGATCTCGTCAGGTCGCGGGCCGTTGCGGAATTTGTCGTAAGTCGCCTGCGCTGCTGCCAGATGCGCTTCGCGGGTGCGCACGTCGGCTTCCTGCGCCTGGCAATCGAGTTTGACCAGAAGGTCGCCGGCATGAACGCGGCTGCCTTCACGCACCAGGATTTGATTGACGATTCCGGTCGCCGCGACGCCGATTGACATTGCCGGCCCCGCGCCTTCGACGCGCCCGGGCGCGGCAAAATCGGAATTTTCAGCCAACATCTCCGCCGAAACGGCGAAGCTCGCCAACAACAGCACCGCCCCAATTATTTTGGTCCCGTGTATTTTTGTCCTGCGCGTCAGCTCGTTCAGCCGCCACCGCATCGCTGCAAACTCCCGACACGCCACGAACACGGCGCGCTCAGCGCTCGCCCCTGACCGGACTCGTACTCCTCTTTGGCGGCGGCGGCAATTTGTGGGCGGCCTAAAAAGATGAGGACGGGCTCAACAAAGCCCGTCCTCACTGCCCGTGCGCCGAGGCGTGCCTGGAGACGAGGGCACGAAAGCCGCGCACCGGCACTTAAGGTACGCGTCGCCTGCTACGCGTTGCCGAGCGGCACCGCAACGAACGCCGTAGAGTCGCCAACCTTCACGCGCATCAGCACATCGTGCTTGCCCTGCGCTTGCGCGTCCTTCAGCGCATTGACCACATCGCCGCCATTGGCGACCGGCTTGCCGCCGACGTCGAGAATGACCGCGCCGGTCTGAAGGCCGGCCTGCGCCGCCGGTCCGTCAGGATCGACCGCCGTGACCACGACACCGCTGGCGCCCGCGCCGGCAACCTCGTTGGCTGGCGCCACTGTGAGGCCGAGATGCGGCACTCCATGGGCTGGTGTCGTCTGATCTTGGGTGGCGTTCGCCTCCCGCTCGGTCGGCATTTTCGCGAGCGTCACCGATAAGGTCTGGGTCTGACCGTCGCGCACGATGTCGAGCTTGACGGTACTATCGGGTGCGACCATCGCAATCATGCGGGCGAGATCGCGGGCGTCCTTGACCGGCGTACCGTTGACCGCGGTAATGACGTCGCCTGGCTTCAATCCGGCTTTTTCCGCCGGGCTGCCGGCCTGCGCGCTGTCAACGAGGGCGCCCTCGGCCTTTTTCAGACCGAGACTGTCGGCGATGGCCGCGCTGACCGGCTGTATCTGTACGCCGAGCCAGCCGCGGGTCACCGTGCCGTGCTCCTTGAGCTGCGCCACGATCTGTTTGGCGGTGGCCGCCGGAATATCGAAGCCGATACCCACCGAGCCGCCCGACGGCGAATAGATCGCCGTGTTGACGCCGATGACGTTGCCGTAGACGTCGAAGGCCGGGCCGCCGGAATTGCCTTTGTTGATCGGCGCGTCGATCTGAATGTAGTCGTCGTAAGGACCGGCGCCGATGTCGCGGCTCTCCGCCGAAACGATGCCGGCCGTCACCGTGCCGCCAAGACCGAACGGATTACCGACTGCGATCACCCAGTCGCCGACTTGCGGCTCCTGATCGGCGAACTTCACATACGAGAAGTCGCTCTTGCCGTCGACCTTGATCAGGGCAAGATCGGTCTTCGGGTCGGTGCCGATAACTTTCGCCGTGTAGACCGTGCCATCGACGGTGGTGACCTGAACCGATTTGGCGTGATCGACGACGTGATTGTTGGTCACCGCGTAGCCGTCAGGCGAAATGAAGAAGCCCGAGCCTTCGCCGATGATCGTCCCATGGGAGCGCGGTTGACCGCGGCCCTGGTCGCCGAATTGCTGGAAGAATTTTTGCAGCGGCGAACCCGGCGCGAGCGGAATGTCCTGGTCATTGTCGTTTTCGTCCTGCGACATCAACGCCGGTTCGGCGGAACCGGGAATGGTGACGCGCACCGAAATGACCGCGGGCTTCACCTTGGCGACGATGTCGGCGAAGCCGACCGGATGGGCCAGCTGCACCGCGGCGCTGTCGGCGTGCGCGGGCGGCGCGCCGAAGCCGGTCGCCCAATAACCGCTCGGCCCGGCGAGCAGCAGAGCTGCGCCGACGCCGGCGACGGACGCCAGCAATACGAGGCGGCGACCGCTGAGCAGGCGCGGTTTGTTCGATTGTGTGGAATGCGTATCGGTCATGTCTTCTCCATGAGTGGCTTCGGCCGGCCGAAGGCGCCGGCGGCGTTAGCCAATCAATTGGGGAAGTCGAATTACGCGGACGTGTAGAGGAGATTAAATCTTCGCAAGCATTACGCGCCCGTCACTTCACGGGCGCGGCATCGGGAATGAAGCGCTGGCCGAACACCGGCTCCTTGTAGGGCGTCGGCGGCAATTGCCAGGCACCGGTCGAGGGTGGCCGCACTTCGGCGTCGACATGCACATCGAGCAGATAAGGTTTGTTCGACTTCACCGCATGTTCGAGCGCGGCGCGGAAATCCTGCGAGCGCGTCACGGTCGCCGCCTCGACGCCGGCGGCCTTGGCCCAGGCGGCGAAGTCGGGATTGTAGGGTTTCTTGTTGGCGCCCTGATGGAACATGGTGCCGTGCTCGCGGCCGCCGAACAGGCCAAGCTGAATGTCGCGGATGGAGACCCAGCCGAAATTGTTCCAGATCACCCACACGACGGGAATGTTGTACTCGACCGCGGTGCACAGCACGTGCGGCACCATGGTGAAGCAACCGTCGCCGGTGACTGCGATCACCGGCCGATCCGGCGCGGCAAGCTTGGCGCCGAGCGCGCCGGAAGCGCCAAAGCCCATGCCGGAGAAGCCCCACGAATTGAGCATGGTCTGCGGTTTGCGCGCGTTCCAGAACTGCATGTACCAATTGTGGCTGACGCCGACGTCGCAGCAGATGATGCCGTCGGGCGGCAGCACTGCTTGGCAATCCGCCACCACGCGCTCGGGGCGGAGCGGCGTCGTATGCAGATCGAAATTCGGCCGGGTGAATTTCTCCCATTCGGCGCGCCATTTCGCGATATCGGCAAGCCATTCCTTGGTGGCCGATGTCGTTCCGCGCCGCTCGATCTCGGCGAGAAGCTGGCGCAGGAACGTGCGCGCGTCGGCGAGAATGGCGAGGTCAGGCGGATAATTGCGGCCGAGCTCTTCGGGGTCGAGGTCGACGTGAATGAGCTTCGTGTTGGGGAAATTCCAGGAAAAGCCGGGCAGCCACGACGACGCGGAACGGTCGTCGAAGCGCGCGCCAATGGCGATGACAAGATCGGCGCGGCGGCCGGCTTCGTTGGCCGGAAAGGCGCCGTTCCTGCCGATGAAGCCGACCGACAGCGGATCGGTCATGTCGAGGCAGCCCATGCCGTTCGGCGAGGAGATCACCGGGATGCCGAGCTTCTTGGCGAATTCGGTGAGTTCGCGGCTTGCTTCCGACAAGGTCACGCCGTGACCGATGAACAGCACCGGCCGCTGCGCGGCGGCGATGAGATCGAGCGCGGTAGAAATCTGGTCGGGCGAGGCGCCGCTCCGCTGCGTGTTGAGCGGCGGCGCCGGCGGCGGCATTTCAACGTCATCCTCTTCCTGAAAGACGTTGAACGGCACGTCGACATTGACCGGTCCCGGCCGGCCGGACAGCATGGCGGTCATCGCCTGGCGCAGCGCAAGCGGCAGCATGTCGACGCGCGTCGGCTGAAAGCTGCGCTTGACCACCGGGCGGATGATGTTGACGAAGTCCGCCTGATAATGACGGTTGATCTCCTGGAACGGGCTCCGGTTGAACTGCTGGGTCGGCACGTTGGCGGTGATGGCCAGCATCGCCGACGAATCGGTGAGCGCGCAGGCAAGCGGCATGACGATGTTGCAGGAACCCGGTCCGCACGACGTCAGCGTCGCCACCGGCTTGTGGCGCACGCGGAAATAGGCGTCCGCCATATGGGCGGCGACCTGCTCGTGGCGCGGCGAAATGAGCGTGATGCGGTCGCGCGCCTCGTAGAGCGGATCGAGCATGCCGACATTGCCGTGCCCGCAAATGCCGAACACGTAGGGAATATCGTTGGCGATCAAATATTCGGTGATGAGTTCGGCACCCTTCATCCGCGGCATTACTTGCTCCTGTCCTATGCTGTCTTGGTCCGCACCAGCGGCCGCAACAATTGCGGCGTGATATAGATCGGAAACTGGCTGAGCGCGAAATAGAGCCAGGTGCCGGCCGGCAGCGCGCCCGCCGTCGCCGCCAGCATCAGCCCCATATTTCGTTGCGAGACCATCAGCGCCAGCGCCAGCGCGTGTTCCCTGCCGAGCCTGCGGAAAATTAGCACGGTTGCACCGAGCAGCGCGAAGAACATCGCGAAGGCCAAGAGCAGGATGGCGCCGGCGTTGAGCGGAGCGGCCAAAAAGCTGCCAGCGACCGTGCCCATCACCGCGGTGACGAAAACCAGCAACAGCAGGATATTGAAGCCGTCGATCGGCTCACGCTGCCGTTCGATGGCGGCGGCGCCAAACAGCCGCCGGATCGCGGCCGCCACGACGATCGAGCCGGCGAGAATGGCGAACAGTTTGATTCCCAGCGCCAGCGGCGACAGCGTCAACTCGGCGCCGAAGAAGGCGTAGGCGAAGACCGGCGCGCTGAACGGCACCACGGCGGTGCAGGTGACGAGCGTGATGAGCACCAGCGTAGCGTCGAGCCCCATCAAGGCGGCGATCGCCGGCGCCGCCATCATCGGCGAAGCGACCGTCTGCAGCATGAGGCCGAGAAACAGATCGGGCGCCTGCCGGTCGAGCCCGACCGCGAGACAAAGCGTGCCGGCAACGAGCGGCACGACGAGCGTCGACCAGGCGGTCGCCGCCAGCACGACGCCGGGCCGCTTCAAGTGCGCGCGCAACGCGGCGACGTCGACGCGCATGAACGAGACACAGAGAAGAAGGAAGATCGCCTCGGTCACGAAGGGCTTGAGCAGCGTCCCGAGCGGCGGCACGGCGATGCCGATGAAGACGATAGAGGCCACCGCGCGCGTGCCCTGACGCCCGAGCCATGCCAATGCGCGCACCGGCGCGCTTGCATATTTGGCGAACAGCGAAGGCATGCCGGAGTCCTTATGCGGCATCGCGGCTGGAAGCGCAAACATCGCGGACGGGCGCCGATCGTGCAGCCGGTCGTGCATGTGTCGTGCTCCCTGCGGATGGCTTGTTCGGTCGCAATCTCGTTCTCGCGATGCGTACGTTCATCCCCGCGCCGCGGGGCGGGGAGCGGAAAATAAAATCTCGTTCTCGCGGCGCGTTCGTCATTGCGAGGAGCGATAGCGACGAAGCAATCCAGGAACGACCTCGCAGCCATCGCAGGCCGCCCTGGATTGCTTCGCTTCGCTCGCAATGACGCAAGGCTTCCCGTTCTCGCGCTGCGCTTTTTGTTCGCGCCCCGAGGGTTGCCCAAGCTGTTCACGAACGGGCCTCCAAACAAAAAGGGAGGCGGAGCGCCGAAAGGCGCGGGGTAGATTCCGCGGTCCCCGCCCGGCAAGCTGATGAACGCCTTGCCTTGCGTGTCCTCGCGGCGCGCGCCCCTTTGGGAGACGCGCTCGCCTTCCGGCGCTCTACCGCGGCTCTTGCCAGAGGCCTTGAGAGCCCAAGGCTCAGTCCGGTCCCGCGCTTCATGGTAGCGGACAACCGATCCGCTCCCCGGGCAGCCAGCTCCTGGCAGACCGGCGACGTGGCCGGCCGGGCGAGTTTCCGAACCGCCCGCGGACAGAGTTACGAGCCCCATCCCGGGCACCGCTCCCGCTCCATCAATCAGCCGTCACCGGTTGACGTCCCTTGGCCGAGCGAGATGGGGGCTATTTACATCGTCACGTGAAGAGAGACAAGGAATTTCGCCGGCTGGGGCTAGCGCTCTGATCCGACGCGCGTTTTCTCACACCCGCCGCTCGAAGCGCTGTCGCCACAAATGTGACAATTGGCTTGATTCGTTGTTTTTTCCGCTAAGGCACGGAGAGTGCGGATGTTTTTCTAATTGCACTAACCCGCTTCGCGGGAGGGGAGAGAGCGCTGGGCTAGGGTGCAGAAGCGATCGCGATTCGCCTAACGGACGTTACGGAATATCAGGCAGTGAGGTGGATAAGGTCAGTCGGCCTTCGCGCCCGAGAACTTCACCACTTTTGCCCACTTATCGGTATCTTCGGCGATGAGTTTTCCGTAGTCGGCGGGTGCCAGCGACAGCGGTGAGCTGCCGAGATCGCTCAAACGCGCCTTGATCATAGGGTCGGTCAGCGCGACATTGATCTCGTTGTTGAGCTTATCGACGATCACTGCTGGCGTGTTTTTCGGCGCGCCCATGCCAAACGAGGCGCTCGCCTCGTATCCAGGGACGAAACTGTCAAGCGTCGGTACGTCCGGCAGCGCGTCTAAGCGCGTCGCGGTGGTCACAGCTAATGGGCGCAGCTCGCCCGCTCTGATGTGCGCGATCGACGAAGGAATCGGATCGAACATGAGCTGCACCTGCCCGCCGATCAGATCGATCAAGGCGGACGGTCCAGTGCGATAGGGCACGTGGACAATATTGACTCCGGTCATCATCTTGAACAGTTCGCCGGCGACGTGGCTCACGGTGCCGTTGCCAGCCGAGGTCATGTTGATCTTGCCCGGATTGGCTTTGGCGTAAGCGATAAGCTCGGGGACCGTCTTCGCAGGAACCGAGGGGTTCACCTCCATGACGAAGCCCACGCGGCCGATGCCTGCGACCGGTGCGATGTCGCGGATGAAATTGAAATTGAGGTGGTCGTAAAGCGTTGCGTTGATGGCGTTGGCCGAAGTAACGAGGAGGAGCGTATAGCCGTCCGGCGCCGCCGTCAGTCGCTCGCCAAGTCAATCGCGAGCGAAGCGATGCCGGGTCGCAGTCGCGGGTCCGTGATGATGATGGTAGTGGTGCGCGGCTTGGTGGTGGGGAGCCGTTTCGTAATGAAGGCGCAACAGGTCGACGCCGAAGTCGTTGCCGTTGGGCGTGTGGACGATGGTATGGACGTGAAATTTCTGCGGGTCGGGATTGTTCAGCACCACTCCGCTCTGATGATCGAACTCGATCAGCATCACCGGGCTTTGGATGCGGTAATAGAAGGGGCTTTCATCGCCCAGGCCGCCGGCCCAGCAGAAATGCGTCTGCGCGAAATGCCGTTCGACATCGCCCATCCGGGCCGCAAGCGGGCCTGGCGGCAACGTGGATAGATAGCACTGGGTAAGATCGAACAGCGCCTGACGCTGCTGCGGCGCAAGCTCGGCTCCGCGAATTCCCTCATACGGAATGATCGCGTTGTTCTTCTGACGCGCGCTGAGCATCAGGCCGTCGACGCCCTGATGCCGGCCGGGCGGAAGCCGATCCGGAACGAGCGAATCGGAGAAAATGGCCTTGCGCTTTTGCTCGGCCGACAAGTTGCGGGCAAATTGCAACCCAAGGCGCTCTTCGTCCTCGAACGCGGCCAAGCCGGCATATTTCCCCGCGTCGGCGTATTTCGGTTCCGCCCCCATGAAGGTCGGCGTCAGCGTCATCTGCTCGCCCAGGACGAAACAGGTGATAATCAGATGATGGCCGCTGATCTGCCATCCCCAAGGCTCGGTCGAGGAAGGTACGCCGAAGACGTGCAGTTGATAGGACCATTCGCCGAGCAGCGCGGGGGCGCCGACGAGTTCGCCGAGAAAGGCATTGAGCTTCATCAGATTGCGCGCCTTCTGGTAGCCGGCGGCGCTGAGGCTCGCTTCGACGACTGCCATCGCCGCTTCGCGGACGTTGCCGGGAGCTTCATCAAGTCGAAGACCGAAATTTTCATAGCGGGCGATACTGTTCTGCCACAGCTCGCGCTCGCGCGACTTAAGCGGAAGACAGACCATCTCTTTTTGTTGCGGGTTCAGCTGCGCCAACAGCGTCGAAACCGCTTGCAGGATTTCCCGCGTCGGGGCGGATTCAGACCGCAGCGCGAAGAGGCCGGGAATGATCTTGCCGTCCGTGGTGATGCCCTTGAACGGTGTGGATAGATATTTCTCAACGCCGGCTTTCTCTTTCGGACCACGGTCCGGTATGACCGCGTCAAAAAATTGTTCGGTAGATTTTCCGAAGTGAAAGGCCTTGCCCATTTCAGGGACGAAGCGACGAAAATCGGACTTCAAATCGGGCTTGGATTCGGACTTGGAATCGGACTTGGAATCGGATCTGGCCATCGCGATTAATCCCGCAATCCGGTTTGCTTGAGCAGCGGATAGGTCACGTCGCGGAATTCGCGCATGCCCTCGATATAGCGCGGCCAGGAAAGCAGCACGCCGTCGAGCCCGATCTTCGACAAGGTCAGCAAACCGTCGATGATCTGCTCCTTGGTGCCGATCAGTGGGAAGCCGCCCCAGCCGGAGACCATCATCTCGGCCATGGCCCGGCGCCGCTCTTCCGGATAATCGCGCTTGTTGATCTCCGCACCCATCGTATCGATGACGTAGTGGGCGGCGGCCCAATCGCCCTTCTCGTGCACGTAATAATGATAGAAGTCGCGCGCCTCCTTCTCGGTCTCGGCCTGCACGATGGTGGCGTTGCTCCACACCCGCACCTCGCGGCCATAATCCTCGCGCGCCAGCCGATGGTAGGCGGCAACATGCGCCGTGTTGGTCGCGATGTCGTGGCTGCGGATGTTGGTGAAGACGAGATCGCAGTGCTTGCAGGCGAAGTGCCGGCCGAGCTCCGACGAGCCGGCGTTCATGATCGCCGGATAGGGATGCTGGATCGGCTTCGGCTGCAGATAGCCGCCTTTGATCCGATAAAATTTGCCCTCGTGGTCGAAGGGCTCGTCGGCCGTCCACAGCCGCTTGACGATGGACAGCCATTCCTCGGCACAGGCGTAGCGGTCCTCGTGTTCCATGAGCGCGACGCCGAACATCTCCATTTCGGGAAAATTCCAGCCGTTGACCACGTTGAGCGTGTAGCGGCCGTTGGAGATATGGTCGATCACGGTCGACTGTTTGGCGGCGATGATCGGGTGGTTGAGCGCCACATGCGAGGTGGACACCACGCCCGACTTCTGCGTCGCCCCGGCGATGCCGGCCGCCCACGTATAGGTCTCAAAGCCCGGCCCCTGCGGGTCGGTCGCCCCACCGAAGCCGCGCCAGCGCGCCACCGGCACCAAAGCCTCGAAATCCATTTCGTCGGCGAGCTGAGCGAGCGTCACCGTGTTGGGCCAGGTAATCTCCAGCCGGCCGTCCAGATCCGACATGACGCAGCCGGAATCGAGGTTGGTCTGAAAGGTGCCGAGCTTGAGCTTGCGGGGGCCGAAGGCCGGATTACTGGCCAGCCGGTCTTTTTGGTGACGTTTAGATGAAAGATCGCCCGACAACGACTTTAGTCCAACTTGATTTTATCGCCCGGTCCGCCCGATAAAGCCTGCAGGCTGCGGCAATAGGGCGTTGTCGCGGCATTTCTTGGCGAATCGGGGCGGTTTGCGTCCATCCGCGCCGGGGAGCCGCCAGTGGCAATACGTTCGGCCATTGGGTAATTTGAGCTCATAACCACTGCTGAAGCTACCCCGAAAGGGGCCCGAAACCGGCTTCAACAGAACATAGGGAGGTCGACATGACCAGTGACAATTCATCAAGCGGACTCTCGCGCCGCCGCCTGCTGCGACAAGCCGCCGCGACCGGAGCGGGTCTCGGCGCCTTTTCTTTCGGCGGCACGCAGATGATGCAATTTATGCCGACGGCGTTCGCGCAAAATCAGCCCCCGCTCGGCACTTGGCCGGACGGTTCGTCGGGCCCGACCGTCAACATCGGCGCCGCCGTGCCGCGCACCGGCGCCTACGCCGTACAGGGCGAAGACGAGCTCAAGGGCTGGCAGCTTGCGGTCGAGCACATCAACAACGGCGATCCGCTGCTCAAGCAGATCGCGCCGAAGGTCACCAAGGGCGTGCTCGGTAAGACAGGTCAACCTGCTGGTCGCCGACAGCGGCGCCAAGCCGAACGACGCGGTGCAGGAGCAGCAGACCTTCATCAACCAGAACAAGATCATCCTGATGACCGGGCTCGACCTCGAGCGCGGTCGCGGTGGCGCTCAACCACTTCGCCGAGCGCGAGAAGATTCTCTATGTCACCGGCATCTCGGGCTCCAACGACACCACCGGCAAGGACTGCGTCCGCTACGGCTTCCGCCAGAACTTCTACGGCCAGACCGCGGCGAACGCGATCGGCCCGGTGCTGTTGAAGGCCTACGGCAAGGGCAAGAAGGCCGCCTTCATGACGCCGGACTACACCTACGGTCACACCGTGACCAAGTCGGTGAACGAATATCTCACCCAGAACGGCGGCTGGAGCCAGGTCACCGACCAGGTTTCGCCGCTCGGCACCACGGACTTCAGCCAGTATCTGACCAACATCGCCAATTCCGGCGCCGACTACATCGTCAACGTGAACTGGGGCCGCGACGCCGTGCTGTCGATCCAGCAGGCCAAGCAATTCGGGCTGACCCCCAAGATGACCATGGTGATACCCTACCAGATTCCGTTCCTCGCCAAGGAAGTGGGGGCCGGAGCTCACCGAAGACGTGTACGCGGCCACCGATTTCTGGTGGACGCTGGAAGACAAGTACCCGCTGGCCAAGATGTTCGTCGACGCGTTCAACAAGAAGTACGGCTATCGGCCCGAGTGGGGCGCGAACAACGCCTACATGTCGTTCGCCATCTGGGCGCGCATGGTCTCCGAGGCCGGCACGTTCTACCCGCCCGACGTCATCAAGACCGTACGAGAAGGGTGAGACGTTCCCGTCGACGGTGGGCGACGTGCATTTCCGCGCGGCCGATCATCAGCTGGTCCGTCCGGTCGTCATCGTCCGCGGCAAGGCGCCGAAAGACATGAAGAACAAGCGAGGACTATTGGGACGTCACCGAGATCGTGCCGGGCGAGCCGCTGATGCAGAAGCCCGACGCGTTCGGCTGCAAGCTCGGCGACTACACCTGATCTCGCGTCGTCGGAGCATGATCCGCATCGGAGGGCGGTTTTTCGAACGGGTCGTGCTCACGCAAAAATCGAGACCATGATCCTCCTCGGCTGAGTTGGATCATGGTCGTTGGCTAGCGTCTCCGGGGCGGGGTTGTTTGTGGTCAACTGGGCGAATTTCGTCTCGCAGCTGTTCAACGGACTGGTGCTCGGCGCGTTGTTGGCGCTGATCTCGTCCGGTCTGACGATCATCTACGGCACGCTCGGCGTCCTCAACCTCGCGCACGGCGCCATGTTCATGCTCGGCGGCTATGCCGGCTGGGTCGCCTACACCTACACGGGCTCCTTCATCGTCGCTGTCATTGCCGGCTCGCTGTTCGTCATGATCGTCGGCGTGGTGATGGAGCGCGTGGTCATCCGCTACTTCTATTCGCGGCCGCACGAGGACCAGCTCCTGGTCACCTTCGGTCTCGGCATCGTCTTCGTCGAGACCATCCGCTTCTTCTTCGGCAGCCTGTCGAAGGTCGTGCCGGCGCCGGCCGGTCTCGGCGGCATCACGCCGCTCGGCTTCATGTTCTATCCGACCTACCGGCTCGCGTCTGCTCGGCATCGTCGCGGTGGCGCTGTTCGCGCTCTACATCGTGCTCTATCGCACCCGCATCGGCATGATCGTGCGCGCCGGCATCGAGGATTCGGTGATGGTCGATTCGCTCGGCATCGACGTCTACCGGGTGTTCATGCTGGTGTTCGGCATCGGCGCCATGGCGGCGGGCTTTGCCGGCATCGTCAATGCGCCGGTGGTGTCGATTTCCCCCGACGTCGGCGAGTCGATCCTGGTGCAGACCTTCGTCGTTGTCGTCATCGGCGGAGTCGGCTCGTTTCCGGGCGCCGTACTGGGCGGCCTGATCGCCGGCGAGATCATCAGCATCACCTCGATGTTCAACCCCGGCTACGCCTACGTCATGCTGTTCGTGGCGATGACGCTGGTGCTGGTGCTCCGGCCCTACGGCCTGCTCGGCACGGCCGGCCGCGAATGAACGCGGTCATCTGATGCGCAAGCAACGTCCTTTCATCGTCGAGGCGCTGACCGCGGCGGCGCTGATCGCCGCGCCGTTCGTCGCTGCCCTATCTCGGATTTACGCCCACCACGATCAACCGCATCCTGGTCTGGGGCCTGTTCGGCATCGGCTTCGACATTCTGTTCGGCTACACCGGCCTGCTCTCGTTCGGCCAGTCCGCCTTTTTCGGCACCGGCGGCATGGTCGCCGCCTATCTGCTCACCGTCCTGAACTTTCCGCACGTCGTCACTGCGCTGTTCATCGGCATGATCGCGGCAGCGGCGATCGGCTACCTGGTCGGGCTGATCGCGCTGCGGCGCACCGGCATCTACTTCGCCATGATCACGGTGGCGATCGCCGAAGTATTCTTCTTCGTCGAGTTCAATCCGCTGTCGGCCTATACCGGCGGCGAGAACGGCCTGCCGGGCGTGCCGACGCCGACGCTGTACCTCGGCTTCAAGACCATCAAGTTCAATACCGACTGGTCGCTCTATGTCTTCCTCGCATTCTGGTTTTTCGTCGGCATCGTCATCGCGCTGCGCATCGTGCGCTCGCCGGTCGGCGCCATTCTCAGCGCCATCCGCGACAACCCGCTGCGCGCGGCCGCGGTCGGCCACAACATCCACGGCTACAAGCTCACCGCTTTCGTCATCGCCGCCGCCTATGCGGGCTTCGCCGGCGGCCTGCTCGGCGTCATGCAAGGCTTCATGCCGCCGGACGCGTTCATGTTCGACACGTCAGGCCAGCTGGTGATGCAGACCGCGATCGGCGGCGCCGGCACGCTGTTCGGCCCGCTGGTCGGCGCCACGGTCTGGCTCTATCTGAGCGACTTCTTCCAGACGACGCTCCAACTCGGCGCCACCTGGAAGCTGGTGCTCGGCCTCGTCTTCGTGCTGCTGGTCTGTTTTCTGCGCCGCGGCATGATCGGCGGCATCGCCGACCTCTACCATGTTGGCGGTCCGCGGCACTGCCAAGGCCGAACCGAAGGAGGTAAGACCGGTCGCCGACATGACCGTCGGAGGAGGAGCAGAAGGCCGCGGACGCGGCGCTCGCCGGCGGCGCCCGTTGCCGAACCGCTGCGGCCGCCGCAGCGCAAGGGCGACGAGTTCTCGGGCCCGATCCTGCAGGCCACCGCGCTGACCAAGCGCTACGGCGGCCTCGTCGCCAACAGCGACATCGACTTTTCCGTCCAGCACGGCGAACGGCGCGGCATCATCGGGCCGAACGGCGCCGGCAAGACCACGTTCTTCAAGATGCTGACCTGCGAGATCGAGCCGACCTCCGGCCGGATCGTGTTCGAGGGCCGTGACATCACCGGCAAGAGCGTCACCGACGTGTGCCAGCTCGGCCTGACCAAGAGCTATCAGGTCAACCAGCTGTTCACCCGGCTCACCGTGCGCGAGAACATCACCATCGCCGCGCTCGCCGAGCTGCGCGGAAAATTCCGCCTCGACATGTTTCGCCGGCTGTCGAAAATCCCCGGCCTCGACCGAGCAGGTCGAGCACACGCTGGCGCTGGTCGATCTCACCGGTCGCGCCGACGTGCCGGTCGTCGGCGCTTGCCTACGGCGAGAAGCGGCGCCTCGAGGTCGGACTGGCGCTGGCGAGCTCGCCGAGCCTGCTCCTGCTCGACGAGCCGCTTGCCGGCATGAGCCCGCGCGAGCGGGTCGAGATGGTCGACGCTACTCAAGTCGATCGGCCAGGGCCGCACCATGATCATCATCGATCACGACATGGACTCGCTGTTCGAGCTGGTCGAGCGCATCACCGTGTTGCAGGAAGGCCGCGTGCTGGTCGAAGGCACGCCGGAGGAGATCAAAGGCAACAAGATCGTGCAGGAAGCCTATCTGGGCGGAGTGCTCGAAGCATGAGCCTGCTCGAGGTCAAGGGGCTGAACAGCTATTACGGGGATTCGCACATCCTCTTCGACGTCGCGCTCAACGTCGAGCGCAACGAGGTGGTGGCGCTGCTCGGCCGCAACGGCGCCGGCAAGAGCACGACGCTGAAGAGCCTGATGGGCGTGGTGACACCGCGCACCGGCTCGATCGTGCTCGACGGCACCGAGCTCGCCGGCTGAAGAGCCACGCCATCGCGCAGGCCGGCATGCAGCTCGTGCACGAGGACCGCCGCATTTTCGGCAGCCTCAACGTCGAGGAAAACATCATTCTCGCCGGGCTGACGGCGCCGAACCGCTGGCCGCTGGAACGCGTCTACTCAACCTTCCCGCGGCTCAAGGAGCGGCGAGGAAGCCGCGGCACCGATCTTTCCGGCGGCGAGCAGCAGATGCTGGCGATCGCGCGCGCGCTCGTTCGCGAACCGAAAATCCTCTTGCTGGACGAACCATTCGAGGGGCTCGCGCCGATGATCGTGCGCGACCTGCTCGCGACCTGCCGGGCACTGGCGGACGCCGGGCAGACCATTCTGTTGGTCGAGCAAAATATCTCTGCCGCGATGATGCTCGCCGACCGCATCTACATCCTCAACAACGGCATCATCGTCGAACAGCTCAGAGCGGAAGCCGTGCGCGATCAGCCCGAACTGCTGCATCGGCATTTGGGGGTGTAAGGCTGTCATCGTCCGCGCAGGCGGACGATCCAATAATCACAAGCTTCGATGTTGATTTCGGTGCTCACCGGCCAGTGCGGTGGCTACTGGATGGTCCGCCTGCGCGGACCATGACAATCATTGCAGCTCTTCCCGCCCACAGCCGCGCGCTGGCGATGCGCGCACCTTCGACCAGCGACTTGAACTTCGCCCAGACGATCGACGGATGAACTTCGTTCGAGCCGGCGAAGGAAGCAAATCCGCAATCCGCGCCGACGATGACCCGGGACGAATGAATGAAGCGTCACGCCGTCTTCTGAATCTTCAGCCCCAATTCGGCGATCATGCGCTCGCGCATGATGAATTTCTGAATCTTGCCGGTCACCGTCATGGGGAATTCGTCGACGAACTTGATGTAGCGCGGCACTTTGTAGTGGGCGATCTGGTCGCGGCAGAAGGCCTTGATCTCCTCTTCGTTGGCGGTCGCGCCCGGCCGCAGCCTGACCCAGGCGCAGATTTCCTCGCCGTAGCGATCGTCGGGCACGCCGATCACCTGCACGTCCTGGATTTTCGGGTGCCGGTACAGAAATTCCTCGATCTCGCGCGGATAAATGTTCTCGCCGCCGCGGATCACCATGTCCTTGATGCGGCCGACGATGTTGCAATAGCCCTCGTCGTCGATGGTGGCGAGGTCGCCAGTGTGCATCCAGCGCGCCGCGTCGATCGCTTCGCGCGTGCGCTCCTCGTCGCCCCAATAGCCGAGCATCACCGAATAGCCGCGGGTGAGCAGTTCGCCGGGCGTACCGGGCGGCACGACGCGGCCATTCGTATCGACGATCTTGACCTCCAGATGCGGCTGGATGCGGCCGACGGTGGAGACGCGGCGTTCGAGCGGATCGTCGGTCGAGCTCTGGAAGCTCACCGGGCTCGTCTCGGTCATGCCATAGGCGATGGTGATCTCGGACAAGTGCATCTTGTCGACGGCGCGCTTCATCACTTCGATCGGGCACGGCGATCCGGCCATGATACCGGTGCGCAGCGAAGTAAGATCGAAGCGACCGAACTCGGGATGATCGAGCTGCGCGATGAACATGGTCGGCACGCCGTGCAGCGCGGTGCAGCGTTCTTCGGCGACGGTTTGCAATGTCGTCAGCGGATCGAAGCCCTCGCCGGGGAACACCATGCAGGCGCCGTGGGTGACCGCGGCGAGATTGCCCAGAACCATGCCGAAGCAATGATAGAGCGGCACCGGAATGCAGAGCCGGTCCTGCCGGCGTGAGCCGCATCGCCTCGCCGATGAAGAAGCCGTTGTTGAGAATGTTGTGATGGGACAGCGTCGCGCCTTTGGGAAAGCCGGTGGTGCCGGAAGTGAACTGGATGTTGATCGGCTCATCGAATTGCAGGAGCGGCTCAAGCTCGGCGATGCGCTTTGCTTCGGCCGCGCCGCCGCGCGCGAGAATGTCGGCAAAGCGCAGACAGCCGGGATGGCTCGCCTCACCGAGAACCACGACCGCGCGCAATGCAGGCAGCCTAGCGGATTCGAGCTTTCCCGGCGTCGCGCGGGCAAGCTCCGGCGCGAGCTCGCGCAGCATGCCGACATAGTCCGACGTCTTGAAACGCTCGGCGAGAATGAGCGCCTTGCAGCCCACCTTGTTGAGCGCGTATTCGAGCTCGGTAACGCGATAGGCAGGATTGATGTTCACCAGAATGAGGCCGGCCTTGGCGGTGGCGAATTGGGTGAGCACCCATTCGCTGTTGTTGGGCGACCAGATGCCAATGCGCTCGCCGGGATTAAGCCCGAGCGTCAGCAGCCCGGCGGCGAGCCGGTCCACGGCCTCCTTCAGCGCACCGTAGCTCATGCGCACCTGCTGGTGGCGCACGACCAGCGCGGGCCGGTCCGCCCATTTGGCGCACGCCGCGTCGAAGAACTGGCCGATCGTGTCGCCGAGCAGCGGCTTTTCGCTCGCCCCGTGGACGTAGCTCTTCGTGAGCCCAGTCATCGCGCTTCCTCCGCCGTTTGTTGCAAATCATATCGCGCTGCGCTTCGGTAGGAAACGCTCGGACTACCGCACAGTCGCCCTTGATTTATATACGGCATTGCCGTATATTTGGCCATGCACACCGTTATCGAGACGTCCTCGTTCATTGCGGATTGCCGCAGTGCCGGGCTCTCGGATGACGAAGTATCGAACATCCTGGCATTGATCTCTACCGACCCATCCGCCGGAGACATCATTCCCGGCACGGGCGGTGCCAGGAAGCTTAGGATTGCGGGCCGCGGCAAAGGGAAGTCAGGTGGCTACAGAACCGTAAGCTATTTCGCGGGCGAGGATGTACCGGTGCTGTTGCTCGCCCTGATCAGTAAAGGTGAACGCGCCGACCTTTCGCAGGCGGAACGCAACGAATTGAAGAAAGAACTCGCTGGATATGCCCAAGACTATCGCGCGAACATAGGAAAGCGCGTAATGACCTTGCGAAAAAGAGGAAGAGGATGACCAAACTTGGAAATCGTCTGATACGAGCGGCGCGCGAAGGCCGCGCCATTGCCCGCGGAGAGGCGCATCCCACGACTTATCGCGTCCACGTGCCCACCGAGGTCGATGTCCGCAAGATTTGTAGGGCGCTCAAGCTTAGTCAGGCGCAATTTGCGGCGAAGTTCGGACTACCGGCCTCGACCATCCGCGATTGGGAACAACATCGGCGCAAGCCCGAGGGGGCGGCGCGTGTGCTACTCCAAGTGATCAAGAAGGAACCGGAGGCGGTTTCGCGCGCACTTGAACACGCATAATTGCGAACTTCGCCGGTGACCCTAGCTCATTTGCCGCTTCACCCGGCGCACCAGATAATCGAAATTGACCTGAAACTGCTCGGGCTGGCTGATTTGGCTTTTCAGCTTGGCAATATCGTCGGGCGGAAACTCGGGCGCCACATCACCGGCGGCTTCGACAGTGAGCTGAACCATCGCCGCGTTCTCCAGCATGATGGCGGCGACGACCGCCTCGGCGATGTCCTTGCCGGTGACGACGGGTCCGTGATTTTTAAGGAGCACGGCGCGGCCGCGCCCAAGCGCCTTCGCGACACCGGCGCCCAGCGCGTGGCTGCGAATGAGCGCAATCGTATCGGTGTAGAGTCCGACCTCCCCGGAAAATAGTGCGCCAGGCTGGCTGTAGGCACGCATCGGCCGGCCGGTCCCCGACAGCGCAACCGTGTAGGGCGAGTGCGTGTGGATCACGCAGTTGAGGTCCGGGCGCGTTTTCAGGATTTCCGAATGGATGTAGACCTCGCTGTGCCGGCGCGCCGAGCCGGCGACGACGTTGCCCTCGAGGTCAATGGTGAGGATATTCTGCATGGTGATCTCGTCGAGCCCCATGCTGTGCGACTTCATGAAAAAGAGCTTTGGGTTGTCGGGGAGCCGCATCGAGATGTGACCGCGGGTGAAGTCGTCGTGCCCTTCGGCGACCAGCACCTTGCCGGCCATGACCATCTGCTGCTTGATGTCCTGATGCGCCTTGTTGCTCTTTTTCACCATTGTTCCTGCCTGCAACCTTCAGTTTTCGCCGCCACCTGACCGAATTCGCATGATGCTGCCGGGCGGGCCCCGCCGCAATAGAATGACGGCGCCAACCGTGATAGCGGTCGAATTTGCAGCCCCGAAACAGCCCCACGCCCCAAGCCCATCGACCATGAGCCAGCAGCCGACCTTCATCGAAAAACACGGTCTGTGGAGCGACGACGACAGGCGGCAGGCCGAGGAGATCAAGCGGCGGCTGGAAGCCGAGAAGCTCTGCTATGTGCGGCTAGCCTGGGGCGACACCCACGGCTATTCGCGCGCCAAGACGCTGACGGTCCCGACGTTCATTTCGGCTTTGACCAGCGGCTACAACATCGGCGTCGCCACCACCACGCTCGATTCAGCCGGCGCGCGCGTGTTCGCCTCCTTCACCCGCGGCGGCGGCATGGGGCTTCGCCGAGATGACGGGCTCGCCCAATCTCACCGTCGTCGCCGACCCCTCGACCTTTCGCACGCTGCCCTGGGCGCCCGGTGTCGGCTGGATTCTGTGCGACGAATATTTCAATGACGGGCGGCCGTTTCATTTCGCCCCACGGCAGCTCTTGCGCCGGGCGCTGCGAAAGCTTGGCCGGCACGGCTGCGCGAGCGTCATCGGCGCCGAGATCGAATGGTACCTCTTTCGCGTCGCCGACGATCATTTGAGCGACGACAATATCGGCGCGCCCGGCACGCGCGGCCGCCCGATCCGCACCTTTCCGGCCGAACCGGGCTACCATTACCACTCCGAATCCAACATGGATCTGATGCAGGGCGTGTTCGATGCGCTCGGCGACGCCTTCGAGAAGCTCGGTTTAGGCCTGCGCTCGATCGAGAACGAGTGGGGCCCAGGCCAAGTCGAGTGCACCTTCGCGCCGAAATCAGCGCTGGAGGCAGCCGACAACGTGCTCTTGTTCCGCACCGCCACGCGGCAGATCTGCCGGCGGCTCGGCCATTTCGCCACTTTCATGTGCCGGCCGGCGCTAAAGGGCTATTACGCGAGCGGCTGGCACCTGCATCAGTCGCTCATCGATGCGGCCAACGGCAAAAATCTGTTCGCGCCGCAACAAGGCGGCGAGGCGCTTTCCCCGCTCGGCCTGTCCTATCTCGCCGGCATCTTGAATCATGCGGTGCCGGCCACGGTGTTCGCCACGCCGACCGTCAACGGCTACCGGCGCTTCCGGCCAAATTCGCTGGCGCCCGACCGCGCCGGCTGGGCCTACGATAATCGCGGCGCCATGATCCGCGTGCTCGGCGGCGCCGGCGATCCGGCGACGCGGCTGGAAAATCGCGCCGGCGAGCCGGCGGCCAATCCCTATCTCTATATTCTGTCGCAGGTCGTCACCGGCCTTGCCGGCATCGAGGCCAAGCTCTCGCCGCCGCCATCCGACGACGCGCCCTATGCGGCGGAACGGCCCCTGCTGCCGAAGAGTTTGCCCGAGGCGCTCGATGCGCTCGACAAGGAGCCGTTGTTCCGCCGCGAACTCGGCGATATTTTCATCGACTACTTCGTCAAGCTGAAGCGAACCGAAGCTGGCCGGTATCAAGACTTGCTTGCGGAGAACTCGGCCGCAGCGCAAACGGACGACGTGAGCGAATGGGAGCAGAATGAGTATTTCGATTTTTTCTGACCCGTGCCACGCCAACGTCGGGAGTTCCTCATGACGGCGATGGAGAAGATCGGCTCGCCGCAAGCACGGCTCGGCGGCACCGCGCTCTACGACTGGGATCATCTGGTGCAGGAGGACCGCGCGCACCGGCTGATCTATACCGACCCGGCGATCTTCGAAGCCGAGATGACGCACATTTTCGGCGGCACCTGGACCTATCTCGCGCATGAGAGCGAGATCGCAAGCGACAACGATTTCATCACCCGCCGCCTCGGCTTGCGTCCGCTCATCATCGTGCGTGACTGCGATGGCAGGATCCGCGCGCTCTACAACCGCTGCACCCATCGCGGCACGACGCTATGCCGTTGGGACAAGGGCAACACGAAATCGTTTCAGTGCCCCTATCACGGTTGGAATTTTCTCAATACCGGCAAGCTGCGCGGCGTGCCCTGGCCTGACGGCTATGCCGACGACATGCATGATGTGAAATACAATCTCGCCCAGGTGCCGCGCGTGGACTCCTATCGCGGCTTCATTTTCGGCACGCTGAGCATGGACGCGTTGCCGCTTGCCGAGCATCTCGGCCCGATTGCCAAAATCATCGACGAGTGGCTCGACCGCAATCCAGGCGGCAAGGTCGTGGTCTGCGAGGCCAACCGCTTCGTCTATAAAGGCAACTGGAAGCTCGCCTACGACAATTCCTGCGACGGCTATCACGTCGCCTATTCGCACCGCTCGCTGCTCGAGACCGAGAACCGCTTCGCCGGCGAGAACGCCAAGGGCATGGCCTATTATCGCAACTCGCCCGACGCGCAGGCGATGTACATGCGCTACACCGGCCACGGCAATCACTTCAAGGACAAGCGGCCGAACCTGGAGAAGCGGCCGGGCGGCCTGTGGGCGCTGGAAAGCGCGCATCCCGGCATGGAGCATTACGAAGCCGAATTCCTGCGCCGCTACGGCGAGCGCGCGTTTTCGCTGCTCGATCTCGCCGGCTCGGAGCCGGTCAATATCAACGTGTTTCCGAATTTTTCGCTGCTCGGCAACCACATCCAGGTGTTCGAGCCGATTTCCGTCGGCGAGACCAACGCCATCTGGTACGGCACCATGATCGTCGACGACGGCTCGCTCGGCGAGGACGCGGTGCGGGACATCAACGCACTGCGCATGCGCACGCAGGAGGGATTTCCGAATTTCGGCGAAGTCGACGACGTCGCCAATTTCGAGCAGATCCAGCGCGGCCTGATGGCCGTCGAGGACGAGTGGGTCTACATGAACCGCGGCTTCGGCATCCCTGGGCGCGTCAAACAAAACGCGGACGGCACCATCGACGCGCCCGCCACCGACGAGGCGTTCATGCGCGGCCATTTCAAGGAATGGAAGCGGCTGATGAAGGGCCCGCACAACCTCGCCATCACGCGGGAGCCGTGACGTGAACACGCCGGCAGCGGAGACAGCGAAAGGCGATCCGTCGCGCAGCTCGCACTACGTCAACGATGCGCTTTATCGCGGACTGATCGCCCAGTTCGCCGACTGGCAGGATGACGCGCGCGCGGTGACCGATGCCGTGGCCCGCGACGAATTCCGCCGGCTGTTGGAGCGGGAAGCGCGGTTCCTCGATCAGCTGCGCTATGAGGATTGGCTCGGCCTATACACGGCCGAATGCATCTATTGGGTGCCGTCGACGCCGAAGGCCGGCGACCCGCGGCGGGAAATATCAGTCATGTTCGATGATCGCCGCCGGTTGGAAGATCGCGTTTACCGGCTGCGCACCGGCTTTGCTTGGTCTCAAGCGCCGGCTTCGCGCACCGTGCGGCTCATTACCAACGTGGAGGCCTTTCGCACCGAGCGCGATGAGGTCCGTATGCTCCGCTCCAATTTTCTGATCAGCGAGTTCTGGGGCGACGAGACGCGCGTGCTGACCGGCTGGGCCGGCCATCGCGTGGTGCGCGAGGACAGCAGTTGGAAAATCCAGGCGAAGCAGGTCAACCTGATCGACTGCGATCAGTGCATCCGCAATCCGAGTATTATTCTGTGATCTACCAGCTGCGCCTACGAACGAATCTCGTTTCCCGGATGCGGTGCAGCACGAAGTGGTGCACCGCTGATCCGGGACCTTAGCGAACTCGATGTCCTTAACGATCCCGGGTCTGCAGCGCACCACTACGTGCTGCACTGCGCCCGGGAAACCAGTGTGATGGATGTATGCCCAACCTGAAACTCACGCTCGCCTGCGGCCGCTATGACCGCACGCAGCCCTTGATCGACGGGCGCGTCACCCCGGAAGGCGTCGATCTGACGTTTCTGCCGCTCAACCCGGGCGAAACGTTTTACCGCATGCTCAATTACGGCGATTTCGACGTGTCCGAGATGTCGCTGTCGTCTTACACGATCCTGCGCTCGGAGGGCGACACGCGCTTTGTCGCCATCCCGGTCTTTCCATCGCGCGTCTTTCGCCACAACGCGGTGTACCTGCGCACCGATTCCAAAGTCGAAAGGCCGGAAGAGCTCAAAGGCAAGCGCATCGGCGTCGGCGACTATCAGATGACCGCCGCGGTGTGGGTGCGCGGCTTCCTTATGCACGAGTACGGCGTGCAGCCGAAGGATGTGACCTGGGTGGCGGGCAATCCGGTCCGGGCCATTAAGCCGCCGGAGGGCGTGCGCATCGAACCGATGCCGGCGGACACGACGCTGGACGCGATGCTGGAGCGCGGCGAGATCGATGCGCTCGCCACCGTGGTCATTCCCGACCGCTTGGGCAAGACGATGCGCCGGCTGTTCCGCGATTTTCGCGCCGTCGAGACCGCGTACTTCCGCAAGACCGGCATTTTCCCGATCATGCATACGTTCGTGCTGAAACGCGAGCTTTACGAGCAGAACCCTTGGCTGGCGGTGAGTTTTTACCGCGCCTTTTGCAAGGCGCGCGATTTGGCCTACCGCATCACTTACGACACCGACGCGCTGACCGTGAGCTTGCCTTGGGTGATCGACGAGGTTGAACAGACGCACAAGATCTTCGGCCGGCAAATCTGGGATTATTCGGTCGAAGGCAGCCGGCCGACGCTCGAAGCCTTGGTGAGTTATCTCGACGAGCAACAACTCACCCGGCGCAAGATGAGCGTTGACGAACTTTTTGTTCCCAATATCAGCCCCGGCCTCACCGACTATCTGCGCGCGACCGGCGAGGATTGAGTCCGATGATGAACCGCTTGAAAACTCGGGCAGGTTTGACCGTGTTTGCGGCCGTGATCATGGTGGGCGTCGCAACGACGCAATCCAGCGCGCAAGGAAGGAAGGTCGGCGAGCTTTCCAAGCTGTACGCTTGGATCAACAGGATGCCGCCGCGCGTGGCCAGCATCAATGCGACCGGCATGATCACGGCGCCGGACCCGTGTTACGATGCGCTGGCGGAATTCGCCGGTGTGGACAAGAGCAATCCGTCGATCCACCTGGTGAAGCTGACGCTGCGGGAGCAGGATGGCTTCTGCATCCAAGTCCTCACCGATATTTCCTTCTCCTACCGGCAGTGGAACTATGCCGGCAGGGCGGCGAAGATGACGATTTTCTCGAAGAGCGATTCCAAGACGATACCCCTTGAGATCGCCTACTGACCACGCCGCGGCCACGATGAGCTTTCATCCTAACTTGATGAAGCTGCGCCCGGCCTCGCCGACTATCGGCGGGCGGCCGGTGAGAATTGGGGTCGAGGGCGGACTCGGTAATGCGGATGTCGGCTTTCGGGCGAAGCCGACCTCTAGCTGGCAAGCCAGAAGCGGCGCCGCGCATCTCCAGGCGCTTTAAGTCCTTATAATTATTTAGCTTTCCGAGATTTAATAACAGTCACCCAGAAGACACACCCAAAGGCTCCTTTTTGTGGTTAGTGCAGCAGTGTTGGGGGTTGCCAAAACCGCCCGTGTCGTAGCGTTCCCGTAAGTGTAACCGCGTCTGGTTCAATCATGGGGGGCTACGATGAAATTCAAAATATTCGCTGGAATTGCCGCGCTTACCGCATTCGCCGCGACGCCGGTACTGGCCGCCGATATGCCGCTGAAGGCGCCGGCGCCAGTGCCATACAGCTGGAGCGGTTTCTACTTCGGCGGCGATGCTGGTTACCAGGATTCGAAGATCAGGCTCTGGAGCCCCGGCGATCCGTTGGCCTACACGGTAAACCACGGCTCGCTAGCTGGCGGCGTATTTGTTGGCGCGCAGCGGCAGTTCAATCAACTGGTCTTCGGCGTTGAGGCCGACTGGCTGGGCGCAACCGGCCATGGCAGCCTCGGCTCGACCTCCGACATCAGCATCTTCGGTCCCGGCGGCACGGGAACGGCACAGGCTAAGCTCAGAGACATCTGGAGCGTCGGTGGCCGTTTCGGTTGGGCCATGGGACGGTGGATGCCCTACGTTGCCGGTGGCTACGCCAATGGCGCATACGAATTCAATGCGCAAAACGTTGCTCCGTTTGCCGGGAACTGAAACAGCAAAATCCAGTGGTGGCGGCGGCTATCTCGGCGTCGGCGTCGATTGGGCTGTGATGAATAACTGGATTGTTGGCGCCGAGTACCGGCACTATGGATTCTCCAGCCAGACGGCCACCGGCGTCGGCGTGGGAACGGCCTTACCTGGCGGCACCGAGACGGTGAAGTTCGGCCCTCACACGGACACACTGCTGGCACGGGTCAGCTACAAGTTCGACTGGCCTATGCACTGACGGCAGAAGTCTCGCGCAGCAAGCCGCGACAGCATTTGATAGGTAACAAGACCCCGGCGTCGCGCCGGGGTCTTTGTTTTGCGCCAGCGCGGGATAGCCAACCTTGTGAGTATGGGGCCCCGCCCTGCCTGCACGGCAATGGCCCGGACGATAGCGAGGCCGGGGTGCGCGACATCCCGCCATGACGAAAGTATAACACCGGCCCGCCGTCTCGCGGCGGCGGGAAGGCGGCAATTGATGTTGCGCGCGAAAGCGCTTGTTTCTACTAATATCGCGACGGAACCGGTTTCCGGCGGGAGGACACAATGAACGCGACAAAAAGACCTTTGATTTTCGGCGCCGCCATGCTGGCGCTCGCCGCGGGAGCTGCTGCGAGCCCGGCGCAGGCGCAGCAGAAGACGATCAAGATCGGCTTCATCTCGACCTTCAGCGGCCCGGCCGCCGCGATTGGCAACGACATGCGCAATTCGTTCGAGCTTGGTCTCGACCACCTTGGCCGCAAGCTCGGCGGCCTGCCGGTCGAGGTGATTTACGAGGACGATCAGATCAAGCCGGAAGTCGGCGTGCAGAAGACCCAGAAGCTGATCGAATCCGATCACGTCGATTTCGTCGTCGGCTACATCTGGTCGAACGTGCTGGTTGCTTCGCTCAAGCCTTTGGTCGATTCGAAGACGGTGACGATCGTGACCAACGCCGGCGCCTCACAGCTCGCCGGTCCGCTGTGCTCGCCCTATGTGTTTTCCACCTCGTGGCAGAACGACCAGACACCGGCGGCGATCGGCACCTACATGAACCAGAAGGGCGTCAAGACCGCCTTCCTGATGGGGCCGAACTACATCGCCGGCAAAGACATGCTGCACGGCGTGCAAACGACGTTCACCGGCACGATTGTCGGCCAGGAGCTGACGCGTTGGCCCGACCAGCTTGATTTCTCCGCCGAATTATCCAAGGCGCGCGAGGCCAAGCCTGACGCCATCTTTGCCTTCTATCCGGGCGGCGCCGGCGTTCAGTTTGTCACCCAATATGCGCAAAGCGGGTTGAAAGGGCAGATCCCGCTGTACACCGCGTTCACCATCGACGACCTGTCGCTGCCGCGGCTGAAAGACCTCGCCATTGGCATACCCGGCGCGCAGGAATGGGTGGCTGATTTCGACAACCCGGCCAACAAAAAGTTTGTCGACGATTACCGAGCCAAGTATCACGCGACGCCTTCGTTCTATGGCGCGCAGACCTATGATGCGGTGGGGCTACTTAACTCCGCCGTCGCCGCCGTGAATGGCGACCTCAGCGACAAGGAGGGCATGCGCAAGGCGATGGAGAAGGCCGACTTCGCCTCGGTGCGCGGATCCTTCAAGTTCGGCAGCAACCACATCCCGATCCAGAACTTCTACCTGCAGGATGCCGGCAAAAATCCGGACGGGACTTACGCGCTGCATACGGTGTCGCTCATCGTCGCCAACGATCAGGACAAGTTCCACGATCAATGCCCGATGAAATAAGATAGCGGCGGACTTGCCCAACCGCCCGCACCACATTTTCCCCTCCCCCCGCGAAGCGGCGGGGAGGGAAATACCGTGACGCTATGCTCTACTTCATCGAGCAGTGCCTTAACGGCGTGCAGCTCGGGATGCTGCTGTTTCTGCTTGCGGCCGGGCTGACGCTGATCTTCGGCATCATGGATCTCGTCAATCTGGCGCACGGCTCGCTCTACATGCTCGGCGCCTATTTCGCCGCCACCTTTGCCGACGTCACCGGCAGTTTCATAGTTGCCGCAGTGTCGACGCTGATCGCTTCGGCTCTAGCGGGCATGGTCCTCGAAGTGATCGCCATCCGCCCGCTCTACGGCCGTGGCCATCTCGATCAAGTGCTCGGCACGTTCGGGCTCATCCTGTTCTTCAACGAACTGGTACGGCTGATCTGGGGGCCGGGCGGGATGACGCTGTCGTTGCCGAGCGAAATGCTCTCCGCGATCCAAATCATTCCCGGCCTTTATTATCCGGTCTATCGCCTGGTGATCATTCTGGTCGCGCTGGCGGTGGCCGCGCTCCTCTATGTCGTGGTGATGCGCACCCGGCTCGGCATGCTGATCCGCGCCGGCGCGTCCAATCGCGAGATGGTGGGGGCGCTCGGCATCAACATCAAACTCCTTTACACGCTGGTGTTCGGGCTCGGCGCCGCGCTCGCCGGCTTCGCCGGCCTGATGCAGGCGCCGATCCTGACCGTGCAGATCGGCATGGGCGAGAACATTCTGATCCTCGCCTTCGTGGTGATCGTCATCGGCGGTATCGGCTCGATCCGCGGCGCGTTCGTCGCCTCCCTAATCGTCGGCCTCATCGATACGCTCGGCCGCGCCTTCCTGCCCGACCTGCTGCACGCGGTGCTCAGCACCAACGCCGCCTTGACGCTGGCGCCCGCTCTGTCGTCGATGTCGATCTACATGCTGATGGCGGCGATCCTGGTGATCCGGCCGGAGGGACTGTTCCCGGCGGCGAGCCGATGAAGGCCGCGCACGCGTTCGCCAGCAGGTTCGTTCGGCAATCCTGGCTCAATCCACGCGGCTACTTCACCGCCGCCGTACTGGCAGTGCTCGCGCTGGTGCCACTCTACGCGGCGGTAACCGGCGATTCCTTTGCACTGACGCTGTTTACCCGCGTGCTCATTTTGGCGCTCGCCGCAGTCAGCCTGAACCTGATCATGGGCTATGGCGGCATGGTGAGCTTCGGCCACGCCGCTTATCTCGGCATCGGCGGTTACGCGGTCGGCATTCTGTGGAAGGAGGGATTTACTTCCGGCTTCCTGCAATGGCCGGTGGCGATCGCAGTCTCGGCCTTGTTCGCGCTGCTCATCGGGGCTTTGAGCCTGCGCACGCGCGGCGTTTATTTCATCATGATCACGCTCGCCTTCGCGCAGATGGTCTATTACGTGGCGCAAGGGCTCGACCGCTACGGCGGCGACGACGGGCTTACGCTTGGCAATCGCAGCAGCTTCGCCGGCCTCGTCGATCTCAATAACAACACGCTGTTCTACTATTTGTGCTTCGCGCTGCTGCTCGGCAGCGTTTATCTGGTCTCGCGACTCGTCAACTCGCGCTTTGGTCTCGTGATCCAGGGCTCCCGTTCCAACGAGCGCCGCATGCGTGCGATCGGCTTTGCGACATTTCGCTATAGACTTGTCTGCTTTGTCATCGCCGGCGCGCTGTGCGGACTTGCCGGCGCGCTGCTTGCCAACCACACCAATTTCATCAGTCCGGCGATCATGTACTGGACGCGGTCGGGTGACCTCATGGTCATGGTGATATTGGGCGGCCTGGGATCGCTGTTCGGTCCGGTGATCGGCGCGGTAACCTATCTGTTGCTCGAGGAAGCGCTGTCGCGGGTTACCGAATATTCCGGCCTCATCATCGGCCCTGCGCTTCTCCTGGTAGCAATCTATCTGCGCGGCGGCATCGAAGGGCTTTTTGCCGGGGCTCGCCATGACTGAGAAACTCCTTGAAGTCAGCGGCCTGACCAAGCGATTCGGCGGCGTGATCGCTGCCGACGCGATCGGTCTTAACCTCACGCGTGGCGAATTCCACGCCGTCATCGGCCCCAACGGCGCCGGCAAGACCACGCTGATCGGGCTTCTCGCCGGCGAAGTTACCCCACAGGGCGGCAGCATCCGTTTCGACGGCAACGACATCTCTGGGCTGTCCGTCGACCGCAGGAGCCGACTCGGTCTCGCCCGCTCGTTCCAGATTACCTCGCTGTTTTCTGATTTCACCGCGCTCGACAATGTCGCGCTCGCCGTGCAGGCGCATGGCGGACACTCATTTCGCTTCTGGCGGGACGCCCGGGGTGAAGCGGAATTACGCGAGCCTGCGCGCGCCGCCCTCGTCTCGGTCGGCCTTACGGCGCGTGCGGACACGCGCGTCGACAGGCTAAGCCACGGCGAGCACCGCCAACTCGAAATCGCCATTGCGCTCGCCGCCCGGCCACAACTCCTCCTGCTCGACGAACCGATGGCCGGGCTTGGGCCTGACGAATCCACCCGCATGCTGAACATGCTGCGCGGGCTCAAGGGCACCGTCACGGTCCTCTTGATCGAACACGACATGGAGACGGTGTTCGCGCTCGCCGACCGCATCACCGTTCTGGTCTATGGCCGCGTCATCGCCTCGGGCGATCCGGCGGCGATCAGAGCCGACCCGGCCGTGCGCGAAGCTTATCTGGGCGAAGCCGAAGCGCGCGGCCATGACTGAGCACAACGGCAACGATCATCTGCTCGAAGTATCGGGCATCGAGACGAGCTACGGGTTGAGTCGCGTGCTGTTCGGCATTTCGCTCTCCATCGCGCAGGGGGAGATGGTCTCGCTCATGGGGCGCAACGGAATGGGCAAGACCACGACCGTGCGTTCGATCATGGGGCTGACGCCTGCGAGCGCGGGCTCGATCCGCTTCGCCGGCCAGAACATCCGCGATCTTCCGGCCTATCAGGTCGCCAAGTTGGGCATCGGGCTGGTGCCCGAGGGACGGCAGGTCTTTCCCAATCTCACCGCGCGCGAAAATCTCCTCGCCACCGCCGCCAATCGCAATGGCGCGCCCGATCCGTGGACGCTGGAAAAAATCTTCGCGCTGTTTCCGCGGCTCGCCGCCCGCGCCGGCAGCATGGCCAATCTCCTCTCCGGCGGCGAGCAGCAAATGCTGGCGATCGGCCGCGCGCTGATGACCAACCCACGGCTTCTCATCCTCGATGAAGCGACCGAAGGGCTTGCGCCGCTTATTCGCGAGGAAATCTGGCGTTGCCTGGAAAGCCTGCGCGCCGAAGGCCTTGCCGTTCTGGTGATCGACAAGAACATCGAGGCGCTCTCGCGCATCGCCGACCGGCATACCATCATCGAACGCGGCCGCGTGGTGTGGAGCGGCAGCTCGGCGGAGCTAAAGGGCGCGGCCGACGTGCAGCACCGCTATCTCGGGGTCTGAGCGGGATCCGGTCGAACTCTCTCGGCTTGACGATGGAGACGGTTTCGCGGACGCTTGCGCGGCTGAAAGCGCTGCGCGATCGACTGCGCGTGGCGGCCGCGATGGGAGAGAACGTCGATGCAAGTGCGGAACGTGATGACGTGGAACGTGATTTCCGTGAAGGCCGATGACTCGATCATGACTGCCGCGCAACTGATGCTGCAGAACCGGATCAGCGGCCTGCCCGTTGTTGACGCAGAGGGCGCGATCATCGGCATCGTCACCGAGGGCGATTTTCTCCGCCGCCGCGAACTGGGCACCACGCGCCAGCGGCCAAAATGGCTGCAATTCATCGTCGGACCTGGGCGTCTCGCCACCGAATACGTGCAGAGCGCCGGCCGTAAGGTCAGCGATGTCATGACGCCGGAGCCGTATACCATCGGCGAAGACGCTTCGCTCGATGAGGTCGTCGAACTGATGGAGCGGCATCGCATCAAGCGGCTGCCGGTCACGCGCGACGGCAAGGTGGTCGGCATCGTCAGCCGCGCCAACCTCCTGCACGCGCTCGCCAGCATGGCGCCTGCCGCAGCGCCAGTCAGCGACGACGACGCCGCGATCCGCGACCGTGTGCTGACGGCGCTGTCGAAACAGCGCTGGGCGTTCGCGGCCAATGTCGTGGTCAAGAACGGCGTCGTAGATTTGTGGGGAACGATCATGGACGAGCGCGAGCGCCAAGCCTGCATCGTCACCGTCGAGAATGTCGCAGGCGTCAAGAATGTGAACGACCACCTGGTCTGGGTCGAGCCGATGTCGGGTATGGCGTTTCCCTCCTCTGAGGACCAGGCGCGCGAAGACGGCGAGAAATCTTGACTCTCTCGTGCACGTGTGATCGCGCTACGGCGCCCCCGCTCCCGCGTCTAAGTTCCATATCTGCGTATTTTGGAACCCAAGGAACCTCTCCCCTGCCGCGATGTTGACAAACCAGAGATCAAAACATCCGGGAGTGAAGCGATGGATTGGAATCGAGTCGAAGGAAACTGGAAGCAGGCCAAAGGGAAAGTCAAAGAGAAGTGGGGCAAACTCACTGACGACGATTTGAATCAGATCGACGGCAAACGCGAGCAGCTCGAAGGCAGGCTGCAAGAGCGTTACGGCATCGCCAAGGATATGGTGCGAAAGAACGTCGACGACTGGCTCAATCAGCAGCAGCCCTGACCCGCCAGCCAGCGCGCGGGTATCGGTCGCAACAACAAACATCGCTCTTAATGAGCAACATTGGCGACGGTGGCCGGGTCACTCATGAACCAGAGTGATCCGGCCACAAATATTGCGACGTTCATCGAAACATTCGCAACAGCCATCTGAAATTGGGAGATGATCATGAGCTCTCAAGGTAGCGGCGCGGACAGTTCGCATCGGCCACAATGGTCGGAGCAGCAGACCCCTCACACCCCGGTCGTGCCGGCGCAGAGGGCGCGTCAGGGCGCGACCGGGCACCATGTCCGCTACGTGCTCAGCTTCGGCCTCGCTGCGGTCGCCATTGTCTTTGCTGTGATCTGGCTCATCTACTTCGCGTGACGCCACGCGTTTAGGCGCACCGCAGAAAGCCGAATGCGGTCAGCGGCTTGGCTGGCAGGGCGGGACCTAGTACAATTATCCGATCAGCGGCCGGGCGCCCAGGCGCGCCGGCGAGCGCCGTGCGCAATCGGAGATTCTCATGAGCGGCACACCGAGCACGACCGTCATCCGCAACGGCACGCTGATCGACGGCAAGGGCTCGCCGGCGCGTCGCAACGAAGCGATTGTCATCGAAGGCAACCGGATCAAGAGCATCGGCCCGTTGCCGCCGGACATTTCGCTCGATGATCGCCGCAACGTCGCGGTCATCGATGCCGCCGGGCAGTGGATCATGCCCGGCCTGATCGACGCCCATTGCCACGTCTCCTACGGCTATCCGATCGTCAAGGGCGAGGGCAAAGGCCGCGGCACGACGCGGCCGGAATTCTCGACGCTGAAAGCCGCGCGCAGCGTGCAAAGGGTTTTGCGCTCGGGCGTGACCAGCATTTCGGTACCCGGCGGCACCTGGTTCACCGACGTCGGCGTGCGCGACGCCATCCGGCTCGGCCTGATGGAAGGCCCGCGCATGTTTGTCGCCGGCCGCATGATCGTTACCTATGGCTGCATCGAGGACGACGAACCATCGTGGGAGGGCACGCCCGATCACTCGATCGGCAAGCTCTGCAACACCGCCGACGAGATGGTCACCGAGGTGCGCCGGCAGAGCAAGCACGGCGTCAATTTCATCAAGATGGCCGACAGCCGCTCCGGCGAATCGCAGATGCTGGCGAAGGATGAAATCGCCGCCGTGGTCGGCGAAGCGCACCGGCGCAATTTGCGCGTCGGCATTCACTCGCGCGGCGCCGGCTCGACGCGGGCCGCCGCCGAAGCCGGCGTCGACTGGATCATTCACGCCGACCTCGCCACCGACCGCGATCTCGAAGCGGTCGCCGAGGGCGGCATGCCGATCATCCCCACCGCCACGTTCCTCGCCATGGTGGTCGAAATGGGCAGCAAGGTCGGCGCTGAGCAGGTGCAGCTCGACATCAACCGCATGAAGCGGCACTTCGATCTGCTCTGCGAGCTGATGCATAAGGCGCGCAAGCTCGGCATCAAACTTCTGGTCGGCACCGATACCGGCAACAACACCTTCATGCGCTACGGCGAACTGCACGCCAAAGAGCTGGAAATCTTCGTCAAATACGGCGGCTACACCCCACTCGAGGCGATCAGCGCGGCGACGCGCGATAACGCCTACGCGGTTGGCCTGGAAGGCAAGGTCGGCGAACTGGAGGCAGGCAAGTTTGCCGACATCATCGTGCTCGATGCCGATCCGCTCGCCGACATCACCGTGCTGCAGGGCGGCAAACACCTGACCCGGGTGATCAAGGACGGCAAGATCGTCGATCTCGCGCCGCGCGAGGAAATGGTGACGTTCCGCGAGGCGGCCGAATAGCCGAAAAGCCCTGCATGGCGGGAGAGATCGCGCGGCTGCGCATCGAGGTCGACGAGGTTGCGCCCGCCGTCGTGCGCCGCGTCGAGGTACCGCTTGATATCCGCCTCGACGACCTGCATTTCGTGCTGCAGATCGCCATCGGCTGGCAGAACTGTCATCCGTTCGAGTTTCGCCTCGACGGCGACGCCGCGACGAGATGGGGGTTGGTCGACAGGGACGACCCCGAATCTTCGCCGCTGCCCGCCGAAAGCGCTACGCTCGCCGACCTTCTGGCGCAGAGCGCACAAGCCTTTCACTACGATTACGTTTACGGCGAGGATTGGACTCATACCATCGCGCTTGAAGCGGTCACGGCGGCAGCGCTTGGCCTCAAATACCCGCGCCTCGTCAGCGCGGCAGGCCGCTGTCCGCCGGCCGATATCGGCGGCGTCATGGGCTACGAAACTTACCTGCGCGCCATTGCCGACCCGCTGCATCTCAACCACGAGGGGATGCGCGAATGGGACGATGCGGATTTCGATCCGCATGTTGTCGACGAGGCGGCGATCCGCGCCAACCTCGCCAATCTCGGCAAATATCTCGGCCGCCGCAAAACGCCGCCCTGATCGCTACTCCGCCGGCTGCGGCAGCGCGTGTGGCGAGAAGCTGCGGTGACCCCAAATCATCGCATCGATGCTGTATGGCCCGGCGCCGAAGGCGACGACGAACAGCATGCCGCCCATAATCGCCATATGTTGGAAGAAGTCGTTGAATTGAGTGTGCGCCGCTACGCCGGCCATCGTCCAATAGGCATGAAACAGGACGGCGAGCGTGAACGTGTAGAAAAAGAGCGCGGCCGCCACCAGCCGCGTCAAAAATCCTATAATCAGCATAATGCCGCCGCCGAGTTCGAGCGCGATGGCGCCCCACACAAGATCATTGGAGTAAGGGATGCCCGCGCTCGCCATGTGCGCCGACGTGGCGGCGAGGGCGCCAAGCTTGCCTATCCCGGAAAGGACAAAAATCAGCGACAGCAGAACACGGCCCAAGGCGGGCAACGGTGTGAGTGTGGGGTGCATAGCGTTGCCTCAAAAAGTTGACTGCGTCGCCCGCGTCGTCCGTCGTCGCGCCTATAGCAAACTCCTGAGATATGCAGCATCAAGTTTGCCTCGCGCGAATTTGATGCGCGCCATACCAACGTCTCGCCACGCGGATTATTCCCGGCAGAGCTGAAAAGGCGCGCGTTTGATGTCAATAGTTACGCGCCGTTTATGCGCGAACAGCTAGGCAGCTATCATGCGATTGCGGTTCAGCCGAACTCGGGCCCGGCTACGACGAACGTGCGCGCAGCGTCGCCAAAAGGTTCGCAGTTGCGCAGCGCCATGCGCAGGAACGGCCGCTGCACCGCGAAGTTCCGCTTCTCCAACGCGCGCGCAAGGCTTTGCCAGCGATCGCAGAGATCGAGAAATACCGGCCCATCCACGGCGTCGAGCGCCGTGTTGAGCAGCGCGACAGCGGAGTCTTCGTCGGCAGCGACGAGCGGACCGATCTGGATGGCGAGCCGGCCCGGACGCGCCAGCACAAATCCGCTTTGGTCGTCTCGGACAAAAGCCAGGTGCAGCGCGCGACGAAAGAAGGTTTCCAGCAGAAAGCCTCGCTCGGCGCCGAACGCGGCGGCGTCCGTCGCCTCGATAGCGGCCAGATCGGCCGGCGCCATGCGGCGAATTCCGGTGGGCAGCTCTGCACGTCTGCTGTTGCCCTCACCTTGCCAGCGCGACAGCTTGAAGATCGGCTCGAAGCCGAGCGGACGATAGACGCGTTCGCCGGCCGGCGTGGCGTCGAGCACAGCCACGAGGCCGCGCTGCGTCAGCTCGGAGCAACAGGTCTCCAGCATCCGCGTGCCGATGCGCGCGCGGCGATGGTTTGTGGTGACCAACACCATGCTGATCCAAGCGAAGCCGTTTGGATAAGGCAGAATGGCGCCAGTCGCGACCGGGCTGCCATCAGCATCCGGCAGTCCGAAGACCGTGCCGCGACGCATGAATAGAGCCCAATCGTCCGCCGTCTGATTCCAGCCCGCTTCCGCCGACAGCTTCATGCAGCCGGCGATGCTATCCTCGCTCAAGGAGACGAGCAGCGGCGTCTCAGTAGACGCCATCACGGACCTCGAAATGGGTCGGCTTGTCGAAGCCCGGCCGATTGTGAACGACCCAGTCTGCAACCCAGTCAATCATCTGATCGAGCGGCACCGCCGGTTTGCCGAACAGCCGCACGGCCTGCGCGGTGTTGGTGAGCCAGGCGGTCGGCGCCTCTTCGCCGACAACGAGCGGCCGCTTGCCGAGCCGTTCGCCGAACGCTTTTGCCAGCCAGCGTACCGAAATCGTCTCCGGCCCTGACACGTTGATCGGCGTCGTCGGCGTGGTGGCGTGCGCGAGGCAGCGCAGCGCCAGTGCGTTGGCATCGCCCTGCCAGATGACGTTGACGTGGCCCATGCTCACGTCGACCGGCTGCCCGTCGCGCGCCTTGCAGGCGACGTCGAATAAGACGCCGTAGCGCATGTCGATGGCATAGTTGAGCCGGAACAGCCGGCCCGGCGTTGCGTGCATTTGCGAGAAATACTCGAACATGCGCTCGCGGCCGACGCAGGATTGAGCATATTCGCCGGGACCAGACAGCGGCGCATCTTCGGTCGCTCCGCCGCTATCGGTGGCGACGAACGGATAAACGCAGCCGGTGGAGAAGGCGACGATCCGTGACGCTTGAAAATGCTCGGCGACCAAAGCGGGCACGTGCACGTTCATCGCCCAGGTCAGCGCCGGACTGCCCTGCGCACCGAACTTGCGCCCGGCCATGAAGATGACGTTGCGCTCGCGCGGCAGCCGGTGCACCGCGTCACGGTCCAACAAATCGCAGGCGATCGTCTCGACGCCGCTGGCGTTGAGGCTCTCGCGCAAGCCGGATTCGGAAAACCGGGCGACGCCAATCACCCGCTTGTCCGACGCGGCATTGCGCGCAAGCCGCGCCAATGTCGGCCCCATTTTGCCGCCGACGCCGAGCACGATGATGTCGCCGTCGATGGCGGCGAGATCGGCGGCCAACGCCCGGCTCGGCCGAGTCAGGAAATCGTCAAGCTCTTCGGCGCCGCCGAACCGTGACGGCAATGGCGCGTCATCGAGCCAAGAAGTCATGCCGCGCCGCGAGGAGGCGCCCTACTCCGCCGCCTGCCGCGGCGGAGCGCGCATCGATTCAAGGCCGTCGGCGGCGCTCGCCGAGATCGTCGTGCGCACCATGTAGCGCGGTTCGTTGGCGGGCCAGGGCCGGCCGCGATGCATCGTGGCGCGGTTGTCCCACATGATTACGTCGCCCTTGTTCCAGGTGTGGACATAGCTCCGCCCTGGCGCGGTCGCGGCAGCCATCAGTTCGGCAAGGAGCTTCTTGCCCGCCCCGTCCTGCATGCCCTCGATCGCATAGGTGTGCGAGGCGATATAGAGCGCGCCGCGGCCGTTGGCCGGATTCTTCCAAACGAGCCGCCAGCATTGCGGCGGCAGCGCCGCGCGCTCGGCCGGGCTCGCCAGATCGGCCGCGATCTTGCCGCGCGAATAGGCGTAATCGTGCCAGGCGAAGGAGTTTTCCAGCCGCTTGCGCAGCGCCGGATCGAGCCGCTCGAAGGCAAGCCGCGTCGAGACGAATTCGGTCTCGCCGCCGCGTCCGGGAATGATGCGCGACGACAGCACGGAGGCGAGCGCCGGCAGGCGCTTGAACGGGCTGTCGGTATGCCAGAGCTGGTTCGCCTTGTTGCGCAGCGCGAGGCGATGATCCTCCGGCACGACGTTGCCGTTGTCGTCGAGCGTCTTGAGGATGACAAGGTTGGTGCCGTGACCCTCGGAGCCGACCTTGGTCGATTTCCAGCCGACCGAAGCGGCGCGAATAGGCGATCTGCCCCTCGTCGGTCACCTCCTGATCGCGAAAGAGCAGGACCGAATGCTCCTCGAAGGCCGCGCGCACCTTGCCGTACGCCGCACCGTCCGCCGCCACATCGGCAAGCGAAATGCCGCGCAATTCGGCGGCAAAACCCGGACCCAGCGGGACAATTTCCATGGCGAGTCCTCCGTTGCGTCAGTGATTCACCGAAGTTTCCACCAAAACCGGCGGGCCGGCAACACGCGAACCGCGTCAGTTCTCGAGACTTTTGCCCTTGGTTTCCGGCGTGCGCAGGATCGCGATGATGGCGAGCACCGCGTACACCATCACCAGGCCGCCGATATAGATGTAGGCCTTGTTGATGCCGTAGGCCTCGAGCAGCCGCGCCGCGATGATCGGAATGAGCCCGCCGCCATAGACCTGCGCGATCTGATAGCCGGCGCTGGCGCCCGAGGCGCGATAGCGGGTCGGAAAATTCTCCGTGTAGAAGGTCGGGATCGCGCCGTAGCCGAAGCCGAACACGAAGCCGAAGCCGATGATGTCGGCGAGCGTCGCCAGCCAGAAGTTGCCGGTGCTGATCAGTAGAAATTCGGCACGGCGAAGACCAGGAACACGACGGCGGCGATCAGCAGGATGGTGCGGCGGTTGAGGATAGTCGGCCAAGCAGCGAGCCGATGATCATGAACACCAGCATGAAGGCCGGCGGCGATCAGCCCGATATATTCCGGCGTCGAGCCGGTGAAGCCCACCTGCTTCATGTAGTTGGTGCCGAACACGAAGTAGAGGAAGAACGCGCCGCCGAACATCGCGTTGACCAGCGAGGTGCGCAGAATGGTCAGCGGCATGTCCTTCCACACCTGCCGCGCCGGATTTTGCAGGATCGCGATCTGCGTCCTTGTGCTGCTCGAACACGAAGCTGTCCATGGTGCGGGTGCGGATGATGAGGCCGACGATCGCCCCCAGAAAGCCGATGACGAAGAAGATGCGCCAGCCCCAGTCGTTGAAGCTCTCCGGCGTCATCAGCGATTTCACCAAGATCACCGAGCCGAAGCCGAGCAGGAGCCCGATCGGAATGGCGAAGCCGACCCAGGCGCCCCAGAACGCGCGGTACTTCGAGCGCGCCGCCTGCTCGACCACCCAGGTCGAGGCGGTGCCGAACTCGGCGCCGAAACTGATGCCCTGCAGCAGACGGAAAACGACCAGCAGTATCGGCGCGACAGCGCCGATGCTGGCGTAGGTCGGCGTCAGTCCGATCGCGAGCGTGCTCAGACCCATCAGCACCAGAGCGTAAACCAGCGCGTCCTTGCGGCCGTTGCGATCGGCGATGTAGCCGAAAATGAAGGCGCCAACCGGACGGATGATAATGCCGAGACCGTAGGTGGCGATCGCCGCGCAGCGCTTTTGACGCCCGGCTCCTTGAAGAAGATGTCGGGCCACACCGTCGCGGCGATCACGCCGGTGACCAGGAAGTCGTATTGCTCGATCACCGAGCCGACGATGCTGGCGAGCGCCACCTTATAGATCTGGTGGACGGTCGGGGCGGCGACGGTTTGATCCACGCTCGATGCAACGTTACTCATGGTCCTCCCCCTTCCCACGCAAACTCACGCTGCGGGTTCTGGCAATGCTTGCCGGGATTATTACAAATTCCCGTCATGCCCGCCAGCAGCATGACCCGGCGTCGGCTGCAATGCTGACGCTGCTTGTCCGCGATGATCGCGTGCGGTAGCGTCCCGGCACCTTTGAAGGTTCATGCGACGCCATCATGACCGAAGACCTCGCACGCTTCATCCGGCCCGGCCGCGTGCATCGGCAAATCTACACCGATCCCGGCCATCTTCGAACTGGAACTGGAGCGCATTTTCGGCGCCGCCTGGATCTATGTCGGCCACGAAAGCCAGGTGAAGAATCCCGGCGACTATTTCCGCAGCTTCATCGGCCGCAAGCCCGTCGTGCTGGTGCGCGACGCCGACGGCGAGATCCGCGTCATTCATAATCAGTGCGCCCATCGCGGCTCGCTCGTGGTCGCCAACGACAAGGGCAACACCGACGAATTCCAATGCTGCTATCACGGCTGGACCTATCATCTCGACGGCCGGCTCAAGGCAGTGCCGCTGCAGCATGGCTATCCGCGCGACTTCGATCCCAAGAATCCGAAAACCGCGATGGTGCAGCGTGCCGCGCGTGCAGAGCTATCGCGGCTTTGTCTTCGCCAGCGAGGCGCCCGACGGGCCGAGCCTGGAAGACTTCCTCGGCCACATGACCACCTCGCTCGACGACATGGTCGATCGCGCGCCGGACGGCGAGATCGAGATGGCCGGCGGCGTGTTCAAGCACGCCTACGACGCCAACTGGAAGCTCTATCTGGAAAACCTGTGCGACGCCGCGCATCCCTGGTTCACCCACCGCTCCTCGATCGATGCGGCGCAGCAGCAATCGGACGAGGTTTTCTCCGACGGCTCGGGCGAGATCGCCATCCGCCAGATGCGGCAGAACGGTGCGCCTTACAGCTTCTGGGAAAGCCAGGTCGGCATCTGGACCTATCCCAATGGCCATTCCTATCTGGGCGATTATCACGACGACGCCAAACTCGTCGCGGCGCTCAAGGACCCGCTGTTCCGCGACTACATCGCCGCGCTGGAAAAGAAGAAGGGCAAGGCGGAGACCCGCCGCGTGCTGGAAGTGCGGCGGTGGAACAGCAACGTCTATCCCAATCTGTCATTCATGAGCCAATTCCAGCAATTGCGCGTCGTGCATCCGGTCGCCGTCAACCGGACCATCGTGCACACCTACAATTTCCGACTCAAGGGCGCGCCCGCGCAGATGTTCCGCAACACGATCAGCTTCGCCAACACCGTCAACGGCACCGGCTCGCTGGTGCTGACCGACGATCTGGAAATCTACAACCGCATCGGCATGGGACTATCGAGCGAAGGCGCCGAATGGATCGAGATCGGCCGCGGCCTGCAGAGCGACCTGCCCGACGGCCACGGCGGCCGGCGCGGGGCGAACTCGACCAGCGAAATCTACATCCGCAACATGCTCGACGCCTGGCTCGGCTACATGACCGACGGCCGGGCGCAGACCGCGCGCGCGGCCTCGTGACCACCCATGGCGAGGCGACCGAAGCGCGCGAGAGACCGGCGGCGCCGCGGCGCCGGCCGCTGGCCGCTTCGGCGCGAGCGGCGCGGCTCCCTTCGCCGCAGCCGCTCGACGCGCGTCGCTGCGAGCAATTCCTGCTGCATGAAGCGCGGCTGCTCGACGAGGGCAAGTTCGACGACTGGCTCGCGCTGTTCACGCCCGAGGCCTGGTACTGGGTGCCGAGCGAGCCTGATCAGGCCGATCCGGTCGAGACGGTTTCGCTGATCTATGACGACCGGCGACTTCTCGAAACGCGCGTGCGGCGGCTCTCAAGTCCGCGCATGTACTCGCAGGAGCCGCGCTCGCGCACGAGCCGCATCGTCGCCAATGTCACGATTGAAGAAGCTCGACGCCACGTCCTGCACAATGCGGTCCAAATTCACGATGATCGAGTATCGCCGCGAGCAACAACGCCTGTTCGGCGGCACCATGCTGCATCGCCTGGTGCAGGCCGGCGGTCGGATCATGATCGCCTGGAAGCGCGTCGATCTCGTCAATTGCGACGCGCCGCTCGACGGAATTACGGTGCCGTTTTGAGATCACCGTAGGGGCGGCCCTTGTGGCCGCCCTATCGATCCGCATCGCGGGCGCCACGAGCAGCGCACCTATGAACCTTTCCTCACGTCCCGGTCGGCCGATGCAGCGCCGTGCGCGTGCGCTGCGCGGTGAGCCATTTCGAACGGCCAATCATGCCGAGAGTAAAGGCGCGCATGCGCGGCGGCCAGGTGGTCGGCAGACCCAGAAAATAGGAGACACGCTGCGTATGCTCTGTGAGCGGCCGCTCGTTGCGCTCCCATATTGCAAGCGCCGACGCGACATCGTTTTCACGCTCGAGATAAACCGCAAGCGACAGCGCGTTCATCATGGCGCAACCGCCGCCTTGTCCGATATTTGGTGGCAGCGCGTGTGCGGCGTCTCCGATGATGGCGACGCGGCCGGCCGACCAGCGCTTGAGCCTGATCAAATCGAAGCGGTCGTAGCGGCCCTGCTCGCCGATACGGTCAATCAACACTTTCAGATGCGGAAACCAGCGTTTCCACGCCTCCTTGCGTACCGGCATCGCTTTGGCTGTCTCGTCGCTGTCGAGCATGGTCAGCGCAATATAGATGTCGGTCTCGCTGCACGGCGTATAGAGCAGGCGCCGCGTGCCCGACCAGTATTCGACGGTCGTTGCTCCGCCAGTCGCTGCCCGCTCCTCGGCCGTCTTTTCCATGAGCAAACGCGTGCAGCCGTCGACCAGGTATTTGCGCTTGGCGAGGAGGCCGAGCGAGTCGCGCAGCCGCGAATTGCTGCCGTCAGCGCCGATGATGAGATCGGCCTTCAGCCACCGTCCGTCGGCCAGGATCAATTCGCCATCCGCGGTCGCGCCCGCGGCCGCCGAATTAGTCACAATCTCAACGCCGGCGCGCGTAGCCGCTGCGGCCAGCGCATTGATGACATTCTGCCGCACGATCGAAAACACCCGGCTGCCGGCCCAGCGGTGCACAGAAATCAAGCGGTTGTCGCCGTCGCGCACTTCCCGCGTATGCGCAAACGGTGCGCCCTTGACTGCAGCGTCATAAGCGCTGAGCGCTTCGAGCACGCGAAGCCCGTTCTCATAAATGTAAATGCCGGCGCCGGTCGTGCGCAGCGCCTCGCCGCGCTCGTGGACACGCACGCTCCAGCCGCGCTGCGCGAGCGCGCAAGCGGCGGTGAGCCCGGCGAAGCCGGCGCCAGCGATTTCCGCGTGCCGCTTACTCATGATGCACAGGTAATTGGTAGGGTGGGCAAAGGCGCGAAAGCGCCGTGCCCACGCTGTTCGAACTCGACCGCGTGGGCTTTGCTTCGCTCAGCCCACCCTACGATACGAACTGATTGGTGTAGAGCTCGTCCACCGGCGTCTTTTTCTGGATGATGCCCTTGGCGAAATAAAAGTCCTGCAGCTTGGCGACCCGCTCGGGATCGACCGCGCCGAGCACCTTCTGCCCCGGGTAGACCAGCTTGTCGTAATACGCGAACGCTTCCTTGACCTGGCCTTCTTTGCCGGTCCACTCCGGCACGAACTTCACGAAGTCGACCGCGGCCTTGTCGGGATCGTCCATGATGTCTTTCATGCCGTGCAGCGCCGCCTGAACAAAGGAGCGCACTAGATCGGGCCGATCCTTGATCGTCTGATCGGAGGCGGCCACCGCCTGCGCCATGTGCGGAAAGAACTCATCCGTCGGCAGCACGTTGACGGCGACGCCGGCGGCCTCGATCGGCGGAATCCAGTCCGGCACCCCAGCCATGCCGACAGATTTGCCGGTCGCCACCATCTGCCAAACGCCGACCGGGCCGGCGGACTCGATATTGACGTCGCTCTGCGAAAGCCCAGCGCTCGCGAGCAGTCCAAGCAGCGCGTAGAAGGTGGTATCCTGATAGGACATCACCGTAATTGTCTTACCCTTGAGGTCGGCCGGCTTCTCGATGCCGGAATCCTTGCGCACGACGAGCTGCATGAAGCCTTTGCCGCCGAACAGGCAGACGATCTTCACCGGCACGCCGTTCTGGCGGACCACGATAGGCGCATCCGCGACGATGCCGCCGAGCGGCGCATTGCCGGCGCCGACCTGCTTGGCGACATCGACGCCGCCACGCCCGACCGCGTAGCTCACGTCGAGACCGGCCTGCCCGAAATAGCCTTTGCCCTTGGCGAGCTGGATCGGTCCGAACGCCGGAAGGAGCGGCGGCGCCGGAAACAGATAGGTCATCTTTTCGTCCGCGCGCGCCGGCACCGCCAAACCGCCAAGCCCGGCAGACAGCGTGATAGCGGCAGCACCCCGCAGAGCCTGACGGCGGGTCAATGGCTTCGATTCAATAACGAGCATCCGTCAACTCCTTGCTGCGATAGCCACGTCCAAGGTGCGGCTGCGGTGAGAAAACGCCACAGCACATCCTGCCCTATCGGCGATCCCGGGATTTGCAACTATAGTCGACATTATCTGGGCGGCGGCATGCGTGCAATCGGCCCAAACGAGCAGGCTTAAGCGGTCGATTTGCTTATGGTTGTTTCTTCACCGTCGTATACACCTGCCGCCTCATCGTCCGCACCGGCTCTCGTCCGGCTCGAATACCGCGACGTGACGATGCGATTTGCCGACCGCACCGGCGGCCCTCTCACAGCCGTGCACGGCGTGAGCTTTTGCGTCCGCGACGGCGAAGTGGTTTCGCTGATCGGGCCGAGCGGCTGCGGCAAGAGCACGCTTCTCAACATCGGCTCGGGACTGACCGCGCCGAGCGAGGGTACCGCCTTCGTCGATGGCGATCCGGTCGAAGGGCCGAACGCACAAGTCGCCTTCATGCTGCAGAAGGATTTGCTGCTGCCCTGGCGAACCGTGGCGGAGAACGCGATGTTCGGCGTGGAGATCCAGCGCGTACCGCCAGGCGAACGTAAACGGCGCGCAAGCGAGCTTTTGGAAAAGTTCCATCTCGCCGAATTTGCCGACCACTATCCGCATCAATTATCCGGCGGTATGCGCCAGCGGGTGGCGCTCGCGCGCACGCTCGCCGTCGATCCGCACGTGCTTCTGCTCGACGAACCGTTTTCCGCCGTGGACGCGCAGACCCGCATCGTGCTGCAGCGCGATCTTGCCCGCACGCTCGCCGAGGCGCAGAAAACCGCACTCCTCATCACCCACGATTTGCTCGAGGCGGTGACGCTGTCAGATCGCGTGCTGGTGATGAGCCAGCGGCCGGGCACCATCGTCGACGAGATCGCGATTGACATGCCGCAACGCGACAATCCGCTGGCGCGCCGCGCCAACCCCAAAGTCAACGATTACGTCAGCCACTTGATGGAGCGCCTCGACATCGCGCACGCCTCGCTCGAACGCGGGCCGGAAGGCGACACATGACCGGCGCAGCACGCTTCTCGCCAACGCACAAAGGCGCGCTCGCCAGCGCGGCGCTGCTCGTCGTCTTTCTCGCCGCCTGGCAGTGGGGACCGGGCCTGCTCGGCGTTCCGACCTTTATCGTGCCGCCGCTCTCCATGGTCGCGCACGAATTCGCCTTCGCCTGGCAGGTCGATCATCTGCTCCGGCACACCGGCATCACCATCGCCGAAGTATTGGCCGGTTTCGTCCTCGGCAGCCTGCTCGGCGCCTTTATCGGTTATCTGCTCGGCATGTCGCCCACGGCGGAGCTTGTGCTGTCGCCCTACATTCTGGCGCTGCAGATCGCACCCAAGGTCGCTTTCGCGCCGCTATTCATCCTGTGGATGGGATTTACCGTCTATCCGAAAATCCTCGTCGCCATTCTGATCGTGTTCTTTCCGGTGATGGTCAACGTGCTCACCGCGCTACGCACCATTGATCCTGATCTGATCAATCTCGCGCGCTCGTTCAAGGCGACGCGGGCGCAGATTTTCTGGAAGGTCGAGTTCCCCAATTCGCTGCCGCCGATGTTCGCCGGCTTGCGCATCGGCGCCACCCTCGCCGTTGTCGGCGTCGTGGTCGGCGAACTCGTCGGCGGCAATGTGGGGCTGGGCTATCTGCTCAGCTTCGGTGAGGGCCAGGCTGACACGTCTCTTGTGTTCGTCTCGATCGTGATGCTGACACTGGTCGGCGGCATCGCCTATCTCGGCGTCATCCTCGCCGAGCGGCACGTGCTGCATTATTTGCCGCAGCGCCGCTTGGGGGAAAATCTCTGATGCGGTTTGAGATTCTGGGTGAAATCTTCGACGTCGAGACGTTCGCCACGGGGCGAGGGATACGCGAAATCGCTCGGCTTAGGAGAATTTATGGCCGCGGCCGCTGGCGCAAACGCAAGGGTACGGCGCGAATCAAGTTGAGCGATGGCACTGTCTGTCTTGCTGAGCTACACTGGTATGAAGCGTCCGGGATCGGTCGCAGGGAATACAAGATTAAGCGTCTGCTGTGATTGGGAACTATGGCTAAGACACCCTCAAAGCAACTGCTCGTCTGCGTCGACAACGCGGAATACCCGGTCTCGCTGGAGAAAAGAAAAATTTATATCGCGCTACGCGACGCAGACGCCGAGAAACGCGGGCTCGTGCGTGTGGTTGATGAATCCGGCGAGGACTATTTGTATCCAAAGACGCTCTTCCGCTCGATCGCCTTGCCACAGGCGGTCCGCAAAGCGGTTTTGGCCGCGGCTTGAATGACGCGGGGACGGCTGAGCGACGCCACGCAGTCTCGCCCTTAGGCCTGGTGCATCACGACGGAAAATGCTCGGCGTGCCAGTCGGCTTCGAGGTCGGGATTGATCTTGCCGTCGATCACGAACAGGCCGGGGCAGCCTTCGGCGACCCAATCCTTGACGGCTTCGAGGTCGGCAAGGGTGCGCACCGTGCATCCGCGCGCGCCGTAACCGCGGGCAATGGCGGCGAAATCGGTGTCGGGGAACTGCACGATATCAACGGAAAAGCCCTGCCGGCGGAAGTAGTGCACTTCGGCGGCGTAGGAGGCGTCGTTGTAGACGAGAATGCACAGACGCAGGCCGAGACGGATGGCGGTTTCGAGATCCGCGATAGACATCAGAAAGCCGCCGTCGCCGGTGCCGAGCACGGCAAGCTTTCCCGGATTGGCGACAGCGAGACCGATGGCCGAGGGTAGCCCGAGACCGACTGATTGAAACGAGTGGCTCAAACAGGACGCGCGCGCGTTCGGCACCCGCAAATAGCGCGGCACCCAGCCGCAGAAATGGCCGGAATCGGACGCGACCACGCGATCGGTCGGCAGAATCGCGTCGACCGCTTTGCTTAAAGATCGTGGATCGATGAACGCCTTGCTCGATTCGTCCGGCCACGGATAGTGATGATTATCGCCGTCGTGAATGCGCTTTTGCATCGCGGCGCTGCGGCGGCCGTTCTTTGATTTCGCCGTCCCGCCGCGCCCGAGCTCCTCCACCAAGGCCTTTGCCGTCGCCCGCGCATCGCCATTAAGCGCGATCTGCACGGGCATCTGATAGCCGAGCTTGGGCACATCGATATCGACCTGAGCGACCACCGCGCCCGGCGCAATCAGTTTTCCTTTTTTGGTCGTCCATTGGGTGAGGCTCGCGCCGAAGGCGAGAATGAAATCGCTTTCGGAGATCAGTTCGTCAGCGACTGGCGAGGAGAAGCCGCCGCTGATGCCGACCGACCACGGATTGCCGGCAAATAACCCATGCCCGCACACCGAGGTCGCAAGCAGCGCACCGACGCGATCGGCCAGCGCCACCAACGCTTCTTCGGCACCGGAGATCACGGCACCGCGGCCGCCGAGAATGAGCGGCCGCTTCGCTTTGGCGAGCGCGGCGGCAAGCCGCACGACGGCGGCCGGGTCGGGATGCAGGCGGCCCGGCGCCGGCGGCAATTCCATCGGCGGCTGGTTGGTCGGCAGCGGCGCATGCTGCACGTCGAGCGGCATCGACAGCACCACGGTCTGCCGGTCGCGCAGCGCGCGCGTCACCGCGCGTAATGTATCCTCGCGCGCCGAATTCACCGTGTGCAGCCGCTCCGACACCGCGCCGACCGAACGCACCATCTCGGCCTGCTCGATGTAAAAATTGTTCTTCACCGCGCCGTTGGGCACGTCGCCGGCGAGGACGACAAGCGGCGTGCGGCTTTTAGCGGCTTCGCCGATGCCGGTCAGTGCGTTGGTCAGCCCGGGCCCCGAATGCACGCTGACCAACGTCAGTTCGCCGGTCGATTTGGCATAGGCGTCAGCCATGCTCGCGGCGTTGCATTCGTGCCGCGCGGAAATCAGCTCGACGCCGGCCTGCACCAAGCCGTGCGAAACCTTGAAGTTGGCGGTGCCGAGAAGGCCGAAACAGCGCCTGGCGCCGTAGCTGGCAAGGTCGGCAGCGATCACCGAAGCGACGGTGGGTTTGACGCTCATTGCCCTCTTCTTCTCAGCCCACATGTTGCGAAAACCCCAAGCAATACAAGACCATATTGCACAGCGGCGTCTTGTGCGAAAGGGCCCGGACCAAGCTCGTATCGCGGCCAGTGGAAAACCTTCAGGTTTAAAACTTTAAGCTTGAAATATATACTGGCCGATGCCATGATTCCGCGCGTCGGCAGATAGAGGCGAACCGGCGACCTGCCGTTCATCCTCTGTCGTCCGAAGGAGCGGGTGCATGAAGATTGCGTGCCTCGGCGGCGGCCCGGCGGGCCTTTATTTTGCGATCAGCATGAAGCTGCGCGATGCCGGCCACGACATCACCGTGTTCGAGCGCAACCGTCCCGACGATACCTTCGGCTGGGGCGTGGTGTTCTCCAACGAAACCTTCGACAACATCGCCGCCAACGATCCGAAGAGCGCCGCCGCCATCCGCGGCCATTTCGCCTATTGGGACGACATCGCGGTCTATTACCGCGGCCAACGGGTTGTGTCGGGCGGCCACGGCTTTTCCGGTATCGCGCGCAAGCAACTGCTCATCCTGCTGCAGCAGCGTGCGCGCGAACTTGGCGTGAAGCTCAGCTTCCAGACCGAGATCGATAGCGCAGCCGAGCTTGCGAAAGGCTACGATCTCGTCGTCGCCGCCGACGGACTGAATTCAAAAACGCGCAAAGAGTTCGCCGAATATTTCCAGCCGGCGATCGAGCTCCGCGAAAACAAATTCGTCTGGCTCGGTACGCGGCAGAAATTCAACGACGCCTTCACGTTCATTTTCGAAGAAACCGAGCACGGCTGGATCTGGGCGCACGCCTATCAGTTCGACGCCGACACCGCGACCTTCATCGTCGAATGCTCGGAAGCGACCTTCGCAAAGTTCGGCTTTGGCGCGATGAGCCAGGAGGACAATTGCCGCGCCTGTGAGCACATTTTTTCCAAATATCTCGGCGGCCATAAGCTGATGTCGAACGCGGCGCATATCCGCGGCTCGGCGTGGCTGAATTTTCCGCGCGTTCTCTGCCAGAAGTGGTCGCACGGCAATATCGTGCTGATGGGCGACGCGGCGGCCACCGCGCACTTCTCGATCGGCTCCGGCACCAAGCTCGCCATGGAAAGCGCCGTCGCCATGGCCGACCTGCTGCACAGCGAGGCGGACATGGGGGCAGCGTTCGCCAAATACGAGGACGCCCGCCGCACCGAGGTGCTGCGCCTGCAATCGGCGGCGCGCAACTCGATGGAATGGTTCGAGGAGGTCGAGCGCTACCTGCACCTCGATCCGGTGCAGTTCAATTATTCGCTGCTGACCCGCTCGCAGCGTATCAGCCACGAAAATTTGCGGCTTCGCGACAAGACGTGGCTGGAAGGCGCCGAGGACTGGTTTTTCCGCCGCGCCGGCGCGCCCGACAACGCCGTGCGGCGGCCGATGTTTGCACCATTCCGGCTGCGCGATATGAAGCTCAAAAACCGCGTTGTCGTTTCGCCGATGGCGCAATACAAGGCGGTCGACGGCTGCCCGACCGACTGGCATCTCGTGCATTACGCCGAGCGCGCCAAGGGCGGCGCCGGCCTCGTTTGCATCGAGATGACGTGCGTCTCTCCGGAAGGACGCATCACGCCCGGCTGCACGGGGATGTACGCGCCGGAGCACGAGGCAGCGTGGAAGCGCATCGTCGATTTCGTCCACGCCGAGACGGACGCGAAAATCTGCTGCCAGCTCGGCCATTCGGGCGCCAAGGGCTCGACCCAGCTCGGCTGGGAGGAGATGGACGCCCCGCTCAAATCCGGCAATTGGCCGCTGCTGGCGCCCTCGGTCACCGCCTGGTCAGCGCGCAACCAGACTGCGCGGGCGATGACGCGGGCGGACATGGATCGGGTACGGGCTCAATTCGTTATTGCGGCCGAAATGGCCGCACGAGCAGACTTCGACATGCTCGAACTTCATTGCGCGCACGGTTATCTGCTCTCCTCGTTCATCACCCCGCTGACCAATCGCCGCACCGACGAATACGGCGGGTCGCTCGACAATCGCATGCGCTATCCGCTCGAGGTCTTTCGCGCCGTGCGCGCGGTGTGGCCGGCGGAGAAACCGATTTCGGTGCGTATTTCCGCCAACGATTGGGTCGGCACTGACGGCATCGAGCCGCGTGACGCTGTAGCCATCGCGCGACTGCTGCAGGAGGCCGGCGTCGATATCTGCGATGTGTCCGCCGGCCAGACCTCGATCCGCGCGCAGCCGGTCTACGGCCGCATGTTCCAGACGCCGTTCTCCGACCGCATTCGCAACGAGACCGGCATGGCGACGATGGCAGTCGGCAACATCTTCGAGCCCGACCACGTCAACTCGATCCTGATGGCCGGCCGCGCCGACCTCGTCTGTCTGGCGCGTCCGCATCTGGCCGATCCCTATTGGACATTGCACGCCGCCGCCAGATTAGGCGACCGCGGCGAGGCCTGGCCGAAGCCCTATTATGCCGGCCGCGATCAGCTCTATCGGTTCTCTGGCGGCGGCAGCGCCGGTAGCGAGCCGGCAACGGCGGCGGTGTGACGATGACGACACTCGCCGGCAAAAAGGCGCTGGTGACGGGCGGCGGCAGCGGCATTGGCGCGGCCATCGCGGTCGCGCTGGCAGAGGCCGGCGCGCGCACCACGATCTGCGGCCGCCGCCGCGAGGCTCTGCAATCCACCGCCGCGCAGCACAACAACATTGAGGCGCGGACGGCCGACGTCACCAACTCGCAGTCGGTCACGGAGCTCTACACCAACGGTCCGTTCGACATCGTTGTCGCCAATGCCGGAATTGGCGAAAGCGCACCAGCAGAAAAAGTCACGCGCGAGCTGTGGGATCGGACGCTCGCGGTCAACCTCACGGGCGCGTTCGTTTCCGTGCAGCCGGCGCTTGCCACGATGCGCGCGCGCGGCTGGGGCCGCATCGTCTTCATCGCCTCGACCGCCGGACTGAAGGGTTACGCCTACGTGGCACCCTATGTCGCGGCCAAGCACGGCGTCGTCGGCCTCGCGCGCGCACTGGCACTTGAGACCGCAAAACAGGGCATCACCGTCAACGCCGTCTGTCCCGGCTTCACCGAGACACCGATGCTTGAGCGGGCAGTCGAACGCATCGCCATAACGACCAAGCGCAGCGCTGCAGATGCACGAGCGGCCATCGCAGCCAACAATCCGCAAGGCCGCTTGATCGAGCCGCAAGAAGTCGCGGACGCGGTGTTGTGGCTCTGTGCCGACGGCAGCGCCGGCATCACCGGCCAGGCGATCTCAATATCGGGAGGCGAAACATGGTAAGCGCGCCGCTGCCCGCGCAAAGCGCTCGCCAAGCGGGCAAGCCCGAGCCCGAGAGCAAGGCGCGCTTGCGGCTCTGGATCAGGCTGCTGCGCGCGAGCCGGCTGATCGAGGCGGTGGCGCGCGAGCGGCTCAAAACGCAATTTGACGCGACGCTGCCGCGCTTCGATGTGATGGCTGCGCTTTATCGCAAACTCGATGGCATGCTGATGAGCGAGATTTCACGCTTCCTCATGGTGTCGAACGGCAACATCACCGGCATCGTCGACCGCCTGGTCGCCGACGGCTACGTCGCACGCTCGCAGCGAAATGGCGACCGCCGTACCTCATTCATCAGTCTCACCCGCAAGGGCCGCGCCGTGTTCGCCGACATGGCGGCGGCGCATGAAAGCTGGGTCGACGAACTTCTCGGCGGCATTTCCGCGCGTGACGCCGTCGACCTTTCCGCCAAGCTCAAATCGTTTCGCAGCGATTGGGAGGGCGAAGCATGAAGGACGGCCGAGCATGACAACAATGGCAAGCCTCGATCCTTCGCATTTCCTCTGGCGCATGGAGAACGCGGTCGCCGTCATTCGGCTCAACCGGCCCGACCGCAAGAACCCACTGACCTTCGAGTCCTACGCCGAACTGCGCGACATGTTTCGAGTGCTGCGCGACGCCGAGGACGTGAACGCCGTGGTGTTTCTGCCCAACGGCGGCAATTTCTGCTCCGGCGGCGACGTGCATGACATCATCGGGCCGCTGGTCGGCATGAGCATGAAGGAGCTGCTTGCCTTCACACGCATGACTGGCGATCTGGTCAAGGCCATGCTTGGCTGCGGCAAGCCGATCATCGCCGCGGTCGACGGCGTCGCGGTCGGGGCCGGCGCGATCATCGCCATGGCCTCCGACCTGCGCATCGCTACGCCCGCCGCGCAGACGGCGTTTCTGTTCAATCGCGTAGGCCTCGCCGGCTGCGATATGGGCGCCTGCGCTATGCTGCCGCGCATTATCGGCCAGGGCCGCGCCGCCGAACTGCTCTACACCGGGCGCGCCATGACCGCGCAGGAAGGCGAGCAATGGGGCTTCTACAGCAGGCTCGTTGCAGCCGAGGCGCTGGAGCAGGAAGCGCTGACGCTCGGCCGCCGCATCGCATCGGGTCCGACTTTCGCCAACAGCATCACCAAGACGCAGCTTAATCAGGAATGGTCGATGAGCCTCGACCAAGCCATCGAGGCGGAAGCGCAGGCGCAGGCGATCTGCATGCAGACCGCCGATTTCGAGCGCGCCTATCGGGCTTTCGTCGATAAGAAAAAACCGGTGTTCAAAGGAAATTAGGAGAGAGTCTCTATGACGTGCAGTCCTCTCCACCTCGTCATTGCCGGGCCTGACCCGGCAATCCATGGTGAGGTTGAGCATCGTCTCCTTACGGATTCTCGGACGCGGCCTATCAGCATGGATGCGCGGGTCAAGCTCGCGCATGACGAATAAAATGCCCGACCAATCCTTCCTCACCTGGCCGTTCTTCACCGACCGCCACCGCGCGATGGCGGAGGAGATCGAGCGCTGGTGCGCCGCGAACCTGCCGGCCGATCATGCCGACGTCGATGCCGCCTGCCGTGAACTCGTGCAAAAACTCGGCCGCGACGGCTGGCTTGCTCACACCGCGCCCGATCCCGACGCGCCCTCCCCGCTCGACGTGCGCACGCTCTGCCTGATCCGCGAGACGCTGGCGCGCCACGACGGGCTTGCCGATTTCGCTTTCGCCATGCAGGGCCTCGGCGCCGGCCCGATCAGCCTGTTCGGCAACGCCGCACAACGCGAATGGCTCAAGCGCACGCGTGCCGGCGAGGCGATCGCCGCCTTCGCGCTGACCGAGCCGGCTTCGGGCTCCGACGTTGCCAACATCGCGATGACGGCGAGCCGTTACGGCGACGGCTATGTGCTGGACGGCGAGAAGACCTGGATCTCCAATGGCGGCATCGCCGATCTCTACGTCGTCTTCGCCCGCACCGGCGAAGGCCCCGGCGCCAAAGGACTCTCAGCCTTCCTGCTGCCGAAGGGTCTGGTCGGCTTCTCGGTCGCCGAAAAGATCGAGGTGATCGCGCCGCATCCGCTGGCGCGGCTTAAATTCGAACGCGTCTGCGTTCCGGCCTCCGCGATGATCGGCGCTCCCGGCGACGGCTTTAAGATCGCGATGGCGACGCTGGATATTTTCCGCGCCACGGTCGGCGCCGCCGCGCTCGGTTTCGCCCGCCGCGCACTCGACGAGGCGGCCGCGCGCGTGCGCGAGCGGAAGCTGTTCGGCGGGCCGCTCGCCGACCTGCAGATGGTGCAGGAGAAGATCGCCGAGATGGCGCTCGACGTCGATGCGGCGGCGCTCTTGGTTTACCGCGCCGCCTGGGCGAAGGACAACGGCGCCGCCCGCGTCACCCGCGAAGCCTCGATGGCGAAGCTGTTCGCCACCGAACGCGCGCAGCAAGTGATCGACAAGGCAGTGCAGCTTCATGGCGGCGACGGCGTTCGCAGCGGCCACATCATCGAACGGCTCTACCGGGAAATCCGCGCGCTCCGCATCTACGAGGGCGCATCCGAAGTGCAGAAAGTCGTCATCGCGCGACAGGTTCTCGCAGGAGCATCACCATGACTTTGGCATCGCCGGGCCGTTCGGCCCATACTGACACGTTCACGCGCGACAACCTGCCGCCGTCGCAGCAATGGCCGGTCATTCCGCTCAACGGCTTCGACTATCCGGAGGAACTTAACGCCGCGGTGGAACTGACCGACACGATGGTCAAACGTGGCTTTGGCGATCAGGTCGCGCTGATCGGCAACGGCCGCCGCCGCACCTATAAGGAACTTTCCGACTGGACCAACCGCATCGCCCACGCGCTCAGCGAGGATTTCGGCATCAAGCCGGGTAACCGCATCCTGGTGCGCGCGGCCAACAATCCGGCCATGGTTGCCTGCTGGCTCGGCGCCACAAAGGCCGGCGCGGTCGTGGTCAACACCATGCCAATGCTGCGCGCCGGCGAACTGGCAAAGATTGTCGACAAGGCCGAGGTCGCATTAGCGCTGTGCGACACACGGCTGATGGACGAACTCGTCACCTGCGCCAAGACCTCGAAATTCCTCAAGCAGGTGATCGGCTTCGACGGCACCGCCAATCACGACGCCGAACTCGACCGCATCGCGCTGTCAAAATCGGTGACCTATGACGCGGTGAAAACCGGGCGCGACGACGTCGCTCTCCTTGGCTTCACGTCCGGCACCACCGGCGAGCCGAAGGCGACCATGCACTTTCATCGCGACCTGCTCATCATCGCCGACGGCTATGCCAGAGAGATCTTGAACGTCACGCCCGCCGACGTGTTCGTCGGCTCGCCGCCGCTCGCCTTCACCTTCGGGCTCGGCGGGCTCGCGGTCTTTCCGCTCCGCTTCGGCGCCACCGCGACGCTTCTCGAGAACGCCTCGCCCGCCAACATGATCGAGATCATCGAGACCTATAAGGCGACGATCTCGTTCACCGCGCCGACCGCCTATCGCGCCATGCTGGCGGCGATGCATCAGGGGGCAAACCTCTCCTCGCTGCGCGCCGCCGTCTCCGCCGGCGAAACGCTGCCGGCGCCGGTGTTCAACGATTGGGTCGGCAAGACCGGCAAGCCCATTCTCGACGGCATCGGCTCGACCGAACTCCTCCACATTTTCATCTCCAACCGCTTTGCCGACGCCGCGCCGGCGTCGACCGGCAAGCCCGTCGCCGGCTACGAGGCCAAGATCGTCGGCGACGACATGAAAGAGAAGCCGCGCGGTGAGATCGGCAAGCTCGCGGTGCGCGGCCCGACCGGCTGCCGCTATCTCGCCGACAAACGGCAGGAAGCCTACGTGCGCGACGGCTGGAACCTGACGGGCGATTCGTTCAGCCAGGACGAAAATGGCTACTTCCATTTTGCCGCACGCAACGACGACATGATCATCTCTGCCGGCTACAACATCGCCGGGCCGGAGGTGGAAGCGGCACTGTTGTCGCATCCCGACGTCAAGGAATGCGCGGTGATCGGCGCGCCCGACGAGGGCCGCGGCCAGATTGTCGAAGCCTATGTGGTGCTCAAGGACGAGGTCATCGCCGGCGTCGACGAGATCAAACTCCTGCAGGATCACGTCAAGGCGACGATCGCGCCGTACAAATATCCGCGCTCGGTAAAATTCATCGACGCGCTGCCGAAGACGCAGACCGGAAAAATTCAGCGCTTTCGGTTACGGCCCGGCGCGCAATAGGCATACCAACACATGACAGAGCAGCACCAACTTCTTCATCCGAAAAGCTGGAAACAGCCGAACGGCTTCGCCAACGGTATCGCCGCCGAAGGCCGGCTCGTGTTTCTCGCCGGCCAGGTCGGCTGGAACGCCGCGCAAGAATTCGAAAGCGAGGACTTCGTCGCGCAGGCGCGCCAGGCGCTCGCCAACATCGCGGCGCTGGTGGCCGAAGCCGGCGGCAAGCCGGAGCACATCACCCGGCTGACCTGGTTTGTCCTCGACAAGCAGGACTACCTGTCACGGCTGCGCGAACTGGGCGACGCCTATCGCGGCGTGATGGGCCGGCACTTCCCGGCAATGACGCTCGTGCAAGTCGGCGCGCTGGTCGAGGACAAGGCGAGGCTCGAGATCGAGGCGACGGCGGTAGTGCCGAAGTAGCAGCTATTCCGCCGCGAGCTTGCCCAGCGCGCCGCCGTGATCGTAGCCCGCCATCAGATCGTCGACGACCTTGTTGAACGACGCCCAGTCGGTTTCGCGGAACGAATGGTTGCGCACGATGAAGGACGCGCCGGCGTAGAACTTCTCGTATTGCAGGTGACGGCCGGCAAACTCCGAGCCGACCATGTCCCAGGCGAGCTTGAACAGTTTCATGCGCGCGACCGCGTCGCCCTGCGGCGTCTGCCAGTAGGTGGCAAAGTCGCGCCCGAGCGCCGGATCGCGCATCACCGAGATGTTCGCCGGCATCTGAAACACGCCGCCGCCCATCAGTTCGCGCAGCTCGTCGACGAATTTGGTGTAGTTCTGCGTGCACCATTCGAGCGCGCCGTACATCATGCGCCGGTTGAAGCAGACGTAGCCGTTGCCCGGCCAATGATCCTCAAACGCGTTGATCTGGCCGTTGACCATGCCGGCGATCTGCGCCTCGTAAGAGGAAACGCGACCGAGCGCCTCGCGCACCGCCGGCACCTGATCGGCGCCGGTCGCGGCCGCGATCTTGCTGCACAGCCCGACCAGAAGACGCATCTTGGACCAATAGCGCACGTTCGACTGATGATTGCCGAAGCAATGGCTCGGCGTCTTGACGTAAATGTCGCGCGAGAGCAGCGCATCGCCGTGGACGAACACCCGCTCCCACGGCACCTTGATCTCGTGGCAGATCAGCATGCAATCGCTCTCGTCGTAGCGGTAGGAGAGCGGCGAATCGAATTCGGAAGCGCAGCCGGGCTCGAACGGCTGCCGCGACCACAATTGCAGGCCCGGCGCGTTGCACGGGATGGCACAGGTGATCGCCTCGTTCTTCTGGTCGGCGGCAAGCGGAATGACGTTGCCGATCCAGATTTCGTTGGCGAACACTGCGCCGGTCGCCAGCATCTTCATGCCGGAAATCACGACACCGGTATCGTCCTCGTGCACCACCCGCAAAGTCGGCGTTGGAATGTTCTGCCGCTGGTAGAATTCCGGGTTGCGCGCCGCCTGCGGCGGCACCACCGCGTAGACGACGTAGAGGTCGTTATCGCGGGCGTAGCGGTAATAGGCGAGCAGATTATCGGCATGCGCGCAGGGCGGCTTCAGCTCGTCCGGCTTCATCGCCATGCCGGTGATGAAAGAGGCGACGTGGTCGGGCGAGCGGCCGAACAGGCCGTAGGTGAAATCGGCGATGCGGCGATGGCCGACCATGCGCCGCTGCAGGTCGTCGCGCGAGCGTGCGCGCAGGTAATAGATCGAATGCCGGCCGCCGTCTTCCTCGTAGCTCATTACCTCGCGGTTGGCGGGATCGGCCTTCATGTCGTAGAGCGCCGCCACGGTCGCCGCGGCGTTGCGGAAGGCCGGATGGGTGGTGACGTCGTCGACGCGCTCGCCGCCGATATAGATGGCGCGGCCGTCGCGCAGCGATTGCAAATGCTCTTTTCCGGTACGCAGCATGGGGTTAAGACGGTTCTCCAAGTCTGTTAGCTAGTCAAGACGGTCGCGGGGCGCGCAATGACGGATTCGCTGGGCTATCGCAGGAAATTCGGCGTGGTGGCGCCGTCGACCAACACCGCGGTGCAGCCGGAATACGATTCCATGCGGCCTCCCGGCGTGACCAATCATTTCGGCCGCATCCACATCCCCAACGATCCGATCAGGAACGACGCCGATTTCAACCAGCTCATGGTCAATATCCGCGCCGCCATGTTCGAGGCGATCGACCGGGTGATGACCTGCGAGCCGGACTACCTCATTCTCGGCATGTCGTCGGAGACGTTCTGGGACGGACTTGAGGGAAGCGAGCGCCTGCGCGAACGGGTGGAGAAGCATGCCGGCGTGAAAGTGGCGATGGGCTCGGACGCGAGCCAGGCGTCGCTCAAACGGCTCGGCTCCATCAAGCGCATCGGCGTGATCACCCCCTACATGCCGCTCGGCGACGGCCAGGTGCGCCGCTTCTTCACCGATTGCGGCTTTGAGATCGTGCGGCTCAAGGGCCTGTGCTGCGAGAGCCCGGTTGCCATCGCGCATGTCTCCGAACGCACCTTGCGCGACGCCATCATGGAAGTAAACGGGCCGGACGTCGACGCGGTGATCCAGGTCGGCACCAATCTCGTCATGGCGCGGCTCGCGGCGATGGCCGAGTTCTGGCTCGACAAGCCGGTCATCGCCATCAATACCGCAACCTATTGGTACGCGCTGCGGGCAAACGGCATCGATGACAGGGTCGACGGCTTCGGTTCGCTGCTGTCGCGGTATTAGTCTTACTGCGCCAGAAATTCGAAATTGCGCGTGGAGGCGTCGGTGTACACGCGGAGCTGATTGGCGTGCCCTCTCCCCTTGCGGGCCTTCGCCGCGCCGAAGCGGCTACGGCCGCGCAGGCGGGAGAGGGCTCCTGGGCGGTTCAACAACAAGAATGGGTGACGGGTCGGCGGTGCCGCAATGTCCGCTGAGCGTGAAGAATTTCACTTTTCAAACAGCGCAAGCGCACCCGTTCTCGCGGCGCGTTTTTCGCGCCCGAGCTTTGTTGCACGGCAAGAAAAGGGCCTCCCAACAAATAAAGGGGAGGCGGAGCGCCGAAAGGCGCAGGGGTAGATTCCGCGGGCCCGCCCGACAAGCGATTACGCCTTGCCCTGCGTTCATCGCGGCGCGCGCTCCCTTTTGGAGAACGCGCTCGCCTCTCGGCGCTCTACCGCGGCTCTTGCCAGAGGCCTTGAGAGCCCAAGGCTCAGTCCGGTCCCGCGCTTCATGGTAGCGGACAACCGATCCGCTCCCCGGGCAGCCAGCTCCTGGCGGACCGGCGACGAGGCCGGCCGGGCGAGTTTCCGAACCGCCCGCGGACAGAGTTACGAGCCCCATCCCGGGCACCGCTCCCGCTCCATCAATCAGCCGTCACCGGTTGACGTCCCTTGGCCGAGCGAGATGCAGTACGTATAGTCGGTCACGCGTCTTGCGACAACATATTTCGCCGCCGGAATATATCGCTTTGATTTAATGGGAGTTTTATTCTGCTCTGGGCTGGATGTCCGGACACATAAATTGTGACACCTGCCTTGATTCGCAGTTTTTACCGCTAAGGTGCGGAGCGCTCAGACATTTTTGAATTGTGGCGCGCGCCGTCGTTTCGAGGAGCGCATCCATACTGACCGGCGGCGACTGGGGCATCGCAGCGCGTGCGTGCACGCGCCAGCGCAGCATGGATTGCCGGGTCAAGCCCGGCAATGACGCGCTGAGGAGCGCGAACACGGGCAATCAAGCCGGCGGCGCCTGCCGGAGCCCGTGCGTCTCCCAGGGCAGGCGCCGCCGTGGTATCGGGCGCTCCTCGCGACGCGGCCCCGACCGTGCTCATCATGAACGGCCCTGAACGCTCATTATGCTCACGCCCGGCAGGACCGTGATCCTGACGGCTCCGGCGCAGAGCGTGCTGGCAACACGAAAGCCGACATTGTTGTTGCGGTTGTCGGGCTGGTTCCTGTTGCGGTTCGCCGAGCGGAGGTTCTGTGGATTGTTGTTCCAGGAACCGCCGCGCAGAACGCGAAAAGACGGGGCCGTTCAGGCTCCGGGGCGCAACGGGTGCGAAGCCCGGAGACGGAGGCGGTACGCGCCTCCAGTGCGAACGATGCCGCGAGTTCGGCTGCACCGCGCCAGTGCCCTCGAAGGCAACTTGCTGCAAAAAACTTCGCCCGCCTGCGGCGGGCGTCTTGGACCGAGCCAATTTTGAACGCCTCGCACTGGCCGCGCCGCTTGAGAGGTAAAGATCCAAAGAGGCAGGAGGTTAAAGCGTTCTGGCAACACGAAAGCCGACAATGCTGTTGCGGTAGTCGGGCTGGACCCTGCCGCGGTCCGCCGAGCGGAGGAGCGGATTGTTGAGCCAGGAACCGCCGCGCAGAACGCGAAAAGACGAATCGCCGCCCCGCCAGACCGATCCGTCGGACGGCGGATCGCCGCTGTAATTGTTGTGCCAATTGTCCGCACACCATTCCCAGACGTTGCCGTGCATGTCGCGCAGGCCCCACGGATTGGGTGGAAACTTGGAGATCGAGGTCGTGCCTTCTGAATTACCGCCGAAGTTTGCTTGCTCGGGCGTGATACCGCCACCCGTGCTGTAGGCCGATATTGTCCCGGCACGACAGCAGTATTCCCATTCCGCCTCGGACAGTAGCCGGTAAGCCTTGCCGCCGGATCGGGTTCGCAGCCACTTCACGTAGGCGCGGGCGTCGTGCCAACTCACGCAGACCACCGGGTGATCGTCCTCCTGCTTGAAACCCGGATCACGCCAGGATTTGCTTGGATCATTCGTCCAACGGCTGCCATTCCAGACATGGGCGCCGGCCTTAATTCTGCGCTTCGTTGCGCTGATGAATGCCGCGAATTCGCCGCGCGTGATGGGAGCAATGCCGACGGCGAAGGGATTCTCGATTGTCACGCCGTGCTGGGGACGCTCGTCGTCATTCCCTTCGCCGTCGGGCGAACCCATCAGGAAGGTACCAGCCGGCACTACGATCATTTCCGGAGCAGCATCGAAATCGCGGAATTGGTCGCCAAGGGCGAAGTCACGTGGTGCGCTACTTCGAGGCTTCGGCGATACGTCCGGCTGGTCGGCGGAATTGATTTTCAACCGGCGGCGAACCGCCGAAACGACGGTTTTCAATCCTTGCCATGACCGCTCGACGCTCTTGACGACCACGGCTCCCACGGCACGGACGCCCACTGTCATCATCCCACTGAGACCTTCGATTGCCAGTTTCAGATCGGCCGCAATTTCGGTCATGGCTTCGACGGAGCGGGTCAAAGCTGAGATGTCGGAATCCTGGGGGATTGAAGCGTCGTTGCCGACCCGCGTTTCGAAACGTGCACCGCTGACCTCGACCTTTAATGTCTTGACATGGAAGTTGATCAAGCCGGATTGGCTGACGACGTTCGTGCCGGGCCTCTGGTCGGCCGCGATGGCTGCGCTCTGGAGGTCCACTGCGGTGTCCTCCACAACGCGCAACCGTTCGTCAAGGCGGATCAGATATTCCGCAATCTCCCGACGCTCGATGTAAATGCCTCCGAATTCAGAATGGCGTGGATGCATACGCAAGAACGCTGCTGCATCGAGCGCGTTGTCTATCGCTTCGATCAGATTGCCGCGACCGCCGCGCAGCGCCTTGAGAGCAGGAGTCGAGGCGTCGTAAGCAGGATCGATGTCCGGCAGGCGCAGTCGGCGGACGGCGCTGCGTACATTGGTAAGATCGTCGGCAAGCAGATGAGTTATGCCCTCGCTCGCATTGGCGACGATCATGCTGATCCTGTCCAGTACCGGGTTGAAGAAGGCCTGATGCCGCTCGTCATTGCTCTCGCGCAACGCATCGCGCATCCAGTCGCAGGCGCGACCGAGTTCTTTCATAGCCGCCTTCATCGAGACGATACGCTGCGGGCGGGTGACGGCCGGCTCGTTCATGGCCTGCCTCTCGCGGCCGGCGCCGCTGCCGCAAAAGTCGGCTTGACGCCGAACCAGTCCTCGATTGCGGAGGAAATCGCGTTGGCCGCCACCGCGAATGCTTCGTCGCGATCGCGCCACTTGAATACAGGAATCAGCTCTCCCTTGGCGTTCTTGGGCACGAGCTCGATGTAATTACCGAAGGAATTGTGCCAGCACGAAACCTTGTAAAGGACCGGAACCAATAGGGCATCGTTGTTTTGATGCCGCGCCAACATGGCGGGCAATTCATCTCGCCAGATGTATTCCGATGCGAAGAATGCATTTGTAATCAGGGGGACAAAAATGTTTGACCGTTCTATTTCCGTCTTTATCGCCGCGTTCCCGTAGTAGCCCGGCTTGATACGCCGGTCGTGCCAAAGCTTGAACTGATAGAGATGGGAAACGGCTGTCATATGCATGAGCAGCTGTTCAAAGCCCTCATGATCGTGGTGCGAATAGGAGATAAAACACTGCCCCGGTGTCGCCATGGATTTCCTATGGCCGCAGCTTCTGCAAAGCGCAAGCCGTTCGTGGCAACCTCTAGAATTTGCGAATTAGCCGTAAGCGTAATCCGCCAATTCGGCGCCCTCAACGCGGCGAATTGCGCCTAAGGCTGACCCGCCGTGTGGCGCTCCATGCTCTAAACTCTTTTCCCCGAACCATCCGCCCTTGAACATCGCCTGCCGCAGCCGCCACGTATCGGCGTGTCCGGCATGGGCGATCCAGCCGCCGACTTTGGCTTCGACCTCGGCGGCGCGCACGCTGCCGGCGCGCCAGCGGTCGCGCAGGCCGCGCAGCCGGTTGCGGAAGCGGGCAATATTGTCTTCGGGCAGCCGGCGGCGACCGTCCGGCAGCAGCACAAAGCCGAGAAAGGCCGCAGGCTCCGCCGTCGGCAGGATCGCGGTCTTGCGCGGATGCAGCGTAAGGCGCCTGCCCTGCAGATAACGCTCGATGGCCAGGCGCCACGAGGCCAGCACGGCCGGGTCGTCGTCGAACAGCGCAAAATCGTCGACGTAGCGCAGATAAGGCGCGTGCAGCACCTCCGTCACGTAGTGATCGAAGCCGTCGAGATAAAGATTGGCGAAAAACTGGCTGGTGAGATTGCCGATCGGCAGCCCGCGGCGGCGCCGGTGGGGCTCGAACAGATCGTCGCCGGGAAAATAATGCGCGACCGGCTCTTGCGCGTTTGAACCGTCGACGATGGCGTCCATCAGCGCCAGCGTGCTCGCGCAGGCGATGCGGCGGCGAAAGTCAGCCTTCAGGATGGCGTGGTCGATGGACGGGAAATAACGGTAAAGATCGCACCGCAGCACGCGGGCGTGGCGGTCGCGGTAGCGCTCGTAGGTCTCGACCGCCGCATGAGTGCCCTTGCCGCAGCGGTAGGCAAAGGTATTGGCGATCAAGCCGGGCTCGAACAGCGGACAAATGACGGCGCACAGGGCGTGATGGACGACGCGGTCGCGGAACGGCGCGGCGGAGACGATGCGCTCCTTGGGATCGCGCACGCGGATTTCGACGTAGCAGCCGGGACGATAGGTCCCGCTTTGCAATTCGCGCTCGAGACGCAAGAGCTCGCGTTCGAGGTTGGCGAAAAAGGCAGCGGCGCCGGGCTTTCTGCGCTTTCCGCGCACCGCCCTTCCCGCCGCGGCTCTGAGCGCGCCGAAATTGGCAAACCGCGAGAACAGCTCAGCGTGCCGCTTCGGCATTTCGGACTTCGCCGGCAGCCTGCACGGCATGCGCCTTTTGCCAGCCGCCGATCAGCCGCCCGATTTCGTCGATGCAGCGGGCCGCGTATTCGTAGCGCCGCAAGTCGAGGTGGCGCAGTTCGGTCGCGAGGCGGAACAACACGCGCAGCTTTTCCAGGCCGAGATTGGCGCGGGCCAGAAGGCTGCGCCGGTCGCGCGTGTAGGTCGCCTCAATCAACGCTTCGAGCACGTCGAGCGCGATCGCCTGCAGGCGGTCACCGAGCAGGAATTTCTGCGAGCGCGGAAACCGCTCGACCGTAGGCACGAGCCACAGCAAAAAACGCTGGTGCGCTTCCAATGCGGGTCCGGTGTGGCGGGCATTGTCAGCCATGCCGCAAGCATATGCCGATTCCCCCACTGACGGGCGGAATGAAAGGCCTTTCCATCCCCAAGAAATTTTGCCCGCCTACGGCGGGACCCTGGGCTGTGCCGGTCTTGGACACCTTTTTGGGGCCACACTACTCAAGAGGTAACGATATAAAGAGGCAGGAGGCTAGAGCGTTCTGGCAACACGAAAGCCGACAACGTCGTCGCGGACGTCGGGCTGGACCCTGCAGCGGCTCGCCGAGCGGAGGTACTGCGGACCGTTGACCCAGGAACCGCCGCGCAGAACGCGAAAAGAATCCTGCTTTGCTTGATTGGGCGCGCCGCCCACTGGAAGATCGGCGATATTCTCCGCGTAGGCATCGGCGCACCATTCCCAGACATTTCCGATCATGTCGTGCAGACCCCATGCATTGGCCGCAAAAGTGCCGACCGGGCTGGTCCGGCCGCCTTCGAAGTTTTCCTCGCCGTTGGCCATCTTCGGCTCCCATCGGTCGCTCCACCAGCGGCGCGTCTGCGTGCCGGCGCGGCAGGCGTATTCCCATTCGGCCTCCGACGGCAGGCGGTAGCCGGATTCGCCGCGCAAGCCGGTCTTCTGGTTGAGCCAATCGCAATAGGCTTGCGCGTCCTGCCATGAGACGTTGATCGCGGGACGCCGGCCACGGTCCCATCCGCTGTCGGTTGCTTCATCGTCGCCGCGTGCTCGGGTTCCTGCCGTGTCCGCCAGGAACGCGTCGTATTCCTCGAACGTCACCGGATAGCGGCCGAGCCCGAACCGCCGCGCGATGCGCATCGGCCGCTTGCCCCTGCGCCTGCCGTCGACCGTCCCGATCTCGTTGTCGAAGGCGCGATCGTCCATCTTCAGCTTCAGTTCGCGCACCGCCGAGCCCATCTGAAATTCACCGGCGGGCAGGACGACGAGTTCGGGGGCGATATTTCCATCACCCCATTCGTCGCGAAACACAGCATAGTCCGGCGCGCGATCGAGGCGTTTGCCGATGAGGATCGCGACGTTGCGCTCGATGCCGTGCAGCGCGCCCAGGCGATGCGAACGTACGCGTCGAGTTACCGAACTCGACGCGCTGCAGATTGATCTGCCTTACCGGTCCCAGTTCAACCACATCGAGATAGCGATCAAGAACGTCTACGTCGTCACGAGCCGGGCGCGGCAGATCGATTTGATCGAGGCTACGGATCATCTGGCGAAGACTGTCAAAATGAGGCGATAGTTCATTGTCGACAATGACGGCAAAGGCATCTGAAATCGTCCGTCCCGCAAGCACGGCCGCCAGGGCGCGGACGAGTGGCGCAACCGATCCATAGATTACGGCACTTCCCGCTTCAGTTTCGTGAGCAACATCGAAACTGCGGCTGAGAGCTTCTTGAATGTTTCGTAGCTGGTCCAGGTGCACATCGCTCCATTGCGAGGAATCGGCAGGCAAATCCGCGATACATCCAATGATGCGGAGAATGACGGCCTTGACGTTATCGAAGCGCATCTCGGCATCGAGTTCGGCCCTAAACTGGGCGGCCGAGGCAATGATCTGCGATGCGGCCCGATGCGCCACAACACTCGGGATTGGCGATGGTGTGGAGCCGAGGGCGGTGGCGGCTTTCGGCGCAGGGAGGATGGGCTTCTGAAATTGGAGTTCGTGTCTCTGCAACGCTTCTCGGTAGCGCTTTTTGAAGTCCTCGGTCGGCGCCTTCTTCAGTTTGTTTGTCTCGCTTGGAGTAAAGCTAGGCCATTGCCGAGCCCACCATTCCTGCCACACTGGGTCATCGTCCACGCCAGCAGGCATCGGCGCAAAGCCGAACAACCGCGCCATATTGCGCGCGATGCCGACGGGAGGCTTGTCGGCTTGGTGGCCGGATTTCAGCGGCCTCAGCGGGTTGTGCGGGGGCGGACACCAGTTGCCCAGATGCTGCGACGTCGTGCCGAGCGCCTGCGCAAACGCCTTCCACGTTCCGAATTTCGGGAAATCCTCGGGCAGCGCAATGGCTTCCGACCGCTTCGCCAGGGCGAACAGCCAACGCACCTTTATATGAAACTCGTCGATCTGAATGTTTGCCATACAACCCCACGTCGACGCCCGCAGGAAATTCAAGGAATTCTACCTTGAATTCAAGAGACACAACCATTGAATTCGAGGCCTGAGCAGTTTGAACACCGCTTTGAATTCCGTGTTTAGATTCAAGAACATTCCATGTTTTTCAATGTTTTATTGCTGCAATGGCGCGCGCGATGCAGACAATAGGAAGCCTCCGATGGAGGTTTCCCATGAGACGCATTTTCGTCATTTCTGTCCTCATCACTCTCGCTCGCGCTCTGCTTGCCGCCGGCTGCGGCGAGGCGCTGCGGCTGGTTCTCGAACGCATGCTCCCCGGCGTCCATCCGCTCGTCTGTCTGGGTGTGAGCGTGCTCGCGGCCGTCGTCCTCATCGAACTCGCTACCGCGTTGTATTGGCACTCGGCGGGCCCCGATCGGACGCGTGGTTAGACCCCGGTCAATCCCCCGGCTTTGTGCAGGCCGGTTGGCTGGAATAGAACCTAACGATGACCCGCTCGCGCACCGCCTACGACGATATCGTGGTCGCCTGCCCCACGACTGTCCCGTATGTGCGCTATTCGATCCGTGGCGCGCATTGGTTTCTCGCCGCCGCGCTCGCCGAGCTGCTCAAAAGCGCCGGGCTGCGCCAAGGACAAGCTCGACGGCCTGTCCGTGTCGAGCTTCACGCTTGCGCCCGACACCGCGGTCGGCCTGACGCAGCATCTCGGCCTGACGCTGCGCTGGCTCGACCACATCCCGATGGGCGGCGCCTGCGGCGTGGTCGCGCTGCGCCGCGCCGCGCGCGCGGTGCAATCGGGCGACGCCGACGTGGTCGCCTGCATCGCCGGCGACACCAATCACACGCATTCGTTCCGGCTGAATCTGGCGACCTTCAGCCAGTTCGCGCGCGACGCCGTCTATCCGTACGGCTCCGGCGGGGCGAATGCGAGCTTCGCGTTTCTGACCGCTTATTACATGCGCACCTACGGCGTCGCCCGCGAGGATTTCGGCAAGATCTGCGTGGCGCAGCGCGCCAACGCGCTGAAGTTTCCGTTCGCGCTGATGAAAAAGCCGCTGACGCTCGACGAATATCTCGACGCCCGCGTCATCGCCGACCCGCTGCGCCTCTTCGATTGCGTCATGCCGTGCGCCGGCGCGGACGCGTTTCTGGTGATGCGCCGGGCCGAGGCGGAAAAGCTCGGCCTGCCCTATGCGCGCATTCTCGGCACCATCGAGCGGCATAACGCCTTCCCGGACGATCCGATCCAGTATCGCGGCGGCTGGGCGCTCGACCGCGACGAGCTTTACGCCCAGGCCGGGTGCGGGCCGCCCGACATCGACGTGCTCGCGACCTACGACGATTATCCGGTCATCACGCTGATGCAGATCGAAGACTTGGGCTTCTGCAACAAGGGCGAAGGTGCCGATTTCGTCCGCAAGCACAGCTTCACCGCCGACGGCTCGTTTCCGCTCAACACCTCGGGCGGACAATTGTCGGTCGGCCAGGCCGGCGCTGCCGGCGGTTTCTTGGTCTCGTCGAAATCATTCGCCAAGTCAGCGGCCAAGCGCTCGGCGCGAAGGTACCCAAGGCGCGGCTTGGTCTTGCGAGCGGCTTCGGTATGATCAACTACGACCGCGGCCTGTGCAGCGGCGCGGCGATCCTGGCGGGGAATTGAGCGATGCTGGCGAGCTCCTCGTGATCATTTTGGACTTTTCTCGGTCGCTTGGGGCCGTCGATCGCAATGGCTGGAAAAACTTTCGAAAACACGCTGGCCATTGCGATCGACGGTTCTATCTGATCGGCAGAAGTATCAAACGATTTGCCAGGGTGTCGTATGACCCGGCCTTTGGTGCGGCCTCCGCGCAAGAATCCGATCCTGCGCACGCGGCTGCCGACGCTGCCGCCGGGCCTGCGCAGCCGCGTCGCGCTGGGCCTGACCGCCGCGGCGGCGCGCGGGCGTTTCGAGCTGCAAGTCTGCCGCGACTGCGGCGCCGTGCAATATCCGCCGCGCGAAGCCTGCCACGTCTGCCTGTCGCACCGGCTCGATTGGCGCCCGCAGGCGAGCGGCGGCGAGCTTTTGTCCGAAACGCTGCTCCACCACAGCAACGAACTGTTCTATCGCGAGCGCATGCCGTGGCGGCTCGGCCTCGTCAAACTCGATTGCGGGCCGGTCGTCGTCGCCCATCTGCACGGCGATTGCGCGCCGGCGCCGGCGCGCGTGCGCCTATCGCTTCACCTCGACCGCGCCGGACAGGCGGCATTGGTCGCGCTTCCGCAAAAGGATAGTCCGAACATGGCCGACGATCGCCAGCTGCGCGAAATGACCTGCGATCCGAAATTCCGCAAGGTCCTCGATCACCGACGCCAAGACGGCGCTCGGCCAGGCGATGGTCGAGGCCGTGGTCGCGGCCGGCGCCGATCTGGTCTGGGCCGGAGAGGCCGAGCCGTGGAAGAAGCCGCCGGGCTTCGAGCGGCTGTCGGCAATCCCGCAGGTCTCGCTGGTGCCGCTCGATCTGACCAACTCGCGCTCGGTGAAGGACCTCGCCGGCGAGATCGGCGGCCGGGTCGACATCGTCATCAACACCGCCGACCATCATCGCAACTTCGGCATCGCCGCGCGCGACGGCGTCGAGACCGCGCGCGCCGAGATGGACATCAACTATTTCGGCCTGCTGCGGCTCGCGCAGGAATTCGCGCCCGGCGATGCGCGCGCGCGGCGCCGACGGCCAGTCGAGCGCGGTCGCCTGGGTCAATCTGCTCTCGATCTTCGCGCTGTCGAACTTTCCGCCGCACGGCACCTACTCGGCCTCGAAAGCCGCGGCGCTGTCGCTCGCGCAATGCCTGCGCGCCGAACTGGCGCCGGCCGGCGTGCGCGTGATCAACGTCTTTCCCGGCCCGATCGACGACGAGTGGAATCAGACGCTGCCACCGCCGAAGATCGCCCCTGACCGCCTTGCCGCCGACATCGTCGCGGCGCTACGCGGCGGCGTCGAGGACGTCTATCCCGGCGACATCGCCCAGGACTGGCTCGCGCGCTGGCGCGACAATCCGAAGGCGCTCGAGCGCGAGCTTGCGGCGCAGCAGCTTTAGAGCATGATCCCGAAAGTGGAGTTCGGTTTTCGGATAAGATCATGCTCAAACGAAAAACAGGATTGCGATGAGCGACGCTGTGCTGTCGCAATTGGTCGCTGATCTTGCCGGCGGCGGCATCCGCATCGTCGATCTGACGCAGACGCTGTCGCCCGATTTTCCGCAGATCGTGCTGCCGCCGGAAATGGGCCAGGCTTGGCCGTTCCGCATCGAGGAAGCCTCGCGCTACGACGCGCGCGGGCCCGGCTGGTACTGGAACAATTTTTCCTGCAGCGAGCATACCGGCACGCATTTCGACGCGCCGATCCACTGGATTTCCGGCCGGCATCTGCCCGACAACTCCACCGACACGATTCCGGCTGACAAGCTTCGTCGCGCCGGCCTGCGTCATCGACTGCTCGCGCGAAGCCGCCGCCGATGCCGATTTTCTGCTCACCGTCGATTTTCTGCGCAAAGTGGGAGCGCCGACACGGCCGCATTCCGCCGGGCTCGTGGGTGCTGATGCGCACCGACTGGTCGAAGCGCACCGATCCGGTCGCCTATCAGAATATCGACGAGACCGGCCAGCACACGCCCGGGCCCTGACAGCGCAGCCGTGCAGTTTCTGGTCGACGAGCGCGAGGTTCTGGGCTTCGGCTCGGAGGCGATCGGCACCGATGCCGGGCAGGCGCTTTCACCTCAAGCCGCCCTACCCGTGTCATTACTACATGCACGGCTCCGGCCGCTTCGGCCTGCAGTGCCTGACCAATCTCGACCTGCTGCCGCCGATCGGCGCGGTGATCATCGCGGCGCCGCTCAAGATCAAGGAAGGCAGCGGCAGTCCGCTGCGCGTGCTGGCGCTGGTGCCTGAACCGGCTGCGATTGCGCCGGCCGTTCGTCCCGTCGCCAAGAAGCAAAAGCGCGGAAGTCTCCCGGCGAGCCAAGAAGCGTCGATGAGCGCCGACGAAATCCTTGCAGCATTTCCGCCGGCGGAGCGCACGCTGCCGGTGATGCTGCAGCGGCAGGCGCGCCGTTACGGCGGCGCCCGTTGTTCGTGGCCGGCGATGCGAGCTGTGAGCTTCGACGAGCGCCGCGACATCGCGGCGCGCTTTGCCGGCACGCTCGCCGCCGCCGGCATTCGGCCCGGCGACCGTGTCGCGCTGATGTGCGGCAACCGCGCCGAGTTCATCGAAAGCTTTCTCGGCTGCGCCTGGCTCGGCGCCGTCGCGGTGCCGCTCAATGTCGCCGCGCGCGGGCCGCAGCTTACGCATTATTTGCAGAATTCCGGCGCGCGGCTTCTGATCATCGAGGCGGAGCTACTCGAGGCGCTTGCCCATGTCGACACTGGACGGACTTGCGCTCGAGCGCATCTGGCTGATCGGCGACGCCGCGCCTGCTCAGCTCGAGCTGGATGTCCGCGGCACCCCTTCCCGCCGCGCGCCGAGGCGATCGCTCCAGGCGCCGACGATCCGGCGCAAACGCTGGCGATCCTCTACACCTCGGGCACGACCGGCCCGTCGAAGGGCGTGTGCTGCCCGCATGCGCAATATTTCTGGTGGGGCTTCAACGGCATGCGCAATCTCGAAATTCGCGCAAGGCGACGTGCTCTGCACCACGCTGCCGCTGTTCCACACCAACGCGCTCGGCACGTTCCATCAGGCGCTGTTATCCGGCGCGACGCTCGTGGCCGAGCCGCGCTTCTCCGCCTCGCGCTTCTGGCAAAGGCTGATCGAACGGCGACGCGACGGTGACCTATCTGCTCGGCGCCATGGTGCCGATCCTGCTGTCGCGCGAGCCGTCGCCCGAAGAGCGAAGCCACACGGTGCGCTGCGCGCTCGCGCCCGGCGTGCCGGCCAATCTGCACGCCGCGTTCGAACAGCGTACCGGCATCGAACTGCTCGACGGCTACGGCTCGACCGAGACCAATTTCGTCATCGGCGGCACCGCGGCCGAGCAGCGGCCGGGCAGCATGGGCACGGTGCGCGACGGATTTCACGCGCGCGTCTGTCGACGCCGACGGCCACGAAGTCGCAGCCAGGCGAACCCGGCGAGCTGGTCGTACGTGCCGACGAGCAGCTCGCCTTCGCCACCGGCTACTTCGCCATGCCGGAGAAGACCGCCGAGGCGTTTCGCGACGGCTGGTTCCATACCGGCGACCGCGTCGTGCGCGAGGCCGACGGATACTTCCGCTTCGTCGACCGGCTGAAGGACGCCATCCGCCGCCGCGGCGAGAACATTTCGTCGTTCGAGGTCGAGCAGGTGCTGCTCAGCCATCCCGACGTCGGCAATGCCGCGGTGTTTCCGGTGCCGTCCGAACTGGCCGAAGACGAGGTGATGGCCGCGATCGTGCGCCGCCCGGGTAGCGCGCTCACCGAGAGCCGTGCTCGCCGAATTCTGCCGGCCGCGGCTCGCCTCTTTCGCCGTGCCGCGCTTCATCGAGTTCGTCGACGCGCTGCCGACGACCGAGAGCGGCAAGGTGCAGAAATACAAGCTGCGCGACCGCGGCGTGACGGCACAGACTTGGGATCGCCAAAAGACTTCGGATCGCCAACAGACCTGGGATCGCCAGCCGGAAGCGACCGCTAAGCGATAAAACGCCGCCATTTGCGGGCATGACGGCCCGTTAATTGCAGGTATAATCGGCGCATTCCCGCGGGGCAGGAGGAGCACGAAAATGGCATTTAAGCTGCAGCGACGGTCGTTTTTGCAAATCGGCGTGAGCGCGCTGATGGGCACGGCCACGGGCCTTGCCGCGCCATTCGTCCGCAAGCCGCAGCCGCCGCCGACGCCGCCACGATCGGCTGGCCGAACGACGTTCCCTCCTGGGATCCCAATCAGCGTTTTACGCCGGACGCGCAGCCGATCTTCAAGGCGGTGTTCGATCAGCCGCTCGACCAGGACCCCGAGCTCAAGCTGATCCCGCATCTGATCAAAAACTGGAGCCTCTCGCCGGACGCGCTCAGCATGGCGGTCGAGTTGCGCGACGACGTGACCTTCCACAACGGCGACAAGATGACGACGGAGGACTTCCGCTACACGTTCCTCGAGCGCATCAAATCCGGCATCAAGCTCGACACGGCCAATTCCTGGCGCAAGGTCGACGACATCGTCATCGAATTGCCCACCAAGGCGACGATGAAATTCAACGCGCCGGACCCGACCGCGCCACAATGGATGGCGTTCCTCGGCAGCTACATCGTGCCGAAAAAATATATCGAGAGCGGCAGCCTCGACAATTTCATCAAAAAGCCGGTCGGCACCGGCCCCTACAAGCTCGCCGAATACGAGCTGAACTCGCGCATCGTGCTCGAGCGCAACGACGCCTATTGGGGACCTAAGGCCAGCATCGCCCGCATCACCATCGAGATCATCAAGGACCCGTCGGCGCGCGTCGCGGCGATTCAATCGGGGCAGGCCGATCTGACCGTCAATCTGCCGGTGCGCGAGGTGCAGCGCTTCCAGAGCGAAGGCGGTTTCGCCGCCGACATCGACCCGATCACGCGGATCATCCTGCTCAACGTGCGCGCCGACCTCGGATTTTCCGACGTGAACGTTCGACTTGCCGCGCATCATGCGATCGACAAGGCCGCGCTGTCGAAGGCGTTTTACGCCGGCGCCGCCGTGCCGCTGTCCGTGTTCGCGACGCCGGGAACGCCCGGCTATCTGCCCGATTTCACCTTTGCCTACGATCCCGAACTGGCCAAGCAACTGCTCGCCAAATCGGGCTTCGGCCCCGACAAGCCGGCAAAGATCGGCCTTGCGGCGACCAACGGCCAGTTCCCCAGCGACTACGACATCGCGCGCGCGATCGTGCAGATGTGGAAGAAAGTAGGCATCGACGCCGACCTGCAGGTGATCGAATACGCGAAATATTTCGAACTCAACCGCGGCAACAAGCTGCCCGAGGCGACGCTCTACAGCTGGGACAACTCCACCGGCGATCCGGAAATCTTCTCCGGTTACATGCTCAATCCGAAAATGCCGTTCTCGCCGTGGAAGGATCAGGATATCGGCGGCAAAGTGCTCGCGCTGTTCAACACCGCCGATTACGAAAAGCGCATTGCCGGCTACAGAGGGCTTGAGCGCTACGCGGTCGAACAGGGAGCGTGCATGCCGCTGTTACAGAGTGTGGTGACGCTCGTGCACAAGAAAAACCTCGCTTACACGAAATACCGCAATGGCTGGGTGCTGCCGCAAACGCTGCGCTGGAGCTGATGCGCCACGCCGCGCGCGCCGATAAGGTGAGCGCGGCACGATGCTCCTAACCGTCGCCCAATTGATCACCCGCCGCCTGCTCGCGGCCGTTCCTATACTGCTGATCGTTTCTTTCCTGCTGTTCTGCGTCCTGCGGCTCCTTCCCGTCGATCCCGCCGCCATGTCGCTGCCGCCGACCGCGACAATCGTCGAGATCGAGGCCAAGCGGCGCGAAATGGGCCTCGACCGACCGCTACCCGAGCAATACCTGATCTGGCTTAAAGCCGCGCTGCACGGCGATTTCGGCCGCTCCATCGTGTTCGGTCGCGGAGCTGGATCGCTGGTCGCTAACACCTTGCCGGCCACTATCGAGCTTGCAGTGAGCGCGATGGCGATCGCCGCCGTTTTGGGTATCGGCGGCGGACTCCTTTTATTTCATTTGCGCGGAAGCTTCCTCGAATCGGTGGCAGACCTTGCCTCGATCCTGCTGCTGTCGATCCCGGAATTTCTCTGGGGACTCATCCTGCTGTTCGTCTTCGGCGTCGTTTTGCGCGTACTGCCGTTCACTGGCGCGGTTTCACCCGGCCTGCCGCAGCCGCATATCACCGGATTTCTGCTGCTCGATTCGCTCCTGATCGGACGACTTCGATATTTTTGTCAGCGCCTGCCTGCATCTGATCCTGCCGGCCTGCGCGCTCGGTCTCGCCTTTTCGCCGGCCATCATGCGCGTCCTGCGCTCGAGCCTGTTCGATGTCTATCACGAGGACTACATCGCGCAGGCGCGGCTGCGCGGGCTTTCGGAGCGGCAGATCCTGCTCGGCCATGCGCTGAAGAACGCCGCGCTACCGACCTCACGCTCGCCGGCGTCCAGTTCGGCATCCTGTTCAGCGGTACGCTTCTGGTCGAGGTGATCTACTCGTATCCGGGCATGGGCAACCTGATGATCGATGCGGTGCGTAACGCCGACCTGCCGCTCATCCAGGCCATCGGGCTCACCTATTGCGTCGTCGTGCTGTTGATCAATACGATGGTCGACAGCCTCTACGTCGTGCTTAATCCGAAACTGCGGGTGCACTGATGTCCGGCCCGCTCATCCGATCACTGCGCTCGCCAAGGGTTTGGATCGCCTTTGCCATGGTCCTCGGCGTCGGGTTTTGCGCGGCCTTCGCCGGCACGATCGCGCCGCACGATCCGGCCGAACAAAATCTACTTTCGATTCTCACGCCGTCTGCATGGGCGCCGGGCGGCGATGCGAACTTTCCGCTCGGCACCGACAGCCTCGGCCGCGACGTGCTCTCGCGCCTCATCTACGGCGCCCGCACTGCGATGATCGTGGCGTTCGTCGCGTCCGTCGGCGCCATGATCATCGGCACCGTGCTGGCGCACATTGCCGGCTATTTCGGCGGCACGGTCGACTGGATCATCGGCCGCCTGGTCGACGTGTGGATGTCGTTCCCGCCGGTCATCCTCTCGCTGATCCTCATGGTGGGCCTGGGCGTCGGTCTCGACCGGGTCATCCTCGCCATCGTTCTGGTCGACTGGACCCGCTTTTGCCGCGTGCTGCGCAGCGAGGTGCTGATCGTGACGCGGCGGGATTACGTCTCCGCCGCGCGCCTGCTCGGCTTTTCCCATTGGCGGACGATCGTGCGCGAAGTGTTTCCCGCCACGCTGCCGCTCCTGATCACGCTGTTCAGCCTGGAAATGGCGATCGCCGTCGTGGTCGAGGCGATCCTCTCCTTTGTCGGGCTCGGCGTCGGCCCCGATCAGGCCGCATGGGGACAGATGATCGCCGACGCGCGGCAATACGTCTATCAGTCGCCGTGGAATCTCCTGCTGCCGATTTTTTGCATCTTCTTCACCGTCGCCGCATTCAATCTGCTCGGCGACGGACTGCGCCGCACGCTCGATGTGCGGCTTGCGGAAGCGGGACACTAGAGCCGTGCTGGCGCTGCAAGCAAACGATCTGACCATCAGCGCCCGCCTTGGCGGCGAACGCGTTGCGGCAATCCGCGCGCTGTCGTTTGATCTCGCGCCGGGGAAAATCCTTGGCCTGGTCGGCGAATCCGGTGCCGGCAAAACCATGGTCGGGCGCGCGATCGCGCAGCTGCTGCCGCTCGGCTTTGCCATTACCGGCGGTTCGCTCCTGTTCGAGGGCGAAGATCTGATCACTATGGCTGCGGCGCGCCGGCGCGACTTGCTGGGCCACGCCATCGCCTTCATCCCGCAGGCGCCGATGACATCGCTCAATCCCGTCCTCACCGTCGGCGCGCAGTTCGAGGAACATCTCATACGGCTCGGTATGCAGGGCAGCCGTGAGCGCCACGAGCACATGCTCGACATGCTGGCGCGGCGCGAGGCTGCGGCAGGGGCACGCGCTGCTCGGGCAATATCCCCATCAACTATCCGGCGGGATGTGCCAGCGCGTGCTGATCGCCTTCGCCTTCGCCGGCAATCCGCGCCTGGTCATCGCCGACGAGCCGACCACCGCGCTCGACGTCACCATGCACGCGCCGATCTTAAGGCTGATCGCCGACATGCAGCGCCAGCACGGCACCGCCGTCATTTTCATCACCCACGACCTGCGGCTCGCGGCGCAACTATGCGACGAGGTGATCGTCATGTATGCCGGCCGCGCGGTGGAGAGCGGCCCGGCGAAAACCGTGCTGTCGACGCCCGCCCACCCGTACACGCGCTGCCTACAGCTCGCCAATCCGGCGATGCGCGCCGAGCGGCGCAGTCTTTACGTCATGCCCGACCAGATGCCGAGCTTGCGGCAGCTGCAAGGGTTGACCGGCTGCCATTTTGCGCCCCGCTGTCCGCTCGTCGCAGAGGAATGCCGCCGCACCGAGCCGCCCAGCGTCGCCATGGCGGCCAACCACCATGCCGCCTGCTTCCGTGCGGCTGCCACGGAGACGATCGCCATACCGCAGCGGGCATTCACTACGCCGGATACCGGCGAGCGCCCGCTATTGCAGGTCGTAGACCTCACCAAGACCTACGTGACCGGCCGCCGGCTATTCGGCAAAGCCCACGCCATCACCGCGGTACAGCAATGCCTCATTCGCCATCGCCGAGAACGAATTCGTCGCGCTGGTCGGCGAAAGCGGCAGCGGCAAGAGCACGCTCGCCAAGATGCTGGTCGGGCTGGAAGCGCCGTCGAGCGGACGGATTTTGTTCAACGGCCACGACCTCACCGACCAATGGACGCGTAAAGCTGCGCGGCGCTCCATGGTTCTGCAGATGGTGTTTCAGGATCCGCAATCGGCGCTCAATCCGCGCCGCCGCGTCGCCAGCATCGTCACCCAGGCGATGGAAGCGGGAAGCCGCACGCGCCGGGACGAGCGGCTCAAGCGCGCCCGCGAGCTGTTGGCCGAGGTCGGCCTGTCGGAGGACTTCGCCACGCGGCTGCCCGGCCAACTATCAGGCGGTCAGCGTCAGCGCATCAACATCGCGCGCGCGCTCTGCAATATTCCCAAAGTGCTGATCGCCGACGAGATCGTCTCAGGTCTCGACGTATCGATCCAGGCGCAGCTCCTCAATCTGTTGACACGGCTGCGCGTCGAACTCGGCTTCGCCATGCTGTTCATTTCGCACGATCTCTCGGTCGTGCGCCATCTCTGCAGCCGGGTTCTGGTGATGTATCAGGGCGAGATCGTCGAAGAGGGTCCGGTCGACAAAGTTTTCGCCGATCCGCAGCATGCGCATACGCGCGCGCTGCTCTCGTCAGTGCCGCCGGATGAACCGCAGACCGCTTGGTCGATGCTACAAGCCGCCGGAAGTTAGCGCATGTCCCGGAAAAGTGGGAACCGGTTTTCCGAAAAGGACATGCGCCAAATACCCTAGAGTCTGCGCCATGAGCCGGGACCAGCCTCAGCCGTGGCTCAGAAATTCTTCAAGCGCTTGGAGCGACGGCAAGGCAAAGCCTGACTGCGGGTGGCGGCTAACGATTGGAAATCCGAGGCGCTTCAACTTCACCGCCATCTCGGCCGCTTTGATCACCACGGTGACGCCATTGACGATCGGGGCGCCGTCGACGTTGGCGCCCGGATCGTTGCCGAACAGCATCATCGGAATGCCCCCGGTCGGCACGATGACATCGGCGCCGGCGTCGATCAGGCGCCGCGCCTCGCGCTCGAAAATCGCCCACAGCTCCGCCTTTTTGGCTGGCGCGGCGAAAGCCTCCATGTAGTCGGCGATGCTGGCGTTGATGGCGCGAATACCGGCGATCCGCTGTTGCAAGCCGTAGCGATGAATCTGCTCGGCATGGCCCGCGATAAAAGCGGGATTGATGGCAAGCAAGCCGAGCATGCGGCCCATCGTGCAGGCGTGCAGCAGGGTCGCTTCGCCCAGCCCAAGGACGGGAATATTCACCGATGCACGCGCATCATAGAGTCCGACGTCCTGAAAATGGTTCATAAAGAAGACGTCATAGTTCTCGCGCTCGGCCTGGATGGCACCGCGGATCACCGCCCGCGAGAAGCGGTGTTCGGAGAGCGCATGCACGGTCGTCACCGAAGGCGTCATGGTCTTGAATTCCAGCGCGAAATCGGGATCGGTGCAGGCCTGCATGTGCGGCAGCAGCGCCGCGAGGTAATTGCGGTGGCCGACCTGATCGGTAGCTCCCTGTGCCCAGATGCGAAACGTCTTCGTCGTGGTCAATTGGCTCTCCCAACTCCTAATTGCATGGTACTAATGATCCGATCCTAACATTCGCATCTCGGTTCCGCAGACTATCATGTGAATGTTAGAATCAAAGGCGCCCGAGGATAGGACGAATGAGTCAGTGTCTTTTCCTGAGCTTCCGATCAGAAGCCCGCACCCTTCCCGCCGCCGAGCGAGACAAGCTCGACGAGCTTCTGCGCGCGACGCCGAAACTCGCCAAAGCTTTGGTGCACACGCCGGCTGAGACCAGCGATCCCTATGTGAAGGATGGCCCGTCGCCCTCGCTGGTGCTTCAGCTTTACTTCAAGGAACTGCCTGAGCTTGAGACGGCGGTGTCGCGCGCGGGCCATCTCGTTGCCTTGACCTCGCATGACGACTTTCCGGCGCTTGCCGGAGCCGAAGTCGCCCAGCAGGCGATGCTGGTGCGGCCGTTCGTGGTGCCCGACCCGGCGTTCAAGACCGCTCCCGGCGAGCCGCATTGCACCTATCTCGTCTCCTATGAGGGCGAGGCCGAGGATTTGAACGCCTGGCATACGCACTACCTCGAACATCACACCAAACACATGGCCATGTTTCCCGGCATCCGCGAGCTTGAAGTCTATACCCGGCTCGACTGGGTCAGTTTGATGCCGTGGCGGCAGCTCAATTTCATGCAGAGAAACAAGGTCGTGTTCGACAGCACGGCGGCCCTGCACGACGCACTCAATTCGCCGGTGCGCCACGCGATGCGCGCGGACTTCAACACGTTTCCCAAGTTCAGCGGTCCAAACAATCACTTCGCTGTGGCGACGCACGTCGTGCGGCCAAGGTGAATGACAATAACCGCTAGACTTCGGGATTCCGCAGCCGCATCAGGATTGTGTCCAGGTGGGTCATCACCACCTCGCCCGCCGCATTAATCAGCGAATATCGCCCCCGGACAATGCCACGGTCTGGTTTGGTGCGAGAGCGTCTTTTCTCCATCCAGGTCAGTTCGAGAGACAGTGCATCGTCAGGGTGGGCAGGCCGGAGAAAGCGCACTTCGTCATAGCCGACTGCCGCAATGACCGTGCGCCGCAATGGAAGCTTATGAACAAGGCGCATCTTGATCGCAAACAGATAGACCGAAGGAGCGGTCAAGCCGCCGTGTGCTGCCGCGTAGGCCTTGTCACTATGGATGGGCAGCGGGTCCCATGTCTCGGCAAACTCCAAAAGCTCCCGTTCCGCAATGACGTATGGCCCGACGCGCAGCGTGTCGCCGACGGTCACGTCCTCGAAATAAATATCGTCCATGTGACCAACAGCGTTCGGCCGGAGACGAGGATATTTGTATCGGCCTCACGCGGTCTGATGCAACGTCTGACGCTATTGCCCATGGCCGGCTCCAGATGCGAGAACCGCGCGCCTGCCTTTGTCTGACTGGGGATCGCCATGGCTGAACCGTCCCGTCCCGCCAAGATCTGGTATCAGAGCTTCGTGCATCCCGTTGAGCAGGCGCCTTATATCGACCGCCTGCAGGCCTATCTCGACCGCGCCGCCTCACCGGGCATCCGCTTCGAAGTCCACGGTCTCGATCCGCCGGATCGGCACTTTCATCCGCTGACCGAATTCCGCTGCGCGGCGCAGACGATCCGCAACGCACTCAACGCCGAACGGGCAGGCTACGACGCTTTCGTCATCGGTCATTTCCAGGAGCCGGGCCTGCTTGAGATCCGCGGCGCGGTAGACATCCCAGTGGTCGGACTCGGCGAAGCGAGCATGCTGGCGGCGCTCAGCATGGGCGGCCGTCTCGGCCTGGTGACGATCGATCCGTCTTTCATCGACTGGCATGAGCGACAGGTCCGCGCCCATTGTCTCGAGCGCCGCGTGGTCGGCGTGCGTGCGGTTCATATGGACCTGCCGAGTTTTATGCGCGCATTTTCGGACGACGAAGGCTACGCCCGCGTTCGCGCCGATTTCGTCGAACAGGTTCGCCCGCTGGTCGCCGCCGGCGCCGAGGTGATCCTTCCCGCCGGCGGACTGCCCATGCTCTTGTTTTCGCGCGAATGCCCGTTCGTAATCGACGGCGCGCTGGTGCTCAACGGCATCGCAGTCGCGGTGAAAGCCACCGAGATGACGCTGGCGCTCCGCGCGCTCACCGGCTCTGTCGTCAGCCGGCGCGGCACTTACGCCAAAGCCTCGGCGGCGTGCATCGACGAGTATTTACGCGCGCGGTGGTAGGGCGCGCGACGTCCGGCGCTATCGCACCTGAAAGACGAGCTTGCCGCGGAAATGACGGCCCTCGCTGAGCCGGTGCGCTTCGGCTGCTTGTGACAGACGGAACAGCTTGATCTCAGGCACCTTCACGGCCCCCGCCTCGTACAATTGGGCGACGCGCTCCATGGCCTTGCGCGAACGTGGCACCGGCGGCCGCAGTGCAGTGACGTCGCTGCGCTCGGGCTTCGGCGCCTGCGCGCCTGAAGCAATGAAGGCGGCGCGGCCGCCCGGCTTGAGCACGACGAAGGATTTTTCCGCCACCTCGCCGCCGACGGTGTCGAAGACGGCGTCGCATCCTTTCACCACCTTGGTGAAGTCCTGTTTGCTGTAGTCGACGACTTCGTCGGCGCCGAGGCTGCGGACGTAATCGAGATTCGCGGTGCTGGTCGTCGTGATCACGCGCGCGCCCAGATATTTGGCGAACTGAATGGCAAAGCCGGCGACACCGCCGGCGCCGCCTTGAATGAGAATCGTCTCGCCGCGTTGCAGCTTCAACGTGCCTTCAATCGAATCGACCGCGGTCAGACCGGTCAGCGCCAGCGCGGCCGCGTCGACGTGCGACAATTGCTGCGGCTTCTTGGCGACGACGGCGGCTTTGATCGCTATCTTCTCGCAATAGGTTCCTTCCCTGCCCGCTTCCAGAACACCGAATATCGCGTCACCGGGCTTGAGATCGGCATTGGCGCCAACACTGGCGATCACGCCGGAGAAGTCCCGCCCCGGAATTTGCGGGAATTTCACTTGCGCGTGCCGCGCATACTCGCCGCCGCGAAATTTCCAGTCGGCGGCATTGACGCTGGCGGCGTAGACATCGACCAGCACGTCGTCGGCGCCTGCGACCGGATCGGGCAAGTCGCCATATTGCAGCACGTCCGGACCGCCGAATTTATCGATATATGCAGCTTTCATGTTTTTGGAGCCTCCGGTCTAAGTGATTTGTCTCGCCGCCACAGCGCAATCAGCGCAGCGAAACTTAAGAACGCCGTCAGCATGATGTAATAGCTCGGCGCCAGTTTTGAACCGGTGAGATAGACCAGCGCTTGCGCGAAGAACGGCGCGAAACCGCCGAAGATCGTCACCCCGACATTGTAGGAAAGCGACAGCCCGCTCACGCGCGTTGCTGTCGGGAACACCTTGGCCATGTACGACGGCAACGCGCCGCTATAGCAGGATTTCAACAGCCCGAACCAGCACACCATCAGGACCAGCACGGAAAATGACGCGTTGGCAGCGAGCAGGGCGAAGGCCGGATAGGCGGTGATGAAAAACAGCGCCGCCGCTCCCAGCATGATGCCGCGCTGGCCGACCTTGTCGACCCAGATGCCGACGAACGGCACCAGAACGGTCTGCAGCGCGGCCGCCGCCAGCGCCGCCGTGTAGCTGATATATTGCGGCAGGTGCAGCTCGTTGATCGCGTAGGTCGGCATGTAGAGCAGCATGTACTGCGAGCTGGTCGAGATGATCACCGCCCCGGTCACGAGCAGAAGCCGGTCCCACTGGGTAGCGATCAGATCGCGCATCGGCGCGCGCGGCGGAGCGGAAGCGCGGAATTCCGGCGTCTCTTCCATGTTGCTGCGGATGTAATAACCGATCGGACCGATCAGCAGTCCGACGGCGAACGGAATGCGCCAGCCCCAGGCCTGCAGATCGTCAGCCGACATGGTGCGGGTCAAGATCACGCCCAAACCGGTGGCGATGAGCGCGGCAAAACCTTGGCTCGACCATTGCCAGCTGGCGAAAAAGCCGGCGCGGTCGGGACGGTGCTCGACCAGAAAGGTAGTGGAAGCGGCAAACTCACCGCCAACCGAAAAGCTCTGCACCAGCCGGGCAATGATCACGAGGCAAGGCGACAGCAGACCGAGCGTGTTGTAGCTGGGCATCACGGTCATCAGTCCGGTGCCGAGCGTCATCAGCGCGATCGACAGCGTCAGCGCCTGCTTGCGCCCGCGCCGGTCGCCGTAATTGCCGAGGAAAATCGCACCCACCGGGCGGGCCAGAAATGAAATGCCGTAAGTGCCGAACGTCACCAGCAGCGAAATCGCCGGGTTCTGGGCCGGGAAGAAGACCTTGGCGATGATGACGGCGAAATAGCCGTAGACCAGGATCTCGTAGAACTCGAGCGCATTGCCGAGCGAGGCGGCAACGATCAGTCGGGTCGCGGAGGCGTTGCCGCCCGGTACTCCCTGCGCTCCGTGCGCGGTCACAGCCATAGTCATTCGTTTGAAGTCCCCAAATCTCCACCCGTCAGGTGGCTCGGCCCCGGTCGAAGCGAATGACCCTAATGATCGCCGGATGGGCAGTCAAAACGCCTGCACGCGCCCGCGGGCGCGCAGGCGAGGCGCGGCAATCAGTTGTTGCTGAGCGCGCTCGCCCGTTCGGGCTGCGGAGTGAAAAGAAAGCGCGTCGCCTGCAGGATGCCGACCCCAATCGGCGTCGGTACCGAGAAGCGGAACGGCACCATCAGCCGGGTCCCGGACAACGGCGCCAGCCAAATTTCCATGCCGCGCTCGGCCTCCAGATATTTGATGGCGGAGCGGTTGGGGTCGTAGCCGGCAAGTGGCGTGAAATTGATGGCGCAAACCGCGGCCGGACCTTGATAGCTGCCGGCCGCGTTGACCTGCTGCACCCGCTTGAAAGTGAGCCCCAAGTCGTAGCGCATGTGGCCGTCGAAGACGGCGAGCTTGCGTTCGCACGCCGCCGGCACTGCCATATCGCCGTTACCGGGCACATGGACAAGCAGCGCGGTCATCGGATCGACGACGCCGGTGCGGAAAGCATCGGTCAGCGGCACGAGCGCGGGATTTGGCGGCCGCGGATGGGCCAGAAATTCCTTGGCCTTGCCGCCGCTGAACGTGATCTTGATGTCATCGGTCGCGCTTCCCGAGATGAAGCTGACCACGAAGTTTGCGGCTATCGGCTCCTTGCCGACGACGCTGCCGTGCGCTTCGGCGGTGCCATGGCCGTGGGCGAAAATCCGAAATAGTCCGATGGTCGAACCGTTCGCCGCCGCCGAATAGTGACCGTCCCGCAGATCGATGGTCCAGACGATATGGCCAATCGGCAGGCCGAGCAGCGTCGCCGTATAATCGGCTTCGAGCTTGCCCGCCGTGCGGCCTTCGCCAACGCCGGCATTGCCCGCCGATACCGCCACGACGGCCGCGAGGCCGAAGGCGGCAATCAGACACCGTAGCGTGGGAAGGCGTGGCATCAGGCGTCGCCAGAGATCGTGCGGCGGTGGAACTTTACGGCCCGCTCCGCAGACGATTTTTTCGCCCCGCATCATGGCTCGATCAAGGCAATGTTTGCAGGCACTTCAGGGCAGGCGCTTTAACTGCGCCGCGTATTCCTGCCAGCGTTGGAAATAGATGTCCGCCGCGCCCGCGACGAGCTTGATGGCAGCCTCGTCATTGTCGCGAATTTTGCGCGCCGGCGAACCGACGACCAGCGCGTTGTCCGGTATCACCGTCTTTTCCGTGATCAGGGCGCCGGCGCCGACAATGCAATTCCTGCCGACCTGCGCGCCGTTCATGATAATCGCGCCCATGCCGATCAGCGTGCCCTCGCCAATCGTGCAGCCGTGCAGAATGACGTTGTGGCCGATGGTGGAGCCACGGCCCACGACGAGCGGAAAACCCGGATCGGTGTGGAACGTGCAATTGTCCTGCACGTTGCTCCGCTCGCCGATCTCGATCCATTCATTGTCGCCGCGCAGCACCGCGCCGAACCAGACGCTGGCGCCGGCCTTAATCCGCACCTTGCCGATCAGGACGGCAGTCTCTGCGACATAGCACGTTCCGCTTTCCGCCAGGTCCGGCTGATGACCATTCAAACTGAACAGCGGCATTCTTTACTCCCGCCGCGACGAAGGCCGGCACGCATGCCGACCGTCATCACGCGTTTACGGACTCAACGAACCTTCAGCTTGAGCAGCACGTCAGCGTTGCCATATGCGAGCTTCTCCATGTCGGCGGGCGACAGCGAGATGCGGTTGAGGAAGGCGCGGCCCAAAGCATCCGGCGCAAACGGATAGTCGACCGAGAACATGATGCGATCGATACCGAAGGTCAAAAGCGCGGCGAGGAACGGCGGTTCGTCGAAGATGCCGCTGGTGGTGATCCACACCTGATCGAGAATGGTGCGGCTGACCGGACGCTGCAGATGGTCGATGTCGAGCGCAAACACTTTGTCGGCGCGGTCCATCATCATCGGCAGCATTTCGCCCATGTGGCCGATGATCAGCTTGAGCCGCCGATGCTTATCGAGCGTGCCGGCGACTACCATGCGCAGCACGTGAATGGCGGTCTCCGAGTGCCAGCCCCAGCCGGCGGTTTCGAGAACTCGTCCGGCGCCCGTGGGCAGGTCCGAGTAGTAGGCTTGGCGCACCGGCTCCGGTGGAATGTGCGGATGGATGTAGATCGGCACGTCGAGCTCTTCGGCGGCGGAAAGAATCGGATCGAAGCTCGCATGATCGAGGAAGCGGCCTTCGGTCGTGCCATGCACCATGGCGCCGACAAAGCCGAGTTCCTTGACGCCGCGCACAAACTCCTTCGCCGCGGCATCAGGGCTCTGCATCGGCAGCGCGGCGAAACCGGCGAAGCGGTCCGGACGGCCGGCGATCACTTTCGCCAGATGGTCGTTGGTCTCACGCGCCATGGCGACGCCATCGGGACCAGGCACGAGATCGGGACCGGCACCGCTGTTGGAGAGCACCTGCACGGTGATGCCCGCATCGTCCATCGATTTGAGCCGCTTCGCGCCAGTCTCGGGCAATAGTTCTAGCGGGTTCGGCGCGTCCTTGGGCAGCGATCGCGGCCGGAAGCCGCGGCGGGCAAGCACGGCCTTATCGATGCGGCTCGAAATGGAGGGGACGGAAAAGTGCTCCTCGAGTGCGACGGTACGCATAGGCAGTTTTCTCCGGATTCTTAACTTTGAGATTTTGTCGCGTCCTTGTTGCATTGTTGTTGAGTTTGGGCAAGCGTGAGGCGGCGCAGCGTCGCAGGCGAGATGACTCGCGCGATTGACTCATCGCGGCGCGACCATTTGGATGATTGTGCGCTATCGAGCAACGAACGCGAGCCCGACATGACCGACACACCGCAATACACGCCGCCGAACGTCTGGGTCTGGGAGAAGAACGACAGTCCCAATTGGCGCTATAGCAATACCAATCGCCCGATCGCGGGCGCCACGCATGAGAAGGAATTGCCGCGGGGAAAGCATCCGCTGCAGCTCTATTCACTGGCGACGCCCAATGGCGTCAAAGTCACAATCATGCTGGAGGAATTGCTGGCCGCCGGTCATAGCGGAGCGGACTATGACGCTTGGCTGATCCGGATCGGTGAGGGCGACCAGTTCGGCAGCGGATTTGTCGGAGTGAACCCGAATTCCAAAATCCCGGCGCTCATGGACTATAGCCAGCAGCCGCCGCAACGCGTGTTCGAATCCGGCGCGATCCTGCTCTACCTGGCGGATAAGTTCGGCGCCTTTCTGCCAAAAGACCGCGGCAAGCGCGCGGAGGCGCTGAACTGGCTGTTCTGGCAGATGGGTTCAACGCCCTATCTCGGCGGCGGCTTCGGCCATTTCTATGCCTATGCTCCGGTGAAGATCAAATACGCCATCGACCGTTTTACGATGGAGGTAAAACGCCAGCTCGACGTGCTCGACCGGCGGCTTGCGGACAATCGGTTCATCGCCGGTGACGAATATACGATCGCCGACATGGCGATCTGGCCGTGGTACGGCAACGGGATGTTGAACGGCGCCTCATACAACGACCCGCGCACGTTTCTGCAGACGCGCGACTATAAAAACCTGACGCGCTGGACCAAAGAAATCGGCGACCGCCCGGCCGTCAAGCGCGGACGAATGGTCAATCGCGCCACCGGGCCGCTCGAAGGACAATTGCGCGAACGACATGACGCCGCCGATTTCGAGACCAGAACGCAGGACAAGATCGGCGCGGGGTAACTCCGTCGCTATCCCTTCCGGCCCTTGGCGGACATCGCAAGACGTATTGCCGACGATCGCTTTTGATCCAAAGCGGACACGCATCGATTGGCTGGCTGGGGCGCCTGGATTCGAACCAGGGAATGGCGGAATCAAAATCCGCTGCCTTACCACTTGGCTACGCCCCAAAGCACGGTCGGATTGCCGCCCTGGGCGGCGGCCGCACCATAGCGACGGCGGTGCGGCGGATCAATGTTGGCAAGGCCAACCGCGGCAGACCTGACATCAGGGCACTTCGTATAATAATGTGAGGGGGCCGCCGCCAAACGGTCCGTTTCCCGCTCGGCGAGGCAAGAGGCGAGAGGCAAACAGAAAGACCATGACCGAGCAAGTCCTCGTCAGCGACGACGGCGCCGTGCGCATCATCCGCATGAACCGGCCGGAGAAGAAGAACGCGCTGACGCAGCCGATGTACGAGGTGATGACGGCCGCCTTGCGCGAAGCCGCCGCGAGCAAGGCGATCCGCGCCATCGTGCTTGCCGGCGCGCCCGGCGCGTTTTGCGCCGGCGCCGATATCGGCGAGTTTCTCGAATCCGCGCAAAGCGGCGGGCTGCGGCCAAAGACGGTCGAGTTTCTCCACACGCTGGCGCGCAACGAAAAGCCGCTGGTCGCCGCGGTCGGCGGCCTTGCCGTCGGCATCGGCACGACCATGCTGCTGCATTGCGATTACGTCGTCGCTGCCACCAACGCGACGTTCGCGACGCCATTCTCGCGGCTCGGCCTCATCCCCGAGGCGGCTTCGAGCCTGCTCGCGCCGCGGCGCATGGGCCACGCGCGCGCCTTTTCGATGCTCGTCATGGGCCGTCCGCTCACCGCGCAGGCGGCGAAGGAGGCCGGCCTCGTCAACGAAGTGGTCGATGCCGCCGCCGTCGATGACGTCGCGCTCAAGGCCGCGCAGGACATCGCCGCGCTGCCGCCCGGCGCCATCGCCGTGTCACGGTCGCTGCTGCGCGGCGAGCTTGACGATGTGGTCAAGCGGATCGATACCGAGATCGCACTGTTCCGCGAGCGCCTGCAATCCGACGAGGCGCGCGCCGCGTTCGCGGCCTTTCTGTCGCGCAGGAAGTGAAGAACAATGTCGCTCGCCGGCAAGACCCTATTCATCACCGGCGCCTCGCGCGGCATCGGGCTCGCGATCGCGCTGCGTGCGGCGCGCGACGGCGCTAATATCGCGATCGCCGCCAAGACGGCCACGCCGCATCCGAAGCTTGCCGGCACCATCTACACCGCCGCCGAAGAGATCGAGCGCGCCGGCGGCAAGGCGCTGCCGCTGGTCGTCGATGTGCGCGACGAGGCATTGGTGAAGAACGCGCTCGATGCGACCGCGCAAAAATTCGGCGGCGTCGATATCGTGGTCAACAACGCCAGCGCGATTTCGCTGACCTCAGTCGCCGACACCGACATGAAGCGCTTCGATCTGATGCACCAGATCAACGCGCGCGGCACGTTCGTGGTGTCGAAATGGGCCATTCCCTATCTGGCGAAGGCGGCCAATCCGCACATTCTGATGATCTCGCCGCCGCTCGACATGAAGGAAAAATGGTTCGCGCCGCACACCGCGTACTCGATGGCCAAATTCGGCATGAGCATGGTCGTGCTCGGGCTCGCCGGCGAGTTGCGTCCGCAAGGGATAGCGGTCAACGCGCTGTGGCCGCGCACCATCATCGCCACCGCGGCGATCCAAAATCTGCTCGGCGGCGAGGAAAGAATGCGCCAGGCGCGCAAGCCGGAGATCATGGCGGACGCGGCGCACGCGATATTTGAAAGCCCGGCACGCCAACTCGCCGGCCGCTTTCTCATCGACGACACGTTTCTCGCCTCGTGCGGCGTGATCGATTTCACGCGCTATCGCGTCGATCCGGGCGAGCCGTTGGCGGCGGACTTTTTCCTCCCCGACGATATTCCACCGCCAAAGGATGTGGAAACGGTCGAAACCTATGGAGATCGCCGGTGACCTATCGCGCTCCGCTGGCCGATATCGGCTTCGCGCTCAAATACGCCGCCGACCTTCCGTCTGCGATCAAAGAAGGACTGTTCGGCGATCTCACGCTGGACGATGTCGATGCGGTGCTTGCCGAAGCCGGCCGCTTCGCCGGCGAGGTGATCGCACCCTTGAATCGCGTCGGCGACAAATTCGGCACCCCGTTCAAGGACGGCGTCGTCACTACGCCGCCGGGCTGGAAGGACGCCTATAGGGGCTGGCGCGACGGCGGCTGGAACGGCCTTGCCGCGCCAGCCGAATGGGGCGGCCAGGCGCTGCCGCAGATCGTCAATTCCGCCTGCATCGAGATGTGGCACGGAGGCTCGATCGGCGTTCTCTGATGGGCCGATGCTGACGGTGGCGGCGATCGACGCGCTCTATGCGCACGGCAGCGAAGAGCTCAAGCGTGCTTTTCTGTCCAAGCTCGTCTCCGGCGAATGGACCGGCACGATGCAGCTCACCGAGCCGCAGGCCGGCTCCGACGTCGGCGCGCTGCGCACGCGCGCCGAACGCGCCCCTGACGGCACCTACCGCCTCAAGGGACAAAAAATCTTCATCACCTACGGCGAGCATGATCTCACCGACAACATCATTCATTTCGTGCTGGCGCGGCTGCCCGACGCGCCGCCGGGCACGCGCGGCATTTCGCTGTTCCTGGTGCCGAAATTTTTGCTCAACGCCGACGGCTCGCCCGGCGCGCGCAACGACATTCGCGCTCATTCGGTCGAGCACAAGCTCGGCATCCACGGCTCGCCGACCTGCACGATGATCCTCGGCGATCAGGGCGGCGCCATCGGCTACCTCATCGGCGAGGAAAATGCCGGCATGGCCTGCATGTTCACCATGATGAACCGCGCACGGCTCGCCGTCGGCCTGCAAGGCGTCGGCGTCGCCGAAGCCGCCACGCAGCAGGCGCTCGCCTATGCGCGCGAGCGCAAACAGGGCCGCGTCGCCGGCATGAAGGCGACGGACTCGGCGGCGATCATCGCGCACCCGGACGTGAAGCGGATGCTGCTCGCCATGCGCGCGCAGACCAGCGCCGCGCGCGCCATCTGCTACGCCACCGCGATCGCACTCGACCGCGCCGAGCGCGAGCAACGACGAAGCGGCGCGCAAAGCGGCGAACGAACGCGCCTCGCTGCTCACGCCGGTAGCCAAGGCGTTCTCGACCGACATCGGCATCGAGGTCACCTCGCTCAATGTGCAGGTGCACGGCGGTGCGGGTTTCATCGAGGAGACCGGCGCCGCACAGCTCTATCGGGACGCGCGGATCGCCGCCATCTATGAAGGCACCAACGGCATCCAGGCGATCGATCTCGTCGTTCGCAAGCTGCCGCTGTCCGGCGGCAAGGCGGTGTCCGCTTACATCGACGAGTTGCGCGGCATCGTCGAAACGGTGGCAGCGAGCAACGATCCGTCGTTCGGCTGGACGCCAGTGCGGCTTGCAGAAGCCGTTGAAAGCCTCGCCCGCGCGACCCAATGGATGCTCGAGCGCGGCGGCAAGGACGCCGATGCAGCACTCGCCGGCGCGACCCCGTATTTGCGGCTGTTCGGTCTCGCCGCCGGCGGCTGTTTGCTGGCGCAGCAGGCTCTGGCGGCGCTGCGGCTCGGCGATGGGGCGGCGGCGCGCGTGGCGCTCGCACGATTCTTTGCCGAAAATCTCTGCGTGCAGGCGAGCGGACTTGAACGCACCATCGTCGAAGGCGCGCCCGGCCTACTCGGCGCCGAGGCCGCGCTTGCAGGCGACTGATCCGCAACGCACACCGAAGATTGGCACGAACACACGTGCTGTTGTCCGGTGAAAAGCTGCCGCCGACCTTCCCTGCCCGGCTGCGACGGCTTAAGTGTGAAGCATGTCCACGCTGCTGATCACGCATCCAGCCTGCCTCGATCACATCACGCCGCAAGGCCATCCCGAGCGACCCGACCGGCTGCGTGCAGTCGAGCGGGCGCTGGAGGCGGAGAAATTCCAGACGCTCCACCGTGTGCTGGCGCCGATGGCATCGCTGGACGTCATCGCGCTGTGCCATCCGATGGACTACATCGAGGAAATTCGCGACGCCGCGCCGCGCGAAGGCTTGGTGCATATCGATGCCGACACCTCGATGTCGCCCGGCAGTTTCGAAGCGGCCTTGCGCGCAGCCGGCGGCGCCGTCCATGCGGTCGACGAGGTGATGACGAAGAAGGCCGACAACGCCTTCGTCGCCACGCGCCCACCCGGCCATCATGCCGAGACGGCGCGGCCGATGGGCTTTTGTTTCTTCGACAACGCCGCCATCGCCGCGCGCTACGCGCAGAAACGGCACGGCATCGCCCGCGCCGCGATCGTCGATTTCGACGTCCATCACGGCAACGGCTCGCAGGAGATTTTCTGGTCCGACAAGTCGGTGATGTACTGCTCGACCCACCAGATGCCGCTGTTTCCAGGCACCGGCGCAACCGGCGAGACCGGCGATCACAACACCGTGGTCAACGCCCCGCTGCGCCCCGGCGACGGCGCCGAGGCGTTCCGCGGAGCCTTCGAGAGCCGCATCCTGCCGCGGCTGGCGGACTTCCGCCCGGAGCTGATCATCATCTCCGCCGGCTTCGACGCCCACATGCGCGATCCGCTCGCCAACATCAATCTCGATGAGCGCGACTTCGCCTGGGTGACGCAGAAGCTCATGGACGTCGCCGACAGTCATGCCGGCGGGCGCATCGTGTCGCTACTCGAAGGCGGCTACGACCTGCAGGCCCTGGGCAATTCCACCGCCGCCCACGTGCTCGCGCTGATGCGGGGATAATTTCCGCGTAGCCCGGATGAGTGGACGCGAAATCCGGGAGGGGAATTCCCCCGGATTGCGCGTGGCGCAATCCGGGCTACATTATTGAACTCCGGAGACTCAGCGATGGCGCAGAAAGACAACAAAGAAAACGGCGAAATCGAGCAGATGCCGTTCGAGCGCGCGATCGCGGAACTCGAATCCATCGTCAAGCGGCTCGAAGAAGGCAGCGTGCCGCTCGAAGAATCGATCGCCATCTACGAGCGCGGCGAGGCGCTGAAGCGGCGCTGCGAGGCGCTGCTCCGCCAGGCGGAAGCGCGCGTACAGAAGATCACGCTCGACGCCGAGGGCAAGCCGACCGGCACGGAGCCGCTGGACGTCGAATAAGGGTAGCCTCAACGGGGGTGGCCGCCGTAACGATATCCGGGACCAGAATTGGGTTTTGTCGCGAAGCCAGCAACAACCGCTAGCCCTTGTCGCCTGGAAACCCGCTCTACCGCTGGATTTTGTGGCTCTTTACAACCAAGAACGGAAGGGGAACGATACTGCGTCTGAGTCTCAGGAAGGACGACGTATCATGGACCCGGACAAGAAGAGCGCGTGGCTTAGCAAGCTCGACGCCGAATGCCCCTATCAGGTGGTGCTGCCGCGGCGGCAGCTGTTCGACGACGGCGAGATCATGGATTTCCTCATCAAATATGTCGGCACCTTCGACATGTACGTCGAGGACGATTACGCCGCGTTCGTGCGCTATTGCTTCGCCGACCCGATGGACGCGGAGATTTTCCGCGCCCGTTTCGAGCCCAAGGACGAGCGCTTGCGGCTCGCGGGCTGACCAGATGACGGCGTTGGGATCGCGATCCTTACACCGGCAAGCGCTGCCGCACCTTGCCGATATCGCGCCAGGGATCCTCACGAAATCGCTTTTTCAGATTGAGCACGGTGAATTGGTTGGCGCCCGTCGTCCGGCTGAGCTGCTCCCAGGTGAGCGGCGCGGCAACCGGTGCACCCGGGCGCGCGCGGGTCGAATACGGCGCGATCGACGTCGCCTCGCGCGTATTGCGGAAATAGTCGATGAAGATTTTGCCCTTGCGCAATGACTTCGTCATCTTGCCAACAAAACGCTGCGGGCTGTCAGCGGCCATGCCGAGCGCGATCTTTTGCGCAAAATCCTTGGCCGTGTCCCAATCAGCATCGGCGATCGGCAGCACCACGTGGATGCCCTTGCCGCCCGAGAGCTTGACGAAGCTTTCCAGCTTGAGCGCGGTGAGCCGCTCGCGCGTCTCGCGCGCCCCGGCGACGATCTCCTTCCAAGAGACGCCCTCGCCGGGATCGAAATCGAACACGATACGGTCGCAGGTTTCCAGACTGTCGAGCCGCGAACCGCGCACGTGAATTTCGAGCGCGCCCGATTGCACCAGCGCAACGAGATCGTCGATCGTCTCGACTGCAATCACGTCGTGATCCTTGCCCGGCACATCGTGGCGCAGCGGCGACGATCGCACGTTCGCGGCGACGTGCTTCTGAAAGAAGGTCTCGCCGCCAACGCCTTCCGGCGCGCGAACGAGCGAGAGCGCGCGGCCGAGGATGTGCGGTTTCATCCAGTCCCAGACGCTGACGTAATATTCGGCCAAGTCCTTCTTGGTGACGCCCACATCGGGCCAGTAGACGCGATCGGGATGGGTCAGCCGCACATTGCCGGGCGGAGGGTTCTGCGCCGTGCGCTTCCGTGTGGATGAAGGATTAGCTTTCGCCATTGCACTCGGCCCTGATTTGCGCACCGCCTGCCGCTGCGCCGACGCGGCGGCCGCCGTCTCGCGCACCACTTCACTCGCCGGTTTATCCTCGCGCAAGCCTTTATAGGACGCCTGACGCAGCAGCCCGTCGTGGGTAATGCCGCGGTATTCGGCCTCGACGACGACGTCCGGCTTTACCCAGATCACGTCTTTGCGCCGCTCGGTCTTCGGCACGTCGACCGGCGGCCGCTCGACGCGCAGTTTCTGCAGGCGGCGCCACAGCTCGCGCGCGGTGTCGTGTGTATAACCGGTGCCGACGCGGCCGGCATAGCGCAGCCCGCCGTCCTCGTGAAACGCGACGGTCAGCGCGCCGACCGCGTTGGGCATCGCGGTCGAAGGCGAGAAACCGGCGACGACGAATTCCTGCTCGTCATGGCTTTTGATCTTGACGAAATTTTCCGTGCGGCCGGAGCGATAGGGCGCGTCGCGCAGCTTCGAGATGATGCCTTCGAGATGCAGCTTGCGGGCATGCGCGAAGACAACGCGGCCGTCCTTATCGAAATATTCGACATAGCGGATCGGTCCGCTTTCCTTCGGCCCCAATAGCCGTTGCAGAGCGGCCTTGCGCTCCAGCAGTGGCTGTTCGCGCAAATCGCGCCCGTCGAGATACAAAAGATCGAAGACGTAATAGACGAACCGGTCGCTGCGGCCGTCTTTCAGATCGGTCTGCAGCAGCGAAAAGTTTGACGCCCCCTTGTCGTCCTCGACAACGAGCTCGCCGTCGAGCAGCGCGGTTTCCGCCGGCAGCCGGGCGACTGCCTCGGCAATCGGCTTGAAACGGTGCGTCCAATCCTGCCGATGGCGCGTGAGCAAGGAGACCTTGCCGCGGTCGAGCCGAGCCTCGATGCGGTAGCCATCGTATTTTATTTCATGCAGCCATCCGCGACCGCTCGGCGGAGTTTCGTGCAGGGTGGCGAGGCTCGGTGGAACAAAGTCCGGCAGACGAGTGTCCGCGCGCGTTCGAGCAGGCTTCACAGGATCGGTGCGCGATTGACCTTTCCCTTTAGGTGAGGATGAAGGCGATTTACGCGATGCCTTCGCGGTCGATTTCGCCCGCGAACGTCGCGCCGCGCTCGTCTTACTCGGTGTCTTCTTGCTTGGGGTCTTCGATCGAGCAGAGGTTTTCGATCCGAGCGCCCGCAACTCTTCGCGAAACGACCGCTGCGTCTGCGACTTCGGCGGATCGGCGGCGTCGGCAGGCCGATTGCTGTGCCACACGCGCTTTTTGCCTTTGCCGGCCGCAATTTCCTCCATCGTGCGGCCGGTGGCCACGGAGTGCGCGACCTTTTCCAAATTCTCTGCGTCTACGCCGTCGCGGGCATAATCGTCTTTGCCCTTGATCAGGAGCCAATTTTCGTGGCGGTCGTTCGGTCGCCCGCGCATGCGCACGAGATGCCAACGCCCGTGCAGTTTCTCGCCCTCGAGATCGAAGACGAGATGGCCCTTGGCGAATCCCTTGTGCGGATCGGCATCCGGTATCCAGCGTCCGCGGTCCCAGATCATCACCGTGCCGCCGCCATATTCGCCGGCCGGGATGGTGCCCTCGAACGTGTTGTATTCGATCGGATGGTCCTCGACGTGGACCGCGAGCCGTTTCTCGCTTGGGTCGAGGCTCGGGCCGCGGGTGACCGCCCAGCTTTTCATGACCCCGTCGAGCTCAAGGCGAAGGTCGTAATGGAGCCTGCGCGCGTCGTGCTCCTGAATGACATAACCGCCGCCAGCCGGCCCCGCGCCGCGGCTATGCCGCGCTACCCGGCCGCGTGGCTCGGGAGTCACGCCGAATTCCCGTTTCTTGCGGTAGGTTTCGAGGGCCACGACAGCTCAATTCTGGCGGCTAAGGGGCTGTGTAATCAACGATAATCGCAAGAATTCTGTCATTTGGCGGTCATTGCCATAGCAAAAGCTCCGCAAGCGCCCTATCATATACCGTTGAACTCAGTGCCGGCCTCGGAGGACTAAGCATTCGGGAAACTTAACGATCGTGAACCGGGGAGCCACCCCGGGAGTTTCCGTCCGCTGGTACCGTTATCACCCGCGGGGTACCGTCGAAAATTGCGTCCCCAGACCGCGGTGGTGTAAAAATAGCGAAATTTCGTGTTCCGGTCGGTAACTGGGCGCGCACTCACCCCAATAATGGCCGTTGGGCCGATAATTACGGAGCTTCGCGTGACCGTTCGATCAACCCCATTGCTCGACCTTATCAAGACCCCCGAAGACCTCCGGCGCCTCGACTTTAACCAGTTGCGGCAAGTGGCCGATGAGCTGCGCCAGGAAACGATCAGTGCTGTTTCCTCGACGGGCGGCCACCTCGGCGCCGGTCTGGGCGTGATCGAACTCACCGTTGCGCTGCATTACGTCTTCAATACCCCGGCAGATCGGCTGATCTGGGATGTCGGCCATCAGGCCTATCCGCACAAGATTCTGACCGGCCGCCGCGACCGGATCCGCACGCTGCGCCAGGGCGGCGGGCTGTCGGGCTTCACCAAGCGCGCCGAGAGTGAATACGACCCGTTCGGCGCCGCCCATTCGTCGACCTCGATCTCCTCAGCGCTCGGCATGGCGGTCGCCCGCGACCTGCAGGGAAAGCAGAATAACGTCATCGCAGTGATCGGCGACGGCGCCATGTCGGCCGGCATGGCCTACGAGGCGATGAACAATGCCGGCTCGATGGATTCGCGCCTGATCGTGGTGCTCAACGACAACGACATGTCGATCGCGCCGCCGGTCGGCGCGCTGTCGGCCTATCTGGCGCGTCGCGTCTCCGGCCGCGGCTATCACCGCCTGCGCAAGATCGTCCGCAGCATCGCCAAGCACCTGCCGAGCCGCATGCTTGAGCAGCGCGCCATGGCGATCGAGCAATACGCGCGCGGGCTGGTCACCGGCGGCACGCTGTTTGACGAACTCGGCTTCTTCTATGTCGGGCCGATCGACGGCCACAACATCGACCATCTGCTACCCGTGCTGAAGAACGTGCGCGACATGAAGAACGGGCCGATCCTCGTTCACGTCGTCACCCAGAAGGGCAAGGGTTACGAGCCGGCGGAAAAGTCCGCCGACAAATACCACGGCGTGGTCAAGTTCGACGTCGCCACCGGCGCGCAGGTCAAGTCGAAGCCGACCGCGCCCGCTTATCAGAAGGTGTTTGGCGAGAGCCTGATCAAGGAAGCCAAGAAGGACGACAAGATCGTCGCCATCACGGCGGCCATGCCGTCGGGCACTGGCATCGACCTGTTCCAGAAGGCGTTTCCTAACCGGACCTTCGACGTCGGCATCGCCGAGCAGCATGGCGTGACTTTCGCCGCCGGGCTCGCGACCGAAGGCTACAAGCCTTTCGCCACCATCTATTCGACCTTCCTGCAGCGCGCTTACGACCAGGTCGTGCACGACGTCGCTATCCAGCGGCTGCCGGTGCGCTTTGCCATGGATCGCGCCGGTCTGGTTGGCGCCGACGGGCCGACCCACGCCGGCTCCTTCGACATCGCCTATCTGGGCTGCCTGCCTGGCTTCGTACTGATGGCGCCATCCGACGAGGCCGAACTCGTGCATATGGTGGCGACGGCGGTGGCAATCGACGACCGGCCTTCAGCACTGCGCTATCCGCGCGGCGAAGGCTTCGGCGTGGCGATGCCTGAGGAAGGCAAACCGTTTGAGATCGGTAAGGGCCGCATCGTGCGCGAGGGCACCAAGGTCGCGCTGTTCTCCTACGGTGCGCGGCTGCACGAATGCCTCAAGGCGGCCGACGAGCTCGCCACCTACGGGCTCTCCACCACGGTCGCCGATGCGCGCTTCGCCAAGCCGCTCGACGTCGATTTGCTGCTCCGCCTTGCCCGCGAGCACGAAGTGCTGCTGATGATCGAGGAAGGCTCGATCGGCGGCTTCGGCGCCTTCGCCATGCAGGCGCTCGCCGAGCACGGCGCACTCGACCGCGGGCTGAAGGTCCGCTCGATGGTGCTGCCCGACATCTTCATCGACCAGGATTCGCCGAACGCGATGTACGCGAAGGCCGGTCTCGACGCCAAAGGCATCGTCGCCAAAGCATTCGAGGCGCTCGGCCAGAACATCCGCGGCGAGACGGTCAAGCTCGTCGGGTCGTAATAGATTTCCTCCCCCGCTATTGCGGGGGAGGAAAATTTCCATGACCAAACAACGCGCCGATCGGCTTCTGGTCGCGCGCGGCCTGTTCGAAAGCCGCGCGCGCGCACAGGCGGCCATCGCCGCCGGCCACGTGACCGCCGACGGCGTCACTGTGCGCAAGCCTGCGGAGGAGATTTCCGACACAGCGATCGTCGAGGCCGCGCCCGAACACCCCTACGTGTCGCGCGGGGGCGTGAAGCTTGCCTTTGCGCTTGCGCATTTTGCGCTCGATGTGAAGGATCGCGTCTGCCTCGATGTCGGCGCCTCGACCGGAGGCTTTGCCGAAGTCTTGCTTCAATCCGGCGCACGTCGCGTTTACGCGGTCGACGTCGGCAGCGGACAACTGCACCCGCGGCTGCACGGCCAGGAGAGAATAGTCTCGCTCGAAGAGACCGATATTCGCGCGCTTGACCCTGCTCGGCTTACCGAACGGCCGGATTTCGCCAGCATCGACGTAAGCTTCATTTCACTCAAGCTAGTGCTGCCCGCCGTGGAGAAGCTTCTGCAAGACCGCGCGACGCTTCTCGCGTTGATCAAGCCGCAATTCGAAGCCGGGCGGGCCGATAGCAAGAAGGGCATCGTGCGCGAGCCCGCCGTCCACGCCGCGATCTGCGCCGACATCGAGGCATTTCTGTCCGCGCGCGGCTGGCGCGTCGGTGGCATCGTCGCCTCGCCTATCCTCGGCGGCGACGGCAACTGCGAATTCTTCGTCGAGGTGCAACGTGGTTGAACGGCTCGCGATCGCGCAGCTCGGCCATCGCGGCGACGGCATCGCCGATGGTCCGGACGGTCTGATCTACGTTGCGGGCGCGCTGCCGGGCGAAACCGTTGAGGTCGAGCAATGGCCCGGCCATCCCGACCGGCGCAACTTGCTCAACGTCGAAACGCGAAGCGCCGAGCGCGTGGCGCCGATCTGCCCGCATTTCGGCGTCTGCGGCGGCTGCACCCTGCAGCACTGGGATGCTGCGCCCTACCGCGCGTGGAAGCGCGGACTCGTCATCGAATCGCTGCGGCAGGAGGGACTTGATCCTCCGGTGGGCGATTTGATCGACGCGCATGGCAAAGGCCGCCGCCGCGCGGTCTTTCACGCCCGCCGCCTCGGACACGACGTGATCGAGGTCGGCTTTTCCGCCGCGCGGGCGCATCGGATCATCGCCATCGACCGTTGTCCGGTGCTGGCCAAAAGTCTCGATGGCGCGCTGCCTGCCGCCTGGGCGATCACCGAAGCACTGGTGCTGACGGAGAAGCCGCTCGACATCGGGGTAACGGCAACGGACTCCGGGCTCGACATCGACGTGCGCGGCTCGGGCCCGCTCAAACGGACACAGATGGCGGCGCTCGCCCGCATCGCCGCCTCACGCAATCTGGCGCGGCTGACGCGCCATGGCGAATTGATCGCGCAAGCCAGTGCGCCGACCCTCCGCATGGGCACGGCGATTGTCTCGTTGCCGCCGGCCGCGTTCCTGCAGGCGACGGTGGAAGGCGAAGCCACATTGTCGCGGCTCGTTCTTTCGGCGTGCGAAGGCGCCAGCCGCGTCGCCGATCTGTTCTGCGGCGTCGGCCCGTTCGCGCTGCGGATCGCACAACGCGCACGCGTCTTTGCGGCTGATGAAGACGCGGCAGCGATCGCCGCACTCAAGCGCGCCGCGGCGACCACTGTCGGGCTAAAGCCGATCGAGGCGCAAGCGCGCGATCTATTCCGTAATCCGCTTGTTGCCGATGAGCTGAAACGCCTCGACGCGGTCGTGTTCGATCCGCCGCGTCAGGGCGCGCAGGCGCAAGCGCGCGCGCTCGCCGAAAGCAACGTGCCCCTGATCGTCGCCGTATCGTGCAATCGCGGTACCTTCGCGCGCGACATGCGCATGCTCGTCGACGGCGGTTACCGGCTTGTCGAAGTCACGCCCGTCGATCAATTCCGTTATTCCGAACACGTCGAGATCGTAGCGCGACTAGAACGGTAAACAGGCGGCGCGGGCAATAATGTTCCAAATTGCGGTCGATTCTGAGGATATCTCTGTGCTATTTGGGTGACGCAGCAAGACAGCAGCCTGCCGCGCAACGCGCCGCGCAGGAGGGAGAGCCGATGATCTTCCGCCAGCTCTTCGACAGCACGTCCGCCACGTATACCTATCTGATCGCCAGCCGGCATGGCGGCGAGGCGTTGATCATCGATCCGGTGCTGGAACGGGTCGAGCGCTATCTGCAGCTCGTTCGCGAACTCGACTTGAAGCTGGTCAAGGCCGTCGACACGCATCTGCATGCCGACCACATCACCGGACTGGGCGCGCTGCGTGACCGCACCCATTGCATCACGGTGATGGGCGAACAGACGCAAGCCGATGTGGTCTCGATGCGGGTGGCGGAAGGCGACCGCGTCAACATCGAAGGCCTCAGCCTCGATGTGCTCTACACCCCGGGCCATACTGACGATTCCTATTCATACCGTCTCAACGACCGCGTGTTCACCGGCGACACGCTGCTCATCCGCGGCACCGGCCGCACCGACTTTCAAAATGGTAGCGCGCTCGCGCAATACGATTCGATCTTCAACAAGCTGCTCAAGCTGCCTAACGAGACGCTGGTTTTTCCGGCGCACGACTATAAGGGCGACACCGTCTCGACCATCGGCGAAGAAAAGCTGTTCAATCCGCGCCTTCAGGTCAAGTCGATCGACGAATACGTAGACCTGATGAACAATCTCAAGCTCTCCAATCCAAAGATGATGGATGTCGCGGTCCCGGCCAACATGCGGGTTGGGCTGCGCCAAGAGGAGATCGCGCGCAAGGGCTGGGCCATCTCGGCGACGCAAACGCTGGCATTACTTGATTGCAACGACATCGTGCTGGTCGATCTGCGCGAGAAGAGCGAACGCGAAAGACACGGCACCATCGCCGGATCGCTGCACGCGCCCTACCCCGATCTGCGAGAGAATCTCGGCGCCGGCGGCATGTTGCACGAATTGGCCGCCGCCACCGGCAAAAGAATTGTCTTCTACTGCGCCTTCGGTGAGCGCTCGGCGATGGCCGTGCAGGCGGCGCAGGATTCAGGCATCAAAAGCGCCTGCCACATCGAAGGCGGCATCGACGCCTGGCGAAAGGCAGCGGGCCCCTTGGTGGCTCCGCTACCCAGAGCGTAAACGACGAGAGGACGTTATGCCGCCGCGCGCACGCGGTCTGGAATCGCCAGCGGCTTATTGGCGCTGTTGAGGAACTCGATGGTCATGAAGACCATCTCCTTGTCGCCGAGATTTTCCAGATCGTGCACCTTGTACTGGCCGAGCCCATAGGTCTCGTGCCGCGTTTCGCCGGGCCGATAGGTGAATTCGACGGTCGTGCCGTCCATCAGATGCTGGCGCCCCTTGCCGCCCGACACCGAGGTCCAGAAATAATCGAGCACGTGGCGGTGGAAGCCGATGCGCTCGCCCGGCGCCAGCCGGATGATCCACACCCGCACGCGCGCGTCCTCGGACAGAAGGGTCGAGCCGACGCAGCCGTTATTGCTTGACTTCTCGCGCTCGAATTCGGCGGCGATGGCGGACGGCCATGCCGCTTTGTCGGCGTGGTCGGTGGTCTTGTCCAGCATGGTCAGGGCCATAGCGTTCCTCCAGGGATTCCGGGCACAATATAGAAAGATCCTATGGTCTTTGAAATAGCAACGAAATGCCCGGAATTTCAACGATGGTGCAGCGCCGCGCGCTGGTGATCGGCGGATCGATGAGCGGGCTCCTTGCCGCCATCATGCTGCGGCGGCGCGGCTGGCAGGTCGACGTCTTCGAACGGGTGGAGAGCGAGCTTTCAGGCCGCGGCGCCGGCATCGTCGCGCAGACTGAACTGATCGCGCGGCTTGACGCGCTCGGCCTCGACACGCGCGACCTCGGCGTCCTCACCCGCACGCGCAAGCTCCTCGCCGTCGACGGTCGCGAAACCCTAACTGTCGAGTGCCCGCAAGTGCTCACCGCTTGGGAGCGCGTCTATCGCGTGCTGCGCGATGCATTTCCGGCGGAACATTATCACCGCGGCCGCGGCCTAAAGGCCTTCGCGCAAAACGGCGCCGGCGTGACCGCGCATTTCGCCGACGGCGGCAGCGTGCAAGCCGACGTGCTGATCGGCGCCGATGGCCTGCGCTCGACCGTCCGCGGCCAATGCCTGCCCGATATCGTGCCGCTCTATGCCGGCTATTGCGCTTGGCGCGCGCTCTTGCCGGAGAGCGCGATCCCACGCGACATTCACCGCGAGCTGTTCGAGGCGATGACGTTCACGCTACCGCCCGGGGAGCAATGTTTGTTCTATCCCGTGGCCGGACCGAACGGCGATCTGCGCGCGGGCCGACGCCGCTGCAATGTCGTTTGGTACCGGCCAGCCGACGAGGCGATCGAACTTCCCTTCCTTCTCACCGACGATAGCGGCGTGACCCATTCGATCTCCATCCCGCCGCCGCTTATCCGCCGCGATGCCATCGCCGGCATGCGCGCGGCGGCTGAGCGGCTGCTGCCGCCGCAATTCCAGGCGATCATCCGGCTTATCGACGAGCCCATCCTGCAACCGATCTACGATCTCGAAAGCCCGCATCTTGCCTTCGGCCGCGTCGCGATCGTCGGCGATGCCGCCTTCGTGGCGCGCCCGCACGTCGCCGCCGGTGTCTCCAAGGCGGCCGACGATGCTGCAGCCCTCGCCCAGGCGCTCGACGGCGAGGACGTCGAGGCGGCGCTCCGCCGCTTCGAGGCCGAGCGTCTGCCGGTCGGCAAGAGGATCATCGAGCGCGCGCGCCACCTCGGCGCCTATCTGCAGGCGACGCAGAGCACCGAAGAGCGCGCCCGCTCGGCGCGCCATTCGATTCCCGAAGCGGTTCTCGCCGAGACGGCGATGCTGGATTTTCTCTACGCATGAACCGCTTTCAGCGCACGAGGCCCTGCTCGGAAAGCGCTTCCGCCGCGATCCAATCGCACGCCACAATCATGTTTCATAGTTGCAAGCCATGCCGCGTTTGAGCCGATTGCGCCGCTATATCCGCAACGCCGCCGTCATGGTCGGTGTATTGGCGGTGCTTGCCCTGTTGGCCTTTCTTCCACCGGTCGACCGCCTGCTCGGCGGCATCGATGCGCTCTCGGACGATGGCGCAATTGTTGCAAACTATCCCGGTTGGCTGCGCGAGGAAGCGATCAAGCACCACTGGGTCTATGTCGACTACGCGCAAATGCCGCCATGTCTCGAAGAGGCGATCGTCTCGGTCGAGGACAAGCGCTTTTTTCTGCACGGCGGCGTCGACCCGTTGGCGCTCGCGCGCGTGCTGGTCGAAGATGCGCTGAACGATCGGGTCGATCACGGCGGCAGCACGATCACGCTGCAGCTGGCGCGGATGATGCTGCACGTACCCCGCAAGCAGCCCTCGGCGGCCGCGAAGCTCCAGAGCGAGCTGCGAATCATGCGGGCAGGCCTCATCGTCGAGCATGACTTCAGCAAGCAGCAGATCCTGGAGCTTTATCTCAACGGCGTCTATTTGGGCCGCCGGGCGACCGGCGTGCAGGCGGCGGCCGAGGCCTATTTCAACGTTCCGCTCCAGCAACTCAGCCGCGCCCAGTGCGTCTACATGGCAGGCCTGCCCAACGATCCGACCCGGTTCGGCGCCGATCCGTCCGGACAAAGAGCGATGGCGCGTTATCGCCACGTGATCGCGACGATGCAGCGCAACGGCTATCTGACCAAGAAGCAGGCCATCGCGCTCGATGACGACCAGCTGTTTTTGCGGCTGACCGAGAAGTGACGCGCCGTGAAACGGTTCTTGCGCGCGGCACAGCACAATGAGCGACATTAAGCGCGTGCTGATCGTTGGCGGCGGGGTCGGCGGCCTCACCGCCGCCACGTCCTTTGCGCAGCGCGGCGTCGAGGTCGTGCTGATCGAACGGCGGCCGAGCTTCGATGTGCCGGGCGTCGGCCTCGGCCAACCGGCCAATGCGCTCCGCGTCTACGACTCGCTCGGGATTTTGGCGGAAATTCTCGACAGCGGCTTTGCCTACGACCGGATGTGGATTTTCGACCACCATCGCGAGCTAATCGTCGAGCACAAGTTTCTGCTTGGCGATGCGCGGGTGCCCGCCGTCTGCGCGCTGTCGCGGCTGCGACTGCATGAAATTTTGCTCGCCGCCGCGAAACGCGCTGGTGCGACGGTGCGAACCGGACTGACCGTCAGCGACATCCGCAACGATGCCGACCGCGCGACGGTGACGTTTTCCGATGGCCGAACCGATACGTTCGATCTCGTCGCCGGCTTCGACGGCATCCGCTCGACCACGCGGCATTATCTGTTCGGTGCTGCGTTCACGCCACGGCCGTCCGGTTTCGGCGGCTGGCGCGTGCAGGTGGAGCGACGAAGCGACGTGCGCGGCATGGAGTTTCTGCAAGGCATCGGCAGCAAGACCGGCGCCATGCCGCTTACCGACGATCTGATGTACGTCTTTCACATCCGCCCCGAGGCGCCGGACGCAGTCTTTCGGCGCGAAGACCACGCCGATTTGTTCAGACAACGATTGACCGGCTATGGCAGCTACGTCGCCGAGGTCGCCGCCGCGCTCGATGCAAACTCCGACATCGTCTATAGCCCGATCGAGCCGCTGCTATTGCCCTGGCCGTGGTTTCGCGGCCGCGTCGTGCTCGGCGGCGACGCCGCGCACACCTTCCCGCCGCATCTGACGCAAGGCGCGGCGATGGCGGCCGAGGACGGCTACGTGCTGGCGCGCGAACTGCTCGCCGGCGATGGCCCGCTGGACGCGCGGCTGATGCGCTATTCGCAGCTTCGCTACGCGCGCTGCGCCTTCGTCTACGCCTTCTCGTATCAGTGGATGCTCGACGAACAATCCGTGCGTACACCTGCCGATCTCGCAGCGGCGCGTGTCGAACTTAAAAAGAACGCTTCCGCCCGCATCGCCGCGAGCGACCGCATTCTCGACAGCCGGGTTGTTTGACCGCCATCTGCTCCCGACCTGTCATGCTCCGCGAATGCGGAGCATCCAGTAATCACGGTCGCAATTCGCAGTTCTATCCGGAAGCGTCCGCGATTACTGGATCATCCGCCTGCGCGGATGATGACAAGGAACGAGTCATACCAGCTTTGCGTCCAATGTGATCTCGGCCTTCAGCACTTTGGACACCGGGCAGTTCTTCTCCGCCCCGCCGGCTATTTCGGCGAATTTAGCCGCATCCAAGTTCGGCACCTTGGCGCGCAAAGTGAGCGCCGAGCGGCTGATGCGAAAGCCCTGCCCCTCCGGCTCCAGCGTGACCGCGGCCTCGGTTGTGAGTTCGGTCGGCGTGAAGCCGGCGGCCTGCAGACCGAAGGCGAGCGCCATGGTGAAGCAGCCGGCGTGCGCCGCCGCGATCAATTCTTCAGGGTTGGTTCCCTTCTCGTTTTCGAACCGGGTTTTGTACGAGTAAGGGGTTGCGGCGAGAACGCCAGAATCGGTGGACAGATCGCCTTTGCCGTCGCGGCCGGTTCCGCGCCACACTGCTTTCGCCTTGCGGATCATCTTGGTCTCCTTTGCAGCCCTCAGAACTCGACCTCGGTTCACGTAGGGAGCCTCTGCGCGAAAGCCAAGCGGTCGACATCGCGCGTGTACCGATCGCGGACGAGATTTGGAAGGAAGGGCCGGCGGTCGTAAACGCCAACATCAAGCTGATGTCGGTAGCGGGTTAGACGTGCTGCCCGCCGTTGATGTGGATCTCGGCGCCGTTCACATAGGACGACGTATCGGTGCACAGCACGTAGATGATCTTCGCCACCTCGTCGGGCGTGCCGAGCCGGTGCAGCGGAATCTGCTCGACGATCTTTTCAGTGCCCGGAGACAGCATCACGGTGTCGATCTCGCCCGGCGCGATGGCGTTGACGCGCACCCCGACCGCGCCGAAGTCCGACGCCATCTCGCGGGTGAGCGCGGCGAGCGCCGCCTTCGAGGTGGCGTAGGCCGCGCCGGCGAACGGATGCACGCGCGAGCCGGCGATCGAGGTGACGTTGACCACCGAGCCCTTGGCCGCCTTCAGCTCGTCGAGCAGCCCGCGCGCCAGCATGATCGGGGCGAAGAAATTGACCTGAAAGACGTGGTGCCAGTCGTCGCGCGAGGTCTCGATCGAGCTCAAGCGCTTGCCGCCCGCCGCCTTGGGCGAGATCGCCGCGTTGTTGACCAGCGCGTGCAGCTCGCCGTTGAGCCGTTGCTTGGTTTCCGCAATCGCCTGATCGGTGTTGTCCGGGTCGGAGAGATCGACCTGGATGTGATCCTCCGGTCCCGCCTCCCACGGGCAGTTTTCCGGGAACGGATGGCGCGAGCAGGTGACGACGCGCCAGCCGGCGGCGGAAAACCGCTTCACCGTGGCGTGGCCGATGCCGCGGCTTGCTCCGGTGAGCAAGAGCGTGCGGCGCGGCTGGTTGGTTGTGGGCATCTCTCTTTATCCTAACCGTCATTGCGCACGAAGCGAAGCAATGACGCGTTCATGGGTAGAGCCGCGTCTTGCTCCACGGCGCCGCCAAGCCGGCACGCCGGAAGACGATGCGGTCGTGCAGACGATAGAGCCGCTCCTGCCAGAACTCGATTTCGACTGGCCTGACCCGATAGCCCGACCAGAATTGCGGCCGCGGCACCGTGCTGATGCCGAATTTGGCGGTGAAACGCGCGATCGCCTTTTCGAACGCCATGCGGCTCTCCAGCGCTGCCGACTGCTTCGACGCCCAGGCGCCGATCTGCGCCATGCGCGAGCGGCTGGCGAAATAGGCGTCCGCCTCCTCGGCCGCGACCGGCTCGACGGTGCCGCGCGCGCGCACCTGGCGCTGCAGCGTCTTCCAGTAAAACGTCAGCGCCGCCTTCGGCGCGCCGTCGAGTTCGTGTGCCTTGACGCTGCCGAGGTTGGTGTAGAACACGAAGCCGCGCTCGTCGCACCCTTCAGCAGCACCATCCGTGCATTTGGCATGCCGTCGGCATCGACGGTCGCCAGCGCCATCGCATCCGGATTGACCGGCTCGGCGCGCTTGGCCTCGGCAAACCAGGCCGCGAACAGGCGGAACGGCTCGTCGGCCTCGGTGAAGTCACCGCCCGTTAACCAAGTGGGGCGCTCAATGGGGGCTGCGTCGGACATTGGCTGCGGAGCATCCAGGTGCGGGTGTGGGCCGATCGGCGGGCACAACGCCGGTCCATATATAGGGGAAGCGTGTCATTGCGCCTATGCGGACCGGGGCGCCGGTTCGCGGCGGCCAGCCGCGCTGTTTCGCCGCTTTCGCCTGCGCCGGCTGCTCGTTCCAGCTCGATTCGATGTTCTCCAAAAGCGAGCCTGATGGCGACATCACCGGCTCGGTCGGGCAGCCGGGAAAGCCGCGGACGGCGCAGGCCGCGCAAGTCTCCGAGGCCGATCTCGCCTATGCGCGCGCGGCCGCGACAGACACGCTCTCCCGCGGCGGCAAGGCCAACAGCGTGCCGTGGCAGAATCCGCAGACCGGCGTCGGCGGCAACATCACCCCGCTTGCCTCCTATAGCGCAGGACGGCCTCTCCTGCCGCGATTTCCTGGCGAGCTACGTGAGCGGCGCCTCGCAGGCCTGGCTGCAGGGCTCGGCTTGCCGGAGCGCCAGCGGCGACTGGCAGGTCAAGAGCCTCAAGCCGCTGAAATCGAGCTGATCGCTCAAATCGTCGGCGGAGCGCGATGATGAGGCGCGGTGGATTGCGCCAACGGCCCTTTGCGCCCACATTTGATTGTCAGTACGAGGGAGTTGGGCGGCCGGGCAGCCCGAAATACGCAGGAAATTGGAGTCGTCGGGGATGCGTGATCCCTATGAGGTTCTCAGCGTCGATCGCAAGGCGAGTGCAGCCGACATCAAAAGCGCCTACCGGCGGCTTGGCGAAAAAGCTGCATCCGGACGCCAACAAGAACGACCCGAAGGCGGCGTCGCGCTTTGCCGAGCTGAACGCCGCGCATGAAATTATTGGCGATGAGGACAAGCGCAAGGCCTACGACCGCGGCGAGATCGACGCCGAGGGCAAGCCGAAATTCCAGGGCTTCGAAGGTTTCGGCGCCGGTGGTGGTCCGAGGCGAGGCGCGGCGGGTGATTCGAATTTCGAAAGCTTTCACTTCGGGCCCGAGGGCTTCACCCGCTCGGCCGGGCGCGGCGGCGGCGCGGGCGGCGGCGGTTTCGGCGGCTTTGAAGACATTTTGCGCGACGCCTTCGGCGGCGCTGCCGGCGGCCGTGGGCGCGCGCGCTTCGAGACCGAGGATTTCGGCACCGGTGCCGACGTGCATGCTGAAACGACGGTGACGCTGCCGGAAGCGGCGACGGGGGTCACCCGGCGGCTGCACCTGCCGACCGGCAAAGAGATCGACGTAAAAATCCCCGCGGGCATCACCAGCGGCCAGCACGTGCGCGTGCGCGGCCAAGGCATGCCGGGCCAGGGAGGAGCCGGCGACGTGCTCATCACCGTCGCGGTGGCGCCGCACAATCTGTTCGCACTCGACGGCACGGATCTGAAGCTCGCGCTGCCGATCACGCTTTACGAAGCCGCACTCGGCGGCAAGGTGCGCGTGCCGACGCTCGACGGCCATGTCGAGCTAACCATCCCACCCTGGACCTCGAGCGGGCGCATCTTCCGGCTGCGCGGCAAAGGCTTTCCGGCCAAGGGCGGCCACGGCGACCTGCTCGCCACCATTCAGGTCGTGCTGCCGGAGAAGAGCGACGCCGATCTCGATGCGCTGATGAAGAAGTGGCGCAGCGATAAGCCCTACGATCCGCGCCGGGATATGTGAACGTCCCGCCCGGTGCAGCGGGGCGTCCGGTCATCAGCGATCTAATAAACGATCCCCTTAACGGCTCAGCCTCCCACCCGCTCGGCTCCCTGCGGCGGCGTGTGGGTATCGATCTGATCGTAAGCGGCCTGCGCGATGGCGTGCAGCTTTTCCTGCTCGGCCGGACCGGTGAGCACGTAAAACAGATCGCCGTCGACCCAATAATAGGCCGCGCTGTTGTTTTCGCCGGCGATGTAGCGGAGCGCGGTCGCCTGATCCTTGGTCTGCCCGCAATAGAGCGTGAAGCGCTCGCCCGACGGCGTCTCGTACATGAAAAACGCCGTCGGCCCGGTCGGCCCCGGAAGCAGCCGTCCGCCGACGAGTTTCAGCCCCATCTTCTCCAGCTCGGGCACCCGCACCGGCATGCCGACACGCTTCGACAGCCACTGAATCAGATGCGGCCGCTCGTCGCCCGCGACTTCGACCGGGTGGCGGACCTCGACGACGTAGAGCCGGTAGGCGTCGAGCGCATCGGCGGTATAGAGATTCAAGTCCGACGGCGAGGTGGCCTCGGCATCACGCGCGAACCAGCCGGCAACACCACCGGCAAGGAACGCGACAATCGCCGCCGCGGCAGCCATCGCCATCACGCTGCGCCGGCGGCCACGCATGAGCCGCACGACGTCGAGCCGTTGCGGCGGCGTCTCGTCGGCGGCGGCAGCAAAGCGCGCGCGAATGAGTTCGGACTGAGCGCGCCAAGCGGCCACGCGCGCCGCGTCGTCGGGATGCGCCGCAAGCCACGCTTCAATCGCCCCGTGCCGCTCGGCCGGCAGTTGGCCGTCCACATAAGCGTGCAGTTCGTCTTCTGACACAACTAAGTTTCGATCAGTCATTTTCTTCTCTCTTGGTCATTTCACGCGGCGCAGTGGCGGACGCTCGCCGTCCAAAAAAGATTTGATCTGCATGCGAGCGCGGGCAAGCCGCGACATCACCGTGCCGATCGGCACGCCCTGCACCTCGGCAACCTCGCGGTAGGTAAGCCCCTCGAGCACCACCAAAAGCAGCGCCGCGCGCGGCTCCTCGGCGAGGTCGTCGAGCGCACGCGTAATGTCGCGTCCGCCGGATTCCGGCCCGTTGGTGGCGGCGTCGCTGTCCTTGATCGGTGAGATCATCGGGCGCCGCGACAGCGTCCGCAGCCGATTCCGATTGAGGTTGGTCAGGATCGTATACAGCCATGCACGCAAATCGCCGCCATGAAACAGGTGTTCGGATCGCAATGCGCGAACGAGCGTGTCCTGCACGATGTCGTCGGCCGTTTCGGTGTCGCGCGTGAGCGCCCGGGCGTAACGCCGCAATGCCGGGATGGCCGCCTCGATCTGAAGCCGGAATTCGCTCAATCACGCACTCCGCTGGTTAACGATAATCGTTGACGAGGCGCCGCGCGCCGAACGTGCTGCAACGCGCCTCTGATCAAACAACACCAGCCAAAGGCGACTATTCCGCCAATTGCGCCATGCCGTAAAGCCCCGCGGGGCGCGGCTTGCTGGGCCGGGCAGCCCTATGCCATAGGAAGCGGCAAGGGAGGTGCCGACGTGGACACCGTAAGCAGGGTCAGCGCAATGCCCCAGATTTCGGGGCTTATGCGCGGCAAGCGCGGTCTGGTCATGGGTGTGGCCAATGGCCGCTCGCTCGCCTGGGGCATCGCCAAGGCCTGCCACGCGCACGGCGCCGAGCTTGCTTTCACCTACCAGGGCGACGCGCTCAGAAAACGCGTGGAACCGCTGGCGGAGGAGGTCTGCGGCATCGTGGTCGGCGATTGCGATGTCTCCGAGCCGGCAACGATCGATGCCGCGTTCGCGCAGCTGCAATCGGCCTGGGGCGGCATCGATTTCCTGCTCCACGCCATCGCCTTCTCCGACCGCGAACAGCTCGACGGCCGCTATGTCGACACCACGGCGGATAATTTCACCAAGTCGATGCTGATCAGCTGCTATTCGTTCACGGCGATCGCCAAGCGCGCCGAGACGATGATGCCGAACGGCGGCTCTCTGCTCACGCTCACCTATTACGGGGCGGAGAAGTGGATACCGCATTACAACGTCATGGGCGTCGCCAAGGCCGCGCTGGAGGCGAGCGTGCGCTACCTCGCCGCCGACCTCGGCACCAAGAATATCCGCGTCAACGCCCTCTCGTCGGGGCCGATCAAGACACTGGCCGCTTCCGGCGTCAGCGACTTCCGCTACATCCTTAAATGGAACGAGCAGAACGCGCCGCTGCGCCGCAACGTGACCATCGAAGATGTCGGTGAGGCAGGCGCGTACCTGCTCTCCGACATGTCGCGGGTGGTGACCGGCGAAGTGCATCATGTCGACGCCGGGTATCACATCGTCGGCATGAAACATCCCGACGCCGCCGATATCGTGGTCGGAGGAGCGGATAACGGCGGACGGACACGGACAGTAAATAAAACGAACAAGCTCGTCCATCATGCGTCCTTCATCCGTCGTCCGGTTTGCAGTCATGCCCGTCCTCTTTTACGTCCGCCACGGCGAGACCGACTGGAACGTAGAACAACGCCTGCAGGGCCACCGCGATACGGCGCTCAACGCGCGCGGCCGCGTGCAAGCGGCCCATTGCAGCGGCGTGCTGCGCGATCTGCTCGCGTGCGAGGGCCGCGCGGCGACCGATTGCGCCTACGTGTCGAGCCCGCTGAAGCGGGCGCGCGAAACCATGGAAATCCTGCGCGCGGGGCTGGAGCTTCCTGCGCAAGCCTATGCGGTGGACGAAAGACTGATCGAGATTGCCTTCGGCGAGTGGGAGGGACTGACGCTGGCCGAGATCGAGGCGCGCTGGCCGAACGCGGTCGCCGAACGCGAGCGCGACAAGTGGGGCTTTACGCCGCCCGGCGGCGAGTCCTATCGCGACGTCACCGCCCGCGTCGGCGCCTGGTACGCAACCGTCACGCGCGACACCGTCGTGGCGGCGCATGGCGGCGTCGGCCGCGCCCTGATCGCCTACTTCAACATCCTGCCGCACCAGGAAGCCGCCCACGCCGACATCGTCCACGGTGTCGTCTACGTCTTCGCCGGCGGCACGCTGGCAAAGTATGCGTGAGCCACCTGCTGCAACCTTGCGTTCGGCGCGCTGCTACAGCAAACTGCATCAGGGATGTCTGGACGCGGTGTTTTGAATGCGCCGCTGGTTTCTCAGCTACAATTCGCAGGACCTCGCCCTCATGCAGGGGCTTGAGGCTGCGCTCACGCGCAAGGACCCCGAGGCCAAGATTTTCTTTGCGCCGAAGAGTTTGCGGGCCGGGGGCTTCTGGCTGCCCGAACTGGCCAAAGAGATTGCAGAAGCAACCGCCTTCGTCTTGCTGGTCGGCGCAAAGGGGCTCGGACCCTGGCAGGTCATCGAATATTACGAAGCGCTCGGCCGCCGTGTAAAACAGCATGATTTTCCTATTGTGTTCGTGCTGCTCGACGGCCAGCCGGCGCCGGGCCTGCCGTTCCTGCGGCAATTGCATTGGATCGTCAGCGCCGATCCGGCGTCGGAGAAAAGCATCGCCCAGGTGATGGCCGCAGCCGCCGGCGGCGGCGCGCTTCCCGGCGAACTTTGGCGGCACACCGCGCCCTATCGCGGCCTTGCCGCCATGACCGAAGCCGATACCGACTTTTTCTTCGGCCGGGGACGCGAAACCGTCGAGGTGATCAGGGCGTTGGAAGCCGCGCCCGATAAGCTTCCGGTTCTTCTCGGCAATTCCGGTGTCGGAAAATCCTCCCTCGCCCAGGCGGGCGTGCTCGCCGCCTTCATGCGGCAGGCGTGGCCGGAGACGGCGGAGGCGTCGGGCGCTTGGCCGCAGGCGTTCAACGACAGCCGAAGCTGGTGCATGCTCTCGCTCAAGCCGGGCACCGAGCCGGTGCGCGCATTGGTCGAGCCGTTTTTCCGCACCTGGCAGTTCGATGCCGCCGATCCCGCGCGGGCGAAGCTGCAATCGAGCTGGATCGAAAATCTCCTCGACGGTTCGGTGACCTTGCGCGATCTGCTCGACGCCACCGAACTGCGCTACCGCGACGAGCTGCAGCAACCACAGCCGGCGGCGTTTCTGCTCTACATCGACCAGGGCGAGGAGCTTTACGTGCGGGCGGAGCCGCGCCAGCGCCAACGCTTCTCGAAACTCGTTGCCGAAGGTCTCGCCGATCCGCGCTTGCGGGCGCTGATGAGCCTGCGCGCGGATTTTTTTGGCGAATTGCAAAAAGATGAGCCGCTCTATGCCGTGCATCGGCTGCTGAGCGTGCCGCCGCTGCGCGAGGCGCAACTGCGCGAGGTGGTGAGCCGCCCGGCCGCGCTTCTCTCCGCCCGCTTCGAGACCGAGCATCTTGCCGGCGACATCGCCCAGCGTGCGGCCGAGGAATCCGCCGCGGACGCCGGCGCATTGCCACTTCTCTCTTATCTGCTCGACGACATGTGGCAGCGCATGGTCGAGCGCGGCGACGGCCTGCTGCGCCTTCCGGCGCACTCGATCGAACTCGGCCGCGTACTGGTGCAACGCGCCGATGCGTTCCTCGCCCGCAATCCGCACTCCGAAGCAAACCTTCGCCGCATCTTCACCTTGAAGCTCGCCACCGTGCGCGAGGACGGCGAGCCGACCCGGCGCCGCGCGTCGCGCTCGGAATTTTCCGACGCGGAATGGCGGCTGGTGAGCGAGCTTGCCGACCACCCCAACCGTCTTCTGATCACCGCCGCGCCGGAGACCGGCGAGACTTACGCCGAAGTGGCGCACGAGGCCATCTTCCGGCGTTGGGACCGTTTGCGGGAATGGATCGCCGCCGAACGCGAGTTTCTGGCCTGGCGCAGCGGGCTGGAGGCGGCGCGCCGCGCCTGGCAGGCGACGCCAAAGTCCTCGAAATACGACGCGCTGCTCATGGGCGCGGCACTCGCCCAGGCGCACAGCTGGCTCGCAAAGCGCGCGGAGGATTTGCCGGCGCCCGACCGCGCGTTCATCGCCGAGAGCATCGCTCGCGAGAAAAGAGCGCAGGCCCGCGCGGGGCGCGTGCGTATGCTCGTTTACGCTTTAGGGGTGGCCGTCATCATCGGCCTTGTTGGCTGGATCAATCAGGCGACCGTCGCCGATCAGTGGCGCTATTGGACCGTGACGTGGCCGTATGAGCGGGCGAACGTTCGGCCTTATGTACTGACCGCGGCCAAGGAGCAGGCGCTCAAGCCGGGAGATTCGTTCAAGGAGTGCGCGGCGGATTGCCCTGAGATGATCATTGTGCCGGCGGGATCGTTCATGATGGGCGGGTCGACGAATGTTGAGCAGCCACAGCACACGGTGACATTTGCCAAGGCGTTTGCCGTCTCGAAATACGAACTGACCTTCGCCGACTGGGATGCCTGCGTCACCGGTGGCGGCTGCAATGGTTACCGGCCGAACGACCAGGGCTGGGGGCGCGGCAAGCAGCCGGTGATTAACGTCAATTGGGAGGACGCCCAGCAATACGTGGCTTGGCTCTCGCAAGTGACCGGCAAGAGGTATCGGCTGCTGTCCGAGGCCGAATATGAATATGCGGCGCGCGCGGGAACCACCACGGCCTATCCGTGGGGCGACGACATCGGCAAGAACAACGCCAACTGCGACGGCTGCGACAGCAAGTGGGACAACCAGCAAACCGCGCCGGTCGGCTCGTTCGCGCCGAATAAGTTCGGCCTTTACGACATGGTCGGGAATGTCTTTGAGTGGGCCGAGGATTGCGTGCACAAGAATTATGACGGCGCGCCGACGAACGGCTCGGCGTGGCTGGTGGAAAACGGCGGCGATTGCAGCAGCCGTATCCTCCGCGGCGGTTCCTGGAACGTCACTCCGGACAGCCTCCGCTCTGCGTTCCGCAACGGGATCACCACCGGCTCCCGGTACTTCAGCATCGGCTTCCGGCTGGGGCGGACGCTTTTTACCCCTTGAATCTTTACGTCTTTACCTCTTGGATCCAGGGCGAAGCCCTGGACGAATTTTATTTGAGGATCGGAATGACGGACAATTCCAAGCGCACGGGTGCGGCGATCGAGGCGCACTATCAGTTTCTGGTGTGGCTGGTCCCGACCGTTGAGAAATTCCCGAGAAGCTACAAATTCACACTCGGTGATCGCATCGAAAACACCGCCATCGACGCGCTGGAAGCGCTAATCGAGGCCACCTACACCAGGGACCGCGTGCAGCAGCTGCGGCACCGCGGCGGCGCTTGTCTTGGCTCACTCGCGAGCGACAGGCGCTACCGGTCACCTTCGCGCCCGCATTTGACCCGCTGGACCCCAAGGGCTACCAACCCCCGCGTTCCGCTGTTTCAAGCCATTTACCATGTCCTTCAACACCTTCGGCCATATGTTCCGTGTCACCACCTTCGGCGAGAGCCATGGGCCGGCGATCGGCTGCGTGGTCGATGGCTGTCCGCCGCGCATTGCGCTCTCCGAGGCCGACATTCAGCCTTATCTGGACAAGCGCCGGCCGGGCCAGTCGCGCTTCACCACGCAGCGGCAGGAGCCGGACGCGGTGAAGATTCTCTCCGGCGTTTTTGTTGACGAGGCAAGCGGCCGGCAGGTGACCACCGGCACGCCGATTGCGCTCGTCATCGACAACGTCGACCAGCGCTCGAAGGATTATTCCGACATCAAGGACAAGTACCGTCCCGGCCACGCCGACTACACCTACGACATCAAATATGGCTTGCGCGATTATCGCGGCGGCGGCCGGCAGTCGGCGCGCGAAACCGCGATGCGCGTTGCTGCCGGCGCGATCGCGCGCAAGATCGTGCCGGAACTCGTCGTGCGCGGCGCGCTCGTTCAGATGGGACCGCACCGCATCGACCGCACGCGCTGGGATTGGGCTGAGGTCGAACGTAATCCGTTCTTTTGTCCCGACGCCAAGCTCGCCGCGACGCTCGAAGACTATCTCGACGGCGTGCGCAAGCAAGGTTCTTCAATTGGCGCCGTCATCGAGATCGTCGCCGAGGGCGTTCCGCCCGGCCTCGGCGCGCCGATCTACGGCAAGCTCGACGGCGATCTCGCCGCCGCGCTGATGGGCATCAATGCGGTCAAGGGCGTCGAGATCGGCGCCGGCTTCCATGCCGCGGAGCTTTCCGGCGAAGAGAATTCCGACGAGATGCGCATGGGCAACGACGGCAAACCGGTTTTTCTCTCCAACAATGCCGGTGGCATTCTGGGCGGCATTTCCACCGGGCAGCCGGTAGTGGCGCGCTTCGCGGTCAAGCCCACCTCGTCGATCCTCAATCCGCGCCGCACCGTCGACCGCTACGGCAACGACACCGAAATCTCCACCAAAGGCCGCCACGATCCGTGCGTCGGCATCCGCGCAGTGCCGATCGGCGAAGCCATGGTGGCCTGCGTGATCGCCGATCATTTTCTGCGCCAGCGCGGCCAGGTTGGCGCGGCGCCGGAATGGCCGTTCCCCAAGTGAATTGCCCCAAGTGAATTGCCCCAAGTGAATTGCCCCAAGTGAATTGCCCCAAGTGAATTGCCCCAAGTGAATTGCCCCAAGTGAATTGCCCCAAGTGAATTGCCCGAAGTGAATTGGCCGAGATGATTTGTCGTCCGCGCTCGCGGCCGGTAAGGTGGCCCGGCATTCGGAGCGTCCCATGGCGGTTTGTGACTATTGCAGCAAGCGATTCGGTCTGTTCGGCGTGCACGAGGACGGTTACTCGTTCTGCTCGGCCAACTGCCGGGATCGCGCACGACAATTGTTGAAGTCGCTCGACGGCGTCCCGCCGAACGAGATTCAATCCTACACCGAGCGCGCACGCAGCGGCCCGTGCACGGGGTGCGGCGGACCGGGCCCGGTCGACCTGTACCAATCCTATCGCGTGTACTCGTTCGTGGTGCTCACCCGCTGGTCGACGCGCAATCATTTCGTCTGCCGCTCCTGCGCGCGCAAGGAACAGATGAAGTCGCTGGGGCTTTCCGCGCTGTTCGGCTGGTGGGGCATTCCTTTCGGCCTCGTTATGACGCCGGTGCAGATCGTCCGCGATATCGCCGCGCTCGCCGGCGGCGGCGACGGGCAGCACGCCTCGCCGCGGCTGCAGAACATCCTGAAACTCAATCTGGCGCGGCAAATCGCGGCGCCCGCCGCCACCGGCGCGACGGTTCAGGCGGCGTCTTGAGCGACCTTCACGAGCATGTCAGCACGGCGATCGCCGCCTTCGCGCGCGGCGAGATCGTCATCGTCGCCGACGACGATGATCGCGAGAACGAGGGCGATTTGTTCGTCGCCGCGAGCCTGTGCACGACGGAGAAGATGGCGTTCGTCATCCGCCACACCTCCGGCATCGTCTGCGCGCCGCTTGGGCCGGCCGAGGCACGCCGGCTGCATCTCGACCCGATGGTGGCGTTCAACAACGCGCCGCTCGGCACCGCTTTTACGGTTTCAGTCGACGTCCGCCACGGCCTGACCACCGGCATTTCCGCGGAAGAGCGCACCAACACCGTGCGCGCGCTCGCCAACGGCAACAGCGGCGCGTCCGATTTCGTGCGGCCGGGGCACGTGTTTCCACTCATCGCGCGTGAAGGCGGCGTGCTCATGCGCTCCGGCCACACCGAGGCCTGCGTCGATCTCTGCCGGCTCGCCGGCTTGCCGCCAGTCGGCGTGCTCGCCGAATTGATGAACGACGACGGCACCGTCATGCGCGGGCCGGAGCTTGCCACCTTCGCCGAACGGCACAAGCTGCAGCGCATCACCATCGCCGAACTGATCGCCTACCGGCAGGCGCGCGACAAGCTGATCGAGCGCGTCGGCGAATTTTCGGTGGCGTCGGAGATTGGCACGCTCACCGGTTACGCGTTCCTCACCCCGTTCGATCCGGTCTATCACATGGCGTTCGTCCACGGCCGCATCGGCGACGGCAAGGACGTGCTGACGCGGCTGCACCGCGCCGACATCATCGCCGATGTATTCGGCGGGGCGACGACGATCCACAAGACGCTGGCGCGTTTCAAGGCGGCGGGCCGGGGCGTGCTGGTGCTCTTGCGCGATGGCACCGCTGGCGTGCCGGTGCTGAGCATTCCGAAGCCTGAAGAGACGGCGTCCGGCGAGGCGCGCAGCCGGCAATGGCGCGAAGTAGGCCTCGGCGCGCAGATCCTGAAAGATCTTGGCGTCAATTCGATCCGGCTGTTGTCGGCATCGCGCGGGATGACCTATGTCGGCCTGTCTGGCTTCGGCATCGAGATCACCGGCATGGAGCCGGTCGACGGATAGACGACGGCCGTCGTCCTTAAAGAGGACCGCATGCTGGTCGGCGTGCCTAAGGAAATAAAGGACAACGAATACCGCGTCGGCCTCGTGCCCTCGACGGTGCGCGAACTAACCGACAAGGGCCACGAGGTCCTGGTCGAGACAAACGCCGGCGCGGGCGCTGGGCTGGCCGACGCCGACTATCGCGCCGCCGGCGCTGAGATCTCGGCCAACGCCGATGCCATATTCAGCCGCGCCGAGTTGATCGTGAAGGTCAAGGAACCGCTTGCGGCCGAGCGCAAGAAGCTCCGCCGCGGCCAAGTCCTGTTCACCTACCTGCATTTGGCAGCCGATCGCGAACAGACCGAGGATTTGCTCGCCGCTGGCGTGACCGCCATCGCCTACGAGACCGTGACCGGCCCGGGCGGAACCTTGCCGCTGCTCACGCCGATGTCGGAAGTCGCCGGCCGCATGGCCCCGCATGTCGGCGCGCACTGCCTGGAGAAGGAGAATGGCGGACGCGGCGTTCTCTTGAGCGGCGTGCCGGGCGTCTCCGCCGCCAGCGTTCTCATCCTCGGCGGGGGCGTCGCCGGCACCAACGCTGCGATCATCGCCACCGGTATGGGCGCCGACGTCACGGTGCTCGACCGCAACCCGGAAGCGCTCCGCCGCATTGCCGCTCAATTGGGCGCCCGCGTGCGCACCGTGTTCTCCACCCGCGACGTGGTCGAACTTTTTTGTCGCCGCGCCGACCTCGTCATCGCCACCGTGCTCATTCCCGGCGCGCGGGCGCCGAAACTGATCACCAGAGAGACCGTCAAGGCGATGAAGCCCGGCTCGGTGATTGTCGACGTCGCCATCGATCAGGGCGGCTGCGCCGAAACCTCGCGTCCGACTACCCACTCGCATCCGACCTACGTGGTCGACGATGTCGTCCATTACTGCGTGACCAACATGCCGGGCGCGGTGGCGCGCACATCGACATTTGCGTTGAGCAACGTGACGACCTCGTTCGTGCTCGCGCTCGCCGACAAGGGCTGGCGGCTCGCGCTCTCGGCCGACGCCGACCTGCGCGCGGGGCTCAACGTGCACGACGGCCACGTCACCTATCGGGCCGTCGCCGACGCGCTCAAGCTGCCCTACACGCACCCCGAGCAAGCGTTGCGGATTTGAGTAGTGCTCGCAGCACGCTCGCCGCCGCTCCGCGCGGAGCTATACGGCTTTGGCGGTCCGGCTTCGGATCCAACTGCTGCCGAGTCCGCGGCAGGTTGCCTCGCCGGTGGCCGGAACCAGCATTTTCGTCTAGCAAAGCCGGGGCGCTTCCTGCACACTCTGACGGGCTGGGTACCGGGTAAATGATCTTTTCGTTCGATCTCCTGATCAATGCCGTCGTTTCCGGCATATTGATCGGCGGCTTTTACGCGGCGATGGCTTCGGGCGTGTCGCTGTCTTTCGGCATTCTCGACATCGTCAATATCGCCCACCCCGCCTTCATTATCCTCGGCTGCTATATCGCCTACATCATCAACAGCAGCCTTGGCTTCGATCCGATTCTCACCAGTATCGTCATGATGCCAGCCTTCTATGTGCTGGGCGCCGGCATCTACCAGATCTATTACGTCTCGTTCGAGAAACGCGGGCAGGAATTGCTGCGCGGGCTCGCCTTCTTCTTTGGGCTCTTGTTCATCACCGAAGTCTGTCTCGTGCTCTATTTCGGCGTCGACTACCGTTACGTGAACGCGCCCTATATTGGTCCGACCTGGCACCTGGGCGACCTCGACATTCCGCTGCGCATGCTGGTGCCGTGCCTGGTGTCGCTCCTGTTGATCGCCGCTCTGCAACTCCTGCTCGGACGCACTTTCATCGGCCGCGCCATCATGGCGGTAGCTCAGGATCAGCAGGCGCTGCGGCTGATGGCGATCGACCCTATCCGCATCAAACGCATCGCCTTTGGCGTTTCCATCGCCACCGCTTCGCTTGCCGGCGCATTTCTGATCATCATCCAGCCGGTCGAGCCTTCGGTCGGTCGCGATTACATCGGCCGCATCTTCGCCATCTGCGTGCTCGGCGGCATGGGCAGCCTGCCCGGCACGGTGCTCGCCGCCATGCTCATCGGCGTAGTCGAGAGCCTCACCTCGACGTTCTACGGTCCCTCCTGGGCGCCGGCCGTATCGTTCGGATTTCTGCTGTTGACGCTGGCAGTGCGGCCAGCCGGCCTGTTGGGGCGGTAAGGCGTGCGCACCCTCCCCTTCCTCCTTATCAGCCTCGCCGTTGCGGGCCTCGTGTTCGCCGCCGCAATGGCGTCCGACAACGACTACGTCTTCTTCGCCGGCTATGTGGTGCTGCAATACGTCGTGCTGTCGACCGCATGGAACATTCTCGGCGGTTATTGCGGCTACGTGAACTTCGGCACTGGCGCCTTCTTCGCCATCGGCGCCTATTCGACCGTGGCGATTTATCAGCTGATCGACAGTAACGAATTTCCTCACGTGATGCCGATACCGGTGCTGATGCTGATCGGCGGCATCGTGTCCGGCATCATCGGCTTCGGCATGGGCTACCTGACGCTGCGGCTGCGCGGCGCCTTCTTCTCCATCGCGACGCTCGCGCTCGCCGTCGTGCTGGAGACGCTGGTCGTCAACTGGGACTTTGTCGGCGGCTCTCGCGGCGCCTATGTCCTGCATCCGGAGTCGGTCCCGCTGCTCGGCAACTATGTCCGCTATCTGTTCCTGGTCATGCTGCTGCTTGCGATCGCCGCGCTGGTGATCGCGCGGCTGATCGAACGCTCGCGGCTCGGCTACGGTTTCGCCACCATCCGCGACGACGAGCTGGCGGCGGAAGCCGTCGGCGTGCCGACGCTGCGGCTCAAACTGATCGCCACCACGATCTCCGGCGCGCTGATGGGCATGGCCGGCGCGCCGTTTCCCTATTACATCGGCTACCTGCAGCCGGATTTCGACCTTCGCGCTCGATTACGCGGTCAACTCGATTGCCATGCCGCTGATCGGCGGCACCTCGAGCTGGATCGGCCCGCTGATCGGCGCTGTTCTACTCGGCTCGCTGCAGCAGATCGTCACCGTAACCATCTCGTCGGCGGTCAACCTTCTGATCGTCGGCTTGCTGCTCGTTGGCTTTGTAATCGTGGCGCCGAACGGCATCGTCGGCCTCGTGCACAAATATCTGCAGCACAAGAGCGACGACTTCGTCGGCCGCCGCCGTGTCGGGCTCGATGCGCCAGACCCCGCGGCCGATGCCGGCGCGACGCCGGAGGCGCCCGCATGAGCGGCCTCCTCGAGATCGACAATCTGAGCAAGCGTTTCGGCGGCTTCGTCGCGCTGGACAACATCTCGCTCGATGTGGCGGCAGGTGAGCGGCTCGGCCTGATCGGACCGAACGGATCGGGCAAGAGCACGCTGGTCAATTGCATCTGCGGCACGCTGCGCAACGAGCAGGGCTCGGTGCGCTTCGACGGCCGGCCGCTCGACGGGCTCCCTGCCCATCGCCGCACCCATCTCGGCCTCGCCCGCAGCTTTCAGCTGCCGCGGCCGTTCACCAGCTTGAGCCTCGTCGACAACGTGCGCATTCCGCTCCTCTACACCGTGCAAGCGCGCGGCACCCATCATGCGGCGGCCCACGTCGACGAGCGCTGCCACGGGCTACTGCGCGAAGTAGGCCTCGAGGCCAAGGCGCGCCACCTGCCGCGCGACCTCACCCAGGTCGAGATGCGCAAGCTCGAACTCGCCCGCGCCATGGCGGCGGAGCCCAAGCTCCTGATCGCCGACGAGGCGATGGCGGGGCTCACGCATTCGGAGATCGAAGACATTCTGACGCTGTTGGTGCGGCTGAACGAGCACGGCGTCACCGTCATCCTCATCGAGCACATCATGCGGGCGGTCATGAGTTTCTCGCGCCGCCTCGTCGTGCTGGTCTCCGGCCGCAAGATCGCCGACGGCAAGCCGGACGAGGTGATGCGCGATCCCGAAGTCGAGAGGGCGTATCTTGGCCAATAGCCTCACGCTCACCGGCGTTCATGCCGCCTACGGCGCGGTGCGCGTGATCGACGACGTCTCGCTCGAAGTCGGCGGCGGCGAGACCGTGGCGCTGCTCGGCACCAACGGCAACGGCAAGTCGACGCTGATGAAGTGCATCATGGGCATCGTGCGCCCGCGCGCGGGCTCGATCGTCGCCGAAATCGAAGGCGTTCATCACGATCTCGTCGGCCGCAGCACCGAAGAGATCGTCGATCTCGGCATTGCGCTCGTGCCCGAGGGCCGGCGGCTGTTTCCGCGGCTGACAGTGGAGGAAAACCTCCTGCTTGGCGCCTTCCGTCCCACCGCGCGGCGCGAGCTCAAGCGCAACCTCGAAGTCTGCTTCGAAACCTTTCCCCGCCTCGCCGAGCGCCGCACGCAGCTCGCCGGCAGCATGTCGGGCGGCGAGCAGCAGATGCTCGCGCTCGGCCGCGCGGTGATGCTGGCGCCGAAGATCTCTGCTGGTCGACGAACCCTCGGTCGGGCTTGCCCCGATTCTGGTCAGCCGCACCATCGATGCGATCCAGGAAATGAAAACCCGCTACGCGCTCACCGTGCTGATGGCGGAACAGAATTTCAACCAGGCGATCCGCATCGCCGACCGCGGCTACGTCATCGTCCACGGCAAGATCGCCTTCGAGGGCCGCTCGGCGGACGAACTCAACAACAACGATCTGATCAAGAAATTCTATTTGGGTTTATGAGCACCCACGGCGGGCGCAAGCGTGCGGCCCGGGCGCCGCCCATCGACGCAGCGTTGCGCTATTTGATCAGTTCGATCTGGTCGTGGCTCAACACCCAGATGTGCGCCGGCAGCGGGATGAAGTGTGCGTTTGTGAGGTAGCCTTCGTTGGTCTCGTCCGGCGCGATCGCCCACAGCAGGAATTTCCGGATCGCCGCTGCCATCGCCGGGTTGGCCTGCCTGGTCGAAACGATCGCATATTCGTAATTGATCAGCGGATAGGCGTGATCGCCCGGAGCGTTGACCAGCGTGAGGCGCTCATCCGCCGGTGTGCGCGGGGTCAGCGCCGCCGCCGCCGCCTGTATCGTCTCCGGCGTCGGCAGCAAAAACTCGCCCGAATAGCTCTTCAGCAGCGCGGTACCGATTTTTGCGTTGGCAACCTCGTTGTGAAGGCTCACGCCGATATAGCCGATCGAATAAGGGGTCTGTTGCACCGTCTGAATCATGCCCAGATTGCCCGTGGCGCTGAGCGCTCCGGGCACGTCGGGCCAGGCGATCATTCTGCCGAAATTGAATTTGTCCTCCCACCACGTCGTCGAGAACGAAAGATATTGGGTGAACATGAAGGTGTCGCCCGATCCGTCGGCACGGCGCACCGGAATGATATCGTGATGCGGAAGCGTCAGCCCCGGGTTGAGCGCGGCGATCGCCTTGTCGTCCCAGGAGCGGATCTTGCCGGCGTAGATGCCGGCGATCACCGCCCCGTCGAGCTTCAGGGGCGTTCCGTTAAGGTCGGGGAGATTGTAGTTGACGGTCTGCGCCGAGATCGCCATCGGCACGTTGAGGATCTGCGGGTTCCGCCGGATCTCGGTGTCAGACATGTAGGCATCCGACGTGCCGATCTGCACCGCCCCCGCAATCGCCTGCCTGATGCCCTCGTCCGATCCGGTGCTGCCGGTCACGACGCGCACGCCTGGATGCGTCTTCATGTATTCGGCCGCCCACACGTTGAAGACGCGGATAAAGCAGGGATGAACCGGTCTCGACCAACGTGGTCTCGTCGGCGCGCGCGGGCGCAGCCGCGAGTAAGACACCGCCAAGTGCGAGCACCACGATCAGCATGTTGGCGCAAATTGCCGCGCGCAGCGGATTGAGGGAGCGAGCGGCTGCTCGATGGTGGCTGGCTATTTCGGAAGTCATTTTTTGGAAGTCATGAGGATCGCGCGAATGATCGTAACGTTCGACTCAGCTCAATGTTCAAACTTGTCAAGACTGACGCCTTTGGTCTCGATCCGATATTGCCAGGTGACGACTGCGCCCAGGATCGAGGCCCCGACCAGTCCGAACAGCAGGATCTGCGTGCCGATCGTGTCGAGGAGAACGGGAAACAGGAAAGCGGTCATCACCGCGCCGATCTTGCCGACGGCCGCCGCAAATCCCGCGCCGGTGCCGCGAATTTTGGTCGGAAACACCTCGCTGGCCAGCAGGTAGCTCTGCGAGCTCGGACCAATGCTGGTCATGAAGTTGAACAGCATGAAGCCGGTGAATATCAGCACAAGCGTCTCGCCACCGGTGAAGTTTAGCGACAGCGCCGCCAGCAAGAGGCCCGCCGCGCAGCCGAGGAAGCCGAACACTTGCAGGGCAATCCTGCCGACCGTGTCGGTCAGCATGACCGCGAAAACGACGCCAACGATGAGCAGCGTTGTCGTCAGCGCAGCTCCTTTCGAGGCGGCGATGTCGTTCAAGATCAGATCGATGACGCTGCGCGCATGGTCGGAATTCGCACCCACCGCCGCGGCAAGAATGGTCGGAGTGAAAATGCCGATCCCGTAGGAGCCAAGATCCTGCAGAAACCACGGCACCGACGCCAGAATGGTCGCGCGCCTGTTGTCCTTGGTGAACAGCGCGGCATACGATTGTATCACACTCCCACCCGCGCCCGCGGGCCCGTGATCGTGCGGGGCAAGCTTGATTTCGGCCGGATATTGCGGCTGGCGCGTCAGCAAACGCCTCGCCGCCTGCTCGGCCTTGTCGAGATCGCCTCGTGCCGACAGCCAATTGGCGCTCTCGACGACGTAGAAGCGGCCAACGGCAACGAGCACAGCCGGAATGATCGCGGCGGCGTACATCCATCGCCAAGCCTCGATCGTGGGCAGCGCCGAAAGCACGAGGTAGCCGACGGCAGTGCCGGCAAGCGCGCCGACGGCTTGAAACGCGTAGGCGCCCAGCACCAGCCGACCGCGATGAGCGGTCGGAATGTTCTCGGCGATGAGCGTGCTGGCTGTCGGATAGGCGCAGCCGAGCGACAGGCCTATTCCGAACAGGCACGTCACAACCAACTCAAAGTTCGTGGACAGCGACAGCCCGACCAGAAATGCGACGAGGATGATCACTTCAGCGACGAAGATCGGCTTGCGGCCGAAGCGGTCAGAAAGTCCGCCCAGGAAGAACGCGCCGACCAGAATGCCGAGCAGGCTCGCGGCGCTGATGACGCCGTGCGCCGTCGGCCCGACCCCGAATTCGTCGGAGAACAGCGGCAGCGCGACGCCAGTCATGAAAAGAATGAAGCCGGTGAAGAATTTGCCCGCCGCCGCCAGCGACCAAATCAGCCATTGCATGTCGGTCATCGGCGGCGCGCGAAGCAAGGTTCCGTCGGCCCACATCGGCAGTTCGTCGATGTGGTCCTGCACCGTCTTGACGCGCATTTGGGTGGCGGTCCGCGCTTGGGTCTCGGCGCGCGCTTGCGCTGGCAGCTCAATCGCTGCCACGTTGACGACGGTGCCGGCTTCCCTCACCCGACAGACACTCGCTGAATAAAACGCTCACTACGACAAAATACGTATTTGTTGAACTTTCGCTCATTTCCGCCGGGTGGGCAAGGCAGCCCTTGGGCGCTCACTTCACCACAAAATCAAAATAAGTGTCCCGAAATGGCTCACTGCGCAGCGTGAAGTGCCACCATTCCTTCCAATAGGCGTAAAAACCGCGGTGGCGCATGGCATTGGCGAGCAGCATGCGGTTCGCGTGCGCTTGCGCGCTGACGCTCGGGTCGGCGATCCAGGATTTCGGGCTGAAGAAGTCGAAATGCGTGCCCATATCCAGTTCGGTGCTGTCTGATTTCGCCAGCGTCAAATCCATGGTCGAGCCGCGCGAATGGCCGGACTGCGTCGCAATATAGCCATCGCGAAACAGCGTGCTTTTGTCGACGTCGGGATAGAACTCGGCCTTCATTTTCTGATCTTTGAGGTCGCGCGCCCAGCGCACGAAGTCGGCAACCGCGCGCACCGGCCGGTAACAGTCGAACACCTTGACGACGAGGCCTTGCGGTTTGAGGTCCTCGGCGACCTTCGCCAGCGCGTCGGCGGCGGGGCGGGTGAGCAAACAACGCGGCGCATCGTAGCCGTCGACCAGCCGGCCGGTGAAATTATGCGAACCGGCGTAGCGCATCTCGACAATGAGCCCGGGCACGATGGTTGCCGCATCGACGAAGCTGGCGGGACGCTCCTCCGCGACCGCGGCTTGCACGCAGAATGCGAGCAGCGCGAACAGCGAGTAGCTCATCGTTTTCCGCGCTCGCTCGCCGCACCGCGCGGCGGCGGACACTTGGGCGGGGGAAACTTGGCCTATTGCGGGCACGCCGAGACCCACTCGCCTTCGACGCCGTTCTTCGACTCGGGCATTGGCTGGCCCGCCATCGAGGCTTTGGTCTGCACCGTGCCGGTGTAGTGATGCGGGTTGTCGAAGTTGAATTCGCCGGTCAACTCCATGTCGAGCTGGCCCTGGCAGACCAGATGCCACTTCAGATGTGTGCCGTCGAACGTGTGCTCGATCGGCTGGCATTCGGAATTAATCGTGGTGGCGCGCGGCGTGAAGGTCACGGGCAGGTCGGCCACATCCGCGGCGGTCAGGCATTTCTGCGACACACGCGGCGGACTGACCATGCCGGCCTGCTCGACCACATTGGTGATTTTCCACAAGCCGGCTTCGATACCGTCGGCAAACGCGATCGAACCGGTCACCGCCGGGACGGCGGCAGCGGCGGCAACGGTGGCAAGCAACATCAAGCGACAGCTCAGCGACATACATTCCTCATGCGATTTTTGCCTCATGCGATTTTTGCCTCATGCGATTTTTGCCTCATGCGATTTTCAGCGTTTACCCTACGCCCGTTAACCCCCCGGTAACCATATACCCGGCAGATTTTGCCGGGGAGGCGTACGCGTTTCTACCATCCCGCCAACGCTCTTCGGGGGCCCGCCTTGGACGCGAGCACGGCTCCGCTCTTCCGTGCCGGCGGCCCTACGGCCGCAGCGCAAAGCTTTGAACCACGCGACCGTAATCGCCGGGAGCGATCGAGCGGCATGACTGACGCATCTTCCGCACAAGGCGGCGACACGGCGTTCTCTCGCCTCGCCGATATCGGCACCATGCTCCGGCGGAGCGACATTGCGCTCGCCGTCGGCATGATGGCGATTCTCATCGTCCTCATCCTGCCGCTGCCGCCGCTCCTCCTCGATTTTTCGCTCGCGATTTCGATCACGTTCTCCGTGCTGATCCTGATGACCTCGCTGTTCATCCAGGCGCCGCTCGAATTTTCCGCCTTTCCGACCGTGCTGTTGATCTCGACCATGCTGCGGCTGTCGCTCAACCTCGCTTCGGCGCGGCTTATTCTCGCCCACGGCCACGAAGGCACCTCCGCCGCCGGCCACGTCATCCAGGCGTTCGGCAATTTCGTCATGGGCGGCAATTTCGTCATCGGCATCATCGTCTTCACCATCCTGGTGATCGTCAATTTCGTCGTCATCACCAAGGGCTCCGGACGCATCGCCGAAGTGGCCGCGCGCTTTCACTTGGACGGCATGCCCGGCAAGCAGATGGCGGTCGACGCCGATCTCTCCGCCGGGCTGATCGACGAAAAGGAAGCGCGGCGCCGGCGCAAGAATCTGGAAGACGAATCCGGCTTCTTCGGCGCCATGGACGGCGCCTCCAAATTCGTCCGCGGCGACGCCATCGCCGGCCTGCTCGTCGTTCTGATCAACGTCATCGGCGGCATGGTCATCGGCATCGTCCAGCAGGGCCTAAGCTTCGCCGACGCGGCGCACACCTACACGCTGCTGACCGTCGGCGACGGCCTGGTGACTCAGGTTCCCGCGCTGATCGTATCGACGGCGGCGGGCCTGCTCGTGTCCAAGGCCGGCGTCACCGGCGCCGCCGACAAGGCGATGTTGAGCCAGTTCTCCGGTTACCCCAAGGCGCTCGGCATGTCGGGCGCCGTCTTGCTGGCAATGGGGCTCTTGCCGGGCATTCCGCTCATTCCGTTCTTCGCGCTCGGCGGCGGCGCGGCCGCGCTCGCTTTTGTGATCGGCCGCCGCAAGAAGCAGGCTGCCAAAGCCGAGGCCAAGAAGGTCGAAGCCGCCAAGGCGCCGCCGGCGGAAGAGCCGATGACGGCCGCGCTGAAGATGGACGATCTGAAAGTCGAGCTCGGCTATGCGCTGTTGCCGCTGGTCAATGCGCCCGACGGCTCGGAGCGGTTGACTGAGCAGATCAAGGCGCTGCGCCGCTCGCTCGCCACCGAGATGGGCTTCATCATGCCGGCGGTGCGTATCCTGGACAACGTGCAGCTCGACGCCAATGCCTACGTCATCAAGATCAAGGAAGTAGAGGCCGGCACCGGCAAGGTGTGGCACGGCCAGTTCATGGTCATGGATCCGGCCGGCAAGCAGGTGTCGCTGCCCGGCGCGCACACCACCGAGCCGACCTTCGGCCTGCCGGCGACCTGGATCGACGCCGCGCTCAAGGAAGAGGCTTCCGTCAAGGGCTACACCGTGGTCGACGCCGCCACCGTGCTCGCCACCCATCTGACCGAGCTGATCAAGGCGAACATGTCCGAGCTCCTCTCCTATGGCGAGGTGCAGAAGCTGCTCAAGGAGCTGCCGAAGGAGCAGGGCGAACTGATCAAAGACATCGTGCCGTCGCAGATCACAGTGTCCGCCATCCAGCGCGTGCTGCAAATTCTGCTCGGCGAGCGCGTTTCGATCCGCGATCTGGCGACCATCCTCGAAGGCATCGCCGACGGACTGCCCGCCACACGCAACCCGGCCTATCTCGCCGAGCACGTGCGCGCGCGGCTCGCCCGCCAGCTCTGCGCCCAGCACATGAGCCCGGCCGGTTATCTGCCGATCATCGCGCTCACCGCCAAATGGGAGCAGGCCTTCGCCGAGTTGATCGTTGGCCAGGGCGACGACAAGAGTCTCGGCCATGCAGCCATCGAAGCTCACCGAATTCATCAACACGGTGCGCGAGAAATTCGAGCACGCCGCGCGCGAAAACGAGGCGCCGGTGCTGGTGACCTCGCCGGCGATCCGGCCGTTCGTGCGCGGCATTGTCGAGCGTTTCCGCGCGCAGACGGCGGTGCTGGCGCAGTCGGAAATCCATCCGCGCGCGCGGCTCAAGACGGTGGCGAGTATTTAACTGACTTCGCCGCTAGATCGCAACCTTGCGCAGGAAGCCTTCAATTTCATCTCTGAGCTTCAGGGTCGCAGCATCGACACCCTGTGATGTTGTCAGCACCCTATCCGCAGAGTGGTCCGCTTCGGAGATGGCGCCGACGACCTCTTCGAAAACAGCGGACGCCATCTTGGTTTGCTGCGAGGCATCCTCGACATGACGCGAAATCTCGCCGGTCGCGACACTCTGTTGTCCAACAGCATTGGCCATGGCGGATGTGTAGTGATCGATCTCCTGCATGCACGCGGTAATTTGCCGGATTGCCTCGACCGCGCCGCCGGTTGAGCCTTGAACCGTGGCGATTTGCGCGGCGATTTCCCCGGTCGCCTTGGCCGTCTGTACCGCAAGCGCCTTGACTTCTGCAGCGACCACCGCAAATCCCCTTCCGCTCTCGCCGGCCCGCGCCGCTTCGATCGTGGCATTGAGCGCCAGGAGATTGGTTTGAGCCGCGATGTTATTGATCAGCTTGACGACGTCACCGATCCTCTGCGCGGCATTGACCAGCCCGCCGATCTCGTCGTTGGTTGCTTGTGCCTTGGCGAAGGCGCCGCGTGCGACTTCGGCGGCGCGATTGAGCCGCTGGTTGATGTCGTTGATTGAATTTTCCAGTCCAACGGCCGCCGTTGCGGCCGATCCGACGTTCGCAGTCGCCTTATCCGAGGCTTGAACGGCGCCGGCAGCGCGCTTCCAGGCTGCGCTTGATGCCGCAGAAAGCTTCTCGGCAACCGACTTCAACTCCCCGGTCCCATCTTTGACGGACGTCAATATGACTTCGACGCCGTCACGGAAGGCCTTTATCGCGGCATCGATTTCGACCCGGCGCTTTTCCTGTTCCTCGCGGGACGCATCCTCGGTGACGTCCTCGTGTATCGCAACCCAACCACCCCCGACCATCGGTTGCCGGGTAACGCGGATCAGCCGCCCACCGACCAACTGGTCGAGCCGGCTGGAGATTTCATTCGATGTTGGCCGCCCCAATTCGCCCGGTCCCTTGTCCGCTGCGACAACGTTTCGCTCGACCGGATTAGTACCGTTGCGACCGCGAGCCTCCAAGATTGCGCGATGTGGCGTCCCGCTTTTCAATAATTCCGGCGGCAGACGATACAATTTGCCATATCGGTCGTTCCAGATAACAAGCCGCTCTTCCCCATCGAACATGCTCAGACCGTGCGTCATGTTCTCCAGCGCGGCGTTGAACCTGAGATTTATTCGTTCGAGCATCCAGTGACGGCGGAAGTTGATAATAACGCCGATCATGACCAGCAGTGTCAGAACACTTACGACGACAAAGTAGATAACGCGATGGCGTTCGTAATCGGCGAAGACGTGGCTTTCAGCCTCGCCGACGGCAATGGTCAGCGGGTATCCCGCGACCGGCCGATAGGAGACCAGGCGATTGATGCCGTCCACGTTTCCGCCGCTCCAATAATTCCCCTTCGGCGCCCGCGCGAGCACCGCTGAGATGACCGGCGTTGTCTTCGTCAACTGGCCCGAGAAACCGTAAGCGGCGCGAATGACGCCATCGAGGCCGAGCATGACGATGATGCTGTGATCTCCGAGCTCGATCGATTGATGGAATTGCTCGACAAAGGCGGGATCAATCGACGTGACGATAACACCGTCAAAGCTGCCATCGGGTTTGCTCAGCCGGCGGGACACCTGGATCGATAGTTTGCCCGATGCGCGTCCCATCACCGGTGGACCAACAAATAACTCGTCTGACTTGGCATTGACGTGAACCTGGAAATGCACGCGATCGCCGAGATAAATCGGCGCTCCGCCGGTTTCCGCACTCGAGGACTTCAGGTAGCCATCCGCCCCGATAACGCCGACTTGGACCGTCGCATCGCCGATGAGCGACGCCAGCTCCGCCAGGCGCTTCACGTCGAAATGTTCCGGATTCTCCTGGTAGCTGACGCGCATGAATAACAGCGTCTGATCGACGTCTTTGAGCAGCCGGATCGTGGTTTCCTCGAACAATCGCGCCGCGCCGTTGCCGCGCTCGATCGCAGTATCGATCGCTCTGACGCGTTCTACGGACAATTGATAGGTGAGGCCTACCCAGACTATGACGATAATTGCCGCGCCAAATATTGTCGCAGGCTGCCGCAAGAAACCGAGCCAATGGGACAAGCGTTGAGTTTGCATACGCGCCAATCATTCGAGGTCGGCGCGTCATGCTTAGTTAAAATTGATTAACTTCTTGTTTAACGCGCCGGTGCGGTAACACCAAAATCGGGGCGTTATCGTCGGCTAACGTTTGGCCGAGTCCGTCGACCTCGCACCGCTCCGAGATGCGGTTGGGCCCAATTGCGGACATATCGCCGCGTCGCACCAAAGTGTTGCGTTGCACAGAAGTCGGGCAATCGCGTCACATCGAGCGCGCGCTGGCCATTTCCGTTGTTCACCCAACTTCGGACATATCGCTGCCGTGCGGCAAATGTCGAAAAGCGCCAATCGGCAACATCTCGGTACGGAACCGCGCTGTGCGGGGCGCTTCTTTAACGGTGCCGCCTGTTGCGCCTCCTGCTGAGCGTCTCGGCCAGGACTACGATTGCAGATTGGACTGTTGGATCGCAAATGCCCGAAAACGCATGCAACAGCTTGAAAGTGTGAGGTGCGGTCATAAGCTCAGTCATCGAAGTGGCCTCCGAGTGGCCTTTGGAGGGCGGCCCAAGACCGTCAAAGAAGGCCGAAATCGGAACGTTCAGCGCGACGGCGATCTGCATAAGCCGGCCTGCGCCGACGCGGTTGGCGCCATTCTCATACTTCTGCACTTGTTGGAAAGTTACGCCGATCTCATCGCCAAGATCGGACTGGGAAAGCTTGGCGTTCAGACGTAACACACGAATCCGCTGACCGACTGCCACGTCGACGTGATTGGGCCTCTTGCCACTCATTTCAGTCCTCCCGCACTGAACAATCTTTGCAAAGCGGGTAGCACTGCAATAATCAATGAGTGAAAACTTGCGATCTTAGGACAACAATTTGCTCTTTCTTGCCAGAACATCGCTTTAGTTCGGGTGCGTCATTTCGCACCGCAGAAAAACAGCGATCCTTTTCGCTGTCGGCCCACTGCGAAGTCCGTCACAGACTGAAATCAGAACCTTCTTGCAAAGCCGGCGTAACTTCATTCCGCCTGTCTATCAGGCCTCCTCGGCGGCTAACAAACATACTGAAACTGCGCTTGAGAAATTCTGGATTCGGCAGGAGGTTATTTCATGCACAGTGGCATTGCATGCGAGCTGACGATGCGCGAACATTGGCCTCATTCCGGCGAGGGGTTGAATGCCGCGGCGCCTGCGAATCTTCGTCTCGTCGCCGTCCGACGTTCCGGATGAACGGCTACGCGCCGCACTCATCGTTGACAAGTTGTCGCAGGACTACAGCCGCTTCTTCTCCATTGAGTCCTACCGATGGGAGCACGAGGCGATGCTCTCGTCCGCACATTTTCAGGATGTGATTGAGCCGCCGAGCGCCTTCGACATCGTCGTCCTGATCCTGTGGTCGCGGCTCGGCACGCCGCTGCCAGAGAAGACCGCGAAGCGCGAATACCGCGGCATTGACGGCCGTGCGCCGGTAACCGGGACCGAATGGGAATACGAGGAGGCGCTCAAGGTTGCGCAGGAGAAGAAAGCGCCTGACCTGCTGGCATTCCGCAATATCAGCCCCGCACCGTTTGACACCCGCGACGCAAAGGCGCGGGCCAGAAGCAATGCACAACTCGACGCGCTCGATCAGTTTTGGGGGCGGCATTTTGCCGACAAGGGCGTGTTTCTGGCTGCCTATGACGGATACCGCACGCTGGAAGAGTTCGCGCAAAGGCTCGAAGAGTCGCTGCGCAAGCTGATCGAGCGGCGCATCAAGGACGCCTCTGGCGGCGACTTGCGCAGCGAACCGATCTGGCTCGGCGAACCATTCCGCGGCCTCGAATCCTACGAATTTGAGCACGCGCCGATCTTCTTTGGGCGTGATGCCGCGGTAACGAAGGCGACCGAGCAACTTGCTGCCAATGCGCGTGCGGGCCATGCCTTCCTGTTGGTGTCTGGGGCGAGCGGCTCGGGCAAGTCGTCACTGGTGAAGGCTGGCGTCGTGCCGCGGCTGATGAAACCGCAGCGCATGAGCGGCATAGCGTTCCCGCGTCGGGCCGTTTTCCGGCCAGGTGCTGAAGGCGCCGATGTCTTCCTTGGCTTGGCCAAAGCACTGACGCGCGCTGAAGGCGCTGATGTCGGTCTGCCAGAGTTGATCGCGCCTGGGCAGGATGCCGCCGAGCTTGCGGCACATTTGCGCGGTGCGATTGGCAATCCTGGTTATCTGATCGCCAACGCACTCGGCCGTGTGACCGAAGCGGGCCGCAAATCTGGCCGTCTCCTCGCCTTCGAGGATGCCAAGCTGATCCTCGTTGTCGATCAGTTGGAGGAATTGTTCACGGTTCCGGGCATCGGTCCCGACGACCGCCGCTTGTTTGTTCAAGTTCTCGCCGGTCTGGCGCGCTCCGGGGCGGTATGGGTGATTGCCACTGTGCGCGCCGATTTCTGGCATCGCGCCGCTGAAATCCCCGAACTGATCGCGCTGGCTGAGGGTCAGGGTCGCGTTGATCTTGCGGCAGCGTCGCCTGCCGAGCTTGCGGAGATGATCCGCAAGCCCGCCCAGGCGACCGGATTATCCTTCGAGGTGCATCCGGACACGGGGCTCGGGCTCGATGCGGTATTGGCAGAGGATGCCGCTGCCGCGCCGGGTGCACTGCCGCTGCTCTCGTTCACGCTCGACGAGCTTTACAAGAATGCGAAAACGCGCGGCGCAACCGTGCTCACGTCTGCGAGCTATGAGACGTTGGGGGGCCTTGAAGGAGCCATCGCCAAGCGTGCCGATGAAATCGTCGGCGGACTTCCCGCTGCCGCTCAGGCAGCGCTACCGCGGGTGCTGCGGGAACTAACGACGGTAAGCGCTGTGAGCGACCAGCTGCCGGTCGCGCGGTCGGTACCGCTGGAGCGTTTTGCCGAAGGCAGTCCAGCACGGACGCTGATCGACGCATTCATCGCGGCGCGGCTGTTGGTTGCCGCGAGCGAGGCTGGTGCCGCAGCGACGGTGCGGCTCGCGCACGAGGCGCTGATCAGCCGCTGGCAGCGGGCGCGGGACCAACTTGCCGCCGATCACCGCGACCTTCAGACAAGAGCGATAGCTGAACGGCAGTTCGGCCGTTGGAGCCAAGCGCAGGGGAGCGCCCGCTGGCTTCTCCTGCTACGCAATCCTGATCTCGCCAACGCGGTCGATCTTGCCAAGCGGTGGGGCGACGAGTTCGACGCGCGCTTGCGCGACTTCATAAATCGCTCCGCCCGTCGTGCGCGCCTGGCGCAGACGGTGATGGTCCTGGCGGTACTGGTGTTCGCGGTCATCGCCTCGGTTGCCGTTTACTTTGGCCAGCAGTCGGCCCGCAACCAGGCGAAGGCGGAGGATCAGCATCAGCGCGCCGAGGTGATGTTCGGAACAGCTGAGGAGTTGCTTGAGGGAACTGCGGCATTTCCGCGGCTCGGTCCGTGCCTCACGCTCACGGAAAAAGTTAAATCGATGCCTCCGCCGGCAGGGTCGCAGAATTTCTTTGTCGGACGGTGGCATGTGCTGCAAGACCAAGGCTCAACCGATGTGGATTGGTACGCCGACGGCACATGCGTACTTCGCAATATTTTTCAGGGATGGACCCTGATTGACAAGAAATATCTTCCGCACGTGTGCACCTGGAGTTTTCAGAGAATAGCCGATCACATTTTTCAGATCGATGCCAAATTTGTTCGGACAGATGGACAAGTTATCAATCACTCGATGCAGTTTCAAATCATCAACCCGATGCGCATTCACAATATCGATGAAAACTATGATGCTTTTCGAATTAGCTGCCTGGCTCCGACGCCGGCCGGAAAGTAGGCGCGATTGCCGCGGGCGGCGAGGCTCACTGCTGCTGGCCTCACTGATGTCGGACGTAGCGGCGACAGGTTTACGCCACGATAAGAAACACCCATAGTGCGGCCACGGTCATTAACGCCTTTGGTACAATGGCGTGCGACTGTTGCCGCGCACCACCCGCATACGAACGACTTACCGGCTGGTCACAGGCCGTAGGATTACGTCATGCCGCTAACCGGACTCCCCGCAGTCACGGCGTTGATCAGAGACCACCTCGTCCAAGAAGTAGAGGCTGGTTTCCCGCAGCTCACCCGCATCCCCAGCTCTGGCGTCATCAAATTTCTCGATTACTTCTCCACCTTGCCGGAGCCCGACCGCGAGGCCCTCCTCGACGCCCGGGCCCAGGGAGGCGCCCTGCAGTTCTTTCCGCCGCGCGATGCCTACGACGCGGCACTTCGCCTCGCCAACCACGACCCCGCGCTTCAGCGCTACCGCACGGCTATGCTCACCGGCCCACTCGCAACGGGTTTACGCTACCAAGACCTGCGCATGATCAAGGCTACACTGGGCGATCCCATGAGCACGACCATGATGGCGCAAACCCGCGCCAACTTGGCTTTCGTCCCTCGCGATGACTTCCCGCCAAACCTCGTTCCCGATCAAGACCCAAAAAATTTGAAGCCGGCCAAGGCCCCACAATTGCGAAAACTCATCGACAGCGCCCTCAAATCATCCTTCGCATGCTCAAAGGAAAAGCGCCTTGGCGGCGAACTCCTGTACACAGGCGTCTGTCACGGAACGCCTCTCACCATCGGGATCATCTTCACCAATCGCGGCCCGCAGCTTCTCTACCACATCAAAATTCCTGACGACTCCCACACCGTTTTCTGCTTTCGGTTCACTTACGAAAGCCTTTGGGGCGCGGGGTCAGGCTGGGACTATCTCACTGAGGAAAACGCCGAGGCAGCGATCGTCCACCTCTCTGATCTGATCGCGGACTGCGTGCGTCTGCGCAACAGCACATGTGACCTGCTACGGCAGCCTTAGGCTGGGGCCGGAAGGCGTGCGCGCCTGATTAAGGGCGCGCGCCGCGACCACGCAAGCAGGCGGCAACGCCTGGATGCGCAGAGCGGACGTTGTTTGGATGCGCCATTCGGCGCTCCGCCTCCCCTTCATTTGTTGGGAGGTCTTTTTCTTGCCGTGCAACAAAGCTCGGACGCGAACAAAAACCGCGCCGCGAGAACGATGACGCACATCCTCCCCCCGAGGAGCGAGCGAAGCGCGGTGGAGGAGGCGTCCGCTGTCGTTTCGTTTTCGTTGCAGGAATTCGTCATCGCCCGCGCCCCGCCCACCGCTTTGCTTTGCAGAGCGGTCCCCCCTCCCCGCTTCGCTGGGTGGAAGATTGCGCTACGGCGCGACCGACAACCCGGCGACGTGATGCTTCTCGATCAGGCGGCCGACCAATCCCGATTTCTTTGCTTCGGCGACGAACTCGCGCAGGAACGCGGCGCCGGCGGTATTCTTCTTCTCTGTGCCGATCGCCTGCTGGATGGTGGTGAAGTTGCCGGCGATGATGCGCGAGCCAGGAAGCTTTTTCACGTCGTCGAGCAATTGCGGCCGCAGCGACGCATAGGCGTCGAGTTTCTCGGCGACGAACTGATCGAACGGGCCGTCCGCCGAATCCGAGCGCAACAGCGTGGCGTGCTTGAGGTTGGCGGTGAGCCACAAATCGTAGGCCGCGCCGCGCCGCACCGTAATGCGCACGCCTGGCCGGTCGACGTCGGCGACGGTCTGAGCGGGCGAACCCGGCTGCACCAAATAGGTCGCCTCGATCTCGCAATAGGCCGGGGTGAAGGTGATCTTTTCCGCCCGTGCCGGTTCCGCGCCAATGAGCCCGATATCCCACGCGTTGCTGCCCGCGGCGTCGGCAAGCTTCGAGGGCCGCTCGAACTGCACGTAACGGACCGGCACGCCGAGCCGCCGGGCGATCTCGGCTGCCATGTCGGGGGCGACCCCGTCCGGATCGCCAGAGGCGGTCTTGCCGGTGACGAGCAGGAAATTGCTCATATTGATGCCAGCGCGAAGTACCCCGGTCGGCGCCAGTTCGGCTACGATTTGACGGTCCATTTCACCCTCCCGACGGAAACCCACCTGCGGGCCGTCCTGCCGGCCCTCTGCTTAACGGAACCGGGCGGCCAATCAATCGTTATCACGGGCCATCACCGCTGGGTGAAGGCCCGTTTTTTCCGGCGTTTTGCGTCCCCAAATCGCGTTTACGGATGAACCAACAGCCCGGCTGCCGCGACTAACAGGCAAGCACCGGGAGGGTGTCATGAACCATTCCATGTACAGTGCCGATCGCGGCACGCATTTGAAGATCGTGGTGATTGGACTTGTTTGCGCGACGCTGGTCGCAGCGGTGGGCGTTTTTTCTCACGTCAGCGCGCTGGATCTCGGGACCGCTCCGATCGTAAGAGCCGGACAGCAGACCGAGCTGAGCGGCCACCTGCCGACCATCCGCTAATCCATTCGCTTCGAAATTCCCGCGAGCGCGGCAGAAGTATCTGCGGCGCCTCTGGTCAGGTTTTCGACGTCGGCGCGGCTGGAGGCGCCACCGACTCGAGCAGCCTGCCGGTGAACAGGACCGGGCCCGTTGGCGCGCCGGTCTTCGACCCGCCGGCTGGCTCGAAGGAGATCGCGTAGGTCGCCGCCCGCAGCCTTTCGGTATCGAATCCAGCCGGCAGCGGGGCTTGCGTGTATTCGCCGGCGCCAATGACTCCCAGCGCGAGCGGTTTGGCGGTCGGCGAGGGAAGCAACCACAATTCATAGCTATGGCCCGCCTGTTCTTTCGCCGAGACCCGGCGCACGGTCAGCGAGCGGCTCGCCGGATCGACGATCAAAATAAAGGCCGGCGATGACGGCTGCTGCTCCAGCACGGCGACCAGCCGGCTTCCTGGCGCCGCGGCTGTCGGCGATTGCGCAATCAACTGCGGGACGTGGATGAGGCCGGCGGGTATAAGGCCGGGCGCGACTTGCGTGACCACGATAAAAGCAGCGAGTACGGCGGCGAGCGCACCGCAGGCGACCGCTGCGCTCCGCCAGCGCCGCATACGGTGGGAGAGATAGAAAATGTCGGCGCCCCGCTCCAGACTCGGCGGAACGAGCGGCGACGGCGCCTGCAGGGTAAATCCACCCGCTGTCCGTTCCGGTGATTCTTCCTTCTCGGTCTGTGGCGAAAGAAGGTCGGATTCCAGGGCCGAAAGGATCGATGACTTCTCCACTTCGGCTTCGGTCGTCTTTTCGGTATCGCCAGACTCCGCCGCGGGCTGCGCCTCGCCGGCGTGCGCTGGCGCAACCGGGGGCGTTGGGGCGATCGGCGGCGCCACGCCCAGTTCTTTGCCCGGCGCAGGCTTATTCACTTTCGCCTTTATCTTCTCCCAGAGCTCCGCCGGCGGCTCGACCGCCTCGACCATGACGTTGAGCTCGCCGAGCCGGCGCTCCCATTGGTGCACGATTTCGGCAAATCCCGGATCGATTCCGAACAGTGCCTCGGCATGCGCGCGCTCGTCGGACGCAAGCGTCCCCAGCACATATTCGGCGGCAAGCGCGTCGAGATCCTCGTCGTTCATCACACCCTCACGCAAGCACGGCTACGCACATGATCGGACCGCCGATCGGCAGCGATCCAATAAAGCGCGGATTTGGCTTTTTTCGCGGTCACGATCATCGCCCCATGCATTCGCGGATTTCGATGAGCGAGCGGCGCAGCCAGGTCTTTATCGTATTCACCGGGATATCGAGCTTTTGCGCCAGCTGCTCGCGGCTCCAGCCGCTGTAATAGGCAAGCAGCACGATCCGCTGTTTCTCCGGGTCGAGCTTGCCCAGGCAGGTGAGCAAACGGCGCAGCTCCTCGGTCATCTCGCGCCGCGCGAGCGGAGGCGGCGTATCCGACGCGACTGCCATGGCCTCCGGCGTATCCTCGACCGACAGGTCGCGCCGCTTGCGCACGATGTCGATCGCCCGGTTGCGCGCCATCGCGACCATCCAGGTGATCGGGCTCGCGATCGTCGGGTCGAACTTGTCGGCGAGCGTCCAGACTTTGAGGTAAGTTTCCTGCATGACGTCGTCGGCGAGCTCCGGTTTGCCCAAGATACGCAAGAGCACACCGTAAAGTTTCGCGCGGGTCGCGGCATAGAGGCGCTCGAACGCAGCCTGGTCGCCCTTGGCGATAGCTGCGAGCAGCCAAACGAGTTCTGCCTGCGTTAACATCACGGTCCCTGGCCCCGGGGACGTCCCCACTCGCGGATTATCGCCGCGGAAGGCATCACTCGTCGAGAGTGAAACTGCGGTCAATCGGGCCGGAGCCGCCCGGACAAATAGCCGCTCAACCCCGTGAAAGCGGGATTCCCGGAGCTGGCTCCCCGTTTTCAGGGGCCAAAGACGATCATTCCACGGATAAAGCTTAGGCCGGGGCGCCGCCGCGGGCGCGCATCAGCGCAATACTGTCGAGTTCGGCCTGCTCGGCGGCCTGTTCGGCCTCGCGCTCGCGGGCCTGGTCACGCTCGTCGAGCAGTTCGACCTTCTTGAGCTCATCGAACGCCTCACCAAGCGCGAGCTTGGCGTCCTCGAGCTGGATGCGCAGTTCGTCCGCCGACCGCTTGAGGTTTTCCCGGCGGGTGATGGCCGCCTTGGCATAGGTCGGATAGGCGAAATGCGCGGGATCGTGGATGCCGGCTCGCTCCTGCTCGACCTTGATCTCACGCTCGAGATCGGCCGCCATGCGATCGAACTCGGCGATCATGGCCTCAATCTGGGCGACCTTGCGCCGCCTTTCGTCGACCTGAAATTTCTTCAGGCGGATAAGCGTGTCACGAGACTTCATCGACTACTACTCCCCGAAGCCGCCGGACCATGGCGCCGGTCGACCCCCGCAGCCGACCCCCCTTCCCCGTATAATCGGGCGGCTAAACAGGGGTGCGCGGCGCCTCAGGTACCAATTGTGCCACGGATAACGTTAGCGTTCGGTTTCCGAAATCGCCACGATTTCGGCTAATCGGCGGTATCCTTCTGCCAGACTGGTTGCTTCTTCCTTACCCTGGGCAAGGAAGGCCTCAAGCGGCTTGTGCAGACGGATCGCGTCGTCGACATCCGGGCTGGAGCCCGCCCGATACGCGCCGAGCCGGATCAATTCCTCCATATCCGCGTAGGTCGCCATGACTTGGCGGGCCCGGGTAATCGCCGGCAGGTAGGCCGGATCGGCCGCACGCGGCATGGTGCGCGATATCGACTTGAGGACATTGATCGCCGGATAGCGGCCGCGCTCGGCGATGGCGCGCTCCATCACGATGTGACCGTCGAGAATGCCGCGCACGGCATCGGCGATCGGCTCGTTATGATCGTCGCCGTCGACCAGCACCGTGAAGATGCCGGTGATCGTGCCCTGCTCGGTGCCGGGCCCAGCCCGCTCTAAAAGCCGCGGCAATTCGGTGAAAACCGTGGGCGTATAACCCTTGGCGGTCGGCGGCTCGCCCGCCGAGAGCCCGATCTCGCGCTGGGCCATGGCGAAGCGAGTGACCGAATCCATCAGCACCAGGACGTCCTTGCCCTCGTCGCGGAAATGTTCGGCGATGGCGAGCGTCACGTGCGCGGCTTGGCGCCGCATCAAGGCGGGCTCGTCGGAGGTGGAAACCACCACCACCGAGCGGGCAAGCCCGGCCTCGCCAAGATCGTCCTGCAAGAACTCCTGCACCTCACGGCCGCGTTCGCCGACAAGCCCGATGACCGTGACGTCGGCGGTGACGTTACGGGCCAGCATTGCCAGCAGCACCGATTTGCCGACACCAGATCCGGAAAAGATGCCGAGCCGCTGGCCGCGGCAACAGGTGGCGAAAGTATTGAGCACCCGCACGCCGAGATCGAGCGGCGCGCCGACCCGGCGGCGGGCATGTGCGAGCGGCGGTGCGTTGCGGAACGGATAGGGCGAAGGGCCTTGTAGAAGCGGCCCCTTGCCGTCGATCGGGTCGCCCAACGCGTTGATTACACGGCCCAGCCAGCCGGCTGACGGCCGCACCGCGCCGGGCACCGAAGTCACGATCGCCCGGCAACCGCGCCGCACACCTTCGAGCGCCGCGAACGGCATCAACAGCGCGTTGTCACCGGTGAACCCCACGACTTCGCACGGAATGTTTTTGGCCGCCGTCTCGATGATGACGCGAGCGCCGACTGACATGACATGCAGCGGCCCGGCCACCTCGACCATCAGTCCGCGCACGCCAACGACGCGGCCGTAGATTTCGATACCGTCGAGTTCGTTAATCTGTTCGGCAAGCGCTTTCATGTTTTGCCCGTATACGCGCCCTGCGAGCGCCGCAGCCGCGCATAAATGGTTACCCGCGGGGCCTTCTTGTTAATCGCTTGTTTACCCGGGCCATTAATCATCGCGGTGTCGTCCTTGGGGCCAAGGAAACTCGCCGGCCGGCGACGGAGGGCGAGTCGGATGAATCGGTTAGCGCCGAAACTTAAACTCGAACATGAACGCCTGCGTGGCTAAAAAACCACTATCCCGCAACCTCTTAAGGCGATTCTACGGAATTTGCCTAGAGATGTCTTGCGCGAAAGAATCAGGTTTTGTTAACCATAGCGCCGTTAGTGTTTCGAATCAGTTTCTTCGAGGGCGTTTGCTTCGAGGGCGCATTCTTGGGGCCGCCGTTGCGGTGTGCCGACCTTGAGCCCGGTGCGGCGAGGAAGGGGACTGGCATGCGCGTTTTGCTAATTGAAGACGATAGCGCCACCGCGCAATCGATCGAGCTGATGCTCAAATCCGAGAGCTTCAACGTCTACACGACCGATCTCGGCGAAGAAGGCATCGATCTCGGCAAGATCTACGACTACGACATCATCCTGCTCGACCTGAACCTGCCGGACATGTCCGGCTTTGAGGTCTTGCGCTCGTTGCGCGTCTCCAAGGTCAAGACGCCGATCCTGATCCTGTCAGGGCTCGCGGGCATCGAGGACAAGGTGCGGGGCTTAGGCTTCGGCGCCGACGACTACATGACCAAGCCGTTCCACAAGGACGAATTGGTCGCGCGCATCCACGCCATCGTGCGCCGCTCCAAGGGCCATGCCCAATCGGTCATTCAGACCGGCGATCTGGTCGTCAACCTCGACACCAAGACGGTCGAGGTCAACAGCGCGCGCGTGCATCTGACCGGCAAGGAATATCAGATGCTGGAGCTGCTTTCGCTGCGCAAAGGCACGACACTGACCAAGGAGATGTTCCTCAACCATCTCTACGGCGGCATGGACGAGCCGGAGCTGAAGATCATCGACGTGTTCATCTGCAAGCTGCGGAAAAAGCTCGCCAACGCTTCCGCCGGCAAGAACTACATCGAAACCGTCTGGGGCCGCGGCTACGTGCTGCGCGAGCCGGCCGAGGAAGAGGCAAAAATCTCAGCCTGATCGAAACCGTCGAGCGAGGCGGCGGTTCCGTGCTGCGCGAGCCGGCCGAGGACGAAGCGAAGATTTCGGCATAAGTTTTTCAGTGAGGGCCTGACCGAGAGAAAACCCCGGCGGAAACGCCGGGGTTTTTGCTTTGGCGCGGTGCCCTACGGGTTGAACCGACGCGGTTCCCAGCGACAACCGATCAAGTCCGCAGGAGGGTTTCTCCGGATGATGCCCTAGCGCCCGCCGTTGATCGCGACCAGGCGCGGGGCGGTATTGCCGCCTCTCGAGGTGAGCGACTTCGGCGGCGCGTGGTTCGGCGCATAAAGGCCGTGCTTGTCGCCGACGATCTTGAAACTGTCGGTGAGCCCGACCACGGTCTCAGCGGCGCCCAGCACCAGATAGCCATCGTCCGCCGTCACCCGCGCGAGACGATTGAGCACGTCGATCTTGGTAGCCTCGTCAAAATAGATGAGCACGTTGCGGCAGAAGATCAGATCGAAAGTTCCCAGATGCGAAAAATCCGACAGCAGATTGAGCTGCCGGTATTTGACCATGGCGCGGATCTCCGGCGTGATCTGCCAGGTTTCGCCCACTTGGGTGAAATGCTTGATCAAGAGGTGAATTGGCAGCCCGCGCTGCACTTCGAACTGGCTGTACACGCCGGCTCGCGCCTTTTCCAAGACCTCGCCGGACAGGTCGCTGGCCAAAAGCTCGATGCGGCAGTCGCCGATCTCGCGCTCCATGCTCCGCAGCGTCATCGCCAGCGAGTAAGGCTCCTGCCCGGTGGAGGTGGCGGCGCACCAGATGCGCAGCGAGCGCGTCTTGCGTCGCGCGGCGAGCAACGCCGGCATGACGATGGTGCGGAAATAATCGAACGGAATCTTGTCGCGAAAGAAGAAGAATTCGTTGGTGGTCATCGCCTCGACGACCGCCGTCAGCAGCGTGTCGTCGCCGCGCTTTAGCACATTGACCAGAGCGGTCAGATTGCCGAGACCGGCCTTGCGCGCAACCGGCAAGAGCCTGCTCTCGACCAGGTATTGCTTGTCGGCAGACAGCACCAGACCGGAGCGCTGCTTGAGACATTTGCGCAGGAAATCATAATCGAGCGGCGTCACAATCGGCCCCCAGGCAATAAACGAAGTACTTTTCCAGCTATCTGGTCGAGCGGCAGCACGGCGGAGCACAGTCCAGCCTGCGCTACCGAGCGCGGCATGCCCCACACGACGCTGCTCGCTTCATCCTGCGCGATCACGCTGCCGCCGGCGGCGACGATGTCGGCGGCGCCGCGCGTACCGTCGGAGCCCATGCCAGTCAGCACCACGGCCAGCACACTTGCGCCCCAAACCGCGGCGGCCGAAGAGAACAATGGATCTACCGACGGCCGGCAGAAATTGATTGGCGGATCGTCGTCGAGCGCGACCTTGACGACGTCGCCGTCGCGCACGACGCGCATATGATGGCCGCCGGGTGCGAGATAAACACTGCCGGCAAGGACCGCCTCGCCGTCCTCGGCTTCGTGCGCACCGCGGCCGCTGACGCGGCGCAAATGCTCCGCCAACACCGTCGTAAAGGTCGGCGGCATGTGTTGGGTGATCAGGACCGGCGCCCGATCGATCGCCGCCGTCAATTTTTCCAACAGCGCGGTGAGCGCCTGCGGGCCGCCGGTCGACGAGCCGATGACGAGCACGCGCGGCACGATCATGCCGAACGAACGCAAGGTGATTTGCGGCTTTTGTGCCTGCTGCGGCCTGATCTCGAGTGCCGCGGCCGGTGCGCGCAGGTGCTCAGGCGGCTGGATTCGCGGCCGCGGGGCCTCTTCGGGCGCCAACGGCGGCGCCGGATGCTCGCGCACTACCGAGCGCTTGCGGGCGAGGCCGCGTATTTTGTCGATCAATTCGCGGCGGAACGCCGCCGAGGTCATCGCCTCGTACGTGGATTCGGGCTTGGGAATGTAGTCGGTCGCCCCCAGCGCCAGCGCGCGCAAGCTCAGCTCGGCGCTCCGCCGGGTCAGCGTCGACACCATGATCACGACGGCGTCGCGTTTCTTGCCGAGCAGGAGCGGCAGCGCGGTAATGCCATCAAGCTCCGGCATGTCGACGTCGAGCAGCACGACGTCTGGATCGTCCGCCTCGATCCGCTCCAGCGCCTCGCGTCCGCTGCGCAGCGCCGCCGCGATCATCATGTCCGGCTCGGCCTCGACCCAGCGCGTCATCATGCTGCGCGCGACGACGGCGTCGTCGACGATCATGACGCGGATCTGCCGCTCGGCGGTGGGCGCCAAGCGCGCTGCAAGGACGGAACTCATGTTACGCGAACTTCCCGCACGCGACTTTCCGCAATTTGCTCTCTGGCCGGATCGCTCTGCGTCGCCGGCGTCAGATCAAGCCAACTTCGGCGAACTTCGCCTCGACGATGTCCTTGTCGAACGGCTTCATGATGTATTCGTTCGCGCCGGCATGCAGAGCGCGCGCGATATGAGCGACATCATTCTCGGTGGTGCAGAACACCACTTTCGGGCGGTCGCCGCCGGGCAAACGCCGCAACGCGCGAAGGAAGTCATAGCCGTCCATTTTCGGCATGTTCCAGTCGAGCAGAATGGCGTCCGGCAAGTTCTTGCGACAGGATTCGATTGCTTCCTCGCCGTTCTCCGCTTCCACGATCTGGAAGTCGAGGCCTTCAAGAATGCGCCGCGCCACCTTGCGGATGACGCTGGAATCATCAACTACCAAACAGGTCTTCATGGCGTCCTCACTCTACGCTGCGCGGGCAAGCCCGCTTTGATTTGCTTCTCATCGCTCGTCATCGCCGCCCATTTTCCATCGTCACGTCTTCCAACATCACGCCGCCGCTGCCTCCGCGAAGAGATCAAGCACGCGATCGATGTCGAGCACGACCAACAGCTGACCGTCGAGCCGGAATACGCCGGCGGAGATGCGCGCGAGCTTGCGGTCGAGATTGACCGGATTGGCCTCACGCTCGGCATCGGACAGCTTGAGCACCTCGCCGAGTGCATCGACCAGAAGGCCGAACGATTCGCTGCCCAATTCGATCCCGATCGCCATTGCCGGCTGTTCATTGCCGCGCGGCGGCAGATCGAGGCGGCTGCGCATATCGATGGCCGTGACGATGCGGCCGCGCAGGTTGAGCACGCCGGCGATCTGGGCGGCGGCGAGCGGCACGCGCGTGATACGCGCCGGCCGGAATACTTCCTGCACGCGCCCGATCGGCAGGCCGAATATCTGGCCGTCCAGCGTGAAGGTGACATACTCAGTCAGGTCCGCGTTTTCGTTCATCGCTGTCACGCTGCCCGCTCGACGCCGGCGCCCTGCTCCTTGATGGCCGCGATCAGCCCGGTACGGTCGAATTTGGCGACAAAGTCGTTGAAACCGACTGCACGCCCGCGTTCGATGGCCTCGGCCGACACCATGGCGGTGATGCCGATGACCGGCAGTTCGGCGGTGCTCGGCGTGGCACGCAGCGCCTGGGCGAGCGCGAAGCCGTCCATCTCCGGCATCTCGATGTCGGTAATGACGACGTCGAAGCGGTCATTGGCGCCGAGCGTGCGCACCGCTTCCGCCCCGGAGCTGACCGCGACCACCCGGTAGCCGGCCGCCTTGATCAGCGGGGTAAGCATGTCGCGGAAGAACGCCGAATCGTCGACCAGAAGCACGGAGCGCCGAGGCTCCTCGGCCGCCGAGTCGCGGCGGCGGAACCAATCGGCAAAAGCCTGCGGCAGAAAATGGCTGACATCGACGATCTCGGTGGCATTGCCCTTGATCACTGCATAACCGAGGACGCCGGGGCGTTCGCTCGGCACTTCGATGTTGAGCCGGTCCTCGACAATATCGACGATTTCATCGACGACGAGGCCCATGGAGCGGCCGTGGTCGGAGAACACCAGGATCGGCTGCGCGCCGTCGCGCTTGAGGTCGGACTGCGTGTCGATGCGCAGAAGCGGCATGAGCTGACCACGGTACTGCACCAGATGTCGGCCGTCGGTGATCTCGATCTTTCGGCAATCGATTTCCTCGAGCCGCGTCACCAGCGACAGCGGCACCGCCTTGGGCTGGTGGGTACCGGCGCGGAACACCAACAGCGAAACCTTATCCTCGGCCGACGTCTCCTCGCGTTCCGCCAGTTCCAGTTTTTCGTCACGCACCGTTTGCGCCGCGCGGCTGAGCATCTGCGCGATGCCGTTGGGATCGACGATCATGATCACCGAACCGTCGCCGAGAATCGTGGTGCCCGAGAATGCCGCGATGTGGCGAAGCTTCGACGACATCGGCTTGATGACGATCTCCTCGGTGTGGAAGACGCCATCGACGACGATGCCGAAAATCTGATTTCCTGCCTGGGTGACGACAACGAAGCCGTTTTCGCTATCGCTCTCGCCGATCCGCAAGGCGTCCTTAAGATGGATCAGCGGCAACAGCCGGTTGCGCAGCCGCAACACCGATGTGTCCTTGATCCGTTCGATGCGGTGCTCGCCGCCGCCAGCACGCACCAGTTCAAGCACGGCAAGTTGCGGGACCGCGAAGCGTTCTCCGCCCGCCTCAACGATCAGCGCGGAGACGATCGCCAGCGTCAGCGGAATCTTGATGGTGAACTTGGTGCCGACACCGGCGACGGACTGCAGATCGACGGTGCCGCCGATCTGCTCGATGTTGTTGCGCACCACGTCCATGCCGACGCCGCGGCCGGAAATGCTGGTCACCCGTGCGGCGGTGGAGAAGCCCGGTGCGAATATGTAGTTGAAGATGTCGGCGTCGGATTTGGCGGCGAGCTCGGCTTCGCTGGCAAGCCCGCTTTCGATCGCCTTGGCGCGAATGCGCGAAGCGTCGAGACCGCGGCCGTCGTCGGCGATCTCGATGATGATGTGGCCGCCCTGATGGCAGGCGGAGAGTCCGATCGTTCCCTTCGGCGGCTTGCCGGCGGCGGCACGGTCGACCCGATTCTCGATACCGTGGTCGGCGCAGTTGCGCACGAGGTGGGTGAGCGGATCCTTGACCAGTTCAAGGACCTGGCGGTCGAGCTCGGTCTCCGCGCCGTGCATGCGCAACTCGATGTCCTTGCCGAGCTCGGCGCACAGATCGCGCACGATCCGCGGCAGCTTCTGCCAGGCATTGCCGATCGGCTGCATGCGCGTCTTCATGACGCCTTCCTGCAGCTCGGCGGTCACGTTGGAGAGCCGCTGCAACGGCACCTTGAAATCGGAATCCTCGTTCCGGCGCACGATTTCCAAGAGCTGGTTGCGGGTGAGCACCAGCTCGGAGACGGTAGTCATCAGACTATCGAGCGTGTCGACATTGACCCGGATCGAATGGCTGGCGATCCGCTCGCCGCGTTCGTCATCGGCGCGCGGCGAGGAAGCCACTTCGGGCGCCTCGGGCGGTTCGTGCTTTTGCGGCTTTTCGATCGTCTCGCGCGCGACAACCGGCGCAGGGTCCGGCGAGCGCTGTGTGATTTCCTCTTCCGTCGGCTCTGGCGTGTGCTCGGCCATGCGGCCGAGCTTGGCGATCAGCTCGCCGTCGGAGCCGTCAGGCTCGGTCTGCCCGTGTTCGATCTCGTCGAGGATGAGCTTGATGCGGTCGATCGTGGAGAGAATAAGCGTCACCGCCTCGGCGGTCACCGGCATGCCGTCGCGGAATTGGCCCATCAGCGTCTCGGCGGCGTGTGCCAGCGCCTCAAGGCGCGGCAGAGCAAGAAAGCCGCAGGTGCCCTTGATGGTGTGGACGAGGCGAAAGATGTTGCCGAGGATGGCGGCGTTATTCGGCTCGCGCTCGAAGCGTACCAGCTCGGCGTCGACCCGCTCGAGACTCTCCCCGGTCTCGGTCAGAAACTCGCGTAACAGGTCGTCCATACCGAAGGCGCCCTTGTCGCCAGCCGCTACTCGCGCGGATGGCGCACACATGCACTGTCACTACCGGGCAAAGCGCGCGAGGCGCGCGCCTTGGTCGCCAGGCGCGGCGCGCCTGATCGGACGCGTGCAGTCTGTTGCTAAAGGGTTTAATTTCGGTTGCGGTGGGCCGATTCAGCCCGGTTAACGCGCCGTCACTACGATCGATTCGCCTTCGGCCACGGCCGTGACCGCCAACCCGCAATCGCTCGCCAAAAGCGCAGTGTAGAAGGGCTGGATGCCGTGCGCATCGACGGTCTGGGCTGGCTTTCCCGTCAGCAGTTCTACGGTGGCCGGCGTTACCCGGGCATTGAGCCCGGCCGCGGTGATCCGGAAACCGGCCGCGCCCTCGATCGGATCGACGGTCAGCGTGCCGCCGCGCGGGATGGTGCCGCCGGCGATGATCAACATATTCAACAACAGCTTGACCTGGTTCTTGGGCTTTAATTCCCGCGGCAGGTTCCAGGCGATCTTGGTCTTGTCGTCTTCAATCATCCCACGGGCGACGTTTTCAGCGTCACCGGTCTCGATCTGCGCCCCGGCCGAGCCGGCCGCGCCAAAGGCCAGCCGGCAGAATTGCAGCTTGGCCGAGGCTTGCCGCGCGCTCTTCTTGATCAGTTCGAGCGCAAAGGTGCGCGTCTCCTCGTCCTTGTCCTCGTCGAAGACTTCGACGCCGTTGACGATGGCGCCGACCGGGCTGATCAGGTCGTGGCACACGCGCGAGCACAGAAGTGCCGCGAGATCGAGGGCGGCGAGCGCGACGGGGCCAGAATCAGTCGGACCAGACATGGGAAGCCTCCGCGCAGACAAGATCGGGGCGTGCGTGTCACAGCCCGCGCGATTCGGCAACCGTGCCGGGTCCCGCGGGCCGTGGTACACCGCTGGCCCCTTTGCCCCGCCGGGGCTGGCCGCGAATAGTGGAGCGCCGAGTGCCAGTGATGGATGCCGCAGCGTGCGCGGAGCTTCTGCCGGCGCTGACCGAGATCGCCGTGCGCGCGGCGCGGGTGATACGCGAACGAATCGGCAAAGACGGAGTGGAGCGCAAAGCCGATGGCTCACCGGTTACCGTCGCCGATATCGCCGCACAGGCGGCTATCTGCGAGGGCCTCGCACAGGTGGCGCCGGGCTTGCCGGTGGTGGCGGAGGAACAAGCCGAAAGGCCGCGGCCGGCCGACGAGCAGTTATTTTCTCGTCGACCCGCTCGACGGCACGCGCGAATTCATCGCCGGCCGTGACGAATATACGGTCAACGTCGCGCTGGTAACGGACGGCGCGCCGATGCTCGGCGTGATCGCAGCGCCCGCACAGTTGTTAATCTGGCGGGGCATCGTCGGGCGCGGCGCCGAGCGCATGGCCTTTGCTGCCGACGGCAAGATTTTGCCCGCAACTGCGATCCATACGCGCAAGCGACCGGAGCGGGAGCCGGTCGTGCTGGTCAGCCGTTCGCATCTCGATGCGCGCACGCAAGCCTATCTCGACGGCTTGAGCGAGCCACGGACAATTGCCTGCGGTTCGTCGGTAAAATTTTGCCGCGTTGCCGAAGGTTCAGCCGATCTCTATCCGCGGCTTGGGCCCACCCACGACTGGGATATCGCGGCCGGGCACGCAATTGTTGAAGCGGCCGGCGGATGGGTGCGCAGCCCAGACGGCGGGCCGCTTCGCCTATGGGAGCGAGGACTTGCTGATCCCGAGCTTCATCGCCGCGGGCGGAGCGCAGGTGCCTTGATCACGGATCGAGGCTGTGCATCACGTCCGGCCACTTGCGGGTGGCGGTGGCGATGAAGCGAGCTGAATCGCCTAAGAATTTTTCCCGCTGGTCGGCGTTGTGGAAGAGAAAGAGGCGTTCGCCGACAATCGTCCACATATCGGGATTTCCAGCCACCGCGACACCACGCGCGATGCCGACCGGATCGTAGCCGCCATATTGCGGCATGTAGACGTCGGGCCGTTCGGCAAAGGCGGCACGATTGCCGAGATTGCAAAAGCGCCAGACAACGCCGCCGTAGTGCAATTCGAGCTTGGCGCTGCCGGGCATCGGCTTGCCATCGGTAAAAAAGGCGACCGGGTCATAGCCGCCAATCGCCAGCCCCGAATGCCAATCGACGACGATCCGTTCAGTCAATTCGGCGCGCGCCGTCGGCGCCAAACCCGCGCCCAAGGCCGCGAGCACCGCAGCGATGGCGCCCGCGGCCACAACGCTTGCGGCGCGTGACTTTGGCTTTTGCCGTGCTGAGGTCATAGTTTTGATCAAGGGTGAAAGTGATTCGGACGGTTTTGCCGAGACTTAGCCAAGACTTAGACACCACTTGGCGCTTGCTGTGCGAAGACTCAGCCGCCTGCAGACTTAAGGCGGAGCGCATGAGCAAGGCGTTAAGACCGGGGGACCTCAATGAAGTTTTCCACGCGCCTCGCCATCGCCACGGTGCTGCTCGCAACCTCGATCGCAGCAATCGCAATGGGCCAGCCGGCGCCGCCGCCTGGGCCCCCACCAGCCGGAGGCGCCCCCGTACCGCCGCCCAACGCCGCACCTTACCCGCGTCCCGTGCCGCCGCGGGACGACCAATTCTCCGCGGATGAACTGCTCGACGCCGGACATCGCTTCTTCGGCGGCGTTTCGCGCGGACTGGCCATGATCGTGGAAAAGGCAGGCAGCCAATGGGGCCAGCCGAATGGCTACATTCTAGGCGAGGAGGCCGGCGGCGCCTTTGTCGGCGGCGTGCGCTATGGCGACGGCACGCTCTACACCAAGAATGCCGGTGACCGGCGCGTGTTCTGGGAGGGACCCACGATCGGCTTCGACGCCGGCGCCGACGGCGCGCGCACCATGATGCTGGTGTACAACCTGCCGACCACCGAGGCGATCTTCGACCGTTTCGGCGGCATCGAAGGCTCTGCCTATTTTGTCGGCGGCCTGGGCATGACCGCGCTCACCGCCAACGACATTGTGCTGGTGCCGATCCGCACCGGCATCGGGCTACGGCTCGGCGCCAATCTCGGCTACCTCAAATTCACCTCACGTCCGACCTGGAATCCATTCTGATTGCGGCGGACGCGTGAGACGCGGCCGCCGTTAAGGATTGATTAATCCCGCGGCGGCCCGGCCGCCGTCGGCTTAGGTTAACGGACGGTAGATGTGGTAGGGTCATCGGTGGCGTGGCCCCGATCCCAGTTTCCTGACCTCCGCGTCTGTGGAGGAAAAATCGGCCGGTGATCGCGGACCTACCGGGCGGGCAAAGTTGGCGGCGGTGGAGGCGTAATTCTCATGGTCGAACCGATTATGTATTTCGGCATCGGCTTTCTGGTCGCGGCCCTGTTTGCACTTCTCTTTGTTCCACTCGTGCACAACCGCGCTGTCCGCCTGACCATGCGGCGGCTCGAAGCCGCCACCCCGATGACGATCGCGGAAATCCGCGCCGACAAGGATCAGCTGCGCGCCGAGTTCGCCATGTCGACGCGGCGGCTGGAATTGAGCGTCGAGCAGTTGAAGGCGAGGACCACGGCGCAGCTCGCCGAGCTCGGCAAGAAAACCGACGCCATCAATCAGCTGAAAAAGGAACTCGGCGAAAAGACCGCGGCGATATTCTCGCTCGAAGTGCGCGACAAGACTTTGTTCGATCAGATGCGCACCTCGGAGGAGGAGCTTGAGCTGAAGGCAAGCTCGCTGCGCGAGACCGAGCGCACGCTCGCTGACAAGGAGGCGGAGCTGTCGAAGCTGATCGCCGACCTCGGCGATCACGCGGTCAGCGCCGACAGTCAGCGTGTCGAAGTCGCCGCCTTGCGCACCCAGGTCGACGCCTTGAAGTTCAGCGCCGCCGACTATGAGCACGCCATGAAGGACACCGAGGAAAGGCTCGCCCGCGAGCGCGGCGAGTTGGCCGAGGTGACCAGCAACCTGACCGATGCGCGCGGCAAGCTCGAAGGGCTGGGCGCGCGGACCGGCGAATTGGAGCGGCAGCTCCTCACCCAGACCACCGAAGCCGAACTGCTCAACAAGCGCGTGCAGGAGCTTGAAAACAGACTCGCCGATCAGGGCCGCATCCTCGCCGCGCGCGACTATGAGATCGAGCGGCTGCGCGGCGAGATCGAAGCCGCGCGCAAGTCCGAGGGCGAACTGCGCAGCGAGCTGACCGATGCCGGCCACCGCGACATCAACACGGTGGAAAAATTGAAATCCGACATCGCCCAACTTGAAGCGCAGCTTGCCGCTGCCAACGAACAGCGCGGCCAGTTCGAAACCCAAGTCGCGACATTGCGGCACGAGGCTGAAACCGGCTGGGCGTCCGAGCGGGTCGAGAACGCGCTGTTGCGCGAACGCATCAACGACGTTGCCGCCGAGGTCGCCCGTCTGACTGCGGCGCTGGAAGGACCTGGCTCGCCGATCGAGGCGCTGCTCGCCGGCGCAATCGACGCGAACGAGGCGGCGGGCCAAGCCAACGGCAATGGCAGTGCGGCGAACAACGGCGCGCACGGCGAAGCCGGAGCGGGCAATGTCGAATCCATGGCGGAGCGCAAGAGTACGCTCGCCGACCGCATCCGCGCGCTGCAATCGAGCGCCTCGCGGGTTGCCCAATCGAGTTGAGATCTGTCCGCGCGGCGCCGCGGCTCGCGGCGACGGGGGCCGCTCGCCTTGACACCCCGCGGAGGCGTTCATTAAATCCGGCCGATTGGCACGGGCGCTTAGCTCAGCGGGAGAGCGTTCCCTTCACACGGGAGAGGTCGTAGGTTCAATCCCTACAGCGCCCACCAATAAACCCCCTACAAATCGCGGACTTTTCGCCTTCCCGCTGAAAGTTTGACGGGACTTCGGCGGAGAGCGCTGCAGGAACATGCAGGTCGCTAACGGGGAATATACGGGGAGATTTTTCGGTACTTGTTCCGGAATATGGTCGCGGCGCGGAGCTAGGCGGCTTCGGCAACGTAGTAGCCGTGATTAGTGGCTTGGTGGTGCACGACAGTAGAAGCAACTCCGATCTCCTCAGAGATTTTGTCCAATGTAAAAGGCGAAACCTCTGCCCGATCGCCCAACCTCTCCTTTAGAAACTTCGCTGGTGCCAAAAGTTCGGCCGCAAACGCACGACTAGCTTGTTGATCCCTTGTCCGCGCGGTCGTCACCAACCTGGACGAAGCTTTTCCCCTAGACCAAGCTAGGAAAGCGGCTCTCGCTGCAGCAAATTTACGGTGCGCACGATTGCTCCCCGAAAGCGCGACGCGCATTTTGTCATCATTACGCTCCACTCCGCCCGAGATTATGGCGGGCGTTGCGGCTTCCGCGCCCTTGCTCTCCTCAATTCCTGCGCTTGGATCGAAATCCAGCTTTTCGAAAAAGGCTATCGATCCGCGAGGGTCATCATGAGCAATTCCGAGAGCTGATCGCGCTACATCGGTTGCCTGATAACCCCACTCGTATGCGCGAGGCGCATTGTCTGTGGGTCTTTGCGCTGCCAAGAGCCCATTAACTGCAATGTCTTTTGCACCCGCTAAGGAAGCCGATATACCGTTAGCGGCATCAGCCGCGCGCTCAAGATTTCCCATATTGGTCGCATCGCAAAGGTCAGCGAGCATAGTTTCGGAAATTTTACCGGTGACTTTTTCAAGGACCTCGTCCACGCCCGGATGACTCAGATAAGGTGATATCCCCAAGGCTCCGACCATCCGGCAATATACTTCCTCCTCTTTGCTCGTGTTGCGGACGCTCTCCCAATATCGGTGCGCCGCAGAATCAGTCACACCTTTTCCAGTCAAATGAGCAAGTACTTGCTCAATGAACTTAGAGAACTCCGAACGCACATTGTCGGTCATGGCAGTAGCAGTAAGAGACTCAATGAAATTCAGTTGTGCAAAACGCAAGAATGCAGAGCGAGCCACAATCTCGATTTTTTCCCCAGCCGGAGAAAAAGTTACATCGGGAAGCGCAAAGCCATTTCTGGCAGTCCCCAACCAATGTCGGGACCGAAAATCTTGCTCGAAATCCTCACGTTCATTTTTGCGGGGTTCGTATAGGAATGACCACCAATTCTGCGCAAGCCACTCGACAAAATAGTAGACGGGTACATGCAGATATGAGTGCTTGTCACCCTTCTCAGTTTGATACGCAGTAAGCGATTTGTCGCCGACTAGAATTTGGAAGCGAGCGAGCGACCCGTCGAGAAGGGAATCTCCCCCCTTCCCTGGATTTGCCGGCCATTGCAAATCCACGGCGAACGTCTCTGCTATCGAAAGTTCTTCGGCCATTGCCATCGGTCTTCTAGCGGATAGCCATGATATTCGCCATTTCCGCGGTTTGTAAGCCTTGCCTCATATAAGACGTCGCCGTCCAGATGCCAAACGTGCCTCGGAAACCCTTGTTCCCAAATGATGGAGACGCGACCTTCGGTGATCGCAACGCGAAGGACCCGCGTCGCCTCGACCTTTGTCCAACTTGGCGGGCATCGGCTCGATAACCCCACACGTTGCGCAACGGGCCCCTCTTTCGCGGACGATCTGTGATACGGACTTCCGGTATACTGAGCCTTACCGCTAGCTTCCCTCATTGCCTGCCTAAACTTCTCGGCCGTCCCCTCAGATAGCGTGGCAAGGTCAAGCATCTCCTTTGGCTTGTAGGGCGCGACGGCCTTGCTTTGTTTTGGCCGCTTGAGCGCCATCTTCGGTGTCCTAGAGATCCTAAGTGTAATGGCGCAGTTGTGATACGCAACCGCCCCGAGAGCTCGCGGGCGAGTCCCATACAGGCCAAATGTCAACGCCGATGATCGGAGGAATGCACGGGGAGCAGCGCAAAATGACCATTAGCCGTTTGAAACATAAAGCGTAGACTACCTTTCAGACGGGAGAGGTCGTAGGTTCAATCCCGACGGCGCCCACCATTCATCGCTGCCACGCCGATCAGGCACGGCCTCTACACTCGTTCCCATAACATTCGCCGGCGCTCGCTGCCCCGACGTCCATGCATTTCCAGCTCCCCACGCCGCACACCACCTTCGATGTCGCGCTCGACGATGGCGCGAAGATTCACGTGCGGCGGCACGGCAACGCGGGCGGCACGCGCCTTCTGCTCGCACACGGCAACGGCTTTGCCACCGACGCATACTTTCCCTATTGGCAGCACCTGTTGCCGCAGTTCGATCTCGTGGTGTTCGATTTCCGCAACCACGGACAGAACACGCCGGCGGTGCCCGCCCATCACACCTATGAGCAGCTCGTCGCCGACCTCGAACGCGTGCTGCAAGACGTCAGATCGCGGCTTGGCGCAAAACCGACGGCCGGCATCTTTCATTCGATGTCCGGCCGCACCGCGATGAAACATGCCATCGAGATCGGCTGGCGCTGGGATGCGCTGGTCCTGTTCGATCCGCCCAACGTGCCGCCGCCCGATCATCCGGCCTATGCGCCAATGGCGGCGTTGGAGAAGCGGCTGACCGCCTGGGCGCGCGATCGGCGGCGGCGGTTTGCCGCGATCGATGAACTCGCCGAAGAATATCGCCAATCACGCGCAGCCGCGCGCTGGGTGCCGGGCGCGCACGAATTGATGGCGCGATCGGTGCTGCGCCGGAGCCCCGACGGTGAAGGGTACGAACTGGTTTGCGATCCGGAAAACGAGGCGGCGATCTACGCGCAGGCGATGACGCTCAATCTGTGGCCGAGCGCCAAGGCGTTCGGCGGCCCGGTCAAGCTGATCGGCTGCGATCCGGACGCGCCCGGCGCACCGTCAATCGGACCGGCAAACCGAGCGCTTGGGGCCGAGGGCGGCTACGACTACGCCTTTGTCGAAGGGACCGGACATCTGTTACAGATCGAGAAGCCGCAAGAGTGCGTCCGCCTCACGGTCGAATTCCTCGCACGACATGGACTGGCCTAGCCGTGAGCCTTGTGCCGACAGATGACGTTTACGCGCCGAACACCTACATTCTCAAAAGCGGCCGGGCGGGAGGGACAATGCGGAAACGGCGAACTGCGCTTTTGACGGCGTCCGGCCTCATGCTCGGCGCGCTATACGCCGGCGCCGCATGGGCGCAATCGTCCGTCGCCGAGGGCGAGAAGCTCGCCTTCGACCGCAGCAAAGGCAACTGCCTGACCTGCCATGTCATCGCCGGCGGCGACGCGCCCGGCAACGTCGCTCCGCCGCTCGCCGACATGAAAACGCGATTCCTTGACCGCCAGGAATTGTTCGCCATCATCTTCGATGAGACAACGCGTAATCCGCAGACGGTGATGCCGCCATTCGGGCGCAATCTCATTCTGACCAACAGAGAAATCAACGACGTCATCGACTTTCTCTATACCCGATAGGAGCTGATCTTCGCGATGGATACGAGAGAAACGGGCAAACAAATGAGCGCGCGCAGCGGCTCCACTCGGCGCACCGTCATCCAGGGGGCGGTCGCCGGCGGCTTGGCCGGATTGGGCCTCGCCGCCGCCGCGCCGCTAAGCCACGCGCGCGCCGCCGACGCCAGCCAATGGCCGAAGGATGCGTTCTCACAGAAGACCGAAGCTGCCGCCATCAAGGCGCTCTACAACGCCACGCCAGAGCCATCCGACAAAGTCACGCTCGATGCCCCCGAAATCGCAGAGAACGGTGCGGTGGTGCCGATTTCAGTGGCGACAACGCTGCCCGGCGTGACCTCGATCTCGATCGTGCTGTCGGAGAACCCATTTCCCCTGGCCGCGCATTATGCGATCCCGCCCGGCACGTCGGCGATGGTCGCCAACCGCTTAAAGATGGCCAAGACCAGCAAGGTCATCGCGCTGGTCGCGGCCGGCGGCAAAGTGTTCAGCGCCAGCAAAGAGGTCAAGGTCACCGTCGGCGGCTGCGGCGGCTGATACGGACAGAAAGCAAACGCAAATGGCATCGACAATCCGCATGCGCGCGGTCGCCAACGGCGACACTACCGAAGTGCAGGCGCTGGTTCAGCATCCGATGGATTCCGGCTTCATCAAGGACGCCAAGGGCAACCTCATTCCGCCGCACTACATAGAAGTGCTGGAATTCCAGCACGCCGGCAAAACCGTCTTTACCGCCTATTGGGGGCCCGCCGTCGCCAAGGACCCCTATATCAAATTCAGCTTCAACGGCGCGCAGAAGGGCGACGACCTGATGGTCAGCTGGGTCGACAACGAAGGCCAGAGCGACTCGCTCTCCGGCAAGATCACGTAAAGAGAATTCGCGCCGTCGCGCCGAGGGAGGATTTCTGCATGCGTCGCGCATTCCTGCTCGCGATAGCGATGTTCGCGCTCGCCGCGCCGCCGGTGCTGGCGGCCGATACGGCCAATCCCGAGGCTGAATTCAAAGCCTTCCGCAATTACTTCACGCAGCGCTTTCCCAACGTGCCGCTCGATGACTTCGTCAACGGGCCCTATTCGATGGATGCCGGGCTGCGCAAGCAATGGGAAGAGATCGACGCATTCCCGCCCTACCAATTCGCCGTGGACAGGGGCAAGGAGATGTTCGAGACGCCGTTCGCCAACGGCAAGACCTATGGCGATTGCTTTCCCAACAAGGGCATCGGCATCCGCCAGACCTATCCTTATTTCGATACGAAATCGGGCGAGGTGATCACGCTCGACGTGGCGATCAACAAATGCCGCGAGGCCAACGGCGAAAAGCCGTACGACTACACCAAAGATGATATGGCGGCGCTCACCGCCTATATGGCGTTCACCTCGCGCGGCAAGCCGTTCGACATCAAGATTCCCGAGGACCCGCGGGCGCTGGCCGCCTATCAGAAGGGTGAAGAATATTTCTACGCCCGCCGCGGCCAGCTCAATTTTGCCTGCGCGAGTTGCCATGTGCAAAGCGCCGGCGATCATATCCGCACCGAGGTGCTCGCTCCCGCGCTCGGATCTGGTCGCGGCGATGCCGATCTACCGCTCCGAATGGGGCGGCATGGGCACCACCAGCCGCCGTTTCATCACCTGCAACACCCAGGTGCGCGCAGTGCCGCTCAAGCCGGAGGACGAGCTCTACCGGGACGTCGAATATTTCCTCTCCTACATGGGCAATGGGCTGCCGGTCTCTGGCCCCGGCGCGCGTCCATGAGGAGCGCCCCTGAGCAGCGTGGAGAACTCTGATGCGCACTCGTGATTGGCTCGGATTGGCGGTGATGCTCTCGATTGGCGGACTGACCAGTCCGGCGCTGGCCGCGTCGGCCGATGACTTCAAGGCCGCACTCGCCAAGGCGGAAGCGGCGGACCAACAGGCCGGCGTACTGAAGAATCAATGGACGACGACCGAAGACGCGCTGAAGGCCGCGCAGGCAGCAGCAGCCGCCGGGCATTATGACGAGGCTGTCAAGGACGCGGAGCAGGCTGAGGCGCTGGCCAACGCTTCGATTGCGCAGGCCAAGGAGCAGGCGGAAAACTGGCGGCAAGCCGTCATCCGCTGAGCCCGTCAGCAGCGAGTGGTACAGGTGCCGATGCGCCGCCGCGATTTATTGAAGGCTTTCACTGCCGCAACGCTGTCGGGACTCATTCCCCGCGTCGGGCTTGCCGCTGACGACGATCTCTACGACATCGGCCGTTTCGGCAATGTCCGCATCCTGCATCTCACCGACACGCACGCCCAGCTCGCGCCGGTTTATTTTCGCGAGCCCAGCGTCAATATCGGCGTCGGCGACATGTTCGGCAAACCGCCGCACATCGTCGGCCGCGCCTTCCTCGATTATTTCAAGATCGCGCCGGACGGTCGCGCCGCTCACGCTTTCACCTACCTCGACTATCAGGAGGCGGCGCATCGCTACGGCCGTATGGGCGGCTTCGCTCACCTCAAGACGCTGATCGACCGGCTGCGCACCGAGGCCGGGCCGGGTCACTCGATCCTTCTTGACGGCGGCGACCTCCTACAAGGCACCGGCCTCGCCTATGCGACCGCCGGCGCCGACATGATCGAGGCCGCCAACCTGCTCGGTATCGAGGCGATGACCGGGCATTGGGAATTCACTTACGGCGAACGCACCCTGCGGCAGCGGCTCAAGGAATTCAAAGGCGAATTCCTCGCCCAGAACGTTTTCCTCACCGATGACGCGGCGTTCAACAACGCTGAGGCGTTCGACCCGGCATCGGGACGTGTCTTCAAGCCGGCCACCGTCAAGGAAGTCGGCGGCGTGCGTATTGCCGTCATCGGCCAGGCATTTCCCTACGTGCCGATCGCCCATCCCAAGCGCTTCACGCCCGATTGGACCTTTGGCATCCGCGAGACCGAGCTGCAGAAGCTCGTGGACGAGGTTCGTACGACGCAAAAGCCCGACGTCGATCATACTCTTGTCGCACAACGGGATGGACGTCGATCTCAAGCTGGCGAGCCGCTGCAACGGGATCAACGTGATCCTCGGCGGCCACACCCATGACGCAGTGCCGCGGCCGATCACGGTGAGAAATCCCTGTGGGGCGACGCTCGTCACCAATGCGGGATCGAACGGAAAGTTCTTGGGCGTGCTCGATCTCGACGTCGGCGGCGGCGAGATCAAAAACGTCCGCTACACGCTGCTGCCGGTCTTTGCCGACCTCATCAAACCCGATCCCGCCATGCAGGCGCTGATCGACCGGTTGCGCGCACCTTACGCTGACAAATTCGGCGAGAAGCTCGCAACTGCCGGCGAACTTTTGTTCCGGCGCGGCAACTTCAACGGCCCGATGGATCAGGTGATTTGCGACGCGTTGCGCCACGAGCTCGATGCGCAGATCGCTTTTTCGCCCGGCTTCCGCTGGGGGACCAGCATGCTCGCCGGGCAAGAGATCAGGATGGAGGAATTGCTTGGCGAGACGGCGATCACCTATCCGGAAACCTACGTGCAGGACATGACCGGGGCAGAGATCAAAGCCGTGATGGAGGATGTCGCAGACAATCTGTTCAATCCCGATCCGTATTATCAGCAAGGCGGCGACATGGTGCGCGTCGGCGGCATGGACTATGCCTGTGCGCCAGCCGAAAGTACCGGCAACGAACTCTCCGACATGAGATTGGATGACGGCGCGCCGCTGCAGGCGAACAAAACCTATCGCGTCGCTGGCTGGGCCTCGGTCAATCCGCAACAGGGCAAGCCGGTCAGCGACGTGGCGGCCGGCTATTTGCGGGCGGAGAAGACCATCAAGCTAAAGCGCGTCAATCGTGTTTCGCTCAAAGGCGTCGAAGGTAATCCCGGCATTGGCGAGGCAGGCTAACGGTGTTGCGACGCTCGCACTGAAAAAGGCGTACACGCTCATCCGTCCACGAACCAACACAGTGAGAACATCATGATCGCGTTGCCTCGTCTATTTGTTGCCGCTTTGGCTCTCGGCCTGATCGCGGTGACAGCTACTCACGCACAGAACGCCAAACCACACCGCCTCGTCATCCAGGTCGACCAGAACGATCCCGCGGTGATGAATCTCGCGCTCAATAACGCGCAGAACGTGCTCGAATATTACCGCGACAAACACGAGGACGTGGATATCGAGATCGTGGCCTACGGGCCGGGCCTCAACATGCTGCGCGCCGACACTTCTCCGGTGAAGGACCGCATCGCCCAGATGGCCAGCGGCGACGCGACCTTTCCATCGAAGATCGTGTTCTCCGCCTGCAACAACACCAAGCAGGCGATGGAGAAACGCGAAGGACATCCGATCCCGATCCTACCGCAAGCAGGAATCGTGCCCGCGGGCATTGTGCGGATCATGGAGCTCGAGGAGCAGGGCTGGAGCTACGTGCGCCCCTGATCGCGCGCGCGGTCGGGTGAAATTAGAGGGCCTGCACGCTGCGCACGAGCATATAGACGGCGACCGCGAAGATGAGCACGGCGAACGTGACGTTCAAATATCCCTTGCGGCTCGCCAAGCCATGCGCGGCGCGGCTGCCGGCATAGCCGCCGAACACGCCGCCGCATAGAAACAATGCGGCGATGCCCCAGTTCACGTCGCCAGACACCGCATAATTCGCAGCCGTGGTGGCGCCGAAGGCGGTGACCGCCACCAGCGAGGAGCCGACTGCGTTGATGATCGGCATGCCGGTTGCCAGCATCAGCCCCGGCACGATCAGAAATCCGCCGCCGATGCCGAAGAAGCCCGACAGCGCGCCGGTGGCGAGCCCGACGGCGACGAGGCGCAGCGCGGTCTGCCGGCTGACGTGGACGACTTTAACTCCGGCGGCCGCGCGCCTTTTCAGCATCATGCCGGCGACCACCATCATAAGCACCGCGAACGCGGTGAGCAACTTCTGCCCGTCGACTGTCTTGCCGAGCGTCGAGCCGGCAAACGCGCCGGCAACGCCGGCGGCGGCGAAGATGAGCGCGCAACGCCAGATCACGTTGCCGACCCGGTGATGGCTGAAAAGATTGCAGGCGGCATTGGCGGCAACCGCAACGGCGCTGGTGCCGATCGCCATATGCGGATCGCCGACGCGGACCACGTAGAACAGCAGCGGCACCGCCAGAATCGAGCCACCACCGCCAACCAGACCGAGCGAGAAGCCGACCAGCGAGCCTGAGACAAGGGCGAGGACAGCCTGTAAGAGCGACGGTGCCATGGAAGCCATTCTTTAATCGCGCTGCCCGGCCGCTCGCCCGCGTCCAGAAGGAAAGCCGATCACAACGACAAATACGGATCGTTGAGCCGCTTGTCGTTGCGCCGCCGCTGTTTAATCACCTCGCCTGTGGTCCAGTATTCGGAGCGCACGGCGC